>JAXLYU010000011.1:0-404359 GCA_046351255.1 Labilithrix sp.
GCCCTCGCAGCCGCGCCAGATCGTCCCGACCTCGCGCTTCACGTTCTGATCGATAGCTCGCTCAGTCGCGCGCGAGGTAGCGGACGACACGGCCGTCGACCCGGCTCGCGTCGACCTTGCACGGGTGCTGCGCGCAACGTGCACGCTGCTACGCCTCTGCGCGCACTGCCTGCTCCGGCGTGTCGAACGTGTACGCGAGCTCGTACCTCGGGAACGCGCCGATTCTGAAGCGCATCGCCCAGTGATCGGACGCGATGTCGAGGCCGCCCTGCTTCGACGCGACGACCTCCGCTCTTCCGTTCTTCGGAAAGCAGTACTCGACGTAGGTATCGGGAGGGTTCGCCGGGAGCGGCGGGCTCTGCGGGCCGCTCGAGAAGACGGCGTGGAAGCGCGGCGCCATCCACGCCTCGACGATGACCCAGGTGTGATCGGGGAACACGTAGAGGACGTGGCCTTCGGACCTGCTGGGGAGCGCGGGCGGCCACTCCACGACGCCGCTCGGCAGCCGCTGCGGCGCAGCGAGAGCGGGTGGCTCTCCGAAGTCGCCGAGGGTGCGCGGATCCTTGCCTTGAACGTTCCGCGCGACCACGACCTTCTGGACGGGCGAGCTTCGACCGCCGCGGTCGTATTCGTAGATCTCCTGCGAAGACCAGCTCACGTTGCGTAGCCACCGGCTGTCACCGTCCACCTCCCGGCCGTGCCCGCTCGCGATCGCGGCCGCGAGCCGAGGATCGCGAGCGCCATGCTCCAGGCTGATGTAGTCGCTCTTGCTCGGCAGCTCGCCCAGGATCGCGACGAGCCACGGCGCGTCGCCGGCGCATGGATCCGGCGCGGAGACGGCGGGAGCAGCGGTCGGAGACGAGGTCGATGACGACGAGGCCGACGACGAGGCGCCGCACGCCACGAGGACGAGTCCGAGTCCGAGGCCGAGGCGCTTCATCGTCAACCACCGTCCGTCGGGGCGCTCGCCTCGGGCTCGGTGGTGTCCGCGTCCGTGGACGAGACGCCCGAGTCGCGCACGCACGTCGAGGTCGTGAAGACGTTCGCGGGGACCGCCGACTGGTCGACGACGCGCACGGGCATCGCCACGCTGCCCCCGGCGCCGTCGACGGAGATGACGAGCTGACCGTCGCCGGGGTGAACCGTGTCGATGATGACGCGGTCCGCCTCCCTCGCCTTGGCGATCCGGAACGCGTCCCCCGTCACGACGAACGTGAAGGGCTTCGTGAGGAGCGCCTTCGCGTCTGCGTCCTTCTCCGGCGGATCGTTGATCGTCCGCGTGAACGACATCGCGATCGTGAGACCATCACCGATCGTGATGCCCTGCGCGACGCTGCCTTCGTAGCCGGTGCAGCTGGCCACGTCCGAGTAGACGTACGTGATCGAGGTCTTGCCCGTGTTGTCATAGACCTGCGTGATGCCGACGTGCCCGAGGCTCGGCGGAGGGGGATCGCTGCAAGCAATGAGCGTGACGAGCCCGCCGATCGTGAGGACGGAGAGGACGACCGCCTTCGTGTCCGTCTTCATGTCAGCCTCCCACCGTGAGCGGGATATCGCTCGCGTACGGGCCCAGCGTGACGTGAATCGTCGCCGTGCCTTGCTTCGTGCCGGTGACGATCGTGACGATGTTGTCCGTCGCATCCGTCGTGATGTTCGCGATGTCCTTGTCGCTCGTGGTCCACAGACACGGGAACGAGCCCGCGAGCGGCGCGCTCCCCTTCCCCGGGAGGGCGCGAAAGCGGAACGTGAACGTCGCGGTCGCCTTGACCCCACCTCCGCTCACCGAGAGGTCCTTGAAGTCGCTCGTCGGATCGGCGGACGCGAGGTGCATCCCGTCCGGCTTCACGATCTCGACGTTCAGGAGATCGACCACCTCGGCGCCGCGATTGAAGCCGAGCGTCGTGTATCCCTCCTTCACCGCGGTGATCGCCTCACCGTTCACGGTCGCGAACGTGGGATGCAGCGCGGTGATCACGGGCGGATCGCCGGGCGGCGCGAGCGCCGTGAGCTGCGGGGTCAGCGCGAACGTCGAGCCTTCCGCGATCTGCGGGAGCCTCGAGGTCGAGCCGCCTGCGCCCGTGCCGAGCGCGTCGTTGTCGCACTGCGCATCCGATGGCGACAGGCACTTGTAGGTGAAGACCGCATTCCCGAAGAGCCCACCCTCCTTCGAAGGCTCCGGCGCCTGGCTCCCGGACGATTTGTCTCCCGTCGTGTCGTCGTCACAGGCGACGAGCGACGCGACCAGCAAGCAAGCTAGACCCGCACGCATCATGATCTCCCACCCCCCAGGCGCTTTTGCAGCGGGGTTAGCCGTACACGATTGGACTGCCGTCACGGCAACATGTTCAACGAGCCGTCGGCTCGATCCGCCGCGTCGTCGGTGACGCAGGCTGGCCCGTCCCGGCGGACGGAGCGCGTCCCTCGCGACGCGACCGGCCACGAAATCATGGAGGATTTGCGGCACGTCGCCCCGGCACGTCGCTTGGACCTGGAGAGGACACGAGAGCGCTGAAGCTCTCCTCTTCTCGGGAGCAACACGGATGGTTTCACGGTGGATTTTCGCGGGTGTCATGGTCTCTTCCCTCGTCGCCTGCACGGTCAACAACCGCCGTGACGACGATCCGGACCCGTCCGGCAACACGTCCTCCTCCTCCGGGGGCGCCTCGACGAGCAGCGGAGGCCATGCGACGAGCGGCGGGACGACCTCGAGCTCCGGCAACGCGAGCACGTCCTCGTCGTCGAGCGGAAGCGTGAGCCATCCCACCGTCGGCGTGGCCTGCGACGCGATCAGCACGGCGTCGTGCGACTGCACGGGCACCTGCAAGAACGACTGCCCGAGCGGCCACTGCAAGTTCACCGCAGGCGACAAGTCGGATGCGACGAACGATTGCTCCGGCGGCCACTGCACCTTCACGTGCGAATCGGGTGCAGACTGCACGAACTTCTGCTCGGGCGGCAACTGCACCATCGAGTGCAAGGAGGGATCGCATTGCACGAACAGCTGCAACGGTGGAGGATGCCACTTCGAATGCGCAGCCGGCGCCACCTGCACGAACAGCTGCAACGGCGGAAACTGCGACTGATGCCGAGGCGCGGCATCGTCGCCGGCGCGCTCGCGTTGAGCGGGCTCCTGGGCTCGGCGTGCATCTACGATTTCGATATCCCCGGTGACACCGGCGACGATGACCCCGCACACGCGTGCAAGCCGAACGAGACCTGCAGCATCGACTGCGCCGGTGGCAGCTGCGGCCCGACCTGCGGGGCGAACAGCACGTGCCGCGTGAGCTGCGGCGGCGGGAGCTGCCGCTCGTATTGCGGCCCAAACGCGACCTGCACCATCGACTGCGCAGGCGGCAGCTGCCAGACCACGTGCGACGGCAAATGCAGCATCAATTGCGGGGGCGGGAGCTGCCGCTGCGAAGGACGCGGGTGTCCGTGACACCATGAGACGGACCGCCGCCTTCCTTCTCCTGATGCTTCTCACGGCGACCGCGCACGCCGATGATCCGAAGGTGCGCGCGAAAGAGGCGTACGCGCGCGGCCTCGCCGCGCACGAGGCGCACGACTACAAGGCCGCGGCGCGCGCGTTCGCGGAGGCCGACTCGATCCTGCCGAGCAGCACTGCGCTCGGGGCCGCGCTCGACGCGGCGGTGGAGGCAGACGACCCCGTGCTCGGCGCGGAGCTCATCGAGCGCGGCGGTCGCCCTGGCGCGACCGCCGAGCTCACGAAGAGCCTCGCCGATGCGCGAGCGAAGCTGGGTGGGCGCGCCGGCAAGATCCGGATCGTCTGCCCGCTCGGCTCCGCGTGCAGCGCGCTCGTCGACGAGCGATCGACCACGCGCGAGCTCTGGGTCGAGCCCGGACCGCACACCGTCACGACGCGCGTCGACACGACGATGAAGGAGCAGACGATTCAGGTGCACGCCGGTGAGACGGTCGTGCTCTCGCCCGAGAGGCCGCCGCCGGTGGCGCAGCCTCCCCCCTCGACGCCGGAGCCCGCGCCCGTCACGGTTCCCGCGCCCGCGAAACGACGAGGCCTCTCGCCGATCGTGACGTACGTCGGCGCGGGCATCACGCTGGCGATGGCCGGCGCCACCGTCGCCGCGGGCATCCTCGCGAAGGACCGCCACGACGAGTTCGTCGACAAAGGCTGTGACAAGGGACCGGGGCCCGATTGCCGGGACCTTCGCGACGAAGGTCTGCCACTCATGATCGGGACGAATCTCTTTCTCGGGCTCTCCGTCCTTGCCGCCGCCGCCACGACCGTGATCGCGATCGGCTTCACGGACTGGCACGCCTCGGTCAACACGAACGGAAACGGCGCCGGGCTGACGCTCGGTCGGCGCTTCTGAGCTCGCCCGTGGTGTCACCCGCCGGGCGACGCGGGGCAAGTGACCTGACGCGACGCGATCGCTAGACTGGCCGCGTGCCCGCGCCCCGCTACGAAGCGCTCGTCAAGCTCGCTTCCGGCGGCATGGCGACGGTGTGGATCGGGACCGCGCGCGGCGCGCTCGGATTTCGACAGCTCGTCGCGATCAAGAAGCCGCACCCGCACCTCCTCGAGCAGGAGGGCTTCCGCGAGGAGCTGATCGCGGAGGCACGGCTAGCGTCGATGATCCGGCACGCGAACGTGGTCGACGTGCGCGACGTCGAGGAGGACGGCACGTCGATCTCCCTGGTGATGGACTACATCGAGGGCGCATCGCTCGGCGACCTTCTCGTCGCCGCGTCGAGGCGCGAGGCCCGCGTTCCGGCGCGGGTGGCGGTCCGCATCGTGCGTGATGCGTGCGCCGGCATGCACGCCGCGCACGAGCTCCTCGACGAGAAGAACCGGCCCGTCGGGCTCGTGCATCGTGACATCTCCCCGCAGAACATCCTCGTCGGTGAGGACGGGATCGCGCGCGTGACGGACTTCGGCGTCGCGAAGTTTGCCCGCAAGAACATGCAGTCGACGAGCGCGGGCTCGCTCAAGGGCAAGCTCGCCTACATGGCGCCGGAGTACCTGCGGAGCGAGCCGATCGATCGCCGCTTCGACGTGTTCGCGGCCGGTATCGTGCTCTGGGAGTCGCTCTCGGGGCAGCGCTGTTTCCGCGGCGACAGCGAGGCGGAGACGTTCCGGCGCATCCTCGAGGTCACGCCGCCGCGCCTCTCCAGCATCGTCCCCGCGCTCGCGCCGCTCGACGACGTGGTGGCGACGGCGCTCGAGAAGAGCGCGAGCGCGAGGTTGCAGAATGCGGCCGCGATGGGCGCGGCGCTGGAGACGGCCGCGACGGAGGCAGGGCTCCTCGCGAGCCACACGGAGGTGGCGGCGACGCTGAAGGAGCTCGTCGGGCCCTTGCTCGCGGATCGCCGCGAGCGCGTCCGCGCGAAGCTCGCGCACGAGCCCTCGCTCGCGAGCCTGAGCGGAGACATGGTGTCACCGCTCGCCGATCCCGCGCCCGACACCGTGCCGGCGACCGAGACCTCGAGCATCGCCGATCCGATGGCGTCGACGCAGACCTCGGACGCCATCGCCGTCTCCACCACGACGACGACGCCGACGGTCACGGTCCCGCTCGCCGCCGTGACCCCGCGACCGAGCGCGCGTCCCGGCCTCGACGGGAACACCACCCCGAGCCCGGGTATGCGCCCGAGAGATCCCGGGAGCCCGAGCGACTTCGCGCAGCCCGTGACGGCGAACGCGTACGAGATCGAGCCGCCATCAGTCCCCAAGAGGCCGCTGCCAATCGTGCCGCTGGTGCTCGGAGGCGTCGTGCTCGCGGGCCTCGCGATCGCGGGCGGCATGTCGCTCGGACGCAAGAGCGGCGGCCTGGCGCCGGCCACGGCGAGCGCGGCGCCGGCGATGTCGAGCGCCGCACCGGCCATCGCGACGCCCGTGACCTCGCCTGCACCCTTGCCGGAGCCGGAGCCGGCGCCCGCGCCCGCGCCGACGAGCGCACGACCGACCACGAAGACGGCCGCGCCGAAGCCCGTCGCGCCTCTTCCCGCCCCCGCGCCCTCCGCCAGCTCGAAACGACCGCCCGCAAACCCTTACGAATAAACGCGTATCATCGGGTGAATGCCTGGCGAGTTCGTGCTCGATGACACCGCGAAGGTCTCGAATGACCGATCCGGGCTCGCGATCCTGGCGGTGGACCTCGTCGTCGTCGACGGCCCCTCGCGTGGTCAGCGCGTGCGCGTCGAGGGGTCGACGGCGAAGGTCGGAAGCGCAGATGGCTGCACGCTGCGCCTCGACGATCGCGCCGTGTCGCGGCTCCATCTCGAGCTCACGGTCGGCGCGTCGACCATCGCGCTCCGGGATCTCGGGAGCACGAACGGGACGTTCATCGGTGACGTGCGCGTCCGCGACGTCGACGTGACCCCCGGCACGGTGGTCCGCGCCGGGGGCTCCGCGTTTCGCATCGACTCGTCGAGCGAGCCGACCTTCGTGGCGATCTCGAGCCGCACCTCGCTCGGAGAGCTCGTGGGAGCCTCGCTGCCGATGCGTCAGGTCTACACCGTCCTCGAGCGCGTCGCCGCGAGCGACACGACGCTCCTCGTGCAAGGCGAGACGGGAACGGGCAAGGACGTCGTCGCGAGGTCCGTGCATTCCACATCTTCCCGTGCGCGTGGCCCGTTCGTCCCCGTCGACTGCGGCGCGATCCCCGAGCCGCTCTTCGAGTCAGAGCTCTTCGGGCACATGCGCGGCGCGTTCACCGGGGCGATCGCGAATCGCGCCGGCGCGTTCGAGGAGGCCAGCGGCGGAACGCTCTTCCTCGACGAGATCGGCGAGATGCCGCTCGCGATGCAGGCCAAGCTGCTGCGCGCGATCGAGACCCGGCGCGTGCGGCGTGTCGGCTCCTCGAAGGAGGTCGACGTCGACGTACGCATCGTCTGCGCCACGAACCGGCGGCTCGC
Organism: Labilithrix sp.; assembly: GCA_046351255.1. Classification (GTDB taxonomy): domain Bacteria; phylum Myxococcota_A; class Polyangia; order Polyangiales; family Polyangiaceae; genus Labilithrix. Next base: position 6,898 of record JAXLYU010000011.1, read on the forward strand.
GACGATGGTGAACGAGGGCACCTTCCGCGAGGACCTCTACTACCGACTCGCGGTGGTCGAGGTGTCGCTGCCCCCGCTACGCGAGCGCCGCGAGGACATCCCGGCGATCGCGTCCGCCCTCTACGCGAAGCTCCGGCCCGGAGGCCTGATCCCGGACGACTTATTGAACAGCTTGTTGACGCGTCCCTTCCCGGGAAACGTCCGCGAGCTGAGGAACGCGATCGAGCGCGCCATCACCATGGGAGAGGCGGCGCAAAATCCGACGCCGCGCGCCGGCGTGTCGGGCGCGACGACGACCGTCTTGCCGCAAGGCATCGAGGCGGTCGTGCCGCTTCATCTCCCCCTGAAGGACGCCCGCGACGCCTGGACGAGCGAGTTCGAGAACGTCTACATCCGGGCGATGATGCGGAAAACCAACGGAAACGTGACCCGCGCCGCCGAGCTCGCCGGGGTCAGCCGCCGGTTCCTCCAGCGGACGATCGCGCGGCTCGGTCTCCGCTCGTCCGAGGTGGATGAAGAAGACGACTGATGGCCTTACCTGCGGCAAAATAGGGGTTATTCTCGTGTCCAAGTGACCGCCATCATGCGTCCCTCCAAGGTGTGCCCCCGCTGTAGCGGGCGGTACGAGCTGGACGCCGCATTCTGCCCGAAGGACGGCACCAAGCTCGACGATCCGAAGGTCGAGGGCGACGACGGACCGGCGAGCGATCGCTACCTCGGCACCGTCATCGCCGGGGACATCGCGCTCCAGTCCGTGGCGGGCATGGGGGCCATGGGCCGCGTCTACCGCGCCCGCCAGCGCGGCATCGACCGCGACGTGGCGGTGAAGATCCTCCATCGCGAGCTCTCCGCGAACACGAACCTCGTCTCGCGCTTCAACCGCGAGGCGAAGATCGCGAGCAAGCTACAGCATCCGCACGTCGTCGAGGTGTACCTCGCCGGCCAGCTCGAGGACGGCGCGCTCTACACGGTGATGGAGTTCCTCGACGGGGCGTCGCTCGCGGCCGCCATCCGTTCGGAGGATCGCCCGATCACCCTCGAGCGCGCGCTGGCGATCACGCTCCAGGTCTGCGATGCCGTCGGCGAGGCCCACTCGCGCGGCATCGTGCATCGCGATCTCAAGCCCGAGAACATCATGCTCGTGCACCGGGCGGAGGTCGCCGAGTGGGTGAAGGTCCTCGACTTCGGCATCGCGAAGCTCACGCTCGGCGAGCAGTCGATGGAGACGGCGGCGGGCCTCATCTTCGGGACCGCCCGCTACATCTCGCCGGAGGGCGCTCAGGGGCGACCGGTCGGCCCGCCCGGCGACGTCTACGCCATCGCCACGATGCTCTTCGAGATGCTCGCCGGCCGGACGCCGTTCGAGGCGGAGCCGCTCGGGCTCCTCATCAAGCACATTCACGAGGCGGCGCCGGACCTCCGCAGCATCAACAAGCACGGCGCAGCCGTGCCCGAGGCCATCGCGCGGGTCGTGAACGCCAACCTCTGCAAGAACCCCGAGGATCGCGCGCAGAACGGCCGCCAGTTCGCGGCGCAGCTCGTGGCGGCGGCGCGCGAGGCGAACATCTCCCTCTCGGACGTCGGCGCCGTCGCGCGCATGAGCCAGCTGCCCGAGCCGTCGGCGTCATCGCGGAAGAAGCAGGTCGCGCTCGAGCCGACGGTCGACGATTTCGGCGGCGTGCCCGCGACCGTGCGCTTCGACGAGCCCGGCAAATCGCTGCCCGAGCCGAAGCCGGTCGAGATCCGACACTCGAGCCCACCGACCTCGCAGCCGATCTCGGAGCGGACGTCGCAGAGCGCGGCCGGCCTCCCGGAGAAGCGCTCTTCCCTCGCGACCCTCCTCCTCGTCTTCGTGCTCGGAGGCGGTATCACGGGCGCGCTCCTCTACGGGCTCGTCTTCCGTCCCGACGCGGAGCACACCGCATACGTCGAGCGTACGCGCCTGGCGCTGGCGGAGGGTCATTACATCAATCCGCCCGGTGAGAACGTGAAGGACCTCGTGGACAAGGGCCTCGAGCGCTGGCCGAAGGACGGCACGCTCCGCCAGATGAAGTCCGCGGCGGAAAAAGAGATGATCACGATGGCGATGGCGGCGCGCGAGTCCGGCGACCTCGTCGGCGCACGAAACCTCTCCCGCGACGCGCTCACGCTCGAGGCGACCGACAACTCCGCCCGCTACATGCGCGCGCAATGCGAGGACGAGCTCAGGTCGGCGCAGAGCGGAGCCTCCGCGAAGACCGGCCCGCCGCGCCTCATCTTCGAGTCCCCGCCCCTCGCCAAGCCGGGCCAGCCGCTCGAGATCACGGGACACATCATCTACGGCGCGAGCGGCACGAGCGCGAAGGTCACCGCCATGCGGATCTCGCTCAATCCCAACGGCAAGACGACGGGCGGGGTGCCCGTCACGTTCGCCTCGTCGGATCCGAACGCGATCAAGGCCACGCTGAACGCTCCGACGACGGAGGGCAGCTACGACGTCGCGTTCGAAGCCGACGTCGGCGGCACGATCGTCCGCGCGATGCGCGACCTCGACGTCGCGAACTGAGCGCTTGCTCCTCGACGTCACGCCGCTCCGCAATCGCGACTTCAGCCTCGTCTTCGCGGGGCAGCTCGTCAGCTCGTTCGGCAGCTTCCTCACGTACGTCGCGCTGCCCGTCCAGCTCTGGGACCTCACGAGATCGTCGACGCTCGTCGGGCTCGTCGGCACGGTGCAGCTCGTCCCCCTGGCGGTGACCTCGCTCTGGGGCGGCGCGTTCGCGGACTCGCTCGATCGACGAAAGCTCCTCCTCTGGTCCGAGGGGCTCCTCATGGTGGGCTCCCTCGTCCTCGTCTTCAACGCGCGGCTCGCGCAGCCGAGCGTCGCGGCGCTCTTCGTCGTCGCCGCGTTCATGTCGGGCGTGAACGGGTTCCATCGGCCCGCCCTCGAGTCGATGAAGCCGCGGCTCGTGAAGCCCGAGGAGCTCCCCGCGATGGCCGCGCTCTCGGCGCTCGGCTCGACGGTCGCGGCGATCGCCGGCCCCGCGCTCGCGGGCATCCTCGTCTCGGTGTTCGGGGTGTCGTTCACGTTCGGCGTCGACGCGGGCACGTACGTGTTCTCGCTCGCCGCGCTCTGGCTCATTCGCGCCATGCCGCCGGCGGAGGAAGCGGAGCGCGCGGGACTGAAGACGATCGTGGAGGGCCTCGTCTACGCCGCGCGACGCCCCGAGCTCATCGGCACCTACGTCGTCGACATCGTGGCGATGACCTTCGCGATGCCCATGGCCGTCTTCCCCGCCCTCGCCGCAGAGTGGCACGGCTCGAACGCGGCAGGCTACCTCTACTCCGCCATGAGCGCCGGCGCGCTCCTCGTCACGCTCTTCAGTCGATGGACGGCCAGGGTGAAGCGGCGCGGCGCGATGGTCATCCTCGCCGCGACCGTCTGGGGTCTCGCCATCGTCGCGCTCGGCTCTGCACCATCGCTCGCCGGCGCCATCGCGTGCCTCGTGATCGCGGGCGGCGCAGACATGGTGAGCGGCCTCTTCCGCCAGATGATCTGGAACGACACGATCCCCTCGTCGCTCCGGGGACGGATGGCCGGCATTGAACAGCTTTCGTACATGAGCGGTCCGCTCCTCGGGAACGCTCGCGCAGGCTTCATGGCCGAGCGGCTCGGGCTCGGGCGCTCCATCGCGGTCGGCGGAGCGCTCTGCGTGGCCGGCGTCCTCGCCTGCATCCCGATCCTGCCCAGGTTCTGGAGACACCTAAGTACAGACAAGGACGGCGCTAATCCGGAGACTGTTGCAAAATGACGCGAGGTGGGTTGCGCGCACCCAGGGGTCGGTCATCCTACATGTACTCACTTCGTCTTGTCCGCCCCCGTTCCCTGCCGGAGTCTCCCCATGCGTTCGATTGCGTTCCTCGGTTGTGCAGTGGTCCTCGCCAGCGTCGCTGCCGCCGTCGGCTGTTCGTCCCCGAGCTCGGACGACGACAAGACCGTCGGCACGAACGAGCAGCACGCGACGGACGCGGAGATCCAGCTCGCGCAAGACGCGAAGGACGTCATCAGCGGGAAGAATGCACACTGCAACCAGTGTCACACCGCCTCGCGCAGCGACGTTCGCCGCTGGGCGGACAACATGTTCAACGTCGCCTACTCGTGCTTCAATAACCCGCCGCTCGGCCCCGCGGACCAGGTCGCGTGCATGAGCGACGACAAGAACAACCCGCAGGCGACCTTCTCGCCGGCGCGGCTCGGTCTCTTCGCCGCGGGCGGCGCCCTCCTGCAGGACACCTTCATGAAGGCGGACCCGACGGGCGCGCGCTGGAGCGCCTTCCAGAACGCGGCCATGCCCGCGGGCGACGGCGTCCCCGCGATGACGGCCGACGAGTTCCAGAAGGTCGTGAACTGGGTCTTCCGCGGCATGCCTGGCTTCAACGAGGTCTTCGGCGGTCCCCCGGAGCCAGAAGAGTGCGTCCCCTCCATCACGCCGGAGCTCCAGCAGCACGTCGCCGCCATGCGTACGCAGGGCTGGGGCGCGAAGCTCGCCGACCAGGCCACGCCGATGTGGGGCTGCGGCGCGGAGACGGACGCGAAGGAGTGCATGAAGTCCCTCCCCGCCGTCACCGAGCCGTGGGCCGCGCCGGGCGTCGAGCAGACGATGCGCGTCCTTCGTGACCTCCCGCGCACGAGCTACTGGGTTCGCTCCTCGGCGGACGGCCGCTTCGTCGGCTACGGTCAGTTCACCTCGGCCGCGGTCATCGACCTCAACAAGCCGGCCGGCACGCCGCCGATCCAGGTCGATGCGCGCTACGACCCCGCGTTCTTCCCGAACAACGACGGCGTCTCCTTCGCCGGCACCGACCTCTCGAGCAACACGCCCGGCCCGATCAAGGTCTGCAAGCAGAGCGCGCTCATCGCCGCCGCCAACATGCAGACGCCGACCCTCACGCTGAAGGAAGCGGGCTGCACGAGCATCATCGACAGCGTCTACCAGTCGGTCGGCGCGAGCCTCGACGGCGCGGCCTTCTGGATGTCCAACGGCGCGCACGTCAACGACGACGGCGGCAACCAGATCACGGCCCCGCTCGACGGCTTCGAGCAGGAGTCGATCACGCAGCTCACGCCGATGGTCAACGACGGAATCGGCTTCAAGCCGCAGAAGATGATCGAGCTCTCGACCCCGCTCGAGGGTGACCAGATCTTCTCCCCGTCCAGCCAGATCCTGATCACGCGCTTCGGCGCGAAGCCGGGCCACCAGGGCTACACGCTCCGCAAGATCACGACGAAGGTCGACGCCACGACGGGCGCCGTCACGATGGACGCGAAGGTCGTCGGCAAGATCTGCGGCGGCGGCGCGAAGGCGATGATGAGCTTCGACGAGCGCTACGTCGTCACGCACCGCTACGCCGACCCCCAGCCCGCCACCACCGACGGCGGCAAGCCGGTCTCCCACGCGGACATCTACGTCACCGACCTCGTGACGGGCGAGGTCTTCCCGATCACGCACATGGGCGACAACCAGTACGCGCTCTACCCGCACTTCCGCGCCGACGGCTGGCTCTACTTCCTCGTCCGCGACATGAACGGTACGGGCAAGGAGACCCTCGTGGCCACGGACGTCGTCCTCAAGCGCGTCCCCGCCTCGACGCACTGACGCAAACGAGAGCTCACTTCGTGTTCGCGCAGCCCGGGGCGCCCGTGGGTTTGCCCGAGAGCGGGTGGACGCAGGGGACGCACTGCTGGTCGGCGCGGCAGCTGCCGCGATCGATGAGGAGGCCCTCGAAGAAGCCGATGTTCACGCAGTCGCTCACGCAGACGCCCGCGTCGCCGTCGGCGTCGCAGGGGACCGCCTTGGCGTTGATGTCGATGTTGTCGTCCGGGACGCAGAGCTCCGTGGCGCGGTCGCACTCCCAGTTCTTCAGGCGCGGCTGGTAGTTCGCCGGGATGTCCTTCTTGGGGACGCACTTGCCGCGCGTATCGCCCGCCTTCTTGCAGCAGGCCTCGAGCGCGACGGCCGCCTTCTTCGGGGCGTCACACTCCACCGTCTTGCACGCGCCCGTCGGCTGGCCGTTCGCCGGGTTGAAGCACGGAAGGCAGCGCTCGTCCGCCGCGCAGGCGTCCTGCTGGAGGATGTCCTTCTGCTGATCGACGTCCTTGAACACGGTGCTGAAGCAGCGGCCTTCGATGCCCGCGAAGCTCGAGCACGTCGTCGGGAGGTGCTTGCCCTTCTCCTTCACGTAGACCTCGGGGACGCAGAGGCCCGGCTTGCCGCCTTCGGCCTCGCACGAGCCGAGGCGCGTCGCGATGTCCGAGGGGACGAGGCTGTTCTCGAGGCAGCGGCCGCCCGAGCCCGACGGGCCGCACGACGGGAAGCGGTTCACGTCGCCCGGGGTGTTCTTCGCGGGGTCGAACGGGCACGTGACGGTCTCGCCCGCCTTCGCGTCGATCGCGGAGCCCGCCTTGGCGGTGCCCGTGGGGAGGCACTCGTTCGTGCTGCCGACCGTCGTGTCGAGGTCGCAGATGCCCGTCGCGTCGCCCGTCAGGGGATCCACGCACGGGATGCAGCGCTCGTCCTCGTCGCACGCGTCGCCGTCGCCGCGCGTGAGGTACTGGACGTTCGAGGCGACCTCGGGGAGGCAGAGAGAGAGGCATCGACCCGCCTTGCCGGCCGACTTGCACTCCGTCAGCGGCGCGCCACCGTTGGCGATCTGCTTGTCCGGGACGCACGCGCCCGTCCCCTGATCGCAGTCGTCGAGGTGGTTCGCGAGCGTCGCCGGGAGCTTGCTCTTCGGCGCGCACCTCGCCTTACCTCCCGCCCGGCACTCGCAGGACTTGAGGGAGGCCGGGTCGAGCTTCTCCGGCTGCGCGCGCTCGGTGCCCGCCTGGCAGGCCTCGACCTTCGCGGTCGTCTTGCTCGTACCCTTCTTGTCGGTCAGGGTCGCGCCCGAGCCGGGGATCTCGGCGACCCCACAAGCCGCGAGGGAGAAGCAGACGACGGCGACCACGAAGACGGTGATGAACGCGCGCACGCGATCCTTACGTACAAGGACCACGCCAAGGGCAGATTGTGTCGATTTCAGAGGGCAAAGCCCTCAAACCGCCAAGTTTCAGGATGAGGTGCCGATGTAGGTAAAGCATGAGTGGATTTTCGCCGGCTCAGCGTTGTTCAGAACGCGTTACGGCGTTCGAGGCTCGATCCAGATCGATCTGTGCCGATGCCATCTGAAATCGAGCCGAAAACCGACAATTCGCCGACGCCGGCCCGACAACGGGGGTTGGTACGGAGGGTGCTGGAGTGGGTTCTGTCAGCGCAAGACGCCGACGCCCACCAACAGGAGCACCACTGCAATGAAGACCTCGTTCGCTCTCTCCTTCGTGTTCGCCGCGGCCGCCCTCTTCTCGGTCTCCACGACCTCCGAGATGGCGCAGGCCGAGTCGAAGGCGGCTGCCCCGGCGCTGACCGCCGCGCAGATCGTCGCGAAGGTCGCGGAGAGCGATCCGTGGGGCATGGGCGGCGCCGAGGTCAACGCGAAGGCGGTCATCACCGAGAAGAGCGGCAAGACCCGCAGCCTCGTGTTCGACGGCAAGAGCCGCCGCACCACCGGCTCGCTCGGCAAGAGCGTGATCACCTTCAGCGCCCCGGCCGACATCGCGGGGAACAAGTACCTCCAGATCCAGAACTCCTCGTCGGACGACGAGCGTTACCTCTGGACCCCGGAGCTCAAGCGCTCGCGCCGCATCGCCGGCTCGAACCGCACCGACTCCTTCATGGGGACCGACTTCTCCTACGCCGACCTCGACGGCCGTGACGTCCGCAACAGCAACTCCGTCCTGAAGGGCGACGAGAACATCGGCAAGTTCGAGTGCTACCACCTCATCGCGACGCCGACGAACGCGGACGCGGTCTACGGCAAGATCGAGATGTGGGTTCGCAAGGACAACTTCGTCCCCCTCAAGCAGGTCATGTTCGACAAGTCCGGCACCGCGGTGAAGACCCTCCTCTCTCGCGAGATCCAGAAGCACGGCGGCCGCTGGTTCATCACCGCGTCCCGCATGACCGACATGTCGACGAACCGCCAGACCGAGCTCTCGATGGACAAGGTCGACCGCCGCGAAGACATCCCGAACGACAACTTCTCCGTTCGCGCCCTCGAGAAGAACTGATCGACAGCATGCAGCTTCGCCGTGCGCAACGGTTGCTGATCCACGGAAGAATGAGACAATCAGAACATGGCCGCCATCGTCGAGATCTCCGACCTGTTCAAGACGTACAAACAGGGCGCTCAGACGACGGCCGTTCTGCGTGAAGTCTCGATGTGCTTCGAGCGCGGCTCCTTCAGCGCCATCGTCGGCCCCTCCGGCTGCGGCAAGACCACGCTCCTCTCGATCCTCGGCGGCCTCGACCGCGGCGATGCCGGCAAGGTCGTCGTCGACGGGCTCGACCTGAACCGCGCCACGAACCGCGAGCTCACCGACTACCGCCGCAAGGCGATCGGCTTCGTCTTCCAGTTCTACAACCTGCTGCCGTCGCTCTCCGTGATCGAGAACGTCGAGGCCGGCCTCGAGTTCCTCGACATGAAGGCGGCCGCCCGACGCGAGCGCGCCCTCGCCTATCTCGCGCGCGTCGGGATGGCCGAGCTCGCGCACCGCTTCCCCGCCCAGCTCTCCGGTGGCCAGCAGCAGCGCGTGGCGGTCGCCCGCGTCCTCGCGCGCGAGCCCAAGCTGCTCCTCGCGGACGAGCCCACCGGCAACCTCGACGAGGAGTCGGGCGAGCGGATCTTCCAGTGCATGCGCGACCTCCAGAAGCAGAGCGGCGTCACGTGCATCATGGTCACGCACAGCCCCGAGCTCGCCAGCCGCGTCGACAACGTGATCCGCCTCCGTGACGGGCGCGTGGTCCGCGACGTCGCGAACAGCCTGAGCAGCGAGTCCGGCGGCGTCCGGCAGGTCTCGGGCGTCTCGCATCTTCGCCCCCGGATGAACCGCAGCATCGGCGAATAAGTGCTCACGCTCCTCCGATTTGCCTGGCGAGAGCTCCTTCGCGCCAAGGGGCGCTTCGCGCTGATCGCGCTCATCCTCACGCTGCAAGCCGCGGCGCTGGGTGGCGGGTACGTCGCGCAGGAGAGCTTGTATCATACACGCGACGCGTGGGCCTCGAAGCTCCGCCTCGCGGACGTCGAGGTCCAGTTCACGCCGCTCTCCGACGCGGAGATGCCGTCCCTCGACGTCGTGAGGCGCGTGCCAGGGGTCGCGAGCGTGAATCGCCGCTTCATCGCGAGCGGATACATCGAGAAGCCGGGGACCGAGGCGCCGCTCCCCGTCGTCCTCCAGTACATCGAGCCCGACGGGCATCCGACGGTCGACGACATCGAGCTCACGGGCGGAAGGTGGCTCGAGCGTGGGAAGCCCGAGCAGGCCATCATCGATCGCTCCTTCGCGGAGGCGCAGGGCTACAAGCTCGGTGACGAGATCATCGTCAATCCGCACCGGTTCGCGTCGAAGTTCAGCGTCGGAGGCGTCGGCCTCTCCGCGGAGTACCTCGTCCCCACCGCGAACCCCGCGCTCCTCGTGCCGCAGAAAGGGTCCCTCGGCATCATCTACGCCTCGCGCGAGTCGCTCGACCGCAACTTCCCCGAGATCCTCTTCAACGACCTCGTGGTGTCGTTCGACCCGCGCGCCGACCCGCGCGCGACCACGGACGCGGTGATCGCGGCGCTGAGCGCGTCGCCGAATGGCAAGGTCGAGATCGAGCGCATCGTCACGAAGGAGCAGACCTTCGGATATCGCTTCCTCGATGTCATCCTCTCGGGCTCGCGCTCCGTGACGCCGATCATCGCGATGATCGTCGCGCTGATGGCCTGCATCGTCGCCATCATCTCGATGCACCGCCTCGTGGCGGAGCGCCGGAAGGAGATCGGCGCGCTCCTCGCGCAAGGCTGGTCGCCAGGACAGCTCGCGGTCGTGTTCTTCGGGCTCGGGCTCGTCCCCGGCTTGGTCGGCGCGGCGCTCGGCGTCCCCGCGGCGATGGGGTTCGCGGCCAAGGTCGCCCGGACGAGCGCGGTCATCAGCGGGTTCCCGTCGCCGATGATGGCCTGGGAGGCGACGTGGCTCGCGCTCGGCTCCGCCTCGGCGATCGCGGTTGGCCTGGCGTCCGCCATCGCGCCCGCGGTCAGCGTGATGAACATCTCGCCCGCGCACGCGCTCCGAGGCACCGGCGAGATCCAGTTCACGGGGATGCCCTCGGTCCTCGAGCACCTCCTCGCCGGCAGCATCGCCACGCGCTACGCGGTACGCAACGTCTTCCGCCGGGTGCGCCTCTCCGCGGCCACGGCCACGCTCGTCGCGCTGGCAGTCGCCCTGCCCTCCGGCCTCCTCACCACGATCGCCTCCTGGGACACCTGGGCTGGTGGCGAGGCGCAGAAGCTCCACTGGGACGCGGTCGTCTCGTTCAAGGTGCCCCTCGCCGACGATCGCGTCGCGGAGACGATGACGGAGAACGGCGTCAGCTCGTACCGCGGCTACGTGCAGGGGTACGCCCCGGTGCGGCGCGCCGACGGCTCGATGGAGGAGATGCGCGTCCGCGGCCTGCCGAAGGAGGACGAGCTCGTCGACTACGGCCTCAAGGAAGGTACGGTCTTCTCGAGCGATCTCGCCGGGGAGTGCATCCTCAACGCCGCGTTCGCCGGGAACAATCCGCCGAAGATCGGCGAGCGCGTCGCGCTCGTGCGGAAGGGCACCACGTACCCGCTCGTGGTGGTCGGGCTGCTCCGCGAGGCGTCGCTCTCCACCATCGTCGTGCCGCGCGGCACGGCGCAGCGCATCTTCGGGCTCGAGGGAAAGATCAGCGGCGCCTACGTGAAGTTCGGCGCCGTCCCCCCGCCCAGGCCGGCGGCGCCCAAGGCGGCCTCGAGCACGCGCGGCACGAACGCCGAGGTCGTCGAGACCTTGGATATCGAGGAGGCCGCGAGCAAGGTCGGCGCGGCGCCTCCGCCTGTCGTGATCGCGAAGCCGAAGGACCCGAAGACGGCCCTCCTCTCCGACGAGCTCGTCACCGGCGTCGAGGTCCGCACCGAGTACGCCGCGGCCACCCTCGCGTATCTCTCGTCCTTCAACGTCATCGTCGTCCCGTTCATCGGCCTCTCCGGGATCCTGGCCTTCTTCTTCCTCGTGAGCGTCCTCGGATTCCTCCTCCTCGAGCGCGAGACGGAGTACGCGACCCTGCGCTCGCTCGGATACGGCGGCGGCGAGATCGCCCGCATCGTCCTGACCGAGGTGGGCCTGCTCGCGATGGCGGGTCTCGTGCTATCCCTGGGCGCGTGGATGGTCACGGCGCACGTGCTTCGCATGCCGATGGCCGCGACTTGGTTCGAAGTGCCGCTCGACTTCCGCGCCCATGATTTCATGGTCGCGTCGATCCCCACGCTCCTCTTCCTGGTCCTCGCGGCCGTCCCGGGTATTCGTGCGCTCGTGTCGATGGATCTGTCTACTGTTCTTCGCGGTCGCGCGATCGGCTGAGGCAGAGGAGCCTCCCGCGCCCGACCAGGGCGACAAGGGCGACGACGAGATCGTCGAGGTCATCGAGGACGACAACGCGAAGAAGCCGACTGCCCCAGGCAAGACGCCGGAGGCGGAGCCCGCCAAGCCGGACAAGATCGAGGTCCGTGGGTTCGGGCGCACGACGCTCCAGGTCGGCCTGGGCTCCGGTAGCCAGCCAGCCGAGGCGCCCGCGACCGACCACGTCGCCTACGAGCGCGGCCAGAGCGTCAGCCAGATGTACCTGGACGTCCGGTACACGCGCGGCAAGTTCTTCCAGGCCGTGATCTCCGGCTCGATCGCGTACACCGCAGCGATGATCGAGGGGCGCGCGGGCGAGACGGTCGACTCGCGCAGCGTCAACACGACACTGTTCGAGCCGACGCTCCGCGAGGCGTATCTCGGATTCTATTCGGACCGTGTCGATGTGCGGCTCGGGCAGCAGCGCATCGTCTGGGGCAACAGCGACGGCGCCGCGCCGAACGACGTGCTCAACGCACGTGACACACGTAACCGCATGCAGCTCGACTCGGAGATGGTCAACATCCCCACCCTCGCCGCGCGCGCGGACTTCGATCTCGGCATCGCCGTCCTCGGGCTGGTGGCACAGCCATTCTTCCAGCCCGACAAGTCGTCGATCTACGGCAGCAACTGGGCGCTCGTGCAGCCCGAGGCGCCGCTCCACGTGCGCCGCTTCTTCGGCACCTACGGTGAGGGCAAGGATCCGGGAGAGGTGCAGACCGCGCTCGTGCAGTTCAAGTCGGCGTCGCAGAACCTCTTCGACGGCGCTTCGATCGGCACCTCGCTGCGGCTCCACCCGGGGCCGTTCGACATGTCGTTCTATTACCACTACGGTCGCGACCGCTCCCCGTACGTCTACCTCGATCCGCAGATCGCGGCCGCGTTCAACAACGCGAAGAGCGCGGCGAACCCGACGGGCGACGACTTCGAGGTCATCTACGGCGTGCAGAAGCGCGCCTCGGCGTCGTACGGAGGGCCGTTCGTCGTGGAGTCCGTGCGCCGCCATCACGTGGGCATGGACCTGACGACGACGGCCGGACCGTTCGTGCTGCGCCTCGACTCCGCGTTCGACACCGCGATGACGTTCTACACGCGCGACAACCTGAACTCGATCGCGCGCCCGGCGGCACAGGCGGTCCTTGGCATCGAGTACCAGCGCGGCTTCGGCAAGGTCATCGTGCTCGAGGCGTCGTACATGCACGTGCTCGATCCCGAGGTGCCGGTCATTCCCGTCGTGAATCAGGCCAACCGCGGCGATCTCCTCTTCATTCGCGACGACAACGGCGGCCTCGCGAACGTGGTGCGCTGGCTCTTCTGGGAGAACCTCGTGGTCGAGGCGCGCTCGTTCCTCGGCTTCAATCCGATGTCGTGGGTGGTGCGCCCGGAGATCGGCTACGCCTCTTCGAGCTTCACGCTGCGGCTCGGCTACCTCATGATCGACGGGTCGACGGGCTCCTTCGGCAGCTGGTACCGGCGCAACGAGACCGTCTACGTCACGACGAGGTATTCGTTTTGAAGGCCTGGACCGGCGCGCTCATCGTCCTCCTGGGGGTCACCCTCTCGGCGCCGGCGCTCGCGGCGGGCCCGGATCAGGCCGTCGACGACGCGGCAAAGGCTCGCTACGCGGAGGGCGTGAAGCTCTACAACCGCAAGAAGTACGAGGAGGCGCGCGCCGCGTTCCTGCAGGCGATCGCGCTGAAGAAGCGCCCCGCGGCGGTGATGATGCTGGCGGAGAGCGCGCTCAAGTCGGGGCGCTGGCTCGAGGCGATGAAGAACTTCGACGAGTTCACCGCCATCGCGGGGGACGTGCCGCAGAAGCTGAAGGACCTCGTCGAGAACGGGAAGAAAGAGGCCCGCGCGCATCTCGGCCGGATGACGTTCGACGTCCCGGAGGGCGCCGAGGTCAGCGTCGACGGCGAGAAGCTCGCGGAGGTGAAGCCGATCGACGTGGCGGTGGGCACGCACACGATCGTCGTGAAGCACCGCGAGGAGACGAAGACGCTCGAGGTGCCCGCGGAGGCCGGCAAGGTCACCGACGTGCACCCGAGCTTCGTGCCGAAGGCGATCATTCCGACCGACACGCGCACGCGTCCCAACGCCGTCGCTCCCGCCACGCCCGCGGGCCTCGCCGCGGAGCCGGAGTCCCCGAGCATCCTCACCCCGCCCGCGACGAAGTGGCCGCTCTACACGCTCGGCGCGATCGGCCTCGGCGGCCTCGCGACGGCCGCCATCTTCGGCGGCCTCGCCGCGAACGCGCGCCACGGCGTCGAGGTCTCGCAGCAGACGCTCGCGCGAAACGCGAAGAAGGACGCGGACTGCTCGAGGCCGGAGAGCTTCGAGGATCAGGCCAAGGGCCAGACGATCGCGGAGTTCCAGTCGACCTGCGACACGCTCGCGCGACAGCAACACTTCGCCACCGTTCATCAGAGCGTGTTCCAGACGTCGCTCATCATCGGGCTCGCGGGCTTCGCGGGCGCGGTGACGTGGTTCTTCGTCGCGCCGAAGGAGGGCGCCGCCTCCGATTCGCCGTCGAAGGCCAAGGAGTCGACGCTCGTGATCCCGTGGGCGGGTCCTGGCGGCGGCGGCGTGAGCGTCGAAGGTCGGTTCTGACCGAAAAGCGCGCGGGGTCGTGATCCGTCTCGGGCGGTCACGACACTTGACGAGCATGCACTCGAGCCCCCTCACTCCGCGCGAGACGACATGACCGAACGGGCGACAAGCGATCGTGGGCTACTGGCCTTCGGACTCGTGGGGATCGGTGCGGCGGCGTTCTTTGCATGTAGCGACGGCGACTCCGGTTCTTCGACCGGCGCCTCGAGCAGCGGCGGCACCGGCGTGCAGACGTCGAGCGGGACCACGAGCTCATCGAGCACGACGAGCTCCTCCGGCGCGACCGTGACCGGCAACTGCTCCTATGACACCAGCGCGGAGGAGAACCGGGCCGCGGTCGTCGCCGCCGCGAACGCGCTGCTCGCCACCCTCACCACGGAACAGAAGACGGCGATCCGGTACGAAAAGACCCTCGCGAACGCCGCGCAGTGGTCGAATTTTCCGACCACGTTCGTGCAGCGTAACGGCGTACGGATGGGCGACATGAGCGCTGAGGCACAGGCGGCCGCCGTCGCCCTCGCCGCCGTCGCGGCGGGCGACGTCGGCGCGAGGCTACTCGCCGAGCTCCGCGCCGCCGACCAGTACCTCACCACGATCGGCGGCTCGAGTACTGACTACGGCGACGGCCTCTACTACGTCTCGATCCACGGGACGCCGTCGATGACGAGCGCATGGATGTTGCAGATCGCGGGCCACCACCTCGCCTACAACTTCACGTATGGCGGCAGGTGCACGAGTGCCACGCCGCTCTTCGACGGTGTCGAGCCGACGAGCTGGACGGACGCGGCTGGCGCTCATGCCCCGCTCGAGGCCCAGCGCGCGTCGGTCGTCGCATTGCTCGCGTCGATCGGCGGAAACGCCGACGCGAAGCTGAGCGGCACCTTCTCCGATCTCGTGAACGGCCCCGCCGGCGGAGGGCCCGGCGGTGGCAGTGGCGGCGACACGAAATATCCGTCATCGCTCGCCTACCCGACCAGTACGACGGGGCGTGGCGTGCTCGTCTCGTCACTGAGCGCGGAGCAGCAGGTCTTGGTGAAGACGACGATCGAGGCCTGGGTGAAGAACGTCGCGGATCCCGTATCCGCGTCGATCCTCGCGGCCTACGAGAGCGACGAGGCGCTCGCGCAGACCTACGTTGCTTACTCGGGCTCCGCGGACATGTCGACGCAGGCGAGCTACTACCGCGTGGATGGACCGCGCGTCTGGATCGAGTTCAGCGCGCAGGGCGGCGTCATCGTGAAGGACAAGGTGCACTTCCACACCGTCTGGCGGGACAAGGTCTCCGACTACGGCGCGGACTACATCTCCCTGTGAAACGGCTCTTCGCGCTCGTCGCGCTCCTCCTCGTGGTCCTCTCGCCTCGAATCGCGTTCGCCCATCCAACGCCGGGCTCCGTCGCGTTCGTCGACATTGGCCTCGATCGCCTGCGCATCGAACAGGACGTGCCCATCGAGGAGCTCCAGCGCGCGATGGATCGTGAGCTCTTCACCGGCGATGCGGCCCTCGGCGTGGAAAAGTACGCGCTCGAGCTTCGCGACTACGCCGCGTCGCACGTGCGGGCCGAGGGCTGGAGCGTCCACGTCGACAGCGTCACCGGCCACGACGCTACGGACGGGCCACGCGCGCGGTTCCTGCTGACGATGACCCCGATGGCGACCGAGCCACCGCTCGTACTCCACGACGGGATCGTCGCGGACGAGGTCGTCTCGCACTACCTCACCGTCTACGTCCGTCGAGACTGGGCTCGCGGTCACGCAGCGACGGAGCCGCGCCTCGTCGGCGTGATCCACGCGGGGCGTACGGAGCTCGTCATCCCCCGAGCCGGGGGCCTCGCGCGCGGCGTGCAGAAGATGATCGGCGCGGGCATCGAGCACATCGCGACGGGCACCGATCACGTGCTGTTCCTGCTCGCGCTGCTCCTCGTGGCGCCCGTCGATGGCGCTCGCTGGCAGCGGCGGCGGACAAGCCGGGACGCGCTGATCGCGGTCGCGCGCGTCGTGACGGCCTTCACGATCGGACACTCGCTGACGCTCGCCCTCGGCGCGTTGGCGCTCGTGCGGCTGCCCGCTTCGCTCGTGGAGGCGGCCATCGCGGTCTCCATCCTCGTCGCCGCGGCCCACGCGTTCCGGCCGATTCTTCCGCGACGGGAAGCGCTCACGGCCGGGCTGTTCGGGCTCGTCCACGGGCTCGCATTCGCTCAGACGCTCGCCGAACGCGACGTCAGCCCGGTGCAGATCATGTGGACGCTCGTCGGCTTCAACGCCGGCATCGAGCTCGCGCAGCTCGTGCTGCTCGCGCTCGTGCTGCCCTGGCTGCTCGTGCTAGCGCAGACGCGGGTCTACGATCGCGTGCGGGTCACAGGAGCGATCCTCGCCGGTGCGCTGGCCAGCGGATGGCTCCTCGAGCGCACGACGTCGCTCGCGAATCCGTTCGCGCGGCCGGTGGCGTGGCTCGAGATGCATCCGATGCTCCTCTTGTGCCTCCTCGCGGCCGGGACGGTCTGGGCCAGACACACGACGAGCGACGACTCGACGGCAGACGCAGTCCCTGTCGGCGGCCACCGGCCGTGAGTCACTGGATGATCGGGTTCTTCGCCGTGAACGGCGCGCGGACGCGGAGCTGGGAGTAGCCGCGGTCCTTGATCGCCTGCGGGATCGCGTTGAACGGCGAGGCGCGACGGATGGCTTCGGCGCAGTTGCGATCGAACTCGTCGATGCCGCTCGGGCGCACCGGCGGCCAGTGCACCGTGGCGCGGCCGTCGGACGTGATCGTCACGTCGAGAATGACCGTGCCCTGCTTCAGCTCCATCATCGCGCTCTTCGGGAACGCGTTCGCCCAGAGGGGGTCGACCTTCGCGTGGATGTGGCGGAGGTACGGGATGAGCGTCGGGTCGTTGGTGTTCCAGTCGACGAGATCGCCGTCCCCGTTGCCCATCGCGCGCGCGACCGACCCACGCTGCGTGCTGCCGCCGCCCGCGCCCGGATCCGCGTTCTGCGCGGGCTGACCGCCGCGACCATCGCCCCCGCGACCGCCCGCGACGGAGGCCTGGACGATGCTGCGGACCGCGTTCGAGACCTCCTGATCGGAGTCGATCGTGTCGTTCGGACGGCCGTTCCACTCGCCCGGGATGGAGGGCTTTGCTTCCGCCACCGAAGGGCGCGCGTGCGTGATGCTCGCGGAGGCGCGGTGGTCGTCGCCCGGGCGGGCGCTCCTCAGGCCTTCGCCCGGGCTCGCGAGCAGCGCACCCGGACGCGGCGCGCCCGCGCTCGAGCCGCTCTGCGTCGGATCGTCGTTACCGTCGGCGCCGACATGGCCGCCGATCACGCCCGGCGCATCTGCGTGGAGCGATCCCCGGCTCGGATCGAGCGGCGCGTTCGGACGGCGCTCCTGGACCGAGCCCTTGCCGCTCGCGAGGAACGTCAGCTCCATCGGCTCGGTCGTCGAACGTCGATCCTCGCGCGTGGTCCGGCGAGCGGCCGTCTTCATGCGCTGGATCTGATCCTTGTCGAGATGGCTGGCGAGGTCCGTGTCTCGGCGGAGCTCGTCGTTCTGCTCGGCGAGGTTCGTCGCGCGCTCACCGCGATGATCGCCGCCGCTGCCCGGGACGCCGTTGTCGAGATGCGCCTCCGCGGAGCCGCCGAGGCGATCGGGCGTCTCGCCCTCCGGGATCGCCGCCTTGTCCTCGATGAGCGTCCCCTCCGCCACACCCGGGAGCTCGATCGCGATGACGCCGCGCGGACCGGACGCCGTCCGTCGCTCCGCCTCGCGCGCCTCCTTGTCCGCCAGGGACCGAAACGCGAGAAATCCAGCGCCGCCAACGAGCAACACGTGGAGCGCGATCGACGCTGCGATCGGCCACGTGAGCTGGCGGGTGGGGCGTCTCTCCAAGCCCTATCAGCGTACGCACTCTCCACGCGAAATCACGCGGGCGGGCCGAAGATCAGGCAAACGGCCGGCGAAACCGGCGCGCCGCGTTCTCGGTCGTCGCCTCCGCCAGCGCTTCCAGCGGGATCCCGCGGAGCTCCGCCACCTTCTTCGCGGTGTGAACCACGTACGCCGGCTCGCATGGCTTCCCCCGAAGTGGCACAGGTGCGAGATAGGGGGAGTCCGTCTCGACGAGGATCCGGCCGAGCGGCGCCCAGCGGGCGACGTCCTGGATGGCGGCCGAGCTCTTGAACGTGACGATGCCGGAGAACGAGACGTCGAAGTCGAGATCGAGCGCCCGCTCCGCGAAGGCGCGGTCCTCGCTGAAGCAGTGAATGACGCCGCCCACGTCGCGCGCGCCCTCGCTCTCGAGCAGCGCGAGCGTGTCCGCCGGAGCGCTCCGCGTGTGGATCACGATCGGCTTCCGGAGCTCACGCGCGAGCGCGATGAGCCGCGCGAAGACCTGCTTCTGCGTCTCGCGAGGCGAGTGATCGTAGTGGTAGTCGAGACCGATCTCGCCGACGGCCAGGACCTCCGGCTCCCGCGCGAGGGCCGCGAGCTCGGCGTACATCGCGTCGTCCATCTTCGCCGCGTCGTGGGGGTGAACGCCGATCGCGCAGCCGATGCGCTCCGGCAGGCGCTTCGCGAGCGTGACCGCCGCGCGCGCCGGCGCGAGGTCGTGCCCCACCCCGATCGCGACGAAGCCGTGGATGCCGACCGCCGCCGCCCGGGCGAGCGCCTCGTCGGGACCGTCGGGGAAATACTGCGGATCGAGATGGCAATGCGTATCGACGAGCAAGCGCGAGGTATCTTAGCGCGGTGAACGAAGAGGCGTTTCGCGAGCTGCTCGATGACCGGGGGATCCTCCGCGACGGGGCGATGCGGGCCCCGGCTCGGACCGCGGCTTTCACCGTATTTTCGCAGGCGCCGAGCCCCGTGCTCGACGTCGGGGCGCTGAAACGTCAGGCCACGCGGTTCTTCGCAGCGAAGGTCGGGCTCACCACCGACAAGAGATACGATCACCGCCTGCCCGCGACCGACGCAGCGCGCGTGGTGATCGCGACGAACGACGGCAGCACCTCCGGGACGCGGCTCTGCTTCGGTCGCCGGTCCGAGGACGCCGACCTCGCGGCGGCCGAGGAGGCCGAGCGCCAGGCGGGGACCTCGGGCATGTCCCTCCTCGCGCAGCGCTGCCCGAGCCTGTGGATGGTCGTGTTCGAGAGCGAGGACGACCGCGTCGCGCTGACGATCGCCGCCCTCTTCGCGAGCGTCATGCTCGGGCCCATCGTCGGGCCCAAGGGCGACGAGATCTTCGGTGTCCGCACCGCGCGGATGAAGCTCGAGGGTCGCGCGTCGCCGTATCGTTGACGGCTCAGGTCACTCGCAGCCCTGCTTCGCGCCGAGGTTCGTCCCCGCGACGTGCCTCTGGACGTCGAGATCGAGGGTGAGCGAGCCGGCCACGCAGCGGTCGTGGAAGAGCGACGAGACCGCCTGCGCCATCGTCGTGTAGCGAAGGACGTCGCGATCCGTGAAGCGGAGCTCGGCCGTGAGCCAGCTCGTGAACGCCGGGGTCCTCGACGCCTGCGCGAGCGTCTGGATGCGCGCGTAGAGGTCGGGGCTCACGTGCTTCAGGCTCTTCAGGAGCGCGTACTCCTGCCCGCCCTGCATGCTCTCCGTGCTCTTCACGATGAGGCCGGCGTCGACGTCGTTCAGATAGAGCTTCCGCACCGCTACCGCGTTCGCGGGCTGGGCCTTGCCCTCCTTCGGGAGGTCGTCGAAGTCGTCCTTCGACATGTGCCCCACCGTCCCGTCGCCCTGCGGCCAGTACATGAACGGGACGTAGCTCACGTTGTCGCCCGAGAGGCGATCGCCCTGGAGCATGATCGCGTCGAGGACGAGCATCTCGACGAGGCCCTGCATCGGCACGATCTGTTCGACGGACGCCTTGAAGTCGCCCGGGACGATCTGCGCGAGCGGCCGGCCGTCGACGAGGCGCTTGTAGCGTGCAGAGCCCTGGATCCCCGGGAGCGTGTCGATCTCCTTGTCCTTCTCGTCGCCGCCCACGCTCGGGATGAACGCGCCGTAGAGCTGGCTGCCGTCCGTCGTGTAGAAGAGCGGCGACTTCTGCGAGGCGCCGTCGGTCGCGATGAACGTCGACCAGAGCTTCTTCACGATCTGCGAGCCTGGCACGGTGAGCTGGCTCCCCGTCTGCGCCACCTTCGCGTGGCGCTGCACGTCGAGCGTGCGCCACACGGCCGGGGTGACCTCGCCGATGTTCCCGAGCATGCGGCTCGTCGCGTAGTAGCCCATGATGGAGGGCGCGTAGGTCGACGTGCGGTCGAAGCGATCGTCGAGGCTCGACTTGATGCGACCGAGCTTCTTCGCCTTGCGATCGCGCGCGTTCGCCTCCGCGAACGACTCGACCACGCTCCGCGGGATCTCCGCCGTGACCTCGTGCACGTCGGTCGCCGGGTTCGTGCTGTTCGCCTTCGGCGCGAGGCCGGCCGCGATGACGCCGTCCGTGCCGGGCGCCGCGTTGACGTCCACCTTGCAGAGCTTCGCTTCCTTCTTCGCGTCCTTCTCGGCGTAGCCGTCGCCGAGCTCCGCGAACCGGCCCGCGATCACGCAGAGCTCGGTCTTGCCGGTCGGGGTCGCGAACGTCTTCGCCGCCTTGCCCGTCATCTCGCGGAGATCGAACGCGCGCGGTGACGAGGAGGTGAGCGCCTCGTCGGCGGTGGCCTCGACGCCGTCCGGATCGGCGTCGGCCGCGCAGCCCGTCAGAGCGAGGAGAGTCCCGAGAGCGAGGAGTCCGAGGTGGCGCATGCCGTACCCTTCAGCACTACGTGTGCCAGTGTAGGCGAGGATTGCGCTCTAATCATTTCGTACAGTTACGCAGATCATCGTGGGACGCGTGTGCACCCATGTCTCCTCGGCGCGACGCCACCTCGTAAGATGCGCCCGGATGGTGACCCCCGCGAAGAGCCCCGCCCGCGCCGTCGCCGGAGCCACCATCGCCGCGGCCGCCACGATCGCGCAGCAGGTCGTCGGCAAGGCCACGCGTGACGCGATGTTCCTCTCGCGGTTCTCCGCGAAGGACCTCCCGTTCGCGATGATCGCGGGCGCGGTCGTGTCAGCCGTCGTGATCGCGATCATGACGGCGAGCATGCGGAAGCGCGGGCCCCTCGCGGTCGTCCCCGCCGCGTTCACGATCCACGCCTTCGCCGCGCTCGGGGAGTGGGGCGCGTCGTTCTACTTCGATCGCGCGATCGCGGTCGTCGTCTACATCCACACCGCGTCCGTGGGCGCGACGATCGTCTCCGCGTTCTGGTCCGTCGTCAGCGAGGCCTTCGATCCACATACCGCCAAGCAGGTCGTCGGGCGCATCGGCGCCGGCGCCACCCTCGGCGGCGTCTTCGGCGGCGCCATCGCATGGGCGGGCGCGCGCGTCGCCACCATTCCCACGATGCTCGTGGTCATCGCGGTCCTCTCGCTCGTCTGCGCGTGGGGTGTGCGCGTGGTCCGGGAAGAGGCGCCGCCGGAGGCGCCGCCCGAATCGACCAAGGATGACTCCGGCATCGCGACCCTGAAGAACACGCCCTATCTCCAGCTCCTCGCCTTCATCGTGCTGGGCGGCGCGATCATCCAGTCGCTCATCGAGTACGCGCTCGGCACGGAGGCCGCGCGCTCGTACAGCGGGGAGCGCCTGCTCTCCTTCTTCGCCGTGTTCCAGACCGCGATCGGCGTGCTCTCGTTCTTGCTGCAGCTCTCGCTGAACCGCTTCGCACTGGAGAAGCTCGGCGTCGGCCCGACGCTCGCGCTCCTGCCTGGCGGCGTCGTCGCGCTCGGCGCCCTCGCCCTCGGCATGCCGTCGCTGCTCACCCTCTCGCTCCAGCGCGGCGCCGAGGGAGTGCTGCGCGCATCGCTCTTCCGCTCCGCTTACGAGGTGCTCTTCGCGCCCGTCCCACCGGCCGCGAAGCGCGCGGCGAAGACGGTCATCGACGTCGGCTTCGACCGCATCGGCATGATCGCGGGCAGCCTCATCACGCTCGCCGTCATCGCGTGGTCGCCGTTCGATCCGGTGCGCGTCGTGACGATCACGGCCATGGTGGCCGGCGCCTTCCAGCTCGCCATCGCGCATCGGCTGCAGCGCGGCTATGTCCTCACGCTCGCGGATCGCCTCCGCTCCGGCGCGGTCGTGCTCACCGACTCGGACGTGGTCGACCTCACGACCAGGCACACGCTCTCGCAGACGACGCAGGGGCTCGATCGATCCATCGTCCTGGCGCACATCGAGTCGATGCGGAAGAGCATCACCACCGCGCCGCGCTACCCGAACCCCGACCATCCCGAGATCGACGTCGCCGCCTCGCCGCCGGACGATCGCGTCCAGCTCCTCGCCGACCTCCGCTCGGATGACGACAAGATCATCGCGCGCGCGCTCGAGCAGGAGCCGGAACGACTGGCGCCGCTCGCGTACGAGGTCCTCGAGCTGCTGGGGCGCGACACGGTGGCCAAGCGCGCTCGCAAGGTGCTGAAGCCGCTCGTGCCGCGCCTCATCGGGACGATCATGGACCTCATCCTCGACGATCGCCGGGACCTCGCCGCCCGGCGCCGCGCGGCACGGCTGCTCGGCACGGCGCCTTCGCAGCGCGCCGCGGACAGCCTCGCGCTCGCGCTGGACACGAGCGACCTCGGGGTGCGCTACGCCTGCGGCCACGCGCTCATGCGGATGCGCGAGAAGATGCCGGATCTGCGCTTCGACTACTACGCGGCCCGGGCGCGCGCGCGGAGGGAGCTCGAGCTCCGCGACGGCGGCGCGACCGACGCGCGCCATCTCGAGCACGCGTTCAATCTGCTCTCCCTCGTGTTCCCCGCCGAGCCGATGCAGCTCGCGTATGGTGCGCTCTCCGGCGACGACCCCGTGCTCCGCGGCATCGCGCTCGAGTACCTCGAGGTCGTGCTCCCGCCGGCGGACCGCGCCGCGTTCGCGCGGAGCCTCGAGTCGATCGAGGCGCCGCGCCCTTCCATGCTCCCGAACGAGAAGGCCCTCGATCAGCTCGTCGAGAAGCGGGCGACTATTCGGCTGAACCTCGAAGCGGCTCGCCGTGTACATGACGACGCCGGTGCATGACGAAGAGCACGATCGCCCGCACGATCCAGTCCGTCGTCGAGCCCATCCACACGCCCACGAGACCGAAGCCGCACGCGAGCGCGAAGAGCCACGTCGCGCCGATCCGCACCACCACCGCGCCCGTCGCGCTCACCGCCAGCGCCGCCCGGGTGCGGCCCGCGCCGCGCAGCGACTGCGCGAGCACGATGCCCGCGGCCATGAACGGCTGCGCGACGGTGAGCACCGGGATCGTCTTCGTGCCGATCGCGACGATGTCCGGGTTGCTCGAGAAGAGCGGCAGCACGACGCCCCGCAGCGCGAGCGAGGCGATGCCGAACGCGGTCAGCGTCATCATTGCGTAGCGCGTCGAGATGAAGGCCGCGGAGCGCGCCTCCTCGGGCTTCCCGGCCCCGAGCTTCTGCGCCACGAGCGCCGCCGCCGCGACGCCGAAGCCGTCCGCGGAGAGGAAGCAGATCGACTCCACGCTGATGAGCGACTGATTCGCGGCCATCGCGTCGTCGCCGAGACGCGTGACGATGAGCACGTAGGTCATGAACCCGAGGTGGTAGAGCACGCGCTCCGCGAACGCGGGACCGCCGATGCGAACGAGCTCGCGCACCTCGTCGCGCCGCTCGATCGACGACACCTCGTCGGTGGCGCGACGCAGCGACACCGGGCGATCGCGCCGCATGAGCGCGAGGAGCGCGAGGCCGCCTTCGAGGGCGAACGTGAGCGCGAGGCTGATGCCCGCGCCCCGCGCGCCCATCGCGGGGAGGCCCAAGGCCCCGAGGATGAGCACCCGGTTGAGGCCGATGTGGAGGAGGTTCGCGACGACGCCGATCGCGAGCGGCGTCCGCGTGTCGCCGCTCGCCTGCAGCGTCGCGGTCGCGGCGGCGGCGAGAAAGACCAGGGGCGAGGCCGCGATCGTCACGCCGAGGTAGCCGCGCGCCTCCGCGAACGCCTCCGGCGACATCTTCGCGCCCGAGAGCGGGATGAGCGCCAGCACCGCCGGCGTGAGGACCGTCAGGACGAGCCCGACCGCGACCGCGATGACGAGGGAGAGGATGGCGACCTGCCGCGCCTCTTCCTTCTTCCCCGCCCCGACGTGCCGGCCGATGCGCGCGATCGTGCCGACCTCGAACGCCGCGAAGACGCTCCAGATGGACCACTCGAAGGTCCCCCCGATCTGCATCGCCGCGAGCGACGCGTCACCGTGACGCCCGAGCATGATGCGGTCGACGACGAAGACGAGGGTCTGGAGAAGCGAGTGGAGGATGGCGGGGAACGCCAGCCGCCGCACCTCGCGGGCAAGATCGGTCACGGACGGGTCGCGGTCTACGAGACGATGAGATCGGTGTAGCGCTTCCGGAGCAGCATGCTCGCGAGGTCCACGCCGCACGCGTCGCAGTAGCCGAACTTCTGCGAGAGGCGGTCGAGCGCGGCGCGGGCGTCCCTCGTTCGCTCCGCGTCGAGGCCGGAGCCCTCGTCGCGAACGAGCACGACGATGTCGCGCGCGATCTTCGCCACGCCCGTGCGCTTGTCCGCGAAGATCGCGTCGCGCAGGCGGCGGAGGTAGTGCGGGAAGATCGTCTTTCCTTCCACCTTCTCGCCCGGGTGATCGATCGCCCACGCCGCGATGTTGCTGATCATCTGCTTGCGCGACTCCTCCGCGCCGCCCTTCATGTCGAGGAGCCGCTCGAGCTCCTTCATCATGTTCTCGTCGGGCTCTTCGTACTCGCCCGTGTGGCGATTGCGGATGCGCTCCTTCTTCACCCAGACGCTCACGTGCTGGACGTAACGCTCGAACAGATCGTCGTACTGCTGATCGTCGACGAGGCCGCTCGAGGCGTAGAGCTCCTGCTCCCAGACGGTGAGGAGGCGCGACATGAGCGTCTCGCGGAACAGCTTCACGTCGTGATAGCCGCCGGCCTGCATGTCCTGCTGCAGCCACTCGAACTCGGACTTGCGCGTGGAGAGCTGCTCGAGCTCGTCGAGGACGGCGAGCGGCGACAGGCAGCGGTACTGCGTGGACTGCGCCGCATCGAGCAGGACGCCGCGGATCTCGCGGGGGCTCGCGCCGATGCGGCCTTCGTAGATGGGATAGCTGTCGCTCTCCTCGAAGACCTCGCGGATACCGGCGCGGAGCACCTTCTGCGCGTCCGGCTCGAGGCGCTCAGGGACGCGCGAGCTCGCGTAGAGGTCCATCTTCTCGATCGCGGTGAGGCCCGAGAGCGCGTTCGACAGCGCGCGCGAGTACTTGTCCGTGTTCGGCTTCCGCATGCGCGTGAGCACGGCGAACTGCGCCGCCATCTCGGTCGCGTGCGGGGAGACGTGCCGGCGAATGTGCGGGACCACGTGCGTGTCGTAGATGCGCTGCTCCTGCTCCGCGGAGCGCAAGTACGGCGTCCGGATGAGCTCGAGGCGGCCGCGGAAGGAGGCGAACTCCGGATGCTCGCGGAACGCATCGAGGTGGAGCTCGTTCGCGGAGCCCATCATCACGAGGTTCAGGAGCACGTTCTGCTGCGTGAGCGAGACCTCGCCCGTCTCGATGGACAGCTGCAAGTATTTGAAGGCGTCGAGCGGGCGCTTCAGGAGGTCGCTGAACTCGAGCACGCCGCCCGCCGCATCGACGAGCTCGCCGCCCGCCTCGTAGAGCGTGACCGCCTGGAGCGAGGCAGGGAGCGAGGCGATGGACCGATCCATCGTGAGCTGCCGCTCGTTCGCGTCGATCGAGAGCTGCGGGCCGATCGTCACCGCGCCCGTGCGGTAGCGCTGGGAGATGAAGTAGCGCTCCACCTGGACGTGCTTCAGCACCTCGGTGTACGAGCCGTTGTAGCTCGAGAGGAGCGCCTCGAAGACCTTCTGGCTCTTGTGCGAGAGCTCGCCGCGCATGATCCAGTCGCTGAAGCCCTCGCTCAGCGACTCCTTCCCGAGCGCCTTCGTCAGGCGCTCGAGGAGCTTCTGGCGCTCGTCGATCGGAATGAGGAAGAGCGGGTGATCGCGGACCTCGACGAGGAGCTTCGCGTCGATCTGATCGTCCGGTAGGTGCGCGTACGTGCCGACGTGGGTGCTCGGCGTCTCCTGCTTGTTGCCGAAGCCGAGGCTCCCGCGGAGCGTCTTCGACGACGGGAAGACCCAGTTGAAGCGGTAGAGCGCGCCCTCGTCGAGCGTGGAGTAGTGCTCGAGCCCGCGCATGACGCACATGACGATCGTGCTCTTGGCGGAGCCGTTCGGACCGTGCATCAGGACGAGCCGGTTCGGGCGGCCCTCGCGGACGAAGTTGGAGATGCTCCGGTAGATCTCCTCCTGGACCTGTTCCTGACCGATCAGCGCGTGGTGCGACTGCGCCGGGTCCCAGCCGAGATCGAACAGCTTCCACCGCGTGAAGCGGCCCCACGGGTGCTCCACGGGGACGGTCCCGAAGTGGTCGAAGCAGTCGCGGAGATACCGGCTCGCGTCTCGCGCGTAGCGCACCGGATCGCTCGCGAAGAGATCGAGGTACTCGGAGAACGAAAGCACGCGCCGGCCACGCTGAAAGCGCTTCTCCACGCTCTCGGCGACGGCGTGGATCTCCGCCGACACACTCGTTCCGACGTTCTCGGTCGTTGCCATCGTGGGCAGCGTATCAGCCTGCTCGACGCAGGCGCGTGCCAAAGGCTACGCTCGAGGCATCGTGCTCCTAGGACGCATTTTCGCTCGCGGTGTCGTGCTCTCGGTTCTCTGCGTCGCGGGGGCCGAGGCCTGCTCGTCGGATGACAAGCCGCCTTCGTCTGGCGGATCGAGCGGCAGCGGCCCGATTGGTGGCGGGAGCACCTCGTCAGGGTCGACGCCGGGCGTCGACGCCGCCAGCAACGGCACGGTCGACGGCGGCTCCCCCACCGATGGAGCCACCCCAACGACGGATGGCCGCGTATGCGTCGGCGATTCGACGGCCACGGATGCAGCCGCGGGCAGCGCTTGCCCGGCCAGCGGGGAATGCGCCGCCCCTTGCGCCAAAGTCGCCGCCAACTATCGCCTCGGGATCGCGTTGGCGACCGGTGAGTGTCTGAAGAAGCTCGCCAGTTGCAATCCAGACAATGTGGCCCCATGCATCGATCATACGGTCCTCGATGTATGCCCAGACCCTACCGCCAAGGCCTATTGCGAGGCCTTCGTCCTGCGATGCGATCCCGACGCTGGAGGGATCGGAGCGGCGATCAGCGAGGATGGGTGTGAAGAGCTCGCCAGCTCATTGAACGAGACCGGCCGAACCACGTTCCGAGGGTGCATCGAGACCGCCATCGAGGCCGGCACCTGCCGCCAGAACGTCGTCAAGTGTGTGCAGCAGCTACGTCTCTGAAGCACCGAACCGCGCAAGAAAGTCATGATCTGGAAACAATTGCGCTCGTTTTGCTTGTAACCAACCAGCCAGGACGCGGATAACATTGGATTTCATGGTTGGTTCAGTGTTCGCATCGGGAGAGACGTGACCTGGCGTCGTTTCGCCTGCTTCGCGGGTGCCGTTCTGAGCGCTGTGGCCACCATCGTGGCTTGTTCGACCGAACGGCCGAACAACGCAACGCCTGGGGAGAGCTTCAATCCGAGCGGGTCATGCGCGCAGCCAGCTCCAGGATGCCCGTGCTCGACGACGTCCGCGGCGGCCTCTTGTGTGGTCCAAACGCGGGGCGAATACGGCCAGGTCCTCTGCCTCCACGGAACGCTCAGTTGCGTTGGTGATCGGTGGGGTGATTGCCAGACGCAGCCCGGTCAAACACGGGCCATTCGGACGGCGAGCGCTCCCCTCACGGTGGTGTCTGGCCGCCTCCACACGCTCGCCCCTGGTAGCCCGCAGCAGTGCGTGAGCTACGCGGATGCGGGCGCGGATGCGGGCCCAAGCGCCACCACCACGGATGCGGCGGTGAATCTGGATCAGTGCAATCCCTACTGCTACCTGACCAATGACACGCCAACGGGTTACGACGCCGGGATTTCCTTCACCCTCGACGATGCCGGTGGACTGACCGCTACCATCTGTGGCGATGGCCAGCTTGTCGTTGGTGAAGAGTGTGACGACGGGAATCAGGTCTCGGGTGATGGCTGCTCGAAGGGATGCATCGTCGAGCTCGGATACGAATGCGCCGTTCCTGGCAATGCTTGTGCGAAGGTCGACACCTGCGGAAACGGCACCAAGGAATCCGCGGAGGAGTGCGACGACGGCAACACGCTTCCCTACGATGGGTGCTCGCCGACGTGCCAGCGTGACCTCGTCTGCCCGATCGGCGGCTGCAACGCTCTCTGCGGTGATGGCTTCCTCTTCCCCTCGGAAGCTTGTGATGATGGCAACTTGCGTGACGGCGACGGTTGCGATCACGACTGCAAGGTGGAGCCAGACACCACCTGCACCCCAGTCACGGCTCCACCCCCCGACGAGCTGATCCTCCCCATCATTCTGCGCGACTTCAAGGGCTTCCCCGAAGCTGGTGGTCATCCCGACTTCGAGAACTGGTGCTGCGGTGACGACAAGGGGATCGTCGCGCCGACCCTCGCCGCCGACGGTCGGCCGGTCCTCGCGACCGGCCACACCGGCTCCGTCACGAGTGCTGCCTCATTTTATCAGTGGTATCATTCGGATGCGAGCGTCAACAAGACGATCGTCGACTCCATCACGCTCACGAAGCAGCCTGACGGTTCGTACAAGTACTCGAGCAACGACTTCTATCCGCTCGACGGGAACCTCAACGGGTTCGGCAACTACACCGGCTGGGGCCACGACTACCACTTCACGAGCGAGCTCCGCTATCCGTTCACCTTCAAGGGCACCGGGTTGGAATCGTTCACCTTCACGGGTGACGATGACGTGTTCGTGTTCGTCAACAACCAGCTCCTCGTCGATCTTGGCGGCGTCCACGGTGCGGAGTCAGCGACCGTCACGCTCGACGCTACGCTCGCGGCGACCCTTGGGCTCGTCGTCGGCACGACCTACGAGATCGTCGTCTTCCAGGCCGAGCGTCACACGAGCGGGTCCAACTACACGCTGACGCTCCGCGGCTTCGACAAGACGGTCTCCCAGTGTATCGGCCCCGTCAAGACGACGGTCGTGCGTACCTTTACCGCCGACTGCCCTTCCGGCACGCGGGTGAGCTGGGACGCGTTCCTCTGGCGAGCGAAGATCACGAGCGGCGGTGGCCCCAGCGATGCTGGCGGTGACGCCGGTGATGGCGGCGGCGGCCCAGATCCGACCATCGACTTCCGTGCCGCTACCGCGGATGACGTGGCAGGGCTTCCCAACAACCCCATCGCGGCACCGGCCACCGTCCCGATCGGACAGGCCACCAAGGCGAACAGCCCGACCGGAACGACGTGGGCTCAGGAGCTCGACGGTGGAGGCAAGCCTGTCCCCGTCTCGTATCACCTGAACTTGGAAGGCAACACGAAGTCGAAGGCTCTTCTCCGCGTCTTCATGACCTTCAACGTTCAAGGGACGAACTCGCCGACTCTGTACGAGTGGCAGCAGCAGTTCTCCTGCGTACCGGCCGAATAGCCTGCCGTTTGGCGAGCTCGACGTCATGACGTTGACGCTCTCGGTCGCGGCATGGGCCATGCCCCATCAGCTGCTCGATGACCGACAGCGAGAAGTCCATGACGCCCGCGCGGAGCCGGAAGCTCGCGATCCTGCAGCGAATCGGGCTCGCCGCTGCCGTCACCTCGAGCGTCATACTCTTGACGGGCTGCGCCTCGGAGATGGTGTCCGCGGCGTCCGACAACGGCTCCGACAACGCCGTGCTCGGCACCGACGTGAGCTGCGCGACACCGAACGACGGCTGCGCCTGCGACAAGGTCGGCGAGGAGGTCGAGTGCGGCAAGGTCCAGGTCCAGCTCGGCGACGAGGTGCAGTGCATGATGGGCACGCGCACGTGCCTCGCGAGCAACACCTGGAGCTCCTGCACCGGCGACAAGGGGCTTCGCACGGTCAGGACGAGCTCGCTCCGCTTGAGCGCGCTCGGCTCGACGGCGACGATCTGCGCAAAGAACCTCTGCGACCCGTACTGCAAGGAGTACACGGACACGCCGCAAGGCGTGGACGCGGGCTCGGGCTTCAAGGTCAACGACGCCGGTCTCTCGCTGAACCCGACCGGCACCTTCACGCTCTCGAGCTGCACCGGCCTCACCGTCACGCCAACGACATCCACCACACTGCTCCTCACCACGCTGAACCCGACGTCCGCCGACAAGCTCGAGTTCACCGCGTCTCTCACCCCCGCCGGCTGCTACCCCGGCTCCGTCGAGCCGATCTGGACCATCGACGACAGCCGCTCCGACGCGCTCGCGATTGCGAGCTCCGGCACCACGGGCACGCTCACCGCGATCTCCGCCATCGCCGGGCCGGTCACGGTCGTGGCCCATGTCGGCTCCCTCCTCGGTCAGGTCTCGGTCAACGTGAACGTCGACGTCACGCAGGTCGACACGGGCTACTCGGCCTACGCGAGCTCGTTCGGTGCGACGACGGGCGCCACCGAGACCGCGAGCATCGTCTACCCGTACGACGGGACCGTGTTCCCGCTCGGCCTGCCGCCGCCGATCCCGCAGTGGACGGCGCCGTCGGCCGCGACCGCAGTGAAGGTCACGCTCCGGTGGGTCAGCGGCTCGACCTACTTCAAGTGGAACGTCATCACCTCCGAGAGCAAGGCGCTCACGATCGTGCCGAGCACGACGGTCGCGCTCGCGGCCGCTCCACGCTATCCGGACATCCCGGCCCTCGCGTGGTTCGACTTCGAGCGCAGCGCGAAGGGCCAGAACGTCGACATCGCCGTCCAGCGCATGGCCACGAGCACGACGCGCAACGCGGAGATGAAGCGGACCTTCAAGTTCGCGAACAGCCAGCTCCGCGGCAACGTCTACTACCAGTCGTACGGCACGCGGCTCACCTACAACTTCGCGGGTGCGCAGGACTCCACGAGCGGCGTCACGTTTCCCGGCGGGAAGTTCGGCGCGGCGACGATGGGCATCGAGCCCGGCGCCACGAGCCCGAAGGTCATCGCAGGCCAGTCGCCGACGTCGGACACGTCGGGCGCGAACTGCCGCGTCTGCCACACCGCGTCCGCGGACGGCTCGACGCTGATCACGCAGAAGTACGGCTCCGGCAACGGCACGTCGATCATGGTCACCGGCCTCACGAACGCCACGCCGACGAACACGACCATCACCGCCAAGACCGATGGCACCTACGCCTGGTCGGCGATCTACCCGTCGAGCGGCTTCCTCTTCGGCAACGCCGGCGTGCAGGCGTCGTTCAACTCCGGCCCGCCGCCGGGCGGACTCGACGGCTCGAACGCGAGCACGACCAGCTCGTTCTGGCTCCTCACCTCCGGCTCGCTCGGCGCCTCGAAGAGCGCGACCTACCGCACCGCCGGTGGCACCCCGCAGACGATCACGGTCCCGAGCTCCTCGTGGGGCCTCCAGGGAGGGGTGCCCGTGTTCTCCGCGACGGGCGCGAAGATCGCGATGCAGCACTACAGCGGCATCGTCTGCAAGGGCGGCTCCGCCACGAACTGTACGACCGACGAGCTGAAGAGCGGCGACAAGCGCTCGCTCGCGGTCATGGACTGGAACAACACCACGGCGCAGGCGTCGAACTTCCGCATCATCAACACGGAGCCGAGCACGGCCTGCAACACGCAGTTCCATCCGACCGGGCCGTGCGCCGACGTCTGGCCGACGTTCTTCCCGAACGACGCGGGCCTCGTCTACGAGCGCGAGATCATGCACAACGGCCTCGTCGGTGGCGGCCTCTCCGACTTCGGCGGCACGCGTGGCGGCTGCGACGGCTCGGGCGTCTGCAACAACGACGGCACCAAGGCGGAGATCTGGTGGGTCAACCTCACCGGCGCCGCGCAGCCGGTGAGGCTCAACAAGGCGAACGGTCGCGACAGCGCGGGCACCAGCTACCTGCCGACGGGCGCGGACTCGACGTACTGCACCGTGAGCGGCTTCTACTGCTCCTCGGGCTCGAGCTGTTGCTCCGGCACCTGCACGAACAACCGCTGCACCGGCGTCGGCTACACGCCGCTGAAGTCGCCCGGCGCTTCGTGCTCGGCGAACAGCGAGTGCGAGAACAACAAGTGCAACTCGAGCTCGAAGTGCGGATGCTTCTCCAACGCGGACTGCGGCGCGAGCGCCACCTGCAACACGACCACGAACGTCTGCTCGAGCGGCAGCTACGCCGGCCCGCCCACGATGAGCTACGTGCCGGGCCACAACGCGACCGTCGAGCCCGTCCTCAACTACGAGCCGACCGTGAACCCGACCGCGACCAAGGCCGCGGACGGCACGACGGACGAGTTCTACTGGGTCGTCTTCACGTCACGCCGCCAGTTCGGCAACATCGCGACGGGCAACCCGTGGTGGAGCGACCCGCGCCACCACGACCTCTCCAAGTCCGTGAGCACGAAGAAGCTCTGGGTGGCGGCCGTCTCCGCGAACCCGACCGCCGGCACCGACCCGAGCTTCCCTGCCTTCTATCTCCCCGGTCAGGAGTGGGTGTCCGGAAACTCGAAGGCGTACTGGGTGCAGAACGCATGCAAACCGGGCTCGACCACGAAGTCGGCCGCGAACGTGTGCGACACCACCCAGGACTGCTGCGCCGGCTCGACCTGCAAGCTCGACGCGCCGCTGACGAGCCCCCCGACCCGGCACTGCATCACGGCTGGCGCGTGCGTGTCGGAGGGCAACAGCTGCTCCACGAGCGCCGACTGTTGCAGCGGGTACTTCTGCTCGGGCGGCACGTGCCAGGACGTGCCGCCGATCCCGAGCTACGGCGCGGGCGCGACCTTCAAGCGTGACTTCACGAGCTCGTGCGTCCGTGGCTTCCGGGCGAAGTGGGGCACGTTCGAGTACCAGGGGACGTTCCCCACCGGCACGAGCATGACGGTCAAGGTGCGAACGGCGGACGACTCTGCCTCGCTGGAGACCGCGACCCTGCTCACGGTCGGCACGGCGAACGCGACCACCGCCGCGTGGACCTTCCTCCCGACGCCCGCCAAGACGGTCGACCAGATCATCACCGAGGCGGGCGGCACGCTCGGCAAGACCATGGCTCGTCTCGAGATCACGCTCACGCCGAGCTCCGATGCCTCTGCCACCCCTACCCTCGCCACCTGGCGAATGGATTCGTCATGCGTTCCCGCGGAATGATCGTCGCCCTTCTCCTCGCCGCCGCGTGCGGCACCGCCAATCCGCCGGCCGCGAGCGAGGGCTCGCTGTCGGGGGGCAAGACGAGCACGCCATCGTCGAGCGGCGCCTCCGGCGACGATGCGGATGCGAGCGACGAGTCGACCGCCGACGCGAGCGGCGCGAGCGACGCGGGCGCCGACGCGCTCGACGCGGCGGACGCCTTCGACGGCTTCTATCCGCCGCCGCCGTCGGAGTGCAATCCGCAGATGACGATCGGCGCGCCGTCGCTCACCACGACCGGCGCGCGGTTCGCCGGCATCACGCGCGACGAGCTCACGATCGCGTGGACCGCGCCGAACCAGGGCGGAAAGACCTCGCTCTTCGTCGCCGAGCGGGACTCGGCCAGCGAGGCCTTCGGGACGGCGCAGACGGTCAGCACGGACGCCGCGACGGACGGCGTGGCGGTCGCGGAGGATGGCCTCTCGCTCTACGCCGTGAGCGCCGACCACCGGAGCTTCGTCGTGTACGAGCGCGGGAGTCGTGACGCCGACTTCGCGGTCGGTGACGACTCGATGTTCGATCCCGTGATCGAGGCGCTCGGCGCGGACGAGCAGATCGGCGATCCGGTCTTCGTGAACAGCGGCGTCGCCTTTCTCTACTCCGTCTATGGAAAGAGCGCGGACACGATGCGCCTCGCGAATCGCATCTCGATCTACGCCTCCTTCTACCCGACCTACACGCTCTCGTTCGACCAGCTCCGTGCGAGCGGCAGCGCGCGCCGCCGGCCGACCGGCACAGGTGACGACTTCCAGGTCATCTTCTACTGGGACGAGGTCTCGCAGACGGAGAAGCTCGCCCGCCTCAACGGCACCGAGATGATCCTCAGCGTGAAGGACCTCGGCGCGCACCCGTGGGCGCAAGTGAACGGCGACTGCACGCGCATCTACTTCGGCAACGAGAACGTCTTCACCGCAAACGCCAGGTAGCTCGACTCGCCCACCTTCAAAGGCAGAAAGGCGATGGTGTCTCCGCCCGAGACCCCATCGCCTTCTCGCTCACTCCATCTCGTTGGTTAGTGGACCGCGATCGCGATCGGTCCCTTGCACTGGTCGCCGTTGCAGACGAACGCCTTGAGGGTTCCGGTGCAGGCCTTGCCCGTGAACTTGGCTTCTTCCTTCGTGACCGAGACCTTCGTGCCCTGATCCCATTTCCAGGGAGCCGCCTCGTTCGTGTGCCACGGCGCGACCGCCTTGGCCGTGAGGGCTCCGCCACTGCACGTCACGTTGACGAGGGCTTCGTCGCCGGCGGCCTGCGAGTTCGTCGTTGCAAACGTGAGCGTCGCAACGCCAACCGCAATCGCCGAGACCAGAATCTTCGTCATCTTCATCGTTCACTCTCCGTAATTGAGCAGGGGGGTGAAGAGGCGCGCTTACCTGCGCCCCGTGAGCTTGCTCGTGTTCGACGTAACACGCTGGCGGCTCTTCAACCCTTTCTGCGTTTTCTTCGTTCGTTTCCCGTACAGAATCATCGGACGTAGAGCTCGAGGTAGGGCTCGACGTCGCGATCCGCTCCACCCCCGCTGATCGCAAACGTCGTTCCGGTCCGAGTGTCGGCCTCGGCCACGATGGCGACGCCCTGGTCGTTGGGGTCGTGCTTGGCCCAATGCTTCACGATTTCGCGCACATCCATGCGGACGAGCGGGCTACCGTTGGGCTCGACGAGCGTGGCCGGGCTGCGCGTCTCACTCATGCGCGGCTGCATGGCCCAGGACACCGATCCGCCGCTCCACGCTTCCTCGATCCGGGTGGCGTGTAGGGAAATCGGCGCCGGATCGTCGTCGACGGCGGAGCTGCGGCGAAGGACGACGTAGGCCTCGATCACGTTCGCGTTGCTCGGGAGGGCGACCGAGAAGCGGAGGAAGAGCTTCGCCGAGTCACGGCCCAGCGCGAAGATCGGCGGGAGGGCGCCGTGAGAAGCGCGGTCCCCGCTCGCGACGATGGCCATGTCGATGGGTCGAACGACGAGGCGACGGGCGCTGTCGACGGCGGGTTTCACGGTCGCCTTCTCGAGCTGGCAGCGGCCCGCGACGCAGGCGTTGCCAGCGGAGCATTCACTCGAGGCGGTGCAGAGGCGCGCGCGTGGGGCGCAGCCCGCAAAGGCCAGCGAAATCAGGGCGAAGGCGACTAGCCCTTTCACGGGCCGCGAGCTTAGCATGACGCACGTTCATGGCGGCTTCCGGTTCAGAGCAGTCGACCTCCGGGTCCGGAACCCCGCTCTTGCGCGTCAAGGACCTCGTCACGAGCTTCCGCACGGACGAAGGCGTGCTGCGCGCCGTGGACGAGGTGTCCTTCGACGTGCCCGAGGGCGGCACCGTCGGCATCGTCGGCGAGAGCGGCTGCGGAAAGAGCGTGACCGCGCTCTCCATCCTCCGCCTCATCCCGCATCCGCAAGGCGCCATCGAGCACGGCTCGATCGAGCTCCGCGGCAAGGACATCCTTCGTCTCTCCGAGCGCGAGATGCAGGACGTTCGCGGCAACGACATCTCGATGATCTTCCAGGAGCCGATGACGAGCCTGAACCCGGTCTACACCGTGGGGCAGCAGATCATCGAGGCGATCCGGCTGCACCAGAAGAAGTCGCGACGCGAGGCGCGGGAGCGCGCGATCGAGATGCTCAAGCTGGTCGGCATTCCCTCTCCGGAGACGAACGTCGACGCGTACCCCCACCAGATGTCCGGCGGCATGCGCCAGCGCGTCATGATCGCCATGGCGCTCGCGTGCGAGCCGAAGATCCTCATCGCGGACGAGCCCACGACCGCGCTCGACGTGACGATCCAGGCGCAGATCCTCAAGCTCATCGGGGATCTTCGGAAGCGTCTGGGTATGGCGATCGTTCTCATCACGCACGACCTCGGGGTCGTCGCGGAGGTCGCCTCTCATGTCATCGTCATGTACGCCGCGCGTGTCGTGGAGTCCGCGCCCGCCGCCAAGCTGTTCGCGCACCCGCGCCATCCCTACACCCGCGGGCTCCTGAAGAGCCTCCCCTCGTTCGAGCCCATGCCGCTCGATCCCGCCACCGGCAAGCGACCACGCCTGCCCGTCATCGAGGGGATCGTCCCCGATCTGCGTCATTTGCCCGCGGGGTGTCGCTTCGCCGATCGCTGTCCGATGGTGATCGACGCCTGTCGCAAGGCGGAGCCGGCCCTCGCTCCGGTCCTCGGCGATACCACCCATCTCGCGCGCTGCATCCGCGCCGAGGAAGTCTAGAATCGAGATGGCGGTGGATCCGATCCAGGAGAGCGGCGAAGCGAGCATCATTCCGCCTGCCCCCGGCGAGGCGCGACCGCGCACGCTCGTCGCCACCGACAAGCTCGGAAAGTACTTCCCCGTCGGATCGAGCTTCTTCGCCCGCTCGCAGAAGATGCTGCGCGCCGTCGACGGCGTGTCGCTCCGCGTGCGCCGCGGCGAGACGGTCGGCCTCGTCGGCGAGAGCGGCTGCGGGAAGAGCACGCTCGGGCGCCTGATCCTCCGCCTGATCGAGCCCACGTTCGGGCGCGTCGTGTTCGACGGCAAGGACATCCTCCCGCTGAAGCCGGCCGACATGCGACCGCTGCGCCGGCAGATGCAGATCATCTTCCAGGATCCCTACTCGAGCCTGAATCCGCGGATGACGGTGCGCGAGATCGTCGGCGAGGCGATCCAGATCCACAAGCTCGCCGCGACCAAGAAGGACGAGGAGGAGATGGTGGCGGGACTCCTCCGCAAGGTCGGCCTCCGCGGCGATGCGATGGGCCGCTACCCGCACGAGTTCTCCGGCGGCCAGCGCCAGCGTATCGGCATCGCGCGGGCGCTCGCGGTCCAGCCGAAGTTCATCGTCTGCGACGAGCCGATCAGCGCGCTCGACGTGTCGATCCAGGCGCAGATCGTGAACCTGCTGATGGACCTGCAGGACGAGCTCGGGGTCGCCTTCCTCTTCATCTCGCACGACCTGCGCGTCGTGCGTCACATCAGCCAGCGCACGATGGTGATGTACCTCGGCAAGATCGTGGAGCAAGGGACGACGGAGGACGTCTACGCGCAGGCCATGCATCCATACACGCGGGCGCTCCTCGGCGCGGTGCCCGCGCCCGATCCCGAGAAGAAGCGCCTGCGCATCGTCCTCGAGGGCGACACGCCGAGCGCGATCGATCCGCCGCCCGGGTGCCCGTTCCACCCGCGCTGCCCGCGCATGCTGAAGAACACGTGCGACAAGGAGCTGCCGATGCTCGAAGAGAAGACGGCCGGCTCGGGGCACAAGGTCGCCTGCTGGAATCCGCACACCGAGTAGGCGATGGCGATCGAGCAGCCCAGGAAGATCGGCCGCTACGAGGTCGAGCGCATGCTCGGTCAGGGCGGCATGGGTCGGGTGTGGCTCGCGCGCGACACGGTGCTCGGGCGGCTCGTCGCGATCAAGGTGCTGCGGAGCGATCTGTCGCTGCCTCCGCGCGTGAGAGACGAGCTCCTCGAGCGCATGGAGCACGAGGCCCGCGCCGCCGCGGCCGTGTCGCATCCGAACATCGTCACGCTCCACGACATGGGCGAGGATCCGAAGCTCGGGCTCTACCTCGTCTTCGAGTACGTGACCGACGGCTCGAACGACCTCGCCGAGAAGCGATCGCTTCGCGAGCGCCTCGCGAAGGGCGCGCTCTCGTTCGCCGAAGTGGCGAAGCTCGCGCGCGAGCTCGGCTCGGCGCTGACCTTCGCTCACGAGGCCGGCATCGTGCATCGCGACGTGAAGCCGGAGAACGTCCTCTTCTCCCGCACCGGCTTCAAGATCGCGGACTTCGGCATCGCGCGCATTCCGGAGTCGACCATCACACGTGCGAACACGGTGCTCGGCACGCCGGCCTATACCGCGCCCGAGGCGCTCGCGGACGGGACCTTCGCGCCCGCCTCCGATCAGTTCGCGCTCGCGGCCACGCTCTACGAAGCCGCCACCGCGCGCCGCGCGTTCTCGGGCGACGACG
This sequence comes from Labilithrix sp., assembly GCA_046351255.1. Taxonomy (GTDB): domain Bacteria; phylum Myxococcota_A; class Polyangia; order Polyangiales; family Polyangiaceae; genus Labilithrix. The sequence continues at coordinate 45,229 of JAXLYU010000011.1, forward strand.
CGATCACGACCGCGGGCAAGGTCTCGAGCGAGCCGCCCCCGCCGCTGCCGACGGTGCTCGGCGCGGACACCGTGGTGAGCGCGCTGGACGCCGCGCTCCAGCGCGGGCTCGCGAAGAACCCGGCCGAGCGCTTCGCCTCGTGCGCGGAGCTCGGCGAGGAGGTGGCGCGCGTCCTCGAGGCCTCCGGCGGACCGCCCGGCATGAGCACACGACGCGGCGGGATCCTCCCGCTCATGCCGCGAACGAGCCTGATGGAGCAGCTCGAGCGCACGCCCCTCTCCTCGCGCGCCGCACAGCGGAGACAGGTGGATCTGCCGTCGAGCTCGGGCACCGGCTCGGGGCCCTTCGACACGAACCGGCCGTCGATCATCCAGCGAAAGAAGACGCAGCGCTTCCAGAACGTGGCCGCCGCGGCGGCCGTCATCGTCATCATCACGCTCGTCCTCATCGGTCGCCGCGGCAAGGAGGGCGAGGACAAGGGCGTGGCCGGCGTCGTCTCCCTCCCCGAGACGCCGAGCGCGCCGGCGCCGAAGCCATCGGCCCACCCGAAGCCGAAGGCGGCGCCCTCGGCGAAGCCCATCGCGGACGCGGGCGCGGAGGCAGACTGACGCCAGTTACGGCGAGAAGAGCACCTTGCCGCCGCGGCTGGCGCTCGCGCTCGCGACCACCGCCTCGCGGGCGTGCTCGAGGGGGAAGACGCGAGCGACGGGCAGATCGAGCACGCCCTCCGCCACGAGCTTGATGAGCTCGCCCACCATCACGCGGAACTTCTCGGGCGGGACCGCGTTCTGCTTCGAGAGCCAGAAGCCCTCGAGGACGACCTGCTTGAAGATGAACGGCCCCGAGTCGAGCTGCATCGGCTCGCCGCTCATGGATCCGAACGCGACGAGCTTGCCGCCCGGCGCGAGGAGCGAGCAGATGTCGCCGCTCGCGTGGCCGCCGACGGAGTCGATCGCGGCGCGGATCTTCCCTTCCCCGACGATCTCCTTCACGCGCTTGCGCCACTCGGGATGCGAGGTCGCCACCGCGCCCGTGATGCCTTGCTTCGCGAGCTCCGCGACTGCGTCGTCGCTGCGCACGAGATGGAGCACGTTCTTGCCGCGCGCCTTCGCGAGCCGGGCGAGCGTCTTGCCGACCGCGCCATTGGCTGCATTCTGCGCGATGAAGTCCGGCGGCTCGACTCCGTAAGAGTCCAGGAGCGCCATCGCGCTCAGCGGCATCGCCACGAGCTGACAGCCGGCGTCGTCGCTGATTCTGTCGGGCAGCGGCACGAGCCCCATCGCGGCGGTGACGAAGTGCTCGCACCACGTGCCGGCGGCGAAGCCCGCCACGCGATCGCCCACCTTCACGTTCGTCACTCCCTCGCCGACCGCATCGACGACGCCCGCCGCCTCGCTCCCACCGAGCGCGGGCAACGGCGGCCGCTGGCCGTACGAGCCGCGGATCATCCAGAGGTCGTGATTGTGGATCGCGGCGCGCGTCATACGCACGCGCGCCTGGCCCGCGCCGGGCTCCGGCAATGGCCGGTCCACGACTCGAAGAACATCCGCGGGATCCCCAAACGACTCGTAGATGGCGGCGCGCATCCCGCCAGTCTACTCGACCTACCGGGGGCCCGCGGCCTGCCACGCGTCGAGCTTCCCGAGCAGCTCTCTCCACGCGTCTTTGCCCTCGCCGGTCGCCTGCTGCGAGTCCGCGGGCGCTCCGTCCGGGCCGGGCAGCGCGACGAACGGTATGAACTTGAACGTGTAGCCGGCGGCCTTGAGGCGCGCCTCGTCACGATCCGCGTCGAACGCGAGGAGGGTCGTCTTGCCGAGCCGGGCGTCGAGGTTGCCCGCGTCGATCTCCGACTTCATCTTCTTGCACGGCGGGCACCACACCGCGCTGACGAAGACGACGAGCACGCGGCCTTGCGCCTTCGCCTGGAGGCGCGCGGTGCGGATCGCGGAGATGGCGTCCGAGTCGGCCTCCGCCGGCTGCACGACGATCCGGGGCCGGTCGGCCGGCGGCGAGGTGGCCGACCCCGCCGCGGTCGTGACCACGCTGCTCGGGACCGCGGGCGACGCGACGTCGGCCTTGATCTCGTCATTCGACTTCGGCGTGCACGCCGCGAGGACGAGCAGAAGGCCGAGCGCGGGCGCCTTCCTCATCGCGGGCGGCCTTGCGCGACCCAGGACTCGACGAGCTGGATCTCCTCCGCCGAGAGCGCGTCGTAGCCGAGCGGCATGCCGCGCACCTTGCCCGTCTCCACGTTCAGCTCCTCCTCGTCGTGACGCGCGACGAGCGCGGCCACGAGGCGCGACATGCCCTGGTCGTCCTTCGCGAAGATGCTCTGACGCTCGCCCTTGTCGTCGATGTCACCGGCGGTGATGCCGTTGTAGTCGGAGAGGTTGAGGCCGCGAGGCTTGAAGCCGAAGCCGCCGGAGTTGCCGGGCCCGCCATCGCCGATGGCGTAGTCGGGCTCCGAGTGGCAATGCCAGCACGTGCGGTGGAAGACCTTCTCGTCGACCTCCTTGAAGGTGACCTTGCGATCGAGCGCGGGCAGGCGCTTGAACCGCTCGGGCTTCGCGGGCGGCGTGATCTCGGCCTGCGTGAGGTAGCCGACGATGTCGTTGATCTCGGCGGGCGTGAGCTCGATCTTCGGCATGGCCGAGTCGGCCTTCACCGCCTTCGGGTCCTTGAGCCACGCCGTCATCTTGGGCGCGCTCATGCGGTCGCGCGCGAAGCGTAGGTCGGGCGCGAGCTTGTGGGCGTGATCGAACTCGCGCGGCTCCATCGCGGGCGGATTCGAAGCGGGCAGCGCCGCGACGCCGGTCATGACGTGGCAGCTCCCGCAGCCCTTCGTCTCGAGGAGCTGGCGCCCCTTGCCGAGATCCGCCTTCAGCGGCTCGGCCTTCGGGGCGCTCGCCGGGTCGTCGGGGACGAGATAGGCGGCGATGTCCTTCGCCTGCTGCGCCGTGTACGTGAGCCGCGGCATGTACTGGTGCAGGTGCGGACGGAGGTCCGTCGGCTGGAGGAGATAGCTCTCCACCCACTGCCGGCTGAAGCGCTTGTTCGTCGCCTCGAGCGACGGCGCGACGTCGTACTCCTTCACGCGCGGCTTCCACTTCGTGATCGAGGCGGCGGGGGCCTTGAACTTCCCCTGCATGATGTTGTCGTGACAGCCGACGCAGTCCTTGTTCTCGGGCGGCGCGGCGTGCCCCGTCCCGGAATGACAGCGGTTGCACTGGTACGTGCCGACGAGCTCCTTTCCCCGCGCAGGATCGCCGGTCAGGTGCTCGAGGATCGCGCTGGACTGCGCCCCGCCATCACTCCTGGCGACCGACGCATCTCCCCTGTCAGGCTTCGGCTTGCTCGGACAACCGGCCAAAATCGCCGCGAACATGGCCGCGGCGAAGAGCGCTTTCTTGGTCACGCGTCGAGGCTATTTTCAGGCGCGGGCGTTCGCAACCGGCTTCGCGGCGGGGGTCGACGCGGGGGTCGCCGGCTTGCACACGCCGGGGACCTTCGACATCTCCTCGCAGCGCTTGATCGCGGCCTGCGCGCCGGCCGTGTCGCCCTTGGTCTCGCGGATCTTCGCGAGCGCAGCGTACGCGAACGGTGAGCCCATGAGATCCTTCTGCGCGAGGCCGCCGAGGAGCTTGAGCGACTCGTCCTGCGTGCGCGGGAGCTTCGAGAGCGCCTCACCAAGGTCCGCCTGGACCGTCGGATCGTTCGGGCGCTTCGCGTCGATCTCACGGAGCGACTGGATCGCCCACTCGAGGTTCGCGGTCGGGGTCCACTCCGTCGACGACCAGGAGCCCGAGTTGCGCTCGTTCACCACACCGTTCGACCGAACGACGGCGAGCGCGAACACGCGGAGGGCGCGGGTCTCGAGGGGGTTGTCACCCGCGGTCACGCCACGGACGTTCGAGAAGTTCGCGAGCACCGTCTTCGCCGCCTCGGTGTTCTGGTTCGACTCGAGCGCCTTCTCGGCGCGAGCGATCTCCTGAACCGGGGAAGGCTTCGCCTTCAGCGGGGTGGGCTCGAGGCGCACCGACATGCCGCAGGCCGACGCGTCCGAGGTAACGGCGGCGAACGCGGGGATGATGGCGAGGGCGGCGACGAGGGTGGCGATCTTCTTCATGGTGGTGCTGGTCCTCTCTGACGATTCGGCGCCGGAAAAGTTCCGTCGTCTGATCGGGTGACGCGAACGGATGGCGCGTCGAAGTGTTGACGCGATGCAGCGAACGGAGCTCGAGCCTCGACATTTCGCGTAGTTAGCGAGATGCCCAGGCCCTCCTCTCCTTAACAACGCTCGAGCGTCGTTCGGCCTTTGAGGACTGTGACGAAAAAAGTTTGGGAGGTGGGGAGGGGCCGGTGGCCGCCCTTGCCTCGAACGCTTGGCTGCCCACACGTAGGCGGCATCGCGTAAGGTGGACACGCCGACATGAGTGACGACTTCACCCGAGATCATCCGCTTACCCGGCCCGGCAGCCAGCTCGACCATCTCGCCGATCTCTATCGGCAAATGCTCCTGATCCGCCGCTGCGAGGAGGAGGCCGCCCGCGCCTACGCGCAGGGCAAGATCGGCGGATTCCTCCATCTCTACATCGGGCAGGAGGCGGTCGCGGTCGGGTCGATCGCCGCCCTCCGCCCCGAGGACTACGTCGTCACGACCTACCGCGATCACGGCGTGGCCCTCGCGAAGGGCATGACTGCCCGAGCGCTCATGGCGGAGCTCTTTGGCAAGGGCACCGGCTGCTCGAAGGGCCTCGGCGGCTCGATGCACATGTTCGACAAGGCGACGAACATGCTCGGCGGCTATGGCATCGTCGGCGGTCACATCCCGCTCGCCGCCGGCGTCGCGTTCGCGTCGAAGTACCGCGCCGATGGACGCGTCACGCTCTGCTACTTCGGCGAAGGCGCCGTCTCCATCGGCGGCTTCCACGAGGGCGTCTCGCTCGCGGCGCTGTGGAAGCTGCCGATCGTCTTCATCTGCGAGAACAACGAGTACTCGATGGGCACGCCGCTCTCGCGCTCGATGAGCGTCGAAGACGTGTCGATGAAGGCGCTCGGCTACGGCATCGATCGCGATCGCTTCTGGGTGGAGGACGTCCTCGACGTCGAGCAGCGCATCGGTGAGGCCATCCAGCGCGCACGCGAGCTCTCGCTCCCCACGCTGGTCGAGGTCCGCACGTATCGCTTCCGCGGCCACTCGATGAGCGACCCCGCCAAGTACCGCACCGCGGAGGAGCTCGAGCAGCGGAAGAAGAAGGACCCGCTCTTCCGCGCCCGCGCTCGCCTCTCCGACGAGGCCTACGGCGAGGAACGCCTCAAGGCGCTCGAGGAGAGCGTCGAGAAAGAAGTGGCCGACGCGGTGGAGTTCGCCGTGAACAGCCCCGATCCCGAACCCTCGCTCCTCGAGAGCACGACCTACGACGGACCTTTTGCGGCATAGCCATGGCACGAAGCATTCGATTCCGTGACGCCCTTCGCGAGGCGATGATCGAGGAGATGGAGCGTGATGACCGCGTCTTCCTCATGGGGGAAGAGGTCGGTCACTACCAGGGCGCGTACAAGGTCAGCGAGGGCATGCTCGAGAAGTTCGGCGAGCGCCGCGTCATCGACACGCCCATCGCCGAAGGCGGCTTCGCCGGCATCGGCGTCGGCGCGGCGATGGTCGGCCTGCGTCCCATCATCGAGTTCATGACCTGGAACTTCAGCGCCGTCGCGTTCGACCAGATCCTGAACAACGCGGCCAAGCTCCGCCAGATGTCGGGCGGCCAGTTCAACTGTCCGATCGTCTTCCGCGGGCCGAACGGTAGCGCGCGGCAGGTCGGCAGCCAGCACTCGCACGCGATGGAGCACTTCTACGCGACCATCCCCGGCATCAAGGTCGTCGCGCCCGCGTTCGTCGATGATGCGAAGGGCCTCATGAAGGCGGCCATCCGCGACGACAACCCGGTGCTCGTGATGGAGTCGGAGACGCTCTACTCGCTGAAGGGCGACGTCCCGGACGAGGACGTCGTCACCCCGCTCGGCGTCGCTCGCATCGCCCAGGAAGGCGACGATGTCACGATCGTGACGTACTCGCGCATGACTCACGTCTCGATGGAGGCGGCGAAGGTGCTCGCGAAGGACGGCATCTCGTGCGAGATCGTCGACCTCCGCTCCCTGCGGCCGCTCGACGAGGACGCCATCGTCCGCTCGGTCAAGAAGACGCACCGCTGCGTCGTGGTACACGAGGGCTGGCCCTACGGCGGCGTCGGCGCGGAGGTCTGTGATCGCGTCCAGCGCCTTGCCTTCGACTACCTCGACGCGCCCATCCTGCGCGTGGCCACGCTCGACGTGGGCATGCCCTACAACGCGAAGCTCGAGCAGATGTGCATGCCACAGCCCGAACGCATCATCGCGTCGGTGAAGCGCGTCGTCTCCCGCGGAAAGGCCTGAAAAAGACATGGCGAAGATCCTCGACATGCCGAAGCTCTCCCCCACGATGGAGGAGGGCGTTCTCGCGACGTGGCACAAGAAGGCGGGCGACGCGGTGGAGGTCGACGACCTCCTCGCCGAGGTCGAGACCGACAAGGCCACGATGGAGTTTCGCGCCTTCGACAAGGGCACGCTCCTGAAGCTCCTCGTCGAGGCCGGCGCGACCGTGAAGCTCGGCCAGCCGGTCGCCATCCTCGGCAAGGAAGGCGAGGACATCTCCGCGCTCGAGGCCGAAGCCGGCGGCGGCGCCCCCAAGGACGAGAAGCAAGCGACGAACGAGAAGGAAGAAGCTCCGCCCGCCTCGAGCGAGCAGCGGAAGGATCCGAAGAAGAAGGAAGAGGAAGAGGCCGACACGGAGGAGGCGAAGCCCCGGGAGAAGCCGAAGGCCAAGGCCTCGCCGACCCTCCGCCCCCCATCCGCGGCGGCTCCTGCTCCGCCGAAGGCGAACATCCTCACGCGCACCGAAGACACGGGCGGCGACGAGCCCGTCAAGGGCGAGCGCGTCCTCGCCTCCCCTTACGTGCGCAAGGTGGCGCGCGAGCGCGGGATCGATCTCTCGGTCGCGAAGGGCTCCGGCGAGCACGGGCGCATCGTCCCCGCCGACCTCGAGGCCATGAAGGGCGGCAGCGGCGCTCCCGCCGCGTCGTCGAAGGGCCCCGAGACGAAGGCCGCCGACACGAAGGTGTCCGCGCCGCTCGCGCGCGTGGGCCTGGCCGAGCCGGAGGTGCGTCCGCTCTCGCCGATGCGGAAGACCATCGCGAAGCGTCTCACGCAGGCGAAGCAGACCGTCCCGCACTTCTACCTGAACATCGACGTCGAGGTCAGCGAGCTGATGAAGCTCCGCGAGACGATCAACGCGGACCTCGCCGCCAACGCGAAGCCCGCGAAGAAGGACGACCCGAACCCGCCGAAGCCCGAGAAGATCAGCCTCAACGATCTGATCATCAAGGCCTGCGCGGCCGCGCTGCAGCGCGTGCCCGAGTGCAACGCGCAGTACACGGACGAGGCGATCCTCGTCCACCGCCGCATCGACATCTCGGTCGCGGTCGCGATCCCGGACGGCCTCATCACGCCCGTCGTTCGCAACGCGGACCAGAAGAGCGTGGTCGGCATCGCGCGCGAGGTCCGCGATCTCGCCGCCCGCGCGCGCCAGAAGAAGCTCAAGCCGGAGGAGTTCACCGAGGGCACTTTCTCGATCTCGAACCTCGGCATGTTCGGCATCGACGAGTTCGCGGCCGTGATCAACCCGCCAGAAGGCGCGATCCTCGCCATCGGCCAAGCCCGGGACGAGGCGGTGGTCAAAGACGGGCAGATCGTGGCGGGAAAGAAGATGGCGATGACGCTCTCGTGCGATCACCGCGTCGTCGACGGGGCCGTGGGCGCGGCCTTCCTCGCGGAATTGCGAGATCTTCTCTCCCACCCGATGCGTATCCTGACCGGCTAGCGGTCGCGGGCTCCAACAACGATGTACCTCCCTCCCCTCCTCTTCGCGCTCGGGATCTGGGGAGGACCGTACACGGGGCTCGAGCACGACCGGCGGCCGCAGAGGCTCGAGCCGTTCTGGTACAGCGTCTTGCCGGCGAAGACGTCCGCGCCGGCGAGCGCGAGCGTCATCGCGCTCCGCCCGAGGCCCAGCGGCCGCGTTCGCATCGCCGGCGGCACCTACGCGATGGGCTCGACGCCACAGGAGATGGCGGAGGCGGTTCAGCTCTGCGCGCGAGAGCCCCTCGGCAGCCTCTGCACGTCGGACCTGCGCGACGGCGGCTCGCTCCAGCAGATGATCCGCGCGGAGGGCCACGTGCACGACGTCACGGTGAGCGACTTCGACCTCGACGTGACGGAGGTGACGGTCGAGGCCTACATGCGCTGCTTCTCCGCGGGCGCGTGCTCCCATCCCGCGTACGCGCACGGCGACCCGCGGTACGACCAGCCGACGTTCCCGGTCACCCACGTGCGCTGGGAGGAGGCGCAGGCCTATTGCCGCTGGGCCGGCGGGCGCCTCCCCACGGAGGCCGAGTGGGAGATGGCGGCGCGCGGCCGTGTCCAGAACACGTTCCCGTGGGGCAAGCTCTACAACTCGCGCCTCTCGAACCACGGCTCGCTCGCCGCGACGAGCGAGGACGCCACGGATGGGTTCCTCGGGCTCGCGCCCGTCGGGTCGTTCCCCGACGGCGCGACCGGCACCGGCGTGCTCGACCTCGCCGGCAACGTCGGGGAATGGGTCTTCGACTACTACGAGCGGGACGATCAGCAGTTCGGCTACGGTCGCGGCGCGAAGACGAACCCGACGGGCCCGACGAGCGGCGGCGACTACGGCCATGTGATCCGCGGCGGCTCCCACCTGAGCGGCGCGTTCATGCTTCGCGCGGCAGCGCGACGCGCCTCGAAGTACTACGAGAAGGACACCGGGTTTCGCTGCGCGAGCGACGTCGGTCCGCGCTAAGGTTCAGCCTTCATGCGAGTGGCGCACTTGTCGGATCTTCACGTTCTGGCCCTCGACGGGGTGAGCCGGATGCGCTTCCTCAACAAGCGATTCACCGGCCTCGTGAATCTCCGGCTCAAGCGCGAGCACAAGCATCGTCCCGCGCACGTCCAGGCCGTCGCCCGCGCCATCGCGGAGGCGAAGGTCGATCACGTGGTCATCACGGGCGACCTCACGAACCTCGCGCTCGAGCAGGAGTTCGAGGCCGTCGTTCGCCTCATCGAGGAAGACCTCGGCGTCCCGGCGGATCACGTCACGATCGTCCCCGGCAACCACGATCTCTACACACGCGGCGCGATGCGGGCGCAGCGCTTCACGCGGTTCTTCGCGCCCTATCTCGTGAGCGATCTGCCGGAGCTCGCGGCCGAGATCGACCTCGGGCGCTTCCCGGTCGTGAAGCTGCGCGGGCCGCTCGCCATCGTCGGGCTCTCGAGCGCCGTGCCGCGCCCACCGCTCGTGGCCTCGGGCGAGCTCGGGATGAAGCAGATCGAGGCGCTCGCCAGGGTGCTCGAGCACGACGAGGTGAAGCGCCGGACGCTCATCCTCGCGTTCCACCATCCGATCCACAACCCCTCGTCCCGGATGAAGACCCTCGTCGAAGGCCTCGTCGACGCGGACGACCTCGCCGATGCGATCTCGGGCGTGAAGACCGGCCTCCTCCTGCACGGGCATCTCCACAAGCGCATCCAGCGCGCGTGGGAGACGAAGGCGGGCTCGATGATGTCGGTCGGGGCGACGAGCGCCTCGCTCCATCACGACGACGAGCACCGCATGGCGGGCTTCAACCTCTACGAGTACGACGGCGCGGGCCTCCTGACGGACATCCAGGCCCACGTGCTCGACCCTGCGACGGGTGAGTTCCACCTCGAATCCGTCCCGAAATGGGTATAGTGCGCGCGTGTTCGCGACTGGCCGGCTCCGTACGCTCGGACCGCTCGTCGCGCTGGTAGCTCTCTCGTTCGCGCTCCGGGCGCACTGGCTCGCGCTCTCGCCGCGCGAGCTCGTCGTCGACGTGATGCCCGACGACGCGTTCTACTACTTCCAGATCGCGCGGCGCCTCGACCACGGTCAAGGGATCACCTTCGACGGCGTCGCGCCCGCCACCGGGCTTCACTACGCCTGGCTCTTCCTCATCGCTCCGCTCTTCATCGGCGCCGCCCCGGGCGCCGCGACGCCCATCCTCGGCGCGCTGGTGCTCGCGACGCTCTGCTTCGGGGTCGCGGCCTGGCTCCTCTACGTGGTGGTGGAGAAGCTCACGGACCGGTGGTGGCTCGCCGCCGTCGCGGCGGGCGCGTTCTCGGTGCAGCCGTGGCTGCGCCGAGAGTCGATGAACGGCCTCGAGACCTCCCTCTCGCTCGCCGCCATCATGGCCGCGATCTGGGCGCTCGTTCGCTACTGGGAGGCGCCGAGCTCGAAGCGGGCGTGGGCGGTGAGCGGCGCGCTGGTGCTCTCGTTCTTCGCGCGCTCGGACAGCCTCGTGCTCCTCGCGCCCGCCTGCCTCCCGCTCCTCCTCCGCGCCGCGACCCGGCGCGACGCCGCGCGCATCGCCGGCGCGGCCGGCGCGGCGGTCGCCTTCGGGTCCCTGACGAACTGGGTCCGCACGGGCTCGATCCTCCAGAGCAGCGCCGCCGCCGTGCCATGGCTCTTCCGGACGAACTGGCTCCGCCTCCACCCGGAGGCGACGAACGCCACGATTCGACTCCAGAGCTACCGCTTCTTCGAGCGCGCGATGGAGATGGTGACGCTGCGCATGGGCCAGCTCCCGTGGTACGCGGGCGCGCTCTCGATCGTGCTCATCGGCATCGCGGTCGGGTGGAAGCGCGAGCGGCTGCGGGAGATCGCGCCACGCATGCTCACGTTCGCCGGCCTCGGGCTCGGCCTGCTTGCTCCTCGTCTTCATCCACGGCTACGTGCGGTGGCTGCCTCGCTCGTGGTACTTCGCGAGCGCGCCGGCGATCGGCGTCCTCTTGGTCGCCGCCGCCGCGCGCACGCTCGGGGCGATCGACGCGCGGCTCGGCCTGCACGCACCGCGGCTCGCGGGGGCGCTCTTCGTCCTCGTCGCGGTGCTCGACGCAGCGCAGGGACGCCTGCAAGGCCAGGGACCGACCTACCCGTGGCAGGAGGAGACGATCCTCGCGGGCAAGGCGCTCGACGCCCGGGTCCCGCCCGGCGTCGCGGTGGGCGCCTTCAACTCGGGCATCGTCGGCTATCACGCCGAGCACGTGGTCGTGAACCTCGACGGGATCGTCAACGAGGACGCCTCGCGCGCGCTCCAGGCCGCGCGGCTCCTCGACTACATGCGCGAGCGGAACGTGCGCTACGTCCTCGACTCGCCCGGCATGTGGAACGAGCCACGTTTCCAGCACGCGACGCTGCATCTCTGGGGGCCCGGCGCACCGCCGCCACGAGAGGTCGAGCGGTTCGACGTGCCCGGCGTCGGCTGGCCGGAGCCCACGGACGCCATCGTCCTCGCGGAGGTCCAGGGCGGTCGGGCGACCGAGCCCGAAATGCGCGAAACGCCTGCTCCGTGAGGTGGCAGGCGTTTCGAAAGCGACTCTAAAGAGAACGGTTCAGACGGCTGCGCCGGCCTGACGGAGCACGTTGATCGCCTGAAGACCCTTGGGGCCTTCCTTGATCTCGAACTCGACGGTCTCGTCCTCGAAGAGGCGACGGCGGCCGTCACCGGAGATCTGCGAGTAGTGAACGAAGACGTCGGGCCCTGCGTCTTGCTTGATGAACCCCCAGCCCTTCTCGTCGTTGAACCACTTCACTTTGCCCACTGCCATCGGATGCCTCCAACTTCCACTTTACGAACTGCCACTGCGGTACTGCTCAGGAGCGGGCGTAACCTACGCGGGGTCGAAAGCCCTCGTCAACTTGGAATCTGCAATCTTTTGTCGCGTGCGCATTACACGCGGTTTGCAGTTGATCTTGCGGCCCGCTTCATTTTCCGCCCGCGTTTGTCCCCCTCTCCAGGGCGTCCAGCTCCTCCAGATTGGCCTTCACGCGGGGGTCTGCGGGATCGAGCTGCTTCGCGGTCTCGAGCGCCTTCCGGGCCTCGGCGCGCGTCTTCGGATCGCGTGACAGCGCGGTGGCCAGGTTGATCCAGGCGCTTGCCAGCTTGGGGTCGATCTTGATCGCGGCCCTGTACTCCTGGACCGCCTCCGCCACCTTCCCCTGGAGCTGGAGCGCGTAGCCGAGGTTCGACCGGTACGTCGCCTTCTTCGGGTCCATGTCGATCGCCTTGCGGAGCTCGACGATGGCGCGCGTGAAGTCGTTCTGCGCGAGGTACGCGGTGCCGAGATCCGAGCGCGCATGCGGATCCTGGGGCGCGATGGCGACCTCCGCTTCGTACTCCTTGATCGCCTCCGGCACCTTCCCGCGCATGAAGAGCACCGTGCCGAGGTTGCCGCGGCGCGCGGAGCTCCCCGGGTCGAGCTCCTTCGCGCGTGTGAGCTCGGTCGTCGCCTCGTCCGCCTTGCCGCTCGCGAGGAGCGCGACGCCGAGGGCCGAGTGCGCCTCCGCGTTGTCGTCGAGGAGCTTCACCCCCTTGCGGAGCGCGGCCTCCGCGCCCGACGCATCACCGAGCAGGAGCAGCGCGCGCCCGTACTCGACGTGGGCGGGGCCGAAGGTCGCCTCGAGCTCGGCGGCGCGCTTCAGGTCCTTCGAGGCGGCGGTCACGTCCGCGTTCTTCTCCGCCGCTGCGAAGCCAAGGCTCGGCGAGGCCTTGTTCACCTTCACGCGCGCGACGCCCACGATCGGAGCGGCGCGCTTCGGCGCGAGCTTCCTCGCCGCCTCGTACGCCGCAGACGCCTTCGCCATGTCGTCGGCCTCGAACGCGGCGTCGCCCTCGGCGAGCTTCGCGTCGACCGCCACGTCGCCGGTCTTCGCGAGCGGGATCGTCGTCGGCTTCGGCGGCGGATAGGTCTCCGCAGGCACGGCGGGCGGCGGCGGCGCGACAGCGGACGGTGAGGACGCAGGAGGCGGCGCTGGCTGCACGGGCACGGTGGGCGCTGGCGAGGGCGCGGGCGTCCTCGGCTCGGGCTCCCCGCAGCCGGCGAGAGCGAGGGCGGCCACCACCGCGAGATGACCTGGGCGCAGGACCATGCCGACCAGCTTAGACCGCGGAGCCCGGACCGCCCTGGGCAGATTCTCCACCGGATCGGGAGCAGCTCGACGTGTCCATCGAGACGCTCAAGAGCCGCCCCGAATTTGCGCCTTTTTGGCCTGGATCGGGGGGTTCGGGGGCCGGCATCGGGGTTGCTACTACCCCGACCGTGAGCCTCTCCAAGTACCTCCCCATTGCGATCGCGTCGGCCTCCCTCGGTGCACTTGCGGTGATGGCGATGGCCCCCCGGAACGCCCAGGCTCAGATGACCCCGGTGCAGGTCCAGGCTCCCGTCCAGGCGCAGCCCGCGGCTCCGGCGCCCGTCCAGGCGGCGCAGGGCGAGCAAAAGCTCGATACGTCGGCGTCTGCGCCCGTCCTCACCACGAACAACCAGGCCCACTCGAAGATCCGCACCACGCCGGACGAGAACCTCCCGAAGTGGGTCCCGAAGAAGGGCCGCCTCTCCGTCGTCGACTCCTCGGACCTCGCGGAGAACCTCGGCCTCGTCCCGCAGGGCACCACGAAGAAGAACCCGGAAGAGCGCATCTCCGTCGCGGACAAGCTCCAGGAAGAGCGCACGCAGCGCTCGAAGGACCCGAACAACTACGCCACCAGCTTCAGCTACTCGAAGGCTGGCAAGTTCCGTTCGAAGCTCTGATCGGAGCCTAGGCTTCGGCGCGCTTCACGAGCGCATAGGCGTGGGCGATGAGATCACGCGCTGCCTCGAGCACGCGCTCGTCCGCCTTCGCGGTGCGCAGCGCCACGACCTCGCCGCCCGGGAGCGGCGTGTCGACGAGCGTCTTCGCCGCCTCCGCCACGCGCGCGTTCGCGTCCGCCTTCAGCGCGAGGAGGTGGTCCATGTACGAGCGGCCCCACGCCTCGTTCGGCGCGACGATGAGCGCGCCGTTCAGCGCCATCCCGGCCGCGCGGCGGGCGCCCGCGAGGCCTGCGCGTCCGTTCTTCTTCGCGTAGGCCTCCTCCGCGCGGCGGAGCTCACCGGTCCCGGCGCGGATCCACTCGTCGGGAGACAGCTTGAAGAGCCAGTGCGACTCGTCGCGCTCGAACGCCATCGCTCAAGGACGCATGTGGCGCGTCGAGTGCTCGCGCCCGTCGTAGCGCACCATGACCTGCTTGCCCTCGACGATGGTGAGGAGGTTGACCGGGCGCTTCCACACGCGCACGAGCGACTTCATGCACTCACGGGCGTAGTCCGCCTTCAGATCGAGGCCCTGGTGGTCGTGCTTGATGAGCAGCTCGCCGCGGTTGTCGTAGTTGGCGTCCTCGACGTAGAGGAACGGATTGCCCGCGTTCGTGAGCTGGAAGAGGAGCTTCTCCTTCACCTGCTTGAACTCGCGGCTCTCGATCTCGAAGCGCTCGTTGCGGTTCGAGTACGCGAACGAGAACAGCTTCTGCTCGCGGCAGAAGTCGGCGGTGAGGAACTCATCGATGAACGTGACGTCGTTGTAGAGCGCACGCACCTCGAAGATCTTCTTCTTGCCGAGCCCGAGGCGAAGGTTCCAGTGCTTCTTCGCGTCGAGGTCGTCGCACTCTTCCCACTCCTTGCCGAACTGCCCCTTGTTCCAGCGCTCCTCGATGTTGCGATAGAGCTCGACGCCGAGCTTGTACGGATTGAGCCGCCCGCCGCTCGTGCCCATGACGCCGGCGTTGTTCTCGGAGTAGTCGATGATCTCGGAGGCATCGAGGATGCCCTTCGTGGTCATCAGCTTCGAGTGCCAGTAGCTGGCCCAGCCCTCGTTCATGACCTTCGTCTGCATCTGCGGGACGAAGTAGAGGGCCTCCTCGCGGATGATCTCGAGGACGTCGCGCTCCCAGCGCTCGAGCGGGGCGTGGTCGAGGAGGAACTTGAGGATGTCGCGCTCGGGGCGCGCGGGGAACTTCTTGTCCCGCTCCTTCTCCGCCTCGATCTTCTGGCGCTGCTCCTCGAGGTACTCCTCGGGGTTGATGAACGACTCCATGTAGCCCTTCGCCTTGAGGCGCGGGATCTCGGTCGCCTGGGTCTCCTCGTCCGGGTCGCGCTGCGTGCGCCGGCCCTGGAAGGCGGCGTGCGGGTCGATGAGGTTCTCGAGCGAGAGGCAGTGGTCGATGAAGTCCTCGACCTTGTTGATGCCGAGGCGGGCGACGTGGCGGCGAACGCGCGAGCCATGGTTCGCCATCTTGTCGATCCAGCGGCGGTTCGGGTCGTAGTCCTTCGGACGCGTGGCGGGATCGGTCGTCCGCCCGCCCGTGTCGAGGTCGGTCGAGCGGAAGGTGAAGTTGTTCTTGAAGAAGTCGACGTGCCCGTAGACGTGGGCCATGACCATCTTCTGATCGACGAGCGAGTTTCCCTCGAGCAGGTACGCGTACGAAGGATTGTTGTTGATGACCATCTCGTAGATCTTCGAGAGGCCGTACTCGTAGCTCTTCGCGAGCCGCTCGTACTCCATGCCATAGCGCCAGTGCGGGAAGCGGTTCGGGAAGCCGCTGTACGCCGCGATCTCGTTCATCTGGTCGTACGTGAGGATCTCGAAGACGGTGGGGAAGAAGTCGAGCCCCTCCCCGGCCGCGATCTTCTCGATCTTCTCCTGCTCCTTGACGAGATACTGCGGAAGCGCCGTCTTCAGCGCGAACTCGCTCATCTCGCGAGATTAGGAGATCCCTCGCGTCCCCGCCATGGAGACTCGGTCTCCCCCGAACGGCCGCGTTTTGTCGCGCCCGCGAGCATCTCAGGGCCCGCCGACCGCCTTGGCGATCGCTTCCATCGTCTCGTCGAGCGAGGCACCGTCGATGTGCCGGTTCCACGCATCGACCACCGCTCGAGCCGGCGGGTAGAGGTTGTAGAAGCCGCTCTCCCCGAGCGGACGGTGGTTCGGATCGACGAAGCGCTTCACGAGCGAGGCCGCCTCCGCGAAGGTGACCGTGTTCACGGCCATCTCCACGTTCGGATCGTCGTCGCCCATCTGCTTCGCGGCGAGCGCCTTCCGGAGGGCGTTCATCGCCGTGGGCGAGCGGACGGTGAGCTCGTCGATGGCGTGGAGCGCCTCGTGGAGCACCGTCTCGCAGAGCGCGGCGCCGTCGAGGCCGTGCACGCGCACGAAGCTCGCAGTCGCGCGGCCGCGAGCGTCAGCCGCGAAGATGCCGGGGTATGGCGCGTCGCCCACGAGCGTCACGACGATGGGTCGCGTCACGCCCGGGAGCGACAGATCCGCCTCCACGGCGCGGAGGATCGTCTCGACGTTGGGCAAGAGACGCGAGCCGAGCTCCTTCGCCGCGCGCTGGATCTCCACGTCGTGCTCGCGGAACGGCCCCGCCCGGAACGCGGCCTCCGTCGCCTCGATCGCCTTCGACAGCCGGAGCGCGCGCGCCCGCAGCGCGACGGGCCGGCCGCCGACGTCGCGCGTGACGGGCAGCTCGCTGTACACGGTCGTGAGATCGGACGCACGGCGGACGCTGCCGAGCGGGACCTCGAGGTCCTCCCACGCCGTGGGATCCGGCGCCAGATCGCCGCGGAGCTCGCGCATCGCGAGGAGGGCGTCCTTGAACGGCGCTGGCGCCTCGCCCTCGAGGACCTTCGCGCGCAGCCAGAAGTATTCGTCCGCCACGACGCTCCGGCGGAGCCCGATGGGTGACGTCTCGGGCGTGAGCGGCTCCGCGTCGTGCTCGTCGAGCGGAGCCTCGGGCGGCTTCGCCGGCGCGCAGGCGGTGATCGCGAGGACGAGGAGGAGTCCGGCCCCCCGGAGCGACCACCGCACTAGTTGCCCTTGCCGAGGAACTCCTTGATCGAACCGACGATGGCGTCCTTGTCGCGGATCTCGCTGGTCACGACGCGATCGTCCTTGCCGAAGTGCTCTCGGAGGTCCTTGATGAACTGGCCCGAGCCGTACGGGCTCTCGACCTGGCCGTACGCGAACATGTTCGCGCGTGGCAGGAGCTTCTGCTTGAGGATGTCGACGCACGAGAGCGTGTCGTCCATCGACCAGTTGTCACCATCCGAGAAGTGGAACGGATAGATGTTCCACTCCTCCGGCGGATAGTGGTCGTCGATGAGCTGCGAGCAGAGCTTGTACGCGCTCGAGATCATCGTGCCGCCCGACTCGCGGGTGTGGAAGAACGTGTCGCGATCGACCTCGCGCGCGACCGCGTCGTGGATGATGTAGCGGCTCTCGAGGCCCTTGTACTGCTTCGACAGCCACGTATCGATCCAGAAGCTCTCGATGCGGACGATCTCTTTCTGTTCGTCACCCATCGAGCCCGACACGTCCATCATGTAGATGATGACGGCGTTGGCGACGGGCTCGGCCGTGGTCTTCCAGCTGCGATAGCGCTTGTCGTCCGGGATGGGGACGATGACCGGCTTGTCGGCGGAGTACGAGCCGACCGCGATCTGCCGCTTGAGCGCCTCGCGGTACGTGCGCCGGAAGTGACGGAGCGACTCGGGACCGACGCGACGGATGCCGGTGTACCGATCCTTCTCGTTGATGATCTTGCTCTTGCCCTTGTCCTGGATGTCGGGGAGCTCGAGCTCCTCGCCGAGGATGGCCGCGAGCTCGTCGAGCGTGACGTCGACCTCGAGCGAGTGCTCTCCCTGGCCCTGCCCAGCCTGCTTGCCCTCGCCGCCCTCTTCGCCGTCCTGGCCGCCGTTGATGGGATCGCCGGGGTCGCCATCGCCCTGCCCCGCGCCGCCCTGCTGCTTGTCGCCGAAGCGAAAGCGCGGGATGTCGATCTGCGGGATCGGGATGGAGACGAGGTCCTTCCCCTTGCGCCCGATCATCTCGCCGGACGAGATGTACTTGCGAAGGTTCTGGCGAATCTTGCCGCGAACGATGGCGCGGAAGCGGGAGTGATCCTGATCGATCTTCAGCGACATGCGGCGTCCCGAGAAGCGTAACACGCCGCCGTCAATTCGAGCGATGGACCTCGACGTCGTCCAGGGCGAAACAGGGCGGGCTGCCAGGCCCGCCGGATGGGTCACCCAGGACGTAGATATCGACGAAGTCCTTCGCCCGGATCGAGCCGTCGGTCGGGAGGATGACCTTGGTCTCGAGGCGGGTCCACGTGTCGTCCTGCAGCGTGATCTCGGTCTCCCGGGTGGGCCCGTCGGGGGCCCGGGACTCTCCGTCCCACACGCGGAGCACGAGAGTGACCTTCAGGTCTCGTTCTGCGCGGCGTTGCACCCACGCCGACGCCGTGTAGACCGCGCCGGGCGTGGCCTCGGCGACCTTGGGCCCCACAGCGCTGAACAGGCCGTCGGGCGGGCTGGGGGCCTGGCCGCAGACGAGGCAGGTGCCCTCTCCGCGCCGTGAGCCCTGGGCTCCTTCGAGACTGCTCTGGTAGGTCTCCCAACTGGCCCCACATCCGGGAGCGCCAGGCGCAACGAGCTCGAAGTCGCCGCTCGGGACGAGGTTCTCACCGCTGGTCGCGCCGGAGTCGCGGCCGGCCCCAGCGTCGTCGCCCCCGCTCTCCGGTGCACCCGCGCTCGCGTCCATCGCCGGCGCCGTCCCCTCCGATGCGCCGAAGCTCGAGCACGCGCCGACCGACAAGACCGTCGCCCCGAGCGGCATCATGAGAGTCTGCCACCTCATTCGTCGAGGACGATACGGCATCGGCGTATCCTTCGCGACCCCATGTCTCCCGCGCGCCGAACGAATCGGCCCATGACCGTCGTCGCGCTCCTGCTCGCGATCTTCATGGCCGCGATGGAGATGACGGTCGTGTCCACTGCGATGCCGACCGTCGTCGCGGAGCTGAAGGGCGCCTTGCACTATGCATGGGTCTTCTCGGCCTACATGCTCACGTCGACGGTGACGGTGCCGATCCATGGCAAGCTCGCCGACCTCTACGGCCGGAGGCCCGTGCTGCACGTGGCGATGGTGCTGTTCCTCGCCGGATCCATCGCGTGCGGACAGGCGTCGTCGATGAGCCTGCTCATCGCCGGACGCGCGCTCCAGGGCATCGGCGCGGGCGGCCTCCAGCCGATCGCGCTCACGGTCATCGGCGACATCTTCGATCTGGAGGAACGCTCCAAGATGCAGGGCATCTTCGGCGCGGTGTGGGGCTTCGCCGGGCTCGCGGGGCCGCTCCTCGGCGGGCTCATCGTCGCGAGGTGGTCCTGGCGGTGGGTCTTCTACATCAACGTCCCGTTCGGGCTCCTCTCGGCGCTGGTCCTCTCGTTCGCGCTGCACGAGACGATCGAGAAGAAGGACCACGCGCTCGACATCGCTGGTGCGATCACGCTCTCCGTCGCCGTGATCGCGCTGCTCGTCGGCGTCGAGGGCTACCAGCCGTGGCTCCTCGTGCCGCTCAGCATCGCCGCGACGATCGTGTTCCTCTTCGTCGAGCTCCGCGCGAAGGAGCCGATGCTCCCGCCTGCGCTCTTCAAGCGCCGCATGCTCGCGACCGTGTCCGTCCTCGCCACCGTCGCCGGCGCCGCGCTCATCGGCATCACGACCTTCATCCCGCTCTACGTTCAGGGCGTGCTCGGCGCCTCACCCACCGAGGCGGGCGCCACCATCGCCCCCATGGCCGTGGGCTGGCCCGTCGCCAGCGCGATCTCGGGACGGCTCATTCCGCGCCTCGGCTTTCGCGGGCTCGTGCGCGGCGGCTTCGCGATCGTCGCCGCCTCGACGCTCGCCTATGTGTTCCTGCTCTCACGATCACCGACCGTCAGCGAGCTGCGCCTGGCGGGGATCGCGTTCGGCATCGGCATGGGCACGGGCATGACCCCGATGACGATCGCGGTGCAGACCAGCGTGAGCTTCGCGGAGCGTGGCGTCGCCACCGCGAGCACGATGTTCTTCCGGAGCATCGGCGGGACGATCGGTGTTGGCGTGATGGGGGTCGTGCTCGCGCGCGACCTGCTCGCCAACCCGGTCACGCGCGAGGCTGGCGGCTCCGAGCTCGTGGCGCAGATCCTCGGCCCCGAGCGCCGCCGTGTGTCGGTCGACATCCTCGACGCCATCGCCGGCGATCTCCACCTCGGGATCGAGCACGTGACGTGGACCTGGGCCCTCTTCGGAGTCGTCGCCCTCGGCGCTGCTCTCGCGTTTCCAGCCACGACGGCTGTGGTCGCTCCGGCTAAACGCTGATCCGTGTTTCCCTCCCGCGACACCAGCATCATGGTGCGGCCAACATCGGTAACTATCGAAAATGATTGTTAACCATTGGATCGTACCTACGATGTAAGACACTGGCACACCGGGTGCTGGTGGGAGCTCATGCGCCGCGTTCTCCTCCAGATGGGTCTCGCCCTCGCCACGGCGGCCCTGGCCGCCGCCTGCTCCACGGCGGCGACGGAGGAGAGCGGCGAAGAGGTCGGCCTCGACGATCAGGCGGTCACGAGCCTCGACCCGAACGTCTCCCCCGCCACCGCGATCACCGAGCCGGAGGCGCTCCGCCAGCTCGAGGCCAAGGGCTTCGGCTTCGGTCATCACTTCGCTCAGGCCGACGGCGCGACGGCGGACAAGCTCTCGACCAGCGCCGAGTACGCCGACATCACGAAGGGCATCGAGGCGAACCTCGACGAGCTGCAGAAGAACGATCGCAGCCTCAAGGTCGGCATGGCCTACGAGCATCGCCTCTTCGATCGCAAGTGGCTGCACTCTACACACAGTCACTTCGAGCTCGTGGCGGTCACGAACCGCATCGACCGCGCGGCGGCGAGCGGGGGCTGCGGCGAGACGCGCTTCGTCTACCGCCTCGCGACCACGGACGCGCGCGAGGGCTTCTCGTCGCGCATCCCGATGACGGTCGCGGTCGTGCACAAGCAGGCCCCGCGCTCGGGCGAGGCCGACTGCAAGCCCGCCATGGCGCGCTGGCTCTCGCTCGCCGGCACCGGCGGCGCGCTCGCGGACAAGGCGGCGACGACCGTGCTCACCGGTCTCGCGCCCTACGTCACGGTCGAGACGAACCTGCAGGCCGTCCGCTGGCCGTCGTCCACCCGCAAGGACATGGGTGGTGAGGCCGAGTACATGCTCAACGTCTGGAAGCGGAAGAGCGGCGGCGGCATGGAAGCGGCCGCGCTCGACAACACGCCCGACACCGACGCCATCGCGGCGGATCCGTCGAAGCGCGCGAAGCTCATCGCCTGGGTCAAGGAGAACGTCGACCTCATCGACCACGGCACCGCTCACCTCCCCGACGAGCTCAGCGCGAAGACGGTCTATTCCTACGGTCCTCGCGGCTACGCGCGCCTCGCGAATCGCCCGTTCTCGCAGCTCCTGCAGGAGAACGACCTCGAGGACATCGGCTTCGGCGGCATGACCCACGTGAAGAGCGCGCGCGGCCTCGCCCGCAAGCTCGACGAGGAGTCCTGCCAGGGCTGCCACCAGATGCGCGCGATGGCGGGCTTCCACGTGCTCGGCAACGAGGACGACAAGGGCACGAACGACAAGCTGAATCGCCTCTCGGTCGGCACGTCGCCGCACTTCAACGAGGAGCTCGCATGGCGCATGCGCCTCGTCCGCGCCGTCGCGCAGGGCGCGAACCCGGCGGAGCTCCCCGAGGCTCGGCCCTTCGCGGAGCACCCGACCAACGACGGCCAGGCGGGCGCGAGCTGCGGCATGGGCGGTGACCCCACCTTCGCGGGCTGGACCTGCGGCGCGGGTCTGAAGTGCGCGGACATGATCGGTCAGGGCGACGTGGGCGTCTGCGTCACGGACGGCGCGCCGAAGGCGGGCGAGGCCTGCGAGAAGGACAAGATCACGACCTCCGCCAATCCGAACGAGGACAAGGTCCAGAACCTCGACTCCGGCGACGCGCTCTGTGCGAAGGGCACGCCGGGCGGCTCGTGCAGCGGCGCCTCGGGCGGCTTCCCCGGCGGCGCGTGCTTCGCCCGCTGCACGGCGCAGGGCAAGGTCAACGGCCGCACGATCTGCGGAGTCGCCCCGCCCTCCGGCTTCAACGAGTGCATGGCCGCGGGCCGAAAGAGCTTCACCGCCTGCATGACCAAGGACGATGGCACGTTCTCCCTCGCGCTCCGCCAGGCGTGCAACGTCAACAACCCGTGCCGCGACGACTACGTCTGCTCCCACGTCCCCGGCGCGCCCGCGGGCACCGGCGCCTGCATGCCGCCGTACTTCATCTACCAGGCGCGCATCGACGGGCACGACTGAGGGGCGTTCGGGTAGTCTCCGCCTACCGTGCGCTGGACCGCTCTACTCATCGGCATCGGCATCGGGTCGGTCGCGTGGACCGGCTCCGCCTCGGCCGATCCGGCCGCGTGCATGACGGCCGCGGAGCAAGGCCAGAAGCTCCGCGCACAGGGCAGGCTCGTCGACGCGCACAAGAGCTTCCTCGCGTGCTCGGCCACGGAGTGCCCCCCCGTGGTGGCGAAGGACTGCACGACCTGGGCGGCGGAGGTCCTGGGTGCGACGCCGAGCATCGTCATCGACGCGAAGGACGACGCGGGCAACGACGTCGGCGATGCCGCCCTCTTCATCGACGGCGCGATGGTCGCTCGCCAGCTCGACGGAAAGGCGATCCCGGTCGATCCCGGCTCGCACACGATCGAGCTCCAGCGCCGGGGCTCGACGAGGCACGTCACGCATACCTTCATCGCAAAGGAGGCAGAGAAGGCGCGCTCGATCCGCCTGACCGTGTCCGCGGAGACGCGCAGCGAGGGCCCGCCGCCGTCGACGACGCAGAGCCTCTCGGTCGGGCCCTGGATCGTGATGGGCCTCGGCGCGGCCGCCATCGTGACGGGCGCGGTGCTCAACCTGACGAGCGACTACCCGCCGAACTGCGATCCGGACTTCGACGGAGGGAAGTGCGCGCGTACCCCGGCCGAGAATGCCCTTCCGGAGGACGAAGCAGTCGCGGCGCTCAAGATGGATCAAGACGACGCCACGAGCACGCGCACCAAGAAGGTGCTCGGAACGATGTTCATCGCCGGCGGAGCCGTCACGCTGGTCGCGGGCGCGGTGTGGCTATTCATCGGGATCGATCGGTCCTCGAGGTCGTCCCGTGCGATGATCGCGCCCTGGTACGACGTCGGCAGCGGCGGTCTCATGCTCCGCTCCCGGTTCTGATGCGCGCGCTCGGCCTCACCCTCGCGATCGTCTTCACGTCGCTCTCGGCGGCGGCGCAGGATGAGCCTCCTCCTCCGCCGCCCGCCGCGGAGGAGCCTCCGAAGGCGAAGCCGTCCGTCATCATCGATGCGAAGGACGACCTCGGTCACGACGTGCGCACCGTCACCGTCCTCGTCGACGACCAGCCCGTCGCGTACGAGCTCGGGCCGCAGCCGATCGAGCTCGAGCCTGGTGCGCACACGATCGCGCTCCAGCGAAACGACGGACCGCGGCAGCGCGCGACGGCGACCGTCACCCTCGCGCCCGGCGAGACGAATCACGCCGTGCACCTCGTCTTCGAGCGGCCGCCGGAGCCGGAGCCGGTGCTCGCGGAGCCGGTCAACGCGCCGCTCGCCCCGCGCATCGTGGCCGCCGTCGGCCTCGCCGGTGTCGTCACCGGCGTCGTGCTCCTCCTGGTGCGCCCTTCTCTGCCGACGAACTGCGACCCGGACACGGGCAAGTGCACGCGCCTCGCGGCCCAGACGGACGCTGAGTTCGCGGCCGACCGCGACGATGCCGGAACGAACCGCGCGCTCCTCGGCGCCGGCCTCGCCACGCTCCTCGGCGGCGCGGCCGTCACCGGCGCGGGCGTCCTCTGGTACGTGCTCGAAAAGCCGAAGCCACGGACCGCGATGTTCGCGCCGTGGCTCCAGGGTTCCGCCGGCGGAGTCGTGCTCCGCGCGTCGTTCTAGTCTCAGGCCTTCTTCGTATCGAGCGCGAGCCGCGCGAGCGCGAGACAGAGGACGACGTTCACGACGCACCAGATGCGGAGCATGAACGGTCCCATCGCGAACCAGGTCTCACCGGAGATGCCGATCTGCGTGCAGAGCGCCGCCGTACCCAGGGCGAAGCCGCCGATGATCGGACGGAGCTTCCGGTTACCGAAGAAGAGCGCGGTGAGCGCGAAGACGGGGATGGCGCTCGCGAGCGGCAGCCACTTGTGGATGTTCGGAGAGAGGAGGAGCGTCCACTCACCGACCGGCTTCATGGCGAGCTCCGCGAAGGTACGGAAGGAGCCGAGGCGAGCCGGGATGCCGAGGAGCGGGAGCACCGGCAGGAGACCGACCGAGCCCATGAGCGCGCCGGCGATCTTGCCGCTGCCACCCTCGACCTTGCCGCCGCGCTTCTTGATGCGCGCGATGACGAGCGCCGCGAGACCGGCGAGCGCGACGAGGCGCACGATCACGTGTGTCCAGTGCGTCTTCATCGTGGCCTTGCCCGACTCGAGGATGCCGGCGCCGAAGAGGTTCTTGTCCTCCTTCGGGGTCGCCGTGCCCTGGAGCGTCGCTTTGACCGCGTCCGGATCCGTGACGCCCTGCCCGACGAGCAGCGCCGCCGCGCCCGCGACGTGCGGCGAGGCCATGCTGGTGCCGTTGAACGTGCCCCAGATCTCGCACTTGTTCTTGCCCGCCTCGCAGATGGTCTGCTGCGTGACGCCGACGCCCGGCGCGCCGATGGCGACCTCCGGACCGCGCGAAGAGAACCACGCGATGTTGTCGTTCTTGTCCGTCGCGCTGACCGCGATGACGCCCGGGTAACCGGCGGGGTAACCAACAGAGCGGCCCGAGTTGCCCGCGGCCGCGACCACGACGACGCCCTTCTCGTATGCGTGGGTGACCGCCTTCTCGACGACGTCGCTCTTCGACGGCGCGCCGAGGGAGAGGTTGATGACCTGCGCGCCGTGATCGGCCGCCCAGCGGATGCCTTCCGCGACGTCCGCCATCGTGCCCCAGCCGCGCGCGGAGAGGACCTTGACCGGCATGAGCTTCGCGCAGTGCGCGAGGCCGGCGACGCCGATGCCGTTGTTCGTCGTCTGCGCGATGGTGCCCGCGACGTGCGTGCCATGGCCCTGATCGTCGGCCGCGATCGCGTTCTTGCCCACGAAGTTGTGACCGGCCACGCAGCTCGTGCCTGCGAGGTCGGTGCCCTTCATGAAGCCGCCCTCGTCGTAGCAGGCGATGCCGGTGTCGACGACGGCGACGGTGACGCCTTCGCCGCACGCGTAGTCCCACGCCTGCTCCGCGCCGGCGCGCTTCATGTGCCACTGCTCTTCGTACTTCGGGTCGTTCGGCGTCCAGTAGGCGGTGGCCGTCTCCGCGGGCTCCGCGCCCTCGACGCGGGGGTCGGCCTTGAGCCGAGCGATGAGGCCGGGGACCTCGCTGGGGTCGACGTCGGCGAGCTCGATGTTGCCGTCGCCCTTCACGTCGGGGCTGTTGTCTCGGATCGTGACGCCCATGTCCTTGCCGAGCTGGGCGATCTCCTCGTCGGAGAGGTTGTCCTTGACGTCGATGACGACCTCGCCCGGGATGTACGCCGGCGCGTCGGTCGTGGTGATGACGTCCCGCATGAACGGAGGCTCGAGCCTCTTCTGGTCTGCGCTCGCATGGCCGGGCAGCGCGAGGAGCAATCCGAGAGACGACGACGCGAGGACGAGCGAGCGCTTGGTCATGAGATCCCTTTGACGGAGGAGAGAACGAGACGATCTATGGATCGATTCCCGCACTTCCCCACAAAGCTAAGCACCTCTGCGCGTCCGAACAGGGCGAATTCGAACGTAGGTGCGCGGATGTACGTCCGAAACCGCGGTCCGGCGGCCGAGCTACTTGATGGGCGCCTGCTTGATCGTCGGCATCGCCGGTGGGGGCCCGTTCACGCACTCGAGCTTGTAGCGCTTGTGACCCGTCGTGGGGTCGATGTTGTAGGGGGGATCGCAGCTGCTGCGCCTGCTCGTGCTCGCGACCGGCTTCGGTGGTGCGACGACTCCTGACGCCGGCGGCAAGCCCTTTGCCCAGGGCTCCTCGGACTGCTCGGCTTTCTCGGCGCTGGGCTCCTCCGTGGGTGGAGCGCCAGGTGCGGGGTTCGGCGCGGGCGGCGCGGGTATGGCTACCACGGACGTGGCCGGCGCGGGCGGCTGGGCCGGGATCTCGACCCGGCCCGCGCTCGAGGGCTGGGGCTCGTTCGAGCACCCGAGCGCGAGGAGTAGCGCGAAGCCGAGCCACGGCCTCGAGGTCATCGCTTGCCCCCGTCCTTCGCCGCCTTGTCGTCGGCGTCGAGCGTGATGAAGCGTTGCTCCGGTCCTGGTGGGAGGTACATCTGGATCGCGACGAGCTTCGAGCCCGGATCGGGCTTCCACGAGTGCGGAGTGTCCTTCGGCACCGTCACGATCTCGCGCGGACCGAGGTGCCTCGGCACGCCCGCGAGCGTGAAGGTGCCCGAGGCCTCGATGGCGGCGAGGATCTCGATCGAGGTCGCATGACGATGCTCCGCGACGCCGGCGGTGCCGCTCAGGCGACCGAGGTAGAGGTCGGGCGAGATCTCGCCGTCTTGCTTGTGGTCCGAGCCGAGGTCGAGATGCGCTTGCATCTCGCCCTTCGCCCACGTGAGCTCGGGCGCCTGTTTCGCGCGGCGGAAGGCCACCTCCGGCCCCGGCTTGTCGAAGATCTGACAAGGGAACGGCTGGATCACCTGGAGCGCGAGGCCATCGACGTTCACGAAGGTCTCGTCCGGGTACTTCACGATCAAGACGTCCCCCGCTTCGAGGACGTCCTTCGCGCTCGTCGCCGTCCCCCGCGCGATCGCGATGAAGACCCGGCTGCACGCGGGCGCGGAGATGCGCGTCTGCCCTTGCACGAACCGAGCGTCGACGCGCGTGGGATCGGTCGCGGCGTCGCCCTCGACCACGCGCGGCGGCGCGCTCGCGTCGGGCGGCAGTCCCGGCGGTACGGCGGAGACGCCCGCCTTCGGAAGGTCACCGCCACACGCCTCGACGATCGCGGCTCCGAGCGCGAGCACGCAGGCGAAGCGGCACGCCTTCACGACCGTCCGCGCAGCAGGCTCGTGGCCGGGATCAGCGAGGCGGTGGCGCGCGCGGCCAGCTCGCTGGCGCTCATCTCGGGGCTGGTGCCGTCGATCGCGGCCGCCGCGCGACGCGCCTCCGCGAGGCGGTCCTCGAGCATCCGGTTCGCCTTCTCCGGATCGCCCGGCTCGAGCACGCTGCGCACGAACACCTCGGCCGCCTTGTACGAGCTCCGGACGAGCGGCGCGCTCGCGACGTACGCGAAGCCGAGGGCCCGTCCGGCCTCCGCGAACTTCGCGAACTGCTCCGGCGTCACGAACCGGTCGACCGGCGCGTGCTTCGGCGTCGGCCGGAGGTACTGGCCGAGCGTGAGGAGATCGACGCCCGCCGCGCGGAGATCCGCCATCGTCTCGAGCACCTCGTCGTCGGTCTCGCCGATGCCGACCATGATGGACGTCTTCGTGATGCGCTCGGGATCGTGATCCTTCACGTGTGCGAGCACGCCGATGGACTTCTCGTAGCTACAGCGCACGTCGCGGATGGACCGCTGGAGGCGGCGCACGACCTCGATGTTGTGCGCCCAGACGTGGGGCTTCGCGTCGACGGTGACGTCGACGTAGTCGAGGTGTCCGCCGAAGTCCCCGAGGAGCGTCTCGATGAGGATGTCGGGCCGGAGCTCGCGGAGGCGCGTGACGGTCTTGGCCACGTGCGCCGCGCCGCCGTCGAGGAGGTCGTCGCGATCGACCATCGTCATGACGACGTACTGGAGGCCGAGCCGGGCGATCGCGCGCGCGACGTGCTCGGGCTCCCGCACGTCGACCGCGCCGCGCGGATCGCCGCTCGTCACGGCGCAGAACCGGCAGCCGCGCGTGCAGACGTCCCCGAGGAGCATCACGGTGGCGGTGCCTTCCGTCCAGCACTCGCCGACGTTCGGGCAGCGCGCCTCCTCGCAGACCGTGTGCAGATCGAGCTCGCGGAACGTCTGCTTGAGATTCGTGTACGTCTCGCCGCCCGGCGCACGGACTTTGAGCCACGGCGGCTTCGGCGCGAAACGGGGAGTGGTGCTCACCTGGCTCACGTAGCGTCGTCCCAGGACCGGGTCAATCCGCTATCCATCCCTCGCATGAGCCCGCGGTCGGCGCTGGTCACCCCGCTGGGGCGCTCGCGCTCTTCGCTTTGCGGGGCCTTCGGCGGCGGCGACGACGAGCCCGCGAAGCCGACGCAGACATCGCGGTCCCGAAGCTCACGCTCTCCTACTGTCCCTGAGGGAGCTTCGACGGCTCGAAGACGCCGCGCTCCGTGACGATGGCGCGGATCAGGCGCGCGGGCGTGACGTCGAAGGCGGGATTGCGGACGCCGATGCCGTCGGGGACGATCTGCGCGCTCAGCCCGTCCGGGATCTGGAAGTGCGTGAGCTCGCGCTCGTTGCGCTCTTCGATCGGGATGGCGTCACCGTTCGGACACGCGAGGTCGACCGTGCTCCAGGGCGCCGCCACGTAGAACGGGATCGCGTGCGCGGCGGCGGCGATGGCGTGGGAGTAAGTACCGATCTTGTTCGCCGCGTCGCCGCTCCTCGCGATCCGATCCGCGCCCACGACCACGAGGTGGATCCCGCCCTTGGCCATGAAGTGCGCCGCCATCGAGTCGGTGATGACCTCGACGGGGATGAGATCGCGCGCGAGCTCCCACGCCGTGAGGCGCGCGCCCTGCAGGTACGGCCGGGTCTCGCACGCGAGCACGCGCACCTTCTTGCCCGCCTCGACGGCGGCGCGGACCACGCCGAGCGCGGTGCCGTAGCCGCCCGTCGCCAGCGCGCCCGCGTTGCAATGCGTGAGCACGGTCGCGCCGTCCGGCACGAGCTCCGCGCCGAGCGCGCCGAGCCTTCGGCACGCGGCGACCTCTTCCTGATGGAGCCTCCGGGCCGCGGCGGCGACCATCTCCGTGCGCATCGGGAACTCCTGCGCCGCGGCGTCACGCACGACGGTGGTCATCCGATCGAGCGCCCACATGAGGTTCACCGCCGTCGGACGCGAGGCACGGAGGACGGCGTCCGCGGACGCCATCGCGGCGAGGAAGGACGCGGCGTCGCCCTTCGCCTGCATCGCGGCGGCCGCGACGCCGTACGCGGCGGTGATGCCGATGGCCGGCGCGCCGCGCACGACCATGGCACGGATCGCCTCCGCGACCTCGGCCGCGTGCGAGTAGAACTCGAAGCGCTCGACGGCCGGCAGCTTTCGCTGATCGAGGAGCACCACCTTGTAGCCAGGCATCAGCTCGACGGGCGACGCGCTCCCGCCGATCGGCTCGGGGTGCGGGTGCCCCTGCCCGGTCCGCAGCGTCGGGATCCCGACGTTCACGACGCCGCCTCGCCGCCCATGCCGGCCGCGCGCGCCGCGATCTCTTCCGCGACGGTGGAGAGGTCCTCGACCGCGCGCGCCTTGTCGCCGTTCACGTAGGCCATGAGCCCCTCGGCGCCGACGAGCGCGAGGCTCGTGTTGATGCCGCGCGCCGTCAGCGCCGCGACCACGTCCGGGTTCTTCAGGAGCGTGACGAGGTCCTCGAAGACCTCATCGAGCTCCTTCATCGCCATCGTTGCGCTCTCCGGGTGCGAGTGCTCGTTCGCCATCGCCGGTCAGCCTATCAGCGCGCACGGCGGCGCGAAGCCTGTCGACGTTGGCCTTCGGCGCGCCCATCGCCAGCGCGTGATCGAGCGCCTTCTCCGCCTCCGGCTTCCGCCCGAGCTTCCCGAGCGCCCACGCGCGTCCGAGCTCCGCAGCGGCGTAGTGCGGCCTGGACGCGAGCACGTTGTCGTAGGCGGCGAGCGCCGCGCCCGCGTCGCCCTGCACGACGGCGACCGTCGCGAGGCCGAGCAGGTTCTCCGAGCTCCTGGGATCGACCGCGAGCCCGCGACGGTAGGCCTCCCGCGCGCCGTCGAAGTCGTGGAGGTGCACCCGCACGAGGCCGAGGACGTGGAAGAGCTCCGCGTCCTTCGCGCCGCGCTTGATCGCCTCCGCGAGCCGCTTCTCGGCCTCCTCCGGCTCCCCCCACCGCGCGCAGCGCATACCGCCCTCACGCGGGCCGTCGGGCGAGGTCGGCGCCGTCTCGGCCGCCGTGTCGTAGGCAGCGAGCGCCTCGTCGAAGCGCTTCGCGATCTCGAAGGCGTGCCCCATCTCGATCCAGGCCGTGGGATCGTTCGGGCGCTCTTGCTGCAGGATCTCGACCTCCTTGCGGGCGCCCTCGAGGTCGCCCGTGAAGGCGAGGACGCGGACGAGCAGGCGGCGCGCGGGCACGTCGTCGGGGTGCTTCGCGAGCTCCTCGCGGAGCATCTTCACCGCGTCTCCCTCGCGGTGCTGCCGCACGAGCGACTGCGCGCGGTCGGTCACGGAGAGCCGGGCGCACCCGGCGGCCGCGACGAGGAGGAACGCGACGAAGAGGAGCGTCCTTCCGAGCCCGGCGAGCGCTGCGTTCCTCACGCCTCCGTGCTAGTCGTCCCGGCCATGAATATCCAGACGATCGGCGTCCTCGGCGCCGGACAAATGGGCGGCGGCATCGCGCAAGTGGCGGCGGCCGCGGGCTACGATGTCGTCCTTTGCGACGCCTCGCAGGAGCTCGCGGAGAAGGGCAAGTCGAAGATCGCGGCCATTCTCGGCAAGCAGGTCGAGAAGGGCAAGATGACGGCGGAGGCGAAGGACGCCCTCGTCGGCCGCATCAAGACGGTCGGCTCCCCCGCGGATTTCAAGGACTGCGACCTCGTCGTCGAGGCGGCGACGGAGAACGTCGACCTCAAGGTCAAGCTCTTCAAGCAGTGCGACGAGGCGATGAAGCCGGGCGCGATCCTCGCGAGCAACACGTCGAGCATCTCGCTCACGAAGCTCGCCGGCCAGACGAAGCGCCCGCGCGAGGTCGTGGGCATGCACTTCATGAACCCGCCCCCGCTCATGAAGCTCGTCGAGATCGTGAAGGCGGTCCAGACGAGCGCCGAGACCTACGAGGCGGTCAAGGCGGCGGCCGAGAAGATGGGCAAGACCTGCACGACGTCGAACGACGCGCCGGGCTTCCTCGTGAACCGCATCCTCATCCCGATGCTCTGCGAGGCGTGCTTCGCGCTGCAGGAGGGCGTCGGCACGCCGGCCGACATCGACACGGGCGCGAAGCTCGGTCTGAACCACCCGATGGGCCCGCTCGAGCTGTCGGACCTCATCGGTCTCGACACCGTGCTCGCCATCGCCGACGTCCTCCACCGCGACATCGGCGACGACAAGTACCGCGCGCCGACGATGCTGCGGAACCTCGTGGCGGCTGGCTGGCTCGGCAAGAAGACCGGCCGCGGCTTCTACGAGTACGACCAGACGGGAGCGAAGAAGTCATGAGCGACACGGTCAAGCTGGAGCGCGAGGGCGCCATCGCCATCGTCACCCTGAACCGCCCCGACAAGCTGAACGCGCTCAACGCCGAGCTCCTCGGCGCGCTCGGGGACACGTTCCTCGAGCTCTCGAAGGACGACTCCGTGGCCTGTGCCATCCTCACCGGCGCGGGCGAGAAGGCCTTCGCGGCGGGCGCGGACATCGCAGCAATGCTCGAGATGAGCACCGAAGA
Source organism: Labilithrix sp. (assembly GCA_046351255.1). Taxonomy (GTDB): domain Bacteria; phylum Myxococcota_A; class Polyangia; order Polyangiales; family Polyangiaceae; genus Labilithrix. The sequence goes on from JAXLYU010000011.1 coordinate 76,743, forward strand.
CGCGCGACGCTTCGCCGAGATGGGCCATCGCGTGTGCTCGCGCATCGAGCACGCGCCCTTCCCCGTCATCGGCGCCGTCAACGGCTTCGCGCTCGGCGGCGGCTGCGAGATCGCGCTCGCGTGCGACTTCCTCTACGCGAGCGACAAGGCCAAGCTGGGCCAGCCGGAGGTGAACCTCGGCATCACGCCGGGCTTCGGCGGCACGCAGCGCCTCACGCGCCGCGTGGGCATCGGCCGCGCGCGAGAGCTCTGCTACACGGGCGACACGATCGGCGCGGAAGAGGCGCTCCGCATCGGGCTCGTGAACGGCGTGGTCGCCGGCCCGGAGCTGATGGCGAAGGTGAAGGACGTCGCCGGCAAGATCGCCAAGAAGGGCAAGCTCGCGGTCGCGCAGTGCAAGCGCGTGATGTACTCGGGCGCGGATCTCCCGCTCGACAACGCGAACGCGCTCGAGGTGCAGGCCTTCGCGATGCTCTTCGGCACGAAGGATCGCCGCGAGGGCATGAGCGCCTTCCTCGAGAAGCGCCAGGCGAGCTTCACGGGCACCTGAGCGGGTCAGAACGACTTGTAAATCGCGACGTACGTCCCGAGCGCGGCGACGACGGTCGCGAGCGCGGCGGCGGCGACGAAGGCGCGGAACGCGATCGTACGCAGGGTGGCGCGGAGCTCCGGCTCCGTGCGCCCCGCGGCGAAGTACGCGGCGCATCCCGCCCAGGCGAGCATCACCGCGCCGAACGCGAGGTGCTCCTTTCGCTCGAAGAGGAAGCCCACGTCGGGCGCGCCGGTGAAGATCGCCTGCCGGAGGCGCGCGCGGTACCCGACGTAGAGGTACAGACCGAGCGCGGCCACGCCCGTCACGAGGCCGGTGCCGAGCGCGACCGCGAGGTGCGCGCGGCGGGCGCGATCCCGCAGGAGCACCGCCGGGTGCACGAGCAGCGCCGCCGTGAGCCACCCGGCATGCCCGTGCACGCGTTCGACGACTCGCAAGGGATCGAGGTCCATTACGCGCGCGCCATATGTAGCACCCCTGTTAGCATCGGCCGCGTGAAGTGGCAGTCGGTGCTTCCGATGATCGTGGCCATCGCCTACCTGGCGACGCTCGCCATCGGGTACGTCGTGCTGAAGGGGCGCCCGATCGTGGGCGGCCTGGCGGCGGTGGTCGCGCTCGTCGCGGGCCGGGCGCTGCAGGTATACCTGTCGGAGCGTGATGCCTGATCCCGTTGCCCGAGACCTCCTCTCCGCGGTGCGGGCCCAGCCGACCGCGCTGAAGACCCTCGACTACGCGCTCGAGTCCGAGCGCGTGCATCATGCATATTTGTTCGTAGGCCCGGACGGCGTGGGCAAGGAGCTCGCCGCCTTCGGCCTGGCGCAGGCCCTCGTGTGCGAGCACACCAGGTACGGCCGTGGTGACGAGCCGACGATGGGCCTCTTCGGCGCGGAGCCGAAGCGCACCCGTGCCTGCGGCGAGTGCTCCGCGTGCCAGCGCGCGCGGCCGCGCGACGACATCCGCCGTCCGATGCATCCCGACGTCGTCGTCATCGAGCGCGGCCTCTACGCGCCGCAGTCGATCGGGAAGCGAACGCCCGAGACGCAGGACATCAGCATCGACCAGGTGCGCACTCTGGTCCTCGCCCGCAGCGCCTTCGCCCCGCACGAGGGACGCGCGAAGGTGTTCATCGTGCGGCGCGCGGACGAGCTCAGCGTCTCGGCCGCCAACGCGCTCCTGAAGACGCTCGAGGAGCCCGGGGACCGCACGCACTTCATCCTGCTCACGTCGCAGCCGGAGGCGCTCCTCCCCACCATCCTCTCGCGCACGCAGCGCGTCCGCTTCGCCCCCCTCCCCGACGACGTGGTGACGCAGCTCCTCGTGGAGTCCGGCGTCGACGCGAAGCGCGCGGCCGACATCGCGCGTCTCGCCGCGGGCAGCGTCGAGGCGGGCCAGGTCCTCGCGGATCCCGAGGAGAGCGAGAGCCGCGACGCGTTCATCGAGGGCGCGCTCGCGGCCACGCAGGCGCCAGGCATCGACGGCGTGCTCGCGCTCGCGGAGGCGGCCAAGAAGGCGAAGGATCAGCTCCCCGCGTACGTCGCGGCGCTCGCGTCGAGGCTCGCCGCGCGCGCCGCCGACGCTGCACGCGAGGGCAAGCCGGAGGCAGAGGCGATCGCCACGCGCGGCCGTTTTGCGCTGAACGCGCTCGAGCACCTCGCGGGCAACGGCTCGGCGCAGCTCGTCGTCGAGGCGATGCTCACGCGTATGCGCTCGGTCTGAGCGCGAAAGGGAGACCCAATCGGACGACGCGCGGGTCAGCTCACGTTGACGGGACCGTGATCGTCGCAGTGGCCCTCGTGCGCGTGGTGGAGGTGACCCGCGACGATGTAATCGGTGTGATCGCCGTGGGCGATCGCCTCGTGGCCGCAGTTCGCGCCGTGCTGGTGCGACTTGTCGTGCTGGTTGCAGTCGTGGGCGGGCGTGCACGCGGCCGGGTTCGCGCCGCCGACCGAGAGGGTGTGCTCGTCGACGTGATCGCCGTGCACGTGATGAAGGTGCCCGTCGTGGAGGAAGTCCTTGTGGCCGTCGTGCTCGACCGTCTTGTGGCCGCAGTTCGGGCCGTGGGTGTGGTCGTGCTGGTCGTGCGTCTTGTGTTCGCTCATGGTCTCTCTGGTCCTTCTACGTGCGTCTGGTCGCTGCGATCTGTCCTGGTCGTTCGTCATTCGTCGGCGAGGTCGTCGGCCTCGGCCTTGGCGTGCGTGTGGGGCTCCGACGCGTGCTCGATGGCGCTGCGAATGAGGTCCGACACGTGCGAGTCCGCGAGGGAGTAGAAGATGTGCTTCCCCGCCCGGCGCCGCGCCACGATGCGCTCGGCCCGGAGGAGCCGGAGCTGCTGTGAGACGGTCGAGAGGCCGACGTTCGCCGCCTCCGCGAGCTCGGTCACGCACCACTCACCGTCGCTGAGGCGATGGAGCAACTTGAGGCGCGAGATGTCGCCCGCCGCGCGGAAGATGGCGGCGGCGCGCTCGAGCTGGTCGTCGCTGATGACGACGTTGCGCCCGCGCCGCGCGTGCTCCTCGGGCCCGCACACGGTGCGGTCGTGGATGTCGTGCGAGTGCTCGTGCGGGTGCGAATGCGCGGGCGTCGCGGCGCCCTTGGCGGCGGCGCCGTTGGTCTTCGTGGAAGTCGACCGCGTCATCACTTCACCATCTCATGAATTGTTGTAACTGTTGGCCTGGAGATCGTCAACGTGAGTTTGTAACCATTGGAAATCGTTGATGGCCTCATTCGAGGGCCTCCGTCTTCAGCTCGGCATACGCGCGGCGCGCCGGCACCTGCGTCACCTCGCGGGTCTCGAGGCAGAGGGCGGTCAGGCGGCCGCCGAAGCAGCAGCCGGTGTCGATCCCCCAGCACTCGACGCCGGCCGTCGGGCGATCGACGCGCGGCGTCTCGAGCGAGTGCACGGCATGGCCATAGACGACGTGCGCCGGGCCGCGCCAGCGCTCCGTCCACACGACCCCCTTCGGCGCTGCGAGCGCGCCCTCCGCGAGGGCGATCATCTTTCCCGTCTCGGGATCGACCCAGCGACAGCGCAGCATCTTCTGCGGCTTCTGCGAGCCGCTCGCCGTCGACTCGAAGCCGCCGTGCACGACGGTCCAGCCGGGGGCGGCCTCCGCGGTGATGGGGCGCTCGGCGAGCCACGCGCGATCGGCCGCGTCGAACGCCTCCCACTGCGCGAGCCGCTCCGGCGCGGGCGGCGACATGAGGTTCTTCTTCCCGTGCGTCCGCTCCTCCTCGGCGCGCTTGAACCAGCGCACGAGCTTCTCCTCGTGGTTGCCCATGACGGTGATGACGTCGCCGTTCGCGGAGAGCGCCCGGACCTCGCGCACCACGCCCACCGGATCGGGGCCGCGGTCGACGAGATCGCCCACGAACACGAGCCGATCCTCGCCCGCGCGATAGCGCACCGCCGCGAGCAGCTCGCGGAGCTCCTCCAGGCACCCGTGGACATCGCCGATCGCGAGCGTTCGCACCACGCGCCGAGCATAGCGCTACGATGCACGCCGCGATGTCCGTTCAGCCGCTCGAACCCGGATGGAAGGACGTGCTCGATCGCGTCCTGCGCCCGCTCGGTTACGCCATCGATGACGTGTCGCGGCTCGGCCCGCGCGTCGCGGAGCTCTCGCGCGCGTACAACGAGGGCTCCGCGGAAGGAAAAAAGACGCGGCTGCCCCTCGAGGCGCGCATCGCGTTCTCCTTCCCGCGCGACGTCCCGAAGGGCGCCGCCGCTGTGCGCGAGCTGGTCCGGGAAGGCACCCTCGAGCTCCCCGCCGATCGCCCCCTCCCCCTCCTCGATCTCGGCGCGGGGCTCGGCGCCATGACGTGGGGGATCGTGCGTACGCTCGGCCCCTCCGCCCGGGTCGAGGCGCTCCTCGTCGACGAGGACGCCGAGGCGCTCGAGGCGGCGACCGCCATCGTGCGCGAGCACGCCGCCGCGAACCCCGGCTCCGGCCTCGCGGTGAGCACACGCGTCGGCACGGTTGCACAATACACGGACGCGAAGGCGGACCTCGCCGTGCTCGGCCAGGTGCTCTCCGAGCTCGATCCGCGCGCGGCTCCCGCCTCCCGGATCGAGACACAGGTCGCCCTCGTGCGGCGCGTGCTCGCGAACGCGGACACCGTCGTCATCGTGGAGCCCGCGCTCCGCGACCGCACGCGACACCTGCATGCGCTGCGCGACGCGCTCATCGCGCGCGATGCGGAGCCGCGCGCCTACGTTCATGCGCCGTGTCTTCACTCGGGCCCCTGCCCTGCCCTCGCCGCCGAAGGCGACTGGTGCCACGAGGACCTCGCGTCCGTCGATCTGCCCGAATGGGTCGCCCCGATCGCGCGAGCGGCCGGCCTCCGATGGCAAGGCCTGACCTTCAGCTACCTCGTCCTGCGCAAGGATCCGCCGTCGCGCGCCGCGGTGCCGGAGCGGACCTCGATCCGCTTTCGCGTGACGTCGGACCTGCTGAAGTCGAAGGGCAAGACCGAGCTCTTCGCGTGCTGCGAGAGCGGAGCACGGCCGCGCATCCGGCGGCTCGAGCGCGAAGGCGCCGAGCTCGACGACCTCGAGCGTGGCGATATCGTGACGATCTCGAGCGCGGAAGGAGCGGCGCCCGAAGCTCCGCCCATCGATGAACGCGGCCGCATCGCCAAGCACGTCGCGATTGACGTCCCAGGTCGGCGTCATTAGCCGTAGATTCGAGAGACATGAAGGGCCTTTACGCGATCGTCGACACGGGGTTCCTCGCCCGCCGAGGTACGGATCCGATGGCGTTCGCGCGAGCGGTGCTCGAAGCACGCCCCGCGGCGCTGCAGCTGCGAGCGAAGGACGTCCCCGCGCGGGCGATCCTGGCGCTGCTCCGTTCGCTCGGTCCGCTCTGCCGACAGCACGGAGTGCCGCTCGTCGCGAACGACCGCGCCGACCTCGCTGCCCTCGCCGGTTGCGACGCAGTGCACATCGGGCAGGAGGACCTTCCCTTCGATCTCGTGCACCGGATCGCGCCGCAGCTCTCGGTCGGCATCTCCACGCACGATCCTGCGCAGCTCGATCGCGCGCTCGCCGTGAAGCCCCGCTATGTCGCGTACGGCCCCGTCTTCCCGACCGCGTCGAAGGAGAATCCGGATCCGGTGGTGGGCATCGAGGGCCTGCGCGCCGCGGCGGAGAAGACGCGCGCGGCGGCGATCCCGCTCGTCGCGATCGGCGGCATCACGCTCGAGACGGCAGAGACGATCGTGAACGACGCGGACATGTTCGCCGTCATCGCGGATCTGCATCCGGAGGGCGCGTCGCTGGCGGAAGTGACGGAGCGAGCGAAGGCGTTTCAGCGCGTCTTCGGCGTGGCGACCGACATTCCATACGAGCGCCCGAGCTCGCGCCGGCTCACGCCCGAGGTGACGTGAGCCTCATCCTCAGCGCGATCATCGCCGGCGCGGGCGGCGCCGCGCTGGGCGGGTGGCTCGCGCGGCGGCGCGCGGCCAAGGCGGCGGCGGAGGCGAAGGACAAGAAGGCGCCCGAGGCGCCGAAGAAGGAAGAGACGCCCGAGGAGGCCGACGAGAAGAAGGCGATGGCGGAGGTGGAGGCCGACGTGCCCACCGCCAAGGACGAGAGCTCGCCTCGTATCGAGGACGAGAAGCCGAAGAAGAAGCCGCGCAGCGCGAAGCCGGTCACGTCTGGCCATCAGCCTCGCCTCGAGGGCTTTCTCTGCCAGCTCGGCGACGTCCTCACGCGCGAGACGGGCGAGGAGGCGTGGCTGGCCGGTGGCGTGGTGCTCTCGGAGGACATCCCCGTGGCGGTCCTCTTCGTCGCGCCGGACGCCGGGCACGACATCGCGCTCTACGTGCGCCCGCATCCCCGCAGCAGCCTGTTCTGGCTCGAGCCGCTCGATCCGAGCGCCGTCCTCGTCGGCGGAGAGCCCCCGAGCTCCGTGGAGCAAGGCGGCATCCGCTTCGATCGCACGCGCCGCCTGCCGCTGCGCGTGAAGCGGATCGGCGCGGGGGCGCCCGACGTCGGCGACGAGGTGACGGTGGCGGAGTACGCGTCGGCCGGCGCGGACCGGCTGCTCGTGCTGAAGGCGACGAACGGCACCGTCCGCGCCTATCGCGGCCTCGAGCTCGAGGCCGGCACCTACGAGGTGATCGCCTCGGGCGACTCGACGCTCTGACGCAGCCGCAGGCTGCGCTGGGCCGCGTGGTTGTGTTACCAACGTCACGATGCTTCGCGCGTACGCCGCCGCTCTGCCTGCCGTGCTCCTTCTCGCGAGCGGGTGCGGGCATCCCCCGCCCGTCTCGCAGGTGCCGTCCGCGCGAGCGGCCGTCACGCGGGTGCACGCGACGCAGGACTGCGGGCTCGGCATCCACGCGAGCGCGAAGATCGACTCCTTCAACGCCAAGGACGGTCGCGTGCGCGGCGACCTGCTCGCGTTCGCGGTCTGGCCGGACAAGCTGCGCCTCGACATCGTGAGCCCTTTCGGCGTCACGCTCTGGACGCTCGCGAGTGACGGCAAGGCGTTCAGTGTGAACGACCTCCGCAACAAGCGCTTCTTCACCGGTCCGCCGTCCGACTGCAACATCGCGCGCCTCGCGAACGTCCCGATGCCCGGCCACGTGCTCGTGTCGCTCCTCCGCGGCGAGGCGCCCGTCCTCAAGCACGGCGACGCGGACGAATCGATCGCGTGGGACGGCGGCGGCTATTACGTCGTCACGATCAAGGGCAACAACGGCTCGGTCGAGCGCGTGCGCGTCGCGCCCCACCCCGAAGACTTCGCCCTGCCCTGGGAGAAGCAGCGCCTGCGCGTGCTCGACGTCGTGGTCGAGCAGCAGGGCATCGTCCTCTATCACGCAGAGCTCAGCGATCACCGCGTGTCCGGGATGTCGGTCCCGCAGGTCGACACCGCGATGATCGATCCGCCGATACCCACGAGCGGCCCGCAGTGCACCGCAGAGCTGCCGCGCCGCATCCACGTCGAGGTCCCGGGCAAGGACCAGGACGTCCTCTTCCGTTACGACGACGTGAAGTGGAACCCGCCGCTGCCCGACGGCGTCTTCACGCAGCCCGTGCCGGGAGGCGTGCAGATCGTCCCCGTCCACTGCGAGCAGTGACCCGCCAGCCGCCGGCACTCGTCTTCGACGAGCTGCTTTCAGGCTGAGCGCGACCGCGGCCTCCGATTACTTGCCGGGCAAGCCAATTGCTTCGACCCTGCGTGAAATGCCGCGCCGCACCGCCGTCGTCGTCTCGTTGCTCGTGCTCGCCGCATGTCGGAAGGACAGCGAGAGCGCGAACGCGAGCGCGAGCGCGACGGAGGACCGAGGGCCCACCGGCGTGGCGACGATTCACGCCGCCGAGCTGGCGGTCCCGGGTCGCGGCGCGGTCCAGACCGTCGACGTCGAGAACGACCGGGCCGCGCTCGTGGTGGTCGGCGAAGGCGCGAAGAGCAAGCGGCCGATCATCCATCTGCACGGTATGTGCAGCGAGGCACAATCGGACCTCGAGGCCTGGTCGTCCACCGTGCGTGGGTACGGTACGATCGTCGCGCTCGAGGGCGACCTGCCGTGCGGGACCGGGACCACGGCTGGGCTCACCGGGCGAACCTGGTCACAAGACGCAAGCGCGCTCGATCGCCGGATCGCGGCTGCCATCGCCGCCATCCGCGCCGTGCGTGTGGCCGAGCTCGACGCCTCCGAGATCATCGTGATCGGCGAGTCGATGGGGGCGACCCGTGCGACCGCGCTCGCCGCACGCGCGCCCGAGAGGTACGCGCGCCTCGTCCTGATCGGCGCGCCCGAGGAGCTCCTGCCGGAGAAGCTCGCGACCGCGAAGGCGGTCGCCGTCCTTGCCGGCGAGCACGAGCCGCACGGCGTGCCCCAGCAGAATTTCGAGGCGCTCGAGGCGGCCGGGCTGAGGACGCGCTTCTGGACGCTCACCGGCGCGGACCACGGCGAGTATGGCGCCAGCGGCGCGACGACGATGGGCGAGGCGCTCGCGTTCGTGACGCGCTGATCAGTCTCCGAGCGCCGCTGCGCGACGGCGCAGGCGCTCGCGTTGCCGCGCGTTGTCGGTGAGGTCCGCGGCGCGGACGAACTCGGCGCGCGCCTCCGTGCGGCGGCCGAGGCGCTCGAGCATCTCCGCGCGGGCGCTCGGCAGGAGGTGATACCGCGCGAGCGCGGGCTCCTTCACCAGGGCGTCGAGGAGCGCGAGCGCCGCCGCCGGCCCGTCCGCGAAGGACACCGCGATCGCCCGATTGAGCTCCACGATCGGCGACGGCGAGAGTGTGAGGAGCGCGTCGTAGAGCCCGACGATCGCCGGCCAATCCGTGCCGCGCGCGTGCACCGCGGCGATCGCGGCCTGTAGCTGGTACGGACCGCGCGTCCCGCCGAGCTCGCCGGCCCGCTCGAGCGACTGGAGCCCTCGCGCGATGCGCGCGGAGTCCCACCTCGTCCGGTCCTGGTCGCGGAGGAGCACCGGGTCCCCGTTCGCGTCGGTGCGGGCCGCGGCTCGGGACGCGGTCAGCTCCATGAGCGCGAGCAGGCCGTGCGTCTCCGGCTCCGCGGGCGCGAGCTCGGTGAGGAGCAGCCCGAGCCGCAGCGCCTCGTCCTGCAGCGCGGGGCGCATCACGTCGTCGCCCGCGGTCGCGTAGTAGCCCTCGTTGAACACGAGATAGACCACCTCGAGCACCGACTCGAGACGGCCTCCGAGCTCCGCGCCGCGCGGGAGCTCGAACGGAATCCGCGCGTCCGCGAGCGCACGCTTCGCGCGCACGATGCGCTGCTGGATCGCCGGCTCGGTCGTGAGAAACGCGCGAGCGATGTCCGACGTCGAGAGCCCCGCGACGAGCCGCAGCGTCAGCGCCACGCGCGCGTCCTTCGGCAGGCTCGGATGACACGCCATGAAGAGGAGCTTCAAGACGTCATCGGCGATGTCTTCGTCGATGCCCATCTCCAGCTCGGCCTCCGTCGAACGCGCCTCCTCCTCCGCCAGCACCGGAGCGAGCGCCGCCTTCACGCGCTCGTGCCGGAGCACGTTGAACGCGCGGCGCTTCGCCGTCGTCATGAGCCACGCCTCGGGTCGCTCGGGTACCCCGGACGCCGGCCAGTCCGTGAGCGCCGCCATCAGCGCTTCCTGCGCGACGTCCTCCGCGAGGCCGACGTCGCGCACGATCCGCACGAGCGAGGCGATGACCTTCCGCTCGCTGGTCTTCCAGACCTTCGTCACCTGCTGCCGAACGTCCACTCCGCGTGGACGTTACGGTAGCTCAGTGCGCGCGCGGCGGCTCTTTTCCGCCGTAGTCGAACATGGGCAGGACCTCCGCCTTCGCACAGTTGGCGATGACCATGAACTCGGTCACGAGCTCCTTGGCGTGCGCGAGATCGCGGGCCTCGATGATCGCGTAGCCGTCGATGAGCTCCTTGCTCTCCGCGTAGGGTCCGTCCGTGAAGCTCACCTTCCCCGCCGTCTGCGCGACCTTGATGCCGGCGCTGGGCCGCACCACGCCGCCCGTCAGGACCACGGTCCCGGACGCGATCGACTTCTGGGTGTACTCCCCGAGCCGCTTCAGCTCCTCGGGCGAGGGCTGCTTGCGGTTCGGATCCGTCTCGACGATGCAGAGGAATTTCATGACGTTTTACCTTTCGTGGCGTGCTCCGCCTGCCTCCTAGACACCCGGCCGCCCGGGAGATCGACAGTCGTCGCGAAGAAAGATCTCGGGGCGGTCCGTGATGACCCACTCGACCCCCATCGCCGCCAGCGCGCGGCCCCGGTCGAGATCGTTCACGGTCCAGGCGCAGAGCCGAAGCCCGAGCGCGCGGACCCGCTCGACCACGCGCGGCGTGATCGCGCCGTCCTGGACGTGCGCCGCCACCACGAAGCGCCGCATCGCCCGCGGGAGCGCCACCGCGAGACGCGCCGTTCGATCGCCGACGAGGATGGCACGCGGCGTACGCGGCGACAGCACGGACATCGCGAGGACGAGGCCCGGATCGAACGACGACATCACCACCTCGACGTCGCGCGCCCGCGCGATCGAGCGTGCCACCGCACGGAGGAGCGCGACCCGGCGCGGCACGTCGGCCTTCACCTCGACGTTCACGATCTTCCCGCGGCAGGCCTCGAGCGCCTCGTCGAGCGTCGCGAGCGAGCCCCGCGGCGAGCGCGCGACCACGCTCCCGTCGGCGAGCTTGGGATCGTGCCAGAGGACCGGCTCGCCGCCCTTCGAGAGTCGGACATCGAGCTCGACGCCGTCCGCGCCTTCGGCGAGCGCGCGCCGGAACGCGTCGACCGAGTTCTCGGTCGGCCATCCCTCGCCGCGTCCCCCGCGATGCCCGAGGATCTTCACGCCCTACGAGGCCAGCTCCTCGGCGATGGACCGGGCGAGCGCCTTGCCCTTCTCGATCTCGTCCGCCTTCACCGTGATCGCGCCCACCACCGGGTGGCCGCCGCCGCCGTGACGCTCGCAGATCTTGGCGATGTCGTGCTTGCGAGGGATCGGCGACCACGGGTTGTACCCGATCGAGAGCTTCGTCTTCGTGGCGGAGCGCGTGAGGAGCACGGAGTACGCGCTCTCTGGCCAGAAGGCGTACGTGACGAACTTCGCGGCGACGTCGATCACGTACTCCGACAGATCCACGAGGACGACCGGCCCCACGACCTCGGCCTTCGCCTTGACCTGCGCCACGAACTTCTCCTGCTGCGCATAGAGCGGCGCAAAGGCCTCCGCGACGTCTGGCGCGCGCGCGACGTCGGAGAGCGGCTGCTCGAGGAGCCGCGGGATCATCGCGGCGAGGAACGCGTCCGTGCCCTTGTTCTCGACGACCGTCATCAGCTGGAGCACCGGCTCCGACTTCAGCACCGCCATCTCGGCGCTCGGAAACGAGGCGGAGTCGATCATGTCCGCCCAGCGGACGAGCTCGGCGCACGCCGCGGTATCGAGCCCGAACTCGGCCTTGCCGATGTCCGCGATCAGCTTCGTGCACGAGCCATATTTGCCGTCGTGGAAGAAGTGGCGCTTCACGTCCGCCGCCCCCGCCTCGAACGCGCCGCGGTCCTCGGGCGTCACGAAGGCGCTCACGTGGTGGTCGAAGTACCAGTTCAGGCTCGGCGCCTGCGAGAACCGGTAGTCGAGGATCGCGTTGTCCGCGCCCGTCAGCACCTGCGGCGGCACGCCGTTCTGGCCCGGTCCGTAGCCCATGCCGCGGTAGCTGAACGCGAGCTCCTCCCCGGGATGCACGTGACGCAGAAGCCGCGTGAACATCACGGCCGAGCAGAGCCCGTCGAAACAATGCCCGTGCGTCGCAACCACGACATTTCGCATGACGCGTTGGTTTACCATGGCCGCGTCGCATGCGGATCCATCACCTCGCCCTTCGCACGGACGACCTCGCCGCGCTCGAGCGGTTCTACGTCGGCATCCTCGGCCTCGCCATCACGCGCCGCGGACCGAGCAGCCTCTGGCTCGAGCTGAGCGGCGGAACGATCCTGATGCTCGAGCAGCGAGATCCGTCGGAGCCGAAGATCGATCCCGAGACGAAGGAGCTATTGTGCTTCGGGATCGCGCCTGATGAGCGCGAACGCATCGCGGCGAAGGTCGAGATCGAGGCGCACACGGATTACACCCTGTACTTCCGCGATCCCGACGGTCGCCGCGTCGGGGTCAGCTCGTATCCCGAGCCGCTTCGCTAGTCCTTGACCGCCGTGACGTCGCGGACGCTCTGCTCCTTGAGGAACGTGATCTGCGTGTCGGGCGCCGGCTGACAGCCGTATTTGTCGACGAGCAGGTTGTCGAAGTCGTCGGCCGTCTTCATGAACTTCGAGATCCAGCCCGCGACCTCGTCGCTGCCGGCGTGCGCATGCACGTCGCTCATGTGGAAGACCAGGTTCAGACGGATCGTGTTCTCGTACATGTCGAACGAGAACGGCGCGTGCTGGCTCGAGAGCAGGAACCGGAAGAGCTCCCCGAGCCCCTGCTTTCCGATCTGCGCGAGCGGCGACGAGAAGTTCAGGTGGTCCGAGCAGCACGACCAGATCTTGATCGGCGCGCTGCCCGAGTGGAACGACCAGTTCTCCTCGCCGTGGCGCGCGAGGAGCGGATCGATGCCCGCCTTCTGGAGCCCGCCCTCCACGAACTTCACGATGGGGTGCTCCTCGGGCGGATCGAAGTAGTGCTCGAGCTGGACGTCGCTGAGGTCCGCGCCGCAGCTGTTGCAGTACTGCTCCGCGTTCGTGAGGAGCGCGTCGCACGACGTGCACATGACGCCGAAGTCCTCGCTCTGCCCCTGGAACGAGGTCACGAACTCGCGGACATCCGGCGCGGGAATACCGAAGCCGATCATGTCGCCCGAGCGCAGCTTGCACGTCGTGACCGCGATGACCTGCTTCTTGTCATCGAGGATCGGACCGCCCGAGTTGCCGGGGTTGATCGCCGCGTCGGTCTGCACGAACATCTGATCGCCGAACTGCTGCTTCGGGTTCGAAATGACGCCCTCGGTCACGGAGAGCGGCAGACCGACCGGATAGCCGATGATGTGCAGCGGCTGCTTCGGCTTCAGGTCGTCGTCCTGGCTGATGGCGAGGACCTCGCCGGTGAGCGGCTGGGACAGCTCGACGATCGCGAGGTCGCGCTTCGGATGAAGGCGACGGACAGTGCCGAGGATGCGTTGCTTGTCGCGCTTCTCGACCGCGACCTTACGGTACGGCGCGACGACGTGGCAGTTCGTGAGGAGCAGCTTGTCCGAGAGGAGAAAGCCGGTGCCCGTCCCGCCGCCGGTGAAGATCTGGAATACGCCGAGGCTCTCGATATCGATGGTCATTCGTCGTCTCCGTCCTCGTCCTCGTCGTCCTCGTCGTCCTCGTCCTCGTCCTCGTCGTCCTCGTCTTCGTCCTCGTCGTCCTCGTCTTCGTTGTCCTCGTCTTCGTCGTCGTCGGAGCCGCCGAACTTCTCGACCATCTGCTCGGAGTGCTCGAGCAGGATGGCGACCATCTCCTTCCAGCCCTTGCCGGACGCCTTTGCGAGGCCTTCCTGGAGGGCGAGCCGGATGGGCTCTTCCCAGTAGTAGTAGCCGAGGAGGAAGTTGTAGGTGCTGTAGATGCCGAGCGCGGCCTCGTAGGACTTGCCCTCCTTCTTCAGCTCCTCGACCGTCTCGCTGTAGTCGCCGAGGTAGTTGTCGATCTCCTCGTCGGTGCCCTCTTCGAGCGGCGCGAGCGCGTACGTGGTGTGGCCGAGGCTGGCGCGGAAGGCCTCTGGGGTCACCGCGCGCATCTCCTTGATCGCCTTCGCGAGCGAGGTCTCGCGCTTCAGCGGATCCTCGTGCCCGTCGTTGAACGTGCTGGCGAGGTCATCGAGCTTCCAAGAGATGAAGCCGACGAGCGGGATCGCGAAGCGAATGCGATGAATCGCGTACGAGGTGAGCTCGTTCAGGAAGAACATGGACCGCTTCTTCTGGCAGTCCTTGAGGAGCTCCTCGCACTCCGTCCAGTGCGAGTCCCAGATCTTCTTGCACTGCGCGAACTCCTCGTCCGTCACGGGCGTGACCGACGAGCGATCGAGTGGCTGGGCGCCGAACTGGCCAGTAAGGAAGTCGTCGTTGTTGTCCGCCTCCTCGGGCATCTTCGTCAGGACCTCGAGCACCTTCGCGGGGTGCAGGCGGGCCATGCGATCGCGGTACTCCAGCCGCAGATCGTCGCCGTCGAGACGCGGCTGATAGAGCTGCCCCGTCGCGCTGATCCTCGTCAGGACGTGGCGCATCGCCGCGATCGCGCGCCCGTCGTTCGACAGGCGGACGAGCGGGGTCGAGATCACGAGGTCGTCACCGTCGATCTTGGTGACGACCTGCGAGGAGCCCTGCGTGAAGACGAAAGGTTGTTTCGTGAGATCCGGCAGGGGCTTGCCCGGGAACAGATGCGCGAGCGTCTTCATGAGCGCGTCGAGCGATCGTCCCTCTTCTGCCAGATGACCTGCGGCTTCGAGCTCCTCGTAATCGAGCTCGGGGTACGTCGCCGCACGCCGGACCGGTGCTTCGTAGGTGAACGTATTTATCGCCATGCGGGCCCGAGGATCCGCGAAGGCCCCCGGACACGCAATAGACGGCGGCGAACAACCGCTGCACTCACTCAGTCCCCCATGTGCGGGATATGTACGCCCTTGGTCTTGGCGCACGCGATCGCCTCCTCGTAGCCGGCATCGGCGTGGCGAACGACCCCCATACCCGGATCGCTGGTGAGGACGCGCTCGAGGCGTCGCGCCGCTTCTTCCGTGCCATCCGCGACGACGACCATGCCTGCATGGAGGCTCATGCCCATGCCGACGCCGCCGCCGTGATGGAAGCTGACCCAGCTCGCCCCGGCGGCCGTGTTCACGAGGGCGTTGAGGATGGCGAAGTCCGCGATCGCGTCCGAGCCGTCCTTCATGCCTTCCGTCTCGCGGTTCGGTGACGCGACCGAGCCGCAGTCGAGGTGATCGCGGCCGATGACGATCGGGGCCTTCACCTTGCCCGTGCGAACGAGCTCGTTGAACGCGAGGCCGACCTTCGCGCGATCGCCATAGCCGAGCCAGCAGATGCGCGCTGGCAGGCCCTGGAACTTCACGCGCTCCTTCGCGAGCTCGATCCAGCGACGGAGATCGGGATCGTTCGGCACCGCGTCGAGGACGGCCTGGTCGGTGACGGCGATGTCGGCCGGATCGCCCGAGAGCGCGACCCAGCGGAACGGGCCCTTGCCGACGCAGAAGAGCGGCCGGATGTACGCGGGGACGAAGCCGATGATGTCGAACGCGTTCTTGCAGCCGGCCTCCACCGCGCACGCGCGGATGTTGTTGCCGTAGTCGAAGACCTCCGCCCCACGCTTCTTCATCGCGAGCATGGCCTCCACTTCCTCCGCCATGCTGGCCTTCGCCTTCTCGACGTAACCCTCGGGATCTTCCTTGCGGAGATCGGCCGCCTCGTCGAGCGTGAAGCCGAGCGGGATGTAGCCGACGAGCGGATCGTGGGCGGCGGTCTGCTCCGTCACGAGATCGGGCGTGATCCCGCGCTTCACGAGCTCGGGGTAGATGTCGGCCGCGTTCGCGCAGAGCGCGATGCTGACCGGCTTCTCGTCCCGCTTCGCCTTCTCGAGGCGAGCGAGCGCAGCGTCGAGGTCGTCGATGCGCTCGTCGACGTAGCGCGTGTCGAGGCGCTTCTGGATGCGCGTCGGATCGATCTCGATGCCCAGGCACGACAGCCCCGCCATCGTCGCCGCGAGCGGCTGCGCGCCGCCCATCCCGCCGAGACCGGCCGTGAGCACCCAGAACTGGCCCGGCTTCGGGTCCGTGACCTTCTTTCGCTCCGCGTACACCTTGCGCGCGGCGACGAACGTCTCGAACGTGCCCTGCAAGATGCCCTGCGTGCCGATGTAGATCCACGAGCCCGCGGTCATCTGACCGAACATGATGAGGCCCTTCTTCTCGAGCTCGCGGAAGTGCTCCCACGTCGCCCACTTGCCGACGAGGTTCGAGTTCGCGATGAGCACGCGCGGCGCGTCGGGCGTGGTCTTGAAGCGACCGACCGCTTTGCCCGACTGAACCAGAAGTGTTTCGTCATTGTTTAGATCGCGGAGCTCGCGCGCGATCACGTCGAAGGCGTCCCACGATCGCGCCGCCTTGCCCGTACCGCCATAAACCACGAGATCCTCGGGACGTTCGGCCACGTCCGGATCGAGGTTGTTGTGGAGCATCCGCAGCGCGGCCTCCTGTACCCAGCCTTTGCACGAAATTTCGGACCCTTGCGGCGCCTTGACGACACGAGATGCCATGGCGCCCTCTTACCACAGGGCGTACGATTCCTCGTGGATGAGGCAGTTCTTCGCTTTCTTGCCCGCCCTGCTCGCGGGGGCCGTCCTCTTTCATTGCGCGGACCAGGACAATCCGAAGGGGGTCGCGGTCCCTCCCAACGACAACATCCCCGACGCCACGGGCGACGGCTTCATCGCGCCGGCCAAGCCCGAGCAGCCGCACGAGAACCGGAATCCGCAGCCGAAGGTCACGGAGTGCAAGTCCACGATCGAGAAGACGGACGGCACGGTGTGCAAGGTGACGAGCGCCGGCACCGCGGCCGCCGGCAAGGTGGTGCGCGGCACCGTGCTCGCGCCCGACCGCGTGCTCCACGGCGGCGAGGTCGTGATCGACGCGAAGGGGATCATCGTCTGCGCCGACTGCGACTGCTCGAGCGCGGCGGGCTACGCGGAGTCGGCGGTCGTCTCCTGCCCCGACGGCGTCATCACGCCGGGCATGATCAACCCGCACGAGCACCTCACCTACCAGAACAACAAGCCGATCGTGCACGCGGAGAAGTACGAGAACCGCAGTGACTGGCAGGGCGCTCGAGGACACGCGCGCCTCGAGTACGAGAGCGGCGCGAACTCGCTGATGCAGGCGTACGGCGAGCTCCGCTTCCTGATGAGCGGCGCGACCGCGATCACGGGCGGCGGCGGCGTCCCCGGCTTGATGCGCAACATCGACACGTCCGCGGAGGAGCTCGAGGGCCTGCCCGCCGAGATCGCGTTCTCGGACGTCTTCCCGCTCGGCCAGCCCGGCAAGAACCTGTCGAGCGGCTGCGAGTATTCGAAGCCGCGCAGCACCTTCATCGTCTCGCAGGGCGGCGCGTACATCCCTCACATCTCCGAGGGCATCGACCCCGAGGCGCACAACGAGTTCACGTGCCTCAGCCAGGAGAACGACAACGACCTCGTCCTCCGCACGACCGCCATCATTCACGCCGTCGCGCTCGGCCCCGGCGACGCCAACACGATCCGCAAGGCGGGATCGAAGGTGGTCTGGTCGCCGCGCTCGAACGTCGACCTCTACGGCAACACGACCCAGGCCGTGATGCTCGACATGGCCGGCGTCACAATCTCGCTCGGCACGGACTGGATCCCGTCGGGCTCGATGAACATGCTCCGCGAGCTCCGCTGCGCGGACGACTGGAACAAGACGTACTTCGACAAGCACTTCACCGACGCCGACCTGTGGCGCATGGTGACGGAGAACGCGGCGCTCGCCGTCGGTGCCGGTCACGCGGTCGGCTTCCTGAAGCCGGGGTATCTCGCCGACCTCGCCGTCTTCGATGGCCGCAAGGACAAGGACTTCCGCGCCATCCTCGACGGCGGCGTGGAGGACGTCGCGCTCGTTCTCCGCAGCGGCGTGGCGCTCTACGGCGACACCGCGCTCGTGGGCGATCCCGCGTTCACGCCTCCGCCAGGCGGCGCCGGCTGCGCCGCCTTCCCGGGCGACGTGTGCGGCAAGGCGAAGACGGTCTGCGTCGACGTCCGCACGTCCGCGAAGCCCACCCTCGAGGCCATCCTCACCGAGGGCGCGAAGTACTACCCGCCGTTCTTCTGCAAGGACAAGACGCCGGACACGGAGCCGTCTTGCCATCCGTCGCGCCCGCAGCCGGTCCGCGGGTCGACCGTCTACGACGGCAACCCCACCGACGCGGACAAGGACGGTGACGGCATCCCCAACGAGCGGGACAACTGCCCCACCGTCTTCAACCCCGTTCGCCCGATGGACGGCGCGATCCAGGCCGACGTCGATCACGACGGCATCGGCGACGCGTGCGACGAGTGCCCCAACGACGGCGAGCAGAAGTGCGACCACCCGAGCGGCGCCGACATCGACGGCGACGGCGTCCCGAACGGCACCGACAACTGCCCCGAGTTCGCGAACCCCGGCCAGGAAGACGACGACCAGGACGGGATCGGCGACGCGTGCGATACGTGCCGCGCGGCAAACACCAACGCGGAGGGCTGCGACCTCCCGATCAGCGCGCTTCGCGATCCGAGCTCGGCCGATCATCCGAAGTTCTCGAGCGTCGTCTCCACGGAGGGCTACGTCGTGGCCCGCGTCACGAACAAGCACCTCTACATCCAGGAGGACCTCGCCGCCGCGCCGTGGAAGGGCATGTACATCCAGGCCGACGGCCTCGCCGGCAGCACGACCACGGGCGCGAAGATCGGGCAGAAGGTGCGCATCATCGGCGTCCACGGGCACCCCTTCGATCAGGACCAGATCACGGCCGCGTCCATCAACGTGACGGACCCCGCGATCGGCGCCGTCACGCCCCTCTCCGTCAGCGCGAGCCAGGTGAACACGGCGGCGAAGCAGGACGCCGAGAAGTACGAGAGCGTCTTCGTGAAGGTCACGGGGCCGCTCACGATCGAGAAGGACAACGTACAGAACGCCCAGAAGCCCGACGGTGACGTCGCCTACGAGCTTCAGGTCACGGGACCGCTCCTCGTGAACGATCTCCTCCTCCGCCGCTGGGGCACGGGCGCGACCTGCAGCGGCTCCCCCTGCCCCATCCCCCCGCCCGAGTTCGCCAACGGCGCCCAGTTCACGAGCATCACCGGCGTCATGGGCTGGTCCTTCTTCGAGCGGAAGCTGTATCCGCGCGTGAAGGAAGACTTCGTCCGTCCCTAGCTGGTCGAGCCTGATCGGGCGTGGCGGCGGCGGCGTCCGCCGAGCATCTCCTCGAGCGTCGTCGCGTGGAGCATGGGCTCCGTCTCGGCGGGCTCGGGGATCTCGGGCTCCGCGTCGTCGGGGTCGATCGGCGCGGCCGCGGGCATCTTCGCGCTCTGGTCCCAGCGCTCGGCGAGCTCCACCGCGAGCCGCTGGAGCAGCGGGCGCGTCGACTCACGCTGCATCGCCGAGAGCAGCACCGCCTCGGGGAACTTCTTCTGGAGGATCTTCTGATCGATCTTCGAGAGGAGCTCGGTCTTGTTGAACACGACGACGCGCGGGATCTCGGCGAGGCCCAGCTCCTCGAGGACGTTGGCCGTCGTCTCCATGTGCTCCGTCTTCGCGGGGTCCGCGGCGTCGACGATGTCGAGGATGAGATCGGCGTCCGCCGCCTCCTCGAAGGTGGCGCGGAACGCGGCGAACAGATCCTCGGGCAGATCGCGGATGAAGCCGACCGTGTCCGTGATGACGACCTCGCGATCGCCGTAGCCCGCCCAGCCGACCTTGAGGTGGCGCGAGCGCGTGTCGAGCGTGGCGAAGAGCTTGTCCTCCGCGAGGACCTCCGCGCCCGTGAGCGTGTTGAGGAGCGTGCTCTTGCCCGCGTTCGTGTACCCGACGATCGCGACGGTGGGGACGCCGCCGCGCGTGCGCTTGCGACGACGCTCCTCGCGACGCTTCGAGGCCTTTCGCAGCTGCGACTCGAGATGCGAGACGCGCTCCTTCGCGCGGCGGCGGCCGATCTCGAGCTTCGTCTCGCCCGGGCCACGTCCGCCGATGCCGCCCGTGAGGCGCGAGAGCGAGTCGTCCTTCATGCCGAGGCGCGGCATGTTGTATTTGAGCTGCGCAAGCTCGACCTGCAGCTTGCCGTCGTTGGACTCCGCGCGCTGCGCGAAGATGTCGAGGATGAGCTGCGTGCGATCGATGACCTTGAGGTCCGACTCCTTCGCGATGGCGCTGATCTGCGCGGGCGTGAGCTCGCGATCGAAGACCAGCACGTCCGCGCCCCGCTGCATCGCGCGGATGATGACGTCCTCGAGCTTCCCCTTGCCGAGCACGAACTTCGGATCGACACGGTCACGGAGCTGGATGATCTCCTCGACCACCTCGACCCCCGCCGTGCGCGCGAGCTCGCGGAGCTCCCGCATGCTCTCCTCGGCGTGCGCCTGGGCCCCCTTGTCGCCGCGCTCGCCGACGTGCACGAGCATCGCCACGCCGTCCTTGCCGCGCACGACCCGGCCGCGCGTCTGACGCGCGAACTCGCCCTCGAGATCGGCCATGAGCTCGCCCACGTCGACCTGGGGAGAGCCGACCGCGAGCGGCCCCACCGAGCGATACGGCAGCTCGTTCGGGTCGTCGCTCGGGACGTTGTATGCATACTGCAGCGAACGAGCCTCCCCGCGGGGGGACATCTGGATCGCGCAGACGAGGTCGAGGCGGAGGCGCACGAGATCGACGATGTCGTCGCGCGTCAGCGGCTCACCGCGGAGATGCGTGTGCACGAGCCGGAGGCCACGAAAGCGCCCCTCGGCGGCGCGGAGTCGTCCGATGTCCGGGAGCATGAGCTTGCCCGCGTCGCCGACGACCACGTAGTCGACCTCGCCCGAGCGATGCACGAGCGCGCCGACCTGACGGCCGGTCTCGACGCTCGCCGTGACGAGCGTGCGCGTCAGCTCCGTGGTCGAGATGTCGTCGAGCGGGACGCGGCGCCGGTAAATGCGCTCCAGCGTCTTGGTCGCCGACGGCGAGAGCCCCCTCGTATTTCCGTAGAGTTCGATGATCGCGCTCCAGATGAGCCGCTATGGCTCGGACACGCACTTCGACGTGGCGGCGGGGAAAGCCCACGTCCAGCCGGGCGTCGTGATGCGTGGATAATACATGGTGAACGAGTAGCACATCTCGTCGGAGGTCTTTTCGCCGAACGAGATCTTGTGGCCGGTCCGCTTGGTGTATCCGCACCGGGTGCGGATCACGTCGCCCTCGGAGCTGACGGCATCGTCGATCGACACCCAGGCTTGCCGGCTGAAGTCGAAGCTCGGCATCGTGCCGAGATCGACCGTCTTGGCGTCCTTGGTCGTGAGCGTGGTCGACATCGAGACGCCGGTCTGATGCATGTGCGGCATGGCCGCGAACATGTGCTTGCCCGCGAAGAAGCTCGGCACGGTCACAGTGCAGTCGCGCGTGAACACGCCTCCCGCCGGTGGCGCCTCCGGGATCTGCGCACCACGAAGACGAGGAAGCCCCCGACGGCGCACCTGGATGACCGCACGTACCGAAGGCTATCAGCTTGTTCCTGGGACTTGGCCCCAAACGCCGGGGAGCGCGCCACGTGGCCGCGCTCTATTTGTTCACGCGCTCCTGGTAGGAGCCGGTGGCGGTGTCGATCTTGATCCACTCGCCTTCCTTGATGAACAGCGGGACGTTCACGACGGCGCCGGTGGCGAGGGTGGCGGGCTTCGTGGCGCCGCTCGCGGTGTCGCCCTTCACGCCCGGCTCGCTGTTCACGACCTGCATGACCACGTTCGGCGGCATGTCGATGCCGATCGCATTGCCGTTGTAGAGCGTGACGCTGACGTCGAGGCCTTCCGAGAGGAAGCGGACCTCGGGGCCGACCTTGTCCTTCGCGACGTAGATCTGGTCGCCGGTGTTCGTGTCCATGAAGACGAGGTTGTCGCCCTCTTCCCACGAGTAGGTCATCTTGCGGTCCTCGACGTCGGCGAGGTCCACCGATTCGCCGGACTTCCAGGTGCGCTCGACCACCTTGCCGTTCGTCAGGTTGCGGATGCTGCAGCGCGTGAAGGACTGGCCTTTGCCGGGCTTCACGAACTGGTGCTCGACGATGTGGTACGGAACCCCGTCGATTTCGATCTTGAGGCCCTTGCGGATGTCGGTCGTGGATCCAGCCATTTCGAGGTCCGCTTACCACGGGGTCCAAAGCGAGGGAAGTCGGGTTATCCTTGCGGGGTGACGCCTGCTTTTGTCCGCGCCGGAGTGGGGCTTGCCCTTGTCGTCGGGCTCATCGTCGCCTGCGGTGAGGACTACGGCGAGACCAACCCGACAACCCCGGGGAGCTCGACGAGCAGCGGCGGGGGCGGCAGCACCAGCGGCGGCGGCTCTTCCTCGAGCGGCACCAGTCCCCCCCAGAGCGGCCGCACCCTCGGAGCGACCCCCGGGAAAATCGACTGCGGGAAGGAGACCTGCGACGTCGCCACGCAGAAGTGCTGCGTCGCGGGCGCCAACGACCTGAAGTGCCAGGCCAAAGACAAGGCCTGTCCGAGCGACTCGGGGACCGCCACCTGCGACGACGCGGCGGACTGCAGCGACCCGAACAAGAAGAAGTGCTGCGGCTCGAGCCAGGGGTTCAACAAGTCGACCACGCAGT
This sequence comes from Labilithrix sp., assembly GCA_046351255.1. Classification (GTDB taxonomy): domain Bacteria; phylum Myxococcota_A; class Polyangia; order Polyangiales; family Polyangiaceae; genus Labilithrix. Next base: position 99,133 of record JAXLYU010000011.1, read on the forward strand.
GCACCGCGAAGTGCGACGCGATCAACGAGGCTCAATCCTGCCTCACGAACGAGGAGTGCGGGGGCCAGGACTGCGTCCATCAGAGCTGTTTCGGATTCTCGAGCTGGCTCTGTGGACTGAACTCCTTCTGTCAGAAGCTTTGATGCGCTAAGAGCCCGGCCACGATGGTCCAAGAGGTCGACGAGGAGCTCCGCGAGATCAAGCGCGAGATCATCGAGTCGCGCGCGTCCGTCATCAAGACGAACAACCTCACGAACGCGCTCAGCGCGGACATCAAGAGCATCGCCAAGCGGCAACAGACGTACGAGCGGCGCCTGTCGTGGAACAGCGCCACCGCCTACATCGTGTTCGTCGTAGTCGTGTTCGCGGCGCTGAAGCTCGCGTGGGACGCGCGCGTCGACCAGATCAAGGCGGAGACGGAGCAGCGAGCGCAAGACAACGAGCGCCTCCGCAAGGAGCAGCGCGAGGCGCAGAAGCGCGACGAGGATCGCGCCCGCGCCGAGTCCCGCGCTGCGCAGTTCTACGAGCTGATCCGGGCGGGCAAGCGCGCGGAGATCGTCGAGCAGTGGGCGCAGGTCCAGAAGGAGCCGCTCTCGAAGGCGGAGGCGTCGATGTTCGCGGATGCGGTCGAGCGCGCGCGCAACGACCTCGCGGGGCAGCTCTACCAGCAAGGCATGGACAAGGTCCGCGTGCAGCGCTGGTCGGACGCGGCGACCGCGTTCGAGGAGTCGCTCAAGTACAAGGACGACTCCGCCATCGGCCCGAGCGTTCGCCTCGGGCTATCGGACGCGTACCGCCACCTGAATCGCCAGAAGGAGGCGATCCCGATCCTCACCACCCTCGCCGAGAACGCGGTCGACAAGGAGGTGCACGACGACGCGCTCTACCTCCTCGCTTGGTGCCAGATGGACACGCAGGCGTGGAACGACGCGAAGAACACGTGGCGCTCCCTCATCCGCCGCTTCCCGGACTCGAAGTTCACGGCCGAGGCGAAGCTCCAGCTCGCGCAGCTCAACCTGACGCACTGAGCCGGCTCAGCCGACCTTCACGACCGCCTTCGCGTCGACGCTGACCGAAGCGCAGCGCTCGCCTTCGCACACGACGGCCCGCACGCGGACCTTGGCCTCCCCCTCGCCGGCCTTCTTCGCCACGAAGCCGAAGGCCCAGCGCTCGCTCGTCGCGTCGCGCGCGATGCTGTCCGCCGGACCGAGCCGACCCTTCAGCGCCTGCGCGAGCTCCGGGAGCTCGACCAGCACGACATCGGCCCACTGCAGGGTCCGGCCGGCGGCGGCGCGCGCCTCGACCGTGCAGCGGACCCGTCCCGGCTCCGGCGCGCGGTCACACTGCAGCGTGACGGCGAGGGGCAACGGCTCGTCGGCCGCCGCCGGCACGGCGTCGAGGCTCGCGACGCCCGCCGCGGCTATGAAAGCGATTCGATAAGCGCGCCTCATCCGTCCGCCGCGAGATTACCTGCTTTTTTGGCTGGCCTCTCGGTCGCTTGATACGTCCGAAGGATGCAGCTTCCGGGGCGCCTCAAGGCCACGACGCTCGGTGATTTGCTCGGGGTCCTCCATCGCGGAAACGCGAGCGGGACCCTGGAGCTGGTCGAGTCGAGCGGGCGCGCGCATCGCGTGCATCTTGCACATGGGCTCGTGACGGCGGTGGAGGTCGATCGCGCCGCCGCCTCGCTCGGCGAGATCCTCCGACACGACGAGGAGGTCGACGACGACGTCCTTCGCCGGTCGCTCCTCCGCGCGATGGCATCGCAGCGCCTCCACGGAGAGGTGCTCGTTCGCGACTTCCACATCTCGCCCGACGTCGTCGGCCGCGCGCTGCGAAAGCAGGTGATCCTGCGGCTCCAGATGCTCGACAGCGTCGCCGACGCTCAGGTCTTCTACCGCGCCGCGTCTCGCCCGCCGCGCGGCGCCCTCGTCGACTCGCCGCTCGAGGCGGGCGAGTTCCTCGCCGGCAAGAAGCGCGCGCGCGATCGCGTGGCCGAGAGCGGGGTCTACCGTACCGCGCGGCCTTCGAGCGGCATGCCCGGCGCGGTCGACGTGGGACGTATCGTCGCGTATCGCACGCTCGGGCTGAGCTCGAACGCCCCCGAGACGGAGGTCAAGCAGGCCTATCGCCGGCTCGTGCGGGAGTACCATCCGGATCTGCATCCCTCGGCCTCCTTCGAGGAACGAAGGACCCTCTCCGCGCGTTTCGCGGAGGTCACCGCTGCGTACAAAGCCCTCGTCGCATGAAGAAGATCGCACTCATCACGCTCCTCGCTCTCGTCACCGCGGCCTGCGATCAGGACAAGAAGAAGGAGCTGCTCGACAAGACCGGCAGCGACTCCTCCTCCCCGTTCGCGGGCGACGCCGCGGCGTTCGCCGCGAAGGACTCTGGGCCGGCCGCGCCCGCGTCCTACGCGATGCCCGAGCGCCCCGTCCCGAAGCCGGAGACGATGGTGAGCCAGAGCGCGCCCGAAGAGACGCAGATGAAGGCCATGACGTACATGGTCGCGATGCGCGCGCCGCACCCGGACGACCCCGTGGCCGACGAGGCGTTCGCCACGGAGACGATGAACAAGCTGAAGCCGATCAGCCTGGGAATGGACACGGGACCGGACAAGAGCCGCTGGAACCGCATGGAGGTCATCGCGGGCGGGCGCCAGATCGACATGTACATGTCGCTCGGGTGCGAGCCGAAGACGCCGTTCAATGCGGCCAGCAAGGCGAACCTACCCCTCGCGATGCTCCGCGCGCGCGGCGTCCTCGTCTTGCGCTGCTACGACACGAAGAAGCAGTGCTTGCAGAGCACACGCGATCCCGACGACGTGCTCTGCACGACCGTCATCCGTCACAAGTGACGGCCTCAGCGCGTGATCATCACGACCTTGCCGCGGTGCACGCAGGCGATGCGGAGCCCCGCGTCGTCGATGGTGCAGGCGCGGAGGTCGGAGGGTCGGAGGTCGGGTGATTTGACGACCGACCACTTCCCCTCGACCTGAGCGAGGAGCGCGCTCGGGATCGCGGTGGCGAACGCGGCGCTGCCGCGGGCGCGCGGGGAGCCCATCGGCGCGTGCTCGTCGAGGAACGACGTGAGGATGACCGCCTCGCCGCCCGTCGCCCCGCCGGCGTCCTTGATGAGGACGGCGCGCCCCGCGACCATCGCCTCGAGGCCGCGGTTGCCCCACGCGATCGGCTGCGCGAGCACGGGATCGCCGTGCCCCGTACATCCGCGGCCGAGGCGCGGCGTGAACGGGAGCGAGGCCTCGCTCATGCCGTCGTTGTCGAGGATGGCGAAGCTCGCGCGGAACGCGGTGCCCTCGCAGGCCTGATACGCCTCGATCCAGCGCTTTTTCCCCTCCGGCGAGAGCACCTCGCTCGGCCAGGCGGGCCCGTCGACCGCGCTCGTCTCGAGCGACTCCGGATCGACGCGCGTGACCGTCTTTCCCCTGCGTACCAGGAGCTTTCCGCCCGGCTCGAACGAGAGCGGGCCCCACTGCGGCTGCGGATCGAACGGCGCGTCGACCGGGACGCCGATGGGCTTGACCGCCTTCGCCTCGACGACGGGCGCGGCGAGCGCGAGGTACTTGTCGATCTCGAAGCGGCGGTTCGCGCTCTTCGTCGCCGGCGTAGCCTGGGCGATCTCGGCCGCGAAGAACGCACCGAACACGTCGCCCTCCTGCGCGAGGGCCTTGATCTGCGCGATGCCCACGTCCTCGAGCGACTTGCTCGCGCCGCAGCTCGCCGCACCCGCGCCGCGGATGCCGGTGATGCGTGGCGCGCCGCCCTCCTCGCACATCACGCGGTAGAGCATGCGCGCCTGCTCCGCGAGCGCCGAGACGTCCTTCGCCTTCGCTGCCTTCACCCGGCCGGCGATCTTCTGGAGTGAGGCCTCCGGCTCCTCCGGATCGCGGCTCGGTCCGGCGGGACGATCGTAGAACGCGAGCTTCGACTCGAGGCCGTCGAGCGTGAGATGCAGCGTGACGTCGTCGAGCCCGTCGCGATCGCGATCCGTGGTGTCGACGTCGATGGCGAGCGGGGTCGCGTCCTTCGGATCGGTGACGGTGGCGTCGAAGGCGACGGTCGGAACGGGCCCGCCGAGACGAACGACGGCGATGCTCCGCGTGCCAACCGCCTTCGGACAGGCGCTCCCGATCTCGGCGTACGCGGACCGCCCCACCCGCTCGAGGCGCGCGGTGGCGGCGCACGCCGGCCATTGCCCGATGCTCGGGCCGACGGCGATGGCAGCGGGCGGACGTCCCGCCTCGCCGCCGTGCACGAAGACGAGCTGCCCGGAGGGAGAGCCCGGCTTTCGCTCGGTCGGGGGCGGCCGGAGGATCGCGAGCGCGTCCTTCTTGCCGTCGCCGTCGAAATCGCGCGCGAGGACGTGGACGATCTCGCGTCCGGAGCCGTCGATGACGAGGCCGTCGTCCTTCCAGGTGGTGGTGCCCTCGGGGAGCGCGAGGGCGCGCTCGACCCCGCCGTCCGCGCCGGAGCTCGCGCTGCTCGCGCCACCGTCGTTGTGGGGGCTGGCCGCCGCATCGGCGGTGGGCGGGACGTACGGATGGTCGTTCGCGCAGGAATGGCATCCGCCGAGCAGGGCGAGCCCCGAGACGAGGATGGTTGTGCGACCGAACATGCGCCTCCGCCGATTATCATGCAAACGCTCGGATGCGCAGGTTGCTTCGATGGCCTCTGGTGCTCGCCTTCGGGTTCGCCGCGCGCGCAGCGGCGGCAGGGCCGTTCGAGGAAGCGAGGGCGGCGGAGGAGCGTTATGCGTTCGACGAGGCGCTCGCGCTCTACGAGCAGGCGCCGAACGGGGCCGAGCGCGCGGCCTGGCTCCGCGCGCGGAGCGAGGGCGACTTCGAGCCGCTCCTTCAGCTCGAGCACGCGCGCCGCGACCCGAGCCCCGACCTCGAGCGGCTCGTCATCGCCGCCGACGCCTATCCGGAGGGACTGGTCCGCGTGGAGGCCTGGAGCTTCGCGGCCGACGCCCACGCACGACGAGGGCATCCCGAGCTCGCGATCCCGCTCTGGCGCAAGGCAGCGCGCGATCCCAAGGCGGATCCCGTGCTCGCGCACGCCGCGATCCGCTCGGCGGTGCGCGTGCATCTGGCCGCAGGCGACCTCGGCGAGGCCAAGGTCGACCTGCAATGGCTCCCCGACGAAGGCGCCGCGAAAGACGTCGACCGTCACGTCCGCCGGCGACGCTTGCATATCGCATCGATCGCGACGATCGCCGTCGGGCTCCTCGCCGTGGCTCGCGCTGTCCGGCGCGCGCGCCGCGTGGGCCTGTCCCGCGCCAGCGTACTCGCGGTGCTGGCGTTCTCCGCGTTCGTCGCGCTCGCGGGCGCGGCGCTCGCGCTCGGCTACGAGGGCGCGAGCGCGGGCCCCTTCCTCTGGTTCGGGGCGGCGCTCGTCCCGCTCCTCCTCGCGGCCCGTGCGTGGGCCGCGGCCGGCGGCGCGCCACGCGGCGTGCGCGCGGTGGTCTGCGCCCTCGGCGTCGCCGCGGCGGCGTTTCTCGTGCTGGAGCAGAGCGGTCATCTCGACGCCCTCGGTCTCTGAGCGACGCGTATGCTCGAGGAAATGGCGAAGGAAGCGGCCGTCCGACCCGAGCACCTGCGCGCGGTGCGCCTCGGCCACGGCGCGAACTGCTCGAGCGTGGGGAGCGTGATCGACACGCTCTTCCTCGGCGCGGCGGCCGGCGCCGCGATCTTCGCGGCGGTCTGCGCGGCGGTCGAGGAGGAGTCTGCGACGGCGTCCGCGCCGGCGTCCGAGCCCGAGCGCCCGACGGCGGAGGACGAGTGACGCGCCTCCGCTACGAAACGTGGGGGGCGTGGGTGAAGACGGACGCGGCGCTCGTCGGGCTCACGCGCGACGGCGTGCGCGCGCTGGGGCTCGCGGAGAGCGCGCTATGGTCGGATCCGGCGCCGCCGCCGAGCGCGCCGCTCGAGGTCCACGTCGCGGTCACGTCGCGCTGCGCCGCCGGCTGCGAAGGCTGCTACCTCGACGCGCGACCGGACGGCGTCGAGCCGCCACGCGACGTGATCGAGGCGCGCCTCGACGCGCTCGCGGAGGCGGGCGTCTTCACGGTCGCGTTCGGCGGCGGCGAGCCGACGCTGCGCGAGGACCTCGGCGCCCTCGCGGACCACGCGCGATCGCGCGGCCTCACGCCCGTCGTGACCACGAGCGGCCTCGGCCTCGGACGGCGGAAGATCGCCGCGCTCACCCGGTTCGCGCAGGTCAACGTGAGCTACGATGGCGCCGGCGACGACTACGCCTCCGTGCGCGGCTTCGACGGCGCAGCGCAGGCCGAGTCCGCGATCCGCGAGCTCACCAGCGCGGGCGTGCTCGTGGGCGTGAACGTGGTGCTCACCCGCGCCACCTTCCCTCGCCTGCGCGCGACGCTCGAGCGCGCCCGCGCGAGCGGCGCGCGCGAGGCGCAGCTCCTCCGCTACAAGCCCGCGGGCCGTGCCCGGAGCCTCGACTACCTCGCGCGCCGGCTGAGCCGCGAGCAGGTCGACGAGCTCCCGCGCACGCTCCGTGACCTGTCCGCGGCCCTCCCCGATCTCCGCCTGCGCATCGACTGCGCGCTCGTCCCGTTCCTCTCGTCGGACCCGGCCTTCGACGCCGCCGCGCTCGAGCGGTGGGGCGTCTTCGGGTGCGAGGCGGGCGCGGCGCTGTCCGCGCAGCGCGTCGACGGTGCGCTCCTCCCGTGCAGCTTCGGCGCCCCCGAGGACCTCGAGCCCTTCCGCGCTTACCCCGCCGCCCCCGCCGAGCCATGTGCAACCTGCACGCTTCGCGCGGTCTGTCGCGGCGGCTGCAAGGTCGTCACGCGCTACCTGGACGGCCACGTCGGCCCGGACCCCGAATGCCCCCGCGTCCGCGCCTAGCCGTCGCCGTCGTCTCCGCCTGCGCTGCCGCGATCGCGGGGTACGCGGTCCTCCGTGTCGCGCAGCGCCTCGCCTTCGGCGAGCCCGATCCCGCGCTCGTGATCTACAGCGAGCACGCCGCGTATTTCTGGCGCGCGTGGATCGCGGCCTACTTCGGCGTCGCGGTCGGCTTCGCGGCGTGGCTCGCGCCGGCCCGCGTCGTGCGCCACCTCGATCGGGCCGTCGTCGCCGCCGCGCTGCTGCTCGCGATCCAGGCGCTCCTCGTGCCCTGACGTGGTCAGCCGAGCGGCGCGTCCTCGTCGAGGTCGACGCAGCGAAGCCGCTCGCCGTCCACCTCCTCGTAGCGGAGGCCGGAGACGGGACAGACGAGCGAGGCCGACAGCCGCTCTCCGTGCCGGCCGACCCATCCTGCGCGCCGGGCGGGCACGCCGATCATCAGCGCGTAGTCGGGCACCGACTTCGCGGACACGACCGCGCCGGCGGCGATGAACGCGTGCCGGCCGATCGTGGCGCCGCAGACGATGGTCGCGTTGGCGCCGATGGTCGCGCCCCGGCGGACGAGCGTCTCGTCGAAGCGGCCATTCCGCGAGATCGCGGCGCGCGGGTTCCGCACGTTGGTGAAGACGCACGAGGGGCCGCAGAAGACGTCGTCCTCGAGCGCGACGCCCGCGTAGACGGACACGTTGTTCTGGATCCGGACGCGATCTCCGATGATCACGCCCGGGCCGACGTACACGTTCTGCCCCAGCACGCAGTCGCGACCGATCCGGGCGCCGGCGGAGACGTGCGCGTAGTGCCAGACCTTCGTCCCCTCGCCCAGCGCGGCGCCTTCGTCGACGGTGGCGGTGGGGTGGATCATGGCCGGAGCCGCGGATGCACGCGCTCGCGCTTCGTGGTCGTCTCCATCGTCCGGAGCGCCGATGCGGTGAGGATGCACGACCGCGCGTCGGCGAGGCCGAGACCGTGTCCGGCCAGCACCTCCTCGTAGACGCGGCGATGGAGCATGCCGCCCTCGTCGACGAGATCGATCGGCTCGGCGTCGATCACGAGGGAGCGCTGCATGCGACCGCCCGGCGCGACGTCCTCGTGCGCGATCGAGAGGAACCAGGTGACACGCGCCCGCTCGTGCTCGAAGTAGCCGGCCATGCGCCGGCGCTCGCGGAGGTGCAGCTCGCTCCGGACGAGGGGACCGAAGAGCCACGAGAGCAAGTCGAACATGTGAATGCCGATGTTGGTCGCGAGCCCGCCGGAGCGCTCGACGTCCGCCTTCCACGAGTGCTCGTACCAGGGCCCACGCGGCGTCACGTAGGTGAGGACCACCTCGTGAGGGCCGCGGTCCGCGAGACGCGCTCGCAGCGCACGCAGCCGGTCGTGGCCGCGGAGCTGGAGCACCGTCCACACCCGCCGTCCCGTCGCGCTCTCGATGCCCTCGAGGCGATCGAGCTCGGACGGCTCGAGCACGACGGGCTTCTCGCAGATGACGTCGACACCGCGCTCGAGCCCCATCCGACACTGGGCCTCGTGGACGTGGTTCGGCGCGCAGACCGTGAGGTACCGCAAGCGCGTCGCTTCAGGTCCGTCACGCAACTCTTCGAGATGCTTCGAAAATTGCCCTTCGTCGGAGAAGAACTCGATCCCGTAGCCGTGCGCGTCCAGGACGCCGACGGAGTCGTGCGGATCGAGGGCCGCCACGACGCGGCCGCCGACCGATGCGATGGCCGCGAGGTGTCGCGGCGCAACGAACCCTCCCACGCCCGTGATGGCGAAGTTCATCGAGAAGGACGTCAATCTAGCTCAAAGCGCAACGCCCACGAACACGGGTTCGTTCTCGAGCATCACGCCGAAGCGCGCGAACACGCCGGCGCGGATCTGACGCGCGAGGGCGACGAGGTCCTTCGTGGTCGCGCCGCCGCGGTTGGTGAGGGCGAGCGCATGCTTGCTCGAGACCGCGACCCGCCCGAGGGTGAGGCCCTTCTTGAAGCCGGCATTCTCGATCAGCCATCCGGCGCTGAGCTTCGAGCGGCCGTCCGACTCGGCGAACACCGGCATCGGCGGGCCCTCCCAGCGCGCCCGGACGCGCTCGAGGTCCTCCGCCGTCACGATCGGGTTCGTGAAGAAGGAGCCCGCGCTCGTGGTGTCCGAGTCGGAGGGGTCGAGGACCATCCCCTTCTTGCGGCGGAGCTCGACGATCGTGGACCGGACCTCCGCGAGCGGCGCCGTCGCGCCCTCGCCGACCGCGAGCGCCTTCGCGAGCTCGCCGTAGCGGATCGGCTTGCTCGTGCGCGAGCGCTCGAGCCGGAAGGTCACGTCGAGGATCACGTGGCGATCGCGGCCGCGAAAGACGCTATTTCGATAAGCGAAGTGGCAGGCCGCCTTGTCGAAGGTCACCACCTCGCCGCGCTCTCGATCGAGCGCCCGGAGGCGCACGATCGTCTCGCTGACGTCCTGGCCGTAAGCGCCGACGTTCTGCATCGGCGTCGCGCCGGCGAGCCCCGGGATGCCCGCGAGGCACTCCACCCCCGCGAGCCCGTCGTCGACGAGCGATCCCACGAGATCGTCCCACGGCTCGCCCGCCTGCACCGTCACCTCGTCGCCGTCGACGACCCGGCCGCGCGTGCCGATGCGAACGACGGTGCCGTCGAACCCGTCGTCCGAGACCACGAGGTTGCTTCCGCCGCCGATGACGAGGAGCTTCTCGCTACGACGGTCGACCTCGCGAACGATGTCGACGAGCTCCGCCTCCCGCTCGGCCGTGACGAGGCGCCGGGCGGGGCCGCCGAGGCGGAGCGTCGTGAGCGGAGCGAGGGAGGCGTTGTCGGAGACGCGCACGGGCTTCTAACTAGAGGCGAATCCGGCGTCAGCGCAAACTAAACGCGGGTCGTGAGACGGCGCTTTTCCGTGCTAACTCCGTCCGCACCTTGGCCCTGCTGCCGCTGCCGATCGACGAGGTGCTGCCGGACGTCGTGAAGACGCTCCTCCCGCCGGGCGGCAGCCTCGTGCTCGAGGCCCCGCCGGGCGCAGGGAAAACCACGCGCGCGCCGAGAGCTCTGCTGGACGCGGGGCTCGAGGGCGACATCATCGTGCTCGAGCCGCGACGGCTGGCCGCGCGACTCGCGGCCCGTCGCGTGGCGGACGAGCTAGGCGAGGAGGTCGGCCAGACGATCGGATACACCGTCCGCTTCGAGGACGTCTCGAGCCGGAAGACGCGCGTCCGCTTCGTGACGGAGGGCGTCCTCACGCGCCGTCTGGTCGCCGATCCCTCGCTGAGCGGCGTCTCGGCCGTCCTCCTCGACGAGGTCCACGAGCGCCATCTCCAGGGGGACGTCGCGCTCGCCCTCTTGCGCCGGCTCCAGCAGACGAGGCGCCCCGATCTCCGGCTCGCCGCGATGTCCGCGACGCTCGACGCCGCCCCCATCGCCACGTTCCTCGGCTCGAAGATCGTTCGCTCCGAGGGCAAGCGCTTCGACGTCTCGATCGAGCACGCGCCGGCGCCCGACGATCGAAAGCTCGACCTCCAGGTCGCCTCCGCGGTGCGCTCCCTCGTGAAAGACGGCCTCGACAACCACGGCCGCGGCCTCGACGGCCACATCCTCGTCTTCCTGCCCGGCGCGGCCGACATCCGGCGCGCGCTCGAGAGCTGCGCGAAGATCGCCGCCGAGCACGACCTCCTCCTCCTGCCTCTCCACGGCGATCTCTCGCCGGGCGAGCAGGACCGGGCGGTCGGTCCGTCGAAGCAGCGCAAGGTGATCCTCTCCACGAACGTGGCGGAGTCGAGCGTCACCATCGACGGCGTGGTGGCGGTGGTCGACAGCGGACTCGTCCGGGTCGCGCGGCACGCCCCGTGGTCGGGCCTCCCCCTCACGCAGATCGAGAAGACCTCGCGCGCCTCCGCTGCCCAGCGCGCCGGTCGCGCGGGTCGAACGCGTCCGGGCCGCGCGCTCCGCCTCTACACGAAGGCGGACCACGACGCGCGCCCCGAGCACGACGCGCCGGAGATCCTCCGCGTCGATCTCGCGCAGACGCTCCTCGAGCTCCGGGCTGCGGGCACGAAGGACCTCGCGTGGCTCGACGCGCCAAGGCCTGATGCGGTCGCCGCCGCTGAAGCGTTACTTCAAAGACTGGACGCCATCGACGCGAAAGGTGACATCACGGCGACGGGCAAGCGGATGCTCTCGTTCCCGCTTCATCCGCGCCAGGCGCGCCTCCTCGTGGAGGCGGAGCGGCGGGGCGTGGGCGAGGAGGGCTGCGTGCTCGCGGCGCTCGTCGGTGAGCGCGACGTGCGCACGAGCACGAAGACCTCGTTCGGCGGCGGCGGTCCGCGCGGCCACGACATCGCGACGGATCGCAGCGACCTCCTCGCGCTTCTGGAGCTGTTTCATGAAGCGGAGGGGTCGAGCTTCGCCGCCCACGCGCTGCGGGCGATGGGCCTCGACGTCGGCGCCGCACACTCCGCGCGCCGCGCCAAGCAGCAGCTCCAGCGCGCGCTCGGGCCGGCGAAGGTCCCTACCCCGGACACGCCAAAGAAGGTCGACGACGCGCTCCTGATGTCGGTGCTCGCAGGGTTCCCGGATCGCGTCGCCCGCCGCCGCAAGCCGGGCACGCGCGACCTCGCGCTGGCGCAGGGCGGCACCGCCGAGCTCGCCGAGACGAGCGCCGTGCGCGACGCGCCGTGGATGGTCGCGGTGGACGCGGAGGTCGTGCGTGGCCGCAACGTCGTCCGGATCGCGAGCGAGATCGAGCCCGACTGGCTCATCGATCTGTTCGCGGAGCGCATCCGCGACACGGCGGATCTCGCGTTCGACGAGGCGAAGCAGGTCGTGACGGGTGGCTCGAAGATGCTCTACGACGCGCTCGCGATCGCCGAGAGCCCTGGCTTCGACGTGAACGATCCCGCCGTCGCCGACCTCCTCTTCGAGCGCGCCAAGTCGAAGGGCGCGCGCGCCTTCGCGCCGGAGGGCGAGCTCGATCGCTGGCTCGCACGCGTGCGCTTCGCGGCCACGCAAGATCCGGAGCTCGCGGCGCCGAGCGACGCCGACGTCCTCGCCACGCTGCGCGAGCTCGCGACCGGCAAGAAGAGCTTCCGCGAGCTCCACGAGGCGAACCTGCTCGAGACGCTCCGCGCCAAGGTCGGCAAGTGGGCGCGCATCGACGCGCTCGCGCCGGAGCGCATCACGCTCGCGAACGGCCGCACGGCGAAGGTCCAGTACGAGGCGGGCAAGCCCCCGTTCCTCGAGTCCTTCCTGCAGGACTTCATCGGCACGAAGAACGTCCCGAGCGCGGGGAACGTCCCGATCGTTCTTCACCTGCTCGCGCCGAACAAGCGCGCGGTGCAGGTGACGACCGACCTACCAGGGTTCTGGGAGCGGCATTATCCGTCGATCCGGAAGGAGTTGATGCGCAAGTACCCACGCCATTCGTGGCCGGAGGACACGTCCGTCCCCGTCCCCGTCCGCGTCCCACGCCGCCCGTGACCAAGCCGCTCAGCAACTCAGCCACCAAGCGACGAGGCCACCAGGCCACCACGTCTCTGACCGCCTGACCGCCTGACCGCCTGACCGCCTGAGCCACCAAGCGACCGAGCCATCAAGCACGTCAGCCACCAAGCGACTGCGTGACTGGGTGACCGGGTGACCGGGTTACCAAGTGAATGACTTACTGGCCTCCCGAGCTCGCTCAGCCGGTCTTGAGGATTCGCGCGACGCCGCGAGCGGCCTCGGGCATGCGCGAGACGCGGTCGCCGAGCGCGGCGAGATACATCTTCTTCTCGCCGATGGCGAGCGGGCAGGACATCACGTCGGTGCCCTCGGTGAGCCTCTCGCAGCTCGTGTCGAACGTGCCCGACGCGGCGGGCGCGGCGACCGTGCCGAGGATCATGAGCTCGTGCTCGGCCCCGGCGCCGGCGACGACGAGACCGCGCCCGTCGACGATCGCGATCGACGAGATGTCGCTTCGCTCTTTCACCGACTCGAGCAGCAGCTCGAGCGCTTCGTTCGTGCGTTGGCTCCGACGGCGGCGGCGTTCTTTGTTGCTCATGCCCGACGCGTAACGCGCACGCAGGAGCACGGCCAAGAAACGCGCTTGCCGTACGTACTGACATGCGGCAGGCGGCAGGCGGCAGGCGGCAGGTGGCGGGCCGCGTGGCTACGCGGCTACGGTGCGCGCCGCGGCGGGGCGGGCGTGGCGGGCCCCGGCTTGCCGAGGATCGTGTCGATGCTCAGGCCAGCGGGCTGCACGACGATGATGACGCCGACGCCCACGCCGACGACGAGGAGGAGCATCCCGATGAAGACGAGCGCCTTCTTCTTTCCGGACGGCCCGCGTGCGCGCACGACCATCGTCGGCGAGCGAGGGCGGCGCGGGATCGGAGCGACGGGCGCTCCCGGCGCGACGGGACGCCCCGCCATGTGCATCGTCTGCTGCACGTTGTCCTGCGCCGGGTAGCGAGGATCGAACGGATGCGAGGGCGACGGCGGCCGCACGAGCGGAGCAACGGGCATCGGGCCGGGTGAGACCGCACCGACGCCGCTCATGACCGGCGAGCCCATCGGAATCGTCATCTGCGACGACGCGACGGGCATGTTCGGAATGCTGCTCGGGGGCGGCAGGACGACCTCGTCGGACACGACGATGGACGGCGCGTTTGGATCGACGGCGGGTGCGCGCGTGGGAGGAATCGTGTGCGGCCGCGCGGATGCGTAGGTCGCGTTGTTCTTTCCGTCGGAGGTGGCGGCGCCTCCAAGGTTCGGCGTGGACGACGTGGGCGGCGGAGGCAGGTCCCCAAGCGCGGCGTGGAGCGCGTTGAAGTCGACGACGTCGGCGCTGGCGTCGTCCTCGGCGTTCGCCGCGCCGTCCGCGCCGCTCCCGCTGTTGTCCTGCTCGGCAGCCATCGCCTGTCGAGAAGTATCGCTTATTTTCGCCGCATACGAAAAGCGAACGGCGTGCGCAGCCTTTCACGCACTATTTCGCGGTCAGCCGCCCACGCACCAGCACCACGGCCCCGGCGATCATGGCGAGGGCGACGACTGCGGCGGCGAGCAGAGCCACGAGCGCGCGGTCCTTCCGGGGCCGCGTGTGGACGGTCGAAATGTACCGCTGCTCCGCGCGCGCAGGCCCAGGCCCAGGCCCAGTCGCAGGCGCAGGCCCAGGCCCAGGCGCTGACAAGGCCGTGCCGGCGGGCGCACCAGGCGGCGCAGCCAGCTGCACTCCCGGAGGCGCGGGCATGAGCATGGGCGGTGAAGCAACCGCTCCATGGGCCATCGCGGGGGGCGCGAGACCAGCCGCTGGGGCGACGTCCATCCGGACGGTAGCGCGAACGTTCGTGGCGCCAGCCACCTGTGTGTCGTTCTGGGGGACGGCGATCTGGGGCTGGCTAGGAGGAGTGATGCGCGTGGGCGCCTCACGATCGAGGCCGCCCGCCGCAGCCCCAGCTGCAGCCGCAGCCCCAGCCCCATCCGCCGGAGCCCCGTGTACAGCCCCGGCTCCCACCACCGCTACGACCGGCGGATCATCCGGGCGTGCCGGTGCCCCGGCCATGACGGGCGTGTTGGGCGCGGGCGCGGTGTTGGGCGCGGGAACCGTGTCGGCCACGGCGACCTTGGCCGCCCCTTCGAGCCTCGTGGCGACCTGACCGGGGGTGTCGGGCGTGGTCACGGTGGAATTTGGAGCCGTCTCGGTCCGGGTAGGGCTGACGAGCGTGGCCCCTTTCTCGACGGGGTGTTGGGCCGTCAGAAGGTCGACCTCCGTCGCCATCGAGGGGGTGTTGTCGAAGTCCCTGAGGGCTCGACAAAGCTCAGCCGCAAACGCCCCGGCGCTGCGAGGCCGAGCTTCGGGCTGCTTCTCCAGGCAATGGAGCAGGAGCTTCTCGACCCCCGGCGCCACCCGGGAGAAGCGGGAAGGTGGCGGTGGTGTCTGTCCCGCATGGGCGGCGCCGACCTTGAAGGCGTCGCCGGCGTCGTCGAAGGGCCCACGCCCGACGAGGAGCTCGTAGAGCACCAGGGCGAGCGAGTAGATGTCGCTCGCGGGCCCGATCTCGCGGGTCCCCGTGATCTGCTCGGGCGACGAATACTTGAGTGTTCCCAGGAATTTACCGCGCGTCAGACTCGCCTCGCGGTTGAGCATCCGCACGATGCCGAAATCGAGCAGCTTCGTGACCGTGGCCCCGCTCGGGCTCCGGTGGAGGAAGATGTTCTCGGGCTTCACGTCCCGATGGACCATCGAGCAGTCGTGGGCGTGCTGGAGCGCGCCAAGCACGTCGATGCAGATGCGGTAGGCGTTCCCGATCCCGACGCCGCCGGGCTCCCCTCGCCGCGCATCGATGACGGTCCGGAGGTTGTGGCCGACGAGCCGTTCCATCACGTAAAACGGCATCTTGAACGCGTCCCCGGTCACGCCAGCGGTGATGACCTCGACGATGTTGGGGTGCGAAAGCCGGCCCAGAGCACGTGCCTCCTGCTGCATGCGTACGGCCAGGTCCTCGCGATCGATCAGCTCGGGGTGCAGGGTCTTGAGCACGAAGTGCCGCCCGACGGTCGTGTCCTCGACCTCGTAGAGCGACCCCATCCCGCCCGTCCCGATGTGCCGAACGACCCGGTACACCGTGCCAACGATGAGGTGCCCGTCCTGGTACTTCCCCGCCATCCCCCGATTTTCGGGCGAAGCCGGCCCGGTTGTCTAGCGTCGCGGCCGCGTATTTCACGATTCCAGCGGCCCACCTGGCCATCGGATCACATTATCGCCGTGAACTTCGCGGGCAGCTTGCGCCACTAACGGTCCCGCGGAAGGATGCTCGCCCTCGAGGCTCCACACCACATGGTCAGACTCCAGAATCTCATCATCGCTCACCGACGCCTGCTCGTCGTCGTGGTGCACTTGATGCTCTGGACGATCGCTCTCGCCGCGTCGTTCCTTCTCCGCTTCGAGTTCACGTTCCCTGCCACGCTGATCGACGTCGCGCTCCAACTCCTCGGCCTCACCTTGACCGTGCGTGCGCTCGTCCATTGGAGGCTCGGACTGTTCCACGGCCTTTGGCGCTACTCCGGCGCCCGCGACCTGACCTCGCTCGTCAAGGCCGCGTCGCTGTCTTCAATCGTGATCGCCACGGTCTGGGCCTTCCTCGCGACCGGCACGTTCCCCCGTTCCGTCCTCGTCCTCGACTTCGCGTTCAGCATTCTGACCGTTGGCGGTCTGCGATTCAGTATCCGTGCCCTCCGCGAGGTCGTCGTAGCAACGCGCGGCCCAGAGAGGGTCGAGGCTCGTCGGCGAATCCTCGTGATCGGGGCGGGTGATGCCGGCGAGATGCTCATGCGCGAGATCGTCCGCATCTACGGGAATCGGTACGAGCCAGTAGGTTTCCTCGACGACGCGCTGTCGAAGCAGAACGAGCGGATCCACGGCGTCCCGGTCATTGGCCGCATCAGCGACGTCGAGATGATCGCAAAACGAGAGCGCATCGACGAGATCATCCTTGCGATACCGTCGATGACGGGCGGCGAAATCCGAAAGGTCGTCGCGCTCTGTCAGCCAACCGGCGCGAGCCTCCGCACGCTTCCGGGGGTCGACAGCATGATCGACGGGCGGGTCACGATGCGCCAGCTCACCAATGTCGCCATCGAAGACTTGCTCGGTCGTGAGCCAGTAACCCTCGATACCACCGCGATCGGCGCCTTCATTCGCGATCGCGTCGTGCTCGTGACAGGCGCGGGTGGCAGCATTGGCTCCGAGCTTTGCAAGCAGATCTGCCGATTCCGGCCGAAGACGCTGCTCCTCGTCGAGCAGGCCGAGAACAACCTGTTCGAGGTTCACCGTGCGCTCATCGCGGACTTCAAGGAGACGACGGTCGTTCCGTACGTCGCCGACATCTGCGACTCGCGGCGTCTCGAAGCCATCTTCGACGTAGAGCGTCCAGCCGTTGTATTCCACGCCGCTGCGCACAAGCACGTGCCAATGATGGAGGCGAATCCGGGCGAAGCGATCAAGAACAACGTCTTTGGCACCAAGAAGGTCGCCGACACGGCGCATCGTTTCAACGTCGAGAAGTTCGTCATGGTCTCGACCGACAAGGCCGTGAACCCGACGTCCGTCATGGGCGTCTCGAAACGGACCGCAGAGCTGTACGTCCAGTCGCTCTCGCAGCGAAGTAAGACGCACTTCCTCGCAGTTCGGTTCGGGAATGTCCTTGGGAGTGCAGGCAGCGTCGTCCCGATCTTCAAACAGCAGATCGCGAAGGGTGGACCGGTCACCATCACTCACCCGGACATGACCCGCTACTTCATGACGATCCCCGAGGCTTGCCAGCTCATTCTGCAGGCAGGAGCGATGGGCCTCGGTGGAGAGATCTTCGTTCTCGACATGGGTGAGCCCGTGAAGATCGTTGACCTGGCGCGCGATCTCATTCGTCTGTCGGGCTATGACGAGGACACCATCCCGATCACGTTCACCGGCATGCGCCCCGGCGAGAAGCTCTTCGAGGAGCTGTCCTTTGACGCAGAGAAAGCGGAGAAGACTCGACACCCGAAGATCTTCGTTGGCCTCTTGCGCTCACCGCCGCCTGACGAAGTCGAACGGGCGTTGCAGCGGCTTCATTCGTTGACTGACGGAGGAGATCCGGATCGAATTCGTCTCGCGTTCAAAGCAATCGTTCCGGAGTATCAGGGCGCTTCCGCGCTGGACCATGCTGCAGTCGTCGAAGAGCGAGAGCCGACGCCAGACCGTCCAAGCTTCGTCGACTCTCCAGTCGTTGGTTAGACGGATTCATTACTCACGGACGCTGCATGGGAAGACAGCAGGGGCTGCCAAGCTTTTTCAAGAAGAGCATCGACAAAGCGGTCGCGCTCTGTGTGCTCGGAGCGACAGCTCCAATCCTTGGAGCGGCTGCTGTGGCAACGCGGATGACGATCGGAAGCCCCGCTTTCTTCACACAGCTACGCCCTGGTCTCCACGGCCGCCCGTTCAAGATCTACAAGCTTCGTACGATGTCCAATTCGCGCGGGCCGGATGGGGAGCTCCTTCCTGATGAAGCCCGCTTGACGGTGTTAGGGCGTTTCTTACGCTCGACTTCGATCGATGAGCTTCCGCAGATGTGGAACGTGCTGAAGGGCGACCTCTCGCTCGTCGGCCCTCGGCCGCTGATGATGGACTACTTGCCGCTCTACGATCAGGATCAAGCGCGCCGACATTCCGTCATGCCAGGAATCACGGGTTGGGCACAGATCAACGGCCGCAACGCCCTGTCGTGGGATGAAAAGTTCTCACTCGACGTTTGGTACGTCGATCACTGGAGCCTCTGGCTTGATCTGCGCATCCTCATCAGAACAGCGCGAGGCGTGCTCCTACGTGAAGGCATCTCGCAGGCTGGTCACGTCACTATGCCGCCCTTCAAGGGTCGCAACGACGTGTAGAACTCATCATCGATGTGGCGGGGCTGGCGCCCTCACTCACTGTGGCCGGCATGCCGCATGACGCCGGACCTGCTTCTTTTGAACAGCTCGCGAAACCACCCGCTGTACTTCCCACGCCATTGCCCCGATGCTGCACGCTCACCCCATGCTTCCGCGCAACGTCGCCAGGCCGAGCCCCCGCCTCTACCTCGCGAACCACGCCGACGGATCTGCGCCTCGACAAATCCGCTCTTTCGACCCATCGTGAACCTCTTCTGTAAGCGTCACAGACGATAGGCCAACTTCCGGGGGTCTCGTCATTGCGATCAAGACGCCCTCGGCGAGCCGGCGGTTTGTACCATCGCGCCCGTCTTGGAGCGTGCCTTAGGCCCTCGTTCCTTCAGTGACCTGGCTGCAGCCGCGGTGTGCTGGCTCAAGTGCACTACGAGAACAGCATAGAAAGGCATAATCGGAACGCGGTACCGCGAGAGCGTTCCGAAGTTGGTAGTGGCAAGGCCAATGGCGATCCCACCAACGAGAATAAACATCACCGAGAACAGAACGGGCGGCATAAGGAAGGCGGCGCCGATAGCGGAGAATCGCCCTTTGAGCAGCGCCCAAAGAAGAAGAAAGGTCAAAATTGTCATTTCGATCGACGCAATCATCGTCGGCACGCCTTTAGCCTCCCACGGGAACGGGCGGGCGAGAACGGTGAGCAAAGCAAGCGGCGCTGCCGCAAGCTGGCCATTAACTCCACCGTCTCCGGTCTGGATCGAGTAAACTGACCCGCCGCCGGCGCTTGCACCGTGAAACTGCTGCAACGCTGTTTGCTCAGCGATGTTCGTCGGAGAAAATTGAGGAAAAAGTGCGCTCAGGGCAATAACCAGCCCAATGCCGCCAATGACACCAACAAGGAAGTAGATCGGCGCGTGCGCGCGAACACTCTTCGATCGTTCGAAGACGAGCCACCCCATGGCGCCAACGGCAAATGGGAAGAGAACGTAGGGCTTGAAGATGCCCACAAAAGTAGCGCCGATGAAGGCCCAAATCACTCCGACGGCTCGGACGCGAAAAAGACGGCACATCCCGTAACAGAGCGCTCCAAGCCCAGCTACCGCGTAGGCCTCCTTCACAACGCCAGACGTCCAGAAGACCACCGAAGGAACACACATCGTCGCAACCGCAAGAATGCGCCGTCTCACGTGCTGTAGCTCGTCCCGGAATACCGCGTAGATTGCCCACTTCCCGAAGAACGAGGCACAAGCACTTATCGCGTACAGTGCCCAGTAGGAGTCAAACGTGACGAATCTTCCGAGAGCGACCAGAGCGACCATGCTCATCGTGGAGGACTGCCCGACACCTTCCATCAACTCACTCTTCAAGCGAAAAATAATAGCCAGGACCTCAGGGACGTATTTACCAGGATCGACCTCCAGCAGCCGATAGAGCACCATACTATCGCTACGATAACCCCACGCGTCACTATCCGTGTAAATCGTCGACTGCAGGTACAGCAGTAGTTGCGAGAAGACGAGATGCATAGCCAGAGAGAGAGCGAAGAGTCGACGTTCATCCTGACCATTTCGGCGAGAGACCATCCAGGTCACAGCCACTGCCAACAGCGTGACGATGAGGAGAGCGACACCGTCCGCTAGTTCGAACGGAAAGAACATCGCTATCATGGTTTTGTGCCCCTTGGCTTCTCGGAAGGCGCGTTCGCGCCTGAACGCTGCTGCTCCCGCAGGCGGGCGGCCATCGCTGAAGCGACGGCAGCACGATCAGGGTCGCCGGGATGTCGGAGAGAGAGAGACTCGGCGGCCGCGCTCGCATCGACGAACAGCCCATGCTTCGTCGCGATTCTTAGAATCGCTTCGAGGGCGTCCTCTCGATCGTGGTCGCTATCGAATGCGCGCTTGTAGTACACGAGGGCCGTCACCTCTCGCTGACGTCGCTCTTCGAACTGTGCCACCCATAGAAACAACTCGACACATTCGGCCCTGCCGCTGCAGCCCGCACTGATGAGCGAGTGAAGGACTGAATCGATATATCGGTAATCCCGAAGCTCCAACATGAGTTCGAGAACGCTTCTCTGACAGCGCGCTCTGTCCGTAACCTCGTCAATCGCCGCAGTCAACTCGTCGACCGCGTGGAGACGCTGGTCGTTCTCGCGAACCGCGTTTACGGTCGCTCGTGCGTGCAAGAGATGCGCAGCGCACTGATCACGATGAGCACGCAGGTTTGCCTCGGTGGCTCTCGTGGCGAGAGCACCGCAGTCATCCACGGCGCACCAAGGGTGTACGTTGATAAGATCGGAGACGGCGTCGGCAGCCCTTTGCGCAAGGACCGCGTCGTTTGAGGGGTCGAGACGAAGTATTTCAGTGTCGAGCTCGAATGCGGTGGACGGAAGTCGCTTGCCGATCCTACCGCTTACGAGCTCAAGCGCCTTCACGCGCTCCGCCCCCTCCACGACGAGTTCGTGGGCGGTTTCAAGGCCGGTGACGAGCTTCGCTCCTTCCAAGATCGCGTCCTGTCGGAGGCCAACGTCATACTCGTAAGCAAGTCGGTACTCGAGGCGGGCCTGCGATGGGTTTCGCTTGAAAAGGCTGTTCGCCAGAACGAGATGGGCGCGACCAAAGCGTGGATATCGCTCAAGGGCGGCCCCCGTCCAAGCTACAACGCTACCCTCCCCAAAGAGCTGTGCGCGGACCGCTCCCATCAATGGCAAGAAGGGCTCGGCTGGGTGACGAAGCATCGCGCTTCGCTCACTGGCCTGGAACGCCGAGGGCGCAATTGACGAATCGATCGCCAGCTTGGATAGTTGCTCGCGGTCGTCGGCGAGGCTCTGGCTGGGCGACGAGAGCACCAGCACAGCCGCTCCAAGGGTGGCCGCCGCAATGGCGAACATTCCGCGCTGAAAGGTCCGTCCTTCCCCCGCATGGGTGGCAGCACGCCGCCCCAGCACGAGTCCGCCGCAAACAGCTATCGGGATCATGACGCCCGGAACCTCGAGGTGATAATCGACGAGGTCGTGAACGACGCTTACGACGATCGCCGTCCAAGCACCCACTGCTGGGCGCGCTCTCGCGAGCAGGGTCTCGGGCCGAAACGCCCACAAGAAGGTGCCGCTACAAAGGAGTGACACCGGAACTCCCCACTCAGTCACCCACTGCGCGATTATATTCTCCGGGTTCGTGTACGTCACATAGTGGGTGTCATGCCGAACCCGCGCAAATACATCTTCGAATCCACCGCGTCCAAATCCGAACCAAGGTGCTTCGGACACGAGCTTGAGCGAGGTCGCAGCGAGTCGAAACTTACCGAGGTCGGTGTTCGCCAGTTCGTTTCGTGCGGCGTCCGAGCCGGCGAATCCGATCATGATCGCTGACGCGACGCCAATCAGAGCCGCGATGGCCAGCTGGCCAGTCCGTTGCGAGTGTCTCGATCTGGTCCAGATCTTGATAAGCGCAATCGTACCGATTCCGATCGCCAGCGAACCCATGCCACCACGGGAGGCAGCCCAGACACTCGTACCGGCAAGGAAAAGAGCCAGCGTCGCGAGGAGAGGACGCGGGAAGAGCGGCTTGGAGCTGAGAAGCGACGCGAGCGAGAGGCATGCGCCAATATTGAGATACGCGGCGAGGTGGTTCGGATTTAGCAGTGGCGCGTAGTAGTTGGTGGCGAAGGCATAGAGATTTCGCGGGCGGTATAAGCCCAGGACCCTATCGGCGCCGACCGCAGGATGCGCGAGCGCGAGCATCCCCATGAACGCCGTTGAAATGACGATCGCACGTTCTATGAACGCACCCAAATCGGCGGCAACGAGCCGGACCGTGGCCATAAAAACGGACAGATAGAGGAGCCCCCGCAAAACCTGCTCGTACGTCATCGTCGGAGCGATTGTGATGGGATGGAATTCGGGCCCCTTCTCACCAAAAACCGCAAGCGCACGATCCCAGATGTCGGCGTTCGCCGGGGCGATCACGCGCACGACGGAGCTCGGGAGCGGGATCGCCTGGAAAAGGGTGAACAGCACGAGCACCCCGGCTCCGAATGCAACCCACCTCGCGTTTCTAGGAACCTTCGAGACGGGTACGAGCCAAACGAGGATGAGCAGAATTGCGGTCACGAGACTGCTGAAAAGGAGGGTGCCTCGATGGACCGAGCCGATTGCCACGGCAGAACCAGGAATGAGCAGAGCGAGCATCCACCGCCCGACCCGCGCAGCGGGTGACGACGGATAGAGCTCTGCGGACGACATCCTCAATTGCCACGCCGCTCAATTGGGCGGTGGGGGAGCACCGATCTCATTCGGCGCATCAGCTGCGATCGCGGGGTGTGGCGAGTAGCCGTCGCGGCGATAGTAATAGTAGCCCTCATAATAGTACTGGTCGCGATCGAGATTGACGGCGTTGAGCACGACGCCGGCCATCTTCGCATCGACGTCATGAAGCTTTCGCAGGCCAACTCTGGAGAGGCCGAGCGTCGTTTTGAAGGCGCGCACGACGAGCACGACACCATCAACGAGCGTCGATAGAATCGCCGAGTCTGTCACCGCCACAACGGGCGGGCTATCGAGGACGACGCGATCGAAACGCGCGCTCAGGTCATCGAGCAACTTGTGAAACTTGTCCGACGCAACGATATCCGCCGAGCTTGGCGGAATAGGACCGCACGGCATCGACGAGAGGTTTGGAACGACCGAGGGCTTGGCCGCCTGCTCAATGGTGGCTTCACCGAGCAGAACGTTCATCAGGCCCACGTCCCCGCGACGCCCGAAGATCCGATGAAGACGGGGACGGCGAAGGTCGCAGTCAACGATGCAGACCTTCATCCCGCTCTGTGCGAGAGAAATCGCAATGCTCACCGCCACGGTCGTCTTTCCCTCCGCCGGTGCCGCGCTCGTGACGAGGAGGCGACGGTACGGATTGTCGGGATTCATGAACGTGAGGTTCGTGCGCACTGCGCGAGCGGCCTCGGCGATCCCAGACGTCGGATCTTCGTGAACGAAGAGCTCGATGGGCAACTCGTTGTTCTTTCGCCGACGCCCACGTCTCCCTCCCTTCTTCGCGGGGCGTTCGTTTTCCGACATCTCTGGGATCAGACCCAGGAACGGCACGCCCATACCCTTTTCGATGTCATCCGGCGTCTTGAGTGTGTTGTCGATGGCCTCGCGGACGAGCGCAGCGATGATGCCGAGAAGTAAGCCAAGCGCGAGGCCCACACCAAGATTGACGGGGACGTTGGGGGAAATCGGCGATCGCGGCTCGATGGGAAGGTCGACCAACCGGACGTTGTTGATGTTCATCATCCGGCGGAGGTCCGTCTCCTTCAGCTGCTCGAGGAGAGACGCATAGAGCTTCTCGTTCTGAGCTCGAAGGCGGTCGAGACGGTGGAATTCGAGTTCCTTGAGGTTGAGGTCCACCGCACGTTTGCGCGACGACTCATACAACCCGGCTTCGCCGCTTTCTTGCTGCTGAATGATCGCGAGATCGCGCGAGACTGCACCCTGAATCGTCCGGATCTCTCCCACGAGCGATGTCTTGGCGACCGCAACCTTCTCGTTGGCGCGTCGAACGGAAGGATGATTTTCTCCCTTTCCTTCGGCGACCAGCTCGGCACGCTCTCGCTGAGCATCCTGGTACTGCTTTCGAAGCTGCCCGAGAAATCCGTTGGCGAGAAGCTCGGAGGCGGGAATCTCGTCGGGCTGGTCGGGGTTTATTTTTGAGAGTGCAGCTTGACGCGCCACGAGCTCACTTCGCTTGAGGCGGGTGTGGGTGAGCGCCGAGTCGTACTCCTGCATTTCCATGCGAATCATCTTCGAGAGATCCTCGATGGTGCTCGAGGGGAGGTCGTTCTCTCGCTTGAACTCGTGCAGCGAATCTTCAGTCTGTTCAAGCTCGTGCTTGAAGTGCTCCAGCTGACCCGAAAGCCACACCGACGCATCGCTGGTCGCGCTTGAGGTCTTCTCGAGATTTTGCTTCAAGTAGGCGCGCGCGACTGCCTCGGAGAGGCGACGTGCCTGCAGCGGTTTCGTGTGTTTGATACGAATGTAAACGAGGCGGCTCCCCTTCACGGGGTCCACCGTCAATCGAGCACGGAGGCCTTCAACGACACGCTCGATCTCGACGGGGCTCGATGGCTTGCTTCCCAGGTACTCGGGGTCGTTTTGAAGGCCGAGTTCACGTACGACGATGGAGAGGACGTGATCACTTTCGATGATCTTGTACTGCGTCTCGTAGTACTCGCGGGTATCCAGAATGCGACTCCAAGCGGCCATCGGATCAGCGTGATCGCTCAGTGGCTTTATCGCATCGGGATCGAACTCGAGCAGGGTCGAGGCCTGGTAAACACGCGAGACGGACTTCGAGTAGCCGAGTGCGACGGCTGCTCCGAGCAGCACGAGCGAGGCGACGATCGGCCACCGTTTGAGAAGACCGCGAGCTGCCCATCCGAGAGTCTCGAGCGGACCGCCTCCCATCGCCTCAGAGCCTGGCGTTGTACTTAAGGTTTCGCTCACTTGACCGCCCTTCACGCGTGGCCCACGCTTGCCACTGGGTTGCGCCCGCGGCAAGCGGCATTCATCCTGCGGGTGTGTTGCGATGTGGCATTGCTACGGGGTGCTGGTTTTCGTGCATTCCAAGCTCCTAAGGAGCAGCCCCGCGGAGTAGCTTAGGCGCATGGTTGAACCAGCCACGAAGGTGGAGGAACCCATCATTCCGATGCGTGCGATGACGCCAACCGCAGCGGATCTAGCCGCTCTCAGGACGGCGTTCGCCCAGAGCAGCGGACGGCCGCGAGCGGACGACTCGCTCAAGTGGCAGTACCTCGAGAACCGGACGGGTAAGATGTTCGTCGACGTCGCGGAAGCCCAGCCAGGGTTTGCAGCGATTTATGCAACACTTCCCAGCAGTTTTCATGTCGGAGGGGCTCGACATCTCGGCCTGCAGTCGCTCGATACGCTGACCGCCCCCGAATTTCGCGGGCGAGGTCTCTTCCTCAAGCTCGCGAAGCGCACATACGAGCGCGCCAGCAGCGATGGGGCCGCGCTGGTCTACGGCTTTCCGAACGGGAGCTCCGCCCACGGCTTCTTTAAGAAGCTCGACTGGAAGCCCCTGGACCCCGTCCCATTTCTCATTCGCCCGCTCAGCCTCAGGTTCGCGGCCGAGCGTCTGAAACTTCCAGCGAGGCTCGTTGCCGCAACGCCGAACTTACCGATTTGGAACTCATTTCGCAGCCTAGGTCGCGATGGTGACATTGTCGAGCTCGCTCGGGCCGACGACCGCGTATCGCGGCTATGGCAGCGCTTTGCGCGACGAGTCGACGTCGCCGTAGAACGCGATGCAGGCTATCTTCAATGGCGGCTCTTCGACAAGCCGGCGGAGACCTACCACACGCTAGTCGTCGAACGAAACGGAGAGCTCGATGCTCTCTGCTCGTACACCGTGAAGGACAAGCACGGGGGTCGCATCGGATACGTGATGGAGCTCCTGTGCGATCCCTCGCTCCGGGGTCTCCACGCAGCTTCGCGGCTCCTCGGTGCGAGCGTTCGAGGAATGGTCAGAGAGCGAGCCGACTCGGCGCTTGCATGGTGCTTCTCGCACTCCCTAACCTTCCCGGTGTTCGCTAGACATCTGTTCGTCCCCCTGCCGGTCAGGTTGAGGCCCATTGAGCTCCACTTTGGGGCGCGAGCGTTTGATCGCTCCCTCGCTCCCCTCATCGAGCGGCGGTCGGCGTGGTACATCAGTTACCTCGACTCGGACACCGTTTGAGCAGACATGCAGCGCCCCAGGCTCGTCATCTCACTCGACTTCGAGCTCCACTGGGGAGTGCGGGACCACACGTCCGTAGAGCAGTATCGGGATAACTTGCTCGGCGTACGCGAGGCAATCCCAGTGATGCTCTCGCTCTTCGCTCGAAAGGGAATCGCTGCGACCTGGGCGACGGTCGGCTTTCTCTTTGCAGAGACGAAAGAGCAGCTGGAGGCGCACTTTCCGTCGGAGCTCCCCACCTACGATGAGCCCGCCCTCTCCCCCTACGCAGCCATGTCCGAGGTCGGCGATAACGAAGTATCCGATCCGTTCCACTTCGGCGCCTCGCTCATCCGGCAGATCACCGAGACACAGCGCCAAGAGTTGGCGACCCACACGTTCTCGCACTACTACTGTCTTGCGCCGGGTCAACGCGTCGAACAGTTTGAGGCGGACCTACGAGCCGCCGCCGCAATCGCGAAGACAGTCACTGACGAACCGCTTCGAAGCATCGTCTTCCCACGCAATCAGTTCGCGGACGAGCATCTCGGCGTAGTCGAACGACTCCATTATGAGGCCTACCGTGGCAACCCCGCTCACTGGGCCTACGTGCCTGCAGAACGTGAGACGAGCCGTCGTCGGCTGTTTCGTCTCGTCGATAGCTATTTGCCCCTCGCGCGACCTCGGCCAAGCGTCTGCTCGACTAGTCAACTTTCGAACATTGGTGCGACCAACTTTCTCCGCCCGTACACGAAACGACTCCGGCGACTCGAGCCTATCCGCCGAAGGCGTCTGGTCGAGTCGATGACGAGCGCCGCTCGCAGCGGCGAGACATTCCACCTCTGGTGGCATCCCCACAATTTCGGGAAGAACCTCCGAGAGAATATTGCGCTTCTCGACTCGCTTCTCGACCATTTCACGGAGCTACGACGCCGCTACGGAATGGAGTCCAGCACAATGGCGGAGGCCGCTTCTTCCCGATGAAGCGACGGGTTCGCGCTCAATCGGTACTCGGACGGACGGACACCTGCCATCCCAGGCCCGCGTATGGAATTCGCGCAGCCCAAACCTGACAGCGGGTCACCGCTCGCGAGATCTGCCCCTCAAGCCGCGGATACGCGGTTACGCCCAGCTCACTCCGCGGAATGGATCCACTGCTGGAACACGAGCACGAACCAGAGTGCATACGACCAGTCGTGGACCGAAGCGACGTGCTCGTGCCAGCGGCGACGCACGACGCCAGCGTCGAAGAAGCCATCGTTCTCGAGCGTGTGCTCGTCGAGCAATGCTTCTGCCCAGTCGCGAAGCGGGCCTCGCAGCCAGTCACGAAGTGGCACCGCAAAGCCCATCTTCGGTCGGTCGATGAGACTCTGTGGAACATGACGTGCGAGGAGCTCTTTGAGCAGCACCTTCCCGCTGGGGCCCATGCGCAAGTCGAGCGGCAAGCTCCACGCGAACTTCGCCACCTCCGGATCCAACAGCGGCATACGTCCCTCAAGCCCGACCCCCATGCTGGCCCGATCGACCTTTGCGAGGATGTCGTCAGGGAGGTAGCTCAGTGAGTCGACGTACATCATCCACTCCTCGAACGAGGAAAGGTCGGCGTGCTGGAATGGCAGAGGCTCATCAGCACCTACGTCCGTTGACAAGACGCGATCGGATGAGCGCCAAGTGGCGGCGAACGCCTTGTAAAGTCCGGCCGAACTCGAAGCCTCGAGGAGGTGGCTCCAGCGACGGAAACGATCCAAGGTGCGATGGAGTTCTCCTCGGCCAAACACCGGCAGACGATGCAACATCCCCCCGAGCGCCGCTCTGGGTTTTTGTGGCAGCAGTCGCATCGCTCGCCAGAGCCTAGCGACCTGCCGGTAACGGCTATAGCCACCGAAGAGCTCGTCACCGCCATCGCCCGAAAGCGCGACCGTCACGTCACGTCGCGCCAGTGCAGAAACGAGATAGGTCGGTAGTTGGGACGAGTCCGCAAACGGCTCATCGTATAGCCGTGGGAGCATCGGAATGACGGCCAGAGCGTCTTCCGGACTGGTGTAAAGCTCCGTGTGGTCCGTTCCGAGATGGCGCGCCACCGCTCGGGCCGCTGCAGCCTCGTCATAGGCACTCTCTCTGAATCCAATCGTAAACGTCTTCACCTTCGCGACCGACTGGGTCTGCATTAGAGACACGATGGTAGACGAGTCGATCCCACCCGAAAGAAAGGCACCGAGTGGAACATCGGAGACCATACGCACTTTCACCGCAGTCTTGAGTACCCGCTCGAGCTCGTCGACAGCCTCGCGCTTCGTTCCTACGAAGGGTTCGCGCTTTCCCCGAGTCACCTCCTCCCCTAACGACCAGTATCGTTCCTCGGACATTCTGCGTTCACGGTCAAAGCGAACGAGCGCTCCCGGCTCGACCTTACTTATCGTCGTGTAGATCGAGCGTGGTGCGGGGACGTAGCCGAAGCGGAGAAAAGCCGCCACCGACCGTTTGTCGACGTCGTTCGTGAATTCCGGGTGGGGTCGTAGCGCCTTCAGCTCCGAGCCAAAGAGGAGCGTGCCACGCGTGAGCCCGTAAAAGAGCGGCTTCTCACCGAACCGATCACGAGCGAGTGTGAGCGTGTGCTCGCGCCGATCCCATAGAGCGAACGCAAGCATCGCGTTCGCCCTCTTCAGCGTTTGCGTTACTCCCCACTGCTCAATCGAAGCGAGAAGGACCTCCGTATCCGAATTACCGCGAAATCTGTGATCGAGCGCTTCGAGCTCGGCGCGCAGCGTTGCAAAATTGTACAGTTCCCCGTTGAAGACGATGACATATCGTCCGCTTGCGGACACCATCGGCTGGTGCCCAAGAGGAGAGACGTCGATGATCGACAGACGCCGATGCAGGAGGATCACCCCTGCCGATTCGTCCTCCCAGCGGCCCGCATCGTCGGGCCCTCGATGAGTGATGGCCTTCGCCATCATGTGACCTGCAATCCGATCGACGTCCTGCAGCCCACCGAATCGCCAGCACCCCGCTATTCCGCACACGTCGCGTCACGATCTCCGCGCGAGAGCTTCCCACTCTCGCTCGTAGCGAGAGGTGACAGCCTCGACACTGAACCGCTCGACGATGCGCTCACGAGCGAGCGCGCCGAGCCTCGAACGCTCCTCACGACTTGAGCGAAGTACTGCTTCCCATCGGCGCGCAAGCCCCGCCGCATCACCGACCGGAACGATTCGAGACGCATCCCCGATGATCTCCACACTGTCGCCCGCGTTGGTTGCAACGCACGGCACACCGCAGGCCATCGCTTCTCCGAGGGCGTTCGGAAATCCTTCGGCACAGCTCGTCAGAGTCGCCACGTCCATCGCATTGGCGAGGCGCTCGGTATCGCCACGTTGCCCTGTAAAGATGCACCGCTCGCGAATCCCGGCATCTGCAACCCACCGCGCAACGTGTGGGTTGTCTGCCAGCCCCCGCCCGACCACGAGAAAGCGCGCCTCGGGGAGGGAGCGGACCAGAATCCCAGCCGCACGGAAGAAGGTCGCGTGGTCTTTGAGTGGATCGAAGCGTGCGACGATCCCAACAACGAGGTCGCCTGGTTGTATCCCAAGCTCCGTCCGCACTGCGTCGCGCGAGACCTGATCCGGACGATAGCGTTCGATGTCGAAGCCGTTCGGGACGACTCTCATCTTCTCCGCCGAATAGCCGTGCGCGACGTGATACTGTCGGCCCGCTTCCGAGTTGGCGAAGATCCGCCGCGGGATCCTACCCGAGACCCGTGCGCTGAGGCGCATCAGTCGGAGCGTGCTCTTTCGGCTGGAATGGATTCGGCTGCAGCGAATGCCCCAAGCGACAGGGGTACCTGTGACCAGACTGCCGAACCCACCCAGAAGGTCGGCTGCATACATCCACGTCTGTACAACGTCGGGTCTCCAGCGACGCAGGATCTGAACGAACTCCACAGCTGCACGTGCGCTCGGCACACCTCGTCGCATACCGAGCGAGCGAGTCTCGACACCAGCCGCGTTCAGCTCATCCTCGAACTCCTCGATCGGCAAGAGCACCACCACCATCACCTTATGACCGCGAGCTACCAGACGAGCGGCGAGACCTTTCGCCTGGATCTCTGCGCCCCCTCGTCCCATTGCCGTGATCACGAACAACAAACGCATCGCCCGTAGGTCTAGCAGATCATGCTCGGCGCTTGCATCCAAACGGGCCCAGCGTCGCGGGAATTTGGCGCGCGGCCCGCCGAGAAGTCGGCTACTTTAAGTGCGCCGCGTTTCACTGGTGCGCCGAACTTGAACGCCTTTCCTCCTCCACGAAACTCATCCTAGAGTTCCACAACATGGCCGATTCCCCCACCCTACTCATCCCCGGTGGAGCCGGGTTCATAGGTTCGAACTTCGTTCGCTTCGCCCTCCAACATACGACGATGCGCGTTGTGGTGGTCGACAAGCTCACGTATGCAGGCAATCTCGCAAGCCTCGACGAGGTGGCAAAAGATCCACGCTTTGTCTTCATCCGCGAAGACATCTCGGATGGCGAGGCAATGAGCGCGGTGTACGAGGCGTATCGGCCACGCTGGGTGGTGAACTTTGCTGCCGAGACCCACGTCGATCGTTCGATCGATGGCCCACGCGCGTTCGTCCAGACCAACCTCCTTGGGGCATTCGAGCTCCTAGAAGCGTCGCGGCGACACCTGCGGAGTGCTTCCGACGACGAGCGAGCAAGGTTTCGCTTTCTCCACGTCTCAACGGACGAGGTCTACGGCTCGCTTGGACCGACCGGTGCATTCGTGGAGGACTCGCCGTACGCCCCCAATTCCCCCTACTCGGCTACCAAAGCTGGGGCTGACCACCTAGCGCGAGCCTACTTCGCGACGTATGGCCTTCCGGTATGCGTCACCAATTGTTCGAACAACTACGGTCCGTTCCAGTTCCCCGAAAAGCTCATCCCGCTCACACTCATGAATGCTCTCGAAGGTCGTCCACTTCCGATCTATGGCGACGGATCGAATGTCCGCGACTGGCTCTATGTAGAGGATCATTGCGCCGGCCTCCTGCGGGTTCTTCAGGTGGCCAAACCGGGCAGTCGGTACAACTTCGGTGGGGAGTGCGAACGCACCAATCTCTCGCTCGTCGAGGCCATTTGTGGCGTGCTCGAGGAGCTGGCACCGGTAGCAGGAAACGCGGCGTTACGGTCACGCGGCGTGGCGAGCTACGCCTCCCTGAAGACCTTCGTTGCCGACCGCCCCGGTCACGACCATCGCTACGCGATCGATCCATCGCTCGCGCGCCGCGAGCTCGGCTGGGAGCCTCGTTTCGACATCACGCGCGGCCTACGCGAGACCGTGGGCTGGTACCTCGCCAACCGTGATTGGTGTACAACCGTCCAACAGGGGAAATACGACCGCGAGCGTCTCGGGCTGGAACCTCGAACCCACGCTCCAGTATTGGGGTCGACGTCATGAAGGGCATCATCCTCGCCGGCGGCTCTGGGACGCGCTTACGCCCGATCACGTCCATCACGAGCAAGCAACTCTTGCCCGTGTACGACAAGCCGATGATTTACTACCCGCTGACGACGCTGATGCTCGCAGGCATTCGCGACATCCTGCTCATCAGCACGCCGCGCGATTTGCCCCAATTCCGCGAGCTCCTCGGAGACGGTTCCGCGTGGGGGATAAAGCTGGCCTACGCCGAGCAGCCTCACCCCGGCGGTCTCGCACAGGCGTTCCTAATCGGTGAGGAATTCGTCGGGACGAGCCCCGTGTGCCTCGTCCTCGGAGACAACATCTTCTTCGGCCAGACTCTCAAACAGACCCTGCAAGAGTCGGCGCGACTCACGACTGGCGCCAAGGTCTTTGGCTACTACGTGAAGACGCCAGAGCAGTATGGCGTCGTCACCTTCGATTCCGAAATGCGAGTAATCGACCTGGAGGAGAAGCCCCAAAATCCCCGTTCGCCCTATGCCGTCGTCGGTCTCTACTTCTACGACTCGGATGTAGTGTCGATGGCTAAGGGCCTCGAGCCTTCCGCGCGCGGCGAGCTCGAAATCACGGACCTCAATCGGGCCTACCTGAAACGTGGAGACCTCACAGTACAGATTCTCGGTCGCGGAACCGCCTGGCTCGATACGGGGACGCACGAATCCCTCCTACAGGCGGGTAATTTCGTTGAGATGATTGAGTCGCGCCAGGGTCTGAAGATCGCTTGCCCCGAGGAGATCGCGTGGCGCATGGGCTACATCGATGACGCGCAGCTCGAGGCCCTTGTCGAAACCATGGGCAAGAGCAGTTATGGCGACTACTTACGCACGTTACTAACAACTCGCCTCACGAGCTGACGCTTAATGGACACTCCCTGCCCTTTCGATGAGCCAATCTACGTCACCCGACCGCTCCTCCCACCACTCGAGGATGTGAGCCGTCGTCTCGAAGAGGTGTGGGCCGCGAAGTGGCTTACCAACAACGGCGCACAGCTGCAGCGGCTCGAAAGGGCGCTCGCTACGCACCTCAAAGCGCCGGAGCTCATGGCGTTCAACAATGGAACGATCGCCTTGATGATTGGCCTCCGCGCGCTCGACCTTTCTGGCGAGGTCATCACCACCCCATTCACCTTCGCTGCCACGACACACTCGCTGGTATGGAACGCACTTCGGCCCGTGTTCTGCGACATCGACCCCACCACGATGTGCATCGATCCCGACCGTATCGAAGCGCTCATCACGCCGCGCACCACGGCCATCCTCGGTGTGCACGTCTACGGAAATCTCTGCGACGCGGCTCGCATCGAAGCCATCGCCGAGCGCCGCGGACTGAAGGTGATCTACGATGCGGCACACGCGTTTGGTGTCGAGAAAGACGGTCGCAGCGTCGCAGAGCTCGGCGACCTGACTATGTACAGCTTCCATGCGACCAAGCTCTTTCATACCGCAGAGGGGGGAGCGCTGGCTTTTCGGGCCCCCGAGCTCCGCCCGGTCATCGAGAGGCTACGCAATTTCGGTATCGAGAACGAGGAGAGCATCACTCTCCCCGGAATAAACGGCAAAGTGAACGAGCTCCAAGCGGCGCTCGGGCTTGCGGTTCTCGACTGCGTCGAGGCGGAGCGCGCGCGTCGCGTAGATGTGTTCGCGACCTATGAACGAGAGCTCCGTGGCATTGACGGTCTCACCACGCCCGGCCCACCGCCAACACGGCAGCGACCGAGCTTACAGTACTACGTTATCCGGATCGACCCTTGGCGGTTCGGCCTCTCTCGCGATGACCTCCACGCGCGCCTCAAGGAGTTCAACGTTCATACACGCAAGTACTTCCACCCGCTCGTTAGCGAGTTTCCTTGTTACGCCGATGTGGCGAGTGACGCACTCCCGGTTGCACGACGTGTAGCTCAGGAGGTCATATCGCTACCGTGCTATGGGATGCTTGGCGTGGAGGGCGCCTCACGCATAGTGCAAATGATTCGGTTCGTCCGCGACACCCACACAAAAGCTCGCTAGCTCGACTTGAAGGCGCTGCCCTGAATGGGCGCCACAATATCTCATGCTCAGCTGGACCAAACTCGGAAACGTCTTCGATCCTCGCGCCGTTGAGGGAAGGCCCTGGCTCCACGAGTTCGCGCAGGCGCCAGCAACCCTGCTCTTTGACGACTTCGTTCGGGTGTATTTCTCATGCCGACCACCGGCCGACGACCGGGGCCAGTTCGTGAGTTACTTGGCGTATGCGGACTTCGATCGTGCCGACCTCACGCGCCTGCTTCGCGTCGCCGAAGCTCCGCTGCTCCCCCTAGGGGATCGAGGCACCTTCGACGAGTTCGGCACGTATCCAATGTCGGCCCTTCGCGAAGGTTCACTCGTGCGCGCCTACTATGGCGGCTGGACGCGCTGCGTGTCAGTTCCCTTCGATGTCGCAATCGGAGTCGCGGAGAGTAGCGATGGTGGGACGTTCTTCTCTCGCCTCGGCCCAGGCCCCGTCCTGGCCGCATCCCCGGACGAGCCATTCATTCTTAGCGGACCAAAGGTCCGCCGCTTTGGCGATGTTTACCACCTATTCTATATCGCTGGTAGACGCTGGGTCTTGGTCGATGGGAAGCCCGAGCCTGTTTACAAGATTCGGGTGGCACGCTCGACGGACGGAATTTCGTTCAGCAAGCTTGGACGCGATCTCTTGCCGAACCGCCTTGGCGATGACGAGGCTCAGGCGAGCCCGGACGTGATCTTCCGGAATGGGCGCTACCACATGTTCTTCTGCTACAGGCACGCGTCGGACTTCCGAACGAACCGCGCCAGGAGCTATCGCATCGGCTACGCCGCGAGCCGCGACCTCGAGTGCTGGACGCGCGACGACAGCGTGGCGGGTCTTGATGTCTCGTCCGAAGGTTGGGACTCCCAGATGGTGGCATATCCTCACGTCTTCGAGGTCGACGGGCGCATTTACATGTATTATCTCGGCAATCACGTCGGGCGCTACGGCTTCGGGCTCGCGCGTCTGGAGGGTGACCTGTGAACCCCCTATCCTGGCTGAAGCTCGGTCAGATCTTTGATCCGACCGAGCACCAACTGCCCAACGGCTGCCGCGAGTTTGCACAGTCTCCGCAAGTGCTGGTCTTCGACGACTTCGTCCGCGTCTACTTCTCGACGCGGTCGGTCGACACTCCGGGCTCTTTCGTCAGTCACATCGCGTATGTGGACATGGACTCGTCATTCAGCCGAGTCCTCCGCGTCGCCGATGCCCCCGTATTTACGAGTGCGGACCTCGGCACCTTCGACGAGCATGGCATCTTCCCCGTCAACCTGGTCCGTCATGATGGACGGGTGCTCGCTTATACCTGCGGCTGGAGTCGGCGCAGCTCCGTCCCCGTCGAGACTGCCATCGGTCTCGCGGAGAGCCACGACGAAGGGAGGACCTTCGTCCGCCACGGCTCCGGGCCAGTGTTGACCGCCTCGCTCCACGAACCATTCCTGGTGGGTGACCCTTTCGTCCAGGTGATGAGTGGCACTTGGCACATGTGGTATATATTCGGAGAGCGCTGGATCCCGAACGCGGAAAGCGACGGATCTGCCGCGCGTGTCTACAAGATTGCACATGCAACTTCGAAAGATGGCGTTCTTTGGCTAAAGGATGCACGCGCCATCGTCGACGACCGACTCGGTCCGGACGAGTGTCAGGCGCTGCCAACGGTCCTCTCGTTTGGTGGCAAACACCATATGTTCTTCTGCTATCGGCACGCCACCGACTTCCGGAGAAACCGCAAGCGTGGCTACCGTCTTGGCTACGCGTTCTCGACCAACCTCGTGAGTTGGGAGCGAGCCGATGAGTTGGCGGGGATCGAGCTCTCGGAAACTGGTTGGGATTGCGACATGATGTGCTACCCGCACCTCGTGCGTGCGCGCGAGAACGTCTTTCTACTCTATAACGGGAACGAGTTCGGACGACGCGGGTTCGGCGCAGCGATCCTTCGACCGGGGGAGACATGAAGGAGCCACGTTTCGCGATCGACACCGCCGACGCAGCGAGTGTCCAGGCGCACTTGCTGCGGTGCGCAGACTCCTTCATTCCACCGTTGCGAGAGCGTGTGGACGTGGCCCGGTACTCGGAAAAGATTGCGCTACACGCGACGACCTTCGAGGCCTGGAATGGGGGAGCCTTGATCGGGCTCGTGGCAGCTTATGCGAACGACCCGTCGACGGGCTTTGCCTTCGTCACTAGCGTGAGCGTCGACGGCGACCACGTTGGACGCGGTATCGCACGCCAGCTTATTCGGGAATGCCTCGCCTACGCCACTTCGCACGGGTTTGATGCGGTCAGGCTGGAGGTCGCGACGAACAATGAAGCAGCTCTTCGCTTGTACGAGAGCTCCGGTTTCCGGACCACAGACGCCGCGGGGACCACTTTGACGATGCAGTGGCAGCACGAACCAGAGGGACGGCCATGAGCCAGCGCGACTACAACAAGGAAGCGGACGACACCCCAACCCACAAATATGCATACGGATTCGACTTCGATGTGATGCACCCGATGATGCTCAGGGCCTTTCAGCCTTTTTTCCGCCCGGGGAACTTGCTTGAGCTTGGCTCCTTTCGTGGCGACTTCACTCGCCGACTGCTCTCACACTTCGAGGACATCACCTGCGTGGAAGCGTCGACCGATGCGGCCGACGCCGCTCACGCAAGGTATGGTGACCGGGTCAAGATCGTCCGTTCCACCTTCGAGGTCGCGCAGCTTCCTTCACATTATGACAACGTGGTGATGACGCATGTGCTGGAGCATGTGGGCGATCCGGTTGCTGTCTTGCGACGGGTCAAGAACGAGTGGCTGGCACCTTCCGGTCGCTTCTTTCTGGCGTGTCCCAACGCAAATGCCCCCTCTAGGCAGATCGCCGTGAAGATGGGTCTCATCTCGCACAACGCCGCCGTAACGCCTGCAGAGCGCGAGCATGGTCATCATATAACGTACACCCTCGATACACTCGAGCGCGACGCGCGAGCGGCAGGCCTCCGTGTCATCCATCGCACTGGGATCTTCTTCAAGGCCCTCGCTAACTTTCAGTGGGATCGCTTGCTTGCGACTGACATCATCTCCGACGACTATCTCGAAGGCTGCTACCAGTTGGGTCAGCAGTATCCGGATCTCTGCTCGACGATCTTCCTCCTCTGCGAGTAGCCGGACATGAAGCTCGCGCTCATGCAGCCGTACTTGTTCCCCTACTTGGGCTACTTTCAGCTCATTTCCGCATGCGATACGTTCGTGGTGCACGACGACGTGCAATACATCAAGGGCGGTTGGATCAACCGTAACCGCATCGGAATGAACGGGCGCGACCACCTGTTCACGCTGAGCGTCGCAAGCGCGCCGTCATCCGCTCTCATCAACGAGCGCACCTTTTCCTCTCAGCATCGAGCCGAGGTCGCGAAGTTGCGTCGCGTGCTCGAGGCCGCTTACAGGAAGGCACCGCACTTCTCGAGCACAATGGATATTGTGGACGAGGTATTCGCCTCCGAGGACATCGGCGTCTCTCGAGTCGCCACACGCTCGCTTGCGCTCGTTTGCAAGCGGCTCGGCATTGAACGTCGGTGGCTTCTCTCCTCCGAGTTAGCAAAGAACGACACGCTCAAAGGACAAGACCGAGTCCTCGAGATCGCCCGCGTGCTCGGCGCCACCGGATACATCAATCCCATCGGTGGACTCGAGCTCTATGAGCGCGCCGCGTTCATAGAGCGCGGCATCGCGATCGATTTTCTACGAATGCGCTTCGTCCCTTACGCCCAACTCTCACCCACGTTCGTTCCGGGACTCTCCATTCTGGACGTTCTGATGTTCAATTCCTTGGACCGGACGCGAGAGCTACTGACGGAATACGACCTCGTGTAGCCCGTGCCATCCACACCTCTGTGTCCCAAGCTAAATTGTGAAGATCGGCTTCCTCGGCAACACCAACAACTACCCCTTTCTGATCGCGCGCGCGCTACGCGCGCTCGGACATGACGTCCTGTTCTTCGTTGACCAGCGGCCGTCTGAGCGACTTCATCGCCCCGAGTGCCACTCGGTAGGTATTTCGTTCCCCTACCCGTCATGGATTCGCGACGTCTCAGGTCCGTTAAGCACTCTCAAACAACTGCTGCCCGAAGTCTTCTCCCCTCGCGTCGTGGCCGAGCTCCTCGGCTGTGATGCGGTAGTCGTCAATGGACTCGCGCATGGCGTCGTGGCCCCATTTCCGAAGTGGATACCCAGCTACCATCTCTTTTCGGGATCCGACCTCGATGTGCTCGCCAGTGAGGAGGCGGTGTGTACCGCACTCCAGCGGCACCCGCGACTGTCACGGGCACCGAGACGGCTCGTCGCACGAGTGAGCAATGCCATCGTCTCGCGCCACCGTGCGGGCATTCGGCGTGCTGCGGGGGTCGCCTACTTCCCGCGTGGACTAGTGCCAGCGGGCGACCAGTTGCTCGATGGGCTGATAGATGACCGAGTCGCGCGCTTCGCTCACTGGCACGTCGTGACGGAAGGATTGGCATTCGCACCGGCCCCGAACCGCGCCGTGATGCGACTCTTCAACCTGACCCGCTTTCTGTGGAAGGAGCCGCTACCGCCAGGATACGCGATCGAGGAGAACAAGCGAAATGATGTTCTCGTCCGTGGCATCGCCCTCTTCGTCGCCCAGACCGGGCGCCCGCTCGATGTACGATTCGTCGAGAAAGGTGTCGACGTCGCCGAGACCAAGCGTCTCGTTCAGGAGTGTGGAATCGCGCACCTCGTGACATGGCTGTCGGAGATGTCCTTCGCGGAAGTGATCGAAGAATACCGAACGGCCGATGTTGTGACCGAGCAGTTCGGGCAACACGTATTTACGGGCGGTCTCTACCCTATGCTCATAGGACGTCCTGTCATCGGCAATGGGCGGCCCGAGATCATCTTCGGCGTCACGAATCAGGAATCGCCGATATGTCAGGCCAGAACGCCAGCGGAGGTCGCATCTTGGCTTGCAAAGCTCGACGCGTCCATCGCGCTTCGGAACGCAATTGGCATCGCGTCCCGAGAGTATGTGCTGCAGCACTGCGATATTCGCCACGAGGCCAGCTTCGTCGCCGAGACGCTTGAGTGGGCCCGCCTCAAAGCGCGCACCTGAGAGCTCGTCAGCTGGCCATGAGACGACGACGAACCGCCATGCGCGCGTCACGCGTCGAGAGGAGCGCCACGAGAAGGAGCAAGACTGCCAAGGCTGCGACCGTGGCGATGATGCGGGGACGGCTGGTCCCAACATCGATTCCGGCCGCATGAAGGGCTGCAGCGGCAGCCCACACGCCACCAAACGTAGGAGCAACGTCGAAAAAGAGCCACCGCCACCGCAGTTCTGGAGCGAAACGGCGGTGCACGACCCAAGTCCAAACAAGGAGGTAGAGCACGCTCTGGGCGACCCAAACGGCACCGGCGCCCAAGGCGCCGAACCTCTTCGCAGACCATACGAGTAGCGGCAGAAGTGCTATCACAAACCCGATATTCCCGGCAACGTGAAGACGCAGGTTACCTCGCGCGTATTGCAAATAGTACTGAAATGCCGCAATTGCGATAAAACCATTCCCCAAGGAGTACAGGCGAAGCACGGGCGCCGCGGCGTGCGCCTGCTCCGTTCGCGAGGTCCAGGCGAGGAGGAGCGGCTCCGCATACACGACCAGCACGGCGCTTATGGGAGCGATAAGCACACAAACCCACTGCGTCGAGGAGCGGTAGAGCTCGAGGAACTTGGACTCGTCGCCTTCGGCTGCAAGCCGCGCGAGCCGCGGCAGGAGTGCCTGACTTACTGGCCCGCTGACCACACTTATGGCACTGGCCCCGAGGACGCCGAGGGTGAATGTCCCAAACTCCTTCAGGGAGAGCACCTTCGACAGGACCAGCTTGTCGCTCTGACCCACCGTAACCCAGACCGCCCCTGCGAAAGCGACGCTCAAACTGAACTTCAACACACCACGTAGTGGCTCGAAGGACCACGGGCTTCGCTCCGTCGAAGTGGGTAGAGCTCGGCGTGTGCGGGTCACGAGCGCAACGAGTTCGACTACTGATACCATAAACTGGTAAGTTGCGAACGCTAGGACGTCCGTCCCGACGAGACTGAAGAGAGCCATAGTGAGAAATGTTCGAGCTGTACCCGCGAGAATATTGAGCCCGTTCAGCCAAACTTGCTCCTCGAACCCCGTAAGCACGCTCCTGTAGATTCCGGACACCCACCGTACTGCGACCGTGGCCCCCGTCACGCGCAGGGCCCACGTTACGAGCGGAAGCGGCAGATGCTCAACCCTCAGCCACCGGTGCGCGATTGTTTGCGCCAACATGGCCACGCCAAGCGCCCCCACAAGCCCCACGACCGCGAAGATCACCTCGAGCGTTTGCATCAAGCGGCGCAACTCACCCGCCGTCGTTGCCCCACCACGGTAACGAGCGACTTCGCGGGACAATGTGTGACTCACCCCCAAGTCGAGCAGCTGGAACCAGGTCTGGATGAGCGCGAAGAAGCCGATGAGTCCGTAGGCCTCCGCACCCATGTAACGCAAGTAGATGGGTACGATCAGGATGTTGGCGGACGTGAGGTACGCCTGACCTACGTAATTTGCCAGGATGTTTCGGCGAAGGGACACTGCGTCACCTTGGCAACGGTCGGAAGTGCTTCCTGTTGAAGAGGGAACTCGCCGCCCGCTGTCGTACCCCCCGTACAGCGTTGAGCCATGAGACTGGCAGACTGTCAGCTATCGTAGTCCGCAAGCGAGCGGAAGCCGTTCGCTCGGTGCCCAGAATCCCCGCCGTGCCCGCCATCTTCCACAAAACCGTGTAGTCGCTCTGCTGCGGCGCTGGCGAAAATGGAACAAGGTGCCGGCTTTTTCGCGCAAGAACGAGGAGAGAAACACCTCGGCCGTTCATGATCACGACCCGCTCGCCGAGGTCCGCAGGGTCTCGAACGTCATACCATCGCCCGATGCCCCCTAGCTCGCTACCAGGGTAGAGGTGGGGCACCGCTATCACTCGGATCGTTTCAAAACCATACTGAGGCGACAACGCTCGAAAGAAGAGCTCCGGCGAGAACTGATAGAACCCGTGCCCACAATTGTTGTTAGCCACCGTGACGAGCGCAAGGT
Organism: Labilithrix sp.; assembly: GCA_046351255.1. Taxonomy (GTDB): domain Bacteria; phylum Myxococcota_A; class Polyangia; order Polyangiales; family Polyangiaceae; genus Labilithrix. Next base: position 139,749 of record JAXLYU010000011.1, read on the forward strand.
GTCCGCCTGTTCGCACCATTCGCATGCAGCTAGCGAGCGCGGTTGGAAAGTTGAAGACATGTTCGAGTGCCCCACCATCAAGTACCGTATCCGCGCACTCGTCCCATGCCACGGGGCTCGGGAGGTTCATGTCATGAACTCTCGTTGCGCCCTCGTAGTCGGAGACATCTAGCGAGTCGAGGGTTGTCGCCCCGAGCGCGCCACGAAACACACCATCCGCGTAGGCATCCTCGCCCCCACCCTGTGGATCAGGCATCGCCCCGAACTCGGCGGCAAGCGCTCGCCGCTCCGACGGTTGAAGGTACAGCGTCTGCCGTCCGAGTGTGAGCAGTGACTCGAATCGCACTCCGTGATCTTTCCGCGCGAGCATAAGAAACCGCAGCGCCGTGTAGTTCATGCCCATGCCGCGGACTGTGCGAGGGCAAGGACGAGGTGTCAATCTCCACCTTCGTCCTGACCTAGCGTAGGAAGAACGGAAGAACTGACCTCGTGCGGTGTTGTGGCGTCAGAGTCCTACTTCACGATCTCGCGCATTGCAGACGGCCCATCACCAAGCGTCGCTTCGCACCACGCAGCGAGCGTGAATGCATGCCAGACGAGAATAGGTGAACGCTCGAGCAGAAGGCGGTGGGCTCCGTCCGAGAGTGCGTCTGGAGAGAGAACGCCAAAGCGTGCGAGCCGCCCACGATTGAACAACTCGTGGCACGCGGGAGCGAGACTCGTTCGGAGCCAGGCTTCGACAGGAACGCCAAACCCCTGTTTCCGTCGCCGAGCGAGTGGACGACCAAAGCGCCGCTCGTGGAGCGTACGCAGAACGCGTTTGCCACGTCGGTCCAGCGCGAAGCGTTCAGGCAGTCCCGCCCCGACCTCGACCACCCGATGATCGAGAAAAGGTACGCGAACTTCCAGGCTGCACGCCATGCTCGCACGGTCGACCTTCGTGAGCATATCGTTCGGCAGTGGATTCCAGAGGTCGGACGCCATAGAGCGCTGCAGCGGCGTTCCAACCGCTCGGTCGAAGTGCTCGATGGCAACGCGCACGAAACGATCCGCATCCGTAGGCCCGCTGATGAGAGTCGAGGTTTCGGCAAGAGTGCCCAGCTGTGTGAGGGCGACATACGCCGACGCATCACTCGCCGATAGCCCGCGCCCAACTTTGCCTGCGACGCGTAGGAAGTCGGAGATTGCCCCTGTCCGATCCAGCCGCCGCGGCAACAGTCCGAGCAATTCCCCGATCGCCGCGCGAGTAAGTGGCGTGCGGCTCAGAAACCGCCGTATCGGAACGATGTGATACTTCCGGTACCCTGCAAAGACTTCATCACCGCCGTCGCCGGCGAGGGCGACCTTGTACTTCGTCGCGACCTGTTTGGAGAGCAGATACGTGGCGAGACTCGAGCTGTCACCAAAGGGCTCATCGTAGGCGGCTAGCACCTCGCCCAGGTGGTTGCGAGCGAACGCTTCGTCCAGAAGTGCAATATGGATGGGAATGCGTAGCCTTTCGGCCGTCGCACGCGCGAAGGCTGACTCGTCAAATCGCCGCTCACGGAATCCAACGTTGTAGGCGGTCACGCTCCCGCGCTCCGCCGCGTAGGCGGTCACGAGGGACGAGTCGATACCACCGCTGAGGAACGACGCGATCGGCACGTCACTCTCAAGGTGTTCCTTCACGCTGTTCGTGAGGACGTCCTCAACCAGCGAACAGGCCTCGTCGAGCGAACGCACACGAGCGGCCACTGGAGATGGACGAACCTGCCAGAAGGCACGACTCGTGCGTTCTCTCGTCCGCAAATCGAAGGTCACGCGATGCGCAGGCGGAACACGTTCGACGCCGCTGAAGATGGTCTCGTTCGCAGGCACGTATCCCCAAGCAAGCATCGCATGCGCGGCAGATCGGTCGACCGTGAAGGAGTCTGCAAGCGGGGCAAACGAGCGTTCAAACGCGCGCAGCTCGGACGCAAAGGCGATGGTACCGTTTCGCTCGACGAGGAAGAGCGGCTTGATGCCGAAGCGATCACGGCTGAGGACGAGCTTCCGTCTCCGACGGTCGTGAATTGCAAACGCCCACATCCCGGCCAGATGCTGTTCGACATGTTCGGGATCGTGCTCGTAGAGACGCAGGAGCACCTCTGTGTCACTGCGGGTGTCGAACCGGACCCCCTTTGCGGTGAGCGCCGCACGAAGCGTCGGGGCGTTGTAGATTTCGCCGTTATAAACCAGCGCGATCGCTCGGTCGTCGGTGAACATGGGCTGATTGCCGCGCGCTAGATCGACGATGGCAAGACGCTGCATCCCAATGGTCGCCTCGGGATGGCTCGTGACACCGCCCCCATCCGGACCGCGGTGGATGATCCTCGCGGCCATTCGTTCGACATGTGCGCGGGCGTCCGCCTCGGTGAGCGCCTCAGTCGAAAGGCCAACAATGCCGCACATCCGAGAACTAGCCCCGTACCTTCGCCCGGATGACGTCAATAACGCGCTGCTGCGTCGCGGGCGTCATGCTACTGGAGCTTGGTAGGCAAAGTCCCCGCTCGAAGAGCTCCGTCGCGACCGAGCCACCGAAGTGATCGCACGAAGCAAAGAACGGCTGGAGATGCATGGGCTTCCACACGGGACGCCCTTCGATATCTGCGGCCGCTAGCGTTTCGAGCAACTCATCACGCGTGACCGCGACGCGCTTGGGGTCCACGAGGAAAACGCTCAGCCAATTGGTGTGTCTACCCCAGGGCGCCTGCGGCATCAGTTCGAGGCCGTCGATATCGGCGAAGGCCTCTTGATAGCGAGACGCAATCGCCTGGCGGGCGGCGACGCGCTCTTCGAGCACGGCAAGCTGACCGCGACCGATCCCAGCGAGCACGTTGCTCAGGCGATAGTTGAAGCCGAGCTCCTTGTGCTCGTAGTGCGCGACCGGCTCGCGAGCTTGCGTCGACCAGAACCGAACTTTCTCGGCCCAGTCGCGATTGGGCGTCGCCAGGAGGCCGCCACCAGAAGTGGTGATGATCTTATTCCCGTTGAACGAAAAGACGTTCACAGGACCGCGGGTGCCGACCTGCCGGTCGTGGTAGGTCGTTCCGAGCGCCTCCGCCGCATCTTCGAGGATCGGTACGCCGTACTTCGAGCAGACTCGCTCGATGGAATCGAGATCGGCGCTCTGCCCGTAAAGGTGCACGACGATGACGGCCCTCGGCAGCTTCCCGTGCTTGGCACGGTCCTCGAGCGCCTCGGCGAGGACCTCGGGATCGATGTTCCAGGACCGGCGCTCGCTATCGATGAAGACCGGCCTTGCGCCCTCATAAACGATAGGGTTCGCCGAGCCCGAAAATGTGAGCGTTGAGCAGAAGACCTCGTCGCCACGCTCGACGCCGAGCAGCTTCAGTCCAAGATGAATGGCGGCGGTGCCGGACGAGAGCGCGACACACGACAGCCCCCCAAGAAGGTTGGAACACGCGGCCTCGAAGGCAGTGAGATTCGGCCCCACCGTCGAGATCCAGTTCGTCGCGAACGCCTCGTGGACGAACGCCTCCTCGAGCGCACCCAGATGCGGAACAGAAAGGTAGATTCGGCTCAAAAGCAGGTCCTCTGACCCAGCGCCATCCTGGATCCACCGCGGTGGAGAGGCAAGTCTGACGAGCCGTCGGGTGACGCTTTCCTCCTCGCGAGGAAATCGGCTGCGAACGTTGTCTCACCGCCTGGATTAATCCGACCGACCGTGCTCAGAGTTCGGTCGAAACGAGTCAAAGCGCGACAGTGGGATCTCGAGGTAGTCTAAACAGTTCGGCGCGCGCGGCGCCCACGAGATACAGCGACCCGCAGATCACGACCGCACACGCCTGCGCCTGCACGCGCGCACGTGCAAGGGCAGCCGCGAGCGAGGGCATGGCCGTTCCCGGGCGAATGGCGGCGAGGGCCTCTGCTGGAGCTGGCGACCGGCCCTCGGGTTCGACATAATACCGCGGCGCTGGGATGGTCGCCGCGAGCTCCAGCATCGAACGCCACGGCTTGTCGGCAAGCGCCCCGAAGACGAGGGCTCCGACCTTCACACCCTCGAGGGCCTTCGTAAGGGCGACGACGCCGTCGGGATTGTGCGCACCGTCGAGGATGTATTCGCCATCTGCGGTTACGATTCGCTCGAAACGGCATGGCCACACCACGGTCGCGAGCCCGCGCTCGGTAGCGCCCTGCGAGAGGTCGATTCGTCTAGCGATCCGCGCCGCGATCCCCGCGTTGTAGTGCTGGTGCGGACCGAGGAGACCGACGTGCCCCTCGTAGTCGCTAGCCTCGACGCGTGGAGCGCCGGCTCTCGCGCACTCGCTCCGGATCGCCATGAAGGCATCGACCGGGAGCTCACCATGCACGAGGGGGACGTCCTTGCGTGCGATGCCCGCCTTCTCGCGTGCGATCTGCGCGAGCGTGTGGCCGAGCTTGTCCATGTGGTCGTAGGCGATCTTGGTGATCGCGCTGCAGCGGACCGTCTCGGCGGGGAGGACGTTCGTGGCGTCGAGGCGGCCGCCGATGCCGACCTCGATGATCGCGAGGTCGACCGCGTGCTCGCGGAACGCGAGGAAGGCGGCGAGCGTGGCGGTCTCGAAGAACGAGAGGTCGGCCGTGAGCGCCTGGTCGAGGAGAGGCGCCAGGGCCTCGTCGCTCAGGGGCTCGCCGTCGATGCGGATGCGCTCGGCGAAGCGCACGAGATGCGGGCTCGTGTACATCCCCGTCTTGAGGCCCGAGGCGCGCGCGATCGACTCGACCATCGCGCAGACCGAGCCTTTGCCGTTCGTGCCGGCGACGTGCACGCTCGGGAACGCCGCCTCCGGATGGCCGAAGCGCTTGCAGGCGGCGCGCATCGCGTCGAGGCCGAGGCGCATGCCGAGGGGCACGCGCGCATAGAGCGTCTCGAGCTGGGACTTCACGCGATGGCGGCGCGCGTGTCGCGCGTGAGGTGCTTCACGAGCGTCGCGAGCTCCTTTCGCATCTCGGCGCGCGCGATGATGCGATCGACCATGCCGTGCTCGAGGAGGAACTCGCTGCTCTGGAAGCCCTCGGGGAGCTTCTGGCGGATGGTGGTCTCGATGACGCGCGGGCCCGCGAAACCGATGAGGGCGTTCGGCTCGGCGATGTTCACGTCGCCGAGGAACGAGAAGCTCGCCGCCACGCCGCCCGTGGTAGGGCCGAGGAGGACGCTGACGAACGGGATGGCGGCGTCGCGCAGGCGCTCGCGCGCGGCGACCGTCTTGGCCATCTGCATGAGGGAGAGGATGCCCTCCTGCATGCGGGCGCCGCCGCTTGCCTGGAGGAGCACGACCGGGAGGCGGCGCTCGGCGCCACGCTCGAAGAGACGTGCGATCTTCTCGCCGACGACCGAGCCCATCGAGCCGCCCATGAACTGGAAGACGAAGGCGCCGTAGGCGACCGGGATGCCGAGGATCTTGGCGGCGCCGATCTCGATCGCGTCCTTCGCCTTCGTGTTCTTCTGCGCGGACGCGACGCGGTCCGGGTAGCTCTTGCCGTCGCTGAAGCTGAGCGGGTCCGCGGCGGAGAGGCCGGCGTCCCACTCCTCGAGCTTGCCGTCGTCGAGGAGGAGGTCGCGCCAGCGGGCGGCCGTGAGCTTGTGATGCTGACCGCAGTGCGGGCACACCTCGAAGTTCTTCTCGAAGGCCTCCGCCGCCATCGTCTCGCCGCAGCCATCGCACTTGCGGAAGACGCCTTTCGCGAAGCTGGTCTTCTCACTCGCATCCAGACCGCCAGGCTTTTTGTCGGGCCAATCGCTCACGTTAGGCGCTAATTAGCAGCCTTTCATGTCGATCGCCATCCGCGCCGCACGCTCCGAAGATGCGTCCACGATCGTCGAGCTCGTCCGCGCCTTGGCCGAGTACGAGCGGGAGCCGTCGGCGGCCGTGGCGACCGAGGCCGACTTCCTCCGCGACGGCTTTGGCCCCACCCCCGCGTTCCGGACGTTGATCGCCGAGCGCGACGGACGGGCGGTGGGTTTTGCCCTGTATTTCTTCAGCTACTCGACATGGCGCGGCCGGCGATGCCTCTACCTCGAGGACCTCTTCGTCCGGCCCGAGGCGCGCGGGCATGGCGCGGGGATCGCGCTGATGCGCGAGCTGGCCCGGATCGCGGTGGCAGAAGAGTGTGCGCGCTTCGTCTGGCAGGTGCTCGACTGGAACCAGCCATCGATCGATTTCTACGAGCGCCTCGGCGCGGAGGTCACGCGCGAATGGTTGCCGGTGCGGCTCGAAGGGGACGCACTGCTGCGGTTGGCGCGCGGGTAGTTCTGGTATCCTGCGAGCGCTTTCATGCCGAGCTTCGACATCGTCTCGAAGGTGCCCTGGCACGAGGTCGACAACGCCCTCGCTCAGGCGAAGAAGGAGATCGCGCAGCGATTCGACTTCAAGGACACCGGCACGTCGGTGGAGAAGAGCGCCGAGGGCATCACCATCACGTCGAGCAGCGAGGACCGCGCAGAGGCGGGGCTCATCGTGGTGCAGGAGAAGCTCATCAAGCGGAAGGTGAGCATGAAGTTCCTCGACGTACAGGATCCGAAGAAGACCTCGAAGGGCGGGGCGTCCATCCTCGCGAAGGTGAAAGAAGGCATCGACGCCGAGCCCGCGCGCAAGATCATCGCCGGGATCAAGGAATCCAAGATCAAAGTGACGTCGTCGATCCAGGACGCGCAGGTGCGCGTGACCGGAAAGAACCGAGACGACCTTCAGAAAGCGATCGCGCTCGTGCGAGGGATGGACCTCGACCTCGAGCTCTCGTTCGTGAACTTCAGGGATTGAACGTGGCAGCCAAAAAGAAGACCGCGAAGAGCGGCGACATCGCAAAGACCCGTCAGCTCTTCGGCACCGACGGCATTCGCGGGACGGCGAACGAGTATCCGATCACCCCCGAGCTCGCGCTCAACCTCGGCAAGGCCGTGGCCCACGTCGCGCAGCGCTCGACGCCCAACGCTCACGTGCCGCGCGTGCTCATCGGCAAGGACACGCGGCTCTCCGGGTACATGATCGAGCAGGCGATCGCGGCCGGCATCTGCTCGATGGGCGCGCGCGTCATCCTCTGCGGCCCCATTCCGACGCCCGCCGTCGCGCAGCTGACGGTCAGCATGCGCGCGGATGCCGGGATCGTGATCAGCGCGAGCCACAACCCGTATCAGGACAACGGCATCAAGATCTTCGGGGCCGACGGCTTCAAGCTCGCCGACGAGCACGAGATGGAGATCGAGCAGCTCATGGCGAACGACGCCCTCCTCGGCGTGCGACCGACGGGACCGGGGATCGGCAAGGCGTCGCGCCTCGACGACGCCGGCGGGCGCTACGTCGTCTTCGCGAAGGCGACCTTCCCGCGCGGGCTCACGCTGGACGGCGTCCGGATCGTCGTGGATGCGGCCCACGGCGCGGCATACAAGGTGGCTCCGCTGGTCTTCTCCGAGCTCGGCGCGACGGTGACGTCGATCGGCGTCAAGCCGAACGGCGTGAACATCAACAAGGACGCGGGGGCGCTGCACCCCGACAAGGTGCGCGCCGAGGTCGTGAAGCAGGGCGCGCAGATCGGTATCGCGCTCGACGGCGACGCCGACCGGCTGATCGTGATCGACGAGAAGGGGCAGATCGTCGACGGTGACGTCGTCATGGCCATGTGCGCCGCGCGCATGCTCAGCGACGGCGAGCTCGGCAAGAAGACGCTCGTGGCGACCGTGATGTCGAACCTCGGGCTCGAGCGCGCGATGCTCGAGCGGGGCGGAAAGCTCGTTCGCACGCAGGTGGGCGACCGCTACGTCGTCGAGGCGATGCGCAAGAACGGATACAACCTCGGCGGCGAGCAGTCGGGGCATCTGATCTTCCTCGAGCACGCGTCGACGGGCGACGGCGTCGTCGCCGCGCTGCAGGTGCTCGCGATCATGGTGCGCACGGGACGGCCGCTCTCCGAGCTCGCAAAGGAAGCGATGGAGCGGGTGCCTCAGGTGCTCGAGAACGTGACCCTCCCCGCACGAAAGCCCCTCGAGGAGATGAAGCTGCTCTCGGCGGGAACCGCGAAGGTGACGAAGGCGCTCGGCGACGAGGGCCGCGTCCTCATCCGCTGGAGCGGGACGGAGCCCAAGCTCCGCATCATGCTCGAGGGACCGGACGAGGATCGCCTGCGCGTGTGGGCGAAGGATCTCGCGGGTGCGGCGCAGAAGGACGCCCGCGCTTGAATGTCCGCGAGCGACGGATCATGCGATGATTGACCGGTGAAGGTCCTCGTCACCGGTGGTGGTGCCCTGCTCGGTCAGGGCGTGATTCGCTCGTTGCTGGCCTCGTCGCTCCAGGTCGAAGTGGCGGCTGCGGACCCGAGTCCGCTCTCCGCCGGCCTCTACTGGGTGAAGGAACGGCACCTCGTACCGCTCGCGAAAGATCCCGAGTACGTGGCTCGCTTCGAGGCCTTGCTCGAGCGTGCGAGGCCCGATGCGGTCATTCCCGGCACGGATGTCGAGCTGCTCGTCTTTGCCGAGCATCGCGCCGAATGGGAGCGCCGCTTTGGCACGAAGGTGATCGTCAGCAGCTCGGAGGTCGTTCGGATCGCGGACGATAAGTACCTGACGTTCGAGTTCCTGCGCCGGCACGGATTTCCCGCACCTGACTCTTGTCTCGCCGGCGAAGAGGATGCGCTGGTCGAGCGCGTTGGCTTTCCTCTCATCGTGAAACCACGTGTCGGCGCCCGCTCGGTCGGTGTCTCGAAGGTCAACAACGCGGCCGAGCTGGCGCGAGCCGTCGCCGAGGGGACGAACGTCGTCATACAGGAGTGCGTCGCAGACGAAGGTGCCGAGTACACGGCAGGGACTCTCACGTTCGACGGCAAGTGCGATGCCTCGATCGTGATGCGGCGAGACCTGCGCGACGGCAACACGTACCGCGCCTACGTGGAAGACTTCCCTGCCCTGAACGCGACCGTTCGGAAGCTCGCGGAGGCGCTTGGTTCGTATGGACCCGCAAACTTCCAGTTTCGTCTGGACGGGACCGGGGCGGTGAAGGTCTTCGAGATCAACGGTCGCTTCAGTGGAACGACCCCCCTGCGGATGCGCGCAGGATTCAACGAGGTGGAAATGACCCTGCGCCACGTTCTCATGGGAGAGAAGATCGTGCAGCCGAAGGTCCAGCCGATGACGATCCTCCGCCATCTCGAAGAAACCATCGTCCCGAGCGATGGGATGGTGTCGTGAAAGTCGCCGTCACCGGAGCGACCGGCTTCATCGGCAGGCACCTGGTCCGTTTACTGAAGACTGGCGGGCATCACGCGATCGCGCTCAGCCGCTCGGGGGCCGTCGACGGGGCGGACGAGACGAGGCCATTCGACTTGAGCTCCGCGACGTCCTTCGACGAGGCGGTCGATGGATGCGAAGGCGTCATCCATGCCGCCGCGTACTTGCCGAAGAATTACTCCGATGCTGATGAGGCGCGGCTGTGCCTCGAGCTGAACGCGCTCGCGACCCTCGAGCTCCTGCGGGCTTCGCAGCGCGGCAAGGTGAAGAGGTTCGTATTCCTTTCGAGCAACGTCTACTTACAGAGCTCGACGCCGGTCGCGGAGACCGCACCAACCTACCCAGTCACGCACGCTCCTTATTACATGATGAGCAAACTGACTGGAGAGGTCTGGACCGAGCACTACGGCCGCACTAGCTCGCTCGCGACGGTCTCGCTACGTGTCGCCTCCGTCTATGGTGCAGGCCTCAGGCGCGGGATGATCCCAACCTTCACCGACAGTCTTCTCCTCGGCAAGGAGGTGACGCTGAAGGATGGAGGACGCTTTCGGTCCGACCTCGTGTACGTGGAGGACGTCGCTGGCGCAGCAGCGGAGGCGATTCAGCGCGACGTTCGTGGCGTATTCAACATTGGATCCGGAGCGACCGCGAGCGCGCTCGAGATTGCGACCGCCATCGCGAGGCTCACGGGCGCGGAGCCCGCCCTGCTCCGCGTGGAGCCAGCCGGGGAGGGAGCTCCACCGCTAGGTTTCTCTCCCCTCGACATCACGCGGGCGCGCGACGAGCTCGGCTATCGTCCGCTCTCCGTCGACGAGGCGCTCGAGCGTTACGTCGACTGGCATCGTTCCGCGAAGGCGTCGTGACGCAAACGATTGCGGTCTTCGGGGACGTGCACGGCAACGGCCGCGCATTGAAGGCCGCGCTCACACAGGCAAAGACACGTGGATGCGACCGAATGGTGTTCGTCGGCGACCTCCTCACCTATGGGCACGACGTCACTGAAGTCATTGATCTCGTGGCGGAGGCTCAGACGAAGCATGACGCCGAGCTCATCATTGGCAATCACGATCGAATGTACTTCGACCTCGCAGCGGGAAACCGCGCTTACTACGAGACACTCCCGGCGTGGCTCCAGGCGAGCATCGACCTCACTCTCGAAGATCCGCGAACCACCTCTCTCGCCGACCTGAAGTGGTCGTCCGCTGTCCAGCTCGACGACAGGGCGGTCGCGGGACACGGAAACCCGTTTGGGGCCGAAGACTGGCGATACCTCAATAGCGACCAAGACCATATCGACGCAGCAACGGCGCTCGCAGGTCGGGGGATGGATGTGGGAGTGTATGGGCATACTCATCGGCCCCGCTGGTACCGTGAACGGCTGGTCGTGCCCGAATTCGACGTCTCGCTCCACGGCACGCGAACCACTCCCATCGTCATCAACGCCGGCGCGATAGGTCAGCCTCGCGACAAGAGTGGCAGAGCCATCCTCCTTCGACTGATCCTTTCGTCCGAGGTCGCCGAGGCCACCTTCGAGACGGTTGCGTATGACTCACGGGCCCACATCGCCGCGCTCTCGGAGCTACCGTTGCCGGCCACGACGATCGCGCAGCTGTGCCGCTTCTTCGCCACCTGACTTCGTTTGCTCGGTACGAAGATGGCCTGGAAGCACGTTGGGACGATTGGCGGTGTAGCAGGCTTGGCTTGGCTCGCCGTGATCTGGCTATGGCCAATCGCGCCAATTGCCATCACCACCGACGATGCCTTCTACTACTTCGGAATCGCTCGTCACCTCTCGTCGGACCATGCCCTCACGTTCGACGGTGCGGAGCCGACCTCCGGATTCCACCCGTTGTGGCTCTTCGCCATCACTCCATTCGGGCGACTGATGGGGAGCGCTCCAGACGCCGCCGTCCGACTGATCCTGAGCCTGCAGGTGCTCCTGGTCGGGGCCTCGCTGCGCTTGCTGGGCCCAAGGCGAGCGCTTGTCTTCTCGCTCTGTGGGCTCGTCTTCGGCTTCGGCAAGATCTTCATCAATGGGCTCGAGTCGGCACTCGAGCTCCTCCTCCTCAGCTGGGCGATTTCGCTCGCCGAGTCGCCTCGGGGCTCGAGACTTGGGACCATAGCATTTGCGGGTAGCCTGCTGACACTGTCCCGGCTGAGCGCCTTTGCAGGCGCCGCCGTCCTGCTGGTCGTCGCTGCGCGGCGGGAGGAGGTGAGCCTTCGACGATTTTCGTTCCTGGGGGCCATCCTCGTCGCGCCCGTCGTTGCGTACACCGCTTTCCTCTGGACGCGCTTTGGACACCCGTTCCCGATCAGCGGTGCAATCAAGTACGGAAGCCCCTTCGCGCTCGCAGCCATCGTTGGCCTGGGCCTGACCGCGTCCGTGCTCGATCGTCCCAGCTGGCCGGTGTGGGCGGTGCCGCTTTCGAGCTGGATTGGGGTTCAGCTCGTTAGCGACGTGGTCCTGCGACACCGCGTGGTCCCGGAGATCTGGTACCTGGTACCGCATGCGGTGCTCTTCGTTCTCGTCGCGCTCCGTGCGCTGGAATCGCGGCCACGTGCGCGGGCAATCGCGGGAGCCGGCGTCACCATCGCCGCCATAGCGAGCTGGCTCTTGCGCTTTCGAGAATCGAGCTATTCAACCTACGCCGAGGCGAAAGCAGTGGGGCTCTGGCTCTCCCAGAACACGCCACGGGACGGAGCCGTCGCCGGATGGGATTGCGGCATCGCCGCTTACTACTCCGGACGCCGTTTCTCGAACCTCGATGGGCTAGCGAGCTCGTGGGAGTACAAGGTCGCCTATCGCGATCGGGGGCGCGTTCGGGAGTACCTCGACGCCCGCAACATTGACTACGTGGCGCAGTACGTTCCTGTTACGTCGACAGGACGCTTTCATGGTGTGGACCTTTCGGACTGGCAGGTCGTCTACGATCGGCCCTTCGAGTTTCGCGGTCTTCTCGACAGCGATACGACGCGCTATCGGTACGTCGTCCTCGAGCGAGCTCGACGCTAGCCGCGCGCGAAGGGGACGAAGCGATCGAGCTTCGCGGGGGGCCAGATCGCGCGGCGGCGGAACAGGGTGCCGTCTTGGCCGCGGAAGACGTACTCGCACGGATGGCCCCACGGGACGCCCGGCTCGCGGTCGATGAAGAAGAGCCAGCCCGTGCTCGGCTCCGCGTTCGGGACAGCGGGCTCGCCGAAGGCGTCGAGGGCGTCGCGGACGTGGATGGGCTCGGGAAGGACGTAGACCACCGAGCCGCGACCGAGGTCTGGCTCGACCACTCCCCTCACCTCCTCGCGGATCGCCTTCGACGGGGCGTGGGTCCAGCGGGGGCCCGGGAGGTCCGGCGCGCCGAACGCGGTGTCCATCACCGAGCTCACCGTCGCACCACGCTGGAGGCGCTCCGTGACGCGCGCGATGCCGCCATCCACGATGCGGAAGACCTGGCTCGGATCGACCGAGGCCACGACGTATGGAGAGTGAGTCGTCGCGATGATCTGGACCGACGGGAAGGCGCGGCGGAAATCGCCGAGGATGCGGCTCTGCCAGCGCGGGTGGAGGTGCACGTCGATATCGTCGATGACGTAGACCAGCTCCGCGCCCGCCCGATCGACCGTGAGCCGAAGGAGCTCGAGCGTCATCACGAGCACCGAGTTGAACGCCTCGCCGAGCTCGGTGGCTGGGGAGGTGCCGCCGCCGCTACCGCCGCCGCTGCCGCTGGGGAGCTCGAAGTGCGCGGCGCCATCGTCGTCGACGTGCGAGAACCGGTATGGCCAGAGCGCTCGGTCGAGCGCCGGCGCGGTCTGCTCGCGCGGCGTCGCCGCCAGCCACTCGATCAGCGGATCGCCGTCGTCAGCGACGTCGTCGGCGGTCCCTGGACCGGTCGCGGTCGCGGTCGCGGTCGCGGTCGGAACGGGGTCGTCGCCGTTCGTCTCCACCGCGAAGGCGGCGCGGGGCTCGTCCGAAGCGGCGAGGACGCTCTTCCAGCGGTCGAAGGTCGGGCCGCCGCGGAGGTTGCCGAAGCCCTCGCGCGCGACCTCCTTCTCGATCGTGACGATGGCGCGCGCGTTGTCGATGAGGTCGTCGAGGACGAGACGGCACCGCGCGTCCTCTGCGCCGCGCTTCACGTCCTCCGGGCCGAGCTCCGACTTGCCACCCGCCGCCTCGGTGAGGATGCCCGCGATGCCACGAAGAAGCGCCGTCTTGCCGGCGCCGCTCTCGCCCACGAAGACGATGGCGTCGAGAGGCGCGCCCGCGTCGTCGCAGAAGTTCACCTCTGCGCGCTCGAAAGAAGCAAACCGCTCGAAAACCAGCCCCCGGAGGCGCATTCCGACGACTGGGATAGCACGTGAGCCCCTCGCTTGCGGAGGGTCTCTTCCCGCCAGGGCGTTCGATCACCGCCGCGGAGCCCATCTCGGATTTCGCTGCTGTTGTAGTTGCGCGGCCCCATCGCCGGTGCCGACCTCGATCGGCGCGCTCGCGTCCACGCCGCCCGTCGCCCGCACCCGGCCCGCTCGGACCGCCGCTGGAGTAGCCGGAGAGATCGCCGAAGGTGCACGACCCGAGTCCGAGAAGGACGAGCCCCGCACCTCCGAGGATCTGGAGTCCGAACCATCGTCGCAAGGCGCCCCGGCTCGAATCAGAGCCGAGGCGCTCGCGATCAGTAGCGGTAGTGCTCCGGCTTGAACGGACCGTCGACGCTGACGCCGAGGTAGTCCGCCTGCTCCTTCGTGAGCTTCGAGAGCTTCACGCCGAGCTTCTCGAGGTGGAGCGCGGCGACCTTCTCGTCGAGCTTCTTCGGGAGCGTGTAGACCTTCTTCTCGTAGGACTTGTGGTTCTTCCAGAGCTCGATCTGCGCGAGGGTCTGGTTTGAGAAGCTGGACGACATGACGAACGACGGGTGGCCGTCCGCGCAGCCGAGGTTCACGAGGCGGCCGCGCGCGAGGAGCGTGATGCGCTTGCCGTTCGGGAAGATGAACTGGTCGACCTGCGGCTTGACGTTGATCTCCTTGATCTCCGGGTTCTTCTCGAGCCAGGCGACGTCGATCTCGCAGTCGAAGTGACCGATGTTGCAGACGATGGCCTGGTCCTTCATCTCCTTCATGTGCTCGGAGCGGATGATGCCCGCGCAGCCCGTAGCGGTGACGAAGATGTCACCCTGGGAGGCGGCCTCCTCCATCGTCGTGACCTGGTAGCCCTCCATCGCCGCCTGGAGCGCGCAGATGGGGTCGATCTCCGTGATCATGACGCGCGCGCCGAGGCCGCGGAGGGCCTCCGCGCAGCCTTTGCCGACGTCGCCGAAGCCCGCGACGACCGCGACCTTGCCGGCGAACATGACGCCCGTGGCGCGCTTGAGACCATCGCCGAGCGACTCGCGGCAACCATAGAGGTTGTCGAACTTCGACTTGGTGACCGAGTCGTTGACGTTGAACGCGGGGACCTTGAGCTCGCCCTTCTTCGCCATCTCGTAGAGGCGGTGGACGCCCGTGGTGGTCTCCTCGGAGATGCCGCGGATCGGGTCGGGACCGTCGAAGAGCTCCGGGTGCTTCTTGTGGGCGATGATGGTGAGGTCGCCACCGTCATCGAGGATCATGTTCGGGCCCTTGCCGTCCTTGAACGCCTTGAGCTGCATCTCGATGCACTGGTCGTATTCGGCCTCGGTCTCGCCCTTCCAGGCGAAGACCGGGACGCCGGTGGCCGCGATCGCGGCCGCGGCCTGATCCTGCGTCGAGAAGATGTTGCAGGAGGTCCAGGTCACTTCCGCGCCGAGCGCCGTGAGCGTCTCGATGAGGACCGCGGTCTGGATGGTCATGTGGAGGCAGCCGGCGATGCGCGCGCCCTTGAGCGGCTGCTCCTTGCCGTACTCCTTACGGATCGCCATGAGGCCCGGCATCTCGCTCTCGGCGATCGCGATTTCCTTGCGGCCCCAGTCGGCGAGCTTGATGTCCGCGACCTTGTAGTTCGTATTGCTCATGGCTTTTCGTTCCTCTTTCCAATCAGCACTTGCCAGGGCAAATGCGCATCTTTGCCTTTTCCGCACCACGCGGCCGGCAAACGAATCACGTCGATATCAACGAGCCCCGCTTCACGAGCGAAGCGGCGCAGCTCCTCCGATTCGAAGCCGAGCCAGAGGTCGGCCTCGTCGCGCATCGACTCGTCGTCATGGCGCGCGTAATCGATAATCACCACCGCCCGACCCACACGCGCCAGCTGCTTGACGAGGTCGACGGGCCTCGGCGCATGGTGCAGGAGACGGGACGCGAAGACGACGTCCGCGTCGTGAATGTCGAGCATGCCAAGCTCGGATTTCCGGAGCTCGACGTTCGTGAAGGTGCGCGCCGCCACCCGGGCACGGGCGCGCTCGAGCTGCGCCTCGGAGCGGTCCACTGCGATGACCTTCTCGAACGCAGGCGCGAGGACGTCGAGGAGCGCGCCATCGCCGGTGCCGGCGTCGACCGCGAGCGCGCGACGCGGGAGCAGACGCGCCAGCGCGGCGACGTACGCGGTGGACGCGTCGGCCGGCTCCACGACGGCGGCGTCGCGCTGCTGAGCGAAGAACTCGCGCGCGACCTGGTCTCGCGCACGAAGCACGTCGGCGACGCGCGCGAGCGAGCCCTCTCCTTCGCAGAGCGCGCGGCCGCTCATGAGCGCGTCCGCCACGACCGCATCGGCGGTGGCCGCCTCGGCGATGCGCACGAGGGCGCGGGTGCCTTGCTTGCGCGAGAGAAGGAGCCCCGCCGCCTTGAGGGGCGCCACGTGCCGCGAGACGTTGGGTTGGCTCTCGTTCAGGAGCTCGGCCAGCTCGCCGATGGCGAGCTCCTCCTCCGCGGCAAGCGCGAGGAGCTTCAGGCGAACGGGCTCCGCGAGGACTCGATAGAGCTCCCAGCGTGTCGTCGAAGCTGCCGCGGTGGCGACCACCCCTTCTATATATACGACCATACGAATGGATGCAACCATGCGATCCCTGCGTGAATTGGCGTTTCAGATTTCGCTGGCGTTGATGTAGGCGCATGTCATACCGAGGGCATGCGCTCCCTTATCCTCCTCCTTCCCGCGCTTGCCTTTGCCTGTGCTGCACCAGCCTCGGACGACTCCGCTGCCTCCGAAGCGGACCTGGGCGGGAGCTACGACGCGATGATGAAGGCGGCCTGCCTCGAGGCGCTCGGTCCGGCGGAGGCGAACGTTGGCGCGCCGCTCGGCGATGCCCGCGCCCGCGAGCTCTCCGGTGAGGCCATGCTCGTCGACTCGACGATGGATGTGCGATCCGTGTTCTGTTCGACGGAGGACTACTACGGCAGCCGCCCGACCTGCGCGCGCATCGCCCACCAGGAGCGCGTCGACACGAACTACTCGCCGAGCCACCTCGTCGAGGCGCGCGAGAGCTATCGCGACGTCATGGGACGCGTCGACGTCATCGCCACGAAGCCCGAGCTCGTGCTCGAGACGCGGCACGTGCAGTATCCCGCCAACGAACGCTTTCGCTTCGAGGTCGAGGGGTCCTTCGAGGACCTGACCGTGACCATGAAGCCGCGTCCGGGCGTGTCGATCCCCGACGATCTGCAGCGCGCCGGCTCGTACTCCGCGGTCACGTTTCGCGGCCGGATGGGCGAGACCAAGCTAACGCTCGCCACCACACCGGAGCCCACCGTGGTGTGGAACACGGTCTCGTGCGCGCGGGTGTCGTTCTACGCGACGTACTGACCAGCGGTCGCCGCGCGTCAGCGGCGAACCGCTTCGAGATCCAGGATGGGCCAGTCGGCGCCGTTCCGGTCCACCACCACGCAGTCCTCGGGACTGCCGTCCTCGTGAACGAAGACGACGAAGTCCGTCTGTGAGTCGAGGGTCAGCATCGGGTGGTGCCAGACGCCCGGTCCATAGCTGATGCCTTGCGGGCCCTCCGCCACGAACGCAGCGAGCGTCGAGAGGTCCGGCGTGTCACCGCCCAGCGCGACGAGGGCGATGAAACGCGATGCGTTCATCGGGATGAAGAGCTGGGTCGACTGCGGGTGCTTCTCGAGGAGCGCCAGCGGCCGCTTCTCGAAGGGGACCGGATTGGAGCGGAACACCTTCACCTTGAGCTCCGCGGTGTTAGCGCGACCGTTGTGGCAGTGAACGACGTCGTCGAAGCGGAGCGCCGTGCCGAGATTCGCGACCGCGCCCGGCTCGCCGCGCGGAGAGGCCATCAGGACCTTGCCGTAGGGCTCGTATGCCTTGGGGGTGAGGGGCTGCGGGACGATGAGGCGGGGGGTCTGAGTCACCCGGACATGCTATATCGTCCGCGCGTTTTCCATGCAGCCCCCGATGTACGACGACGGACCGTTCCGCCAGGCAAAGCCGGCCGCGCGGCGATCCGTCCCCGCGTTCGTCAAGAACGTCCGCCACCGGCGGTGGCTGGCGCGCATCCTCATCGTGCTGGCGCCGGTTTCCCTCGTCGTCTTCGACTACGCGAAGCGCCACGACCGCCTGAAGGACTTCACCGGCTTCGACCTGTTCTTCTACTTCGCGAGCGGGGTCCTGGGCGTCATTCTCTGGACGGCGCTCTTCCTCGCGGCGACGCGCGTCCGGGGCATGGCCCGCTGGCCCGTGCGGGTCTTCATCGGCATCGCGGCGCTGCTCGCGGTCGGCGGGCAGCTCTACACGTACTCCCGCTACAGCGCGTACATGAACTACCGCTCGGTGCTCGTCGGGACGACGTTCCTGCCGAGCATCGGCCAGCAGCTCTGGTTCGACCGCTGGGCGTTCCTCGGCGCGCTCGTGCCTTGCCTCCTGATCGCGATCGCCGTCCTGGTCACCGCGATTCGCCTCGCGCCGATGCGGCGGCGGCATCGAGCATGGTGGTGTCTCGACATCGCGCTCGTCGCCGGGCTCGTCATCTGCTTCGTCTCGCCGGAGCGCGGAGCGGAGCAGGGCCAGCCGCCGGACGTGATGTACGTCAGCGCGATGGGCCAGCTCCTTCGCGCCCGCTGGGAGCACAACGAGACGGTGGAGCGCGTCCATCCGGGCGCGCGCTCGCCGGAGCCGGTGCCTGCGTTCACGGCGCACCCGTCGCGACCGCGCAACGTGCTCATGATCGTCACCGAGTCGGTGCGCGCGCAGAGCATCTGCATCGAATACGACGCGGACTGCAAATACACGCCATTTTCCAACAAGGCCGTGCCCGATCGCATGGGCCTGAGCCAGCTCCGCGCGCTCGACTCGACGACCGCGATCTCGCTCAGCGTGATGTGGAATGGCCTGATGCCGACGCGCTCGCGCGAGGATCTCCACAAGGCGCCGCTTCTCTGGGAGTACGCGGCCAAAGCGGGGGTCCAGAGCGCCTATTACACTTCGCAGAATCTCCTCTTTGGCAACTCGGGGCTCTGGCTCGGCAATCAGCCGTGGACGCGCCACGTGAGCGCGACGCAGATCGAGCAGGACGCGACGTACGAGATCGGCGCGGACGACGGCAAGCTGGTCGACTATGTGATCGGCGATATTGGCAAGTTGAAGGAGCCGTGGCTCGCGGTCGTTCATCTCTCGAATACGCACTTCCCGTACAAGGTCGACACGGAGGACATGCCGTTTGCGGACCAGTACGACAAGAACATCCCAGGTCGCGACAACGACATCCTCTGCCGCTACCAGGACTCCATTCACATGCAGGACAAGGCGACGGGCCGCCTGCTCGAGGCGGTGAGGAAGAGCCCGGAGTCGCCCCGCACCGTCATCCTCTTCGTCTCCGACCACGGCGAGCAAATGCGCGAGCACGGCGCGGTGGGTCACACGGGAACCGTGTTCGACCCCGAGATCCGCATTCCGCTCTGGCTCGATGCGCCTCCCGGGACCATCACGGAGGAGGAGCGCGCGACGTTCAAGACGCTGAAGACGACGCCGCTCACGCACCTCGACGTGTTCCCGACGATGATGGACCTGCTCGGCTTCTGGGACGCGCCCGAGCTCGCGACGTTGAAGAAGGAGGTGCCGGGCACTTCCCTTCTCCGCGGCGGCTCGAAGGCCGACACGCCGCTCGTCATCTCGAACTGCTCGGAGCTCTGGGCGTGCGCGTTCCGCAACTGGGGCGCGATCCGGGGCACGCGAAAGCTCATCGCGCATCAGGGAGAGAACATGTGGGGCTGCTACGACGTCGCGACGGATCCGGGCGAGGAGAAGCGCCTCGACGTCGGCGCGGAGTGTGCGGATCTCCTCCCTCTCGTCGAAGGCACGCGTTGGGGCAAGCATCCCTGGTGATACGATGGCCGGATGCGCTTGTCGCCGGGCCTCGCTTCTGCGGTTCTCGTCATCATTGCGGTCGCCTGCGGAAGTAGCGACGACGCGGCGAAGCCCGACCCGCTGGCGACGCACGACCCCGACGGCGGCAACTCGAGCAGCGGCGGCAACGGCACGAGCGGCGAGAGCTCGAGCGGCACGACGAGCGGCGAGCCGGGCAACACCGACCCGTCACCGATCCCGTACAACGAGGTGACGCTGAAGACGGTCCACAACTCGTATCAGCGCGACGAGCCGCTCCTCGATCAGATGCTCTACGACAACGTGCGGAGCATCGAGGTCGACATTCACAAGGGCAAGGGCGCGGACGCACCGGCCGGGAAGTGGTGGGTCTATCACATCGACGCGCCGACGCAGGACCACTCGAGCTGCAAGTTCCTCGACGACTGCCTCGCGACGCTGGCCGCCTTTCACAAGGCGATGCCGGACCACGAGGTGGTCACGCTCTACGTCGACTTCAAGGACGACTGGATCACGGGCCACATGCCCGCGGACTTCGATAAGCGCCTCTCCGATGCCCTCGGTCGCGAGAACATCGCCGCGCCGGCGGACTTCATCAGCGCCTGCCCTGGTGCGGCGAACCTGCGCGCCGCCGTGACCGGCACTTGCAAGTTCCCCTCGCTCGGCTCACTGCGCGGCAAGTTCATCATCGCCGGCACGGGCGGCTCCGGCTGCGACGCGAACAGCCACGTATCGAAGTATGGCGGGGCGAAGCCCCTCGACCGACTGGCCTTCATGTCCGCCGATCTCGACGGCGTTTGCCCGCTAGCGGAATACGACAAGCACCCCGACATCGTATTCTTGAATATGAAGCTCGATGATCGCGGCCAGGCTCAGGCGGTGCGCGACAAGGGCCTCATCGGACGTATTTACACGGGGGGTCTGAACGGCGGCCTCGACAGTCAAGACGACTTCAACTCCGCGAAGACCGCCGGCGCCCAGCATCTGGCGACGGACAAGGTGAACGTCGAGCAGGACCCGTGGTCGACGACGCAGGCGGCCAAGGGGTTCCCTTTCTCGTGCAACGGCTGCGACTCCCTCAGCGAAGCCTCCCCGCTGCTGGCGGTGAGCGCGACGAGCGGCGATCAGTGGGATACGGCGGACAGCGGCTTCTTCGCGTACCAGGACGACTCCGGCGAAGCCACGTGGACGGCGGTCATCGCCGTTCCGAGCTCGCACACGGAGGAGTTCGGAAAGGCCTGCCTCATCGCGCGCGCGTCGGAGGATCCGGGCGCGGCGAACGTCGCGTTTTGCCGTCCGTTCGACAACCAGCCGCCGCGCTTGCAGATCCGCCTGAAGGACGGCGACGCGACGACGAGCGAGGACGCTCCGCCGTGGGTGAACTTCAGCGACGAGACCGCGTTCTTCGTCCGCCTCCACCTCAAGCCCGACGGCGCGGACACGCAGGTCGAGGCGTACGTCTCGAAGGACGGCAAGGACTTTGGTGAGCCGCTCTCGCAGCGCATCTTCCACGGCGCGCTCCCCTTCCGTGGCGTGAGCGTGAGCAGCCACAGCAGCGGCAAGAAGCACGCGTTCTTCGCGGGCCTCACGCGCAACGTCCCGGACCTGCCTCCGCAGAGCGTGACGGCGAGCAAGCTTAAGAAGAAGCCCCTCGGCGCCGGAACGACCGGCGACATGCGCGACGGCCCGATCGCGCCGTAGCCTCGCTCCCTCGCCTCTTCCCCTATTCGGGGTCACGTTTCGCGCTCGAGGGCCTGCGCCGCGGACGGCGACGGCGGCGCTGGAGCGATCCGAACACGAGCAGCGCGCTCGAGATGAGGGCGAAGCCGAGCGCATAAGCGCCGTCGCGAAGCCTGGACGTGAGCTTGCTCTCGGACGTGGGAGGTGGCGGGCGCGGAGGGGCCGACGGTGGATCCGGGAAGGAGAGACGGACCCGGGCGGAGGTTCCCGCGGCCACCTCCGCCGTCGCCGATGCCGTCTCGCCTCCGCGTCTGGCCTCCACGACATGCGAGCCCGGCGCGACGGGGACATCGTCATCGTCGAGCGCGACCTGCACTGCGTCCACCGTCACGACTGCCGTGGTCGGAGCGTCTATGACGAGATGACCGACCTTCAAGGTGAGCGTCGCCACGGCATCGACGACGTTCTGACGCGACCATTCGGTCTCACGAGGGGGCGGCGCGTTCCCCCTTTCTGCCTTGAGCCAGTGCCGGAAGGCGATGAGTGCGGCTGGATCGTGATGGAGCATTTGCTCGCTCCACCCAAGCCCGAACCATGCATCCGTTGGACGCGCCCCCGACAATTCTGCGGCAAACCTCTCGCGAGCCGAGGCGTAGTCGCCATCGTTGAACGAACGGAACGCATCGCCCACGCCGTTCACAGCCCCGGCGTCAGACGAGATGCCGGCATCGGCGGTTCGTTCCGCGCCGAGCGAGAGCACGGCGATGATGGTCAGCGCTGCCAGCCTCGAGATCATCGCTGCGATCGGGCCTCAGAAAGCTCCAAACACCGTGATCCCGGTAGCCGTAAGTGCGATCCGTGTGCTGCGCACGCCGCTTGACGATGTGGTGCTGCGCGGCCAAAGGAGAAGCGCCGCTCCCGCGGCAGACGCCACCGAGACGGCGACGGAGACGATGGCAAACGTCTTTGCGGTGTCAGCGCTGTCCCCATGGTCGTTGAAGGATCGGCAGGTGGCGCTGTCGGGCTGAACGCATCGTGGCGCTAGGTCCTTCTGGTCGGAGATGTTGCTCTCATGCGAGCCGATGAAGAAGGCGGTCAGTCCGAGGCTGACGACCGCGAGTCCTGCCAGACCGACGCCGCCGATATGCGCCGGCGTCCAATAGGACTGCTCGATCGGAGGGGTGGTGGTAGTCGAAGGCGCTGCGGTCGTGGGATTGGGAGGCGCGTGTGCCGTTGGCTCATCGAAGCTGAGTTTCACGACCGCGACTTTTCCGGCATCGAGCTTCGTTTCCGCGACGCGCGACTCGCCGCCCAGCGCGGCTTTCACGACGTGCGAGCCGGGCGCGACCTCGACGGGTTGCTTCGGATCGGCGATGGGGTTGCCATCGACCGTGATCGAAGCACCTGCCGGCGACTCGATCGTGATGACGCCCACCTTGGTCTTGAGCGCGTCGATCGCTTTGACGGCTTCGCTCCGCTCGGTTGTCGGCAAGCCGTCCTCGGCTAGCGCCTGACGGTAGTGAAAGAGCGCGAGAACTTCGCGATTGAGAGCCTGCTCCATGCGGGCGACTTGAAAGGTCGCACGCACGTTGGGCGCGGCCGCGCGCGCCTCCTCGAACTTCGCCAGCGCCGCCTCGATCTTGTTCGATTTCGCGAGCTCGATTCCCTCGCGATACATCGCTTCCGACTTCTGCTTCGACGGCGTCGGCGCCTGCGCGCTGGCCCAGGCGGGGGCGAGCGCGAGAACGAGAATTACGCCAGCGGCGACACGAGATCCACGCACGCCGCGAGCCTAACAGAGGGCGAAACGGCGCGGCCAACTGGCAGAAACGTTCGTGGAGTGCGTTGTGCCTGTTCACCGGCGTGGTCACGGAATCGCCACGAAGGCATCGCTTTTTCCTGCTGCGCCATCGTTCGCGGCTCCTCCTTTGCCGGCTTTTCCTGGCGCCCCTGGCGTGAGTTCTGTTGCGGCATCGATCGTCGCCTTCGCACCTCTGTAAAGTACACACGCGGAGACACCACCAGCGCCACCAGCTCCCGCTCCGCCGTTCCCGCCCATGCCCCCCTGACCGCCATCGCAGCCCTTGTTGGGAGCTGCTAGGCCTCCGCCACCGGAACCGCCAGGCAACTGCCCGAGTTGGCCGAGTGCCCCGTTGCCGCCATCCCCTGCAGGACTTGAAGATAGTGACGAAGCTTGAATTGCAATGGTGGCCTCCAGCGTGAGCAGAGCGCTGCGCTTGCCCCACCGCCACCACCGCCCTCACCGCCAACACCGCCACATCCACCAGCACCGCCGCCGCCGCCCGCTCCTGAACGAGCGCCACCTCCACCCCCGCCCTGCCCACGGGTGCCCGCAACCCCAGCTCGGCCGTTGCCTGGATGCCATCCCTGGTCGTCAACAGTGCCGGAAGCAAGCTCGGCGACGGCATGGGCGCCCCCACCACCGCTCTTGCCGGCCCTACCTGCACCTCCGAGGCTGCAGTCTGTGTCCTTCATCCCGGGTTGCCCCTCGGCAAGTTCAGGAGGCGCACCTCGGTTGCCGAGTCGCCACCGACCGTTCCGCCAGTCCCGCCGACACTCTACCGTCTGGACATGTCTGCTTCCCGCCGGCGGCGCCGAAGTTCGTCGTCGCGTTGATGCCGGCTTAGGCGCTCGAGATCTGGGCCTCTGTTGTCGCGTCAGACCAGAGACTCCGCGACCAGCGACAAGCTTCGCGCGGCGAAGCGTGAGCGTCGAGCCAGCGACGAACGCGGCGATGCTGGATTCGCCCGGTTCAGTGGCGTCAAGTGCGACAAGCTCGAGATCTGAGCAGGTAGCGCCGTTCGCACCCGTAATCTGCAGTGCGTAGCCCTTCGAGCTCGGCGCGATCTTCGACTTCGTGCCCGTGTACGTCCACGTGCCGCAGGCGAAGCCGCCGAAGAGGCTCACCGTCGACACCACCTTGACTTGCTCCGCGTACGTGCCCTCGCAGATGTACACGCGGGGGCGGCCGTCGAGCTTCGTCAGCGCGACGCCAATCGTGCGGAACGGCGCCAGCCTCGTGCCTTTCCCAGTGGTGTCATCACCCGAATTTCCGTCGACGAAGAGCGCGTAGTCGTCCGACGCGCACGCGGGGGAGTCCTTCGCGTCCGCGGCTGGGTCGCAGCCCGGCGGGGGGACCCTGCCGCCATCGCCAGCGTCCGCACCGCTGCCGTCTCCGGTGGGGGAACCGTCCGTGGCTCCACCCCCGTCCAGCGCGCCAAGGCAGACGGCGTCCTGATAGCAAGGCGTCGGAGACGACGAGCAGTGCGCGAGGCCCAGTGTCGACGTGAGAGAAGCGAGCAAAAGGAGATGCGAACCCCGCATGGGCACATTGTGCCGCTATCCGTGGAAACTGTCAGGAATACCGGGCATGGACACAGGCCGTTTTCCGATGGATTTTGCGAGAGTTGTGCGACCATAGGGCTTCATGGCGGAAGCTCCCCGGCCACCGTTCCCGCCGCTGCCGCTGCCCTCGCAGGCGCCGTCGGGTGGGGCCACACCGGCCGCGCCGCCCGCCTCCTCTCATCAGCCCTCCGGGCCGCTTCAGCCGCTGCCGGCGCAGACGTTCCAGCCGCAGCCGCTCTCGCACAAGCCGGGGCCGCCGCCGCTCGGGCCACCCCCGCTCGGGCCGCCGCCGGTCCCGGCCCCGCCGCTCGAGCCGCTGCATCCGGCGGACGAGCATCCGACCCTCATGAAGGACGCGATGGGGAAGATGCGCTCGGAATACGAGTCCGTCGACCTCGACGAGATGGAGATCTCGGGCGTCGAGGTCCTCGACAGCTCGAACGTCGAGAACCTCCTCGCCATGACCGGCGAGAACTGGTCGATCGACGAGCAGCGCGAGACGCTCAAGAAGGCCGCGAACAAGGACGCGCCTCGCGACAAGGCGCCCGAGTCGATCCAGCTCCTCGCGTCGACCGGGGAGCGGCCCTCCGTGAAGATCCCCACCGCGGGCGACTTCGGTGGGACCGTCGAGACGCCCGCCCTCGTGCTCGACGAGGAGCCGTCGAAGCCTTCCCTCCCACGGCCCGGCGCGGGCTCGCCAGCGACGGCGCCGGCGAAGGGGGCGCCGCCGCTGAAGCCCGGCGCGTCGGCGCCGCCCGGACGGAGCGTCGCGCCGCCGCCGCCGCCCGCGCGGACCGGCAACACGATGCCCCCGCCGCTCAGCAAGACCGCGCCGCCGCCCGCACCCGGCGGGCCCGTCTCGCGACGGCCGCCGCCGATCCCGACCGGACAGCAGACGACCGGCTCGTCGAAGGGCGCTCCCGTCGAGCGCGAGCCGCCGAAGGCGACGCCGGAAGGAGCGGCGCTCGTCGAGCTGCTCTCGGCGCGCATCGAGCAGCTCGCGAAGACCGAAGATCGCGTCGGGCTCGCTCGCGTGCACGTCGAGCGCGCGATCGTGCACGAGATCCTCGCAGACGACGCGAAGGTGAACCCCGAGATCGAGGCCGCGCTGCGCGTCGACCCCGACCTCGCCGCGGCGCACGCCGTCCTTCGCCGCCGAATTCATCACCGCGGGAAGATCCCGGAGATGCTCAAGCATCTCGACCAGGAGATCGCGGTCGCCTCGGGCGAGGCGGCGGCGGTCGAGCTCCTCGTCGAGCGCGCGCGGCTCTTGCTCGCGTCGGAGCGCATCGACGAGGCGCGCGACGCGTGGGAGCTCGTCCTCGGGCGCAACCCGCATCACTCGGCGGCGCTGAAGGGCCTCGAGACCGATCTGACCCGACGCACGTTCGTCGAGCGCGGCGAGAAGAACGAGCTCGTCCCGATCAACGACGACGACACGTACGAAGACCTCGTCGCGCACCTCGGCCGCATGGCCGACGCGTACTCGGCGCAGCCGAACCTCGCGGCCTGGATCCACGTGGAGCGGGCGCGCATCCTCGAGTTTCGGCTCGGGCGGGTGGACGCAGCCCGAGGCGCCTTCGAGCGTGCGATGCGCCTCGATGGGAGCGTCGGCCCCGTGCGCGACGCGTTCACCCTTCACTGCGCCGCGCACCACGACACGGCGCGGCTCGCGTCGCTGCTCGCAGACGAGTCGCGGCTCGAGCCCTCGTCGCCGCGAGCGGCGCGGCTCGAGCTCGACGCCGCCACGCTCGCCGCGACGCTGCTCGGGGACGAGGCCGGCGCCATCAGCCTCCTCGAGCACGCCGCGCAGCGCGCACCGACCACGCCCTCGGTCGATCGCCGCGTGCTCGACGACCTCGTGCGCCTGTACGAGACGAGCGGACAATGGGCGGAGGCGGCGCGGTCACGACGGGCACGCCTCGGCTTCTTCAACGACTCCGCCACGCAGGTCTACGAGCTGAAGCGCCTCGCCACGATCGAGGAGTCGCTCGGCAACATCGACATCGCCATCGGCGACATCTCGCAGGCCATCCACATCGACCCCGAGGATCCGACCCTCCTCGAAGAGCTCGACCGCCTGCTCGGCGCGGCCGGCAAGGACGACGAGCGCATCCAGCTCTGGCATCACGAGGCGCAGCGCCTCGACGATGGCGTGAAGCGCGCGAAGGCGCTCTCGAAGGCGGCCGCGCTCGCGGAGGCGATCGGCCGCCACGACGATGCGCTCGCCGCCCTCCGCGCGGCGTGGGTCGCGGCGCCGGGAGACTCGGAGCTCCTCGATCAGCTCTCTCGCCTCATGTCGCCCGCGCCGACCGAGGAGCTCGATCGCGAGGTTCGCGCGCTCATCGAGCTCTACTCGCAGGCGGCGGCTGCGACGCGCGACCAGGGACGCCGCGTGGCCTACCTCGAGAAGGTGGCCGTGTTGTGGGAGGAGCTCGTCGGCGATCAGCTCCGCGCGACCCGCACCTACGAGGAGATCCTCCGCATCGAGCCCAGTCGCCGCGGCGCGGTGCTGGGCCTGGAGCGCACCGCCGGCCGCGTCGGCGACGATCGCGCCCTCGCTCGCGCGCTCGCGGACGAGTCGAGGCTCGCCGAGGACGGCGTCGACGTGCTCGCGCTTCGCGTTCGTTCCGCGACGGTGCTCGGCAAGGTGGACCCGGCGCGCGCGATGAACATGGTGAACGAGGTCCTCGAGCAGGACCCGCAGCACATCGCGGCGCGCGCGCTCGAGACTCGCCTCCACGAGGAGGCCGGACGCTGGGAGCAAGCGGCGCGCTCGCTCCGTGCGCGTATCGAGATCGTCACCTCCGCGAAGGAGAAGGTGGCGCTCTGGCTGAAGCTCGCCACCGTCTACGACGCGCGCATGCGTGACTCGAAGTCCGCGGTCGAGGCGCTCCAGGAGGCGCGGCGCATCGATCCGATTCACCCCGTTCCGCCCGAGGAGATCGCGCGGGTGCTCGAGGCGTCGGGCGACTCGAAGTCGCTCCGCCTCGCGATCGAGCAGCTCAGCAACGACGCCATCTCCCCCGCCGAGCGGGCGCGCCACCTGACGCACGCCGCCGAGATCGACGAGCTTCGCCTCCTCGACGACGCGAACGCGGCCAAGCTGTACGCGCGGGCGCTCGCCGAGACGCCCGAGGACGAGCTCATCGCCGACCGGCTCGTGCGCGTCCTCGCGCGCCGTGTCGTGACGACCGCCGGGACACCGGGGCCCGCGATGTTCGAGTCGCCGGCCTACCAGGAGCTCCTCGGCCACCTCGCCAAGCGCACCGAGAAGGCGACCACGCCAGCGCAGGCGCAGGCGTTCTCCTTCCAGCTCGCCTCGCTCCTCGTCTGCGCGAACCGCGATCTCAACCGTGCGAAGACGATCCTCGATCAGCTCCACGACGTCGACCCGCGGCACGTCGGCGTCCTCCGCCTCCGCGAGGCGATCGCCCGGCGCGGCGGGTCCGCGCAGCCGCTCGTGCAGGCGCTCAAGCATCAGGGCGAGGCCTTCACCGACGTCCGGTCGCGCCTCGGCGCCCTCTGGGAGCTCGCTGCCGTCGAGGCGTGGCGGCTGGCGACCGGCGAGTCGGTCGCGACCTACACGCGCATCCTCGAGCTCGATCCGACGGACCCGTCGGCGCTCGAGGCGGCGGTGCGCCTCGCGGCCGGTCCCGCGCGACGCGGTGAGGTGGCGGCACGCCGGGCCGCGATCGCCGCGCTTCGATCGCTCGCCGCGCTCGCGCACGACGAAGGAACACGCCTCGCCACCAACCTGCGGCTCGGCCTCATGCTCGAGACGCACGCGATGGATCCCACCGTCGACCGCGACTCGAGCGCCCAGGCCTCGCGCGAGGCGCTCGACCGCCTCCGCGACGTCGTCACGCTCGATCCGCTCTCCGTCGCCGCGGCGACGTCGCTCGCGCGCGTCGCCAACCGGCTCGGCGATGCGGTCGGCGCCGCGACCGCCGCCATCTCGCTCGCCGACCTGTCCGTCCAGCCGAAGGTCCGCGCCAAGTACCTCGTCGACGCCGCGAATCTGCTGCTCTCCAGCGACGTCGTCGACGACGCGTCGTACATCGGCGCCGGAATGGGCAACCAGACCGACCGCACCGAGCGCGCCGCGCAGCTCCTCGAGCGCGCCCTCGACTCGGATCCGAACTCCACCGTCGCCGCCACCCGCCTCTCGCAGGTACGCGCAGCTCAGCACCAGGCCGAGCGCCTCATCGACGTCTTCCGCAGCGCGCTCAACAAGGCGACCGCGAAGGACACGATCGTCTACATCGGCACCGAGATCGCGCGCGTGGCGCGCGATGATCTCGGCGATATCAGCGTCGCCATCGAGGCCATGCGGGCGGTTCGCGCCGCCGCGCCCGACCACGTCCCTTCCCTCCTCACGCTCTCCGAGCTCTTCATCGCGCAGCGCGCCTGGCCGGAGGCGGTCGAGGCCCTCGAGGACATCGTCAGCCGCACGAAGGAGAACGGTCCGCGCATCACCGCGCTCTTCGCGCTCGCGAGCGTCTACGAGAAGGTCCTCAATACGCCGATCGAAGCGGAGCGCGTCCTCCGCAGCGCGCTCGCGATCGAGCCCGAGAACCCGCGCGCGATCCGCGCCCTCATTCACCGCCTCGCCGCGAAGCAGAACGAGCCGGACGCGGAGGGCCAGCCCCAGAGCAAGACGGCGGCGAAGATGGAGATCGCCTCGCTCCTCGATCGCCTCGCGCACGTCGAGAAGGATCGCCACGTGAAGTGCGACATCCTCCTCGAGCTCGCCGACATCCGCGTCGCGATCAAGGACATGCCGCAGGCGGAGAAGGCACTCGTCGAGGCCGTCGCCACATCGCCCGACCACCAGCGCGCGTTCGCGCGCCTCTCGCGCTTCTTCCGATCGCCGCAGAATCCCGGCCCTGGCGGGCTCGATGCCGTGTCCTACGCCCGGGCGCTCGGCGCGGTCATCGCGCGCGGCCAGCAGCTCGGCACCTCGGATCCGCGATGGTATGCCTCGCTCGGTCACATCGAGGTGGAGCAGCTCAATCGGCTGCGCGACGGCGTCAACCACCTCCAGCGCGCCGTCCAGATGGACGCTTCACTTCACGAATGCCGGTTCGAGCTGGCGACCGCCTACTCACGTCTCGGCGCACACGACGACGCGACACGCACCGTGCTGTCGATGATCAATCCGAGCTCGGGACCGCTCATCGCGCTCTCCGATCCGTCCGGCGCGCTCGAGCTGCTCGAGCGTTCGCTCAACGCGGAGCGTCGCCCCGAGGAGGCGATCGTCGTGTCCGAGGTTCGGGCCATCGCGGGTGAGCTCGACGAGGGACGCCATGGCTGGCTCCGCGGCCGGCGCCTGCCGCCGTTCGAACAGCATCACGCGATTCTCGATCGCGGCACCCTCGTCACGCACGTGGTCCCGCCCGAAGGCCGGCACATCTTCCTCGAGATCGCGGCCGCCATCGCCGGCATCGAGACGAAGCTGCTCCGCGCAGACATCAGCGAGATCGGTATCTATCCGCGCGATCGCATCGGGCGTCGCAGCGGGCATCCGACGCGCGTGCTCCTCGACCGCCTCGCGCGCGCGCTCGGCATCCAGGAGATCGAGCTCGTCATCACGCCGAATGTCTCGCGTACGCGCGTGCTCGCGCAGGATGGCCTCTGGGTCGTCGTCCCGCAGGGACTCACGCAGCTCCCCGAGCCGACGCAGCTCGCGTCGCTCGGCCGCGCCCTCGCCCGCGTCGCGCTCAACGTGCCGTGGCTCGAAGAGCTGCCGCCGCCACACATCGAGGCGATGCTCATCGCCGCCGCGCGCGCCGTGAATCCGATGTACGGCAAGGACGACGTCGACGTGCTCTCCCAGAAGCTCGTCGCGCAGTACGAGCCCAACGTCGCCAAGGAGCTCTCGCGCAAGCAGAAGCAGCTCCTCGAGAAGCTCGCGCCGATGATGAACGGTCATGCCGCACGCCTCGTCGGGATCGACGTGCTCATCGGCGCGCTCGCGCGTGCCGAGCTGCGCATCGCGTACGTCCTCACGGGCGACGTGCTCGCCACGATCGACGAGCTCCGCGGCCTCGATGGGGCGTTCCTCCAGGCGACCGAACAGCCCGGCCGCGGGTCGGTCGCGGCGGTCCTCGATCATCCTTTCGCCGGCGACGTCGTCCGCTTCGCGCTCACGCCCGAGGCGACGGCGCTGCGCCGCCGCGTCGGGTCGACCTGGGCGGGCTGAGCCCTCGACGTCGCTCGCGCGTCCTCTACGACGGCATCAGCTCGCGCACGCGGGCCAGCAGCGCGGCCTGCGTGAACGGCTTCTGCAGGAGCATCTCCGGCGTGACCTTCGCGTCCTCGATCGGCGCGCTCTCCGCGGAGAAGCCAGAGACGAAGAGGACCTTCGCGGGGAGCAGATCGTTCAGGCGACGCCCGAGCTCGGGGCCCGTCACGCCCGGGAGGAGCACGTCCATGATGACGAGGCCGATGCGCTTGCCTTGCTGCGAGCGAGCGACGTCGAGCGCCTCCGTGGAGCCCGAGGCCGCCAGGACGCGGTAGCCGTTTCGCTCGAGGATCTTCGCGATGGATCGGCGTACGAGATCGTCGTCGTCGACGACGAGGATCGTGTCCGGGATCCCCGTGGCGGGCATGCTGGACGAGGAGGTGGCCGTCCGACGGCGACGAGCGCGAAGGCGGTCGGCGCGCTTGAGATAGAGCGTGAACCGCGTACCGACGCCGAGCTGGCTCGAGACGACGATGCCGCCGCCGCAGTTCCTCACGAAGCCGTAGACGGTGGCGAGGCCGAGGCCGGTGCCGCGTCCGACGGGCTTCGTCGTGAAGAACGGCTCGAAGATGCGGTTCTGTACCTCGGGAGACATGCCTTCACCCGTATCCACGACCTCGACCTCGACGTAGGCGCCTGGCGAGACGTTGGCGCGGAGCGCGGCGCTCTCGTCGAGCACGACGTTGCGCGTGAAGATGGTGAAGGTGCCACCGTTCGGCATCGCGTCGCGGGCATTGATGAGGAGGTTCATCAGCGCCTGATCGAAGCTGCTCGAGTCGATGGAGACGGCGTCGACGATGGGCGAGAGCGCCAGCTTCACGTCCACCGAGCCCGGTGCCACGCGACGGAGCATGGGCTCGAGCGCGACGATGAGCTGATTCACGTCGTGCACCTGGAGCGGGAGCGGCTCGCTGCGCGAGAACGTGAGGAGCTGCGACGTGAGCTGCGACGCGCGCGTCGTCGCCTGCGCGATGATGTCGAGCTCGGCGCGCATCTCTTCGTCTTCGCCGGCGCGCTCGAGCGCGATGCCGAGCGCCACTCTCATCGCGGCGAGCATGTTGTTGAAGTCGTGAGCGAGGCCACCCGCGAGCTGACCGATCGCCTCGAGCTTCTGCGATTGCTGGAGAGATGCGTGGAGCTGCTCACGCTCCGCCAGGAGACGCGCGATCTCGAGGGCGATCGGGACCTGATGCGCGAGGAGCTCGAGGAGCTGCTGATCCTCCGGCGCGAACGCCGGGTCCGACGCCCCTCGCTCCATGGCCAGCGCTCCGACGGGCTGCTCGTAGAGATGAAGCGGGACGACGAGCATGCGCGACGGATCGTAGGCGGAGAGGACGACCCCGGACTCCGTGCTGGACGGCCCGCCAGGCCAGCCCGCGCCGCGTCGATGGACCTCGCGCAGGAGCGCGCCGAGCGGCGACTGCGGGGTGATCGACACCGAGGTCGTGCTGTTGCGATGACGCGTGACGGCCGTTCCCGCCGAGGGGATCTCGGGCTGGAACCAGATCGCGCCGCGCTCCGCCGACAGCGTGGTCAGGAGCTCGTCGAGGATCGACGTCGCCACCTGGTCCGCCTTCTGGTCGCGCCGCGTCCCGCGGACGACGTGGAGGAGGACCGAGAGCTGCCGATTCGTGCGTGACGAGCGCCGCGAGACCGAGGACCGCTGCGTCGTGGGGGCGGCGGTGGCGAGACCGAACTCGAGCGCGATGGCGCGGGCGCGGGCGATCGCGCCGTGCTCGCGCGAGAGCGTCTCGGCGACGCGAGCTTGATCGCGCGCGGCCTCGAGCTTGCCCTCGCTCCGCAGGATGTGCGCACGAGCCCGCGCGATGGCCGCGATGACCCAGGTGAGGTTCTCGGTCGTGGCGAGCGTCTCCGCCTCCGCGAAGACCTTCGTCGAGCCCTTCACGTCCCCTTTGAACCACGCGAGGCACGCCTCGACGAACAGCGCATGCGCGTCGAGCGCCGGGATGCGAGCGGCGAGCCGCAGGGACCGAGCCACGCGGGCGAGCTTGACCACCGCCGCCTTGCGATCGCTCGGGGCCGCGGCGAAGCACTGCTGGATGCGCGCGTGTGCGACGGCGACGTAGAACTCGACACCAGCGAGGTGGATGGTTCGCGGGTTCAGCTTCTCCGCGTCGAAGTCGGCGACCAGGCGCTCGAAGGCCGCCCCGAGCTCGCCCTTCTCGTAGTAGTAGGTCGCGCGCGCTCCCCAGGTGAGGATGCGGTGGTAGCCGTCTCCGGGCTCGTCGATCGAGATCTTCTCCATCTGCGCCGCGAGCCACGAGCCGGGCTCGGGGCCGCGCCCGAGCGTCGCGAGCAAAGCGCGGGCACGCTGCACGAGGATCACCGCGGTGGTGTGGTTCGCGTGGCTGCGCCGCGCGCGGCCGAGCCCCTTCTCGATCCACGACCACGCCACGTCGTTACGCCCCATGACGAAGAGGACGAGGGCGCCGCTGCCCACGTGGAGCATGTACTCGGTCACCTCGCTCCACGCGCCGTAGCGATCGATGATGTCACGGTACTCGAGGAGCATCTCTTCGAGGCGGCCGCCCCATCCAAGCGTGACTGCGCGCATCTGCCCGCAGAACGTGGCCGTCGTCAGGTCGTCGAGGCGCTTGCTGATCGCGACCGCC
The DNA here is from genome assembly GCA_046351255.1 of Labilithrix sp. Classification (GTDB taxonomy): domain Bacteria; phylum Myxococcota_A; class Polyangia; order Polyangiales; family Polyangiaceae; genus Labilithrix. The sequence goes on from JAXLYU010000011.1 coordinate 173,141, forward strand.
TCTTCGACCTCTTTCAGCCCCGCCTCACGGAAGCCGAGGGCGGTGAGGACGAACGCGTAGATGGCGCGCGCGCGCGCCCTCGTGGAGAGCGAGCGCGTCTGGGAGCTCAACGTATGCGAGATCAGGCTGCTCTGGATGGCGCGCCCGACCTTGCCGTATTCGAACGCGAGCCGAACGTTCTGGTAGTGGAGCCAGCAGAGGACATCGACCTCGCGCTCGGGGCGAGGCTTGACGACGGGTCGGCGCGTGAGCAGTCGTCCGACGCGGGGACGAGCGAGCTCCCGCGTCGTCGTGAGGGCGGACGCGACGTCCTCGACGGGCATCCGCTCGCCGAGCTCGGCGAACGCCCGACCGAGGGCCTCCCACGCCTTGTCCGGATCGCCCACCGTCGAGTAGGCCCACGCGACACGCCCGTGGAGGCTCGCGCGCTCGACCGAGTCCCGGGCGAGCGCGATCCCGTCGCGGAACGAGCGGACGCTCTCGGCGATGTCGCCCAGTCGCAGCTGCGCCTCGCCCGCGAGGCGCAAGAGGTCGACGCTCGGCGGCAGGCCCGCCTGCTTCGCGGCCGCCGCCGCCTGCCGCTCGAGCTCGAGCGTCGCCTCGTTGTCCCCGCGCTTGAAGGCCTCCGCCGCCGCGCTGCTCGCGATCCGATGGACGAGGGGCGCGCTCTGGCTCGGCTCGCCCATCGCAAAGTGACGCGCCGACGCGCAGAGCTCCTCGAAGCTCGCGCCCGGTCGAGCGGCCAGAAGCTCCGCGGCGCGCTGGTGCAGCCGCCTTCGATCCGCCTCGGGGAGCTCGTCGAGCAAGGCCTCCCGCAGGCTGTCATGGACGAAGCGGTAGCCACCGTCGTCGTCCGTCGCCTCGATCACGCCCGCGCGCGCCGCGTTCACGCTCGCGTATGCGATCGTCTCCACCGTCACGTCGAGCGCGGCGGCGACCTCCGCCTCGTGGAAGCTGGCGCCCCAGATCGCCGCCGCCTCGAGGACCCGGCGGGTCGCGGCGGGGATCTCGCGGAGACGGCGCCCGAGGAGGGTGAGCGCGCCGGACGGCAGATCGACGGTCCCGAGCCGGCTCGGATCGAACGTCCACGCGCGGCCTTGTGGCCGGAGCGCGCCCGCATCGAGGAAGACGCCGAGGATCTCGAGGACGCCGAGCGGCGTGCCGTCCGCCAGCGCGTGAATGCGAGCGACGACGAGCGGATCGATGGTCCTCGTGCCGAGGTGACTCGAGACGAGCTGCGAGACCGCCTCCTCCGTGAGGGGAGCGAGCGTGATGTCGGAGGTGGGGACCTCGATCGCGTGGACGGAGAGGAAGAGCTCGAGCAGCGGACGCTGGGCGGCCTCGCTCCGGCTGCTCAGCACGAGCGCGAGGGCGGCTTCGCCGACCCGGTGCGCGGCGCGGAGGAGCGCCTCCGCGCTGACGCGGTCCATCCACTGGATGTCGTCGACGATCACGACGAGCCGCCCGTAGTGCTGCGACAGCCGGAGGACGATCTCGGCCGCGCCCTCGGCGAGCGCGTCGGTGGCCTCGAACGCATCGGTTCGCTCGTTCGCCCCGAGGCCGAGCCGCGGCGAGATGACCTGGGCGATGGGGGCGAGGTTCCCGACGAGCTCTTCGAGCTGTCCTGGACCGAGCGCGCTCCACTCGGCGGAGGTTCGCGACGTGCACGACTCGAGGAGGCGGCGGAGCGTGGCGAGCGGCGGATCGCCCTGGACGCAGCGCATCGAGATGGTGCGCGCGAGCGGGCGCACGGCGTGCTCGAGGGCGGTGAGGAGGCGGGTCTTTCCGCTACCACGCGTTCCCTGAAGGAGGATGAGCCGACCGCCGGAGCGTGCCACACCAATCGCGTCGACCGCCTCGGCGAGCTCGCGCGAGCGCGCGACGGTCGTGCGTGGCGCGCCGAGCCCGGTGCCATGCATGGGCCCGAGGACCCGCCCCCCGACGCGGATGGCGTCGAGATCGTGCGCGAGCGCGTGGGCGTCCGGATAGCGATCGTGAGGCTCGCGGGCGACGAGGTGCCGGATGACCTCGGCGAGGTCCGAGCGAACGCCGCGGCGGACGAGATCCGCCACGAGCCCCTCGCCCGCCGCCTCGAACGACCGAAACTCCTCCCCGAGGACGCACTCGAGGAGGACCCGTCCGAGGCAGTAGAGATCGCTTCGCGCATCGACGCGGCCGGGCGGCACGAGCTGCTCCGGCGCGGCATAGGCGGCGGTGCCGGCGGTCTCGCCGTCACCCGTACGCTCCATCGGCGTGGCGAAGCCGAAATCGACCAGGCGGACACGACCGTTCCCCTCGATGACGATGTTCCGCGGCTTGACGTCGCGATGCACGAGCCCGACGTCGTGGACGGCGGCAAGCACGTTCGCGAGCTGGATCCCCGCGTCGACCGTCTCCGGGATGGAGAGCGCCTTTCGCGCGAGACGATCGGCGAGGGTCTCCCCCTCGACGAGCTCCATGACGAGGAACGGGAGCTCCTCGGCCTCGCCGACCTCGAGGACAGCGGGGAGCCCCGAGTGCCTGACGCGCGCGAGCGCGACCGCCTCGCGATAGATCCAGCGCGTCCAGCGAGCGCGCGTGCGCGGCAGCTTCACCGCGCACGGGACCCCGTTTCGCTCCCCGCGGTAGACGATCGAATGTGCGCCGCGACCAAGCTCGGCGCCAAGCTCGATTCCGGGGAGCCGGGGGGTTTGCATGGACGGTCCAGGATAGCCGCACGCGCCGGGGGCTGGACCTCAAAACCACCCCTTCGAGACGCGAAAATTAGGGAATGGGGTGGAGTCGTAACTCGGGAGGCAGCCCGCGCATGGCCGGGCTATCGCCGAAGAGGAGCGGAAGCGCCGAGTCACAGACCGCCTTCGCGACCCTCGCCCGTCCCTCGAGCCAGGGCGAGGTGAGGTCGATGAACCGCACGCGCGCCGCCCGCCGCCCTGGGCGCGCCGAGGGCTCCCGGAATCGAACGTGGCCGCCGTCGAGCCAGCCGCGGACGCGGTCATGATGCGCGTGCACCTGATAGGCGTCGAGATGCAGGGCGGCCCCGGGCGGGAGCGTGCGGACGCGGGCGGGAGGACGCTCTCCCCAGAGGAAGGCGAGCTGCTGGGTCGCCTCGCCGATCGCGGCGTCGAGGGCATTCTCCGCGACGGGTCGCGCGGCGAACCCGACCGCGAGCGGCACACGCTTGCTCCGAGGAAAGGCAAAGACGCCGACCACGTGAACGCCACGCGAGAAGGAGCCCTCCGGCGCGGGGAACGCATAGGCGAGCCACTCGTGCGTCCGCTCCGCACACGCGAGCGAGGGTCTGAGTCGGAGCGCGACGGGCACGATCTCACCGAGCCACGACCGGAGGATCCGGTCGCGCTCGGCGAGCTCCCAGTAGGCGCGGCGGCACGCGCTCGCCCAGTCCACGTGGAGCGCGATTCCATTCGACCGCGCGTAGACCCAGCGCTTCGGAGACCGACTCGCAGGGAACGCGGCCGCGTGGGTGATGTCGCCGGACGCCTTGCCGTCCTCGGTGTAGAGCCGGCGACGCCGTCGCGGCCCGGCGATGGCCTCGAGGACGCACACCCGCTCCGCGAGCTCGAACCACGCGCGCTCGCGGGCGGGCGCCGCTCGATCCGCCGCCGCGCCGGCCACCTCTTCGCCGGTCGGCGCCGTCGCGGCCACGCCCGCGCGATGGATCTTCACGCCGCCGATGACGACGAAGTCGTCGAGCTTCGAGGGGCGGCTCCAGCCGTCAGGCAGCCGAAACATGCGCCGCGACTGCCCCCTCACCGGCGTTCACGGCCTCGGCGCAGTACGCGTCGAAGTGGGCCATGGACTCCGCCATCACCTGGCGCATCAAGGGGAGCATGCTCGGATCGCCGACGAAGTCGTCGATGACGGCAAAGCCTTCCTCCGCGTGCTCGCGGTCGAGCTCGACATGCTTGTCGACGGCGGTCATCGACGAGCGCGGGATCCCGCACTTCGTCTCCAGCAGCTCGAGCCACTCGGGCCCCTTCATCACGGTGATGTACTCGGCGAAGGCGGCGTAGGCGAGCCAGTAGACCGGGTTCTCGTCGATCCGGCGTTCCAGGTACGCCCCCAGCTCGCGCGCCCCATTGGTGACATCCGGGGTCCGTGCCGCGCGTTCCGCGTCGAGGGAGCGGAGGTCTTGCTCGGCCCAGGCGTCGTGCCCGATCTCCTCGACCAGCTTGTGCTCGAAGTGCTTCGCCAGCGGCTCGTCTCCGAGCTCGCGTGCGCGACGGGCCGCCTTCGTGAGATGGACGGGCGTGAGCGCCAGCATGTAGCGGAGGGAAGCGAGGTAGCGTCGGATCATGTCACGCGTGAGCGTGCCGGCCTGCGTCGTCGCGAACATGAGGTTCCGACGGCTCAATTCCGAGGCGTATTTCTCGATGTCGATGCGGAGCGCATTGCCGATCATGATTTGCTTCCTTTCCTCGCTTCGAAAATCGGAGCCGGGCGCGCGCCTGCGCGCCCGGCTTTGGATCCACTCAGATGGACATCTGCGCGAACTTCTTCGTGCTCTTCTTCTTGTTCTTCATGGCCTACTCCTTTCCTGGTTTGTTCATCCTCGGACAACCCTGAGGGACGCTCGATCCCTGCAGAAACTGACGTCGAAAGGCGCGCTCGGCGTCCTCGTCGAGGAAGCCGGTGAGATGGAGCAGGAGGCCCCAGCGCTCGCTAGCGACGGTGTGCGTGATCAACATTCCGAGACCCGTGAGGGCGCGCTGCACCGCGAGGCTGCTCGGCGCCGTGTCGGCTTCGACACGCTTCACTCCCACCGCACGAAGCCGCTCGAACATGTAGCGAAGGAACGACATCGAGAACTCACCGTGGCGTACCTCCGGAAGGAGGGAGTACGTCCGGATGTAGTACGAGGACCAGTCGCTCGGGTCGCAGACGCACAGCCCGACGTCCTTCCCATCCCGCTGGAAGAGGAAGCAGTCGGCCTCCGCGAGGTAGCGGCGCTTTGCGTCCGTCATCTTCTCTTCGAAGAACCGATCCGGCTCCGACTCGAAGAGGTGCGCATAGTGCGCGGTCATGAACGGCAGGCACGCCTCGAAGGGAACCGGCACGACGGTGAGCCCGCCGTGCTCGGTCGTCGGCCAGGTCAGGCCCCAGTAGCGCTCGGACATTCGAGTCACGGGCTCTCGGCGGGCCGAGACCACGGGTCGCGCAGCGTCCGTCACGATTGCCTGCGTCATGTTGCAACGAACCTTCTCGCTCGCGAGCTGGCGCGAACGGTGCATATTCGATTTTCACGAAAACATCGAATCGTTGCCTTTCGGCAGGAATCGCGTTCTGCATTTCGTGAGACGAGCGACGGCCGGAGCCAACGCAAAAATATTCACCGTTGCCGACCAACCGTCTGAATCGGGCCACCAAGGGCCTCCAAATTCTCACGAGCCGTACGAGATGGCTCAATTTGTCGCAACTTACATCGCCGCCGAGTTGCGGCGTCGGCCGACGGTCTCCTACTCCCGACTTCTTCGCTAATGACGATTCGAGGAAACCGACGCATGCGCCTACATTCGTCATTTCCACGGTTCACCCGATAAACCTATCCCGGTCGTCCCGCCGCAACCTGTCGCAACCGCTCGCGACGCGTTCTGTCCTTGGCTCTCGCCACGGCGGTGCGCTCTACTCGAGCGAGGTCATGTCGGAGCCGATCGTTCGTCCGCGCGTGCTCATCGTGGAGTCGGACGAATCGGTGCGGCGAGTGCTCGTACGGATGCTCGCTCCGCGATTCGAGGTGACACCGCTCGGCTCGGGCGCAAGCGCGATCGGGCGGCTGAACGAGGAGCGCTTCGACCTCCTCATCATCGACATGTCACTCTCCGACATGCGCGCGGAGCAGGTCGTCCGCGTGGCACGGGCGCGCGATGCGCGGCTCCCGATCATCGTGACGAGCGCGAGCGTGGTGTGCGAGGGCACGGCGCGCGAGCTCGGCGCGTTCGCGTGCCTGGCCAAGCCGTTCCATGCCGCTGCGCTGCGTGCGTTGGTCGGCCAGGCGCTCGCCCACGGCTAGACGCGGCGCTCAGCCCGCGCTCGCGACCATGCGCAGGCTCACGACCTCCTGCGCGAGCTTCGTGCGAACGAGCTTCAGCGGATGCGCGACGCCCTTCACCGTGGTCTCGAGGCGGTCGACGAGCCGGAGCTTCTCGCGGTCCTCCTCGGGGAGGCGATCCCAGACCTCCTCCTCGAAGACGAGCTCGCCCGTCTCCGCGCAGTGCTGGACGCGCGAGGCGCAGTTCACCGTCTGCCCGAAGTAGTCGATCGCCTCGTTCGCGGTGACGACGTAGCAAGGACCGCTGAAGAGACCGAGCTTCAGGCCCGTGAGCTCTCCGTTGGCGGCGTCGACGCGGAAGGTCTCGAAGGCGTGCAGGCACGCGATCGCCGCACGTACGCACTGCAGCGGCTCGGTGAAAGCAGCCATGATCGCGTCGCCCATCGTCTTCACCACCGTGCCGCCGTGCTTGTCGATCGCCTTCCGTAGCACGTCGAAGTGGTCGTCCACGAGCCGGAACGCGGCGGCGTCGCCGGCGGAGGTGTAGAGCGCGGTCGAGCCGGTGAGATCGCTGAAGAGGATGGCGCAGCTCGCGACCTTGAGCGGTGTGCTCGGCTTGAGCAGGTCCTTCGAGAAGTAGCGGCGGAACTCGCTCATCGTCGTCACGACATGCGCGGTGGCCGCGAAGCTCGCATAGCCGAGGCGCTCGATCTTCACGTGGAGCGGGGTCCCCGATGCGTTCTCCACCGTCAGCGTCCCCTCGGGTGCGATGTGGATCTCGGCCGGCGACAGCGTCGCGCCCTCGAGCCTGGCGCTGGCCGTCTTCGGCGCGTCCGTCGCGACCTCCACGGAGGAGATCGGACCGCCACGCGCGAACAGGCGGTATCGCCCTTCCTCCGCCGGCGCCTCGAGCGCCTTCTTCGCGGACTCGTCGATCGTGGCCTGCACGACGACATGCGGCGTGCGGTAGGGGCCGCCGATGCAGAACATCGCGTTCGAGACCTCGCGCACGCTCGGGTGGGGTACGAACGTCGCCTCGACGGCGCGATCGAGCTCGAGGCCATACGAGAGGTCACAGAGCTGGCAGTGGCTGTTGTCGCCGACCTCGGCGAGCGAGGTCACCTGGTCGTTCGCCGTGCGGCAGCTCGGACAGACCAGGGCCCAACGGAGCTCGAGTAGACCGAGGGTGACCGCGTGGAGGCAGGTGCGGAGCATCTCTCGGTCCCCGACGTTCCGGTCGTGCGCGAGCTCGAAGGGACGGATGCGGACGAGGTCGGCGTCCGCGCCGTTCCGGAGCAGATCGACGAGAGCGGCCACCGCCTTGGGATCGAGATCGCGCTTCCGCAGCTCGCGCTCGCAGTACGAGAGACGCTCCTCGTTCGCGGGCGAGGAGGGCTTCAGGTAGGGGCTCGGCGCGCTCTGGCTCACGTGCGCATCGATGTCGGCTGCGATTTTTCCCATCCGCGCGACGATCCGGCGGCCCTCGATCTGCGCCACGGGCCTGAGGGCCCAGTGACGCGGGACGAGATCGAGCCGCATCGTGACCTTCGTACCCCCGTCGGGCGCGGGCTCGAGCTGGAGTCCGTAGGTGTACGACTCGAGCGGTCCCGAGCGCATGCGGCGAAAGACGCTGAACCGTTTGTTCAGCGTCCACTCGAAAGGCGCCTCCTCGTACGTCATTTTGAGGCCCACCGCCTTCGTCTCGACGAGGAAGCGAGCGCTCGATTTCGTACCGGGCTCGATCGGCTTGTAGACGTTGCTCTGCCCGAGGACGAGGCGGTTCGTCCGATCCGTGTCGGTAAGGAGCGGCCAGACGTCGGCGGGCGCCGACGAAAGCATCAAGGTCGATGTAACGACCACGGACCCCATGGAAAGGTCAGTATAGTGGGACCGTGCTTAAAGCTGGCCAATTCATCGACCAGTTCGAGCTCGTCTGCCCGATCGGTGATGGGGGAATGGCTCACGTCTGGGCGGCGCGAGAGCGCGGAGCCGCGGGGGGCGACCGGCTCGTCGCGCTCAAGATCATCCATTCGCGCTTCGTGGAGGATCCGGCGTTTCGTGCGATGTTCCTCGACGAGGGGCGCATCGTCGCCGGGATCGATCATCCGAACGTGGCGCGCGTCTACGACCTCGTCGAGTCGAAGGATCAGCTCTATCTCGTCATGGAGTACATCGACGGCGAGTCGCTCTTCCAGCTCATCTCGCAGTACCGCACTGCGCCCCTGCCCTTCGCGCTGAAGGTCTGCGCCGACGCGGCGACCGGCCTTCACGCCGCCCACTCGCTCGTGGGGCCGGACGGTCAGTTGCAGAACGTCGTCCATCGCGATGTCTCTCCGCAGAACATCCTCGTCTCCGTCACCGGAGAGGTGAAGGTCATCGACTTCGGCATCGCGCACGCGCGAGATCGCGCCTCGCAGACGACCGCCCTCGGCACGGTGAAAGGCAAGATCCGCTACATGGCGCCCGAGCAAGCGAAGCGCGGCGAGCTCGGGCCGTACACCGACGTGTTCGGCGTCGGCGCGACGCTCTTCCGGATCCTCGTCGGGAAGCCGCCATACAGCTCCGAGTCCGACGTGATGACGATGCAGGCGCTCCTCCAAGGCGCGCCGCCCCTGGTGCCCTTCCCGCCCGACATGCCGTCCTCCGTGGTCGAGGTGATCACGCAGGCGCTCGCGGCGAACCCGCAGGAGCGCTTCGCCAGCGCGGCCGCGTTCGCACGGGCGCTGAACGACGTGCTCTTCCAGAGCGGGCAGCGCGCCGACATCGTGGGCTTCGTCAACGCGCAGATGAGCGAGAAGACGAAGGCACGACGAAAGCAGCTCGCGGGCCTCGTCGCGCCGGATCTTCCGGCCGTCACGCCGAAAGGCACCGCGGTGATGGCGCCGATGGCCGCCGCGACGGCTCCGACGCAGCCGGACAAGAAGCGCGGGCCGTTGCCGCCGCCGCCGGCGAAGGGCACCGCGATCATGACCACACCGGGCACCACGCCAGGCCCGGCACCGGCGCCCCAGCCCGCCGCTCCGCCGGCTCCTTCTGCTCCGGGGTTCATGGATGTCCACGCGATCGTCAAGAACGCGAACAACGTCCCCGATCTGCCAGTGCCGGGTCCGAAGGCGACGCCGCGCGGTCAGGCCGCAGGCGGAGGCGCCAAGAGAGGCGCCGCCCCGCCGAGGCCCGCTGCCGAGCCGCAGCTCGAGCTCGCGTACGAGCCTTCGAATCGCGTTCAGCCGAGGACCTCGAACGCCGCCGCGATCCGTATCGCCATCCTCGCCGCCGCTCTCGTGGTGCTCGTCTTCGTCCTCCTCTTCGGCGTGCCTTCGATCGCCAAGAGCCGTGCCATCGGCGCCGCACGGGAGGCCGGCTTCGACATGACCACGGAGAGCCTGAGCGTCGGCCTCGGCACGGTCACGCTTCGCAACGTGAAGCTCAGGGCGCTCAAGGTCCCGAACGTGACGGGCTCCGCCGAGGAGATCCACATCACCGGCTTCAGCATGAAGGAGATGCGCGTCACCGGCCTCTCCTTCACCGTCGAAGGCCCGGCGAGCGACTGGGAGATGGGCCTCGCCTTGATGCTCCAGGAGAACCGGGTTCGCTTCGCCGGCACGGTCGCGGCGCCGAAGAAGCTCGCGATCGCCAAGGGTCACCTCGAGTGGAAGGGCCCGCACGGCACCGGCTTCGAGGCGGCCGGGTTCGGGGTCACGGTCGAGTCGAAAGGCAACGGCAACGAGGAGGTCCATGGCAGCGTGGACAAGACGTTCTACCGCACGGGCAAGACCGCGCTGGGTCCGTGGGGCACGAGCTTCGACGTCACGTCGACCTCTTCACGCTTCCGCATCGCGCTCGATCCCGCGGTGCCCGATGGCCCGAGCCTCCTCCTCGTCACGAGCCCGACCGCACCGACCCAGGTAACGGCGAAGATCGGGCGCTCGACGCTCGCGAACCTCGGTCTCGAGCCCAGGCAGCTCGGCTTCCCGGCCGATGGCGCGACCGAGATCGAGACGAAGATCATCGGCACCGTCGCGCCGGACGGCAAGATCGCGATCGGAGGACCGATCTCGCTCTGGGGTGTGAAGGTGAAGGACGTCCCCAAGCCGCTCGATCTCAAGGCGGACATCAGCCTGAGCGGGACGCTGGGTAGCCCGCTCGACATCGACCACACGAGCTCGATCGCGTTCGGTCCCTTCGTGGCCGGCCTCTCTGGCACCGTCACGGCCAAGGACGGGAACGTCCGCGTGGACGTCCTCGCCAAGGCCATGCCGATCCCGTGTGCGACCCTGGCCCGAGCGGAGGCCAAGACGATGGGCAATTTCGGCCAGATGCTCGCTGCCCTGGGCCAGGCGAACGGCATCGTTCACGTCATCGGCGCCGTGAACGCCTCCTGCGCCGTCCAGTGGGACTCCGGGAAGCCCGAGGACACCAGCGTCACGTGGGTGGCCCGTGAAACGTGCGGCCTCTCGATTTTCGGGAAGGACCCTGCTAAGTAGGCGCCGCTATGCGCGGATTCCTTCAGCCTGCCCTCAAGAACATCCCGACCGACAACCAGGTCGCCTTCTCCAAGATGTCGCGCGGTCGCCGCGTCGAGCTCGCCGAAGGCGCGCAGACGACGCTCGTGAAGGCCTCGCAGTGGGCGCGCGGCGAAGCGGTCCCGTCCGCGATCGCCGAGTCGCTCGACAAGGGCGTCGCTGCCCTCGTCGCGAAGAAGAAGTAGCCCGCAACGGCGGAGGATGATGAAGGTGACCGCGAGCTCCGCAAGGAGCTCGGCGGTCATCCTGCGATCGACCGCGTCGTTCAGCCGTTCTTCTTGGCGAACTCCTTCATGAACGAGGCGAGCGCCTCGCACCACGCCGGCTCCACCGCGTTGTAGATCGAGGCACGAAGACCGCCGACCGCGCGGTGCCCCTTCAGCCCGATCATTTTCTGCGCGGTCGCTTCCTTCACGAACGTCTCCTCGAGCGCCTCCGTCGGGCAGCGCCAGACCACGTTCATGATCGAGCGCGCGTTCGTCTCCACCGGGCATTTGTAGAAGCCGCTCGAGCCGTCGATGGCGTCGTAGAGGTGCTTCGCCTTCTCACGGTTGCGCTTCTCGATGCCCTCGACGCCGCCCATGCCCTCGAGCCACCCGAGGACGTTGCGAACGAGGTAGATGCCGAACGTGGGCGGCGTGTTGTAGAGCGAGTTGTTCTCCGCCGCCGTCCGGTACTGGAAGATCGTCGGGATGTCCTTGCGGCCCTTCGCCGTGAGCTCCTTCTTGATCGCGACGATGGTGACGCCCGAGGGGCCGATGTTCTTCTGCGCGCCCGCGTAGATGAGATCGAACTTCGACGCGTCGATCTTGCGGCCGAGGATGTCGCTCGACATGTCGATGACGACCGGCACCCCCGCCTCGCCGTGCACGAAGGGCGTCTCGGGCCCGAGCGCGTACTCGAGGCCGTGGATGGTCTCGTTGCTCGTGGTGTGGAAGAAGGCGGCGTCCTTGCTCGCCTGGATCTCGGACTGCTTCGAGCAACGGGTGAACGATTTGTCGGCGCCCTTGGTGGTGTGCGCGACGTGGGGCTCGCCGCCGCCGAGCGCCTTGATCGTCTTCGCCTCCTGGACCGCCTTCTCGCCCCACGCGCCGTTCACGACGTAGTCCGCGACCTGATTCGGACCGAGGAAGTTCAGCGGGATCTGCGCGAAGGCCTGGGAGGCGCCGCCCTGCACGAAGAGGACGTCCCACGTATCGAGGGGAGTGCCGAGATGCTTCGCCACGAGCGCGACCGCCTCGCCGTGGACCTTCTCGTAGACCTTGCCGCGATGGGAGTGCTCCATCACGCTCATCCCCGAGCTCTCGAAATCGATGAGCTCCTCTTTGGCGCGCTCCAGCGCAGCGAGAGGAAGTGCAGCGGGCCCGGCGTTGAAGTTCATGGCGCGAGTCATGGGTGCCCAATGTATCTCGATCCCGGTATGCTCGGCGCGTGCGTTTAAGGCTCGTGGCGCTCGGCCTCTGCCTGGTTGCTTGCAACGGCAAAGCAACGAAGGAGCAGTGCACCGAGATGCTCGACAAGTACCTCGACATGACGATCGCGGGAGAGCCGGGTCTCACCGACCTCTCTCCCGCGGAGCAGCGCGCGGCGCGAGAGATGAAGAAGGCTCTTCGCAAGAACGAACCGAGCTACGCGCGCGTGTCCACGCAGTGCGAGACCGAGATCACGAAGGCCGAATATCGCTGCGCGATGAAGGCCCCTACTCCGGAGACCTGGCAAGCATGCATCGATTGATTGTGTCGGCAGCGCTCGTGGGGACATGCACCATCGTCGGTCTCACGGCCTGCGGTGACTCCGGACCGGAGCCGCGGACGGTGAAGAACCCGTCGGTGGAGACGCTGAACGAGAACGACGCGGGCGCGCTCGCGGAGCAGAAGGCGGCCGCGACCGACGGCGGCGGAGCCGCGGCGGCGAAGAAGGAGGACATCTGCCTCGGCTTCTCCGTCTCGAACCTCGAGGAGCTGCTGTCGAAGCAGGACTGCGAGGTCCCCGACAAGACGCCGACCTCGATCGAGAACCCCGACCTGAAGGGGAAGCTCGAGGTGAAGCTGACCGCCTCTCCGACGAAGGTGGCGCCGGGCGGAAAGGTGGACCTGCAGGTCACCTACACGAACAAGACGAAGGAGAACCTCACGCTCTACTTCCGCATCGACCCCGTCGCCCGGTTCGAGGTGGAGGCGTACGACGCCAAGGGCAAGACGCGCGTCGACATGCCGAAGGGCAACCCGCCTCCCCCGCCGAAGGGCGCCGCCGCCCCGCCGCCCGCGGATCAGAAGGTGGCGCGTATCACCCTCACCGCGAACGGCTCGGCGAGCGCCCGCGTCGCGTGGGACGCGACGAAGATGGCCTGGGCGCCGGAGAAGGTGCGCGGCACCGCGAGCGAAAAGGGCTATCCGCGCAAGCCTGCCGGACCGCTGCCGAAGGGGAAGTACTCGGTGAAGCTGGTCTCGCCGCTGATCGGCGTGTTCGAGGGCGGCGAGCACGAGATCTCGGCGCCCAAGGTGGACATCGAGGTCGGGAACTAACGTGACCTTTCGGGCCGTCTTCTTCGGCACGCCGCAGTTCGCGGTGCCGTGCCTCGATGCGCTGAGCGAGATCGCGGAGGTCGTGGCCGTGGTCTGCCAGCCCGACCGGCCCCAGGGTCGAGGCCTCGAGCTCGCGGCGCCGCCCGTGAAGGAGCGCGCGCTCGAGCTCGGGATCCCCGTCCACCAACCGACGAAGCTCCGCACCGGCGAGTTCGCGCAGTGGCTGCGCGAGCAGAACGCAGACGTCGCGCTCGTGGTCGCGTACGGACGCATCCTGCCGAAGGACGTGCTCGAGGCCCCCGCAAGAGGGTGCGTGAATGTGCACGCTTCCCTCCTCCCGCGCCTGCGTGGAGCCGCGCCGATCACGTGGGCCATCGTGCGCGGTGAGCCGGAGACGGGCATCACGCTGATGCAGATGGACGAGGGCATGGACACGGGCGCGATGCTCGAGCAGCTACGCACGCCGATCGATCCGGAGGAGACGGCGGGCGATCTCTCGGAGCGCCTCGCCGCCATGGGTGCGCTCGCGGTGCGGAAGGGCCTGCCGAGGTACGTGGCCGGCGGCTACACGCCGATCCCGCAGGACCATGCGAGCCACACCGTCGCGCCCATCCTCAAGAAGGAGGACGGGCGCGTCGACTTCTCGAAGGACGCGCGTGCGGTTCACGACCACGTGCGCGGCATGTCGCCCTGGCCCGGCGCGTTCACCACCGCGCGCGGAAAGACCCTGAAGATTCATGCCACGCGCGTGACCGACGCCCCCAAGTCGGCGCCGCCCGGCACCGTCGTCTTCGCGGACAAATCGCGTGTGCTCGTGGCGTGCGGAGCGCGCGCGGTGGAGCTCCTGCGCGTGCAGCTCGAAGGAAAGAAGGCGGTCTCGGCGAGCGACTGGTTCTCCGGTCGCGGCGTCGCCGAGGGCGACGTGCTAGGGGCCGCGCCTACTCCAGCGTGACGGACGAGCCGGCGTCGAAGGCCTCGCGAAGCTCACCGAGCGTCGCGAGGCGATCGTCACCTTCGTTGTTCACGCAGTCGACGCTCCAGGTCGTCTCCGTGTCGTCGTCATCGCCCGACGTCCGCAGGAACGCGGTGGTGCCGCTCGTCCCGCGCGGCGTGCTCACCACGGTGAGACGCAGCGGGTTTGGCAGCGTGGGCGGGAAGTATCTCTCGCTCATGCCCGGCCGAGGACGTGCGCCACGGAGCTCGCAGCGCCATCCTTCGTGCTCGATGAAGCGCATGCGGGGCGGCGCGCCGTAGGTGATCGATTGATAGGGACCGACCTCGGCGAGGCGGGCGTGTGGGAGGAGATCGGCGCGGATGCTCGCCGACAGCCGGACCGTGAGCCGATCGCCCACCTCGAGCGAGCCGTCGGCCTCGTCGAGGTGCGACGTCGACGCCCCGCGCTCCTCCGGTGTGGGGGCCGTCGCACAGCCGGCGAGCAGGACGAAGAGGAGCGCGAGCGAAGAACGGGAGGACATGACGACCCGATGTGCGTGAACCGTGCCGCGCCGTTCTCCGGGCCTTTTTGGGGTCACTTCGAGGGTCACCGAGGTGGGTGTCGCGTGGGCGAGACACCACGCCTCATTCGAACGGACGACGGCGCGGGGCGCCAGAGCGCGTAGGTTGCTGCCCATGCGATTCGCCCTCACTGCGCTCCCGGTCTTTGCCTTCGTCTTTGCTTCGAGCCTCATGGCCTGCACGGTGGAGACGAGCTCGACGCCGAACCAAAACACGAGCTCGAGCTCCAGCTCATCGGGGAGCACGCCGACCGCGGCGACGCTTCCGTTCAAGGCGAGCAACGTGAAGCTCGACGGCGTCGACGCGTCGAAGCTGGGGGACGTCGTGATCGCGGACGCCAACTGCAGCATCGATACCGAGTCGAAGCTGATCAGCTGCATCGACAACGACCTCGTGCAGTACGTCGTCGTCGAGCAGCCAGGCGCGGGGAAGATCGGCATGTACGTCGCGAAGAGCGTGCGGATCGAGCCCAACGCGGGCCTCCGCACGAAGGGCACGTACGCCCTCGCGATCGTGGCGCTCGACTCGTTCGACGTTCAGGGCAAGATCGACGCGAGCGCGCAGACGACCTACGCGAGCGCAGGCGGCTTCGTCACCACCGGCAGTGACGTGCGCGGCGGTGGTCAGGGCGGCGGCTTCGAGGCGTCGGCCAAGAATGGCGCGGGCGGCGGCTCGTACTGCGGGATGGGCGGCAAGGGCGGCGCGATCGCGGGCGGCACGCCGGCGAATCCGGGCGCGACGTATGGCTCCGCGTCGCTGATCCCGCTCGTCGGTGGCTCGGGCGGCGGCGCGGGCGTGGTGGGGGGTGGCACGGGCGGCGGCGCGGTGCAGCTCGTGGCAGGCAAGACGTTCACGCTCGGCGCGAACGCGCTCGTCACCGTCGGAGGCGGTGGTGGCGGCTTCGTCGGCGCGGCGAGCAGTCAGCACGGCGGCGGCGGCGGCAGCGGCGGCGCCATCCTGATCGAGGCGCCGGCGGCCACGATTCAGGGCTCGCTCCTCGCCAACGGCGGCGCAGGCGGCGCGAAGGAGTCGGGCATGGACGCGGCGGTGAAGATCGACGGCATGCGGGCGACGAGCGACACGCTGACCAACGGCAGCCAGGGCGGCGAAGGCAGCGGCAACGGAGACGACAACGGCAGCGACGCGACCTCGACCGAAGGCGACAACGCCCCAGGCGGCGGCGGCGGAGCGGGCCGGATCCGCGTCAACACGACGAGCGGCAACAGCGCGCTCTCGGCGAAGGTGCTGAGCCCGAGCGCGAACGGACCGTGCACGACCGAGGGCACGCTGGCTCTCTGAGACGCGGTCTGCACATGTGCTCACCAAAAGACTGACAGCTCACTGACAGGTTCTGGACCCGGCGGCGCTTCCTCCGGCCGCCGGGCCTTTCTTTTTGCGGGCCGCCGCGTCATGTTCTGGCGATGGCGAAGCGGCCGAAGTCTACAAAAGGCGATGGCGCTCCTCTGCCCGGACCGCGCGATTCGTCCACGGCGCTCGATGGCTTTCACGAGGCCTCGCGCGAGTGGTTCCGCTCTTCGCTCGGCGAACCGACGAGAGCTCAGGCGATGTCCTGGCCGCACATCGCGGCGGGCAAGACGACGCTCTTGCTCGCGCCGACCGGCTCCGGCAAGACGCTCGCCGCGTTCTTCTCCGCGATCGACCGCCTCGCGAAGGAGCCCGAGCCCGACCTGAAGAAGCGGCTGCGCGTGCTCTACGTGTCGCCGCTGAAGGCGCTCGCGGTCGACGTCGAGCGGAACCTCCGCGCGCCGATCGCGGGCGTCGCAGCGGCGGCGACGCGGCTCGAGACGCGGCTCCGCAAGCTCGAGGTGGCGGTCCGCACGGGCGACACGCCCGCCGCGGAGCGGACCAGGATGCTCCGCACGCCCCCGGACATCCTCATCACGACGCCCGAGTCGCTTTATCTCCTGCTGACGTCGTCGCAGCGCGAGATCCTCACGTCCGTCGACACGGTGATCATCGACGAGATCCACCAGATGGCGTCGTCGAAGCGCGGCGCGCATCTGTTCTTGTCGCTCGAGCGGCTCGAGGCACTCCGTCGAGGCGCCGGCGTCCCGACGCCGGTGCAGCGCGTCGGGCTCTCCGCGACCCAGCGGCCGCTCGAGGAGATCGCGCGCCTCCTCGGCGGCGCCGATGTGAAGGGCAAGACGGTCACGCCCCGCCACGTCGAGATCGTCGATGCGTCGGCCAAGAAGACGCTCTCCATCACGGTCGAGGTGCCGCCTCCCCTGCCCGCGACCCCGCCAGGGCCGCTCGACGATCCGGAGCTGGAGGACGAGCAGCGGAGCATCTGGCCTCAGGTTCACGCTCGACTCGTGGAGCGCGTGCGCGCTGCGCGCTCCACCATGATCTTCGTCAACTCGCGCCGTCTCGCCGAGCGCCTCGCGACCGCGCTCAACGAGACGGCCGGCGAGGAGATCGCCCTCGCGCATCATGGCTCCGTCGCCAAGGAGACCCGCCGCGCCACCGAGGAGCGCCTCAAGGCCGGCAACTTGCCCGCGATCGTCGCCACCTCCTCCCTCGAGCTCGGCATCGACATGGGCGCCGTCGATCAGGTCATCCAGGTGGAGGCGCCGCCCTCCATCGCCTCCGGCATCCAGCGCATCGGCCGCGCCTCGCACCACGTCGGCGGCGTGCCCTCCGGCGTGCTCATCCCGAAGCACAAGCACGACCTCCTCGCGTGCGCGGCAGCCTCCACCGGCATCGAGGACGGCGATGTCGAGACCACGTTCTTCGCCCGGAACCCGCTCGACGTCCTGTCCCAGCAGATCGTCGCCTGCGTCGCGGTAGGGCTCGTCGCGAAGCGCGCTCGTGGGCCAAGGTCGCACGCGCGAGGGGGTGTCGGGGGCGGCCCTGACGTTGAGACCACCAACGTAGAGGAGCTCTGGAATCTCATCCGCGGGGCCGCGCCGTTCACCGATCTGCCTCGCTCCTCGTTCGACGGCGTGCTCGACATGCTCGCCGGCCGCTATCCGAGCGACGAGTTCGCGGACCTACGGCCGCGCATCACGTGGGACCGCACGGCGGGGACGGTCTCGCCGCGCGTCGGCGCGCAGCGACTCGCGATCCTCAACGGCGGCACCATCCCCGACCGCGGGCTCTACGGCGTCTTTCTCAAGGACGACGCCGCCACCGATGGCGAGGTGGCGAAGGGCTCCTCGAAGGGCAAGACCTCGCGCCGCGTCGGCGAGCTCGACGAGGAGATGGTCTTCGAGCTCCGCGAGGGCGAGGTGTTCCTCCTCGGTGCCTCGTCGTGGCGCGCAGAGGAGATCACGCGGGACCGCGTCCTCGTCACGCCGGCCGCGGGGATCCCAGGCAAGATGCCCTTCTGGCACGGCGACCGCGCCGGCCGCACGGTCGCGTTCGGCACGCGCATCGGCAAGCTCACGCGCAAGATCGCGGAGGCCAGGACGCAGGAGGCGACGACGATGCTCATGAAGGAGCATCACCTCGACGGGCTCGCCGCGAACGACCTCGTCGCGTACGTGAGCGAGGAGGCGAAGACCTCCGGCACGGTGCCGAGCGACAAGATGATCGTCGTCGAGCGCGTGCCCGACGAGCTCGGCGACCTCCGCATCTGCATCCTCACGCCGTTCGGATCGCGCGTGCACGCGCCGTGGGCGATGGCGGCGCTGAAGCGCCTCCGCGAGGAGCGCGCCGGCGACATCGAGGCGGTCTGGTCCGACGACGGCATCGTCTTCCGCGTCCCCGGCGGCGAGGAGCCGCCCTCGACGGACTGGCTCTTCCCTGCCTCCGAGGAGGTCGAGGACATCGTCACCCGCGAGCTCGCCGGCTCATCGCTCTTCGCGGCGCGCTTTCGCGAGTCCGCGGCGCGGGCGCTCCTCCTGCCACGGCAGACGATCGGCAAGCGCACGCCGCTCTGGGCGCAGCGGAAGCGCTCCGCAGATCTCCTCGCCGTCGCCTCGCAGTATCCCGCCTTCCCCATCGTCCTCGAGACGTACCGCGAGGTCCTTCGCGACGCGTTCGATCTGCCCGGGCTCGTCGACCTGCTGCGCCAGGTCGAGACCCGCAAGATCCGCGTCTCGACCATCGACGCGCCCATACCCTCGCCGTTCGCGGCGTCGCTCCTCTTCGCGTTCGTCGGCAACTTCATCTACGACGAGGACGCGCCCGCCGCGGAGCGCCGCGCGCAGGCGCTCACGATCGACCACGCACAGCTCCGCGAGCTCCTCGGCGAGGTCGAGCTCCGGAAGCTCCTCGATGCCGACATCGTCTTCGAGCACGAGCACGCGCTACAGAAGCTCGAATGGCCGCTGAAGCACGCGGACGGCGTGCACGACCTCCTGCTCTCGCTCGGCGATCTCGCCGAGACGGAGCTGCTCGAGGAGCGCGCCGCGCGACCGGAGTGGATCGACGCGCTCATCAAGGCGAAGCGCGTCGTGCGCGTCCGTCTCGCGAGCGAGGCGCGCGTGATCGCGGTCGAGGACGCCGCGCGCTACCGCGATGCGCTCGGCGTCGTGCTCCCCGGCGGCCTACCCGACGTGTTCCTCGACTCCACGCACGACGCGCTCACCTCGCTCGTCGCGCGCTTTGCGCGCACGCACGGCCCCTTCGTCGCGAGCGACATCGCGAAGCGCTGGGGCGCGGGCGAGTCCGTGATCGTGACGGCGCTCGAGGTCCTCGTCGACCGCGGCAAGCTCGCGAAGGGCGCGTTCTTGCCGATGCCGTCGCGCGTCACCGAATACGTCGACGTCGACGTGCTTCGTGCGCTCAAGCAGAAGACGCTCGCGCGCCTGCGAAAGGCGATCGAGCCCGTGCCCGCAGAGGCGTTCGCGCGCTTCCTCGGCGAGTGGCAAGGCGTCACCGGCACGCCGAACCGGCAGCGCCCGGAGGACGTCCTCGTCAAGGTCATCGCACAGCTCGAGGGCTGTCCGCTTCCCATGTCGGTGCTCGAGAGCGAGATCCTGCCGGCGCGCGTCCCCGGGTATCGCGGGTGGCAGCTCGATCAGCTGCTGTCCACGGGTGTCGTCGTGTGGACTGGTGTGTCGCC
The DNA here is from genome assembly GCA_046351255.1 of Labilithrix sp. GTDB lineage: Bacteria > Myxococcota_A > Polyangia > Polyangiales > Polyangiaceae > Labilithrix. The sequence goes on from JAXLYU010000011.1 coordinate 192,740, forward strand.
CATCGGCTCGAACGACGGCCGAATCGCCTTCTATCTCGGCGAGCGCGAGGCGCTCCTCACCGCGCCCCGTCTCGAGGAGCCGCCGTCGTCCCCGCTCCACGATGGCCTCCGCGAGCTCTTCCAGCGCCGCGGCGCCTCGTTCTTCAGCGAGATCGCGCGCTCGCTCGGCGCCTACCACGGCGACGTCCTCGACGCGCTCTGGGACCTCGTGTGGTCGGGCGAGGTGACGAACGACTCCCTCGAGCCGCTCCGCTCCCTCGCGCGCGCCGGCGGCCGCGAGCGCGGCGACTCGTCTCGACGCTCGCGGTTCCAGCCGCGCTACTCCCGTGCCGCCGGTCCGCCCGGCGCGGAGGGGCGCTGGTCGCTCCGCGCTGCGCGCTGGGCCGAGACGCCGACGTCGACGGAGCGCGCAGCCGCGATCTCGCGCTCGCTGCTCGAGCGCTACGGCGTCGTCCTCCGCGAGGCGGCCGGCGCGGAGGGGCTGCCGGGCGGGTTCAGCTACGTCTACGACGTCTACCGCGCGATGGAGGAGCAAGGTCGCCTTCGCCGCGGCTACTTCGTGGCCGGACGCGGCGCGACGCAGTTCGCGCTGCCCGGCGCGGAGGAGCGCCTTCGCTTGCCGAAGAAGACCGAGGAGGAGGAGCCGCGGCCGGTGATCCTCTCCGCGGTCGACCCCGCGAACCCGTGGGGCTCGCTGCTCCCCTGGCCGGCCACGGGCGGAAAGCCCATGCGCCAGCCGGGCGCGCGCGTGATCATGCTCGAGGGTCGCCTCCTCGCGTGGCTCGGGCGCGGCGGCAAGACGATGACGACGTTCTACGGCGACGAGCCCGAGGCGGAGCAGGACAAGCGCCGGCTGGTACGCGCGCTCATCGGTCTCGGCCGCACCTTGATGTTCGACACCATCGACGGCATTGGCGCGCCGCAGAGCACCATCGCGAAGGTGATGTACGAGCACGGGTTCGGCCGCCGTCAGGGGCAGCTCGTGCGGATCCCGTCGAGCGATCCCTCCACGGGCCGGCGGCGACTCGGCGAAAGGCCCGCGAGCGACGTGGGCGTGACCTTCGACTTCGGCAAGAAGCGCGGTCCGGAGCCCGCCGATCCCGCACCGCCGGACCCCGACCTCCTGGATCCGGAAGACGACCCCGCCACGTCCTTCGATACGGACTTCTCCGCGTTCGATGCCTGAAGGCGACTCGATCTTCAACCTGGCGGCGAAGCTCCGTCCGCTGGTGGGCAAGGAGGTCATCGCCTTCAGCGCGCGGAAGCTCCCGAGCGCGGACTGCGCGACCATCGTGGGCCGCAAGATCGTGGCCGTCGACGCGCGGGGCAAGAACCTGCTCATCCGCTTCGATGACGGACGAATGATCCACATCCATCTCCGGATGGAAGGGCGCGTCTTCTTCGAGCGGCCGCGCTCGACGTTCTGGAAGCCCGTCACGACCGAGCCCGATATGCGTCTCGCGGTGAGGGGCGCTGCGATCATCGGCAAGACGCTGCCGGTGATGCGCATCCTCAGCGCGAAGCAGGAGCAGCGCGCGGAGGATCTCGCCTCGCTCGGCCCCGATCTCTGCCGCGAGGGCTGGGACGAGGCGGAGGCCCTGAGGCGTGTCCGGGCGCTGGAGGACCGCGAGATCGCGGATGCCCTGCTCGTCCAGCGCGCCGCCGCCGGTATCGGGAACGTCTACAAATCCGAGGTCCTGTTCCTCGAGCGCCTCGCGCCGATCGCGCTCCTCTCGAAGGTGAGCGACGAGAAGCTCCTCTCCGTGCTCCGCCGGGCGTCGCTCCTGCTCCGGGCCAACCTGAAGCCCGGCCCCCGGACCACGCGCGCATCGCTCGGATCGTCGAAGCTGTGGGTCTACAATCGGGCCGGGAAGCCGTGCTGGGAGTGCGAGACGCCGATTCAGCGATTCATGCAGGGTCCCTCGCCGGGGCGCTCGACCTACTGGTGCCCTGAATGTCAGAGCGACTCCGGCGCTTGATGTCCGAGCTGGACGAGGAATTCCCGAAATTCCGGATCCGCAAGAAGCGCACGTCGGGCCTCCAGAAGGCGATCCACTGGTTCCTCCTCGGCCTCACGTTCGGGGGCCAGCGCGTCTACCTGACCCGGTATCACACGGTGCTGTGGGGCACGCTCTGGGTGCCAGATGCGTGGGACGAGATGAGCGATGACGACAAGTACATCCTCCTCCGTCACGAGCGCATTCACCTGCGCCAGCGGAAACGCATGGGCGACGTGGTGATGACCTTCCTGTACCTCGTCCCGTTCTTCCCTCTCGGTCTCGCCTATGGCCGCGCGCGGATCGAGTGGGAGGCGTACGTGGAGACGATCCGGGCGACGGCCGAGGTCTACGGCCTACAAAGGGCGGAAGCGCTCCGTGACTACATCACGGCGCGCTTCGTGGGGGCCGATTATGGCTGGATGTGGCCGTTTCCTGGGACCGTCCGCCGCTGGTTCGATGAGGTGATCCGGGACCTTCGCGCCGAGTCGTGAGCCGCGTTCAGCGAGCGTTGATCATCGTGTTGAGGTCGAACATGCCGCCCGTGATGCTGGAGGCGTTCGAGCCGTGGGCCGAGACGACCGTGTCCTTGAGGCCCGCCTTGCTGAAGCGCTCGCGCTTCACGAAGAAGGTGGACTCGATCTTGGTGTCGACCGTCATCGCGACGTCGAGGTCCTTCGCCGGGACGAGGGCGACGAGGGGGTAGAAGGCGGCCTGCTCGTTGTCGAGGTCGACGCCGTCGAGGTCATCCGCCGCGCCGCGGAGGTCGTCGAAGAGCTTCGCCGCTGCGAGGGCGCGGTCCGTGCTGGTGGAGCGGAGCTGCGCGGACTCGAGCATCTTCGCGTTGTCGCTGTCGACCGTGAAGCGGATGGCGACCGGGTGCGAGACGAAGCGCTTGCCGGCGAGGAGCTGGCCGAGGCCCTTCTCCTGGTTCGCGATGGCGTTGTAGGCCTGCGCGTTCACCGCGAAGACGTTCGCCATCTTCTCCACCGCGCCGTCCGAGTCCATCTCGACCTTGCGGGCCGCCGCGTCCTTGTCCGCCGCCGTCTTCGCCGTCATGCGGTTGTTGTTGACCGCGCCGAGGTAGTTGCGGAGCGCCTTGAGGTAGTCGTCCTTCGACTTCGAGGTGAGGGTCGCGAGGGCCGAGTCGTCGAAGCGGACGTCCGAGGTGACGGCGACGTTGCAGCCGTTGAGCGCGTCGTAGTCGTGGATGCCGGTCGACTGGAGCGTGAGGCGGACGTCGGCGGCGGTGCGGATGAGCGTCTTGTACTCGTCCGACATGCCCGAGATCTTGGACTCGATGGCCTTGAGGCCGTCCGTCTTGATGGCCTTGAAGCTCGGGTCGTCGAGGAGCTTCACGTTACAGTCCTCGTGCCACACCTTGCGCGTCTGGCCGCCGCTGCTGCCGCCCGTGCGCTCTTCCGTCGCCGGGCACTTCGACCACACCGTCTGCTGGAGCTTGTTGCCGTAGGTGTCGAGCGTGTCGACGAGGTCGCGGCCGCCGATGCTGGTGAGGAGCGCGTCGACGTTGTCGATCGCGAAGTCATTGTCCATGTGCGAGTCGCTGTTGAGCGTCTGGATGAAGAGGTTCGCTTCGCTCTTCAGCGCGCCGCTCGAGTCGACGGAGTCGGCGCCGACGCCGGTGCGGGTGAACGCGTGCTTCTTCTCGAACCAGCCGCCGTCCTTCTGGAGCTGGTTGAAGAGGATCGACTTGGCGCCTTCCGGCGTCTGGATGACGAAGGTGCCTTCGCGGCGAACGACGGCCTTGTGGTAGATGTTCATGCCGAGGAGCTCGAAGCCGAAGTTGCGGGTCGAGGTCGTCGAGGCGCGAACCGCGTCGAAGTCCGCCGTGATGGCCGGGTTCGCCTGATCGAGGTCACGGTTGTACATGGCCTGCGCGAGGCGGAGGTCGAACTTGAGGAGCTGCTGGATCGCCTTCTCGTTCTCCGCCTTGTCGCCCTTGTCCATGTGGACGTGGAAGCGGGAGAGGCTGACGCGCGAGCTGGAGTCCGACGTGCCGCCCTCGATCTTGAACGTGAGGTAGTTGTTGAGGAGGTTCGCCACGCTCTTCTCGGCGAGGCCCTTCAAGCCGACCGCCTTGCCCGCGAGGTTGATGTCGCGGAGGCACTGCTGACCGTCATCGCAGATGCCCTTGATGCCGAACTGGTCGCTGATGCCGGCGTGGAACGAGACGCCGCGGCCCTTCTCGACGCCGAGGTCGATGACGACCTCGTCGCCCTCGAGGCGAACGAGCTGCACGTCGATGGTGCCGGCGATGACGCCCGCGACGCCCGCGGAGACGACGACCTGGTAGGCGAGCGGACCGACCGGAGCGATGAAGACGGGAGCGCCGACGCCGAAGTTCGCGCCGATCTGACCTTCGCCGCGGAGCGCGAACATCTCGCCCGGCTTGAGGCTCTTGATGTCCTGCATCGAGCGCGGGTAGAGGAAGCCGCGCGAAGCCTTGACCGCCTCGAGCGGAGCCGAGAGGAGGTCGCCGACCTTCTGGGTGTCCGTCGCGACGATGACGCGCGAGGTGAGCTTCGCGTCAGCGTTGAAGCCGAGCGTGACGCCCGAGTTGCCGAAGCCGTTCGCGGCCATGTTCCACTGCGGGCCGATGCCGACCGAGGTGGAGAAGCCGGACTCGACGAAGAACTTGTCGCTGGACGACTTGATGTGGTTGAGGCGGACCTTGTTCACCTGGGTGCCGAGCTCGCTGTCGCCGAACTGAGCGGCCATGCCGCTGACGATCGAGTCGAGGGCCTTCACCTCGTACTGATCGGGGAGGACGAGGTTCGGGTCCGCCTTCTCGGCGAAGACCGCGGGCGCCTGGAAGCTGATGCCGCCGCGGAGCGTGCCGTGCGACGTGGTCAGCGCATCATTGAGTCCGTCCGTCGCGAAGCCGACCGAGACCCGCGTGAGGTCCGACAGGTCGAGCTTCTTCGCGTCGCTGAAGTACGCCTTCACCGACGAGATGTCGGCCTCGGAGGCCTCCGTCTGCGCGTCGCTCTCGGCGGCGCAGGCGGCGAGGGAGAGGAGGGAGAGCGCGGCGAGGTGGCGGTAGGAGAGAGTCATGATGTTGCCTACATGCTTCTACACGTCGCGTGCCTACTCGAATTGCGCATGATTTCGCGCCTTGCTTGCGCAATTTCAGGATCATCGGGCGATCTTTGATCCACCACGAAGGATCCACGCCAAAATTTTCCAGCCTGGGCGGCCAGGTGTACGCCCCGAGCGGACGAATCCGGGGCGGCCCCTGATCCCGATCATCATGGTCCGTTCGGGGGGCACGGCGGGAGCCCCCGCCCACTACTATGCCGGGCATGGATCCGTGGGCGCCGATCAACGGCATCAGTCTGGAGCGGTACGCCGAGCTCTCCGCCGAGGTGACGGGGGAGAACGACAAGGAGAAGCAGGCCGCCATCGTCGGAGCCCTCGGCGTCCAGCGCGCCGACTGGGAGGCAGCGAGCGCGGGGTGGACGGCCCGGATGCAGGACATGTCCCTGATGGGCGCGGTCGCCACGCGGTACATGCCGCTCTACCAGGCCGCCCTGAACCGCAAGAGCGGGGGCATGCCTCAGGTCAGCTTCGAGGACTACGTGGGCATGAGCGGCTGCGTCCCCGTGATGGGGCTCGCGGGGATGCTCGCGCACTACAAGCTCACCGACGCGCAGTGGACGCAGATCGCGGCGCACTGGAACCAGGTGATCCCCACGAACCCTCAGTACATGCAGTTCGGCGTGATGGTGGAGCAGGAGGCGGCGCGCATCCGCGCCGGCGGCCCGCCCCGACCGCGGACGGGCGGCGGCTCGCCTGCGCCGATGGCCGCGCCCGCCCCGATGGCCGCGCCGGCGGCCTACCCCGCTCCGGCCGCGTACCCCGCGCCCGCCTACCCCGCCCCCGCGTACCAGCAGCAGGCGTACTACAACCAGCAGGCGCAGAACGCGGGGCAGCAGCTCGGCAGCGCGTTCAACTCGTTCGGCAACGCGGTGGGCTCGTTCTTCGACGGTGCTGTCGGAGCGCTGGCGGTCGGCGCGCGCGTGATGGTGCAGTGGTCGGACGGCAACCGCTACCCGGCCGCGGTCACGCAGCCGCCCCGCGGCGGGCAGATCGAGGTCGCCTTCCCCGACGGGCGCCGCGTCTGGGTCCCGCAGGGAATGGTGAGCGCGATCTACTGATCAGTACCGGAAGCCGACGAGCACGGCCGGGCCCCACACGAAGGCGCCGCCGAAGTGGAGGCTCGCGTCGAAGCGCGCCTGCGCCGTGACCGCGTGATCGTCGTGCGGTCCGAAGGCGAAGAGGTCGAAGCCGGCGTGGGCGCCCGCGCCTGCGCCGAGCGCGAACATGCGTTCGTTCAGCGACGCGCGATGGATGACGAGGTAGCCGATGTCCGCGTCGAGGCCGAGGCGCAGGATGCTCATTTTGAGGAAGTCGCCCGTGTATCCGAAGTGGAAGTCCCACGTGCGGAGGCCGCTCTCGGTGCCGCCGTAGAGCACGGAGAACGTGCCGTAGTTCGCGTACTTGTCGCTCTGCGTGCCGATCCCGAGGCGGACGCGCGCGCCCGTGATCGGGACCGCATGGACCTGCGCGTACTGGAAGCCGCCCTCCGCGCGGAACGACATGCGACGGCGATCGCCCTCGTCTTCCTTCGGCGGGGGCGGCGGAGGCGTATCCGCGGGCGGCGGGGCCTTCGTCGCTGGCGCCGGCTCGCCGCCAGGCACGTACTCGATCTTCACGTCGCCCTCCTTCTCGGCAGGCTTCTCCGGAGGCGGGAGCGGCGGCGGCGTCTGCTGCGCGTGCGCGGTCGACTGCGCGACGAGCCCGGCGACACCGATCGCGACGAAGAACGCACGAGCGCTCACTTGCAGGCCTCCGTCTCGATACGGCTCGGGTTGTTGCTCGGATAGGGCTCGCTCGCGATCTTGATCATCGCCGCGCACTTGCCCTGCGCGCGGAGCTGCTCGCAGGAGCGATCACGGATGCACTCGGACGCCTTGTCGAAGAAGTCGGGCGAGCGCTGCCCGCACGCGTCTTCCTCGTCGCACTGGAAGCGCCGCGCATCGAGGCCGTCGCAGCACTCCTCGAGATGCGAGATCGCCTCCTCGCAGTGAAGCTCGTTGCCGTCGATGCCGCCACACGCGAAGACGAGGAAGACGACGCCGCCGAGGACCGCCGCGTGCTTCCACGTTCCTGCGCGACCCACGCGGCCAACCTACCATGGCGCCCGTGTCACGATGACGAGGAGATTGTCTGGGTATACGTTCCCGATCCGGGAGTCTCTCCGGGGATGGCGCGGATAACCGCCGCGGCATATGCGTTGCAGTCGATGCAGTCGATGCAGTCGATGCACGCGAGCCCATCGCAGCAGGTGCCATGAAGAAGAACGGCCTCCTTTCCCTGATCGCGCTCGCCGCCGCCGCGGTGGCCACCACGCATGCACGGCCGGCCGAGGCGTGCGGCGGCTGCTTCGTGCCGCCGGCGGACGTCAGCGTCGTCACCGACCACCGCATGGCGCTCTCGATCTCGCAGCAGCAGACGATCCTCTGGGATCAGATCCGCTACAGCGGCGACCCGCGCGAGTTCGCCTGGGTGCTCCCCGTGCGCGCCGGCGCGAAGATCGAGCTCGCGAACGACGAGTTCTTCGCCGCGCTCGACGCATCGACGCAGCCCACCGTCTACGCGCCGCAAGGCCAGAACACCTTCGGCTGTGCGCTCACGGGCTGCGGTAGCAACGAGGACAGCGACCTCGGAGCCGAGAGCAACGGCAACGGCGGCGTGCAGATCATCAGCCAGTCCGTCGTCGGTCCGTACGACCAGGTGACGCTCCGCGCGACGGACGACGGCGCGCTCGTGAAGTGGCTCCGCTCGAACCAGTTCGCCATCCCCACCGCGATCGAGCCCACGATCCAGGCTTACGTGAACGAGCGCTTCGACTTCATCGCGCTCAAGCTCCGCCCCGAGTGCGGCCAGCGCTCGATGAAGCCCGTGCGCGTCGTCAGCCCTGGCTCCGTGCCCTCGCTGCCCCTCCGCATGGTGGCCGCCGGCGTCGGCCCGAAGGTGGGCATCACGCTCTACGTGATCACGGAGGGCAAGTATCAGCCCCAGAACTTCCCCCACGTGCTCATCCCCGACGAGAAGCTCCGCTGGGATCGCTACCAGAACAAATCGAACTACGAGCCCATCTCGCAGGACCTGATGGCCCAGGCGAACGGCCGGACGTGGATCATCGAGTACGCGAACCAGCCCCAGCTCCCGATCGGCAAGGGCTGGCAGGATCCGAGCCGTCTCCCCGCCGCGCCGGGCTCGAACAACTTCCGCTCCCCCGGGCTCGCGACGACGTACTTCTCGCAGTGCAAGTACTATCGGCCCGCGAACAACCCTTACGTCCCTTCCTCGACCTCCTCGTCGTCGTCGGGCGGGATCGACGTCACGCCGTGCCCCGAGCCGGACGCCGGGCTCTCGAGCAAGGACGCCGGGCTCGACTCGGGCGAGCGCGACGCCGGCGGGGATGACGACGACGCGAGCACCGACGCCGGTGACACGACGGACCCGGGCGACGCCGGCGACGCCGGCGGTCAGCAGCAGGGAGACGATGACGACAACGGCCAGTCGTCGAGCGGCTTCTCGAGCTCCTCGTCGAGCGGCTCATCATCATCGAGCGGCTACACGCCGAAGGACCCGTACGCGAATCCCGAGCGCGACTGCGTCTACCTCGACGACCTCGACGCCGCGCTCGACGGTCTCCGCTCGAGCAACGTGTGGGTCACGCGCATGCGCTCGCTGCTGCCCTCGAGCGCGCTCACGGACGGCGATCTCCTCGTCGAGCCGTCGAAGCTGCCGGACGGACGCGCGGACACGGAGACGGTGAGCAACATCCACTGGACGCCGTACTACGCGGACGACGACCTCAGCGACGACGACGTGAAGAGCAACTGCGCGGGCTCGCCCCGGCGCTATCACCGGCCGTACGCGAGCTACACCGCGCTCGTCATCTTCGGCGCCGCGGTGGCGGTCACGCTCGCGCGCCGCCACCGCCGCCCGAAGAAGAAGCCCTGAGCTCTACTTACCGCCGTCGAGGGTCGGCGCGGCCGGCGCGTTCGGCGTCGCCGACGTGTCGCCCGGCGGGCTCGGCGTGTTCGGAGGCGGAGCGCCGTAGCAGGCCATCAGCGTGACCGCGATCGCGCTCGAGCCGAGCACGATCGCGACCGCCCCGAGGCGAGACGTACGCCGCGAGGCGCAGTGCGGGCACGCGCTGGCCGAAGGAGGAACGAACCCACCGCAGGAGCACTTTTCGAGCTTCATGCGGCCAGGCTACCCGGTTTCGTCCCGCCCGCGCTCACTTCGAGCGCGCGTAGACCTTCACGCCCATGCGGCCGGCGCCCTTCGCGGCGACGACGTCGAGCTTGTACGGGACGGCGAGCGGGAGGATCGGGCATAGGGCAGCGGTGCCCTTTCCGATGATCGGCAGCGTCTTGTCCTTCGGATCCGACTTGCCGGCCTCGACGTTGTAGAACGGCGGCCCGTAGAGATGCAGCTCGAGCTGCGAGATGGTGCCGGGGAGCGCCGTCGCGATGATCGTGTAGCAGCGGTTCGGCTGCATGTTGATCATCATCGCGAAGTGGTCGTTCTCCTTCATGGTCTGGTGACCGGGAGCGCCCTCTTCCGCCATCTTCGGCGCGTTCTTCGCCGCCGCGGCCGTGATGAGCGCGTCGAGCGCAACGTCCATCGCCTGCTCCGTCATCGGCGGAGCGGTGGGGCCGGAGCCCGCGTCGTTGCCGGTGAAGAAGGGCGGCATCACCGGCCCACCGGCGTCGGCCGTGGCCACGAGACCGCCGTCGGGCGGCGGGGGCGCGGTCATCATCACGCCCGAGTCGGTGCCGGCGTCGGACGGCGTGGAGGGCGTCATCGGCGGGTTCGGCTTGTTCGAAGAGCAAGCAACAGCGATGGCTGCCCCCGCAGTCATGGAGAAAAGAGCGATCGTGCGCTTCATGGCCGGCGCTTATAACACGCCCACGACCGCCTTCGGCGGCTCGCGACTACGGGTGGGCCGGAGTGATGTCGACCGTGAGGGTCGCGCCGCCGTCCGGCTTCGGGGTGATCCGCGCGGCGAGCTTTCGCCAGGGACCGTTACCGTCGGCGCGATCCGCAGCGACCATGCGCGTGGCCGCCTCGATGATCGGGGCTGGGGCCTCGATCGATCGGAGGAGGCCGTCCGCGTCGAGGACGGTGAGCGAGACCACGAGTGGATCCGGGCGGATGACGAACAGCGCTTGCTTGTATCCTGCAGCCGCTTTCGCGAGCCGCGCGAGCACGAGGTTGGCCACGGGCACGAAGATGGCGCGCGCCGGCTCGCGGATGTGTCCGGGCGGCATCGACGGACGGCCCGGCGGATGCGAGCGAGTCACCTCGGGCGGCGGCACCGAGTAACCGATGGCCGCGCCGTCGCGCGGGCGCGCGGAGTCGAAGAGGCCCACGAGCTCCACCTCGGCGGACCCGCGCACGACGAGCATCCCCTGCCCCCGCGCGACGACGATGCCCACCTCGACGAGCTCGAGCGCCTCCGGTTCGTCGAGCTCTCCGACGACGCTCTGCGCGAGCTGCGGGACGCCGCGATCGGTCCCGGCCCGCGAGATGACCTCGGCGTGGGAGGCGGTGGACTTCCCGGCCCATGACCAGCGGAGGATGCGGTCGCGCGGGACGTAGGTCGCGATCACCTCCCCGTACCAGCGCCCGATGACCTCCCCGCGCCGGCTCTCCCACGTGACCATCCGCGTGAGGGCATCCCAGCGGATCTCTTCGCCTCGGTCGGCGCGCGCCTTCGACCGATCGCGCAGCGCCGCAAGCTCGGCGCCGAACGTCTCGGTCAGACTTCGGGTGGCGGCGTCGATCGGCACGGGCCTGTCGATCGTTTTACCATCCCATACGAGATCCTTGTAGGTTAGCCCGACAATGGCCCGCCCCGCTCACCTCCGCGTTCGTCGCGTTCTCATCGTGCTCGCCCTTACGGGAGCCATTCCGTTCGTCGCGGGTTGCCCGCAGAAGGCGACCCCGGTGGTCGACGCCGGCCCGCCGCCGCCCCCGCCGGTCGAGACCGTGACGAACCTCGTCCCGATGGAAGAGGACGCAGGCCAGCCGGACGCCGACGCCGAGGCCGGCCCCATCCACCGCGGCCCCGCCGTCAACGTGAACGTCGCGCGCATGCAGGCCTGCTGCAACGCCCTCGCCGCGCAGGGCAAGCAGAACGCGAACTCGCCGGAGGGCCAGATGATCCTGAGCGCCGCCGCCCAGTGCAACGTCGCCGCGAAGAACGTCGGCCCGAGCGGCACGGCGCCAGAGTTCGCCATGGTCCGCCAGATGCTCGCCGGAAAGACTCTGCCGGCCGCCTGCGCCGGGCTTTGATACGCTCTCGAGGGTGAGACTCATCGCGGCCGTATCGACGTCCACCCTTCTCGTCCTCGCGGGCTGCTCCAGCGACGACACCGCCACCAACAATCCGGGCGCGAGCTCGGGCACCTCCGGATCGACGAACGCCGAAGGCGGTTCGCCGATCCCGGGCACGCCCGGCGACCACTCGTACTGGACGAAGTCGACGAACATCGCGCACTACAAGGTCTTCCCCGACCGCGCCGCCGCCATCACGTGGTTCCAGGGCGTACAAGACCGCGGCGACACCGGCCTCGAGAACGACACCCCGGTGCCCGGGACGGACGGCCGCTACGCCGGCGTCGATGAGAAGGTGGCCGAGGTCTACAAGGGCTTCCAGGACCAGTACCCCGCCGACACGCAGGACCTCCCCGTCCCGATCGTGGTCCTCGTGGAGTCGCCGCGGCCGGGCGCGTACGCCGTCTACGATCCCGAGCTCGGCCTCTCGCCGAACGTCTTCATGATCCAGACGCCGACGCTCAAGCTCGGCGATGACGCGCTCCGCGGCGTCATCGCGCACGAGCTCACGCACCACGTGTTCAAGCACAAGTGGCCCGAGGTCGCGCAGAAGATCGAGAAGTGGTACGACGCCGCGAAGACGACGGGCGACGGCTTCGGGTTCGAGCAGTCGAACGACACGGCGGTGGCGAAGGTCGGCAGGACGGCGCAGGTCTATGGCCAGTCCACCGGCGACTACCCGCTCACGCAGTGGAACGGCGCCACACGTCCGGGCGGCACGCTCGACGACTTCGTCGGCTACCTCCACGTGAAGGCGAAGGCCACCAACGCCGCGGCCTGCGCCGACTCCGACGCCGCGTACATCGCGCTCGTGAACTACGCGGATCCGCTGCGCGATCGCGCGACGAGCACCCTCGCGCCCACGCCCGAGCAGCTCGCGCAGATCGACACCCTCTCGAAGGCCTACATCACGAAGGAGACCGCCTGCACGTCGGTCGTGACGATGAAGTTCTTCGCGCTCGTCGGGGAGGCGCTCGAGATCAGCGAGGCGGCCCGCGCGCGAGCAGGCCTCGCCGGCCGAGATCGACGCGAACGACAACGCCACGAGCGCCTTCGACGCGCTCGTGCGCATCGCGAAGAAGTACGACGAGTACATGACGACGACGGACCTGAAGAACGTCCGCTACTACTCGTTCGAGGAGCAGGCCGACGACGCGTCGATCGCCATCCTCAAGTCCTTGAAGCTCACGTCGAGCGGCATCACGACGTACCTCTACCAGGGCGTCCTCGACGAGACGGGTCGCGCGAAGTGCAACAGCTACCAGGAGAGCGAGCCGCCTTACGGCGTGCTCAGCGACCCGCACCACTCCGCCTGCTGGCGCATCTGGCACACGAAGAAGCTCGACAAGGCCGCGATCGAGTGAGCGGCGCTCACGTCTTGCGGAAGTGATCGAAGCCCCGCGGGTCGATCGCGCGGCCGTCCAGCGTGACGGGCGCCGGGCCGCGCGGCTGCACGCTGCCCACGCGGACGTAGCCTTCGAGCGGCATCGTGCTCGTCATGAGGAGCGCGTAGTCCTCACCGCCGTGGAGGGCGTACTCGAGCGGATCGCGATCGAAACGCGGGGGCAGCCGTAGCCCGGACGAGTCGAGCGCCATCGTGACGTTGGACGCGTTCGCGACCTGCATCGCGTCGCGCGCGAGGCCGTCCGAGATGTCGATGCCGGCGGTGCCGCTCGGCAGGCCGAGGCGCGCGCGAGGGTGCCGCCAGGCCTCGACGCACTTCGCGAACGAGGGGTCCTTCACGCCCTTCGCGAGCGTGGCCATGCCGGTCGCGGCGAAGCCGACCGGACCGGCGAGCCAGATCCCCTCGCCCACGCGGGCGCCGCTGCGGAGGACGGGCTTCACCACCCGCCCGAGGAGCGTGGTGGTGACGGAGGTCTCGAGGCCGCGCGCGAGGTTGCCGCCGACGATCGGGATCCCGAGCGCCTTGGCCGCCGCGGCCTGCCCGTCCGCGAGGAGGCCGAGACACTCGTCGGTGACGGTGGGCCCGAGGACGAGCGCCGAGAGCGCAGCCGTCGCCATGGCGCCCATCGCCGCCAGATCGCTCGCGGCGGCCATGAAGCTGCGCCAGCCGACGTCCTGCCACGAGAGCCACTCCAGCTTGAAATGCGTGTCCTCGACCTGCGCGTCGATCGTCCAGACGAGGCCGCCCTCGAGCACGGCCGCGTCGTCCCCGATGCCGACGCCGGTGGCGGGCTTGCCGAACCGCGCCGCCAGAAGCGCGATCTTCTCCAGCTCGTTCGTGGGCATCAGGTGGGGGCGGGCGGCACGCGTGACGGGAGCGCGGCGCGGCGGGTCTGGGCGGACGGCAGCATGACGACGAAGACGGTGCCGTTGGGCGTGTTGCCCTCGACGCGGACGTTGCCGCCGTGCGCGTCGACGATGCGCTTCACGATCGAGAGACCTAGGCCGGTGCCTCCGTATTCGCGCGTCGACGAGGAATCGACCTGGTAGAACGCGTCGAAGACCTTGGTGCGCTCGCGCTCCGGGATGCCGATGCCGGTGTCGGAGACGCGCACCTCGACCGCCTTCATCATCGGGGCGAGGATCGCCATGCCGTCGTCGTCGTCGTCGTCGGTGGTCGAGCTCGTCAGGGCGCTCGCGGGCACGTCCTTCACGCGCGACGCGAGGGTGACGCGGCCGCCCTTGGGCGTGAACTTGAGCGCATTGTCGACGAGGTTGATGAAGACCTGACGGAGGCGCTCCGCGTCCGCGGCGAGCTCGCACGGCACCGCGTCGTCGTCGAGGACGAGCTCGACCTCCTTTTTGTGCGCGACCGGGAGGAGCGTGCTCATGACCTCGCCGAGGATCGGCGAGATGCTCGACGGCGCCTGGCGGAGGCTCATGGTGCCGCTCTCGAGCTTCGAGATGTCGAGGAGGCCCATGATGAGGCGAAGGAGCTGCTCGCCCTTCGTGTGAATGGTGCGGACGTACTCCTGCTGATCGCCCTGGAGCGGGCCTGCGATGCCCTCCGCGAGCATCTCGGAGTAGCCGATGATCGACGTGAGCGGCGTCCGCAGCTCGTGGCTCATCGTGGCGAGGAAGTTCGACTTGAGGCGGTCGAGCTCCTTCAGGCGGGCGAGCGACTGCTCGAGCCGCACCGTCTTGTCCTGCAGCTCGCGGTAGCTCTCGCGCACGCTGAGGAGGTGCATCTTGCTCGTGACCCAGGCCTTGTGGCTCGAGAAGATGATGAGCTCGAGGGTCTCCTTGAGGTGCTGGCCGACGCGGACGATCTGGACCGGCCCGAGCCGCGGCACCTTCTGGAGCAGCGTGTTCGCCTGGACCACGTCGAGGCGCTTGTCGGTCGCCTGGAGCGACGGCGGCGCCTCCTTGAGCGTGTCCGGCGCGTAGGGACCGATGACGATGCGACCGACGACGCGACCTTCGTGCTCGAGGTTCACGATGCGATACGCGAGGCCGCTGAAGCAGCCGTGCGTGGCCTCGCCGCTCTCGCCGGGGTCGACGCTCTTCGCGGTGGAGACGGTCTGACCGCACGCCGCGCGCGAGCCGGGCACGTCATTGATGAACCGGCACATGTCGAGGTCGTGCGAGTTGTTCGCGAGCAGCGCGCCCTGCGAGGAGTAGACGCGCACGCCGATGTCGAAGAGCCCCTGCACGCTGCGGCAGAGATCGTCGAGCGCCTCGCGATCGACCACGTCCTCGAGCGCCACGGGCGCGTCGCCGGTGACGTCCTCGTCGAAGCCGTTGCTGTCGTGGAGGTCCGTCATCGCTGGGGCGCTCCGAGGGTTCCTCCGACGTGCGCGCTGGAGAGCTCTTTCCAGCGACCGGGATATCCGAGCGCGTCGGCCGCCTTCGCGAGGAAGACGTCGGGCTCGATCATCAGCTTGTGCGTGAGGTCGTTGTCCTTGTCGAGCTTGCGCCACGCGCGCTCGAGGAGGCCGAAGAAGCACTCGATGACGCCGCGCCCGTGCACGGCGGAGGCCTTGTACACGGGCTCTTTCCCGCGGAGCGCAAGATCGTTGATCTCCATGTCCGTTCGGACACCCGGGAGGTCTCGTTTGTTGAACTGGATGACGAGCGGGACATCCTTCATCGACCGGCCGAGCGCCTTCAGGTTCTCGCGGAGGTCGAGGAACGACGCCGCGTTGTTCTCCGTCTCCGAGATCTGCGAGTCGGCGATGAAGGCGACGGCGTCGGCGCCCTGGAGCACGAGCTTCCGCGTGGACGCGTGGACGACCTGTCCCGGCACGGTGAACACCTTCACGCGGAGGTTCATCGCGCCCTCCTTCGCGTTCGCCTTGAACACGAGGGGCAGCATGTCGAAGAAGAGCGTGCGGTCGTCGCGCGTCTCGAGCGTCATGAGGCGCCCGCGGCTATCGGGACGCGTCAGCTCGTGGAGCGCTTTCAGGTTGGTCGTCTTGCCACTGAGCGCCGGCCCGTAATAAACGAGCTTGATGGCGACTTCTCGAGCGGCGAAATTAAGCTGCACGTCGCGAAGAATCGTATCATGGGCGCGTGCTCAAGGAAGGCGACAAGGCTCCGGCGTTCGATCTCGAGAGTGACGAGGGGGGCCGCGTCTCCCTGAAGGACTTTGGGGATAGGACCCTCGTTCTCTACTTCTATCCCCGGGACAACACCCCGGGCTGTACCCGTCAGGCCCAGGGATTTACGGCGGCCCGGAAGGCGATCGAGGCCGCCGGCGGCGCGGTGGTGGGGGTCTCGCGGGACTCGATCAAGAGCCACCAGTCGTTCCGCACGAAGTGCAACCTGGGCATTACCCTCGTGTCCGACCCGGACCTGAAGGTCCACAAGGCGTATGGCGCCTGGGGGATGAAGAAGATGTACGGGCGTGATGTCGAAGGCGTCCTCCGCACGACTTTCGTCATCGACGGCGGGAAGGTGACGCGTGTATTCCCGAATGTGAAGGTCGACGGGCATGCCGACGCCGTCCTCCAAGCGGTGAAGCGCGAACCAACGCGAAGCGCCTCTCCACCATCCACGTCTGGCAACGAGGGCTCCATGGCAGCGAAGAAGAAGAAGGCATCGAAGAAGAAGTCGGTCGGCGAAGCGGTGGTCGAGAAGGCCGCCGAAGCGGTCGCGAAGGCGGTCGGCAAGGTCGCCGCGGCCATCGCGCCGAAGAAGAAGGCGGGCGGCGCCAAGAAGAAGGCGGGCGGCGCCAAGAAGGCCGGCGGCGCCAAGAAGAAGGCGGGCGGCGCCAAGAAGAAGAAGGCCGCCGCGAAGAAGTGACGAGCGAGCGATGACCGACCAGGTCCCGGTCGTTTGGTTGAACGAGACGGGACCGCACCGTGACGAAGCTGCGCGCGCGCTGGCCGACTGGGCCCGCGCGCGCGGCGTCGATTGTCGACCCCGGCCGCGCCGCCGGCGCCGCTGGCGGTCGACCCGACGGTGGCCGAGCGGGTGGAGAAGGAGCTTGCGCAGGCGCTCTCCGCGGACGACGCCGACGGCGCCTCGCGGGCGCTCGGCCGCGCCGAGGCGCTCCTTCGCGAGCATCCCGAGGCGCCCGCCGCGCCGTACCTGCGCGCCGAGGTCGCCCGCGCCTGGTCCCGCCTCCGGCTCCGCCAGGGGGACGAGGCGGGCGCGGCCGCGCTCTGGCAAGACGCCGAGGCGCTCGACGGCGGACGCGTCGCCGGGATTGGAGAGAAGAGCGTCGTGCCATCGGCGACGGTGCCGCTGAAGCTCGGAGGTCTCTCCCCAACGCTCGAGGTGACGATCGATGGCCGCCCCGCGACCGGAGACGTGCGCCCCGGCGAGCACGCCATCGTCGCGAAGCGAGACGGCGCGATCGTCTATGCGGCGTGGATCGCGATCCGCGGCCCGCTCGAGCTGACGCTGCCGATCCACGACGATGCTTGCGGCTCGGCCGCGTTCTCGGGGGTGAGGCTCGACGGCGAGCGCGTGGTCGCCCCCGGCGCGACCTGCGCGTCGTGGGTGGCCGCGGTGCCGAACGAGCACGGGGTCTCCGTCGCGCGCTGCGAGCGCGATCGCTGCGCGCCTCTCGTCGAGTGGCGCTCCGCGCGGCGCGATGTGTTCGTCCCGGCGCCGCGCGATCGCTCACGCGCTCCCCTGCCCGCGTGGGCGACCTGGACGGTGGTCGGGATCAGCGCCGCGACGGTCGCGTCCGTGGTGCTCGTGGCCGCCGGCGCGTTCGAGTCGCGCCCCGTCGAGACGCGCTTCGTGGTCGGTGGCTCGCGGCCACAATAGCCGGCTGAGCGCGAGCATGGTCGCTGGCTGGTCCGCTCACTCGCAGACCTGCGAAACGAATCGACACGATTTCTTGGGAAGGGAGTCGCAGGCTCCCGTGTCAGTACGGGCGAAGGACGATGACGAAGCGGCGCAGGGCGCCGACAGCAGCCCACACGAAAATCCCTCCCCAACCAGCCAACCCCCACCAAGAGAAGAGGTCCGATCGAGCAGAGGCATGAATCCCCGACCTGAGTGAAAGCTGCATAAAGACGGGCTCGAGCGCTGCGCATGCGCTCGGGCCCGTTTCCCTTTTGTTCCCGGAAAATCCTTGAAACTCACGCGATTTGCGACGTCTGGGCCCGTTGCGCGGCACCCTGGCCAGGCTTAGCCTGGTGCGGAAAGAGGTTCATGATGGCTGACGCTCCGGCGCTCGACTTTGCTGCCTACGTCACGAAAAAGAAGGAGGAGCGCGCGAGCGGCGCCGCGACCGGCGAGTACGACTACTCGTTCGTGCTCGATCGGCAGACCCGCGCGGCGGTCGAATCGGCGCGACCCATCCAGCTCGCGGTCGCGAGCACGATCCGCATGTGGAAGCAGGTCTGGCGCGGCCAGCTCCTCGGCAACTCGGTGCGCGTCTCGGACCGGCAGTTCCCGCGCATCCAGACCCTCGTGAAGGAGTGCTCGCAACAGCTCGGCATCAACGTCCCGCAGGTCTACATCGTGAACAACCCGCAGATGAACGCGGGCACGTTCGGGACCGACGAGGAGTCGTTCATCCTCGTCAACTCTTCCCTCATCGATCACTACTCGGACGAAGAGCTCCGCACCGTGCTCGGCCACGAGTGCGGCCACATCCACAACGCGCACGTCGTCTACCTCACGACGCTGCACTACCTCACGCGGGTCGCGTCCGCGTTCATCCCGTGGATCGTCTATCCCGCGATGATCCCGCTGAACGAGCTCTCGCGGCGCGCAGAGATCACCTGCGATCGCGCCGGGATGCTCTGCGCGAAGAACGAGCAGGTCGCGGCGAAGGCGCTGACGAAGCTGGTCCTCGGCTCGCGCAAGCTCTACGACGAGTTCAACCTCGACGCCTTCCTGGAGCAATACGAAGAAGGAAAGGACTCACTGGGACGTTACATGGAGGCGGTGGCGAGCCACCCGTACCTCCCGAAGCGCGTGCTCGCGATGCGCATCTTCGCGCAAGCCGAGCTGTACAAGAAGACGGCGGGGATCAACCCGTCTAGCGGCCTCACGATGACCGAGGTCGATGACCGCGTGAAGGCTCTCATGAAGGGAGAGGCGTGATGCTCGAGGGATTTCGCGAACGGAAGCTGGACGTCACGGTTGCTCTGCAGGAGCTCGGCGAGATCGCCACGAACCTCGGCGCCAAGAGCCTGAAGGACCGGCTCGATCGGGAGCTGGTGAAGAAGCTCGAGGAGGATCGCTTCCACCTCGTCGTCGTCGGCGAGTTCAACCACGGCAAGTCGAGCTTCGTGAACGCCCTGCTCGGCGAGACGGTGCTCCCCACCGGCGTCACCCCCACGACCGCCGCCATTCACCAGCTCAAGTACGCCGACACGCCGGAGGCGACCGTCGTCTACCAGTCCGGCAAGCGCGACTCGCTCGCCTTCGAGGAGGCGCGGAAGTTCGCCGTCGGTGGCGGCTCGAGCGTGGACGACGTCGACTACCTCGAGGTCGGCTACCCCGCCCCGCTCCTCAAGGAGCGGATCCTCCTCGTCGACACCCCGGGCGTGAACGACCTCTCGCTCCAGCGCGCGGACATCACGTACAGCTACATCCCCCGCGCGGACGCGGTGCTCTTCCTGCTCGACGCAGGCCAGATCCTGAAGGAGAGCGAGCGGCAGTTCCTCAACGAGAAGCTCCTCAAGGCCTCGCGCGACAAGATCGTCTTCGTCATCACGAAGTGGGACATCTTGAACGAGGACGAGAAGAAGGAGGCCCTCGCCTACGCGCGCACGCAGCTCGCGAACCTCGTGAAGGATCCCGTCGTCTTTCCGATCAGCGCCGAGACCGCTCTTTCTGGCCAGCTCGAGAAGTCGGGCATGCCCGAGCTCCTCGCCCACCTCACGCACTTCCTGGCGGAGGAGCGCGGTCGCATCCTCCTCGACAACGCGCTCGGCGAGGGCGTGAACGTCGGGAACCTGCTGACGAAGGGCGTCGACGCCCGCCGCCGCGCGCTCGGCATGAAGGCGGACGAGCTCGACCGCCGCATCAAGGTCCTCGAGGACGACCTCAAGGGCACCGCGGGCACCATCGAGCAGCGCCGCATGAAGATCCGCGAGGAGATCAGCGGCATCAAGGTGGGCGCTCAGAAGGACCTCGAGAAATTCGTCGAGGAGACCATCCGCCAGCTCCCGAACGTCATCGAGTCCGCGAAGCAGGACGACCTCCGCAAGTTCCTCCCGTCGTTCCTGGAGGACACGTTCCGCCAGTGGGCGGAGGCGGAGTCGAAGGAGATCGCCTCGAAGCTCGAGGTCCTCGCGGAGAAGACGATCGCGCTCATCAAGGAGGACGCCCACGACGCCACCAAGCGCGTCGGCGAAGCCCTCGGGCACGACGTGAAGAAGCTCGACATCCAGATCGACACCTTCCGCTACGACGCCGGCATCGCCGCGGTGCTCGTGCTCGGCCTCGGCATGATGTTCGTCAACGTCATGGTCGGCGGCCTCCTCACCATCGCCGCGCCCATCATGGCGCTCGTCCTCCGCGACCGAATGGATGCAGAGTACAAGAAGCGCGCGGTCGAGCAGGCGCCCGAGGTCATCCGCCAGGCGGCGAAGCAGGTCGGCCCCAAGATCGACGAGATGGTCGAGGACTTCGCGAAGAAGCTCGACACCTGGGTCGTGACCGCGGGCGAGGAGCTCTACCGCGAGATCCTCGAGGTCCTCAACTCCGCTCGCGACGCGCGTGCGAAGGCAGACCACGACGAGGCGAAGGCGAAGACCGAGACGGACGAGCAGGAGACCAAGCTCGAGGCGGCGAAGAAGCGCGTCGCGGACCTCCGCGCGACGCTCTGGAGCCCGAAGGACAAGGTCCGCATCGACTCCAGCGTCACTCCGGAGGCCCCCTCCGTCGCGCCCAACCTTCCGAAGGCGACGGACGGATGAGCTGCGCGAGCGGGCGAGCGACGCTTTCGAGCGTCGGTATCCCGCGAGCCGGGGTGCAGGGGCGGAGCCCCTTCGATGCCTGAGACTCCGGCGACGGCGTTCTTGAAGAAGAACGCCGTCGTCTTCAGCGAGCACCCCTACGACTACGAGGAGCACGGCGGCACGCGTGTGTCGTCGGAGAAGCTCGGCGTACCCGAGCACGCCGTCATCAAGACGCTCGTCATGGAGGACGAGGCGAAGAAGCCCCTCATCATCCTCATGCACGGCGATCGCGAGGTCTCGCTGAAGAACCTCGCGCGCCAGGCGAGCCGAAAGACGATCGCTCCATGCAAGCCGGACGTCGCGCAGCGCCACTCGGGCTATCAGGTCGGCGGGACGTCGCCCTTCGGGCTGCGAAAGCCGATACCGATCTACGTCGAGCGCACGGTCCTCGAGCTCGAGAAGATCTGGATCAACGGCGGTGGCCGCGGGTTTCTCGTCGCCATCGATCCAAAAGAGCTCGTGCGCGTCGTGAAGGCCACGCCCGTGGACGTGGCGCTCGAGAAATAGCGAGCGTCAGGGCACCGTCTCGAAGCAGTAGAGGTGTGCCGTGAACTGGCACTGGCGCTCGTCGGCCTGGGTCCAGCGGCCGTCCGTGGCCCCGGTCCGGCCGACGACCGCGCCCGTCGAGGCGTCGGCCAGCGTCCAGTCCTTGCACTGGAGACTGGCCTTGTCGGACTTGGCGCCCTCGGGCGTCGTGCCCGTCCAGACGATCTCGTCCGCCGCGACGGTGCCTCCTTGCTCGCTGAGGAGGATGCCGGCCAGGAGGCCGCCGCCGTCCTGGGAGGGCTTCACGAGGTCGTTGTAGCTGCGCGCGAGGGGCGCGCCCGCCGTATCGACGACCGGTCGCTTGGCGCCGAGCGGGTAACCGTTCGTGACGCGGAGGATCGCGCTCTCCGTGCTCGTGCTGAGCCACGCCTTGAACTTCCCGCGCGGGCGCGGGTCCGAGGCGAGCCCCACGTTGCCTGCCTCGTCGCAGATCCGATCCGCGAGCGCGAGCCCGGCCGGTGCGCCGCCGTCGGCGCCGAAGTCGCCCGTGTATTTCAGCGTCGTGACGAACACGACGGGGAAGCACCCCGCGTCCTCGTAGCACTGCCCGGACCGGCAGCTCGCGCAGGGCCCGGCGTCCACGCCCGGCGGCGCGTTGCGGTCGTCGGCGGGGGCGGCGTCCGCGATCACGCCCGAGTCGCCGCCGGTGCCGGCGTCGGCGCCCGCGTCCCTCGACGGCGACGAGCCCTCCTCGAAGTCGTCGCAGGCGGCGATCACGGCCGCCCCCACGAACCACGGCCATAGCGAGCGAAGCGACGAGCGCACCGTTGCCGATCCTAGCACTACGCTTCAGTCGTCGTCCTTCGACGCATTGGATGCGGGCGGCTTCGGAACACCGGTCGTGATCGCCGGCTTCGGCACGGGCGGTCCTTCCCCGATCTTGATGAAGGTGCGGCGCTCGCCGATCGCCAGCGGCACCACTTGCCGGGGCGCGAGATACACGTTCTGCTGCGCGGCCCCGAGCTCGCGGAGCGCGTCGCCCGGCTTGTCGGTGGAGTTCACGAACGTGTCGTAGTGGATGGGCACCATGCGCGACGCCCCGAGGTCGATGAACGCCTGCAGCGCCTCGCGCGGGTCCATGTGGGTCTTCCGCATGAAGTCGCGCGGCTCGATCGGCGCGATCGGGATGAGCGCGACGTCGATCTTCGGGAAGCGCAGCGCCGTCTCGACGAAGTTCTTCTGGTCGTAGGCGCTGTCGCCGCCGAAGTAGACCTTCATCCCGTGGTACTCGATGACATACCCGGTGAACGACTGCGTCATCCACGCGTCGTCGATGCCGTACCGGAAGCCGACGTGATCGACGGGCACCGCCGTGATGCGAAGGCCGTCCTTCTCCCACGCCTGCCAGGTGTGGAGCTCCCAGGCGGGAAAGGAGAACGAGTCCGGTAGGTAGGTGGAGCCCGTGACGGGCAGCAGCAACCCGCGCACCTTGTCCTCGATCTGCTCGAGGCTGCCGTACGAGAGGTGATCGAAATGCATGTGCGAGATGAGCACGGCATCGATCTTCGGGAGATGCTTCGGATCGATGCCCGGCTCCACCAGGCGCGACGCGAGCTGACCCACGGTGTCGGTGAAGACCGGATCCGTGAGGATGACGCGGTCGTCGATCTGGATGAGCGCGGTCGCGTGGCCGACCCAGAGCACGCCGAGCCGCGTGTCCTTGGTCGTCGGCTCCGTGCACTGCTTGACCTTCTTCGGCGAAGAGAAGAGCGTGACGAGCCCGTTCGATGCGGCCCGTCCGATCCGGCAGCCCGAGAGGCCGACGGCGGAGAGCGCGATCGCTCCGGCGAGCGCCCAGGAGCTAGCGCGGCGTGACCGGACCAATGAGATCCCTCCCGATGCCGACGCCGGCATGACGGATGTTGGCGCCGATGGCGACCCCATCGGCGACGTCGCCCGTCGATTCGAGGCGGACCGTCTTGCGATCGCCGTCGGACAGGTCGTCGTCACAGACGTGGACCGTCTCCTCGGCGGGGATGACGAGGCCCGCGCAGTACGTGCCGATGTTCCCGCCGAGCTGGTCGTGCGCAAGGACGTCAATGTCGACATACACGTGGCGGTTCACGGCGAGGTTCACCCAGCCCGCGCGCGCGTCCTCGATCTCGATCGAGGCGCGGTTGCCGGAGCACGACAGCCCGAGTGCGGCGATGGCGAGCAAGAGCTTCCGCATCAGAAGTACCGGAGGCGCAGGGTCGCGATCGTCGCGAGCGGCTGGTGGCGCGGAGCGACCGTGACCTGGAGGCCGAGGAAGCCGTTCAGCACGTAGACCCCAGCGTCGTAGGCGACGCGCAGGCCGTCGGCGCCGTAGAACGACGAGCCGAACGAGGTCGAGAGCTTCTCCCCCTTCTCGAGGAGCGGCAGATACACGCGAACCCCGGGCCGCGCGATGAGGCCGTCGAAGTGACCGCCGATGTACTCGAACGAGGTGGAGAGCTCGATGGATCCGGAGTGGCGCGCGAGCGGATCGACGACGAAGTAGCGCCAGCCCGACGTGGAGTGATGAACACCGAACGACCACAGGACCGGCGTGAGCTGCCAGCGCAGGCCGAACGCGGTGCGGATGCTGTCGTCGACCCTGCCGGCGGCGTCGATGACCTTGGTCTTGCCGAACGCGAGCTCGGGGCTCGGGAGGAGCTGGAAGAGGATCCACGGCAGCGTCGGATATGGCTGCGGCTCGTGCATCGCGAGGCGGTCGTCGGGGACGGGCGCGCGATGAACGTCGATCGGCGGAGGCTCCTCGGCCCCAGCAGCGGTCGTGAGCGTGACGCCGAGCGCGAAGGTCGCGGCGGTGGGCCACCTGGACGAGGTCACAGACCGAGCGCCTCCGCGAGGCCTTTGCTTCCCAGCGCCTCCACCGCCTGACGCCGCTCGACGAAGCGCTGCCATCGCTTGCCGACGCGGATGGCGTCGTCGGTGATGCGCGTGATCGTGAAGCGGAGCGCGGCGAGGCGCATCTCGTCGAAGAGCACCTCGCGGTCCGCGCGCTCGAGCTCGCGCACGGAGCGATAGCCCTCGACGAGCGCGCGCGCGATCGAGAGATCGAGCGTGGCGCCGTAGGACCACGAGAGGATCGTGACCGCGAGGTCGAACGCGAAGGGCCCGTCGTGCGCGCTCTCGAAGTCGAGGAGCGCCGCGATCTTCATCGGGTTCGCCCGGTCCCAGAGGACGTTGTCGCGGAAGAGATCGCCGTGCACGAGCCCGCTCGGCGCGCGGCCCTCGTTCTGCTCGCGCTTCTCCGTCGCCTCGAGGCACGCCGCGCGCAGCGACGGCGCGAACGCCTTCGCCTCGAGATCGTTCGAGAGCGCGACGCGCTCGCATCGCTTCTCGAGCTCCGTGGGACCGAAGCGCCCCGCGTCGAGCGGGGCGTCGGGCGCGTGGCCGGCCTTGTGGATGCGGGCGAGCGCGCGGCCGACCTCGTGCGCGTGCAGCAGCGTGACGCCAGCCTGGCAGATGATGTCGCCGTTGACCCACGGGAAGAGGGCGGCGGGCTTTCCGCCGATCGTGAACAGCATCTGACCCGACGCACCCGCGAGCGGCGCGGGCGTCATCACACCGTGACCGGCCAGATGGGCGAGCACCCTGGACTCGCGCGCGGCGCCCGTTGCGTCTTGCTCCTCGTAAATACGGAGGAAGTAGCGACCCGCTGCGAAATCCAACGCGTAGCTACTGTTGACGGTGCCGCCCTGGATGCCGTGCACCGCATGGAGCTCTCCGAGCGAGGGAAAGGCCGCGGCCAGTGCTCGAAGCTCGTCTTCTCCGGGAACGGTGAGGATCGCCATCCTGCGGCAGCCATCTCTACTCGATCGGCGGCTCGGGTCTAACCCCTTCGATGCCGAGCGAAAGCCGCGGGCAACGACGTTTTCGTTTACGGCAGGTTCTGGGCCATGGTATGCGGCCCGTCGTTCCGCAGACTTGTGAGCGAAAGCGATCTTATGGCCACGAAGAAGACCACCAAGGGCAAAGCCGACACCAAGGGTGGGTCGGGTAAAAAAGACGCGAAGGCAGGCGCCGCGAAAGCGGGCGCAAAAGCCGCCTCTGCGACACCGGAGCAGCCGAAGCGCAAGCTCGGCCTCCGCGGTGCGGCACCGTGGGCCGCCCGCCACGCCGCGAAGCACGCGGCGGAAGCTCGTGCCCGGGCGGCCGAGCCGCCCCTTCCGGGCTCCGCGCGCGCCACCATCCGCACGCCGGCGACCGCCGACCAGATCAAGGCGAAGATCGCCGATCTTCACAACGCCCTCCAGCAGATCAAGGGCTTCCGCAAGAACCTCGCGAAGGGGTTCTACGACGTGGGCCTCGTTCTCCGCGAGATCCAGCAGAAGAAGCTCTTCGAGGCGAAGGGCTTCGGTACGTTCGAGGCCTTCCTCGAGCGCGAGACGGCCGAGCTCGGCAAGACGACGGCCCTCCGCCTCGTCCGCATCGCGAGCCTCTTCCAGAAGGAAGCGGCCCTCGAGCTCGGCATGGAGCGCATCTTCGTGGCGCTCGTCAGCATCGAGGCCGGCGACGGCCTCGCGCCGGACGCACGACCGAGCGGGAAGATTCCGCCGCCGCCGCTCTCCTCGAGCGTGCTGCCGCTGAAGCCGCCCGGCCGCTGATCGCGGTCACATCATCGTCCGAGCGACGATGAGAAGGACGAAGGCGAGCCATCCGAGCGCAGACGAGAGTCTGGTCGGCTGTTGTCGCGGATCCGCGGAAGGCGAGACGCGAGACTTCGTGCTCATGGCTCGTTTCGTCTCACGCCGCACGTCTTCCGGCCAACATTTGCGCTTCCCAGGCGCGAACGCCGTGGAGCACGGTCGTGTGATTTCGCTCGAATAGCCGGCCGATCTCGACATAGCTGAACGCGAGCGAGTGGAGGTGCCGGAGGCGCCACCAGAGGTCGTGGCGCGCGTTCGCGACCGAGCGCGAGCGGTTCCGGCTGCAGACCTCGGCCCTGGTCACGTGGTGCTCGCGGCACACGCGATCGAGGAGGCCGAGGAGGTCGCGTTCCGCGAGCGCGGAGATGACAGTCACGTTCATGGTGCGCCCATCGGCCACGAGCGGCGGCGGTTGCTAAGCTTTTTCCTCGATGCCGCGCACCACCGGCCGCCTTCGGCTGGCGCACGAGCGGGCTCATCGTCGCCCCGGTGATGGTGTGCCTGGAGCGCGCAGCGCGCGCACCACACGTTCCAGGGGACGTCCAATCTCGTCGACGGCATGGTGATGTTCGCGTTCGGCGCCGGCCGGCAAGGTCGAGCTCGCAGAGCCCAGGACAGCATCGCGGCGAGATCCGCGTCGAGCCGAGCCGCATCGAGCGGACACTCGCCCTGCAGCAGCGCATCGCGGGCTCCTACGCGCTCGGCGCGGCCGCCCTCTGCGCGAGCTCGCTCAAGGTCTTCGCGGCCGCCGTGCTCTCCCATTGATCGAGGCAACGCCGATCCGTCTGTCACCTGCTCGTTACGCCCCACCGGCGAGCGCGTTCCACGACTGGCCTGCTTTTACGATGTCTCGAGCGACTCGCGCGGAGGCATGCAGCATGCACCTTTCGGCGCCGCCCATGATCTAGCCCCAGAGATCCATGCACGAACACTTCGGATCACCGTAGAAGATCCCACGTGTGCGTCGGATCTCCGACAGGGTCGACAGGCCCATATTTCAGGCCAATTCGGGGTGGTGCGATCGGCGGCTGACGCTTCCTCGTGCAGGACTCCGCGCGGCACATGCCGTGCTGAGTCCCCTTCACGATGGTTCAACGAATCCTGGTTCATGCGCTCGCGACCGGCGTCGTCGCCACCCTGGTCGCGTGCTCGACGGCCCCCAGCGCCACCGACAACCGCGCGAGCCAGCAGCAGGGCGGCGTCACGTCGGGAAAGAAGACCTGCGAGCAGAAGGCGACCAGCAAGGGCCTCTCGGCTTGTGTCGACTGCTGCCTCCAGGCCAACCCGAAGGCACGAGAGGTCGCGAGCGCGCTCGGACAGTGCAACTCCGCCTGCGGAAAGAAAGGCTCGACGGCATGCTTCTCGAATTGCGAGCAGACGTACGTCGACGCGTGCAAGGCGCAGCCCGATCTGTGCCGCAACTACAACAAGTGCAGCGCCACCTGCTTCGGGACCTGAGGAGAGCGAGCATGAAGATCCCGTTCGGCCACCGTCGCGCGCACCACGTCTACGCGCTCCTCGCGAGCGCTTGCCTCTTCGCCACCAGCGCGTGCTCGCCCTCGCGTCATCGGAGCGAGAAGCTCGGCGCGAGCACGCAGCACCAGGAGGGCGATGAGGACGACGGCGAAGGAAGCGACGACCCCAGCGGCGAGGAGGGCGGCGACGAAGGCGACGACAACGGGTTCGACGAGAGCACCGAGGACGGCGGCGACGACGACCTTGGTGGAGAGGACGAGGCAAGCGAGGAGGAAGCCAGCGACGACGCTGGTGATGAAGAAGCCGGCGAGGCCGAGGAGACCGACGAGGACGGCGAGGCCGAAGACGACGCTGGCGAGGCCGAAGACGACGCGACCGACGAGACCGAAGGCGACGCGTCCGACGAGGCCGAAGGCGACGCGTCCGACGAGGCCGAAGGCGAGGACGACGACGCGGCCGACCGCGAGGGTGCCGCGCCCTCCGAGCCGGACGGCAAGGAGGAGACCGACGACTCGACGAAGGACACGCCGAAGGAGAAGCCGAGCTTCGACAGCGACTACGACCGCCGCATCAACAACAAGTACGGCAACAAGGGAAAGCCGCTCGCGGACCAGCGCTACTACCAGCCCGACGGCACGTACTACAAACCGGACCCCCAGCAGGCCGGCACCTGGCAGAAGTACGACGCCGACGGAAACCGCGTGCAGAGCGACGTTCCCACGAAGGATCTCCCACGAAACGCGATCGGCTACTCGGAGACGGCCGCAGACGCGGGGCCGAACGTCTGGCAGTCCTGGTGCCGCCAGGAGCAGGGCGATGGCTTCTCTGCGCTGTGCGCCACCGTCACGCGTGGCAAGGCGGGTCCGAAGACGAACCTGGGACGCGTCTTCGGTTACTGAGCGCGAACGACTTCGGCCACGTCCGCGACGACACGATCAGCGTCCGGTGGGAATGGAGACCATGACGCGGGCCCCCTTCCCGCGCTCGCTCTGGATGTCGATCTCGCCACCGTGCTGGTCGACGATCTTGCGCACGATGGAGAGGCCGAGCCCGGTGCCGGCCTCCTTCGTCGTGAAGAATGGATCGAAGACGTTCGGCAAGAGCTCCGACGCGATGCCCGGCCCCGTGTCTTCGACGCGCATCACGACGCGCTCGCCCTCGGGCATGACCCGCACCGTGAGCGTGCCGCCGTCCTGCTTCATCGCCTCGAGCGCGTTGACGACGAGGTTGATGGTGACCTGCTTCAGCTTCTCGCGATCGCCGATCGCGACGCAGCCGTCCTCGGGGAGGTCGCGGATGATGGTGACGCCGCGGCTCTTCGCGGTCTCTTCCTCGAGGTCGAGCACCTCGTCCGCGAGGCGCGGGAGGTGGACGGGCTCGCGGGCGATGCCGCGCGGTCGGGCGAGCTCGAGGAACTCGGTGAGGAGGCGATTGAGGCGGCCGATCTCGTCTCCGACGATGCGCGCGCGGTCCTTCAAGCCGCTCCGCGTGGTCTCGTCCGCCTCGATGCGGTCGAGGTTGCGATTGAGCAGGTGGAGCTGGAGCACCGCCGCGTTGAGCGGGTTCCGGATCTCGTGGGCGAGGTTCATCGCGAGCTCACCCATCGCGGAGAGCGCCTCCGCGTCCGCGGCGCGCTTCTCGAGCGCGCGGCTCGCCGTGACGTCGATGCCGACGGCGTAGACGACGTCGCTCTCGCCCGACCGCGACAGGTGCCAGCGCACGCGCTTGCCTCGCGCCGCGCCGGACGACTTGTCGAGGAACCCGGTCTCCACCTCCGCCGCCCGTCCGACGGCGCGCGTCTCCGCCAGGGCCGCGCGCATCGCGGAGTGCTCGTCGTCGGGGATCCAGGCGGAGAGGAACGACCGGCCGAGGGTGGCGTCGCTGGTCACCCCCACGAGCGAGGCCGCCTTCCGGTTCATGAGCGCGACGTCGTCCCCGCCCGTGAGCGCGACGACGAGGACGTCGGTCACCTCCACGAGGTCACGGTAGCGACGCTCGAGCTCGTCGCGCTCGCGCTTCAGCTCCACCTTCGTGAGCGCCTGCTCCACGATGGAGATGAGCTCCTCGGGCCGGAACGACTTCAGCACGAACGCGAACGCGCCCGAGCGGAGCGCGCCGATCGCGGCGTCCACGCTCGCGAAGCCGGTGAGCAGGAGCACCTCCGACAGCGGCGCGCTGGTGCGGAGCGGCGCGATCAGATCGATCCCGCTCGCGTCCGGCAGCTTCACGTCCACGATCGCCACGTCGAAACCTCGCTGCGCCATGGTCAGGGCAGCGGCACCGCTCTCGGCCGTCGTGATCGAGATGCCCGAGATGCCACCCGCGATGACCGCGCGCAACGTATCGACGAGCTCGGTGTTGTCGTCGACGATCAGGACTCGCCGGCGCGCCGCCACGCTCGTCATGTGGGGCTATCGAGCAGCCGTTTCAAGGTGTCATTCACCAGCTGCGGGTTGGCGCTGCCTTTCGTGGCCTTCATGACCTGACCGACGAAGAAGCCGAACACGCCGGTCTTTCCGCCGCGGTACTGCTCGACCTGCTTCGCGTTCGCGGCCATGACCTCCTTCACGGCCGCCTCGATGGCGCCGGGATCGGTCACCTGCGACATTCCGAGCTCCGCGATGAGCGCGTTCGGCGAGGCCTCGAGGCCGCGCTCCTTCGTCTTCGCGTAGAGCTCCTTCGCCTGCTTGCCGCTGATCTTGCCGCTCGAGACGAGCTTCAGGATCTCGACGATCTGCTTCGGCGTGACCGGGAAGTCCGCCTCGAGGCCGCGCGTGGTCACGTCGCGCAGGACCTCGCTCTGCACGAAGTTCGCGACGGCGGCGGGCTCGAGGCTCAGCGCGGCCGCTTCCTCGAAGAAGCCGGCCACGCGCGGGTGCTGCGTCAGCACCTGGGCCGCATACGGAGTCAGCCCGAGCTCGGTGACGAAGCGCTCTCGCTTGAGGCGCGGCGTCTCCGGCAGCGTGTGACGCACCTGGTCCACGAACGCCGGGTCGAGCGTGAGCGGCATGAGATCGGGCTCGGGGAAGTAGCGATAGTCCATCGCCGACTCCTTGCTCCGGAGCGTGAACGTGGTGCCGCTCTTCTCGTCCCAGCCGCGCGTCTCCTGGACGATCTTGCCGCCGGTCTCGAGCACGTGGGCCTGCCGCGAGATCTCGCCCGCGATCGCCTTCTCCACGAACTTGAACGAGTTGATGTTCTTCAGCTCGACGCGCGTGCCGAGCTTGTCCGAGCCCGCAGGGCGGATCGAGACGTTGGCGTCGCAGCGGAACGAGCCCTCCTCGAGGTTGCCGTCGTTCACGCCGAGGAAGATGAGGACATCGCGAAGCGCCCGGAGGTAGCCCGCGGCCTCGGCCGGCGTGTGCAGGTCCGGCTCGCCCACGATCTCGATGAGCGGCGTGCCGGCGCGGTTCAGATCGACCACGGAGCCGCCGCCCGTATCGTGCAGGTTCTTGCCGGCGTCCTCCTCCATGTGGATGCGGGTCAGCCGGGCCCGCCGCGGCTCGGACGCCTTCCCCTCCGCGTCCTCCACCGTGTACTCGACGAAGCCGCCCTGCGAGTACGGCTCGTCGTACTGGCTGATCTGGTAGCCCTTCGGGAGGTCCGGATAGAAGTAGTTCTTGCGGGCGAACCGGCTCTTTTCCTGGATCGTGCAGCCGAGGGCGAGCGCGGCCTTGACCGCCATCTTCACCGCCTCCGCATTCAGCGCCGGGAGGGCGCCCGGCAGGCCGAGGCACGTCGGGCAGACGTTCGTGTTCGGCGGGGCCCCGAATGACGTGGCGCACGGGCAAAACAGCTTCGTTTTCGTCAGGAGCTGGGCGTGAACCTCCAGCCCAATCACCGCTTCCCAGGCAGACATGCCCGGTACTTTACTCGCTTTTTTGCCCGGCGGCGGCCTGCCGCCTTACCGTGAAAATCTCCATGTCCCCCGACGCCTGGCTCCGAGGCATGCCGCTCGCGGTGCTGACGATCTCGCTGATCGCGGTGCCCGTGCTGGTGCTTCAGCCCGAGGGCATGCCACGCATGCGAGCGCTCGAAAAGGAGCTCGCCGACGTCGAAGCGGAGAACGCAGAGCTCCGCCGGGACGTCTCGCGCCTCCGCACCGAGGTCAAGGACCTCCGGGAGAATCCGACCGCGGTCGAGCGTATCGCGCGGGAGCAGCTTGGCCTCGTCCGGAAGAGCGAGGTCGTCTTCCAGTTCGACAAGAAGTAGCGCCTCTGCTGCGGGCGCACGATCACGCCCAAGCTCGTCGCCGACTTCGAGGCCGCCGAAAAAGACGGAGGCTAGCTTGAATGATATGGTGCGAACGTGCCCGACGAGCTGACGAAGGCCCTGCTGCTGGAGGAGGTCATCTCCTCGCGCGCCCTCGCCGATGCCCTCTTCACTTCGGTGAACGGACGCTTGCCGCTCGTGCAGTCGCTCGTCGAGACGGGCGCGACCGCGAGCGACGTCCTCGCGCGCTACCTCGCGCGGGGCGAGGCGCCCTTCCTGCGGCAGGTCGTACCGGTGGCGGAGCTCGTGGCGCGGCTCCCGCCCGGTCTCTGCGCGCGGCTCTTCGCGATCCCCGTCCGGCTCGACAACATCACCGGCACCATCGACGTGGTGGTGGCCGACGCGACCGACCTCCATCCCGCGAACGAGGTCGGCTTCCACCTCGGCGCGCCCGTGCGGCTCGTCCGCGCCACGCCCGGTGCGATCGAAGAGGCGTTGCGGAAGATGCGAAACGAAGAGATCCGCCACTCGCCGCCGGCGGAGTCCGACGACGAGCGCCTCTACGACTCGCGCCCGCGTCCCTACTCGAGCCAGCGCCCGCCGCGCATGCCCACCATGCCGCCGCCGACCGATCCGACCTTCACCGTCTCGTCGATGTCGCCGCGCCCGCGCCCGAGCCTCGTGATCCAGCCAGACTCGGTGCCGCCGCCCGCCCCCGCGCCGCCCGTGCGCATCCGCACCCCTCCGTGGGGCACGCCGGTCCACACGCGCACGGATCCGCCGCCGCCGAGCGGCTACGGCTCGGAGATCCCGCTCCCGCTCACGAAGAAGACCTTCTACCCGGCCAAGGTCCGCGGCGGGACGCAGCGTCCCCCTCCGAGCATGGTCGATCCTTCGGTCTCCGCGCTGGGCGAAGGCTACTCCTTCGATTCGACGAACCTGCGCGACGTGGTCGAGCGCACGTCCGTTCGCGAGCCGCCGCAGGAGCCACGCATCGAGGAGATCAACGAAGGCTGGGGCCCTTCCCTCGGTTTGCCGAGCCTCGGCGGCACGGGATCGATCCATCCGCCGCTCGGGTCCTTCATCCCGGGTCCCCCGCCGATCCCCCACTCGATGGCGCCGGTCCACTCGAGCTCGACGTCCTTCGGGGCGGCCGAGATGTCGGGCGTCGTCGCCGCCCTCAAGCAGGCGGGCTCGCGCGACGAGGTGCTGGAGCTCGTGCTCACGGGCGCGCGGCTCGTCGCGACCAAGGTCGCGCTCTTCGTGGTGAAGAAGGGCGGCTACCTCGGCTGGATGTGCACGCCGGAGTTCGCGGATCGCTCCTCGCTCCAGACCGTGCTCGTACCGCTCGAGGAGACGAGCGTGTTCGACCGCGCGATCCGCGAGGACGTCTACCTCGGGCCGATCCGCTACGACGAGGTCCACGCGCCCCTCCTCCGCATCATGCGGAACCCGACGCGCGACGTGGCGGTCGTCCCCATTCGCGTGAGCGGGCGCACCGCCGTCATCATCGTGGCCGACGAGCTCGGCGACACGATGATCGGCACGCGCCGCCTCGAGGAGCTCGCCCGCGCCGCCGGCGACGCGTTCGGCCGCATCGTCCGCACGCGCCGCTGACGCTACTTCCGGGTCACCGTGAGCCGCACGTCGTCGACGTAGATGTCGTAGGCCGGCCCTGCCGCGGCGTACGACACGCCGCCAAAGAGCTTCGCCGCGTCGGTCGGGAGGTCGCCGACGGAGTACGCGTCGACCAGCACCTTGCCGTCGAGCTCGGCGCGGCCCAGGCGGGCAGCGACATCGAGGAAGACCGCGACCTCGACCCATCGTCCGAGAGGAACGTCCACGGCATCCGACTCGGACTCGCTCTTGACCACGCCGCCCACGATGAGCTCGTCGGCGTAGGTCGCCTTGCCATCCGCGATCTTGAGGAAGAGGGTCCGCTGGGTCGAACCATCGATGAACGCGAGCCCCCACATGTTCGTTTGCCGGACGGCGGAGTCGACCCAGAACGCGTAGCGAAGCTCGATCGCCTTGGCGGCGGCCAGGTCCATGATCAGCATCGCAGCGACGGCCTCGGACGCGGTGAGCGCGCAGCGAAGGGAAGACGAGCCCGAGCGCGCGCGGTCGCGGGCGATCGAGAGCTTCGACGCCTTCGTCAGGCTGAAGTCCGGCCACGCCCCCTGGAAGGCGTCCCGCTCGAAGCCATCACAAAAGGTGGCGCCGCTGCAGTCGAGGCCACCATCGGTGAGCGTCCCCGAGGAGGACGTGCCGGCGCCGTCGCCGCCCGTCGCGTCGCCTCCTCCAGCGTCGGGCGCGGCGCCTTCCGGGCTGCCCGACGCCCCGCCGCCGGCGTCGCCGGACCCACCGTGGAGCTCGTCGAGGTCGGTCAGGAGTGAGCACGCAGCGACGCCGAGGAGGCTGGCGGCGAGGAGCGCGCTGCGGCCGGCGGTCACCACTTCATCGTACGATCAATGGCGGCTGGTCGGGGCGCCGTTCCGCTCGCGAACGCTGCGGGGACCGTCGAGCTTGTCGCCGGCAGGATCCACGTTGGCGACGTGGACGGTGAGGACCGGAACGTTCGCGGTACGCACGACCTTCTCCGCGGTGCTGCCCATGAGCGCGCGGAAGAGGCCCGTCCGTCCGTGGGTGCCCATGACGATGAGGCCAGCGCCGACCTCGAGCGCCGTCTCGTTCACCATGTCCCAGGCGTCGCCCTGCTTGACCACGCCACGCAGCGTGATGCCGCTGCCCCTGCGGCTCGCGAGCTGACGATCGAGGCCGGTCTGCGCGCCCTCCATGATGCGCGTCGTGTGCTCGGCGGTCGCGACCAGCGCACCGTCCGGGAAGCCCATGATGGGGATCTCGAAGGCGTGCATGAGGACGATCTCCGCGCCAAACACGCGCGCGTAGTCGATGGCGTGGTCGATGGCGGCTTCGGAGTGCGCCCCGAAGTCGGTGGGTACGAGGATGATCTTCGGGAGGCTCATGCCCGGGAGAGCGAGCAAGCCGCGAGCCAGGCGGAGAGCCTGTCGACAAGCGGTTCAACAACCTGGCACGTGCCGGCCAGCTGGCCGGCACGTGCCACCCCGAGCGCGGCGCAAGTGTCGAGAACGACGCGAGCGCCGCGTGGCACGCGTGCTGCTGAGGCGAACCGCCATGCAGAGCCGACCGATCACGAACCTCGAGCTCCCTTCCCTACCGCCCGACGAACGGGAGAAGGTGCTGCGCTTCGCGGCCTCGTTCCTCTGGGCGGATCTCGAGGTCGACGACGAAGAGCGACGCTTCTTCACGACGCTCGCGCGCGAGCTCGACGTCGACGACGCGCGCGCGACGACGCTGCTGTCGCGCCCGCCCATGCCGGAGGAGATCGATCCCGGCGAGCTGTCCGTGTTCACGGCAGACGTCATCCGGCACGTCGCCCTGCACGCGATCGCCTCCGACGGTCAGGTGCGGGAGGAGGAGATGCTCATGTTCGAGATCCTCGACGATCTGATGCCGCGCGCGGACCGCGACCTCGTCGACGACGAGCCGTGAGCTCCCGTCAGGCGCCCTTCCGCGCGACGCCGGGCCGGAGACCGTCGAGGCGAAGGCCGTAGAACGCGCCCTCGAGCGAGAGCCCGGACGCGCCGTCCTCCGCCACCCATGCGCGGTACCCCCAGGTCGTGTTCACGAGCAGGCCCCGCTTGCCGTGCCCGACGACGAGCACGAAGTGATCGAGGCCCCAGCTCGGGTGCTCGCTCGGCACGAGCTTCACGCCCGCGAGGACGGGGTGTCCCGCCTCGAGCGCCTTGATCACCCACGCACGATACGGCTCGTAGCCGCGAGCGCCGGGATACGGCGAGAACTTCACGCCGAGCTCGGTCAGCGCGCGCGGGATCTCCGTCGCGTACAGATCCGCGTGCGCCGGGTGCCCGGCCTTGTTGATCGCGCTCTGCGACACGGTCACGCCGAGATGCAGGAGGCCCTCCTGGATCGCGGTCTCGCCGCACCAGCCCGACGGCGGCGCCTCCGGCGCCTGGCTCCGCGCGGGGATCGCCAGCACGAGGTCCGCTTCGTCCGCCGGGTCGCCCGGGCCCGCGTCGCGTGGGGTGCTTGCCGCGTCCGGCGCGGGCGCCGGCGCCGCCACCGCCACGTCGGGCGCGGCCGAGCCCGACGCGATGGCCGGCGCCCGCGCGCCGTCCGTGCACCCGATCACCGCCAGGAGTCCGAGCCACCACCGCATGACCCCCACGTCGTCGCGCCGCACGGGAGTGTGACCCGCGTCGCGCGCAAAACGTGGGTGGGCGGGTCAGGTGGTCGGGTCGTGGTAGGGCCGGAGGCGGATCTTCACCTGCTCCGCGTTCCAGATCTCGGTCGCGTACTCGCGGATCGTGCGGTCGCTCGAGAACATCCCCATCTTCGAGATGTTCTTCACACACATCGAATGCCAGGTCGTCGGATCGAGGAACTGCTCGCTCACCTTCTGCTGGCACTCCACGTAGGCGTCGAAGTCCGCGAAGAGGAGGTAGGCATCGTGATCGAGGAGGGAGTCGGTCAGCGGACGGAAGAGGCCCGGATCCTCCTGGCTGAAGAAGCCATTCGCGATCAGGTCGATGACCTCGCGGAGGCGCTCGTTCGACTCGTACACGGCGCGGGGGCTGTAGCCCGTGCGCTGCGTCTCGTGCACCTGATCCGTCGTCAGGCCGAAGAGGAAGAAGTTCTCCGCCCCCACCGCCTCGCGGATCTCGACGTTGGCGCCGTCGAGCGTGCCGATCGTGAGCGCGCCGTTCATGGCGAGCTTCATGTTCCCGGTGCCGCTCGCCTCCTTGCCCGCGGTGGAGATCTGCTCCGAGAGATCCGCCGCCGGGATGATGCGTTCCGCGAGGGAGACGCGGTAGTTGGGGAGGAAGCACACCTTCAGCCGGCCGCCGAGATCGAGGTCGCCGTTCACCACGTCGGCGATCGAGTTGATCAGCTTGATGATGAGCTTCGCCGCCTTGTAGCCCGGCGCCGCCTTGGCGCCGAAGAGCACCGTACGCGACGCCTTGAGGGCGTCCGGGTTGCGCTTCGCGTCGAGGTAGAGGCGGACCACGTGGAGCGCGTTGAGGAGCTGCCGCTTGTACTCGTGCAGACGCTTGATCTGTACGTCGAAGAGCGAGTCCGGATCGAAGCGGATGCGGTAGTGCCGCTGGCAGTACTGCGCGAAGTCCGCCTTATTGGCGCGCTTCACCGCGGCGAGTCGCTCCACGAAGGAGGAGTCGGTCGCGAACTTCGAGAGGCCCTCGAGCCGGTCGAGATCCGTCACCCAGCCCGGCCCGATCGCCTCCGTGATGAGGGCGCTGAGGCGCGGGTTGCAGGCGTGGAGCCAGCGCCGCGGAGTGACGCCGTTCGTCTTGTTCGAGAACTTCTGCGGGCTGAGCTCCGCGAAGTCGCGCAGGACGTCGCGCTTGAGGAGGTCGGTGTGGAGCGCCGCGACGCCGTTCACGGCGTGCGATCCGACCACCGCGAGGTGCGCCATGCACACCTTCTTCTCGGAGCCAGGCCAGTTCGCGTTGGCCTCCTCGATGATCGACATTCGCCGCACCCGCGCGTCGTCGCCGGGGAACTTCGCGCTCAGGTTGCGCATGAAGCGGCGATTCACCTCGTAGATGATCTGGAGGTGGCGCGGGAGGAGGCGCTCGAACATCGCCACTGGCCACTTCTCGAGGGCCTCGGCGAGGAGGGTGTGGTTCGTGTACCCGAGCGATGCGACGGTGATCTCCCACGCCCGCTCCCACGGGAGGCGCTCGATGTCGACGAGCACGCGCATCAGCTCCGCCACCGTGATCGAGGGGTGGGTGTCGTTGAGCTGGATCGCGTTCTTCTCCGCGAACTTCTCGAAGTCGGCGTGCGTCTTCTTGTAGCGCCGGACGATGTCGGCGATGGCGCAGGCGACGAAGAAGTACTCCTGCTTGAGGCGCAGGTCGCGCCCCGCCTGGTTCTGGTCGTTCGGGTAGAGGACCTTCGAGATGACCTCGCTCGCGTTCTTGTCCTCGACCGCGCGGACGTAGTCGCCGTCGTTGAAGACCTGGAGGTCGAACTCGTTGCCGGCGCGCGCCTGCCAGAGGCGGAGCGTGTTCACGGTGTCGTTCCGGAAGCCTGCGATCGGCGTGTCGAACGGGACGCCGAGCACGTGGGCCGCGGGCTGCCACTTCATGTAGCGCTCGCCGCTCGGGTCCGTGATGTCCTCGATGCGGCCGCCGAAGCCGACCTTCACCGCGTACTCCGGACGCATGAACTCCCACGGGTTGCCGAAGCGGAGCCACTCGTCCGGCCGCTCCACCTGCCAGCCGCCCTTGATCTCCTGCTCGAAGATGCCGAACTCGTAGCGGATGCCGTAGCCGTAGCCGGCGTATCCGAGGGTCGCCATCGAGTCGAGGAAGCACGCCGCCAGGCGGCCGAGGCCGCCGTTGCCGAGGCCGGGCTCCGGCTCCGACTCGAAGACGTCCGAGATCTCGATGCCCGCGTCCGCGAGGAGCTTCTTCGCGCGGTCGTAGAGGTCGAGCGCCTGCAGGTTGTTCGTGAGCGCGCGGCCGAGGAGGAACTCCGCCGAGAGGTAGTAGATGCGCTTCACGTCCATCCGCCCGTACTGCTCCTGCGTCTGCGCCCACCGGAAGGTGAGGCGATCGCGCGACGTCAGCGCGAGCGCGAAGAAGCGGTCGAGGGTCGTGGAGTTGAAGGCGGACTTTCCGATCGAGTACGAGAGGTGATCCAGGAACGCTCGCTTGAGCGAGGCGTCGTCCATTCCAGTCCGGTCGTCCTCCACGAGCGACGCGTGGTCCGCGTCGATGCTGGGAGACGTCATCGGGGGTTCGCTCTGAGGCTTCTTCGACATGCCGCTCACATTCAATTCGCTTTCTGGGATGCGGGGAAGATCAGAGTGAACGATCGCTCGCCAAGCACATACAGGGTCGTCTTGTCTTGAAACTTGTTCGCCGCCTTGTCCGCCTCGAACGAGGCAAACCACGGGAGCTTCTCCCACGTCGGCGACCTCTTGATGTACTCGGGGACGATGAGATCGAGCTCGACGTAGCGGCCCTTCGTGAGCTCGTCGAGCTCGGGCCCGAAGCTGTATTGCTTCATCTCCGGCGACGGCTTGAGGTCGTTGTGGAGCGCGCCGCCGTAGGCGACGACCGTCTTCGCGCCCCCGTTCTTCTGCATCAGCTGCACGAGCTTCTCCTGCGTCAGCCTCTTCACGAGACCGAGCATCTGACCCACCGCGTCCTCGCCCGCGTCCGCGAGCATCGAGAAGTCGTTGCACGTCGGACGAAGGAGCCACGGCGTCATGCCCGCCGCCTTCGCCTTCACGCCGAGCGTCTGGTACTCGTTCTGGTTCGTCTCCGCCTGCGCCGACGTGACGGGCTTCTGCGCGCTCGCGACCGCCTTCACCTCCTTCATGCAGGTGGGATCCGGGGCCCAGAGCTCGACGACCACGTCCGAGGCCTTCGGCGCGAGGATGGGGAGCAGGCCCTCCGTGAAGCGCTTCGTCGACGAGGCGATCGCCTCCGTCCCCTTCTGCGCGTGCGCCTCGCCCACCGCGAGCACCTGGGGGTTCTTCTCGAGCACGAACCTGAACGCCGCCTCGGGCGTGTCGAAGCGCTGGACCGGCAGCGGCGGCGCGGCCGTCGTCAGCGCGGCGGAGGACGAGGCGGCCGCGTCGGGCTTCGACGTGGGCTCGCTGGTGGCGGCAGGCGTGCGGGTGCAGGCGACGAGAACGAGCGCGAGGAGGAGAGCGGACGAGCGAGAGGGCACGACCGCAGACTAGGGTCTTCCGAGCCGAGTGGGACCGCGATTCGCTCCGGGGGGGTGCGCGCGTCACGCGGCGCCTATGACGCGTGCGTCGAGTACGCCGGGTACTCCGACGTCGCATCGAGGCACGCGACGAGCCGCGGTGCGATGGACGCGCGGTGCTCGGCGGGAAGCTTCTGGCTTCCGGGGTGAGAGTCGGTGCCCATGATCGTGGCGAACACGCCGGTGGCCTCGATCTTCGACAGCGCGTCGCCGGGGAGGACGAGATGGCTGGCGATGGCGTGCACCTTCGACGCGCCCGCCTGCAGGTAGGCCTTTCCGGCCTGCACGAGCGACGAGCCGGTGCGGATCATGTCGTCGTAGACCACGACCTCCTTGCCCTTCACGTCGGCGTTGATACCGGTGACGGAGGTGCCGCCCGTCGTGTCGTCGCGCCGCTTGTAGACGAACGCGGGCTCGACCTTGAGGTCGCGCGCGAGGCTCTGCACCCACTTCGCGCGGCCCGCGTCGCAGGCACCGAGCACGAAGGAGCGGCCCTGCATGTGGGCCGCGATCTTCGCCGTGATGATGGGTGCACCATACACGTGCCGCGTGAGGATGCGGTCGTCGAGGTAGAACTCGATGCCGTCCGTGTGGAGGTCGAAGAGGAAGAGATGGGTGCCGCCTTCGGGCGACGGGATGGCGGACAGGAGCCGCGCGCGGGTCTTCGCGACGACGACCTCGCCGGGCTTCACCGCGCGCTCCATCGTGGCGTAGCCGAAGTACGGCATCACGATGGAGAGGGACTTCGCGCCGCCGCGGGCGATGCCGCAGGCGAGGTCGAACACGTCGAGCCAGTCCGTGTCCGACGGGGTGCCGCCGAGCAGCACCACATCGCGACCGAAGAGGTCGGACATGATGCGCAGGTAGCGCTCGCCGTCGGGGAAGTTCTTGCGCTCGAGCTCGCCGTGCTCGAACTCGCCGGCCGCGAGGAACGAGGGTTCGAGGTACTGGTAGCTCGGAATCGTGAAAATGAGGCGGCGCGACATCGGGCTGGCCACGTTAGCACGCGTGCCTCTACACCTTCGGACGTAGCCCGCGGCAGACGCCGTCGTCGGTTCCCTCGGTCACGTCCTCGCGGCTGAGGTCCTTCTCGTAGAGCACGAACTTCGCCGTTTTCCCGACCACTCTCCAGCGTGGCCCGAGCGGTGAATCGCGGAACGGGTCGACCGCGCCGCGCACGAGCATGTAGTCGAAGTAGGCGCCGTCGCGGACGTTCCGGTAGAGGCAGGGCGCCATGGCCCACGCGATCGCCTCCTGCTTGGGCGGCGCCGTCTCGGGCCGGTATTGCACGGACCAGTGAGGAAGCTCCGAGAAGGAGAATGACGATACGCCACCGTCGTACGCGCGGTGGTAGGAGCCGGCGTAGATCCACGCCGGGAAGTGCAGCTCGTTCGGGTCATACCCGCTGAAGTTGAGGGAGATGAGCTTGCCCCCGCGCGGCACGTGCGCCAGCAGCTCGGGCACCCCGTCCACGTCGCGCTGGAAGTGACGAACGTGCGCTACGTTGTCGACGCACTGGACGAGCGCGAGAATGGCGCCCGCGAGGATGGGGGCGCGACCGAGCCATCCGTCGCGCGGGCGGACCGCGAGGAGGGCGAAGGCCGCCAGCACGGGCGCCATCCGCACGTTGAGCAGAAAGCCCGTGCCGACGCGGAACGGCGTGACGAGGTAGACCGCGACGCCGACGAGCAGCGGCACGAGACTGCCGACACGCTTGCCTTGACCCGCGATCAGCACCAGGAAGGCGGCCCAGAACGCGATGCCGATCACGTCGTCGACGTGGGAGCTCCAGATGTCGTGCGACCAGAGCGCCATGACCTTCATCGCGCGGAGCGGGTTCATGGTGCCGATCTCGCTGGCGTCGTGGATGTTCGTGCCGTGCATCGCGAAGCGGCCGCGGAGCACCCAGAGCGCGGCGACGAGTCCGGCTGGCGCGAGCCAGAGCACCCGGCGAATCGCGCCGCGAATCCCGGACCGAACGACCGCGATGCTCACGACGATGGCGCCGAGCAGGGTGAAGGCGGAGGCGTGCGTGTAGAAGACGGCCAGACCGCAGCCGGCGAGCGCGAGCGAGCGACGCCGCGTCGGTCGCTCTTCTCCGACGAAGAGGCCGAGCGTCGCGAAGAGGAGAGGCAGCGACACGAGGTACGGCAAGAAGCCGAGCACGAGCGCACGATTCCAGAAGAGGAGCGCGCCGAGCATGGCGAGACGCTGATCGCCGCCGAAGGAGCGCAGCATGAAGCGAAGGGACTGCACCCAGGCGACGGCCAGACCCACCAGGACGATGCGCAGCGTGACGTCGAGGCTGCCGGTCACTCGCGTGACGAGGCCGCCGACGAGATGCAGGAGGAGGTACTGGCTCGTCGTCCAGCCGATTTGGTAGTGCTCCGGCCCGCCGTAGCTTGGGTCGTTCCAGTGCGCGATGGATCCCATCGACGCGGCGTGCTCGGGAAGATCGCAAAAAGGCATCCAGCCCGGGAGGCAGAGCGGCGCGACGACGAGCGCCGTTACCAGCCAGAGGAGCGCGTGCCACCCCTTCGACATGGTCCGAGCTCAGGGGGTCGCGTCGGTCGCGAGGTCGACGCCGACGCCGCCGTAGGTGCCACCGTATGTCGAGTAGCCGGTGGTGTCGCCGTAGCCGCCGTAGCCACCATAAGGGTGCCCGACGATCTCGCTCGTGCCCGAGTCCACGTCGGTGGGACTCGAGCACGCGACGTTCGTCATCGAGGCGAGCGCGCACAGCCCGAAGGCTGCGAGGACGAGCTTGGTCAGTGAACCGTTCATGGTAGCTCGTTCCGCAAAGGTCGTACCAACACCCACACAGCCCACTTCGCGTATTTCACGCGCTGATCTGGATCGCGACGGATCCGCGTTCGCTGCCTGCCGCCCGCTGGTTCAGCGCGTCGGCGTCGCGTTCGACTTGCGGAGGCCCATGAACGGATACGCCATCTTCGAGCCTCCCTTCACCTGCGCGATCCAGAAGCCGTCATCGATGCGATCGATGACGCCGTCGAGGGCGCCGTTCTCGGCCGGCGCGTCCCACATCTTCGCGTTGCCTTCATCGAACGAGAGGAGCGGAATGTCGAGCTTGCCGAGGCCGCCGTGGACGGCGTCGACGAGGAGGTCGAGGCCCGCGGAGCACATCTTCTCGATCTCCGACGCGTGACCGACGCACACCTTGCCCGGTCCGATGGGGTCGATGCAGCGATTGGCGACGTCGTCCGCGAGCTTCTTGCAGTCGACCATCTTTCCGAGCGCGTCGCGGAGATCGTTCGCGCCGAACTTGGACTTCACGAGGAGGTCCGCGCCCTTGATCGCGAACTGACCGAGCGGGAGCTTGAACGCGTGGTTGCTGACCTCGAGGCGACCCGACTCGAGCTTCGGCGACCGCTTCTCGAGCGCGACGGCGTTGGTCGACACATCCTCGACGTTGCTGATCTTCGAGACGATCTCCGGCGCGTCCACGACGTGGCGGTCCTTGCCGAACGTCCACGCGATGCCCTTCACGGCGTGGGTCGCCTTCGCGTTGCCGATCGCGTCGCCGGCGGGAACGTCGAGCGTGGTGAGGAGCTCGAACTTCGTGGCCACGCTCGCGAGGTCGTCGGCGAGGCCGGTGATCTTCTCGGTGACGGGCGCGTTCTGGTAGAGCGCCTTGAAGACGTGCTCGTCGATGTAGCCGAGCACGAGATCCTTCAGCGGCCCGGGTACGATGTCGACGACGTTGCTGACGACGGGCACCTTCGCCGCGCTCGCGAGGTCGAGGAGCGTCTGCGACGGCTTCTCGCGGAAGCTCGAGAGCGCCCGCAGCGAGTCGTTGGCGACGTCCGGGAGGAGACCCGTCGTCGTGAGGTCGATCTGCGACGAGAGCTCGTAGGTGCCGTCGAGCCGCGTGACGAGGGGCTGCCCGTCGGCGCCGAGCTCCGGCGCGGCGCCGTTCACGTCGCTCGACGTCCCCGCGTCCTCTCCGCACGCGACGACGGAGGCAGCGAAGACGACCGCGAGACCGGCAGCGAGGAGGCGCATCGAGCGCACATCTACGCAAGCTCGGCGCCATCCTGCGCCTTGCGCAAGGGACTGCCCGTGTCGCGCGGGGAACGCGGCTCCGCGAGGAACGCTGACGGAGTTTTCCAGCGCCGGTGCGCGCGTGGATCATGGCGGAAGTGAGGCGGCGGTCCACCGGGCCTCGCGATTCTCGGGGATCCAGGATCGAGGATCGCGGCGAAAAACCGGGGCGCGGTCGATACCCTCGGCGCCATGCGCGTCCTTCTTTCGGTGCTGGCGATGCTTCCTCTCCTCGCGCTGGCATGCGCCGGCTCCGAGCCCACGCCCGCCACCCCCGCCCCGCCACCGTCACCCCCCCCGCCGCCCGCCGCCACGCCAGTCGCGGCCACGCCCCTGGCCCCGCCGGTCAACCCGCCCCGGGAGACGGTGATCCCGACCGTCGACAAGCTCCTGAAGGTCGGGATGAAGGGGACGCCGGAGTCGAGCTGGGGTAGCGCGGGCGTCGCCGCGCTCCGCGTGCATCCCGCGCTCGTGAGCGCCGACGGCGCGGGCGGCGTCTACGTCTTCGACCAGCGCACGGCCGGCGCGAACGACAACCGCGTGGTCGCGACCCACCTCTCGCCGAGCG
Source organism: Labilithrix sp. (assembly GCA_046351255.1). Classification (GTDB taxonomy): domain Bacteria; phylum Myxococcota_A; class Polyangia; order Polyangiales; family Polyangiaceae; genus Labilithrix. The sequence goes on from JAXLYU010000011.1 coordinate 236,823, forward strand.
GCGCCGCGGACGTGGCCTTCGGTCAGGGCGGCGAGCTCGTGCTCGGCGCGGCGGGCACGACCCTCCTGCAGGGCGTCACGCTCGACGCGAAGAGCCGCGTCGTCCTCCTCGTGAGCCAGAGGGCGGCCACCGCGAGTCAGCCGTCGCTCATCGCATATCGATTCGCGGGCGGGAAGCTCGACCCGAGCTTCAACGGCGGCGGCGCGTCGACGGTGACGATCCCCGCGCCCGCGGTGAGCCGCGCGACGGGCGCGGTCGCGATCGCGTCGGACAACGCCGGACGCGTGGTCATCGCGGGCACGGACGATCCGGCCGCGAAGAGGCAGGTCTTCGTCGTGCGCCTGACGGAGACCGGCTCCGTCGACCCCTCGTTCGCGCGCGGCGTGGCCGTGAGCTCGCACTCGAGCTTCGCGTACGACGTCGCACGCGTGGTCGTCGACTCCGGGAACGGAAGCGTGGTCGTGGTCGCGAACAAATCCGTGCAAGGCGGCGTCGTGAGCGGCGGCGCGGAGACCGCGCCGGCGGGCTCGGGCATCGCGCTCTTCCGCTTCGACGGCAACGGCATGGCAGACAGCAAGTACGGGACCGGCGGCGCGGCGGTGATCGACGACCAGAGCTGCGTCGGGCTCGACGCATTCTCCGCGAACGGCTCCGTCGTCGTCGGCGGCTACACGGGCGGGACCCCCGCGACGATGAAGCCGGTGCTCATCCGGTGGCACGAGAACGGGACGCTCGACTCGGGGTTCGGCTCGGGCGGCAAGCTCGTGCTCGGCGGCATGGCGGGCGCGACGCTCGGCCGGGTCCGCCGGGTGGCGCGGGACGGCATGGGGCGCGTCGTCGCCGTCGGCGGCTACCGCACGGGGCAGGACACCGCCGTCACGTTCGTCTCGCGCCTCGACAAGGACGGTAAGCTCGACGCGAGCTACGGCACGGGCGGCACGGCGAGCTTCAACGTCCAGGCGGCGGAGCCCGAGATCGACCCGCAGGGCAGCGTCTTTTTCCGTGCGCCGTAGAGCGCCCCGGCCCAGCGCCGTGCTAATGCGTGGGTCGCCATGACCTACGCGGAATTGCGCAAGAAATGGGAAGCGGAGACCCTCGCCAAGGTCGAGGCGAAGGAGAAGCCGCGCGCCCGGGTCGCGAACCTCGCCGGCCACGCCGACGTCGCGCCGCTCTACGGCCCGGAGGACATCGAGGGCTTCGATCCGGTGACCGCGCTCGGCGTCCCGGGCGCGCCGCCGTTCACGCGCGGCGTCCAGCCGAACATGTATCGCGGGCGCCTCTGGACCATGCGCCAGTACGCCGGCTTCGGCACCGCCGCGGAGTCGAACGAGCGCTACCACTACCTCCTGAAGCAGGGTCAGACGGGCCTCTCCGTCGCGTTCGACCTGCCGACGCAGATGGGCCGCGACTCCGACGACGAGCGCAGCCTCGGCGAGGTCGGAAAGGTGGGGGTCGCGATCGACTCACTCGACGACATGCGCACGCTGTTGAAGGGCCTGCCGCTCGACAAAATCTCGACGTCGATGACGATCAACTCGACCGCGTCGACGTTGCTGTGCCTCTACATCGCGGTCGCGGAGGAGCAGGGCGTGCCGCGCGACAAGCTCCGCGGGACGATCCAGAACGACATCCTCAAGGAGTACATGGCGCGTGGCACGTACATCTTCCCGCCGCGCCCCTCGATCCGCCTGATCACGGACATCTTCGCGTTCTGCGGGAAGGAGGTGCCGAAGTGGAACACGATCTCGATCAGCGGCTACCACATCCGCGAGGCGGGCTGTGACGCGGCCCAGGAGATCGCCTTCACGCTCGCGGACGGCATCGCCTACTGCCAGGCCGCCACCGAGGCGGGCCTCGACATCGACTCGTTCGGCGCCCAGCTCTCCTTCTTCTTCAACGTGCACAACAACGTGATCGAGGAGGTCGCGAAGTTCCGCGCCGCCCGGCGGATGTGGAGCGCGATCATGAAGGACCGCTTCGGCGCGAAGACGGACCGCGCGCGCGCGCTGCGCTTCCACGGGCAGACCGCGGGCATGACCCTCACCGCGCAGCAGCCGCTGAACAACGTCGTCCGCGTCACGATGCAGACGATCGCGGCCGTCCTCGGCGGCTGCCAGTCGCTGCACACGAACAGCTACGACGAGGCGCTCGGCCTCCCGACGAGCGAGTCCGCCACGATCGCGCTCCGCACGCAGCAGATCGTGGCCAACGAGTCGGGGATCGCCGACTTCGTCGATGCCCTCGGCGGAGCGTGGGCGGTCGAGGCGCTCACCAATCGCCTCGAGGCGGAGGCGAACAGGTACCTCGCGCGCATCGACGAGCTCGGCGGCATGGTCTCCGCGATCGAGCAGGGCTACCCGCAGCGCGAGATCCAGAACAGCGCGTACGCGTACCAGCTCGAGGTCGAGAGGAAGCAACGCATCATCGTCGGCCAGAACGAGTACGTGCAGGAGGCGACCGAGGTCCCGATCCTGCAGCTCAATCCGGAGAACGAGCGCGCCCAGGTGAAGCGCCTCGAGGCATGGCGCTCGAAGCGCGACGAGTCGAAGCACGCGGCTGCGATGCAGAAGATCGAGAACGCCGCGAAGGGCACCGACAACATGCTCCCCTTCATCCTCGAGGGGGTGAAGGCGGGCGGGACGGTGGGCGAGATCGCGAACGTGCTCCGCGCCATCTGGGGCGAGCACGTCGAGACGCTGGTGTTGTGACCGGGCCCATCGATCTCCTCTACGTGGACGACGACGTCGTCGTGGCGAACAAGCCGTCCGGCCTCCTCGTCCACCGCGGCTGGGATCGCGACGACGACGTGGCGATGTTTCGCGTCCGCGACGCGCTCGGCGGCCATCACGTCTTCCCGCTGCACCGGCTCGATCGCGGCACGAGCGGCGCGCTCGTGCTGGCGCGCACCGTGGACGCGGCGCGGGTCCTCGGGGCGGCGTTCGAGGAAGGCACGATCGAGAAGCGCTACCTCGCGCTCGTGCGCGGTCAGGTCGCGAACGACGACGGCGTGATCGACTACCCGATCCAGAAGGCGGAGGACGGGCCGCGGGTCCCCGCGGTGACGCGCTATCGCGTGGTGAAGCGCTCGGAGATCGATCGGTGCTCGCTCGTCGAGGCGCGGCCGGAGACGGGGCGCCTCCACCAGATCCGGCGGCACCTGCGCCACATCGACCATCCGCTCGTGGGCGACGTCCGCCACGGCTCGGGGGCGATCAACCGGCACTACCGGACGACCTACGGCCTGCACCGGCTGGCGCTCCACGCGGCCGGGATCGCCTTCGCGCACCCCGTCACGGGCGCGCGTGTGGCGGTCGAGGCGCCGATGCCGGCGGACCTCGCGGAGCCGCTCGCGAAGCTGGGCCTGTCGTGAGCCGTCGCTCGAACGTCGGGCAGCGGTGCCCAGGATGCATGATGCATCTCTCCCTGTGCATCTGCTCCCTCATCCCACGCCTCGAGACCCGCTCACGCCTCGTCCTCGTGATGCACAAGGCGGAGAGACGGAAGCCGACGAACACCGGGCACCTCGCGACGAGGTCGCTCGTGAACAGCGAGACGATCGTGCGCGGCGTCGAGGGCCAGCCCGATCCCGAGGTGACCTGGCCGGACGGGACGGTGCCGCTCCTCCTCTATCCGTCCGAGGGCGCGGAGGTCCTCGCCCCACAGGACCGCCCGGTCACGCTGATCGTGCCAGACGGGAACTGGCGACAGGCGAGCAAGGTGCGGCTGCGCGTCCGGTCCCTCCGCGACGTCCGCTGCGTCACCCTACCGGTCGGTCCGCCCACCTCGTATCGCCTCCGCTCGGAGTCGGTCCCGAACGGGCTCGCGACCATCGAGGCCATCGCTCGCGCGTTCGGCATCCTCGAGGGGCCCGAGGTGCAGGAGGCGCTCGAGACGATCTTCCGCACCATGGTGGAGCGCACTCTCTGGATCCGGGGAACGCTGGCGACGGACGACGTGACGGGCGGCATCCCGGAGGGCGTCTCGAAGCACGACCCGCAGAGCGGGCGCCAGACCTGACCCCAGGTGATGCCCAGGTGATGGGGGTGGCCGGGACTATTCGGATTGTTGGGGTGTCGGCGCCAAGGTGGTACCTTGGTGCGCGGTGTTGACTCCGAAGAACGCTCGCGGGCGTCCCGTGACCAAGCTTTGCCTTGCCCTCGAGGCATTCAGGCGCACGGACGAAGGACGCATTCGGGATGCCAAGGCGTTTCTCACGCACTTCTTCCCCCAGGACAAGAACGGCGCGAAGGACCGCATTTTCCTGCACATGCCGAACGAGGTCCGCGCCGACCTCCTCAGCAACTGGGGCATTCGCGGCAAGAAGTCCGCCCTTCGCGACGACGACGACCGCGTACGGAACACGGTGAACGATGCGCTCAACGCGGGCGACATCGACTCCACCGTGATCGAAGAAGGCATCACCCCCGAGATCCTCACCGATTGGGTGCCCCTCGAAGACTGGTGGGTCTTCTGGCGCGGGACGAACCTCCCCATCGGCTCGGTGCGGAAGGCCCTGGCCGTCGCCCGGGATCTCTCTCTCTTCGACGAGCGATGGTTCTTCGAGCATCTCGCGCTGAAATCGCAGAAGCTCGAGGGTACGGACGTCGTCTGCGCGGCCCTCTCGAAGGAGCAGATCGTCGCCTGGATGCACGCCGTTCACGCGAGCGGAGACGCCTCGCCCTACGGCCTCGTCACCGCCCTCGGGTGGGAGACCATCCTCGGAAAGACCTCGCACGAGGGCCTCCTGTTCGCGCTCGACGCGCTGGCTCGCCAGATCGGCCTCGCCGAGCACGGCCCCGACGACCGCAAGTCCGACATGCCGCGTGCGAAGTCGGAGCCGCCGCCCGAGCCGCCGACGAAGCCCACGTCGACGCTGCCGGAGGTGGTCGCGTCTCCGCGCGCGAAGTCGGAGCCGCCGGCCCCCGAGACGCCGCGAATGGAGGTGCCCGCCCGCATCTCGGCGCGTCCGCCCCCCGAGCCCCTGACCCCGGAGCAGCCGCCGGTCATCGCGGCGGCGGAGCCCCCGAAGCCGGTCGAGGCCCCCGCGAAGCCGGCCGAGCTCCCGAAGCCGCCGTCGGCGAAGCCGCCGCCGCCGGTGCCGATCTCCACGAAGAACCCCGAACCCGCGGTTTCCAAGCCTCCGCCGGTTCCCCCCAAGCCGCCGCCGGTCCCGGCGGGCGCCTCGAAGGCGCCGCCCATCCCGCAGAAGCCGCCGCCGGTGCCCGCGGGCGCCTCGAAGGCTCCGGGGCCGCCGCCCGTCCCCGCCGCGCCTCCCGCCTCGAGCCCCGCCTCCACGTCCAAGCCCCCCGCACGCTCCGTCGCGCCCGTGGCGCAGGATCTGCCGAGCGTCATCATCGAGGAGGATCCGTTCTTCCCCGCCCCGCCGCCCGTGGCGCCCACGAGCCAGGTGCCGGCCGCGCCCGCCTCCACCCCGCCGAACGCACGCGCCCTCTTCCTGGGCGCGGTGGCGGAGCCTCCGCCGATGCGCCCGCCCGCGGCGACGATCGTCGGCGTGGCGCCGCAAGCGGTCTACAGCCCAGACGCCGCCGCCACCGACGACGTGGCGATGCCGACATTCACGGTGCCGCCCACGGAGCCCGCATGGGCGCCCGCGCGGGCGGAGCCAGGCGACATGGGCTGGGATCTCGTGCACGGCGTCACGCGTCCGATGGGGACGCACGTGCAACCCAGGTACAACTTCGAAGACGACGACGAGCCGACGAGCGAGATCAACCTCCCGACGGACGTCCGGCGGCAGTAACCCAGCACGGAACGCGCGCATGGCCGTTCAGGCTTCTGGCTTAGCGCGAGCGTGTTACGCTCTCTTCAGCTCGGATTAAGGAGAATCGATATGCGACGCTCGACCTTGACGCTTACTTCGACGGCATTCCTTTTCGGCACGACGATCGTTGCGATCGCCGCGTCCGCCTGTGGCGGAAGCGATCCGCAGCCGGCGGCCTCGCCGAGCGCGACGTACCAGTACCCGCCTCCGCAGCAGACGGCGCAGCCCTACCCCCCGCAGACGGGGTACCCGCAGCAGCCGTATCCGCAGCAGACGGCGTACCCGCAGCCGACCCCGACACAGACCGCGCCGGCGGCCTCGGGCGGCCAGATGGCGACGCCGGGCCCGCTCGCCCTGCCCTGCTCCAACGACGGCGCGTGCGGCCTTCACCGCTGTAACGTCCCCGCAGGCAAGTGCGCGTTCCCCTGCCAGACGGCGGTGGACTGCGCGAACGGCAACCAGTGCATGATGGGCGTCTGCGTGATCAAGCCGCCGGGCACGCCCTGAGTTGACCGACCGCCAGGTCGATCCAGGCGCAGCGTCCTCCAGGGCGCTGCGCTCTTCGTTTAACGGCGCGGCGACTTGATCGGGTGACAGGCGCGACCGTAGAAGTCGAGCACCTCGTCGTCGCGGCAAATGGGGACGCAGGCCTCGAACGCGTCTTTCCACTCGCGCCCCTCCGGGCAGTCGGTCTTGCGCGCGCGAGGCCTCGGCGCCGCCGAGCTCGACGACCGCGGCGCCACGCTCGTGCTCGGCTTGGGTGGTGGCGGTGGCGCCGGCGTCGCGCTCGGCTTGGGCGGCGGTGGTGGTGGCGGCGGGGCCGCGGACGGCGGGGGCATGGGCGTGCCGCCGACGACGCTGGGATCGTCGACGCACGTGCGCCTCGCGTAGTCGAGGATCATCCCGGGCAGGCAGAACGGGAGGCACGCGCCCTTCGCGTCGAACCACTGCGTGCCGGCGGGGCAGTTGTGAGGATCGGGCACGCAGCCCTTCCCTTCGGCGTCGGCCGCCTTGCCCTGCGGACACGAGACGACGCACGCGTTGTGGAGCTCGCTCCACCGGTTGCCGGGCGGACACGTATGCGGGAGCGGCACGCAGGTGCCCGGCGGCTGCCCAGGCGCCTGCATCTTGCCCGGCGGACACGCCGCGGTGCACCCCTTGGTCGCCGGATCCCAGCGGAGCGCACCCGGACAGACGCATCCGTTCTGCGCTTCGTTCCAGACGAGGTCGCCGGGGCACGCGCGGTACACCGGCGCAGAGCTCGAGGCGGCGGGAGCGGACGCAGACGGCGCGGTGCCCTGGGCAAGCGCGAGCGGTCCGGCCGCGATCACGGCCACGACGGCGCCTCCAGCAAGACCCACGATTCGTCGCATGCGACGGCGCCACTATAGCGGCGGAGCTCGCGACGCGCGACGCGTGCATGATGCAAGCAACGCCTCTTCCGATGCGCGCTCACTCGCTGGCGTTGCTCGCAATCGTCGCGCCGACCAAAATCGTGCCAAGCGGTTGACGGGGCACTCTGGCAGCTTAGGTTCTGTCTCTGCCTCGTAAGCGAAGTCGATCGCCAGGTCATGAGGGCCTGGTTCGACAGCGACCTCGCTCGTCAGGAGACGCCTAGATGACTCAGCTACGTGACGGCGTACCCACGCCGCCTTCGCCCATTGCTGTCCTCCCTCTCCGGTCCGGCGCGCTGTTTCCTGGCGCGACCCTGACCTTCGCCGTCGGCCGTGCGCGCTCCGTCGCGCTCGTTCGCACGCTGTATCCCGGCGACGTCGTCGTCACGCTCACGCAGAAGGATCCTCGTCCGCAGGACCTCGACCGTGAGGATGTCTACGCGTCTGGCACCTACGCTCGCGTCAAGACGATCACCCGCAAGGGCGACCGTGAGTACGAGCTCTCGCTCGAAGGTCTCGGCCGCGCTCAGCTGGAGAGCTTCGTCACGAGCGACCCGTTCTTCAAGGCCGAGGTGAAGCACCTCGAGGACACGAACCGCGACACGGTCGAGGCCAAGGAGCTCGCTCGTGCCCTCGCGGTCGAGGTGGAGAGGATGGTGAGCGACGCCGGCGGCGCGCTCGGAGAGGCGGGCGACTTCGACGGCATCGACGCTGGCGCCTTCGCCGACCGCATCATCTCGTTGCTCGATCTCCCGCTCGAGCAAGAGGTCGAGCTCCTCGGCGTCGCCGACGTCCCGACCCGCATTCGCCTCCTCGTGAAGCGCATCGGCGAGGGCAAGGCCAAGGCCGAGGTCCGCGCCAAGATCGAGGGCGAGGTCAAGAAGGAGCTCGGCAAGAACCAGCGCGAGCACGTGCTTCGCGAGCACATGCGTGCCATCAAGAAGGAGCTCGGCGACGAGGGCGACAACGACCTCGACCTCCTGAGGAAGCGCCTCGACGACGCCAACCTCCCCGAGGACGCTCGCAAGGTCGCGGACCGCGAGCTCCGCCGCCTCGAGTCGATGGGCGGCTCCGGCGCCGAGGTCCACGTCATCCGCAACTACCTCGAGCTCATCGCGGATCTGCCTTGGGACAAGCGCTCGGGCTCCGAGATCGACCTCGACAAGATCCAGGCGCAGCTCGAGTCCGACCACTACGGCCTCGCCGACATCAAGAAGCGGATCCTCGAGCACGTCGCGGTGCTCAAGCTCTCGGGCAACACCAAGGGCACCCTGCTCTGCTTCGTCGGACCGCCCGGCGTCGGCAAGACGTCGCTCGGTCAGTCGATCGCCGACGCCACCGGCCGCCCTTTCATCCGCGTCGCCCTCGGCGGCGTGCGCGACGAGGCGGAGATCCGCGGCCACCGCCGGACCTACGTCGGCGCGCTCGCGGGCCGCATCATCCACGCGCTTCGCAAGGCGAAGGTGAAGAACCCGGTCGTCCTCCTCGACGAGGTCGACAAGATGGGCAACTCCTGGGCGGGCTCGCCCGAGGCGGCCCTCCTCGAGGTGCTCGACCCCGAGCAGAACAAGACCTTCACGGACCACTACCTCGAGCTGCCGTTCGACCTGTCGGAGGTGATGTTCGTGTGCACCGCGAACACGCTCGAGACCCTCAGCGCGCCGCTCCGTGACCGCCTCGAGATCGTGGAGCTCTCGGGCTACACGACCGACGAGAAGGTGCACATCGCCAAGAGGCACCTCATCGAGAAGCGCACGAAGGAGCACGGCATCGGTGAAGGCAAGCTCACCGTCACCGACGACGCGCTCGCCGCCATCGTCCGCGACTACACGCGAGAGGCCGGCGTTCGCCAGCTCGATCGCGAGATCAAGAAGCTCTGTCGTGCCGCAGCGCTCGAGGTGGCGCGAGGCAAGTCGGGCGATGCCGTGACCATCACCGAGGACGAGCTCGCCAAGCATCTCGGCAAGCCCAAGTTCGACGGCGAGGTCGCGGAGCGCACCTCCATCGCCGGGGTCGCCACCGGCATGGCGTGGACCCCCTTCGGCGGCTCGATCCTCTTCATCGAGACCTCGAAGATGCCGGGCAAGGGCCACGTCGAGATCACCGGCCAGCTCGGTGACGTGATGAAGGAGTCGGCGCGAGCCGCCCTCACCTATGTCCGGAGCAACGCCGAGAAGCTCGGCATCAAGCCCGAGGCCGTGCAACACACCGACGTACACATCCACGTGCCCGCCGGAGCCGTCCCGAAGGACGGTCCCTCCGCCGGCGTCACGATCTTCACCGCCCTCGTCAGTCTCTTCACTGGCCGGCGCGTTCGCTCCGACACGGCGATGACCGGCGAGGCCACCCTCCGAGGTCGCGTGCTGCCCGTCGGCGGCATCAAGGCCAAGGTGCTCGCCGCGCACCGCGCGGGTCTGAAGCACATCGTTCTTCCCTCCAAGAATGGACGTGATCTGGACGACGTGCCGGAGAACGTCCGTGCGGAGCTGACGATCGACCTGGTCGACGACATGAGTCAGGTCATCGAGGCGGCGCTGGAGAAAGAGCCGGCGCCGCTGGAGAGCACGGTCGTCCTCACGCCTGGCAAGAAGCCAGGCGGCGCGGACACGGCCGCCACGGCCTGATCGCGACCGACAGACCGAGCTCCGAGCGCCGCGGCACCACCAAAACGGTGCCGCGGCGCTCGTGTTTCTGCCCGTAGACTTCGCGCCGAGCCGCCGCTGCCGGTCGCGGTGGTCTCGTGGATCGAAGCGTCAGACGCGCTCGAGGATCGTGGCGATGGCCTGGCCGCCGCCGATGCACATCGTGACGAGCGCGGTCTCCTTGTTGGAGCGCTCGAGCTCGTCGAGGGCGGTGCCGAGGAGGATCGCGCCCGTCGCGCCGAGCGGGTGACCGAGGGCGATGGCGCCGCCGTTCACGTTCACCTTCGCCTCCTCGATGCCGAGCTTCTGCACCGTCTGGATGACGACCGCGGCGAAGGCCTCGTTGATCTCCCAGAGGTCGATGTCGCTCGCCTTCATGCCCGCCGCCTTGAGCGCCTTCTCGGCGGCCGGCGCGGGAGCGGTGAGCATGATGACGGGCTCGCTGCCGATGGTGGCGAGCGCGCGGATGCGGGCGCGCGGCTTCACCCCGTGCGTCTTCACGTAGTCCTCGGAGGCGATGACCGCCGCGCCGGCGCCGTCCGCGAGGCCGCTCGAGTTTCCGGCGGTGTGGAAGTGCTCGATGGCGGGCACGTTCGGGTAGGCGCGGAGCGCGATCGGGTCGAGCGCCTGGCCCATGCCCGCGAACGAGGGCGCGAGGCCGGCGAGCGTCTCCTGGCTCGTCCCGGGGCGCGGCGACTCGTCCCGCGCGAGGAGGACCTGGCCCGTCTTGCGGTCGACGACGGGGAGGATCGACCGATCGAAGCGGCCCTCCTCGATCGCCTTCACCGCGTTCGCGTGAGACCGGACCGCGACGTCGTCGATGCGGGCGCGCGAGATCTTCTCCATCGTCGCGATGAGATCGGCGCTGATGCCCTGCGGGACCTGGAAGTACCGCTCGCGGAGGGCCTCGTGGTTGCCGTCGACGCCCCCGCCGTCCGAGCCCATCGGCACGCGGCTCATGCTCTCGACGCCGCCCGCGAGCGCGACCTGCATCGCGCCGGAGCCGACCGCCATGGCCGCGAAGTTGATGGCCTGGAGGCCCGAGCCGCAGAAGCGGTTGACGCTCGTACCGCTGACCTCGATCGGGTAGCCGGCGGTGAGGATGGCGTTGCGCGCGACGTTGGCGCCCTGCTCGCCCGCCTGCGACACGCAGCCAACGATCACGTCATCCAGCTCCTCCGCGCGGAACGTGCCGCGCTTCTGCAAGCCGAGGAGCACCTGGGCGAAGAGCTCCTGCGGATGCACGCCCGAGAGCGCGCCCTTCCCGGCCTTGCCGCGACCACGAGGCGTACGAGCGGCGTCGATGACGAATGCCTTGTTCATGAGCGTGTCTCCGGATGAAATATGACAATCATCATATTATGGCCGAGGTGCCCCCGAGGCAAGGCGCGGGTCGCCGTTCAGTCCGAGAGTACCTGGTCGTGCTCGTAGCACCACGCCCAGTCCTCGCCGTTCTCGAGCGACGTGACGATGGGATGATGCGTGCCACGGAAGTGCTTCGTCGCGTGCTTGTTCGGAGACGAGTCGCAGCACGCGATGTGACCGCACGTGAGGCACTCCCGAAGGTGGACCCACGTGCCGCCCATGAGGAGGCAGTCCTCGCAACCCTTCCCGGGTCGGCTACGGCGAGAAGGCCTGATCGAACGAGAAGAAGACGCCGAACGGGCTCACCTTCGTCGGCAGGTCTGCGTCCTCGAACGGGCCACGCTGGATCGGAAACGCGACATCGACGCGGAACACGTTGCGGTTGATCTGCGGCAATAGCACGCGGACGCCCGTACCCACCGACTGCTTCGGCCGCAGGTTCTTCACGCCGTCCGCGGCGTCGCCAGAGTCGAAGAAGACGACGCCGCCGATCTGAGCCTTGAGGATCTCGATCGCGCGCGATCGATATTCCATGTTCAGGAAGACGGTGTCCTTGCCCGAGAAGAACCCGGTCGGATAGCCGCGGAGGCGATCGTCGCCGCCGACCACCGCACGCGAGTTCAGGTAGTTCTTGTATCGATTCGACCACGACGTGTTCAGCACGAGACGGCCGACCTTGAAGCGTGGCGTGGCGACGCCGAAGGACGCGCTCACGGAGCCGTCCGTGATGTGGCCGTCCTGGTCCTCGGCGAACGTGGAGACCGATGCGCCCGCGAAGCCGTCCCCGAGGGGGACCGCGTAGCCCGCCTTCGCGGAGATGCCGAAGAGCGTGCGTGAGGAGCCGAGCTCCTCGAACACGGGATAGAACGAGGCCGAGACGTCGTGCCCCATGCGGAAGTCCTCTTGCAGTCCGAGGGTGTTCACGTCGAGGGTGCGGACGTAGTCGTTGCGGAACGTGCGCCAGCCGATCGCCGGATAGACGCGGTTCTCGCTCGTCGGGAGCACGATGCGCTTGAATGAAGCCTCCGCCCGCGGGTCCGTGCCGCGCGGGACCCCGAAGGGCGAGTAGTTCGCGGTCGCGGCGTTGGCGGAGAGCGTGAAGTTGTTCTTGAACGCCCAGCCGAACGACCGCGTCACCGACGCCGACGTCGAGAACGACTGCGACCGGTACTGCCAGGGGATGTTGTCGCGCTCGGGCGTGAGCCGCGAATCGAACAGGAGCACCTGCGCGCTCGAGTACCGGCGTGCGACGCCCGACGAGTACCCGATGTCGGCGTCCCACGCCCACTCCGCGCGGGTCGAGTAGAGGGACTTGCCGACGCTGAGCCCGATGCTCGCGCCCTCGGGCGAGCCGCTCCGGCGATTGAAGATGATGCCCGTGCTCGCGCCCGCGCCGACCCACGAGAATCCGAAGCGCGGCACCTTGTAGCCCATGCCGAACGCGAGCGTCTCCGGCTGGTACCGGAAGCTCGTCGATAGCGTGTGCTGGAGGCCGAGGAAGTTCGTCTCCTGCGGGGCGAGGATGAAGTCCTCGACGCCGTTCGCGGTGCCGACGACGTTGAACGAGAGGCGAAGGCTCCAGATGTCCTTCGTGAGCAGGAGGATGTCGACCGTGTTCGGGTCCTCGGTCTGGACGGGCAGGATGACGACGAGCGAGACCTGAAAGGGCATGCGCGCGCGGATGTTGCGCGCCGTCTCGTCGATCCAGATCTGCTGATACGCGTCGCCCTCCTTGAGGAGCATCTCGCGACGGATGATGTATTCCCTCGTCGTGATGTGGAGCCAGTTGAGCATCGGCTTCGTCACGTACGTGCCGAGCGGCGACACGAGCGGGATCGGCTTGAGCAGCTCCGGTCCGGGGTCGCGCGGCTCGAGCACCTGGAGGCGAACGCTCGTGATCTTCCCGATCTTCTTGCCCTCCGGATGAGGGTCGATCTTCATCTCGAGCTGCTTCAGCGTGATCTCGGCCGCCTCCTTCTCGTAGGGCGAGTACTCGCTCGTGCGCGACGTCGGCCGCTCCGTGCCCTGCGCGTGTGCCGGCGCCGCCCAGGCCGTGGCGAGGACGAACGAAGAGACCGCCGCGAGGCCGAGACGCATGGGTCGCTTCAGCGGCCGGCCGTGATCGTGGCGATGACGCCGTAGTGGTCGCTCGGGAAGACGCCCTCGTGTGGCCGATTGAAGACGACCTGGCACTCGATCGGCTCGCCGCGCTGGGAGTCGTCGGGTCCGCGCACGAACACGTAGTCGATCCGGCGCTCGGGCTCGCGGAGCGGCTCCGCGAACGGGTTCGTCTTCGAGAACGTCGTCCCGGGTGTGCCGTCGCCCGCGAACTCGAACGAGTCGGCGTAGCACACGCACTCCCCGCCGAGGCCGGTGAGGCCACGCATGAAGCGGATCTCGTCCGCGTCGGGGCCCGCGTTGAAGTCGCCCACGACGACCGGCGGGAAGCCGGAGCCGAGCGGACAGAACGCCTCGATCGCGCCGGCGAGGGCGCGGACCTGGAGCTGCCGGACGTGTCCGTGGTGGAGCTTCCAGTTGAGGTGCGTCGTGAAGAACGGCAGCGGCCCGAACGGGGCGTCGATGAGCGCGTAGAGGAGGATGCGCGACTCGTCCGTGCCGCCGTTCGGTAGCGCGACGCTCTCGGCCTTCACGATCGGCCATTTCGAGAGGATCGCGTTGCCGACCGGGTAGCCATGATTCGGCGACGACATGGCCCACGCCACCTCGTAGCCGAGGCCGTCCGCGATCAGCCTGGCCTGATCGAAGCCCGGATAGCTCAGGACCTCCTGCAAGCCGATGACGTCGGGGTTCACCGTCCTCATGCCCTCGCGAATCGCGACGAGGCGCTCCTCCCACGGGGCCGAGCGGTGCCAAATGTTGAGCGTTGCCGCCCGGAACGTCCGCATCAGCCACACAAGATACTGCGACGGCGGATCTCGGACACGCGAAGATTTCAGCGCTTTTCCACCTCCCACGAGATCGGCGCGGGCCGTGCTTTTTCAAGGCGAATCATGGCCACGCGCGCGCCGCGCGTTCGCATTGAGCTCTTTTGCGGTCGCTCGAGCCGGCGATCGTGATTGATCACGAATCGATCACGAGCCGGTCCAGACTCGACGGGCGGATTACCGCATCTTCCTCGCATGAGCCTCGACCCGACCCTCCTGCAAGAAAGTTTCGCCCTCGTCGCTGCCAAGGAGCTCGACCTCGCGTCGCGCTTCTACGAGATCCTCTTCGAGCGGTATCCGCAGACTCGCCCCATGTTCCGCCGCCGGCCCGAGGAGCAGGCGAAGATGCTCACGGCCGCGCTCGCCGCCGTCGTGGCGCACGTCGAGGACACGGCCTGGCTCGTGGCCACGCTGCCGCCGATGGGCGCCAAGCACGTCTCCTACGGCGTGACGAACGAGATGTACGACTGGGTCGGCGAGTGCCTCATCGCCGCGCTCGAGGACGTGTGCGGGAAGGACTTCACGCCGGCCGTGAAGGCGACGTGGTTCGCCGCGTTCGGCGCGGTCGCTTCGCTCATGCAGAGCGGCGCCGCGAGCGTCACGCAGCCGAGCTCCGGCGCGGTCTCGCACCATCCAGCATCATCGACGTGATCGCGTCGAAGGCCCGCGACCACGCCTCCGCCACGGGCGGCGTCCAGACGTCGGGCCCCGCCGCCTCCGCGAGGGTCGCGAGGAGCGAGGCGCCCACGCGTGGATACATCTCGTCCGTGACGCCGTAGGCGACGTGCCGCGCCCCGAGCGCGGCGAGCGACGCGCGGAGCCAGGGAGCGTCCTCGAGGCGATCGATGATGGCGAGGAGCGTGTCGTTCATCATCTTGGCCTGCACGGGCGGGCTGTTCCGATGGAAGAGCGCGCGCAGATCCGGGTGCTCCGCGAAGAGCCGATCGTAGAAGCGCGTCGTGACCTCCGGGGCGCGCGTCACGATCTGCTCGAACGAGGAGCGCAGCGCGGCCACGTTCTCGACGAACGGAGCCGGCGCCTCCGCCACCACCGCCGCTTGCCGGAAGAGCGGCCCCGCCTCGCCGAGACGCCCGTCGCGTCCGAGCGCGGAGCCGAGACGGACCAGAATCCGCGCCTTGTCCGCCGCCGACGCGCTCCCCGCGAGCGGCAATGCATCGAGCGCCGCGCGATAGAGCGTGACCGCGTGCTCGAAGGCGGCGCGAGCCACCGCGTGGTCGCCCGCGAGCGTCGCGAAGCGAACCGCCTCGTCCGCGCGCTCCGCCGGCGCGCCGCGCAGGTAGTGATGCGCGAGCTCCTCCGCGTGCTCGTCCTTTGCTGCACCATACACGCTCTCGAGCGCGTCCCCGACCAGCGCATGACGCCGGGCGCGCTCGCCGAGCGAGAGGTGCGCATAGAGCGCGTCGCGGAGGACGCCGTGGACGAAGGCGAAGGTGTCGATGCGCTGGGCCACGCGTCGCACGATCCGGTGCTCGAGCGCCTCACCGACCGCGTCGAGCAGATCGGCGGCGTTCTTTCCCATCGCCTTCGCCACGACGACGAGCCGGAACTCGGCGCCGACGACGGCCCCCATCGCGAGCACGGCCCGGGCCTCCTCTCCGAGGACGGCGAGCGTGTCGTCGACCGCGTCGCGGAGGGCGCGCGGGAGCCGCGCCGACTGGCTCCCCTGCCCCATCGCCTCCGTGAGGTGCACGAGATGCGAGAGGAAGAGCGGATTGCCGCCCGTCCACTCGCGGAGCGCAGCGACCGTCGCTGCGACCGGCGCCGCGCCCGTCTCGCGCTCGAAGAACGCGGCCACCTCCGCCGGCCCGAAGCCCTCGAGCGAGAGCGTCGTCGCGCCGGGAACGCTCGCGGCGCGCGCCGCCGCGACGATGACGAGCCGCTGTCCTCGGAGGCGCGGGACGAAGCCCTGGAGCAGCGCGAGGGACGCCTCGTCTGCGAGGTGGAGGTCGTCGATGAGGAGGACGAGCGGACGTGTGTGTGTGATCTCGGCGAGAAAGCGCATGCAGCCGTCGTGGAGGCGAAAGCGCGCATGCGCGTCGTCCCCGGCGGTGGCGGTGCCGATGAGCGGCGCCAGCTCGCTCGGCACGGCGCCCCCGACGGATCGCACGAGCTGCTCCCACGGCCAGAGCGCGGGGACGCCGTCGGCCTCGGAACAACGTGCATGATGCACCTCGAAGCCGCGCGCGGCGGCCACGCGTCCGAACCGCTCCAGCAGGAACGACTTGCCGATCCCGGCCTCGCCCGCGATGACGGCCGCCCGCCCGCCGTCGAGGAGCGACTCGAGCTGACGGAGCGGCGCCTCGCGGCCGATGAACTCGTCTTCCACGGGCGGCGCGGGCGGGGGCGCGAGCGAGTCGACCGGCACGAGCTCGCCCACGAAGCGAAAGCCGCGGCCGTGCATCGTCTTGATGAGGCGCTGCGCTTCGCCGTCGTCGCCCACCGCGCGCCGCACCTCCTTGACCGCGCGCGAGATGGCGGCGTCGCCCACGATCGTGCCTTCCCACACCGCGTCGAGGAGCTCCTGGCGCGTGACGAGACGGCCGCGGTGCTCGACGAGGAAGAGCAGCAGGTCGAAGACCTTCGGCTGCAGCGGCACGGCGACACCGGCGCGCGTCAGCTCGCGCTTCTTCGTGTCGAGGACGACCTGTTCGAATCGGTAGCGCATGCCCCCGGGCGACGGAGACTAGCGGCGGCGGCGGCTGCGCGTCGGCTCGTTCCCGCAGCGCTCGTAGCAGCGCAGCGTCGACGGTCCGGGGTAGGTCACGCTGGGTCGCTTCTGGCGGACGGACTGCACGCACGCGCCCTCGTTGCCGCGCTCCGCGTCGACGCCGAACTCCGTGAGCTGACCGCCGCTGTCGAAGCGGATCGTGAGCGAGTTGCCCGCCCCGCACCCGCGGAGCGAGGTCAGCGCCTCCGAGAGGTCGCTCGCGAGCCGCTGCTCCTCCTGCGGCGTGACGCGCCCCTTCTGCGCGACGAAGCACTGGAGCGGACAGGCTTGCGGCGTCGCCGGAGCTGGTGCCGGCGCTGGCGCATCGCCCTCGGCGGGCTTCGCCGCCGTCGTCTTCGTGTCGGCCTTCGAGTCCGTGTCCCCCGACGCGCTGGCGGAGGCGGACGCGGACGACTCGTCGCTCGACGCCCGGACCTTCACCTCGCCGTCGGCGGCGCACGCAACGAGCACGACGGAAGCGACCAGAGCGGTGACGACCTTCATGGGTTGATTGTACTACGCAACAGGTAGCTCGACCCTAGCAACGGCACGGCTTCGTCGTGAAAAACGGCGTGAACAGGCTCCACGCCCATGCTGGGCGCACCAAACGAAGAGGCCGGCGCCCTTTTCGAGCACCGGCCTCCCGAGCACGCCGCGGCGCTTGGCCGGGCGCTGCGCGCTAGACGATCAGGCTTCCGCCTTCTTCGCCGCGTTGCTCTCCGCGCTCTCGTTCGTGTTGATGCGCATGCCGTAGAAGCTGCGGTACACGAAGATCACCGAGGCGCCGAAGAAGACGGCCGCGAGGATCATGGGGAGCGTCTTGTCGCCGGCCTTCATCTGCTCCGCGAGCTCGACGGCGAGGAGGCCGAAGAGGGTCGTGAACTTGATGACCGGGTTGAGCGCGACGGACGACGTGTCCTTGAACGGGTCGCCGACGGTATCGCCGACGACGCTCGCGTCATGGAGCTCGGTGCCCTTCATCTTGAGCTCGACCTCGACGACCTTCTTCGCGTTGTCCCAGGCGCCGCCGGCGTTCGCCATGAAGAGCGCCTGGAAGAGACCGAAGAGAGCGATCGCGATGAGGTAGCCGATGAAGAAGAACGAGTCGTAGAAGGCAAACGCGAGGGTCGAGAAGAAGATGACGAGGAAGATGTTGAACATCCCCTTCTGCGCGTAGATCGTGCAGATCTCGACGACCTTCTTCGAGTCCTCGGCAGACGCCTTCTCGACGCCCTCGAGCTTGATGTTGGCCTTGATGAACTCGACCGCGCGGTACGCGCCCGTCGTGACGGCCTGGGTGGACGCGCCCGTGAACCAGTAGATGACCGCGCCGCCGGCGATGAGGCCGAGCAAGAACGGGGGGTAGAGCAGCGAGATCTTGTCCGTGTTCTGCGAGAAGCCGTTCGTGAGCGTCACGATGATCGCGAAGATCATGGTGGTCGCGCCGACGACCGCGGTGCCGATGAGGACCGGCTTCGCCGTCGCCTTGAACGTGTTGCCCGCGCCGTCGTTCTCCTCGAGGGCGTGCTTCGCCTTCTCGAACTGAACGTCGAAGCCGAACTCCTTCTTGAGGACGTTCTTCACGTCCGGCACGTTCTCGATGAGCGAGAGCTCGTAGACCGACTGCGCGTTGTCCGTGACGGGACCGTACGAGTCGACCGCGATGGTGACCGGACCCATGCCGAGGAAGCCGAAGGCCACGAGGCCGAAGGCGAAGACGGCGGACGGGTCGAAGTTGCCGATCATCATGATCGAGCCGACGCCTTCCTTCGACACCATGTACGCGGTGCCCATGAGGAAGATGAGGACGATGCCCATCCAGTACGCGGAGTAGTTACCCGCCGTGAGACCGGAGAGGATGTTGAGGGAGGCGCCGCCTTCGCGAGAAGACGTGACGACTTCCTTCACGTGGCCGGACTCGGTCGAGGTGAAGACCTTGATGAGCTCCGGGATGATGGCGCCGGCGGCCGTGCCGCAGGTGATGATGAGCGACAGCTTCCACCAGAGCGTCTGGTCGATGATGCCGATGCCGTGACCGACGGTGAGGCCCGCCTGCTTCGCGGCGTCGAGCTCGGCCGGCGAGAGGCCGGGGATGAGCTGCTTGGAGACGATGAACGTGAGGGCGACCGAGACGACCGACGTCAGGATGACGAGGATCGTGAGCGGCGACTCGAAGTTCATCTTGTCGGCGTTCTGGTGCTTCGACTTCGCCATGAAGTCGTTGATGAAGTACGAGAGCACCGACGCGATCACCATGACGATGCGCATCACGAAGATCCAGACGAGGAGCTGGACCTGGACCGTCTCGTTGTGGACGGCGAGGAGGATGAAGGAGATGAGCGCGACGCCCGTGACGCCGTAGGTCTCGAAGCCGTCGGCGGAGGGGCCGACCGAGTCGCCGGCGTTGTCGCCCGTGCAGTCGGCGATGACGCCGGGGTTACGCGCGTCGTCTTCCTTGATCTTGAAGGCGATCTTCATGAGGTCGGAGCCGATGTCCGCGATCTTCGTGAAGATGCCGCCCGCGATACGGAGGGCCGAGGCGCCGAGCGACTCGCCGATGGCGAAGCCGATGAAGCACGGACCCGCGTACTCGCCGGGGACGAAGAGAAGGATGCCGAGCATGAGGACGAGCTCGACGGAGATCAGGAGCATGCCGATCGACATGCCTGCCTTCAGCGGGATGGCGTAGCAGGGGAACGGCTTGCCACGGAGAGCGGCGAACGCGGTACGCGAGTTCGCGAACGTGTTCACGCGGATGCCGAACCAGGCGACCGCGCAGGAGCCGGCGATGCCGATGAGGCTGAAGACGAGGATGATGAGGACCTGCGGCGTCTTCCCTTCCGAGAAGTAGTGCTGCGCGACGCCGAAGTAGTAGACGATGATGGCGCCGATGAACGCCTCGAGGATCATGATGAACTTGATCTGCGTGACGAGGTACGTCTTGCAGGTCTCGTAAATCAGCTCGCTGATCTCGAGCATCGACTTGTGAACCGGCAGGTTCTTGAGCTGGGAGTAGATGACCAGCGCGAACAACATGCCGGCGATCGCGACGCCGATGCCTCCCATGAGGAGGGTCGAGCCGGGCATGCCGCCCATGAACGTGGCGATGTGCGTGTCACCGAGCTTCGGGACGACGAGGCTCGCCTCTCCGCCGTGATGCACGACGGGGGGAGCTGCTCCGCCGCCGCCCGTCGCCTCGGAGCCGTGCTCCGCGACCTGGGCGAGACTGGGAATCGCATAGACAAGAGTGATCAGCAGCGTACTGAGCTTCAGGAGCCAGTTCGCCGCGACCCGAGCGACGGGCAGGCGGCTTCGCCGCAGGTCGCTCGACACACCAGATTGAGACAACATTTCGACCGAGTCCTCTCCGAGTGGGGTGGGCTCTGGGAATTGATTGTCCCGTTCGAGCCCAACGACTCGAGGGGTTGGCCGCCGTCCACGTTCACGTGGTGGCGCTTCAGCACGCCTCGCCTCGCAATTTCGGTCTTCTGTGGAAGGCCGCCGTTGCGAAGTGCGCGCCTCATACCATGGTGTTCGATCGCGCTACAACGATAGAAGGTGACGTGTTGGTGCCGGAAAATTATTTCGCGATCCTGAACACTTGGAACGCCAGCGCTCGCCGAGGTGGGGCGCATGAGGCGGGTTTCGCTCTGCGCTGGCCTCCTCGAGGTGGGTGGTTCGGCCCCGTGCGGCCGATGGAGGCGCTCCTCCGCCAGTCGACGCTAGAACGCGTAGCCGAGCGACACGAGGAAGCGCGGGCGGATACCGCCGCCGGCGACGATGGCGCTCGCGAGGTTGAAGTTGTCGGCCGAGATCTCCTCGCTCGTCTTCGTGTACTGGATTCCGAAGCCGCCGCTGAAGGTGAAGCCCGAGTCGAAGAGGACCTGACCGCCGATGTCGAGCGCGGCGCCGTACGCGAGGAACGACTGCTCCACGCCGCCCCACCCCTTCCCCCTGTTCGAGGAGAAGAGGAACGAGGGGCCGACGAAGAAGCCCTCCGGCCCGCGCTTGCCGGAGTAGAAGCGGCCACCGAGCTCGCCGCCGAAGCCCATGAGCGAGCCGATCTCGGTCTCGCTCTGGCCTGACCCGACCGTCACGGTGGAGTAGGTGAAGACGGGATTGATCGTCACCGCGAGGTGCGGGACGAGCATGATTTCGCCCTGGATCGAGTAGCGCCCGATGAGCAGGCCGAGCGGATTCACGGAGAGGTCGAACGTCCTCGTCTCCTCCTTCTTCTCGTGAAGGACGTGCCAGTAGTCCTTGCGCGGCTCGGCCGGCGCAGGCTCGGCCGCGGAGGCGTCGGCGGTGAGGGTGAGGAGACCGAGCACGGCGAGCGTCGCGAGCATTGGTTTCATGCGCGCGGACAGACGTCGTCCTGAAATCGTTATTCGCGCAAAATCATTCGATTTTCTCGAGCAAATGTTGCGCAAATCGAGCGGCGCCTACACGCGCGCCGGATCGGACGCGTGTCACCTCGTGTCACTCAGTGGCACTGCGGGTTCGTGACGGGGGCCTCGTTCGCGCCGAGGCGGTTCCACTGGCCGTACATGCGCGTGGTGAGGTCGAGGCTCGCGCCGCCCGCGTACTTGGAGGTCCACGTGCCGCGCTGCATCTCGAGCGGGTAGTGACGGACACCGTTGATCGTCGTCTTGCCGTCCGCGCCCTTCGTGAGGCCCATGAAGAGGATGAGCGAGCTCGTCTTCGCGAGGCCCGACTGGCCCGAGACGAAGTTGCCGAGCGAGTAGATGACGAACGCCTCGCGACCGTCCTGCGTCCGGTACTTCTCCCACGGCTGCGTGACGTGCGGATGACCGCCGAACACCGCCGTCGCGCCCGCCTCGAGCATCTGGTGCGCGAGGTTCTTCTCCTGCTGCTGCGGCGCCGACTGATACTCGACGCCCCAGTGCGGCGTCACGATGACGGCGTCGATGTCCGCGCGCTTCTTGAGATCCGTGATCGTCTGGAGGACGGTGGCCTTGTCCTCGTAGCACGAGAGGACCTGGTTCTTCGCGTCGGGGATGCCGTTCGTGGAGAACGTGCAGGCGACCCAGCCCACGCGAATGCCCTTCGCCTCCGTGATCGCGTACCAGGGCGCGTTCATGTCCGCCGTGGAGCGCGTGCCGGTGAACGGGAGCCCTTCCGACTTCAGGTTCTCGATCGTGCGATCGGCGCCCTTGCTCCGGCGATCGAGCGCGTGGTTGTTCGCGGTGGAGACGACGTCGACGCCCGCGAGCTTCAGCGAGGGGATGAGCGACGGGTGATAGTTGAACTGCGGGTAGCTCGAGTACACCTTGTTGTCGAAGCGGCGACCCGGATCGTGCGCAGCGCCCGAGGTGGTGAGACCGTCGGCGCACGGACCTTCGAGGTTTGCATAGCTGAGGTCCGCCTTCGAGAAGACGGGCTGCACGTTCTTCCACAGCGACTCGAACC
Organism: Labilithrix sp.; assembly: GCA_046351255.1. Classification (GTDB taxonomy): domain Bacteria; phylum Myxococcota_A; class Polyangia; order Polyangiales; family Polyangiaceae; genus Labilithrix. The sequence continues at coordinate 259,109 of JAXLYU010000011.1, forward strand.
CGCCCGGGCCATACGCCTGGATCTGCAGCGGCGAGTGGAGCAGCACGTCGCCCATCGCCGAGATCGTGATCGACGTGCCCGCCTTGCAGGCGTCCGTGAACTCGAGCGGCCCGGTCGCAGGCGGAGCCGAGAGCGGGTCCTCGGTCGCGCCTTCCGCCTCGCCCTCGCCGTCGTCGGTCGGACCGCTCACCGACGCCGGATCCTCGGCGTCATCCGTCGCGGTGGTACAGGCCGCCACAGCGAGCGTCGTGAGCGTGAGGAGAGAGAGACCGAGGATGGAAGCGCGCGCGGTGCCCATGCCGAGGCTCCAAGCACACATCGCACCACACCAGACCACGATGGAAAGGATTGAGTATTTTCTTGCTCAATCAGGTGAATCTGGATCTTCACCGCAATTCTGAAAGTTCCACCTACGATCGGATGAAATGTGCGTCGGCCCGTCTAACCTGGCCTTCCCATGCGTCCGCTTCGCTTCCTCCTGGTCCTCCCGCTCGCCCTGACCCCCGCCTGCGGCGACGACGAGGGCAGCGGCGATCCCGCCAAGATCATCCCGCCAGGCGCGACCGCCGCGCCGGGCGATCTACCGCCCGCCGCCGCATACGTGGAGCTCCGGGGCACGGAGGTCGGCGTCTCGAGCGGCTTCGCCTGCACGCTGACGAACGAGCGCAAGGTGATCTGCTGGGGCGATCTCGAGTACCAGCACCTCCAGCAGCTGAACGCGCTCGGCAAGACGGGCGTCGAGGTCAAGCTCCCCTCCCCTGCGAAGACCCTCTCGTTCTCCGGCGACGTCGGCTGCGCGCTCGCCGAAGACGGAAGCGTTCGCTGCTGGGGGAGCCAGGCGGAGGGCAACAACGGCGCGGGAAAGATCGGCGCGCCCGCCGAGGCGAGCGACTCGGTGTCGATCGCAGGCTTCCCCGGCCCCGTCGACGTCCTGCACATGGCGGGCAGCAACGACAGCGACTCGTGCGCGATCTCGCAGGGCCGCATCTTCTGCTGGGACCCGATCCGCCAGGGCACCGTCGCGGAGCTGCCCGGCGGCATCACCGACGCGAAGCTCGTGGCTCGAGACTCCTCGCGCGACGTCACGTGCGTCGTGCGCGCAGACGGCAAGCTATATTGTTGGGGCTCCAACGAATGGGGCCAGCTTGGCGTCCCCATCGGCGGCACGAGCGGGACTCCGCCGAAGGTGACGACGCCCACCGAGGTGCCGGAGCTCACGAACGTCACCGCGGTCGAGGTCGGCGACGATCGGGTCTGCGCCGTGTCGAACGGCAACATCGTCTGCTGGGGCGATCGCTGGTACGCCCCGCTCACCGAGGCGCAGCGAAAAGAGCCGGTCCCGAAGCTCACGGTGGCGGGCGTGAGCAACGTGACGAAGCTCCGGAAGTCGCCGTCGAGCTCCGAGTACTGCGCGATCTCCGCCGGCAAGGCGTACTGCTTCGCGGCTGGATCGCTCGACAAGGCCCCCGTCGCGCTCGAGATCGCAGAGCCGGGCGCCACCGACATCGCGCTGAACCAGGGCACGCGCTGCGGCGTCTTCGCCGAGGGACGCGTGAAGTGCTGGGGCTCGTCTCCTTCCCCCTCCAACGGCGACGGCGGCTTCGTCTATCACCCCGTCCCGACCTTCGTGCCAGGCGTCACGGGCGCGACGCGGCTCTTCGCCACGCAGGTCGGCGCGTGCGTCCTCGACCGGGACAACCACGCGTCGTGCTGGGGCGGTGTCCCGCTGAACCGCGCCGCCCCGCCCGAGATCGGCGACGGCCACGTGCAGCGCTGGCCCGCGCTCGACAACGCGACGTTCATCGGTCTCGGCAACGGTTACCCGCCGCCGCGCTGCGGGGTCTTCGGCGGCGCGTTGATGTGCGCGGCCAAGCCGACCGAGACCGCGCCGGCCCCGTTCAAGGGTCTGACGAACGTGGTCGACTTCGCGATGAGCGCGAGCGAGGGCTGCGCACGGCTCACCGATGGGACCCTCACCTGCTGGCGCGAGAACAAGGACCCCGCGGTGGTGAAGGGCCTCGGCGGCGTGAAGGCGATCGTTCTCGTGAACGGGCGCGTGGGCGGCGCCAGGGCGTGCGTGCTCCAGGAAGGCGTGAAGTGCTGGAACGGCGTGCCCGGACCCGACGATGCGGACAAGGTCGCGACGCCGCAAGCGGCCGGCGCAAAGCTCTCCGCGGGCGCGACCGACCTCCACGCGGACCTCGGCGAGCTTCGCTGCGGTCTCACGCCGAGCGGGGTCGCCTGTGACGTCGAGACGTTCGGCCAGACCGAGCTCGCCGGCGACATCAGCGGCACCGCGGGCGCGTCACTCCTCACCGTGGGCCAGCGCCACGCGTGCGCGCTGGCGGGCGGGCGCGTGCAGTGCTGGGGCAACGGCAACTCCGGTCAGCTCGGCAGCGGCAACTTCGGCGCGAGCGCGTCCGCGTTTCCGGTCTCCAACGCCGCCGTCCCCGTGGCGCTCGGCGCCGGCGCCGACTTCACGTGTGGGCTCGTGGGCGACGGACGCGTGCAGTGCTGGGGCTCGAACATGACCGGCATCGTGTCGCCGCCACCCGCGGTGCACGAGCTGCCCAATCAGGTGAAGGTCATCTTCTGACCGTCAACTGGTGAGGAGCGTCAGCCGAACTGCACCGCGCTCACGAACACGCCCATCACTTCGTCCCGGAAGATGCGCCTCCCGCGATCGTCGCCGGCCGCGCCCGCAGCGACCATCAATGGAAGCAGGTGCTCCTCTCGCGGATGGCTCTCGCGTGCGGCGGGAGCGCCGCTCCACTTCGTGAGCGCCTCGTCGCGGGCCGAGGGATCGCGCTCGACGGCATCGGCCAGCCACGTGTCGAAGCGCTCGCTCGCGCCACGGCCGGAGCCGCTCATGAACCCGCGCATGTTGTGATAGCTCATGCCGCTGCCGACGATGAGGACCCCCTCGTCGCGAAGCGGCGCGAGCGCGCGACCGATCGCGATGTGCTCTGCCGGATCGAGCTCCTCCTTGAGCGAGAGCTGAAGCGTCGGGATCTCGGCCTCGGGGAACGCGACCTTCAGCGGCACGAAGACGCCGTGGTCGTAGCCGCGCTCGTCGTCCGTCGCGGACTCGATGTTCGCCTTCGTGAGCAGCTCGCGCACCCGCGTCGCGAGCGCGGGCGCGCCCGGCGCGGGCCACGTGAGCTCGTACGTGTGCTTCGGAAAGCCGTAGTAGTCGAAGTAGAGCGCCGGCCTGGGCGCGCCGAGCAGCGTCGGGATTCTCGTCTCCCAGTGACCCGAGATCACGAGGATCGCCTTTGGCTTCTCGGGCAGCGTCGACGGCAGCGCCTCGAGCCAGGCGCGCATGCGCTCCCACGTGTTCGCCGGGCCCATCGTCCAGTCCATGAAGAAGCACGGACCACCGCCATGCGGGATGAAGAGCGTCGGCATGCGTTTCGACATGTCTTCAACGTGCCTCTCGTCGACGCGTGGAACAAGCGGTCGGTCACGGGCCGGATTGTTCCAGCCGAGGAACAATCGCGACCGCGCCCCCGCGAACGGCCTGATTTCTGGGCACTTCGTCGTGTCCCCACCGCCACGCGCCGGTGACCTGTGGACAGCTTCGCACGCGCGTGGCCGAGGATCGCGGAACGGCGTGTGTCGATCGCGCACCTCGGGCGCCCGAACTCGACCGTCGGAAGAAACGATCGCGTGACAGATTCGTGCGGCCGTGGTGCCACGGGCGAGCCAGGAATTTCGCGCTGGGGCGAGCATCCGGGGCGGTGAACTTGCCGGCGGGTTTTCTGAAATACATACGCCGCAATCAAACTGAATTGTTAGACGACTTGCACGCGATCAAACATCATTGTTCTCCACAAGACGGACCGTGATGGCCACCTTCCGGCGCAAATTCGCCCCGACAAAACAGGCTCGTTGCGCAATACACGCGATCGGTCCGCGCGCGTGGGTGTGGATAACGTTGTGGATAAAAAAGTGATTGAGGGCTGATCTTTTTTCTTGAACGGCCCGACGTCCTGGGGCATAAACCGCTCATCAAGTTCGCGGCACATCGGGCCACGGACTCTCGGTCGTAGAAGCCGTCTAGGCGCTGCGTCCGGCATCGGTGCGAGCGGGGCAATCAGCTCCCGTCGACGGCCGAGTCGGTCGAGCTACCTGGCATGCTTGGGTCGTCAGTTCCAGGCATGACCAAGGGAGTAACAAAGGCGTCTGTACTCTCGAACCACCTGCGGGTGGAACCGTCACGGATCGCGGGTGACCGCACCGTGACACTTGCAATGCCCAACAAAAGCACTCTCCCCAGAGATGGGGAAAAAGTGTGGGCGGCGTGAGCGAGAGAGCCGGCGCGAAGGCCGGAGGGAGCAACCTCTCCGCGTCATCATCCTTCGCGTGTCGTGGCGGCTAAAGGCATCCCGGTCTTCTGGAAGGCGACGCGCTTCGCGGTGCGTCGTTGGAATGGAGGCCTTGATCGGCTCGTCAGCGGTACAAGCGGCTTCCTCCGCGGGTATCGAGCGCGCCGGTGACAGCGGATGTCCGAAGGCATCGCCGAGGAGGGGAACGACGTCGTCCTACGCCACATAAGCGTAGGAACCGGACGCAGGCACGGGACACCGTCGCATGCGGATCGGGACGCGTCCTTCGCTCGGTCCTTCGACCCGTGCTCGTTGATCCTCACTATGCACCGACGGGGCAACTCGGCGGTGGTGGGGCGCTCCTGAAGGTATCGCGGCTGGGCAAACCTGGGTAACCGGGAGGAAACCAGCACCGGGACAGGCAGAAGCGGACGTAGCGCGGCTCGCCGCGTGCCACTGCTCAGCAATCTCGATTGATGAGCGACGTGGTGCGCAAGAAAAGGAAGGTGGTCGAGGCCACCGTCCCTGCGAGGAAACGAGGTCCGAATTGGTTTGGTTGCCCGCACGTCGTAGTAGCAGTTGCAGAAGTCGTCAGGCGGCGTCTGGTCTCGAATAAGCTCGGCATTCGCGCAGCAAAAACTGCGGCAGGGTCGAGTGAACGGGGACCTAGCTCGAAGTGAACGGCAGTAGGTGGAACCTGCGGTCGGGTGCGGCGAGTGAAAGGTACGTCGGGGTTTCCGGCCTCAATCTCCCTCATCGAACATGCTCAAAAGGCATGGGGGGAAGGTCCGGACGAAGACCCAGGGTGGCGCGAGAGTGCCACTCAGCGGTTCGACCATCGCCAAAAGCGGTGAGCGGGTCGCGGGACCGGGGCTGTAATGGCCACCGGATCCTATGAAGGGTCCCTAACGATGGAAGGCATCCCGGCTCGAAACGGGCGTTGGCTCTTCACGGAGACAGCGCACACGACGAGCTAGGCGATCTCCGCATCCTCCGATCCACCCCAACCCGTAAAAACGCGGGCGGGTGGCCAAGACAAAGAAGCAGGCAACGTCGGGGAAGCTCGACGAAGCGCTGAGGATGTAACTGAGAGGTCGCGACAGGGGTGTCAGAGGCTCGGCCGCATGCGCGCCGTGGGAAGAAAACGCCCACGTTCGAAACTCCAGCCCGCGAGGGATTAGAGCTCGAAGCAAGCACGCAGAGACGGTCCGCCGAAGCGGTCTCGGGTGTCGTGAAACACTCGGTCCCCCAATCGTGTCGTCCGGAGCCTTAGTCTCCGGGGGACGTCCACGCTGGGCAACCAGCGGAGCGAGTTGGGAACGCACGAGGTGCGGGTGCACGTAGTTCGTATGAGTGGCAGAAGTCGGTTCGACGCATCGCGCGTCTTCTTCACCGGTCGATCGCAAGGTCGGACGGTGGCTCGAAGAGGGCGCTAGCCGGGAGGAAATCCGTAGCTTGCCTGACGTAGGGGCGCGGATGGGTAGAAGGCGAAACGGTGCGGACGTGTTGAAGGGATCGAAAACATCTCTCCAGCAAGTCGTCCTCGGGTGAAAGCTCGGGGGTTCTGAACACGACGGAAGGCGTTCTCGGGCTTAGGCCCGTCTTGTCGGGAAACCGCCGAGGCGAAGCCGGGTCCTCTGACCAGCAGGTCAACTCCACTCCGGTCTCTGTAGGCAGCAATGTCGACATGCCGGCGATGGACAGCACATCGGGCGAAAAGGATTTCGACTCGGGTGTGCCTGCGGGTGACAGTGAGAACGTCAGAGGTCGACACGATTCGGTGAAGGCTCCACAAGGACCGAGAAGGCCCACGGGGAGTTCGCATCCTCGGCGCTGAAAAGGCGTCGGACTCAGAGGTGCGCCAAATCGCGATTCGGCCGAAGCTGGCGGCAGCGAATAGCTCCGTCGACCTTCCCCCTCTCTGGTCACGCGAATGATCGGGGTCGTTGGTAGAGGGCACTCATAATTCGAATACGAGCGATGGCGGCGGTGGCGACGGCCACCGGACGCAACGTCCAAAGGGGCAGACAAGAGATCTGCAACGGAGCGCTAAGACGCTCCCCCACGGAAAGCGAACGACGACGAGGGTGACCGGGTGACCGGTTCGCCCTCGTCGGCTTTTTGTCGTCCGCGATCCCGCTCGGATCCACTACGGATTGGCACTTTCCGGGGTTTGCGACTAGGTTCCGGGCGGATAGGGATGGCGGAACAGAGGACCCGGCAAGACAGCTCGCGTGATCTCCTCGAAGAGCTCGAGGACGGATGGGCGTCTGCGCCTTCGAGCAAGGGGGCGGCCGCTCAGGTGGCCGCGGACTCCGCGCCCGACGTGAACGATCTCGACGAGGGCTGGCTCGACCAGCTCTTCCCCGAGGAAGACGAAGACGAAGAAGAAGAGGAGCCCGAGCCGGAGCTCCCGGACGAACGCGCGGATCCCGTGGCGTTCGCGGCCGCGAAGAAGGCGCGCGAGGAGCGCCAGGCGGCCCGCAAGGAGAAGAAGCGGCAGAAGCTCGAAGCCAAGCGCGCTCGCCAGCGGTCGAAGGCCGCCGCGATGCGCCAGAAGCAGAAGGGCAAGTCGAAGCGCAAGCCCGCGCCCGCCTCCGAGCGCAGGCCGGAGAAGAAGAGCCGAGCCCCGAAGCCATCGCCCGAGGAAGTGGAAGAGCGCTCCGCGTCGGCCGACGAGGCCGACGAGGCGATCGCCGAGGTCAAGCCGCGGAAGAAGTCCGTCGCGCCGGCGCCGGCCAAGAAGCCGAACACGATGCAGTCGATCAAGCTGCTCGCGATCGTCCTCGGCGTGATGCTCGCCCTCGCCGCCGCCATCGCCGTGATCGCCAAGTAGGGCGCGTTTTCGCTCTGCTAAGATCCCTGGATGGTGCGGCGGGTCGCGATCGCGCTCGTGGGGACGATCGCGGGCGCCTGTGGCAGCTTCGGCGCCATCACGCCCGACGACGCTGCGAAGGACACGCGCGACTCGGGCGGAACGAGGCCCGACGCGAGCCCGAGCGACGCGTCTTCCAGCGGCGCGCCCGCGAGCGATGGCGACGTCGTCGAGCGGACCGACGCCGGGCTCGACTGCTCGGTGGTGAAGGAGCTCGATCCTTCCGTGCACATGACCGCGATCGACAGCGCGAAGTCGAAGATCACCGTCGATGGCCAGATCGGCGACTGGCCCTGCAGCTCGTTCCGGCACCTCACGGCGGGCAACGCGGAGAAGAAGCGCGGCGAGGTGCAGCGTATGGAAGGCTTCTTCGCCGTGGCGTGGGCGCCGAACGGCTTCTACTTCGGCGTGCTCGTGGAGGACGACCGTCCCCTCGAGCTCGCGGGCGACGCCATCACGTACAACGCCGACGCGGTGGAGCTCTATTTCTCGAGCGAGCCGACGAACGATGGCCAATGGGACAACGGCAAGCGCGTCCACGCCATCGTCGACTGGAGCGGCCACACGCAGCTCTTCTCACCGACGGGCACGAAGACGCTCGGGAGCGATCTGGTCACGAAGGTCGGCCTCCGCGGCGACCGGTCGTTCTTCGTCGAAGGCTTCGTGCCGGTCTCCTACGTGGGCGTGACCAACCTCGCGAAAGGCACGCCCTACGGCTTCGACGTACAGCTCGACGATCGCTTCGAGGGCAAGCCGCAGAACGGCGTGCTCTGGGCATACGACAAGGGCGCGCTGAGCGGCGGCGAAGGGAACTGCGGCACTGCCGATCGCGAGCCCGCGTGCGACTCGGGCCTGTGGTCGTTCGTCGATCTCGAGTAGGGCGCCCGTCGCGCCCATGGCTCACTCGAGATCGCAGACGACGTTGTCGAACAGCGCACTCCATCCCTCGGCGCCGCCGCTGAGAGAGATGGTGAGAGTCGCCTCGCTGGCGGGCCCCTGAGCAGCGCGACCTCCGACGATACGGCGCGGCGGAGAGTCCCCGAACGAGAGGGCGAGTCGCGCGTCCGGATCGGTCGGGCTGACATCGAAGTGGACGTGCACCCAGCGCCCGAGCGGGAGCGTACTGGAGTCGAGGAACTCGACGTGGCTCGTGACATCGCCGGCCACGGGCGGATAGCTCTGCGTGTGCACCAGCACCCCGCTACCGCTCTGATCGAGGACGGAGAACCCGAAGCCGCCGGCTCCCCCTTCGCTCAGCACGACATCGAGGAGCGACATCGTCGTGTTCTCGGGCGCCGCCTCGATACGGACGTCGAGATCGCACGTGAGCTTCGAGATGGTCGCCTCGAGCCGCGCGACGAGGCTCGGCGACTTTGCGGGCGTCGCGGAGCTCGTCATGCGGAGGGCACGCGGCGGGCTCACGTAGAGGTCGTCGGTGTACGAGCACCTCTCCGCGTTCCTCGGGTTGGCTCCAGGGGTCCAGGGCGGCGACTTTCCAAGATCGCCGTCGTTCATGTCGTCGCAGAGCGCGTGCCCTTTCGCCGCGCAGTTGAACGAGGTCCAGTCGGAGGCCGCCGGCACGCCACCATCGCCGCCGTCCGGCGCGCCACCGTCGCCGTGCGATGGCGAGGCCTCGAAGCTCGAACAGCTCGTCACGAGGACCCCGAAGCCGGCCGCGAAACCCCACCTCCACACCACCCACGACTGTACCTGGACGAGGACGATGAGGGACGGTTGATCCACGTCTCCGACGACGCGGCATCTGCGCAACCCCACAACTCCACGGAATTGCTGGATCCATGCCAGTGTGTGCCGAAGTAGGTAGCGGCACGACATTCGCTGAGAGGGTAGGTGTTAGCCATGAAGCACCTTCGAGCGCTCGTCGCCGTCCTCGGCCTCTCGGTCGCTGCGTCCGTCGCCTCCGTCGCCTGCGCGCCGGCCGGCAGCGACGATGCGGAGTCCTCCGAGGCCGAGATCGCGACGAAGCCGAGCGCGGACAAGATCACGAGCCTCGCGCAGTACGACGCGCTCTCGACGGAAGGCGGCGGCTTCGGTCAGGCCGGGCGCCTCATGAAGTTCTTCATCGACTCGCGCGACCGCGCCAACAAGCGCGTCTACTTCATCAACGCCAACTACCAGGAGCACGGCGAGACTCCGGACTGGGTGAAGTACCACTACTACTTCGCGCAGCACACGCTCGACATCCCCGAGGACACCGCCGAGTTCAACGACCGCACGTACTTCACGGACGACAAGCGCTACTACGCCGGCACGATCCAGACCTACCAGATCGACGACGGTGCGCCGCTCGTCGCGATCCAGCTCTATCCGGACGACGTCATTCACGAGGGCGGGATCGTCGAGCTCGTCGACGCGATCAAGAAGCAGATGAACATCCCCGGCGCGCGCATGGCGTTCGTCGCCGGCGGTCCGCAGCAGACGTTCGCCACGGTGAAGGACCAGCTGAAGCAGCGCGGCTACGAAGCGCTCGACGTCGAGGAGATCCTCGGCAACGTGAAGTACCTGCCGCTCAACCCGGGCGAGGCCTACGGCTATCTCCGCGTGTTTCCCAGGGACAGCGGCAACCTCCGTCCGACGGACATCGTCGTCTTCGACGAGCTCCCCCTCGACCTCACCGTCGTCGCAGGCACGATGACGCGCGTTTACCAGGACGTCACCTCGCACGTGAACCTCAAGTCGAAGGAGCGCGGCACCCCTAACATGGTGCTCCGCGACGCCGCGACCAACGCCGACCTCCAGAAGTTCGCGGACAAGCCGATTCACCTCACCGTCGGCAAGACGGGCTACACGATCGAAGCGTCGACGGACGCGGTGGTCCAGGCGAAGTACAAGGAGCGCACCAACAAGCCCTGGCAGGACCTCCCGATCGTCGCGGAGAAGAACCTCGTTCGCTACGACGACATGTGCCCGACGCTGAACACGAGCTGCACGCAGAACGGCAATCGCTTCGGCGGCAAGGGCGCGATGCTCGGCTTCCTCGCGAACAAGAGCGTCCTCGGCCGCAAGAGCCAGTCCGGCTCGCAGTCCGCGAAGCTCGGCTACGACCTCGTGCCCTTCGGCTTCTCGATCCCGGTGCAGTGGTACCGCGACTTCGTGGGCGCGAACCCGGAGCTCGAGGCGAAGATCGACGACCTCGTGAAGAAGGAGAAGAGCGGCGCGCTCTCCCCCAACGAGCGCGCCGCTCTCTCGCTCGCGGTCCAGAACGCGTTCTACACGGCGAAGGTCCCCGCGGAGCAGCTCGCGAAGGTGAACGCGGAGATCGCGTTCCTCAAGACGCAGGTTCCCGCGATGGCGAAGATGAAGTTCCGCTCGAGCGCGAACGCGGAGGACATTCCGAACTTCGACGGCGCCGGTCTCCACGACAGCTTCAGCGTGAAGCTCTCGAGCGTCGACAACCCGGAGATGTCTTGTCACATCGAGGAAGAGCCCGACGGCGTCGCCACCAAGCGCGAGATCAAGCCGAAGACCCCGCAGTGCGGCATCAAGGGCGTCTTCGCGAGCCTCTGGAACACGCGCGCCATCGAGGAGCGCTCCTTCGCCCGCCTCGACCATGCCGCCGCGAGCATGGGCATCGCGGTCGTCCCCGAGTACGACGTGGAGAGCGAAGTGGCGGCGAACGGCGTGCTCATCACGCGCTCCGTGAACAGCGACTTCCTCGCGTACACGATAAGCCTCCAGCAGGCGAACAACCTCGTCACCAACCCGGACCCGGGCACCATCTCGCAGATGACGCTCGCGACCTTCAGCGACGGCGTCCGCCCCACCCGCTTCACCATCACGCGCTACGCCACGCCCGTCGCCAGCTCGCCGAAGCTCACGAAGAGCGTCCTCCCCGAGGCTCAGCTCAATCAGGTCACGAACCTCGCCAAGGCGGTGGAAGAGGCCTACTGCCGGGTCAAGCCGGGTTACTACGACAACGACTGCCAGTACGTTTCCCTCGACGAAACCAAGCCCCGCTCGCTGGATATGGAGTTCAAGTACCTGGCCAACGGCCAATTCGTCATGAAGCAAGCGCGCGAGTTCCACGGCCACTGAGCGTGTGAGACAATCAGGGCTGATGCGTCGGCTCGTCCTCGCGTCCGCTTTCGCGACCTTCACCTTCGCCGCGCTCGACGCGTCCGCGTTCTGCCGCTCGACGACCTGCCGCGACACGGCCACGAAGAAGTGCGCGGTGGACGAGAACCAGTGCCCGTCGTCGGGCGCCCCGCTCCGCTGGCCCACCACGTGCCTCGCCTACGCGATGAATCGCCTGGGCACGCAGTCGCTCGATCCCGCGGACACCCGGCCCGTCATCGCGAAGGCGTTCGCCGCCTGGACGGACGTGAAGTGCAAGGACGGTACGACGGCGAAGATGGCCTTCACCGAGCTCGAGCCGATCAAGTGCAAGAAGAGCGAGTACAACAAGGACGGCCCGAACGTGAACGTCGTCCTCTTCCAGGACAACGACTGGAAGTACCGCGGCATCGACGGCACACTCGCGAAGACCAGCGTCACGTACAACGACGACACGGGTGAGATCTACGACGCGGACATCGAGGTCAACGCCGCGAACAACGAGGTCACGATCGACGACACGGACATCGAGTACGACCTCCAGGCGATCCTGACCCACGAGGTCGGCCACTTCATCGGTATCGCGCACTCGGCGCGGTCCGACGCGGTCATGTACGCGTCCTACTCGCCCGGCTCCGTCTCCCAGCGGGTCCTCACCGACGACGACATCGCGGCCCTCTGCGAGATTTACCCGTCGACCTACGATGCAGCATGCAATACCGAGCCGAAGAACGGCTACAGCCCGACCTGCGACGACCCCGAGGACGACGGCGGAATTTGCGCCGCGACCCCGGGCGCACGGGCCGGGGGCGGGCTATCCTATGGAGTCGCGACGATCTTCTTGGGCTCGGGTCTATGGGCGGCGCGCAGGCGGCGTCGCCGGAGGTTGATTCCGTGATTCGGTACTTGCTTTCGGCCGCTGCGGTTCTGGGCACGGTCATCGTCATCGCCGGCTGTCCTTCGTCGACAGGCACGACGGACGACGAGATGATCTGCACGCCTGGCAACTTCGTGTTCTGCAAGTGCGCGGACCTCGCCAAGGGGACGAAGCTCTGCAACCCCGACGGCAAGGGCTTCGGAGCCTGCGCGTCGAAGGCGGACGGCGAGTGCAAGGGCGGCGAGGTCCAGGACCCCAACACGAACAAGAAGGTCGACGGCAACGGCGACGTCATCCCCGGCCAGACGGGCGACGACGACACGACGGACGACGACGACACGCAGCCTCAGTCGGACGAGCGCGACATCTGCCCCGGAAAGCCGATCGCGGTCCCGCCGGGTGATCCGATCCTCCTCGAAGGCGACACGAGCCGCGCCGTGGGAGATCGTCGCGGCAAGCCAGGCGGCGCCTGCGCGACGTCCATCGGCGCGAAGGACTACATCTATCATCTCATCCCGTCCGGGACCGGCTCCCTCCAGGTGACCGTGCAGGGCCAGGGCGCGCTCGACCCCGTCGTCTACCTCCGCACCACGTGCGACGACGAGACGACGCAGGTCGCATGCGGTCCGCAGAGCGGCACGAAGACGGCGACCACGAAGGTCGCGGTGTCGACGGGCAAGGACTACTTCCTCTTCGTGGATGGCGCGTCCGGCGGCAGCGGCGCGTACACCGCGACCGTGACCCTCACGGCTGGCACGTTCTGCGGCGACGGCACCGTGGATCAGGGCGAGGCGTGCGACGACACGAATCACGCCGCCGGTGACGGCTGCAACCCCGACTGCCGCGGCGTCGACGGCGATCCCGCGGTCGGCGGCGCCTGCCCCGGGCAGTCCGTCGACGTGTGGAAGGGCTCGACCGTGAAGGGCAAGGGCTCGACGGCCGCGTTCGGCAACTCGCTCGCGACGCCCGACAAGACCACCTGCGCGAGCCTGCCGGCCTCGGGCACCAACCAGGGCAAAGACCACGTCTACAAGGTGATCCCGCACGCGGCCGGGACGCTGACGGTCACGCTCGCGGCGCAGGACAGCGGCACGCCCCTCTCGCCCGACCTCTTCCTCGCCGCCCACGACACGTGCTCCACGAACGCGCCGACGGTGTCGTGCACGACGGGCACCACGCCGATGGTCCTCACCGTCGATGCGAACAAGCCCGTCTACGTCGCGGTCGACGGCGCCACCGCCGCGAACGCGAAGTACCTGGTCAGCTTCAACCTGAAATGAGCGCGATCATGCGCCTTCGGTCGTCGCTCCTCCCGGCCGCGGTCCTCGGGCTCTTCCTCGCGTGCAGCTCCACGCCGGAGAAGAAGTCGACGCTCTGCACCCCGAACAAGCCGTCGTACTGCCGCTGCCAGGACCGCAACCAGGGCGAGAAGGTCTGCGCCGCGGACGGCAAGAGCTTCGGCAAATGCGAGCCGTGCGAGACCTTCGACAACCCGGAGGGCCCGCTCTTGCCGGGAGATCCGGGGTACGAGGGCGACGACGACAATCCCTTCCCCGAGATCGACAGCGGCTCCGAGCACCCCGACGACAGCGGCGCGACCGAGCCACCGAGCTGCGGCGACGGCAAGGTGCAGACCGGCGAAGACTGCGACGACGAGAACGCGAACAACGACGACGGCTGCAACGACAAGTGCAAGCTCGCGGGGACCACGCCCGCGGCGACCGCGACCTGTCCGGGCCTCGACGTCGACGTGTGGGGCGGCGAGCACAAGCCGACGCTCTCGACCACGACCGCGGGCTCCGGCAAGCGCAAGACGAAGGACCTCTGCGCGGCCTCGGGCTCCACCGCGTCGGACGGAAGCGACGCGGCAGACCGCGTGTTCCACGTCACGGCGCACAAGGCTGGCACGATGTACGTGTCGGTCACGGGCGCGACCTTCAATGTGTATCTCTACGTGGCGAAGGACTGCGACCCGGCGACCGAGATCGCGACCAAGTGCGTGAACAAGGCGAACCAGGTCGGCGACGAGACGCTCACCTTCGGGGTCACCGCGAACACGAGCTACACCGTGTTCGTCGACGGCGCCGAGAGCGGCGCCGAGGGCGACTTCAAGGTGACGTTCTCGATTCAATGAGCCGCAAGACGTCCGCCCGCTGATCGCGGCGGAGACGCGCCCGGAGCGACGCTCGCGTCAGCGAGCGCGGACCGCTATCGAATTCTACGTCACGAAGCGCACCTGCGAGCTCGGCGCGCACCCAGGTGGCGCGCCCCTCGCGGGTCCGCGCGTGCGAGGCCGCCACCGCGTTTGCCGCCCAGCGTGCGATCGAGCCGTCGTCGTAGCGCGCGACGGAGAGATCTGCGAACGCGCCGTGATAGATGACGTGGAGCTCCTCGCGCGCCGCGGGGTCGCGACCCGCGTAGGTGCCCATCACGAAGCGGGCGTCGTCGGCGCTGCCGCCGAGGAGCAGCGCGAGCGACGCATCGGCGCCTGCGCCGGGGTCGCCGACCTTCCTCCGGAGCTCCGCGGTGATGGCGGGCGGGAGGCTCATTGCCCCGAGCGCGCGAGAGACGCCGCGCCGGACGGGCATCGCGGTGGCCGCGTCGACGAGGTCGACGAGGGAGCTGGCGGAGCTCGGATGCCGCGCGAGCGCCTCGAGGTAGCAGCTCCGGATGATCTCCTCCCGCGCGGGCAGCGCGGCGGTCGTGGGCGCGCGCCGCATCTTCTGCGCGATCTCCTCCATCTGCGCGTCCGTCGCCGTGATGGCCAGCGCGAAGGCGGCTTCCATCCTCGCCTGCTCGTTGCCGAGCGGATCCTCGATGAACTTCACGAGCAGCGGGAACGCCCGCGGATCGCCCCACTCCGCGAAGCCCTGCGAAGCCCCGGTCCCTAGCGCGCGCACCGTCATCCCGAGGACGGCGTTTCCGCCGCCGAGGAGCCCGTCCATCGTGGCGTCGAGCGTGGCCGGACGTCGCTGGAGCTGCGTCTCGAGGATCGCCCAGCCATCCCTCGACGCGCCGAGATAGCGAAGCGCGCTCTGGGCGGTGGCCCATTCGACAGGGAAATTCTGCTGGCCCGCGCGCGGCAACGGGACGGCCGGGTTGGCCCACTTGCGAAGCAGCGGTAGCCCCTCCTTCACCTCCGCCCGGGCGATGAAACGAAGGCTATTGGCGTGCGGCTGCGGGCGCGAGGTGAGCCACTGGCGAACCGAGGGCCACGCGACCTTGCGGAGCTCGCCGCGCTCGGCCGGATGGAGCGTCGCCAGCTCGCCGAGCATGCGGGCGCATGCGACCCGCTCGCTGTCGTCACGGCGAAGCTCGTCGTCGACGCCGGCCGAGTAGAGCTTCAGCGGGTCCTGCTCCATGCGCCACGCGAGCGTGGGCGCGGCGCGCACGTCGCCGATCTCGGCGAGGCGAAGGGCCGCCTCGGTGCGCCAGCGCGGCTCCGGCTTCGTCTCGAGGTAGCGCACGAGCGCGTCGGCGGCCCCGGGATCCGATCGCGCGCGCAGCCGATCGAAGATCGCCTTCGTCCGGAGCTTCACGTGGCTCGGGCTGGGCGCGCCCCTGGACGCGAGCGGGAGCGCGAGCACGAGGCCCTTGGCGCCCGCGCCGCCGCCGATCGCGTCGAGGATGCTCATCCACGTGTCGTGGTCCGCCTTCTCGAGCGCGGCGCCGAGCTCGGCGGGGGCGGTGTTCCCGGCGTCTCGCGCGAGCACGGCGAGACCGAGCCGGCGGATGCGCGGCTCGTCGCTGGCAGCGAGCGCGGCCGCCTTCGACGCCGGAAGGAGCGTGACGAGGCGCTCGAGGGAGAACGCGGGCTCGCCGTCGAGGTCGGTCTGCGTCTCGAGCGTCCCGCTCCGGTGCTCGGCGATCGCGTCGTCGGCGACGCCCGCATCGCCGAGGCGGACGAGGGACCAGACGACGACCGCGCGATCGGCGTTGGTGCTCTCGTTCAGCGCAGCGCGGAGCGCGGGCTTCGCGCGATCGTCGCCGAGCTCACCGAGCGCGCGAGCCGCGACGGCGCGCACCGCCGGATTCGAGAGCGCCTTCGCGATGGCCGGCACCGACTCGCGATCCTGCGCCCACGCGAGCTGCGTGATCGCCTCCGTGGCGTAGGCCGGATCGTCGTCCAAGATCCACCCGCGGTAGGTCAGAAATGCCTCCACAAGCGAAAGCGACGCGACCTCGCGACGCCCGTACACGGGGCGCGCCGGCTCGGGTCTCTGCTCGACGACCGGGACGACGACGCTCTGCCTCGTGTCGCGCGGCGCGGACGCGCAGGCGACGAGGATGACCGAGACGAGCGCTCGTCGCTTCACTCGGGCAGCTTCCCGCTGCGGTCTCGCTCCGTCTCGGCGAGCGCCCGAAACTCGTGCGGATCGTGCGCGCTGAAGACGCGGACCTTCCGTCCGTGCTCGCGGTGGAGCTCGCGGATCCGCTTCGCGTTCGCGCGGCGGCCGTGGTCGTCGACCGCGATCGCCTGCTGGAAGCGCGCGAGCACCGGAGGACAGCACTCGGGATCGTCCTTCTCGAGGTGGAAGAAGTACGCGTCGCCGCAGTGCAGGATCCACTCGGGCCCGCCGCGCTCCGCCTCGTCGGAGCTCCGCACGGCGACGGCGCAGTGCCCGCGCGTGTGTCCCGGCAGCGGCACGAGGAGGATGTCCTCGCTCACGGCGCGGAGGCTCTGGAGGCCGAACCACGCGTCCCCGCCCTCGTCGTGGAGCTCCCACTTCGGATGATGTGCAAACTGCACCTTCTTGTAGCGCTCCCGCTCCTTGAACGTGGCCCGGGTCATCGCCGCGTCCCGCTCGCGGCGATGCACGTGGACCTTGGCGTCGGGGAAGTCGGGGAGGCCGCCCGCGTGGTCGACGTCGAGGTGCGTGCAGACGACGTGGCGCACGTCGTGGCGCGAGAAGCCGAGGCGCTCGACCTGGCGCACGGCGGTGTCCTCCTCGCGCAGGCGCGGGCGCGCGAACTGGAGGAAACCGGCGCCGATGCGGCGCAGCGGATGTCGCACGTCCTCGACGCCGATGCCCGTGTCCACGAGGACGAGACCATCCTTCGGCGTCTCGACGAGGAGCGCGTGAATCACGAGCTCTCCCCTTCCCCACACGGGCATGTGGCCTCCGGAGACGAGCCGACCGCCGAAGGGGCACATGGTGCAAAGGTTGAGATGGTGGATCTTCAAGGGCGCGGCTCTATTTTCGCCTAGTATCCGGCGCACAGTGAAGTTCGTCGATTCGTGCGAGGTGGACGTGATCGCCGGCAAGGGCGGCAATGGCTCGATTGCGTTCCGGCGCGAGAAGTTCGTTCCGTTCGGAGGCCCCTCCGGGGGCGACGGCGGACGCGGTGGGAACGTGGTCTTCACGGCGGATGAAGGGCTGTCCACGCTGCTCGACCTGACCTACGCGCGCGCGATCCGAGCTCCGGCGGGCGAGCAAGGTCACGGCAAGGACATGTACGGGCGTGGCGGCGAGGATTACGTCGTGCGCGTGCCCGTCGGGACCCAGGTCTACGATCGCGAGAGCGGCGCGCTGCTCTTCGACATCGATCGCCCCGGCGCGCGCGTGATCGTCGCCAAGGGAGGCAAGGGCGGACGCGGCAACATTCACTTCGCCACGCCGTACGATCGCGCTCCGCGTCGCGCGGAGCCGGGCGAGCCGGGCGAGGAGAAGAAGCTTCGCCTCGAGCTCAAGGTGATGGCCGACGTGGGCCTGCTCGGGTTCCCGAACGTGGGCAAATCCACGTTCATTCGCGCCGTCTCGCGCGCGCAGCCCAAGGTCGCGGACTACCCCTTCACGACGCTCACCCCTCACCTCGGCGTCGTGCGCATCGGCGACGAGGCGACGATGGTGGTCGCGGACATCCCCGGCCTCATCCCGGGCGCGGCGGAGGGCGCGGGCCTCGGCCACCGTTTCCTGAAGCACGTCGAGCGCACGCGCGCGCTCCTCCACCTCGTCACGCTCGACTTCGGCGAGGAGCGAGATCCCCTCTCCGACTACGACGCGCTGATGAAGGAGCTCGGGCGATTCGATCCGGAGCTCGCCAAGCGCCCGCAGATCGTCGCCATGTCCAAGGCCGACCTCCCCGAGGTCCGCGAGGCGTACGAGATCGTGAAGAAGCGCTTCGCGAAACGGAAGGTCGAGCTTCACCTCGTCTCCGCCGCCACCGGAGAAGGCGTGCGCGAGCTCTCGATCGCGCTCTACAAGCTCGTGACGGGGCAGAACGTCATCGAGGACTGGGATCGTCCGGCGCCGGAGCCGGAGCCCGCGCCGAAGCCCGGGCTCGCGAAGAAGGCGCCGCCCTCCTCTCCGACGCTCGCGCGGGCACGGAAGCAGCCGGTGCCGCTGCCGCCGCGCGCCCGCGCCAAGAAGAAGGCGGCCGCAAGGCCCGCACCGGCGAAGAAGAAGGCCGCCAAGCCGATCAAGGCCGTGGCCAAGCCGGCCAAGCCCGCGCCCAAGCCCGCCAAGGCGGTGGCGAAGAAAAAGAAGGCAACCGCGAAGAAGAAGCGCCGATAAGGGGCTCGCGTGTCGGACAAGACGGAGGAGGCGACCCCAAAGCGGCTGCGAAAGGCGCAGGAAGAGGGCAACTCGCCCCTCTCCACGTTCGCGTCGCAGTCGGTGGCGTTCCTCTGCGCGGTAGCGATCGCGCCCGCCGCGGCGGCGGCGCTCGCCGCCGACGCGAGCGACGGGCTCCGGTCCGCGTTTGGAGAGGCGGCAAAGGCGTCGCCTTCCGTGCACGTCGACGCGATCGCGATCGCGTCGTCCGTGGTGGCGCTCTCCGCGCCCGTGCTCGCCGTCGCCTCCGCGACCGGGGCGGTGACGTCGCTCGTGCAGACCGGTGGGGTCATCGCGACGAAGAAGCTCGCGCCCGATCTGTCGAAACTCGACCCCGTCGAGGGGTTCAAGAACCTCCTCTCGACGCAGCGCCTCATCACGGTCGCGCGGGCGGCGATGCTGGGCCTCGCGGTGGCCTACTTTGCCTACGACGCGCTGCGCTCGCATGCGGTCGACATCGCGCACACCACGGGCCGACTCGACGCGGCGGTGCTCGTCGCGAAGGTCATCGCGATCGACGTGGCGAAGCGCGCGGCGATCGCCGGCTTGTTCCTCGCCGTGCTCGACGTCGTGGTCACGCGGAGCTCGTGGCGGAAGCGCCTTCGGATGTCGAAGGACGAGATCAAGCGAGAGCACAAGGAGAGCGAAGGCGATCCCGAACAGAAGGCCGCACGCGAGCGCGCGCATCACGAGATGCTCGCCTCCGCCACCGTGGGAAACGTGAAGAATGCAAGCGTCGTCGTCGTGAATCCCACGCACCTTGCCTGCGCGCTGAAGTACGACGGCAACGAGGACGATGCGCCCGTCGTTCTCGCCACCGGTCACGGGGACCTCGCGCGACGCATCGTCGAGGCGGCGCATGCCTACGGCGTGCCCGTGCTTCGCGATGTGCCCCTCGCCCGGGCGCTCGTCGAGCTCGAGGTCGGCGACGAGATCCCCGAGGCGCTCTACGAAGCGGTCGCGGAGATCCTTCGCGAGGCGTGGGACGACGCGGAGCGCACCGCTGAACGGGGCGACGCCTCGCCCGGAAGCTAGCTAACTAGAGCGTGGCCTGGCGGAGGCGTGCCGCTTCGTCGTCGCGGCCCGTCATCGTGTAGAGCTTCGCGAGGAACGTCATGCAGGCACGGGCGCCGCGGTCGTCCTTGATCTGACGCGCTCGCGCGAGGGCATCGAGGCTCTCGAGGAGCGCCTCGTCCGGACGCCCCGCGACGCTGAGCGCGACGCCGAGCGCGAGCGACGTCTGGCAGCGGCGCCGGTGGTCTTGCGGGTCGAGCTCCTGGCGCGTGCGGCGGAGGACGCGAAGCGCGTCGCCGATGTCGCCGCGCCCGAGGCGGGCCATCGCGCCGAGGCGCTCCGTGAACGCGGGCGTCTCACCGCTCGCGCGGAGGCCGTCGACCCAGCGCTCGAGCGACGCCAGATCGTCCGCGAGGAGCGCCTCCTTCGCGAGCTCGCCGATGCGCGCCGCGACCTGGCTCCCGCTGCTCTGGCTCGAGGGCGGGCTCGAGCCGAGGAGCGCCGGCGGCACGCCCGACACGCGCGTCGGCTCGTCGTACGCGGGGTGAGCGTCCGGGTCGAGCGGCGGCGGCGCCGCCGACATCTGTGTCGGGCCATCGCCAGGATG
Source organism: Labilithrix sp. (assembly GCA_046351255.1). Lineage (GTDB taxonomy): Bacteria > Myxococcota_A > Polyangia > Polyangiales > Polyangiaceae > Labilithrix. The sequence continues at coordinate 279,438 of JAXLYU010000011.1, forward strand.
CTCGCTGTCGACGCCGGAGCGCACGGGCGTGACGATCCGCGCGTGCTCGATCAGCGAGTCGGCCTCCTGCTCGGCCGGCGACACCGGGATCGGCGGCGAGGGCGGCTGGAGGAGCAGATCGTCCATCAGATCGAGCGGCGCGCTCGCGGCCGGAGGGATGCTCACCGGCCGCGGCGCGGCCGACCGGGCATGCGGCGTCGGTGGGACGGACGCGATCGCGGCGATGCGCGCGCTCGGCGTCGGCGGGCGGAGGCTCGGATGGCGCGGGACGGGGATCGAGGCGTGCTCCGTCGACGGCCCCGCGACCGGGACCGGCGGCAGCGGCGCGTTGAAGAACGGCGGCGCGGAGGAGCGTCTGGTCGGCGGCGGCGGCGGTAGTGGCGGCGGCGGCGCCGACATCCGCACGGGCGGCGGCGGAACGCTCGCGCGCTCGACCGCCTTCGAGAGGATCTCCGTCGCCTGCTCCTCGCAGGAGGGATCGACACGACGCGCGAACGCCACGAGCTGCGTGGTGCTGGCCTCGAAGTGCATGTCGGAGGTCGCGCGTGCCCCGTCGAGGAGCATCTGCGCCGCGCGCGCGGTCTCTCCGCCCTGCGCGGCGTGCCACGCCGCCTCGACCTGACCGAAGGTCCCCTGCTCTTCCTCGATGACGCGCGCGATCGCGAGGTGCAGCTTCCTCCGTGCCTCGTCCTCGAGCGTGTTGAAGAGGGCCTTGTGATGAGAGCGCGCCGGGAACGACACCCACGTCTCGGTGCGCGTCTCGCCGCGCTCGTTCGGGATGCGCGTCTCGCGGATCGTGATCCAGCGCGTGGTCTCGAGGTGCTGGAGCGTGGCCGCGACGTCGAGGCGGAGGCCCGCGCGCTCCATCACCTTCATGAGCATCGTGGCCTTCGCGTCGCCGCCGAGGACGGCGATCACGGAGAGCATCGCACGCGCTGGCGTGGGCTCGGCGTTCGCGCGCTTGCGGATCCACTTCGACGCGCTCAGCACCTTGCCTCGGCCCGCCGCGCGCGAACGTGGTGTGGCGCGCTCGTTCAGGAACGTGACATCGCCGCTCGCGATGCCGAGCGTGAGCGCCTCCACGATCGCGAGCGGATTGCCGCCGCCGAGCCGCGCCCAGCGCCCGCGCGCGAGCGCATCGAGCGCCCCGCCCGACGCGCCCACCGCGACGTCCTCCGCGCCCTCGCGCGACAGCATGGGCACCTCGTGCTCGTTCCATTTCGGCAGCGCCGCGAGCACCGACGGCAGGCCGCTCGTCGCGTCGAGGCGCGCGATGATGCCGAACGTGGGGACGCTCCGGACGGCGCGGACGCACGCCTCGAGGGTGGCAGGGTCGACCGCCTTCGCGTCGTCGATCACGATCGCGCTCTCCGTGCCGGAGACCTTCGGCCAGAGGAAAGCGACGAGCAGCTTTGCTGCGAGCTCGACCGTCGTGCCCTTACCCTTGAGGAGCGCGTCGAGCGGCTCGCCCATCTCGAGCAGCAGCGGATGCACCGTGCCGCCGATGGAGCGACTGAACGCGCGGCGGAGCGCGCCGAGCGGCTCGAAGCCGGAGCCCGTGGGCGAGATCACGAGCGCGCGCGGCGTCTTCGCGGCGAGATCGTAGAGCAGGCGCGTGCCGCCGGTCCCTGGGTCGGCGCGCACCACCGTGACGTGCCCCGCCCCGATCGGCTGCTGGCCGAGGATCGAAGAGAGATGCGACGTGACGAGCCGCGGCTCGCGCATGCGGGCGAGGTTCTCGGCGGCGGAGCGCTTCCATGGCGTCCGCTTGTCGACGCGCGCGCCGCGGACGCGCAGCGTGCCTTCGCGCGCGATGCGGAGGCCGGAGGTCACGAGCTCACCGCTGCGAAGCGCCGGGATGGTCTGCGCGACGAGGATCTCGCCCGGTCGCGCGAGCTGCGCGAGCGCCGACGCGGCCACGATGGGCGGCCCCCACCAGAGGACGCCGCTCATCATGAGATCGGAGCCGTCCTCGCGCACTGGCTTGATGTCGCCCTGCGCCATTCCGATCGACCACAGCGGCTCCTCGCCCTGGATGTCGTCGCCGCCGAGGATCGCGGCCTCGAGGATCTTCGGGAACGAGTCGGCCGGGAACGCGAACGTGATCTTCATCACGTCCCATCCCACGTGGACGCCGCCCTCGCCGATGTAGCGAGTGATCAGCGAGCGTGCGCGCTCGAGGAACGAACGACCCGACCCACCGACGGCCCGGAAGCTGACGATGAGGCGGCCTTCCAAGCGTCCCTCCTCTTCGTCCTGTCAGACGCGGATGCGCTTCTTCAACGCCGCGAGCTCGTCTTCGATCGCGTCGTCCTTCTTCGAGCCGCTGCTGCCGCCGCGCTCGAGATCGCGGAATTTGTCCTCGAGCTCGCGGCGGTCGGCGGTGCCGAGCGCGTCTTCGACCTCGCGCATCGCGGCGCCTTGCGCTTCGCGGTCTTCGATCTTGTCTTCCATCGCCTTGAAGTTGGCGAACGCGCTCGACTGGCCACCGCGAGCGCCGAGCTCCTCGCTGCCCGAGCGAGCCTGCGAGGCGCGCGCGGCGATGGTGCCCTTGCGCAGCTTCAGCTCTTCGAGCTTCTGCTCCATGCGCTCGAGCTCCTCTTTCATCTTGAGCGCGGTGTCACGCTGCTCGAGGCGCGCCTTGTCGACCGTCTCGACCTCGCCCTCGCAGCGCTTCTTCTGGCGGAGGGCCTCGCGGGCGAGCGTCTCGTCGTCGCTCTTCATCGCGAGCTCGGCGCGCTTCTCCCACTTTTCGACATCCGCCTTCAGGTCATCGCACTTCTTCCGGAGCTGCTTCTCGGCCGCGACGGCGGCGATGACGTCCTGACGGCCGGCCTTCAATTGCTCGGCCATTTCCTCGAGGTTCAGCTCGAGCAGCTTCTTGTCGTCCTCGGCCTTGTCGAGCATGGAATTGACGTTGCTCGAGATGACCTTCCCCATCCGATCGAAGATGCCCATGGCCCCGTATGATAAGGATCGAGCATGCCCACTTGCAAAGGGTGCGATGACGAAGTCGACAAGCTCGTCTCCGTGAAGGTCGACGGCAAAGCGAAGAAGCTCTGCGAGGACTGCGCGGATCGTGCGCGTGAGAGCGCCGAGATCGCCGAAGAGAGCGAAGCCGTCGTGCAAAACATGATGGGCTTCAAAGGCCGGCGCTGAGCTCGCGCCCGCCGGTGAGGGTGGGCGCATGTAGGCAGCGACTTGCGCGAAGGCTCGCGCAACCTCGAGGCACCGCCTTGGATCGCGCCAATCTCATCCGTTAAGACGACAGAACGGCTCGGCGTGTCCTCCGTCCATGGGGGATGCAAATTCTGAAATCGACGCTACTCGGGGCCGCCTTGCTCACGATGCTGACGGCGGCCTGCACCGTGACCACGCACGGACCGGGTGACGACGATGACGGCAACGGGTCGAGCTCCTCCTCGGGCGGGATCGGCATCGGCTCGTCGTCCTCGGGCGGCTCGTCCTCGGGCGGCTCGTCGAGCTCGGGTGCCCCCGCGGCGAACGTGTCGAACACGGCATACGACGCGCTCTACGACGCGAAGGACTCCCCGAGCGCAGACCCGGCCAAGATCGGCGGTCTCTGGAAGTACGCGGAGGACGGCGTCGATCAGGGCGTCGCGATCCATCTCGAGATCCGCCTCGAGATCCGTGACGGCAAGATCAAGTTCACGTCGCGCTGCAGCGCGGAGGGCTACACGACCATCACCGCCGGCGTGACCGCGAGCGGCACGGCCGCGGACAACGTGTTGACCGTGACCGACGCCGGCGGCAGCGACAAGCGAACGTCGACGGGCCCCGCCGGCAAGCCGCCGATCAGCTGCAGCGCGAAGCTGACCGGCCCCGGCAAGGGCTCCTACGAGCTCAAGGCCCCGAACCTGATCATCTTCGACACCGAGTTCACGAAGGTGACCGACTGACTCAGGGCCTGTTCATGATGTGAATCGCGTGCCCGAGGCCGTGTTGCGCGGCCTCCATCATGCCCTCGCCCAGGGTCGGGTGCGGGTGGATGGTGAGGCCGATGTCCTCGAGGAAGGCGTGCATCTCGAGCGCGAGGGCGCCTTCCGAGATGAGGTCGCTCGCCTCCGCGCCGACGATGTGGACGCCGAGGAGCTCGTTCGTCTGCTTGTTCGCGACGACCTTGAAGAAGCCGTCCGTCTCGACCACGGCCATCGCGCGACCGAGGGCGGCGAACGGGAACTTGCCGACGCGGACGTCGATGCCCTTCTCCTTCGCCTGCGCCTCCGTGAGGCCCGCGACTGCGATCTCGGGGTCGGTGAAGATGGCGGCCGGGATCGCGACCCAGTCCTTCGCCGCCTTGTGCCCCGCGATGACCTCCGCCACCACCTCCCCCTCCTTCGTCGCCTTGTGCGCGAGCATCGGGTGACCGGTCACGTCGCCGATGGCGTAGACGCCCGGGACGTTGGTCTCGCCGACGTGGTTCGAGGGAACGAACCCACGCTCGACCTTGACGCCGATCTCCTCGAGGCCGAGGTTCGCGCCGTTCGGGCGCATGCCGACCGCCACGAGGACGACGTCGGCCACGAACGTGTCGTGCTTGCCGTCGCCGAGGTCGACCTTCACCTGGAGGCTGCCGTCGGCCGCTCTCTCGTAGCCCATCGCCTTCGCGCCCTTGAAGATCTTGGCGCCGTGCTTCACGAGCTTCTTCTCGACGACGGCCGTGAGCTCCGGATCCGTGCCCGGGAGCAGCGACTGCGTCGCCTCGACGACGGTGAGCTCCGCGCCGAACTTCTGGTAAACGGTGCCGAGCTCGAGGCCGATGACGCCGCCGCCGATGACGAGCAGGCGCTTCGGCACCTCCTTCAGCGAGACGGCCTCCTTGGCGCCGATGATCTGCTTGCCGTCGAACTTGAACGTCGGGATCTCGATGGTGGACGACCCCGTCGCGATGACGACGGCCTTCGTGGCCGTGATGGTCTCGGTCGCGCCCTCGGCCGTCTTCACCTCGACGGTGCGGGGACCGGTGACACGCGCCGTGCCCATCACGAGCTCGACGCCGTTGCCCTTGAAGAGACCGCGCACGCCGCCGGTCAGCTTCTTGACGATGCCGCCCTTCCACTCCTGCATCTTCGGTACGTCGACCTTGACGCCCTCGGTGAGGATGCCCATCCCCGGGCCGGCGTCCTTCACCTTCTCGTAGGTGTGGCTCGCGGAGATGAGCGCCTTCGACGGGACGCAGCCCCAGTTGAGGCACACGCCGCCGACCTCCTCCTTCTCGACGCAGATGACCTTCTGCTTGAGTTGCCCGAGACGGATCGCGCACGGATAACCGCCGGGGCCGCCACCAATCACAACCACATCGCAGGTTCGGTTCGCCATGACGCCCTTCTTACTAATGGGTAGGTGCGGGGGGAAGCTTCATCAAGAGCTCCCGCTGCTCGCGTAGATTCCACGTTGGCTCGGAATAGACATCGTCGAAGAGAGACGAGCGCGGCGGCGGGGGGAGCTTCTCCACCTCGTTCACGCATGCTGCGATCTCGGCCGTCAGCTTCTCCTCGAGCGCGGCCTCCCACGCATCGTCCACCGCGCCGATCGCGCGGAGGTGCTTCGACAGGCGGTCGACCGGGTCCTTCCGCTTCCAGGACTCGACCTCGGCGTCGGTGCGGTAACGGCTGGGGTCATCACTCGTCGAATGCGCGCCGATCCGGTACGTCAGCGCTTCGATGAGCGTCGGCCCGCCGCCGCTCCGGGCCCGATCCGCCGCGTCGCGGACGACCTTGTACACGGCGAGGAGATCGTTGCCGTCGACGCGGACGCCCGGGATGCCGTAGGCACGCGCCTTCACCGCGATCGTCTTCGACGCCGTCTGCTTCTCCGTCGGTACGCTGATCGACCAGTGGTTGTTCTGGACGATGATGACGCTCGGCGTCTTCAGCTTCGCCGCGAACGTCAGCGCGGCGTGGAAGTCGGGCTGGCTCGTCGCGCCGTCGCCGCTGAAGCCGAACGCGACCGCAGGCGGACGCTCTCGCTTCTCGTTGGGGCGCTTCATCGCGAAGGCCGCGCCGACCGCCTGCGGGATCTGCGGGCCGATGCACGACGACCAGCTCACCTGATGGACCTGCTTGCCCGACGGATGGCTCGGCATCTGACGGCCCTTGAGCACGTCGCCCGAGTTGCCGAACACCTGCGCGATGAACTGCGTCAGGGGGAAGCCGCGCACCAGCATGATGCTCTGCTCGCGAAGCGCGGGGAAGACCCAGTCCTCCGGCGTGCACACGAGGCCCGTCGCGATCGGCACGGCCTCCTGGCCGGTGCAGGCGCCGTAGAAGCCCACGCGGCCCTGGCGCTGGAGCAGGATCATGCGCGCGTCGAGCATGCGGAGGCGCCGCATGTGGCGATAGCCTTCGAGCAGGATCTCGCGCTCGATCTTCGGATCCGTCGCCGGATCGGCGCTGCCGTCTTCGCGGAGGACCGTGAAGAGGCCGACGTCCGGATCGCGATCGGACAAACCCGCGTGCGGCTCGAGGATCATCGGCGGCGCACGTTACTCTATTGGCCCGGCGCGGGGGAGTCCGACGCTTCGGCGTCCGCGCTGCCGAGGCTCCGCGGCACGAAGCGCGGGATGCCACCGTCTCGATGACGGTCGAACGGGTGGCGCCTGAACTGGCGCGAATGATCTCCACCGTCGTCGACGATGACGACGGTGGGCTCCTTCTTCTTGCCGCAATCGCCGCACGCGGGGAGCGCGAAAGCGATCACGATCACCAGGAGGTCACGGGGGCGGATCTGCAGCCCCGGCCTCGAAAGGCGAGTTGTGCTCGGCCAGGTCGATGATCTTCGCTCGACCGCGACCACCATCGGGCAGCTTCGGATGCATGACGACCGGCGGCTCCGGTTTTCCACGCGGAGCCGCGGGCGCCTCGTCCTTCTCCTCCCCGCAGTTCGCGCAGCCGTTGGCCAGCAGCAGCGACAGCGTCAGGAGGAGACGGCCGGTCATCGATCAGGGACCCTTCGCGTCCTTGCCAGCGTCCGCCGGGCCCGCGCCCGAACCGGTGATGCAGAGGACCTTGATCGGACCTTCGAACGTGTACGTCGTGCCCTTGCAGGCGGTCTCGTACTGGCCGATGGTCTTCTCGCCGCAGTCCGTCTTGACGGCCGCGAACGCGTCCTTGCACGCCGTCGTGAGGACGGTCGCGTCCTGGCGGCACTTGGTGAAGTCCGACTGCGACTTGCAGTCCTTGAGGCACGCCTCGAGGGTGCAGTTCTGGAACTGCTGGTAGGAACGACCGCAGGCTTCCTTGCCGCTGACCGCCTCGATGCAGCCGCCACGGTTGACGTCGAACGTCTTGGCGCCCTGATCGTCGAGGCCGATGATGAGCGGGCCCCAGGCGGTCGCCGGGGTCTGCCCCGTGTCGTCCGTGAAGATGCAGGCCGAGCACTTCGCGCTGACCGCGGTCGGCCAGGTGTCGAGGACGTCGTCCTCGGTCGCGTGCGCCTTGTAGTACGCCGAGAAGTCCGAGAGCTCCTTCGTCGTGCACGCGGCCTTCTGGCCCTTCGCGACGTGGGTGTACGGGTACTTCGTCGCGTCGATCGGATCCTTGTTCAGGCAGGTCGGCGTGGTGGTGGTGTCGTCGTCGTCACCCGCGGTGTCGTCGTCGCCGACCACGTCGTCATCGCCCGTCGTGTCGTCGTCGCCCGAGACGACGCCCGACGATCCCGCCTTCGCGTCCTTCTTCCCGGCAGCGCCGCTGCTGGTGGCAGCGCCGCTCGACGAGCCAGCCTCGTTCGGAACGGTGACGACCTCCGTCGAAGAGCAAGCCGCGGTCAGACCCGTGGCGACGAACCCCGTGAGCGCGGTCACACTCGCGAGAGCGAACAACTTTTTCACTTCCATCTCCGTTGCCTCCTGCGGTCTCGACCGCCAAGCGATGATCTTCGTGGTAGCCCGGGGGGTCCGAAGAGCGGGCGTTCCTTACATGTCGGTCGGGTCAACGTCAAGTGGTTTGCCTTGGGGGCATGACAGCTATGACAGTGATTTCCGACCGATAACTTCCTAACGCACAGCTTCTCCGCCTCGGACCTACGACTTGCCGCGATTTTTCTCGGCCAGGCCGCCTCTGAGACGGATTCCTGAGAACCCGCCTCAACTTGCGAGCCAAGCCAAGGCAAGCGGCGTGCCTACACCCACCGCTAAGTAGGACGTCGTGCTCGAAGGAGGGTCAGGACGAGGACCGCGGCAAGGAGCGTCAGCTCGAGCTTTGCCGTCATTTCTGCGATGCGGTGCAGCCGTTCGAGCTCCGCACCATCGGCCCCGACATACCGGACCGCCCCCGATCGGTGGAGGGCATGGATGGCCGGCGAGAGCCAGGCACCGACAGTGATTGCACAGGCAGCTGCGCCGACCACCGTTAGTCCTCGTACGACGTCGAGGCGTGTCGCCTTCCCTCCCCGCCACGCGAGCACCGCCTCCGCGAAGAGGCAGACGAGGGCGCACGAGATCGCGAGCGCGTCGAACTTCCGGAAGACGAGCGTCATCGCGTCCGCGCTCGAGGGCGCTGGGACGACGTGAAAGACGGTCGGCGCTACGATCGCACCGAGGACGAGCAGCCCACCCATCCAGGGCACGAGCGCCAACAGGTAGATCACGAGCGCCGAGGTGACGGTGCGAGGTCTCACGTCGAGGGTAACCGGCATCAGAGCACCATCCGGATGCTGTGGTCGGGCTCCAGCGTCCCGATCTCGAGCGCGGCGGCGCGCGAGGTCGCGGTGAACGCGGTCCCGTCGGGAAGTCTCAGGTCGAGCCGCGCGCGCGCCAGCTTCGTGTTGAAGCAATACGTCATGGGTCCCGTCGGGTTCGGGTAGTGGAGCCCGACGACGTCGTCCGTCTCCGCCGCGATGTCACACGCGAGCTCGAGGCCGTTCGGGCCGCCGAGCTGGCTCGTCACCTCCCAGCGACGAAGCGAGAGGTGACCACGATTCTTCCCGAGCGCCCGCGGTCCGGAGAGGTCCCAGCACTTCCCTCGCCAGCGGAGGAACAACATCGTCATCATCGGCGAGAGCACCGGGCCCATCCGGACGCGCGCGCTCAGCGCCTCGAGGACGAGGCCGGAGGCGGGCGCGCCGTCGATCTCCCAGAGGTTGCAGTGCGACCACGCGTAGAGCTCGGCGTTGGCACGGCCCCAGTTGTGGCCGGCCATCATCGGCCAGCCCTCGACGTTCCACGTGTCGATGTCGCCGGCGCCGCGCTCGATCCGCACCGTCCCGCGGGCGCGCGCGTCGGAGAGCGGCGTGACGAGCTTCGCGTTTGGCGACGCGTCTCGATACATGAGCGAGGACGGCAGATGCACGATCTCCGGCGCGAGCGGCGGGCCGAAGTCGAGCGCCCACGCGAGCGCGCCGCGGCCGCTCGCGAGCGAGCCCTTCGCCCGCGTCAGCGAGAGCGCGCAGCCGTCGACCTCGACGTCGAAGTCGTTCTTCGCGAACCGGGCTTGCGGGAACGGGACGGTCGACTTGATCGCGACGTGACCGCGGTGCCGGTCGAACGCGATGGCCCAGGCGTCCGCCACCACCGGCACACCGGGCTGCCGGAACACGGTCGTGCGGAGCCAGAGCGCGCGTGTCGCGTCGGGCGAGTTGGCTTTGACGAAGTAGCTCTCCACGGGCGCGCCGCGGAGGCCGAGGAGGCGAGGCTTCACGTGAGCTTCGAGAGCGCTTCGCGGAGAAGCTCGGGATCGAGGTCGTTCGAGGGTGTGTCGCGGAGCTCCTCCAGCTTCGCCCGGGCCGCCGCGACGCGCCCGCGGCCGGCCGAGACGACCGCGCCCTCCAGGACCTCGCGACGCGACGAGCCCAGCTCGTCGAGGATCTCCTTGATCGCCTTCTCGTGCCCCATCCGCGCCAGCGCGATGCGCGCGTGAAAGGGGCATGTATCGCGCACGAAGCGGAGCGCGCCCCACGTGCGCTTCTCGAGCGCCGGGACGAGGTCCGCGAAGCCGAGCTCTCCCGCGAGCTCCACCGCCGCGCGCTCGTCCTCCTTCTCCGGGGCGAGGCTGCCGATCTTGTCGCCCCGGGCGGCGCGCTTCACCAGCTCGTGACCGCGCTCGTCACCGGCCTTCGCGAGGAGGATCGCGGCCACCAGCGCCGTCTGCGGGTTCTTGCCCGACTCACTCACGAGCGTGCGCGCCCGCGTGAGGAGGCGGTGCTCCGCGGGATGCCCGTTGTCGAGGCGCTCCTCCGCGACACGCAGCGCGATGTGCACGACCGCGACGTCGTCGTCCTTCGTGGCCTCGAAGAGCGCGTCGTCGGCCTCGCTCGCGTCCGCGATGCGCGGGAGCGCGATGACCGTCTGGTAGCGGACCTCGGGGCGCGCGTCCTTGAGCGCGCGGCGGAGGCGGGGCAGCGCGCGCTCGTCGCCGATCTCGCCGAGGGCGTTGATCGCCATCTGGCGAACATGCGGGGCGTCGTCGTCGACCGCCACGAGGAGCGAGGTCACCGCCTCCGTCGCGTCGAGGTCGCCGAGCGCCACCGCCGCCGCGGACCGCACCATGCCCGACTCGTCCTCGAGGCGCTTCGCGAGGAGCGGGATCGCCCGCGTGCGCACCGCGGCGTCGCTGCGCGCGTGACGGACGAGGTCCCCGATGGCGGCCGCGCGCATCTCGGGCTTCTTGCTGTCGAGGTCGCGCAGGCTCGCCTCGAGGGTTCGCGGCAGGAGCGGCGGACTGAGCATCGCCCCTTCTCTAGTGCCGGCCGCGTCGCGGAGCAAAGGCCGGATCGAACGCCCGCCCCGCCGCCATCAAGCTCACGCTGGTCAGGAACACCGCCGCCGCCCCGACGAGGAGCACGTGCGGGGCCCGCAACATCGCGGACACGCCCTGATCCAGGACCGCGCCGAGCGACACGCCGTCCCGCGCGCCGAAGCCCACGAACGACAGCGCCGCCTCGCTCACGACCACCGCCGCGGCCGTCCCGCCGAGCTGAACCGCGACCACGCCGAGGAGGTTCGGGACGAGATGGCGGACGATGACACGCGACGGCTCGACCCCGAGCGCGCGCGCCGCCTCGACGAACGCCTGGTCGCGCAGCACGCGCGTCTGCGCGAGCGCGAGGCGCGTGAACGGAGCCCACGCCGTGAGGGCGAAGACGAAGCCGAGATCGACGCGCGACGGCGTCCGCACGGCGGAGAGCACGACGAGGGCGAGGAGGAAGGTCGGGAACGCCTGCACGAGATCGCAGGCGCGCGTGACGGCGCGTTCGAAGCGCCCGCGCACGACGGCGGCGGTCGCGCCGAGGGGGCAGCCAACGACGAAACCGATCATCGAGACCACCGTCGCGAGGACGACCGCCCGCAGGGACGCGTGACCGACGACGGCGAGCAGATCGACGCCGCCCTCGCCGGAGCCGAGCGGACGCTCCCACGTCGGCGGCGCCCATGCGAGCTCCGGCGTGAGGAGGAGCGGCGAGCGCGACGAGAGCGCGACGAGCGAGGCCACGATGAGCACCGCGCCGAGCGGCACGAGCGTCGCGTAGCGCTTCACGAGCGCACCCTCGGATCGATGAAGGAGTGCACCGCCGCCGCGAGCTGCTGCGCGCCGACGAAGAGGGCGCCCGAGAAGATGACGGCCGCCTCGAGCACCGGTAGGTCGCGCGACGCGTAGGCCTCGAGGATGAGCGTACCGAGCCCCCGCCGCTCGAAGAGGCGCTCGAGCACGACTGCACCGCCGAGGAGCGCGCCGAGCTGCGTGCCGACGACGGTGATGATCGGCCCGATCGCGGCGGGGAGCGCGTGGATCCACAGCACGCGCGGCCAGCTCGCGCCCTTCCCGCGCGCCGACGTCAGGAATTGACCGCGCGCGACGTCGTCGAGCGAGGCGCGCGACACGCGCGCGACGTGGGCCGCGAGCGGCAACGCGAGGAGCGGCGCTCGCGAAGACGAGGCCGGCCGCGCCCGCGTCCGGATCGCCCGGCAGCGGCACCACGCGGAGGCGGGCCGCGAGCGCGAAGGTGAGGACGGGCGCGAATGCGAGGAGCGGCGTCGCGGCGAGCGCGGTCGCGCCGCGATCGTTCCAGTGCCGGCGCGTGCCGAGCCACGGGCCCGCGCCCACGATCGCGGCGGTGATGCCGAGCACCGCGCCGAAGAGCACCGCGAGCCCGGCGAGCGAAGCGGTGGGCGCCATCGCGTCGAGCACGCGCTGGACCGCACTCGAGCCGGGCCGCCGCACCGACTCGCCGAGGTCGAGCGCGGCGAGCCCGCGCAAGAAGTGTGCATATTGCAGCCACATCGGCTCGTCGAGATGGAGCCTGGCGCGCAGCGCGGCGCGCTCGGCCTCGCTCGACTGATCGCCGAGCACGAGCGCGGCGGGATCGCCGGGGAGGATCCGCAGCGCGAGGAAGACGAGCGTGGCGAGGACGAGGACGACCGCGAGGGCTTCGCCGAACCGGCCGAGGACCAGCACGAGGACGCGCCCTCCCGGTCGCGACGGCGAGGTCGGTCGCGCCGGCGGCGGCGGTCGACCGGACGAGGTCATCCTCCGCCGTCGCCTGCGTCTTTGGGACCGGCGTCGCCGCCGTCGGGGAAGAGCGGCGGGAGGTTCACCGTGCCCGCCTCGACCACGCTCGGCGGCGCGGCGTCGATGGGTACGGCCGCGTCGACGGGCGCGGCGGACTGACAGATGGGCGACTCCGCGGAGAAGAGCACGCCGCCATCGGCGCCCGCGTCGAACGGTAGCGGCTTCGGCAGGCAGCCCTTCTTCGTCTGGTTGTCGTCGAGGATGACCGCGTTCCAGGGCGCGGTCCGCGGGTCGGCGCAGACGTAGTCGCCGCGGCAGTCCCCGTTGTTCTCGCACTGGGCCATGCAGAACGAGCGTGCGATGCGCGATCCGTATCCGCCGGCGCGATCGTCGTAGTTGCAGCCCGGGATGGCCGAGTTGAAGAGGACGCAGGCGGCCTCGTCGAAGCAGTCGTTGCCCCGGCAGTTGAGCTGGGTGCAGTAGCCGTCGGGCTGCGAGGTGTCGCAGAGGCGATCGCCCTGCACCGAGCAGTCGGTGGAGACGATGCACTTGTCCCCGATCTCGGGCGTACAGGCTTCGGACGCGATGACGGCGACCAGCCCGAGGGCGAGGCCGAAGAGGGCGAAGCGGATCCGCCACCCGGACGCGAAGCCAAACGAAGGAAAACTGGTCAAGAAGCGGGAAGCTTTAGACCTGTTTGCCGTTTGACTTCAAGCGCGTCGAACCCTAAAGGAGGACACCCATGGCGACTCATATCACCGCAGACTGCATCAACTGCGGCGCTTGCGAGCCCGAGTGCCCGAACGAAGCGATCAGCGAAGGCGACGAGATCTACGTGATCGATCCGGAGCTCTGTACGGAGTGCGTGGGATTCTACGATCACGAGGCTTGCCAGGCGGTATGTCCGGTCGAGTGCTGTCTCCCGGATCCCAATCACCCGGAAGACGAGTCGACGCTCCTCGCCCGCGCGAAGAACCTGCACCCGGATGACTCGGAGCTCCAGAAGCGTGTGGAAGACAACAACTTCCCGTCGCGCTTCCGCAAGTAGTCTTGCCGTAGTCGCCACCGCCTGCGCGCTGGTCGGGTGCGGGGGCGGCTCGCCATTGCTGCATCCTGCACGTGTCCTCGCCGGTGGCGACGTGCGTGCCGCGACCGGCGTCAGCGCGAACGTCTCGCCCGGGTCGCTCTCGGACGATCTGTCGAACGCGCGGGCGAACGCGACGTCGGATCCGCTCGCGCCCGGGGCGCCGGGGAGCAACCCCACCTACGCGAAGGGGGCGCTCGTCGCGGCTGCTGTCGCGCCCGGCCTCGCGCCGTTCGCGGGCGCGCGCGTCGGTATCGGTCGCCAGTTCGAGTCGGGGCTCGCGTACACGGGGCGCGGCGTGCGCGTCGACGTGCGGCGCGGCTTCGACGACGGCGCGTGGACGTACTCCGCCGGCCTCGGCGGCTCGGCCGCGCTCTACGGGCGCCAGCAGGGATCGGACCTGCCCAACGTCGATCTCGGATCGCTCCGCGGCTTCGGCCTCGACCTCCCGCTCCTCGCCGGTTGGCAGAGCTCGGCGGGTGTCTACCAGCTGTGGTTCGGGGCGCGCGGCGGCTTCGAGCGCGTGACCGTGGAGCAGCTCCGCAGCGAACCGAAGAGCGTCACGCTCGGCGCTCCACCGATCGAGCTCGAGGCCACACGCTTCTACGGGGGCGCGGTGGTCGGCCTCGCCGTCGGCTTCAAGCACGTGCACGTCGCGCTCGAGGGCAGCGCCGCGTACCAGATCGTGAACGGCAGCTACAACGAGACGAAGGCCACCGTGCGAGGGCTCACGATCTCGCCGGCGACCGCGCTCTGGTGGACGTTCTGAGCGGGCGACGGGCGCATCACACGCAGAGCGCGGCGAGCGCCTTGAACGCGATCTCCGCGGCGCGGGCCGAGGCGCTCACGTGGTTCGCCTTCCACTGCTCGCGCCCCTTGCTACCGACGACGTTGGCGATGCCGAGCGTGATCGTGCACGGGACGCCGAACGCCTGACACGTCCGCGCGACCGCATACGCCTCCAGGTGCTCGACCGGCGCCAGCACGCCGAGCTTGTTCGCGAGCGCGTCGTCCGTCGTGATGCCGAGCGTGTTCGCGATGGCGCACGGCCGCGCGCCGGCAGAGAAGAGCGCGTCGATCATGCCGGGATCGAACGAGGCCTCCGAGCCGTACGGAAGCGCCGCCTTCCCCTCCACCGCCGCCGGGTCCACGAGGCGCGCGGACTGCCCCACGATGACGTCCCCCACCCCGAGCCCCGACCTCGGCGCCGCGCCCGCCGTCCCGAGGGCGAGCACGTGGGTCGGCCGGTGCGTCATAATGCATCGCGTCAGACCGATGCTCGCATCCACGAGCCCGATCCCCATCGCGTCGAGCGCGACGCCCCACGGAGGATCGCGCGGCTCTGCCTTCAGAAGCTCTTGAAATCGTTCGAGCTCCGGCATCCAGGCGGCCGTGACGAGGAGGTGGAGAGGGGCGCGGGGCATGTCTCTTCGAGAGAAAAGGGCGAGGGCGATGGTTGCTCGAGAGAGCCCGGCCGTCTACTCTAACGGTGTCCATGCGGCTCTCCCTTGCCCTCGTCGGCATCCTGGCCGCCCCGAGCCTCGTCGCCTGCGCGTCCGGCGTCGATGCCCCCGCGCCCGACACCACCTCCCCGGCGACCGCCGTGGTGGAGGTCGAGCGGAGCACGGGCCCGGGCGACTCCACGCGAAATGACGCGGTCGCGGCGCGCGTCGTGCGGGTCAAGCAAGGCTCCGTCGACGAGTCCGCCCTCAGCCTCGCCGGTGTAGGTGCAGAGGTGCCCGCGGCCGGGACGTGCATCGTCCCGAGCGAGTCTGCGGTCGTGGGTCGCTCCGTCGAGCTCCTCGACGTCGGCCAGGTCTCCATGACCAGCGAGAGCGGCAAGAGCCTCGTGCTGGGCCCCCGCCTGATGCCCGATCCGGCGGGCGTCGTCTCCGGCTACTTCTACTCTGCGCGCTCCGCGGACGCGTTCGTCCCGGGCTCCAAGGTGGCGCTCCGCTCGAGCGGCAGCCCCGACCTCCCCGACGGCTTCAGCATCAGCGCGAACGCGCCGAGGGAGCTCGTCGATCTCCACGTGACGCCCACCGCCGACGGCCTCGACCTCACGTGGGACGCGACCGACAGCGACGCCCACGACCTCGTCTACGCCGACGTCCTCTCCCCCTCCCCCCGCGTCGCGCTTCGCTGCGTGGCGAACGACGCCGGCCACCTCCTCATCCCGAGCACGATCGACGAAGGCCAGCTCTCCGTGCACCGCCTCCACAAGGAGAGCTTCCGCGCGAAGGGCATCGAGCCCGGAGAGATCCGTTTCGACGTCTCGAAGGTCCTCACCTTCCGTCGCTGACCGACGCGGGCATGAAGGTTCGCACGCTCGCCATCATCGCGCTCGTCTTCACCACGAGCAGTGTCGCGTTCGGTGATCCGCCGAAGCCGGCGTCGAAGGGCACGACCGCCATGGTCAAGAAGCCCGCGCCCCCGCCCAGCCCCGTCGCTGCCTCGCGCGGATGGCATCAAGCGCCGCCCGGCGCGACCGCGCCGAAGGACTCCTCGGGTCGCGTGCAGCTCGTGCTGCAGGGCCTCAACCACACCGACCGGGCTGTCCTCACCGCGCACAGCGAGAAGGGCGGCTTCTCCGCCGAGGACCTCGACAAGGCGGCGCACATCCTTCGCGACACACGCACGGGCAACGAGCACCCGGTCGATCCGCGGACGCTCGACCTCCTCTATCGCGTGGCGGCGCACTTCAACACGCCCGAGGTGCGCATCATCTCCGGTTACCGCACGCCGCGTCCGGGCAGTCACTCGAACCACGGCAACGGTCGCGCGATCGACTGCGTGTTCGCAGGCACGAGCGACGAAGAGGTCGCGAAGTTCGCGCGCGAGGAGGGCTTCTCCGGCGTCGGCACCTATCCCGTGAGCGGCTTCGTCCATCTCGACGTGCGGGACCGCTCGTATTTCTGGGTCGATTACAGCGGTCCCGGGAAGAAGAACCGCACGCGCGGCATCCTCGGCGATCTCGCCGCCAAGAGCGACGCGCGCGCCGCCGCACGCGGCGAGCACGGCTGTTCCCCGTTCGGCATCAGCACCGACGTCGACGGCGCGCTCGCCGCCGCGACGCACCCGAACGCGCCGGGCAGCGCGCCCGAAGAAGACGACGAAGACGAATCCTCGCCGTAGATTGGGTCTCCCGCATGGACGCCGACGTCGAGAAGCTCGTCCGCGAAGAGCGCCTCCTCCAGGCCGCGGAGCTCGCCTCCTCGCGCGGCGACCCGCGCACCGCATCGTCCCTCTTCGAGCGCGCGTGCGACTTCAAGCGAGCCGCGGTCGAGGCGCTCAAGTCGAACGACTGGCCGCGCGCCCTGCCGCTCGCGCTCGAGGCGAAGGACGACGCGCTCGCGGAGCAGGCGTACCCGCACCTCGCGGGGGATCAGGCGAATGTGGAGCGCGTCGCATTCCGGCTCGCCCAGCGCGGCGATCACGGCTGGGCGGGGCGCCTCCTCGAGAGCATCGGCAAGAACGCCGAGGCCGCGCGCGCGTTCGAACGAGCGGGACGCGCCATCGACGCCGCTCGCCTCCTCGAAGCGGCGGGCGACGTCGTGGGCGCATCGAAGGTGCTCGAGGCGCAGGTTCGAAGGGAGCCTGGCAAGGGCTCGCTCCTCGTTGCCCTCGGCGGGCTGCTTCACCGCTACGGAAAGACGGACGCCGCAGTGCGCGCGCTACAGAAAGTGCGCCCGGACGCGCCGGAACGTCGCGCCGCGCTCACGATCCTCGTGGGCGCGCTCGATCGGCTCGGCCTCACGCAAGCACGCGTGGAGGCGGAGACGGAGCTCGCGAGCCTCGGCGGCGCGCTCGAGGGCGCGCTCGGCGACGCGCGAGGCGCGCCCGTGCGCGCGCGCCTCTTCGGCCGCTACGAGGTCGTACGCGAGGTCGCGTCCTCCCCACACGCGCGCGTGATCGAGTGCGTCGACGGCGTGCGCAGCGAGCGCGTGGCGGTGAAGATCTTCGCCGGCTACGACGCGCGCGGCGCCGGCCGGGACGCGCTCGCGAGGTTCGAGCGTGAGGTGCGCGTCCTCGGGACGCTCGATCATCCGAACATCGTGCCGCTCCACGACTACGTGCCCGAAGGCCCCGCCCTCGTGCTCGAGTGGATGGGGCGGGGCACGCTCGAGCACATGCTCGCGAACGAGCCGCTCGCCCCCGCGCGCGCCGTGGAGATCGCACAGGCGGTGCTCTCCGCGCTCGGCGAGGCGCATCGGCTCGGCATCATCCACCGCGACGTGAAGCCGGCGAACGTGCTGTTCGACGAGGCAGGCGTGACGCGCCTCGGTGACTTCGGCGTCGCGCACCTCAGCGATCTCTCCGCCACCGCGACCGCGGGCGTCATCGGCACGCTCGGCTACATGAGCCCGGAGCAGCGCGAGGGCCGTCCCGCGACGGTGCGGAGCGACATCTTCGGCGTGGGCGCGATGCTCTGGGAGATGCTGACGGGAGACAAACCGCAGGCGCCGGCGCTCGGCTCGGACGACTCGTCGCCATCGTCGCGCCTCCAGGGACTTCGACCGAGCGGCGTGCATCGCGACCTCAACGCGCAGCACGACGCGGTCGTGTTCTCGCTCGTCGACGACGACCCGGACAAGCGCCCGGAGGACGCGTTCGCGGCGCGAAAGATGCTCGGAGCGCTGAAGTGGCCCGCCACGATCGAGCGCGTGGCCCTGCCAAGGAAGGCGGTGAAGCGGCCGAGCGATCGCCCGTCGGGCCTGCGCCTCATGCCGGACGAGGACGGGACGGAGATCGATCAGTGGCTCGGCCGCCGCGTCGTCTCGATCGATCTGAACCCCGCCACGCTCGCGCGCGCTTCGGCGTTCGCGCGCGCGGACCATCCGGCGCTGCAGGCGGTGCTGCGCGTCGACCGTGAGGGCAAGGCGATCTGGCTCGCCGCGCCGCGAGGCACGCCGCTCTCCGGCCCCGCCTCCCGCGAGCAGCTCGCCACTCTCCGCGAGGCGCTCGAGCGGCTGCACGAGATGGGCGAGGCGCACGGCGCGATCGACGCCGAGCACGTGCTCGTCGACGACGCGGGCATGGTCACCCTCGCGTTCACGAGCGCGCCCGGACCGACCGCGACCGCAGACCTCGACCGGCTGGCCTTGTCGCGCCTGTAACTTGCCCATTTGCCGCCGATGTGGAGGATGTCGGTATGGCCTCGGTCGTCCGCTCTCTGGCTCGCTTTTTCCCGATCGGACTGCTCCTCCTCGCGGCGTGCGGCGGCGAAGACGGCAAGTCTCACGCTGCGTTTCCGAAGGGTGGCGATCCCGCGCCGGCGATGCCTCCGCCCGCGCCCGCGAAGCCCGTGGTCGTGAAGGAGATCAAGCGGGCGGACGTGCGGTTCGCCATCGACCACGGCCTCGGCTACTTCCTCCAGCACGTCGCGTTCGACGACAACGCGGTGATGGTGAACGGGAAGTTCCACGGCTTCGTGCTCCGCGGCATCGACGAGAACTGGATCATCGATCTCAACCCCGGCGATGTGATCACGAAGGTGAACGGCATCGTCCCGGAACAGCCAGACGACGCAGACCGCGCCTTCCGATCGCTCGCGACCGCCACCGCGCTCAAGGTCGAGTACGAGCGCAACGGCAAGCCGCGCACGCTCGAAGTGCCGATCGTCGACTGAGTCGACTACGCGCTCAGAGGACCTTCGCGCACGCGTCCCAGATGCGGGCGTGCACCTCGTCGACGGTGCCGTTGCCATCGACGATCGCGATCCGGTCCTCGGGCATGTGCTTGTCGAGCGTGTGGTAGAAGTCCGCGAGCGCGCGCTGCACCTCGTTCTGCTCGTAGAGCTGCGCCGCTTCCCCTCGCGTCTCGCGGCGCGCAGCGGCGACGTCGGCGGGAAGGTCGACGACGATCGTGAGGTCGGGACGGAGGGCGTGCTTGTTGAGCTCGCGGATCCACGCCACCGCCTGCTCGCCTTCCTTGCCGCTCGTGACGCTCTGGTATGCGAGGCTCGACGCGTCATAGCGATCGGAGACGATGATGCCGCCCGTCGCGAGGAACGGCTCGATGTCGGACTCGACGTGGTCCATGCGGTCGGCGGCGAAGAGGAGCGCCATCGTGGTCCAGCCCGGCGACCGTCCACCTGGGATGACCATGCGTCCCGTCAGCACCTGCCGGACGAGCGTGCCCACCGGGCCGTCGCTCGGCTCGCGCGTCGACTTCGAGGCGCGGCCTTCGGCACGGAGGCGATCGCAGAGACGCGCCGTCTGCGTCGTCGTTCCCGCTCCGTCGATGCCTTCGAGAACGATGAAACGGCCCGGTCGCTTCGTCATGGCCGACCTTTACCACGCCCCCGGGCCGGGACGACCGAGGTCCCACCACGCCCGCGGCAACGCTCGGTTAAAATTGAAGAAGCGGATCTTCCCCGAGCACCACGTTGTCGATGAGCCTGGTCGCACCGACCCGGCAAGCGACCGCCACGAGCGCCCGATCGGGCACGCCGGCGTCCTCTGCGAACGGGACCAACGAGTCCGCGGTGGCGACCGTGACGTAGTCGATCGACGTCGCGATCGGCTCGATCGCGTCGAGCGCGAGCTTGCGGAGCGTACCCGCGCGGCGCTCGCCCTTCGTGAAGGCCTCGTGCGCGGCGCGGAGCCCACGCGAGAGACCGAGCGCGCGCGACCGCTCCTCTGCCGAGAGATACGCGTTGCGCGAGCTCATCGCGAGGCCGTCCGCCTCGCGCACGATCGGGACACCGACGACCTCCACCGGGAAGAAGAGATCGATCGACATGCGCCGGAGCACCGCGAGCTGCTGGTAGTCCTTCTTGCCGAAGACGGCCGTGCACGGCCCGACCACCGAGAAGAGCTTCGCCACCACCGTCGTCACGCCCTCGAAGTGCCCCGGACGATGCGGACCGCAGAGGTGCTCCGTGAGGCCATCGACACGGACGCGCGTGCGCTCTCCCTTCGGATACATCGCGTCGGGCGCCGGCGCGAACACGACGTCCACACCGTCGAGCTTGGCGACGTCGCCCTCGAGGTCGCGCGGGTATTTTGCGAAATCCTCGTTCGGACCGAACTGGGTCGGGTTGACGAAGATCGAGCAGACGACGAAATTGGCGTGTTTTCGGGCCTCGCGGACGAGGGTGAGATGGCCTTCGTGGAGCGCGCCCATCGTCGGCACGAAGCCGACGCGCTGGCCGCGCCCGCGCGCCTCGTCGCATGCACGACGAACCGCGAGCGGATCTTCGAGGATGGCGGTCGCCGGCTGGCCGAGAGCAGTGCGCGTCATTTCGCCCGCCATGCTACAGAGGACTGGTGATGCGTCGAGCCCTCCTCCTCTCGTCTGGCGTCGCGGCGCTCCTGCTCGCCTGCGGCAGCCGGGGCCCGCTCGACGATGCGCCGACACTCGGGCCCGACAGCGGCGCGGACGCGAGCACCAGCGATGCGGTCGCGCTCGATGGCGCGCCGCCGATCCTCGACGCAGGACGCGAAGCGGGACCGGTCGCCTGCGCGGGCTGCGTGATCGGGACATGCGGACAGACCATCGTCGATTGCATCGGCAACCCGCAGTGCCTGAACGTGTTCACCTGCGTGACCTCGTCGTGCCTCGGCCTCGGCGTCGAGGCCGGCGCGGGTGGCGGCGGCACGGGCGGCATCAGCACGCAGTGCCTGCTCGGCTGCGCCGCGAAGAACCCGGCCGGCGCGCTCCAGGTGCTGCAGGTCTTCCAGTGCGTGACGGGCACCTGCAACGCGGACTGCGGCGCGCTCCTCGGCGGGCTCGGTGGGCTCGGCGGCCTGGGTGGGCTCGGCGGCGGTGGTCAGAAGATCGCGGAGGGCCCCATCGATCGAGTCGATCCAATGACCGAAGGCCCCATCGACCGCGCTGCGTTCGAGGAGGCCTTCTCGCCGTGGCCGGAGCTCATCTCGCGGCCCTGAGGAACTGAGGAACGCCGCCTCCTAGAGGCCGCGCTCCATCTGCGCCTTGCGGAGCTCCTCGAGCGCCTTGCGCGTCTCGTCGTCCGCGTCGCCGCCCTTGGTCTTCTTCTTCTTCGGCTCCTCGTCGCCGTCGCCCGTGTCCGGACGCGGGGCCGGACGCGGACGAACGAAGGTCGCGCCACCGCCGCTCGCCGGCTTCGGCGGCGCCTTGACCGTCACGCCTGCGAACTTCTCCCCCCGGCCTTGTCGGGCGGAGGTGCTGGGGCCGGCTGCGGGGTGCTGAGGCCGAGGTTCGGATCGGCCATCCCGTTCACGGGCGCGACGGCAGGCGCCGGGCTCGCGCCGATGAGGCCCGGGGGAAGGGGGTTCGTCGGAGGCGGCTGGGTCTCGACCGGCTGGGTCGCGGGCGTCTTGGTCGTGTGCGCCGGATCGACGAAGGCGGCCTGCGTGTCGGCCATGTTGTCGCCGCGCTGGGCGATCGCGACCGCCACGACACCCACGAAGACACCACATGCCGCGAGCGCAGCCGCCCACGACATCGCAGGACGACCCGACACGCGCGGGTTGTTCGAGGTCACGGACGTGCCCGGCGGGTCCATCACGGCGCCGCCCATGCCCACGCCCGCGATCGCACCCGTCTGGGCCATGCGGAAGTGCGCCGGCATCGCCGAGTTGTTCATCGCGGCCGTCATCTGGGCCGGCGGCTGCGATGCGTGCTGCATCTGCGGCGGCATCGAGTTGTACGCATCCGTGACGGCGGGCATCGCCGCCGTCGGGCCGTGTGGGTTCACGCCGTTCTGCGGGCTCGCGTAGCTCGGCGGCGGCTGGCTCGCCGCGAAGTGGCCAGGGAGCTTGTTCGCGCGCGCCGAGGACGGCGGCGGCTGGCTCATCGGGCTGCTGCTGATCGGACCCGACTCGTTCGTGCGGTAGCTGCGCGGCGAGTCGTCGTAGAGTCCATCGAGTCGCGACCGCGCGAGCGGTACGACGCCGGCTCGTCGCGCGGCGGCGGCCGGTGGCTAGGCGGCCCCTCGTAGGAGGCGGGCGGCGGATAGTTGCTGCGCTGCGCACCCGAGCGACTCGACACCGTGCGGGAGGGCGCGGCCTGCGTGAACTCGTCGTTATCACCGTGATCGAGGTCACCGCGAAGCTCCGGCGGCGGACCCGACGCGAGCCCACGCGCGCGCTGGGACTCCATCGTCTTGCGAATGACGGCCGCGGGAGAGATCGACGTGGGGTTCGCGGACGGCGTGGCACGCGGCGCCGAGCGATCGGGAGCGGCCGCGCTGCGGCGCGCGACCTTGCCCGCGCCCTCGGGGCGGACGACGGTGCGCCCGCCGTCTTCGTCTTCCGCGTCCTCGTCTTCGTCGCCTTCGTACGCGCCGCGCGCGGAGGAGGGCGGCGGACGCATCGAGGCGGGACCACCGGCGGCGGGGCGAATCGAGGGACGAGCCGAGCGCGGGGGCATGGTCGCGGGGCGACCGGCGGCGGGCATCGGCGCAGGGAACGTGGAGTTGAGCGAGCGAGCCTGCACGAGGCCCGTCATCTCGTCATCGAAGTCGTTCGCGCGCGCCGCGGGGGGCGAGCTCGCCGGCGGACGCATCGTGGTGGGGCGCGACGAGGAGGCCGGAGGCACCGCGGAGGCAGGGGACGACTTCGCGCCGATATCGTCCTTGGCGACGACATCGCTGCTCTCTTCTCGTCCTGGCCGCTTGGTGAAGGGGAGCATGAACCTCTGAGGACCCTCGTTCTCGATCCATGCGAGCGCCGGACCAGATCACGCGGGTGGTCATCAAAACGTATCAGGCACCGCCGACTCCGTTGGGCACCCAAAAAGCCTGCGCTTTCGATTCGTGAGAGGGCTTCGCACACCGCTACCTCGTGTGTGCAAATCCACCATGAGCCTAAGAAACCGCACGTGAGTCAACGACGCAGAACATGGGGTGGTGGTCCATCGATCCACGGACCACGGGTCCATGGATGCTCGGTAGGCAACGCCCTGGGCTACCGGACGAGGGCGATGACGATACCGCCCCCGATGAAGAGCGCGACCACACCCACGATGACGGGGATGAGCCATGCGGAGCGGCCCGACGCGAGGCCCGCCACCTGGAGATCGCCGCCGTCGGGCGCTGCCTGATAGGTGCTCGGCGGGGCGTACTGCTGCGACGGCGCCTGCTGCGAGAACGGCGAAACAGACCCGCCCGGAAGCGCGGGCGCGTTCGACATCGCGACCGTGCTCGCCATCGGGCGCATGGGGGCCGCGAACGGATCGGCGGCCGCCTCGAGCGCGACCGGAGCCGCTTTTTGAGGGGGCGCGGGGAGGTTCGCGATGCCCTCCGCGATGAGCTTTGCGAGGTCCGCCTGAGGCGTCTTCGCCCACTGTGTGTGGTCGCCGCTGAGCCCGTACGCATGGCCGATCGCGTCCGCGAATGCACCGACGCTCGGCTGCCGGTGGTTCGGGTTCTTCGCGAGCGCGAGCTCCATCACGTCATCCATCGTGTGGGGGACGGGGTACTTCGTGTCCTTCGCCTTCGTGCTCGGCGGGTCGGGATCCTTCGTGAGGATCGCGAGGAGGATGCTCGGGCCGTTGTTGCCCGTGAACGGGACCATGCCCGTCATGCATTCGTACGTGATGGCGGCGAGCGCGAAGACGTCGGCGCGTGCGTCGAGGGTCTCGAGTCCCTGCGCCTGCTCTGGCGCCATGTAATACGGCGAGCCGATCGTCGTGCCGAGCACGGTGAGCTTCTTCGCGTCGAGGTTCTTGTCCTTGACCGAGCCGAAGTCGAGGATCTTCACGTCGTCGCCTTCGCGGGTGCCGCAAAGGAACAGGTTGTCCGGCTTGAGATCACGGTGGACGAGCTGACTCGCGTGCGCGCCGTCCAGACCGAGCGCGGCCTGCGCGAGCATGCGCACGAGCCGCGCGGGCTCGATGTGCTTCTCGCGCTTCAGGATGAAGCGGAGCTCCTCGCCGTCGAGGAACTCCATGACGAGCAGCCAGACCCCCGCGTCGGGGTCGCGCTGGAAGTCGAGGACCTTGACGATGTGCTCGTGCGCGAGCTGGCTCGAGACCTGGTACTCGCGCTTGAAGCGTTCGAGCGCGACGTCGTCCTTCGACACGTCGTTGTGAAGGACCTTCACCGCGACGCGCGTCTGCGTCTGCTTGTCGATGCCCTCGTAGACACGGCCCATTCCGCCGTCAGCGACGACGCGACGGAGCTCGTAGCGTCCGCAGAGACGGGTGCCGAGCCGCGGATCGTCACCGGCCGGGATCGGCACCAGGCTGGCGAACTGCAGGGCGCTTCCGTCCGCGGGGCAGAAACCTGCCTCGTCCGGGAACACGCGCATGCATTTCGGACAGCTCTTCAGGGTTCAATCCACCTTGGTCGCTTGTTGCGGTGCTGCGAAGTAGATGAGGCGGTTGCACGAGGGGCACTGCTCGATGAGCGGCTCGCGACGCAGGCGGTGATACACCTGCGGAGGGAGCGCCATGTTGCACTTGTTGCAGGTGCCGTCCGTGGTCTGCGCGATCGCGCCGTCACGCTTCTGGCGAATCATCTCGTAGCGGCGATAGAGCTGCGCGGGCAGGCGCTTCACGATCGTGTCGCGTCCCCCGCCCTTCTGAGCGCGGTCGGACTCGAGCTGACTCACCTTCGCGTTGATCTCGCCCTCCTTGGCCGCGAGCTCCTCGGAGAGCGCCTTGTGCTCGCCCTCCGTGGTCTCGACCGCGGAGCGAACCGCAGCGGTGTCGTTGTCGATCCGCTGGATGTCGTCTTCGCGATCGCGAATGAGCTTGCGGAGCTCCTCGAGCTCGCGCTGGGCCGCCTGGCTCTCGCGCTCGGTCCGCGACCGATTCAGCTTCTCGCGCGACTGCTCGATCTGCTGGGTCATCGTCCGCACGTCCATGTGCAGCTCGTTGCGCTGCTTGTCCGCGCTGCCCACCGTGGCGCGGTCTGCCTGCAAACGGTCGTCGAGCTTCTTCAAGCTCTCTTTCATGCCGCCGAGGATGCCGCGCTCTTCCTTCAGCTTCTCTTCGAGCGCCTTGACCTCGCCGTCCATCGCCGCGAGCTCCTCCAGCGCGCGAATCTGGTCCACGCTATTCAACCGTGTGCTCCTGTCGTGAAAAAGAAAGTCTTCGAGTCGGGGGTCAGTAGGCCCACCTGGGTTCGAACCAGGACAAGCCCGGTTATGAGCCGGGAGCTCTGACCGATTGAGCTATGGGCCCCGGCTATGCTGCAGTCCGTCACGGCGGAAAAGGTAATCGACCTGCCGCTCTGGGGGAAGAGCGCGTTTTCACGGGCAAACGAAGCGCAGGAGCTCGGGCTGCGTCCGCGTGGCCCCCGGATCGACCCCGGCCAGCGCGAACAGCGTCTCGCCGGAGGAGGCCAAAACGCGGGCTCCCTCGAGAGTTGGCTCCGACGACGGCTTGCCGCGAGCCACGAGGCCCGGACCGAGCTGGGTCAGGTGAGTGTGCTCATGCGTATCGCTCCAGGCGAGCCACCGTGCCGACTCCGTGGTCGCGGCGGCCGGGACGAGATCCGCCAGGGCGTGGCCGACGCCGTCCTTCACGATGTCGGTCGTCTCCGGCTTGCCGGTCTCGCCGAGCTTGTGGCGCACGATGCGCGCGCCCTCGGAGGCCGCGATCTCGTCCTGGACCATGACGATGAGATCCGCGCCGCTCCGGGCGAGCTCGAACGCGACGGCGCGGCCCTTCTCCGATCCGACCTTGCGCACGGGCCCGAGCGGCTCGCCCTTCGCGTCGAGCGCCATCACCTCGACCCAGCGGAACTGACGCGGCTCGCCCGGACCTTCGATGCCGGCCGCCTCTTCGTCGGGCTTTCGCGCGAGCCACGCGACCCAGAAGCCGCCTGCCGCGCGCGCGACGAGGCGCGGAGAGTCGGCGTCGGACGCGTCCGGCGAGATCGTCTTTCCCATCACGCCTTCGACGAGCGGCTGCACCTTGACGATGCCGCGCGTGACGGGCTCGGCGTCCTTCTTCTTGGGCGCGCCCGCCTCGGGGACGACGGGCGGGCCGTCCTCGTCCCATGCGACGAGGCCGGCGCTGCTCTCGGCCCACGCGACGTCGAACGCGGTGGACTCGTCCGCCTGCTGCAGGTTGCGAATCGGACGCGGTGCGCTCTTCTCGGCGCCGCCCTGCCCCAGGGTCATGACGACGAGCTCGCGCTGCTTCGCGCCGCCGTCGACGGCGCGACCCGCGAAGTACGCCACCCAGGCCTGCGTCCCGTTCCACCGCGGCGACGGCGGAGGGTCGTCGCCGATGGCGGGGCCGATGTCCTCGAAGCTCGGCTCCGCGAGCATCAGCGACGTCTTCACCACGGACGCGACGCGCTTTCCGCCGTTCATCCGGACGATGCCCGCCAGGAGCCCCGCCGGCCCGATCGCGACGTCGCCAACGATGACGTCCTCGCCCTGGATCGGCAGTCTTTCCGAGCTCTTACGACAGCGCGGGAGGGGCTCCGCCACCACCGCGGCGGAAGGCGAGGCGGAGGCCGAAGGCGCCGGGTTCGCGGGATCGCTCTCCTTGCCGCACGAGCCGCACGCCCCGAGCAACGTGCAGAAGACGAGGACGGCGGGACGCATGTCCGTCAGTGCAGGACCGGCTGGGTGTCGAGGAAGCCGTCGACCACCTCGAGGGCGAGCTCGTAGCGCTCGAGCGGCGGCATGATGTACGCGCCCGCGACGCGCGAGCGCACGGACGCGAGCATCTCGCGCGCGATGGCGACGCCCTCGCGGCGCGCGCTCGGTCCGGAGCCGGCCTTGCGCATGCGCTCGCGCACGGCCTCGGGCACTTGCATGCCGGGGACCTCGTTGTGGAGGAACTCGGCGTTGCGGAAGCTCGCGAGCGGCAAGAGCCCGACGAGCACGGGGAGCCCCAGCGGGGCGATGTCCTCGAGGAAGCGCTCGAGGACCGCCGGATCGTAGACGGGCTGGGTCATCACGATCTCGGCGCCCGCCTTCTTCTTTTGCTCGAGCCGCGCGAGCTCGCGCTCGTAGTTGAGCGCGGCGGGCTCGGCGCCCGTCGCGAGGACGAAGCGCGTGGCGCCGCCGAGGGGCTTGCCGCTCGGATCGATCCCGTGGTTGAGGCGCGACGCGAGCTTGAGGATGCCGATCGAGTCGAGGTCGTAGACGGCGGAGGCGTCCGGGAAATCGCCCATCTTCGGCGGATCGCCCGTGATGATGACGGTGTTGCGAACACCGAGCTCGTGAGCCGCGAGCAGGTGCGAGAGCGTGCCGAGGAGGTTCCGGTCCCGCCCGCAGACGTGAAGGATGGTCTCCATCCCGCACTGCTCCTGCACACGCGCGGCCATCGCCACGTTGCCCATGCGGGCCTGCGCGCGCGCGCCGTCGGCGATGTTGATGACGTCGACGCCGCCCGACTTCAGCATGCGGGCCGCGGAGAGCGCCTTCGACAGGTCGAGCCCGATCGGCGGATTGACCTCGACCGAGACGACGAACTGACCCCGCGCGATCTTCGCCGCGAGATCGCTCCGCTCCGCGAACGGCGCGCACGTCACGTGGCCGAGATCGACCGCGTCCGCGATCTCCACCACCTCGCTCGCGCGGATGAGCGCGTCCGAGTCCTTGTTCGACTGCGGCGTGGCCGCCCGGTCCGCCGCGCCGACCATGCGCGCCGCGTTCGCGATGCGTCGCACGTGCTCGGGGGTCGTGCCGCAGCAGCCACCCACGAGCTTCACGCCGAGCTTGTACATGCGCCGCGCGTAGACGCCGAAGTACTCGGACGTCGATACGTAGACGAGCCGCTCGTCGACGCGGCGCGGGAGGCCGGCGTTCGGCACTGCCCACACCGGCAGCCCGGTCTCGAGCATGGGCGTGACCGCCTCGAGCACGTTCATCGGGCCGTCCGAGCAGTTCACGCCGACGACGGACGCGCCCCACTCCTTCATGAGCCTCGCGATCTCGGCGGAGGGGGTCCCGTCCGCCATGCGCGATTTCTCGTCGACGGAGGCCGACGCGATGATCGGAACCGCGCCGCCGCTCGCGGTCACCGCCGACTCGATGGCGATGCGGAGCTCGTTGGTCTGGCGGAAGGTCTCGACGAGGATGGCGTCGACGCCCGCGCCTGCGAGGACGCGCGCCTGCTCGAGCAGCGCGCTGCGGACCTTCGCGAGGTCGTCCCGCGAGGCCTCGCCGAGGAAGTAGCCGGAGGGACCGATCGTGCCGACGACGAACGCGCGCCCCTGCGCGGCGTCGCGCGCGCACCGGACGCCGGCCTCGTTGAGCTCCTTCACCTTGCCGGCGAGACCGTACTTGTCGAGGCGCATCGCATTGGCGCCGAACGTGTTCGTCTCGATGACCTGAGCCCCGGCACGCACGTAGTCGTCATGCACCTTCTTGATGATGTCGGGCTTGGAGACGTTGAGCTCTTCCAGGCACGTCGATGGCAGGATCCCGCGCTCGAAGAGCTCCGAGCCCATGGCGCCGTCGACGACGAGAGGGCCTTGCTGGAGTGCCGCAAGAAACGACGCCCCCGGCGGCGGCACGGACGGGACGTTGGGCATGCGCGGGAGTTAGCGCGTGAGACGCCAGGGAAGCAAGTGGAGACGCCTTTTTCCCCGCCCCGCGAGCCGGACCAAGCCGGTCAATTGCAGACGGCCGCCGAGAGCGACACGCACTTGCCCTCCTTGCAGGTGTCCACGGAAGGGTCGCAAGACGCCGACGGGTCGCAGGAGCCCCCGGTCGCCTGATAGGGCGCGCACGTGCCACCGCTGCAGCGTCCTTGCGCGCAGAAGATCTTCTGGCCGAGGTCGCAGGTCTCGCCGTTCTTGCGCCACGCGGCCTCGATGCACTTCTTCTCGGGGCCGCATCGGAGGCCGATCGCGCAGTCCGTCGCTTCGCTCGCGATCTCGCAGGCGTCGCCGACGCCGCCCGGAAGCTTGCACTTCTTCGCGTCGGCGTCGCAGGTGAGCCCCGACTCGCAAGCCAAGACCCCGCAGTCGTCGCCGAGCTTCCCGAGACGCTGGCACTTGGCCGCCTCGCAGTAGAGCCCTGCTGCGCACTCGTCGGTCGGATCGCACGCCGAGTCCTTCGGTTTGCCGGTCACGCAGATGCCGCAATCGGTCAGCGGGTTGACGTGGCACACCGCCGACTTGCACTGGTAGCCGAAGTTGCATGCGGCCGCGATCGCGAGCGTGCCCGCCGGCGTGCACGGCGGTTGAAGGAGGAGATGCGTCCCGCACTCCGCGCTCGTCGTGAGCACCTCCGCGCAGGCCTCCGCCTCGTCCTCCGTGAGCGTCCCGCCCGCGTACTGCGGCTGCGCCAGGTACCGTCGCTGGCACTCCAGATCCGACGCCCCGTAGATCGCCGCGTAGCGCACCGGCAGGCATCGCTTCTCGCGCTCGCACGTGGCCCGCGCGAGGGCAAGCGCGCCAGGCCCCGCGTTCGGGGCGCCGTCGGCCGCCGTGATCGCGTCACCCCCGAGCCCCGCATCGTTCGCGCCGCCCTCTCCTCCGCTATCCGACAAGACACAGAGCCCATCGATACAGGAGAGCCCAACGTTGCACGTGCCGTTCGCGTAGCACGGGTTGAAGCGAGCGCCGGTCTTGGATTCGTCGCTGTAATCGTCACCGCAGGCAAGCCAGCCCACGCCGCCAAAGACGACCACGAGCAGCCCCCGCACGACGCGCATGCAGAGAATGTATCCTCGAAACGGCCGCGCTACCCTCTTTCGATGCTTCGTCGAATGGGACTGGTCACGCTCGGGGTCACGCTCGGAATCGCGGCTGCCTGCGGGAACGACGACACGGCGCCCGCGGTGGGGGCCTCGAGCTCCTCCTCGTCGTCCTCGAGCTCGTCTTCGTCTGGCACGTCGTCGTCATCGTCTTCTTCGTCGGCGTCGGCCTCGTCCTCCGGAGGAGCGGCCGCGGCCCGCTCCGGCGGCGTCGAGGCCGGCGCCGACTCGGGGACGCCAGCCGCCTTCGGCCTCGACACGCGACCTGCGAACAAGACGTGCCTCGCGAAGCCGCGGCCGCCGACGGCGGGCGGCATCAAGCTCGACACGCCCTTCCCGAAGCTTCCGAAGCTCACGAAGCCGATCCTGTTCCTCCAGGCCCCGAACGACAGCACGAAGAACTACGTCGTGGAGCAGATCTACACCGCGGACGGCTCCGCCAAGATCAAGGCGTTCGCGAACGACGCGAACGTATCGTCGACGACCGACTTCCTCGCGCTGCCCGCCGGCTCCGTGAAGTACGGCAACGCCGGCGAAGGCGGGCTCCTCGGCTTCGCGTTTCACCCGGACTGGGCGACGAACCACACCGCGTTCATCGCGTACACGTTCGATCCTCCGGCCACGCCCTCGGGGAACAACCCGATGGCGACGCGCATCTCCCGCATCAAGAGCAACGACGGCGGCGCGACGCTCGATCCGGCGACGCTCGAGCCGATCCTCACGATCGAGAAGAAGTACGAGAACCACAACGGCGGGCACATCGCGTTCGGCCCCGACGGCGACCTCTACCTCGGCATGGGCGATGGCGGCTCCGGCGGCGATCCGGACGGCAACGCGCAGAACCCGGCATCGCTGCTCGGCAAGTTCCTCCGCATCCGGGTGGGCGCCACGGGCGCGTACACGATCCCGGACGACAACCCCTTCGCCAAGGGCGGCGGCCAGCCGGAGATCTTCGCGCTCGGGCTCCGCAATCCGTGGCGCTGGAGCTTCGATCGCGGCACGGGCGCGCTCTGGGCCGGCGACGTCGGCCAGGGCGCCTACGAGGAGATCGACGTCATCACGCGCGGCGCGAACTACGGCTGGAAGATCCGCGAGGGCCTCCACTGCCGTCCGGGTGGCCCGCCGACCTGCAGCACGGCCGGGCTCGTCGATCCGGTGGTCGAGTACGACCACGGCCTCGGCGTCGCCGTGACCGGCGGGTACGTGTACCGCGGCAAGGCTCTCCCCTCCCTCGTGGGCAAGTACCTCTTCGCCGACTACGGCAGCGGGCGCGTCTTCACCATCGACTACGACGCGACCACGGGCGCGCCCTCGCGCCGCGAGCTCCTCCCGTCGGGTCCGGGCATCTCGTCCTTCGGCGAGGACAACGACGGCGAGCTCTACGTCGTCCAGTACGGCGGCGACATCCGGAAGGTCGCGCTGGCCGCGGCGCCCGGACCAGACACGTTCCCGAAGAAGCTGTCGGAGACGGGCTGCTTCGACGTCGCCGACGCGACGAAGCCCGCCGCCGGCCTCGTGCCCTACGCGCCGACGTCCCCGCTCTGGTCCGACGGCGCAGAGAAGAGCCGGTGGCTCGCGCTGCCGGACGGAAAGACGATCGGCGTGAAGGCGGACGGCGACTTCGACTTCCCCATCGGCACCGTCCTCGTGAAGGAGTTCCGCGCGCCCGGCGCCTCGACGCGCGTCGAGACGCGCCTCTTCATGCGTCACGACGACGGCGAGTGGGGCGGCTACTCGTACGAATGGAACGACGCGGGCACCGACGCCGATCTCCTCCCTGCGGGCAAGACGAAGACGATCGGCGCGCTCGGCTGGACGTATCCGGATCGCGCGGCCTGCTTCTCGTGTCACACGGAGGCGGCGGGCCGCTCGCTCGGCCTCGAGGTGATCCAGCTCGATGCGGAGCTCACCTATCCCTCCACCAATCGCCGCGCCAACCAGCTCGCCACGTTCGAGCACATCGGGATCCTCGACGCGCTCCCCGACGCGGTGAAGGCGCTCCCGCGCGTGGTCGATCCGCTCGTGGCGGGGCCGAGCGTGGACACGCGCGCGCGCTCGTACCTCCACGCGAACTGCTCCATGTGCCACCGCCCCACGGGCCCGGGCCGCGGCCCCGAGGACTTCCGCTTCGGCACGCCGGCTCACGGCGTCGGGGCCTGCGGCGCGACGCCCACCGAGGGCGACCTCGGCATCGCCGGCGCGAAGCTCATCGCCCCGACCGATCCCGCGAAGAGCATCGTCTCCGCGCGCATGCGCAGCACCGGGCCAGGCCGCATGCCCCCGCTCGCCACGCGCGTGGTCCACGGCGCCGGCGCCGACCTCATCGACGCGTGGATCACCGCGACCGCGGTGTGCCCCTGACCACGACGGAGGAAGCAAGACGCCTCATGGCTTCGAGTCGATGCGACGCCACTCGTCGTACGCGCGGAGCAGATCGCCGACGAACGCCTCGCCCAGCTTCGCGTAGCCTTCGCGTGTAAGATGCACGCGATCGGGACCCCAGCGCCACGCGGCGCTCGGGCCCGGCATCGCCGCGAGCTGATCGTAGAACGCGCAGCCCGCCGCCTCGGCGGCGTGACGCTCGCGCGCGACGATGTCGCCGAGACGCGGCGTCGTCTTCCACTCGCCGCTCGGCTGGCTCGCGCGGTCGGGCGGGCCGAGCACGAGGCAAGGGGCGGCGCGCCCGACGCGGGCGAGCATCTCGCCGAGGCCCGCCTCGAAGGCGTCGAGCGAGGTCTCGGCGTCGACCGCGTCGTTCGTGCCATACGCGAGGATCGCGAGCGACGGGGCGCGATGACGGAGCGCCTCGCCCCACGGCTCCGGCTGCCACGAGACCGGCGTCGCCACGCGTGCGCCGTTGATGCCGAGCGCGTCGAACACGAGGCCGTGCTCGGGGCGCTCGAGCGCAGCGCCGAAGATGCGCACCGCGCCGTCGCCGAGGGCCCGCACCTCGAGGTGATGATGCGCCTGGGAGGGCGACAGCTCCGCGGCGCGGAAGGCGGCGCGCGGCGCGTCGGCGCGGGTCGAGATGCGCGCGCGGACGCCGTCGGCGAGGAGCTCGAAGCTGCCGCCGCCGGGCTGCTCGAGATACGCGAGCTCGATGCTCGACGCGGGCACGAGGACCTCGGTCCACACGCGCGCGCCGGGTTGCCGCGTCGCCATCGCGACGCCGGAGAGCCCGAAGACGCCGTCGCCCGTCGGCCTCCGCGAGGTCGGCTGGTTCATCTCCGTCGTCCAGTCGCCTGCGTTTCCCGTGAGGACGCCCTCCTGCGACCACGCCTTCCACGGGCGGCCGATCGGCACGAAGCCGCGACCGCCGTCGCCGAAGCGCGCCTGGAGCGAGCGGCGCACCGGACCGGTCTGCCAGTCCGCCGCGGTGTGCGAGTCACCGAGCTGGACGATGCGAACGTCGTCGGCGAGCTCGTGCGCCTCGAGCTTCGCGAGCGCCTCGAAGAGCCGCGCGAGCGCCGCCGGACGCTCGAGCGAGCCGACCACGGCCGGCATCGGCTCGGGCGCGGGCGCTGGCACCGCGGCCTCGCTCACGGGAGGCCGTTCCTTCGCGACTGGCGCCGCCGCGGGCGGTGCCCGACACGCCCACAGGCCGGCGGCGAGCGCCGAGAACGCGAGCAAGTTTCGCGACATGGGGAAGCTCCAGATATCCTAGCCTCTACCCATGTCAGTCGTCGCCGAGCTTGCTCGCGCGTTCCCCGGGATCCGGACCAGCGCCGACGCCGCCGATCGCGTGGCCTACGCGCGCGACCTCTGGCCCCGCCATCACCTCGCCGTCCGCGCCGGCAACGTCGCCGAGCATCGCCCCGCCGGCATCGTCTGGCCCGCGAACACCGGGGACGTGAGCGCGATCGTGAAGTGGGCCTACGAGACGGGGACGCCCGTCGTGCCCTTCGGCGCCGGCTCGGGCGTGTGCGCGGGCGTCTTGCCGAGCGAGCACATGATCGTGATCGACCTGAAGCGCATGGACCGCTGGCGCTCGCTCGAGAACGGCGCGCTCGACGTCGAGGCGGGTCACATGGGCCTCCCGCTCGAGGAGGAGCTCGACCGCAGGGGCTACACGCTCGGGCATTTTCCGTCGTCGATCCTCTGCTCCACCGTGGGCGGATGGGTCGCGGCGCGCTCCGCGGGGCAGTGCTCCGGCAAGTACGGCAAGATCGAGGATATGGTCCTCGCGCTCGAGTGCGTGACGGGGACGGGAGAGGTCGTGAACCTCCGTCACCGCACGAGCGGGCCCAATCTCATCCCGCTCGTCGTGGGCAGCGAGGGCACCCTCGCCGTCGTCACCTCGTGCACGCTGCGCCTGCATCCGAAGCCGACCGCGCGCGCGTTCGGCGCGTTCTCGTTTCCGAACACGGAGGCGGGCTGGGAGGCGATGCGCCTCATGTTCCAGGCCGGGCTGCGACCCGCGGTGTCGCGTCTCTACGATCCGTTCGACGCGATGCTCGCGCGGCGCGGCGCGGTGAAGAAGGACGGCGCGGACTCCGGCGGCACGCCGGGCATGGGCGCCGCCGCCTTGCGCTCGCTCCTCCGGAAGCCGGGCGCCATCAACGAGCTCCTGGAGGGCTCGTTCGGCTCGAAGATGCTCGGCGGCTCGCTGCTCATCATCATCTTCGAGGGAGAGGGCGCCGCCCCGGAGCAGGACCTCGAGCGGACGAAGCGCCTCTTCGAGAAGGTGCCGTGCACGTGGGAGGGCGAAGGTCCCGCACAGAAGTGGCTGCTCCATCGCTACTCGGTGAGCTACCGGCAGGCGCCCGTGTTCGCCGCCGGCCTCTTCTCGGACACGATGGAGGTGGCGGCGCCGTGGTCGAAGCTCGGCGCGCTCTACGACGGCGTTCGCCGCGCGCTCGGCGAGCACGTCTTCGTGATGGCGCACCTCAGCCACGCGTACCCCGACGGCTGCTGCATCTACTTCTCGTTCGCGGGGACCGCGGCGCCGGGGCCCGAGCCGTGGGACACGCGGTGCGAGGCGACGTACGACAAGGCGTGGCGCGCCGCGCTCGCGGCCGCGGTGGAGGCCGGCGGCACGCTCGCGCAT
Source organism: Labilithrix sp. (assembly GCA_046351255.1). GTDB lineage: Bacteria > Myxococcota_A > Polyangia > Polyangiales > Polyangiaceae > Labilithrix. Next base: position 314,632 of record JAXLYU010000011.1, read on the forward strand.
CACCACGGCGCGGGGCGCTCGAAGGCGCCGCGCCTCGGCACCGAGCTCGGCGACACCGGCATCGCCACGGTGAAGGCGCTCATGCGCGCGTTCGATCCGCGCGGCATCCTGAACCCGGGCAACCTCATGCCCGACGCGCCTTCCCCGTACGTGCCCGACACCGTCGCGAAGGAGGTGCGCGCGTGAGCCTCACGATCGATCGCGCCTCGCTCCTCGTCCGCGTCCCTGGCGCGGTCACCATCGCGCAGCTCGAGGAGACGCTCGCCGCGGAGGACCTCACGCTCGGCATCGACGTCGCGGACCCGACCATGTCGATCGCGGAGTGGATCGCGAAGGGTGCGCCGGGCGCGCCCTCGCCCTTCGACGATCCCGCGGACCACCTGCTCGCCGGGCTCTCGGCCACGCTGCACGGCGGACAGCACCTCGAGATCCGACCCGGCCCCCGGCGCGCGGTCGGCCCCGACCTCGTCGCGCTCGTGTTCGGCGCCGCGGAGCGATTTGCGACACTCGATCGCGCCTGGCTCCGCGTCCGGCCCCGCGGAAAAGCGACGCCGCAATCGACCGTAACCACGAAGCTTTTGGTCGATTCGCCGGTCTCCCACGAGGAGGCGGCCTTGCTCGACGCGATCGCCCGCGAGCTTCGGCAACTTTAGGCATTGTTCCGGGACATTGGGGCTCCTCGACGTTCCACGGTCGCGTGCTACGCCGACAAGGTGCGCTTCGTCCGTACACTTGGTGGAGCTTCTCTCCTTCTCATCGCCGTGGCCTGTGGGCGCGGGAGCGAGGAGAGCGCCGGAGCCTCCGCCGACCTCTCGAGCAACCCCACGCTCGCCCCCGTCGCGAGCGTCGCCGCGGCTGCGTCGGGCCCCGCGTACAGCCAGCAGTCCGATGCCGCGATCGTCGCCGGCAAGAGCCAGCTCCTCGCGGCGTGGACCGAGGTGCATCTCGCCACGAGGCGCTCCTCCGTCGTCGCCGTTCGCATCGGCAGCGACGGCGCCCTCCTCGATGCGAAGAGCATCGCGCTCGGCAGCGGCGACGACGCGAGCATCGCGCTCGCCTTCGACGGGACCGACTACCTCGCGGTGTGGTCCCACAAGACCGCGAGCGGCTCGGTGATCTCCGGCGTTCGCATCGGCGCGGACGGCAAGGTCAAGGACGCGCAGCCGTTCACCCTCGGGCGCGCGAGCGGCAGCGCGAAGACGCCGGCTGTCGCGTACGCGGCCGGTGGCTACCTCGTCACGTGGAGCGACGACCGCGACGCCGGCGCCACCGCCGACAGCTACGTGACAGAGGTGTATGGTGCACGTATCTCCACCGCCGGCGCGGTCGTGGGGTCGAGCGAAGGCTTCCGCATCACGAACGCGCCGGGACCGCTCGACGGCAAGCTCCAGGTGGCGGCGGCCGGCTCGACGTTCCTCGTCGGCTACGCGAAGCGCACCGCGGCCGCCACCGTCCCGCACGCCGTCCGCGTGAGCGACGCGGGCGCCATCCTCGACGCGACGCCCCTCGCCTTCGGTGAAGGTGGCTCGGCGCCCTCCGTCGCCACGGACGGGACGCAGTTCTTCGTCGCCTGGAACGACCTCGCGCTGAATCGGCTCGCCGGCGCGCGCGTCTCGAAGGACGGCGCGAAGATCGACGCGAACGCGATCGACATCGGCGCGCCCCAGCCCGATGCGCCCGCGGTGGCATGGGACGGCGAGGCGTTCAGCGTCGCGAGCGCCAAGGCCACGCAGCGCGTGGGCGCGAACGGCACGCTCCTCGGTGGCGCGCTCGCCGGCGGCAGCGCCGTCGCGGGCGCGGGCAGCTCGCTCTTCGTCATCCAGAACGTCGGCGCGGACGCCTCGCGAGGCCTCGCGGCCCGCGTCAGCGGCAGCCTCCTCCCGAAGGCGGGCGGCGCGGCCACGAAGAGCGACATCACGCTCGCGCGCGGCGCCGCGGCGCTCCAGAAGAGCGTGGCCACCGCCGCGCACGGCACGAGCTCGCTCTCGGTGTGGCTCGAGTACGAGGACATCGCGCGTCCGAAGCTCGTCGGCGCCGTCTACGTGAACGGAAGCGCGACGCCCGTCACGATCGACCCGGGCACGGGCGCGAAGAATGGCGCGCCGAGCGTCGCCTTCGACGGCACCACGTACGTCGTCGCCTGGCCCCAGTCGGCCACGACGAGCAGCGTCGTGCACGTCAACGACACCGGCGTCGTCATCGACACCCCGAAGTCGTACGCCGGGACGCTCCCGCAGCTCAGCGCCGGCGCGTCCGGCAAGGTCCTCCTCACCACGCGCGCCGCGACGGGCAGCTCTGCGTGGCTCCTCGGTACCACCGACAAGGAGATCGCGCTCACGCCGGAGCCGGCCGGCTGGACGACGAGCCCGCTCGGCAAGCCGGTGTGGGACGGCAATCGCTACGTGCTCGCCTGGAGCGCGACGAAGGGCGACGGCAACGCGGAGATCCACGCGCAGCGCTACGACAAGAACGGCGCGCCGATGGACGTCCCGGCGGTGAAGATCGCGTCGTTCCCTGTGGGCGGCGCGGCCGAGCTGCCCCGCCCCACCCTCGCCACGAACGGCGCCGATACGCTCATCGCGTTCGCTTCGCCGACCACGCACCAGATCCTCGGCGCTCGCCTCTCCCCCACCGGCCTCTCCGACGCGATCCCCGTCCGCCTCGACGTCGGAAGCAGCGGCTTCGCCTTCGAGCCGCGCCTCGCCTGGGACGGCGCGCAGTGGACGCTCGCGTACGAGCGCCGCAGCGACGCCGCCGCGCCCGATCTCGGCGGCTACGCGCTCGAGCTCGCTCGCATTCGCCCGACCGCGAGCGGCCTCGACACGACCGCGCCCGTGCAGGCGATCGCGCCGCGCGGCCTCCTCCCCGCCATCGCCGCGGGCGCGAACGGGATCTCGTTCCTCGGCTACGAGTCGATCGGCACCGACGACGTCGCCGCGCCGCGCGTCTCGCTCACGCAGTTCACGGACGTGACGACCCCGCCCGTCAACCCGGGGTCGTCGTCGAGCGGCGGCGCCACCGCTCCGGGCGACGACGACGACGACAGCAGCCCGGTGGCTCCGGCGGGCGACGATGACGACGACGCGCCGAAGAAGCCCTCCGGACCGAAGCCGCCCGCCACGAAGGGCGCGACCGTGAAGGCGGCGACATCGTCCTCCGGAGGCGGCGCCGGCGATGACGGCGGCGGCTGCTCGACCTCGGGCACCTCGCGCGGGTCCGCGTCCTCGCCGCTCGTCCTCCTCGCGCTGGCCCTAGTGGGCCGCCGCCTTGCTCGCCGGACGCGCGTTCCACACGCGCGTCGCTAGCGCGAGGCCGATGACGGCCGCGGGGAGGATCACCGCCGGCCACGTCCACCAGTTCGCGGCGTCCTTCGCGGCCGCCTCCTTCGGGAGGACCGCGCCGAGGATCTTCGACTCGAGGGACGTGCCGAGATAGACGCAGCCGTCGATCACGCCGACGACGATGCCGACGTTCTTCTTGCCGCCGAAGTCCATGCTCGCGGTACCAGAGAGCATGCCGTGGACGCCGAGGATGGCGAGGGTCATGAGGACGACGACCCAGCCGATGGCAGAGGTCCCCATCGTGAAGAACATGATGCCCGCGCCGGCGAGCATGACGCCGTAGAGCACGGCCGCCACGGGACCGCGGCGCGAGCCGAAGACGCGGTCGGAGATGAGCCCCGCGATCACGGCGCCCGTGATGCCCGCCATGCAGTTCAGCATGCCCCAGTGATCGTGAACGATCTCCTTCGGCAGCGCCGCGACCGCGTCGGGCCCGAGCTTCATCGCCGCCTGCTTCATCACCGGCGACGCGGCGCGCCCGGTCTCCTCGGCGAAGGCCTTGTAGTACTGGAGGATCGCGTTGCGGAGGTAGCCGCTGCAGAACTCGATCGCGGCGATGATCAGGATCGCGCGCTGCCGCAGCATCTTCTTCGCCACCTCGATCACCGGGAGGCGCGGGCCGTCGTCTCCGGACGACGCATCGCCGAGATCGAAGTCCTCGTGGCCGGCCTCGCCCGGCGTGTCGCGGACGATGAGCCAGTCGGCGAGCGCGAAGAAGCCGAGGATGCCCGCGGGGACGAAGAACGCGAAGGGCGCGCTCGACGATTCGACGATGAGGCGACACCAGTCGAACGCGAAGTAGAGGCCGAGCGAGATGAGGATGCCGAAGATGCCGCCGAAGGTCCCGCGCTCGCGGATGTGGAACCACGCGGAGTTGACCTTCACGATCGCGACCGCGCCGAAGCTCTGGAAGTACATGTTGAGCGCGTAGAGAGCGCTCAGGATGGGGACGAGGCCCGCGCGCGCTTCCTTCGGCACCGAGTGCCCGTCCATCGCCCGCGCGATGACGATGCCCATGGCGAGGTTCGCGAGGAGCGCGCCGCCGGCGGCCAGCGTGATCGTCTTCTTGCCGCCGATTCGATCGGCGAGCGGGCCATTGAGGAGGAACGAGATACCGTAGGTCGCGGTGCCCCAGGCGTAGATGGTCGAGAACTGCGCCTTGTCGAAGACGATGTTCGTGCAGACCTGCAGGTTGTAGCGCCCCATGTAGAGGAACGCGTACGTGAGGCCTACCGGGAACCAGTTGATGAACCGGCGGCGCAGGAACGCCGGCTTGTGCCCGAGATCGACCCGCGGCAGCCGCGTGACCACGACCGCCACGAGGGCGAGCAGGACGACGATCGGCAGGAACTCGGACAGCCAACCCGGCATGCCGGCACTCATATCAGATATGCCGCCGCCGGAGCGCGGCGCGCGCTACTGGGACAGATAGTCGATGGCGGCCTGGCGCGCGTCGTCGGGGAGGTTGCGCATGTTCGACGGCGGCATGTGGAGGCGGTTCGCGCTGCCCATCTTCATGCGGTCGATGGCGAGCTGCTTCTCCGCCCGCGTCATCGTGTCGAGCTTGGTGACGTCGAACTTCGCACGCGTGATCGTCTGATCGAGCTTCGGGTTGTGGCACTGGGCGCAGGTCTGGATGAGGACCTCCTTGCCGCTGGCGCCGCTCTTCGGGAGCATCGTCATGTCCTCGAGCGCCTCGTCGAGGAAGACGCGCCGGATGTCGATGAGGTCGTTCGACGCCCCCGACGCGAACTTCTTGTACTCGTCGGTCGCGAACTGGAGCTTGTTCGGGTCGGTGACCTTCACGTCGTGGTACGGCACCGGGATCGCCTCGCCGGCGAACGCCTTGTCGAAGGCGCGCTGCCACGTCTCGCTCTTGCCGGACGGGATGTTGACCTCGGGCTGCTGCTCGGAGGACTCCTTGATCTCGGCCTCGATCGCCTTCGTGTCGAACTCGTTCGGCTGCTTGCCCTTGCCGAAGCCCTGACCCACCACGAGGTCCTCGAGCGCTCGGCCGTCGGACTTGGTGATGAGGATGCCGGGGATGCCGCCGTAGTCCTCCTCCGTGCCGTGCGCGCGGAAGTAGTCCTGCATGAGCGTCAGGCCGCCCGGTCGGTCGTTGCGGAACCAGTGCGTCCACGGGTCCTGGAGCTCCTGCATGCGGAGCATCAGCGGCTGGCCGGGGCCTTCGGGCTGGTGGCAGTGGCGGCAGTCGAGGAGGTTGTTCTTGAGGTCCTCGTCGTCGTAGACGGTGATGCCCTTCCAGTTCTGCTCGATCGCCGGCGTGAGGAGGTCCTTCGGCTTGCAATCCTCCTCACCGCAGGCCGGCTCGAACTTGACGAGATAGAGCGTGAGCTTGCCGCTCTTCGGCGACTGCGCCGCGATCTCGACGAACGGCTCGCCGCGCACGAACGTCACGACGACGTAGCCCGGAATGGAGACGGGCTGGCCGGGCGGCGGAGAGAAGAGGAAGGCGCGCGGATTGATCGACGACACGCTGCGCGCGACGATCGAGCTCGAGTGCGCGAGGAAGGCGAAGCCCGGGTTCTTCAGCGAGCCGTTCGTGCCCTTGCTGCTTCGGTCCGCGAACGTGAGACCGACCGCGTCCTGAAGATCGCGGAGGCTCGTGATCGGCTTCTTCTCCTTGCAGAGGAAGTTCGTGACGGCGTTGAAGGAGTCGCTCGTGTCGTCCGCGACGTTCGCGCGCGCGCAGAGATCCGCGTTCTGTGCCTCGCCGGACTTCAAGGTCTCGAACGGGTTCGGGAGGCCTTCCTTCTCCTTGACGTGCGGGTCGTTGTAGTCCGGCAGCACCTGACCCGTCTCCGGATCCGTCGTCGTGCGATGCGTGCCCTTCAGCGGGCGCCGGGTGACGCTGTCTTCGGAGCAGGCGGCCGCGAGGGCGGCCGAGACAGTGAGGAGCGAGGCCAAAAGAAGACGGGACCGAGTCATTGCCCAGGGATTGGAGCAATGAACGCGCCGACTTTTCCAGCCCTGGGAGTGATCTCGACTGCAGTCAGTGCGTGAAAACACCCACAGAGTCCCCTTCACGGTGTCAGTGGACTTATCGGCTCAGGGCTCTCTCTATAGAGGGACGGGTCGAGGGTGATGAGCCTCATGAGCGTGCCTCTCGCAGACGAACGAATGATCCAGCAAGAGTCACCGGTCATGGGCCTGATCGACTTGATCGTACGCGGGTTTACCTACCTTCTCGCACCGGAGGATTTCCCGCGTTTTCCTGGGTGCTCGGTTTCGTACGGCATGATCGGAAGGGACCAGCTCGATGGACCCGAACCTGCAACTGCTTCCTCCCGACACGGGAGCAAACTTCCCCGCCCGGAGGCCCGACTCATATGACCGCTCGACTTCGCACCTCGCACATTCTCCTCGCTGGTCTCGGCACTGCCCTCGCGGCGACCGTCGCTTGTAGCTCGCCGGACACTGCCGCCCAGACGGACGCGCAGAAGACCACGCAGGCGTCGAGCGTGTTGATCGAAATCAAGGCCAACAACGGCGACTACCTCGGGTCGTGCTCGGGCACGCTCATCGGACCGAAGATGGTCCTCACCGCGGGTCACTGCATCGCTGGCGGGAGCGCCTGGTCGGTGACCTCCACGGCGGGCAAGTCGTCGGGCAAGGTGGCGTCGACGCCGTGGAAGCACTTCGGGTCGAGCCTCTCGCACCCGGAGCACTCGGACATCGGCCTCATCCTCCTCGATACCCCGATCAAGCTCGATAGCTACCCGCAGCTTGCGACCAAGGCGGTCAAGGACGGCGCAAAGGGCGTGCGCTTCCACCGCGAGAACGATCAGGCGAAGACGGTCATCTCCTCGAGTGCGATCCTGAAGGACGGCGGCGCGAAGGGCTTCAAGCTCAACTACCTCCTCGACGCGCCGAAGGGCGAAGACTTCCTCGACACGGGCGGCGCGGTCCTCTCCAGCGACGGCAAGATCGTCGGCGTCGTCTCGGGCAAGGGCAAGACCTCGAACCAGCTCCACGTCGCTCGCGTCGACGGCTTCGCCTCCTGGTCGAAGACGGCGGTCGCGTGCTCGAACGCGCTCAAGACCGCGACCTGGGGCGCGGGCAATGAGGACGAGGGCGGCGGCGGCTACGGCGGCACGCCCGAGCAGGCGGGCGGCGGTGGCGGTGGCTGGGGTGGCGGCGGCGGCGGCTGGGGTGGCGGCGGCTGGGGCGGCGGCGGTGGTGGCTGGGGCTCGAGCTCCGGTGGCTACGGCGGCGGCGGCGGCACGACGACGGGCGGCAAGGGCACCACGAACCCGGGCTCCACCGTTCCGGGCTCGGACGGCACGGGCACCAACGGCGCCGGTGGCGACGACGACGACAGCACCACCAGCAACAACGGCACGGGCTCGAGCGGCAAGCCGGGCGCGGGGGATGACGACGATACGACGAACAACGGCGGCAACGGCGACGACGACGACTCGACCAGCACGCCGCCGAACACGTGCCCCGGCATCCCGTCCTGCGTGGGCGCGGACTGCGGCGAGGGCTCGAACGGCCTGAACGGCGGCACCGGCGCTCCCCCGTCGGGCGGCGACGTCGGCTCGAGCGGCACGTCGACCAACAGCGGCGGCGACGACGACGACGACACCACGTCCTCCTCGTCCTCCTCGGGCAGCACGACCTCCTCCTCGGGTGGCTCCTCCTCGGGCGGCTCCTCCTCGGGCGGCTCCTCCTCGGGCACCACGACGTCCTCGTCGGGCGGCTCGTCCTCCGGCACGACGACCTCCTCCTCGTCCGGCGGCTCCTCCTCCGGCACCACCACCACGTCCTCGTCGTCCTCCACGGGCGGCCCGGGCACGGACGGCGAGACCTGCGAAGGCTCCGGCGACAACGGCGAGACCTGCCCGACCGCTCCGGACAGCGCGAACTGCAGCGGGCCGAGCTGCGGCGGCTGCGGCGCGAACCAGAGCTGCGTCGACAACAACATCGACTACGGTGGTTGCGCGGCGTGCAAGACCGGCGGCGCGGTCGTCGTGAAGTGAGCACCCGAAGCTAAGAGAACCTCTCGAAAATCGTGGCGGCGTCGACTTCGGTCGGCGCCGCTTCTGCTTTGTGGTCTTCTTAGGAGGCCCGCGATGCTCCACTCCGAGCTCCTCGCCCAGATCCCCCTCTTCGACACGCTCGCGCCCGAAGACCTCGAGGCGCTCGGCAATCGGATGACGGAGCGCACGTACAAGGCGGGCGAGCGCGTCTTCGCCCAGGGGGACAAGGGCTCGAGCATGTACGTCGTGCTCTCGGGAGCGGTGCAGATCTTCCTCCCCCCGAAGGAGAAGGACGAGCCTCCCGTCATCCTGAAGGACGCGCGCACGGGCGAGTACTTCGGCGAGCTCTCGCTCTTCGACGACAAGCCCCGATCGGCGAGCGTCGACGCGACCGTCGACACGACCCTGCTCGAGCTGACGCGCGACGACTTCGGCGATCACCTCTCGAAGTCGAAGAACGCGGCGATGGCGATCCTCGCCGAGATGGCGGAGCGCCTTCGCGAGACGAACTCGATGCTGTCGCAGCGTGCCGCGCGCGACGTCGTGAAGGAGATCGAAGAGAACCTGACGTGGGGCCAGCGGCTCGCGGACAAGGTCGCCGAGCTCAACGGAAGCTGGGCCTTCATCCTCTTCCTCATCGGCCTCACCTGCCTCTGGGCGGTGCTGAACTCCGTGGTGGGGACGCCCTTCGACTCGTACCCGTACCAGTTCTACAACCTCGCCCTCGCGATCCTCGTGGCGCTGCAGGGACCGCTCATCGTCATGAGCCAGAACCGGCAGACGATGAAGGACCGCGCCACGGCGGAGACCGACTTCCGCGTGAACCTGAAGAACGAGGTCGGGATCGAGGCCATCCAGCGCGAGGTCAGCGCGATGCGCGCCGAGCAGACGAAGCGCCTCGAGGTCCTCGAGCGCATGATGCGAAGCGAGCGGGCGCGGCACGAGATCCCGATCAAGAAGCCGGGCGGCCCGCTCGGCCCCTCCTGACTACCTGAGCGGGACCGTCATGAGCGACGCCGCGAGGCCCTCGAACACGCTCCGGCGGGGGTCGTCGGCGCGGATCACGAGCCTGAAGTAGTCGTGTTGAGGCACCACCTTGGGGAGAAGAATCCTCAGCCTCTTCGCGTCCAGGTCCGGCTGGACGAGGTACCTCGGGAGCACACCCACACCGGCGCCAGCGACCAGTCGTAGCCGGATCGCTTCGATCGTCCCGAAGCGGGACAGCTTCGCGAACGTGAGCGGGACGCCCTTCGGGGAGTCGCGCCAGTAGCGGAGGAGCGGCAGCTCGTCGTCGAGCTCGATGAGTGTATGATGCACCGAGTCTTCGGGCTTCGCGAAGGGCGTCTTGTCGAGGAGCGAAGGCGCCGCGACGAACACGTAGTCCTCACGGTGAAGACGGATCGAGTCGAGCTTCGGATCGGTGAGGCGCGTGCTCGTGATCGCGCAGTCGAGCTGCATCATGCGCACGCGATTGACGAGGTCGGGACCGGAGCCGAAGTAGAGATGCAGCTCGACGGACGGATGCTGCTCCTCGAGCGCGTCGACCTGGGGAAGGATCCACGAGAGCCCGAGCTCGTGGCGCGTCCCGAGCACGATGTCCATCTGCGGGAGCGCGCCCGTCGACGACACGGCACGCGTGCACTCCTCGAGGCTCGCGATCGCGCGCTGGGCCGCCGGCAGCAGAGAGAGCCCAGCCGTCGAGAGGCGGACGCTGCGTGTGGTGCGCACGAAGAGCTGAGCGCCGAGCTGATCCTCGAGCTGCTTGATGCGCTGTCCGAATGCGGCGGGGGTGAGCGCCACCGCGCGTGACGCAGCGCGGAAGTTGAGAAATTTCGCGGCCGCCACGAAGCAACGAAGCGACTCGACCGACGGAAGGCTCATGCTTTCGCGTTCCCGGACGCACTGTAAGGCGGTTTGATGGCCCCACGTTGACGATCTTGGAGGCCTCGGACGTCCAACCGACAGCGGGCGATGAGCCCGTCCTTAAAGCCTTCCGTTTTTGCCCCGTTTCCGGGGTATGCTCCCGCTCGCCCGGGGGCTGTCGGGATTCCCCCGACACTATTTTCGGGATTCCCCCGACAAGAATAAGGAGCCCTGCTGTGAATCGAATCGGCCTTCTCTCGTTGCTTGCTGTTAGTGCCTCCGTCGCTGCCGCGTCCGTCATGGGTTGCAGCAAGGATCCGCCGCCGCCGGCAACGCCCACCGCCCAGCCGATGGTGAACGGCACCTACCAGCAGCCGCCGCCGGGCTACCCGCAGCAGCCGGGCTACCCGCAGCAGCCGGGCCAGCCCACGGGCTACCCGCAGCAGCCGGGCCAGCCGACGCAGCCGGGTCAGCCGACGCAGCCGGGCCAGCCCGCGCAGCCCGCGGCGAGCGGCGGTTTCCCTGGCTTCCCCGGCTTCCCCTCCCAGCCCGCGCAGGGCGGTGGTGGTGGCACGGCGCAGCCGGTCGACGCGAACTTCGCGGCGCTCGCGCTCGGCCCCCTCACCCTCTACGCCAACACGGAGGCGCCGGGCATGGCGAAGGAAGGCCCGACCGTGATGGGTAACTTCCAGACCGGCCAGACGATGGAGGGTCAGTTCCAGTTCGCGCCGGGCAAGTGCTACACGCTCATCGCGCAGGGCGCGGGCGTCACCGACGTCGGCCTCGAGATGCAGTACGTGAACCCGGTCCCGGGCCTCCCGCCCGTGTCGATCGGCACGAACCAGAACAAGGGCTCGCAGGTCTCGATGGGCGGCAAGGCGAACTGCCTCAAGCCGATGAGCCCGGTCGCCGCGAACGCGAAGTTCGTCGTCACGGCGAAGGCGGGCGCGGGCGTCATCGCCGCGCAGCTCTACTCGAAGTGATCCGAGGCGAGTCTCCGACTCGCTCCTGGATCAACCCGAACGGCGTGGGCCTCGCTCACGCCGTTTCGCGTTTTGTCGCCGGCGCGCGTGCTCCGGCACACTCTGGCACTGAAGGACGGCGCGAAATCGAGTAGGGTCTCGCGCGTCATGCTCGATATTGCCTTCATTCGCCAGAACGTCGACGCCGTCCGCGCTGCGATCACGAACAAGCGGTGCGACGTGGACCTCGATGCGCTCCTCGCGGCCGACAAGGAGCGTCGTGACGCGATCACCGCGCTCGAGCAGAAGCGCGCCCGGAAGAACGAGATCGCGGCGCTCATCCCGAAGGCGTCGAAGGACGACCGGCCGAAGCTGATCGAAGAGGGCAAGACGGTGAAGACCGAGCTCGAGGAGCTCGAGCCCGCCCTGAAGCAGATCGAGATCCGCTTCAACGATCTCATGCTCCGCATCCCGTCGATCCCGCGCCCCGAGGTGCCGGTCGGCAAGGGCGAGGAAGACAACGTCGAGATCCGCAAGGTCGGCGACAAGCCGACGTTCTCCTTCCCCGCCCGCGATCACGTGCAGCTCATGACGCTCCACAAGATGGTCGACTGGGAGGGTCCGCGTAAGTTCGCCGGCGGCCGCTCGTACGCTCTGAAGGGCACGGGCGCGCTCCTCGAGGTCGCCATCACGCGGCTCGCCATCGACACCCTCGTCGAGCGCGGGCTCACGCTCGTGATCCCGCCCGTCATGGTGAAGGCGCGCGCGATGCAGGGCACGGGCTTCTTCCCGCTCGGCGTCGAGGAGGCCTACGCCATCACCGCCGACGAGCTCTATCTCGTCGGCACCTCCGAGGTGCCGCTCGTGTCGCTCCACTGCGACGAGACGCTCGAGCACGGCGTCCTCCCGATCCGCTACGCGGGCATGTCGAACTGCTTCCGCCGCGAGGCGGGCGCGTACGGCAAGGACACGAAGGGCCTCTATCGCGTCCACCAGTTCACGAAGATCGAGCAGGTCGTCTTCTGCGTGCCGGACGAGAAGGTGGCCGAGGAAGAGCACTACAAGCTCCTCGGCAACGCAGAGGCGATCCTCGCGAAGCTCGAGATCCCGTACCGCGTCGCGATCGCGTGCACGGGTGAGATCGGCCTCGGCCAGACGCGCAAGCACGAGGTCGAGTCCTGGATGCCCGGCCGCGACGACGGCAAGGGCGCCTACAGCGAGACGCACTCCTGCTCGACGATGGGTGACTTCCAGGCGCGCCGCTCGAACATCCGCCTCAAGATGCCGGACGGCTCCACGACGTACCCGTACACGCTCAACAACACCGCCGTCGCGAGCCCGCGCATCCTCATCCCGCTGCTCGAGAACCACCAGCAGGAGGACGGCTCGATCAAGCTGCCGAAGGCCCTCGTGCCGTACATGAACGGCGTCGAGGTCCTGAAGCCCGCGCGCTGAGCGCGACGGCTACTTCTTCCCGCTCGTCTTCTTCGCCGAGCCGGAGGGCGACGGCGCGAGGCTCTTGCCTTGCGGCGGCGCGAGCCCTTGCTTGTCCGAGGCGACCTCGGCCGGCGCGCGAAGGTACGGCTCCTGCGCGTTCTGGTGGAGCCAGAGGAACAGCACGAGCGGGATCGCGAACGAGAGCAACGCGACCAGGCCGACGAGCAAGCCGTAGCGCGGCTTCTTGATCGTCGACGCGAAGTCGTACTGCTGCATCTGGGACATCGGCAGCGCCGTGCCCATCTGCTGCGCCATCAACGGAGAGGTCGCCGGGATGGTCGCGCCGAGCGCGAGGTTCGGCTCGCTCGCCGGATAGTGATGCTGCACCTGATGCGGCTGCAGCAGCGGGAGCGGCTGCGAGGGATACTCGCGCGGCGCGACGCCCGAGCCTCGGTCCTGGCTCGCCTGGCTCGCGTGCAGCGCGCCCGCCATCATCGCGCCGAGGCTCGCGCGCTCGTCCGTCGGTGGCGGCGGCGGCTGATGCTGCTCGTGCGGGGCCACACGAAGACCGCTCTCCGACGAGGCCTTGTCCGCCGGCGCCTGCGCGCGCGCGACGCCCGCGGAGAGGTGCGTCATGCCGCCGGCCATCTGCGGTCTCGCCGCGCGTGCGGAGCCCGACGGCCCGTTCGGCTTCACCGGTGCGCCGAGCATGACGGCGGTGCGATTGTCTTCGTGCAGATCGTCTTCGTCTTCGTCGGCCGCGGCGCCGACCTTCGGCGGAAGATTGAGCGCGGCCGGTGACGCGAGGGTCGCGGCGGGGCGCGGAGGCGCCTTCTTGTTCGCGGCCGCACCGCTGGGGCTCGGGCTCGTGTGCGGTCCCTGCTGCCCGGCGAAGCGATTCGTCGTGCCCTCGGTGCCGTCCTCGATCGCCGGCGGCAACCCCGCCGCGTTCTTCGGCGGAAGACCGAGCGCTTGCGACATCGTCGCGACATGCGCGCCCACGGGTGAAGGCCAGCGGCCGGAGCTCTCGGGCGGATGGTCGACGACGGGGCTGTCCGCCGTGACGCTGTCGTCGAGACGGAAATCGGGGATGGCTGGGCCGCGTGTCGTGACGCTGTCCTCGACGTTGTACGCGTCGTCGTCGTCGTCGTCTTCCTCCTTCACCTGCGTGGCGGCGGCCGAGCGGATCGGCGGCTCGTCGAACGGGCTGCGACCCGCGGCTGGGGTCGGAGCCGGCATCCGCAAGGGCGGCGATGTCTTCGGCTCGTCTTGCTCTTCCTCCGGCAGTCGTCCGCCCACGACCGCGGACGGCGCCTGGGTGGTGACGCTGTCCTCGAGCTCTTCCTCTTCCTCCTCCTCGGCAGGGGCCGCCGCCTTCGCCTCGAGCTTCTGCGCGGGCACGGCCGGTGCGTTGTCGGGCGGCGGACCGCTCACGACCGTGCGCACCTCGGTCTCGTCGAGAGGCTCCTCTTCGGGCGGAGGCATCTCGCGGATCTGGACCGGCCCCGGGACGGTGAGCGGCAGCGTCGGCGGGGCCTTCACCACCACGCCTGCAGACGCGGCCGCGGCCGCACCCACGCGCGGCGCAGGCGCGGTCGCGGTGATGCTCGCGTCCTCTTCGTCCGCTTCGTTCTCGGGCTTCCCCGGCTTGGTGGTCGAGGCGGCAGGACCGGCCTTCGTCGTCGAGAGCGGCGCCGCACCAGGCTTCGCCGCGACGCCCGGACGCGGCGAGGACGCCGGGCCCGTGGGGTTCGTCGAGGTCGGACCGACCTTCTTGTCCATCGTCGTCGCGAGCGGTGAGATGCTCGTCGGCGATCGGGCGGTGGTGGGCGGCGCAGCGGCGGAGCCAACCGCTGGCGGCGCGAGGCCGACGACGGTCATGCGCTTCGACGTCACGTTGGTCGGGAGGCTGATCCCCGGCTTGGACGCCGACGGGACGGCGACCGCGGCGCGCGGTGGCGCGGCGCGTGCTGGCGCTGGTGCTGGCGCTGGTGGATTCAGCTCCTTGGCGATGGCGTTACGGAACTTCGGATCGGGCGGCTGTTGAACCGTCCGATCCTCTTCGTCGGCAGACGAGGTCGCTGGAGCAACGCCCGCGGCCGTCGTATCTCCGTCCTGGACGTCATCGTCCGACGCTCCTGCCACAATGCGAGATTACAGGCTTCTCATGGAAGAAGCCTAGAAGTGCTGGATAGTTCCGCGCGTGGGACGCGCCCCCACACGCACAGCCAGATGTGACCCGCCCGAGACGACGGCTGGGGGGCGCGGCGAGCCCCTCGAGCGATGAAAAACCGGGCGATTCGAGCACACGCCGCCCGTTCGTCGGAGATGGAAGGACCGACGGCTGGCCGCTCCGACCGCCAGCGCGAGCGGTGCAGGCACAGCTCCGGAGCCAGCAGCTTCGGTTTATCCTCCCTCGGTCGATGCGAGGGTGGGGTCGGCGGTGTCTGCTCGTGGCCTGCGTGGTGCTCGCTCCTGCAAGCGCGCACGCGGACGAGCCGCCCGTGGTGGTGGAGCCGCCGCTCCCGGACCTTCCGGCGAAGCCACCGACGCCACCGCCGGCGGAGCCATCGCCGGTGAAGATCGAGATGCCGCCCGGCGCGCAGCCGCCCGCGCCCGCGCCCGCGTCGCCGCCATCGGCGGCCGCGCCCCCTCCCCCGTCGCCTCCTCGTTCTCAGGCTCCCGCTCCGCCGGTGCCGCCGCTCGCCCGTCGCTCCACGACCACCGAGCTCGGCCTCGGCGTCGCCTATCTCGGCGCCATCCAGTCGCGGACGACGCACTCGGAGGTGGGCGCGGTGTTCCACGTCGCGCCGCGCTTCCCGATCGGCGATCACTACGGCATCGGCGTCCGCTTCGCGTACGGCCTCACGGGCTGGGATCGCACGGAGGACGTGGCGAGGGCGGGCTACAAGGTCGGCCGCTGGACGACGCACGCCTATGGCGACGTGTGGGACTGGGCCGGCGAAGGCGAGAAGGACACGCGGGCGCTTCGTTACTTCGGGGCGTTCTTCGCGTTCTTCGGTCTCATCGTCCCGTACGTGGTCGCAGGCGTGCTCTACCTCGTCTCGCCCCTCGCGGCCTCGAGCTTCGCGGAGGCCGACGTCACCTTCAACTGGGAGCCGGCCGACGATCCGAAGCAGGGCCCGTACCTCAAGGGCGGCATCGGCTTCGCGGCCTACGTGCATCCGGACACGAGCCGTCTCTACGGCGGGCTCGGCCCGAACGTGGGCTTCGGCTATCGCGTGGACAACCTGAACCTCGGCGTGGTCGGCACGTTCCTCCCGTACGGCGCGCACGGCGGCGCCACCGCGGAGCACGTCCTGATGGGCGGCTTCACGATCGGCCTCGTGCACTGACGGCGCACGCGCGCTCGACCGCTACTCGACGCGCTTCGGTGGTCCGTGAGGACGATGCGAGGGCGCGAGCCCATACTTCGGCGCATGCGAGTAGACGTGCTCGGCGGGCCCGCCGTCGAGCCGTGGCGAGCCGACGCTCGGCGGCGGCGGCGGCATGACCGCCGTCGAGTCCGTCGCGGGCACGGTCGCGGGAGGCCCGACGAGCACGGTGGATGCCGTCTCGACGGGCGCGGCGTCGCTCCCGGCGTCGGTCGCCTCCGCGGTCGCCTTCGAGGCGCCGCATCCGGCGATCGTCAACGCGAGCGCCGCGAGCGCCGCGCCCCGCATCGTCGTACAGAACGGACACGCGACCTCGCCCGCCCGCACATGCCGCCGGCACGCTTCGCAAGGAACGAGGGACACGCCATCAGTCTCGCAGATCCCACGTCCGCTGGCGCCAATTCGTCGCCGAGCACGTTGCTTGCGCGTGGCGGTCGCCGGTAGCCTCCGCACGTGTCTCTTCGCGCGGCGTTGGCTGGCGGCGTCCTCGGGGCGTCGTTCCTCAGCGCCTGTGTCTTGACGACGGATCTGGACGGCTTCGCGGGCGCGTCCCCCCCCGACGGAGGTCCCGAGGCCGGCAGCGCCGCTGACGCGGGCGGCGATGCGGGCCCTCAGGGCGCCGGCGACGCGTCGGACGCGGAGGCCGGCCCGTCGCCGGGCTTCTGCCGCGGCCTCACGCCGGCGCCGCTCTTCTGCGACGACTTCGACGACGCGCCGCTCACGCAGCGCTGGGACGAGGTGCATGTCCCAGCGAATGGGGTCTTCGCGCTCGATGACACGGTGTCGAGCTCGGCGGCACGCTCGCTCTTCTTCCGCCTGCCCGCGGCCAGCGCGGGCGACCCCACGGGGTTCGTGAGGCGGTCGTTCCCTTCGACGGCGTCGAAGATCACGCTCACGTTCGATCTCCGTATCGACGTCGCGCCGCCGGACAACAACCAGTCCTACGCCGCGCAGATCAGCGTCGTCACGAAGTCGGGCGAGGTCCGCGCGTACCTCCACATCGGCACGGGGGTAACGGCGATGCAGCCGTGGGAGAACGGCACGTTCCCGGGTGACATCAACATGCCCGCCCTGACGAGCGAGTTCACGCGCGTCTCCATCGCGCTCGTCCTGGCGAAGGGCGCGTCGACCCTCCGCGTGACGTACAACGGCGCGCAGGTCGTCCCCACCACGGCGCTCGGGGCGGCCTGGGAGCCGGGCGTCCCGTCGCTCTACCTGGGCGCGACCTATGTGAACTCGCCGGTCGTCGAGCGCGCCTTCCACTACGACAACGTCGTCCTCGACGCTCAGTGAGCGAAGAGTGACGGGAAAACTGCTTCGGAGGCGCGGATCGGATTCGAACCGACGTATGACGGTTTTGCAAACCGTTGCCTAACCACTTGGCTACCGCGCCGTTTTCGTGGTCGGAGCTGATTCTCTACCGGCGAAGGCGCCCGCCGTCAACGGCGCCTTTTTCTTGACGGGCAGGGCGAAACCGCGGGAAAACGCCGAGCTGGAGGCATCAACCATGAAGAAGTTCTTTGTTCTTTGCGCCGTTTCGGCGCTTGCGGTGGCGTGCGGCGGCGGCGACAAGCCGGCGGACAACCCCACGACCTCGACCAGCACGACCTCGACGTCTGCTCCGGCCGCCTCGGGCGCCCCGGCGATGTCGGGCGCCCCGGCCGCGCCGGAAGCTCCGAAGAAGTGAGCCGTTCGCGCGCGGCGACGCGCGCAACGTAAGTGAAGAGCCCGCGGTCACACGCGGGCTCTTCGCTTTTGTGGGCCGGGATCCGGCGCGCGGCCGCTACAAAGGTCGGAGTGAAAAAGATCGCCATCGCGACGTGCGCGGTGAAGCCCGAGGCCGACCCCGACGAGGAGCTCCTGCTCGCCCGGCTCCGCGACAAGGGCGCGAGCGTGCGCATGGTGGCCTGGGACGGCCCGTCGCCCGAGGTCGGCGCCGACGAGATCTGCGTCGTCCGGTCGACATGGAACTACTTCACGAAGCTCGAAGCGTTCCTCGCGTGGGTCGATCGCGTCCCCCGCCTCGTGAACCCAGGCCCCGTCATCCACGGCAACGTCCGGAAGACGTACCTCCGCGACCTCGAGGCGCGCGGCGTCGCGATCGTCCCGACGGCGTGGGCGGGCGACGCGGGAGCGGGCGACGTGGCGGCGACGATGCGCGAGCGCGGCTGGGCCTCGGTCGTCATCAAGCCCGTCGTCTCCGCTGGCTCGTTCGCGACGAAGCGCTTCACGCTCGCGGAGGCGGCCGAGGCGCAGGCCTTCCTCGACGGCACCGGCCGCGAGATGATGATCCAGCGGTGGATGCCCGCCGTCGACACGTCGGGCGAGCGCTCCATCGTCTGGATCGATGGCGAGGTCAGCCACGCGATCCGGAAGTCCCCGAGGTTCGCGGGCGGCCACGAGTCGGTCACCTCCGTCGAGGTCGCCGAAGACGAGCGCGAGCTCGCGGAGCGCGTCCTCACGCTGGTCCCGCCCGGGCTGTCGTATGCACGCGTGGACATGGTTCGCGACGAGGGGGTCCTCCGGCTGATGGAGCTCGAGCTCGTCGAGCCCTCGCTCTTCCTCCTCCAGCACCCGCCGGCGCTGGAGCGATTCGCGAGCGCGCTCGTCGCCCTTTGATAAGCTCGGCCCATGGGCTGCCTCTTCTGCGACTTCGTCGAGAAAACGAAGTCCACCAACGTCGTCTACGAAGACGATCACGCGCTCGCCTTCCGGGACATCAACCCCCAGGCGCCGACGCACATCCTCGTCGTCCCCAAGAAGCACATCGCGGCGATCCACGACCTCGCGCCCGCGGACGCGGAGGCGATCGGCCAGGTCATGTTCGCGGCGCGCAAGGTGGCCGAGACGGAGGGTCTCGTGAAGGACGGCTTCCGGCTCGTCATCAACGACGGCGACGCGGCCGGGCAGACCGTCCATCACATCCACGTCCACGTGCTCGGCGGCCGCCGGTTCGCCTGGCCACCCGGCTGACGCACGGTGGCTGACGGTCGATGAATCTCCGGACACCTACGTACGTCCAACGCTGATTCTGGAGGGGTATTGCTCGGTCGCGTCGTTCACGGCCTCCGGCTCCTTGGCCTCGTCGCTCTCGTCGTTTTCATGGGTGGCTGCGGGGCGGCCACGCAGAACGTCCGCGCTTTTCGCGCCTACGCGAACGAAGATCCGAACGTAAAGGTCAACATCGACCGCGTGGACGACGTGTCCGCGACGCTCTCCCTCGTCGATCGCATCCTCACCGGCACGACCTATACGCCGGGAGACATGTGGCCTCGCCGCCTCGGCATGACGGACGCCCAGTTCCGCGAGATCAAGGCGCAGCTCAAGGAGAAGTTCCCCTACAAGGGCCTCGAGAACGAGGAGGTCCCGATCCTCAAGTGCTACCGGATCCACATCGAGCGGACGATGGCCGAGTACGGACCGCCGCCCGACAAGGCGATGTACCCGTCGCTCTTCGACGCCGTCGCGGGCCTGAACCCTCGCAACGCGGACATCAAGAAGCACTGGACCGCCTACCGTGACGCGGCCGACCACCTGGCCGAGGCGACCGACCAGGAAGACGTGATTTCTCGAGAGCTTAGCGGTCTCTCCGCCGCGCAGCGAAGGCCGCGCGAGCCCGAGCTCGCCGCGGCGCGCGACAAGGTCGCCCGCGCGAAGGGCGAGCTGCTCGCCGCCACGGACGCCATCAACGTCGACTCCGAGAACCTCCTCTCCGACGCGCAGCTCCAGTCGGCCGACAAGCAGCAGATCGCGCGCGACGCGTTCTACGCGCTCTCCGTCGCCTTCCGCATCGAGCTCGAGGCGCTCGCGCTGATCCCCATCATCATCATCCAGACCGTCCGCGGCCTCCCCACCGCGCCGCGCGACCTCACGTTCAAGTCGAACCTGAAGGTCGCGCGCATGGTCTGGCAGATGCCCTCGTACGTGGTCGGCATCAAGAACGCGCTCAACCGGCAGGCCGAGGTCCTCGACAAGATGACGTCGAACCTCTCGAAGGCTCTGAAGACGGACCTCGACAAGTCCCCCGGCTTCGAGCTTTCCGAGTCGGTCGTCGATCAGATCGTCGGCATCACGCTCGACTCGTTCCGCGTCGACCTCAAGGCCGGCGGCAGCGCCACCATCTTCAGCTCCATCGGCGAGGCCGACCGCCAGGGCAAGGAGGTCGACTACCGCGGCCGCCGCTTCAAGCTCGACTACCGCGTCGACCCCATCATCCTCGCGAGCGCGCGGCTCGACGTCGTCCTCGACTGGATCCGCCTCCCCGGCGCCGCGAACCTCGGCTTCGGTTACTCCACCGACCGCGTGTGGAAGAGCGGCGGCGAGGTCACGAGCACCTCGCTCACGCAGCAGCTCGGCATCGACGGCATCGCGAGCGACGTCATCGATGCCGGCCTCGGCCTCCTCGGCATTCGCACGAGCGTCGTCATCTCGAACTTCACCGCTGGCCAGGTGCGCCAGGTGCAGGCCACGAACGTGACGAACGTGCTGCAGTCGGCGCCGCTCAAGCTATCGATGACCCAGATCGACGTCGGCTACGACCTCCTCTGGCTCATCGAGAACGAGCGCATGAAGGCGAGCATGGAGCAGCTCGTCGTCGGTGGCCGATACTACGAGTACACGCTGCCGCGCATCGTCTACGAGCTCGAAGACACGGGCACGAACGGCAAGGAGCACTTCACGTTCCGCCGCGAGACGCCCGTGCAGCCGGTCGAGACGAAGTTCTTCATGGCCGCGGTGGACGCGCGCTTCGGCCAGGGCGACGCGCCGCGCTTCTCGCCGTACCTCGATCTCGGCTTCGCCATCGGCGGCGGTCCGACCTCGTTCTACTTCACGCCCGACGTCGTGAACGGCACCGGCCCGCGCGACCGCGCATCGGAGGCGGCGTTCGGCTTCAACGGAAAGGGCGCGCTCGGCATCCGCTGGCGCCTCCTTCCGCGCGGCTGGCGCCTCCGCCTCGACCTCCACGCGGTCTACGGCGCGAGCATGATCTACACGGTGGTGAACCGCGACGCGCAGACGCCCGAGGGCCGCGCGCTCCGCACGGACTTCGGGCAGTTCGACGTGTTCCACGGCCCTGCCCTCTCGTTCCGCGGCGCGCTCTGACCCGACGCGCCGCTCGGGGCTACTGACCGAGCGCGCCGCCTGGCTGGATGAGGTTCGGTGCGACGTCCGGCAGGCGAACCGTGAACGCCTGATCGAGCGCGAGATAGAAGCCGATCACGCTCGCGCCGGGCACCTTCTGGATCGGGAAGCCGATGTCGAACCGGATGACGTTTCGGTCGAGCTGCGGAAGCACGAGGCGGATGCCGACACCGGCGGAGCTCTTCGGCTTCGGAGGCCACTCGTCGGACGCGTCCGCCACGTCGAAGAAGAGCGCTCCGCCCACCTGGCTCGCGAGGATGCCGAGCGGGCGCGAGCGGAGCTCGGTGTTCACGGCGACGAGGTTCTCGCCGAGGAGCGCGCCGCTCGGCTGACCACGGAGACGGCTCTCGCCGCCGATCGTCGAGCGCAGGTTGAGGTAGTTCGCAGGGCGTGTGAGGAGGAGCCCGTCGATCACGACACGCCCGAGGAAGAAACGTGGACTATACAAGGACGCCTGCGCCGCGTGCGTGCGCACGGGGATGCGGTCCGTCTGCGCCTCGATCATCGTCTCGCCGGCCACCTGCGCGAGACCGTCGCCGAGGCGGACGACGTACTTCGCGAAGGCATCGAAGCCAGCGAACGTGCGGGTCGAGCCGAGCGCCTCCGTCACGGGATACGCGCTGAAGATGAAGTCGTAGCCCAGGCGATAGTCCTCCGCGAGGCCGAGCGTGTCGAGGTCGTGGGTGCGGAGGTAGCGGGTCTCGTAGAAGCGGACCGCGGCGAACGGCGCCGAGCGCGTGTCGCTCGTGGGCTCGCGGAGGCGCTTGTGGTCCGCGGCCACGAGGGCGCCGTACCGCGCGACGTCGAAGCCCTGGTACTCGCGTACGTTCACCTCCGCGCCGACCGTGAAGTCGTGCTTGTGCGCGAGGCCGAAGGACCGGGAGAGCTGGAGCTGCTCGGTGAAGCTCCGCGCGCGGTACTGGTCGGGGATCTTCTCCACCTCGGGCGTCGATGGCGCGTCGAACGGCGCCACCTGTGCATTGAAGTAGCGACGGTTGATCTCCGAGCGCCACATCGAGGACACGGCCCAGGCCCATTGCTGCCGCGAGCTAAGGATCGGCCGCCGGATGACGGCCTGACCGTAGGTGCCCTCCGGCTCGCCGCGCTCGCGGTTGACGATCGCGTTCGCCTCGGCGGAGAAGTAGAGCGGCCGCGCGTCGAGGCGCGGGATGTACACGCCCGCGCCGAAGGTGAGCGTCGCGGGATACAGCTCGAACCGCGCGAAGATCGAGTCGAACGTGCCCGCCACGTTGCGCTCCGTCGGCTCGAACTTGAGCTTGTCGATGCCCTTCGCGCTGATGCCGAAGTCGGAGTTCGCGCGGAGACTCCACACGTCCTTCGTGACCACGAGCAGCCGCACGCGATCCGGCGTGCGGCCGCGCGTCGGCTGGAGCACGACGAGCGAGACCTGACGGAACGTACGGAGCACGCGCGCCGAGTCGTCGACGAGGTACTGGCGATACGGCTCGCCGACGCGGAGGAGCACCTCGCGGCGCACGACGCCCTCGCGCGTCGTGACGTGGAACATGTTGAGCATCATCGGCGCGGGATCCCGCTCCTCGATGACGTCGAGCGGCACGACGTCGATGCCCTCGAGGATCTTTCCTTCGGGCTCGAGATCGAGCTCCGAGTGCGTGAGCTGCATCGCCTTGACGAGCGACTCCTCCTCGTAGAACGAGCGAGGCGACGGCGCGGTCGACTGCGCACGCGCGGGTCCTGCGCAGAGGAGCGCGATCGCGAAGACGCTGGAGAAGAGCCCTGCCCGACCGCGCTTCACTCGTCGAGCATCAGCTTCGCGAGGTGGGTCGCGACCAGCTCCCGGTCACCGTCGCCGGGCGGCAGGGCGTGGACGTCCGCGCGCTCCGACACCATGCGCAGCGCCGCCAGCTCCGGCCCCGTGAGCTCGACGACGCGCGTGAAGTTGACGGCCGGGATCGTGTAGCGCAGCGTCCAGCGTCCCTCGCCGGCGGGCGTCACCGACACGGACGTCGCGCGCGCGAGCTGCGGGACGATCCCGCGCACCGTCGCGGCACGGGCCCGTGCGCGCTTCGCGGTGGGGGTGCGGAAGAAGTCGAACATGCGATTGCGCGCGTACACGCCGGGCGCCACGATCATCGCCACCGTCACCGCCTCGTGCTCTCGCTCCGCGGTCGAACGCGACGGCGGCATCGGCGGCGACGACACATGCGCCGGCGGAGGAGCGCTCTGCATCACAGATCGTCCTCGTCACCGCCGCTCATGAAGAGCCCCGCCGCGCTGCCGCCGTTGACCTGGTTGAGGAGCGCCGCCTGGCGATAGGTGCGGAGGGCGGTGATGATCTCGTCGATATCGCCGTTCACGATGCGATCGAGCTTGTTGATCGTGAGCTTGATGCGGTGATCGCTGACGCGGTTCTGCGGGTAGTTGTAGGTCCGGATCTTCTGGCTGCGCTCGCCGGTGCCGACCATGCCGCGGCGCTCGGCGGACATCGCCGCTTCCTGCTTCTCGCGCTCGATGTCGAGGAGGCGGCTCCGGAGGACCTTCAGCGCCTTCGCCTTGTTCTTCAGCTGCGAGCGCTCGTCCTGGCATTTCACGATGATGCCGGTGGGCTTGTGCTGGATCTGGACGGCGCTGTTCGTCGTGTTGACGCCCTGCCCGCCCGGACCGCCCGAGGCGGCGATGGAGATCTCGAGGTCCTTCTCGTCGAGCTGGACGTCGACCTCCTCCGCTTCCGGCATGATCGCGACGGTGGCGGTCGAGGTGTGGATGCGGCCCTGCGTCTCGGTCGCGGGGACGCGCTGCACGCGATGGACGCCGCCCTCGAAGCGGAGCGAGGCGTAGACGTCCTTGCCCGTGACGAGCGCGATGACCTCCTTGAAGCCGCCGGTCGTGCTCTCGCTCGACGACATGAGCTCGACGTTCCAGCCCTTGGTCTCGGCGTAGCGGCTGTACATGCGGAAGAGATCGGCCGCGAAGAGCGCCGCCTCCTCGCCGCCTTCACCGCCGCGGATCTCGAGGATGACGTTCTTGCTGTCGTTCGGATCCTTCGGCAGGAGCAGGAGCTGGATGTCGCCTTCGAGGACGCCGAGCTTCGCCTTGAGCTCGGGGATCTCCGCCTCCACGAGCTCGCGGAGCTCGGGATCGGCGAGGGCCTCCTCGTCTTCCTTCAGCTTCTTCTCGGTCTCGCGATACTGGCCGTACGCGGCGACGAGGCCTTCGAGATCACTGCGTTCTTTGGTCAGCTTGCCGAGCTGATTGCGGTCGCCGAGCACATCGGGACGGCACATGAGCTCCTCGAGCTCGGCGTAGCGCCGCGTGAGCTGCTCGAGCTTTTCCAACGGGAGCATGAAGGCCTGAAGCTTATCACCGCTCCACGGGTCGCTCGACGAAGAGAAGATCGTCGCGAGCGGTGTCGCAATACGTGGTGAAGCCGATGCTGACGAGGTCGCCCGTGAACGAATCCGAGTCGACCTGCGAGAAGAATTGGCTTGCAGTCAGGAGGAACAGGCCTGGGACCACGGACTGGATGCCGTGGCCCGCGCACGGGACCGTGACGAGCTGCGCGCGCGAGAAGTGCGGGAGGTCGGCGGTCACGTTCTCGAGCGGTGTGGGCCAGTCGAACCCGCCGTGAAAGAAGATCGTCGGCACGCTCGTGACGGTGGCGACGGCGAGCTCCGACTGCGGGACGCTCGCGGGCGGCAGCGCGGCGCACATCTTCCGCCGCGCCGCGATCTGTGCGTCGAGCTCGGGGCGCGCCTCGGCCGGGAAGTCCTCGAGCTGCTTCGCGAGGCCCTCGTCGGTCCAGTTGAGCACGGTGTCGTAGCAGTCGTAGACGAGGTTGGACGTCCGGTTGACGCTGGCGAACGAGATGATGCGCGCGATGTGGTCGCGAGCGCTCGCTTCGCCGACGCGGATCTGATCGAACCGGGCGAGCTGATCGTGATTGGCGGCGTACATCATGCGCATCACGAGGACCGCGTTCGGGATGCCGTACATCGAGACGAGCACGAGGGACTTCGCGATCTCGGCGGAGTCGATGACGAGCCCCGGGAGCAGCGTGAACGGCGCCGTCGCGACGCGTTGCTGGAAGAGCGCGAGCTCGGCGGCGGCGTCGAGGTCGGGCATCTCCGCCGCGCACGTGGGGTTGAGCGGACACGAGGTGGTGAGGTCCGCCAGGAACGCGGCGAGCTTGATGGGCTGGGCGCGCATCTGCTCGAACGGCCGGTAGGGCCGACCGCTCATCGCCGACGACTCGAGCAGCATGCCCGCGATGGAGTCCGGGTGGAGGCGCGCGGCGGTCTGGGCGAGCTCCGCGCCGTACGAGCCGCCCCAGAGGATCACCTTGGAGGCGCCGAGCGCGACGCGGACATCCTCGATGTCGTGCGCGTTCTCCACCGTGTTGAACGACTCGATGCGGTAGCCGAGGCTCTGGTATTTCGCGGCGCAGCTCTGGACCGCGCCCGGATCCGGATCCAAGTCGCGGACGCCGCAGTCGAGCGCGGGGCGCGAGAGCAGGTTGCCGCGCTGCTCGAGGAGGACGAAGTCACGGCCGAAGGCGGCGGCGACGTTCTCGAGGGCGAGGCCGGCCTTGGCGTCGGCCTCGATGCTGCCGCCAGGTCCTCCCTCGAGGTAGAGGATCGGCGCCGCGCCGGGCACCGCCGCACCGCTGGGCGGGTGCGCGATGACGAGCTTGATGCCGATCGTCTTGCCGCCGGGGGCGGCGTGCACCTGCGGCACCTCGACGAAGCGGCACTCGAGACCGCCGTAGCAGTCGTCGATCGCGGCGCGCTCGTCGTCGTCGCCGCTGCATCCGATGAGGAGTGCGGTGAGCGCGAGGAAGACGCGCTTCAAGCCGCGCGGCGGAGCTGCGGCGAGGTCATGAGCGAGTCGAAGCTCGCATAACGGACGTCGCCGCCGGCCTTCTTGTCCTCGCCGGTCTCGCGGAAGAGCGTGACGCGAAGCGAGGCGAGCGCGACCTCGAGCTGCTCGTCGTCGGGCTCGATGGTGGTGATCTTCTGGCAGAGGAAGCCGGGGTAGAGCAGCACGCGGAGCGGGCCGGTCGTGCAGTACTTCGCGAACACGCGCTGGATCTCGAACGTGACGGCGGCGATGAGCGGAAGGAACGGGAGCTTCTCGAGGAAGAAGATCGCGTTGTCCGCGGCCGCGTTGCCGGTGGAGATCTTCGGCAGGAACCCGCCGACGGCGGTGAACACGAGGATCGACACGAGGGCGACCATGACGAGGAACGTGGTCCCGCAGCGCGGGTGCAGCGTCGTGTGCTTGCGCGCGTTCTCGACCGTGAGCGCCTCGTTGTGCTCGTAGGTGGTGATCGTCTTGTGCTCGGCGCCGTGGTACTGGAACACGCGGCGGATCTCGGTGAACACGTTGCGAATGAGCAGCAGGTAGCCGACGACGATCGTGAGCTTGAACGCGCCCGTGAGCGCCTGGAACTGCGGCGACTGCACGTCGAAGTCGAGGTGCAGCGCCTTGTTGACGCCCGCGGCCGCCGCCTGCGGCAGCGCGATCATGAAGACGACCATGAGGACGACCATGAACGTCATCGGCGCGCGGCTGCGCTTCTCCTCGGCCTTCGGCGGCGCGACGGACGGCTTCGCGTTGGTGCGGTAGTCGTCCTCGGCCTTCGCGTCCTTGGCGAGCTCGTCGTCGGTCGCGCGGGTCGCGTCGGCGTCGGTGGTGGTGAGCAGGAAGAGCGTGTAGCCGATGGAGCGGAGGACGCTCAACATCGTGGAGCTGACCTTCGACGCGGCCTTCGCGGCGGCGCCCTTGGGCTTGTCCGTTGCGGCCTTGGCCTTCTCCTCGGCCTCCTCCGCTTCCATGTCGCGCTCCATCTGCTCGGCGGAGAACTTGAGCGACTCGGACCCGAGGCGCAGCGACTCGACGAGCGACGCGATGCCGCGCGCCAGCGGGAGCTTGGCGATGCCCTTCCGCTCTTCGTCGGCGGTCATCGCGCGCTCGCGCACGTGCAGCGACCCATCGCGGCGGCGCACGACGATGGCGAACGACGATGGGGCGCGCATCATCACGCCTTCGAGGACGGCCTGCCCTCCAATATACGGACGAGCGGGCGAGCCATTCGGAGCGGCGTCGGACATCGAAGGTACACTTTACGCACGAAGCGCCCGGGAGCCAACCGCACGAAGCGCTTATTTTCCTGGGCCTTTCGCTCGAGCTGCCGCCGATCCGACCCGGGCTCTCGGGCGTAGGCCGGCCTGGCAACGTCGGGGGTGCGTCTGGGCTTCGCGCTCGATCGCTTCCTCGCGCTCACCTTCGCGCCGGACCGACCGCGTACAACGAACTTGGCGCTCACGTACAACGAAAACGCTCCGCCGCGGCGAGCCGGGCGGAGCGTCAGGTGAGGACGAACCTCGGGTGGGGTCAGCTCGCGGGCGTCTCGCCACCTTCGGCGGCGGGAGCGGCAGCGGCGGCGGCGGCTTCGGCCGCGGGGGCCTCCGCCTTCTTTTCCTTCTTCGGCTTCGGCGGCTCGGCGGCCTTCTTGGCCTCGCGCTCGGCCTTGGCGGCGGCGGCTTCCTTCAGGGCCTTCTCCTGTGCCGCGGCGCCGGCGGCCTTCGCGTCGACCTTCTTCGCGTCGCCGTAGCGCTTGTTGAAGCGGTCAACGCGGCCCGCCGCGTCGATGAGCTTCTGGGTGCCCGTGTAGAAGGGGTGGCAAGCGGCGCAGACGTCGACCTGGAAGTCGCCGCGCGTCGATCGCGTCACGAAGGTGTTGCCGCACGCGCAGTTGACGGTCGCGGGCGGATACTCGGGATGAATGCCTTCACGCATGGGAACCTCGAACGCTTTCCTCGTCCTCGCGCCCGGGAGTGGGCCGTTTGGAGGAAGGGCGCGAATCTTTAGTCCAGGCCCGGTCTCCAACGCAAGCGCGACCGCGGAATCGCTACGAAATAGTCTCTCGCGAGCTCCTCACTCCTCATGGCTGGCGCCGAAACGCGCGGGCGATGGACGGCTCGAAAGCGTCGCTCGCCCGCTCGCGTCTCACGCGGTCGTCCGATCTGCGCGGTCGCGCGGCTCAGAACGGAATGTCGTCGTCGCCGCCCGGGTAGTCGCCGAAATCTTCCGCCGGGGGCGGCTCGGGCGAGTTCGAGCGGGACGCGCCGCCGCCACCGCCACCGCTGTTGCTGCGGGCGCCATTCGACGGCCGGCGCTCGTAACCGCCGCCGCCACCGCCGCCCTCGCTCACCTCGCCGCCCTTGCCGCGACCGCCGAGGATGATGTTGTTCGCGATGATCTCGGTGCGATACCGCTTCTCGCCGTCTTTCTCGTAGCTCGACGTGCTGATCCGACCCTCGACAAAGATGCGCTCACCCTTCTGCAGGAATCGCGAGAGCGCTTCGCCACGCTTGCCCCACATCGTCACGGAGTGCCACTCCGTGCGCTCCTGGCGGGTGTTGTTCTTGTCGAGGTAGCTCTCGGTCGTCGCGAGGCGCAGCTTCAGGATCGCCTGACCCCCCTGCGTCATCTTCAGCTCGGGGTCCGCGCCCAGGTTCCCGAGCAACATGACCTTGTTCAGTCCTTCCGCCATCGCATGCTCTCTTTCTCATCGTGGGGGTTCGCCCCAACCGCATGAGCGGGAAACGATGCGTGAGATCGCGCACGTCGCCCGCTCTAGATGAACCTTCTTTCATGCGCCCGAAGGCGCGTGTCAACGGTGGACGTGACGTTTGTGCAGTAGTGCACAGCTTGTCCCCAACGCAGGGGCTCTGCAACGCAGGGGCTCCGCCCCTGCACCCCGCTCGCGGGATACCGACGCTCAGAAGCGTCGTTCGCCCGCTCCTCATCGCAGGGGCTCCGCCCCTGCACCCCGCTCGCGGGATACACATGCTCAGAAGCATGTGGTCGCCCGCTCCTCATCGCAGGGGCTTCGCCCCTGCACCCCGCTCGCGGGATACACATGCTCAGAAGCATGTGGTCGCCCGCTCGCTGTGCTTGCGCCCAGCTCGTGACTAAGGCTGAGCTTTGGGCCCAGCCTCGAGCCTCTCTCTGAAGACCGAGACCGACGAGGTTCGTGCGGGCGCTTACTTCGCCGAGTCGACCGTGTGCTTCACGGTCTGGATCTGCGTGACGACCTGCTTCGGCTGGTTCGGGGCGCCGCCGCCGGCCTCGATCTTCTCGTTGATCGCCATCCCGCCTTCGACGTGCGGGGCCGTGCTGTTCCACTTCAGGTTGTAGGTGTACTTGCCCTTGCCCTGCACCTCGAGGAACACGTTGCCTCGCTGGGTCTGCTGCATGCGACGCGGGATGCGGATGTCGATGTCCGTGTCGACCACGGCGCCATCCGCCGTCAGCTCCTTCGCGACGAAGTGCTTCACGCCCTGATCCGGCTGGCCGGGAGCGCCTGCGACGTCCCACTTCGCGCCCGCGCCGATGGGGTCGGACGGGAGCGGGCACACGAGGAGCTGGACCGCCTGGCTGAGCGCCTGCACGACCGTCTGCGCGAGCTCGTTGCGCATCGCTGGTGAGGCCTGAAGCGCGATCTCGCCCACGTCGCCCTGCGGCGTCACGTCGAAGGTGCCCGCCATGCCCGCGAGCTGCGTGAGCATGGGCGCGACCTGTGGCGGGGCCCCCGGGATGTCGACCTTCGTGAGCTTCATCTCGAGCGTGGCGCCCTCCTTCTTCACGGCCTTCACCGTGAGGTCGAGCGCGACCTTCATCGAGATCTCCTGCGCCGGGCCCTGCTGGCCGCCCATCGCCTGCTGCACCGCCGTGTTGATGGAGACGACGCGCTTGTCGACCTTGCCCATCACGAACGTGTACTTGCGGACCGCCTTCGGATCCGCGCCTGGCTCGATGACCTTCGTGCCGTTGCCCGCGACCTGACCGCCGCCGTTCGGGTCCTGATCGCCCGGACCGCCCTGGATGTCCGCGAGGCCGCCCTCGACGCTGGCGTCGCGCGCGCGGATGCCGGCCGCCGGTCCGCCGCCCGTCGTGGGCAGAAAGTCGTTGAAGACGAGGTCCGAGGGCACGGGAGTCGGCTCCTTCTTCACCTCCTCCTGCTTCGGCTTGTCATTGTTGCAGCCTGCACTTACGAGCAGGAGCACGGCCAAGACGGAGCAGAGGGACTGGCGCAGTCTCGTTCGCATCGCGGCCACGCTAATCGAGCCGGCAATTCGGCGCCAGGGCGTGGTAATGAGCGCCAGGCCGAGAGGACCGGCCGAGAGGACATCGGTCAAAGGACTACGCATGAGCACGCCGGAAGCCCCGCGGATCTCGATCGTCATCCCGATCTACAACGAGGAGGGCATCCTCCACTCCGCGATCGTCGACATCCGTGAGCGCCTGAAGCCGCTCGGCTGGTCCTACGAGATCATCCTGGCGGAGAACGGGTCGAAGGATCGCACGATCGCCCTCGGCCAGGAGCTCGCCGAGAAGTACCCCGGCCCCGAGGGGGCGGTGAAGATCATCAGCATGGGCGAGCCGAACTACGGCAAGGCGCTCAAGCAGGGCATCCTCCTCTCGCGCGGCGAGATCGTCATCTGCGACGAGATTGACCTCTGCGACGTCGACTTCCACCGCCGCGCCGTCGACATCCTCGACAGCGGCGAGGCCGACCTCGTCATCGGCTCGAAGCTGGTCTCGGGCGCGAGCGACGACCGCCCCGCGATCCGCCATGCGGCGAGCATCGCGTACTCGTCGATGCTGAAGATCCTGCTCGGCTTCCGCGGCACCGACACGCACGGCCTCAAGGCCTTCCGCCGCATCGCCCTCCTCGACACGGTGCGTGCATGCCTCGTCGACAAGGACGTCTTCGCGAGCGAGCTCGTCATCCGGGCGGACCGGAGCGCGGTGAAGACCCGCGAGATCCCGGTGCGCATCGTCGAGAAGCGCCCGCCGTCGATCAACCTCTTCAAGCGCGTGCCCAACGTGCTGAAGAGCGTCGCCAAGCTCACCTACGCGATTCGAGTGCGAGGCTAAGCTCTCGAGCGGCGCGTGGACGATCCGGTCTCCAGCCGTGCGGCGCTTCTCGCGTCGATCTCGCTCCTCGTCTTCAGCTGCCTCACGTCGTTCGCGCTCGTCGGCTGGTTCTACCGAGCGGACGTGGCCTTCACGTGGAAGAGTGTCCTGACCGCCGGCTGCATGCTCCTCGGCGGAACGACGAGCATGCTGATGTGGCGCTCGCCGTCCCGCACCCACGCCTTCATGGGCATCGGCGTGATGGTCTTCTCGCTCTTGCGCATCGGCACGCCTGGAGAGTGGACGTGGGTGAGCTTCGCGCTCGTCGCGATCACCTTCATCCTGCTGATGCCGCTGGTGCACGCGGCGATCGTGCTGCGCGACGATTCGTTCTGACCCCACGCCGCGCCGGCGGCCTCACTTCACGAGCGTCGTGCGCTGGCTCATCGCGCTGCGGAGGGTCTGGTAGCCGACCCGGAGGACGACGTCCTTCGACTGCGAGGGGTCGAACGGGATGTCGCGAGCGCGTGCGCCGATGACCTCGTCCTCGGGGGAGGCGACGATCCCCGCGTCGACGGAGGGCGCGCGCGACGGGACGTTTCCGCCCTGCGGCCCCTCCGCCGCCAGGTGGCCGGGCAGATCGCGCTCGCGGACGATGCGCGCCGGCTCGTTCGGCGCGCGCGTGCCCGGCTCGATGACGAGATCGGGGTGAATGCCGTCCGCCTGGATCGCGTGGCCGCTCGGCGTGTAGTAGCGCGCGGTCGTGAGCTTGAGGCCCGCGCCGTTGGGCAGCGGGAGGATCGACTGCACGCTGCCCTTGCCGAACGTGTTCGCGCCGACGACCGTCGTGCGCTTGTTGTCCTGCAGCGCGCCGACGAGGAGCTCGCTCGCGCTCGCGCTCCACTCGTTCACCAGGCACACCGACGGCAGATCGATGAACGCACCGCCGCTCCGCGCCTTCAGGTCCTCGATGATCTGCCCGCGGTGGCGCATCGAATAGATCCCGCCGGTGGCGAGGAACTCGTCGGCGATCTCCGTCGCTTCGTCGACGAGGCCGCCAGGGTTCGAGCGGAGATCGAGGAGGATGCCTGCGAGCTGACCGCTCTTCGATTCGGAGCGCATCCTCGCGGTCGCCGTCATGAGCTCCGCATGGGTGCGCTCCTGGAACTGCTTGATGCGCAGGTAGCCGACGTTACCGTCGAGGAGCTTGTAGAGCACGGCGGAGACGTGGATCACCTCGCGCGTGAGCTCGAAGGTGAGCGTGGTGCCCTGGCGCTCCGGCGGCGCCGCGTCGGCGGCCGCGCCCGCGTCCGCGTTCTCCGCCTTCAGCTCCTGCTCCTCGCGCTGGCTCGCCTTGCCGCGCACCTCGCGCAGCACCGTGATCTTGATCCTCGAGCCCGCGCTTCCGCGCATGCGCTTCACGACCTTGTCCATCGGCTGGCCGAGGATGTCCTCACCGTCGATGGCCACGATCTGATCGCCGCTCTTGATGCCGGCGCGCTGCGCGGGGGAGCCCTCGATGGGCGCGATCACGATGAGCTTGTCGTTTCGACCGTCGACCTCGATTCCGACGCCGCCGAATTTGCCCTCCGTGTCGCTCTGGAACTGCTTCCACTCCTCGGGTGGGAGGTAGTTCGAGTGGGGATCGAGGGCCTCGACCATGCCCTTGATCGCCCCCTCCACGAGCTTCTCTCGGGGGGCCGGATCCACGTATTGGTTCTCGACCTGGACCAGCACGCGACCCAGCTGATTGACGGCTTCGTACGGATTTTGTGCGGCCGGAGTGGCCTCCGCGCGGAGCCCTCCAAGGAGCAATCCGCCCGCAAAAGCACCGATCGTGGGGACCAGGACCCGAAAGAGCTTCACGGGGTCAGCGTATCGCTCATGCGAAAACATGTGGACGTACGAACCGCAGACATGGATCATTGTCGTGCAACGGGACGAAAGGGTGCTGATGCGCCCGACCCTCAGGAGGCCGTCTTGGCGAACGACAAGGACTCGATCAGCAACCTGCGCAGTGAGAGCTCCAAGACCGATAAGCGGAAGCAGAGCCTCTACTTCCCCGAGTCGATGCTCCAGGAAATCAAGGAGGAAGCGGCTCGTCTTGACCGCTCCCTCTCGTGGGTCGTCCAGCGCGCCTGGAAGATCTCGCGACTCGAAATCAAGAAGCTGCCGAGCGTCAACGAGGTTGACGGCGGCGACGACGAAGACGAAGGCTGAGCTCCGGCGACTGGTCTCGCGTCGCGGTCGCTGTGCGACCGTGAAGACGAGCGGATGTCGTGACTCACCCTCGAAGTGCTGACGAGTGAGCGAAAGCGCATCACGTCCTCCGTCGTTGCCTCCGCCGGCATCGGTGCGGCCAGAACCGCCCGATCCGCTGGAGGAGCAACACACCGTTTCGGCGGAGGACGGCACACGCCTTTTCGTCCGCACGAAGCCTGCTCAAGTCTCGCCTGAAGGTCCGGAGAAGCTGCCGATTCAGGCGGTCTTCTGCGACGGCATTCTGTGCGATGGCTTCATCTGGAAGTACTTGTGGAACGACGTCGCGTCCGTCTGCGACGTCGCGCATTTCCATTATCGCGGCCACGGACGCAGCGGTGCGCCCGTCGACAAGGACCGGATCGACATCGCCGCCCACGCGGCCGATCTGAACACCGTGCGCCACGACGTCGGCGATCGCCGCGTCGTGGTGATCGGCCATTCCATGGGCACGCAGGTCGCGCTCCAGGAGTGGCGCCGGTACCCGAAGAACGTCGCGGGTCTCGTGCTCATCTGCGGCTCCTACGGGAAGGTGACGCAGTCCTTTCGAGGAGTGCCCATCCTCGACATGATCCTCCCGAAGGTGATGGATATCGTCGACAAGCAGCCCGACATCGCGCGGGCGCTCTGGTCGCGAATCCCGCCCGAAATGGCGCTGCGGGCGGCCCTCATCGCGCGCGACGTCGATCCGAATCACGTGCGACGGGAGGACATGCTCCCGTATCTGAAGCACATGACGCACGTCGATTTCGCCATGTTCCTCAAGATGCTCCGCTCGGCGGGCGAGCACACGGCCGAGGACTGGCTCGCGGAGATCGACGTCCCCGTGCTCGTGGTGGCGGGCGAGAAAGACACGTTCACGCCGGCCTCCCTCTCGGAGTCGATGGTGGAGCGGATCCCGGGCGCGGAGATGCTCATGGTCCAGGGCGGCAGCCACGTCGCGCCGATCGAGCAACCCGAGCTCATCGGCGGACGGATCAAGCAGTTCCTCGAGCGCTGCGCCAGGTCGTGAACGCTCGCCTGCGCGGCATCGCACGTTCGCGAGTCGCGTTGCTCGCGGCCTCGCTCCTCGTCGCCACCTCGCCCCTCGCCTGCGAGCGGAGAGAGTCGCTGGTCGATGCCGCCGCGCCCGCCACGTCCGTCTCCGCGCCGCTCGCTTCGTCCTCGTCCACCGCCTCGGCGGCGCCTGCGTCTTCGACGCCGGAGCGCCCCGTCCTCGCCACCGAAGGCTGCGGGGCGATCATGCCGCTGGCCCTTCGCTCCGCGAAGAGCATCGGGCACACGTCGGTCGTGTTCAAGCTGGAGCTCGAGACGGGCCAGAAGCTCGCGTGGAAGCCGAGCTCGAAGCGTGGCAAGGATCGCTGGCGCGGCGAGGTCGCGGCGGCGAAGCTCGGTGACGCGCTCTCGATCTCGAACGTCCCGCCGGCGTGCCTGCGCACGTACACGATCGCGCAGCTCACGCCCCTCCTGCCGAAGGGCGCGCTCGACGAGGTCATCGCGAACGAGGACGGCAGCGTCAGCGGCGCGATGATCCCGTGGATCGAAGGCCTTCAGTTCATGGGGCTCGAGAAGGAGCCGCTGCGGACGCAGTCGAAGGAGTGGCTCGGCGCGAAGGACGGCGGCGTTCCTGCCGACAAGATGAACCTCGCCGCGCAGCTCAGCACGCTCGTCGTCTTCGACGCCATCACGGGCAACTGGGACCGCTACAGCGGCGGCAACGTCGGGCTCGATGCGACCGGACAGCGCGTCCTCTTCATCGACAACGACGCCGCCTTCATGGAGGGCGCACCTGCGAAGGATCTCGCCGCGAACGTCGCCCGCGTCGAGGCCACGCAGCGCTTCTCGCGCGCGCTCGTGAAGCGTCTCCGCGCGCTCGATGTGGCGAAGGCGTTCGGCACCGTCCCCGGAGGCGCACCTCTCCTCCCCGAAGGCATGCTGAAGACGGTGAGCGAGCGCATCGCCAAGGTGCTCGCGATCATCGACGCGAAGGTCGCCGCTCGCTCCGAGGACGATGTCCTCTACTTTCCGTGACGCCGGCGCGCGGCACATCATGACGGCACACGCTTCCAGTTGTGCCACTTCGTGCCGGCACACATCGGCCAAGTGACTGAAATGACGTCACTGAAGGGCTGCGTCGCGCTGGCAGGGCCCTTGCGATAGCCGAGGACATCATGCGCTCTCTCCTCGCCATCGTGGTCCCCGCGCTCCTGTCTCTCCACCTCATCGCCTGCGCGAGTGACGACTCCAGCGAGTCCACGCATGTCGTCCAGAACCCGCTCGTCCAGGAGGGTGGGAGCTGCTCGAAGAACAGCGACTGCGCCTCGAGCCTCTGCGCCTTCGAGGTGGGCAACATCGGCATCGCGGGTCTCCCCGCGCCGTGCAACGGCGACAACTGCAGCGATGGCGAGCCCACGCCCGAGGGTGAGCCGCTCCCCGCACGCGACGACGACAAGAGCGGCAGCGTGAAGGGCAAGCCGAGCCCCGAGCCGACGCCGACCCCCGATCCGCGTGGCCGCCCCGAGCCGCAGCCCGCCCCCGCGCCCGCGCCGCTGCCAGCGCCCGCGCCGAACCCGACCGGCATCTGCATCGCGCGCTGAACGCACGCACGAACACGGCGCTCCTCCACACGCCTCGCCGCCGGCTCTCCCGGCTGGCGGGGCGTCCTCGTTTCCGGCGACGCGCGTGGGGTACGGAGCGTGGCACACGCGCCGTGAACGCGTGCCAGCATGTGCCAAGTCGTGGGCCGCGAGACGCATGAATGCCGTAAATCTCGCGGTGCCGGTGCTGGCAGAGCCCTTGCGTGAGCAGGAAGCATCATGCGCCTCTTCTTCGCTCTTCTGGTCCCGGTGGTCGCCCTCTCTCTCGGCTCGGTCGCGTGCAGCGGCGCCGATCCCGAGCCCATCTCGAACGATCCGGAGACGAACGAGGTACAGAGCGGCCTCGCCGACGAAGGGCACGAGTGCAGCGCGCAGCACAAGTGCAAGGCGGGCCTCGTCTGCGTCGCACGTGTGAGGGGCGGCGACGTCGGCATCAAGGGCGTCCCCTGCGCCGATTGCGGTCAGACCTCGTCCTCCTCGTCGAGCGGCTCGACGAGCTCGTCCAGCGGTGACTGGGGCTCGACGAGCTCGTCCAGTGGTTGGAGCAGCTCGAGCGGCTCGACCACTTCCTCGGGCTGGGGCGGCTCCACCACCTCCTCCGGCTGGAGCTCGTCGTCCTCCTCTTCGGGCTGGAGCTCGTCGTCCTCCTCTTCGGGCTGGAGCTCGTCGAGCGGCGCGACCCCCGAGGTCGGCGTCTGCATCACGATTCATTGAGCCGCGCGCGCGGACTCGCGCTCATCGAGGCGTCGCCGGCCGACCGCGACGAGCATCCAGGTGAGCGCGAGGCACCCGAAGCCCAGGATTCCAGGGCTCGTCGACTCCGCGAAGCCCTCGATGACGTAGTGAATGGCGGTCCCGAGATCGTGCGGGTCCTTCTCGAGCACGCGGCTCGCCGCGTTCAAGGTCGCGCCGAGGTCGGCGCAGGTCGAGGCCAGCGTGCCGAAGAGCGTCGCCATCGCGAGGCTCCGGATGAACCCGAGGCTCGCCCGGCGGGCCCGGATGGCGAAATAGAACGCCGCCCCCACGCCGATGAGCCCCGTCAGGAGGATGAACAGCATCGCGGGGACGCCGCCGTTCCGGATGAGTGCGAGCATGTCCGTAGGAACGCGCCATCCGCCGCCTTGTGACGAGATTTCGGCGTGCGCCCCGGCGCCCCGCCTCGAGCTACGCCCGGCCACCGGGCTGTGACGGTGATCCCAGGTCTTCAAATCATTGTCACAGCCCGGCGGGCCGTGCGTTTCTAGGGGCGTGGACGAGGCCGCGCTGGTCGAGGGGTTGCGGGCGGGCCGGGTGGCCGCGTTCGACCGCGCCTATGCCCTCCACCAGCAGCGGGTGTTCTCGTTCCTGCTCCGGCTCTCTGGCCGGCGCGAGGTCGCCGAGGATCTCGCCCAGGAGACGTGGATCAAGCTGGCGAAGGCCGCCCCGTCGCTGCGCGAGGACACGCGGCTCCTCCCCTACCTCTTCACCGTCGCGCGCAACGCGTTCATCAGCTGGCGGAGATGGGCCATGCTCGACCTCTCCCGGCTCGTGACCCTCGGCTTCGACGCGCTCGATCGCACCGCAGACTCGCCGTCCGATCTGCACGATCGCGCGGAGGACGTCGCGATCCTCGAGCGTGCGCTACAGAAGCTTCCCATCGCGTCGCGCGAGGTCCTGCTCCTCGTCGGGGTCGAGGGCTTCGAGCAGGAGGAGGCCGCAAAGATCCTCGACCTCGAGTACGCCACGCTGCGAAAGCGCCTCAGCCGCGCGCGCGCCGATCTGCAGTCGACGATGGACGCCCTTCGACGTTCGAGCGCCAAGCTCGCCAAGGAGACCGCATGAGCGACCGACCCGGGGACGACGATCTCGCCCAGCTCGCCGCCCTTCCCCAGCGCCGAAACGAGCACGATCCCCTGCCCAAGGCTCGCGCCGCCTTCGACCGCGCCTTCGATCGCGAGCCCGAGGCCCCGCCGATGCTCGTCGGCGCGTCCGTGGGCTCGGGCGGAGGCCTGGTCGCGCGCGCGGTGGTCCCCGTGACCCTCGCCGCGATCGTCGCGATCTACCTGCTCTGGGTCTTGTCCGCCGCGTTCGCGCTCCACGGCTGAGCAGGACGCCCGGCGCGGGCCGCGGCTTACTGCTCGGGCGGACGCTCGACGATGAGCTCGGCTTCCTGATTGCGGATGCGCCGGAAGCCCAGCATGTGGAAGACGTCGCGCGGGTAGAAGGTCGCGATGTTGGTGTTCACCATCAGCCGCGTCTTCCCCTTGCCGTCCTTGCTCTGCATCGTGCGCTCGACGCCGGGCAGGAGGTGGAGGAAGCGATCGACCTTCATCGTGCGGAGCGCCTCGGACAGGCGCATCCGCGTGGGGCTCATCTCGCGGCCCCAGAAGAAGCCCTCTGCGCCCTGCCCCTGGTACAGCGGCAGGATGATGAAGCCGTCCTTCGGCGCGCGGATCTCACCGTTCTTGTCGCGCGCGAGGAGGCGACCGGCGCGGACCTCGGCGAGGTTCGCGAAGCCGGGCTCCATCACGAACTCGTCGTCCTTGGTGATCGCGCGGCGGGAGAGGATCTCGAGCACGTGCGGGAGGTTCCCGCGCTTGCGCTCGCACATCGCGTGCGCCGTCGCCGTCTCGATGATGGTGCCCGCGCCGAAGAGGCCCGCCGACTCTGCGCCGAGGAGCATGACCGCCTCGAGGTTGTCGATGGTGCCCGGATCGTCGTGCTGGCCGCCTTCGACGCCCATCGAGATCACGCCCTGCGTCGACCAGTAGGCGGAGAGGACACCGTCGAGGTGCTCCTCGAGGCCCATGACGATCGGGAGCGGGATCGCGGTCGCGAACTTGCGCTGCCGGATCGTGTCGCCGAAGAGGATGAAGGGGAAGCCCTGCGCGCTCGTGGAGTGGCAGTCGATGAGGTGCACGGACCCACGCGCGCGTGCGATCGCGCCTCGGATCTCCTTCAGCATCTCGAGCTGCTCGACGTCCTCCGCGTCGAGCGCGGCGCCCTTGGCCGCGCGCTCCTCGACGTCTGCCACGCGCGCGTCGGTCCACACGCGGTTGAGGTCACGCACCTGATAGCGAACGCCGAGCCTCATGCCGGCGAGGTTGCCGCTGATCGCGATGATCTCGCCCTTGAGGCGCGTCTTCCGGCGCTCGAGCGTGGCGAGCACGCGCTTCGCCGCCAGGACGCCCGCGCGCTCGTTGCCGTGGATGCCGCAGGTGATGATGAGCGTCGGGCCCGCGTGCTCGCCGACGATGCTTCCGATCACGCGCCCCGCGGGCACGTCCGGGCTCTTGGTCAGATGGGGGTTCGTCCAATCCGCCGCTGCCATTCGCGCGGTCGTGTCGAGCATGGAGGTGACCATGTCCGTCGACGAGCTGGCGACCGGGAGGTGGATGAGCGTGGGACCAGACAAAGGAGAAGTCATGACTGCTGAATCTTTTCCTCGAGGAGGTCGGCGGCGATGCCCATGAAATCCTCCTCCATCACCATGGCAACGATGCGTCCATCCTTGACGACTGGCAAGCAGCCGATGCGGTGTCCGCGCATGAGCCTGATCGCGTCGAGCGTGGTCGTATCCGGGGGAATCGTGACCAGATCCGAGCGCATGATGTCGGCCACGGTGGTCAGGCCGGGCGGCGGCTGGCTTCCGCCTGGGCTCGATCCGGCGCCGCCGGCGCTCTGTTGATGCACGATCTGCGCGATCAGCGAGGTCGAGCTGTCGCTCCGGGGGAGCATGCTCGAGCTCTCCGTCGCGAAGCCCATCTTGCGCGCATAATGACGCAGCACGGCGCGCGAGGTGACGACGCCGAGGAACTTTCCGTTCTCGTCCTCGACGGGGAGATGACGGATGCGCTCCCAGCTCATGATGTCGGCGGCGAGCTCCACGGGATCACTTGGATGCACCGTGAGGAGATCCGTTTGCATGTACTGCGAGACGCGCTCCCAGCCCGTGCGGCGCGCCGGGAGCTCATCCAGGCGGGCGCGTTCCCACTCCGCGACGGGGCGGCCGGTCTCCTGGCGCGCGATCGTCGCCGCGACGAGCGCGGACATGTGCTCGCCCGGATTGCCGCGCGGCTTCATCTCCTGCATCGACCGGAGCGCCCACCGTGTGCCCGTGTGGAGCGTGCGCACGCGCTTGTCGATGATGCCGAGGTACTTGTTGATCTCGGACTGCTCGACGCCTCCGCGCTGGAGGCCCTTCTCCGCGATCGGCAGGAGCCGGTCGAGGATGAACGGCTGTGCGATCACGTCTTCGCCGTCGAGCCACATGAAGCGCGCGGCGAGGCCGTCGCGCGCGGCGTTGTAGAAGTTCGCCTGCGCGTTCTCGAACTCCATGCGCGCGGGGACGTTCTCGATCGTCTCCGTGAGCTCGCGCATGAGGCCGATCCAGAAGGCCGCGTTCGCGACCTCGTCCACGATCGACGGCCCGGACGGCAGGACGCGCAGCTCGATGCGGAGGTGCGGCTTGCCGTTCGGCGAGATGCCGTACTGCGCGCGGTTCCAGCGATACACCGTGCCGCCGTGGAGGCGGAGAGCGCGGAGCTCGGGGATGCCGCCCTGGTTGAGGATGCCGCTCGAGTCTTCCTCGCCGCTCATGCCGACGAGCGGGCGATAGCGCGTGACGTTCTCCTTGAAGAGACCGACCACGCCGCCCTCCGTCTGCCATTCCTTGCCGAAGCCGACGCGCGCCGCCTCCGCGCGCGAGTGGAGATCGCGCGTGCGGATGTCGCACGACTGCTCGAAGAGCGTGATGCGCGTCTCGGCCCAGAGCCTCTGCGAGAGGAGGAGCGGCGAGTTCGTGCCGATCGCCATCGTGGGCGCGAGCACGAGCTGCGCGACGTCGTAGAAGTGTCCGAACTTCTTCGGCTCGAGGCACTGGAGGTGGACCTGAAAGGACGCGTTGCACGCCTCGAACATGAGCGAGTCGTGCTTCACGACGAGCTCGTCGAGGCCCTTGATCGCGATGTCGTAGCTGTCGCCCTTCACGCGCCGCATCACGTTGTTCAGCGTGTGGTAGCGCGGGTTCGGCACCATGTTGTCGAGCGACAGGTCCGTGCGCTGCAGCGTGGGCAGGATGCCGACGAGCACGGGCTTCACGTGCATGTCCGCGCCGACGGTCTTCACCTTGGCGTAGAGCTCGGTGAGCTGGGTCTCCATCGCCGACAGACCGTTGCCCTTGAGGAGCTGCGGGTCCGCGTTCATCTCGAGGTTGAAGAGCCCGAGCTCGGTCGTGAAGTGCGGGTCGTTGACCTTCTCGATGATCGAGAGCGCCGTCGGCGACGGGTTGAACGCACGGTCGACGAGGAACATCTCCTGTTCCGCGCCGATCATCGACACGCCCTCCTCGAACATCCCCTCGTCGATCATGCGCTCGAGCGCGCGCAGGTCGTTCAGGAGCGCGCGCACGTAGCGCGCGCGATCCGGTCCTTCGAGCTCGCCGGCCGACGTCTTGTCCTTCTTCGCTTCGTCGTCGCGAGCTTCCATTTCAGGTCCGAGCCTCGGCCGCTTCGGCCTTCTTCTGGGGCTGCGTCCACTCGTCGAGGTACTGGGGCAGCTTCTTGCGCCAGGTCACCCAGTCATGATCCCACTCTTTGCCCCAGGACTCGACCCAGTTCGGGATGCCCTTCTTGCCGAGCGTCTGGCCCATGCGGAAGGACTCGCCGATGTTCTCCCACTTCCCCTCCCCCGTCGCGAGGTGGATGTAGCGCTTGCGAAGGAGGTCGAGGTGCGGACCGTTCAGGGTCGGCACGAAGTGGAGCGGCGAGGAGACGCGCCAGTAGTCGGTCGCGGGCGGATGACCGATGAAGCGGAGCAGCTCGTAGCTGCCGCTCATGCCGAGCGCGCGGTGGAAGATGTCCGGGAAGCGGCACGTGACGGCGACCGCGTGGAACGCGCCGATCGAGGCGCCGGTGGCCCAGACGCCGATGTCGTCCGACTTGCAGTCGCGGCGGATCGCCGGCGCGACCTCGTGCTTGATGTACTGGTGAAACTGGTTCGTGATCCAGAACCGGTGGTCGGGCTTGTGCTCGTTCGAGAAGAACTCGCGCCCGGCGACGCTATCGACCGAGTAGATCTTGATGCGCCCCGCCGAGATCAGCGGCTCGAGCACGTAGATCATCTTGAAGCGTTCGATCTCCTCCGCGTCGCCACCTGCGGTCGGAAAGACCAGCACGGGCTGACCCGAGAAGCCCCACCGCGCCATCGTGGTGTTGCACTGCAAACGACTCGAATACCAGGACGTCTTCTCGAACATGGGAACGGTACGGCGGGTCGTAGCGTTCCGGCCCTCCGGCTTCAAGCAAACCCGTATGTTCTCCGGCGTTTTCTGGCTAACCTGACCTTGCTTGAAGGCGCAAGTGTGGAGCCTCGGGTTCGGCGCGGTGGGGGGCACGGTCGCCCTCCTTTCCCCCGGCTCGAATGATGGCAGCTCCGGAGCTCCAGCGGAGTACGGACACGGATGAAACGCGCCCCTTTCGTCCTTGCTGCCCTCGGAGCCGCATGTGCCAACCTCGATGGCCTGGCGGGTGGCCCGCCGGACGGCTCGAGCCCCACCGAAGCAGGCACGAGCATCGACGCCGGCCCCGCGATCGATGGGGCCGGTGACGCGGGGGCGGGCGACCTCGCGTTCAGCGTCGCGCCCCGCGAGATCGGCTTCTCCTTCGCCTGCGCCGACGCGGTGTCGGCGCCGCAGACCAGGGACGTCGTCCTCACGAACGAGAGCGACCTCGGCGTCGACTTCCAGGTCGGCGTCGAGCAGAGCGGCACGACCTTCTCCGTCGTCGACGGCGTGGACGGCGGGCTCGTGGGTCACATCGACCCTCGTGGCTCGCGCACGCTGACGGTGCGGGCCGCCTTCCAGCGCGGAGCCACGAACGAGACGGCCACGCTCCATGTCCGCGTCGGGAGCAACGACGAGCAGGTGTCGCTGAGCGCCGCTGCAGACGGGCCACGCGTCGAGGTCGGGACGCTCGTCGCCGACTTCGGCTTCGTCCGGCAAGGCCTCGCGTCCGCGCCCATCTCGCTCGTCCTCACCAACACCGGGACGAAGCCGGTGAAGTACCTCGGACCGAAGATCCCATCGACGAACTTCACCTTCGGACCCGCGACCGCGCTCGCGCCGGGGACCTCCACGACGGTGGAGGTCGCGATGACACAGGGAAGCGCGGGCACACCGGTCTCGGAGTCCGCCGCCCTCACCTTCGCGGAGCCCCTTTGCAACACGCCGCCCGAGATCTCGCTGAAGGGTCAGCGCGTCGCGAACGACCTCATCGTGAGCCCCGGAACGGTGGAGCTCGGCGACGTCGAGTGCACGTCGACCGCCCCCAAGAACGGCACGCTCGTCACCATCTCGAACTACAGCGCGAACACCGTCAGCTACGCGTCGGACCTGACGGACACGACCCACTTCGCGATCCTCGACTCCACCGGCACGGTCGTCGCGGCGAGCGGCGCGACGCCGGGACGCAAGACCATCACCGTCCAGCCAAAGGCGCCCCAGGGGAGCTGGGGTGACTACAACGGCAAGCTGAACCTCACGTTCACGGGCACCCCCACGCCGAACCCGACGTCCGCGACCGTGAACGTCCACGTGCGGTCCTTCGGCGCGAGCCTCGGCTACGCCCAGGGCTCGCTCCACTTCCCGCGGAACGACACGCGAACGGCGACCCTGATCAATAGCGGCAACGCGCCGGTGTGCGTGACGTACGGGTTCGCGAGCACGGAGACCGTGTTCACGGTCGAGCCGGACGACACGATCCCGAACGGCCTCTTCGGCGTCGGGGTGGACGTCACCTTCAACTCCAGCGACCAGAAGGTCCACAACGCGGTCCTGACGGTCACGCCGGTTCCGTGCGCGGGCACCACGTCGGCGACCCCGCTCTGCAAGCCCGCCCCCACCCTCGCCATCGACGGGAAGCGCTAGGCGAGACGTGGATCGCGGCCCCTCAGGATGGATCGGCTCGGTCCTCGACAATCGCTGGCGGATCGACGCGAAGATCGCGCGCGGCGGCGTGGCGACCGTCTACAAGGGCTTCGATCTGCAGACCTCGTCGAAGGTCGCGGTCAAGATCATGCACCCGGAGTTCTCTCGCAACCAGGACGCGCGCGGGCGCTTCTTGCGTGAGGGCTACGTCGCGAACAAGGTGGGGCATCCGCTCGTCGTGAAGGTGCTCGCGGACGCGGCGCTCCCCGACAGCACCGTCTTCCTCGTGATGGAGCTGCTCGAGGAGGGCGAGCTCCTCGAGGCGAGGCGCGAGCGGCTGGGGGGAAAGATGTCCGTCGAGGAGGCGGTTCGCATCGGCGACCAGATCCTCGACGTCCTCGTCGCCGCGCACAACCAGGACATCGTCCATCGCGACATCAAGCCCGAGAACATCTTCCTCCTCCCCGACGGCACGGTGAAGGTCCTCGACTTCGGCATCGCCCACATCAAGGAGGGCGTGATGAAGGGTGGCGAGTCGACCGCGACCGGCCTCCTCCTCGGTACGCCGGACTTCATGTCGCCCGAGCAAGCGATGGGGATGCGCGGCACGATCGACGCCGCGAGCGACATCTACGCCGTCGGCGCGACCATCTTCACGCTCATCACGGGCGAGGCGGTCCACACGGACATGAACCTCGCGGCGCTGCTCCACTCGACCTCGACGAAGCAGGCCCGCTCCCTCGCGGCCGCGAGGAACGGGCCTTCGCTCCCGCGCGAGCTCATCGCCGTCATCGACAAGGCGCTCATGCTGCAGAAGACGCAGCGCTGGCCGAGCGCGCGCGCCATGCAGAACGCCCTTCACCAGGCGGTGCCGTCGGCGTTCAAGTCGGCGGTGCCCGAGTCGTCGAAGACGCGTCCCTTCTCGCCGATCGACATCAAGGCCAGCGCGGCCGTTCGCGCGTCCGGCAAGGCGCCGCGCCCCTCCGCCACGCCCCGCGACGGCGTGAAGGTCCCTTCCCTCCCGCCGATCTCCGAGGGCGTGCCGACGCCGCGCGAGGCCTCGCCGTGGGAGCAGGACTTCGAGGACGGCGACATGGAAGGGCCGACCGTCGCCACGA
The DNA here is from genome assembly GCA_046351255.1 of Labilithrix sp. Taxonomy (GTDB): domain Bacteria; phylum Myxococcota_A; class Polyangia; order Polyangiales; family Polyangiaceae; genus Labilithrix. The sequence goes on from JAXLYU010000011.1 coordinate 359,558, forward strand.
ACGAGTTCCCCGCGCTCAAGAAGGCGCCCCCACCGCCCGCGGACGTCAGGACCAGCAAGCTCCCCACCATCGAGCCGGAGGACGGCGACCTCTCCGACATCCACACGACCCAGGCCATGACGGGCGAGCTCCTCGCCGCGGTCGCGCCGCTGGTCCCCGCCCCGCCGCCGCCGAAGCCGGTCTCGCTGCCGCCCCCTCAGCCCCACATGCAGACGGGATCCATCCCGCCGCCGCCCCCGGCCGGGCTCTTCCAGACGGGCCCGCACATGCAGGGCCACGGATCCATGCCGCCACCCGCGCCGCATCACGGCTCGATGCCCCCCCCGTTCTACTCGCCATCACAGCCGCCGCCCCCGCCGTTCATGGGGCCGCCGACGCCGCGCCATCAGCAGTGGGGCCAGACCGACTCGGGTGGTGCTGGCATCGTGCAGCAGCAAGCGCCGTCGATCCCGCCGCCGCTCGCGGCGCCGATGTCGCCGTCGAAGCCGAAGAGGACCGGAAAGGCAGCCCCCAGCGGGAAGAAGCCGCCCTCCATCGTCATCGCCGAGATCGTGCTCGCGCTGCTCGTGGTCGTGACGCTGACGATCGGCGGCTGTCTGCTTCTAGAGTCACGCTAACGCGCTCCCAGAGCCAGACGCGCGACCCCCCGCGACGAGCCGGGGTGCAGGGGCGGAGCCCCTGCGTCGACAAAACTAGGACTGCTTCTGCGCTCTCCGCCAGTCCTGGATGCGGTCCCAGAAGTGCTCGGTGAACTTCTCCACCTCGTGGGCCGGGAAGAGCGCGGTGACCTTCTGGCGGACGGCGTCCTTCGCGGCGTCGGTGCCGAAGAAATTCCAGGCGACCTCGTCGAGGTTCTTGAGGTGCGTGGCGCAGAACTCCTCGAACTTCTTCGTCTCGAAGCGCTCGTCCGCGATGGCGGCGTACTTGTCGAGCTTCTGCTCGAACGAAATGTCCTGGTTCGCGATCTCGATGAAGGGCGCCCAGTTCTGGTTCTTCCGCATCTTGCGCTTGGTGGCGGCGCAGAAGAGCGACCACTTCACATAGGCCTTCACGAGCCACGGGAAGTGCATGTGGAGCGACGTGACCTGCGAGTCCGGGCAGGGATTCGCGTAGTCGATCGGGTACCAGACGCCGTCCTTGCGGAGCGCCTCGCAGGAGTTGAACTCCCAGTCGAAGAAGGAGTTGATGGTGAGCGTGATCTTGCGGAGGTGCTCCTCCTCCGCCTTCGAGATGAAGTTCGTCTTCGTCGTGTAACGCTCGTGGAGCGGCGCCGAGGGGTCGTAGAGCACGCAGTGCGTCTGCGGGCCGAAGCCGATGCAGCGGACGAAGCTGTCGAAGTCGTGAACCGCCGCCTGCACGTGCATGACGGACTTGCCGGACTCGTCGTAGGCCTTCCACATCGCCTGTGCGTCGTCGACCTTCGTGACGCCGCGCCAGCCGCCGCCGTCGTAGGGCTTCATGAACATCGGCCAGCCGAGCTCCTTGCCGAGGAGCGTGACGTCGAAGAGCTTCGCGTGGCGAGAGAGCGTGAGCTTGAGGTCGGGGTTCGGCTCGTACGTCTTCGGCGGGATCATCCACGTCTCGGGGATGCGCATCCCGAGGCGCATCATCGCGACGTAAGAGGTGTGCTTCTCGTTGGCCTGGACACTCCACGGGTTGTTGAACACGTAGAGGTCATTCATCAAAATGGCCTTTTTGATCCACTCGCGACTGGTGTGGTACCAGTGCGTCAAGCGGTCGACGACGAGGTCGTATTTGACCGGCTGCCGCAGGTTGAACGGCTCGATCATCACGCGCTCGACATTGAACTTCACGGTGTCGCCGTCGATCGGGATCGAGAGATTCAGCTCTTTGACGATCGCCTCGAAGCAGAGCGGCCAGCAGATGTCCGCACCGAGCGAAAGACCGATTTGACGCGTTACTTCAGCCATGGTCGCTATCCCCTACTCGTAAATGAACATGAGCGGTCCCGGGAAGAGCCAACTCAGCCCTTCGCGCAAACGATCCCGCCAATTTTCCCAGTTGTGACCGTCACGCGCTTCCACGAACTTCACCTGCATGCCGGTGGAGTCGAGGAGCGGAATGAGCGAGCGATTCTCGTAGATCAGTGACTCGTAGACGCCGCAGCTCATGAAGATGCGCTCGCTGATCGCCTTCGGCTCCGCGCGCAGCTCGTTCATGAACTCGACGATGCGGTCGAACAGGGGACCTCGGCGATTCGATTTGCCGATATCGGTGAAGGCGAACGAGCCCGACTGGAGGAGCAGACGTCCCCAGACGCCCGGGTAGCGCGCCGCCGTCGTGAGCGACGCGACCGCGCCGAACGAGGCGCCCATCAGACAACGCGCCTGTGGCCGATCGATGATCGGCAGTCGCGAGGTGAGGTCCACGAGGAGCTCCTCGGTGAGGAACTTCGCGTGCCGCTCGTCGTTCGCGTACTCGCGGAGCCGGTCCGGCGAGTCCGTGAACGCGACGATCATGTCGGGGATCTCGAGGCGCTCGATGAGGTTGTCGAGCACGTTCTTCATCGACGTGAAGTTGATGTAGTCGGTGCCGTCATGGACGACGAGGAGCGGATAGAGCCGCGTCTTCCGGAAGCGCGCGGGCAGATAGATCTTCCCGCTCCGCAGCGTGCCGAACGCCTTCGAGTGGAACTGGAAGGGCTCGAGCAGGCCCGGACGCGAGGTGGAGTCGTACTTCGCCCAGTCGGGGAACTGGTAGCCGTCGCTCTGGAGGACGGAGTTCGCGCCGAACGGATCGCGCGCGCGGTTCGGGTTCAGCGGGTCCTCGACCCACTTGCGCCCCTCCTGCCCCTTCACGTCGATGATGAGCTCGAACTTGTATTCGACGCGCGAGTTCTCGGGGATCTCGAGGGTGAGGTACCAGAGGTCCGTCTTCGGGACCTGCTGGAGCGCGTTCGCGGTCTCGAGGCCGAAGATCCAGTGGCGGAGGTTCACCGCCTTCGCCTCGCCGCGCCAGATGAAGGTGCAGCTCCGGCCCTCGACGATCGGCGCCTGCCGGCCCTCGAGGAACTTGTCGATCTTTTCCTTGGTCGGCTTCGAATCGATGAGCGCCTGGATCGCCAGCTTCGGGATCACGCTGCCCGGAGTGGCCGGCGCCGTGGACGGCGTATTGCTCATGTGCCGAGGACTCCGCGGTGTTGGAAGACCCCCGACTCCGAGACTTCGAAGCGCGTGTGCATGCCGTCGTCGCGCAGGGAGATGACGCCGTGCGGATTGTCCGGTCCGCGCTTGCGCCAGGTCACGCGCGAGCGCGCGGGCATGGCGAGGCACGTCGCCGGCGCGAAGCGTCGCGCCATCGTCTTGATGCGCTCGCGGTCCTCGAGCTTGAGGCGGAGCTCGGGCTGCGGCAGCACGACGACGTCGCCGGCCATCCCGAGCCCCTCGTCGAGGACCTCCGCCCCGCCCTGCCCGTGCGGCGGCGAGTCGTGGAAGATCACGATGCGCTCGGTGATCGCCATGGCGCCCGCGCACCACGCGAAGATGGTCTTGCCCTTCGCCAGGCGGCGAATGTCGAACAGACGGAGGCGGTTCAGGAGCGAGGCGACGTGACCGCCCGCGATCGCGAGCGCGTCGCAGTCCTTCATGATCGTCTCGATCTCGGCGATGTGCTTCGTGATCGAGGGCCGGCTGAGGGGCCGCATCCGCGCATCGAACTCCTCGCGGTCGCGCACGCAGCGCTCGAGGTGCATGCGGTCGATGTCGCGGATCGCCTGGATCGAGGCGCGGGCCTCGTCGTCCAGGATGTCCGGCGGCGCCTTGCGGTTCTCGATGACGTGCTGCGCGTCGAGCGCGTGCTCCATGCGGATGCGATAGAAGTCCTGCCGGTGGCGCAGGATGGTCTGCATCTCGCGATGCGCCTCCTTGAGCTCCTCGTCGTCGCGGAACACCTCCTCCGCGCGCGCGTGGAGGCGGAGGTTGATGGTGCGCCCGCCGAGGTGCTCGCGGAGATCGTCGTCTTCCTCTTCGCGCTCCTGCCACCCTGCGGTGATGGTCGCGATCTTCCCCTCGACTTTGAGCTCTGCGACCGCCTCGCCGAGCGTGGGGTCGAATCGTTGCGCGCCCAGCAAGACGATGGCGCGCGCGTGTCCGGAGATCATCTATTCGCCTTGTCGTTCGTCACGCGGTAGCGCGAACCTTCAGGTTCTCGCCGACGAGGTTCAGCATCGAGCGAAGCGTGTCGTAGTCGGGGTGCTTCACGCGGAGCCAGGCGTTCGCCATGTAGCCGGCGTCGACCCCACCCGTGGGCGAGCCCGGGGGCGGAAAGTGCCCGTCGATGATGAGGCCGCCGAACTTCTGGTAGATGGCCTCCTTGTTCTCGTAATGCGAGATGTGGCCATCGCGGTCGGGACGGAGCGCGATGATGCCGGCCGCGAAGCGACGCGAGAGACGCTGCGACTTGCGGCCGTGGACGATCGCCATCGCCCACTCGCGGTAGATGTCGAACTCGTTCGCGGCGGCGTAGAGGTCCCACGCGCGCACGCCCGGCGGACGGCACCCGATCTCGCTGAACTTCAGGCCCTTGGGCCCGGCGAACCACTCCATGTGCGTGGCCGACGTCGTGATGTTGAGCGCCTCGATGACCTTCTGGCCCATCTCGCGCAGCTGCTGGTAGCCGGGCTGATCGATGCGGTTCGTGGCGATGAACTGCGGGCTGATCCACCGCGTGCGCATCGCCTCGAGGACGTTCGGGTAGTAGTGCGAGACGAAGTCGTGCTGCACCTTCCCGTCGATCGTGATGGTGTCGTAGAAGCCCTCGTGGCCCTCGATGAACTCCTCGATGGCGACGGAGCGGCCCTTGTCGACGTGGCAGGCGATGAGCGCGTCGTTGAGCTCGCCCGCGTTGTTGCACTTGTACGTGCCGGAGGCGCCGGCGGCGTCGCGCGGCTTCACGATGATGGGGAACCCCACCCGCTCGGCGAAGTCCTTGATCTCCTTCGGATCCGAGGAGCCGATCGACTGCGCGCACGGCACGCCGGCCTTTCGTAGCGCCTCCTTCATCGAGGGCTTGTCGCGGCAGAGGAAGGTGGTCTCGACGCTGATGCCCGGGATCCCGCAGGCCTCGCGGACCTTCGCCGCCGCCATCACGTGGGCCTCGACCACCGCCTCGAGGCGCTGGATGTTCGTGCCGGGGTGCGACTGCAGCTTCCGGACGATGTGCTCGAGCGCCCCCGCGTCGGTGACGTTCTGGATCTGCTCGTAGTGCGTGAGCTGATGCCGCAGGTCGTCGTTCAACGACGACTTCGGACGCTCGCCGATGCCGATGACACGGGCGCCGACGGCGTGGAGGGCGCGCACGAACTCGCGCTGATTGGCGGGAAAACACGGCTCGACGAAGATGACGTCCACGGCGCCGAAACTATCAGGAAGATCGAGCAATTTCCATGGTCCCGTGCGATCCCGAGCCGTAGTAGGGTGCCCCCGTGAACGTTCTCTTCGTTTCGGCCGAGGTGGCCCCTTTTGCAAAGACCGGCGGCCTCGGCGATGTCGGCGCGGCCCTCCCCCGCGCGCTCGGCGCCAAGGGCCACGACGTCCGCATCGTGATGCCCTTCTACGCTCGAGTTCGCGAGAAGGGCCCGGTCGAGGTCAAGACCGTCCTGAAGGAGGCGGTCGTCGTCCTCGGCGGCACCCGGATCGTCTTCTCGGTCCTCGAAGGCCAGCTCCCCCAGTCGAGCGTCCCCGTCTACTTCGTCCGGTGCTCGGGCCTCTACGACCGCCCCGGCATCTACACCCAGGACGGCGACGAGCACCTCCGCTTCGCTCTCCTCAACTGGGCCGCCCTCGTCATCTGCCAGCGCCTGCAGTTCCGTCCCGACATCGTCCACGCGAACGACTGGCAGACCTCGCTCATCCCGCTGCTCCTCCGCACGATGTTCGCGTGGGATCGCCTCTTCAACGCCACGCGCACGGTGCTGACCATCCACAACATCGGTCATCAGGGCACGTTCGGCGCGGACAAGATCGGCGACACGGGCCTCGCCGACGCCTCGCACCACTTCCACCAGGACTGGCTGCGCGAGGGCCGCATCAACTTCCTCCAGACGGGAATCACCTACGCGAACGCGATCACGACCGTCTCCCCGACCTACGCGCGCGAGATCCAGACGCCCGAGCACGGCGTGGGACTCGACGGCTTCCTGCGCGCGCGCCGCGAGTGGCTCTTCGGCATCCTGAACGGCATCGACGATCACGAGTGGAACCCCGCCACCGATCCGAAGCTCGTCGCGCGGTACTCCATCGACGATCTCGAGGGCAAGGAGGCCAACAAGAAGGCGCTCGTCGAGAACGCCGGACTCAAGTACTACCCGCGCGTCCCGGTCATCGGCATCGTCTCGCGCCTCGCGTGGCAGAAGGGCTTCGACCTCGCGCAGAAGGTGCTCCCCCGCATCCTCGCGAACCGCGCGATGCAGCTCGTCGTCCTCGGCACCGGCGAGCCCGAGTACGAGAAGTTCTTCAACGCGCTCAAGTACGAGTTCCCGCGGCAGGTCGCGTACAAGCGCGGCTTCAGCGAGAACCTCGCGCACATGATCGAGGCGGGGTCCGACATGTTCCTCATGCCGTCGCGCTACGAGCCGTGCGGCTTGAACCAGATGTACTCGCTCCGCTACGGCACGGTGCCGATCGTCCACAAGACGGGCGGCCTCGCCGACACCGTCGCGCCGTGGGACGGCAGCTCTCGCGGCAACGGCTTCGTCTTCGAGCACTTCGACGAGACCGGCATCTCGTGGGCCATCACCCGCGCGATCTCGAGCTGGGGCTCGGGCGAGGGCGAAGACCGGAAGCGCTGGACCGCGCTCATGAAGAACGGCATGCGCGCGCGCCTCTCGTGGGACGAGCGCGTGACCGCGTACGAGGCGCTCTACAAGCGCATCGCGCCCGGCCGCTGAGACGGCGCCTCAGTTGCCCGTCACGTCGAGGACGGGCGACGGCTTGCACATCACCGGATTTCCGCCGCCGATATCGCAGAGGCCGAAGATCGCCGGTCGCGCCGTGACCTTCGTCGAATGCGGGCCGTCGCTCGAGCTGTACTCGACCTTCAGCGAGCCGCTGAAGCCCTTCGCGACGGGGAAGAACGGGCCGGCCACCGAGAAGTGACTGTCGGTGCTGTCGAAGCCGAGGCAGATCTCGGCGTTGCCGGAGTTCGACACGGTGATCGATCGACTGTTGCCCGAGCTCAGCGTGAACGCGGTCTCGCTGAACACGACCACCGCCCCGACCGCCTGCACCGAGAGCGCGACGTCGTAGTCGTGGGGCTCCTCGCCCGTGATCTGGATGGTGAGCTTCTCGCCGACGGGTCCCGGCGTGTCGCCAGCGTTGACGAGGCTGACCGCGAGGGTGGCGACGCCAGCCGTCGCGCCGGAGATCCCGGGAATGCTCCCTTCCGACGGCGTGACCTTGAAGCGCTGGAGCGCGTTCGTCGTGAAGCTCGCCGCTCCGCCGGTGTTGCTGATCGTGATCGGCTTCGTCGTCGCGCCGCTGCCGGCGTTGCAGTCGACCGAGCCGAAGTCGACGCTCGCCGGGCTGGCGATCACCTTCCGGTCGACGCGCTCGCCCTTGAGGACCAGCGCCGGCGGCGCCGCCCCGCAGAGCTTCTCCGCTGGAATGGCCGGCGCCACGTTCGCCGTCACGGCGCCGATGGGGCCCTGCTTCATCGTGAACTCGCGAGTGACCATGCCGCCATTGGCGGGCACCGGGAACGGCGCGGGGAGGGTGAAGTTCGAGCGGCTCTCGTCGCCGCCGAGCTCCGGGACGTCGATGGGGACGTTTCCGTTGTTCGTGAACGTCACCGTGATGCTGGGCGAGGTCTGATTCGAGCGGACGAAGCCGAAGTCGACCGTCGCCGGCGTGGCGGTGAGGGACGCGCCCTGCACGTCCACGCTCACGCTCACCGTCTGCACGGACGACTTCGTCTTGATGGCGAGCTCGACGCCCTGCTTGCCCGGCTTCTTGCCGGCGGCCTCCACCACGACGGTCGCGGTGTCGTGCGCCTTGATGTCGCCCGTCCCGTTCTCCTTCACCGTGAAGACGTCGTTGTTCGGCAGGGTCGCTTCGTAGTGCTGGACGTCGTCACTGTCGTTGATGACCGTGACCATGCCCGTCACCGGCGTGCCGCACCCAGTCGGGGCGAGCCCGAGCTGGGCCGGCTTGATGGTGATGCCTTCCTTCGTCTTGATCTCGCCCGTGCCGCTGCTGCTGGCATTGCCGGGGGTCGACGGCGTCTCCGTCGCGGGGTCGGAGTCTTCGAGCCCGGCGATCTTCGCGCACGCGAGGATGGAACCGCAGCCCACGAGGGCGAAGAGAAGACGCTTCAAGGCCTTCCTTTGACGGTGAGGCTCGGCATCGTGTTGCAGACGACGGCCGCGGGCTGGCCCTGGCCACACGAGATCGGCTTGATCGTGACGTTCCCGTCGTTGTCCGAGCTCGACCCGTTGAAGAAGGCGACCGTGAGCCGCTGGCTCTTGTCGCCCACATTCAGTCGATCGGAGTGATCGTTGTTGCCTTCGTAGATGGAGACCTGGGAGTTGTCGCTCGAGTAGTCGACGCAGACCGTGACGTTGCCCGTGTTCGAGATCGGCACGTCGGTGTAGGTGTAGTCCTTGAGAGAGACCTCGCTCTTGGAGAGCGACACGACCGCGCCCGTCACCTTGAAGTGGAGCTTGACCGGCCAGTCCTTGGTCTCCGCTCCCTCGGTCGTGATGACGAGGTTCTCCGTGACGTCCTCCGGCGTCGCCCCGATCGAGCCGATGCCGATCTGGACCGTGCCGGTGGAGGGGTTGGTGGCGCTCGGGGCGAGCGGGATATTTCCCGTGAGCGTCGAGTACGTGAAGCGCGAGCCACCCTGCGGTTTGACCGTGAACTTCGCGCCGGCGATCGTCGAGTAGTTCGTGATGACGACGTTCTGCAGCGGCACGCTCGACGCCGCGACGTTGCACACCGGGCTGCCGAACTCGAGCTGCGCCGTGGAGACCAGCACGTTCGTGTTCACGCGCTGCCCCTTGAGCGACAGCGTGGGGATGGGACCGCAGTGCTCGCCGGACGTGATCGGGAGCGCGTCTTCCGTGAGGAGCCCTCCCGCCGGTCCGCCGCTCAGCTTGAAAGGCTGAGACGTGCTCGTCCCCGGGGCGATCGTGACGTCCGTCGGCGTCGCGAAGTCCGCGGCGTTGCCGAACGACTGGATCGTGATCGGATCGTTGCCGTCGTTGCGGACGGTGACCATCGTGTCCGCCGACGGGACGTTCTCGCGAATGCTGCCGAAATCGACCGCGGGGGGATCGAAGACGATGCCGGCCCCACGCGTCTCGAGCTTCGCGTTCAGCGTGGTCGTCTCGGTCCCGACCACCACGGAGACGTCGGCGCTCGTGATCCCCGGCTTGCTGCTGCTCGCCTTCAGCGTGACGGACGTGATCGCGTGAGCGGCGAGCGGACCGGTCACGGTCCCGTTGCCGTCCGCGCCCTCGAGCGCGAACGTCTCGCTCGGCGGGATCGTCACGGAGAAGGTGGTCGCCATCTCGCCCGCGTTCGTGATGTTGATCTGGATCGACTGCTGGGTCCCGCAGACCGAGCGCTGGAAGTCGATGCTCGTCGGCGTGATCGTGACCCCGGCCTCCGTCGTGATCGATCCGTCGCCCACGGGGTGACCGGTGGGTCCCCCGTCCGCGTCGGGAGCGGGCGTCGTGGCGTTGATGGAGGGATCCGAGTCCTCGAGGCCCGCGATGCGCGCACACGCGACGAGACCTCCGAGGGCAAAGCCAACGAACAGCAATCGCGGACGGATCGCCACGTGGTCAGAGTAGCAACCCGGACCCGCGAGTTGAAAGCGCCGAACCTCGCTCGCACCTCGCCTTACCCCCTCGCCGGGCGGGTCAGCCAGCGTAGTGGACCTTCACCGTCTCGATGATCTTCTTCACCATGGCGCGGACGCCGTCGGTCGATTCGTGGCGCACGATGAAGTAGCCGTCGCCCTCGTAGCTGTCCGACTTCGGCGCACCGATCTGCGGCAATCGGTAGTCGACGACGTACTTGCCGACCGCCTCGCGGGTCTCGCCGATGCCGGAGACGCCGATGACGCGGCCCTGGCCCATGCCGCGCACGTAAGCGCAGCCGACCGCGTACTTGCGGTGCCATGGCGCATCGAGCTCGTGATCGACGACGGCGCGCGCCCAGGCGCGGTACGGATCGATGTCGTGCGCGAGGCCGGTCATACGCGTGATGTTCGCGCCCGGCGGACGCTGCGCGATCTCGCCGATCGCGAGCTCGCCGTTCGCCTTCTCGAACCACTCCATGTGCGTGAAGCCGTTGTCGAGGCCGAGCGCTTCGATGGTCTTGAAGCCGATCTTCTGGGCCTCCTGGTAGACGGGCAGGTTCTCTTCACGCGGAAGGATGCACGCCCACTGGATCCAGGGGTTCTCCACCACCTCGAGGCACGTCGGCAGGTAGTCGCTGACGGACCACGTGACCGGCTTGCCGTCGATGGTGATGGTCTCGAACGAGTGCTCGCGGCCGCGGAGCATCTCCTCGGCGAGGACGGGCGACTCCTTCGACACGTTCATGCCGCGGACGGCGCGGACGAACTCGTCGAGGTTCGAGACGCGGAACGTCGCCTTGGCGCCCATGCCTGCCGGCGGCTTGAGGACCATCGGGAAGCCGACCCGGTCCGCGAACTTCTTCGCGTCGTCTTCCGACGTCACGAGCATGTGCGCCGCGCACGGGAGGCCGGCGGCGCGGAGCGCGTTCTTCATCGCGGACTTGTCGCGGAAGAGCTCCGCCACCTCGGGCCGCGTGCCGGGGACGTTGTACTTCACGCGCGCCTGCGCGATCTGCACCATCAGCGCCTCGAGGATGCCGACGATGCGATAGGGCTCGCCGTGACGACGGCGGAGGACCTCGACCCCTTCGAGGACGTCGCGGACGTCGAGCGGCTCCGTCACGCGTACGACGTCGTGATAGAGCCGCGCGTCCGCGCCGTCGGGCGGCGTGTGAACGAGGCCGAGGAGGCGGACGTCCGGCAGCTGCGACGTGGCGCGGACGAAGCGCATGGTCGTCTCGATCGGGAACGGCGCGACGAAAATGACGTTGCGGGGCATGGCGACGCAGCACCGTGGCCCTACCAAAGCGGCGCGTCAATCACCTGGGGCGCGGCCCGAAAAATCAGGGCTGGAGCTGGAACTCGAGGTCGTCGATGGAGCCGGCGTTGCAGAGCGGCGCCGGCGACGGCTTCCCCTTGCATGCGACGTTGTTCAGGTGAATCCGCGTGAGGGACTTCGAGTAGTTGGGGGGCACCGACAGCTTGACGTCGCCGCCGACGCCAGGGTCGAACTGCTCGTCAGCCTCGAGCTGAGGGAGCTGATCGGCCCCGCCTGGGTTCTTGACCTCGTAGTGAAAGCACACCGGCACGTTGCCCGTGTTCGTCGCCGGCTTCGCGGCGCTCCCGCCGGGCTTCAGCGGCACCGCGGCGTTGTCGATCTGGAGGTAGGCCCCGATCAGCTTGATGTCGATCCGGACGGTGCGCGGCGGAAGATCGCCCTCGGAGATCGAGAGGTCGTAGGCGTAGTCCCCTGCCTGCGTGCTGTTGATGAACGAGTTGAGCTGCAGCATCGACGGGTTCCCGGGGGAGCCGGGCCCGAGGTTCGTCGGGGTCGGGCTCACGGTGAGCGGGGCCTGGAACTTCGCCTGGAGCGACACCGGCCGGCCGCCGTAGTTCTTCACGGTCACCGGCGGCGGCGGCGCGCCCACCGTGCAGACCAGCTCCACCCGCGTGGGATCGACGACGACGTCCGTTGGGCTGCGGCGGCCCTTGAGGACGACGCTCGGCGAGCCGTTGCACGTCGGCTTGTCGGCGGTGAGCCGCGCGCTCGTGGTGATGGGGTCGCCCGCGGGGCCCGCCGTCATCGTGATGCTCGCGCTGGCCGTGCCGTGCGCCGGCACCCGCACGGGTGCTGCGAGCACGAAGTCACCGCCCGGCTCGAGCGCGCTCAGGCCGAGGTCCTCGTCACCGTCGTTCGTCAGCGCGAGCGACTGCGGAGGGGAGACGGTGTCGTGGCGGAGCTCGCCGAAGTCGAGGACGCTCGACCCGAGCGCCAGCTTCGGACCGTGGAACGTGGAGGAAAACGCGACCGCGAGGCTCTGCGATCCGACGCGCACGGTGAGCGTGCCGTTCTCCGTCGAGGTCGTGGACACGCGGAGCGTGACCGAGCCGCCAGCAGGGACGCTCGGCGCCGCGCCTTCGATGCCGACGCCCGGCGGCGGCGTGACCTCGAGCGGGACCGCGGACGCGCCCGCATTCGTGATCATGATCGGCAAGGTCTTCGTCTCGCCGCACCTCGCCTCTCCGAACGCGAGGCTCGTCGTGGAGAGCGAGATCCCGCCTTCGAGCGTGACCGCACCGCCGCCGCCGTCCGTCACGGGGGCGGGCGCGTCCTGGGCGATCTCGTAGTCGCCGAGCCCGGTGATCGCGGCGCACGCCATGACGCTCGAGGCGAGGACGTAGACGAGGACGCGGGCCACCGTTGCAGAGTACCAGCAACTCACGGAGAGAGGAGTACGCGGCCCCACGCCGTCGAATCGCACGAGGGCTGGCGCAGCGCGAGGCTGGCACAGGTGCCGAACCCGCCAGCGGCCGGCTGGTGGTAGAGCCAGAACGCGCGCCGCTCCGTGCCGGCCGGCCAGCGCTCGTTCACCTGCACGTCGAACGGCAGGACGGCGCCCGCGGCCAGCGCTGGCTGCATCATCGCCGACGACGGCACGTAGGCCTCCATCGTGAAGCCGTCCGCGAGCGGACCGACGGCGGTGACGATGCCGACCGTGCCCGCGTCGCCGTTCACCGCTCCGTAGAGCTTGGCGCGGTTCGCGTAGTCGATGATGAGATGGACGTCGGTCGTGGTGAGCGCACCCGTCGTCGGCGTATCCCGGCCGATGTAGAGCTCGGCGCTGTCGTTCGTGAAGATGCTGTCCTCGGAGACGACGGCATGGTCTCCCGGGATATGGAGGCGCGCCATGAAGAGAATGCCCGCCGGCTCCCAGGCGAGCCCGAGCTCGGCCGTCGCCACGGCCAGCTCCTTGTTGACGCCGCCCCCGGCGGTGGTTCCGTCGAAATGGAGGCGCCAGGCGCAGGGCCAGTCCGTCGTCCGGCCGTCGACCACGATGTCCCCCGCGTCGACGGCGTGGGCGACGACGCTCGCATCGGTCGGGATGGGCACGCACGTCGATTCGTCGAAGGGCGGCGGCGGCCCGCCGTCCGCTCCGGGAGACGCGCCCTCGGCCATGCCGCCGTCGCGGCGGACGAGGACGTCGGCGCCCCCGCCGTCCGCTTGGGGAGGCGCGGCCTCGGGCTCGATCGTGTAGTCGGACAGGCCGACCAGCCCCGCGCACGCAGACGCAAAAATCGCGAGGACCGGAGCGAGACCGCGAGCCACCCGTCGACTCACAAAGCCGAGGATATCAGCCACGATCGCGACCCACCACTGGGCGCGACCGTGATAGGACGGCGGCCGGACCATGAACGTCGTCTTTCTGTCCCCTGTCTACCCTCCGGAGATGATCGAGTACACGCGCGGCCTCGCCGAGGTCGGCGCGAACGTGTACGGCGTCGGGGACACGCCGCTCGAGGCGCTTCCGCAGAAGGTCCGCCCGTATCTGACGGACTATCTCCGCGTCCCGCGCATCATGGCGGAGGACGACGTGATCGAGCGCGTGTCGGCGTGGCTCCGCGGCAGGCAGATCGACAACGTACTCTCGAACTGGGAGCCGCTGGTCATCCTTGCGGCGCGCCTCCGCGAGCGCTGGGGCCTGCCCGGCATGAGCGTCGATACGGTGAAGGGCTTCCGGGACAAGCAGCTCATGAAGGAGCGCGTGGCGGCGGCGGGCCTCCGCGTGCCGCGCTCCCGCCGCGTGACGACCGAGAAGGAGACGCGCGCGGCAGCCGAGGAGATCGGCTACCCGCTCATCCTCAAGCCGATCGCCGGCGCGGGCAGCGCCGACACGTACAAGGTCACCTCGGACGCCGAGCTCGACGCCGCCATCAAGGCGATGCGCGGGATCCCCGAGTCGAGCTGCGAGGAGTACGTCGCGGGCGAGGAGTTCACCTACGACACGGTCTGCGTGAACGGCACGCCCGCGTTCGAGAACGTGGCGTCCTATCTCCCGAAGCCGCTCGAGATGCGCACGCAGGAGTGGATCAGCCCGGTCATCATCACCGTGCGCGACCTCACGTCGAAGAAGATGCAGACCGGCATCGAGCTCGGACGCAAGGTGCTGAAGGCCCTCGACATGGGCTCCGGCTTCACGCACATGGAGTGGTACTACACGGCGAAGGGCGAGGCCGTGTTCGGCGAGATCGGCTGCCGCCCGGGCGGCGCGCATCTCGTCGACCAGATGAACTACACCTGTGACATCGACCTCTTCCGCGAGTGGGCCCGCGCCTGCGCGAAGGGCGAGTTCAAGGCGAGCACCGAGCGCAAGTACAACTGCGGGATCGTCTTCAAGCGCGCGCTCGGTCAGGGCCGCGTGACGCGCATCACGGGCCTCGGCGCGTGGCTCCGCGAGTGCGGAGACTGGGTCTGCGAGGAGAAGCTCCTCCGGCCCGGAACGCCGCGCCGCAACTGGAAGCACACGCTCCTCTCGGACGGTCACGTCATCGTGCGCCACCCCGAGTGGGACGAGGCGCACCGCATGTCCTTCGCCGCGGCGACGGGCATCCGCATGTACGCGGAGTGACCGCGCTCAGTTCGACGGGGTGATGGTCAACTTCGGCGCCGCGCCGCATAGCGGAGCGGCCAGCGCGCTCCCGCCAAAGGCGCTGCACTTCACGACCGTCGCGGTGATGGTCGTGGGGGCGCTGCCGTTGTAGAAGCGTACGCTCCAGTCCGTGGACGCGTCGGCGTTGACCTGATCCGTGTCGTCGACGATGGCGCACGCTCCCTGCGAGCACAAGTAGTCCTCCGAGACGAAGGTGTCGTTCGAGCGCACGTACCGCACGCACGCGTCGACGTTGCCCTTGTTCGTGAGGGTGACCTTCGCCGTCCCCGCTCCACCGGTCACGCGCGCGAGCGAGAGCGCCGGCTGGCTCACCTCGAGGAGCGCGCCGCGGACGCGCGCGTGGAGCGCCACGGGGACCGTCTTTCCCTCGACCGCCACCATGAGCGTCTCGTCGATGACCCCCGGGACCGTCCCAACCGCGGCGAGCGCCACCGTGACCGTCGCGACGGTGGGCGTCCCCACCGCGGCCGCGGCGATCACGCCGTTCGAGGGCGACACCTGGAAGTGACCGCCGCTCGTCGTGGAGGAGTACGACGCGGTCGTGATCGCGTAGTTCGTGACCGTGATCGTCTTCGTCGCCGGGGCCTGTGCCCCGCAGTCCACGTCGCCGAAGTCGATCGTCGCGGGGCTCACGGTCACGTCGGCGTCGACCCGCCGTCCCTCGAGGACGAGCGTCGGGAGCGCGCCGCAGGCGGTGCCGTCGACCACCGGCGTCACCCGCTCCAGGATGGGGTCGCCCGCCGGACCCGTGCGCATCGCGACCGTCGCCTCCACGCTGCCGCCCGCCGGCACGACGAGGTTCGATGGCAGCGAGAAGGCGACCGGCGCGGGGTCGAAGCCGCGGATCGTGAGAGGCTCCGTCCCCTCGTTCCGGAAGGTGACGGTCTGGGTGGGCGACGCGACGTTCGCCCTGACATCACCGAAGTCGATCATCGTCGAGCCGACCTCGAGGTTCGACCCCACCGTCGCGAGCGACACCGCCAGGTGGTGCTCGACCTCGCCCGCGACCTTGATGATCACGTCGGTGGAGGCGGTCTTCGCCTTGGAGGCCTTCGCCTTCACGGTGAAGGACGTCTCCTGATGCGGCGCGAGCTGGAGGTGGATCGTCCCGCCTACCGCCTCCGCGAGCGAGAACACGTCGCTCGCCTCCATCGTGACGTCGATGGCTCGGGCCGCGTCACCGCTCTTCAGCGTGATCGTCTGCGACTGCTCCGTGCCGCATTTCGCCTGCGTGAAGCCGATCGCGGCGGGGGTGACGGTGACGTCGCCGATCGTGAGCTGCCCTGACGCAGGGGCGAGCGTGCCCGCGTCGCCAGCGGGAGGCGTCCCGCCGTCCTGCGGCGCGTCCGCCGCCTCGTAGGACTTGCATCCGACCGCGAGCACGACGACGAGGAGGACGCTCCGCACGCAGGCCAGCGTACCAGTCGCGCGACGGCCGCGGCGGCCTCTTCCGCGCCGCCGCCGCACCTCGATGCGCGCGCGCAGCGCCTCCGACTCGTCGCGATACGGCATCGCCCCCGGAGCATAGACGTGCTCGGGGGCGCACCCGGTATCGTTCGGCGCTCAGGCGCTCGCGTCGCGGTAGGGGCCGCCCCAGCTGCGGAAGCGCGGGCCCTTCGCGATGAGCTCCGCGAGCCGCTCGCGCTGCTTCGGATCGAGGACGGCGTGGATGCGGCGGAGCGCGCCGGCGAAGGCGTCCTTCACCTTGTCCGTCACGTCCTCCGCCGAGGCGCGCGCCTCGACGAGCGCCGCCTCGTCGAGATCGCTCGCGCCGAAGGCCTGAGCGAGCTTCTCGCGCGCGCCCGTCAGGCCGTCCTTCGCGGCGCGCGCCTCGCGCTGGAAGTCCTCGATCGCGGAGCGGATCTCGCGCTCCTGGCCGGGCGTCGTGTCGAGCTTCGAGAAGATGGCGCGGAGCCAGAAGCTACTTCCCGGGCCGCGCATCCAGGGCGGACCGCCCCAGCCGCCGCGGAGGTGTCCACGCCGGCCGCAGTCGCCGCCGTGGCCGTAGTGCATCATCCGGCGCCGCCAGAAGAGCGCCCTCACGAGCTTCCACACCATCACGGCGCCGATGATCCCCGCCGCAATTCCGAATCCACCGCAATGAGCCATGTGCTTACCTCTCGCGCCTTTCCAGTGCGCCTTTCGCAGGTAGAAGGATGCGCGTCGCGCTGCGGCGGTCGCGCCCTCGGGCGGGTAAAGAAGCGTAAACGCAACGCCGCGGAGGGGCGCGGCATCGAAGCCGCCTCCCGCGCGGCCGGCGCATTCCTCGTCTCGAGCCCGTGATAAGACGGCGCTCATGGCAGCGGCGAAGAAGGCAGGGGCGAAGAAGAAGATCGCGTCGAGGGCGGCACCGAAGCGGATGCCGAAGAAGCAGAAGGCGGACACCGCGGGCCTCGACCCGCGGTCGTGCGCGCTCGAGGCCGGCGAGGCGTCGATCGCGCCGCTCGAGAAGATCATCGAGTCCGAGGGCGGCCTCGTCGTGGGTCGTTACAAGGATCCGCTCGGCGGCCACCCGCTCGTGCTCGCGGTCCTCCCCGTCGGAAAGATCGAGCCGACGCCTTTCCAGCGCGATCTCAGCGATACGCATCACAAGCGCCTGGCCGACGTCATCCTGAAGACGGGGCGCTTCCTCGATCCGCTCGTCGCGATCACCGCGCCCAAGCATGCGCCGAGCAAGAAGAAGCCCGCCACCGAGGACGGCGCCGCGTTCTGGACGCCGAACGGCCGCCACCGCCTCGAGGCGATGCGCCGCCTCGGCGCGAAGGCGATCACGGCGCTCGTCGTGCCGACGCGCGAGGTCGCGTGGCAGATCCTCGCGCTGAACACCGAGAAGGCGCACAACATGAAGGAGCGCTCCCTCGAGGTCATCCGCATCTACCGGAACCTCCTCGAGGAGGACGACTCGCTCTCCGAGAAGGGCTTCTCGTTCTACCTCGAGGACCCCGCGCTCGTGACGCTCGGCGTCTGCTACGAGAAGAACGGCCGCTTCGCCGGCGGCGCGTATCACCCGATCCTGCGCCGCGTCGAGGAGTTCACCGACGCGCCGATCAAGGAGGCCATCAAGGAGCACGAGCGCCTCGCCGAGCTCACGCTCGAGCTCGAGGCGGCGGTGTCGGCCGCGATCCAGAAGCTGAAGGAGAAGGGCCTCGTCTCGCCCTATCTCCGCTCCTTCGTCGTGAGCCGCATCAATCCGCTGCGCTGGATCCAGGGCGACCTCCCGCCGGCGGACAAGGTCCTCACGCAGATGCGCGACCGCGCGCTCAAGTTCAACGCGGAGAAGGTCAAGCAGGACGACCTCGCGAAGATGGGCGGAGGCGTTCCGGACGAGGAGGGCTAAGCTCGACGCCGCGATCCGTCTTCGACGACGTTCAGCGGATCGACTCGACGTTGGACTCCCACGCATCGCCGAAGAAGCGCTCGACGCGCAGGTCGTTGGCGAGCCGGTCGTAGTCGTCCAGGCACCGCGCGTTCACGTCGACGCCGTCCGGATGGGAGCGCGGCGTGTAGAAAGGATGCATTCCACACGTTTTGCAGAACGTGTGCTTCGCGGTGCCGGTGTTGAACGTGTACGTCGAGAGCTCGCTCGGATCGCTGAGGAGCAGAAACGCGCCCTTCGCCACGATGATGTGGAGAAAGCCCTTCTTCGTGCAGATGGAGCAGTTGCAGTCGTGCACGGGCGAGCTCAGGTCGAACTCGACCCGAAACCGCACCTTCCCGCAATGACAGCCGCCTTCGGCGATCACACGAGCACCTTCAGGGCTGCTGCTTCGCGAGGTCCTTGAGCGCCTGCTTCACGCGATCCTTCGACGGGACGGAGGCGTGCTCGAGGTTGTCCGCGAGGCCGATGCCAGGGACGTGCTCGCCCGCGAGGAGCCTCGGCGCGGCCCAGAGGTCGTAGAAGAGCTCCTCGACCACGCGGCGGAGGAGGTGCTCGCCGAAGTTCGTGATCTCGGTGTCCTCGTTGAGGCAGAGCACGCGGTGCGTCTTCTGCACGCTCGCCTTGATGCGCGGCCAGTCGTACGGGTGGAGGCTGCGGAGGTCGACGACCTCCACCTGGATGCCCTCTTCCTTCGCGAGCTCGTCCGCCGCCGCGAGCGCCATCGGCACGTTGCGGCCGTAGGTGAGCACGGTGACGGCGTCGCCGAGGCGCGCGATGCGGGCCTCGCCGATCGGGATGAAGAGGTCCTCGACGGGCGGAAACGAGGGGCTCCACTTCGAGCGGTCGCCGAGGGGCGCGTCGATCATCTTCGACAGCACCTTGTCGTCGCTGGGCTCGCCTGGGATCTCCTCGCCCGGCTTCGCCTTCGCGCGGAGGAGCGCCTTCGGCTTGAGGAACATGACCGGGTTCGGATCGACGATGGCGGAGAGGAGCAAGCCGTACGCGTCGCGCGGGTTGCTCGGCATCACGATCTTCCAGCCCGGAATGCGGGTCGCCTGCGCGTCGAACGAGTGCGAGTGGTAGATCGAGCCGCGGATACCGGCGCCGACGGGCGTCATCAGCACCATCGGCACGTTCCAGTCGCCCGCGCTCGACCAGTACGTGTTGCCCGCGATCTTCAGGAGGTCGATCGTGTTGAACGCGTAGTCGCAGAACTGGATCTCGGCGACGGGCTTGCGGCCCGCGAGCGCGAGGCCGATCGCCATGCCGACGATGCCGCGCTCGTCGAGCGGGCTGTTCCAGGTCGTCTTGAGCCCCTGCGTGGCGGTGAAGACGCCGCCGAGCGGCGGGCCGACGTCCTCGCCGAAGATATCCGTCACGCCAAGGCGCGTCTCACCGACGTGGAGCGCCATGCGGATCGCTTGGACCATGGTTGCCATGTCAGGACTCTCCCGCGACGTGGTTCTTGGTCGCGAACACGTAATCCCAGATCGAATCGCCCGACGGCTGCGGCTCTTCGCGGACGCGCTTCGACGCCTCGAGGAGCTCGGCCGTGTACTTCGCACGCATCTCGTCCATCTCCGTGCGCGTGCGGAGCTTCCGCTCCTCGAGCTTCTTCTCCCACTGCGCGAGACAGTCCGTCTCTTCCTTGACGAAGTTCGCGCCGCTCGCGCTGGAGTGGCCGTTCAGGCGCGAGACCATCGCCTCGAGCAGGTACGGCTTCCGCTCCGTGCGCACGTAGTCCATCGCCTTCTTGAGGCCCGCATACGCGGTCTCGACGTCGTTGCCGTCGATCGTCGCCGTCTGCATGCCGAAGGCCTTGCCGCGATCCGCGACGCGCGACTCACCGTGCTGGCCCTCGTACGGCGTCGAGATGCCGTACTGGTTGTTCGTCACGATGATGAGGATGGGGAGCTCGGAGCCCTTGCGCGAGGACCAGACGAGGCAGGTCGCGAAGTCGCCTTCCGCCGTGCCCGCGTCGCCACCCTGGACGATCGTGATGCCCTTCGAGCCGACCGCGCGCTGCGCCATCGCGGTGCCCGGCGCGATCGAATACTGCACCTCGATCGGCGACGAGATGGGCGCGACGTTCCACTTCCGCGCGGTCGAGTGACCGACGAAGTTGCGGCCGCGCGAGTACGGGTCCGTCGCCGTGTTCTTCATCTGCCGGAGGTAGTCCACCGGATCTGCACCGAGCGCGAGCAGCGTGGCGCTCGAGCGGTAATGGAGGTGCAGATAGTCGTGCTGGAGACCGGTACCCTTGTCGACCAGCAGCCCGAGCGGGACGTTGAACGCCTCCTCGCCGGGGCCGCCGATCCAGAAATAGCCGTCTCCCTGGCGGTACATCGTGATCAGACGCTCCTCGAGGACGCGCCCCTTGAGCATCAGGTCGTGGATCTTCAGGGATAGCTCGGGGGACAGCTCTTTCCCGGACGTACCGGAAGCAGCGGTCCCGGCCGACGAGGTGGAGGTCTCTCCCCCGAAGGGTTGTGACGACGTGGACATCGCCAAAGCCTTCTAGGCGAGTAGCAGGCGGAAAGCCACCCTGGTAGGGTCGCCAGCGGTGGGTCTCGAAGCGGGCTCGATGCTCGAGCGCTATGAGATCGTCCGCTTGGTCGGGCGAGGCGGGATGGGCGAGGTCTATCACGCGGTCGACACGCGTCTGCGCCGTCCCGTCGCCCTCAAGGTCCTCCGCGCGGACAAGGACCAGAGCTTCGAGACCGGCAACGCCGGGGTCGCGCGCCTCATGCGCGAGGCCCAGGCCGCTGCGTCGCTGAACCACCCGAATTCCGTCGCGATCTACGAGCTCGGCGAGGCGGAGGGGGTTCACTTCATCGCGATGGAGCTCGTCACCGGCGAGTCGTTTCGCCGGCATTCGCAGAACAAGAAGCTGAGCGCCGAGACCAAGACGAACTGGCTCATCGACGCCGCCCGCGCGCTTCACGCGGCCCACAAGGTCGGCATCGTCCACCGCGACATCAAGCCCGCGAACATCATGGTGTCGGACGAGGGTGCGGTGAAAGTGCTGGATTTCGGCCTCGCGAAGCCCGCCGAGGTCACGAGCACCCGGAGCCCGCAGAGCTTCCAGACCAAGTTCGGACAGGTCCTCGGCACACCGCGTTACATGGCGCCGGAGCAGCTCGAGGGCCTCCCGCCGGACGGACGCAGCGATCAGTTCGCGTTCGGCCTGACCGCATACGAGCTCCTCACCGGCGAGTACGCCGGCGGGCCGCTGGTCGTCGAGATCACGCCGCCCGACCAGATCTCCCGGCAGGTTTCGCCCGGCCTGAGCCGCATCATCATGAAGATGCTCTCCTTCGACAAGGAGGGCCGCTACGCGACGATGGAGGAGGTCGCGAACGCGCTGAAGGCGGCGCTGCCCGAGGTGCAGGAGTATCGCGCCGAGACCACCGCGCCGCTCCCGACGCTCCGCGAGACGGGCTACGTGGACAAGACGGAGAAGCACGTCGGGGCCCCCGTCGATCCCGCGCTCATGCCCACGCGGACCCCGGACCGCAAGGCCATCGGCACGGTGAAGATGCAGACGACGCCGGGCGGATTGCCGCCGAGCGCATCTCAGGAACGGATCGCCGGCATCCCGGGGACGACGCCCATGCCGATCCGGGTGCAGGCGACGAGCGGAGGTCTCGAAAAGAACGCGACCGTGGCGATGGCCCGGCCCGCCGTCTCGATGAGCGCGACGCCCGCGCCGCCGTCCCACGTCCCGTCCCATGTCCCCTCCCACGTCCCCGCGACGCCCTCGACGCCATCGGTGCGGAGCTCCCAGTCGCTCGTGGCGACCGGCGGTCTTCCCTTCCCGATCCCCCAGGCCCGAAAGCAAAGCTCGCAGGTCGTCTGGATCGTGGCCGGGGTCGCGGTCGCGGCGTTTGCCGTCATCGCGGGCGGCCTTCTCGCGCTTTTCCTGCGTTAGAGCGACAAACGGTTTACGATTCGGGCCGAATCCCGATGAGTGACGAGCTCCTTTTGCCGCAGGTTCCGGAGCCCAAGCCGGAGGATCCGGAGGACGTCTCCTGGGCGCTCTCGACCGCCGAAGCGATGTGGGCGCGCGGCGACCACTCCGAAGGCGTGAAATGGGTGCGACGCGCCGCAGAAGCGGCCGCCGACGCGGAGAACGACGCGCGCTTCATGGAGCTGTCCAAGGCGGCCGCCGACCTCGCGCAGCTCCTCACCAAGCGCGGGCAGAGCCGCGCCTCGATCCACATCGACGACAGCGAGCTCGCCGACGACGAGCCCGCGCCGCCGCCTCCGCCGCCCGCGCCGAAGCCCTCGCAGCGTCCGCCGCCGCCGAAGGCCGCGCCGGCCGCGCCCAAGGCGGCCGCCGCGTCGGTCACGAAGCAGGTCACGACGCCGAGCCGTCCACCGGCGCCGCTGCCGTCGAGCGCCTCGCGCCCGCCGCCGGCGATGACGACCAAGCCCGCGACGACGGGCAAGCCGCTCGGCACGAACACGAAGTCGGTCCCTCCGCCGAAGCCCGCCGCGCCGAAGCCCGAGCCGTTCGACGACAAGAAGAAGAGCGCCCGGAAATCGAAGGTGAACCTCGAAGCGGAGGCGCGCGCGGCCATCGCCGCGCCGGACACCTCGCCCGATCCGGTGGGCGACACCTCCGAGACCCCGATGATGCGCCGGAGCCGGCCCGAGCTCGGGAGCAACGACCCGACCTTCGTCGGCAACGTCAACGACATCATCAAGAAGAAGGCGGCAGCCGCGCTCGCGGGCGGCGGCGACGAGGACAAGACGACCGACGAGTGGGACGCGATGGCGACCCAGAACCTCACCGGCGACGAGCTCAACAATCTCCCCTTCCCGCCCCCCAGCGGCGACGGGCGGAAGACCGCCGTCGCGCTCGCCACGCCCGACTTCAAATCGACCGTCCAGGCGTTCCCGAAGCCGCAGAAGAGCCCGGCCGCCGCGGCCCCCGCGAATACCTCGCGGAACGCGGTCGAGCCCCACGATCCAGGCGTGGTCACGACGCAAGCGGTGCGCGTCGTCCTCTGGCGCGACGGGAACGGCGTCCATGTCGCGCCGGCCGGCACGGTGGTGTCGGCGATCACGGTGGACGCGGTCCTGGTCGCGCTCGACTCCAACGCAGACCTCACGGCCTGGCTCACGCAGAAGGGGCGGTAGGCTTTCCTCGCTGGAAAGACGCCCCTAGGACTCAGTATCCCCCGATCCTTGTGGTAAAGGACGCATCCTCCATGCAGTTCGACGATTTCGGCATCAACGCAGGTTTTGTCGAGGACCTGCACGCGCAGTACCTCCAGGCTCCTGGCTCCGTCGAAGAGCACTGGCGGAAGTATTTCGATTCGCTGAAGAGCGGCGCCCCGGTCGGCGCGCAGGCCGTGGCCAACGGCTCGACCAACGGCTCCGCCGCCAAGGCGTCGTACACGAACGGCAACGGCGCTCCCACGAACGGCCCCATGAACGCGGTGGCCGCGGCGGTCGTGGCCCGTGAAGACCGCTACGCCGCCGCCGTCATGGCTTCGCGCGTCCAGCAGCTCGTCAACGCGTACCGCGTCCGCGGTCACCTCTTCGCGCGCATCGACCCGCTGCGCCAGCCGTCGGACGCGGCGCCCGAGCTCGACCTCAAGAACTTCGAGCTCACGGAGGCCGACCACGACGTCGAGTTCCCCACTGTCGGCATCGGCGGCATGCCCGCCCGCGCCACGCTCCGCCAGATCATCGCTCACCTCAGCGAGACCTACTGCCGCTCGATCGGTGTAGAGTACACGCACGTCGAGGAGCCCGAGGCGCGCGAGTGGCTGCAGAACGCGATGGAGTCGACGCGCAACAAGGCCGCGCTCGACAACGCGGAGTGCGTGCGCATCCTGAAGCACCTCACGGACGCCGAGATCTTCGAGCAGTTCGTGCACAAGAACTTCGTCGGCGCGAAGCGCTTCTCCTGCGAAGGCGCGGAGAGCATGATCGCGATGCTCGACCTCCTCATCGAGTACGCCGGCACGAGCGGCTGCGAGGAGATCGTCATCGGCATGGCCCACCGCGGGCGCCTGAACGTCCTCGCGAACATCCTCAACAAGAACGTCCGCGAGATCTTCGCCGCCTTCCGCGACTCGAACCCGGAGCGCAACCTCGGGCGCGGCGACGTGAAGTACCACCTCGGCGAGTCGATGGACCGCCCGACCGCCTCGGGCAAGATGGTCCACCTCACCCTCGCGTTCAACCCGAGCCACCTCGAGTTCGTCAACGCCGTCGTCGAGGGCCGCGTCCGCGCGAAGCAGGATCGTCGCAAGCGCCTCAACGTCATGCCCCTCCTCATCCACGGCGACGCCGCGTTCATGGGTCAGGGGATCATCCCGGAGACGCTGAACCTCGCCGGCCTCGAGGGCTACGCGACGGGCGGCACCGTCCACCTCGTCGTGAACAACCAGATCGGCTTCACGACGCTCCCGCAGGACTCGCGCTCCACGCGCTACTGCACCGACATCACGCGCATGATGAAGGTCCCCGTCTTCCACGTGAACGGAGAGGACCCGGAGGCGGTCATCCAGACGACGCGCCTCGCGATCGAGTTCCGGCAGAAGTTCGGCAAGGACGTCGTCATCGACATGCTTTGCTACCGCAAGTACGGCCACAACGAGGGCGACGAGCCGCGCTTCACGCAGCCCGTCATGTACAAGCTGATCGACAAGAAGCCGACGGTCCGCGAGGTCTACGTCAAGAAGCTCGTCGAATCGAACCAGATCACGCAGGCGCAGGGCGACCAGCTCAAGGCGGACCGCCAGGCGGCGCTGGCCCTCGCGCTCGAAGAAGAGAAGAAGGGCGACTTCCTCAAGCCCCCGAAAGCGATGGGCGGCGTGTGGTCGCCGTACGTGGGCGGCGCGGACAAGAACGTCGAGGAGGTCCCGACCAAGGTCTCGAAGGAGATCCTCGTCGACCTCGCCACGAAGCTCACGCATCTCCCGGCCGACTTCAACGCCAACGCGAAGGTGAAGAAGGTCATCGACGAGCGCCGCGACAAGATCGCGAGCAACCAGCCCTTCGACTGGGGAACCGGCGAGGCGATGGCCTTCGCCACGCTCGTCGCGGAGGGCAAGAGCGTCCGCATCACCGGCCAGGACGCGCGCCGCGGCACGTTCACCCATCGCCACGCGACGCTCTTCGATGCGGTCAGCGGCGAGCGCTACACGCCGCTGTCGAACCTCGGCAACGGCAAGTTCGAGGTCCACGACTCTCCCCTCTCCGAGGCGGGCGTCCTCGGCTTCGAGTACGGCTACAGCCTCGACAAGCCCGACTCGCTCGTGATCTGGGAGGCCCAGTTCGGCGACTTCGCGAACGGCGCGCAGGTCATCATCGACCAGTTCATCGCGTCGGGCGAAGACAAGTGGATGCGCCTCTCGGGGCTCACGCTGCTCCTCCCGCACGGCTACGAGGGCCAGGGCCCCGAGCACTCGAGCGCCCGCATCGAGCGCTTCATGCAGCTCGCCGCCTCGGACAACATCCAGGTCTGCAACCTGACGACGCCCGCGCAGCTCTTCCACTGCCTCCGCCGTCAGGTGGTCCGTCCCTGGCGCAAGCCGCTCGTCATCTTCTCGCCGAAGAGCCTCCTCCGTCACAAGGAGGCGGTGTCGACCACGGACGACCTCGTGAACGGCCGCTTCCAGCGCGTGATCGCCGATCCGAGCGTCGACGCCTCGAAGGTGAAGAAGGTCCTCCTCTGCACCGGCAAGGTCTACTACGACCTCTTCGACGCCCGGAAGATGCTCGGTCGCGAGGACGTCGCCATCGTGCGCCTCGAGCAGCTGTATCCGCTCAACGCGGAGATCACGAACGCGCTCTCCGCCTTCAAGGACGGCACGCGCCTCGTTTGGGTCCAGGAAGAGCCGCGCAACATGGGCGCGTGGTACTTCCTCAACGCGAACCTCGAGAAGACCATCGGCACCCGCCTCCCCTTCTCGTGCGTCTCTCGCCCCGCCGCCGCGAGCCCGGCCACCGGCAGCAAGGCGAGCCACGACCTCGAGCAGAAGCGCCTCATCGAAGAGGCCTTCGCAGGCTGATCGTTGCGCGACGACGCGATCTGGGCGGGAGGGCTCTTCACGGCGATCGTGATCGTCGCGGGGCTCGTGAATCGGTACCGACCGCAGCAGCGAACGCAGCTCCGGCGCATCGTCATTCTCTTCCTGCTCCATCTCGTCGCCCTCGCGGCCGTTCACGCGCTCCAGGCCACGGGTGAGACGACGTGGTCGGCGCGCTTCATCGTCGGCAGCGAGCTGCTGAAGGCGTTCACGCTCGTGAACATCGGGGCGACGCTCGTCTTCTCCGTCCTCTTGCCCGCGACCGGGATCCTCCTGCCGATGATCGCGAGCGATCTGCTCGTGGGCATGGGCTACATCGCGGCGACGATCGGCGTCCTGACCTCGCGCGGCATGAACCCGAGCAACGCCGTCGCCGCCTCCGCGGTGGTGAGCGCCGTCCTCGCGCTGTCGCTCCAGGCGACGCTCGGGAACATCCTCGGCGGCGTCGCGCTCCAGCTCGACGGCTCGATCCACGAGGGAGAATGGGTGCAGCTCGAGAACGGCAAGCAGGGCCGCATACGCTCGATCCGCTGGCGTCATACCGTGATCGAGACGCGCGACTGGTCGACGATGATCGTGCCGAACTCGCAGCTCCTCGGCAGCGCCATCACCATCCTCGGGAAGCGCGACGGCCACGCCGTCCCGCAGCGAATGTGGGTGTGGTTCAACGTCGACTTCCGCCACTCGCCGACGCGCGTCATCGATACCGTCACGCAGGCGCTCGCCGGCGCGAGCATCGCGGGCGTCGCCACGGATCCCCCGCCGAACTGCGTCTGCATGGACTTCACGAACCAGCGCGGCGGCGAGGGCTACGCGGCGTACGCGGTCCGCTACTGGCTGACAGACCTCGCGGCCGACGATCCGACGAACTCGCGCGTGCGCGCACGCGTCTACACCGCCCTCGGGCGCGCGGGGATCCCGCTCGCGGTGCCGACCCACAAGCGCTTCGTCTACATGGAGGACGAGGCGCACCGCAGCGCGCAGCTGGCACGCCATCACGAGGAGGGGGTGCGAGCGCTGCGGAGCGTCCCCCTCTTCCGCTCCCTCACCGACGACGAGATCAGCACCCTCGCCGACGGCCTGAGCCACGTCATCTACACCGCAGGCGAGATCTGCACGCGGCAGGGCGCGGTGGCGCACTGGCTCTATCTCTTGACGGCGGGTGAGGTGGAGATTCGCATCAACGTGGACCCCGACGGTCCAGGCCCAGCGCCGGAGAAGGCGGTGAAGGTGAAGAAGCTCGTCTCGCCGGACGTCTTCGGAGAGATGGGCCTCATGACGGGCGCGCCGCGCGCGAACGACGTGGTGGCGCTGACCGACGTCGACTGCTACCGCCTCGACAAGGCGACCTTCGAGCAGGTGCTCCAGCAGCGCCCCGAGATCGCCAAGGCGCTCTCGGAGAAGCTCGCGGAGCGCCGGGCCCAGCTCCTCGCCGCTCGCGACGGCCTCGACGAGCAGCAGCAGAAGGCGGCCGAAGAGCGCGAGCGCGATCAGATCTTGAAAGGCATCCGCGCTTTCTTCAACGTGTAGACCCATCATGTTCGGCTTCGATCTGGGCCCGAGAACGGGCGAAGAGCTTCTGAGGTTCGTCCGCGCGCTCGGGCAACATCGCTACGTGGCGAGCCGCCTGCATCTCGTGCACGCGTTTGCCGTCGATGCGGCCGGCCTCGGCGACGACGCAGGCGCCTGGGCGAAGCGCGTCCTCGGCGCGGCGGGCGCGATCGATCTCGGCTCGAAGGACGAGCGCCTCTGGCGCAAGGCGACGGAGGCCGAGCTCGGCGCGGTCCTGGCCGCCTTCTGGGGCGCGGACGCAGACGCGGAGCCCGCGCGCGCGAGGCTCCGCGAGCATCTGGCGAAGATCGACGTGAAGGCCGACGACGCGGCCCTCCCCTTCGACGAGGCGGCGGAGGACGAGATCTTCCCCGTGCTCGTCGATGCGGGCTGGGAGCTCCTGCCGCTCGCGCAGCTCGACCTCGAGCGTCATCGGGGAGCGATCCAGTCGTTCGACGACTTCGAGATCGCGCGCTTCGAAGAAGAGTCCGCGGTGCCGCCGATCGTGACGCTCCACGAGCTCCCGGTCATGGGCCCGATCGAGCTCCTCGGCGTCCCGGACCGCGCCCCCTTCGTGCTCTGGCAACAGGGCCACGAGACGTACCTCGACTACGTCCTCCGTGGCGTCGTGAAGATGTCGAAGCTCGACCTCGACGTCGACGCCTGACGGGGTCGACCAGGCGGCGCGAGGCTCAGGCCTCGGACTTCTTCTCGTCGTCCTTCTTCTCGTCCGACGCGGGCTCGGACTTCTCTTCGACCGCCGGCTCGGCCTTCTGCCGGCCTTCGCTCAGCGCGACGGGGGTCGCGCGCGCCGTATCGTCCGCGTCGAGCTTGGGCGCGCCGTCGGTGGTCGAGGCGGCCGCGGCCTCGATGGCCTCGTCCTTCTTCGCCTCGGGCGCGTCGTGCTCCTCCGCGGGCTCCTCCAGAGCCGGGCGCGACCACGGCTCCTTCGCCTGCTTCAGGACCATCGCGACCCACGCGACGAGGCCGACCACGACCACACCAGTGACGGAGTAAAGGGTAGTGGCTTCCGGCATCGCTCGCGCATCGTAGTCATGCGACGATGCGGGCGTGAAGCGCAAAGTAGCGAACCGAAAGGGCAAGCGCGGCAGCGGTGGCACGGCTGGCACGAACCCCGGCACCGCCCGCGCTATTCCCGGCCTCGACGAGCAGCGCCAGAAGATCGACAGCCTCGACGACCGCATCCTCTCCCTCCTCGCGGAGCGCGCCGGCGTCGCGCGCGACATCGCGGGCGTGAAACGAGCCGCTCGCGTGCCCGTCTTCCACGACCCCGAGCGCGAGCGCCGCGTCCTCGAGCGGCTCGTCGCCAAGGGCGGCAAGAGCTTCCCGCCCGACGCCATTCGCGCCGTCTTCCGCGAGGTCATGAGCGCGTGCCTCTCCCTCGAGAAGCCCCTCCGTGTCGCGTACCTCGGGCCCGAGGGGACGTTCTCGCAGCTCGCGGCGCGGCGGCTCTTCGGGCTCCAGGCGCAGTACCGCGAGTCTGCCACCATCGAGGCCGTGTTCGAGGCCACGTCCTCGGGTGACACCACGTACGGCGTCGTCCCGTTCGAGAACTCCACCGAGGGCGCCGTCAGCATGACGTCGGACGCGCTGCTCGAGGGCGACCTCATGATCCGCCAGGAGTACGTGCTGCCCATCGCGCACTGCCTCCTCTCGCAATCGACGTCGCTCTCGCGCATCACCACGCTCTACTCGCACCCGCAGGCGCTCGGGCAGTGCCGCAACTGGATCAGCAAGCACCTGCCGCGCGCGACCGTCGTGCAGACCACGTCCACCGCCGCCGCCGCGCGCGAGGCGAAGGCCGACGACCGCGCCGGCGCCATCGCCGCCGACCTCGCCGCCGAGATCCACGGCGTGCCCATCGCGCGCGCCAACATCCAGGATCGCTCGGAGAACGCGACGCGCTTCGTGGTGCTCGGAAAAGAGGACGCGCCCCCGACCGGAAAGGACCGCACGACGATCGCCTTCGGCGTGGCGGACCAGAAGGGCGCCCTCCGCCGCGTGCTCTCCGTCCTGGAGGACTCCGAGGTCAACCTCACGCGGATCGAGTCGCGCCCCAATCGCACCAGGCCCTGGCACTACGTGTTCCTCGTCGACGTGGAAGGTCACCGCGCCGACCCCGCGCTCGCGAACGCGCTGAAGGCGGCGAAGAAGAGCACGGACTTCGTCAAGGTCTTCGGGAGCTATCCGCGGTCGAAATGAGTCGGTGGGGGAAGAGGGTGACGGGCTCGGTGACGGGCTGGGCGGCGCGCTGGCTCATTGCACTCTGCACGCTGTTCCTCGTGGGCTGCGATTTTCCGCAGCGCATCAACGGCAACGCGCCGTTCGCGGGCACGAACGACGTGCAGCTCACCTACGAGGTGCTCGGCGAGGCGAAGCTGTCGCAGGGCTTCGGCAAGGACCTCCGCGCGCTCGTCCTCGGGCGCCTCGGCGCGGCGCAGATCTCCGCCGACATCGACGAGGAAGACGTCGACGGGAAGCCGCTCCGCGTCCACATCGTCGTCGACGAGAGCCTCGCGCCGCGCGTGGACGAGCTCACCACGTGGAACGGCGCGCTCACCATCCTGAAGGTCGACCGGACCACACCCCTGCCGCCGCCGGGCCCGACGAGCGGCCTCACCCCGGGCGGCGAGAACGGCGAGACGTGGTACGAGGGCTCGCGCGGCGCCGTCCTTCGCGCGATCGAGACGTGGTCCATCGCGCGCGAGCATCGCATCGTGGCGGAGGCCATCCCCACCCCGGACGACGGGCTCGGCGTGAAGCGCTGGCGCACGCGTGTCGTGCTCGCCACCCCCGTCGGCGAGCTCTCGGACGGCGCGCTCGTGAGCTGGGACGGCAAGCCCTCCGTGCGGATCCGCGGGCAAAAGGACTCTCCTGCGGCGGCGCTCATCGCAGAAGCCCCCGCCGACACCGTGATCGCGCGCGGAAAGGTCTCGCTCGGAGCGCCGTCCTTCGAGGCGCCCGACACCCTCCGCATCCCGTTCGGGAGCGGCGCCGGCGCGTATGCGCGCGCGCGCCGCGAGCGCAACCTCCTCGCGACCGCGCGCCTTCCGTCTCTCCGGCGCGTCGACGCGGTCGGGCTGCCGCCGAACCGCTGGCTCAGCACGGCGTGTCTCGTCGTGCCGATCCTTCTCTCGCTCGCGTGGCTCCTCTTCATCCGTCGCTTCGATCGCGCGCATCCGGAGCCGATGTGGCTCGTGGCAGTGACCTTCCTGCTGGGCGCCGCATCGACGTTGCCCGCCGCGACGGCGGAGGAGGTGCTGGCGGGCTCGTCGAAGTGGCTCGATCCACACCTCGCCTCCTTCGGGGGACAGGCCCTCGCCTTCCCGCTCTCGTTCGCCGTCTTCACCATCGTCGTCGGCTGCGTGGAGGAAGGCGCCAAGCGCGCCGGGGCGCAGTTCGCGATTCGCCGCCCGGAGTTCGACGAGCCGATCGACGGGATCGTCTACGGCATCATCTCGTCGCTCGGCTTCGCGGCGGCGGAGAACATCCGCTACTTCGCGATCGGCCGCATGAGCGCGCCGCTCGTGATCGCGCGCTGCTTCATGAGCGTTCCGGCGCACATGTTCTTCGGTGCGCTCTGGGGCTATGCGCTCGGCTCGAAGCTCGTCGAGCCGAAGACCCGGCGCTGGGCATGGTTCCTCCTCGCCGCCTCGTGCCATGGTCTCTTCGACGCGCTCCTCTCCACGGACGGCGGAGGCATCTTTGCCCTCATCCTGAACCTCGCGCTCGCGTCGGCCTTCGTGGTGATGGTGCGCTGGTCGCTACGGCATGGGCCGATCACGGAGGAGATGCTGGCGGTGAAGCCCGCGGAGCGCGCGCTCTTCCGCGTCGGGCGCCCAGCCCTCTTCTGGCTCTCGGCCGTGATGCTCCACGCCCTCGCGTTCGGCATCTTCGTCCTCGGCGCCGTCTACCAGCTCTCGCGGCATCGTCCGTCGGCGCTCTTCGTCATCGGCTCGACGATCTTGCTCGCGCCGCTGATCCTCGCCGCGCTCGGGATCGCGACGACGATGCCGCTCGACGTCGCGATCGACTCGTACGGTGTCACCTTCGCGGGCGCGGCGCGTGCCTGGCGCAAGATCCAGAGCTACCGGCGCGTGAAGGATCACATCGAGGTCGAGTGCGAGGGCGGCCCGCTCCGGCTGGGGCCGGCGCCCCCGAACGTGCTCGCAGAGATGGCCGAGTCGCTGAAGGCCCACCTCGGCGAGACCGGCGGCCGCGACCGCACGACGACGCTCGAGAGCCGGCGTTAAGGGTCGTGATCGATCCTTGATGAGGACCGATCTCGGCTGGCGCACGCACACGAGGGGCGGTATCAAGAACGCATGGGGAAGCGTGTGCCCGCGGTGTTCGCGTTCGCGATGATGGTCCTCGCGGGCGGATGCGCGCTCGTCGCGGGCATCGAGGACACGACGACGCTCGTGCCCGACGCCGACGCGAAGGCGAAAGGGAAGGATGTCGGCGTCGAGAGCGCCGCCCCGGAGGCCGGTGGCGACGATGACGACGGTACCGAGGACGACGACGCAGGCGGACCTTTCGTCCCGCCGGACACCGACGACGGCGGCGACGCGGGGACCAGGGACGGTAGCGTGCCCTGCGGGACGCCCCAGACCTTCGCGCCTCCGCTCCCCAAGGCCGTGTCGACGGTGTGCGACGTCTCCAGCGCAGTGGCGCAGAACGGCGACTTCACGGGGCTCGACTGCCACGGCGCCGGCGTTCAGCCGATCGACAGCGAACGCCAGGTCGGGGTCACCGGCTGCGTCGCGCTCGAGTACCCCAGCGGCACCAAGCTCGACACGGCGAACATCACGCTCTTCGCGCTCGACAAGGGATGTTCGTACACCTGCTACTCCGGCGGATGCGACACGAAGACCGCGACCGCCCACGTGTTCGTCGGGACGAGCCGGGACATCGACACCTGGAAGGTCGCGGGCTACACCAAGGTCGAGAGCACGCGTAAGCCTTTCACGTTCCAGGCGCCCGCCGGGGACTATCGCGTCCTCGGGATCTGCCGCAACGGCGCCGGCGCGCAGTACCGGGACCTCGGCGTCACCGCGGTGAAGTCGACCTGCCGCTGAGGCAGCCCGGTCAGGGACGGCGACGCTCGCTTCGCGGCAAGAGCAGGCCGTGCGCCTTCAGATACCGGCGGACGTGCGCGCGCTGCAGCTCGGAGCGGCGCGCGATCTCGACCACGCTCCCGCCCGTCTCGGCGACGAGCAGCGAGAAGAAGCCTCGCTCGAACCGATCGAGCGCCTGGCGCTTCGCCGCGTGGTAGCTCGTCTCGGCGCTCGCCGCCGCGGCGCCCTGCATGTCGGTGATGTGGTCGGCGACCGCGATCGGCCCGCCCGGCTCGCTGAACGCATGCGCGGCCGTGACCGCGTTCCTGAGCTCACGCACGTTGCCCGGCCAGTCGTGACGGAGCAGCCGCATCATCGACTCGCGCGGCACGCGGTTCACGGCCGCGGGCCGCTCTCCGAGCGCGACGAGGAGCTCGCGGACGAGCCCGGGGATGTCGTCGCTCCGCTCGCGGAGGGGCGGGACGTTCACGCGCGCCTGCGCGACGCGGAAGTAGAGGTCGCTGCGAAATCCCCCGTCGTTCAGCGCCCCGATCAGGTCCCGGCGCGTCGCCGCCACGACGCGGACGTCGAACGGGATGTACGTGTCGCCGCCGACCGGCTTCACGCGTCGCTCCGCGAGCGCGCGGAGGAGCTTCGGCTGGAGGTCGAGCGGCAGCTCGCCGAGCTCGTCGAGGAAGACGGTGCCGCCGTTCGCCTGCACGAAGGGCGAGACGCGCGCGCCGATGGCGCCGGTGAACGCGCCGCGCTCGTGGCCGAAGAGGAGCGACTCGGCGAGGCCGGGGGTGAGCGAGCCGCAGTCGATGACGACGAACGGCTTCTTCTTCCGCTTGCTCGCGTCGTGGAGCGAGCGCGCGACGAGCTCCTTGCCGGTGCCGGTCTCGCCTTCGATGAGGACGGTCAGGTCCGTCGGGGCGAGCGCGGCGAGGCGCGTGAAGAGGAGGCGCATCGCGCCGTTCGCGCCGTAGAGCTCGTGAAAGCGCTGCGATGCGGCCAGCGCCACCGACTGCTTGTCGCCGACCTCGAAGGAGGCCTCGACGTCGCCGAAGACGATGTTCGTCGATTCGACGAGGAATGCTTCCACGAGCCGGACGCCGCCTACCCACGTCCCGTTCCGGCTGCCGAGATCGCGGAGCCGCACGCCGTTCGGCGTCGCCACGACCTCGGCGTGCGCGGCGCTCACGTGGCGATCGGGGATGCAGAGCCCGCACGCCGGATTGCGTCCGACGAGGATCGGGTCGACACCGATCGTGATGCCCTCGAGCTGACCGGCCACGCGGAGGACGCCGTTCTGGACGTCGATCTTGCGGCCCGTCCCAAGCGTGGCGTCGAGCCGTGCCATGGGCTGCAGGATATCCAGGTCCATCGGAGCTTTCACCCCTGTCAGCGCTTCTCGAGGTACTTGCGAGCGGCGCGGACGACCGACTGGTGCATCGCGATGAGATCGTCCGGGACGTACATGCCCTCCGGATCCCGATCGAGCCACGCGAGGGCCTCGGACTTCGAGAGCATGGCGCCCCACCCCTGGCCCGCGAACGTGAGGAGAAGCTCCTCTACCCGGGCGCCCGCGTCCGCGCCGGAGCCGGCGACGGCACGGAGGAGCGAGGACGTCTCGTTCGCATCGAGGGAGAAGACGATCTGCGTCGCGTCGAGCCCGGCGTACCCGAACGAGCTCCACTCGCCATGGCCCTCGGACGAGAGCGCGTGCGGGTCGACGGACACGAGCCACTGGATGTGGGTCGGTCCGAGCTCGATGTCCTCGGACAGGCTCTTCACGAGGCTCGGCTCCGCGTGGATCATCGCGTCGAGGATCCCGGCGCTGACGCCGCTCTTCGGCAGGCAGTCCGCGACGTCGCGACGGAGCTGCTCGTCCTTCTGCTGCGCGTCGAGCCAGTCGGCGAAGAGGTGGAGGCCGACCGCGAGGAGCGCGACCGGCAGCGCGGGGCCGACGCCCGCGAGCGCCATGCACGCGCCGGCGATGGCGACGAGGTCGGCGCCGACGCGTACCCCGGCGCCGGCGCCCGTCTTCGTCATGTCGTCGGCGAGGCTGAAGAGGCTCGCGACGAGGCCGAGGCCGCCGCCGATGCGCGGGAGCCAGCGAACGATGCCGTCCGCCAGCGGGCCGATCTTCGAGGACGCCCCGATCACGAAGCGCCGGAGGAGCGCCGTCGCGTCCGCCACGCCGCCGATCGCGGTGGTGCCGCCCTTCTGGAAGGTGGCGAGCGCCGCGTCCACGTCGCCGCGGGCGAGCTCACCGCCGAGGTCCCAGATCACCATGAGGCCCGCGATGGCGTTGAGCGCCCGGCCCACGCTCTTTCCGCCCACGAGCACGCCGTCCGCATTGTGGAGCCCGGTGAGGACCTCGTAGGTCTCGAGCCACGCCGTGACCGTCTTGCACTTGCCGCCGGCGCCCGCGAGGAACGTGGTCACCGCGGAGATGGCCTCGTCCTTCGAGCCGGTGAGGAGCAGCTGCTCGAGGAACGTCCCCGGGAGCGCGGGGATGAGGACCTTCTCGATCACGTCCGCGTCGCTCGCCGTGATGCGCGAGAGGGCCGGATCGTGGACCAGCTTCCGCGCCGCGAACGCGAGCGCGCCGCCGGGCGACGGCGAGGCCGCGAGATGAACGTAGGCGTCGAAGACCTTCTGCGCGCTGAGCCCACCGTCGAGGAGCTCCTCGGCCTCGAGGAGATGGGTGAGCTCCTGATCGAGCGCGGCGGCGGACGTATGGTAGTCGGCGAGCGCGCCCTTCACGTCGGGGAGGGCCTGGAACGCCCGAACGAAGCCCTTCTGCTGGTCGCTCGTCAGCATCGGCGCGACCCGACCGAGCGCACGACCGAGCCGCTCGTCGGTCTCTTCCTTCGCCTTCTCGGCCGCGATGAGGCGCTCGTAGCTCTCCGCCGCCGCCGCCTTGCGGGCGACCGACGACGTCCCCTCGCCGCGCGCCTCCGGCGCCTCGGGAACGGCGCAGCCGGCGCCGAGGGCGAGGACGAGACCGAGACCGAACGCGCGAAGGGAGCGAGACGTCATGGACCTCTCCTGAAGCACGCGTCCTGCCACACGGCTCACCTCGAAAAAGACGAGGCGGCGCGAAAATAAGGATCGACAACAGACCTTTGTCGCAAGCGGCTGCTCCGGCGTGGGCGCGAGTCCTTCGACTTCGGGTCGGGAGGGACCTATGCTCCGAGCGCATGAACGTCGAGCGAGGGCGCGTCCTCGACGGCCGCTACGAGCTGCTCGGGCGGCTCGGCCAGGGTGGGATCGGCGAGGTGTGGGAGGCGTTCGACCGCGCCACCGCCGCCGTCGTGGCGGTGAAGATGCTCCACGACTTCCATCGCGACGCGACGATGGAGAAGCGCTTCGCGCGAGAGGCAGAGCTCCTCGCGCGCGTGCAGAGCCCTTTCGTGTGTGCGCTGCGGGCGAACGGGATCGACCGCTCGACGATGACCCCCTACCTGGTCGTGGAGCGTCTCACCGGCGACCCGCTCGATCGGGCCCTGCCGCGACGCCGGCCGCTGCCGTTCGAGGAGGCTCGGCGCTACACGGAGGAGATCCTGCGCGGCCTCGCCGCCGTCCACGACGCGGGGATCGTGCATCGCGATCTCAAGCCGGGGAACGTGTTCCTCGCCGACGACGAGCGGGGCCGGCGCGCCGTGCTCATCGATTTCGGCATCGGCAAGCTCCTCGGCGGAGACGGCCTCACGACGAAGGCGGCCACGCTCGGCTCGCCTCGCTTCATGGCCCCGGAGCAGCTCGAGGGCTCGGCGAACGCGGACGAGCGGTGCGACGTGTACGCAGCGGCGACGGTGGCGTTCCGGATGCTGGTCGGGAAGCTGCCGTTCGACGGCGACAACCCGATGCAGACGCTCGCGTTGAAGACCACCTACGACGCGCCGAGCCTCGCGGAGCGCAGCGGCGAGGCCTGGCCGCAGGGGATCGAGCGGTTCTTCGCGGCCGCGCTCGCGCGTGATCCGCGGGCGCGCCCGCGGACCGGAGCTGCGTGCCTGGCGCAGTGGCTCGAGGCCTGCCGGGAGCTGGCGCCGCCGCCTCGCCCGACCGGGATGACGCGACCCGTCGAGGCGGACGAGATCGAAGCGGACGACCCCACACCCTTGCTCTCGCGAGGGCGTCGGTGACCGGATACGCTCCGGGGGAGCGGGCATGGCGTCTTCCTCGATGAGCTGGGTACCGCAGCGCGGCGAGCTGATCGCCGACAAGTACCGCATCGACGGCCTGATCGGCGCCGGCGGGATGGGCGCGGTGCTCCGCGCCACCCACCTCACCCTCCTCCAGCCGGTCGCGATCAAGGTGCTCCGCCCGGACGACGACCCGACCGCGATCACGCGCTTCCTCCGCGAGGCACGTGCGGCGGCTGCGCTCTCGAACGCGCACGTGATGCGCGTGCTCGATGTCGGCGAGATCACGGCGGAGATGCCGTACCTCGTCATGGAGTACCTCGACGGCGAGAACCTCTCGCAGCGGCTCGCGCGCGGGCCGATCCCGCAGGAGGAGGTCCTCGAGATCTTCTCGCAGGTCTGCGACGGGCTCGGTGAGGCGCACGCGAAGGGGATCGTGCATCGCGACATCAAGCCGTCGAACATCTTCCTCGTGGCCGCGACGGACACGGGACGGGTGACGTCGTCGAAGGGGAAGCGAAGCGGGGTCCTCGCCAAGGTGGTCGACTTCGGGATCGCCAAGCCGATCGATCCGGACGTCTCGGTCGAGCAGTCGCTCACCGGGACGTCGCAGGTGCTCGGCACGCCACGCTACATGTCGCCCGAGCAGATGAGCGCGGCCGTCTCGGCCGACGCGCGCGCGGACGTCTGGGCGGTCGGGGTCTCGCTCTACGAGGCGCTGGCCGGAAAGCCGCCGTTCGACGGGGCGACGTCCTACGAGATCGGCGCGCAGATCCTGATGCGCGATCCGCCGCCGCTCCGCGAGCGACGGCCCGATCTCTTGCCGGTGCTCGAGCGCGTGGTCGACCGATGTCTGCGCAAGAACCCGGACGAGCGCTTCGCGGACGCGAACGAGGTGCTGGCCGCGCTGCAGGCGCCCGAGCCCATCGCGCTTCCCCTCCCCCAGGCGAACACGGGACCGAGCCCGATCGCCGCGCCGGCGATCGCATCGACGGCGAACGCGCCGCTCGCGCTGAGCCACGACATCACGCCCGCGGGACGGCGGATGCCCGGCTCTTCGCTCGCGGTGGCGGCGGGGCTCCTCCTCGGGCTCTCCGCCCTCGTGGCGTTGCTCGTCGTGAAGCCCTTCGCGCCGAAGCCCACCGCGCAGCCGCTGGTCGCGGCGTCCGCGGACCCCGTGCCGGTGCCGGTGCCGGCGACCGTGCCCTCCGAGGAGCCGACCGCGGCCGACGTGCCCGCCGGATCGACGTCCGTGATCGCGACGGTGGAGGAGCCCGCGCCCTCGAACGTGCGGCGAGGAACGGCGAAGCCGCCACCACCACGACGACCGCCGCCGCGCCCCGCGACGCGTCCCACCCCTGCGCTGACCGGCGCTCCGGACGAGCGATGAAGACGACGACGAGCACGACCCTTCTCCTCGCGGCCGCCCTCGCCCTCGTGTCGAGCGTCGCGCGCGCGGACGGACCGACGGCGGACGACCTCTTCCGGGAAGGGCGCCGCCTGATGGAAGCCGGCTCGCTCGAGCAGGCATGCGTGAAGTTCACCGAGAGCCAGCGCCTCGATCCGGCGGCGGGGACGCTGCTCAATCTGGCGGAGTGCGAGGAGAAGCGCGGGCGCCTCGCGACGGCGGCGGCGACGTACAAGGAAGCCGCGGTCGCGGCGGCGCTCCGGGGACGAAGCGACTGGGAGCGCCACGCGCTCGAGCGCTTCGAGGCGCTCGTGCCGGTCATTCCCGCCTGGACGATCCGTGTGGCACCCGGCGCGCGCGCGGCGGGCGTGGTGCTGATGCTCGACGACCGGACGATCCCGACCGAGGAGGGTGATACCCGCCGGCTCCTCGATCCCGGGCCGCACACGCTGGTCGCGAATGGTCCAGGAAAGAGGCCGTGGCGGCACACGGCCGAGGTGGTCAAGGGCACGCAGACGATCGTGTCGGTCCCGCTCCTGGAGGAGCGTGTGGCCGAGCGTCCTCCGAGCACCAGCGGCGCGGAGACGAGGTCCACGTGGGCTCGTCCCACGGGGCTCGTGGTCGGAGGCGTCGGCGTCGCGGGCGTCGTGTTCGGCGCGGTCGCGGGCGCGCTCGCGCTGAGCGCGCGGAGTGAGGCGGTGTCGAATTGTCCGTCCTACCCGAACGCGTGCCTGCCGGAAGGCACGAGCGCGAACGAGCGCGCGCAGACGTGGGCCACCGGCTCGACGATCGGCCTCGGCGCGGGTCTCGCCCTCGTCGCCACGGGCGCGTTCCTCGCTTTTGTCGTGCCGAGCTTCTGACCTACCGCGACGCCTTCGGCGGCTTGGGCGCGTAGACCCGCTCCGTCGTGGGGATGGGCGAGACGACCCGCGGCCCGCGCGTGTCGCTCGACGGCGCGCCCTCCGCGAGCGCGACGCTGGCGCTCTGGGCGCTGTGCTGGACCTTCGCGCCCATCGCCTTGAAGAGGCCGCCGCCGCCCATCATGACGGCGACCAAGACCACTGCATATTCCACGGAAGAAGCTCCTCTAGTTCCCATGTCCCGATGTAGGAGCATGGGGCGGACCAACGATGGCTCTCGTGTGATCACGCACGGTTGCCAGAATATAAGGATCGATATCGATCCTTGATCGACACGGCCGAACCACGGGCCGCGTCTCCGGGTCGCGACACCAGCTCGATCATGCGGATCCACCACATGGTGACGAAATCGCGCGATTCCGGTGGGAGCGCAGCTTTCGGCCACGACGGCACGAGCGCTGCAGCGAGGGCGGGCATGACAGTCAAGCACCTCCTCGGCTGCGCGCTCCTGGTCCTCGTGGGTTGCTCGGACGACGAGTCGGCCATCGCTCCGAACGCCCAGAGCGGCGCACAGACGACGACGCCCTCCACGAGCGTGACGCCCCAGACGGCCGCCCCCGAGTGCCCCGCGGACGTGGCCGCACCGAAGCAGCTCGTGAAGGACCGGAACGCGAGCGCGGTCCAGCTCGTCGGCTCGAGCGTCTTCTACATGACGAACGGGGCGCTCATGAAGGTCGGCGTCGACGGCACCGGCCCCGTCACCGTGTTCGAGTCGAGCGCGCTCGTGCACGCGTACGTGCAGGGTCAGGACCTCCTCACCGTCGAGAACGGCGGCGCGGACACGCCCGAGGCCGTCCTGCGGCTCATCCCGCTCGCCGAGGCCCCCACCGCGACCCCCGCGACGGACGAGAACGGCGCCACCGGCGGCGCGCTCCTGACGCCACCGGCGACGTGGAACGCGGCCGGGACGCGCATCTTCGCCGCCGACGACGAGGGCTTCTTCCTCGTGGGAGACGAGGAGAACGGGCAGGGCATCTATCACCTCGGCGCCGAGGACCTGACGTTCGCGACGCTCGTCGCGACGGACGCGGCGGTGGTGACGAACCTGCAGGTCACGAGCGATGCGCTCTGGTACGTCCGCGACAACGCGCGCGTGTTCCACGTCGATCGCGCGGCGACCGCGCCGGACGTGCCGCTGGGCCCGGTCGCCCCGAAAGAGGCCTTCGCGGTCGACGCGGCGGGCTGCGGCCTCGTCGTGGCGGGGTCTCGCGCGCTCTGCGTCCAGGCGAGCGCGATCCAGGGGCGCGATCTCGACGGAAAGAACCCGGCTCCCCTTTTCGATCTCGCGCGGAGCCGCGTCAAGGCGGGCTTCAGCGTCGGCGTGAACGGCGGCGACGCCATCGTCGTCGCCGCCTCGAGCGCCATTCGCACCGTCACGATCGCGGACGCCTCCGAGAAGGTCATCAGCTGCGGTCGCGACGGCATCAACTCCGTGGACGCGAGCCCGACGAACGTGGTGTGGACCGAGTCGGGCAAGGACGCGGGCGTGTGGATCGCGCCGCGCTGACGTAGACTCGCGTGGTGCGCTGGCTCGGTTCCCTGATCGTCCTCGTCACCGCCGTCGTCGCCTGCTCCTCGAGCGACGATGATGGGCCCCCGTCGAACCTCGTGCGGAGCGGCTCGCGTCTCCAGGCGCGCGGCTGGCAAGCCGACGGCCTCTTCGTCCTCGACGGCTTCTTCGACGCCAAGCTCGGGCTGATGTGCCGGCCGGGGATCGCGAGCGATGGCGCGCGCCGCTGCGTCCCGCGCGACGTCCTCCCCGGCGATCCCGCCGCGGGCTCGATCAACGTCTCCGCGCAGCTCTCGTCGCCGGACTGCAGCAGCGGCCCGCTCATCGTGCTGCCGAAATCGACCTGCCACGACGCCGGGCGCTTCGTCGAGCCAGGGCTCGCGAAGCCGGACACGGACCCGAATACCCCTCAGAACGACGTCCTCCGCATCGGGCCGCCATCGACGGCGACGCAGCACTACGAGCGCACCTTCAGCGGCTGTCGCGCGGCCCCCTCCTCCGCCGAGCTCGACTACCTCGAGGAGGGCGATCCTCTCCCCGCGAGCGAGCTGGCCGCGTTCACGAGGGTCATCGACGTGACCGTGTCGTCCGGACTCCACGCCTTCTACCTCGGCGGCGAGGACGGCTCGCAGGCGCCGACGGGCGTGTACTTCGACGTCGCGCGCAACCAGCCTTGCCGCGCGGGGCGAGCAGAGGATGGCTCCGAGCGCTGCCTGCCGGAGACCCCGTTCGCGCGCGACCCGAACAACTACGTCGATGATGCGTGCGAGACTCACGCGCTCATCCCGGATCGGAAGTGGTCCTGCGACAGCCTCTGCGATCCGACCACGGGTCGCGAGGAGCTCCCCATCGACGCGGCGCGCGACCTCGAGTGCCAGCCGCCTCGCACCGCGTACTACGCGGCCGGGCCGAAGGGACCGACCGGGCTCCATCACAAGGGCGACACGGAAGGGAGCTGCTCGAACAACTCCGCCGACCCTGCGTCCGAGGTCCGCGCCGCCGGCGATCGGCTGCCGCCGACCGCCTTTCCGCCGCTCCCGCTCGTCGAGGCGCGCGGCGTGCGCCTCGGCCTGCGCGGCGCCAGCGTGACCGACTCCGCGATCGGCGACGAATGCTCGTTCGCGAAATCGGCCGATGGAAGGGTCCGCTGCTTGCCCGTTCATACCGCGAAGCGCACGAGCTACTTCGCGGACGCGGCCTGCACGCAGAACGCGTACCTCGGCCCGCGCTGGTGCAGGACGACGAAGTACGTGCGCACCGAAGAGGGCGAGCCCTGCGACCCCACCGTGAGGCTCTTCGACGCCGTGAAGCTCGAGCGAGCCTTCCTCCGGCTCGACACCGCCGACGGGAGCACCTGCGTCGCCGCGGACGTCCGCTCGACGCCCCTCTTCACCGCGGGCGCCGAGGTCTCGCCGGCGACCTTCCTCGAGGGAGCGGCCGTGACGCGCTGATCCGCGGCTACTCGTGCACGACGACGCGCGTGCCCTGCTTCTCGGGCGTCGACATCACGCCGTGCCAGCCCTCGGGGACGCGCGGCTCGGTCCAGCCGAACATCGCCTTCGCGTCGATGGGCGCGAGGTTCACGCAGCCGTGGCTCTGCTGGCGGCCGAAGTTGTTGTGCCAGAACGCGCCGTGGAGCGCGTAGCTGCCGTTGAAGTACATGATCCACGGCACGTCCTCGATCGAGTACGGGCCGTCCGACGCCACGTCACCGTCCATCGTGGCCGCGATGTGCTTCTCGCGGATCCGGAAGGTGCCGGTCGGCGTCTTGTGATCCTTCTCCTTGTCTTCCTTGTCCTCGCGGCCCGTCGAGACCGCGGTCGCGAAGACCGGCTTGTCGCCCTCGTAGGCGACCATCGACTGCGCCTTGAGGTTCACGTCGATCCACTTCTCGTCCTTGCCGAGGTCCTTCGGCGGCGGGCCCGGGTTCGTGATGACCGCGTCCGCACGCTTGAGCCACCAGCCCTCGTCCGTCTCCGAGTACTCCGCGCCGTTCACGCTGACGGAGTCGCCCGTCAGCTTGAGGACGCTGTGGCGCGAGAGCGGATCGCCCGTCGTGACCGCCTTGCGGCTCGACGATAGGTTGTACTTCTTCGCCCTGTAGAACGTGACGATCGCGACCTGGCTCTTCGAGCCCGGCTTGCAGAGGTCGGGCGTCGCGATCTTCGTCGTCGTGCTCGGCGCCGGCGGAGCGCCCGCGTCGGTGCCCTCGTAGGCCTTCTTCACGACCTCGGCCGTCGCCTTCGCCTCGGCGCGCTCGTCGTCGAGCCAGACGCCGTGGTACTTGCTCGCCGAGTTGTGCTGGTAGATGCGCTCGTAAGGCGCATAGAGGTTCGCCGTCGTGCGCCAGTACTTCGCGCCGTTGTTGGTCTCGGTCTTGTCGAGGCCGACGAAGAAGCCCTTCACCATGCGGCGCGCCATCGGGCCTTCGCCCTTGAGCTCGTCGAGGGTGATGCCCGTCACCTTGCCGCCGTCGTAGTTGCGGAGGTACCACGGCGTCGAAGCGTCGAGCTCCTCGCTGCCGAGGCCGAACGGATCGGTCGTCGAGGCGGTGACGGTGGAGGTCGAGCTCGCGAGCTGCAGCGGCAGCGCGCCTGCGTCGAGCTGCTCGTCGCCGTACGACGCGGTCTCGTCCTCTTCCTTCTTCTTCCGCTTCTCGACCTTCGGCTTCGGCGCGAGCCATGGCTCGAGCTTCAGGCGCTCCTCGCGCGACGGGTAGTTGCGGTAGAGCGGCGTGCCGTTCGCGACGTTGTACCCGTACTGATACGGGAGCGGCGTCGTCATGTCGGGCTGGTGCGGCGCGAGCCTGATCTTCGGGTGGTTCAGGTCGAGCGACGCGTACTTCGCACAGACGAAGCCGCCTTG
Organism: Labilithrix sp.; assembly: GCA_046351255.1. GTDB lineage: Bacteria > Myxococcota_A > Polyangia > Polyangiales > Polyangiaceae > Labilithrix. The sequence continues at coordinate 403,245 of JAXLYU010000011.1, forward strand.
AATGAGCTCGTACCAGCCCTCCTTGCAGTTGCTCTTCGGATGCGGCTCGGCATTGACCGGGACCTTCTGGCCCTGCCGGATGTAGCCGATGCGGACCGCGCCCTTCTCCTTCTTGCCCTCGTCGTCCTTCTTCGGCCAGTCCATGTCGCTCATGATCGGCGTCTGGCCGTAGAGCGCACCGATGTACGGGCCGTCGTAGGGCTTCTCGGCCACGCCCGCGTCGTGCGGCGTGTCCGCCGCGGTCGTCGTGGTCGAGCTCGAGCCGGCGGGGCTCGCCGTCGTGGTCTTCGGAGTCTTCGCCGGCCCCTCGCCCGCCTTCTTTTCGCCGCACGCCGCCACGCCGCCGCCGAGGGCAGAGGCGAGGAGGAGAAGCGCGACAATGGGCCGTTTCCGCATGGGCTCTCGGGATCCGGAGCGATGGGCGGGCGGCTCAGCCGCACGCAACGGTCGCTCCTCACACCTAACTGACCGCTTGGTATGCCAGAAGCCGCGAGATTCAGCGAGTTTTTTGCAGGAAGAGAGAGGCACGCGGAGGCGTCGTACTGCCACGGTCGTGCCGGGCTTTCGACGCGGGCAGAGCCCGGAAATTCCATGGTTTCGCGTCCCGCTCCGTCTTAGGGTGTGGGCGTGATGGGTCGGACGCGTGGGTAAGCAACCACACCCGGAGGACGGGAACGACCCCGACGGCCCGCCCGTCTGGCGCGGTGACCCGACGCGAGGCGCGGACCTCATCGCCCCGACCGCGCCCCATGCTCGCCCGCGCCGCGCTGACGAGGGCGACGAGGGCGTCGAGGCGACAAAACGCAGTGGTCCCGCGAAGTTCTGGTCGCGCCGCCGCGTCCGGGTCGCGCTCGCGGTCGCGAGCCTCCTCTCGATCAGCGTCCACTGGTACATCGCGCCGTGGAACCTCCTGCCCTCGAACACGGGTGTCGAGTTCAAGGACCCCGCGGGCGATCTCGCGATCCCCGTCGACATCCTCGGCGAGGACACGCCTCCGCCCCCCCCCCCCGCCCCCCCCCGGCCCCCGGCCCCCCCCCCCGCGGCCCCCCCCCCCCCGGCCCACCCCCCCCACCGCGCCGTCCGCCGCCGCGAGCCCGAACGACCCCCCCCCCAAC
>JAXLYU010000012.1:0-396224 GCA_046351255.1 Labilithrix sp.
GATCAAGCGCAACGCCCGGCCCGCCCCGCTCAACTACCGCGGCTTTCCGAAGAGCGTGTGCACGTCGATCAACGACGTCGTCTGCCACGGCATCCCCGACGGCCAGAAGCTGAAGAACGGCGACATCATCAACGTCGACATCACGACGTTCTACGACGGCTTCCACGGCGACACGTCGGCCACGTTCTACATCGGCACGCCCAGCGCGGAGGCGCGCAAGGTGGTCGAGGTGGCGCGTCGCAGCCTCGAGCTCGGCATCGCCGAGGTGAAGGAAGGCGCTCGCATCGGCGACATCGGCGCCGCGATCCAGGAGTACGTCGAGTCGCAGGGCTGCAGCGTCGTGCGCGACTTCGTGGGCCACGGCATCGGCCGGAAGTTCCACGAGGATCCTCAGGTGAAGCACTACGGCAAGCGCGGCTCGGGCGAGCGCATGAAGGCCGGGATGATCTTCACGATCGAGCCGATGGTGAACATCGGGTCCTGGGAGGTCGTCATCGATCCCGTCGACAAGTGGACGGTGACGACGGCAGACGGCTCCCTCTCCGCGCAGTTCGAGCACACCTGCCTCGTCACCAAGACGGGCGTGGAGGTGCTGACGAAGCGCTCGAAGCCGCTTCGTCTCAGCGAAGACGTGGCGATGATCCTCTGATCGGGCTCTCATCAGCGTCCGAAGACGGTCCGCGCCGCCCGCGTCTGCGCCCTGGCCCACGGGCGCTCTCGAGAACCTGGGGGAAAAACCCCGGATTCCGACAGACCGTTTCTCTACGTCATTTCATACATTTGCCACAAAGAGACGCATTGGTGCCTAGGTGGGTCGGTTGCCCGTCAGTTCTCGGGTGCTACCACCCCTGCACACATGCGCTCCACCGGACTTCTCCTCTCCTTTGGCCTCCTTACGATCACGGCGGGCCTCGTTCAGGCGTGTACGACCACCACGGACGACGAGTCGGCGGCGAACGGAAGCGAAGTCCATGCGGCGCCAGGCGTGAGCGTGCTGACGTCGAAGAACGACAGCCTCCGCACCGGTCACAACGATCAGGAGCGTGTCCTCAACACCGCGAACGTGAAGTCGTCGACGTTCGGCCGCCTCTACTCGCGCGCGGTCGACGGTCAGCTCTACGCCCAGCCGCTCGTCGCGAACGTCAACGGGAAGAACCTCGTCATCGTCGCCACGGAGCACAACTCGGTCTACGCGTTCGACGCGGACAACACGAGCCCCGAGGCGGCCCCGGTCTGGCAGAAGAACTTCGGTCCGTCGCTGCCCGCGCAGGCCACCGGCTGCGGTCTCCTCACGCCGGAGATCGGCATCACGGCCACGCCCGTCATCGACCTCCCGTCGAAGACGATCTGGTTCACCACGCGCCACGCCGAGAACGGCAAGGCCGTCCACAAGCTCAACGCGATCGACCTCACCACGGGTGAGCACAAGCCGAACTCGCCGGTCGTGATCACGGCGCAGGCGCGCGGCAACGGCACCACGTCGGTGAACGGCGTCATCACGTTCGACCCGCTGAAGCAGATGCAGCGCCCCGGCCTCCTCAAGGTCGGCAACGAGATCATCCTCGGGTTCGGCTCGCAGTGCGATATCCGCCCGTACCACGGCTGGCTCCTCGGCTACGACGCGACCTCGCTCGCGCAGAACCGCGTGCACATCACGACCCCGAACGGCGGCGAAGGCTCGCTCTGGAACGGCGGCGTCGGCATCAACGCGGACGAGAACGGCGACATCTTCTTCGCGGCCGGCGACGCGTACGACCGCTCGACCACGCCGTGGAACGGCACCGACAACGAGGCTGACTCGATGGTCCGCCTCCACGACACCGGCTCGGCGTGGGTTCGCACCACGATGTTCACCCCGTTCGACGCGCCGACGTGGTCCCCGCAGGACCTCTCGCTCGGCAACGGCGGCGGCATCCTCCTCCCCGGCACGAACCTCTACCTCGCCGGCGACAAGCGCGGTCAGGTCTACGTCGTCGACCGCACCAACATGGGCGGCGTCTCCGCGGGCGACGCGAACGCGGTTCAGAAGTGGACGGCCTCGAAGCAGTACGGAACGCCCGGCGGCGGTGCCTTCTACAAGGGCGAGAACAAGACCGGCATCTATTACACGTGGGGCACCGGCGACACGCTCAAGGCCTGGAAGTTCGACGGCCAGCGCTTCGCCTCGCAGCCGCTCACGAACGCGACCAGCCAGACCGGCTACCCGGGCGTCACGCTCAGCGTCTCGTCCGACGGCACCAAGCCTGGCACCGGCATCCTCTGGGGCGTGAAGGGCAAGCGCACGAACCCGGGCCTCGCCGCCTCCACCGGCGCGGGCGCGCTCGTCGCGTTCGACGCGTCGGACGTCACCAAGCAGCTCTACTCCTCGGACGAGAACACGGCCGACATCCTCGGCAATGCGACCAAGTTTGCGCCGCCCACCATCGCGAACGGCAAGGTCTTCGTCGGCACGAGCTCGAACCAGCTCGTCGTCTACGGTCTCCGCAACGGCCAGCCGCCGGTTCAGGGGCAGGACGCGGGCCCCGGCCCGACCGATCCGGAGCCGGTCGACGCGGGCCCCGGTCCGGGCGCGGCGCCGACCTGGTCGGACGTCTACGCGACGCTCATCGGCCCCGGCACCCCCGGCCACTGCTCGGGCACGGGCGGCTGCCACACGCAGCTCAAGGGCGGCTTCAAGTGCGGCACCGACAAGGACACCTGCTACGCGGGCCTCGTCACGAAGGGCCTCATCAACACGACGGAGCCGGCGAAGTCGGCCATCATCTCGCCGGATGAGTCTCCCCTCGCCTGGTTCGGCGGCGGCATGCCGATCGACAACCCGGCGGAGAACCCCGAGGCGGCCGCGAAGCTGAAGGCCTGGGTCCTCGACGGCGCGAAGAAGAACTGATTCGATTCGAGCCAAGGCTCCAGAAGCGCCGCTTCGCTCCACGCGAGGCGGCGCTTTTGCGTGGATTGCGTTCGAGTCGCGGAGCGTTTCTCCTGGACGCGATGAGACGGCTGGGACTGCTGCTGCTGGCGGGCTGTGCGACGGCGGCGACGAAGGACAGCGCGTCGAGCGCGAAGAAGGACGGCATCATCGACGCGGGCGTGGCGACCGCCGAGGGAGGCGTGAGTGTCGCCGTCGCCGATGCCGCGTCGCCGCCCGAGCCTCCGTCTGGCCCGGTGACGGCGTTCTATCCTGTCGTCCAGGGCGCGTGCCCGGCGGCGACGGCGACGCTCGTGGGCAAGACACCCATCCTCCGCTTCGCGAAGGCGGCGTGGGGCCTCGCGGGCGACGAGGCCAGGCCGATGGCCCTGCAGCCGGCGGCGCAGTACTCGTGGTTCTACGGCGGCATGCTCGGCGAGAACGATCGCCTCGGGCTCATCGGCGGGCCTGACGAGGAGCACCTCTGGTACGTCGTGGGCAACTCCTCGGGGCGCGGCGAGGACGGGAGCGCCCTCGTGTACCGGGGCAAGTCCCTCTCCACACCGAGCGGTACGTACGGCTTCTACGGCATCCAGAACGTCATCCAGCAACCCGATGGCTCGATCTGGGCGTTCGGTCATCACTCGATGTACCTCGACATCCCGGGCGACGAGAAGATCCCGCAGGGCGATGATCTCCCCGACTGGCGATATAACCGGTGGTTCGCGTGGGACAAGGACGGTCACGCGCTCGCGATCAACCTGCCGAAGGGCGACATGGAGACCGCCGTCCGACTCGACAACGGTGAGCTCGTCGCGGGTGGCGTGACGAAGGCCGCCAACCATCCGCAGCTCCGGCGATGGTCCCCCACACGCAAGGTCGACGACTTCACGACGGGCGAGACGACGGGCTGGCTCGACATCCCCGAGGTCCGCGCCGGCCGAACGCGCGCCGTGATGCGTGTGAAGAACCAGCCGCGCTTCTACAGCTACGACGGGGCGGACAAGCTCACGCTCTCGCCGCTCTCCGCGCGCGCGAAAGGGCCGAGCTCGTGGCTCGTGACGAGAAGCGACGAGCTATGGATCGCGACGACGGATGCAAAGGTCTTCATCGAGACGAAGGACGGAAAGGTCTCCGAGACCCCGGCACCCGAGCCCGGTCTCCTTGCCGGCGAGACCTCGACGCCCTGGTTCATGGGCAACTCGGGCGCCGTCTACGAGCGAACCGATGGCGGTTGGCGAAAGCTCACGCTCCCTGACGGCCCGTGGTCCGAGCCGACGCATCCGCCGAACCGGGTGGAGTGGGTCTCCGTGCTCGGGAACGAGACGTGGGTCGGTACCGTCCGCACCGATCGCGGGTTCGGCTTCAAGGATCCGACCCAGGTGCGAACGTTCTACTCGTCGAGGCCGCGCACGACGACCCTCCGTTGCGGCAGCCCCTTCGAGACGAGCATGCTCTTTCCGCTCCCGCCGCGGGCGGATGCATCCTGCAAGGATCTGGTGGTGGTCCTCGGACGCGAGCGCGGGCGCGACGGCCGGCTCGCCATCCCGTGGACGAAGATCGCGGCCGCGCTGAAGGGCAACGCCGCCCTCGGCGACTCGCTCGGGCTCGGCATCTTCGGCGCCGCGAGCGCGTACGGCATCCACGCGCCCACGCGCGAGATCGCCGACGAGCTCGTGAAGAAGCTCGCGCGCGTCACGCTGCACGAGCCCGAGCTCGTCTGCGGCGCTCCGGACGAGAGACGCACCGCGACGCTCGACGTGAAGGCAGGCGCGTTCACCTCCATCCCGGACGCGGGCGCGCCCTGAGGAAGCTCCTGCTGGCCCGGCTTTCGCTGCTGGCCTTGCCTTCGCTGCTGGCCCTGCTCGTGGACTGCGGCACGCCCGCCGCGAAGCCCGAGGTGACGGCGCTCGCAGAGTCGACGTGCGCCCGCTGCCACGCGTCAGCGGCGGACGAGTGGCGCGGCTCGATGCACCAGACGTCCTTCACGAGCGCCGACTTCCAGCGGTCCTATCGTGACGAGCCACGCGCCTACTGCGTCGGATGCCACGCTCCGCTCGAGGACAAGACGGCCGGGATCGGCTGCACCGCCTGCCACTCCGCGGATCGCCGCCACGCGTCCACCGCCCCGGACCGGCCGCACGCCACCACGAAGGAGTGCCGGAGCTGCCACGACTTCGACGTGCCAGGCACGGCCGCGATGCTGCAAGCGACGGAGCGCGAGCACCGCGCGAGCCCGTTCGCGGATCGAACCTGCGAGAGCTGTCACATGAAACGCGGAGGCCATCGCTTCGACGTGACGCGGAACGCGGACTTCCTCGCCCGGGCGATCGTCGTCGATGACGCCCGCGTCGGAGGCGGCGCGGTCGTCGTTCGCGTCGCGAGCCGCGGCGTCGGACATCGCTTTCCGACGGGCGATCTCTTCCGCCGACTCCGGATCGTCGTCGCAGGCTATGGCCAGGAAGGCGCGCTGACCTGCGCCGAGACGTTCTACCTGCGTCGCGATCTGGACGAGCACCGCGCGCGCCGCGAGACACCGGAGGGCGACACGCGCCTCGACGGCACGCCGCGCGAGCTTCGCGTCGCATGCGCGCTGCCGCCAGCGCGGGTGCACGTGAACGTCCGCTACGAGCGCGGCGCCGCCGGCACCGGCGACGATCTCGACACGTTCGCGACGCTCGACCTCGTCGACCGCGACGTCGCGATCGACGCATCGAGCGACGCTCCCCTCCGCCGCTGACCGCTCATTTCGCGGGGCAGCCGCGCTCGAGCTCCTTGCCCTTGTCGTAGCGGATGCACCACTCCTCGGTGCCGTTGTCGCGGTAGTGCTTCACCCACCCGTCGAGCTCGCCCATCCGGTGCACCTCTTCCTGGCGCACCTTGCCGTTCGGGTACATCTCCTTGCGCGGGCCGTTGAGCGAGCCGCGCTCGTAGGTCTCCTCGACCTCGGGCTTCCCGTCCTTGAACCGCGTGACGACGACGCCGTTCATGACCGGCTTCCCATCCTTGGCGGCGGGGACCATGTCCGCCTCGCGACGCAGCTCGCCCGTGTCGAACATCTCGCGCATGTGCGTGAGCTTGCCGGCCGAGTAGTCCTCGACGAGATGCGGGACTCCGGTGACGTAGTAGGTCGTCCACGTGCCCGTGAATCCCGCGGCGGGCTTCACGGTCATGAAGATGGGGTCCTTCTTCGCTGGCGACGCGGACACGAGGTTCTTCTCGGAGTCGCGCGTGACGACGGTCGTGTAGAAGTCGTCGAGGCGGTAGGTCTGGACCGCGCCCACGGGCCGCGGATCGATGGGTGTCTTGAGGACGGCCTTCTTCTCCTCCGTGGTCATCGTCGGAAGCTTCTTCAGCTTCTCCGCCCAGACCTCCGGTCCTTCGTCGCCGATCGACTTCGGGTCGCTCGCGTAGAGCTTCTTCATCTCGGCGGCGGCCTTCTCGCGCTGCTTCGGATCCTCGGACGCGAGCAGCTTCCGCTGCTCCGCGGGATCGGCCTTCTTGCAGCCCGCCAGGGTGAGGATCGAAAGGAGAAGGACCACCGAACGAGAACTCATCTGTCTGTCTGTCTCTCTACCAGATCATTCCTCGGGTACGGGACCTTCACGGGCCGCGGTCCTCATCTACGGGGCTTTGTCCCGAGCGAGGTCGGCCCTCATTTCCGCGCGCCGAGGAGCTCGAGGGCGGCACGCTTGGCGGCCTCCCCGACGCGAACGCCGCCGATCATGCGCGCGATCTCCGACACTCGCTCTCGGTCATCGAGCTTGCGGACGCTGCTCGTGGTTCGGCCTTTGGCCTCCGTCTTGTCGACGACGTATTGCTGATCCGCGAGCGCGGCGATCTGCGGAAGATGCGTGATGCACAGGACCTGGCGGTGGCGTGCCACGTCCGCGATGGCGCGACCGATCACCTCCGCGATCGCGCCCGAGACGCCGGCGTCCACCTCGTCGAACACGTAGAGGCCGGCCGGCCCCTTCTCCGCGAGGACGCGCTTCAGCGCGAGCAGCGCGCGCGAGAGCTCGCCGCCGGACGCGATGCGGCGCAGCGGCCGTGGCTCCTCCCCCTTGTTCGGGGCGATGAGGAACTCCACGCGATCGATGCCGTTCTGGGTGAGGCGTGCGCCGTCGATGGGGGGAAGGTCCGCGGTCAGCGGCGAGGGCACGTGCGACACGTCGATGACGACGCGCGCGCGTCCCATCCCGAGGCCCGCGAGCTCGCGGCTGATCGCGTCGCCCAGCTTGTGCGCGGCGTCGCGACGCTTCTTCGAGAGCACGCGCGCCTCGTTCGCGATCGCGACGAGGGCCCTCGCGCTTCGCCTCGAGCTCGCCGCGCAGCTTGTCTGCCCCGGTGAGCTCCGCGAGCTGGCGCTTCAGCTCGTCGCGATGGCCGAGGAGCTCCGTCGTGGTGGGGCCGTGCTTTCGCAGCAGCTTCTGCAAGCGGAACCAGCGATCGTCGAGCTCGGCGAGGCGCTCCGGATTCGCCTCGATGCCGGACGCATAGCGCGCCAGACCACGCGCCGCCTCCGAGAGCTCCGAGCGCGCGGCTTCGACGGCGCGGGCGATCGGCGCGAGGCTCGGGTCGATCGCGGCGGCGGCGTCGAGGTCGGTGGAGACGCGCGCGAGCTGATCGCAGACCGCCTCCTCTCCCTCGTACAAGCGATCCGCGGCGCTCTGCGTGGCGTTCGTGAGCTTCTCGGCGTGCCGGAGCCGGGCGCGCTCGTTCTCGAGCTCCGTCTCCTCGCCGGCGGCCGGATCGAGCTCCTCGATCTCCTTCAGCTGGAACGCGAGGAAGTCCTCCTTCTCCGCGCGATCGCGCTCGGCCTCCCGCACGCGCTCGATCTCGCGGACGACGCCGAAGAGGTCCGCCACCTTCTCGCTCAGGTTGTCGCGCAGGAGCTCGAGGCGGCCGTAGGCGTCGAGGTACTCGAGGTGCGTCGTCGGATCGGTGAGGCTGACGCTCTCGTGCTGCGAGGCGATGTCGCAAAGGTCGGGCGCGAGCTCCGCGAGCTGTGCGGCGGTCGCCGCCTTGCCGTTGAGAAAGGCGCGGCTACGTCCTTCGGACTGGACGACGCGACGGACGACGAGATCGCCGTCGAAGGGCACACCGGCCGCTTCGAGCTTCGCCGCGACGCGCGAGCCGGGCTCGATCTCGAAGAGCGCCGACACCTCCGCTTCGCGGAAGCCGGCGCGTACGAGCTCGGGACGGGCGCGGCCGCCGAGGACGAGCGCGAGCGCGTCGACGACCATCGACTTGCCCGCGCCGGTCTCTCCCGTGAGGACGTTGAAGCCTTGGCCAAGCTCGAGGACCTGATGGTCGATGAGCACCACGTTGTCGATCGTGAGCGAGAGCAGCATGGACACCTGTTCAGTATGTTCAGTAGTCCTAACCCAGACACTGAACAGCGTCCAGATTTCGCTCGCGACCGGGCGCATGACACCTTTACCTACATCTTCGCAAATGACCGTTTTATAACGATTATTTCGCGATTTATTGACGATCGCGGCACGCGGCCACTACGTTGCGCGGCCGTCGCGCGGGGGGCATGTCCCGCTCGCCAGATAAAGGCATCATGGCCGCGAAAACCTCACCCAAGACCGCGAAGAAGGCTGCCGAGGCGCCGCGCTCGAAGCGGAAGATTTCCGCAGCTCCTCCGGCACCGCCCCCCCCGAAGCCGCTCACCATCGAGGAGCGGGTCACCAAGCTCGAGGAGCGGATGCTGGCGGCCGGCCCCGACTTCCAGAAGCAATATCGGGATGGCCTCGATATGTCGTGGATCTATCACGACAGCGCGCTCGAGGGCTCGGTCTACACGGGGCAGGAGCTCCGCGCCGCGATCGATCCGGAGGCCGCACTCACGACCGACTCGAGCATCCAGCCGATCGCGGAAGAGATCCGCCGTCATCGCGAGGCGCTCGACTTCGTCCGCGACTACGCGACGAAGAAGAAGCTGCCGATCAACGTCGACATCGTGAAGAAGATCTACCTCATCCTCCATCCGGAGGAGGGGGACATCAAGACGGTCAAGTACCGCAAGGACATCCCGCAGCACCGTCTCTACTTCCACGAGTACGCGCCGCCGGACAAGATCGCCCACAAGGTTCGTCAGATCCTCGAGTGGACGGTCGACCCCGAGACGAAGCGCACGCGCAGCGCGGTCCGCATCGCGGCACGCGCGCACTACGACCTCCTCCGCATCTTCCCCTTCGCCACCGACAGTGGGAAGGTCGCGCGCCTCCTCATGAACCTGATCCTGCTTCGCCACGGCTACCCGCCCGCGATCGTCCACTCGACGGAGCGGCAGCGCTATTACGAGGCGCTCAAGGGTTCGAGCGCGACGATGACCCAGATCGTCCAGGAAGCGATCGAGAACAATCTCGGCTCCGTCGAGAAGCTTCTCGAGGTCCACGAGAGCAAGGGCTACACGGTCCGCGTCTGAGCACACGGTCGCCGCCGTATGCTCACGACTCGCATCATCCCCTGCCTCGACGTCCGCGACGGACGCGTGGTGAAAGGCGTTCGCTTCGTCGACCTGGTCGACAAGGGCGACCCGGCCGAGCACGCGCGCCGTTACGACGAGGAGGGCGCCGACGAGATCACGCTCCTCGACATCACGGCGACGCACGAGGGGCGCAAGGCGATGCTCGACGTCGTGCGTCGTACCGCCGACGTGACCTTCACGCCGCTCACGGTGGGCGGCGGTATCTCCACCGAGGCCGACGTGGAGGCGCTCCTCGACGCAGGCGCCGACAAAGTGAGCCTCAACTCGGCCGCCGTGCGCGACCCGGCGCTCATCGAGCGCTGCGCCAAGCACTGGGGAACACAAGCGATTGTGGTCGCGGTGGACGTGAAGCACGGCGACTCCCCTGGAAGTTGGGACGTCTACGTTCGCGGTGGTAGGACTCGGACGGATCTGGCCGCGATCGAGTGGATCGAGCGAGTCATCGGGCTCGGCGCGGGCGAGATCCTCCTCACGAGCATGGACCGCGATGGAACCTTGGCCGGATACGACTTGGAGCTGCTCCGCGCAGTCCACGCGGTCGCGTCCGTCCCGGTGATCGCGTCCGGAGGCGCGGGCAATCTCGATCACCTCGTCGAGGCGGCGAAGGTGGGCGCGAGCGGGATCCTGGCGGCGTCGATCTTCCACGACGGCACGTACAGCATCGGGGAAGCCAAGCGCTACCTCGCCGAGCGTGGGATCGCGATGAGAACGTGAGCTCGCTCGAGGCGTCGATCACGCTCGAGGACGTGTTCGCGGTCGTTGGTGCGAAGCGCGTGCCTCTCGCCGCGGAGCTCGCCGGCTACCTCGCGCTCGAGATCGCCGACGGCACCGATGCTGGCAGCGGCGAGGTCGATCCGAAGACGGTCTTCATCAGCGAAGAGGGCTCGGTCGCGCTCGTCCGTCCGAAGAAGGACCTCATCATCGGCGACGCGGAGGCGAGCGTGCGCTTCCTCCTCACGCGCCTCCTCGACGCGGGCGGCTCGAGCACGCCCGCGCTCGGTCAGGCGGCGCGCCGCAAGCCGGGCAACGGTCTCCCCGCGCTCGTCGAGGAGCTCGAGGCCGCGCTCATTCCAGTGAATCGCGCCGCCGGCCGCCGCGCCCTCGCGCGTCTCTCGCGCGAGGTGAAGCGCGTCACGCAGGGCGTCGGTCGCAATGCCTCGTCGGTCGCGCCGGTGCCCGCGGCCAAGGCCGCGTCTTCGCTCTCGCCGCCCTCTCCGCCGGAGCCGGTGAAGCCCGCGCCCGCGCCGGAGCCGGTGAGACTGGCGAGGGTCGAGCTGAAGAGGGTCGAGGCCCCCGCGCCTGCACCGTCAGCCGCGCCCGTGCCCGCGCCTGCGGCCGCGCCCGTGCCTGCACCGTCAGCCGCGCCCGTGCCCGCGTCTGCGGCCGCAGCTCCGCCGCCGGTCGAGGCCACGGTCGACGAGCCAAAGCACGATCCTTTCGCGCCCACGCCGGTCGCGCCGAAGCCGAAGTCGACGTCGATCCCGCCACCGCCCGTGAAGAGCGCGTCGGGCCCGCCGCCGCCGCCCCCGCAGCCGCAGCGCCCGCCTGGTCCGCCGAGCGCGCTCCACGTCCCGACCCCGCCGCCGTTCGAGCCGTCGCCGATGCCTCCGCCGCCACGGACGCCAACGCCAACGCCGCCGCCGATCCCCTCGCCGGCGCCGGTGGTCACGTCGCGCAAGCGCAACGACGACGTCGATGCGCTCCTCAGCTCGTTCGAGGTCTCGGGCGGCACCGACGACAAGCAACTCGCGCGAGATCTGAAGGGCATCGCCGGCCTCAGTCCGACGCCGCCTCATCCGCAGGCGAAGAGCATCGCAGACCTCGCGGACGAGGTGGGTCAGGCTCCGGTCAAGCGGCTCGAGGCCGAAGGCGACAGCGTCGAGGCGCTCCTCGCGATGGCGGACGCGAGCTTGCCGGCACCGGCGGTGTCGGCGAATCAGGGGCTGCCAGCGGTGGCGAAGGCGGGCCCGCCCTCCCCCATCTTCGGCGGTGGTGGTAGCGGCGCGGCGGCCGCAGGCGCCCCTGCGATGCTGCGCCAGTCGCAGCCGGCGCTCGAGGACGACAAGCGGCCCTCCTCGCCGCCTCCTCCCGCGACCGCGAAGGCGCCGGAGAAGAAGGAGGTCTTCCGGCGCACGAGCCCTGCGGAGACAGCCGATCCGGCGGTCCCGACGCGACGCCGCTCGGCGGCCGATCCTCCGCGCGCGCCGAAGACCAGCATGGTGATGCTCGTCCTCGCGCTCGTCGCGCTCGCCGCGACGACGATTGGAATCTACAAGTATGCGCCGCACGTCTTCGTCGGCCACAAGCCGCTGCCTCCGCCCGCGCCGTCGGCGCTCGCGACGCCCGCCCGGGCCCCGCAGTGCAAGCTCACGCTTCAGATCACGGATGCGCCCCCACGCTCGGAGATCCTCCTCCGCGTCGGGTCGGCGCCCGTCGATGTCGATCACATGCCGGTAGGCGCGCGCCTCGAGCTCGTGGCCACCGCCGAGGGCCATGCGCCGCGCCGCGCCGTCATCGCAGCGGAGTCGGTCTGGGACAAAGGGCCCGACGGCAAGCCGCGCATCGAGGTCCCCATCCAGCTCGATCCGTCGAAGTCGAAGCCGGGCACCGTAGATCCGTGGCCGGCGGCGGAGCCGAACAGCCAGGTCGGTGGCTCCGGCGCGCCCGGCACGGTGCACGTCGTCTCGAACGTCCGCGGCGCCGAGATCTGGCTCCTCGCGGGCCTCGGTCCCGACGCGAAGATGGAGCAGAAGTGCGATGGCGACGTGGACGTCCTCATCGCCGGACCGCCCGAGAACCCGAAGGACCCGAAGGCCCAGCCCGTCCGGAAGCGTTTGCACGTCGGCGACAAGGAAATCGCGGCCGCGGCCCCGGATTCGCAGGGAAACAAGACGGTCACGGTCAGCGCGAGCAAGTAGCGGCCCCGGGTCCCCTTGCCCGGCGCCCCACCCGCGCGGCCTGCGCGGGCGCTCCCGCCATGGTCGTTTCCGGGGCTTGACCGACGCCCTCATGCCGTCGATCCTCTCCGCATGCACGACGGAGAATTCGCGATCGTTCGAGCGCTCGTTCCGGTGGCCTGGGCGGATGGGGACTTTGCGGCCAAAGAGAAAGAGATGCTCGAGGGCCTCCTCGAGGCTTACGGCGCGACGGACAGCGAGCGCGCGTCGCTGATGGAGTACGCCAAGGAGAAGCGGACGCTGGATGACATCGATCTGCAGGAGCTGTCCGCTCCGGATCGCCGCGTCCTCCTTCAGATCGCGGTCCTCCTCACCTTTGCCGACGGTCACCAGCATGCGGACGAAGCGAAGATCGTGAACGACCTCGCCACGAAGCTCCGCATCCCCGAGGACGAGGCGAAGGGCGTCATCACGATGGCAGAAGAGCGCGCGAAGAAGAACCTCAGCCTGCTCGTCTGACCCGTCTCGTCTCACGCTCGAACGCGTCGCCTCTCACGGTCGAACGCGTGGCCTCTCACGCGCAGACGCGTCGCGCGCCCACGTGTAGGACGCGCGCGGTTCAGGGGGCCGCTTTGAGAATGACGACGTCCTCGACGTTGGGGATGGTCGTGCGCATCCACATGCGCGGGCCGGCGTAGTTCGGGCGCCAGAGCAGGTACTCGATCGCGTAGTCGTTGACGGCGATTCCGCCCGCGAACGGGATGACCGAGCCGTCGGCGTAGCGACCCCAGTACGAGTTGCGGGCGCGGAGCGTGAGGACCTGCGAGTCATCGAGGAGGGTGGCCTCGAGCGCGGCCGGCTGCGCCTTGGTTCCGGCGGGGAGCAGGCCGTACTGCGTGGTCATGACGGAGAGGTCGAAGACCATGACCGCGTGGTCGTACCACTGGTCCGAGAGCTGGCCGTCGGCCGGCTTGCGGTAGGTGCCGTTGGCGTCGAGGTTGCGGTCGTCGGACGTCTCGCTCATGACGACGGGGAGGTCCTGGTTCAGCGACTTCTGCACGCGGCGGAGGTAGTGGCGGATCTTGTCTTCGCTGCCCGGTGGCTTGATGTCCGAGTAGGCGTACGGACCGGTGCGCTTTCCGGTGAACGGGTCCTCACCCTTGGGGAGCGAGCCGAAGAGGTCCTGCGCGCTGACGCGTTCACCGGCGACGCCCCAGCCGACCGTGATCTCGTCGAGGCGGTGGATGCGCGTGCCCTCGATGGTGGCCTGACCGTTCTGGAGGTCGCGATCGAAGCTCTCGCCGAAGGCCTTCGTGAGCTCGGTCACGACAGCAAGGTCGAGGTTCCACGCCTTCACGAGCGTCTCTGCCACCAGCTGGCGGTCGGCGCGCGCGGCGGGCGTGGTGAGCGCGCCGTGGGCGAGCTCGTTCTGCATGGTCTGGAACGCGGCCTGATGACGATCCGCGAAGGTGCCCGTCGACACGACGTTCAGGAACTTCGCCTCGCTCATCCAGCCGAACCGGGTGAGGAGGTCGGCGGCGATGCCCCAGGAGCCCGTGGGGCGGAGCATGAAGACCTGGCCGCGGGTGAACGGCTGGGGCGGCGCGCTGATCTGGTCGAGCCAGTAGAGGAAGCTGACGTACGCCTCCGAGAGGTCGACGGGGACGGCGCCAGGCGGGCGAGCCGACATCGACTCGACCCAGGCGTTCGTCGCAAAGACCCAGCAATTCCCGATGGATTGCTGCACCGGCGGCGGCGGTGTGACGTCGGTGATCTCGTCCTTCCGCGTCGTCTCCTCGCCCTCCACGCCCGACGACCCAGCGCCCGACCCCGACGATGCCGGCCCCGGCGCCGCACATGCGCCGGCGAGGAGCGTCAACCCGAGGCCCAGGGAGAGGTGCCAACGCATCGGGCGACGACGTAGCACTGGAACGCCCGTGCCTTCTGAAAAACCTGCGTCCCACGAACGTCACGACGCGCCCGACTCCCCAGTCCCAAGCCTGCTCTTCGCGCGACCCAGAGCATGGCCCTTATGCATCACCCGCATACCGCCAGTGCCCCTCATAACATCCCTGCATAACCGCAACCTGGGAGCGATCATGCCAGTCCTGCATAGTGTGCGCATGGCATCATGCATATTACGTATAACCGCAACCTCGGAGCGGCCATGCGCGCTGGGCATAATGAGCAGGCTGCATCATGAAGGATGTGCATGGGAGCAACCTGGGAGCGGTCATGCGCGTTGTTCATGACGCGGCGCGTGGTATGCGGCGGCACGCATAGCGACGGCGAAGAGCGGCCGCGCACTCGCGGCGCGCGTGCTCACGTCGGGGACGGGCGGCCGGCTAGACCTGGAAGTTGCCGCTGCGGCGCTGCAGGCTCTCGACTTCCTTGAGGAGGGCGAGCGGGCTGAAGGGCTTGTCGTAGAAGGCGGTGGCGCCAGCGGCGAGGGCTCGGCGCTTCACTTCCTCGTCATTCATCGCGCTGATGATGATGACCGGGGTCTCCTTGAGCGTCGGGTCGGCCTGGAGCTTCTCGCAGACCTGGATGCCGTCGTACTGACCGGGGAGGTTGATATCGAGCAGGATCGCGTGCGGCTTCCACGCGAGCGCCTCCTCGATGCCGCGAGCACCCGAGCCGGCGCTGCGGACCTCGATGCCACGCGCCTGCATGAGGGCCTGGATCATGCGGACAATCGAGTCCGAGTCTTCGACGATGAGGACGCGCATCGGACTCAAGTATCACCGAAAGTGACGGCAACGCGAAGCCCGCCGGCACCATCGGCGTTTGCCGAGCGCTGCGGCGCATCGCTCAGCTCGAGCATCGCGGACTGACAGCCGGCGAGCTCCGAGGCCAAAAACACGGGCAGAGCGCTCGGACGGCCGTAGGTCCCGGCCTGGGTCTCGAGCGACACGAAGGAGCGTCGGCTCGAGGCCGGGAGCGGCGACCCCGCGTCGTCGACGACGAGCCGGACGCCCGTGCCGCCCTCCGCCCCGTGGACCGCGACCTCGACCGTGGTGCCCTTCGGCGAGGCCTCGACCGCATGGGCGATGAGCTCCCGCACGAGGACCTCGACCGCCTTCGCGCTGCGCCGGATATGAACGCGCTCCGGCTTCACCGTGACGTTCACCGTGATGCCCTGCTTGTCGACGAGGCCGCCAAGCGACTTCACCGTCGCGTGAACGAGCGCGCCCAGGTCGATCTCGGTCTCGAGCTCGTCGGGACGGAGCTCACCGACGCTTCCGAGCGTCGCGATCACCTCCTGCGCGTGGGAGACGCGACGCCGGAGCGTATCGAGCTGCTCGTCCGTGACGTCGTGGCGGCGCATCGAGCCGAGCTCGCGACCGGCGGGGCCCAGGACGGCGCGAAGCTCGGACGCGATGCCCTGACAGAGCTTCGTCATCGCGGAGAAGCTCGCCGCGGGGGAGCCGACCGGCGCCGGCGGCACGCTCGAGAACGACGTCACCTCCTCACCGCGATCGAACATCGCCGCGAGCTCGCGCGCGTAGACCTCACCCTGCTTGCGCGCCTCGTCGAGCTCCTTCCGGAGCGCGGCGCTCTCGTTGCGGTCGCTCGCGCCATCGGCCGGGAACGAGAGCGTCTCGCTGCCGCCTTCGAGCTCGTGGCTGCCGCCGTAGCGGATGATCATGCGCGAGAGCCACGCACGCTCCGTCTCGGCGGTGGGTGAGAGATCGGGGCCGAGGACGACCGTGACCTTCACCTCTTCACCGTCGCGGCGCACGTTGAGCTGCGTGCCCTCGCCGTGACCGTGGCCCACGAGGACCTGGATCATGCGGCGAATGTCGACCTCGTCGCCGTAGATCTCCGTGCCGCTCCCCGGCTCGATGGAGACGCGCGCATCGGGCGCCGCTTCCATGATGAGCGCGGCGAGGTCGATGCGACCGCGACGGCCCTGGACGGCCTGCGCCTGCGCCTGCGCCTGCGCCGTGCCCCGCTGGTTCAGGCTCGAGAGCATCTTCATCACGTCGTCGAGCGCGTCGAGCGAGCTCTCGAGACCGTGGGTCGGATCCGCCGGCCCGGCGGGAGGAGTGGTGAGGCCCGTGGGATGGCCGCCCGTGATCGGAGGGGGCGCCTGAGTGCGCAGGAACGTGACGCCGACGCGCAAGCGCTCGGCTGCGTTCTGCGCTTCCTGGGTCAGAAGCCAGCTCAGCTCGTTCCGCGTAAGTTTACCTTTGGACAAGGTTCCCTCACCGTACCGGATCAGCTCCGAGAGCGCGAGACCGATGGTCTCGCGGTCCCGGCGCTGGCCCAGGCACGCTCCGACCCCAGCGCCAGCCACGTCAGCGGCACTTTCTGGGACCCCAGCGTCACCGTGGTGGGCCCCTTCTCGGACCACTTGCTCGGCTCGGGCAAGGCGATGGACCGCTGGCCCTTGAGGCTCTTCGCGGCGGCGGCGTCGATCTTGAGCGCGGCAATTCCGAGCCCGCTGAAGACGGCGACCGATCCGGACGGGATGAACGGCGCCACGATCGCGCGGACGTTCGGCGCGAGCTCCTGTGCGCGCGAGGTGACCTCACGGACCTCGTCGAGCGTGGCGCAGACGACCGCGACGCCGTCCGTGCTGGCGGGCAGCGCCCGCGTGCTCGCACGCTCCACGTTGCGAGAGCTCGGACGCTCCGCCGGGATCGGCCGGTCGGCCTTCGGGGTCGCGGTCGCGGTCGCGGTCCCCGCACCATTGAGCAGCGCCGGGCCCTCGACGAGATCGAGCGTCGCCCCGCCCTTCCACGGCGTCGGCGGAAGGAGCGTGATGGCTGCCTTCTTCGCGTCGGCCGCGGCCGCGCCTTTGCGATCGCGGACGACGAGCACGTCGTCCGTGGGGAGCGCGCGCGGGATGGTCACGCGGACCGGCCGCTTGAAGCTGCGCGGGTCGCCCATCTCGCCGTAGGCGACCGCCCAGGCGAGGGCCTCTGCCGAGGCGATCGCGACCGGCCTCGGAATGGTCGCGCCCGGCTCGAGGTCCTGCGTGCGCGCCGAGAGGCCGCCCGGGACCGGCGGATAGAGCTCGCCCGTCATCACGCGGGCGTCGGGCTCGATGATGCGCGCGCCCGTCGCGATGAGGTCCGTCAGCGCGCCCGTGGTGGACAGCACCTCGAGCATCTGCCGCGAGGGGATCGCGACGAGGAACTCGACACGAGCCGGGACACGCTTCGACTTCAGGAGCAGCGCCGCCGCCGCGAGATCGCGGAGGGTGCAGCCGCTGTCACCGCCGAGGAGCACCTGCGTCACGGGCTTGCCCGCGATGTCGCGCACCGTCTTCACGGCGCCCGTCTCGTCCATGTAGAGCGGGTCGACCGCGCCGAGATCGACGTGGAGGACCTCGTCGCACGGCGCGCCTGCATCGGGCACGAGCGCACGATGCGCCTTCGAGCGGCGCTGATCGCGGAGGAAGACCTCGGTGCGCTCGTCGGACACGAAGACCGCGCCCGCCGCGCCGAGCTGCGGCGCGATCCCGGCGAGGACGGCGCGCTCGCCGACGGAGAGGAGGCGCGCGCTCGGACCCGCGAACTCGATGACGACCGGCGCGGCGTGCGCCGCCTCGATCCGCGAGATCGCCTCGCCGAGGCCGGCGCGAACGAGCTCGTGCGCGATGTCACGCGCGCAGACGAAGGGTCGCGTTCGCCCCGAGAGCAGGACCTGGACGCTGCGCGGAGGACGCATCGTGATGCTGCCGGTGGCGAGCGCGGCGCCGAGCTGGCCGGGCGGCACCACGATCGTGAGCATGCCGATACCGCCGACTCCGGCGAGGCGCGGATCGTCCGTCACGCAAAGGCGTGCGGGCGACGCGAAGCGCTCGAGATGAACCGGCGCTGGATAGCCGATGCCGGGGCGCGCGACGACGATGCCGTGGCCGAGGATCTCGGGCGTCGCCGCCTGGATGTCTTCGATTTTCGAGCGCGACTGCGCGGACCCAGCGCAATGGGTGTCGTAGACGATGGCCACCTCGGCCGTCGTTTTCTTCAGACCAGCCTCGCGCGCTTCGGCAATGGCCCGAAGCGGAGATCGACAAAGGACGATCTGGTCGACCTTGACGCTGACTTGTGACCCGGTAAGCATCGGGTCCGCGCAGCGTCCGGCGAGGATTTTCTGGGCCATCGTGCGGGGAGGATCCCCGGCTCGTGCACGCATCTCCGCGCACCTTAAACGGCCGCATCCATTGCGGTCAAGCACCGTCATTGACGCGCCAGGGCCACGGCCCGTAGCCTACGTTCGACATGTTCAAAGAGACGCTGAAGGAGCTCGTGGAAGGCACCGAGGGCGGCCTGGCCGGGCTTCTGATGGACTCGAGCGGGATCACGCTGGAGAGCTATGCGAAGGACGATTCGCCCTTCGACATCAACTCGATCGGCATCGAATTCGGCGTCGTCATCGGGCAAATCAAGCGCGCCGCAGAGATGCTGGAGGCGGGAAGCGCGAACGAAATCGCGGTCGGCACCGACAAGTTGATCACGGTGATTCGCCTGCTCGGCGACACGTATTTCCTCGCGCTCGCGATGTCGCCCGGCGGCAACTTCGGCAAGGGCCGCTATCTGATGCGCACGGCCGCGCCGAAGCTCATGGCAGAGCTGTGACCGCGCCGGCGCTGCGAATTTTGGTCCTCTCGGGGCCGAATTTGCAGCTCTTGGGGACCCGGGAGCCCGGAATTTACGGCACGGAGACGCTCGCGCAGATCCACGCGCGGCTCGAGGCTCGGGCCCGGGAGCTCGGCGCGGAGGTCACCTGTCGCCAGTCGAACCACGAAGGGGCGCTCTGCGACTGGATCGGCGAGACGCCGGGAAAATTCGACGCGCTCCTCATCAACGCCGCCGCCTACACGCACACGTCGCTCGCCCTGTTCGATGCGATCAAGGCGACCGCCATCCCCGCCGTCGAGGTGCACATCTCGAATCCGGAGGCACGCGAGGCTTACCGCCACGCGTCGAAGATCGCGCCCGCGTGCGTCGCGAAGGTCTCCGGCTTCGGCGCGGAGAGCTATCTACTCGCGCTGGAAGGCATTTTGCGGTGGCTCTCGACGCGCCGCAGCGTCGCCGGCTGACCGGGCCGCCGCGCCAAGTTAGGGAAGAACACCCTTTCTTTACGCACCTGCCTCCGACTACGGTCCGCGGTCACGATGACCGTCGACATCGACAAGCTGAAGGCGCTCCTCGCCGTTCTCAAAGAGGAGAACGTCAGCGAGTTCGAGCACGAATCCGAAGGCGTCCGCATTCGCCTCGTCCGCGGAGGCGTCGCTCCCCTGCCCCAGATGCACATGGTCGCGGCGCCGATCGCGGCCGCTGCGAGCGCGGCCCCGGCCGCCACCGAGACGCCGAGCGACGTCGTCGACGTGACGAGCCCGTTCGTCGGCACGTTCTATCGCTCGCCCTCGCCCGACGCCCCGTCGTTCTGCGACGTCGGCTCCGTGGTTCGGCCGGGCCAGACGCTTTGCATCATCGAGGCGATGAAGCTGATGAACGAGATCGAGGCCGAGCTCTCCGGCACGGTCGTCGAGGTCTATGCGCAGAACGGCAAGGCCGTCGAGTTCGGCCAGAAGCTCTTCCGCATCAAGAAGGCCTGAGCCGTGGCGGAGCAGTCTGGCAACGGCCACGTGGGTCCGACGTCGCTCCGCATGCCGGAGCCCCCGCCGGCGCCTCCCTTCAAGAAGATCCTCATCGCGAATCGCGGCGAGATCGCGCTCCGCGTGATCCGAGCGTGCCGCGAGCTCGGCATCGCCACCGTCGCGGTGCACTCCGAGGCCGACACCCGCGCGCTCCACGTTCGCTTCGCCGACGAGGCGGTGTGCATCGGCCCTTCGCCGGCGCTCCGCAGCTACCTGCACATTCCCGCCATCATGGCGGCCGCCGAGATCACCGGCGCGGACGCGATTCATCCCGGGTACGGCTTCCTCTCCGAGAACGCGGAGTTCGCGCGACTCTGCGGCAAGTGCGGCGTCACCTTCATCGGCCCGTCGCCCGAGGCGATGCACGCCTGGGGTGACAAGGTCGCGGCGCGCGGCAACGCGAAGAAGTACGGCCTCCCGCTCCTCCCCGGCAGCGAGGTCCTCCGCGACGCGGAGCATGCGGTGGCGGAGGCGAAGCGCATCGGCTTCCCGATCATCCTGAAGGCCTCGGGCGGCGGCGGCGGTCGCGGCATGCGCATCGTCCGCAAGGAAGAGGAGGTCGCCGCGAACTTCACGCAGGCGACGCGCGAGGCCGAGGTCGGCTTCAAGAACCCCGACGTCTTCATGGAGAAATTCGTCGAGCGGCCGAAGCACATCGAGTTCCAGGTCCTGGCCGACGCGCACGGACAGGTGTGGACGCTCGGCGAGCGCGAATGCTCGCTCCAGCGGCGTCACCAGAAGGTGATCGAAGAGGCGCCGAGCCCGGCGATGAACCCGGAGCTCCGCGCGGAGATCGGCGAGGTCATTCGCAAGGCCGTCCGCGAGACGGGCTACCGCTCGCTCGGCACGCTCGAGTTCATCATGGACGAGGACAAGAAGCTCTACTTCCTCGAGATGAACACGCGCGTGCAGGTCGAGCACCCGGTGACCGAGATGGTGACCGGCCTCGACCTCGTCGCGCTGCAGATCCGCGTCGCCGCAGGCGAGAAGCTCGACCTGCCCGATACGCGCCCGTGGGGCTTCCGCGGTCACGCCATCGAGTGCCGCATCAACGCGGAAGACCCGAAGACCTTCGCGCCTTGGCCCGGCCTCATCACCGAGTATTTCCCGCCCGGCGGCGCCGGCGTCCGCGTCGACTCCGGCGTGTACGGCGGCTGGACCGTCCCGCAGCACTACGACTCGCTCCTCGCCAAGGTCATCACGCACGCGCCCACGCGCGCCGAGGCCATCGTTCGCATGCGCCGCGCGCTCGACGAGTTCATCGTCGGCGGCATCCGTACGAACATCGCGCTGCACAAGCGGCTCCTCGCGGACGACGAGGTCATCGACGGCGCCATGACCACGCGCACCGTCGAGCGAATCATCGCGCAGTGAATCACACGACCGAGGAAGGTCGCGCGCTCCTCCAGGATCGCGTCGCTCTCTTCTGGAAGGTGATGTTCTTCAACACCCTTCTCAGCAGCGGGCTCGGGGCCCTCGGCGCGATCGTGAAGCCCGGCTGGGAGTTCGTCTTTGCGCTCGCGCAGACGGCCCAGACCGGCCTCTTCTGGTGGCTCTCCGCTCGAGGCGAGCGGTCGGCGGTCGTCCTGCGCTCGTTCGAGGTCGGCGGGCTCCTCCTGAACCTCACCGCTGGCGCGCTCGTCGGACGCTTCGTCGTCAGCGAGTTCGCCGCGAAGCACGGCGTCATCTCCCCGGACGGACTGCTCATGGCGGACGGCTACGTGAGCATGCTCCACGTGGCAGGCTTCGGCCTCTGGCTGGCGGTGCGTGCCGCGCTGATCCCGTCCGCGCCCCGCTTCACCATCCTCGTCACGCTCGTCTGCGGGATCCCGCTCGTCGCGTGCAACGTGGTGGTGCCGAACGGTCACCGCGCGCTCGTCCTGCGCGCCGCCGACTCCGGCGCCTATCCGTGGCTGCCGATGACGGCGGCCCTCGTCTGGGTGTTCGTCATCGTCACGTGCGCCGTCATCTCGTGGGTCATCTGGGGCCTTCGCGCCGAGGTGCGCGAGGCGCGACGGCTCGGCCAGTACGTGCTCGAGAAGAAGATCGGCGAGGGCGGCATGGGCGAGGTCTACCGCGCGCGCCACGGCATGATGCGCCGGCCGTCGGCGCTCAAGCTGCTACGGGGCGACTCCGCGACCGCCGACCGTCTCCAGCGGTTCGAGCGCGAGGTGCAGCTCACGGCGCGGCTCACGCACCCGAACACGATCACCATCTTCGACTACGGCCGCACCCACGACGGCGTCTTCTACTACGCGATGGAGCTCCTCGACGGCGCGACGCTCCAGCGCATCGTGACCGTCAGCGGAGCGCAGCCCGCCGGACGCGTCGTGCGGATCTTACGCATGGCCGTCGGCGCGCTCATCGAGGCGCACGAGATCGGCCTCATCCATCGCGACATCAAGCCCGCGAACATCATGCTCTGCCGGCAGGGCGGCGAGCGCGACGTGGTCAAGCTGCTCGACTTCGGCCTCGTGAAGGAGCTCGAGGTCGATGGCGACGCGAAGCTCACGGGCACCAACACCATCATGGGGACCCCGCAGTACATGGCCCCCGAGTCGATCCTCGATCCCGACTCGGTCGACACGCGCGCCGATCTCTACGCCCTCGGCGCGGTGGCCTACTATCTCCTCGCCGGTGTCGACGTGTTCCAGGGCAAGTCGGTCCTCGAGCTGTGCGGTAAGCACGTGCACGAGGCGCCGAAGCCATTCGCAGACCGCGGCGTCGACGTGCCTCGCGCGCTCGAGGCCGTCATCCTCGCCTGCCTCGAGAAGCGCCCCGACGATCGGCCCGCCTCAGCCGCCGAGCTGCGGCGCTGCCTCGATGCCTGCGGGGTCGAGGCCTGGGAGGCGGCCGACGCCGCGGCGTGGTGGGAGAAGCACGAAGCCGCCCTCGATGACGACATGCCGAAGCCCGATCGCGACCACGACTCGGACACGAACCCGAGGACGATCGCGGTCGGCGCACGCACCTGATCGGTAGGCGCTCAATCTGATGCTCGCGGGCCTCAGCGCGGATCGAGGTCGGTCCATGCTGGGCGGCGTGGTGGAATTTTTCCGCTGGGGCGGCGGCCCTTGTCGCCATCCCGTCCGCGCCGAGCGCAAGATTGCGGTCTGCACGTTCTCTGAAATGCCTACATTGCTCGTCGTTTTCGCCCCGTCAGAGTTCCAACATGCGGTCGTTCGCGAAGATCGGGTTTGTCGCCGTCGGCCTCGGCCTCGTGCTGTCGGTGGCGGCGTGCGCCGTCGTCGGTGAGGGCAGCGAGTCGAGCTCCGCGGACATGTCGCAGGGCCGCCCGGGTCGCGGCCGGCCCCCGCGCACGCCGATCCTCGCCGACGAGGACGCCGCCCCCCCACCCGTGGCCCCGGGCCCCGGCCTCGCGGCGATCGACCCCGACGCGAGCGTGCCCGCGCCGGCCGCCGACGACGACGCGGCCGCGCCCCCGCCCCTGGCGGACGAGGACGCGGGGCCGACCGAGCCGCCGATGGATCCGCCACCACCGGCGACCGACGACGACGCGGGCATCGCGCCCTGAGGCGAAGCGACGAACGTGTACTATACACACATCCGCGACGCTGTCTCCCGGCGATGACAGCTGTCGCCGCACGGTGACGTCTCGTCGTGGGAGAGACGCATTCGTGAGCATGAAATCGCGCGCGCGATGACGGCGTGCTCGAGCGTGCGTGCTACCGCGTGCGCCCATGCACTCGCACCAACGTCTCGTCACGCTCGTCGCCATCCTCGCTCTCGCCGCCTGCGCGGCTCCGGCGGACTCCGCGTCCGACCAGAGCACCGGCGCGCTCGAGGGAGCGCCGACCGTGCCGCAAGCGCCGCTCATCCAGTGCGTCGATCCAACGAACCCTGCGAACAAGGCCGTCATCACGGTCACGGACGACCTCGATCTGTCGTGGGAGATGTTCGGCGCGCGTGGCACCTCGGCGCTCCTCGGCGCCGGCTTCACCTTCGCTCCCGGCGACGACGCGACGACCCTCACCCTCCTCCTCCAGAACGGACGCAGGATGAATGTCCGTGGAGACTTCGAAGAGGAGCGGCTCCTCACCCTCGACGCGCCCGAGGGACGGCTCGACTGCGGGCCGAGCTCACGCCTGAAGGCCTACAACATTCGCGTCCTCCTCGACGCGACCTCGACCTCGTTCGAGAAGCGCGCGGAGCTCGCGCGCTGCTCGTTCGGCGGCGAGCCCGAGACCGTGATCACGGTGAGACCGGCGATGCGCGGCGCGGGCGCGATCGTGGAAGGCCGCGCGCCGGGCGCCGGTGCATGGTTCTTGATGGCCGACACCGGCGTCCCCACCGCGCATGGCGCACACCTCACCGGCAAGGGCGCGACGCTGGGCGCCGATGCGCGTCCCCGACCGCTCGGCTCGGTGACGCTCGAGGACGCGCTCACGAGCGATGCCGCGCCGGAGCACGCGTTCCCCGCGAGCACGTGTCGCGTCGGCGACCTTGCCTACGCGCTCTCGCTGATCACCGACACACGCTGAGACGGCGAGCTCGGAGGCGCTCGGAGGCGCTCAGAGGAGCGAGTCGTCCTTGATGGGGCGGGCCATCTTGCCTGCGAGGTGACGGCCGCGCCAGCCGGGCGGCTTCGCCGTGGGCGTCGCCGTCGGCGTGGGCGCCTTCGTGCCGAGCGCCAACCGGTGCATCGCGCAGCTGTTCGAGCCGACGGTGAGCGCGAAGACCTCGTCCTTGCCGCCCAGTGTCGCGCGATAGGTGTGATCGCCCGGCGTCGCCTGCACCGTGAGCGGCACGGTGCCGAGGCGTGTGGCGCCTTCGAAGACGACCGTACCCGGCACCCCCTCCACCGTGACGAAGCCGGGGGACTCGGCGTGCACCGCGGGCGTGTTGACGACCGGGACAACGGGCGAGGGCGCGGGCGCCTCGATCGTGTAGGCAGCGGGCTCCGGCGCGACGTTCGTCGCGGGCACGCGTTGATGCAGGAACACGAGCG
This sequence comes from Labilithrix sp., assembly GCA_046351255.1. GTDB lineage: Bacteria > Myxococcota_A > Polyangia > Polyangiales > Polyangiaceae > Labilithrix. The sequence continues at coordinate 24,886 of JAXLYU010000012.1, forward strand.
CGGTCAGCGCCGCGACCGCGACGCCACCGAGGCCGAGCGTCGACGCGATGAGCGCCTTGCGACGCCGCGCGCGGATGCCGACGGGGCAGTCCTCGAGGAGCACGGTGCCGTCCTGGCGCGCGTACATCGAGACGCACGGCAGCGTGGCGTTCTGGGGCGCGTCGACGATGGCGCGCAGGAACGCCTGCAGCTCGTCCTTCGACATGGCGCTCAGGTTGTGAACGTCGCGATCGCACTCCCCGCAGTGACGCGTCTTGTCGTCCCCCTTCATCGAAGCCCACGGCACGTCGCAGGGGGCGGCAATGAGCTTCTGGACGACCGGGAGAAGGCGCTTCATGTGCCCCTCTCCAACGGAGGAGGGCGACCAAAGTTCTAGTCGGCGCGCGTTTTCGGCGAGGTAGGCGGAGGTGCGCCGCGTCCCCGCGCCGGCGGGTCGTCGGGGAGCATTTCCCCTTTGATCTGCACGCCTTCGCCTGGATCCCGCGTGTGGCGCGGCGTGATGGTGGACGGCAGCGGGGCCGGATACGCCGGGACCGCCGGCGTGAGGACAGCCGGTGCGGGACCCTCCGAGAACGCCGGCTCGGGGTCCTGCGCCCGGTAGTGCAGCATGGCGAGCGCGCTCACCGCGACGAGGGCCACCGCACCGGCCGAGAGCGTCGCCGTGAGGAGCGCGCGACGGCGGCGCCGGCTGAGGCCGACGGGACAGTCGGCGGTCAGCACGGTGCCGTCGCTCCGCTGGAACAGCGAGATGCACGGCGCGCGCTGGTTCTCGGGCCGCGCCGACACCACGTCCAGGAACGCGGCCATCTCCGCCTCCGTCATCGCCGACAGGTTGTGCACGTCCCGCTTGCACTCCCCGCATCGACGCGTGCGATGGTCGCCCGGCATCGCCGCCCAGGGGACATCGCAGGGTGCCGCGATGAGGGTCTGCAGCACGGGCAGGCTTCGTTGCATCACGCAAGTCTGACCATGAGCGACCACGAGCGCAATCCACGATGGACGGGGCGCGGGAAGGTGGTCCACCCAAGGCATGGCGGACGAGGCCGAGACCGTCGCCGAAGGCGCCGCGGCTCCGCAGAGACGACCGCGGAACGCCGACCCGACGCAGGGCGCGCGCTTTGCCATCCAGCGCCGTCTCGGCGCTGGCACGATGGCGCGCGTCGCTCATCCCCACATGGTCGCGATCTACGAGGCCGGTCTCCACGACGACGGCGTGTACATCGCGATGGAGCTCGTAACGTGCTCGTTGGTGACGACGGCCGGACGCGCGTCGGCGACTTCGGTCTCGCGCGGCATAGCGGTGATCGACGAGGACCATCCGCCGATCGACGTGGCGTCGCCCAAAGACTCACCCGGGTCGAGCGGCTCGCGGAACATCCTCCACTCGGAGCTCACAGCGCGCGGCGCGATGCTCGGGACGCCCGCGTACATGTCGCTCGAGCACTTTCGCGGCAAGACGGTGGCCGCGAGCGATCCACGACGCTCATGGCCGTGCTCCGCGCCGACGCGGTCGATGTCGGGGCGGTCGGAGTCTTCGCCGTCGCGACCTGGGCCTGTTCCTGATCATCTCCTTCGCAGCGCCGGCGGTCGCGGTCCCTGCATTCGGCATGGGCCTCGTCGGGACGTTGGCGACGGGCGTGGCGTGAGCCACGCCCACGCCGAGCGTGGCACGGCCGGCACAACGCGCTGGCACACATCTGAAAAGTCGCTGGAATCGTTGGCTAATTCGACGGCACATCCGGTGCACTTCCCTGTGTCATGCGGAACGTCGTGCTCGGGCTCCTCGGAACACTCGTCGCCTGCGGAGGGCAGATCTCGCCCGAGGCTCAAGATCGATCGAGCACGCCCCAGGAGACACGAGACGCTCCGTCCAGCGCCACCGCTCCGACGCCCGAGGCGGAGCACGTTCGCAACGCCGACGTCAGCCAGACGAGCGGCGGCGTGCCCACGAAGACGTTCCCCGCCGAGTGCTGGGACTACGGGGCTCCGGCGGCAGGCGAGTGCACGGTCGGCCAGCGAATCCTCTGCGTGAACGTGGGCGACGTGGGCATGTCGACGTCATCGGGAGGGAGCGGCGGCTACGGCTCGTGCGAGCAGATGTGCGTGAACGAGAACGGCGTCGCGCGGTGGAAGATCTCGACGGAGGCGTGCGCGTTCTACGACTCGCCGTGGCACGTCGACGCGTCCGGCTGCTCGTGCGAGGAGAAGGAGCAGGGCGCGAATGACCTTTTTTCGAACGGCCAGGGAGGCTCGGGTCAGTCGTCGTCGACACCGCTGGTGCTCGCCTTCGACGACGCGCCGGTCACGTTCGGCTCGAACGCGGGCGGCGCCTTCGATCTCGTCGCCGATGGCCAGTGCCACGGCAGCGACTGGCCATCGGCGAGGACCCCGTGGCTCGCCCTCGACCGTGACGGCAACGGGAGCATCGACGACGGCCGCGAGCTCTTCGGCTCCGCGGTGCGCCTCGCGAACGGGACGCGCGCGCGGAACGGCTTCGAGGCCCTTCGCGAGCTCGACTCGAACCACGATGGCGTCTTCGACTCGAACGACGACGCATTCGCGAAGGTCGTGGTGTGGACGGATCGCGACGGCGATCGCCGCAGCACGCCGGGCGAGCTCATGTCGCTCGCGGACGCGGGGGTTCGCGCCATCGGCCTCTCGGATCATGTCGAGCGCCGCTGCGACGTGCGCGGCAACTGCGAGGGCGAGCGCAGCGCGTTCACGACAAGCGCGGGCGGGCGCGGCGCGGTGATCGACGTCTACCTGAAGACGCGCTGAGCGCGCCGGCGCTCAGAGCAATCGTGCAAGGTCTTGCTCATCGTCGTCGGTGCGGACGCGGGTCGTTTCCCCGGGCATGATCTCGAACGTCTCGTCGTCCGTCCATCGCTCGCCATCGTCGATGCCGTCGAAGTGGACCGTGTGCTCTCCGCGCGGGAGCGCCAGGATCATGGGCGCGACGCCGAGCAAACGACGCTTCTCGTACACCCTCGTACCCGGCGCCGCGTCGATGACGGCCCATCCCTGGTTCGGCGGAGGCGCGGGCAGCCTCGCGTATCCCTTCGGGACGAAGGGCACTGGCACACGCTCCATCGGGCCCGGCACGACCTGCCGCACGTAGCTCGTTCGCACCGGCCCCGGCACGTACACCGGATAGGTGAGCGGCGCGGGCTCCACCATCGCGCAGAGCCACGCTGCGGCGAGGACCGCGACGACCGCCCAGAGCACGGCCGGACGTACGATCTCGCTCGGCTTTCTCGGGAGCGGTCGCGGCACGAGCACCGTGCTCTCGTCGCGCGGACGCTTCTCGTTCAGCGCCGCGAGCATCTTCGCGATGCGGATCTCCTCGTCGCGGAGCTCGACGCTCCTCGACGCGGCCTCGAGGATGCGCGTCGCGAGCGCTCGCGCGCGTTCGTCGCTCGCCGGCAGCGGCGCGAGCTCCTGACGCAGGCGCGCCTCCTCGGCGCCCACCTTCTGCTCCTTCGCGCGGGTCGACGCGAGCTGCGCCTCGAGCAAGCGCCTGCGCCGATCGAGAAACACCGAGGCGTCCGCGAACATGCGCGGACCTCGTGCAGCTCGTATGCCTACGGCCGTGCTTCGGACACGTGCGCCGGCGTGTGGAGCGGAAGATGGGCGCTCAGCTCGACGCGCGAGCGGAGGCCGAGCTTTCGCAGCACGGCCGCCATCTGGTTCGCGACGGTGCGCTCCGAGCTCGAACGGCGGCTCGCGATGGCGGCGTTCGTGTGTCCCGCCGCGGCGAGCTTCGCGACCTCGAGCTCGGCGGCGCTGAGGACCTCCGCCACCGGGAGGCGGCTCCTCTTCGCGGCGGATGCGAGGACGTGAATCTTCGTATCGTCGTCGAGCGTGAGCTCGATCACGCCGCCCTGATCGATCGCGATGCGGTAGAGCGTGGCCCGGCTCTCGACCCCGAGCTTTCGCAGGGCGGTCGACACGAGCGCACGCGCGTTGCCAGCGCCGATGCCGAGCGAGTAGGCGATCTCCTTGAGAGACGCGCCGTCGATCGTCAGCGCCAGCGCGCTCGCCTCGCGCCTCCGGAGCCGGCGTGGGTCGAGCACGCCCGGCGCGTTGGGATGAGCGGCGAAGAAGCGGCGACCATCCTGATCCCAGTAATCGACGAGCGACCAGCGGCCCTGGACGAGGCCCGACCACAGATCGAGCGCGGCGGCGGGATCCTCGCCGCGAAGCGGCCCGCGCTCCCGGCGCTGCGTAGCGTCGTGGCATGCGGATCGAGCACCTCATCTCTGTCGTGATGCTGATGGGAGTCGTCGCCTGCGAAGGTGGCGACGGTACGAGTGGCGTGAACGGCGCGAACGGCGCGAAAGGGGAGAATGGCAGCGCGGGCCCGAGAGGCGAGCCCGGACCGAAGGGCGAGCCGGGCGCGAAGGGAGACCGGGGCCCCGAAGGCGCGCCTGGACCACAAGGACCCGCGGGACCGAACGGCGGCACCCCGGGGCCCGCGGGCAAGACGGGGCCGCAGGGGCCTGCCGGGACCGCGGGACCAGCGGGAGGGATCGGACCGGCAGGACCGGCGGGGGCGATCGGTCCGGTGGGCGCGGCGGGACCCGCAGGACCGCCGGGACCGGCGGGACCGGGCGGACCGCCGGGGCCGGCGGGACCCGCAGGACCGGCGGGACCGAAGGGAGATCCGGGCGCGAGCGGCGTGATCAGCGGCGCAGCCACGAACGCGCTGGGGCCGCAGGTGACGCTCGTGTCGGGAGGCCAGGACGTCTTTCCTGCGACCGCGACGTTCGTACCGACCGCCAGCGGTGCGTGCATGTTACACGCGACCGCCTACATCATCGGTAGCAGCTCGGGCACCGCCTCGGTCCACCCGGTCCTCAAGATCGACGGCGGCGCGCCGGCCTACAACGGCGCCAACACCGGCTCTCACCCGGGCACGAACCCGATACCGACCGCAGCCGCTTACTCGAACTGGCACTTCGACGTCACGGCCGGTACGACCTATCAGCTCGGCTGCCACGTCGAGGCAAGCGGCTCGTTCGTCGGCGCGGAGCTCAAGTGCTACGTCGACTGGATGTGCCACCCGACCTAGCGCGCTACTGCCGTGCTGCCGGGCGCTCCGAAGGTGGAGCGTGGCGATCGCCGCACTCCACCTTGCCGTCCTTGAAGCCGATGATCAGCGAGTCACCCCACGCCACGTGCGAGGCGCCGCGGAGGCCGAGGTCGGCGACGGTGGCGCCCTTCTGCGTGAAGTTCACGACCGCCGCCGTGCCGTCCGCGAAGACGGCCGCGAGGCGCCGGCCGGTGGGCTCGAACGCGAGCTTCATCGGGGTCTCCTTCACGCGGATCTTCGCGAGGACACGACCCTTGGCCGGATCGAGGAGCGCGATCGTGCCGTCGTCCGAGCCGGAAGCGACGATGCGACCGCGCGCGTCCGCCGCGAGGCACGTGACGCCGAACGCCTCCTCGTGCGGAGAGATGCGGTGCACGACCTTCGACTCCGCCACGTCGACGATGAGCACGCGACCATCGAGCGCGCCGGTGCCGACGACGAGCGTCGCGCCGGGGAGCTTGGCCAGCGCCGTGATGCGATCGTCGGAAGAGAGCGCGTACGTCGTGACGTGACGACCGTGCGTGAGGTCGTAGACCTCGACCGCGCCCGTGGTGCTGCCCGCGAACGCGTAGGCGTCGTCCGCGGCGAAGGCGGTCGGCGCGCCGCGAAGCGCGGTCGGCTTCGGCATGTTCCACGGCGACGGCGCGGTCATGACGACCCGAGAGCCGGCCGCGACGACCGTGTCTTTCTTGCCGAGGAAGACGCCCACCGCGCCGGGCTCGCCAGGAGCGGAGTCGCCGACGCTGAGCGTACCGACCTCGCGGAGGTCGCCGCCGCTCGCCTCGTAAAGACGGACCTTGCCCGCTTTGTCGCCCGCCGCCGCGAGCGAGCCCTTCGCGAAGAGCGAGGCGACCGGCGCGGCCGCCTTGACCGCCACGTCGAGCGTGGTGCGGTCGCATGCGCGGACCTCGTCCGCGCTGCCGAGCGTGAAGAGCGCCGCGCCCGTGAGCGCGATCGCGGACACGCCGTTCGGGTCCGCGGTGAACGACGCGCGCGGCTCGCCGGACGAGGCGCGGAACGTCTGCACGAGGCCGTCTTCGACCGCCGCCACGACGTGGTCGGCGTCGGCCGCGACTGCCTGCACCTTCGACTGCGCGCGTACGCGGCGCACCGTCTTGCGCGTCGTGGCGTCGATCCACACGAGCCACTCGCCGAGCGCGAGCACCACGATCTCGGCGTCGATGTGCGCGAGGCGCCACGTCTCGGTCGGATCCGTGGAGGCGAGGCGCAGCGCGCCCATCGCCGCGCCGTTGTCGCGCGAGAAGAAGACGAGCGGGCCATCCTCCGAGAGCGCCACGACGTGATCGCGAGCGATCGTGACCTCGAGGAACGGGCCGCCCTTGACCGCCCACCTCTTCTCGTCGTCACGCGACCAGAGCTCGAGCGAGTCGCCGCGCGTCACCGCGACCGTGTCGTCGCGACCGACGGAGAACGTCCCGATGACGGCCTTGCCGCTCGCGAAGGTGCCCGCTTTCTCGCCGTCCGCGAGGCGTACGAGCGCCTTCTGTTTCTCCGCGCGAACGAGCCAGTCGTCGCCGAAGCGAGCGATCGCCTCGCCGTTCTTGTCGAGCGCGAGCTCCCCGACACGAGTGCCCTTGCTGTCGTAGAGGTCGATCGCGCGCTCACGCAGCGAGGCGGCCCCGCCTGACTGAGACGAGCCGGATGAAGCAAGACGCGACAAGGCTCAGTTCCCTTCCCAGCGGAGGGACTCGCCGGTGACGTTGGCGATCTTCTGCTGGTTCTGGCCGAGCGGGTTCGAGACGAAGAGGCCGCCGCGCGTCGAGAAGAACGCCACCGTGCGGCCGTCGGGCGAGCACGCGGGGTACGTGTTCGAGCCCTGGTCCTGCGTGAGGCGCTTCATGTTTCCGCCGCCGAGATCCGCGCTGAAGATGTCCCAGGTCGCGCCGTCACGGCCCATGAACATGATCTTCTGGCCCTCGGGATCGTTGCAGAATACAGGCGCCATGTTGTACGTGCCGCGGAAGCTCACGCGCTTGCCGTCGACGAAGATCTGCGGATTGCCGCCAGAGTTCGAGACGTACGCGAGCTGACCGCCGGGGCCGAACGCGGGGTGCGTGTTGAGGCCGCCGTTGGTGACCTTCGTGAGGCCCGAGCCGTCCGGCGCGCCCGTGTAAATGTCGCTCTGGCCGTTCTGCGAGATGACGAGCGCCATCTTTCCGCCGCCGAACGCGACGCCGAAGATGAGGCCCGCGTGCTTGAGGACCGCGGCCGGGTTGCCGACCTTGAAGAGCTGGTAGCTGCCGTCCGGCAGACCGCCGGCGTAGAAGATGCCGCCCGGGCCTGCGGCGGGCGCGAGCGCGACGTTCGAGACCGCCTGGAGCCGGCCGAGGCTCTGACCGTCGCTCTCGACGGAGAAGATTCCCTTCTGCCCGCGACCGGTCGTGGCGCTGAACACGAGGCGGCCGCCGAAGCTGCCCGCCGTGCCCGTGAAGTACTTCACGACCTCGTTGTCGAACTGGTGCACCGCGGTGCGCACGGAGTTCGACGCGACGTCGTACTCCTTCTTCAGCACCGGGTCCGCGCCGCGCGAGACGACGTAGAGGCGGAGCTCGACGTGGAGGTTCTGCCCGCGCGGCGAGAGGTTGCCCTTGATGACGCCTTCCGCGCCGATGTTGCGCCACGACGTCGGATCGATGGCAGCGCCCTCGTTCGCGAGGTTCGCGGTGAAGCTCTTCGGGTCGAGCACCTGGAACATGCTCGAGAGCGTGAAGTCGCGCGTGGCCGTATCGACGACCTGCTGCTTCGTCGCGTCGTCGCCGACGGGGGGCGTCACCGCGATCTTGAAGAGCGACCGGCTGCCGCCCTGCACCACGACCGTCGTGACGCTGCCGTTGTTGGCAGCCTGCGGGAGCGCGCTGCCTGCCGGAGCGGCAGAGCCCGCGGGCTGCTGGGCGATGGCGGGCATGGAGAGCATGAGCACCGCCACCGCACCGACCACCCCCAGCGACGGGCGGGCGGCTTTGCCGCACCGAGCGGTCGCTCGGCAAACCTGGGCAACGACGAAGCGGGTCATTTGGTGCATTTCGAAGCGTCTCCGTTACGGCCGGTCACGACGATTTGAAGGCGTCGACCGCGATAAAGCTCGTCGACCTCTTTGGGAGGTTGAGGGAGCGGGGTCCGGTCATCGAGGAGCTTCTGTAGCATCGACCTGGCCGCGTCATCAAAAAGCTCATTTCCCGAGCCTTTGACCGGGGCCTGCCGGACGTACCAGATCACCATCTGGCGGTTGATCTGCACCTCGTACACTGCGCAAAGGCGCCGCTCCTCGCCGATGGAAATGACCGTGGGGACGGTCAGATGCTGGCCGAAGAACTGGCCGAGCTGCGTCGCGTACATGTCGCCGGCGCGCACCTTGCTCGGGTCCGTCTCCGTGCCCCCGTCGACGCCGCTCTCGTGGCCCTCTTCCGGCCGCCTTTTCCCCGCGTCTTCTGCGAACGGGTCGCTCTTCGCGACGAGGTTCGTGAGATCGGAGTCCTCGGCGTTCGGCGGGATCACGCCGGCGTCCGGCTTCACCTTGGCCGGATCCTCCCGCGATGCGGTGATCTGCTTCTTCGGTGCCGTCCGGGTCTGCGGCACGAGGCGATCGGGCAGCTTCTTCGGGTCGATCGGCTTGCCGAGCTTGAGCAGCGAGGCCTGCACCACCGGACGCGAGATGAGGGGCTTCTCCTCCTCCTGCTCGCGCGCGCTCGGCACGATCGCCCGGTAAACGAAGGGGCCGATGATGACGATGTGCAGCGCGAGGGCGACGACGACCCCGAGGACCTTCTCGTCCGACGTGTAGCTCGGCGTGTAGGGGACCCCCGGCAGACGCATCTGGCCTCTACTTAACCACCATCGGGTCGGTGATCATTCCGAGCTTCTCGACCCCAGCCGATCGAGCCGCCGCCATCACGCGCAACACCACGCCGTACTTCGCATTCTCGTCGGCTTGGACATACAGCTCCTTCTCTTCTTGGAGCCGGCTGTTGTTCTTCAAGCGGTCGTCGAGGGCATCCGTGATCTCATCCTTGCCGAGGTAGACGTGCTCGTCCGCCGTGACGATGACGAGGAGCTTCGAGTCGTCCGTCTGCATCGGGGCCGACTTGGCCTTCGGGAGATCGACCTGTACGCCCGTCTGCATGAGAGGCGCGGTGACCATGAAGATGACGAGGAGAACGAGCATGACGTCGATGAGCGGCGTCACGTTGATCTCGTTCATGCCTCCGATGCGGCGACGACGGCCTCGGCCGCCCGCGCTTCCTCCGCCCATGGCCATGGCTACACGCCTCCAAGCTTGGCGCGGGCCGATACGTCGGACGCGAACGCATCCATGATGTCGGAGAGCTCGCCGACGCGGCGCGAGAAGTAGTTGTAGGCCATGACGGCCGGGATCGCGGCGACGAGGCCGATCGCGGTGGCGATGAGCGCCTCCGCGATCTTCGGCGCGACGACCGGGAGGTTCGCGCTCTGCTGGTTACCGATCGAGAGGAACGCGTCCATGATGCCGTAGACGGTCCCGAAGAGACCGATGAACGGCGACGTCGAGCCGATCGTGCCGAGGAGGCTCATCCACGACTCGAGGTGCGTCACCTCGCTCGCCGCCGCGCGGCGCGTGATGCTGTCGACGTGCGTGGCCTGCGCGTCGTCGAGGCGCTGGCCACGGACGCCCTTCGTGAGGCGGACCATCTCGTCGTAGCCGGTCGCGAAGATGCGCGCGAAGGGCGAGCCGCGGAAGGCGCTGAGGCCTTGCTGCGCGAGCGCGTCGAGCGAGCCGGCGCCGTCGAACGCCTTCATGAACTTGTCGGAGTCGCCTCGCGCGCGCGCCAGGTGGAGCGCCTTCGCGAAGATGACGATCCAGCAGAGGACCGAGAAGGCGACGAGGATGACGAGCACCAGCTTGACCGGGATCGACGCGTGCAGGACGAGCTGCATCGGGTCGAGGCGCTCGGGCGCGGCTCCGGGTGCGGGAGCGGCGGGCTGAACAGCGACGGAGATCGCATCGGTGGCGGCGCCGAAGAAGCTCATGGGGACCCCTTATGGTCGCGAACGTTCCGCGCTGTCAAAGGGTGTGTTAAAGAGGCCGCGTGCTTGGCTTCTTGCGGTCTGTGCGGCATCGCCGCCCGCCCGTTCTTTCACGTGTCCCGGCGATGGCCGCGCTGCTGGTCGTGCTGGCGTTCCTCGTGGGAGCGGTCGCGTGCGATGACGCGACCAGCGGCGGAATCCCTCCCACCACCGGAATCCTGATTCGCGCCGAGGCTTTGACCAGCGGCAAGGGGTGCGGCGTAGGGCCCACGCAGGTCTTCAAGTACGTCGTCGTGGTGTTCCGGTACGACGGCCAGGGCAACCCCCAGTCCCGCAGCAGCTACACGACGTTCCAGGCGGAGAACATCTTCGATTGCTGGGCCGATGGCGAGTTCGTCTCGCTCCCGGACAACGTCGGCAACCAGATCTACCGGCTCGAGGTCTACGCCTTCAACAAGGCGAGCTACGACGCGAACCGTGCCGCCATCGAGGGCGCGGTCAAGAGCACCAACGACACCGATCCCTCGAACGATCAGGCCACGAGCGAGCCTTTCCAGAAGGCGATCCCGACCTGGACGACCGAGTGCACGGCGACGCAGTCGAACGAGGTCGAGACCCTCGCGCAGTGCGATCCGTTGAGCCCCGGGCTCGGCGGCGTCGGCGACGGGACGACGCAGCCGACGCAGATCGAGCTCGCGACGGACATCTTCACCCTCCCGGATGGACGCCGCGCGGTCTGCCTGCCCGGCGCGGCGACGGATGCGGGCACTGGCGACGCGCAGACCGACGCCGGCACGGTCTCCGACGCGGGCAGCGACGACTCGGGGGACTCGGGCGACGCGGGCGACGCCGAGGCCGGCGTGTCCGAGCCCGCGGACGCGGGTGACGCCGGAAATCCCGCTCCGGCCGATGCCGGCGGGCCGCCGGTCACGTTCGCGACCGTCCGTGTTCGCCCCCGGATCGGCGGCAACATCGTGAAAGACCCGGTCGATGTGCCATGCGGAGGCGCGTTCCTCGTCGACGTGGGCGCCGAGCCGGCCAGTTACACGATCGATGTCGGCCTCATCGACGGCTCCGGCGCCCCGGTGGGCCAGCTCGCCTGTACCACCACGACAACCACGGGCGTGAAGAACGTCGCGGTCTGCCCTCGCCCCTAACGGTCGCGTTCGATCCCGTCCTTGCTGGTCGCGAGCGACGTGGGTTGCTCCTGCATCCGCTGGAAACTACAGTTCTAGAGAGATGAGCGAGCCGGGCTACCCGGGAGACATTGCCCTGCGGCTGCCCCGGCCCGGCCGTGGGCTGAAGCTGGTGCTCGGCCTCGTCATTGCGTTCGCCATCCTCGGCGCCGTGATGCCGGAGCCGCTGCTGAAGTGGCTGGCGTTCAGCCCGGACGATTTCAGGACCGTCCTGCAGGACAGACACGTCCCGCACGTCTGGGCGCTCGTCACGTCGGGCGCGCTGACGCCGCCGGACGTCATTCATCTCATCTTCGTCCTCACCGGCCTCTACTTCCTGACGCCCGAGCTCGAGCGCCGGTGGGGCACGCCGAGGCTCCTCCGGTTCCTCGCGCTCTCGGTCGTCTTCGGCAACCTCCTCGTGCTCGCGGGCTCGTTCCTGCCGGTCTCGCGCGAGACGTTCCATCCCCCGTTCGTGATCGGCCCCCTCGCGCCGATCGCCGCCATCACCGTCGCGTGGGCGAAGGAGAACTGGTCCGCGCAGACGCGCTTCATGGCCATCCTGCCGATGAGCGGACGCACGCTCTTTTACGTCGCGATCGTCGCGTCCATCGCCGCGCTCTTCTCTCCGGGCATGTCCGAGGGCGTGTTCGCACCGGTCGGCGGTGTGCTCGCGGGCGTCCTCTTCTCCGGCAATCCTTCCCCCGCGCGCGCGGCATGGCTGCGCTTTCGCCTCGGCCGGATGCGCCGCCAGCAGGGCGGCACGGGCGTGACCGTCGCTGATCTCCTCGGCGACGAGCCGCCGCGCTCGTCGCGTCCGACGACGAAGCGCAACCCGAAGGCGCCGCCGCTCCGCATCGTCCAGGGCGGCCTCGACGACGACCTGAAGAACCGCAAGCTCCCGAAGGACAAGCGGTACCTCAACTAGCGCGTGAATCGCGTGCGAAGATCAGGCCGCCGACGGCTGCGTCGGGCGCTGAAACCTGCTACTTCCTCGCGTCGATGTGGACGCATCGGCACCTCCTCGGGATCGAAGACCTGTCCGCCGCGGACATCGACGCCATCCTCGATCGCGCGGACACCTGGTACGAGGCCTCGCGGAATGGTGAGCGGAAGTCCTCGATCCTGAAGGGTCGCACCGTCATCAACCTGTTCTTCGAGGCCTCCACGCGCACGCGTACCTCCTTCGAGGCGGCGGGCAAGCGCCTCGGCGCGGACGTCGTGAACGTCTCCTCGTCCGGCTCGAGTGTGAGCAAGGGCGAGACCCTGCTCGACACGGCGAAGAACCTCGAGGCGATGCGCGCGGACGCGCTCGTCGTCCGTCACTCGAGCTCGGGCACGCCGGGCTTCCTCGCGAAGCGCGTCGACTGCGCGATCGTCAACGCCGGCGACGGCGCGCACGAGCACCCGACGCAGGCGCTCCTCGACGCGTTCACGATCCGGAAGGCGAAGGGCAAGCTCGAGGGCCTCGTCGTCGCGATCGCGGGCGACATCACGCACTCGCGCGTCGCGCGCTCGAACGCGATCCTGCTCGGGAAGAAGGGCGCCGAAGTGCGCCTGACCGGCCTCCGTACGATGCTGCCGAAGGAAGCGGAGACGCTCGGCGCGACGGCGAAGGTGGTGCCACGCCTCGAGCAAGCGATCGAGGGCGCAGACGTGGTCATGATGCTCCGCATCCAGGCGGAGCGCTTCTCGCCAGGCGAGCTGAAGGGCGCGTCTCCGATGTCGACCACGCGCGAGTACTCGCGGACGTTCGGCCTGAACGCGGCGAAGCTCGCGCGCGCGAAGCCGGACGCCATCGTCATGCACCCGGGGCCGATCAATCGCGGCGTCGAGCTCGATCCTTACGTCGCGGACGGCGAGCGCAGCGTGATCCTCGACCAGGTGGAGGCTGGCGTCGCGGTGCGCATGGCGGTCCTCGAGCTCTTGCTCTCGAAACAGAACGTCGGATGAGCCGGGCCAGCGCCCCGCTGGGGGTCTTCGACTCCGGGCTCGGCGGCCTGACCGTGGTGCGCGCGCTCCGCGCCGCGCTCCCCCACGAGGACATCGTTTACCTCGGCGACACGGCGCGCGTCCCCTACGGCACGAAGGGCGCCGCGACGGTCACGAAGTACGCGCTCGGCTGCGCGAACCGACTCGTCGCCGAGGGCGTGAAGGCGATCGTCATCGCGTGCAACACGGTGAGCGCGGTCGCGCCGGAGCGTCTTCGCATCGAGCTCGATCTACCGGTGATGGGCGTGATCGAGCCGGGCGCGAAGGCGGCCGCCGCTGCGACCAAGGTGTTCAAGGTCGGCGTGCTCGCGACGGCGGGGACCATCGCGTCGGGCGCCTACCCGCGCGCCATCGCCACATGCTCGACCCGGATAGAGACCTACGGCCAGCCCGCGCCGCTCCTCGTGCCGCTCGCGGAGGAGGGCTGGCTCGAAGGCGAGGTCCCGGCGCTCGCCGCCCGGCGCTATCTCGAGCCGTTGGCTACGGCCGGCGTCGACGTGGTCATTCTGGGTTGTACCCACTACCCCCTCCTCTTCGACGTGATCCAGCGCGAGGCGCGCGGGCTCATGGGCCCGAACGTGACGATCCTCGACAGCGCCACGGTCGTCGCGAGCGACGTCGCAGGATTCCTGCGGGAAAGAGAGCTCCTCCGCAGCGCCGCGGAAGGGCCGGGCCGCACGTCGCTCTTCGTGACCGACATGCCGGCCTCCTTCGACGCCTCGGCGGCCCGCTTCCTCGGCGAGAGCCCCGGATCGTCCAAGCTCATCGATCTGTGAGGTGGGGGTTTCCTCCCCGGCGATCATGCCGCAGAATGGTGGCGTGTCACTGCCACGGCTTGCGCTGGCCACCTCCGATACACGCGAAATCGCTCGCGTACTTCGGGGCGCGCTCCGTTTGAGGACGGAGGTGGTCACGCTCGCGTCACCGCCGCGTGGAACGGGCCAGCATCTCCTCGAAATCGACGTCCCGGGGGTCGGAAACGTCAAGCTGCTGGCCGAGCTCGCGGGAAGCCCGCGCGGCGACGGCGGCTATCCCCTCAGCATTCGCCCGGTCACCCGCGTGCAGATGGCGGAGCTCTTCACGATCATCGAGAAGCTCGATGAGCCGGCTCAGAGCATTCCGCCCCCGCCATCGAGCGGCGAAGACGAGTACCCGGTCGAGGACACGATCGTGAACGCGGCCCCCTCGCGCATCGTCATCCCGCAAGCGCCGATGGTCCCCGTCGTGACGACCTACGCGCGGATCGGAGTGAACGACCCGATCCCCGAAGACGCTCCGCTGGACGAGCTCATCGAGGTCGTCGATAGCATCCCGCCGGCTCCGAGCTCGGACTACGAGATCTCGTCGTCGAGCCTGCTCGTGCCGAGCAGCACGAACGGCGTACCGAGCAGCAACGGCAGCCCGGCGACCAGGATCCTCGAACCGGCTCCGGCGCCGGTCCCCTCGCAGCCCCAGCCGACCCCACCGTCCTCGTCGAACAACAAGCAGATCGACAAGCGCGTCGGACGCACGCTCGCCGGCAAGTACCACCTCGACGCGCCGATCGGCGCCGGCGCCGCGGCCACCGTGTATCGCGCCACGCACAAGGACCTCCGGCGGTCGGTGGCGGTGAAGATCCTCCACGCGGAGAATCAGAGCGAGTCGCAGTTCATCCGGCGCTTCAAGGCGGAGGCGCTCACGGCGAGCAAGCTGGAGCACGTCAACGTCACGCGCATCATCGACTTCGGCCAGGAGGACAAGGAGCTCTATCTCGTGATGGAGCTCGTGAATGGTCGTTCGGTCGACGCGACGGTGGCGCTCAGTGGGCCGATGAACGCGAAGCGCGCCGTCGACATGGGCATCCAGGTTTGCCGTGCGCTCACGTTCGCGCACGGCCACGGCGTCGTCCATCGCGACATCAAGCCCGAGAACATCATGCTCGTCGCCGACACGGACGACGACGGCGAGCCGTGCGATCTCGTCAAGGTCTGCGACTTCGGCCTCGCGAAGATGCGCGAGCCCGCGGACGGCGAGGGCGAGATCACGGTGAGCGGCATGCTCTGCGGATCGCCCGCGTACATGAGCCCGGAGCAGACGCGCGGCGATCAGATCGATGCGCGCACGGACATCTATTCGCTCGGCGTCACGCTCTTCGAGGCCCTCACGGGCGCGCTTCCCTACGAGGCCTACACCATCGGCGAGCTCTTCTTGAAGAAGTGCACCGCCGAGCCGCGCCGCGTCTCCTCGCTCGTCGCCGTCGATCCGCTCCTCGACGACATCATCGCGCGCGCGATGTCGATCGATCCGAACCACCGCCATCAGTCGGCGAAGGAGCTCCGCACCGAGCTCCGCACGGCGCGCGAGCAGCTCGACGACGAGCCTCAGCCCAGCAACCAGACGCTGCTCGGCGGGTGAGGCGGTGAGGATCGAAACGATCCTCTTGCCCCTGATCGAAGGACTCCTCCAGCGCGGCTCTCCCGCCGAGAGATCGGGTCTTCTGCGGGGAAATGGCCGAGACGGGTGTGGCACATCGGTTGCTGTCCTGTCTGGACATGACGCGCTACCTCGCTCTGGGCCTCTCGGCGATCGCCGCTCTCACCATCTTCGCCTGCGCCGCCGATCCGCCGCCGCTTGGTGACGCGAAGGCTGCCGTCTCGGACCGCAGCGAGGCAGGCGAGGACAAGGAAGACAGGGCGGCGAACAAGCCGACGGCGCGGGCGGACGGTGGGGTGACGGCGCCGGCGAGCCGCGCGGACGCCGGGAGCGAAGACGCCGCGACGGAGACGAGGAGCGAGGTGGACATCGATCAGCTCCTCGATGACTGCGCGGCGCAGTGCCCGAAGGGCGACGAGGCCTGCGTCGACAAGTGCTTCGCCTTTGGTGAGGGCGACGGAGCCGACGGCGCGGACGGCGCCATCGGCTGCTGCGTCGGAGCGCAGTTCTTCGCGTGCCCCGACGAGAAGGCGGCCGGTGCGTGCACCGCGAAGGGCGCGCCCGGCTGCAAGCGCGACCCCGCTCAGGACGACGGCTGCGCGAAGTGATCCGGGCCGGTCGCGGCCCGGGCCGTCACTGGATGCCGGGCTCCTCGACCTGCTTCGGGCAGCCGGTGCTGCTGAACATGGCCTGGGGATCGTCGAACGAGTGCCCGCCCTCGCCGTCGTTCCACGACTCGTCCTCGGTGGGGAGGCGGTCCGCGGTCTGGAGACCGACGTCGATGCCCTTCGCGATACCCTCGCGCATGGCCTGGAAGAGGAAGCCGCCCTGCGTCGTGTAGTAGGCGCGCGTCTCCTTGACGAACGCCTTGTCGGTGGCGCCGTCGGTCTTCTCGCCGGTCCAGTCGGCCTCCTGGTTGAACACGAAGATCGCGATGCCACCCTCGTTGTAATAGATGGTCGTGCGACCTTCGAAGCCGCCTTCGCCGCCGCTCGTGACGAGCTTGCGGATCTTGCCGCTCGCGTCCGTGTACTTGTCGTTGCTGCCATCGCAGCCCGGGTTCGTCGCCTTCGTCAGGCGGCTCGCCTCGATGGCCGCGACCTGATCGCGGACCGCCTTGATCTTCGGATGCGAGACGTAGTTCGCGATCGTGATCGGCGCCGAGGCCGATGTCGAGGCCGCGCCGGTCGCGTCCGCGGTGTCCTCGCCAGCAGGCGACGCGCAACCGGTGAGGGCGGCGGCGACGACGATGGGGAGGGCGAAGAGGACGGTGCGGAACGTGTTCATGACGACGATTCTCCGTGGGGTGGGCGGTACACCCACACCTCAGCACACGCCATGCCGTCTGCGATGACCGAGAAATGATCACGCAATATCGGTCACTTGACGGCCATCAGCGCGAGCGATCCGAGCCGCCGAGAATCGACTCATCCAGCAGGGGCCGATCCAGTGATCTCGGCCATCTCCTTCAGCAGGCGGAGGCGTGTCTCGAGGAAGCGCCGCATGTACCGATCGAGGAACGTGCGCTCCGCGATCCGGCCGAGGAGACCGAGCGGCGCGTCGTAGTCGAAGACGTCGCGGCAGTGGGTGCCGCCGTTGCCCTCGGTGAAGAAGTGGTCGTGGTCGAAGCGCTCGAACGCCCCCCGCACCATCGAGTCCCGAAAATGGGTGGGCCGCGCGAGCTCCGTGATGCGGCTCGTGAGGCGCTGGCGGACGCCGAAGTGGACCGCTTCCCAGGTGACCTCGTCGTGGAGCTCGAGGTGCCCGGTCGTGCGCCCCCCGACGACCCGCTCCTCGGTGCCGCGCGTCGACGCGACGTGCGCCTCGACGTCGCGCGCCAGATCGAAGCAGCGCTCGATCGGCGCCGCGATGAAGATGGCGAGCTCGATGCGGCTCATCTCGGTGGCCCCTCGCCCCGGACCCGCGGGGCCTTCATGTCGTCCCGACCTCAGTGAACGCGGATCATGCGTGGCTTGCCCGCGACGTAGTCGCTCGCGCCGATGGTGCCGAGCGCGCCCTTGAGCGAGCTCTCCTTGGCCTCGTGCGTGAGCATGACGACGTCGACCGGGACGTCCTCGCTCCCCCGCCCTTGCTGCACGAGCTGCTCGATCGAGACGCCGCTCTCGCCGAGCGCGCCCGTGATCTTCGCGAGGACGCCGGGCCGGTCGTAGACGGAGAACCGGAGGTAGTAGCGCGTCACGACGTCGGCCATGGGCGAGAGCTTCCGCTCGCCGAGACGAATGGCGCGCGTCATGTTGCCGGACACGCCGCTCTTCTTCGCGATCGCGACGTCGACGATGTCGGCGACGACGCTCACCGCGGTCGGCAGATCGCCCGCGCCGCGGCCCGAGAGCAGGCACGGCCCGAGCGCGACGCCTTCGATGGCGACCGCGTTGAGCACGCCGTTGATGTTCGCGAGCGGCGCGTCCTTCGCGACGAGCGCGGGGTGCACGCGGAGCTCGAGAGCGGCCCCCTCGCCTTCGCCCTTCAGCTTCGCGATGCCGAGCTGCTTCACCACGAAGCCGAAGCGCTCCGCGAAGGCGCTATCGATCGCCTCGACCGTGTCGATGCCCTCCGTGGAGACGTGCACGCCGTCGAGGTGCGCGCCGAACGCGAGCATCGACAGGACGACGAGCTTGTGCGCGGCGTCGCCGCCGCCGACGTCGAGCGTGGGGTCCGCCTCGGCGTAGCCCTTCTGCTGCGCCTCCTTCACCGCCGCGTCGAACGAGAGGCCCGCCTGGCGCATCCGCGTGAGGACGTAGTTCGACGTGCCGTTGATGATGCCGCTCAGCGAGGCGATGCGGTCGCTCGCGAGCGAGTCGCGGAGGACGCGCACGACGGGGATGCCGCCGCCGACGGCGCCCTCGAAGGCGAGGTCGACGCCCCGCTTGCGCGCCTGGTCGAGCAGCGAGCCGCCGTGGAGCGCGAGGAGCATCTTGTTGGCGGTGACCACCTGCTTGCCGCCCTCGATCGCGGCGGAGATGAGCGAGCGCGCCGGATCGACGCCGCCCATGACCTCGACGATCACGTCGTGCGACGCGTCGTCGAGGACGTCCTTCGGGTTGGTGGTGAGCTTCGACGCGTCGAGCTGGGGGACGCGCTCCTTGCTGGGATCGCGCACGAGGACGCGCCCGATCTCCACGGGCGCGCCCACGCGGGCCTCGATGTACGCCGCATTCGCGTTGAGAAGCTGAACGACGCCACCGCCGACGGTGCCGCAACCGAGGAGCCCGACCTTGATCATCGGGCGCGATTATAGGCGGACTCGCGCCTTCGCGGGGTCCGGGGTTACGCCCACTTCCGCTCGAAGGAGATCGTCTGCGCGATCGGGACATCGAGGCTGATCTTCTTGCCGCCGGAGACCTTCACCGTGACGGCGTCTCGACGCTCTTCAGCGCCGCCTTCGAGCCCGTGAAGTCGCGCTTCAGCGTGGCGGGAGCCTTGAGCTTCGTCCTTCCACTCGCCGAGGACGACAACGCCGGGACCTCGGCCCCCCACACGGCCGATGGAACGGCCGCGGAGGCCGATGGCTCCTTCGAGCCACGCCTCCGCGTCCGACTCTCGAGGACGAGCTCGCTAGTTCTGCGCCGTGACGGTCGCCCCTTCGGGCTTCGGCTGGAGCTTCTCTTCGAGGGCGGCCTCGAGGAGCTGATCCATCTTCGCGATCGCGATGAACTCGAGGTCGTTCTTGATCTCGGCCGGCACCTCGTCGAGGTCGGCCTTGTTGCGCTCGGGGATGAGCACGCGCTTGATGCCCGCGCGGTGCGCCGCGAGGACCTTCTCCTTGAGACCGCCGATCGGCAGCACGCGGCCGCGAAGCGTGATCTCACCCGTCATCGCCACATCGTGGCGAACCCGCACGCCCGAGAGCATCGAGACGAGCGCCGTGAACATGGTCACGCCGGCGGAGGGGCCGTCCTTGGGCATGGCGCCCGCGGGGATGTGGATGTGGATGTCGGTCTTCTCGAGGAAGTCCTTCGCGATGCCGAGCTTCTCCGCGTTCGTACGGACGTACGAGAGCGCGGCCTGCGCGGACTCCTTCATGACGTCGCCGAGCTGGCCGGTGAGCTGGAGCTTGCCGGTGCCGAACATCTTCGTGCACTCGATGAAGAGGATCTCGCCGCCGACCGAGGTCCACGCGAGGCCCGTCGCGACGCCCGGCTCTTCCGTGCGCTCCGCGACCTCGCTCGTGTAACGCGGGGCTCCGAGGAACTCCGCCACCTGTTCGGGCGTCTCGATCTTGCGCGGGGTGGTGTCACCCTCGGCGATCTTCACCGCCACGCCGCGGATGACCGACGCCACCTGACGCTCGAGCGTACGGACGCCCGCTTCACGCGTGTAGTGGTCGATGACCTCGTCGACCGCCTTGTCGGCGATCTCGAGCTGCTCCTTCGTGATGCCGTGCTCCTCGATCTGCTTCGGGATGAGGTGCTGGCGGGCGATCGCGAGCTTCTCGTTCCGCGTGTAGCCCGGGATCTCCAGGATCTCCATGCGGTCACGGAGCGGCGGCGGGATCGGATCCGCGACGTTCGCGGTCGCGACGAACATGACGTTCGAGAGGTCGAACGGGATCTCGAGGTAGTGGTCGGCGAAGGTGTTGTTCTGCTCGGGGTCGAGGACCTCGAGGAGCGCGGCCGCGGGATCGCCACGGAAGTCGTGGCCGATCTTGTCGACCTCGTCGAGCATGAAGACCGGGTTGATCGTCCCGACCTTCTTCATGCCCTGGATGATCTGGCCCGGGAGCGCGCCGACGTACGTGCGGCGGTGACCGCGGATCGCGGCCTCGTCGTGGACGCCGCCGAGCGAGATGCGGTGGAACTTGCGGCCGAGCGAGCGCGCGATCGAGCGACCGAGCGACGTCTTACCGACACCGGGCGGGCCGATGAGGCAGAGGATCGGGCCCTTCTTGTCCTTCTTCAGCTTGCGGACGGCGAGGTACTCGAGGATGCGCTTCTTGACCTTCTCGAGGCCGTAGTGGTCCTCGTCGAGGACCTTGCTGACGGCCTGGATCTCGAGGTTGTCCGGCGTCGAGTTGTGCCAGGGCAGGTCGAGGATCCAGTCGAGGTACGTGCGTACGACGGTGTACTCCGCCGAGCCGACCTGCATGTTGCGGAGGCGCTTCAGCTGCTTCTTCGCGACCTGCTCGGCCTCGTTCGGGAGGTTCGCCTTCGCGATGCGCTCCTCGATGCCGTCGAGGTCGCCCTGATCGCCGTCGTCCTCGCCGAGCTCCTCCTTGATCGCCTTGAGCTGCTGGCGGAGCACGTATTCGCGCTGGTTCTTGCCCATCTCCTCCTTGATCTGGGAGTTGATGCGCTCGCGCATCTTGAGGATCTCGAGCTGGCGCGTGAGGAGCCGGAGCACCTTGCGGATGCGGTCCTTCGCGTCGACCGTCTCGAGGAGCTGCGCCTTCTCCTCGACGGGCGCGTCGAGGTTCGCCGCCACGAGGTCGGCGAGCGCGCCCGGGGCCTGGATGGAGTCGATGAGGCTGCCCGCTTCGCGCGGGAGCTCGGGCATGAGCTGGATGACCTGCTTGGCGATGTCGCGGAGGGACATCGAGAGCGCCTCGGCCTCGTCGTCCTCGACGCCGCTCTCCTCGAGCTTCTTCACCTTGGCCTTGAGGTACGGCGCCGACTGCGACACGTCCTCGAGCTTGATGCGTGTGAGGCCCTGGAGAATGAGGGAGTAGTTGCCCGAGCTGTGCTTGAGCGCCTTCAGGACGCGGGCGGCGCAGCCGACGCGGTGAAGGTCTTCCGCGCCGGGGTCGTCGGTCGCGGGATCTTTCTGCGCGAAGATCGCGATGACCGGGCTCGGAAAATTATCGACGTCTTCGACCAGCGCGACGGACTTCTCGCGCCCCACATCGAACGGAGCGACGGCCCCGGGGAACAGCACCGCGTTGCGAATGGGGAGGACCGGCAGCTCGTCACCGAACTGGACCTGATCATCCTCTTTCTCGCCGCGCGCAGGACCCTTCTTCTCGGTCATTCTTTTCTACCTCTCCGCCCGGATTATCCAGGATGTCGGCCGCATGCGCGCGAAAAATCGCGCACATACCGAAGTCTAGGCACGTCCGACGTGCATCGGAAGTGCCGCAAATCCGACACCAAGCGCGGCCGTGCGCGGCCCTCGAGGCGGTGACCGAGCCGCGATTTCGGCAGCTCTGCCCGTGCTCGGAGGGTACCGCGCCGAGAGCTCACACGCTCGGGACGGTGCGGTCGTCTTCGAGGGTGTGGATGGCGAGGCCCGTCAGGACCTTGGGGTAGAAGAACGTCGACTTCTGCGGCATGACCTCGCCGGCCTCGGCCACCTCGCGCACCTGCGCGACCGGCGTGCCGTTCATCAGGAAGAGGCACTGGCCCTTGTTGCTCCGGAGGTCGGCGAGCGACGCGGCGGCGTCCTGCGGGTACCAGATGTTCGATTTTGCGGCCTGCATCTCCGGCGTGATTCCGAGGACGGGCTCGAGGATGCCCATGTGGAGGAGCGCCACGTCCGTCTTCCGCAGCGCGGGGACCTTCGCGCCGAGCACGTCGTGCGCCGCGAGGTCGGCGTCCGGCTTCAGCGCGAGGAGGGCGGCCCGCCCGTCACCCGCGCAGAGCACGAGCGACGCGCGCTCCTGCCCGCTCTTCTCGAGCTCCGCGACGTACACGTCGGCGCTCGCGCCCGGCGGCAGCTCCTTCACGTCGAACAGGCTCGACGCGCCAGCGAGCGCCTCCTTGTAGTCGAAGCGCGGGAGCGAGTGAACGTGGCGGTGCGTCGGGAAGACCACGAGATCGGGATCGTCGCCGTTGCAGAAGAACTCGAGGAAGTAGCCGGCCTCGCGGTTCTCCGCGCCCGGATGCTCCTTCGAGTACCGAAGCGCGGTCTCGTAGCGATGATGGCCGTCGGCGATGAGGAGCGACGACTGCGCCACGCCCTCGACGATGGCCTTGATCGCGGCCTTGTCCGACACCTTCGAGAGCACGTGCTTCACGCCGTCCGGCGTCGTCAGCGTGGCGAGGTGGACCGCCTTCGCGAGCGCCGCGTCGAGCTTCTTCTCCGGATCGCGATAGAGGAGGAACCCCGGCGAGAAGTTCGTCTTCGTCGACGTGAAGAGCTTGAAGCGATCCTCCTTCGGTCCGGAGAGGGTCCGCTCGTGCGGGAGCACGATGCCCTTGTCGAGGGGGACGATCTTCACGAGCCCGAGGAAGCCGGTCCGCGTGCGCTCTCTTCCGCCGCCGGGCGGGGTGAAGGTCTGGTCGTAGCGGTAGAACGACGGCTCGTCGTCGCGGACGAGGATGCCCTCCTGCCGCCACGCGCTGAAGAGATCGGCCGCATGCGCGTACTTCGCGTCGCCTTCGCCGTCGGGGAGGATCAGCTTCACGACGTTGTAGGGGTCCCGCACCGCCAGCTCCGCGCGCTGCTCGGGACTGATGACGTCGTACGGCGGCGCCACGACCTTGGCGAGGTCGATGCGGGTGAGGTCGTAACGAAGCGGCGTGAAGGGGCGGATCTCGGCCATGTCGGCCGGCGATCAGACCACCACTCTCAGAAGGTGTCTACGCATCGAGTCCACGCCATCGACCCGACCGGCAGCGACTGGACGTTGCCGGTCTTGAAGTCGACCGTCCACACGTTCTCTTGGTCCTCGTCCACGAACGAGCTCGTCCAGAACGCGCCCGCCGGGGTCCGATCGCGCGTGCTATCGCCCTGCACGAGCCCGAAGGCCTGCTGATCGATGAAGCGATTCTCGTACGCCGTGCCGTTGTAACGCGCCGCTGGCTCCTCGTCGAAGATGGTGAGGAGCTCTTTCAACGAGGGCAGGCGGCCCTCGGTGCACTTCGCATTCGCGAAGGTCACCTGCTTGTCGCTCCGGCCGCGCTGCCACTGCAGCTGCGTCTTGCGATCGAAGATGAACGGCGCCGAGCTCTCGAAGGGCCGGTACTGCGCCGCGTCGCCGGTGATGGGCGCCGACGCCCATACCGGCATCGAGAAGACGATGCCCGCCGCCGCCGCGTGAAGGATGAGCCAGGGCCGCTTCATCATTTCGCCTTCACGCAGATGACGGAGGCCTTGAGGCTCTCTTCGATTCGAGCGACGGGCGCGTCGCTGCCGGCTGCAAACGAGACGACCCAGTGCTTCGACGTGATGAGGAGGTTGCCCTCCTTGTTGTTCGTGCGCTCGAGCGAGGTCGTCCAGTACTTCGTCGCCTGGAGACCCAGGCTGTCCGACGCGCGAACCGGAGTCTTCTTCGGGTCGAGGTTGAGCAGCGTCACGAGCTCGATGCGCGTCGGCAGGCGGTAGCTGGACGGGCACGTCGTCTTGGCCACGTCCCACGTGACGTCGTTCCGCTCGCTCTCGGGCACCTTGCGCCAGGTGAGCTTTGCGACGGCATCGACCACGATGTCGGTCTTCCCGTCCGCGTCCTTGGCGGTGGTCAAGGACTCGAGGTTCACGTTCGGCCCCGAGTCTGCCGCCCCCGTCGGGTAGTTCGGCATGGGATTCTGCGCCCAGCTGACCGGATCCGCGCCGCGCGCATCGACGATGTTGATCGGCCCGTCCGTCTGCGCGTCACCGGCGTCGAAGCCGCCGCTGCTGGAGCTCGAGCTCGCCCCGCCGTCGTCGAGGCACGCGCCGCCGCCCGGACACTCGGCCTTCTCGAAGTCCGAGATGCCGAGGATGGCGTTGCACGCCGCGAGCAGCGGGGTCGCCGCCACCAGCCAGAGCGCCGCGCGGCGCGTCCTAGAACGTGCCATCGAGACCTCGGAAGCTGAAGCCGACGTTGGACCTCTTCGGCGTCACGAGTCCATGCGAGGAGGACGCCGCCGAGGAGATGAGACCGATGCCGAGGAAGACGCCCGCGACGATGAACGAGACGGTCGACACGGTGCCCCACGTCGACGCGGTGTCGAGCGTGTCCCAGTCGGCCTTCCCGCACTTCTTGTCGATGCACTTGTCCTCGAGGTCGCCCTTCTTCGAGAGCGCCACGCCGCCGCCGACGAGCCCGATGAGCGCCGCCGTGCCGCCGAGACCGAGCATCACGGTCGCGAAGGGGTTGCCCTTCTTCGCCGGCTCCGGCTGCGGCCCGGTCCCACCCGCGACAGGCGGGGGCTTTTCGCCGGCGGGCGGGGGCTGCACCGGCACCTCGACCTCGCGGTTCTCGCCTTCCTTCGTCTCGAGGCTCGCCTTCGTCTGCCCGCCGCTCCCCACGCTCGCGAGGATCACGTGTGGACCCGGATTCACCGGACGCGGCGCGTCGAGCGCGGCGGGGTTGATCTCGACGCCGTCGATCGACACCTTCGGCGTCATGCCCGCCGGCGCGCCGACGACCTTCACCTTGATCGAGCCCATCTTCGGCTTCTCGGCCTCGGCGATCTTCGCCGCCTCGCCGCGCGCGTCTTTCGAGCGCTGGCTCTCCTCGGGGATGGGTCCGATGCGGCCGACGGAGAGACACGCCTCGCGCGCCTCGACCGGCTGATGCAGCGTCTGGTGCGCCTTGCAGAGCTCGATGCCCGTGAGCGGCGTGTTGCCGAGCGCGTGCGCGGCCTTGAACTTCTCGAGGGCGCCCTTGATGTCGCCCTTCTCCTTCAGGTCCATGCCGTCGTTGAACAAGACACGAGCCTGCGCCACGTCCTGCGCGTTGCGCTGGGCATGGACGCTCGGCGCGATCGCGAGGACCGCCGCCGAAAGCATGCAAAACTTTGCGCGTTTAGAAAATGTCACGGTTGGTCGGGCCAGGCGCAGGAGCGGGCGTCGGTGCTGGCCCTGGTGCTGGCGAAGGTAAGGGAGGATGTGCGGCGGGAGAAGGAGAAGCGGAGGGCGGAGGTTTGGGACGATGACCCGGCTTGCCCGCCGGCGCAGGCGCAGGCGCGGGCGCGGCGCCTGCGGCAGCGACGAGGGGACGGGCGGCGGCGCAGGCTCGGAGGTGAGCGCCTTGCCGTCGGTCGACGTGGGCCCCTGCCCCTTCTTGAGGTAGCTCACGCCGAAGAACGCGCTGAACGCGAGGATGGCCCCCACCCCGCCGAGCGCGAGGAGGCGATTCCGCGTCGTGTTGCTCGGCGGTGTGCTGCGCGAGAGCGCGGACAGGCCGGCGTCCGTCGTGGCGAGCGTCGGCTGGTGGGCTATCGGGTCGTGGCGGTTCGAGCCCGTCGACGACTTCGGCACACCGACCGAGCGAGGCATCTGCCCGCCCAGCGCGGCCGCGAGCGCCTCCGCCATCTCCTTCGCGCTGTTGAACCGATCGGGGATCGGGCGCGCGCAGGCGCGGGCGAACCACGCGTCCACCGCCGGCGAGAGCCCCGGCAGGAGCTTCGTCACGAGGGGAAGAGGCTCCGAGTGGATGCGGATGGCGAGCCCGCCCATGGTCTCCGCGTCGAACGGCTTCTGCCCCGTGAGCGCCTCGAAGGCGACGACGCCGACCGACCAGAGATCGCTCCGGTGGTCGATGTTCTTCGAGCCGAGGATCTGCTCCGGGCTCATGTAGAAGGGCGAGCCGATCATCGCGCCCGTCTTCGTGCCGCTGTCGAGCTGCGGGACGTCGACGCCCTTCGCGATGCCGAAGTCGAGGAGCTTCACGAAGACGTCGCCGCCGCCGCTGTCGCAGAGGAAGATGTTGCCGGGCTTGATGTCGCGATGAACGATGCCACGCTCGTGCGCGCGGTCGAGGGCGCGCGCGAGCTGTGCGACGATCTCCACGACGAGGTCCGGTGACGCCTTTCCTTCCGAGTCGATGAACTGCCCGAGATCGCGCCCCTCGAGCAGCTCCATGACGATGTAGGGAATGCCGTCGGCGGTGAAGCCGTGGTCGAAGGTCTGCACCACGTGCGGGCTTCGCACCTGCGCCGCGGCCGCCGCCTCGCGGGAGAAGCGCTCCGTCGCTTCCTTGCTGTCCTTCAGCGCGCTCGCGATGAACTTCACGACCACCTGGGTGTGAAGCGCGAGGTGCTCCGCGACCCACACGGCGCCCATCCCGCCTTCGCCGAGCGGTCGCACCAGCTTGACGCTGGGCGTCACCATCATCCCCGCGTGTGCTTCCGGCACGGACAAAGGATTGCCGACCGCCCCCGCTTCCGCAACATCTTCGTGCGAGCCGGACGAGGCCCCTCGCCCGCCGACCGGCACATCGGACCATGACACCGTGGCCATGGGCACGGCACAGGCGTCAGGGGTCGGGGAGGCGTTTTTCGCGTGCATTGCGGAGAAATGGGTCTTGGCCCGTGCGGTGCTATCTTCGCCGTGCATGAGGCATGCGCAGGCGTTCTGGGCACTTGGGGGACTGACGCTCGCGGGCGTCATCGCGGCGTGCGCCTCCGTGGACGGCGACGCCTCCTTGAAGGACGCCAAATCTGCGCCCGGGTGCTCGTCGTCCGGGTGTGGCGCGGGCGCCGGGGCCGACGGCGGCGAAAGCACCAAGAACGACGCGAGACCGGGGGCCGCGCTCGGCGGGCCCGCCTCGGACGGCGTCCTCATCGTGCACGCCGCGAGCTTTCCCTCCTTCCGCCTCTGCTTCGAGAACCAGCTCAATCTGCCGCCCCAGCCGGACAGCACGGTCATGCCTGAGGCGAACGTGGTCGGCGTCGAGCAAGGGAGCATCGTCCGGATCGACGCCCTCACCTCGCCCCCCGGCCGCGTCATCGTGGTGCGCGAGCGTGACGTGCGCCCCGCCGTGGGTGAGCCGCAGCGCCCGTGCAAGGCCTTCTTCTCCGTCGACGGCAAGGGAGCAATCAAGGGCTCGAGCGAGCTCGATGGGACCACGTCGTTCCTGGTCGCGAACGAGCTCACGGCGCCGGTCGGCGTGCAGAGCGCGGAGCTCCTCGTCATCCACGGCTGCGGCACCCAGAACACCCTCGACACGCTCGATGGTGTGGGCGTGAGTCAGGCGAGCTCGGCGAGCTGCGGAGCGGGATGGACCGCGGTGACCGGCAACCTCGCCGTGCAGCCCCTCGCGCTGCAGACGGTGCCCGACTCGCCGGACCCTCGAAGGATCCCCGTGCAGCTCGTCAATGTCGCGCCCGCGATTCAGGCCCTCGAAGGCACGGCCACCGTCAGCTTCGGAGAGCCGAACAAGCCCGGCGAGCCGCTGGACCTTCCCGCGACGACCTTCACCCTCGGCGCCGCTCAGACGCTCGAGGTCGACAAAGCAGACGTCGCCATCTACGGCGCGCGCGCGTTCAACGTGAACGTGAAGCTCAAGACGGAGATGGTGTCCACCTCTCAGACGCTCGCCGACGTGCAGTCGCTCTCGTCTCCGACCGACACGCCATCGCACTACTATCAGGCCGCCTCGAACTACGCCCTCCTCCTCATCGGCGATCCCTCGCACAAGCCGAAGCTCGATGGCGGAGGGGACAACCTGGCCTACAACCCGCGCCGCGCGCTTCACATCCTCGCCGTGCCCGTCCTCGATCCGTCGAAGATCGCCGACGGAGGCGCCGACGCGAGTGAGGCCGGCACGCCGTGACGGTCGGACGCATCGAACCCGGAAAACGGATCGAGCGGGCGGTCACGCTTTCGATCGGCGCCGCGCTGGCGCTGCTCATCGCCTGTGGTGCGAGCGAGGATGCCACCTCGGGCGCCGATAGCGACCGGGACGGCGGTCCATCGACGGGCTCGTCGAGCGGCGGGAGCTCGGGGACGTTCGGCGACGGCGGCTTCACGCCGCCTGCGACCGGGGTGGTGCTCGTGCACTCGGCCGGCTTCAGGCCTTTCCGCGTCTGCTTCTCGGGCTACTCGACGATCCCCCCGCAGCCCGATCGCAAGGTGATGCCCGAGTCCAACTCCGTCGGTGTCGACGTCGGAGGAGCGGTCCGCCTCCCGGCGATGAGTCAGGCGCCCGGCACCGTCTACGTCATTCCGCAGAACAAGGCCGCGCACACGCCTGGCGATCCGGAGGACATCAACTGCGGCGCGTTCATC
The DNA here is from genome assembly GCA_046351255.1 of Labilithrix sp. Classification (GTDB taxonomy): domain Bacteria; phylum Myxococcota_A; class Polyangia; order Polyangiales; family Polyangiaceae; genus Labilithrix. The sequence goes on from JAXLYU010000012.1 coordinate 53,470, forward strand.
GCGAGCCGATCGCCGAACGAGGACTACCTCGTGGCCGGCAAGATTGACCGCCCGCTCGGCATGAACGGCGTCGAGGCGATCGTCATCACGGGCTGCGGGACGGGGCCCCAGCTCTCCAACCTTCCGGTCGTCCCGGAGGACTGCCCGGGCTACGCCGACGGTGGCGCGACCTACGGCACGCTGCGCGCCGAGGTCGTCCCGCTGGCGACCACGACCACGACCACGCCCGAGCTCCTCCCCGTCGAGATCTTCAACGCCTCGCACCTCTTGCTCGCCCACACGCCTCCCGGGGCGGCGCTGGACGTCACCTACGGCGACTTCGACGCCGCCGCTGGCGCGCCGCTGGCACAAAAGGTCCTGGTCGACGCAGGCCTCTATCAGCCCAACGAGTCGGTCCTGCTCGACGTCGATCAGACGCAGATCGAGACCTTCGGCACGCACGGCTTTCGTATCGCCTATCGCGTCGGCGGAGGCGCGAGCGATCCGGACGGAGGTCTCTTCTCGATCGACCAGAGCCTCGCGCAGGTGCAGGAGCTCTCGCAGCCGCTCTCCACCCCGACCACGTATTTCACGGGCGAGACGAACTTCGCGCTCGTGCTCCTCGGCGATCCGCGTGTCCGGCCGACGTACGCGGACGGCGGCGCCAACCCCGCCTACGACGCGCGACGCGCGGTCCATGTGCTCGCCGTACCCGTGCGCTCGGAGCAAGACGCCGGCGTGCTCGGCAACACGCCGCTGCCAGAGGCCGACGGCGGCAGCGACGCGGGCCCTCCGAAGTAACCGGAGGACGTGGACGCAGCACGGTGCCGCATCTACCATCCGCGTCGTGTCGGCTTCGGCGCTCGATACTTCTGATCTGAGAGGTATGCCCGTCGTGAAGCCTACTCGTCACCGATGTCGATGATGAGGGTCGTCTGCAGGAATTTCTCCGAGAAGCCCATCGTCGCGACCTGGCACGACGTGACACGCCCGCGAGCGCGCTCGACGACACGGAGATCCGAGCGGACACGAAGGGGCAGCGGGGTCGGCTCGACGCGGATCGAGCGGACGTCCGCGAAGCACTCCATCTCGCCATAGTCGATCTCGGCGTCGAGGTCGCGGATGAGCGCCACGCGCTTCGCCTTCCCGCCCATGAAGCCACCGCTCGGCGTCTCCAGCCACGAGGCTTCGACGCGATGACCGACGGGGATGGGGGCGCAGACGAGCGCGCAGAACGTATGAGAGTCGGACATACGATCACGCTAGCGCGCCGGTCACGCTGGTGGAACGGCGCGCTCGATCGCGCAGGGACCAGGCGGGTATGATCTCGCGACGCCCCCTCCATCGAGGGACACGTCTTCGACCTGGAGCGGGTCGCGATGTCTTGCCTCGCTCATCAACTGCGGAGCCCCGTCTCGCATGGCCCTCTTCACCGATCCTCGATGGAACGCCGCCACCAACCGTGCGGAGCTGCACTTCGTGAACCAGCAATACGATCTCGTCATGCGTATCTGCTGGAGCGATGCGGCTGGAGACTATGCCTTCGATGTGGAGATCGACGAGGCCAACCGCCTCGGCCGGTCGTGGGGCGCCACCGACTTCGACGCGGTGGCAGAGCTCGCGCGACAGCGTCCTCGTCTCCGGTCGATGAAGCCGCCGAAGAAATGACCCGCGAACGCTCGCCCGGAGCGGCCTGCGATCGTCAAAAGGAGAACGGCCGCGACTTGCGACTCACGAACGCGCCGGCCGACGACATGGGACGCCCTTCATGATCGGGATCTGGAAGTAGAGCCGCGTTCGCCCCGGTTGTCGACGACGTTCACCGAGGCGGTCAGCCGAGCGCGCGGTGACCGATGTCGGTGCGGTGATGCTCGCCGCGCCAGGAGATCTTGGCCACGGCGGCGTAGGCCTGCTCGCGCGCCTCACGAAGGGACGGCGCCTGCGCGCAGACCGTGAGCACACGGCCGCCCGCGGTGAAGACGCTGCTCTCGGCGTACTTGGTACCTGCATGGTACACGTTTGCATTCTGCACCGAGTCGAGCCCGGAGATGACGTCGCCGGTCACAGGGGTGGCGGGATACCTCTCGGAGGCCATCACCACCGCGAGCGCGGCGCCGGGGCGCGTCCGCGGGGTGAAGCCGCTCAGGTCACCCCTCGCCGCGCCGTCCAGCAGCGTGAGCCAGTCACCGTCGAGCATGGGTACGAGCACCGTGGTCTCGGGATCGCCGAAGCGCACGTTGAACTCGAGCACGCGCGGGACGCCGTTCTCGATCATGAGCCCGACGAAGAGGACGCCGCGGAAGGGCGTGCCTTCGTCCCTCATCACGCGGAGGACCGGCTCGACGATCGTCTTCATGACCGTCGCCTGGACGTCGGCCGTGACGACCGGGGCCGGCGCGTAGGCGCCCATCCCGCCGGTGTTCGGGCCGCGGTCGCCGTCGAAGACGCGCTTGTGATCCTGGGCCGCGACGAGCGGGACCGCGCGCGTACCGTCGCACACCACGTGGAAGCTCGCCTCCTCGCCCGGCAGGAGCTCCTCGAGGACGATCGTGGCGCCGGCGTCGCCCAGCTCGCGCTTCACGAGCATGCGGTCGATCGCGTCGTGCGTCTCCGCCACCGTGGAGGCCACGACCACGCCCTTGCCGGCGCAGAGGCCGTCCGCCTTCACCACGAGCGGGCGCGTCGCGTAGGCCTTCGCCTGCTCCGCATCGCCGAAGACGGCATAGGCGGCCGTCGGCGCGCCCGCCTTCTTACAGATGTCCTTCATGAAGGCCTTCGAGCCCTCGAGCTTCGCCGCGGCCTGCGAAGGACCGAAGGCGCGGATGCCGTGCGCCTCGAGGCGATCGACGAGGCCGAGCGTGAGCGGGAGCTCGGGTCCCACCACGACGAGGTCGATCTTCTCCGCCACCGCGAGCGCGACCAGCGCCTCTACGTCCCCGATCGGCACGGCGTGGTTCGTCCCGAGCTCGGCGGTGCCGGCATTGCCAGGCGCGAAGTGGAGCGCGCAGTCCGCCCGAGAAATCCCCGCTCCGAGCGCGTGCTCGCGCGAGCCACCGCCAACGATGAGAATCCGCGACATCAGGAAAGCGGACGTATCACGCAGAGCTGGTAGATTGAACCCGTGGCGGAGAACCCGCGTCAGCCCGTCGCTGTTCGGATCGTGCGTCCGTACGATACGGAAGAGGCATTTCTCGAGAGCGAGCTCGAGACGGTCGGAAAAACGAGCGTCATCCTGATCGGCGCCCACGCGCGTCCGCAGGGCGTCATCCTCCGCTTCGAGGTGACGCTCCAGACCGGCGCGATCGTGCTGCGCGGCGAAGGGCGCGTGCTCCAGCACAAGGAGAGCGCGTTCCGCGGGCAGGCCGGCCTCGCGCTTCGTTTCACGCGGCTCGATCCGAAATCGAAGGCCCTCGTCGATCGCGCGGCCGCGATCCGCGAGGCGCGGCTCTCCGGCTCGATGCCGCCGCAGCCCGCGCCCACGCCGCCGGAGTCGAACCCGAGCGCGGCGAGCGGCGCGAACGAGATCGCGACCGAGTCGTCGTCGAACCCGATCTCGATCCCCGACCCCGAGCCGACGCCCACGCCGCCCCGCCCGATCGAGTCGCGTCCGCCGACGAAGCCGCCGCCCGCCGCCTCGGAGGCGCCGCCGAACCCGCTCGTCGCGATGCCCTCCTTCGCGCCGATGTCTCCGCCGTCGAGCATCCCTTCGAACCTCCCGTCCGGAGTGCCGGGCGGCCTGGTCTCGGCGCCACCCGCGCCGCCGAACGCGACCGTCGCGCCCGACCCGATGCTCGCGCAGATCCTCACGCAGGGCACGCCGCCGCCCCCGGCCGTCATCGAGCACGAGCGCCCGACGAGCCGGCCGCCGCCCGGTGAGGTGCTGCCCGCCGAGGAAGCGAAGACCCGTCCCGGCAAGGTCGCGCAGCTCGTCGAGGAGCCGCAGGCCGCATCGGCGAGCGCCAACGTCCACGCCACGACGACGGTGGCCGCGCCGCCGCTCGAGGACGATGACGCGGAGCAGAGACCACACGAGGAGCCGGTCGTGGCGGCGCCCACGCCACCGACACCTCCCCCTCCCGCGCCTCCTCCCCCTGCCCCGCCGCCGGCGCCAAAGCCTTCCGCTTCGCCGAAGCCCAGCGATACGGCCGTGACGCGGGTCGCGGATCGCGACGGGCTCCTCGCCCGCCTGCGAGAGCGCCGTGCGAGCATGTCGGACACCGCGAAGGAAGACATCCTCCGGAAGCGCTGAGCGCGGCCGGCGACCGTGTCGGACGCGGTGCGAGCAAAAACCGATCGGTCCGAAGTTCTCGCCTGAGAACGGAGAAGCACGCGATACTTTGTCCCCAGGGGCCTCACGAATCTTTCGTGAGGACTTAATTCCCGCCGAATGGATCCGTCACAGCTCCAACCGGGGTATCGCCTCGACCGCTACGAGCTGCTTTGTCCGCTCGCGTATGGCGGCATGGCCTCCGTGTGGCTGGCGCGCTTCGGCGGACGGCTCGGCTTCGAGCGCATGGTCGTCATCAAGATGATCCTGCCTCAGTACTCGCAGGATCCGCGCTTCCAGGAGATGTTCCTCGACGAGGCGCGCATCGCCTCGAAGATCGAGCACGCCAATGTTGCGCGCATCCTCGACGTCGGCGAAGACCAGGGGAACTACTACATCGTGATGGAGTGGGTCGATGGCGACTCACTCTCGAAGATCCTTCGCGCCGCCGAGCAGCGCAAAGAGAAGATCCCCGCCGGTGTCGCGCTTCGCATCTGTGCCGACGCGGCCGCGGGCCTGCATGCCGCGCACGAGCTCAAGGACCGCGACGGCACCGCGCTCGGGGTCGTGCATCGCGACGTCTCCCCGCAGAACATCCTCGTCGGCAACAACGGCGCGACGAGCGTCATCGACTTCGGCGTCGCGAAGGCGCGCGACCGCGTCTCGCAGGAGACGAGCGCGGGCCAGCTCAAGGGCAAGATCCGCTACATGGCGCCCGAGCAAGCGCTCGGCAAGTCCGTCGATCACCGCGCCGACGTCTGGGCCATCGGCGCCATGCTCTACGAGATGTTCACGGGCAATCCGCCCTACGACGGCATGAACGAGGTCGCGACGCTGCGGAAGCTCACGACCGAGCCGCCGCCGAAGATGCCCGACACGTTCCCCGAGGCGATCCGCGCCGTCGTCGACAAGGCCCTCGGCTACGAGCCGGAGGAGCGCTTCGAGAGCGCGCTCCAGCTGAACCTCGCCCTCGAGGGCGCGATGGTCGAGATCGGCGAGCCGACGACCACCGCCATCGTTGCACACTACACGGGTCAGCTCCTCCAGGACCGCAAGGCCGCGCGCCGTCGTGCCGTGGACACGGCGCTCGAGCAGGCCAAGCGTCGCGACGCGGGGCAGCCGGGCTCCGCGAAGGTGATCCCGGTGGGCCCGCCCTCGCAGGGCACGATGCCGATCATCGCGCCGCCGGTGCAGCACTTCACCCCGCCCATGCCGGTTGTGGGCCCGGTCACGCCGGCCGAGGCGTTCAACCCCTCGACCACGCTCTCACCGAGCCAGGGCGGCCAGGCACAGAGCCAGTACGCGCAGCACGGCCTCGGCGAGAGCCCGAGCGCGACCAGCAACGCCACCCTCGGCTCCGCCAACATCGAGTACCCGCCCGGCTCGCTGGTGGACCCGAACGGGGCGCTTCGGCGTCGCCGGTACATCGGCGCGGCGACGCTCGGCGTCTTCGGCGCGGCGGCGGTCGTCGGCATCATCCTCATCGTCAGCACGGCCGTGATGGGGCAGCCCAAGGACGGCGGCAAGACGGCGAAGTCGAGCGAGCCCCCGCCGGCCGTGACGAGCGTGCCCGCAGCGACCACGCCCGAGAAGGCGAACGACAAGCCCGCGGAGGCGGTCGCGAGCGCCGATCCCGCGCCCGAGCCGGCCCCCGAGCCGAGCGACAAGCCCGCCGCCGCGGCCAGCACCACCACGAGCACGAACCCGGTGACGGCTCACGTCGATCCCCCGCGCCCGGTCGGCGCGCCGGCGCCCCATACGAAGTGGCCGCCGGCCCCCGCGCCGCCGCCAGCCGGAAAACCCCCTGGTAAGAAGCCCGTCGATCGTGGATTCTGACCCGGGGCCCCACGGACTCGTGGGGACAACACCGAGGGTCATGCGTATCCAGACTCGTCTCGCTGCCGTCTGCACCGCGGCGGCTCTCTTCACCCTTCCGGCCATCGCCACGGCGCAGCCCGCTCAGCCCGGCACGCCCAGCCTCTCCGATCGCGAGACGGCGCGTAACCTCATGGACGACGGCGACAAGAAGCGCGACTCGGGCGATCTCAAGGGCGCGCTCGCGAGCTACGAGAAGGCCGACGCGCTGATGAAGGTGCCGACGACCGGTATCGAGGTCGCGAAGGCGCAGATCGCGCTTGGCCTCTTCCTCGAGGCCCGCGAGACCTTGAACCGCGTGTCGAAGAGCACGCCCAAGCCGGGCGAGCCGACGCCATTCACGGCCGCACGCAAGCAGGCGGAGACCCTCAACGCCGAGCTCGCGCCCCGCATCCCATCCGTCGTGGTCGTCCCCGCGAACACGGAGCCCGGGCAGCCGGCGACCATCAGCGTCGACGGCGAAGAGATCCCGCCCGCGGTGGCCACCGTCCCGCGCAAGATCAATCCGGGTCCGCACGTCGCCGTCGTGAAGAGCGGCTCGCTCGAGAAGAAGGTCGAGTTCACGGTCGCCGAGAAAGAGAACAAGACCCTCAACGTCGACTTGAAGGATCAGCCGAAGCCTCCGCCGCCGCCGCCTCCCCCCGAGAAGCCGAAGCCGAGCGGCATGTCGACGGGCAAGCTCCTCATGTTCGGCGGCTTCGGCCTCGCCGCAGTGGGCATCGGCGTCGGCTCCGTCACCGGGATCATGAGCATCTCGAAGACGAGCGAGATCAAGGACAAGCACTGCAAGGACGACAAGTGCACGCCGGATCAGGCGAGCGAGATCGACTCCGCGAAGACGCTCGGCAACGTCTCCACCATCGCGTTCATCGCGGGTGGCGTGGGCGCGGGCATCGGCGTCGTGGGGCTGCTCCTGATGAGCAAGGAGTCGAAGGAGGGCCCGGCCGATCCGCCGCCCGCGGCCGCGTTCAAGCCCGTCGACGTCCATGCCGTCCTCGGCCCCTCCTACGCGGGCATCAGCGGCCGCTTCTGAGCCGTAGGCGTCGAGCTGCCGCTCTCGAAGACTCCTCGATCCGTCTCTGTGGTTCGATCAGCCGGTGAACGCGCCGCGGAACGCGGACGCGAACTCGGTGGCGAGCCTCGCGTCGATCGCGCCACCCGGGACGCCGCCGGCGCGGAGCGCGCTGCCGACGATGACACCGGTCGCGTGCTTCGCGAGCGCGGGGAGCGTAGCGATGGTCGCTCCGCTCGCCACGAGCACGGGCGCGTCACCGGCTGCCATCCTCACCGCTGCGAGCTTCTCCACGTCGACGCCCTTGCCCGTCCCCTCCCCCGTCACGAGGACGGCGGAGGCGAGCGCGCGCTTGGTGGTGTCCTCGACCTCCTGCGCGATGGGCCGCGGCGGTCCGAGCGGCGCCGAGTGCTTCACGTCGACGTCGGCCCAGATCTCGATCGCCTCGGCGCCGAGCGATCGGCGTAGACGGAGCGTGCTCGCGGCGTCGCCCTGGATGATCCCCTGGTCCGTCACGCGCGCGCCGGTGTGGACGTTGATGCGGACGAACGCGGCGCCCGTGGCGACCGCGATCGCGAGGGCCGACTCACCGTCGTTGCGGAGCACGTTGATGCCGAGCTTCGTCTCCGGCGCCGCCGCGCGCACCGCGAGGGCGCACGCGGTCATGGCCGCGATCGTGATCGGCGGCACGCGGCCCGCGTAGAACGGCGCGTCGCCGAAGTTCTCGACGATGATCGCGTCGTAGCCGGCCGCCGCGAGGACCGCGGCGTCCTTCGCCGCGGACTCCGCGCAGACGCTGGCCGTGAGCTCGCTCCGCGGGCTCCCCGGAAGCGCCGGGAGGTGAATCACACCGACGAGCATGGCTACTTGTTGTCGGCCGGGGCCGGCGACGACGCGGTGCTCGGCTTCACGTCCGGCTTGCCGAGCGTGCCGCCGACGCGGAGCGAGTAGAAGCCGTCGGAGCCCTTCGCCTTCGACATCTTCGGGTCGAGGTCGATGAGCGCGGGCGACTTCGAGCCCGGGGTGCCGAAGAGGCTCTTCGTCACGTCCGTCTTGTTGCGATAGGCGTCGTTGATCTTGAACTTGAGGTTCACGTCGAGATGGGCCTCGTTCGCGATCTCGCGGAGCTGCACGCGGCCGTCGCCGGCCACGTCCACGTCGCCGCCCTGCGCGACGATCTTCGTGATCTTGAGGACGCCGTCCTTCGCCTCGCCGTTGATGTTGAAGTTGCCGACCTTGAGGCGCGGGAGCTTGAACGTACCGCCGGTGGGGAGCTTGATCGGCAGCTCCTTCGCGTTGCCGGCGTTCATCTCCTTGATCTCGAGCTCGATGGCGCCGTTCGCCTTCGAGGCCTTGCCCTCGGGCATGTTCAGCTTGATGGAACCATTGAGCTTTCCGTCGAGCGGGAAGCCCACGTTGGCGGCGACGAGGTCGATGCGCGCAACGTCGACGCTGTCGAAATGGATCTCGAGCTCGCGCTGCTTGCCGCTGTCGAAGAAGTCGCCCTTGATGACGCCGTCGAAGGCCTCGACCTTGAAGCTGATCGACTTGTTGCCGACGAGCAGTGAGAGGAGCGAGATGCGCGCGCGCGCCTCGTCGATGGAGATGACGCTCGGCGACTTCCCCGGCTCCGACGCGGGCGAGATGATGCGTACGCCCTTCGCCTTCACGCCCGTGATGAAGCTCGAGTCGAGCTCGTCGATCTGGAGCTCCTGCGGGTTCCGGCTCTTCGCCTGCTGGACGTTGAACTGCGTGACGATACGGTCCTTCAGCTTCTCGTAGGGAAACGTCCACGAGATGAAGATGAGGAGGCAGAACAGGTAGAAGAGCGGATACCCGAGCTTCGGCAGGACGCGCCGGCCGATCCCCTTCATGCGATCGACGAAGGAGGGGCCGGTCTGGGTCGATTCGGTGGCGGTCGGCGGCGTGGGGGCCATGTCTTATTTCTTCGGCGGAGCCGCGCTGGAGGAGGACGTCGCAGGCGACGCGGTGGTCGACGGCGCCGTGCGATCATACGCCGAGACGCCGACCTCGATGGGGCCGTAGGAGTCGGGCTCGGCCGAGCGCTTGCGGATGTTGAGCCGCGTGACGGCGACGGGGTAGTTCGACTGCTCGAGCAGCTCGAGGAACTTCACGATCGGTCCGAGCCCCGAGTTCTTCAGGTGCACCGTCGTCTGGCGCTCGTTGTACTGCTTGCCGTGCGCAGTGTCGGGGCGGTCGACCGAGTCCGCGATCGCGACCTTCGCCGTGGCCGCCGTCGTCTCGATGAAGCCGCCGAGCTGTGGGGTCTTCTTCGCGTAACGATTGACGATCGCGGACTTCTTCTCCTGACGTTCGCGGATCTTCTGGCGCGACTGGTTCACCTGCGTCAGCGCTTCCTTGAGCTCCTCGTTCGCAGCGGTGCGGCTCGAGACGAGCATCGAGAGGCCCACGGGGATCGCGAGGAGGAGGACGCCAGCGAGGACGAAGACGGCGCCCGTCGCCATCTTCTGCTCGCGCGGCTGGAGCTTGGTGCGTTCGAAGAGGTTCATCTCACTTGCCTCCCGTGGCCGAGGTCGCCGGCGTGGCCGAGGACGCGGTGGTGCCGGTCGCGGGCTTCTTGTCGGTGCCCTTCTGGTCTTCCGGACACTTCAGGTCGAACTCGAGCACGTACTTCTTGCGGTTGTCCTGGCCGACCATCTGGTCGGTACGGGTGATCTTCGGCTCCGTGAAGCAGCGCTCCTCCTTGAGGTTCGTGCGGATCGTCTCCGCGTCGCTGACGCTGCCGACGATGCCGTGCACGACCACGTGGTTCTTCTGGAAGTCGAGCTCCTCGATGTCGTGCGTGATCTCCTTCGGGATGTGCTCCGAGAGCTTCACGAGGACGTCGAACGCGTCCGCGTGGGGCAGCGGATCCTCGTCGTTGATGGCGGTCTGCGCCGCGAGGAGCGACTTCGCGCGCTCGGCCTCGCGGGTCTCCTCGCCGAGGACCTCCTTCGACACGGTCGCGAGCGCCTCCTCGAGGACCGCCTTCTCCTTCGACTTCGCGTAGAGCTGCGCCCACGCGGAGAAGAGAAAGCTCACGAGGATGACAGCCGCGAGACCAGCGAGGAGCGGAACGCGCTCCTTGACCCACGCCATGCCGCGCTCGAAGGCGAGCGGGCCCTTGCGCAGGTTGAGGCCGAGCCTCGTCGAGGTCAGACCGAGCGCGAGGCCGATCGCCATCGCGAAGCGCGCGATGATGGCGCCCTGCTGGGGCTGCAGGTTCGGCGCCTCGATCATCGGCGGCGGAAGGCGCTCGACGGGCAGCTCGAGCGAGCTCGCGAGGAAGGCCTCCGCGCCGGAGACGTACGCGCCGCCGCCGCAGAGATAGAGGCGCGACGGCGCCTCTCCGCCCTGCGAGCGATGAGCGGCGATGGTGGTGCGGAGCTCGCGCGCGAGCTTGGCGGCGGTGCCCGGCAGGCCCTTCGTGCCCATGCCGATGGTGCGGGCGAACACGGGCTCGCCCTTCGACATGATGATGAGATCGCTCGAGACGGTGCCGAGGTCGACGACGGCGCACACGCCCTCGCCGAGGACGGAGATGTGCGGGAGGAGGTTCGCGATCGGGAACGCGCCCACGCCCACGCGCTCCGGCTCGACCGTGATCGCGCCCTTCAGCACGTCGATGCGGGCCTGGACCTCGGCCGTCTTCGCGACGCCGACCATCACCGCGAGCTCCTCACCCTTCTTGTCGCGGAGGCCCGGGAGCACGCGGTAGTCGAACACCGCCTCCGTGAGGTCGAAGGGCAGCGACGCCTCGAGCTCGAACGGGAGCACCTCGTTGATCTGCTTCATCGCGCTCGCGGGCAGACCGACCATCTTCATCGTGGCGCGCGAGCCGGGGAGCGCGATGGCGACGCCGTCGCCGAAGCCGTGGCCCTGCGGAATGACGGCGGCGGTGGCCATCTGGATCGCCTCCGTCACGCCGCCTGCCTGCGCGATCTCGACGCTCGCGAGGCCTTCGAGCGTGACCTTGCGGTACGCCGTGCGCACGACCGCCACTTTCACGGCGGTCGTGCCGATGTCGATCCCGAGGTACGTGCTCACTTGGGGAGCCCCCCAACGACCCCCAGTGGAGGTCGAACTGCGTTCGACGCGTTCATCTTAGTCAACCTTGAAATAGAGGATCTGGCCGCCGGTGCTGAGCTGATTCGCAGCCTGGGCGCCGGTGGGAGAGGTGGTCGTGGAGGTGCTCGCCGCGGTGGTGGGGGTGGTTCCGGCGGCGGTGGCGCCCGGGACGGCGGTGGGCGTGCTGCCGAGCGCGGGGGCGTTCCGGAAATCGACGACGGTGTGGATCTTCACGCGCGTCTCTCGACGGTACCCCTTCTTGATACCGACAGCGTAGATCGAGAACATCTTGCTCTCCGTCGTGATCGACTTCTGGAAGTCCGCCACCGACTGGAACTGGACGGGCTGAAGGCCCATCGCGGTGAGGAGAGGGCCGATCTGCCCCTGCCCCGCCATCGCGTTCGTGAAGTCCTTTGCCGAGCCGAACAGCGGCGCGCCCATCGTAATTCCGCGCGCCATCGTCACGCCCGTGAGGAAGGTCGCCTGCTGGAGCGGATCGTTGCACAGCGGCGCATCGATCTTCGCGCCCGCGCAGACGATCGCGAGGAGCGTCTGCGCGTTGGCGGTGTTCACGTTGACCGCGCCCTGGCCCCACACCGTGACGACGCGCTTCTTCGGGTCCTCGGGCGACGGATCGATGAAGGTGCCCCAGAAGTCCTCGCTGACGCCGCGCACCATGTGCAGCTCCTCGAGCGAGTCGTACGGCGCGTTCTTGCGCCGATAGCCCTTCGGCTGCATCAACGAGTAGTAGTTGTCCTCGATGCCCGACTGCGAGGCGGTCGCGGAGCGCGTGTCGCAGTTGAAGTTGTTCTCGTCGACATCGGCCCAGTCGATGAGCGCGGCGCACGTCTGGAGGCGGTCGTTGTACTGGCCGGAGCCGTCCTTCTGCGCGAACAGCGGGTCGTACTGGATCGGCGCGAGGAGACCCATGACCTCCTTCGCGAGACGGATGTGCGCGATGTCGTTCGCCGCGCCGAGGTTCATGTTGATCTTCGAGTCCTCGTCGACGATCGAGAGCTCCCACGCCCCGTTCGGCAGGCCGAGGTTCTTGCCCTGCGTCACGTCGATGCCGAGCGACGCGGCCGAGCCCCGGCTCGAGTCGGGATCGTTGAAGATGCCGAGCAGGCGATCGGAGAACTCCCAGAGCGGGAGCTGGGGCGGGTTTCGCTTCATCAGCATGAAGAGCGGGGCGATGCTCTTCCGCATCGTCGGCTCGCTCGCGATGAGGAGGCGCGAGAGATTGACGGCGCTGCGCGCGGTGTACTCCGCCTGCAGCGAGTCGCGCTGCGCGGTCGCGGCGGCGAGCTCGGCGGACGTCTCGTCCTGGAACTCGGCGAGCATGACGGTCAGGATCGCGATCGCGCCCACGACCATGACGAGCGCGATCCCGCGCTCGCTCGCGCGGCTCTTCTTGCGCTTGATGCGCTCGAGGACGTTCCGGCGCGCGCGGCTCATTGCGACGGAATTCCAAACTGCAGGGGCTGCTGGATGGGGATGAAGACCTTCGTGACGTACTTGAACGCCGGCGTGTTCTTCACCGGCTTCATCTCGAGCTCGATGCGGACCTCGAGCGGCAGACGATTGAGCTGCGCGCTCACCTGCGTCGAGTCCCACGTCTCGGTCCACGTCTGCGAGACGGGATCGAAGTAGCGAAGGTCGAAGTGGTCGACGTCCTCGGCGAGGACGTTGATCACGCCGCCGCGCTTGGGGTCGAGGATCCCGCTCACGTCGATGGGCGACTCCTCGCGGCGGACGAGGTCCATCTTGTCGTCCTTGTCGGGGTCCTTGACGACGTAGTAGCCAATCTCGGCCTGGTCCGACTCGTGCGCCTCGGCCTTCACGCGACGATGCGCGAACGAGGCGAAGTCGAGGCGATCGAAGTTGGACCTCGACTGCGCGATGAAAGCGGTCTGGCGCGTGATGAGCGCCGGCGACGACGGCGTGTGCAGCGACAGAAACGCGCTCTGGAGCTCGTGCGCGATGCGCTCGATCGCGTCGCGGCCCTGGCGCGCCCGATCCGCGCGCAGCGCCTCGCCGCGCCGGCCACGCGACATGGAGTCGAACGCCCCGTAGATGAGGAGCGAGATCATCGCCATGACGCCCATGGCGACCATGATCTCGAGGAGCGTCATGCCCCGCGCGCGAGCCCGAGTCCGACGCGCGCTCATCGGGTGCCTCCGCCGGAGCCGGGATTCGTGCCCGTGGCGCCGCCGGGACGTGCGCCGCCGCTGGTGCCGCCGCTGCTGCTCGAGCTGCTGGAACCGCCGAAGTCGAAGGCGCCGCCGTCCGCCTGGAGCGCGTTCGCCGCGAAGCCGCCGCGCTGCGGATTGGTCACGTACTGCACGAGCGGCAGCTCGCGCACGTTGGGGCCCTCCTTCCAGCGCACCGTCACGCTGATCTTCCGGATGCTCGCCTCGTACATCGGCTTGAGCGTCGGGTACATCATGCCCATGACCATGCTGATGAGGCCGTCCGCGCCCGCGCCGCCCGTGAGCTGCGAGCCCATCGCCTGAAGACCGCCCACGCCCGCCTCGATGTCGAGGTTGAGGCCCGGGCCGCCGGCCACGTTGTTCGGACCGAGCAGCGCGGAGGCCGACGTCGTGAGACCGCCATCGCCGAGCGAGTTGCCGCCGTTCTGGTTCGGCATCTCGATCTTCTCGACCTTCGTGTCACATCGGAACATCTCCGGGCTGACGTCGTTGCCGCTCGTGTCCAGGCAGCATGGGACCTGGTTGTCGATCTGATCGATCTCCTGGTACCCGAGCCTGAGCAGGTTCTCCTCGATCTCGGTCATCTTGCAGCGGCCGAGCTCCGTCGCGGTGCCCATGTTCGCCGCGCTGCGGTTCGACGCCGAGAGCCCTCCCTGCGCCGAAAGGATGACGGTCAGCGACATGCCGAGGATGGCGATCGCCACCATCACTTCGAGGAGAGAGAAGCCGCGACGCATGATCTAGAAACCCTCCTCGCGCTCGGAGGCTTCCTTGTCATCGACCGGCTTCGGCATATCGACCGCGCCGGGCTTCACCGTCACGCGTCCCGTGAGCGGGGCCACGAGCAGCGACACCGCGCTGTCGGGCTCGTCGTTGCTGCCGACGCGCAGCTGGATCGACGCGCGCTCCGTCTGACCGCCCGGCCAGAAGTAGAGATACGCGCGCCCTTCCTTGCGCTCTTCGTCGTCGTGCTGCGTCTGCACGCGGCGAAACTTGATGCCGCCATCGAGCTTCTTGTGCCCCTTGCCCGGCTCGGATGCGGCCACACCCATGGCGTCGATCTCGCGAAACGAGGTCTTCGGCGGGGTCGGCCCCTTCAGGATGCGGCCCGACTCTTCCTGCGCCGCCTTCTCCTGCTCCGTCGCGGCCGCCGCGCCGCCCGCGCCCGAGGCGTCCTTCGACTGCACGACGTGCGGCTGACTGCCTTCTTCGAGCCAGATCTCCGCGTTCTCGAAGTCCATCACGAGACGCACTGTCTTCGACGACGAGGTCGCGCGCGCGTAGGCCACGCGGATCGCGCCCGTGATCATCGTCGAGGTGTGGCGCATCCTCGAGGAGGACATCTGCCCCGAGCCGATCACGACCGCGCTGAGAACGAGCGCGATCAGCGCCATGACGATCAAGACTTCGATCAGCGTCATGCCGCGCGCGACGGGCACCCGGCCGTGCCGGGCGCGACGGTCGCGCGGCACACCTGAGGGCGCTCGTCGTTGCGTCATGAAGCGATGCGCGCGCTCACTTGGGAGCGACGGGCGTCTCCGGGATCTTGATGTCGTCGGCGGTGCCTTCCTTCTTGTCCGGCCCGAAGCTGAGGACGTAGGTCTCGTCCTCGGCGCAGCGGATCTGGTACGGCGTGTCCCACGGATCGGTGATCTTGGACGAGGCGCTGAGCTCCTTCTCCGCGCGGAGCTGCTCGACGGTCACGCAGTTGCCCGGGTGATCGACGCGGTATTTCTCCGCGATCGGATGGATCGCGATGACGTCGTTCTTCGCCTGCTTCTTCTGCGCCTCGGCGTACTTCGGGATCGCGACGACGGCGACACCGCCCGCGATCAGGCCGACGATCGCGAGAACGATCAGGATTTCGATGAGCGTGACGCCGCGGGAGGCAAGCCGGCGGAGACGGCGGAGGTTCAAACGGGTCTTCATCACGGGTTCCTTTTCGAGGCCTTTCCTTTGCTCACTCTACCCTGTCGAGCCCGCCGGCGATGCCGTCGGGACCATCACTCGTAATCTCGAAACCGCGAGGGTCGCGGCGCCCTGGGCAGGTAAGTCGCAGCGGGCGACCCCAGGCATCCAGCGGAACATCATGAGAATAGCCCTGCGCGACGAGCTCGTTGAGCTCATGCGGGCAGGAGTTGCCGTGATCGGCGCGGTACGCGGAGACCGCCCGATACATGGTCGTGATCGAAGCGCGCGTGGCCCGAACCCCAGCCGCGCGCTCCTCGCGGCCGCGGATCCAGACGATGAAGAGGAGCGCGAGCACCGCGAGAATGACGACGCGCACGCGCGCTCGCCCGAGAATCCCAAAGACGCCCCTTCGCCGTTCCCACGGGAAGAAGACCTTCGATGCTCGGAGCGGTCGCGACTTCACATCACCCTCAGTTGACGAAGTCGTTCATCTGAATGAGGGGCATCATGATGGCGAACGTGATGAAGCCGACGCCACCACCCATCATCACGATGATGAGCGGCTCGAGGAGGCTCGTCATCGCCTGAACGCGCGTGTCGACCTGAGCGTCGTACGCGCGCGAGACGTTCTCGAGCATGGCCTCGAGCTGACCTGACTTCTCACCGACGGCGATCATGTGAACGACGATCGGCGGGAACTGCTTGCTGCGCTTGAGCGGGACGGAGATCGATTCGCCTTCGCGGATGGATCCCGTCGCGTCTTCCACGATCTTGGACAAAAGAGCGTTGTCCATGACGTGACGAACGATGTCCATCGCCTTGAGGAGAGGAACGCCGCTCTTGAGGAGCGTCGCGAGCGTCCGGCTGAACCGGCTCACCGCGAGCATCTGGAGCACGGGACCGAACAGCGGGAGCTTGAGAAGGATTCCGTCCTTCCAGATCTTTCCCGCCGGTGTCGAGATGTAGATGAGCAAGCGCCCGAGCGCGAAGCCCACGACGAGGCCGATGCCGAGGCCGACGATGTACGCGACGATCGACTCGACCGCGAAGAAGAACATGACGAGGGCGAAGCCCGAGAGACCCGCCGCGAGCGTCCACGCGGTGCGCTTCGCGCCGGGCGCGATCGCCTTGCGCGCGAACGTCATCGTCGCGAGCGACGCCACGAAGCCGAGCATCTGATTCGAGGACAGCGCGCTCGAGACGAAGATGAGGAGCTGCGTGTACCAGGGCAGCGCGCGGTCGACCGTCGTGTAGATGTTCGTCACTTTCGGGACGACGACGATCATCATGATCGTCATGAGGCTGCCGCCGAGGAGGAACATGAGGATCGGATACGCGAGCGCGCCGCCGACCTTGCTGCGGAGGTGCGCCTGCTTCTCCATGAAGTCGGAGAGACGCTCGAGGACGGTCTCGAGCGTGCCCGAGACCTCGCCCGCGGCGACCATGTTCGTGTAAATCGGCGGGAAGATGTGCGGGAACGGCTCGAGCGCCTTCGCGAGCGCCGTACCTTCGTTCAAGCGATCGCGCACGAGCGCGAGCGTCTTCCGCAGCTCTTCCTTCTCGACCTGCTCGATGAGCGCGGTCACCGACTCGACGAGCGGGATGCCGGCGCCTACGAGCGTCGAGAGCTGTCGCGTGAGCATCGCGACGTCGCTCACCGACACGCGATTGAAGAAGGCGCCGATGTTGATGGATCGGCCCTGCTTCTTGTTCCGCTTCTCCTCCGCCGCCTCCGTGAGGAGGATGCCCTCGCGCTTGAGGAGCGTGCGAAGGACCTTCGGGTTGTCCGCATCGCGGACGCCCGTGACCTTCTTGCCGCTCGCGACCGCGAGCCCGGAGTAGACGAAGACGGCCATGCCTACGTCACACCCTCACGTTGCGCACGCTCGTGGGCGCGGTTTCTTGTTCGACGTCGTCTTGCGTCGCGCCGAGGACCTCCTCGAGCGACGTGAGGCCGGCGAGGACCTTGCGGGCGCCGTCGTCACGGAGCGAGTCCATGCCCTGCTCCATCGCGGCGCGCTTGATCGCCTGCGCGTCGGCGCCCTTGAGCACCATCGGACCGACGACGTCGTCCATCATGAGGAGCTCGTAGATGCCGCGACGACCCGTGAAGCCCGTCTGCGCGCACTTGTCGCAACCTTTCGGGCGGTAGAGCGTGACGTGGCGGTCGTGGACCGCCTCGAGCGGATCCGCCGCGTTCACGTTGCGCGGGTAATAGCGCGAGGTCGGGATCGTCTGGCGCTTGCGCCGCGCGGCGGCGCGCTCCGGCGTGAGGCCGAGCTCCTCCATGTCCGCGGGAGACGCGGTGTACGCCTCCTTGCAGTTCGGGCAGAGCATGCGCACGAGGCGCTGCGCGAGGATGCCGATGACGGCAGAGCGAAGGAGGAAGGGCTCGACGCCCATGTCGACCATACGCGTGAAGGCGCCGGCGGCGTCGTTCGTGTGGATGGTCGAGAGCACGAGGTGACCCGTGAGCGACGCGTTGATCGCGATCTCGACCGTCTCCTTGTCGCGGATCTCGCCGACCATGACCACGTCCGGGTCCTGGCGGAGGAAGGCGCGAAGCGCGGAGGCGAAGGTCAGCCCGATCTTCGCGTTGACGTGCACCTGGTGGATCTGCGCGAGCTCGTACTCGACGGGATCCTCCGCGGTGAGGATGTTGATGTTCGGCTGGTTGATGCGGTTCAGGCACGCGTAGAGCGTGGTCGTCTTGCCGGAGCCCGTCGGACCGGTGACGAGGATGATGCCGTCCGGCCGGTGGATGAGCGTGTCCATCAGCGCGTAGTCGCGCGCGGAGAAGCCGAGGTCGGGGAGGTCGAGGAGGACCGACGACTTGTTGAGGAGACGCATGACGATGCGCTCGTAGCCGCGGCTCGTCGGGATGGTGCTGACGCGGATGTCGAAGCCCTTGCCCGCGATCTTCTTCGAGATGCGTCCGTCCTGCGGGAGGCGCTTCTCGGCGATGTTCAGCGAGGCCTCGATCTTCACGCGGCTTACGATGCTGCTCATGAACGCTCGCGGTGCACGACGAGCGATGTAGAGCTCGCCGTCGATCCGATAGCGAACGATGACCTCCTTCTCTTCCGGCTCGATGTGAATGTCGCTCGCGCGCTCCTTCATCGCCTGGAGGAAGAGCGAGTTGACCCACCGGATGACCGGCGCCTCGTCGTCGGAGTCGAGGATGTCTCCGCCCGCGACCTCGTCGTCGACGTGCTCCTCGTTCGACTCGAGCTCGCCGCCGCCGGCCTCGCGCTCGTAGACGCGGTTGATCGCGTCCTCGATCTTCTCCGACGGCGCCACGCTCGCCTCGACCGCCTTGCCGAAGAGCACGCGCATCTCGTCGAGCGCCGTCGTGTCGAACGGATCGCCCATGAGGACGTAGACCGCGAAGTCGTCCTCGTTCGTGATGAGCACCTTGTGCTGCTTCGCGAAGCCGATGGGCAGGCGCGTCGCCATTTGCGTCGAGATGCGCTCGACATCGATCTTGTCGACGAACGGGAGCTCCGACTCGTCCGCGAGCGCGCGCGCGATGGTGGCCTCGTCGAGGACGTTGCCGTTGACGAGGAGGTCGACGAGATCGATCCCCTTCTCGCGTTGGACGGCGTAGAGCGCCTCGAGCCTCTCGAGCGGGATGCCGGCCCGACGCTGGAGAATCTCGCCGAGAAAGCGCTGCTCGGTAGTCACCGCTCGATGTTCCTCGCCGGGGGATTGACGTTCACGGGCGGGGCCGGGGCCGCGCCACCGGCGGGCGCAGGCGCCGGATTGCCGCCCTCGCGCCGGCGCGGATTGGCGGGCGGCGTCTCGGTGTGCGTGTCGCCGCCCGACTGCGTGCGGATGCCCTGCGGCATCTCGAGCGGCTGCTGCGGATCGTGCGACTTGATCTCCTTCGGCCGCGCGATCTCGTCGAGGCGGCGCCGCTCGTCGAGCTTGAAGTACGACTGGCGGATGTCCTCGACGAGGCCGTTGGTGCGCGACCAGTCCTTGGGCGGCTGGTACTCCTGCACCTCGCTGAAGACGAAGTAGCGATCGAGGTACTCCTGCCGCTCCTGCATCTTGCGCTCGAACACCGTGCGCAGGTCCTGCTGGCTGCGGATGATGTACGGCGTCATGACGAGGATGAGGTTCCGCTTCTCGTTCTGGTTCGTGCGCTTGCGGAAGAGCGCGCCGAGGACCGGGATGTCGCCGAGGACGGGGACCTTCTCTTCCGAGCGGCCGACGACGTTTCGGATCAGGCCGCCGATGACGACCGTCTGTTGATCCGAGACGACGAGCTTCGTGGTCGCGGTTCGCTTCGAGATGTTGAACGCGCCGGACGTACCGCCGACGTTGGCGCCGACCTCCGAGATCTCCTCGTTCACGTCGAGGCGGACCTCGTTCGAGTCGTTGAGGTGCGGCTTGATCTTGATCTTGGTGCCGACGTCCTGACGGGGAACACCGCCGCCGAGGCCACCGAGACCGCCGAGCGCGCCGAGCGCGCCGAGGCCGCCGGCAGCGCCCGCGCCGCCCGCGCCCGCGAGGCCGGCGAGCGAGCCGAGGCCCTGGTTCGTCTGGAGCGGGACGTTGTCGCCGACGTTGATCTCGGCGTCCTCGTTGTCGAGCGCGAGGATGTGCGGCGTGGAGAGGAGGTCCGTGTCGCCGGTACGGGCGATGGCCTGGATGAACGTACCGAACGCCGGGATCGAGATGCCGGTGCCGAGGAGGTTCTGCGAGCCGGAGACGCCCGGACCGCGGATGCCGAGCGCGAAGCCCTGCAGCGCGTCGGGGTCGGCCGGGATCGGTAGGATCGTGTTCGTGATCTTGTTGCCGCCGAAGACGAGCGAGTCGTTGCCGCTCTCGATGCCGGACTCGAAGGGCGCGCCGCCATGAAAGCTCACCCCGAGCGCGTCGGAGCGCTTCAGCTGGAGGTCCATGATGACGGCCTCGATGAAGACCTGACGGCGCGGCTGGTCGAGGCGATCGATGACGGCGCGGAGCGAGACGTAGTCGCGCAGCGACGACGTGATGACGATCGAGTTCGTGGCCTTGTCGGCCGAGACCTTCACGCCGCCCTCGAAGATGCCGGCGTTGGCGGCGGCGTTCGCGGGCGCGGCCGCGCCCGGACGCGCAGGCGCCGCGCCCGGCTGCGGCGTGACCGCGCCGGTGATGATCTCGGTGAGCGTCTTCGTGAGGTCGGTCGCGTCCGCATGCTGGAGCGGAAGGACGTGGATCTCGCCCTCGCCCGTCTGCGGGACGTCGATGCGCTTGATCAGCTCGAGCATGCGCAGGTACGCGCGCTCGGTGGCCACGATGATGAGGGAGTTGGTGCGATCGTCGGAGACGATCTTCGCCACGTGGAGGTCGCTGCCCGCGCCAGGGGACGAGGTCGTGCCGCCGCCGCCCGCCTTCGGCGTCGACGCCGGCGCGGCCGAGGCCTTGATGTCGAAGAGCTCGTTGATGCGCTTCTCGACGTCGGCCGCGGACGAGTAGTGAATCGGCTCGAAGAAGACCTGATCGCCGGAGGAGCCGACGTCGATCTCCTCGAGGATCGTCATCATGCGTTTGATGTTCGATCCCGTGTCCGTGATGATGATGAGGTTGCCGGGGCCGTACACCGTGATGTCGGCTTCCTTCGACTTGAACTTGCCGAGGATGCCGGCCGCGTCGTCCGCACCGATGTGACCGAGGCGGTGGATGCGCGTGACGTAGCGCTCCTCGCCCGGCGCCGCCTCCGTGGCGCCGTAGATCGGCGTGCCGTTCGAGGCCGCCGCGTCCGTGTCGACGATCTTGAGGAAGCGGCCGTGCGGGACGACCGTGAGCTTGTTGGCCTCGAGGATGGAGAGGAAGGCCTGGTACGCCTCGGCGACGGTGACCTTCTGCGGCGAGTAAACGCTCGCTTTGATGTTCTTCACCTTCGGTCCGAAGATGAAGCGCTTGCCCGTCATCTGCGAGATGACGCGGACGAGATCGCCGAGGTCCGCCTCTTCGAGCGAGAAGCTGACGCGCGCGTTCGGCGAGCGCGGCTCGAACTCCGAGACCGGTCTCGAGCTGCGCGAGGCTCTGGGTGTCGCCCACCGCCTTGCCGTTGGGGCCGATCGTCGGCGGCGCCGCGGCGAAGAGCGGCTCCGGGCGTGGCCGGCGGCCGCGGGGGCCGGGGCCGGGGCCGGCGTGGGCGCGGGCGCGGGCGCCGGGGCGGGCGCCGGAGCGGGCGCGGCCGGGGTGATGCTCGACGCGGCGGCGCCGGGGCGCCGGTCACGAATGCGCGGCTGCGCTTCCGCGAACCCGGAAACGAGGGAGCTGCGGAGAGGGCGGCGAGGACGACGGACCTACGTGCGAGCGACTTGTTCGCGCGCAACGGTCGCTCGTCACAGATGAGTAGCTTCTTCATTTCGGGTCGGGCAGATCAGATCGAGACGGGCTTCTTCGCGGGCGTCTTCGCCGGCGTTTCTGCCGGGGTCTCGGTGGTGTCGGAATGGCGCGGGGCGACGGCCTTGTTCGTGATGAGCACGGCGGTCGTCGACAGCGCGCCGACGAAGAGGACGCACGCGCCAACGAGCACGACCACGGTCTTCCAGGTACGGCTTAGGAGATCGTCGCCTTTCATGTCTTCACTCATGGCTTGTGCTTCCTGAACGAGCGTTTCACTTGATGTTGTAGTCAATGTTCATGTTCTGACCGCGGCGGTTCAGGCTGATGGTCAGCTTGTCCGCGGTGCGGAGGCGCGCGTACGCCTCGAGCGCCTTCTCGGGGCTCGCCATGTCGAAGCCGTTGATCGTCTGGAGGCGATCGCCGTTCTCCATGCCCAGCGTGCCGAGCAGGGTGTCGGGCCGGATGCCGAACATGCGGATGCCGACCGTCTTGCCGTTCTCCTGCTCGGGCACGATGCGCGCCTGGCGCATCAGCTCGGCCTGGTTCTCGAGGATCTTGTCGACGACGCCGCGATCGATGTTGTACTCGGTCGGGCTGACGCGCTGGATGCCCTTCGCGAGGTCGGGATCGAGCGCCTTCGCGCCGCCCTTCGCCGCGGACGGAGCGCCGGCGTCGGCCACGGGC
The DNA here is from genome assembly GCA_046351255.1 of Labilithrix sp. GTDB lineage: Bacteria > Myxococcota_A > Polyangia > Polyangiales > Polyangiaceae > Labilithrix. The sequence goes on from JAXLYU010000012.1 coordinate 75,842, forward strand.
GGCGGCGGCGCCGAGGACGCCTTCGGCTGCTCGGTGTTGTTGAAGAGGCTCGCCTGGCAGAGCGACGCGCCGTTCTGGAGCCAGACGCGGTCCCAGCCGACGAAGTGCACCTGCTTGCCCTGCACGTCGCCGCCGCGACGGCGCATGATCGACTTGCCGCCCTCGCCGCTGAACGCCGCGAACGACCACTCTGGATCGCTCGACGCCGCGATGATGAGGACCTTCACGTTGTCGCACTTGGGCGCGCTGAAGGGATCGCTCGTGTCGAGCGGGCCGGTGTTCGCGACCGCGGCCGGATCCTCGATCGGCGGCGGCTTCAGCGGGCCGGTCACGTGATCGAACGGGTTACGGTCGACGATGGGTTGCGCGCTCGTGTTGCGAGCGGAGGCGGGCGCCGGCGCGACCTTGCCCACCGCGGGCGGCGTCGCGAGCGCCTTCTCGTCGGGCCCCAGGCTGATGCCGACGAGCTGCGTCACGGCCTGGGCGTTCAAGAGCGCGGCGATGCCGATCATCGGAAGGATGACGATCCAGAAGTTCTTCTTCAGGAGCTGGTCGACTTGGATGGCCATGTGACGTTGGACGGATACCTTGGCGCTCGCGCTCGAGACGTGTGTCGTTTCGTTGCGTAATGCGCGGCGCATGCCACTCGGTTAGCCCGCGAGAAGCAAGGCTTTTTTCGCTGCTTTTCCGGGTGCTCTGGCCCCGGTCTCGCCACTCTGGCGACGGGCCATCCGTCGGCCTCGGGCGGCTGACAAAGTGACAATCGGTTTTGCGAGCCTCCGGCCTGGCCGGGCCCGCGTCCGTCATGCTAGATATGCATCTAGTATCGTGAACAAAGCGCACATCTCGCATCTTCGCGAGCTCGAAGCGGAGAGTATTCACGTGTTTCGCGAGGTTGTCGCGGAGCTCGAGCGGCCGGTCCTCCTCTATTCTATTGGAAAGGACTCCTCCGTCCTGGTCCGTCTGGCGCAGAAGGCGTTCGCGCCAGCGCCGCTCCCCTTTCCCCTCCTCCACATCGACACGACGTGGAAGTTCCGCGAAATGATTCAGTTTCGCGACCAGTTCGCCAAGGTGCACGGCCTCGACCTCCGCGTCCACACGAACCACGCCGCGCTGGCGGAGGGGGCGTCGCCCTTCACGTGGGGCTCGAACAAATACACGCAGGTGATGAAGACGCATGCGCTCCTCGACGCGCTCCGCGTGGGGGGCTGGGACGCGGCGTTCGGCGGGGCGCGCCGTGACGAGGAGCGCTCGCGTGCGAAGGAGCGGGTCCTCTCCTTCCGCGACCACCACGGGCAGTGGGACCCGAAGAACCAGCGGCCCGAGCTCTGGAGCCTCTTCAACGGGAAGGTGAAGAAGGGCGAGAGCATCCGCGCCTTCCCGCTCTCCAACTGGACCGAGCTCGACGTCTGGCAATACGTCTGGCTGGAGGAGCTCCCGATCGTGCCGCTCTACTTCGCGGCGCCGCGACCGGTCGTCGAGCGCGACGGCACGCTCCTCATGGTCGACGACGACCGCTTCCCGCTCCGGCCGGGCGAGACGCCGAGGACGGAGATGGTCCGGTTCCGCACGCTCGGCTGTTACCCGCTGAGCGGCGCGGTGCGAAGCACGGCCACGACCCTCCCCGAGATCCTCCGCGAGATGATCGAGGCCACGGTGTCGGAGCGACAGGGCCGCCTGATCGATCAGGACGAGGAAGCGTCGATGGAGACGAAGAAGCGCGAAGGGTACTTCTGATGGCAGCCGCGACGAGCCTCCCGAAGGCCTCCCACGACGACGACGCGCGAGACTCCGTCACGACCTGGCTCCGCGATCAGGAGCAAAAGGAGCTCCTTCGCTTCGTCACCATCGGCTCCGTCGACGATGGAAAGTCGACGCTCATCGGCCGGCTCCTCCACGACGCGCAGGGCCTCTATCAGGATCAGCTCGACGCCGTCCGCCGCGCCTCGCGCACGAAAGGCGCCACGCGCACGGGCGGCTCCACCGCGGAGATCGACTTCTCGCTCTTCACCGACGGCCTCCTCGCGGAGCGCGAGCAAGGCATCACGATCGACGTCGCTTACCGCTATTTCGCGACGGCTAGGCGCAAGTTCATCATCGCCGACACCCCCGGTCATGTGCAGTACACACGCAACATGGCGACCGGTGCCTCGACCGCACACGCCGCGCTCATCCTCGTCGACGCGCGGCTCGGCGTCATCGCGCAGACGCGGCGCCACGCGCAGATCGCGGCGCTGCTCGGCATCCCGCACGTCATCGCGTGCGTGAACAAGATGGACCTCGTGAGCTTCGACCAGACGCGGTTCGCGGAGATCGACGCGGAGCTCGGCGCGCTCGCGGGCAAGCTCGGCCTCCGCGCGCTCGAGGCGATCCCGGTGAGCGCGCTCGCGGGCGACAACGTCGTGACGGAGAGCGCGCGCACGCCATGGTGGACGGGCGGGACGCTGCTCGCGCGGCTGGAGACGATCCCGGTTCGACCGGAGGACGCAGCGGAGGTCGCCTTTCGTTTGCCGGTGCAGCTCGTCATCCGCCCCGGGCTCTCGTACCGAGGCTTCGCGGGGCAGATCGCGTCGGGCTCGATCGCGGTCGGCGACGAGATCGTCGCCCTGCCCTCCGGCAGGACCTCGCGCGTGGTCGGCATCGACGTCGGCGATCGCTCCGTGACCGAGGCGGCCGCGCCCGCGAGCGTCGCGCTCCGGCTCGCGGACGAGATCGACGTGAGCCGCGGCGATCTCCTCGCGCGGCCGGGCGACCTCCCGACCGTCGCCGACGATCTCGAGGCCGACCTCGTCTGGATGAGCGAACGCGCGCTCGAGCGCGGCCGCGCGTATCTGTTGAAGCAGACGACGCGCACCGTCCGCGCCGAGATCGAGCCCGTCCACGGGACGGATCCCGAGACGCTCGCGCCGCGGCCCGCGGACACGCTCGCGCTGAACGACATCGCGCGCGTCCTGATCCGCGCCCGCGCGCCCATCTACTTCGACCCCTACGCGCGGAACCGGGCCACGGGCGCGTTCATCCTCATCGACGCGCTCACGAACGACACGGTCGCGGCCGGCATGCTCCGCGCCGGACGGACGGTCGCCGGTCGCCCAGGGTCGAGCGGCGCGGGAGAGGTCACGGACGAGGAGCGGCGCGCGCGCTTCGGCCAGCGCGGGCTCGTGGTCGCGGTCGCCACTTCACAGGCTCGTGCCGTCGAGCGAGCGCTCTTCGACGACGGGCGCATCGTGGCCGTCGTCGAAGAGCAAGCCGCGGAGGCCGTCGCCCGGGCGGGGGTCATCGCGCTCGTCGCGAGCGAGACGACCGTCCCGCGCGAGGAGCTCGTGGCCGAGATCCTCGCCGCCTCGCGCGCTACGGCTTCAGGGTCAGGCTGATCGTCGTCACCGAGTCCGCGATGAGCGGCAGCGCGCCCGTGAGGATGCCGTTGTCGCGCGTACACCCCGCGACGCCTGGCGTGACCGTGATCGTCGCGTCGGGCCCCGCGTTGATGCCGCTGATCCACGCGAGCCCGTCGGCGCCCGTCTTGCCGCCCGCGACCGTGGCGCCGGCGCTGTCGACGTAGGTGACGGTCGCCTCCCCGTGACCGTCGATCGTGACCGTGTTGCCGCTCTTCAGGCACGCGCCGCTGCCGTTGATGAAGACGAGGACGTGGGCCTTCGCGTTCTCGTACGGCGAGATGCCGGTGCCCACCGCGACGAGCGGCAGCGCCGCGTTCGCCGGCGGCCCGAACGAATCGCCCTTGATCCAGCCGGAGATCGTGCGCCGGAACCCGAGGCCGGTGACGGTGAGACGACCGTCGAAGCCCGTCTTCACGTTCGGCGAGTAGCGACCGTCCTTGTCGTCGCCGCCGTTGGCGGTGACGGTCACCGTGTTCGGGCACTCGCTGTAGCCGACCTTGAGCCCCGCCACCGTCGCCGCGGGCGGGAACACGCTCGTGATCGTGCCCACGGTGCCCGGGTGGCAAATCGTGGGGTCCCCTGCGTCGACGGGCGGCGCCGCGTCCGCGTCGGGGCTTGCGTCGGGCACACTCGCGTCGGCGTCGGGCTTCGTGCCCGCGTCGGCATCGGCGCTCGCGTCGGCGCTCGCGTCGGCGTCCGGCGTCGCGTCCGCGCCGGCGTCCGTCCCCGCTTCCTTCTCCGGCTCGTCCGCGTCGGTGCCGGTGTCCTTCGCGCCCGTGTCCGTCTTCGTCTGCGAGTCGGTGCCCGCCGCGTCGCGTCCGGGCAACGTGCGGCTCGCGTCTCGGCCGGCGTCCTCGGCCGGCGCGGGCTCGGGGGTCGTCTCCGCATCGTCGTCACCGCAGCCGGCGACGGTGCTCACCGCACGCCGACACCAACCCCGCCCATACGAGAACGGAATAGCGCTTCATGGACGCGCGACCTTACACCGAAACGGCCTACAGCATCGACTCGTACGGCTCGCGCGGCGGAGGCGGCTCGTCGGCGACGACGGCATCGCCCTGCTTGAATCGGCGGCGGAGGCCGAGGACGAGCGCGACGAGGGCGACGAGGCCGGCCGCATGCGCGACGTTGTCGTGCAGGGTCTCGCCGGAGGACATGCTGCAGCCGCCGCCACCATTGTCGCCGCGTCGGCGACCTCCAGGCGCGCCGGGCTCGGTGCCGCCGCCGACGGGATCGCCGCTCGGCGCGTCCTTCGCGCCGGGCTTCTTGGGATCGCCGCCCGCGCTCGGTCCGTCGGTCGCGCCGTTGCCGACCGCGCCGCTGGTCCCGCCCGCGCCGCCGCTGCTCGTGCTCTGGATGGTCGCGTACGGATCAGGCTGCCCCTCGAGCCAGATCGTGTGACCGGCCTCCTTGAACGATGCGTTCACGAGGCCTTCGAACTTGCCGAAGTGCGTGTAGACCGAGTGCGCATCGCTGCCGAGGCAGGTCGTGGCGTAGTTGCCGTCGCTCGGCTTGCCGTTGCCGGTGCGCGCCGCGATGCCGACGATGGCGCCGCTCTGCGCGAACGCGGGTCCGCCGCTGTCGCCGGCGCACGCCGCTTCGCCGGTCATGAACTCGCGATCGCCGTAGCCCCACGCGGGGTTGCCGGGATACGGCGCAGGGCCCACGCCGACGAGGCCGAGGCCCGAGCGCACCTCACGATGGGTGGGAAGGTTGCCGGTCTCGTCGACGCCCCAGCCGACGGCGGAGATCGTCTCCGAGGGAGAAGGCGCGGCCATCCGGATCGGAGAGACGGGCGCGGCGACGTCCTTGTCGAGGACGACGAACGCCATGTCGTGGTTGCAGACGTTGGTGGACGAGTCGACGATGACGCGCTTGCCGTGGGCGACGCCGTTGGCCTCGACGTTCGTGTCGGGCGCCTGGCCGTTCTTGCCCGCGAAGACGACGAGTGAGCTCGCGACGCGCGTCCCCGAGATCCCGCCGCCCGTGACGGGGCTGCCGTCCTGCGCGCACGCCGTCGCCCCGTCGGTGTTCGACACGCAGTGACGGGCCGTGACGATGAGGTTCGGAGCGACCAGCGTTGCGGTGCAAAGCGCCATCCGCTTGCCGGCCTGGAACGTCGTGAGGACGACGACCGAGTCATGCTCCGTGCCGGAGGTGACGCCCTTGATGATGGGCTGGGCCACACGATCCACGCGGGGGTCGTCCCCCGGGGCCGGTTCGTTCTGCGCCGCACACCCCGTCACCGCGGCCGAAGCCGCAGAAACGAGCATCGCGGCGAGGATCGTCTTGGTCGTCGTCGAGAGCACGTGAGACGTAATCGCAACGTACGTTCCACGTCTCAAAGGCCGCCCCCTCGTGGATCTTTGGCACACCGGAGTGGATGTCGGCTGCGGATCTAGAAAAGTCTGCGGCCGTGTAGGCAAGGCTCGGCGGCGCTGGAGCTCGCGCCCCGGCGCTCACACGATCCACGGCAGCATGCGCGCCATGTTGCGGGCGTCGTCGATGCCGCGATGATGCGTCCCTTCGAGCTTCAGGTTGCAGTGCTGGAGCGCTTGACCCATGCCGAGCTTCTTCGGGAGGCCCTGCTTCTCGGAGAAGCGCTTCTTCAAGTTGAGGTGACACTCGCCTAACGGATACGGGATGCCGTGGAGGCGGCAGTCCTGGGTCAGCTGATTGCGATCGTAGTCACCCCACGAGCAGAAGAGCGCTTCGCGCGGACCGACGAACCGGCGAAGGTTCGCGATCGCCTCCGGAAAGAGGGGCGCGTCCTCGACGTCGCTCTGCCGGATGGTCGTGAGCTCGGTGCAGAACCTGGTCAGAGTCGGATGCCGGACGGGCTTCACGAACTGACCGAGGTCGCCGACCGGCTTCAACGTCGACGAGTCGACGAGCACGGCGCCGATCTCGATGATCTCCATCTCGTGCTTCGAGATGCGGTGGTCCTGGTCACAGGTGGCCTCCAGATCGATGACCAGGAGAAAAGGAGGCAGTTTCGTCGTTTCCATGATGTGAGAACCTTGGGCTGCGATGACGAAGACGCCCGGACAAGATCCCGGACATGGCCTCTCCTGGCGAGAGTACGTGGACGGGCTCGTCGAGGCTCACGGCTCTCTGACCGCGGTCGCGGCCCGGCTCGCGAAGCACCGCGCCTACACCGACGACATCGCCTCGATCGAGCGCGCGCTCCGGCGGCTCCGCGGACGGAGGCAGGAGGACGGCGGCGTCTGGGGTGAGCGCGCGCTCGGCGCGTTCGGCCTTCCCGGCGCCGCAGAGGCGCGCGCGAAGTGGATGGGCGCCTACCACTCGCGCTTCACCGATCTGCCGGTGCCGCTCTGCCTCGACCTCGTTCGCCTCTGGGATCGCCCGCCCGTGAGCGAAGCGCCGACGGCGGCGGCGTGGCTCGCGCTCGCGCATGCGAGCTGCGCGCTCCGCGCCGCGGACCTCGACGCCGCCGCGCAGCACGTGAAGCGGGCCCGCGCCGCGAAGGGCCCCGCCGAGGCGCGCGCGGAGACGGCGCTCGTGGAGGCCTTCATCGCGAGCCGCCGCGACGACTCCCGCGTCGCGCCGCTGCTCGACGAAGCCGAGACGTGGCTCGCGAAGCCGATGCCGGAGGACGATCGCGCGTGCCTCCGGGCGAGGCTCGTCGATCAGCGCGCGTATCCGCTGAACCGCGCGGGCGATCACGCCGGCGCGGAGAAGCTGTTCACATCGCTGCCCGCGGAGGGCCCGCCGTTCGCTCGCTACCGGCGCGCGAGCGGCCTCGCATACGCGGCGTGGAAGGCGCGCGGCGACCGCGCCGCCGCCGCAGAGCTCGCTCGCGAGGCGTGCCGCCACGCGGGCGACGGCGGGCATCTCCGCCTCCGCGCCATGTCGCTCCAGACGCTCGCGCGCATCCTCGGCGACGAGAGCCGCGAAGGCGTGGCCGCCCGCGCGCGCGCCGCCGCGATCGCGCACGACCTCGACGACGAAGCGCTGCGCCTGCGCTTCCGGCGATGAGCTCGACGTCGAGCGCCGGGAGCGCTCAGAGGAGCACGGCCTTGATCGGGGCCCCGTTCTCGGTGAGCGAGATGGGGCGGCCGATGGGCGACATCATCGTGTCGGCCGGGTTCAGGCCGAGCGGGGTCGCGATCGTCGCGAGGAGGTTCGGGACCACCACCGGATCCTTCACCACGCGCGCGCCCTCCGCGTCCGTCTCGCCGTGCACCACGCCGCCGCGAATGCCGCCGCCCGCGAGGACCGCGCTCCACGCCGCCGGGTAGTGATCTCGTCCCTCGGTCGCGTTGATGCGCGGCGTGCGGCCGAAGTCGCCCATCCACACGACGAGAGTCTCCGAGAGCTTCCCGCGCCGCTCGAGGTCGGCGAGGAGGCCGCTCATCGCGGGATCGAGATCGCCCATCAGCTTCTTCGTGCGCTCGAAGCCGTTCTTGTGCGTGTCCCAGCCGTCGAGCGTGACCTCCACGCAGCGAACGCCGTTGGTCACGAGGCGCGCCGCGGTGAGACATGCCTTCCCGAACGCGGAGTCGCCGTACGACTTTCGCACCGCCTCCGTCTCCTTCGAGACGTCGAACGCATCGAGGGACTTCGCGTGCATCAGACGATCCGCCTTCGCGTAGAGCTCGCGGCGACCTTCCACCTTCAGGTCGCCCGTCTGCTTCGCGAAGGAGTCCTCCATGTCGCCGAGGAGCTTCTTCCGCGCCTCGAACCGGGGATCGTCGACCGCCGGCGCGACGTCGGCCGGCATCTCGCCGCCGTTCTTCACGACGTACGGGCCATGCTGGACGCCGAAGAACCCGCCTCCGTGGCTGGTGCCGTTCAGCGACACGAAGCTCGGGAGCCCGCTCGACGGCTCACCGAGCCGCTTGCTCATCCACGCGCCGAACGAGGGGTGCTCCACCGTGGGATTCGGCGAATACCCCGTATGAAGGAGGTAATTCGCGCGGACGTGATTGCCCTCCTTCGAGGTCATGCCGCGGATCACGGCCAGCTTGTTCGCCATTCGCGCGAGCTGGGGCATGTGCTCGCTGATCATGAGCCCGGGCACGGAGGTCTTGATCGCCTTGTGCGGCCCCGCGTTCTTTCCCGTCTTCGGATCCCAGGTATCGATGTGGCTCGGCCCGCCGTTCATCCAGAGCAAGATGACGTGCTTGGCCTTGCCGGCGGGCGCGCTGGTCGCGTCCGCGAACGCGGGGGCCTCGAGGAACCGCGAGAACACCAGGCCGAGCCCGCCCGTGATGCCGAGTCGAAGCGCTTGACGACGCGTGATCATGATGAAGGTCCTCGGCGTTCAGTGATTGAAGGTGAATTCGCTGGAGTTGAGCATGCTCCAGAGCAGGTCCTCGTAAGCGGCGGCCTTGGGGGAGATCGCCTGGCTCCGATTCGCGAGCGGGCGGAGCACGTTGTTCCGGCCGCCGTCCCCCTTCCCGCCGCGCGCGGCCGGGGCCGCCTCGTTCACGTACGCGACCCAGCGCGCCTTCTCCGCGGGCGTCGCGTGGCGCGCGAGCACGCGCATCGCGAGGGCGTCGACCTTCTCCGCGTCGGTGCCGGGTCCGTTCACGAGCTGCGCCGCCGGCGAGCCCGGCAGCGCGCGCGAGCCCTGCGCCACGAGCGCGCCGTTGAGCAGCGTGAGCGCCTGGCTCACCGTCCCCGAGTAGTCGGGCTCGTCGTCCTCCTCGTCCGTATCGAAGAGGAACGCGTACTGCCGGATCACGTTCGCCCGGAGCTGGTCCATGTTCTTCACGCCGAGCTCCTTCGCCGTGTGCTCGACGTCGGTGACGAGGAAGATGCCGTTGAGGAGCTCCTCGGGCCCGAGCGGGACGAGGTGGAAGCGCGACCAGAGCTTGTTCTCCGCGTCGGCGTCCCGCGAGGCCGGCTTCGCGGCCGTGAGCTGGTAGGCCTCCGTCGCGGTGAGCAGCCGGACGAGCCGCTTCACGTCGAAGTCGGTCGCGAAGTCGGCCGCCACGCGGTCGAACAGCGCCGGCATCGTGGCCGGGTTCGACGGCCGGATGTCGTCCACCGGATCCACGAAGCCACGCCCGAGGAAGTGGCCCCACATGCGATTGACGAAGGCCTTCGCGAAATACGGGTTCTGCTTCGACGTGATCCACGCCGCGAGCGCCTTGCGCGTGTCCTTGCCCTTCGCGAGGTCGGTCCCGTCGAGCGCGGTGGGCTTCGCCTTCGCGATCGGCTCGAGCTCGGGGTTCTTCTTCTGGAACCGCGGGGGCACGCCCGCGAAGTCCTCGAGCGCGACGCGCTTCACCTGCCCCTGCGTCTTGTTGCGATCGCGCGGCTCGACCCGCGAGCGAAGGAACGCGCTCGTGAAGCGTCGATAGTCGTCCTGCTTCCACGCCTCGGTCTTGTGATCGTGGCACTGCGCGCACTGGATCTGCACGCCGAGGAACACGCGCGAGGCGCTGCCGCCGAGGTCCTGCGGCGTCTGCTCGTACTTGAGCGTCCAGTTCACGGCGCCGTTGATCGCGTTGTCGTCCCCGTCCTTGGCGTCCTTCGGATCGCCATCCATGTCGTCGTCCATCGCGCCAAGGGGAATGGCCATCGCGGCTTGCTTCACCTTCGCGCCGCCCGTGCCGTTCTCGCCCGTGGCCGCGACGAGCTCGGTGACGATGCGGTCCCACGGCTCGTTGTGCGCGAAGCGCCCGCGCAGCCAGAGGCGGAACGAGACGCGGTCGACGACGTTCGCCTTCGTCTGGCGTCCCATGAGGACGTCGTCCCAGTAGTTCATCCAGTGCTCGGCGTAGTCGGGAGAGGCGAGCAGCTTGTCCACGAGCTTCGCGCGCTTGTCGGGCGCCGTATCCGCGAGGAACTGACTCGTGACCTCGGGCGGCGGGAGCGTGCCGGCGATGTCGACGTAGACGCGACGGAGGAACGTGGCATCGTCGGCGCGGGGCGCCGGGGTGAGCCCGCCCTTCGTCCACTCTTCTCGCAGCGCCGCGTCGATCTGGGCCGCCGTGAGGTGGGCCGCCTCCGCGGGTCGTGAGGGCGGTGGCGCGGACGCCTTCGAGACGGCCGGCGGCGCGGCGGGGCGGGGATGGGAGCAGGCGGCGGAGAGGAGGGGGGCCGAAGCGAGGAGGGAGAGAACGAAGAACGAGCGGACGCGGCTCATGGCAGAGATCTGTACGCTCGTCCTGCCGGATTCGCTCGTCTTCCCGAGGTAACGTTTCGTAAACTGCCGCGACGGGACGCGAGTCGCCCGAACATGAAATGGCGTTCCGGACCGCGCTTCTGCTCCTGTTTCGTCGCATCGCGCGCATCTACTTCCGCGAGATCGAGGTCGCCGGGGACGTTCCCGCGCACGATGTCGGTGGACGTCTGTTCGGCGCCAACCACGTCAACGGGCTCGTCGATCCGATCCTCGTCCTGACGCAGGCGCCGTGCGTGATCTCGCCGGTGGCGAAGTCGACACTCTGGAAGATCCCGGGGCTCCGCTTCTTGCTCGACGCGGTGAGCGCGGTACCGATCGTGCGGCGCCGCGACGTGCCGGGCAAATCGGAGTCGGACAACGAGGCGGTCTTCTCGCGCGTCGCGAGGCACCTCAACACCGGCGGCAACATCCTCATCTTCCCCGAGGGCACGAGCCACAACGAGCCGCACCTCCTCGACCTCCGCTCGGGCGCGGGTCGCATGCTCGCGCGCGCCCAGTCGGAGCAAGCCGACGTGGAGACGCGCGCGCTCACGTTCCAGTCGGTGGCGCTCGAGTTCGACGAGCGCGACGTCTTCCGCTCGCGCGCGCTCGTGCTCTTCGGTCCGGTGCGCCGGCTCGCCGAGCTGCCCGGCAAGGACCTCGCGAGCGAGATCACGGAGCTGATGCGCGAAGACCTGTCGGAGCTGCTCGTCGAGGGCTCGACCTGGGAGGAGCGCGTGCTCGTCGTGCGCGTGGCGGAGATGTTCGCGAACGACGCGGAGGATCTCTCGCTCGAGAACATGAACCGCGTCGGCCGCCGGATCGAGCAGGCGCGCCGCGTCCTCTCGCAGATGTCGCTGGAGGAGGTGAAGGAGATCGAAGATCGGCTGCGCGCCTATGGCCGCAAGCTCGATCTCGAGGAGACCTCGGACGATCGCGTCGCGCGCGTGGCCCATGGCCGGCCGCGCCTCGACTTCGCGCCGGACCGCGCGCTCCGCGCCGCGCTCATGGTGCTCACCCTCCCGCTCGCCGCGTTCGCGGCCGTCGCCTACTGGCTGCCGTACCAGCTCCCGCGCTTCGTCACGAAGAAGCTCAACGAGGATCCGGACACGTCGTCGACGTACAAGCTCGGCGTCGGCCTCGTCGTCTATCCGCTGTGGGCCGCCATCGCGATCGCGATCGCGTTCTGGCGTCTCCCGAGCACGGGGTACGCGCTCCTCGCGACGGCGGTGTTGCTCACGTCGCCGTTCGCGGCGCTGGCCTGGCTCGATCGGTGGGACCGCCTCGGCGCACGCGCCAGCATCCTGGCGTCGAACGAGGAGCAGGAGGCCCGGCTCGTCGAGCTCGCGAAGGAGCGAACGACGCTGATGGCCGAGCTCGAACGACTACGCGCGAAGGTCGAGGAGCCTCGGGAGGCGTGACGGCTCAGGACGCCGTGCGCGTCCGGACCTTGACCGAGGAGACGCGCGCCGGATCGACCGCGGGCGCGCTCTTCTTTGGCGTGGCCTCGAGCTGCTCGAAGGCCGGGGGCGCGGCGGCGGCGGGCGCCGGGGCCGGCGCGAGGATGCTCTGACCGATGATGACGACGGAGGCGCCGAGGCCCACCCAGAACGCCCGCCATGCTGCCCAGATCCACCGGTCCATCGTCGCCTCGCTCATGACGCTCGACGGGGCCGAAAGCTTTGTCGTCGTCATGACTTTCTTCAGAAGCACGGCCCGTGCCGTCCATCTGTCGTCCTCGGAATGCAGGACAAACGAGGGTTTTCCGTCATTCCTTACACCTGGTCGTTTCTGCCAAGGTGGCTCTGGCCACACGCCCCGCGTCAGCTTGGCAACGCGTGTCGGCCGTCCGACACGGGCGCTACGGACACCGCCGCTACTGGTACTGGGGACCGCCCGCGACGAACGTGGAGAGGTGCGGAGGTGACGCGAGCCTCGGGCCCTGCCCGACTGCGCTCGCCGTGGCGGGCGTGGCGAGCATCCAGGCCTGCTGAAGACCGCGGTCCATGAGCGGCGGCGCGGGCACGCGGGCGCGCTCGAAGCCGAGGGCCTCGGGATGGGGTGCGTTGCCCGGCTCCGTCGTGTACGCCACCGCGAGGGCGGCGCCGGCCGGGAAGAGCTTGCGGCCGACGTTGGGCGCGAAGATGTCCTTCGTGCGCGTGTAGATGTAGGGTGTCGCGAACGCGGAGTACTGCATCGGCACCGCGCGCTCCTCGCCGGGCGGGAGGCGCCAGATGTACGACGGCGGCGTCGGCCCCCAGCCGATGATCCCATCCTTCGCGCCGTTCGCGTCGCGGGCCGGCGGGATCCGCCAGTCGACCCACGAGCCCGCGTACCGACGCCCGGCGATCCACGCCCAGCCTCGCTCCCCGGTGTAGGCCCAGCGTCCGTAGTGGAACGTGACCCAGCCATACGGCAGATCGCTCACCCACACCCAGTCCGTGACGCCGGCGACCTCGCGGTTCGTCCAGCGCCCGTGCGTTCCGTACGGCACGAAGTCGGCGCCGATGAAGTCCTTCGACGGGAGCCACACGAAGCCGAGGCGCGAGTCGTCCGTCCACATGCCGTAGGCCGCGAGGACGTCGTAGAAGATCTTCACCGCCTCCGGATCCGAGTCGTCGAACTGCGCCGGCGCCCGGCGGATCGGCGCGTGCGACGAGGTCCCCACCTCGGTCTCGATGATGACGGGGCGCTCCGGCGTCGACTTCGGCGGGGGCACCTCGCGCTCCGCGCAGCCGACCATCACGACACACGAGGCGAGCGGAAGCACGCGGAGCACGTTCCTCATGCCTTTAGAGAAAGCCTCGGCCGGCGCGCTGTCAACGCGCGACCGACGACACATCATCTCCGCGGCACGACGCGCCGATCGAGCTGCATCGCCCTGCCAAGATGACGACGTCGCGCGCCACGATCGGCGGCCCGCCGACAAAACGGCGCGCCCTCAGCCGGGCGACACGATCCGGGCCACGAACCACGATAGCCCGGCCAGGATGATCACGACGCTCACGACCGGGACGCCACGCGTCTCGAACCACGGCTTCTTCCGGAGCACCATCACGACCGGCAAGAGCACCGAGACGACGGCGATCTGCCCCGTCTCTACGCCGAGATTGAACGCGACGAGCGCGGTGGGGACCGACGCCCGCTCGAGGCCGACCTCCCGGAGCGCGCTCGCGAAGCCGAAGCCGTGCACGAGCCCGAAGGGGAACGTGATCCGCCAGCGCCGCTCCGCGTTCGGCTTCCATGCGATGCGGCCCGAGGACGCCACCCAGTCCTCGAGCCCGACGTACGCGATGGAGAGGGCGATCGCCGGCTCCACGACGCGCGACGACGGCGTCCAGATGCCGAGGACCGCGATCCCCAGCGTGATCGAGTGCGCGATCGTGAACGCGGTGATGATCGCGAGCAAGGACCGCAGGCGTGCCGGGATCAACAGGAGCGCGAAGATGAAGACGAGGTGGTCATAACCGGTGAGGATGTGCTCGATCCCCATCAGGAAGAACGAGCCGAAGCCCGGACGCGATGCGTTCTCCGGCCTCGACCCAGGCGCTTCCTTCCCCTCCGGGGCGGCAGGCACCTCGAACCTTCGCTCGTCTCCGAAGAGCACCGTGTCGGAGGTCGCCTCGCCGGAGACGGCGCGCGCGACGTGACGGTGCCCGCGGGCGAGGTCGTCGAGCACGGAGAGCTCCACGAGGAACGGCTTGTCGGCCGCGCCGCACGCCCAGCGCGCGGAGAGGAGCATGCCGTCTTGCTCCGTCAGCCCCGCGTCGTCGAGGGCCGGCGTGCATTCTACACCCATCTGGGTCACGCGGATGCGGCGCAGGATCTTGTCCATGATGAGCGCCTTCGACTCGCTCACCTCCGACGCCGTGACGTGACCATCACGGTTCCGATCGATGAGGGGCGCGAGCTGCGCGACCTCGTTCCGCGCAAACGCCATCTTGGCCACGAGGGTCGATCCGTGCGCGGTGTACTCGCCGGTCGAAAGGCCAACCGTATGCGCCAGCGCGGCCCTGGGCAGCAGGGCGAGCACGAGCGCCAACAAGCCACACAGGGTCGTGCGTGTTCCGGGCATCAGGGAAGGAGGTCGGCGGCGTCTCACGCGTCCGGCAGGGAAATTCGGCGCAACCACGACGGTACGTCGATTGCTGTACCGGAGTTTCCGAAAGGAAAGAATCGTCATGTCGCTCATCGAGCTCCTCATCCTCCTCCTGGTCGCTGGTATCTGCGGCGCCGTCGGCAAGGCCATCGTGGGCTATTTCCCGGGTGGCTTCCTCGCATCGATCGGAGTTGGCTTCGTCGGAGCCCTCCTCGGCACCTGGGTCGCGCGCGGCGTCGGCTTGCCCGAGCTCTTCGCCATCCAGGTCGGCCACACGACCTTCCCCATCGTCTGGTCGATCCTCGGCTCGGCGCTCTTCGTCGCGGCGATCGCCCTCATCAGCGGCCGCTGGTTCTATCGCCGCGGGATCGTCTGAGCCATGCGTAAGCCCGATCAGACCATCGTCTTCGGCAGTCGGGGGCTGCCCTGGTGAGCCCGGACGGACCGGTCACCCAGCGGATGCCGCAGGCGAGAAGAGCGACGATCCGAGGGCGCCCGCGGCGTCCACGGAGGAGCCGAAGCAGCTCAGCCCTCGGCCGTCGCCCTCTCCCGCGCCGTCCGACGTGATGCCCGGGGTGCAGATCAAGGAGTGACCGTGCTAAGGGCGACGCGTGGACCTCGTCTGCCGTCCCATCGCGTACGTCCGCTCTCCTTACAAGGAGAAGGCGGACGCGCCTCGGCAAGGGATCCTCGCCGAGGACGTGACGGCCACGATCGAGCTCGGGCTCGAGTACCGGGATGCGCTCGACGACCTCTCCGGTTTCGAGCGTGTCTGGGTCTTGTTCTGGTTCGATCGCGCGGAGGGCTGGAAGCCGAAGGTGCTCCCGCCGCGGAGCGACACGAAGCGCGGCGTCTTCGCGACGCGCTCTCCGCATCGCCCGAACCCGATCGGGATGACCGCGGTGCGCCTCGACCGCGTGGAGGGGCTCACCCTCCACATCCGCGATCACGACCTCATCGACGGCACGCCCGTCCTCGACATCAAGCCCTACATCGCATACGCGGACGCGTTCCCCGACGCGGCCTCCGGCTGGCTCGGCGCGAGCGATCCGAAGGCGGAGTGGGAGGTCGACGTGAACGCGGTGGAAGAGCCGCTCGCGTGGATCGAGAAGGAGGCCGGCCTCGACCTCCGCGCCCGCGTCCTCGCCTCGCTGAAGCTCGGGCCGCAGCCGCACGCCTACCGGCGCATCAAGGACCGTGTGCTCGCGGTGAAGGAGTGGCGCGCGGCCTTTCGCGTGGAGGGCCAGCGCATCATCGTCGAGCGCGTGTTCAGCGGCTTTCGCGAAAACGAGCGGCCGCCGCTCCACGAGGCATTCACCGAACGTTTCCGATAATCTGCCCGCATGGTGATGGGTCTCGAGCAGAGCGCCGTTCTCGTGCTGGACGAGATCGTGCGGCGCGCCGTCCGAGCGAAGGCGAGCGACATCCACCTCGAGCCGAAGCGGGATCGCCTCCAGGTGCGCTTCCGCGTCGACGGTGAGATGGTGGAAGAGCAATCGGTCCCGATCGAGATCGCGCTCGAGGTCATCTCGCGCGTGAAGGTGCTCGCCCGCATGGACATCGCGGAGCGTCGCGCCCCGCAAGACGGACAGCTCACGCTCTCGCCGTTCAAGGAGACGGTGCACTTCCGCGCGTCCACGTTCCCGAGCTCGCTCGGCGAGAAGATCGTGCTTCGTATCCTCGGCGGCCAGTCGCTCATCCCCTTCGACAAGCTCGGCCTCGAGGGGCCAATCGCGGCCGTCGTGAAGACCCTCATCGATCGGCCGCAGGGCTTCATCGTCGCGAGCGGGCCGACGGGCGCGGGCAAGACGTCGACGCTCTACGCGTGCATCGGCCTCCTCGACACGCGGCACACGAACGTGATCACGCTCGAAGATCCGATCGAGATCGAGATGCCGTCGATCACCCAGGGCCAGACCAACGTGAAGGCGGGCTTCACCTTCGCGACCGGCCTCCGCGCCATCCTCCGCCAGGATCCGGACGTGATCATGGTCGGCGAGATCCGCGACTCAGAGACGGCCGGCATCGCGCTGCAGGCCTCGCTCACGGGCCATCAGGTCTTCTCGACCCTGCACACGAACGACGCCGTCGACAGCGTGGTGCGCCTCGTCGACCTCGGCGTGGAGCCGTGGGTCGTGGCGAACGCTCTCACCGCGATCCTCTCGCAGCGCCTCGTACGCATGGCGTGTCCGTCTTGCCGCGAGAGCTACGAGCTCGAGGAGCCGCTCTACGACGGTGAAGAGGTGGTCATCGAGGAAGGCGCGACGCTGATCCGCACGCACGGCTGCCAGGACTGCCTTCGCACCGGCTTTCGCGGCCGCGTCGGCATCTTCGAGGCCGTCATCGTCGATGACGATCTCCGCGAGCTCGTGAAGAAGAAGGCGAGCCCCTGGGAGTATCGCACGCTGCTCCGCCGTCGCGGTGTCCACAGCTTGCGCAGAATGGGCCTTCTTCGCGCACGTGACGGCGTCACCACCGTCGATGAAGTCCTTCGCGTAACGACGTGAGCCCGCTCGCTCGTCCTCTCGCCCCGACCGCCGCCGTCCGCGCCTCGCCCCTCGAGGTGCTCGAGTACGTCCTGCGTCTCGCGTTCTTCGCGTTCGTCCCGTTCATGGTCGTGCTCCTCGCGATGCTCGTGCCGATGGGCGCCGCGATCGCGAACATGGTGCTCGCGCTCGGCGCCTTCTTCTTCGGGGAGGTCCTCGTGGGCGCGGCCGAGAGGCGCCCATGGCTGAAGCGTGTATTGCGCAGACAGCTCGCGTTCGAGGCGTACTACCGGGAGAACCCGCCGCGGCCCTTCCTCTACTACGTCTTCTACCCGTTCCTGATGCCGTACTGGCTCGCGGTCGCGCCCGCGCGCCGCGAGTTCTTGCTCTTCAAGGGTTACACCCTCGTCACGCTGATCGTGGTCTCGATCTCGGGCGTCTATCGCTACTTCTACGTCTACCAGCCGCAGATCGGGCTCCGCAGGTTCCTCGTCTCGTTCTCGATCGGGCTCGTCATCGAGACGCTCGCAGTGATGATGCTCATCATGCCGATGACGACGAGCGTCGTCGCGCTGCACCGGAAGCGGCAGCCGCGGCGGCTCATGGCGCTCCTCTCGGTGGGCCTCCTCTCGGCCGCGATCGCGGCCGGCGTCATGATCCACCGCCACCGCTCCTTTCCCTCGCTCGAGACACGACAGCGCATCAACGATCGCGCCGCCATCGAGCCGGTGACCTCGCGCATCGTCCTCCAGCGCGCGCTCCAGAGGGCGTGGGAGGTCCGCAAGAAAGGGTCTCGCGACCAGTGGGAGCGAGAGACGGACGGCACGGTGCAGGGGGTACCGCTCGAGGAGGCGCGCGCGAACCTGCTCTCGTTCTATCGCCCGGACGAGGCGAGCGCCTTCGAGCTCTGGACGACGGCGCGGAAGGAGCGACCGGGCCTCATGATCATCTTCGCAGAAGGGCGCAAGAAGGGGCGTCCCGTATGGCTCGGGATGCGTTGGGACGGGACCATCATCGACAAGGCGGTCGACGTCCCGAAGACGGCGAGGGTCGCGATGAGGACGGCGGGTGAGCTGTGAAGGAGCTATTCGAGCGCATCGAGCGCTGGATGATGGACCATGGCGCGAAAGCGATCGCCGCCAACCTCTCGCCCGCCGCGAAAAAGTCGAAGCTCGATCGTCTCGAGAAGAAGCTCGGATTTCCCCTCGGTGACGAGCTCCGCGCGCTGTGGTCGGTCCACGACGGCCAGCGCGAGGAGGGGCTCTCGTTCTGGCACGGCTACGATCTCGTCTCGACGGCGCGGGCGCGGCCCGAGGACGTCCTCCGCTTCCTTCCCCTCCTCCGCGAGCCGGCGTCTGCGCGGGGCGCGAGGGAGTCGAAGCTGCGAAAGGCGGAGCTCGGGTCGAATGCGTGGGTGCGCTTCGCCGGCCAGGACGCGGACGGCCTCGCCGTGAACACGGAGAGCGGGCGCGTCTTCGTCGTCTCGCACGACGACGATCCGGCGCTCCGGCTGCTCGCGCCGTCGATCACGGCCTGGCTCGGGCAGTATGCGGACGCGCTCGAGGCCGGCGCCTACGAGGTCGACGCGGCGGGCGAGGTCGCGAAGCGCGCGCCGAAGCGCAGACGCGGCGCGACCGAGAAGAAGACGGCCGGGACGTCGTCGAGGACGCCCCGCGAGCTCCTCGCGGAAGCGATCGCGAAGGGGAGCGAGGAGCGCGCGCAGCGAGCGCTCGCGCGAGCGCCGGAGCTCGTCGCCACGCTCTTCGCGAAGGCCTCGCCCGCGTTCGTCGCCTCCACGCTCCGGCCGACGCTGAACCAGCTCGTGCTCACGAAGGCGCAGTGGCAGGTGATCGTGAAGGGCGCGAAGGAGATCGAGAACAACGCCGTCCGCGCCGTCGCCGAGCGGAAGCTCTCGGAGCTCTGGCTCAGACGGGATCGACGATCGGACGGAGCTTCGCGATCTTCGCGTGGAGCTCGTCGCGGGACTCGGCGCGGATCGTGACATGACCGACCTTGCGGTTCGGTGAGGCGTCTTTGCCGTACGCGTGGAGGTGGACGCCTTCGACGCGGAGGATCTCCTCCTTCGGCGGCAGCTTGCCGATGCAGTTGATCATCGCCGCGTGGCCGATCATGCGCGTCGAGCCGAGCGGCAGCCCGAGGATCGCGCGCACGTGGTTCTCGAACTGACTCGTCTCCGCGCCCTCGATGGTCCAGTGGCCGGAGTTGTGGACGCGCGGCGCCATCTCGTTCGCGACGAGCTCGCCGC
Source organism: Labilithrix sp. (assembly GCA_046351255.1). Taxonomy (GTDB): domain Bacteria; phylum Myxococcota_A; class Polyangia; order Polyangiales; family Polyangiaceae; genus Labilithrix. Next base: position 95,229 of record JAXLYU010000012.1, read on the forward strand.
TCTTCGTGAGGAAGAGCTCGATGGCGAGGACGCCCACGTACTTCAGCTCCGCGAGGACGCGCCGCGTGCGCCTCCGCGCGGGCCTGGAGATCCGCCGTCCACGCGTCGCTCTTCGGCACCGAGAGGCGGAGGATGCTCGCGCGGTGCTCGTTCTCGACGAGCGGATAGAAGCGCGTATCTCCGTCCTTGCCACGGACGGAGAGGATCGACAGCTCGCGCTCGAACGGCACGAGGCCCTCCACGATGAGCGACGCCGCGCCGAGCGCCTCCCACGCGCGCTCCACGTCCGCAGGCGTGCGCAGCACCATCTGTCCCTTGCCGTCGTATCCGAAGCGACGCGTCTTGATGTAGACGGGCAGCCCGATCCGGGCCACCGCAAGGTCGAGCTCCGCCTTCGACGAGACGGCGGCGAACGGGGGCGTGGGGATGCCGAGCCGCTCGAAGAACTGCTTCTCGTCGATGCGGTCCTGGCTGACCTCGAGCGCGTTCGGCGGCGGGAATACCGGCACGAGCTCGTTGAGGAAGCGGGCCGAGCCGACGGGGACGTTCTCGAACTCGTAGGTCACGACGTCGCTCTTGCGCGCGAGCTCGCTGAGGCGCTCCTCGTCGTCGTACGCGCCGACGCGCAGGTTCCCGACGTGCCCGGCGGTCGACTCCGCGCCCGGGTCGAGGAACACGAAGCGCTGGCCGAGCGTGTAGCCGGCGAGCGCGATCATCCTCCCGAGCTGTCCCCCGCCGAGGACCCCGACCGTCATCCGCGCCGCCCCGAGTCCGGGGTGGTCATCGAGCCGGGCGCCGACTCCGCGGCCTCCGGCGGCAGGCGCGGATCGGGGCGATCGAGCACGGTCTGGGTCTGGTTGTCTCGATGAAGCGCGAGCGCGGCTCGCACCGATGCGTCTCGTCGCGCGAGGATCTGCGCGGCGCAGAGGGCGGCGTTGATGGCGCCGGCCTTCCCGATGGCGAAGGTCGCGACCGGGACGCCCGCCGGCATCTGCACGATGGAGAGGAGCGAGTCGACGCCGCGGAGGACCTTCGACTCGACCGGGACCCCGAGCACGGGGAGCAGGGTCTTCGCCGCGCACATGCCGGGCAGATGGGCGGCGCCGCCCGCGCCTGCGATGATGCACTCGAGGCCGCGCTGCTCGGCGGTCGATGCGTACTGGAACAGGAGGTCCGGCGTGCGATGCGCGGAGACGACCCGCGTTTCGCAAGGGATCCCGAGCGACTCCAAGGTCGCGCTCGCGTGCTGCATGGTCTCCCAGTCCGACATCGAGCCCATGATGATGCCGACACGGGGAACACCAAGACCGACAGAGGGCGGGGCCATACTCATGAGGATTCCTGGCGCACGTTAGCGACAACCCGCGGGCGAAGACAGTAGGATTCACGGATGATCACTTCTCGGGTGGGTCGCTTCGGCTTCGTCTTCCTCCCCATGCTCCTCGCGGCCGGATATGCGGGCTGCAGCGACGACGATCCGGCCGTGACGCCGGCGACGGACGACGGCGGGACCGCGGACGGCGCGCCGACGGGCGACAGCGGCAAGGGCGACGGCGGCAGCGGGATCGACCCGAAGTGCGCCGCGGACCTCGACGTCACGAAGCTCTACAAGCACCTCTCGTGCGCCGGCATGTACTCGAACATCGCGGACAAGACGCTCGCGCCCGAGCTCATGGAGTACAAGCCCTCCACCGAGTTCTGGAGCGACGGCGCGGAGAAGCGACGGTGGATCCTCCTGCCCGCCGGCGCGAAGATCGACACCGCCGACATGAACGACTGGGTCTTCCCCGTCGGCACGAAGGTCTTCAAGGAGTTCAAGATCAACGGCAAGCGCATCGAGACGCGCATGTTCCAGAAGTTCGACGACGAGTGGAAGAACACGACGTACCTCTGGAAGGCCGACGAGAGCGACGCCGAGCACCTCGAGGCGGGCGCGCAGCTGAACGGACTCGGCCCCGACGGCGGCGTGTACGAGATCCCGAACACGACGTCGTGCACCGCGGACTGCCACGGCGGCCGCAAGGACAGCCTCCTCGGCTTCGATGCGGTCAGCCTCGGCCTCCCGAACGCGACGGGCCTCACGCTCGCGCAGCTCGTCGACAAGAAGCTCCTCACGGTCGATCCGCCGATCAAGACGCTCGCCTACCCGACCGCGACGGCGGCGCAGGGCGGCGACAAGGCCGGTCCCGCGATGGCGTGGCTCCACATCAACTGCGGGAGCGCGTGTCACAACTCCAACCCGAACGCGGGCGCCTTCTTCACCGGGCTCTTCATGCAGATCAAGGGCACGCAGCTCATGCCGCAGGACGGCGGCTCGCCAGCGACGGTCGACGCGCTCGACCCCTACTCGCTGACGGTCTGCAAGAAGTCCAACCAGAACGAGACACCGCCCAACACGGGCGTGATGAAGTACGTCCGTTCGGGCGTCCCGAGCCGGAGCTGGATCTCGGTCATCTCCGGCCAGCGCACGCCGGTGGCGTCCGTGCAGATGCCGCCGGTCGCCACCCACGCCGTCGACGTGAACGGCCACAAGCTCCTCGAGGACTGGATCACGGCCCTGACCCCGGCCTGTGCCGACTGACAAAAGACGACGGGCCCTCGCTTCTGGCGGGGCCCATCAAACGTTCCGTACCGCGTAGATCGTGTGCGGATTTACATGAACCCCTAGCCTATGTGGCTAGGTGGGTGGCGCGGACCGCGCTTAAGGCTTCCGAATTATCCAGAGCTCCGAAGAGATGGTCCGGCGTGCACAACGAGCGATCGTTTGCCTCCCTGGTTCACATACATAAGGGGATCATGAAAACCACAAGCACGAGTCGAGCAGAGGGAACCCACCAAGGTTAGAAACCTGGCCAGGCCTGTCAACGGCCGGCGACGAGAAAGGCGTGCGCAGGAACGCCGCCAAAAACTGGGCCATTTCGCGCCGCTTTGGGACATGTCGAGCATGCAGCAAATGCCGCTCGAATACGTGCCCGCTCTTCCCGGGACCTCCGCCGAACCGCTGACGGGTGAGGTCACCTTCGCGAGCGCCGAGGAGCAGGAGCAGCGCGGGAACGAGCTTCTGGGCGCGGGCGCGCTGCTCGTTCGCCTGCCACCTCCGACGTCGCACGTGCGCGGGCATCTCGGCTCGCTCCTGGAAGAGCTGGTCGAGCGCGAGCTCGCCCGTGCCGGTGCCCCCTCCCCGTACCTCGCGGCGTGGACCGCGATGCCGGAAGAAGCCAACGCGCGCCTCTCGGACCAGCTCCAGCGGGCACGCGAGGTCGGGGCGTCCGGCCTCGCGATCGCGCTCGGCACGCTCTCCGCCATCGCGCGTCCCACGCTCTCGACCGACGACAGCGCGATCCTGCGCTGGCTCGCCGAGGCGACGACGGCGCTCCCGCTCGTCCTCCTCATCGACGACGGCGACATGATGCTCGCCGGCTACGCCGCCCCGCGCTCGCTCGTCGATCTGCTCGTGCAGGTGCGCCACGACTCGACGCCCCCCGTCATGCTCGAGGAGGCCACGACGATCGAGAACGTCGTCACGGCGATCGTCGACGCGGCCCCCGAGCCGATCGCCTCGATCGACGCGGCCCCCGCGCCGATCGCCTCGATCGACGCGGCCCCCGAGCCGATCGCCTCGATCGACGTCATCGAGGCGATCATGACGACGATCCAGACGACCCCCGAGCCGATGGAGGTCGAGATCGCGGTCACGGAGCCGCAAGACGCGACGCCCGTGGTCTGCGATGCGCCGCCGGAGCCCGAGCCGGCGCCCGAGCCCGCGCCGGTGACCGAGCCGGAGCCGGTGACGGCCGAGGCGCCCACGAAGCGCGCCGACTTCCACTCGCGCGCGTTCCGCATGGCGAAGGCGCTGCTCGTGGCGGAGCCGATCCCGACGTTCGAGGACCGCAGCGATCGCGAGACGCCGGCGCCCCAGGAGCGGATCGCCGTCGAGGAGCGAATCGAGTCGCCGGTGTCCGGGAACACGATCCTCGGCGTCGCGCCGCCGCCGGCGGAGCCGAAGCACGAGGAGCTCCCGGCGGCGGAGGAGCCGAAGCACGAGGAGCCCACGAAGCACGAGGACCCCCCGCCGCCGGCGCGGACGAGGCGCATGCGCACGGCGCGGAGCGCGGTCGCGGGAGCGATGGAGGCCGGACCGAGCGACGCGTGGCGCACGTGGACGCTCGCGCTCGCGGCGGCTCGCGGCGCGCAGCCCTTGGCCGCGTTCGAGAAGCTCTTCGTCGAGAGCTACGTGCCGCTCGCGAACGCGATCGCGAACGGCCTCGACGATCCGCGCGCGCATCGCGCATACGACGAGTTCCGCCGCTCCTTCGAGCGCTCGTACACGGACGCGTTCCAGACCTTCGGCGCGACGAATCGCCGCCCGCGGCTCGTCATGGACTCGTTCGACATCGCGAACAAGCAGGCCCGCCTCGCGAACGCGCGCTCGGCGCACATCCTGGTGGTGGACTCGATGCGCTACGACCTCGGCGCGATGATCCGCGACGCCCTCGCGCGCGAAGCGCACGGTGTGGCGGCGTTCGGCGGCGAGCTGCTCCTCTGGAGCGCGCTCCCGACCACGACGATGCGCCAGCTCGAGACGCTCGCGCGCGGCATGGACGCGCTCCGTGCGCCGGCGCGCGAGGAGCCGTCCGAGTCGCTTCGCGGACGCGCGGCGGAGGTGGTCCGCCGCTGCCGCGTCGGCTCGCGCGAGATCCACAAGCTCGACCTCGTCCCGTCCCTCCTCGACGCCGCCGGCGCGAACGCCATGCACGAGCTGCCGGCCATCGCCGAGTCGGTCGCGACCGTCATCGCGCGTCACATCACGACGCTCGTGCCGCGCACGCTGCTCTTCATCGTCGGCGACCACGGCTTCAGCGTCGATCGCCGCGGCGACGTCCAGAGCGGCGGCGCTTCGCCGGAGGAAGTGCTCGTCCCCGCGCAGCAGTGGCTCGTGGGCGACGTTCACTGATCGTCGCCTCGACGAGCGCACGGAACGCGGCGCACGCCGCGCGGCTCAGGTCTGAGGGACGCAGTAGAGGCGGCCGCCGCTGATGCCGAGGGCCTTGCACGCGTAGTTGATCGGGCACGTGAGGAGGCCGGCAGAGCCGCAGTCGTGCGTGCAGATCTGCTGGCCGTTGTCGACGCGGCGACAAACCAGGCCGCTCTGGCACTGACCGTCCTCCCCGTCACAGTCGGCCTGTCCCGTGGAGCAGCGACATTCGGTGCCGATCGAGCCGGTGGGGCCCGACTGCGGGTTCTGCGTCGGGTCGATGGCGCATGCGCTGACGAGCGCGACGGCACCCGCAAGGGCAGCAGTGATGATGATACGGGCGGAGAGACGGGTATTCGTGTGCATGGGCTCGCTCCGAAAGGGCGGGACGGCGTGTCAATCGTACACAAGCAGGCTCCGTGCCGCTGGGAACGCCGGAGAGCCCGCACGCCTGCACGCAAATTCGGCCGAAATCGAGCGCACCGCGCGAAGGCGCGTGCGGATCGCGAATCGCCATTCACAGGCGGTGTGTTCACAGACGACCGATGCACGCCCAAGCGCGACGGTCCGCTCGCCGCGCCCGGCGCGCCCGCGAGCGGCGACCCCTTCGTGCGCCCGATCGTCGTCTTTTGCACGAGGCGGGGTTGCCACGCGACGATTGCGGCTTAGGTTCGGGTGGCCTTCGTCTGGGCACGAGCACTTCGGCTCGAGCCGTTCGGCGCTCCCGAGCGGTATCCCCCCTGCGAACAGGCCGGTCACGCGACCCGTCGCTCGCGCGCTTTCCCTTCTGGAGCAGTCGTGAATCAGCCAACGCAAGAGCCGCAACAACCGATGACCCTCGGAGACGCCTTCAATCGCCGGAAGAAGCTCGGCGCCGACCTCGCGACGTGGGTCGGCCGTCTCCAGGCCGCCGGCAGCACGCGGCGCTCGTTCCGCACGCACGCCATCGAAGGTGGCGAGGCGTTCATCGTCTTCGAAGGCTCGGAGAAGATGACGACGCGGCACTACACGGTCGACGAGTGCCGGGCGAGGCTCGCGCAGATCGTCGCGGAGGACCGTGAGCTCGCGCTCCGGATCTCCGTCACGAACCAGCGGGCGCGGGCGGAGGTCGAGGACCTCGATGGCGTCGTTCGTTCGTACACCATCCCCGAGCTCCTCGTCCTCAAGGGAGACATCATCCCGAAGATGGAGCAGGCAGCGCGGGCGGTCCCACTGCGGGCCGACAACGTCTCGACCTACGAGACCGGTCCCGACTTCGTGAAGCACCGGACCGTCACGAAGGTCGAGCGCAAGAAGGAGACCTTCAGCGAAAAGGGTCTCAAGGCGGAGGAGATGGAGCTCGTCGGCTTCGACGTCGTGGAGGTCACCGACTTCGGTCTCCCCGCGCGTACGATGTACAACGAGATCGACCGGGTGCAGGAGTTCCTGCAGCGGGTGAAGCAAGCCATCAACCGCGCCAACAAGACCGAGCTCGCCACAGCCGAATAAGGCTCGCGAACAACAAGGCCGGGCGAACGCGCGCTGCGCCTCGCCCGCCACTATTTTGCACGCCCGATGAGCCGCGCCAGCGCGCCCGGGCGATGCGCCAGACTGGGAACTCGGTTGCAAGCCGAAGGATCGGCCGTACTACCGTCACATCGATTTCGTCATTCGTCGTTATCCGCCCACCACAAGCCGAGATGGTTCGTTTGTTGAATTTTTGCAGACGGTCACACTCCTTTTGAAAGCGGCATTTCGCACTACGCAAATCCCGATACCCCCCAAGAACCTGGTCTCCATCCACCAGGGTTTGTGGAACGGGTTCCCTCTTTCTTCGTCGGGGGCTTTGCCCCCCGACACCCCCACCCCAACCAGAGCCTGCCGCAGCGGCGGCGCTGCGCACCGCTTTCGCGGCTCCAGTTGGGGCCTTTTCGTCGGGGGCCTTGCCCCGACACCCCCACCCCGACCAGAGCCCGCCGCAGCGGCGGGTGCTGCGCACCGCTTTCGCGGCTCCAGTCGGGGCCCTCTTTCTTCGTCGGGGGCTTTGTCCTGACCCCACCCGGACCAGAGCCCGCCGGAGCGGCCGGCTCCGGTTGGGGTCGCGCGCCTGCCGTAGTAAGAGACGTCGCGAATGAGCGAGCTTACGCAGCGGTTCCTCGCGCGCGAGAACGACGCGCGGATAGCAGTCATCGACCGGAACGGGTCGCACGCGTACGCGACGCTCGTGCGGCGGGCGCGTGGCGTCGCGGCGGGCCTCGCGAACGAGCCCGGGAGCCACGTCGCTGTCCTCGTCGAGACGGGCGTCGACTTCCTCGCCGCGTTCTACGGCGTGCTCCTCGGCGGGCGCTGCGCGATCGTGCTCACGCCCATCCACCCCATCGCGGAGATTCGCTACTACGTCGCCGACGCCGAGGTGAAGACGGTCGTCTCGTCGGAGGCCATGCGCTCCGTCAGCGAGCAGCTCACCGACGTCGTCGTGCGCGATGTGCATGAGCTGGCCGAGACGGCGCCGGCGCCCCCGCCGGTGGTGGCGGAGGGCGAGGCCGCATGCATGCTCTACACGAGCGGCACGACCGGCAGGCCGAAGGGCGCGATCCTCACGCACGAGAACCTCGGGCTGCAGCAGAGGCTCGTCGGTGAGGCGTGGGGCTTCCACGAGTCCGACGTGCTCCTGCACACGCTGCCGCTGCATCACATGCACGGGCTCGCGATCGCGCTCTTGACCGCGATCGGCGCCGGCGCGACCGTCATCATGGACTCGTTCGACGCGGTGAAGGTGTGGGAGCGCATGAGCGAGGCCACCGTCTTCATGGGCGTGCCGTCGATGTACCACCGCCTCTTCGCCGCGGTCGACGGGGGAAAGGCGCCGAGCGCGGCCGCGAACGCGAGGCAGCTTCGCCTCGCCACGAGCGGCAGCGCCGCCCTGCCCGTCTCGCTCGCCGAGCGGTGGCGCGAGCTCACGGGACGCATCCCGCTCGAGCGCTTCGGCATGACGGAGATCGGCGTCGGCATCACGAATCCGCTCCACGGACCACGGCATGCGGGCCACGTCGGTCACCCGCTGCCCACGCAGGACACACGCATCGTCGACGAGCACGGGAACGACGCCGAGACAGGCGAGCTCTGGATCCGCGGCCCCTCCGTGTTCGTCGGCTATCACCGCCGCGACGCGGAGACGAGGAGCGCCTTCGTTCCCGCTTCGGACGGCGGCCGCGCGTGGTTCCGCACCGGCGACACGGTCACGCGTGCGCCCGATCTCGAGGGCAATCCGTTCAAGATCCTCGGACGCACGAGCGTCGATATCCTCAAGAGCGGCGGGTACAAGCTCTCCGCGCTCGAGATCGAGGAGGTGCTCCGCCGCCACGACGACGTCGACGACTGCGCCGTCGTCGGGATCCCGGACGAGGCCTGGGGCGAGCGCGTGGTCGCGTGCGTCCAGACGCATCGCGAGGTCACGGAGGAGGCGCTGAGGAGCTTCGTCCGCGAGCATCTCGCGCCCTACAAGGTGCCGAAGCAAGTCCTCTTCTTCGCGGAGCTCCCGCGCAACGCGCTCGGCAAGGTCGTGAAGCCGGACCTCGCCCGGCTCGTCATGTCCCGCTGACGCACGCGCCGCTCGCGCACTTCGGCGGGCTCTTCGGCCCCTCCGGCGGACGCCCGCACGCCCCCGCCTGCGGGCAGGCTTCGCGTCGCGCGGTCGTGCAGTAGTCCTCGTTGTAACGCACGATCGCCGCGGCCTCGTCCTTGTGGACCGGCGTTGGCGTCCCGCCGCAGGGATTCACGCAGCAGTCGCCGCGCCCCTTCATCGTGTAGACGCAGTCGGCGTCCGACGCGCACTTGGTGAGGACCGGCTCCGCGCTCTGCGTCTTCTTGCAGGATGCAAGCATCACCACGAGGACGACGAACCCGAGCGAGAGCGCACGACGCACCATGAACCGAGCCTACACGAAGCGCGCGAGGCTGTTCGGGTGCGCCGCCTTGAACCGGCGGTAGAAGAGGCAGAGGGGGTAGAGGACGAGCGCGATCGTCACGCCGCCGATGTACGCCGCGCCCATCCCGAACTTGCCCTCGACGCCGAAGACGATCGCGACGAGCTTCATCAGGTGAATGTGGAGGAGGTAGTAGAAGAGCGCCGTCTGGCCGAGGACGCGGAACGGCTCGAGCGCCGGGCGCGGACCGAGGCGCATCAGCCCCGAGAGGAGGAGGGCGGCGATGCCGAGCTCGAGGGCGTCGTACGTCGCGCTCGGCGGGTACTTGCTCACGTGGAGCCACTGCAGGATGTCCGCGCTCTCGCGAAGGAGCTGCATGTTTCCGTACGAGTTGAGCCCGCGCACGACGACGAAGAACCCGAGCGCGGCCGCGCCCGTGATGGCGAGGACGCGCGACGCGGTCGCCACCTCGTCCTTGCCTTCTCTGCGCCACGCCACGAGGCGGCGACCGAGCACCCAGCCGAGGCACATCATCGCGAGCCACGGCAGGAGCGGGTAGGCCACGATGAGCCGGCCCTGGAAGAAGAACCCGCCGCTCACGAGGAAGCCGACGGGCAGGCTCTCGAGCGCGTGCGCGGCCATGAAGAGCCCGATGACGAGCTCCACCCCGAGCGCGAGGACGAGACCGAGGGCGAGGAGCGTGCGGTCGCCGAGCCGTCGCAGGAACGCCATGCACATCAGCGATGCGCCGATCGCGTAGAGCACCTGCCCCAGGAACTTCCCCGGCCCGCGCATCGCGAACGACATCCACACGAACTCGAAGGCGATGATGAGCACGCCGCGCACGAGGATGTGGCGGTCGATCTCCTTCTCCGTCGCGCCGCGCGCCCGGCGTGACTCGGTCGACATCGCGAGCGCGGTGCCCGCCAGCGCCACGAACGTCGGCGCGCACAGATGCGTGATCCACCGCGTGAGGAACTGCCCCGTCGGCAGCTCCGTCCCGGCCTTGAAGAAGCGCACCGAGTCGCTGAAGAACCGCCCGCCGTTGAACTCCTCGGACGCGTGGTCGATCGACATGATGACCATCACGATGCCGCGCAGGATGTCGATCGCTGCAACGCGAGGCCGAGGCTGCTCGGTCATGCGTGGCTGACTACATCACTTCTTCTTGGGCGGCGTGATCTTCTTCCCCCCGCCGCCTCCGCTGCCTGGCGGGAGCTTCTTCTGGCCGGGCGCCTTGGCGAGGCTGCCCGATACGCCGTCGATCTTCCAGCGGCCGTGCTCCCACCGGAGCGTCAGGTCGCGCGTCTCGAAGTTGGCGAGGCGGATCTTGTACTTCACGAGATCCGGCTTGGCGCCCGCCGTGTCCGGATCGTCGCACGTCTCCAGCACGCTCGGCCCGCCGCCCGCCGAGATGAGCGCGCGGACTTTCACGAGGGACGCGATGCGCATCGCCCGGACGGAGTCGTCGTTCCAGAGCTCCTCGAAGCCGCCGTCGCCGGAGAGCGCCGCCGCCGACTCGAGGCCATCCGTGCCGACGAGATGATTCGAGATCATCTGCTCCACGACGAGCATTCGCGGCTCGGGCAAGCCCATCTCCGCGATGAAGCCGAGGCACGCGATGCGGGCGTCCTTGGCGCGCGCGGGTGCGTTCGCGTGATGCGCGTCGATCCCCTCCGCGATCTGCAGGGTGGAGATCACGTACTTCGACGGCACCGCGAGGCCCACGTTCTCGCGGCCCGTCACCTTGAGCGTGTTCACGCCGAGGATCTTCCCCGACTCGTCGGTGAGCGGACCGCCGCTCGAGCCCGGATCGATGGGCGCGGTGTGCTGCACGTAGGTGAGTGGCCGATCGCCCTCCTCGAGCTTGAAGCTCTCGTTCGACACGTAGCCCTTCGTCGTCTGGTACGAGGGCCGTCCGATCATGCCAGGAAAGCCGGTGGCGATGACGGTCTGCTGATCCTTTGCCGGCTGATCCGCGAAGGCGAAGCCCTCCTTCAGCCCGAGCTTCTTCGCCGGACGCAGCACCGCGAGATCGTGTGCGGGATTCGAGTACACGATCTCGGCGTTGCCGAGCGACGTGCCATCCGCGAGCTCGAGGCCGGCCTGATCGCCGAGCTCGACGACGTGCCGGTTCGTCACGACCAGGACCTCGCTCTCGCCCTTGTCGCCCTTTCGCACGAGGAAGAAGCCGCTGCCGAACGCGCCCTCCGCGCGGGCCTTGTAGAAGGCCTTCTCGTCCTGATCCGCGGAAGACGCGGCGAGCCCGAGGAGCTGGCGCTCGACCGCCGCCGGCGGCTTCACGTGCACGAGCACGGTGAGCTTGCGCGGCTCGGGATGGGGCGCGCTGATGAGGTGCTGCGTGTTCGAGACGGAGCGCGCGTCGGCGTGGCACGACTCCATGAGCGAGTCGACGGACGTCGAGAGGTCCTTCTGCACCTCCATCCACCTCTTCGGCATCTCGGTCGTGGTCTCGGACCGCGCCTTGATCGCGGTCTGCACCGCCTTGCTCGCGTTCGTCGCGCGGTCGCGCGCCTTCAGGATCGCGGGCGTCGTCACCTTCACGGCCGCGAGCGCGGCGATGGCGCGGTCGTGACCTTCGTTGCTCTCGGCCACGTCGAACTTCGCGATCGCCTCGCGAACGCCGCTGCAGTCAGCGGACTTGCCTCGCCCGTCGCATGCCGTGCGGAGCGCGCTCCACGCCTGCTGCGTCTCCTTCGCGAGCGGCGCGATCTCCTTCGCGTGCTGCTCCATCGCCCCGCGCGAGGCCTGCGCGAACTGGATCGAGCGAGCGAGGGACGCGCGGGTCTTCTTGAGGCCCTCGTCGAGGCTCTTGTCCGAGATCTGCCCGAGCGCGCCGTCGAGCTCGCTGCTCGCCGCCTCGAACGACATGAGGAGCTCGAGCACGCCCGCGTACGAGCTCACGCGGACCTTCGCGTCCGCGGAGGCGATCTCGAGCACCTCTCCGAACGCGGTGAGCTCGCTCGCGAGCCGGTCGCAGCTCGCGCTCGACGCGCCTCCTCCGCCGCCGTGCGGAGACTGCGCGCCTGCCCCGCCCTTGCAGCCGAGCAGCGCCGCGGAGGCTGCGAGGAGCAGGACGGCACTTCGCTTCACGATCAGAGCCCGTGCATGTGGCCACGAAGCTCTTCGTTCTTCGCGAGACCGGTGTGTTTCCAGACCATTCGACCGAAGCGGTCGAGGATGACGACGGTGGGCACGGCCGGGATCTCGCCGAACGGTCCCTTGTCCGAGGCGACGGCGGCGTCGGCGAGCGCGACGGGGAAGTCGACGCCGAGCGTCTGCTTGTAGGTCTCGACGAGAATCGCCTCCTTGCGCGGATGGACGGCCACCATCGCGTAGAACACGCGATCCCCATCGTTCTTGGCCATGTGCACGAGGTAGCTCACTTGGGCCTGCCCGACGATGTCACCCGTCGTGACAAAGACGATAACAGCCGGCTTGCCGCGCATCGATTCGGACGAGACGGGGCGCTCGTCGAGGGAGTCGAAGGTAAAAACCGTTTCCTTATCGACCTTTTCGAGCGGCGCGCCCGCCTTGGAAGACACGCCGACCGGAGGTCCCTCCCCTTCTTTCGGACCGCAGGCGCCGTTGAGCGCCGTCACCACGAGCGCCGCCGGAAGGAGCGTGCGCCACATGCGACTCAGTCGTCGCCCTTCTGACCGACGAACTGATCGCCCTTGTTGGCGAAGAGGAGATTGAACGTGGTGAGCGAGCCGTAACATCCGGTGATGTAGCTCTGCATCTGAACCTTCTCCTCCGCCGTCAGCTTCCCGTTGCCGTTCACTTTCTGCTCGAGGACGCGGAGCTTGTCGCGGATGGAGACGACCTTGGAGAAGAGAGTCTCGATGGGGATGCGCTTCTCCTGCGTCCCCTCCTTGCCAGGCTTGAGGATGACCTCTCCCCCCTCCCATCGCTGGCCGAGCTCCGGATCGCCGACGCCGAGCTCGTCACGGATGACCTCGCGCAAGATTTCCCGAAACTCGTCAGCGTTCATGTCGAGCAACTCCTCTGGTAGCGAAAACTGAATGGGCGCGCGCGGCTCGCCGGGTCGCGCCACGGGCCTGGGTCCGCCGCCGGACGAGCGACGCATGCGCGCGACCGGCTGCGGCTTGCCGGTGAACGTGCCCTTCTTGACGTACTGCGAGCACGTGTTCGTCTCGTAGAGCGGCGGCGGCCACACCATGAGGAGGCACTCGCCCTTGCGCTTGACCTCCCCGTTCTCGTCGATCGTCTCGATCACCCGTACGAAACGAGCGCAGCTCCCGCATCGCTTGTCGAGGTCGGGCCGATCCATCGCGCCGAGAATACTACTCGATGGGATGCGCGAGGTCCGGTGCGAAGAGATCCATGTAACGGACGAGGCTGGGCGGCGCGGCCCGGCCGGCGCGACGGTCGGCGACGACCGCGTGCGCGAGCTCCTCGACGATCATGGGCAACGCCGCGTCCTTGGTCGCGCCGACCTCGGCCCCGTGCTTGGCCACGTCCGTCACGTGCGCCAGCCACTTGTGCCAGGCCTCGCGGATGCCGACGTCCGGATCGTAGCGACAGAAGAGGATCTCGACGAAGTCGAGGTAGAGCGGCGAGACGATGAGGCAGACGCGGTCGTCGCCGCGCTGCCCGAGGAGCGCGCGCGGCGGCGTGCTCTTCCGGGCGGCGCCGACCACGTTGAGGATGATGCGCCCGCGACGCTCGTCGTCGTCCTCCACCCCGAGGAGCGGGGCGTAGAGCGCGATCTTCGGCACCCCCACGTCGGGCGCGTCCTGATCGAGGGCGTCGAGCCACGCCTCGCGCCCCTCCGGTCCGAGCGACTCGTACGCCAGCGCGGCTGCGGTCACCGCGTCGGCGTCCTTGGCGAGGGCGGCCAGCCACGTGCGCCAGGCCGCGTGGGTACGGGGATCCACGGAAGCGGCCCGCTCGCTCGCGGCGATTCGGACCGACGTCACATCGCGGTCGCTCGGCTTCTGGCGATCGGTCATTCGTGAGGTTGCGCTCGGCGCCATCGGGAGCGCCGCTCCCGAACGTGGAAGCGCACCCTATAGTCGCGCCGCATGGATGGGAAGAGACGACCGACTCGGTCCTCGTCTATTCTCCGGACCTCGTGGATTCACCCGAGGTCGTCCATCGGATCGAGGAGGGGCTCCCCATCGTGGAGGCGGTCGCGCGCGGGATGCGCCGGCAGTTCGGCAGCCACGTGAACCTGGATGACCTCGTGTCCCAGGGCCGCGAGACGCTCCTCCAGGCGGCGCGCTCGTTCGATCCCGAGCGCGGCGTCCCATTCAAGCGCTGGGCCGCGCTCCGCGTCCGCGGCGGGATGATCGACGCCATCCGTACGCACGGGAACCTGCCGAAGCGCGTCTACCGCAAGCTCCGCGCGCTCCAGGCGATGGATCACGTCCAGGACGCAGCACAAGAGGAGGCGCCGCCCGCGTCTCCGGAGGCGGCCGACGCCGCCCTCACGGATCAGCTCGCGTCTGCGGCGATGGCGGCCGCCGTCGGCTTCCTCGCGATGCGCGACTCCGAGTTCATCGGCCACGCCCAGGACCCGGACCACAGCCCGGAGTCGAACGTCGGGTACGCCGAGATGATCGCCCTCGTGAAGAGCGCGATCGCGGAGCGAAGCGAGCAAGAGCAGGCGCTCCTCCGGCGCGTCTACTTCGACGACGTCACGATCGAGGAGGCGGCGCGCGAGCTCGGCCTCTCGAAATCGTGGGGCAGCCGCCTCCACGCCCGCGCCATCGAGGGCCTGGTCCGCTCCATGAAGCGCGCGCGCGTCTGATTCGCTCGCGGCGACGAAATTCCACGCAACCTCCGCGGCTCACGGCCGATGGCCGGGAGAATGAGCACCATCCGAGACGGCGGCATCGACACGCTGACCCGCAAGGCGGCCCCGAAGATCGTCGACAAGCCGAAGGTCGAGCCGGCCCGCGCCCCCGACGAGCCGAGCCCCTTCGCGAAGATCCTGGCCGGCCTCGGTCGCGAGGTCGACAAGGGAGAGGGCCTCGTCGAGAAGGCGGTCCATGGCGGAAAGGAGCTCGGCAACGTGGAGCTTCTGGCGCTCCAGGCGGGCGTCTACCGGTACAGCGAGGCGGTCGACCTCACCGCGAAGCTCGTCGATCGCGCCACGAGCGGCGTGAAGACCGTGATCCAGGGCCAGTGATGCGCTAGGGAAGCGCGGATGAACGGGGCCTCCTCGCGTACGCGCGTGCTGATCGCCATGTCCGGCGGGGTCGACTCCGCCGTGGCCGCGGCGCGCCTCGTCGACGCGGGGCACGACGTCGTGGGGGTCACGCTCCATCTCTGGGACTACCCGGAGGCGGGCGCGGGGTCGCACGGCCGCTGCTGCGCGCCCGAGGATCAGTACGACGCGCGGCGCACCGCGGACGCGCTCGGCATCCCGCACTACACCTTCGATCGCCGTGAGCTCTTCGCGAAGACGGTCGTGGAGCCATTCGTCGAGGCCTATCTCGCGGGCGAGACGCCGAGCCCGTGCGCGGCGTGCAACCGCGGCGTGAAGATCGCGGAGCTCGTCGCGCTCGCAGACAAGCTCGGCGCGGCGCAGGTCGCGACCGGCCACTACGCGCGGACGGGTCGCACGGCGGACGGCCTCCCCTTCATCCGCGAAGGCGTCGACGCCTCGAAGGACCAGAGCTACTTCCTCTACGCCACGAAGCGCGCCGAGCTCGAGCGGCTCGTGTTCCCGCTCGGCGAGAGCACGAAGGCCGAGGTGCGCGCCGAGGCGATCGAGCGCAAGGTCCCGGGCGCGACGAAGGGTGAGAGCCAGGAGCTCTGCTTCGTCGGTGCGGGCGCGCATGCATACGCGACCTTCGTGGAGGAGCGCGCGAAGCCGCGCCTCCGTCCCGGCCGGATCGTCGACGCCGACGGCCGCACGGTGGGCCTCCACGACGGGATCCATCGCTTCACGATCGGCCAGCGCAAGGGCCTCGGCGTCGCGCTCGGAAAGCCCGCCTTCGTGACGAAGATCGAGTCCGACACGTCGACCGTACACCTCGGCGACGAGGCCGACCTCGCGTCGAGCTCCGCGCGCATCGAGGACGTGGTCACCGCGCCGGGCGTCGAGCTCCCGCTCGAGGCGCGCGTTCGCGTGCGCTACCGCCACGAAGGCGCGGCGGGCCGTGTGACGCCGGATGCGATCGCTTTCACCGAGCCGGTGCGTGCGGTGAGCCGTGGCCAGGTGGCCGTGTTCTACGACGGCGACCGCGTGCTCGGCGGCGCGCGGATCTGCTAGCGTCGCAGGCGTGCGCTGGCTGAAGAACATCGTCACGACCACGGTGGTCGGTCTCGCCATCGCAGCGTCGAGCCCCGCGTGCTCGCAGGGCGAGGGCAACGGCAGCATCAAGGGGACGCTGAACATCCCCGACTGCTGGAACGGCGCGTTCGATCTCGATCCGGACTTCTTCGCCGCCGTCCCCTACCGCGAGACCAGCCTCACGATCCGCATCCAGCGCGGCTCGGACTTCCAGAACTTCTCCGACGGCATCTCGATCCTCGCGAGCGACATCACGAAGATCCGTCCGTCGAAGGACAACCCGGGGAAGTACGGGCAGGCCCTTCGCGTCGACATCCCGCCGGAGGTCACGCCGCCGGGCACGCCGGTGGTCGCGGATCCCGATCCCGCGCTCGTGAGCTTCGCGCTCTACCTGCAACGGAGCTGCAAGACGCAGACGGTGACGCTGAACGCGGTCGACGAGGTGACCCTCCCCAGCGATGGGACCTGCACCGCGGATGCGATGCGGGGCGCGGATCCGACGCAAGGGTGCGCGGCCGACAAGGACGCTCCTGGCGGGGTCGGATCAGGCAAGAGCCTCATCGCGTTCACGAGCCTCGCGAACGGCAAGCTCGACGAGGAGGACGCGGCGCAGCGCCTGAACCAGGGTTGCTTCGACATTTATCTCGCGGATCCGCGCGACGCGAAGCCGGGCGGAGGCACGCCCCCACCTTGTCGCGGTCACCTCCGCGGGACCTTCTCCTTCTACTTCGAGCGTGGGCGTCCGGCGCAGCCTTTCCCCTGATCTGCGTCGATGTGCGTGGTACCCGTCCTTGCGCGGACCACCTCGGCCCGATAGCGTTTTGTGACAGTGGCTCGCTCTCGTGCAAGGCGCTTCGTCCTGCCGTTCGTGCTTTGCATGGCGGCGGCGAGCAGCGCGTTCGCAGCCGGTGACAATGCACCGGGCGGACCTGCTTTGCGGCAGGCGCGCGCCGCGTGGGATCGCGGCTCGCTCGAGAACGCGGAGCCCCTCTATCGCGAGGCCCTCGAGAAGGGCGGGCTAGCGCCGCCCGAGGTGCTCGAGGGGTACGTGCGCCTCGGCTCGATCCGCGCCGCGCTCAACAAGAAAGACCAGGCGCTCGCCGCTTTTCGTGCCGCCTCCATCATCGACGCCACCTTCCAGGTCCCCGCGGAGGCCCAGCAGCGCGGCATCCAGCTCGCGGAAAGAGCGAAGAAAGACACCGCCAAGATCGGCAGCATCCAGCTCGCGGTGCAGGTCCCGAAGGAGACCCCACCGGGCAAGTCCTTCAAGGTCACGGCGACGCTCGACAAGGGGCACCTCCCCATCGTCAACAAGATCGGCGTCACCGCGAAGGACGGCACGACGGGCAAGGAGATCTCCCTCGACGCGAAGCCCGACGAGTCGGTCGAGTTCGAGATCGGCTCGGACATCACGCTTCCGGGCGCGAGCATCCTCGTCCACGTCGATGCCCTCGACCCGCATCAGAACCGTTTGTCGTCAGCAGAAGAGCGCGTGCGCGTCCCAGACAACGGGGGCGGCCCGGTGGCCTCCTCCAATCCCTCGTCGGGTCCTTCCTCCACCATCAACACCAAGCCGACGCCCGCAGGAGATCAAGGTCTTCGAAAAGGCGGAGGATTCTGGTCTTCTCCTTGGCCGTACGTCATCGGCGGCCTCGCCGTCGCTGGTGTCGGCACCGCCGTCTACTTCGGAACGCGCCCCGCCGAGAACGTCAACATCGGCGCCCCGAAAGCCAACGACAAGTAGTCCGCGGCCAGCCCGCACCATCGTTTGTCCACTCCGTCCGTCCAACCCCGCAACCCGAGCCCGTAGGAGACCCCGAGCTTGCCGCCGCCGCAGGATCGCGCCCAAAGACCGCCGCCGGAAATCGCGTCGCAGCCGCTCGGGCCGGGACAAGGTTCCATGTCCGACATCAAGAGCGGGGGGACGTACTTCCTCGGGCGCTACCGCGTCGTCGACGAGATCGGCATTGGTGGTATGGCCAGCGTGCACCTCGCACGCATGGACGGCCCAGGCGGCTTCCAGAAGTGGGTCGCGATCAAGAAGATCCACTCACACCTCGTCGAGGACGACTCGTTCGTCCAGATGTTCCTCGATGAAGCGCGGGTCGCGGCGCGTATCTCGCACCCGAACGTCGCCACCGTCTTCGACCTCGGCAAGCACGAGGACACGTACTGGATCGCGATGGAGTATCTCCATGGCGAGCCGCTCCGCGAGGTGATGCGCCGCACCGAGGAGCTCGGCACGGCGATGCCGCCCGAGATCGCTTGCCGTGTCATCGCCGACGCCGCCGAAGGCCTCCACGCCGCCCACGAGCTCCTCGGCAAGAACGGCGAGAAGCTCGGGCTCGTCCACCGTGACGTCACCCCGCACAACCTCTTCGTCACCTACGACGGCGTCACGAAGGTCGTCGACTTCGGCATCGCGAAGTTCAGCTCCCGCATGAGCCACACGCGCGCGGGCACGTTGAAGGGCAAGCTCGCGTACATGTCGCCGGAGCAGGTGCACGGCGAAGGCATCGATCGCCGCACGGACATCTTCGCGCTCGGCGTCGTGCTCTGGGAGCTCACGACGGGTCAACGTCTCTTCCGCATGGAGAGCGACCTCGACACGCTCGCGAAGGTCCAGGAGTGCAACGTCCCGCGCCCGTCCACGCTCATCCGCGGCTATCCGGTCGATCTCGAGAAGATCGTCATGAAGGCGCTCGCGAAGAACCGCGGCGAGCGCTTCAAGACGGCGCGCGAGCTCTCTCGTGCCCTGCAGTCGCTCCTCATGCGTCGTGGCCTCTTCATCGCGAGCGATGAAGTTGCAGCTTACACGCAACAGATCTTCAGCGACCGCATCCAGAAGCGTGAAGCGCATCTCCGCTGGGCGGCGGAGGTCACGCAGACGATCAACGTCGACCAGCTCCTCTCGAAGCCGAAGCTGAACGGCGAGTACACGAACTCGGAAGATCGTCCGGTCGCGCCCCCCAAGCCGAGCCCTGCCGCCGGCCCACCGCCGGCGCCGAGACCCGCCGCGGGGGCGCCCGCGCCATTGCCCGCCGCAGGAGCGCCGCCCAATGCGTGGGGCCAGATGCCGCCGCCGGGGCCGCAGATCCTACCGGACGATGCGAAGGAGACAGCCGCGTCGCTGACGACGCCGCGCGCCCCCGCCGGTCCGATCTCGACGGGGCCGCGTGGTCGGCCACCGCCGCGCCCCGCGGCAGGCGCGCCGATCTCGGCCGCCATCATGGACGACGATCACCCGGCGGACGGCGACGGACCCACGATTCAGGGCTCCGCGATCGAGCCGTCGGGTCCGTACGCGGCCGGCGGGATGGATCCGCCGACGCTGATGCACATCTCGGAGGCCGATCGTCCGAAGCCTGCGCGCGGCGCCCCCGCGCGCTCGGCATCGGAGGTCCTCGAAGCCGACGAGCTCGACGACGGTGAGGGAGATCAGACGATCGTCGGCAACTCGCGGCAACGCGATCCGGCGGCGGGTCCGTCGTTCCCGCAGCCCCCGCCTCCGGCCGCGGGCCGCCAGCCGACGGCGCAGCCCCTCGTGCTGGGCTCGGTCCCCACGCCGCCGCGTCCGAACGCGGAGCGCATCGCGCGCCTCACGGGTCCAGTCCCGCAAGCCGCATCGACCGCGCCGAGCCAGCCCGCCTTCGCGCATCCTCAGAGCTTCAGCGGCCAGATCCCGAACGACTACCCGTCCGAACGGAACATGCCGCCGCAGTCGAACCCGCATCCCCACATGGGCATGGGCGGTGGCGGCGGCTACGGCCCGGACAACGGCTACGACACGCACGCGATGCCGATGTACGGCCGAAACGGCGCTTCGCCGAGCGGCCCGCAAGACTTCGCGCCGATGCACCCCGGGATGCCGGGCCAGAACCTCTCGCGCATCCAGCCGACGGTGCAGCGACTCCCGCATCCCGACAACCGCACCATGACGGCGCAGCGCCTGAAGCGCCGCCCGCCGATGTGGGTCGTCGCCGCGCTCTCCTGCTCGGTCGCGCTCCTCGTCGCAGGCATCCTCATCGCGATCCTCTCGACGACCTCGCCCGCTCCGCGCCAGCCGCAAGCGGGCTCGCCCGTCGGCTCGAACACTGGCGCGGCCATGGTCGGTCCGTTCAGCCAGGCGCGCACCGCGTTCCTCACCGCCGCGGCCCCGCCGCCCGCACCGCCCCCGCTTCCGCCCGGCCCGACGGGCGGGGTCATGGTCCCGCCAAACGGCACGCCGGCGGCGCCCGCCTCCGTCGCCCTCGCGCCAACGACGCCCACCGCCCCGCCGGTCGCCCCGACGGACACGGTCGCGACCCGTCCGACGGGTCAACCGACGCAGCCGCCTGCGCCTCAGCCAGCGCCCGCCCCATTGCCTCAGCCGAAGCCGAACACGACCCCTCCGCCGAAGCCGGGCGCGATGGGCAGCCTCACCGTCGTGTGTCTCCCGATGAAGTGCGATCAGATCATCGACAACGGCACGCCGCTCGGGCCGGGCCACATTTTCAGCCGGCCGGTCCCGGCGGGTCGTCACGCGCTCGTCCTGAGCGCGCCGAACGGCGTGAAGAAGAGCGTAACGGTGGAAGTCCTTCCGGATCAGCTGAAGGACGTCCGCATGTCGATGAACCCGTGAGCATCGGGTAAGCTCGGGGGGTGAGCCGATCCACGGGTCGGCTCCCTCTTGGGCTTTCGGATGAAGCGGGTCGTCAAGACAATCGGATTCTTGTTCGTGTCAGGCATGGCCTGCTCGAGCGATCCGCTCACGTTCGACATCGGCGTTCCCTCCGCTCTTTCGGCGAGCGCAAAGTGGATCGAGGTCGGCGCGTACCGAGGCTCGAGCTGCTCCACGCTCACCACCTCCCTCGCGGGCGGCATCCCCGAGGGCTACACCAAGCGCTACGCCTTCCAGCGCGGCGACACCTCGGCACCGCAGCCGAGCTTCGGCGATGTCCCGAACGACAAGTACGCATTCGCCGCGGTCGCCCGCGATGACAAGTGCGCCGTCATCGCAGCCGGCTGCACCGACATCGACGTGGGCGATGCGGACAGCATCTCGATCAACCTCGTGTCGATCAACTCGCCGGCGGGCGAGTGCGGCGCGGGGTCGGTCTGTGAAGCGGCGACGTGCGTGCCCGCCAACGACAACGCAGACCCGAGCGTCGGCGCCAATTGCTCCCTCGAGCTCCTCGGCGCGGGCCCGCTCGCGAACACGGCTGGTGTCGACAACACGCTCGTCAGCGCGCCAGCGATCGCGGCCACGAAGAACGGCTTCATCATCGTCTACCGCGAGATCGACGGCGCGACCGCAGGCGGCGCTCGCATCGTCGTCCTCCCGATCGACAACTCGGGGGGTGCGCTGCGCCCGGAGCGGCGCGGCCTGAAAGATCGCTGCTCGACCTCCAACGAGACCGATGGTGTCGGCCTCGTCATCAACGATGACGACGGCCTGGCCGTGTTCTCGAAGGCCCCGTGCACGAGCGCGGCCAATGGCTCGCCCTCGCTGCAGGTCGCGACGTTCAAGGTGGAGAGCAGCGACGACCCTCTCCGCCCGACCGTGACGAACCTCTTCGACTCGCCATCGCCCGACACGACGAATCGCATCACGCTCGGCGCGGCGAAGCCGGCAACGCAGAAGAAGAGCGCGAACATCGTGGTGTTCACCCAGAACGGCACGGGCAACATCGCGACGCTCGATCCCGCGTCCGGCGCGAAAGGGCCCAACGGCCAGTTCGGTGGCACCGGCGTGACGGACACGTGGGTGACGGCGAGCGACAAGGTGCTCGCCCTGCTCTCCGTTGGCGCGGGAGATCCGGGAACGGAGCCGGTGCCGGTGGAAGACGGCGGCGCCGGGGATGCGGGCACCGTCGTCGGCTCGACGAGTGACACCACCCTGCGCTTGCAGATGTTCGAGCCCAAGATCGCCGTCGAGACGATCAAGGACGACACGAAGCCTCCCATCACGTTTCCCGGCAAGTTCGGAGCCCTCGCGGCGACGGGCGGCCGCGTGATCGTCATCACGGGCAACGAGGGCATCGGACGGTCGGTGACCTATCACGCGTTCGACTTCGGCAAGACCGACGAGGCGGACTCGAGCGGCTTCACCGTCGATCAACCATCCTCGACGAGCAAGTCGAAGGTCACGGCGGGGGACGTCACCATCCTCGGCAACCGCGCGTACATGGTCGGGCTGCAGGAGGGCCAGATCGGCCTTCAGGTGTACGACAACGCGACGACGCAGCTGACGCCGTTACGATCGGTCATGTTCTCTCGCCAGACGCGCATCTCCGGCATCAACACCGTGCGCGACGGCAGCGTCTCCGTCGCCGCTAGCCCCACCCGCGTGGGCGTGGTGTGGACGACGGCGAAGACGCTTGGTTCGAACGACGCCGCAGGCGGCTACGCGGTCTTCGCGTGCACGCAGTGAAGCCGTGAGGATCGAGCTCGACATCACCGAGCTCTCGCCCGGCGGCGAGGGAGTGGGGCACGCGGTGATCAAAGGCGAGCGCCGCGCGGTCTTCGTACCCGGCGTGATCGCCGGCGAGCGCGTCGACGTGGAGGTCGACCCGAAGTCGCGCCCCGCCCGCGGAGCCTTGCTCCGCGTGCTCAGCGCCTCGTCCGACCGCGCCCCACCGCCCTGCGCTCACGTCGAGCGCTGCGGCGGGTGCGATTGGATGCATCTTGCACCTTCCGCGCAGGCCTCCGCCCACGCCGCGATGGTGGCGAAGCTCCTCGGCGTGGACGTGACGGGGCACGCTGCGCCGAAGACCATCGGCTACCGGACGCGCGCGCGCGTGCACGTCGAGGCGAAGAAGAAGGTCGTCGCTGGTATGTTCGCCCGCAAGTCTCACGAGCCGGCGCAGGTGCCGACCTGCGTGGTCCTCGACCCCGCGATCGATCGGGCCCGCCTCGCCCTCGAGACGTATCTCGGTGGCGCGCGCGGGCGCGGCGACGCCCAGATCGCGCTCGGCGCTGCGCGCAACGCGGTCGTCGACCTGCGCTGGCAAGGCGAGCTCCCTGCCGATGTCTTCGGCCGCATCGAGCGTGCCGTGAAGAGCGCTGAGCTCGGCGGTGCCCGGATCTTCGCCGGTGACGTCTCCACGCCCGCGACCATCGGCGACCCGACGCCGGTGCTGAAGGGCGCCGACGATCTTCCGCTGGTGCTCCCGCCGGGCGGCTTCTCGCAGGCCACCGAGGAGGGCAACGCCCAGCTCGCTCGTCGTGTGGCCGCGCTCGCAGCGGATGCCAGCCCCGCCGTCGAGCTGTATGCGGGGGCGGGCAACCTCACCGTGCTGCTCGCTCGAGAGCGCGAGCTCACCGCCGTCGAGTCGAGCAAGGACGCCTGCGCCAGCGCACGCGTCAACCTCGCCGCGCGCGGTCTCACGGCCAAGGTGATCGAGGCCGACGCCGCGACCTTCGTCATCCCGAAGCCGACGCGCCTGCTCGTGCTCGATCCTCCGCGCGAAGGCGCGCGCGCCGTGTGCACCGCGCTAACCGGAGCCAGAACGAAGCTCTCCCGCATCATCTATGTCTCCTGCGACCCGCCGACGCTCGCGCGCGACGTGAAGCTCCTCGGAGGAGCCGGGTGGAAGATCGCCACCGCCGAGACGTTCGAGATGTTCCCGCACACCAGCCATGTCGAGACCGTGATCTCGCTGGTGAAGGAATGAGCAAGCGAACGGCCGGCGACCATGCCCGCCGCCATGCAGGGACCGCCTCATCCAGTTCTCGACGCGATGTGCACTCCGACTCGACACCTTCTCGACCGGATCTGCCCGAAACGCCGTCGCCGCTCGCGACCGCTCGCGACCTCGCGCCACCACGCGGGTCCCCCTCCCTCCTCACGATCGTGCGCCGGTCGCTCGAGAGTGAGTGTCGGCTGCCGCCCGGCGCGACCGTCCTCGTCGCGGTGAGCGGCGGGCCAGACTCGATGGCTCTCCTCTCATGTCTGGCGCGGCTCGGGCCCAAGATGGGCATGGCGCTGAGGGCCCATGGCGTCGACCATGGGCTCCGGCCCGAGGCTGCGGCTGAGCTCGATCTCGCCGAGCGCTTTGCGGGCGAGCTCGGCGTGCCTTTCGGGCGAACGAGGGTCGATGTGACGCGGGGCGGCAATCTCCAGGCTCGGGCCCGCGAGGCGCGATGGATGGCGCTGCGTGCTGCCGCAAAACCCCACAGCGCCGTCATTGCGACCGCTCATCACGCCGAAGATCGCGCGGAAACCGTGCTCATGCGCGTCCTTCGGGGGGCCGGCGCGCGGGGCCTCGCCGTCCTCGGTCCGATCGGGCCCGATCTGGTCCGGCCCCTCGTTCGGGCCCAACGTTCGGACGTGATGGCGCATCTGAGTCGACATCACGTTCCCTTCGCGACCGACCCGTCCAACGCGGACCCCCGTTACTTGCGCACGCGCGTTCGCACCGAGGTGATGCCCCTCCTTCGGGCGCTCGATCCCGCGATCGTCCGTCATCTCTCCGCGATCGCCGATGACCTCGAAGGTGCCGCAACCGCTCGTCAATCGAGGGCGACGCCGACGTGGACCGCCGGCCTGTCACGCGCGACGCAGACCGCGATCGCGGAGCTTCTGCGGACGAGGTCGAGAGAGGC
Source organism: Labilithrix sp. (assembly GCA_046351255.1). GTDB lineage: Bacteria > Myxococcota_A > Polyangia > Polyangiales > Polyangiaceae > Labilithrix. Next base: position 119,983 of record JAXLYU010000012.1, read on the forward strand.
ACGGGTTTGGCTCCCCGATGGGCTCGTCGTCATGGCCGCGCCTCAGGGGAGAAGGAAAGAATCGACAGATTGAGCCGTTCGGACCGTGAGTCAGGGGCGCCGAAAATGGTTACGTTGCCTCGTTGGCGCCGAAAGACACAAAAAGAGCAGAACTCTTGCGCATCGGACCCTCGATGGAGGGCATCGGACGTAGTAGCCTAGGAAGACCGAGGTTCTCGTGAAGCAATCGCATAAAACGCTTCTGCTGTGGGTCGTCTTGATCGTGATGTTCCTCACGATCTGGCAGTTCTTGACGCCCGCGGACAAGAAGGTCCCCGTCGCCTTCAGTGACTTCGTCAGCGAGGTCAAGCAGGGCAAGGTCGACGAGATCAAAATCAAGGATCACGAGTACAGCTACCGCGTTCGTGGCGGAGACCAGAACACGTCGAAGGGTTGGCGCGAGGCGACCGGTCCCATCGCCGACGAAAAGCTGATCGAGAACCTCAAGCCCGAGGACCCGAAGCAGGCGCCCCCGAAGATCTTCTTCGAGAAGGAAGACCAGTCACCCTTCTGGTCGTCGACGATCATCACGCTCATCCCGATGGGCTTCCTCATCCTGATGTTCTTCCTCTTCATGAGGCAGCTTCAGGCGGGCGGCGGCAAGGCGATGAGCTTCGGCAAGTCCAAGGCGCGCATGCTCTCGGACTCGCAGAACAAGATCACGTTCGCGGACGTCGCGGGCGTCGAGGAAGCCAAGGACGAGGTCGAAGAGATCATCGCCTTCCTCAAGGATCCGAAGAAGTTCCAGCGCCTTGGTGGTCGCATCCCCAAGGGCGTTCTCATGATCGGCCCGCCGGGAACGGGTAAGACCCTCCTCGCGCGCGCTATCGCCGGAGAAGCGGGCGTCCCCTTCTTCAGCATCTCCGGCTCCGACTTCGTCGAGATGTTCGTCGGTGTCGGCGCGAGCCGCGTCCGCGACCTCTTCGAGCAGGGCAAGAAGCACGCGCCCTGCATCATCTTCATCGACGAGATCGACGCCGTCGGTCGTCACCGTGGCGCAGGCCTCGGCGGCGGTCACGACGAGCGCGAGCAGACGCTGAACCAGCTCCTCGTCGAGATGGACGGCTTCGAGTCGAACGACGGCGTCATCATCATCGCGGCCACGAACCGCCCCGACGTCCTCGACCCCGCCATCCTCCGCCCGGGCCGCTTCGACCGCCGCATCACGGTCAACCGTCCCGACGTGCGTGGACGCGAAGCGATCCTCCGCGTCCACACCAAGCGCGTCCCGCTCTCGCCGGATGTCGACATGGAGACGATCGCGCGCGGCACCCCAGGTTTCGCCGGCGCCGACCTCGAGAACCTCGTCAACGAGGCGGCGCTCCTCGCCGCCCGTCAGGACAAGGACGCGGTCAGCCAGGCGGACTTCGAGCTCGCGAAGGACAAAGTCATGATGGGCACCGAGCGTCGCTCGATGGTCATGACCGAAGAAGAGAAGTGGAACACGGCGGTCCACGAGGCGGGGCACGCGGTCATGATGATCGCGAACTCCAACCACGACCCCATCCACAAGGTCACCATCATCCCGCGTGGCCGCGCTCTCGGCGTGACGATGCCGCTTCCACGCGGCGACGTCCTGGGTCGCACCAAGGAGCAGTTCGAAGCGCAGATCCAGTCGGCGCTCGGCGGCCGCATCGCCGAGGAGATCTTCTTCGGCAAGCTGACGACCGGCGCGTCGAACGACATCAAGCAGCTCACGACGATCGCTCGTGCGATGGTCTGCGAGTACGGCATGTCGCGGATGGGTCCCCTCTCCTACGGCGCGGAGGAAGGCAGCGTCTTCCTCGGCCGCGACTACAACCAGCGCAGCCAGGACTACTCGGAGCAAACCGCTCGCGAGATCGACCAGGAAGTGCGCCGCATCATCGACGAGCAGTACGTCGTCGTACGCCAGCTCCTCGAGACGAAGAAGGATCGCCTCGAAGCGATCGCGAAGTACCTCCTCGAGCGCGAGACCCTCGACGCCGAGGAGCTCAAGGCCATCTTCGAAGGCCGCGAGATCCCGCCGCGCGAGCGCATCGTGATCCCCACCTACGCCGACAAGGAGAAGGCGAAGGCAGAAAAGCGCAAGGGCGCGAGCATCTTCGGCGGCCCGCCGAAGCCCGCGACCTCGTAACGCAGGCTCCGATCGAACCCGACAAACGGATCAAGAAAACGACGGGCTCACTCTTCGGAGTGGGCCCGCCGCGTTTTGTTCGCACGGTCTGGCTGGGAAGCCGCGAACGAAGATCGGTCTCACGTCTTCGCGAGCGCGGCCCGCTCGACGGCGCGGGCGAGGACTCAGCGGTTGATCGCTTCGGCCTGCTGGGTGCAGCTGTTCGCACTGCCGACGAACTGCACCTCGAGCTCGGTCAGCGCGCCTTGCGGCGTGATCGAGTACCGATGGAGGTTCGTGTTCGAGTCGCAGACCGCCGCGAGCGAGACGCGCGTGATCTCGCGGCGCGTCTGATTGAGCTTGTCCGCATAGCTGCGGCACGTGTTCGAGCTGCCCGTGAAGAGCGACGTCTTCTTTTCGGTGCCGCTCGGTCCAATGACCGAGATGAGCAGGTTCGTGTTCGAGTCACAGCCGAACGTGCAGGCGGACGCCTCGCTCGACGTCGAGGAACCGCTCGCTCCGAGACGCGCCTGAAGCTCGGCGATGAGCTCCGCATCCGTCGCTTGCCGCACGCATTGCGCGGTCGCGCTGAGCGCGTTGTCGCTCGTCGCCGCCGCCTCCTGCGCGTCCATCGGCTTCTCGCATGCCATCAGCCCAAGACCGAGAACGCCCGTGACCGCGAACGAGGAGAAGCGCATGTAGGCAGATGTAGCATGCGCAAATCGCGCAGCAAGGTGCGCAAGCAGCGAGTCCCAGATTTGTGTGCAATTTCGACCGGATTAGCCGGCCGCCCGGGTCGCGACCTGGGCGACAGCTCGTATGCTGTGCGAATGAACGTCATCGGCTTCGACGACGGCCCCTTCCCGCGGGATCACCGAGGCGATGTCCTTCTCGTCGGCGTCGTGTGCTCGGCTACGCGCGTCGACGGGATCGTGAGCGGCCGTATTCGTCGGGATGGCGTCGACTCCACGCGACGCGTCGTCGAGCTGGTGCGCGCGAGCCAGTTCGGTGAGCACGTACAGGCCGTGATGTTCCAGGGGATCGCGATGGGCGGCTTCAACGTCATCGACATCCATGGTCTCTCGCAGGCGCTCAAGATCCCGGTGCTCGTCGTCGTACGGAAGCTGCCGGACATCGATGCCGTCAAGCGCGCGCTCTTTAGCCGGACGCCGGCCTCGCGCCCCGCCGTGCCGGGCGCGGCGCGCAAGTGGAAGCTCATCGAGCAGGCCGGCGCGCTCGAGCCGCTCGGCGTCTCGCGGCGATCGCTCAAGCGCGAGCCGTCGGGGCTCGCCACGGCGCAGAAGCTCTGGATCCAGCGCGCCGGTCTCTCGCTCGAAGACGCGCGGCGCCTCGTGATGCGTACGACGCTCCATGGCAACATCCCGGAGCCGCTGCGCCTGGCGCACCTCATCGCGGGCGGCATCACGACCGGCAAGAGCCGCGGCCGCGCCTGACCGGTATGGTCGGCGATGGCCCACGATCGGGGCGGCGCGCGCGTGTGCCACGGCACATGATCTCCGCCTCCACGGGCCGCAAAATGCGCGCGATTGTTTCGGCACACTCGTTGATAGAGTGGGCGCGTGGAGTGCGGTCGGGTCCTCGTGTCGTCATCGCTGTTCGCGGGCATCGCGCTCAGCGGGACGGCCGCGTTCGCGGATGACGAGGGGCTTCGCCTGGCATGGACGGCGCCGGCCGGCTGTCCGAGCGGCGACGACGTGCGATCGGCCACGCTGCGCGGCGTCGACCGCGGAAAGATGCTGAGCGGAACGCTCGTCGCGAACGCGAGCGTGGAGCAGGTCGCCACGAACAGCTGGCGCGTGAAGCTGAAGACGCAGCGCGGCGCCAGCGCCGGGGAGCGGGAGATCGAGGGACCGACGTGCGCGGGGGTCGCCGATGCCACCGCGGTTGTCCTGGCCCTCGCGCTCGTGCCACCGACGACGCTCGAGGCGCCGCCACCGGAGCCACCGAAGCCCGAGGCGCCGAAGCCCGAGCCCGAGCGCGCGAAGTCGCCGGCGTCACCGGAGTCTCACCACATCGCCGCGGGCGTCGCTTATGCGGGGAACGTCGGGGTCTTGCCGAAGCTCGGCGCGGGCGGCGCCGTGAGCCTGGCGTGGACGCCGGGGCGGCTTCGCATCGAAGCCGACGGGAAGCTCTTCGGAGCCCAGACCCCCTCCGTGACCGCTGGCAGCGCGCGGTTCTCGCTGACGGGGATCGGCGGTCGCGCCTGCTTCGCGGCATTCAGAGGAACGTCGTTCGACGTGGCCCCTTGTGTGGGCTTCGGCGTCGAGATCCTCGGCGCGGAGGGAGTTCGAACGCCCGAGATCCGCAGCGGGACCGAGATCCTGGGCTCGTTCGGCGCGGGGGGGCTCGGCCGAGTGTTCCTGACGAGCTGGCTGGCGCTCCGCGGCCGTGTGGAGGCGGTGGTGCCGCTCTCGAGACCGAACTTCATCGTCCAGGAGAGCCAGAACGGCGTCACGACGGGACAGTTCTCTGTATTCAAGCCACCCACGATCGGCGCCGCCGGATATTTCGGTGCCGAGGTGCTTTTTCTTTAACGGGTCATCGTGGGCGCGACCACTCATCTCCCGAGGCTCGTGACACCCGATGCGGCCACGCTCGTTGCGGAAGGCTCTGCGGAGGTCTTCGTCCCGTGCTTCGACGACGTCTATCGGGATCACTTCGCCTTCGTCTGGCGAAGCGCGAAGCGCCTCGGTGTTCGAGAGGCTTCCCTCGACGATGTCGTCCAGGAGGTCTTCGTGATCGTGCACCGAAGGCTCGCAGAGTTCGAGGCGCGCTCGTCCTTGAAGACGTGGCTCTTCGGCATCACGCTGCGAGTGGCACGTGATCATCGTCGGAGCGTGGCACGGAAGAATCGTGAGGGAGACGGCGGACAGATTGATCCGGACACGCTGCGTTCGACCACTCCGGGACCGAGCGAGAACATCGAACGGTCGGAGGCAGTCCGGCTCCTTCATGCCCTCCTCGACGAGATGGATGACGAGCGTCGTGAGATCTTCGTGATGGCCGAGCTGGAACAGATGACGATGCCCGACATCGCGTCGACGCTCGGCCTCAATGTGAACACCGCCTACGCGCGACTGCGCGTGGCGCGGCAGGCGTTCGAAGAGGGCGTGGCCCGCGCGAAGGCGCGCGACGAGTGGAGGCTGCGATGAGCCTCGGACCCGACGCGAGGGGGTTGTTCGACGCCGCCGAAGGCGGCGACGAGCCGTCGGCGGCGGACGCGGCGCGTTCGCCGCAAGATCGCGGCTCAGCTGGCGATCGGCGCGGCCGCGGGCGCGACGGCGGCCACGGTGACGAAGTCGGCGGGCGGCGCGGCCGCGGCCGGCGCGGGCACCGTGACGGCGAGCGCAGGCGCGGGCGGTGGTGTGGGTGTGGGCGTCGGCGTGGGCGCCGGCACGGCAGGTGCCGATGACCTCGATGTTCGGTGCGAAGATCCTCGTCGCGGTGGCGCTCGTCGGCGGCGCGACCGCGACGAGCGCGGTCGTGATGCACGAACGTGCGCCGGTGGCGGTCGTGGTGTCAGCAGCGACGGCGCAGCCGGCGCCGCCGGATCGCGCGCGATTCCGACGGTCGCAGAGGCCACCGCCGAGCGCTGCTCGCGGCGCCGAAGGCGGTGGGCTCGACGGGGGCGCGCGAGAGCGTGGTGGCGACGACCGCTCGCGCGGACGTTCCGGCCGCGCCCGCGGACGTTCCGGCCGCGACTCCCAGCGCGCCGCCCCGGCCGCCGCCGGCGAGCACGAGCACGATCCCGGGTCGACGAGCGCAACCGCCACGCCCGTCGGGAAGACCAGCGGCCACCCGGCGAGCATGACGAGCCCGAGCGTCGCTGGTAAGAGCGGCAGCGCCGGTGGCGCGGGTGGGAATGCTGGCGGCAGCGCCGGTGGCGCGGGTGGGAATGCTGGCGGCAGCGCCGGTGGCGCGGGTGGGAATGCTGGCGGCAGCGCCGGTGGCGCGGGTGGCGGCGGCAGCGCGGGTGGTGCTGGTGCGGGTGGCGCTGAGCCCGCGGCCGCGCCGGCGCGGCCAGCGCCGGCGCCGCGCGACACGGTCGCCGAGGAAGCAGCGCTCCTCCGCGCCGCGACCGGTGCGCTCGCGCATGGCGACCCCGCGACCGCGCTCGCGCGGATCGACGAGCACGCCTCGCGGTTCCCGCGCGGCGCGCTCTCCGAAGAGCGGGAAGCGGCGCGGGTCCTCGCGCTCTGCGCGGCGGGCCGCGCGACGGAGTCGCGCGCGGCCGCCACGAGGTTCGTGAGCGCGAACCCGCGCTCGCCGTTCGTCGCGCAAGTCCGACGCGCCTGCACCACGCAGTAAGCGCGAGCCGGCGCTCCCCGTGGCGGAGCCTGCGCGTCCGGTGCAGTGTCCCGGCGCGAGCGAACGCGTTCGCGCGTTCGCCCATGCGCGGGCGCCCGCTTTCTCGAGGAAAAAGCCCAAATTCGGACCCTGCGGATGATTTCTTCACGGGTCGGGCTAGGACCGGCCACCCACGGACATCGAGCTCGCGCGCTGCCAATCGGGCGGTGACGCAGGGGGACTCGTCAGATCCATCTCAAGGAGAAGGCCTCATGGTCCGTGTCGTCGTTTGCGCTTCCGTGGTCATCGCGTCGTTCCTCGCTGGTTGCAGCGGTCACGATGCTTCCATCGCCGATACCGAATCGAAGGGCGCCTCCAATCAACAGCTCCAGAAGAAGAAGGACGGATCTGCGACCGGCGACGGCAAGAGCTGCTCGTGGGAACAGACGGCGACGTACGATACGTGCGCGTCGCCGAACGCGCCGATCCCGACCTACCAGCTCGGCGACGAGTTCAAGTCGATCGATGGCTGCAACGAGTGCGAGTGCACCGCGAAGGGCATCATGTGCACCGTTCGCCAGTGCGCGGGCGGCACCTCGGGTGGCATCGCCGTTCCGCCTTCGCCGCCGGACGGCACCGTGTGCACCGCGGACGCGAAGAAGTGCCCCGACGGATCGTACACGTCGCGCTTCGGTCCGAAGTGCGAGTTCGCGCCCTGCGGCGGCGGCCCGATCGCGTGTGACGCGAGCGCCCGCATCTGCAAGGACGGCTCGCCGGCCAAGCCCCTCCCCGACTCGTGCAAGCAGATCTGTCCCGAGGACGGCGATCCCGGCGACGACCCCGGCACCGCGTGCCCCGCCGTCATCCGCGTCTGCAAGGGCAACGTTCCACCGAAGCAGCTCCCGGGCTCGTGCGATCAGATCTGCCCCGAGGACCCCGTCAACGATCCGCCGCCCGTCGCCTGCACCGATGACGCGATGAAGTGCCCCGACGGCAGCTACGTCGGGCGCACCGGCCCCAAGTGCGAGTTCGCGCCCTGTCCCGTCAAGAAGTAGAGCTCGTCGATTTCTTCACGGAACAGCGACGCGCCGGCCACCCAGGTAAATAGGAGAGAACGCCATGTCCCGTAGCTTCGTCACGTCCTCGATCCATTCTCCGAAGGCGATCGTCACCGCGCTCTTGCTCGTCGCGTGCGGCGGAAGCAGCGTGGTCGTCGGAAAGACCGACACGACCGATCAAACGCTCCAGAAGACGAAGGACGGCGGCGCTACGGGCAATGGCACCACCTGCTCCTGGGCCAACACCTCGGTTTACGACACGTACGGCAAGCCGGGGACGACTCCCGTCCCGACTTACTCCGTCGGCGACGAGTTCACGTCGATCGACGGATGCAACGAGTGCAAGTGCAGCGACAAGGGCATCATGTGCACGGTCAAGACGTGTCAGCCCAAGGCCTGCGATGACATCGCGATGATCTGTCCCGACGGCAAGACCTCCGTCGGCCGCACCGGCCCGAACTGCACCTTCGAGCCTTGCCCTGGCGATGTCGCGTGCACCGACGACGCGAAGAAGTGCCCCGACGGCAGCTTCGTCGGTCGCACGGGCCCGAGCTGCGAGTTCAAGCCTTGTGGCGGCGGCGGCACCGATCCCGGCGGAGCTTGCCCGGCGCTCGCGAAGCAGTGCCCCGATGGGAGCTACGTCGGCGCCAGCGGCCCCAACTGCGAGTTCATCTGCCCGGCGACCGACTGCGCGAAGATCGAGGAGACGGCGGCGAGCAAGCTCACGGCCACCATCTCCTCGAACCTCGATTGCGCGATCGACGCCGATTGCGAGAACGTGGCGGTTGCCGCCGATTGCGTCGACCAATGCGCCATCCCCATGGCAAAGAGCGGCGAGGCCTCGCTGAAGCTGCAGATCGAGCAGGTGAATACCGCCATCTGTCAGGACTACACGAAACAGGGCTGCAAGCTGATTCACCCGGCCTGCGCTCCATCCCTTCCCGCACGCTGCGTGGACAAGAAGTGCCAGTGAGTGCTTCGATCATGAGATGCGCGGTCCTTGCCTTCTCGAAGCTCGTCACGTTCTCGGGGTTCGCTCTCTCGTCCTAGGCCTCTCGATCATCGCCTCGGTCGTCGCGTGCGGCGGCAGCACCGAGCCCGTCCCTGACGGCACGACCACGAGCAGCGGCGGCGCGAGCAGCGGCGGCGCGAGCAGCGGCGGCGCGAGCAGCAGCGGCGCGAGCAGCAGCGGCACGCAAGGGTGTCAGGCCGACGCCCTGATCTGCCCGGACGGCACGGCGGTGGGACGTACGGGACCGAACTGCACGTTCCCGCCCTGCCCGACGAACCTCGACGGCGGGAGCAACTGCGACGCCATTGCAAAGCAGTGTCCGGACGGCACGTTCGTCGGTCCGACGGGTCCGAAATGCGAGTTCGTGTGTCCGCCGATGACGTGCGAAGCGCTCGCGAGCAAGGCGAGGAGCGAGCTCGACGCGGTGCTGAAGACGTACACCGCGTGCGATACCGCCGATGACTGCACGCGGGTCGAGTACGCGACCGACTGCTTCAGCGCCTGCACTCGTCCGCTCGCCAAGAAGGGCGTCGAGCCGTATGCGGCGGCGAAGAAGAGCGCGAACGGAAACGAGTGCAAGGTCTTCAAGGATCAGAAGTGCACGTTTGCGCTGCCGCCGTGCGTCGCACCGCTCCCGCCAAAGTGCAACGATCACGTCTGCGAGTAGGCTCGATGCACGAGCGGCGCCGACTGCGCCCTCGTCGGGTCGCGGTCTGGCGCGGCTGAGCTCGAGCGGAGGAGAGCAGCCGGGAACGCAAACAAAACGCCGAATACACGCGAAGGGCGGCCGCTTCGACGCGCCGCCTTGCGCCCCGCCACCGCCCCCGAGATGCGTCGACCGAGTGTGCCAATAACCCCGCGTAACCGCGGGATCTTCGGGCATCTGTGCCGGGTCGTTCAGGCCTTGCTCCCCCGGCGGCCCGGCACTAGCGTGCGCCCCAATAAAGGAGCCTCGCTATGGCTACGAAGATCGGCATCAACGGGTTCGGTCGTATTGGTCGGTGCATCGTTCGCGCGCTCAACAATCGCGGCGTGAAGGACCTCGAGGTCGTCGCGATCAACGACCTTACGGACGCGAAGACCCTCGCGCACCTCTACAACTACGACACGGTTCACGGACGCGCCCAGCACCGCGCCGAAGCCGGTGAAGGCACGATCTCCCTCGGCGGCCACAACGCGAAGATCCTTGCGGAAAAAGAGCCGGGCAAGCTCCCGTGGAAGGAGCTCGGCGTCGACATCGTGCTCGAGTGCACCGGCCTCTTCACCGACAAGGAGAAGAACCAGGCTCACCTCACCGCCGGCGCGAAGAAGGTCATCATCTCCGCCCCGGCGAAGAACCACGACGCCACCATCGTCCTCGGCGTGAACACCGAGATCTACGACGCGTCGAAGCACACCGTCATCTCGTGCGGCTCGTGCACCACGAACTGCCTCGCGCCCGTCGCGAAGGTCCTGCACGACAACTTCTCGATCAAGCGCGGCTTGATGACGACGATCCACTCGTACACGAACGACCAGGCCGTCCTCGACATCCCGCACCGCAAGGGCGACCTCCGCCGTGCGCGCGCGGCGGCTCAGAACATGATCCCGTCGTCGACCGGCGCGGCGAAGGCGCTCTCCGAGGTCATCCCGGCGCTCAAGGGCAAGTTCGACGGCCAGGCGGTCCGCGTCCCGACGATGGACGTCTCCCTCGTCGACCTCACCTTCGAGACCGAGAAGAACCTCACGAAGGAGTCGATCCACGCCGCGATGAAGGCCGCGTCGGAAGGCGCGCTCAAGAACATCCTCGGCTACACCGAGGAGCAGCTCGTCTCGAGCGACTACATCGGCGATCCGCGCTCCTCGATCTTCGACGCGACCGTCACCCAGGTCATGGGCGACAACTTCGCGAAGGTCTTCTCCTGGTACGACAACGAGTGGGGCTTCTCGAACCGTATGATCGAGCTCGCGCAGCTCGTCGCCGGCAAGCTCTGATCCAAGGAGAACATCCGCATGACCACGCTCGATCGCATCACGCCGATTCGCGAACTGCCCATCGAAGACAAGCGCGTCTTCATCCGTTGTGACTTCAACGTCCCGCTCGAGGAGCAGGACGGAAAGCAGGTCATCACGGACGACGCGCGCATCACCGAGGCGCTTCCGACGATCAAGCACGCGATCGAGCGCGGCGCGCGGGTGATCCTCGCGAGCCACCTCGGCCGTCCCAAGAAGGGGCCGGATCCGAAGCTCTCGCTCGAGCCGGTCGGCACGCGCCTCGCCGAGCTCCTCGGCGTGGAAGTGCACATGCCGGAAGACTGCATCGGCGATGCGGCGAAGAAGGTCGTCTACGACCTCCGCAAGGGCCAGGTCTGCCTCCTCGAGAACCTCCGCTTCCACGCGGAAGAAGAGAAGGACGACGAGACCTTCGCCGCGAAGCTCGGCGAGCTCGCGGACGTGTACGTTTGCGACGCGTTCGGCGCCGTGCACCGCGCGCACGCCTCGGTGCATGCGCTCCCGAAGTCGATGCGCGAGCGCGGCTGCGGGTTCCTCCTCGAGAAGGAGATCGCGGCGCTCGGCAAGGTCATCACCGCGCCAGAAAAGCCGTTCGTGGCGATCCTCGGCGGCGCCAAGGTCTCCGACAAGATCGCCGTGCTCGACAACCTCATCGAGAAGGTCGACGCACTGATCATCGGCGGCGCGATGGCCAACACCTTCCTCGCCGCGAAGGGCGCGAACCTCCAGAAGTCGAAGATCGAGGAAGACAAGCTCGCGCTCGCGCGGACCATCCTCGAGAAGGCGGGCGAGAAGAAGGTCGAAGTCGCGCTCCCCGTCGACGTCGTCGTCGCGCAGAGCCTCGAGGCCTCCGAGGGCCGCGTGGTGGACGTCGGGTCGATCCCCGAGAACCACATGGCGCTCGATATCGGCCCGAAATCGGCCGCGAATTTCGAGAAGCTCATCAGCAAGGCGAAGACGGTCCTCTGGAACGGTCCCATGGGCCTCTTCGAGAAGACGCCGTTCGCGAGCGGAACGTTCGCGATCGCGAAGGCCATGGCGGCATCGAACGCGTTCACCGTGATCGGCGGCGGCGACAGCGCGGCGGCGGTCAAGGAAGCGGGGGATGACGTGGCCAAGAAGATCAAGCACATCTCGACCGGCGGCGGCGCTTCTCTCGAGCTGATCGAGGGGAAGAAGTTGCCCGGCATCGAGGTTCTTCGTCGGAACACGGTGGGTTGATGCACTCGACGCGAAAGCCCCTCATCGCGGGCAACTGGAAGATGTTCCATGGCGGCCCGACCGGCGTGGAGCTCGCGCAGAACGTCGTGCAGGCCGTGAAGGCGTTCGACAAGGTCGATGTGGTCGTCGCGCCGCCGTTCACGGCGCTCGCGGCGGTCGCGGGCGAGCTCGAGAACACGAACGTCGCGCTCTCGGCGCAGAACCTCTATCCGAAGAACGATGGCGCCTTCACGGGCGAGATCAGCGCGCCGTTCCTGAAGGAGTGCGGCTGCTCGTGGGTCATCGTCGGTCACTCGGAGCGGCGCCAGTACTTCGCCGAGAGCGACGCATTCGTGGCGGAGAAGGCAGCGGCCGCCCTCGCCGCGGGCCTCCTCCCGATCATTTGCGTGGGTGAGACGCTGCAGCAGCGCGAGTCGGGCGAGACCCTGCGCGTCGTGAAGCAGCAGGTCGACGCCTTCCTCGACGTCATCGCGCAGGCGAAGGTCGCGGTCGCGATCGCGTACGAGCCGGTCTGGGCGATCGGCACCGGCAAGACGGCAGGCCCCGCGGAGGCGGAAGAGGTCCACGCGGCGATCCGCGAGTGGCTGAAGGGCAAGAGCCCGGATCTCGCCGAAAAGACGCGAATTCTCTATGGCGGCTCCGTCAAAGCCGACAATGCGGCGGCTCTTCTGGGCTGTCCGAACGTGGACGGGGCCCTGGTGGGTGGAGCGAGCTTGGACGCAGCCTCGTTCAGTGCTATCGCACGGGCCGCGCAGCCGTCCGCGGCCGCCTGAGACAGACCGAGACGAACGACAAATGCTTCAGAACTTCATCAGCTTCGTTCACGTTTTCGTCTGCCTGATCGTCATCGGCGTCGTGCTCTTGCAACAGGGCAAGGGTGGCGGCATGGGCGCGGCGTTCGGTGGCTCGACGGCCCAGGTCTTCGGTGGCCGTGGCGCGGGCAACATCCTGACCCGCATGACGGCGATCGCGGCGGCGATCTTCATGCTCACCTCGGTCTCGCTCGCGTACATGTCGAGCGCCGGCGACCGCGCCCTCAAGGCCCGCGTCGCGATGGAGAGCGGTCGTCACAAGGACAAGGGCGAGCTGAAGAAGAAGACGGACGCACCGACGGACTCGTCGAGCACCCCGTCCCCGAGCGCGGCCCCGTCGGACGCGCCAGCGCCGGCGCCCAGCCCCTGAGTGGCCGGTAGGAAGAAGTCGCCGGCGGCCGTTGCAGAGGCGGCGGCGAAGTCGGCTGCGGCGGCGCAGTCGGCCGCCGAACCCGCCGCGTCGTCGACGCGCGCCCTCCTCTTCAGTGTCTTCGCGATCTGTCTCCTGCACGCGTTTGCGTGCATGTGGGTCCGGAACCTCGGCTTCGATCACATCTCGGACGACGATTTCTCGCGCGTGACCATCGCGCAGGGCTTCGCGCACCAGGCGCACCTCGATCCGAGCGGGACGAGCTGGCTCCCCTTCCCGTTCTGGATCATGGGCTTCGGCATGAAGCTCCTCGGCCGTGACCTCGCCACGGCGCGGGGCCTCGCGATCTTCTTCGCCTCGCTCGCAGCGCCGCTCCCGTGGCTCGCGCTTCGCCTGACGAAGGTCCCGGGCTGGCGCGCGTTCGGCGCGATCGTCTTCGCCTTCGGCACGCCCTGGGCGATCTGGACGGGCGCCGCGACCGTCCCCGAGTCCTTCACCGCCTCCCTCACGGCAGCGGGCGTCATTGCCCTCGCCTCGGCGTCGACGCTGAGCCGCCGCGCCCTCATCGGCTTCGCGGCGGCCCTCTTCGCGGCGTGCCTCTCGCGCTACGAGGCGTGGCCCGCGGCGGCGGTGGCCGCCATCGCGCTGGGCCTTCAGTTCCGCGAGACACGCCGCAAGGAGCTCCTCGTCGCGATCGCGCTCTCGGTCGCGGCTCCCCTCCTCTGGATGGCGTGGAACGCCCACGCGCACGACGGCCCGCTCCACTTCTTCCGCCGCGTCTCGACGTTCAAGCGCGCCATCGGCGACGGCTCTACCTCGCTCTTCGACTCTCTCGTCTTCTACCCGAAGCTCCTCTTCGCGGTCCGCCCGGAGGTCACGCTCCCGGCGCTCGTCCTCACGCCCCTCGCGGTCGCGGACAAGGCGGTCCGCAAGCAGTGGGGCCTGCCGCTGGCGGCGGTCCTCGCGGAGGTGGTCTTCCTCGCCATCGGCAATGCCCGCGACGGCGCCGCCGCGCATCACTCGGAGCGCGCGCTCCTCGCGTGCTTCGTGATCCTGGCCCTCTACGTGGGCTTCGTGCTCCTCACGCCGTGGGTGCGCGTCCTCAAAGACGAGGAGGCCGCCAAGACGCAGAGCACCCCGAAGGCGCAGCGCGCGTTCATGGGCTTCGTCATCGTGGCGTGGCTGGTCACCCTCCTCCGCGCCGATGGCATGACCCCGGGCACGCAACCAAGCGAGCTCCGCGACGACCAGATGCAACGCGGCGACAAGCTACGCCGCGACGGCGCGAAGAAGCTCGAAGTCACGCCGTGCGGCTACGAGCACTTCGCGCTGGTCGCCGCGTTCGGCGAACCCGAGAACGTGACCGTGAACCAAAGCCACTTCGGCGGGGAGTGCCCGAAGGTCGAGGTCAAAGATTAGACCCCAGCGAGGTAGAGTTCACCAGAGCCGCCCTCCTTCCGCGCGAGCCCGAGATTGATGACAAGGAGACAGGGCGGTCTCCCGAGTGGAGGCTATGGGCTCAGCGCCTCACGAACGATCTCGCTCTCCAAAGCGGTAGGAGCACGGCCTCGACGCCGGACGAGTTGATCCGCGAGGCCCACGCGAATGGCGACGGCCATGACATGAGGTTTGGCGAGGGTCGCGAGGTAAGCGACGGCCGTCCGGCTCGGTCCCAACACTTCGCGTCCGTACCGTCTCAACAAGACACCATTCTGACGCTGACTCTCACGGTAGTTCGAAAGAAAGTCAGATGAACGCGGCAGCACACGAACGAGGTAGAGCGGCTGGCAAACGGCCTGGAGTTGCGACCGATTGACGGTCCGACACCACAGGTCGCGATCCTCCGCGCGGTCCAAGGAATCGTCGTAGGGATGAGCACGAAACCACTCGGTTCGGCCAATCACACTCGCATGGACAAGAAGCCCGTGTTCGAGCGCGGCTCGTGGCGTTCGTACGGCTGTCGACTCCGACACTGCAAGGATCTGCCGCTGTGAACCGATGAGTGCCGCCCAGGTCCCGACTGCATCGAGCGATGGACGCGCTGCATACAGTCTTAGCTGGCGAGCGAGGCGATCCGGGTGGCTGATATCGTCGGCGTCCATCCGAGCGACAAACGCGCCTTGAGCCTCCGCCACGATCTGGTTCAGTCGGGCGGGGAGTCGACGTCTCCGGCCGTCTGCGAGCACGCGCACCCGAGGATCTCCGGAAAACGAGCAAGCGACCGAGAGCGAGTCATCGGTCGATCCATCGTCAACGAGCAAGACCTCCAAGTTCTTCTCTGTCTGGCGGAGAATGCTTTCAACGGCTTCTCGCAGGTTACGCTCCTCGTTGTGAAACGAGATTCCAACCGTGACGAGTGGCTTCACGAGTCGCCAAAGAGCTGACGACTCCGACGAATCAACTCGTCGGCGACCCATTTGGCGGTCGTAGTGGAGTCCGAACACAGCGCGGAGGTGAAGAGAAGTCGCGAGAGGGCGGCCATCGGACGGGAGCTGGGACTCTCGAGGAGTCGCTCAGCGAGTCGCGCACGAATTGGATCGAGCTGCCCGAGAGGAGCAATCTTCTGAGGGTCCATCCCCATGATGGACACGAGCAACTGAGCCGCGAGAGCCAGCGGCCTCGCGAAGCCCAGCTCTCGAGCGCGCTTTGCGGTGTCGTAGAGCTGTGTGTCAGCCATCGTGTCAATCATCATGCGCAGGTCGAAAAGCCAGCTCCACCGGCCAAACTTGTGTGCTGCGCCATGCGTAGCCAGGTAAACGAGCTCATCCTCCATCGAGAGCACGCGAATGGCCTTCAATTCGCGAAACGGCACACTTCGGAACATGAGCGGCTCACTCGGAAGCGTTCGACCGAAGCCACGATACGCGTGAAAATGAAGCTCGAGGGGCACCAGCCTCGGATGGGTGAAATGAAGATGATGATGGTCGCGACGGAAGCGTTCCTCCGTCGCTGCCGCTCCTGGTCGGTAGCCCATACCGATTAGTAGAGAGCTTGTACTGGTGAGGTCCCGTTCTCGAACCAGAAGATCGACATCCGACGACACTCGCGCGGCGGGTCGAGGGTAGAAGCGCATGGCGAACAGGGGGCCTTTGAGGACCACCGCGACCACCGCAGCTTCTGCAAAGACATGGTCAATCGCGCATACCTGAGCGAACTGTGCCCGTGAGTCGAGCTCGCGTGCAAGGTCGCGCAACGATGAGCTCCGTGGAACCTCGATTCCATCTCTTTGTAGAGCGTCACTGATCACCCCTGCAAGACCGTGGTGCTCGGCGCGCGCAAGTAACTTCTCCACATCGTCCAGCTCCGGATCAGAGGCTGGACGAGCTGGCCAGTCGGCGAGAAACGAGGTGAGCAGTAGGTCGTCGTGCGACAGTCTCAAGGACTGACGTAGATGTTGCAGCTCGCCTGTGGGAAGAGAGGAATGAAATCCTGGCAGGTCTGCTTGTTAGGTCCATCGAATGGGCAGACCGTCGTAGGACTGCACCAGGCATCGTTGAAGCACTGACCACCGAGACCGACCGAGTTATCGCACTTCCACTGATCCTGAGGGAGCTTCGTCCCTGCGTCACTCAAGTTGCGACAGAACCTCGGCGGATTCGCGCTGAAGCGGTTGCTACACGAGAATGTGGAGCTTGCGCCACTCGTCGTCCAGTCTCCGCACGCTCCGCCCGCGCTTCGGATCGCTTCGCACGTTCCACCCGCCACAGCTGTATTGCAGAACAGCCCGGGAGCACACTCGCTGGTAGTGGCGCAGGCCGAGCCCGCCGGGATGGTTCCTACAAGCGCTGCGTAGCACGCTGCAATCGCCGCACGGTATTCGGCGGCATTCGAGCTGCACGCCAGAACGTGTAGACGGGAGAGGCACTCATTCGCCTTCGAGGCATTGTATGTGAGCTTATTGAAGTCCGCTCCTGCTCCGGGGCTCGAGAAATTGAGACCGTTTACACTGTAGGCATTCAGGCACTTGGCCTGATTGTAGTGGCCGCCATCCACACCAGCGTCGTTCTGCGTATTGGAATCGCTGAAACAACAACGCGCAAAAGTCTGACAAACCTCCGCGGCCACGCGAGCCGGGAACTCCCGTGCGAGATCGCCCGCGTCGGCGTCGGGCGAGCCCGCATCCACTGGAGGCAGTTCGACATCTGCCTGTGCATCTTTAGGTCCAGCATCAACCTCAGCGTCAACATCCCCATCATCGCGCACGTCTGCACTTGCGTCCATGATGGTCGAGCCGGTGTCGGTGTCCACCTTGCCGTCTTTCGTCGTCGAGGAGTCGCTTGTGGTCGACGACTCTACCCCGCCATCACCAGTGGCGAGGAGAACGCTGTCATCGTCCCCACACGCGATTGCGAAGGCTGCTCCGGCCCCCAACAGGAGGCTCGCAAAACCCAGACGGCGAAGGCGAAGTTGTTTCATGAACGGCTCCGATACTCGAAAGACACAAGGTCAAGAATGGAAGGTCAAGTACGTACGATGAGGCGGCGCTCCATCAGCGAACACAGCAAGCTTGTCGCGTCTCGCAACGCGTCCTCGTAGGCAACATCGTAGCGTGCAGCGAGAGAGGTCGCCATCTCGTGGAGTGATGCACCGAGCTCGAGCTGATGCCACACGTCGGCCCCCACCGCGTCGAGCGCGAAGTACTCACCATTGGCGAAGTCCAGGATGACCAACTCCTCCTCGAAGGCGCGCACATGCGTTGACGGTGCGGGTCGACACCTTACCTGAGGGTCGAGTTTCGCGGCTTGGGCTGGGGTGGTCATCGTGTCACATGTCGTGCAATTATGCACTCTCTACGACTATGTCATGAATGAGTTCGATCGTCGCGTCGAGGTGGCGAAAAGATGGCGGCCGCGTCAGCTCGAACACAGGTGTCGTGATCAGGAGGTTGGACAGCTCCTCGAACTCGCGTCGCTGGAATGAAGGCTCGTCGATCGCGAAGCGGATCGTTTGCGGGACGAGAGCTTGGAGCCCATCGATCGCCCCGAGTCGACGAAGGGCGGGAGTGTTGCAAGCCGGATCGAAGCAGAGGCTCATGATCGCTTTGAGAGTCGCCCGTTCGCGAAGACGTGGAGCCGTGATTGCGTGCTTCTGTGTGGCGAGCGGCGGCCCCACCGACGGAAGCGAGAGCGCTGCCAGTGCCGCGGCGTCCAGAAAGTGCAAACGCTCAGAGGCGAGAACTGACCACGAGTCGTCGTGCTCGAGCGCAACAGCATCGTCAGCCAAGAGACTAGCACCCTGTTCCTTACAGAATGCCGCCGCCAGTGTCGACTTTCCCGCCCCGGCTTGCCCGACGAAGACGAGGGCAGCGTTCCCGAGGGCGATGGCAGAACCATGCAACCCAATCTTTCCGTGAAGGCTACGTAGCAGCAGCAGGACAGCTCCCTCTCTGATCTTTTCAACCTGACGCGGGTCTGCAGACGCGAGCGGGTCGAAGTGCGCATCTGAGCCGTCCTTGCTGACCTCAAGCCGACCAATTCCTAGCCACTCCGCGATCAGTCGGTCTTCAAGCCGTCCAATACGGGCGACGACCCGACCGTTGATGTGAGCTTCGCCCAGCCAACGCTCGCTGCTCATCCACCGAACCTGTGACGAGCAAAGGCCTCGAGCAGAATGACAGGCAACACCGCACCCCACCCGCGTGCCGAGCTCTGGTTAGCACACAGGCTTTCGTACTCCGCACGGAATGGCGGGATCTTGACGACGTCGAACGACGCCAACATCCGCGGAACGGCAAGATCACGCAGCTGTTCGAGCCCCCCTAGTGCTTGGCTGAACCGGACAAACGCGCCGGTAAAGCGCGACTTGCTTTCGCGCCGATACAAAGCCTCCGGGATGAGATCGCGTAGCGCCTCTCGATAGAGGCCACGACGAATTCCTCCCATGAGGAGCCAATGAGGGGGGAGCTGATCTCGAAAAGCCAGAAGCGATTCATCAAGAAACGGGTCGATACGGTCAATGCCGAGCGCGAGCCGAATCTGCTGCCGTTGCCGCTCGAAGATGCGGTTTTGACGGGCACGCCGCTTGGCGCGCTGTTCGGGATTCAGATGCACTGATCGCATGGCTTCCCGACGCGCGCTCGACAGATGCCGAACAAGGCGAGGTCCCGCCCATGAAGGAATGAAGCGCGGTGGAGCTTGGACGACTCGCGTATAGGCCGACCTCGGCAAGAAGCTGCCCAGCCAGGGTCGGAGTACCCAGGACGCGACGGGGCTGATCGGACGATCAAAGCCTCGCAACGATCGCGCGGCAGTGAGCGCAGCGAGTGGCCTCCCCTTCCGCACGAGTTCCGCCAGCGCACGGGGGTCGCCGTCGAAGAGGTGGTCGCCTCCAACGCCGGTGACCGTCACCTCGGCCCCGGCGTCGCGCGCTCGTGCGTACAAAGCGAGTTCCATCGGCGCATTGCCCCAGGTCTGGGGAGCTCCATCCAGCCCTTCGATAACCCTGGACCAGTACGGCGCGCCTTCTTCCGGGTAGACTCGGATGACCTCACACTCGAGGTGAGCTTCGAGAGCGCTCAGGTATGGACGGTCGTCTCCCGCGTCCTCGAAACTTAGCCCCACCGCGAGGCACGACTTGCCACGCTGCCGTGCCCAATTGTGAACGAGAGCGAGCAGTCCTCCCGAGTCCAGACCGCCGCCTGTGAGGACTGCAACCCTATTGGCCGCGCCAAGCTGGCGCTCGAGTGTGAGCTCGAGCGCATGACGAACGCTCTCTGCGGCATCTTCGACTGCACCAGGCGAGGGCAAGTCGCAGACTGGCGGTGAAGACTCGGCTTCGGCGGCGTAAACGCCTTTGTAAGGGGTTACGGAGAAGTCGAACCTTGACCATGGAGCTGCATGAAACGCAAAGTAGGTCGGGTTCGGCTTTGCGCCCGGCTGGACGATTGCCTTCAGAGACGCGGTCCGCTGTTCCCCATTACAAAAGAACAACCACCCTAATCCTTGAAGAACGTGCCGATAGCGTCATTGATGGTGGTGCCGCCTGAGGCAAGGGTGAGATTACGAACGGACCCCAGGTGACGGAGCGTAGGCGGAGAGTACGGCTTCTTCGTGGAGGAGGTTCGGCAAGCGGCTCCCTCTGCCACCACTTCCTTCTTCTCGTGCTCGCTCATCGATGCTCCTTCACAACCTTCAATAGGTGCACGATGCCACCCGCGCATTCGACCTCCTGACCGTACCGCACCTCCGTCGCAGCTTCAAGCTTCACGCGCCAGGAAGCGGTGGAAAGACGAGCGGTTACCTGCGGCAGCGCGACGTCCGTAAAGCATCGTAAACCGGTCTATCGACCGCCGGACCCGGCCGTCTATCTTCCCGAGGCCAACATGGTGGCCTCCTAAACACGGAAGATTGAAGGAGAACATTGGTCATGCGTTCCACGATTGTTGCGGCGGTTCTTGCGGTTTCGGCTCTCTTTGCTGCTGCTCCGGCGATGGCGGGCGAGCACGGGGGCAAGGGCGGCGCGAGCTTCCCCATGCCGGCGGCGGCCTTCCAGCAGAAGGTGACGGCGCGGCAGGCCAAGGCTCGTGAGCACATGGAGAAGCGCGCGGCCAAGCTGTCGGCGGACGAGGCCAAGGCGCTCCGCGCGAAGTTCGACGAGCGGACGGCCAAGGTCAACGCCGAGGTCGCGAAGGCGACCGCGGACGGCACCGTCACCAAGGAGGAGGCGAAGGCGGTTCGCGAGGCCGCAGGCGGCGGCCACCACCACAAGGACGGCAAGGGCGGCAAGGGCGGCAAGCGCGCGAAGAAGTGACGCCGCGCGGCGCCTCGTAGCTTCCTTGCTTCTGAATGACCGAAGGCCGCGCGCTCTCTCGAGCGGCGGCCTTCGTCGTGTCGGGTCTGCGTCGGGTCGACGTCGTGGCTACTTGCCGATCTTCATGCCCGGCTTGAAGACGTTGTCCTCCTCGCCCGTGACGAGGACGACCTCGGCGCGGTCGATGCCCTTGAAGATGTCCTCGTAGGTCTTCGGCGATTTGTAGTCGAGGAGGCCCGTGATGAGGGCCGAGCTCGCGGCCGGCATGCTCGAGAAGAAGCTCGGCATCGCGTTCGTCACGAACTCCATGTACTTCGTGCCGCTCGGGTCGTTGCGGTTGAGCGTGGAGCGCGTCTGCGCGAGCGCGCCGTCGACGTACGCGAAGGTGTCGCAGCCGTTCATGAAGAAGATCTGGTACTTCTCCTTCGCCCAGCGGCCCTTCTTCGCGAGGGCGCGGACGTTCTGGCCGAGGCCGGCGTGGCCGTTGTACGCGATGACGTCAGCGCTCTCCGTGAGGTTCTCGTAGCGCTCGTCGAAGCCTTCCCACACGCTCGTGATCGCGTCGACGAGGAGGGCCGTGATCTTCACCACCTTGCCGTCGGGCAGGGTCGTCTCCATCGTCACGTCGACCGGCGAGGCGGTGGTGACCGTCGCGCTCGGGCCCATCGTGCGCTTCACCGAGCTCACGAACTGATTGAAGCCCCTCACGCCGGCGTCGAAGTCAGCGCCGCCGACCTCGTACTTGCCGAAGATGGTGACGACCTCGAGGCGGTTGTCCTTCCAGATCTCGTGGTACTCGGGGTACTTCGCCTTCGTGTTCAGCTTCGAGACCGTGACCTTCGCCGTGGTCTTGAGCGCGTCGGCGTCGTTGATCGTGCAGCCCGCGTTTTGCGGCCGGTAGTAGTACCACATCGATCCGGAATCGAGGTCGTGCGCGCCGTGGTCGACGCACGCGCCCTTGTACGACTCCGTGAACTTCTCCTGCGCGCTCTCGCTCACGTCGCGCGGGAGGCGGAAGTCGTAGGACTTCGGGAGGTTCGTCTTGCTGCCCCACGCGACGGGGAGCTTCGCGTGGTACGCGATCGTGACCTTGCCCGTCGACTCGTCGGTCGTCGACTTCACGTTCGACAGCTCGAGCGCGTCGAGCCGGCCCACGCTGTTGTCGAAGTTGAGATGACCGATCGTGTAGAGGAGCTGCGCCTGGATGGTCTGCTTCTCGTTCCACGAGAAGTCGGTCGTCAGCGTCGAGTCGAACTCCATGTCGAGGAGCGTCGCCTGGTTCGAGCTGAAGTTGTTGTCATCGTCCGTCTTCGCTTCGGGTTCACTGCCCGCACAGCCGACGGCCGCGAGCGTGGAGAGAGCAGACAAGATCACGGGAAAGAGAACGGAGCGGCGAGTCATGACCGCGCTCAAGCAACCGGTAGGCCAATGTAGGCAGGATGACTACCCTTCGGTAACCGGTGGATAAGACGTGAATTTCAGATTTGGCGGAAACGTCCTGCGTGGCGGCTTTTACTCCTCACGTGCGTAACACCTGATCCACTTCGCAGCGGTGCTGGACTCGCCAGCCTGGGCTCGCCGTGCGGCTGACCTAGCTCACCTCGATCGTCACCTTCGGCACCTCGACGTCGCCCATGATGGGGAGGATCACGCGGAGCGAGTACTTCCCTTTCCCCAGCGGCTTGTCCGGCGAGCGCGGGAAGCCGCGCCCGTCCCACGTCTTCGCGCGCTCCGGGGCCCACTTCATCTTCACCGCGTCCCACGTCACCTTGAGCTTCGCGGTGCCGTCCTTCGCGAGCGTGACCTTCGCGGCCTTCGCCTCCTTCGCGTCGGGCTTGAAGCCCTTCGGATAGCCCGGCCACCGGCCGGGAGGGAGGTCGACGCGCTTGCCCTTCGAGTCTGTCGCCTCCACGTCGAAATGCGGGGACGGATCGCCCGTGAAGTACACGTTCAGGGGCTCGCTCGACGTATTTCGCAGCGTCACCTGAAGCTCGACGTGCCCCCCCGGGGTCGTGGCGCCGCCGCCCGTGACCTTCACTTCGAGCTTTCCCTTGAGGGGCTCGGTGCCCTTCGGCATCGAGACCTCGCAGGACTTCAACGTGTCCGCGAGGTCGTCGAAGCTGCCCGAGCAGATCGAGCTGCCGCCCGGCGTGTCCGTGTTCTGCGCCGTGGTTCCGCTGTTTGGCGCCACCACGCCCCCATCGCTCGGATCGTCGGCCGTCGTCGTGGGGACGTTTTTCGTCGTCCCGATCGGCTCCATCTCGAGCTTCTTTGGCTCATACGGCGGAGGGCAGCCGATCAGGAGCAGAAAGAGCAACGGGACAGCGATCCCGATCATCCACATGACCAACCCACGGGCGAAACGGGCGAATTGCCCTGTCGTCGGTGGTTGAGGACACATGGCGCCTTCAGGATCGTTGAGAAGCCGTGCTTTTTCGACCAAGTTTTTGGAAAAAGCGAAGTAAAAGCGCCGTCGTCACGCTCGAACCGAGCCGGCCCAGAAGAGCCCGAGAAGAGCCCACAGGAAGATTTCCCATGCGTAGCATTGCAGCGGCCTCCGCCGTCGTCGCCTCGCTCCTCGCGTCGGGCCACGCCCTCGCGCAGCAGAATTCGAACAACCAGAGCGCCGGGACCACGCCGTACACGACGCCGCCCCCGCCCGTCGCCAACACCCCGGCGCCCGCGCCGCCGCCCTCCCTCCCCACGCCCGCCGCACCGATCCCGGGCACCGGACCGCAGCAAGCTCGTCCGGTCGGACCGACCCCGATGGCTCCGGGCGCCCCGCGCGATACACCGACGAACGCCCAGAACAACAACCGCGACGCAGGCGGGAGCAACGTCCCCGACCTCAACACGTCCGTCGCAGGCGGCATCACCGCCGACCAGGTCGCCATGCGCGCCGCGCAGACGAGCTACCAGGCCAAGGCGGCGGAAGAGACCGCCGGCGCCGCCGGGGCGCGCTCGGAGGCGGCCTGGGCGAACTTCATCCCACGCGTCGGGCTCACGGCGCGCTACACGCGCCTCTCCAACCTCACGCCGCCGTCGTTCACGTTCGGTCCCATCTCGAGCCCGGGCTTTCCGGTCATCGTCGACAACTGGCTCACGCAGGCCACGATCGCGATCCCCATCAGCGACTACTTCCTCAAGATCAACGAGGGCTACACCGCCACGCTGAAGCAGGAGGAGGCCGCGCGCTTCGACATCCAGACCGCCCGCGCGAAGTCGTTCTCCGACGGTAAGATTGCATATTACACGTGGCTCCGCGCGCGCAGCTCGCAGGTGGTCGCGGAGCAGTCGCTCACCGTCGCGAAGGCGCACCAGAAGGACGCCGAGAACCAGTTCGCGGTCGGCAACGCGTCGAAGGCGGACGTGCTCCGGGCGCAGACGCAGGCCGCCGCCGCCGAGCTCAGCGTCGAGCGAGCGAAGAACGGCGTCTCCATCGCGGAGCGCCAGGTGCGTCTCGCCATCCACGCCAAGGACGACGAGAAGCTCCAGCCGGGCGAGTCGCTCGACGGCCAGCTCTCCCCGCTCCCGACGGACGTGAAGAAGCTCGTCGGTGAAGCGCACGGCGCGCGCCCCGAGCTGAAGAGCCTCGACAAGAACGCAGAGTCGGCGCGGAAGCTGGCGAACGTGCAGCTCGCGGGTCGCTATCCGTCGCTCTCCGGCTTCGGCGACGTCACCTACGCGAACCCCAACCAGCGCCGCTTCCCGCAGCGCGACGAGTGGTTTCCGACGTGGTCGCTCGGCGCGCAGATCACCTGGTCGCCGAACGATCTCCTCACCGCCAGCCCGAACGCGAACGACGCGATCGCCCGCGCCAACGCGATCGAGGCGCAGAAGGGCACCTTCCGCGACGCGATCGAGCTCGAGGTGACGCAGGCCTACCAGCAGGCGCAGGAGGCCGACTTTGCGATGGCGACGACCACCCGCCAGCTCGAGAGCGCCGAGGAGGCCTACCGCGTCGCGCGCGAGCTCTTCAACGCCGGCCGTGGCACCTCGACGACGCTCATCGACGCGGAGACCGCGCTCGCGCAGTCGCGCTTCGAGCACCTCAACGCGAAGGTCGACGCCCGCCTCGCGCGCATCCGCCTCGAGCACGCGCTCGGCCACGACGTGAAGTGAGCCGACACGTGACGCCGAGGGTCACAGAGAGGGTGAGCCACGACGCTCTCCTCAGAGCGGCCTGACGACACGACATGGATTCCCCACCGCGAGCACCCCTTCGGGGACGTCGCGCGTCACGACGCTCCCCGCGCCGATGACGCTGCGCGCGCCGATCGTCACGCCCGGGAGCACGAGCGCGCCCGCGCCGATCCAGACGTCGCGCCCGATCACGATCGGCTTGCCGTACTCTTCCTTCCGGCGGAGCTCGGCGTCGAAGGGGTGAAGCGGTGTGAGGAGCTGCACGCCGCTGCCGATCTGGGTGAAGGCACCGATCGTGACCTTGCACACGTCGAGCACGACGCAGTTGAAGTTGAAGAACACGCTCTCGCCGAGCTCGATGTTCGTGCCGTAGTCGCAGAAGAACGGCGGCTGCATCCAGACCGTGTCGCCGCCCGACCCGAAGAGCTGGCGGAGGGCCTCGCGATCCGGCGTCGGCTGGGCGTTCAGCTGCCAGCAGAGCTCACGGGCGCGCTGGCGCGCCGCGATGAGCTCGGCGTCCATCGGGTCGTAGAGCTGCCCCGCGAGCATCTTCTCGCGCTCGCTCGTTCGCGCGGCGCTCATTCGCGCAGCACGGCGAGGCGCTTCTTCAGGCCCTTGCCGCTACCTTCCATCTCCGGGGTCTTCAGCCAGCGCGGGGCGTCGTCTCCCTTCAGTGGCGTGTCCGTCCAGACCGCGAAGTCCTCCGGGAGTGGGCCCGGCAGCGTGGGCTGCGCCGTGCGCTCGAGGAGCTGGAAGTCGTGGCGGACCTGGAGGTCGAGCGGGAGTCCGCGCTCGGGACCGCGATCCTTGAACCAGGCGCGCGCCGCGTTGACGTTCTGGATGAGGACCCAGTGCTGCGGATCCGTCTTCGCCGCCATCATGAAGAGATCCATCATCGCCTCGATGTCGCCGCGCGCCTTTGCGATGCACGCGAGGTGGTTGTAGGCGAGGCCCGGGCACGGGTAGCCGAGCTCCATCGCGCGCCGGATGTGCTGCTCCGCAGCGTCGAGGTCGCCGTCGGCGTAGAGCGCGGCGCCCAGATCCATGTGCGCGCCGTGGTAGTCGCCGAGGCGTTCGAGGATGGCGCGGTACTCCGGGACGCCGTCCTTCCAGCCCACGCGCAGGCCCTTGTTCGCGAAGAACCACTCGTTCATCCACGCGATGTCCTCGTCGCTCGCGTCGAAGGGAGTCTTCAGCTCCTGGAAGTCGCCCGTGAAGTACTGCTCGCGCTCGAGCCAGCCCGCCTTCTCCGCGTCGTGGAAGTCGCGCGTGCCGGGATAGACCGAGAGGCACGAGAACACGTATTCGTGCGGCGCCGCCTTCGCGAGGAAGTCGAGCGTCTCCTGGAACGTGGCGCGCGTCTCGCCGCGATTGCCGAGCATCATGTAGTAGCGGATCTTGATCCCGTACTTCTTCGCGAGGTTCGTCGAGTCGAGGATCTCCTGCGGCGTGATCTTCTTGTCGATGAGGTCGAGGATCTTCTGCGAGCCGCTCTCCACGCCGAGCGAGATCCGCTGGCAGCCCGCGAGCCGCATCTCGCGCAGGAGCTCGTCGGAGAGGACATCGACGCGCGTGTCGCAGCTCCAGAAGAACCCGAGCTTCCGCGCCTGCATCTCCTTGCAGAGCGCGAGTACCCGCTTTTTGTTGGTCGTGAAGGTGTCGTCCTTGATCTGGATCATCTTCACGGGCAAGCGCTTCGACACGCTCGCCATCGCGTCGAGCACGTACTCGTTGGAGTTCGCGCGGAAGCCGCGGCCCCAGCTCGTCTCCGCACCGCAGAACGTACAGTTCCACGGGCATCCACGGGATGTCATGAGGATGTGCGTGTCGAAGAAGTGGTGCGGGGACGCGAGCTCGTCGAGATCCTCGACGTTCTTCCGTTCGGGGCCGGTGACGACCCCCTTGCTCGGATCGCGGTACACGGTGCCCGGTATCTCGAGGAGCGACTCGCCGCGCGCTCTTCTCCCCAGGATGTCCAGGAACGTGCGATCGCTCTCGCCGAGGCAGACGAGGTCCACGCTCGCGTAATGCGCGAGCAATTCCGGGCCGAGCGGCGTCGCGTGCGGGCCGCCCACGACCACGAGCGCGCTCGGGTGCTTCTTCTTTACCAGATCAGCAACGAGGCGGACGCCGCGACGGTTCGCGGTCCAGCACGACATCCCGAAGACGTCGGCGTCGAGCGCAGCGATGACCTCCTCCACCTGATCCCAGCGGAAAGACGACAGGTTGAGCACCTTCGTCGGGTGGCCCGCGCGAAGGCACTCGGCGCCGATCGCGAAGAGACCGTACGGCGTCTGATGGAAGTCCGCGTCGAGGTCGCCCTCACGATACCCGGCCGGCGGCCCGTCCGCCGCGTCGGCGGCAGGCGCTCCGATTTTCCACGGCGGCGGATAGATCAGGGCAATCTTCACGGCGTCCTCGTCACGGCGTCCTCGTCTCATGATGACACGCGCCCCGTACGAATGTTTCATGGAACGAGGCGCGCCCCATGGCTCTCCACCGTCCAAGCGCATACGTGCTCGCCTCCTCGATCTGTCTTTCGGGTGCGATCGCCTTGATGGCGCTCGCCGGCTGCGGCGCGCTCATCGGGATCGGTGACGCGGAGGTCCTGGTGGCCGACGACGGCGGCAGCTCGAGCGGAAGCGCGGTCCCGGATACGCCGTCGTTCGACGATCCCGGGCTTCCGACCCTCTCCCGCGCGAACAAGGTCGACATCCTGCTCGCCGTCGATGACTCCCCCGGCATGGCCTCGAAGGCGACCGTCTTCTCGCGTTCGATCGGCGCCCTCCTCACGAACATCGCCCGGACCACGTCCGACATTCACCTGGGCGTCGTGACGTCCTCGCTCGGGAGCAGCGGCGGAGACGTGTGCTTCGAGCCGAGCATGAACACGAAGGCCCATCTCCTCGGAGAGGGTGTCCTCGAGCTCGGGTCGTCCGGCGATCTCCCGGCGTTCATCGCGTCGGCGGAGCGCCTGGTGCGCAGCGCCGGCCAGAGCGGCTGCGCGTTCGAGGCCCAGCTCGAGGCCATGTACCGCTTCCTCGTGCAACCCGATCCGTACGTCGCCGTGAAGCTCGACGCCTTCCGGCAGGCTGACCTCGACGGCCTCGACGTCGAGGTGCTGCGGCAGCGAAAGGCGTTCCTGCGTCCCGACTCGCTCCTCCTCGTCATCATGGTGACGGACGAGGACGACTCGGCCCCCGACCCGATGGCGGTCGGCGGGTTCGGCTACGCGTTCGCCTCGCGTGAGTTTCCGGGCTCGAGGATCGAGCGCGGGACGGCCAAGGACGGAACGACCGCTCCGCGCGCGACCACCGCCTGCGCGAACGATCCCGACTCCGAGGACTGCACGTCGTGCGGCTTCGCCGCGAACTGCGATCCGGAGCTGGCCAGCTGCCAGAAGCTGCGCCGGGACGCCAACTGCACGAGGAGCCCGGTCCCGGACGAGTCGGGCGCCGGCGCCGACGGCTTCTACGGGCCGAGCGACGATGACCTCGGCGTGCGCTTCCACCGCATGCGCGAGCGCTTCGGCGTCGATCCGCAGTATCCGCTCGCGCGCTATGTCGACGGCTTCAGCGCGTCGAGCGTCCCCGACCGCCACACCGAGCACGACGTGGTGCAGACGCCGGGCGGGCAGCGCAAGATTGCATCATACACTTATCGAAAGACGTGCACGAACCCGGTCTTCGCGAGCCAGCTTCCGGCGACGGCTGACGGCGAGCGCTGCAAGCTCCCGCGCGGACCTCGCACGCCCGACCTCGTGGTCTTCGGAGTCCTCGGCGGCGCTGTGCCATCGCTCGTCGCGACGAGCGACGTCGACTGGCGGAAGGTCCTGGGGGCGAACCCCGAGCACCACGACTTCTCGGGCATCGACCCGCACATGGTCCCGTCGATCGAGCCGCGCTCCGCCCTCCTCGCCGGCGGCGATCCGAACGCGCCGAAGGGGAACAACGGCTCGGATCCAGTGACGGGGCGCGAGTGGAACACCGCGAAGAAGGGCCTTCAGCTCGCGTGCACCTTTGCGCTCGAGACGCCGGTCTCTTGCCCTCCCAACGAGCCGACCTGCCCGTGCGGCGGCACGGACAACCCGCCGCTCTGCGCCACCGACGGATCGGCGGTGCAGGTGAAGGACGGGGCGTATCCCTCCCCTCGCCCGCTGCTCGTCGCAAAGCGACTGGGGGCGAGAGGGCTCGTCGGGTCGGTCTGTCCGGTCCCTGGTCAGACCTCGTACGCCCCCTTCCTGGATCGCGTGGCGCAGGTGGCCCTCTCCCGGTTGGAGTGAACACCCGTCCTCGGCCATGCGGCAAAATCGAACGATCCGACGAGCCGGCGCCGGACTGCATTGACTTATTCCTGGTCGGTGCAAGCTTGAGTCGACCGGGTGAAGACCATGCGGCGACTTCCATTCGTGTTCGTGCTGCCCATCACAGCCCTCGCACTGCTCTCGGGCTGCGCCGAGAAAGAGGCCGAGAACCCGGGCGACGTGCTGCGCTCCGACATGACGACGGTGGAGCCGACGCGTCCGCATGCCCGCGCCGAGATGTTCTCGCACGCCGAGCCCCAGTCCGTCCGCGCCGCCTGCGACGCGAACGGCAACCTCCATCTCACCACCCCGCCGGGCAGCCGCGTCATTCGCCCGGACGACGCCACGTTTCCGTCCGAGGCGATCGTCGCGCTCCCGGACCAGCAGCGCGGCAAGCCGATCCGCGTGACGAAGTCGCTCGGATACATCGGCGACAACAAACTCGGAGAGTCGCAGCGGGTCGCGAGCCCGTACATCCCGCCGCGCGAGCCGACGTCGTTCTATCCCTACGGCTACTGAGGGCGCGGGACTACGCGCCGAGCGGCGCGAAGAGGATGTCGAGCTCCGCCTCGCCGAGCGCGTTCGCCGCGGCGCCCTGGCCGAGGATCGCGTCGGCCACGTGCTTCTTCGAGCGCTGGAGGCCGAGGATGCGTTCCTCGACGGAGCCCGCGGCGAAGAGCTGGTAGCTGATGACGGGCTTCTTCTGGCCGATGCGGTACGCTCGGTCGGTCGCCTGCGCCTGGATGGCCGGGTTCCACCACGGATCGTAATGGATGACGACGTCGGCGCTCGTGAGGGTGAGGCCCGTGCCGCCCGCCTTCAGCGAGATGAGGAAGACCTTCGCGCCGCCCTTCTCGAACTGATCGACGGCCTCGGCGCGATCCGTCGTCGCGCCGGTGAGGATGGCGTACTTCACCTTGCGCTCGATGAGGCCCTGCTCGAGGAGGCCGAGCATGCTCGTGAACTGGGAGAAGACGAGCACGCGGTGACCGCCTTCGAGCTGCTTGTCGAGGAGCTCGAAGAACATGCGGTACTTCGCGCTCTCCTTCACGGGGCCGGTGCTGTTCATGCGCACGAGGCGCGGATCGCAGCAGACCTGACGGAGCTTCGTGAGCGCCCCGAGGATCGGGATGGTGGAGGCGGCGAGGCCCTTCTTCTTGATGAGCTTCCGCACCTCGGCGTGCGCCGCCACGCGGATCGACTCGTAGAGCTCGCGCTGCTGACCGTGGAGCTCGACGGGACGCATGACCTCTGTCTTCTTCGGAAGCTCCTTGGCGACGTCACGCTTGTTGCGGCGAAGGATGTAGGGCGCGACCAGCTCGCGCAGCGCCGAGAGGCGGTCCTCGTTGCGAAGGCGCTCGATCGGGACGCGGTAGAAGCGGTTGAAGTGGAGCTCGTCGCCGAGGAGGCCCGGATTGACGAAGTCGAGGAGCGACCAGAGCTCACCGAGGTGGTTCTCGACGGGGGTGCCGGAGAGGCAGAGGCGATGGGTGGCGACGATCGAGCGACACGCGATGTGCGCGCGGCTCTTCATGTTCTTGATCGTCTGCGCCTCGTCGAGGATGACGAGGTGGAAGTCCCACTCCGCGAACTTCTCTTCGTCGCGGCACACGATCGGGTAGCTCGTGACGACCACGTCCGCGTCGCGGATGCCGTCGTACGCGGTCGCGCGATCCGAGCCGTGCACGACGAGGACGCGCGCGTCCGGCGCGAACTTCTTGAACTCGCGCTCCCAGTTCATGACGAGCGACGTGGGCGCGATGATGAGCGCGGGCTTCGTGAGGCGACCGCCCTCCTTCTCGAGCATGACGTGCGCGATCGTCTGGAGCGTCTTTCCGAGCCCCATGTCGTCGGCGAGGATGCCTCCGACCTCGCGCTCGCGGAGGTTCTGGAGCCAGGAGATGCCTTCGATCTGGTAGTCGCGCAGCGTGGCCTGGACCCCGGCGGGCTGGTCGACCTTCGTGATCGGCTTCGCGAGGTCCTCCGCCACGCGGAGCGCTCCGGCGTCGCCCGTGATGAGGACCTGGCCGCCGTTCTTCGCGAACGCCTCGTCGAGCGCGAGGATGGCACCCGCGCGGATCGGCGGGACGCGGAGCTCGCCCTTCGGCGCCGTGCCGTCGTAGAGCTCGGCGAGGACGCGCAGGATGGCGCGCGCGCGCTCGACGGGGAGCGGCAGGTAGATGCCGTCGCCGACGGGCAGGGCGAGGCACTTGCGCGACGTCGTGATCGCGAGCTCCGCGAGCGGCTTGCCGTTCGAGCGCTCGAGGAGCTCGAGCAGCGCGGGCAGGAGGTTGACCTTCTTGCCGTCGACGACGACGCCGAGCTGCAGGCCGAACCAGTCGGGGCGCTCGACCTCTTTCTCGCCGCTGCCGTCCGCGTCGTCGAAGCGCGACGGCGCCGACGTGATCGTCGCCTGCCACGCGGGCTCGCCCTGAACGACCTTGAAGGGGTACTTCGGATCGATCTCGATCTTCCACCCGAGGCCGCGGAGCTGCGGGACGACGTACGCGCTGAAGCCGCAGAAGTCGTGCACGTTGCCCTCGCAGCGGACGACGTAGTCGGCGTGCGTGGCGGCGGAGTACTCGTCGAGGCAGTCGAGCGGCACCGCGCCGAACGACTCGAGGAAGCGGCGGAAGCGTCCTTCGTCGGACGGTGATCGCGGGACGAAGCGATCGAGATCGATCATGACCTCGTCGTCTTCCTCGGCCGCGAGGATGCGGACGCCCTCGTACTCGAACGAGAGCTCGAGCAGCGGCATCACCTCGTTGTCGAAGGTCGAGCCGAGGCCCTCGGTGCGCATGACCGTGACCTCGTCGGCGAACAGGCGGAGGCACGGCGTCGGCGTCCCGGGGGCTCCGACCGGAGCTCCAGAGACGGGACGACTCTCACTGTTCGGCGGCGCGGGAACCGGCTCGCTCGCAGGAGCGCGCTCGGGGCTCCCCACTTCGTCAACCAACGGCACGGAACCCCTTAGATCACAGGCTCCTCAAGTTATCAACAAGTTGGACCCTGGTCTGAGTATGCGAAATCACTGGGGTTCGTCCCCCTACCACCGGCTGTAGGTGGGAGAGGAGACGATCACTACTTATGGAAGTCGGCCTGTGGGCGAGCGGCGAACGGTCGCTGGGCTCCGGTGAGCGGTCGGCTCGATCGCGGCCTCGAAGGCGCGCGTGGAGGCCCTTTCACGACCGGTCGAGAGTCGGGGCCGAGCGGTCGCCGGCGGCCGGCGGCGGAGGCAATGAAATCAAGGAGGAACGCGTCTTATGCGGAATGCAGCCCGCGAATCCTTTTCCTCCGGCCACGTCCGGAGGCACGACGCCCAACCCACCGACGCATGGCTCTGGACCGCCCGGCTACCCGTGGCCATCGTCCGCCGGCGCGTCGCCCGAGGCCGTGCGAGAGGCGAGCTACCACGCCCACGCCCACGGACCTCCCGGCTACGGCTGGCCGTCGCCGCCGTACCGCTCGATGCCGCAGCAGCCCTCGGACCTGCCCGCGTATCTCCGGAAGCCGAATCCCGCGAAGCCGTTCCGGCCCCTCGAGCTCGTCGCGCTCCTCGCGCTCGTCATCGGGATCGACCTCGCGCTCTGGCACGAAGGGCCGGCGGGAGGCGGCTTCGGCCTCGCGATCTTCTTCGCCGTGCTGCCGATCGCGATCCTCGTCGCACGGAAGAAGCGGCACTTCACGCCGCGCGTCGTCGTCATCGGCGTGCTCGCTGCGCTCGTCGCCATCCGCTGCGCCTACGAGGCGACCCCCAGCGTGGTGCTCTCCGGCCTCGCGCTCGTCGGCGCGCTCGCCCTCGCGCTCCGCCGCCGCCGGCTCTTCATCCCCGACATCCTCGGCTCGATCTTCGCGTCGATCGGGCGGATCCCGTCGCGCCTCGGCGCCGCCTGGCGCGGCGTGAAGGCGCTCATCGCACGCACGCGGGTCGGCCACGTCTCCTTCCTTCCCATCCTCGTCCCGATGGCCCTCATCGGCGCCTTCCTCGGCGTCTTCGCGCTCGCCAACCCCGTCGTGGCCAGCGGTCTCCGCGCTGTGTTCGCCGCCGTCGCGAGCGTGATCTCCCTCCCCTCCCCGCTCCGCGTCTTCTTCTGGATGAGCGCCATCACCGGCAGCGCGGTGCTCCTCCGCCCAGGCCTCTGGACCGCGCGCGGGCAGGAAGCCGCCTCCACGGAAGGCGAGGCGGCGACGACCTCCGTGCAGATCGCACGCAATGCGCTCGTCGGCCTCAACGCCCTCTTCCTCGCGTTCATCGGCCTCGACGCCAAGTTCCTCATCGTCGGCGCGACGCCCGCCGGCATGACCACGCAGGAGTACGCACACCAGGGCGCGTTCTGGCTCACCGTCGCGCTGCTCATGCTCACCGCCGTCATCGGCTTCTTCTTCCGTGGCGCGCTCGCTCATGACGCGAGCGCCGCCGCCACGCGGGTCCGGACGCTCGCATACATGTGGATGGGCCAGGGGCTCGTCCTCGCGCTGGCCACGTTCCGCCGCATCGGGATCCACATCACCCATTCCGGGCTCAGCGACCTGCGCATCGTCGGCATCCTCGGCACCACGCTCGTCGTCTCGGGCGTCCTCCTCGTCGCTCTCAAGCTGAAGAAGCAGAAGACGTTCACCTGGCTCGTGCGCCGCCAGCTCGACGCGTTCGCGCTCACCGCCATCGTCTACTCCCTGACCTCGACCCACGCGCTCGGCGCCTCCGTGAACGTACAGCGCGTCGAGCATGGGGAGTACCGCCCACTCCTCCACGCGTTCGCGCAGTCGCGTCATGTGGAGAGCGTGACCACGTACCTCCCGCTCCTCCATCACCACGACCAGCGCGTCCGCGAGGGTGTCGCCGCGCTCCTCCAGGAAGAGCGCGCGCAGCTCCGGCTCGAGCTCGAGCTCCAGACGAGCTGGCGCTCGCGCGACCTCGCCTCGCGCCACGCCCTCGCGCAGCTCGAGGCGGCCGACATCGACGGCGCGCTCGGCAACGCCTCGGCCTCGGAGGCGAAGGTCGTGCTCATGAAGATCGCGCACGTCGCGAACGACGATTGCTCGCTCGAGGAGATCCTCTCCATCCCCGTCGCGCCGCGCGCGCCGCTCGTCGGCATGAGCCGGCGCGGCGAGTACTGAGCTAGAACGCGTACTTCACGCCGACATTGTATTCTACATACGATGCGAACGCCTCGGAGGCCGCGCCTCCGGGCGTTCCGATCGTGAGGTACGTCGCCGTCTGCTTCGTCAGCCCGGACCCGCCGCGATAGGGCGCCACCGCCCGGACACCGAAGCCGCCCGTCAGGAAGAGGTGGCGCGAGAACGATGGGACGGAGAACTGGAGATCGAGCCGCGGGCGGATCGCATCGAGCACGAGGAGCTCCTGCCGGTCGTACTTGAGGTCCGAGCGCCGCATCGCGAGCTCGGTGAGCGGGATCAGCGGATCGACCAGCGACGCGCCGAGCGACACACGCGCCTTCGCAGAGAGCGGCGTGAGCCGGAGCCGCGCCGACACGAAGTCGAGCGACGGCACCACGCGGAAGCCGTCGCCTCCGAACGCGTTGAAGTAGGCGCTGTTCCACGACGCGCGGAGGCCCGGGCTCGGGATGAGCGAGAACTTGAACACGGGGTCCGGCGTGCTCGCCACGTTGCACGTCGCGACCTCGTGTGACGCCCCGCGGATCTCCTCGAGCCCCGCCCAGGCGTCCTCGTGCGGATGCGCCTCGGGCACGTTGCTCGCGAACGCCTCCAGGAGGCCGGCCGACGAGGGCGCGACGCACGACGATCGATCTCGCGGGCCCACGAGCGTCGCCAGGCGCGAGGCGAGCTCGCGGAGGTGATTGTCCTCCGCCGCGATGATCGTCGCACGGAGCTCGCCGGTGGCTGCACAATGCATGCGATCGAGGTTCGTCCGCGGCGCGGCGCAGCTCACGCTGGACGCCGTCTGTTGCTCGAAGCGCGGGAGCAACGCGGGCAGCACCTCGAGCGGGCCCACGATGTACGCGCCAGGGCTGCCCGCGCTCACCGCGTCGTCGAGCGTACGGGCGATGCGGCGGAGGCGGAGCGCGGCCGTCGCGAGCTCGCGCAGCTGCGGCGGCTTCGGCTCCTCGCCGAGGAGCTCGTCGCGAACGAGCAAGCTCACGTCGCTTCGGAGCCGCGCGATCTCGGCGGCGTGATCGACCGTCGCCGCGAGCCGGCCGTCGACCTTGATCGACTTCGGGGCCAGCGCCACGTTGAACGAGGACGAGCCGACCTCGATCTTCACCGTCTGCGCCTTCGTCGGCTCGAGCTTGCCGCCCGGGCACTGGACGCCCGCCTCGCAGAGGAGCTGCTCCGCGATGCGCGCGTCGCGATCCCCCGTGGTCGCGAGCGCCCCGCGGAGATCGGTCGCGACCGCCTTGCCGTCGACCTTCACCTCGAGCGGCTTGTAGTCCGCGACCGTCGCGGCGCAGAAGATGGACGTCGGATCGCCGAGCACTGGCGGTCCGTCGTCCTTGCAGCGCCAGCCTTTGACCGCGTCGAGGTCCACGCCGCCGAAGGCGCGGGTCACGTCCTGATCGATCGTGACCTCGTTCTCGCGCGCCAGGATCACACGGCGGAGCGCATAGGCCACGTGCTCGAAGAGCGCGTTCACCTGCGGCTCGCTCAGCGAGTGCCCCGTGTACACGACATCGAAGGTGACGGCCGCCACCACGTCGGCGACGTTCTCGCGCGCGGCGGGCACGTCGTTGTCGAGCGCAGCGCGCACGGCCCCGGCGAGCGCGCAGGCGGGATCGTGACGGCGCTCGTGGAGCGGACGCGCGAGGCACTGGTCGACGGCGGTCGGCGGAGACGCCTCCTCGGGCAGGTCGAGCGCCTGCCGCGCCGCCATGCGCTCGGCGGGGGTGCACGCCGCCGCCGGCTCGCCGACGAAGCGACGAAGGACGTCGCCCGGCTGGGGCTTCGACGCGGCCGCGTAGACCGCATCGGACACGAGGTCGACGGTGTCGCCCTGGAGGCTCGTCATGACGGTGCCCCAGCGGCGCGCGTCGAGGTCGCGGAGCGCATGGCGGAGGTAGTGCCGTGCGGGGATCGAGGTGCACGCGATCGTCTCCGCGGCCTGCCGTGCGGCGGGGTCGGATATGGTCTCCAGACCGGTGGGGGATGCGTCCGCGGCCGCGGTCCGGGTCACGAGAAGGAACGGCAGAACGGCCCCGAGACGAACCAGCCTGGACACGCGCGCAGCCTACGCTAAGAGGGGAAGGAATGTCGCTCTCGCGGATCGCATCCGTCCTGGCCGTGGCCACGCTCGTCGCGTGCGCGTCCACCACGCATGCGCCCTCGGGCCCCACCGCCCAGATGGACCTCGACGCGGGCGCCGACGAAGCAGACGGCGGCGAGGAGGAGACGGCCGACGACGCGGACGGCGGCGCACACGAGGAGACGCCCATCGCGACCGACTCCGGCCCCTGCCCGAGCGAGATGGTCCTCGTCGAAGGTGACGGGACGCGCGTGTGCATCGATCGCTGGGAGGCCTCGCTCGTCGAGGTCGACGCGGACGGCAACGAGAAGCCCTTCCCGCACTGGCTCCCCGTCGACGGTCACAGCGTCCGTGCCGTGAGCACGCCCGATGTCTTCCCGCAAGGCTACATCAGCGAGGTCCAGGCCGAGGACGCCTGCGCCGCCAGCCACAAGCGCCTCTGCCTCGAGAACGAGTGGATGACGGCGTGCACGGGCCCGGAGAAGACCACCTTCCCGTACGGCGATGCGCGCCAGCCGAACACCTGCCATGACAGCGGCAAGAGCGCGGTCGGCGCGGTCTTCGGAGCTCAGGCGCTCGCGAGCTCGACGCCGGTGGTGGTCACCCCGGCGAAGACGGCCGCTGCGACGAAAGCGCAGCCCGTCGCGAAAGGCGGCAAGCCCGCGCATCACACGTCGAAGAAGGCGGCGGTCACGTCGAGGAACCGGCCCTCGAAAGCTCCACCGCCGCCGAAGCGCCCGGCTGCTCCGCGGCGGCCCGCCGTGGCGAAGGGCAAGCCGCCCGCGGCCGCAAAAGCGAGCAAGAAGCCCGCGAACGTCGACGACAACGTCTGGCACAAGCTCAACGACCCGCGCCTCGGTCAGGTCGACGGCGCGCTCGCGAAGACCGGGTCGCACGGGGATTGCACGAATGGCTTCGGAGTCCTCGACATGATGGGAAACATTCACGAGTGGGTCCGCACGCCGGCCAGCGCGCCGCACGGCACTTTCTGCGGCGGCTACTACCTCGACACGAGCATCAACGGCGACGGCTGCAAGTACCGCACACGCGCGCACGCTCACGACTACCACGACTACTCGACTGGCTTCCGCTGCTGCGCGGACCCGCAATAATTGGTTGTAGAATACCTGCATGCCGCAGAGGATCGAAGCCTACGCGCTGCTCGGCGACTGCCGTGGCGCGGCGCTCGTCGGGCTCGACGGCTCGATCGACTGGCTGTGTCTCCCGCGGTTCGACTCGGAGGCGTGCTTCGCGGCGCTCCTCGGCACGGAGGACAACGGCTTCTGGAAGATCGCGCCGACCGCCGCGATCACGGGCGTTCGCCGCGCTTATCGCGACGGCTCCCTCACGCTCGAGACCGAGCTCTCGACCGCGGAGGGCACCATCCGCCTCACCGATTTCATGCCCGTCGCGGGCGACGGTCCCGGCCTCGTGCGCATCGTCAGCGGCGTGGCGGGGACCGTCCGCGTCCGCTCCGAGATCGCGCTCCGCTTCAACTACGGCAAGACGGTGCCGTGGGTGAACCGCCGCGACGGCGCGATCGAGGCGATCGCGGGCCCCGATCTCGTCCGAATCTGGCCGGGAGTGGAGGCGCACGGCGAGAACCTCCGTACGTACTCGGACTTCACGATCCGCGCGGGCGAGCGCGTGCCCTTCGTGCTGCGGTGGGCGGAGTCGTATGCGCTGGCGCCGCCCGCGCCGATCGATCCGGACGCCGCGCTCGCGCACTGCGATCGGATCTGGACCGAGTGGAGCGATCGCTGCAGCGCGGCCGGTCCGTACTCCGCGATCGTGAAGCGCTCGCTCATCACGCTGAAGGCGCTCACGTTCGCGCCCACGGGCGGCATGGTCGCCGCGGCGACGACCTCCCTGCCCGAGCTCGCGGGCGGCGTCCGCAACTGGGACTATCGCTTCTGCTGGCTTCGCGACTCGACGTTCATGCTCTTCACGCTACTCAGCGCCGGCTACCAGGACGAGGCGCGCGCCTGGCGCGACTGGCTCCTGCGCGCGGTGGCGGGCGCGCCCGAGCAGCTCCAGATCCTCTACGGGATCGCCGGTGAGCGCCGCCTCACGGAGGTCGAGCTGCCATGGCTCGCCGGCTACGAGGACAGCCGGCCCGTGCGCATCGGCAACCTCGCGTCGGAGCAGGTGCAGCTCGACGTCTACGGCGAGGTCATCGCCACCCTCTACCTCGCGCGGAAGAGCGGGCTCGATGGCCAGGGCGGCTGGGCGCTCGAGCGCCAGCTCTTGAAGCATCTCGAGACCGCCTGGCGAGAGCCCGATCACGGCATCTGGGAGGTGCGCGGCCCGAAGCGCCACTTCGTGCACTCGAAGGTCATGTGCTGGGTCGCCTTCGATCGCGCGGTGAGATCGATCGAGGAGTGGAGCCTGGAGGGCCCCCTCGAGCGCTGGCGAGCGGTGCGCGACGAGATCCACGCCGACATCTGCGCGAACGGCGTCGACCCCGCGACCGGCGGCTTCGCGCAGTATTACGGCTCGACCGAGCCGGACGCGTCCCTCCTGATGCTGCCGATCACGGGCTTCTTGCCCGCGAGCGACAGGCGGATCGTCCGTACCGTCCTCGACATCGAGAAGCGGCTCCTCTCGAACGGCTTCGTGGCACGCTACATCACGCATCCCGGCGTCGACGGCCTGCCCGCCGGCGAAGGCGCGTTCCTGGCGTGCTCGTTCTGGTACGTCGACGCGCTCGTTCTACTTGGCCGGCACGAGGAAGCGCGCGCACACTTCGATCGCTTGGTGCGACTCGTGAACGACGTCGGGCTCATGGCCGAGGAGTACGATCCGGAGGCACGGCGGATGCTCGGGAATTTCCCGCAGGCCCTGTCGCACGTCGCGCTGGTGCACTCGGCGGTGAACCTCTCGCGGGCACAGCCGTGAAGTCGACCGTCCTCCCGCTCGCGGGTCAGGAGGTCACGATCACCAACCCCGCCAAGATCTTCTGGCCGAAGCTCGGGATCACGAAGCTCGATCTCGTGAGCTACTACGTCTCCGTGGCGGAGGGCGCCGTCCGCGGGGTCTACGGCCGGCCGCAGCTCCTGAAGCGGTTCCCGAACGGCATCGAGCAGGAGGCGTTCTTCCAGAAGCGCGCGCCGGTGAAGCGGCCCGACTGGATCGAGGTCGCGACGTTCACGTTTCCCTCTGGCCGCCACGCGGACGAGGTGGTCGTGCGAAACGTCGCGCAGCTCGCGTGGATCATCAACCTCGGCTGCATCGACCTCAACGCGCATCCGGTCCGCAAGGAGGACATGGATCACCCGGACGAGCTGCGCATCGACCTCGATCCGGTGCCCGGCGTGCCGTGGAGTCAGATCGTCGACGTGGCGCTCGTCGCGAAGGACACGCTCGCCGACTTCGGCCTCGAGGGCTGGCCCAAGACGAGCGGCTCACGCGGCATCCACATCTGGGTGCGCATCGAGCCGCGGTGGCCCTTCCACGTCGTGCGCCGTGCGGCGCTCGCCTTCGCGCGCGAGGTGGAGCGACGCGCGCCGAAGATCGCGACGAGCAAGTGGTGGAAGGAGGAGCGTCACGGCGTGTTCCTCGACTACAACCAGAACGCACGCGACCGTACGACGTCGAACGCGTATTCCGTGCGGCCCGTCGCGGACGCGCGCGTGTCGATGCCGCTCGCGTGGAACGAGGTGAAGACGTCGGACCCGGCCGCCTTCACGCTGCGCACCGTGCCCGCGATCTTCGCCGAGCGCGGCGACGCGCACGCGCGGATCGACGACGTGAAGTACTCCATCGAGAAGCTCCTCCAGCTCGCCGACGAGCAAGAGAGCGCCGGCGAGGCCGACGCGCCATGGCCTCCGCACTTCCGCAAGGAGGCCGGCGAAGCGCCGCGCGTGGCGCCTTCGCGCGCGAAAGGCGTGAAGCCTCCGCCCAGGCCGAAGCTGCCCGTCATCACGATCGCGAAGTCGAAGACGAAGCCCGAGGGGATCGAGGGCCTCGAGCGCTGGAAGGCGAAGCATCCGGAGGTCCTCGAATACCTCGCGCCCGAGCACTACCTCGTCGACGCGATGCGCGGGCGCTCGAGCGCCTGGTACCGCATCCGCATCAACTTGAAGAACGTGCCCGAGGCGCTCCGCCCCGCCGAGACGACGCCCGATCCGGACTACGATCCGATCCGCGAGTGGGGAGTGGCAGGCGGCGGTCCCCCGAACGGGTGACACGCCGAACGACGGGGGGATCGCTGTCGCCCGAACGAGGTCATCCGTTGGGTCTGCATGCGCGCAGGAGAGAGGTTGCTACTACCTGCTCATGCGAAACGCACTCGCCCTCACGATTCTCCCCATCCTCGCCGTCGCCTGCACCCCGTACCCCGCCGGTGACGAGACGAAGGAGAGCGGCCGGATCTCGGTCACCACCTCCGCGCTGGACCTCTCCGGCATCAGCGACGCCTGCTACCGCCTCGAGGTGAGGAACTCCGTGGGAGACGTCCTGTGGTCGAAGAGCACGGTCTGCTCGTCGAGCTTCGGAGACGGAAAGGGAGCGATCACGTACGTCGGTAGCTGCGATGCGGTGAACAATCCGAACGAGGTCTCGCTCACCCTGCTCGGCATCTCCGACGCGAGCGGCGCGCCGGTGACCGACTTCACGAACCCGTGCCCGGAGGGCGCCGCGTGCACGCAGAAGGTGAAGTGCACGGAGAACACGGACACGCCGGTCGACTTCAACCTCACGCTCATGCGCGACGCGCAGCAGGGCTTCTTCGACG
This sequence comes from Labilithrix sp., assembly GCA_046351255.1. Lineage (GTDB taxonomy): Bacteria > Myxococcota_A > Polyangia > Polyangiales > Polyangiaceae > Labilithrix. Next base: position 161,039 of record JAXLYU010000012.1, read on the forward strand.
TGTCGGTCAACATCGACAGCATCGCGTGCTCCGCGAAGCTCGATTGCGTCGACAACCTGCTGACGAACCCCGACACGGGCGAGCGCCAGCCCACGACCGTTCTCGCCCTCGCGTGCACCGCGGGCGAGAACGCACAGGCCATGCGCATGAGCGACATCACGCTCGACTGCGACTCGCCAAACGGACCGGTCACGATCACGGTCGATCCCTCCCAGGGTCCCGGCAACTACTACCGGCAGAAGGTCGAGAGCTCGGGCGATCCGCACGAGTACCTGGATCAGGTCGCGTCGTGGCCGGGCGACAGCTCGTGGTCCGTCGGCATCGCGCCGGATCTGGCCGAGCTCGCCGCCCGCGGCGTGACGCGCTGCACGCTGCACGCGCAGGCGACGGCGACGCAGGAGACGGACCTCGTGTGGTCGCCGAAGTCGAACGTCTATCCCTACGTCGACTGGTCGGTCGATGTCGTGAGCAAGCACGCGAACGGCCTGGCGCTCGACTGCGGCTCGCACGCGCTGAACGAGCCGGGCAGCGGCGTCACGACGAAGCTCGTCTCCAGCGAGAAGCACACCAAGACGGGGCACGTCACGTTGATGAAGTGATCAGCCGCCGACCATCTGGGAGACCTTCCAGCCGAGGAAGAGCCCGACCAGGGATCCCAGGAATGACAGCAGGATGCTGGTGCCCGAGAAGTAGTCGTCACCCCAGAGCAGAGGGATGGCGCCGAAGAGGCTCGATCCGACGATGACGCCCAGCCAGATGAAGGTCTTCGCCATGCCTGGAGCGTAGCTCAGCGGCCGAAGATCCGACGAATCTCGATGGCGGGCGTCGCGTCCAGCTGATCGTAGCGACACTCCGCCGTCGGCTTGTCCGGCCGCCACCGCTTGAAATGGGTGGCGTGCCGGAAGCGTGTACCCTGCAGGTGATCGTAGCCGACCTCGGCCACCTTCTCGATCCGCAGCGGCTCCCACGAGAGGTCCTTCCCGCGGTTCCATCGCGAGGTGGCGCCGGGCCGGCGCTGGCCGCTCTGCTCGTCCTGCCACTCCGCCCACTTCTGCCACGGATGGCTCTCCTTCGCGCCTTCACGAAGCGGCTCGAGCTCCTGTGCGAGCTCGGCGCGGCGGGCGCGGGTGAACGAGCCGCAGATGCCGACGTGGTGGAGGACGCCCCCGTCGTCGTAGAGACCGAGGAGCAAGGATCCGACGAGCGTCCCCTTCCCCTCCTTGTACCAGCGGAAGCCCGCCACCACGCAGTCGGCGGTGCGCGCGTGCTTGATCTTCACCATCGCGCGCTTGTGCGGCTGGTACGGCGCGTCGACGGGCTTCGCCATCACGCCGTCGAGCCCGGCGCCCTCGAAGCGCGAGAACCAGTCCTGCGCCACCGCCTTGTCGCGCGTCGCAGGGGTGACGTGGAGCGGCGCCTTCACGTTCGCGAGCGCCTCCTCGAGCCGGCGGCGCCGCTCGAGCTGCGGCACCTGCCGGAGATCCTCGTCGCCGAGGGCGAGGAGGTCCCACGCCACGTACGACGCCGGCTTCTCCTCGGCGAGCATCGCGACGCGCGAGGCCGCGGGGTGGATCCGGAGGAGCAGCGCGTCGAAGTCGAGCACGTCGTCGGTGGCGATGACGATCTCGCCGTCGAGGACGCAGCGCTCCGGCAGCATCTCCGCGAAGGGCTTCGCGAGCTCGGGAAAGTAGCGATCGAGCGGCTTGAGATCCCGGCTCTGGGTCTGGACCTTCTCGCCATCCTTGAAGACCATCGCGCGAAAGCCGTCCCATTTCGGCTCGTAGAGCCACTGGTCGCCTTCGGGGATCTCGTTCTCGAGCTTCGCCAGCATCGGCGGAACGGGCGGCTTGAACGGGAGCGTCACACCGCCCACCCTACCACCCCGCTTCCGAAAATCACCCTGCGGAGCGCTTCTCCGTCTCTTCCACGGCCGCGTCCTCGGCCGCGCTCTCTTCGTCCGCGGCCGTGCTCCTGGCCACGTCGTCGGCGACGCGGACGTGGCCCCTCGCCTCGTTGATCGCAGCGACGGTGGCGCTCGCGTTCTCCGAGCCGATGAGCACGCGCTTCGACTTGCCGTTATCGTCCCGATAGATGATCTCGACGCACGGACCGTTGCGCGTGACGTATGCACGTGCGCCGCCCTTGCCGATCTTCATGCCCCAGCCGCCGAACTCGGTCCAGTCGTACTCGACGACCCGGGCTGATTCGATCGCCTCGTTCGGGATCGTCGGTCCCCAGAGCCCGTACTTCACGTGCACCGCCTTCCTCGTCACGAGGGTGCGGATCACGCCGAACATGATGCCAGCGATCCACATCGCGACGCCGAACGCGATGAGGCTCGCGACGACGATCGGAACGGCCGCCGCGGGGAGCGGCTTCGTGGACGTGGCGTTCGTCAGCCCGACCATCGCCGACGCGAGCATGATGATGGCGCCGCTCCCGAAGAACATCCCGGTCATGCCGCGGCTCACCACCTTGTCACGATGCACGATCGGCGCGCCGTCGTGCATCTCCGACTCCTCGAATGCATCTCCCGACATGGCGGGAGGATATCGCAGCTCTCAGGCCCGAAGCAGGGGAGTCCAGAGTGACGGCCGCGTGCGCGCAGCACTCTGCCCCCGAGGTCACTCCGCCGCGGCCGCGTCGGGGCGCGGCGTGAGCTCGACGATATGGAGCGGGAGCTCGCTTCCGAGCTCGCGACGGAGCAGCGGATAGGCGACGTTGTAGACGGGGATCCCCGCGCGCGTCTTCCCCGTCATCGTGCCGCGGTGAGCGTGGCCATGGAAGCACGCCTGCACCGGGTAGCGCTCGAGCGGGTCCTCGAGCCGGCTGCAGCCGAGGAACGGGAAGATCTGCTCGGGCTCACCGATCACCGTCTCCATGATGGGCGAGTAGTGGAGCAACGCGACGCGCTGGTCGGTCCGGAGCCGCGCGAGCGCGGACTCGAGCTTGAGGGCCTCGTCGAGGGCCTCCTTCACGAACAGCTTCACGGCGGACTCGCCCCACGGTCCCAACGTGCCCCGTCCAAATCCGCCGCAGAAGCCTTTGACGCCGGCGAAGCCCACGTCGCCAATCACGACGCTGTCGCCGTCGAGCACGCGGACGCCCGCCTCGGTGAGGATCTGAACCACCTTCTCCGGCGCGCCCGACTCGTGGTCATGGTTGCCGAGCACGGCGATGATCGGGTGCTTCACGATCGAGAGCTCTTTCGCGAGGATCTGCGCTTCTTCCGCGGTCCCGTAGTCGGTCAGGTCTCCGCAGAGGAGCAGCACGTCCGCCCGCGCGTGCGCCTGCTCGAAGAGCGGCCTCAGCACTCCGGCCGACTCCTTCGTGCAGTGAAGGTCTCCGACGGCGGCGATGCGGAGCGGGTGTTCACTCATGCGCTCACGCGCAGCAATGCGCGTTCCCGGCGAGCCCGCGCGTTGGCACCATCCGTGAAGCGATCGCCTTCCACATGGCCGCCCATTCCTCGCGAACGCATGAGCCGCTGAGCACTCGACGCATGGTCGAGCCCATCCCGCGCCGTTTCTACGAGGACGTGCTGCGCGTGCTCGTACGGTCGAAGATCCCGTTCATCGTGGGCGGCGCCCTCGCGCTCAAGCACTTCGCTGGGATCGCGCGCGACACCAAGGACCTCGACATCTTTCTCCGCCGTCGCGACGTCGATCGCGTCCTCTCCACCCTGGAGGAGGTTGGCTTCGAGACGGACAAGCTCTTCCCGCACTGGCTCGCGAAGGCCTGGTCCGGGCCGCACTTCGTCGACTTCATCTACGCCAGCGCGAACGGCCTCTGCGAGGTCGACGACGCGTGGTTCCAGAACGCCGCGCACTGCACCCTCTGGGGCGTGCCCGTCCTCGTCTCCCCGGCGGAGGAGATGATCATGAGCAAGTGCTACGTCATGGAGCGCGAGCGCTTCGACGGCGCGGACATCTATCACCTGCTCGAGGCACGCGGGCCGACGCTCGACTGGGACCGCCTCCTCCGCGGCTTCGGCGACAACTGGCGCGTCCTCCTCGGTCACCTCGTCTTCTTCTCGTTCGTGTACCCGCAGAGGCGCCACTGCGTCCCCGCCCGCGTGATGAACGAGCTCCTCGAACGCGCCCGGAGAGAGCACTGCAAGGAGGACGTCGAGGTGTGTCGCGGCACGTTGCTCTCGCGCGAGCAGTATCTCGTCGACCTCCGCGAGCGCGGCTACGCGGACGCGCGCGTCGTCCCCCATGGCAACGTGTCCGCGGACGACCTCCGGACCTGGACCGAGGCGATCGGTCAGACGAAGTAGAACGGATCCGCGTCGCGGTCGCTGAGCATCACCTCGACGCCCGCGAGCGACGAGGCCACGCGGCCGCCGAACTCTCGAACGGCGGCGCGCTCGCTGTTCGAGTGGAGCGTGGCGATGATCGCGCAGCCGCGCATCGCGTCGTGGTGCCGGAGCTCGCCGGTGACGAAGAGCTCCGCCTTCTGGCGGATCGCGTCCGAGAGCAGCTCTCCGCCGGCGCCGGCGGCGACCGCGATGCGCTTCACGCTCCGGTCGAGCGAGCCGGCGACCATCACGTGCGACAGCCCGAGCTTCGTCTTGATCGTGCTCACCAGATCCCCGAGCGGCGCCGGGGCGACGTCACCGATCCGCCCGAGGCCGATCCCCTCCGGCTCGGGCCGCCCGGGCTTGGCCTGGAAAGGCCGGATCGGCTTCACGTTTCCGAGCCCACAGACGCGCGCGAGGAAGTCGTTCGTGCCGTCGAGGGCGACATCGAGCGCGGTGTGCATCGAATAGAGCGCGATGCCCGACCGGACCGCGTCCGCCCAGAGCGCGTCGTGGGGCACCCGCTTCACGGCCGCGAACATCGGGGGGTGGTAGGCGACCACCAGGTTCGCGCCCCGCTCCTTCGCCTCCGCCGCGACCGCCGCCGAGTAGTCGACCGTCACGAGCGCCCTCGTGATCTCGGCGTCCGGGTCGCCGACGAGCAGGCCAACGTTGTCCCAGCTCTCCGCGTAACGAAGCGGGGCGAGCTCGTCGAGGGTCTTCAGGGCATCGGCGACCTTCATCCGGTCCAGGGTACGTGCAAAGCCTGCGCTTCGCGTGCAGCACTTGCCGCCCGACGCACCATTCGCGGCCAACGGTACGGATTTGCGAGCGGCCTGGACCTTGCTGCGTGCATGGCGTGACCAGCTTGTTCCAGCGGCTCGAGTCCGAGCACCGTTCGCTCTCCGAGGCCCTCGACGTCTTCGAACGATACCTCGCGCGCGCCGTCGCCGGCACCGGAGACCTGTTCGACCTCCCGCGCTTCGCGGTATTCTTCCGTGACTTCGTGCATCTGCATCACGAGCGCGAGGAGCGCATCCTCCTCCCCGCCCTCGCGCGGCGCGAGTTCTCCCTCGAGCGCGGACCGCTCCGGCACATCCGCGAGGAGCACCTACGCGAGAACGTCCTCCTCGACGAGCTCTTCGCGATCGTCTTCCGGCGCGGCGGCTGTACGCCCGACGATCCGGCCCTCATCGCCGCCGCTCAGGCCTTCATCCAGTTCGAGCGTTCGCACATCGCGAAGGAGACGCACCACCTCTACCCCGCCGCGAAGACCGCCCTCGTCAACGACACCGGCCGGCTCGACGACGAGGTCGCCCGCTTCGACGGCGACCGCGCCGCCTACAGCTGCATCGCGTGGACCGAGCGCGTGCTCGGGGAGCTGAGCGCCACGTACCCGCTCCCCAGCTGACCTGCGGATCAGCTGCAGTGAGCCATCATCCGCTCGACGCGGTACCGAAGGACCTTGCGTAGCGCGTCGACGTCCTCGAGGCGATCGGGCGTGAACGTCAGGCGCGCGCCGTCGTCGACCATGACCATCGTCACCTTCGACGGCGGCAGGTAATAGGCCTGGAGCCCGTGGCGCCCGCCGCCGAGGCCGTGCTTTCCGTCGTGCCCTTCGCCGCTCTGCTTGCCCGTACCGTGACGCTCGGCGGCCTCGCGGGTGCGCCGCCGGAGCTCGTCGAGCCGGTCCGGCGTCGTCGAGAACACGAGGGTCGCGCCGTTGGCCGTCTCGTCGAACGTGACGTGCGCGTTGTCGACGCCGAGCGGACACGTCGAGCGAACGTTCTTCGTGTCGAGCGTCGCGGGCGGCCCGGGCGCGGGCGGAGGCTTCTCCGCGCAACCGGCAGAGAAGAGAACGAGGGCAACGATGGCAGTGGCTCGCAGCATGCTTCGCCGGCAAGCAAGCCCTACGCCACCGGCCGGCGCGCAGCCTTTGCGCAGCCTATTGCGAGAGCTTGAAGAACGCGCGGATCTGGCTCAAGAGGCGCGCGGAGCGCTCCGGCGTCGGATCGAGGGAAGGACGGCTGCCCTCCGCGACCGCCTCGAGCTCCTCGTGACGCTGGGCGACGAGGGCGCTCATCTTCGCGACGACCTCCGGGACGGAGACGATCGTGTCGTGGAAGGCCTTGTGACCGACCACGATGAGCGCGCACTCCGTGGCCGCGCGCACCGTCGCGGCGCGGGCCTCGCCCGTGAGAAGGGCCATTTCGCCGAAGAATTTGCCCGGTCCGAGCCGCGCCACCGAGAGCTGGCGCGGAGACTTGCTGCTCTTCGGGGCGACGCTGCCGTCCGCGAGCGTGGGCGGCTTCTTGTCGACCTCCACGTCGACCTCGCCGCGATCGATGATGAAGAGCTCGGACGCTTGCTCTCCCTGCTTCACGATGATCTCGCCGGGGCCGAAGAGACGCACCTCGGCCGCCGCGGCGAGCGAACGATGCGACTCCGCGGAGAGGAGATCGAGGAAGTCGACCGCGCGGAGGACGTTGTCGAGGCGATCGAGCTCGCGATCGTAGGCGTGGCGCTTCGACTCCTCGGACACCTGATGCATGTGCACGGTGCGGATCGGGAACGGGATCCCGATCGACGCGCGGCTGAGGGCGTACCAGACGCGATCGCGCACGAGGCCGTCCGTCGCCTCGCGCGCCGCGAAATTGTCGGTGAAGAACCAGACCCTGTACTCGATCCCGCTGTCCGAGAACGCGTCCGTCTGCACCCAGGGTGGCGGATCGGCGATGACGCCGGGCGTCGTCTCCAGCGTCTTCACGATCGCCTCCTGCACGCGATGAGGAGGTACCTCGTACGGCCCCTGTACCGTGACGCAGCGACGCGAGATCTGGCTCGGACGGGAGAAATTGCGCACCGCCGCCTTCGCGAGCGTCGCATTCGGCACGATGAGCTCCACGAGGTCCGACGTCATCACCGTCGTCGCGCGCCAGTTCACCTCCGTCACCTGACCGATGCTGCGCGTGTCCGACTCGAACTGGATCCAGTCGCCGACCTCGAACGGCCGCTGGACCTGGAGCGCGAGCCCGCTCACGAGGTTGCCGAGCGTGTCTTGCAGCGCGAGACCGACGACCGCGGTGAGGAGCGCAGACGTGGTGAGGAGCGAGCCCGGCTCCACGCCCACCGCGCGGAGGGTCATCATCACGACGATCACGTAGACGACGGCCTGCGTGAGGTCGCGGAAGATGCGCGGCGACTGGCGGTGGGTTCTCCGCACGGAGAACACGTCGACGAGGAGGAGCACGCCGCTCCGCCCGATCGACGCGAGGACGAAGAACCACCAGAAGAACTCGATCGTCTTCGTGACCGACGAGCCTTGGGGGAGGACCCAGAGGACGAACCCCGCGAAGAGCGCGAGGGAGAGGTAGATGGTGGCGATGCGTGCGCGCGAGCGGTCCTCGCGAGGCAGCAGCGCGCGTACGAGCAGGAGCAGCGCGGCCGCGAACACGAGGCCGACCAACGAGAGCGCGTAGTCCTGATGCAGGAACGTCGTGATCGTGTCCATCAGCCGAGCGCCACACCGAGCATGTGCCGCAGGCGGCCTGCGGTGTCACCGAGGAACCACGCGACGAGCTCGCGCATCTTGTCCCGCGGGCTGAGATCGCCCGGCGCTTGCGGCTCGAAGGCGATGCCCGCGCGCGCCGCCTCGAGATCGCCCGCGAGGAGCAGGCCCGCGCAGCACACCGAGACGTCCGCGAGCTGCGACCAGCGCACGACGTCGAGCTTGCCGCCCGCCATCATCGACTGGCGCACCGCCTCGCCGATGCGCGCTACCTCGTCGCGCTTGAGCCGCTCGCGCAGCGGCTGATCCGCAGGCTCGATCTGCTCCGTCGCGATGCGTGCGGCCGAGGACGCGAGCGCCTTCAGCTCCGTGATCGACGGGCAGAGAGCGCGCGCGAGGAGCGGCGGCGTCATCTCGAGGATGCGCTTGCCGATCAGGAACGCGAGCGCCTCGCGCGTCACGCCCGCCAGGCCCTGCGGATACACGAGCAATGACGGCGGCTTCGTCGGCGCAACGGTCATGGCCGCGCCCGGCGAGCGGCGCGCGTAGAGGCGCGGCGCGGGGACGCCGAGGATCTGCGCGGCGCGGGCGAAGGTGCCGCCGAGCCAGTCCATCCCCTTCAGCGCCGGCCCGGGATGGCTCATTCGCTCGCGGAGCGAGAGGCGCGAGATGGCGATCTCGATCATCGCGGGCGCGCAGATCTGGAAGATCTCGGTGAGCGTCGGATCGAGCTCCGGATGGATCAGATAGCGGTACCCCTCGGGACCGAGCTCGCGGGCGAGGGCCTCGATCGGCGGCGGGGCGTAGCTCGCGATCCACGCCGTCGCGGGGGGATGGTTCACGTCGAGGAACTTCATCGCGCTCGCCACGCAGAGCGCGCGATCGCGGGCGTTCTGCGAGACGAGCAGGTCGAAGAGCGCCGGATAGGGACGCGGATCGAGCGGCTCCTTCAGCGCGCGCTCGAGCGTGATCGCGACCGCGCCTTGCGCCTGCCCCGTGTGCGAGAGCAGCTCGCGCAAGATCGCCTGCGACTGCTCGTCGTCGGGGGAGAGCTTCACCGCCTGCTTGATCGACTCGGTGGCGCCAGCGAAATCGCCGAGGCGATCGCGGAGGACGATGGTGAGCTGCTTGTAGAGGAGGAAGACGAGGCTCCACTCGCGACGCGCCTCCGCGCGCGCGATCATCTTCCGGTACATCTGCTCGAGGCCGGCCCAGTCCTTCGCCTCGGTGAGGATCCGGTTGATGTTCTCGAACGCGGAGAGCTGTGACGCGTCCGTGTCGAGCGCGAGGTCGAACATCTCGAGCGCGGTGCCGCGATCGAGCAGCTCGATGCTCGCGATCTGGCCCATCGTGAAGTAGGTCTTCGCGCGGCGGAGCGGATCGGTATCGACGGTCGCGATCGATCGCAGGATGTCGAAGAGCGAGACCCACTTGTTCGCCTTCTGGTAGAGCGCGAGGAGCTTGTGCAGGATCGGCAGGTTGTCCGGCTCGATCACGCGCGCCGCCTCGTACACCTCGGCCGCGAGGGCGTCCTCGTCGATCTTCGAGAACGCATCCGCGACCTCGACGAGCGTGGTGAAGCGCTCCTTCGGATCCGCGAGCGCCATCGCTCGCTGCCGCTTCAGCGCGAGCGACGCGACCTTGTTTCCCGACGCGGCGTGATGCTGCGAGAGCCCCGCGAGCGCGCGCTCGTGATCGGGCGCCTCCGTGAGCACCTCGTCGTAGAGCGACGCGGCGCGCTCGCCCTCCCCCATCGACGCGAGCGTCTCCGCGAGCTGGACGCGCACCTCGGGCTCGAGGCCGTCGGGCCGCTCCGCGATCTGCATCAGCGACTCTCGCGCCTTCAGCACCGCCGGATCGGCCTTCATCCCCGCCGCCGCCAGCACGAGATCGCGACGCGCGTCGTCCTCCTCCGGGCGCGCCTTGAAGGCAGCCAGCGCCGCCTCGAGCGCGAGGTCCGGCTTCACGAGGAAGAAGCCGATCTGCGTCTGCGCCCGGCGCGCGGTGTAGACGCGATAGCCATCGCGATCGCGCTCCGCGGCCGCGATGACGACGGGACAGAGCGGCTCCGCCTCCTCGTAGCGATGCTCCGCGATGAGCGGCTCGAGGAGGGCGTTGGCGGCCGCCTCGTTGTTCGGGTCGGCCGCGATCGCGAGCATGTAGGCGTGGAGCGCGGCCCCCGCGTCGCCCATGCGGCTCCGCAGCTCCGCGAGCTCGACGTACGCGGTGGCGCGGGCGCGTGGGGTCTCCGTCGCCTTCGCCTTCTCCTCGAGATAGCGCGCGGCGCGCGGCTGATCGTTCTCGGTGCGCGCGTCCCAGAGGAGCGCGTTCCACGCCGCCGCGTTCGTGGGGTCGGCCTGGACCGCGCGCTCGAAGAAGCGTCGCGCCGCCTTCGCGTCGGTGGGCGTGAGGAGCTGGCCGGCGATCTGGTTGTGCCGCGCCCGCTGGACCGGATCGGTGACGAGCTCGGCGAGGCGCTCGCGGCAGTTGACCGCCTGCGTGACGTCGCCCACCTTCTCCGCGAGGCGGGCGAGCTCGGTCACGACCGTCACGTCCTCGGGCATGAGGCCGGCGAGGCGCTGGTAGGTCCCCAGCGCAGCGCGGATGTCGCCCATCTTCGACTCGAGGACCTCGGAGAGCCGCTTCAAGCGGGCACCTCGTGTCTCCGCGTCCTCGTCGCTGATCGCGGCGCGCTCGAGCACCGCCACGAGCTCCGGCCATTGCCGGGCCGCGCGGTAGCAGCGCTCGAGGTCGTCGAAGAGGAAGTCGTATTTCGCGGCGCGCGCGACGATGCGCTCGAGCGTCTTGGCCGCGAGCTCGGGGCGGCGGAACTCGAGCTCCTGGAGCTTGGCGAGCCGGAGCAGGATCGCCATCCGCTCCTGATCGTCGATCTCCGCGTCCGCCTGACGGCGGAGCACGTCGGCGAGGGCGATGTTGTCCTTCTCCGTGATCGCGATCGCCTCGAGACCACGCAGCGGATCCATCATGTGGGGGAAGAGCCGGTGCGCCTGCTCGTACTGCTTCTTCGCCTCCACGCGGTTGTACGTGCGCTCGTCGAGGTAGCGCGACGCGAGCAGGAGGTGGATGTGGACGCGCTCGTCTTTCCGCCGCGTCGAGAGCACCGCCAGATCGAGCTCGTCGACCTCTCGCTTGAGGTCGCCGTGCTCGCGCGAGAGCGCGGCCTGCACGAAGTGAACGAGCGCGTGGGTCGGATCGATGACCTTGATCCGCTCGACCCACGCGCGCGCGAGCGCGGGGTCGGGCTTCTCGCGTGTGAGCCAGCGGACCATCGCCTCGTGGTAGGCGATCGAGCGCTCCGGGACGCGCTCCGCTCCCGCGAGCGCGCGCGTCATCTCCATCAAGTCGAACCACTTGTCTTGCGCGCGAACGAGCGGCTCGAGGTGGTCGAGCACGTCCTCGTTGCGAGGATCGCAGCGCCAGGCCTCGAGGAGCGCATCGAGCGCTTGCTCGGGGTCGTCGAGCCCCTCCTTCATCGTGATGCCGATCTCGACCAGGATGCGGCTTCGCGCGCCGGGATCGGCGGTCTGCTCGAGGCGCGCGAGCAGCGCCTCCACGCGCGTCTCGTCATCCGCGAGCGCGGCGATGTTCCGGATGGACTCCGGCGCCTTTCGCTTCGGGACGACGAGACGAATCGACCCGTCGGAAATCCGGTCTCCCTCCGAAATTCGGCCGTGAGAGATGGGCTCGTCGTCCGACATCGACCGGGCCGATCCTACTCCTTAGTGAGACAAGAGCGCCACAGCGCGTCAGTCGCGACGCCAGCTCGAGCGGCCAATCGTCCGGCTTTCTTGGTGGACGCACCGCGTTGGTCGCACGCCTGGCCATGGCCCGTGAGCTGCAGTGCTGGAGACCGGAGGAAATCGAAATGCGACCCGGCAAAGCCATCCTTTTCGGCGTCATTGGCGCCGCCTCGATCAGCGTCCTGTCCGCGATCCTTCGTGCGGCCGGCATGCCGCTCAGCATCGAGATCTACCTGGGCACGCTGACGGGTCTGCCTGCGGGCGCCTTCGCATTCGGCCTCGGCCTCGTCGTCCACCTGCTCCTCGGCGGCCTCTTCGGTCTCCTCTACGGCGCGCTCTTCGAGCGGGTCTGGAACCATGGCGGCGCGCCCACGGGCATGCTGCTGTCGGTCCTCCATGCCGGCCTCATCGGCATGCTGCTCGGCCTGACGCCCCACGTGCATCCGCTCGTCCCCGAGCGCCTCGTCGATCCGGGTCCGTACTTCGCGCATCTCGGCGTGCCCGGCGTGCTCGCCTTCTTCCTCGTGCACCTCGTCTACGGCGCCATCGTCGGCGCGGGCTACGGCCACGTCTCGGCCGAACGCCAGTGGGCGCCGACCGGCCGGCTCTGACCGAGGCGGCCGCCGTCCTGGAGCTTCTGCCGTGACCGGAACGTTCCGGGATCAGGCTGGATCATTCCTTGATCGATGGTTTGGAGACGTCCGCCGAACGAGCGTTTGTAGGACATCGTGATACGCCCTTAAGTGTGAAGACCCTCGCCCTCGTCGTCGCCCTGCTCGGGCTGACCACCGGTTGCAGCATGCTGCAGCCGGCCGCGTCACCGACGCCCGTGGCGGCGGAGTCCGATCCTTGGGCCGGCTTCAACAACGGCTACGAGACGAAGAAGGAAGAGCCGAAGCGCGAAGAGGCGAAGAAGGAAGAGCCCAAGTCCGACGACAAGCGGTCGGACGAGAAGGCGGCCGAGAAGAGCGAGAAAAGCGAGAAGGTCGCGTCCGCGGACGACGACGAGGACGAGGCGCCGAAGGCGAAGCCCAGGAAGCTCGTCGCGAAAAAGAAGCCGGCCAAGAAGAAGCCCGCCGGCGCGACCGTCGCCACGAAGAAGCCTCGCAAGCGCGCCAAGAAGCCGAGCTGAGCTGATAGGCTCGTCCAGGTGCGGCGGGTACGGCGAGCGCTGGGGACGATGGCGCTCGGCGTCGCGATCGCCGCCGGCTGCGCGAACCTCGACGGACTGAGCGGCGGGGCGCCCGACGCTTCGCTCCCCGACGCGTCCAAGGACGGCGTCGCGCCGGGGCTCGACGGGGTAGCGCCGGGGCTCGACGCGACCCGAGAAGACGGCGCCACCGATGCCGGCGCGGGCGACGCCGACGCCGACGCGACCGTCACGTGTCAGTGCCCCGGTCTCCCGTCGATGTGGACCTACGTCGAGACCGCGAAGGGCTTGAACCAGGACGCCGGCTGCGCCGCGGATCAGGTACCGATCGCGTACTACATCGGCGCGTTCCCGAATCCGAACGCGTGCGCGTGCAAGCTCAAGACGATGAGCCCCGCAAGGTGCGACGTCGGCGACGTGCAGGTCATGACGGGCACGGGCGTCGGCGGGACGACCGATTGCCCGGCCACCGGCGTCGGCTTCTCCACGAACGGCGGCAACTGCGTGAACGCGAGCGGGACCGTCTCTGCCCGCGCGCAGGTCGAGGGTCCAGAGGCCAGCGGTGGAAGCTGCACCGCCGAGCCGGCCAACGATCCGAGCCAGACCGACCGGCAGGCGTACCTCGGTTGCCTCCCCCAGACCTGCGACAACCTCTGGTGCAGCGCGGCGCCCCCGCCGTCCACGGCGCGCCGCTCCTGCATCATTGCGGACGGCGACCAGGCTTGCCCCGCGAGCGTCTTCACGAACAAGCAGGTGGTCTCGACCTCCTTCGACCTCGACTGCGCGAGCTGCACCTGCATCGCCAGCGCGGTCTGCTCCGGCCAGTCCGTGAGCGCCTACGCGAAGGCCGACTGCCAGGGGGCGGTGACGAAGACCTACACGACGACCTGCGCCGCCACCGGTGGCCCGGCCGGCACGTCGCTGGCGTCGTTTCGCTACTCCGTCACGACGGAGCCGACCTACTACCCGGGCTTCAGCCTGGGGACGGTGACGCTCGGTCCGAAGCACACGCTCTGTTGCACGTACTGACGCGAGACGCGGTCACGATCACTCTTCCGCGTTCGCGGCGTGAGGCGCGTGGTGCACGTGCGGGTTGCTCGCGCGCGGCGCGCGCTCCGGCTCCGGCGGGAGACCGCGGAGGCGCCGGAGGAAGCGGCTGATGTCGTCGAAGAACGAGTAGGCCACCGGCGTGGCGACGAGGGTGAGGAGGAGCGACAGGGTCTGACCGCCCACGACGACGCCGGCGGTGGCGCGGTTGTACGCGGCGCCGACGCCCTGGCTCGTGACGAGCGGCATCATGCCGGCCACGAACGCAGCCGTGGTCATCAGGATCGGGCGCAGACGATCGCGGTTCGCCTGGAGGATCGCCTCGTTTCGCTCCATGCCCGCTTCGCGGAGCTGGTTCGTATGATCGATCTGTAGAATCGCGTTCTTCTTCACGACGCCGAAGAGCACGAGGATGCCGAGGATCGAATAGAGATCGATCGCCTGCCGGAAGAGGATGATCGACAGAACCGCGAACGGCAGCGTGAGCGGCAGCGAGAGGAGGATCGTGACCGGGTGGAGCCACGACTCGAACTGCGCCGCGAGCACGAGGTACATGAAGATGAACGAGAGGAGAACCGCCTGCGCGAAGCTCTTGAAGACGCGAACCATCTCGCGCGTCTGGCCGGTCGGCTCGTCCGTGTAGGTCGGGGGTAGCTTCTCCGCCTTGACGATCTTGGCCACCTCGTCCGCGATCTTCGCCTCGCTGACGCCCGGCGCGACGTTCGAGTAGATGAAGACGACGCGCTGGCGATTGAGGTGGTTGATCTGCGACGGCCCCGTGCCGCGCTCGAGATTGACGACGCTCCGAAGCGGGACGTTGCCGAGGCGCTGCGACGGCACCGTGAGCATGTCGAGGCCGACCTGGTCCGCGCGGTACTCCTTCTCCGCCCGCACGCGGACGTCGTACTGCTCGCCCTTCTCTTCGTAGGCGGAGACCTTGTCGCCGTCGACGAGGAGACGGAGCGCGGCCGCCACGTCGGCGACGGAGACGCCGAGGTCGGCGGCGCGCGGGCGGTCGATGCGGACGCCGATCTCGGGCTTGCCGATGATGAGCGACGAGTCGACGTCGACCGCGCCGGGCACCTTCTTCAGCTTCTCGACCACGTGACCGATGGTCTTCTCGAGGACCTTCAGGTCGGGCCCGCGCACCGTGTACTGGATCTTTGCGGTGGAGAAGCCGCCGCCGCCGAAGGCGGCCACTTCCTGCACGTTGATGCGGTAGCGCGGGTCCTGCTTGCTCGTGATCTCCTTGCGCGCCTTGTCCATGAGCTGCGCTTGGGTGAGATTGCGGCTCTCGGGGTCCTTGAGGCGCACGTAGATGCGGCCGAGGTTCTGCGTCTTCGCGTTGTCGTCGCCGATCGTCATCAGCGTACGGACCGTCTCGGGCCAGGTGCGGAACTCGCGGGCCATGCGCTCCGTGATGAGCGACGTCTGCTGGAGGCTCGTGCCCTCCGGCGTGCGCACCGTCACCTCGAAGTGGGCCTCGTCGTTGACGGGGAGGAAGCCCTTGTTCGCGATGCCCGCGAGGGGCACGCACGAGCCGAGCGTACCGCCGGCCGCGAGGAGGACCACCCAGCGCTGGCGGAGGACGAAGCGGAGCACTGCCATGTAGACGCGCTCGATCGGACGATAGAAGACGTCCGTCACGCGCTCGCCGAGCGGCTTCTTCTGCCCCGGCACCTTCTGCTTGAGCCACCGCGAGGTGAGCATCGGTGTCAGCGTGAAGGCGACGAAGAGCGATACGGCGATCGACATCGCCATCGTCACGCCGAAGCTCTTGAGGAAGCGGCCGGGGATGCCGCCGAGGAACGCGACCGGGAGGAAGACGGCGATGAGCGACAGCGTGGTCGCGAGGACGGCGAGGCCGATCTCCTTCGTCGCGAGGAGGGTCGCCTCGCGTGGTGCGTAGCCCTTCTCGTCGACGTAGCGGAAGACGTTCTCGAGGACGACGATCGCGTCGTCGATGACGATACCGACCGCGAGCGCCAGCGCGAGCAGCGTGATCGTGTTGAGGGTGAAGCCCTCGTACCACATGGCGGCGAACGTGCCGATGATGGACACCGGGATCGAGATCGCCGCGATGATGGTGGAGCGGACGTTGCCGAGGAAGAGGAACACGATCAGCGCGGCGAGGATCGCGCCGCCGATGAGGTGCTCCTTCACGCCTGCGACCGACGTTCGAATGACGCCCGAGTCGTCGCGGACGACCTCGACCGTCGCGCCCGACGGCAGGGTGCGCTTCAGGTCCTCGAGGCGCTCGCGGATCGAATCGACGACCTCGACCGTGTTCGAGCCCGACTGCTTGCGGATGGCGAGGATGACCGCCGGCTCGCCGTTCAAGATGGCCGCCGTCTCCGGCTGCACGCCGCCGTCTTCGACGCGGCCGACGTCGCGTACGCGAATCGAGTGGCCCGACTCCTGGCGGACCACGAGATCGCCGATCTCGTCCGGGCGCTCGACGCGCCCGTGAATGCGGAGCGTGAGCTGCTCCGGACCGGTCTCGACGCGTCCGCCCGGCATCGTGAGGTTCTGCGCGCCGATCGCGCGCTGCACGTCGGGCGCCGTGACGTTGACCGCGCGCATGCGGACGGGATCGAGCCAGACGTTGATCTGCCGCTTCTGTCCGCCGACGAGCGCGACCTGGCCGACGCCGTTGACCGACTCGAAGTGGCGACGAACGCGCTTGTCGGCGAGCTCCGAGACCTCCTGCACCGGCTTGCCTGGCCAGCGCAGCGCCAGCGAGATGATCGGCGAGGCGTCCGGATCCATCTTCTGGACCGTCGGCAGGTCGATCCCGCGCGGCAGGTCGGGGACGATGAGCTGGAGGCGATCGCGGATCTCCTGGGAGGCGACGTCGGTGTTCTTCTCGAGCACGAAGCGAACGACGACCTGGGAGACGCCCTCGTTCGTGATCGACGTCATCTCGTCGATGCCGCTGATCGTGTTGCAGGCTTCTTCGACCTTCTCCGTGATCTCCGTCTCGACGTCCTCCGGCGCGGCGCCGGGGAGACGGGTGATGATCATGACGATCGGGATGTCGATGTTCGGGAAGCGGTCGAGCCCGAGCTTCGTGTACCCCGCCATGCCGATGACGGAGATGAGGAGGACGAGGACCGTCGCGAAGATCGGACGCTTGACGCAGATCTCTGCAAGCCACTGCATGGATCTTCTCCGCTACTGGACCTTCGCGCCGTCGCGAACGTCCGGGCCCGGTACCACGACGACCTGTTCCCCCGTCTTCAGTCCGACCAGCACGGCGGTGGCGCCGTCCTTCTCGGCTCCCGTCTGCACGACTCGCTCCTGCACGTGCTTGTCGACGACGACGAACGCCTTCGTGGCGTCCGCGTCCTTCCTCAGCGCGTTGGTGGGCACGACCATCATCGGCTTCTCGGACGTCTCGAGCGTGGCCACCGCGAACATGCCGGGCTTCAGCTTGAAGTCCGGGTTCGGGCACTCGGCCTCGATGATGAGGTCGCGTGTCTGCGGGCGAACGTTCGGCGCGATGTAGCGGACCTTGCCCTGGAACTTCTCCTTGTCGAACGCGGACACGGAGAAGGTGACGACCTGCTCCGGCTTGAGGCCGCCGATGTTCTGCTCCGGCACCGTGAGCTCGAGGCGCAGCGGGTCTGGCGTGTAGAGCGAGACGATGACGGACGCGGGCTGGACGTACTGTCCGACGTTCACGTTGCGCTCGCCGATGATGCCGTCGAACGGCGCGCGAATGACCGAGTCTCCGACGAGCTTCTGCGCGCTCTTCTGCTGCGCCTGGGCCGCCGTCACCGACCATTGCGTGGTCTGGCACTGCGAGGTCGTGCGGTCGAACTCGGCCTGCGAGATCGCGCCCGTGTCGCGGAGCGCCTTCACGCGCTCGCACTCGCGCTGCGCTTGCTCCATCTGCGCCTGCGCGAGCTGCGACTGCGCGTTCAGCGTGCTCACCTGGAGCGCCGCGCCGCGTGCGTCGAGGATGGCGAGCGTATCGCCCTTCTTCACCTTCTGACCGCGCTCGACGAACGTGGCGGTCACCTTGCCCGCGGCGTCGGCCGCGACCATGGACTCCTGACTCGCCTTCATCGTGCCGGTGAGCACGAGATGCTCGGGCATCGGCTTCTCGGCGACGACCGCCGTCTGCACCCGGATCGGCGCCTCGTTGGCGGCCGCCGACGTGAGCGAGGCCTCCCCCTCTGCCTGCGGTTTCTTGCAAGCGATCATGGAAAGCGGAAGAGCGATGACCCCCACCAGAAGCGCTCGCGAACGGGCGTAATGCATTGAGAACCGACGTCTATTCGAGGGGTTATCGCCGGTCAAGCCGACTGGTCCGGTAAGCAGATGCCGCCCAAAGCCCCATGGTTGCGCGGTTTTTAGGGCTGTCTTCACAAAGGTCCAGCTCGTTCGCCCGAGCTAACGCCGGATCTGGCCGTGCGGGGTGCCCTCGCCGTAGCCGGCCCAGGTCTGGACGCCGATGACGGCGCGCTCGTGGAGCTCCGCGATCGTCTTCGCGCCGACGTAGGTGAAGGCGGACTGGACGCCCGTGATCATGTCGACGAGGAGCGCGGCGACGCTCTCCTGGCCGGGCCGGATGTAGATGCGCGAGGTCGAGATGCCCTCGCGGAAGAAGCCCTTCTTCGCGCGCTCGAAGAGGTCGAGGTCGGCGGTGCGCCCCTCGACGGCACGCGCGCTCGCCATGCCGTAGTTCTCCTTGTAGAGCTTGCCTTCGTTGTCCTCGTGGACGTCGCCCGGGCTCTCGTACGTACCCGCGAACGCGGTGCCGACCATCACGCGCGCTGCGCCGGCCGCGAGATAGAGCGCGACGTCGCGCGGGTGGCGAACACCGCCGTCGGCCCACACGTGCTTGCCGTGCTTCGACGCCTCGCGCGCGCACGTGAGCACGGACGTGAACGTCGGACGTCCTGCGCCAGTCTGCATGCGCGTGGTGCACATCGCGCCGGGGCCGACGTTCACCTTGATGACGTCGGCGCCTGCCTCGATGAGCGCGCGCGTGCCTTCGGCGGTGCACACGTTGCCCGCGACGATGGGCACCATGCCTCCGCATGCGGCGCGCACCGCCTTGATCGTCTCGAGCATGCGGCGCTGATGACCGTGCGCGGTGTCGAGCACGATCGCGGAGACGCCCAGCTCCACGAGCTTCACCGCGATATCGGGCGCGCTCGCGGAGATGCCGACGGCGGCGGCGACCATCAGCTCGCCGTTCTTTCCGAGCGCGGGCCGCAGCAGCTCGAGGCGCACGCAGTCGTCCTTGCCGAGCACGCCGACGAGACGACCCTGCGCGTCGACGACGGGCGCCGCCTTCACCCGCTCCTCTTCCATCTTGATGAACGCGTCGCGGTTCGGGATGCCGACAGGCAGGAGCGCGATGCGCTTCGACATCACCGCCTCGACCGGCGTGTACTGATCGCGATCTTCGAGGACGGAGTGCGTGACGACGCCGACGGGGCGGCGCTCACGATCGACGACGACGACGAGATCGTGCGAGCGCTTGCGAATGATGCCTTGCACGTCACGCAAGGTCGCGCGCGGATGCACCTCGAGCGGCGTGTCGTAGCGCGGGTCCGCACCGTGGATGTGCTTCACGATCCGCTCGACCGTGCCGAGCTCCATGTCTTGCGGGAGAACTCCGAGGCCACCGTAGCGGGCCATCGTCTCCGCCATTCGCTTGCCCGTGACCGCGTTCATGTTCGCGGAGACGATCGGGTGCGAGCTGCCGGCAAAGTCCGGCGGGGTCAGGTTCGTATCGAGTCGAGAGCTTCCGTCGAAGAAACCAGGGTTGATGAAGACGTCGTCGGTGGAGAGCTCGAGGCTCTCGTCGCGTTCGGGATGGAGGAATCGCAAAGCGCGGAAACGCTAGTCCGCGTGGCGAGCCCCTCCAAACGAATCGGCGCCCGCTCCGACGAATCGACGCCCTTCGAGCGATCAAAGAGGGGGCACTGGGATGAACCGACGGAGACGACCTTGAAGGAGGAGCCAGTCACGGAGCGGGATCACCATGCGGCGGATGTGTGCAACGGCGAGGCCAACCCAACGTGCGCTGTGGCTGTACCGGGATCTGCGCGAAACGAGCGGGTTTGAAGCCGCCCCGTGCACGGTTCGATCGTGATCCCCGAGCCTTCCCGCTGCCATCCCGTCCACCTGCGTTACACAACCGGTCAGAGTGACATCCGGCTCGTTCATCCGGAGAGGTCGGAACGGGCGGAGATGGACCCTGCGCGATTCATTTGAGCCCTCTTTTATCCGGTTCCCGTCCGTTTCTTGGCCCTAAGTCCACGGAATTATTAGAACCACCTGGTGGTGCGATGTGTGCAGCACTCGGGGTCGATGGGCCGGATCCTCCTCTTCTCTCTCTCCCTCGCGACCGCGATGGTGGGGTGCGCCCAGCCGGCGGGAGAGCAGGAGACGGACACCGGGATCTCCGACCTCACCGGTGACGAGGGCTCGGTGGCGGCCATCAAGAAGGCGGTCTCGAACCTCGAAGAAGAGCACGTCCAGATCCCCGACGGCATCGAGGCGCCGAACATCGACGCCACCACCGGCGCGACGTCGGACGACTCCTCGGTCTTCGGCATCGACTGGTACCAGAAGTGGGCGGGCGGAAAGAGCGCCGATCACGTCTGGCAGAATGGCAGCGACTTCGGCAAGCGATGCGCGTGGGCGTCGATCGCTCGCTACGAGCTCCTGATGAGAGACGACCCCGACGCGTTCGCGAGCCTTCGTGCGGCGCAGTCGAAGTGGGACGGCAGCTTCACGAACTGGAACGACGACTACGGCGGCAAGACGGCCGAGGGGAAGCCCGCGTACGGCGACGCGAAGGGCGCGTCGATCAAGACGACGGCCTCGGGCGCCGCGAAGTGGGTCAGCGCGACCGCCCGAGACGGTAGCTGCTACCTCCCCACGAAGAAGATGGTCGCGAGCTTCGTCGCTTCGTGCAAGACGTCGATGCAGAGCTGCGAGTCGAACTGATTCGACGCGAGCTCACGGCTCGTCGAGGAACTTTCGTACCTCGCTCGCGATGAGCGGCTCGCAGCCGGGCGCCATGTGCCCGCAGCTCGTGTTCGTGACGAAGAGCTTCGCGTTCATCAGCGCAGCGAAGCGCTTCGATGTCTCCGGGTTCACCATGTGATCCTGCTCGGCGACGATCACGAGCCCGCGCGCCTTCACGCGCCGGGCGGCCGCTGCGAGGTCTCCGCCGTCGTTGCGCGCGACGTCGTGCGCGATCATCGCCTCGAGCTGACGATGCCAGTCGTTCCAGTCGAAGCTCGTATCGCCGCCTTTCTCCGCCTGGAACGCGGCGAACGCGGCGCGGCTCGTCTCGCTATTGCGATGGGCGGGGGTGGTGAGATTCAGCCAGTGAAGCTCCTGCAGCGCCGGGATGCGTGGCCGGTCACGATACTCACCATCGGCGTACTGTTTCGATCCATCGAGGAGATCCAGCTCCGCGTTCCAGAGGAGCAAATCCTGGGACGTGAGCTGAGGGGAGCCCACGATCGGGATGATGCGTTTGACCTCCTCCGGGTGACTGACGGCCCACTCGAAGGACTGCATCCCCCCCATCGAGATCCCCATCACGACGACGGGCTTGTCGATCTTCAGCGTCTCGCGGAGCAGGCGTCGCTGGCTCTCGACCATGTCGTGGATGGTGAACTTCGGAAACTTGAGGCGGGGCTGCGTGCGGCTCGACGACGGCGCGGACGAGATC
This sequence comes from Labilithrix sp., assembly GCA_046351255.1. Classification (GTDB taxonomy): domain Bacteria; phylum Myxococcota_A; class Polyangia; order Polyangiales; family Polyangiaceae; genus Labilithrix. The sequence goes on from JAXLYU010000012.1 coordinate 182,513, forward strand.
CCGTTGCCGAGCGAGTCGACGAGGACGAGGAAGAACTTCTTCGTGTCGACGAGGTCCTTCGGAACGAACGCGAGCTTCGCGGTCGTGCCGGTGAACCATGTCGGCCACAGCACGACGTTCGACTTGTCGGCGTTGAGCTTGCCGTACGTGCGGTAGCCGATGCGGCACTCTTCGATCGTCTGGCCGCTGTCGAGGGCGCACGTCCCGAGCTCGGCGATCTGCTGATCTCCTTCCGCGCTGCCCGTGGTCACGGTGGGCACGGACGAGGGAGGAGCGTTCCCGGCGCGGACGCCGCCGCCGCATGCGATGGCGCAAAAGGCCGCTGACATCAGAAAACGACGCATGCCCGGACTCTAATCGGGGGTCGCCGCTTGCACGATCCTTCCGCCCGTACCACACTTGCCTACATTCTTCGATGCGCGCGCTTTCCCTCGCTTTTGCTCTGATCGTGGCCGCTCCGGTGTGGGCGAGCCCCGCGGCTGCCGGCAGCGACCGAGCGGAGCCCGCGCCCTCGAACGCGCCCTTTCGCGTGATGCTCGTCTCGAACTCGGCCGCCGCGCAGCGCGCCGCGGCGAAGCTCTCCGCGCTCGCGAGGCAGCCCGCGCCTGCGAAGCTCTCGAAGGCGGACCTTCGTCTCTACTCCGAGCACACGAAGTGGCTCGCGGAGTCCGCGGCCCGGCTCGCGTCGATCCATGGGCACATGGAGCAGGTCCTGGCGAAGGGCGACAAGGCCCCGATCACCGAGGTCGCGACGACGAACATGGAGCTCGTGAACGCGCGCGACGCGATCGAGGCCGAGGCGAAGCGCTTCAACGGCCTCTCGAAGACGCCCGCGCGTTCGCGTCATGTGAGCGCGCTCATCGCGCTGCGTGCCGACAAGTAAGACACGGACGCTGATGGAGCGATCTCGACCGTGATCTCCGGCGGGTGACTGGATCGAAGCGCGCCAAGTATCGAGAATCTCGTCGGCCCGCTCTGCGTGCACTGTACATCCGCAGTGTATGCGTAGGCCCGAAGGCTGCAACCGCGTGCATCGCACTCGCTTCGCGCTGGCCGGGTTTGGGGCTCAGGCCGCGCGAAGCGAGTGGCAAAGCTATTCCGGTTCGTTGGGATCGATCTCACCCGAGGCGTACTTCCACTCGCCGCCCTCCTTCACGAAACGGGAGCGCTCGGTGAACGAGACGTCGCGGCCCTTCTCGAAGATGCGCGCGTGGAAGGTCACCTCGTCCGGCGAGGGCAGCTCCTCGATCGTGAGCTTCAGGAAGCGCTGGCGATCCTTCGCCTGGGAGAGCCCTCGCGCCGCGATCGCGCGCGGCATCTGCCGATCGGGATGGTCCGACGAGAGCGTGTCGTAGAGGTACTCGCCGAGGCCCCGCGCGAACGCGGACCACCGCGATCGCATGAGCGCCTCCGGCGTCTCCGCCGGCCTGGTGCCGTCGTGCCGCGGCCCGCAGCACTCGCGGTAGCGAGCGCCCGAGCCGCAGGGACAGTCCTTGGCGTTCGCGCTCATCGGCGGCGAGCGCGTCGACGCGTCACGAGGCCGAGGCCGAGCAGGCCGAGGCCGAACGCGAGGACGGAGGAGAGACCGCCGCCGGTCGTGTTGCAGCCGGAGCCCTCGAGGACGCCGTCGTCCGGTGCAGCGCCCGGCGCGGAGCCGGCGTCCTTGCCGCTGCCCGCGTCGTACGGGTTCTTCGTGAAGCCGCTCGACGAGCTCGAGGACGACGACGAGGAGCTGGACGAGGACGACGAGCTCGAGCCGGCGTCCGGGACGAGCACATCCTTCTTCAGGTCGAGGTAGTTCGGGATGCCGTCGCTGTCCTCGTCGGCGCGCGTGTCGTTGCCGTCGATGATGCCGTTGCCGTTGGCGTCGTCGTCGAGCCAGTTCTTCTTCGTGTCACCGTCGGCGTCCTCGGTGACCTTCGCCTTCGTCGCGTCGGAGATCTCCTCCGCCGTGTCGATGCCGTCGCCGTCGTCGTCCTTGTCGCGGAAGTTCGGGATCTTGTCCGAGTCGGTGTCGAGGACGGGGCCCGACGAGCTCCACTCGTCCTTGTCGTCGATGCCGTCGCCGTCGCTGTCGGTGTCGAGGGCGTCGATCGTCTTGTCGTCGTCGGTGTCGATCTTCGCGAAGCTGCCGCCGCCCTGCGGGGTCACCTCCGTCTTGTCGTCGATGCCGTCGCCGTCCGTGTCCTTCTTCGTCTTGTCGGTGCCGAGGAGGTCCTCGACCTCGTCCTGGATGCCGTCACCGTCGGTGTCGACGTCGATGCACGCGCCCGTGGCGACGTCACACGTCGGTCCGGTGTGGCCGGCGCCGCAGTCCGCGCTCGTCGTGCACTTCGCGCACTGGCCCTTGTTCGCTCCCGTCAGCGCGCAGGTCGGCGCGGCGTCGCTCGGGCATGCGAGGATCGTCCCGCCGTTGCGATCGCCCTGACACGGCGCGCAGACGCCGCCGTTGGTGTCGCACGTGGGCTTGTCGGACGGGCACTTCGCCACGTTCGACGCAGAGCAGATGGTGCAGCGACCCTTGAAGGGGCCGGTCGCGTTGCATGCCGGGAGGCTCGTGGTCGGGCACGGGGCCGTGGCGGCTCCGTCGCCGTTGTCGCCGGAGCACTGCGCACACGTGCCGAGGGCGGCGGCGCACGCCGGCGTCTGGAGCGGGCAGAGCGAGGTGTTCGTGGCGCTGCACTGCGTGCACGTGCCCGCGAGCGGGGTGCCAGTGGCGTGGCACGCGGGCGCGCCCGCGCTCGGGCAGACCGCGGTGGACGCGGAGCCGCGATCGCCGTTGCAGGCGGAGCAAACGCCCGCAGCCGTGTCGCACGTCGGCTTCGCGGCCGTGTTGCACGCGAACGTCTTCGACGCGGTGCACTCGGAGCAGCGGCCGGTCGGGTCGCAGTACGGCTTGGCGACGTCGTAGCACGGGAGGCTCGTGCCGCCGCCGAGGTCGCCGTTGCACGCGGCGCAGACGCCGAGCGCCTTGTTGCAGATCGGCGTCACGCCGGAGCACGCGACGTTTGCCTGCGCGTTCGGCGCGCCGACGTTGCGATAGCTCCCGAGGCCGTCGGCGCTGTCGAGCGTGCAGTCGTTGTCGCTGTCCGTGTCGAGCGCGTCGATCGCCGGGTCGACGTCGCTGTTCACCGCGCTGAACGTGAGGTCGGCCGGGTTCGCGAGCAGCTCGAAGTAGTCGGGGATTCCGTCGCCGTCGCTGTCGAAGTTGTTCGGATTGGTGCCGAACCCGGTCTCGGCCGCGTTCTGCACGCCGTCGCCGTCGCTGTCGGTCGCGGTGACGCAGCGCGGATTGCCGCCGTTGTTGCAGGTGTACGCGTCGGACCAGAACGCGGAGAGGGTCTGCGCCGCGGCGCCGTCGAAGATGTCGGCGTTGACGTCGTTGGCGCTCGTCGCGTCGGCGGTGGTCCCGCAGACGAAGCGGAGCAGAGTGGCCGAGGTGACCGCGCCGGTCCGGATCGTGGCCCACGGGACGGCGAGGTCGACGAAGAAGTCGGCGTTGGCGGAGAAGATCGCGTCTCCGGTCGCGGTGATCTTGCCGTGCGTCGTCGCCGGGAACGTGGCGAGCTGCGTCTCCGCGTCGTTGTTCGTCGAGTTCGCGGTGCCCGCCGTCGTGTTCGAGAGGTAGCGGATCGTATCGGTGCCGTTGCCGTCGTACGACGCGAGGAACTCGTAGTTGGTGAGGGTGCCGTTCGTGTCGATGAGACAGCCGAAGCCACGGTCCTCGGCCGCGCCCGGGTCGCCGTTCACGCGCAGGCGCAGATAGAGAAAGCTCGCGTCCGACGCGAGGAATGCGGCAGGGTGGGTCGCGTCGCCCACGATGTCGCGTGCGTCGGCGTTGGCGTTCACGGCGTCGGTGACGGGCGCGCCGGCGCGCGTCATGGGAATCCAGAACGGCGCGGCAGACGTCGGTGGATTGGGGAAGGTCTGCGCGGGGGCGAGGAAAGACGTGAGGACGATGGCCCCAAGCGCAAGGCAAGAAGTGAGACGACGCATCACGAGCTCCTGATCACTGCTTCGGCGGGTCCGCGGGCAGCTCGACGGCTGGCGCGGCTTCGGGCGCTCCGCCCTCGATATGAAACTCTACCCGTCGATTGATCGCGCGTCCTTCGTCTGAGTCGTTCGAGTCGAGCGGGCGTTCCTGACCCCAACCCACACTGGTGAGCCGTTTCTTGTCGATGCCGCCCTTCCGTACGAGCCAGTTCACGACGGAGATCGCGCGAGCATCACTCAGCTTCTTGTTCCACGCCGCCTGGCCGCGATTGTCGGTGTGGCCTTCGACGCGAAGCTTCGTGATCTCGGGATGCGCGGTGAGGATCTCCTTCACCGCGTTGAGCACCTCGAGGGTGCCCTTGTTCTCGAGGAGGAGGTAGCTGCCGATCTGGAAGTTCACCTGCTCCTTGATGAGGATCTCCTGGCCGCGAATGAACGCGACGGGGCAGCCGTTGCGCGCGGGGGTCTTGTGCGCCGGGCCGGCGTTGTCGGGGCAGGAGTCCTGGTCGTTGGGGATCCCGTCCTTGTCGCGATCGGGATCGGGGCAGCCATGGAGCTTCGGATCGTCGGAGGGGATGCCCTTCACGTCGATGCAGGCGTCCACCTCGTCGAGGATGCCGTCATCGTCCTTGTCGGCGGGGCAGCCGTTCTTCGCGGGCGTCTCGTGCGGGACGCCGGGCGTGTCGGGGCACGCGTCGAGCGGATCGAAGATGGAGTCCTTGTCGCGGTCGTCGCAGCCGTTCGTCCGCTTGTCGCTCGTCTTCACCCCGGGGATCTCGGGGCAGGCATCGACCTCGTCGGCGATGCCGTCGCCGTCGTTGTCGGCGATCGGCGGCGGCGCGACGACCACCGGCTCCCGGTACGGCATCGCCCATTCGAGCGAGGCGAGCACGCGCACCTCGGGTGAGCCGAAGCCGGCGACGAGGCCCTTGCCGACCCCGATGCCGCCACGGAGCCCGTGCGTGATCTCGCCGTGCCCGCCGAGGATCGCTTCGAGCGGAGAGGTGCGCGTCTTGAAGGCCTCGTTGCCGAGCACGGTGGAGCCGTAGAGCTCGGGGCCCACCGTGACGCGCCCGTTCACGAGCGAGAGGCCCGCCGAGACGCCGTACACGAGGTCGTGATCGATCGGCACTTCGCCGACGACGCCCGACTTCGGGTCGCGGAACATGGCGCCGATGTTGGCGCCGTACACGAGCAGGCCCACCTTGCCCGCGGCCGACAGCCGCGGCCCGCCGCGGACGAAGCCGTCGCCCGTGTACGAGGCCGGCGATCCGGTGGGGACCCAGAAGCGGCCGCCGAAGGCCATCGTGATCGGGCCCGCGGAGGTGCCGAAGAGCCGGGCGTCGGCGCCGAATCGCAGGTCGCCGACGCCCTGCCGGTCGGCCGGCGCCTGGATGGTCTGACCGCGGAGGCGCCCGGGCTCGCCCTCGTTATAGAAGAGGATGGGCAACGAGGCGCCGACCCGGAGGCGATTCCAGAGGACGACGTTCGCGCCCGCGTGCGTGGTGACGACGTGCCCGACGACGGCGGTCGTCACGTCCTTGTCCGCGCCCTGCTTGATGGCGATGGGCTGGTACTGGTAATCGAGCCCGAGGCCGACGGCGGGTCGGAGGTGCCCGCGGAGGTCGAGGTGATCGAGCACGAACCACTGGCTGCCGCGCTCGGCGGGCTCGAAGCGGTTCAGCGCGAAGCCCTGCGCGGCGGCCTCGCGAGGCAGCGCCACGACCCCGGCCATCGCCACGACGGCGGCCCCCGTGTGGCCCCCCAAAAGACGAAGAAAACGCCGATAAACCAAGCCCTCGAAGGGTACAACGTTCGTCCGATGGAAGTGGAGTTCGCGGCGGGCGCCGTGCCTCGAACCTCCTCGCTGCTATGCTCCGCCCGATGACGCTGGGACGAGACGCGACGATCGCGCTGGTCTCGCTCGGGGTCGCGACGCTCGCGCTCGCGATGCGTCCTGCGTCGCCGCCGGTCGCGTCGCCGAGCTCGCTCCCGACCGAGCTCCGTTCCGCCGCGGTCGCGGTGTCTCCTCCCCGCCCGCCGCTGCGAGGCACCGACTTTCCCGACGGGGTCATCGCCCTCACGTGGGACGACGGGCCGGACGTGCACTCGCTCGAGCTCGCGCGCCTCTTGCGCGACGCTCGGGTGAGCGCGACGTTCTTCGTCGTCGGCGCGTGGATCGAGGGCCTCAGCGAGGAGCCCGGCTACGGGCGCACGAAGCTCGCGACCGGCTTCGCGTACGAGCCCGTGCTCGCGGAGCTCGTCGCGCTCGGGCACCGGGTCGGGAGCCATTCGCTCAATCACGTGCTCCTCGGCCACGCCACCCGGGACCTCGCGCGCGATCAGTTCGCGCCGCTTCCGCTCTCCGGCGACCGCGTGAAGATGTTCCGCGCCCCCGGCGGCTGGTGGACGGCGGAGTCGAGCGTGGCATTCGATCAGCCGGAGCTCGCGGACCTCGTCGGCCCCATTCACTGGGACCTCGACGCCAAGGACTGGGAGAGCTCGCTCTATTGCCGCTCCGATTCGCCGAAGACGGAGTGCGAGCCCGGGCCCAAGCCGAACGAGCCGCGCGTGAAGCCCGAGGTGATCGCGCGCCGCTACCTCGCGCAGATCGAGGCGGCGCGGCGCGGCATCGTCCTCCTTCACGATCGCGTCGGCGACGTCGGCTCGCGCTACGCCCTCGACGTCGCGCGCGTGCTCGTGCCCGCGCTCGTGGCCCGCGGCTTCGTCTTCGCGCCGCCGGTGCTTCGCTTCGGCGCGATGAGCCCGGCCACGGTCCCCGCTGGACAGATGCACACGGGCGACCTCAACGGAGATGGCCGTCCTGACCGCTGCGAAGCGAACGCTGCTGGCGTCGCTTGCGCGCTCGCGTCGGCAGACGGCTTCGCGAGCGCGTCGCTCTGGTCCACCGAGCGCCTCGGCGATTTCACGCTCGCGGACGTGAACGGCGACGGCCGCGCCGACCTGTGCGCGGGGGATCGCTGCGCGCTCGCGCCCTGAGGCGCCGGTCAGGCCTCGGTGAGGACCTCGAGGAACTTCCCGCCGTAGTTCTCGACGCGCGCCGGGCCCATGCCATGCACCGCGAGGAGCCCCTCGACGTTGCGCGGCCTCTTGAAGGCCATGTCGGCGAGGGTTCGGTCGTGACAGATGACGTAGGCGGGCAGCTTCGACTCGCGCGCGATCTCCGCGCGGCGGACGCGGAGCTTCTCGAACAGCGACTGGCTCGCCGCATCGAGCGCGATGGACGGGGCGGGCGTCGTCCCTCCCCCGCGCGGGCGACGGCGGCTCATCGGCGCGCGCGGCTCGGGCGGAAGGACGATCCGCGCCGGCTGCTGGCCCATCATGACGGCGGTGCCCGCCTTCGTGAGGTACGGCACGGGATGCTCCGTCGGCGTGAGATCGATCCAGCCGGCGGCGAGGAGCGCCCGCAGGAAGGCGAGGATCCACTCCGGAGAGCGGTCTTTCATGAGCCCGAACGTCGAGAGCTTCGTGAAGCCCATCTTCTCGGTCTTCGCGGAGACGGTGCCGCGGAGCATCTCCGCGATCGCGATCATTCCGCCGCGTCGCTGCGCGCGGGCCACCGCGGAGAGCGCCTTCTTCACCGCGAGCGTCGTCTCCTCGTTCGGCTCCGCGTCCGCCGAGGCGCCCTCGCCGTCGAGCTCGAGGCACACGTCACAGTGCCCGCAGCCGCCGAGGGTCTCGTTCTCGTCGCCGAAGTAGCGGAGCACGAAGTCGTGACGGCACGTGCGAGCGTCGAGGTAGCGGAGCAGATCGCGGAAGAGGTCCCATGCGCGCTGGGCGAGCGCCGGGTCCACTTCCCCGCCGTCGCCGGAGCTCGTGACGAGCCGGCGCCGGAGGCCGATGTCCTGACCGCTGCACAGGAGGAGGCCCTGCGCCTCGTCACCGTCACGGCCGGCGCGACCGACCTCCTGGTAGTAGGCCTCGATCGACGAGGGCGGCTGCACGTGGACGACGGCGCGGATGTCGGCGCGGTCGATGCCCATGCCGAACGCGTTCGTCGCGACGACGATGTGCACCTTCCGTGACGCGAAGCGCGCGGCGACCTTGGAGCGCTCGTCGCCGCTCATGCCCGCGTGGTACGCGCTCGCGGTCCATCCCTGCTTGGAGAGCATCTCCGCGTACTGCTCGGTCGTCTTTCGCGTGGCGGCGTAGACGATGGCGCCGCCGCGCGGCATACGGCGATCGCCGAGCGCCTTGTCGAGCGCGCGCTCGAGCGCCTCCTTCGCCTCGCGCGGTCCGTCGACGTGCTGCGCCGCGAGGTGCAGGTTCGGGCGAGCGAACCCGCGCAGCACCTCCTTGCAACGGTCCTCGAGCTCGAGGCGCTCGCGGATCTCCTTGCGCACCGCGGGGGTCGCGGTGGCAGTGCAGGCGAGGATGCGCGACGGGCGCAGCCGCTCGAGGAGCGCGCCGATCTGTAGATACTCCGGCCGGAAGTCGTGGCCCCACTGCGCGATGCAGTGCGCCTCGTCGATGGCGACGAGCCCGATCTTGCAACGCCCGAGGCGCTCGACGAACGCCCCCGCCGCCAGACGCTCGGGCGCGACGTAGACGAGCTCGTACTCGCCGCGCAGCATCGCGTCTTCGCGCGCGCGGCGCTCGCTCATCTCGAGCGTCGACGCGAGGAACGTCGCCTTGATGCCGCGCGCGGTGAGCCCGCGGACCTGATCCTCCATCAAGGCGACGAGCGGCGAGACGACGAGCGTGAGGCCCTCGCCTCGCGCGGCGAGCACCGCGGCCGGGAGCTGATACGTGAGCGACTTGCCGCCACCGGTGGGCGCGACGACGAGCGCGCGCCCGGGCTCGACGAGCACCGCCTCGATCGCCTCGCGCTGCCAGGGCCGGAACGACTCGAGCCCGAAGCGCTCGCGGAGAACGGAATCGATCGACAGCTCCATCCGCGCGGTGGAGGTGGATAGCACGAAAAGGTCGACGGCCTGCATGTCGACGCGTCGGCCGATGCGCGTGAACGGTTGCGCTCGAAGGCGTCACGCGCGCGTCTCTGCACTACTCGTGCAGAGCCTGTGAACGCGCTGTGAGCAGCCTGTGGAGAGAGCCCAGGAGCGCGCTCGAGAGCTCAGGTGCCGTGCTTCACGCCGCGCGGCATCGGGCAGGAGTGCGTGCCCGTCTTCTCGTCGTATTGCTGGTGGTACTCCTCCGCCTTCCAGAACTGGCCAAGCTTGGAGATCTCGGTGGTGACCTCCTTCCCGAGGCGCTGCGACTCGAGCTTCGCGGCGGACTCGGCGATCGCCGCCTGCTTGTCGTCGAACGTGAAGATCGCGCTCCGGTACTGATCGCCCACGTCGGGCCCCTGCCGGTTCTTCGTGGTCGGGTCGTGGTTCAAGAAGAAGACGCGCACGAGGGCCTCGTACGTCACCTTCGTCGGGTCGTACTCGACGAGCACCGTCTCCGCGTGACCGGTCGTGTGGGAGCAGACCGTCTCGTACGTCGGGCTCTGCGTCTTGCCACCGGTGTAGCCGACGGCGGTGGCGGTCACGCCCGGCACCTGGCGGAAGTTGTCCTCGACGCCCCAGAAGCAACCCGCCGCGAACGCGGCGAGCTCGTGCCCCGGCTTCGGCGCGAGCGGCGTGCCCGCCCCGACGCCACCCGGATCCGTTCCGATGTTCTTTTGTCGCTGGGGGGAGCTGGTCGTCGTGGTCGTCGAGTCCGGCTTCACCTCCGTGCTCGTCGCCTTGCTGCAACCCGCCACCGCCAGGACCGCCGTAAAAACCACCGCACCCGCGAGCTTCATGGCTCTATCTACGTACCGCCCGCGGGGCGGTTCCGCAAAAATCGTCAGCGCGCCTTCGGCGGCCCGCGACGCCGGAGCGATGCGGCTCCGTGACGCCCGCGTCCGCGGACGCGCACCTCATGCTATCCCCTCCGCATGCGCGCCGTTCGAAGCCATTCGCCTGCTGGACCTTCGTCGCTCGTCGTCGATGAGCTGCCCGAGCCCACGCCCGGCGCGGGCGAGGTCCTGATCGACGTGAGAGCGGCAGGCCTGAACTTCCCCGACGTCCTGCTGTCGTACGGCAAGTACCAGTTCCGCCCCGAGCCGCCGTTCATCCTCGGCGGCGAGGCGGCAGGCGTGGTGAAGGCGGTCGGCGATGGGGTCACCTCCGTCAAGCCGGGTGATCGCGTCGCGACCTGGATGATTCACGGCACGTTCGCGGAGCGCATCGTCGTCCCCGAGCTCGCGTGCGTGAAGGTCCCCGAGGCGATCTCCTTCGAGACCGCAGCCGCGACGCTCCTCACGTATGCCACGACGTACCATGCGCTCGTCGATCGCGCGGCGATGAAGCCGGGGGAGACGCTCCTCGTCCTCGGCGCCGCGGGCGGCGTCGGCATCGCGGCGGTGGAGCTCGGCAAGGCGCTCGGCGGAAAGGTCATCGCCTGCGCGTCGACCGACGAGAAGGTCGCGTTCTGCAAGGAGCACGGCGCCGACGCGGGGATCAACTACGCGAAGGAAGACCTGAAGGCCCGCGCGAAGGAGCTCACGAACGGCAACGGCGCGGACGTCGTCTACGACCCCGTCGGCGGCGCGTTCTCCGAGGCCGCGCTCCGCTCGATCGCGTGGGAGGGACGCTTCCTCGTGGTCGGCTTCGCGGCCGGCGAGATCCCGAAGATCCCGCTGAACCTCGCGCTTCTCAAGGGCTGCCAGATCTGCGGCATCTTCTGGGGCTCGTTCGCGATGCGCGATCCGGCGCGGAACCGCGCGAACGGCGCGCGCATCTTCGAGTGGATCGAGCAGGGCAAGCTGAGCCCGCATGTCGACGGCGTGTTTCCCTTCGCGGATGCGAAGTCTGCGCTCGAACGGATGGAGCGACGCGAGGTCAAGGGCAAGCTCGTCCTTGTCCCCTAAACCATCACGAAACACTGTCGAGATTCGCGACGCCGATCGGGACAAATCGCACGCCGCTCGTACGAACGACGTGTGGATTCACGCAAGCTGCGTAAGACTTCCGGTCGTTGCGTCGCTTCGTCGTCGCTCTTCTCTTCATTCTCGCGAGCTCCGTCGCCGCGCCCGCGTTCGCGCAGGCGATCGAGCCGCCGAAGCTCGTCTCGGAGCCCGAGGTCGACTATCCCTCGGGCGCGAAGGGCGACAAGACGGTCATCGTGGTCGTGCTCGTGAACGCCGAGGGCTTCGTCGGCGACGTCGCGCCGGAGGACCCGGAGGAGCCCTTCGCGAGCGCCGCCGTCGCGACGGTGAAGCAGTGGAGGTTCGAGCCCGCCACGAGGAACGGCAAGCCCGTCCCTGCGCGGATCAAGATCGAGGTCTCGTTCAAGGCGCCCGTCGTCACCGAGGCGCCGCCCGAGCCGGTCGCGCCGCCGCCCGTCGCGCCGGCCGCCCCCGCCCGCCCGAAGCTCACTCCGGCGGCGGAGGTGATCGAAGAGGTCAAGGTCCGCGGCGAGCGCGAGCCCGGCCGCACCGTCACGCTCTCGCGCCAGGAAGTGCGTCAGATCCCGGGCGCGTTCGGCGATCCGTTCCGCGCCGTCGAGATCATGCCGGGCGTCACGCCCATCGTCTCCGGCCTGCCCTTCTTTTTCGTGCGTGGCGCGCCGCCGGGCAACGTCGGCTACTACCTCGACGGCGTCCGCATCCCGCTCCTGTTCCACGTCGGCGTCGGGCCGAGCGTCGTTCACCCGGGGCTCGTCAATCGCGTCGACCTCTATCCCGGCGGCTACCCCGCACGCTTCGGCCGCTTCTCGGGCGGCATCGTAGCTGGCGAGACCGCGCCGCCGCTCGATCATCCTCACGGCGAGTTCAACGTGCGCCTCTTCGACGCCGGCGCGCTCGTCGAGACGCCCTGGGACCTTCCGGGGACGAACCGCGAGACGAAGGACAAGCGCGGCTCGATCCTCCTCGGCGGTCGCTACTCGTACACGGCGTTCCTGCTCACGCAGATCGCGTCCGACACCCTGCTCGACTACTGGGACTACCAGCTGCGTGCATCTTACAAACTCACGCCCGACGACACGATCAGCACCTTCGTCTTCGGCTCGTACGACTACCTCGGCCAGCGCACCGCGACGCAGGACATCACGCTCTTCGGCACCGAGTTCCACCGGATCGACACGCGCTACGACCACAAGCTCGGTGACCGCGGCAACTTCCGCATGGCCGTCACCACCGGCTTCGACCGCTCGCGCGCGCAGGAGGATCGCTTCGTCCGCGACCGCCTGCTCGGCGCTCGCTCCGAGCTCACGTACGCCGTCTCGCCCGACCTCCTCTTCCGTGCGGGCACCGACCTCCAGCTCGACAACTACGACATCCAGGTCGTCCAGGGCACGCTCTCGCCGTCCGTCGCGCGCGTCGCGAACTTCTTCCCGTCCCGCACGGACCTCGCGTTCGGCGCCCGCGCCGACGCCGTCATCGGCGTGGCGAAGGGCTTCGAGGTGACGCCCGGCATTCGCTCGGACCTCTACACGTCGCAAGGCGCGACCGCGATGGCGATCGATCCGCGCCTCGCCACGAAGACGGAGCTCACGAAGAACGTGCGCGCCCTCGCCGCGCTCGGCATCGCACATCAGCCGCCCTCGTTCGTCGTGCCCGTGCCGGGCTTTCAGCCGGGGGGCCTGCGCGGCGGTCTCCAGACGGCGTACCAGGAGAGCGGCGGCGTCGAGGTCGACCTCCTCAAGTCGGTGACGGCGACGCTGACGCTCTATCACAACGCGTTCGACAACATGAGCGACCCGCTCGGCGTTCGACCGCCCGAGGTCAGCGGCTGCGCGCCGGGCACGTTCCCCACCGACTCGATCGCCGGCGATCGCGGCACCGTCGGGGGCGGAGGCGGCGGCAACACGTGCGGCGTGCCGCGCTTCATCCCCGGCCGCATCGGTCCCGATCGCAGCGGCGGCGGTGGTCAGGGCGCCGACAGCGCCGGGGCGCAGCGCACCGCGAACGCCTTCGAGGTGCGCACGAAGGGCGAAGCGTATGGCCTCGAGCTCTTCGTGAAGAAGAAGCTCACGGACCGCATCGGCGGCTTCCTCTCGTACACGCTCTCGCGCTCCACGCGCACGTTCGACGGCCGCACGTACATCGCGAGCTTCGACCGCACGCACGTGCTCAACACCGCGCTCGCGTTCGATCTCGGGCGCAACTGGCGCGCGGGCTCGCGCTTCACGTTCTACACCGGCCTGCCGAAGGCGCCCGATCCCACGAGCGACTCCACGCGTCTCGACCCGTTCTATCGCATCGACCTCCGCCTCGAGAAGCGATGGAACTTCGGCAAGACGTGGTGGATCTCGTTCGTGGCGGAGTGGATGAACGTGACGCTGCACAAGGAGCAGGTCTCGACCACGTGCACCCTCTCGGGATGTACGGCACAGGAAATTGGACCCGTTACGATCCCGAGCATCGGGGCCGAAGGTGGATTCTGATGGTTCGTCGAGCAGCCGAGATACTGACGCTTCTCCTCGCCGTGTCGTGCAGCGGCGGCAACGCCGTGACGCCCGCGCCCGAGCCTCCGCCGTGCGACGACGAGTGCAAGGACGGCATCGCCGTCAAGGCGGTACGCGAGACGGTGAAGCTCGCGTTCAACCTCACGTTCCAGGGCAAACCCGTCGGGACGTACGACCTCGCGACCACCTGCCCGCTCGGCGGCACGGCACGCGTCACCGGCAGCGCCTCGTCGAACGCGATCCAGGGCGCGACCGAGGTGGACATCACTTACGTCCTTGCAGAGTGCAAGTACCTCGAGAAGGACGACGACGCGAAGGACAACTACGAGATCACGCTGACGGGCACGCTCTCGCAGAAGGGCACGCTCGCGGTGCAGCCGTCGTCGACGTCCGCCGTGCTCATGAAGTCCGACTCGATGACGATCGACGGCACGGTCTACGATCCGCCGCTGGCCTACCGCCAGACCTGCCCCCTCGAGCTCGGCCAGACGGGCAACCGCCTCTCCGGGAAGATGTGCGACCGCAGCGTCCAGACCGACCTGTAGCGCCCCGTGCCACCCTGGCCCCGAGACGCGGCACTATGAAAATGCTGTCTCTGTATCGCAGGGTGTATCGGGTGTATCGGCGTCCGTGGCACGAGTGTGTCACGTGGTTCCGCGCACTTGGGCGCTCGTCGGAATGGACCCGAGGTTGCACTTTCTCTCCGCCATGCTCCGCATCACCCCGCTTGCCGCCGCCGCCGTCCTCGTCACGACCGCAGCCGTCGCGCGCGCCGAGTACGCCATGATCGGCGAGGTGCCTCTCTCGCCCGTGGATCCGGTCGCGGCCGACAGCGTGATCAGCATCGGCGCGACGACCTCGATGAACGAGCACGACGCGGTGGTGAAGGTCCCGAGCAAGGGCAAGATCGTCGCGACCGCCAACGCGGACGTGTTCTGCTCGGGCGAGGAGACGGCGCGCTCGCTCATCATCAACGTGGAGGAGGAGGGCGAGGTCCTGCTCGACTTCTGCGAGGCGCACCTCGAGCGCCGCGACGTCGTGATCCGGTTCGTGGCCTCGCACTAGAACGCGCCCTTCGAGACCAGCACCTTGAGGCTCGAGCTCTGCGCGCCGGCGTGGAACACGCGGTGGGTCGCGAGCTTGAAGTCGGCCTCCGTCGCCTTCCCGATGTCGACGAAGGTCTGCGGGTTGCGATCCGCGAGCGGGAACCACGAGCTCTGGATGTGAACCATGAAGCGATGCCCCGCGCGGAAGGTGTGGCTCACGTCGGGGAGCGCGATCTTCACGAGGGCGGGCTGGTTCGGGGCGAACGGCTCCGGCCTCTCGAAGCTGTTGCGGAAGCGCCCGCGCATGATCTCCGCGCGCACGAGCTCCTGGTAGCCGCCCATCGGCACGTTCGTCTCCGACGGCGGCGCGTCCGCGGGCCAGACGTCGATGACCTTCACCACCACGTCCGCGTCCGTGCCGGTGGTGGCAAAGTACACGCTGGCCTCGATGGGCCCGGCCGGCGTCACGTCGCCGCCGAGCACGTCGGTCTGGTACGTGAGCACGTCCGGACGGCGTGACGCGAAGCGCTGGTCCTCCGTCATGTAGTCGCCGTCGATCTGGTCGCTCGACTTCGCGCGGTAGGGGACGGGCTTCCGCGGGTCGCTGACGAACTCGTCCGGATCGCCGCTCCCGACCGCGGTGCCGAGCTTGCCGTTCGCGGAGAGGTTCAGCGTGACCGGCCTCGCGTCGGCCGGCGGCCACTTGCCGTACGAGCGCCACGTGTTCGTGCCACGCTCGAAGATCCAGGCCTCCGGGCTCGACGAAGCCTTCTTGCCCTTGAGGTGCCGCGCGAAGAACGGGGCCTCGACGTTCTCGCGGTACCAGACCGAGGTCTTCGCGCCGAACGTGATGTCGCCGAGCCGATCGCCGTCGTGACGGCTCCAGCCGCCGTGACCCCACGGCCCCATCACGAGGACGTTCTCGTTCTTCGCGCTCTTCTCGAACGAGCGGTACGTCTCGAGCGCGCCCCACAGATCCTCCGCGTCGTACCAGCCACCCACCGTCATCACGGCCGGCTTCGAGTCCTTGTAGAACGGCCGCGGATCGCGCGCTTGCCACCACGCATCGCGGTTCGGATGCGCGAGGACGTCGTTCCAGAAGCCGATCTTGCCCTCGAGCCACTTCGCGTTGGCGTTCGCGATCGGGCCCATCGCGAGGAAGAAGTCGTAGACGTCCTCGGACTCGTGGAGGTTCTCCCACTTGCCTTTCTTCGTCGGCGCCGGCCGCTCCTTCCCGAACGACGCGTAGAAGTCGAAGGCGGCGGCGAGGAACGTCGCGCCGTTGTGATGAAAGTCGTCGCCGATGAACCACTCCGTCACGGGTGCCTGCGGCGAGGCCGCCTTCAGCGCGGGATGCGCGTCGACGACAGCCTGCGCGGCGTAGAAGCCGGGATACGAGATCCCCCAGACGCCCACGCGTCCGTTGTTCGGCACGTTCTTCACGAGCCAGTCGATCGTGTCGTACGCGTCCGTGCTCTCGTCGACGTCCTTCGCGCCGTTGCTCGTACGATGCGGCCGCACGTCGACGAACGTGCCCTCGCTCATCATCCGGCCGCGCACGTCCTGGTGGACGAAGACGTAGCCCTCCTTGAGCATCTGCCCGGAAGGCGCGAAGCGACGCAACACGCGGGCGTTCTTCGCGTCGGGATACGCGTCCACGCCGTAGGGGCCGACGCTGTACGGCGTGCGCGTCATCATGATCGGATAGACGTGCTTCGTGTCCTTCGGGACGTAGACGGCAGTGAAGAGCCGCGCGCCGTCGCGCATCGGGATGCGGTGCTCGTACTTCGTGTAGTGCTCACGGATGGCGCGGGCGTAGTCGGCGTCGGAGTCGACGGGGCCCTTCACGAGCACGTCGTCCGCCGGGACGGGCGAGCCCGCCGCCTCGCCGGCCGTGGTCGCGGTCTGCGGGGGTGGCGCCGACCGCGCCGCCCCGCACGCGAGTGTAAAAGTGAAGGTTCCGAGGACGAGCGCCGACGGTCGAAACATTCCACGGGGTTTAGTCCAGATCACACCTACCTACATCCAGAAACACCCGGAATCATTCAATCACCCCATGCGGTACGACCGTTGCACCTACACCGTCCCGTGAACCGCACCGTCCTCCTCCTCTCGCTTCTCTCGACGCTCGGCGCTCTGACGATCGCGTGCGGTGACTCGCCGTCGACGCTGGAGGGGAAGAGCGCCCTGCCGGAGCGCGGGACGATCGCGGGCGATGACGAGGACGACGAGGACAAGACCTCGACGACGGACAAGACGGACCCCGCCCCCGCGAAGTCGAGCACGAGCCAGCCGAACACGCCCCCGGTCGTGACGACCTCGGCGAACACGGCGGCGTGCGATCCGAACGCGGCCAAGACTGCGGCCGAGTGCACGAAGTGCTGCGCGGAGAAGGCCTCGCCCGCGACGACGAAGGCGGCGAGCGACTGCGCGTGCGGCGCGGGCAGCAAGTGCGCCGATGCGTGCGGAGACAACCTCTGCGGCGGCAAGGGTCTCCCGAGCTTCGAATGCGGCATCTGCCTCTTCCAGGCGAAGTGTGACCTCGGCGATCTCGGCGCGGGCCTCGGCGGCGGCGCGGCGAGCGGCGGCGGTGACTCGGCGGCGTGCTTCCAGATCTGCGAAGACAAGCCGTGATTCGACCGCGTAACCTCGCTGGCCATGCCCGCGGCGGATCCCTGGTACGTGTACATTGCACGTTGCCGTGACGGATCGCTGTACTGCGGCATCGCCCGAGACGTCGCGGAGCGGATCGCGAAGCACGACGCCGGCAAGGGCGCTCGTTACACGCGCGGTCGTGGTCCGCTCGTCATCGAGGCGGTGCGCAAGTGCCTCTCGCACGGCGACGCCCTCCGCCTCGAGCTCGCCGTGAAGCGCTTGCCGCGCGAGGAGAAGGAGAAGCTCTTCATCACGCGCCGCTTCCGCGCGTTCCAGCGCGCCCTCGACGCGCGTTGACTCGCTACTCGCCGGCCGCGTCGGCGCAGCAGCGGAAGCCGGTCGAGTAGTCGTGGTAGCCGTACTCGTGCGAGATCGTGCGGTACGCGCAGCCCTCGCCGTGTTGGGACGTGTCGAGCCAGAGGCCGCCCTGGAACGTGCCGTTCGGGTCGGCGGTCCACTCGCTGAGGTTGCCGACCATGTCGAAGACGCCCTGGTCCGTCACGCAGTCCGCGTACGCGCCCGTCTTCGCGAGGCCGCCCTCGAGCTGGTTGTTGCGGGGATCGTTGAGCTCCTCCTGACCCCATCCGCGGTTCATCGTGGCCGAGTGGAAGGCGACCATCGGGCTCTTGCCCGAGTCGTGGCACTTGCCGGCCACGCGCGTCGGTCCGTATGGAAACGCGGTGCCCTGGCTCCCGCCGCACGCGGCGCGCCACTCCACCGGCTGGCAGAGGCGCTTGCCCGCGTTCTTGCACGCGGTCTCCGCCTGACGCGCGCTGATGTAGCCTTGTGGTACGACCCCGGACGCGCTCTTCGCCACGACCTTCGTCGTCGAGGTGTCGCTCGGCGGCGACTGGTACGGCGACCACGGCGTCTCCGTGCCGTCGGCGGCGCGGAGCGCGATCGTGCCCTCCCACTTGTCGATGCAGAACATGTTGGAGACGAGCGCCATCTCGGACGCGCACTTCGGCGAGCCCGTCTTCGGCGACGGCAGCGTGCCCTCGTTCACGTCGTGGTACTTCGGCGGGGCGTAGCCCCAGATGGCGGCCTCGATGGAGCCGGGCTGCTTGGCCGCGACCTTCCGCGTCTTGCCCACGAAGGCAGGGCCGAGCTTCGCCAGCGCGTTCACGACCTGTGCTTTGCAGTTGGCCGGCGCGGCCTCGGGATCCTGCGCCAGCGCGGTGCCGGCAAGCAGCATGGCCAGGACGCCGAACCGCCAGAATTTCCCCGCGCGCTTCACCCCTTACTCGGTAGTACGATGGCCGTCGATGGCAAGCCGGAAGGCCAAGGCGCGCGAGAAAAAGCGGGCGTCGACGCCGGACCTCACGCGGGACGTCACGCCCGCCGACCGCCCCTCCTCGTCGATGACGGTGGAGGTGAAGGCGCTATCCGTGTCGGATCTCATCAACGCCGCCCGCGGCACGGGCGAGCTCGCGGACCTCTCGGTCCCCTCCTCGAGGGTCCCGCCCGCGCCGCCCACCACGGCGCGCAGCCTCGACGATCTGGCGGCCACCGTCGAGGTCCCTGCCCTCTCGTCGCTCGGGCCCCGCCTCCTCATCATGGACGCGGCCGAGGCGGTCATCGCCGACCGCGGCTACAACCACACCACCATCCGCGAGGTCTCCTCGTTCGCGGGCGTCTCCGTCGATGTCTTCCACGCGCACTTCGCCGACATGCGCGCGCTCCTCGTCGCGCTCGTGGAGCGCTTCTCCGAGCAGGCGATGAACGCGATCGACGAGGCCACGCGCCCGGCGCGATGGGACGGCGTCGAGGGTGGCTCGATCGCGATCGAGCACGCCATCCGCAGCGTCGTCGAGCTGATGCTCGGCCGCGCCGCGCTGATCCGCGCCATCTTCGTCTCCACCGAGCGCCAGCTCGTCGACGAGCTCCGTCGCATCGGCACGCACCTCACGATCCGCCTGACGCGCCTCCTGAACGGGCTCCCCCACCCGCCCGAGACACACGACGTGGGCTTCGCCGTCCTCTCCGCGATCGCCATCGCGCATCACGCGGCCACGGTCGGCCCGGAGTGGAGCGGCATCGAGCTCGAACGCGACGACATCGCGAAGAACGCTGCCAACATGGCGGTCGCGTTCGTCGAGAGCTCCCGCCGGTCCCGCTGATCCGGAGCATTCGCGCTAGCGCCGCGGCCGTGGTAATCGGCGATCCATGCCGACGGTCGATCGCGCGTTCATGAAGATGGTGTGCATCAAGCGCATCGTGACGGGCTCGCTCTCCATCGTGCTGGGTGTTGCATTAATCATCGCCCTCGTTGCTCATGGCAATCCGCCGCCGATCGCGGCCGTCGCGCTTCTGATTTTCTTCGGTGGCGGTGCGTGGACGCTGCGCGATGGACTCCGCATGCGTCGCGACCTTCAGCAAAAGGCGTAGCGCCGGACGAGGTGGTACTCTCGGAGGATGCGCGCTCTCGCATTCTTCGCCATCGCCGCCGCCGCTGGCGGAACCCTCTGCTTTCTCGCCTGCAGCAGCGACGAGACGCCGGCCACATCGAGCTCTTCGTCGAGCGGTACGACCTCGGGCAACACGGGCTCGAGCGGCAACAGCAGCGGTGAAGGTGGCAGCAACGTGAGCGTCCCCGACGGCGGCACGCTGTCGAGCGACGGCAAGTGCATCATCTGGTGCACGCCGTACCAGAAGGCCGGAAAGATCGAGTCGCTGAAGCGCGCAGACGTGACGGGCAAGCAGAACGCGTGGACGAACCCCGGGGGCGGCCTCCAGCAGGACGCAGAGCTCGCGACGGTCACGCTCGCGGAGGGCGAGGAGTCGGAGTACCTCAGCGTCACCGGCTTCGACTTCAGCGCCATCACCGACGAGCGCGAGACGTGGGGCATCCAGGTCGAGCTCACGCGCCAGTCCGACGACGGCGGCGCGGGCGACGCGCTCATCGAGGTCATCATCGACGGCCAGCAGGACAGGGTCCGCAAGAAGATCCTCGAGAACAAGAAGAACCCGAGCGGCCTCGCGAGCTGGCCGCGCCTCCAGATCGGCACGCACCACTACGGTCAGGCGATCGATACGTGGGGCACGAACCTCAACCCCGCCGACGTCCGAAAGCCCACCTTCGGCGCGCGTATCGCGGCGAAGCGTCTGTCGGGGATCTCGAGCGCGCCCGTCACGGCGACGGTCGACTCGCTCAAGGTGTCCGTCTGCTACTGCAAGGCGGGCGACCTCTCGGGCAAGCCGCCGTTCTGAGCGCGCGTCTCTAGCGGACCGCGGCGAGGACGGTCGTGACGTGGGCGTAGAGGCACACGCTCGCGATGACGACGAGCAGGTGGAAGACCTCGTGGTACCCGAAGACGCGCGGCAGCGGGTCCGGGCGCTTCAGCGCGTAGACCACCGCGCCGAGGCTGTAGATGACGCCGCTCGCGACGAGGAGCCACACGGAGACCGAGCCGACGACGGCCGAGCGATCGATGACCTGACCGATGACGGTCCAGCCGAGGCCGACGCAGAGGAGCGCCGTCATCCACTTCGGCGCGTCCGGCCAGACGAGGGACTTGAGGACGCCGAGGAGCGATCCGGCCCAGATCGCGATGAGCGCGTTGTGCCCGCCCGCGCTCGAGGGGATGAGCGCGAAGAGCGGCGTGTACCCGCCCGCGATGAGGAGGAAGATCGCGGCGTGGTCCAGCCGGCGCATGCGCTTGCGGGCGGGGACCGACCAGTCCACCCGGTGGTAGAGCGCACTGGTCCCGAACAGGTTGATGAGCGTCAGCCCGAAGACCACGGCCGGGAAGCCCGCCCCCACCGGCGCGCGGAGGGCCAGCACGGCCGTCGCGGCGATCGCGCAAAAGAACGAAATCTGATGGGAAACTCCGCGGAGGAGCGGCTTCGTCGGTGCGGGAAGAGCAGACGCCATCGCCATCGTGTGGGCGCATGTACTCCTTTTCCGTCCAGTCGCCAATCCCAGCCGTCGGCCAAATCGCACTTTAAGACTCGAAAAACGGAACATCCATCCGGGCTGGCGCGTCGGACGAGGAGTGCCGACCGCAGTCGAAGACGGACTCTCGCTCCCCCGCCGCGGCGCGGCCCTCGCCTCGATGCTGGGAGCCTCGGCCGTCATCGCGGCCGAGTCGGTTCACGCGTTCCGCATCGAATGGATCGGGATCGCCTGGGCCGCGATGCTCGCCGCGGGAGGGCTCGGCATCACGGCGAAGGGCGTCGCGCTGCAGACGCTCTCGCGCGGCATGGCGTGGGTCATGGCGGCGCCGACCGGGCTCGTGATCGCGATCGAAGCTTCGCGAGGTCATCATTTCGACTGGCCGGTGGCCGCTCTCTTCGCGGCGACCGCGAGCGCGCTCGTCCTCTCCCGCCCACAGCTCCACACGAAGGAGGCGCGCGCTCGGTTCAATCCGGTCCGCTTCCGGACGACGCTCCTCGCCGGCTCCACCGCGACCGCCGCCACCGCCTTCCTGACCGGCGGCATCGGCCTCGAGCTGATGCGCGAACGCGGGATCTTCAGCGCCTCCGCGATCGGCTTCTCGCTGCTCACGGTCACCCTGCTCGCGGTATCGACCGCGGTCGCGCGCATGCGCGCCTGGGGCATCCTCCTCGGCACGGCCACGTCGGCGGTCCTGCTCCTCATCGCGGGCATCATGCGGGGCGACGTGGGCTTCGCGCTCGCGCTCCTCACGATGCCGATGATGCTCCTCCACCTGCTCCCGATCCTCTGGGCGCGCTGGGGCGCCGCGGGCTCGGGCGTGCGCGTGGCGCCCGCGCTCGCGACGGAGTCAGCGACTCCCGTTCGCTACCGGGTGGCTACGCTCGAGGATGAGATCGACGCATCGGTCGATGCGGATCGCGAACACTTCCCACAGGAACGGCGCAAGGTACACGTTTAGGCCCGGCACCCAGCCGACGATGACGGCGGCCATGCCGAGCGTGCGCGGCACCGGCGCATCGTAAGGGACCCGGGCGCGAATGGCCTCGAAGCCCTTCGTCACCGAGTCGATGACGCCGAGCTTCCAGATCCACGCGATCCCCGGCACGAGCGTCATGCTGACGAGGAGGATCGGCTCCACCTTGTCCATCGGGCCGATCTTCCGGAGCTCGATGGGCAAGTTCGACCACGTCCGCGCGAGCCAGACGAGCTCGCACACCGCGGCGCCCATGCGGAGCAGGAGCGCCACGAGGAGGAGAACGAGGAACCAGAGCACTGGTCCCATCAGGTGCTCGGGATCTTCCGCGCGGAGGGCGTAGGCCTGACGCGCGAAGAAGCCGCACACGAGAGACACGAGGACCGCCGTGATCGAGAGACCGAGCGCGATTCGACGCGCGGTCTTCGCCGGCGGCCGCATCGAGCTACTTCTTCTTCACGCCCTTGATGGTGATGTTCTCTTGCGGCGCGTCCTTCGTGAACGGGCCCTTGGGGCCGGTCTTCACGTTGACGATCTTGTCGACGACATCCATGCCGGAGGTGACCTTGCCGAAGACGGCGTAGCCCCAGCCCGAGCCGTCCTTCGCCGTGTGGTCGAGGAACGCGTTGTCCTTCACGTTGATGAAGAACTGCGCGGTCGCGGAGTGCGGCTCCGACGTGCGAGCCATCGCGACCGTGCCCCGCTCGTTCTTGAGGCCGTTGTCGCCCTCGTTCTCGACCGGGTCCTTCACCGGCTTCTTCTGCATCTCGCCGTCGTAGCCGCCGCCCTGGGCCATGAAGCCCGGGATCACGCGGTGGAAGACGGTGCCGGCATAGTGACCA
The DNA here is from genome assembly GCA_046351255.1 of Labilithrix sp. GTDB lineage: Bacteria > Myxococcota_A > Polyangia > Polyangiales > Polyangiaceae > Labilithrix. The sequence goes on from JAXLYU010000012.1 coordinate 205,340, forward strand.
CTCTCCACGTACTGCAGGAAGTTGGCGACCGACTTCGGCGCCTTGTCGTCAGCAAGCTCGATCTCGATGTCACCCAGGTCCGTCTCGACGACGACATTCGTGCTCATGGCGCCGCAGTATTTCAGAAGGCGTAGCGAACGTCGAGCCCCGGAACGATGGCCAGGACGAACGAGCCGGCCGTCGTTTCCCTCGGGAAATTCGCGAATCCGTCGCTTTGGGCCGCGGTCGTCGCGGTCGGGAGCCCCGCCAGAGCGGTGTGCTCGTTCCGCCACTGGGGCTGGTTCAGGGAGAAGAGCATGTATGCAGAGACCCCGAGCCCGACGTCGAAGTGGCCCGCGAGGACGCCGCCGAACCGCGCTTCGGGTGCAACATACACGTATTGCGTGGGCACCGACTCCGAGAGGTCCGTGTCGTAGGCGGTGCCGCCGGAGGTGGTGAACCGGCCCTTCCGCACGTCGACGGCGGAGCCTAGGAAGAGGCCCGCGCCGAGCCGCAACGTCGTGTAGAGGCGCTCGCCGATCGGCAGCCGATAACCGGCGTGCGGGCCGAAGCGGAACCCCCGGAGACCGAGGTCGTCGTCGGCCGTGCCCTGGTTCGCCGCGAGCCCGAACGGAAGGAGCTGCGCCGGCCGCTTCTCGACGAGGCCCGCCAGCGCGACGTAGCCGACGTCGACGCCGAGCATGATGCCGCTCGAGAACTCGTAGCCGCCGCGGGCGGTCACGGAGAGGCCCACCGGCAGCCCCGGCGAGCAAGAGCCCTGGCACGCGTCACGCACGTCGCCGCCGTAGACCGCGCCGAGCGCGAGGCCGAGCTCGCCCCCGAAGAAGACGCGCGCGGGATGGGTGCGCTTCCAGAGCGGCGAGCTCTGATCGCGCTCGAGCGTGACCGTCAGCTGCGAGCGCTCGCCCTTCGCGAGCGTGGCGCTCGTGCGCGACGGAAGGAAGCCCTCCGCGGCGACCTCGAGGCGATGCGCGCCCGCGCGGAGCTTCCCTTCCCACACGCCCTGGCCGACGACGACGGAGTCGATGGAGACGGTCGCGCCGGCGGGGACCGGCACGAGGCGCAGGCTCGAGCCGAGCGCCTCGGCGGCGAGCGAGAGGTTCGTCTTCTCGCCGAGCTTCACGTCGGCGGTAGCGGGCTGGGTCCCGAGCTCGTTCGCCCCGCGGAGGAGGACGGTGTGCACGCCGGCCGCGACGGTGCCCTCCCATGGCGTCTTGCCCACGACCACGTTGTCGACGACGACGTCGAGCGGCTGACCGCTCGTCTCCGTCACCGCGAGACGTCCCGCGCGCGTGAGCGCCTGGAGCCTGGCATCGACGACGACGCTCTGGCGACCGGCCACGTCGATGCGTCGCTCGAACGGCGAGAAGCCCTCCTTGTAGAGGCGGACCACGTGCGAGCCCGCCGCGACGCGGAGCGAGGCCGGCGGCGGATATTCTCCGCGCTCCCGGCCGTCGATCACGATCGAGGCGCCCGGCTCGGAGCCGGCGATGTCGATCGCGCCGACCGAGCCACGCAGCGCCTCGATCTCGGTCTGCGCGAACGTGCGATCCGCGGGCGACAGATCCTTGAACTCGCGGAGGAGCGCCTCGTACATCTCGAGCGCCTCGTCGAAGCGACCCTCGCGCCGGAGGCACACGGCCGCGTTCTTCGTTGCCGAGCGCGTGGGGAAGACGGCGCGCGAGCGCAGGAAGTCCGCGAGCGCCGCGCTCCACTCGCTGCGATCGAAGTGGGCGACGCCGGACTCGAAGAAGGCACGCGCCTCGGTCTTCGCCGCGTCGTCGCCGGCGCGCGCCGCGGGCGCGACCACGAGGAGCAGGCCGAACGCGATCGCCGCCGCGCGCGACCTCAATTGAACTCTCGCGAGATCGAGGAGGGCGCCGGCGCCGGCGCCGGCCTCGGAGCGGGCGCGGCGGACGGCTTCGGGGAGAGGGCCGGCTTCGGAGCCGCGCTGGGGAGCGCCGCCGGCTTCGCCGAGGCAGCGGGCTCGGACGACGGCGGGAGGCTCGTGGCGGGCGGAGGCGGGATCGCCACGGGCACGCTCACCGTCACCGTCACCGTCGCCGGCACGAGCGGCGCGGGCTTCGGCTCCTCCCGGCCCCGCGTGGCGGCGAAGATCCCGCCGGCGATCGCGACCACGACCACACCCGCCCCGAGCGGGAGCGCGAGCGACCGCTTCGGCGGCGAGACCGGGGCGGCGGACGTCTCGGAGATCGCGGAGGCGAGCTCCCTCGGCCGGACCGAGTTCACCGTCGTCCGCTCGAGGTGCGGGGGCGTCGCGCCCATGGCCACGACGCGCGCATCGGACGCCGTCTTCGTGCTGTTCGGTCCGGTCGACACGTGCAGGACCGGCGGAGCGTCTCCCGCGGATGGGTCCGCCATCTTCGCGACGAACGAGCGCTCCTCGTCCGTCATCGGCGTGATCATTTCCTCGTCGAGGTGCTGCCAGTCGGGGATGATCGCCTCGATGTCGGCGAGCATCGAGGAGCTGTTCGGGTAGCGCGCGTCGACGTTGATCTCGAGCGACTTCGCCACGATCGTCGCGACGTCCGGCGGCACCCAGGGCGCCCGCCTCTGCACCGGCGGCGCGGGATCGGTGCAGATCGCAAGGAGCAGCTCCGTCAGCGACGCGGCCAGGTGATGCGGCGCCTCCCCCGTCAGGAGCTGATAGAGCACGGTGCCGAGCGACCAGATATCGGCGCGACCGTCGACCGATTTGCTGGTCCGCGCCTGCTCCGGCGACATGTAGAGCGGCGAGCCGAGGAGCGAGGAGGTCTGCGTGAGCGAGTACTCGCGCGAGGCGGTCATGTCGTCCTTGACCTTCGCCACGCCGAAGTCGACGAGCTTCACGACGCGCTCCTTGCCCTGCGTCTCCGCGAGGAACAGGTTCGCGGGCTTGATGTCGCGATGGATCACCTTCGCGGTGTGCGCGCGCTCGAGGCCCGCGAGCGCCTGAGCCACGATGCGGAGCGCGAGGGCCGGGCGCACCGGGCCGAGCCTCTTCATCAGCGTGTCGACGTCACGCCCCTTGAGGAGCTCCATGACGAGGTAAGGCGCGCCCGTCTCCGCATCCGTACCCGCGTCGAGGACCTGCGCGATGTGCCGCGAGTCGATGGAGCCCGCCGCCCTCGCCTCGCGCTGGAAGCGGGCGACGAGCGTCGTGTCGGGCGTGTACTCGCCGAGGATCACCTTGATCGCGACCCGGCGGCCCGTCTTCACGTGCTGCGCCTCGTAGACGACGCCCATGCCGCCCTCGCCGAGCTTGGCGATGATCTCGTAGGTCTGGTCGATACGGGTCCCGACGAGGTCGACGCTAGCCATGATGGTGGCGTCTCCTTCGAAGGAGCAGGAGGAGCCCGAGCGCCGCGGCCGCCAGCGGCGCGGACGACGAAGGCGCGCCTGCGGCCCGGCAGCCGCATGCGTGGTCGGTGCCACGAGGGGGCGCGACGGGCGGGACGCACCTGCCCTCGGCGTTGCAGACGGCGGGCGCCACGCAGTCGCGCGCGGAGGCGCAGCTCTGGTTGCACTGCGGGCCGCTGCACTTGTAGGGCGCGCAGCTCACGTCCTCGTTGCCGATCTGCTTCAGCGTGTGGTCACCGTCGCACGCCGCGCCGCAGGAGCCCTCGTTGATCGCGCTGCAGCGACCGGCTTTTCCTTGCAGATTGCACGCAAGGCACTGACCGTCGCAGGTCGAGTCGCAGCACACGCCCTGCGCGCAGAAGCCGGTGCCGCACTCGCTCGCGTTCTGGCAGACCTCGCCGAGCTTGAGCACACAGCGGCCGGTGACGTCCTTGCCCGGCGGGACCGCGCCGCACACGCCGTCCTCGCCGCTCGTCTTGCGCGCCTTCGAGCAGCCCTCGCAGACGCCGTCGCAGCGGCGATCGCAGCACACGCCGTCGGTGCAGAAGCCCGTCTTGCACTGCGCGTCGTTCTCGCAGGCCGTCGCCGCGAGGGCGGGCGCGATGGTGACGGACTTTCCGAAGCCGAACACACCGGCCACGTTCACGAAGAGGAAGCCGTGGCCATAGAGCGCCGTCGTCGGCACGAGCCAGGTCGCGGTCGTGTCGGTGAAGTCGAGGATCGTGCTCGGCACGACGGCGTCGCCCGCGTCGGAGACCCACACCGCGGTGGGGTGATTGACGGCGGACGAGGCCTGCGTACCGCTGCTGGCCTCGGCCACGTTGGCGAATCCCTTGCCGGCGATCTGCACCTTCGTCCCGGCGGTCACGGTGGATGGCACGTCGGAGACGATCGGACGCAGCGACGCGGGCGCGCCGTCCCCGTAGACCGAGACCCCGTCGAGCGTGTCGCCGATGCAGCCGAAATAGCAGGGCTGACCGCCGGTCGTGACCGCCTCGCCGGTACCCGCGAGCGTGGCGGCGTGAAAGTACGCAGGAGGCGCGCCGGTCGGGAGATCGAGGAACGAGCCCGACGGATGCGCGACCGGATCGAAGACGCGCTTCGCGGACTCGAGGCCCTCGAACGGGAGGTGACCGCCCGACGCGACGAGCCGGCCGCTCGGGAGCGCGGTCCAGAGGCGCTCCGCGGCCTGCTCCGTCTGCGCGGTCGTGTAGCTCCACGTCTCGGTGCTCGGATCGAAGAGCTCCGCAGAGAGCGTGGTCCCGCCCGCGACGAAGACCTTACCGCCCGGGAGCAGATGCGCGGTGCGCCCGTCGCGCGTCGCGCCCGGCGCGGTGGTGGGGCGGAACGTGTTCTTCGTCTCGTCGTAGATCTCCGCCGCACCTCCTCCGACGACCAGCACGAGGCCGTTCGGCATGAGCACGGCGCCATGGCTCTTCCACGCGTTCGCCGGCGTCGGGCCCTTGGTCCAGGCCTTCGTTACGGGGTCGAAGACGTCGGACGCCACCGGCGCGTCGGTCCCGCCGATCACGATGACGCGTCCCGAAGGAAGCAGCGTGGCCGAGTGCCGAGCGCGCGAGACGCTCATCGAGGCGACGAGCGCGAACGGCGGGGCCGCGCCTGGCGTGAAGAGCTCCGATTTCTCGGTGTCGCCGCCCGCGACGAGGACGCGGCCGTCCCGCAGCGTCGTCATCGTGCCTTCGAGGTGCGCCGCCGCCAGCGTCCCCGCCGCGGTCGACGTCTTGGAGGCGAGATCGAGCTGCTCCGCCTCGAGGACGGGCGCGGTGGCGCCTCCGGCGGAGGCGATGATGTTCTCGCCGCCCGCGACGAGGACGGTGCCGTCGTGGAGGCGCGCGGCGCGGTGCTTCTCTCGCGCATGGAGGAGCGAGAAGGGGCTCTGCGTCCAGAGGCCGGGCGCGACGCGTCGATCGAGCGTGGCCTGCGCGCCGCCGGTGACCAGGATGTCTCCGCCCGGGAGAACGGTGGCGGTGGGCGTGATATGCGCCGTGCTCAGGCTGCCGTCGCTGGCCGTCTTCGTGGCCGCCGGATCGTCGAACAGCTCGACCCGGCGGCCATCCTCGGCCGGCGCTCCGCCGATGAAGAGGACGTTCCCCTCGACGGTGCGAACGGCGGTGAAACTGGAGCGGCCGACGGTGAGCTCGGGCCCGGCCGCGACCGTGTCTGCGTTCTTGCCGAGGATGTTCGTGAAGCTGACGCAGGTCGTCGAGGTGCCGTTGCTCGCGCAGCCGCCCTCCCATCCGCAGGCGATGTCGCCGCTCGGGAGCCGCGTCAGGTTCTGGACGCCTCCCGTGGACTGCGGGACCGCCTGCTCGACCTTCTTCCAGCCCGTCCCCGCGCCCGGGTCGAGGACCTCGGTGGTGGCGGGCGCGCTCGGACCGACCGCGAGGATGCGTCCGTCCTGGAGCGTCACGAGGGCGCTCACGACCGGACTGCCGACGCGGCTCGGGCCCGGGCTCCACGTGCCCGAGCCAGGATCGTAGATCTCGGTCGTGAGGTCCGTCGTGCCGCCCGCGACGAGGACCTTGCCGGACGCGAGCCGGATCGCGGCGTGGCCTCGCCGCCCCTGCGCCATCGCGCCGGTCCGCGTGCTCGTTCGCGCGATCGGATCGTAGAGCTCCGCGGTCGCCACCGGCGCGGTCGTGGCGTCCATTCCGCCGGCGAGCAGCACCTTGCCGGAGAGGAGCATGGTCGCGGTGTGGGCGGAGCGCGGGGCGTCGAGGTCCGGCCCTGGGATCGAGCGCGCCTCGAACGGACGCACGATCTCGGTCGTCTTCGGCGCGGAGCCGCCCCCCGCGAGGAGCACCTCGTTCGTGCCGAGGAGCGTGGCCGTGTGGCCCGAGCGAATACGGATAGGAGCGACCGCCCCCGCGCCCCAGCTGACCGCCTGCTCGGCCCGGCCGAGCGCGTTTCGGCGGCTATTTTCGCGGTCGGGCGGCACCGCGCAGCTCGCGACGAGCGCGAGCACCGCGACAAAAATCGATCGCCCGGCCCGCATTACGACGGGGCAAATGTACCCGATTTCATGCGGGTTTCACCTGCATTCCAGACCTCAGCCACTTGCGCGCAGCCACGAGGAGGAGCGGGCTCAGCAACGCGACCACGCCGTAGATCATCCACATCGTTCCGCCGCTCTTCGGCCCCTCCTTCGGCACGAACGACTCGAGCACGTAGCCCGAGTAGAAGCCGGTCGTTCCCTTCGCGACGAACCATGGGAGGAGCGCGACGCCCATGTACTGGGCCACCTTGCCGTCCGGCGCGATCTCCGACGCGTACTCGTAGAAGCGCGACGACCAGATCGCTTCGCCGATGGAGAAGACGACGAAGTACGTGACGAGGAGCGAGACGTGCTCACCGAAACAGAGGACGAACGTCGCCGACGCGCTGACGAGGGTGCCGACGATCATCATGCTGAGCACGTGGTACTTCTTCGTCAGCGCGGCGAGGGTCGGCACGCCGAAGAAGATGACGAGCGGGTTCATCGAATCGACGAACACCTCCATGTGATCGGCGACGTCCTGCGAGTACGAGCGGAGCACGTACTCGGGCATCGTGAGCCACTGGTGCGCGAAGAGCGTGCGCACCGGAAGGAGCGCGAAGATGAAGAACATGAAGCGCGCGTCGGTCCACGGCGAGCGCGTCTTCACCGGCACGTCGGGCTTGGCGTTGTCGCGGTACTGCTTCTCGTCCGGGTTCGAGACCGCCTTGTCCTCGTCGCCCTCCGCGACGCGGGCGACGTTCGCCTCCGCCTTCTTCGTCATGAGGAGCGCGAAGACGAGGAGCGTGACCACGGTGATGCCGAAGCACACCCAGTTCATCGCATTGAAGCCGGAGAGCTTGCTCTCGCCCGCCTTGTACGCGATGTCCTGCGTCGTGCGGACCTTCGACGAGAGCGGCCCCGTCAGCATCGCGCCGAAGTTGAGGCCCGCGTAGAGGAGCGCGTAGCCCATCGAGCTCGTCTCCTTCGTCGTGTAGAGCTTCACGCCCGCGTAGCAGATGACCTGCACGATGGCCTCGCCGAGCGCGACGATGACGAGCGCGACGCCGAGGCCGCCGAGGCCGCCGACGGACGGCGAGGAGCAGTAGATGAAGCGGCCGACGGATGAGAGCGTCAGCGCGAGCAGGAGGCTCTTCCGGATGCCGAGCTTCTTCTCTGCGGAGCCTACGAGCAGCATGAAGAGCGAGAGTCCGCTCGTGAACGCGGAGACCCACATGCTCGCGTACTGCGGCTTGATCCCGAGGTCCTGCCCGAGGAACGGCTTCATCAGCGGCAGGACGCCGAAGTAGGCCATCCCGTCGAAGGTGAACGCGAACACGCAGAGCCAGAACGCAAGCGGCGCGCGGCGGAGCGCCTTGAATGCCTCGATGAACTCCTTCACGGTTGCCGGCTTACTCGAGTACCGTCCTCGCGGCCACCGATGACGACGATCCGCGAGACACTTCCCGCCGCGCATCGGCGGCTCCTACCGGCCGTCTTCGATCGCCCGGAGATCCCCGAGCGCCGGGCCACCTGCCACGACTGCGCGATGTGCGCGAAAGGTGACGCGGCCGCGGCGGCCGGCGCGAACGCGACCGAGATCTCGTTCCAGCCGAACCTGAAATGCTGCACCTATCAGCCGACGCTCCCGAACTTTCTCGTCGGAGCGGTGCTGTCGGACGCGGCGCCCGAGATCGCGGAGGGCAAGCGGCGTGTGCAGGAGCGCATCCGCTCGCGGATGGGGGTGACGCCGCAATGGCTCTCGCCGAGCCGCAAATACCGGGTGCTCCTCGACGCTGCGCGCGCGACGAGCTTCGGGCGCTCGAAGGTGCTGCTCTGCCCGTTCTTCGTCGACGAGGGCGGCGGCCTCTGCTCCATCTGGCGTCATCGCGAGGCGGTGTGCTCCACGTTCTTCTGCAAGCACGAGGCGGGCGCGGCGGGGCATGCGTTCTGGACGGCGCAGAAGCAGCTCCTCGCGCAGCACGAGGTCGCGCTTTCGCGGTACGCAGCGCGCGCGGTCTTCCCCGACGCGGCCGAGCCGGCATTTCCGCGGATGCGGCTCACGCTCGAGGACCTCGAGGATCGTCCGCCGCGAAGCGACGACTACGACGCGTGCTGGGGCGAGTGGGCGGGGCGCGAAGAGGAGCTCTATCGGCGCACGTTCGAGGTCGTCTCCGCGCTCACGGAGGAGAAGGTCCGTGAGCTCCTCGCGGAGGAGCCCCGGACGGAGGAGCTCATCGCGAGCCTCGGCGCGAAGTACGACGCCGCCGCGTCCCCTCGCCTGGCCGAGCGCCTCATGCTGAACCCGGACCTCCGCGCGACGCCCATGGGTGACTCGGGTGCGATGGCGGTCACGACGTACAGCGCGTACGACCCGATGATGCTCATCCCGGAGCTCTGGGCCGTCCTGCCCGAGTTCAAGGGCGGCGAGACGGTGGCGGAGGTGAAGGCGCGACTCGATCGCGACCAGGACGTGGAGATCGGCGACGACCTCCTCCTCATCCTCCAGAATCACGCCATCCTGGTGCCGGTCGCTCCAACGCCAGCGCCGTGACCTTCACGGACGAAACCACGCGGGCGGCGTCGCGCGGGCGAGCACCTCGCCGGTCCGGCCGTCGAGGAGGGCGAGGACATCGAAGCCGGCGACCGCGAGGCGCGTGCCGTCTGGCGAGCAGGTGACGAGCGAGAAATCCTTCCCGGTGTCGAGCTTCGTCGTCCACGCCGGCGTGCGCACCTCGCCGCCCAGCGCCTCGATGCGCGCACCGTCGGGCGCGAACGCGAAGGCCCCCTTGCCCTCGTCGGCCTCGCGATCGAACGCGACGAGCGCCTCGCCGCGATGGAGGACGAGCGCGCGGGCGTGACGCTCGAGCCCCTCGACCTTCGCGGCAGTGAGGCCGCGACCGCGGACGAGCATCGGACGATCGAAGTAGTCGAAGTCGTTGGCGGTGAAGGCCCACGCGTCGGTGGCGGGATCGACGGCGACGAAGTCGATGGCGAGGCGTTTGCCACCGTCTCGCTCGAGCTCGAACACGGTCTCGACGTCGCCTGTTGCGAGGTCGACGCGGAGGAGGCGCGCCGCGAGGTCGAGGAACGGCTCCGACTCGCCGATGTAGAGCACACCGTCACCGAACGCGACGGAGCCCTTCACGATGGGCTCTTCGTCTCCGCCGTAGACGAAGAGGTGGTCGCCGCGCGGCACGTCCCAGCACACGACGCAGTAGTCGTTGCTCGCGGAGGCGAGGAGACCGGTCTTCGGATCCCAGGCGAGGTCGTGCACGCCCTGGTGGCCGTGGAGCGCTGCGACGGTCTCGAAGGTCGGCACGCGCGCGACCCAGATCGCGGGATGGCTCGGGATCCGACCGCCGCCCGAGAGCGCGATCATCGATCCATCGGGCGAGAACGCGCCGCAGATGAAGGGCGGCTGGCCCTCGTCTTCCCCGAGCGGCCGCAGGGAGTCCTCGATCGCGACGCCGACGAGCGTGCGTTCGAAGCACTGAACGAGCTTCTTCCACGTCGCGTCGTCACACCCGTTCATACGGGGCCGCCGAGCCCCGGCAGGTTCTGGTTCACGCGCTGGAAGGTGTTCTTGCAGTGTGGGCACGTGATGCTGCGAGAGCCTTCGGTGGGCGCAAGCGGCGCGCCGCAGCCGTGGCAGGTGATCTTCTCCGCGCCGAGCTCCAGGGCGGTGCCGCATTGCTCGCAGATGCAGCGCTTCGCGCCCGGCAGCACCTCGAGGTGATTGCCGCAACCGCCACAGTCGGCCTTGTCGCCTTTCGGCGCCTCGACCTCGACGTATTCGGTCTTGAGGCCGGCGCGCTCGAGGAACATCTGGGTCGATTGCTCGTCGAGCATCGGCAGCCAGCCCTGCACGAACAGCGAGATGCCGACGCGCTTGCAGAGCTCCGGCGGCGGACGGTCCGGGTGCATCGCGTAGATGCCTTTTTGCTCGTAGAGCTTCGAGAGGTAGTCCTGCTGCGCGAAGACGACGTTCGACATCGCCTGGAAGCTCGGCTGCGAGATCTTCATCACGCCGGGCCTGGGCATCGCGTACTGGAGGCCCATCACGGTGCGCTTCACCTCGGCCTCGAAGAACTGCGCCTGCGGATCGAAGGCGCCGGCCACGCCGCCCTCGGCCATGAACTTCACGTATTTCTGGCGGTACTCGCGCTCCTTCACGCGCGGCGGATTCGCGTTGGGGAGCGCGTCGACGTACGTCTCGAAGAGCTGCACTTGCAGGTTGCGATAGCCGTCCACGTTGCCGGACTGCTTGGCCTGCTCGAGCGCGGGCCCGATCTGCTGGGAGAGCGCGGTGTAGGCCGGCCCCGGCTGATTCGAGCCCTCGCACGCCTTCGCAAAGTCGTAGTCGGCGAGCGCGCCGCAGAAGTCGCAATAGACGTACGCCGTCGGCGAAGGCCGCGTCTTGTGACCGCCGCAGGAGGGGCACACGCTCTTCTTGAAGCGAACCTTCGCCTTGCTGCCGAGGCCCATCCCCATCGAGGCGCCGCCCGGAGAGGGCGCGGGCGGCTGCCCGAGCGGCTGCTGCCACGGCAGGCGATTCCAGGGGCTCATCGGATTACCGATCAGCCGCGTGTAAGCCTCCTTGGCCTTCGGGTTGAGCGCGCCTTGCGCCCACCACATGCGGCCCATCATGTAGGCGTCGGCGAAGTCTCGCCACGATGTGTACGCCTGCTGGATGCGCGAGGCATTGCCGTGGAGGATGCGCCACATCTCGTTCTCGTCGACGTGACCGGCATGGAAGCCCCACGCCACGACCGCGGCGAGACGTCCGAGGTCCCAGGCGAGGAGGCCGACGCGCTCCACCTGCTGGCGGTATGCGCGCACGACCGTCTCTTTCGGGTAGTCGCGGATGGGATCGGGACCGAGGTTGGCGAGCTGCTGCTTCGCCTCCGCGCTGTGCCCGACGCGCGTGAGCCAGTCGACGCGCTCCTGAAAGTCCTTGTCGTTGTTGATGCCGTACGAGTCGGAGATGACGTTGCGACACCACTGGGCCGCCTGCGGTCCGGGCATCCATCCGCCGATCTCGTCGTGGCGGAGCTGGTTCTGTTCGATGAGCGTCGCGCCGACGGCGAGCGACCAGAGCTTGACCGGATCCTGTACGGGCATGGCTGCGCCGCAGCTTACGACAAGACGCCGCGGCTGCCCTCTCCCCCATTCTGGCTACGCTACGCTCCGCGGCGCGGGCCTCGAGCCGCTCGGCGACGGCGCGGCGGAATTCGCGTACGTCTCCCGGCGATCGCGCGAGCTCGCGTGAAGGTCAATTTCGCGCGGGGATCCACGGTCGCGCGGGCCATCGCTCGGGCGGCGGCGGCGGCTTCACCCATCGCTGCGAGCGCTCCTCGAGGAACCACGTCGGGTCGGGGGTCTCGGGCCACTCGCAGCCGGCGGGCTCGTCGATCCCCATGTGGTAGTGGACCATGGACTGATCCGCGAACGCGCCCGCGAGGAAGTCGAGCTCGCCCCAGATGTCCTGCAAGGCGCGGACGACCTCTTTCTTGTAGGGCCAGCGCTTCCTCGCGATGAGCTCGAAGCGAGCGAGGAACTTGCGCTGGCGAAAGACGATGCGCATCGCGTGCGCCGTCTGGCGTAGCCCGAGCGCGGTGAAGAACACGCGCTTCTTCCGCCGGTCTTTCCCGTCCCGCACGCGACGCACCCATCCCATCTGCTCGAGGCGCGTGAGCATCTTGGACACCGTCGTCCGGCAAGGTCGAGGCGCCGCGTGATCTCGAGCTGGGACATCCCGGCGAGGAGCCCGTTGGTTCGCGGGTCCCCGAGATCCCGCCAGAGCGCCGCCTGCCGGACGAGGCAGAGGAGATCGAAGCGCGCCGCGGTCATGCCTTCCACCTTGCGGAGCACGCGATGCCCGAACGCGACGGTGCGGAGGTGGAGTCGCTTCGCCTGGAACACGATGGGGTGCATGGCCCCGCGCACGAGCACGCGCCATGCCACGCGCCCCCGCAGGGGGAGCCCCCTCCCGCGGCGGGCCTATTTTAATGGTTGGCAAGCCAACCATTAAAATGGCGGTCCGGCGGAGGGGGTGGCGGGGGCCGGCCACCTGGCCGGCATGGGCCAGGGTGTTGAACGGGATTTCGACAGGGTGGGAGGGCGGGCAGCGGGCGGGCCGGCGCTCGCGCCGAGAAGACGCCGGGCCGCATGCGTCGGCGCGCGCAAGACCGCGCCCAAGGAACGCAGACGCTTGGGCATCCTAGATGCGTGCGCCGAGCTCTGGCCGCCGTCGTCACGCTCTGCGCATGGGCCTGCGCCTGCGCTCACGCGCCCGCCAGCCGCTGGGTGGACGCCTCCGGCCGGCATAGCTGCGTCTGCGAGGGGAAGGAGCGAAACCCGACGCCGAGCGAGGCGGCGGCGGACTCGCCGCCCGGCAAGACGATCGAGGCGTACTGCGAAGGGACGCTCGGAGCGTGCGACCTCCCCTGCATACAAGGTGGAGGGCCCTTTTCGCGCTTCGCGGCTTGCGACTGACGGACGGGCGGACCGACGCTCCGTCACATCACGAGAGGCGCTGCTTGCGCCACTCCGCGAGGGCCTTGGCGTCGCGCGTGTTGAGGACGTGCTCCGCCTGGAGCCAGGCGCGGCGCGCGATGCCGATGCCGTAGCGGAGGTGCTCGAGCTCGCGGACGCTGTGCGCGTCGCTGTTGAGAACGACCGGCACGCCCGCCTCGCGTGCCATGCGCAGCGCGTGCTCGTTCGCGTCGAGACGGAGAGGCGTCGCGTTCAGCTCGATGGCCACGCCCGTCCGGGCGCAGGCAGCGATGACCGCCTCCATATCGAGCTCGCTCGGATCGCGGAGTCCGAGCTGACGACCCGTGGGATGGCCGAGGCAGTCGATGTTGCCAGACTCGATCGCCTTCACCACACGCTTCGTCATCTCGTCCTTCGACATCTTGAGATGCTGATGGACGCTACCCACGACCCACTCGAGCTCGCTGATGTGATGCTCGAGGTCGACCTTGCCGTCGCCCAGGATGTCCGCCTCGATGCCGGCGAACATCCGGATGCCCTGGCGATCCTCGACGTCGCGGATCTTCTTCTTTTGCTCCTTCAGGCGATCCGCGCTCATCCCGCGGACGAACGTGAGCGTCTCCGAGTGGTCCGTGATCGCGATGTAGCTCCGGCCCATCGCCTTCGCCGCCGCCGCCATCTCGTCGAGCGTGCTCTTTCCGTCCGTCTCCGTCGTGTGCATGTGAAGGTCACCCTTCACGTCCTCGAGGGTGACGAGCTTCGGCAGCTTCTCCGCGCCCTGCGCCGCGAGCTCGATCTCGCCGCGGTTCTCGCGGAGCTCGGGCGCCATCCACGCGAGACCGATCGCCTCGTAGACGCCCGCTTCGTCGGCGCCCGCGAGGCTCTTTCCGGACTCGTCGAAGACACCGTACTCGCTCACCTTGAGCTTCTTCTTCACCGCGATGGTGCGCATCGCGACGTTGTGATCCTTCGAGCCAGTGAAGTATTGCATCGCGGCGCCCCACGACTCCGGCGGGATCACGCGGAGGTCGGCCTGCATGCCGCCCGCGCTCTCGGCGAGCTGCACGCTGCTCTTCGTGTCGCCCTTGCCGAGGACCTCGGCCACGCCCGGCATCGCCACGAACGCGTCCATGATCGCGACCGCGTTCGCCTTGTCTGCCGCCACGAGGATGTCGAGGTCGCCGACCGTCTCCGCGCGACGGCGGAGAGAGCCCGCGAAGTCGATCTTGAGGACGCCCTCGACCGTCTTCATCCGCCCGACGATCGCCTCCGCCGCCTTCATCGCGTCCGCCAGCGGCCGGCGCTTCGGCGCCGCCGCGCGCTTGCGCCATGCGGCGATGCTCGCGATGAGCTTCTCCTCTTTCTTCTCCCCGAACCGCGGCAGATCGCGGAGGCGATGCTCCTTCGCTGCCTTCTCGAGCTCGTCCACGGAGGTGATGCCTCGCTCCTTCCAGACCTGCTGCGCCGTCTTCAGGCCGATGCCCGGCAGGTTCATCAGGTCGAGCAAGCCCGGCGGTAGCTTCGCGCGCAGCCCCTCCGCCTCCTCGATCTTCCCCGTGTCGAGGAGCTCCTTGATGCGCCGCGCCACGCCGTCACCGACGCCGCGAACCTCGGCGAGCGCGTCCTTCTTCGCTAAGTCCGCGACGGAGCCGCCGTACCCCTCGATCGCGCGCGCCGCCGAGCGAAATGCCCGCACCTTGAAGGGCACGGTCCCGCCAAGCTCGTGCAAATCCGCCAGATCCGTGAGCGCCTGCGCGATCGCCAGGTTGTCCATTCCTCGCGGAGGATACTCCGTTTTCCCGCGTATTTTTTCGACGCGGCCGTGGGCGCTTTGGCACAATGTAAGCGACATGCCGCTTCCCCCCTCACGGGCATCGGGCCCGTATCGCCCGACGCGACTCGGGCAATGGGAAGTCATCGCCAAAATCGCGGGCGGCGGCATGAGCGCGGTCTACCTCGGGCGCCACATCGACTCCCCTGCCGACGCGCCCAACGTGGTCGCGCTCAAGATCGCGCGCCACGACACGTCGATGGACGACCGCCTCGTGAAGATGTTCCTCGAGGAAGGCCGCCTCATCCAGCGCCTCGTCCACCCGAACATCGTGCGCACCCTCGAGGTCGGCGCCGAGGCGGATCAGGACTTCATCGCCATGGAGCTGATGCTCGGCAAGACGTTCGCCGCCGTGCACGACACACTCGCGGCGCGAAACGTCCGCATGTCGCCCGAGATCGCGGCCTGGACCGCGGCGCGCGTCTCGGAGGCCCTCGAGTTCGCCCACCAGCTCGCCGACGAGACGGGTCGCCCGCTGAACCTCGTTCACCGTGACGTGAACCCCGCGAACGTCTTCGCCACCTTCCGCGGCGAGGTGAAGCTCTTCGACTTCGGCCTCGCGAAGGTCACCACCGGCGACACGGCGAGCTCGCAGCAGATGCTCGCGGGCAAGCTCTCGTACCTCTCGCCCGAGCAGGTCATGCAGATCCCGGTCGACCGCCGAAGCGACGTCTTCTCGCTCGGCACCTCGCTCTGGGAGTTCCTCACCGGCAAGCGCCTCTTCCGCCGCGACTCGGACATCGACACCGTCCGCGCCGTGCAGCTCGGCCCGATCCCCGACGTCCGCACCGTCGCGCCGGAGCTCCCGGAGGATCTCGCGCGCATCGTGAAGACCGCGCTCGAGCGCAATCGCGACCACCGCTACCCGACCGCCGGCTACCTCGCGCGCGACCTCGACGCGTGGCTCTACCAGCGCACGTCGCCGCAAGAGGTCACGGCGCGCCTCGCGCAGCTCGTCGACACGCTCTTCCCTGGCGAGCAGAAGCGCCAGAGCGGCTGGCTCAAGCCCGCGATCACGTCGAGCGCTCAGAAGCCGAACTTCGCATCCACGATGCAGAGCGCGGGGAACCTCCAGCCCTCCAAGCCCGAGAAGCCGGCCGGCCTCGAGGTCCGCCGCGACTCGCGCGAGACCACCGCCGTCATGCACGTGCCGCCGACGCACACGCCGAGCGAAGGCGTACCGGCGCTCCAGCCAGGGCCGCTCACGCCACGCGACGGGATCCCGGCCATCCCGCCGTCCTCCCAGATCCCTTCGCTCCCACCGTCCGCGGCCGTCTCGATGGCGGCCTCGGTCTCCCCCACCACGCCGCGCTTCGGCTCCGGCTCGGTTCCCCCGCCGAGCACGCCGCCCTTCCGCAAGCACCCGACGCAGCGAATGGCCCTCGGCACGGACGCACCGGCGCTGAAGACCCCCGCGCCGATCTCGCGCACGGACATCGGCATCCCGATGCCACTGGCGGCCCCCGCCGCGCACGCTCACACGCAGCCCCCCGCCGCACACGCTCCCGCCACGGAGCCGCCCGCGGACGACGCCGACGGCTGGGACCTCGATACGCCGGACGACGTCGGCCTCTCGCCGCTCGGCGCGACCACCGGGATCACCGCCGACCTCGACATCGAGCGCACGATCGTCGCGAGCCCCTCGTTCCCGCCGGCGCCGAAGACGCCGTCGTTCGCGCCGCCACCGCAGAAGCGCGCGTCACTCCCCCCGCCCGCGCAGTCGTCCGCGCCGCCGAAGCCTTCGCTCCCGCCGCCGTCGATGAAGCCCGCCGTCTCGCCGAGCATCGCGCCCAAGCCCGCGCCCTCGCCGAGCGTGGCGCCGTCCCCGAGCGTCTCGCCGAAGCCCTCTCCGAGCATGGCGCCCAAGCCCACCCCCGCGACGCCGATGCAGCCCGTCGGCGTGCTCGGCAGCCAGCGGCCCGCCCGCGCGCCGATCCCGCTGCCCTCGAAGAAGGGCGCGATCCCCCTGCCCTCGAAGAGCGGCGCTCACAAGCCCGCGCCCGCCCCCGCGCCGACGCCCGCGCCGACGCCCAAGAGGGCGGACACGAAGCCGCCCGACAGCAGCAAGACACAGATCGACATGCCGGCGCCGGAGCGCAAAACCTGATTCGCGGCGCTGCGTAATGACGCGGTGAAACGCGCGTGAAACGCCGGCAAATTCGACGCGACCCGGCCGAGCATGGTCCTTGAAGAAGGACCTCGGATGCGCGACGCGAAGCCGGGCCAGCTCGAGTACCAAGTCCAGGATCGCTCGATCCTGCTCCCGCACTACAAGCGGCTCTTCGTCGAGCCGACGCTCCGTCTCATCCCCGCGCGCCTATCGCCGAACGCGATCACGCACGCGGGCCATCTCCTGAACCTCGGCGCGCTCGTCTGGCTGATGCGCGGGGGCTCGCCCATCGTGAGCGCCGTGCTGCTGAACGCCTATCTCTGGGCCGACAACGCGGACGGCGCGCACGCGCGGCGTACGAAGCAGACGTCCGCCACGGGCGAGTTCCTCGACCACGGCTTCGACCTCCTCAACGCCACCTATGTCGCGATCATGACGGTCATCGCGCTCGGCACGCCGCCGATCTGGAGCGTCGCCGCCGCCGTCGTGGTCCCGGCCGCAGCCGCCGTCACGTACTGGGAGCAAGCGGAGACGGGCACGTTCCAGCTCGGGATGTTCAACCAGATCGAGTCGATCGCGTGCCTCACGGTGATCCTCGTGGCGCGCGCGGTCCTCGGACCGCTGCCGCCGGCGCTCGGGACCGCGCTCCTCGGCCTCACCACGCTGATCGCGCTCGTCGGGATCGGGCACTCCGCGCTGCGCGTCGTCCGCCGCGGCGGGAGACTCGTGCCGTTCGTCGCGCCGCTCGCGTTCGGCGTCGCGATCGCGCTCGTCACGCTGACCGGCGCGCTCGCCATGCCCGCCACGATCGCGATCGGCGCCGCCGGCTTCATCTTCCTCGGCGTGCGCCAGCTTCATCTCCGAATCCGCAAGGAGAAGCCGGTCACCGAGTACAGCATCCTCGTGGCGGCCGCCCTCCTCGGCGCGCAGGCGCTGCACGTGCCGATGACCTACGCGTTCGTGGGCATCTTCGCGATCCTCGCCTTCGCCCGGACCGTCACCGCCTGGGCCCTTTTGACACGCTCCGTGACCCAAGTACATTGACCGTCCTCATGACCATGTACGACGAGACCGTTCCGCACTTCGAGAAGACGCTGGCCGTGGCCGAGAAGTGGATCGACAAGGCGGTCGAGTTCGCCAAGAGCAAGAACTTCGACCCCGACACGCTCCTCACCGCCCGCCTCGCGCCGGACATGTTCCCGCTCGTCCGCCAGTTCCAGTCGATCTGCGATCAGACGAAGCTCGTCTGCTCGCGGCTCACGGGCAAGGAGGTCCCGTCGCATCCCGACACCGAGGAGACCTGGGACGAGCTCCGCACCCGCGTCGCGGCGGCTCGCGAGCTCCTCAAGAGCTTCAAGCCGGCGGACTTCGAGGGCGCCGAGAAGCGCCACGTCACGATGGCGTGGATGCCGGGCAAGTACCTCCTCGGCAAGGACTACCTCCACCAGTTCGCGCTCGTGAACTTCCACTTCCACCTCTCGATCGCCTACGCCATCCTCCGCCACAACGGCGTGCCCCTCGGCAAGGTCGACTTCATCGGCGGCCTGCCGTTCCACGACGGTTGATGACGAACGCTGACACCGGCCGACCGGAGGTGGTCGACCTCGTTCAGCTCTTCGATCGTCTCGCCACGCTGCCTCGCACAGGATGGCTCCTGCGAGGCGTCGTCGATCCGGAGAGCATCGCCGAGCACTCGTTCGGGGTGGCAGTGGTCGCGGCGCTGATCGTCGACGATCTCCGCGCGAAGGGAGAGACGGTCGACGGCGAGCGCGTGCTCCGCATGGCGCTCGTGCACGACATCGCGGAGGTCTTCACCGGCGACATCCCCATGCCCGCCAAGAGCGACGCGCTCCGCGCGGCGCTCGCGGAGGCGGAAGAGGCCACGCTCGCGAAGTCCATTCCGCCAGCGCAGCTCGCGCTCTGGATCGAGGCGGAGCGGGGCGCGACGCTCGAGGCGCGCATCGTCAAGGCGGCGGACAAGCTCCAGATGATCATCAAGGCCCTCACGTACACGCAGCAGAAGCGCGGGAACCTCGAGGAGTTCTTCGAGGGCAAGAACCGGCGGACGATGGGCCTCGCGTTCGTCGAGGAGGCGCTGAAAGAGGTCGACGCGCTCCGGGGTCAGGCCACGTGAAGGACGCGATCGAGCGCGTCCATGGGCATCGCGCGGCGATGGCGGTGCTGGAGAAGCGCCCCGACGACGTCCTTCGCGTCGCGTGCACGCGTGACCACCTCGCGGCGGTCGAGCACGCGCTCGGCAAGCGCAAGACGCACGTGGGCCTCCTCTCCGCGACCGAGGTCGAGAAGCTGGCGGGCTCGAAGCAGTCCGAGGGCCTCTGCCTCGAGGCGAAGGAGCGCGCGTGGCTGTCGCCGCAGGATCTCGTCGACCTCCTCACGAACCGCCGCGGCGTCGCGATCGCCCTCGATCGCGTGCGGAACTCGTACAACATCGGTGCGATCCTTCGGAGCGCGGCGTTCTTCGGCGTCGACGCGGCCATCCTCGGCGCGCCAGCGCCGCACCCTGGCCTCGACCCCAACGCGATCCGGGTGGCCGAGGGCGGCTGCGAGAGCATCGCGCTCGCGCGGACGACGGACCTGGCGGACACGCTGGCGCGGCTGCGGCGACGTGGCGTGACCATCCTCGGCACCGACGGGCATGCGGATACGGACGCGATGACCCTCGACTTCCCGCGGCCGTCCGTGGTCGTGATGGGCAACGAACGTGAGGGCCTGGGGGCCCGGATCCGTGCGCAATGCGACATGGTTTTGGCGATCCGCGGCTCCGGCGCCGTGGAATCCCTGAATGTCGGCGTGGCGGCGGGCGTTCTCATCTCGAGACTCGTCGCCGCGCGATGATGTACCCTTCGGGTCGATGGATCCGAAAGTCGCCAAGTGCCTGCTCGTGTCCAAGGTCCTCGTGGCCGACGGCATCATGACGGAGAACGAGCACGCGTTCCTCGAGCGGCTCATGAAGAAGTTCGAGCTCGACGAGACGCAGCGCAAGACCGTGGTGAACCTCGAGGGCCTCGACCAGGCCGAGGCCTTCGTCGCCAAGCTGTCGATGGACGAGAAGCAGGAGATGGCGAGCGTGCTCGTCGACGCCGCCTCGGCGGACGGCCGCCTGTCGCCGCTCGAGATGAAGGTCGTCCGCGGCATCACGGAAGCGCTCGGCATCGCCTGAGCGCGAGTCCGCTCACTCCACGAACACGGCCGCGCGATCGTAGTGCACGGTGACGGACCCGGCCTCCGGCGCCGTCGGGCCGAGCTGCTCCGTCGTCACGCGATCGAGATCGAAGACGAGCGTCTGCTCCTGCGTCGGCGCGGTGCCGCCCGGCGGACCGATCTTCAGGGTCGCCTTCTTCGTCGCGTATTCGAGCCGCATGTCGATCCGCTGCCACTCGTTCGGCGCGAGCGTGGCGAGGTTCGGGTGGACGTTCTCGGCCGCGCCGGCGTCCACCGCGAGGTCATCCTTCTCGACGAGCGAGAGGCTCCCCTTCACGAGCTCGAAGACGAGCCGCCGCTGGTTGGCGAGAAGGAGCTCCGCGAAGCGAAACGTCGATTCGCTCGAGGACGGCTCGAAGCTCACGAGAAACGACCACGACACCGCCGTCGTCGTCGCGGCTCCGCCCGGCGGAGGAACGGCGCGCACGAAGAGGGCCGTCGTCCCGCCGCCGGCGACGGTCGCCCTGATGCCCTGCGCTCCGCAGTGATGCAGCGGATCGAACCCGATCGCGGTCGTGCCGGCGGGCGCAAACTGCGCGGACGTGCCGTCGAGCGGCTCCTCGAAGTCGTCCCAGATGCCGATGCTCGTCGAGATGCACTCGGGGAGCGGCTCCTCGTACCCGCCCGGATCGGGCTCGGCGCCGGCCTCCAGGCCCGCGTCAGCGCCGCCGTCGGTCACCGGCGACGCGGGCCTCGATGATGACGTCCCGCAAGCCGCGAGCACGAGCGCGCCCAGGAGGAGCCGCCTCATTTCGCCTGCACGCTCGCGCGATCGAAGTGCACCGTGACCGAGCCGCTCGCCGGCGCGGTCGCTCCGAGCTGCTCGAGCTGGGGCCGGCCGCTCACCTCGATCGTGGGGAACGGGGCGGTGGCGGTGCCGCTCCCGTCCGGAGGCCCGACCTCCAGCGTCGCCTTCGGAGGCGAGCCGTACTCGAGATGCAGGTCGATGCGCTGCCAGGCGCCGACCGTGAGCGAGGCGACATCGTCCGCGATCTGCTCCTGGGCGTCGCCCTTCCCCATCACGAACGAGAGCTTGCCCTCGTGAAACTCGTAGCCGAAGCGATGACCGTTCTCGAGGGACAGCGTCGCGAAGCGGAACGTGGTCGCGGACGAGGCGAGCTCGAAATTCACGAGGATCGTCCAGTCGAAGCTCGCGAGCGGCCCGGCGGGAGGCTCGAGGGTGTGCAGGAAAGAGGTGTCGAGGCTGCCCGCCGCCTCGACCACCGTGAGCCCCTGCTTTCCGCAGTAGTGAACGGCGCCGAGCGTGATGTTCGTCGCCGCCTTCGGGTCGAACCTCGTCTTGTCGCCGAGCGGCTCCTCGAAGTCGTCCCACGCGACCAGGTTCTCGGTTGGCTTCACGCACTCGGGCTGCGCCGCGCCGCCGCTCGAGCTCGAGCCGGAGCTCGACGAGCTCGACGAGCTCGACGTCGACGCGTCGGGGAGCGCGCCGCCGGAGCTGGTCCCCGCATCGCCCCGGACCAGCTCTCCGGTGGGCGGCGGATCGTCCGAGCTGCAAGCCACGAGCAGCACGCCCGCACTGAGAAAGCGTCGAAGCATGACGCTCAGGCTACCGCGCCGGCTCGAAAGCGCCGCTGGGTTTGATCACGACGGATCGTTCGGCGGTGGAAATCACCACACCGTCGTAGCGCCTCTGCATCTTCACGGTCTGGCCCGCGGCGCCGCTCTTCAGCGGGATGCTCACCGCCTGCGGCCAGATCGCGGTGCCCTCCGCGTCGTAGCGAAACACCAACATGTGGAACGGCGAGGCCGGCTCCGCGCTCGGCTGCGCGATCTGGCCGACGAGGAACGTGTCGTCGGTGTCGAACGCGAGCGACGGCCTTGCGATCGCGCTCTCGCGCGAGCGGACGCCGACGTCGAGCCCGCTCGGCCAGGCGAGGCCCCCGCTCTCCTTCACGAGCTGCGCGCGCGTGGCGCCGGCGCGCGCGATCGCGACGAGCCAGCCGTGCTTTCGCCAGTACGAGAGCGCGACCGCGTCGCACGTCTCGTTCGTCATGGCCTGAAAGTCCGCGAAGGGCGCGCCGTCGGTGTCGAGGATCCGCAGCGCGATGATGCCGGTCGGCGGGTCGCAGGCCGCGATCGAGACGCGGTCGGCAGGGCCCGACGAGAGCGCGATCGCTCCGACGGGCGGCGTGATGCCCGCCACGGGCCGATCGCGCGACCAGAGCACGGTCTTGCCATCGTCGTCGGAGACGTAGAGGAACGGCTTCGACTCGCTCGTCGGCTTCCCCGCGATCTTCACGAGCGTGGCGCGCCGACCGGGGCTCGTGAGATCGACGGAGACGGCCTCGAGCTGGCTCTGCGGAACGCCACCGAAATGCTGCGCGAGCAGCGTCGCGGCGCCCGCGTCGGGCGGAGGCGGCGACGAATAGGGCGGCCAGCCCGTCGGCGCCGACTCGGAGATGGTGACGCTCGACGACGGCGCCGCCTCGACCGACTCGCTCTTGCGCGAGCAGCCGGCGAGGAGCAGCGTGGCGAGGATGGCGGCCCGCGAGAGCCTCCAGCGATCAGTGCTGATCGTCGTCCTTTTCCTTTTCCTTGTCCTTGTCCTTGTCGTCGTCGCCATGCTCACGATCACCACCCGATCCGGGGCGGAGGCCCGGCGGGCGCCGGTGACCGCCCTCGGCGTTCACGTTGGCTCCGCTCTCCTTCTCGAGCTTGGCCACGAGCTTGTCCTTCTGCTCCGGCTTGAGGATCGGAAGGAGGGCGTTGAAGAACTTCACCTGCTCGTCCATCGGCTTCCGGATCTGCTTGATGTCCGGGCCGGGGATGCCCTTCGCGTCCCACGTGTCCTTCGCGAAGGCGTCGACGGTCGCATCGACGCGCTTCTTGCCGTCCTCTCGCATGCTGGCGACGAGCTTCGGATCTTCCGTCGGGATGATGCCTTCGAGCTTCTTCTTCTGGTCCGCGTCGAGATCGAGGTCCTTGCCGTAGCGCTCGTAGCGCCGGCGCTGCGGCGACGGGCGAGCGCCGCCGTCGGCGTGCGCGGCCATGACCGCCTCCTGCTTCTTCGCGCGCTCGTTGCGCTCTTCTTCCTGCTTCTTCACCTGCTCGGAGAGCTTCTTGCGCTGCTCGGGCTCGAGGACGTCGTGCAGCTTGCCGAGGCCGTCGACGTCGCGCGTCGCGCGCTCCTTCGCGTCCTTCTCGAGCGAGGCGTAGTGCGGCTCGAGCTTCGATCCGTCGATCCGTCCGGCCTTGACGCCGGCGAGGATGACGTCGTGCATCTCCTTCATCTCCTTGCGCGGGCCGCCGCCGTCGGCGGCGTCGTTCTTGTCGGCCTCGCGGAGATCCGTCGCGATCTTCTCGATCTTCGTCTTCTGCTCGTCGCTGAGCTCCATCTGGCTCGCGGCGCGGAAGAGCGCGCCGACGGCGCCGCCGGCGCGGACCATCATCGCGTTGCGACGAGAAGCGGACGACGACCCGGACGCGCTCGCCACGGGCGCGGGGGAGCCCGAAGCGCTGAGGGCGGCGGTCGACGACGAGGCGACGCCGCTGCTGCCGCCCCCGCTGCCCTTGTCACCGCAGCCACCGCACGCTGCGAGCGGCAAGCAGGCCGCGGCCACCAGGATCCAGAGACTCGCGCGACTCCTCGTTGCGCCGGCGCCTCGCCCCAGCCCCCGGTCGACTTCACTTCGTTTCGGCTTCATCGAGCTTCTCCCGTCCAGGGCTTTTACCAGGCTTCGTGGCAGTCACGATGACGAACCGACCGTGGTCGGCGGCCCGAACGACGAAGCCCGCGCGTTCGAGCTTGCTCCGGATCTCCGGCCACAGGAACGTCAGGTAGTACATGATGAACTCGGGCTTCAGGACGACGTTGCGGACGCGCATGACGGCGTTGAAGCCGTGCGCCATCCAGAACCACGCGTCGCGGAGGCGCGGGGCGCGCGTGGTCGGGAACACGAAGCGCCCGCCCGGCCGGAGGACGTCGAAGAGCCCGTGGATGAACCGCTCCTCGTCCTCGACGAGGATGTGACCGAACGCGCCCGCGCTGGTGACGACGTCGAACTCCTCGCGGAACGGAAGCGCCATCGCGTCGCCGCGCACGAGCTCGACCCGCGGCGTGCCGTCCTCGGGGCCCAAGCGGCGGCGCGCCTCGTCGAGCATGCCCTGACTGAAGTCGAGCCCGGTCAGGCGATCTTTGCAGATCGCACGCATCTTCAGCATGACCGCGCCGGTGCCGCAGCACACGTCGAGGGCGGAGCCGACGGGCCCCATCTCCTTCACCATCTCGTCGATGACGAC
Organism: Labilithrix sp.; assembly: GCA_046351255.1. Lineage (GTDB taxonomy): Bacteria > Myxococcota_A > Polyangia > Polyangiales > Polyangiaceae > Labilithrix. The sequence continues at coordinate 229,616 of JAXLYU010000012.1, forward strand.
GTCCGGCGTGCGGAACGGGGTGTGATCGAACTTCGGGGCGATGAGGTCGTAGCCGCGCTCGGTCGAGGCGAGCGCCTGGCGCATCAGCTCCGCGAACGTCGGACCTTCGGGGTGGAACAGGCGCTCACTCCTCGTCGCCGGCGTTGAGCGCGGCGTAGACCTGGTCCGTCAGCTCGCCGACCGTCTCGTCGTCGAAGCCGAGCGCCTCCGCGAGGACGGCCTGGAGCTCGGACTCCTCCTCTGTCGCGTCGAGATCGGCCACGCCGAGCCCGACCGCGAGCTTGAAGGCGACCGCCTGGAGCTCGCGCGGGAGCGTGGGGGCGATGGCCTGCACGCGGTCCGCGATCTCGCTCTGATGAAGCTTGCCGAACTTGCTCATGAGCGCGCCGACCTCGGCGTCCGTCGCGGTCTTTCCGCGCAGGCGAGAGACGATCTGCGCGAAGGCATCAATCTCCTCGTCGTGGAGCTTGCCGTCCGCGGCGGTGGTCAGATACGCGAGCTCGAGGAGCACGTCCTGGTGCTCTTTGCTCGGGTTGACACCAGCGGGGACGAGATTGGCCATGGACATGGCCCCTATCCTACCCGATTAGTCGCGCGCGTAACCGCCATCGCCGGACGTCGAGAGCGACGACGCGGTCAGGTCGGACGCGGGGCCCGACGGCCCGAGCCCGGGCTCGGCGGCGGCGCTGCTCGCGGCGCCACGGAGGACGAAGAGGACGACCACGGCCGCCGCGCTGGCGACCGCGAGGGCGCGACGCGCGATGCGACCACGCTGCTCATGACGGCGCACCGTCGCGCGGAGCACGCGATCGGCGCGCTCCCGCGACCAGTCGACGCCGTCCGTGCGCGCGGCGGCGATGAGGCGCTCGAGCCCCGACGGCTCGAACCTCGAGACCGGATCGAGCCCGCTCATCGCGTCCCCTCCTTGAGCCGGCGCTGGAGGCGCTCCTCCGCGTCCGCGATGCGGCGCTTCACGGTGGCAAGGGACACGTCACACGCGGCCGCCGCCTCGGGCAGGCTGAGCTGCTCGACGCGATGCAGGACCCAGGGGATTCGCACGTCCTCGGGGATGCGCGCGAGGGCGTCGGAGAGCTCGTCGACCGGCTGGCGATCACGAGGATCGGAGGCGCGAGGCGCGTAGTCCTTGGCCCAGAACGCGAACATCGACCACCGGCGGCGCCGCGCGAGCAGCTTCCGGGTTCGCCGCACGGCGACCGTCACGAGCCACGCGCGCGCCGCCGCGGGCTCCGTGATGCGCGCGATCCCGGCGAAGGCGTCGAGGAACGTCTCCTGGACGATGTCGTCGACGTCGCCGTCAGCCCCACCAAGGAGGCGGTGCACGACGCCCGCGACGTATCGCGCGTGCTTCGCGTAGAGCGCCTCGACCTCGAGCTCGGACCGCGCGCCGGCGTCGCCCGCGAGCGCGGAGGCCTTGAAGGTAGGGGGCGCGATGGCCGTCACGCCCCTTAAGTAGCGGTCGGGGCGCGGAACCGGCTCAAAAAAGATTTCGCGTGGGAAATTGAGCTGATCCGCGCCCGCGGAGGCCTCTCTGGCGCATGGGACTCCGACGCCTGGCTCGTCTCGTCGACGTGCGCGCGGCGCTCTACGCCATCGGCCTTCTCCTCGCGACCTTGCCCTTCGGCCACGGGAAATGGAGCGCGGCCGCCGTCGCCGTGCCCCCGACGACCGACTTCGCCGCTGCCCTCCCGCGCCTCGTCCGCGCGCTCGGCCCCACCGCGGCGCTCGTTCCGTTCGTCTTCCTCCGCCCGCCGCGACCGACGTGGTGGCGCGTGGGGCTCGGCGTCGCGAGCGTCGCCGCGATCGCGATCGATCTCCATCTCGGGCGGGCGGTCCTCTCGCCCTACGCGCTCGCCGCGACGGTCGCCTGCGCCCTCGCCGACCTCGACGAGCGCCCCCGAATGACGCTCGCGCTCCTGGTCGCCGCGCTCGGCCTCCTGCTCGTCCGCGAAGTCGACGCGAACCGCGCGCTTCGGCTCGCGACGATCGCGGTCAGCGTGCTCGCCGCTCTCTCGCTGGCGCTCCACCCGCGCTGGATCGGCGCCTCCATCGCCGCCGCGATCGCCGCGAGGTGGCTCGCGTGATGCGGCGTCGCATCGTCCTCCACGCGGTCGCCGCCCTCGCCTTCTGGCTCGCGATGCGGCTCGCCGTGCGCGGGATCCTCCCCGGCTGGGCCGCCGTCGTGGTCGTCCCAGCCGCGTTCCTCGCGCTCGTTCATCGCGATCGCCTGCTCGTCGCCGGCACCGTGATCGGCCTGCCGACCCTCGGCCTCGGCGGCCTCGTCGATCCATGGGAGACGCACTACGCCGAGGTCGCGCGCGAGATGCTCGTGCGTCGCGACTTCCTCTCGCCGTGGTGGGCCAACGAGGGCTGGTTCACGACGAAGCCGGTCCTCACCTTCTGGCTCGAGGCCGCGTCGATGTGGCTCTTCGGCGCGCGGATCGGTCCCGACGAGGTGCTCGCGGGCCACGCTCACCCCGAATGGGCGGTTCGCTTTCCGCACTTCGCGATCGCGCTCGTGGGCGCATACCTCCTGGCCGACGGCGTGGGACGTGTCTGCGGGAAGCGGGCCGGCCTCTTCACGGCGATCGCCCTCTGGACGATGCCGGGCTTCGCGCTCCTCTCGCACCAGGCCATGACCGACATGCCGCTCGTGGGCGGCGTGGCCGCGTCGCTCGGGCTCCTCCTCCGCGCGCTCACGGCGGACGAGGCGGAGGTCTCGCCATGGGCCGGCCGCCTGCTCGCGGCCGCGGTCGTGGCCGTCGTCCTGCCGCAGCTCGTGTTGATCCTCGTGACCCCCCATCGCCTCGTGGCCGGCGACCCGTTCACGTGCGGCCTTCCCTCCCAGCCCGACTGCGCCGTCACCGCCGTCGCGCACGCGCGGCTCCGCCCGCCGCTGCAGGCGCTCCTCTGGCTCGCGCCGAGCGCGTGGCTCGTCCTCCGCGCCCTCGAGGAGACTCGCGTGACCCGGCTCTGCGCGCTCGCGGCGTGGGGCGCGGCCGCGTTCGCGGCCATGGCCAAGGGCCCCGCCGGGCTCGTGATCCCCGCCGCTGGCGTCGTGACCGTCCTCGCGACGCAGCGCCCGGGCCGCATCCTCGACTCGCTCCGCCGACTCGAGATCGGCCCCGGCCTCGCCCTCGCGGTCGTCATGATCGCGCCCTGGTACCTCGCCATCTACGCCCGGCACGGCCGTGGCTTCCTCGACGAGCTCGTCCTACGCCACATGCTCGGACGCACGATGAGCCACCTCCACGACACCAACGACGGCGAGGACGTCGGCCTCGTCTATTTCGTTCGCCAGATCGGCTACGCCACGTTTCCGTGGTGTGGGCTCCTCCCGTTCGCCTTCATGCAACATACATCCAGATGCGCGCCACGCCCGCTCGCTCGCACGCTCGTGTTCGGGGCCGGGCTCGCCGCGTTCGCGCTCGTCTCCGCGATGCGCACCAAGTTTCACCACTACATGCTCATCACGCTCCCGCCGTTCGCCGCGCTCGTTGGGATGTGGCTCGCGGAGCGCCCGCGCCCCCGCGACCGCTGGCTCGTCGTCGTCTCGATCGGCGCCGCTGCCCTCCTCTACTTCGTCGGGCGCGATCTCGAGGCGTCGCCAGCGCGCTTCGTATGGATGCTCACGTATCGCTACGCGCGGCTCTGGCCTTCTACCCACGCGTTCGGCGCCGCCCTCGGCGTCGTGACCGGCGCGGCCATCGTCGCGAGCCTCGCCCGGGCCCGCGCCGCGCTCGCGGTCGTGGCCGCGATCACGTCGATGATGCTCGTCGACCTCTACCTCGTGCGCTGCGCCTCCGACGGCGGACAGCGCGAGCTCCTGACTGCCTATTACGACCAGCGCGGCGAAGCACGGAGCCCGCTGATTGCCTATCAGCTCAACTGGAAAGGAGAGAGTTTCTATACGGGCAACCGCGTCGCCATCTTCGTCCGGAGCGGCGCGCCGCTGAGGGTCTATCTCGAGAAGCTCCGCGGCCGTGGCGAGCGCGAATTCTACTTCGCCACCGAGCGGGCACGCCTCGAGATACTTCGTAATGAGCTCGGCGCCCGGGCCACCGTCACCGAGGTCTCGTCGAACGCGGAGTTCATCGTGGCGCGCGCGACGTACTAGCTACATGTTCTGCGCGTCGTAGAGGGTCCGGTAGCGACCGGACCGGGCGAGGAGCTCCTCGTGCGTCCCGCGCTCGACGATCTCACCGCGATCGAGCACGAGGATCTGGTCCGCCGCCCGCACCGTGGAGAGACGATGCGCGATCATGAGCACGGTTCGTCCACGCACGAGGTTCGCCATCGCGTCGCGCACCTTGGCCTCGCTCTCGCTGTCGAGGCTCGAGGTCGCCTCGTCGAAGAGGATCAGGGGCGCGTCCTTCAGGATCGCGCGCGCGATCGACACGCGCTGGCGCTGGCCGCCCGAGAGGCGCATCCCGCGCTCGCCGATGACGGTGTCGAGGCCGACGAGGTCGTCGCAGTGCGCCGCCCTCGCCGCCGCCTCGATCTCCGCGCGCGTCGCGCCAGGCCGGCCGAGCTCGATGTTCTCGGCGAGCGTCCCGTCGAAGAGGAAGTCGTCCTGCAGCACGACCGCGATGCGACTTCGCCAGTCGCGCACCGTGACGGTGGCGAGGTCCCGACCGTCGACCTTCACCTGCCCCGAGTCCGGCCGTCGAAACGCGAGGACGAGCGCAAAGAGCGTGCTCTTTCCCGCGCCGCTCGGCCCCACGAGGGCGGTCGTCGTCCCGGAGCGCGCCTCGAACGACACGTGGCGGAGGACGGGCTTGCCCTCCACGTACGCGAACGAGACGTCGTCGAACGCGAGGCGCCCGGCGAAGTCGCCCAGCGGCCTTCGCGTGGCGTCGCCCTCGTCCTCCGGCGTGATGTCCTCGATGGCGCGGACGCGATCGAGGTCCGCCAGCGTCTCGCCGAGGCGCGTCGCGATGTCGGGCAGGTCGACGAGCGGCGCCGCGAACATCAGCGCGAAGGCGACATAGCTGCCGAAATCGCCGAGGGACATCTGCTTCGCGAGGATCGCGCGCGCGCCCATGACGAGGATGATGGCGACGACGCCCGAGGAGATGACGGTCGCGACCGCGCTCATCCCGCCGCGGCGATCCGTGGCGCGCGCGCTCACGCGGAAGAGCCGGTGCAGGCCGCGGGTGAAGACGAGCTGCTCGCGTCGCTCCGCGGTGTACGCCTTCACGACGCGGATCCCGGAGAGCGTCTGCGCCAGACGCCCGGTCAGCGCCGCGCGAAGCTCTCCTCGCTCGCGGTAGAGCGGGCGCACCGTCTTGTAGAACTGGTCGAGCGCGAGGGCCGGGATCCCCGCGCAGACGAGCGCGATGAGCGTCATCTTCCAGTCGATCCAGAGGAGCGCGACGAACGCGGCGAGCGCCGTCACGAGGTTCGAGATCCAGCGCGCGAGCTGCGCCCCGACCAGGTTCTGCATCGCGGCCGCGTCGTCCATGACGCGAGACAGGAGCGAGCCCGTCTGCTGCTGGTCGAGCCAGGACGCGGGCAGCCGCGTGATGCGCGCCATGATGCGCCGGCGCCAGCCGAGGACGACGAGCTCCGACGAGAGCCCCAGCACCCGCGAGAGGGCGAAGGCCGCGACCGCCTGCACCAGCGCCGCGGCGACCACCGCTGCGGCAAGCCACGGCAAGAGGTCTGCGCGGGACTGGCCGATGACCTTGTCGAGCAGGATCTTGGGCGCGATCGGCATCACGAAGCCGGCCGCGCGGTCGATGAAGAGCAGCGCGAGCCCCAGGACGAGCTTGCTCCGCTGCGCCCAGACGATCTCGCGGGCGAGCTGCCAGGCAGTCCCGGGCACGCGCTGACTCGTCTTCGCTTCTCTCGCCACCTCGAGTCAGCTTACCTTGGCAAGAGATATGAGCGACTCGCTCGACCTCACCCCGCAGCAGATCGCGGCCCTCCGCTCCCGTCAGATCGCCTTTCTCGCAGAGCGCCTCGTCGACGACCGCGCGAAAGGCGACTGGCTGCGAAGCTTCGAGGCCGGCTACGAGCACCTGCTGACCTTGCCCCTGAAGGCGGTGATCCAGCCGCAGACCCTCGTGGCGGCGCTGCAGAAGACACTCGACACCCAGGCCATCCGCGGCCATCTCTTCCCCATCCTCCGCGAGATTCATCGCCGGGTCGCGAACGACCTCCGCACCGACGACGCGAAGCTCGGCGAGTACGTTCCGGACGCCGCGCGGAAGGCGATCGACGAGATCGTCGCGCGTCCGGATCTGCTCCCCGAGGAGGTCGTCCGCCGCGTCATCGACGACGAGGTGGTGGAGGAGATCATGCGCGACGTGATCTACGACTCGCTGAGGGACTTCAACGAGTCGGTGAACCCCTTCTTCGCGGAATGGGGCCTCCCCGCCCTCATCAAGAAGGTGATGCCCATCGGCTCCGGCACCGTCCTCAAGTCGATGAGCTCCGTGAAGGGCGAGTTCGACAAGCGTCTCGAGCCGGAGATGCGGAAGTTCCTGCTCGTCGCGGCGCGAAAATCGAAGGGCAAGATCGCCGACTTCATCATCACGAAGGGCGGCGATCCGAAGCAGGTCGCCCTCCGCCAGAACATCGTGCGCTTCGTCTACGAGGAGACGTTCGTGAACCTCCTCAGGAACGCGGACGACGACGCCCGCATGGAGCTCGACACCGCGATCGAGGAGATCTCGCTCGCGGTGCTCGCCAAGGATCGCCCGCGCGAACGCCTCCTCGCGGAGCTCGAGAAGCTCGTCGCGGAGCACGGCGACGAGCCGATCGGGAAGTGGCTCGAGCGCATCGGCGTCGTGGAGAAGCCCGCCCTCGCCGCGCTCGCGGAGCTGACCTGGCCGTTCGTGCGGCTCGCGCTCGAGAGCCCGCCCGCGAAGGCCTTCTACGAGCGGGTGATCTGGGACTTCTATGCGACCCTGGGGACGCCATGAGGCTCGCGCAGGCCGCGCTCCTCCTCCTCGGCCTCAGCGCTTGCGGCGAAGGCACGAAGAAGTTCACGACGACGATGGAGGTGATCCAGAGCGAGCCCTTCACGGACGAGAGGGGGCTGCAGACCTACGGCATGCAGCTCAAGTACTCCGAGTGCCCGGGCGACGCGCGACGCGTGATCCGCGCCGGCAAGGAGTTCGCGGCGTGCGGCGCGAAGGTGAAGCCGGGGGACAAGCTCGAGGCCGACATCACCGCCACCTGGGACAGCGATCGCGGCGTCTATCGCTCCGAGATCACCCACCTCGGAGACTGCGCGCTGAAGCAGGACCGCAAGGACGAGGTGAACTACGAGATGGTCCAGATGTGCTCCGACATCGTGGCCACGGGCGCCGTCGTGGGCGTCCACTGCGACCGCACTCGGCCGAAAGAGCAGATCGAGAAGTGCCCCTGGCTCAAGCGCCGCTGAGCCGTCGCAAGAACCGCCGCTGACGCCAGCCCGCGAGCGCGAGACCGGCGACGAGCACCGCCGTCACTCCGAGAGGGATGAAGCGACGGACGGGCGCTCTTCGCGAGCCGGGGGTGCAGTGCGGACCGAGTACGCCGTCGTCCTTCTCCCAGTGCGCCTCACCGCCCTTCAGGAAGCACGGGACGCCGCCTTCGAAGACGGAGACGACCCACTGGCGACGGTCGACGGCGTGGGCAAAGACCCTCTCGACGAGGCGGAGCTGGCTGCCGAACCAGTCCATGTACTCGTCGCTCGCCTCGAGCGCGGCAGCCCGTTCGATCGCGCGCCGGAGATCGCGTCGCACGTCGGGGATCGCGCTCGGCTCGTAGGTGATCCACGGCCGGTCGCGATCCTCCTCGAAGCCGAAGAGCACGCGACCGAGCACGAGCTGCGGATCGGTGCCGTCGTATCGCGACCTTGGATGCGGTCCGACGCCGAAGTTGGCCACGCTCACCGTCATCGTCGGCCGGCGGCTCTCCTCCGGAGAGCACGGCAACGCCATGACGCTCGTGAAGGTGCCCACTCGACTCGAGCGTCTCGAGGGCGGCCTTTCTTCCCGACTATTCCACGCGGTAGCGCTTTTCCAGGGCCTTGAACTTCGCCTCGAGCTCGTTCTCCTCGTCGGCCAGCGGATCGCTCGTCGGCTCCGGCTCGCGCGGGGCCGGCGGGATGGGCTCGCTGCGAAGCTCCTTGAGGCCTTCCTTCAGCTTTCCGAAGGCGTCCTTCGCCGCGGCGCCGATCTGCGCCCCCGCCTTCTCCGCCGCGCCCAGGACCTTCTCGGGCGCGGACGCCTCGGGGGCGCCGAGCTCGTCGGTCGCGTAGAGCTCGCCGCAGGCGCCGCACGCCATGACGCGGCGCTTGCCGTACTCGAGCAGCTCGATGAAGTAGAGCGAGAGCTTCGTCGAGGCGACACGCTCGTAGAACATCGCCGTCTCGCCGCACGAGTCGCAGTGGCGCTCGACCCGCTTGCCGTTCGGCACACGCTCGGTCGTCGCCTTGTTACCGAAGAGGATCCACATCAGGCCAGACAGCCTAGCGCCATCGTGATGACACTCAACGTCGGGACCGCGACGCGCGCAATCCGGAATACCTTCGGCACGTTGTGCTCCTCGACGAGGAACATCCACCACGTCGAGATCATTCCCAGGAGGAGCGCGATGTACACGGCGAGCATCAGCTTGTCGGCCCGCGTCAGGTACATCGTCGAAGGCAGCTCCTGCATGAGGGAGAAGTGGAAGAGGACCGCGCCGGCCAGCATCGGCGCGCCGGAGTTGGAGCGGACCTCCATCTCGTCCGCCGGCACCCACATGCCGAGGAGCGAGATGAGGACGATGACGAACGCCGGGACGAAGACCTTGAACGCGGCGCTCGTCGCGTAGCGATCGAGGCCGAGGGCGAAGGTGTAGCGGCTGTAATAGAGGTCGTCGTTCTCGAAGCGCTCGGGATAGGTCTGGCTCTGCGCCTTGCCGTCGACGTACGCGATCTGCCACCCGACGGCCCGGAAGCCCCGGGCCAGGTGCGTGCGGTCCCGGTCGGGGATGAACTCGAGCTGGTCGATGCCGGCGGAGTCGTCCTCGATGACGATGCGGAGCTCCTGCGAGTCGAACGGGTACTTCCGGAGATCCGCCGGCGCCTTGAACGTGCCGGTGTAGCGATAGAGCTTGAAGGTCGGACGGTCCGCGATCGCCTCGCTCTTGTCCACGGTGCCGTTCGGGAACTGGAGGTTCAGCGGCGGCATCGGCGTCGCGCTCGTGAGGCTCAGGAAGAAGTCAGCGGTGAAGGTGCCGGTCTTCACGTCGTAGCCGTCGACCGTGTTCACGAGCATGCCGACCTTCGCCTTCGCGGTGGGGCCGGGGTCGACGCGAGCGAAGGGCGAACGAAAGCGCGAGGTCGCGTTCGGGTGATACGGGACGCCGCCGTCGGGCGCGACCGCGAGGTCGATCGGCTCGGGCTCCTTCTTCTTGTCGTCGTCGCTCTTCTTCTCGTCGGCTCTCGGCGCGGGCGCGGGAGCCGCCTCCGGAGCCGCGTCGGCCACGGCTGGAGCGACCGGACGCTTCGGAGGCGCCGCCTCCGCGATGGGCTCGGCGCTCTTGGAGAGGAAGATGAAGACGATGCCGGCGAGCGCGCCCGCGAGCGCGAGGATGTTCATGACGAAGCGAAGGCGCCTCGGTCGTCGTCGGCGGGACACGCGCGGAGAATAGACTAGCTTTCTTCTTCGCTCGTCGGATCTCCGATCCGGCGCGCGATCGCGACCACGCCCGCGAGCAGCGCGAGCGCGCCCGCGGGCACCAGCAGGACGCCGAGGCCTGGATCGCCGCGAAAAGCGCCCAGCCCGCCTGCGAAAAATCCGACCGGCAGCAGGACGAGCGCCGTGAGCAAGGACGCCGAAGCGAAATGCGTCGCGGTCCGCGGCCGCGCCTGCGCCGTGAGCCCGTAGACGATGTTCACGATCGAGAGGCCGGTCCCGTGCGCGTGCGCCAGACGCAGCAGGAGGCGCGTCGTCTCGCGCCCGGCGTCCAGGTAGAACGGCGCCTTGATCGCGTGGAGCGCCTCGAGCGCCGCGCCGAGGACGATGAAGAGCGCGAGCGACCACCATCCGATACGGAGGTGGCGCGCAGCCAGGCGTTTCTCGGACGCGCTCACTCGGCGATCGTCATCGCGCGCTCGTCGGGCGCGGCAAGGGTGATGGGAGAGAGACCGTCCACGGGCGGCAGCTTCCGCTTCGATCGCTCGACGATGAAGCGCACCGCGGCGTAGCGGTCCTTCCCGAGCGCATCGAGGATGGGCCTCGCGTACCGCGCGTTCGGCGACGCGCCGAGGGCGTCCGCCACGAGCGCGCGCAGGCCCGCGTCGCCCCGCGCGCCCACGCGCGCGGCCCAGTCGTCGCGATCGAGGTGGCAGAGATGGCATGCGCTCGGCTTGCCGTCGTCGTCCTCGAGCCGCGGGATCGAGATGCGATGCGAGCGCACCGCGGACAGGAGCGCGTAGCTCGTCTTCGGCATGTGGCAGTCGGCGCAGGTCACGGCCGCGGAGTGCTTCGCGTGCGTCGTCATCCGCGCCGACGCGTGGCACGACGTGGTGCACGTCCGATCGGGCGCGAGCTGCCCGGCGGGATCGCCCGCGTGGAGCGAGTGACAGTCGACGCACGTGGCCTTGCATTTCGAGAGGACGAGCGCGTTGTACTCGCGGCCGCCGACGCGCACGTCGCCGTCGGGCCAGAAGATGGCGGAGGCGGGCGCGTCGATCTCGGGCGCGCCGTTGTCGCCGCTCATGGCCCCCGGATCGAGGAGCATGCGAGATGGCCCGAGCGCATCGCCCGCGCGGAACGTCTTCGAGTACCCGTCCCGCCACCAGCCGCGGTCGTCGCGCGGATAGGCGTAGGCGTGGCACTGGCCGCAGACCGCGTTCGAGCGCGCCGCGTCGAGCTTCGCGGGATGCACGATGTGCTTGTCCGCGGCCTTCGAGTAGCGCGCGACGGGGTCGCGGTACTGCTCGGCGTGGGCCGCGCCGGGGCCGTGGCAGGCCTCGCACGCGACGCCGAGCTCGGCCACGCGGGTGTCCCACGCGTCCTTCGCCGCGTCGCGGTGCGGCTCGCCGGCGACGGCGTGGCACGCGATGCAGCTCCCGCCCCACCGCACCGTCGGGAGCGGCTCGTCGGGCGGCAGGATGAACGCGTCGCGCCGCGGGACGAGCGCTCTCTCCTGCGGCAGCCACACCACGGGCAGGATCTCGAGGGCGCCGCGCTCGCCCGCCGCCCAGTAGGCCTGCTCGCGATGGGCGCCCGTCGTCAGCACCACGCGCTTGCCCTCGTACCAGACCTCCTCGTGTCCGCGCGGACCTCGCCGCTCGAACGGCGCGAGCACGGTGTCGGGCGTCGCGGGCTGCGTCATCGTGCGATGCCACGTGCGGCTCCAGCTGGCGTGCTCGCCGGGATGGCAGGGCAAGCACGAGGAGGACCCGACGTACCCGAGCGCCGTCGACGCGCCGGGGGCTCCCGGCGTCCGCGCCGCGCGCGCGGGCCGCCAGACCGCTGCGCTCGCAGCCGTGACCACGATCGCGCCACCGGCGACGATGGCCCAGGCGCTACGTGGGCTTGATGCCATGCCGCCGCGCGAGCTTGTAGAGGTACACGCGCCCCGTCTGGGCTGCGGAGGCCGCCGCCGCGACCTTGCCGCCATGCGACTCGAAGAGCGCTCGAACATATTCCTTCTCGAAGGCGTCGATCGCGCGCCGGCGCGCCTCCGCGTACGGAAGCGAAGCATCGATGCCCGACGACCGGGCGGCGCGCTCCTCCACCTCTCCGATCGGGAGCGGCTCCTGATACACGAGGCAGCGCTCGAGGTAGTTGCGGAGCTCGCGGACGTTCCCCGGCCAGGCGCCCCGACGAAGCTCTTTCACCAGCTCCGTCGAACGCAGCCCCTCGGCTTGCTCCGGCGTGGCCCCGATCTGGGAGAGCAGCTCGTCGACGAGCATGGGGAAGTCCTCGTGCCGCGCGCGCAGCGGCGGCAGCGCGATCCGCAGGACGGCGAGGCGGAAATAGAGGTCGGCGCGGAACCGTCCTTCGTTGACCTCGCGCCGGAGGTCGCGGTTCGTGGCGGCGATGATGCGGACGTCCACCTTCTGGTGCTGGTTCGAGCCGAGCCGCCGGATCTCCTTCGACTCGAGCACACGCAGCAGCTTCGGCTGGACCTCGAGGGGCATCTCACCAATCTCGTCGAGAAAGATGGTCCCGCCCGAGGCCTCTTCGAATGCGCCGATCCGTCGCTCACCGGCGCCGGTGAACGCATGACGCTCGTGGCCGAAGAGCTCCGACTCGAGGAGATTCGTCGGGATCGCGCCGCAGTCGACGACGAGGAAAGGTTTCTTCGCGCGCCCCGACCCCTTGTGGATCGCCTCCGCGGCTCTCCCTTTTCCGGTCCCCGTCTCCCCGTCGAGGAGAACCGTCATCTCCGTGGCGGCCGCGCGCTCGACGAGCCCCAGCGCCTGGCGCATCGCGATCGATCGTCCGACGAGCCCGTGGAACTCCTCGTTCGCCGAGATCGGGACGCGCGTCGCGTCGCTCCGCAGGTCGAAGCGGAGGGTGATCGCGCCGAGGCGTATCAGGCTGCCCGATCGGAGGAAGGCGTCCACGACGCGGACTCCGTCGACGTTCGTGCCGTTCGTGCTGCCCAGATCTCGGACCCGGGCGGTCGGGCCTTCGATGACAATCTCGCAATGAAATCGGGATACCGAACGGTCGGAGAGCTGGACCTCGTTGCCCTCCTGAGAGCCAATCGTCATTCGCGCGGACGAAGAGTCCCATTTCCTCGCGTCGCCATCGACGACGGTGACGCGAAAACCAACCGCCGCGTTCGAGTGAAGCTCCCCCGCGTCGACCTCCTGCGTGCTCACTCCTCGCGAGTATCACGTAGCGGCGAGCGCGTCATGGGCGGCTACGATGGATCGTCGCGGACGCTTCACGCTGCCACCTTCTGGCCATCCGGAAGCCATCCCATCTCGCGGGCCCAGGCAAGAGTCTCGCGCACCACCTCGTCGGCGCTCCGTGGCGCGAGGCCGAGGTCGCGTCGCGCGCGACTGCAATCGAAGACCGGCGCGCGTCCGCGGCTCTCTTCGAGGAGGGCGCGCGTGAGGAACGGCGGCTTTCCCGAGAATCGTGCGCCGAGCTCCGCGACTGAAGCGACGACACGCAAGAGCCACAGCGGCGGCAGCCCTTCGGGCGGTCGTTTGCCGGTCAGGTGCTCGATGATCGACGCGAGCTCCGGCACATCCACGTTGTCGCCTCCGACGAGATAGCGCGTCCCCCGCTTCCCTCCCTCTGCCGCCAGCACGTGGGCCCGCGCGACATCGCGAACGTCGACGAGGTTCATCGGGAACGGCACCGGCCCCCGCCCCGAGAGCGCATCGACCATGGGCGCCGTGGTGGGCGTCTTTCGGAAGTCGAGGCGCCCGAGCACCGCGGTCGGCAAGATGGTGACGACATCGAGATCGAGCTCCTCCGCGAGGGCCCACGTGCGCCGCTCCTGTGCGTTCTTCGCGCGAACGTACGGGCTCGTGGCGTCGTCGTTCCACATCGACTCGTCGCGCGGCTTCGACGGATCGTTCGTGAATCCGACCGCGTTGCAGCTGCTCGTCACCACCACGCGTCGCACGCCGTGGGTCCGCGCGGCGCCGAGGACGTTCTCCGTACCGATCACCGCCGGGCGCACGATCTCGTCGGGGTCTCTCGCCCATAGCCGATAGGGCGCCGCGGCATGGAACACGACCTCGCAGCCATCGATCGCGCGCAACACCGGCTCCGCGTCGCACACGTCGCCCCGCGCGATCGTGACCTCGACGCCCTCGAGGCCTCGAAGATCGCTGCCGTCGCGGACGAACGCCACGACCTCGTGGCCTCCCTCCACGAGGGCGCGGACCAGGTTTGCGCCGATGTGCCCGTTTGCTCCGGTGACGAGTGCTCGCATGCCCCGTGCTTGGCAATCGGCATGCCCGCGTCACCCCCGATCCTTTCGCGAGATCCTCGGACCTCTGTCTCCTGCCAGGCGACTCACGCGCCGCGCGCGGCAGGGGCGGTAGCCTCGGGGGATACAGCCGTATGATGCGCAAGGGACGCATGGAGGGGACCGTCATCGGCGGGCGATTCGCCATCGAAGCTCGCGCAGGCGCGGGCGGAATGGGGGTCGTTTATCGCGCCCTCGATCGCTCGACGAACGAGCGCGTCGCGGTGAAGGTCCTGAACGATCCCTCCGCGGCGGGCACGATTCGCTTCGTGCAAGAGGCGGCCGTCCTCGACGCGCTGGAGCACCCGGGCATCGTCCGCTACGTCGCGCACGGCACGACCGACGATGGCCGCCAGTTCCTCGCCCTCGAGTGGCTCGACGGCGAGGACCTCTCGGCGCGCATCGCGCGTGCCCCGCTGCCCGTCGAAGAGGTCCTCGCGATCGGGACGCAGGCCGCGCTGGCGCTCGCCGCGGCGCATGCCAGGGGCGTCATTCATCGCGACGTCAAGCCGAGCAACCTGTTCCTCGTGGGCGGCGACCCACGGCGCGTGAAGCTGCTCGACTTCGGGATCGCTCGACGAGAGGTGTCCGCCACCGACTCCACTGCCGCGCCGCTGACGCGCACCGGCGCGATCGTCGGGACGGTGGGATACATGGCGCCGGAGCAGGCGCGCGGTGACCGCGCGGTGGACGCGCGGGCGGACGTCTTCGCGCTCGGCTGCGTGCTCCACGAGAGCCTCACGGGACAGCCGGCGTTCGCCGGCGGTAACGTGGTGGCCGTCCTCGCGAAGATCTTGCTCGAGGATCCGCCGCGGCTCCGCGCGCTTCGGGACGATGTCCCCGTCGAGCTCGACGAGGTGGTGGCGCGCATGCTCGCGAAGGACCGGTTCGTGCGCCCGCCAGACGCCAGCGCCGTGGCCGCGGCGCTCGGGTGTGTGTCGCTCGAGCCGTCGCCGCGCGAGCCTCCTTCTCCCTCGCTCGGTGAGCGCGAGCAGCGGGTGATCACCGTCGCGCTCGTGCGAACGACGGACGTCTCGGCGACGACGGCGATCGTCGCGCGCTTCGGCGGAGACGTCATTCCGCTCGCCGAGGGGACGCTGCTCCTCACGTTCGATCGGGCCCCGGATCAGGTCGCCCGGGCGGCGGCGTGCGCTCTGGCGCTCGCGGCGGCGCGGCCCCTCGAGATCGCGCTCGCGACCGGGCGGGTCGACACGACCCTCGAAGCTCGACTCGGACCGATCCTGGAGCGCGTCGCGAGCCTGCTCGATCGCCCTTCGGAAGGCGCGAGGATCACGCTCGATGCGGTCAGCGCGGGGCTCCTCGAGAGCCGGTTCGACGTCCGATCGATCGGCGGCCGATTCGTACTCCGAGACTCGCTGCACGAGCGGACGGAGCCGCGCCTGCTGCTCGGACGCTCGACGCCGTTCGTCGGGCGGGACAAGGAGCTCGCGCTCCTCGAGGCGACGTTTCGCGAGTGCGCGGACGAGCTCGTGGCGCGTGCGGTGCTCGCGACGGGGCCGGCCGGGGCGGGAAAATCCCGGCTGGCGCACGAGCTGGTGGCCCGGCTGCCGGCGGAGGCGCAGGTCCTCGTCGCGCGCGCCGACCCCGTCGGCTCCGGCTCCGCGCTGGCGCTCATCCGCGAGCTGGTCCGCCGCGCGGCGCGCTCCGGGCTCGACGCTCACGTCGAGAAGCTCTTCCCTCCGGACCAGCGGGCGCCGCTACGGGATCTGCTCGGAGAGCTCATCGGTGCCCCCTCTGCGGAGCCGGGCCCCCAGCTCCGCGCGGCACGCAACGACGCGAGCGTCATGAGCGCGTCGCTGCAGTATGCGTTCGAGGAGTGGCTGGGCGCCCACACGTCGCGTGCGCCCACACAGCTCGTCCTCGAGGATCTGCAATGGGCCGACGCGGCGAGCATCGCGCAGGTCGCGTCGGCCATAAGGGTGCACGCGCAGCGGCCGCTGATGGTGCTGGCGCTCGGGCGCCCCGAGCTCCATCGGCTCGGGCCGGAGCAGTGGCAGAACGCGGGCGCGCAGGAGCTGCGGCTGCCGGCGCTCACGCGAAGCGCGTCGGAGCGGCTCGTGCGAGGCGCGCTCCCCGACGCGAGCGACGAGCAGATCGCGCGGCTCGTCGCGCGCGCGGACGGGAATCCGTTCTATCTCGAAGAGCTCGCGCGTCACGTGGTCGAGCACGGTGACGATCGAATTCCGGAGACGGTGCTTGCCATCGTGGAGGCGCGGATCGACCACCTCGATCCGGAGGCACGACGCGTCCTTCGGGTCGCGAGCGTCTTCGGTGAGCGATTTCCCGAGCGCGGCGTCGAGGCCCTGACGGAGCCGGATCGGACCCGAGAGACGGATCGAACCGCGGCCCTCCGGCGACTCATCGAGCGGGAGCTCGTCGTCGGAGCTCCCGGAAGTGGCCAGTACGCATTTCGCCATTCCCTCCTCCGCGACGCGGCCTATGCGACGCTGACGGACGTCGATCGGAGGGCCTGTCACCGGCTAGCGGGTGAGTGGCTGTCCCGAAATGGCGAGGACGATGCCTTCGTGCTCGCCGACCACTTCGAGCGGGCCGGCGAGACGACGCTGGCGCTGCCGCATCTGGCACGGGCGGCGCGAAAGGCGGCCGGGGCCAGCAACCTGGCGGACGCGGCCAGCCTCGGCGCGCGAGGGATCGCGCTCGGGGCGAGCGGTGAGATCCGCGCGCAGCTCATGAACGCCCGGGCCATCGCGGCGGCGGGCGCGGGCGAGCTGCACGACGCGGTGAAATGCTCGAAGGAAGCGCTGGCGTTGCTCCCGCGCGGCAGTGTCGATTGGTTCTTCGCGCTCGCCGTGATGTTGCAAGCGGGCGTAAGGACCAACGACTTCGACCTCGTTCCCGTCGCGCTGGCCGAACTGGTCTCGCTCGAGAGCGATCCGGACCCCAGCGGTCCCTACGGCTTTGCGGTCTACATGCTCGTCGACATCCTCGACACGGTCGATCAGGGCGAGGTCTCGCGATCGATCCTCGAGCAAGCCGAACGAGTGGCGGACACGAACGCGGACTCCGATCCGATGTTCGTCTCGATGATCGCGATGTCGCGCGCCGCCTTCGACTCTCGGCGTGACGCAGACATCGGCCGCACGAGAATGGCGATCGATCGTGCGCAGGCGGCCCAGGCGCTCTTGCCCAAGGGTGTGCGGCGTATCTGGCCCGATTTCCTCGATGCGCTCTTCGACGCCGAGGCCGGCCAGTTCGACCGTGCCATTCGGCGCCTCGAGAGCATCGCCGCCCGGTTCGAGCGCGACGGCGCCACGCTGTTCGCGTCGTGGGCGCGCCTGCAGCGAGGCTGGGCGCTCTACGGCGTCGAGCATTACGACGAGGTCCTCGCCTCCGCGCGTGCGCTCTTCGACTCGCCCGACGCTCGACACGCGCGCGCGCTCGCGGCCGCCGCGCTCCTGGGACTGGGGCGACTCGATGAGGCTGACGAGCTCTCGGCGGAGGCGATGCGGGCGATGGACGACGAGCTCGTCACGCCCTGGGTCGCCCTCCTGGCGCGCGTGATGCGAGGTCGCGTGCTGCTCGAGCGCGGACGCGCGGTGGAGGCCCTGGCGTTGACCCAGCTCCCGACCTCGGACGCGGCGCGGATCCCGACGCCGTGGTCGCTCTTGCTGCTCCTGCGGCTGGAGGCGGCGCGAGCCGCCGGAGACCTCGCGCTCGCGAGACGCACTGCCGAGGAGGCGAGGGCGCGTCTCGAGCGTCATGCGAGGTCGCTGCCGGACCCCGCCCGTCGCGAGACCTTTCTCGCCGTCCGCTGGAACGTGCGGACGCTCGCCATCGCGCGAGAGACCCTCGCCTGACAAATCCTAGCTCACGAGGGCTTCGACGCGAGCCACCGTGTCGAGCACGCCGTCCTCCGCCGCGAGCTTGACCTGCATCCGCCTCGCCGCTTCACGGTAGGAGGGGTGACGCTCCAGGTCGTCGATCGCCGCGGCAAGGCTCGAGTCGTCCAGGTTCCGGCGGAGGAGCGGCCGAGGCCCCGACCCGACCCGGTGCACGCAATGGCCCCAGAATGGCTGGTCCCCGAAGAACGCGACCACCAGCGTCGGCCGGCCCGCCCGAAGGCCAGCCGCCGTCGTGCCCGCGCCGCCGTGATGCACGACCGCGCGTACGCGGGGGAGGAGCCACTCGTGCGAGACATGCTCGGTGAGGAAGACGGTCTCGTCTTCTCCCGGACCGCGCGCGGCCGCGCCGCTCCACCCCGTCACGACAACGGCGCGCCGGCCGCGAAGCGCGCGGACCGTGAGCTCGGCAAGCGACCTCGGGTCCCGGCCCGTCATGCTGCCAAAGCCGACGTAGAGCGGCGGCGGACCGGCTTCCACGAACCTCACGAGATCGGGAGACGGCTTCGACGCGTCCTCGAGGAAGCAGAATCCGGTGACGTCGGCGAGGCGCGGCCAGTCGCTGGGACGTGGCACCAGGCTCGGGCTGAACAGGTGGAGAAGCGGCACCCCGCGCGCGAGGAGAAAGTCCGTGAAGACGGGCGAAGGAATGGCAGGGAGCCCGGCGCGGGCGCGGACGCGATTCAGATGGGGGAGGAGAATGCCGCCGATCCCGCGCACGCTCAGACGTCCGAGCGCTCGGCGCAGCCACGACCATCGCGGCGCGCCGAGAAAGAATGGGGGCACGAGCTCGCCGCTCTCGACGAATGGTGGAAGCGCGAGGACCGCAGCGGGGCGACCATTCTTCTCCGCCGCGAACGTCGCGCCGACGGAGAAGGGGTGCGCGAGCACGGCGTCGGCGTCGCTGGCGGCCTCGTAGGCATCTTCGGTCCACCGCTGCCCGAGGGGCTCGAAGAGCTCCCGCGTGCGGCGGAGATACTCGAGGAGACTGTCGCTCGACTCGATCCATGCCCGCCCGCTCTCCGACTCCACGAGACGCCTGAAGCTCCCGCCGATGGGCCGGAATCCCACTCCACGCGCCGAGATCATCTCCTCGTAGTCGGTATGGGTCGCGATCGTGACGCGATGCCCGCGACCGACGAGCCCGAGGGCGACGGCGAGGAAGGGGCGAACGTCTCCTTCCGTGCCGACGGTGGCCATCACGACGTGCATGCGTGCCTCACGGGACCTCGTACGCGCGCACCTCGTCTTCCGTCATCAGCGGGACGAGGAGGCGGTTGCGCTTTCGATCGAACATGAGATCGGCGGGTGACTTCACGTCGTCGATGAACACCTCGAAATCGTGATTCACCACTCCGCGGTAGATCGCGTTCGCGTCCCAGCTCGAGATGAAATAGGTGTCGCGGCCGAACGCGATGCCGTCGAGCCCACCTCGCGGCATCTTCTGGCCATTGTCGCGATTGCCGCTGGCGTCGACCGTGAACATCTCGCCCGTGCCCATGCTGACGACGTACATCCGCTGATCGCCATAAGGGATGATCCCGTTGGGTCGGCCGAGGCCCTTGCTCCTGGCGATCGGCGCCGGCTTTCGGTCCTTGTCGATGGCGTAGATGGCGTCCGAGCCGCTGGCCTCGAGGCCGCCGTCCTTGGCGGGCTTGAAGCCGGTGTCGCTGACGAGCACGCGTCCGTCCGGCGTCACCGCCATGTCGTTCAGGAAGGTCGCGCCCGCGATCTTGATGTCCCCGGTCGGAGCGCCGGTCGTGCGATGGAAGGTGCGCACCGTGTCGATGTCGGCGACCCAGAGCGTGTCGCCCGTGATGGCCATCCCCTTCGGGGCGTTGAGGACGACCTTGTTCTTGCCGCTGTCGATCCATTTGAGCTCGACGCCCTGACCGACCGGCGCGAGCTTGGAGATGAAGCCTTTGCCGTCGACGTCGAGCGGCTTCCCGTCGACGTTGCTCACCAGATAGACGTCGTTCTTGTCGTCGAGGAGGACGGACTCGGGCGCCTTGAGGCCGACGGACTTTCCCCACCGGTTCGCGATGGTCGGCCCGGGCGCCGGCGGCGGGCTCGAGGTGACCGGCGGAGCGGTCGCGAGCGCGGCGCTGCTCGACGTCGCCGGGGGGGTCTTCTGAGCGTCCGAGCTGTTGCAGGCAAGGATGGGCGCGACCGCCGCCAGCCCGAGAAGCACCATGAAGCGATCGAGACGGAGCATCAGGAACCGGTATACCTTGCGATCATGAAGATGCTCGTCGCAACTGTGGTCGTCGTCTCTCTTGGTCTCCTCGCATGCGACAAGTCGGGTACGGCCCCGGCGACCTCGTCGAGCTCGTCCACCACCACGGCGCCTGCCAACTCCGGGGCGGCACCGGCCAGCTCGGCGAAGAGCGGCAGCGGCTGGTGAGGCGGCGAGCGCTCGCGATCGCGGCGCTCGCTCTGTCGTGCACGAAGGCGCAGCCCGCGCCTCCGGCCCCGGCCCCTCCGGAGGCCGATCCCCTGGCGCCGCTTCGCTCCTTCGAGGAGGAGCGGCGCCGCGCGACGTCGTTCGCCGAGCAGCCGGTGCAGGATCGCGCGTTCGGCGCCGATCCCTACGGGATCGTGGCGCTGCCGGATGGACGCCGCGCCGGCATCCTGCGAGGCCGCGACGCCCTCGTGCTGCTCGACGCGGACCTGAACGAGGTGGCGCGTGTTCCAGCGCCGCGCGCGCCGTCGGCGATCACGCTCTACGAGCACGGCGTGCTCGTCGCGAGCGAGATCGAGCCCGTGCTCGCGCGCTACCGCATCGCGGAGTCGGTCACGCGGCTGCCCGATATTCCGATCGGCGTCCGCGCGGCGCGCGACGTGGTGGCAGCGAACGGGGTCATCCATCTCGTCGAAGAGCACGATGATCGCCTGATCGAGCTCGGCGAGAGGCGCGTCGAGTATCGGGTCCCGGCGGGCCCGGTTCGCGTCGCCCGAACGAAGAATGCGCTCTTCGTGCTCTCGCTCCTCGGTCACGCGATAAGCGCTTATCCGCTCGACGCGAAGGGCCGGATCTCCGGGCCGCCGGCGAAGGCGACGATCGACGGCCCCTACTGGTCAATCGCGGCGGACGGCGATCTGGTCGTCGCCGGCGGTGTGGAGGATCACCCGCTCGATCGCAGGCAGGGATTCTTCGGATACGTGGACTCGTTCGTCTACGGTTATCGCTATGCCAATGGCGCGCTCACGCCGCGCTTCGCGCTGAACGTGTCCGAGCACGGCCTCATCGTGCCGAAGGCGGTCGCGATCTCGAAGGACGAGGTCCTCGTGACGAGCTATGGCGGCACGAAGGCGCTCCGCGTCTCGCGCGAGGGGCGCGTGCTCGCGCAATTCGACTATCCGCCCGGCGCGACGGCGCTCGCGGACGGCGTGGCCGCGAATCCCCTCCTCGACGCGTGGGTGACGAGAGACCGGATCGTGCCCGTGCCGGACGACGCCGCGCGCCCGCGCTCCGACCGCGATCGCCTCGGCGAGGTGCTCTTCTTCACGGGCCTCATGGCGCCCGCCTCGAAGTCCGAGGGCGCGCTCAGCCGATTCTCCTGCGAGACGTGCCACTTCGAGGGCTACGCCGACGGGCGGACGCACCACACGGGCCGGGGCGACGTGCACGCGACCACGAAGCCGCTCGTCGGCCTGTTCAACAACCGCCCCCACTTCACGCGCGCGCTCGATCCGGACCTCTCCTCCGTGGCCGAGAACGAGTTTCGCGTCGCGGGGGCGGAGACCGGCGTGGACGCGCATTTCGCGCTGGAGTCGCAGACCGTGCCATGGCTCGGCCTCTCGGCGCGGATCGCGGACCAGGCCGAGCTCCGGCGCGCGCTCATGTCGTTCCTGATGTCGTGGACGCACCGCACGAATCCGTCGACCGCGGGGCGCACGTCGTTCACGGACCTCGAGCGCGCGGGCGCGACCGTCTTCCGCGAGCGCTGCGAGAGCTGCCATCAGGCGCGCCTGTCGACCGACGATCCCACCTCGCGCGTGGGCTTCGAGCGCTGGGAGTCGCTCACCTTCGCGGGCGGCCCCATCGTGTGGGCCTCGGAGACGTACGAGAAGACGGGCGTGCTGCCGTACGTCCATGCGGAGGGCGCGCGCACCACTTCGCTTCGCCGCCTCTACAAGAAGCGCCCGTACTTCACGAACGGCGCGGCGCTCGATCTCGACGGCGCCCTCCACGCGGTGCGCCTCCGCCCGTTCTCCCACGCCGGCGGTGAGGGCGAGCGCCTCTCCGACGCGGACGTCGCAGCGCTACGCGCGTTCCTGGACGTGCTTTAGCGAGCGGTCGAGCTCACGCTGCCAGGCGGGGACGCGCTTCAACGCCTCCGCGAGCGCCGCGCTCGCCTTCTTCGGCACCGATGTGCGCTGGCTCCACTCGTCCTCGAAGAGCAGCTCGGTGGCGCCGAAGGCGAGCGACGGAAACGCGCCGTCCGGCACCTCGCCGGTGCCGACGATGAGCAGGCGCGTCCAGAGGGCCTTCATGGCGTGGGTGAAGCGGGTCTCGTTCGCCTTGCCCTGGAGATCGGCCTCGGCGCGGACCTGCTTCGTCGAGAGCGGCGAGCGCTCGCGGAGCAGATCGAGGATGTCGTTGGCGGCGGTGGGTAGACCGGCGTGGACGTCCCCACGTGCGGTGAGGCGGCCGAGGAGCGCGGTGAAGACCGGCAGGGAGAAGAACGTCGCGCGCCCGCGGAACCATTTCGCGTACGCGACGTCGTGCGTGTGCGCGAGGCGTTCGCGCAGGTGCCACACTTCGGCGACGCGGGGGTCGGCGTCCTCGTTCCACGACCACTCCATCTTCGCGCCGGGATGGAGCTCGCTCCAAAGCGAGGGGATCTCCGGGCGTTCGGCGATGGGATACACGAGCAGGATGCCTCTCCGCTCGACCGCCTTCTTCGCTCGCTCGAGGTCACGCTTCATGGCGATTCATTCTGGCATCCAGCGTGCCTCGTGGGGCGGCGGAGGTTGTCATGTCGCCGAATCCCCGGGTCAAGGAGTCGCAAACCGGTCCGCTCGAGCAGGACGAAGAAGCCTGGTTCGCGGACCGTGGCCGCGAATCGAAGCGCCTCCTGCGCACCTCGCCGACCACCCCTCCCCCTCCGATCGGCGACGAGCTCGCGGACCGCTGGTTCCGCTGAGCCTGCGTTGGAGGCGTGGCACCGCGCCATGGTCGCGGTGTAATGTGCCTCCTCCGTGAAGCTCGACACCGCGCTCAGCAAGAAACTCGGCCTCAAGTATCCCTTCGTCTCCGCCCCGATGTTCATCATCTCCAACAAGGAGATGATCGTCGCGGCGGCGGAGGCGGGCATCCTCGGATGCATGCCCTCGCTGAACGCGCGCACGGCCGAGAAGCTGCGCGAAGACCTGACGTGGATCCGCCAGCGGACCGATCGCCCGTTCGGCATCAACATCACGATCGGCCTCACGAAGCCGGAGCGCGTCGAGGAAGACATGGCGCTCTCTATCGAGTTCGACGTGCCCGTGATCCTCACGAGCTACGGCAACCCGACCGCGCTCGTGAAGCAGGCCCACGAGCACAAGCGGCTCGTCTTTCACGACGTCATCACGCTCGCGCACGGGAAGAAGGCGGTCGCGGCGGGCGTCGATGGCATCATCGCCGTCTCCTCCGGCGCGGGCGGCCACGCGGGGCGCATCTCGCCCTTCGTCCTCGTGCCGTGGCTGAAGGAGGAGCTCAAGGTGCCGATCCTCGCCGCGGGCTGCATCAGCGACGGCCGTCAGGTCGTCGCCTCGCTCAGCCTCGGCGCCGAGCTCTGCTACATCGGCACGCGTTTCATCGCGTCGACCGAGTGCGGGGCGATGGACGCGTACAAGGACGCGGTCGTCGCGGCGGGCCCGGAGGACATCGTCTACACGGACGCGGTGAGCGGCATCCACGCGAACTTCATCAAGCACACGGTGCCGGAGGGCTTCACGCCCGACCGCAGCCCGGAGGGCGCGAAGCGCTGGAGAGACATCTGGAGCGCGGGCCAGGGCGTGGGCCTGATCCACGCGGTGAAGCCGATGGGCGAGATCGTCGAGGACCTCGCCCGCGAGGCGCACGACACGCTCGCCGCGTTCGCTTAGCTCCGAGCTTACTCGGCGGCGCGCTTCGCAGCGGCCTGCGCGCGCAGGTACGTGAGCGCGTGCATCACGTGGATGTCGGAGAACATGTGGCCGACCTTCTGCTCGTCGATGCGATGCGGCCAGCCGCGCGCATGGAGGACGGAGCCGAACGCGCGGGAGTGATCCGCGGTCTGCTTGTCGTCCGCGCACACGCCCACGTAGACCGGCGCCTTCGTCGGGACCTCGGGCGCTGCGCCGAACCCGGCGCCGCCCGCGAAAACGGCGTAGCCGTCGAACTGCACGCGTCCGCGCAGGGCGAGCGAGCTGACGAAGTACGCGCCGCTCGAGAAGCCCATCAGGAAGACCTCGTCGTACTTGCCGTGCTTCTTCTCGAGGTACGTCTTCGCCTCGGCCCAGCCGTCGATGAGGTGCTGCTCGTTCGCTTCCTGCGCCTCCTTCGTGCCCGGCCAGATGTAGCCGCCCGGACCGAGCGGGGCCTGCGCGAAGATCGCCTCGAACTTGCTCGCCTTCGCCTGACGCGTGAGCGCGCGCTC
This sequence comes from Labilithrix sp., assembly GCA_046351255.1. Lineage (GTDB taxonomy): Bacteria > Myxococcota_A > Polyangia > Polyangiales > Polyangiaceae > Labilithrix. Next base: position 254,073 of record JAXLYU010000012.1, read on the forward strand.
CTGGAGCCACTGCCAGTCGACGTCCTTCGCGATCATGCCGTGGAGGAACACGACGAGCGTGCGCTTGCCACTCTCCGGCTGCCCGCCGTCGATGTGACAGAGACCGTTCGGCAGCGCCTCCGTGCCCTCGCCGCACCAGGCGACGGGACCGCTCGGCTTCGGCGCGCGGGAGATCTTCGTTTTCGTTTCCCCACCCGCCGCGCTGAGGGACGCAGTGATGACGGCCGCGAAGACTGCGGCACGGAGCCCGAACTTCCTCTCCATGCCCGACCGCGTAACACGATACGCACGCGGCGGGCGAAAATTCGCTCGGACGCTCAGTCCCGCGTCGCGACGATCTCGACGACCGCGCGATCGACGCTGTGAGACGTGGGCACGCGAAGCTTCGTCGTGCCGACACGCACCTTCGTGGCCGGCGTCTCCTTCAGGAGGCGATTCACGAGGCGCTGCGCGTACGTCTCGAGCAGGTGGTACTCCTGTGCGAGCCCCTCCTCGACCACGAGGTTCGCGATGACGCCGTAGTCGACGGCGTCGCGTCGAAGGTCACGCTTCGGCAGCGCGCTCACGGGCAGCGTGAGCTCCACGTCGACGAGGATCTCCTGCGGGATCTCGCGCTCGCTCCGCGACGCCCCCATGTTCGTGCGGAAGCGGATGGAGTGAAGACGAAGCGTGTATTCGGTGACCATCGAGGAGGACGCTCAGCGTCGGGGCGGGCCGCCGTACTTCGACACCGGCGCGACGACGTGGCCCGCGTCGCTCGGCGGATCGGTCAGGCGCGGCGAGCTCGCCGTCGTCGACGGCGTGGCGCTGGGCGAGCCTCCCGCCTCGGGCACGTCCGTGGTCACGGGCGTCTGCGCGTCCGGCGGCGAGTAGCTGTAGCCGGGCGGGCCGCCGTATTTCGAGCCGGGGCTGAAGGTGTCGCAGCCCGCGATCGCGAGCGCGGCCACCGCCGTCACCGCCACGGTCGTCGCGCCGCGCACCGCCTTGCAGAACGGGCACGCGGAGTCGCCGGAGCGAACATGCCGACGACAGCCATCACACGGAACGAGCGCCATACCCGGATCTTCTCACGAAGCGGGCTCGGCCGGCCACGCCTCTCTGACGACCTCGAATCGACCGTGATCGAACGGCATTCCCGGCGCCCGATCGACGCGGACGATGCGCTCGCGCTCCCCCTGCTCCTTCAGCGTCAGCGCGCGATGGTGGCAGAAGGGGTTGTCGCCGATGTCCCCGAGGAGGACGTGGGCCATGAAGTTGCAGCCCGCGCGGCACTCGTCCGAGTAGTAGCAGCTGGCGCAGAACCCCTTCATTCGCGCCGGCGTGTGATCGCGTGTAAAGCGCAGCTGATGCGCGCGTTGCCAGATGTCCGAGAGCGACGCGTCGCGCACGTTCGCGCCGACGTACTCCTCCGACGGCAGCGACGGACAGCCCTTCACGTCGCCGTTCGCTTCGATGCCCAGCGTCTTGATCCCCGCGCCGCACGAGCCGCGATGCCCGGCAGGGAACGCGGCGCGCAGCTCCGCCTCGTAGGGCCCGTAATAGCCGAGCGAGTTGCCCGGCCAGAAGAGGGCGTCCACCTCGTCGCACCGCGCCTTCAGCCGCGCGAGCTCGGGGAAGAGGTCCACGAGGTGCCACGGCTCGAGCAGGAGGTCGGGCTCGTCCGCGGCGCGGCCCATCGCGGCCGTGAGCTGCGGCTGCCACGCGGTGATGCCCTGCGCGAGCAGATGCTCGAGGAGCGGCGTGAGCTCGTGCCGGTTCCACTGGTTGATCTGCGTGTTCGACGACGTCCGCAGCCCCGCCGCCCTCGCGTTCGCGAGCGCGGCCATGGCCGCATCGAAGCTGCCGGCGACGGCGCGGAGGCGATCGTGAGTGTCGCGGAGACCGTCGACGGACACGCTGATCCCTTCCATGCCCGCGTCCCGCGCCGCGCGAGCGCGCTCGGGAGAGAACCCGCGCCCGCCCGTCGTCACGTTGACGAGGACGTCGCGCTTCGTGAACGCGCGCACGATCTCGAGCCAGTCCTCGCGGAGATACGCCTCGCCTCCGATGAGCGTCACCTCGCGGACGCCGAGCGCGATCATCTGGTCGACGAGGTCGAGGGCCTCGGCCGTGGTCAGCTCGTCGGGCCTCGCCTTGCCGGCGCGCGATCCGCAGTGACGGCAAGCCAGATCGCACGCGAGCGTGATCTCCCAGACCGCGTAGAGCGGGCGGCACGCTTCGTCGACCGGGCGGACCGCCTCCGCGAGCGGCAGCCGGCGCTTGGAGGGCGCGGCGACGGGCGCGATCGGGAGGCGTCGGGAGGTCATCGGCGTGTAGAGTAGCAGCGTGTCCGAGCTGCCTGACGACGACGAGCCGAAGAAGCCGTCGAGAGCGACCACCATTCGCCGTCTCCTGGTCATCGGTATCGCCCTCGCGTGCGCCGGAGGCTGGATTTACACGCGCTATCTGATGAAGAAGGAGACGCTCGGCGGCGAGTGCACCTACGACATCGATTGCCGGACGGAGGCGCCCCGCTGCATGAAGCAGGAGATCGACGGCAAGGGCGTCTGCACGCGCCCCTGCGACAACGACGGTGACTGCGCCGCGGACGTCAAGTGCATCAAGGTCACCCTCGACGACTACGACGAGCGCGGGCGCCCGCTCGAAGGTGGCTATTGCTTCCCGCAGGCCCTCCTCGATGCGCGGCGTAATCGGAAGAAGGACGGCGGCGCGACCGCGACCGCCAAGTCCGACTCCTGGCTCGAGGTCCCGTCGAATCCCGATCAGCTCGAGGGCGAGATCTCGGTCGATCGCAGCGGCACCGTCACGACCTTCACCGTCAAAGGCACTCTCCTCAAGCTCGCGGGCGGCGGGAACAAGCGCCTCCTCGTCGACACCTCGACCCTCCGCCAGTACACGGTGGACGACGACAAGAAGCAATTCGCCGCCTCCACCATCAACGGCGGCGGAGAGGCCAAGCTCACGAAGACGGACCGGAAGGACAAGGTCGCGGGCAAGGACTGCGAGATCTGGCAGATCGACGAGGCGGGCAAGCCGGGACGCGAGGCCTGCGTCATCAAGGGCGGCGCCCTCGTGGCCGATCCGGCGCACGCGATCACGGCGTGGGAGAAGGAATTGACGGTACGCGGGGCATTCCCGCTACGCGTGACGGAGGGCGACAAGCAAAAGCTCGTCGTCACGAAGCTCGATCTGCACCCCGTCGATGCCTCGGGATTCTCGATCCCGAAGTCCTACAAGAACCTCGCCGCGCGCTGAGTCGATATCGCTCCGCTCAGAGCGCGCGGAGCGAGTCCCAGAGCTCGTCCCAGCCGGAGACGATCTTGACCATCTTGTCCTGCTCGCCGCAGCCGGCGTCCGGGGAGTAGATGACGGTGCTGTTCTTGGTGACCACCACGAGGGTCTTGATCGGGCCGTCGTAGCCCTTCACCGGCTCGCTCGACGTCTTGAGATTCGCCAGCTTCTGGCGGACGGTCGTGAGCGCTTCCTTGCCGATGGAGCGTGACGTCTTCGCGTCCTCCGTGCCGCGGGGGCCGCCGGCGTCGCCTCCGCCGCCGACCTCGACGCACGTCGTGTTCGTCACCTTCGAGTTCACGAAGTCGACGGTGAATGCCTGCGCGTCATAGCAGTAGCCCGCAGGCTTCCCGCACACGTCGCTGCTCGCGGTGATGGTGACGATCGAGTCGAGGTCGATCGAGCCGGGATACCCCGACGACGAGGAGGTCGAGCCATAAGGGCCGTCGTCGATGCCGGAGCTGCCCGAGGTGCCCCCGTTCGGCCGGCCCGTCGAGCCGCTGCTCGTGGTGCCGGCGGCGCCGCTGGTGGTGCTGGAGCCGGTGGTGCTGACGCTGTCGGAGCACGCGAAGCTCAGCGCGCCGGCGATGACGAAGAAGGGAATTAGGACGTGGCCGAAGCGCATATTCGATTCTCCTTACATCCCACGAACGGCGTCGTAGAGGTCTCCCCAGCCCGCGATCACGGAGAGGTACTCCGGACCACAAGCGCTCGTCGACGAGCGATAGCTGACGCTGCCCGCCGTCTTGTTCGTCACGATCAAGCTCTCGTACGGACCGTTCACGAGTCCGCCCGCGTCGACGCCGTAGGACGGCCCGACGACGACGCGGAGGAGGAGGTCTCGGAGCGTCGCGATCTGGTCGGGCGAGAGCTTCTTCGAGGTCTTCGCATCGACCGTGCCACCGCCGCCATCCGGTGCGCCGCCGACCTCGACGCACGTGATGGTCGTGAGCGTCGAGGCGAGCAGGTCGACGGTGAAGGACTGACGATCGCCGCACGTACCGGCCGGGTGCAGGCACGTGTCGGTGCCGACCGTGAACGACGTGATGAACGCCACGTCGAGCGAGCCCGGGTATGCAGGCCCTCCGTCGATCCAGCCCGAGGAGGACGAGCTCCCCGGGTACGGGTACCCGGAGGAGCCAGGGTACGGCGGCGAGGTGTCGGTGCCGCTGCTGGCCGGCTTCCGGCCGGTCTTCCCGCTCGTGCCGTAGCCAGAAGAGGAGGACGAAGACGAGCTCTCGCCGAATCCGCCGTCATCGAGGCTGCTGCTCGTGCATGCGGCCGCGAGCGCGCCGAGGCCGAGGACGACGAGGGGGACCAGGTACCGGACGCGCATCCCCGCGCGCGTGTGCAACGCCCGGACCGCCCGCGTATTTCCGTTGATTCCGGAGCTCGCCCCGTCGCTCGAACGCATGCCCCGTCATACCTGGCACGGCATGGCACAGGCCGCAATCTCGGCCGGAGCGAGCTAAGGTTTCGTGGCGAGCGCCGCGGCGACGAGGTCGTCCTGCGACTTCTCGGGCCCGCCGACCCACGCGATGTTCCCCTTCCCGTCGAGCACGTAGGTCACGGGGAGATCGTGCACGCGATAGCGCGCCGCGAGCACCTGCTGCTGATCGTGCACGACGGGAAACGTCAGATGCATGCTCGTGACGAGCTGCTTCGCCTCGCTCTCCTTCTCGTCCTCCGACACGCCGACGATCGCGATCTCGGGATGCTCGCCGTGCATCTTCTCGATCGCGGGCAGCGTCTTCAGGCACGGCTGGCAGTACGTGGCGATGAACTTCACCACCGTGACCTTGCCCGCCGGGGCCCCGACGTCCACCGTCGACCCGTTCACCGCCTCGCGCTTGAACGCGGGCGCAGGCTGCCCGAGCAGCGACGACGCGGACGACGGCGGCGCCTGCGCAGGCGGAGCGCCGCCACACGCGCCGACGAGGATCAGCGCGCCGGCCACTCGCTCCGTCATTTGCATTTGCCGTTGTCCTTGCAGAACGAGTTCCAGCACTCCGCGAGCTTGCCGACGCACGTCCACTCATCGGCGCTGTATTGATTGCCGTAGCTGTCCTCCCCGTGCTCCTCGGCGACCGCGCCGCCATCCGCATCACCGATCTTCCTGCAGATCGCGAGCTGATCGGGGTCGGGCGTATTCGCGCAGTGCCGCACGTAATCGTCGATCACGCGACTCTTGCAGCACTCGGCGATCACCGCGTTGCAGTTGTCGGTGAAGCAGCTGCCGCACTCGTCGTTCGCGAGCGGCCGCGAGTCTCCGGAGCTGCTCGTCGCCTCGATGCGGACGGCGCAGAGCTGGCACTTCTTTCCGAGGTCCTGCATGCACTTGTCGTGGACGCAGATCTCGGACTTACGGCGATAGTGCTGGTCCGAGTTGTCGTTGATGGGCGGGTTCTCTTTCGCGTAGAGCCCGCATTCGTAGAACGACCCGCTGCTCCCAGGCGGCGCGTACTCGAGCCAAGGATTCTGCGCGCACGAGGCCAGATTGATGAACCAGTCCTTCTTCGTCTTGCCGTCGGCGCAGGCGTACTTCACGTCCTCTGCGCACTCGGTGTTGATGCACTGCGCGCATTCGTTGTCCGGATAATCTCCGTTCGAATAGTTGTTCTGCGGTGTCAGGAGCGAGCACGCGCCGCCCGAGCCCGAGCTCGAGCCGGGGTTGTCCTTGTCCCCGACGTTGTAGTCCTTCTTGTCGCCGACCTGACCGAGCACGATCGCGGTGCAGGCCATGAGCGACGATCCGAAGATCATGGCGACAGTGACCGTCTGGCGGTTGATCACCAGGACCACCTCGCGCCGACGGCGGCGCCGTTCCTGGTCGGCGTGATGCCGACGCGCGTGGTCGTCGCGGGGACGAAGAGCATGGCGATGAACGCCACCGCTCCGAGGCCGAGCGCGACGTCGGCGACGACCGCGCTCACGACGGCGAGGTTCGCCGAGTCGTGCGCCTCCTGCGAGCAGACCTTGGTGGTGTCATTGCAGCCGTCCTTCACCTTGCCCGCCGCGCTGAGCGCGATGATCCCCGCAGAGAGCGACGTGATGCCGAGGCCGAGCGCGGCGTACGCCAGCGTCGTGCGCAGCGGGTTCGGATACTCCGTCGGGTGGGTCTCTGCGTCGTAGCTCGTGGGCTGGGCCTTGTGCTCGACCTTGTTCGCGGGCGGCGGAGGCGGAGGCTCGCGCACGGCCTCCTGCGCCGACACGCAGCGATCACCCTCGACGCGCATCCCGTCCGCGCACTGCGTGATCGGCGCGGGGCGCGGCGGCTCGACCGGCGCGTCGTCCACGCACTTCGTGCCTTCCTTGTGCTGGCCGAAGCCGCAGGTCGTCGACGCGGCGGCGACCGCGGGGGGCTTCGTCGCCGGCTTCTTGGTGCCGTTCTTCACGCACACGCCCTCCTCGGCGTGCTCGCCCTTCTTGCACTTCGGCGGCTTTTTGGGAGCAGCGGGCTTCTCGGCGACGGGCGGCTCGAGCGGCGGGGTCACGGGCGCGGGCACCGGGACCGGCGGCGCGACCACGACCGGTACGGGCGGCGGCGGGCGGTTGCCCGGCTGGAGCGCGGTGACCTCGATCTGGAGAAGCGCGCCGCAACCCTCGGGCGGCGACTTGTCGGTCGCGGTCGCGCGCCCGCAGGCGGACTCGTCGCCGTCGCTCTGCAGCGTCTCCTTCTTCGCCAGGCTCTTCGCGCCTGCGCCCGCGTTCGCCACCGCGACACCGCCGCCGACCTCCGCGTCGCCGCCCGCGGAGAACGTGAACGACCCGGTCGTGAGCGCCGCGATCACGTGCGTCGCGCCCTCGCAGGCGCCCTGCAGGTCGTCCTGGTAGAACGTGTGCGTCGGCGCCTCGTAGCGGCCGACGATGGTCATGTTCACCTCGAGCTGGCCCGCCGTCTTCAGCTTGCCCTCGAGCGAGACGGCGCCGACCGGCATGTTCGCGTAGAGCTCGTCCGCGGTCTTCATCGCCACCGTGCTGTGCTTCCGCGTGATCGGCCAGTAGGCGTAGACGCCGACGTTCGACTTCACGGTGCAGCCCGGGAGCTGCTCGAGCTCGCAGCCCGAGTACTTGATCGCGACGAGGCTCCGCTTCGACATCGACTCCAGCCGACCGCGCGACGCGTTAGGCCACTCGACGATGAGCGGCTCCGCCTGGCTCTTCCGCACCTTGCAGCGGGCCTCCTGATCCGAGACCGGGAGCTCGGGCGTCTTCACGAGGTGCGACGCGGCGTTCTCGGTCGTGCCGCCGCAGGCCTGAAGGCCGAGCGCCATGGGCGCGAACGATGCCAGAAGCAGCGTTGAGACGACCCGGCGGACCACGCGCCGTTTCTTACGCGATCCTGCGGCAAAAGTCCCCTCCGGCGGACCGAGAGGCACCGGCCCAGACCGTGCAACCTCGGGCTGCCGTGAGCCGGATCGAGTGGAAAACGCGGGGAAAGAAGATCGCCCGCGCCACAGTTGCGGCGCTCGTGTCGATCTGGCTCCTCTACGTCGTCGCCATCAACGTCTTCCTCTCGACCTCCCTCTTCGACCGGATCGTCAACTTCGACAAGATGATGCTCGACGTCCACTACGAGAGCGGGTGGTCGCTGTGGCCCAGCACCATCCACGCGAAGCACCTCTCCATCCGCTCGAGCGACAGCAACATCATGTGGCGGCTCGAGCTCGACGAGGTGAAGTTCGAGGTCTCGCTCCTCGACATCCCGCGCCGGCGCTTCACGATCGAGAGCGCACACGGCCGCGGCCTGAGCATGCGCGTTCAGACGAAGCTCATGGCGTGGCCGGACACGAACGAGGAGATCGCGAACCTCCCGCCCATCGACGGCTTCCCCGCCTTCGCGGTGCGCCCCGCGGGCCCGCATCACCCCGAGCTCTGGGACGACGAGCAGTACGAGCTGATCGACGTCCACCTCGACCGCATCCACGCGGAGGACGTCCGCGAGATCTGGATCGACGACTATCGCTTCTCCGGACACGCCAACCTCCACGGCCGCTTCCACCTGAAGCCGCTCCGGGAGGTCGACATCGGCCCCGTGCACGCCGACATCCGCTCCGGCGAGATCCAGCGGGGCCTCGGGCACACGCTCGTCCACGACCTCGGGGGAACGCTCGACGTCTACGCGTCCCGGTTCGATCCGCGCGAGGTCCACGAGAACGAGGCCGCGCGCTACTTCGATATCAGCACGAAGCTCCACGCGCGATCCGTGCCGCTCGCCCAGATGCCATTCGCGTTGCCAGGGAACACGTATATCGACGGCATCGTCGACGCGCGAGACCTCACCCTGAAGATCGAGCGCGGCAAGCTCGCCCATGGCACGAACGTGGACGTCGCGGTCGAGCGCCCGCACGTGGCCAGAGGGAATTTCATCGGCGAGGGCGGGCTGCGGCTCCACGCCGACGTCACCGACAACCGACTTCGCGCGAATACCGAGCTTGCGACCTGGCGCATCGTCCGCGTCGACGCGGAGGAGCTGATGCGAGCGCCGCGGGCCTATCTCGGGCTCGACAGCGCCGACCTGGATCTCTCGACGAAGCCCTTCGAGGACCTTCACGTCGTCGGCGGCGTCGACGGCGCCAGCGTGCCCGACGCCCGGGTCACCAACTGCATCTTACCTTGCAGGGTACGCGTGAAGAGCGGCTCGGCCACGCTGACCGCCCGCGCCGAGGCCTGGCCGAACGAGCACCTCGTCTCCGCGAGCGGGCGCCTCCGGTACGAGGACGTTCACGCCACCGTCCCCGAGCTCGACGGGCGCGGCAGCGGCGAGGCTCGCGCTACCGTCGCCGCCTACCGCTGGGACACCGGTGTGATGGAGGACTTCGAGATTCACGGTGAGATCCGCGATGGATCGATGCACGCAGAGCCCGTTCCGCTCGCCCGGCTGCGCGCCGGCGAGTGCACCATCGATCTTCGCGCGGAGCGCCTCGCGCTCACCGACCCGCTGCGCGGGACGTGGGACGCGGAGCTCGCGCTCACCGCCCTCGCGGCCGAGGAAGGCATCAGCGTCGCGCATGCGGACCTCGGCCTCCGCCATCGGCACGATGTGATGGACATCACGGCGCGGCTCGACGGCGGACGCGTACGGAACGGCACCGCCCTCTCCTTCCTCCCCGTCCGACTCGCCAGCAAGGACGGCCGCTTCGACGGAAATGCGCGGCTCTTCACGCAGGACGAGACCGTGAAGGGGAAGGTCCACGTTCGCTCGCAGCGCATCGGGGTCGCCTCGAGCAAGGTCACGATGATCGGCAATGCGGACGTCGTCCTCGATATTCGCAAGTACGTCCCGGAGAAGCTGCTCGACCTCGGCCCGTCGAAGATCGAGATTCGAGATGCGGAGGGCACCATCGCGGGGAAGCCCGCCTTCACCGCGGCGCAGATCCAGGTCGACGGCGTCGCGCGCAAGCTCGATCTCGCCGTACCGAACCTGAAGGCGATCGACGCTCACCTGCTCCTCGCAAGTGTGAACGCACCCCGCCTCGACGCCCTTCAGCCCCTGCTCGATCCGAAGGGCAAGCTGAAGCTGACGGGCGGCGCCGCGAGCGCCGGCGCCGAGATCGCCTTCGGCGGGGACGACGGCGCGTCGGGGGACCTCACCGTCGACGCGAAGCGCGCCAGCTTCTCTCACGGCGAGAGCACCCTCACGGCCGACGCGCGGTTCCAGGCGAAGGTCACCGGCCTCAGCGAGGCGATCGTCAACCTCTCCGGCTCGCGTCTCGCGCTCCGCAACGTCGACGTGCACGGCGGGAGCTTCGAGACCTCGCAGTGGCGCAGCGACGTCGTGATCGACGATGCCGCCCTCGACTGGTCGAGCGGCGCGCCCGCGTTCGGCGCCGACATCGAGGTGACCGCCGACGACGCCCGCCCGGTGCTCGGCATGCTGGAGACACCGAAGATCGCGGGCGCGTTCGTGACCATGCCGAACGTCGCCCTCCGCGCCCGTCTCGATGCGGATCCGGACGGCGTCCTCCTCCGCCACATCTACGCCCGTGGTGGCGACGTCGCCATCCGCGGCTCCTACGCCCTCACCGGTGACGACGAACGTGGAGCGTTCGTGGTGTCGAAGGGCCCGCTCTCGGTGGGGCTTCGCCTGGGAAATGACGGGGCCCACCCGCGATTCTTCGGTCTCGATGGATGGCTGCGCGAGGAAGAGAAGAAGGTCAAAGCGGCGCCCCAGGCAAACGCCGACGCGCCCGGAAAGCCTTGAGCCGGCAACAATGGCGAAACATTCGTTGGTCAGACTGAAGCTCATGAGCTCCGAGGAGACCGACCGGTTCGCCGCCTTCGTCGCGTCGATGCCGCCGGCCTATCGACAGTCCTTCGATTTCGAGGCGACCCGGCTTCACGCCGCGATCGCCCTGCGCCGCGCGGGCCGCGGCGCTCATGTCGAGATCTGGCGGGAGCTCTCGGAGCGCGTCGTCGCCATCTGCGTCGTGGCAGACGACAAGCCGGGCCTCCTCTCCAGCATCAGCGCCGCCCTCGTCGAGAGCCGCATCGACGTCGTGAGCGCGGACGCCTACTGCCGGACGCTCCCCGACGGCCGTATCGAGGCGGTCGACTTCCTCTACATCCGGCGCCTGCCGAACGCGCGCGGATCGATCGCCCCGATCCGCGCGAAGGACATCCTCGCGCTCGCCTCCGCGATCGAGACCGCGAACCTCGACGCGATGCCGGCCTCCCTCCCCGTTCCTCCGCCGGCGCCGGGCACGTCGGCGCGGGTACGCTTCGCGGAGGGCGAAGACGGCACCACGCTCCTGACGGTCGAGGCGGTCGACCGCCCCGGCCTGCTCCTCGCCGTCACGCAGGCGCTCTTCCGCGCCGGCATCCAGATCGTGGGGCTGCGCGCGACCACGGAGCAGGGCTGCGCCGTCGACCGCTTCCAGCTGGCCGAGCCCAACGGCCAGCCCATCAAGAAGCCTCGTCTCCTCGAGCTGCAGTGCGCCATTCTCGGCGCGCTCGAGGAAGGAATGCTCAGCCGCTCGGCGTGACGAGCTTTCCGCTCCGATAGTCGTCCCAGGCCTGGCGGATCTCGTCCTGGGTATTCATGACGAACGGCCCGCCGCGCGCGACGGGCTCGTTGATGGGGCGGCCCGCGAGCAGGACCATCCGTCCGGAATTCGCGTCGCAGGTCGCCACGACGCGATCGCCGGGGCCGAACACGGCGAGCTGACCAGCGCGGACCTCGCGATTGTCGGGGCCGAGCCGCACCGCGCCGTCGGTGACGAACGCAAACGAATGATGGTCCGACGGGATGGGCGCCTCGAAGCGCGCGCCCTTGACGAGCGCGACGTCGAGGAACAGCGGATCGACGTCGATGCCGGAGACCGGACCGGTGGTCTCGAACGCGGTGCCCGCGATGACCCGGATATGCGATCCGTCACGGTCGAGCCCGGGGATCCGACCGGGCGGGATATCCTGATAGCGCGGCTTGATCATCTTCCGCGCGCGCGGGAGGTTCACCCAGAGCTGGAATCCCCACATGAGCCCGCGCTCCTGCTTGGGCATCTCGGAGTGCACGATGCCGTGCCCCGCCGTCATCCACTGCGCGCTCCCGGGGCCGAGACGGCCGGAGTTGCCGACGCTGTCCTGGTGCTGCATGGCGCCGTCGATCATGTACGTGACGGTCTCGAAGCCGCGATGCGGGTGCTCGGGGAAGCCCGCCGCGTAGTCGTCCGGATTGTCCGACTTGAACTGATCGAGCATGAGGAACGGATCGAGCATCGGGAGCGCGCGGTTGCCGAGCGCTCGGCTCAGGCGCACGCCGGCGCCGTCCTTCGTCGGCATCGCGTCGACGATCGTCTGGACGCCGCGGGCGCGGTCGGCCGCCGTTCCCGTCGTGACCGGCGAGAGATCGCGCTTCGTAGGCTCCGTACCAGGCGCCTCGGTACGACAGCCGATCAGGGCCGCGGAGCCGAGGAGCGCATGCCGCCTCGTGATGACCATGCGCCCATTCTAGCAGAGGCCCGTCAGTGGAATTTTATCGGGGCGGGAACAGTGTGTTCCGCGTTGGAGCCGTCGCCGAGCTGGCCGTGGTCGTTCGCACCCCAGCACCGGATCTCGCCGTCCTGGCCGAGGCGCACGCACGTGGCGTCGCCGGCGGCCTCGATGCTCCACACGCCGAGCGCGCCGAGGACCATCGCCGGGCGCGTGCTCGGTAGGGTCGTGCCGTTCGCGAGCTGGTGATGATCGTTGGCGCCCCAGCACGACACGGTGCGGTTGCCGAGGAGCGCGCAGGTGTGACGCGCGCCGACGGCGACCTGGAAGACGCCCTCGAGCCCGACGACGACGGTGGGCATCGCGGCGTTGTTCGTCGTCCCGTCGCCGAGCTGGCCGACGTCGTTCTTGCCCCAGCAATAGAGTCGGCCCTGCTTCGTCACGGCGCACATGTGATTGCGCCCCGCGCGGAAGTCGAGGAGCTCCGAGCCGACGAGGATCGGATCCTTCGGCACGCCGCGCCCGCGGCAGAGGATGCCGGCGGCCTGCTCCCAGCCGACGCAGGTGCTCGCCTCGCCGGCCACCACGAACTTGATCGGATGCGCGAGCCATTCGCTCTCGGTGCCGAACCGGCCGTCGTCGCTCGAGCCCCGACACTGGAAGTGGTCGCCGCTGAAATTCCAGGTCCCGCAGAGGTGATCGGGACCAATTCCCACTTTCACGCCGCCGTAGCCCTTCATGCCGGTGTCGACGGGATCGCCCGCGCCCTCCCAGCACGCGAGCCGCTCGTTCCCGAAGATGCCGCAGAGCTTCTTGCCAATCCCGCCCTTGATGCTCGTGGGATTGACGTTCTGGGGGAATTTCTTCGTCGCCGCGACGCCCGGTCCCCAGCAGATGATCTTACCGAACTTGGGATTGTCCTTGAGCTCGGAGCAGCCGCCCTCCTCGTTGATGGCGAGGGTGAGCGCGACGGGTGTATTTCGTTTGCACGCCAGGCCGAGCAGCGAAAGAGCGAGCGCGACCGCCGTGCGCTTCACTGAACACCGTGGGCGGCGAGGACGGAGCCCATGACGATCATCGCCACGCGCACGAAGATGATGATTCCGAGCACGTCGACGAGCGAGGCGATGAACGGCGTGGAGCTGGTGGCGGGGTCGAGCCCGACGCGCTTCAGGATGATGGGGAGCATGGCGCCGACGGTGCAGCCGCCCATGACGATGCCGATGAGCGTGAGCGCCACCGTGAGCGCGAAGTGCCAGTGCTGATCGGGGTACATCAGCACGCGGAAGAAGCCGACCACGGCGAGGCCCGTACCGAGCACGAAGCCCATCAACATCTCGCGGACGAAGATGCGGTACCAGTCGCGCATCTTGATCTCGCCGAGCGCCATGCCGCGGATGATGAGCGTCGACGACTGGGAGCCCGAGTTGCCGCCCGCGGAGATGAGCAGCGGCACGTAGTAGGCCGCGCCGTGGATCGCGTCGAAGACGGGGTCGTAGTGGCGCAGCGCGGTCTGGGTGAAGAACTCGCCGAAGAAGAGGATGAAGAGCCAGACGCCGCGCTTCTTGATGAACGTCAGGAAGCTGGTCTTGAAATAAGGCAGATCGAGGGGCTCGATCGCGCCGAGCTTCTGGACGTCTTCCGTCTGCTCCGCGGTCAAGACGTCGACGATGTCGTCGATGGTGATGACGCCGAGGATCTCTCCCTTTTCGTCGATCACGGGCATGACGTTGAGGTCGTACTTCGCCATCTTGCGAGCGACCTCTTCCTGGTCCTCGATCGGCGGCACGCTCAGGATGTTCGTGCGGAGGATCTCGTCGAGCGGCTGGATCGGAGAGGCCAGGAGCAGATCGCGAATCGAGGCGATGCCGACGAGCTGGTCCTTCGAGTTCAGCGCGTAGACGTTGTAGACGTTCTCGTTGTGTTCCTGCGTGTACGCGCGGACGGCGTCGATCGCGGAGCGCACGGTGATCTCCGGATTCACCGCGACATAGGCGGTGTTCATCAGGTGGCCCGCGCTCGTCTCCGGCCACTTCTCGATCTCGCGTACGTCTTCCGCGGCGGCGGGGTCGACCTTCTCGAGCTGCTCGAGGATCGCGTCGCCCATCGCCTCGGGCAGGACGCTGAAGAGGTCGGCGCGATCGTCGGGCGCCATCTCCGAAGCGATCTGCGCCACGCTCTCGGGCGGCATCACCTCGGCGATGTCTTCTTGCTCGTCGTCGTCGAGACGCTCGAAGATGGGCGCCGCGTCCTCCGCGGGGAGCCACGCGAGGACCTTGGCCGCCTCCTCCGCGTCGAGATCGCCGATGACGTCGGCGAGGTCCTCGGGGTGCAGCTCGTCGAGCAGCTCGCGCACCTGCTCCGGATCCTCCTTGAGGAGCTCCTTCAGGTCGGGGACGAGCAGGGAGGCGAGGCGCATGTTGCCGGGGCCGAAGGATGACCGCGCGCACCTTACTGCTTTTTCGGGCCCCGAGCGTAGCCCGATTCTGCCTTTTCCGCGCAACCCCGAGGCACCAGCGCCCGACACGCTCGGACGGCGGCGCTATGATTCTCCCCATGGCTCAGACAGGGCATGTCGCGACGCTCCTCGTCCCGGTGATTCCTCCGGCATCGGGTTGGGAGCTTTACGAGGGAACCGTGCCGCAAGCGGAGCTCCACACGGCCGCGGTGGACCTGTTGGGCGATATTCTGACGCACTGGGCGCGTGGGTCCGGCGCACGTATCGTGAAGGACCTGGCGGTGCGCTGGGTGGAGGAGGACGCCAGGATCGGCGTGAACCCCGACGTGGCGGTGCTCTTGCCCCCGCCCCCGGTCGAAGAGAGGGCGCTCGAGAGCGTCCGAACCTGGCTGCCAGGCCACAAGCCTCCCGCGCTGGCGATCGAGGTCGTGAGCCGGTCCCATCCTTACAAGGACTACTCGATCGTTCCTCCGAAATACGCGGCGAGCGGGACGACCGAGCTGTGGATCTTCGACCCGCTGCTCTGCGGCACGAGTCTCTATGGCGGGCCGCTTCGACTGCAGATCTACCGGCGTGACGCGGCGGGACACTTCGCTCGCATCTACGCAGGGGAGGGCCCTGCCTACTCGCCCGCGCTCGACGCGTGGACGGTCCCGACCGACGACAATCGGATGCTCCGGATCACGGCTGACACCGCCGCGACGCAGTTCTGGCTCACCGGTGAGGAAGCCGAGCGCGCCGAGAAGGACGCCGCCGTTGCGCGGATCGCCGAGCTCGAGGCAGAGCTCGCCCGTCGTGGTGGGGGCTAGCTCCTTACCTCTTCTTCGTGTCCTGCGCGTAGCCCCACTCGCGCAGAAGGCGCGCCGTCTCCTCGGCCCCTTCCTCGGAGGGGCCCGGTGCCGGCTCCGCGTCGCCCGGCCGCTCCCGCGCCACGAAGAGCCCGAGATCGCGCCGCGGATCGATGGTCGGAATGGCCCCCGCGTTCGCGGCGAGGCGGCCCTCGTCCGTGAGGATGCCCTTCTTCAGCACGGGCGCGAGGAGCCCGAACGGCCCGCCGAAGATGCGCTCGTCCGGCCACGCCTGATCGTCGAGGTAGAGGTCCCAGGAGATGGGCGTCCCGGGCGGATCCACCGTCACGTCGAAGCCCACCGTGCCCGTCGAGCTCGTCCGGAGGGCAACATCGACCTTCTCGCCGATGATCTTGAACGCGTCCTGCCCGAGGTCGACCGGCAGGACCTCGAACGACCTCGGCTTCGTCTTCGCGTCGCCCATCGTGATGCTGCCGGACACGCGACGCACCGTCGGTCCCCCGGCGAAGCGGAGGTGCACCACGGGCGGCTTGCCGGGCTCGTCGAGGGCCCCGCCCGCCGGCTTCACGCTCGTCGAGGCGACCGCTGCCTTGCTCCCGGCGACCGGCGCGTTCTTGAGCGCCGCCTCGAGCCGCGCCCTCATCTCGGCGACCACGTCCGGCCTCTTCTTCGCGAGGTCGTGGCGCTCGCCGGGATCGCTCTCGAGATCGTAGAGCTCGGTGTCGCTCTCGCGCGTCTCGTTGCCCTGGATCGTGATGCGCGCGTCGCCCGTACGCGTGATGAGCCGGTGCTTGCCGTGCATGATGGCGCGCGAGCCCCGGCCCTCGGAGACGACCACGCGCTCATCGGGCTCCGTCTGTCCCTTCACGAGCGGGAGGAGCGACTTGCCGCTCATTCGCGACGGCAGCTCGAAGCCGAGGAGCTCGAGGACGGTAGGCGCGATGTCGATCGTGCGGACGCGCGCCTTCACCTCCGTCTTCGGCGCGACCTGGTTCGGCGCCACGATGATGATCGGCACGCGGGTCGTCTCCTCGAACATGCTGACCGCGTGGTGATAGCGAATCGGCATCTTCTCGAGGCCGCTCGTGCCGGAGTGCGCGAACGAGAGCGTCTCGCCGTGGTCCGCGGTGACGACGATGATCGTCTTTTCGCGGAGCCCCGTCTCGTCGAGGGTCTTCATCAGGGCGCCGATCGCGTCGTCGTCCTTCGCCGCCTCGGCCATGTAGAGACGCGTGATCTTGTCCTTCGGCCCCGCCGGCGGCGCCGGGATGCGCTCCACGAATTTCTGCGGCGGCTCGTACGGCTCGTGCGGCGAGTTGTAGTTCACGAAAGCGAAGAATCGCGTGTCCTTGTTCTCGCGAATCCACTGCGTGGCGTCGTTCGTGATCTCGAGGGTGTCCCGTGTGCGATATCGATGATCGTCGACGCGCTCGAATCCGAAATCGACGCCGACGGGCGCATATCCCACGAGGAAGTAGTTATTGACGAACGCGCGCGTGGCGAGGTTCTGCCGGCGGAGGAGGAGCGAGAGCAGCGGCGGATCGGAGTAGAAATGCGCGGACTGCTGCGGGGCGATCATCCACTCCGTCGTATCGATCCCGAGCTCCGTGGAGCGCGCGCCCGCCAGCATCGCGATCGTGCCGGGACGCGTCCACGAGGCGGCCGAGTACGCGTGCGTGAATCGCGCGCCGCGCGAGGCGAGATCGTCGAGCGCCGGCATGAGGCCGGGCACCTTCGGGAGCAGCGCCTCCATCGGCGGCCACGGTGCCTTCTCCTTCGCCGCGTCCTCCGCGTCGTCGTGGAAGGAGGCGATGACGTCCGGACGGAGCGCGTCGATCACGATCCAGAGCACGTTGTACGGCGCACGCGGCGTCGTGCGCGCGAGGACGGTCGGATTGCCCCAGAGCGCGACCGCCGCGCCGGGCGTCGTGAGCACCTCTTCCTTCACCACGCCGCCATCGACCGGCACCTTGCCGTTGCCCGGACCGGCGTGCGCCGCCTCGGGGACGTCGGCTCTTCCGGCGTCGCGGTCGCCGGAGACCTCGCCCTTCGCGCGCTCCGTCGAGAGCTCGAGCTCGATGCTCTGCCCCGCGAAGGCGGAGAGGTCGACCGTCTGATCCGTCCAGCGTCGTGACGCCGCGGGCGAGAGCACGTGGCGATGGACGCGCTGGCTCGCGCCCTTCTGGTCCACGACCGTGACGACGAACGCGGTCGGATCGTCGGCCTGGTTCACGGTCCCCTCCGCGAACGTGAAGCGCGCGCCCTGCGGGACGGTGATCTTGTACGTGATGGCGCCTGGCGTGGTGGAGACGAGGGCCTCGCGCTGGTCGAAGCTGCCCTCGTTCATGTTCCACATGCGGGCCTCGGGCGCCCACGCCTTCGCCTCCTTGCCGACCGGCATCGCCCACTGCGTCTCGACCGCGCTCGTGCGGAGGGCGATGTTGGTGACGAGCTTCGCGGCGTCGCCGGTCATGGGAAAGAAGGGCGGCTTCATCTGCCGCCAGTGCGCCTTCATGATCGGCTTGAGGCTCGCCTCTCGCGGCATATCGAACTTCGCCTCCTTGGCTATTTCGATGAGGCGAATGGCCACTTCGTAGTCGCCCGCGGGCGGGGTCCCCGGGCTCGACGCGTCGGAGCGGGCGACCGCGGCGATGGCGGTGCGGCCCGCGTCCTCCACGCGGGGCGGCGGGGCGCCCGCCTCCGCGCCGCCGCCGAAGCGCCACGCGACGAGGCACGAGGCGAGCGCGACGCCCATCGCGACGACGCGCGGCACCACCACGCGGAGCGGCAGCGCCCGGCTCACCTGGTCGCCTTCGGCACGAGGTACCCGTTCTTCTGCTCCATGAGCGGGTCCTCGAGCATCCAGGCCCAGAGGTCGGCCTTGAGGCGCGTGACCTCGCGGGGGTTCGCGGCGGCGACGTCGGTGAGCTCCGCGGGATCGTTCTCCGTGTCGAAGAGCATCCACTTCGCGGCGGTGCGCGTGGGCACGTAGACGAGCTTCCACCGCTCGTCGCGCACCATGCGGTGGCGCGCCATGAGCGTCGGCGGCTGCATCTCCTTCTTGAGGACGATCTCGGCGTTGTGCCGTGAGTCGATCTCGGTCAGCGCCATGATCCCGGGATAGGGCATCCGTAGATCGGACGGAAGGGACGGGATGTCCTCCGTGAACCAGAGCTCGGACTCCGCGTACGCGAGCTTCGGCGCGAGGGACTCGCCGCGGAGCGCGGGCGCGAGCGACCGGCCGTCGAGATCCGCCGGCTTCTCCACGCCCGCGAGCTCGTAGAGGGTCGGCGCGATGTCGACTTCGCGGACGATCTTCGTCTCGCGCCGTCCCTGCTTCACGCGGGGGTCGTAGACGAGGAGCGGCACGTGGAGCGCCTCGTCGCCGAAGAGGTGATCGCCGTGGCCCTGACCGTGGCCGTGGTCGTAGAGCATCTCGCCGTGGTCGGCGGTGACGACGACGATGGTTCGCTCCGCGAGCCCCGTCCGCTCGAGCGCCTTCAGCACGCGGCCGACCGCGTCGTCGATCGCGTTGACGGTGCCGTCGTAGAGGCCGTTGATCTGGCGAATGTCCTCCGCGTCGGGCGGCGCCTCGGAGCCGCGATTGAGGCCGACCGGTTTGTGATACTTGAAGCGCCCGCGGTACCTCCGGTCTGTGAACTTCGCGTAGTACGGCGCCGGCGCCGCGTACGGGAAGTGCGCGGTGGAGAAGAACACGGTCGTGAAGAACGGCCGGTCGCGGTTCGCGCGGAGCGTGGCCTCGACGTCGTCGGCGAGGAGGCGCGGATCGGCGCCCGCGGAGAGCTCGCGCATGACGGGGAAGAGCTGCCGGCCGGTGTGGGAGTGGAGCACGGGGAGGAGCGGCGTCTCCCGCTCGAGCACCTTCTGCCGGATGAGCTGCCGGAAATCGAAAGAGGGAGTCTGGACCCGGGAGAACCCGAGATCGATCCGGCCGAAGATATCCCCCGCGTAGTCGCTGACGACGCTCGTGGCATATCCCGCCTTCGTGAAGCGAGCGGGAATGGCGTCGAAGTCCTTCGCCCGCTCCTCCCACGTGGGAAACATCGAACGAATGCCGTGGTGATGGCCATGACGTCCGGTGAGGATGGATACCCAGCTAGGGAACGTGCGCGGTAAAGAGATATACGCGCGATCGAAGCGCGTCCCCTGCCCTGCGAGCTTCGCGAGGTTCGGCGCCACGCGCGGGTCGAGGCGGTCCGCGCGGAGCGAGTCGGCGGCGAGGACGAGCACGTTCATGCGCGCCGGCGGCGGAGGCGCGGAGAACGCGTCCCCGGCGACGAAGAACGCGAGCGCCGGCACCGCCGCTCGGATGAGGACGTTTCGCAGCGGCCTTCGCAGGACGCCGGCCGAGCGCCGGAGCAGATACGCGATCCGCGTGGGCCGCACGTACGCGATCACGCCGAGCAGGGTCACGAGCTCCACGCCGCGCGGCCCGAGCCAGTCGGTGGCGAGGAGCTGGACGAAGCGCGGGAGCCCGCCCTGCGCGTACCACTCGGCGGCGTAGAGCTGTGGGGTGTCGCCCATGGCCCAGAGCACGAGCGCCGCGTGGAGCGCGCCGACGAGGAAGACGGAGCGGACGAACGCGAAGCGCGGGACGGCGAAGCGCGGCCGCTTCGCGCTCTGCCCGCGGAGGCGCACGAGCACCTCGGCGAGGAGCCCGATGACGAGGCCGAGCGCGATCGCGGTGGCGAGGACGCCGACCTTCATGCGGAGCAGCTCCGCGGGGAAGCGGCGGTTCATGAACGTCTCGACTGCATCGGCGCGGCGCACGTCGCCGATGTCGGCGTCGACGGCGCCCGTGCGCGCGCCCGACCATGCGGCCATGCCGGCGAGGTACACCGCGCCCGCCACGGGTGGGGAGGCGAAGAAGGCAAAGAGCCCTCTCGTCACGCGTCGAGCAAGGCGCTTAACGCGCGGCAGCACGGGCGAATTATCTCCGTTTCGATCGAGCCCGGCCAAGCGACCGCTTATCGAAGCCGGCGGGGCCGCGCGCTGCCCTCGCGCACCCCGACCCTGGAGAGCGGACGTGGTCCCGGATCGGCGGGGGCAAACCGCGTCGAGAGATCGGCGATCTCGCGCGAAAGCCGCTGGATCTCGGCCCGCGGGACGGTTGGCCCCTCCGCGCGGTCGCAGAAGAACGTGCGGCAACCGAAGGGCCGCGAGGCGTAGACGAGGCAGCGCCCGTCGTCCCCGAGGAGGTCGCAGCGGCGCTCGTCGGCCATGGGCAAAGTGCGGCGCTTGGGCAGCCCCCCGCGCGCCCGCACCGCGTTCTCGAGCTCCGCGAGCTCGATCGCGGTCGGATACGGCTCCCGTCCCGTCACGCCGAAGCGGCAGCAATCGGTCGAGGTCTCGCAGCTCCAGCCCACGAAGAGCGCATCCGCCTGCGCGTACACTGCACGCAGCGCGCGTAGCTCCGCCACGGCTGAGCTGAGCTCGGATGGCGCCTTTCCTCGAGCCATGGGGCTCCTCTACACTAGTCGAAACCGGTGGCTACGGCGTCAACGCGACCTCGGCTCCGGCCGATCGAGAGCATCGTGGTCCAGGACCGGCGCCACGGGAAGGCGCTGATGCTGCGGGACACGCAGGGCGTGGCCGCGAGCCACGTGGTGCTGCCGATGGAGGTCGTGCCCATCGTGGCGCGCTTCACGGGCCGGGAGACGTGCGACGAGATCGCCCGGTCGGTGAGCAAGGAGGTCGGTGAGAAGATCCCGGTCTCGATCGTCATCCAGCTCGCGACCGAGCTCGAGGACGCGCTCTTCGTCGATGGCCCGCCTTACCGCCGCGAGCGCGCGAAGATCGAGAAGGACTTCGCGGACGCCGCCGTCCGCCCCGCCTCCCACGCCGGCGGCGCCTACCACGACGATCCGGCGAAGCTTGCAGAATACATCAAGAAGGACTGCCTGGCCGCCGCCACGCCCAGGCCGGCCGCCGCCACGCCCAGGCCGGCCGCCGCCACGCCCGCCGCCGACAAGCGCCTCATCGCGCTCGTGGCCCCGCACATCGATCCGTGGCGCGGGGCGGTCTGCTATGGCGCGGCGTACAACGCGTTCGCGGCCGCCCTCCCGCCCGACGCGGAGACCTTCATCCTCCTCGGCACGAGCCATGCGCCGATGAAGGAGCCCTTCGCGCTCTGCCGAAAAGCGTTCGCGACGCCGCTCGGCCAGGTCGACGCCGACTACGAAGCGATCGACGCCATCGCGCGCGCGTGCGACTTCGATCCCTATGCGGATCAGTTCAACCACAAGCGCGAGCACTCGCTCGAGTTCCAGGCCGTCTTCCTCCGCCACGTGCTCGGCAAGCGCCCGGCGCGCATCGTCCCCATCCTCGCGGGCCTCGGCGAGCAGCAGAGCACGGGCGACTCCCCCTCCGAGTCGAAGGAGGTGATGCGCGTGCTCGACGCGATCCGCAAGGTCATCGACGACACGAACGCGATCGTCATCGCGGGCGCAGACCTCGCGCACGTGGGCCCGCGCTTCGGCGATCCGCGTCCGCTCGACGAGAGGGAGCGCAAGGTCCTCGACGGCACGGACCGCGAGTCGCTCGACCACGCGAGCGCGGTCGACGCGGAGGGCTTCTGGAAGCACGTGGCGGCCGACCTCGACACGCGCCGCGTCTGCGGCCTCGCGCCGATGTATTCGCTGCTGCGGGTCATCGATCCGAGATCACGGGGGGAGCTTCGACACTACGAGCAGACGGTCGATCCCGACGAGGGCTCCATCGTCAGCCACGCCGCCGTGGGGTTCTACGTTTGACCGTCGTAAGTCCGATCCCGCCCATCCCCGAAGCCAGAGGTTACGAGTCGAGCGGCAGCGCGAAGCTGATGCCGCGCTACGAGGACATCACGCAGGATGGGCGCGTCATCCTCGCCTCGCTGATGACGGGTCTCACGGCGGTGTGGCGCACGCTGGCCGACAGCGAGCGCCTGCAGCCGATGATGCGCAAGGGCATCCTGCCCATCCTCAACCGCATCCTGATGCACGGCGAGGACGGCCCCTTCTCGGTGCACACGCCCATCCACGTCGAGGGCACGTGGCGTCTCGCGCGCGAGCGCGGCGGCGAGCGTCTCTTCCTCGACATGTGGCTCGACGCCTACGCCCCCCACGCCCAGACGCATGGCCGCCAGCCCCCCGCGGACGCCGAGCGCGCGCGCGTCGGCCGCCTCTACGCGGAGCACGTGGTCACGCGCCCCTTCGCCTCGACCCCCGCGGAGCGCAAGGTCACGCGCCTCGACGGCATCCCCGGCATCCCGGAGCTCCCCGAGGACGAGCACCCGTACGAGGACGCCGCCTCCCTCGTCGCGGGCCGTGCCCTCGAGCCCGCACGCGACCACGTGTTCGGGATGCTCCACACGGACCCGAACCAGCACGTGAACTCCCTCGTCTACCCGCGCGTCTTCGAGGAGGCGATGACCGCCCGCGCCATCGAGCGGCGCCTGACCGAGGGGCCCGAGCTCCTCCTCGCCCGCGCCATCGAGCTCCGCTACCGGAAGCCCTTCTTCGCGGGCGAGCGCGCCCTCCTCTCGGCCGAAACGCGCCCCTCGGCGTCGGGCCTCGAGGCGGTGGGGGCCTTCGTCCCGGCGTCCGGAGACCCCACAAAACCAAGCACGGCCGTGGCGATGGCGCTCGAACGTGCAAAGGCGTGTTGACGAGCCGATCGGCTTCGCCTATGAACCCCCTCCACCACAGGTTGCGGGAGTAACTCAGTGGTAGAGTGCCACCTTGCCAAGGTGGACGTCGAGGGTTCGAATCCCTTCTCCCGCTCAAGAAACATAAGGAAAAGCGGCCGGTTCGAGCAACGCTCAGCCGGCTTTCTCTTTCAGAGCACACGCCTCCGGGGTCGGAGCACTCGTCGAAGCACACTCGCCGTGTGCTCGGGACTCGCTCGCACCCATCAGGCGGATGACCTTGGCGACGGCCGCACGCTGATCGGTCGCGAACACCGTTCGGTAGATTCCGTCCGGCACCGCATCCGATTTCCATCCGCCGATGGAGTTGCGAACGGCGTTCTCGACCTTGGCCTTCGCCGTCAGATCGGTGAACGTTCGACGCATCGCCTTCTGCGTGAGGACGAAGGGCAGACCAATCGCCTTCGACACCACGGCGAACGGCTTGTTCAGGACGCACGGCGCCCTGAACCCACCCTCCTCCGTCGCGAAGAGAAGATCGCTCTCCTTCTGCTCGTCGGTCGTGAGGTGCGCCTCGACATGCCAACGGATGACGTCGAGAGCCTCGGCCGGGAGGCCTACGCCGTAGCGGAGACCGTTCTTCGTCATGCGCATGACCTCGTCCCCGCGCGTGTGCGAACGCCGGAACCAGACCATGCCCTTGTCGAAGTCCACGTCCGGCTCGGTGCCCTTCCGGCGAACCGGACGGAGCATCGACGGACGCAGGCCCATGATGAAGCCGAGGAACGTCATCGCGTAGTGCTGCGGGAAGAGCTCCTTCATCGCCGAGAGAAACTCGCTCACCTTCTCGGGGCTCTCCCCGAGCGAGTTTGGATTCTCGGGGGTGTAGGTCTCGACGTCCGACGTGTCGAACATCGCGATCCCCTCCGTCGCCGCCGCTGCGAGCTTGAACCGCCGCTTTGCCTCGCGGCAGATGGCACGCAGCTCACGAAGCCAGGTGTTGCACGTGTTCGGCGAGTAGTCGCCGGCCGTGATCAACGCCTGGGCCTCCCGGCGCCACTGCTCGATGCGCTCCGTGGGGAGCGTCTCGACGTAGTAGTCACCGAGCCCGTTGACATGAGCGCCGGACTCACCGGTCACTCCGTCGATCAAGTGCGCGAGGAGCGACTTCTTGTTCTCGCGGCTCTTTGCGCTCTTGATCTTGCGGTTCTTGATCTTCTCCTCATTCACCGAGATGGCGAAGTCGGCGAAGCGCGTCTTCGACGGTGCGGCTGCGACGAGTCCGGCGCGTACCTTTTTCTTTTCGTTCAACAGATATGCCGCTGCGTCGTCCGCCGACCCGCAGTCCAGCATCACCTTCTTGACCTCCTTCCTCTTGCCCGTCATCGGGTCCACAGGCAGGGCACGGATGAGGAAGCCTCCCTCCCTCAACCGGTAGACCCCGTCGTGCTTCGTCATCATCGTTTCGTGCTTCCAGCGGAATTTCCACTTCGTGTCCATGTGAGCCTCCGTTTTGATGCGGAGGCGCCACGGGACGGTCCGCGAAGACGGTACCATGCGGATCACCGCGCAGGAATCGATCGAGCTCGTCGCGCGCCCACATATACGTGCCGGTGCCGCCTCGCCGACCCACGGGGAAGACGCGCTTCTCAAGGTGTGCCTTGCGAAGAGCCCCCGTCGTCTTGAAGCCGCAATATGCGGCGGCGGCGGAGGTCGTTAGAAACGGTCCAGGAGCGCTCGAGCGGTCACCCGTCACCGGTCACCCCCAGCTCCTCCGCGTTCGCGGCACACGGTGTCGCGGGCGATCATCGTCGACGACGCGTGCGCGGTGCGTCGCATGACCCACGCCTCGGTTTTTCCATTCGCGAGCGACGGCGTCACGTCGAAGCGAACGCGCGTCTTGTGCTGCTTCGATGCCATAAGAAAACGATATTCGCGGCGAGGCGAAGAACTGGGGGCGGGGTCACCCCCCAGTTCTTTCCCCAAGCGATAGCGCGGGTCTACTTCATCGCCTTCGACAGCCGTTCGGTCGCCGTAACGCCGAATGCCGAGGCAGCGAGTCGGAGGTCATTCTGCCCATGTCGCCCTTCACGCGGAGGTCCACCCCGCGTGCGGCAACAAGATCGCTCCTACGAGCGCCGACCGGTCGTGACCGACGAGGACCTCGAGGCGGACGACCCCGCGACCGTCCGAAGTCTCGCGCGGCGGTCGCTCGGCCAGCCGCGCTGACGCGGATCCAGACGAGCCAGACGATCAAGACTCAGGGACCAGACCTACGCGAAATTTCGCGGCTGGGATCCAGACGCGTCCACGCGCCCTGGGTCACGATCCCGCCGCTCGCCAACGCGCCGCCGGATCTCACGCTCCCGCCGGGATTGGATCAGCGGGAAGCCGCCGCCGAAGCGCTTCACGGCGGACATCTCGGAGGAACAACCCGACGGCTCCTTCGCCTCCTCGACGCGTACGCGCCGCGGCTCTCGACGCGCGCTCCGCGATGCGCACGGTCACGGCGCCTTCCGCGCCGAATCTGTCGCGGACGTCCTCGATCAACGTCGTCGTGCCGCCGGCGTGAATTCCACCACGGCGGAAGGACGTACCGCGGGTGTGAAGGACGCAGCCGCTACAGCACACCGGCATGTGCCTTCGTGCCGGCGAGGCGTCCTGATCGCGCCGGGGACGCGCGTGCCCGCTGGACTTTGAGCATCTTGTCGAGAAAGCGGACGAGAGGAAGTGGTGCCGGCACACGTCGACGGCATGGCAGCCGGCCACCGTCTCGCATAACACTTCAGTGTTGCTCACTAAGCGACCGTCCGTCGGTATGCCCGCCCCAACGGCCGCGCGGCGACGGGTTGGCCTTTATCGCAGTCGTCTCGGCGCATTGCGCGTAGGGCACTGCAGCGGCGTGCGGACCGGCGCGTGGCCCTTCGCTGGCACATCATGAACGTCGGGTCGTTCATGGTAGCGGACGAAGCGAAGTCGCCGACGCCGGCGGCTGGCAGTCGCCAACATCGCCTTCGTTCTCTCTCCAGGCCTCGCTCGCAACCGGTTCAGGACGTAGCGGGATGTACGGAGCGCTTGGCGAAAGCGGCCGGCGGCGTCACGATCTCCGTGATGGGCAATGAGAAGCGCAAGAACGGCGACACGAAGCTCCC
The DNA here is from genome assembly GCA_046351255.1 of Labilithrix sp. Lineage (GTDB taxonomy): Bacteria > Myxococcota_A > Polyangia > Polyangiales > Polyangiaceae > Labilithrix. The sequence continues at coordinate 280,359 of JAXLYU010000012.1, forward strand.
CGCCGTCGATCCGCGCGAAGTCGAGGAGCAGCATGCGACCGAAGTGCGCCGCATCCGTGAGTCCGCGACGTACAAGCAGCTCGAGGAGGCACTCGTGGAGGCGATCGCGGTGCACGCGCGCCTGCCACGGGAGGATCGCGTGACTTTCGATGAACCCCTCGCGCGCCAATCGATACACGTCGGTGTCGCGCTCGCCTACTGCGGGCTCATGAGAGTGGGTTCTTCTCGCCAGAGGCACCTCGCGCAGTCGACCATCGATCTCTGCTGGGAACGCGTGCCGGTGTTCCGGGCCGGAAAGGATGACCGGGCAATGGCAGTGCTGCTCGCGCGAGCGGCGGCTTGGGAGATTGCCATCACGAACATCGTCCACGTCGGCGCGTTCTTGCGCCACCTCGTGGCGAGCTCGCCGCCGCCGCTTTCCGATGAGGAGCGAGGCTTCGCGGCGTTGCGCGATTTGTTCCAACAGCTCCGCGGAACCGCTACCAAGCTCCCGCGTCCGCTTCGCCAGGCATCCGACGCATTCGCGTCGGCTACCTCGATGAAGGATCTGCCCGACGATCTCCAGGAGGCGACGCGCTCGGCGATCGCCTTCCTGCTCGGGATGCGTCGCGAGAACGATGAGGGCGAGGTCGTGTTTCGCATCGGGCTGCACGACCTCGGCGGTCGGGGCAAGGGCAAGAAGCTAGGCCCATGGGGGGCGGCGAAGGAGATCGTCGCCTTCTTCGGGGTCGAGATGAAGGACAAGATGAGCGAGGTTGCGTAGCCGTCATTATTCACGAGGCGCGATCCGCAATGTCGCTGCAAGAGCACGGTCGTGAGAGTGTTTCGGACTGTGTGACGGCGCGCTACGGTCAGCCCGCAGCTGTGCTTTCGGGTGGCTTGGCTTCTGCCGTCCTCGCCCGTCACGAATAAGCCGACGGATCGTCCCTGCCTTCATCTGGCGCGTCAACGCTGGCGAGCTGCACGCGCTCGCCGCGGTTCGCGGCGCCGAGGAGGCGGAGCAAGAGCTTGAAGGCGACGAGGGCGCGGCGCGATCACGTGCGCGTAGAACCGCCCCGCGACGGTTCCGCAACGCGCCATGATCCGCTTCACCATGCCGGCCGAAGTGCTGGATTACCCTCGAGAAGAACTGGGGCCGAAGGTGCCCGCCAGTTCTCGCGCCGAGGACCTTTATTGCTCTTTCCATGAGGATCTTCGCTGATTCCTGTCCTCGTGCACCGGCACCCGTGCCGCTCGTCCGTGCCGGTGTCCGCCTCTCCGGGATGGCGATACGGCGGATCGTGCGCCCCGGTGGCCGCTGCGCCGTCGTGTCCGTCTCGCGTGCGCCCGTGCCGGCAGGCCTGTCGGCACCGCCGCTCCTGAGCCGTGCCGGTCTACCGCGTCCTTTCACGGACCGCGATGGCAAGGCGTTCCGCGAGCGGCGATGCGACGAGTTCCTCGCGGACGTGACAGCGGCCGGGTGCGAAACCGTCGTGAAAGGCGTGCGGCTCGAGCTGTACAGCTTCAGGCACACGTTCGCGACGGCCGCGCGGCGGGCAGGGCTCGACAGCGACGCTCGCGATCGGCTCCTCGGCCACGCGCCGAAGGACACGAAGACGCGTCACTACGAGGACGAGGACCAACCGTTCCTGGCGGCCGAAATCGCGAAGCTCCCCGCCCTCCTCGACGGGCCTGATCCGGCACCGGTGACGCCGTTCGACGAGGCAGCGGTTCAGGGGACCGCTGCTTTGGTCACGACCATGGTCGTGGAGAATCTACACGCATCGGCGCATCCGCCGAATTGTGGCGTAATCCCCGGTCGTTGTAGGGAGGCGCGGATCGGATTCGAACCGACGTATGACGGTTTTGCAAATGTACGCACACTTCGGCATGGAAGTGCACCGAGCGGATCTCCGACGGAACCGACGCGGTCCGAGACGGCGCCCACGGCACCGAATCGTACGGAGGAGCACGGGCCGCAGCCGCTCGACCATTATCGAGACCAACTCGCGGCGTCCGGCGGCACGCTCGCGGCGGTCGCCAAGGAATTGCTCGTCGCGGTCGCGGACGGCGATGAGCGGAGCCTCGAGGTCGCCACCGCCCTCGCCCACGCTGTGCTCGATAACGAGACGTTCCGCCGCGCGCGGCAGCTCGAGGAGCTTGCACGCATGCGGAGCCCGTTCGCGCTGGTCCGTGCCGTGGAGCTCGCGGAGTCGCTCCTCATCGTCACCGAGTCCGTCAACATGTCCGCGGAGACGTCCACCTCCGCTCGTTCAGAGAGGAAGTAGCATGAGCCGAAAGAACCAGAGGCGGCCGGAGGGGTACGTCACTCGCGCGGAGCTCGCGCGGGCCGCGAAGAAGGGCAAGACCACGATTCGTCGGTGGGAGGAGGAGGGAAAGATCAAGCCCATCATCGGCCCCGGCGGCGTTCGCCTGTTCCGCGTCGAGGACGTGAAGCGGCTGACCGGCGTCGAGTCGATCGAGCCGCTCGCGCGCGCCCGCGCATATGTTCCGACGGCCGACACCGCCGACGGCGCGATCGGCGCTGCTGTCTTCGAGCGCCTCTCGCAGAACATGCCGCCGGTGCAGATCGTCACCGATCTCAAGAACGTCCACCCCGACATCATCGCGGGCTTCATCGCACGGTACGAACGGATGAGCGGGGGCATGTTCTTCGATGAACGGCAGCGACGGACGCTCTGCATCTTGCTCCAGATTCGACGCGATGCCGACGCCGCCACGATCTTCCAGAAAGTCAGCGAGATGGCGCAGGAGCGCACGTGTCGGTCGTGCCAGGACGCCGTCGCGCACCACTGCAACGACTGCAAAGAGGCTTACGCGCAACAGTCCGCGGATGCCGCAGCCCACTGGACGGCCCGACGGATGGCGGCGCAACACGCTGCGGACGGGAGGAGGGACGACCGCCATCGCAGCCGGGACCGTGACGCCTGGTCGGAGGATGCCGTCATGCAAAACGAGCCGGACGCGTCGCGTCGGTACGAGCAGGAGAACGTCGCAATCCATCGCCGGCGCACACCTCAGACGAGGGAGGCGCAACCTGCGCCGAGCACGGCGAGCGCGACGCACGACACGAAGTTAGCGGACGAGAGCGACGGCCAGCCGGACACCATCGCGACGAGCGCGGACAAGAGTACGGCGAAGACGCAAGCGGTCTCGGAGGCGTACGCACGAAGAGAGGAGCGCGGGCGCGCACGGAATGAGCCGTTTCCGCAGCAAGCTCCATTCGCGTGGACGCCTGACGAGGTCCAACGCTGGCCCGAGATGATGAAGGAGCGCCTCCAGGCGGACGCCACGCCACCCTCATCGAACGGCGACCCGAACGAGACACCGCGCCTGTCGCAAACGCTGGAGCCGGAACCTGTGGAGACGCGCAACACGACATTTCCGGGCGCTGATATGGAGCCGGTCGTCGGCGGCACCAACCGCAAGGGGCTCGAAGTCGGGGACGCCCCCGCTCCCGAGGTGGGCATCGCCCAATCCGACGGCGGAACGCGGCCTACGACCGGCGCGCGCGAGCCGTTGGTGACGAACGACTTGGCGGCGTCCGTCGAGCACGCTCGCACCGAGCAGCAGCACGCCGACGACGGGCGTCAGCTCGAACGGTCGATGTACGAGCAGGCGCGGAACGGCGCAGCGGCGCGGCCGCTGCCACCGGAGATGTGGCCGGTCGGCGTGGCGCACGCGCGCGCGCGTGCCTCAGAATCGGGACAAGGGCCGCGGACGGCCGCGCCATTCCGGCGTTCAGAACCGGCTTCCGCCGGTGGCGCAGCCACTCCTGCCGGCCACGCCGCCTCGGCGCCGCAGAAGGCACGCGTCGCGGCCCTCGCGTCGGGCACCGCGGCCGCGTCCATCGGCGCTCATGGCGATCATCTCTTCGACGGTGTGCCGCCGGAGCTCATCGCCTCGTTCGAGCGCTTGACCGCGAAGGACGCGCCGATCCCGGACGATCCGAAGGAGATCGAAGCTTGGATCCGCGAGTTCGACCGCATCCAAGCCGCGATCGCGGAGCACCTGCGCGCGCGCTCCTCGGTCCCCGAGCCCGCAATCCCATCGTGAGGACGCGGACGCGTCCGCGTCCTCGCGACACTGCGTGACGGGGCGCGTCCGGCCCTTCGCGTGCGCACCCCTCGCTAGGTCCGCAGCTCACGACTCCGGTGGCGCTTTGGCGGGGCGGGCGCCGCTTCGGGCGCGGGTGCTGAACCTCGTGAAACAGTCGTGAGTCATGAGGCGTCCTTGATTGGCCGTCCCCGCGGACGGCGTTGCACCGAGGCGGGCGGCACGAAGAGATCCGCGGGCGTCACCCCGAGCACATGAGCGAGACGCGCGAGCGTGTGCAAGGTGAGGTTCCGACCGGCTTCGATCTGCGCCACGTAGCGGGGCGTGCACCCTAGCTTTTCGGCCAGCTCGGCCTGGGTGAGCAGCTGTTCGCGTCGGAGATCGCCGACGCGTTGACCGACGCTCCGTTCGAGGCGCTTCGGGTCCAAACGTCGCGCGGCCATGCGCGACCGTCGCGAGTTCTCGTGATTTGCAAAACGAAACCATGCTTTCTAATTTCACTCTACGCTGCGAGGTCATGATGCGTTGCTGGGCCCCGCGGATCACTGACGCGTTGCGCCGGCTCGCGTTGGCTGTGTTGTTCTGCGCTACCGCGTCATGCGCCACCATCGTGCGCGGTACGAAGGCGGACGTCCTGATCGAGTCCACGCCTCCGGGCGCGGAGATCATGACGGGCCCCAACAAGGCCAGCACGACTCCGCGTATCGTCACGATCGACCGCGACAAGCCGACCGACGTGACTGTGATCTTGGACGGCTACGAGGACGGGCACGCACGCATCCAGCGCTCGGTGAACCCGTGGTTCGTCCTTTTCGACGTGCTGCTGTGTCCCTTCGGATGCATCTCGTTGATCGCCGACATCATGTCGGGCGCGTACTACGACGTGGAACCTCAACGAAACTTCGACCTCAAGAAGCTGCCTGCGCCAGCGCCGCCGGCATCTTCTTCAGTTCCCGTTTCGCTCCCGCCTCCGCCTTCAGCGGCGCAGCCGAAGCCGAAGCCGAGGCATCCCCGATGATTCCCTCAGGAGGTTGAGATCCCGGGCGACGAGCTGTCCGTCGAGACGTCGCCATGGACCGCTGACACCGCTTGCAGCGAGACGCGTGAACGCCATGTAGTCACCTGAGCGCCGCCATCGACGTACCCTTCCCACCCTACCCTCCTCTGGTACCGTGTAGCTGCCGGCCTTCGCGGCGTTGACAGATTTCTGCGCGCCAGCCATTCCCTCGCGTTGCGCCGTTAGCGCTGCCCAGCCAGCGTGCTCGACGCGTGACCGGTTAGGGTCGGGACTCGACCGCGTTCGAGCCGACCAAGAGGAGCGGCGTGGGCCCTCTCTGGCCGACTTCGTGAGGACGCGGGATCGCCGCTCGCCGTGTGTGAAACGACGAGCTCGAGCCCGGCGTCCGGTCCACCGTGAGGCGAGAATACGGAGGCGAGCCGGTTTCTACCCCGCGCATGCGCACGCACGCGTTGCTCCACACGTGATGGACTCACGGCCGCGAGCGAAGCAGCCGCACGCGTCGACCGAACCCGAACCGTCGACGGCGGGACGGACGTTGCGAAGGAGACGGCGGCTTTGGTCGCTTCGATGCCTCGCGAGCGATCGCACGGACAATCGCGGCGGCGGCCGTCGGATCGACCGACGAACGGTGACGCAAGGGCGATTGTTTCTCAGCCTCGGTTCGACGAAGACCGACCCGCTCGACGTCGACGCCAATCGATTCCAGCCAGTCGATGAGCACCTCACTCGGCTCGCGGCGAATAACAGCGTCGAAGTCGGACAGCCCTTGGATCTCGACGGTGAGGGCGCTCGGAATCCTTCGGTGAGCGTCGCGAACGACTTCGGCGACGTGGAGCGCGTTCCGAAGGAACGGCACCTCGAGAGTTAGCGCGGACGGTCCTGCCCTCGGCACGCTCTTCAGGGCGCAGAACACGTCCCATGCGAGGTCTGTCTGCTCGGGGCTCGCAATAAGATCACGAAGCATCTGGACGATATCGAGGCTCATGGATCGGTCCGATGCGCGCTCAGCTCTTCACCGCACGGAGCATCCCGCGCGGCGCGGTCGGCGGAGTCGCGCTGCCTCCGCCCTCGATGACGTGCACACCAAACGTGAGCGCGCGCAACTCGGCGACCGGAACATGGAGCTCGCGCGCGATATCGCGCAGGCCCGTTCCTTCCGTTTCCAGCATGCGCAGCGTCTTCGCGAGGACCGCCGAGGTCTCGCGCGCCAGCGGGGCCGGCTCGTTCGCCCGTCCGCGTCGCGAGAGCTCGATGTTGAAGTGTCGATACTGCCAGGCCGTCATTCGACCGACCGCATGCAGCCGATAGCCCAGCGCGGCGACGGACACGCGCCACTCTCGCTTCAGCATCGCGATCGCGGCGACGGACATGAGCTTCGGCGCGGCAGCTTTCATCGCCGCCTCCGGCATGAGGAAGTTCGAAGCGAACGCATCAGCGTCCGCCTCCGCCGTGTGTCCCTGCGGGGTCCCGTGGCGATGGAGGACGAGGTGCCCGAGCTCGTGAGCAGCGTCGAAAATGCTTCGCTCCGCCGTCTTCCGAGTGTTCAGGAAGACGTACGGGACGCCGTCGCGCCAGAGAGAGAAGGCGTCGATCGTCTCGCAGTCTTCGGACAGCGAGAACACACGCACGCCGTGCAACTCGAGGACGCGAACGACGTGGCCGATCGACTTCTGCCCCAGGCCCCACCGATGCCGCAACGTGTCCGCCGCGCGCTGAGGGTTGAAGTCGCGAAGGTCCGGGAGGTCCGGCTTCGGGAGGTCGAACCGTTCCGATATGAAACGGTCCAGCTCGAGCGCCAGGGTGCCCGCCGCAACGGCCCGATTACGGAGACTCGCGCTCGCCTTCGTCAGCGCACGAAAGCTCGCGGCCTCGAGCTCCAACGCCTCGATCGGCGGCGCCATGAAGAACGACTGCGGGAACGCGAGGGCCTCGGCGACTGCGCGTAGCGTCGCTTCCGACGGGGTCTTGTCGCCCGCCTCCCACGCCTTCACGAGTCGATCGCTGACGCCGGCGATCTCGGAAAGGCGACGCTGCGTCATACCCCGACGCTCACGCGCGAGCCGAAGGCGGCTCGGCGTGAAGTTCTCGATGCCGTCGATGTTCATCGCTTGCGCGTGACGAGGGACTCGACATCGTCGAGCGCGGGCTGATCGTCGGGACGCTCTTGGCGCTCCGGCTCCGTGATGTCGATCTCCTCGAGGAGGATGCGCTCGACCCAGCCATCGACCCGACCGCTCGCGCTCGTGCCCGACGGACGGGAGAGCTCGGAGCGAGCGACACCTTCGCCGACGGGATGAACGAGGAGGATCCACGTCTCCTGGCCAACCGGCAGGGTGGCGCCCACGTTGAGCCAGTCCGGATCGATTAGCAGCGATTCGTTCGCGGAGACCGCGCGCGCCGTCACCTCGCCGAACGTCCGAACCGGCTGCGGAAATCCGTTCGAGCGTCCGACCGCGGCGTCCCCCGTCCGCGTCATGATCACGCGAGTGCCGTCCGGCGAGCGGAGCAGCTCCAGCCCTTGGATGCAGTCCGGCGTCCAGCCATACGGCGACGGGACGAACAAGTCGCGGAGACCGCGCACACGATATCTATACGCGTCCCACGAGCCTGCCGGGGTCGGATCGTGAGCCGTCGCCTGGACTCGGTTGCGCTCTCCCTCCTTCACGACCTCGAGGAGTGGATCGTAGTCGAGACCGAGATCGCGAAGCCGCCGGCGAGCCGCGCCATGCTCGTGCACGATCGTGCGGAAGGGGTCCCCGGGCTCGCCGGGGTCGTCCACGCGCGGCGGTACCTTCGGGGCTCCTGCCCCGTTCGCGCGCTTCGTCGCCTTCGACTTCTCCCCGTCGCCGCCATCCGACTTCGCCATGGGTTCCCCTTTCTGGGACTCATCACGTGGTACCAAAAAGGGAACCCATGCGCAAGGGGGCGCGCCGGCGGAGACCGCTCCTCGCGCTCAATGTGGATGGCGCGCGTCTGTAGTGGCTTGGCGTTTCGGCTTTGGTCAAAATGCGTGCGTGGTGGCCACGCGGTACCGAGCGGTGGGGGCCCATAATCCCCTGACGCCTTTGAATCGCCCGGCATCGCGAGCTGCGAGCCGCGCGCGGCCGAGACGGACCGACGGCCATACCAGCGGAAGTACTAGCGTATTCGCGTCGACTGCCGGTCGAGCTAGGCCGGCGCTTGCGCCCTCTGCGGGGAGGCTCACGACAAGAGGATGAACATCATCAACGTGCCCCTCCCGCACTTCTCTCGTGCCACGACGTTCATCCTCGCGATCCCGCCGGACGCGGTGCTGCTCGGCGTCGACGACCGTCGCGGCGCCGGCGCTCTCGTCCTCGCGCTCCCTGAGGCGTCGCGGTCGGAGGCTCGACGCGTTCCGATCGAACGCACCTTCGCGGTGCGGGGTCCGGCGGACGTGTGCCCGCGCGGCTCGTCCTCGGTGGGCGTCCTCGCCCGCGGCGAGCTCATCGAGCTCGCGGCCGAGCACACGCGCGCTGACCGCGCTCACGTCCCTCTGTCGCTCGTCGTTGCGCTGTCGCTCGTCGCCTTCGTGTGACCGCACACTTCGGAGTCGTCGCGAGGGCGGCGCGCCTCTCACGCGCGAGTAGCCGAGCGACCTGCGTCTTCGCGGGAGGGCGGCCACTTCGGGCGCGAACGCCGCTCGCGTCAAGGTCGGCGCAGATCCCTCGCTTCGCGTTGCCGTCCCCGTTCGCATTGACGAAGGTACTCGCGTCGCCGAATGAGGCGAGGGGCCACCCCGGGTGTCACACGCGGGGTCATGATCGTCGTCGCTCGGTGCTCGGCTCTTCAGGGCCGCACAGAGCGCCGCTATTCGTGCCGTTTCCGTTCCCCGTCGGTCATCGCACGACACCGTGTCATGACAGCCACCTCGGACGCGATGTCCGCCGTGACTTCCGGCCTATCGCCGTCCGCGATGACCTGGGCTAAGAGGACGATGTGGTAACGACGACGGGCCCCGAAGCGACGCCGCGACGAGTGGAGATCCTCTACTTCGCCGGATGTCCACATGTCGACGTCGCGCGCGACCGAGTCGCAGAGGCGGTGCGTGTGACTGGCGTCGCCGCCGAAGTCGTGCTCGTCGAGGTTCTCCAACCGGACGATGCCCTCCGGCTGCGCTTCCCCGGCTCCCCTACCATCCGAGTCGACGGTCGCGACGTGGAAGAGGGCGACGACGCGCGTGCCATTGGCTGGCAGTGTCGCGTGTACTCGGTCGCCGGTCGCCTCGACGGCGCACCGCCTGCTTCGTGGATCGCGGCGTCGCTCCGTCCGCAGAAGGTCGCGGCATGCTGCTCGAAGGATCTGGTTTCCGCGCCATCGGAACAACCTTCCCTCGTGTGCCGGCCGGACGCGCTCTCCAAGGACGAGCGAGCACGATCGAAGAGCCTTCGGGACAGACTGTCTGCCGCAACCGATGACACGAGCGAGCTCGCCGACGGCTATGCCTTCCGCTATCCCGCGGACCCGAGCCTCTTTCGCGCAGCCGCTGAGTGGATCGTTCTTGAGCGAAGGTGCTGTCCGTTCCTCGCGTTTGAGCTTGGATGGCAGCCAGGCGACGACGGCCGGCCGTGCCTGATGATCCGCGGGCCGGAGGGAACCAAGGCGTTCCTCGCGGCCGAGATGCCCGCGCTCCCGCTTACGTGAGCCAGCCCAGCTGGTCACGACTGCCAGCCGACACGACGCGCGACGTCGGCGCCGAGCGCGAAGGCGGCGGGGACGCCGAGGACCCCGCCGCGGACCGCCCCGAGCCACTCCGCTCCCGCCTCGGCAGACACGAAGAACCGCGCCCGATCGCAGAAGGAGCGGCGGAGACCGAGCCCGCCGCATGCTTCAAGGACGATCGACATGGCGGCGCCAAGGGGATCCGCATCGAGAAGGCGGTCAGGCCCGACGTCGAGACGAACGGTTTTGCCCGTGGCACCGCAGGGCGACGTCACACGAGCGATCTTCCCGAGGATCGCGGGCACGAAGAGCGCGTCGAAGGCGCACCAGGTGAAAAGCCGACGCCCTCGATACCGATCGTGTGCGGGGTCTCCCGTAGCGAGACGACGGCGCCGACGATGGCCTCGTCCTCGTATTCGATGGCGAGCGCGGAACGGACGCTTTCCACTGGCCAGCCGAGTCCCGATGCGAGCCGCGCCAGCGAAACGGGGGAGCCCTCCGCGAGTTGCCGGATCAACGGGACGAGCACCGCTTCCGTACCGGGCGGGAACGCGGCATGGAGCACCGCTGCGACGGCGCCAGCGTCGACGGTCGCCAACCGCGTGGTCTTCTCGTGCTCGTTCATTGGGATCATCCGGGCGTGCGAGCCATCGTCGCTGCGCGGTCGACCCGGCGCATAGGCCGAAAGTCACGGTCGAAAAATGTGCCGATCGGCCTATGGTGCAGCGGGCGGAAGAGCGGCATTGTGAGAACCCATGAATGACACCCCTACAGAATCGCCCGGGCTCGTGAAGCGCATCATGCGTCGAAACGCGGTGCTCCTCGGCGGGCTGGCTGTCGTCGGTCTGTTGGTGGGCTACCGCAAGTACGGGACGGACTGCTGCGCCGGCGGCGAGCCGAGCGCGAGCGCGGCGGCAGCGTTGCCCGCGTCAACGGCGGACAACCCGGGCGCCACGCTCCCCTCCGCGGACGCGATCGACAAGGACTTCGAGGGCTGCAAAGCCTCGTGCGGTAGCCGATCTCCGGCGATGCGCGCGGCGGCCCGCCCTCAGCCCGGTGCTGTCCTCGGCGAGGTCGTTCACTGTCCGGTCAGCGGCGCGGTCTTTCGCGTCAAGGAAGACGCGACGAAGCGTGAGGTGCTCGGAAGGTCGATCTACTTCTGCTGCGCATCGTGCGCCGCGTACTTCGACACGCACCGCTCCGAGATCCTCACGGCGCGTGGGATTCCGTTCGGGGGCGCCTGAGGCGCGGCTCGCGGCGGGGATGAAGCGGCGGATATGATCGGACGACGATGACGACGCGGGCGTTGCTGCGCGCAGCCGGCTTGGTCGCCTGGGCATTTGCCGGGCTGCCGGCGGTCGTCGGATTTGGCCGGGATCCCGGATGCATGACGCCCTTCGGATTTGCGATCTGGGCCGGCTCGTTCGCGGTATTCGGCGTCGCGTTCTGGAAAGCTTCTGCGGTCGCGGGTGAGGGCACCGACACGGCAAGGACGCGCTTCTGGCTCGGCCTGCAGGCGGTCGCCGCGTTCGTCATGCTCTCGCGGATCTGCACGGGCTTCGAGACGTCGCTGCTGGTCGTCGTCGCTGTCGAGATCGGGCTCTTCCTCCCGATCCGTCTCGCGATCGGATGGTTGCTCGTGCAGTCCGTGCTCCTCGGTCAGCTCGCGATGCTGCAAATGGGGTGGGAGCGCGGGCTACGCTGGACCCTCGGAGCGTTGGGCTTCGAGGCGTTCGCGTTCACCGTCGCCGCCATCGCCGGACGCGAGGTAGCCGCGCGCCGCGATCTTGCGCGCGCGAATGCCGAGCTCGAACGCGCGAGAGAGCACGTCGTCAGCTTGAGCCGAGACGCGGAGCGCTTGCGGATCGCGCGTGAGCTCCACGATCTCCTCGGTCACGATCTGGCGGCGCTCCATCTCAACCTCGAGGCCGCGAAGCACCTCGTTGCTGGCGGCCCCGCGGCGCAGCCCATCGAGCGTGCGCAGGGCGTCGCGCGCGGGCTCCTCGTCGACCTGCGCAAAGCCGTGAGCGCGCTGCGGAGCGATGGGCCGGTGGACGTGTCGGACGCCGTCCGCGCCATTGCCGTCGCCGTCACGTCCCCCAAGATTCACATCGACGTCCCGCGCCGACTCGAGATCACCGACGGCGAGCGCGCGAACGCGATCCTCCGCTGCGTGCAGGAGGTCGTGACGAATACGATCAAGCACGCCGCCGCATCGAACCTCTGGATCCAGGTCTCCTCGAGCGAGGATCGCATTGATCTGCGCGCCCACGACGACGGGCAAGGCTCCGGCGAGGTCCAGCCAGGAAGCGGCCTGACCGGGATGCGCGAACGACTGGAAGAGCTCCGCGGCGAGCTGTCCTTCGGCCGCAGCGCATCGGGCGAGGGCTTCGAGCTTCACGCATCATTGCCGCTCGCTCCGGCCGACGCGGCAAGCGTCCGAGGTCTCTCGTGATCCGAGTCTGCATCGTCGACGACCAGACCCTCGTCCGGCAGGGCATCCGGTCGCTCCTCGGGCTGGTGCCCGAGCTCGAGATCGTGGGCGAAGCCGGCGACGGTGAGGAAGCGCTCCGCGTGATCGCCGAGGTTCGGCCCGATGTCGTGCTTCTCGACATTCGCATGCCCAAGCTCGACGGCATCGGAGTGCTCGACGGTCTCACGAAGCAGCCCGATCCTCCAGCGTGCCTCATTCTCACGACCTTCGATGACGACGAGCTCGTGCTCCGCGGAATCGCCCGCGGGGCGCGCGGATACTTGCTCAAGGACGTCTCGCTCGAACAGCTCACCGCCGCGATCCGTACCGTGGCCGACGGCGGAAGCGTGATCGCCCCTGCTGTCACCGACCGTGTAGTCCGGGGAATCGAACGCTTTGGCGCTGGCTTCGAGTCCTTGTCGGAGCCTGAGGCGCTCACGAAGCGCGAAGTGGAAATCTTGCGAACGATGGCGAGCGGCTTCAGCAATCGCGAAATCGCCAAAGCGTGTTTTGTCGCCGAGGGCACCGTGAAGAATCATATTTCCAATATCCTGATGAAGCTCGGAGTGCGCGACCGCACCCGCGCAGTGCTTCGGGCACTCCACCTCGGGCTAATCTGATGAGCCTCTCCGCAAAATCGGCGACTCGGCTCTCCGTGGGCGGAGCCATCTTGGCGGCGCTCGCTGCGTCTTCTTGCTGCGTCGGTCCGCTTATCCTCGTCGCTCTCGGAATCGGCGGCGCGGGTGGACTCGCGGTGATGGGCGCGTATCGTCCCTACTTCCTCGTCGGAACCGCGGCGCTGCTCGGGACCGGTTACTACTTCGTCTACCGCAAACCGAAGCAGACCACCGACGCTTGCGGCTGCGCGCGCCCTTCGACAACAACGGCGGGACGGTCGGCGCGGATCGGCCTCTGGTGCGCGACCTTCGTGACGGCCCTGTTCGCTGCGATGCCCTCGCTCCTTGCCTACGCCGAGCACGCCCACGCCCCGGCGGGGTTGCCGGTCGGAGCGCCGATCGCGCGAGCGACACTTCAGGTACGCGGCATCGATTGCGAGGGTTGTGCTGCCGGGCTCCGCAAGGCGATGAGCGCTGTCGGAGGATTCGGCGACCTCCAGCTGGACGTGCCACACCAGACGGTGGCCATCACGTACCAGCCCGCGCCGGGACGTCTCGAGGCGTACGCGAAGGCAATCGAGGACGAGACCGGCTTCGAGGTCACGCTTCCGCCAGCGGCGATGCGCTGAGCGTGCTGTATGCCGACATGACGCAAGCGGACTGGCTTCGCGCCAAGAAAGCTGGTCGCCGAGCGCGTCCCGCGAACCCTCATCATGGTCGGAGAGGACTGGGATCCGGCAGCGCGCCTCGTCGAGCTCGAATCACTATTGGACGTCGTTGTCGCGCGACCGCGCTGGAACGTCGTCATCGGTGATGTCGGCGGTCGCCGGGTCGGACTCGCCAACGTGTGCTGGGCGCCGATGGCGGCCATGTCGCCGACCAATTCTACGCGATGGGGACGGAGCAGATCATCCTGGTGGGCTATTGCGGGGGCCTCGATCGGGGGGTCGGCTACGGGACTGTGCTCATCGTCAAGAGCGCGACCGAAGAAGATGGCGCCTCGCGTGCGCACGCCGACGGCACCGAGTTGAGCGGCGACCACGCGCTCGTCGCGCGGGCGACCGCGTTGTGCGCACGCCGCGACCTATCGCACGCGACTGGATGTCAGCGAGCGCTTCGTGTTCAACGTCGAGCTCGACGTCGACGCGCACACCGCCGTCTTCGTTGGCGTCTCGGTCCGCGACGCCGAGGACCGCGCCGCCGTTGTCGAGGCGTTCGACGGCGGTGTCGCCACGACGGGCGCGCCGCCACTCGCTCTCCCTCGACAAATCGACCCTCGAATCACACGCCTGATGTCCACGAGGCGATCGGCGCAACGATCCGCATCCGCGCGACGTCCGAGCGCCACAAACCAAGGCGCTCGTCGAGGGCGGGTTCGGCCTCTTCTCCCAGGCGCTCCCGCCTCTCATCCTCGAGACGAGCGGCACCAGGCGCAATCAAGCGAGGCGCTTCCTCAGCCTCGTTCTCGACGCTGGGCCAAGACCACGAATCATCGGCCGAGGTCCGGCCGAAAGGGATCGTCGCGCATCGACCTCTCCACCCCCGCAGCAGAGGGCCACCGGCTCACGCAGCTCTTGGGCACTCCGTGCTTGCGGACCGCCTCCTCCCTCGGCGAGGCGAAGAAGGACTGAATGCGACACGGCTTCAGGCCCTTGACAACGTCGCCTGCCCTGGTCGTTCAATCGTTCGTCCCCATCTGCCCCTTGAGCGCCACGCTCTTGAGGATGAACGAGCCATCCACGACGATTATCTCCTCGGCCGTTACCCCACGCAGAATCTCCACGTCGCCGTCGAGCGACGTACCGCGTTGAACCGGTCGCATCTCGTACTTTCCGGGCGTGTGCTCCACGAATACGAAGGGCTGCCCATCGATCAACCGAATGGCTTGCCGTGAACCAACAGTGCGGTTGCGCCTGCGCCGGGCGCGATGCTCGAGATACGCGCTTGCGCGACATGCCCGCTTCAGAGCACCATCATGGTTTCGCCAAAACAATGCGGACTTCGAGGGTTCGTCTGGACCCGGCCGCCGATCGGCGGTCCCACGCGGGCGACGCGATTGGGAACGAATTCAACCCGCCTGTCTCGACGCGCCGGACGGACCGAGGGTGCGCCGTCGTGAGGTGCGCGGGCGCGAGGGCCTTGGGCGCGAGCTCGATGTCGATGCCCTCCTCCCTCACTTTGACCTCGGCGGCTCCTCCTGAGGCTTCGCCTTGCAAGCGGCGACAAGGAGTAAGAGTCCCAGCCCGGCGCAAACGGCGCACGCGATCACCACCGCTCCATCCGATCGCCCATCCATCGAAGACTCCCTCGGGCCGCCTGCCCTTGAAACGGCGCGAGGGGACTCGCGTGCGCCGGCAGGTGACGTCCTTTCGTCCACACACTCTCCGCGAGCGCCGGAGCGCAGTCCCGCTGGGCCCTCGCTGTAGGCAAGAACCCGATCAAGGAGGCCCGTTCTCGAGTGGCATTCCGAGGGCACGCGCCAGCTCGACCGATGCCACGCAGAGCTGCCGTCGCGCTTCCACGTGCGCGAAGAGAAAATCGATCAGGGACTGTTGCGTGAGGAGTGCGTCGCGGATGGGAAGTCTCCGCGCCCGGATCTCGTCGGCTATGTTGCGCAGCGTCTCTTCGCTCTGGCGAACTTGCTCCGGCTGAAAGAGGTCGGCGCGCTGCTGGCGTTGCGTGAGTGCCTGTTGTGCCGTCACGATCTCGAGACGTACGGCGCGTCGCATCCGGTCCACGTCCGTGTCCGCACGCGCCGCCAACGCCGACGCCTCGGCGATCTCTCCTGCGTAAGTGCGGCCGATCGGTGACGGTACGGGGATCGGGATCGAGAGGCCAACGCCGATGAGCCGCTCGTTGATCCAGTCGTTCTTAGCAAAGACAGAGATGGTCGGATTGGGCACGCGGAGCCGCTCGAACAGATCGATTCGCCGCTTCTGAGCATCTGCCTCCGCGAACGCGGCAAGGACCTCTGGGCGGCGCCCAATGGCGGCGTCCGTGATGGCGGCGCCATGCTGCGGTGCGACGTCCAAAGCGACGAGCTCACCTTCGATTTGCACCGCGCCGTCGGTGGGATCATGACCCATGGTCGTCGCGAGCGCGGCGATCGTGGATGCGACGCGCGCCTGAGCGGCGATACGCGCCTCGATCAGCCGCACCGCGACGGAGCGAGCAAGCTGTGCTTCGACATCGGCGGCAAGCCCGGCCTGCGCCCGCGCCTCGGCTACGGTTGTCAGCGCGGTCGACAGACTCGCGAGCCGTTCGGCGAGCTTCGCCTGGTCCCGGGCCGCGAGCGCGTCGAAGTACAGCAGCAGCGCGTCCGCAGCGGCGGCGCGGCGCGCGCTCGAGAGGCGTGCTGCCTGCGTACGTTCCTCTGCTGAAACGACGGCAAGGCGCTTTCCTCTCTGGCCGGCGATCTCGAGCTCTTGATACAGCGTGGCGCTCCAGAGAGGCTCCCGGTCACTGGCTCGCACTGTCGGCTCGATCGACTGGCCTCCCGTAACGCTCACGGTCGGATTCGACGGCAAGAAGATGCCGGCGGCTCGACGCCGCCCTTCGAAGCTCTTCAGACCTAGCTGCTCCGCCTTCACGGCAAGGCTCGCGGCGGCGGCGCATTGGCCAACGTTCGCCCGCCCGACGATCGCGCATCGCGGAGGTTCCTCCGCGGCGGCTGGGTTGGTCGCAGAGGCAGCCGCGAGCAACGCGGCGGCTAAAGTCACTCGTGCGCGGATCGCGTGAAGAATTCGATGCGAAGCAGTCATAGACGTTTCTTTCCTTCCGCTCTCGCTCTCCATGGTCAACCTCGAAGCATGCGTAGGCCGCTCGCAATGACGATGAACTCGCTAATTTCGTGCGCGATGACGGCAACCGGCAGCGACAGTCTTCCGAGCAGTGCGGCGCCGCAGAGCGCACCGATGACCACAATGGACAGGATCACGTTCTGACGAACGACGGCAGCAGTTCGTCTCGCCAGTCGTACGGCCTCGACGAGCTTCGTCAGGTCATCCGCCATGAGCGCGACGTCGGCAGTCTCGAGCGCCACATCGGTACCTGCCGCGCCCATCGCCACGCCCACGTCGGCTTCCGCGAGCGCGGGCGCGTCATTGACGCCGTCCCCGACCATGGCGATCGCGCCCCACTTCTGACGGGCCTCCTTGATCCGCGCGACCTTGTCCTCGGGCTTCAGTCCCGCGAACGTCTCGTCGACACCGGCCGCGGTCGCGATCGCCTTCGCGGTCCGGGCGTTGTCACCCGTAAGCATGATGATTCGTTCGATGCCGACCTTGCGGAGCGCGGCGACCGCGTCTTTCGCGTTCGTCCGCAGCTCGTCCCGAAGCGCCAGCAATCCCCAGATCGTCGCTTCATTGCCGAGCACGACGATGGTCTTTCCTTCGTCCTGGAGTCGTTCGATGGCTCGCGCGTCGTTCGGATGCCGCTCGAGCTGCCGCGCGAAGAACGTGGGGCTCCCGATGAGGACGCGTTCTCCTGCGAGGCGAGCCTCCGCGCCGGACCCGGTGTGGGACTTGAATGCAATCGCTTCTCGCGGCGCGAGAGCGCGATCCTCGGCAGCACGGACGATGGCGCGAGCGAGAGGGTGCTCGCTCCAGCGTTCGATCCCTGCGGCTGCGGCGACGATGCCGTCTTCCGAACGGACCGACTCAGGCGCGGAGTCGAATACGACGATGTCTGTCACCTGAGGTGCGCCGACCGTCAATGTTCCGGTCTTGTCGAGCGCAACGACACGCACCCGCGCGAGCTCCTCGAGATGGATGCCACCTTTGATCAGCACACCTTTCCGGGCGCCGTTGCCGAGCGCCGCGACCAGCGTGACCGGGATCGAGATGACGAGCGCGCACGGGGCAGCAGCCACGACGAAGACCGTCGCTCGCGCGATCCACGGGACCCAGGGAGAGCCGTTCACGAGCGGCGGCAGCAGCGCCACGAGGATACCGACGCCGAGCGCGATGGGGCTGTAGCGCCGGCCGAATTGCTCGATGAAGCGCTGGCTCTTTCCTTTTCGTTCGTGCGCGTCTTCGACCATCTCGATGATGCGGGAGAGCGTGTTGTCGGCAAACGCCTTCGTCGCTCGGACCTCGAGCGCGCCTTCGCCGTTGATGGTGCCCGCGAGGACCGTGGCGCCCTCCGTCTTCTCGACGGGAACGCTCTCGCCAGTGACAGGCGCTTCGTTCAACGACGACGTGCCCGACACGATCTCGCCGTCGGTCGCGATCGACTGACCGGGACGCGCGAGGAAGACCTCACCGACCTCGATGTCCTCGACGGGAATCTCGATCTCCTTGCCTTCTCGTCGAACGATGGCGGTCTGCGGCGCGAGCTTCATGAGGGCTCGGACCGCGGCGCGCGTCTTCTCCGCGGTGTAACCTTCTGCCGCCTCGGAGATGGAGTAGAGAAACGCGAGCATTGCTCCCTCTCCCGGCTCGCCCATGACCGTGGCGACGACGGCGGCGAGCGTCATGAGCAGCTCGATACCAATCTCGCGCTCGCGGACGAGGTCTTCGACGGCCTCTCGTGCAAAGAAGTACCCGCCGACGGCGAGGGAAGCGACGTAGACGCCGACGACGACGCGCGGAGGTGCCTTCGAGGATGCCAGCCATCCTGCGAGCAGCAGAAGCCCTGAGATGGCGGAAGCCACGACCTTCGCATTGCGCCACGGCGCCGGAAGCCCCTCCGCGTTCGGCGTGCGAGGCGGAAAACCAGCATCGCGCAAGGTGGCTGCGACGGCGTCCACGGAGATGGCTTGCTCATCGATACGGAACGTCACGCGAGCGGCTGAAGCATTGACGGCGACGTCCAGCACGCCACGAATACCTTTGAACTTGCGCACGATGGTGGCGGCTTCGTTCTCGCAATCGAGATTGGCGACGCGCAGGTCGAGTCGTCGTTCATTCGCCATGTTGAACATCTCCGGTCGCACCGACGTTGGAAGAGACGCGGACGCGCCCGAAGTACCCGTAGAGGATCGGAAGCACGAAGAGCGTTAGGAGCGTCGCCGTCACGAGCCCACCAATGACGACCGTCGCGAGTGGGCGTTGCACCTCACTGCCCGGCGCTGTGGAAAGCGCCATCGGCAAGAATCCGAGAGACGCGACCAGCGCCGTCATGAGGACTGGTCGCAAACGCAACTCGGCTGCCTTCTGGATGGCTGCGATGTGGTCCTCGCCTGCCTCCTCGAGATGCCTCGCGAACGAGACCAGCACGAGACCGTTCAACACCGCGACACCGAAGAGCGCGATGAATCCGACGCCAGCGGAGATGGAGAATGGAATCGAGCGCACCGCAAGCGCGACTACTCCTCCGATGATCGCGAACGGCACGTTCACGAAGATCAGCGCCGCCGCACGCGTGGAGCGAAAGGCGAGCCACAGGAGGAAGAGGATCAGCGCGAGCGCGAGCGGTACGACGATCGCGAGGCGCCCGCGTGCGTCGACGTAGTGCTCGAATTGACCGCCCCATTCGACGCGGTAGCCGGGCGGCAGCTTCACATCGCGTGCGACGGCTCTCTGGGCGTCCTCGACCACCGACAGCAGGTCGCGGCCACGCACGTTCAGCTCGACGGTGAGCCGTCGGGACTGCTTGTCACGGCTGATCTGCGCCGGCCCGGTGACGTACATGAGGTCGGCGACTTCGCCGAGCGGCACGAGATGACCGTTCCCTGTACGGAGGGGGATGCTTCGGACGTTCGCGCGTTCCTGCATCGTGCCTTCGCGCATCTTCACGACGATCCCGAAGCGCCGCTCACCCTCGAGCACCTCACCCGCCTCGCGGCCGATCGCGATCGTCTGCGTGGCCTCGTTGACGTCTTCGACCGTCAGGCCGAAGCGGGCTAGCCGCATCCGGTCCGGCACGATTCGCAGGTACCGGAGCCCGGCGACCTGTTCGACGCGGACGTCGGTTGCGCCCGGGACCTGCTTCACGACCTCCGCGATGCGCTCGCCGACCTTCGCCAGCACGTCCATGTCGGTGCCGTAGACGAGGACTGCAACGTCGGACCGCACACCTGCGAGGAGCTCGTTCGTACGCATCTGAATGGGCTGGGAGACGGCGCCCGCAACCTCGGGGACTGCTTGCTCGACGGCCTCTGCGATCTCTTTCCCGACGTCGGCCTTCTGGAGGCCCTTGCGCCATTGGCCACGGTCCTTGAGCGTGACGTACACGTCCGATTGCTCCACGCCCATCGGATCCGTCGCGACCGCGGGAGAGCCGGTACGTGACACGACCGACGTGACCTCGGGGATCGTCCGAATGGCCTGCTCCATGCGCAGGCTCGTCGAGACGGACTCCGATAGTCCGATTCCAGGCAGCCGCCGCGCCTCGACGAGGATGTCGCCCTCGTCGAGCTGGGGTACGAACTCCGCGCCGACGCGAGTGAAGAGAGCGATCGCGCAAGCGAGCCCGACAACGGAAGCTGTAAGCGGCACCCACCGGTGTCGCATCGCACTGCGGAAGACCGGGACGTAGAGGCGGTGGGCCTTCCTCAGGAGCCACGTCTCATGCTCGCCAACCCGGGGCCGGACCACGTAGCTGGTCAGGACCGGGATGAGCGTGAGGGAAAGGACGAAGGCCCCCCCGAGCGCGAGGAGAACAGTGATCGCCATCGGCCGGAACAGCTTTCCCTCGATGCTCGTGAGGGCGAGGATTGGCAGGTAAACGATCGCGATGATCGCTTCCCCGAAGACGCTCGCCGATCGTACCTCCAGCGTTGCCTTACGAACGACCTCCGTCCGTTCATCGGACGTGAGCGATCGGCCCTTTTCCATACGAGCTTCCGAGAGCCGACGCACAGCATTCTCGACGATGATCACGGACCCATCGACGAGAAGTCCGAAGTCGATCGCCCCCAGGCTCATCAGATTGCCGGAGAGCCCCATCGCGTTCATCGCGACGATCGCGACGAGCATCGAAAGCGGAATGGTGATCGCCACGACGACGCCGGCCCGAAGGTCCCCGAGCAGCACGAAGAGGACCACGATCACGAGGAGCGCGCCTTCGATGAGATTCTTTCCGACCGTGTGGATCGTCCGGTCGACGAGCTTGGACCGATCGTAGAAGGGCTCGATCCGGGTGCCGGCGGGCAGCGTGGGCGCGAGCGCGTCGAGCTTCGCCTTCACGGCCTCCGTGACGGTCCGCGAGTTCTCACCCATGAGCATCATCGCCACGCCGATCACGACCTCGCCGCTGCCGTCCTTCGTCGCCGCCCCGCGGCGCAAACGCGTACCAAACTGAACGTCGGCCACGGCCCCGATCGTGAGGGGTGGGCCCTCTGCGCTCGTCTTCAGGACAACCGACTTCAGGTCGTCGAGCCGTTTGAACTGTCCGTCGGTCCCGACCACGATCTGTTCGCGGTTCTTCTCGATGTAGCCGCCTCCGACGTTGGCATTCGACTTCTCGAGCGCATTCACGACATCCGGCACGCTCAAGGAGGCGCCGTGGAGCCGATTCGGGTCGACGATGACCTGATATTGCCGATCGTGCCCGCCGAAGCTGTTCACCTCGACGACGCCCGGGACCGTGCGGAGCTGCGGGGCGATCGTCCAATCGAGGATTTCCTGGACCTTCGTCAGGTCCATCGAGTCGTTCTTCACAACGAACTGGAAGATCTCGCCAAGGCCTGACGAGATCGGGCCCATCTCTGGCTTGCCATACTTGGCGGGAACAGCGTCCTGCGCCTCGCGCATACGTTCGGTGACGACTTGCCGAGCGAAGTAGATGTCGACGTCATCACGGAAGACGATCGTCACGACCGAGAGGCCATACTTCGAGACGGACCGCACCTGCGTCGAGCGTGGCAGCCCTGCCATCGCCCGTTCGACCGGCACTGTCACGTATTGCTCGACCTCGAGCGGCGAGAGCGCGGGCGCCGCCGTGATGATCACGACTTGTACGTTGGTCACGTCTGGGACGGCGTCGATTGGGAGGTCGCGCGCGGAGCGAAGGCCAAAGATGGTGAAGAGCACGGCCGCGACGAGAACGACGGGGCGGTTCTTCAACGACCACTCCACAATGACGGAGAGGAGCCGCATCATCAGTCTTCGTCCCCCATCGTCCCTTTGAGCAGCGCGCTCTTTACAGCAAAGGTCCCTTCGACGACGACCTGCTCGCCTTCGCGTACTCCGGAGAGCACCTCGACCTTGCCCACGGCTTCGGCTCCGAGGGTGAGATCGCGACGCTCGAAGCCATCACCTTCTTTCACGAAGGCGACGGGTTTTCCCTGCACCTGCGTTATCGCGGTCTCCGGCAGCACGAGCACACTCGCCGTCCTCCCCTCCGCGCCGGTCACTGCGATCGTCGCTGTTCCAAAGAAACCGACCCGCAAGAGAGCGGCCTCGTTCTTCAGTCGAATACGGGTGGTGAAGGTGCGTGCGTCGGGATCCATCTGCTGGCCGACGTATTCGACCTTTCCCGTGAAGCGCGGTTTTGCCAGGGCATTCACGCGGACCTCCACTTCGGCTCCTTTCGCGATGCGGCTCACTTCCTTCTCGTAGACGCGAGCCAGAAACCAGACGTCGGAGAGGTCGACGATCGCCCCGATCGCCTGTTCCGCAGTGACGGCCTGACCGACGACCGCATTACGACTGACAATCACGCCCGCGATCGGAGCTCGAAGCGACAGGAACGCGCCGCCCGTCGGGTCCGTGCTCGTTCCCAGTGCGCCGAGATGGTCGCGCGCGGCGCGCGCCTCGGATTCGAGCGCGTCGGCTTCCGCTTCGGCGGCGAGAAGCTCCTGATTGGACGCGAGCCCCTTCGCTGTCAGCGTCTTCAATCGCTCCGCATTGGCACGTGCCGCCTGGCCGCGAGCGGTCGAGGACGTGAATGTCGAGCGCGCCTTCGCCAGATCGGGGACCCGCAGCACCGCGAGAGGGTCGCCCGCCTTGACCTGACTACCTTCGATGAACGTCACGCGGTCGAGCCGTCCGGCGACGGGAGCGGTGATCCGGGCAGACTTGTCCGGATCCGCGACCACGTCGCCGGGAACGACGATGGTCGGCACGAGGACTTCCTTCGCCGCAGGGGCGGTCTTCACCCCTGCCTTTGCGATGACCTCCGGAGAGAGAACGACCTTTTTCCCGTCGTCGTCATCGTCCTTCGCTTTACCGGCCGTCGAGACACGCGGCCGCCCGCCTCGCTCCGGATGACAGATCGGACAGACGGACTCGGGGAATCCGTGCTCAGGGCACCAATCTTTCTTCGCCTGAAACACCGGGGCGAGCTTCGGATTGCATTTCGTGCAGATGTCTTTCTGCACGCGATGCTCGCACAGCGGCACTTGCTCGGCTCCGTTGCCGGCCCCTTCGCTCGGAGGCTTCTTGCAGCCGAGTGAGGCCGCGACGGCGAGGGCCAGCATGACGACAGCGAGCCGCACCTCAGCTCTTCTTCGGCGGCCTTACCGCCTCACGCTTCGCATCGCACTTGGTGCACTGCGACTCGGGAACGTCGTGTTCCTTGCACCAGTCGCCGGTCGCCTTGAAAGCCGGGATCAGGTCGGGGTTGCACTTCGTGCACTGGGATTCCGGAACCTGGTGCTCCTCGCACCAGTCCTCGTACGACCCGGGAGCCACGCTGCTCGTCGGCTTCGTCGAGACGTTGTTGTTGTTGATCGTGGTGGCTGGCTTCGGCTCGCCACTCGGTGCCGGGTCGCGCTTGCACCCGACGCCGATTCCCGCGAGGACCGCGATCGCGACTGCCATGGAAAACACGTGCTTGATCCGCATGACCATACCTTTCCTTCCGAGCTCGACTCGTGGACGTCCGCCGGCCATCGCCCGAACGGCGAGACCGCATCGATCGCGATGCGCGCGAACGCGCGACGACGCACCACGACCGAGCGGAGCCGCAATGCCATGCGGCCACACGAGCTCGTGCGTGAAGGTCGGTCGCTCGTCGCGCGTTCAGATCTTCGGAACGTGGCTGATCTCACGCGGATCCGGCGATACCGGGCGTGATGGAGTCTGGATCGGCGGCGGGACGCCTACGGCGCGCGGCACCCGAGGCAAGAACGCAACTGCCGGAACGCTCGGCGGGACGGTCCGTACGGTGATGCAGGACGCACAGTCGAGCGGACACGGACACGGACCCATGTCCTCCGTATCGGCGCCGGAGAAGCAATCGGGATCGATCGTGACGCTCGACGTCACAAAGACGACAGCAAGAAACCAGGCCATCACACGTGCGGCCCAATGTCCGCGTCGTTTCCGCGCGATGCCGAGTATCACGTTGCCTCTCATAGCACGAAGCAGGTCGGGTCAGCGCCCGTCGTCATCGCCCGCAGCGCCCGCTTTGTATACGGCGGGATCGGACGCGTGCCCGTCGTTATGCTCGTCCGCGTAGCCCGGGGCGCGCTTGAATCTCGGCATCCCAAGATGGATGTCGTCCTCGTTCTCACACGGCTCCAGCCAGAACTCCTGCATCCGTTGGACGCTTGTCCCGAGGATGCGGACCGGTCGCAGCGCCCGATTGTCCCGTGTCCAGCGCGGACGCGAGCGGATGCGACGCATGTTCGAAGAGTGCTGCGAAGTATCGACCGACGCGCGCGGCCACGTCGTCGACTGCACGCCGCGTGCGCTCGACCAGATCCGGAAGACTGTCGCGGAGCGGCAATAGCCTGGGCACGGCGGGGCTCCTGAATCACGATGATGGCCCGAATACGTCGTCGTGGAAGCGCTGAGCCAGCGCCTTCAGCGCGCAGCCGGCTTGCCGCCCGCGGGTCGCGGCCGTAGGGTCTCCACGTGCTCCGTCGTCGCGCCCTCCTTCACTCCTTGCGTGCGATCGTCGCGCGCTCCGGGGTGCTCGTGGTCGCGGCGGTGTTGCTGCTCGGCGTCCTCCGGAGCGGCGCCCGCTACGTCTACTGCCCGATGATGAATGCGGTCGTCGCCGCGTCATGCTGCGACCGCGGGGAAGCTCACTACGAGGGCACGCCCGCCGTCGAGGGCTCCGACTGCTGTCAGCAGCGGCGGACCGCTGCGATGCCGGCGTCGGGGACGGCTCCGGCCGAGATCGACTTCGGCGACGTTCCGTCGACTCCGATCGCGACTCCGGCGTGGCTCGAGCGCGCCGGCCCGCGCGCAGCTGGGGCGCTTCGGTTCAATCACCCGGCGCGCGCCGGGCCTATCTCTGCGCGCAAGCGGCGCGCCCAGCTCATGATCTGGACCTGCTGAGACCTTCGAGGACGCACGCGCTCGTGCGTCACGCATTCGCCCGAAACGGCCGTCTGTCGTCCTCGAAGGAGCTGGTTCATGTCTCGATTCACCCGATCGCCGCGGCGATCGTGGTCGCCGCGTCGATCTATGCATGCGTTGCGCACGCATCGGAGACGCTGCCTCTCGTCGAACGGCCGGCGCTGCTCGCGCTCGCCGTCCAATCGCACCCCGCGCGTCCGCGCGGCGGATCAGCGCGCGTCCGCGATGCGCCGGAGCGGCGTGGCGGAAGGAACGCTTCCACCGCCCGAAGCGATGGTGCAGATCTGGCAGGTCCCGATCGCGCGGCCGTACGCCGTCGGCGACGCGCAGATGATCATGTTCGGCGTTGGGCAAACGTTCCCTGCGCCGGGCTCGCAGTCGGCGCGCCGACGCGCCGCCGAGCACGAGGCCGAGGCCGAACAGGCGCTCGGCACGGACGCGGCACGCCGCGTTCGCCTGCAGATGGACCACGCCTTCGCGGACTATGTCGAGGCCACCTCGCGGCATCGCGTGCACATCGACCATCGCGCGGTCGCGGCGCGGACGGTCGAGATCGCCCGCGCTCGCCACGCGGGCGGTGGATCGCTCGCGGACCTCGCTCAGGCCGACGTGGAGCTTGCGCGCATGGACGCCGACGTCATCACCGACGGCACGCGCGTCGACGCTGCCCGGGGACGGATCAACGCGCTGCTCGGCCGTGACGTGCTCGCTCCGCTCGGAGGGCCAGCGATGAACGCGCCGGCGATCGCAGAGTGGGACGTGCGCGCCGCGATCGACAAGGCGCATGCGAGCCGACCCGAGCTTCGCGCGAGCGTCGCTCTCCGCGATGCGCGACGCGAGGAGGCACGCGCGAGCGAGCGCGAGGCGGTCATTCCTTCGTTCAGCGTCGCAGCGCTCTACTTCTCGCCCACCTCGGTCTTGCCGCAGCACGGCTACGGTGCGAACGCGACTATGACCCTGCCGTGGCTGTGGAACGAGGCGCGCTCGCGACGCGACGCACGAAACGACCTCGCCGCCGCGATGGAGAGCGAACGGGCGGCGACCCTCCGGTCGATCGACGCGGAGGTCGCCGCGCAGGAGGCGATGGTTCGCGCGAGCGGCCTCCGCCTTCAAACGCTCCGTGATCGAGCGCTTCCCGCTGCGCACCGCGCCTTCGAGGTCGTGTGGGCCGGCTTCGAGACGTCCCGTATCCCGACCCTCACCGTCCTCGCCGCGCGGCGCGCGGTCGTCGACATCGAGAGCGAGCTCGTCGCGGCGCGAGCGACGCTCGACCACGCCCTCGCCGACCTCGATGCAGCGGTGGGGGTCGAGGTCCCGCGCCGCGCGCTTGGTGCTCGCGCGTCTACGTCCGACCACGAAGGAGCCACTCATGGCGATTGAGCAGCAAGAGCCGCGCCTCGAAGAGGACGAACCCATGCCGGAAGGCGAAGAGCCGCCGCCGCGGGGCGTCAGGACGATGGCGCTCGTCCGCTGGGCCCTTCTCCTCTTCTTCTTCGCCACATCCATCTTCATGTGGATCGCGTACGCGCACGAGCGCACGGGCACGGCTGCCAACGGCACACGTGCGGAGGGACCGCGCTACCACTGCCCGATGCATCCGCAGGTCGTCTCGAACGAACCCGGCGAGTGTCCGATCTGCCACATGGATCTGGTGGCGATCGCGGTGGAGGACGCGGGCGCGTCATCGGCGATGCCAGAGACCGCCGGCGCGAAGCCGCTCGTCGTCCTCGATGACAGCGGAGCGCCCGCGTTCTGGTGTCCGATGGACACGGAGGTCCGTTCCGCGAAGCCCGGACGCTGCCCGCTCTGCAAGATGGCGCTCGAGCCGATGCCGCAAGACGCCGGGGTGCCGGGCCACGCACGTCATCTCGAGACCGACGCTGGGCCCGGGAGCGTGCCGGCCGGCACGACGCCCATCCTGCTCACGCTCGATCGCATCCAGTCTATCGGAGTCCGAACGGCGCTCGTGGAGGAGACGACGAGCGGGTCCACGCTCCGCGTGACTGCCGTCGTGCAGGAGCCCGAGCAAGGAGCCGCCGAGGTACATGTGCGAACGCCGGGCTTCGTCGAGGCGATCCGCGTCGACCAGACCGGCATCGAGGTCCGCGCCGGTCAGGAGCTCTTCACCCTCTACAGTCCCGAGATCCTGCAGGCCGAGAACGAGCTTCTCACGACGCGATCGTGGACCGGGGATGCGGGCAGTCTCGCGACGGGCGCGCGCACGAAGCTCGAGCTGCTCGGGATGACGGCGAGCGACATCGATCGCGTCATCGCGAGCCGGCAAGTGCTCCGCGCGGTCTCCGTCGTCGCGCCGCGTGGCGGCTTCGTGGCGAAGAAGAACGTCGTCCTCGGGTCGTACGTCACGCCCGAGATGACGCTCTACGCGATCCAGGATCTCTCGCGGGTGTACGTCGTCGCAGAGGTCTTTCTGCGCGACCTCGAACACGTGCGCGCCGGCACGAGCGCGCGCTTCGTGCCGAGCGGTCATCCGAGCGATGCCGTCTCGGCGAACATCGATCTCGTCTACCCCGTCGTCAGCGCCGAGGCCCGCACTCGCCGCATCCGGATGCAGCTCGCGAACGCAGGCGGTCGCCAGTACGCACCCGGCGAGTTCGGCATCGTCGAGGTCGCGACGCCGGCGCGCCGCGCGGTGACGATCCCGCGCGACGCGTTGATCGACACGGGCGGCGCGAGCTACGTCTTCGTCGTCGAGGGAGAGGGTCGCTTCGTGCCGCGTATCGTCGCGACGTCCGGGACCAACGGAGATCGTCTCGTCCTCGACGCGGGGCTCGTCGCGGGAGAGCGTGTCGTCTCCGGCGCGACCTTCCTCATCGACTCCGAGAGCCGGCTCCAGGCCTCGATCGCGGAGGCGTCCGGGAACGCCAAGGCGACGAAGTGATCGCTCGCATCATCGAGCTCTCGGCGAAGTATCGCTGGTTCGTGATTCTCTTCTACGTCGCGCTCATTGGCGGGGCGCTCGTCTCGGCGAAGCGTGTACAGCTCGACGCGATCCCGGATCTCTCCGATCCACAGGTCATCGTCTTCACCGAGTGGAAGGGCCGCTCCCCTACCCTCGTCGAGGATCAGGTGACCTACCCGATCGCGAGCTCACTCCTCGCGGCGCCGCGGGTCACTGCGGTCCGGGGCTACTCCATGTTCGGGATGTCGTTCGTCTACGTCCTCTTCGAGGAGGGCACCGACGTCTACTGGGCGCGCTCTCGCGTCCTCGAGTACATGAACGGCATCCGCGCGAAGCTGCCGGCCGAGGTCGCACCCGTCCTCGGCCCGGACGCGACCGGCATCGGCTGGGTCTACGAGTACGCCCTCGTCGATCGCACGGGGAAGCATGACCTCGCCGAGCTTCGGACGCTGCAGGACTTCACGTTGCGCTACGCGCTCGAGAGCGTACCGGGCGTCGCGCAGGTCGCGACGGTGGGCGGGTACGAGCGCCAGTACCAGGTCACGATCGACCCCGACAAGCTGCGGGCCTACGGCCTCCACGTCCAGGACGTCGCCGATGCGGTGCGCCGCTCGAACGGCGAGGTCGGCGGCCGCCTCCTCGAGATGAGCGGCCGCGAATAATTCATCCGCGGCCGCGGATACCTGGAGAACCTCGGCGACCTCGCGTCGGTCGCGATCCGCGCGGGGCCCGACGGCACGCCGATCCGCGTCGGCGACGTCGCGACGCTCCGGTTCGGCGGCGACATCCGGCGTGGCCTCGCAGAGATGGACGGCAAAGGCGAAACTGTCGGCGCCATCGTCATGGCGCGCTACGGCGAAAACGCCCTCGAGGTCATCGAGCGCGTGAAGGCGCGACTCGTCGACCTCGGGCCGGCGCTCCCTCCCGGTGTCGAGATTGTCCCGGCCTATGATCGCTCGTCGCTCATCGACCGGGCGATCGCGACGCTCCGCCGCTCGCTGGTGGAGGAGGCGATCACGGTGAGCCTGGTGATCGTCCTGTTCCTCCTCCACTTCCGGAGCGCGCTCCTCCCGATCATCAGCCTGCCCATCGCGGTCGTCCTCGCGTTCATTCCGATGTTCGCGCTCGGGATCCCGGCGACGATCATGAGCCTCGGCGGGATCGCGATCGCGGTGGGCGCGACCGTCGACGCCGAGATCGTGATGATCGAGGCGTGCCACAAGAGGCTCGAACGCGCGCCGCCGGGCCTCGACGCCAAGGGCCGCGCGAAGCTCCTGCACGCCGCGGCGAAGGAGGTGACGCCGGCGATCTTCTTCTCGCTCCTCATCATCGCGATCTCGTTCGTGCCGATCTTCGGGCTCAACGGTCAGGCGGGGCGCCTCTTCAAGCCGCTCGCGTACACGAAGACGTTCGTGATGCTCTCGGCCGCGGTGCTGAGCATCACGCTCGCACCGGCGATGCGCGATCTCCTCATCCGCGGCCGCATCAAGAGCGAGAAGAACCACCCGGTCTCACGCGTGATCGCAGCGGTCTACAAGCCCTTCGTGTTCGTCGCCCTGAGGCGACCGAAGACGACGCTCGCGATCGGCGTGTTCGCCGTCCTCTCCGCGATTCCTCCCTTCCTGAAGCTGGGGAGCGAGTTCATGCCGCCGCTCAACGAAGGCGACATGCTCTTCATGCCGACTACCCTCCCGAACCTCTCGATCGAAGAGGCCAAAAGGCAGCTCGAACGTCAGGATCGGATCATCGCGTCGTTTCCGGAGGTGCGAAGCGTCTTCGGGAAGGTCGGTCGTGCGGAGTCGCCCACGGATCCCGCGCCGCTCTCGATGGTGGAGACGATCGTCCAGCTCCGTCCCCCTTCCGAGTGGCCGCTCGTACGGCACGAGCGGTGGTACAGCCGCTCTGCACCGGCGTTCGTGAAGCCCGCGCTGCGGCTTCTCTGGCCCGAAGAGGAGCGGGAGACGTGGGACGAGCTCGTCACCAAGATGAACGCCCGCCTCCAGATGCCCGGCTGGACCAACGCCTGGACGATGCCGATCAAGACGCGCGTCGACATGCTCACGACCGGCGTACGCACGCCGGTCGGAATCAAGGTGTTCGGCCAGGACCTCGCCTCGATCGAGAAGGCCGGCGTGCAGCTCGAAACCGTCCTCCGCGACGTCCGCGGGACGCGCACGGTCTTCTACGAGCGCTCGCTCGGCGGCGTCTACATCGACGTGGTCCCGAATCGTGACGCGCTCGCGCGCTATGGCATGCAGATCGAGGACCTCAATGACGTGGTCTCGAGCGCCGTCGGCGGCGAGCCCGTCACGACGACGGTGGAAGGACGACGGCGCTTCACCGTGAACGTCCGCTACAAGGAGGACTTCCGTTCCTCCCCCGAGAAGCTGCGCAGCGTTCTGGTGCCGCTGCGGCAGGTGCCTGGCCGCGCAATACCCCTCGGTGAGCTGGCGGCGATCAACGTCGTCGACGGTCCGCCGATGCTTCGGGACGAGGCGGGCCTGCTCGTCGGTTACGTCTATGTCGACGTCGAGCCCTCGCGCGATCTCGGCGGTTACGTCGAGGACGCCAAGGTCGCCGTCGAAGGAGCGCGGACGCGCGGAGCGGTCGCCCTCGCGCCAGGAATGTACCTGCGCTGGACTGGCGAATACGAGCTCCTCGAGCAGATGCGCGAACGGATGTGGATCCTCGTTCCGCTCGCCCTGATTGCGGTGGCGGTGCTGCTTTATCTGCAGTTCCGGCACCTCACCGAGGTGCTCATCGTATTCCTCTCGATCCCGTTCGCGCTCGTGGGGAGCATATGGCTCCTCTACTTGCTCGATTACCGGATATCCACGGCGGTGCTCGTCGGGATCATCGCGCTCGTCGGCCTCGCTGCGCAGACGGGAGTCGTCATGATCGTCTATATCGATCACGCGTTCATCCGGCGGCTCCGCGCGGGAAAGATTCGAGACCTCAACGACATCATCCACGCGCACACGGAGGGCACGGTCCAGCGCGTCAGGCCCAAGCTCATGACCGTCGCGACGATGCTGATCGGGCTCGTCCCGCTCCTCTGGGCAACCGGCAGCGGCGCCGACGTCATGAAGCGGATCGCGGCGCCGATGGTCGGAGGGCTCCTCTCGAGTGCGTTCCTCACCCTCGAGCTCATCCCCGTCGTTTACACGTACTGGCGCTATGCACAGCTCCGGCGCGCCCAGCGCACGGGCCGGACGGTGGCCGATGTCGCGGGCATCGATCTGGAGGAGGCCACGTCATGATGTCCTTGACGTGTCACGGCCCACGCGTCGCGACACAAAGCCCTCGGATGGCGAGCGCGACGGATCAGAGTCCGGCGATCTTTTTTCGAGCGAGCACTCTCCCGCACGGGCAACGCCGCAAGTCGATGAGCGCTTCGCCGTCTTTCAACGTGCCGGCGGGCTCCAACGCCAGCCATCCTGTCTCGGTGAAAACGAGACCGCACTCGCACGCGATGGGGCGCGACTCGGGCTCCGAGGAAGGATCGTGTTCAGGAGGCATCGCTCGCCTCGCGACCTATCACGACGACTCGCGGGAGCCTGGGAATCGCGAATAGCGGCGAACACTTCCAGGGTTTTGTGCCCGCCCGTTTACACTGCCGTTGCAAAAAGCGACGTTCTTCTTGCGTCGGGATTTGCCACGCTCGCGCTCGTGTTATGCGGCTCGAATGACTGACGCGAAACCGGTGTCGGAAGCTTCGTCGCCGGGGCGCATCGTCCTCATCAAGGCTGCGGGCGCGGCACTCCTGGCGCTGATGATCGGAAGCGCCATCGGCTTCGTCGCGGGTCGGAGCATCCTCGAACGTCAGTGGTCCACCCCGCCGCGAACGCTCACGCAAGCCGACGAGACGCGCTCATCCGCGAACGGCGCGGACCCGTCGCCGAAGGCGAACACAAGAGTCCTCGGCGCGATGCCGATCGGGCGTGCACGCCTCGCACTTGCGGCGATGACCGTGGGCGATCCCGCCATCGCGACCGTTGCGTCGATCGGTGCCGGCAACGACGGCTTCGAGCTGCACGTCGTCATCGAGAACCGAGGACGCTGCAAGATCTCGTCTGTGTCCGGCGTCGCGTATGGCTTCAACGCGCGCGGCCGGCCGACGGCGGCCAACAAGAACGGCGAACAGTACGTCGCGTTCACCGCCGATCTCGCGATCGAGCCGGGCAAGAAGGCCATGGCTTCGCAAACGCTGCACCATGGGGCGGAAGCGACGTTGTCGATTGCGCATATCGACGCGACGACCTGCAGCGACGGCCCGCCGTGGAAGCGGCCGCGATGAGCAACGAAGGGGAGAGAAGCATGATGAAGATGAAGGTCTGTGTCGGGCTCGGCGTCATGGTGCTCGGTGTCCACGGGCAAGCGTGCGGCGGCGACGAGAATCGGCCGGAGACGGCGTCGAATCCGGCCCCGTCGAGCGCTCCCTCGTCCAGCTCCGCAAGCAACGCGGCGACCGCTGCGCCTGTGTCGTCAGCGCCGGCCACGCCCGCAGCCTCGACGACGCCGCCGCCGACAGCAGCTGCCGCGAAGGGGAAGTTCAACACGTTCTCGCTCGCGGCATCGAGCGGCAAGGTCGACAAGGTCGGCAACAAGGACGGCGCGTTCACCCCGGACGGTGTGAAGGACCTCGTGTTCGACGCCGAGGTGGAGGGGCCCGCCGTCGCGATCGCGATCGTGTCGGTCGACGCGGCCGGCCAGCCGAATGGAACCTTCAGCGCAGACACCTATGTCGGGGACCAGACACTTCCGTCGGAGGTCGGTGCGGGAGTGAAGCCGGGAAAGGCTACGGCCGGAGTGGCCGTGTACGAGAACGACAAGCTCTTGAACATCAAGGACGGCTCTCTCTCCGCGCTCTCGGAGGGGAAACACAAGCTCGTGCTCCACATCACTTCGAAGGACGCTCCGAAGGGCTCGTTCAAGGCCTTCGCCGTCTATGACAACAAGACCGCGGCGGCGAGCCCGTCCGCGAACGCGAACTAGCCTTCACGGGTCAAGCAACGGCCTGGCGTCCTTGAGGACGTGCAGGCCGACTGCGATGAGAACGAACGGGAGGATCACTCGGCCGTAGCGACGCAGGTACGTGCCGACCAACGGTGCGCGAACCAGCCACCAACCGATCGCGCACCACGCGAGGGTGAGCACGCCGAACACGGCGCCGAAGACGGGAACGTGCGCCGGTCGCGACGCGAAAAGCGGAATGTAGACCCCGAGGTTGTCCCCGCCATTTGCGAGCGTCACCGCCGCAACTGCCAAGAGCTGAGAGCCTTGGACCGGCGCTCGCGACGGCTCCTCTGCGTTCCTTCGCCGGAGCGCGATCAGCTTACGTAGGCCGAGCGCCAGAGGCACGACGCCCAGGAGTGCAATCCATGATGCCTGGATGGCCATCGAACCGAGTGCCGCAACGGCGCTCACCGCCGTGAGCAGCGCGATGCCGATGACCTGCCCAAGAACAACAGACCGAACGCGGAGCAAGGGATCCGAGAAAAACGCAGCGAGAATCACGAGGTCGTCCGCATTGGTCGTCGCAAAGACGAGCGCAGCAACCGCCACGGTTGAGAGAGACAGATCCACGCGCGGACCGGAGGGTAGCAGTCAACCTCCGATGGCCGCTCCGCTACTCGCCGATGCCGTCCAGGATCTCGAGGAACGCGGGGAGCTCCTTCTGCGCGTTCTCATCGAACTCGCTCAGCCACGGCTCCACGTCTCCAACGGCCTTGTCGTCGCCGACTTCGCTACCTCGTGTCCCGTAATGCTTGGCGACCTCGAGCAGCGTCTTGAACGTTCCGCCGTGCCCGTACGGCGCCGACTGCGGCAGGCCCCGGAGGCCCGGCGTCTTGAATGCGCCCTCCATCGTCGGCGCAGTCGCGAGACTGAGAAGCTTTGCGGATGAAGGGGAATCACTCCACATCGACGATGCGGCGAACTCGCTCGCAGCGAGCATTGGGAGGACCTCGTTGCGACCGCGATCGACGGCGCCGTCCTGGCGGCCGGTCGGGAAGCGAATCACGTGGAAGGCGTCGTCGGTCAGGCGTGGCCCCCAGTGGCACTGCACGCAACCACTCTGAAAGAACGTGAAGAGCCCTTTCTTCTGTGCGGCGTCGAGCGCCGTCGTGTCTCCGGCGGCGTAGCGGTCGAGCGCGTTCGGCTTGAGCCGTAGCGTTCGTTCGAACGCGGCAATTGCCTTTCCAGCGTTCACGTAGACGCGGGTGACCGCCGTGCGATTCGCGGCCGACATGCCCTCCCACGCTGGTTCTCCCGGCTTCCCACTATCGGGGAGTCCGGCAAGGCTCGGAAGTGGATACTTCGTCCCGAAGGCAGCCGCGTATTCGGCGCTGTAGCGCGTCGCTATCTGCTTTGCGACGAACATGCGACTCGAGGCAAACTCCTTATCGTTCTCGAAGGGGCCGAGCGCTTGCGACCAGAGCGTGTCGGAGCGACCGTCCCAGAATTGCCATCGTGCATGCGCCGAAAGCGCGATCGCAGGAGTGTTCCGGTCCCCGGTGGCGACGCCGACGGCTTGTGCAACGCCGTCGCCGAAGCCCTTCGCAGCGTCGTGACAGCTCGCGCACGAGACCTCTCCGGACGGAGAAAGGAGCTTGTCGTCGAATAGCTTCCTTCCAAAGGTCGCCGCCGCGCTGCTGCCCGCGAATTCGTTCGTCGGGTCCACGGGCGGTGCGCTTTCGAGCTTCATCCCCTGGATGAGGTCCCACTGATCTTCGGTGAACAGCTTGTCGCGGAGCGTCGGGACGGCCGGGGTAGGTTTTGGTTCGCCGTCCTGCGCCGCGAGCTCGGAACGCAGCCTACTGCGGAGCGTGTCGGGGTCGGGATTTCCACGCGCGAACTGCACCTGCATCGTGCGCGTGTCGATGACCACGTAGTACGGCAGCGGTTCTTTCGCTACGAGAGATGCGGCGAACGTGATCTTCGGATCGAGCGCGACCTTCCCCGGGCCATCGATCCGGGCAGTCCACCGCTCGAGCGCCGCGGCAGTGGCCGGCATGTTGTCTTCGTCCGAGACGAGCAGATCCAGGAGCATCACCCGGTCCGCGACCATGGGATCGTCGAGGAGCCGTCGAGTGTGCTCCGCATGCCAGATGCACGACCCACAGAAACCCGCGCTCGTGCGGATGACCAGGAGCCGCGACTTCGCCGCGCACGGCTCGAAGTAATCCTTCAGGCGCACCGTGCTGCTTGCGCTCTTGAACGAGAGATCCGGCGGTAGCGTCGACGTCAGGGTCAGGCCGTACGGCGCCGCCGGCCAATCGACCGCTTGTCCGTCGGGGCACAGGTTGACGGCCAGCGCCACGGCCCCGTCCCTCCCCGCGTCATGCGGCAGGACCACTTTGCCGATGGGCTCGCGAGGCGGATCGCTCGAGTCGCACGCAACAGCGCTGGCCCCACCCGCCAAGCCGAGCGCGACGATCGTGAGGAGCGCTTTCGCGGAGCCCATCCCGTTTCGATAGCACGGCGCTCGCCTTGTCCAGCGTAACTGCGCCGGTCACACGTTCATCATTCTGCCTCCGCGACGGTCAACGCTGGCTGAGGCCGCATAGCGTGCCGGAGCGCAAAGCTGCGCCACACCACGTACACCGCTGGGATGACGAGCAGCGTGAGGATCGTGAGCGAGACGAGGCCGCCCCACATCGGCGCGGCGATGCGCTTCGCGACGTCGGCGCCGACACCCGTGCCGAGCAGGATCGGGAGCAGGCCGAAGACGTTGGTCATCACCGTCATCAGCATCGGCCTCACGCGCTTCGATCCGGCTTCGAGTGAGTGGTCGACGAGGTCCTGGACCGTCCGGATCGCGCCGCTCTTCCTGCCCGCGTTCCAGGCGTCGTCGAGATAGACGACCATCACGCTCGCGGTTTCGGCCGCGACGCCGAGGAGGGCGATCATGCCGACCCAGACGGCGACCGAGGTGTTGAACCTCGCGATCCAGAGCATCCAGATCGCCCCCACCGCCGCGAAGGGCACGCCGGTCATGACGATGAGGGACTGGGCGATGCCCTTGAAGTTCAGGTAGAGGATGACGAACACGATCCCGACGGTGAGCGGAAGGATCCACGCCATCCGCGCCTGCACGCGCTCGAGCAGCTCGTACTGGCCCGTCCACTTGATCAAATACCCCGGCGGCAGCTTCACCTCGCGCGCGACCTGCTCCTTGGCTGCGGCGACATAGCCGCCTACGTCGGTCGTTGAGATATCGACGTAAAGCCAGCCGGTGAGCGAGCCCATCTCGCTCTTGATCATCGGAGGCCCCATCACGGTCTCGATCCTCGCGAGCTGGCCGAGCGGCACGAACGCTGCCGCCGTCGATCGTGGTGGGCTTGTTGCGTTGCCGCCGCCGCCGCCCATCCCTGCAGCCCCCATCCCACCGCCGCCGCCCCCCGCCAGTGCAGCGAGCGACGCCGGGGAGGCGCCCCCACCCATGCCACCACCGCCCAGCGCCGCGCCTCCCATCGGCGCACCTGCGGACGTCCCCGACGGCGAGGGCATCCCCTGTGCTCCGGCGGAAGCTGGCAGCGCTCGCGGCGTGAGCGGGGCTATGGGGACGAGTACGTTGCGCAGCGCTTCGAGGTTGTCCCGCAGCTCCCGCGGGTAGCGCACGTTGACGCGATACCGCTCGCGGCCTTCGTACGTCGTGTCCACGTCGATGCCACCGATCGTGCTCTCGACGACGTCGAGCACCTGACGGACGTCGAGGCCGTAGCGAGCGATCGCCTCGCGGTCCGGAGTGACGTCGAGGAAGAAGCCGCCCAGCTCGCGCTCCGCATAGACGCTTCGCGTCCCGGGGAGCGGGCGAAGGACGCGCTCGAGGTCATCGTTGATCTTCGTGATGACCTCGAGATCGGCGCCGAAGACCTTCACCCCGATCGGCGTCCGGATGCCCGTCGAGAGCATGTCGATCCGGGCCTTGATCGGCATCGTCCACGCGCCCTGGACTCCCGGCATCTTCGTGCGCTCGTCGAGCTCGGCGATGAGCTTCTCCAGGGTCATTCCGTCGCGCCATTGCTTCTGCGGCTTCAGCCGGACGACGGTCTCGAACATCGAGAGCGGCGCCGGATCGAGCGACGTCTCTGCACGCCCAGCCTTGCCGAAGATCCGCTCGACCTCAGCGACGCCGCGGATCTGCTGGTCCTGCCACGTGAGCAAGCGCTTGGCCTCCGCGATCGAGATGCCGGGCACCGTGATCGGCATGTAGAGCAGGTCGCCTTCGTAGAGCGGCGGCATGAACTCGGACCCGAGCCGCGACATGGGGATGAGCGTCGCGCCCATGATGGCGACGACGAGCGCGATGACGACGTACCGCCCGCGCAGACACAGACGCAGCAGCGGGCGGTAGACTGCGATGAAGAACCGATTGATCGGATTCCTCTCCTCCGGCCTGATCTTGCCCTTCAGGAGGCTGACCATGAGGGCGGGGACGAGGGTGATGGCGAACACTGCCGCGAACGCCATCGAGAAGGTCTTCGCCAGCGCCAGCGGCTGGAAGAGCCGACCCTCTTCGCCCTGGAGCGAGAACACGGGGAGAAATGCGATGGTGAGCACCAGGAGAGCGCCGAACATCGAGGGGCCGAGCTCACGCGCCGACGCGATCACGATCTCGCTGCGCGGGGCGCTGTTCCCCTCGCGCTCGGCCTCGGCGATCTTCTTGTGCGCGTTCTCGACGAGCACGCAGGCGGAGTCGACCATGTCGCCGAGCGCAAGGATCACTCCCGCGAGCGACAGGATGTTGATGGATATGTTCAGAAAGTAGAAGGCGATGAACGTCGCTGCCGTCGCGACGGGCAGCGCGATCGCCGCGACCAATGCCGATCTGAAGTGGAACAGGAAGACGAAGATGACGAGAATGACGACGCCGAGGATCTGAAGGACGTTCCACGAGAGTGTCGAGACCGAATCCTTGATCAGCTGGCTCCGGTCGTAGACAGGGACGACCTTCACGCCGGGCGGGAGCGCTCCCTCTACCTCCTTGAGCTTCGCCTTGACGCGTTCGATGACGTTCAGCGCGTTCTCGCCGAAGCGCATGACCACGATGCCGCCCACGACCTCGCCGCGTCCGTCGAGGTCGACGAGTCCGCGCCGGATGTTGCCGCCGATCGTCACGTCGGCAACGTCCCGGATCCGGATCGGCGTGCCGCGCGCGTCCGTCGCGACGACGGCGAGCTCGATGTCGTCCTTCTTCGTGATGAAGCCGCGACCGCGGAGCGCGTACTCGTGCTGCGCCATCTCGATGACCCGGCCGCCGACCTCGACGTTGGCGCCGCGCACCGCCGCGGCGACTTGCCCGACCGAGACGTTCCGCGCCTTCATCCGCGCCGGGTCGATCTGGATCTGGTACTCCTTTTCGAAGCCGCCGACGCTCGCGACCTCGGCGACTCCTTCGAGGCCCTGGAGCCAGTAGCGCAGGGACCAGTCCTGGAACGAGCGGAGCTCCTGGAGGTCGTGCTTGCCGCTCTCGTCGACGAGCGCGTACTGGAACACCCAGCCCACGCTCGTCGCGTCGGGGCCGATCTGCGGCGTCACTCCTTCGGGCAGCTTGCCCTGGACCTTGGCGAGGTACTCGACGACGCGCGAGCGCGCCCAGTAGAGGTCCGTGCCGTCCTGGAAGATGACGTACACGAACGACATGCCGAACATCGTGAAGCCGCGCACCGTCTTGACCTTCGGTGCCCCGAGGAATGTCGTCGTGAGCGGATAGGTGACCTGATTCTCGATCAGCGTGGGGCTGCGGCCCATCCACTCCGTCGCGATGATCACCTGCGTGTCGGAGAGATCGGGTAACGCATCGAGCTGCGAGCGCTGCGCGCACCAGAGACCTCCGAGTGTCAGGCCCACGGCGAAGAGGAAGACAAAGAACCGCTTTCGCGCGGACAGATCGATGATGCGCGCGATGAGGCCCAGCCGAGCCTCCCCCTCGCCTTCAGTGGCCACCGTGGGCGCCTCCGCCGCCGCTGGTCGCGCGAAGGCGGCTCTCCGAATCGAGGAGGAACTGCGCGCCGGTAGCCACGCGTTCTCCGACCTTCAGACCGCTCTCGACGGGATAGAACTCGGCGACCGACGGGCCGATCTTCACCTCGCGCGGCTCGAGATGCTCCGCGGGCTCTCCATGGGCGACGAAGACGATCGAGCGCGGGCCTGTTCGGATCACCGCGCTCTCGGGGACGGCAAGCCCGTGCGAGATCCCGAGGTCCATCGACACGTTCACGAAGGCGCCCGGCCGGAGCTTCTTCTCCTTGTTGTCGAGCTCGAAGCGCACCTTGAGCGTACGGGTCGCCTCGTCGACGGTCGGGGCAAGGAAGGTGACCTTGGCTTCGTGCGCCGCCTGCACCCCCTCGACGGTCAGGCGGGCAGTGGTCCCGACGCGAACGTACGGGACGTCTGCTTCGTAGACGTCGGCGAGCACCCACAGGCGCGACAGATCGCTCAACGTGTAGAGCTCGACGGAAGGATCGACGTACATGCCCTCGAGGGCTTGCTTGTCCACGACGACGCCAGGGCGGGGCGCGAGCAGTGGGAACGTCCGCTTTGCCTCGCGCGTCGCCTCGAGTCGGTCGATCTCGGCGATCGGCACGTCCCAGAGCGAGAGACGGCGCCGCGCGGCAGCGAGGAGCTGCTCCTGCGCCCGCTGCTCGGCCTCCGCGAACTCACCCGGCGGGGGCCGCGGCGATGCGCTGTCCTTCGCGGCAGAGCGGCTCCGAACACGGTCCAGCACGGAGAGGAACTCGATCTCCGCCGCAAAGACCTCCTGGCTGTAGATCGAGCAAAGCTGTTCGCCCGTCGTGACCTTTCGGCCCACGAAGTTGACGTCGAGGGTCTCGATCCATCCGCGCACCTTGGCGTGTACGTGCGTCGTGCGCCTCTCGTCGAGCGCCACCACGCCGACGGTGCGAACGGTGCGCTGGAAGTCGCGCTCGATCACCTCGACGGTGCTGAGGCCGAGCGCGGCCGCGCGGGCGGGGTCAATCGTCACGGGCGCATATCCGGCCGGTGTCGACGCGTCGCCCCCGTGCGCCGCATGCTCGTTTGCGAGGGTCGCTGCGGTGAGAGGCGCGCTTCCGACCGGCATGCCTGCGCCGTGTCCGGCGTGCGACTCGTCATTGCGCTTGCAGGAGGCCGCGAGCAAGAGCCCGCCGAGCAGCAGCGCCGTCGTCGCACCCCATCGGCGTACAGTCGTCATTGCGAAGCCCTCGTCGGAGCGCCCACGGCGCGCTCGAGCTCCGCGAGCGCCACCTCGCGTTCGATCTGCGCCTCCGCGAGAGCGAGCGACGCGCTCTGCAGCGATCTCCGCGAGTCCAGCAGCGAAAGAACGTCGAGCGTCGACGCCCCATACCCCGCGAGCGATACCTCCAGGCTCTCGCGCGCCTTCGGGAGCACGACGGTCTCGACCAGCTCGACGCGTCGCGCGATCGTCTGGACTCGCACGACGGCGGCGGCGACCTCGAAGCGAATCATCGCGCGCATTGCCCCCGCATCCTCGGCGGCGCCCTGGGCTCGCTGGTCGAAGGCGGCGGCCCGATAACCCTGGCGCGAGATCCCGAACACCGGGATCGTGATGCCCACCATCCCGCCCGCCGAAGGCGGCGCTCCGATGTTCTGATTCATCCATACGGACCCCATGACGTCGGGGTAGCGCTCGCGCCGCGCCAGATCCGCCATCGTGGTCGCCTCCGCTTGCATCGCGCGCATCCCGCGCAGCTCGGGACGCTGGGCGTTCGCGCGGTCAATCAGCGCGCCGACATTCTCATCCGTCTGCGGCGACGGGACGAGCTGCGGCTCGCCCGTCGGCTCGTCGAACGGGCGGTCGCGAAGAGCATTGATCATCGCGACCGCCGTGCTCCGCTCGCCGTCGAGATTCGTGAGCTCGACGTCGAGCGCGTTCACCTCGACCTGCGCTCGGACGACGTCGTGGTGCCCTCCGAGCCCCGTCGAGTATCGTCCGAGCGCCGCCTGAGCGATCGTCACGGCGAGATTTCGGTTTGCGCGATTGATCTCGCGGCGCTTGCCGTTGAGGAGCAGCATGTAATACGCACGTTTTGCGTCGAGGCGTAGGTTCAGCCTGCGGAGGTCGAGCTCGGCACCGGAGCCGTCGCGCTGGCGCTCGATGGCCGTGCGCATGAGCGGGAGCTTGCCGGGCCAAGGAAACATCTGCGTGACCTGGTAACGCACCATCGGCATCTCAGCCGAGTGCGCCTGTGGAACGCGGTCGACCATCACGAAGACCTGAGGGTCAGGGTAAATTCCCGCGCCGCGCGCCTCGCTTCCGAGCGCATCGCGCCGCAGCTCGCGTGCCTTGACCGAGGGGTTGCGCTCCAGCACTTCGCGAACGAGCGCATCCGCCGTGGGCGGGTCTGCAAGAGCCGCGACCGGAGTTACGAGCACGGCAGCCGCCACGACGAAAGCAATCGGTCGCATCGCTCGAGCATCGAGCACGCTACGTGCCCACCACGACGGTGCTCCGGCAACGTCGGCGCACCTATCCGTCGCGCAAGATGCGCGCGGCGACGCAAAGGCTGCGTGGCTTCAGAGCGTTGGCGCCGGTTCCCAGCGGCCCGCAAGTGCGTCCGGCCGCGCCAGAGTGACTCCCGCGGTTACAGGTGCAAGACCGAAACCGCCGGCCGCCCGCCGCCAATCAACCTGCCGCGCTCGGCCGTTTCTCCGCGCGCCTGCCGCTCGTGGGCGCAACGCTGGCTGCACGCGACGTCGTGGAAAGCTCTTCGGTGATCGGCACGATGCCGTGGGCAGCAAGACGCGCCAGGAACGGCTCCGGCGCGATGACCTGCTCCGCGAGCCACACACCGGGCTCGTCCACTTCTCGCGCCCAGAGCGCCTCGGTGATTGCGCCGACGCCGGCTGCGGTCGTTTCGGCCTGCTGCCGCCCGACGAGCGTCGAGCGAATCGTACGTCCGCCGCCGCGCACGTCGACGACCAGCGCGTAGTGGTCGTGGCCCGAATATCGGCCGCGCAGCTTCTCGAT
This sequence comes from Labilithrix sp., assembly GCA_046351255.1. Lineage (GTDB taxonomy): Bacteria > Myxococcota_A > Polyangia > Polyangiales > Polyangiaceae > Labilithrix. The sequence goes on from JAXLYU010000012.1 coordinate 322,313, forward strand.
CAGTCCATGAACGGCTCCGCGCGTGCCCCCGCGATGGAGCACGCGCCTCAACCCTACGCGGAGCAGCGCCGAGAGAACTCGCGAGAGCCACGACGGGTCGAGCGCGATACGAGCGATTGCGGTCTTGGCGCCCAGCGTCGCGGGGTAATAGAGCTGGTCGCGGAAGGGCATCGTATACGCGCGGCGCAGGCCCACAGGCGCTGGGAACGCGACGAGCTTCGGGCGCTCGAAAGCGTTTGCCTCCTCTGGCTGCCCGTCGATCACGATCGAGTACGGCTCGGTGATCTCCTCGAAGATGAACGCCATCGAGTCGGCGCCGTAGGCGTCTCCGAGTCCGAGCAGCAACGCCGTCTCGACCACGTCGACCTGGCCGAGTCGGTCCGCCGCGGCGCGGACGAGGACGCTCGTGATGCCCGGCTCCAGTCCGGCGGCGAGGACGACGCGGGACCCGCTACGCTTCGCCTCCGCGCGTAGCGGCTCGATCTCGGCCCACGCCATCCACGGCGGAGCGATGCTGGTGTACGCAATCCCGCGGCGTACCGCTGCGCGGAGCAGGTGCGGCTCGCGCTGCCGTACGCAGGCGACAACCACACCGACACCATCGAGCGCCCGCTCGACCGAGTCAGGATCATCGACGTCGACCCTTCGCGTGAGGCCGGTCGCCTGCTCGGGATGACGCCCGGCGACGATGACGCGATTTGGATGGCTCGCCTCGAGCTGCGCCGCAAGGCGACTGCCGACCTCGCCGTAGCCGCCAACGATCAGGATCTTGGCCATCTTCGTCATGGCTCTCCAGGTGCCCCTTCATCGGGCAGGAGCAAGAGGCGTGCGAAGCACGCGCAACCTTGGCTCGGGGCTTGCTGCTGGCGCGTCATGCACCTCGCAGCGATCCTCAACCCATCCGTGGTGGTCTGCGTCGCTGCTAGCGTCGCTTCGCACGTGACGACAGCGTCCCGAACCGCGACACGCCCGCAATGAAAGCGGCGGAGCTGCCGAATACCAATGGTCGAGCGATGACCGCGCCGCACGGCACTCCCCCAGGCGAGCTGGCTCGTGCGCTGGGCGTCGATCCGGGCCGTGGTCTCTCAGCTGACGAGCACACGCAAAGGCTCGCGAGCACCGGGACGAATAGCCTTCCGTCGCCCCCGTCGAAGAGCGCGCTGGCGCGCATCCTCGCGCAGCTATCGAGCCCGATCGTGCTGACCCTGATGGTCGGCGTCGTCATCGCAGGGGTCGTCGGAGCGCGCGCGCCCGAAGGTGGCGTGCTCGCAAGATATGGCGATGCCATCGCGATCGCGATCGTCGTCGTCCTCAATGCCGCGCTCGGGTTTCTGCAGGAGCGAAAGGCTGCGTCCGCGGTCGCGGCACTACGCTCGATGCAGACGCCGCACGCGCGGGTGCGACGAGGTGGCGCGACGACGATCGTCCTCGCCGAGACGCTCGTTCCCGGTGACGTCGTGGAGCTCGAGGCCGGCGATGCCGTTCCAGCGGACGTCCGGCTCGCCGAGTCCGCGGCGCTCCGCGCAGACGAGTCTGCCCTCACCGGCGAGAGCGAGGCGGTCGCGAAGGATGCTGGCGCGCGCGTCGCCGACGAGGCGGTGGTGGCCGAACGGCCGACGATGCTCTTCCTGGGCACGCTCGTCGTCGCAGGTACGGGGCGCGCGATTGTCGTCGCCACTGGCGCGAAGACCGAGCTCGGCAAGATCGGCGCGTCGATCGACCGGGCGCGCGACGAGAAGACGCCGCTCGAGCGTGACCTCGGCCGCTTCAGCGCACGCATACTCTGGACGTGCCTCGCGGTGACGCTCCTCCTCCTCGGATGGGGCCTCGTGCATGGTGGACGGCCGTGGGCGGGCCTTCTGCTCGAGGCCGTCAGCTTCGCTGTGGCCATCATTCCGGAGGGGCTCCCGGCGGTCACGACGATCACCCTGGCCGTTGGCGTCCAGCGAATGGCCAAGCGTGGCGCTGTCGTGAGGCACCTCGCGGCGGTGGAGACGCTCGGGCGTGCGACCGTGATCTGTACTGACAAGACGGGCACCCTCACCCGCAACGAGATGACCGTGCGCGAGGTCTGGATGATGGGCGCCGAGGCTCACGTCTCCGGCGAAGGCTACGGAAAGGATGGAGCGCTGGAAGGAGCGCAACCGATTCCCGCACCGCGTCTTCGCGACCTCGTCGAAACGTCCGTGCTCTGCAACGACGCGGCGCTCGAGGACCACGACGGTGCCGTGCACCCGGTCGGCGATCCAACCGAGGCGGCCCTCCTCGTCTTGGCGAACAAGGCTGGATTCGAGCCCGAGGAGGTGAGGCGCACGGCGCGTAGGATAGGTGCGGCGCCTTTCGACTCGTCGCGCAAGCGGATGAGCGTGCTCGCGCAGTCGCCGTCCGGCACCGCGCTTCACGTCAAGGGCAGCGTCGAGACGGTCCTCGAGGCGGCCACGCGGGTTACAACGGAAGGGGGAGCGCAGGAGCTCGATGCCGAGACGAGACGCGCAATCGAGGACGAGGCGGCGCGGCTCGCCGAACGTGGACTTCGTGTCCTCGCCCTCGCCCGGCGCGAGATGCGCGACGGAGAGACCTCGCTCGAGGAGCGAGATCTCACGCTCCTCGGGCTCGTTGGGATGTTGGATCCGCCGCGAACCGGCGTTCCCGAAGCGGTGCGAGCCTGCGCGGGGGCAGGCATTCGGACAGTGATGATCACCGGCGACCACAAGGCGACCGCGACGGCCATCGCACGAGACATCGGGCTCTTCCACGCCGGAGACGAGGCGATGACAGGGGCCGAGCTCACAGCGCTGTCCGACGAGGCGCTCGCGGCCCGGCTCCCGCACGTCCGGGTCTTTGCACGCGTCGCCCCCGAGCAGAAGCTCCGCATCGTCCAGGCACTTCGGCGCGCCGGCGAGATCGTCGCGATGACCGGCGACGGCGTCAACGACGCCCCCGCGCTCCGCGAGGCTCACATCGGCGTTGCGATGGGCCGAGGAGGGACCGAGGTCGCGCGGCAGGCCGCCGACATCGTTCTCACCGACGACAACTTCGCGACGCTGGTCGAGGCCGTCCGCGAGGGCCGAGCGATCTACCAGAACATCAGGAAGTTCGTCTTCTTCCTGCTCTCGTCGAACGCGGGTCTCGCCCTCACCGTTTTCGCGGTGGCGATGACGGGGGCCTGGTCGCCGCTCACTCCGCTCATGATCCTCTGGATCAACCTTGTGACGAACGCCGCGCCGGCGCTCGCTCTAGGGATTGATCCGCCTGCCATGGATCAGATGAATGCTCCTCCGCGAGACGCAGCCGAGCCTCTCGTCGGCACGCGCGACTTTCTCGGCATCGGCCTCGTCGGCGTCGTCATCGCCGCGGCAGCGCTCGTCGGATACAGCGAGAGACTCTGCCCCGGAGGCGGGAGCGCGGCGACGCACCGGACGGTGGCGTTCTTCGTTTTGTCGATGGGACCGCTGCTTCACGCGTGGAGCTGTCGCTCACCGGATGCGTCGATCTTCACGATGCGTCCACGCCTCAGCGTCCCGCTTCTCGTCGCCACTGGGCTGTCGTTGAGTCTGCAGGCGTCCGTTCTGCTGCCCGGCTTGCGGGACGTCTTCCACGTCACGTTGCTCGACGCGCGCCATTTCGCGCTCGTCGGAGCTTGCTCGATCGCGGTCGTCGTCGTCGTGGAGATCGCGAAGCTGATCGATCGCAGTCGGCATGCGGCAGACCCCGGCGCGGGCTCCGCGGCGAAGGTCGCCGCATGATGAACGGTCCGGGCGGGTCTCCGAACGCGCGCGGCGCCCTGCTCGTCGTTGTCCTGTTTGTCCTCGGCTTGCTTACGAGCAGCACGGGCGTCTACTTCATGCTGCTGAGGCCGCCGCTCCTCCCGGAAGATAGTCGCTTCATAGGGCTCGGGACCGACGCGGCCCCCGAGGCGCTTGCTCGGTGGCTGTCGATCGTCTTTCGCACGTGGGGAGGCTTCTTGGTGGGCTTCGGGCTCTCGCTCCTTGGCCTCGCCGGGTACTTCTACGAACGACGTGAGCTGTGGCTCAGGCTGGGCACCAGCGTCGGCCTGCTCTTCGCCTTCGGTTCCTTTCTCGCGAGCAACATCCAGCTCCACTCGGACTTCCTGTGGTTCATCGCGCTCCTCTTCATCGGAGCGTTCGCCGCGGCGGTGCTTCTCGCGAGCGGCGACCGCAGCGCTCACTGAATCTTGAACGTCACGGTCGCCGTCGTCGACGCGCCTGCCGCGTCCGTCGACGTGAGCGTGACGGTGTGGCTGCCCTTCACGGTGAACGTGTGATTGAAGGTCTCGCCCTTCCCGATCGTGCCGCCGCCGATGCTGTCGGTCCAGACGAGCTTGTCGCCGGTGATGGAGGCGCAGTTCGAATCGCGTCCGCGGCCCGAAAACGGAACGGACGTGTTCGCGTCGCGCGTCTCGGTACCCGGGTGGAAGATGACGGCACCCGGACAGGGCTCGCCTGCGTCGTTCACCTTCTGCTGCGCGTCCACATCCGCGGCGCCGGAGTCCTTGATCGGTTCTCCGCCAGAGTCCTCGCCGTTCAGGACTCCGCCGCTGTCGCCGGTGCCCGGTGTCGACCCGTCGACGGAGCCCGACGCTACGCAGACGCTCGACAGGCAGCTGAGACCAGCGTTGCACGTCCCATTGGAAAGGCACGCGCCGCGCTCGGCGCCGGGCGCGATGCCGCTGACGCCAGCGCTGTCTGATCCGCCGCACGCCACGAACATCCCCAACACACCGAGCGTCGCTACGAGACGTTTCATGGCTGCCCCCGTCGAGCTGATAGATCCCGGATGCTAGCGAGAAGCGTCAGGCACGGCTGTAACCGAGTGCGTTACACATGCGTCTGGTCGAGGAATTCGCGTATCGCGGGGCCGAACTGACGCCCGAAGTCCTCGGCTGTGCCCAGGTCCGCCGACATGTCGACCGCTGCGAGGCGTCCTTTCGGAAGGAGCTTCGCGACCGCCTCCGCAAGCGCCGCGGGATGGCGGTGATCCATCCCTGGGATGACGAGCGTGGGGACGGAGATGACGGCGAGCTCATCGATGCTGCGAAAAGAACGGTCGCGTCCGATCGCCGCGGCGGCCGCGATGCTTGCAGCATCGGAGCGCGGCATCGCCTCGCGAACCAACGCGCCAATGATCGGCGCGAGGTCCGGCAGGATCGGGCCCCACGCGGCCTCGAGCCCGTGCGCGGAAGCACGAGCGGCGAACGCCTCCATGAACGCGATCTCCGCCTCCTTCTTCACGTCGTCCTCGATGTCCTCCACGCTGATCAGCGCCATCGCAGCGACGCGGTCGGGGTGCGCGATGGCTGCTCGGAGCGCGATCGTCGCGCCAATACCGGCACCAACGAGGACTCCGCGGTCGGCCCCCACGCAATCGAGCAGCGAGACGACGTCGGCCGCGTACTGCTTCCACGTGTGCCGCGCCGGGTCGGCACAGACGGACCGACCGTACCCGCGGATGTCCGGCAGGACGATGGTGCGCCTCTCGCCAAGACGTCGACCGAGCGGCTCCATGCTTCGATGGTCGGGGCCGCCTCCGTGCAGCAGCACGACAGGACTCTCGCCCTCGCCGCCATCGGCGAGGATCCACGCGTGAAGCGGCCAGCCGTCGGAACCTTGGTAGTCCAGCAACTGCAAGTCCGACATATTCGCGCTCTCCTAGCAAAAGTGGCCGGGCTCATCTTGGCCGGTAGTCCTCGGCGCGGACGCCGTGGCGCTTCATCAATCGATGGAAGCTCTCACGCTCGATGCCCGCCCGCTCGGCCGCTTGCGTCACGTTTCCCTGCACGTCGTGGAGCAACGCGACCAGGTACTCACGCGTCGCTCGCTCGCGCTCGACGGAGAGCGCCTCGCGATACGGCAGCGACGCGAGTGACGGCGTCGCTTGCGTCCGGGCGCGCTCTCCGGACCGTACCTCGACGGGTAGCAGGTCCGCCGAAATGCTGGCCGTGGTCGCCGCAGCGACTGCCCGCGCGAGCGCGTTCTCGAGCTGCCGTACGTTGCCCGGCCAGTCGTACGCGACGAGGGTATCGAGCGCATCCTTCGTCAACGTCGGCGGCTCGCCTGCGGACGCACCGACGCGGCGCAGGAGCGCCTCCGCGAGCTGCGGGACGTCTTCCTTGCGCTGACGTAGAGGCGGCAGGTCGATCGCGAATACGTTGAGCCGATCGTAAAGCTCGGGGCGAAAGCGACCCTGTTCCACGGCGTTCGCGAGGTCGACGTCCGACGCCACGATGAGCCGGATATCGATCGAGTGCTCCTCGGTGCTGCCGAGCCGGTGGATCACGCGGTCCTCGAGCGCGCGCGCGATCTTCATCTGTACCGCGCTTGGCAGTGCTTCGACCTCGTCGAGGAAGAGGGTCCCTCCGGCCGCTTCCTCGAAAGCGCCGCGACGGGCGCCGACGGCGCCGGCGATTGCTCCACGTACCCATCCAAAGAGCTGCGTGTCGACGCCCTCCTCCCCGAGCGCACCGCAGTTCACCGGGACGAACCGTCGCTCGCTCCGGCTGCTGCGCGCGTGGATCGTGCGTGCGACGAGCTCCTTGCCGGTCCCGCTCTCACCGGCGACGAGGACAGGCGCGTCCGATGCCGCGGCGCGGGTGACGGACTCGGCGACCCGCCGCATGGGCTCGCTCGTCGCGACGAGTTGCGATGGAGGAAGCATCTTTCGAGGCGTGCCAGAACGGGCGCGCCGGCGCTCGAGCACCGCTTGGATCGCTGCGACCGCATCATCGGGGTCGAAAGGCTTCGTCAGATATTCAGCGGCCCCGAGCTTCATCGCCTTCACGGCGTCGGCGATCGTGCCGTACGCCGTCATGAGTATGACGTCGACATCGAGCCCGGCTTCGCGGACCTTGCGGAGCAGGGTCATCCCGTCAGCGCCCGGCATGCGCACATCGCTGACGACGAGGTCGAACGAGTCGGACGAGAGCATCTCGAGCGCACGGGCACCGTTGGAGACGCACGTGACGTCGACCTCCGGCGGCGCGATCCGGCGGAAGAGCGCGAGGAAGTTCTCCTTGTCGTCCACCACCAGGAGACGGGGGCGCGTCACGCGATGGCCTCTTCGCTTGGTCGAACCTCAAGCTGGACCTCTGCCCGCGTTCCGCCGTCCCTTGCGGCTTCGAGCGTGAGCTCCCCGCGATGCGCTTCGACGATCGCTCGCGAGATCGCGAGCCCGAGCCCCGTCCCGTGGTCCTTCGTCGTGTAGAAGGGCTCGAAGAGGTGCTCCTTTGCACCGGGTGCCATGCCGGGTCCGTCGTCAACGACCGCGACGAGCGCGCGCCCGTCGCGCCTCGCGACCTCGACGACGATGCGCCCGTCGATGCCGGTGGCCTCGGCGGCGTTCGAGAGGAGGTTGAGGATGACCTGCCGGAGCCGGCTCTCGTCGCCGACGGCCATGACGGCCTCATCGGCACGGAGCTCGATGGATCGTCCCCCCAGCTTCCCTGCCGCGCGTAGGCGTTCGACGGCATCGCCGGCGAGCTGCGAGAGATCGACGATTCCCGTCGCGCCCGTCTCCGCTCGTGACGTGTCGAGGAGTCCTTGAACGATGCGCTGACATTGACGGGCTTCATCCTCGATCGCCGACAGCGACTCGTCGTCGAGCCCCTGTTTCCGGATGACGCTCGTGTAGCCGAGGATGATGCCGATGGGGCCGTTGATCTCGTGCGCGACGCCGGCGCAGAGACGGCCGATCGAGACGAGCTTCTGCGCCCGGAGGAGCTCCGCCTGATGCGCGGTCAGGCGTTCGGCCATCTCGTTCATCGCGGCTGCCACCTCGGATAGCTCGTCCCGACCAAGCACCTCGATCCGACGCTCGAGTTGACCCTCGCCGAACCTGCGCGCCCCGTCGCGGAGGGCGTGGACGCGCCGCCCGATGAACTTGGTCGTGGCCGAAGCAACGAGCGCCGCAAGCAGCAGCGCCGCTCCGAAGCAGGAGATTGCCGTCCAGCGCACCCTCGACCGCTCGCGCGTCGCAAGCCGCCTGGCGTCGTCGCTCTGGCGCTCGAAGCTGCGGCTCAACGCGGCCGCGGACCTTGCCGCGCTGACCACGACCTTCTCCATCTCCCCGTGAAGCGCGTGCACCTCGGCGTGATCGCCGCGGTCGATCGCAGGCAAGGTCGTGCGGAGGAAGTCCTCGTGGTTCCTCTGGACGAGAGCTTCGATCTCGACTGCGAGCGCGCGGTCGTCCGGTCGCGTCGCGACCGTGACGAGAGAACGCGCGGCTTTGGCCGTCATACGTGCGACGTCCTCGTAGTGCCCGAGGTGCGTGCGATCGCCGTCGATGATCGTGTGCGCTTGATGAATGTACTGCTCGCGCAGCAGCGCCGACACGTGATGGCTCGCGTGCTTCGCGCCGTCGAGCCGTGCGTCCTCCTGCTCCGCAGCCTCCATTCGCGCCATGGCCTGCAGCACGACGATGAGGGCGAACCCGAAGAGCGTGACGATCGCGCCGAACGTCACGATGAGGCGAGCCCCGGTCGAGGTCGTACGCGGTCGGCGCGGCGCCTTCTCGTGCAGAGGTGATTGCATCGATCGCGATCATGCTAGGTCCCGCGCAAGAGGTGGGGTGTAACCGGCGCGGTCACGATTCCGCCGCGTGAAACAGCATGGCTTTCGGTTCTGGCTAGCGCATACTCGAGAGACACGACGCGAAGGGAGCTCACGATGGACCAGGTTCAATCGACCCAGCAGCCGCTCGAAACGGAGCCGACGATCGAAGAGATCGAGCTCGATTGGTGGGAGCCGCTCGGCTGCAAGTGCGAAGTCGACGTCGACGACTGATCGACCACGAGACCTCTGGTGGACGACGCCTCGTGGTGTCTCGCATTCGGCGTGTCGCTGCACGCGACCGATGACGGTCTCGTCGTCGAAGGAGACCGCAGCTGGCGCGTCCGTTTGAACGACGCAGAGCTCGAACGAGGGATCGTGGACGCGCTCGCCTCCTCGGGCTCCCTCGACGCACTCGAACGCGACGTCCCGCTCGAACGAGCGGCGCCCGCGATACGACGGCTGCGAGACGTGGGTGCGCTCGTTCCGCGGAGAAGGCGGGTGATGATCTACGACCAGCTGGGCCTCGACGTCCGGTTGGGCGCGGAGGAGATCTGCCATGCAGCGACGCCCGGCGACATCGGAGGTTGCGAGCTCGTCATCATCTGCGTGCGCCGCGATGACCCGAGCGCCGGGGAGGCGCTCACGCGCTGCGTCGCGCTCGCGCTACCGGCTCTTCTGGTGTGGACGTCCCGCGGCGAGGTCGTGGCTGTCCTCGACGACCCGCGCATCGCTCCCTGCGCGCGATGCGCCCTCGCGTTCGACGGGAACGCCGCCTTTCTCGCCGGCCGGCGTCCGCCGGGAAGCGGACTCTCGGCGTACTCCGCGCTCGAAGAGAACGAGCGGTCGTTTGTCGGCGCTGTGGTTGCGCGATACGTGCAGCGCCTCGAGCCGCTCGAACCGGGGCGCGCCTCGGTCTGGAACCTCCTCGACGGGCGCGCAGGGATGCACGGCTATCCCCGCCATCCTGCATGCGCGTGCGCCACACGAACGACGAAGGACGATCCTCCCCCGGCGAGCTGTTCTTGGGAGACATCGCTCGAAGAGCGGTTCCGTCCCGTCACCCCTCTCTCCGCCGGCGAGAACGTGGCGCGCGCGGCCTACCGCGCCGCTCGCGAGCCGTGGCCTCTCACACAGCGATCGTTCGGGATCGCGATCGCGGTCGGTGACGAGTGCCGCGAACGGGCGCTCGGCGAAGCCGTCGAACGCTTCGCGATGTTTCACGCGCCTCCCGCCGTGCGTCGTTGCGCCCGACGAGATCTCGCCGCCGAGGCCCTCTCGAGCCGGGAGATCGAATCGCTCCTGTTCACGGATGCCGAGTATGGCGCGCTGGCCTTTCGGTTCCCGCGCTTCTCGGACGACCTCCTTCTTGATTGGTCGTGGGGCGTTCGCGCGTCGTCAGGGGAGCGCGTGCTCGTGCCGACATCGCTCGTCGGGCGACCGCCAGCGAAGGGCTTGCGACTCGCGGACGCGACCTCGAACGGTTGTGCAGCGCATCGATCCCCTGACGCCGCGAAGGCAGGGGCGCTACTCGAAGTCATCGAGCGCGATGCGCTTCTGATGAACTGGTATCTCGGTAACGACCTCGAACGGATCGACACGAGTGTTCGTGGGGCCATCGTCCTTGTCGCGTCGAGCGACGTGGGCCTTCCCGTCGTAGTGGGGGCAAGGCTCACGGACGACGGGCTTCGACTCGGTACCGCCGCTGCGCTGAGCTTCGAGGATGCGCTCGACCACGCGCTCGACGAGCTCGAAGGTCAGGTCGGGCCCCTGACGTCGGATGGGAGCGTGGACTTGTGGCGACATGACCGCGGGTACGGGCCGGCGGATCATCTCGCCCATTATTCGGGAGAGCACGGTCGCGCGCTCTTCGAGCGGTGGACGACGAGCGAGCCCGGTCACACGGTGGCCGCTCTGCGCGAACGCTGGCCATCTTCCGACGCGCCGGTCCTCCCGCAATTGCTCGTCGCTCTCGAGGCCGCCGGGCTCGACGTCGTCTTCGTCGAGCGTTCCCTTCCGGAGGTCTTTGGCCCCGACTGGACCGTGATCCGCGCGATCGTGCCGGAGGCGGTCGAGATGTCCTGGGGCATGCGCTATCGGCGCACGGCAAGCCAACGCATCGCCGAGCAGCTCGCCTCCGGCGCGGTTCTGTCGTCGTCGCCCCACCCGTACGCATGAACGCCCTCGTCGTCGGCAGCGGCTGGGCCCGGATGACCGGCGAGGTCTTCGCCGCACGCGACGGCGTGCGCGTCGCCGGCGTCGTCGCACGAGGCTCGCCGCGGAGCTTCGCGCTCGCGCGAGAGCTCGGCGCGCCGCTCTTCACGAGCCTCGCGGAGGCGATCGCCGAGACGCGCCCGACTCTCGCCGTTGTCGCGGTCGGCGACGCCGACAATCCGTTGCTGTCACGCGACCTGTTGGAAGCCGGTTCGCACGTCCTCTGCGCACACCCTGTCGCCCGCACGCCGGAGCAGGTCGCCGACCTTGCGCATCTCGCGCGCGAACGCCGCCTCATCGCCGCCACCGACTACTCGATGCGCCTCACGCCGCCGTTTCTCGCCGCGCTCGGTCAGCTCGCGGGGCTCGGCGATCTCCTCCGCGTCGACATCACGTTCCCGGGACGGTTTCTCCCCATCGCGCTCGATCTTGCGATGGGCGTGGCCGGCAGCGTGGACGCTCTGAGCGCCTTCGGGCAGTACCCTGCGCCGCTTGCCGTACCGCGTTCGGCGACCCCGTCTGCGTACTCGCCGACGATCGTGCTCGAGCACTCGCGAGGCGTCGTTACTGCTCTCACGCCGACGCCGCACGCGACACCGAGCTCCGCGATTCGCATCACGACGAGTAGCACGCGAGGACGGCTCGACATCGGGCTCCCCGCGGGTGGAGCGCGGCGGGTCCGGATGGTCTCGACGAGAGCGGGCTACGAGGAAGAAGTGCTTCTCGATCCCGAGGTCTGCGACGACGCTCGCCAGCTTTACCGGACCGCGATGCAGCGGGTCGCTGACGCGTTCGTGGATGCGGCGACGCGAGGCGGACCCCCGCCCTGCCCGCTCGAGACCGAGGTCGAGGTTCGGCGACTCTGGCGGGCGATTCCCGTCGCGCTTCGGACGCAGTCGCGGGTCGAGATCGCGTAACCGCCGGAGTTACAGCGGCGATGACGCCTTGCCGCGAAGGATCTCAAGCGCTACGGGGAGCGAATGTGGATCCGGTCCTGTCGCCTCTACGGGCTCTTCGCGCTCACCGCTCTTGCATCAGCGTGCGGTACGAAGACCGTCGTCCGAAGTACCGGCGCAGGCGCCGATGATGCGGGCGCCGCTGTGGCCGTGCCATGCACTGGCGACACGGACTGCCTCGCCGGCAAGGAGATCTGCGATATCCCCGTCGGCACCTGTACGGCGACGGCCGGCGGCGTAGAGATCGGTAGCGGGGACGGCTCGCCGGGGAGCGTTGTCCTTACCGAGATCTACTCCACGCGGAAGAGCGCCGAGCTGACCGATCTGCAGTTCAGCGGGTCGGAGAGGACGCAGCTCTGGGCCATCGGCTACGGCAACGACTCCGTTCACGTCGGCTTGGGCGTGAGCGAAACGGAGAAGGGAACCTGGAAGGAATTCGTCGACCCCGCGGCGGGTCACTTCATGCACAAGCCGCCGGCGATCGCGTGGGGGACGGAGGGATTCTGGGGGATCTGCGGCGACAACGACAACGCGCAGAACGATCCGCAAGGCCAGCCGAACTACTTCATGGGTCCGGCGCTCTTCTCGTCGGATCTCGATGTCTTCGCCAAGGCGACCGCCGGTGGGCTCGGATCCCACTACGACATGCTGCACAACACCTCGAAGTGCCGGGGGATCGCTCACGCCGAGGACAATGTCTTCTGGACCTTCAACGGCGAGGTTGGTTCCCTCGACAGGTACGACTTCAAGAAGCCGCACGCGCCCGGCGCGGACGATCACTCGGACGGCGAGATCCTCCGTTACGCCCGCGGCGTCGTGAAGGGCGTCGAGGGCGTCTCGAGTCACCTCTTCTTCGACGTGACCGACCGGTATCTCTACGTCGCCGACACGGGAAACAAGCGCATCATCCGCCTCGACACCTCGAGCGGGATGGCGGGCGCTCCGCTTCCGCGCCAGAACGAGCCGCTCGTGAAGAATGCGCTCATGAAGGACGCGAAGCTCGAGGAGATCGTGGCGTCGGGGATCCTCGAGCAGCCGAGCGGTCTCGAGATCCACGGAGGCCTGCTCTACGTCACGGACGCAGCGACGGGCTTCTTTCATGTCTTCGATCGAGGCGGCCGCCCCGTCCGGCAGCTCGACACGGGGCTTGGACCGGAGGCGCTCTCCGGCTTCGCGTTCGGGCCCGACGGCAAGATCTGGTTCACCGATCGGAGTCGGGGCAAGGTCCTGCGCATCGATCCCGTTCAGTGAACCGGCGCCTCTACGCCATTCATCGCTGGCTGTCGGCCATCGCGCTCGTTCAGCTCGCGATCTGGGTCGCGTCCGGGCTTTTCTTCGCCGTCATCCCGGACAAGCAGCTGAAGGGAGCTCCTGTCGCCGCGGCGCACGCCGCACCGATCTCGCCGACGGACGAGCTCGTTCCCCCGTCGACGATCGTCGCGAAGCTTGGCCGCGTGGACAAGATCGAGCTCGTGGGTACGCCGGAAGGACCGTTCTACCGCGCAAAGGTCGGCGATCGACGGCATCGATACGACGCCCGCTCCGGGGAGGAGCGCCCCGTGTCGGAGACCGAGGCACAGCGCGTCGCCTCCCGCGATCAGCCTGGCGACCGACGTGCGCTCACGACGACTCTCATCGAGCGGGATCCGCATATCGAGTATCGCGGCAAGCCCCTCCCGGCCTGGCGGGTGGTGCTTGATGACGGTGCTGGCACCGCGATCTATGTCGACGCGGTCACCGGCGAGGTCACCGCACGGCGGAACGACGTCTGGCGGATATACGATTTTCTCTGGGGCCTCCATCTGATGGACTACGGGCAACGCGACACTCGAAACCATCCGCTGCTCGCCGCGAGCGCGATCCTGGGACTTCTCACGGTCGTCAGCGGGGCCGTGCTCTGGATCGTGCGCGCCGTGCGGTGGCTCCGTCGCGGCTCAGCGCGGAAGTGAGAGACGACTCGGATCGACACTCGAGTCCGTCGCACCACAGTCACCGCCGCGGTTACAGAGCGCGCACTGCATGCGCACCGCTTGACTCCGCGCTTCGCGCGAGCAAATCAAACGCGATGCGTCTTCACCTGATCGCGGTTGCAGCCTTCATCATTTTCTCGGCGCCGGGTTGTGCCTCGAACCCGCCTCCGCCGCCTGCACCTCCTTCTTCGCCTTCTGCGCTCGCCGCTGCCGGCGCTGCGCCCCAGGCCGCGACTCCGGTCAAGCCGGCGGGCGAAGCGAAGGTCGGTGATCGCACGCGTTGCCCAACGTCGGACGAGGAGTTCGTCGTGACGGCGGACTCACCGAAGGTCGATTACAAGGGCAAGACCTACTACTTCTGCTGCAGCGGCTGCGACCAGAAGTTCGCACGCGATCCGGAGAAGTACCTCGGCCGGGGCAAGCCCCCCACGGGCACCTGAGGCGACAAGGGCTGCGACGGCCATCCCAACGCCGCCTTGGACGAGAAGCGCGCAGCGGAGATGACGGGCGTGCTCAAGGAGAAGATGGGCTGGTGAGACTCTCCGATCGCGCTCGGCCGCCTCACGACCGCGTGCCGCGGTAGAAGCTCACGACGCCGCAGATCGTCCGCTCACGCCGCCGCTCCGCCACGTTCGCGAAGCTCGCCTCGCGCAGGTAGGCGGGGAGCGCGCCGCGAACGTGATCGGCCGTGTTCGCGAAGCCGTCCAGGAGCTGAATCGAGAGGAAGGCGGCGCGCATGACCACGCTCCTCGCCCCGCCCCAATCGATGACGTGGATCTCGCCCCCTGGGCGCAGCAGATCGTGAGCTGCGCGGAGCGCGCGCTTCTTGTCCTCGGGCGCGAGATGATGGAGGACCAGGCTCATGACCACCCGGTCGAAAGCGGCGTTCTCGAGCGGCGGCGCCATCGCCAACCCTTCGACGAACCGGATCCGTGCGCCCTCCGCCTGCGCCTTTGCGCGCGCCGTCGCGAGCACCTCGGGGTCTCCGTCGACGCCGACCACCTCCACGTTCGGGTGCGTCGCCGCGATGCGCAATGCCAATGCGCCCGGCCCGCAGCCAACATCGGCCACGCGCATGCCGTCCACCAGCGCGAGCGCGTCGACGATGAGCCCCTTCATCTCGTCGTCTCGCATCGTGTAGCGAACGACGGGCTCGTAGAACCGGGTGAGCCATCGAACGCCGAGGGCGGGGACGTAGCTGCTCATGGGGTCCTCATCGGATGGGTCGCGGGTGTCAACGAATGACGACGCGTCGCTCCGCAGCGCCATGCCGCCCGTCACGAGCGACGACTTCGGCGCGTAGCGAGAGCTCCGTTCCCGATGCCAAGGAATCGCTGATGAACGCGCGGAGCCCGGCGGCCTCAACGAATCCGTCCGGAGCGTCCATCCAACGCGGCGCCTCGCTCGATGGTAGGCCCGCGAGACTGCCGCCCTTGTACGCCGCGCGCAGGTTGACGTGCCCTTGAAGGAGGCTCGCGTCACGAACGCGAACGGCCGTCCACACGTGGTATCCGCCCTGCGGTCCGAAGACGAGCGCAACTTCTCCCTGCTCCGCCAGCGGCTCGAACGCCGTGTCCCCAGTACCGAGCTCGACCGTGAGCGAGTCTGGCGTGTCCGGGACTGCGACTGGCGGTGACGGCGCGGGCGGATCACCGTTCGTCCCTTCACAAGACGCGGCGAGCACCGGCGCGCCGAGGAGCAGCGTACGCGCGAGGGCGAATCGGCTCACATCGCCATGACGCGAACGACGAACGGAGCGGTGACGACGTTCTCGCCGCGCTTCGTCTGCACGAAGATCTTGTAGAGGCCGGCGGAGGGGAACGTCACCTCGATGTCGAGCAGGTTCGACGAATCGGGAGCGACCGGAGCCGGCGCGGAGCCGTGGCCCGCGTGCGGATCGACCGGAGCCGGCGCGGCGGGAGGCATCGTGTGACCTCCGTGACCGCCGCTGCTGCTGGTACCGGTGCCGCCCGGCTCGCCACCATGACCGCCGTGCCCGCCCGCGCCCGGGTGCATGCCGTGGGCGTGGATGAACGTCGACGCGTCCTCGGACAGAACGATCGCGTGCCCGGGCATTCCGAGCCAGTCCACCATGTCGGTCGCGGGCGCGCCGGCCGCCGTCTTGACGGCTGCACGAAGCGTCGTCGCCATGCCCGGCATGATCATGCCGTGAGCCTGCGGCGCGAGCTCGACGCGAGTGTCGCCCACGAGCACCGAGCGAGCGGCGCTCCCGCTGAAGATCGCCGCCCCCGCAGCCGCCAGATTGGGCGCCACCGCCGCCGATCCGCTCGGACGCATCGTCGCGCGGTTCGTCTGGGGATTCGTGCCCCCGCCGCTCGGATCGTATTCGAAGAACATGCGGTACGGCTGAGCGAGCGCGACAGGCGCATCGATGGTGAGAACGCCGTTCGCCCCGAGGGCCGGGTGGATGTGCACGAAGTCCGTGAGGTCCGAGCTCACGGCGACCATGTGCATGACCTGCGTGTGGAGGTCATCGAACTCGGTCACCGGCACGCCGTTCGCGCCGAGGACGCGGATGGCGAGCGGGACGCTCCCACCGGCCTGGATGCTCGTCGCCGAGGTCTTCACCTCGAGGCGGTACTCGGAGAGCGCGCTCTCGGAGGCTTCGACGCTCTCCGAGCCAGCGTCGTTGGTCTCGCCGACGCAGGCAAAGAGGGTGGCGGCGACGAGGGCGGCGGACAGACGAGCGATACGCATGGGCCGCCTCGTAGCACGGCCCAGACGACGCGCAAGGCCTCGGAATCGAAGGGATCTGTGACCTCCGCGGTCACAGTCCGTCCTCCCTGGGCGCCTCAGCGAGCGCGGTAGACGATGCCGTTCGGCTTCTTGCCGAGCGGTATCGTGGACTTCACGGTGCGCGAGGCGGAATCGATGATCGAGAGGGAGTGACTGAGCTGGTTGGTCACGAAGCCGGTTTTTCCGTCCGGGCTGAACGCGAGCGCGTGCGCGCCTGCGGCGGTCGCCTGATCGGCGGTCTTTGCGTCGGAGGCGGTCTCGAAGAGAGCGACCTTGCCGGCGTCGGCGTCGGTCACCCAGAGCTCGTTCGTGCGCGCGGGTGGGACGGCGGCGAAGCCGGGCGTGAAGCCGAGCTGATAGGTGCGAACCACCTCGAGCGTCTTCGGGTCGATGGCCTTGATGGTCTTGGCGACCTCGCAGTCGACGTACATGATGCCGTCGGCGCCGGGCCACGCGCCGACCGGCTCGCGGTCGACCGGGATCGTCTTCACGACGGTCTTCGAGTCCGTGGCGATGACGCTGATGCTGTCGCCGGTGCCGTTCGCGACGAACGCGTACTTCCCGTCGTTCGTGAAGGTGACCTCCGCTGGCACGCGGCCCACGGGGATCGTCTGCTTCGTCTCCAGCGTCGCCGCGTCGAGGACGAGGACCGTGCCGGCATCGAGGAGCTGGGCCGTCCAGATCTCGGAGCCGTTTGGTGAGAAGACCGCGTTGTGGTTGGAAGCGTCGAGCCGCCGGGATTTGATCGTCGCCCCGGTCGTTGCGTCGAGTACCAGCACGGCTCCGCCCGAAGCCGGCGTCGTCGGCGTCGTCGTCGCGCCGTGCCCGGCCCCGTGCTCGCCCCCTCCTTGCGCGGCCGCGGAGTGCCCGCCGCTGAGATCGTGCCCGGGCACCGCGACGGCAAGCTTCGAGCGATCGGGGCTCAAGTAGATGTGGTGCGGATAGGTCACGTTCTGGAGAGCAATCGTCCCGATGACGGTTCCGGCGACGGGATCGACGACGGAGATGGAGCTGTCCTCGCCGTTCACGACGTAGAGTGCATCCCCGGAGACTGCGGCGATCGCCGTGCTGGTCGGCTCCGCTCCACTGGCGGTGTGGCCGCCGCCGTGCTCGGTCGCGCTGTCGTGTCCGCACGCGGCGATAAAAGTGCCGATAAGAATTCCGAGAACGTTACGCATGATCTCTCCTTCAGTCGTGATGCTCAGGCTCCGGCGTCGCCGCCGCACACGGCGAGACACTCCGTTCGCTTCGCCTCGCACTCCTCGTTGCTCTTGGCGGAGTGACCGAGGACGTGACAGGCGTGCGCCTGCTCGCTCGCCTTGTCGTGCGCGTGGCACGTTCGAGCCAGGAGCTTGCACGCGGGCGCGTCGCTACCGTGCGCGTGCTCCGGGGCTGCGTGATGCGGCGCGGTCGAGCTCGACGTGCTTGCCGGTTCAGCGGCGGGCGCGGCAGGCGGGCTACCCGCGCACGCGGCCAGCAAACCAAGGATGACAACGGCAGCCGAGCGCAGCACGGCACGAACGCTAACGGATCCAGCGCGCCACGTGGAGCGGGCCGTCCATGCGGTCGCATGCGTGACCCTGACGGTTACACCTGCGTTCATTTGGCTTCGGTGACCTTACGCGCGACCGTGCCCTCCGGATTCTTGTACCAGCCCGGGTCCGCGTAGCTCGTGATGCCCGCGCGCACTTTCAGGATCGTGAACATGCCGCCCATCTCGACCGGGCCGAACGGCCCGGTGCCAGTCATCATCGGGAGCGTGTTCTTGGGTCGACCCATCTCCATCATGTTGCCCATGCCCGTCTCGCCCATTGCCATGTAGCCGGGAAGGATGCCGCGGACCTTCTCCTCGAGCGCGGCCGGCTGCTTCACGCCGATCATGTTCGGGACCTCGTGACTCATGGCGTTCATCGTGTGGTGCGACTTGTGGCAGTGAAATGCCCAGTCGCCCTCGACGTTGGTCACCATCTCCACGGTGCGGGTCGATCCGACAGGCACGTCCACGGTCGTCTCCGGCCGGCGCGCCGACTTCGGCACGACGCCGCCATCGGTGCCCACCTCCTCGAAGGCGTAGCCGTGGACGTGGATCGGATGATTGTCCATCGATAGGTTTCCGAACGAGAAGCGCACGCGCTCGCCCTTCTTCACCACCCACGGATCCGTCCCCGGCCACACGCGGCTGTTGAACGTGAACAGGTTGAAGTCGGTCATGATGTTCGGGTTCGGCGTCGCGGTGCCCGGTTCGATGAACCACTCGTGCAGCATGACGAGGAAATGCCTATCGACCTTCGGCTCGATCGGCACCTTCGGGTGGATCACGAAGAAGCCCATCATGCCCAGCGCCATCTGGACCATCTCGTCCGAATGCGGGTGGTACATGAAGACGCCGTTCTGCTTCAGCGTGAACTCGTAGACGTAGGTCTCGTCGGGCTCGATGTGCGGTTGATTCAGGCCGGCGACACCGTCCATCCCGTTCGGTAGCAGGATGCCGTGCCAGTGGACGCTCGTGCGCTCGGGGAGCTTGTTCTTGACGTAGAAGCGGACACGATCGCCCTCGACCGCCTCGATCGTGGGGCCCGGAGTCGAGCCGTTGTACCCCCACGCATTGACGATCATCCCTGGCGCGAACTCGCGCTTTACGGGCTCTGCGGTCAGGCGAAACTCCTTCACGCCGTCCTTCATCGTGAATGGGAGCGTGGAGCCGTTCGGCGTCACCACGGGAACGTACGGAAGCGGCGCATTCTGCGCGAGTGCCCGCGTGGGCACGACGAGCGCCAGGAGCAACGCCGCGACGAACACGAATGTGTGAATGAGCTTCATGATGTCCTCAATGAGAGTGGGTCGCAGGAGGGGGCGGCTGGGATGGCGCGGGCGCCGGCGCCGCGCCGACCCGGCCGCCGATCGCGCGCTCGAGATCACTCCGCGCGATCCAGTAGTCGCGGAGGGACTCGATGTATTCGCGATAGGCTTCAAACTCGTTCTGTTTTGCCTGAATTAGCTGGTAGACGCCGAGCAGCATCGCGTCGTACTGCTGCTGGGAGAACCGAACGATGTTCTCGCGAAGCGGCACCATCACCTTGCCGTATTCCTCGACCACGCCGCGGGTGGTTTGGACTCGCACGGCGGCCGACCGCACGTCGGCGCGCACGTCGATGGATAGTGCGGCGAGCTCGTTCCGTGCCTGCCGCGTATGCGCCTCGAGCCTCGCGACCTGCGCCTGCCGCTGATCGAAGAGTGGGATCTCGAGCGCCACGCTCGGCCCGAACGAGAAGCGACGGTTGTGACGGAGCCGGCCCGTCTCGACCGCTACGTTGATCGTGCCCGTCCATCGCGTCGTCTTTGCGAGCGACAGGACGTATTCCATCGCCTGAAGATTCTGCCGAGCGGCCGCGATGTCGAGCCGCTGCCCGACGGCGACACTCTCCAGATGCTCGAGCTGCGCCTCCTCCTTAGGCAACTCAGGAAGGCGCTTGCCCGTCTTCCACGCCGTGCGATGGCCCCAGACGCCCATCACCTTGTTGAGCTTCTCCCGCGCGACGGCGGCATCGGTGTCGGCGCGCCGGCGATCGAGCGATGTCTGCGCCGCAAGTGCGAGCTCGTTGTTCAGGGCGAGGTCGTTCATGTTTCCCGCCTCGTGCTGGCGGCGCGCAAGCTCCGCGGCCGTCTGCGAGGCGTCCGTCACGAGCCGGCGCATCGCGGCGACCTGTTCGGCGGCCTGCGCGTTGTAGAACGCCTCCCGAACCTGTCCCGCAAGCTCGAGGACATGATCGGCTAGCTCCAGCTTCGCCGCCTCCAGCTCGGCGGAAGCGACGCGCTTTCGGAGCGGCAGCGTGAGGATGTCGAGGAAGTCTTGCTCGATCGACGCGAAGAGGTTCGGATTGATGTGCTCCGCCTCCCAGGCGGTGCGGCCGATCGAGAACACGGGGTTCTTGAGCAATCCGGCCTGAACGAGATCGGCCTGCGCGATGGAGAGCTCCTCGAGCTTCGCGCGAAGGGCAGGACTATCGAGGAGGGCCACTTGAACGGCAGCGTCGGCCGTGAGCTCGCGGGTGAGCAGGTCGTCGACCGCCTTTTCGATCGCGCCATGGTCGTCGCCCCCTTGATCCCAGCGGACCCGGTGGCCGGAGCGCTGCTCGACCTTCGCGGCGAGATCCTTGAACGGATCCTTCGGCGAGGTCGACGCGCAGCCCATGAGAAGAAGAGATGCGGACAGCGCCGCAAGCCAGCGGAAGGACATCGAGGCGCTCACTTCTTCGGCACGAGCTTCATGCTGCATTTTGGACAGCTCATCCCCGGCTGCGTCGACGTCACCTCGGGGTGCATCGGGCAGACGTAGACAACGCCGCCGTCGGCCGGCGCGGACGTGGCGTCGCCACCGTGTCCGGCGTGCGGGTCGGCGGGAGGTGCGGCTCCGGCGGCCTCCGGCGGCGGTGTATACGCCACACCTTCCGGGGCTCTTGGATTCGAAGGATCGTTCATGGACGTAGAAACAGGAGCAGGCGCGGGCGAGCACGCGACGAGCACGAGCGCGCTTATGCAGAGGCGGAGGTTCATGGGGCTCTCAACGTTGAATGTCCGCCATGCAGACGCGGACCAGCGCGACTGATTACAGCGAGAGTCACCCAGACAAGAAGTCTTTCGCGCGCGCAGCGAATGACGCAGTAACGGCGCCGGTCACACCAGCCCGCGCCGATCACGCGGACGCCTACTGCACCTCGATCTCGCCCATCATGCCAAGCTCGGCGTGCTCGAGGATGTGGCAGTGGTACATCCAATGGCCCGGCTCGTCGAAGCGAGTGATCAGCTTCAGCCGTCCGTGCGCAGGGACGACGATCGTGTCCTTGTTGCCCATCGTGGCGAGATCCACGGGGCCGCCGTTCCTCTCCACGACCTGGAAGAAGAAGCCGTGGAGATGAAACGGATGGTCCATCTCGCTCGTGTTCTCGACGTCGAGAATGCGGAGTCCACCTCGCTCGACGGCAACGTGAGGAACGTCCGGAAACGTCTTCCCGTTCACGGTGAACACCGTCCCGTCGCTGCGTTCGACCTCGCCGAGCTGGATGCCGACCGACGCGGCGCCGTCTTGTGGCAAAGGTTCGAGGGCAGGAAAGCGGTCGGGCAGAACGCGGCCCGTGAACGCGGCGGTTTGGTCGATGCGGACGCGAGCGACGGTCTGCGGGGGTCGCTCTCCCGAGCCGTGGCCGCGTTCGTACGGGTCATTGACGAGGTCGAACGTCGCCCCGGGGACGCCGCTGGGGATCACCATGACGTCGTAGCGTTCGCCGGGAGAGATCAGGACTCGCTCCGTGTCGTACGGCTTCGCCAGGAAGCCCCCGTCGTGGCCGATGACGCGCCACGTATGGCCCGTCAGCCGCAAGTTGAAGAACCGCCCGTTCGCGGAGCTCACGAGTCGGAGCCGAAGCGTGCCGCCGGCGCGAGCGGGGATGGAGGCGCCGGTCTTGCCGTTGACGAGGAGGGTATCGCCTTCGCGCCCCATCATCCGCGAGAGATCGTCGAGGTACTCCGAGATCGTGCCGTCCGTCTTGAGCTTGACGTCGTCGAGAACGAGAACGTGCTCCCTGTCTGCCGCCGGTTCGTTGGGGCCGCGCACCCGGATTGCGCCATAGAGGCCCTTATGGACCTGGATGTCGGAGCGAACGTGCGGGTGATACCAAAACAGGCCGGCGTCCTTGAGCGTGAACTCGTAGCGAAACGATCCGCCCGGCGGGATCGGCTGCTGCATTGCCATCGTCCCGTCCATCGCCGCAGGAAGACGGATGCCGTGCCAATGAATCGACGTTGCCTCGGGCAGAGAGTTCGTCAGCTTGACGATGAGCCGGTCTCCAACCTTTGCGTCGATGAGCGGGCCGGGCACCGTCCCGTTGTAGGTCCACACCGGGGTCGGCGAAGCGCCCCCGTACGATGCAACGGCGACGCGGGCCTCGAGCGAGACCTCGAGAACGTTCGGGTCGGGCGCTTCGTCGACGATCGGCGCAAGCGCGAGCGGATCAGGCTCGAGCGGTCGCTCGTCGTTCGACGACCGGCAGGCCGCTACCACCGCAACCGCGGCCGCGAGGACCGCGACGCTCCTCGTGCGCATCACGCCTTTGGATTTCCCGAGACCTCATCGGAATAGTCCGAGTACGTCGTGCCCTTCTTGCAGCGTAGCCGGTAGGTGTACTTCATGTCGGCGCTCGCGCTCGTGTCGTGCTTGTTGTCCGCCTCACCCGGGAGCGTAAAGGCGACCTTGTACTTCTCCATGATCGAGCCGTCTGGCATCTGCGCCTGACGCTCCAGCTCGATCGCGTCGCACTCGGGCTCGTTGTTCTTCCAGACCACGTGCAGCCCGGTCCCCATCTTCTCGACACTCTCGAGCGACGGCGCCTTCACCGTTGTCGTCGCGGCTCCGGAGCTCGACGATGAGGACGACGAAGACGACGTGCCCTTCGACCCGCCGGAGGACGAGCTACTGCTGCTGCTGCTCGATGTCGTCGGCGGCGTGTTGGTGTCGTCGCTCGATGAGCAACCGGCGAGGCTGGCGATGAAGAACGCGGCGATGACGCGGTGGAGCATGGTGTCCTCTCGATGACGATCCGCGCGAGCCATCCTCACGCGAGCCAATGAAGCTCTGTCATAGGACCGGGACCCGCACCAGCGCGGCGCACCGAATTTCTCGGTGTAACTCGCCAAGTTACGGTGTCTGTCGAGAGATCCCACCTGCGTGACTCGATGGGTCACATGCCAACGACGCGCGCCGCCGCCGCCCTGCGCGCAAACGCTGTAATGGATTGGCTCCACCTGCGTCTTCGACACAGGAGAAACAGATGACCGCGATGACGATGACCCCTCAAGCATCCGCCAACACGGCCACCGATCTCACGACGGTGGAGCTCGCTGTCCTCGGCATGACGTGCGCCGCGTGCGTGCGACGGGTCGAGAACGCCGTGAAGAAGGTGCCCGGTGTTCACGAGGCGCAGGTGAACCTCGTCACGAATCGAGCAACCGTCTCGTTCGCCGAGGGCACGGCGACCATCGACGCTCTCGCCGCCGCGATCGAAAAGGCCGGCTACCACACCGTACGCGGCGACGAACGCGGCGACGTGCCGGACGAGAGCGGGGACGCCAGCGAGAAGCGGAGCGCCGCCGTCGAGGAGGCCGAGGAGCGCGAGGAGCGAAGCATCCGCCGTGGCTTCATGATCGCGGCCGCGTTGACGGTACCGCTCGTCGTCGTCGCGATGTCTCACGGTCTCATGAGCTGGACAACGACGGGCTACGGCCGCTGGCTCCAGTTCGTGCTCGCGACGCCGGTCGTCTTCGGTCCCGGGCGTCGCTTCTACCTTCTTGCCTGGACGGCGCTGAAGCATCGAGCGGCGGACATGAACACCCTCATCGCGCTCGGAACGGGCGCGGCCTGGACCTACTCCACGGTCGCGCTCTTCGCGCCGGGCCTCTTCCCGCACGCCTCGCACGGGCAGGTACCGCACCTCTACTTCGAGGCCGCAGCCGCCGTCCTCACGTTCGTGCTCCTGGGGAAGACGCTCGAGAGCCGTGCGCGAAAGCGCCTCTCGGACGCCGTGCGGGGGCTCATCCGACTCCAGCCGAAGACGGCCCGGGTTCTCCGAGGCGACACCGAGGACGAGGTGGCGATCGCTGCACTGAAACGCGGTGATGTCGTCCTCGTCCGTCCGGGAGAGCGCATCCCCGTCGACGGTGAGGTCCTCCGCGGCGCGTCCGCGGTCGACGAGTCGATGCTGACGGGTGAGAGCATGCCCGTCGAGAAGGCCGAAGGCGCGAAGGTCTACGGCGGAACGATGAACCAGAGCGGCGCGCTCGGATTGCGCGTCACGACGACGGGGCGGGGCAGCGCGCTCGCGCGGATCATCGAGGCCGTGGAGCAGGCGCAAGGGTCGAAAGCGCCGATCGCGCGGTTGGCCGACACGGTGAGCGCGGTCTTCGTTCCCGTCGTCCTCGGCATTGCGTTGCTCACGCTGATCGTCTGGGGCTTCCTCGATCCCAGCGCGGAGGGCCTTGCGACCGCGATGGAGCGCTTCGTCGCGGTCCTCGTCATCGCCTGCCCTTGTGCGCTCGGCCTCGCGACGCCGGCCGCCGTGGCGGTCGGTACGGGTCGCGGCGCGGAGCTGGGGATCCTGGTGAAGGGCGGCGCCGCGCTCGAGGCCGCCAGCCGGATCGATCGCGTCCTTCTCGACAAGACGGGGACGCTCACGAACGGCAAGCCGATCCTCACTGGCGTCGTCGATCGGTCGGGTCTCGGCGCCGATGCGCTCCTCTCGCTCGTCGCGAGCGCCGAGCAAGGGAGTGAGCATCCCGTCGCGCGCGCAGTCGTCGCCGGCGCGCTCGAGCGGAGCGTTGCGCTGCAGCAAGCCGGCGACTTCCGGAGCACAGCGGGGCACGGCATCGAGGCGAACGTCGGCGGACGTCTCCTGCGAGTCGGGACGGCCGCGTGGCTGCGCGACGCGTCGATCTCGACCGACGAGCTCGAGGACGAAGCCCGCGGACGCGCGGAGAAGGGCGAGACGCCATTCTTCGTCGCGATCGACGGGACGCTCGCCGGGATGGTCGCGGTGGCGGACCGGCCGAGAGAGGACGCGCCCGCGATGCTCGCGGAGCTAGGCCGGATGGGAATTGCGGTCGGGATGATCAGCGGCGACCGTGCGGAGACCGCGCGGGCGATCGGGCATGAGCTCGGGATCGAGGACGTGTTCGCGGAGGTCAAACCCGAGGACAAGGCGCGGATCGTGTTCGAGGAGCGCGCCAAGGGCCGAACCGTCGCGATGGTCGGCGACGGGATCAACGACGCCCCTGCCCTCGCGAGCGCCCACGTCGGGGTCGCGATCGGCTCCGGCGCGGACGTCGCGATCGCTGCTGCCGATATCGCGCTTCTCCGTGGCGGGGTCGCTCGCTTGCCGCTCGCGCTCCAGCTCGGACGCGCGACGCTGCGGACCATCCGGCAGAACCTCTTCTGGGCGTTCGTCTACAACGTGGTCGGGATCCCGCTCGCGGCTGGGCTCCTGTATCCGTGGACCGGCTGGCAGCTCTCGCCGGTGATCGCGGGCGCAGCGATGTCGCTCTCGAGCGTCTCCGTGCTGATGAACTCGCTCCGCCTGCGGCGCTTCGGACGGGTTGACGGACGTAGTGCCCGGTGACCACACTGCCATGATGGAAGACACCGCTCTCCGGCCGCGCGACGCGAACGTCGCGAAGGTCCTCGTCGACAACCATCGCGAGTTCCTCGGCTTCCTCGAGCGACGCCTCGGACGACGCGACGTCGCCGAGGACATCCTCCAGAACGCGTTCGCGCGCGGCCTCGAGAAGCTCGACACGCTGCGCGAGAACGAGGCCGTCGTGCCGTGGTTCTATCGGACCCTTCGCAACGCGACGGTCGACTACTTCCGCCGCGCGAAGACGGCCGACGCCGCGCTCGCACGCTTCGCGTCCGAGATCGACGAGGCCGTGGAGCCCAACGAGACGGTTCGCGCCGAAGTGTGTCAGTGCGTCGGCCGTCTCGCTGCGACTCTCAAGCCCGAGTACGCGGACGCTCTTCGTCGCGTCGAGATCGACGGAGCGTCCGTGAAGGATTTCGCGGACGAGGTCGGGATCTCGGCGAACAACGCGGCGGTGCGCGTGTTTCGCGCCCGCGAAGCGCTCCGCAAGCAGGTCGCGGCCTCCTGCGGAACGTGTGCGACCCACGGATGCGTCGAGTGCACGTGCAGCAGCGAGAAGCAGGGATGCAGCAAGGTGTAATCCTTGCGGACTCTTCGCGTCTTCAAGGTGCGAGCGGGAATGCTCGCGAGAAGGAGATCGCCATGGCGACCAAGTCAACGAGTCTGGATGTCGAAGGAATGACCTGCTCCGCGTGCGTACGGCACGTAGAGGAAGCGCTGCGCGGTCTGGACGGTGTCGCGAAGCTCGAGGTGAAGATCGGAAAGGTGCGCGTCGACCACGATCCGGCGAAGACCTCGCCGGAAAAGCTCATCGAAGCGCTCACCGAGGCCGGCTACGAGTCTCGCGCCGGGGCCTGAACCGACCGGGCGACGCTCGCCTCAGTTCACGACGACGGCGCTCTTGTACATACCCATGCCGCATTGAAACGTGAGCGACCGGTCCTTGTCGGTCGGGATGTCGATCGTTACCGGCTTGTCCTTCGGGAGCTCTTTCTTGATGTCCAGCTCGGGGAAGACGACCGACGTCGCGCAGGTGTCGTCGGTCGTCCGGACGAAGACGAGCGCCGCGGGCGTCCCTTTCTTGAAGCTCACGGACGAGGGCGTGAAGCCCTTGTCATCGGCGGTGACCTGAACGCCGCCCGGCGGGAGCGAGACCTTTGTCTTGCAGCCGACAGCTCCGAGCACGAGGACGGCGACGAAGAGTCGGTTGACCGGCGACGTCATCTCTCACATATTACACGTCGTCCCGCGGGGCGTCGCGACCTTCCATGCGTGGGGGCAGCGCGTCGAGCGTTACCCTCGCGAGCCGACCCCACCGCCGACTTCGACGGAAGCTCGCTCGAGGACGAAAGCGCGCGCGGACGACAACGGCAGCGGACCGCGGGCTCGTCCCACCTGGGCGAACGAGGCGAGTCGTAGCCGCGGCGATGACGATGCGACGCTTCCGGTGGCAACACGCAGATCGTTCGACGTACGAGGCCCACGGTAGTCGAGCGAGCTTGCGCAGCGCGGAAGCAGGGTACAAGGTGCGTTCGGCAGATGCGCCACCGATCCGCTCCCGCTGACCACAGCATGTCGAGGTGACCATGCCCGAGAACGTTCTACCGCCGAAGGGACTGTTCTCGACCGAGCTCGATGATATCGCCCAGAAGCTGCTGAAGACCGACGCCCCCCTACCGAACGAGCGTGAACTGCAACGTGAATTGGTCCGTCGGGGGCTTGCCGCCGCCGAGGCGCTCGTGCTCGCGCCGAGGGTGACATTCAAGGTCTACGGCGAGAACGTGGTCTTGGCCGTGCTGGCAAGGGCGATCGGGGCCAAGGGCATACGCGAGATGCTCGAGGAGGGGGGACTTGAATTCATGCTCTGGCAGTCGTTCCCAGGGCACTGGAGCACCTCGTCGGCCCGTCCGGCTCCTAAGGGCATCCACCCCCTTGCACCGATCACTCTGACAAGCGCGCCGCACAAGGACCCCCTCGCTTCCGCAGAGTTGGGCCTCCGCGGCTGGGCGCCATGGATGCCTGAGTCTGACGCGAAGCCGATCGCACGGCTCGCCGCAGAGCGCACCTCGCTCGTCGATCCGAAGCTGGCACCGCTCGCGTGCAGCAAAGCTCACGCCGCCTATGCGGCGGGGCTACTCGCGTCGCGCGGGCTCGATGGCTCGGTGGCCTTCGACGACATGACGGAGTCTCAGCGGTCCGAGCTCACCGCTGTCGCGGACGACCTGCATAGGATGGCCGCCGCCCTTGGGCGGGACCTTGAGGTTCACGATGATGAGCCGGGTTGGACCGCGCTCGGTGCCGCGTGCTCGCGTCTTCAGGATGCCGAGCGGGTGATAGAGGTCGGCCAGAAGATCATTCGGCTGGAACGCGTCCCGTCGATCTCCCAGTTGCTCCTGTCGGGACTCGTCAGCCACGCCGAAATCCCGGACATTCGACGTCGTAAGGAGACGCTCGAGTTTCGGAAATGGCTCTGGTCGCAGCCGGACCCGACTGACGCGGTGAAGGTGGCAGACGCATACCTGGCTGCGTTGTCCCGCAAGGCGGACGTGACGGACAGTCAATGGTTCAAGGCCATGCGCATCATCTTGATGGGGGTACTCGGTTCTGTGCTGGGGACCGCCGTTGCGGGGCCCGTAGGTGCCGGAATCGGCGGCGCGATGGCCTCGACTGGCGCGGGGGTCGCGACTTCTCTCGTCGACGGGTTCTGGATCGATGCGCTCCTCGGGAAAGCCAATCCTCGTCGACTTGCAACCGACGTGCTGATGCCGCTCGCTACAACACGTCGTCACGCTGCTGCGTCCCTCGCTGAAGCGGATGCTCACGCGGTCGAACCGGCGCGCAAGGCGAGCGCGCCCGTGTCGCCAAGCCCGGCCGCCACCTTGAACCTTGCGACCGCGTGGGCGAACCCGATGGACGAGAGGCCGACAGCGCTGACAGGAGCCGCAGCAGGGACCAAAACTGACGTGGATGCGCTACGCCGAGAGCGAAACAAACGAAAGGCGCGGCGGAAGGCGCAGCGCTCCGCGCGCCGAAAGAGCACAGGATGAAGTCACATGTAGAACTTGAAGTGGCGCTCAGCCTCCACCCCCTTCGGGAGCTCGGAGAGGATGAGCCCGATCTGACGCGAGAACTTCAGCGTGATGGGCTCCGCGGTCGCGAAGTCGGCTGAGTTCCAGTTCATGCGCGTCAGAGCGAGCAGCTCCTCGACGATGTCGCGCACGG
The DNA here is from genome assembly GCA_046351255.1 of Labilithrix sp. GTDB lineage: Bacteria > Myxococcota_A > Polyangia > Polyangiales > Polyangiaceae > Labilithrix. The sequence goes on from JAXLYU010000012.1 coordinate 351,178, forward strand.
CACCGCTACCTCCTTCGTGCACCACGAGCAGCGGCGTTGGGATGCGCATCCCCGGATACAACTTGAGGAAGGGAATGTAGCCGCGCGTGTAGACGAGATGTTTGTTGCGCTGAAGTTCGATCACCGTCCCTCGGATCGGCGGCTCCTTTCCGACACGGAAAAACCGCACCGAGGAGTAGGCCACCGCGACGAAGTCGAAGTACGAGATGCTGAGCTCCGCCAGCGCCTCCTCGAAGCCCGTCCGCTCTTCAACGCCGAACAGCGAGGACTTGTGGATCACGACGCGCGCTGGTGGATGGCCGTGGTGCTTCTTGTAGTTTTCGACGATCGAGAGCAATAGTGCGCGGGCGTCGCCCTGCGGAAGTCGGGGCGGTCCCTGTGTCTTCATGTTCCACGGGAACGATGCTCCGCGAAGCACGACCCCATCCCCGCGATCCGAGAAGGCTTGCGCCATGCTCGTTTGGAGACGACCGCCCTCGGCGATCGGCTGGTAGAAGCTGACGCCGACGTAACAGGTGTTTCGCGGCAACCCGACCACCCGCCAAGGGGCGCCGAGGGCCTTGTAGTACATGGCCGTCCAGAAGTTCCACGCCCGAGTCGCGTCGTCCTGCCCACCGGCACCGCCGTCGAAGGTGGACGGCCACACGAGCTGCGTCGCAATGTGCTGTCGCATGCCCTCGGCCTTGATCGCTCGATGCAAGGTGCGCGAAAGCGATTGCGGTTCGGCAGTCGCGACGAGCGACGGAGTATCGAAGAATGTCAACGCCAGCTGATTCGGGTTCTCTCCGCGCCTCGCGGCGGCGCCGTTCGACTTCGCCCCGGACAGTCCGCGCTTTGGCGGCCTTCTTCCGCCGCCAGCCGCTGACCTTACCTCGTCGGGGAGCGCAACAAGCACGACATCCGGCGGACTCTCGCTGTCTTTCAGCGCCTCGAGATGACGGCCGACGATCCGAGCGGTCTCCTCGACCGCTCGATCTCGATCGCTCGCCTTAACACATAGAGCAACTTCCGCAGGGGAGAGCGTCCGCGCATGCACCTTCGAAGTCTCGATGCGACAGTCGAAGCCGTTCGAGCTCGTCAGACCTGGAAACGGAACCGCGAGGTAGGGATCCACTTCGGGATCCGCGCTCGCGACGGCCTGCTTGCAGCGATCGATCCACGCGAGTGCCTTGTCGATCGTCTCGCCGGTACCGATGACGCCGACACGAATGGCCGGGTTTGGGTGATCGTCGTTCGCACAGGGCCCATGGATCCGGATGCCGGTCTTGGGATCAGGACCGTGGTTGCCGCGACCGAACAGCAGGTCGGGCTCCCGTACATGCCAGACTCGAAATGGATGAGACGGACGCGCGAGAGCCTCCTCGATCCGTTGAGCCGCATCGGCCCCGCGCGCACCGCTGCCTGCTCTGCTAGATCGCATCGATCATCCCGCTCGCCTCCGCGATAGGGAGCTCCGCGAACGTCACGGTGTCGGTCGCGCTCCCGTCGGCGATGACTTCGGCGCCCGCGAACGTCAGCAAAGCCCGGATGGCGACCCGTTCATGGATGCTGACGGGTGACTGTGCGGTACCTGGCAACCTGCTGAAGGTGAGTTCGCCACCATCCAGTTGAACGCTGCCTTCCGAGCGCCCCTGCGCAAGCACGTCGGCCCACAACAGCACCCGCGCCAAGACCGCCGCGTTGCGCTCTCGTGCCGTCCATTGCATGGCGAGCGATCGGGCTGTCTCCCCGGGCACGAGCTCCAAGCCATCGGTGGTGAACATGAATAGCGGGTCGATGCTGAGAAAGAGGCGATCACCGAAATCATGAAAGCGGAGTTCCGCGGAGTGGTGGATCCACGATCCTCCCTTTCCCTCATCGGGCGCTCGAACCAACCAGCGCTTCGTTCCGGAGCCCCATCGTACGTACCGAGACTGCCTTCGAAGACGCTGCTCCGCAAAGGGGACAAAATAGTAACGGCGCCGATCTCGATCGAAGCGAATCCCGAGAGGACCGAGGTGCCAGCGGAGCGTCTCGTTGAGAAGCTCGACAACCCAACGCCAGCGGTCGAAATCGGAGCGCCAGTCAACTACCGGCACGCGTTCGACAGGGGCTGACTCGACAACCTCCTTCAGCGTCGAACCCGCGCGGGACGGGTCGAAGAACGACAATAGCCTTCCTTCCTTGAGGATGAACGGCGGGTACTTGGTTCCTTTCGTGAGCTCTCGCTTGGTGGTGATGACGCTGCGGGCAGCAAAGAGCGTCGACGGCGATCGGGTGACCGACAAGAGGTTGCTGAGCAGGGCCTCTGGCACGTCGTCGGGATCCTCGCGTGCCGGGAGCGCGGGAACGATCGTTCCTCCGCCCGCCCCGCCACCGCCACCGCGTCGCCCGCGAGGAGGGGCCTCTCCGCGGAGGGTCGCCAACAGCCGCGCGATGCTGCGCGCATATTCCTCCTTCCGTCGAAAATCGAGATAGTTGAGCGGACCGAGCAGTGCCGGAATCTCGATTGGAGCCTTCGTTTCCTGATGATGGTCCCGCACGCGAAGCGGGATGACTCGCGCCGTACGATTGCTCGGATCCTTGTAGAGCACGGCGCTCAGCTCGGCGCGGCACCAATCCGAGGCAACCATCTCGGGACTAAGCATGACGGCCACGAAGCGCGCCTTCCCGAGCGCGTCGTTGATCTTGAGGACGATGTTCTCAGCGACGCCGATGTCCCACTCGTCGAGGAAGACGCTCAGCCGTCGGCCGTTCCAGTCCGTCGCCTCAACGTCTCCACCGATGCGGCGCGCGAGCTCCTTGTCGATGCTGCTGTGGCAGATGAAGAGATCTTTCGGATCCATGTTGGGCCTCCTCGCTACCGTCCGCCGAGCCGCCGAAACGCCCGCTCGAGATCATTGAGGGCAGCTTGAGTCTTGCGGCCGTCATCGCCCGAAAACTCGAGGAGGGCCCCGCATCCGTGTGGGCAGCTCTTCGACGAACCTGGAACCATGTCCCGTACCTTGATCGGGATGGGTCGGTTGCACTTCGGACAGGTCAGTTTCGTCTCAATGTCGCGCATGTTGGGCCCGCGTCTCGCTGAGGATGCTGAGGCTCCGGGATGCTCATCATCGCGGCGCCGCAACAGGAAGGATGGCACTGAAAAACTGCGGCGCAAGGCGCGTTGGCTTGCTCATCGCTGGGTGATAAGCTTCTCACTCATCGATGAAAACATCGTCCGAAGGAGACACCGTCTCGACCTTGCTCGCCGTCGTCGCGGACTTGTTGCGCGGCGACCGCCATTCGCGACGCACGATAGCCGCCACAACGGGCAAGTCGCTGCCGACCGCGGACCGCTGGATCGACCAAGTGGAAGAAGTCCTGCCGAACATCCGGCGCGTTCGCGACGGCAAGACGACGTGGATCGCCTACGAGGGCCGGCGGCTGCCTTCGCGCTCGGCGGCCACGGGCGCGTGCGTGGCCGCGAGCCTCGGTGCGATCTTCGAGGGCAGCCAGCAGGAGCGGAACCTGAAGGATGCCCGCGACTTCGTCTTGCGCGAGCGTGGTGAGCTCTACGGCGATCTCGAGCGGAAGTTCGTCTTGGCTCCGCGCGGCGGTGAAAGCGCACTGCCCGAGGCGGGCCCCAGCCTCGACGACGTGGTCGGTGCACTACTCGAGAACCGTCGCTTGCGCTTCGACTACCTCCACAATGACGGTCGCGCCGACACGCTGACCATCGAGCCTCTCTCTCTCGTGGTCTTCGACCATCAGTTCTACGTCCTCGCGAAGCGGGACACGGGCACCTTCCACCCGTACCGATTCGTCCGAATGGCCGGCGTCCAGAAGCTTGACGAGGCGTTCACGTATCCTTCGAAGGGCGAGTACGACCCGAAAAGCATCCTTGCGCAAGGGTTCGGCATTCATACCTACGGAACCGGACCGGTCGAGGACGTGGAGGTCATCCTCTCGGGTGCCTGGGCGACCTTCGCCCTGACGCACCGATGGCATCCCTCGCAGCGCGCTACAAAACTCGACGACGGACGCGTAAGCGTCGTCGTTCAAGTCCGACTTTGCCGCGAACTCGAAACCTGGATCCTGGGTTTTGGGGAGCACGCGGTCGTCGCGCGGCCGGAAGGCCTAGCCGCGACCGTGGGCGGACGGTTGAAGCTGGCGGCCGCTGCATACGAGCCGTCTCTGCGGTCGCCCTCGGTTGCCAAGGCGAGACGTCCAGCCGCGGATCGACAGCCGAAGCGCCGAGCCAGTCGGTAGGCACCTCTCCGGCCCCACGAGTGGCGGCGGTCGCTCGGCCGATCTCGCACGGTCTCCGAGTTCCGCGACGGGTTCCGTGAGCCTTGGCAGTGTCTCGAGCAACACCCCCTCGACGTCAGGTAGCCTCCGTGCGTGGCCGATAACCGAGACGACTTTCCGGAATCCGTGAAGAGAACGCTCTGCGATCGCGTTGGGGGCTGGTGCTCGAAGCCCGAATGCCGTCTCTTCACCAAGGGACCCAGCCTCGCGTTGGCGAAGACGAAGAGCATCGGCCGCGCCGCGCACATTCACGCGGCGGCCAAAGGAGGTCCTCGCTACCTTGCCACGCAAACGCGCGACGATCGTCGCGGCTTCGACAACGGCATCTGGCTTTGCGCGAATCACGCCGCGGAGGTCGACGCGGACGATTCCGCGTTCTCACCCGACGAGCTTCGCCGCTGGAAACAGGAAGCGGAGGACCTCGCGAGGCGCATGTTTGGTACTGCGTTGCCGCTCGTCACCGGCCCGCAGGCTTCGCGCGGTCTCGTCGCGCTCGGTCCTGACGTCATTGCGGAGGGACGCGTCGTGCGCAGCGCCCCCGGAAGGTGGACGCTGAAGTTGGAGAAGTTCCTTCTCGGTGATCTCGGCACCTTGCGGACCTTCGCGGACACGTTCGAGAGCCTTCCGCAGGAGGACTGCTACGTGTGCGTCGAAGCCGACGGCGTCGGACGCATGCTGATTGAAGGTCCTGCGATCGACGTCGCCGAGGGCGTGACCGTGGAGCTTCATGTCTCCTCACCTGTCGCGGCTCATGAGGCGCGCGTGCGCTTCGACGTGAATCAGCGCGGCGCCGACCTTGCTCTCGACCTCTCCGGCGACGAGCCGGATCTCGACGTGAGCGGTCGAGAGGTTTCGGGAGCTGACACCATCGCCCAGACACTCGTCGTGCTCTTCGGAACGTGCAAGGGCGGTTACACGGTGGGCGCGGACGAGGGTACACGCGTCGCCGAACTCGCAGAGCAGCTCGGCAACGATCGCTTCACGTCGATCATCACCCTCGAGCTCATTCGTCTGGCCACCGCTCCCTTTGATGACCGGCTCATGAAGACGACGTATGTCGTGCTCGACTACATCGAACGAGTGCGCACGGTCCGCCTGCTACCCACGCAGTCGACCGAATTCGTCAAGGCAGGGATCACGCTGAACGTCTACGGCTTGGCGACCCCGCAGGAGTTCGTCGTTCCGATCGCCCTCTCGACGGAGTCGCTGCACGCACCCCCGCCGTCGCTGTCGGTCGATCCGTGAAGCACGGACGGCCTGCCGGAACGCGTCAACGCGCGTGAGACAGTGAGTACGAGAATTCTATGGCGAGAGGCTGATCGCCTCGTCGCGAGCTGCTGACCGATTGGCGACCAAGTCGAGATGGTCCATGCCTTTGCTGACAGGGCGTTCTCGAGTGGTCGCACAAGCGATGGCCGCCACGATGCCTGAGCAACGACTCGTCCTTCGCAGCACCCACGAAGCCGTCCTCGCAGCGGAGCTGCTCCACGGCCGCGTCGACGTCGCGCTCTTGAATGCAGAAGTGACGGACGAAGCGCTCGCCTGTGAGCTGGCCGGACGTGTGCGCTTCGGGCTCTACGCAAGCCGATCTCACCCGCTCGCACGCGAGGCGGAAAGAGTCGACGCCGCCCGTCTCCCGCGAGAGCCCGTCGTGACGCCGAGCGAGCTCGATCGTCCCCTGCGGGAGTCGTCGTGGCCACCGCCGACGGTCCAGCGGTTCTCCGCGCGATGTGTGAGTCGGGGTCGGTGCTCGCCGTGCTTCCCGACGCCCTGTCAGCATCCGTCGAAACGCTGGTGCGCCTCCGCGACGTTCCCTGCGTCGTCCCGATCTACGCGGTCTCTCGACGTCCCATCGTCCCTTCGTCGCCGATCGGTTCGCGCGTCGGGGACCTCGTGGATCGACTCCGGCACCTGCTGGAGTGAACGACTCGCACGGCCGTTCGAAAAACTCGAACGCCACTGCATGAAACCGAGCGCATCGTGAGGTCGGAGATTGGGTCCTCGATCGCAATCGGGGCGATGATGGTCGGCTCATCGACCGGCTCGCGAGGGAGCCAGTCCGTGCGGACGCCGAAGCGTGCGGCGGCACGCTGGTAGAGGGTCGCCTCCGCGTAGCAGAGGGCGGGAATCGCCGCGGGTGTCAAGCACGCAGGCCGTGCTCGCCTTCGTGCACGTCCGCCGCGCGCTCGGCGCGAAGACGGCCGCATGGCTGCGTGCGGTCGACGCGATCCCGTCGACGCCGCCGCTGCTGACTCCCTACCGCGGGTGAAGATGTTGACGAACGCCGCCGCGATGGATGTCGCTCAGCTCCCGAGACGTCGCCGCTCACGCGCCTCGCGAGCGGTGTAGAAGTCGCGGGACCCCGCCAGCTCTTGGAGAAGTCGTTCCGTGAAGCGGCGAACGTTGGGGCGAGGATCGTCTTCCCAGGACGCCATGCGTTTCAGCGTTTCGTTCGCGAATCGCGCAAGGCTCTCGAAGGCACGCGGCGTCGTGTGAAGATCGGACGCAAGGACCCCGGCCGGATGGGACTGATCCCCGAAGCGCGCGACGAGCTCGCGCGCGAGCGCGGCCGACGAGGCGCCGTCGTGCATGTCCACCATTCGTGCGAGCGTTACACCGCGCTCTTCGTCGTGTCCCGCCCACGCGAGAAGTGTCTCCCCCGGCAGATTCTCCACGAGCCCAGCCTCGCGTGCCGCCGCCGCCAGCGTTCGCGCGGCAGCACTGCTCTCGAGGCGGGGACGGAGTCTTTCCCAAACCAAGAGGGGTGAATGCCCGACCGCGATGTGGAGAACCTCGACGACCTCCGGCCGCGGAAGGACATCGGACGCGTGAACGATCATCGAGAGCAAGCGCTCGACGACCTCGCCCGATGCGCGCGCCTTGAGGAGGGCCTTGGCTCCCTCATTCCAGATGTAGCCGTGATGTCCCTCAGGGAGCTCGCCCGCGACCGCCGCGATCAACGCCCGCTCGAGCAGGCGCAAAAGGACGTCGCAATCCGCAGGCGGAGAGGGCGCGGCCTTCTCCAGTCGAAGGGCCACCGCTCGAACCGCGACGATCGCACCGGCCGGCAGCGACGTCTCGAGCAGAGCTTCGACGAATGCGATGAGCTCTTGGCCATCGAGGGAGTGGATGAAATGCCCGGATGCAAATCCGGCGATGACGCGGTCATCGAACCGCCCTGCGCGAAGATCCTCGCAGAGCCATGCGACGCGCTCCGCGGAGGCAGGCAACCGCCAGATCGCGTCGGCGACGGCGCCAGCGAGCGCGCGATCCCCTCTGAGGTCTTGCAAGGTCGCCTGGACGAGCGACGAGCGACCGGCTTTCTCGTGCCCCGCGAGGTATCCCGACACGAGGCCGGGCGCCGACGCGGCCCGCGCGACGAGGTCGCTCAGAAAGAACGCGTCGCGATCCTCGTCGCCGAGAACGACGAGGAAGTGCACGCCGCGCAGAGCGTCACTGCTCTCGAGCCAGCTCAGCTCGCGCCGGAGATCGTCGGGTCTTTCGAGCGCCTCGCGAGCGAGCTCTCGATCGTGCACCTCCTCATCGGATGGGGAGACCACGCGGCTCCAAGAGCCCAGCTGCTGGCGAAGTCGCTCTCCATACGTCTTGGGCTCGAGCGCCGTCACGAGACGCTCCCATGCTTCGCGCGTCTCGCGTCCCTTTTCGATCCACGGCCGCTCATGTGCCTGCACGGTTTCGACCGCCGTACGAAGCTCCCGGAGGCCGACGTCTGAGAGGCCGTCGAGCGACGTCGCGACCGCTGCGACCGCCGCGACGAGGACGCCCGACCGGACCGCTGAGCGCAGCTCACGTGCCGCCAGGGCGGCGCCTTCGTGCTTCAGAAGCGGATCACTCCCGGCGAGGATGCGGCCGAGCAATGACCACGCCCGCTCGCGGGAGAGGTGCACGTCGCCGATCGTAGGCCGTGGGAAGGCGGCGTCTCGAGGTTCGGCGGCAAGCTTGAAGCCGTGTCGTGAGAGGATGCGCTCGATTGCCACGAGCACGAGCGATCTTGCAGTCGCATCGCCCTGGTCGAGACGCGCCTCGAGTAGCTGCAGACGACGTTCCGGCGGCTCGTACGTCTGATTCAGCTCGAGGTCGAAGAGCCCGGCCCAGGTGCGGGTCGCGTTGTTGGCATACGATTCGTTCTCGGCAGACGCGAGACGGAAGAGGGCAGCTTCGGCATCGTCGAACGTGCCGCGGCGCGACGCGACCGCCCCCAGCGCAAACATGATCGAACGACGCCGATCCGTATCAAGCTTCAAGTCTTCGAGCGCCGTCGCCTCGATGTGACGGCGCATCTCGCGCGCAACGGCCGCCGGCGAACTCTCGGAGGCAAACTCGAGCTCCGCTCGCGTGATGCGGTCGAAGGCGACGATGCCGGCCGGTTCCCGCGAGAGCTTCGCGAGAATCGGCGTCGCGAGAGTCGCCAACTGCTCGGTTTCGAAACCAAGGGTCCGAAGTCGTTCGAGAAGCCGGTCGAGCCTCGGTCGAAGTGGATGATCGGGTCCGATTCGGCCCTGCGGTCCGCCGCCGGGGTCAGGCCCCATGAAGCGTCGCGCGATCTCCAGCTCGAGGATCGCCGGAGTGACGTAGCGAATGATGCCGCCTTCGCCGGTACGGACGAGCCCTCGCTGCTTGCATGCGCGGATGGCGGCGTAAAGTGAGGCCCAATCCGCAAACACATCATCGAAGAGCGCGAGGACGCTTTGCTTCTCTGTAGGCGACAAGCCCTCGATGTCCTCGGAGACGAGCATCACTGCCATCAGCGCAGCGCCGTGTCGTGCGACGACGGCGGGGTGATCCGGACTGACCGGCGCGAGCGCGAAGTCGACCGCCTGAGCGAGACTTCGCACGTGCGGCGGGTCGTCGAGTGGACGAATTGTTTGCATGACGAGGACCGCGAACCACGGATATCCGCCTGTCTGTCGAGCGATCTCGACGACCCGCGCGTCGTCGAGCGTGAGCCCTGCTTCGCGCGCGATCAACGCGCGTACTGCGTCATTACCGAGCGGTCCGAGCTCCAGCGCGTCGAGCGTGGGCGGCGCTTGCGCCGTGCGCCCCGCCGGAGCCATTGGCGTGATCAACATCAGGCGGGCAGCGGGATCGCGAGCCTGCTGGTGAAAGATCCGCTCTAGCCTGAAGACGTCGTCCTCACGGCAGTCGTCGACGATCAGCACTGCATCGGCGTAGCGATCGAAGAGCTCGTGGTCGGTCATCGCGCGTTCGGCGATGGCCGGATCGGTGGCCGCTCGGACTCGCGCGCGAAGTGCCGCATCCGGGTCGTCGCGGCGAAGAGCTTCGAGGACGAGCCGCGTCTTGCCGACGCCGGGCGGGCTAAGGAGCCACAATGCACGCGGTGCCGCCGTGGTTTCCTTGAGAGCGTTGACGATCTGCGTGGCATTCGTCGTGCGCTCATCATCCCAGACGTACGCTGGCGTCGGAGCGCGGTCGCGACGATGGTCCGCGTCCCAGCCGTCGAGGTCCAGCAATCCAGGAATCGGCGCGATGCCCAGCGCCTCGAGCGAACGGCGCGAGAGCGCCGGCCGTACACCCTGAAGGTACGTGAGGAGGTCGTTGCAATCGACGATGTGAATGCGCCCAGCCGGATCTGCGGATTGCGGATCGCCCGTGCGGACTCTCGTTCGATAGAGAGCGCACAACTTCTGCGTGAACGTCTCCTTCGCTGTCGGCGTAGACACGGTCGGTGCCGCCGCGACCTTCTTCTTCATGCCCTTCGCGGGGGTCTTCGGATCCTTCGGCGGTCGTTTCGGAGCGTCGTCCTTCGGGATCATCAGGACAATGACGAGTCGGCCGCCGTTGGCGAGTGCTTCGGCGGCCCACGGCGCCCCCTTCTTCGCTTCTTCGAGCGCGTGTTGCTTACCGGTCTCGCCGGACTTGACGCTGAAAACGACGTCGACGCCGACCTCGTCGAAGGTGAGCGGCTCGCAACGATGAAGTCCGGCGTACGCAGCACGCGTGACACGCGGGGCGTGAGCGAGCCGCACGCGAAGATCGGTGCCGCCGACGTTCGGGGGCGGCGGCCCTTCGAGCGTCCAACCGAGCACGTGCCGACTCGTGAGCTCGTGGATCACGAGCTCGCGTGCGAAAAGCTCTGCTTCGTCCTCGCGGATCTCGGCGAGCTTCTTGGCTTGCAGACGCTCGTAACCCACGGACAAAGCATCGCATGCCAAAGGAGACGCTGCACGACTCGCCGTCGACCCCAGAGCACCAGCTGATGCGCGAGCGGCGGTCCCAATGAGGTGCGCACCCTCGAGGATCACGCGCCGCCCTCGCGATTCTCCTTTGCAGCGCGCACCTCAGCTGCCGCAGCAGACGAGATCGTTGAAGTTTGCCCGCGAGGACCCGACAGGATGCACCCGAAAACGCCGCGGATTCGCACGGGCGCATCGGCACCGGCCGTCGGCCGGCAGTTCGGGGGACCGTCGCCGATCGACCGCTGGCGCCCGAGCCGCAGCGGCATCGTGGTCGCGCGCGCGATGCCCTTGATGCCGGCCTTCGGTAACTTCTCGCCGGCCCCGTTCGATGTCATTGTCGAGCGCGGAACAGAGCTCGGCGACATGTGATCTTTCTCCTTGCTGCCTGCGTTCACAGGGATCAGCGCCCGTCCCGCTCGCGCGCCGAGATGTCGCGAAGGACGCGGCCCGAACGCCACGAGTAACTGGACAGGCAATTCGTACGAGAAGACCGGGACCAACGGCGGCGGTTCGCATGGTCCGCGCCCTGTGCGTTCTGTCGCTCGTTCGGGTAGTCCGCCCGCAGACCGCTTCGGATCGGTCGCCTGGTCACGAGAGCGGGACGTGACGTCGGGAAATCGCCGCGGCTGTCAAGGACGCAGCCCCCTACAGCACACCGGCATGTGCCTTCGTGCCGGCGAGACGTCTTGCTGGCGGCGGGGACGCGCTTGCCTGCTGGACCTTGAGCGATCTTGTCGAGAAAGCGGACGAGCGAGAGTGGTGCCGGCACACGTCGACGGCATGGCGGCCGGCCACCGTCTTGCATAACACTTCAGTGTTGCTCATGAAGCGACCGCCGGGGGTGTGCCGCGCCCGCACGGCCGCGCGCCGACGGGTTGGCCTTATCGCAGTCGTCTCGGCGCATTGCGCACAGGGCACTGCAGCGGCATGCGGACCGGGCGCGTGGCCCCTTCGGTGGCACGTCATGAACGCCGCGTCGTTCTTGGTAGCGGACGAAGCGAAGTCGCCGACGCCAGCGGCCGGCAGTCGCCAACATCGCCTTCGTTCTCTCTCCAGGCCTCGCTCGCAACCGATTCAAGACGTAGCGGGATGTACGGAGCGCTTGGCGAAAGCGGCCGGCGGCGTCACGATCTCCGCGATGGGCAATGAGAAGCGCAAGAACGGCGACACGAAGCTCCCCGCCGTCGATCCGCGCGAAGTCGAGGAGCAGCATGCGACCGAAGTGCGCCGCATCCGTGAGTCCGCGACGTACAAGCAACTCGAGGAGGCACTCGTGGAGGCGATCGCGGTGCACGCGCTCGTGCCACCGGAGGATCGCGTGACTTTCGATGAACCCCTCGCGCGCCAATCGATACGGGTCGGTGTCGCGCTCGCCTCCTGCGGGCTCATGAGAGCCGGTTCTTCTCGCCAGAGGCACCTCGCGCAGTCGACCATCGATCTCTGCTGGGAACGCGTGCCGGTGTTCCGGGCCGGAAAGGATGACCGGGCGATGGCAGTGCTGCTCGCGCGAGCGGCGGCTTGGGAGATTGCCATCACGAACATCGTCCACGTCGGCGCGTTCTTGCGCCACCTCGTGGCGAGCTCGCCGCCGCCGCTTTCCGATGAGGAGCGAGGCTTCGCGGCGTTGCGCGATTTGTTCCAACAGCTCCGCGGAACCGCTACCAAGCTCCCGCGTCCGCTTCGCCAGGCATCCGACGCATTCGCGTCGGCTACCTCGATGAAGGATCTGCCCGACGATCTCCAGGAGGCAACGCGCTCGGCGACCGCCTTCCTACTCGGGATGCGTCGCGAGAACGATGAGGGCGAGGTCGTGTTTCGCATCGGGCTGCACGACCTCGGCGGTCGCGGCAAGGGCAAGAAGCTCGGCCCGTGGGGGGCGGCGAAGGAGATCGTCGCCTTCTTCGGGGTCGAGATGAAGGACAAGATGAGCGACGCGTAGCCGTCATGAGTCACGAGGCGCGATCCGCAATGTCGCCGCAAGAGCACGGTCGTGAGAGTGTTTCTGACTGTGTGACGGCGCGCTACGGTCAGCCCGCAGCTGTGCTTCCGGGTGGCTTTGCCTTCTGCCCTCCTCGCCCGTCGCGAATAAGCCGACGGATCGTCCCCGCCTTCATCTGTCGGGTCAACTCAACGAGCTGCTGCCGCGGCGAATCCTCCGGGAACGTAAATAGGTCGAGGAGATCGACCTCGAGCCGCTCGGCGAGGAGCGTCAACGTCTTGAGCGTTGGGCGGATGAGCCCCTTCTCGATCCCGCTCAGATGCCCTTTCGACTTTAGACCGCTCTCATAGGCAGCCTTTTCCTGCGTCAGATTCTTCGCCTCTCGAAGGCTGCGGATGCGCGTACCGATCTTTGCGAAAAGAGGGTCCGGCTCGGTCCGGCGCGGCATGGCTTGACGGTAGGTTCATCGAGGATGAGACTAGTTCATCCAGGATGAACCAACGTACCCACCGACGTTCCGCCGAACCGCACGACGCAGTTCGACGCGTCGACGAGCCACCTCCGCTCGACGAGGTCGGCTCCACGATAGGCGCGGCAATCGCTCGTGCTTCTCACCGTGCGCAGGAGCACGCGGAGCCGCTCGAGAGCGTCACCGCCGACTGCATTGCCCTGACCTCCGAGATCTTCTCCAACGCGACGGCCGACGAGCTGGTGCGCCGATCGCACGCGCTCCGCGGCGTCATCGCGCACGGTTTGAACCTCCTTTTCGCGCTGCAGCTCGTCGCTGGCGAGCTGCACGCGCTCGCCGCGGTTCGCGGCGCCGAAGAGGCGGAGGGCGCGACGCGTGAACGTGCCCGCAGAACCGCCCCGCGACGGCGCCGCAACGCGCCGTGATCCGCTTCACCATGCCGGCCGAAGTGCTGGATTACCCTCGAGAAGAACTGGGGGTCAAGGTGTCCGCCAGTTCTCGCGCCGAGGACCCTTATTGCTCTTTCCATGAGGATCTTCGCTGTTTCCTGTCCTCGTGCACCGGCACGCATGCCGCTCGTCCGTGCCGGTGTCCGCCTCTCCAAGATGGCGACACGGCGGATCGTGCTCGCCGGTGGCCGCTGCGCCGTCGTGTCCGCCTCGCGTGCGCCCGTGCCGGCAGGCCTCTCGGCACCGCAGCTCGTGAGCCGTGCCGGTCTACCGCGTCCCGTGGAGGCGTCCGATGTCGGATGATCGCCGAAAGGACGAGCTTGGCAGGCGCCTGATCGAGGTTGCGCTCGATACAGTCATCGGCATCCTGGAAGAACGACCTGCGATGGCCGACCGATTCGCCAGAGCGCTCCGCCTTTTGCCCGCAGCGAACGGGGCGCCCGCACCCACGAACGCGGTGATGACGCCGGCCGAGTACGCCCGTCATGCACGTGTCTGCGAACGCACCGTCGGCTACTACGTGTCCGAAGGGATGACCGAAGGCGTGCACTTCCACCGCGAGGGACGGACGGGACGGCGCATCTTCATCCATGTCGCCGAAGCCGATGCGTGGCGGGCCTCCCGCTCGCGGAAGGTTGCCGCGCCGAAGAACGAGCCGAAGAACGAGGAGGAGCTTGTGGTCGACGAGATCGCCCGCCGCCGGGCGCAGGTCGCGTTGAAGAAGACGGGGGTGCGCCGATGAGTCACGCGAACCAGACGGACCTGACGAACGACACCGACAGGTCGACTTCCGCGGCGTCGGCACCGCCGACGATCCCGGTCCTCGTCTGCAGATGCCCTGGCAAGACGGAGCAGTTCTTCGGCAAGTACCGCGACGACGAGGAGCCCGATCCGAAGCGTCGCTGGAAGCGAATCCCGGGCGGCGCATTTCCGAAGCACTTCGAGACGCGCGAGAAGGCGCTCGAATGTGCGCGGCGTTGGTACGAGAGCGAGATGGCGTGCCGTAAGGTCGCGAAGACCGCGGACGCGTGCACGGCGCCAGCGACGTGGCCCCAGCTCTGCGACGGGTTCCTCGAGTCCGTGAAGGCGCGCGTTCGAGGCGCCGACTCGACGCGGGACGAGCTCGAGGCCGGGGCTCGGTCTCTTCGCAAGGCGCCGGTCCTCTCGTCCCGGGGTCTCGCGATGCACGCCGACGACAACGTCGCTCTGACCTGGTTGAGGGGGATGCTGAGCGAGCCTTCGGCTCGGACGAAGAAGCCGCGCGATCCGCTGACCGTCCGCAACGCGGCGAAGGTGCTTACCGAGATCTACCGGTACGCGCGATCGATCGGCCTCCTCCCCCACGACAAACGCCTGCCCACCGAGAGTGACGAATTCAAGGCGGAGCTCAGCGGAGCGTTGACCGAGAAGCAGAAGCTCGGCGAGCTGGTGCGCGTCGCTTGTCCGGTAGAAACCGCACGCGCGTTGGCAAACAGCGCCGCGGTCGCACCGCTGAGGCGCGTGATGACGGCGACCTCGGTCTTCACGGGCCTCCGGCCGGGCGAGCTTCACGCGTTTCGCGTGCGCGACTACCGGACCGAGTACGGCGTCCTCTTCCTCGACGTCCGCGAGCAGTGGACGCTTCCGCGTCCCGGGTACCCGTCGCGCCTCACGCCGCCGAAGACGGTGCACGGCCGGCGTAAGGTCCCCGTCCACTCTGCGCTCAAAGTCCGCCTCGACGCTTGGCTCGCCTCCGGTTGGAAGGAGCACGTCGGCCGCGACCCGACCCCGGACGACTTCCTTTTCCCGGACCGCGATGGCAAGGCGTTCCGCGAGCAGCGATGCGACGAGCTCCTCGCGGACGTGACAGCGGCCGGGTGCGAGACCGTCGTGAAAGGCGTCCGGCTCGAGCTGTACAGCTTCCGGCACACGTTCGCGACGGCCGCGCGGCGGGCAGGGCTCGACAGCGACGCTCGCGATCGGCTCCTCGGCCACGCGCCAAAGGACACGAAGACCCGTCACTACGAGGACGAGGACCTACCGTTCCTGGCGGCCGAAATCGCGAAGCTCCCCGCCCTCCTCGACGGGCCTGATCCGGCACCGGTGACGCCGCTCGACGAGGCAGCGGTTCAGGGGACCGCTGCTTTGGTCACGACCATGGTCGCGGGGAATCTACACGCATCGGCGCATCCGCCGAATTGTGGCGTTATTCCGGGACGTTGTACTGAGGCGCGGATCGGATTCGAATGTACGCACGTTTCGGCATGTAGGTGCACGAAGCGGATCTCCGGCGGAGTCGACGCGGTCCGAGACGACGCCCACGGCACCGAACCGTACGGAGGAGCACGGGCCGCACCCGCTCGACCATTATCGAGACCAACTCGCGGTGTCCGGCGGCGCGCGCGCGGCGGTCGCCAAGGAGTTGCTCGTCGCGGTCGCGGACGGCGATGAGCGGAGCCTCGAGATCGCCACCGCCCTCGCGCACGCTGTGCTCGATAACGAGACGTTCCGCCGCGCGCGGCAGCTCGAAGAGCTTGTACGGACGCGGAGCCCGTTCGCGCTCGTCCGTGCCGTGGAGCTCGCGGAGTCGCTCCTCATCGTCACCGAGTCCGTCAACATGTCCGCGGAGACGTCCCCCTCCGCTCGTTCAGAGAGGAAGTAGCATGAGCCGAAAGAACCAGAGGCGGCCGGAGGGGTACGTCACTCGCGCGGAGCTCGCGCGGGCCGCGAAGAAGGGCAAGACCACGATTCGTCGGTGGGAGGAGGAGGGAAAGATCAAGCCCATCATCGGCCCCAGCGGCGTTCGCCTGTTCCGCGTCGAGGACGTGAAGCGGCTGACCGGCGTCGAGTCGATCGAGCCGCTCGCGCGCGCCCGCGCATATGTTCCGACGGCCGACACCGCCGACGGCGCGATCGGCGCTGCTGTCTTCGAGCGCCTCTCGCAGAACATGCCGCCGGTGAAGATCGTCACCGATCTCAAGAACGTCCACCCCGACATCATCGCGGGCTTCATCGCACGGTACGAACGGATGAGCGGGGGGATGTTCTTCGATGAACGGCAGCGGCGGTCACTCTGCGTCACGCTCCAGATTCGGCGCGATGCCGACGCCGCCACGATCTTCCAGAAAGTCAGCGAGTTGGCGCAGGAGCGCACATGTCGGTCGTGCCAGGACGCCGTCGCGCACCACTGCAACGACTGCAAAGAGGCTTACGCGCAACAGTCCGCGGAGGCCGCAGCCCACTGGACGGCCCGACGGATGGCGGCGCAACACGCTGCGCACGAGAGGAGGGACGACCGCCATCGCAGCCGGGACCGTGACGCTTGGTCGGAGGATGCCGTCATGCAAAACGAGCCGGACGCGTCGCGTCGGTACGAGCAGGAGAATGTCGCAATCCATCGCCGGCGCGCACCGCAGACGAGGGAGGCGCACCCCGCGCCGAGCACGGCGAGGGCGACGCACGACACGACGTTAGCGGACGAGATCGACGGCCCGCCGGACACCATCACGACGAGCGCGGACAAGAGCACGGCGAAGACGCAAGCGGTCTCGGAGGCGTACGCACGAAGAGAGGAGCGCGGGCGCGCACAGAATGAGCCGTTTCCGCAGCAACCTCCAGTCGCGGGGACGCCTGACGAGGTCCAACGCTGGCTCGAGATGATGACGGAGCGCCTCCAGGCGAACGCCACGCCAGTCTCGTCGAACGGCGACCCGAACGAGACACTGCGCCTGTCGGAAACGCCGGGACGGGAACCTGTGGAGACGCGCAAGACTACATTTCCGGGCACTGATACGGAGCCTGTCGTCGGCGGCACGAACCGCGAGGGGCTCGAAGTCCGGTACGACCCCCCTCCCGACGCGGGCATCGCCCAATCTGACGACGGAACGCGGCCTACGACCGGCGCGCCCCACCCGTTGGTGACGAACGACTTGGCGACGTCCGTCGAGCACGCTCGCACCGACCAGCAGCACGCCGCCGACGACGTCGGGCGTCAGCTCGAGCGGTCGATGTACGAGCAGGCGCGGAACGGCGGAGCGGCGCGGCCGCTCCCATCGGAGATGAGGCCGTTCGGCGTGGCGCACGCGCGCGCGCGTGCCTCAGAATCGGGACGAGGGCCGCGGACGGCCGCGCCATACGGGCGTTCAGAAGCGGCTTCCGTCGGCGGCGCGGCCACTCCTGCCGGCCCCGCCGCCTCGGCACCGCAGATGGCGCCCGTCGCGGCCTTCAAGTCGGGTACCGCGGGCGCGTCCATCGGCGCTCGTGGCGATGATCGCGTCTTCGACGGTGTGCCGCCGGAGCTCATCGCCGCCCTCGAGCGCTTGAACGCAAAGGACGCGTCCACCGCGGACGATCCGAAGGAGCTCGAAGCGTGGATCCGTGAGTACGACCGCATCCAAGCGGCGATCGCGGAGCACCTGCGCGCTCGCTCCTCGGTCCCCGAGCCCGCAATCCCATGGAGAGGACGCGGGATCGCCGCTCGCCGCGTGTGAAACGACGAACTCGAGCCCGGCGTCTCCTTGAACGCGAAGCTCCGATCCGGCGATCGATGAGCAAAGTCGGTGCCGCGCAACACCCGGCCCCGACGCGCAAGTCCTGCATTATCGCGACGTTTCATGGTTGCCGAGTGTCAAGCGGGTTGCTCGTTTAGACTCAGGTTGCATTTTCCTTCGACTTTTCCGTTTTGTGCTCTACTCTATTTTTCGATGTCGCGTCACCCCTCGGAAGTCACTCCGTCCTTCACCACCGAACGGCTTCAGCTGATCGCGGACACGATCACCCGTGTCCGTCGCGATGCTCTCGACGTTCACCAGCCGGAGAAGGGCGATAACGCCTGGACGTTCGGCTGTGTCTGCTACGCGCGCACCATCGCGGCGCTTGGCGTGCTCGAAACGTCGGGCGATCACGATTGGCTGCGCGTGGAGATGCAGGGCCTCGCGTGCACGATCCTCATCGGTGGCGAGCCGATCAAGTTCTACAAGGGAGATGCCGAGCACCCGAGCGACCGTTCCCTGCGTCGCGGGCTCGAGCAGGCGATCATGCAAGGCAAGCTCACCTTCCTCCACGAGGAGCATGCCGCCGAGGCCGAAGGTTGGTTCTGGCTCATGGCGATCGAAACGCACGAAGACGGCTCGGTCGCGCGCATCGCGGTGTTGCAGACCAACCGCGCGGGCGAACTTCGCGACACGTGGTTCATTCCGACGGAGAGCGCCGTCACCGTGGTCACCGCCGCGGGGAAGCCCGCGCGCGACGGCGTCGACCTGCCGCCCCCGAGTGTCGGCGCGCGGAAGGTGAAGACTGAGACCTCCGGCAATGACGGAGACGAGGATGGCGGCTCGTAGCGAGTTTTCAGGCTCGCGGCTGCGCCTCGCGAGAGCCTTCAAGGGGCTAACACAAGCAGAGCTCGGCGAATTGGTGGCCGTTACCCACCAATACGTCGGCTATCTCGAAGCCGGCCATAAGGTGCCGACCGACGTGCTCGTCGACGCGCTAGCGCACGTCTGCGGCTTTGAGCCGAGCTTTTTCTTCGGCGCTCCGGTCGAGGAGTTTCGCGACGAGGATTGTCATTTTCGTCGCCGTGCCGCGACGCCGGTCTCCGTCCGAACGCGAGTGCTCGCGCATGGGACTCTCTTCGCCATGCTCGTCGCGTACGTGGACGAAGCGTTGTCGCTTCCCGAGGACACCGTCCCCAGCATTCGCGTCGAAACGCGCGAGGACGTCGAGCGCGCGGCTGAGAGCTGCCGTGACCGGTGGGGGCTCGGTAAGGATGTGCCGATCAAAAATCTGACGCGGGCCGTCGAGCGCGCAGGCGTCGTCGTCACGCGTTTCGAAGGCTCGTCGACTAAGATCGATGCGTTCTCGCGCTCGGGCAAACGAAGCGTGATTGTCCTCAATACCGACAAGGGCAGTCCGTCGCGAACGCGCTTCGACCTTTCGCACGAGACCGGGCACCTTGTGATGCATGGCGGCCGAATCACGGGCGACGCCGACTCGGAGGCGCAGGCCGATCAGTTCGGCAGCGCGTTCCTCATGCCGCGAGCCGGCTTTGCGCGCGAATTCCCGCGTAAGGCAAGGCTGGATTGGCCAGTGCTGTTCCGTCTGAAGAAGCGCTGGGGCGCGAGCGTCGCCGCGATCGTGCGGCGAGCCTACGATCTTCGCCTGATCGATCCAGCGACGTATCAGCGAGGCTACAAGTACATGGCGGCTCAGGGCTGGCTCCGAGGCGAGCCCGACGAGCTCGTCGAGGAGCACCCGGAGATCATCCGCCTCTCGCTCGAGCAGCTCGAGAAACACCTGGGAGCCACCGCCCTCGACGTCTGCAAGATGCTGCGGTGGACCGCCGAGACTTTCCTCGACGTTACCGGCATCGACGTGCCCGACTACCAGTCGCCGCCTGGAGATCACGGCGGTGTCGTGCAGCTCGCATTGATTCGAGCGGAGCAAGCAACGGGTGGACGTCCGCCGCGAACGAAATCGCGCAAGTAGCGCGCTCGACAAGATGCCTCCCGCCCTCGTTCTCAAAGGGACACCGGAAGGCGTGCGACGACAGCGGATGATCGCGGGCGATCGATGGTGGTTCGACGACGACCTCGTGCAGCGCTTCTCTCGGGAATCTGCCCACGAATGGCCCAAGAAACGAAACCGCGGACGTAGATGGTCCCGCTCGCCTACCTTCGCTCTTTCTTGCAAACCGACCCGGAGGCTGGCCCGCGTGCCGGCTGAACGCGGTGCTGAAGGTGCTCGCTCACCCGTAGCCGACGCGTTCGGCGACTTCGGCGAGCCCGACGTCCTGGCGGCGCAAGAGATCCTTCGCGGCAGCCATGCGCCACGCGAGCAGATACTCCATCGGCGGCAGACCCACGGTGCGCGTGAAGCGCTCGAAGAACGCCGAGCGCGAGAGCGCCGCCGTCTTCGCGAGCTGGGCCATCGTCCACGACCGCGCGACCTGGCCATGCATCTGCCGCATCGCCGGCGCGAGTCGCGCCGCAGCAGCCCCGGCCGCGTGTCTTCACCCGACGGCGATCGCAGCGCTTCGATGAGCAACGTGCGGTAGTCGGACACGAAATCGGGTGCAGCCCGGACGGCTGTCGAAGTCGAGATGACCGTCGTGGTTGGAGACGATGCGATACGCGATCGCCAGCCCGAGGCCCGTCCCGTCGATCTTCGTCGAATAGAATGGGTCGAAGATCGGCGCCTTCCGATCCGGCAGACCCGGCCCGTTGTCCTCGACCTCGATACACGCATAGCGCGGCTCACGACGCGCGCGCAGCACGACCCTCCCCGCTTGGCCGACCGCGTCGATCCCGTTCTCGAGGAGGTGGACGAGCACGTGCTCGAGATGCGCGCGGTCGGCGTCGAAAACGAGATCCTGCGGCGGGAGATCGGTCTCGACGGTCACGCCGGCGGCGGCCGCGGCGGCGCTGACGCGCGCGATCGCCCGTGCGCACAGGGCCTGCGCGTTCAGCGAAATGACGGCGAGCGGCTTGGGGCGCGCGAAGTCGAGGAAGTCCGTCACGAGGCTCGCGAGCCGGCGGAGCTCCGTGCTGACGATCCGCACCGTATCGAGCTTCTCTGCCGACCCCTCGCTCGCGAGAGATCGCTCGAGGATGGCGAGGTGGAGCCCGGCGCCGTTGAGCGGATTCCGGATCTCGTGCGCCAGGCCTGCGACGAGGATGCCCGCCGCGGCGAGGCGCTGGCTCTGCTGGCTCTGCTCGCGCTGGTCGCGCTCGTCGGTGACGTCAAGGCCGAAGGCGAACGTGGTCCCTTCACCACGAGCGACCTGCCAGCGCATGGTGCGCACCTGTCCGGCGCACGTCCGGAGGGACGACTCGAAGCCTCCGTCGACACCGAGGGCGGGCGCTACCGTGACGCGGTCCTCATCCAGCACGAGGAGCTCGACGAACGGGCGTCCGAGCGCCTCGTCGCGCGCGTAGCCCGTCATGCGCTCGGCCACCCGATTGAGGAAGACCACATTCGCGGCAGCGTCGAGCCCGACGACCAGCATCGGCGCGAGGTCGACCGCCACGACTGGCGCGACCTTGCTCGCCGCGACCTGAATCGCCTGGTCGACCCGCGCGGCGGCAAAGGCCACGTAGCTCTCGAGCATCACGCCGAGCTCGACGTCGAGGAGGCGAGCGAGCGCGGCGTGGAGCCCGCTACCGTGCCCGTCGATCACCGAGCCGAGGGAGGCGCGCAGCACCGCCATCGCGCCGATGACATAGCGCTGGGGAAGCCCGACCTGCACGTGGGCGTCTCCAATCCGCTCGGTGCGCTCGAAGTGCGCGTCATCGTAGGTGCCGGCGAACAGTCCTTCGAGCCAGCTCACAAGAGCGCGCTCCAGCCGCCCGATCTGCTCTGCGTCCGTCAAGACGGCAAGCGCGTAGAACTGCGTCGCGAGCCGCTCGAACGCCGGCGCCGCCCGCGGCCCAAACGCGCCGATCCGCCGCCCATCGTCCGCGGTGAAGCGAACAAACCGCCGGAGCTCCGCGGCGACGCTCTCGTTCTTCGGCGAGGGCTGTTCCACGTCCACGGGTCGATGCATGGGGGGTGCCATGCACGAAAATCGCGATCCTACCCGTCCCCGCCCCCGCCTCGCTGACGAGCGCGGGTGATGCCAGCCAGTACGCGAGCGACGGTGCACGCCGCGGATGAGCCGCGAGCTCTGGGTGAACCACGCAAGGCGTGCACCGAACGCGCGTCTTGCGCTCGCTCCCGGATTGCAGCCGCGGCGGTCGAAAGGAGGTCACGTCATGATGAAGAAGACCGACTCAAGATTCAGGTCGACGTATTGAACGAGCTGCGCTGGGACCTGCGCGTGAAGGAGACTTCGATCGGCGTCCTCGTGCACGACGGTAATCGTCACGCTCGAAGGGACGGTCGATAGCTGGGTACGAGCGATGCACTGTCGGCAACGATGGCGCGCGTGCTGGTTATTGATGATGAGCCGGAGGCGTGCGAGCTGATCGCGCTCGTCCTCGGCCGAGCGGGGATCGATGTCGTCTCGGTCCACGAACCCCGGTTTGGCCTCGATCGGATCGTCGACGAACGCTTCGATGCCGTGCTCACGGACCTCACGATGCCCGGGATGGACGGCATCGAGCTGTGCGAGCGCGTCATCGGCGCGAGGCCCGACATCCCGGTCGTCGTCTTCACTGGATACGGCGAGGTCGACGTGGCCATTCGCGCGATGCGTGCAGGCGCAACCGACTTTCTCACCAAGCCACTGGACGGACAACTGCTCCTCGTCGTCGTACGCCGCGCAATCGAGCGTCGACGGCTCACACGCGAGCTCGAACGCCTTCGCGTGGTCTCGCCTTCGGGAGACGCCGAGGACGGGATCCTCGGGAGCAGCGCCGCGATGCGTCGCGTGTTCGCCCTCGTCCGTCGCGTCGCGTCGCGTCGAGCGAAGCGAGCGTCCTCATCCAGGGCGAGACGGGCACCGGCAAGGAGCTCATCGCACGCGCCATCCATCGACAGAGCGCTCGCGCGGAGGGGCCGTTGGTCGTGGTGAATTGCGCCTCTATTCAGCCGAACCTCCTCGAGAGCGAGCTGTTCGGGCACGTGCGAGGAGCGTTCACCGACGCGCGCGACGACAAGAAGGGTCTCTTCCTCGCGGCCACGGGCGGAACGCTCTTCCTCGACGAGGTGGGCGAGCTCCCTCTGGACGTCCAGCCGAAGCTCCTTCGTGCGCTCCAGGAGCGGACGATTCGACCTGTTGGGTCGAACAAGGAATTCCCATACGACGCCCGGATCGTCTCGGCGACGAACCGCGTGCTCGAAGACGACGTCTTCGAGGGGATATTCCGCGAGGATCTCTACTACCGCCTGAACGTCGTGCGGATCGACGTACCCGCCGTGCGCGAGCGCGACGCCGACGTTCCGGCCCTCGCACGGCACTTCCTCGACCGCTTCGCGACGCAGCAAGGTCGTCCGCCGTACACGCTCAGTGCGGAAGCGATCCAGGAGCTCGTCGCATATCCGTGGCCGGGGAACGTCCGTGAGATCGAAAACGCGATGGAGCGGGCCGTCGCGCTGTGTGGATCGCAGGAGGTCGGCGCGTCCGACCTGCCCCCAAAGATTCGCGAGTATCGGCCCACGACGTTCGCCTTCGCGGCTGACCGCGAGGAAGAAATCGTGACCGTCGCCGAGCTCCATCGTCGCTATGTCACGCGTGTCTTGTCTGTGCTGAACGGCAACAAGACGCGCGCCGCGCAGGCGCTCGGCATCGATCTGCGCACGCTCTACCGCAAGCTCGCCGACTGGGAGTCCGCGGCGAAGACAAGCGCGGCGCCGCCAACGCGCGCGGCTCGTGGCTCCGAGACGCCTGCCTGAAGGTCGACCGTGAAACGTCAAAGCGCAAGGCCATTTGCAATTTGCGCGGCCGACATCGCCCCGCTCACGCGTTTGACCAGCAATCCGCCCGCACGGGACAGGCGCCTTGGCACCCGCATTGCGAGACTTGAAGAGATGCCCTGCCCAGAGCACGTCGTCTTGCGAGAACCGCGCACAGCGTGCACGACGACGCAGATGCTGCGCCGGAGGGCTTCGTGACGCAGGAGGCGGTCGAGCAACCGAAGAGCGTGAACTCTCCGCGCACAAAGACAGCCGCTCCCCCCTCTCGCAAGCGTCTCCGGCGATACCTCGCCTGGCTCAAGATTTTGCCGTTCGCGCTTGCCGTCGCGCTCGTCGTGCGTCACCGACTCGTCGCCCCGGTGCCCGTCCGCCAGAGCGTTGTCGAGCGCGGCGATGTGGTGCGCGAGGTGTACGGGCGCGCGACCATCGAGAGCCGCCGCGAGGTGCAACTCGGGTTCGATCTCGTCGGGCGCATCAGCGATGTCCTCGTCGACGAGGGCGATCGCGTGAAGCTCGGCCAAGTCGTCGCGCACCTCGCGCCCGAGCAATTGAACGCCGACGTCCATGCTGCATCCTCAGGTGTTCCGCTCGCGAAGGCTGCGATGGTCCGCCTCGCAGCCGAGGAGCGTCGCGCGCAAGCGACGCTGACGTTCGCCGAGCAGGAGGCAGCCCGCATTCGAAGTCTCGCCGCCTCGGGCTCGGTCAGCCCGCGCGACCTCGACCTGGCCGAGCAGCAACTCTCGCTCGCCAAGGCGGAGCTCGATCGCGTGCGCGCGGCGCAGACCGAGGCCCAGAAGCAAATCGCCGTCGCCAGCGGAGCGACCGAGTCGAAGACCGCGACCGTCACGCGAGCCGTGCTCGTCAGCCCATTCGACGGCATCGTCATCCGGCGCTTCAAGGATCCGGGCGACACCGTCGTCGCCGGCAGCACCGTGCTTCGGATCGTCGCCGTCGATCGACTCTGGGCACGTGCCGCGATCGACGAGTCGATGCTCGCGGAGCTCCGCGAGGGAATGCCCGCCGAGATCACGCTGCTCGGCGAGACCGGCGAGCCAATCAAAGGAAGCGTCGACCGCGTCGGTCGTGAGGTCGACCGACAGACGCACGAGGTGCTCGTCGACGTTCTCCTCGCGCAGATCCCCACACCGCTAGCGATCGGACATCGCGCCGACGTCCACGTCTCGATCGAACGACGCACGAACGTGACGCGCCTCCCGCTCTCCTTTCTTCGGAACGACGCGAGCGGTGCATTCGTGTTCGTCAATCACGAGGGCCACATCGAGCGCGCGGGCGTGAAGGTCGGCGCCGTCGGCCGGAACTTTGTCGAGGTGACCTCAGGGATCCAGCCCGGGGAAACCGCCCTCGACGGCCTCACTCCCGGCGAAGGTCTCACCGTCGGTCGTCGATGGAGCGCAGTCCCATGAACCTCGCGTTCCACGACATCCGCCACCACGTCGGCCGGTTCGCCGCGACGAGCGCCGTCGTCGGATTGCTCTTCACGGTCGTCCTCGCGATGGCTGGCATCTACCAAGGCCTCGTCGACGACGCGACGGTGCTGCTCGATCGGATGGATGCGGACCTGTGGGTCGTGCAGCGTGGGACGCGCGGTCCGTTCGCCGACCCATCGCACCTTGATCCTTCCCTCGAGCTCCGGGTGGCCGCGGTCCCGGGCGTCATGTCGGCGCGCGCGTTCACCACGCAGGTCCTCCAGCGAGACCACGGAAGCCGCCAGCTCCGATTCGCGCTCGTCGGGCTCTCGTTCCCGGACGAGCATGGTGAGGGCCTCGCCATCACGCAGGGTCAACCACTCACCCAGGCGCACGGCCAGCTCATCGCAGATGCTTCTCTCGGCGTCGCCATCGGCGAGGTCGTGCACCTGGGTCGCGACGACTATCGCGTTGTCGGCCTGACGAAGCAGCTCCTCGCGTCGGGTGGCGATGCGGTGGTGTTCGCCACCGTTGCGGACACACAGCGAATCCTCGCCGACGACTCTTCCGACGCCCTGGTCGCCGAGCGCGAGCGACGACTCACGCGCCTCCGCGACACGGACCTTGGCCGAGCGCAGCCTGCGCTCGAGGATCTCGCCGTGGATCCCCGCTGGAGGTTCCCAGCGATCGCCGCGCCGCCCATCCAGGCGGTGCGGGTGCGTGTTGCGCCTGCGCGCGTCGACGAGGTTCGCCGATCACTCGGCCGCTGGAGCGACGTCACCGTCTGGACGCGCGCCGAAGAAGAGCAGCTTGTCTTGCAAGGGATGGTCGCCAAGGCGCGCATGCAGCTCGGCGTCTTCGCGGCGATCCTTATCGTCTCGTCGTCGCTCCTCCTTGCGGCGGTGCTCTACAACCTCACGCTCGAGAAGGCGCACGATATCGCAGTCCTCAAGCTCCTCGGGGCGCGTGCGAGCCGCATCGTCGCCCTCGTGCTCGAGCAGGCATGGGCGACGGCGATCCTCGGCTATGCCATCGCGCTCGCGATCGGGAGCGAGGCGTTTCCGCACTTTCCGCGGCGGGTGGTCCTCACCGAGACCAGCGTCGTCGGTGTCGGGCTCCTCCTCCTCTTCGTGAGCACGCTCGCGAGCGCCGCCGGCGTCGCCTATGCGCTCCGCATCGACCCGGGGCCCGTGCTGGAGTCCTGACCATGGAAGCCCTTCGGGCCGAGCATCTCGACAAGCGCTACGGCGACGGCGACACCGAAGTGTGGGCGCTCCGCGACGTCGATCTCGTTCTGCGCAGCGGCGAGGTCGTCGCGCTCCTCGGGCCGAGCGGCTCCGGAAAGTCGACCCTCATCAAGGTGCTCGGGCTCGTCACGCGCGCGGACCAGGGCGATCTCTGGATGAACGGCGAGCGTGTCCTCGACACCGGCGAGGCCGTCGCCGACGTCGGCCGCCTCCGACGCTCCCACATCGGCTTCGTCTTTCAGAAGGCGAACCTGATCCCGTTCCTGAACGCCCGACGAAACGTCGAGATCGCGTGCGAGATCGGCGAGCGGTACGAGCCCCGGCCGCGCGCCGAAGAGCTGCTCGAGTACCTCGGCGTCCTTCGTCGCGCCGACGCATATCCCAGCACGCTCAGCGGCGGCGAGCAGCAGCGTGTCGCGATCGCTCGTGCGCTGGCGAACGGCCCGTCGCTCATTCTCGCCGACGAGCCGACCGCGGCGCTCGACAAAGAACGAGGGCGCGCGGTGATGGAGCTGCTTCGACGTGTCGCGCACGAGCAGGGAACGGCGGTGGTCGTCGTGACGCACGACCACCGCTCGCTCGACGTCTTCGACGCGACCTACGAGATGGAGGACGGCCGACTGACCGGAGCGCGTTGGTCAAGCCTCGCCGGCGTCGCGAAGCGCCTTCCACGTGGTGTAGCCCCCGGAGAGATTTAGCGCGTCGACTCCCCGCTGCCGCAACAGCCTCTGCGCGAAGTACGCGCGCTGTCCTGCGGCGCAGTAGACCCACACCTGGCGGTCGCGTGGCACCTCCGCCTCGCGCTTCCGCAGCTGCGAGAGCGGCAGGTTCGTGGCCCCTTCCATGTGGCCCTTCGCGAACTCTTCGGGCTCGCGCACGTCGAGGAGGTAGGGCTTCGTGCAGCCGAGCGCACCCCAGTCCGCGAGCGGCATGTCACCGCGCAGCGCGTTGCAAGCCATCATCCCAGCCACGTTCACGGGGTCCTTGGCCGACCCATATTGCGGCGCGTAGCAGAGCTCGGCCTCGGCCAGATCGTGCACGCTGCCGCGCATCTGGATCATCGTCGCGATGACGTCGAGGCGCTTGTCGACGCCCTCTTCCCCCACGGCCTGCGCCCCGAGGATGCGTCCGTCGCCCAGCGAGAAGATGAGCTTGATGTGGATGGGGTGGGCGCCGGGGTAGTAGCCCGCGTGGTGCCCGGGGTGCAGGTAGACGACGCCGTATTCGGAGATGCCCGCGCGGCGCAGGCCCTTCTCGCTCGCGCCCGTGGTGCCCGCGGTCACCCCGAGGATGCCGACGATCGCCGTGCCCTGCACGCCGCGGAAGTGTGCGGCGCGGCCGGCGATCGCCTCGGCCGCGATGCGCCCTTGGCGGTTCGCGGGCCCCGCGAGGGGCAGGATGACCTCCTGCCCGATGACAACGTCGCGCACCTCGATGGCGTCGCCCACAGCGTAGATCGCTGGGTCGCTCGTGCGCATCCGGTCATCGACCGCGATGCCTCCGCGCCTTCCGATGACGAGGCCGGCCGCCTGGGCCAGCTCCGCCTCGGGGCGCACGCCGATCGAGAGCACGACCAGATCGGCGGCGATGCGCTGATCGCCCTCCGTCACGACCACGAGGCGCTCCCCGTCATGTTCGATGGCGGCCAGGCCCTCGCCGAGCCGGAGCTTCACCCCCTTGCCGCGGAGGTGGGCCGCGAGCGGCGCGGCCATCTCGGCGTCAAGCGGCGGCATGACCTGCGGCAGCTTCTCGACGACCGTGACCGATAGGTCCCGCTCGACGAGGTTCTCGGCCATCTCGAGGCCGATGAAGCCGCCGCCCACCACCACGGCTTCCTTGCAGCTCTTCTCGCTCAACCAGGCACGGATGCGGCGTGAATCAGGGATCGTTCGTACGACGAAGACGCCAGGTAGATCGATGCCGGGCGCGTCGGGGCGAATGGGTGAAGCACCGGGAGACAGAACCAGGGCGTCGTAAGCCTCGTCGCGCTCCTCGCCGGTGCGAAGGTCGCGCACGCGGATGGTCTTCGCAGCCCGATCGATGCGCAGGGCCTCATGCTCGCTGCGCACGTCGATGTTGAAGCGGTCGCGAAACGTCTCACGCGTGGCCACGAGCAGCTTCCGCTCGTCGGAGATGACGTTGCCCACGTAATAGGGCAGCCCGCAGTTGGCGAACGAGACGTAAGGGCCGCGATCGAACAGGACGATTTCCGAGCTCTCGTCGAGCCGCCTGAGCCTCGCCGCGGCCGAGGCACCCCCGGCGACGCCACCCACGATGAGAACCCGTCGCGCCATCACCCTCCGTTCGGTGGTGCACGGAGTACGCCACGTCACGCTTCGCCCTCGGGCATCGGCGGCGCGGTCGAGCGTCTGGCGCATTGGATGCGCCGGTGCGCAAGAGCTGCGTCGTGCGAATCCAATCCGGCTTCCGTCGGCTCTCAAGAACAGGTGATGAACATGGCAACGGCAATC
This sequence comes from Labilithrix sp., assembly GCA_046351255.1. Lineage (GTDB taxonomy): Bacteria > Myxococcota_A > Polyangia > Polyangiales > Polyangiaceae > Labilithrix. The sequence goes on from JAXLYU010000012.1 coordinate 379,996, forward strand.
GATCTCGCGCGGGGGTCCTGGAAGGACTTGTCGATCAGCTACGAGGAGGCGCTTTCGCGTCTCCCCGAGGCGCTCAAGAAGGAGGGCTTCGGGATCATCACGCAGATCGACATGCAGGAGACGTTCAAGGCAAAGCTTGGCGTCGACTTTCGCCGGTACCGGATCTTCGGCGCCTGCAACCCCTCGCTGGCGCACGCTGCGCTGCAGAAAGACCCGCGCGTCGGCGTGCTCCTGCCGTGCAACGGCGTCCTTTACGAGAGAGACGACGGCAAGGCTGTCGTCGGTGCGGTCGATCCGATGCAGACGCTCGGCGCGAGCGGTGAGGGCGGCGGTCTGACCGACTTGGCGCGCGATGTCGGCGCGCGACTCGAGCGCGTCCTCGCGGACCTTCCGTCGTGACGGCTGACGCCGACCGCACTCCAAAAGGACGCACCATGGGACTCCGCCCTGCTCTCTTCATCCTTGTCGGCGCCATGCTCGGCTTTGGCTACTACCGCCTTGTCGGTTGCCGAAGCGGCGCGTGTTTGATCACCGGGAACCCGTACATCTCGACGCTCTACGGCGCGCTGATGGGGTACCTGCTGTCGGGCGGCTTCGCTCGATGATCCTCGCGCTCGGGACGGCTGACGTCTCAAGCGACGCGATACGCGATCAGGGAACCCAATCCAATGGCGGTCGGCTCCTACGGGCAGGAGACTCCTCATGACCACGATCGCCATGACCACCGAATCCTTTCCTGCGCAGATCCAGAAGGACGGCATCGTCTTCATCGACTTCTGGGCGAGCTGTGCCTGTGGACGCGATCAAACCGCCGCTCGACAAGAAGCGGCCCATCGCCGTCACGTGCAGCGTGGGTCACCGCGCCGAGCTCGCGACGAGCATTCTCTTGCGGCAAGGGTTCGAGCGCGTCAACAACCTCCTCGGTGGGATGACGGCCTGGGAGAAGCTCGAGCTCCCGCGAGAGAAGGGGCCAAAAATACCGTCACAACGCCCGATATCGAAGGAGAACGCCGATGACCACGACACTCTCGACCCTCTCGCGCTCTCCACGCCGGTCGCGTTCGGCCTGCACCCGAGCGTGACCTTGCAAATTACTCCGCTCATCGCGTGGAACCGACGTCCGAGGTCGAGGGGCCTTCGGGCCCAAGGGTTGGAGAGTGCCGACGACGCGTTGACGTCGATCACCGTGGCCCCGTCGTCGGGGCGGCGCGCGGTCGGACCTCGATTTCTGCCATCATCCCGAGGGCCACGTGCTCGAGGATGTGGCAGTGGGCCATCCACCGACCCGGGTTGTCGAGATAGGCCACGATCGTGATCGGCCCGATTGCGGGCACCATCACGGTGTCGCGCACGCCCGGCCACTTCGGGTCGTCGAGGACGCGGAAGAACTGCCCGTGGAGGTGAAACGGGTGCGCGACGCCTCCGGTCCCGTTCGCGAGACGCATCGTCACCGTCGCCCCCGCGTCGACAGCGAGGATCGGGGCCATCCAGTGAGCCTGGCCGTTCACGGTCCACGCCGCTCCTCCGCCGGACGTGTCGAAATCGAAGAGCATGTCGAAGCGCGCTGTCGCGGCGCGCTCGGGGATCGCAGGCGTCACGGAAGGCCACGGGATCGCGCGTGGCGCATCCGGACCGCCCTCGACCTTCACAGCGAGCATCGTCACGGGCGTCTCGCTCCCGCTCGCGGCGAGGAGCTTCGCATCGCCAGCCGCCTCGTAAGACACTTCGAGGTCGAGCCGGCCACCTACCGCCAGCGTCAGCGGCTCGTGGACGTCGATCGGCGCGGGGAGGAGCCCGCCGTCGGTCGCGATCAGGCGGACACGCACGGCTCCCTCGGTCCGGACCTCCATCAGGCGCGCGTTGGCGGAGTTGAGCAGGCGCCAGCGCTCCACCTGGCCACGGCGCGCCGTCGCGGTCGAGGCTTGCGCGATCGCGCCGTTGGTGAGGAACACGTCACCCCAGCGCCCGGTGAGGCCGTCGAGTCCCTCCACGCTCGGCGGCGCGATCGCGCCGCTCGCGTCGAGGCGAACGTCGTCGAGGACGAGCGACCGCTCAAGATCGTAGAGGGGATCGTCGCGGCCTTGCACGATCAGGGCGCCGTAGAGCCCGCGTTCGAGCTGGTCATGCGTGTTGACGTGAGGGTGGTACCAGAACGAGCCGGCGTCGGGGACCAGGAAGTCGTACGTGAACGTCCCGCCGGCAGGGATCGGCGCCTGAATCATCGGCGAGCCGTCCATCGCGTCGGGGATCCGAAGGCCATGCCAGTGAACGGTGGTCGGCTCGGCGAGGCCGTTCTCGAAGTGGACGATGACGCGCTGCCTCGGCCGTGCTTGCAGGATCGGTCCGGGCGACGTCCCGTTGTATGTGAGGAGCGAGACCTCTTTGCCGTTGATGACCGCGCGTCCGGAGGCGGCCTTCAGGTGCACCTCGACGATGTCGGGATCGGGGTTCTCGTCGACCAGCGTAGGCGCACCCCAGAGGGTGGCCAGCGGCCTCGGCGCGGCCGCCGTCGCCGCGTCTCCAGCTGGCGGCAGGGTCTCCGCCGACCCGCTCCCGCACGCCGCGCCGGCGATCGATACGATGAGAGCGATGGACGGAATGCGCATTCCAGGTTCATGACACGCCCGCTGGCGGGGCGGGCGCGGCGCGGCGCAGAACGCAAACGTTTCGGGCAGTGGACACGGGCGATCCAGCCGCTTCAGAAGAAGAGCGGAAGGTCGACCTGGACGATGTGATAGTTCGGTGTCGCGGCCGCGAGCGGCTTGTCCAGGCCGCGCTGGTAGCTGATACCCGGGCGAAAGCGGAGCGCACCCAGGTTGACGTGCGCGCGTGGACCGACCGCCATGCTCCACGTGTCGCGTGTCGCGTCCGTCTTGTCCTTCTCCACCGCGAAGGGGGCGTTCAGCCAGCGCTGGTATCGAAGCTCGGTCCCGACCGAGAGCTCGGGAAGGACGAAGTAGCCCACGTGCAAGCCGGTCGTGATGTTCGTCTTGCTCGCCTCGGGCTGCACCGCTTCGCCCCGTACCCGCATCAGGTGGAGGAGCGTCGCTTCCACCTGGAGGGTCACCCCGTGCTTCACGTAGGCGACTCCGAATCCCGGAACGAGCGTGAAGTCGTTCGTGGCGAAGAGGGCGTTGTCGAGCTGAGCCCGCGCGTTCAGCCCCTTGACGCGACTGTTCACCGATCCGGCGAAGGGCGCGTCCCCACCTCCACCCCCCACCGGGATGGTGGCGCCGAGGAACGCGTTGAGTCGGAAGCCGCCGTCGAGCTTGATCGCATAAGCCGCGCCGACGAGCGGGTTCACGAACGTCGCGCCTCCGCGCTTCTGGTTGCCTGGAGCCGGATCGTCCGTCACGAACGCCACGCGCACGAGGGGTGCGAGGCCCGCGCTCGCCGGCCCCGTACCCGGGATCCGATACGATGCCGTGAGCAGTGAGGCGATGGTCGCGCCGCCACGCCCGCGCGCGTCCTCGTAGAACGCGGCGGAGGTGTCGAAGCGGAGCACGGTCGGTGCGACGATGGGCCGAAGCTGCCACGGCACCGAATAGGGCGGAGGCGTCGGCGCCCGCGCAGTGGGAACCGCAGGTGCCTCGGTCACGGCCGCGGGCGGCGTCGCGGGAGGCTCGACGGTCGTGGGGACCTCGGCGGTCGGTGGCGGCGGAGTGTCGTCGGCGTGAGCGAGCGACGCGCGCACAGCCATGACCAGCGCGAGCGGCAGCGCTCGTCGTCGGAAGGCAGACATCGGGCTAGCTCGACCTCCGTGAAGACGGTGGACTCGGCGGTAGACTCGTGAGTGAGGCGCGGGCCACAGAGGCCTGACCCGAGAACACGGGAAGCGTGATCTTGAGCAGGATGGTCAGCACCATCGCGCCGGCGGCGAAGATGCCCGCCGACACCTTCCACTCAGTCAGGCTGGGCGAGTACTCGACGATCTCGTGAAGCGTGCTCGGGATGAAGCCCGGGATGATGAGCCCCATTCCCTTCTCGATCCACACGCCGCCGAAGGCCGCGGCACACGCGGCGAGGAGCACGGGGCGACTCGCGCGGCTCTGCGGCAAGTGAATCAGGACGGCCGACGTCAGGTTGAGCGCGACCCCGGTCCAGATCCACGGAACGAGCGTGTGATGACCGTGAAGCCCGAAGAACAGGTAGCGAGCAGAGGCGTGGTGGGAGCCGCCGGAGTAGAGCTCGGTGAAGACCTCCGAGCCGAACATGAACAAGTTCACCAGGATCGTGATCCGGAGGACCCGAGCGAGGAGATCGATCGGACCGGACGCGACGTGGAAGGTCCGCGAGAAGCGCTTGATGCCATGGAGAAGCACGATGACGAACGCCGGCCCGGTGATGAACGCCGAGACGATGAAGCGCGGCGCGAGGAGCGCGGAGTTCCAGAACGGTCTTCCTCCCAACCCTGCGTAGAGGAACGCCGTCACGCTGTGGATGGAGATCGCCCATCCGATGGAGAGGAAGACGAAGGGTAGGTACCAGCGCTTGTGCGGGCGCCGGCCGAGGTACTTCATGTAGACGAGGTACCCGCTGATGTGGAGGTTCAGGAGCAGGTACCCGTTGAGGACGATCACGTCCCAGCTGAGCATCGAGACGGGCCAGTTGAGTCGCCCAACTCCGGGCAGGACGTGCCACATCCGATCGGGCCGGCCCATGTCCACGACGATGAATCCGACGCACACGACGATCGCGGCGATGGCGAGCAGCTCGCCGATGATCACCACGTCGTGCATCTCGTCGTCGTCGTAGAGATAGGCAGGGATCACCATCATGACCGCGCCCGCCGCGAGGCCGACCGTGAACGTGAAGTTCGCTATGTAGAGGCCCCATGACACGTGGTCGGTCATGTTGGTGCGGATCATGCCGTCCGCGAGCTGGTGCGCCCAGGCATTGAGCCCGACGAGGACGACCGCGCTGAGCGCGGTCATCCCGGCGTAGTAGGTGAAGCTGCCCTGGAAGGCGAGGCGCCACATGCTCCAGAGGAACCGCGGGTAGCTGAGCACCGCGCTGGGGCGGTCACGGGGACGGCTTGGCGGCGGGAGGGAGTGGCTCATCGCGCTGGCGTCAGTTGTCGAAGTAGTAGAAGAAGCGCGGGCGCGTCCCGAGCTCCTCCTTCAGGACGTAGACGCGCTTGTTGGCCAGCACCCAGCGGATCTCGCTCTCCGGATCGAGGAGGTTGCCGAAGACACGAGCTCCGGTCGGGCACGCCTCGAGGCACGCCGGAAGCTGACCGCGCCGCGTGCGATGCAAGCAGAACGTGCACTTCTCGACGACGCCCTGCGGCCTCACTCGATTCGAGAGATAGGCCTGGTTCGGGTTGATCTCGTCGGGCGGGATCTCGGGCTTCGTCCAGTTGAAGCGACGCGCGTGGTACGGACAGGCGGCCTCGCAGTAGCGACAGCCGATGCACCAGTTGTAATCAACGACGACGATCCCGTCGTCCTCCTTCCACGTCGCCTGGACGGGGCAGACCGTCACGCACGGAGCGTTGTCGCACTGCTGGCATTGGACCGGCAGGTAGTACTTCCCGGGCGACGGGACCGCGTGGTCGTAGCTCGCCGTGCCCTTCTCGAGATCGAAGCTGCCCTGCTCCATCTCGAGGACACGGATGTACGAGTTGTTCGTCGCGCGATCGTGGTTGTTCTCGACGTGGCAGGCCTCGGCGCACTTCCGGCAGCCGATGCAGACGCTCAGGTTGAGCGCGTACCCGAACTCCACGCCCGGCGTTGGACGCACGTCGTCGATGTGGACTTCGCGCCCGTACTTCGCCTTCGCATCCTCTTCGAGCTTTTGCAGCACGACAGCGAGCTCCGACGTCGAGAGCTCCTTGTAGTGCTTCTGGAGGAACTGCCCGAGCGTGAGATCCTTGGCCCACGCGCGGAGGGGCTCCATCGCATACGCGAAAGCGGCCGCCCCGAGCGTACCGCCGAGGACCTTGAGCGTCCGGCGCTTGGCCTTATCCATGAGGGCCTGCGTCTTCCGGTGAATTCATGAAGCGGTCTTTCGGCGGCAGCACCGGCCGGGAGGGTTGGAACTTCGGGACGTGTGGATCGTGGCAGTCGACGCAGTGGTTGCGGAGGCGCGGACCCCGCGACAGGTCCCAGTATCCGTTCATGCCGCCATGACTGCCGTGGAGGTAGTCCTGGTACTTGGGGCCATGGCATTGCGCGCAGAGGCGCATCGCGTCGGCGGTCCCCACCTCCGTCCCGTCGGCCAGGTGCAGCATCGGCGTCCCGCCGACACGTGCCGCGTGGCAAGCACCGCACGCAAGGGCTCCGTGCTGGACAGTGAGCCCCGCATGAAATGCCTGGAGCGAGCTCGCGCTCTCCGGGAACCCTGGCCCAGCGTCGCGTACGCCGTGACAGGTGACGCACGCCACGCGCACCGGACGTCCGAGCCCGTCGACCATCGAGCTCTCGATTGACGTGAGCTTTGGGGAGGCGTGGATCTCCACTGCGTGGGTCCTCTCTCCTGCGTCCACGTCCTCGCTGGGCACGAACGGCTTCGCACATGCGCTTGTCGCGAAGAGGGAGACGAGGAGGAGCCTCACGTCGAGCCGGCGTGTGCAAGGGGTACGCCGACCGGTGCATCGCGCATCTGCCCTCGCGCCGTCGATGCTCGACGCGCAAGATCCGCGTCCGCGCGCAGGTCCCGCGCCCTCGCGCGCCCGCGGAGACGGCCCTTGTGCGTGGCACGCAGAATGCTCGCGGCAGCAGCCACATGCCCATCGCTTCTGTCGTCGTGACCCTGGATCCGCGCGTGGGGCTGCGGAGAGAAGCGCTCGCGCGCATGCTCGGCGAACGGCGGATCGAGCTTGGCGAGCCGGTCGGGGCGTACGTGCCCGTCGTCGTCGACACGCAGACCGCGAGCGAGGGGGCGGAGCTCTGCGAGTCCCTCCTTGCGACCCCCGGAGTGCTCAGCGTCGACGTCGTGCGGATCGACTTCGCGGCGGACGGGGAGGCGTGATGGACCGCCGTGAATTTCTTCGCCGGGCGGCGATGCTCGCGGCCGCCTCCGCCGCCTCGCGCCTGGCCCTCGGAGGGAGGGAGACGCTCGCGATCGCTGCGCCGGGCGCGACCGGCGCAGGAGCCGACGACGGCATCCGCTGGGACAAGGCGCCATGCAGATTCTGCGGCACGGGGTGTCACGTCCAGGTCGGCACGCGCGGGGGTAAGGTCGTCGCGATTCAGGGAGACCAGAAGGCCGAGGTGAACAAGGGCCTGCTCTGCGTGAAGGGCTACCACGTGGGTCTCGCCCTCTACGGCGCGGACCGACTGCGCCAACCGCTCCTGCGCAAGAACGGGAAGCTCGAACCGATCTCGTGAGCAGGCGATCGACGTCATCGCCCGACGAGTGATGGCGAACCCCGCGGGCTTCTGCGTTCTACGGAAGCGGACAGTGGACCATCCCGAGGGCTACGCGGCGCTGAAGCTGTAAAGGCGGGGCTCGGAACGAACCAGATCGAGAGCAACGCTCGACTCTGCATGTCGTCGGCGGTCACCGGTTTCATGGCCACGTACGGGGTCGACGAGCCCGCCGGCTGCTACGACGACCTCGACGCATGCAACGTGCTCATCACGTGGGGCAACAACCCCGCCGAGATGCACCCCGTCCTCTTCTCGCGTGTCATCGATCGCCGGACGCGCGGCGACAAGATCACGATCATCGATCTGAACACGAGGCGCACGCGAACGAGCCAGTTCGCGGATCGGTCGATTCTCTTCAAGCCTCACACCGACCTCGCGATCGCCGCGGGCATCGCGAACGTGCTCGTCGCCACCGGCACGTTCGACAAGACCTTCGTCGACAAGCACTGCTCCTTTCGCGCGCCGGACGAGAAGAAGACGCTGCAGGGACGGGCCGTGAGCTTCGACGAGTACAAGAAGCTCATCGCCGAGTACACGCCGGAGAAGGTCGAGCAAATCTCGGGCGTCGCGGCGAAGGACATCCGTTACCTCGCCGGGCTGTTCGGGCAGCGCGACACCCGGATCACGAGCCTCTGGTGCATGGGCTTCAACCAGCACACGCGTGGGACGGCGATCAACGCGCTCGTGCATGGCATTCATCTCCTCAGCGGGCACTTTGGCAAGCCAGGCGACGCGCCCACGAGCCTCACTGGACAACCATCCGCGTGCGGCACCGTTCGCGAGGTTGGAACGCTGTGCCACCTCCTACCCGGTGGCCTCGCGATCGCGAACCCCGACGATCGCAAGGAGGCGGAGCACGTATGGAACGTCCCGGACGGACGGGTCTCCGACAAGATCGGCTATCACACGCTCGAGATGTGGAAGCGCTTCTCGACGCCCAAGGAGAGCGGCGGTGACATCGACACGGTCTGGGTACAGACGACCAACCCTGGGCAGTCACTGCCCAACGTTCACGCGCTCTTCGAGCCGAGCCGCAGGATCGACGGCAAGTTCCTGATCGCATCGGACGTCTACCCGAACGCAACGACACGCGCCGCCGATCTCGTCTTGCCTTCGGCCCTGTGGGTCGAGAAGAACGGAATGTTTGGCAACTCGGAGCGTCGCACGCAGCAGTGGTTCAAGATGGTGGAACCGCCAGGCGAGGCCCGCCCGGATCTCTGGCAGATCCTCGCCGTCGCGCGGCGGCTCTTCGATCTCGGCTTGCCCACGATGAAGGACAAGGATGGACGCTTTCTCTTCCACATGGAGAAGGCGGGAAAGGACCTCCCGTTCTGGGATTACAAGCGCTTCTCCGATGTGAACGTGGACGAGGTGCTCTTCGATGAGTACAGGCGCTTCTCGACTCACCACAAGAAGGACCTGGCGCCCTATTCGGAATACGTGAAAGCACGTGGGCTCCGGTGGCCGGTGGTGAAGCAGCCCGACGGCACCTGGCGTGAGACGCGCTTTCGCTTCTCCGAGCACGACGATCCGTATGTGCAGAAGGGAAAGGGCCAGCAGTTCTACCAGTCCTTCACGAAGGACGATCGCGCCCAGATCTGGTTTCACCCCTACGAGCCGCCGCCCGAGGGACCCGACGGCGAATACCCGTTCTGGCTCTGCACCGGACGCGTGCTCGAGCACTGGCACACCGGGACGATGACGATGCGGATCCCACAGCTCCAGCGGGCGATGCCGCAGGCCTACGTCGAGGTGAACCGCGTCGATGCACAGCGCCTCGGGATCCGCGACGGGGAGCTGGTGACGCTCGAGACGCGCCGCGGCAAGCTCGATCTCCCGGTATGGATCGACGGGCGGGGAAGCCCCCCCGAGGGGAGCCTCTTCGTGCCCTTCTTCGACGAGCGCATGATGATCAACGAGCTGACGCTCGACGCCCACGATCCCTTCTCGAAGCAACCCGACTACAAGAAGTGCGCAGCGCGCGTCCGCAAACGCGCCCCCGCCCAGGGGACACCGTGAGCCTGGACGACGACGAACCCCCGCTCGGGCCGAGCTTCGACGATCCTCCTCTCTCCAGGAGGTCGCTCCTGCCCCCTCCCAGCGCGCCGCTCCTCGCATCGAGGCGCTTCGTGCACGTCCTTGGTGCGGCGGGGATCATGCTGGCCACCGTGGGGTTCTTCTCGGGGATCGCGGCGGAGCGGCGACCGCGACGAACGCATGCCGCCGCGGAGACGACGGCGTTGGCCCCGGCCCCGGGCTACCCGCAGCTTCGCACCGAACGTCGCGGTCCCAATGCGGCGATCTACGGCGGGGCGATCGACCGCCTCGGTGAAGGCCTCCCTTCCCCTCTCGCCGAGGTTCCGCCGCAGAGCGAAGAGCAGCGCGCCGAGGTGCTCGCGAGGCGGAGCGCTCTCCGCGCCTACGACGGCGCGCCCCCGACGATCCCGCATGCGGTCGAGGGACGGAGCACGTTCGAGTGCCTCGCATGCCACGCGAAGGGGGCGATCGTCGCAGGCAAGCGAGCTCCGGCGATGAGCCACGAGCGTCACGACAGCTGTACGCAGTGCCACGTCGCGGCCGGAGGTCCTCCTGGTCCAGCCCCCGCTCCGCTTACGTCCAGCACCTTCATCGGCGAGCCCGCGGCGGGCAAGGGGGCTCGCGCCTGGCCTGGCGCACCGCCAACCATCCCCCATACGACGACGATGCGAAGCGCGTGCGCCAGCTGTCACGGAGTGGCGGGCGCCATGGGTATGCGCTCGACCCATCCCTGGCGGGAGAGCTGCACGCAGTGCCACGCGCCGTCGGCCAAGCTCGATCAGCGCGGCTCGGATCTTCCTATCGTCGGTTCACCTCCCGAGGAGACACGCCACCCATGAGCGAAGGTCGCCGCATCGATCGACGGACGCTGTTCGACGCGTTCCGACGAAGCACAGGGACGCCTCTTGAATCCACGGACCGGCCTCCGCGCTCTTCGCTCGTGGGCTTCTACGAGGAGCGGGACCGCGCTGGCGAGGTGACGGCCGAGATACCGCGCTTCACGATCCGGGCGGGTCTTCCGGCCGTCGTGACCGTCCCCGCGTACGCCGAGCCGATCGGCCCCGACACGAAGAGGCCGACGTGAGCGAGCCAACTCCCTCGCTCGCGCCACTCCAGATCGCGGACCTCGACGGTGACAAGCTGGCGGAGCTCTTCACGGACGTCGACGCGCTCGGTGAGCGGGTCGAGGTCGTGCTGAAGCGCGGGCCCGCGCGCGTCGAGAGCCACGACAACACGTCGCTTGCGAGCGCGATGCAACTCCTGACGCAGGGCCGGGTCCAGGGCGTCCAGCTCCGCTATCGCTATCGTGGCGTCGAGTGGTGGGACACCGTCATGCGCACATCGGACGGCTATCGTCTCGTGCGGATGCAGCAGGATCGATGAGGCTGAACCGGCCTCGTCTGGGCCGCGAGCCATCCCCGAGCGCGAGCGCTCTTGCGCGGGTCCCCCGCGCGCGCGGGCGTTTCCGTGCGCGCGTACGTTTAACGCAGTCGCGGTCGCGCCCGCACGTGTTCGCGCGCCGTCCAACGCAGAGTTCATCGTGCCGACGGTGGGCGCGATACATACGCGGCGCGCCGATCGGAAGATCGGCGCCCGACCCACGGCCGCACTATTCGATCCCTTCGGCCTTCCTCGCCGACAGAGTCGTCGACGACGGCGCCCTCACCTTTCCCTCGTGCTCGGCGGGACTTGACCGCAAGCGTCGCCTCGGAGTAATCAAGTGATTGCTCGAATGGTTGACAGATCGCACAAGAACGCGCTCTACGAACAGCTTGCTCGGGTCGGAAAAGCCATCGCTGCGCCGCGCCGCCTTGAGCTTCTCGACCTCCTCGGTCAGGCTCCGCGCACCGTCGAGGGGATGGCGGATCAGACGGGCATGTCCATCGCCAACACCTCCCAACATCTCCAAGTGCTGCGAGCGGCAGGGCTCGTCGAGGCTGAGAAGGCCGGGCTCTACGTCACGTATCGGCTCGCGTCGCCGGCCGTGGGCGATCTCTTCATCGGCGTCCGCCGTCTCGCCGAGGCACGGCTTGCCGAGATGGACCGCATCAAGAAGCAGTTCTTCGAGACCCAGGATGACATCCAGAAGGTCGACGGCAAGGAGCTCCTGCGCCGTGCGCGGCGAGGAGAGGTCGTTGTCCTCGATGTGCGCCCAGCCCTCGAGTACGAGGCTGGTCACATCGCGGGCGCGGTCTCGATCCCGCACAACGAGCTGAAACGACGCGTGTCGGAGCTCCCGAAGAACCGAGAGATCGTCGCGTACTGCCGTGGACCGTACTGCGTCTACGCCGTCGAGGCGGTGAAGCTCCTTCGGGCGCGCGGCTACAAGGCCGCACGCATCGAGGACGGCGTCGTCGATTGGCGCTCGCGCGGGTTGCCCCTCGAAACGTCGACGACGGAGGAATCGCGATGATCTTCGCTCGAGATGACCAGAATGCTGAGCGTGAACAGAGGAGCCGGATGACGACCGAGCGATCTCCCGGCTTCTGGGCCGATCTCCGGGCGGCCCTGGGCTGACATGCCATCGTCCGATGTGCGCCTCGGGCTCCGGGCCAACTGGGCTCAGTTCTGCCTCTTGGTCGTCGTCAATGCCTTCGTGGGCGGGATGGTCGGGATGGAGCGGACCATCCTTCCGGCGATCGCGGAACGGGACTTCCACCTCGCGGCGCGGGCGGCGATCTTCTCCTTCATCGTCGTGTTTGGCGTAACGAAGGCCCTGACGAACTACGTCGCCGGACGACTCTCCGACCGCGTGGGCCGAAAGCTGGTCCTCGTCGGCGGCTGGCTCGTCGCTCTTCCCGTGCCGCTCGTCCTGATGTGGGCCCCGAGCTGGGGTTGGGTGCTCGCGGCGAACGTGCTCCTGGGCGTGAGCCAGGGCCTCACGTGGTCCACGACCGTCATCATGAAGGTCGACCTCTCGGGTCCGAAGAACCGCGGCCTCGCGATGGGCCTCAACGAGTTTGCTGGCTACTTCGCAGTGGCGAGCTCCGCCCTCGCGACGGGATATGTCGCTTCGGCCTATGGGCTGCGCCCGCAGCCGTTCTATCTCGGCATCGCTTTCGCCGTCATCGGCCTGTTCCTGTCGCTCGTCTTCGTCCGTGAGACCCGGCATCACGTCGCAATGGAACTGTCGACGGCAACGTCGTCGGAGCCACTCCCCTCGAATGCGGAGATCTTCGCGCGCACGACCTGGCGGGACCCCAACCTATCCTCGGTGACGCAGGCCGGACTGGTGAACAACTTGAATGACGGCATGGCGTGGGGGCTGTTCCCTGTCGTGTTCGCGGCGTCCGGCCTCGAGCTGCAGCGGATTGGGTGGCTCGCGGCGATTTATCCCGCGGTGTGGGGGATGGGCCAGCTCTTCACGGGAGCGCTCTCCGACAAGCTCGGACGGAAGTGGCTGATTGCCGGCGGCATGTGGATTCAGGGCATCGGCATCGCGATGACGGCGTCGTCGACCGGATTCTCCAGCTTCGCCGCCGGCGCGGCGCTGCTCGGCCTCGGAACCGCGATGGTGTACCCGACGTTGCTTGCGGCCATCGGCGACGTCGCTCATCCCGCATGGCGCGCGTCAGCGGTCGGCGTCTATCGGCTCTGGCGTGACCTGGGCTACGCGATCGGAGCCCTCATCGCCGGAGCCGCCGCCGACCTGCTGGGGCTCATTCCTGCCGTGTGGATCGTCGCGGCGATCACGTTTGCTTCCGGCGTCGTGGTCGCACTGCGAATGACGGAGACGCTTCGGCGCAAGAAAGACACCATCCCTTCCACATCGCACCAAAGCAGCCATGCCTGACGACGACCGCCCGATCTACCTCGATCACAACGCGACGACTCCGCTCCTTCCGGAGGTCGTCGACGCGATGCTTCCTTTCCTCGCGACGGAGTTCGGTAACCCTTCGAGCAGCCATCCATGGGGTCGCCGCGCGCGCGAAGCGGTCGACGAGGCGCGTGCTCGCGTGGCTGCTCTGATCGGCTGCATGCCGGACGAGATCCTCTTCACGTCGGGTGGTACGGAGGCGAACAACCTTGCCATTCGGGGCGTCGCAGAGGCGCTGGCGGACCGTAATCACTGCATCTCGTCGGTGATCGAGCATCCCGCGACGACGAACCCGTGTCGGGACCTCGAACGGCGGGGGTGGCGTGTGGACTGGGCGGAGGTCGATCGCGATGCCCGCGTCCGTCTCGGGCCTCTCGTCGAGCGCCTCGGCGAACGGACGGCGCTCGTGACCGTGATGCACTCGAACAACGAGACGGGCACGATGCAGCCGATCCGCGAGATCGCCGCCGCTGCCCATGCGTGCGGCGCGCTCGTTCACACCGATGCCGCGCAGTCCGTCGGCAAGGTGCGGGTTGACGTCCGGGAGCTGGGCGTCGATCTGCTCACGATCGCCGGCCATAAGCTGAACGCCCCGAAAGGCGTCGGCGCGCTCTTCGTTCGCACCGGCACTCCGCTCCGGCCGCTGCTCTTGGGCGCGAGTCACGAGCGAGGGCTGAGACCCGGCACCGAGAACGTGGCCAGCATCGTCGGGCTCGGGGTCGCCTGCGAGATCGCCTGCAGCAGCATCGAGGCGAAGACCGCGCGTCTCGCCGAGCTGCGCGACCATCTGCTTTCGAGGCTAAAGGCCGCGATTCCGAATCTCGGTGTGAACGGGGAAGGCGCCGACCGACTGCCGAACACCGCGAGCATCCGCTTCCCGTCGGTCCAGCGGATCGGATTTGCTCGAGATGGCGCCTCGGATCGCGGCCTCGACGGGATCCGCCTGTCACTCCGGCCACGAGACTCCGTCGAGCGTGCTCCTCGCGATGGGCCTCTCTCCCATAGAGGCGCTGCAGACCGTACGACTCTCGGTCGGAACGACGACGACGATCGACGAAGTGGACGAAGCGGCTGTCATTCTCGCGTCCGCATGGGGCGCACTCGCGGAGCGCGCATGAAGGCGCCGTCGAGCGTCCTCGACCTGATTGGCAACACGCCGATGGTCCCTTTGCGAAGGATAGGTGCCGGCCTCCCGGTGCCTATTCTCGCGAAGTGCGAGCACCTGAATCCGGGTGGCAGCGTCAAGGACCGAATCGCGGTCTCGATCATCGACGACGCCGAGCGTCGCGGCGTCCTTTGGCCTGGCGCAACGCTCATCGAGGCAACGGCGGGCAACACCGGGCTCGGGCTCGCACTCGTCGCGGCCGTGCGTGGCTACAAGCTCGTCTGCGTGCTGCCGGAGAAGATGTCCGTCGACAAGCGGATCGCGCTGTCGGCCGTCGGCGCCGAGGTGATCGTGACGCCGAACGCGCCGCCCTCGGATCCGCAGAACTTCCAGAACGTCGCGCGCCAGCTCGCGGCGGAGCGTGGATGGTTTCTTACGGACCAGTTCTGCAATCCCGCGAACGTTGCCGTGCACGAGGCGATCACCGGCCCCGAGATCCTCGCGCAGACGCAGGGACGCGTGGGGGCGTTCGTCGCTGGAGTAGGGACGGGCGGAACGATCACCGGAGTGGGCCGCGCGTTGAAGCGCGTCGACTCGAGCGTGAGGATCGTTTTGGCGGGTCCGATTGGGTCCGGGCTCGGCCACTGGGTGAGGACGGGCGTCGTTGGTCCCGACGGCTCGTACAAGGTCGAGGGGATCGGATCGAGCAAGCCGCCGGACATCCTCGATCGGAGCATCATCGACGAAGTCGAGGACGTGAGCGACGACGAGAGCTTCGCGATGGCGAGGCGGCTCGTGCGGGAAGAGGGGCTCCTGGTCGGTGGGTCGGCGGGGACCGCAGTCGTCGCGGCCGTTCGCGTCGCCGCGTCGGGCCGCATGCAGGGTCCCGTTGTCGCGCTCTTGCCCGACTCGTGGGACCGCTACCTCTCGCGCGATTGGCTCATCGGTGCCTGACGGCGGTTCCGCGCTCCTCGCGCCGGAATCGTTCGCAGGCTCGTCGTGCTATCCGGAACGAGCCCATGGATCGAAGCGATGAGACCACGGCGCCCGCGAGTCGATCGTCGCTAAACGTGAGAGGCCTTGCGGCCGCGCTTCACGGGGTGCAGATCCTCGACAACGGCTCGTTCTCGGCTGGCCCAGGCGAGATCGTCGCGATCGTCGGGCCTAATGGCGCGGGCAAGACGACGCTGCTGGAGCGTGAAGGCCTTCGCCTTCTACCCGCTCGCGATTCACCGAGCGGTCGCGTCGGCCTCTGGTCCAAGGCCGACTCGCAGGTGCTGCTCGACGACTTCGAGGTGACGAAGCTCTGACGCTGTTTAGGCCCTGCAGCTCCAGCTCGTCGGGAGTCTCGGCCGCTGGCGTCGTCCGGCGCGAGCTCCGGGCCATCGCCACCGGGCGCCGCTCCTGGCTCTCCATGGGCTCCGATGACCACGCCCACGCCGCCGCGAACATCTTCTCCCTCGTTGCGTCGTGCCAGCTCCACAACCTCGACGTCGAGCGCTACCTCGCCGACGTCATCCGCGTGATGCCGTACTGGCCCCGTGACCGGTATCTCGACCTCGCCCTCCCGAAATACTGGCTCGCCACCCGCGCTCGCCTCGATAAGGGGGAGCTCAAGTTGGCCATCGGTCACGCAAAGCAGGCCGACGGCTCGCGGCGAGGCTGTGACGCGGCGTCAGTCGCCCGTTGCCGTTCGTGAGCGAGCGAGCGAGCGAAGTCCGGCGGGTCCGTTACGTTCAAAGCCACTTCGGAATAACGCAGCGGAACGCGGCCACGTCGACGGCGACAGGGTTCGTCGCGTGGGCCGGAGGCGGGAGCGGTCGGGCGCAGCGCAGCGACAGCGCGACAGCGCGGCGGTCGCGTGGGTCGACCGCCGCGCCGCGGAACGCGCACGGGA
>JAXLYU010000013.1:0-385385 GCA_046351255.1 Labilithrix sp.
GCGCGCGCGACGCGGGGCCTCCGCCAGCCAAGAACAAGGAAGCCGGCCTCCCGCTCGACACGTCCGACGCGGGCGATCTCGAGCTCGACGGCGGCGACGTGAGCGACGCTGGCCCGAGCGACGCGAGCAGCGACGACGGCGGCCTCGTCGCGATCGCGGACGACAGCGGCGCCCCCGGCTCGAACGGCCCGCGCGATCCGGCGGCGATGTTCGGCCTCACGAAGGTCGTCAACCCCGGCACCGTCAACGTCACGCTCGGCGTGAACATCGAGCTCATCCGCTCGCACCCGGTCGGCGGCCGCATCGGTCCCGTGCTGCAATCGCTCCCGCAGTGGCGCGACTTCCTGAAGGGCTCGCAGTCCGCGGTCGAGCCGATCCGCGACACGGACTGGATCCTCATCTACGGCCCGTCGCTCATCCACACCGATCGCGACGCGGTGCTCGTCCGCTACAACGCGAGCGATCAGGCGGTCGACCAGACCATCGCCGGCATCTCGAAGGGCTACGACAAGGGCGGTCCGTTCGACGCGGGCGTGCCCGGCGTGAAGAGCTCGCTCGGCTTCGCCGACAACGCGCCGCGGGTGTTCCTCCGTCCGCAGTCGCATCTGCTCGTCATCGTCCCGCCGTCGCACGCGCACGAGGCCGCCACCACGTTCCGCAAGCAGGTCCCGAAGGGCCCGCCGAAGAGCGAAGCGATGCGGCTCATCGTGAAGAACCCGTCGAACCAGATCTCCATTCGCGGGCTGAAGTTCGCGGCGGAGCTGACGGAGATCCGCCTCTGGATCGTCCCGCGCGACAAGGACGGCGGCGCCGACGTCTATGGCGAAGGCGACTGCACCACGGAGCAGGTGGCGCAAGACTCGGCCGATCGCCTCACCGAGGTCCTCAAGAACGTGAACAGCATCGGCGTGCGCATCGCCACGCGCGGCCTCCTCAACAACGCGAAGGTCGTCCCCGAAGGAAAGAAGATCACGCTCCACGTCGACGCGAGTCAGGAGCAGCTCGAGTCGGTGCTCCAGCTCATCGCGGCGCAGCTCAACGTGACGCTGGCGCCGCCGCCCGTGCCCTCCAGCTCCGTGTCGCCGTCGACGCCGACCGCGCCGCCGCGCCGGCCGAACGAGTAGCGCCGATCTGTGGTATCGAGCGGGCCATGCGTCTGGCTCTCGTTTCGCCCCTCCTCCTCCTCGCCGCGCTTGCGACCGCGGGTTGCTCCAAGAAGGTCGACGATCTCCCGCAGAGCGACTTCAAGCCCACCCCTCCCCCGCCGCCGCCGGCCGGCCCGAAGACGCTCGAGAAAGAAGACGTCGTCGTCGGCTGGGGCCCCGAGGCAAAGACGGGCGACAAGGTGAAGGTGCACTACACGGGCACGCTCATGAACGGCACGCAGTTCGACTCGTCCGTCGGCAAGGCCCCGTTCGAGTTCGAGCTCGGCAAGGGCGGCGTCATCAAGGGCTGGGACCAGGGCGTCCCGGGCATGAAGATCGGCGGCAAGCGCAAGCTCGTCATCCCCGCCGATCTCGCGTACGGCGAGAATGGCAGCCCGCCGACCATCCCGCCGAACTCGCCGCTCAAGTTCGACGTCGAGCTCCTCGAGATCGACGGCGTCGACGCGGGCAAGCCGCCGGCCGCGGGCTCCGCGAAGCCGGCGTCCTCCGCGAAGCCAGCTACCTCCGCGAAGCCCGCCGCCTCGAAGTAACGAGCGCGACCCCGACGCCGAGGAACATCAGCCAGCCGTTGCCGGTCTGGCCCGGCGTGCTCGAACAGCCGCCCGCGTCGTCGGCGGCGGTGCCGGTCGACTTCGTCTTCGACGACTTCTTCGACGGCTTGTCGTCGTCGTCGTCGTCGCTGCTGGTCGAGCTCTTGTCGTCGTCATCGTCGCCCGAGGCGCTCGTGGCCTCTTCGTCGTCGTCGCCCGTCGTGGGGTCGGTGCTCTGTGGGCCGGGGTCGCCGCTGTCCGTGATCGGGTGACCGGCTTCCTTCGCCGCCTTCAGGATCATGTCCTTGTTCATGAGCGTCGAGGCGTAGATCGACAGCATGTCGGCGCAGCCGTTCTTGCCGTGAATGCCGCCCTGCGGTGAGTCGAACGGACCACGCGAGGTCATCGCGATGACGGCGCCGTTCATGTCGAAGAGCGGGCCGCCGCTGTCGCCGGAGCACGTGGACTCTCCCGTGACGACATCGCCGAGCTGCGCCGTGTAGTTGAAGGTCTTGCCGTCCTTCATCTTGTACGCGATGTCGATCGTGCCCTGGGCCGGGCCGACGCCGAGGACGGTCGTGCTCCGCTGCATGCGCTTCGGCAGGTCCTTGTCGTTCTGATCGACGCCGTAGCCGACCGCGATCGCCGGCTCGTTGGCCTTCAGCGGGCTGAAGCGGACCGGCGAGATCTTCGCGTTCGGCACGTCGCGGTCGAGGAGGATGAGCGCAGCGTCGAACCCGCAGCCGTTGTTCGTGTCGGGCACGAAGATCTTCTTGCCCTTCGCGGCGACGGTACCCGTCTCCCAGCCGGCAGAGCCGCCCGTCTTGATCGACATCGTGCTCGGCGTCGTCGCCGCCGCGAACTGACCGCACTCGTTCTGCTCGTCGGGCTCCGCGACGCAGTGGCGAGCGGTGAGCACGAGGTTCGGCGCGATGAGGGTGCCGCTACACGACTCCTCCTCGCCCTTCATCAGGAACACCACGCTGTCCTGCGCCGACGGCGAGACGGTGCCGTTGACCATCGCCTGCTTCGCGATGCCGCGATGCTCGACCGCCGAGGGGACCTCGTCCGTGGCGGCGCAGCCGGCCACGACGGCGAACGCGGAGAGCGCGAGGAGGGCGTGCTTCAGCATGCCCTCCCACATGGCAACCGCTGGGCCATCCCGTCCGGGTGAAGCGGACGCGCTCGTACCCCCGATTCACGCGGGTTTCGTGGCCTTGCCGCCGCTCCTGGGGATGATCGAGAGGTTCCAGCGGCGCCGTGAAGGCGATCGCGGGAGGCTCAGTGTGCGTCTATCCCACACGATCCGTTCGATCGCGCGAAGCGCGGGTGCGAGAGGCCCGTCCTCACTCGAGCTTGCAGGCGTTGATCTGCTTGAAGAGCGCCTTCGTCTGCCTCGTGAAGAGGCCGATCGAGCCTTTGACCGCGCCGACGTTCGCCTTTGCGGTCGTCCTCTGGTTGCCCTTGATCGTCACCTCGCAGGTGAGGACGCCGTTCTTCAGTGTGCCCTTCATCTTGAACTCCTCGCCCGCCTGGACCGCGGTGCGGTCGACGCGATCGAGGGGGGTCGTGCTCACGCTCGTGGCGCTGCCAGTGATGCGCGCGACGCTCGTCTTCTGCGTGACGGTCTGGCTGCCGTCGACCTCGAGCCCGCAGCCCACCGCGGTGAGCGTGGTGCCGGTGATGGTCGTGCCGAACGTGATGAACATCTGCCGGAGGACCGGCGTGATGCCGCTCGAGATCTCGGTCGACGCCGCGGTGAGCTCGACGGTCGCCTCGCTCACGTTCGGATCCTTCTCGAGGAGCGCCTGGTCGGGCGCGTTCGCGAGGCGTGTCTGCACGTAGCCGGCGCTGTAGCTCCAGCTCTGACCGAAGCCGGGCGCGGGCTCGAAGAGACCCGTGTCCGTCGCCAGCGCGTCGAGCGCGAGCTTGGTGCCGGCGATGCTCGGATCGTTCGGCGCGCAGTCGACGTCGTCCGCGAAGCCATCCTTGTCCGCGTCCTGGATGGCCGGTGTGGCCGGCGTGGTCGGGATGGTGGGCGTCGTCCCGCTCGTGTCCGTCGGCGTCGGTGTGGTCGTGGTCCCCGCCGCGTCCGTCTCGTCCTGGTTCTTCGTCGTTTCGTCGTCGTCGTCGCCGACCGAACGAGCGCCGTAGGCGCTGCCCGACACGTCCGGCGCACCGCACGCGACCATGGCCGCGCCGGACGACACGAGGAGCAAACAAAGGGTCTCGAGCCGCATGACCATCTCCCACGACGAAGATAGCTCGCGAGGACGAAAGCGCTATTTTTGCGTATGATCCAGGGGGTTCGAGGATCCTGTTGCGCGATTCGCGCTGCGCAATTCGTGTAGCGCAACTTGCGCGAGCAATCTGTAGAGTGCCTGCCGTGCGAAAGTCTCGTCCGCTGTCCGTCATGCTCACGGTGCTCGCCAGCGCGTGCGCCGTCTCGTGCGCGGCGGTGCTGGGTTTCGAGCGGCTCTCGACCGAGGACGGCTTCGTGATCCCCGACAGCGGCAGCGAGGCCGGGGATGGCGCACCGATCCAGACGACCGACGCCGCGACCTCGGACGCGGGCCCGGGCGCCTGCGCCGAGCTCGGCTACCCCGCGAAGCCCGCGGACGCGGCCGCCGGCGGCGGCCCGCCCATCCTCGTCGCGGTGAAGCTCCTCGACTTCGGCGTCGACACCGACGGCGGCGCGGGCGACGTGCCGGGCTTCAACCTCGATCGCGCGTGCTCGGTCGACCTCGCGTCGAGCACCTGCAAGACGAACGTGCTCGGCCCCACCTTCGATCGCCACGCGAAGGACAAGAACGCGAGCGGCCTCGACAACGCGAGCTACAGCCTCATCAAGTACATCAACAGCCTCTCCGACATCCTGACCGCGGCGACCATCAACGAGGGCATCGCGGACGGGAAATATGGGGCGGTGGTGCAGCTCAAGGACTGGAGCGGCGCGGCCGACGACGACGACGTCCAGGTCGAGATCTTCCCCGCCATCGGCCGCGCCCCGCGTGAGAACCCGAGCGCCGGCTTCGGCCCGGACGATCGCTGGATCCTCGACACACGCTTCCAGGTCGCGGTCAACGTCGAGGCATCGAGCGTGAAGGCGGACCAGGCGTGGGTCACCGGGAACGAGCTCGTCGCGCGGTTCAGCAATGTCACCTTCCCCATCATCATCGACCAGGATCCGAAGCCGTTCGACATCCACCTCACGGACGTGATCCTCACCGCGACGCTCTCCACCGCGAACGGGATGACGTCCCTCTCCGCCGGCACGGTCGCGGGTCGCTGGAAGACGTCCGACTTCCTGGGCCAGGTGCGGACCATCTTCGTGAAGGACGCGAATGGCCTCGAGAACACGGTGCTCTGCGAGCCCGACGCGATCGCGCGGCTCCTCTACGGCAGCGTGAAGAAGGAGGTCTGCGACGCGCGCGACATCCGGAGCGACAGCAACGACACCGCGAAGCTCGGCTGCGACGGCGTCTCGGCCGCGATGCGCGTCGAGGCCTACCCGGTCACGAACCTCGGCTACTTCGACGCTGGCCCGCAGGTGCCGCCGCGCTGCCTGGTCGACGGGGCGATCCCGCTCGGCGACGACTGCGCTCCGAACTGAGCGACGGCGCGGCGCTCAGGGGCAGCCCTCGGCGAGCAGCGGCTGGAGCAGGACGGCCGGGTCCGAGTGCGGCGGGGCCGTCTTCGTGGACGGCCGCAGGCGATCGAGCGTCTTCAAGAAGCGCGGGAAGTCCGAGCCGCAGGTCTCGAAGAGCTGCTTCAGCTCCGCCTTGCCCGAGCCGTAGGTCTTGAACTGGATGAGCGATGCGTTGTTGATCTTCTTCGTCGTCTTCAGGTCCGCGCGGAGCGCGTCGATGATGCGAGCCTTCTGGGCGAGGCGCTCCTCGCGCGGCGCCTTCGACGCGTAGACCTTCGCGAGATCGGCATAGGCCTGCTTCATGATCTTGCCGCGCTCCTCGCCGCGCTCGCGGTGCTCGACGAACGCCTGCTTCTCGGGTGAGTCCGGGCCGAGGGTCTCGTCGAGGTACTTGATGGCGAGGTTGTCGCCGAAGAAGGAGGCCACGCTCTCGTTCAGCGTGCTCTGGTTCGGCACGTAGAACGTGGCGTGGAGGGTCTCGTGGAGGATGACGTCCGCGAGATCGCCGAGCGCGTCGTCCTCGGGGGAGATCATCGTCGAGAGGATGGGGTCGTCGAACCAGCCGAGGGTCGAGTAGGCGGGCGAGGGCCGGACGTCGACGTCCCAGCCGCGCCTCTGGAGGCTCGCGCCGTAGGCCTGCGCGTCCTTCTTGTCGAACCAGCCCGTGTACGTGATGCTTCCGACGATCGGGAACTTCCAGACCTGCGGCCGGAACGCGAGCGGGTGGCAGGCGCTGACCACCCAGACCACGGCCGGACGGCCGAGGTTGATGTAGCGCTCGTAGTTCTTGGTCCGTTTCAGCCCATAGCGCTCACCAAACGCTTTGATCTTGGCGACGTGGGAGAGCAGATCGCGGGTGCGCTTGTCGAGGTGCTCTCCCTCGACGATCTCCTGCACGTCGATGCCGCGGCTGTTGAGCTGTTCCTGCCCCGCCGCCGCCTGGGTGATGTATCGGACCTGGAGGCACCCCGTCAGCCCGAAGAGCCAGAAGAGGACGCCGACGATCGGAAGAAAACGCGCGCCGCGCATCGAGATACGAGCATACGATGCTTGACGACCCCAACGCCTTCGGCAAAAACCGGTGACGACAGAAATGGACCAACTCTCCGCGCACCTCGATCGGGGGTGGGACCTCGCGCAAAAAGGCGATGCGGCCGGCGCGAGCGCATGTGCGCGACGTGCCCTCGAGATCGACCCGCAGTCGCCCGAGGTACACAACCTTCTCGGCTACACGTCGGCGCTCTCGGGCGAGTCGGACGAAGCGCTCGAGCATTACCGTCAGGCGATCGCGCTCGACGAGACGTACCTCGAGGCGATGCTGAACGCGGCGGAGGTGCTCATGCACCCGCTCGGCGAGTGGGACGAGGCGATCAACCTTTGCGACGACGCCCTCGAGTACGCGGAGACGAAGGAGGAGACGGCCGACTGCCTCCTCCTCCGCGTCGATGCCCTGCTCGGCAAGGGCGAGACCGAGGAAGCGAAAAAGTGCATGGCCCGTCTGCCGGATCCGCCGTTCGAGAACAGCAGCTACGTGTTCTTGATCGGGCGCGCCTACTACGAGCTCGGTGAGACGGAGAAGGCGGCGCCCTTCATCGAGGAGGCGGTCCGCACGGATCCGACCCACCCGGACGCGCACTACTACCTCGGCCTCCTGCGTGACGACGCCGGCGACACGCGCGGCGCGGTCGAGGCATTCCTCCGCTCGCGCGCGCTCGACATGACGAAGCCGCCACCGGCCTGGGCGCCCAGTCCGGACGCCTTCGCGCAGCTCGTGAAACGCGTCATCCAGGGGCTCGACGCCCTGCTCGGCCGCTGGGTCCGCGACGCGGACGTGTACATCGTCGACGTGCCGGGCGCGGAGCTCGTCGTCGACGGCGTCGACCCCCGCGCGATGGTCCTGCTCGACGCGCGGCCCTCGGAGGATCCTGGCGCGCCCATCGCGGATGGCGCGCAGCTCCAGGCGCGGCTCTTCATCTACCAGCGCAACGTCGAGCGCGGCGCCGGCTCGGCGCTCGCGCTCGAAGCGGAGCTGTCGGCGGGGCTCGAGCGCGAGATCACGGCCGTGTTCCTCGACCGCGATCCGACCGAAAAAGCGCCGCTTCATCAGCTCAATTGAGTAAAAGCGGAGCTTCATGAGGAAGCTCTTCTCGTTACTTCGCTTCGGCGTCGTGCTCGGTGCAGCGGCTTGTGCGAAGCCGGCGGCGGCCCCGCAGAAGCCGTACTCCGTCCTCCGCGCAGTGCATGACGCGCCAGCGCCGATGCCGAGGAAGATCGAGCGCGTCGCCGTCCTGCCGTCGAGCGCGAGCAAGGTCACCTTCCAGCGGATGGCGAAGATCCCGGAGCCGGGCTGGGTGATGCCGAAGAGCGCGTCGTTCGCGCCGGACGGAAAGACCGTGACGTACCTCGCGAGCGAGAGCGGCGACGAGAAGATGTCCCTCTTCTCGTTCGATCTCGCGACGAGCAAGAGCGACGTCCTCGTGCGCGCGTCGGACCTAGGCGCCCCCGGCGCGATGTCGCGCGAGGAGGAGCTCCGGCGCGAGCGGCAGCGCGATCGCTCCGAGGGCGTGACGTCGTACGCGTGGGCGAAGAAGGCGCCGCTCATGCTGCTCCCGCACAAGGGCGACGTCTGGGTGCGCGACGGCTCCGGCCTCCGGCAGCTCACGAAGACGCCGGAGCCGGAGATCGACCCCAAGGTCTGCGATACGGGCGAGCGCGTCGCGTTCGTGCGAAAGGGCGAGCTCTTCTCCGTCGACGTGAAGAGCGGCAAGGAGACCCAGCTCACGACGGGCGCCGCGGAGGGTCTGACGCATGGCCTCTCCGACTACGTCGGCCAGGAGGAGATGGGGGAGCCGAGCGGCTTCTTCTGGTCGCCGAAGTGCGACCGCCTCGTGATGCTCGAGGTCGACGAGCGCAAGGTCGACAAGGTCCCGGTGCTCGGCTGGCGCGGAGATCGCTCCGCGGAGGACCTGATGATGGAGCGCTATCCGCGCGCGGGAAAGACCAACCCGAGCGTGCGCGCGGGCATCGTCGACGTCGCGACGAAGCGCATCACGTGGCTCCGGCTCCCCGCCGCGATGACGCGGGCCGGCGAGCATTACCTCGGGCGCTACACGTGGTCGCCCGACGGCGCCGCGCTCTTCCTCGAGGCGATGCCGCGCGACCAGAAGACGTTGAGGCTGCTGCGCGTCAGCCCGAACGACGGGGCGGCGCAAGAGATCGCGACCGAGACCAACCCGGCGTGGGTGCAATGGTCGCCGCTCAAGGTCCTCTCGCAGTCGAGCCAGCTCGTCTACTCGTCGCAGAAGACGGGACACCGCCATCTCGAGCTGCGGAGCCAGAAGGACGGCACCGTCGTCCGCACGCTCACCAAGGGCGAGTGGAACGTCGAGAGCGTCGCGGGCGTCGACGAGGCGGGCGGGCGCGTGCTCTTCATCGCGACGAAAGACGGCGCGACGCAGCGTCAGCTCTACGCGGCGCGCCTCGACGGCGAAGGCGACGTGGTGAAGCTGACGGCGGAGCCGGGCTTTCACTCCGTCAAGGTCGACGACGCGGGCCAGGCGTGGGTCGACGTGCACTCGGCGCACGATCGGCCGCCCCAGGCAGTGGTGACGCGCGCCGGTGCCGCGCCGGTACCGCTCGTGAAGCCCGTGCTCGATCCGGACATCGCGAACCTCGGGCTCCGTCCGCTCGAATTCGTCTCGCTCGAGACCGCGGACGGCCAGCCGATGGACGGCATGATGCTGCGCCCGCGCACGATCACGGGGCGCCATCCGGCGATCGTGATGGTGTACGGCGGACCGGAGGCGCAGGGCGTCTACGACTACTGGGCGCCGCACCTCCTCTGGCAGCACCTGGCGGACCGCGGGTTCGTGATCCTCCAGGTCGACAATCGCGGCTCGGGCGGACGAGGGCGAGCGTTCGCGCAGAAGGTCCACAAGCAGCTCGGGAAGTACGAGCTCGAGGACAACATCGAGGCGGCAAAGTACCTCGCCACCCTGCCCTTCGTCGACGCGTCGCGGATCGGCATCTACGGGCACAGCTACGGCGGCTTCATGGCGGCGCTGGCGATGCTCGACGGCAAGGGCGTGTTCGCAGCGGGCGTCGCCGGATCGCCCGTCACCGACTGGCGCTTCTACGACACGGGCTACACCGAGCGGTACATGGAGACGCCGGAGACGAACAAGGACGGGTACGACGCGGCGGACCTCGCAAAGAAGGCGCCGAACCTCACCGGCAAGCTCCTCGTCACGCACGCATCGATGGATGAGAACGTGCACTACGCGAACACGGCGCGCCTCGTCGACGCGCTCATCGCGGCCGACAAGCCGTTCGAGCTGTTCGTCCTCCCGGGCGAGCGCCATGGCCTGCGAGCACCCGCCGCGCGCGCGTACATGCCCGAGCGCATCGCGACGTTCTTCGCCGACAACCTCTGAGCGCATCGAGCGCGCGATCCTGAAACCGGTGTGCCGGCGAAGACACGATCGTTGCCGTACCGTTGCCTTGTAGGAAACGGTCGCGCGGGGCACAAGACACCTCATGAAAACGACGAATGCCCTCGCCGCCCTCTCCCTCGCCACCCTCTCCCTCGCCGCCTGCGCCTCGCCGAGCAGCGCCGACGACGCCCACGGCTCCAGCGCGGCGACCGCCGACCTGACGGACACGTCGCCCGCGTCTCCGGCGGCGGCGACCGGCGCCACCGTCTATCGGGGCGGCTTCGAGGCGATGGGCCGCCGCTTCTCGCTCGAGGTCGAGCTCACGTCGAAGCAGATCGTGAAGCAGACGAAGTACTGCGATGCCGGCGGCCGGGACGAGTCGCCCTTTGCCGGTGTGTCGGCGAGCCCCGACTACGAAGCGGGCTCCGCCGGCGGTCAGGTCCGTACGATCGTCCGTGACGCGGCTGGTGCGATCGTCGGCGAGGCGTCGTACGCCATCGCGCCCTTCTCGGCGTACACGTTCGATGTGGACGTGACGAAGCAGTGCAAGAGCGGCGGGCGCCTCGTCGCCGACGTCGCGCCGGCGACCACGTTCAGCCATGCGAGCCCGCTCGTCTGGGTGCCGGGCGTGATCGCGAGCACGGCCGAGGGCGCCATCTGGATCAACCCGAGCTACCTCGGGGTCGACCGCGTCTACGTCTCCTTCGATGGGACGGCGACCTACGAGGCGCGCTCGAGCAAGACGTCGCTTCACCCGCGTCCCTTCGGCGGCGTGGGCCAGGAGCTCGTCTTCGAGGAGGGCGAGCTCACGTTCGAGCCTGGCCCGTCGACGATCAGCCTCGAGATCGGTACGGACATCGACCCGTCCGGCTCCCACGCGCGCGATCGCCGCGCCGTCTCGCTCGCACGCTCTGCACCCTGATCACCCCCACGCCGCGCGCTCGCGCCGGACTTTCAGTTGTCTTTCAGCGATTTACGAGCATCACATCGGCATCATGAAAGCCGTCGCTTCCCTTCTGACTGGCATGTCCCTCGTGTTCTGCTCGTCGATCTCGTTCGCTGACGAGACCGACGACTGCGCGAGCGGCGGCACCGTTCACGTCTGCGCGGAGCGCGAGTCCGGTCATGCCCTCCGCGGGGGCGGCGGCTCGTACCTCTTTGCGCGCACCGCCCGGGGGAGCGTGCCGGACGAGTCGTTCGGCGGTGAGGTCGCCTACGGCTATCGATTCAAGAGCGGCCTCGTGCCCGAGGGTGTGCTCTTCGGGTTCCCGGACTTCAGCGGCGGCGCGGTGGGGATTCGATACACGGGCGCGCTCACGCGATGGGCGGAGCCGTGGGTCGACCTCCACGCGGGCGGCGCGCGCCTGAATCCCTCGCGGGGCGTCCTCACGTTCGACGGAAGCGTGGGCGTGGAGTTCCCCTTGCTCCGCACCGAGAGCATCGGCCGCTTCGGCCTCGCGCTCGGCCTCCGCACGGGCTACGGCTTCGACCCGCTCGGGCCAAACGCGCGCCGCGACGTCGCCTGGCTTCAGCCCTTCACCGGTCTGACCTGGCTCAGCCTGTGAACGCGTCTGGCGGACGGAGGCCTCGCGCCCGCTTCAGCTCGGCGGCGTAGACGGAGTCGGCCTTGAGCGCGCGCGCGATCCCGGTCGCGCCCGCGGTCGCCACGACGAGCGGGAGCACGATGCCGTAGTCGCCGCTCAGCTCGAAGACGAGGAGCGCGGCCATGAGCGGCGCGTGGGTCATCGCCGCGGTCGCGGCCGCCATGCCCACGAGCGCGTAGCTGCCGTACGCGACGGGCAGATGAAAGAGCGAGGCGCACGCGTGGCCCCACATCGCGCCGAGCGCGCCGCCGATGAAGAGCGACGGAGTGAAGACGCCTCCCGGAGAGCCCGACGACACGGACGACGTGGTCGCGACGGCCTTGGCCAGCAGCAACACGACGATGACGCCGAGCGCGTATTCGCCGTCGAGCAGCCGATTGAGCGGCTCGTAGCCGTTGCCCGCGATCTGCGGGAGCAGGATGGCGAGCCCGCCGACGCCGAGCCCGCCGAGCGCCGCGCGCCAGGGCTGCGGGAGCCAGCTCCGATCCGCGAGCCACTCCCCGGCCGCAAGCAGGCGCTGAAAGCCGTATGCGACGACGCCGGCGGCCAGGCCCAGGAGCGCATGGGCGAGCAGCTCCCAGTTCGACTCGATGGCAAACGCACGCTCGCCGTAGATCGGTCCGCCGCCGACGACGGCGCGGATGATCGCGGTCGAGACGGCGGTCGCGAGCGCGACGTAGATCAAGGAGTCGACCGCGGCCGTGATCGTCACCACCTCGACCACGAAGACAATGGCCGCGAGCGGCGTGTTGTACGCGGCGGTGAACCCCGCCGCGACGCCCGCCGCCACGAGGACGCGCCGCTGCTCCTCGACCACCTTGAGGACGTCGCTCACGAAGAAGCCGAGCGCGCCTCCGAACTGGATGAGCGGCCCCTCGCGACCGATGGAGCCGCCGCCCGCGATCGCGAGCCACGAGCCGAGCGCCTTCCGCGCCGTCTGGCGCAGGGACAGATGAACGTGGCCCGCGACGACCGCCTCCATGACGTCGCCGAACCCCTGCCCCTTCCGCGCCACGAGGCCCGCGAGGAGGCCGCCGAGCGCGGGCAGGAAGAGCCGCACGTACCAGGGCGCGTGCGTGAACGCCTCGAGCACGTCGCGCCCGCCGAGGACATGGCGATAGACGAGCCCGAGCGCGCTTCGAAAGCCGATCGCGAAGGCCGCCGCTCCCGCCGCCACGAGCACCAGGGCGGCGAGGAAGCGCGCCCGGGCGCGCATCAGTGCCAGCTACCGGCGCTGAGGCCGTAGTTCACGTACCGCTCCGACACGTCGACGAAAGAGCTCACGCGCCACTCCTTGTTCGGAAAGAGCCCCCACACGTCGAAGCGGAAGACGCGCACGTCGAAGCCGACCGTGAGGTGCTCGCGCGAGCTGCCGTCGGCGAAGCGCGACGGCTCGAGGTAGAAGCCCGCGCGGGTCTTCAGGAGGTTCGGGATCGCCTCGCTCTCGACCGCCGCGCGCGGCATGATCGTCACCCGCTGCCCGACGAGCTCGCGGCGCTGGTCGATGAAGCCTTCGAGCGCGACCGCGTCGTCGCTCGGTCCCGTCATGAGCAAGCTCGCGAGAAGCAGCACGCGCTCGCGCGGCCAGTTGTGGTAGCGGGCGTCGCGCTGCGCCTCGAGCGTCTTCTTCGCGTCCTTCAGCTCCGCGTCCTCGATCTCGCGCGCGGCCGCCTCTTCGCGCGCCATGGTCCCGAGCCTCCGCGCGCGCTCGAGGCGCTCGAACGGAGTGCTCGAGGGCAGCGCCGCGATCACCGCGCGTTGATTCTCGAGGCGGAGCGCGCGCGCCCTCGACACCTCGCGCTCGAGCTCGAGCTCATGGTCGCGCGGCTCGATCCAGCGCGGATTCAGCGGCCGCGGTCCGAGCTGGTAGGCGACGCCGAGCTCGATCTCCCACGGCTGCACGACGCGCGAGGGCGTGATGAAGCTCGTGGCGCCGACCCGCTGGATGGTGGAGCCGTCCGGCTGCTGCTGCCGGATGAGGCTCTCGACCGTGAAGTTGCTCGTCGCCGAGACCGGCATTCGACCGGTCACGCCGACGCGGAACTGCTTGTCCTCGGGCTTGACGATCAAGCCGAGCTGCGGCGCGACGCCGAACATCGAGATGACGTTTCCGCTCTGGCCGCTCTCCTCGGAGATGCCCATGTAGGCCATGCGTACGCCCGCGCCGACGCAGATCTGGTTGCGCAGGAACGAGTACGCGCCGACGGCGTGGAAGCGGCCGATCCGGACGTTCAAGTTCGACGTGTCGCCCGTCGTCGGCTCGATCGTGTAGGTGAGCGTGTCCGCCGTCAGCGTGAGGCCGAAGGCGCCGAGCTGCGCCCAGAGCCCGGCCTGCAGGTAGAGGAAGCGATCGGTCGTCTCGACGGTGGGCGAGCGCAGGATCCCGAGGCGGCGGTTACGCTCGCGCTGCTGCTGGATGCCCTTCTCGCCGCGATTGTTGAAGTCGGTGCGCGCGTAGCTGCCAGGGATGGAGGCGCTGATGGTGGGCTCGAACTCGAAGTAATCGGTCGAGTGCGCTTCGCGGACGGCGGGGCCCGCCGCGTTGGTGTACACGCCCTCGAGGCCCTCCGCGGCCCCCGCCGTCGCGCCGGCGAGGCTCGAGATGCGGCTCGGCGCGAGGACCGGCCCCTGAAAGAGCTCGAGGGAGTACTTGTTGTCCTTGATGTCCGGGACGGGCGCGGTCTGGGCCGACGCGCGCAGGGAGGTCAGGACGAGGGCGGCGGCGACGGCTGCTGACGCAAGAGAAACCGCACGAGCGGCTCCGCGTCGATCTTGGCCGTCGCGAGGAGCGTCTCGATGAGCGTCTTGCCCAGCTTTGCGAGGTCCAGGAGCTGCTTGATGCGCTCGTGCTGGAGCTCGGCGCGCGCGCGAGTCTTCGGCTCCGAGGAATGCCGGAGCTTCGAGACCTCGGCGAGCGCCGTCTCGAAGGCCTCGATCGCCCCCACGATCTCCGCCTTCTCGCGCTCGCTGAAGACGCGGGAGATCATGCGCCAAAGCTGCACCTCCGCCGCGTAGAAGTCCTTCCGCTCACCTTGAACCCAGACCTTGCGAACGACGCCCCAGCGGGCGAGCTCGCTCAGCGTCATACTCACGGCGCCGCTGGAAAGGGAGAGGGCTTGGCGAAGATCCTCGGCGCTGAGAGGGTCCGGAGACAGGTAGAGGACCGCCCAGACGCGGCCCATGTTGCGCTTGAACCCCCAAAATTCCATGAGGCGACCCACCACGTCGCTGACGGCGGCTTCGGACGCCCAGAGGGTACGGTCTTCGGAGGTCATGGGGCCCTACGACACGCGCGCCGCGAGGCCGCGGGCCACGTCCGCGAGGGCCTCGCTGGCGGCGCAGCGCGGCACCTGCGCCAGCTCGGAGAGCGCGCGGTCCGTCTCGGCGCGCGCGAGGGTGCGGACCTTGTCGCACGCGCCAGACATCCGCACGCGGACGCCGAGATCGCGCGCCGCGTCGGCGTCGCCCTCGCGGACCCGGGCGACGAGCTGAGCGACGTCGCTGCCCGTCATCGCCGCGGCGCGGATGAGCGGCAGCGTCACCTTGCCCTCTGCGAGGTCGGCGAAGAGGGTCTTGCCCGTCTTGGCGGCGTCGCCTTCGTAGTCGAGGAGGTCATCGACGAGCTGAAACGCGACGCCGATCGACGCGCCGAAGCGACCGAGCGCGTCGATCGCGCTCTCGGGCGCGCCGCCCGTGCGTGCGCCCGCGCGGAGGCCCCACTCGAAGAGCGAAGCGGTCTTGCCACGCACGATGTCGAAGTACGTCGCCTCCTCGAGGTTCACCGCCACGCGGCCGCGGAGCTGGATGATCTCGCCATCGACGAGACGCCCGAGCGTCGCCACGAGCTCGGTCCAGGTGGTCCGGTCCTCGGCCGCGAGCGACGCGAGCCGGAGCGCCTCGACGAGGAGCATGTCGCCTGCGAGCACCGAAACGGCGTTGCCCCAGACACGACGCGAGGTCGGCCGGCCGCGACGCTGGTCACTGTCGTCGATGACGTCGTCGTGGAGCAGCGTCGCCATGTGGACGATCTCCGACGCGGTGGCGAGATCCCGCGCGCGCTCGTTCAATGGCCCGAAGCACGCGCACGAGAGGAGGAGCGAGAGCGGACGGACGCGCTTGCCGCCCGAGTCCGAGAGGTGGGCCGCCGACTCGCGGGCCGGGCTTACCCCGGTCGCGATCCGGCGCCTCAAGAGCTCCTCGACCTCCGCCATCTCGCGCGATACAAATGCGCGAATTTCCTCGACTCTCGAGGCCGGAAGCTCGCCGACGCGCTCGGGAGCAGCGGTCTCTTGAAGGACGGGGAGAGAGGAGGCGACGGTCATCCGGTCAGGTCGTTCGGAAGTTTCAAAAATATTTGAACGAACCGACTATGGGGGTCCGAGGCCGAGAGGTCAAGCCGGGCGAGCGAGGGCCTCGTCGAGCGCGCTGGGATCGTTCTCGAGGAGCCAGACCCGGGCCGCGCCTCGCGCCAAGCCGCCGAGCTGCGACACCATCCAGGGGGAGAGCGCGCGATCGTGGACCTTGCCGAACGCGTGCACGAGCTGGAGCTCCGAGCCGTAGCGCGCCTGGCCGGGATCCCTCTTCCGCAAGTCTGGTCCGGTTCGCCCGACGACGTTCTCCTTCAGGTACTCGAGCCCGCTCGTCTTGGTGTGCGCGAGCCAGCCGTCGCATTGACCCCAGTACGAGAAGCAGCGGATCCCGAGCCGCTCGATCTCGTGCTTCACGCGCTCTCGGCTCTCGAGCCCGTAGACGACGAGGTACGGCAGCCCCGCCTTGATCGGCTCCGAGCCCGTCCACGGGAGCTTCGGAGGCGGCGCGTATCGCCCGTCGGGCCAGCGCTCGACGACGGCGCCGAGCTCGCGCGACATGCCGAGCAGCGCAGCGACGTAGTACTCGCGCGGCGGTGGCTCGCCGTTGTCTTCGGGCCAGCGATCGGGCGTGATCGCGGGGCGAAGGCGCGCGCGCCAGCGCTCGAGGTGCTCCTCCGTCAGGTACGGAAGCACGCGATCGACGAGCGTGCGGAGGAGCCACGTCGGAACGAGGCCCTCCTCGCGCAGCACGAACTCCATGAACGCGTCCGGCCCGAGCAGGGTCGCGATGAGCGGCGCCCGCTCCCACGTGGCTGGCCACCGCGGGAGCTTCTCCAGCGCGAGCGGCTCGTCGAAGGGCATCGCCGCGAGCTCGGACGCGACCCCGTCCGGCCTCGTGGTCGGAGACACACGCGCGCAGGCCGCGTGCCAGAACGTCGCCTCGAGCGGCGTCATCGCCGGCGGATAGGCCGAGATGAAGTCCCAGTCGTACGGGCGCACGGTGATCCCGCGGAGCGCCGCGAGGCAGACCTCGCGATCGAACGGGCGCGGCTCGGGAGGCGGCACGGGAGCAAACGTTCGCCACGTCGCGAAGCGCCATTCGCCGGGCGCGAGATCGACGGCGGCGGACTTCGCGTATCGGTCCCGGACGACCTCGATGTAGCCCTTCTTGAGGAGCCCCGTCACGAGCTTCTCGGCCGCCGCCTCGTCGACGTCCTTGGGCGGATCGTCCTTCTGGTTCGTGCCGCTCGTCGTGCGCACGAGCCCGCCCGCGAGCGGCGCGAGCGTGACGTAGTCGTACTTGCTGAGCGGTCCCCGGCGAAACTCGCGCACCATGAACCCGAGCGTAGACGCCGCCGGCCTCGAGACGCCATGCTCGCGGAGCGGCGATCGAGTCTGCCCTCTCGATCGCTGCCCCGCAAACCGGCCGCGCCGTCCGGTCTGCCTCCGAACGACGCGTAAGTCCTGGTTGTCCTCGCGAGGCCCTCGAGGTCCTCCTCGTGGCGGGCACAGATCGCGATCTTCTTGGCCCCCCTTCGCGCCAGCTCGAGCGCGATCGCACGACCGACCCCTCGCGGCGCGCCGCACACGACGGCGGTGGAGCCGTGGACCTTCGTCCGGCGGCGTAGTCCGGCGAGCTCGAGCGCAAGTCGTCCAAGTGCCAACCCCAGAGCGACGCGCGACACCTTCATGGGCGCACGACGGTGCAGACCATGTGCCGGCCGCGCTCCGCGGGGTCAGCTCAAGCTTCGGTTGGGGCCTCGATCGTCACGCGGCGCGTCTTCGCCTTCGAGAGACAGACGCTGGCGACGAGGGCGCCGATCTCGTCCGAATCGACGTCGCCCGTGACCACGACGGTGCGCGCGGCGTCGGGAAGCGTGCATTCTACACGGGTCGCGACGACGATGTCGACGGGGCCGAAGACCTCCTGGGCGCGCGCCGCCGCCGCACGGGGATCGCCCACGACGTGACGTGCCTTTCCGCCCCCGTACGCAATCTCGCCCACCGTCTCGCCCAGGGAACGCTCCACGGGGCCGCTCACGACCACCTGGGCGCCCTGGGCCGCCAGCGCGAGCGCGACCGCCCGGCCGATCGGGCCTCCGCCGTCATCCACCACCGCCACCTTACCGTGCAGGCCTTTCACGACTCGTTCGCTCCGCGGGCATGGTACACCGTCCGCGTGACCCGCAAGCAACGCGTAACTCGTCTCGTCTACGGCGTTTTTGTCGTCGGCGTGGGCGCGTTCATCCTCTCGAACGTCTGGCAGGTGGCGCGGGTCACGTTCGGCGAGCCAACCGGGGCGAATTTCCCCAAGGTCGAGGGCGCATGTGCGGCCGCGATCGAGAAGGAAATCGCGGCGATTGACCACGCACGCGTCACGGCTTCGGGCGAACGCGACGGCGATGCCGCTCGCCACGCCTACGCCGCAGCGCGCAAAGCGGAGGCGACCGACGTTAAAGCCGCCTGCGCGAACGATCCGAACGGCGTGGACGCCCTCGCCGCAGTGGGTCGCCTCGACCGGTCCGCCGAATCCCATGCCGTTCGAGATGCTTCCGAGATTGGGCCGATGCGCCAGAGCGCCCGCTCGTTTATAAGGGTCCCCCAATGACGCAGGAATCCAGCGCCGCCGTTGAAAAGCCGGCCGCTCCCACGTTCGACGCCATCCCGCTCGGCGCCGACATTCGCAAGGCCGTCGATGCGCTCGGCTACACGCACCCCACGCCGGTGCAGCTCGCCGTCTTCGAGGCCGCGAGCCGAGGCAAGAGCCTCGTCGTCCAGGCCCGGACCGGCACGGGGAAGACGGCCGCGTTCGGCCTCCCCATCGTCGACTCGCTCGTGAAGAAGGGGACCGCCGCCGTGCAGGCCCTCATCCTCACGCCGACCCGCGAGCTCGCGCTCCAGGTCGGAAAGGAGATCGAGACGCTCGGTCAGTTCCGCGGCACGAAGGTCGTCTCGATCTACGGCGGCGCTCCGATGGGCCGCCAGGTCGCGGCGCTCGAGGAGGGCGCTCAGGTCGTCGCCGGCACCCCCGGCCGCGTCCTCGACCACCTCCGTCGCGGCACGCTCGACGCCTCGAACATCCGCATCTTCGTCCTCGACGAGGCGGACGAGATGCTGAGCATGGGCTTCGCGAAGGAGCTCAACGCGATCATCGAGATGCTCCCGAAGGAGCGTCAGGGCCTCTACTTCAGCGCGACCCTCCCGCCCGACGTCGAGCGCCTGGCGAACAGCCACCTCAAGGAGCCTGAGTGGGTCACGCTCTCGAGCGACTCGATCGGCGCGCTCGAGCTCTCGCACTTCGTCTACCTCGTTCGCGAGGGCGACAAGCGCGCCGCGCTGAATCGCATCATCGAGGTCGAGGATCCCCAGAGCGCGATCGTCTTCTGCAACACGAAGCAGGAGACGGAGATGCTCTCCGAGTCGCTGAAGCGCGCCGGCTACGAGGCCGACTGGCTCAACGGCGACCTCGAGCAGTCCGCGCGCGAGCGCGTGATGGCCGCCACGCGCGAGGGCAAGATCCGCTTCCTCGTCTGCACCGACGTCGCGGCGCGCGGAATCGACATCTCGCACCTCACGCACGTCATCAACGCGGACTTCCCCGAGTCGGCCGAGCAGTACGTCCACCGCACCGGCCGCACGGGCCGCGCGGGGCGCACCGGCACCGCGATCTCGATCGTCGGGCCGAAGGACGTGGGGCATCTCTACATGCTCCGCCTCACGTACAAGATCCGGCCGATCGAGCGCATGCTGCCCACCGCTGGTGAGCTCCGCACGCGCGCCGAAGCGGACATGATCGCGTTCCTCGCCGACGCCTACGCGTCGCGCACGCCGGACGCGCAGCACCTCGCCGTCGCCCGCCGCCTCCTCACCGACGATCGCGCCGAGAACGTCATCGCCGGCCTCCTCGCCGATCACCTCGGCACCTCCGCCGCCCAGGACGCGGCGGACGCGCGCCGAGCGAAGAACCCGCCCCCCGTCCACGAGATGCGCGAGGTCAAGGCCCCGACCGTGGACGGCCCGCGCCGCGAGGAGCGCTCCCGGACGGATCGCACCTCCCGAATGGACCGCACCTCCCGAACGGATCACGAGCCGCGCACCCTCCGCGACGGCGAGCAGCCCGCGCGCGAGCCCCGCCCCGAGCGGGGCGATCGCCCCGAGCGCGGTGGCCGCGGGCGTGGTCGTGACCGCGATCGCGACCGTCCGGCGCCAGCCGCCGCCCCCGCCGGGCCGCCCGCGGAGGAGCGCCGTCTCCATCGCCCCGTGAAGGAGCTCTCGAACTGGGAGCCGCAAGAGGAGGCCGACGACGACGCGCCGCTCTTCAACGAAGGGGGCACGAAGCCCGGCCTCGGTCCCTCCGGCCGCGAGGCGCTTCGTTCGCAGCGCGAGACGGCGCCGGCGAGCGAGCGTCGCGACGCGCCTCGCGGGCGCAGCCCCCGCGGCCGGTCGCTCGTCACGGACGAGAGCGGCCGCGCGCGTCACGTCGTCGACGACGAGGCGAGCGCCGACGCGAAGACGGTCGAGATGCATCGCTCGTCGATGAACCTCCCCGGCTACCAGATGGAGGACGCGCCCACGATCGCTTTCGCCGGGCGCCTGCCGAAGCCTTCGTCCGACGCCGGGGAGCGCCCCGAGCAAGAGGACGATCCGGCGTTCACCAACGTCTTCCTCAACGTGGGGCGTCGCGATGGCCTCAATCAGGATGATCTCCAGCGCCTGCTCGTCGAGCGCGCGGGGCTGGCGGACGCCGATGTAGGCCATGTGCGCCTTCGCGATCGGATCTCCTTCGTCGGGATCAAGAAGGAGCGCGCTGAAGAGGCGATCAAGGCCCTGATCGGGGCCACCGTCGGTGACCGCACGGTCAACGCCGAGATCGCACGCGGCCGCTGAGCGCCCTTCTTACAGCGACGGAGAAATGCAGCGTCAGCGTTCCGGCGTTCGTTGCGCGGGTCGCTTGAGAGCGCTCGCACTCCTCGGATAACGTTGGCTTCATGTCGGCAGTCCCCTCGCCCGCCTCCAAAGGCGTGCAACCGAACGCGCCCGTGACGTTCCGCGCGATCATCGATTCCAAGAAGGCCGAAGGCGGCCGCATGGGGCTCGACGATGCGATCGCGGTCATCGTGCCGGTCTGCCTCGATCTCAAGGAGCGTCACGCCAAGGGCGAGAGCTTCTACGTGCATCCGTCCGCGATCGCGAAGACCCCGGACGGTCTCTATCGGCTGAACCCGCAGCTCGCGGTGAACCCGAAGGACCCGCGCGACCGCGCGACCCTCGCCCCCGAGGTGCTACGCTCGAACGGTCCCGGCGGCGCGCGCGCGAGCGTGTTCGCCGTCGGCGCGATGCTCTACGAAGCGGTCTGCGGGACGGCCGTCGGTCCGGGCATGCGCCGCCCGCGCGACGTCGATCCCAAGCTCCCCGAGTCGCTCGAGCACCTCCTCGCGAAGGCGCTCGTGGCCGATCCCTCGCACCGCCCCGACGATCTCGGGGCGCTCGCGGCCGCGATGCACCATCTCGCGCCGATGAAGAGCATCCCGCCGCCGGACGCTGACATATCGAAGCTCGACCGGAGCGAGAACTTCGAGGTCGACATTCGCCTGTCGATCATGCCGCCGGAGCGCGACTCGAACATGCCGCCTCCGCCGCCGTCGAACCCGAACCTCCAGATCGTGATGCCGAGCGGCGGCTCGGCGATGGACCGCTCCGCGGCCGCGCAGGCCGCCGCCACGCAGGCGATGGCGGCCGCCGCGGCGAAGGATCCGACGCGTCATCTCGCGAGCCTCAAGGCCCGTCTCGAGTCGGACCCGCGCCCGCGCTACGTCGTCAACAAGGCGCGCATGGACCACGGTCCGTTCGCCGCCGTCGAGCTGCTCCAGCAGATCGCGTCGCACAAGTTCGTCGGTACGGACATCCTCCGCGACGAGCTCACGGGTGGCTCGAAGGCGATCGACGAGTGGGAAGAATTTGCCGCCTTCGCGCAGCATGCGCGCCTCCACCGCGACATCGCGCAGGAGAAGAAGGAGGTCGCCAAGGTCGAGTCGGCCGAGAAGAAGGCCGGCGCGGCGAAGCTCGTCTTTGGCATCATCGGCGCGGTCGCGATCCTCGCCGTCGGCGTGTTCTTCGTCGTGAAGACGGTCGGCTCGCGCAAGGAGGGCGGCGACATCAGCGACGACCCGAACGCGGTCGATCTCTCGGGCGGCGGCTCGCTGAAGGGCAACAAGAAGCCGGGCCAGGGCGGCGGCGGCCACGGCGGCGGTGGCGGCGGCGGCGGCTTCCCCGGAGGCATGAGCTACGAGGCGGCCCTCAACTCGAACAACAACGAGATCAAGATGGGCGAGAAGAGCGGGCCGGACCTCACGGACGGTCAGCTCTCCGGTCCGCTCCGCAATGCCTCGTTCATCAGCGCATGCGGCGCCCCGGACAGCATGAAGGTCACGGTGCGGTGCGCGATCAAGAACGGTCGCGCGGTCGGCGTCACGGTCAGCACGAACCCGCCGAACGCGGGCGTGGCGTCGTGCGTGGACCATCACGTCCGCAGCCTCTCGTGGCCGTCGAGCTCCAAGATGGACTCGTTCACGACGACGTACTGATCCGGCACGACCGGTGCACGGCACCGGCGTATGGCCGCGAAAGCGCACGCACAGCGAAGCAGAGACCGAAGTTCCTCACGCCGCCCGACCTCGAGCCGTGGCAGCGCTGCCCCGCATGGGGCAGGCCGTGGCATCTGGAACGGCTCGATCAGCTTCGGTCTCCTGCAGATCCCGGTGACGCTCTACACCGCAGAGAGCCGTCAGGAAGAGCTGCACTTCCGCATGCTCGACAAGAAGGACCTCACGCCGATCAAGTTCGAGCGCGTGAGCTCGTCGAGCGGCAAGCCCGTCGCGTGGAAGGACATCGTGAAGGGCTTCGAGATCGAGAAGGACGAGTTCGTCGTCGTCGAGCCGGAGGACTTCGCGAAGGCGAACGTGAAGGCCTCGAAGACGATCGACATCCAGGACTTCGTGCCGCTCGATCAGATCGACCCCGTCTACTTCGAGACGCCCTACTACGTCGTACCGGAGGATCGCGCGGCCAAGGCGTACGTGCTCCTGCGCGAGGCGCTCCAGAAGAAGGGCGCCGCCGCGATCGCGACGTTCGTGCTGCGAACACGCGAGCACCTCGTGTGCGTCATGCCCAAGGACGACGCGCTGGTCCTCGAGGTCCTGCGCTTCGGCCACGAGCTGAAGGACGTGAAGGACCTGCCGCTCCCGTCGAAGGCCGACGAGAAGGCGATCTCCGCCCGCGAGGTCGCGATGGCGGAGCAGCTCATCGACGGCATGATGACGGACTGGGATCCGACGAAATACAAGGACGTCTACTACCGGGACGTCATGGCCATCATCGAGGAGAAGGCGAAGAACGGCGAGGCCAAGGAGCGCCATACCGAGACTCGCGGCGAGGTCGCGCACGACGTCGTCGACCTCCTCGACCTCCTCGAGCGCAGCGTCGCGAAGGGCGGCGCCGCGAACGACGCGAGGGCGGCGCGACGAGCCAGGACGACCCGCGCGCGCACCACGCGGAGAAAGAAGGCGGCATGAACCAAGCGTCGGCGGTCAAGCGGAGCGCGGATGTCGCCCGCGGCACTGGCCCGGCGAAGAAGAAGCGCCGCGTGCTGTCGCTCGACCCGCTCGAGAGCGCGAAGGCGGCAGCCCTTCGATATGTCGACGACTCCTCGCCCGGGATCACCCGAAAGGCGCGCGGGAAGAGCTTTCGATACTTCCGGGCCGACGGCATGCCCCTCGAGGACGAGGAGACGCTCTGGCGCATTCGCCGCCTCGTGATCCCGCCCGCGTGGACGCAAGTGTGGATATGCCCTTCGCGGGATGGGCATATCCAGGCGACGGGCCGCGACGCGAAGGGCCGGAAGCAATATCGCTATCACCCGCGCTTCCGGCAGATTCGCGACGAGACGAAGTACGCACGCATCCTCGCGTTCGCGCGCGCGTTGCCGAAGATCCGCGCCCAGGTGGACGCGGACCTGAACCGGCCAAACCTCCCGCGCGAGAAGGTCCTCGCTTCGCTCGTCCGCCTGCTCGAGATCACGCTCATTCGCGTCGGCAACGAGGAATATGCGCGCGAGAACTCGTCGTTCGGGCTGACCACGATGCGCACGCGGCACGTGGACGTGACCGGCACGTCGATCTCGTTCCACTTCCGCGGGAAGAGCGGGATCGAGCACAAGGTGATGGTCCACGACCGCCGCGTGGCGAGGGTGGTCAGCCGCTGTAGCGACCTCCCCGGGCAGCTCCTCTTCCAGTACGTCGACGATGACGGGAAGCGCTGCTCCGTCGAGTCATCGGACGTCAACGAGTACATCCGCGCCATCGCCGGCGCGGAGTTCACGGCGAAGGACTTCCGTACGTGGGCGGGGACCGTCCTCGCCGCCAAGCACCTCCAGCGATCGCTCGGCGAAGAGCAGCCGACCGCGGCCACGGTCCTCGCGCGGAACGTCGTCGCGGCGATCAAGGAGGTCTCCTCGCGGCTCGGGAACACGGTCGCCGTCTGCCGGAAGTGCTACGTGCACCCCGAGATCGTCGGCGCCTACCTCGACGGCAAGCTCGCGATCGACGACGCCCCGCCCGAGACGGCGCGCGCCGCGCCCGACTTCGAGCGGCTCTCGGTCTACGAGACCGCGGTCCTGTCGTTTCTGCACCGCCGCATCGGCCGGGTCCCCGTGGTTCAGGCGGCGTGAGGGAGCCTACGTTCGGAGGAGCGCATGAAGAGAGAGAGTCACGACCAGGAGACCGGCGCCCTGGCGCGCTACAACGAGATGCGCGACTTCGGCGTCACGGACGAGCCCGCCGGCGCGGTCGCGCGCACGAAGAGCGGCCGCGAGTTCGTGGTGCAGAAGCACGACGCGACCGCGCTCCACTACGACCTTCGCCTCGAGCTCGACGGCGTGATGCTCAGCTGGGCGGTGCCGAAGGGCCCGAGCCTGAACCCGCACGACAAGCGGCTCGCGATGCAGACGGAGGACCACCCGCTCGACTACCGCACCTTCGAGGGCACCATCCCGGAGGGGCAATACGGCGGCGGGCCGGTCATCGTCTGGGACCGCGGCACGTGGGAGCCGCACGGTGACCCCCATCAGGGAATGAAGCGCGGGCGCCTGGATTTCAGCCTCGAGGGCGAGAAGCTGCACGGACGCTTCGTGCTCGTCCGCACGAGGAGCCAGGGCAAGCGCGCGGCGTGGCTGATGATCAAGCGGACAGACGAGCACACCGCCGACGTCGAGCTCACGAAGACGCGCCCGGAGAGCGTCCTCACTGGCCGCACCATCGAGGACATCGTGGCGGGCGTCCCGGCGAAGCCCGTGCGCGCCGCGACGAAGAAGACCGGCGCGAGAAAGAAGAAGAGGGTCGCAAAGGCGAACGGCGCGCCCCTCCCCGCGTTCGGGTCGATCGCGCCCGAGCTCGCCACGCTCGTCGACGAGGTGCCGCGCGCCGGCGACTGGATCTACGAGATCAAGTACGACGGCTATCGCACGCTCGGCTGGCTCGATCACGGAGAGGTGAAGCTCGCCTCCCGGAAGGGCATCGACTGGACGTCGAGGTACGCGACCATCGCCGACGCGCTGTCGCGCGTCCGCGCCCAGACCGCGGTCTTCGACGGCGAGGTCGCCTACGTGCTCGAGGACGGACGCACGTCGTTCCAGAAGCTGCAGAACACGCTCGGCGGGTCGAGCGCTGCGGAGCACCGCAGGCTCGTCTATTTCGTGTTCGATCTCCTCTTCTACGATGGCGTCGATCTCCGCGACGCGCCCCTTCGAGAGCGGAGGGAGAAGCTACGGACGATCCTCGCGGGCGAGGACCTCCCCCTCAAGCTGAGCGACGACGTCGCCGACGGCGACGCCTTCTTTCGCGAAGCCTGCAAGCTGGACCTCGAAGGCATCATCGGCAAGCGCGCCGGCGCGCCGTACCGGTCGGGGCGCGGCAAGGACTGGATCAAGGTCAAGTGCCAGAAGC
The DNA here is from genome assembly GCA_046351255.1 of Labilithrix sp. Classification (GTDB taxonomy): domain Bacteria; phylum Myxococcota_A; class Polyangia; order Polyangiales; family Polyangiaceae; genus Labilithrix. The sequence goes on from JAXLYU010000013.1 coordinate 25,691, forward strand.
GCCAGGAGCTGGTCGTGGTGGGCTTCAGCGCCCCGCGCGGCCGCCGCGAAGGCATCGGCGCGCTCCTCCTGGGCGTCCGAGAAGAGAAGGGCGGCCCGCTCCGCTACGCGGGCAAGGTCGGCACCGGGTTCTCGAACGCGACGCTCATCGATCTCGGGAAGAAGCTCGGCCGGCTCGTGGTCGACGAGCCCGCGGTCGAGGACGCGCCGCGCCTCCGCGCCGCCACCTGGGTCGAGCCAAAGCTCGTCGCGGAGGTGCGCTTCAGCGAGTGGACCCAGGACGGCGCGCTCCGCCATCCCGCGTTCGAAGGGCTACGGCTCGACAAGTCCGCGGCGGAGGTGGTCCGCGAGGTGGAGAAGCCGGCGCCCACGCCCGCGAGGACGCTTGCGAGCGCGAAGCCGAACGTCGGCGATGTGAAGGTCTCCCATCCCGAGCGCGTCATCGACGCCGCGAGCGGGCTCACGAAGCTCGATCTCGTCCGCTACGCAGGCGCCGTCGCGGAGACGATGCTCCCGTTCGTCGCGAAGCGGCCGCTCATGCTCCTCCGCTGCCCCGGCGGGACGCACGACGGCGAGGTGTTCCGTCCGTCGTCGCGCAACGCGAACGCCGCGCGCGGCAAGCGAGTGTCCTGCTTCGTCCAGAAGCATGCCGGCCAGGGCCTGACGACCGCGAACCTCTCCTCCCAGAAGATCGCGGGCGAGGAGGCGCTCTACGTCACGAGGCCGGAGCAGCTCGTCCTCCTCGCGCAGAACAACACGATCGAGGTCCACGGCTGGGGGTCCACGCTTCCGAAGTGGGACCGGCCCGACTGGATCGTCCTCGACCTCGATCCGGACACAGAGCTCCCGTTCGCGAAGGTCGTCGATGCCGCCTTCGAGATGCGCGCCGCTCTGAAGACGCTCTCGCTCGAGTCGTGGGTGAAGACCACCGGCGGCAAGGGCCTCCACGTCGTCGTGCCGATCGCGCGCCGCTACGACTTGGACACGGTGAAGGCCGCGTCGCAACGCATCGCCGAGCTCATGAGCGCGGCCGCGCCCGATCGCTATGTCGCGAACATGGGCAAGAAGCACCGCATCGGGAAGATCTTCATCGACTATCTTCGCAACGGCCAGGGCGCGACGGCGGTGCTGCCCTACTCCGCCCGCGCGCGCCCGAACCTGCCCGTCGCGCTGCCCGTCGAGTGGAAGGACCTCCGCTCGATCGACCCGAACGACTTCACGATCGTGACCGTGCCCGCGCTCCTCGAAAAGCGCCGCAAGGATCCGTGGGCGGAGTTCCTCGAGACCCGCCAGACCTTGCCGCGCGAGCTGATCCGCGCGCGCTGATCACTTCACTGCGCGAGGCAGACCGCGAGCGCGCCGAGCGCGGTCATGCAGTGCGCGCCTTGGATGCAGTCCGTGTCCGAGACGCAGGGGAACGCGCACTTCTGGTACTGCATGTTGCAGTGATGGAACATGCACTGGCCGTCGTTCGAGCACGCGAGCGCGGTCGGGCCCGGCGTCGCGAGCTGACCCGGCACCGCCGACGTCGTGGGCGCCGGCTGGTAGCCCGGCTGCTGGTAACCCGGCTGCCCCGGCTGCGGAGTCGTCGTGCCGCTCGTCGTCGGCTGGATCGGCGTCGCCGGCGGCGGGTCGTCCTTCTTGCACGCCATGAGCGAGAGCACCACGAGGGACACTGCACCTGCCACGAGCGTCGAGGTCTTCATGGGGTTTACCTATCGACTGAGCCCACGAAGCGTCAACGACGCAATCGGCGGCCCCGTCCTTACGAGAGCCAACGCCCTGCGGCGATCCGCCTTACACTGCACTCGAAATGCGCCGCGCTTTCCTCGTGTTTCCTTTGCTCGTCGCTTGCTCCTCGAACCCTCCGCCGATGCCCGCCGGCATCGACGCGTCCGTCGCGGCCCTGCCGCCACCTCATGTGGCGTCGTCATCGGCGGCGGCGGAGGACGCGGCCGCCCCGGCCCCGGCCCCGGCGACCTCCGCCGCGGCGACGAGCCCCGCCGCCGATGCAGGCGCGCCGGCGATCACCACCGCCGCCGGCGACGAGGCCGGCAAGCTCCCGCAGACGAAGGACAAGCCGCCGGCCACGAGCCCGGCGCTCGACCAGCGCGCGGCGACGCTGTGGGACGCGATCGTCCACGACGATCCCGACCGCGCGATGCCCTTCTTCTTTCCCGTCACCGCATACGCGCAGGTCAAGGACGTCTCGAATCCCGCCTCCGACTGGCGCGCGCGTCTCGTGTCCGCCTACAAGCGCGACATTCACGGGCTCGCGAAGCGCCTCGGCAAGAACGCCGACCAAGCGAAGCTCGTACGGCTCGACGTCCAGGACGAGCGCGCGAAGTGGGTGGAACCGCAGGAGGAGTGGAACAAGATCGGCTACTACCGCGTGTACGGGACGAAGCTCGTCTACGAGCTCGATGGCAAGGAACGCTCGTTCGAGATCTCGTCGCTCATCTCGTGGCGGGGGGAGTGGTACGTGGTGCATCTCACGGGCTTCAAGTGAGCGCCGCGCGATAGCGACCGCGCCGCCGCGGCTGGACAGAAGTCTCGCCATTGTCTGAAATCGGCTTGCGCCATCCGGTGCGCGCTCTGCGCAACGGAGCGCTCCAAGTCCTTGATTTCTCGTCGCGCGCACACGCGCGAGGGATCGCCCACGTCCGGCATGGAGGCTGCTGTAGGCAATGAACACACATTGGCCCCGGCTCGGAGAGACCCATGAAATTCGCACGTTCTTCCGTCGTGACGCTTGGATGCCTCGTCGTCGTCGGTTGCGCCGGGACGGCCTCCGAGGACGCGAGCCGCGCGGAAGCGGACGTGACGGCGCCCTCGAGCGCGTACACGTCGCTGAACCCGGCCGAGTGCCAGGACCTGCCGACCAGCGGTGCGAACGAGGTCCCGTTCAGCCAGCAGAGCTGTGCGGGCATGCCGGGCTGGTCGCTCCTCGTGGAGGACTTCGACTCGCGCAACAACGTGCAGGTGAAGTTCGGAGACAGGGCGATGGACCTCGAGGTGTGGAACCGCCTCCCCGCGTTCTCGCATCTCGGACCGAAGGCGGAGTGGCGTGGCCCGGTGAAGTCGCCCGGCGTCGTCGATCCCTACGCGCTCATCTTCCGCTTCTTCCAGACCGACGGTGAGGGCAAGGAGTCGAGCTTCCTCGTCGTGTCACGCATCACGCCGACCGCCTCGTGCATCGTCGGCCTCGTGAACGGCGGCGAGGCGGACGGAAACCAGAAGGCGCGCGAGATGGCGGACAACGCGAAGTCTTACGTGTGCCCGGGCGCGGACGCGCCGCCGCCGAACGCGACGAGCGTCTTCACGCCGATGGAGAACTGCACCGTCACCGCCTCGAGCGACGAGGGTGATGGCTGGTCCGAGTCCGCGTGCACCGGCACATCGGGCTACTCGCTCGGCATCGACAGCGGCGACCTTCGCGACAACGTCATCGTCAACACGCCGAGCGGTAAGAAGGTCGACCTCGAGATCTGGGGCCTCGGCGGCGGCGGCTTCAGCCATGTGGGCCCGACCGCCGACTGGCGCGTGCATGGCCCGAGCCGCGAGGTCCATGCCGTCGTCTTCCGCCGTCACATGACGATCGACGAGCAGGGCACCGAGAACAACACGCTCGTCGTCGTGAAGATCCAGGGCGACCTCGCGTGCGTCTACGATCACATCGACGCGAAGAAGCACCCGGACGCGAACGTCCTCGCGCACGTCGCCGCGGACGCCTCCTTCTCGAAGGCGTGCCCCGCAGAGGCGCCCGCCGCTCACTGACGCGGGTGACGCCCGGGCAGATGCTCGCGCGTCCACGGATGCTCGTGATGATCCAGCGCCTCGGGATCGGGCCGATGCCGGGCCTCGAGGCGTCGGCGCAGGCGCTCGAGGCTCCGGAGGTCGCGCTGGCTCAGCACGGGGACGCCCGCCTCGAGGAGCAGCGCGGTCGCCACGCCGACCCCTTTCTGGAAGCGCCGCGGTGAATCGAAGCGACCGCCGAGCGAGATGACCTGACTCCCGCATGCCGCGCTCATGTCCGTGAGGAGCGCGAGCTCGACGCGACTCTCGAGCGCAAAGGCGACCATCGCGCGCCCGCCCTCGATCATCTTCGCGGACAGATCGATCCCGTGCTGGTCGAGCACGCGCGCGCGCCCGGCGATCACGTCCACGCCGTCGCCGCCGTGAATGTCTGGCATCGTGCGCGGCGTCCCGAGCGCGTGCTGCTCCGGACAGAACGGAAACGCGCGCACGTCCTGCCGCGCGAGCAGCTCCGCGAGCGCGCCCTTCATCCCGTAGTCGGTCCCGTCGACCCCGCACCCCCATCCCGCGAGGCACCCGCTCACGAGCACGCGCAGCGGCTCTTCCCGGGTCGCCTCGCGCAGCCCCTCGAGCACGTCGGGTCGATACGCCACCAGCACGCGCTCTCTATAGCGTCGCCGTACGGGCGGAGCGTGGAAAGCGCGTCTCCGCGAGCGGTGCAGGGGCGCAGCCCCTGCGTTGTTCGAGAAACCTGTGGGACGAGCGGGGAACGATCCCGCGACCTACGGATTAAAAGTCCGCAGCTCTACCGACTGAGCTATCGTCCCGAAAACTGCTCGTTTCCGTTACGTCTCGACGGGGGTCGCGTCAAGGGGCGTCGGTCGAAGCGGGAACGTCGCCGCATCCCGAAAGGGTTGCCGCCCGCGCGCTTTGATGCCAAACCCGGCTCGTGCTGCCCGGTCGCACCTCGGTGATCCTCGCTGCCGCCGTCGCCTGCGCGGCCGCCGGCTGCAAGGGACGTGGAGACAGGAGCGGCCTCGAGTCCTCCGTCTCGAGCATCACCACCACCAACGGCGCCGAGATGTTCCTCCAGGCGCCGCCCGCGCAAGGCGCCATCGAGACGGTGGACGTCGAGGGCGATCGCGCCGCGATCGTCGTCGTGGGCGACGGTGACAAGGCGAAGCGCCCCGTCGTGCACCTCCACGGGACGTGCGCGGTGGCGCGCACCGACGTCGAGAGCTGGAGCTCCGTCGCGCGCTCGTACGGGAGTGTGGTCGCGCTCGAGGGTGACACGGCGTGCCCCGACGGCATCGGCGGGCGCACGTGGCGCGCGGACGCGGAGTCGGTCGAGAAGCGCATCGACGCGGCGCTGGACGCGATCCGCAGCGTGCGCGGTGTCCCGCTCGATCGCGACGAGGTCACGCTCCTCGCCGACGACATCGGCGCGACCCTCGCGCTCGGCCTCGCGGCTCGCGCGCCCACGCGCTTCTCGCGCCTCGTGCTCATCGGCCTGCCCGACGCCGCGCCCGCGTACGACCGCGCTGGTGTGAAGGCGATCGCCGTCCTCGCCACCGACCGCGAGCCGCAAGACAAGGCCCGCCGCTCGTTCGAGGCCTTCACGGGCGAGAAGATCGCGTCGAGGTTCTGGACGCTGCCGGGTGCGACCCACAGCGACTACGGCCTCAACGGCGCGCGCACCATCGGCGACGCCCTCGCGTTCGTCGCCGCCCCTCCCTCCCCGTGAACGCGTGAACGCGGGACGGCGGTTCACGAACCGTCGTTCACACCCGGGGCCGAAGTCGCGAAAACACGAGGTTTTCGTACTGGCCCAACCCTTGATATGACGACGAGCCGGAGGGTTGAGCTCATGGCGTTCTTGTCGCGCGTGATGATGGTGACGGGTCTCCTCGGTGTCGTTCTGGCCGCCGAAGGATGTGCAGTGAGCTCCGACTCGGGGTCGGGTGAAGCGGATCGTTTCCGCGAGGCGCTGCCGCTCCAGGAGGACGTGAAGCTCGGGGTGCCCGGCAGCGCCGACGGGAGCGGCACGGGGACGAAGAGCGTGGGCGGCGGCCTCCACATCGCGACCGAGGGCGCGGGCGGGCCGGCGAGCTCGTACCAGTTCACGCGCGAGATCACGGGCGCCGTCGACTTCACGACCGCGATCATCCTCGGCGGCCTCTGGGCGATCGTGAACAGCCCGCCCTCGTCGCTCGAGGCGAAGAAGGCGGTCTGGGGTCCGGGCTCTGGCAACGCGCTCGAGCCGGCGATCTGGCGCTTCACCGTGAGCGAGGTCGGCGACAAGGAGTACGACTACGTCCTCGAAGGACAGCCGAAGTCCGGCGGCGACTGGCTGCCCGTCCTCACCGGCCACGGCTACGGCAAGTCGCGGCCCGAGCATCGTCAGGGCTGGTTCCAGTTCGACAACGACAACTACAAGACGCTCGATCCTTCGAAGGGCAAGGACGAGGGCTCGACGAAGATCACCTTCGACCTGAAGCAGCTCCCCGCCACGATCGACGTGCAGCTCCGTCCCGCCGCGGCGAAGGGCGCGCTCGACGTCGGCGTCACGCACGAGGCGGGCGGCGCGGGCAAGGTCCACATCACGGGCACCGGCGATCTCGACGACGCGAAGAACACGAAGCTCGAGAACATCGAGATGCTGAGCCGCTGGTCGTCGACGGGCGCGGGGCGCAGCCAGTGGACGTTCGCGGGCGGCGATCTCCCCATCGCCTCCGTCACCGCCAGCGAGTGCTGGGGGACCAACTTTGCCCGCACGTATTACAAGGACACGGTCGACTACCAGCCGCCCTCGGGCGATGAGACGACCTGCGCATTTGGCGCAAACGACCTTTAAGATTTGTAGTTAGATGTAGGCATGATGCCTGCAGGACTCACCTGTAGGCATCACCGTGAGTCTCCCTGCCTCCGCGTCCCCGTCCGCGAACCCCTTCATTCCCGGCGATATCGTCGATGGGAAGTACCGCGTCGAGTCGATCATTGGGGCCGGGGGGATGGGGGTCGTTTTAGCCGCCCGGCACCTGACCCTCGACTCCGAGGTGGCGGTGAAGGTCCTCCTGCCCAAGTTCCAGAAGGACGAGGTCGTCCGCGAGCGCTTCCTCCGTGAGGCCCGGGCGTCCGCGGTGCTGCGCTCGAGCTACGTGACGAAGATCTTCGACGTCGGCATCGACCGGCTCGGCGCGCCGTACATCGTGATGGAGCGCCTCCACGGCAGCGACCTCGAGAAGATGGTCACGGACCGGGGCCCCCTCGAGGAGAAGGCGGCCATGGAGTACGTGGCGCAGGCCTGCGAGGCGCTCGGCGAGGCGCACGCCGCCGGGATCATCCATCGCGATCTCAAGCCCGAGAACATCTTCATCACGAAGGAGCGTGTGAAGGTCCTCGACTTCGGCATCTCGAAGGCGAGCTACGAAGAGAAGCGGCTCACCGCCACCGCGGACCTGATGGGCACGCCGTGCTTCATGTCGCCGGAGCAGTTCAAGAGCGCAAAGGAAGTGACGCCGCGCTCCGACGTCTGGGCGCTCGGCGCGATCCTCTACCGGGTCCTCACGGGCGGGCTCCCGTTCGAGGGCAAGGATTACGTCGAGCTCTGCTCGCGCATCATGACGCAGGCGCCCTTCCCGATCGAGCATCGCCGCCCGAACCTGAGCCCGGCCGTCTGCGCCATCATTCGTCGCTGCCTCGAGAAGGACCCGATGGAGCGCTACGCGAACGCCTTCGAGCTGAAGGACGCGCTCCGCGCCGCGCTGCACGTCCACAAGGCCAATCACCGCCTCGCGATGGCCGCCACCTTGCCGTTCGATCAGATGACGGCGCCCGTGAAGCTCCCGCCGCCGGCGCCGTGGCCGCCGCGGAAGACCGCTGCGTCCGTCGCGTCCGTCGCGCCCGCGCCGAAGCCCCAACGCCTCCGCGTCGTGTTCTTCGCCGCCAGCGCCGCGCTCTGCGGCCTCCTCACGTGGGGCGCCACGCATCGCGCGACCGTCGCGAAGTACGTGCGTCCTACACCCATCCAGGCCGAGGCCCCGATCGCCGACCGCGCCGAGCCGCTCGAGGCCCCCGCGACGATGATGCTGGCGATGAACAGCGAGCCCAGGCCCGCCCCGACCGCAAAGCTCTCCCGCCGTCCCTCCAAGCGAGCCGGCGAACGACGCTTCTGACCCCCCGCGAGCGGGGTGCAGCGCAGCCCCTGCGTTGAAGAAGACTCGAGTCCGCGCACCAGGAGCGCAATTTTCTAGGCTCATCGGATGGCTGTCTCCGTGGCGGACAGCACGCGGATCATTTGATCCACCGTGGTCGTTTCTGCGTAGCGGGGTGCGCAATGACTGCTAAGGACCCTCGCATGCGTCGCCTCATCGCCTCCGCCCTCGCCGTCGCCGCCGCCGTCCTGCTCCAGGCGTCCACCGCCGCTGCCGCCGAGCACGCCGCCGAGCACGCCGCCAAGCCAGCGCACGCCACGCACGCGAAGCCGGCCGCCCATGCGAAGCCGCACGCGAAGGCCCATGCCGCGCACGTCCCGAAGGCGCGCCCGCATGCGAAGGCGGCGAAGCCCGCCGTCAAGCCGGCGAAGGCGCACGCCGCGCCCGCGCGCAAGCACGGCGGGGTCGCGAAGGCGCACGCGAAGCCGGCGCGCAAGCATCACTGAGCTCGGTCGGCCACAGGTTCGGTCACAGGTCCGACAGCGAGACGCCGAGCGCGGCCTTCGCGAGGCCATCGAGCTGCGGCGGCTCCCCGACGAAGTGAAACGTTCGATGGGTGTGGGTGAGGTCCTTGCCGGGCGCGAGCTCCGCGCCCGGTGAGCTCGTCTCGATCTCGTAGAAGCCACCGAGCGGCGGCTTCCCCGGGGCCGGCGGGCCGTCGTTGTAGCTGTTGACGACGTCGCCCGCGTACGGCTCCTTCTGCTGTTCCCACATGCTGTTGACGTAGGGCGCGTTCTTCTGCGGACCGTCGTAGTGCACGACCGTGAGGAGCTTCTGCGAGGCGCTGAAGCTCCCGAGGACGGACCTCGCGCGGCTCGGATTGAGGCCGATCTTCCCGCGCTCCTTGCCGTCGCACGTGAAGGCCATGAAGCCCTTGTCCTCGTGCACGACGAGGCGCGACGAAGGCACCTTGCCGAAGTAGCTGTCGTTGACGATGGGGCCACGCCCGCCCCTGTCGAACGGAACGATCACGCGCGCGTCGGGCGCGGGCGCGAACATGGCGAGGATCCAGATCGAGGGGAGCCCCGTGTCCTTCGTCCAGGCCTTCGTCCCGCGATTCACGATCCGGTTCCTCGTCTCGTACGCGACGAAGCCGACCTCGGGCACGCTCCCGAGCTTCAGCACCTGCCTCGCCTCGTCACGCGAGAGGAGGCGCACCGTGCGCTCGACGTCGATCGTGTACTCCGTCCTCGACCACGTCGTGACCGTCATCGACTTCGTGAACGTGACGCGGTCTGGCTTCTGCTCCGTGACCGTCCATGCGCCTTCCTGCATGGCGTGCGGCGTCTGCCAGTCGTCGAACGCGAACGGCTTGCCAGGCGGGAAATAGAGGCCGTTCTGGCCGCCCTCGGGCCCCAGCCAGAAGCGATCTTCGCCGCCGTAGTTGTCGAACTGCGTGCCCGTCTTGCCCGCCTCGATGAAGGGTCGATTGATCCAGCCGAGGCTCGGGCCGCTCGCCGAGACGGCGCTCGTCATCACGCGGCCCTGGTACTGCGGGGAGAGCGCGACGCGGCCGGCCTTCGGATCGTCCGGGCTCTTGCCGTCCACGAGGACGATCGTCTTGGCGCGCGCGTCGAGGAACGCGACGTCGTCCGCGAACGTGGGGCTCTTCGTGCCCGCCGTCACGGCCGCCGCCGCGGATGCGATGCCCGGAGCGCTGGACGAGCTCGATGCGCTGGATGCGCCGGGCGTGGCGGGCGCGGCGCGGGGCTCCGCGGGGCACTGCTGACGGCAACCGGCCACCAGGGCGGAGCCGACCAAGATCGTAGCCCCGAGGAGTCGAGCGAGCACCCGCGCAGGATACACGCGCGCGCGACGTCAGCGACACCAGCACTGCGGCTGCACGGCGGTCTCGCCCGCGTAGCTCTTGCCGCAGGAGCCCGTCCACGCGGTGTATCCGGCGGAGGTGCACGTGTCGGTGCAGTCTTTCCGCTGCGTGCTGCCCGAGTCGTTGCAGATCGTGATCGTGCCATCACCGTTGCACACCGGCGCCGTGCCCTTGCTGCATGCGGGGAAGCAGAGCGACGAGATGGCGGACGTCGTGCTCTTCAGGTCCGCGCAAGGCGCGGTGGGGATCGCGCTCACGCAGGCGGGCGTCACGCGGAGCGGGAAGAACGTGGCGATGCAGTCTTGCTGGAGGAACGGCTGGCCGCACTCGGTGATGAGGCGATTGCAGAGCGCGTCGGCGTCGAGGCGCACCAGGCCCCCCGTCGTGGCGCCGCTCGACGAAGAGGAGGACGAGGACGACGACGACGAGCTCGTGCCCTCCCCGCCCGTCGGATCGACCACGCAGCCGAGAAGCAGCGCAAATGCCGTCCCGACGGCCAGCTTCAGGGGACGGTTCAGGCGGGGCATCGCGCGCTCCATAGCATTCGGAGGCGTATTCCGCTTGATCCGCGGCTTTCGCAGGGGAATACCGGGGGCACCATGGACGAAGTGGGGAAAATCGTCGGGCTCCTGAGGTCGGATGCGATCGAGAAGCAGATCGCGGCTGCGATTGTCTTGGGTGAGCTCAAGGCGAAGGGTCCGGGTGTAGTCGAAGGGCTGGCGGCCGTGCTCGAGAGCGGGGTCTCGCTGCTTCAGGTGCACGCGCTCGATGCTCTGGCGCGCGTGGGTGCAAAGAAGGCCCTCCCGCAGATATTCCCCCTCCTCACACAGAACGACGACGATGTCCGCCGCGCCGCCACCCGCGCCATCGCGAGCGTCGGCGAAGACGCGCTGCCGCTCATCAAGACGAAGATGGCGACCGCCACGCCCGAGGAGCGTCGCGCCCTCGACGCCGCGCTCGCCGAGGTCGGCGGCAAGGACGCGTTCGCGGCGCTCATCAAGGGCCTCGTCGCGAGCGACGCCGAGGCGGCGAAGGCGGCCGCCCTCGCGGTGCGCAACCAGATCAAGAACGCGGACGGAAACAAGCGCCGCTCGTACCTCGCCGAGGTGGAGCGCTTCCTCGAGGCGCAGAAAAAGAAGAAGGACGCGAGCGCGGCCGGCGCGGTCGCGGCGGCGGTGAAGATCCTCGGCTACCTCGAGGACGAGAAGACGATTCCCACGCTCCTCGCGTACGCGAACGACGACAAGGCCCACCCCTCGATCCGGCAGGAGGCGATCATCGCGTTCCGCTTCGCGCTCGCGAAGGACAAGCCCACGGCGAAGGTCATCGACACGCTCGTGCGCGCGGCCGAAGCCGACGACCGCACGCTCGCGCAGACCGCCCTGCACACGCTCGGCTCGCTGCAGGTCGGCGACGACACGGCGAAGCGCCTCGAGAAGCTCGCGCTCCATCCCGACTTCGCGCGCGCGAGCTTCGTCCTCGAGATGCTCGCGCGCATGGGCGGCACGGAGGCGATGCGGGTGCTGACGAAGACGCTCGTGTCGACGAACGACCGCCGCTACGCCGAGGCGGCCGCGAACGGCCTCACCGGCAAGGAAGAGGCGGTCGCGCCCCTCGCCAGGGCCCTCCTCGAGACGACGAACCCGGATCGGCTCTGGGTGCTTCGAAACGTGCTCCGCCCCACGGCGAAGAAGATCACGCCCGCGCTGCGGAAGCAGATCCTCGAGGAGGCGCTCGACCGGCTCGGCAAGGGCGAGCGCAACTACGAGGCGCACCTCGACGTCGCGCGCGACGCCGATCCCGATGCGGTGGCGGAGTCGCTCCGTGCGCTCGCGGCCAAGCTTCGCAAGAAGGACGAGAACAAGGCGCGCGTCGTCCTCTCGATCCTCTGCAAGTCCGACCGCGCCACGAACGACGATCGGTACGCGCTCGCGTCGCTGGAGCTCGCCCTCTCCAACCGCGACACCCGCCCCGCCTCCCGCGCCGGCGACGAGTCGCTCCGCATCCTGGGCGCGCTCCTCCGTCAGGGCTTCGACGTCGCGAAGTCGCTCAAGAAGGACCGGGCCCTCGAGCTCGATCACCTCTATTACGTGGGCTTCCACTTCGCCGAGCTCAATCACCCCCTCGGCGACGAGCTGCTCGAAGAGGTCGTGAAGAAGGGCGGCCGCGCCAAGATCGCGAAGATGGCGAAGAACAAGCTCGCCCTCGCCGAGGCCTGAGCCGGACACGCTGTACGACTTTTCGCGACACGAGCGGAGCGTCTCTTTCGCGATTTCAGCTCCGCCACACGTTTGCTTTTGAAGCGGAACCCCGCATCATCGAGGGATGCGCAGGATTGCTTTGACGGTCGTGATCGCTTCGACGCTTGCGTGGGCGGGCGCCACCGCGATGGGCGTGGTCGGCTGCAGCTCGGACCCGCCGAAGGCCTCTGCCGACGCCGGCAGCAAGAAGCTGAGCTCGTCATCGTCCGGCGACGATGACGACGACTCGACGAACACGAGCAGCGGCAACACCTCGTCGAGCTCGGGAAGCACGTCGTCGAGCGGCGGCACCGACGGCGGCAACGAGGCCGGATCGACGTCGAGCGGCGGCGCGCTCGGGAGCAACCCGCTCAAGATCACGTGCAAGCCCAACGACTGCACGACGGACGGCGAAGGCGCCGGTGCGTGCTGCTGGCCGGGCGGCAAGCAGGACACGGCGAAGTGCGCGCCCGCGGGCGACACCTGCGATCCCGACAACGACTTCAACGTCTCCTGCGACGAGAAGGCCGACTGCAAGGCAGGTGTCTGCTGCTGGGGCGACGGCCAGTCGCTCTGCGCCGACAAGTGCGCCGACGTCGACAAGCCGGGCGACAACCCCGGCCAGCCGGACATCCAGCTCTGCAAGACCGATGCGGAATGCGGCGCCGAGAAATGCACCAAGAAGACCTGCGGCTTCGGCGCGGAAGGCACGGCGGACGCGGACCTCATCAAGGTCACGATCTCGGTCTGCGGCGCCCCCGCGAACTGCAAGTAGCCCCTCGCCACGCTTGACCTTCGGCGCGCGCGGACGATGATGGCCGCGCCATGCTCGATTTCGTCCGCACTGGGCTGCACCGCGCCATCACGACGCCGGCGGGAGACGCGTTTCTCCCCGTCCGGCTGCCGAAGGACCTCGCGCGCCGCGTGAACGCGATGTTCGGCGAGCCGATCTGCTCGCAAGCAGAGCTCGAACGCCGCCGCGCCGGCCAGGCAAAGCTCGAGGAGCTGAAGCGAAACGGCGGCAAGCCGATCGGCGGCTCCGCGCCCGTTCCAGAGGCCCAGGCCCCGGTGATGGTGTACTTCGAGAAGGACCGTAACGCTCGCATGCTCGGTCGCATCAAGGAGATGCTCGACGCGAAGGATGTAAAATACACCCTCCTCGACATCACCGGCGACGCGACCACGCGCGGCTTCGTCATGCGCGAAGCGAGGGTGAAGGACGACGACCTCCCGGTGGTGTTCGTCGCCTCGACGCCCATCGGCGGCTACAACGAGCTCGTCGACTGGGACGTCTCGGGCAAGCTCGCCAAGGCTCTGCGCGGCGCCTGAGCCTGGCCTCCTACAAGATCATCCTCCACGACCGGCACGTCCGCGCGGTGGTGCGAGGTCACCCCGGCCCCGGGGTGGATCTCCGGGGCGACGAGGCGGCGCGCGTGATGGACGCGGCCAAGCCGATGCTCGACTGGCTGCGCGAGCGCGAGCCCGACGTGGTGGTGCGGTCGATCTCGGTGAACGAGGCGCGCATCCTCGTGTCGGTGGAGGCCGAGCCCAAGCCGCGCGCGCTCCGCATCGAGGCGCCCGAGCTCCGCGACGCCGCGCGCGCGGCCGAGGCGCTCATCGACGAGCTCTCGCAGGCCGTCATCGCGCGGCGCGTTTGAACTCGACGCTCGTCCCGAGGTGCCCGAGCCGCCGGGCCTCGAGGCAGCACGGCGAGCCCGGCTCGACCTCGCGACAGCCCTGGGGTCGCACGTCGTAGACGGCACACGGGTACTTGCCCTCCACCGAGACGTCGAGCGCGCCGCAGCGATCTCCGGCGTTCTTGATGAAGCGGAAGTGTGGCGGCTTCGGCTCGACCTCCGTGTAGAGGGGCAGGAGCCGAGGTCCCATGCGCTCCTCGTCCGCCTCGAGGAGGCTCACCGTCTTCGGCTCATGGTGGCAGCAGCGACCACAATCGACGCAGTCGCCGCCGCTCGGATCCGGTTCACCTGCGAGCGGAGGTAAGGGCATGCTCGGTAGCTTGGGCTAACAAACTTGGTAACGTCGCGCGCTTGATTCGACGCGACAGGAGATCACGCGCTGTTACGCTTTCGTGGATGCGTCGCTGCCACGGCTGGGGGGCACGAGCATGACCGATCGTACGCGGCATGGGCACGCGACGTTTGGTGATTCTCCCGAGGAGGCCTCGTCCGCGATCCGGGCGCTGACCCTTCCCGACGTCATCGACGGCCGGTACCGCGTCCTCGGTCGGGTCGGCGCCGGCACGATGGGCATCGTCCTCCGCGCGGAGGACCTCTTCCTGCAACGTCCGGTCGCGATCAAGATCGTCGAGCCAGGGATCGACCGCCAGATCACGGATCGCTTCGTGAAAGAAGCCCAGGCGCTCGCGCAGGTCCGGCACGAGAACGTGGTCCAGGTGTACGCGTTCGGACGGTTCCAGAGCGCGTCTTACCTCGCGATGGAGCTGGTGATGGGGCACTCCCTCGAGTCCATCATCGACGCCCACAGCGCGGCGCAGAACGTGGTCGCCGTCCCCCGCGCGCTCTCCATCCTGCGATCCATGGCGCATGGTCTCGATGCTGTTCACGCTCGCTCCCTCGTCCACCGCGACGTGAAGCCGGCAAACGTCATTATCGAGAAAAAAACGGATCGCCCGGTTCTCATCGATTTTGGCCTCGCGCGGCGGCGCACCGCATCCAACCCACGCATGTCGATCACGGGAGGGACGCCGTCCTACATGGCCCCCGAGCAGGCGCAGGATCCGAACGGCACCCGCGTCACGGCGCGGACCGACCTCTACGCCCTCGCCTGCACCGCGTTCGAGCTGTTCACCGGGCGGCCCGTCTTCGAGGGCACCGACATCTTCACGGTGCTGATGGCGCATCTGAAGGAGACACCGCGAAAGCTCTCGAGCCTCCGCGCCGAGCTGGCGCCGTTCGACGAGGTCATCGCGCGGTGTCTCGCGAAGGACCCGAGCGCTCGCTACGCCTCTGCCTCCGAGCTCATCACCGCGCTCGACGCACGCGCGCCGCTCATCGGAGAGGCCAAGTTGCCGGGGCCGCGCGTGATGGTGGCGGCGGCGGACGCCGGCTTTCGTCGTTCCCTCGTTCGGAACACGGTGCAGACGATGCGCGCCAAGGGCCTCGACGTCGACATCCAGGAGGTCGAGTCCGGCGCGGAGGCGATCACGCTCGCGGGGACGGCGAGCTACTCGCTCATCGTCATCGACGAGGAGTCGCTCGAAGGCCGTACGCCGGAGATCGTGAGGCTCGCGCGGGCCCGCCGCGAGGACGCCGAGCTCGTCATCGTCAGCCGGGACTTCCCTTCCACCACCGCGTCGCTCGGCGAGCTCCGCGTACGCCATCTCGTCCCGAAGCCGCTCAATGTCCACGTCCTGGCCGCGGTCCTCGGGCGCACGGCGCTCGCGCTGAAGATGACGGCCGACGATCCGCCGCCGCCCCCTTCGGTCCGCTGACGCCGTACGAGCGCTACCTTCCGCCCATCGCGACCGGCCACGCCACGTCCTCGACCATCGAGATGACGCTGCGGAGGTCGCTCCGGAGCGTCTCCGCCGTCGGGCGCGTGCGCGGATCGCGGCGGAGCGTGGCCGCGAGGACCTCCGCCAGCGGTGCGATCTCGGGGTTCGCGATGAGCCCCTTCACCATGTCGGGGAAGCCGTCGTGTGAGAGGTGCATCGAGATCTGGGCCACCTCGTTCGGCGCATCGAAGAGGGTCTTGCCCGTCAGCATCTCGAAGGCGACGCAGCCGAAGGAGTAGATGTCCGCGTGCGCCGGCGACGCGACGTACCCCTCGGGGAGCACGCCCCAGACCTCCGGCGCGCCATACGGGCCCGTGCCGCAGCCCTGGCGAAGCTTGCGGCCCGCGAGCCCGAAGTCCACGAGCACGCCCTGCTCGCCGCGGCGAAGGAGGACGTTCGATGGCTTGATGTCGAGGTGACCGAGCCCGACGGAGTGCATCGCCTCGAGGCCGGCGAGGACGTCGTCGAGGATCTTCACGCACTTCTTCATGTCGAGCGTGCGGCCGTGGATGACGCGCTCGAGGGTGACGCCCTCGACGAGCTCCATCACGAGGATCGGCAGCGGCTTGGTGCCCATGTCGAACGTGACGAAGCGCGCGAGGTTCGTGTGGCTCGGCAGGAGGATGAGCGCGCTCGCCTCCTCTCGGAACATCTTCAAGAACTCGTCTTGCGACATCACACGCGCGGCGGTGGCGTTGTAGTCCGGGATCTTGAGCGCGAAGCGCTCGGGGCTCGGATCGTTCTTCTCCTCCACGCGCACGACGATGAACACGGAGGCGGTGCCGCCCACGCCGAGCGATCGCTGGACGTAGAAGCCGCCGAGGGTGCGCCGCGCGGGGAGCCACGCGGGGAGCTGATCGCCGAGGCCGAGCACGGACGGGAGCGCCGAGGGACGCTCGACGGGCAGGTCCGCGAGGCCCCAGAGGATGCCGGAGACGAGCCGCGCGATGCCGTGCGGGATGCCGACGGTCAGGTCGTCGATCGCGCTGCCGAGGCTCTCCTCGTCGAGCGTCGACTCCGCCTCCGCGAGGACGCGCGAGACGAGGACCGAGAGCGTGGCCGGGTTGGGATGGGACGGCACCATCGACGAGCGCGCCTCCGGATCGAGGCGCGCCTTCGCGCCCGCGCACATCTGTGCGAGCGCGCCGACCCATGTCTCGACGGAGCCGACCACGTCCGCGTCGGAGGTGTTCGACGTCGAGAGCGCCGCCAGCGCGCCGACCTTGGACGTCGTCGCGAGCGCGGTGTGCATGCGTACCAGGACCATGCGGAGCGACTCGCTGCGCGCGGAGCCCTCCGGCGCGAGGTCCTCGGCGAGCGCCTCGAGCGCCTTCAGCCGTTGCTCGCCGGGCCCCGCCTTGAGCGAGGCCGGCCGCGCCGACTCCGGCCCTTCGCGGACCTCGAGCGTCGGCTCCGACTCGCGGAGGTACTTCGCGTAACGCACGAGGATGTGGCGGAGGTCAGGATCCATCGACGCCTCCGCGAGCGTCTCGAAGTCACGGCGCCCGCGGATGCGCAGCGCGAGGACGAGCAGCGCGTCGGCCACGTCGCACACGCCGAGGCGAACCAGCGCGTCCAGCGCGCGCGCGAGCGCGGCGAGGAGCGTGCGCTTCAGCATCGGCGCGGGATCGCTCTGGAAATGCTCGAGAAGCGAGCGCACCGTGCGGAGCCAGAGCGCGCGCAGATGGCGAGCACCGCCCTCGTTGTTCTCGCCGAGATCGCCGTCGACCAGGTGGAGGAGCGCTCGGAGACGACGGAGGCGTAGCGTGGCGTGCTTCGGCTCCGCCTGCGCGATCTGCTCCGGCGACTCGCACGCGACGATCCACTCCGCGAAGCGCTCGCGGATGCCGTCGAGCGTCTCCTCCGCCGCCTTCGCGTCGGCGGCGCTCCCGAGCTTGATGAGATCGCCGATGACCGGACGCTCGAGGAGCGCGGTGTCGAGATCGCGCATGACCGCCATCGACGTGCGGCGCGCCATCGAGCCGACGCGACCCTCGGCGTCGTCGTCCTTCGCCACCGCCTCGAGCGCGTCCATCCCGCCTTCGGCCGCGACGAGCGTCTCTCGCGCGCGGGCATAGGCGGCGGACGCGCCCTCGGTGACGAAGGCGTCGAGCGCGGCGGCGGTCTGCGAGCGCACCGGCTCGTCGTCGCGCTCGCCGGCCTCGAGGTCACGGCCGATCTCGCGGTAGAGCGCGTCCGCCCCGTCGTCCTCGCCCTTCGGCTTCTCGTGGGTGGCCTTGAGGATCTCGTTCGCCTGCTTCGCGACGCGATCGACGACCTTCGACGGGCCGTACTCGAACCGCAGCTCCGCGACCGCCTCCGCGACCTCGGACGACCCGACGCCCATCAGGAGGTCGAGCATCTTCGTGGCCACCTCGGGCTCCGCCTCGATCGTGCGGGGGATGCCCCAGATGAAGGCGGACGCGCTGCCCGGATCTTCCCACGTGAAGAGGCCGCGCTTCACGACGGCGCTCATCAGCTTCATCGCCTCCTCGGGACGGACGGCGGCGTATGCGGCGAGCGAGCACGCCGCGCGACGCCACTCGGTGGGCGTCAGCTTCTCCTTGAGGCCGTCGACGATCTCCGCGCGGAGCTCGGGGATCCAGCCCGCGATGAGGCCACGCGTGATCGCGACGTAGCGCCAGACGAGCGTCTCGCGATCGTCGAGCAGGCGCTTGTACGCGGCGCGAACCGTCTCCGAGAGGAACACGCGCAAGGCGTGGGCGTCGCCCATCTGCGCGCGCCGAGCCGCCTCGCGCGCCGCACGCTCGAGGATCTTCGCCGCGAGACGCCGCGCCGGGAGCGAGCGCGTGGACGGGAGGGAGACCCAGTCGCGCTGGAGCTCGCGACGCGAGAGGAGCGCATGCGCGAGCGGCCCGTCCGCGATGCCGTGCGCGAGCGGCAGCTCCGTCACGATGGCGACGCGCGAGCGGACGTTCGCGCTCGACAGGCCCTTGCCGCCGGCCTGGGCCATCACCGTCGCGATCCCGGTGAACGTCTCCGCGTTGCCGGCGAGCATGCGCGCGAGCACGCGACGACCGAGCTCGCGCTTCTCCTGCCCGCCCGGCAACGCGTCGGCAAGCGTGTAGAGCGCAACGCCGGCCGCGGCGGGCGAGAGCCAGTCGAGATCGTCGGCGAGGCCGGCCTCGAGCGCGGCGCTCACGCCTCGCTGGAGGATCTCCGGATGGATGCCCTCGAGCGGCGCCGGTCCGCCGTCGACGTTCGTGCGCGCGAGCGCCGCCATGGCCTGTCGCCACAGGACACGACGATCCGAGGTGCTCGCTTCGGCGAGCTCGAGGAGGCTCGCGACGTAGAAGGACGTGTCTCGCACGACTGGCACGAGCCTACGAGGAATCGGCGAGCCAGCCCAAATCGGCGTCGGATGTGGGCATATCGGCGCAGCTGGCGGGGGCAGCGTGGGAGCCGGAGGTGGTCAATGTAGGCCTCACCCTCCCTCGTCCTGGGTCGCCATTTCCTGAAACCGTAAAGTCGGTGCAACACTAGGTTTGGGGCGCCGCCGGAGGTTTCTGCCTGTTTTCCGCAGGTTTCGCGTGATTTTCGGGGTCCGGCGTGCGGCACGTCGGTTGCTCTATGGGTCGCCATGCGCTCCACGGTCCTCGTCGCGGTCTTCGGCTTGGCGGTCAGCATCATCGCGTGCGGTGAGGCGGACCCGTACGGCGACATGGGCGACATGGGCAAGGCGCCGAAGACGGACAAGACGGAGTCGGCCGCGACCTGCTCCGCGGCGATGGCGGGCGCGGACCCCGAGGCGCTCACCGCCTGCAAGGGCACGAAGACGGGCTCGAAGGGCCGCTGCGTCCCGACCGGCACGCTCGGCGACTTCGCCGAGACGTTCGAGAAGGCGGACTGCAAGGGCGCGGCGGCGTGCGTCCCCGAGGACCTCGTCCGCGAGGGTACGAAGATCAAGCTGAAGGACTGCACCGCGGTCCTCAACTCGCCGGGCAAGTGCTTCTGGCCGCTCGCGGCGCAGGTCATGGAGAACTACGACCTCCTCAAGAGCGCGACGAAGGACCAGTGCGAGGGCGACCAGATCTGCGCCCCGTGCGCCGACCCCCGCACGGGGCAGGAGACCGGCGTGTGCGACCTCGGCAAGGACAGCGGCGGCGACTGCAAGGGTGACGGCGCGGAGAAGAAGTCGGGCGGCGCTTCGAAGCCCGCGCCTGCCGCGTGCCCGCAGGTCGAGCCGATCCTCGAGGAGAGCGCCTTCAAGCAGGACTCCTGCGGCTCGAACATGCTCTGCGTCGAGGAGGGCCTCGTCGGCGCGGACCGCGCGAAGCTCCTCTCGAAGTGCTCCACGGGCGTCTGCGCCCCGAAGAAGTCGGTCCTCCGCGGCGGCAACTACGTCCCGAAGACCTGCAAGTCGCTCGCGGGCGCCGAGGGCCGCTGCTCGAACATCGGCGTGCCCGACGTCGCGAAGCAGAAGGACCTCCTCCCGCAGGCGGACTGCGACGCGGACGAGCGCTGCGCGCCCTGCTTCGACCCGACCGACGGCAAGGAGACCGGCGCGTGCTCGCAGGCCACCTGCGACAAGCCCAAGGAGAAGGCGAAGACGTTCGCGGAGTGCTGCGGCGGCGGCGGCAAGTGCGTCCCGACCTCGGCCGCGGGCAAGGACGCCTCGAGCCTCAACGCCGACACCTGCAGCGGCGACACCCCGGTCTGCGCCCCGAAGCCCTTCCTCCCCGGCGGCACCCAGAAGACGTGCGGCGCGCTCTTCGGCGTCATCAAGGGCGTCTGCGCCTCGAAGTGCGCCATCAACAAGAACGGCCTCATCAAGAAGATCATCGAGAGCGACGACTGCTCGGACGAAGAGGTCTGCGTCCCGCGCGACTGAGCCCGCCGATGATGCGGTGCTCCAGCCTCGAAAACGCTCTATTCTCGCTGACCCATGAACGCCAAGCTCGCGCTGGCAGCCGCGGCCGCGCTCCTCGTCTGCCCGACGATCGCGCGAGCGGGCGGCTTCGACGAGCTCCCCGATCAGGGCGCGCAGGCGATGGGACGCGGCGCGACGTTCACGGCGAAGGCCGACGACGCGACCGCCATCTACTACAACGTGGCCGGCCTCGCGCGGCAGCGCGGAACGAAGCTGCAGCTCTCCGCGAACTTCCACTTCAACTCGATGAAGTTCCAGCGCGCGGGGAGCTACGTGGACGACCCGCAGGACCCGCTGACGAACTGGGGCGGCGAGAAGTACCCCCTCGTCGAGGACAAGAACGCGTCGTTCACGTTGCCCATGCTCGCCGTGACGTCCGACTTCGGGTACTTCGACCGGCTCACGTTCGGGCTCGGCGTGTTCGGTCCCTCCGCCACCGGTCGCACGTTCCCGCTCGGCATCAACGGGCAGCCGTCCCCGGCGCGCTACGACCACGTGCAGTCGCAGTCGACGATCATCTTCCCCACCCTCGGCGCGGGCTACCGCATCACGGAGCATCTCGATATCGGCCTCTCCGGCATCCTCGCGCTCGCGAAGCTGAACGAGATGTCGATCGCCTACGCCGACAGCGGCGGTGGCACCTGCAAGAACCCGGAGTACCAGCCCTGCGACGTCGAGGGTCGCCTCCAGGCGGAGGGCACCGGCGCGGGCGCCGCGCTCGGCGTGATGTACCGGCCGTTCGAGTGGCTGCAGCTCGGCGGCCAGGTCCGCTCGACGATGAAGGTGAACGCGAACGGCAGCACGACCGCGAAGCTCGGCGGCGGCGGTCCCGACAAGAAGGCGGGCGATCCCGTCGCGGCGACGACGGCGGTGGAGATGCCCTGGATCATCCGCCTGGGCGGTCGCTACATCCAGATGGAGAAGACCGCGACCGCGAAGCGCGAGGTCTGGGACGCCGAGCTCGACCTCACGTTCGAGGCGTGGGGCGCGACGGCGAGCCCGACCGTGACGACGGCGGATCAGGGCCTCGGCACGGGCCCGAGCACCATCACCAGCGTCCAGAACTGGAAGAACACCTTCAGCGTCCGTATGGGCGGCGCCTACAACATGCCGCTGGACCCGGAGAGCGGCAGCCTCGTCGTCTTTCGCGCGGGCGCCTATTACGACGCGCCGACCACGGACGAGCAGTACACGCGCATCGCGACCAACACCCTCGCGAAGCTCGCAGGCACGATCGGCGTCGGGTACCAGCGCGGCGCCTTCACGGTGAATGCCGCTTACGGCGCGGTCCTCTCGTTCTCGCGCACGGTCTCGAATGGCGAGATCCGCCCCGAGAACCCGACCAAGAGCGAGAGCGTCGACGGCAATGGCGATCCCCTCCCCGCCGTGAACAATGGCGATTATTCCGCCTTCTCGCACGTCGTCTCCCTCGGCGTGGAGGTGAATTTCGAGGCCTTCTTCCGGGACCGAAAGCCGAAGTTCGGTGATGCGGAATACGAAGATCTGGATACGGGCGACAAGCCGAAGGCCAGACCGAAGAAGGATGACGAGAAGGAGGGCGCCGGAGCGGAGCCGCAGAAGACCGACGCCGTCACGGGCGTGAGGAAGCCCGCCCCGGAGCAGGTCGATCCGCCGGGCACGTGGTGGAAGCCCGGTGTGCCGTACTCGCAGCTCAAGGACTACGACCCCGGCGCGGCCGAGGACACCGAGAGCCCGCCGCCGAGGAAGAAGCGGGAGGTTCGATGAAGACTCGTCACCTGTTCTCTCTCGCCGTGCTCCTCGTCGCGACCGCGTACGGCGCGCCCGGGTGGGCGGAGGAGCCACCGCGCGCGTCCATTCCCGCCGAGCTCGCGGTCTCGGCCGGCACGAGCATCGTCCTCGCGCCGGCCGTATATTCGAGCGCCCGCCAGATCGGGAATTCGACGTCGAACCTCGTGACCTCGGCGTTTCCCGCCCTGATCTTCGCGGCCGCGGTCCCGCCCGCCATCGCGGCGGGGATCCTCTCGTGGGAGCGAAAGCGCGAGGGCGCGAAGACGGGCTTCCTGGCGCCCTATCTCTATTCGCTCGGCGCGCAGCTCGTCGTCCTCGGCGCGTCGTTCTTCACGAACACGTTCATTGGTGACCCGAAGGACCTCCTCGTGATGTCGGCCATCACCGGACTTGCGACCGGCGGCGCGGCCACGCTCGGCGCGGAGATCCACTTCCGATGAGACGCGCCCTCCTCGCGCTGGCGCTGCTCCTCGGCAGCGGCGACGCCTTCGCCGCCGCCTGCCCGACGCGCCCCACCTGGCCCACCGCCGGGTTCCCGCGCCGCACGGACGAGACGGCGCGGCTCTTCCCCGAGCGCGTGAAGGCGCTCGAGGACTACATGTTCACGCTGAAAGGCGCAGATGAGGACCGCGAGGGCATTCGCACCGACGCCCTGATGGTCATTCATCAGGGCGCCGTCTTCTACGAGCGATATGCGCGAGGCTATCGCGCCGACTCCGCGCACCTCGCGTGGTCCGTAAGCAAGACGATCACCCAGCTTCTGGCGGGAATGGCGGTCGCGAACGGCGCGCTGAACATCGATGATTCGGTATGCAGCCATTATCCAAATACGCCGCGGAACCGCTGCGACCTCACGGTGCGACACCTCCTCGATTTCGCCTCGGGCTTCGACTGGGCGGAGGACTACGAAGGCGCGTCGCGGCAAGACTCGAGCGTGATCGCCATGCTCTACGGCGAAGGCCATCGCGACATGTCGCGATTCGTATTGAAGCAGGACCGCTCGGACGCGCCGGGGCAGGCGTATCGCTACTCGACGGGCGACTCGACGCTGCTCGGCGCCGTCGTCGACCATTCGATGCGCCCGCGCTTCGGCGACGACTATCCATGGACGGTCCTCTTCGATCCCCTCGGCATCAAGGGCATGACGATCGAGGAGGACCTCAGCGGCTTTCGTGTCGGCGGCGCGTACTCCTGGGCCCCGCTCGAGGACTGGGGCCGCCTCGGCTTCTTCATGCTGAACGACGGGTGCTGGAACGATCAGCGCTTGCTCCCCGAGAGCTGGATGGCCGAGGCGACGACGCCGAGCGAGGCGTTCTTGCGAAAGCGCCACGACGACGGCCCGACCGACGAGCAAGGCCGCGAGCTCTGGCTGAACAAGGTCATTCCCGGCCTTCGCGATCCGCGCCCGTGGCCCGACGTGCCCGAGGACACGTACAGCGCGATCGGGCACTGGGGTCAGTACATCGCGGTCGTTCCCTCCCGCGACGTCATCATCGTGCGTAGCGGTGATGACCGCGATCCCGACGCGCTCGACCTGAACGCCTTCTTCAAGCTCGCGATCGCGATCACGGGGGACCAGTGAAGCGGCTCCTCGTGCTCTTCGGGCTCCTCGCCGGCGTCGCGCTCGCGCCCGCCTGCAATCGTTACGACGACAACGACCTCAAGCTCATCACCGTGTATTCGGCGAAGATGACGTGCTCGTGCCTCTTCGTGATGAAGCGCGACGAGCAGTTCTGCAAGGAATGGGCGCGGCAGGAGCCGAACGTGAAGACGGTCTCGATCGACTACGACGAGAAGCGGGTCGAGGCGCAGGCGCTGACGATGTGGGCGGCCAAAGCCCACTATGTCGACGCGCGGCGAGGCTGCGTCGTCGAAGGCGAGAACGATTAGCTAGAGCGGCGTGTAGGTCTTGCCGTTCTCGGGCGACGACGACGGCGGCGCGCCCGGCGCTCCCGCCTTCTTCTTCTTTTTCTTCGCGCCGGCGCCCGCGTCGGCGGGGCCGGCGTCGGGCGCGCTGGAGCTCGCGCTGGCGACGGCCGCGTCGGCGGGGCCGGCGTCCCTCGGCGGCGCCTTTGCGACCGCCTTCCCGCTCGTGGCCGGCGAGACGATCTCGAGCGCCGACTTCGCGAACGTGACCTGGATCTCGCAAGACTTCTCCCAGCACGCCGCCGCCGCGTCGTCGTCCTTGGCCTCACGCTCGCAGACGAGCGCGGCGCGGACCTTCTCCTTGTCGCACTCCTTCATCGTCTCGGTGCACATCTCGTAGACCTGCACCGCGATGCGCGTCTCGCCGCTCTGCTTCGTCTTGATCGACTGCGGCGGCGGCTCGAACCAGAAGTCGACCTTGTCGAACACGTAGAGGGTCTGGAGCGGAAGCGGGCCGAGCTTCTTCTCGTCGAGCTTCGCCGTCCCGTAGGCGACGCCTTCGAGGTAGAAACACCCTGCCTCGTCCGGATTCACGAGGTAGTGGCTCCCGACCGAGAGATCGGCGTCGACCGTCGCGCGTGGCGTCGTGTCGCTCGTCTCCGACCAGCCGATCTTGTGCGGCCCGTACGGGATGTTGGCACGATCGTGCTTCCCGGGTTGCACCACCGCTTCCTTGCGACCGTCGACGAAGAACGTGAGCGGCTTGTCGGTCGGATTGCGAAGACACACCTCGGGACGCGCCGTAAAGGCGAAGAGGCCGCCCATCAGCGTGGTGAGGACCATACCCGCCAGGCCTAGACCGCCGGAGCTATGGCGCAGCGGCACGGACGGGCCGAGCTGACCGCCGTTCATGTACGCGGCTTGCTGCGCCCACGCGGGATTCGCGCACGAGAACCAGGCCGTGGTCTGGTTCCACGACGTGAGCCGTACAGCCTCGAGGCTCGCGGTGCGCGGCGGCATCGGCGCGGACGGACTTATGAGCTTGCCCAGGACGAGCCCCGCCACGAGCGCGAGCACGATCGAGAGGGGGAGGAGGAAGAGCGTGAAGTAGCGCCCCGGAAACTCGAGGAGCGCGAGACCGAGCGAGATCGCGATGATGAGGAACCACGCGAACGTCTTCTTCGTGGAGTAGCCGTTCACGCGCGACGCGCACGCTGCGCAGGATGGGATCAGGTACGTCCGGCGCATGCGCGCAATGACGAGGTACGTCGCGAGCACGCGCTCCGGCGGCCCCATGCAATTCGCGCAGCAGTTGGGCCACTGCACACCGACAGGGACCGCGAGCGTCACGGGCTGGGGCGGCCCCTGCATCATCGGCGGCGGCGGGCCCGTGTAGTTCATCGCGCGCGAAGACTAGCTCACGTGGCTCGGAGCGCGACCGTGTCCCGCCACGCGCGCGGCGCCGGGCCGAAACCTCCAGCTTTTCGGGGCCGATGCACGGTCCACGGCGCGCGCCCTCCCTGGCGGCGAGACGGCCCCCCGTGCTAGGAAGGGCACGCTTTGATCGTCCTCGACACCGTAACCAAGCGCTTTGGGCCCAAGATCCTCTTCGAGAACGTCTCGATGCAGTTCGACCCTGGCAAGCGCTACGGGCTGACCGGCGCCAACGGAGCGGGCAAGTCCACGCTCCTCAAGATGCTGGAGTTCAACGAGGACACGGACACGGGAAGCATCAAGATCCCCGAGAAGCTCCGGCTCGGCGTGCTTCGCCAGAACCACTTCGAGTACGAGAACGAGCGCATCATCGACACCGTCATCATGGGCAACAAGCTCCTCTGGGACGCGATGCAGGAGAAGGAGAAGCTCTACGAGGGTGAGATGACCGACGAGGTCGGGATCCGCCTCGGTGAGCTCGAGGGCATCATCGGCGAAGAGAACGGCTACATGGCCGAATCGGAGGCGGCCGAGCTCCTCGTCGGGCTCGGCATCCCGACCGAGAAGCACGAGTCGAAGATGAGCTCGCTCGCTGGTGGCTACAAGCTCCGCGTCCTGATCGCGCAGGTGCTCTTCGGCAAGCCCGACGTGCTCCTCCTCGACGAGCCGACGAACCACCTCGACCTCGAGTCGATCGAGTGGCTCGAGAACTTCCTCATCAACGACTTCAAGGGCCTCCTCGTCTGCGTCAGCCACGACCGCCACTTCCTCAACGAGGTCGTGACCCACATCGCCGACGTCGACTACCAGACCATCACCGTCTACACGGGCAACTACGCGGACTTCGTCGACGCGAAGTACGAGAACAACCAGCGCGCCGCCTCCCAGGCCGCGACCGCGAAGAAGAAGGTCGCCGAGCTCCAGGAGTTCGTGCAGCGCTTCGGCTCGCACGCGTCGAAGTCGAAGCAGGCGCAGTCGCGCGTGAAGCAGATCGACAAGCTGAAGGAAGAGCTCGCCGAGAAGGGGCCGAAGCGCTCGTCGCTCGTTCGCCCGTTCGTTCGCTTCGAGTTCGAGAAGCCCTCCGGCCGCGACGTCGTACGCGCGACCGACATCAGCAAGACGTTCAAGGACGACAAGGGCAAGGACATCGTCGTCTACAAGAAGGCCTCGCTGCACGTGAACCGTGGCGACCGCATCGCGCTCGTCGGCCCGAACGGCATCGGCAAGACCACGCTCCTCAAGCTCCTCGTGGGCGGCTCGACCAACCTCGACGAGGACACCAAGCTCGACTCCCTCAAGCCCGACGAGGGCGAGGTGAAGTGGGGACACGAGACGAGCGTCGGCTACTTCGCGCAAGACACGCACGAGGCGCTGAACCGCACCGCCGCGGGCATGAACGCGTTCCAGTGGCTCTACCAGTGGGACAAGCTCGCGCCGCAGGAGAACATCCGCGCCGTCCTCGGTCGTCTGCTCTTCTCGGGCGAGGCAGGCCTCAAGGCCGCTGCCACGATGAGCGGCGGCGAGTGCGCGCGTCTGCTCCTCGCGAAGCTCATCGTCCAGAAGCACAACGTCCTCGTCCTCGACGAGCCGACGAACCACCTCGACATCGAGTCCATCGAGGGCCTCCTCGACGGCCTCAAGCTCTTCGAGGGCACCGTCATCTTCGTCAGCCACGACCGCCACGTCGTCAGCGAGCTCGCGACCCGCATCGTCGAGCTCCGCCCGAAGAAGAACGGCGAGCCGGGCGCCGAGGTCATCGACTACAACGGCACCTACGACGAGTTCCTCGAGCGTAAAGAGCGCGACAAGCTGAAGAAGAGCTGAGCCCTCGTGCGAGCTATCGCATGAATGGAATGCCGAGCGCCGCGACCGATGCCTCGATCTGCTGGCGCGCGAAGCTGCCGTCCTCGTCGACCTCGTAGTCGTCCTTCTCGATCTGCAGCGTGCGTGTGGCCGTGACGTCGGCCTTTCCCTTCACGTGGTACTTCACCACGCCCGTCATCGCCTCGCGCATGAGCGTCATCGCGAGATCGACGGGCATCGCCACCGGGACGCGAACCTGCGTCGTGCGGTCGGACCCGAGCCAGACGCCCTCCCCGCCCGGCGCCCAGTTGATCGGCTGCGTGTAGCGACCGTTGTAGGTCACCTGCCCACGCATCCCGCGGACCGCCACGTCGTAGCTGTTCGGGTTGTAGACATCGAGCACGACCGTCATCTGCACCATCAGCGACGGCGGGAACCCGAGCTGGACGCCCTGGAGCTCGGCGTGATTGACCTTCATCGTCGGCTTGCTCGCGCACGAGCAGCACAGGACGACGAGAAGAAGAAGCAACCGGTTCACGGGTCCAAGGATATGACGAGTCATGCCGGTCGTTCGATGCAATCGCGAGGGCGAGCCGTCGGAATCGCGTCTATTGGCGCAGCAGATGGAACGGTAGAACGACGGTCGTGGGCGCGCCCGGAGCCGGGAATTCCCAGGTCAGGACGTCGTTCGCGATGCACCGCGCGACGATGTTCGCGACGTCGCTCGGGCCCTCCGCGGCGACGAGCTGGGGCTCTGCGAGGACGACCTTCCCCTGCGCGTCGATCGTGGTGGCGATGTTCGCGCTGAAGCTGTGCACGGACGCCGGGGCGGTCTCCCAGCAGTTGCGCTTGGTGTTCGCGCTCTTCACGCGGACAACCCGCTCGACGTTGGCCTGATCGAAGACGCCGCTCGGATCGGCCGCGCCGCCATCCGCCGCGTCGGCCCCGCACCCAGGCTCCGGCTCCCCGCCGCCCCAGGTGGAGCAGACCGGAGCGGGCGCCGCCCCCTTCACGCACTTCTTGCCGTCGAAGGTCCAGTTCTCCGGGCACGTCGGCGGCGGGACCGCGCCGTTGAGCGGTGTCAGCGCGACGCGGAGCGGCGCAGAGCAGCCGTCGAGCGGGATCCCCTCCGTCGCGGCGCGCTCGCAGATGGCCGGGTAGCCCTCGCGCGCGATCGCAACGGCGCCGCCCGTGAACGCGTTCGTCTCACCGGCGCCGGGCTCGTGGGCGATCCCGAAGCCGCCGACATAGACCGCGCTGATGACATGGGTGGCTCCCTTGCACGTCGAGCCGACGAGGTCGTACTCGGTGACCGTGCTCCCGGGCGGGAGCGCGACGGCCCCCACGAGCCTGAAGTCGGCGCGGATCGACTCGTTCACCCGGAGCGAGGTCGAGATGCTCGACGCGCCGAGCGGGAGCTGCGCGAGGAGCTCGTCGACGTTGCGTGCCACGCGCGTGCTCGCCGAGGCCATCGGGGAATAGACGTATTTGTTCTTCGGCCCGATGCAGTCCGCGAGGAGCTCGAGGGAGACGTCGCTGCCCTTCGCCTCGTAGCGGACGGCGACGACGTGCTGGCGGCGGAGCTTGTCGAGCTGGGCGCGGAGCGACGGGTCCCAGGCCATGAGCTCCGGCTCGACGGGCGGCTTCACGAGGCTGCAGTTCGCCCCCGCGAACGGGTCCTGCGCCGTCGGATACACCGGCGTCCCCGGGCCCGTCGACGACCTCGACCCGCAGGCCACGAGGGCCACGAGCGACGCAAAAACGGCAGAGCGCAGCCCGACCCGACCCACCATGACGGGCGCCAAGCTACTATACTTCTCGCCCTTGTCGCCGCCCGTTTCCCTGCTGACCAAGGACTTCGCGCGCACCACGCTGCGCTCGTCCCATCGGCCCATGGTACGGGCGCTCGCCGAGGCCATGTTCTCGCCCGACGGCGAAATCTCGAGCGAAAGGCTCGACGCGTTCGTCGACGACGTCGACGCCTTCATCAGCCCCGCCAGCAAGACGCTTCGTTTCGGCCTCGTGCTGATGCTCATCGTCATCCGTTGGTCGCCCCTCTTCTTCTTCCGATTCACGACCTTCGACGGAATGTCGGTCGACGACCGCGTGAAGCACCTCGAGCGCCTCGAGCACGCCAAGGTGAGGCAGCTTCCGCTGCTGGTGGTGGCCTACAAGACCATCCTGACGATGATCTTCTACGAGGACGAGGAAGAGCAGCGGGCCATCGGCTATCCCGGTACGGAGCGAAAGCGCTGGCTGAGAGTGGTGAGCTGATGGACCCCCTGACCGCTCGTCTCCCGGTCCTCCGCGGCCGCGAGATGAACGCGCCCTTCAGCGCCGACGTCGACGTCGTCATCGTGGGCTCGGGCGCCGGCGGCGCGGTGCTCGCCCGCGAGCTCGCGAGCGACGGCCGGAGCGTCCTCGTGCTCGAGGAAGGCGGCCATTACTCGCCCGCCGAGTACGGAGCGCTGACGCCGTCGAACTCGTTCCGCCGCCTGTCGCGCGAGGCGGGTATGTCCGTCGCGATGGGCCTCGGCGACACGCCGCTCATCAGCCTCCTCGCGGGAAAGTGCGTCGGCGGCTCGAGCGTGCTCACTGGCGCCGTCTGCTTCCGCATCCCCGAGGAGGTGCTCCACGGCTGGAGCGAGAGCCTGGGCCTCCACCACATGACCCCCGAGGCCCTCGCCCCGTACTTCGCGCAGGTCGAGAAGATCTGCCACGTGGAGGACGTGCCCCTCCACATGCGCTCGCGTGCGACGGAGCTCTTCGTCGAGGGCGCCGACAAGATCGGCGTCGAGATGAAGACGATGCGCCGCAACACGAAGGGCTGCCGCGGCGCCGCGCGCTGCAACTTCGGCTGTCCGCACGGCGCCAAGATGAGCGTGGACGTGTCGTTCTTGCCGGACGCCTCGCGTCAGGGCGCGACCATCCTCGCGGACGCGCTCGTCGAGAAGGTGGACATCACCGGCGGCCGAGCCCGTGGCGTGCGCGGGCGATTCCTCGACGCGGTCACGGGCGAGCCGCGCGTGCGGTTCGACGTGCGCGCCAAGGTCGTGGTCGTGGCCTGCGGGTCGATGCACACGCCCATCCTCTTGCGAAGGAGCGGGCTCGACTCGGTGCACATCGGACGTCATCTGACGCTCCATCCCGCCGTGCGCATCGGCGCGCTCTTCGAGGAGGAGGTCGACGGCTGGGACGGCGCTCTGCAGAGCGTCTACACGGACCACTTCCTCGGCGACGGGATCTGGCTGAACGGCGTCTACAGCGCGGTCAACGTGCTGGCGGCGGCCTTCCCCGGGATCGGGCGCACGCATCGCAAGCTGGTCAAGCAGATGCCACACCTCGCCTTCTTCGGCGGCATGGTGCACGACGACGGAGGCGGCCAGGTGCGTCGCTGGATATCCCGCGAGCCGCTCGTCCTCTATCGGATGGCAGAGCGCGACCGGACGAGGCTCTTCAAGGCGATCCACATCCTCGCGAAGATCGCGTTCGCGGCGGGCGCAAAAGAGGTGCTCGCGCCCGTCTTCGGGATGCCGACGGCCAAGAAGCTCTCGGATCTGGACTACGTTCTGGAAGGCAAGGTGCCGGCGGGCCGGGTCGAGTGCATGGCGTTCCATCCGCTCGGCTCGGCGAAGATGGCGACGACGCCGGACGCGGGCGTGGTGAAGCCGACGGGGGAGACATGGGCGGTCGAGAATCTGTTCGTCTGCGACGGGAGCGTCTTGCCGACGAGCATCGGCGTGAACTCGCAGCTCCCGATCATGAGCATCGCGCTCATGCTGGCGCAGGGCATGCGCGCGGACTGGTCCACCTACGCGCGGCGGAACTGAGCGTCGCCGGCGGCTCATGAAGAAGGAAGACGAGCTTCCGGCGACCGTTCCTCAGCGGCGACGCGAGACGATTCCGGACACCCCCACCATCATCCAGGCGCCGCCGAGCACGGACCGCGAGCCCATCGTGGCGTCGGAGCTCCCGCCATCGTCGATCCTCGACTGGGTGCGTCGCAGCACCGTGGACCGGCTCCAGGTCGAGGGCCGCGTCGCGGCGGGCGGCATGGGCGCGATCGACGTCGCGATCGACAAGGCCCTCGATCGCCGCGTCGCGATGAAGTCGCTTCATCGCGAGCTCCGCGGCGACGAGCAGACGGTCCGCATGTTCCTGCGCGAGGCACGGCTCACGGGTCTGCTCGATCACCCGCACATCGTGCCCGTCTACGACATCGCGGAGGCGCGCGACGGCCAGCTCTTCTTCACGATGAAGCTCGTCGAAGGCCGCACGCTCGCGGACCTCTCTGCGACGCTCCCCCGCGGCGTCGGCGACACGGCGACGCTCTACCTGCTCCTCGACGTCGTCGCGCGCGTGTGCGATGCGCTCGCGTTCGCGCACTCGAAGGGCGTCCTCCACTGCGATATCAAGCCCGCGAACGTCATGGTCGGCGAGTTCGGTCAGGTCTTCCTGATGGACTGGGGCATCGCCAAGATCATCGCCACGGAGGAGCCGGTCACGCCGAGCCGACGACCGCGACCCGGCTCGCCGAGCATGACCGACGACACGATCATCGGCACCGCGGCGTACATGAGCCCGGAGCAGGCGCGCGGGAATCGACAGCTCCTCGACGCGCGCTCCGACGTGTTCCTGATCGGCGCCTTGCTCTACGAGATCCTCACGCAGCGTCCGCCGTATCTGAGTCGGGATCGCGTCGAGACGATCCTCCTCGCCCAGGCCGGTATCGTGAAGAGCCCGCGCCAGATCGCAGGCGACCTCGCCGTCCCGCAGGAGCTCGACCGCATCGTGATGCGCGCGATGGCAAAGGCGCCCGAGGATCGCTATCCGAGCGTGCAGGCGCTCAAGGACGATCTGACGCGCTTCATGCGCGGCGGCGCCGAGTTCCCTCGCCGCACGTTCCTCGCCGGCGAGACGATCGTCCGCGAGGGAGACACGGGCGACGCGGCGTACATCGTGGTCGAGGGCCGCTGCGACGTCTCGAAGACGATGGGCGGCGTGGTCAAGACGCTGCACTCGATCGAGGTGGGCGGGGTCTTCGGTGAGATGGCCATCCTGACGAAGAGCCGCCGCGCGGCGACGGTCGTGGCGGCGGAGCCCACCACCGTCCTCGTGGTCACGCAGCAGGTGCTCGAACAGGAGCTCGCGGCGCTGAAGCCATGGATGGCGACGCTCCTCAAGTCCCTCGCCGTCCGCTTCCGCGACATCGACACGCAGCACCGCGCCACCTTCGCCCAGGCCCCGAGCGCGCCGCGCATCGCGAATCAGGTCTTGATGCACGTCACGACGTGGGGCGTGGACGGCGTCGTCTCGTGGACGGAGCTCCTGAAGGAGCTCGAAGCGCAGCTCGGCACGCAGCCGCTCGCGCTGTTCGCCGCCATCGCGCGCTACGGCTTCGAGCTCGACATCGCGAACGACCGCCTCCGCATCCCGGACCTCACCGCCGTGAAGGAGCGCCTTCGCGCCGACCTCTCGGTCGCGCCGCCGCTGACGACGACCAACGGCTAACGTCAGTCGACGAGGTCGGGGCGCGTGCGGCGAACGATGTCCGCGAAGGTCTCTTTGTCGATCGCGCGCTCGAAGGCGGACTCCGCCGAGATCTTCTGCGCCTCGAGGAGGCGCTCGAGGGCCGAGTCGAGCGTCTGCATGCCCTGCGGGGCGCCCGCGACGAGGGCCTCGGTGATGCGTCCGAGCTTGCCGTCACGAACGATCGACGCGATGGCGGCGTTGTTCACGAGGACCTCGTGCGCCGCGACGCGGCTCTTGCCGTCGGCCGCGCGGACGAGGTGCTGCACCACGACGCCGGCGAGGCAGTCCGCGAGCAGGCCCTGAAGGCGCGCGTGGCGCTCTGGCGGGACGCCTGCGAGCACACGCTCGACGGCGGAGGCGGCGCTGCTCGCGGCCACCGTGCCGATGACGAGGATGCCGTCGCTCGCGAGCTTGAGCACGGACTCGATGTCATCCGGCCCGGGGAGGTCCGAGACCACGAGGACGTCGGGGTTCTCGCGCGGCGCGCTCTTCAGCGCGGACGTGAACGTCGGCGCGTGCGTGCCGATCTCGCGCTGCGTGATCTGCGCACGGAGCGAGTCGTGCACGAACTCGATCGGGTTCTCGAGCGTGAGCACGTGCGCGGGGCGCGTCTTGTTGATGTGGTCGACCATCGCCGCCGCGGTCGTGGTCTTGCCGTTGCCGACGGGACCCGCGACCAGCACGAGGCCGCTGCGACGATCCGCAAGGCGCCAGAGCACCTCGGGCAGACCGAGCTCGGTGAGCGACGGTACGCGCGACGGCACGAGCCGGAAGGACGCGGCGATGCCCGAGTGCTTCACGTAGTAGCTCGCGCGGAAACGAGCGACGTCCTTGAACTGGATCGCGAGGTCGAGGTCGAGGTCCGCCGCCAGACGCTGGCGCTGCGCGGGCGTGACGAGCTCGAGGAGCATCTCTTCGAGCTCCTTCGCCGTGATCGGCTGGTCGCGTAGGGGCGAGATATCGCCGCGCACGCGGCCGAGCGGGGGCTGATTCACCGCCAGGTGAAGGTCGGTCCCGCCGCGCTTCACGAGCTCATCGAGGATGGGATCGATGACGGCCATGCGTCCTTATTTCCTCCGCGCGACGAGCGCCTCGAAGTCGGCGGGCGCTTCGGCGAACTGCTTCGCGACCTCGACCGTGACCTTCTGCGCGCGCACGAGCTCCGCGAGCGACTCGTCGATGAGGACGACGCCGCGCGACTTGCTCCTCAGGGCCACGGGGTCGGGCACGCGACCGGCGCGGAGCGCGGACCAGAGCGTGGTCGAAGGCGGGATGAGCTCCACCGCCGCGTGGAGGCGCGTGCGATCGGCGCTCGGCACGAGCTGCTGACCGATGACGAGACGGAGCGTGGCCGCCAGCGTCGTACGTGCCCAGTGCTCCTCGCCTTTGCCGAAGAAGCGGAGCATCCGCTCCATCGCGACGGGGGCGCTCGGCGCGTTGATGGTGCCGAGGACGAGGCGTCCCCCCTCGGCCGTCACGAGCGCCATGCGCACGGACTCGACGTCACGGAGCTCGCTGATGACGAGGACGTCCGGATCGCTGCGGAGCGCGGAGTGGAAGGCCTTTGCCTTCGTACGCGTGTGGAGGCCGACGTCGCGCTGGCTGACGAGCCCCTTCTTGCGAACGTGCACGTGCTCGATCGGCTCCTCGATCGTCGCGACGTGCTTCGCTGTCTCGCGGTTCAGCTGATCGACGAGCGCGGCGAGCGTGCTCGACTTTCCGTGGCCCGCTGGGCCCGCGATGACCACGAGGCCGCTCTGGTAGTCGAGGCCGCTCGAGATCGCCTCCGGCAGGCCGAGCGACCCGAGCGTCGGCAGCTCCTTGGCGATGATGCGGAGCGTGAGCTTCACGCCCGTGCGCTGGCGCGAGACGTTGACGCGGAAGCGACCGTGCGTGAGGTGCTCGACCGCGAAATCGCAGGAGCCCTCTTTTTCCAGGGTCTCGCGGAGGCGCGCGGGGACGATCTCCTTCGCGATCCGCTCGACCTGCTCCGCGGCGACGGTCTGCGTCCGCGGGAGCAGGTCGGTCGCGACGCGAAGCAGGACGGGCCGGCCCGAGATGATGATGAGGTCGGTGGCGCGCGCGGCGACCGCCATCGCGAGGAAGGAGTCGATCGCCGCGGACGACTCGACGCGCGGGCGATCCTTCTCGGGGATGTTCGGCGCGGTCGTGGTGGGAACCGGCCCGCGCGCCTTCGCCTGCGCCTCCGCCTGCTGCGAGGCACGTGCGACGTCGACGCCGCCCGGAAGCGAGACGGTGTCCTCGGTGCCGTCGGCGTCTTCGTCGACGACGTTCTTGCCCGAGCCGGGGAGCTGGACGTTCGTGATCTCGACGTCGACCTGATCGATGTTGGTCGGCGTGTTGATGCGGCGCGGGCCGGGCGCGGGGCGGCGCGCGGCGGCTTCGGCAGCGGCCTTCTCCGCCGCCGCTTTCTCCGCCGCCGCGCGAGCTTGGGCCGCGGCGAGGCGCTCTTCTTCCTCCGCTTGCTCGCGGGCGATGCGCTCCTGCTCCGCCTGCTCGCGGGCGATGCGCTCCTGCTCCGCCTGCTCGCGGGCGATACGCTCCTGCTCCGCGCGCTCGCGAGCGATGCGCTCCTGCTCTGCGCGCTCGCGGGCGATGCGCTCCTGCTCCGCGCGCTCGGCCGCGGCCTTCTCCGCGGCCGCCTTCTCCGCGGCCGCCTTCTCCGCGGCCGCCTTCTCGGCCGCCGCCTTCTCGGCCGCCGCCTTCTCCGCCGCCGCCTTCTCGGCCGCCGCCTTCTCGGCCGCCGCCTTCTCGGCCGCCGCCGCCTTCTCGGCCGCCGCCTTCTCCGCGGCTGCCTTCTCCGCAGCCGCCTTCTCGGCCGCCGCCTTCTCCGCGGCCGCTTTGTCCGCCGCCGCCTTCTCGGCCGCCGCCTTGTCCGCCGCCGCCTTGTCCGCCGCCGCCTTGTCGCGCGCGGCCTTGTCCGCTGCCGCCTTGTCCGCCGCGGCCTTCTCTGCGGCCGCCTTGTCCGCGGCCGCCTTGTCCGCGGCGGCCTTCTCCGCGGCCGCTTTTTCGGCGACCGCGCGCTCCTCCGCCGCGACCTCTTCGGGGCGCCGGGCAGGCTTCGCCTTCGGCGCGTCGGGCGGCATCATATGCGGCGGCACGACCGGCGGCGAGAGCGTCTGGAGCGTGGGCTCGTCGTCGTCGTCCCACTCGTCATCGGGCGGCGGCGGGACGGGGGCCGGTGGTGGCGGCGGTGGCGGCGGTGGCGGCGCGGCGACCACGGGCGCGGGCGACGACGGCGCGGCGGCCGCGACGTTCGTCGATGTGGGCGGCGCAGCGCGCGTCGTGGTCGACGGCGTGGGCGTCCCGGGCGTCGACGTGATGTTCTTCACCGTCTGCGGCGTGAGCTGCTGCGTGGCCTTCGCGGCCGTCATCGGCTGCGAGGTCGGGCCGACGGGACGCGCGGCCGGGCCCGCGCCCGACGGCTTCGCGGTCGAGGGCTGGGGCGTGGGCTGGACGGCGGGGATCGAGCGCGCGCTCTGGGCGGCAGGCTTGGCCGTGCCGCCGCTCCCCGGCGCGGGCGGAACGGGTGGCTTGCCCTGCGGTTGCGTGGCGGCCGCGCCCGAGGCCGCGGACACGGCCGGGCGCTGGGGAACGGACGGCGGACCGCCTTCCCTCTTCGCGACCGTGAATCGCGCCTGGACGATGTCCTTGCGGAGGATCGCAGCGACGGCGATGACGCCGACGCCCTCGAGCTTCGTCGTCCACTGCACCGGCTTGTCACTGAGCGAGTCGACGTAACGACTCCCGCCCATCGTGACGAGCATCGCCATGAGGCGCTCGTTGCTCGGCGCTTCGTCGTCCACAGGCTCGAACTTGCCGCCGATGTTCACCGACGGAAGACGATTCGTAACCAGCCCGAACTCGAGGACTTCCGGGCGGGCGAGGTTCTTGAGGAGCTCCTCGATCGTTTTCATGAGGCCCGAGCCAACACGCTGAGGACCAGAGTACACAAATGCGGAACGACATGGCCAAAACGTCGACCATCACCCTCAACGGACCCCACCGATCGCTACCCCAGGTCGCCGAATCGGGGCCACTTCGGCCCTTTTTCCGGGCAAAAGGGCTCCGCGCTCGCCGGCTCGAACATCAGCGCAGCTGCGACAGCAGGACGAAGGAGGCCGCGAATCCGGTGGCGGTCCGAAGGAGAGAGTCGCTCCCCCGACGGCGCTCGCCGCGGCGGGGGAGCGAGGTCATCCTCAGTGACGGGTGAACGGGCCCTTGCCCGCGTACACCGCGCCGCGACCGAGCTCGAAGCCGATCCGGAGGAGCTGGTTGTACTTCGCGACGCGGTCGGAGCGGCTCAGCGAGCCCGTCTTGATCTGGCCCGCGTTCGTCGCGACGGCGAGGTCGGCGATGAAGCTGTCCTCGGTCTCGCCGGAGCGGTGGCTGATGATGCTGCGATAGCCGGCGTTCTGCGCCATGCGCACGGTGTCGAACGTCTCGGTGAGCGAGCCGATCTGGTTCAGCTTCACGAGGATCGAGTTCGCGTAGCCGCCCTCGATGCCGCGCTTGAGGCGCTCGACGTTCGTGACGAAGAGGTCATCGCCGACGAGCTGCACCTTCTTGCCGATCTTGTCGGTGAGGAGCTTCCACGTATCCCAGTCGTCCTCGGAGCAGCCGTCCTCGATGGAGATGAGCGGGTACTTCGCCGCGAGCGCCTCGTAAATGCCGACGAGCTCGGGGCCGGTGACCTGCTTCTTGTCGAACGTGTACTTTCCACTCTTCTTGTCGAAGAACTCGCTCGCCGCGCAGTCGAGCGCGATGTGGAAGTCGGTGCCCGGCTTGTAGCCCGCGCTCTCGATGGCGCCCATGAGCGCCTGGATGGCGGCCTCGTTCGACTCGAGACGCGGGGCGAAGCCGCCCTCGTCACCGACCGCCGTGACCATGCCCTTTTCCTTGAGGTTCTTCTTCAGCGCCGCGAAGACCTCGGCGCCGGCGCGGAGCGCGTCCGGGAAGTCGGCGAGGCCGTCCGGGACGATCATGAACTCCTGGATCTCGAGACCGTTGTCGGCGTGCGTGCCGCCGTTGAGGACGTTCATGAGCGGGGTGGGCAGAACCCGTGCATTCGCGCCGCCGAGGTAGCGCCAGAGCGGGAGGCCGACCACGTCCGCCGCCGCGCGCGCGACCGCCATCGAGACGCCGAGGATCGCGTTCGCGCCGAGCTTCGACTTGTTCGGCGTGCCGTCCGCCTCGAGCATGACCTTGTCGACCTCGGCCTGATCGAGCGCGTCGAGGCCGATGATGCTGGGGCCGAGCGTCTGGGTGACGTTCTCGACCGCCTTCAGCACGCCCTTGCCGCCGAAGCGCTTCTTGTCGCCGTCGCGGAGCTCGATCGCTTCATGCTCGCCGGTCGACGCGCCGCTCGGGACTGCCGCACGGCCGCGACCGCTCGCGGTCTGGACTTCGACTTCAACGGTGGGGTTTCCGCGCGAGTCGAGGATCTCGCGCGCGACGACGGCATTGATTTCGCTCATGGGGCGAAGTTCTAGTCCAACGATTGCCAGAAGTCGCGCGCATCCTCGAGCGTCTTGACGCGCCGCGCTGGCGGCAAGCTGTCGAGAAGCTGTCGGCCGTAACCACGCTTGGCCGCCCTGCGATCGAGGAGCGCCACGATCCCCGCGTCCTGCCGCGTCCGGATGAGGCGGCCGAACCCCTGCTTCAGGGTGATGGCGGCGGACGGCACCGCGTACTGCGTGAACGGATTGCCGCCCTCGGCCTCGATCTTCGCCGAACGCGCCGCCACCACCGGCTCCGTCGGCACCGCGAACGGGATCTTGTCGATGACGACCAGACGGAGCGCATGGCCCGGGACGTCGACCCCTTCCCAGAAGCTCATCGTCGCGACGAGGATCGCGTCGCCCAGGGCGCGAAAGCGCTCGAGGAGCACGTGCTTCGGCGCCTCGCCCTGCACGAGGAGCGGGCCGTGACGTCCGGGGGAGCGCGCCAGCTCGTTGTAGATCGCACGCATCGCGCGGTTCGACGTGCAGAGCACGAACGCGCCGCCGCCCGTGATCTCCGCGAGCTCTCTCGCGCGCTCCGCGCAGGCGCGATCGAAGCCCGGCGTGCTCGGCTCGGGCAGGTCGTCCGCGACGTAGAACGCAGCGCGTGACGCGAAATCGAAGGGCGAGGCCACGACCAGCTCCTCGGCGTCCGAGTGCGAGCCGAGCCGGCCCTTCGCGTAGTGGAAGCTCGGCCCCGTGTGCGTGGTCGTGGCAAGCGTCGCGCTCGTGCACACGACCGACCCCACGCGCTCGAAGAGCCGCTCGCGGAGCACGGGCGCGAGATCGACCGGCGAGGCGCCCAGTGACACGGAGCGCTCGCGCGAGTCGATCCAGGTCACGCCGCCCTCGAACCCGGTGCGCGCCTTCTGCATCAAGAGCGCGTGGTCGGGGTGACGGAGCGACGCGGGGCCCTGCACGGAAGGGACGCTCCGCGGCGGGAGCTCGATCTCCTGCTCCGGAGAGTACGTCTCCTCGTCCGACACCCAGTGCTTCTCCTCGGAGCTCGCGAGGATTTTCGCGAGATCCGACCGCAGGTCCGCCGCGCGGCGCGCGATCATGGCCATCGCGTCGTCCTCGTCCGCGGCGAGCGCGAGCGCGAGGAGCGCCTGGAGCGCGACGTCGAGATGGCCGATCGCTTCCCTTCGCGGCGGCGTCCACTCGCGCGCGGCGAGGAGGCGCCGGCCGTCGGCCGACGAGAGGTCCGCCGAACGCGTCTGCCAGGCCTTGAAGAACGCATGCGCCGCGTGCTCCACGTCGTCGACGATGCGCATCGACGCGGAGTCCAGGATGCGCGCGAGGGCCACCGCTCGTCGAGCGTCCTTCACCACGCGATCGAGGCGTGACGTGGAGATGCGCACGCCGAAGAAGTCCGTGGCGATGCTCTCCACCTGGTGCGCCTCGTCGAAGACGACCGCGTCGTACGGCGGGATCGCGCCGCCGTACGCGCCGGTGCGGCCCGTCTTCAACGCGAGGTCCGCGAAGAAGAGGTGATGATTCACGACGATGATCTGCGCTTGCTCCGCCTCGCGGCGCATGCGCGTCACGTGGCACTCGTCGTAGTACTTGCAGGATGCACCGATACGCGTGTCCGTACCCGAGTGCACGTCGCCCCAGCCGGCGGCGGACTCGCTCAACAGCGTGAGCTCGGTCCGATCCCCGGTCTGCGTCTCGAGGGCCCAGCGCTCGATGGAGGCGAGCTCGGCGTCGACGCGCTCGCCGCTCCGGAGGCGCTCCGCGAGGCGCCGTTTGCATAAGTAGTTCGAGAGGCCCTTCATGAGGGCGGCGCGGAAGGGGATCCCGTGCTCGGCGAGGATCTCCCGAACGAACGGGATGTCCTTCTCGAAGATCTGCTCCTGGAGGGCGTGGGTCGCGGTGGAGACGACCACGGTCCGGCCGGACAAAACCGCCGGGATCAGGTAGGCGAACGTCTTTCCGGTCCCTGTCCCGGCCTCGACGAAGAGGTGACGGTCGCGCTCGAAGGCCTCATGAACGGCCCGGGCCATCGCGAGCTGGCCGTCCCGCTGCTCGTACCCCGCCAGCCGCTTCGCCAGGGGCGACTCCGGACCCAGGACTTCGTCGACGGTCGGCATACGGCCGCGGGGAGCCTAGCGGGATTTTTCCTCCGCCGGGACGGCGCGTTACGATGGCGGTGTGGTACGCCAAGCCCAGCCGCGGGCTCCGAAAGCGCCAAGCGCGGAGCCGGCGAAGGCGCCCGAGATCGATCGGAGCGCCGGGGCCGCGCTCGCGCTGCGCCTGGCGATCGGCAAGGACGGCCTCGGCATCGAGCTCGCGCGGAGCGCCGCGCTCGGGCCGCTCGACGTCGTCGAGCTCGTCGTCCGCCTGCCGAACGTGCGCTTTCCGTTCGACGTCACGGGTGGCGTCACCAAGTTCCGTCACAAGCGCGGCGAGCTCGAGCGTCTGGCGATCGAGCTCGACTCGCGGAAGCTCGCGCGCTGGGCGGCCCCGCTCCTCCGCGGCCTCCTCACCCCGGACACACCGATCGTGACCGTCGCGCCGCGTGCCTTCGGCGCCACCATCACGCTCCTCGCCTCGCCGATCGCTCTCGCCTTCGAGGTCGCGCTCACCACCGACGCGATCGTCGTGCACGGCGCACGTGGCGCGCGCCTCCCCGCGCCGGCCACCGCGCTGGCGCTCCGCGCGATGGCGGTGCTCCTTGGGTCGCACGCGGAGCGCGAAGGCGCCCGCTTCGTGCTCTCTCGCGTCGCAGGACGGATCGCGCGCGCGCTCCTGCCCGACGCCGGCGTTCGCGCGCCCGGCGGCGAGGACGTGGTGCTCGCAGGCTCCGGTGAGAGCGACGGCGTCCTCTTCATCGCCCTCGCCCGCGCCCCCGCCCCGCCCGCCATCCCGCGGCCGGCCACGCTCGCGAACGAGGCGGCGCTCCTCACGCGCGCGGGCGACGACGCGCGCTTCGCGGGCGACTACGATCGCGCGCGAAGGCACGACCTCGCGACGCTCGAGCGCGCGCCGCGCCACGGCGAGATCGCGCGGCGCATCGCAGAGGTCGACGCGCACATCGGCGGCCGCGCGGAGGCCGCCATCGCCACCCTGCGCACGGCGGAGCGGCTCCCCTATCAGGGCTCGCTGCTCGGCGATCTCCTCGTCGAGGCGGGCGACCCCAGCGGCGCGATCGCGGCCCTCCTGCGCGAGGGCGAGCGCGATCCGGCGGCGCCCGTCGCCGCCTTCGCCTACGCGCGCGCGGCCGCCCTCGCCACGAACCCGAGCGACGCGCTCCAGTGGCTCGATGCCGCGATCGGCCGCGCCCCCGGCCTCATCGAGCTCCGCTGGGAGCGCGCCACGCAGCGCCTCGCCCAGGGCCGCCTCTCGGACGCGCGCGCCGACTTCCAGGAGCTCGAGGCGGTGGCCACCGGCGCCACGGAGCGCTTCGTCGTCCTCCGGCGCGCGGCGGACATCTACCGCGCGCGCGGGCTCGGCGCGGACGCCGCGCTCCTCTACGAGCGCGCCCTCCTCTACCGGCCCGACGATCCGGAGTCGGTGGCCGGCCTCGGCATCGCGCTCGCCGCCGAAGGCCGCGGCGCCCGCGGCGCCACGCTGATCGCGCGCGCGATCGAAGCCCAGAGACGGATCGAAGCCCAGAGACGGATCGAAGCTCAGAGGCGGAGCGAGCTCGGCGAGGGGACCGGTCTGTCGCTCGCCTGGATGGAGCTCGCGCTCGCCCACGTGCTCGGCGATCGCCTGAACGATCGCTCCGCCGCCGTCGCTCGCCTCCGCGGCATTCCCGACGAGGCGGAGGAAGCGATCGAGGCGCGCGGCCTCGAGGGCCGCTATCGCGCGCTCCTCGGCGACATCGCCGGCGCCTCCCTCGCCTTCGCGCGCCTCCGCGAGCGCGCTGGACGCGACGCGCGCGCGATCCCGTGGCTCGACGAGGCGGCCACGTTCGAGGAGGGCCGTGGCGAGCTCGTCCTCGCGCAGGGGCATCTCGCCGCCGCGCTCGCCATCAGCCCCGGCCACCCGGATCTCGACGCGCGTTACCGGGCCGTGTCCGGGCGCCTCGCCGCCCCCCCGCGCCCGGCGGAGCCGAGGTCGCAGGAGGTTCGCATCGCGATCCTGCCCGAGGCGCACACCACGGTCGTGCCGCTGGTCGTCTCGGGCGGGACGTTCGACCGGGCGCCCAAGGACGTCCGCGATCGCACGACCCTCGCCGCTCCGCCGGAAGATTCCGACATCCGCGAGCGTACGACGATGACGGCACCCGCTTCCGGGCCCGGCGCCGCCCCCACACCCGAGGAAGACGAAGCCAAGGTCGAAGCGCTCACTCGCACGCTGCAGGGCGATCCGACGAACGACGCGGTCGTCGACGAGCTCGCGGAGCGCCTCACACGCCTCGGCCGCAGCATGGAGCTCCTGGCGCTGCTCTCGGCCCGCCTCGAGGATGCCCCGGCCGAGCGCCGCGAGGAGCTCTTGCCGCGGCATCGCGCGGTGCTGGAGCGCCTCGAAATGGACGCCCGCGCCGCCGGTCGCGACGGCGAGGCCGACCTCTTTCGCATGGCCCGCGACGCGAGCAGCTGAGCGCCGGCGACCGGGGCTCTACCCCCACCGGCGAATAGCTGAATATCGAGAATCCGAATGGTCGATCCGCGCTCGCGTGCTAGCGCGTGCGCCATGCTTATTCGGTCCTTTTCGCTGACGGGCGGCTGCCTCCTCGCCGCCCTGGCCTTTGGTTGCTCCTCCGCCACGGGTCCCGACATCGCGCAGAGCGAGGACGCGAACCTCATCGGCGGCTCGTACCTCGAGGACGGAGACCTCCCGTCGACCCTCCTCATCAAGGACAACTGCACCGCGTCGAAGGTCGGTGCGCGCCACATCCTCCTCGCCGCGCACTGCGTCTGGGACAAAGGCCTCCAGCCGATGTTCGCGGACGGCAAGCAGCTCCGGGTCACCTCCGCCGCGTCCGCGACGTCCGCGACGCCGTTCCAGACACTCACGATCCGCCACACGAACGTCGGGCCGGAGTGGGTCGAGAACTGCAGCAGCGCCGACTCGATGTGCATGGCCGCCGGCTACGACAACGAGCACCGCGCGTCGGACGTAGCGGTCGTGGAGACGGTGGAAGAGATCGCGAACGTCCCCGTCGCCGCGATCGACACGGAGCCGCTCCAGCCGGGCGAGGCCGTCATCGTGACGGGCTACGGCTGCCAGGGGTCGGTCGGCGGCTACTGGTCCTACTCGAGCTCGAACCTCAAGGCGGGCGTCGTTCAGCTCCTCCCCGCCCAGGCCACGATTCACTCGGGCAGCCAGGTCACGCCCGGGAACGTCTCGCACGTCGCCGGTCACGACCTCATCACGCCGGGCCCCGCCTGGACGACGCCCGGCCCTGGCCTCTGCCCAGGCGACTCGGGCGGTCCGCTCTACCGTGCGAAGGGCGGCGGCGCGACGATCGTGGGCGTGAACGGCTCGTACACGTTTTCCG
Source organism: Labilithrix sp. (assembly GCA_046351255.1). Taxonomy (GTDB): domain Bacteria; phylum Myxococcota_A; class Polyangia; order Polyangiales; family Polyangiaceae; genus Labilithrix. The sequence continues at coordinate 69,533 of JAXLYU010000013.1, forward strand.
GTGCCGGCGGCGGCCTGCCCGTCACGAACTGGCACACGCGCCTCGACACCGCGACCGCGCGCAACGTCGGCGCGTGGCTGAAGGCGGTCGGCGCAACGACCTGCGCCGGCGCGACGTGCCCCACGCGCGTCCCCGCCGCCGCGCTCGCCGGTCCGGCCCCCACGCCGGCGCAGACCGCGGCTCTCGTCGGTGACGGTCGCGACGCGTCGTGCCAGCGCGCGGCGACGGACACGTCGAAGGTCCAGGCCGCGATCGACGAGACGCTCGGCACGAATGCCTTCTGCATGAGCCTCAACGGCCAGCGCGTGGCGCAGGCGGACACGTACGTCTACGGCGCCGTCGCCTACTGCTGGCTCATGGGCGGCGCGCCCCAGCCCACAGCGGCGCAGGTCGCGGGCTTCACCGCCGCGATGACCGCGAAGGGCTTTCCGAACCTCGCGTTCAACAACGGCGTCGTGACCGGCGCGATCTACACGCCGTCCTGCGCCACCTTCCCCACGGGCGAGGTGGCGTGCCGTGAGAGCCTCCCCTCCATCGAGAAGCTCGTCGCGGACGTGAAGCAGTCGACGGGCCAGAGGTCGACGTGCGCCACGAACGGCCCGCAGGTCGGCAGCGGCTTCTACTACACGGGCTTCGCGTGCCAGCTCGGGACGCCGCTCGACGCGCAGTACCAGCAGTACCTCCAGGCGATGATGGAGCGCCTCCGCTACCAGGGCGTCGAGTACGACGCGACATCGAACACGGTCCGCGGCTGGGCGTTGTCCCTGCCGTGCGCGGTGTTCTCCAGCGCGGAATGATCAGGCGGTGAGCGAGGCTTTGACGTCGTCGAGCGCGCGCTCGACGGCGCCGTCGCCCAGCTTGCAGGCGGAGGCGATCTTGTTGAGCACGTTGCGCTCGACGTCGCTCACGTCCTCCGAGACCATCGCGATGAGGGCGGCGATGCGAAGCACCTCCATCGCCTGCTCCTCGCGCTGGATGCCGTCGGCGAGGCGGTCGACCCGGCGGTCGAGCCCGTCTTCGCTGAGCTGATCCTGGAGATCGGACACGAGGTCCGCGATGTGATTCGGAGGGATGGCCCCGCCGCACGACGCAGTGACGACGCGCTCGAAGGTCTTTCGCTCCTCGTCGTCGAATACGCCGTCGGCGGTGGCGACGAGATAGGCGCCCTCGATGATGCTCTCGAACAGGGCGGCCGCGAGTGGGTCGAACCCGGTCGGGATGGTCGACTCGTCCTGGGGACGGGCGCCGTAAGAAGCTGCGGCAAGCATGAGGATCGACCGGTCCGGCGACGCCTGCTCCGCGCTCGGTGCGACCGGCGCACGTGCGACTTTGGCGAGCAGATTGATGCGATCGTCGAGCTGCATGCCTATGCCTCGGGGAGCATACCTTTCAGGGGGGGCTGGGGGCGAGAAGGATCTCCACCTGCCCGTTTGCGTCGGTCCGGCCGTTGCCGATCTCGACCGGCTCAGCCGTCGTGGTCGCGAGGTCGGGCGTGTCCGCGACGCCTGGGACCGTGAAAATCCGCACGAGCGCGTTGGCGACGGTGTTTTCGTTCTGCCCGCCGTCCCGGAGCTGGAAACTCATCACCACGGGGGCCGGGACGGTGATATCGGCCAGATCGAACTCCTCCGGTGGGATCTGGGGGGCCCGGACCGCCACGCGCGGAAACCCCGTTCCGGCCTTGGGGATCGCGGTGATGACATAGGGTCCCTGATCGAGCTCGAGCGAGTAGCGGCCCTCGAGGTCCGTGCGCGTCTGGTTCGGACGGGGCTTCGGGCCGCCGCTCGACGGTGTCTGCGGGGTGGCGAGGATGGTCCCCTCCACCAGCGGTCGGCCGTCACCGAGGACGACGCGGCCCCGTGCGACGGTACGCTTCGATGGCCGCAGCGTGAATGCATTCTTCACGCCGTTGACGACGATGACGACGTCGCGGCTCGTGGCGAAACCGGTCCCGAGGAGTGGCTCCACGGTGGCGTTGTAGGTCCCCGGTGGGAGCACGGTGGCGAAGCGCCCGGAGTCGTCCGTGCTGACGGTCGTCGAGTACCTGAGCAGCGGAGAGAACTCGCTCGCCTCGCGCGGCGTGCTGATGGTCACGCTCTCGAACGTGATCACGGCGGGATAGCCGAGCGGCCGTCCGCCTTCGCCGTTGTCGGTCTCGGCGACGACGCCCGAGACCGATGCCGGCGGATACACGAACGGGTAACGGATGGTCCCGAGGTCGCCACCGTTCACCGGATTGATGAAGCGCGGCACGCCGATGTAACCCGCGGGCGGCGCGACCACGACCTCGACGTCGTCGCCGAGGCCTCCGTTCGGCGTGCGCCGCTCGCCCGCGGTGTCGAGGGTGAGCGTCTGCGCTGCGCCCGACAGCGTCCGCAGCGTCGAGATCCGTCGCTTCGTCACGCGATCGGCGACCCACACCTGCCAGCCGTCGAGCCCGTCCGCACGCGTGACCGTGACCGCACGGGTGTCGACGGGATCGAGCGTGGCGTCGTCGAGGACGAACGGATCGACGGTCGTCGAGAAGTTCGCCTGGCGCGGCGGGGCCGGGTTCAGCGAGATCACCTGCGAGATGGGCGGGAACAGCGCGTCGAACGGCGGCTGCGGGTACATGACGCGCCGGTAGCTCCCGGAGGGCAGCGCCGCCGACGCCTGCGCCCCCGCCGGTCCGAGCCGCGGCGCGACGAAGCGCGACTCCACCGGCAGCCCTGGCAGCACGCGGACCGCGGTCGCGTCGGTCGTGTTCGCGACGAGCTCGTACTCGACCCGCGCGGGAATGAGCTGCTGATCCGCGAGCGGGTAGCGGACCCGCAAGGACTGCGACGCCGCGACTCGATAGAGGTTCGTCACCACCGACATGCCACCGAGCGCGACGCACCTCGGACCGCGGCACTGCGTGGTGAACGTGAGGTTCGAGACGGGATCGGTGATCTGAGCTTTGCGGGTGAACGCCGGCGTGCCGCTGCGGTCGCCATAGAGAACGAACGTGTCCCCTGCCCCGTAGACCGACGTGTTCGGGACCTGCACCACGAGAAAGAAAGGGACGCCGGGGAAGTTGCCGGGCGTCTGCACCCGGCAACGGTTCGTCGCGCTGTCGCAGGTCGAGCCGTTCGCGCACGGGCACCGATTGAGCGGCGCGTTCGAGAGCGGCACCGGCTCGATCGGCGTACATGCAGCCGCGACGCCGAGCGCGAGGACCGCACCGAACGCGCGCCTCACGAGCCCCCGTCACCGCCATCGAGGGCGCTCAGCGCAGCGGCGTCCGGCGACAGCCCGGCATCGACGACAGGACAGCCGGCGAGATCACCGTTCGGGCTGTAAAACCAGGTGATCGTGTCGCCATCGTCGGCGCTCGCAGGCGTGTGCTGGCTGCGCGAGAACACGCGGGCGACGACGACCTCGACCGTGTGACAGCCATCCCGGGACGGCTCCGCGATGGCGAACTCGATCTGGCGCACCGGGTCGTTGGTCCCGGACGAAGGCGTGCTCGGGATCGTGTCGACGTACCCTTCGTCGGTGGCCGGGTTGTAGTCGACGTAATACGATGCGTAGATCGTCTCGCGCGCGTCGCTGAGCTGGACCTGAATGATGAAGCGGTCGGGCCAGCTCGTGATCACGCCGGTCGTGGGCGGGACGGCCGTGGCGCGGAGGATGATGGGGCGAAGCGCCGGTGCGGTCGGGAGCTCCGTCGGCGGGTCCGCGATCACGCAGGCGCCGACGATCCCCGCCACGGCGAGCAGTGCCCCCAGGGCCCCCACACCCGAGCGGGTCATACCGGGCGGAGCTTCCCCGAGGCGAGGCGCTGGGCCGCCTGAGAGGGTTGGTGCCAGCGGGCGTCGGCGTACTCGGGCCGGATCGCGAGACGGAGGAGGTCCGCGAGCGCCGGGAGCTGCTTCGCCAGCTTCTCGAGGCCGCCCGGCCGCTCGATCTCCTGCGCGTCCGCCTGCGGGAAGTCGCGGATCGTCGTGCGCGCAGCGTGGCCGAAGTCTCCCGTGAGGAACATGCCGACGCGGCGACCGCTCTGCTTCGCGCGCTCCGCCACGAGCTCGAACGGCGTCGCCTCCGCCGTGCCGAGCAGCTCCTTCAGACGCCGCTGCGTGCGCGGCGCGAGGGTCTGCCAGAGCATGTCGGCGAGGTTCGCGTCACGGCGGTCGACGGTGACGATGCCGGGCGGTCCGAACGCCCCCTGGAGGACGTTCCAGAGTGAGCGCGCGTCCGCGTCCGGCAGGCCGACCACGAGCGCGTTCTGCGGGAGCACCGCCGAAAGCGCGGCGCCCATGATCCAGCGAAGCTCGGGCGTGTCCTCGCTCGCGTCACCGGTGAGGACGGCCGAGGGAGACGTCACGAGCGCGACCGACATCGACAATGGAGTGTCCGCTTCGACGAACGGTAGCTCACCTCTTTGAGGCGCACCCAGGCTCACGTTTCGCTTGTGGAAGAGCGTGAAGCGCGGCTGATCGAGGAGACGAAGCGCGACCTCGTAGAGGCGCGAGAGCGTGTTCGTTCCGCCCGCGACGATGCGCTCCAGGCCATTCAGGCCTGCCGCGGCGGGGGATTTCGCGAAGATCGCAGACGCGCCTTCCCACGCCACGCCGAAGGCCTCGCCGCCCGGCTCGTGCGAGTGGCGGGTGAGGAGCGCGAGCATGCCCGGCGCCGCGTTCTGGACCATGAGCGGCGGAGGCGGAAGCGGGCCCGCGGCCGGATCGAACGCGCGGAGCACGTGATCGATCGCGCGGACGTAGTTCGTGTTCTGGTCCGCGCGCGCCGCCTCGCGCAGCGCGATGAGGCGCGGGGTGTTGCCCGGCGCGAGCTCCGCCGCTTGACGGCGGACCTTGAGGAGCGCCGCGCGCTGCGCCGGCTCGTCCTTGAGGAGCGAGTCGAGCATGTCGGCGGCTTCGATCGAGCCCTCGCGCAGCGCCTCTGTGAGCAGCTTCTCCGCTTCCTCGCGGTTGTTGTTGATGAGGCGCGCCTTCGCCTTCGCCACCTTGCCCGCGGGCGTGGTCGGGATCTCACTGATGGTGGCCGGGATCGGGGGCGCGGCCTCCTCGATGATCGCGGGCACCGGCCCCGGCGGCGGCGGGCGATCCGAGCCGAGCGGCGGATGACGGATCGACTGGATCGCCTCGTCGTCCAGCGTGGTCACGTTGATCTGCGGCGGCACGCGCGGGATGCCCGGGATCGTGACGGAGAGGCTCGGATCCGGCACCACGAGCACGCGCTCCGGCGCGGGCATGGGCGCCGGGGTCGGCGCGCGCACGGGGGCCGGCGTCGGCACGCGCACCGGGGCGGTGCCGAGCGGGGTCGCGGTGCGCGCGGGCATCGGGCCGGGCGAGACCGCGGGCATCGCCTGCTGCGACGGCACGCGACCGCGGAACGCCTCGAGCTCCACGCGCAGGTTCGCGGCGAGGTCCGACGAGGTCGCCGCGTCGACCGCCTCGCGCATCGTGCGATCGCCCTCGAGCCGATCCGCAGGGCTCTGGGCGCGACACAGCGCGCGGCCCAGCTCCGCGAGGACGTTCGCGCGATCGTCGCCTGCGAGCGACTCGGCCAGCTCGCGCAGCATCGGCTTCGCGCGCGCGAGCTCGCCGCGGCTGAGCGCGATCTTCGCCACGCGGCGGAGGGCCTCGGGTCGCGTGTCGGGATCCTTCGCCGCCTCGTTGAGGAAGCGTTGCGTGGTCGAGAAGTCGCCGGCGAGCGTGGCGCTCTCCGCGGCCGCGAGCGCGACGCGGCCAGGGCGGCGGAGGCCGAGCAAGTTGCCGTACACCGCCTCGGTATAGAAGCGATACGCCTCCTCGTGACGTCCGCCCTTCGCCGCGCGCTCCGCGAGCCCGAGCGCGACGAGCGGCTGCGCCCCGATCTGCGCGAGCACGCGCTTCAGGACCGCCTCGCCCGCGCCGACGCCGCTCACGACGTCCTGCGCCTCCGCGATCAAGAAGCCGCGGAGCGCGATGTCCTCGGGCTCGAGCGGCGGCTGGCCCGGGACGCTCGCGTCTTGCAGGCGCTCCAGCGAAGCGATCGTGGCGCGCGCGTCGTCGGCGGTGCCCGCGCCGCGCAGGCGATACTCGAGACCGCGCGCGAAGAGCTGCGTCGCGGCCACGTCCGGCGCGAGGCGCGCCGCGTCGCGCGCGCGCACGAGCGAGCCTTCGCGATCGCCCGAGCGCGCGGCCGCCTGCGCCGCCTCCACCAGGAGCTCGCTCCGCACGCGTGGCTCCTCCACCGAGATGCGCGCGAGCTCGACGAGCGCGTTGCCGAGCTCCGCGGGGGCGCCCGCCGCGCGCGCCACTTCCACGCGCACCTCCGCGACGGAGAGCACGTTCGGCGTCCGCGCGTGGAGATCCGCGACCGCGTGCTGGGCCTTCGCGACGTCACCGATGGCGAGGAGGGCGCGCACGCGACGGACGCCGAGGGTCACGAACTCGATGTCGTCCGTCGTCCCGGCCCAGAGGCGCTCGAGCGCGGGGAGCGCCTTCAGCGGCTCGCCCGCGCGCTCCCAGAGATCCGCGAGCCAGCGAAGCGCGCTCGGATTTCCGGGCTGGTCCGCGAGCACGAGCTCGAGCTCGGCGCACGCGTCCTCGATGCGACCGAGCCGCTGCTCGAGGATGGCGGCGCGGCGGAGCCGTACGGCGCGGAGCTTGTCGCGATCCTCCGGCGTCGTGCGGCGTGCGAGGCGTGTCGCGCGCTCGCCCATGTGCTCCGCGAGATCGTCGAAGCTGCCACGCGACACGAGGAGCGCCTCGAGCGCCGCGTCCGCGTCCGCGTCGTCGGGATCGATCTCCATGACCTCGCGCCAGGCCGTCTCGGCCGACGCGAGCGAGCCACGACCGCCTTCGATCTGCGCGAGCCGCTTGAGGATGAGGAGGCGCGCGCCCGGCTCCGTCGCCAGACGCGCGAGGTGCTGGAGCGCCTCCACGCGGACGTGATCGCGTCCCGCAGACTCGGCCGCTTGCTCCACCGCCGACCAGCGCTCCGCGGTCGGCTCCTCCGTCGCGGCCTGGAACAGCGCGTCGGCCGCGCCGGCCGCGTCGCCGCGCTCCTGGCGCACCTTCGCCAGCTCGACCCAGCGCTGCGCGCGCTCCGTCTTGCTGATGTCGTCCCGACCGAGCTCGCGGAGCACGGCGTCCTCGCCGCGGCCTGCCTTCACGAGGGCCTCGGAGAGCTCGCGCGCGACCTCCGGACGCTGCTCCGGGGCCGCGATCTCGCTCGCGCGCTCGAGACGGCGCACCGCCTCGCTCGGGACGCCGCCCTCGAGGGCCTTCGCCGCCACCGCGCGGAGCGCCTCCGTGCGGCGAAAGTTGCCCGCGCGCTTGTTCAGGCGCTCGAGATACGCGGGGTTCTGCGACGCGACGATCGCATCGTCGGCGTCGACGACGATCTGGTCGTCGTCCGACTCCTTCTCCGCCGCGCGCACGAATGCCTTCGCGCGCTTCTCCTGGTCGCCGAGCTCGCGCGCGATCGCGCCGACGAGGCGGAGGAGCGCGTGACCGACGTTCGAGTACGGCTTCTCGACCTCCGCCATCACGCGCGCGAGCCCCTCCGCGGCGCCGGGCGCGGCCGCGAACGCGCCCGCGAACGGCGCGAGGTTCAGGTACTCGTCGACATCCGCGTCGGCCGCGATCGCGCGATCGAGCGCGCGCCACGCCCACTCCCCGTCCTTGAAGAGGTCCACCGCCATACGCACGAACGTGATGCCGATGCGCGCGCCATCGGGTCCCTCGAGATCCTTCGCGAGCTGCTCGCCCGCGCGCTCGAGCCGCAGCGCCACCGCCGCGTCGTCCTCGGGCGCGAGCGTGACGATCCCGCGCGCCGCCTCCGCGAGCATCTCGAGCGCGCCCGGCGTGGGCACGAGGACGGTCGCCTTCAGCAGCAGATCGAGCTTCTGGCGTGTGCCCTCGAGGTCCGTCGTGGTCATGGCCGCGGCGCGGTGCAGCCAGGCCGCGCGCGCGTGCTTCCCGCGCGCGAGCTCCGCCACGTGCTCGACGGTGCGGACCGCGACGCCCTCGCGCTGCGCCTTCTTCGCGGTGCGCTGGAGAAGGAGGAGCGTCGAGCCCTCCGAAGGCACGGCGATGAACGCCTGCGCCGCGTGCTTCAGCGCGAGCATGACGACGCCGCCCGCCTCGAAGAAGCGAGCCGCGCGGTGATGCGCCGCGCGACGGCCGAAGCGACCACGCGCTCGACGGGCGACCTGGTCGTAGATCCCCGACATCTCCGGCACGCGCGCTAGCTCACGGCACGCGAGCTCCGCGGTCTCGAGCGCGTCCGCGTGACCGGGATCGCGCTCGAGCGCGACCTTCGCGAGCCCGAGCGCGCGCGCGAAGGCGCGGACCTCGAGCGCCGCCTTCGCCGCCTGCGTCGCGATGACGCCGGAGCGCACGCGCACCTTCTCGCGATCGACGAGCTCGGAGAGACAGTCGACGGCGTACTGCGCGTCCGCGAACGAGGCGAGGTCCGCGCGGAGGGTCGAGTAGCCGTAGGCCATGTCGTAGCCGGCGCCGCGGAGCCACGCCTGCACCGCGCGCGGACGGTCATCGGCCATGTCCCAGAGCGCGGCGCCGAGATCGCGGAAGACATCGGCCGCCTGGTCACCTTGATCCTGATCGACGCGGAGCGCGGCGAGCGCCTCGAGGTGCGCGAGCTCGGCGTCGGGCGACCGGGGCTTCAGCGCCTCGAGGCGCGCCGCGCGATCCACGAGCGACGCACCGGCCCGCGCGGCGCGAGCCAGGGCGTCGATCTCGGCGTCGGTCTCGCCGCTCTCCTGGTACGCGGTCGCGATCTCGAGAAGGAGCGGCCCGCGCTCCGCGGCGGGCGCCCCCGCCGCGATCCATCGCTCGAGCACGAGGGCGTGGAGCTTCGGATCGGGCACCGCCGCGATCGCCTTCCGGAGGACGACGTTGCGGGGACCGAGGACGTCGAGCGCGCGCCGGCCGATGGCGGCGGCGCGCGTCACGTCGAGCGCGGTCAGCGCCTCGAGCGCGGGCGCGATACGCTCCGCCATGAGCCGGCTCGGCTGCGGCTGCGGCGCGAGCCACGCCAGCGCGTCCGCGAGCGCGGTCGCGTCTCCCGCCTGGACCGCGCGATCGACGAGCGCCTGCGCCGCTGCTGGCTCGCCCGGCCGGAGCGCCACGCGACGCCGCGCCCAGCGCACCGCGCCCGTCGTGTCGCCGAGGAGCGCGAACACCTCGGAGAGGCGCTCGCACCAGATCGCGGAGATCCCGCCGACCTCGATCGCGCGCTCGATGGTCGCCTGCGCGAGGCGGCCGTCGGTGACGCTCACGAGCTTCGCGAGCGCGACGAACGCGCGTCCCTGATGACCGTCGGAGCGACTCGCGTACTCCGCCGCGCGGCGCGCGCCGTCGATCTCGCCGAACCCCGAGAGGATCTCGGCCGCGACCGCCGCGATCGCGCCGCCGGTCGCGAGCCCGCACGTGGGCGCCACGGCCGCGAGGGCGCGAGCGCGGGTCTCCTGCTCGCCCGCCGCGGCAGCCGTGATCCACGCGACGGAGCACGTCCAGCGCGTGGCCGACTCCTCCGCGAAGGCGCGGCACGCGTCGGACGCGCCGCCGAGGTCGCCCTTTCGCCGGAGCGCGGCGACGAGGACGCCGCGCACGCGCACGTTCGGTCCGCGCGCGTCGAGGCGCGAGCGCGCGATCCGCGCGATGCCGGCGTAGTCGCCGACGCGCTCCGCGACGCGGCACGCCTCGGCGAAGAGGGTCTCGTCCTCGACCGGCGCCGTCCACTGCGCGTCGAGCGAGCTGCGCGGCACGAGCGAGTCCTCCGCGAGCTCGACGAGCGCCTCCGCGAGGGCCTGCGAGTCGTCCGGCAAGCTGCGCGCGAGGCGGACCACCTCGTAGAGCGCCACCGCTCGACCGTCGGCGGCCGAGGTCTCCACCGCCTGACGCGCCAGTGCGAGCTCTTCCTCGTGCCGACGCACGGCGCCTTCGAGGCGGGCCGCCGCGGCCCGCGCGCGCTCGTCGCTCGGATCGATCGAGACCATCGCGCGGTAGGCCCATGCGGAGAGGAGCGGGTCGTTCGCAGACTCCGCGCTGCTCGCGAGCTCGCGCGCCGCCGCGAGCCGCGCGTGCGTGTCGCCGCCGCCCATGACGCCGCGGATGAGCGCCTCCGTGAACCACGCCGACTCACCGGTCTTCTGCGTGAGCGCCTTCAGCGCGTGCACCGACTCGTGGTCGGAAGGATTCGTCGCGACGGCGTGCGCATACGCCTCGACCGCGCGATCCGCGGCCGCGAGCGGCCCTGCGAGCAACCGCGCGAGCTCCGCCCAGCGTCGCGGCGAGCGCTCCGCGCGCAGCTCGAGCCGTACCGCGAGCGGCTCGTACGCCCCGACCTTCGCGAGCAGATCGTCGAACGCGTCTGCGCCCGGCCCCTCGAGGACGCCGTCGAGGCCTTCGTCGAGCGCCGCCGCGAGCGCGCGCGACATCTGCCCCGCCTCCAGCGCCTGCGTGCGCCGCCGCTCGTGCACCTCCGCGCCGCCGTGGGAGCGGAGCACGTGATCCGCTGCCTCCGCCTTGCCGCGCGCGTTGTACGCGCTGATGAGCGCGGCCGCCGCGAGCGGCGACGTCGGATCGAGCTCGAATGCGCGGAGGAGGTTCTCGATCTCCCCTTCCGCGTCCTGCACGCCTGCGCGACGGCGCGCCGCCTGGACGTACGCCTCGGCGCCCACGCGTGGCGTCGGGAACCCTTCCGACCGCGGAAACGCGGCCGCCGCGGCTCCGAGCAGCTCGAGCGGGAGCGCGTCGAGCGGATCGTGCTCGGCCGCCTCCGCGAACGCCTCCTGCGCGCCGAGCGAGTCGCCTGCGCGCGCGTGGAGCACGCCGATCCGCACGAGGATGGCCGCCGCCGACGCGCCCTCGGAGGCCGCCGCGAGCTTCCGCAGCTCCGACGCCGCGAGCCCCGGCTCGCCGAGGCCTTCGAGCCAGCCCGCGAGCGCCTGGCGGAGCGGCGGATCGTCCTGCGTCGCGAGCGCCTTGAACGCGAGCTCGACGGCGTGGTCGACCTCCGCGCCCCGTCCCGCGAGGTGCTCCGCGAGCTGCTTGGCGGCGGTACGCTCCTCGGCCGGATCGCCGAGCGCCCGCGCCAGGTCGACGCGCGCGCGGAGCTGCGCTTCTTCGGCGACGACGCCTTCGCGGCGCCGGGGCGCCTTCGCGGGCTTCGCGCGGATGCCGAGCTTGCCCAGATGCGTGTGCCGGCTCTTGCCGTTCACCGTTTCGGCCATCACTTCACCGTCAGGGCAAAGGGCACCGCAAGGACGGTCTTCTCGCCCTCCACGAGAGGGGCGAGGCTCGTGACGAAGGGCACGACGTCCGGCGCCAGCCGCTCGAGCGTCGCGAGGGGCGACGCGGCGCGCGACGCTTCCCCGCGGACCTCGAGCTGCGCGCGCTCCGTTCGCGAGAGCGCGCCGCGCTCGTCCGCGCTCGTCGGGTCCATTCCGTCGAAGAGCCCTTGCTTGCCCTGCACCGTCGCGACGTGTGCCTTGTCGTCGAGCTTCGCGAGCTCGCGCGCCTTCGCGATCGCCGCGCCAAGCCCGCCGATCTCGTCGACGAGGCCGAGCTCCTTGCCCTTGGCTCCGCTGAAGATCTTGCCCTCCGCGTTCGCCGCGACCTGCTCCCTGGTCACGGTGCGGCCGCGTGTGGAGCGGCCCTCCGAGACGCGCGCGAGGAAGAGGTCGTACACGCTCGTCATGCTGTCGAGGATGCGCGCGCGCGTGGGATCGTCCCATTTCACGAGCGGCGACTCCCACGCCGCGCGCGCCGCGGCCCCGGGCTTGTCCTGGTTGGCAGCGAACGTCTCGGCGTGAACGCCGATCTTCTCGAGGGCGTCGCCGCCACCGATCTTGCCGCCGACGACGCCGATGGATCCGACGATGCTCATCGGCTCCGCGAAGATGTAGTCGGCGCTCGACGAGAGGTAGTAGCCGCCGGACGCGGCCATGTCGCCGACGCTGAAGACGAGCGGCTTCTTCTTTCGCAGCTTCATGAGCTGATGCCACATGAGGTCGCTCGCGAGCGCGCTGCCGCCGGGCGAGTCGATGCGCACGACGACCGCCTTCACCGCGTCGTCCTTCTCGAGCTTGCGGATCTGCGCGTCGAAGTCCTTCTCGATGATGCCGCCGCGGCCTCCGAAGATGCCGTTGCCGCCCGCCGTCATCGAGATGCTGCCGTTCGCGCGGACGAGCGCGATCGGGCCCGTCACGCTCGACTCGCCAGCGAGCGCGCGCACGAGATCGTCGAAGTCGCCGTCGTCCTCGGAGGCGCCGGGCCCGAAGATGACGCGGTCGCGGCCGGCGCCCGTGTCGTCGCGGAGCTTCTTCGCGGCTTCGTCCGCGTAGCCGACCTCGTCGACGAGGCCGAGGCTCTTCGCCTTCTCCGGCGACCACGGGCCGTCCTCCACCACGTCGGCGGTCGCCTTCGGGCGCGCCGCGCTGAGGTTCGCGAGCCACGAGGCGCGGAGGTCCACGAGGACGCCCAAGAGCGACGCCTTCGCCTCCGGCGACGGTCCATCGCGCGTCAGCGGCTCCTCGGCGCCCTTGAACTTGCCGACCTGGAGGAAGTCGATGTTGAGGTGCAGCTCGTCGGCGAGGAGCCTACGCATGTAGACGATCTGCGCCGCGATGCCGATCGAGTCGACCTCGCCCGCGGGCGAGATCCAGATCGAGGTGCACCCCTTCGCGGCGAGCATCAGCGTGCCGTTCGTGAGGCCGTCGGCGTGACAGTAGACCTTCTTGTTCGTCTTGATCGCGCCGAGGATCTCGCCGATCTCCATCGCGCGGGCCGCGCCGATCGCGGCGCTGCCGAGCTTCACGAGGATGCCCTTGCTGCGATCGCTCTTGTCGTTCGCGAGGTCCTTGGTGACACGAAGGAGCTCGTCGAAGCTCTTCTTCCCGCTCGACATGCCGAAGAGCCCGGCCTTCTCCTCTTCGGGCACGCCGGCGGAGAAATCGAGGACCGCGATCGCGGGTCCCGTCTTCTTCGGCGGCTCCGTCTTCGGCCCCTCCGACCTGGGCCGGCCATCGCACGCCATCGCGAACGCCGCGAGCACGAGCCCGCAGAGGAGCGTCCCCCGGGATCGGATCAACCGCCGCTCCCTTCGCTGCGCGTCTTGGCGCGGGCGGGATACGCGCCCTCCGGATAGCGGTCGACGATCTCCTTGTACATCTTCGACGCCGCGTCGTGGTTGCCGGAGTCCCACTCGACGTCGGCGAGGCCGATGAGCGCGGGCATGTAGTTCGGGTTGATGGCGAGCACGCGCTTGTACTCGGCGCGCGCGCCGTTCAGGTCGTGCTGCGCATAAGCGATGCCGGCGAGACCGGCGATCGCCTCCGAGTCGTTGGGGTTCTTCTCGATGGCCGCGTTGTAGAGCGTACGCGCGCGTTCGAGGTCTCCCTTGCCGCGCGCCTTCTCCGCCTGGACGAGCATCTCGCGCGGATCGCCGGGAATGCCGCCGCCGCCACCGCCGCCGCCTCCCGTGCCGCCGGTGCCGGTGACGCCGACCTTCGTGCCGGGCTTCGCGCCGCCGTCCCCTGCCGCCTCCGCCACGCCGGCGTCGCCTTTCGGCTTCGCCTTCTCCGCGTAGGCGCGGAGGAGCGGCAGGAGCGGGTGCGGCCGCGGCATCGCCGCGAGGCGCTCGACCTCGGCCTTCGCGCCCACCACATCGCCGGAGCGCGCGAGCGCATAGACGAGCGCGGCGCGGCCGCGACCGGGACCGGTCTCGACGCTCGAGGCGGTCTTGAGGCGCTCGATGAGCGTGGACCAGAGGAGCGGCTCGGTCTCCGCCAGGTCCAGCGCGGCGAGCACGTAGGCGCTCTCGGGCTGGCTCTGGCTCGCGTTGATCTTCGGGACGAGCGCGCGGGCGCCATCGCGATCATCCGCGATGCGGAGCGCGTCGATCTTCGCGCGGAGGGCGGCGGGATCGTCGGGCGCGACCGCGAGCGCGTCGTCGGCCGCCTTGCGTGCGGCGAAGGCGAGCTCGGTCACCTCGTTCTTCGCGACGCGCTGCTCGTCGGCCGCCTCCGGCGCGAGCAGGCGCTGCTTCAGCCATGGCAAGTCGGCGCGCACGGCGGCGAGGCGCGCGATGCCGAGGAGCACGTGCGGATCTTTCTCTGCGAGCGCGCTCGCCTTGTCGAGCTGGGTCTTCGCGACCTCGAGATTGCCGTCGGCGAGGGCCTTCTCACCCGCGACGAGGAGCTCGGCGACGCGAGGATCGACGGCGGCCGCGCTAGCGGTGGGCTTGCCGGAGAGGCCGCCCAGGTTCTTCTGCGCCCAGAACGCGGCCATCGTGAGCGCGCCGCCGAGGACGATCGCAGCGACGATGAAACCGCCGACCGGCCGGCGACGCGGGGCGGCGTCGCCGAGATCGGGGACGGACTCGTATCCCGCGCGACCGCGCCGCTCGTCCTCGATCTCGGCGAGGAGCGAGCGCGTACGAACGGGCGTGACCGGCTCGGCCTCGACCGCTTTCGCGGCGACGGGCGGCGGCGGCGGCGTCGACGGCTTCTTCGGCGGCGCGGGCGGCGGCGGCGGCGTCGTGCGGATGACGACCTGTCCTGGCGGCGGCTGGACCGCGGGCGGCGCCGTCGACGCATTTCTCCCGGGCACCGGCGGCGGCGGCGCGGACCGACCCTTGTTCGCGTCCGGAACGGGCGGCGGCTTCGGCGAGCTCGAGCCGGTCGCGGGCGGCGCGCTCGAGGGCACGCTCGGTCGCTGCATCGGCTGCGTGTGCATCGGGGCGCGTCCAGGCACGGGCGGCGGAAGGGTCTTCGGGCGCGGCGGCGGCGGCGGCGGCGGCGGCATCGCGGCCGGACCAGGGCGAGGGATCGCCTCCTGATCGGAGAGCGGGCCGGTGCCGATCAGCGTCGACTTGCCCTTGTCGCTGGCCTCCTCGTCACCGATCGGCGTCGACGGCGGCGGGAAGTCGGGTCGCGTCGCCTGGCGCGGCCGCATCGGCGGCAGCTGCTGCGCGGCGACGGCGGCGGCCTGCGCGGGACCGAGGCCGTCCTGCGTTTTGACGGAGCGACCGCCCTGCGTCGACGCGAGCTGCCCCTTCTTCGTCGCCTCGCGCTGATCGAAGAAGGGAGCGAGCTCGGGGATCTGACCGATCGCCTTCGGCGGCAGTCCTCCGCGCGAGAGGCGATCGGTTCGCTCGACGAGGTACCCCTGGATCGCACGCTGGAGCTCACGCAGCGAGGTGAAGACGAGCGTCCGTCCGTCGCCGGTCGTGACGTTCCAGTAGTCGTCCGCGAGCTCGCCGTCACCGCGGCGAATCTTGAACTTGTGCCCACAGTTGGTGCACTTGACCGTCGTCCCACGACCGCTCACGAGGGCGTCGTCGAACTCGTACTCCGTGTTGCACCGCTCGCACTTGACGTCCATCGAGCGATTCCGAAGCTATCACGTGTTTTTGGCCCTGGTGCACTTCCCTTCCAGCTGGGCCCAAACCGTGCAGTTGCGGCCAAGAACCCAGCCGACCCTGACCGTCGTGTCCACGGAGGGCGTGAACCGGCGTCCACTCCCCCAAGCTCAGGCCTCGTTTCCCCCCGGGTTTTCCCGCATCTCCCGTGGCTTGTCTGGGGCACGACGGTTGCTACCCTTGGTTGGTCGATGCTCCCGAAACTGATGATGAAGCGCCTGTTCTCGGTTGGTGTGTTCGGTCTCGGGACGGCGCTCCTCCTTGGTTGCCCCATCTATCCGTCCGATCGCGACCATCGGGTCTGCATCACGGGCGATTGCTACAAGTGCCCGGACTCCTTCTACGACGCGGACGCCTGCAACCCGTGGCACTGCGACTCGAGCAACGACTGCCCGAGCGGCTACACGTGCAACTCGGATCAGCTCTGCAAGTACACGGACGGCACACCGAGCACACCCCCGCCGACCGGCGCGTGCGCGAAGCCGGCCGACTGCGCGACCGGTCTCACCTGCGGCGCGGACAACAAATGCCACGCGGGTGACTGCTCGACGACGGGCTGCCCGAGCGGACTCGTCTGCGCGCTCCCCAGCGGCTCGAACGGCGTCCCGAGCTGCGTCTCGGTCACCGGCCAGACGGACGGCGGCGGCGGCTCGACGAGCGCGTGCAAGAACGACAACGACTGCCCGACCCCGGCCGGCTCGCGCTGCCTCACGGGCAAGTGCGTGGCTCCGGCCGACCAGTGCGCGGACGCGACCCAGTGCTTGAACGACGGCCAGTGCGTGCAGGGTGCATGTACCGCGACGTGCAGCACCAGCAAGCCTTGCCCCACCGGCTACGCGTGTGACACGGCGAAGGGCGTCTGCACGGGCCAGAACCCGAACACGTGCTCGAGCTCCTCCCAGTGCACGACCGGCCCCGGCACCGTCTGCGTGCAGGAGCACTGCGTCGAGCCTTGCGGCCCTGGCGGCACGTGCGGCGCGGGCCTCAAGTGCGTCGACGGCGGCTGCACCCCGGATCAGCAGCCCGTCTTCACCTGCTCGACCGACGGCGCGCAGGGTGAGTGCCAGCAGGGCTCCATTTGCCTCCGTCACTCCTGCTACATCGGCTGCAATGCCGACGCGGGCGCGAGCGCCTGCAAGAGCGCCGACACGTTCAACGTCTGCAAGACGGTGTCGACCTCCTCCGGCCCGCACTCCGTGTGCGGCTCGAACAACAACCTCGGCACCGAGTGCGACCCGACGCAGGGCAAGAGCTGCCCGAACCCGCTCGTCTGCATCGACGGCTTCTGCAAGTGAGCGGGGCCGGAGCCGTCCTCCTGGCGTGACCGACCTTCAGTTGCAGGTCTGGCCGCAGATCGAGCCGACCTCGCGAACGCAGGTCGAGTCCCACTTGTTGTTGCAGCAGTAGGAGTCGGACTGGCAGATCTTCGCGACGCACGGGTCGCAGGCCGTCGGGAGCTTGTTGCCCGTGGTGCAGGTCGTGTGGCGGCACGAGCCGCCCGTGCTGCCGCTGGTGCTGCTGCTCGAAGAGCTGCTCGAGCTGCCGCCCGTGCCGCCCGGCGGGGTGCCGACGCCCACCGCGTTCCACGCCGCCGTGACGGAAGCGATCTCGTCGGCGGAGAGGCCAAGCTGGCTCGCCGCCTGCTCGCACGCCGTCTTCGCGCTCGCGTAGCTCGTCGATGACGTGAAGATGGTCGTGTTCGCGCGGTAGAAGACCCTCGCCGCCTTCTCGATGCCGATGCCGGTGACCTGGATGTTCGTCTTGTTGCGCGGGTGCTTGCCGCCCATCGCCATGAGATAGAAGACGAGGTTCGGGACGCCCGACGTGTAGTGCACGTCCTGGCCCGCGTAGTCCGGCGCGTAGTCGATCGAGGCGCCGTCCTTGTGGGGGTTGTTCATGTAGCGGAGGCCGTCGTCCGACGGACCGTTCGGCGTCCACACGTCGTGACCGATGACCCAGACGAGCGGGTTCACGGCGCCCTTGCCCATGAAGTACCAGTCACACGTCGCGCCGAAGATGTCCGAGATGCCCTCGTTGAGGCCGCCCGACTGGCCCGAGTACGTGAGGTTCGACGTGCGCTCGGTCACGGCGTGGGTGAGCTCGTGCGCCGTGACGTCCATCGACTGGCCTAGGTTCGAGGCCTCCTGCCCGTCGCCGTCGCCGTAGACCATCTGGGTGCCGTTCCAGTACGCGTTGACGTAGTTGCGGCTGTAGTGGACGGAGCTGACGAGCTTCGCGCCGTTGTTGTCGAACGAGTCGCGGCCGAACAGCTCCTTGTAGCAATCGTAGGTCGCGCCGAGGCGGTCGTAGTTGTCGTTGACGATGCGGTCCGACACCGGCGCCTGGCCCTCGGTGCGAACCGTCGCGCCGGGAGTCGTCGAGGTGTTTCGCGAGTCGTGCAGCTCGCGCTTCTTCGCCGTGTAGACGTGCGGCGTGCGGAGCGCGATCGAGCCGTCGGCCGCGTTCACGAGGACCGTATCGCGGACGGGCGTGCCATCCGCCTCTTCGCCCGTGACCTCGATCGGATGTACGAGCTGGAGCTTCGCGCCGTCCTGGAAGTAGGAGAGCTTGCCCGTGACGCGGGCCTTCGCGCCCTTGATCTTGCTGGAGGCGGAGCGGGCCGCCTGGGCCGCCGCGTCCGCTTCGAGCTGCGCCGCGGGCGGCTCCGCGAGGTCGTCGCGGACGTTACCGTTGGCCGCGTAGACCTTGCCCGCGCGCACGTGGACGAGGAGCTCGGCGCCGATGACGTCCTTGCCCTTGCGCGTGCCGCCGAAGCGGTAGTGGAGATCGCCCATCGTGTCCGTCGCCGACTGGCGGAACGACAGCTTGTCCGGCGACGTGCGGAACACGGGCGTCACGTTCGCGAGGACCGGCGCGAGATCCGCGCCCGTCGTGGAGCGGAGCCCCTGCGGCGTCGACCCGAGATCGCCGGCGAGGAACGTCGGGACGCCGTCGTCGTCGACGGAGACGATCTTCGCCTCCGGGAGCGCAGCCATCGCCGTCGTGATGTCGTCACGCGACGTGACGACCTCTTCGGTCTCCTCTTCCGTCGTGGTCGTGCACGCGGCGACGAGGAGCGCCACACCGAGAACGCCGACGACACTCCAGGAAAAACGAACCGTCTTCATGCGAAATCTCCCTCGAGACGGGGGTGGGCGCATCGACGTCGCCGTCGCACCGACACGCTCCCATCTCACGTCACGGCCGGCTGTACGAGCACGGCGGAACGAGGGGGACTATGACCTCCGGATCGTCTCCAACCCAGGCACAGCCGAGTCTCACGTTTGCCAGCGTTGCGATTTGTAACACTCCCCACGCCGATGCACGCTGGCGCATCACACGCGCCTACTCAGTGTCACGAGCGCGCTGGTCTACCGACACCTCGCTACGCGCGACGCCGGCCCTGCGCGACGCCGACGTGCACCGTCAGCTCGAACGTCGCGTTGCTCCAGTACTTGTCGATCGCATCACGCACATACTCGAACGGATCGAGACCCTTCGCCGGCGACGCGGCCGGGCCGAGGTCGGCGCGAAACTCCGGCAGGAGCAGCAGGCGCGTGATCGGATCCTCGAAGAAGCGACGGCCGCCCTCGAAGCGCAGCGTGCGCGTGCGGATGTCGACGTCGACGTTGTCGAAGCCGACCGCCTCCAGCTCCTTCTTCATTCCGTCTTCGGTCGGACGGAGCTGCGCGGCGGCGTCGACGGCGACCGAGAGGTCCGGTCGCTCGTGCTTCAGCGCGCACTCGCGGAGAAGATCGAAGACCTCGAAGAACGAGCCGCGCAGCGGGAGCGCCACGAGCGCCTGGCCGCGCGGCGCGACGAGGCGGCCGAGCTCGGTCATGATCTGGCCGCGCGCCTCCGGCGACGATGGCGCCTGCAGGGTGAAGCCGTGCGAGAACACGCCCGCGGGGAAGCTCGTCGGGAGGTGCTCGACGACGCGATAGTCGAACGCGATCCCGGCCTGCTGCCGCACGAGCGAGAGCGCCTTCGCCTTCGCGAGCTCGATGTTGTGCTTCGACGGATCGACGCCGTGCACGTGCGCGGTCGGGAGCTTCGCGATGAGCTCGCGGTCCGGATAGCCGGTCCCGCACTGGAGGTGCATCACGCGCGGATCGCGACCGACCACCAGCTTGTGAAGGACGCGCTCGCCGAAGAACGACAGGTAGCGCGGGACGACGAACGTCTCGAAGATCGCGGTCTCCTCGTGACCGC
The DNA here is from genome assembly GCA_046351255.1 of Labilithrix sp. Lineage (GTDB taxonomy): Bacteria > Myxococcota_A > Polyangia > Polyangiales > Polyangiaceae > Labilithrix. Next base: position 89,162 of record JAXLYU010000013.1, read on the forward strand.
GAATCGTCGCCGGCGGGGGAAGCGAGTCGGACATGCGAGGCGCGGGAGCTACCGACGTCCCTTCCTCGGGGCTGGCGGGGGCGGCGGCTTGCGCGCGGGAGCCGGCGCCGCTTCCTCCATCATTTCCTCGAGGATCTCCTTCGCCTCGTGGGCGAGGTCGGCGATGGAGACGCGCTCGCCGCCCTCCTCGTCGTCGAGCTGCACCTGCCGGCCGTCCTTCTCGAGCTTCGCGAGGAACGGGATGCTCGCGGGATCGCCGAGCTCCGCCATCGCCTCGATGGCAGACGCCACGACCTCCGCGTCCTCGTTCTGCAGGAAGCGTCCGAGGAGCTTCGCGCAGCCCGGCTCGCCGACCTCCGCGAGCAGGAACGGGAGCTCGCCGAGGGCCGGATTTCCCTTCGGCAGGCGCTCGAGCGCGCGCTCGATGCCGAGGGCGACCTCCTTGAAGCGATCGTACGCGAGGCCCTCGAGCCCCTCGCCGGCCGCGATGCGCGCCTCCGGCGACGAGCCGCCGAGGATGTCGATGAGGAGGTCCACGACCTTGTCCCCCTCGAGATCGCCGAGCACGAGCGCGAGGCGAACGAGCTGCAGCGTCGCCTCCTCTCCTTCTTCGAGCTTCAGCGCGGACGCGGTCGCCTTCTGCAGCACCGGGACGAGCTTCGCGTCGCCTTCCGCGCGCAGCGCGGAATGATGCTTCCGGGCGGCACGTTCGGCGTCGAAGAGGGCCTTCAAAGTTTCTTCCGGAGATGCCATCGCGGACGTCCATATCACGTACACTGCGCTCGTTGGGCTCGCTGCGGTCCCTGGACAGGTGGACGTGGATCGGCATCGCCGTCGCAGCCTTCGGGCTGCTCGGTGCCCGGGCGCCTTCGCTCGTCCCCGCGAAGGCCAGACCGGCGTCTCTGCCGGTCGCGAACGGCGCCGAGCCGGTGGATCTGCGCGCGGGGACCTGTCCGCCCGGCACCGCGCCGGACGGCGAGGCCTGCATCCACCTCGAGACCGTCTCGGACGGCCCGGTCGCCGAGGCGCATGCGAACACGCACCGCGAGCGGTCCGGGCGCTGGGCGACGTACGACCAGATCCCTCGGCTACCCGAGCGCCCCGCCGACTACGACCAGTATCGCTATCCCATCCCGCCCGGCGTCGCGGGGGGGCATTACGTCGTCTCCGGCTACGATCTCGACCAGCCCGACGAAAAACAGCGCCGCGCACCGACGCTCACCCACGTCGGGCACGGCGCGGTCGATTTGCCCCAGGTGAAGGGCACGCCGGTCGCGATGATCGCTCTCGAGCACCAGGAGGGTCCGGCTGAGGTCGTCTATGCGGGCGGGCTCTTCGGGATGACCGTCCTCACGCGCCACTCCCTACGTGAGGGCGGACAGCTCCGCGACTACGTGATGCTCCTCGGCCATCTCGACACGATCGCCCCGGGAATTTCCGCGGGAACGACGGTCGAGGAGGGGCAGGTCGTCGGTACGGTGGGAGACACCGCTTCACCACATTTCGTCCATCTGCACCTCGAGGTGCGACGCGTGCGCGAGAACGTCGACCTCAACAAGGTCGCGGCGGGCGCCCCCATGATCGCAGACTCGGTCACCGTCGTTTGCGACCCGCGGAACGTCCTTCCGTTGAAGTGAGCTCGGTCGCGTGCAACGATGAGACGAGCCCGCCGTGTCTCTGCCTCATCCATCTCGCACGGACGAGACCATGCCGACCGACCCGAAGGCGTTGGTCTGTCCGAAGTGCCGGACGACATGGGCGGAGACGGAGGCGCCGGGCGTGTGTCCGAACGACGGCGCGTCGCTCGTGCGCGCGAAGGAGCTCGCCGCGGCGCAGCACGATCCGATGGTCGGGCGCGTCCTCGAGAACCGCTACACGATCACCGCGCGCCTCGGCTCCGGCTCGATGGGCACCGTCTATCGCGCGAAGCAGCACGCGATGGGCCGCGAGGTGGCGATCAAGATCCTCCGCGGCGATCGCGCCATCGACGACTCCGCGAAGGCGCGCTTCCTCCGCGAGGCACGGGCGAACTCGTTGCTCGCGTCGCCGAACACGGTCACCGTCTTCGACTTCGGGCAGAGCGAGAGCGGCGAGTTCTATCTCGCGATGGAGCTGCTCGAGGGCGAGTCGCTCGGGCAGCGCCTCTCGCGCATCGGTCGCATCCCCGTCCCGCAGGCGGTCGACTGCGCGCGCCAGGCGCTGCGCTCGCTCTCCGAGGCGCACGCGAAGGGGATCATCCATCGCGACCTCAAGCCGGACAACATCTTCTTCGCGCGCATGCTCACGAGCGCGACCGCCTCGAATCCCACGGACGGACACGAGGAGATCGTGAAGGTCCTCGACTTCGGCATCGCCAAGATGATGCGCGGCACCGAGTCGGGGATGATCGCGGAGATGGACGCGGTCGAGACGCAGGTCGGCACCGTCTTCGGAACGCCGCGCTACATGTCGCCCGAGCAGGCGCAGGGCAAGCCCCTCGATCCGCGCACGGACCTCTACTCGCTCGGCGTCATCCTCTACCAGATGGTGACGGGCCGCCCGCCCTTCACGGACACGGACGCGGTCGTCGTCATGGCGCGCCACATCAAGAGCGTGCCGAAGCGTCCGAACGAGGCGGTGCCCGAGGCGGCCGTCCCGAAGGAGCTCGAGGACGTCATCATGCGCTCGCTGGCGAAGACGCCGGAGGAGCGTCAGGGCTCCGCCGACATCTTCGCGGGGGAGCTCCTCGCCGCGCTCGAGGCGCAGAGCTCCATCACCAGTGGGGTCCGAGCCTCGATCACGAACGTGGCGGGCATTCGCGTGCCGGACTCGCTGCGGCCGCCGCCCGTCACCTTGCCGCCTCCGCCCGTCACGCGGCGGAGCGGCCTCTCGCTCCCGGTGCTCGGCGCCCTCGGCGCGCTCGTCGTCGCGGTCGCGGCGTCGGGCGTCTACTACGGCATGTCGCATCGGAAGAAGACGCAGCAGGCGACGAGCGAGTCCGTCCCGCCGCCTCCGCCCGCGACGACGCCGAGCGCGGTGCCGCCGCCTCCCCCGCCCGTCCCGAGCGAGCCCGCGACCGCCGCCGCGCCGACCGCGCCGCCCGTGGAGAGCGCGAAGCCCGCGACGAGCGCGACCCCCTCGACCTCTTCGAAGCATCCGCCGAAGCGCCCGAAGGCGGCGCCCGCCGCGCCCGCGCCCGCGAACAACACGACCGCGCCCGCGACTGCACCTGCGACGCACCCGCCCGCGGCACCAACGCCCAGCTACGGCGTCTTCGAATAGCCCGCGGGATTCTGGTGTATTGCGGGCATGCGCGCCCGCATCGTCTCCGCGTTGGTCTTGGCCCTCGTCTTCTTTCTCGCTCGCGGCGCGAGCGCCCAGGTGAACGCCGAGGCGCTACGCAGCACGCTCCGTACGAACCCCCGCTTCTTGTGGCTCCAGTCCGCGCTGAACGGCAACGCGGGCAACACGAGCACGATCACGTACTCGGGCGCCGCGTTCGGCGGGCTCACGGCGGTCCCGCATCTCGCGTTCGCGCGCGCGGCGGTCGACTTCGGCGCCGCGAGCGGCACGACGAACATCGCGCGGATGATGGCGCATGCACGATACAACTATGACGTCACGGAGGTGATCGCCCTCGAAGCGCTCGCTCAGGTGCAGCGCGATCGCTTCCGGCGCCTCAGCCTGCGCGACCTCTACGGCGGCGGGCTCCGCTTCGCGCTCTACCGGTCGAAGGAGAACGAGGTCTTCAGCGGGACGACCTACCTCCTCGAGCACGAGATCATCGGCGACGTGCCCGGCTCCGAGGGCAACAACAACATCTGGCACCGGTCGAGCGACTACTTCGGGGTCAACCTGAGCCTGACCCCGATCGTCACCGCGAGCAGCGTCATCTACGCCCAGCCACGCTTCGATCGACCGCTGGATTTCCGGATCCTGTCGGACACGGTCGTGACCTTCACCATCACGAAGCTCCTCTCGGCGGGGGTGAGCGGGACCGTTTGGTACGACAATCGCCCTCCCGCAGGCGTCCACACCTACGACCTGGCCATAAAAAACAGCCTGATTTTCAAGCTTCAGTAAGCGCTCCGGTCGCGAAGCTAAGTTGTTGAAACCGCGCCCGGTCTGGTACCTTCCGTGAGGGTATGGATCGCGCCGAGATCGACCGGCTCGTGCAGCGCCTTGTCGAGAATCCTCATGACGAGGAGGCGCTCGCGTACGCCCATGAATCGGGCGAAGCCGACCCGAAGTCCTACGCGATGTTCCTCGAGCGCGTCGGAGGTGAGACGCGCGACCGCGCTTACGCCGCGCACTGGCTCGCGGAGGCGGCCAACGTCTGGTCGACGACGCTGCACGACGTGCATCGCGCGGCGCGCATCCTCATGATGGCGCTCGAGAAGGATCCGACGGCGCAGGTCGCGGCGGAGCGTCTCGCGGAGCTCTATCGCGCGAAGGGCGACAGCAAGGCGCTCGTCGCCCTCTACGACCGCCGCGCGAAGGCGCTCGCGCCGCTCGCGGGCCAGCAGCCGGAGATCCGTAGCGAGCTGGCGACCCTCTACGAGCAGCTCGCGCAGCTCTGGAGCGAGCCCCCGCTCTCGCAGCCGAAGAAGGCGATCGAGTCCTACAAGAAGGCGATCGAGTACGACCCGACGAGCGCGTTCGCGATCTACTCCGCTCGCGAGCTCTACAAGCAGCTCCAGCAGTGGCAAGACGCCCTGCCCCTCTACGAGGCGGAGCTGAACCTCGAGCAGGATCCGCAGCGCCGCGTGGGTCTCCTCCGCGACGAAGCGTCGACCCGGAAGCTCGCGGGCGACCTCCAGGGCGCGACGCGGGCCCTCGCGAGCGCCCGCGAGATCGACAGCTCCGATCCGGCGCTCCAGCAGGAGTACGCCTCGAGCATCCTTGACCGTATCCAGGCCGGAGAGGCCGTCCCCGCGGAGGAGCGCAACTACGCTGCCGAGCTGCTCGTCGCGCTCGCGGAGACGTACGAAGGCGAGCACGGCCTCGCCTATGCGGGCGCCGCGCTCGACATCGATCCCGGCAACGATCGCGCGATGCAGCTGCTCCTGCACTACTCGCGCAGCGTCGGCGTGCCCGCCGACATGCAGCAGCGCTGCAACGCGTATCTGTCGTCGAGTCCGAGCGGCGAGATGGTGCAAGACGTTCGCTCCGCGCTCGCGGCGGCGGGCGGCTCGACCATGTCGAACGATCCGCCGAGCGCGATCACGTCGAACCGCAACATCCTCGAGGACACGGGCGCCGGCCCCTCCACCGCGAAGCGCGCCAGCATGGCGCCGCCGAAGATGAGCCCGAGCCGCGCTCCGGACCGCGGACCGGAGCGGGTCGAGCGCGTCGAGCGTAGCCTCCCGAAGGAAGAGCCGCCCGAGAGCGATCCGGAGACGAACTACCGCGGGCTCTCGACCTCCGTCGGCAAGGCGAGCGGCCCCCTCTCCCCGGACAAGCTGCAGGGCATCCTCGACGCCGCGCAGATGCTCGTCGGCAAGGGCAAGAAGCCCGAGGCCTTTGCCAAGTACAAGGAAGTCCTCGAGTCGGATCCCTCGCATCCCGAGGCGCTCGCGTGGACCGAGGACTACCTCCGCAGCAAGCGCGACTACGCGCAGCTCCGGGACGTGCTCCTCTCGAGCATCCGCGCGGCGGGCAACTCGCCAGATCAGAACGAGCTGAAGAAGGAACGCCTCCGCGAGGTCGCGGGCCTCTGCGAGGGCAACCTCCGCGACGTCGATGGCGCGATCGCGGCGTGGCGCCAGCTCCTCGCGCTCGACCGGCGCGACGAGAGCGCGCGCACGGCGCTCATGCGTCTGCTCGAGAAGTCCCAGCGCTGGGACGAGCTCGCCGTCGTCCTCGAGCAGGAGGCGACCACGGAGGCGGACCTCGAGACGAAGGTCTTCCTCGAGAAGCGTCTCGCGCGCCTTCAAGAGGAGAAGCGTCGCGATCTCGTCCAGGCCGGCGAAGCCTGGAGCCGCATCGCACGCCTCGTCCCCGACGACGACCACGCCATCCTCACCGCGTCGAAGCTCTTCGAGCGCGGCGATCGCAACGACCTCGCGGCCGCGGTCATCGCGGAGAGCGCGACGAGCATCGAGGACCCGGTCCCGCGCGGGCAGCTCCTCCAGCGCCTCGCGGAGCTCCGCGAGCAGCTCGGCGAGCACATCAAGGCCGGCGACTCGTACGCCGAGGCGGCGGAGTCGCTCCGCAACGGCAAGCTCTGGGACGAGGCGGATCGCCTCTATTCCGCCGCGGAGTCCTGGGAGAAAGCCGCCAACGCCGCATACCAGCGCGGCCTCCTCACGGGTGACCTGAAGCAGCAGGCGGCGTGTTACGCGCGCGCTGCCGACTACCTCCAGCGCGCGAACCGCCCCGACGAGTCGCTCGTTCGCCTCGAGGAGGCGACCGAGTTCGACCCGCTGAACGACGACTACGCCGGGCTGCTCGTCGATCGTTACAACAGCGCGGGCAACATCGAGAAGCTCGTCGCCTTCCTCACGAAGCGCGGCGATCGCCTCACGGATCGCAGCAAGCGCATCAACATCCGCCGCGAGGCGGCCACCCTCACCGCGACGCGCCTCCAGGACAAGGAGCTCGCGCGCGAGATGTGGCTGAAGCTCCTCGAGGACGGCGACGACCGCGAGGCGCTCGAGCGCCTCATCGACGACGCGGTCGAGCGTGAGGACCACACGGAGGCGGCCACGCTGCTCCGCCGCCTGGGCCAGAACACGGTCGACAAGGCGGAGAAGGCGCGCGTCGCGCTCCGCGAGGCCGAGCTCCTCGCGGACGGCGTCGGTGACATCGACACCGCGATCTCGCGCTACGAGATCATCCTCTCCGACCTCGACGCGACGTGCCGGCCGGCGCTCCAGGCGATCGCCGACCTCCAGGAGAACCGCGGCTCGCTCGGCGAGGCCGCGGACGCGCTCGAGCGCGAGCTCAAGCTCGTCGCGGACGTTCAGGAGCGCGGCCAGATCGCGGCGCGCCTCGCGCGTCTCTACGAGAAGCTCGACGATCCGCGCAACGCGATCCGCGCCCTCGATCTCGTCCGCAAGGCGGACCTCGAGGACTTCGACGCCCTCACCCGCCTCTGCGAGCTCTGCGAGATCACGGAGCAGTGGGGCCGCGTCGCGGAGCTCCTCGTCGAGCGCATCGAGATCGAGGCGGACGAGAGCGAGGTCGTCGGGCTCACCACGAAGCTCGCCTCCATCCTCGCGGACAAGCTCGATCGCGGCGACGAGGCGCTCGGAGCCCTCACCGACCTCGCGGATCAGGGCGAGGCGTCCGTCCGCAAGGCGTACATCGAGCTCGGAGATCGCCTCGGCTGGAAGGGCATCGTCGCCAGCAAGCTGAAGGAGTGGTGGTTCGACGCGCGCCACGGCTCGGAGCGCACGGGCGCCCTCCGCGGCGCCTTCGAGCGCTTCGCGGAGGTCGGTCGCGATCAGGACGCGGTCGTCGTCGCGATCGAGCTCGTTCGCACGAAGGGCGCGGACAAGAAGCTCGCCGATCACCTCGAGGAGCTCGCGGTGAAGACCGGCGATCAGGAGGCCCTCTCCGTCGCGCACGAGGTGCTCACGCGCGAGGTTCAGGGCGTCGAGCGCGCCTTCGAGCTCGTTCGTCAGGCCGAGGTGCGCGCGCGCGCCGGCACCGCGCGGCAAGACGCGATGGCGCACGGCGAGTCGGGCCTCGGCTTCATGCCGCCGTCGGACGCGGAGCCGCTCCTCGAGCGCCTCGCCGCCCTCGCCGCGAAGCCCGCCGACGTGATCGATCTCTACGAGCGCCAGATCACGCGGAGCAAGGCGCCGCCGGATCGCGTGCGTGCGCTCGGGCGAGCGGCGCAGATCGCCTCGACACGGGGGCAGCCGGAGCGAGCGCGCGGCTTCTTCGAGCTCGGCCTCGCGGGCGCCCCCACGGAAGACACGATCGGCGTCCTCGAGACGGCGGCGCGCGAAGGCGACAAGACCTCTGGCGGCGATCGCCTGCGTCGCGCGCTCTGCTCGGCGCTCGCCGCCGGCGGGCACGGCGCGCGCGACGGCGGCCGCACGCGCGCGAACCTCCTGCGCCGCGCGGCGACCCTCGCGCATCGCGACCTCAATGATGCGGAGCAGGCCTTCACGTGGCTCGCGGACGCGCTCGTGGCGCACGTCGACGGCCTCACGCTCGACATGCTCGAGCAGCTCGGCATCGACACGAACGACGCGAAGCGCGCGGAGAACGCGCTCTCCCATGCCCTCTCCGAGGTCTTCGACGGCCCGCTCGTGCGCCAGCTCCTCGCGCGCCGCGCCAAGATCCGTCGCGAGCAGCTCGGTGAGCCGGTCAACGCGGCGGCGGACCTCAAGAAGCTGCACGATCTCTCGCCGACCGATCAGGCGGTCATGGACGAGCTGAGCGGCCTCTTCATGGAGCTGAACGACTACAAGTCGCTCGTGCAGCTCTACGAAGATCAGATCCTCCGTGGCAAGGACATGAACGCCCGCGCGGAGCTCGCGCGGAAGGTCGCGCGCATCTGGGAGGAGCAGCTCGCCGACGCGCGCGAAGCGGCCGATGCGTGGCGTCGCGTCCTCCGCCTCCGCGCCGGCGATCAGGAAGCGACCGGCGGTCTCGAGCGCGCGAAGACGAACCAGCTGAAGAAGCCGGAGGGCGACCCTGCCTTCGTATACGCGCCGCCGAAGCTGGTGAGCGATCAGCCGGTCCCGCCCCCACAGCGCGGCGGCACGCCTTCCGGGGCCGTGAAGACGGTCTCGCAGCCGCCGCCCGCGCCGACGCGCAGCTCGGAGCCGCCGAAGCGTCCGAGCTCGCCGCGCATCCCGGTGACCTCGCCCACGCAGACGGGCGCCCCGACGGTCGTGCGCGGACCGACCCCGTCGAAGCCGCCGCCGTCGATGGACCGCGCGGAGGGCACGCGCACGGGGGAGACGGCCACCACCGCGCGTCCGGTGCTCGGCACCTCGCGCTCGAACCCGCCGCCGACGAAGGGCATCAGCAGCCTGCCGCCTCCGATCCCGAGCGGCCCTCCCCCGCCCACGATGGTGAACCAGGCCCCCGTCCCCGAAGACGACATCGACGCGCAGTTCGAGCGCCTCGAGTTCGGCGCCTCGGGCGGCGGAACGCCGACCGGTCCGGTCGACGTCGTGAACGCACCCATCACGCTCGACGACACGGCCGCGACCCAGGCGCGCCCGCGCGGCGCGCCGCCGGGCCCGCTGCCAGGCGTGAATGGTGAGCGCCGCGCGAGCCGTCGTCCGCAGGATCTCTCGTTCGGCGCCAACCGCGACGAGGCGACGGAGAGCGGTCAGCTCGTTCCCACCGCGCTTCGCGCCGGCTCGCGTGCGCCCGCGCCGCCGACGCTCGACGCCGGCTCCCCGGGCGCGGGCGCGACCGACCGTCCCGCGCAGCCGGCGATCGATCCGATGTTCGGCGAGCCCGAGCCCGGCCCGATGACGCTCGTCGGCGACAACCCGCTCGACTCGCTCGAGGGAGGGGGCGTCGAGACCTCCCCTGGCGGCTCGACCACGGCCGAGCCGATCGACGCGGCGGACTTCGAAGATCCGACGGGCGCCGACATGAAGGTCGATCTCGAGTCGACGAACCCTGGCTCCAACGCGAACATCCTCATCGCGGACGACCTCGCCGACTCGATGGACGAGGAGACGGGCACCTCGCCGACCGTCCCCCCGTTCCGCCAGGGCAGCTGAACGCCACGCGCGTCGACGAGGCGCTCGCGGGCGCTTGCTCCGGGGACTTCCGGGGAGGCGCCTCCACCGCTCATGCGCCCCTCATGCGGCCCCCAGCCGAGCGCGCCGGCGCCGACTCATCGTCGAAGCCCGAGCCGCCGCGCCAGGCGTCGTGTGCGTGGTGAGGTGGCGTCCTCACGCGTGCCGCTCCCCTCGCGCGTACGCCCATGCACGGGCGAGCGGCGTCGCGAGGACAAAGCCCAGATTCTCTCCCCGCCTACGCGAGCCCTCACGCGGCGGCTGCGCGGGACGAGTCGGCGTGCCGTGGCGAGCGGAGCGGCTCGCGCGCGCGGCTCACACGCCTCGGCGCCTGCGCCTGCGGGTGTCACGCGCCCTGCACCGTTTCCGCGCGGCAATGTGCTGCGGACGCGATCGGCGCTGGGGACGCGATCGGCGCTGGGGGCGCGATCGGCGCATTTCAAAGAAAGCGGGGCAGCTCGTGGAGCGACATGGGCCCGCCGCCGCGCACGCGCCAGCCTTGCCGGGCGAGCCAGGTGCCGGGCGCGCTCACGGGGAGCTCGCCACCGGTGAGGTCACTCGCGCGTCTTCGCAGCTGCGCGAGCAGCTCCGGCGGCGGACGCGCGTCTTCGGCCCAGTCGTCGGGCTGGAGGAAGGCGACGGAGCTGCGGTCGTCGAGCTCGTCGAGCGTGCTCTCCGAGAAGGCGCCGCCGTTCTGCGCGTGGTGCTTGCGCTCGTTGAAGAGGACATAGACGAGCGCGTTGCGGGTCTCCGTCGGTCCCTTGAGCTCGTGACGGTGGTGGCGATCACGAAAGAGGCTCCCGCTACGCCCCGCCACGCTGTTCACGGCGCGGGCGATGCGCGAGAAGAGGCGGCGCATGTGATCGGAGAGCTCGCGGCGGTCCCGTCCCTCGACGATGAGGTGCACGTGGTCGCGCTGCACGGAGTGATGCACCACGCGCACGCCCTGGCGCTTCACGTACGCGAGCTGCGCCAGGATGACCGCGAAGATGCGCTCGGTACGCAGGCTCGGCGCGAGCCTCACGCGGCGCATCGACACGTGCACCGGATGCCGGTGGTCGTGCGGATCCCGCGCGTCGTGCGGGACGAACCCGAGCCGCTCCAGCCGGGGCCTTCGCCCGAGCCTGCATCCGCGCTTCGCCTTCCGAGGTCCTTTCGCGGCCTTCGCTCTCTTCACCTCAGGGATGACCTCGCCGCCTGCGTCCAAGAGCGCGAGCTGCTCGGGTCGAGCGTTGCGAAGCGTCCCCACGCGAGCCAGTGTAGACCGTGGTGTCCCGAAGTCAATTCCGCATAGTCGATTTTCGTCATTTTTGATCCTTCATCCCTCAACATCACGGCGGCCAGCCGCAACGCTCGCCCTGCCCGCCGTGATCGGCGCAGAACAAATCGTGCGAGAGCGGTAACCGCACGAGGCGTGCGTTCGGAGCGTGGCGCCGTGGTCCGCGAGATCGAGGGCGGAGCGAAGGCTGGCGAGGTACCAAGCGTCTTCGCGAAATCGCCGAGGAGCGTCCGCGCTTCGGCGACCGTCGGGTACACGCCATCCTCCGACGCGAGGGTTTCGAGGTGAACCGCAACTCCTCCTCGAGGCGGCGCTTCTCCTTCGCCTCCGAAACGGTCATGCCGCTGAAGCGCTGGCGCCAACGCGCGAGCGTCTGCAGGCTCACGCCAACCTTTCGCGCCACGGGAGGTGGTGTGATTCGTGAAGTCGCGCGGACATACGGAGCGGCGCGCCTGCGCGCTTGCGACGGCGCAGCGCTCGACGTGTCGCTACGCAGCTGGGCGCACGCGCAGCCGATCGACCTTCTTGATCGAGTGTCGGGCGGAGGTCCTTGCACGGAGCGAGCGACGGACGGACGTGAGCGTCAGCGGGCGCGTTAACCGTCCGCTGGTGTGCGCAAGTGATGCCGGCGACCCAATCCATGACAGGGCCAAGGCGGCGAGCATGAACCTGCTGCGCTGCTGGTTGAACAGGTCGGGGAGCGCTCGGATTTCTCTATTTTGAGGTGTGTAGCCCCAGATGGCTCCGTTCCAGGCAACAGATCGTGCGAAAGCGGCAAACCGGTCGAGGCGGCGGCCGCGAGCAGGCGGCGGAGGACCTCGATGTCATGCGCTGGGCCGTGGTGCGCGTCTGCGCGTCGTGCGCGTGCCCTTGCTGCGAGCCTCGACGCGAGGGGCCGCGGCCTCGTCGTCAGGCGAAGCGAAGCGCGCCGTCGCTGGCGAGGTGCGCCTCGGCGCCGAGGGGGAACGCGAAGTTTGGCGCGCCATGACCGAAGGGGGCATTCGTGTAGATCGGCATCGCGAGCTGCGATGCGTAGTCGGCGATCACGTCGTCGACGGTGACGCCGTCGCCGCCTGGCTCGCACTGCGTGAACTCGCCGAACACGATCGCGCCCGCGCGCTGGAGGTGGCCGCCAAGGAAGAGCGTGCTCAGCATGCGATCGATGCGGTACGGACGCTCCGTGATGTCCTCGAGGACGAGGATGGCGCCCTCCGGCGTCGTCCAGCGCCCGCCCGCGGCCATCGCTTGCACGAGCGCGAGGTTGCCGCCGACGACCGAGCCGCTCGCCTCGCCTGCGCGCACCGCCACGAGACCGGTCCACGGGTCGACCGGCATCCCCTCGAGGCACTGGATGAGTGAGAGGCGCTCCGCCGCCGTGATGGATCGACCGAGCCCGGTCACGTTCGGGCCATGCACCGTGCGGACCCCGCGCGCGTTCGCGGCCGCGTGCAGGACGCACACGTCACTGAAGCCGACGAGGTGCTTCGGCGCCCTCGCGAAATCGTCCCACGGGAGGCGATCGACGACGCGGCTCGCGCCGTAGCCGCCGCGGGCCATGACGATCGCCTCGACCTCCGGATCGAGCATCGCCGCCGAGAGGACGGCCGCGCGCGACGCGTCCGTGCCGGCGAGGTAGCCCTTCCGTGACAGCACGCGCTCGTCGATTCGCAGGCGATATCGGGTCGAGAGCCACGCGAGGCCTCGAAAGAGCTCGGTGCGATCGAAGGGACTGGCCGGCGCCGCGATCGCGACGAGAGACCCGGACCGGAGCGGTCGAGGATTCAAAACCACGCGCCGCCGTTATAGCTTGGCAGCGTGGCCGAGACACGATCCCTCGCTCTCCGTGGCGCCGGTCGACTCCGGTCGCTCTTCGGCGCCGCCTCGTCCGGCATCGACGACTGGATGACGGGACGGCTCGGCGAGGAGTTCAACGAGCGCCTCGCGCGCGTACCGCTGAACCTCACCGCTACCGGCGTCGACCCGTTCGGCATGGATCCCGCGTGGACGAAGTACGCGCTCGCGTTCGCCGCGTTCCTCCACCGGAAGTACTTCCGCGCGACCGTGTTCGGCGCGGAGAACATCCCGGCGTCCCGGGTGCTCCTCATCTCGAACCACTCCGGACAGATCCCGGTGGACGCCGCGCTCATCGGCGCGTCGCTCTTCATGGACGTGGAGCCGCCGCGGTTCATGCGCGCGATGGTCGAGAAGTGGACGCAGACCCTCCCCTTCGTCTCGCTCCTCTTCTCGCGCGTGGGGCAGGTCGTCGGCGTACCGGAGAACGCCAAGCACCTCCTCGATCGCGAGGAGGCGCTCCTCGTGTTCCCCGAAGGCGCCCGCGGGATCAACAAGGCGTTCACGCAGCGCTATCAGCTCTGCGAGTTCGGCCTCGGGTTCATGCGCCTCGCCATCGAGACCAAGACGCCGATCGTGCCCGTCGCCGTCATCGGCGGAGAGGAGCAGTACATCTCGCTCGGCAGCTCCAGCACGCTGGCGAAGATGTTTCGCATGCCGACCTTCCCCATCATCCCGCAGATGCTCCTGCCGTTCGGCCAGCTGCCGCTGCCGACGAAGTATCGAATCTACTTCGGCGAGCCGATGCGCTTCGGCGGCGATCCCGACGACGACGATGCGGTGATCGAGGACAAGGTCATCGCCGTGAAGTCGACCATCCAGTCGATGCTGAATCGCGGGCTCAAGGAACGAAAGAGCATTTTCTTCTGATGCTCGAGAGCCCCGACTCCCTCCCGCCTTCGAGCCTCCACCGCCCGGCCCCCCGCCCGCGCGGCGAAGGGACCATCCTCGTCACCGGCGCATGCGGGCGGCTCGGCAAGCAGGTCGTGCGACTCCTGCATCGCACGCGCAGCGTCGTCGGCGTCGACCGCCGGCCCTTCCTCGACAAACCGAAGGACGTCCGCCACGAGCAGGTCGATATCCGCCGCAAGAAGCTGAAGGACATCTTTCGCTCCGAGCCGATCGAGGCGGTGGTGCACCTCGGCGTGATGCACGATCCGCGCGCCTCGCAGGCGGAGCACCACTCGTGGAACGTGGCGGGCTTCCAGAAGCTGATGGAGTACGTCGCGCAGTTCGACGTCCCGAAGCTCGTCGTGCTCTCGAGCGCGAACGTGTACGGACCACAGCCGGACAACGCGCAGTTCCTCACCGAGGACGCCCCGCTGCTCGGCGGCGCGCGCTTCGGCGAGATCCGCGACCTCATCGAGGTCGACATGCTCGCCCAGGGCTTCTTCTGGAAGCACCCCAACACCGAGACCGTCATCCTCCGCCCCGTGCACATCCTCGGCGGCGTGCACAACGCGGCCTCGAACTTCCTGAGGCTCCCGACGATCCCGCGGCTCCTCGGCTTCGATCCCATGATCCAGGTGATTCACGAGTCCGACGTCGTGAAGGCCCTGCGCGCGGCGCTCACCCCGAGCAAGCGTGGCATCTACAACATCGCCGGCCCCGACCCCCTGCCGCTCTCGCACGCGATCAAGATCCTCGGGCGCCCGAGCATCCCCGTGCCGTACTCGCTCGGCAAGGCGCTCCTGAAGCGGCTCTGGTCCTTCCGGCTGACCACGTTCCCCGCGCCCGAGCTCGATCACATCCGGTTCGTGTGCATGGTCGACGACAAGCGCGCGCGCCAGGAGCTCGCCTGGGCGCCGGAGATGGCGATCGACGAGACGGTCGCGAGCGTCGACGCCGATACGCTCTGACCCTGGAGTGGCCGGCCCGACCGTTGCATGAGCCTCCGGGCGATGATGCGAATGGCCCTCGTTTTCAGCCTGGCGCTCGTTGGTTGCGGCGGTTTCGGCGCAGATCATTCCCCCACGACCGATCCAGCGGTCCTGCCCACCGACAAGCCCGAGGCGAGCCCGGCGTCGCCGAACCCGCCGCCGCCGGCGGACACCACGGGCGTGAACCCGAATCCGCCCGCCCCCAGGGAGGACCCCCGCGTCCTTCCGCCCGTGCCGACGGCGGTGCCGGAGACCTGCGAGACGCTCGCGCGGAAGCCTCCGCAAGGCACGTTCACGTCGAGCTCTCCGTCCGACAAGGACATCGTCGAGGCGAACGCGAGCCTGAACGACACCGTCAACGAGGACGGGACGCATCAGTACGAGATCGCGATCGCCATCTCGACGGAGCCGAACTTCTGGGCGTACAGCAGCATCAACGCCATGCGCCCGAAGACGACGCGTCACACGATGAGCGGTCGCGTCGTCTCGAAGGACGCGATCGCCGCCCCCTGGACCGGCACCTTCCTCGGCGGAGACGTCCTCTCGGAGTGGGCCGAGTGCGCGGACGACAGCAGCTTCAACGGCGGAGGCACCGTCAGCAACGACACGGAGACCGTCATCACGATCGCGAAGACGACCGACACCTTCGTCGAGGGCACGTGGCTGCTGCGCGGGACTGGCGGCGGCGCGACCTTCTCGCAGGGCACCTTCAGGGCCCCGATCGTGAAGCCCGTCCCGGTGAACGTGGACGCTCCGTTCCGCTGCTGTCGCTAGAAAATTGCGCCGATCATTCCGGCCGTCCGACGTCGGACTACAGCGAACGAACCGATCATGAGCGGAGGACGGCTCGGCGCTGGGCCCCGCCAGTCCATTGCGCAATACACGCGATTCCCGCGGCAGGACGAGCGGTACGCTGGTTGCCACTCTTCCAGGCGATGAACAAGCTCGCGCTGATCCTCGCCGGTGTCGCCCTGGTCGCCTGCACGTCGTCCGAAGACACTTCGAACACCGACGCGAATGGTGCGGCGGCCACGCGCGGCTACGGACAGAACGATCCTCCGCCCCCGCCGCCCGAAGGGCCGGCGCCCGCGTCCGATCCAGGCGACGGCGCCGAACCGCAGGCGGGCGCGCCGGGCACGTCGGGGGCGCTGCCGCCGGAGAGCTGCGCGAGCCTCCGCGCGAAGGCGCCGGCCGCCGAGGCCTTCTCCTTCGCGTCGTCTCTGGCCGGTCCGGGACCGCTCGTGGACATCGACAAGTGGCACGACGTCGAGGCCGAGCTCCGCGAAGAGACGGACGCGGACGGGACGCACCGCTACACGGTCGTCATCGCGCTGACGACGGTCCGCCACTACTCGCAGTACGCGGCTCGCAGCCTGTTCCCGATGGACGCGCAGGCCTTCGAGCTGAGCGGCACCGTCACATCGAAGACCGCGCTCGCGAATCCCTGGCAGGGCGAGCTCGAAGGCGGGGTCGTGCTCGAGACGGTCCGGTGCCGCCGAGGCATCGCCACCGGCACGGCCTCGGACCCGGGCGGCTCGGCGTTCATCGTCCTCACCCGGGTCGATGCGGACTGGGTCGAAGGCTCGTTCGAGCACCGCACGCCGAACGGCGGCGCGTTCATGTCCGGCACGTTCAAGGCGCCGCGACGCATACCGCGCTCGCTCGGGCTTCCCTTCACCGTGGGCAGCGCGGGCGAGACGACCACGCCGCCGCGCAAGGGCTTCGCGCCGGGCAACGAGACGGTCTGCTGCAAGCTCGAGGAGTGAGCCGCGGTCGGCGTCACTCCGTCGCGGGCACGTTGCTCGAGGGCCCGACGTAGCGCGCGCGCGGGCGAAGCAGGTGCCCGTCCTGGCGCTGCTCGAGCGCGTGCGCGACCCAGCCCGCGAGGCGCCCGCAGGCGAAGATCGCGAGCGCCGAGCCGCGCGGCAATCCGAGCGCAGCGGCCAGCGCGACCGTTCCCACGTCCACCGTCGGCAGCTCGCGGGCGGCGAGGTTCATCGCGTTCGCGGCCGCGACGAGCACCTTCACGTCACGGACGCGCGGCGCGAGCTTCTGCGCGTCCGCGAGGAGCACCGCGCCGCGCGGATCGCCCTCCGGATAGAGCTTGTGGCCGAAGCCGGGCACCGCCTCGCCGCGATCGCGCCGCGCGGAGACGACGCTGGCCGCCTTCTCCGGCGAGCCCACCTCGTCCACGAACGCCTCGACGCGCGCCGTCGCGCCGCCGTGCAGCGTGCCCGACATGGCGGCGACGCCGGCGAGGAGCGACGCGGCAAGCGACGCGTCCGCCGAGGCGGCGATGCGCACCGCGAACGTCGACGCGTTGAGCTCGTGATCGGCGCAGAGCACGAGCGCGCGATTCATCGCCGCGACCGCGCGCGCGTCCGTCTTGCCGCCGAGCCCGACGAGGAGCGCCTCGGCCACGCTCCTCGCGCCGAGGGCCTTCTCCACCACCTTCGGGCCGCGCGGCACCGCGCACGCGGCGACGAGCCGCCGGATCAGCGTGCCGGCGCGCGTCTTCATCATGAGGAGCGCGTCCCCTCGCCCCTCCGCCGCGGCGAGCATGCCCGCCATCACGAACATCGCGTCGAACGGGAGCGCGCGCTTCGGCAGCAGCGAGCGCACCACCGTCAGCGACGGCTCCTTCTTCGGTGGCGAAGCGACGAACGGCGACTCCCAGAGGAGCTCGCACGTGTCCTCGAACGTGGCGCCGTTGTCGACGAGCTCGCGCGCCGGGATGCCGCGGTAGACGGGCCCGCGCGCGTCGATCGTGCCGATGCGCGTGTCGAGCACGGGCTCGCCCCAGCGCAGCGCCGACGCGGCGACGGCGGCGTGCCCCGACCGCGCGCGGCTCCGCGTACGGACGTGCTCCACGTCGTCCCGGTTGTAGAGGCGCGCCCGGGAGAGCCCGCCACCCTCCACGCTGCGGATGAGGCCACGGCTCACGTAGGCGTAGAGCGTCGGCTTCTTGATGCTCGCGAGCTTGCTCGCCTCTTCCGCGGTGACCCACTCCTCGACGATGGCAGTCTTGGTCTTGCTCACGGGCTCCATCATCGCACGTTGATTGTCGAACGCAGCTCGTGGATTCACGAATCAACCATGTCAATGCATGACGGTGTCTCCATATGGACGGTCATGATGGATCAACGTTCGCCGCACGCGAGCGGCCTCGAGGATGTCGTGGCCGCGCACACCCGCCTCTCCGACGTCGACGGCGAGGCCGGGCGCCTCGTCATCGCGGGCCACCCCGTCGAGTCGCTCGCCGGAAAGGCCACCTTCGAAGAGGCGGTGTTCCTGCTCCGCCGCGGACGCCTGCCGGCCGCCGACGAGCTCGCGGAGGTGCGCCGGCACCTCGGCGAGGCGCGGGCCCGGGCGCGCTTCGTCCCGGTCTCGCTCGCCGACCCGATGGACGCGCTCCGGGCGCGCATGGCAGGGACCGAGGGCGACGACGTCTACGGGATCCTCGGGGCGATGGCGGTCGCGGCGGCGGGCTCCTCGGGGCCCCCCGACCCCGCCGCCTCGCACGCGGCGGACTACCTGCGCCTCGCGACGGGGAAGACGCCGTCCCCGGAGCAGGTCGCCGCGCTGGATGCGTATCTCGTCGCCGTCATCGATCACGGCATGAACGCGTCGACGTTCACGGCCCGCGTCGTCGCGTCGACCGCGTCGGACATGACTTCCGCCGTCGTCGCCGCTATCGGCGCGCTCAAGGGCAAGCTCCACGGCGGCGCCCCCGGCCCCGTGCTCGACATGCTCGACGCGATCGGCGACGCGGCCTCGGCGCGCGACTGGGTCGCGGCCGCTCTCGCACGCGGCGAGCGCATCATGGGCATGGGCCACCGCATCTACCGCACGCGCGACCCTCGCGCCCTCGTGCTCGAGCGCGCCGTCGGGCGCATGGCGAGCACGGCGCGGCTCGAGCTCGCCCGCGCCGTCGAGCGCGAGGCGGAGACCCAGCTCGCCGCCAAGTATCCGGACCGGCCGCTCAAGTGCAACGTCGAGTTCTACACCACGATCCTGCTCGAGGCGGTGGGCCTGCCGCGAGCGCTCTTCACGCCGACGTTCGCGGTGAGCCGCGCCGCCGGCTGGTGCGCGCACGTCGAGGAGCAGCGCGCGACCGGGAAGCTCATCCGCCCGAAGTCGGTCTACGTCGGCCCCTGAGATCAGCTCTTCGGCGTGAACTTCGCGAGCGTCTCCGCGGCGGTCAGGCGCGGATGATCGCCCGCGAAGGCGTAGCCGGGAGGCTTCTCGTCGATGAAGATCTCGCTCGCGAGCTCGAACCCGGCCGCGTCGTCGAAGGTGCCGGCGCCCATCATGAACGTCGAGAGCGGCTTCAAGAAGTAGAAGAGGTGCGTCCCGCAGCGCGCGCAGAACCCACGTTCCGCCCAGCCCGACGACTCGAAGCGCGTGATGTGCTCGCCCCCTTCGAACTTCACGTCACGCGTTCGCACGCCGAAGAACGGGGTGCCGCCCGCCCAGCGCCGGCACATGCCGCAGTGGCACGCCGAGTTGCGCGTGCTCACCACGTCCGCCGTGAAACGAACGGCGCCGCACAAACAGTGGCCCTCGTGGGTCGTCATCGTCATCCCCTCTCACGGCTGGGCGAGATCGATCTCCTCGATCGACTCGATGGACTTCGCGTCCGCGCTGATCTTCCAGATATCCACCGGGCTCGAGGTCTCGTCGAAGGCGTCGTAGTCCAGCTTGCCCGACGCGCCGTCGAGATTGACGGGATCTCCAGCGCCGATCGCGTCCGCGATCTTCGTCCAGTTCGCCGGTGTGACGGGCACCTCGGCGCCGCTCTTCGAGATCTTCCGCAGCCCGCGCGCGATGCCGAGACCCGTGAGCGCGCCTTCCTTTCGCTGGGACAGCGCGCTGCCGTAGAAGACCATCCACGTGGCGTCGTAGGCCTGCGGCGCGAAGCCGAGCGCGCTCGGGTCCTTCTTGAACGCGGCGCTATAGCTCGTCTTGAAGAGGTCGAACGTGGGGCCCTTCGGGATCGCGGGCCGGCTCCCCGTCACCCGCGGGAAGATCTTCTTCTCCGCGACGCCGTTGAGCAGATCGGTGTTCGCGGCGGAGTCGGTGAGGAAGATCTGCACGCCGTCGTAGCTGGAGAGCGTGCTCGCCGCGTTGAGGAACGCGATGACGTCCGCGGTCTGCGAGGAGAAAAAGAGCACGAACGGCGGGGCCGGCGAGGTGGCGGTCACGATCGCCGCGTCGCGCTCGCTGGCGTTCCGGAACTCGCTCGTCTTCACGGTCCGACCGTCCTTCTGGAACTCGGACGTGAAGACCTCCGAGAGGGCCGACCCGTACGGACCCTTCTCGTCGATGATGACCACGTTCTTCGTCGGCGCCGACGTCTTCACGAGGTAGCGAGAGATGGCCTTCCCCTGCAGCGTGTCCGGCGGGACGGTGCGCCAGAAGAGGCTAGGCTGCTCGTCGGTCGGATTCTTGGACCCGAGGTCCGGGCTCGATGCCGACGGCGAGATCACGAGCACACCCGTGCCGTCGAGGGCCTTCAGGACCGCTGCCACGTCGCCCGAGGCGCTCGGACCCACGATCGCGGGCACGCCGAGCTCCGCGGCCAGGTACCTCGCGTCCGCCACGGCCGCGTCCTCGCGCTTCAGCGAGTCGTACTCCGCGTTCTCCGCCGCGTCGCACTGGACGACCCCGAAGAGGTGCCCGTCGAGGCCCTTCTGATCGTTCACCTGCATCGTCGCGAGACGGATCGCGGCCTCGCGGTCCTTCTGCGTGTCGACCGAGCGATCCATGATGGAGCCGATGATGAAGATCCCCGGATAGCTCTCGGGCCGGGTCAGCAGATCCTCGGGATAGGCCTGCTTGCAGCGGGGATTCGGCGCCGCCTTGGCGCAGAAGCCGTCGCCACCGCACGAGAACCCCGCACCGAACGCGGTCCGGCACTCCGCGCTCGTCTTGCACTCGGCCACATCCTGGCGGGTGAGCGTGCAGCTCACGAGGACCGCGAGGAGGATCGCCCAGCTAGAACGCGCCAACGAACGCCGCCCCTCGGCCGTTCGGCGCGATGCCGACCTTCACGTGATCCTCCGCCTTCCTCCCCGTCAGAAGGAAGTAGGCCCCTACGCCGCCGAGCACGACGCCCGCGACGAGGGTGATGTCCGTGATCAGCCCGAACGTCTTGTCCTTGCTTATCGCGCTCTCCGCGTCGTCGCTGCAGAGGCGTCCCGACGGCCCCTCCTTGCAGGCGGCGTCGACGTCGCTCCGCGCGCCGAGCGTCAGGATCCCGAAGACGCCGGAGGCCACGAGCGACGCGCCGCCAGCGCCCATGAGCGCGACGGGCAGGATCGGAAACGGCTTCGGCGGCGGCGGCGGGGGCGGCGGCGGCGGCGGCGGCGGCGGTGGCGGCACGTTCTTCTGCGCCTCCTCCTGCTTCTTCTTCTCCGCCGCCTCGTCCTCGGCCTTCTTCTCCTCGACGCGCTTCTTGAGATTCGCGAGGCGCTTCTGGACGACGTCCTTGTCCTTCGCCTTGCCGCTCGCGAGGTATTTCTCGAGCGCGTCGACGGCCTCGGAGTACCGGCCCAGGCGCTCGAGGGCGTTCGAGACGTTGAAGAGGAGCTGCGCCTTGCCGGAGAGGTCGTAGGCCTCCTGGAACTCGGTCAGCGCCTCGTCGTAGCGCCCTTCCGCGTAGTCCTTGTCGCCTTTGTTGAAGAGCTCGCGCGCGCGGATCTCGGCGGCGGCCTTCTCGGATTTCGGCGCCGCCGCCGCCGGCGCCGCCACCGTCAGAGCCACGAGCGACAGCGCCGCGAAGGTCCAGCGTCCCGTCTTCGCGCTCATTCCCAGGGATCGATGTTGTCCGTCTTCGGGCGGCTGTCGCCCTTCTTCCCGCCGCCGGTCTTGCTACCGGCGGGCTTGCCGCCGTTGCCGGCGGGCGTGGGGTTCGCAGACGGAGCGGAAGGAAGCGGGCGAAGCGCGAGGGTCGTGGGCGGAGCGCGAACGTCGTCGAACTCGGTGCGCACGGTCTCGAAGCCGGGCGCAGAGATGTTGAGGTGATGGACGCGTCCGTCTTTCGTCATCGTCTGCACCAGGCGCCCGGTGCCGACGGGCGCGCCGTCGAGCTCGATGGACGCAGTGGCCGGCGTGACCGCGAGATCGATGGCGTACGTACCGACGATGGGCGCCGCCACCGCTGGCGTGTCTTCCTTCTTGCCGCCGAGCACGCCGCCCTTGAGGACGACGAGCGCGCCGAGGATCGCGAGCACGACGCTCGCGCCGACGATCGCGGTGATGAGGCCGTTCCCGCGCGGCGCCGCGACCGGGCGACCCGTGCCGTAGGTCGGGTACGTGGGCAAGCGATCGAACGCCGCGCCCGGCGGCGTGGTGCTCGGATGCGAATCGGAGCCGAAGCTCGGGGGCGGCACGGAGAGCGGCGGCGCAGCGATGGCGCCGGAGCCCTGCGAGGGAAACGTGGGGTTGGGGCCGCTCCCCACGAATGCGTCCTTGGGACCGCCGCGCGACATCGACGCGGGCGTCAGCTGCACCGTCGCCGACGATGCGCCCGGCGCGCGGACCTCGCCGACCACGGGGACCTCTCCGGTCACGCCCTGGAACGTGGGCTGCCAGATCATGCGGGCGCGCTCGCTCGCGAACGGCAGGAGCGCGGCGCCGAGGTCACGCATCGTGAGGAAGCGGTCCTCGGGATGCAGCGACATGGTGCGCTTGATCACCGTGTCGAAGGCGGTGGGGATGGCGGGGTTTCGATCGCGCGCGGGCGGATATTCGCCTTTGCAGATCGCCATCGCGAGCGCGACGAAGTTGTTGCCGATCTCCATGAACGGCCGGACACCGGTGGCCGCCTCGTAGAGGATGACGCCCATCGAGTATTGATCGGAGCGACCGTCGGCTTGCTTGTCCGCGCGCATCAGCTCGGGCGACGCGTAGTGCGGCGTACCGACGAACGCAGAGTCGGTCGTGAGCGCGGACTCCTGCGCCTCGTGGACGAGCTTCGAGATGCCGAAGTCGAGGACCTTCGGCACGGTCTCGCCGTTCCACGCGCGCGACAGGTACAGGTTCGACGGCTTGAGGTCGCGATGGACGATGCCGTGGTCGTGCGCGAAGTCGACGGCGGCGATGATGGGCAGCAGGATGTCGACGATGCGATCGACCGGGAGCTTGCCCTCGCGACGAATGAGCTGCGAGAAGCTCTCGCCTTCGAGGTGCTCCATCACGAGGCAGGGCAGGCCGCCCATCATGCCGACGTCGGTCACGTCGACGATGTTCGGATGCCGGATGCGCGACGCGAGCTGGCCTTCGCGAAGGAAGCGCGCGACGACGACCTCGTCGTCGAGAAAGCGCTTCCGCAGGGTCTTGATCGCGACGCGCTTGTCGAGACCGGTGTGGACCGCGTCGAAGACGTCGCCCATGCCGCCCGACCCGATCTTCGATCGGACCTGATAGCTGCCGAGCGCTTGCGACGGCAGGGCATCGAGCTTCTCGGCCACGCTCCGATTCTACAGGAAAATCCTGAAATTTAGGCGCACGGACCGACGGGCCGCCGCCCCGCGACTCGCACCTTCACCGACAGGAGAGCGCCGTCGCGTGGACCTCGGCGCGGCCGCTCTCGATGGCGAGATACGCCACGATCGCGCGGCCTTCGCCGTCGACCGCGATCGCGGGCTGCCCGGCGTTGAGGCCATTCGACGACAGGACGAGCAGCTCGCCGCGACGCGAGAGATCCGCCCCGAGGCGCTGGGCGACCACGCGGTGCGCGCCGGCCTTGCCGTCCGAGTACGTCAGGAGGAGCTCTCCGTTCGGGAGGGTCGCGAGCGCGGGCGAGATGCCCTCCGCAATCTCGAGCGGCTCGCCGACGGTGGTGTGCTTGCCATCGACGTCGATCGAAGCCACGACCACGGAGAACGGACCGGAGTCGCGCTCCGCCCAGGCGATGACGCCGCCGCCGTTGCCGACGGTGGTGAGCGCGGGCGAGCCGAGCGTCTTCTTCTCGCGAATGACCGGGATGATGGGCCCCTGCCCCGTCACGCCGATCCACATCACACCCTGGCGGCGGACCGCGACCACAGCGGAGCCGTCCGAACGACCGACGGCGCGAACCGTCTCCGTCTTGGGGACGAGCCCGTGGATGGCCCAGAGCAGGTGCTTGTCGCCGTTCGCGTCGGTCTCGAAGACGCCGCCCTTCACCGCGGAGATCTTCTGCGTGGCGCTCAGCGTCTTCGTGTCGTTGCCGTCGACGCGGACCTCGAGGCGATCCTCTTCGCTGTCGCCCTTGTCGACCGCGACGCGGGTGACGGGCCAGGCGGAGCGGACCCTCACCGTCTCCGCCGTGCGGAGCGTGGTCGCCTCGAGGCGAATGCCGGTCGCCTCGTGCGACCTCGACACGAGACCGACGCCGAAGCCGGACTCGAGCGCGGCCGCATCGAGCGCGGGACCGAGCTCGGCGCGCGACGCGATGACGCGCGAGAGATCTTGCACTCTACAACCTTCCGCAGGCGTGACGTTCTCGGTCACGGAGCCGGCGGCGCTCTCGATCGTGGTGCGCTGCTCGAGCGCGATGTGCGGCTCGCGCGGACGCGGGGGCGGCTCGCGGCGCGTGGCGTAGACCCAGAAGAGCACGCTGGCCGCGACCGCGACGTGCGACGCGGCGAAGATGGCGACCCACTGGCGCGACATCTGCGGGACCGGGACGCTCTGGGCGCTGTGGCCAGGCGCGCTCGTCAGCGGCGGCCGCGCATCGAGCGAGACGGGCGGGAGCGACGACGGGGTGTATGCCTCGTCCGGATCGGGGAGCTCGAGACGGGGTGATGGCGGGGCGTGGAGCGATCCCGCGAGCTCCATGAGCGACGGCTGCCGCGACTCCTGCGAAGGCGGCGGCGGGCGCGTCGTCGCCGTGGAGCGATCGCTCTCGAGGTCCTCGGGGACGAGCTCGACGATCTTCCGCGGGGCGAGATCGTTCGGCACCGTCACGCGGTCGCTCGGGCGATCATCCTCCTCGACGAGGTCGCTGCTCGAGATCTCCTCCACCGGCGGCGCGAAGAGTCGCTTCGACGAGGGCGGCGGCGGTAGCGAGGCGGCGAGGAAGAGCGGCTGCGGCGGAGCGCTCGGCTGGATCGAGCGTGGATGGATCGAGGGCGGCTGCGGCGAGCGGCTCGCGGGGACCGGCGGCTTGACGGAGACCGGCGGCTTGACGGAGCTCGGCTTGAGCGACGTGGACGCGGGCGAGCGCGAGAGCGGGACGTTCGACGCGGAGCGCACGATGACGGCGGGCACCTGGGACGCGGGGGCGTAGGCCGCGGGCCGCATCGAGTCCCAGCCCGCGTCGACGGCGTCGATCGCATGAGGGTCGACCCCGTTCGGCACGACGGAGCGCCGGATATGAGGAGGAGGCGGGAGCGCATTGCGCGGGCTGACCGGCGGTGCCGCGTTGGGCACAGCTGTCCCTCCGAGGATCAATGTCGCGCGCTTCACGTCCGTCCCCATCCGGCAGTGAGCCTCCCTAGCATCACCTGGCCGGGGCCGCATGGGAGAATCGACACGCGAGGGCAAAGTGTTTATAAGCTCGAAAACTTTGGCCTCTCACGTCCTCCCTTTCGAAAAGCCGGTCGTCGAGCTCGTGAACCGAGTGCGGGAGCTGCGAGCGCTCGCCGAGAACGACAAAAAATTCGAGGCTGAGCTGAAAAGGCTCGAAGAGAAGTGCGGCCGTCTGGCGCGCGAGCTCTTTGCAGACCTGTCCCCGTGGCAGAAGGTGCAGCTCTCCCGCCATCCCAACCGGCCGTACACGCTCGATTTCATCGGCTTCCTCTTCGAGGAATTTCAGGAGCTGCACGGCGATCGCGTCTTCGGGGACGACGCGGCCATCGTGGCGGGCCTCGCTCGTTTCCGCGGTCGCAGCGTCGTCGTCATCGGTCATCAGAAGGGACGCGGCGCGAAGGAGAACGTGAAGCGAAACTTCGGCATGCCGCACCCCGAGGGCTACCGGAAGGCGCGCCGCATGTACGATCTCGCGTCGCGCTTCGGCCTCCCCATCCTCACGTTCATCGACACGCCCGGCGCATACCCGGGTCTCGGCGCGGAGGAGCGCGGGCAGAGCGAGGCCATCGGCGCGTGCCTCGCATCCATGGCGCGGGCCACGGTCCCGGTCATCGCCACCATCGTCGGTGAAGGCGGCTCGGGCGGCGCGCTCGCCCTCGGCGTCGCGAATCGCGTCCACGTCCTCGAGTACGGCACCTACTCCGTCATCACGCCGGAGGGCTGCGCGAGCATCCTGTGGCGCGACGGCGCGAAGGCGGACGAGGCCGCGGAGCGGCTGCGCATGACGGCGCCCGAGCTCCTCAAGCTGAAGGTCGTCGACAAGGTCATCGAGGAGCCCGCCGGCGGCGCGCATCAGGATCCCGAGCGCGCGGCCATCAACGTCGGCACCGCGCTCGACGGCGCGCTCGCGGAGCTCCTCGAGAAGACGCCCGACGAGCTCGTTCGCGATCGCTACGACCGCTTCCGCGCCCTCGGCGCGTTCCTCGGCTGACGCTTTCGGCGGAGCGCGAAGAGGAGGCCGAGCGCGAGCGGCGCGGCGAAGAGCGGGATCGTCGTGGTCGACGAGGTGGCGCAGCCGGAGTCGTCGCTCGAGCCGCCCGACGTCGAGGAAGACGAGGAGCCGGGCACGGTGGCGGGGCCCGGGACGAAGCCGGTCGAGCCGCCGTTGTCGCCGCTCGACGAGGACGAGGACGAGGACGACGACGACGTCGTCGCCTTCGGGTAGCAGAAGAGCCCGCGAGAGGTCGTGATCACCGGGCCGCCGTCGTCCGGGAGGCACGTGTGCGGCGACGGCTTGCACTCCCCCGGCTCCGGGGTCGGGCTCTCGGTCGAGCAGCCGGCGCCCTCCGCCTTCCCCTGACACGCCTTGTCGCCATCCGGAAAGCTCTCGCACTTCGGGACGTCGCGACAGACCTTCACGGACACGATGGAGCCCCCGCCGGCGTCCCAGCAGGTCCCGTCGAAGCACGCGCAGGTCCCCGTGGTGCACGCGTGACACACGCTCCCCGGCGCCACGCTCGCGCAGTCCGTGACCACGCCCGCCTCGCACGACTCCGGTGCAGGCGCGGCCTCGGCGTACACGCGCGCCGCGGCGAACGTGATACCGGCCGGGATCAGCACGGTGACGAGCGGCCACACGATCGACGAGACGGAGCCCACGAGGAGGCGCTTGCGCGTAAGCATGATCGCGAGGATACCAACTGCGGAGGGCCAGGTCGCCATCTCGAGCGGCCCACGGCGCGCCGTGCTATTTCCGCGGGCATGCCCGCCACCATCAACCTCGAAGGTAAAGTCGCGATCGTCACCGGCGCCAGCCGCGGAATCGGCGAGGCCATCGCCCGGTCGTTCGCGGCCAACGGCGCGAAGGTCGTGTGCGCGTCGCGAAAGCTCGAAGGAGGCCTGTCCGCCGTCGCGGAGTCGATCGGCACCGACAAGGCGGTCGCCATCGCCGCGCACACGGGCCGCGAGGAGGACTGCGTGCGCCTCGTGCAGGAGGCGATCGCGAAGTTTGGCAAGGTCGACGTCCTCGTCAACAACGCCGCGACCAACCCGTACTTCGGACCGATGCTCGACATCGACAACGGCGCCTGGGACAAGACGTTCGAGGTCAACGCGAAGGGCTACTTCTGGATGACCCGCGAGGTCGCCCGGCACCTCCGCGCGCGCGAGGCGCCGGGCTCCATCGTCAACATGGCGAGCGTCGCGGGCATCATCGCGTCGCCGCTCCAGGCGGTCTACGCGATGACGAAGGCGGCCATCATCTCGATGACGAAGACGCTCGCCTACGAGCTCGCCGCCAACAAGATCCGCGTCAACGCGATCGCGCCCGGCTTCGTCGACACCAAGTTTGCCGCCGCCGTCCTCAAGAACGACGCGCTCCTCGACGAGGTCATCCGCATGACCCCCCTCCGCCGCTACGGCCAGCCGGACGAGATCGCGGGCTGCGCGCTCTTCCTCGCGTCGGACGCGGCCAGCTACACGACGGGCCAGACGATCGCGGTCGACGGAGGCATGACCATCGCGTGAAGGACCCAGGTCGAGAGCCGGATCGGGCGGGAGAGGTCATCGCCGGGAAGTACCGGCTTCATCGCCGCCTCGGCACCGGCGGGATGGCCGAGGTCTGGTCCGCGACGAACCGCTTCACCGAGCGCCAGGTCGCGATCAAGATCCTCGGCCGCGAGATCACGGAGAAGGAGCCGGAGACGAAGCAGCGCTTCCTCAACGAGGCGAAGGTCTCCGCGCGCATCAATCATCCCAATATCGTCGAGATCATCGACGTGGGGCAGACCGACCACGGGCAGCTCTTCATCGTGATGGAGCTCCTGAACGGGGTCACGCTCGAGATGGCGCTCCACCGGCAGGTGCCGCCCATGACCTTCCACGAGCTCGCGCGCGTCATGGTCGACGTGGCGAGCGCGATGGAAGCGGCGCACGCGGCGGGCGTCGTGCACCGGGATCTCAAGCCCGCGAACATCTTCCTCCACAAGACGAAGACGGGCGTGCGCCCCACCGTGCTCGACTTCGGCGTCGCGAAGTTCCGGCGCGAGGCGAGCGGCGGCGACAGCGCCCCCGTGCCCGAGCTCACGCTGGCGGGGACCGTCCTCGGCTCACCGCTCTACATGAGCCCGGAGCAGGCGCGCGGCGAGACCGACGTCGACGGCCGCGCCGACGTGTTCGCGTTCGGCGGCATCCTCTTCGAGGCCATCACGGGCCATCGCGCGTTCGAGGCGAAGAACTTCAACGCGCTGATCGTGAAGATCGCGACCACGCGCCCGAAGAGCATCGACGAGGCCGCGCCGCACGTGCCGGAGTCGCTCCGGCGGGTCGTGCGCGGATGCCTCGAGCCGGCGCTCGAGCGGCGGACGACGAGCTTCACCGAGGTCCTCACGCAGCTTCGTGCGGCGGTGCCGGATCTCGCAAAGAGCAGCCAGCGGATCCCGTCCGTGCTCTTGCCGCCAGCGCTCTTCGATCCCGACGCGACGAGCGCGATGCCGGTATTTCCGGTCCCGGAGCACACACGCTACGAGGCGGCGCTCGCGCCGCGCGCGCGAGAGTCGTCACCGCCTTCGCCGTGGCTCGTCGTCCTCGCGGGCGCGCTCGTGATCGGCGCCCTCGCCTTCGCGGCGCGCGCGCGCCCCGCCGCGCCGCCGCCGCTGCCGAGCATCTCTGCGGCCCCGCCCGTGACCGAGCTCGTCATCGCGTCCTCGCCGCGGCCCTGTCGCGTGACGGTCGACGGAGCGGATCAGGGCGAGACGCCCGTGACCGTCTCGTCGCCCGGCGCGCACGAGATCGCGTGTCGCTTCTCGAACGGCCAGGTTCGCACCGCGAAGCTGACCGTGGCGAGCGGCGCGAGCGCGCGTTATCGCTTCTTCCTCGCCGAGTGAACGGTGGGGGTGATCCGGTCTCAGGGGATACTTCCCCACTGGACCGGGGCCGATCCAAGGCACTTCCGTGAGAGAGGAATCCGGTTTCGACGCTGAACAAAAGGAGCGATCCCGGGATCGCCTTTCATGGAACATCGCGTGCACTATCCTGACCCGGCAGATGCGTCTCTCTATCGTCTTCTGCGCCCTCGCGCTGGCGGCATGCTCCGCGCCGGCGACCGAGAGCGTGGAGCGGATTGGCGACACCCGCCAGGCGATCGTGGGCGGCCAGCCCTCGCCTGCCGCGCAGGACGCGACCGTCCTCGTCAACGATCGAGGACGCGCCCTCTGCTCGGGTACGCTCATCGCGCCGAATCTGGTCCTCACCGCACGTCACTGCGTCACGGAGCTCGACGAGGAGAGCGACTGCGGCACGGTGCTCTCCCAGACGCCGCCGGCGCGGCTCAGCGTGTCGGTCGGCGCGTCGGCCTCGCCGGACGCGGCCGTCGCGCGCGGCGTGAAGCTCTACGTGCCCGCCTCGAACGAGCTTTGCCGCGCCGACATCGCGCTCCTCTCCCTCGACAGCGACGTGCCCGACGTCATCCCCGCCAGGGTCAGCTTCGCGGCCGCGACCCAGGACGAGGTCGGCACCGCGATCGGCTACGGCGACAACGCGGACGAGCGCACGCAGCGCGCGGACGTGAAGGTCCTCGCGGTCGGTCCCGTGAAGTATGCGTATCGCACGCAGCGCGGCGAGATCATCGACATGGATCCGCTGGAGAACGAGATCGTCACGACGGAGTCCACCTGCTTCGGCGACAGCGGCGGGCCCCTCCTCGACGGGGCAGGGCGCGTGTTCGCCGTCGCCTCGCGCGGCATCGACGATACGTGCCGAGATCGCCCGACGTTCTGGACCACGCTCGCCGGCCACGAGCAGCTCATCCGCGAGGCAGCCTCCGCCGTGGGTCATCCGATCGTCGACACCCCCGCCGGCCCTTCGCCCTCCACGAAGAGCCCGACCATGACGGGTGGCGGGACGACCGGCGACGACGGGACGACCGATGACGGTGCGGGCTCGAAGAAGACGAAGCCGGACGGCTCGCCGGCGGACGAGGACTCGGTCGACAGCGCCGGCTGCGCGACGACGACGCGCGGAGCGTCGTCGCCCATGGCCGCGCTCGTGGGCGTGGCCCTCGGGCTCGTGACGCTCAGGCGACGCTCTCGGCGTCCTTCGGCTTCGCCTCGTCCGTCTTCTCCTCGCTCTGCTTCTCTGCGGTGAGCTTGGCGTTCTCGCGGACGATCCCGACCGCAATGATGAGCCAGACCACGGCGAGGACGATGTTGATCATCGAGAAGCGCACGACGGGCCACGCGAGGACACGGCCGAAGAGGAAGACGAGGCCCGCCGACGCGACGTCGCCCATGCGGACGAGGAACGAGTCCACGACCTGCTTCGCCTTGAACTTCATCTCCGTCGTCGTCGGCAACCAGAGCATGTTGCGGACGGTGTTGTTCAGCGAGTAGTCGGTCGCGTTCTCGAGGGTCTTCGTGGGGCGATACGCGTCCAGGCGCTGCACGCCGATGAGGTGCGGCGTGACCACGTTGTTGACCGACGAGACGAGCGTGAGGACCGGGTAGACGAAGAACGCGAGCTTGAGGCCGCCGAACTTCACGATGCGCGACACGAGGAACGTCTGGATCGAGAGGCCGATGACGTTCACCCAGAGATAGAAGCTGCCATAGAAGCTGGCGATGCTCTTCTCGATGTAATCGCCCATCTCGGCGTCGGGGATGTGCTCCGCCTTCGCGGTGGCCTCCGCCGCCTCCTTGGCGAGATTCGAGAGAATGAACTCGCCATTCGTGTCGACGATGGTGAAGACGAGCGAGAACGCGGCGAGGAGGAGCAAATACCGATTACGCGCCACGAGCGTGAATCCGCCCTGCGGGTGCTCGGCCGCCTTCTTCTCCTCTTCCTCCTTGGCGTCGAGCTCTGCCTCTTTCTGCGCCGCGAGGTGCTCGTTCTCCTCGCGAATCCGCCTTTCGCGGACGTGGACCGTCTGCGAAATGAACGCCGAGGCGGCGAGGATCCCCGCCGCCACGAGGAGCATCGGGAACACACCGAGACCGAGCGTCTTCGTCAGGAAGCGCGTGATATAGGCGCCCACCGCGCCGCCGAGCGACGCGCCAATGCCGACGATGGCGAAGAGGCGTTTTCCTTGTTCTTGCGTGTAGACGTCATTGGCAAATCCCCAGAACTGGGCGACGACCATCATGTTGAAGACGCCGACCCAGGTGAAGAACACCAGCCCCAGCTCCGTCTTCAGCGATGTGTACGAGAGGATCCAGAACAGGACGAGGTGCGACGCGAAGAAGAGCGTCACGCCGACGACCAGCTTGTTCTTCGCGACCTTGTCCTTCACTTTGCCATAGGCCGGCACCGCGAAGAGCAGCGTGATCGCGATCGCGCCCGAGACGTAGCTCTTCTTTTCGGCGCCGCCCTCCATGACCAGGATGAGGCCTTCGCGCACGGGCTTGATGACGTAGTACGCGGTCAGGAGCAGGAAAACGTTGAGCGTGAGGAGCACCGCCGTGAGTCCTTCGCCGGGCTTGACGTCCGTGACGACGGAGAGCGCGCGCTCGAGGGCAGAGCGAGCTCGAGGCGGCTGCGAGTTGCGGTAGGCCATGGGCGATCGCGCGGAGCATAGCCGGCCCGTCGCAAATGACGGCGCTTTCTTGGTGCGCCACGGCGTCCAATCGACGAACATCCGAGGCTACGGTGCGCGCGAAAAGGTTGGCAGCGCTCATAACGGCGGCGTTCGTCCTCAGCGGCGGCACGGCCGGGGCGCAGCGTCTGCCCACCTCGGGGCCATCCGGGCCGAGCCCCGGCGTCAACGCGCCGAAGCCGGCCGGTCCCGATGACGAGCGCGGCGGCCGCACGCTTCCGAACCCGCCGTCGGGCGCGCGCTCGGACCAGTCACCGGGCGCCATCGGCACGTCCGAGGGCGGCGACGCAACCGGTGGGTCGAAGGCCAGCGTCGCCACGAGCCCGAAGCGCGCGATGCCGGACTACGACGGCCGCGGCGAGCCGCCGACCACGGCGGCCGACGTCGCGCTGTGGGTCCCGCGCGTGGTCTTCGCGCCGATCTATTTCGTGACCGAATTCGTGATTCGCCGCCCCCTCGGCTGGCTCATCACGACCGCGGAGCAGAAGCAGTGGCCGCAGGCGATTCGCGACTTCTTCCTCTTCGGCCCGGAGAAGAAAGCCGGCGTCGTTCCCACCGCCTTCCTCGATTTCGGTTTTCGCGCGAGCGTCGGCATCTACGCGTTCTGGGACGATCTCCTCGGCAAGGACAATCACCTTCGCCTCCACGCGACGACCCTCGGGACGGACTGGCTCCAGGGCGCGATCGCGGACCGAATCCCGATCGGCAAGGACTCGGTCGTGGACCTTCGCATCGAGGGCGTGCACCGGCCCGATCAGCTCTTCGCCGGCTTCGGCCCGCGCACGCAGGAGTCTCGACGCATGCGCTACGGCGTCGATCGCTTCGAGGCGCGGCCCGTCTTCGAGGCGAACTGGTGGCGCGGCAGCCGCGTCCTCACCACCGCCGGCGTCCGGTACGCGGAGTTCCGCGATGACGCCTGCTGTGACGAGCCGTCGCTCGTGAGCGAGGTCCGCCGCGGACGCGCGACCCTGCCCGCCGGCTTCGAGGGCTACACGAACGTCTACCAGCGCGGCGAGCTCACCGTCGACACGCGCGAGGCGCGCCCGGCGAATCAGACCGGAGTCCGCCTCGAGCTCGAGGCCGAGCACGGGTCGAACGTGCGGAGCTCGACTTCGAACTGGCTCCGCTACGGCGGGAGCGTCGGCGGGTTCTACGACATCAAGAACAACCGCACCGTGTCGCTCTCCGTGACGACGCTCTTCGTCGATCCGATCTCGAGGGACGCGCGCATCCCGTTCACGGAGCAGATCATCCTGGGCGGCTCCGGTCCGATGCGTGGCTACCTCTATGGTCGCCTGACGGATCGGAGCGCCGCCATCGCCACGCTCAAGTACCGCTGGCCGATCTGGGCATTTCTCGACGGCACGTTGCAGGTCGCCACGGGCAACGTGTTCGGGCCCCAGCTCGAGAACTGGAAGCCGAGCTTGCTCCGCCTCTCGGGCGCGATCGGTATCGAGAGCATCGGCGCGGCCGACCACACCTTCGAGCTCCTGGTGGGCGCTGGCAGCGAGACCTTCGAGCAGGGCGGCTCGGTCGACGCGTTTCGCCTCCTTTTCGGCACCAACCGGGGCTTCTGACGGAAGACGGGATCACGGTGGCGCTTGGCGCGGACCGCCCGACATGACACTTAAGGAGAGCTGCGATGCGCCGCGCGCTCGTATTCTTACTGCTGCTTCCCGTGCCTTTGCTCGTTGCGTGTCCAGATGACGACGCCACCGATCCGATCGTGTGTCTCGAGGCGGGCTCGCTCCCGTCCTGTACGCCGGCCTACGAGCCAACGTACGACAACCTCTATGCGATGACCTTCCAGCCCTCGTGCGCGAAGTCGGGCTTCAGCTGCCATTCGCCGGAAGGGCATCAAGGCGACTTGAACTTCTTCGACAAGGAGGCGGTGTTCGCGCAGCTCGTGAAGCACGACATCAAGGCCGGCAGCCCGGAGTGCAGCCCGCTCGCGCAGCGCATGGTCTCGACGGACGGGTTCCAGCGCATGCCGCCAGGCAAGTCGCTGCCAGCGGGCGAGCAGTGCGCGGTCATCGAGTGGATCCGCGCGGGAGCGAAGCGATGAAGCGTCTGGGCGTGGTCACCTCGGCGCTCGTTGCCATCGCCGTCATCGCGGCGTGCAGCTCGTCGGACGACGCGCAGAAGATCACCCTCACGGGTCAGGCGCTGCAGGATCCGAACAACTGCCTCCCGTGCCACCAGGATCAGTTCCGCGAGTGGTCGGGCAGCATGCACGCCTACGCGGCGGAGGATCCGGTCTTCCGCGCGATGAACAAGCGCATGATCCGCGAGACGAACGGCGCCTCGAAGGAGTTCTGCGTCGGCTGTCACGCGCCGATGGCGCTCCGCCTCGGGCTCACGACGGACGGCCAGAACCTCGCCGAGCTCCCGGCGAGCGTGCAGGGCGTCACCTGCTACTTCTGCCACAGCGTCGACACCGTCGGAGACACGCACAACAACCCGCTCCATCTCGCGCCGGACGACACGATGCGCGGCGGCATCCGGAATCCCGTCAAATCGATGCCCCACAAGGGCGCGTACTCCACGCTCCACGATCGCGAGAACCACGACTCCGCGAGCCTCTGCGGAGCATGCCACGACGTGGTGACGCCGCACGGAGCGCACATCGAGCGCACGTTCGCCGAGTGGAAGGTCTCGCTTTATTCGCAGCCGAACCAGCTCTCGTGCGGCAAGTGCCACATGGACGGCCGCGATGGCAAGGCGAGCCAGACCGGCGACGACGTGCCGATCCGCAAGGTGCACGACCACTCGATGCCGGCGGTCGACATCGCGCTGACGCCGTTCTTCGGCGCGGCGCAGCAGAAGGAGCTGGTCCAGCGCCTGCTCGACAACTCGATCCTCACGCAGATCTGCGTGCAGCAGCTCCCCGCGACCGGCCCCACGCTGTCCATCACGCTCGACAACGCGTTTGCGGGACACGGGTTCCCGAGCGGCGCGGCCCAGGATCGGCGCGTGTGGGTCGAGGCGCATGCCTTCAAGGGCGGCGCGGAGATCTTCACGACGGGCACGGTCGCAGACAAGCAGGCCGCCACCGCATACACGGATCCGAGCTACTGGCTCCTCCGCGACACCATCTTCGACACCGCGGACAAGGAGGTCCATCTCTTCTGGCAGGCGGCGCGCTTCACGTCGGAGCAGCTCCCGCCCGCGGTCACGGCCGATCCGCAAGATCCGCGCTTCATCCATTCCAAGACGCGCGACATGCCGCTCCCGCAGATGCCCGACCGCGTGACGATGCGCGTCCGCATGCGCCCGCTCGACTACGATCTCCTCGACGACCTCGTCGCGTCGGGTGACCTCGACCCCGCCATCCGCGACGCAGCCCCGGTCTTCGACCTCGCCAGCGGCACGAAGGAATGGACGCCGGAGAAGGCGGTCAGCG
Organism: Labilithrix sp.; assembly: GCA_046351255.1. Lineage (GTDB taxonomy): Bacteria > Myxococcota_A > Polyangia > Polyangiales > Polyangiaceae > Labilithrix. Next base: position 124,377 of record JAXLYU010000013.1, read on the forward strand.
GCTGCGTGAAGTAGCGCGGGTCAGCCGTCGAGACAGAAGTTGAACACGCTCGATCTGTCGACGTTGTTCTGCTTCACCGTGATCGTGAAGCGCCAGAGACCAGCCATGGGGAGCCACACCTCGGTGATCCGGTACTTGCCGCCGCCCATCGGGGTGACGACGGGCGGACGCGCGCTGCCGTGCGCGTGATCGGGCATCCAGAGATCGAGCTTCACCACGGCGCCGTCGATGGGCTGCTTGGCGGCGTCGAGCACCTCCACCGTGATGGCGTTCATCCCCTTCTGCACCTGACCCGGCTGCGCAGGCTGCGAGCTCGGGGTGAAGGCGGAGTCCGTGAGCACCACGCTGAGATCGTCGGCCGGCTTGGTCAGGCCCTGCGTGTAGATGTCCTTGCGGGAATCCGCCGCACACGCCGTCGCGCCGCCGCCACCGTTCGGCGTGCTCGAGTCGTCATTGCTCGAGCAAGCGCCCAGAAGGCCAATGGTCACGGGGAGGATGGCGAGCAAGCGACGCATGCGAGTACCTCGGAAGACCTACGCGCGACCCGGGGGTCGGTTTCGCTGGGCGATGAAAAAACGTTAGCACGCGCGGCCAGCGGACGCGCGTCGCCATGCGGGTTGGGCCGATACCCGCAAGTGCTCGATTTTCCGACGAGCCGTCACCGCTCGGCCAGGTTCGCCCCGCGGAGGTCCACCGCTCCATCGTGGATCTCCAGGCGAGGCGGCAAGCCTTCCCTCGCCGCCCTGCGCGCGCCGAAGCCGCCGACCACGAGCCTCGCGTCGACCTTCTCTCGTTCCAGGTGCCCGGCCACCTCGATCGCGAACCGAAGCTGTTCGGGGAGCGCGATCGATATTCCGATGAAGGTCGCGCCGAGGAGCCGCGCAAGGACGGTGAGCCAGCTCGCGTCCACAGGATGGGTCACGACGCGCGCATCGACCCCGGACTCTCGCAGCGAGAAGCCGAGCATCCGGATCCCGAGCGTGTGCTGGTTGCCAGCCGCGGCGACGAGGAAGACGGGAGGCCCGAGCCCCTCTCCGCGACGGCGCCGGCGCTGATCGAGGACGAGCTCCTCGAGCATCGCGTCGACGAGCGACGAGAAGCGTGCCTCGACGGCCGGCGGGAGGCGCCCGTCCTCCCAGAGGCGCCCGATCTCGTAGAGCAGGGGCTGAATGAGCCCCATCAGGAGATCGACGGGCTCGATGCGGAGGCTGCGTCCGGTCGCGACGAGCTCGCTCCCCGAGGGGAGCGAGTCGGCGTCGGCGATCCGCGTGGCCACGGCGAGCAGACGCTCGTGAAACTCGAAGACCGGCCGCACGCGAGCGATCGCGGACGGATCGAGGAGCCTCCCCTGCGTGAGACACGCGTCGCAGATCCCGTGGGTCGGCGCGAAATCGTCCCACGGCGCTCGCTCGCCCATGAAGCGGACGCAGTAGGCGCACCATCGAAACACCCTACGTTCGCCTCACGCATGCGAGCGACGTCATCGCGGCGCCCGCACCCAGTCTCTCATCTGCTGGCTCCACGTCTTGCCGTCCGCCACGAGCGCTCCTCCCGCACGGACGATCGCCTCGGCGACGGCGGCGGCCGCGAGGCCTCCGACCACCCACGGCGTCCGACCGATCGCGGCCCCGTATGCCTGAAAGAAGGCCTCCGGCTCCTCCGGCGCCCTCGTCAGCGAGAGCCCGACGAGACGAGGCATCATGCTCCGGACCGCCTCGCCGAGCGCGTGGGGCGGGGTCGAGGCGCCGAGCACCGCGACGCGCCAGCCGCCGCTCGCCAGCCGGATCGCGGCCCCGAGCAGGCCGATGACGTGCTCCTCCCCTTCCACGCACGTCACGAGCGCGAGCGGGCCGTCTCTCCGATCCATCGTGCGTAGCGCAGCGCGGAGCGCGCTCTCCACCTTCACGGAGAGCAGGTGCTCCTGCGCGACCGAGAGCTCGCCCCTCTCCCACGCCGCGCCCACCTCGGCCAGGAGCGGCGCGACGACGCGTCCGTACATCGTCGGCGCGTCGACGAGACACGAGAGCCGCAGGAGCTCTGCGTCGATCGCATCGCTGTCCCATCGCAAGGTCGCCGCGAGGAGCCGCTGCTGCGCCAGCATGAACGGCTCGAGCTCGACCTCGTCCAGCCTCCGTTCGCTCGGTGGTGACTCGCTCGAGAGGACCATCCGCGCCGCATCCGACGGGGCGACCCCCGAGACGACGAGCTCGTTCATTCGCCGTACGAGGTTCACGTCGTCTGCGGTGTAGAGCCGGTACGCTGTGGTCGTCCGCCGCGGCGCAGGGACGCCGTATCGCCGCTCCCAGGCGCGCAGTGTCGCAGGGGGAGTCCCCGAGAGCTCGGCCGCTACCTGAATGCGGTAGGGCCCAGGGCCCACCTCGGCTCCAGCACCACTCGCGTCTTTTTCTTTCGGCGACATGCCTATACTTTGTCTAACGTTAGAAGCGCGGACGCGCAAGACGTGCGTTCGAGCTCTCCAAGACTGCCAGATGCCCTTGCGATTTGAACCATTCGTATTAGACAAACATTGAACGTTCCTTGGAACCAAAAAGCGACGGGGCGCAAATCCAGCGAGCGTCCTGATGCGAAGGCTCCGGCACCGATGCACCTCACCGAACCAAGCTCACCATCGAGCAGCACGACCGCCTCGCTGCGCGGCCTCCTCACGGCGGCCAAGCTGGGAAGGTTCGTCCAGGGCCTCTTCGCGGTCGGGCTCGTCGAAGACCTCCACGCCGGTGGCCCGTTCACGCTCCTCGCGCCCGCGGACGACGCCTACGACGCGCTGCCGTGGAAGTTCGACGAGTTCCTGCTGAGCCCGGACATCGTCGAGGCCCGCTTCGATATCCTCGAGTACCACGTCATTCGAGGGATCGCGCGGGCCGACGGGCCGCGGCAGCCGTACACGACACTGCACGGAGAGAGCGTCCGGCTCGGCCGCCAGCTCGCGCTCGGGAAGTACGGAGCGTCGAGGATCCTGCGGTCCATCGAGAGCGGCGACTTCGTGGTGCACGTCCTCGAGCACTGCCTCTTTCCGACCTTCCCTCGCCTCTATGCCGCGAAGGCCGACTCCAACCGCTAGCGCATTCCATCGTGTCCGGAGATCACCTCCTGCAAAGGATCGCGGCTGGCGACGGCGCCGCCGCCACCACCGCGGTGCAGCACTACGGCACGCTGGTGTGGTCGCTCGCGCGTCGCTACACGCGCGGGCGCGACGAGGCGGAGGACGCGGTGCAGGAGATCTTCGTGGACCTGCTCGAGAGCGCGTCCCGATTCGATCCCGAGCGCGGGACCGAGAGCGGCTTCGTCGCGATGATCGCGCGGCGACGCCTGATCGACCTGGCCCGACGACGCGCCGTGCGCGCCATCGAGTCGACGACCGAAGGGAAGCGCGGCTCCGACCCCGGCGCCACGCCACTCGACGAGCAGTCGATCGCCCGCGCCATGCGCGCCGACGAGGCCATCGACGCCAAGACGATCGCGCGCGCCATCGATCAGTTACCCCCCGAGGAGCGAGAGGTCCTCGTGCTCGCGACGCTCGGGGGCCGCTCCTACGCGGAGATCGCGACGATGAAAGACTTGCCACTAGGCACGGTGAAGACCTACGGACGGCGCGGGCTCCTCCGCGTGCGTGCCGCGCTCACCTTGCCGGACGCGCCGCCTCCGCCCAAGCCGGGGGAACCGAGACGCGCAATGAAACGTAAAGGAACGAGCAGTGAGGTTCCCACGTGAGTAGCGACTTCCGAAAACTGGAAGAGTGGGAGGAGCTCCTGGCGGATCATGCGCTCGTCGGCCTCTCGTCGGCCGAGAAGGCGCGCCTCGGAGCCCTCATCGATGCCGAGGTCTACGCGCAGGAGGCCCCGCTCTTCGAGCAGGCCGCGGGCGAGATCGCGAACGTCGCCTTCGTCGCCGCGCAGTCCGAGGGCGCGATCGACTCGATGCCGGAGGCGGTGCGGGCGAAGGTCCTGACGAAGCTGCGGCGCTCCTCCGGCCCGACGGCGCCCCGACCCTCGCGGGCCTGGGCGCGTCCCGCCGCGCCGTGGCTCCTCGCGGCCGCCGCTCTCTTGCTCGCCCTCGCGAGCTGGCTCTGGCGACCGCCCGCCACGAAGCCGATGGCTCCGCTCCCGGTCGCCTCGGCCCCGCCGGCCGCGGTCCGACGGGGCGAGCTCTTGACGCTCGCCGGCACGATGCGAGCCGACTTCAAGCCGACGAGCGATCCGGCCGCCACCCAGGCGAGCGGCGACGTCGTCTGGCACTCCGGCCTCCAGCAAGGCTTCATGCGCATTCATGGGCTCTCCCCCAACGATCCGAAGGAGCTCCAGTACCAGCTCTGGATCTTCGACGACGAGCGCGACGCCGCGTTTCCCGTCGATGGCGGCGTCTTCGACGTTCAGCGCACCGAGAGCGGCGAGATCGTGGTGCCCATCCAGGCGAAGCTGAACGTGCGCAGGGCCAAGCTCTTCGCGATCACGGTGGAGAAGCCCGGGGGCGTGGTCGTCTCGAAGCGCGAGCGCATCGTGCTCACCGCGTCCTCCACCTGAGGCGCGGCGCTCACGGGTTGCAGTCGGAGCAATGAAAGGGCTCCGCCGCCGACACATCGGCGCGCGCTCGGACCTCGCGGTACGCGCATGCGACGCACCCGTGCTCGTCGGCGCGCGCCTGGCTCGTCGGCGCGTCGCACTCGCGGCAAGGCAGGCCCGCCAGCGTCTTCACCAGCCCGAAGCCGGGCGCGCCGCACGCCGGACAGGGCGTTCGGACCCGCGACAGCAGGTCGCGCGCCGCGGCGGCGATGTTGACCATCCGCGACGGATGCACGTGCGCGCGAAGGTCGTTCTCGACGAAGACCTTGCCCGTCGCAGACTCGTCCCGGACGGCCAGGAACTCGCGGTCGAGGTCGCGCCAGGAGCGTATTCCCTTCCGGCAGCGAGGATCGTCTTCGCGATCGGGACGAAGCACGAGGGCGTGCTCGGGGAACTCCGCGCGGCGCGCCGCCTCGTGCAGCCGCTCGAGGTCGGCGACGATCGCGTGGGTGTGATGCCCCGGCGCGGATGACCGTCCGACGATCTCGAGGCCGCGTGACCGGTCGACGAGCACCACGAGCTCGTCGTTCCAGCAGCCGAGCCCGAGCGGCCCCGGCGTGAAGGCGCCCTCGCTCGCGACCGCCAGCGGAAGGCCGGAGAGCTCGATGGCGAGGAGCGCCTTCGTGCGCGCCGCCTCGAGCTGGCTCCCGGCACGCGGGACCTCGCGCGTGAAGGTCCCGAGCTGGTCCGTGTCGTAGCCGCCGACCAGCTCGACGCTGGCCCCGAGCTCGTCGCGAAAGAGCGGGCCGAGCACGCGCTCTTTTCCGTGCTGGGTGAGGAGCGCGACCCGTTCGCCCCGGTACGTCGTCGCGGGCCGCGGCTCGGCCAAGACGTTCAGCATCGGCCCGTCTCCTTCTCCCACTCCGTGGCCCGGCGCGCGTAGACCGCCTCTTCCTCTCGATCGAGCTGGAAGAGCGCGAGCCACTCGTGGTCCACGAGCGACCTCACGATCTCGTGTCTGGCGATCACCGCATCGATGGCGGCGCGCGGAGCCTCGATGAACACGCTCAGCCGGAGCGGGGTGTGGACCCAGCGCTCGCCGTCGTGCAGCGATTGGAGCGGGAGCCCGATGCGGAGATCGCCGCCGTTGCCCTCGAAGACCCCGAGATGGCCGCCCACGACGTTGTGGAGCACCTTGTTCCCGCTGCCGTAGCGCTCGTTGTCGACGGTGGACGCGTAGTACTGGAAGTTGATCCAGTGCGTGACCACCATCGGCGCGGTCATGATGAGCTCGAGCACGCGGTAGCCCTCGTCCTCCTCGGCCCGGTAGTCGTGGAGGAACGCGCGCCCTCCGAGCGTGAGATGACGCGAGCGCTCCCTCGGCGCGACGATGAAGGCAGCATTGTTCGCTAGGCCCCACTCGGGCCGGACCTCCGCCCAGTCCCGCCCCCGCCGCCGCACGTCCCCCTCGGCGAGCGGCTGCGCGGCGCGCTCCGCCCGGGCGAGCGATCCCGCGTCGCGGAGGTGCGCCTCGAGCGCAGCGATCGCATCGCGATGGGTCGGCGGCGCCTCGTCGAGGTCGAAGAGGGTGAAGTCGTCGGTGGTCGTGTCGTGGAGGCCCGCGAGGAACCAGGTCTCCCCGGGGATCTCGATCCCTCGCTCCCGCAGGGCGGCGCGGACGTCGGCGTCGTTCAGCAGCGCCGCGGCGGCGCGGGCGTTCACCTCACCCGTCTGCCCGCCACACGCACCGCAGTCGAGGCCAGCCGCGTGCGGATTGTTCCGCGTGGAGCTCCCGTGGCCTGCCAGCATCACGAGCCGGGCGAAGTCGCGCGTCAGGCTCATCGCGCGGAGCATCCCGGCCGCGAGGTCGGCGCGAGCGCTCGTCTCGAGCGCGCCGCCGCCGGCGCGTGCCGTGAGCCGCGGGCGCGCGGCGGGCTCCGTCGAGCGCGCGAGCCCCAGGCTCTCCGCGGCGAGGTGCCAGGCGTACCCGAGGCCGAGGGCTTCGACCGCAGTGAATGTCCCGAGGGCGTCGCTCTTCAGCGCTCGCGCCGCGTCCTCGTGCGCGACGTGGCGCGCAAGGCGATCGATGGCGCCGGGCGCGAGGCCATCGTCGGTCACGCGAAGGGCCGGCGCGAGGAGCCCCGGCAGGTGCGGGCGCGCCCTCGTCGCGCAGGCGGGGAGGTACTCGACCGGCAGGCCGAAGAAGCCCGCGAAGCCGAGCGTCTGCGCGGACGGGATCGTCGTCTCGAGCGCGCGACGAAAGATCTCCGACCGCACGTCGATGCAGAAGACGGCCTGAAACGGCGGCGACGCAGGCCGCGACGCCCGGAATCCGGCGGACAGCGCGGCGACGACCGGCGCTCGCCAGGCCGTCTCCATCGCGGCTTGGAGGAGCCAGTCGTCGGTCCGCGCGCCCGAGCCGGCGCGCGACCAGCTCGCGATCGCGTGCCTCCAGCGCTGCCGCGTGCGGTCCCCGCCGCTCCGGAGGAGGAGCCACTCCCACGCGAGGCGAATGGCGAGAAGATCCCGGATCTCGTCGTCATCGCCCCCCGCGAGACGCGCGGTCCAGCGTCGGTAGGCGCACCACGAGGCCCATCCGTTCTGATCGAGCAGGAGCGACCAGAGGTAGCGCTCACGCTCCTCGCTCGGGACCTCCAGGTCCGCGAGCGCCTTCGCGAAGAGCTCGCTCGTCGAGGCGGGCAGCTCGCTCACGAGCGCGCGATACCCATCGAAGCCCATCGTGAGCCTCGGGCTTCGATCGCCCGCCGCCGCGCGCCGCCAGCATGCGTAGAGCCCGCCCGCGCGATGGGGGCCGGTGCTCGCCTGCCCGTCATCGAAATACGCCGCGCAGAGCTGACCGACGCTGTGCGTGACGAAGCTCCTCCAGGATATCTCGCGCGTCAGGTCTCGCTCCGCGTCGAGGACGTCGACGACGCGCGCGCGCACGCTCGGAGGCGCCTCGTCCGTCTCGAGGAGCGCCTCGAGATCGGCCACGGAGAGCGGCGACGGGGCCCGGGCGAGCGCCTCCGCCAGGTGCGTCTCGCCGAGCCGGCCCTCGCGATGGGCTTGCCGGTACCAGGCCCGCGGCATGAGGAGCTCGGCCCCCGAGAGCGTCCGGAGCGTCGCGGCCACGTCGCGGAGCGGCTCGTCGATCATCCCCCAGAACGGATTGACGGCGATGAAGCGGTCGAGCGGCCACACCGGCGCGACGCGCGCGCAGGCACGAAGGATGACGTCTTCCATCTCAGGCCTCCACCGCGTCGCGGACGAGCGGTCGCGCGGGCCGTGGCTCGGGGCCCGTGAGGCGTGGCGGCCAGACCCGGAAGGCGATCCGCGTGAACAGCTCGTCGAGGTAGAGCCCCGCGAAGAGCCACGGGTAGAGCGCCCGCGCGAGGCGCCCGTCCGGACGCGACTCCAGGACCGATTTCACGACGTACAGGACCGAGAGCCCCGCCCCTGCCACAAGCCAGAGCGCGGGAACGACGGGAGCGCTCGGCAGGAGCCTCGCCGCGCCGAGGTGAAGGCACGCATAGAGGAGCGCGGCGCCGAACGCGCTCCTCGCGCCACCAGGACGAAGCAGGATGGGGCCGAGCGAGAGGACCGCGACGAAGCCGAGCGCGGCGACGGAGGCGTCGTGCGACGACATCACGAGGGCTCCGGCGGCGCCGAGCGCGGCGAGGAGGACGAGCACGGCGCGGGTCGGGCGCGGCCGTGGCGCGGGGCTCGCCGCCGAGAGGGCGCTCCAGCGCGCGACGGCGCCGCCCGCGACGAGGAACGCGTGCGCCTTGTAGAGCGAGTGCGCGACGAGGTGAAGGAGCGCGAGGTGCCAGGCGCCGAGGCCGCACTCGAGGAGCATGAACCCCATCTGGGCGCAGGTGGACCAGGCGAGCGCGACCTTCACGCTCACGCGGGTGGTCATCACCAGGGCCGCGACGACGGCCGTGACGAGACCGATGACGACGAGCACGAGCCGCGCCGCGGGGGCGTGTCCGAGCCAGGGCCCGAGGCGAATCAGGACGAAGCCGCCGATGTTGACGACGCCGGCGTGGAGCAGCGCCGACACCGGGGTCGGCGCTTCCATGACCTGCATGAGCCACCCGTGAAACGGGAGCTGCGCCGAGCGGAGGGCGACCGCCAGCACGACGAGCACGGCCGCGGCCTGCATCGACGGCGTGAGCCCGGGATGGCCCGCGACCCAGGCGTCGAGGCGGTCGAGATCGAGGCTCCCGACGTTCACCTCGACGAGCCCGAGCGACACCACGAGGGCCGCGTCCGCGAGCCGGCTCACGAGGAACTTCTTGTGGGCGGCGACCAGCGCCGGGACCCGACCGGGATAGAACGTGAGGAGCTGGTGGAGGGCGAGGCTCGTGGCGAACCATGCCACGGCGATGACGAGGAGGTTCTTCGCGACGACCAGCCCGACGACCGCGCCGAGGGTCACGGAGAGCCACCGGAAGTAGCGGGTGAGCCCCGGATCGCCCGCCAGGTATCGCCTCGAGTAACGAGCGATGACCAGCCCGATGCCGAGGACCAGTAGCAACATGACGAAGGTGACGAGATCCGCGCGCACGCTCGCAGCGAGCACGGACCCCACGTCGGAGGCGCTCATGACTTCTTTTTGCCTGGATTGAATCTTCTTGAAAAAGAGATAATTTCGCTCCCATCGTTCTCTTTTCGTGATGAATCATGAACGTCGAGCAGATCAACTTCCACCACCTCCGCTATTTCTGGGCGGTCGCGAAGGACGGCAACGTCACGCGAACGGCGGCTCGCCTCCGTGTGGCGCAGTCCGCGCTCTCGTCGCAAATTCGCCAGCTCGAAGCACAGCTCGGCGAGGCGCTCTTCGTCCGTGACGGGCGCGGACTTGCGCTGACGGAGGCCGGACGCGTGGCGCTGGCCTACGCGGAGGAGATCTTCCGCGCGGGAGGCGAGCTCGTCTCGACGCTCGAGGAGGGCCGGCGCCGGGAGCACGTGCTCCGGCTCGGCGCGGTGGCGACGCTGTCGCGCAATTTCCAGGAGTCGTTCATCCGGCCGTTGCTGGACGAAGCCCATGTGCGACTGCGCCTCGAGTCGGGCGGCTTCGACGACCTCGTGGTCCGACTGCGGGAGCACGCGCTCGACGTCGTCCTCTCGAATCGCCCGCCTACCCGCGAGGCACGCGAGCACCTGCGCTGCCGCCGCCTCGCGCGGCAGCCGGTGAGCATCGTCGGACCGACGCGCCGCAAGTCGTTTCGCTTTCCGCAGTCCATCGCCGACGCGCCGATGATCCTCCCCGGCCCGGCGAGCGACGTGCGCACCGAGTTCGACGCGCTCTGCGAGCAGCACGGGGTCCGGCCGCGCACGCTGGCGGAGGTCGACGACATGGCCACGATGCGGCTCCTCGCGCGCGACGCGAAGACCCTGGCGCTCGTCCCGTCCATCGTCGTACGCGACGAGCTCCGCGAGCACACCCTCCACGAGCACTGCCGCGTCCCCGATCTCTTCGAGTCCTTCTACGCCATCACGGCCGAGCGCGTGTATCAGCACCCGCTCGTGACGTCCCTGCTCGCGCGACGCGAGGACGATCTGCTTCTCTGAGCTTCGTGCTCGTCAGCGGCTCGCCCGGGCCGTCTTCCCGGTCACGTCCAGAGAGACGCGGGCGACGAGCCGCCGGAACCAACGATGCGACGGATCGGCATCCACGCGCGGATGCCAGACCTGCTGGATCGCGTACGCCGGCAAGGGAATGGGTGGCCTGAGGACCTGGAGCCCGAAGCGATCGGCGTAGCGGCTCGCGAGGCGCTCGGAGATCGTGACGATGCAGTCGGTCCTCGAGACGGCATCGAGCGCGACCACGAAGTACGGCACGAAGCGGGTGACGTTGCGGCTGAGCCCTCGCTCCGACAGCGCGGTGTCGACCGTGCTGCCGCGGAGCCCGCGCGGCGCGACGAGCACGTGCTTCAACGACAGGTAGGTCTCGAGGTCGACCTTGCCTTTGACCCGCGGGTGCCCCCGCCGGACGACGCACGCGAATCGCTCCTGGAAGAGGACCTGGGTGCGAAACTCGGGCGCGAGGTCGGGGAACACGCCGAGCGCGAGATCGGCGCGTCCGCCGCGCAGCGGATGGGCGTCGTCGGCCTGGATGGGGAGGAAGCGCAGGCTGCAGCGCGGCCCCTCGTGGGCGAGCGCGGCGCCGATCTCCGCGCCCACGAGCGCGAGCATGTGATCCGTGGCGTGAACGCGGAACTCCTTCTCCGACGCGGACGGGACGAACGTGGACGCCTTCTCGAGCACGGAGCGCGCGCCCTCCGCGAGGTCCCGAACGCGCTCGCGCATCCCGCGCGCCCGCTCGCTCAGGTGCCATTCTTGCCCCGCCCGGACGAGCACCGGATCGCCGATCTGGTCGCGCAGCCGCCGGAGCGCGTGGCTCATCGCCGGCTTGCTCAGGCCGACCTGCTCGGCGGCGCGGGTCACGCTCTCCGTCTGGAGAATGGCGTCGAGCACGACCAGGAGGTTGAGATCGACGGGCGAGACCTTCAACTCTCCTCCACGCGCGCGGGCTCAGCGACGCACGAGGGAGAGGCCGTATTGCCGGCTCCCGATCGATTGCGCCATCGCGATCCAGAGTAGCGTGATCGGCTCGAGGTAGCGCGAAGACGAGAGCGGCCCCGCAGGGACCGCGTCGAGCCCGAGATCCTCCGAGAGCGTGGCCACGACCCGCCTCGCCTCCGGATCGTCGGCGGCGACGAAGCTCGTCGCCCGCTGGCCGCCAAAGATCGGGTTCTCGAGCACCTCCGCGCCTTGCTGGTTGAACGCGCGGACGACCCTGGCGTCCGGGAGGGCCTTCGCGAGCTCCTCCGCGGAGGACGTGGTGTGCCCGACCTCGAGCTTCATGCCCTTGGCGATGGCGTTCGTGCAGTCGATCACGATCCGACCGGCGAGCCCGCCCATGGCGCGCGCCGCGCCGGCGACCGCCCCCGCCGGCACGGCGAAGGCGACCACGTCACGATCGGTCGCGCCGTCCGCGAGGCCGTCGCGTCCCACGACGCGCACGTCATGTCCGGCGCTCTGCCACCCGCGGGCGAGCGCCCCGCCGATGTGGCCGCCGCCCACGACCGCGATCCTGCGGCGGACGTGGCGAGCCGTCGCCGGCGGCGGGCGCTCGTCGCCGGCCTCGCGTCGCGCGATCGCGAAGGCCACGCTCCGTCCGTATCCCCACTCCATCGCGAGCTTGATCCACAGCATGCCGAACGGCTCGAGCTCGCGCGCGTGCGCGAGCCCGTGGAGGGGCACCGCCTCGAAGCCCATGCCCGAGGCGAGCCCCACCACCGTCGCCACCGCTCCGGGATCGTCACCGGCCACCGGCATCACGACGCGGCGCGCTCCGTACGAGGGGCTCGCCATGTTCTCGAGGCCGGTCGTGTTGAACGCCTTCACCACGCGCGCGTTCTTCGCGAGCGCCGCGACCTCTTCCCCGCCCGAGGTCGTATGACCGTGGGTCAGCGCGAAGCCGGGACCGATCGGGTTCGTCACGTCGACGAGCACCTTGTCCTCGAGGTCCCCGGCCGCGGCGAGCGCCTCCCCCACCGCGGCCCACGGCACGGCGAGCGCAACGACCTCGCTCGCCTCGACCGCGCGGCGGGTCGAGGCCCGATCCCGGCCGGTGTAGATCACCTCGTGCCCGAGCCCCGTCCACGCTCGACCGAGCGTCGTCCCGACCTGACCGGCCCCGATGATTCCGATTCGCATGTTCCGACGCTCCTCGCTGGAGCGCCCATGGTGAGCACCGCCCGCCGCCAAGAAAAGTCGCCTGAATGCAACATCGACCTGCACGCCGTGCAACATGAAAGACCCGCCGCCGCACGCGGTGTTGCACGGGATGCATCTCCGTAGTTCGCGCGGGCGCATTGACGATCGAGGCCCGGATATCGACCCTGCCATCCGAGGAGTTCACCCCATGAGCCTGAAAGATCCGAACGTCGTCAATCCGCAGAAGAAGAAGCGCGTCGCCATCGTGATCGCCAATCCGGCGGTCTCGACGACGACCCAGTGGCCGGTCGGCTTCTGGTGGAGCGAGCTGACCCATCCGTACTACCTGCTCACGGAGGCGGGCTACGAGGTCGAGATCTTCAGCCCCGACGGCGGAAAGTGCGAGGCCGATGCCATGAGCAGCCCGCACGATCCGAGCGGCTATTCCGCGAGCGATCTCGTCACCGCGGGCTTCATGGCGATGCCGAAGCTGAAGGCGCTGGTCGAGACCACACGAAAGGTGGACGACATCGACGTGGCGAGCTTCGACGCCATCGTCGTCGCCGGCGGACAGGCCCCGATGTTCACCTTCGAGGGCGCCCACGCGCTCCAGCGCAAGTTCGTCGAGTTCTACGAGTCTGGCCGGATCGCGGCCGCGCTCTGCCACGGCGTCGCGATCCTGCGGTACGCGAAGCGCACCAATGGCGAATACCTCGTCAAGGGCAAGACCGTCACTGGCTTCGCCAACGTCGAGGAGGACTTCGCCGACCACGCCGTCTGGGACGCGAACCTCGTCCCGCGGGACAAGCACCTCATGCCCTGGCGCATCGAGGACGAGCTCGAGCGGCTCGGAGCGAACTTCGTGCAGGCAGGCCTCTGGCGGGGCTTCGCGGTGCGCGACGGCAACCTCATCACTGGCCAGCAGAACTTCTCCGGCGAGGAGACGGCCCGCCTGCTCCTCGAGACGCTCGGCCGCTGACCCAGGACCATCGCTCCCGAGCGCCCGGAGCCGGTCGGTCGTCTCACCGCTGGAGCTCACCGAGCGACCGACGACGCTGACCGACGCGCCGGACCCGGAAAGCATGACGGCGACGGCCCGACCGACTCCGGAGTTGCCACCCGTCACGAGAGCTCGAGGCGCACGGCCTCGTGAACACGCCGCGACGCCGCTCTCCCGGTCGCCTCCGGCCGCTCATCCTCGATCTCTGCGCGTGGGGGAGAAGGCACGCGCACGTGACTCGCGAGGGATGAGGCGTCCGGAGGCGACCGGCAGAAGCGCCGTCGTCGTGTGAGCGCCGATCAGTCGGCCGGGAGGAGGACCTTGTCGATCGCGTGAATGACGCCGTTGCGATTCGGGAGATCGCTGAGGGCCACGTTCGCCGCGGTCGCGGTCGAGTCACCGATCGTGACCTTGTCACCCGCGACCGTGAGCTTGAGCTTCTGGCCCTGGACGGTCGTGGCCTCGCTCGTGGTGACGTCCTTCTGGTAAACGGCGCCGGAGACGACGTGATACGTGAGGATCTTCGTCAGCTTGGCCTTGTCCGCGAGGATCGCGTTGAAGGCCGCATCACCGAGGGCGGTCTTGAGGTTGTTGAACGCCGTGTCCGTCGGCGCAAATACGGTGAAGGGCCCGGGCCCGGTCAAGGTCGTGACGAGGTCTGCCTTCTTCACCGCGTCGACGAGGATCGAGAACTTGGCCGTGCCGTCGTCGTAGCCAGCCGCGGTATCGACGATGGTGGGGAGGAGCACGCCGTCGACGGCGTGAACGATGCCGTTCTTCGCCGCGATGTCCGGCGTCACGACGTTGATCGAGCCGTTCAGCACGACCTTGTTGTCGGCGCCGTTGACCTCGAGCTTGGCCCCCTGCACGCTGTCGACGGACTGCGTCTTTCCGAGGACATCGGCCGCCTTAACGCTGCCGCTGACCACGTGATACTTGAGAATCAGCCCGAGCTCGGTCTTGTAAGGAGCGCTCGTGAGCTTGGTCAGGAGGAAGGGAGGGAGCTTGCCGAACGCGTCGTCGGTCGGCGCAAAGACGGTGAACGGCCCGGTGCCGCGGAGGGTCTCCTCGAGGCCGGCGGCCTGAACCGCGGTGACGAGGGTCTTGAAATTACCGGCGCCAACGGCGGTGTCGACGATGTCCTTGTCGGTCGCGGTGCTGCCGCTGCTGCTCGTGCTGCCGCTGCTGCTCGTGCTGCCGCTGCTGCTGGTGCCGCCATCGGCCGCGGGCGTGTTCGTCGCGGGCGAGCTGGGCGATTCATCGTCGTCCGAGCAGGCCACGAGCGCCGCACCTGCGATGAGGGAGAGAAGGAAAACCTTGTTAAGAATAGGACTCATCTGGAATGAACCTCCGGGTTTGGCTCCGATGGTCGGAGCCAACGCATGTATTTCGGACCAGCCGCTTCTTTGGATTTGAGAATTGTTTGTTCGATGTCGATTTTCGAAATCGCAATTCGAGACCGATGCAAAATGCTTCAGGCGTCGTCGACGAGACGCGACCAGTAGGGACGAAGGTCGAGCGCGAGGTCGAGCCGCCGCAGGAGCTGGAACAGCCCGCCGAGCTTGCGGTGTAGAAAGACGAGCTGCCGCGGCGGCGGCGAGTAGACGAGCGCGGACGTGAACCGCTGCCCGATATCGCGCGATCGAGCCGCGTGCTCCTCGTCGCGAAACACGAAGGGCTGGCGCGCTGGCTCGAAGGGCTCGAACGCATTCCGCAGCATCTCGACGAAGAGCTCGCGCGCCTCCGGGCCTTCGCGCCGGTCGATGAGCCCGAAGGCGATGCCCTCGTCGACGATGCGCGGGGCGTCGCCCGACGCGATCGAGCGAAGCATGCTGCGGTACGTGCGCCGGAAGTCCGCGTCGAACTCCATCGTGGCTCCGAAGTCGAGCAACACCACGCGCGGCGTCTCCCCCGCGCGCTCGCGCACGAGGAAGTTCCCGTAGTTCGGATCCGTCTGCACCATGCCCCAGGCGAAGAGCTCGAGGCAGAAGAGGTCGAGCATCGCTCGTCCGAGCGCCTCGCGGTCCGCGAGGCGCGGCCCTCGCGCCACCCACGACGCGAGCGGCGTCCCCTCCTCCCAGCTCATCGTGAGCACGCGCGCGGTGGAGAGCTCCGCCAGCGAGCGCGGCACGACGAAGCGATCCTCGCCCTGGAGCGCGGCGGCGAAGCGATCGAGGAACACACGCTCCCGGACGTAGTCCGCCTCGTGATGAAGGACCTGCGAGAGCTCGTCGACGAGACCGGAGAGGTCCATCTTCCGGCCGGAGACGGTGACGAACGTCCGACCGACCTTCTCGAGGATGGCGAGATCGGAGTCGATGCTCTCCGCGACGCCCGGATACTGCACCTTCACCGCGACGGGCGTGCCGTCGACGGAGGCGCGATAGACCTGGCCGATGCTCGCGGACGCGGCCGGGACCTCGCCGAGCCCGCCGAGACGCTCGAGGCCGCTCTCGCCGAGCTCCTCGACGAGGACGGCGCGGAGCGAGGCGAAGTCGACGGGCTCCGCGTCGCTCTGCAGCTTCGCGAGGACCTCTGCCACCTCGGGGGGAAGGAGATCGCCCGCGTCGATCGAGAGGAGCTGCCCCGCCTTCATCAGCGCGCCCTTGAGCCGACCGAGGCTCTCGGCGAGCAGCTTCGCCTGCTCGAGACGCGTCGCGAGGGCGCCTCCTGACGGCGCGCCCACCGCCGCGTGATGCAGGCGAAAGCCGAGCTCCTTGCGGGCGACGTTCGCGGCCAGCCCCACCATCGCGCGGGACCGGGCCCACGCCGAGCGGGGCACGTCTTTCATCCTTCCGTCCTCGGACGGACGTGCACAAGGTTGTACATAACGTTGCACAAACTATGAACACAGTTCGTGCGGAGCGCAAGTCGTCTCGAGCGACGAGCGCTATCGAGGAGCGCTGCCGTCCGGGGTGGCGTCGGATGCCGCAGCGTCGGACGTGCCCGCGTCCGCCGCGGCGGCGCACTTCGCGAGGCAGAAGTCCTTCACCGGTGTGCAGTCGGCGTCCGACCTCGCGCCGTGCCCCTGGTCGTGGCAGTCGTGGACCTCGCCTTCGCCCGTGTCGTACGGATGACACGCCTTGATGATGGCGTCGCACGCGGGGTACGGGCTCGAGTGGTCCAGGTACCCCCCGGAGCTGCTGCTCGACGACGACGACGACGACGAGTCATCGCTGCTGCTGCAGGCCATGAGGACGAGCGCGCCGAGCGCGAGAACGTATCGGATTTTCATGAAGACCCTTCTCTCGTGTTACCAATATTTCGAATCGTGCTACGGTGCCGAGTGTGACACCGATCCTGCTCTCCGGCCTCGCCGGTGTCGTCCAGGGCGCGCGGCATGCCCTCGAGCCAGATCACGTCACCGCCGTCGCGACGGTGATGGTCCGCGCCCCGTCCCCGCGACGCGGGATCTTCTACGCGGCGTGCTGGGGCCTCGGTCACGCGGCGATGCTGGTGGTGGTGGGCGGTCCCCTCGTCGCGCTGCGCGTGGAGCTGCCCGGCCCGCTCACGACCGCGCTCGAGCTGTGCGTCGGCGTGATGCTCGTGTGGCTGGGCGTTCGGTCGCTGCGCGAGGCGGGGCACGATCATGTTCATCCCATCAACGACACGAGCGCCACTCTCGTGACCCGCGGCCGCCGCCCTTTCGCGATCGGCCTGATGCATGGCCTCGCGGGGAGCGGCGCGCTGGCGGCGCTCATCGCGCTCGCGATGCCGACGGTGACGGGTGGCCTCATGTGCCTGGCCCTGTACTCCGCCGGCACCGTGCTCGGGATGGTCGCCCTCGCGCTCCTGGCGGGGCCTCTACTGGCGCGTGCGGGGCGTTTCCCGCGCGTCGCGCCCATGATGGGCCGAGTCGCTGGTGTGGCGTCGATCATCGTCGGTGTCGTGTGGGCCATTCGCACGATCGCCGGGGTCTGACCGAGGAGTCGAAGCAGACGGGCGATCGTACCACTCGAGGCTCGAGCCGGTGAGACCTGTCCTTGGCCACGTGCTACGGTGCCGCCGTTTTGCGGGGCCGCGCTCTTGCCGTCGTTTCCTGCGCTCTTCTCTGGGCCGCTCCCGTCTTCGCACACGACGCGCCAGCGCCCGTCCCGAGGTACCAGCCGACCGCGGAGTGGCCGCACGGCGAGCGGGGACCGAAGGACGTGCTCGTCGAGGTCGACTTCGACGTGTCGCCCACGGGTGAGGTCACGCTCGCCGAGATCGAGCACACGTCGGGCGACCCCGCGCTCGATGCGGCCGCGCTCGACGCGGCCCGGCGCTGGACGTTCAGCCCGGCGCTGAAGGACGACAAGCCGGTGCCCGGTCATCTCCACGCGTTCGTCCGCTTCGCCGGGACGACCGCCACGCTCCCCGACGAACCGGCGACGGTGCGGGTCGGTGGGTCGAGGACGACGCCCCCTCCCCGCAGCGCGTCCGAGATCGTGCAGGACCGCTCCGTGCTCGGCGCCGCACCGCACCGCACCGCGAGCGATCTCCTCCAGACCGTGCCCGGCGTGACCATGACCCAGCACAATGGCGAGGGCGGCGCGCAGCAGATCTTCTTCCGCGGCTTCGACGCGGTGCACGGCCAGGACCTCGAGATCTGGGCCGGCGGCGCGCCCGTGAACGACGTGTCGAACCTCCACGGGCAAGGCTACGCGGACCTGAATTTCCTGATGCCGGAGATCGTCCGGACGATCCGCTCGTCGCCCGGCAGCTACGACCCACGGCAGGGAGACTTCGCCGTCGCCGGCAGCCTGTGGCTCGACCTCGGCTACGACGAGCCCGGCGTCACGGCAAAGCTCACGCTCGGGCAGTTCGGGACGCGGCGCTACTTCCTCGCTTATCACCCGGAGTCGGCCTCGGCGGGGACCTTCGCCGCCGCCGAGCACTACTCCACGGACGGGTTCGGCCCGGCGCGAACGGTGAACCGGACCAGCGTCGTCGGCCAGGCCGACTACAAGCTCACGGACACGGTCACCGCGCGCGTGATGGCCTCGACCTATGCGTCCAGCTTCGACTCGGCGGGCGTGCTGCGGCTCTCCGACATCGTGTCGCGAAAGGTCGATCGCTTCGCCACCTACGATCCGAATCAAGGCGGAGACGCGGCCCGCCACCAGGTCGTGCTCGACCTCACGCGCGCCGACGAGTCCTCGCGGCTCACCGTCGCGCCCTACGTCATCCTCCGCTCGATGCGCCTCCGCGAGGACTACACGGGCTTCTTGCAGCTCCCCGTCAGCGGCTCCGCGGAGGAGGTCGCAACCGCCCGGGCCGCCTCGGCGCGCGGCAACTCCGAGCAGCAGATCAACGACGCGCTGACCTTCGGGCTCACCAGCTCGTACCACCGCCACGTGAAGGTCTTCGCCGCCAACGACTCGATCGAGGCCGGCGTTTCCGGCCGCACCGACGTCATCGAGCAGTCGCAGCGCAAGCTGTCGATCGACACGAGCCAGGTCACCCTCGATGAGGTCGGGGCGAAGCTCCACGCGACGAACATCGCGGGGTTTCTCGACATCGGACTCCATCCGGTCTCGCGGGTCACCGTCCGCGGCGGCGCGCGCATCGACGGCCTCGCCTATTCCGTCGAGGACGACGGCGGCTCGGGCAACGGCGAGCGGCGAGCGGCGCAGGGCGCGCACCTCGGCAAGAAGGCGACCGTGGACGTGCGCGTCGTCGGCGGGCTCCGGGCCGTGATCGGCTACGGCGACGGGTTCCGCTCGCCGCAAGCGCGGAGCCTGCAGCAGGGCCAGACCTCGCCGTTCACCACGGTGGGGAGCTGGGAGGCGGGGCTTCGCTATCAGGACGCGGTCCTCCGTGCCTCCGCCGCGGTGTTTCGCACCGACCTCTCGGATGACCTCGCGTTCAATCAGGCGACGGTGCGAAACGAGCGGACACCGGCCACGCGGCGTACCGGCTTCACGGCCGAGATGCTCGCGAAGCCAGCGGAGTGGTTCACGGCGAGCGCCAATGCCACCTATACCCGCGCCGAGTTCACGAACACGGACGGGGGATACGCCGCTGGCGATCTGCTGCCCTATGCGCCGCAGCTCGTCGTGCGGACCGACGCGGCCCTCACGCCGACGTTCGGGACGGTCCTCCGGCGCCCGCTCACGGGCCACTTCGGCCTCGGGGGCAGCTACATCGGGCGGCGACCTTTGCCCTTCTCCGAGTTCGGAAATGACAGCTACGTGGTCGACGCGCTCGCGAGCGTTCGCCTGAAGGAGGTCGAGGTCGGGGCGTCGATCTACAACTTGCTCGGTCTCGACTGGTACGACGGCCAGTACACCTTCGCGTCGAGCTTCACCCGAGGCGCCCAGCCATCCCTGGTGCCGCAGCGCCACGTGACGGTCGGCGCCCCGCGAACCGTGATGGGCACCCTGACGCTCTACCTCTGACCGCTCCGTGCTACGAACCGGTCACCTCGTGCTACAGTCCGCGACCATGTCGCGCCTTCTTTCGCTCCTCGCCGGCCTCGTCCTCGTCGCGTGCAGCTCCGACGACAACCGCACCACCGGCAAGCGCATCGTCCTCCACGGCTCGATCACGGGCGACCCGACGGTGAGGAGCACGCTCACGACCGGTTTCGGCTGGGACGTGACCCTGACGAAGGCCGCGATCACGACGAACGGCTTCTACTACTTCGACGGGCCGCCTCCGACGGCGATGCACGAGCGGCCGAAGAAGAGCGCCGGCGAGCGATTCGCGAGCCTCTTCCTCGGCACCGCGTGGGCTCACCCGGGCCACTACGAGGCCGGCACGGCGCTCGGGCAGGTCGTGCTCGCGGCGCCGCTCACGATCGATCTCTTCGGCGCTGCTCCGATCCCGCTCCCCGACGGCGAAGGGATCACCGGGACGTACCGGTCCGCGCGCTTCGTGATCCCGCAGAACGGCCCCGGCGACGCGCTCCTCGGGACGCACGTCGCGCTCGCCGAAGGCAAGGCGGTGAAGCACGACGGCTCCACGACCACGCCGATCTTCTTCCGCCTGGTCGCGGACTACGCCGATGTGTCGGCGAGCATCCAGAACGGCGCTGTCGACGGCTGCGTCCTCGATGAGACCAACGTGACCGACAGCGGCTCCATCACGCTCGCCATCACGGCGAAGGTGTGGCTGAACCTCGTCGACTTCGAGAAGATCGCGCCTGGCGCGGAGGCCGCACCGACGGAGGCAAAGGACCCGGGCTTCTCGCAGGGCGTGACCCAGCTCAGCGCCTATCGTTTCAAGTACACGCAACCGTGAGCGCTGGTGGCACGTAGAGGCATGGTCGTGACATGAATCGTGTCACGCTTACCAACTATCGTGCTACGGTGCCGCCCCATGCTGAAGAAGAAGATCCTCGCGCTCGGTCCCCTCGGCGTCCTCATCGTCGCTTGCAGCAGCGACCCGGACAGCGCGGGCAAAGGCTCGGAGAAGTTCTCGACGTGGGGCGAGGAGTACATCGAACAGGGGATCCCGGCCGCGCCGGGGCCCGACGATGACAGCGGCTTCACCGACGGCTGGTCCGTGAAGTACGGCAAGTTCCTCGTCGTCTTCAGCAACATCAAGGTCGCCGACGCGTCGGGCACGGTCGTGGCCCAGCTCGACAAGCCGCGCTTCGTCGACAACGTGAAGCCGGGCGTGAAGGACCTCGTCACCTTCGACGGCCTCGATGCGAAGGCCTACACGCAGGTCTCGTACGAGATCAAGACCGCGGTCGCGGACGCGGTCATCGTCGGCGGCGCCGACCCCGCCGATCTCGCGATGATGGTCACGAATGGCTACTCGGTGTACGTGGAAG
Organism: Labilithrix sp.; assembly: GCA_046351255.1. GTDB lineage: Bacteria > Myxococcota_A > Polyangia > Polyangiales > Polyangiaceae > Labilithrix. Next base: position 145,384 of record JAXLYU010000013.1, read on the forward strand.
GCACGGCGACGAAGGGCGCCGTCTCGAAGACGTTCAAGTGGGGTTTCAAGACCCAGACCGCCTACAACGATTGCCATGCGGCGGAGGAGAACGGCGTCTCCACGGTCGGCGTCGTCGTGACGAACAACAAGCCGGACGAGAGCCAGCTCACGACCCACGGCGACCACCTCTTCTACGACAGCCTCCAGAGCGGCGATAACGCGAAGAAGACGCTGCTTCGTTTCGAGGAGAAAGCGGCCGCGGACGCCGACAACGACGGCAGCGTCACGATCAAGGAGCTCTGTGCCAAGAACATCGACCCGACCGTGTACAACACGTCGGGGCTCCCGGGCGCGACCGTCGGTGACTTCGTCATCTCGCTCGCCCGTACGATTGGCCATTTCCGCGGTGAGGGTGAGTGCACGGTCAAGCGCATCGATCCCCTCCCCGCGGGCGTCGTCAATCCCTGCGACGAGTACAAGTAGCGCGCCGGCTCACCGCCGCCGCGGTCTGGCCTGAAGCGCGAACGCTAGTGAGAGTGGTCGTGATCGGCGTCGGCCGTGCTCGCGTCGCTGCCGGCGTCACCCGCCACGCACGTCGCGAGACATTCGGCCTTCTTCGCGGCGCACGTCGCTTCGGTGCCCTCGTCGTGTCCCAGCTCATGGCAGTCGTGAATGGGACCGTCACCGACATCCAGCGGGTGACAGGCCTCGATGATCGCCTGGCAGGACGGATACGGGCTCGTGTGCTCGCTCTCGCCGCTCGAGGACGAGGACGAGGACGAGGACGACGTTGCCGGCTTGTCATCATCGGAGGAGCAACCCCACACTGCCGCGACGGCCGCCGCGACCAGCACCACACCAACCCGCTTCATCATCATGACCAGCACCTCTCTCGAGGCGTCCAAGCTACACGCGAGGATCCCAGGACCGCGTGGCAAGTTGTCGCGCCCCCCTCCAGAAGGACGGGGTTTCGCTAGGATACGCGCGCCCGTGACGGTCGCCGCCCCTGCTCTCGGACGCACGCCTGCCGCGATCACCATCGCGTGGCTGGTACGTCTCCGCTGGGGGGCCGCGTTCGGACAGACGGTGACGATCGCGGTCGCGTCGCTCGCCCTCCACCTCGATCTCCCGATCGCCCCCCTCACCTCCCTCGTGGCGGTGACTGTGGTGTCGAACGCGCTCCTGGCGCTGCGCCTCCGTCGGACGGACGACGTATCGACGCGGTTCATCGGGTTCCTCCTCGCGGCCGATATCCTGGTCCTCTCCGGCCTCCTCTACTTCTCGGGCGGGCCCTCCAATCCGTTCAGCGTGATGTACCTCGTCCACGTGACGCTCGCGGCCCTCGTGCTCGGCGTCCGCTGGGCGGGTGGCATGGTCGCGCTCTCCGCCATCCTCTACGCCGCGCTCTTCGTCTGGCACGTGCCCGTGCCCGAGCTCAGCCACGTGCACCATCACGCGGGCTCCCCGTTCTCCGTCCATCTCCAGGGGATGTGGATAGCGTTCTCGATCGCCGCCTCGCTCATCGCTTACTTCGTGTCCCGCGTGGCCGGGGCGCTCCGGGAGCGGGAGGCGGAGCTGGCGCGCGTGACCGCCATCGCCGCGCGGTCGGAGAAGCTCGCGTCGCTGACCACGCTCGCGGCCGGTGCGGCGCACGAGCTCGGCACGCCCCTCGCCACCATCGCCGTCGCGTCTCGCGAGCTCGAGCGCACGTTGCGGATGCAACCCGAGCAGGCGATCGAGGACGCTCTGCTCATCCGGACGGAGGTCGAGCGGTGCCGCGGCATCATCCAGCGCATGAGCGCGCAGTCCGGCGAGACGCTGGGCGAGATCCCGCGCGTCACCACCGCGTCGGAGGTGTTCCGCGGGTGCCTCGATCGCCTCGGCAAGGAGGGCTCCGACAACATCGTCGTCGAGACCGGTGACACGCACGCGTTCACGTGTCCGCCGGAGAGCGCGATCCAGGTCGTGCTGAGCCTGATCCACAACGCGCGCTGGGCGGTGCGAGAGAACGGTGGGCATGTGGTCCTCCGCTCGGCGGCCACACCGGTCACGGTCGCGCTCGAGGTGTCGGACGACGGCGTCGGCATCGAGGACGACGTCCTCGCGCGCATCGGCGAGCCCTTCGTCACCACGAAGGCGCCCGGGGAAGGCATGGGCCTCGGCGTCTTCCTCGCCCGTACCTTCGCCGAGCACTGGGGCGGCCGCTTCGAGCTTCGCTCGCACCTCGGCCGCGGGACGGTGGCCACGCTCGAGCTGCCGCGTGTCGTGGAGGCTCCCCATGAGTGATACGTCGCTCAGCCTCCTCGTCGTCGACGACGACGCGACGTTCCGGACCCGCCTCGTGCGCGCCTTCGAGAGCCGCGGCTTCGAGGTGCGCGCAGCGAGTGACGTACCCGTCGCGCTCGAGATGGCCCGCGCCGAGAGCCCGGAGCTCGCCCTGGTCGATCTCCGGATGCCGAGCGGCTCCGGGCTCGATCTCGTGCGCGAGCTGAAGGCGATCGACCAGGCGACGAACATCGTCGTGCTCACCGGCTATGGCAGCATCGCCACGGCCCTCGAGGCGGTGCGCCTCGGCGCCACGCACTACCTCACGAAGCCGGCGGACGTGGACGACATCCTGGCCGCCTTCGCGCGCGCCCATCACCCGCCCGCACCGCTCTCGGCTGCGTCGCTGGATCATGAGGTGCCGAGCCTGGCCCGGACGGAGTGGGAGCACATCAACCGCGTCCTCACCGACTGCGGCGGGAACATCACGCAAGCGGCCCGCCTCCTCGGCCTTCACCGCCGCAGCCTCCAGCGAAAGCTCTCGAAATATCCCGTCTCCAAGTGACGCGGGCGCGACCGCGCGACGATCTGCCACGCGGCGCCTCCCCACGAAATTGCTAAGGCAACGCCATGCGCGGCCTTCGAGCGACCCTCGTGATGATCGCTTGTGCTGCGTGCGGCCACGAAGACGAGCGCCCCGCAGAGCCGGAGACGGCCATGACCCTCTCCTTCGCGGCGAGGGTCGGCGATACGCCGTTTTCGTGCTCGGAGGTCATCCGTGGCGTCGGAACGACCGCCGCCACCGTCGAGCCCCTCGACTTCCGCCTCTATGTCCACGACGTCCGCCTCATCACGGCCAGTGGCCGCGAGGTCCCTTTCCGTCTCGCCGACGACGGCAAGTGGCAATCGGGCGGCGTCGCCCTCCTCGACTTCGAGGACAGGACCGGGACGTGCGTGAACGGCACCGCCGAGACGAACACCGCCTTGAGAGGCACCGCGCCGCCCGGCTCCTACACGGGCCTGAAGCTCAAGATCGGCGTCCCCTTCGCGCTGAACCACGCCGACGCCGCGACCGCGCCATCGCCGTTGAACCTGAGCGGGCTCTTCTGGGGCTGGAACGGCGGCCACAAGTTCGTCCGGATCGACGCGCGTGTCGTGGGTAGCTCCGGGGGCGAGCTCGCGGAGACGAGCGCCTTCAACATCCACCTCGGGAGCGTCCACTGCCGTGGCGGCGCGAACGCGGTCACGTCCTGCGATCGGCCCGACATCGGAGAGGTCGTGCTCCGCGACTTCGACCCCGCCGTCACGCAGATGCTCGTCGACTACCAAGCGCTCGTGGCCGCGACGGATCTCACGCATGATCTTGGCGGCGCGCCCGGATGCATGTCCGACGCGGACGATGCGGACTGCCCGAACCTCCTCGCTCGTCTCGGCGTGAACCCCTCCAGCGGACAGCCCGATGCGTCGCAGCAAGCGCTCTTTCGCGTCGAGTGACGCCGCCATCCGCGCGCTCGCGCTCGCGTTCGCGACGCTGGCGGCATGCGGCTCCGACGACGGCCCCGCCGCCCCGACGGGCGGCCCGAGCGTCATCCGCGAAGGAGACTACACCTGGGAGCTGCCGGCTGGATTCCCCAAGCCGAACGTCCCGAGCGATAACCCGATATCACGCGCGAAGGTCGAGCTCGGGCGGCGGCTCTTCTACGACAAGCGACTATCCGGCAACCAGACCGCTTCTTGCGCGTCCTGCCACGACCCCAAGATGGCCTTCACCGACGGCCGCGCCCGCGCCGTCGGATCGACCGGCGAGCTTCATCCACGCGGGGCCATGAGCCTCGTGAACATCGGATATGCCAATACGCTGACCTGGGCGAACGACCTGATCCCCACGCTCGAGAAGCAAGCGCTCCTTCCGATGTTCGGCGAGACGCCGGTGGAGCTCGGGCTGGCGGGACAGGAGGACGTCATGCTGGCCCGGCTTCGCGCGGAGCCGATCTACGCCGACGCGTTTCCGGCGGCCTTCGCGGGCGAACCCGAGCCGATCACGCTCGACCATGTGGTCAAGGCCATCGCCACGTTCGAGCGCACCATCCTCTCCGGGAGCTCCCCCTATGATCGATTCGTCCATGGGCACGATCCCACCGCCCTCGATGCCGCGGCCCAGCGCGGCCGAGATCTGTTCTTCTCGGAGCGCTGCGAGTGCTTCCATTGCCACGGCAACTTCAATTTCTCCGACAACATCACGCACGCCGGGACCGTCATCACGGAGACGGCATTTCACAATACCGCGCTCTACAACATCGACGGTCGAGGGGCCTATCCGCCGCCGAGCCGCGGCCTCATCGACGTCTCCGGAAAGGCCGCCGACATGGGCCGATTCAAGGCCCCCACCCTCCGCAACATCGCGCTCTCCGCGCCCTACATGCACGATGGTAGCATCGCGACCCTGGAAGGCGTGATTGACCACTACGCGCGGGGAGGACGAATGATCGAGTCGGGACCATCGGCCGGCGACGGGGCCAAGAGCCCGCTCAAGAGCGAGTTCTTGCGCGGGTTCCTCGTCTCGGACGCCGAGAGAGCCGACCTGGTTCATTTCCTCGAGAGCCTGACCGACCCGACGCTCGCGAACGACGCGCGCTACTCGGATCCCTGGACCAGCCCATGAAGCTGTCCTCGAATCACCTTCGCTTCGTGGTGGCCCTGCTCATTGGCGCCGTCTCCTGGGTCGGAGGGTGCTCGGCGAGCTCGAAGGATGGCGTCACCGTGACCGTGACGGCGGAGGCGCCACGCGACCCGCCGCTCACCGCCGGCGCACGCGCGTTCGACACGAGCGCGGGGCTCCACGTGACGGTGACACGTGCGTTCCTGAACACGGGCGCGGTCGAGATCTTCGCCTGCCCGACCGCGCACCGATGGCTCGGTCTCACCGTCCGCGAGGCGCGGGCGCATGTCGTCGGCTCCCCGACCCTGCTCGGGACGCCGCTCGTCGCGTCGCTCCTCGCCGAGGATGGCGCCCGGACGAACGTGGGCGAGCTCCACCCCCCGCCGGGCTCGTATTGCCGGGTCAAGCAGAGCATCCTCCCCGCCGACGCCGACGCGCCGGGGAGCCCTGCCGACGGCGCGATGCTCGGCCGGAGCCTCCTCGTCGAGGGTACGTTCGGCGCCCCCGGTGAGGCGCCGAGGCCGTTCCGGCTGACGTCGACCGCGGCCTTCGACGTCGAGACGACGGTCGACCCGATGGTGCTCTCGGTCGAGGGACATCGGGTCGGCGTCGTCGTGCTCTTCTGGAAGAGCGCCGCGTGGTTCGATGGCGTCGACCTCGCGGCGGCAGGCGACGACGCTGCGACGCGCCTCCTCGCGAACCTGAGGGCGTCGCTCGGAGCTCGCGTCGAGTGACGGCGAGCTGCCGCGCTCGCGTCGTCGCCGCGCTCGCGCTCCTCGCCGCGAGCGGCGCGGGGACGCCGGCCAAGGCGTGCGCGACGTGCGGCTGCGGCGACCCGACCCTGACCGCCATGGGCGCGGAGAAGCCCTTCGCGAACCGCCTCCGAGCCTCCATCGACAGCCGCTACCGCTCGGACGACATCGGGCAGCCGAGGGTCGACCAGATCCGGCTCCGCGAGGGGCGCTTCGATGGTCAGCTCGCCTGGGCCCCGACCGCGCAGCTCTTCCTGCTCGGGACCGCGCCCCTGCTGCGCCGGAGCATCCGCTACGTCAACGGCGGAGAGACGGCCACGACCGCGCTCGGCGATGTCGAGGTCCGCGCGAGGGCGTTCGTGTTCGTGGATCGCGCGTTCGCGGCGCGGCATCTCTTCGCCGTGACGGCGGGCCTCAAGATGCCCACCGCCCCGCGGCAGCGAGACGAGACGACCGGCGGCTTCTTGCCCATCGAAGCGCAGCCCGGCACGGGGTCGTGGGATCCGCTCCTCGGGATGAGCTACGCCTACTTCCCGCGGCCGTTGTCGTTCTACGCGAGCGTGCAAGGGAGCGCGCCGCTCCGCGGGACGGGCGAGTTTCGCGCGAGCCCGTCGGTGCGCACGACGACGACGCTCCAGTATCAGATCCGTCCGTGGCTCGCGCCCCGCCTCGGCATCGACACGCGCCTCGACGCGCGGTCCTACGAGGACGGGCTCCCGGAGCGCGACTCGAGCGGCTTCGTCGGCTTCGTCTCCCCCGAGCTCCTCTTGAGCCCCTCCGTCGATGTCGTCGTCGTCTTCTCGGCGCGGATCCCCGTGCTGCAAGCGCTCGCGGGCTACCACCGGGAGGGCCCGATCCTCGGGGCCGCCGTCGCTTACGACTTCTTCTGACTCACGGACACTCGGCGGTGCCGAGCTTGCTCGTTGCGTGATCGCAGGCGTGATCCCGGACGCCCGCGTCGACGGCGTCCGCGCAGAACCCCGCGAAGCACGAGCGCTCCGTCGCCGAGAACGTCGCGCACGCGGTGTAGCAGACGCTCTCGTCGGTGAACGGGTAGTTCGCGACGCCGGAGCAATTCGCCTTCATGCAATCGCAGTAGGAGACGCACGCCGGATCGGGCCCTGCGTCGCTCGACGCGTCCTTCGCCCCCGCGTCCGAGAACGGGAGCGCCGTCCCGCCCTCGCGCTCGGGACAGACCGCGAGGCACTCGCGGAGCCTCGGACCACACTTCGACGTGTCGCCGGCGTGACCGAGCTCGTGGCACTCCACCGCCAGCGTGTCTGCGATGTCGTGGCAGCGCGTGGCGAGCGTGGAGCAGGATCCGGTGTAGTCCGGCGGCGTCGTCGCGTCATCCGAAGACGAGCACGCGACGACGAGCGCCAGGACCGCGCCGGCGATGGCGAGGGGTCGTTTCATGGATTCACCCAGGGGTCGGAGTAAGCCGGATTCGAGAGAAAGTCGTTGTCGGTCAAGCTCTTCAAGAACTCGATGACGTCGCTGCGCTCCTCGGGCGTGACCGTGAGCTTCACGATGAGCGGATCCTTGTAGGGATTCTGATTGCCGTTTCCGGCGAGCGGTCCGCTCGCGATGGTGCGCCCGCCCGCGACGTAGTGATCGAGCACCTCTTCCAGCGTGGCGATCGAGCCGTCATGCATGTACGGCGCGGTCAGGGCCACGTTTCGGAGCGAGGGAGCCTTGAAGCGGCCCATGTCCTCCGGCCGCTTCGTGACCGCCTCGACCCCCGTATTGGGAGCGGGATAGGCGCCTTTACCGTCGACGTTGTAGAGCCCCGTATTGTGATAAGGGCGGTCCGTGAAGGCCTTCCCGACCCACGTCGCATGATCCGAAAAGAGCGGATCGATGTGGCAGTGAAAACACTCGAATTTCTCGGCGTGAAAAAGCGCATATCCCCGCTTCGCGGCGTCGCTCATCGCGCTCTGATCGCCGTCCCTGGACCAGCGATCGAAGCCGCTCCGGCCCGAGACGATCGTCCGCTCGAACGACGCGAGCGCCTTCAGGAGGTTGGCGAGGGTGATGGGAGCCGCCTCTCCGGGGAACGCGCGCGCGAAGAGCTCGACGTAGAGCGGCTCGGACTGGAAGCGCGCCTCGAGATCGGGCGTCGAGGTCGTCCCGAGCTCGACCGGATCCTCGCCGAAGATGGGGATCTGCGCCTGGCGCTCGAGACTGACGAGGAGCGGGTTCGCCCACGAGAGCGTGGCGGTATAGCCGACGTTCGCGAGGCTCATCGAGCTACGCGGGTGCATCGATCCCGTCGACCCGACCCCCCGCGGGAGGCCGTCCGTGAACGCGAGCTCCTGCCGATGACAGCTCGCGCAGGACTGCGTGCGATTCTTCGATAGTCGCTTGTCGTAGAAGATCCGTCGCCCGAGCTCGACCTTCTCCTTCGTCATCGGGTTGTCGGCCGGGACGACCGGGATCGGGAAGCCCGGCGGGAGATCCCACGCGTAGGGCGGCGCGGCGTCCGCGGCGTCATCGGCCGCGTCGGGCCCCGGCGCGACCGTCCCATCGGAGACGGCCGCGTCCGGACCAGGGGCCCCAGGCTGCGCGGGGGCGTCGTCGTTGCACGCCGCCAGGACCGCGACGAGCGCGGCGCCGGCGACGCCCATGACGAGCGCCAGAGACGCGCGAGCCGAGGACCTCGAGGACACGACTACTCGACCCGGAACGCCGGGGCGGTGGCCATGCGCGCGCCGTCTTCGAACTTGAGACCGACGCTGGAGAAGAGCGGCGGACACGCATCGCCCGCGGAGTGGCACATGCTCGGCGCGGAGAGATCCGTGCTCGCGAACAGCGTCTTCACGTCGAGGACGATCACGTTCTTGCTGGCGTCGAAGCCGGTGAGCTTGACGAGGTTGCGGTTCGGCTGCGAGCAGGGAGCGGTGGGGCCCTTGTTGAAGTCGTCGCCGCCCGCGCCCGCGTCGTTCGTGCAGCCGACGGAGCCGAGGTGAAGGAGGCCGATGCCTCCGTCCGAGGTGGTCGATGCGACCTCGGCCTTGATGAAGAGATGACCAAGCAGCCAGCCCCAGGTCATGCCGCCCGCCGAGAGCGGCGGCGCCTCGCTGGCCGGATCGAGGTGGTTGAGGCTCGCCGGGACGCCGTTCGTGAACACGATGCCCTTGTACGTCCCCGCCGGGACCGTGCCCGTGACGGTGTCGTTGAGCTCGGCATTGCCGTTCGTGCATTTTCCGGTCGCGTCCTCGAAGTCGAGGAGCGCGACGTCCGGCGTCTGCCACGGCGCGCGCGCGTCGAGCGTGACGGGGACCTCATTTCCGGCGCCGTCGATCAGCTTCACGTCCTGGACGAAGAAGCGGAGATCGCGCGGCTCGATCGTGTCGTTCTTCGTCCCCTGGTTCGCGTAGGTGGTGCCGCACTTGAAGTCCTTGTCGCCGACCTTCGCCTTGAACTTCAGCGAGACGCTGACGGAGCCGGCGTCGGCCGTGGCTGCGTCCTCCTTCACAGCAGCATCCACACTTCCCGAGGTGCCCGAGTCGGACCCACCGCCACCGCCGCCGCCGCCGCCGTCGGCGGCCGGAGCCGGCGTGGCGCTGTCGTCGTCGCTGCACGCGACCGCGCCGTAGAGGAACAAGCCAAGCGCTGCCGAGAGAGAGCCGGCGCGCATCCATGAACGATTCATCGAGTACTCCAGTGATTCAGCGCCCTACGGCGCGAAGGGGTCGGTCAGATCCGGCCGGCTCGCGAACGAGACGTCGGTGAGGCTCCCGAGAAAGGCAACGACCTCACGCCGCTCCTCCTCCGAGAGGGTAAAACCAGTGATGGCGGGATGCTTGCGAGGACTGCGGGCGCCGTCGCCCGCGAGCCGGCCCGACGCGAGCTCCCGCCCGCCGCGTGCATAAGCGGTGAGGACGTCGTCGAGGGTCTCGACGCTGCCGTCGTGCATGTACGGCGCGGTGACGGTGACGTTCCGGAGCGACGGAATACGAAAGCGGCCCTCGTCCTCCGCGCGCCCCGTGATGGCGCGCAGCCCAGGATCGGCGGCGGGATACGCGCCCTGCCCGTCGACGTCGTAGAGCCCGTTGTTGGCGAAGCCGCCCTCCGCGCCCTGGGCGATCGCCGTCGCGCTCGGCTCGTGGAGGTCGACGCCGCCGTGGCAGCCGCCGCAGCCGAGGCGTCCGAAGAAGAGCTCGGAGCCGCGCACCGCTTCCGCGGTCAGCGCGGCGCGATCGCCGCGAAGGTAGCGATCGTAGGGCGCGTCACGCGCGACGATCGTGCGCTCGAAGGCGGCGATGGCCGTGACCACGTTCGCGACCGTGAAGGGATCGGTCGCGGCGGGGAACGCGCTCGGCAGGTGTTCCTGGTAGTAGGCGTCGGCGCGGAGCCGCTCGACGAGCACGTCCTCGTGACCGCCCATGCCGAGCTCGACGATGGGCGTCGCACCGAGGAGCGGGCGACGCGCCTGCTCGGCCAGATCGGCCACCCCTGGGGCGAGCCAGGTGAGCGACGTGTACGAGCCCAGGTTCACGATCGAGGGCGTGTTCCGGAGGTGGAGATCCCCCTCCGAACCCACGGCACGATTGAGGCCGTCGGCGAAGGCGCGCGCCGGGATGTGGCAGGTGCCGCAGCTCTGTCGCTGGTTCCACGAGAGCTGCTTGTCGAAGAAGAGGCGACGACCGACCGCGACGAGCTCGCGGCTCTCGTTCGAAGCCAGCGGCGACGACTCGGAGGGGTCCACGTCCACGGACGCCGAAGCGCAAGCGCTCGCGGCGAGGACGCCGGCGAGCGTCAGGGTGCGCGCCGCGAGGGTCACGTGTCAGTTCTGGGCGAGGATGGAGAGGTAGAACTCGTCGGGCCCATCCGCGGCAAACGTCAGGAGGTAGCTGCCCCACTCGTGAATGATGAAGCGCGTGTCGGTGAGCGTCTCGCTGCACGCGCCGTTGCGCGAGGTGGCGAGCGTCGGTTGACCGCTCGCGACCGTCATCGACACGCCCGCCGGCGCGCCGAACGCGACCGTGGTGTGCCAGTCGGCGGTCTGAATCTTCGCGTACCCCACCGCCCCGGGGGCCGGCTTGTGGAAGTGGTAGAGCCTGGTCGCGTTCGGCACCACGACGACGGTGGCCGCGTCCTCCGGACGGCTGACGAGGATCTTGTGGATCGCGCCCGTCGTCGAGAGCGCGCAGGCGCTCTGGGCGAGCGCGTCGCTCGGGCCGATCGCGGTCGGAAGCGCGGGCGTCACGACGGACGCATCCGTCGTCACCACGGACGCATCCACGGTGCTCCCGGCGTCGGTCGCGGGATGGGGGTGGTGATGGAAGACATCGGCCGGCTCGTTGAGCTCGGACGTGGAGGTCAGCTCCTCGTCGGACGGCTTCTCCGCCGCGCAAGCGGCGAGGAGAACCGCGGAGACCCCAAGAATGAACGTGCCTGCGACCTTCATGGCGGCGGACCCTAGCACTGGACCGAGGGGGTGCCACTGGACGGATCGTCGCACCCCCCAAAGAAAATTCTTCAGTTCATACGAGCCTTTACCGACCCACGCACCGCGACGATCGACCACGCCCCGAACCTCCCGGTTCGGCCTAGCTTTGCCGTGTGCCCCGCAGAAAACACCTCTCCGCCGCGGTCCTCGCCGTCTGGCTCACGGTCCCTGGTGTGGCTGGTGCGTCGGCGGCGGGCGCGCTCGCGCTCGAGGCCCGGCTCAACGCGCCGTGCTGCTTCAACGGGACGCTCGACATCCACGACTCGGACCTCGCGAAGAGCCTGCGAAGCGAGATCGAGCATCGCCTCGCCGCGGGTGAGACCGCGGATACGATCCAGGCGGACTTCGTCGCTCGCTACGGCGACCGCGTCATCGCGGCCCGCAGCGAGTCGCCCATCCGCGCGCTCGGCTTGTCTCTCGCGGCGCTGGCCGTGGTGGCCGCCGCAGTCCTCGCTCTCGCCCTGCGCCGCTGGACGCGACGCCAGGAGGGACCTTCAACGGAGCTCCCTCGGCATGACCAGCTCGACGAGCGGATCGACGCCGAGCTGGCCGACCTGGACGGGGAATGAGTCGTGCTACGGGGCAGCGCCGACGTTCACGGGATACCCGCGGTCGTTCCAGACGTTGAAGCCCTCGTCGAGGATCGTCACCTTCGTGAAGCCGTTCGCGAGCAGCTTGTCCATGAGCGCCCCGGACTCCGCGTGCGGGCATCCGCAGTAGGCGACGAGCCACTTGTCCTTCGGGAGCGCGTAGAGGTACTCCTCCGCCTGATAAAACGGGACGTCGGCGGCGCCCGCGATGTGCGAGGTGACGTAGTCCGACGGGGCACGGGCGTCGAGGATCCCGAAGGCCGCGCCGTTGACGAGCTCCTGGTGCACGACATCGACGGAGGTGAATCGCTGGCCGGGAGTGAAGCTCGGCTCGGGGCCGTCTGGGTGGAGCACGAACGGCCCCACCGTCGTCGGAATGAGCGCCGGCACATCCTCGACCGGAATGGCCCGGCTGCGCATGAGCGCGACGAGGGTGTCCATTTCGGCGTGGGTCAGGTCCCCTTCGTAAGGCTTCATCAGGGTGCCTGGCCGGCCCAGGTAGAGCGCATACCGAAGAAAACCATCGGTCGCGACGGTCAGAAACTCGGGATTGGCGGTCCGAACGTACGGCCCCTCCACGCCGGACGGTCCGTGACACGAAGCGCACCTCGCCGCGTAGAGCGACTCTGCGACCTTGCGATCACCCGAGCGCGGATACTCGACGAGCGTCACGCTCGGCTCCGTCTGCCACGTCCGAATGAAGGCCACGATGTCGCTGATATCGTCGTCGTTGTAGGGGCCACCTTTCGCCGTACCCCACGCCGACATGGTCGTCTTGGGCCGCCCGCGTGCGATGCTCCGTCGGAGGAAGTCATCCGAAGCGGAGCTGAGAAAGGTCGTGGTTCGAAGCGCCGTCGCGTTGTCGGCGACGTACCCCTCGCCTTTCGCGCCGTGACAGAGGGCGCAGGTCTCCCCATACAGCCGACCGCCGTTCTCCGCGTTCGGAGTGTGCGGCGGCGCGGGTGCGGGTGCGTCTCCCTCCTCGGATGAGCACGACGCCGCGATGGCAAGGACCACGAAGGCAAGGCACAGCCGGGCTGCGAGGAACCGATTCACCCCATTACGGTGGCACGGGGGCCTTTGGTTTGGGCGTGGCAACTTGACGCGCACCCCCCCAGAGCGGTGAGGGACGCTCACCGCCAGGGGTCCGCAAGCTCAGCATTGGTGAGGAGGGCCTCGTCGGTGAGCGTCTTCAAGAACGCGACGAGCGCCGCCTTGTCCGGTGGGGAGAGCGTGAAGCCGACGACGAAGCCGCTCTTGAACGGGTTGTCGTGACCGACACCGGCGTTCGGCCCCGAGGCGATCGTTCTCCCACCCGCCGCATAGTGATCGATCACCTCCTCGAGCGTGGCGATGGACCCGTCGTGCATGTATGGCGCTGTCTTCTCGACGTTGCGAAGCGTCGGGGCCTTGAAACGCCCCATGTCCGAGGGGACGGCCGTGAAGTCGATCAGGCCGCGATTGTTGGACGGATACGCTCCGGTGCCACCGAGGTTGTAGAGGCCCGTGTTGTGGAATTTCAGGTCCGCGGGGCTGTTCTCGTAGGTCACCGCGTCCGTGAAATCGAAGCCGGAGTGGCAATGGAAACACTCGCACTGCTCCGACTGGAAGAGCTCGTAGCCGCGCTTCTCTTCGGCGGTGAGGACCTCGAGCTCGGCTCGATAGAGGTAGCGGTCGAATCGTGATTCGCCGGACACGATCATTCGCTCGAACGAAGCGAGCGCACGCTCGACGCTGGTCATGCTGAAGGGATCCGCCTCTTCCGGGAACGCCGCGGGGAAGAGCTCTTGATACCGCGGCTCTCCGCGGAGGCGGCCGAGGATCTCCTCTTCCTTCCCGAGGGCGCCGAGCTCCACGATCGGGTCGAGCCCGAAGAGCGGGACGCGGGCTTGTGTCTCGAGATCGCGGACGACCGGATTTGGCCAGGTCAAGGTACTGGCATAGACCACGTTGACGAGGCTCATCGACCCTCGCACGTGCGACTGACCGGTCGAGCCCACCGCGACGGCGCGTCCATCCGTGAAGGCGAGCGCTTGCAAATGGCAGCTACCGCAGGACTGCGTCCCGTTGCCAGAGAGCCGGTTGTCATAGAAGAGGTACCGCCCGAGCTCGGCCTTCTCCTTCGTGAGCGGATTGGCCGATGGCACGAGCGCCTTCGGGAATCCGGCGGGGAGCTTGAACGGGTACGCGACGTTCGGCGACGGCGGCCCCGCGTCGAGGGTCGAAGCCGGCGGCTCGTTGGCGACCTCCCGGTGCGTCGGGGCTGGCGCCGGCGCGGCCGCCCCGTCCGACGAGCATGCCACGACCGAGGCAAGGGCGATGCTCGCCCCCAGCATGCTCGCCGAACCGAGCCAAGGCGCGAGCCTCACGACGACCGACACGGCATGGATCGTACACCCCCGAAGGGAGTGGGGACGCGGCAGATCGACGCGATCCCCTGACCGCCGCCCCGTCCGGCGCCGGATGAACTAGGGTGATCGGGGAACGATGACGGTCGAGCGGTCAAGGATCGGGACAGCGCTGCGGGGCCTCGCGCTCTCGGGCGCGGTCGTCGCGTGCGACTGGACGCGAGCGCTCGAGTCCGATCCCGAGGCCTGGGCGCCGGCGACGACCGTGGCCGGCTCGTCCGAGATGACGTCTCCCGATGACGCGGGACCGGGCGGCTCCCCAGGGCCGGGCGACGCCGACACGACGACGCCTGGCTGCGCCGAAGAGCCACCTTACGAGCCGAGCCTCCGCCAATCGAGCCCGACCGCCATCAGTCACCGCGCCAGCGAGCGCTGTCTCGAGGGTTGCCATGAGGCGGGCGGCAACGCGCGCCTGATCTTCGCCGTGGCCGGCACCGTCCACCGCGCCGATGGGGATCGAACCCCCGTCACGACCGGCGGAACGATTCACGCGGTCGCGGGAACGACGCTCACCCTCGACCGCTGCGGGAACTTCTACGCCGTCGCGTCCGTGCTCGCGACCCAGCCACAGCTCACGCAGCCGTTCGTCCAGAACCCGACGCTTCATCGAATGGAGAAGCCGCTCGTTCGTGAGAAGAGCGCGGGTAGCTGCAACCAGACGAGCTGCCACGACTTCAGCTCGTCGTCGAAGTCGGGCATCTACTTCTGAGGCCGGGCCGTCGCGTCGTCCAACCCGAGCCAGAAGCCGAGCTCCACGCTGCGCATGAGCCACGAGCGCGCCCGCTCCGGCAAGGAGCCGCGGTCCTCCGGCGGACAACGCGCTTCGAGCTCCGAGAGCGCATCGGCGACCGACCGGTCCCGCAGGAGTCCGAAGAGGACGGCCTCGAGCGGCTCGAGTGGCAGCGCGCCGACTCCGTTTGGCCGTCGAACGATCGCCCAGGCCTTCCGGCGCGGGGCGGGCAACGCGACCGGGCTCTCACCATCGTCGTCGACGACCTGACCGCGGAGATCGACGAGCGGCCAGCTCTCCTCGATCAAGCGCACCACGGGTGATGGGCGCAGTCGACTCGTGAGGACGCGCGGCGCGTCGCTCGGACCGAGGCGCCACACGGACGGTAGGGCGACGGCGTGCACGACTCGCCATGCGTCGTCGATGTGGACCGCCTCCACGAGCGCAGCGGGCTCGAGACGAAGCCCGCGGAGATGTGCCGGCCGCACCGTCTTCGCGAAGAACTCGGCGAAGCCGTCCGCGACGTGATCGATCAGGTAGGAGCGGGGCGGGTGTGCGGCGAGGAAGCTCGCCGCATGTTCGTTGAAGCGCCAGTGCCCGACGAGGCGCGCCGTCAACGGGAAGGCAGCGGCGAGGAGCCCGAAGAGCCGGTACCAGTATTGACGGTTGTAGGTCGCCAGGCGCTGGTCGCCGGACACCTTCGTGACGGCGGGCACGAGGCGCACGAGCTCCGTCGGATAGCGCCCGGTCTCCACGCGCAGGTGGCCGGTCGTCCGGTCGAGCGGCGTTCGCAGCATCGCGCCGAATTGCGCCTGAAAGTCGGCGAGCCAGCCAGGTGCGCCGCTCATGCTCGCTTGCTCTTCGATTTCTCGAGCTCGGCGATGACCTCCGGCATGGGCGGGATGCGGTCGTCCCACTCGAGGAGCGTGGGAAAGGGACCGCCGATGGACCATGCGAACCGGTAGAGGTCCCACACGTCGTCGCATACCGGGTGATCGTGCGTGTCGACGATGAGCTCCTCGGACTGCCGGGTGTGCCCCGCGAGATGAGCCTGGAGCACCCGATCGTAGTCGATCGCGCGGAGGTACGTGTGCGGGTCGAACCCGTGGTTTTTGCCCGAGACGTACACGTTGTTGATGTCGAGCATGAACCAGCAGCCGGAGGCGCGCACGACGCCGGCGTAGAAGTCCCACTCGGTCATCACGGAGCTCTCGAAGGTCACGTAGCTCGAGAGGTTCTCGAGGCCGAAGGGGCGCCCGAGGCGACGCTGGACCTCGCGAGCCCGCTCCGCCGCCATCTCCACGAGATCCGGGGTGTAGGGCGTGGGGAGAAGGTCGTGGTGGACGAAGCCATGGGCCCCGGTCCAGCACAGATGATCCGTGACGAACGGAGCGTCGACCATCTCCGCCAGCTCGCAGAGCCCGTCGAGGTACCGCTCGTCGAGCGGGGCGTGACCGAGCAGATTCAATCCGACGCCGTGCAGCACGACGGGATACCGCTCACGAACGCGCGCGAGCTTCTCTCGTGCCGGCGTGCCGCGCTCGAGGAAATTCTCGCTGATGATCTCGAAGTAGCCCACATCGGGCCAGTGTTCGAAGAGATGCGCGTAGTGAGGGATACGCAGCCCGAGCCCGAGCGCATCCCTCGGGATCGATGGCGTGGTGTCGCGGCTATTTGGCGGCGTCGGGACCGGCATCGACGCCGAAGATCTCGTACGCATACGAGAAAGCCTGCAGCGTCTTCACGTGGGCGGCAACCCGCTCGATCTCCGCGCGGGAGTACTTTCGGTAGTACGCGTCCATGTTCTGGTAGGGGAGCCCGTTCGCGTGGATGCCGTTCGCGCCCCACGCGACCTTGGCCTGCAGCTCCGCGTCCGACAGCGCCTTGAACTCGTCGACCGCTTCCGTCGCGGTCTTGTCCGGCGGGTAGTAGAACACGGCGTACTTCGTCATGTCGGCGGTGCCGCTCGACCAGTCGGCGTGGCAGTTCGCGCAAGGGCCGTCTTCGAAGATCTGCTTGCCGGTCTTGCCCGTGTCGGCCGGCGTGTCGACGCAGCCGATGCCCGAGCACGTGCTGTTCTGGCCGCGGCAGGAGTGCTCCCAGAGCGTGTCGCTGTGGAACGAGAGGCCCTTGCACATCGCGCCACCCGCGCAGGCGGCGTTGACGTAGACGAAGCCGCCGCGCTTCTTGCAGATGTCTTCCATCTCCGACTTGGTGAAGCCCGCGTCGACGAGGAGCGCGTTGTTGTAGAGGCCCGAGTCGAAGCCCGCGTCCGACACACCAGCGTCGTCGCCCGAGGGGGCATCGCTCGCGGCGTCGACCACGGCCGGGGGCGTATTCGAGGCGTCAACGGCCGGCGGCGCGGTTACGCTCGCGTCTGGACGAACGCCCGGATCGGCGTTCGTGGGGTCATCACTGCACGCGATGACCGTTCCCGTGCCCATCAACCCCATCAGAGCAGCGGCGAGAAGAGCCTTGGAAGCGGGGCCGCGGTCGGCAGCGTTGGAGTCATGCTCGGTCATGGGTCCTCATGTGGTTCGAGGAGTTCTGATAGCTTGGGTCGATACGCTCGCAGGCGTGGCGTATCGTCGCGCCCCCTCGCGTCGCCTGGCGCCTTCGACCACAATCACGCGCCTCGTGGGTCGCCCGCTCCTCGCACGAAGCCTGATCGTGCTCGGGATGTTCGAGGCAGGGCTCGGCGCGAGCTGCGGTCCGGATCCGTTGCACGAGCGTGACGTCGAGGCACTGGGCCCCGAGGATCCCGCCATCGAGCCAGGGCCGCTCCACCGGCGCGGACAGCCTTGCAGCGTCTGTCATGGCGGAGACGGCCCGGCGAAGAGCACCTTCGTCCTCTCGGGGACCGTCTTCGCCGTCGCAGACGCCGGCGACGTCCTTCCAGGCGCGACCGTCCGCTACATCGATTGGGTCGGGGCGCAAGGGGCGGTCGTCACGAACTGCGCCGGGAACTTCTTCCTTCGCACGGAGCAGGCGGCCCCGAGGTGGCCGATCTGGCTGCGGCTCGAGCACGGAGACAAGGTCGCCGACATGCAGTCGGCCGTCTTCCGCGAAGGGTCGTGCAACGCGTGCCACACCGCAACGGCGACGCCGAAGACGATGGGGCGCGTCTACTTGTCCGAGCAGCCATTCGCGGTGCTCGATGCGGGATGTCCGTGATCCGGCGCGGCATGGCGGTGGGCGGCTTGTGGGCGGCCCTGCTCGACTGCAGCGCGCACGACGCGGCCCCGTCGCCCGTGCTTCCGCTTCCGCCGGAGGACTCGTTCGCAGTGGTCAGCTCGGTGCTGGAGCCGAACTGCGGGACGCTCGACTGCCACGGCAGCTCGGCGCGCAACCTTCGGATCTACGGCAAGCGCGGGCTCCGCGCGGACGGCCGCACGTCCGTCGGCGACGGGGACACCACGCCCGAGGAGATTCACGAGACGTTCCGTTCGATCGTCTCCCTCGAGCCCGAACGGCTCAGCGAGGTGTTCACGCGTCGCGGAGAAGGCGTGGAGCGCTGGCTCGTGGTGTCGAAGGCCCGCGGGCGCGAGCGGCACATCGGGGGCATTCGCCTACCAGAGGGCAGCGCGGGCGACCGCTGCCTCGTGACGTGGGCATCGGGGAGTGTCGATGCGTCCGCGTGCACCTCCGATGTCTTCGGCCCGATCCCCCTCCCCGGAGAGACATGGTGAGATGGCTCCTCGTCGTCGCGAGCCTCGCGACGCTCTCGTGCACGAGCGTGCCGGCGTATCGACGCGGGCGCCTGGCTCATCCGACGATGGCCCCGGATCACGGCGCGAGCCCGGCGCGCGATCACGTGTCAGCGGTCCACGAGGGAGCCGCGGGCGGCGGCATGGAAGCGTCGAGCGGGTGCGGATGCAACTGACCCGCCGGCGCCTCACGCCGCTGCTCGTCGCGCTCGCGACCTTCGCCGCGGCACCCGTCGCGAGGGGCGCGACGCCGCTCTCCGCCATCGACGAGAAGGCGGCCGCCGAGCTCGCGGTCTATCAGGACACCAACGCCGTCCAGGTGGTCACGAGCTCGCTTCGCGCCGGCGTCGCCGATCCGCTCCGTGGATGGTCTGCGAACGGGAGCTACCTCGTCGATTTCGTCTCCGGGGCGTCCGTCGACATCGTGTCGACGGCGAGCAGCAGGTGGAGCGAGGTCCGCCACGCGGGGACGCTCGCCGCGCGATACAAGCCGAGCCGCGTCTCGGTCGAGGCGAGCGGGGCAGTGTCGAGCGAGCCTGACTACCGCGCCATGTCGGGCGGGCTCGTGGGCTCGATGGAGGTGCGCGACAAGACGGTCACCCCGATGCTCGGCTACGCCTACGCGCACGAGACCGCGGGGCGGAAGGGGACCCCCTTCTCCATCTACGCCCTCGAGCTGGCACGTCACACGATCTCCGCAGGCGTGGAGCTCGTGCTCGACGAGATGACGACGCTGTCCATCACCGCGAATGGCCTCTTCGAGCTCGGCGATCAGTCGAAGCCGTACCGCTACTTGCCCCTGTTCGCGCGCGAGATCGCGCCGCGAATCCAGCCAGGGGCCTCGTTCGCGATCGTGAACGAGGCGCGCCTCCCTGGTCGAATGGCAGAGCGCGTGCCGGATCTCCGACAGCGCTTCGCGCTCTCCTTTCGCTTCGCTCGCCGCCTCGCTCGGACGACGTTCGTGGCCAGCGAGCGCCTCTACGCCGATGACTGGGGCCTGCGAGCGACGACGACCGACCTGCGCGTCATCCACGATCTCGCCCCTCGACTCGATCTGTCGGGCCGGATGCGCGGGCACGTGCAGTCGAGCGTCGACTTCTGGCGGCGAGCTTACACGGCGGACATCACCCCAGGCGGAGTCGTGGCGCCGAGCTACCGGACGGGCGATCGCGAGCTCTCCTCCCTCTCGACCGTCACGGCCGGCGCCGGTCTGCGATGGTACTTGACGCCGAGGACGAGCGAGCCGCGGTGGAGCGTCGGTCTCCAGGCGGAGGTATGGTTCACGTTCTTTCGCGACGCGCTCTATATCCGGGATCGGTGGGCGTATCTCGACGCCCTGGACGTGACGGTGGAGCTGTGAGCTTCGAAAGGAAGCACGACATGAGCATGACGACCCGACACCTTCTCCTCGCGACGCTCTCCGCGGCCCTCGCGCCCGCCATCCTCGTGACGGCCTGCGACGAGGATACGGGGGGACGGAGCGAGGCCGCCGATGCGTCATCCGACGCACCCCCGTCCGTGAGCGAGGCGGGCGCGATCGTCGATGCCGCCGCGAGCGACGGCGGGGCCGGGACCACGTCCTTCGAGCTCCATTTCGAGGGACGCGTCGGAGCGGAGCCCTTCTCGTGTGGCCGCACCTACGCGGGGTTCGGGACCACGAGCGCCACCGTCTCCGCGGGCGACCTCCGCTTCTTCATCCACGACATCGTACTCGTCCGCGCGGGATCGGGCGAGGAGGTCCCCTTCGCGCTCGCGACGAACGAGTGGCAGAACCCGTCCGTCGGGCTCCTCGATTTCGAAGACCACACCGGCACGTGCACCTCCGGCACGGACGGCACCAACGACGTGATCACCGGGACGGCCCCCGCGGGCGACTACGACGGCGTTCGTTTCACGGTGGGGATGCCGCAACCGCTGAACCACGTGAACGTCGAGACGGCCGCGCCGCCGCTACCGGCGAGCAAGCTGCAGTGGACATGGGCCAACGGCTTCCTTCACCTCTCGTTCGAGTTTCGCTCGAACAAGACGCTCGAGCTCGGCGATGGCGGAGTGAAGGCCATGGATCCCTTCTATGCGCACATCGGCAGTACGGGCTGCGCGGGTGCAGTGGGGACGGGCGGCTTCACCTGTGCGCGCCCGAACCGACCGCGGGTATCGCTCTCCGGCTTTCACCCGGCGACGAGCAAGATCGTGGTCGACGGGAAGGCTCTCTACACGGGCTCGAACCTCGACGACAACGCAGCCGGCACCGTGCCGGGATGCATGGCCGCCGAGACGGACTCGGACTGCCCGCCGATGTTCGAGCGACTGGGCCTCGACTTCGTGAAGGGGACCCCCACCGGGGCGAGCCCCGCGATCTTCAGCGTCGAGGCGCGATGAGCGGGCCGAGCCGCGGACCGCGACCCCTGGCACTCGCGCGGCGCGTGTGTGACACTGCCAGAACGGATGCGGCTGCCCCATCACGCTCAGGTGTTCTCGGTCGCTCTGCTCTTCGTAACCGTCGCGGCGTGTGGATCCTTCGGCGCCGACCAAGGTGAGTCTCGAGCGACCCCCAGCGGATCGGATGGTGGCCTGCCCGATGGAGGCGCGGGTCCCGCCGACGCGGAGGTCTCCGAGGAAGGGGACGCGGGCCCTTGCCGCGCCCCGCACGATCTCTGTCACGACTTCGATGATGGCGCGACGGCGGGCGGCGGATGGAGCCTCACGTCGGGTATGGCGAAGGTCACGCCGACGCGCTCGCTCGAGCTCACTGCGTCGACCAACGGTCCAGCGCTCGCCGGAACGCTGACGAGCGCGTCGGCGGGGTCGGCGGGCTTCTCCTGTTCGTTTCGGGTTCAGCCGCTCCAACTGGTGTCGATGGCGGGCCTGTTCGCCACGCTCTTCGAGGCTCGCTCGCCCGACGGCGGCCGGCGCGTCGAGGTCCGCCTGCTCGCCTCGGGCGGGCTGGACGCGTACGCGATCGGCCCGAACAGCGTCTTCCAGAACCTCTCCGTCACGGGAACAGCGACTCTCAAGCAGTGGACGCCCATCAACATCACGGTCTCCTCCAACGGCACTGGAGGGGGATCGTTCGAGATCAGCGTCGGCGGTGGGCCGGTCACGACGGCGACCATCGGCAGCGGGGCGTTCCCGACCGATGCCTACAGCGCGGTGAAGATCGGGCTTGGTCTGAACAAGACCGCCACCTCGCCCTGGACGATCGCGATCGACGACCTGATCTGCGACCGCCGCCCCTGAGCGCTCGCCGGGATTCATGCACGCCAGCCGTGCAGAGACTCGGGTTTCGTGCGGCGCAGCCGCGTCGTAGGGTGAGCTTCGTCGTCGCGAGGCGCCATCCTGCGCCCGCGC
Organism: Labilithrix sp.; assembly: GCA_046351255.1. Lineage (GTDB taxonomy): Bacteria > Myxococcota_A > Polyangia > Polyangiales > Polyangiaceae > Labilithrix. Next base: position 167,279 of record JAXLYU010000013.1, read on the forward strand.
TTACGGGGAAACCACATGAACCATCGAACGAGGGCGGCGAGCCTCGCGGGACTCGTCTTGTCCGCGTGCGCCTCGACCACGCCCGTCCCTCCCCGCGCCACGAGCCACGTCACGACCCAAGGAGAGCCCATGCAGATCACGCCCCGCCCCAACGCCACCGCCCCAGCCGCCATGGCCATCCTCGAGCACGAGGTCGCCGCCTTCGATACGTGGAAGCAGACCTTCGAGTCCTACGCCGCCGGACGGCGCAGCGCCGGGATCCTCTCGGCCCGCGTGAGTCGCTCGGCCGACGCCTCGAACGCGGTCACGGTATGCCTCGCGAGCGGCAGCTTCGAGGCGCTCGAGACGTTCTTCGCCCAGCCCGAGCGACGCGCCTTGATGGAGCGCGGGGGCGTGCTCGCGCCGCCGGTCACCACCCTCGCCGTCCCGGTCGAGGACCTCACCGTGCGCGACCGGCCCGTCGCAGCCGCGTTCGTGCGCGCCCATGTCTCGGAGTTCGACGCCTGGAAGCGTGGCTTCGACGCGCGCGCCGCGGCACGCGCGAACGCGGGCATCATCGGACACGCCATCGCGCGCGCGAAGGACGATCCGAGCGAGGTGATCATCGTCCTCCAGGCGGAGGACGTGGACACGTTGCGCCGGTTCACGAGCTCGGACGACCTGAGGAGGGCGATGACCGAGAGCGGGGTGCAGGCGCCGCCGCGCGTGTCGTTCGTGCAGAGCTTCGCCGTCGAGCCCTGAGCCGCCGCGATCAACGCGTGGCGGACTTACCCGAGTAGCAGTGCCCCTCCCGCGCGAAGTGCTCCACGAGGAGATCGATCACGGCGCGGATGCGCCCCGCCTCGCGCTGCGACGCGTGGTACACGATCGAGAGGTGCGCCCACGCGACCGCGTCCTCGAACACGCGGACGAGATCGGAGCGGCCATGGATCAGGGGATAGGGCACGACCCCGATCCCGACGCCGGACACGGCCGCGTAGGCGACGGCATCGGGGGTGTCGAGGCGGAGCGTCCGCGGGTTCGCGGTGCTCCGGTCCTCGAGCCACCGTGGCCCCGCGATGTCGCGGAGCGCGCTGCCGTAGAGGATCACCGGATGGTCTCTGAGCTCCTCCTCGGTCTTCGGTAGACCCTTCGCGTGCGCGTACGAGGCCGCGGCGATGACGTACCACCCGACGTCCACGCCGCGGCGCGCGACGAGATCGGGCGCGTCGGGCTTGAACGCGCGGAGCGCGATGTCTGCCTCTCCCTTCGCGAGGTTGGCCGGAGTGATCTGTCCGCTGAGCTCGACGACGAGCTCCGGAAAGCGCTCGCGCGCCATCCCGACGATCGCCGACAGCAGGACCAGCGTCGCCGGCGTGCACGAGACCGTCACCTTGCCGGTCACGCCCGTCTTCGCCGCGTGGACGCTCCGCCCGAGCTCCGTGACCTGCTCGTCGACGCGCTCGGCAGTCGCGAGCGCGAGCCGCCCCTCGGGCGTCCACTGCAGCTCCCGTCCGGAGCGGATGACGAGGCGCGCGCCGACCGCGTCCTCGAGCGCGGCGAGCTTCCGCGACACGGTGGAGGCGTCGACGGAGAGGAGGCGCGCCGCCGACGCGACGGAGCCTCCGCGCGAGAGCGCCTGCAGGACCTTGAGGTCGTTCCAGTCCACGAGGCGAATGGTAGGCGGCGAGGGGCCCGGCCGCTCAGAGATCGGCGTAGTTGCCGACGAGCATGTCGTAGATGCCCAGGCTCGCGCCGGGCGCGGTCAGGTCGTCCACGCTCTGGTCGACGCCCTCGAGGGTCGGCCACGCGGTGGCGAGATCCGCGAAGTCGTGGAACGTGCGCTCGCAGCCGGCGAGGTCCTTCGTCGAGCAGCTCGCGCCGTCGACGTGGGGGCGAATCGTCGCCACCTGGCCGGACGAGACGAGGACGTGCGTGCTGATCTTCGCCGGGTGCTGGGTGAAGAAGTCGGTGAGCGCGGGGTCCGCGTTCGCGACGGCGGTGACGTCCTTGAACTGGGCGACGTAGGCCGCCTTGTCCTCCGGGCGGGCGAACTCGATCCGGAAGCCGACCGCGAAGAAGCGCGCCGACGCGACGCCGGCCGCGAAGCGCGTCCCGCAGGAGGGGTCCTCGGACGTCTTCACGCCGTTCTCGAGCACGAAGGCGTTTCCGCCGTGCTGCTCCTCCGCGACGCCGGCCACGCGCGTCGGCGTGTCGAGGAGCGCCTTCTGGAAGCGCGCGACCTCGTGCAGCTTCATCTCCGCGCCCGATCCCCGCATGGCCTTGATCGTGAACGAGTCGGGCGAGGTCGTGGTCGCGAAGAGGTCGTGGCCTTCGTTCTTCACGACCCCGTTCGACACCGTGATGTCGCCCGACACGCAGACGGGCGTGCTCTCGAACGTCCCGCTCACCTCGGCCGCGCCCAGCTGGAAGATCGCGATCGGGGTCTGCTGGTAGAACGAGACCTTGCCGTCCACGTCGACGACCGGCGCGCCGCCGGCCTCGTCTTCGAGCGACGTGTCGTCGTCTTCGCCGGCTCCCTCTCCTGGCTCGCCCCTGCTCTCCTTCTTCCGCGAGTCCTTCACGGCCGCCTCGTCCGACGACGGAAGGCCGCCGGCGGGCGTGGAGCAAGCGACGAGGCCGAAGCAGGTGACGAGGGCGAGGCAACCGGCGAGCATGAGCGAGCGCACGAGAGCTCCCACTGCAATCGATGTACCGCCACGATCGCGCTCGACATTGCCAGGATTTCGCGGCACGCGATGGGTCGGGTGCGGCCGCCCGCAGCTCGGATCAAATCGATCCGACCTCCCTGTGATCCGAGCGGACGTGGGCCCGATGGGCGATCGTCCTCGCTCGTTCGACCTCTCGCGAGACGCGCCGAGGCCCCTGATACGATGGCGTCGTGCACGTTTGTCGGCTCCTCAGCGTCGCCGGGCTCGTGGCTCTCGCCTCGTGCCACCGCGCCGATCCCCCACCGCCGAGCGCCCCCGTCGGCGCCTACGGGCCGCCGCCCGGCTATTCCCCGCCGCCGCCCGGCTATTCCCCGCCGCCGCCCGGCTATTACCCGCCGCCGCCGGGCTACGTTCCTCCCGCTCCGGCGCCGGCTCCACCGCCCTCCAGCCCGCCCGCTCCCGCGCCGAGCCCCAGCACGGATCGATTCGCGACCGCGCGCGACCAGTGCGTGACGAAGACCAACGGCTACCGCGCGAGGCTCAACTTGAAGCCCCTCGTCCGACGTCCGGATCAGGAGGCGTGCGCCGACGCGGAGGCGATGGCGGACTCGAGGAGCGGCAAGGCGCACGGCGGCTTCGGGCTCTGCGCCGGCGCTGGAGCGCAGAACGAGTGCCCCGCCTGGGACGCGTCGTCCCCCGAACGCTCCCTGTCCGAATGCCTCGAGAGCATGTTTCGCGAAGGCCCCGGCGAGCCATATTCGGCGCATGGCCACTACCTCAACATGACGAACACCCGATATTCGGGCGTCGCGTGCGGATTCGCGACCGACGCGCGCGGCCGTCTGTGGATCGTTCAGGACTTCTTCTGACGGCGAACGGGGCGTGCGGCTTCAGCTTCGGCATTCGCCGCACGATGTCCCGTCAACGCTTCTTCGGTTTGACCTTCTTGGCCTTCGCCTTCTTCGGCGGCGCGTCGTCGTGATGGTGATGATGGTCATGATCATGATCATGGTCGTGGTCGTGGTCGTGGTCGTGGGCATGCACGTGCGTGACGCCGTCGTGTGTGTGCGCATGCGCGTGGGCCGTCGGCTTCGCGGTGGCCTCGACCGCGATGAGCTCCATGCCGCCGTGCTTCACGCCGCGGATCGCGAGGAGCTTGTCGCCCGCGGCGCGGAGCTGATCGGCGGGGCCCTTGAGCACGATGACCTCGAGGCAGTAGTCGTGGTCGAGGTGAACGTGCAGGGCCGAGTTCACCTTCTCGCCGAGCTCGTGCTGGAACTCGGTGAGGCGCTCCGTGAGGTCCCGGACGTGGTGATCGTAGACCAGCGTGAGCGACGCGACCGCGTTGGCGCCGGCCTTCACGCGGGACTTGGTGACCTCCGCGCGCACGAGGTCGCGCAGCATCTCCGAGCGCGTGCTGCCGCGCTCGTCGACCAACTTGTCCAGCTCCTCGAGGAGGGAGCTCTCCATCGCCACGCCGAAGCGGACCAGGCTGTCCTTCATGCGAGCGACTCTACTTCAGAAGTAGACCGTCAGCGACCCCAGGATGGTGCGCGGTGGCGCGGCGGCGAGGTGGCGCGCGATCGACGCACGCGCCTGGCTGGTCACCGTGGCGCGTGGCCCGGTCGTCCAGTTCGAGGCGTAGAGCTGCTCCTCGTCGGGGTACTCGAGCCCGAGCACGTTGTACGCGTCGAGCCCGAGCTCGAGGTTGCCCATGCGCGCGCCGGCGCTCGCGTTGAGGATGTTCTGCGTCTGGCCGATGACGTCGTCCGTGAGATGGCGTCCGCCGAGGAGCGTGTACCCGACGCCCGCGCGGCCGGTCACCACGTGGCCGGGCCAGCGCGCGATGACGCCGCGCGCGGTCGCGTCCGTGCGGAAGAGCACGGACGGGATGCTCGGCACGTAGTGCGAGATCCCCGGCGCGAGGGTGGTGAACTCGCCGCGCGTCACCGAGAAGGCGGACGACACGAGCAGCCAGCCGGCCGGGCGCGCCAGGAGCGAGGTGACGACGCCGCGCCGGACGCTCGCCTTCTGCGTCTCGAGCCCGCCCGACTGGGCCTCGAAGACGAGCTCGTTCTCCACGTACGTCTCGAAGGCGGCGACGGTCGCCACGAAGCGGTCGTGCAGCGTGGAGGACCGGAGCCCGATCTCGCCCGAGCGCACCTTCGAGTACGGCTGCTTCCCGTCCGGCAGGCGATCGACGTCGAGCGAGCGAAAGCCTTCGCCATACGAGACGACGGGGACGAGCTCCGGCCACCGCTCGTACGCGAGGGTCGCGCGTGGGCCGGCCACGACGGCGGTGGAGCTGCGATCCGGCCGGAGGCGATCGTCGGTCGCCACGCTGAGCACGTCGGCGCGGGGCCCGACCGAGACGCGGAGCCGCCGCCAGAGGTGCGCGTCGAGATCGATCCAGGCGCCGGCGTCGAGCGTCTCCACCCGAGCCTCGAAGCGCCGATCCCACACCGCGAGCGTGTCGCTCCGGAGGAGAGCCTTCCCCTGCCCCGTCTGGCCCGCGCGCAGGGAAACTCCTGGCTCGATCGCGATCGAGCCCCACCCTCCGAGCGGGCGCGGGGGCGCGTGGTAGCGCGCGCTGAAGCCGGCCGCGCCCTCGAGGTTGCGCGTCTCGTAGAGATCGCCGAGCCCGAACCGCGCCGGGTTCTGCGCGCCGATCTCGAGGTTGCCCGTGTAGTTCTGGCGCGCGCGAAAGCTCGTCCACATCGCCCACGGCGCGACCTCGATGTGCGCGCCGGAGGCGGCCTGATGATCGTAGTCGGCGCCGACGATGACACGCGCCGTGCCGACCCCCTGTCCGTTCGCGAGCGTGGGATATCGGCCATCGAACGCGATGCGCCGCGCGTCGACGTCGTCACGGCGCACGACGCCGGCCAGCTCCGCCCTCGTGCCGTACGCGGTCGCGGTCAGCTTCACGCGGTCGTTCGGGGAGAGGTCCACGGCATACTGCGCCATCGCGGAGGCCGAGTCCGAGCGCCGTGAAGGGCCGAACCCGTCCGAGTGTCGGAGCGCCACCGCCGCGAAGGTCTCCGAGTCGAGGTCCTTCGGCGCGGCGATGGCCACCACGCGGCCTTGATTGAAGGAGCCGGCGCTCGTCTTCAATCGATATCCACGCTCGATGACCCCGATATCGAAATAGGCACTCCCCACGATCGCGGCGTCGCCCTGGCGCGGGTCATAAGGGCCTTGCAGCACGCGGATGGAGCGCACCACCTCGGGAATGATGAAATTGGCGTCCACGTACCCCTGGCCCTGGATATGAACCGGGATATTGATGGGAATGGCGCCGAGCCGCATCTCGATGCCGCCGCCGTGCGAGAGATCGAAGCCGCGAAGGAACACGTCGTTCCCGAGTCCCTCCCCGTCCTCGTGATCGACGAAGAAGCCCGGCGCTGCGGAGAGCATCTCGCTCGTCTGCTGGCGCGGAGACGCGTCGAGGAGCTCACGCTTGATGCGCACGTCGCTCACGCCGCGCGGCGAGCCCCAGACATCGCCTTTGACGGTGACGTAGTCCTCGTCCTGCTCCGTGGTCGTGCTCGGAGGGTCCGCGTGCGCGAGCCGCGACCAAGTGCTCGCCGCGAGGACCACGGCGAGGCACGCGCGCTTCACTGGAGGATGAACTGCCCGGTCCCCAGCGCGGCGTCGCCGTCCGCGGTGGAGCGATACGTGTAGATCCCCTCGACGGCGGGACTGGTGAACTTCACGGTCACGCTCGCGCCGGGCGCGATGGCGGGCACCGTCGCCTCGGCGGGGAAGCACGAACGCGCGGGACAGCCGCGCGAGTTCGGCGTCTCCAGGCAGTCGATGGCGAAGCCGTGCGGGCGCGTCCCCTGGTTCGTGAGCGTCAGCGTGACGACCGACGAGTTCTGCGTCTTCACGATCGCGGGAGCGAACACCGTGTCGTCCACGGTCAGGGCGACCGTGATGTCGACGCCGACGATCCCATCCGCGTCGTCGGGCGCGCAGGAGTCCTCGTCCGTGTCGTCCCCGCTGCAGGCGACCGCGAAGAGCGCGACCAGGTACCAGGCTCGCATGGGCGCCATTCTATGCGATGGACCGCAAAGGGGTGCCAGACCGGAGTCGCTCGACGTAACCCTGTCAGGAAACACGAGCGACCCGGCGGCGAGGCATTCGTAGCACGAAACAAACCATTCGTAACACAAATCGGTGGCACGACTTCTAATGTTCGTGCTACCGCTCGAAGCGGCTTCACTCCTTCGTGATCGAATCGATCCAGCGCTTGTTGCCGTCGACGGTGAACGTGAGCTTCACCTTGTCGCCGGCGTTGAGGCCGTCGAGCTGGCTCGGGCTCCGCGGCTCGAAGCTCATCGTCATGGCCATCATGTAGCCAGGGATGTCTTCGTGGGCGATGTTCACGTATTTGCGGTCCTTGCCGAAGGACTGCACGGTGCCCTTCGTCTTGTAGGACTCCGCTGCCACCGCGTGCGACGTGACGAGGGCCGCCGCGCCCCCTACCGATGCCAGAGCCAGAATGACCGCCAGGGTCCGCGAACGCATGCCCACATTGTGACACGCTTCACGGCGTCCCGCATCCCGCCGCCGGACTCGCGGCCAGCCGGGCGCGGATGTCCTCGAAGAGCGCCGCGAGGAGCCGCTGTCCGAGGAGGACGTTGCCCTCCCGCGAGAGGTGGACGCGATCGGTGGCCCCGAGCCCGTACTTCATGAACTCGAGGAAGGCGCCGTCGCCGCCCATCGCCGCGCGGAGGTCCCAGAAGGCGGCCTTCTGCTCCTCCGCCACGGTGGCGAGCTGCTTCACGATCGACACGATGCGCGGATCCGTCTTCGTCGATCCCGGCTTCTCCGAGTCGGGCGGGGCGACGAGCACGACCGGCACCCCCGGCAACGCCTCGCGCAGCGTCTTCACGGTGTCGGTCGCCCAGCCTTTGTTCGGCTCGAGCCACATCGAATTCATGCCGAGCCATACGAAGACGACGTCGTATTTCCGGCGCTCGAGCTGGGCCTTCCGGATCACGGGCTCCGTCAGCATGAAGCGCTGGAAGTTCAGCGCGCCCGCGCCGAGCGAGTCGACGACGATGCCGCCGTTCATCCCCGGCTCCACCACGTCGCGCTCGAGGGTCGTGCCGTAGAGGCGGACGCTGTAGTCGCCCTTCACGATGCACTTCACCTCGTGCGTGCCGTCGGGCGCCTCGACCGTCTCGAACCCGGCCGCGAAGTCCGGCGCCGCGGTGACGACCGTCTTCACCGGCTTGCCGTCGAGGAGGATGTCGAACGTCCCGCCCTTCGGCTGCTTCAGGAAATACACCTCGAAGCGGCTCGCGCTGCGGCCGACCTTGGCGTCCCCATCCGCGGTGGCCACCCACGCCGCCGCGCCGGGCTTCGCGCTCTCGCTGGCCATGTTCGCGAACCCGTAGCGGTGGCCGACCACCGGATCGGTCGTGCAGTCGAACTGGTGGAAGAGCGGCCACGTGCCGTGGTGATGAACGTCCTCGTGCGAGTACCAGGCCCACGGCCGAGCCATGGCGACGAACCCGTGGCCCGCGTCACCGAACCGCGCCTGGAGCGATCGGCGGAGGTGTCCGGTCATGAAGTCCGACGTCAAATTGCTATCGCCGTAGAAACCGATCCGGATAGGGGCCTGGGACGTACCACGTGACAGCGCGAGGATCTTGTCCTCGAACGGCGCGAGTGAGCCGCTCGGGTCCACGAACTTCGGGACGTCGGCCGTGATGATCTTCTTCTCCACCTCGAAAGGCGCGATCTTCGCGGGCTCGGGCGCCGGGCACGCCGGCTTCGCGGCGCCCGCATCCACGACCGCAGACTCTCTCGGAGCGATCGCGGCCTCCGCCTTCTCGATCTTGCCCTTGCAGCCCGCGAGCCCTGCGCTCGCGAGCGCAAAAAGCGCGCCCAGCGCCGTCTCTTGCCACCGGAGCCCCAAAGCCCCTCGAGCCTAGCGCGAACCGGGGACCGAGCTGACTTTCCGGTGTATCCTTCCATGAGCAACGTGAACGACTCGAAGAAGCCGGGGGAAAGCGGTCTCGACGCGCTCGCGTCCGTGGCCGCCTCCGACGCGTCCGAGCCGTCCGCCAGCCTCCGCGAGCGGCTCCTCGCCTCGCGCGCACGGCCCGGAAAATACGGCGTCTTCGTCGACCGCATCGCGCGGCTCTTCGCCATCCCCACCGAGAAGGCGGAGCACCTCCTCGCGAAGATCGAGTCGCCCGACGCCTGGAAGCCGTTCCTCGTCGAGGGCACCGAGCTCCTTCCCGTGAAGGCCGGCGAGGGCCTCGGCGACGTGATCGCCACCTTCGTGAAGGTGCAGCCGGGGGCGCGATTTCCCGACCACGTGCATCGCGGCCGCGAGACGATGGTCGTCCTCGATGGCGGCTTCGTGGAGCCCGAGTCGAAGCTCGCGGCCTGGCGTGGCGAAGAGACCACCCGCGAGGACGGCTCGGAGCACGCGCTCGTCGGCCTGCCCGGCGTGCCCTGCGTGGCCGCCGTCCTCATCGTCGGTCACGCCGACTTCAAGTAGGCGGACTCCGTCGCGCTCGTCGAGGCGTGCCCGACGGCTCACGCATCCCGCGCACCGATCAGGACGCCGCGCTCACCGAGGTCGGCGAGGAGCCGCGCCGTGCCGTCGAGGACGTCCTGGTCGAGCACCGCACAAGCACTCGTGAGCGCTCGCCCGAGAGGCTCGCCCGCAAAGAGCCGCTCGACGATGGCCGCGGCGAGCGGCGTCAGCTCGAGAAAGCGCGAGCAGTGCTCCGCGTCCCGGTAGACCAGGATGGCGACGGGCCGCTCCTCCGGCTCCGCGGTCGCCACCTCGTCCTTCATGGCATTCACGGCCCACGCGAGGCGGATGAGCGCCTTCGGCTCGGCGAAGACCAGTGCACGCTCGGCCGTGACGTCCGCGAGGGGCGGCGGCGGCAGGGGACGGGGCGCGACGCTGATCGTGAAGTCGAGGAGCTCGAGCTCGGCGTGATCGGCGAGCCACCGCGGGACGCCGGCCTCCGGGACGCTTCGCCAGCGCGGCGCGATGAACGCGAGGAACTCGCTCGGGACGTCGCGCAGATGGGGCGTGCGCGGGCCGACCTCGTCGAGGAACGCATCGATGGCGCGCTCCCACTCGCCGGGCGCCCGCGCCTCGAGGCGCTCCTTCGTCTTCGCGAGCATCGTCTCGATCACGCCGGTGACGTTGTGCCGGAGCAGGCGCCGGTAGATCGCGACGCGCTTCGGAGGCAGGTGCGCCGCCGCGAGCTCCTCGTCGCTCGGCGGGTCCTTGCCGAAGCAGGCGCGTGCGATGAGCTGCTGGACCCGCGCCGTCGTCATGCCGTCGCTCGCGCATGGATCGCCTCGAGGGCCCGCACCTCGTCGAGCAGCACGGGGAGCGGCGGGATCCGTTGATCCCGCTCGAGCAGCACGGGCTTCGGGCCCGTCTTCGCGAGCACGCGCTCGAGGAGCGCGAGCACGGGGGCGTCGACGTCGGCGGCGTGCGTGTCGATGATGAGGCGCTCGCCGTCCTCGTCGACCCAGTCGTGCCCGGCGATGTGCAGCTGCACCACGCGATGGAGCGGAGCGGTCGCCATCCATTCGTCGACATCGAAGCCGAAGTTCGTCGCGTTCACGTACGCGTTGTTCACGTCGAGCATGAGCCCGCAGTCGGCCGCCTCGCAGACGCGCGCGAGGAACTCCGCCTCGCCCATGTCGCGCTCGCCCGGATGCAGGTACGAGCTCACGTTCTCGATCGCGAAGGGGACGCCGAGCACGTCCTCCACGCGCTTGATGCGGTCCGCGATGCGCCCGACCTCGCCTTCCTGGAACGCGACCGGGAGGAGATCGTGCAGCATCACGCCGCCGGCGGTGCTGAAGCAGAGGTGATCCGAGTGCCACGGGCTCTTCACGCGCGTGATGAAGTCTCGGAGGCCGACGAGGTAGTCCTCGCGCAGCGGGTCGGTCCCGCCGACGCTCATCGTCAGGCCGTGCGTCACGATGGGGTAGAGGGCGGCGACGCGATCGAGCGCGTCGTCCACGTACCCTCCCCGCCCCATGTAGTTCTCGGGCGAGATCTCGACGAACGAAAGCGCCGGCTTGGCCTCGAGGAGCTCGTCGAGGAGCTCCCAGCGCAGACCCAAGCCGACGCCGTTGATCACGTTCGCGAAGGGTTACTTCTTCGCGGCGCAGGTGCCCGCGCCGCATGCCGCCGCGCCGCCCGGCGCCTTCTTCGGCGTGGCTGCCGCCGGAGCGGCCGCCTTCTTCGGCTCTTCCTTCTTCTTCGCGGGCTCGGCCGTCTTCGACGCCGAGTCCTTGTCCGCCTTCGCGTCGGCCGGCTTGGTCCCTTCCGGGGCCGCCGCGGGCGTCGCGGGGGCCGCCGGCGGAGCCGGGGTCGGCGTCGCGTTCGCGTTCGCGCCGGAGGCCGCGGAGGTGTCCGCGGCGTTCTTTGCGTCGGGCGCGGCGGGCGCCGCAGGAGCCGCGGTCTCGGTCGAATTGACCGGCGCGTTCGCGGGCTTTGCCTCTCCGCCACACGCGGAGATGGCGATGCTCGTTCCGAGAACGGCAAGCGCTCCCGCAATCTTCTCAACGGACAGGTTCACGGCCATGGTCTCTCGCTCCTCTTGGATCGTTCTCTTGCGAATACGCGGAAGACGCTATCACGGTTGCGCCTTGGCACGTAAATCGAGCGTAATTTCCGCGTTGTCTGCGACCTTCGTCCCGAGAAGGTTGAAGGACTGTTTCGCGATCTTGCCGAAGCCGTCGCGCGGCTTCACGTCGTGCTCGGCGAGGACGACGTGGAAGGGCGTCTTCGTCTTGATCCCCATCCACATCGGCTTGGTCGCATCACCACCCACCGGGTAGTGAAACTTCACCTCCACCTCGGCCTCGCGCTCGACCTTGTGCTGGTGGATGAGAAGCTCGCCCTTCGTCCGCATGACGACGGTGCGCACGTCATCGCCGTCCTCTTTCGTCGCCGGCAGCTTCGTGACGTCGCTCGCGCTCGGGTTCTCGATCGAGCGGATGGCGTAGACGGCATAGCGATTCGTCGCCTTCACCGCCTCGTCGAGCTTGCCCGACTCGCCATCCGCGACCTCGAGCCAGGTGCGGGCGTGCGTGGTCTGCGCGGCGTTGTCCTTCGGGTTGTTCTCGAAGGTGTTCGTGGTCAGCGTCGTGAGATCCATCTTCACCTCGCCACGCGAGCTCTCGATCTTCTTCAGGTCGACGTCGAGCGAGCCCGTGCCGCCCGTGGAGGTGGCCTTGATCTTCTCCTTCGGCGCCTCCATCTCGAGCGACGTCTTGCTCGCGCTGTCGATCGCGAACTTCATCGTCGTCGCGCCCGGAGGCGGCGGGGTAGAGGGGGCGAGCGAGCTCGCGGCGGGCGCGAGGCTGGTCTTCTTGTCGTCACATCCCAGGGCCGTGACCGTGAGGGCCACGACCGCCATACCCACCACCAAGCTCCGTTCCGGCGTCATGCCGGTACTGTACGTACCGACCACCGAACGGTTCCGAAAAAAGTGGTCAGAACGTGCCGACGACGCCCAGACCCTGGAAATTCGGGCCCGCGATCGGGGTCGGGAGGATCTTGGTGTGGGCCGCCTTGTCCTTCGCCTTCGGGGCGGTGAAGAAGAAGAACGCGCCCAGACCGACCATGACCGCGGCGCCGCTCACGAGGATGATCGCGATGAGCTGGTCGTTGTTGGCGGCGTCGTTGTGGGAGTTGGCGGAGACGCCCGCGTTGTTGCGCTCCGTCGCGGATTTCGTCGTGTCGTTGAAGACGGCGCGCTGCTCGTCGCGCTCGTTCGCCTCCTTGTTGGCCAGCAGGAAGACGCCGATGGACGCGAGGCCGGTGAGGACGCCCGCGCCGCCGACGATGAGGCCGAGGAGTCGCTGGCCGCTGCCGTCGCTCTCGGTGCGGATGATCGTCGTCTTGGTGCCCGGGCCCTGCGTCTCGACGTTCGCGTTCGGGTCGACGGGTGCGTCCTCGAGCGGGATGTCGATCACCTCGGGCGCCGTGTTCGGCGCCGGCGTGTCCGGCGTGACGATGCTCTTCGTGACGGGCTTCTTGCCGGGCGCCTTCACCTCGATGACGTGATCGCCCGGATCGAACGGCAGCGCGACGTCCTTGCCGCCGAGCGAGACGGTGATCTCGTTGCCGTCTCGCTTCACGATCGTGTCCGCGGGCGGGTTCTTGATCGAGATGGTGACGTGATGCAGCTGGGGCTCGATCCGCTTGGCGGAGTCGTTGGCGCTCTGCTCGCGCGCGGCCTGGCTGCGCTGCTGCGCGAGGCCGGCCGCGGAGCGATACCAGGTCCACGCGCTCGCCCACTTCTTCTGCTTCTCGTAGCAGATGGCGAGGTTGATCTGCGTACCCGGAGAAGGGTCCTGCTTGTTGCTCTTGTCGAACGCCTCGCACGCGATCGTGAAGTCGCTCCGCTTCATCGCGGCGAGGCCCTCCTGGAAGAGCGTCTCCGCCGTGCTCGTGTCGGCCCACGCGAGCGGCGCCGACAGCGTGACCCCCGCGAAGATAGCGGCCGCGCAGACCGCCCTAAGTGCCCTCATCGGCACCTTTATACACCACTCGATTCGACGAGCGAGATCAGCGGTTGCCTTCGAGCGACGGCTGACCAGGCTTGGTCTGAGGCTTCGGCTGCGGCGCCGGAACCGGCTGGGCGACGGGCTGCGGCTGCGGCTGCGGGCGCGTGACCGTTGGATGATGCACCGGCGTAGGAGGCGGCAACGGCGCGGGGGCGGGCGCGCTGACCGCAGGCATCGGCGCGGAGGCGCTCTCGGGCGGCGGCGGATCGACGGGCTTCGTCGACGCGGGGGGCTCGACGCCCGCGAGCGAGGACGACGCGGGGGGCGGCGGGTGCGCCGCGGTCGGGTCCTCCTTCGGACGGGTCGAGGCCTTCCACGCCACGATGCCGAGGATCGAGCCGATGAGCGCGACGGCGCCGAACACGCCGAGGATGAGGGGCGTCCTCGACTTCGGCAGCCCTGCGATGGGGGGGGAGCCCTGCTGCCAGCCGCTGCCCGTGGTCTGCACGAACTGCGGAGGCGTGAGGTTCGGCTGGCTGGCCGTGACCGCGCGCATCGGCGGCTGCGGCTGCGGCCCGGTCCCCGCCGCGGACAGCGCGTGCGCGACGGGTTGCGCCGCGCTCTGCTGACCCGTCTGGAGGTTGGCGTTGGGGAGGAACGCCGTGCCGCCCAGCGCGCCCAGACCGACGTTCGTGCCTGCGCCGATCCCGACCACGCCCGCATGCTCGAAGGGCGCGAGCGCCTGCATCAGCTCGGCGGCGCTCTGGAACCGCTGCTCCGGCTTTCGCTGGAGGCAGCGCATGACGACGTCGTTCAGGCCGAGCGGCACCGCGTCGCCCGCGCGCTGGCGGAGCGGGAGCGGATCCGACTCGAGGATGTTGGCGAAGAGCTCCCCGAGGTTGTCGCCCATGAAGGGCAGCGCGCCGGTGATGAGCTCGTAGAGGATGACGCCCATCGCCCAGATGTCGGCCCGATGATCGACGCCCTTCGCGTTGCGAAGCTGCTCCGGCGACATGTAGAGCGGCGAGCCGAGCATCGCCTTCGTCGAGGTGAGCGCGTTCGGCGCCGCGTTGAGGCCGCCCTGCCCCGTCGCCTTCGAGATGCCGAAGTCGAGGACCTTCACCACCGCGCTGCCGTCTTTTCGCTTCGCGAGGAACAGGTTGGACGGCTTCAGATCACGGTGAACGATGCCGAGCGCATGCGCCTGCGCGACGCCCTTGAGGCCCTGCATCACGTAGCTGACCGCGAGGTGCGGCGCGATCCGCTTGCCGGGCGACCCCTCGAGGATCTGCGCGAGGTCCTGGCCCTCGAGCAGCTCGAGGACCATGTACGCGTAGCCCATCTCCTCGTCGACGTCGTCGACGCGCACCACGTGCTCGTTCTGGATGTTCGCCGCGGCGCGGCCTTCGTTGATGAAGCGCTGCGAGGCCTCGGGATTGCCCGCGTCGGCGAGCATGATCTTGATCGCGACCGACTTCGCGAGCTTGAGGTGCCGTGCGGCAAAGACGGCGCCCATGCCTCCCTGCCCCAGGAGCCGTTCGAGCACGTACTTGCCCGCGATCATGTCTCCCGGACGGGGAAGCTGGGCGGTCGCGCTCATCGGACCGAGTCAGGATAGGGATACGCTGGCCATTGGCAAGCGGTCCGCTCGTCGGAGACCTGCACACACCTCGGGCCTTGGTGCCCGTCAGTGCGCCTCGAGCTTGGGCGCCCCAGCGTACCCCTCCCAGCCGTCGAGCCCCTCCGTCAGCCACGGCAGCGCGGCGTTCAGCGAGGCGCGGACGGCGGGGACCATCGAGTGCCCGTACGGACCCGGCGACTCGACCTTCACCGGGATCCCGACCGCCGCGAGCGCGCTCTTCGACGCGGCAAAGGACCCGACGCAGCCGCCCTGCGAGCACGTGTAGAGCACACGCTCCCCACCGGCCTTCTTGAACGCGGCCGCGTAGCCGCTCTCGAGGGTGTGGTACCCGCCCTCGACGAGCGCGGCGCGCGCGAATCGCCCACGGTTCGACGTGGTGAGCGGGACGGCCGCCATCGTCGCGCCTTGCGAGAACGCGGTGTAGACCATCGACGCGTCGATCATGCGCGCGCCGAATCTCGCGCGTGCGGCGGTGAGCGCGGCGTCGATCGCCTTGTCGATCATCTCGCCGGAGGACCACACGTAGACGTCGCCCGCCTTCCGCCCGGCGGGGCACACGACGAAGGCATGGGCGTCCGCGATGACGCGCCAGGCGCTGCACATGTAGCTCGGGTGGTCCATCGCGCCGTGCACCGCGACGATGACGGGGCGCGGCTCCGTCGACCCGAGCGGCGGGGCCACGTAGGCCACGCCGCCGCCGGGGAGCTCGAGCCGTTGCATCCATTCGCCGCCGAGGGCTCGAGCTTCGCCCCGAATCGGTCGAGCCCGCGTCGAGGGCGCTCGTCGTCTCGATGGATGCATCCATGGCCGTCGCATGGGGCCGGCAGCCGACCAGACCGGCGAGGAGAAGGAGCGAGCGCACGCTCTCCCATCGAACCACGGCCGCCCCGTGTGACAAGCGCGACTACTTCGGATCGTCGGGGCGCACCGGCTCGCGGAGGAGGTAGGCGTGGCACGTCCTGGGCGCCTTGCTGTCCTTCGGGCGCTCGATGCTCTTGCATCGGTCGATGGCGCACGGGACGTAGCGCGAGTCGGGGAGGTTGCTGACGAGCGTGTCGAGGCGCGCGCAGGCCTTGTCGGTGTCGCCGTCCTTCGTCCAGAGATCCGCCTCGCGCCAGAGCGCGTCGTCGCGGAGCGTGGACGTCTTGAACTCCGTGTAGAGGCGGTGATACGCGTCGCGCGCCTTGCCCCGGTCGTGGAGCTGATCCTCGTAGATCGCCGCGATCTTCAGCATCGCGGGGATGTAGCGCGGCCGCTCGTAGCTGCCGATCGTGACGGACGTCTCGCGGTACTGGAGCATCCGCTCGAGGAGGGCGATCGCCTCGTTCGGGCGCTGCAGCTTCTCCTCGATCTCGGCCGCGCGGAAGAGCGCGTCGTCGAAGTAGTTGCCCTTCGGGTACGGCCACTGGTTCGCGACCGCGATGAACGAGTCGCGCGCTTGCTCGTGGCGTCCCATCGCCTCGAGCCGCTTCGCGCGCTCGTACGCGACGTCCATCTCGAGGGACTTGCCCTGCACCTTCGGCGCGAACGCGTCGAGGCGCGCCATCGCGGTCGCGGCCCCTGCCTCGTCGTCGTGGCGAATGAGGCGCTCGAGGGCGACGCGCGCGTACGGGCTGTCCGGGAAGCGGAGCGCCATCGCCTCGAGCTCGCGGTAGCCCGCGGCGGGATCGACCTTGAACGAGAGGTCCGCGGCCTTGTAGGCCGCCTCCGCGGAGTACTCGACGTTCTCGTCGGCGATCTTGCGGAGCGCGGCCGCGCCGCCCGCCACGTCCCCGGCGCGCGCCCGCGCGAGCGCCGCCTCGTAGCGCGCGTAGACCGCGTCGCGCGGCACCTTCGCGCGCTTTGCGGCGTCGTCCCAGCGCTGCGCGGCCTCGTCGAAGCGACCCGCGCCGTACGCCGCGCGCGCGTCGTTGACGGACCTCTCGAAGCCTTCCCCGCGATTCGGCGCGCACGCGACGAGCCCGAGCAGGAGCACCAGGGGCGCGCGCTTCATGCGTTCGCGATCGCTCCCGCGAGCAGCTCGGCCGCTCGCGCGGCGTCCTCGGTCGACACGTCGAGGTGCAGCACCGCGCGGAGGCGCTTCGGCCCCGACGCGTTGATGAGCACGCCCGCCTCCGCGGCCTTCTTCGCCACCACGTCGCCCGGCTTCTCCAGATCGATGTTGACGATGTTCGTCTCGACCCGGGCCACGTCGACGGACGCCCCGGGCGCCATCGCGAGCCGCTCGGCGAGCTTCTTCGCCTTGTAGTGGTCCTCGCGCAGGCGCTCGCGATGGTGCTCGAGCGCGAAGAGCGCGCCCGCGGCGAGGACGCCGCTCTGGCGCATGCCGCCGCCCCAGCGCTTGCGGAAGAACCGGGCCTCGTCGACGAGCTTCTTCGAGGCGCAGAGCGCGGAGCCGGCGGGGGCGCCGAGGCCCTTCGAGAAGCAGACGCTCACCGTGTCGAACGGGGCGCACAGCTCCGCGACCGACACGCCGGTGGCCGCGCTCGCGTTCCAGATGCGCGCGCCGTCGAGGTGCACCGCGAAGCCGCGCCTCCGGGCCGCCTCCGCGACCGCGACCGCGTCCGCCTGCGGGAAGATGCGGCCGCCCGCGCGATTATGTGTATTCTCCACGCAAACGAGCGACGTCCGCGCGTGCCAGTGCGCGCGCGGCAGGATGCGCTCTTCCATGGCCGTCACGTCGAAGAGGCCGCCGCTCCCCGCGATCGCGAACTGCACGCCCGAGATCGCGGCGCCGGCGCCCGACTCGAAGAAGTAGACGTGTGCCCCCTCGCCCACGATGACCTCGTCGCCGGGGCGCGTCTGCAGCGCCACCGCAAGCTGGTTCGACATGGTGCCGGAAGTGACGAAAAGCGCGGCTTCCTTCCCGGTGATGCGCGCCGCCTCGGCTTCGAGCGCGCGCACGGTGGGGTCCTCGCCGAAGACGTCATCGCCCACTTCGGCGCGCGAAATCGCGTCGCGCATCGCAGCGGTGGGGCGGGTCACGGTGTCGCTCCTCAAGTCGATCGGCACGAGCGGGACTTTACCGAGTATCCTCGCGCCGAGCGATGAAGAAGCCTCCCCCCGCGAGTCCCGAGCTTTCGGATCCGGCCGACACCCTCGCGGCAATCGCCCCGGTCGCCCGCTCGAGCGTCGTCGACGCGGTGTCGGATCGCCTGCGAAACGAGATCCTGGCCGGACGCATCGCGCCAGGCTCCCGCCTGCCCTCCGAGCGCGAGCTCTCCCTCGCCCTCGGCGTGAACCGCCTCACCCTGCGGGCCGCCCTCGCCCGCCTCGAGGCGATGGGCCTGGTCTCGACCCGCCACGGCTCCGGCACCGAGGTCGTCCCCTGGCGCGAGCGCGCGGGCCTCGAGGCGCTGACCATGGTGATGGGCTCGCTCGAGAAGGACGACCCCGCGTGGCACGAGCTCCTCGCGTCGCTGCTCGAGGTGCGCCGCGTCCTCGTCTCGGAGGCGGTCGCGCTCGCCGCGGAGCGCCACACGGACGAGGACCTCGTCGCCCTCCGCGCCCTCGCCTCGAAGCAGAAGGAGCACGTCGGCGATGCCCTCGCCTTCGCCCGGGGCGATCTCGCGATCCAGCGGGTCATCGTCCGCGCCGCGAAGAACGTGGGCTTCGAGCTGATCCTGAACACGTTCGGCCGCTTCCCCGAGGAGCAGCCGCAGCTCCTGGCGAAGCTCTACGACCGCCAGGAGGAGTCGCTCCCGTTCTACGAGATGCTCGTCGAGCTCGTGAAGCTCGGCGACGGCGAGCAAGCCCGGCAGACCCTGCGCGCGATGTTCAACGCGGTCGACGAAGACTGGCTGACGCGCCACGGCTACGCCGCGAAGCCTTCCAAGAAGAAGGAAGCGCGAAGCACGCCGAGCGTGCAGAGCGGTCCGGCGAAGAAAGAGAAGAAGCGCTCTTGACGATTTTCCGGCGCCGGCCTACATGCTGCGGCTCTCACCGTGCCGCGATAGCTCAGCGGTAGAGCAGCGCTTTCGTAAAGCGCAGGTCGTCGGTTCAAGCCCGACTCGCGGCTCCGAAGAAACAACGAAGGACGGTCACTCCCCCCCGGAGTGGCCGTTTTCGTTTCTGGGCCTCGTGCGGGCTGCGAGGCGCGCGAAGGGCGCTTAAACACGAACGCCCGGCGCAGGGCCGGGCGTCTCGACGGCACGAGCCGACCCCGAGCTCAGGGCTCTTCGTCTTCTTCCTCTTCTTCCTCGTCGTCGTCGTCCTCGTCCTCGTCGTCCTCGTCGAGGTCTTCGTCTTCCTCGTCGAATTCTTCGGGGGCTTCTTCCTCTTCCTCGTCGTCCGAGGGGGACTTCTTCTCGAACTTCACGTCGACGCCGATGTCGCCGAGCTGCGCGTCGAGGAGCTCGAAGAGCTCGTCCACGTCGTCGCCCGACCACTCATCGAGCATCTCCGTGAGAAACTCGTAGAAGTCGCCCGAGTCGAGGCGGCGTTCGATCTCTTCGACCTGCTCCTCGCTGAACGCCTCGAGAATGTCCTCGCGCAGCGTCTCGGTATCCCCTTCCTCGATCGCATCCTGCGCCGAGAGACGAATTTGCCGAACCGCGCGCTTGTCGAGATTGATCTCCATCACTTTCTCCGAGGCCTTATCGGCCCACCCATACGCAAAGCCATCGGCCTATGTCAACGAGCGAGCGATCCTTTATGCTCGTCCCGTGCGGATGGCTCACCGACTCCTCGTGGCATCCGTCCTGGCGTGGTCGCTCCCGGCGACCGCCGCCGATCCCGCCCCGGCGCCCGCCCCGCCCCCGCCCGCCGCCCCCGTGGACGCCACGGACACGGCCGAAGAAGAGCGATTTGCCCGGGAGCTGGAGCACGCCCCACCCCCGCCCTCCCACGTCGTTTACTTCCAGTACGGCGTCGCCTTCACCGCCAACCAGGTCCTCGCCGCAGGGGCCATCTGCGACGACCTCTCGAAGCCTTGCATTCTCGGCTCGGGCGGTGGGGTCATCATCCGGGGAGGCTGGCGCTCGAGCGGCCCGCTCTACCTGGGCGGCGCCTACGAGCTCACGAAGCAGGACCCGAACAAGCTCTATCGGATCGCTCTGCTCCAGCAGGCCCGGTTCGAGGGCCGCTACTACGTCCCCACCCACCGCGTGGTGGAGCCCTACGGCTCGGCCTCGCTCGGCGTCGTCGGCTACGGCAACGAATGGGCGATCGACACCTGGGGCGGCACTGGCTCCGTCGGCGGCGGTATCGAGTACCAGATCACGCAGTCCACCGTCGTCGGCGTCGGCCTCACCTACCGCCTCGCCTACATGCGCGGCTTCGTCGACACCGCGGGCACGAACCGCGACGCCGGGATGGCGCAGATGCTCGGCCTCGACATCGTCCTCGAGCAACGTGCCGCGCTGCTGACGCGAGAATGACGCGGCCCGTAGCCTTGGAGTGGCCGGGCGCGAAAGAAAGAAGATCGAGGTTTTGCCTCCTTGACGGTAGGTCGGCGCTGTTGTCCCATCCGTGATCACGTGATGTTGGGTGCGAGAAGAGCCGCTGAGGCTGCCGCGTCATGACGTGCTCGACATGCGGGCGTGACAACCCCGCGCATCTCACGTTTTGCCAGGAATGCGGGCAACGCCTCCAGCCGAGGATTGCCCCGCCCACGCCGCCGATTGGCCTCGGCGGGCCCGATGCGTTCTCGGCTCCGCTGAACCCGCCCCAGAACCCGCGCACGCAGGTCCTGAACGCGACGGCGCAGGCGACCGACTTCAAGGCAGGCGTGTTCATGCCCCCTGCTGGCGCCGCCCCGCCCGCGCCCGCCGCCGCCTCTGGCGAGCGCCGCTGCAAGATCTGCGACACGGTCAACGGACCGAACCTTCGCTACTGCACCTCGTGTGGCAGCACGCTCGAGCCGGCCCCGGCCCCGGCCCCCGTGCCGGCCGCCGTCCCGGCGCCCGCGCCGACGCCAAGCCCCATCGCACAGGTGGCGCCCATCGCGGCGCCCGCGATCGAGATCACGCCCATGCGCGTCGTGCCCGTCGGTGGCGACGTGGCCAAGACCATCCAGGATCCGAAGACCTGCTCCCGCTGCCGCGGCGTGGTCGACCCGGGCGCGCAGTTCTGTAAGTTCTGCGGAAACAATCTCGGCGCGGAGGCCGCCGCGCCGCCGCGCGCGCCGTCGCCCGAGCCGCCGAGGGCGGAGGCGCTGCTCCCTCACGAGCGCCTCGACCTCCCCCGCGCCAACGGGTCGCTCTCGCCGAAGCCGCCCGGCGCCGCCGCCCCGAGCGCGGTGCCGAAGCCGGCCGCGAACCCGATCGGCGGCCCGTCCGTCGTTCCGGCGGGCTCCGGGGCGTCCGGCGCCGCCGCCGCCCAGGCCCAGCGAGTGCCGAGCGGCGCCGCCGCACTGGCGGCGATCCCGCGGGCCGCTTCCTCGCCCCCGGCCCCGATGGGCCAGCCGAATCCGGCCAAGCAGCCGAGCCCGGGCGTCTCCCGCGGCCGCCTCGTCGTCATCGCGAAGAGCGGCGCCGATGGCCCGAGCTACCCCTTCGGCGACCTCTTCGACGTCGGTCGCACCGAGGGAAACGTCGTGGTCCCCGAAGATCCGTACCTGTCGCCCCGGCATGTGCGAATCCTGTGGAACAACGGAAAGTTGATCTTGCGGGACCTGGGAAGCACGAACGGCGTATATCTTCGCCTCGCGGCAACACGCGACACGTCACCGCGGCGTGAAGGTGCAGAGGTCGCGGTCCCGCTCATCGATCAAGACATGCTCCTCGTCGGCCAGCAGGTGCTCCGCTTCGACATCCTCAAGGAGGGTGAAGGCGGCCTCGGTCCAGCGTCCGAGCATGGCACGCTCTTGTTTGGCTCTCCCGCCGCTCCCAGATACGCTCGGCTCTGTCAGCGCACGGTCGAGGGGATCACGCGCGACGTCTATTACATTCGCAAGACGGAGACCGTGCTCGGACGTGAGTCGGGAGATGTGGTGTTTACCGAGGACCCGTTCCTGTCGCGCCGTCACGCCGCGCTTCGTGTCCTCTCGCGGGAGGGTAGCGCCGCGGCTCCGAAGTTCGCGCTCGTCGACCTTGGCTCGTCCAACGGCACCTTCCTCAAGACCCGCGCCGATGTCGAGCTCTCGCCGGGCGATCACTTCCGCGTCGGCCAGCAGCTCTTCCGCGTCGACTTCGATGGGGCACAAGCTTGAGTGACGGGCCGGTGACCCAACCCATGGCCGGCGCTCCGCCGGTGCCCGCCACCACGGCGAGCGCGACCGAGAGCGAGTCCTCCATCCCCGCCTCGCCCGCTCACGGCGAGAACGCGGTGCGTATCCAGCTGTTCGCGCGCACCGACGTCGGTCAGGTCCGCGAGCACAACGAAGACAACTTCCTCGTCGCCGACCTGACGAAGCGCTCGCGCGGCCTCCTCGAGGCGAACCGCGCCACCGCCATCGGCCAGCAAGGCGCCATCTTCGCCGTGTGTGACGGCATGGGCGGCGCCGCGGCGGGCGAGATCGCGAGCCAGCTCGCGGTCGACATCATCTACGAGCGCCTCGTCGACGGCCTCGGCGATCGCCCCGTCAAGCGCGACGACCTCGCGCGCCGCCTCGTCCGCGCCGTCGAGGCGGCCGGCCTCCGCATCTTCCACGAAGCCAAGGCCGATCGCTCGCGCCGTGGCATGGGCACGACCGTCACCGCGGCCGCGCTCGTCGACGAGGTCCTCTTCTTCGCGCAGGTCGGCGACTCGCGCGGCTACATCCTCCGCGGAGACACGCTGGTCCAGCTCACGCGCGACCAGTCGCTCGTCAACCAGCTCATCGAGGCCGGTCAGCTCACGGAAGAAGAAGCCGAGACCTTCGAGCACAACAACATCATCCTCCAGGCGCTCGGCACGTCGGACACGGTCCAGGTCGACCTCACCTACGCCGAGGTCCGCAAGGGAGACATCCTTCTCCTCTGCTCCGACGGCCTCTCCGGCATGGTCCGCTTCGAGGACATCCGCGAGGTCCTTCGCTCGGGGATGGAGCCGCTCGAGATCTGCAAGTCGCTCACCGAGCGCGCGAACGCGGCCGGCGGTCACGACAACATCACCGTGATCATCGTCCAGTTCGACGGCCCGACCCTGAAAGAGAAGGACGCGCCCGAGGGCGATCCGCTCAAGTACCGGAAGTACGTCCTCGCCGACGAGCGCGAGGAAGACAAGACGGCGACGATGACGGCGCCCAACCCGGGCGGCATCGCCCCGGCCGCCGGCGCGACGCCCGAGGCTGCGCGGACCGCGTCGAATCCTCCCGCCCAGTGGCACGAGCGCGGGGCGCACGGCGATCACGACTACGACCGCGTCGACATCCCGGGCACGCACGTGCCGATCTGGATGGTGGTCGGCATCGTCACCGGGGTCATCGTGCTGCTCGCGGGGACGGCGTTCCTCCTGCTGCGGCCATAGCCACCGCGTTCGTCGGATCGAGCGCGAGCGCCTCCCCGCTCGCCTGCTTCGCGCCCTTCGTGTCGCCCCGCGCCTGACGGCTGACCGCGATCCACGCCCACGCCGCGGACGCGCGCGAGCGATTCGCGTCACCGGTGAGCGGCGCGAGCGTCTCCTCCGCCTCCACGAAGGCCTCGCTACGAAGCTCTAGCCGGGCCACGAGCATGCGGACCTCCGGGACGTCGCCGAACCGAGCGCGAGCGCGGCCGATGAGGTCGGCGGCGTCCCCTTCCCGGTCGAGGCGGAAGTAACACTCCGACAAACCCACGTAACCGTGGAGCGCATCCGGCTGGACCTGGGTCAGGCGGAGGTACTGCTCGCGGGCGTCGTCGAACGCCTTCCGCTCGAAGAGACGCCGCGCGAGGTTCTCGCGCGCAGGAATGAACGTGGGATCGACCTTCAGCGCCTGGCGGTAGTGTCCCTCCGCTTCCTTGCCGAGGCCGCGCTGGTCGGCGAGGAGCCCGAGCGCGTGGTGCGGAGCAGGAAGATCCGGATTGAGATCGCGCGCTTTCACGAAATCCTTCCGCGCGCGCTCGAGGTTTCCGCGCTCGAGCTCCACGTAGCCGAGGTTGACCCACGCCTCCGTGAATCGCGGGCTCAGCTCGATGGCGACGCCGAACCGGGCCTCCGCCGTCTCGAGGTCGCCCGCCGCCAAGGCCGCGGCACCATTCTGGTTCAGCTCGATCGCCCTCGGCGGGAGCGGAGGGTTCGACGCGCAGCCGGTCAGGAGAGGCGCCACCAGGCTGACGACGAAGGTGAAAACGACGGCTGTGAGCAGAACGGAGAAGACCGCGCGGTGCATGGACTTACACGGTCGGACCTTTCGCTCACGAGGTTGCCAACAATCGACAGCGGCGGGCGCGCCCCTTTGCTATGAATGACCGAGACCATGCCGGCACCGTCCTGCGTCAGCGCGAGTCACGCCGTCTTGTTCGAGAGCGCCGAGGCTCGATGCAGTGTCTGCTCGGAGCTGCTCCAGGCGAGCCATCCGACAGACGACGAAGACGCGCCGGTCCCGTCGCGTGGCCACGGCCTCCTCGTGTGGGCCCGCGGTGACGAGCGTCGCTATGAAGAGCCGGAGCTCTGCCCGCGCTGCGCCCAGGCCATCGGCATCACCGCCATTCATCGCTGGGAAATCGAAGAAGACGAAGGCTGAGCGGGCGGCCGGACGCGCGCGTGGTCCCCGGGACACGGCGCGCCCCGCCTAACCTCGCGGACCTTCGGCCTCTCCGCAGGGCACGTCGGTTGCGTCTGTGCCGGTCGTGCTCGACGACCGATGCCTCGCCGGTGTTCTGCTCTTCACCTTCGCCGCCTGCGCGCGCCCGGCGGCGCCCGCCACCGCCACCGTCCCCGTCCGCGCCGTCCCCCGCGACACCGAGCAAGAGGCGCCGCACCTCGCCGTGATCGCGGTCGGCGAGCGGCAATCGGTTCATCTCACCGCCGACGGCACGATGCTCGAGAGCGTGCCCGAGACGTGCATCGCGATCCATCGGCGCGTCCTCACCGTGAAACACGACGTCGAGGACGGCCGCTACACGTGTCATCTCGACTACGGGCACGGCCTCCCTCCGGTCGACCAGACCGGCGCGTACCGCGGTGACGGTCTCTTGCTCGTCGACCTGGCGTCCGGCAAGTCCACCGTGGTCGTGGAGAAGGAGAAGCGCGGCGAGACAGAGAACTGGATGGTGACGCAGACGCAGCTCGCGTCCGTCTCGGGCGTGGTCGGCTCGTATCTGTTCCTCCGGGAGGAGAGCACGGTCTTCGGCTGCGGCGGCGCGCATCCCTTTCGCGGCGTGCGTGGCCTCGTCTGGGACGCCGCTGCCCAGCAGCCGCTCGAGCTCGTGGCCCCCGCGGACGTGATCGCGCGTGCGAGGAAGCAGCTCGAGGGTCGTGGCCTACCGGAGACGGAGCCGCGCCTCGCGGAGGCGATCCCGAGGTTCGACGAGGAGGGCCGTCTCTCCATCGCATGGCGCTTCGAGAAGCCATCCACCCATGCCGAAAGCGATGGCGAGGGCTCGAGCTCCAACCTCTCCGTCGTCGTCGGGTCGGACGAGCTGCCGCCGGACCTCGCGAGCTACCGCGAGCCGCCGCCTGCGATCCGTAACTACCTCGCCAACGGCGGCGAGCCGATCATCGGGTACAGCACGCTCTAGTACGTATGAAGTGACCGGCTCGATCGCGAGGTCGTAGCTGCCGTTAGGCGCCACGCATGTGCGGACGCTATGCGTCCTAATCGCGGGTTAGCGCTTTCGCGCCAGAGCCGCATGCGAAGGAGCCGGTCATGGAAGGATCTATCACCTGGGTGGGTATCGACGCGCACAAGAAGACGCTCGCGATCGCAGTACTTGCTCCCGGCGCCAAGCAGCCGGAAGAGTTCACGATCAACAACGACGATGGATCGATCCGTAAGCTCGTTCGGCGCCTCCACCGCGATGCGCGCGGTCGGGAAGTTCGCGTCTGCTACGAGGCGGGCACCTGCGGATACACGCTGCAGCGTCGGCTCGAGGCGAGCGGCAAGGTCGTGTGCGAGGTCATCGCTCCCTCGCTGATTCCGGTGAAGCCCGGCGAACGCATCAAGACTGACAGGAGAGACGCACGGAAGCTTGCCGAGCTCTATCGCGCAGGCGTGCTTACGACGGTGTCGCCTCCGAGTCCGGAGCAGGAGGCCATTCGCGACCTTTGTCGCTGTCGTGAAGATGTCCGCGCTGACCTCGGACGTTGCCGTCATCGACTCGTCAAGATGCTCGTTCGGCGCGGATTCGTTTTCAACTCGACGAGCCGACTCTGGAGCGAAGCTCACCGTCGCTGGTTGAAGGCGATCGCCTTCGAGAACGAGACCGACCGCACCGTCATGGCGGAGTACGTGCTCGCGATCGAGCAGGGTTCAAACACGAAGACGAAACCAGAAAACTCGTGGCGCCGCTTGACGGGGTCCACTTCATAGCAGCTAGGTGGACGCGGCGGCGCGATCAGGTGTGATCACTGCAAGAGCTCGTCGTCCGCGTCGTCGAAGGGCGACGGCGGGCGCCGCTCGAGGTGCTCGTTGCAGAGCGCACGCACCGCGGGCGCGACCGTGGTGGACGTCGACACGAGGCGCAGCTCCTGACGCACGAGGAGGGCGACGAGCGGCGCCGCCACGTCGAGCGGCGTGTCCGGGTTCAGGACGAGCGCGATGCGAATGCGCGGGCGATGCGACCAGCGCGGCGACCGCGCGATCTGCGTGAGCACGTCGGGCCGGCACGGGCGGCGCGCGGCGAGCACGAGGACGTCGTCCTCCGTGACCTTCGGGTTCACGAGCAGCATGCGGATGACGTCGGGGTGTGGATCGCGAAGGAGGCGCTCCGTGCTCTCGCGGCTCGGCTTTCGCGCGAGGGACTTGCGCTCGCCGAGCGTGAGCGGCCGGCCGCGACCGTAGTCGGGGATGCGGTCCTCCTCGGGCTTCGGCACCTCGCGCGTGGGATGCATGGAGATGGGGTGGCGGACGAGCCGCTCGAGCGAGAGGTGGGGCGCGCCGGCCGCCTCTTCGCGGAGGCGCTGCACGATCGCGCCGAGCTCCGGATCCTGCAGCGCATCGACGACGGCGATGAGCACCTCGCGCGCCGCGGGCTCCGCCTGCTCGGCGCGTGCGCAGAGGACATCGAGCCACGGCGCGAGCGACGACGGATCGCCCTCGCGCAGCACCGACTTCATGTACGAGACGCGAAGCTCGGCCTCGGGGATGGAACGCGTCGCGCGAACGACGGAGTCGGCGCGCTCCGCCGGGCTCTGGCTCGCGGCCCGACCGCTCAGAACCCCGGGTCCCACTTCTTCTTGCCCGATCCGGCAGGAGCCGGCGCGGGCGCGGGTCTCGGCGCCGGCGCGGGGTTCGCGCCGTTCGCCGGAGCCTGCGCGACCGGCGCGGGAACGGGCGCCGCGGCCGGCTTCGCGCTCGGCGCAGCAGAGGGCTCCACCGCGGGCTCGGGCGGAGGCGGTGGCGGGATATCGTCCGTCTTCTCGGTCGCCTTCTCGACCGGAAGCGCGGTCGCGGGGGTCTGCGTGATCGTGGCGCTCGGCGTGCCGCCGCCGCTGCCGCCACCCGACGCTCGCTTCGTGAGCGCGACGCCGGCGCCGCCGATCCCGATCACGGCGAGCGCGGCAAAGACGGCGATGATCGCGATCGGCATGCCCTTCTTCGGGACGCCCGCCTCGACCCCGCTGAACGTGGCCGGGTTCTGGGGCGTGAAGCCGGAGTGGTTCATCGCCGGCGCGGGCGTCGCCATGTGCGGCGGCATCGGCGCGGCGGCCTGCTGCTGCATCCCGGACTGCCCGTGCGCCGGCGTCTGCGCGAGCAGCGCCGTCTGCAGCATCGGGTCCGACGCGGGGCCCGCCTGGTGCGTGAGGCCAGTGGTGAGGTTCAGCGCCAGCTCGAGCGACGCGGCGAGCTCCTTCGCCGTCTGAAAGCGGTTCTCCGGGTTGCGGTCCGCGGCCTTCAGCCACCACTTGTCGAAGCCGGGCGGCACCGAAGCGACGCTCGAGGGCACCGGGATCGGGTGCACGATGATCTTCACGAGGAGATCGCCGAGCGCCTCGCTCTCGAACGGGAGGCGGCCCGTGAGGCACTGGTAGGCGATGACGGCGACGGACCAGAGGTCGCTGCGCGAGTCGATCGTCTTGATGCCCTGCGCCTGCTCCGGGCTCATGTAATAGGGCGTGCCGAGCATCGCGCCCGTCTTCGTGTTGCTGTTCTCGATCGCCTGACCGGTGGCCTTGGCCACGCCGAAGTCGAGGATCTTCACGAGGATGCGATCGTCGTCCTGGGTGACGAAGATGTTGTCGGGCTTGAGATCGCGGTGCACGATGCCGGCCGCGTGCGCCTTCGTGAGGGCACGGCAGACCTGCTGCATGATGTTGTTCACCTGTGGCGCGGGGAGCCTCCCGCCGCTCTGCGCGATGAGCTTGCCGAGATCGGTGCCCTCGAGCAGCTCCATCGCGATGTACGGCCGCCCCTGCCAGACGCCGTGATCGATGATCTGGACGATGTGAGGACTGCGGAGCTGAGCCGAGACCTTGGCCTCGCGCTCGAAGCGCTCGTGGGCCTCGGCGATCTTCACGAGCTCGCCTTCGATGAACTTGAGCGCGCACGGCGTGTCGAGCCCGATGTGCACCGCCTGCCAGACGGAGCCCATACCTCCGCGTCCGATCATGCGAACGAGGCGAAAACGGTCGGCGACGACGGTGTTCTCTGCAAGCTGAATCAAGCGAAACGAAGGCTATCACGCCGCGGCGCGCTACCAACAAACGGGACCGTGCATCCCATGTGTGCATGAGTCGTCCCTTCCCTCCGGAGCGACGGGCGGCCTTCGTATCCGACCTCGACCGTCGCTCGGTGACCCTTGTAGGCTCGCGCTTGCAAGCCCCGGGTGGGGACGCGAGACTGTTGGCTACTCCCGTGCCGACAGACCGAGAGCTGTACCGTCCCATCGCAGGCGATTCCGACCCCCCGCCGAAAGATCCCGGCCGTGCGCCCGGCGAGAGCGAGGACGTCGACGTCGAGGACGCGCCCGTCAGCGCCGTACCTCGGCGATACAAGGTCATTTTTCACAACGACGACTACACGACCCAGGAGTTCGTGGTTCACGTACTTCAGCGCTTCTTTCACAAGACGGAGACCGAGGCGCGACACATCATGTTGACGGTCCATCACAAGGGGGCAGCGGTCGCCGGCGTCTACACGAAGGACGTGGCCGAGACGAAAGCCCAGCAGGTCATGGACGCGGCGCGAGAGAACGGAATGCCTCTGCTTCTGACGACGGAGCCCGAGTAAATGCGAATCAGTCCCGAAGTCGAAATCGCACTCACCCTCGCCCAGAACGAGGCGGCGCGGAGGCGTCACGAGTACTTCACGCTCGAGCACCTGCTCTATGCGCTGCTCTTCGACGAGCCCACGGCGCAGATCATCCGCCACGCGGGCGGCGACCCGGCCGTGATCAAGAAGGAGCTCGAGCAGTTCCTCTCCGATCAGCTCGAGAGCGTGCCCGAGGAGAGCTTCGATGTCCCCGCCGCCTCCCTCGCCGTCCAGCGCGCGATCCGTCGCGCCGCCGCCCACGTGCAGTCGAGCGGCAAGGAGCAGATCACGGGCGCCAACGTGCTCGTCGCGATCTTCGCCGAGCGAGACAGCCCGGCGGTGTCGATCCTCGAGAAGGCCTCCGTGACGCGCCTCGACGTCGTCGCGTACATCTCGCACGGCGTCTCGAAGGCGGACGAGCCGGACGAGTCGCGCGAGAAGGAAGCGGCGTCGCTCGACGGCGAGGGCGAAGGCCCGCGCTCGCGGCGCGATCCGCTGAAGGCCTACTGCATCAACCTCAACGACGAGGCGCGCGAGAAGCGCATCGACCCGCTCGTCGGCCGATCGAACGAGATCAGCCGTATGATCCAGATCCTCGCGCGGCGGAAGAAGAACAACCCGCTGCTCGTGGGCGACTCGGGCGTCGGCAAGACGGCGATCGTCGAGGGCCTCGCCCTCAAGATCATCCAGGGCACCGTCCCGGACGCGCTCAAGAAGGCGACCGTCTACTCGCTCGACATGGGCGCGCTCATCGCCGGTACGCGCTACCGCGGCGAGTTCGAGGAGCGCCTCAAGGGCGTCGTCAAGGCGCTGCAGAAGATCGACAACGCCGTCCTCTTCATCGACGAGATCCACACCATCGTCGGCGCCGGCGCGACCAGCGGCGGCTCGATGGACGCGTCGAACCTCCTCAAGCCCGCCCTCGCGAGCGGCCGCATGCGCTGCATCGGCTCCACCACGTTCGAGGAGTTCCGCCAGCACTTCGAGAAGGACCGCGCGCTCTCGCGTCGCTTCCAGCGCGTCGAGGTGCTCGAGCCGTCGATCGAGGACACGAAGAAGATCCTCGAGGGCCTCCGCTCGAAATACGAGGACTTCCACGGCGTTCGCTACACCGACGACGCCCTCGAGGCGGCCGCGACCCTGAGCGCGCGCTACCTCCACGACCGCAAGCTCCCGGACAAGGCGATCGACCTGCTCGACGAGGCCGGCGCCGCTGCGAAGCTCAAGCTCTACGTCGACGACAAGCCCGTCGCGCCGATCTTCCAGCTCGGTCCGCCCTCGTCGCCGTCGCTCGACGGCGCGCCGCCGGCGAAGCCGGTGACGGTGACCGAGACGGCCGCCGCCGCCGAGCCGCACAAGCACAAGATCGTCGTCGGCGTGGCCGAGGTCGAGTCGGTGCTGGCGCGCATGGCGCAGATCCCGCCGCGCGAGGTCAGCTCGAACGACAAGGAGAAGCTCAAGTCGCTCGAGGTCGATCTCCGGGGCGTCGTCTTCGGTCAGGAGCGCGCCATCACGCAGCTCGCGGCCGCGATCAAGCTCGCGCGCGCCGGCCTCCGCTCGCCGGAGAAGCCGATCGGCAACTTCCTCCTCACCGGCCCCACCGGCGTCGGCAAGACGGAGGTGGCGAAGCAGCTCGCGAAGATCATGGGCATCAGCTTCCTGCGCTTCGACATGAGCGAGTACATGGAGCGCCACACCGTCTCGCGCCTCATCGGCGCGCCGCCGGGCTACGTCGGCTTCGACCAGGGCGGTCTCCTCACCGACGCGATCGCGAAGACGCCACACGCGGTGCTCCTCCTCGACGAGATCGAGAAGGCGCATCCGGACGTCTTCAACGTCCTCCTCCAGATCATGGACCACGGCAAGCTGACGGACAACAACGGCAAGTCGACCGACTTCCGCCACGTCATCGTGCTCATGACCTCCAACGTCGGCGCGCGCGACCTCGGCCGCCGCGCGGTCGGCTTCGGCGACCGCCGCGCCACGGGCGACGCCGAGCGCGAGTACAAGCTGCTCTTCTCCCCCGAGTTCCGTAACCGCCTCGACGCGCGCATCGCCTTCGATCCGCTGAGCCCGGAGACGATGGGCAGCATCGTCGACAAGTTCATCTCCGAGCTCAAGTCGCAGCTCGCGGAGAAGAAGGTCACCCTCGAGCTGTCGGCGGCCGCCCGCCAGCACCTCTCGGAGAAGGGCTACGACCCCGACTTCGGCGCTCGTCCGCTGGCGCGCGTCATCCAGGAGGACGTGAAGACGCCGCTCGGCGAGGAGCTCCTCTTCGGCAAGCTCGAGAAGGGCGGCCACGTCGTCATCGACACGGAGGACGCCGAGGTCGAGGACGAGAAGACGGGCGAGAAGAAGCCCGGCAAGAAGCTCGCCTTCCGCTTCACGAGCAAGCCCCAGGATTCCGCCACCGCCGCATGAAGGCGCCGGGGGTGTCCGGGGCGAAGCCCCTGACGATCTTGCTCATCCTCGCGACGCTCGCGATCGCCTGCCAGTCGAAGAAGCCGGTGAAGTCGGCCGACGACGAGACGGGCAAGGCGTTCGCCGAGCTCGAGAAGAACGACAAGGACGACACGAGCAAGGCCTTCGGCAACGACGCCGGCGCGCCCGCGTCCGACGCACCCGAGAAGCCGAAGGGGCCCGTGTATCCTGCCCCCTTCACGGCGGAGCAGATCCGCGGCGCGACCAAGGCGGGACGGACGTACCGCTACAAGGTCGAGATGCCGAACAAGCCGACCAAGGAGTACGCCATCACGTTCCGCAGCGTGGACGACGGCGGCGCCGAGGTCCACACCGGCGGCGACAAGGTGAAGCGCATGAGCTGGGCCGCGCTCCAGCAGCAGAGCGAGTTCCCGAAGGACAAGACCGAGACGCACGAAGAGAAGCTGAAGACGCCCGCCGGGAAGTTCGAGTGCGTCGTCTACGTGGTGACCATGGACGAGGGGGAGGTCTGGACCTTCTACTTCGCGAAGAAGCTCCCCGGTGCGCCCGTCTACTTCTACGCCGAGCGGAACGGCAAGCGCCTCCGCACGACGACGCTCGTCGAGCACCTGCCCGGGAAGTAGAGCGCTCGGCGCGAAGGCTCATGGAAAGAGACGCCTCAGAAGTCGCGCCGCTCCGCGAGCCACTCGCGCGCGTCCTCCGCGAGCGCCTCGAGCTTCGGCGGCGCGAAGAGGGCGTCGATCGCGGTCGCGACATCCTCGCGCTCGGCGGTCAGGAGCGTGTTGTTCTTCGTCGCGTGGAGCTCGTTGAGGGCGTCCACGAACGCGAAGACGATCGCCTTCGCCTTCTTCGCGTTGGCCCTCGGAAGCTCGTCCAGCGCTCGCCGGGCCGTGACGAGGGCCGCGTTCGCGATCGCGAGCCCTCGCTTCGTGATGCTCCACCCGGCGAACGTCGCAGCCGCCGGGGCCGGCGGAGCCGCCGGAGCCCGCGGCGTGATCGGCCCGCCGTCCGGGGTCGTGAGGCGGACCAGCGCCGCGTCCCCGCGCACCGTCACCTGAACCGTCGCCGGCAGCACGAGCGTGAGCGGCGCGCGGTGCCGCGTGTCGATCACGAGATCGCCGATCCGCGCCCGTCGCGCGTCGGCGTCGATCGCGCGCGTGGGGACCAAGACGAGCCGCTCGAGCGGCGACTCGCGACGTCCGAGCCACGCGAAGATCCCCGCGTCCGAGCCCTCGTAGTCGAGCCAGCGAGGCATGGCGCTGCCCCCGCCCGTCTTCGGCAGCTCGTCGAGGCCGTCCCAGAAGAGGACCTCCCCTTCACCGACGAGCGCGTGCGGCGTCACGCGCATCTTCGGCGGGCTCGGCCCGATCGACATGTTGCCGACGCCGGGCGCGAACCACACCGCATGGCTCGCGCGTCCCGTGAGCCCGAGGACGAAGCGTCGCGCGCCGGCCTCCTTCGGCTTCGGCATCTCTCGCGGCTCGACGCGCCGGGTGAGGAGCGCCTTCGCCTCGC
The DNA here is from genome assembly GCA_046351255.1 of Labilithrix sp. Taxonomy (GTDB): domain Bacteria; phylum Myxococcota_A; class Polyangia; order Polyangiales; family Polyangiaceae; genus Labilithrix. The sequence goes on from JAXLYU010000013.1 coordinate 200,295, forward strand.
TCCGCGCCGCGGCGCGCGCGCGGGCGCGCTCCTCCTCGTCGCGCGCGCTCGCGCTCGCGGCGGCGCGCGCCTGCGCTCGTCCCGCGGAGGTCTTTGCAAATGCAAAGCGCTCGAGCTCGCTGGCCAGCCTCGAGGTGTCGAGCCACGGAGCGAGGAGCCCGTGCTCGCTGTCCCGCGAGGGCACGAAGCCCGCACGCTCGAAGCCGCGGGCGACGCGCGCGTAGCGCCCGCGCGGATCGGTCGCCTCGCGGAGGTCCGAGCCGACGTACCAGAGCCGGCCCTTCTGCGACGCGGGTCCGACCGCAGCGCGGAGCTCGCGCGTGTCCGCCGGGACGTCCTCCACCACGTCATCGAGCACCTCGAGGAGCGGCACCGCCCCGCCCGACTGCGCCAGCACCTGGAGGATCCATACGAGCACGGTCCCGTGCTCGGTCTTCCATGCGACGAGGTCTCCGATGGCGAGCTCGGTGTCCTTGCGACGCGACCTCGAGGTTCCCATGACGACATCGTCCCATCGCGCGCGCAGACCGTGCACGACCGCGCAAGGCACGCGCCACTTCACCCGAGCAACTACAACAAAATCATGCACTTGCACCATGTCGCACCTTGGCGTCAAAGGTGCTCTGGGGCGGTTCGTCCAACCGTCCGCCCCCGCCGGGGACGCGGACCTCGAACACCGACGCCGGTGCTCCGGTCGTCAGGTTTCACGGAGAGTCCATGTTCAAGCTTACTCATGTCGCCGCGTGCGCGAGCGGCCTCGTCATCGTCCTCGCCTGGGGCTGCGCTGCCGAGATGACCGAGGGTGATGTCACCTCCGAGGCCGTGATCACCGAAGCGTCGGTTCGCCTCTACGAAGGTCTCGATGTCCCGTTCGGGCGGTGCGATGTCGGCACCGACCTCGTGCTCTCGCCCATCACGAACGCGCGCATCGAGCGCAGCGGCAGCGTCGGTCGCGCGTCTCTGCGTGAGAGCGTGCCGCGCGACTGCGACCGCGTCGACGCCGACCCTCGAACCTACGAGCTCCTCTACGGCGGCGAGGATTGCGGCTCCGCCATCTACGTCGCGAACCTCACGGTCGACGGCACGAGCCGCAGCCTCAAGATCATCGACCACCGCAGCCGGCTCTGTCGCGATCGCGTGCCGGCGCCGGTGGTGGTCGAGGAGGAGTCGCTCCGCGGCTCCATTCGCCGCCTCTACGCGCGTGATCCGATGGACGTCAGCTGCGAGCATTCCGGCAAGCGATACGGAGGCGGCACGACGTTCCGCGACAAGTGCAACACGTGCACGTGTACCCCGCATGGTGAGCTCACCTGCACCGCGATGAGCTGCATCGAGCCCGAAGACCGCTTCAGCGCGCTCTGAGACAGCGGCGCGTTCGACGCGCTCAACGAGGCGTCGCGGGCGGACGGAAGACCGTGCCGTAACACCCGATGATCGACGAATCGAGCTCGACCTCGCGGTCCGTCTCGACGCAGCGGACCCAGAGCCGCCAGCCGGCGCCCGAGGCGGCCTGCGCGCGGTGCAGCGAGAGGCCATCGGTGCGCACGATCGAGGACGCCGGCTGCGCCACGACCGGCGGCGCGAGCTCGCGGATACGCGCGTCGAGGCCGTCGAAGTTGGGGATCAGCTCGGGCATCGTCATCGTGACTGGTGAGGTCACGAAGAGGGTCGCGCAGTGCTCGGACGACTGGTACGCGAGATAGCGAGGCGGCGTGACGCCGCTCGCGAGCCTCGCCTTCATGTCGTGAAGGAGGTTGTGACCGAGCGCCTCGACCTTCGGGCCGCGCGCCACGATGCTCCCGTCCACGTGCCAGTGCTGGCTGTCGACGGGGACGTCCCCCGCCTCGAAGTACTGGATCTTCGAGTCGACGTAGGCGAAGCGCTTGTCGCCGACGAGGAGGCTCTTCATCGCCTCGAGCACGCGCCGCGTGAGGGGGCCCGCGAGCTCGAGCGCCTCGTCGATCGGACACCAGCAGAGCGTGACGCCGTCGTCGCGGACCTCGTCCTGGGTCGGGACCGGCAAGACCCGCTCGACCACGTAGAGGTTGGGGAACGTGGCCTCGAAGTCCGCGATCGGGCGCGAGCCGTCGGGCGGGTATGCGTCGAGCGTGGTGGGCCGCATCTCGTCGACGACGACGGGCGGCGGCGCGTTCTCGGGCCGCCGCCCGCGCTTCTTCGTCGAGCCGTGGTAGGCGCCCTCTCCCGTGAAGGGGGCGATCGGCTGCGTGCCGATGGTGTGGTCTTGGCGAAGATGGGTGTGGCTCATACGAACTCGAACATGGCCTGGTAGTACTGGAGCTTCGCTCGTGGGTCGCGCGAGAGCCGGATCACCTCCGGGACGCGCTCGAGGAGATATTGGGACCGATCCTCTCCCGGGGAAGGCTCCTTCGCGTTCAGGTATCGCTCGGGGAGCCCGTACGACCGGTTGTAGTCGAGGTTGGAGATCGGCGCGCCCGTCTCGCGGTCGTGGATCGCGGGCAAGCGGGCCCAGTCGTGCTCGAGGAAGAAGCTCTCGGCGCCCCACCGCAGCCGAAAGCCGAGCTTCTCCATGCGCGGGAGCCAGGGCGGATCGCCGATCTGCCAGAGCCCACGACCGCACAGGAGATACTGCGAGTGCAGGGCCTTCTGCCCGTGCTTCTCGAGGTGATCGCGCGCGTAGTGGCGCACGATCTGCTCGAGCAGGAACGAGGCGAGCCTGTTCCCGCGGAGCTCCTTGGCGACGACGAAGTTCGCGATGTGGTGGTAGCCGGTCGGCTTGAAGCGATCGATCTCCGGGAACGCGAAGCGATCGAACCACCGGTGTGCCGGATCGTCCGCGTCCGGCTGATCGAAGTCGACGGTCTGGCGGATCGTCGAGTGCCTCAGGTTGTTGTAACGCCCCGTGAAGAAGAACACCGTGTCCTTGCTCCGGCCCACGAGGATGGTCGCGAGGAGCTCGCTTTGCTCCGCGCTCACGCGGCGCGACAGCACGAAGCGATGGCCCGTGACGCCCCAGATGTGCGCGACGCCGTACGGCGAGATGATCTCGAGCTGCACGCGCTCGACGACGGCGACGGGCAGATGCCCCTTCCGGTCGTTGCGCGCGTCCTCGAGCGAGCGGCTCAGCATCGAGGAGAGAGCGCGCGCGATCTCGGGGACCGAGCTCGTGACGATGCCGAGCTCCATCCCGTCCTCGAGCGTGACGTAGCGCGGCGCGGTCGGGTCGTGGGTTCCGTCGTAACGGACGTAGGCTTCGCGAAGGACCTCGGTGCGAACGAAGCGATCCTCGGGGCTCAGGTGGATGCGCTTCTCGAGCTCCCGGCCCGCCATCCGTCCGTCGCGGCACCTCGTGATCGCCTCGATGATCCGGGCCTCGAGGGCCGCGTGGCGTCGCCCCTCGAGGGCGGCCTTCGGCGAGAGGCCAGGGGCGTCGAACGTGGTCCCGAGCCGCGTGACGAGGCTCGGGTCGGCGCCCGCCGCTCGGAGGAGATCGACGATCGCCTTGTTGTCACGGCGCCGCGCGAGGATGAGCGCCGTGTATCCATCGCGGTTCTGGACGTCGAGCTTCGCGCCCACCTTGATGAGGACGCTCGCGAGCTCCGCGCGATTCTCGCAGGCGGCGCGGAGGAGCGCGGTGTTGCCGTCGCGGTTCTGCGCGTCGAGGTTCGCGCCGGCCTCGATCAAGGTGAGCGCGATGTCGTGGTAGCCCTCGCTGACGGCCCAGATGAGCGGCGTCTCGTCCCGCTCGTCGAGCCTCGACTCGATCCCCGCCGGCCCATGGAGCTTCTCCAGGACCTCGGCGAGCTTGTCGGACTGGCTGCGTGTCGCGGGCTCGCGCATGCGGGGAGAAGCATAGACGAATCGACGTCGTGGCCAGCATGGGTTGCTCGCCCTCCGGCGGCAGCGGCGGCGCGAACGAGCGCACGCCACCCGATCACTTCGCGGCGGTGAGGCCCTCGAGGACGCTGTGCTGGCGCGCGGCGTCGAAGGAGTCCGGCGCGCCCGACCACGAGACGCCGAGCTGGCCGAGCGTGTCGAGGTGCGACTCGATGGAGGCGGCCTGGCGATCGAGGTACGCGTCGTAGGGGCGACCGGGGAGCGCGCGATTCAGCTCGCCGAGGTTACGCGCGTAGATGCCCTTGAACGAGGGGCCGTCCTTTCCGCAGTGATCCGCGCTGCCCTCGCAGGGCTCACGGAGGATGCCGCCCGGGTTGAGGCGCGTGTCTTCCGTCGAGGCGTCCGCGAGCTCGCGGGCCCGGGCGAGGAGCGAGGAGTCCTTGTTCGCCTTGGCGAGCTCCACGAGGCCGCCGAGGATCACGCCCTGGTTGTAGGTCCAGGTCTCGCCGCCGTTGTTCTTGCAGTGATCGAGGCCGTCGTTGATGAGCCGCTGGCCGTTGATCATCCCGCTCGCGGAGAACCAGCGCCAGACGTCGTTGGCCTGGCCGAGGTACTTCGTATCGCCGGGCGTCCGGTTGTGGATCGCGGCCGCGAGCTTGATGAAGAGCTCGTTCGTGATCGCGTTCTTGTAGGACTTCTCGGCGCTCCACCAGATGCCGCCGCCGCAGGTGTCGTCCTGGAACCGCCAGAGGTAGTCGGCGTCTTTCCTCGCCATGTCGAGGTACTTCGCGTCGCCGGTCACGTCGTACGCGCGGACCCACGCGAGGCCCCACCACGCGGTGTCGTCCATGTAGTCGTTCGTGAAGTCGCTCTCACCGAGGCCGTGGCGCTTGTTCTTCTCGAACGTGTTGTCGATCGCGTAGAGCCACGTCTTGTCCCTCGTCGCGGCGCTGTAGTCGATGATCGCGGTGAGCGCGTTGGCGGAGTTCCACCAGCCGATGTCCTTCCAAAGACCTTTGCCGAAGTCGTACTGAGCCATCAAGGAGGTCGCGGCCGCGTCGACCGGCGTGGCCGAGCGCGTGCGGGCGCGGAACCACGGAGTGCAGGAGATCTCGGCGCGGTTGCCGGCCTTGCCGCACGCGCGGAGCGCGCCGACGAGGTGCTTCGCGGTGTCGCCCGTCTCGAACATCAGCGTGCGCCAGCCGCGGCTGCCGTTCGGGATCTTCGTCTTCCCGACGCGGCCATCCCACGTGTGCCCGTTGTCGAACGATCGATCGAGCCAGGCCTCGTCGCCGGGCTCGCCGTCGTCGATGCTCGCCCAGCCGGCATCGTCGGCGTCGCTCAAGTGAAGTCGAATCGAACGTCCCCACACCGTCGTCGTCGCCGCGACGCGCTCACCGGTCTTCGCGCGCGCGGGGTCGCTGCCGTCACCGCCGACGTTGATGTCCGCCGCCTGGGAGGCGCCATCCTCGTCCGAAGCCAAGACATCCGAAGGAGAAGCGCAAGCGATCGAAGAAAGGGAGAGACCAGCCAAGAGAAGGAGGGACGAAGCGCGAAGCGAAGATGCGCGAAGGAAGCTGGTCATTGCGGATACACACCTACATGCACCACCAATGCCGCTTTCAGAACCTGCACAACATCGCGAAACGACTCGCCCCGCGTTGCGCAACCCTCCCCCAAGGGGTTCCTCCCCCGTGGATCGCGTCACGGTCGGGTTGCCTCGCCGATTGAGCAACCTTTGCGCAGCGTTACACGCTCAGTGGCAACGTCCGCTGGCGCTGCGACGGCGCTCGGCGGTGAGGACCTTCGGATCCTTCGGCTTCACGGCCCTCGCCTTCGCGATCTCCTTGGCGGAGACGGTGCACATGAGGCGAACGGACGCCTGCGACGTCGACGTCTTCAGGTGGTCGAGCGCCTCGTTCGCGACGAGGAGCGGGACGTCGAACGCGCAGAGGGAGAGCGTCTCGTCGAGGACGCCGCCGATCTCGGCGTCGGTGGTCTTCGGGCGAGCGGCGGTCGCCGCGTCGCAGATGGCGGTCGCGTCGCCCTCACCGGAGATGAGCTTCGGGCTCGTCGTCACCTTGTTCGCGAGGAGGAACTTGAGATCGGCGAGCCACCCCTTCGCGCGATCGAGCTCCGCGGTCCGCGCCGTGTTCACGGGCGGCACGACGACGACCGGCGCGCTCACGGTCGGCGGCGGCGGCGCGGCCGCGTCCGTGAAGACGATCTCTTCCTTCTGCCGGCACCCGAAGACGATCGTCACCGCGAGCACCGCGAGCCCCCTGCGATGAGAGCTGGCTCCCCGCCCGGTGAGAGGGAGGGGGGGATGGGACACCCGGGCGAGGAGCTGACTCCCGATGTAGCGAGCATCGTTCCATCGTGCGGGGCGGCGGCACGGCTCCGGATCGAGCGCATTTCCCGCGGTATTTGCGCGCGATCCGCCGGGTCCTGGATCAACCGCCATCGACGTGTACACCCGGGGTGACACCACGATCGGCAGTGTGTCAGAAATCGAAGGAGGTCTGGCCGTTCTTCGACGGGCGCCTGAACGTGGGCTCTCCTCGTCCGGGAGCTAAACTCCCGACGGCGCCGGGCGCCGCATAGCTCGTGAGTTCGTCGGAGACGAGGCCGCAGCGCTTGGCGGTCCGCTCGAAGAGGAGACGGATCGTCTCCGTGTAAGCGCTGTTGCCGCGCCCGCGCGTGCCGAAGCTCGAGTCGTAGACCTTGCCGCCGTGCGCTTCCATGAGACGCCGCTGCACCTTCTCCGCGCGGAGCGGGAGGTGCTTCTGCATCGCCTCCTCGAAGGTCGCCTTCACCGCGCCGGGCAGCCGCAGGAGCACGTAGAACGCGTGGGACGCGCCCGCGTCACGCGCGCGCTCGAGCACGTCGCCGAGGTGCTCGTCGTTCAGGCCGGGCACGATGGGCGACACGCTCACGCCCACGCGGATCCCCGCCTTCGCGAGCGTCTCCACGATCTTCATGCGGCGCTCGGGCGTCGTCACGGTCGGCTCGAGCGCCTTCGCCACCGCCGGATCCCAGAACGGCACGCTCACGCTCACGTGCGCGCTCGCCTTCCGCCCGAGCTCCTGGAGCACGTCGATGTCGCGCTCGATCACGGGCGACTTCGTGATGACGCCGACCGGGTTCCGGTACTCCGCGCAGACCTCGAGGCAGCCGCGCGTGATGCCGAGCTTGTTTTCGAGCGGCTGGTAGCAGTCCGTGATGCCGCTGAAGACGACGAGCTCGCCCTTCCACGAGCCCTTGTCGAACGCCTCGCGGAGGAGCTCCGGCGCGCGACGCTTGACGACGATCTTGCGCGAGAAGTCGGTCCCCGCCCCGAGCGAGAGGTACTCGTGCGTGGGCCGCGCATAGCAGTTGTGACTCACGACGCCGTTCGCGATGAAGTCCCCCGTCCCCGTCGTGATGTCGAACATGAGGAGCTCGAAGCCGAGGTCCTCGATCTTCCGGATCTCGTAGCGTTCCGCGGGGGCGAAGAAGGTCTCGTTGCACTGGCGGGGATGCACGTCCTCCGCGAGGGCGAGGCTGCCGTCCCGCGCATAGCGGAGCGCGGGGCGGATCGACGGGCGCTTCACGACGGTGCGCGTGGTGCCGAAGAACGCGTCGCCCACCGCGAGATCGCGGACGTGCTGCCACCCCCGCTGCGCGAGGAAGCGATGCTCGGGGCTCGCGACGATCGTCTTGCCGTCCGCGAGCGTGATGCGGATCGCGCGCTTCACCGTCTGCCAGTGCGCGACGACCTTCGTGCGCACGAGGCGCCGCCGGCCGTCGGGCTCGCGCGCCGTCCCGTAGATGAGGTCGCCCATGCGGAGGTGCCGGAGCTCCTTCGTGGTGCCGTCGATCATGAGGATGCGCGTGTCGCCCGAGAGGCAGTACGCGCACGCGTGCTGGCAACCCCGATAGGGATTCACGCTCCAGCGGAAGCCCACGTCGGGCGAGTCGTTGGTCGCGAGGATGCTCCTCGACTGGTCCTCGTAGACCTCGAGCTCGGCGTTCGGCGCCTCACCCTCGTCGTACGAGAGGGCGACGCGATCGAATCGGTTCTGCGGATTCGAGACGGGAAGATGCCTGCTCACCGTCCGAAGAACGGTAACTGAACATCCGAGCAGTGTCCAGCCGCCGCGCTATTTAATCAGCGTCAGGAGCCCGGAAGCTTCGATCCGTTGCTGCTTCGTGTCCACCGTGACGCTGGGCTGATCGATGACGAGCGCGTGGCCCATGAGGCCGCCCCCCGCCGCGTCCATCGCGACCGCAGGGAGCGGGAACGCGAACGGCTTCAGCACCTTCAGCACCTGCTCCTGCGCCGCCTTCGCGACGAGGTTGAGGCCGCTGCCCGCGCTGTCGTCCGCGAGCCACGTGACGGAGATGGTGGGCGGTCCCTTCGGCGTGAGAACGATGGACCGCCCCTGGCTTTGCGGCAGGACCTCCTGTTGCGCGCTGATCGCGGCGAGCGCGTGATCGGCGCCGGCGCGCTGCACGAGCACCTCGCCGATGCCGACGCGGATGCCGCCCTCGGGTGAGAACGAGATGACCGGTGGGAGCGCGACCGAGAGATGCGCGTTGAGCGGCGCGGGCGCGTCGTAGACGAGCGAGCCGTTGGCCCAGGCGGCGTGCATGAACTGATTGAGGGCGTCGAGCGCGACCGACACCGACACTCCCGACGGACGCGCGACCGCTCCGCCGTAGGGCGCGCCGAGCGCGAGCCAGCCCTTGGTGCCCGGCTTCGGATCGCTCCCGAAGACCGTGCCGGCGGTGAGCGTTCCGCCCTCGCGATCGAAGAAGCCGCCGTCGAAGCGAGCGCTGATGGGCAGCGTCGTCTTGAACCCGGCCATGCCGAACTCGAACTTCTTCGGCAGGCCGACGCCGTCGAGCGTGAACTGGACGAGCTCGGGCACCTTCGTGCGGACCGCCTCGCTGAGCGCGTCGCTGATCCTCGGCTGGATCAGGTTCGTGAGGATGCTGTCGACGCAGCACGGGAATCCGGCGTTGTCGGTGTCGAACTCGAAGCCCTCGATGGTGGCGGCTGCGGTGGGCATGGCGGCCGTGATGGCGCCGCGGTCGCCGTCGACGGCGAGGTCGACGTCGCCACGGATGCCGCCCTTGCCGATCGAGATCTTCACGCCGCGTGTGTAGTCGATCGCCTTCGACGTCATCGAGAGGCGGCCCTCGACGTAGACGTCCTTGATCGACGCGTCGATGCCGATGCCTTGCGGCGCGGAGTTGAGGACGACCTCGGCCGGGCCGTTCGTGCCCTTGATGACCTCGAACGACCAGGTCACGCCGTAGTTCTCGCCGCTGAACGTCTTGCCTTCGAGCTTGCCGACGAGCTCGCGATTCTGGAGCGCGAGGTTGAGGACGGACTCGAGGCTCGCGTCCGGGAGCGCGCCGTTGAGGGCGCGGTTGCCCACGCTGAACGCGACCGCGTTCTTCACCGGCGTCATCGGATCGACGAAGTGACCGTAGAGGAACGCGGTCTCGAGACGCGAGTCTCCGTCGACGGCGGCGATGATGTTGAGCCCGGGCGTCGCGTGGATCTTGGCGACGAAGCTGCCGTCGCTCGCGACCTCCGCCGGCTGCCCCGCGACGGTGAGGTGCTTGGAGGCGCCGGTCCCCTTGATCGTGACCGTGTCGCCGCCCGGCGTCGCGTCGATGAAGGCGGCGCGGCGGGGCTCGCTGATGGCGAGCGCGTGCGGGTGGTTCTCGGTGACCTCGGCGTCCGGCGCGGCCGGAGGCGATGATGACTCGGCGCACGCCGCCAGGAAGACGGGTACGAGAACGAGGAGGCCACGGCGCATGATGCGAATGTAGGTGCACGTCGCATACCTGCCAGCGTGCCCCGCGATGCCCCGGATTTCTCGAAGAATCGCGAGGTGATTTCACGGAGCGTGGATCGGCTGTCCCCCAGCCTCAGTCCCCATGTCCGGCCAGGTGACCGAAACGGGAGAAGGCCTTCCGGACGTCGAACGGGTTGTCGGTGCGGGGGTAGAACATGGGCACCCGGCCGCGCGGCTCGTAGCGATCGACAGCGCGCGTCTCGGCCATGAGCTTCCGCATCTTCGGCAGGCGCACCGTGGTCTTCGGGTAGATGAACGCCTGCATCTTCGGATCGTTCTCGGGGCGATCGAGCACGTCGAACGGAACGACGCCGGGCGGGTTGAAGTCGCCGGAGTGCGTCGTCACCCAGACCGGATTGGTGATCGCGAACGCGGTGACCGGGAAGAACTCGGGCGGCCGGAGCGCGCCGAGCTCGTCGCTGCCGAGACCGAGCGGCCCGGCGAGCGTCGACACCGCCTCCGTGAGGAGCACCGGCGGCACCTCGAGCGGCGTGATGGCCGGGAAGAGGCTCTTGTAGCCGATGGCCTCCACCACGAACCAGCTGTCGATGGCGGCGCCGCCCGCGTCACGCGCGAGAGGGAGCTCCTCCACGCCGTCGAGCGGCTGCGCGGCGAGGTCGCGATCGGGATCGACGTCGATCGCCTTCGCGATGACGCCGTTGCGCCAGATCACGAGCCGCGCCACGCTCACCCACCGCGCGGACGTCAGGTGGTAGTGCAGCGAGACGCTCGATCTCGTCGTCGAGAGCGTCTGCCCCATCACGCCCCGCGTGGGATCGTCGACCCAGAAGTCGATGAGCGGAGCGTTCGTCGCCACCACGCGGCGCGCGCGGAACGCCTCCACGAGCCGCTCGTCGGTCAGGGCGATGGGCCGGTCGTCACCGACGTACACCATCGTCCGGAACTGCCCCGCCTCGTCCAGGCCCGAATGCGAGTCGGCCGTACCCACCGCGATGAAGCGGCGGCCGAGGTTCAGCAAGTTGAACCAGTCCTCGACCGCGCCTGGAAAGGCGGGATCGCCATTGGCCTTGAGGACGATATGCCCTGCCGGAGGCACGGTCGCAGGAAGCTCGCCCTCGGGCAGATGCTCCGGGACCCGGTAATGGTGAATCTCCGAAAACAGCTTACCGTTCGCGACTTCCATCGCGTCGAATCCGAACGAGAAGACGGATTTACCGTCCTCCGTGCGAAACGCGGGGCCCTTCGGGGCGAGGATCGTCTGCACCACCGCGGGCGGCGCCTCGTCGCCCGTGTACGGCGATCGCTGGTACTGGGAGAAATATCCGAGCACGCCGTCGCGAGGGTGATTGACCTGTACGATCGTCTGGTCACGCCCGAGGCTCCCGAGCGCGCGCAGGTCGTCGAAGATGGCCTGCGGCGGCCGCCCCGCCCACGCAAAGGCGCCGTGGGTGACCGGCCCTGGCTGATAGCGGAGCGGATATCCGTTGAAGTGCCCCGACTCGAGCGTCGTCATCTCGACGCCGACCATCGGATAGAGCCAGGGGAAGAGCTCGTTGCGCGCGACGTACGGCCGATAGTCGGTCACGAAGTTGTGATCCGTGGAGACGGCCCACTCCACGCCCTCCGCGGCGAGCGAGATCACGCGATCGTCGAGCGTCAGCGACGAGTCGATGCTGTTGCGGCTGTGGACGTGAAGGTCGCCGGCGATCCAGCCCTTCGTGTCGACGGTGCGCACGAGCCGATGCGTGAGCGACGCGGACTCGTTCGCGCCGACCGCCACGTCCGTCGCGACGAGATCGTACTCGGGGCCGTGGCTGCTCACCACGCGGTACGTCCCCGGCCGCACCGTGAGCGTGGCCACGCCGTCCTTCGAGAAGGCGATCGCCTCGACGAAGCGGCGCGTCTCGTCCCGCGCGGGATCGTCGTCGACCATGTCGGTGCGCCGGAAAGGCTCGCCGGCCTGCAGATCGAAGAGGAATTTTCGCGTGAGCTGCCCCGAGAAGTCGGCGTTGTAGAGCCCGAGCGCGCTCGTCTTCGCGGGGATGGGACGGCCGTCCTCGTCGAGGATGTTGACGGTGATCCGGCCCGGCGTCTGGCTCGTGGTGCGCACCGCGGTCGACTGGCCCGCGCGGATCACGAAGTCGATGAACGGCCCGAGCTGGCGGCCCGCGCCCTGGACGCGGAGGGAGTAGTCGCCCGGCGCGAGCGTGCCGCCGAAGAGGCCGTCGGCGCGCACGTCGTACTGCGAGTAGATCCGGCGCCCGGCCGCGTTCCGCTGATAGACGAGGACGCTCGTGCCCTTGGCGGGGACGCCCGTCGGATCGTCGAACACCTGCCCTCCGAGCATGCCGGTAGAAATGCCGCGGAGCTCGTAGAACGCGTCGAGGACGGAGCCGACGTCACCGGAGCCGATGAGGAAGTACTTGGTCGTCTCGTACGCCTGTCCGGGGCCGAGCTCGGGCGGCGCGGTGTCGTGAAAGACCCCGAGGAACGAGCTCGCGCTGAACGGGACGAGCATCGTGTGCTGATCGATTGGGATGGTGCCGTCGTCGTAGACCTCCTTGTTCTGGAGGACGAACGACCGCTCGGAGCCCTCCACCGCGATCCCGTAGCTCGCGCCGTCGCCGCGCGAGGCGACGAACTCGGCCAGGACGCCCGGGAAGGCCGGGAAATCGACCTTCTTCTGATAGGCGTCCTCGAGGCCGAAGCGGGAGTCGAAGCCGACACCCGGGAGCCACACCTGGGCCGTGGCGCCGAAGAGCGCGACCTCCAGGAACGGCACCTTGAAGCGGTCGGCGGCGAGCCCGGCGAGGCCCAGGAGATCGAGCGACAGCTCGGACGGGAATCGCAGGGTCTTGTCCGCGATGTTCTCCATGCGGAAGCGGATCGTGACCCAGCGCTGGCCAGGGGCGAGCTCGTAGGTCGTCCGATATCGAAGCTGCGCCGGGCTCGTCAGCGACTGGAAATCGACGTTCGAGCCGGTGACGGCGCGATTGAGGAGCGCCGTCAGCTCGAGGAAGTCGCCCGCCTCCCCCGACGCGGTGATGCTCGCCGGCCGGCCGTCGCGTCCGTCGTTGGCGATGGCGACGCGGTCGACGTTCACCGCCTGGACGAAGAGCGCGGGGAAGAGCTCGCCGAACTGGTCATTGCCCTTCGCCTTCCCGCTCGTGCCGATCTCGTCGGGGCGGCGGAGGTCGGCGTCGATGAGGCTGCCGCCGTAGACGCCGAAGCCGCGCGAGAAGCCCGGGCCCTGGATGACCGCGCGGATCTTGTCGTTCTCGATCAGGTAGTCGCCCACGTCACCGAGCGCGCGATCGCCCCCGATGAGCTGGATGCGATTCGTGACCTGGCGCGCAGAGGCGCCGCTGCCCGTGTCGGAGCACCCCGCCGACCAGGCGAGCGCGAGGACGAGGCTCGTCGTGAGGCCGCCGAGCGCCCGGCGCATCAGAACGTGACCTGCCCCATGAATTCGATGCGGTCGTTATCGAGCTTCCGACCCTCGCCTTCACCGGTGAGCGTGTAATTGAGCCAGGCCTGGAGCGGCAGCTTGGTGAGCCCGGTCCGGATGCCGACCGTGTGGTACTGCAGCCGGAAGGCGTCGAAGCCGTCCGCGCCGCCGGACTGCCAGGGATGAAAATAGGCAAATCGGTATGCGGGGCCGATATGCCAGTTATCGAATTCGAACTTGTAACCAGCCTGCGCCTGGAACGCGAGCTGCACGCGGGCGCTCACGCCGACGGTCGGGAACACCGTCCGCACGTGGGTGACGGCGGCCATCGCCTGGAGCCCGGCCACCTTCAGACTGAGGTCTCCGGTGAGGCCCGTGTCGGACTCGTTGTAGAGGTTCGGCGGCTCGCCCACCGTGCGGTCGTTGTGGAAGACGCCGGCGCCGATGCGTACGTAGTCGTAGATCCCGAGCTCCGTGCGGCCGACCACCCCGAAGTGCCCATTGTCGTCGAGGAGTTGATTCGCGCCGTTGCCGTTCATCACCATCAGGTAGTAGCTCGCGGCGACGGCGGCGCCGCCGATGGGCTGGGACGGCGAGAGCATCGCGCCCACCTGACGATCGAGCTGGATGCCGGGCGTCTGGAAGCCGCGTCCGGGCCCGACGCCCTCCACGCCCACGGCGCGTGACGCGAACAGCAACGTGTTCGTCCCGCGCAGCTCCTCCTCCTGGAAGGGCGCCTTGAACTGACCGACCTGGACTCCGATGTACGGGATGGGATCCCAGCGCGCGAACGCGTCGCGCAGGCGAACCGACAAGTTGCCAATCGGGGTATTCGGATTCGCGAGCTCGTCGGACGCGCCCTCGATCGAGATGCGGAAGGCGAGATGCCAGAAATCGGCAGCATGGCCATCGAGGCCGACGCGAGCGCTGTCGAGCACGAAGCCGTTGTTGCGACCGATGAAGGAGTAGCGATCGTCCTTCAGCGTGTAATCGAGGCCCGCGCGCAGATAACCGAACGGCGCGAGGTCCCAGGTCTTCGGCTTCTCGGTGGGCACCGGCGTGGTCGGCTGCGGGCCGGGCTGCACGGGCGTCGGCTGGATGACGTCGGGCTTCGGCGCCGGCCTCGTGAAACTGCGAAAATCGTCGGGGTTCTCCTGAGCCGAGGCGAGCCCGCTCGCGAGGAGGCCCGAGATCACGACCAGAGAGGCCACGAGACGCTTCATCGAAATACCGCCACGGAGCGAAGGAAGAAGAGGGCCGTCCCCGTGACGCCGACGGCATAGGCCGTCGCGATCTCGGAGTGCCGCCAGCGCACGAGCCGCGTGAGCGCGAGGCAGGCGGCGAAGATGGCGAGCTGTCCGAGCTCGATCCCGAGGTTGAACGAGAGGAGCGCGCTCCACTTGCCGCTCTCGGGCAAGCGCGTCTCCGCCATGGCGCCGGCGAAGCCGAGCCCGTGGACCAGCCCGAAGGCGCCGGCGAGGAGCGGCTGCGCGGGCCGCTCGGGGCGCCCGAGGTCGAGCGCGACGAGGACGAGGCTGAGCGCGATGCACGCCTCCGCCACCGCGGGCCGCACGTGGAGCGCGCCGAGCATCGTCGCGCCGAGCGTGAGGCTGTGCGCGACGGTGAAGGCGGTCGCGATCTTCAGGAGCGTGCGCTTGCGGTCGCGCGCGGTCCAGAAGAGCGCGAGGAGGAAGAGCACGTGGTCGAGCCCGGAGAGGATGTGCTCCACGCCGAGCCGGAAGAAGCGGCCGAAGACCGCGCGCGTCCCGGGCGAGCCGGGGATCTCGAAGGCGCGCGCGCGGCTCGTGACGATGGTGGACTCCGGACCCACGCGCACGAAGGCATCGGCGCCGGACGTCTCGATCACCTTCCCGGCGAGGCCATCGGCGCAGCGAAGCGTGGGGCGGTCGAAGGTGCACCCGGCGGGCGGGACGATGCTCACGCCCCCGCGCGTCGCGACGCGCGCCTCGGTGGTGGAGACGAGCTCGACGTCGATCTCCCCTTGCACCGCGTCGTGCGCCGACGCTTCACGCGCGCCGAGCAGCGTGCTGACGAGGAACACGACGAGGACGCAGAGGCGGCTCAATTCACACCTTCGATCCGGTACTCGGCGCGCGCTCTTCGCACGAACCGCTCGACCTCGGCGTCGTCGCCCGGGGGTGCAGGAGGCGCGGCGGTCATGCTCTCGAGCGGCACGAAGACGTAGAAGCCCCACGCCGACGCGACCGCGCCCGTCGGGCTCCCCACCTCTGCCGCGAACGCCGCCTTTGCTGCGCCGATGCCCGCGACGCTCGCGAGCTCCTTCTCCGACCACACCGCGCCGTCCGGGATCGGCGGCCGCCCGCCCAGCCCGCGGGCGTGCTCCTTCCCTTCCGCGCGGATCGACTGCGCGATGGCGCCCGCCTCGCGCTCGGTCGCGGCGTACCAGACCGCGAGGCGCCGGCGTGGCCCGGTGTCGGGCGCGGTCACCCGGGCCCCGCCCACGCGGGCGCGCATCTGCTGCGCGAGCCGCGCGCGCACGACCGGCTCGTCGGTCGCGACGCCCAGGCGCACGGCTTCTCGCGCGAGCACCTCGTCGTCGATGAGCGCCTCCCGCGTGCGCTCCTTCTCCGCTGCCGTGAGCGCGCGACCGGCGCGCGCCTCCTCGGCGCGGAGCGCCTCCTGGAGGCGCGCCTCGTCGAGGACGATCGTGCGCGCGTCCCGTTCCTTCGGCGCGAGCGCCGCGATGATGGCGCCGAGGACGACGAAATGGAGCAGACGACTCTTGAGGAGGCGCAAGACGCGCGCATCTTGCCCGATTTACGTGACGAAGTGGTGACCGCTGCGCGTCAGGACCTCAAGGTCGCGAGCGGAGGCCGTCTTGCGGGAACCTGGGCTCGGCGCCCGGGTCCGCGAGGCACGCCGCGATGCTCCCGAGGCCGCCGTTGTCGTGGAACACCTGGCGGACGACGCGGAGCGTGTCCACGAGGGATCCCTCGCCCAGCGCGACGTCCGCCGGGTTGATCGTGTTCTCGTAGCAGGGGCTGAGCGGCGCATCGACCGCCTTGCCCTCATCGCGCCACCAGTAGAAGAGCGAGTGCACCGTCCAGAGGTAGCCGAACTCGTAGGTGGTCGGTCCGTTGCCCCACCCGCCGATGCGGGCGAGCGGGACGCGGTAGTGCTTCTCGCGCTCGGTGACGATCTTCGCCGCGTCGTCGAGCGCAGCGCGCGCCGTCTCGAGGCGCTCCTTGCGGACCTGCCCCGCATCGGAGAACGGGTTGTACGAGGCCCAGTAGCCGTCGACGTAGTCGTAGAGGCCATGCACCTGCTTCGCGCGGAGGGCGGTGATCCGCGCCGAGTCGCCGAGCTCGTCCGCGAGCTCACGGGCGCCGGTGACGTTGCGGAGCGCGTTCGTGAGCTCCGTCGCGCGCGCCGCGAAGGTCTTCTCCATCGCGCCGATCATCGGCTCGATCTCGCGCGTGTAGTTCGGGCCGCCGTGCGCGGGGTTCCGCATCTCGACGAGGCCGAGGTGATCGGGCTGCGTCTTCGGCGCGGGGACGCCCGGGATGTGCCCGGCGAGGAGCGAGACGTCGTCCCACGTGTCCCAGCCCTGCATGTAGGCCTGGCCGTTGCGGGAGACGATGTCGCTCGGGGCCTGACCGTCGTGGCGGCCGTGGATCAGGAGCTCCTTCTCGTCGTGCGCCCAGCCGATGATCGAGTCGAGCACCGGGCCGCGGCTCGCGCCGAACGGCAGGAGCGCCTCGTCGAGGATGGCGCGGGTCGCGGCCTCGTCGCTCGCCGCCTCCTCGTGCGGGTTCCAGGCCGCGCGGGCCGCGACGACGTCGTTGAGCCAGTACCCCCACTCCCACCCGCTCGAGAAGATCATCTGCCCGTCCATCGGGCGGTGCGTCTTCTCGTCGTTCGCGAGGAGGCGGAGGTCATGCACGCGGCGCTCGCCGTACACGGGGAGGAAGAGCGGCACGTCGATGTCGAAGCTGACCCAGTACGCGGTCTCCGGATGCCAGACCGTCTCGCGGCGGCCGGCCTCCTGCCAGAGGAACTTCCGCATGTAGTCGAAGCTGTCGTTGCCGTAGGTCGGCGCGGGATCGTCGAGGCCGTAGTGCTGGACCGTGTGCGGCAGCACGCCGAGGTCCTTGTCCGCGTAGTGCGGGAGCATGTTCACGTTGAGCGGACCGCCGGTGACGGGATCGGTGAAGCCGTCCGCGGTCTGGCCCGTGGAGCAGTGGATCTTGATCGTGGCCTGGCGCCCGTCGTGGTCCTCGCGCATCGCGCGCGTGACCTCGTTCATCCACGCGAGCATGCGCGCGGGGTCGGCGTGCGTGAACTCGGTGGTGCCGTTCTCGGTGGCGAGGAAGTCGAAGCGCGCGCGCATGAGGTAGTCGATGCGCGACCGGATGCTCGCGAGCTCGTCGGCGAGCTCGCCCTGCTTCGTCACGAGCTTGAACGCGTGCTGCTGCTGGAGCGCCATCGGGGCGTCGGCGCCGGCGTCGATGCCCCAGACGTGCGCGAGGTCGACCACGCGGCCGAGGCGCTGCGCGCGCGTATCGCTGGTGGCGAAGGCCTCCCACGAGGCGGAGTCGAGGAGCGACCACTCCACGCGGTTCTGGCGATTCGCGATCATCCACTCGAGGAACGAGGACCACTCGGGGATCATCCGATCGAAGCCCGCCTGATCGTCCGGCCCGCGCTCGCCCCAGCCGTTGAGGAGGTTCGCGAGCTCGATCGGATGCTGCGTGTGGAGGTGGAGGCCGCGGACGCGCCAGCGCGGTCCTTCGGTGCGGTTGACGGGCGCGCTCGGGATCGCGAACTGCGCGGGCTTGGACGGCGCGAGCGGATGGAGGAAGCCGAAGCCGATCTCGGAGAGCGCGGCGTACGCGCCGTAGAGCGCGCCGCGGTTCGGACGCGGGTAGTGGCTCTTCTCGGCGGAGTCCTTGCCGCGCGCCGCCATGATGTGCGCGCCGCCGCGATCGACGGAGCGGACGACGAAGCCCTCGGGCGCGAGGCGGCCGGTCTCGCCGTCGTCGATGAGCGCGCGCGCGGCCGCGACGTCACCGATCGCGAGGACGTGGTCGCCCTGCGCGAAGTGATTCGCGTTCGCGTCCACGCGGGCCACGGGCACGCCGTGCGCGGTCTCGCGGACGAGCGAGTCGATGCGATCGCTCACGGCGAGCGGCAGCGTCGGATCGAGCTGCAGGACGATCTGCCGGGGCGCCTCCGCCGTGATGTCGGCCGACGAGGCGGCGGACTCGTCGCTCGCGCTCCCGCAGGCCGCGACACCAAGGACGGCCAGACCGAGGAGAGCAACGCGTAGGGCACGGTACGGAGATGTGCGCATCGCGCATACACCTAGCAACTCCGGCACCGCCGTCCGCTCGGATGCCAATCCGACGTGCTTTCAGTAACTTAACGACAGCCGCGCGGCCCTGGCGCCGGGTTTTGCTACGCCACGAACGGAATCGTCGTGGATCGCCGTACCCCCGATCGCGCCAGGAAGACCTCAACCTGCGGCGTCGCGCCGCCCGGCGTCGCCGATCCGCCCGCCGTCGCCTTCGTCGCTCCGATCCGTTGGCTCGCCGATCGGGAGATCGTTCGCGGGGGTGTACTCCCCGCCCTGCGCGACCGCGCTCCCGCACGCCGCGACGAGGAGGACGAGGGCGAGCCCCGCCATCCCACGCCGCACGGGCTCACCGCGCGCGGGCCGCATCGAGCACGTCTCCGGGGGAGCGTCGTTCGAACCCGAGAAACGGATCGAGATCGAGGAACGCCGCCTCGAGCGCCGAGTAGGCCGTGAAGTCGACCGGATCCGTGAACGTCACGCCCGCCGCGATGCCCGGGCCTCGTACGAAGAGCGGCACGGTTCGATCATAGATCCACGGGCTGCCGTGGCTACCGCCTTTGCCGGGGACGATCTCGCCGTCGAAGTACGAGCCGTGCGCGGGCACGATGTAGAAGTCGCCTGCGCCCGCGTCCGGCGCCCACGAGCGGCAGACGAGGGTGAAGAGCGCCTCCGCGTTGGCCAGCGCACGCCTCGGGCTCCCGACGCTCTTCGCGAGCTCCGCGGGGCACTTGGCGGCGAGCTCGTTCACGTCGAAGACGGCCTCGACCGTCCCGGCGTGCTTCTCCGCGAGCACGCGCGCGATCGCGGCCGCGATCGTCGCGCGCTTCGACGCATCGAGCGCGCGGCCCTCGGCGGAGAGAAAGACGTAGCCGTCGGACACGCCCGCGACCGCGTCCGCGCGCCCGATCGCCTTCGCCACCTCCTCGCGGACCTCGTCGCGAAGGACATCGGGGATGATGCGCCCTCCGCCGCCGCACGGGCGCTCGTACGGATCGCCCGCGATCACGCGCTCGCCCGCCTTGCACCCACCGCGCGCCTCCGGGATCGCGGAGTTGCCGTGATCGCCGGAAAGGATGACGCGCGCCCCGGGCGCGATCGCGAGCAGCTCGCGCAAGAAGCGCGCGAGCTCACGGTCGAGGCGGCGCAGGTGGTCCCACGACTCCCAGGAGCTCGCGCCGAACGTGTGCCCGATGATGTCGGACGAGGAGAGGCTCACGAGGAGGAGGAAGGGTTGACTCTCGACGCGCTCCGCGCGGACCGCCGCGAGCGCCATGTCGAGGATCATCGGATCGGGCAGCGGCGTGGCGCGGAACGAGCGCGCGTTCGTCACCGGATGAGGGAACGTGGTGCCCATGCCGAGGAGATCGCCTTCGCCCGGCGCGTCGTCCTTGCCCGCGTGCGACGCGACCCAGTCGCGATCGAGGAGCGTCCAGCCGGACGCCCGCGCCTTCTTCACCGCTTCGTGACCGCCCAGCGAGGCGGCCCACGCAGGCATCGTCGACTCGATCGCGGTCGAGGTGACGAACGAGTCGACGGCGGGATCGAACCAGATCGCGTGATCGGGCCGCTGGCCCGCGGGCAAGAGCGCGGCGCGATCCTTCAGCGACACGCTGACGATCTTCGCCTTCGGGCTCGCCTCGCGGAGGCGATCCGCGACCGTCGGCACCGCGAGCGCTCGCGCCGACGAGCCCACCAGGTCCGAACGCACGCCGCTCGCGTCGACGAGCCTCGTCGCCGGATCGCGGAAGTACGACGTTCGCACGCCCGTCTTGTCGTCCGGGTTCTCGTTCACGAGGATGTGCGACTCATTCGGCGTCTTGCCCGAGTGGAGCGCGGCGTGCCCCGGCGCGGTGTCGGTGATGGCATAGGGGTAGCGCATGCGCTTCGCCCACGTCCCTTCCCGGATCATCTGCGCGAAGAAGCCGTCCTTCGGAAGCTCCGGCACGCGCTCCTCCGCCACCCAGGCCGAGAGCTGATCGACCACGAGCGCCACCACGACCGGGCGCGGCTCGAGGGCGGCGGCATGGGGAGGCGTGGAAGGCGTGGGCGGCTTCGAACCGCTGCACGCCAGTGCAGAGACCACCGCGAGACAGCCGAGGAGCCAGGAGCGCATCACCCGCCTCTTTTGCCTTTCATTTCAAATGGAAGCAACCATCACGACCGCCTTCACAGGGTCGTCACGAACCTGAAACGCGGGGGTGAGGCCGACATGTCGTTCGATGTGTGCTAAACCTCTGGATGCGCTTCGCCTCCACTGCCCTCGCGGCCCTCGGTTTCGTAGCCCTCGCGGCGTGCAGCGCGAGCCCCGACGACGGAGCGAGCACGGGCGAAGCCGCCGCGACGCAGGCCGCGTTCCCGAACGACTTCCTCTTCGGCTCCGCGATCGCGGGCTTCCAGGTCGACATGGGCTGCCCCACGATCGAGGCGGCCGCGTGCGAGGACCGGAACAGCGACTGGTACCAGTGGATCACGACGAAGCGCGTCCTCGACAACCCGCTCCTTTTCATGTCGAAGGATCCGCCGAAGTCGGGCCCGGGGTTCTTCGAGACCTACGAGAAGGACCTCGACCACGCGGGTCCCGAGCTCGGCGCGAACTCGCTCCGCCTCTCCATCGAGTGGAGCCGCGTCTTCCCGAACGCGACGTGGGGCGTCACGGATCACGAGGCGCTGAAGAAGCTCGCGAGCCCCGAGGGCCTCGAGTTCTACCACCGCGTGTTCGCGGCGATGAAGCAGCGGGGGCTCGTCCCCTTCGTCACCGTCAATCACTACACGCTTCCGCTCTGGGTCCACGACGGCAACGCGTGCAACGAAGACCTCGACAAGTGCATCGCCGACGGCAAGGGCGGCTGGGCGGATCCGAATCGCGATCGCATCACGAACGAGATCGCCAAGTACGCCGGCTTCGTCGCGAAGGAGTTCGGCGGCGAGGTCGATCGCTGGGCGACGCTGAACGAGCCGTTCTCTGCGGTCGTGCTCCCGGGCTACATCATCGATACGCCGATGCGCTCGAACCCGCCGGGTCGCTCCGCGCTCTGGATGGACGTCGACGGCGCCCACACCGCCGCGAGCGCGATGGTCGAGGCCCACGCGAAGATGTACGACGCGATCAAGGCCAACGATCCCGGCTCCGAGGTCGGCATCGTCTACGCGTTCTCGGACATCGTCCCCGCCTCGCCCTCCGAGAAGGAGGTCGCCGACCACGCCCAGTACATCTTCCACGACATGTTCATGGACGGCATCGTCTTCGGAAAGCTCGACGAGAAGTGGAACGGGCAGCCGACGAACCGCCCGGACATCAAGGGCAAGGTCGACTTCATCGGCGCGAACTACTACTTCCGTTTCACGGCGAAGAAGTCGTGGGCCGGCCTCTTCCTCGGCGGCATCAGCCCGTTCCTCGACTTCGACATGGGCGCGGGCTTCGAGGGCACGCCGAAGGGCCTCCAGGCGACGCTGCACCGCATCGCCCAGCGTTATCACCTCCCCATCTACGTCTCGGAGACGGGCGCCGACCAGGCGAACGAGGAGGCGGGCGCGGCGTGGATGGTCCAGACGATGGAGCAGGTGAAGTCCTCGATCGCTGCAGGCGACGACATCCGCGGCTACTACGCGTGGACGCTCATGGATAACTACGAGTGGAACCACGGCATGCAGATGAAGATGGGCCTCTACGCGGTGGACCCGTCGACGAAGGCGCGCCGGGCCCGTCCCGCCGCCGACGCGCTCGGCCAGATGATGCGCGCGAAGGACGTCCCCGCCGAGCTCTCGCGCAAGTACGCCTCCTTCTACTGAGACTCCGCGCGAGCCCGCGAAAACGCGCTAGTGTTCGCCTCTCATGCGAGGCCGGCGCGCCGCTCTCATCGTTCTCGCGGCGCTCGCGGCGTCGCCGAGCGCGGCCGCGCCCGAGACGAAGCCGAGCGCCGACGAGCCGATGCTCGAGCATGCGGATCCCGTCGCGAGCTACACGCTGCGCGCGACGCTCGATCCCACCGCGCACACGGTGCACGGCAGCGGCACCGTCCTCTGGAAGAACGCGAGCCGCGCCGCCGTCTCCGAGCTCTGGTTTCACCTCTACCTGAACGCGTTCAAGAACCAGGCGTCGATCTTCATGCGCGCCCCCATCGGCGGGTTTCGCGGGAGCACCGTCCCCGCGACCTGGGGCGCGATGGACGTGAAGAAGCTCGTCCTCGTCGAGCGCGACGAGCGCACCGACCTGCTCGAGGCGTTCAAGAAGGGGATGCACATCGGTCGCGAGACCGACGACGAGACGCAGGCGCTCGTCCCCCTCCCCCACCCCGTCGAGCCCGGCCAGTCGCTCACCCTCGAGATCGAGTGGGACGATCAGCTCCCCGCCATCGTCGAGCGCACCGGCTACCACGGCAGCTTCCACATGGTCGGCCAGTGGTTCCCCAAGATCGCCCGCCTCGAGGACGACGGGCAGTTCGCCCATTTTCCCTTTCACCACCTCGGCGAGTTCTATTCCGACTTCGGCAAGTACGACGTCACGCTCGACGTCCCCACCGGCTTCATCGTCGGCGCGACCGGCCCCGCCGTCGAGACGAAGGACGAGAACGGGCGGCACGTCGAGCGCCACGTCCAGGACGACATTCACGACTTCGCGTGGACGGCCTGGGACAAATACGAAGTTCGAAAAGAGAAGATCGACGGTGTCGACGTCACCGTCCTCACCCCGCCGCACTACGACGACCACGCCGAGCGCGAGCTCGAGACGATGCGCTTCGCGTTACCGCATTACGGCGCGCGGTACGGCAAGTATCCCTATTCCGTCTTGACCCTCGTGCACCCGCCGGCGGGCGCGCCCGAGGCCGGCGGCATGGAATATCCGACGCTCATCACGACCGGTGGGCCCTCGTGGGTGCCGCGCGGGATGCACCAGATCGAGGGCGTCACGATCCACGAGTTCGGGCATCAGTACTTCTACGGCCTCTGCGCCTCGAACGAGGACGCCTGGCCTTTTCTCGACGAGGGGCTCAACTCCTACGCGGAGAACGACGGCATGCGCGGGCTGAAGGGCCCCGGCTCCGGCCTCGACTTCTTCGGTCTCCGGGTCGGTGATGTGGAGGCGCAGGCCGAGCGCGCGCGTCACTTCGGCCACGACGAGAAGGTGGCGCAAGGGGCGGCCGACTTCGGCACCGGCAGCGTCTATGGCGCGCTCGTCTACAGCCGCACCGCCGCCATCCTCGAGACCCTCGGCCGCGTCTACGGCCCCGAGAAGCTCGAGCACGCGATCGGCGTCTACACCCGCCGCTTCCGCTTCAAGCACCCCACGCCCGCCGATCTCGAGAGCACGATCCGCACGGAGATGGGCCAGGAGGCGGCGAACAACCTCCACGTCGCGCTCTTCGAAAAGGGATGGGTCGACTACGCCGTCACCGCGATCAGCTCTCATCCGAGCTACGGCGCGGCGGGCATGTTCGACAAGGACGGCAAGCGCGAGACGGTCGACCGCGACAAGACGAAGCTCACGAACCGCTACGACGGCTGGGTCATGGTCGTGCGCCGCGGGACCCTGAAATTCCCGGTCCACGTGAAGCTCGTGCACGACAACGGCGTGAACGACGTCGTCTGGGAGGGTGACGACGACTACAAGCGCATCCCGTATGCAGGTGACACGCCGCTCCGCAGCGTCGTGATCGACGACGACGAGCGCGTCCTCCTCGACGAGCGCCGCGAGAACAACTTCACCACCGCGCCCGAGGCGCCGCGGGCGGGCGCGCCGCGCACGCTCGAGCGCGCGCTCTACTGGGCCGAGACCATCCTCGGCGGGGTGGGTCCGTGAACGAAGCCGCCGCCACCACCAGCGCGGCCGGCGCGAGCTCCGTGCCGCCGCCGCCCGATCGCGTCGAGCCCGCGCTGGCGACGGAGATGCGCGCGCGACGGCATCCGTTCGCCGTCGTCTCGCTCTGGCTCTACGAGCTCGCCGCCGCCTACGTGATCGCGACGCCCGTCCACGCGTGGGCGCGCGCGGTGTGGGGCGGTCACCCGTCGGGGGACGAGCCCCTCTTCCGTCCCGGGGGATACGCGCTCCTCAACTGGCTCGACACGGAAGGCGCGGAGCTCGGCATCGTGCTCCGCACGAGCGTCCTCCTCCTCGTCCTCTTCGGCGTCCTCGGCCACGTGGTCACGGCCGCCCTCGTCGCCGTCCTCGCCACGCGCGGCGGGAGGCGCTTCTCGTTCGCGCTGCGCGTCGGCGCCGCCTCGTTCTTTCCGCTGCTCGCGGCCGGGATCATCACGGGCGCGATCGAGGGCTTCTTCCTCGGGGTCGGCCTCTTCGTCTCCTCGACGCTCGACCACCGCTTCCAGGAGAGCCACGGCGACCAGCGCGCGTTCCTGGTCCGCCTCGGCGTCTTCGGCGTCTTCTTCGTCCTGACCCTCGCCGCTGGCGTGGTGGGCGATCTCTGCCGCGTGATCATCGCGCGCAACATCGCGCTCGGGACCTCGGACAAACCCCTGCGCGACGGCATCGTCACCGCGATTCGCACCGCGCGTCACAAGATCGGCCGCGCCTTCGTGGCGTGGGGCTGGCGGAGCGCGATCGCGACCGCGCTCGTCGTCGCGGGCTCGATGCTCGCCGACACGACGCACGGCAAAGGCGGCGGCGCGCTCTGGCTCCTCTTCTTTGCACATCAGGCAATCATCCTCGCGCGCGCGGCGCTACGAACCTCGTGGCTCGCGAACGCCCTACGATTGGTGGACGATCCGACATGAGTGACATCGACTCGAAGCCCCTCGACGAGCTCGAGGTGAGCGTGCGCGGCATGGAGCTCCTCTCGAGCCTGGGCGTCGACACGGTGGGCGAGCTCCTCGCCTTGCCGCGCATCGAGATACCGGCGACGTGGCCCGCGAAGATCGCGCGCCTCGTCGTGGCCGAGATCCGGGCCGCACTCGAGGAGCTCGGTCGCGAGTACGGCGGCGAGCTCGTCGTCCCGCCGCCGCGCGAGGCGAAGCTGAAGGCCACGGGCACCGTCGCCGAGCGCTGGAGGACGATCGAGGCCTGGCTCGAGCAGGAGCATCCGCACGCGCTGAAGGAGTGGAACCCGCCCGCCGCCGAGGCGCAGATCGCGGCCGTCGAGCAGCAGCTCGGCGTCACCTTCCCCGCGGATTACCGCGCGTTCCTCGCGATCCACAACGGTCAGGGCTACTACGCGCCGATGGTCGGCCTCGGACCGCTGCTCAAGGTCGAGGAGATCCCGGTGACGAAGGGGAACATCTTCGGCGAGGAGGTCGAGATCGACCCCGAGCTCGCAGGTGAAGGCGTCCGGCCCGTCGAGTACTCGCCCAAGTGGATCCCCATCACGCTCTCGGCGCGCGGCCGCGACAGTCTCTGCCTCGACCTCGATCCGGGCCCCGGCGGCGTCTCCGGTCAGATCGTCGAGTACATCGCCGACGCGAACGAGCGCCCGCTCGTCGCGAAGAGCTTCGCCGACCTGCTCTCGAAGTACTTCGAGCAAGCGCAGACGGGCGAGCTCGACCTCACGCCGACCGAAGACGAAGACGACTGACGCAGACGACTGACGCCTGTTCTATCGAACGGAGCAGCATGTGTTTCGCGCCTCGAAGAATCAAAGAATCGGCTTCAGCACCCAGCCGTCGCCGCTCTCGGAGAGAGCCCTCTCCACGTTCGTGCGCATCGCGTTCGCGGACGGGAGGAGCTGCGTGACGATCGGGGATGTGTTGTCCGCGAAGGAGTACGAGCCGTCGTTGTTCCGGCGCTGGAGGTTGTCGACCGTGTTCGCATCCTTCGTGACCGTGAGGACCGTCGCGCTGAGGTCGCGGTAGGCATCATAGGCCTTCTGGAGGTGCGCCTTCATCTCGGCGCGCGTCATCGTCGCACCGTACGCCTGGACCACCGGCTTGATCTCGCGATCCACGATGTCCGCGAACGCCGCCATCTTCGCGGTGAGCTCCGGATCGTTCACCTGAGCGAGCGGATCCTTGAGCGCGTCGCCGCGAATCGAGCTCGCGGTGCCGAGGAACGTGTCGAGCGCGGCGAGGTCGTTGGCGGGCTGGAACACCTTCGCCTGGGTCGTGTCGAAGACGACGCTCGTCGTGTTCAGCGCGATGGGGATCGCGTTGGGGCCGCACGTGATGACGGCGTTCGCCTTGGCGCCCGTCACGAGCTGCTTGCGAAGCGCGGAGTCGAGGAGCGGCGTGCTCGTGGTGCTCGGCGTGTCGTTCAGCTCGACGTTGGCGGAGCCGTCGGGGTTCGCGGTGTTCGTCGTGCTGACCGGGAGGATGGCGGTGCTGACGCTGGCGGTGGCAGGGTCGATCGCGACCTTCGCCTCCGGGGTGCCCGGACCGACGAGCTGACCGAGGCGGCGGAGCGCGTCGGGCCTCGCCTTCGCCGCGATCGTGTACTGGATGTGGCCGCTCGCGAAGCGCGAGTCGCTCCATGACGCGTTCGCGTTCGGGTTCGGATTCGTGATCCGTAGCTCCATCACGTGGAGCTGCTTGCCCGCGTACATCATCTTGCCGTCCGGACCGCGGAGCACCACGACCTCGGCGTCCTCGTGCATCACGCGACAGGAGCCGGTGCCGGTGAGGTCCGAGTCGACGCTGTCGGAGTCGTCAGGCCCACCCGTCGAACAGCCCACGGCCCCCAGAAGGACGGACGTCAGGAGAAGAGCGGCGAAGCGCATACCGACCTTGTCGCATGGTGTATGCCAGCCTCGAGGCCCCAAATTTGCGTCAGATCCGGCGCTCCCTGAGGCTCGAGAGACGATCTCTGGGGCACGGGCGATCCAGCCGCCAGGCAGCAATGCGCAACGTTTACAGCTCAGGCACGGACCGCGCGGACGGACCGCGCCGCTACGCCGAGCGCGCGCTCTTGTATGTCTGCTCGTACTGGCGCGCGGCGCGCTCCCAGCCGCGATCGAGCCGCATCACGCGGCGGCGAAGCGCGCCCCAGCGATCCGACACGTACGCGGAGAGCGCGCGCTGCGTCGCGCCGTAGAACGCGTCGGCCGTCTCGCCGTCGAAGAGGAAGCCAGTGCCGGTCTCGAGCTTCGCGTCGCAGTCGACGATCGTGTCGACGAGGCCGCCCGTCGCGTGCGCGACCGGCAGCGCGCCGTAGCGCTGCGCGTAGAGTTGCACGAGACCGCACGGCTCGAAGCGGCTCGGAACGAGCACGATGTCGGCGCCCGCGAAGATGCGGTGCACGAGCGACTCGCTCGCCTCCTTCAAATAGACGGCGTTGCCGTGCGACTTGTCGGCGGCGGACTCGAGCTTCTTCATGAGACCCGCGTCACCCGTACCGGCGATGACCACGCGGCAGTCGCTCCCGCGGAGCAAGCGCGGGACGATCTCCGCGACGAGGTCCGTCCCCTTCTGGTGCACGACGCGGCCTACGCTCGCGACGATCGGCACGTCGGGCTCCTGCGCGAAGCCGAGCTCCTTCTTGAGCGCGCCTTTGCAGCGCATCTTGTTCGAGGCGTCCTCCGCGTCGTAGCGGGCGGCGATGCTCGAGTCCGTGGCCGGGTTCCAGACGCCGTAGTCGACGCCGTTCACGATGCCCACGACACGGCCCTTCGCGCGGAGCACGCCGTCGAGGCGGTGGCCGTGCTCGGCGGTCTGGATCTCCTTCGCGTACGTGTTCGAGACGGTCGTGACGACGTCGGCGGAGAGGATCCCCTGCTTGAGCAGGTTCACGCCGCCGTAGAACTCGACGCCGTCGACGGTGAAGTCGTCCTTCGTGAGACCGATCTCGGCGAGCGCGTCCTTCGGGAAGACGCCCTGATGCGCCACGTTGTGGATGGTGAGGACCACCGGCGTCGCGACGCCCATGTCCTTCATGTATTTCGCGACCATCGCCGTGGCCCAGTCGTTCGCGTGCACGACGTCGAAGGGCGTACCGTCGGCCGCCTTCTGCTTCGCGAGCTCCGCCGCCGCGCGCGCGAGGACGGCGAAGCGGACCGCGTTGTCGGCGTAGTCCTCGCCCTTCTCGCCGTAGATGCCGGGGCGGTCGAACAGGCCCGGGACCTCGACCAGCGTGAGCTCCACCTGCGAGGAGAGGCGGCCGTCGTACACGGTGACGCCGTACGTCTTGTTCCCGAGGGTAAGCGAGAGGGGCGTGAGGCGCCGGGCCATGAGGAGGCCGGCGTCTTCGAACGCCGCGTAGCGAGGCATCACGATCGTGACGCGATGCCCGAGCGACTTCAGCGTCTTCGGCAGCGCGGAGCTGACATCGGCGAGACCACCGACTTTGACATAGGGCGCAAGCTCGGTCGTGACGAAGAGGATTTCCATGCGATTCGCGCGGCAACCTAGCACGAATCCTTCGGGGATGGGCCTCGGCCCATGCATCGCCAGGGCCGCGTTTCTGCTAAGAGAATCCCCGTGACCCGTCTCCGCATGTCCGACGCCGAGGTCGGCGAGATCGTGCGACCCGACGGCGTCGAGGAAGGCGCGGTCCTGACCATCTTCCGCGTGCCGCCCGAGCTCGAGGGGCAGCGCCTCGACGTATTTCTGCAGGGCCAGCTCAAACGGACCTCGCGGACCCGCACCCAGTTCATCGTGCGGAACAGCGCGTTCGACGCGAAGGGGAAGCGGCTCCGTTCGAACAAGCGCGTGCTCGCGGAGGAGCTCATCCTGCTCTGGCGGCCGCCGTGGGACGAGGACCCGGTCCCGACCGAGGTGCCGATCGTCTACGAGGACGAGCACCTCTTCGCGGTCAACAAGCCGGCCCTGCTGCCGGTGCATCCGACCGCGCGGTACCACAAGAACACGCTGATCCGGATCCTGAAGGACGCGCGCCCGGGCGAGTTCGTCTCCCTCGGCCACCGCATCGATCGCGAGACGAGCGGCGTCCTCGTCTGCGGGAAGACACCGGCCGCGGACCGCGCCTTCAAGATGATGGTCGAGGCGCGGAGCGGCGTCGCGAAGACCTACCGCGCGATCACGTGGGGCGTGCCGGACCCGGCGCGTGGGACGGCGATCGGCGGCGAGATCACGCCCGCCGACGACGGACCGGGCGCCTTCCGCTACTCGCGCTCCCTCGAGCTCGACGACTCGGGGCGCTACCGCGTGAAGATGCGCCTCGGCCAGACGGACGATGCCCTGTCGGCGGCGACGCGCTTCCTCGTCGAAGGCACCCGGACGGGATCGAACGGACGCACGTACTCGCTCGTGCGCTGCGAGCTCGAGACGGGACGCCAGCACCAGATCCGCGTGCACCTGGCGAGCCTCGGGGCGCCGATCGTGGGCGACAAGCTCTATGGTCCCGACGACAGCTGCTTCGCGCGCGGCGCGGACGGCGAGCTGACGGAGGAGGACCTCGTCATGCTCGAGCTGCCCCGGCACGCCCTCCATGCCGCCCGCCTCTCGCTGATGCACCCGGTGACCGGCGCACCGCTCGTCATGGAAGCCCCGCTCCCGCCGGACCTGCAGGCGTTCTGGGACAGCCTGACCTGATTTCGGCGCGACGTGATCCGTTTGCGAGGACGCCGACACATCAGTGGCGAATGAAATCGCCGTTGCTCTCTCGTCGAAGAATGACCGAAGGTCTGCTCGCCACCCTCGGTGGCGCGTTCGCGTTCCGATCGCTCACCGCCTGTTCCGGCGGCGGCGAGGACGACACCACGAGCGGTGACGGCACCAGCTCGAGCGGCAGCACCTCGAGCGGCAGCACCTCGAGCAGCGGCTCGACCTCGAGCAACGGCTCGACCTCGAGCAGCGGCTCCACGACCGGATCCGCCACCGCGTGGGCCACCGGCGGGACGAAGTCGATGACGGCCAAGGCGACGTACACGAACCCGTTCGCCACGCCCGCCACGAGCTGCGTGCTCCTCACCGCGGCGACCGAGGGCCCGTGCACCGAGGCCGCCGATCAGGTGCGCGAGGACATCAGCGAGGGCTACACGGGGCTGCCGGTGCGGCTCGCGTTCCGCGTCGTCGACACGGCCTGCGATCCGATCGCGAACGCGAAGGTGAAGGTGTGGCACACGCAGTACACGGGCAGCTACTCGGGCGACACGCCGAACCCGCAGATGTGCGTGACGGACGCGGCGGGCCTCACGAAGCACTACTTCCGTGGCGTGCAGACGACGGACGACGACGGCGTCGTGTACTTCGACACGTGCTTTCCCGGCTGGTACCGCGGCCGCACGATCCACATCCACTACACGGTGACGGTCGGCGACAAGAGCTTCACCTCGCAGGTCGTCTTCGACGACGCCCTCGTACAGGAGGTGTTCGCGTCGCATGCGGAATACAAACAGTTCGGTCAGCCCGACACGAAGAACACGACCGACAACGTCGTCGGCAACAACGCGCTCTCGACGTACATCCTGACCACGGAGCGTCAGAGCGACGGCGCGATGCTCGCGTCGAAGCAGCTCGTCGTGTTCAACGCGTAGCGGCCGGCGCGCCGGGCGTCGCCGGCGCGAGGACCCATTCGCCGCGGTCGTCGGCCTGCGCGCTGCGGCCGTCGACGTTGGTGAGCTGGTAGCTGCCGTAGGCCACGCTGGCGATCTCGCTCTCGCCGTCGAAGAGCGAGATCGCGCCGCTGGCTCCGTTCGCGAGCTGGATCCCCTCGCTCGACGAGAGCTTGGCGCCGTACTCGTAGAGGACGGCGGACTCGGGAACGCCGCCGGCGATCGCCGCTGCCCGATCGCGCACGAGCACGACGTACGCGTTCGGCGCCACCGCCACGCCGCCCACGTCGCCGGCGATGACGTGCGTGCGCCCGGCGCCGTCGCGCAGCGTGAGGCCGGCGAGCGAGCGCGCGCTCGACTTGCCGTTCCAGACCTCGAGCCACTCGCTCGCGGGCTCGGGCCCGGTCGGGTCGTACATCACCTCGGTGATGACCACGTCGCCGCGCGCCGCGCGCGGCGTGCCGGGCGGGAACACGGGCGGAGGCGTGGACGACGAGGTGTCGGCGCCGGCGTCACGGGCGGGCGCAGGCCCCGGCGACGTGGGGGCCGGCGCAGGCTCGAGGTCGACCGGCGCGCCCGGCTTCCTCGGTCGCGGCGACCACGACGCATCGACCTCGGGGATGTTCGGGTCGACGTCCGTGTCGGGCGCCTCCGGCGCGGTCGCGCAGCTCCACGCGAGCACGAGGCCCGGCGCGAGCAGCAGCGGAGAGCGACGAAGAAACCGCACAGCGAGCGTGTTTTGCCAAACGCCCGCGGCCCCGGCAACACGTTCGCGACGAGTGAGGCTCGCGAGCCTCACCTGAGCGGCCCCGCACCCCCAGTTCCGTGGGAGCGCACGCTGATGAGGCGCCTTTGCGCGCCGTTTGCGCGCGCGATTTCAGATCTTCGACGAGGGGAGCTCGTGGGTCGCGGCGATCGTGCGCCGGCGAGCAGATCCAATGTTGATCAATATGATTTTATGTATGTTCATATTGATTCAGTTTGATCATGTATTGGATAGTGAGGTGAGCCGGGGTCCGGACGCCGCCGGAACGGCCTCGCACGGGCGGACGTCGCCCGGGAGGCCTCCGCGGCCGCCCCGCTCACATTCCGCGCGGGACCTTGTCGAGATCGAGCTGCTCGAGGGCGACGCGGATGAGCGCGCTGCGGTTCGCTTTCGTGATGCCGCGACCCTTGAGCTGCTCGACGACCTCGTCGAGGCGCTCGAGGTCTTTCGTGTACATCGAGATGCAGATCACCTTGTAGTGCGTCGGCTTCTCGGCCTTGAGCTTGCTCTCCGAGACGGGAGCCTGGGGCGCCGGGTTGTAGAACGCGCCCGAGAGCACGCCCTCCACCTCGTCCCCATCGAGCACGCGTGCCGTTCCCAGTCCCGTTTCGTCGTTGCGCGTCGTCATCGTCGTTCTCCTTCGTGAAAAGTCTTCATGGGAGCGCTCGCGCGCCCGGTACTCGCTCAGCCCGTCATCGCCTCGTCGGTGTCGAGCTCGACCTCCGGCGTCGCGTCGCCCGCCCCCTGGGCGACATGGCCGGTGATGAGGCGCTCGACGACGCGCTGGTAATCGAGCGCGGCGTCCGACTTCGGCGCGTGCTCGTAGATGGTCTTGCCCTGCGCGGGCGCTTCCTTGATGCGGGTGGTGGAGCGGATCGGCTGGAAGCAGCGATCGCCGAAGTGCTCCTTCATGGTGCCCCACGCGTCGCGGCAGATGCGCGCGCGCGCGTCGTAGAAGGTCGGAAGCACGCCGTGGATCTGCACCGGGTGGTGCAGGAGCGAGTTCACGTTCTTCACCGTCTTGATGACCTGCCGCACACCGACGAGCGAGAGGAAGTCACACGCCACCGGGACGAGGATGCCGTCCGCGAAGACGAGCGCGTTCTGGTTGAGGAGCGAGAGGCTCGGCGAGCAGTCGAGGAGGACCACGTCGTAGTGGTTCATCGCCGCCGCGAGCCGGTCCTTGAGGATGCGGTCACGGTTCTGGCGGCCCGCGAGATAGAGCTCGGCGGCCGCGAGGGTCTCGTTCGAGGGCAGGACGTCGAAGTTCTCGCGG
The DNA here is from genome assembly GCA_046351255.1 of Labilithrix sp. Classification (GTDB taxonomy): domain Bacteria; phylum Myxococcota_A; class Polyangia; order Polyangiales; family Polyangiaceae; genus Labilithrix. The sequence continues at coordinate 233,141 of JAXLYU010000013.1, forward strand.
ACCTTCACCGCCACGTCCTGCGCGCGGAGGCCCATGACGAGCGTGTGGTAGAGCGTCTTTTCCGTCTTCACGCCGAGCGAGACGCCGACGTTGCCCTGCGAGTCGGTGTCGACGAGCAGGACCTTGTAGCCCTTCATCGCGAGCCCGGCCGCGACGCTCACGCTCGTGGTCGTCTTGCCGGTGCCGCCCTTGTGATTGAAGATCGCCATCTTGCGCGGGCCCGCGATGGCTGGGCGCATGGCCGTGATACGCGCGCCGGACTCCGCAGGTGCAGAGGGCGTGGCAGGCGGCGGCGACGCCGGCGGCGCGGATGCGGCGGCCGCGATGTTCGTCGTCGACGGCGGGTCGCAGCCGAGGACGAGGCCGGAGTCGGGTCCCGCAGGGATCGACGCGTTCGCGACGTGCGTCGCGGCGTAGGCCGGGGCGGCCTGGATCGCCACCGGCGTCGACGGGAGGGTCGGCGGCGGCTGCGTCATCGTGTTGCCGAGCCGGAGACCGCCCGCCTCCGCGAGGAGCTGCGTGCGGCACCCCTCGGAGCACGCGTAGCGCGCCTCGCCCTTGATGCGCACGACCTGCGAGACGAGGTCGACGACGAAGCGCTTGTTGCAACAGTCGCACACCACTCCGCTCGTGGTCAGGCTCTTGCCGTGGCACGCCTGCGAGCAGAAGAAGGAGAAGGCGTTGTCGCGCTCCTCCATCTGGTAGCGGAACTGAACCTCGAACCCCCGCCCGCACACCGTGCAGGTCTCGTTCATGCCGGCCATGGTTCACCGGTCGCACGCTTCGACGACGTGGGCCAAATAAGTGACTCACGAAGAGCGAAATTCGCGGGTGAAATGGCCCTCCCGGCGCGCGCGCGAGATGAGGCGGCGGTGAGACGCTGCCACGCGGCGGCGCGAACCGAGTCCTCCCGTGTGCTTCGAGGCTCGGGTTAAACGTGAATTCGAGCGGGGCTCAGGGCGCGCTGGCCCTCACTCCGGCTTGTGAACACACGCCTCGATGTTGTGACCGTCGAGGTCGAAGACGAACGCGCCGTAGTAGCTCGGATGGTAGTGCGCACGGATGCCCGGCGCGCCGTTGTCCTTGCCGCCCGCCGCGATCGCCGCGCCGTAGAAGGCGTCGACCTCGGCGCGATTCGCGGCCGCGAAGCACACGTGCACGCGGTTGCCGGCCGCCTTCTTGTCGCTGCCGGCGCCGATCCAGAAGTCGGGCTTCTGGTCCTTGCCGAAGCCCGCGCCCTCGTACTGGCCGCCGGTCATCTCCTTGCCGACCTTCATGACGACCTTGATGCCGAGGGGCGCGAGCGCCTTCTCGTAGAAGGCGAGAGCGGCCGCGAAATCCGTAACGCTGATGCCGAGATGGTCGATGGTGCTCATCGAAGACCTCAATGACGGAAGTGGCGGAAGCCGGTCATGACCATGGCCACGCCGAGGCGATCGCACGCCGCGATCACGTCGGCGTCCTTCACGCTGCCGCCCGGCTGCGCGACGGCGGTGATGCCCTTCGCGGCGGCCGCCTCGATGCCGTCCGGGAACGGGAAGAACGCGTCGCTCGCGAGGACGGAGCCCTTCGACTCGTCGCCCGCCTTCTCGCAGGCGATCTGGACGGAGACGACGCGGCTCATCTGACCGGCGCCGACGCCGACCGTGCGCTGGCCCTTCGCGAGCACGATCGCGTTCGACTTCACGTGCTTGCACACGCGCCACGCGAACTCGAGCCCGACGAGCTCCTCCGGCGTGGGCGCGCGCTTCGTCACGACCTTGCCGTTGGTCGCCTCGGAGGCGCCGGTCGCGTCGGCGCTCTGCACCACGAGGCCGCCCGAGACGCGCTTGTATGTGAGGCTGACCGCGTTCGGATCCGCGTTGCCCGTCGCGATGAGGCGGAGGTTCTTCTTCGTGCGCAGCGTCTCGAGGGCGGCGGGCTCGAAGGATGGCGCCACCACGCACTCGAGGAACGTCTCGGCGAGGAGCGCCGCCGTCGCCGCGTCCACCGGACGGTTGAGCGCCACGATGCCGCCGAACGCGGAGAGGGCGTCCGCATCGCGGGCCGTTCGATAAGCCGTCGCGAGATCGCGAGCCGTCGCGACGCCGCACGGGTTCGTGTGCTTCACGACGACCGCGGTCGGATCGGAGTGCTCGCGCACCGCCTCGAGAGCCGCATCGACGTCGACGAGGTTGTTGAAGGAGAGCTCCTTGCCGCCTGCGCCGAGGGACTCGGCTCGCGCGAGGCTGCCCGCCGGGGCGTCGCGCTCGACATAGAACGCGCCCGTCTGATGCGGGTTCTCTCCATATCGAAGCGCATATGCACGCTCGAACGGGAGCGTCAGGTATCGCGGGTAAGAGGCCCCATCGGCCTTGGACTCGCCGCCCGTGGCCGCCGCGCGCGGGCCGGACAGGGTGCCCGAGATGGCCGCGTCGTACGCGGCGGTATGCGCGTAGGCCTTCGCCGCCAGCTCGCGGCGCGTGGCGATCGTCACCTCGCCGTGCGCCTCGATCTCGGCGAGGACGCGCTCGTAGTCGGCCGGGTCGCAGACGATCGCGACCCGCGCGTGATTCTTCGCCGCCGAGCGCACCATCGACGGGCCGCCGATGTCGATGTTCTCGATGATCTCCTCGAGCGAAGACGCGGGGTTCGCGGCGACCTTCTCGAACGGATAGAGGTTCACCACGACGAGATCGATCGGCTTGGCGCCGAGGCGCGCGAGGTCGGCGTCGTCGGTGCCCTCGCGCGCGAGGATGCCGCCGTGCACGCGCGGGTGCAGCGTCTTCACGCGGCCGCCCATGACCTCCGGCGAGCCCGTGTAATCCTCGACCGTCTGGACCGCGATGCCCTCGGCCGAGAGCGCCTTCGCCGTGCCGCCGCTCGAGAGCAGCGTGACGCCGCGCTTCGAGAGGGCCCGCGCGAACGCGAGGAGACCGGTCTTGTCGGAGACGGAGAGGAGCGCAGTCCGGATGGGCATGCGCGTTAGCTAGAGAATCCGCTGGGGGGCGTCAACGCGCGGGCGGCCTTCCGGGCTTCGCCCGTGCCATCACTCCGCGGCTTCGTCGAGCGGGCGCGGCGGCGGCGGCGCGCAGAGCCAGCGGTTCCGGCCGGCGCGCTTCGCCTGGTAGAGCGCACGATCGGCGCGTTCGATGAGGTCCGCCGGGCTCTCGTTCGGGCGCGCAATCGCTGCGCCGGCGGAGACGGTCACCTTGAGCGTTCGCTCGGAGGGCATCCTCACGCAGAGCGCACGAATTGCGTTCAGCAGGCGGTCGGCGAGGATGGACACCTCGGCGTCCCCGGAGTCGGGCAGGATGATCGCGAACTCCTCGCCGCCGTACCGCGCGACCAGGTCGGAGCGGCGCGGGAAGGTCTTCGTGAGCGTGTTCGCGATCGCCTTCAGCACCTCGTCACCGCCCGGGTGGCCGTTCTGATCGTTGATCGACTTGAAGTGGTCGACGTCGACCATGATGAGCGTGACCGGCCGCTCCACCACCCCTGCGATCGTGAGCGCGCGCGCGAGCCCCACATCGAAGGCCTTGCGGTTCGCCACCCGTGTGAGACCGTCGAGGTCGCCCTCGCGCCGCGTCTGCTCGAGCTGCTCGCCGAGCGACTCGAGGCGCGCCTTCAGGGCCGCGTTCTGCTGCTCGTGGAGCTCGCGCTGCGCTTCCATGGCCCGGGTCACCGCGTCCGCGACCGCCACCGCCTCGCGCTTGAGCGCGTCCACCGACCCGGACGCGACGGCGTGCCCGAGGGCGTGGATCCGCTCCTTCAAGAGCTGGTCGTTCCGGCCCTGGACGCCCGACGTCCGGCTGATCGACTCGACCAGGGAGTAGATGGCGTCGCGCATGTCCCGCATCGTGCCGGTGACGTACTCGTTCTCCCGTCGGGCGCGCTTGCCCACGAAGTCCACGAGACCGCGCCAGTCGCGGTGGTCCACGGCCAGCGTCTCCTCGCCCGAGGGCGCCGTCGGAGGCGCGCTGCGTACGAGGATGTGCTTGGCCCAACGTTCGAAGACCTCAGCGGTTTTCGCCGTGTCGTCGGACTCGAGACAGAACGCATGGCGGCCGCGACTCCGGAGCATCTCGGCGATCGCGTCGAGCGCCTCGTTGAACTCCGCATCGGTGGACGCCGGAGCGACCGGGGTGGGCGGCACCCGTACGGCGGGCATTTGGGCGGAAGGAGTCTCTTTCTTACGCCAGAACATGCCCTACTGAACGGCGCGTTTGCGCCGCACTTCAGTTGAGAGCGACGAACAAAAAGGCGACGGCCCGGAGGGCTGCTTCCGGGCCGTCTTGGCAGGGGACGAGAAAAGGTAGCGGTGCTGCTGAAGAGGATTGAATCGTGAAACCGACGAGCCGGGCGGGCTCAGACGCCCGGTCGAGGGTAAGCGGGGCCGTAGCCCCAGGAGGTCACTCGCCGAGGGCGTCCGACGCGAACTCTTCGACGTTGAAGTCCTCGTCGCCGCTCGAGGCGTCCGTGGTGTCGGTGTCGGTGTCCTCGTCGTCGCTGTCCGAGTCCTCGCCCTCCTCCTCTTCATCCTCGCTCTTGGTGAGGATCGGGAGGCGGCGCTTGCCGATCGGGCCCTCGTCCACGTAGTCGCGGAGGGCGTTCATGTCCTTGAGCGCCTGGAGCTTGGCGAGGCCCTTCACCTCGACCTGGCGGATGCGCTCGCGGGTCAGGTTCATGATCGCGCCGACCTCTTCGAGGGTCGTGCCGCCACGGTCCGCAACGTCGAGCGCGCAGGTCTCGGTCATCTCCCAGACCTCGAGGTCGGGGAAGTTCAACTTGATGGCGCCGGTGCGGGCGGACACGTCGAGAAAGAGGTGGTGCTTGCAGGAGACGAACGGGCACGGACGCTCACCCTCGGCGCATTCCGCGCGCGTCTTCGGGCGGACGATGTCATCGACCTCCGGGTAGAGCAGGCGGCCCATCTCGAGCTCGCGCTTCGTCATGCGCTTCACCGAGATCGTGCGGGCGCGAATATCGCGCTTCCGGCGAGAGCGGCGCTGCTCGCGGGTCACGGTCTCCTCCGACGACGGCTCCGCGGCGAGAGCGAGCGCGCCTTCGGTCTGCAGGGCAGGAGTCTCCTCTCCGCCAGTCGTGGCCTCACCAATGACGACGTCGATCGTGTCGACGTCCGAGACCACATCACCAGCTTCGAGTTGATTCGACTCCATTGCTACCTCCGGCATTGCAACCGCCGCTCACGCGACGGACGTTCGACGCACGTCCCCCGAGGCGCCTTTCGCCTAGGACCGATGTCCTACAGCGCGGCACCTTTTCTCCATTCCGGTCCCCCGACCGCCCGAGCACAACTCGCCGGAGAATCCCGGACACGCCTTCGCGCACCGGCAGGACTCGGCAAGTGACTTGGGTTACTGCAGCTCGGTGAGACGTCCACCGAGCTCGCCTGGCAGCGTTCCTCCTGTCCCGGGGTTAGCGGAATGGAGAGTCAGCCGCCGGCATAGCTCCGACGCGAGCGACAATATTCCGAGCCACAGACAAGGGTCAACGACGTGATCGGCTTTTTTTTAGACGTTTTCCATAATGGAGCGTCTACGCGCACTTATCCATCACGCTAGGACAAACAATGTCCGATCTCCCTTTGTCCATGGACTCCATGGCGCGTCCAAATCTCGGTGGGTGTATGTTGCCCACGTGCTCGTTCCGAAGGACGTGACTGCGCGTGGCGCTCGGATCCGCTTCGTCGAAGCGGGTGAAGGCGCAGGCAAGACGCCCGTCCTTCTCATCCACGACTTCCTCGCGACGCGAGACATGTGGACCGACTCGTTCGGCAAGCTCGCGGAAAAGTTCCATGTTCTGGCGCCGGACCTCCCCGGCTTCGGCGCGAGCGAGAAGCCAGATCCGGAGCGCTATGCCTATGGCTGGGACGCCTTCGCGGGCTCGCTCGTCGATCTCGTCGCTGCGATCGGCCTCGGACGCATTCACGTGTGCGGTCACGGCATGGGCGGCGGCGTCGCGCTCTCGCTCGCGGCGCAGCATCCATCACTCGTGAACAAGCTCGTTCTCGCGTCTGCGCTCGTCTATCCGCCGCAAGAGCACGCGCTCGAACGCGCGGGGCGCTTGCCGCTCGTGGGCGCGCTCTTGTGGCGCCAGGCGATGGGACGCGCGCTCTTTCGCTCGTACGTGCAATCGACCGTATTCTCCGGGGCGACGAAGATGCCCGCAGGTCGCGCCGACGACTTCTATGACTGCTTCAATACGCCCGGCGCACGCCAGGCCGCGCACGCGACGCTCGTCGCGAAAGCGGACACGCGTCCTCTGGTCGCGCATCTCCCGCGCGTGACGGCGGACACACTGGTGGTCTGGGGGCGCGATGACCAGATCGCGCCGATCGAGCACGGTCGTCGTCTCGCGCGCGAGCTCCACGGCCGCTTCGAGGTCCTCGAGTGCGGTCGCTGCCCGCCGGACGAACAGGCCGATGCGTTCGCGACGACGGTGAGCGGCTTCCTCGAGTCGCCGCCGCCGGTCGCCTCCGAGCCCCCGAAGAGCAAGAAGGGCGGCAAGAAGAAGCCGGCATCTCGCGTCGTCGATCGGTGAGCGATGAATGGGCGCGTGATGAGGTTCCTGGGCCTGCGCGGCAACGTCCGCATCGGCCTGGTGCTCGTCGGGCTCCTCCTGCTCTTCGCGTGCGTCGGTCCATTCCTTGCCCGGCACGACCCGTACACGAGCGACTTCGCGGCGGGCGTCACCCCGATGCACATGCCAGTCGGCCCGAGCAGCGCGTACTGGCTCGGCACCGACCGCCTGTTTCGCGACGTCTTCGCGCGGCTCGCGGCCGGCGCTCGCCTCTCTCTCGTCATCGGCGTCGCGGCGACCGCCATCGCCGTCTTCATCGGCGGCGTGGTGGGTGTCCTCGCCGGCTGGTACGAGGGGAAGCTCGTCGACACGTTCATCATGCGCGTCGTCGACGTGGGCCTCGCCTTCCCTTTCCTCCTCATCGTGATGGCCCTCGGCGCGGCGCTCGAGCAGACGACCGCGTCGACCATCTTCTTCACGCTCGGCCTCACCGGATGGCTCGGCGTCGCGCGGATCGTCCGCTCGAAGACGCTGCAGATCCGCCACCTCGATTTCGTGGTCGCGGCCCGCGCGCTCGGCCAGTCGACGCCGAAGATCCTCGTGCGTCACGTCCTTCCGAACATCGCGGGCCCGCTCGTCGTGCTCTCGAGCATCCTCGTCGCGCAGATGATCCTCGCCGAGAGCGTGCTCTCGTATCTCGGCGCCGGCATCGCGCCGCCGACGCCGACGTGGGGCCACATGCTGTTCGAGGGGCAGGACTACCTCGAGCACGCGCCCTGGATCACGGCCGCGCCCGCGGCCGCGATCATGACCGCCGTGCTCGGCTTCAACCTGCTGGGAGAAGGGCTGCGCGATGCGCTCGATCCTCGCAAGTCTTAGCGCGCTCTTTCTCCTCTCCGGCTGCTCGCACGAGCTGCCCGCGCCGCAGGAGACGGGCCGCTCGCCGGCGCCGAAGCGTGGCGGGATCGTGGACCTCGCCACGTTCGGCGATATCCGCGCCGTCGATCCCGCGAACGTCGCCGACGGCCTCGCGCCCCAGATCCTCGAACAGATGTTCGCCGGGCTCGTCGACTACGACCTCGAGGGCAAGCTCGTCCCGGATCTCGCGGAGCGCTGGGAGGTCTCGGACGACGGGAAGACCTACCGCTTCTTCCTCCGCGAGGGCGTCAAGTTCCACGACGGCGACGAGGTCACGGCGGCGGACGTCAAGCGGAGCGTCGAGCGCGTCCTCCACGGCAGCGCGCCGAACCCCTATGCCTCTTATCTCTCGATGCTCGTCGGGTTCGACGAGCTGAACGGCAAGAAGGCCGAGACGATGGACGGCGTGGTCGTGGAGGGCAAATACGTCGTCGCCTTCCGGCTGAAGGAGCCCGACTCGACGTTCCTGCCGCTCGCGGGGCTCCTCATCCTGCGCCCCGTCTGCAAGAGCGCGGGAAACCGCTATTCGGACACGTGGCATCCGTGCGGCGCGGGGCCGTTCAAGCTCCCGCCGAGCGGCTGGCAGCGCGGACGCACGCTCACGCTCGTTCGCCACGACGCGTATTTCCGTCCGGGGCTCCCCTACCTCGACGGCGTACGCTGGGTCTTTCACGAGAATCAGAACACGCAGACGTATCGCTTCCTCCGCGGCGAGCTCGACGTGTTGCGTGACTTCGTTACGCCGGAGCTACTTCGCTTTCAGGCCGATCCGCGCTGGAAGGCCTTTGCCGAGTACGACGCCGATCACCAGATCATCGGCGAAGCCATGAATACGGAGATGCCTCCGTTCGACAACGTCGAGATCCGCCGCGCGGTCTCGGCCGCCGTCGACCGGAAGCAGATGGAAGCGGTACGCGCGACCAACCTGCACGCCGCCAATCAGCTCATCCCGCCCGGGATTCCGGGTTACGAGCCGGACATCCGCGGACAGGAGAGCAACCTGGCCGAGGCGCTCGAGCACATGCGCAAGGCGGGCTATCCCTACGATCCGGCGACGAGGACGGGCGGCTGGCCCAAGGTCGTCCCTTATCTCGTCTACAAGCAGGGACTCCAGGAATACACGGGACAGATCCTCCAGCAGCAGCTCGAGAAGATCGGTATTCGCATCGAGATTCGCGTCGTGAATTATCCGACGTTCATGGCGCTCCGGAATCGGCGCGGGGCCTCCGCGTTCGGTCCCGGATTCTGGATCATGGATTATCCCGACGCGCTGTCGTTCCTCGAGCCGATGTTCCACTCTCGCGCCATCTCCGCCGAGGACTCGAACAACTGGTCGTTCTATGCGAATCCGCGCTTCGACGAGCTCGTCGACCGCGCGCACCATGAGCTCGACCCCACGCGCCGGCAGAAGCTGATCCACGACGCGCAAGGGATGCTCATCGACGACGCGCCCTGGGCGTTCACGACGACGTTTCGTTATTACACGCAGCGCCAGCCATACCTGAAGGACCACAAGACCCACCCGATGTGGCAGCACGATCTGCGCGCGGTGTGGCTCGATCGCGCGGCCGGGCCCGTCGGCGCCCGGGCCCTGTTCTCGCCGAACGCGCTGGGAGCGCTGCTGCGATGAAGCGCCTCCTGCGGCGCCTCGCGTGGTCGGTCTTCGTCGTGTGGGCGACGATCACGGTCGCGTTCGTGGTGAACAACGCCCTCCCCGCGGACCCCGCGCGCATGATCGCCGGCCAGCAAGCGCCGCCCGCTGCGGTGGCGCGCATCCGCAAGGAGCTCGGCCTCGATCGCCCGCTCTACGTGCAGTACGGCCTCTTCCTGAACAAGGTCGTGCACCTCGATCTCGGCAAGAGCTATCAGCAGCGACGCCCCGTCACGACCATCCTCGCCGAGCGCGCGCCGCGGACCTTCCTCCTCGCCTTCGGTGCCGCGTTCGTGCAGGCCGCGATCGGCGTGACGGCGGGCGTGATCGCGGCCGCGAACAAGCGGCGCACCGCGGACCGGGTCGCGGTGGGCGCGAGCCTCCTCGGCGTGAGCGCCCCGACCTTCGTGATCGGACTCTTCCTGCAGTGGCTCTTCGCGGTGAAGCTCCGGCTCTTCCCCATCGACGGCTACGGCGAGACCACGCTCGACCACCTCGCGAGCCTCGTCCTACCCGCGGTGACGCTCGGCATCTTCGGGGCGGCGTATTACACGCGGATCGTCCGCGACGAGATGATCGGGGAGCTCGCGCAGGACTACGTGCGCACCGCGCGCGCGAAGGGGCTCTCGCAGCGCAGCGTCGTCGTCCGCCACGCACTCCGCAACGTCCTCGTCCCCATCGTGACCATCTTCGGGCTCGAGGTCGGCACGCTCATCGGCGGCGCGATCGTGACGGAGAGCGTCTTTCGCTGGCCGGGCATCGGCTCCCTCAGCGTCGATGCGCTGCTCGATCGCGACGGCCCGCTCATCATGGGCTGTGTCATCATCACGTCGGGCGTCGTGGTGCTCTCGACGCTGTTCGTCGACGTCGCGTATGTGATCCTCGATCCTCGACTCCGGCGAGCGGGCCGATGACTCAGTCGGTGATGCCCGCGCGCTGCTTGCACTCGCCCACCCTCGGGTGATTCGGCGCCTTGCGGACGCAGTTGCGATACGCCTCCAGGGACTGTCGCGCGTTTCCGGCCGCGAGGTAGGCCGCGCCGAGGTTCAGCCACGCATCGGCGTTCGTCGGATCCTCCTGCGTGGCGAGGAAGGCCATCTGCACGGCGCGCGCCGCCTCCTTGCCCTCGTCGACGGGCTGAGGGCCCGCGTCGGGGGTCGCCGGCGCGGGCTGCGGCGCGGGCTCGGGTCCCGGTGCCGGCGCGGGCGCAGGCTGTGGCGCGGGCACGGGCTGCCCCACGGGCTGAGGCGCAGGCGCGGGCGTTGGGCTTGGGTTCGTCACCACCGCTGCGTCCGGCCTCGCCGCCGGGACCACCGCGGGCGGCGGCGTCTCCGCCGTGGTGTTCGTGGCGGGCGTGTTCGTCGGCACCGCGAGCGTCGGCGAGGGGCCCGCGTCGGGCGGCATCTTGAGCTCGAGGCCGTCCTTCGTGTCGTGGTCGCCGCGATACACGTAGCGCGCCGCGATGAGCGCGATGACGCCAGCCGCGATGACGAGGGCAAGGCCCCACGCGACGGTCTTTCCGCTCGTCCGGTCATCGTCCTTCAGCGTCTGCGAGACGGCGCGCGCCGGCTTCTCGACGGAGGGCTTCGTCTTCGGGACGGGCGCCGGCTCGGCCTTCTTCGGCGCCTCGCTCGTTCGCGGGGGAGCCTTCGAGGTCGTCTTCGCCTCCGCCGTGACGGCCGGGGTCGGAGCCGGCTTGCCGGTCGCGGGCGGAGGCTCGCTCTTCGCCATCGGCGAAGGCGTGATCGGCATCGGCGCCGTCTTCGGCTTCTCCGCCGCGGGCGTGGGACGCGGCGGCTCGACGCGCGGCGAGACCTTTCGCTCCGGCTCGGTCGGCGCCTCTGGCTCCGCGAGGGGCTCGATCCGCGCGATCTTCGTCGGGACTTCCTTGTCCGGGAAGGCGAGCTTCGTCACCTTCGTCGGCGCTTCGTCCGCGCCCTTGAAGCCATTCTGCGGGAGCGGCGGCATCGAGGCAGGCGCCTGCTCCGCCTTGTCGGCCTTCACCGCCTGGAGCACCGCGGTCTTGTTGCCCGCGCCGTTCCCGCTCGGCGGCACCGGCTGCGGCGGAGGCGGGGTCGTCGTGCCGAGGAAGATCTCGCTCGACTTCACGTCCATCGTCTCGTCGTCGCCTTCGTCGTCGCGCTTCGGCTCCCCCTTCGCTGTGACCTGCGGGAGGCGCGCCGTCTTCGACGACACGACGGAGGAGCTCTTGCCGAGCTGAGGCATGCCCGCCGCGGGCGAAGGCGACGGGCTGATGCCGAAGTTGAACGGCATCGTGCGCGTGAAGTCTTCCCGCTCCTGCCCGCGCTCGTGCGCCGGCGGGAGCGCCTCGGCCGGGATCGCGGCCGACATGATCGGCACCGTGGGCGGCAGCTCCTTCGGCGTGGCGGGCGGCGAGCGCTGGGGCCAGTCGTCGGCGCCGCCGGGCGCGGTCGGAGGGATGGCCGAGACAGGCGGCGGCACGACGGACGGCAGGCGGTTCACCGCCGGCGCCAGCAGCCCTTCGAAGTAGAGCTTCGAGAGGGTGGCGAGGGTCGAGAGATCCTCGAACGGCGAGGCATCGATGACGTCGGAGAGCGTCCGCTTTCCGTCGAGGAGGCGGAGGATGCCGTTCAGCTCGTCCGGGATCTCGCTGAGGCGCTCGAGGAGCGCGGCGTGATCGACCTCGTACACGGCGTCGAGCGGCGGCAGCTGCTCGACGAGGCGGCCCCACTCGTCGGCGCGGCGCATGCCCTCCATCACGAGGACGGAGGTGCTGCCTTCGACGACGTCATCGCGATCCGGCATCGCGAAGTCGACCTCGAAATCGGCCTCGCTCCACACGAGGAGGCGGTAGACCGCCTCTTCGCCGCGGAGCGGACCGAGCTCGGCGTCCACGACCTTGCCATCGCGGAACCAGACCCAGCCCAGGCGAGGGCCGTTCCGGAACGTGATGGCGCCGCTCTTCCGTGCGATCTCGAAGGTCTGGAGGAGATCGATCACGGTCATGTCCTGGATCGAGCCCGCAAAGCGGGTCCGACCCTCGAGGCCACGCGTCGCGATCGACTCCTGCGCGCGGCGCGCCAGAATGAGGTTCACGCGTGCGAGGAGCTCACGCACGAAGATCGGCTTCGTGAGGTAGTCGTCGACGCCGAGCTCGAGGCCGCGGATCTTGTCCTCGACCGACTTCTGGGTGGCGAGGAAAATGACGGGGATCTTCGCGGTGTCGCGGCGCTCCTTCAGGCGGCGGACGAAGCCGTACCCGTCGAGCAAGACGGGCTGGAGCGCGGAGAACGTGAGCTCGCCCGTCGGCGGCTTCACGAGCCGCGTATCGCAGATGACGAGGTCGGGCTGCTGCTCTTCGATGACGTCGAGGGCGGGCTGCGCTTCCTCGAAGCACGCCACGTTGTAGCCGGCCTTCTTCAGGCTGACTTCGACGACCCGCAGGCTGCGCGGGTCGGCATCGACGAGCAGGATCTTCTTCTTCGCCACGCGACGATCGCAGTGTATCCGAAGTGGCGATAGATCCGCCTAGTTGTGGGCGTTTTTCGCTACTCCGCGTCGCTCGCGTCGCCCGGCGACGAGCCTCCGCTCGCATCGGGCGCGGTCGGGTCACGACACACGCCCTCGAGGCAGACGAGCCCCTTCCCGCAGTCGTTCGAGCGGGTGCACGGGGCGTTCGGACCGCCGCTCGGATCGTCGACGGAGTTGCACCCGGGATCGCGAGCGAGCCCAAGCACAACCGCCGTCATGAAGCCGAGCCCCCGGACCACGTGCAAAGCCTATCACGGGCCCGCCAGCCCGTATGCGCGCGGGCGAACGAGGCTAGCCCGCGCTCGGAGGAGGCGCGTTCGCCGAGGTCCCGCAGTTGGCGCAGAACTTCTGCCCGGGGACGAGCTCCTGGCCGCAGCCCGTGCAGAACTTCTTCGCCTGCGCGAGGGGGGTGCCGCACTCCTGGCAGAACTTGCCCCCTGGCTGCTTCGTACCGCACTTCGCGCACGTGACGGTGGCGCCGCCCGGCGAGAACTGCGGCTGCGGGCTCTGCGCGACGCCAGCGCCCGGCTGAGGCTGCATCGCGCCCGCCATCTGGTTCGCCATGTTCACGCCCATCGCCATCTGGATGCCCGCGCCCGCGATGCCGCCACCGTCGACGCCGTGCGTCGCCATGCCTTGGCCCGCGCCGATCATCGCCTGACCCGCGGCGTAGTTGTTGTAGTTGCCCGCCAGGTTCTGAACGTACTTCGCGTCCTGGTTGTACTTCTGGTCGAGCTCGAACTGCTTCGCCTTCGCGGCCGCCTCGGCGATCTTCACGCCACGCTGGGCCTTCGCGACCTCGGCGTTCGCGGCGACGAGGCGCGCGCGATCTTCCTCGGAGAAGTTCAGGTTGAACTGCCCCATCTGGAGGATGCGGACGCCGATCTCGTTGAGGTCCGGCGCGTTCGCGACGAACGCCTGCGAGAGCTTGGTCGTCAGCGAGACGGCCTGGAGCACGCTCTTGCCTTCGACCTCGCAGAGCTCACCGAGCGACGTCTTCACGCCGTTCATGAAGAGGCCCTTGATCCAGTGGAGGATCTGGTCGTTGTCGCCCTGCGCCGCCTGGCCGGTGTAGCCGACGATGAAGCGGACCGGGTCCGTCACGACGAGCGAGAACTCGCCGAAGATGCGCGGGATGACCTGCTCCTGCGTGAGCGGGTCGATCATGTCGCCGATCGGACCGCCGAACGGGATGCTTCGCACCGGCGAGGTCTTTACGAAGAAGATCTCGCTGATGAACACATCACCGCCGGTGAACTTGTTGATGATGTTGTTGAGGAACGGGATGTTCTGCGTCGAGAGCGTGTGACGCCCCGGCGGAAGGACACCGACGACCTTGCCGTCCTTGAAGAACACGCAGCACTCGTCGCTATCGACGGTGAGCTGCGACCAGAACGGGAAGTTCTGATCGGGGTGCTTGTAGACGATCAGGTGCTTGAAGTGATCGGGTCGCGCGATCATCATTTCGCGCACGCCGTTCTTCACGAAGTCCATCACGCCCATCGTTCGTCCTCTCCCTCGCTGAAGTAGGTCAGCGGGCCCATGGAAACACCGACGACGCCCAAGGTAAATCCGGTCGGCTGTTCGCGCCAGACCAGCTATTCTGGGTCTTGACGTGACCGTTCCCGCGATCGATACGACCACCCTCCCCGGGCCGGCGCAGAAAATCCTCGATCCTTCGGGGCCTGCGCCGCTCAAGGCCATGGCCGCGAAGGGTCTGATGCCCGGTCTTCCCCCCGGCGCCATCCTGGCCGTCCTCGTCATGCTGTCCGCCAACGCGGACGCCAACGCGGAGACCGCGAACAAGACCCTCGAGAAGCTCCCGCCTCCGCTTCTCAACGGCGCGCTCGCGCTGCAAGACCTACACCCGGCCGTCCTCGACAAGCTCGGTCCGCTCTACGCGCGCGACGCCGCGGTCTCGGAAAAGATCCTTTTCCATCCCCAGACCGTCCCCGACACGGTCGTGGCGATGGCAGCGGTGGGCACCGAGGGTGTCTGCGAGCTCATCGCGACCAACGAAGAGCGGCTCCTCCAGGTGCCCTCCATCATCGAGGCGCTCTACAAGAACCCGGCCTGCCGTATGTCGACGGCCGACCGCCTCCTCGAGCTCGCGGTCCGCAACAACATCGAGCTGAACATCCCCGCCTTCGCGCAGGCCAAGGCCGCCATCCAGGGCGAGCTCATCGCCGAGCCGATGGACGCGAAGAGCTTCGACGACGAGCAGTTCGAAGACGGCATGGGCAAGGCGGCCGAGCTCCGCCTCGAGGACGGCGAAGACACCCACACCGTCAACGAGCTCACCGGTCAAGAGGAGGTCGTCGCGAAGGCGCGGCCGCTCCACGCGATCTGGGCGGAGCTGCGTCCGCCCGCGAAGATCCGCCTCCTCACGCTCGCCACCCTGAAGCGCTACGACGATCACGGACGCGAGATCAGCGAGGAGCGCTTCGACACGAAGGCCCTACGCATGCTCGGCGTTCGCGACGCGAACCCGCTCGTCGCGGTCGCGGCCATGAACACGCCCGGCGTGAGCGATGCCGAGGTCGTGCGCATCGCCGGCATGCGCAACGTCGCCGAAGACGTGCTCCGCGAGATCGCGTTCAACAAGGACTGGACGCGTCATTACATGGTCAAATACAACCTCGTCGCGAACCCCCGCACGCCGTTCGGGCAGGCCTCGAAGTTCGTCCTTCACCTGCGCGAGAGCGACATCAAGAACCTCGCGAAGAGCAAGGAAGTCTCGGGCGCCATCCAGGCGGCGGCGAAGCAGCAGCTCTCGCGCAAAGGGAAGTAGGCCCCTCCAGCGGTGGGGGCGCCGGCTATCCGGGCACGACTATTCGTCGTGCAGCGGGTTGATCGTCGGCGGCGGGTTACGGAACACGAGGCCGTTGGGCGTCGTACCGAACCAGGGGGAAGAGAGGCCGCAGTGGGTGCAGACGAGGCGATACGCCTTGGCCGCGCCGTCGACGGCGAGCGCGATTCCAGCCGAGTCGCGCGGGCACGGGACCACGTCGCCGGCGCGAAACTTCGCCCAGAGCGCAGTGATCTCCGCGTGCGACAGGTGCGGTGACTCTGGCGGGCTCCCGCCGCCCTTCTCGCTCATGGCCCTCCTCTTCTACCCGATTACGCCCACGCGCGACACTTCTCTTGCGGTATACCGGGGGATATGAGCGCCGAAGGCCGAAAGCCTCGCAGGGTCCTCGTGGTCGGCGCGACCGGGCGCCTCGGTGTGGCCATCGCCGAGGCCCTTGCGGATCGCGGGGATGACGTGGTCCTGACCGCACGCGACCCGAACAAGCTCGAACAGATGTCGGCCTCCCTGGACCGCGGCCGTGGCCGGGCGCCGTTCGTCTGTGCCGACCTCACCCACCGGGACGCGGTCCAGCACATCGTGGAGGGGCTCCGCGCCACCCTTCCCCCCGCAGAAGACCGCGGATCCGTGGACGACATCGTCCTCGCCTGCGGGCCCTTCCCCCGGACGCCCTTCGAGGACCTCCGCCGGGAGGACCTCGAGCGCACGATGACCGTGCACTGCTTCGCCCCGCTCCTGCTCGTCCATGGCCTCTCCGGTGACCTGGCCAAGGCGCGGGGCGCGGTCGTGGCGCTGGGCGACTCGGGGACGACGCGGCCCTACGAGCACCACGTCGCGTATCTGACCGCCAAGGGCGCGGTAAAAACGGGGCTCCGCGCCCTCGCGGTCGAGCTCGCCCCCGACGTCCGCGTGAACATCGTCGAGCTCGGCATCGTCGCCGATCCGGAGGCCGACTCCGACCCGCTCCGCGCCCACCGCCTCGCGACGCGCTCCCAGCTCGGTCGAATGGGCACGCAGGAAGACGTCGTCCACGTGGTCCTCGCCCAGCTCGACGCGAAGTGGGCGACCGGCGAAATCTGGGGGATTGGCCGCTGAGCATCTCGTGATACGCCAGCGCCATGCGCAAGCTCGTCGCCTCCGCTCTCGCCACCGGCGCGCTCCTCGTCGCCGGCAACGCATCGGCCGCCTTCCACTTGATGAAGATCGTCGAGGTGAACGTCGGCGACGACAGCTACGTCGAGCTCGAGATGTACTCGTCCGGCCAGACGTTCCTCACCGGGCACACGCTGACGCACTTCTCGAGCGCTGACGTCGCGCTCCAGACCATCAACCTGAAGAACGTCTCGAACGGCGACAACCACGCGCGCGTCCTCATCGGCACGAGCACGGTGGAGGCGAAGTTCGGGGTGAAGCCCGACTTCACGATGCAGCCGCTCGGCACGGTCGGCGGCAAGGTCTGCTTCGACGGCTCGAACATCGACTGCTTCTCGTGGGGCGACTATCCGAACAAGGCCCCGAGCGGCGCGCCGTTCACGTTCACCGCAGGCAAGGCGGCGATCCGCAACGTGAGCGGCGGCGCGACCGCGGAGCTCGACGGGACCGAGGACACCGACTCGAGCGCGGCCGATTTCGTCGCCGGCACACCGGCGCCGAGGAACAACCCCAAGCCCGCCGTTGACGCGGGCTCGTCGACCTCGTCCAGCAGCAGCACCGGCGGGACGTCGAGCGGGGCGAGCAGCGGCGCGGCCGCGTCCTCGGGTGCGGGCTCGTCCTCGGGTGCGGCCTCGTCCTCCGGTGTGACGACGAACCCGAGCAGCAGCACGGGCGGCACGACGTCCGGGGCGAGCGGCGCGGCGCCCGCCGCCACGCCGTCGGACGGCGACGATGGCGGCTGCAACGCGACCGGCGACACGACTGCGTACGCGTTCGCGCCGATGCTCGGACTGCTCGTCGCGGGCGCGCTCTCGCGGCGCCGCCGTCGCTGAGCGCTACGCCGCGGCCTGTTTCGCGAACAGATCGAGCAGCGAGGCCCAGCCGCCCTCGGCGCTGACGCCGTCGTGAAGGGCCTGTCCGCCCTTCGCGCGCTCGATGCCCGAGTGCACGAGCTCGACGCGCGTCCGGCCGCTCTCCTCCGTGAAGGTCACCTCGATCCGGCTCGCGTGCGCGGGGTCGGGGTCGTAGCTCCAGTCGCCCTGGAGGTGCCACGACAGCGCCACCTTGCCCGGCGGCGCCCACGTGAGGACCTTGCCCCAGTCGCACTCGCTGCCGTCGACGCCCTTCTCGTACCAGCGGCCGCCCTCGTGCGGCTCCATGATCGCCTCCTTCATGTCGACCTTGCCGATGTGGTGCGCCCTCGGCCACCAGAGATCGAACCGCTTCGTGAAGACCTCGAACGCATGCGCGATCGGGACGTTGACGACGACGGACTTCTTCACGGTCAGCTCGGTGCTCATTCTTCGGTCTCCTTCTTCGTTTCTTCCCAGGTCTCTTCTGCCGCGCGCTTGAACGCGTCGAGCGCATCGGTCCAGAATCGATCGAAATACTCGCGGATCGCCTCGAGCCCCTTCGCGTCGACCTCGTAGAGACGGCGCGTGCCTGCGGCGCGGTCCTTCACGAGCCCCGCCGCCTTCAGCACCTTCAGGTGCTGGCTCACGGCGGGCCGGCTCACCGGGAGCGTCCGCGCGAGATCGACCACCGCCATGGGCCCGCCCGCCAGCCGCTCGAACACCGCGCGCCGGGTCGGATCGCCCAGCGCGTCCAGCGCGAAGGACGCTCGGTAAGTCGTCATGCACCGTAAGTATCAACTTACCATCAGTCATGCAAGCGTATTCTCGGTGAGCGCTTGTGGAGACGTTGCACGGATATCGTCATTGACAAAGAGTACGTTGGACACAATATAGAGTTGCGATGACTCTTTCGAGCCTATGGCTGGGTGGGCGGCGGCTCCGCCTCACCGACCAGGACCTGGTCGGCGAGGGCGGCGAGGGCCGCGTCTATCGCCAAGGCTCGGACATCGCGGTGAAGGTGTTCGCGCAGCCGAGCGCGGAGCGTGTTGCGAAGCTCCACGCGTTCCAGCACCTCACGACGCCGCTGCCGGCGGAGGTGATCGCGCCGATCGATCTGGCGAAGAACGACAACGGCGACGTCGTCGGGTACTCGATGCGCCTCGTCGATGGCGCGGCGGACCTCCAGCGCTTCGGGCAGCGCAAGTGGCGCGCGGGCCGGGCGACGAACGCCGACGTCATCGGTCTCCTCCGCTCGCTCGCGGGCGCGATCGACCGCCTCCACGCGCAGAACGTGGTGGTCGGCGATCTGAACGACGGAAACGTCGTGGTCACGGAGGTGACGCGGCCGTGGCTCATCGACGCGGACTCGATGCACCTGCCTGGCCATCCCTGCGTGGTCGCGCACGAGCGCTTCCTCGACCCGCGCTTCTACGGGCGAGACCTCACACGCGGCGGCGTCTTCACGCGCGAGACGGACTGGTACGCGCTCGCGGTCATGGCGTTCGCGTCGCTCCTCTACATCCATCCCTATGGCGGCGCCCACGCCGCACAGCCCACGCTGCTCCGCCGCGCGGAGGCGCGCATCTCCGCGCTCCGTTCCGACGTGAAGCTCCCCGCGTTCGCGGCGAAGCCCGAGATCCTGAGCGACGACGCGCTCGCGTGGTTCGAGCGCGTCTTCGAGAAGGACACGCGCGAGCCGCTCCCCCGCGCGGTCCTCGAGGCGCGCTTCTCCACCTGCTCGTGCGGCGCAGAGCACGCGCGCTCGCGCTGCCCAGCATGCACGCTCCGCGCGAACGTCACCCCCGTCGTGCGGTCCTGCGGCAAGCTCCGCGCGACGCGCGTGTTCTACAAGGCGCGGGCGCGCGTGGTCACCGCGACCTACGACGGCACGCTCCGCTGGGTGGCGGACGAAGACGGCGCGCTCCGCCGCGAGGACGAGACGGTGGTGAGCGCCACGCGCGCGGTCGATCTGCTCCGCATCGACGGCAACGCCACGTGGGTCGCCGTCAAGGGCACGCTCGTGAAGGTCGTGGCCGGACGCGCGGTCGAGAGCCACCGCGTCTCGACCGTTCACGGCGAGCCAGCCGCCGACATCGGTCCCTCCGGACCGGTGCTCGTGCAGAACGACTCGCTCGTGCGCGCGGAGACGGCCACGCGCGTCGGTCAGGTCCTGCCCGGTCAGACCCACGTACGCGTCGGGACCACCCTCGGCTTCGCGTTCTACCGCGCTGGCGGGCTCACGGTCGCCTTCGTCTTCGATCCGACCCGCGGCCCGCTCCGGCAAATCGAGGGGTTCCCTTCCCTCGCCGGCAAGCTGCGCGGCTGGTCGGCCGTCTTCGGCGACGAGCACGTCCTCGTGACGTTCGCGGTCGAGCTCTCCGGGCGGCTCCTGCATCGGGTGGTCCTGATCGATCGCCAGGGCCGGGTCGTCGCGGCGGACGACACCGTCCTCCCCCCTTCCCTCACGGGACGCGCCGTCGGTCCGGGCGGGACCATCCTCTGTGCCACCGACGCCGGGCTGATGCTCGTCCGCGCCAACAGCCGCGATCTCGTGTCGGCGCGCCTATTTCCAGAGGCGAAAGACTTCGTGTCCCCCGAGGACGACCTCCTCGTCGGCTCCGGCGGCTCGCTCTATGCCGTGACGGACGACGAGATCACGCATCTCTGCTTCACTAACCAAGCCTGACGAAAGAGGAAGAAGCCATGCTCCCCGCGCCCATGTTTTACGACGCCTCGAAGGTCCCGACCGTTCACGTCGAACGTGTGTCGCTCGTCGCCGAGATCGCCGACGAGTACCGGAAGAAGCACAGGATCGCGTCCGCCGCGCAGGACAGGGTCCGCATCGCCGCGTTCGGCATCGACGCGCAGATCGGCTTCTGCACCCCCGGCGCGTCGCTCTTCGTGCCCGGCGCCGTCGAGGACACCCAGCGCACGCTCGGCTGGATCTACGGCAACCTCGACAAGATCACGCAGCTCGCATTCTCACTCGACACGCACCGCGTCTTCCAGATCTTCCACCCCGCGTGGTGGATCGACGAGGACGGCAAGCACCCCGGCCCCTTCACGCCGATCTCCACCAAGGACGTGAAGGACGGCAAGTGGAAGCCGGTGATGCATCCGGCGGAGTGCCTCGAGTACGTGAAGAAGCTCGAGGCGAGCGGCAAGTACACGCTCACCATCTGGCCGTATCACACGCTCCTCGGCGGCGTGAGCCACGCGCTCGTGCCTGCGCTCATGGAAGCGGCGATGTTCCACGCCCTCGTCCGTAACTCGCAGACGCACTTCGAGACGAAGGGCACGCACGCGATGACGGAGAACTACTCCGTCATGTCCCCCGAGGTCCGCGAGCTCGGCGGCCAGAGCGTCGGCACCTTCAACGCTGCGTTCTTCAAGCTGCTCATGGACTTCGACCGCGTCTACGTCTTCGGCCAGGCGAAGTCGCACTGCGTGCTCTCGACGCTGAAGGACATGCAGGAGCACATCGCGAAGGTCGACCCGAAGCTGATGAGCAAGATCTACGTGCTCGAGGACGCGACCTCCCCCGTGCCCGCGCCGGCCATCGATCCGCTCCCGCCCGCGCTCGACTTCCCGAAGATCGCCGACGCCGCCTTCAACGAGCTTCGCGCCGCCGGCATGAACCTCGTGAAGACGTCCGACCCGATCGTCTAGTCACTCCAGGCCTCGTCGGATCGAGAACGACGAGCGGAGCGGCTCGAGCTCCTCGGAGCGTTGGGCCCGCGTAGCAGCCCGAAGCCTGCGTAGACACAGAAACGAACTTTTACGAGCGTGCTCTCGAGCACGACAGGAGACCTCCATGTCGAAATCCAGAATCGATCCGAATGCCATCCTCGGCCTCGCCAACCTCTTCTCTGCCGCAAGCGTCAGCGGCACGCTCAGCCAGGGGAGCAAGAACATCATCACGGGGAACCTCGGCGCCGTCGTCATCGCCGGCGCCGCGGGGAAGGACACGGAGGACATCCAGACCTCCGACGTCACTCTCGTGACCCTGCTCGTGGACGCGTCCTCGAGCATTCACTCCCGCAACCTCACCGACGCGGTGCGCGCCGGTCAGAACATGCTGGTCGACGCGCTCGCGACCTCGCCCGTGCGTGAGTCCGTCATGATGGCGCTCTGGACGTTCAACGAGGACGTCCGGGTCGTCCATGCCTACGTGGGCATGGACGATGCGCAGAAGCTCGACGCGAAGTCGTATCTCCCCGCTGGCAGCACGCGCCTTTACGACACGTGGTGCGACGCGCTGGCGGCGAACGTCGCGTACGCACAGAAGCTCCGGGACGCGGGCACGCCGTGCCGGAGCATCGTCGTCGTCATCACCGATGGCGAGGACTGCGGCTCGAAGCGGCGCGCTGGCGACTGCGCCACGCTCTCGCGCGATCTGCTCGCATCGGAGCAGTTCATCCTCGCGTTCGTCGGCGTGGGCAACGACGTGGACTTCCGCGCCGTCGCCCGGTCGATGGGCGTGCCCGACGGGTGCATCGCGGTCCAGGCGAACGCCACGCCGGCCGCGATGCGGAAGGTCTTCGGCATGGTGAAGCAGTCCACCATCCGCGCGAGCCAGGGAATCATTCGGCCTGGACCCAATACGGGCTTTTTTAGTCCTTAGGACTTGATCTATCGTCACGGCGCGAATGAAGAAGCGCGCGCCCAACGAGGAAGAAGAGAAATTCCTCGAGCACTACCGGCCGGGCGCCTTCCCGCGCCCATCGGTGACGGTCGACCTCGTCGTCTTCACCGTCATCGACAAGCTGCTCCACGTGCTGCTCGTGCGACGCAACGAGCACCCGTTCAAGGGCCGCTGGGCCCTCCCTGGCGGTTTCGTGCGCGTCACCGACGACCGCAAGGATCAGGGCGAGGACCTCGACGCGGCGGCGCACCGCGAGCTCCTCGAGGAGACGGGGCTCTCCCATACCGCCACCGCGAGCGTCTTTCTCGAGCAGGTCCGCGCCTTCGGCAAGCCGGGGCGCGACCCGCGCATGCGCGTCATCAGCGTGGCGTACTACGCGCTCGTGCGCCCGACGCTCGTACCGATGATCAAGGCCGGCGGCGACGTCTCGCATGCGAAGTGGATCGCGTGTGACGAGGTCGCGGCGAGCGAGCTCGCGTTCGACCACGACGAGATCGTCGCCGCGGCGCTCGCGCGCATGCGGGCCGATCTCGATCGCACGAGCATCGCGTACGAGCTCGTCCCGGAGACGTTCACGATCCAGGAGCTCCGCGCGGTGCACGAGGCGATCGGCGGCGCCGCGCTCGATCCAGGCAATTTCCGGAAGAGGTTCCTCCGTGCGATCGAGGACGGCGTCATCGAGGCCGCGCGCGGCAAGCGGCCGACCGCGTCGAAGCCGGCGAGCGTCTACCGCTTCGTCCGGCGCTGACGCGCGGAGCTGAGCCGTTCGCCAGCGAGGACGAGCGCGATTTTCGAGTGAATAAAATCGGGGTACCTCGGCTTGCGCGGGAAAAAGCCCATGCGCACCCTTGCCTTCCCCGATCGTCAGCCTCATGGTGGGCACGTGATGACGACGGCGGTCCGCGATGTTCCGAACAAGTCGAAGCGCGTCTTCGCTTGCCAGACGATCGCGTACCCATGACCTCGTCACCGCCGTGAACCCCACGGAGCCCCGCACTCGGTGACGACGAAGAGTCGCCGAAGGCGAGAGGGCTCCGAGGGAGATGCGCGTGCTGCTGTCAGATGGGCCCGAGAGGCCAAGGGAACGAAGTCGTGAACGCCTCAAACGACCGGTCGCTCACGACGAGCCCGTCGCGGAGCGACCGCAATCTCGCCCCCTCTCGGGGATCTACAACCTGGCGGAGATAAAGCGTAAGAAGCGTCGTATTCAGGCGCTCCTCCGCTTCGTCACCCCCTCGCCCGCGATGACGCGCGAGCTCTACCAGCTCGCCTGGCCGATCACGGCCGCGATGCTCGGTGAGACCGCGCTCGCGCTGATCGACACGAAGCTCGTGGGCGGGCTCGGCTCGGCCGCGCTCGGCGGCGTCGGCGTGGCGACCACGTTCATGTACCTCGCGTACTCGATGACGTACGGCGGGATGCGCGGCGTGAAGGTCCGCGTCGCGCATGCGGTGGGCGAAGGCACGCCGAACGACGGCTTCGCGTATGCGAAGGCGGGCCTCGTCCTGGGGCTCGCGTTCGGGACGCTGGTGCTCTTCGCGTGCCGCGATGTCTCGCCCGTCCTGCTCAGGCTCGGCGCGGATCCGGAGATCGTGCCGTACGCGAGGGACTTCCTCGCGGCGGTCACGCTCGGCGCGCCGCCGACCTGCGCGCTGGCGGCGCTCATCCAGCACCGGCAGGGCCTCGGAGACTCGCGGACGCCGATGGTGGTCGGGATCGCGGGCAACGCGTTCAACGCGCTCCTCGCATACTCGCTCATCTACGGGCATCTGGGCCTCCCCTCGCTCGGCGCGAAGGGCGCGGGGTACTCGACCGCGCTCACGGAGACGCTCGCGTTCGCGGTGATGATCGGCCTCCTCTTCCGCGATGAACGTCGCGCGAAGACGAAGTCGGCCATCACGGTGCGCAAGGCGGCGTCGCAGGTGCTCGAGCTCGGTCTACCGACCGGCCTCCAGTTCACGGCGGAGACCCTGGCGTTCACCGTGTTCACCGTCCTCCTCGGCTCCATCGGCAAGGAGGAGATCGCGGCTCACCAGATCGCGCTCAACATCATCCGCACGTCGTTCCTCCCCGGAGTGGCGATCTCGGAGGCGACGAGCGTGCTCGTCGGTCGCGGCCTCGGTCGTCGCCGCCTTCAGGAGGCCGACGACGCGGTGAAGAGCGGGCTCGCGCTCGCGATCGCGTTCATGGCGGTCTGCGGCGTCGCGTTCGCTCTTCTCGGAGGTCCGCTGGCAGCGTTCTTCTCGAACGATCCAGCGGTCATCGACAACGCGCGCCGACTCCTCGTCGTGGCGGCGGTCTTTCAGGTCCTCGACGCGATCAACATCGTCCTGCGTGGGTCGCTGCGCGGGGCGAAGGACGTTCGCGCGGTGGCGATCATCGGCATCCTCATCGTGTGGTCGTGCCTTCCGACCTCCGCGTTCATCCTGGGGAAGCACTTCGGGCTGGGCGCGCTGGGTGGCTGGCTCGGCTTCGTCGTGGAGACGGTGCTCGCGAGCATCTTCTTCTGGCGCCGCTGGAAGAAGGGCTCGTGGCGCGCCGACTATGTCGAGGCGACCACGAAGCGGTGATCCTGGATCCCGCACGCGATGCGACGGGCGCCGAGCCTGCCCGATGTCGCGTCACCTCCCTGCGCGCAGCTCGATGTCGTCGAGGATGATGTCGGCTCCCACCGTGGTCGTTGCCCCAAGCTCGACCGCGGTGGGGTTGGCGCCATCGCGATCCGATGCGAACGCAAACCGTACGGGTGTTGCACCGCTCTCCGCGATGCGGCCCTCCACGGTCGCGGCCCCGGTGCCAGCCGCGTAGCGTAGCTCGACTCGATACACCGTGCCGTGGGTCAGCGGCATGGGCGACGTTCCCACCTCGAAGCCCGGGTCACCGAAGACGCCGTAGTCCAGCTCGAGTCGGCCTCCCGCGTCGAGCACGAGGCTCGCGGTCGTCTTGCCGCCGGCGCGGAAGAGCGCGATGCGGGGTCGCTTCCCGGCATTCGACACGACCTCCAGCCGGAGCCCGAGCGTCACTTCGGACCGCGTCCCGTCGAGGTCGAACGCGAGCGAGGCTCCTTGCGACGTCATGATCCGCGCCGCGAAGGCGCCGGTGAGCCCCGGTTGGACGAGCGTGATGCCGACGTCGGCGCGGTCGCCTCCCTGCGACCCCAGGAGAGAGCCTTGCTCGAAGTCCGCGCGCCGAAACACGGTCGAGGAGGCGTCGCGTGCGTCCGCAGGCGCGTCCGCAGGCGCGTCCTCGGCGCGCTCGCCCTCGTCGACGGGCAGCACGACATCGGAGGGTGAGTCTGCGCCTCCTTCGACCGCGACACTGGCATCGCTCCGGAGCTCGGCGAGCGTGAAGAAGCAAGCGGCGGTCGTCAGCGAGCACGCGATGGCAAGAAGGACTCTCAACACACGCCCGCGTCGATCTTAGGTGGAACGATGGGAGGCGACGACCCCATTCAGACATTCAGAGATTGTCGCCGCGGATCCAGCCCGACACTCCGTTCGGCACGTAGACGCCGTCGGCGTGGGTGACCTTGACGAGGTAGTACCCGTTCGTCGCGCACGGTCTCATCGTGATCACCTGCACGCGGCCCCCGTAGAGCGTTCGAACGACCGACGCGCTCGCGTTGGGCGCGCTGCGCAGGTAGGCGTTCGACCGCACGACGAAGAGTCCAGTCTTGCAGCCAGTCAGCTCGCTGGAGACGGAGGTCGTCTCTTCTTCCTCCTCCGCCTCGGGCGCCGCGGCGCAGCCGCTCATGACGGCGAGGGCGAGGAGGGTGAGACCAGAGAGGACGATCTTGAGCATGGGCGCTTCCTTGTGTCGGGCCACCGTTGGTCACGGCGTTGACGATCACCGAGTGCAGGCCGCGAACCATGAGGAATGCCGCGTAACTGTGCGGACCTTGGTCGCCCGCAGTGACACGGCAGGTCCGATGGACACCGGAGGGCCGCCCCTCGCCCGCGGACCTTCGCCGGGCGTGGGGCGGGGGTTTGGACGCAAACCTGATTGGGGCCCCAAACCCGGATCCACCGAAGGTCCGTCGGCGGACCTTCGCCGGGTGTGGGGCGGGGGTTTGGGGGCAGAGCCCCCAAACAAGAAGCCCCCCAAATAAGAAGCGCCCGTTTCCGGGTGGGGAGGCCGGAAACGGGCTGGGTGGTCTGAAACGAAACGGAAGTGGGAAGGGGGAGGGTTCGGGCTTCCGCTTCGTTTCAGTGGGTCGGTCGGTGGGTACTACCGCGTTTGGGGGAGACGCGTGGAGCGAGTCGGCTCGTGAGGAGTTACGCGCGAGGGGGCTCGCGGATCAGGCCGCCTGGCGGCGGCGGCGGATGGCGACGATGACGGTGCCGAGGCCGAGGAGACCGAAGCCGGCCCAGCCGCCCGTGTGGCTCGAGGTGCCCGCCGCCTTGCAGCCGCAGCCATCCTCGCTGGCGACGTTGCCCGTGCTCACGCCGTCCTCGCCCTCTTCGGGGCTCGAGACGTCCGCGCCGTTCGCGCCGATCTTGAAGGTCTGCTCCGGCGAGTCCGCGTCGCTGGAGAGGACGGTGATGTCCGCCGCGACCGGCTCGTTGTTCTCGGGCGAGAACTTCACCTCGAGGTCGTAGCTGCCCTTCGCGGGGACGGTGACGGAGCTCGACGTGACGCTGAACGCCTTGTTCGAGCTCTTGAACGTCATCGTGGCTTCCTTCTCGCCCGTGTTCTGGATCGTGACCTTCTTGGTCGCCTTCTTCGCCTCGCCGAGGTCGATGCCCTTGCTCGGAACGCGGACGTTCGGCATCGGGATGTGGACGAGGACGGTCTGGAAGTTCACCGTCGTCGCCGGGCTGGTGAAGTCCTTCGTGTAGACGTCGTAGCCGACGTCGACCGGGAGCTTCTGGCCGAAGGCCTGGTCGAGGTGGACGAAGGGCTGGACGCCGATGCCGCCGGAGACTTCCATCGAGCCTTCGACGGCCGCCATGACCTCGAGGTAGTCGCCATCCGACGCCGCGATCGAGAGCTCGCTCGAGCCGTCCGCGATCTGGCCGTCCGCGCCCGAGATGACGATCTTCGTCGTCTTGTACGTGAACGTCGGCTTGGTGACGGCGCGGACGCCGAACTGGCCGAGGAAGTTCTGGGAGACGAACTCGGGGAGGTCCGACATGTCCATCTCGAAGAGCTTGGACTGGTCGAGGTTCGGCGCGTTCAGCTTGGTGTCGACCTTGGTGAAGCCCCAGGGCGCGAACTGCGCCTGCGCCTTCGAGTCGTAGTTGAACGCCGCGCCCGGGATCTTGTTGATCAGCTTGTTCGCGTCGTACGAGAAGCTCGCGCTGAGGCCGAAGGCCTTGAGCGTGAGGTCGACCGACGGCGTGATGGTGTGGCGAACGGTGACGAGGCCGTCCGTCGACGAACCGGTCTGCGCCTTGAGGACGATCTTCTTGTCGGTGCCCCAGCTCGCCTCGACGTTCGCGCCCTTCGGCATGTCGACGACGAAGAGCGGGCCGCCCGCCTTCACGGGGTCGATCTTGATCCCGACGTTCATCTTGGCCATGTCCGGACCGAGCGGGCCCGTCTGGATGGAGGTCTCGAGACCCTTGCCATGCTCGTACTTCAGAGCGGCGGAGCCGATCGAAGAGTTCGGCGCCGACGTCGAGCCGCTGCCCGTCGTCACGTCGCCTTCGGCGCGAGCCGTCGAAGCGGCCAGCGTGATGCCGGCAACGGCGGCCATCATCATCCCGAAGCGAACCGAGTTCATCGTGGTAGCGCGCATGGTGGTCTCCCTCTCCCGTGCCTTGCGGCACTTGTCTCGCCACCGTTCGCCGAGCCCAATCAGCGTCGCGGTGACGAAGAGTCTTACAGCACCCACCGTGCCGCCCATGTGGGAGGGTTGCTCCGTGCGCACGAAGCAACGATATCCATCACTTGTAATTTTCCATCGTCACGGTTCCAGGTAGGCTGTAGTCGCTCTGCGGACTACATGATCCAGGTTCGGATCCCGGTTAACCCAGCTCGCGGTGCTAAATCGGGTCGGATGTGCGGGCGAGCAACGCTAACTACGCCAGTTGACTCGATCGCTGAGATCTTCGATGTCCACCCGATCGACATCGGACCGCCACGGTTCAACCTCGCGCCGACACAACCCCTCCTCACAGTACGAAAGGAGGCCGCGGCGCCGCGCGAGCTCCATCTCGTCCGCTGGGGCCTCATCCCGTGGTGGGCGAAGCCCGAGGAGGCGAAGCGGGTGGGCGCCAAGTGCGTCCAGGCGCGATCCGAGACGGTCCGAAGAGCCCCGGCATTTCGCGATGCTTTCAGGCGTCATCGCTGCCTCGTCGTGGTCGATGGCTTCTTCGAGTGGAAGGGCGAAGGAAAGGAGCGTGCGCCATTCCTTGCGCATCGCCGGGGCAAGGAGCCCTTCGCGATCGCCGGGCTCTGGGACTCCTGGAAGGGCTCGGAGGGGCGGGTCGAGAGCGCGACCGTGCTCACCACGCGCGCGGAAGGTCCAGTTCGCGCAATTCACGACCGCATGCCCTTGGTCCTCGCGCCGTCGGAATGGGACCTCTGGCTGGCCGGGACGGAGGACGAGGCGGCGGGGTTCCTGTCGCAGCCGAGGGAGCGCTTCGCCGACAAGGCGAGGGAGCTCGTCGTCGTCCCCGTCTCGAAGTGGGTGAACGACGCAAAGCACGACGATCCGCGATGCCTCGAGCCGCCCGAAGCGAGCTGAGGCTCAGAGTGTCTGCGCGCAGCGCATGCCGATGCCGTGGCTGCGGAGCTTCGGATCGAGCGCGAAGCGATACGACGGGCGGACCCAGGCGGGATCGGAGCCGTTCCACGCGCCGCCGCGGAGGACCTTCTCCGTGCCGACCTCGGGGCCCTTGGGATCGGTCTGCGCGTCCGTGGTGTACGGCGCCTTCCAGTCGCTGACCCACTCCCACACGTTGCCGACCACGTCCTGCAGGCCGAACTGGCTCGCGCCCTTGGGGAAGGAGCCGACGGGTGCCGTGTTCGCCCAGCTGTCGTTCGCGGGGTACATCGCGACGAGCGGATTGTCGGGGTCGGGGTGCTTCTTGCCCCACTCCACGCATTCCTTCCCGCAGGCGTTGAGGAACGTGCCGCTCGAGGGCGTCTCGTCACCCCATGGATACTTGCGACCGTCGGAGCCGCGCGTCGCGAACTCCCACTCTGCTTCCGTGGGGAGCCGCTTGCCGCTCGCCTTGCAGAACGCGTCCGCGAGCTCCCAGTCGACGCAGTTGATCGGGTGCTTCGCCTTCGCCTCCGGATCCCGGATGTTGCAGAGCGGGTCGTAGAGTTTGTGGCTCTTGTCGTCGATGCCGTCCCACTCGTTCTCGGTCGGCGCGCGCTTGCACTCGCCGCGATCGCTACAGGCCTTGTAGGCCTCGACCGTCACCTCGGTCGTGTCCATGCAGTAGCTCGAGAGCGTGACCTGGTGCGCGGGGCGCTCGATCGGGAGCGTGTCTTCGCGCTTGTCGTCCGAGCCCATGAAGTACTTGCCGCCAGGGATCTTGATCATGCCGGGCGGACACTTCGCGGGGGGAGGCGGAGACGCCACCGTCGAGGCCGACGCAGAGGTGGTCGTCACCATGGGGTCGACCCCCTTCTTCGTGCGGAGCGCGACGACCGCGCCGCCGATCGCGCCGAGCAGCACGACGCCGCCGATGACGCCGAGGACGATGGGGAGGCTCCCGTTGCTCCGCGCGGGCTTGATCGCGCCCGACGGCACGAGGTACTCGTTCTGGCCGCTCGCCTTCATCGTCGCCTGCCGGTACGACGGTGGCGCGACGGGGCCCGTCATGTCGTTCGTGCTGACGGAGGTGGGGCCGGTCGAGGTGGCGCCGACGGGGAGACCAGGCGCGAGGCTCGTCTGGCTCGCGAACTGCGCCGAGACCGGCGTATTCGGGCCGTTCGGCGCGCTGCCGGGGCTCGAGACGCGCGAGGAGTCGCCGCCGGAGAAGGCGCGCATCTGCTCCATGCCGAGCGACGCGCGCACCGCCTCCCAGAAATCGCCCATCGTCTGGAAGCGCTCCGCGGTCTCGACCGCGAGGGCACGACGGAGCACCGACTCGAGCGCGTCCGGGATGCTCGCGCCGTACGTGCGCGGCGTCGGGCGACGGCGCGGATCCATGGCGCAGAAGGCGAGCTGGGTGAGGTCGTCGCCGAAGAGCGCCGGCCGGTTCGTCATGAGCTCGGTGAAGATGAGGCCGAGCGCGAACACGTCGGTCCACGGTCCGGTGGCGCCGTGCGACCGCGAGAACTGCTCCGGCGCGCCGTAGGCCGGCGTGAACGACGAGACCTGCCCCGACGTCTGATTGAACGAGCCGCCGAGCCGCTGCGCATCTTGAACGACCTTCGCGATGCCGAAGTCGAGCAGCTTCACGCTGAGCTCGCCGCGCGGATCACCGAGGACGAAGATGTTGGCCGGCTTCACGTCGCGATGGGCGATGCCCTTGCGATGCGCGAGCGCGAGCGCCTCCGCGGCCGGCTCGAGGAGGCGCACGACCTGATCCGCGGTGCGCGGCGCGAGCATGCGCTGCTTCTCGACCTCGATGACCTGCTCGAGCGTCTGGCCCTCGAGCCACTCGAGGATCATGTACGGCATCTCGCGGTTGTCGGGTGTCCTCAGCGTACCGACGTCGCGGGCCTGACAGATGGCGGCGGAGCGCTCGGAGAGATCCGCGAGCAGGCGGCCTTCCTGGATGAACGACTCGACGAGACCGGCGCGCTTGTCGGCCGGGAGATCGCCGAGGGCACGGAAGACCTTGAGCGCGACGGGCCGCTTCCACACGCGGTGCATCGCGCGGTACACGAGCGCGAAGCCACCCTCGCCGACGACACGTTCGATCTCGTATTTGTCCGAGACCGTCGTACCGACGAGCGAAAGTGGATCCTCTAAGGTCATCGCGAGCCGCCCGAGGGTAGCAAAGCTTCTACGCCGCTACCCAATCTCCGGTTTCTACGAATTCGAACGATTCGTGCGTTTGGATGCGAGCCGTATCAAAAAGCGACGTGTCGGCCCCTCCGGGGCTTCAGAGGCTCTTGGCGCAACGAAAGCCGATGCCATACGACCGCATGGTGGGCGGGGCGTGGTAGCGATACGAGGGTCGGACCCACGACGGCTGAGATCCGTTCCACGCGCCGCCACGAATGACGCGCGTCTCCCCTGCCCCGGGCCCGTGCGGGTTCTCCTGAACCGAGTCGGCGGCGGCCGGATCGTAGTCGGCGTACCAGTCGGCGACCCACTCCCAGACGTTGCCGACCATGTCCTGATTGCCGAAGAACGACTTGCCCATCGGGAAGCTGCCGACGGGCGCCGTGTTGGCGAAGCGGTCGTCGCCCGCGAACATCGAGCCCATGCCAGCATTGTCCGGATCGGGATGCTCCTTCATCCAGCCCACGCACTCCCTGCCGCAAGCGTTGAGCAGCTTCTCGTTCGGAGGGTCGTCACCCCAAGGATAGGTGCGTCCGTCGTAGCCGCGCGCCGCGAGCTCCCACTCCGCCTCCGTCGGCAGTCGTAGCCCGCGGTGCTCGCAGAACTTCGCCGCCTGCGCGTGATCGACGCAGTTGACGGGGTGATCGGCGCGTCTGGCCGGATCGTTCTGGTTGCAGAGTGGGTCGTAGAGCTCCTGCTGCGTTTTCGTGATGTCCTTCCAGAAATTCTGCTTGCCCGCGCGGAGACACTCGCCCTGGTCGCTGCACGACTTGTACGCGGCGACCGTGACCTCGGTGAGGTCGAGGCAGTACGCGGCGATCTTCACCTGATGCGGAGGCTTCTGGTTCGCGTCGGCGTTCGGCTCGTCCGACCCCATGTAGTAGCTCCCGCCGTTGATCTTCGTCATCCCTTCCGGACACGTGGCGGCGACGGGCGGCGCCGGGACCGCGGACATCGCCATTCGCGGAGTGTCCTTCTTCATGTCCTTCGCGTGGCGGGTCTCGCGGAACGCGACGAACCCGCCGATGCCGGCGACGGCGAGCACGCCGGCGGCGATGAGTGTGATGGGCGGGGACTTCTTGGGGGCCTCTCGCGAGACAGGCGCGGACATGGGCGCCGACGCGGAGGCCGGCGCCGAGACGGGTGACGCGGACGCGGGCGCGACGGACGTCTCCGCGTTCTTGTCCGTGAAGAGCGCGGTGGCGGCGAGCGCCTCGTCGCTCTTCTTCGCGCTCGCCGGCGGCGACGCGGGCAGCGACTGCATCGACATGGGACGCCCGATGGCAGCGACGCGCAGCGCGTCCCAGAAGTCGCCCGCGTTCTGGTAGCGGTCCTCGGGCTTCACCGAGAGCGCCTTCTGGAAGACCTCCTCTGCCTCGTCCGAGATCGGGCGGCCGAGCCCGCGCGGCGTGGGGCGCTTGTTCGGATCGGACGACGCGTAGGCGAGCTGTACGAGGGTCTCGCCGTCGAGCGGATCGCGACCGCTCATGATCTCCGTGACGACGAGCGCGAGCGCGAACACGTCGGTCCACGGCCCCGTCGAGCCGTACGATCGATTGAACTGCTCGGGCGCGCCGTAGGACGGCGTGAACGAGGTGATGTGCCCGGCCGTCTTGCCGAAGCCCATCTTCTGCGCGTCCTGCACGACCTTGGCGATACCGAAGTCGAGGAGCTTCACCGACGTGTCGTGGCCGCGCGGGTCGCCGAGGACGAACACGTTCGCGGGCTTCACGTCGCGATGCGCGATGCCCTTCCGGTGCGCGAGCGCGAGCGCCTCCGCGGCGGCATCGAGGAGGCGCACCGTCTCCTCCAGCGAACGGAGGCCGAGCCCTTGCACGCGCTCCTGTTCGATGACGGCGTCGAGCGGCTTTCCCTCGAGCCACTCGAGGACCATGTACGGCACCTGCTCGCCGCCGGCGGTGGTGAGCGTCCCGACGTCGCGCGCCTGACAGATCGCGCTCGATCGCTCGGAGAGATCCGCGAGGAGCGCGCCCTCCTGGATGAAGTCCTCGAGGAGCTTCTGCCGGTCCTTCGCCGCGACCTCGCCGAGCGCCTTGAACACCTTGACCGCCACCGGCCGCTTCCAGAGCGAGTGCATCGCCCGATACACGATCGCGAACCCGCCCTGCCCGACGACCGCCTCGACGAGATACTTCTCGGCGATCGTCGTCCCGACCAGACGAAGCGGATCGTCAGCGCTCTCCATCCCCGTCATTCGCGCCAGCGTAGAGGACTTTCATGCCCAACACGATCCAGCACTACGCGCGACCCCCCGCGCCGGTTTCGCGAGCGTCTCGCTGTGTCGAGCCGTCTAGTTGCCCACCGTTCTCGACGAGCGCTTAACGACGTTTACGACAAATTCGTTCTTTTCATCCGCCGTGAGCGGCAAGCGGGATGCTCCGCGCTACCGCTGCAATCCGTGCCGATCGAGGGTCCGCGCGCGGACTGGGCGACGAGTGTGGCCCCGATTCGATGGCCCTCGTTCCTTGGCGGCGCGGCCACCGCCGTGTAGGATAGTGTGTGCCCGGGGACGGAATCGAACCGCCGACACGGGGATTTTCAATCCCCTGCTCTACCAACTGAGCTACCCGGGCGACGTATTGGAAGGACGACGGTTTCTCCGATCAGGGAGTCCGCGTCAAGTGTCCTGAACACATGCCGTGGCGCGTGGGCGTCATGGGCACCTAACGAGCCGCCCGCGGGCTCGACCCCGACCCAGGCCGGGCGACGGCGGGCGGCGGTCATCGCGGGCTGCGACGCCCTGATCGCGATCGCATGCTCGTCGCGCGCGATGAACACGCCGAGCTCCTTCGGCGAAGGGCCGCCAGCGCACACGTTAGCGCTGGCGAAGGAGCGCGATGACGGTCGCGAGATCCTCGCGCGCGGCAACGAGGAGCACCGTCATGCCGCCCTCGAAGCGCGACGCGCCGCGCGGGGCCTGGAGCCGGCCTTCGTGGCTCATGCCCGCGACGACACACGATCGCGGCAGCGCGATCTCCGACACGGCCTGCCCCACCACCGCCGCGCCTTCGGGGATCGTCATCTCGAACGCGATCGTATCGCCCGCGCCCTCGCCGAGGACCATCGAGTGACGCACCGCCTCGAACTCGATCGCCGTCGCGAGCGCGCCCACGAGGATCTCGGTCTCGCTGAGGACCTCCGAGATGTTCGAGGCCACGTACACGCTTCGATACGCCGGGTCGCGCATGCGCACGATGACGCGCTTCGCGCCGAGCGAACGCGCGAGGAGCGCGCAGCCCAGGTTGTCCGCGTCGCGATGGAGCATGGCCAGGACCGCGTCCGCGCGCTCCGGCTCCGCCTGACGGAGGACCGTCGCGTCCGTCGCGTCCCCGACGAGCATGACGATGCCGTGCGTCTCCGACGCGTGCTGGACCACCATCGGATCGCGCTCGAGCACGACGACACTGTGCCCGCGCGTCTGGAGGTGAATCGCCAGGTTCAGACCTCCGCGACCAGCCCCCGCGATGACGATCTTCATGCCTCCTCCGTGTCGTGCGTCTCGACGAGCCGCAGGCGCTCCCGATCGATGCGCTCGATCTCACTCTCCGCCGTCTCGAGCGCGATCAGACCTCGCCTCGCGGCGTCGAGCAGCGCCGCCTTCTGCGACGCGAGGAGCGCGCCGTCGATGATCACGTCGTCGGCGGCGTCGGCCTCGGGCGTGCGGAGCTCCATCTCCGCGCGAATGATGGTGCGCTGGTACGCGGCGCGGCGCGCGGCGTGCTCGGGACGCGACATGAGGCCCGTCGTCAGCATTCCATCGAGCTCCGCCTGCGCCTTGCGCGCCGCGATGAGCTGCGCGCGCGCCAGATCGAACGTGTCGTCCTTCGAGGCGCCGATCTTCAGGAAGCGAAGCACGCTGCGGAACGGAAGCGCCTGCGTGAGCAGCGTGACGAAGGTGACGCCGAACACGATCGTGACGAGACGTGCACGATGCGGGAGGTCCTCCGGCAGCGCGAGCACGGCCGCCATCGACAGCGCGCCCTTCACGTTGCCGAACACCATCACGTGCTGCCAGCGCACCGGCACCTGATCCCGGCCGATGCCGCGCAGC
Source organism: Labilithrix sp. (assembly GCA_046351255.1). Taxonomy (GTDB): domain Bacteria; phylum Myxococcota_A; class Polyangia; order Polyangiales; family Polyangiaceae; genus Labilithrix. The sequence goes on from JAXLYU010000013.1 coordinate 268,191, forward strand.
ACCGCGAAGACGCCGTACACGGCGACGGCGCGACCGATGTGCAGCGCGAGGATCGCGGCCAGGATCGCGCCCGCCTCGGTGATGAACATGCGCGCCTCGATCTGCATGCCGACGAGCACGAAGAGGAGGACGTTGATGCCGAAGCCGATCGCCTCCCAGAAGCCCTGCAGCGCGAGGACGCGCGCGGCGTCGAGCTCGCGACGCGCGGCGCGGCCCACGACGAGGCCGAGCACGACGACGGCGATGACCGGCGACGCATGAATGTGCTCCGCGAGGAGCGACGTCGCGAAGACGAGCACACCGGAGAGGAGGATCGCGGTCAGGTGATCGGGCGAGCGACGAAGGCCGCCCGATCCGACCGCGCCGAAGACCGCGCCCATCGCCACGCCGCCGACGATGGCGAGGAGGAGCGCACGGATCGTCGACGGCAGGTCGATGTGCCCCGTCTCCACGATCCCGGTCGTCAGCGAGACGAGCACGAGCGCCGTCCCGTCGTTGAAGAGGCTCTCGCCTTCCATGATCGCGGCGAGATGGTGCGGGACGCGCGTGCTCCGGAACGCGAGGAGCACGCTCACGGTGTCGGTGATGGAGAGGAGCGCGCCGAGCAGGAGCGCGGCCGAGAACGGCAAGCCGAGCGCCAGCGTCGCCACGCCGGCGGTGCCGACGAGCGAGATCGCGACGCCCGGCACCGCGAGCGCCAGGATTGGCCGCGCCGCTGCCTTCAGGCTGTCCGCATCCGCGAAGAGCGCGCCCTCGAAGACGAGGATGGGGAGGAACGCAATGAGGACCACCTCCGGGTTCATCGGCGCGTGCGGGAGCACGTTGGCGAACACCAGGAGGAGGCCGATGACGACGAGCGCGACGTTGTACGGGATGTTCGTCCGCTTCGCCGCGAACGCGACGGCGGTCCCGACCCCGAACACGAGGACGTAGCTCTCGAGCGCCTCGCGCATGGCCGTCCAACCCTAGTGGCCCAGGATCGGTCCGGCAACCACGCAGTTACTTGGGAATCAAACTATCGACGGCTCATCGGCAGCGGGTCGTTGGCCGTCTCCGAGAGGTAGGCGAGGACCGGCGGATACTGCGCCGCGAGTGCTGCAAAACCCGACGCCGGCATGCGGAGCAGGACCGCCTCGGTCGCGGCGCGAATGGTCACGTCCGACTTGCCGCCCATGAGCGACGCGTGACCGAACGCCGTACCGCGCGCGATCCGGAACTCGCTCCCCGCGCCATCGCCCTCGCTCATGACGTTTCCGGCCAGGATCACGTAGAGGCCGTCGCTGCGGCGGCCCTTCTCGGCGATCACGGTGCCCGGCGACGCGCGGCGCACCTCGAAGCGCTGCGCGAGGTCGAGGCGGCCCTGCTGGTCGAAGGCCTGGAAGAGCGGCGACGTGTTCATCAGATTGGTCACGAGGCGGCGCGCGAGGAGGTCGAACAGCGCGTCCTCGAGCTCGGGATGCTGCGACATCGCGGTCTCGAGGGCCTTCTTGTCGATGCGGAGGCACATGAGCGGTGTCTCCGCCTTCACGTCCGCCTGGCGCGTGCCCTCGTCGAGGAGCGACGACTCGCCGAAGATGTCACCCTCCACGAGGCGGATCTCGGGGTTGCCGGGCACGCTCACGCGCGCGGTGCCGGAGAGGATGGCGAAGAGCGCGAACGCCTTCTCGTCGCGGATGATGACCATCGCGCTCGGCACGAACTCGACGAGCTCGGCGGCGGCCGCGAGATCGATGAGCGCGTCGCGGCCGAGCGCGGCGAAGAGCCGGAAGGTGGCCATCTTCGCGTACGTGTCGATGCTCGCGTCCTCCAGGATGAGCCCCGAGGCGGACTCCGTCGGCGGGAGCGAGTCGTCGATGAGCTCGATGTCCTTCGAGTCGACGACGCTCGACTGACTGAAGTCCTCGAGGAGAACGGAGATGCTCGCGTCTTGCGAGTCGGAGAAGCGGACCTCGTCCGCGCCGCGATCCGGCGCTGGCGTGAGCGGGATCGGACGCACTGGCTTCGACAGCGAGAGCGCCGGCACCTTCGGCGGCATGGGCGCGTGCGAGGACACCGGCAGCGGCCCGGGCGGGACCAGAGGAGGCCTCGGGACAGCGGGGCCGGTGGAGGGCTTCGTCGTGTCCGCGGGCGGCGGGCGCGTGAGGACCGGGCCGAAGCCCTCCTTCGGGAGCGAGCTCTCGAGGAGGTTGCCGCGCTCCTTGTCCATCGTGGCGACGAGCTTCGCCATCGCGACGGCGCGGGGGATGAAGCCGCGCGCGTTGTAGCGCTCGAAGGCGCGCACGAATGCATCGACCGCTTCCTTGCGGTTGTTCGTCCGGCGGTAGGCCTCGCCGAGACGCTGCGACCACTGCGCCTCGCTCGGTTGAATCCGTTCGAGCTCGAGCAGCGCCTTGATCGCGTCTTGCGGCTTGCTCTTCTCGGTCGCCTTGTGCCAGGCGTTACGCAGCTCTTCGATCTTGCGGTCGATTTCGGCCATCAGGCCCGTGATTCTATGGCTGCTGCATCGTCCAGGCGATCTGATCTTTCGACAGCTTGAACGCCGGGGCCGGCGGCATGGGCGCGAGCGTCTTGATCGACTTCTGCGTCTTCGCCATCGTCTCACGGACCTTCACCATGCGGTCGAAGATGGCCTTGTACGTGTAGTCCGAGACCCAGACCGGGCTGCAATAGCTCATGAAGTCGGAGTACGCGTCTCCGCTCACCAGCTTCTTGCTCAGCGGATCCCAGCCCGTCGAGCCGATGGAGGCCTTGCCGTACGGGTAGTTCCTGTCGATGGCGGCGGGGTTACCGCACGGCGCGTGGAGGCGGCCCATCGCGTGCGCGAGCTCCTGCGAGATGGTGCCACCCGAACGCGAGGTCTGGTAGCCGACGACCAGCGCGCTGCGGAGCGCCATCTGCGTGTCGAGCGCTCCGGGGTTGCTGAAGCCGGCGGCGGGGGCGATGCCGAGCACACAGCCGCCATGACCGCAGTACTCGTGGATGTCGGCGGCGGGGTTGAACACGCCGATGTAGTAGACGTCCTCGTCCACCTCTTCGTCGACGCGCATCGTCATGACCGCGTTGAGGAGCTGATCCCAGCCGCTGCCGGTCGGCTCGATCGGGACGTCCCAGTCGAGCGGCTGGTGCTGGGAGATCTCGACCTCCGAGACCGGATACATCTGGTAGAGCGCGTCGTGGTAGCGCTTCACGCTCACCGAATCGAGGGGTGGGAGGCGGTTCGAGCCATCGGCCGCGTACTTCACGGGGATGAGCTGGACCCGAAGCTTGGCCGCGTCCTCCGCGCCGACGTTCAGCGCCGCGCCTCCGGCGGGGAAGGTGACCGCGTCGGCGTCGCTGCTGCCGACGAGCTCGACGGACATCTCCACGTCCGACGTCATCTGCTCCGCCGACAGCTCGAAGTCGAACGTCGAGTCGAGGCTCGTGTCGTCGTAGTCCAGAACCGCCTTCGGGCCGTCGCTGATCACGGTCTCTTCGCCGTCGATCTCGAGGTGAAGGTTCGCGGTGACCTCGCCGACGCGGACCTTCGCGTCTTTCGTCGCGTGAACGCGGACGAGCGCGGGGCGGTTCGTGATGATCGGCGCGTTGCGCTCGCCGACCTCGGCTCCGTCCTTCACGAGGCGGACCTCGACGCCCTGGTAGAGGCTGACCTTGTCGACCGTGAGCGCGTCCTTGACGTTCGACTTCGCGCCGCCAGGCGACGTCGGATCGACGTCCGTCGACGTGCCGTTGCCACCTGGTCCGGCCTGCTTGGTCATCACCTCCGTCGTGCACGCGACCAGCGCCGTGAGGATGCCGGACGCGATGAGGAGACGGTGTCGGACGACCATCGAGGCGCGCACGTTTAGCATCGACGTTGCAGGTGGCACGTCGATCCTCTGCCCCAAGGCGTCTCTTTCCGATGTGAAAACGAGTAAAGTTCGCGTGTGGACACGATTTTCGCCGCGATCCCGGCCGCGGCGGCCGTCTCGTTCCTCGCCTTTCGCGAGAGCTGGCGCGCGTTCCAGCCGACCCGGCACCTCCTCGCGGGAGACTATGAAATGGCGAAGGAATCGGCGGAGAGGCTCGCCGACTCCTGGATGAGGGTGCTCCCCGGGATCCGGGCCTCGGCGCGCTACGCGGTGGCCGCCTCTCTCCACTTGATGGGGCGCCTCGAGGAGTCGCTGGCCGCCAGCGCGGGCCTCGACCGCGACCGGCTCGCCCCCACCACCCGCTCGGACTTCGACTCGCTCGACGCGGCGAGCCTCGTGCTCCTCGACCGCGAGCCGGATCGCGTGATCGAGCTCCTCCGTGTGGTCGCGGCGCCCGAGGACCGCGTGCTCCTCGCGCTCGCGCACCAGGCCAAGGGCGAGGAGAGCGAGGTCCTCGAGGCCGCGCCGAAGGACGACGATCGCGCGTCCGTCTTCCACTACCTCGTCGGCCTCCACGCGCTCCGCGCCGGGGACACCGCCGCCGCGCAGCGATCGTTCCGCCGCGCGGCCGACTCACCGCACTCGAACGTGTACACGCGGCGCGCCCGCGCGTACTTCGACACGCCCGTGGAGGAGCAAGGCCCGTCGTCGCTCGCCCCGCAGGTCGTCGCTACAGATGCGCTCCCACCTCGTGCATGAGGAAGGCGAGGAGGTCGCTCGTCTCCTCGATCTCCACCGCCACCGGGTTCGAGAGGCCATGCCCGCCGTCGTTCGAGAGACGGAGGAGGATCGGGCGATCGCTCGACGACGCGGCCTGGAGGCGCGCCGTCATCTTCCGCGAGTGATACGGATCGACCCGCGGATCGTTGGCCGCGGTCGTGAGGAGGATGGCCGGGTACGCCGTGTCGTCCTTGACGTTGTGGTACGGCGAGTAGCGCTTCATCGCACGGAACTGCTCCTCGTTCTTCACGGTGCCGTACTCCGTCACGTTGAAGGCGCCGTTCGGGCTGAGCTCCGTCCGCAGCATGTCGTAGATGCCGACCGCCGAAGCGACCGCGCGGAACATCTCCGGATGCTGCGTGAGCGCGGCGCCCATCAGGAGCCCGCCGTTGGAGCGGCCGCTGATCGCGAGCTTCTCCGGCATCGTGTAGCCGAGCTCGAAGAGCCTCTTCGCGCACGCGGCGAAGTCGTCGAACACGTTCTGCTTGTTCGTGAGGCTCCCCGCCTTGTGCCACGCCTCGCCGCGCTCGCCCCCGCCGCGGAGGTTCGTCTCGATCACGATCCCGCCGCCCTCGATCCAGACGCGGTAGGTCGCACGCATGCGCGGCTTGATCGTGACGTCGAAGCCGCCGTAACCCGTGAGGTACGCGGGCGCGGGCTCGAGCTTCGCGCCGCGCTTCCGGAGGATGCTCATCGGCACGCGCGTGCCGTCCTTCGAAACGCACTGCTCGCGCACGACCTCGACGTCGCTCATGTCGTAAGGCGCCTTCTTCACGAGCGCGGTCGCGGCGAGCCGGTGCTCGCTCGAGCGGTAGAGCATCCACCTCGGCGGCGAGACGTAGCTCTCCACGCGGAGCATGAGATCTTCTCCGATGCGGATCGCGCCCGTCACGCTCGACACCTCGGGCAGCGGCAGCACCGCGGCGGCGGGGCCCCGCGTCCCCGGCGCGATCGTGGTCGGGACCGGAGCCGGCTGGCCCTTCCTCGGCGCCTTGTTCTCGTGCGCGAGCGGCTCCGGCTTGGATCCGAGCGGGACCCGGCGCATGCGCGAGGGACCATCGGCGATCTCGAGGGTGTAGAGCGCCTCCTTCGTGACGAGGACGTCGTCGATGACGGCCTCCCCCTCCGGCAGCACCTCCACGGGCGGCTTGTCGTACGGCGGGGCGAAGGCGATCACCTTCCCGCGCGGCGCGTCCTTGCGTGCGACGGCGTACACCTTCCCGTCCGGCCCGAAGGCCACGCCCGACATGCCGTCCTCGAACCTCGAGAGACGGAGCCAGCGGTCGGAGGCCTTCCCGCTGGCGCCGTCGAGCACGTGATGCTCGACGTCGCCGCCGTCACCGTTCGCGACGCGGGCGAGCACGCGCTTGCCGTCATCGCTCCGCAGGAGCTCGATCTCGGCGATCCGCGGGAGCTCCTTCCCAAACGCGTACGTGTCCTGCGCCTCCGGCGTGCCCACCTTGTGGAACCAGACCTGCTGGTAGAAATCGAGGTCCGCGTCGGGGCGGTCGCCCTTGTGCGGGTAGCGCGTGTACCAGAAGCCGGTGCCGTCCGCGTTCCAGGCGAGCGAGCCGCCGGCCGTGCCGCCGTTCACGCGCGTGATCGTCTCGCCCTTGTCCCTGCCGGTCGCGACGTCGAAGAGGTGCACGTCGCCGCTCTCGCTGCCGCCCACGGACATCGACACGGCGAGCGTCTTCGCGTCGGGGGCGGGCACGAACCAGTCGATCGACGTCTTTCCGGTCCCGTCGATCGCGTTCGGATCGACGATGACGCGCTCCTGCGTGAGCTCCGTCGGCTTCGTGCCGAGCTCGATCAGCATCTGCTGCTGCTTCGGCGGCGCGCTGAGGAGCGCGAAGAAGTGGCCGCCCTCGTAGGTGACCGCGAACCAGTCCTTCGACGCGCTCTCGTAGATGCTCGAGATGCGCTGCTTGATCGCGGGCCGCTCCGGCAAGGCATCGAGCTTCGACCGCGCGAGGGCGTTCTGCGCGTCGACGAACGCCTTCGTCTCGGGCGACGCGGGATCCTCGAGCCACTCGTAGTCGTCCGTCACCTGCGTATCGAAGAACGTGTGCGTGACGGGCCTCTTCGCCGCGGCGACCGGGGGCGCCCGCTTCGGCAGCGGCGACGGCTCGGCGCCCGCCACCCGGGGCGGCGCGGGCGGCAGCGGACGGATCGCGGTGGGGGCACAGGCCGCGACGCACGCGAAGATCGCGAGCGCTGGCCACATTCTCGAGGCTGACATGGCGAGGCGTCCGAACGTATCCTCCGCGCGGTGAAAAAGGCAGCAGCGACGGCGGCCGTCCTCACGACGCTGCTCGCCTCACGCGCGGCGCCGGCGCAGAACGCCGACTCGTTCTTCTTCGGCGACGAGGCCGCGCTCGCCTCGGGAGCCGTCGTCGCCTCGGGCTCCGACTCCGGCGCGCTCTGGTACAACCCCGCGGGATACGGCGGCCTGAAGCGTGGGCTCATCAGCGCGAGCGCGTCGACCTTCGGTCTGCGCTTTCGCACCATCCCGCGCGCGCTGCGGGTTCGATTCGGCGGGCAGGAGCACGCGGTCGATCTCTCGTCGACGGACGTGATCAGCGTCCCGAACGCGGTCGTCCTCGCGACGCAGATCGGCGACCGGTATGCCGTGGCCGCGGGCTTGCTGCAGACCGCCCGCGACCTCCGCGCCGCCTCTGGCGCCTCGCCCGACGCGGCGGGGATCGTCGACGGCCGCCCCGCGCTCGTCACCCAGCGGATCGACATCCAGAAGGACGAGGCCGAGTATCACGTGGGCGGCGCCTTCGCGGCGAAGCTCGACGAGAAGCTGAAGGTCGGCGCGGGGCTCTTCGCGGTCTACGCGAAGAGCAACATCAACGCCTCCTACGCGCTCGGCGTGCGCAGCAACGCCGTTCCCCCCACCGACGAGGTCGCGTTCATCACGCAGGACGCGCGCGTCACGCGCTCGTCGATCGCGCTCGGGATCTCGCTCGGCGCACAGTACGCGGTCACGCCGCAGATCAACCTCGGGGTCACGATTCGCTCCCCCGAGATCGCGCTCACGAGCTCGGCGGACGGCGCGGCCACGCAAGGCATCGCCTCCGTGGGCGGCGCGGACCCCGCGGTGGCGAACCTGTCGACGGAGCTACCGCCCAAGGACTCCGCCGCCGGCAAGCTCGTGCGACCCACGCGCATCCTGCTCGGCGCCGCGTACCTCGTCGCGCCGCGGAGCTGGCTGGAGGTCGGCGTGGACTTCGCCCATGGCCTCCCCCGGAGCGAGGTGCGCGACGCGCAGCAGCCGCAGGTGAACGCGCGCATCGGGCTCCGCTACATGCTGACGCCCGAGTGGATCCTCGGCGGCGGGCTCTTCTCGGATCGCGGGACGACGGCGCGCCTGCCCGACTTCATCACCTCGGATCGCGTCGACTACTACGGCCTCACCGCGGGTGTGAGCAAGCGCACGCCGCTCGCGCTCGTGAAGGATCCGAAGCCGGAGGCGCTCGTGCTCGTCACCACGTTCTCGTTGCGCTCGTCGATCGGCTTCGGCGAGGCGCGCGCGGCCACCATCGATCTCGACAACCTCACCGCCCCGCGCGACGACCGCTCGGACGTGACCTACTTCGAGATCATGCCCTACCTGGGGTCGACCGTGGACTTCTGAGGCGGAGCCCGCAGCTCACCATTTCACGCTGCGATAGTCCTTCAGGAACTTCCCCCAGACGTGCTCGCCGGTGAGCAGGCCAGAGAAGAACGGGTCGCAGATGCGGGCCGCGCCATCGACGATGTCGAGCGGGGGCTGGAAGTCCTGCTCCCGCTGCTTGCGCTCGGCGTGCTGCGCCGGATCCTCGTCCGTGACCCAGCCCGTGTCGACCGCGTTCATGAAGATGCCGTCCTTCGCGTAGTCGGGCGCGCTCGTGAGCGTCATCATGTTGAGCGCCGCCTTCGCCATGTTCGTGTGCGGGTGCTTGTCCGTCTTCGTGTGACGCGAGAACTGCCCCTCCATCGCGGAGACGTTGACGATGTGCTTCTCGTCGGTGCGGTCCTTCGCCATGAGCGGCTTCAGCTTCGACGCGAGGATGAACGGCGCGATCGCGTTCACGAGCTGCACCTCGATGAGCTCCGGCGAAGGCACGTCCGCGAGCCCGAGGCGCCAGCTGTTCACGGTGCGCAGGTCGACCTGCTGGAGGTCCGCGTCGCGACGACCGAGCGGGAACGCCTTCTTGTCGGCGTCGGTATCGCCGTAGTCGCACGGCAGCTGCGAGAGCAGCGCGGACGATCGGATCCCTGCCTCGGGGCCGCGCCACTCGAGGAACGTCGAGGGCAGCGGCGTCTCCTCGATCGCCGCCACATGCTCCTCGTGACGGCGGAGCACGCTCTTGAGCGGCGCCTCGAGCTCCGCGAAGGGCGCCGTCTCGAGCTGCAGGAGATGCGCGTAGAAGCCTGCGGGGCGGCGCACCGTCTGCGCCGCGTTGTTGATCACGATGTCGAGCCGACGCTCCGTCTGCGTCAGGTAGCGCGCGAACGACTCCACGCTGGGCGAGTGACGGAGATCGAGGCCGAAGACGGCGACCCGCGACTCCCACGTCGCGAAGTCCGGCTCGCGCGCGAACCGAGCCGCCGCGTCGCGCGGGAAGCGCGTGGTGACGAGCACGCGCGCGCCGGCGCGGAGCATCATGAGCGCGGCCTGGTAGCCGATCTTGATGCGCGCGCCGGTGATGAGCGCGGTCCGGCCGGCGAGCGACGCGGTCTGGAAGCGCTTCTCGTAGTTGAGCGCGGCGCACGGCGGGCACATCGAGTCGTAGAAGAAGTGGAGCGTCCGGTACGGCTCCTTGCAGACGTAGCAGTTGCGCGGGTTCTCGAGCTCGCGCACGGGCTGGGCGTCCGCGGCGCTGACCTCTCGCGCGGGCGCATGGAAGACGTCGGCCCGCCGCGCCTCGCGGATGCCGGTGCTGGCGATGACCTCGCGGTCGTGCGCGGCCTTCTTCTGGCGGTTTGCCTTGCGAAACGCGCGATTCAGCTGGCGGGCGCCGTCCCGGTCCGGCCGCGAGAGCTGCCCCGCGGCCACGAGGAGGCGCTTGCGGACCTCCTGCGGGAGGGCCGCCAGGATCCCGCGGTCCTCCACGCATGCCTCCAGCCATTCGACGACACGTTTGAATTCCTGTTCGGGCTGGGCCGTCATGCGCTGGCTGCCCGATCTAGCGGAAAAACGAGTAAGGTCGATCGACATGGACGCCGGACCGCAGGAATTTGCGGAGGCGCTGCGTCCCCCCGTGCGGCGAGTGCCGTGGTGGGCGAAGAACATCGGCTTCTTCGCGATGGTCCTCATCACGGTCGCCCCGCCGCGCGGGATGATGGAGTTCGAGGACCCGATCTCACCCCTCGACCTGAAGCGCACCGATCCTCCGGGCGAGACGTGGATCAAGCACCGGATGGAGATCACGGCGCTCCGGGTGCGCCTGAACGGCCTCGGGGCGCGGACCCACGCGAACTGGGTGCTCTTCCGCCTGCCCTTCGACACGACCCAGCGCGATCGGATCCGGCGGATCGACTTCGAGATCGTCTCGAAGGCCCCGAGCGACGTGGCCGCGCTGCTCGTAGGCAGCATCTGTGCCGACTTCCCGAGCTACGGTGACGGCATCCGCGACTGGACCTCGTACACGGTGACGGGTGTGTCGTGGACTCAGCCATTCGGCTGGCACAGCGCGCCGCCCACGAATGACCCGACCGTGCTCGGGCTCAACGTCCCGACGCGCGTGGCCAACTACGCCGCTTGCGGCTGGGACGGCGGACATTTGCGGGATCCCGAGAACTGGGTCCTGAACATCCAGTGGGAAGAGCGCTGACGGAGCGCGGTCGAATCGCGAACGATCACGGGCCAGTGCGTAGTGGCATGCGCACGACGCACCGCAAAAAAATAGCCGAAAGAACCTTGCCCCGAGGCAGATCGCCGACTACGTCAAACGCTCAGATGTTGCCCAAGAACCCCGCCGATTACCGGTCGATCCTCTGGGCTCTGCTCATGCCGGTCGTGGTCGGCGCGCAGCTGACTCACCCCGAGCTCGTCCCCTACCTCGCGCCGCTGTCGTTCTACTTCGCGATGGCCGCCGGGACGATGGCGCACAATCACAATCACTGCCCGACGTTCAAGTCGAAGGCGCTCAACAACCTCTACGCGAACTGGATCAGCGTCTTCTACGGATACCCGGCGTTCGCCTGGATCCCGACGCACAACCTCAATCACCACAAGCACGTGAACCGCGAAGGCGACGCGACCATCACGTGGCGGCACACGAACCGCAACACGTGGTACGTCGCGCTCACCTACTTCTTCGTCTCGGCCTACTACCAGTCGACGCCGATCAAGGAGTACATCCGCAAGGCGAAGACGGCGAACCCGGCGCTCTACCGCAACATCCTCACCCAGTACACGGTCTGGATCACGGCGCTCCTCGGGACCGCCGCCCTCTCGATCGGCCTCCACGGCGCCAGCGTCGGCCTCAAGACGTGGGTCCTCGCGTTCGGCCTGCCGTCGCTCTTCGGCTCGTACTCGATGATGTGGTTCAACTACATGCAGCACGTGCATACGGACCCGTGGTCCAAGTACAACCACTCGCGGAACATCACGGGCTACATCTTCAACTTCATGGTGTTCAACAACGGCTTCCACACCGTGCACCATGCCAACGCCGCCACGCACTGGTCGCAGCTCCGCCTCGAGCACGAAAAGATCGCGGACAAGATCGACCCGCGCCTCAACTGGCGCAGCTTCTGGGCGTGGGTCTTCCGCGGCTACATCATGACCGCGTTCCTCCCGCGCCGCTTCGAGACCCAGCAGATCGGCCGCGCGCCGTTCGATCCCCCCGCGGGCGCGACCTTCGCGTTCAAGGGCGCGGAGAAGGGCGGCAACGAGCGCGGCGAGGCGAACGACGCGCAGCCGTACATCGACTCGGTCGAGGCCCTCGAAGCGGGCAACAACGCGCAGATCGCCTGAGCCTCAACGGGTGGCGATGACGAACACGTCCTTCGCATCACCCGTGATCGCGAGGACCGGCGAGGCGTAGACGCTCGTCCACGACGTGCCGTCGAAATGTTGCACGCCGCTGTAGCCGGACGCATAGACGTCCGTGTTCGAGCGACCCCAGACGCGCGTGGCCGGGCTCGTTAGCTCGGTCTCCGTCCAGGTGGCGCCGTCGTTGGTCGATCGCATGACGTTCCCGTCGCGCGCCGCGAAGAGATGGCCGCCCGGGCTCTGCCAGAGATGCATGAAGGTGCGGAACTTGCCCGCGTCGGCCATCCCGGCGCGACGACTCCAGTCCTTGCCGTTCCAGCGGAGGACGAGGTCGTTGGTGGTGGCCGTCTCGCCATAGGCCCAGAGCGACGGCCCGCTGAAGAGCTCGCGCGCGGTGCCGTCCGTGGCCACCGGCTTTGCCTCCGTGAAGGTCTTCCCGTGGATGCGCTGCAGCGTGTAGTTGTCGATCGTCGCCACGACCGCGAACACGTCCGAACCCGGCGCCGTCGTTCCGCCGAGGGAGTCGATCGTCCCGGCGATCTCCACGCGCGCGCCCCAGGCCGTCCCGTCGAAGCGGCGAACGGCGTGGCCGAAGCTCACGTAGACCTCGCGGCCCGAGCGTCCGAAGAGGGCGGCCCTCGAGCACTCCTCGTTCTCGAGATCCAGCGTCCACTCCGCGTCGCGCTTCGCCTGGTGCCGCACCTCGCAGGTGCCACCGACCTTCTTCGTGGCGAGGAAGAGGACACCGTCGGACGAGGCCCAGAGCGCATGCGTGTCGCCGATCTCGAGGGCGACGCTGTCGTCGACCTCACCGTCGAAGCTCGGGGCGGACATCCGGACGAGGACGTGCCGCGGCGTGGAGATCTTGGTCGTGCGGCAGGCGGTCGTGAGCCCCATCGTCGCGAGGAGCCGGTTCGTGTCGACGAGCACGTCACCGCCGCCGTCCGCGTCGCGGTTCGCGCGCTCGATCTCGTCGAGCAAGGCGCGCGTCTTCGTGCAGTCGTCGCGGTTGAACGCCTCGAGCGCGGCCTGCGAGGTCTTCACGCAATCGATCTTGTTCGTACGCCGGCACTCGCCCTCGAGCGACGTCAACCGGTAGACCTCGCACGAGTGATCGCAGGTGCCGTAGCTCGGGAGGTTCCCGAAGTTCGGCGGCGGGGTCCACGCGGGCGTGCTCGCGCGGGCGCCGACGAGGAAGATGCGGATCACGATGAGCGCCAGCGAGACCATGCCGCCGATGCCGAGACGCGCGCCGACCCCCGATCTCTGCTCGTGCGCCTCCGCGCGGCGCGTCTGCTCCTCGGTACGCGCGGTGCGCTGCGCCTCGCTCTCGCCCGCGACGAGCCACACCGCGCGCGGCTCGTCCGGTCGCTGGGCGGTGCGGCGCACCTCGTAGGTCGTCGGGTCCACCATCGCCGCGCCGCCACCGGCCATCGCGACGCCGATCTTGTCGTCGGGCCCGAAGGCGATGTCGTGGATGGTGCCGCCGGTCGCGCTGATGCGGCCGACCGGCACCGTCGGCGGCCAGTCGTAGAGGACGACGTTCGCCTCCGAGCGATGCACCGCGAGCCGCTTGCCCGCGGGGTCCACCGCCGCGCCGGTGACCATGCCGTTCAGCTGCTTCTCGTTCTTCTGCTCGTAGACCGCGGTGAGCCCGCGCTCGCTCGCCACGAGCCAGCCGCCGCCTGGACGTGGCACGACGTTGGAGATGGTGCCGCCGACCGGCGGCTCGAACGCCTCGATCGCGTGTGTGCCGACGTCGAAGAAGAAGAGCTCGCCGCGCGCGGTGCCGATCGCGAGCGTGAGGCCGTCGCGCGAGAACGCGAGCGCGCTCGCCTTCTTCCGGATCTCGTGCTTCGCGCCAGCGCGATAGAGCAGCACGCGGTCCTCGAACGCGACCGCCAGCGCGTCGCCGCCGCTCGCGAGCGTGACCGGCTCCCCCTCGTGCGCGACGGTGCCGAGCTCACGGCCGAGGACGGCGTCGAGCGCGTGGAGGACGCCGTCGCCGTCGAGGGCGACCGCCGTGCTCGCGCTCGACGGCGAGCGCCACGGGCCCGCCGCCACCTCGGACGGGAGCGCCGTCGTGGAGGCGTAGACGACGGAGACGATGTTCCCCTTCGGGATCGAGAACGTCCACTTGATGGATCCGTCGACCGGCTCGTATGCGATCACGCTTCCGCGATCGACGGTGAGCAGCAAAGCCTCCTCGGACGTGAACGCGATCCGCCGTTGCCCCATCGTGCGATGAGCGTATCAGTCGTCGGCCTCGAGGACTGCCTCGGCGAGATCGCGCTTCGTCCGCTTGAGCATGGCGAGCTTGTCCTCGATCGTCCCCTCCGCCACGAGGCGCACCACCGTGACCGGTCGCGACTGACCCGGCCGGTGCGCGCGGTCCATGGCCTGCGCCTCCGCCGCCGGATTCCACCAGGGATCGCACAGGATGACGGTGTCGGCGGCGGTGAGATTCAGCCCCGCTCCGCCCGCCTTGAGGGAGACGAGGAACAGCGGCGCGTTGCCATTTTGAAAGCGATCGACGACCGCGTCGCGATCCGTCGTCGATCCGTCGAGGTACTCGTAGGCGATGCCGAGGCGGTCGAGATCCTCGCGCCAGAGCGTGAAGAGCTCCACGAACTGCGAGAAGACGAGCGCGCGCCGCTCCTCGGACACGAGCTCGCGTACGAGGTCGAGAAAGGCGAGCCGCTTCGCGCTGTCGTCCGCGCTCACGGTGGGGTCGACGAGGCGTGGATCGCACACGAGCTGGCGCAGGCGGAGCATCGCCGTGAGCACGGAGAGGCGCGTCCGCGCGTCCTTGCGTCGGCGCTCGCGCTCGCCGATCGCCTCGTGGAGCGCGATGGAGAGCGCGTCGTAGAGCTTGCGCTGGCGTGCTCCGAACACGCACTCGCGGACCACCTCCGTCTTCGGGGGCAGATCCGAGAGGACGCCCGCCTTCGTGCGGCGCAGGATGAACGGCCGCACCACCGCTCGGAGCTCCTTCGCCACGATCCCGTCCGGAAAGTGAGAGATGGGCTGCGCGTAGCGCTCGTCGAAGTCCTTCGCCGTGCCGAGCATGCCCGGGTTCGCGAAGGTCATCACCGACCAGAGCTCGCTCAGCCGATTCTCGACCGGCGTGCCCGTGAGCGCGAGGCGAAGCTCGGCGTCGAGGCGGCGGGCCGCGCGCGCCGTCTCGGAGCCCGCGTTCTTGATGTTCTGCGCCTCGTCGAGGACGACCGCGCGGAAGCGCGTGCGCCGCAGCTTCTCCGCCTCGCGCCGCACGACGCCGTACGAGAGGACGAGGACGTCGGTGTCGCGCTCCTCGCGCGCGAAGGCGACGCGTAGCCCGGGAACGAAGCGCTCCGCCTCGCGCGCCCACGTGCCGATCATCGATGTCGGACACACGACGAGCGACGGCGCCGGCCCCGCCTCCTCCTTCCACCGCGCGAGGAACGCGAGCGTGGTCAGCGTCTTGCCGAGGCCCATGTCGTCGGCGAGGAGACCGCCCGCGCCGATGGACTGGAGATGCTGCAGCCAGGCCAGCGCCTCGAGCTGGTACGGCCGGAGCTCGGTGCCGAGGGCCGGGATCCGGGGCTCGACCTTCGCCGTGGCGAGCGAGCGCGTCCTCGGATCGATGTGGACGTTGATGTTCGCGGAGGCGAGCGACTCCCAGAGGTCGAGGCGCCCGATCTGGTGTGCGGGGAGCTTCTGCCGGCCGAGCGCGCGATCGCCGACGAGCACCGCCACGTCGTCCGCGATGCGCGTGAGCGTGCCGTCGTCGAGGACGAGCCACCGCTTGCTGCGCACGAGCGCCTCGTGCATGCGCGCGACCTCGATCTTCAGGCTCCCGGCCCGGTACTCGAGCTCGGTGTCTAGCCAGCCGGCGGCGGAGCCCACGCTCACCTCGACGGAGACGGGCGGGCCGATGCGGGTGCCTGCGATCGAGTCGGCGACGAGGACCTCGAACCCCGACGCGCGCAGCGACGCGATGCCGGCGGACCAGAGCTTCACCGCCTCCTCCTCGCGCGCGACCAGGATGCCGTCCTCGAACGAGAGCCCGGCCACGTTGACGAGCGCGACCGCCTCCGCCTCCGCCGGGGTGTCCCGATCCGGGCTCGGCTCGGGCCCCACGCGGAACGTCCCCGCGCGATAGACCGCGGTCAGCTCGCCGCGGAGCTCGAGCGGCGTCCCCGAGAGGCGTAGCTCGAAGCCCGGACGCTCGAGCGGCGGCAGCCCGAGCTCGGTGGGGGTCGGGAGATCGACGCCGAGCCCCGCGGCGCGCGAGAGAATGGCCCGCCCGACGCGCTCCTCGCGATCGAGCGGCAGCGACGGCACGCGCTGCATGCCCGCCGCCGCGTCGAGGTCGACGTCGGGCGCGACCGGAAAGAACCCGCGCTCCGGCCCGGTCCAGAGCCACGGAAACGCGCCCGCGAAGAGGATGCTCGACGCCGCGTCGCTCGCGACCGCGCCCTCGGGCGTCCGCCAGACGATGACCAGGCGATCGCCGTCGCGCTGGATGCGCGGGCGCACGGGCTCGCGCGCGAAGCGCAGGCGCGTGCGGAAGCGGTCCGCGTACGCGCCGATCTCGTCGCGCACGAGCTGGATCACGAGCGCGGCCTGACCGCGCGTGGCGACGAGCGCGTGCTTGTCGCCGTGGTGAGGCGAAGTCAGATCGACGAGGCTCCGGCGGCGCGCGGAGAGCCGCGCCTGGACGACGTCCTTGGCGAGCCAGAGCTTCGTCGACCCTCTCTTCCGGTGCCGGACGAGCACCGCGGGGCGATCCTGGAGCGTCGTCGGTTCGAGATCGAGCTCGAGGTCGTCGAACGGGTGAGGCGGCAACCACGCCGCGAGACGATCGTCGAGCGTCCGCGACTCGAGCGCGAAGGCACGGAGCTCGGGGTCCTCGTGCGCTCCGAACGCGACGTCGACGAAGAGCCAGGTCGCATGATCGCAGAGACGGGACGACCGGCACGTGCACGAGAAGTCGATGACCCGGTCCTGGAGCCGGATCGCGACCCGCGCGAGGGTGCTGGTTCGCGCGTCGAGGATCGACGCCACCATGCGGCCCGCCGGATCGAGGTGCGCCGCCTCCGAATAGCTCCGCGGATGACCGAGGGCCGCGTTCACGACCGCCTCGCCGAACCGACCGTCGACGAAGGCAGGCGTGACTCGCGAGAGCCAGTCCGAGCTCAGGCGCTCACTCCTTGCGGTCCCGCGGCGGCTTCACGTCCTTGCCCGGCACACCACCGCGCGGCATCGCGAACGCGATCTGCTTGTTGGCGTTCCGGAAGCGCTCGCGCATCTCCGCCGTGAGCTCCTTGTTCTTGCCCCAGAGGTCCTTCTCCTCGCCCGGATCCGACTCGAGGTCGAAGAGCGAGAAGCGGATCTCTTCGCCGAACATGATGAGCTTCGTCTTCTCGTGGATCATGGCCCGGCGCTTCTCGTTGAAGTCGTCCTCCGGCAGATCGACGATGACGTCGCGCGCCTCGGGCTTCGCGCCGTCGATCTCGGGCATGAGGCTCTTGCCGGTCATCGGCGGCACGCTCTTCGCGCCCACGAGCTCGACGATGGTGGCGGGGACATCGATGCCGGAGCGCGGCGCGTCGATGGCGCGAGGCCTCCGTCCCGGGATCCTCATGAAGAGCGGGACGTGAACGAGCGGCTCCCAGACCTCGTGCGCGTGGCGCCAGGAGTTGTGCTCCCCGAAGGCCTCGCCGTGGTCGGCGCTGACGATGATGACCGTCTTCTTCCCCCACGGCTGCGACTCGACGTAGTCGAGCAGCTTGCCGATCCAGAGGTCGGTGTAGAAGACCTCCTCGTCGTAGAGGTCGCGCGCCTTCTTCCCGTAGTGCGGGCTCTCGGGGTGGGTCTTGTACTCGTCGTGGCAGTCCATGTAGTGGAACCAGGCGACGAACGGCCGAGCGTCCTTCGCGACCTCGCCGAGCTGCTCGATCGCGATGGGCGTGAGCTTGTCACTCGTGACGTAAGGGTCCTTCTCGTAGTCGAACGTGATCCCGGGGACGATCTTCCAGCGCTCGAAGCCATACTCGAAGCCGGACGTCTGGCCCGCAAAGTACATGTGCGCGTGAGCTCCGACGCAGGGGATCCCCTCCGCCGAGAGGTGCTTGCACATGAACTCCTTCGGCTCGAGGTAGCGGGTGAAGAACTGCCCCGTGCGCTGCAGCTCGGAGGGGTAACGACCGGTGAGGAGGCCGGGGATCGACTTCGACGTGAAGGACGACGTCGAGTAGGCGCGCGTGAAGGCGACCGACTGCTTGTAGAGCTCCGAGAGGCGCGGCGCGATCGGACGCTCGTACCCGGCCCACGGCATGTCCGCGCGGAGCGAGTCGACCGTGATGAGGACGACGTTGAAGGGGCCCTTCTGTGTCGCGTCTGCGGTGGGGCCGGCCTCCGTGATCGCGGCGTCGGCCGGCGGCGAGGCATCCGCGGCGGGCCCCGCGTCCGTGCCCGGCGTCGACCGGCTGGGACACCCGCTGAGCGTCAGCGCCAACGCGACCAGCGCTCCTGCTGCCCGTCTCATCGCGGCGGCACCTTCGCACGGACGACGGCGGGTGTTCAAGCCGGCTCCCGGAGGTATGGCACGAGCGCCAGGGTGCACGCGGGTGGGGGAGCCCATTTTTCCGTCGAATCGCGGCGGCACGGTCAGTGCTCACGGCTGAGCATCATGTTCGCCAAGACCCTCGCCGCCATGTCCGCCGCCGCCGTCCTCCTCGTTGCCTCCGTCGCGCATGCGGACGAGCCCTCGAGCGAGTGGACGCCGGAGGCGACGGAGGCGGCCGCGAGGCCCGTGACCCCGCCGACGGAGTCGAGCTGGTACGGCTACCAGACGCTCTCCACGGACGCGGCCGCGATCGCGCTCGTCGCCATCGGGGCGACGTCCGACAGCACTCCGGTCAAGGGCGCGACCGGCGTGATGGGCGTCGCGACGTACGCCATCGCGCCGGCCGTCATCCACGGTGTCCACGGCCACGCGGGCAAGGCGGTGGGCGACGTCGCGATCCGCATCTTCACCCCGCTCGTCGGCATCGGCGTGGGCGCCCTCGCGGGCGCGGCGATGTTCGAGCCGTCGCGCGATCCGGGCCTCACCGGCGCCCTCACCAACACCCTCGGGAAGGAGGTCGCCATCCTCGAGGGCGCCGCGATCGGCGGCTTCATCGGCATCGGCGCCGCCATCGCGATCGATGCGGCGGCGCTCGGCTGGGAGACGGTCCCCGCCCAGAAGAAGGAGGCCCCCCGCCCGATCGCGAGCGCCAAGCCTGCCGGCCCGACCTTCCACCCGAGCGGCGGCCCGACGCGCGATGGCTTCGTGGCCGGCGTCGGCGGCACGTTCTGATCGTCTCAGGTCGTGTCAGCGGCGCACGCGAGGGGCCGCGCGCATGTTCCTGAGGCATGCGTCGTCTCGCGATGGTCGCCGTTCTCCTCGCTTCCCTCAGCGGCCGCTCTCGAGGCAACGCGAGATCATGCGGAGCGTCGCGTCGCGGCGTCCGCCCGCGGCGCCGACGAACGGATCCTTCGGGCCCTCGATGATCGTCCTCACCCGCTCGAGGGCGGCGCGATCCGACCTCGCGCACGCGGCCATCGCGCGCTGGCGCAGCGCCTCGCGCGCGATGCGGAGCGTGGGGATCGCCTCCGCGTCGTTGATGAGCGCGAGGTCCGCGTCCCAGCCCGCCTCGATGGCGTGGTCGAGCGCGACCGCGCCCTCTACGTGGAAACCGTGCTGGATCAGGTTCCGGCCCATGAGGTAGCTCGAGAGCGGCGTGTCTCCCCAGCGGCCGAGGGCGATGCCGGCCACGAACTGATCCGGCCCGTGCTCCTCGTCGCCGAGGAGGAGCGCGCGCACGGCGTCGCGGGCGCGCGGGTCGCGCGTCGCGTGGCGCTTCACTTCGAGCGTCCGCGCCGCGTCCTCGTCCACGCTCTTCGTCGCGAGGAGGTCGTAGCGCCGCTCCGCCTCCTGGAAGCGTCCCTCGATGAAGTCCGCGTCGGCGAGCGTCTCCTCCGCGCGATCGCGGTAGGTACGCGGGACATCTTCCGCCTTCGTGAAGGCCTCGAGCTCGAGGCGCCCCTTCTCCTTGTCGGTGTGCCGGCGCATGACGGTCGCGCGCGAGTGCTTCGACGCGAAGTCGAGGCGGTCCTTCGCGATCGCGGAGTCGTAGAGGCGGATCGCCTCCTCGAAGCGCTGCGAGTCGCGGCACACGTCCGCCTCGTGCCGGATCGCGTCGACCGCATGCGGGCACCGGCGGCCGAAGAGCCCCGGTCGCTTGAACTTCGCGCGGGCGTAGCTCTCCGCCTCGGGCGGGAGGTGCACCGTCTTCAGGTACTCGCGAAACGCCGCGTCGAGCGCGGGCCACGCCATGCCGGTCACCGCCTCCACCGTCGCTCCGGCGTACCAGGCGCGGACCTTGTCGGTGCCCCACTCGTGGCTCACCCAGTCGATGAACGCGCCGGCGAGGGTATAGCTCTTCGCGGAGGCGTCGCCGAGGAAGCCGAGCGAGAACACGTGGCTCATCGGAGGCAGGATCGCGATGTCCATCATCGCGCGCGCCCACTGCTCGTCGGTGAGGTCCTCGTCGTCCGGCGACGCGAACACGGCCACGCCCTCGATGAGGCCCGGGTTCGGCAGGAGCCCCCCCGCGGTGCCCGCGATCTTGAACGGGCCGTGACCGAAGCTGCCCGCGATGACGTGCGCGAGCTCGTGCCCGAGCACGGGGTGCGGATAGCCGCCGAGCTGGAGGTAGACCTCCTCGCGCCAGGGCTTCGCGATGTACGTGTGCGCGGCGCCCATGAGGCGCTTCTTGTCCTCCGCGTCCCGGAAGAAGATGGCGCGGATGCGCGCCGGGCCCTTCGTACCGAGCCGCTCCTCGACCGCCGCCACCTCCTCGTCGCAGTCCTTCACGAGGAGGTTCGCGTCGACCTCCTTCGTCGTCGACGGGTAGACGACGTCGCAGCGCGCGCCGTGCTTCTCCGCGCCGAGGTCGGCCATGATCGAGCGCGTCGAGCTGAAATGACCGAGCTTGGCCCCGAAGAGCATGAGCGACGTCGACGCGAGCACCGCGACGAGCCCGAGGAGCGCCCGCACGCGCTGCGCGCGCGAGCGGATGACGAGCACGAGCCCGTAGGGCCGGTCGTCCTCGCGCACGAGCACGGAGGCGGCCAGCGCGAGGGCGACGAGCGTGCAGAAGGAGCCGGCGCGATACGTGATCATCGCGAGACCGGGGTCGATGACGGTGTCGTAGAGCGTGCCGCTGAAGAACCCGACGAACGGATCGTAGGCGAAGATCATCGGCGAGTCGTAGAAGCGCCAGAGGCTCACGAGCACGCAGGCGATCGGCCCTCCGAGGCACGGCAGCGTGACGAGGAGGCGGGGCCGCCTCGAGAGGCCACGCGTGATACGCACCCGGGCGAGCTCGCCGACGAACGCGCCCCAGCCGCCGCCGATCACGCAGCCGATCCCGGCCGTCAGCGCGAAGTAGAGGAGCGCGCCAGAGACCTCGCAGATGCCGACACGGAGGACGTGCGCGAACGCGGTGAGGAGCGACAGGAGCGCGTAGCCGATGCCCGCGAGGAGCCCGTAGCCGAGCGACTCGGTGGGTGACGTGCTCGACGTGGAGGCGAACCGCGCCGTCGCGATCGCGGCCGTGGAGGGCACGATGAGCCCGGTCGCGACCGAGTGCTCGTAGCCGGGCCCACCGAAGAGCGGCAGGAACCCGACGAGCAGCATGAGGACGGCGACCGCGATGGCGCCGACGAGAAATGGAAGCGGGATGCGCCCGAGGAGCGTGGCCACGAGAGGTTGCCTGCCAGGCTACCGCAGGGTCGAGGGCGCGGAGTGAGCTCGTGTAGACTTCGAGGCCATGCGCTCGCTCGTGCTCGTGACCTCGATCGCCTCCTTGCTCGCGTGCGGCGAGCCGCCGACCGCGCCCGCTGCGCCGGGAAAGATGAACACGGGCGGGCGCCCGACGCCCGAGCACACGAACACGGAAGGCAAAGGCGACACGGAGAAGACGAACGCGGGCGGAAAGCCCACCGATCCGACGAAGTCCGCGAACAGGCCGAAGGAGCCCGCGGGCGGCGCCGTGAACCTCGGCGGCGCCCCGGACTTCTCGAAGACGAACCTTCCGTCCTTTGGGAGAGACGGCGGCAAGTAGATCAGGGCGGGGCGGGAGGCACGCTCGGCGTACCGTCCGCCGCGATCGGCGACGGCGTGGCGGGCGGCTCGAGGACGAGGGGCAGGACCTCGCTGATCTTGCCGACGAGGTGGATCTTGAGCTCTGCGAGGACGTCCTTCGGGACCTCCTCGAGGTCCTTCGCGTTGCGGCTCGGGACGAGGACCTCCTTGATGCCCGCGCGATGGGCGGCGAGGAGCTTCTCCTTGATGCCGCCGACGGGCAGCACCGCGCCGCGGAGCGAGATCTCGCCCGTCATCGCGACCTCGCGCTTCACCGGGCACGCGAGGAGGAGCGACGTGATGGCGGAGTACATGGTAACGCCCGCGCTCGGGCCGTCCTTCGGCGTACCGCCCTTCGGGACGTGGAGGTGGAAGTCGATCGACTTGAGGAACTCGGGATCGAGGCCAAGCTGCGTCGCGTGCGAGCGAACGAAGCTCATCGCCGCGTGCGCGCTCTCCTGCATGACCGACTTGAGGTTGCCGGTGACCATGATGTCGCCGCGACCGGGCATCTTGGTCGCCTCGATGAAGAGGATGTCGCCGCCGCTCGGCGTCCATGCGAGGCCCGTGGCCACGCCCGGGCTGCTCGTGCGCTCCGCGAGATCCGGCGTGTACTTCGGCGGTCCGAGGACGATCTCGGCGAACTCGGAGGTGCAGGTGAGGTGCACGTCTTCGCCCTCCGCGATGCGCATCGCGACGTGACGGCACACGCTCCCGATCTCGCGCTCGAGACCGCGGACGCCGGCCTCTCTCGTGTAGCTCTCGATGATGGTCTGGATGCCGTCCGGCTCGAACTGCAGCCGCTCGTCGGTGAGGCCGTGCGACGAGAGCTGCTTCGGCACGAGGAACTCCTTGGCGATGGAGTGCTTCTCCTTGCGGGTGTAGCCCGGCACCTCGATGATCTCGAGGCGGTCCCAGAGCGGACCCGGGATCGTGTCCGGGTTGTTCGCGGTGGCGAGGAACGTGACCTGCGAGAGGTCGAACGGTGTGTCGACGTAGTGATCCTGGAAGGTGCCGTTCTGCGCTGGATCGAGCACCTCGAGGAGCGCGGCGGCGGGATCGCCCATCATGTCGATGCCCATCTTGTCGATCTCGTCGAGGACGAAGACCGGGTTCTTCACCGCCACCTTCTTCAGGCCCTGGATGATGCGCCCCGGGAGCGCGCCGACGTACGTGCGGCGGTGGCCACGGATCTCCGCCTCGTCGCGCACGCCGCCGAGCGCGATGCGGTGATAGCGGCGGCCCATCGAGCGCGCGATCGAGCGGCCGAGCGACGTCTTGCCGACGCCGGGCGGACCGATGAAGCAGAGGATCGGACCTTTCTTGTCCGCCCGGAGCTTCCGCACCGCGATGTACTCGACGATGCGCTTCTTCACCTTCTCGAGGCCGAAGTGGTCCTCGTCGAGGCAGCGCCGGACGTCGGCGGGGTCGAGCTTGTCGGGCGTCGACTTCGCCCACGGCAGATCGCTGAGCCACTCGACGTAGGTGCGCGTGACGTTGTACTCCGCGCTCTGCTGCTGCATGCCCGCGAGGCGCCCGAGCTGCTTCTTCGCGATCTTCATCGCGTCCTCGGGCAGCTGCGCCTGCCGCACGCGCTCGCGCAGCTCCTCGACGTCGTCCTCGTCCGTCTCGCCGAGCTCCTCGCGGATGCTCTTCATCTGCTGGCGGAGGATGAGCTCGCGCTGGTTCTTCCCCTCCTCCGTCACCATCGTCGAGACCTCCCGCTTCACGCGGAGGAGCTCGAGCTGCTTTTGCACCATCGACAGGACGAGCGCCACGCGCTCCTTCGGGTCGAACGTGGAGAGCACCCGCTGCTTGTCCGCGACGGTGACGTTGTCGATGGTGAGGTTCGACGCGATGAGGTCGGCCAGCGCGCCGGACTCGCGGACGTTCTCGAGGATCCCCGCCGTCTCCTTGGGGAGGTTGGGCATGAGCTCGAGGAGCTCGCGCGTGCCGTCGCGAAGGAGGGCGCCGAGCTTGTCGAGCTCGGCGTCGCGCTCGAGATCCTCCGCCACCCGGCGGACCTTCGCGCGCATGTATGGCTCGAGACCGACCTTGCCCGAGACCTTCAAGCGCGACAGACCGTGAAGCACGACCGAGTAGTTCGCGACGGAGAGTCGAATGACCTTCACGACGCGTGCAACTGTTCCCACGTCGTAGATGTCTTCGAACCCTGGCTCATCGACGTCCGAATCGCGCTGGCTCACGATGCCGACGACGGCGCGGTCTTGCCCCAGGAGATCCTCGACGAGACGCACGCTGCGCGCGCGGCCCACGTTGATGGGTACGACGCTGGCCGGAAACACCACACTGTTCCGGAGCGGGAGGATGGGCAACGTCTCGAGATCCGAACGAGATTCCTGGCTCATATCGTGGCTCTCAGGTTACCTGGCCCCACGCTAAGATCGACATCGAATGCGTGGAGCGTGCATGAAACGTCGTCAGTTCCTCGGAGGCCTTGCGGGCCTCGGGGTCGCGGCGTGCACGCGGCAGACCGACCCGGCCGCGCCTCGGGCTCGGCCGCACGGAGCGGTCGAGCTCTATTCCGTGTTCGATCTGCCAGCGGACGATCTCCGCAGCAAGGAGCTCTCCGGTCTCGCCTGGGACTCGACCGCGAACCTCCTCTGGGCGGTGCAGGACGAGTCGCCGAGCGTGGTCGCGCTCGTCCCGGACGCCGCGCTCCGGACGTGGAAGCTCGCGCAGACCATCCATGTCTCCTGCCCGACCCCGCTCGACCTCGAGGGTATCGTCCTCACGAGGGATGGATTCATCCTCGCGAGCGAGGACGGACCGCGCATCGTCGAGGTCGACCGTGAGGGGCGCTTCGTGAGGGAGATCCCCCTCCCCGACCGCTTCCGTGACGCGCGCCACAACAAGAGCCTCGAGTCGCTGACGCTCACGCCGAGCGGGCGCTACCTCTTCACCACCACCGAGGTGGCGCTCCCGCGCGACGGCGACATCGCCACGCTCGAGGCGGGGACGCGCGTCCGCATCGTCCGCATCGATCGCGAGACGGGAAAGATCGACGAGTACGCCTACGCCACCGATCCTTCGCCCTACCTCCATGGTGACTGGGGCGTGGCGGACCTCGCCGCCCTGTCCGACAACGAGCTCCTCGTGCTCGAGCGTGGCTGGGCCGCATCGCGCGGCAACACGGCGCGCGTGCACCACGTGACGATCGACGACCACTCGACGACCTGCGGCGGGGTCGACGCCCTCTCCGCCGCGACCCCGGCGCTGACGAAGAAGCTCTACGTCGACCTCGGCCACCTCGTGGCGAAGGGCCTGCCGCGGCCGAAGCAGCCGCAGGCGAACGCGCTCATGGACAACTACGAGGGCATCTCCATCGGCCCCCGGCTCGAAGATGGCCGCAGCTCGCTCATCATCATCAGCGACGACAACGGCCACTCGAATCAGGTCGCGCGGATCCTCGTCCTCGGCTGCGCCTGACACGCCGATTCAACGCCGCGTTCTTCCGTGCTAGACAGGTCACCGAAATGAAGGCCTTGCTCGGGGTGATGTTGCTCGCTGGCCTCATGGCGGCGTGCAGCGGCAAGACGGCGGAGGACCCGCACTCGGTGCTCCGGTCGTACTCGCGCGCGCTCGACGAAGGCCGCGCCGAAGACGCGTACCGTATGCTGAGCGAGGAAGCGCGA
The DNA here is from genome assembly GCA_046351255.1 of Labilithrix sp. Lineage (GTDB taxonomy): Bacteria > Myxococcota_A > Polyangia > Polyangiales > Polyangiaceae > Labilithrix. The sequence continues at coordinate 293,643 of JAXLYU010000013.1, forward strand.
CGCGGCATCTCGCTCGAAGCCTTCCGGCGCATGGTGAAGGACAACCCGGAGGAGGTGCGCGAGATCGCGAAGGCGCTCTCCCGGCCCACGGCCACGCCCGTCGTCACCGCCACCGTCACGAGCTCCACGGGGCAAGAGCTGCAGCTCGTGCTCGAGAACGGCAAGTGGAAGGTCGAGGCGACGGCGATCGATCTCTACGCACAGGACACGCCACGCCACGCGATCCAGGGGTTCGTCCGCGCCGTCGAGCGCAAGCGCTACGACGTCATCCTCAAGTACGTACCCGACGGCCACAAGGAAGGCCTCGACGCCGCGAAGCTGAAAGGCGCGTGGGAAGGCCACGACAAAGAGGAGATCGACCAGGTGGTGGCGGGCGTGAAACAGGCCCTCCCCTCCGCGACGATCGAGGAGACCGGCGACCGTGCGACGATGGCGTACAGCCAGGGCACGATGCAGCTCGTTCGCGAGCGAGGTCTCTGGAAAATCGAGGACTTCGACTGATCCCCGGGCACAATCTCACGTGCCATTGAACGAATTCGACGCTACGACGTCGAACGCCAGACGAGAGGCCTCTCATGCGTAAGCCGACGACTTCCCTTTATCTTCCGGTCGCGTTCCTCGGGGCGACCACCCTCGCCGCTTGCAGCTTCCAGATCGGAGGCGATCCGAAGCAGCCCAACCAGCCGGCGAATCGGCCGGCGCAGCCCGCGGCCCAGCAGCCGCAGCCCGCCCAGCCGGCGCAGCCCGCCCAGCCCCAGAAGCCGGTGCACCGCACGGGCAAGGCGCGCGGTCCCTCGCCGACGCCGTCGAGCTCGCAGACCGTGAATCCGCCGCCGCCTCCGCCGCCGGCCCCCGCTGGCGCCCCGATCGTCAACGCGCCGACGCTCTTCGGCGGTCCGACCGTCGATGCCGCCGGCCTCAAGGGCAACATCTACTGGATCCCGGCGGGCACGACGAAGCTCCCCGATCTCAGCAAGATGACGCCGAACGGCTACCTCTTCACGAACACGCTCAACGTCTCGGCCCAGAATTTCTCGACGGGCTTCCCCGGCGTCGACCCGGCGCGCAGCGAGAACTTCGCCATCCACTACGAGGGCCCGCTCGTCGTCGGGACCGAGTCCGACTACGACTTCCGCCTCGTCGCGGACGACGGCGCGCAGCTCCGCATCGACGCCACGCAGGCGAGCGCCGGCAGCGCGCCGATCGTCGACAACGACGGCGTCCACGCGAAGGAGAGCTCGGTCACGGGGCCGGTGCACCTCGTCGTCGGGACGCACCTCCTCGTCGTCGACTACTTCCAGGCCGCCGGCAACCGTGTCGCCCTCCAGCTCTTCTGCACGAAGGCCGGCGGCACGGAGCAGGTGTGCCCGACCAAGCTGCCCTGATCGGGAGGCGATGACATGGCGAAGGTGACCGGGGTGGGGGGTGTGTTCCTTCGGAGCAAGGACCCGAAGGCGCTCGGCGCGTGGTACGCGAAGCATCTCGGCGTCGAGGTGGGCGAGTACGGCGCGACGTTCATGTGGAAGGACGAGAAGGAGACCGGCATGACGGCCTGGAATCCCTTCCCACAGGACACGACGTACTTCGGCGAGGGCCACCAGGCGGTGATGATCAACTACCGCGTGGACGACCTCGACGCCCTCCTCGCGAACCTCGCCGCCGCCGGCGTGTGGATCGACGAGAAGCGCCAGAACGAGAGCTACGGCAAGTTCGCCTGGATCAAGGACTGCGACGGCAACCGGCTCGAGCTCTGGCAGCCGCTCGGCTAGGAGCTCCGCAGCGATCCCGGACCCGAGCTCGCCGCCTCGACGTCCGCGATGGCGGCGGCGAGCACCTTGGTCAGCGCGTCGTGGGCCGCCTCCGCCTTCTCGCGCGGGGTCGCCAGGGCGGTGACGTCGACGCGGTAGCGCTGGCCCGCGGCCGCGAAGACGCTCGCCACGTCGTCCTTGCACGCGATCGCGCGGAGCTTCAGGAGCGCCGCGAGCGGGCGGCGGACCTGACGGATCTTGCGCGCCACCGAGCCGCCCACCGCCTCGTGCGCGCCCATCGCGTCCGTCACCGCGCGACGGAGCCAGACCTGCGCTTCGCGGAGCTCCTGCTCGATGCGAAGGCGGCGATGGGTGTCGTGCACGACGACCTGCGCGAAGGGATCGCTGCCGTGGATGACGATGTTGAAGCGCTTGATCTCGTCGTAGAGCAGCGGGAACGCGTCGCCCGCGCCCGGGATCTCGGCCGCCGTGAGGAACGTCGGAGCGATGCGCGCGCCGTAGCGCGCGTCCTGCGTCGCGGCGCTGATCGCGTCGAGCTTCGCGAAGCTCGCGTCCTTGACCACCACGATCGCGGTGATGTCGCTCTCGCCGGGACGATAGTCGCCGCGCGCGACGCCGCCGGTCAGCAGGATGGCCACGAGATCCTCGCCGAGCTTCGACGCGACCGCGTCCTTCCACGCTTCGATCTTCGCGCGCACCGTCGGCGGCAGTCCCGCGTACATCGCCTGCGCATTCGCTGTCATTGCGTGATCTCCGGTTCGCGAACGTAAATCGGCTCCACCGTGTCGGGCGGCGACGCCTTCCGCCCGCGCGCCGCGAGCGCCACCCCTCGCGCGTGCGGGAGCGCGTGGACGCCATCCACGATCGCGCCCGGGAACGCCGCCGCGGCCTCGCCCACGAACGGCACGTTCTCGAGGCCGTTGGCGGTGAGCCAGGCGTCGATGCGGTCCTGCGGCAAGCACACCGGCTCGACCCCGACCGCGCCGAGATAGAGCTCGCCGCGGATGGCCGCGATCGCGGCCACGGTGCGCCGCGGGACGAGCGCGCACATGGCCTCGAGCGACGAGACGCCGACGAGCTCCGCGCCGGTGCCGAGAACGACCCCCTTCACGGTCGCGACGCCGATGCGGACGCCCGTGAACGAGCCCGGGCCGAGGCCCACGCACCAGCGCTCGACGTCGCGCGGCTTCCAGCCCGCCTTCACGAAGAGCGCGTCCAGCATCGGCATGAGCGACTCGCCGTGCGCGTTCGATACGCGGCGCGAGTCCTCCGCGACGAGCTGGTCGTCCTCGAAGAGCGCGACCGAGCCGAGCGCCGTCGACGTGTCGACCGCACAGATGCGCAAGCGGGTCCCGCGGCTAGAGCTGAGCGAAGCGACCGCTCCGGAAGGCCGCCTCGAGGAGTTGATCGACACGCTGCACGAGCTCGGGCGCGCGCGGATCGGGCGACGCGCCGAGCGCGGCCTTGATCTCGTTGAGCGCCTTGAGCTGACTGAAGAGCTGGACGTCGGAGAGACCGCCGCCGCCCGTGAGCACCTGCCGCACGCGGTCGATCTCGCCGGCGAGGGCCTCGATGCCGATGCCCGCCGCGCCGACGCGGCGCGCGTTCGGGTGATCGCGGTAGTGCGCCTCGAGCACGGGTGTCACGATCGACTCGAGGATCGCGCTCTGGTCCTCGTTGTTCCAGATGTGCTTGAGGACGAAGAAGTCGCCCGCGTCGGGCTGAGCGCGGCCGTCGAGGAAGGCGCTCGCGGCAAAGAGCTTCAGGAGCTTGACGACGCGGCGGTCGGAGAGCGAGACGCCCTCCGCGCGGATCTGGAAGACGAGGCCCTTGTACTGGGAGAAGAACTCCTCCGTGAACCGCATCCGCTGCGCGAACTGGCGGTGCAGGTCCTGGATCTCGCGCGCCGAGACGATCGGCTGCACCGGCGCGTCCGTGAGCGCCATGATCTCGTGCTGGACGCCCTTCGTGAGGAGGTCCTGGAAGTGGTAGGCGTCCAGATTGTCGGACCGGATGCGGAGGAGGAAGCGGTCGAAGATGGCGGTGAGCGTCTCGTCCGTCGGAACCTCGTTCGAGGCGCCGAAGCACGAGAGCAGCGGGCACTTGAGGACCACGCCACCGGACGTGTAGCGACGCTCGTTGAGGAGCGTGAGGAGCGCGTTCAGGATCGCGGAGTTCGACTTGAAGACCTCGTCGAGGAAGACGACCTCCGAGGCCGGGAGCATGCCCTCGATGCGGCGCTGGTAGCGGCCCTCGCGGAAGGCGGCGATGTCGACGGGGCCGAAGATCTCGTTCGGCTCCGTGAAGCGCGTGAGGAGGTACTCGAAGTAGCTCGCCTGCAGGAGCCGGGCGAACATGCGGATGAGCGCGGACTTCGCGGTGCCCGGCGGCCCGATCAGGACGGCGTGCTCGCCGGCGACGACCGCGATCAAGAGGAGGCGAATGACCTCGTCCTTGCCAAGGAAGCGAGACTCGAGCGTCCGGGCGAGCTGCGCCAGACGTACCGGAAGCTGATTTGCCGGAGCGGCCTGCGACATAGGAGCGGCTAAGCTATCACGGTTTACAGGTCGTCACCGGACTCGGGCGCGACCGCCATTTTCTCCGACGAGAGCCCATCGTGGAGCGGCGGCGGCACCGTCGACGGCCGCGGCGGCGGCACGACCGACGTCGCGCTGCTCATCGGCGGCGGCGGCGGCACTGTCGCGGCGGCGGTCGAGGCCGGCTGGATCTCGCCCGTGTCGATGAAGAGCGCGCGGAGCGAGAGCGTGGCCACGATCTCGCCGAGGAGCGCCGACGCGACGGCGCAGACGAGCAACGTGTCGCCTACCGCTCCCGGGAAGCGCAGCGCGAAGACGAGGCCGCATGCGATCGACACCGGCCCCGACGACAGCATGACGATGCCCATGAGCGGCCCCGCAGGACGCGCGGCGGGCGTCGACGCACGCACGACGAGCCCCGAGAGCAGCTTCGCCACGATGCGCGCCACGAGGACGAGCGCCACGATCGCGGTGAGCATGCGGTTCGCGGCGAGCGGCCTCAGATCGATGCGCGCCCCGGCGAGGAGGAGCATCGGATAGAGGACGGCGCGCTCCGTGGGCCCGACCATCTTGCGCAGCGCGCGTCGCGACGGCGACGCGGCCGCGAGCGCGATGCCCATGACGAACGTGATGAACGCGGTGCAGAGGCCGAAGCGCGCCGCCGCGCCCACCGCGAGGAGGATGGTGCCGATGAGCGCGCCCCACACCGCGTCGCCCTCGGCGCCGCGAAGGAGCATCGCGGTGACGATGCCGAGGCCCGCGCCGAGCGCGAACGACGCGCCGAACCAGCCGTATGCGGGCAGGTCGAGCTTCATTTCGGTGGAGGGCGCCATCGCGAAGATGGCGCCCGCGGCGACGAACGGCGCGAGGTCGTCGGAGGCGCCGATGTCGACGAGGAGCCGCGAGATCGGCCCCTTCGCGTGCCAGCGCGCCTGCACCCACTCCACCGCGTTGCGCGCCGTCTCTGCCGTCACGGCGCCCGCGCCGGCGGCGAGGAGGAGGATGCCCGGGTCGTCGATCCACGCATGCGGCACGCGATGGAGCGTCTGCCACACCGCGACCGCGACGACGACGCCGGTGAGGAGCGCGCACGCGATGCCGAGGATGGTGGAGGCGGTGCGGACGCGGCGGCCCTCGACGCGGCCGAAGTCGAGACCGATCACGAACGCGAACCAGCCGATCGCGACCTGAACGACCGGCTCGAACTCCGTGATGATGGGGCGATCGAGGACGCCGAGCGCGTGCGGCCCGACGATGAACCCGAGCCCGATGAACTCGATGCCGGAGGCGAGCCCGCCCTTCGTCTTCCCGAGCCCGACGAGGAGCGACCCGAGATACGAGAGCACGAGGAGCCCCATCAAGAGGGCGATCGCGCTCACGGTCCGGTCTTCCTCCCGAGGCCGACGTCGAGCTTGGTGAGGGCGTCCTGCACGGCGCGGCCGAGCGTGGTGTCGCCACGGTGGGTCGCGCTGTGGACGCGCCAGTGGGCGCCCGACGCATCGAGGTAGACGAGCTCGACGCGCCCGCGCGAGCTGATCGAGCGGGCGGCGTCGAGGAGGGCCTGCTCGACGTCGGCCTGGGGCGCGGACGCTTCGACCACGACGTCGAGCGACGCGAGCGGCGGGTGCCGGTGGATGCGCGTCGGATGAATGAGCCCGAGCAGATGCGGCACGCTGATGTCGGACTGCGCGGCGTCCTCGAGCTGCACGTCGAAGAGACGCACGTCGACGACGCGGCCGGCGCGACCGCCGAACTCGACGAGCTCGCCCTTCTTCACGCGGCGCCCGTAGAGGACGACGGTGCCGGCGGCGGCGGAGGCGAGGAGCGGGAGCGAAGCGAGCGCGATCGCGACGAGCGCGACGAGGCCGACGCGCGCGAGGGCGCCGTCGCTCTCGCCCGTGATGAGCGGCGAGCCGAGGACGAGCGCGGCGACGATGATGCCCGAGCGGAGCAGCGTGCTCGTCGGACGCGCGAGCTCTCGTGGGAGCCAGGCGATGCGGGTGTCGCCGCGGGCGACGCTGTCGAAGAAGAGGCCGACGAAGCGAACGAGCACGCTCACCGCGAGCGCGGCGAGGGCGGCGATGATGGCCACCGGCAGCGCGCTCCCGATGCGGCTCGCGAGCGCGTAGATGGGCGTGACGATGAAGCCGGTGAGCTTCTCCGTGTAGCCCTTCGTGGCCTCGAAGAGCGAGAGGCTGAAGAGCAGCCATGCGTAGAGGACGACGAACTGCGTGAGTCGATAGCCGAGCGTGAGCGCGATCGACGAGCCGCCGCGCGTCGCGCCGGCGCTGACCACCTCGATCTTTCCGAGGCGGATCCCCGCGAGCCGCTCCGGGTTCTCGGTCATCCAGGTGCGCAGCTTCTCCGCGAGCTCCGACGCGCGCCCGAGTAGCCAGAACGCGATGAGCCCGGAGAAGACGACGAGCGAGACGCTGAAGACGGTGGTCGCGATCGCGCTTCGCTTGCGCTCCGCGGACACGCCGTCGGCGACGCGCGTCGTGACCTTCGCCGCGAGGACGTTCAGCGCCTCGCCGCTCACCTCTGCGTCCTCCTGACCGAGCGTGATGACGGGCGTCTTACCGACGAAGACGACGGCGAGGTTCGAGGTCTCCTCGTAACGGACGTCGCCGAGCTGCTCGGGGTGCGCGAGGAGCCCGTCGATCGCGACCTGTGACTCCTTCGCGCGCGCGACCGGCGACTTGTCCGCGTGCGGGGCGCGGAACGTGAAGACCACCTTGTCGCGGATCTTCACGTCCGTGGTCGGGGCCGCCACCGTGGACGAGCCGGACGGCGCCGTCGCCCCTGCGTCCACGACGACGATCCGTTTTTCGGGTTCGATCGGATCGTGCGTGTCTGCGAGCACCCAGCGCGGCAACGCCAAGAGAGCGCAGACGAACGCGAGCAGGCGCACGCCTGTGAGGAGGACGTCGTGATGACGGCGTCGCATGGGCGGCCCGGAAGGTTACAGGGCACGCCGGTGACGACATCGCAACAAGCGACGATTTCGCCTTGTCGTTCCCCTTACGGGTGTCAGGATATCGCACCTTTCACGCCATGGGAGACAATGTCATGAAGAGCCTTATCCTTGCCGGCTTCTGTGCGATTTCATTGAGCATTGTCGGTTGCGCGGGCGAATCCAGCGGAGCGGGCGGCGCGGAGAGTGATCTCACGTCGCAGCTCGCCGAGCACGAGGTCCTCGTGTGTGGGGGTACGCAGGCGATCGTCGGTGAGAAGGACGGCAAGGCCACCCTCGTCACTCTGACGACGGCGAAGGCCCCCCTCCTCGCCCTCTCCGGAAAGACGGACACCCTCGCGAAGGTCCAGGCTGGGCTTGGCTGTACGAAGGCGTCCGGCGCAGAAGCTGCGTCCTGGGCTGCGGCGAGCGGGCTCCTCACCTATGCGAACGAGATCGACGGGCTCGCATCGACCGTCTCCGACGAGATGGCGAGCATGGAGAACGAGAACGGGAGCGGCAACCGGGCGAGCTCGGCGCCGAAGCCGTACACGATCTTCGTGGTCGCGACCCGGGAGCGCGACCAGCTCGACCTCGGCACCAAGGTGAGCGGCAGCGCGGGCGCCCTCGCCACGGAGGACGACGCGGAGGGCCTCGACGAGCAGGACTTCAGCTACGGCGGCATCAGCGCCTGCTACGCGCTCGGCGGCGGTGACGACTACGGTGAGTGGTTCCAGGCCGCGAGCGACGGCATCTACCTCTCGGCCGACATCCTTCCCGCCCTCGGGGGATCGCGCGCCGGCTTCATCGCGCACGAGAAGGTCAACGCGCTGAAGGACCTCACCGACGGAACCAGCGCCGTCGAGATCACGGTCGGGCAGTGGACGTTCTTCCTCCCGGACGGCTTCTCCAAGTGAGCGACCGCACCATCTGATAAAACCGTCCACATGAGGCGGGACCTGACCCGGCGCGATCTGCTTCGCGCCGTCTCGTCATTTGGCCTCGCCGCGTGCGCCTCACCCCGTATCCCGAGCGACCTCGGCGGCCGTCCCGAGACGAGCTGGGGAGTCCAGATCGGCGACGTCACGTCGAACAGCGCCGTCATCTGGTCGCGCGCCGACCGCGTCGCGCGCCTCGTGGTGCAGATCGAGAACGGCCCCGAGATCGCGGGGGACGACGCGACGGAGGCGACCGATTTTACGGCGCGTGCGCGGCTCGAGAAGCTGGCGCCCGGCGCGCGCGTCCGCTTTCGCGCTCGCTTCGATCCGCTGGTCGGGTCCGCTCGCTCCGAGTGGCTCGAGGGGAGCTTCACCACCGCGCCGGTCGTCGCGCAGCGGGTTCGCCTTGCGTGGTCGGGCGATACGAACGGCCAGGGCTGGGGCATCGATGTCGACCGCGGCGGCATGCCGGCATACCTCGCGCTCGCGCACGAGGCGCCCGACCTCTTCCTTCACCTCGGCGACACGATCTACGCCGATAACCCCATTCCGCCGTCGCTCGATCTCCCCGACGGGACGAGGTGGAACAACCTCGTCCTCCCCGGCAAGGACCACGTCGCCGAGACGCTCGCCGACTACCGCGTCGCCCATCGCTATCCGCGTCTCAGCCCGCAGGTGCGGCTCGCGTCGTCCACGATCCCGATCGCCTCGATCTGGGACGACCACGAGGTACGGAACAACTGGTTCCCCGGCGAGGTGCTCGAGGATCCGCGCTACCAGCGCGAGGACCGGATCGACGTGCTCGCGCGTCATGCCCGTCGCGCGTTCTTCGAGTACCAGCCGACGCGGACGACGCCGGACCAGCCGATGTACCGCGTGCTCCGGTACGGGCCGCTGGCGGACGTCTTCATGCTCGACGGCCGCGCGTACCGGACGCCGAACGATCCGCCAGTCGCCCAGGGCGCGATGCTCGGACCGACGCAGGAGAAGTGGCTCGTCGAGGGCCTCCGAGCCTCGCGCGCGAAGTGGAAGATCGTCGCGTCGAACATGCCCATCGGGCTCGTCATCGGCGAGCCGGCGAAGACGGTGAGGTGGGCGTCGGACGGCTGGGGCAACGAGAACAACGGCCTCCCCACCGAGCGCGAGGTCGAGCTCGCGCGCATCCTCACCGCCATTCGCGGCGTGAAGAACATGGTGTGGCTCGGCGCGGACGTGCACTACGCGGCCGCGCATCGCTTCGATCCCGTGCGCGCGGCGTACAAGGACTTCGACTCGTTCTGGGAGCTCGTCGCGGGGCCGATCCACGCGACCGCGTTCGGGCGAAAGAACCTCGACCTGACCTTCGGTCCCGAGCTCGCCTGGTGCAGCGCCGACTGGGACACGCGCGGCAGCCCCGCCGACGGCAAGCAGTTCATCGGGGTCCTCGAGATCGATCCCGGACGCCCCGATCTCCAGGTGAAGTGGATCAACGCCCGCGGAGAGATCGTGCATCGGCTCACGATCCCGGCGCTGTGAGGATCACCCGTCGTCAGCTGGTGCTCGGCGCGGCGGCGTCCGGTCTCGTCGGGTGCACGCCGCGGAGGTTGCCGGGGCGGCCAGAGCTTCGCTGGGGTGTGCAGTCGGGAGAGGTCGACGCCTCGAGCGCGGTCATCTGGGCCCGCACGAGCCGGGAGGCCCGCTTCAAGGTGGAGTGGTCGACCTCGCCGTCCTTCGATCGCGTGGTGCGCGTCGATGGACCGGTAGCCACCGAGGAGACCGATTTCACGGGCAAGGTCCGCCTCACCGGGCTGCCGAGCGGCGTGCCGATCCACTACCGCGCCGGGTTCGACGACTCGGAGCTCGAGCTCGGCTCCCTCACGACCGCCCCGCTCGACGATCGCAGCGTGCTCCTCGCATGGTCCGCGGACGTGAACGGCCAGGGGTATGGCTTCGATCCCGCGCAGGGCGGGATGCCCGCGTTTCGCGCGCTCCTCGAGCGAAGGCCCGATCTCTTCATTCACTGCGGCGACGGCATCTACGCGGACGTGCCGATCGAGCCGTACATCGGGAGCTGGAACGCGTTCATCGATCCGGAGCGGGGACCGGGACCGGCCCGCACGCTGAAGGAGCTCCGCGCTGCCTGGCGCTACGCGCGACATTGCCGCGAGGTCCGCCAGCTCTCGGCCGCGGTCCCGATCGTCGCGATCTGGGACGATCACGAGGTCACCGACAACTGGGCGCCAGGCGTGATCCCCGCCGCGCTCCTCGACGATGCACGCCGCGCGATGTACGAGCACCTCCCGACGCTGCGCGATCCCTTGCTCCCGATGTACCGCGTGATGCGGTGGGGCCCGCTCGTCGACGTGTTCCTCCTCGACGGGCGCAGCGGACGCACCCACACGAAGATGCTCGGCGACGCGCAGGTGACCTGGCTCATCGACGCGCTCGGCGCGTCGACGGCGGTGTGGAAGATCATCGCGATGGGTCAGCCGATCGGTGAGAGCGTGACGAGCTTCGACGCCGCGGGCGAGATCGAGTGGGACACCTGGGCCAACGACGCCGGCGTCCCCGTGGACCGCGAGGTCGAGCTCGCGCGCATCCTCTCCGCGATCAAGGCGCGGAACATCGCGAACGTCGTCTGGATCAGCGCCGACGTTCACTACGGCGCGGCGACGCGCTTCGATCCGGCGCGCGCCGCGTTCAAGGACTTCCTCCCCTTCTGGGAGCTCATCGCCGGCCCGATGCACGCGAAGACGTTCCCGCCGAACCCGCTCGACGACACGTTCGGGCCGGAGCGGGAGTGGATCAGCGCCCGCCCCGACCGCGGCCGCGACGATCGCGGCACGCCGCAGAACGGCGAGCAGTACGTCGGGCTCCTCGCGATCGACGGCAAGACGAGGGCCCTCACCGTCACGTGGATCGACGCGCGCGGCCGCGACGCCCATCGCCTCGTCCTTCCGGCCGCCTAACCTGGATCGAATCGCTGGACTCCGTCCCTCGTGGGGTGATGCCCGCGCGACGTGAAATCGAACACTTACGCACGACGCGGGCCCGGCACGACCGATGCCTTGGGGTAGGTCATGAACCGCGCCGCCGCCGAAGTCGCCCTCGTGAAGCTCTCTCGCCAGTTCGAAGGCGCCTGGAGAAAGCGGCGCGAGCGGGCGTTCCTGGGCGCGGTGACCTTCGAGACGGAGAACACCACGTATCGCTTCATCGACGGCATCTTCGTGGGCCGCGCGCCGCGGAATCGCACGGGCTTTCCCGTCTGGGACACGCCGAGCTGGATGAAGGGGGTCGAGCTCCTCGGCTTCCTGTTCGAGGAGCGGGGCTGCTGGTCGGTCTCGGCGGAGTGGCGCGAAGGGGCCCTGGCGGTGATCACGACCTTGTCGCGCGGGCTGACGCTCACCTCGCCGACGGTCGATTTCGACCAGCACGAGCCGACCGCCCCCACCGTCCCATCGTTCAATCCACCTCTTCGCCGCTCTGCGTGAGCGTTCAGGATTGACGTAGCGCCGCGCGGCGGCGACGGTCTCTCTCCCGCGATGCGTGCAGCGTTGATCATCGGAGCGGCCGCGTCGCTCGCTCTCGTGGCGTGCCCCGACGGGCCGCCCCCTTCCGCTCCCCGACCGCCGGCGGCGGAGACGGAGACGGCCACCGCGTTGCCGCCGCCGAGCGCGGACGGTCGCCTGCCCGTGCTGGCGGTGCCGCGCGCGTATGCGCTCGAGCTCGAGGTCGATCCGAACCAGCCGCGCTTCAAGGGCACCGTCCGCATCGAGGCGGACATTCCGGCGAAGACCTCGTGGATCGTCATGCACGGCCGAGGGCTCGCCGTGAAGACGGCGCGCGCCGTGATGGACCGCAGAGAGCCGCGGCCCGCACAGGTGACCACGCGCGTGGCGGCGGGCGGCAAGGTCCCCGAGGAGCTCGTCCTCGGCTTCGGCGCGCCGCTCCCGCCCGGGCACGTCACGCTGGTCCTCGAGTACGACGCGCCGTTCGACGACGAGCTCGCCGGGCTCTACCGCGTGAAGGACGGCGAGAGCTGGTATGCGTTCTCGCAGTTCGAGGCGACCGACGCGCGCCGCGCGTTCCCGTGCTTCGACGAGCCGGTCTACAAGGTCCCGTTCGACATCGCGCTCGTCGTGCCGAGCGCGATGAAGGCGGTCTCGAACGTGCCCGAGACGATGCGCGAGGACGTCCCGCCGGGCCGCACGCGCGTCCGCTTCGCGCGCACCAAGCCGCTGCCGACGTACCTCCTCGCCTTCGCCGTCGGCGATCTCGTCATCACCGACGCCACGCGCAGCGCGCGGCCGCCGGTCCGGATGATCACCACGAAGAAGGCGGCCAATCCGGCGCAGAACAAGCTCGCCCTCGAGGCGACGAGCGAGCTCGTCGATCGCCTCGGCACGTGGTTCGGCATCCCCTATCCCTACGAGAAGCTCGACATCGTGGCGGTGCCCGCGCTCGCTGCGGGCGCGATGGAGAACCCGGGGCTCGTCACCTTCCGCGACGACCTCCTCCTGGTCGATCCCGTCCGCGGCTCGACGCGGGCCCGACGCGATCAGGCGCTCGTCATCGCCCACGAGCTCGCGCATCAGTGGTTCGGCAACCTCGTCACCGCCGCGTGGTGGACCGACGTCTGGCTGAACGAAGGCATGGCCACGTGGATGCAGAACCGCATCGTCGATGCGTGGCATCCCGAGTGGGGCGTCCGCCTCGACGCCGTCCGCGAAGCGCACGACGTGATGGACCAGGACGGGCTGATGAGCGCGCGTGCGGTCCGCCAGCCGGCGGTGTCGACGAGCGACATCGAGTCCGCGTTCGACCACATCACCTACGAGAAGGGCGCCGCCGTCCTCCAGATGCTCGAGCACTGGGTCGGCGAGGCGAAGTTCAAGAGCGGCATTCGCGACTACCTGAACGCGAACGCGAACACGAGCGTCGGCACCAACAAGCTCTTCGAGGCCCTCGACAAGGCGACGGGCAAGGACGTGACGGGCATGGCGTCGAGCTACCTCGATCAGCCGGGTGTCCCGGAGCTCGTCGCGAGCGTCAACTGCGAGCAGGGCGGCCGGTGGCACGTCGAGCTCGGCTCCCGCCCCTGGCGGCCGATCGGATCGACGCAGCGAGACGACGATCCCCGATACTGGAACGTCCCCGTGTGCGTCCTCACGGAGGGCGCGAAGGCGGAGCAGTGCGTGGACCTCATGGCGGGGCTCCCGTCACTCGTCGCGGGCCGCAGCACCTGCCCGAAGTGGGTGCATCCGAACTCCGCCCTCTCCTACTACCGCTGGAGCGTCCCGCCGAAGACGTACGTCGCGCTCGCGCAGGCGAAGAGCCTCGAGCCGGCGGCGCGCCTCTCGCTGCTCTCGAACGCCTGGTCCTCGGTGCGTAGCGGCGATCTCGACGCCCGCTACATGCTCGACGTGCTCCCCGGCTTCGACACCGAGACGGCGCAGCAGACCGCCACGGAGGCGATCGCGATCCTGCACGAGATGAGCGACACGATCGTGGAGGAGGACGCGCGCCCCGCGTTCAAGAAGTTCGCGCTCGCGCGGCTCTCGAAGCGGAAGAAGATCGAGGATCCGCTCCTCCGCCGGAGCGTTCAGTACGCCATGGCGGACGTCGCCGAAGACGAGGCCACGCTCCACGAGGCGGACGACACCGCCCGCAGGTGGCTGGCGGACCCGACCAGCGTGGATCCCGACACGGCGTCGACGGCGGTCGACCTCGCATCGCGCAAGGCCGGCGACGATCGGATCGACGCGCTCATCGCGGCGCTGAAGAAGAGCACCAACCCGCAAGACCGCCAGGTCGCGCTCCATGCGCTCGCGGGCTTCGAAGACGCGAAGCGCCTCGAGAAGGCGCTCGACCGCGCGCTCACGGCCGACGTCGAGCGAGACGAGGTCCGCCTGGTCGTGGCGAGCGCGATGGCCCGTCGAACGGCGCGCCCGACGGCCGAGGCCTGGATGCAGAAGCACTGGGACGAGGTCCACGCCAAGCTCCCGGGGCACCTCGTCTTGCCGGTGGTTCGATCGCTCGGCTTCGCCTGCACGGCGAAGGAGGCGGACGAGATCACGACATTCTACACGCCCCGCACCTCGGCGATCCCGGGCGCGGAGCGCAGCCTGAAGGAAGCGGCGGAAGAGGTCGGCCTCTGCGTCGCGCTCCGCCGAAAGGCCGCCGTTTCGATCTCGAACGCGCTCGCGAAGCGGAAGTGAGCTCCGCAGCGGCGGTCGCCGCACATCCGGCGACGAGAGCTAGCCCGATGAGTATCACGCCCGCGCACACGTCGGGCTGAGCGTGAACGAGCCAAGAACTTGGCTATGATCGCGTCAAAGGGATGTTGGCGACGTGCAACTTCTGCGGAAACCCCGCGAGCCTCGGCCCCATGCCGAAGCTCTGGGTGTGCCGCACCTGCGCGGCGCGGATCGGCACGCTCGCGACGGAGGCGCACGCGCGCGTGTGGTCGACACAGGCGCGATCGCCACGCCAGGCGCCGGCCGAGCAGGCGGACGTCGAGCGCGTCTTCGAGGAGTTCAAGGCGGGCGTCGCCAAGCAGATCCGCGCCGACGACTTCGAAGCGCATCTCGATCTCGCCGAGGCCTACCGTGAGATGGGCCTCCTCGAGGACGCGCTTCGCGAGGCGGGGCTCGTCCTCACGAGCGCCTCGAAGCGTGTCCTCCCCATCCCGACGAAGATGACGGACATCGCGCTGCGCCTCCTGCTCACGCCGCCCCTCCTCAAGCCGCGAGGTCTGCATCACCTCGAGCTCCTGCTCCATCGCGCGAACTAGCATGATGCCCTTTCGGTCGCGCAGAGGATGGCGATCGGCGCTGCTGGTGTGGCCCGCCGGGCTCGCCATCGCGGTCGGCATCATGATCGGGTGCGGCGACGACGACGCCGCCACTCCGCGCCGGGGCACGGGAGAGAGCGGCGACGTCGAAGGCGGAGCGAAGGCAGGGACCGGTCCGTTCAGCGACAGCGAGGCGCTCGACTACCTCACACGTGAGTGTGCCGCCTGTCATGGGATCGACGCCAACGGCGTCCCTGCCGTGAACGCGAGCCAGTGGTCCATGCCGAAGGAGCTCTCCCGCGGCTGGCTCGAGTCCACCGTCGACACGGCGGACGTTTACCAGACGCTCCTCCTCGCACAGCAGCGCAAGCGCGAAGGCTTCCCCGTCGCGATGCCACCGGCGGCGCTCTCGGACGACAGCAAGCTCGCCGAGGTCGACCGGATGCTCCAGTGGATGCGCATCACGCAGCCGCTCGCGGTCCTCGACGCGAACGAGGTCTACGGAAACGCGGGAGAGAAGACGACGCCGAACATCTCGTTCTCCTGCACGAAGAACGCGACCCTGCGACGCTTCCTCGCGAACTTCACCTCTGCCGCGTACGAGCGGGCTCCCACGCCGGAGGAGCTCGCCGCCCTGCCCGCGGGCGATCTCGACGTCGACGTCAAAGCCGAGGCGCGCAAGGCGATCGTCGCGCAGCTGGACGACGCGAAGCACAAGGACGAGTTCGTCGCGCATGGCCTCAAGCGGCTCGCGGTCGCGATCGGCGGCGCGCCGAACATCGCGCCCGGCGGTGCGATCACCCCCGCCGTCGCGAAGGAGCTCGAGGAGGAGTTCTACTGGCTCCTCGAGGAGCGATGGGACAGGGCCGCGTACCGCTCGCTCTTCCATGACGACACGGTGATGGTGAGCGCGAGCACGGCTCCGCTCTACGGCTGCGATCCGCCGACCGGCTCCGATACCGCTCCCGACGCCGGCGCGGGCCCCGGCCCCCATGGCGCGTGCATCATGAGCGCGCCGCGCCACGGGTTCTTCTCGACGCTCGGCTTCCTGAACTCGAAGCAGTCGAGCTTCCTCATCACGAACAACAACTACGGGCGCGTGGGGTTCCTCTACTTCACGCTGTTCGGCGGCGTCCCGCGCGCGGCGACCTCCGGGCCTTCGGGCTCGACCGCGGCCGCCCTGCCTTCCTGCCTCGAGGCGACCGACTCGCGGAGCCTCGTCGGCGCCGCCTTCGGCACCCACGCGATCCCGGAGGTGGGCGCATTCTGTCAGGGCTGCCACCTCTACAAGGGCCTCGCCGCAGGCTCGGTGCTCTTCCGTCCGTTCTCGACGCGCGGCCTCGTCTACGACCCTGCCGCGATCGGTGCCGGCGCGGACGGCCCAGGCGATGAGGCGTTCATCTTCAAGAACGCGCTCCTCGCGGATCGCAAGAGCGAGAGCGGCGAGCTCACGAAGGTGGACGCCAACTACCTCTCCGCCCTCGCGAGCGGCGCCCTCAACGCGCCGCAGTCCTGCCTGCCCACGAGTGATCCGAAGAACCCGTACGTGACGTTCGAGCACGTCGGCGAGCTCACGGACTTCCTCCTCGCGCGCTCCGTCTCGCTCGCGACCGGCTTCACGCGGCACGCGCACCGAGCGTTCGCCAACTCGAGCACGCCTTCGGCGGAGATGATCCTCCGCGTGTACGATGCGCTCGGCAAGAACGGCACGCTTCACGATCTCGCCATCGCCTATTTCAACTCCGACTCGTTCGCCTGCGACGGTGCACCATGAGCAGTTTCACGAGAGCCGCGTGGGTGGGGCTCGCGCTCCTCGCCGCCGGCGGAGCCGTCCTCGCGTGCTCGGAGGACGCGCCGGACGAGCTGAGCCGGAGCGGCGATGATGACGACGGCGCCGGCGCTGGCGCCGACGGCGGAGGCATCGCGCCCTCGGGCGGATCGGTGCGCGCGCCCTATCAGGTGAAGACGAGCATCGAGCTCGCGAGCGCGGTCGAGGCGTGCTTCGGGAGCGGTCTGACGACCGTGTCCCAGAGCATGATTCAAGACGCAGACAACCCCGCCGGTTTCCTCGCCGCGCGGCAGTTCAGCGAAGGCGCGGACGTCATCGCGGGCGAGTCCGTCATCATCGACGGCGATCCCTCGGTGGAGCGAGTCGGCGTCCGCAACTCCGCCCTCTCGCTACCGATCCTTGCTGCGCTGCAGGACATCGGAAACGTGGTCGGCGAGAACTGCGCCGCGCAACGCACGTCGAACGCGAAGTGCGACTGCACGACGGCGCAGGGCGCACGCGAGATGCTCGCGCGCTGCCTGCCGTCCATCGCGCCGAGCAAGTACGCCGCGCTCGAAGCCACCTTCGCGGAGGCCTGCGCGAAGGACACCGCCACCGCGATCGCCTCCCTCCTCGCCTCCACCGCCTTCGGGGTCCAATGAAGCTCACGCGACGCCAGATCCTCGGTGGTCTTCTCGCGAGCGGCGGCGCAGCGGCGGGATTCGGCCTCGGCCTCCGCCCCACGCCAGCCCCATCGTCGAGCGGCGCGCTCGATCTCGGTGCCCTCCGTTCGCGCGACGCGTATCGCATCCTCGGCGACACGCTGAAGCTCGGAAAGCGGATCACCTTCGGCGGGACCGCGTCCGCTGCGCCGGGGGACGACGCCAATGTCGTCGTCGTCCAGGTGAAGGTGATGGCGATGTTCATCTCGCGCCTGATGTTCAAGTTCGGCGCGCTGGAGGACGAGAAGGACGTCACGAACGGCAAGGTCCTCCCGTACACGGGCACCGAGACCGCGGCGGCGAAGTCGACGGGTCGCTACAACATCCCGTGGGGACCGCGCGACGCGGACTTCACGGGCGTCAACGATCCAAACGCAGGCCTCCGGGGCACGTTCTCGAACGGAGCGAGCGATCTGACCACCTTCCTCGTGGGGAAAGGCATCGACCTCGTGTCGGACGTCCCGCGGTGGCGTCAGCTCCGGTTCAATCGCTGGTTCGCAGGTCTCCTCGAGAGCGGCGCGCCCGAGCCCGAGCTCGGCGCGAGCCAGCTCGGCGACGCCACCATCTATCCCGGCGGCGCGAAGGCGTTTCCGTCTGGCGTCGCGGTACAAGCGTTCGCCGCCAGCGAGATGATCGCCGCGCGCCGAGGCCACAACTTCGTCGCGACGTGCTTGACGGACACCCCTGCAGACGGTGCGCGACCGCGGTGGAGACATCTCCCATCACCTCGACGTGCAGGACATCGTTCGCTCGCCGCTCGGCATCGTTGCCTTCGCGTCTGGCCTCGATGCGACGGGCAAAGGTGGCTACAGCATCAACGATCCGCAGGGCCCAGGCGCGCGCGGCACGCTGGTCCTTGGCTCGAACCTGAGCGAGATCGTCGCGTCGGGCCAGCCCGTCGCTGGCTACGTCGATCAGATCCATCGCCTCATCGAGGGCGGCCATGTGGATAGCCAGCTCGTGACGAAATTCGACGAGCTCGCAGGCGTGGGCGCCGACTTCCGCGGCGAGCTCGTGCGCCAGAAGCAGGCGCTCGAGACGGCGGTGAAGAACATGGCGAGCCTTTCGAAGCTCGAGGAGGCGTCGTTCTTCACCACCGCCGAGCAGGCGGAGATCAATCGCGCCACGCGCGGCGCGCAGCTCGGACAAGGCTCGAACACGGCGGACGACTCCATCCCGACGAAAGCGGAGTTCCTCGCGCAGTGCCGCTTCGTGCAAGAAGCGGTCAACATCCCCGGCCTCCCGTTCCGCAACTTCGTGCTGTCCGTGAACGTGAACGACCTGAATGGTCATCCCGTCGAGCTGGCCGCGCCGAACTTCGAGGTGAACGCCCGGAGCCTTTCGCCGCTCGAAGGCATGCGTCAGCTCGCGATCGGCCTCAACATGCTCGCGCAGACGATCAACAGCGCACCGAACGGAGCAAAGGTCTATGTCATCGTCACGTCCGACGGCGGACGCACGGGCAACATGGTGGATAGCACCATTGCGCCGAGCATCGTCCTCGGCCCAGGCACGGGCGCGAACGCGCTCATCGATTTCCTCTACTGCGATTATGGGCGCATGACGGATCGCGCGCATCCGTTCACGGTCGAGCCGGGCGAGGGCCCAGACCTCGGCGCTCCCGATCCGACGAAGCAGCGTATGGAGCGAGCTGCGTCGATGCGGCCGAGCCCGAATCCCGCGACGGGTCAGGCGACCTTCGTGACGGAGACGGGCTCCGCCGATACGGCGGGCTATCCGACGATGGCCTCGGTTCGGGTCGGCCTCGTGCGTCACCTCGAGACGGTCGCTGGCAGAGGCGGCGCGTCTGCGACGGGCGGCATGGGCTCGTACTACCGGCTGCAGACCAAGGCGTAGCGGCGGCGAAGGCGCAGGCGCGTCAGTCGTCGCTCTCCATGTAGTCGAGGACATCGATGGGCTTGAAGCGGGCGCGGTTGCGCGCGTTGTAGCCCCGAATGAGCTCCATCCAGGCGTCGGTTCCGGGCCGGATGATGGGGAACTCGGGCTTCATGCGGATACGGCGGACGCGGCGTTCGCGTTCGTGGACGATGAAGCGGTAGGGCTGGATGGTGCGAGACCCGTAGTCGTAATAGAAGCTCGACGAGTCGTAGAAGGTGTCGGCGATCAGCTCGAGGGTGTCGAAGAGGTGGTCGAGCGTCTCGAGGACGTGGCGCGTGGGCTGGAGCTCGCGAGCGATGCGCTCGAAGGGCTCGAGGAGGAGGCGCCCGCGAAACACGCGCCGCATGGCCTCCCAGATCTTCCGGACGCCGAGCTTGGTGAGCTCGACCGCCTTCACGCGGCGGTCGGAGTAGTCGGGGCAGCGAATGATCCAGCCCATCTCCTCGAGTCGCTTGAGGAGCTTGGAGACGGTGGACGGGTGAAGCCCGAGCGCCTTGGTGATGGCGCGCTGGGTGGTGAGCCCGCGCGCGAGCGGCCCGGGGTCGAACTGAATCCATCGCTGCCGTGCGAAGCAGAGGACGTCGAAGCGAGCGGGGGTCATCCCTTTCACGGCCCGCACGGCCTCCTTGGCAAAAGCGGTCACGCGCAGGTGACATCGTTTCAGTAGGAATGAAATCGAGTGCATCCCCAGGCGACAGCACACCGCATGCCGCCCCCTCCCCCCCCACGCCAGGTCCAAAACAGTTGGCTTACCAATCATTTTTGACCTGGCGCGGGGGGGCGGGGGTGGCCGGGCCAGGCCAGGTGGCTGGCCCGGGCCAGGTTGTTGAACGGGTTGTGCACACGTGCACGCCGGCGCGTGGGGCGGCCGGGCGCGGGGGGGCGGCCCCGCACGCGGGCGCGGGCTGCGCGCTGGTTACTGAATGCGGTGCCAGATGAGGCGGACGGCGCTCTGGCCCTTGCCGAGTAGGAGGACCGTGCCGTGATCCTGCATGTCGACGCGGCGGATAGGCTGGCCGCTCAGAAAGACGCCTTGCGTGGAGGCGAGATCGAACGCGTGGATGCGCTCGCCTTCACGGAGGAGGAGGACATGGACCCGCGACGTGTTGTTGTCCGTGATGCGACGGAGGTCCTCGGAGACGCACTTCTCCGAGCGGCCGATGATGACGCCGCCCTTGAGCTCATCGCCCGTCACCGTCACCGTCGCCGTGCGGCCGGCCCGCTCCAGGGTCACCGACCAGCGCTGCCCCGTGCTGAGACGCGCGAGATTCGGTGCCGCCAGCGACTCGCCGAGCATCACGAGCTGTGGCATCAGCGTGATGCGGCTCATGCGGTTCGTCGGGCGCGCATTCATGCGATAAGGGCCCGCCGGATTGACCGCCTTCTCCATCGCCGCGATCTGATCGCGGAGATGCTTCGGCGTGTCGACCTGCGCGTCCGGGAGATCGTTCGGGAGCGCGTCGTCGGGCGTCTCGCCCGGAAGGCCGACGAGCGCGAAGTCGCCGATGCCCACCGCCACCGGCCCCTCCGCGAAGATGGAGGTCTGACGGGAGCCATCGGCCAGAACGAAGCCCGTGTCCGTATGTAGGTCCTGAAGGCGCAGGGCGACCTTCCCATCAGGAAGGGCGATCGAGCGGACCATGATGTGGCGCAACGCGACGAAGGGGTCGTCGTCTGGCAGGCACATGCCGCACTGCGTGTGCCGGCCCACGACCGCGAAGGCGTCGGGATGGGCGTAGAGCGGGGAGCCACCAAAGCCCCGGCGATGGACCCACATGAGGCGATGGCCCGGCCGGCCTTGCAGCACATCCGGCGAGTTACGGACGACCCCGCGCGCAAAGGAGTACGCCGCCTTCAGATCCGGCGGGGTGCGTGGGCCCGTCGCTTCCGGGAAATATTCGGTATTGGCGTTGCGTTGGCGCGGTAGGGGCGCCCGGACATCGGAATGTGGGATCGGCGGTGAGGGTGAGTCCAACCCCTCTACGCTAGCCACGCCTATTCGCCGCGCAACGCGTCGATCGGAGAAACTTTCGCTGCGCGCCACGCTGGCGCGATGCCGAAGACGACACCCGTGACCACGGCCAGGGCCAAGCCGAGCACCAGGGACCACGCGGGAAGCGCGAAATTCCAGCGGCCGAGCGAGGCCCGCGCGCCGAGGGCCACGAGCCACGCCAGGCCCGAGCCCGCCGCGATGCCGAGACCGCCGCCCACGAAAGAGAGGGCCGCCGCCTCGAGCAGGAACTGCACGAGGATGCTCCGCGGCGTGGCGCCGATGGCCCGCCGGAGGCCGATCTCCTTCCGGCGCTCCGCCACCGTCACGAGCATCACGTTCATGATGTTGATGCCAGACGCGAGGAGCGCGAGGAGCCCCGTGCCGAGAAGGAGGACCTGGATCGTCATCAGGATCAGCTCCTCGTTGCTCCCGCTCTCGTCGTCGCGCAGCTTGAAGTTGGGGATGCCGAGATGGCGGCGCAGGATGACGCTCATCACCGTCGCACGCGTCGTGGCTCGCGCCTGCGCATTGGAGGAGGCCCGGACATACACGCGCGAGACGGTGTGGCCCCCTTCCCCATACGTCGCGTCGAAGGTCGTCTCCGGCAGGAGCACCTTGTTGTCCCACACCCAGCCGCCGTTCTTGTTGCCGAGCGCCGGCTTCATCGCGAGGGCGCCGACCACCTCGTAGAGCTCCTCGCCGACCCTCAAGTGCAGGCCGCCCGGCGTGTTGATCGGCTTCTCACCGAGCAGATCCTTGTAGAGGTTGTGCCCCACGACGCAGACCCGGTTGCCTTTCTCCCGATCGGTGGCGTCGAGCATGCGGCCAGCGTCGATCGAGAGCTTGTAGAGCTTCAGGGTCTGCGCGCTCGCGCTGACGACGTTGATCCAGCGCTCCTGACCGTCGATGTGCACCATCTCCCAGTGCGAGGCCTCGGTCGCCACCATCGCGCCGTCGAGGGATTGCGAGTCCTCGAGCTCCGCTCCGTCGAGCCGCGAGAGCGGCCGTTGCGTCTTGTCCTGCTTGTCCGGCGGCGCCTGGTTCTTCTCCACGACGACGACGTCGGAGTCGGTGATGCCCTGGCTCTGATCGATGAGGAGCGTCCGGCCGCCGACGATGAGGCTCGCGAGAAGGACGATCGAGCCCGATCCGATGACGATGCCGAGGAGCGTCAGCGAGGCACGCAGCCGATGCGCGAACGCGCCGCTCAGGGAGCGCAGGAGATCGAGCGGGTTCATCGGCGCATCGCCTCCACCGGATCGAGCGCGGCGGCGCGCTTGGCCGGGAGCCAACCGAACGCGATGCCGATGAAGAACGTGACCACGAGCGCCGCCACCACCGACCAGAGCGCCAGCGACGCCTGCCACGTCTCGAACTGCTTCGAGATCAGCTTGGAGGCGCCCATCGCCACACCGAGGCCCAGCGTGACGCCCACGACGCCGCCGAACACGGAGAGGAGCGCCGACTCGATCAGGAACTGCGTGCCGATCGTGCGCGGGGAGGCCCCGAGCGCCTTTCGCAGGCCGATCTCGCGGACGCGCTCGGACACCGCGATGAGCATCATGTTCATCACGCCGACGCCGCCCACGAAGAGCGCGATCCCGGCGAGCACCGCGACGATGAGCTCGATGATCTTGAACGTGAGCTGGAACTGCTCCATCGCCTTGGCGAAGTCGAGGATCGTGAAGTCGTCCAGGCCCGGATGACGCTGCTCCATGCGGGCATTGATGAGCCGCTTCACGATGTCGTTCGCGGCCGGCGAGTCCGTCTTCACGAAGAGGCAGCCAGACTCCGGCGCCGCGGGGTCGGCGTCGGTCATCGTCTCGTTCGGGACGACGACGACGTTGCTCCAGTCGAAGTCGAACATGCGCGGCCGATTGATGTTCGCGAGCACGCCCACCACCCGGCAGCGCAGCGAAGGACCCACGGAGATGAGCGAGCCGAGTGGCTCGTGCGGCGTCGGGAACACCGTCTCCGCGAGCTTCTTCGCGATCACGCAGACCTGCGCGTGCTGGCGATTCTCCTCCTCCGTGAACGCCCGACCCTTGCCGATGGGCATCACCATCGCGCGGAAGATGGCGCCGTCGCCCGCGACGACGCTGCTGCGTGTCTTCAAGCCGTGATCGGTCACGACCTGCATCCAGTCCATGTCGTAGTAGAGCGTCGACGACTCGACGTGCGGCAGGTCGCGGACGACGCGGTCGCGATCGACGGGTCGAATGCCCTTCGCGTATGCGTAGGCCTTGTTCTGGCCGCGCTCGGGCTTCTTCGACCACGCCAGGATGATGCGCGCACCGCCGAGATCCTCGATGCCCTTGACGAGCGTGTTCAGACCGCTCTCGGCGAGCGAGGACATGACGACGATGGCGAACGCACCGATCGTGATCGACAGCACGGTCAGCAGCGAACGTGCGCGGTTCGCCGCCAGGGCCGATGCGGCCATGCGGAGCAGCTCGAACGGGCCCATCCCCGATTACATCTTCTGTTCGTTCTCGGACGCCGAGGCCGGCTTCAGCATCACCCTGGTTCCCTCGGGGATCCCGGTGACCTCGACCTCGTGATCGTTCCGCAGGCCGGTCGTGACCTCGACCTTCTCCTGCTTCTGCGCCTTGTTCGGGCCGTCTTCGACGACCTTCGTGACGAAGGACTTGCCCGACTCCTTCACGATCGCCTCGAGCGGCAGGACGAGGACGTCGGGCTTCGAGTCGAGGTGCACGCGGACGTCCGCCGTCATGCCGGGCTTCACGAGGCCATCCGGCTGCTCGATGAGCGCCTCGACGGGGAAGACCTCCTGGTCCTTGCCCGTGACCTTGACCGAGGCGGGCGCGACCTTCGTGATCTTCGCCTCGTACTTCTTGCCCGGGAGCGCATCGAGCGTGAGCGTCGCGGTCCGGCCGACCGAGACCTTCGCCACGTCGATCTGGTTCAGGTTCACCTTCACGAGGAGCGAGGAGAGATCCGCCACCGTGAGGAGGGGCTTGCCGTCCATCGTCGCCTGGGCGCCCGGGATGACCGCCTCGCCGGGCTCGATGTTGCGCGCGATGATGGTGCCCGTGATGGGCGACGTGATGCGTGTATAGCGCAGGCGATCCTGGCTGATGTTCCGCTGCACCTCGGCCGACCTCACGGCGAGGCCACGCGAGCGCTCGTCGTGCGTGGTCTGCTGCACCTCGAACTGAGGCGCGATGCCTTCCTTGGCGCCGCGCTCGGCGCGTTCGCGGGAGAGGGTCGCGAAGTCGAGGGCGGCGCTGGCCGACGCGATCTCGGCCTCTGCCTTCTCGAGGTCCCGCGCGTAGTCGGTCGGATCGAGCACGAGGAGCGCGTCGCCCTTCTTGATGGTCGCGCCTTCTTGCACGAAGACCTGCTGCACCGTGCCCGCGACCTTGGACTTGATGTCCGCCTTCTCGCGTGGCGCGATGCGGCCGGTCTCGAAGATCTCGACGTCGAGCGACTTCTTGGTCACGGTGACGAGGAGCGAGGGATCGAGGGGCTTGGCGGTGGCGCGGCTCTTCTGGGCGTAGAAGCCGCCGCCGCCGAGGATCGCGAGGATCGCGACGCCCCACATCCAGCCGCGCTTCTTTCGCGGACGCTTCGACGGCTTCGGCGCCTCTTTCAACGTGTGTGAGACCGGGTGAAGGGTCGGCGTCTTGGCATCGGACTCGGAATTGTTCACGGCGCTCATGCAGCCCTCGAATCGGAGACGATGTTCCCATCGGCAAAGGTAATGACGCGTTGTGCGTACTTGGCGATCGCCGGGTCGTGGGTGACCAGAACGACCGTGATGCCCTGCTGGTGCAGGCCACAGAAGAGATCCATGACCTGACCGGTCGTGGAGGAGTCGAGCGCACCCGTGGGCTCGTCCGCGAGGAGGAGCACGGGCTCGTTGACGATCGCGCGGGCGATCGCGACGCGTTGTTGCTGGCCGCCCGAGAGCTGGTTCGGGAGGTGGTCCTCGCGCGCCTCGAGGCCGACGCGGGCGAGCGCGGCCCGCGCCTTGTCGCGGCGAGACTTGCGCGAGGTGCCGGCGTAGACGAGCGGCAGCTCCACGTTCGCGACGGCGTCGAGCCGGGGGAGCAGATGGAACGACTGGAACACGAAGCCGATCTTGCGGTTGCGGAGCTCCGCGAGCGCCTCCTCGTCGAGCTCCTCGACCGCCTCGTCGTCGAGGAAGTACTGGCCCTTCGTCGGACGATCGAGCGTGCCGATCACGTTGAGGGTCGTCGACTTGCCGGACCCGCTCGCGCCCATGATCGCCACCATCTCGCCGCGCGCGAGCTCGAGGGAGACGCCGCGCATCGCGCGCACCTCGACCTCACCCATCTGGTAGGTCTTCTCGACATTGGTGAGGCGGACGACGGAGGACAAAGGAGCGACCAGTGGGTTGAATGCCCCCACGGGGTAGCACGCACGTCCCTGCACGCCACCACCGCACTCTGAATCCTGCGGGATTCAGAATTGGTTCGAGATCACTCGCGATTTTCCGCGTCTCAGAGGAAGAAGGACGCCCCGATCGAGAAGTACGGGTAGCCGATCCGCATCGTCAGCGAGATCTTGTCGTTGAAGTGATAGCGACCGCCCACGTAGATGAGCGGATTCACGGTGTCCGCGCTCGAGTGCTTGTTCACCGCGATGCCGATGCCGGGCTCGCCGAACACGGACCAGTGGTTCGTGAGCCAGAAGTTCCACTGCATTCCGACCGGGATGAAGAGCGTCCCGCGGGCGAAGAAGATGTCGCCGCCGAAGGTGACGCCGACGCTGTTGTTGATCGACTTCACGAAGCCGTTGTCGACCAGGATGATGGTGCCGCGGAAGCCCGCGCCGAGCTCGGTATGCCCGTGCCGGAAGGGGCCGCCGAAGCCGAGGAGGCCATGAGGCTCGGCCTCGAAGCGGTAGTCGGGGTGATCGCCCGGGGTCTTGATGATCGACTCATCTGCTCGCGCCGAGCCGGCCAGCCCCACCGAAGCGGACAGCACGGCCCCCGCGAGAGCCGCTCTCTTCCAACGCATGGTGGCCATCATCGGCTGCTTCGCGGTGTGGTTCAACAACCGCGCTGAGTACCCCCTCCCGGGCTTGAACCGGGACGCCCTTCCGGGCCGAAGATTTTAAATCTCCTGCGTATACCGTTCCGCCAAGGGGGCGTTTTCTCCGCACTTTAGCACCCCGGAAGAAGGTTCTGGCGGGCGGCGTTCATCGAGCCGGAGGCGCCGGAATGTTCGCTCGGGCTTACGGAAGTGGGGTTGTCGCTCGTTTGGGTGTGGGCACCGTTCGTCGTTGACTAGGGCAGGAATCCACAAAAGCTGTAAGATTCCTTCCCATGGCAGGGACAGCCCAGGCCGCTGACCGTATCCGCTGCGACCGCTGCACGGGCCACTACGTGGTCGACGCTGCGAGCGACGGGTCGCCGCGGGTTCGGTGCAACAAGTGCGGCCACTTGCGCGAGGCGCCCGAGCCGCCCGCGCCCGCGTCAATCCCCGGAAAGTGGACCGTCATCGGACCCGACGGGAAGGCGATGTCCTTCGACACGTGGGAAGAGCTCACCGAGTCCCGGCGGCCCAGCGCCATCACGCCCACCGCCAAGGGCATCGAAGAAGCGAATCACGCCCTGAAAGATCTCAAGCCTTCCGCCAACACGGAAAAGAAGTCCGCAAGCGCCCTCCTCGACATCACCCCTGCGCCGAAGCTCGCGCTGGCCGACATGGACAGCGCCATCGACCTCGGCGAGCCCATCGGAGGATCGCGAAAGTCGCGGCCGGGCTCGAACATGGCGAGCACCATGATCTCGGGCTCCGGCACCGGCTCTACCCCGAGCGGAAAGCTCGAGCCCCTCCTCGTGCGGAGCTTCTCGCAGCCGCCCAAGACGCAGTCGTCACCGAAGGTCGAATGGGCGCCCAAATTGGATAAATCCGTCGTTCCCCCGCGCGCCGATCAAGACAACACGATGCGCGTCGAGATGGCGCCCGCGATGATCGCCGAGTCGAAGCCCTCGACCCAGGAGAGGGTCGTCGCTCCTGCGCCCGCCACCACGAAGGTCATCGAGGCCGAGCGACCGACCGCGCCCACGGGTGGACTCGTCGCGGCCGACGACAGCATCGACGAGCTCGACCCGGAGTCCCTCCTCGAGGACACCGAGGAGGAAGAAGAGGAAGCGCCGCTCTCCCTCCGAGACGCGATCCCGGACGAGGAAGAGCTCGGCGACGACGATCTCGAGGAGGACGCGCCGGATCCGCACGAGCTCCTCTCGCTGCGCGATCTCGCCGTCGTCCCCGCCGCGGACAAGGCCGCCGCGGCCGACACGCCGGCCGAGAAGGCCGCCGCCCGGCCCGCGACCACGTCCCAGGCGCCGAAGCCGACGCCGTCGCAGATGCCCCCGAAGGCGGCCTCCGCCACCTCCCAGGCCCCGCCGCCGAAGTCGGTCGCGCCGCCCGCGCCGCGCCCGAAGTCCCTCTCGCGGCCGGACGTCCCCGAGAAGGTGTCGCTTCCGCCGCCCTCGATCCGCCCCGACGCGACGGAAAAAGCGAGCGAAGCGCCGCGCCGTGCGCCGGTCCGCGCCTCCGTCACCCCCGAGGAAAAGCCAAACCGCACGTGGATGTGGGTCGCCCTCGGGGCGGTCCTCGTCGCTGGCATCGGCTGGCGTCTCTCGCAGAGCCCGGAGCCGACGCCGAAGCCGACGCCGACGCCGACGGTCGCCACGATCGCGCCGCCGACCCCCGTGACCACGCCCGCGACGTCGCACGACACGCCGCCCACGACCCCGATCACGACGGCGAGCGACACCATCTCCCTCGACACGCCCCCGACGTCGACCACGGGCACGACCACGACGGCCACGCCGCCGAGCACGCCGCCCACGACGGTCGTGAACACGCCGCCGACCCCGACCGAGAAGAAGCCGGTCGCGGAGAACAACGGCACCCCGACGATCGCGCCGTCGACGGCGCCGACGGAGAAGAAGCCGAGCGTGCCCGTGACGGACACGCCGGGCTCGATGTCCGAGCTCCTCGACAAGGCCGGCTCTGCCAAGCGCAAGGGCGACCTCGCGACCGCACGCGAGCTCTACGGTCGCGTCATCGCGATGAGCCCGAACAACGTCGAGGCCAACGGCGGCCTCGGCGACGTGGCGAAGGCGCAGGGCGACCTCAACGCCGCGAAGACGAGCTACGAGCGTGCGCTCGCGGCGAGCCCGACGTACTCCCCCGCCCTCCTCGGCCTCGCCGACGTGGAGTGGGACCAGGGCAATCAGGCGAGCGCGAAGAAGCGCTACGCGCAGATCGTGGACCGCATGGGCGACCGCGCTCCAACCCGCGCCAAAGAGCGCTCACAGTAGCGGGCCGACGACCGACGAGGCGGCGGTGGTGATGGCCGCCAGGAGCTCTTGTATTGCCTCGATGTCGCGATAGAGCGGGCGATCGCCCGTCATCGGCGCGACCTTCTCGCGGACCTTCGCGAGCGCGGCCTCGACGCCGCGCGCGGGACGGAGAGGCTTTCGCTGATCGAGACCGGCCGACGCCGTCATCACCTCGATCGCGAGGCAGGCGCGGACGTTCTTCACCACCTCGCGGAGCTTCTTCGCGCTGACGGAGCCCATCGAGACGTGGTCCTCCTTGCCCGCCGAGGACGGGATCGAGTCCACGCTCGCCGGGTGGCAGAGCACCTTGTTCTCGCTGACGAGCGACGCGCTCGTCACCTGCGCGATCATGAACCCCGAGTGGAGGCCGCTCTTCGGGCCGGGCGGCGCGAGGAACGCGGTGAGGCCCGTCGAGAGCGCCGGATTGACGAGCTGCTCGACGCGGCGCTCGCTGATGTTCGCGAGCTCCGCCGCCGCCATCGCCGCCAGGTCGAGCGCGAGCGCGAGCGGCTGGCCGTGGAAGTTGCCGCCGCTGATGATCTCGGTCTCGCCGCGATCGACGAACACGCTCGGGTTGTCCGTGACGCTGTTCACCTCGCGCTCGAGGACGCTGCGTACCCAAGCGAGCGCGTCGCGCGTCGCGCCGTGCACCTGCGGCATGCAGCGCAAGGAATATGCATCCTGCACCTTTCCGCAGTCGCGATGGCTCTCCATGATCTCGCTGTCCGCGAGGAGCGCGCGCAGGTTCGAGGCGACCTGCTTCTGTCCCGGATGCGGGCGCGCGTCGTGGAGGCGCGGGTCGAATGGGCGCGCGGTGCCCTTCAGCGCCTCGAGGCTCATCGCCCCGGCCACGTCGGCGGCGGTCGCGAGGCGCTCTGCATCGAGCAGCGCGAGCGTGCCGAGCGAGGCCATGTACTGCGTGCCGTTGATGAGCGCGAGGCCCTCCTTGGCCTCGAGCACGACGGGCGTGACGCCCGCTTCCTTCAGGACCTCGGCGCTCGGGCGGCAAGCGCCGTCGCCGAGGCGCGCCTCGCCCTCGCCAATCATCGCGAGCGCGAGATGCGCGAGCGGCGCGAGGTCGCCGGAGGCGCCAACGGAGCCTTGCGAGGGGATCCGCGGATGCACCTTCGCGTTGAGCATCGCGACGAGCACGTCGACGAGCGCCTCGCGGACGCCCGAGTGCCCGAGCGCGAGCACCTGCGCGCGGAGGAGCATCATCCCGCGCACCTCGGCGCTCGAGAGATCGGGGCCCACGCCCGTCGCGTGCGACCGAACGAGGTTCTGCTGCAGCTCGCGCACGTCCGTCGCCGAGATACGCGTCTCGCTGAGCGCTCCGAACCCGGTGTTCACGCCGTAGACACGCGGCGCGGCATCGCCTTGCTCGGCGATCGCGTCGATCGCCTCGCGCGATTTCTGCACCTTCTCGCGGGCTTCGGCGGCGAGGGCGACGGGACGGCCGCGGACCGCGACATCTTCGAGGTCCGCAAGAGAGATGGGCCGTCCAACGAAGACGGGTTCCGACATGTCGCGGTAGCTACCACATCTCCGAGGCGGCAGCGCGCCGGGACTTTTTGACACAGACACGGGCTTGCTGGTTCGCTTGCTTCGCATGGGCAGATTGCGGGGATTGACGCTTTTCACGCTGCTCACGGGCATCGTGGCGGGGTCGGGCTGCGCGTCGGAAGAACCGGCGCCGAAGAAGACCAACGGCGGCGTGCGCGCCGCCGTCACGATCGACTTCACGTCGAGCGAAGGGGCCCGGCAGGCGTCGTGCTCGGGCGTCCTCCTCTCGTCCCGCTTCGTCCTCACCGCCGCGCACTGCGGCGATGCGGCCGCCAAGGCGACCGTCTACTCGCCGACCGCGAACAAGACGGTGCACGTTCGCTGGCTCCGCACCTACGACTGGGAGCCTGGCCTCTCGAAGTTCCTGCGCGAGGACGGCTACCACGACATCGCGCTCCTCGAGCTCGACAAGCCGATCAAGCTCGACGCCTACGCCGTCCTCTCCACCCGGAGCTGCGCCGGCTGCAACCTCGTCGCCTGGAGCCGCAAATCGCCCGGCCTCGCGCGCGGCAGCAAGATCGCGCGCCTGCCGGTCAAGACGTCGACGTCGAAGAAGTTCACCGGCGGCTCGACCACGTGGGTCTCGCGCACGACGCGCGACGGCGGCTCGCCGTACGTTCGCTTCACGTCCGCTGGGCCCGTCGTCGTCGGCGTGCTCTCCGCGCGCGGGTCGGAGTCGCGCGGCGGCTACGTCGCGCCCATCACCTCGTCCGCGCTCCGCGCGTGGGTCAAGTGGACGATCGCGACGCCGTCCGGCGGCGCGACCCCGATCACGACGAAGTCGCTCCGCTTCCTCGCGGACGACGACGACGCGGCCGAGGACACGAGCGCGTCCGACGAGAGCGCCGACGAGGGGACAGAAGACCCGTATCTCGAGGAGGACTCGACCGAAGACGACACGAGCTCCGAGGAGGAGAGCAGCGAGGACGTCGACGCGGACGCCGAGCCCGAGGAAGAGACCGCAGAGCCCGAAGAAGGCAGCGAGGAGGAGGTCGACGAGTCGGGCGAAGACCCGCTCGAGTCCGCGGAGCCCGATGCGGAGACCGATCCCTCGCTCACGGATCCGAACGATCCGGACGCCGAGCCCGGCGATCCCACGACCCCGGACGATCCCGCCGACCCGGACGATCCGGCGATCGACGATCCGAACCAGACGCCGAACGAGGACGCGCCGAAGGATCCCGAAGAGGACACCGCCAAGCCGTTCGAGAACTGCACGGGCGAAGACTGCGGCGCCGCGTGCGACGGCGGAGGCACGGCGGAGCAGAGCGTCGAGCCCAACCTCTCGTCGGCCTCGACGCAGTCGATCTACTTCACGGCGAAGTTCTGCGCGCCAAAGCTCCCGCAGACCTCGGGGCCACCAAAGAGCACGCCCGTCCCACGCGCCGATCCGAAGGCGGACGCGGCACGGGAGTTCGAGCGGCGCCTCAACACGAGCGGCAACGGCGCCGAGCGCGCGGCGATGGCGCGGCAAGAGGCGCAGTCGGTCGCGAAGCGCGACGGCCTCCAGAAGAACGGCGACCTCCAGAGCAAGAACGGCGGCCGCCCGGTCTACGAGAAGAACGGCGAGTACTACGCGCTCGACAGCCAGCACGGCCGCTGGGAGAAGTACGACAGCAAGGGCCGCCACCTCGGCGAGTTCGATTTCGGCGGCGGCCAGACGAAGCCGCCGGATCCGAGCCGCCGTTTGAACCTCTGACGCTCGGCGCACAAAAGGAAACCGGCCGTCCTTCTGGATGGAGGGCTAAGCCTCGGACCCTCTGGCAGCGACGAGGGGATCAACCCCTAGCCTCTTCAAGAGAGCTCCAGAACGAGCGGCCGGTCGAATCGCGCTCTCGCGCGTGACTGCTGCTTGGTTGTCGGGCGGTTGATTCGGTGGACTTCTCCTCGTCGTTCGTCAGTGACGGGCGGATCCGGGCGGAGAAGTCATCACGCGAGATATGTTCATCGGGTGTGCTGTCTCGGGCTCGGGTGCTCGTCGCTTCCTCGCGACTGTACCCACATGTAGCATCTTTCGATCCACCCACTTACGTCGACGCCAGATAGCTAACTCATTGAAAGAGCAGGCCATCAGGTGGGGTCCTGTGGGTAGAGCGGGATCCATGTGGGAGAAAGGCGATCCACGATCTCGGACCGGTGTCGACGACTAAGATGCGCCCGTCCGATGCGTTGGGTTCCGCTCGCGATCTTGGCGACGCTCATCGCGACGGAGGCGCGCGCCGAGCCGACACCGCCCGCGTTCGATCCGTCTTTCGGGTTCGATCGCCTCATCCTCGAGACCGGCCGGCGTGGCGTCCCCGAGCCGGAGCCCGACACGTATCGCTTCGTCGTCCGCGGCGAGCACCAGATCCGTTACCAGGCGCAACGAAGCTTCCCGCTCGTCGCCACCGCCAGCGCCGCCGGCGCGCGGCCCGGGCTGCTCGAGCAGTCGCTCGGGCAGAATCAGTTCGTCCATCACTGGCTCCGCGTCACGCCGCAGCTCCAGCTCCGCGAGGCGGTCGTCCTCGTCGCGCAGCTCGACCTCACCGGCCTCGTGGTCGGCGACAAGGCCCACGACGTCCGCGCCGACAGCACGCCGCGCGACGAGTACAACGCCTTCAGCAACGTCCAGGCACGCTGGCTCTACGCCGAGTACCGTCTCCCCTTCGGCTACGTCCGCATCGGGCAGCAGCCGAACCACTGGGGCATGGGCGTCCTCACCAACGACGGCGACCACCCCGCCCTCTTCGGCGACTACCGCTACGGCGCGATCAGCGAGCGCGCGCTGCTCGCCGTCCGGCCGGGCGAGGGCGACTTCCACGTCGCTGTCGCTGCAGACCTCGTGTTTCGCGATCAGCTCGCGCGCCTCACGGAGGGACAGCAGGCGCTGCAGGCCGTGCTCGCGGCGTACTGGGAGCACGAAGGGAGCCGCGTCGGTCTCTTCAGCCAGCTCCGGCACCAGCGCACCGATCGCGAGAGCACCGCGCCCGGCGTCACCTACGCCGACGACCTGGATCAGGTCTCGCTCGACCTCCACGCCCGCGTGATCGAGCCCGCCCCCGGCGATCCTCGGGCCTTCTTCTACGCGGAGGGCGAGGCGGCCTACGTCATCGGCTCGACCGATCTCCTCCGCACCACCGGCCAGGCGAAGAACCAGATCCGCGCCTACGGCGGCGCGGCGAAGATCGGCGTCGTCCACACGAAGGAGGGCCGCGCGATCCGGAGTACCAGCGATCCGAAGGTCACGTTCGGCGACATCGTCGGCGAGGTCGAGATGGGCTACGCGTCCGGCGACGCCGATCCCTACGACGGCACGCTGAAGCGGTTCACCTTCGACCCCAACCACAAGGTCGGGCTCCTCCTCTTCGACGAGATCCTGCGCTTCCAGACCGCGCGGAGCGCCACCGCCGCCATCGATCCCGCGCTCGCCACCGCCTCGCGGCCGACGGCGGGCGTCGATCTGCTGCCCTCGAACGGCGGCGTATTCGGTGCACAATACATCAATCCGACGTTCACCTATCGGCCGCGCCACTGGCTCGACCTGAAGGCGGGCGCGGTCGTCGCGCAGTCGACCTCGGAGGTCGTCGATCCGTATCGCGTCGCGACGAGCGGCAACTACGCCAACTACCGCGGCGGAAACGCGAAGCGAAAGGACCTCGGCCTCGAGCTCGACGCCGGCTTTCAGACGCGGTTTCCGCTGGAGTACGGGCTCGTCGGCGAGCTCGGCGCGCAGGCCGGCGTGCTCTTCCCGGGTGAGGCGCTGCAAGACGCCGCCGGCAACGACATGCCCACGCAGTGGATCGCCATCGGCAGACTGGGGCTGCAGTTCTGATGCGCGCGCTCCTCCCCCGGCTGCTCCTCGCGCTCACGGTCCTCCTGGCCGCGTGCGAGGTCGACATCGCGCCGGCCGGGCTTCGCCTGACGCCAGAGGGCACGGGCCCACGCGTTCGCTACGACGCGGCCCGTGACGTCCCGCTCCCGAGCGACATCGCCGCCGCCGCCGATCCGACGAGCCGTACCGGCCGCCGCCCAGGCCTCAGCGCGGGCGGGACCACCGCCCTCGCGCGCGAGCTCCGCGCCGACCTCGACGCGATGGAAGGCTGGGGCGTGAGCCAGCCCATCACGGTCGGCTTCGAGCGCAGCACCACGACCGACGTGCGCCTGCCCGCGATCGACGTCGAGGCGGTGCGCTCGCGCATGACCGACGACGAGCACGATCCGGCGAACGACCCGTTCTACGTCGTCAACCTGAGCACCGGCATCCCCGCGCTGCTCGACGTGGGCGCCGGCTACTCACCGCTCACGGTGCGCGATCCCGCGCGCTACGCCGCGATCGACCGCAAGGGCAGCGAGTCGAACCTGCTCTTCGAGACGGTGGAGGAGGGCGCCGAGCTCCCGTTCTTCGCGTACTCGCCCGCACGCGATCGCGACTTCGACGGCGTGCTCGATCACCCGAACCGCTACGACTGGTACGAGCGCGAGACGGACACGCTGATCCTCCGCCCGATCGTGCCCCTCGAGGAGGCGACGGAGTACGCGGTCGTCCTCACCGATCGCCTCCGCGGTCCGGACGGCCAGATCGTTCGCTCGCCGTTCGAGGCGATCCATCACCCCACGCAGCGCTCGGGCATCGCGCGCCTCCAGGACTGGCTCACCGACAATCGCCTCGCGCGCTACTACGGCGACCTCGCCGGGACCGGCCTCGATCACGTCGCGTTCGCGTGGACGTTCACGACCGCGCCCGCTCGCGAGGACCTCCGCGTCGTCCGCGAAGGCCTCCGTGCGCGCGGCCCGCTCGCACGGCTCGGCCGGGATTTCCCGGTGAACGTGACGGTCGACGCGTCGAACGGCTGCGCCATCCCGTCCGCGTACGTCGACCGCATCGTGACCGGCTCGTTCGACACGCCGGACCTCCTGCCGGAGCGCGATCCCGCCGGACGCTTCGACGTCGGCTACCAGAAGGGCGAGGGCACGATCCGTCACGAGAGCGTGCCGTGGGTGCTCGTGGTCCCGAAGCCGACGCCCGAGCGCCAGACCCTCTCCCCGTCGTCGTGCGGATCCACGACGACGACGGCTTCGGCGGCGACGCGGAGGTGTACGGCGCCGACTACGCCCGCCAGGGCATCGCGTTCCTCTCGTTCAATCGCCCCGGCTTCGGCGCGCCCGGGAACCGCTGCCTCGGCGGCGAGCGCGGCGGCTTCCCCGAGCTCAATCGCCCGTGGTGGACCGGCCACCTGGCGCACGATCGCGATCGCCTCCGGCAGGCCGCGATCGACGCGATGAACCTCGTGCGCATCATCGGCGCGAAGACGCTCCCCGAGCTCGGCGGCCCGATCTACGTCGCGGGCGCGGGCGCGGGCGGCATCGTCGCCTCGATGGTCGGCGCGACGGAGCCCGAGGTCGCGGCGACCGCACCGATCGCGAGCGGCGGCAGCCTCGCCGACGCCGCGCTCCGCTCGGCCCGTACCGACCTCGATCCCGTGCTCGGTCCCTTCGTCCACGCGGCGCCGAGGCAGGAGCGCGCGGACTCGATCTGCACCGGCGACCAGCGCAGCGTGCGCATGGGGACCGCGGAGCTCGCGTGCCTCGACGCTGCGCAGCTCGCCGCGAACGTGACCGTCATCGTGACCAACGTGACGAAGAACGTCGCGCGATGCGCGGTGACGGAGCAGGGCGGTCGCTTCGCGATCGGGATCCCCACCGACGCCGGCGATCGTCTCGACGTCCAGATCTACGACGCGCCCGACGTCGTGGGCTCGTACGCGACGTGCCACGTGAAGCGCGGCGCGCCCGTCGGCCGCCGCATCCAGACGTTCGAGCAGGACCGGGTCGCCGGGCACGCGGTCGGCGACCGCCTCGTCGCGCTCACCGCGGGCCTCGGCCTCCGCCGCCAGTCGCCGGAGCTCCGCCGCTTCCGCGACCTCGCGCAGGCGCTCCTCGATCCGGCGGACCCCGCCGCCTTCGCGGGGCGATTCATGCTCGACCCCATCGGCGACGCGCGCCCGCTCTTCATCGCGTCGACCGTCGGCGACGCCGACCTCCCCGTCGCCGCGCAGCTCGCGTTCGCCCGCGCCGCCGGCGCGCTGCCGTTCCTGCCGCCGTCCGCGGTGGAGCGACTGCCGGCGTACGCGAACCACGCCACGCCGCGCGACTTCTACGATCGCCTCGGCGCGCGAACGCCGATGCGCTTCCTCGTCGAGAGCGGCAGCGCGGAGGGCGTGGCCCGCGTGGGGCGCACGAGCGGCGGGCCGGCGTGCAAGACGAACGTGACCTGCGGCGCGGGGGCCTCGCGCGACACGGACGCGTGCGCCACCGCGCTCTTCGATCCCGACTGGACCAGCGAGGGCGCGCTGCCCTTCGATCAACCGCATCCCGACGTGCCGCTCCGCCTCGCGCGCATCGCGAGCCTGCGCATCACCGACTCGACGACGCTCGCCGCGAGCTGGGAGCCGCGCCTCTCCGGCGTCCCGTTCGCGCCCGACGCGACGGGCTGGACCGCCACCGCGCCCGTGGTGGCGCTCTGGAACCAGTACGTCGAGCCCGGCGGCGCGCACGCGTGGAGGGCGGACTCGGAGTGCCGCGTCTGGGATCCCGCCACCTACGGCAACGGCCTCATCGCGCGCTTCCTCGCGACCAACGGGCGCGACGTCTATTACCTGAGCCATCCGAGCTCGCATGGATGCCTCGCGAAGGGCACGTGCGACATCTTTCAGTGAGGTGGCCGACGGATCTCTCGACCGCGCTCGTGCTCGAGCTGCTCCGGGCGACCCGCGAGATCCGGCGCGCGGAGCGGCTCCGGATGACGCGCGGTCCGGCCGAGGCGGTCTCGCTCCAGCGCGCCCGCGGGAGGAAGGAGCGCGCGCGCACGGGAGACGGCCGGCGGCTCCTACGCCGCGCCATCGTGTCCATCGACGCGCGGTATCCGGGAGGCGGAAACTGCTTTCGGCGGGTGCTCGTGGAGCTCGCGCTCGACGCGGGCGCGGCCGGAGATCGGCTCGTCTTCGGCCTCGATATCGGCCGCACGGGACACGTCGCGTTCGAGGGCGCGGAGGACGCCACGTTCGACGTCGTATTCGCGCTGGGCCCCGAGTAGGGAAGCGCGCTAGTACTCAG
Organism: Labilithrix sp.; assembly: GCA_046351255.1. Taxonomy (GTDB): domain Bacteria; phylum Myxococcota_A; class Polyangia; order Polyangiales; family Polyangiaceae; genus Labilithrix. The sequence goes on from JAXLYU010000013.1 coordinate 330,994, forward strand.
GGCATGCGCTACTACGTGACCCTCGATCCGTCGGCGAAGGAGCCGACGCTCGTCGACGTGAACGAGCTCCCCACCGGCCAGATCGAGGTGACGCTCGGCGGAAAGCCCGTCGCGGTCGACGTGGTGGCGTTGCCGGACGCGCTCTCCGTGCGGGTCGGCGGACGCATCGTGGATCTGACGGTCGAGGGCACGCCCCCCGAGATCGGCGCCATCGCGAGCGGCCATCGCTCCTACGTGCGCGTCGAGAGCGAGCGCCAGCGCGCGGCCGCGGCCGCGAAGAAGGCGACGGGGGGCGCGAGCGAGAAGGTCATCAAGTCACCGATGCCCGGCCGCGTGGTGCGCATCCTCGTCGCGAAGGACGCGGAGGTCGCCGCCGGGCAGACGCTCTGCGTCATCGAGGCGATGAAGATGGAGAACGAGGTCAAGGCAAAGGCCGCGTGCAAGGTGCTCGACATCCACATGAAGGAAGGCGCCACCGTCGAAGGCGGCGCGAAGCTCTTCAGCCTGGGCTGACCATGCCGCGTCGCATTCCTCTGGCGCATCTTCCGACGCCGATCGAACGCCGCCCCGCCCTCGACGAGATCGTCGGCGCCAAGATCTGGATCAAGCGGGACGACATGACCGGCGGCGCCGAGGCCGGCAACAAGCTCCGCAAGCTAGAGTTCCTGCTCGCCGAGGCGAAGGACCGCAAGGCGGAGATCGTCCTGACGTGCGGCGGTCACCAGTCGAACCACGCCCGCGCGACCGCGCTCTCCGCCGCGCGCCTCGGCATGCGCGCGGTGCTCTATCTCCGCGTGCCGGATCCCGCGAAGGCGCGCGAGCGCATGGACCTGACGGGGAATGTCCTCCTCGATCGGCTCGCGGGCGCCGAGATCGTCTACATCACACCCGACGAATACCGGCAGCGGAACGCGATCATGGAAGCGGCGCGCCTCTCGCTCGAGGCGGAGGGCGTCCCCGCCTACGTGGTCCCGGAGGGCGGGTCGAACGGCCTCGGTGCGCTCGGCTACGTCGAGGCGATGCGCGAGGTGCGCGTCCAGATCGAGCACGGCCTCTGCCCGCGCTTCGACGCCATCGCGCACGCATGTGGCTCGGGCGGCACGGCCGCGGGCGTGGCGCTCGGCGCGCGCCGCTACGACGTCGCGGATCGCGCCTGGGCGTTCGCGGTGTGCGACGACGCGGCCTACTTCAAGCGCGTCATCGGCGCGATCATGGACGAGGCGCGCGGCTGGGACTCGTCGCTGCCGGTGAAGACCGGGCTCGTCATCGACGACGGCGCGAAAGGTCCCGCCTACGCCGTGATGGACGAGGATCAGAAGCGCTTCCTCACGCTCGTCGCGCAGCGCACCGGTCTCGTCTTCGATCCCGTGTACACGGGCAAGGCGATCTGGGGCGTCGCCCGCGCCATCGAGCGGGGCGACATCTCGAGCCAGGCGAACGTCCTCTTCCTCCACACGGGCGGCCTGCCCGGCCTCCTCGCGCAGGGTGAGGAGCTGCGAGACGCGCTCGCGTGACCAGGGAACCCGACAAGGAGAAGGACGACGACGAGGAGTCGAAGGGGCCGCCGCGCGGCTTCGCCGTCGGCGCCTACGGGCTCGCGCTCTTCCTCGCTTGCCGGCTCCTCGAGATCTTCCTCGAGGCGCAGGCGACCGCGTCGGCCGTCGGCCAGGCCGTCCTCGTCGAGTGGGCCTCGTCGCGGCTCGGCATCGCGTGGACGGATCCCGCGCGCGAGCAGACGCGCATGGAGGTCGCCCGGCGCGCGGGCCTCGGCGTCGCGGCCGGCGCCGGCGCGGCGCTGGTGCTCGTGATCGTCCTCGCCGCGTCGCACGGGGCCTCCTTCGAGAGCGTCGCGAACGTCGCCGTCTCGGTCATCGTGATCGGGCTCATCACGGCGGGGCTCCACGCCTGGCGCGACGAGCTGCTCCTCCACGGCATCGTCCTTCGCGCGCTCGGCCTCTTCGATCCCGGCGACCAGAGCGGACGCCCGCACGACCTCCTCCGCGTGGTCGCGTGCGGCGCGACGTCGGCGGGCGCCGCGCTCGGACGGAGCGACGCCAACGCGAGGAGCGTGATCGTGGCGGCCCTCCTCGGCATGCTCTTCGGTGCGCTCTGGGTGCGTGACCGTGGGGCGTGGATGCCGTGGGGCGCGCACGCCGCGTTCCGCTTCACGACCGACACCCTGATCGCAGGCGGAATCACGCAGATCCGGCCCGCGGCTGGCGCCTGGTCCGGCGGCGATCTTGGCCTATTTTCCGGCACCGCGGCGGCGGTGGCCCTCGCGCCGGTGGCGCTTTTGGCGGTGGCGGCAATCGTTCGGCGAATTTCGCCTGATTCCGCTTGAGTGGGATAGCATCTCCTGGCCGCATGCGTCCGAGTCAGAGCCCGCCGTTTCCGTACGGCTTCGGCGATTACGGCGAAGAGCCGATTCAGGCGGAATCGCGCCGACTTACGCCGTCGATCGGGCTCGTCCACGACTCGGATCAGCCGACCGACTCCTCGAACGAGGACTTCCTCTTCCACCTCTATCGGGGCAGCGAGCTGCTCCAGGACAACCGGGTCCACGAGGCGAAGGAGGAGCTGGAGCGGGCGCTCCATCTCCAACCCCGCGATTCGAAGGGGCAAGACCTCATCGCGGTCGTCTACTTCCGGCTCGGTCTCTACCCGCGCGCCATCCAGATCTACGAGGCCCTTCGCCGCCGCAACGCGAACGACACCTCGCTGCTCTTGAACCTGGCGCTCTGCTACCTGAAGACCGGACAGCCGCAGCTCGCGCGTCGCGACCTCGAGCACCTCCTCACGCTGAACCCCTCGCACTCCCGCGCGTGGGGCTACCTCGGCCTCGCGTGCGAGCGCCTCGGCGACCTCCCGCAGGCCCAGCGCGCCTTCGAGCAGGGCGGCCACGCCCAGATGGCGAAGCGCATCGCGCAGCGCCGCGAGGAGGCCTCGAACCCGCAGGTCGCGCCGCCCGCGCCCACGCCTTCGCGGGAGGCGCCCCCCGCGCACCAGGCCCTGTCGTCGCCGCGCCAGGAGATCCGCGACGTCGCCGGCGCGGCTTACCAGGAGCTCGACGCGGGCGAGCTCTCGTTCGCCATCGCCGAGCCGACGAGCGACAAGGACCTCGGCGACCAGGCGGCCCAGTCGTGGCGCCCGCACGAGCTCGGCGCGCTCGAGCCATCCGAGCACCCGGAGACGCAGAAGCCGGACACGAAGGACGGACCGCCCGCCCCTGCGGCGCCCGCCGTGCCGCAGCTCGGTCGCGCCGCGCCCACGTTCAACCGCCGGCCCACGCTCATCGCGCCGGTCGGCGCGCCGCCCGCGTTCCTCGCGAACGAGCTCGAGGCGCTGAACCGGATCCCGTCACAGAAGCCGCCGTCCTTTGGCCTGGACGACGCCGCCTCGCTCCCGCCGGTGCCCTCCCTGCGGCGGCCCGTGGTCTCGGTCCCGAACCCGTTCGCCCCCGCAAAGACGCACGACGCGCTCCCCGCGCTCGACGAGCCCGGACGCACCCGCACGCTCGCGCCGCCGCTCGGCCATGGCAGCGCCCCGCCCCAGGGCCCAGGCAGCAAGCCGCCGGAGGAGCTCGCGATCCCGTCGTCGCCGCCGCCGGACGATCGGTGGGACTCGCTCAGCAACGCCGGAGACGACCCGGTGACCGCGATGCCCCCCACCCATGCCGTCGGCGCCGCGATGGCCGCCGTCGCGTTCGCGCCGGCCGGTCCGTCGGCGCCGCCACCGGTGACCCCGCTCGGTCTCGGCCCGAAGGAGCCCGCCGCCGCCGCGAAGCCCGCGAGCGCGCAGCCGAGCGCCGTGGGGAGCGGCGCTCCGGCGCCGGCGCAGGCGGTGTCGTTCCCTGCGTCCAGCGGGGTCGTGCTGCATCCGTCGGGCGTCGCGCTCGCGCGCACGACGGCAGAGGTCGGCTTCGTCGCGCGCCTCGAGGCGTTCCGCGCGCAGCAGAGCGGCCTCAAGATGAGCATCCTCGAGCGGCACGTGAAGGGAAAGCCCAACGGCGAGTCCTTCGGCGGCGTCGCGAGCCCGATGGTGGTGGTCCTCGGTGACGGCGAGCTCGTGCTCGGCGCGCGCCCGGGTCGCAAGCTCCACGCCTTCCCCATCGACGAGATGTGCTTCGCGCGCGAGGACGTGCTGCTCGGCTTCGGCGGCGGCACCGGCGTGCAGTTCGAGAACGGCCGCCTCACCACGGGCGAGGGCGAGCATCTGCCCGTGGTGCAGCTCCGCGGCGACGGCGCGGTGCTCATCGAGGCGATCGGCGACGTCATCGGCCTCGCGGTGCACTCCGATCGGAGCCTCAGCGTTCGCCGCGAGGCGATCCTCGGCTGGTTCGGGCGCCTCGTACCGCGCGCCGTCGCGCCCGCGGACGCGCCCTGTGGCCAGCGCGGCCTCGTCAGCTTCGCCGGCGAGGGTCGCGTCCTCCTCACGGGAGCCTGACCGTGCCCGCACCGCCGCCCGAGGTCAGGAAGGAGCGACGCAAGTCGCTGCGCGAGGACGCGCTCAACCTCCCCAACGCGCTCACGATGGGCCGCGTGGCGGCGATCCCGATCTGTCTCTGGTACCTCGATCAGGACACGCCGCGAACGGGCTTCATCGCCTCGATGATCTTCACGCTCGCCGCGATCACGGACGTCATCGACGGCTACCTCGCGCGCAAGCTCAATCTCGTGAGCGTCTTCGGCAAGCTCGTCGATCCGCTCGCGGACAAGCTCATCGTCATGGCCACGCTCGTGTGGATGGTGAAGATGGAGCGCATGCCGCCGTGGGCGGTCGTCATCCTCCTCGCCCGCGAGCTCACGGTGCAGTCGTTGCGAAGCGTGGCCGCGAACGAGGGCGTCATCATCTCCGCCGGCCAGGAAGGCAAGACGAAGACGGCGCTCCAGATGGTGGGCATCATCGTCCTGCTCTACGGCCACACCGCGCATTTGCAGTACCTGGGCATCGATCTCGGCGTCGTCGACCTCGCGCGCGTGGGCCGCGTCCTCGTTTACCTCTCCCTCGTCTGGTCGGTCTCGAGCATGGCCCAGTACATCTCGCTCTTCTCCGACACGGTCGAGGCGAAGGACGAAAAGCAGCGCGGCGAGGAGTCGACCCGCTCCCTTTGAGGAGCTTCTGCTTGCAACCCCGCGGGGTTCCTGCGATCAAGGGGCCGTGAAACGCTGGATTCGCGCGACCCTCATCGTTGTCTCCTCGCTGGCCGCGATCGGCATCGAGGCCGCGTGCTCCAACCAGGGCGAGGGCGAGGTCTGCAGCATCGCGAACGGCAGCGACGACTGCAAGACGGACATCGGTCTCATCTGTTACGACGCGCGGCAGCTCAACAACACCACCTCGGACCGCTGCTGCCCGAGCGATCGCTCGAAGGCGACGCACCCGACCTGCCAGGCCGCGATCGCGATCGTCGGCGACGCGCAGGCGCCGGCCGATACCGGCCCGGCCGTGACGATCCCGGACGCCCAGGTGACGGCCGACACGGGCGCGGACGCAGGCGTCGCGGACGCAACGGACGAGCAGTAGCCGTCATGGACGCCGCGATGCTCCTCGAGCAGGCCGAGAGCGCGCTCCTGCTCTCGGTGGCGGTGGCGTTGCCGGTGCTCGCGGTGGCGGCGATCGTCGGCCTGATCGTGGCCGCCTTCCAGGCCGCGTCGCAGATCCAGGATCCGACGATCGCGCATCTGCCGCGCCTCCTCGCCGTCATCGCCGCGCTCGTCGTGCTCGGCCCGTGGATGGGCAGCCAGATCGGCTCGTTCGCCGAGCGGATGCTGCTCCTCGCCGCACGCTGACACCGCACGTCATGCCGGCTGACGCGCAGCGTTGACCCGCGCCGGGGCACCTGTTAAGTCCGCCTCTGGAATGAGTGAATCCTCACTCAGTTCGAAGAAGAAGCGGGCGGCGCCACAAAAAGCGACGCCGCCGCGCCGATCCGGCGACAAGCGGGAGCGCATCCTCCAGGCCGCGGTCAAGGTCTTCGCCCGGAGCGGCTTCCACGCGACGCGCGTGAGCGAGGTGGCCAAGGCGGCCGGCGTCGCGGACGGGACGATCTATCTCTACTTCGACTCGAAGGAGTCGTTGCTCGTCTCGCTGTTCGAGGATCGCGTCGAGAAGCTGCTCACGTTCATGCGCGAGGAGCTGCCGAAGAAGCCCGACGCCCCCGCGCGCCTCCGCGCCGTCATCGACATGCAGCTCGGCCTCCTCGAAGGTGAGCGCGATCTCGCCGAGGTCATCACCGTCATCCTCCGCCAGTCGACGCGCCTCATGAAGGAGTTCGCGGCGCCGCGCTTCACGGAGTACCTCGACGCGATCGCGAAGATCGTCTCCGAGGGGCAGGCGGCGGGCGACTTCCGGCAAGACGTCTCGCCCCACATCGCGGCGCGCGCCGTCTTCGGCGCCCTCGACGGCATCACCCTCACGTGGGCCCTAGGCCGCGCCGAGGCAGGCGCGCTGAATCGCGCCGCGGGGCAGCTCGCGGACGTCCTCCTCCGCGGCCTCGCGCCGTGAACGGCGGGCCCAAGCATCTTCGCGAGCGGGCGCGTGCGCTCGCCTCCGCACGCGCGTTCTTCGAGTCGCGCGGGTACACCGAGGTCGAGACCCCGATCGCGGTCCCCTCCCCCGGTCTCGACGTTCATCTCGACGCGTTCGAGCTCGCGGGCACCGCGCGCTTTCTCTCCACCTCGCCCGAGTACCAGATGAAGCGGATGCTGGCCGCGGGCGCAGGGCGGATCTTCCAGATCACGCGCGCATTTCGCGCCGGCGAGCGCGGGGAGCGCCACAATCCGGAGTTCACGATCCTCGAGCTCTACCGCCCACACGCCGGGGTCGACGCGATCATGCGCGACACGGAGCAGCTCGTCGCGCGCGTCACCGGCGGGGCGGTGACCGTCGACGGCCGCCGCATCGATCTCCGGCCGCCGTTCCTCCGCCTCCCCGTCCTCGACGCGTTCGAGCGCTGGGCCGGCGTCTCGAAGGACGAGGCGCTCCGCCTCGCGAACGAGGACGAGGACCGCTTCTTCGAGAAGCTCGCGTTCGACGTCGAGGCGGGGATCGCGACGCTCGACACGGGCGTGTTCGTGACCGATTACCCGATCTCGCAGGCCTCGCTGGCCCGCAAGAACCCCTCCGATCCGCGCTTCGCGGAGCGCTTCGAGCTCTACGTGGCGGGCGTCGAGCTGTGCAACGGCTTCGGCGAGCTCGTCGATCCCGTCGAGCAACGCGCCCGCCTCCTTTCGGATCAGGAGCTCCGCCGCGCGAAGGGCAAGCCCGTCTACCCGATCGACGAGCGCTTTCTCGCCGCGCTCGGGGCGATGCCGGAGGCGGCCGGCAACGCGATCGGCTTCGACCGCCTCGTCGCGCTCACGTGCGGGACGCGCGCGATCGGCGACGTGATGTCGTTCACCGACGACGAGCTCTAGTCCGGCGAAGAAGCCGCCGCATTGGCCGATCATCCACGGCGTGATACCCAGTCACGGTGCTGTCGTTCGAAGAGGCCCTCGCACGCATTCTCGGGCTCGGCGCGCCGGTGCTCCCGCCCGAGACCACCCCCATCGACGACATCGACGGGCGGATCCTCGGCGAGGACCTCGTGTCGACCGTCGATCTCCCGCGCTTCGACTACAGCGCGATGGACGGCTACGCGCTCGGCACGCGGGATCTCCAGGCGCTCCCGACGCGCCTGCCGGTCGTGGGCGAGAGCCGCACGGGCGTCGTGCCAGAGGCGCTCCACGCAGGCACCGCGATGCGCATCTTCACCGGCGCGGGCGTTCCGGACGGCGCGGACGCGGTCGTGATGCAGGAGAACGTGACCCGCGACGGCGAGCACGCGGTCTTCACGCAGAAGCCCCGCCCGGGGCAGAACATCCGCTCTCGCGGCGAGGACCTCCGCGCAGTCGCCACCGCCATCGCGAAGGGCACGCGCCTTCGTCCGCCGCACCTCGCGCTCTGCGCGGCGCTCGACCTCGCGGCGGTCGCGGTGGCGCGGCGGCCCGAGGTCTCGATCCTCGCGACGGGCGACGAGCTCCGCCGGCCCGGCACGGACGCGGTGCCGGGCTCGATCCCGGAGTCGAACACGGTCGTGCTCCGCGCGATGGCCCGGCGCGCCGGCGCCCGCACGCGCTCCCTGCCCTACGTGCGCGACGACCGCGCGGCGACGGAGCGAGCGTTCGCGGCCGCGCTCGACGAGTCGGACGTCCTCGTGACGATCGGCGGCGTGAGCGTCGGCGATCACGACCTCGTGCGTCCCGCGCTCGCCGCCGTCGGCGTCGAGCTCGAGTTCTGGCGCGTCGCGATCAAGCCGGGCAAGCCGCTCGCCATCGGCCGGCGCGCGAGGAGCGGACGGCGCGACGCGATCGTGATCGGGCTGCCCGGCAACCCGGCGAGCGCGATGGTCACGTTCGCGCTCTTCGGATGCCCCCTCCTCCGCGCGATGCAGGGCGAGGCTCATCCCTTCCCGTCGGTGCGTCGCGCGCGAATGACGCGCGCTCACGCGCACGACCCCGGTCGCATGGAGTTCGCGCGCGCGATGACGGGCCACACGGAGAGCGGCCATCTCTCGGTGACGACGCTCGGAAATCAATCGAGCGGGGCCGTCACCTCGATGGCACATTCGGACGCGCTCGTGCTCATCCCCGCGGACGCCAGCGGCATTCCTGCAGGCGCCGAAGTGGACGTGTTGTTCATGTCCGACCTCACGGCCTAACATGTCGTCGATGTCGCTCGAGAACGATCGCGAAGCGCTGAAGAAGATCACCCTGACGCACCTCACCGGCGAAGGCCACGCCCACATGGTCGACGTCGGCGAGAAAGAGGTGACCGCGCGACGTGCGATCGCCCGCGCACGCGTGCGGATGCGCGAGGAGACGTTCGTCGCCCTCGCCTCTGGGACGACGCCGAAAGGCGACGTCCTCGCCGCCGCGAGGATCGCCGGCATCCAGGCCTCGAAGCTGACGCCGAACCTGATTCCGCTCTGCCACGCGGTCGCGCTCACGCGCGTCGAGGTGAACATCCGGCTCGACGGCGGCATCGCCGTCATCGACGCGGTGGCCGAAGCGCGCGATCGCACGGGCGTGGAGATGGAGGCGATGGTCGCGGCTTCGACGGCGGCCCTCACCCTCTACGACATGCTGAAGTCGATCGATCGCGGCATCACCTACGACGTGGCGCTCGTCGAGAAGAGCGGCGGCAAGAGCGGCCTCTGGAGCCGCCCGCCCCCGCCGCCCGAGGAGGCGCCGGACAGCTCCGTCGAGACCAGCGTCCGGTGATGGACGTCCGCGAGACGCCCCTCAGCGTGGACGAGGCGCTGGCGGTCGTGCGACGGCCGGGCGCGGGCGGGCTCGCCGTGTTCGTCGGCGTCGTCCGGGACGAGAGCGCGGGGCGCGCCGTGACGAAGCTCGAGTATTCGGCCTACGTCTCCATGGCGAAGAAGGAGATGGAGCGCATCGGCGCCGAGATCGAGAAGGAGATCGAGGGCGCGCGCGTCTCCGCGATGCATCGCGTGGGCATGCTCGAGGTCGGTGACGCGGCCGTCGTCTGCGCCGCGAGCGCGCCCCACCGCGCCGAGGCGTTCGAGGCATGCCGGCTCCTCATCGATCGCATCAAGGAGCGCGTGCCGGTGTGGAAGCGCGAGATCGGTCCTGACGGCATCGAGTGGGTGGGCTGGGAAGACGCGCGCTGTGGGCCCGCGGGCCACGCGCATCACCACGGGCACGACCACGGATGACGCTGACCATCCTGTACTTCGCTGCGGTGCGCGAGCTCGTCGGCACGGACGAGGAGCGCGTGGACTTCGCGGGCGGCACCGTCGCGGATCTCGCCGCGTTCCTCCAGCAGCATCGGCCGGCGTTGGCCGGCCGACTCGGGTCCGTGCGCTTTGCACGCAACGAGGAGTTCGCGCAGAGCGGTGACGCCGTCGCCGACGGCGACGTCATCGCGCTCATCCCGCCGGTCGCCGGCGGCTAGCCCTTGTGATGCGTGCGGCCGTGGACGAGGTCCACGGCGTGCGCGAGGATCGGCGCGATGAGCTCCCGTGCGCCGAGGCGCGCCGCCTTCGTGCTCCCTGGCAGGAGGAACACGAGCATGCCGCCCAGGGTGCCCGCCGTGGCGCGCGAGAGGATCGCGCGCGGGCCGATCTCGTCCCAGGAGAGACGGCGGAAGGCCTCTCCGAAGCCGTCGAGTGTCTTGTCGAGCTTCCCCGCGATCGCCTCGTACGTGACATCGCGCGGCGCGATCCCGGTGCCGCCCGTGAACACGAGCGCGTCGATGCTCGCGCGCTGCGCGTCCGCGAGGACGGCGAGGATCGCGTCCGCGCGGTCGGGGACGATCACGTGACGGACGAGCGTGAAGGCGGCGAGCTCTTCCTTCAGAGCGGCGCCGGACGCGTCGTCGGCGGTGGTACGGGTGTCGCTGACGGTGACCGTGATGACGGTGGGCGCTGGCACTGGTAGACGCTACCTTCCCCGCCGCTCTGCAGCGACGGTTTCGGCAGCCGTGTACGGGAAACCCGCATGCACGGGTTCCTTCGCGTCACGACGCACCACGCGGCCAGGCTTGCGCAGGGCCGCGAAACCGAAGCTCGCCTCGCGCGTATACGGTAACATCCCTGTTACATCTCGCATGGTTGCCCTCCCCGTCCTCCAGCACCACGCCGCGCCGGCCACCCCGCCGCGCTCCGTGCGGCTGTCGCTGACGGATCGTTGCGACCTCGCGTGCATCTACTGCCGTCCGGACCGGCGCGACGGCTACCTCGAGGACCGCCTCGAGATCGAGGCCTGGAAGACCATGGCCGCGGGGCTCGTCCGCGCGGGCGTCCGGCGTGTTCGCCTGACCGGAGGAGAGCCGCTCCTCCATCCGGCCATCGTCGAGGTCATCGCGTTCCTCCGCGGCCTCGGCATCGACGACCTCGCGCTCACGACGAACGCGACGCGCCTCGAGCGCCACGCGCGTGCGCTTCGCGACGCCGGCCTCATGCGGATCAACGTCTCGCTCGACACGCTCGACGCCGACCGCTTCCACCGCATGACCCGCGGCGGGAAGCTCGACGCCGTCGTCCGCGGCATCGATACGGCGCGGGACGTCGGCTACGACGAGATCAAGCTGAACGCGGTCGTCGTGAAGGACGAGAACGACGCCGAGCTCGAGGCCATCGTGCGCTGGTGCTGGGAGCGCGGCATCGTCCCGCGCTTCCTCGAGGTCATGGCGATCGGTGAAGGCGCCAAGCTGAAGGACCGCGTCGTCCGCGCGAGCGAGATGCGCGCGCGCCTCGCCCATCTGCTCCACCCCGGCGAGGCGGTCGGCGAGCCGGACCGCGGCCCCGCCCGGTACGTGGTCGCGCGCCACGACGCGACGAAGAAGGTCGGCTTCATCACCGGCACGAGCGACACGTACTGCAAGGGCTGCGATCGCCTCCGCGTCGCCGCCGACGGCACGCTCCGCCCCTGCCTCGCCACGAACGACGGCGTTCCCGCGGCGCGCATCGCGCGCGCCGGCGACGTGAACGGGGTCGTCGACGCGATCCACGACGCGTGGGAAAAGAAGCCGGACGGTGAGGTCTGGAAGGGCTGCACCGAGCCCGACGCGGCCGACGTCTCGATGCGCGGCATCGGCGGCTAGCCCTCGGCGTCACAGGCGGGCGCGGCGTGCCTCGCCCTTCTCGTCGAGCTCGACGAGGTGCTCCTCGAAGTTGGCGACGCGATAGCCGGTGCCCATCGACGTCACGCGGAGGAGGACCTTGCCCTCGGCCGTCTCGTCGACGCGATATCCCTGGACCGTCCCCGCCTCGACGTCGCGGACGAACCGGCGACGAACGCTCTCCCGCCGAGCCGCGAAGGCGCTCGCGAGCGCGCCGAACGTCAGACCGAGGACGGCGAGCGCCGCGATGGCGGCGTGGCTGCCGGTCGCGTCGACGGGCACGCCGCGGATCGCCGGGAAGAGGAACGACTGCGAGACGAGCGCGAGCGAGAGAAGCGCGATGACGGCGCACACGACGCCGATCACGAGCTCTCCCCGCTCCTCGCCCGCGAGCCCCTTCTCCGCGCGCTTCTGCGCCCACGCGATCGGGAGGCCGAACGCGGCGAGCGTGGCGAGGAGCGCCGGGAGCCAGATGATCGCCCCGAACGTGGCGCCGAGGAGCGCCCCCCTCACGAGGTCCTCGAAGAGACTTCCGCCGCTGGACGCCACGAGGAGCGCACACGCGCACGCGGCGTTCCCCATCGCGAGCGGGATCGACGCGAGCCAGCCCCAGCGCAGCGGCGTCCCTTTTATGGTGCGGCGAGAGCGAAGGAGCGCCGCCCACCCGGCGCCGAACACGAGGGTGGTGAACGCGCTCGCGACCGCGACGTCGTTCGACATGAGCGCGAAGAGGACGCTGCCGGTCGCGGCAGCGAGGGACGCGCCCACCGCCGCTATGTTGAGGCCGCGGAGCGTCCGGAGCGACCGGAAGGTGTCGATCTCCTTCCGCGGTGAGCTCTGCGCCTTCATGCACGACGAGCTTACTCGTCGGCGCGGAGGAATGCCGCCTCTAGCTCGTACTTGCGCGGGGTTGGGTCAGGCGAGGACGTCGAGGCCGACGATCTTCATGAGCCGGAGCGCGTTGGAGCTCTGCACGACGCCCTCGCGAAGCTTGTAGTCGAAGCTCATGAGCTCGCCCTCGACCTGCTCCTCGAAGTGGACGTTGCGGACGTCGCCTTCGAGCTCGTGCTCGAGGTCGCCAAGGCCGAGGTCGTGGGTCGAGACGGCGCCCATCGCCTTGCGTGCGAGGAGCTCCTTCATGATCGCGCGTGCGCCGATGAGGCGCTCGCGCGTGTTGGTGCCGTGGAGGATCTCGTCGAGAAGGAAGAGGAGCGTGCCTGGGCGCTCGCCCTTGGCCATCGCCTTCGAGAGATCGAGGACGACCTTGAGCTTCTTCAGCTCCGCGTAGAAGCGGCTCGTCCCCTCCTCGATCGAGTCGGAGACGCGCATGCTGGTCGCGACCTCCAGGCGCCCGATCTCGAGCGACCTCGCGCAGACGGGCGCGCCCGCGTTCGCGAGCACCGCGTTGGTTCCGATCGCGCGGAGCAAGGTGCTCTTGCCCGACATGTTCGAGCCCGTGACGACGAGCGCGTAGCCGGGTCCGCGCAGGGTCACGTCGTTGCAGACGCGCTTGTCGAGGTCGATGAGCGGGTGGCCGAGCGCGACCGCGTTGAAGGTCGCCTTCTCCGGCGTGAACTTCGGAAACGCGTAGTCCGGGTTCTCGAAGGCGAAGCCGGCGAGCGACGCCAGCGCCTCGAGCTCGGCGAGCGCGCGGAACCAGCCGAAGGCGGCCTTGCCCGCGCGATCGCGCCACTTCTCGAGCGCGAGCGCGCACCAGACGTCCCACATGAGCATGGGGCCGATGAAGAACTTGAAGACCTCGTTGTTGCGCGCGTCGACGAAGCCGACGATGCGCGAGAGCGCGGACATCTCCTGGGTCGCGCGCGCGCCGCTCTCGGCGAGGCGCTTCTGGAGGCCGAGGAGGACCTCGGCCTCGAGCTTCTCGTCCTCGAGGAGCTGGAGCATGTCGCCGTAGCGTGAGAGGGCGCTCTCCTTCGAGGACGCGGCGCCGAGCGCGGGCTGGATCCGCGACCGGAGCGCGTTCAGGATCAGGACCGAGACCACGAATGGCAGGAGGAACAGCATGCGGTGCACGAGGCCCATGCCGCCCGCGACCATGAGGCCGATCGTGGTCGCCGGGACGACGAACGCGACGATCGCGATCCCGCCCGGGAGCTTGCCTTCCCCCGCCTTCGTCCCCGACTGCCCGGCCCACATCACGAAGGGCCGCGGATCGGGCTTCTGATCCGTGTCGTCGAGGAGCGAGCCGACGGCGGCGAGCTGCTCGCGAAGCGTGACGCGTGGGCCGAGATCCTTCAGCGCCGCCTGACGCTTCTCGATCGCGGCGAAGAACTCGTCGTTCGAGCCGCCGGGTCGATCGTCCGCGGAGAGCCAGCGCGCGAGGATCTCCTCGCCGTAGCGCGTGGACGTGACGTCGATGCGCTGGAAGAGCGACGCGCGCCCGAAGACGTCGAGGTCACCCGAGTACGGATGCGTCGCGACGGCCCAGCGCGCGCCGGTCTGCGGAAACGCGCGCCACTTCCCGTCCATGCGCTCGAGCGCGCGCTCGTGAAAGCGCATGGCGGCGGCGGCGCGGTCCTTCTGCGCGTGGACCCTGGCGTGCACCACCACGAGGGCGCCGAAGGCGAGCACGCAGGCGATGACGCCGAACCAGGTCTCGCGCGGGACGTGGGCGAAGACGATCGCGATGACGAGGCCGATCGCGCCGAGCGCGGCGACGAGACGACCGTTGCCGATCGTGTTCGCCTTCGCCTCGAGGGCGTCGGCGTTGGCCTTCCGTGCCGCGAGCGCGGCTCGATGCGTCTCGCGGGGACCGTCCAAGCGGGCCGAGGTCTATCACGCCGCGCGCTTGATCGGGGTTCGCTTCACCGTCTTCTGCGGCCGGGCGACCGTCTTCGCGGCGACGGGTCGCTTCGCGTAGGCGACCGCGACCGCGAGGCCCTGCAGCGAGAGGCCGAGGCCGGTGGGGGTGCGCTGGACGAGGTCCTGCCAGGCGAGCACGCGGAGGGCATTGCGGACCTCCGGCTCCTCGGCGCCGACGCGGACGACGAGGGCTTCGAGGGTCGCCGGCGTGCGGCGGCGGGCGAGACGGAGGAGGGAGCGGAGGACATCGAGCTCGAGGTTCGTCATGAAGGTGAGCTTACGAGCAGTACTGAACACGCGTCCACTTAAGCGTGTCGATTTTCTTTTTTCCAAAACATGACGGGCGCTTGGAGTCCCCTTCCAAGCGCCCGTCTCCCTTCGAGCCGTGCCTTGAGCAGTGAAACGATCAGTATCTTGTTCAGGCCCTCGGAAGGATGGCATCGAACGACGCGCGCTTCCCCACACGCGTGGTGAGCCCGCGTCGAGGTCGGCGACGGAGCGTTCATGCAGGTCTCTATGACCCCGGAGCGCCGTTCCGTGAATCGATATGATTCGAATACCGCCATGAAGCGGAGCTATACGGTCAGCAGGCTAGGCGCCAGGCGGCGGCGGCGGGGCCGTGCGCTTCCACGCGTCGAGCTCCTGGACCCGCGCGAACCACGAGCGGATGTGCGGATAGTCGCCCAGCGGCATCTTCGCCATCGGCGCGAGCGCGAAGCCCGCCGCGAGCGAGTAGTCCGCGAGCGAGAGGCGCTCGCCGGAGATCCAGGTCTTCCCGGAGAGGTGCGCGTTCAGCACCGCGGCCGCCTTGTTCCAGAGGCCGAGCCCTCGCTCCACCTCCGCCGGATCCGTCGCGCGGCCCGTGAGCGGCTTCACCACGTGCTCGACCACGAGGAGCGCGTTCGCAGGCGACATGTCCATCGCGCACCAGGAGAGCCAGCGGTTCACGTCCGCCTTCGCTCGCGCCTCCGTCGGCATGAGCGTCTGTCCCGGCGTCTTGTCGCAGAGGTATGGCATGATCGCGCGCGACTCCCAGAGGACGAAGTCGCCGTCCTCGAGCACGGGGACGCGCGCGTTCGGGTTTCGCGCGAGATGGGGCGCGCCCTTCTGCTCTCCCTTCGGCAGGTCGATGACCACGCGCTCGAGGGGCACTTGCAGGTGCTCCGCCGTCAGAAGGACACGCCGCGAGTTCCCGGACATCGGATGGAAGTAGAGCTTCATGGTCCCTACTTCTACGGGAGCCTTCTGACAGGAGTTTGTCAGTTATCGCTCGGCCCGGCGTCGAATCTTCCGGAGCATCGAGCGCACCGCGAGCCCGTGACCGCCGCTGCCGATGACGAGCGCCCGGTAGAGCCGCCCTGCGACGCCCGGGAACTCCGCGGACGTGCGCGCGCGAACGGTGTCGCCGTCGATCTCGAGCGCGAGCTCGTACCGCGAGAAGCGATGCCGCCCGACGAGCGTGACGCGCTCGGGCGTCTCCTCCTCGACCGCGAAGCCGCTCGCGGGCTCGAGATGCCACAGCGCCGCGAACGCCCGCGGCGCCGCCTTGCGCGCCATCGCGTGCGCGACCTTCGCGATCGCGGCGCGCCGCTTCTCGGCGGAGGCCTTCGAGTGAATCACGTGCTCATCGACGAAGGGCAGCGAGCTCATGCCCGGGACGTTAGGGTCGTTCGAGCGAGACGCCCAGCTCCGTCAGCAAGAAAGCCAGCTCGTCCGAGAGCTCGTCAGCGAGCTTCGTCACCGGCTTGCCCGCGCCGTGGCCGGCCTTCGTCTCGACGCGGATCAGGATCGGACGTTCCCCGTCGCCCTGGGCCTCCTGCATGCGCGCCGCCATCTTCCGCGCGTGCATGGGATCGACGCGCGAGTCGCTCTCCGCGGTCGTGAAGAGCATCGACGGGTACTTCGTGCCGTTCTCGACGTGATGGTACGGGCTGTACGCGTGGAGGAACTTGAAGTGCTCCGGCTTGTCCGGATCGCCGTACTCCGGGATCCAGAGCTTCGCGATGCGGAAGTGGTGGTAGCGCACCATGTCCGTGAGGGGCACGAGCGACAGGCCGACGCGGAACATCTCCGGACGCTGCGTCACCGCCGTCGCCACGAGGAGGCCGCCGTTCGAGCCGCCGACCACGCCGAGCGACTCGGGCGCCGCGATCTTCTCCTTGAAGAGCAGCTCCGCGCACGCGTAGAGGTCGTCGAAGACGTTCTTCTTCTTCTCGAGCATCCCGCCCTTGTGCCAGTCCTCGCCGAGCTCGCCGCCGCCGCGCAGGATCGCGGTCGCCCACACCGCGCCGCGGCGCACGCTCGCGAGCGCACGCGAGCTGAACGCCGGCGTCTGGTTCACGTTGAAGCCGCCGTAGCCGTAGAGCACGGTCGGGTTCTTCCCCGTCTTCTTCAGCCCCTTCTTCGCGATGACGAACATGGGCACCTTCGTGCCGTCCTTGCTCGTCGCGAAGAGCTGCTGGATCTCGATGCCCTCGTCCTTGAGCTCGCCGACGCGGTCCCAGATCGAGATCGCAGGGCCATTGTGCATGTCACCGCGGAGCACCTGCGGCGGAGTCGTGTAGGACGTGAAGCTGACGAAGAGCTCGTCGCTCGTGGAGATGCCGGTCGTGCTCGCGGAGCCGAGCGCGGGCAGCGCGATCGAGCCCTTGGCCTTGCCGTCGAGGCCGAAGCGCTCGACCCGGCTCGATGCATCATGCAAGTACGTGGTGACGATCTCGCTCTTCAACACGTCGAACGACGTGAGGACGTCCTTGCCCTCGGGGACGAGCTCCTTCCACTTCTCGCGCTCCACCCTGGCGTAGTCGATCTCGTAGAGGCGGTACCGCGGGGCGCCGTCGTTCGTCATCATGTAGAGCCGCTCGTTCTCCGGGCTCGGCTCGAAGAGCGCCGGCACCCCGGTCACGACCGGCTTGAACGCGACGCCCGTCGGCTGGTGAAGATCCTTCACGAAGACGTCGCTCTTGTCCCAGCCCATGTGCACCCGCACGACGAGCCAGCGGCCGTTCGGCGAGATCATCACCTGCGGGATGTCGGTCTTGTCGCGCCCGTCGCCGAAGACCAGCTTGTCGTTCTTCGGGTCCTGGCCGATGACGTGGAGGTAGATCTTCGAGTGATACTTCTCCTCGCCCGCAGGGACGGAGCCGGGCTCCGGATAGCGCGAGTAGTAGAAGCTCTTGCCGTCCGGCAGCCACGCCACCGACGCGTGACGCGTGCGATCGATCTTGTCCGTGAGGTCCTTGCCCGTCGCGACGTCGCGAACGTGCAGGACGCTCTCCTCGCTCCCGGACTCGCTCTTGCCCCAGGCGACGAGCGCGCCGTCCCACGAGGGGAACCACCAGTCGAGCGCGGTGGTGCCGTCCGACGAGAGCGCCGCGACGTCGATGAGGACGCGGTCCTTCCCGGCGTGGCCCTCGCGGACGTAGAGCGAGGGCTGGTTCTGTGCGCCCTCGCGCTTCTGGTGGAAGTAGCGGATGCCCGCCTTGCTGGGCCGAATCGCGGGCGCGCCGACGGTGCCGATCTGGAGGAGGGTCGTGATCTCCTTCTTAAGGCCCTCGCGTCCCGCGATCGCGTCGAGCCTCTCGCGCGTGGCCGCGTTCTGCGCCTCGGTCCACTTCTTCACCTCTTCGCTGTCGCCGTCCTCGAGCCAGCGATAGGGATCGGGCACTCGCACGCCGTGGATCGTGTCGACGACGTCGGACTTTCGCGTCATGAGCTTCGTTCCCTTCGAGGTGCCCGGCGTCTCCTGGATCGTGACCGGCGGCGACGCGGTGGTGAGCGGCGGAACCTCCGGCACCTTCGGTTCGGCGCAGGCGGCCGCGAGGAGGGCCAGGCCCAGCAGAGAATTCCGAGCGAAGGACGAGCGGGTCTGCCCGCTCGCGGCGGTCGCGAGGCAAACCTGGATGAGCTTCATGGTCGCGATGCTAGTGTCGTCGCGTGAGCGCGCAAAGGCCCCTCGTACTTCTCTCCAACGACGACGGCGTGTTCAGCCGGGGCCTCCGCGCCCTCGCCGAAGCGCTACGCGGATGGGCGGACGTCGTCACGGTCGCACCGGAGTCCGAGCAGAGCGCGACGTCGCACTCGCTCTCGCTCAACCGCCCGCTCCGCGCGCGGCGGCTCCCGCGCAGCGAAGCGGGTGATGACAACACCTTCGCCGTCGACGGCACGCCGGCGGACTGCGTCTACGTCGCGCTCCACGCGGAGGGGAAGTTCGTCCCGCGCTGGCCCGACCTCGTTTGCTCCGGCATCAATCGCGGTCTGAACCTCGGGCAGGACGCGTTCTACTCGGGCACCGTCGCGGCCGCGCGTGAGGGCGCGCTCCGCGGGATCCCGGCCATCGCCGCGAGCGCGCACACGAAGGCGGATCTCGCGCGCACCGCGGAGCTCACGTCACGGCTCGCGCAGCAGCTGTTCCACGAGACGAGGTCGACCCACTCGACGCGGCCGCCCCCCAAGCTCGTACGGGGCACGCCCCTCCTGAACTTGAACATGCCGGTCGAATGGAATGGCCAGGTCCGGCCGGCGAAGCTGGGCTCGCGCCTGTACGACGAGACGCTCGACATCCGGCTCGACCCTCGCGGCCGCGAATACATCTGGCTCGGCGGTCCGGGGGTGAAGCACGAGTCCGATCCCGGCAGCGACACCGACGCCTTCGACGCCGGCTTCGCCTCCCTCACGATGCTCCTGCTCGACCTCACGCGGACCGACGAGACCGGTCTCCTCGATCGGCTCAGTCAGGCTCGATGAGCCCTCAGCAGTGGTTCAAGAGAAACCAACCAGCGATGAGAACCGGGGGACACCGAGCAACCATGCGAGACCGTATTTCATGACCCATTTCTCCTTGTCGTGAAGGAGTGCAGGTCATGTGCCGCCAGTCGAGGCGGCGTTTCTTTCGTGTTTCGCTGCTCGAGCTGCGTTCGTGGCCGAGGCAGGAATCAACGACCGCGCGGCTGCATCTTGCGAAGTGGGTTCATCGGACACGCGACGGCGCCCACCGCCGGCGCGCTGATGAACGCGATGATGCTGAAGAGCGCCGCCGCCGTACCCACACCACCAAACGACGCGAAGAGGTTATCGAGAATCATATCGTGCTCCCAGGTGAGGCCCGTCGGGGCCAGCGCAGCGGGGCTCCTTCACCCCGCTGCCAGGTTCGACCAGACGTCCGAATCGACGTGGTCCCCCCGCTTCAGCTGGACGGTACATTTCGGCCGATCGGCCAGTTTGTCAACCGCTCGCGTTTCCGCTTTTCTCCGGGCACTCCTGTAAACATACGTTTTTACGATGTTTATTATCGTTAGAATTTTGGCCGAGCGGTAGAAATTCGCGCGGCGCTCACACGCTCAAATTCGAGCGGTCGGCCGAAATCAGACCTCGAACAGGCTGACCGCCATCACCTCGATCGCCCGGAGCAGCTCCGGCTCCTCGCTCGCCGAGATCGGGTCGACCTCGTGGTGGATGGCGAGCCCGTCGAGCGTGCCGATGAGGAGACGAGGGATGAGCGCGGCGTCGATCTTCGGCTTGATCCCCATCGCCATGAGGTTCCCGAGGCCCGTGTCGATGACCTGGCGTCGCGCGCGCCGCAGCATCTCGGCGAGGGCCTGACGCAGGGGCGGGTCTTGCCGCGCGTACATGTGCAGCTCCGTCAACACGCGCATCTCTGCCACGCCGTCGCGGCGCACGGACCACATCTCCGCGAGCGCATGCCGAACGCGCTCGAGCGGCGCGAAGTCGCCTCCGAGGAACACCCTGATGATGCGCTCCTCGAGGACGTCGCAGCACTTCACCAGGACCTTCGCGTAGAGGTCGTCCTTGCTCTCGAAGTAGTAGTGGACGGCGCCCTTGCTGACGCCCGCCGCCTCCGCGATGTCGGCGATGCTCGTCGGGGCGAGCCCGCGCTTCGCGATCAGCTGGATCGCGGTCGTGATCAGGAGCTCGCGGGTGGCTTCGCTCTTCTTGTAGGGGACGCCCGCGCGGCTTGGTCGCTTCGCGCGCTTCTTCGCGGCCACGGGCTAGCTCGCCGGCTTGCCGCTCTTCAGCTCGCCCATGCGCTTCGGCAGGAGGCCGAGGAGGCGGAAAAACGCGCCGATGCGGCCGCCGATGCCCTTCGCGCCGCCGCGGAGGGCGGCGAACGTGAGCGCCAGCGCCTTCAGCGTCGGCGTGTACGGGTACCACCACGTCTCGCGGGCGGCGCGGTTGCGATCGACGACCACCGCGAACGGACGCGTGAGGTGATCGAGCGCGAGCGGCGTGCCGGTGAAGCCCCACCCGCTCTCGCCGATGCCACCCCACGGGAGCGACGGGATCGCGCCGGTGAAGGAGTGGTTGTTGATCGTCACCACCCCGGCGTGGAGCCGGTGGGCGAGCTTCTCGGCCTTGCGGACGTCCCTGGTCCAGAGGCTCGCGGTGAGCCCGTAGCGCGACGCGTTCGCGCGGCGGATCGCCTCTTCCACGTCCGCGACCGCGGTCACGGGCACGACCGGGCCGAAGGTCTCGTCCGCGACGAGCGGGCTATCGTCCGCGTCGATCGTCACGACCGTCGGCTGGAAGCCTTGCTCGTCGATGCCCTCGCCGCCGGTGAGGATCGTCGCGCCGGCGTCCTTCGCGGCTGCCACGTGGCGCTCGACGATCCGGCGCTGCGCCGGCGTCGTCAGCGGGCCGAAGTCGTCCTTGAAGCGGAGGGCCTTCGCCGCCTCCGCGATCCTCTTCGCGAGCGCCTCCGCGATGTCCTTCTCCGCGTACACCCGCTCGACCGCGCCGCAGTTCTGGCCCGCGTTCATCATCGCGCCCCAGAGGATGCCGTTCGCGGCGCGCTCGAGATCGGCGTCCTTCAGCACGATCGCCGCGTCCTTGCCGCCGAGCTCGACGACGCACGGGCGGAGGAGCTCCGCGCAGGCGTGCGCGACCTTCTTGCCGGTCGCGGTGCTGCCCGTGAAGACGACGAAGTCGACGTCCGACGCGATGAGCGAGCCGCCGACGTCGCCGCCGCCCTGCACGACGTTGAACACGCCGGCCGGCACGATGTGCTCGAGGAGATCGAAGATGAGCTGCCCGGTCCGCGGGGTGATCTCGCTCGGCTTCAGCACCACCGTGTTGCCGGCGAGGAGCGCGGGCACGATCGTGCGGAGCGGCAGCGCGAACGGGAAGTTCCAAGGCATCACGAGGGCGATCACGCCGCGGGGCGCGCGGTGGATCATCGCGCGCTTCTTCGGATAGGCGAGCGCATCGAGCTCGGCCTCCATCGGCTCGAGCTCCTCGGGCGCGATCTCCGCCCAGTACGCGACGACGTCCGCGCTCGCGAGCACCTCACCGAGGAGAGCCTCCGCTTCGGGCTTGCCCGTCTCGTCGTGAATGAGCTTGCCGATCTCTTCCGCGCGCTCGAGGATCGCCTTCTTCAGCTTGCCGAGCGTCCGGGCGCGCCGCTCGGGCGACAGCTCTGCCCACCGCGGCTGCGCCTCGCGCGCTGCCTTCACGACCGCGCCGACGTCCGAGGTCGCCTCGACGGCCGGCAGATCCTTGCCGCTCGCGGGGCTCTTCACGGGGAACGGGCCCGCAGGAGAACCCAGTTCTTCCGCGTGCTTGTCTGCGGTCTCGTCCGCGAGGTCCATTTCGGCCGCGCACTATACCCGGGCCGCCTCCGGTTCGTGCTGGATCTCTTCTTCGACCTCCTGAATCTCCTGAATCTCGGGGGCGCGGTCCGGCTTCGAGAGGAAGGCCGCGATCTGATCCGCGACCACCGGCGAGAACAGGATCGAGAAGTGCGCCATGTTCGCGATCTCGAAGTCCTCCCCGCCCCGCTTCGCGAGCGACGAGGTCTCCTTCGGATGCACGATGTTGTCGTGAGCGGAGAAGACGGAGAGCGTCGGCACCGCCACCGTGTAGCCCGCCTGCGCCTCGAGCAGCTTCGAGCCACGGCGAAGGCTCGCCGCGTCCGAGCCGATGATCGGCCCGCGCCAGGCGATGCCCGCGTGCGGCGTCGCGATCGTCACGCACCTCCGCACCTTGAGGTCCTCCTTCCGGGCCGCGCTGCGCATCATCTCCATCGCGACGAGGCCGCCCATCGAGTGGCACACGAGATCGACGGCGCTGCTCTTCGTCTCCTCGCACACGCGGGTGACGTAGTCCTCGAGCCGCCTCGCGTTCTTCGGGATCGACGACCACCACGGGTAATTCAGCGCGTACATGGGCCCGAGCCCGCGCCGCGCGAGGAGCCGCGCGAGGCCGACGAAGCCGACCCGGTTCTGCATGTAGCCGTGGACGAAGACGATCGGCACCGACGTCCCCGGCGCCATGCGGTGGCCGTAGACGTAATAGAGCGGCATCAGCGGCTGCGTCAGCGATGCGAGAAAGGACTCACGCAGGTACTCGCGCAACGTCGGGAGCAGCGCGCGCTCCGGCGTATGCGCGCGCGCGAGGAGGAACGAGAAGAAGCCGTAGCCCCCGATGACCAGGAAGAAGAGCGCCACGCCGGCCGCGATGACTTCGAGGGCGAGGCGCATCACGCGCAATGTAGATCGCGACGTCGGGAACGGCACGACGCGGACCCAGCCGCGATCGGGCTCCGCGCGACGGCGAGGGTTGCGCACTCGCTTGCGCAATCTGCGCGGGATGTTGCTTGCGTGGTCAAAGCCGCAGGATCCGATCGAGCAACCGAGCCGCACAAGTCGCGCAGCAACTGTGCGAAATCGCGCAGCGAAGGGCCAGGCCTACCTTCTGCTACATGGGAGGACATGTCGTCTACCTTTCCTGCCCCCAAGGCTCTCCTCCTCCTGATCGCTTCGATGACGAGCATCGCCTGCGCGCCGGCCGCAGAAGAGGAGGTCGCGTCCTCGGAGGGCGAGCTGGCCGCGGCGGACGAGGCCCCGACCGTCCTCTTCAACCTCAACGACGTGAAGAGCGTCGAGCTGAACCTCGATCCCGCGGCGATGGACGCGATGACGAACGAGGCGCACGCCGCCGCGGTCGATCGCGAGCTCCTCTGGGCTCCGCGCACGAAGGCGCGCGGCACGTTCAAGGTGAACCTCGCGCCCGGCGTGACGACGTCGTGTGACACGTCGAAGCCCGTCGCCGTGACGGTGAAGATCAAGGGCATGTGGTCGATGCAGGGCTTCGATCAGAAGCCCTCGCTCAAGATCGACTTCGACAAGAACTTCTGCGGGCTGAAGAACCTCGCGCTCAACAACATGGTGCAGGACACCTCGTTCGTGAACGAGGCGCTCGCCTACAAGATGTACGAGTCGATGGGCGTGCCCGCCCCGCGCTACGGCTACTCCAACGTCAGCGTGAACGGCGCGCCGCTCGGCCTCTATCTCTCGCTCGAGGCGATCGACAAGAAGTTCCTCGCTCGGCAGTTCGGCGACGGCACCGGCGAGCTCTACGAAGGCACCTACGGCGGCGACCTCCGCGACGGCGACATCGGCACGCGCGTCCTTGCCTTCACCGGCGAGGACGACAGCCCGGAGGCGAACGGCTTCCCGCAGATGCGCGCGTTCGTGGCGGCCGTGAATCAGCCGGGCGACGGCGTCTTCTACGGCCCGAGCGCGATGGTCGACACGGCGGAGTTCGTGAGCATGATGGCGACCGCGTTCGTCATCGGCGACTGGGACAACTACGTCACCGCGAACAACTACCGCTTCTACCGGAACCCGAAGACGAACCTCTGGTCGATCATCCCCACGGGCACCGACCAGACCTTCTCCTCGCGCCTTCACCCGATGAACGCCGGGCGCGCGCCGTCCGTCCTCTTCGGCAAGTGCCTCGAGTCGCCGCGTTGCTCGGCCGACTACATGGCCGCCGTCGGGCGCGCCGTGCAGAAGCTGCAGGAGCCCGAGGGCACGCTCGTCGGCACCGCCCAGCGCCGCCTGGAGCTCGTCAAGGACGCGATCCACGCCGACACGCGCCGCACGCAGAACGACGAGCAGGCGTTCGCGGCTTTCCTCGGGCTCGCGCAGTTCATCACCGACCGTCCTGCCGAGATCGCGGCGATGATGTCGCTGCCCGGCGCGCCGGGCGGCTGCGGCGCCCTCGGCATCAACGAGGGCCTCGTGCCCGGTCGCCGCGTGACCTCCTGCGATGGGCGCTTCGTCCTCGTGATGCAGCCGACGGACGGCAACATCGTCCTCTACCGCAACGACGGCGTGCCCGTCTGGGCGGCGGCGACGCCCGGCACCACGACCTCCCTCTTCGTGCAGGGCGACGGCAACGTCGTGGCATACGACACGAATCGCAACCCGGTGTGGACGACCAGCACCGACGGTCATCCCGGCGCTTTCCTCGCGGTCCAGGACGACGGCAACCTCGTGATCTACGAAGGCGGCAACGCGATCTGGGCGAGCAACACCGCCGAGTGATCAGCGGTAAGGGGCCGGCGGCGCGTTCGGGGCTGCGTTCGGTGCCAGCGCGACGGCCGCCGAGTACGCCGCCTTCATGAGCTGATCGAGCTGCTCGCGATCCGTGAGCACGCCCTTCGCGAGCGCGGAGAGCCGGCCGTCCTCGAGGGTGATGGCGACGCCCGCGTATGACAACCCCAGGATCTGCTGGCGCGCCGCAGGCGTGAGCGCGGCCCGGACGAGCTCCTCCGGCTTGCCCTTGATGACGAACGCGCCGTCGAAGGCCGGGTCCCCGACGACGACGTCCTGACCGCGGAACAGCCGATCGAAGAAGCCGTCGCCGTCCTGCTTCTTGAGCTGAAGCTCGAAGCCCGCAGGCAAGGGAACCGTGACCTCGACGCTGGTCATCCGTCCGCGGTAGTGGCTCTGAACCGCGACGCTGGTCGGCAGGCCGCGCACGCTTCCGGTCATCTTCGCCCGCGCCACGTCGAGCGCGAGCCCCCACCCCTTCGCGAGCGAAGGCCAGGACTCGCCGAGCGTGACGATCCACGCGGGTGGATGCTGGGCGCGTCGCTGGACGATGATGGCCGCCGCCCATGCGAAGAGATCGAAGACGGCGCGATACCGGACCGCCGTCCCTTCGTAGCCGTTCCAGGTACCGAAGAAGCCGCCGTCACCGATGGTGACGGTCATCCCCATCTCCTTGCACTTCTTCGACACCTCGAGGACGAGCTCCGGCTCGAGGACGAGGTTCTCGACCTCGGTCCCGCCCACGCCGAGCGGCGGGTCGAAGCGCAGGTTGACGTCGGTGTAGTGGTAGTAGTCCTCGGTCGAGCGGTCGAAGCGGTTGTAGAAGTGCGCGGTCACGGGGAAGCCGCGCCACTGCCCGCGCAGGAACCCGTCGTCCTCGGCCGTCAGACCGAGCTGCTGGGGGATATCGTCCCAGCGGGACTTGCCGAAATAGAAGCCTGCAGCCATGGATTCACCGGTCCGCGTCGAGGTGGGCCGGCGTCGCCGGAGCGAGCGCCGACGCCGCGATGTAGCCTACCTCAGAACGCGTAGCGAACGCCGCCGCTCGCGCCGAATGTCGGAAACGCCGTGCTGTATTCGGCACGCCCCTGCAGATAAGGCGTGACTCCCCCGGCCGTGAAGAGGTCGACGCCGAGCGTGGCGTGCGCGCCGACGTACACGCGCCGCGCGGACTCGTTCGAGGCGCTGAGGCGCGCGAGCCACGCCATCCCGAGATCGACACCGGCGCCGGCGCGGACGTGCCAGGCGTACACCTCGCCGGAGGCACCGAACGCGAGGCGATGGACGCCAACCCCGTGCTCGGTGGAGAGCGCGTCGTAGGTGAGGTCGCCGAAGCCGTCGGCCCCGCCCCAGGATCGCCGGACGCCGCCGCCAACCCCGCCGCCACCGCTCGGTCCCGTGACGGGGAGTCCGAAGAGGGAGCCATGCGCGACGCCGCCGAACGCGCGGAGGCGAACGGGCGTCGGGCGAGCGTCGGGCGCCGCGCCGTCCTCCGCGCGCGCGGAAGACGTGAGGCCGAGCACGGCGAGCGCCGCCGCGAGCGCGAGCGAGCGCCTCACGGGCACACCCGCTCGTGGGACCGCTCCGGACGCCACGGCAGGGGCCCGTCGTGGTCCTGCTGCACGCTCACGTACGCGCCGATGTTGGCGGCGCGATCGCAGATCTTCGCGGCGCGGATGGCGTCGCAGTCGAGCGCGAGGATGCACTTGCTCTCGGCCTCGTCGAGGCCGGGCCGGACGTCGATGGTGGTGGAGAAGTCGCAGCCCGAGTCCCGGGTCTCGCTGGAATAGGTGCACTCGACGCCTCTCGCCGCGAAGGCCGGGCAGCACTCGCCGAGCTTTCCGACGGCGTCCTCGCAGAAGACGACGTCGGGCCGGAAGTTGTCGAAGTCGTCGCCGGCATGGGCTGGACGCACCACGAAGAGGAGGAGCAAGAGAAGCGGAAGAGCCTTTTTCATGCGCCGTGGAAGGTGCGTCGCTCCGGCCCGAATCCAAATGACGCCGCCTGACAGTGCTAAGCTGACGCCGTGGATCTCGCCGCCATCGAAGCCCTCTATCCCGACCACATCGTCCGTCAGCGCAAGGTCTATGCCGACGCGATGCGCGAGGTCGGATGCGACGCCGTCCTCATCCACTCGGGGACGGCGCTGAAGAAGGTGTCCTACGACGACCAGTACTGGCCGGTACGGCCGACGCCCTTCTTCCATCACTGGCTGCCGCTCTACGAAGGCGGGTGCTTCCTCCTCGTCGATCCGATCGAGAAGCCGCGCCTCTTCTGGTCCGAGTCGAAGGACTTCTGGGAGCGCCCCGCCCCGCCCGAGTCGGTCGCGTTCAAGCAGCACATGGACGTGATCGACGCGGACCGTCCGGCGCTGCCGCCGGGCAAGGCGATTCACTGGATCGGCGACGACACCGGCCACGCCGATCGCCTCGGCATCCCGAAGGAGCGGCAGAACGCGAAGGCGCTGCTCGACGCGCTCGATCGCCTGCGCACGACGAAGACGCCCTACGAGGTGGCCTGCCTCGCGGAGGCGAACCGACGCGCCGCGCTCGGCCACGAGGCGCTGCGCAAGGCGTTCGCGGAAGGCGATCACGCCGAGCTCGATCTCCATCTCCTCTATCTCCGCACCACGCGGCAGGACGATCCGGAGACGCCGTACAAGAACATCGTCGCGATGGGTCGCAACGCGTCGATCCTGCATCACATCAGCTACCAGAAGGACCGGTCGCGCGCGGAGTCGCTCCTCGTCGACGCCGGCGCGACGTGCCTCGGCTACTGCTCGGACATCACGCGCACGTGGGTGAAGAGCGGGGGCGCGGGCGCGAGCTCGTTCCGGGAGCTCCTCGCGGGCATGGAGAAGATGCAACAGAACCTCGTCTCGCGCATCGAGGCCGGCGCGCTCTACGAGGATCTGCACGATGAGTCGCACCGTCAGGTGAGCGCGATCCTGAAGGAGGCGGGCCTCGTGAAGGCCTCCGTGGAGGAGATCGACGCGAAGGGCATCAGCCGCATCTTCTACCCGCACGGCCTCGGCCACTCGCTGGGTCTCCAGGTCCACGACGTCGGCTGCGCGGTCGTGAAGCCGAAGGCGGAGAACCCGTTCCTCCGCAACACGTCGAAGATCGCGGACGGTCAGGTGTTCACGATCGAGCCCGGCCTCTACTTCATCGACACGCTGCTCGCGCCGCTGAAGAGCGACGAGCGCGGCAAGCTCGTCGATTGGGGCCTGGTCGAGGCGCTCGCCCCGCTCGGCGGTATTCGCATCGAGGACGACGTGCTCGTCACCGGCGAGACGACCCGCAACTTCTCGCGGGAAGTATTGCCGGTCGGCGGCGGTTCCGTGTGAGTGACGACGGCAAGATCGTTCCGTTTCGACGTCCCATGAACGGGTCGAACGGGCACGCGCGCATCCGCGTGCCGCCACCGACGCCCGAGCCCGGCGACCGGCCCACGCTCGCGCAGCGCGTCCGGGCGTCGCCGATCACGTTCCTGATCGCGCTCGTGAACGTCGGCTACTTCATCTGGATCGAGAAGCACGGCTCGAGCTCCAGCACCGAAATCCTCGTCCGCTTCGGCGCGGTGGAGAGCACCCTCGTCCGGGCCGGCGACTACTGGCGCATCGCGAGCTACATGATCGTGCACATCGGGTGGGGCCACCTCCTGATGAACACGTGGGCGGGCGGGAGCTGGTGCATCCCCGTCGAGCGCATCTTCGGCTCCTGGCGCTTTCTCCTCCTCTACGTCATCGCCGGTCTCGGCGGCGGCGCGGCGGTGGTCGTCTTCTCCGACGCCGTGACCGCGGGCGCCTCCGGCGCCATGTTCGGCATCATCGGCGCCTTGCTCACCGTCCGTTACCGGCAGCTTCCGACGTGGACGATGTTCGTGAACGATCGCGGCGTCCGCAGCACCGTCGCGCAGATCGCGCTCTGGACCGTGATCGGCATCGTCGCGCTGCCGATGAGCCAGGCCGGGCACTTCGGTGGCCTCATCACGGGCGCGCTCTTCACCTACGCGCTCACGATGCGCGTGAAGCGGAACGCCGGCCTCGTCGCCTTCGCGGCCGCGTTCGCCGGCTTCATGCTCTTCGCGGCGCAGCCGTGGGCGCGGGGGTCGGCGACGGACTGGTCGAAGATCAAGGTGAGCCGCATCGGCATGGTCGAGGACTCGAAGACGGTCTACCTCCAGGCGGGTCCCGCCTGCCATCGCGGCGTCGAGCGCGCGTGCGTCATCAAGGCGATCCTCGAGCTCGATCCGCGCGAGCCGAAGTCTCACGAGGACGCGATCAAGGTCTTCGAGGCCGCCTGCGATCACGGCGACAAGGACGCCTGCGCCGGCCTCGGCATCCTCATCGCCGACAAGGACCTCGTCCGCGGCGAGCGCCTGCTGAAACAGGCGTGCACCGCGGGCAGCGAGTGGGGCTGTGAATACGCCTCGCCGGAGCTCGCGCCGTTCCTCGAGACCACGCCCGCGGCGCGCGATCCCGAGGGCGACGCCTCGACGGACTAGCTAGCGAATTTGCTAGGCCTTCTTCAGGTCGAGCGACGCGGAGTTGATGCAGTACCGCATGCCGCCGCGATCGCGCGGACCGTCGGGGAAGAGGTGGCCGAGGTGCGCGTCGCACTGTTTGCAGCGAACCTCGACGCGCGTCATGCCGTGAGAGTCGTCCTCGAGCTCGCGGATGTTCTCGTTGTTCGCGGCGCGCACGAAGCTCGGCCATCCGCTGCCGGAGTCGAACTTGTCATCGGAACGGAAGAGCTCGGTCCCGCAGCACACGCAGTGGTACGTGCCGTCGTCGTGGCAGTCCCAGTATTTCCCGGTGAACGCCCGCTCGGTGCCGCATTGCCGCGTCACGTGGAACTGCTCGGGCGTCAGCTCAGCCTTGTATTCTGCATCCGTCTTCTTCATGGCGGTTCTGGGTACGCCTCAAAGGATAGGACGGTTTCGCAGACGCGCGCGGCCTATTGCAGGACGAAGCTCTTCCCGACCCGGACGGGGCTCCCGGTGAACGGTGGGACGCGAACGGCGGCATACATCGCGGCGACGCACGCGCCGCGCTCCGTTCCCGCGAACGGCGCATCGACGACGGCGCTGTCCGCAGCGCCGCTCGGCCCGAACGTGACGACCACGTGGCCAGCGCCCGAAGGGCCCGCGAGCCCGCGGCAGGCATCGATCGACACGCCCTTCAGCGCCGCGGCCGCCGCGCCGCGATCGAACGGGGCGTCGGCCACGCTCGTTCCGCTCGCCGCGGAGGCCTGACGAAGCAACGTCGAGAGCGCGGGCGCGGGTACGGACGGAGCCGGCGGCGCGGGCTTCGACGGCGCCCGCTGGACCACCGAGACGGTCGGCGGTGGCGACGCGGGCAGCGGCATCTCCGCCGCCGGCGTCCCCGACGGGACCGGTGTGGGCTCGATCGTCGGCGCCACGCGCGGCGAGTCCTGGACGATCGGCGTCACGTCAGGATGACGCTGCCGAGCGACGACGACGACCGCGACGCCGACGAAGCAGGCGACGAGGAGCCAGACGGCGGCGGGCACCCCACGCTTCGCCGCGTGGAGCGGCACGACGGAGGCGTCCTCGAGGCGATCGATCCCGAAGGACGCGTCGAGGAGGCGCTCCGCGGCGCCCTCGGGGGCGACATCGAGCTCGGCGGAGCGGAGGAGGAGGCGCTCGAAGTCGGTCGCGTCTTCTTCGATCAAGCGCTTCATTTCATGGCCTCCTTTCGCTCTGCCGCCAGCCGTCGAAACTCTTCGCGGGCGCGCCTCAGCCGCGACGACGCCGTACCTTCGGGCACCTCGAGGATGCTCGCGATCCGTGGAATGGTGAGCTCGTCGAGCTCGAAGAGAACGAACGGGACGCGCAGATCGAACGGCATCGCGTCGAGGACCTCGTCCAGCACCGCTCGGGCACGAGCGCGATCGAGCAGCTCGTCCGGCGCGGGCGGCCCGGGCTCCGCCGGGAGCACGCGCGCCTCGCGCCGCCTGTCGGAGCGGCGCTGGTCGGACGCCACGCGAACCGCGATGCCTTGAAGGTACTGCCGCTCTCGCTCGGGCTCGATGCCGTCGAGCTTCCTCGACGCGACGATGAACACCTGCTGCGCCGCATCGTCGAGCGAGGCCACCGGCACGCCGAGCCGCCGCAAGAGCGCCCAGATGCGCGAATGGTGAGCGCTGACCAGCGACCGGATGCGCATCGGGTCGGTCGCCATCCGCTGTTCCTGCCAATCCTCGACCGCGACGTCCATCGGCTTCGACGAGGTATTGGCCGCTCACCCGGAGATCGATCACGACGGCATGCACGAAGAGGCGCGAGGCGGCGCGAAGAGCCTCCGGAGCCATGGGCCCCTCGTCATTTCGAGCACTTACAAGCCTGGCGATCGGCGTCATCGTCGCGGTTAGGCATCGATGGCTGCGAAAAGCTGATACGCCATGCGGCCATGGGGAACCTTCATCGTGGCCGCAAGGTCATCGTCCAGGCGTTTGTCCTGGGCCTCACGCTCATCGGTATCGCCGCCTGCTCGGATGACGACGACGCCACGCCGGTGGGTGAGGACGCGTCGGTCACGAAGGACGCCTCGCCCGACGGAAGCTCGTCGGGCGCGGCGGACAGCTCGTCGAAGGACGGCAACGTCGGCGACGTCGCGACGCCGAGCGACGCGACGCCGGACACGAGCACGGCTGATCAGTTCGTCGCCGACACCGGGACGGATACGGGCACGGACAGCTCGACGCCGGACGCCTCGGCCGACGCCGACGCCGACGCCGGCCCGGTCGATGCCGCGCCCGACGCGAAGGACGCGAGCGACGCGAGCTTCAC
Source organism: Labilithrix sp. (assembly GCA_046351255.1). Classification (GTDB taxonomy): domain Bacteria; phylum Myxococcota_A; class Polyangia; order Polyangiales; family Polyangiaceae; genus Labilithrix. The sequence goes on from JAXLYU010000013.1 coordinate 362,610, forward strand.
ATGTGGCCCCGTGCTCGACGGCGGCGCGGCGTGCAACAACCTCACGAACATCGGCACCGACGTCGCGCTCGTCGCGACGGGCACGACCATCCCCACGGGGACCGGCGGCACCCCCGCCGACGGCCGCTACGTGCTCACGGAGCTGAAGGCCTACACCGGATCGCCCGCCATCGGCGTCGTGGCGAGCTTGAACCAGACCCTCGTGGTCTGCGGGAACGTGGTGCAGTTCGTGAGCGACAACGCGGGCAAGCCGCATCGCAACAAGACGTACCTCCTCGGACCGACCGGTCTTCCGCAGGACAGTCCGCCGCTCTGCTCCGACGCCCCCGCGAACGACGAGCTCCACACCACGAGCCTCACCGCGACCCCGACGTCGATCACCCTCTACTCGACCTCGCTCCTCCTCAGCGTGACCTACACCAAGATGTAGAGCGATACTGGCCGCGTGAGCATTCGCTTGGCGGAGGTGCTGGGGGCGCTCTCGCTCGGGACCGACCTCGCGGACGGCTTTCGCATGGAGAAGGCCATGCGCTCGGCGGTGCTCGCGGTCGGCATCGCGGAGGCGGCGGGCGCGTCCGCGGCCGAGCGCACCGCCGCGTACTGGTCGTCGGTGGTGCGGTTCCTCGGATGCGTCGGCTTCGCGCCGGAGGAGGCTCGCCACTACTCCGCCGGCGAGGATCTCGCGCTCCGCGCCACGCTCGCCAAGGTCGACTTCGGCAGCTTCAAGGACTTCGCGTTCCGCGCCCTGCCGAGCATCGCGAAGGGCACGCCGATCGTGCGACGCGTCAGCGCGCTCGCGCGGCTCCTCGGAAATCCGGGCGCGCCGCTCGAGCACGCGGTGGCGCAGTGCGAGGTCGGCGCGCACCTCGTCGAGGCCTTCGACCTCGGGCCCGAGGTCGCGCGCGCGCTGGATCTCCGCGAGGAGCGCTGGGACGGACGCGGCCCGCGGCGCGCGGCCCGTGGCGAGGAGATCCCGCTCCCCGCGCGCATCGCGGACGTGGCCGACGTCGCGGAGCTCTTCTTCTGCGAGGGAGGCGTCGACTCCGCGGTGGAGCACGTGCGCGCCCGGCGCGGCGGGCAGCTCGACCCGCGCCTCGCCGACCTCTTCGCGCGGGACGCGCGCGGCCTCCTCGCGCCGCTCGACGCGCCGTCCATCTTCGAGACGTTCCTCGCGGCGGAAGGCGCCGAGCGAGGCATCGACCGCGCCGGCCTCTGCCGCGTCGCGCGCGCGTACGCGCACGTCGTCGACCTGAAGTCCTATTTCACGCCGGGTCATTCCACGGGCGTGGCCGCGCTCGTCGAGCGAACCGAAGGGCACACCGAGGACGCCGTGATCGCCGCCTTGCTGCACGATCTGGGGAACCTCGCCGTCCCCACCGGCATCCTCGACAAGCCGGCCGCCCTCACGGCGTGGGAGCGCGAGCGCGTGCGCGGGCACTCAGCGCACACGTCGCTCGTGCTGCGCGCCGCGCCCTCGCTCACGGCCATCGCGGATCTCGCGTGCGCGGCGCACGAGTACGGCGGCGGCGAAGGCTACCCGCGCGCCGCCGGGCCCGCGGCGCTTCCCCTGCCCGCCCGGATCGTGATGGCGGCCGACGTCTACCACGCGCTCCGCGAGCCTCGCGCGCAGCGGCCGGCGTACTCCGCGGCGGAAGCGGAGCGCATCGTCGGCGACATGGCGAAGAGCGGACGCCTCTGCCCCACCGCCACGCGCGCCGTGCTCGACGCTGCGGGCCACGCGCCCGCGAGGCGTGGCCCCGTCCCGCGCGGGCTCACCGATCGCGAGGTCGAGGTGCTGCGGCTCGTCGCGATCGGCCGCACGAACGCCGAGATCGGCTCGCTCCTCGACATGAGCCCGCGCACGGCGCAGAAGCACGTCGCGAACGTCTACGACAAGCTCGGGCTCTCGAGCCGCGCCGGCGCCGCGCTCTTCGCCGCGGAGCACGGCCTCCTCGAGCCACTGAACGCCGGTGCATGAGCCGGTATGCGCATCGCGGGGAAATGAGGCCCGGGCCAAGCTGAGCCCATGAACAACGCCGACCGCATCCACGCCATCTACGCCGCCTTCGGAAAGGGCGACATCGCCACCATCGTCGAGACCACCGCCGAAGACGTCGACTGGGGCTACGACGGAGAGCCCCCTGCCGTGCTCGCCTGGCTGAAGGCCGGCAAGGGCCGCCAGAGGGTCCTCGAGTACTTCGATGGCGTGATGAAGACGATGGACTTCCACGCCTTCGTCCCCCGTGTGGTCGCGGCGCAGGGCCACGAGGTGGCCACGATGGTCGAGGTCGACTTCACGTCGAAGACCACGGGCAAGCGCGTGAAAGGCATCCAGGCGATGTGGTTCACGCTCGACGATCGCGGACGCATCACGCGCTACCGCATCGTCCTCGACTCCGCCGCGCATTTCGCCGCATACGCCTAGCCGCCCGAGCCGCCCGAGCCGCCGCCATGGCTACGGCCCCACCCGCGGTAGCCGGGCGAGATGAACGGCCGGCCGTACGACAGCCCGAAGCCCGCGCGGGCGCGGCCGTAGAAGACGGGGTCGTCCACGAGCGTCCACCGCTCGCGCGACCAGTATCGCTCGGAGATGAGGCGCGCCGTCCAGTCGACGTCGCTCGTGATGTTCGTCTTCTGGAGGAAGGCGAGATCGACGAAGAAGATGGTGATGCCCGCCGCCTGCCACGAGCGGAAGCTCTCGTAGAGATCGTCCTCCTCGACCTCCGCGTCGTCGAGATCCTCGACCACGTAGACGACCTTCGTGATGCCCTGATCCCGGAGCACGTTCACGTCGGGCAGGTCGTTCGGGGTCAGCATGTAGCGGTTGTCGTAGACGCCGTCGTCGACCTCGTCGAAGCGATACGCGAGCCGCCACGAGTCGAGGAGGAAGACCGGATGCGCGTTCGCGATCTGGTTGACCTCCGGGGGCGGGAGCCGCGGCGGGAACGCGACGAGACCGGCGAGCGTCTCCTCGGCCGGCACGAGGCTCGTGCTCGCGGGCCAGTTGTTGAACGTGAGCACGGGCGCGACCGGCTCGCTCGTGCTGCGGCTCAGCGCAGACGCGAACGCGCACGACGCGGCGCCGCGCAGATCGAGCATCCACATCGTGCCCGCGGGCATCCCGTTCCGCCCCACGTTCGCGGCCGCCTTGCTCGCCTCCTCGATCACCTCGAGCTCGTGCACGTCGGGCAGCTCGGCGTGTCCGCCCATCGGTTCCACGGCCGACACCAGCGTGCCCTTGTAATAGCGAGACCACGGGCTCGCGGGGGCGATCTGCCAGCGCTGCGCGAGCTCGTTCGACGAAGGGACGTTCGTGTCACGCGAGGCCGGGACGTCCTCCGCCCAGAACGCGACGCTGACGGAGGGCGTCCAGGGCCGTAGCTGGCAGCCGAGCAGCGCGACGGGAAAGAGGAGCCCGAGTCGCTTCGGGATGGGGCTTCGCCCCATACCCCACGAGCCCTCCGCCAAGCTCCGCGCTCGCTTCACCCGAACACCGGGAGGACGAGGGCGTCGTGCGAGCAGTGTGAGGACTCGGAGAAGCGCGCGAAATAGCCGGCGAACGCGCCGTCGAGGAGGTAGACGCCGAGCGTGAGGTAGCGCTCACCGGCGGGCGTCGCGACGGTGCGCTGCGGAACGAAGCGCTGCGCGATCCACGTCTGATCCGGCACCGAGGCGATCTCGTCGATGACCTCGCCCCAGTCGTCGTCGTCCATGAGCGCACCGACGTAGACGTGATCGCCGACGCGCGAGAGGTCGCGCTTCACGACCCAGTCCGCGCGCTCCGCGATGAGCTGCATGGGGTTCATCCCGCCGAACGCATGGGTCTCGGGGAAGGCGTCCTCCGCGCGCGCGTCGTGCACGAACGCCCGCGCCATCGCGAGCTTCGACTGCGCGTAGATGGACGCGAACGAGGAGACGCTCGTGAGCGAGCCGCTCGCCGTCGCGCGCGCGATCGCGTCGAGGTTCTTCTGACCGGCCATGTATTCGAGCGGGTAGAAGCGGTAGAGCGCATGCACCGGGCGGCCGCGAACGCCGACGTCCTCTCCGTGGGGGCCACACGCCGCGAGCATGGCGGGCGAGATTCGGATCGCCTCCCCTCCTCGCTCGCGGATGAGCCGCTCGAGGAGCGCGCAGACCTGCAGATCCTCGGCATAACCCGTCGCATACATGAGCGCGACCGGTGCACCGCGCGAGAGCCCCACCAGGCGATCCGCGAGGAGGGCGGCCGGATTCGGCGGCTCGATCCCCTGTGCCCCCGCCATGCGCGCGAGGCGCGGCAGCGCGATCGTCTCGTTGTACCCGCCCGGGCAGTCGGCGTTCACCTCGCACGCGACCCACGTGCCGTCGAACTGGAGAAGGAGATCGACCCGTACCATCGCGGTGCGGTCCCGCGCGAGCGCGGCGAGGCGCTCGACGTCGGGATGCAGCCGGTAGTGCGCCGCCTCGTGCCGATCGCCCGCGTCCTTCACGAGCTCCCAGGCGTGCTTCGCGGTCGCGATCGCGCTCGCCTGCGCCTCCGGCGACAGCACGAAGGGATGAAGGTCGACGCGGCGCTTCCCTGCCGTCCAGGCGTCCCAGACGAACCAGCGATGCACGAGCTCGTCCTGCAGACCGGGCAACGAGAGCGGATCCGCCGACCTCAGGGGCTGAACCGCGATCAAGGCATCCTCGAGGCGAGGCGATCCCAGAGCGTCGGGTCTTCCGCGCCGAGGCCGTAGAAGAGGACGCCCACGTCCTCGCCGAGCACCGGCGGCGCCCATCCGCCGAGCGCGAGGCCCGTCGACTCCGCGTCGTCGAACCAGGTCTGGTGCGCCTCCCCGTTCCAGCCGGTCCACGAGACGAACGGCGCGCCGGTCGGGCCGCGAAGGATCGGAGCGCGCGTGGCGATGGCGTCGGCGTAAGTGACGGCGCGGAGGCCACCCGGTCCGAAGTCGTTTCCGTAGAGCGGATACGAGATGTCGAGCGGGCGCCCCGCCGTCGACGCGAGGCGCACCGCGTCGACCGCCCAGCCGGGATCGATCGTCGGCCCGGGATACTGATAGTCGTCCGCGTAGTCGAGCGTCATGATGCGCATGCGGTCGACGTGAGGGGCCACGTCGAGCCGCGAGATCGCGTCGCCGCCCGGGAGATCGCTCGGGTTCGAGATCGATGGTGGCACGAAGATCCCGAGCTTGCGCGCCGGCCGGATCGCGACGTCGATCGCGCTCACGAGCTGCGTCACGTCGCGCTGTGCGAGGTTCGGGAGGTTCAGGAGATCGAGCTCGATGCCGTCGATGCCGTCGAGGTGATCCGGGAGCGTCTCGAGCAGCCGCGCGCGCCACGCCGGCTGCGCGAGGAACCTCGCCGTCTGCTGGCCGTCGTAGACCTCGCCCGTCTCGTCGGTGAACGAGAGCGCGAGGTGCACGCGGTAGCCCAGCGAGTGGAGATCGGCCGCGTTCGCCTTGATGCGGGCGCGGGCGCTGTCGTCTCGCGGACCGATCGAGCCGTCCGCCTGCGGGACGAGGCAGAGGAAGATGAGGTCTCCGCCGTTCACGACCTTGCGCGTGCTCGGGTTGGCGAGGGTGGAGCGCTGCCAGGCGTCGACGCCGCATCCGTCGATCACGATCGAGCTCCGCCGCAGGGGGAGCGCGCTCTCCGCGCCGAGCCCGATCGCGTCCTTCGATTCGTGCGAGTCGCTCGCGCACGCGACGAGCGCAGCGGCGAACATCAGGCCAGGAATCAGATACCTCATCGTCCCCACTCCATTCGGAAACCGATCGATAGTCCGTTCAAGAACGAGTGCTCGTAGAGCCGAGGCGCGATCTGCAGGCAGATGCGCGTCGTCGGATCGAGCCGGCGACAGCCTTCGACCTCGATCTGCGCGAGGAAGGTCCACTTCGTCAGCTCGAGGTCCGTGCTCGTGGTGCCCGACGCGACGGTGCCGTCCATCCGCATACGGCTCGCGCCCGTGCGGACCGCGAAGCTCACCATGTTGCGGCGGAGCTTGATGCGACGACCGACGCCCGGGAAGAGCAGGTCGATCCGGTACGCGGTCCACGGCTTCTGCTGCGCGATGGATCCATCGAACGAGGTGTTCACGGAGTCGTAACGGCCCGTCGCCCACCAGAGCTGCGCCCCGCCCACCGGGATCTTCCAGCGGTCGTCGATCGTGAGCTCCGCGTCGGAGCCGATGCCCAGCATCGCGATCCCGCCACGCGAGCGCAGGCGTCCCTCGCCGATGCGACGCGAGTCGAGGCTGACCGCGTCCGACTCGAGGTCCGGCGTCTCGCGGAGCCAGCCGCCGCCCGCCATCGCGCCGATCTGGAAATCCCAGTCGGCACGCGCCTCGCGGCCCGTCGCCACGACGAGAACGAACGCGAACGCAGCACCACCCCGGTGACGAAGCACGCACTAGGACACTAGGTCTCGACCTCGGCCCGTGCAGGCGGTTTTTGTCGAGATCACGATAATCGTCGCGCCTTGCAACGGCACCGTGAAGAGAACTTCATACGTGATTCACGATCGGGCAGCGCGTCGGCGCGCCTGGCGCTCGGGCGCGCGCTCCCCCGACCCCGATCTCGGTCGAAACAGACGCTCGTTCAGAGCGGGCTCTCCGCCGGTTTTTGCGCGTAGCATCGCGCCGTGCGCTGGTCCCAGGTCGTATTCGCGACGCTCGTGTGCATCGCCTGCCTCCTCGCCTGTGGCGGAAGGGCGACGACGGGAGGCCTCACGCGGGTCAAGAACGCGGGGGTGCTGCGGTGGGGCGGAGACATTCAAGGTGGCGAGCCCTACGCATACGACGACCCCAAGAAGCCCGGTCACATGATCGGCTTCGAGGTCGAGATCGCGGACGCGATCGCGCAGGAGCTCGGAGTGAAGGCGGAGTTCGTCCAGAACGACTGGTCGAACCTGGTGCCTTCGCTCGAGCGCGGCTCCTTCGACATCATCTTGAACGGCCTCGAGGTGACCGACAGTCGCATCGGCCGCGTCCTCTTCACGCGGCCATATTACGCGTTCGCGGAGCGGCTCATGTGCCGCGTCGAGGACGACTCGGTGAAGCCGGACCTCTCGCTGCTGAAGGGCAAGAAGGTCGGCACGCTGTCGAACAGCCTCGCGTTCGAGATGCTCCGCACGACGACGGAGCCCGTCGTCTACGACGGCACGGAAGAGCCCTACGCCGATCTCGTCAACGGCCGGACCGACGCCGTCCTCCTCGATGACATCATCGCGACGCGCTACGGCGAGCCGAAGCCGCAGCTCAAGGTCGTCGGCGATCTCCGCGTGGGCTACTACTCCATCGCGGTCCGTCCCGTGGAGCCCGACCTCCACGCGGCGGTCGACGACGCGCTCGCGAAGATCGAGGCGCGCGGCGAGCTGAAGGCGATCCTCGAGAAGAATCGCCTCTGGAACGATCGGCAGCCGAGGGTGCAGAGCTGGACCGCCGAGGATCAGTCGAAGATGCTCGGCGAGCCGCCGCCTCCGCCGCCCATGGGCAGAGGGCACGTCGTCCTCTTCCTCAAAGGCGCGGCGGTGACGCTCTTCGTCTCGACGCTCGCGATGATGCTGGCGATCCCGCTCGGGCTCTCGCTCGCCCTCGCGCGCATGTTCGGGAGCGGCCCGCTGGCACGGCTCGCCGGCGCGTACGTCGAGGTCTATCGCGGGACGCCGGTGCTCCTTCAGCTCTACCTCCTCTATTACGGCCTCGCGCCGGTGATGAAGCTCGGCGCGCTGTCGGCTGCCATCATCGGCCTCGGCATGAACTACGCCGCCTACGAGGCGGAGGTGTATCGCGCGGGCATGCAGGCGGTGCCGAAGGCGCAGCTCGAGGCGGCGCTCGCGCTCGGCATGTCGACGCGGCTCGCGTTGCGACGGGTCATCGTCCCGCAGGCGTTGAGACACGCGATCCCGAACGTGACCAACGACTTCATCGCCCTCCTCAAGGACAGCTCTCTGGTGAGCGTCATCACAGTCGTCGAGCTCACGAAGCAGATGACGATCACCGCGGTCGACATTCGCACGTGGGTGCCGCCCGGGCTCCTGTGCGCGCTGCTCTATTTCTCCATGAGCTACCCGCTCGGGATCGTCTCGCGTCGCCTCGAGAAGAAGCTCGAAGGCGAGCGCGAGGCCGAGGAGGGAGCGACGTGATCACCATCCGCGCGCTCGAGAAGGCGTTCGACGGCCGGCCCATCCTCAAGGGCATCAGCCTCGACTTCGAGAAGGGCAAGGTGACGACGCTCGTGGGCCCGTCCGGCGGCGGCAAGTCGACGCTCCTTCGCTGCATCAACGGCCTCGAGACGTTCGACGCCGGCCGCATCGTGGTCGCCGGCATCGAGCGGGGCCCTGGGCTCGGCGACAAGGCGTCCCTCCGCGCGGTGCGCCTGAAGGCGGGCATGGTCTTCCAGCACTACGGGCTCTTCTCGCACATGACGGCGCTGAAGAACGTGATGGAAGCACCGACCCACGTGAAGAAGACGCCCGTGGCCGAAGCACGCGCTCGCGCGGAGGCGCTCCTCGAGCAGGTCGGCCTCTCCCACCGTCGCGACGCGTTCCCCCGCGAGATGAGCGGCGGCGAGCAGCAACGGGTGGCGATCGCCCGGGCGCTGGCGATGGATCCGGAGGCCCTCCTCCTCGACGAGCCGACGAGCGCCCTCGACCCGGAGCGCAAGGTCGAGGTCGTGAAGGTGCTACGCGACCTCGCAAAACAAGGGGCCACGATGATCCTGGTGACGCATGAGGTCGCGGTGGTGAGGGACTTCGCCGACCGGATGATCACGCTCCGCCACGGCGCCATCGTTGACGACGCCCCTCCGCAGAAGTAGACACGTATCCACTAAACAAGACAGGAGCCTCGGTATGTCCAACCTTCGCATCAACGACGTAGCCCCCAACTTCAAGGCCAAGACGACGCAGGGTGACATCGACTTCCACGAGTGGATCGGTGACGGCTACGCCATCCTCTTCTCACACCCCAAGGACTTCACGCCCGTTTGCACGACCGAGCTCGGCTACATGGCGAAGCTCGAGCCCGAGTTCAAGAAGCGCAACACGAAGATCATCGGCCTCAGCGTCGATCCCGTCGACAACCACGAGAAGTGGGCGAAGGACATCGAGGAGACGCAGGGCGCAAAGGTGAACTACCCGATGATCGGCGACAGCGATCTCGCGGTGGCGAAGCTCTACAACATGCTCCCCGCCGAAGAGGCGGGCTCGAGCGAGGGCCGCACCGCCGCCACGAACGCGACCGTCCGCACCGTGTTCGTCATCGGCCCGGACAAGAAGATCAAGCTGACGCTCACGTACCCGATGACGACGGGTCGTAACTTCGACGAGATCCTCCGCGTCCTCGACTCGATCCAGCTCACCGCGAAGCACAAGGTCGCGACGCCGGTGAACTGGAAGAACGGCGAGGACGTCATCATCGCGGGCTCGGTGAGCGACGACGAGGCGAAGAAGATCTATCCGGACGGGTTCAAGCAGCCGAAGCCGTACCTGCGTATCGTGAAGCAGCCCTCCTGACACCCGCCCACGTCGCCCACGTGTGGTGAGCCACGTGTGGTGAGCCACGTGTGGTGAGGACGCGGCGCCCCGCCTGGTGAAGACCGGCGGGGCGCCGGTGTTTTGTGCGCGGGACTTTGGTAAGGGTGAAGGTTGGACCTTTGTCCGAGAACGAGGACTTCGATGTCTTACCGCCCGTACTCGATCGCGTTCGTCCTTGGTCTCGTCGCCCTCGCCATCGGAGCGTGTGGTGACTCCGGCGGCTCCACGTTCGTCTCGACGGACGGCGGCCCTGACGGCAGCAGCAGCCAGACACCGACGAGCGGGTTCCTTCCCTCCGGCGACGGCCAGGCGCCGGCTGGTGACGACGACGACGACAGCGACGGCGGCTGCAAGAACGACATCTGCGTGATCACCCCGACGTCGGTCTGCGGCGACGGTCGCATCGACGGGAGCGAGACCTGCGACGACGCGAACGGCAAGCCGGGCGACGGATGCTCCGGCACGTGCACGACGGAGCCAGGCTACGTCTGTCCGACGCCGGGCAAGGACTGCGTCTACACGATCGCGCAGAGCTGCGGCGATGGGAAGATCCAGGGCAACGAGTCCTGCGACGACGGCAACAAGAACGACGCCGACGGCTGCTCGAAGGGCTGCGACGTAGAGCCCGGCTACTCGTGCACGACGCCGGGCCAGCTCTGCACCGAGAACCCGAAGCCCGCATGTGGCGACGGCGCGGTGAACTTCGGCGAGGAGTGCGACGACAAGAACACGACCGCGGGCGACGGCTGCAGCACGGACTGCAAGCTCGAGGTCGGCTACACGTGCCCGCAGCCAGGCGAGCTCTGCCAGGTCCTCGAGTACTGCTCCGACGGCCGGCTCCAGGCGGCGAAGGGCGAGGAGTGCGACGACGGCAATGGCACGACGGGCGACGGCTGCTCCGCGTTCTGCAAGCTCGAGCCGGGCTTCGCGTGCCCCGCGCCGGGCAACGCCTGTACGAAGATCTGGATCTGCGGCAACGGCAAGGTCGACCCGGGCGAGATCTGCGACGACTCGAACACGAGCGGGACCGACGGCTGCTCCGCCGACTGCACGCAGGTCGAGGCCGGCTACAACTGCCCGGCCACCGGCGGACCGTGCGTGAAGGTCCCCTTCATTTGCGGCGACGCGATCCTGACCGGCGTCGAACAGTGCGACGACGGCAACGGCGCGGACAACGACGGCTGCTCGAAGTCGTGCGTCGTCGAGGCGGGCTACACCTGCCCCGACGTCGGCAAGCTCTGCACGAAGATCGCGTTCTGCGGCGACGGCAAGGTGAACCTCGATCTGCTCGAGGAGTGCGACGACGGCGACACGAAGCCGAACGACGGCTGTACGCCGGGCTGCAAGCTGGAGCCGAACTACGTGTGCCCCGAGGCGGGCAAGCCGTGCGTGTCGACCGTCGTCTGCGGTGACAGCAAGGTCACCGGCGCGGAGACGTGCGACGACGGCAAGACCGTCTCGGGCGACGGCTGCTCGTCGACGTGCACCGTCGAGCCGGGCTGGCAGTGCCCGAGCGCGGGCGCCAATTGCATCGCGCAGCAGTGCGGCGACGGGATCAAGGCCGGCAACGAGCAATGCGACGACGGCTTCATCGTCACGCCGGCCACGAACACGCCGGGCTGCGACGCGAACTGCAAGATCGATCCGAAGTACGCGTGCGCGGAGGACGTCAACAAGAAGACTTCCTGTCACCTCACCACGTGCGGCGATCACACCGCGGAGGGCTCCGAGCAGTGCGATGACACGCTCGCGGGGCAGACCGACTTCCCGTTCGACGGCTGCTACAAGTGCGTGAAGGAGCCCTCGTGCACGAACGGCGTCTGCGTCGCGAAGTGCGGCGACGGCCAGCGCTTCGCAGGGGAAGAGTGCGACGACGGCAACACGTTCTCGGGCGACGGCTGCTCGAGCGACTGCAAGGTCGAGGTGGGCTTCGCGTGCACCGACGTCGTCGGCGCGCCGCCGGCGACGATCGACCTGCCGCTTCTCGTGCGCGACTTCATCGGACAGGGCAACCAGATCAACGGCGCGACGCCCCACGTCGACTTCAACCAGAAGGGCGCCTTCCCCGTGCGTGGCATCGTGCTGCCCGATCTCGACGCGAACGGCCGCATGGTGCCCAACTGCCCGGGCAACGACTGCACGCAGAACGTCGCGTACAACAAGCCGAACGCGGGGCAGACGAACTTCACGACCGCGGCGAACTTCGCCGAGTGGTACACGGACAACGCGAAGAACGTGAAGTCGATCTACGTGCTCCCGCTGAAGCAGAGCGGCGGCGCGTACGTGTGGGACAGCCAGGACTCGACGCAGAACCCGAACGCGACCTCCAACCCGACGTTCTTCGATCCCGTCGGCACCGGCGGGCAGGTCGCGGCCGGCAAGGAGCGGCGCTCGCCCGGGTGCAGCCCCCTCCGCAACACGTCATGGACGACGGAGACGCACTTCTTCTTCGAGTACCAGGGCGGGGAGCAGTTCTCGTTCTCGGGTGACGACGACACGTGGGTCTTCATCAACGGTCACCTCGCGCTCGATCTCGGCGGACTCCACACCCCGATCGGCGGCACGGTCACGCTCGACCTCGCCAACGGCCACGGCGCGTACACCTCTTCCCTCGGGAACGGCGACGTCGACCTCAAGATGACGAAGGGCGGCATCTACGAGGTCGCCATGTTCCAGGCCGAGCGCAACGAGTGCGGCTCGAACTTCAAGATCACGCTGCGCGGCTTCAACAAGCCGAAGTCGACGTGCCAGTCGACCTGCGGCGACGGCATCATCGCGAGCGACGAGGTCTGCGACGACGGCAAGAACGACGGCAGCTACGGCGGCTGCATGCCGGGCTGCAAGGCGCGCGGGCTCTTCTGCGGCGACAAGACGACGACCACGCCGCCCGAGCAGTGCGACGACGCCGTGAATCAGACGACGTACGGCGGTCAGTCGAAGGTGTGCGGCCCTGGCTGCAAGTTCGCGCCGTACTGTGGCGACGGCACCGTCTCGAACGGCGAGAGCTGCGACGATGGCACCGTGAACAACACCGGCGCGTACGGCAAATGCTCGGGCACGTGCACGCTCGGCCCGCGGTGCGGCGACAACATCAAGAACGGCCCCGAGGAGTGCGACCACGGCATCAACAACGGAGCGAGCGCGGACAGCTGCAAGGCCGACTGCACGCTTCGCTGCGGCGACGGCGTGAAGCAGGCGGGCGAGGAGTGCGACGACGGCGCCGCCGCGAACACGGGCGGCTACGGCAAGTGCAACCCGAACTGCACGCTCGGCCCGCGCTGCGGCGACGGAATCTCCAACGGCACCGAGCAATGCGACGACGGCAAGAACGACGGCAGCTACGGCACGTGCAAGTCCGACTGCTCGCTCGCGCCCTACTGCGGTGACGCCGCCGTCAACGGCGCCGAGATCTGCGACGACGGCACAGCGCAGAACCTCGCCACCAACTACGGCGCCGGCAAGTGCAGTAACCGCTGCCTCCCCGCGCCGAAATGCGGGGACAAGGCGGTCGACGGTGCGTTCGGCGAGGTGTGCGACGACGGCAAGAACGACGGCACGCCGGGCTCGTGCGCGGCGGACTGCAAGTCGTTCATCCCGAACATCACCTGCGGCAACAACACGGTGAACCCGGGCGAGCAGTGCGACCACGGCGCGAACAACGGCAAGCTCGGCGACTCGTGCGACGCGCACTGCCACAACACGTGCGGCAACGGTGTGAAGGATCCGACCGAGGACTGTGACAACGGCGTCAACGACGGCAGCTACGGCGGCTGCACGAGCAACTGCAAGGTCGCGGGCTACTGCGGTGACGGCATCAAGAACGGACCGGAGCAGTGCGACAACAAGGAGAGCAACCAGCCCGTCGCGACCGCGTACGGTCTGGGCATCTGCACGCAGGCGTGCACCTTCGCGCCTTACTGCGGTGACGGCCGCGTCCAGTCGAGCCGCGGCGAGCAGTGCGACGGCAGCCTGTCGTGCGACTCGGCCTGCAAGCTGACGGGCCCGAAGTAGTCAGCGGCCTTCGGGCGCGTCGCCGCTCTCGAGCACCTCGCGGACCTTGCGTGAAAGGTCCGCGGGGGTGAAGGGCTTCTGGAGATACGACATGGAAGCGCTGGTGACGCCGTGCGCGGACAGGTGGTCGTCCGTGTAGCCGCTCATGAAGACGACCTTGAGCGTGGGCCGCAGCTCGAGGAGACGTCGCGCGAGCTCGGCGCCGCTCATCTGCGGCATGATCACGTCCGTGAGGAGCAGATCGAAGTCCTCGCCTTCCGTCAGCGCGCGCTCCCATTCGAGGGCCTCGAGCGGCGAGGCCGCCTCGATGACGCGATGGCCGTGCTTCTCCAGCGCCCGCCGCGCGACGGCGCGGACCTGATCTTCGTCCTCGACGAGCAAGATGGTCGCACGTGAGGTCGCGCGCCCCGTCGAGGCGGGCGGCGGAGCGCTCGACTTGGCGTCCTTCGCCGCGCGCGGGAGCTCGATGACGAAGGCGGTCCCCTCGCCCATCCGGCTGTCGACCCGGATCGAGCCGCCCGCCTGCTCGATGATGCCGTAGGCGGTGGAGAGGCCGAGCCCCGTACCTTTCCCCGGCGCCTTGGTCGTGAAGAACGGATCGAACGCGCGCGCCGCGGTCGCCTCGTCCATGCCGTGGCCGCTGTCCTGCACGCGCAGAACGACGTTCTCGCCGTGGTCCTGGAGCGCGATCGTGAGCCGGCCGCCGTTCGGCATCGCGTCGCGCGCGTTGACGACGAGGTTCAAGATGACCATCTCGATGCCGCTCTTGTCGATGAGCACGCGAGGCGGCTCGGCCCCACGGTACGGGACGTAGATCGTCTCGACGTCCTCGCCGACCATGCGCTCGAGCATCTTCTCCATCCCGGCGAGCAGCTCGGCGAGATCGACCACCACGAGGCGTACGAGGTGGCGGCGGCTGAAGAGGAGGAGCTGGCGCGTGAGCTCGGAGGCGCGGCGGCCGGCGGCGATGATCTCCTCGATGTCCTCGCGCGCCTCGGGATCGTCCTTCACGCGCTGGAGCAGCGAGTCTCCGTAGCCGAGGATGACGGAGAGCATGTTGTTGAAATCGTGAGCGATTCCTCCCGCGAGGCGGCCCACGGCTTCCAGCTTCTGCGACTGGCGGAGCTGGGCCTCGACCGTCTCGACGCGAGCGTCGCTCGCGCGCCTCGCGGCCTCGGCCGCCTTCCAATCGCTGATGTCGATGACCATCGCGATGCCGCCCACGAAGTGCCCCTGCGTGTCGAAGAGCGGCGTCGACTCGAGCAGGGCGACGAACTGCGTGCCGTCGGGACGGCGGTACGGGTATTCAGCGACGCTCTGCTTGCCGGCCCGGAACCCGGCCGCGCTCTCGCGCACGATCGCGTGCTGGTCCTCGTCCAGGAAATCGAAGACGGGGCGCCCGCGCATCTCCGCAGCCGGGACGCGGAACATCTGCGCGAGGCGCGCGTTGACGAAGCGCGTGCAGGCGCGCTCGTCGATGACCCACACCCCGACGTTGCCGGACTCCATGACCCAGCGATGGAAGTCCTCGCCGCCGGGGAGCACGGGCTCGCCGAGCGCGCGGAGCATGGTGCGCACCCGCGAGAGCGACTCGGGGCCCGCCACGATGCACGGCGCGACGACGCCGAGCTCGCCGAGGAGCTCGGGGGGGCGACCGAGCGCCAGCCCGCTCATGGCCTGGGAGACGACGACCGCGTCGAAGTCCTTCTTCGCGAACGCGGCGCGGAGACTGGTCTCCGTACCGACCACGTGCTCGACCTCGAAGAGCTCGAGCTGGTCCTGTGCGAGCGTGAGGAGCGGGCCCCCCTCTGCGTCGACCACCAGCACCTTCACGCGACCATCCTAGCCCGGATGACGGGTGACCGTGCCCGATCTCGGCTTGCGCGACGCGCCGACGATGCGATCCCCCAATCCGACGGCTCGTCGGAACGTTATGGCGGTCCGTCGGAGATCCTCGTGCTCGAACCCGAACGGCGACGTGGAACGGCAAGTGGTCAGGGCTCACCAACACCACGCCTATATGGGTCAAGATCGCGCCTTCACGGCATGTCTTGCCCTCTCGGCGCCCAGCGCCGTTCCGTGGCCCTACGAAGCTGGTGTGGTGGGTGACACGGCTGTACACTGGGCCGGCGCCGTGACTGCCTCCGCTTCCACAGACCCGATCGCACCCGGCGACATCGTCGAGGGGAAGTATCGGATCACGAACGTCGTCGGACGAGGGGGGATGGGAATCGTCTTCTCGGCGTTCCACCTCGAGCTCGAACAGACCGTCGCGATCAAGGTGCTCGCGACGAGCAACGAGAAGACCGCGGTCGAGCGCTTCGTCCGGGAGGGGAAAGCCGCAGCCCTCGTGAAGGGGGAGCACGTCTGCCGCGTGTTCGATGTCGGGCGCCTGCAAACCTCCGGCCATCCGTTCATCGTGATGGAGTACCTGGAGGGCGGTGACCTCGCTCGAAAGATCGAGCACGGCACGAAGCCGCCGATCTCGGACGTCGTGAGCTGGGTGGTCCAGGCGTGCGATGCGCTCTCGAGCGCCCACGCGCGCGGCATCGTTCACCGTGACATCAAGCCGGCCAACCTCTTCCTACATCGCGACGAGAGTGGGCAGGAGGTCGTGAAGGTCCTCGATTTCGGCATCTCGAAGGTCGCCAAGACCGGGAACCACTCCCTCACGCAGACGACGAGCGTGATGGGGTCGCCGCTCTACATGTCGCCCGAACAGCTCGCATCGTCCCGCAATGTCGACCTGCGCTCCGATATCTGGAGCCTCGGCGTCGTGATGTACGAGCTGCTGACGGGTGGCGTGGTGCCGTTCGAAGCCGAGACCGTGGTGCAGCTCGCGATTTCGGTGCGTGAGGAGCAGCACCTTCCCGCGTCACATCATCGACCCGACGTTCCCCTCGGCCTCGACCGCGCGATCGATCGCTGCCTGGCGAAGAAGCCCGAGGAACGGTTCTCGAGCGTCCACGATCTGGTCGTCGAGCTGGCTCCGTTCGCCCCGCCGGAGGTGGGGTCGATCGTCTCCCGGCTCTCGAAGCTCGCGAAGAATCCCCTCGCGGTTCCTTCCTCGAAACCCCGCATCGTCCGGTCGTCCCCCGACATCGATCCCTGGTCGGGTCTGCCCTCGATCGCCTCGGTCTCGGGCGAGATCGATGGAACCGAGCCTACGCAGGTCGACCGAAGTCGTCCCGGTAGCGATCAGTCGAGCGGCAGCCGCGTCTTGCCGGACCGGGCGAGCGATCCTGGTGGTCTCCCATCGGCGGGGCTCAAGGAGACCTTCGATCCGGTGCAGACGCCGGCGGTTGCGCCTCGCCGAAGCTTCAGCAAGCTCGCGATTGGCATCGCGGTCGTCGCTGCCGTCGTCATCCTCGCCTTGGTCGCGTTTGTCGGGATGGCACGGGGAACGACCACCAACAACACCACCGCGACCCAGCCTCCCCACGACACCTCGGGGCAGCCCTTGCCGCTTCGGGCAGCGACTCCCGACGCGGGCAGCGATCACTGAGCCGGTGTTCATGGTTGTCTGGGTAGCGCGGTCTGGATAGCTTGAGGCTGGTCCGGGGGGACAGAACCCACCGGGCAAGACCGAAGGTTGTCCCAAGGGATGTTCACGCGCGCCGCCGACTCGAACGACAACCGAGTTCTCGTTTCAGAACGCCGATTTCCACGGATTTCCTGGTCGCGGAACGGCGCCACGTTCGAGGCCGTTGCAGACCGGCCGATGGTCGTCGGAGCCTCGCTCGACGCGGACCTGGTGATCGAGGACCCGGCCGTGTCGGGCCTGCACGCGGAGCTCGATCCGCGGGAGAGCGGGCTGTGGATCCGCGACCTTGGGAGCCTGAACGGGACGTTCGTGAGCGGCGTGCGTGTGCGCGAAACGAGCATCTCGTCGCAGGGGACGATCACGGTCGGCGGCACGGAGCTCCACGTCGACTACGCCGCCGGGGTGTCGCTCCCGATCGAGCTATGGCGCACCGACTCCTTCCACTCCCTGATCGGACAGAGTCCGGTCATGCGGGAGCTCTTCGCGTACCTCGCGCGAGTCTCGCCCTCCGATGCGTCGGTGCTCATCCGCGGAGAGACCGGGACCGGCAAGGAGCTCGTCGCACGCTCCATTCACGAGGGGTCACTCCGATCGAAGGGCCCGTTCGTCGTCGTCGACTGCGCGGCGCTGCCCGAGAACCTCCTCGACGCCGAGCTCTTCGGTCACGCCAAGGGCGCCTTCACGGGGGCCAACACCGCGCGCGAAGGCGCGATCGAGAGCGCGAACGGCGGTACGGTCTTCCTCGACGAGATCGGAGAGGTACCTCTCGCGATGCAGCCGAAGCTGCTGCGCGTGCTCGAACAGCACACGGTGCGCCGGATCGGTGAAAGCCACCACCGGAAGGTGGACGTGAGGTTCGTCAGCGCGACCCACCGCGATCTCCTCGCGATGGTCGCGCAAGCACGCTTTCGGGAGGACTTGTATTTCCGGCTCGCGGTGCTTCCCGTCGTCGTTCCGCCCCTGCGCCAGCGACGGGAGGACATCGAACGGCTGGTCCTGCACTTCGCCGCGGGCGCCACGCTCAGTCCCTCGTTCGTCGAGGAGCTCTCGAGGATGCCCTGGCGAGGAAACGTGCGCGAGCTCCGCAACGCCGTGGAACGCGCTCGGACGCTAGGCGAGGCGAAGGTGGCGGCGCAGCTTCGCCCGTCGTTCGCAGGCGCCGAAGCGGCCACCGTGCCCGGCCGCCGGCGCGCCCCGACCCAGAGGCCCCCCGGCTTCGACACCCCCGTGCCGTCCGGTATGCGGACGACCGCGCTGTCTGACGCAGCAAAGCAGGCCGAGTCGCAGCGGCAGCTCCCGCCCCTCCCGAGCGAGCCACGCGCGAGCGGATCGGACCTCCCGATCGCCGATCCGCCGGGACACGACACGCCGCCTCCGCGCGCGGCCACGGGCTCGATCGCGCCCGACCTCGAGGCTCCGGCGACGGTCCCCTTCGAGGGGGATTTCCGGACCTTCCGCGAGAGATGGATGGAGGTCGGCGAGCGCGAGTACCTGAAACACATGCTCGCGAAACATCGAGAACGTGTCCCTGCCCTCTCGGAGGAGGCGGGCGTCAACCGGACCTACATCTACCGCCTGATACGGAAGTACGGGCTCCAGACCTAGTTGCGATTGGACCTTCCAAGGTCGTTGGGCGTACCCTCATGACCGACGTGTCAGCGACACCATCGACAGCCATCGATGCAGGACTCATCCGGCCCATCGCGGAGCTCGGGCGCGGCGGCATGGCCACCGCCT
Source organism: Labilithrix sp. (assembly GCA_046351255.1). Lineage (GTDB taxonomy): Bacteria > Myxococcota_A > Polyangia > Polyangiales > Polyangiaceae > Labilithrix. The sequence goes on from JAXLYU010000013.1 coordinate 381,418, forward strand.
ACCTGGTCGCAATGCAGGAGGCTGGCTTCGATAAGCTGATGGTCGTCAAGCGGCTCCGACCGGCCCTCTCGGAAGAGGCCGACTTCGTGAAGATGTTCCTTCAGGAGGCGCGCCTCTCCGCGCGGCTGAGCCACCCCAACATCGTCAAGACGACGGAGGTGGGGGTCGACTCCAAGCTTCCCTTCATCGTGATGGAGTACCTCGAAGGTCAGGCCTTCGAGGCGGTCGCGAAGCGTTGCCTGAATGGGACGATCGACAAGGGGACCTTCCTCAAAATCTCGCTGCACGTGATCCGACACGTCCTGCTGGCGCTCCATTGCGCGCACGAGCTGAAGGACGTCGATGGCTCTCCCCTCAACGTCGTCCACCGTGACGTGTCCCCGCACAACGTGATGATCACGTACGACGGGACGGTGAAGCTCCTCGACTTCGGCATCGCCAAGGCGGCCGATTCGTCGGCGGAGACACGCACGGGGATCATCAAGGGGAAGTGCGCCTACATGGCGGCCGAGCAGTTCGGCGGGAAGAACATCGATCGGCGCGCCGACCTCTTCGCGGTGGGCGTCATGCTCTGGCAGGCGCTCGCCGGCCGTCTCCTCTGGAAAGGGCTCTCCGACAGCGAGATCTTCCGGCGGGTCTCCATGGGCGACATCCCGCTCCCGTCGTCGATCAACCCCGAGGTCCTGCCGGACATCGAGGTGATCTGCATGAAGGCGCTCGCCCTCTCCCCCGCAAATCGTTACGCAACGGCCGCCGACTTCCACGCTGCGCTCGAGGGCTGGCTTCGAGAGAACCCCGACTTCGAGATGGACAGCACCGAGCTCGGTAGCTTCATGTCCGATCTCTTCAAGGTCGAGCGAACCAAGGTAAAGGCATTCGTCGCCAACCAGCTCGAGGCGCTCCGTTCCCAGCCCGAGAGCTCCTCCAAGATCGCCGTCGATGCGCTCCCCGGATCGACCACCGGCTCGAGCTCGAATTCCGGGACGGGGACGGGCGCGCGGACGGGCCCGAGCGTGCCCGCTTCGACGACGACGGGAGGCGGCGAGACGAAGCCGCGATCCATGGGCCTCTACATTGGCGCCGCGACCCTCGCCGTGATCGCCGTCGGCGCTGGGATCGCGATCGGACGACCGCGCGACACGTCGGTTCGACCGCCTGCTCCCGCGCCGGAGACGACCAAGACCGCAGAGGCGATCTGCGTCCTGACGATCCGGGCGACGCCTCCGCAGGCGAAGATCTACTTCGACGATGCGCCGCTCGAGGCCAATCCTGGGTCGATCACCGTTCAGCGCGGGCCGGTGAAGCACCGGGTGCGGGTCGAAGCGGACGGTTTCCAGTCGAAGAGCTCGCTCGTCTCGGTGGAAGAGGCCCAGGCGAACATCGATCTCGCGCTCGAGGCCCTGCCGGTGGTCACGTCGTCGGCGACGGTGGCCGCGAGGCCCGCGCCCGCGCCGGACCCGCGCAAGCCGGCTGGCCCCAAACCTCCGGCGATCGTATCGGCGGCCGCCCCTGCGCCCGCGCCTGCCCCCGCGCCCGCTCCCGCCCCGAGCCCATCGGGGAAGCTGCTCGATGACAGCGATCCCTGGCGGAAGGGGAAATAGTCGTTCGGGCGAGCGCTGATGGGACCTCGTCGTGGTTAGAGAGAACGACCGGATCGGCGCTTACAGCGTCGTGCGGCGCCTCGCGACGAGCGACACGGCGGAGGTCCTCCTCGCCAAGGCCGAAGGGCCCATGGGGTTCGAGCGTACGGTCGTCCTCAAGGTCCTCCTCCCTCATCTGACGGCTGACCAGGACAGCGCCGGCGCATTCGCACGTGAAGCCGCCGCCTACGCGCGGCTCTCCGACCCAGCCATCGTCACCCTCTACGAGTTCTCCGAGCACGAAGGCCGGCTCATGATGGTGCTCGAGCACATCGACGGAGCCCCGCTAGTCGACGTGCTCGCGGCCCTGGAAGAGCGAGGCCGCTCGCTCGACGACAAGACGTGCCTCTACGTCGCCCAGCGTATCTTCGCTGCGCTCGCGACCGCGCACCGCGCGCCGATCATTCACCGCGACGTCAATCCGTCGAACGTCCTCCTGAGCTGGGACGGGGAGGTCAAGCTCACCGACTTCGGCTTCGCGCGCTTCATGGGCGCCACCCATCAGAGCGCTTTCGGAATGATCAAGGGGACCTTCGGATACATGGCTCCCGAGCAGATCGAGGGTGGGGCCATCACCTCGCGCACGGACATCTATGCGGCGGGCATCGTCCTCTGGGAGCTCCTCACGCGTCAGACCGCCTTCCCGCGCGGTAAGCTCTCCGAGATCGAGGCGCTCACACGGATGGCGGAGCCGAGCCTCGCGTCGCTCGACGAGCTACGTCCCGACCTGCCTCAGCGCCTGCGTAACGCCGTGACGCGCGCGATCCGTCCTCGATCGGAGGATCGTGACGTCTCCGCCGCAGAGATGGTCTCCATTCTCCGCGGGCTCGTCCCGTCGGACATCGGCCGGGAGAAGCTGGCGACCTGGCTCGAGCAGCTTCGCGCGCACCTCGACGCGGGCCTCGACGCAGAGGACGGCGCAGCCATCCGCGAGCGCCGGACCAGTCATCCCGAGCTGCCACGCGCCGAGTCGCGGAGGTCCCTTCCCGCCGCCCAGGCCGCCGAGACGTTCAGGCCGTCCGCGACAACGCCAGCCGCAGCGCCGAGTGAGCGGTCGATGCCCGCGCGAACCGCGAGCCCCGCGGAGAGCACGCGCGTGATGGCGGCCACCCCTGCGCCGACACCTCCACCCGTGGCAGCTCCAGACCGCCCGGTCCTGGCACAGCCGCCGGAGCCTCTGCCCGCGCCCCCGCCGCTCCTCGGGTCCACCGCCAGTGTCACCAGGAAGAACGAGTCGCGCGGAGGTCGCGCGGTGCTGATCGGCCTCGTGGGGCTCGCGCTCGTGGCGATCGCGGGGGGCGCCGTCGCGCTCTTCCTCCATCGACCGTTCGGCTGGAAGACGGCCCCCGAGTCGCGCCCGTCCGCGGATCCCTCCGCATCGCATGCGGCCTCGTCTACGTCAGACGCTCCACCACCGAGCGTCACGATCCCCACCCCGACCAGGCCGGCGACGGAAACGGACGCCGCGGTCAGCGTCGTCCCGCCACCTCCCTCCCTCTCCGTCCCGTCCGGCTCCGCATCGGCTCCCATACCTGCCGGCAGCCGGCCGGTCGTCCCGCCCGAAATGACCCTCGTCCGAACGGAGGGCTCGTCGGTCGGTCGACGCATCTTCCTCGACGGGCAGGCCGTCGGTCAGACCCCGAGCTCCGTCACCGTGAGCTGCGGATCCCACGAGCTACGCATCGGGAGCTCCGGTCTCGCGCGTCGCATGGACCTCCCGTGCGGTGGCGAGGTCACCCTGACGGACCGGTGATCGAGGTCAGCGCTGGCGCGCTGCCTCCGAATCGTAGATCCGCAGGAGGGCGTCGTAGAGCACGAGCTCCTGCGCTCGCTGACGAGCGCGCAGCAGCCGATTCGCGTGCATGTGGAGCAGACTCCCGGCGATATCGATGAGGGGCGTCGACAGCGCGCCGCTCTCCTCCCGCTTTCGCAGCTCCGCCGCCACGGGAACGATCGCTTCGGAGCGCGTGGCGAAGGTCGAGAAGCCCGGATCGAGCGGGTGCTCACCGCCGACCGGGGTACGGAGCAGGGTCTCGAGCGCCGAGCGCTCCTTCCGGCTGCGCTCGCTCAGCGCCTTCTCGAACCAGGAAGACTGCGGGTTGGGCTTGTTGGGATCGCCGACGCCCACGTAGTGCTCGAGGGCAAAGGACGTGCGCAAGGAGCGGAGGAGCGACCTGCGCGCCTCCAGGTCGAACCCGAAGTCGAGGAGGAGGTGGTGGAGGCCTCGCAGCGCCAGACGCCATCGATCGTCCTCATCCTCGAGCATATCGATGATCGCGAGCACGGCGTCGCTGTCGGCTTCGAAGATCGTCTCGCAGAGCGCGATGC
>JAXLYU010000014.1:0-360000 GCA_046351255.1 Labilithrix sp.
CGTCGTCCCCAAGGTCACCATGCGCAAGCTCGAGGCCTTCCGTCCCAAGGCGAAGTGAGCGGGGCCTCTCAGAGACCGTTGATGCAGACGCGGTTTCGGCCGCTCTTCTTCGCTTCGTAGAGCGCCGAGTCCGCGTCGCGCACGAGCTCGGAGGGGGTCGAGACCTGCGCCTCGGGGAGGCCGGCCACGCCCACGCTGATCGTCACCGGCAGGCGGGTGCCCTGGTAGTCGAAGATCTCCGCCTCGACGCGCGCGCGCAGGCGCTCGCCGAGCACGCCAGCGTTGAGGAGCGGGATGCCGCGGGACACGACGGCGAACTCCTCGCCGCCGTAGCGCGCGAGGACGTCCTCGGTGCGGATCGTCATCTGCGTGATGCGCGCGAGATGCACCAGCACGGCGTCGCCGGCGAGGTGACCGAAGTTGTCGTTCACCTTCTTGAAGTAGTCGACGTCGAACATGACGAGCGAGAGCATCGTCTTGTGCCGCTTCGCATAGGCGAACTCGGTCTCGAGGCGGTCCTGGAAGAACTTCTTGTTGTAGCAACGCGTGAGGCCGTCCCTCAGCGCCGCGTCCAGCATCTGCTGCTGGAAGCTCTCGTCGAGCTTGTCCTGGTAGGTGAACTTCAGCGTCGTCGTCGCGCCGAGGCGGATCTTGTCGCCTTCCTTCAGCACGTGGTGCTGGATCATGTCGCCGTTGACGAGCGTGCCGTTCGCGCTGCCGAGGTCCTCGATGACGACCTGGCCCCCGATGGACAAGACGCGGCAGTGACGACGGGAAATGCCGTCGTCGTTGAGGCGTAGCGTCGCGCTTGCGGCGCGGCCGATGACCACCTCGCCGTTTTCGAGCTTGTGCATCTCGCCGATGTTCGTCCCCTGGAGGACGACGAGGTAGGCGGCGACCTGCCGGCGGCGTGCGCGGAGCTCGGATTCCAGGCTCGCCAGGCTGGTGATGCGCGTGGACTCGCCCTCGTCGCCGGCCGGCATACTGGGCCGTGCTCGGAAAGGGGGATCCGTCGCCATCGCTCTTATGCTCCCAAGATAGAGGAGCAGGGTCAAGGACCACTGGATTCCATTCGTAGTCGTGCGAGACTTGGGGCATGCGCGGCGTTTTTTCGGTCTGGCTGTGTGCTTTCAGTGGATCTGCGATGCTGGCCTGCTCGGGCGATACCTCGGAGCCGGGGGGCAATCCGAGCACGGGCAACCCTGCACAAAGCACGACCGCGAGCGGCGGCACCGACCAAAACGGGACGAAAGGCGCCCCCAAGGACACCGAGACCGACCCGGGCGACACCGCTGGGGGCACCGTCGAACCCCCCGCCTGTACACCCGGACCCGAGGGGTCCTTCTACGCGCTGAAGGTCACGACCCTCTTCACCAAGACGGAGCTCCCGTTCTGCGCCTTCCAGAACAAGGTCGTCCTCATCGTGAACGGAGCCTCGGAGTGTGGGTTCACGCCCCAGTACGGCCCGCTTCAGGACATGTACGAGAAGTACCACGACGTCCAGAAGAAGCCCTTCGAGATCCTCGCGTTCCCGTCGAACTCGTTCAACCAGGAGACGGGCGGGGAGGCGGAGGTCAGCAAGACGTGCGTGACGGCTTACAGCCTCACGTTCCCCTTCGCCGAGATCGCGCCCGTGTCCACGAAGGTCAGGCCGTCGGACGTCGTCCAGCCCGTCTACCAGTGGATCTACGCCCAGCCTGGGATGAGCGATCAGGTCGACTGGAACTTCGAGAAGTACCTCATCGGCAAGGACGGCAAGGTCGTGCGGCGCATCTCGCGCTCGGAAGGCGTGGCGCCAGGCGGCGTGCTCGACAAGGCGATCGAAGCCGAGCTCGCCAAGTAGCGGCCGGGCGTCACTTCTCCTTCGGCGTCCAGTACGTCAGCCCGAACTCCCTGGCGATCGACTCCGTGGCCGACCTGTACTGCCCAGCGCGCTTCGCTTCGTCGCAGCCGTTCTCGCTCTTGCAGCCGTTGTACTGGCGCGCGACGCACGTGAAGAAGCGATCGTAGTCGGCCGTGCCATGGACGGCGGCGTTGAGCCAGATCGCGGCCGCCGCCACGTCGGCGCCGAGGCCGCAAGCGATCACGTCGCCCAGCACGTGCTCGATCCCGTGGTCGATGTTCCCGTCGAGCTCGACGACATCGGCGCCGTATTTCGCGACCGTGTCCGCCTGCGTCCCCGCGTCGAGCTGGAAGAGGCCCATCCCGCCGTCATCGCAGGTCGCGTCGGCATTGCCGATGACGACCGACCCGCCATGGCACGACGCCGATGACGGAATGCCTGCGCTCTGCATGCATTTTTGCACGTAGTAGTCCGCCACGCAGTGCGCGAGGTTGGTCTCGTGCTGCGCGATGCCGGCGAAGAGGAGCGGGTTCGTGAGCCCGCGCAGCTTCGCGCGCGCCTTGATCGCGTCGCCGATGTCCTTGCGGCTCATCACGGCGCGCGACGAGGCGTCGCTCGCGCACGCAGCGATGACGAGGAGCAGGGAGGGGAGGGCGAGCCGGCGGATGGCCGGACACTAGGCCACCGCGGCGACGCGCGCGAGCGCTTCGACGGCCGGCATGATACCGCCGGAGCTGGAAAGTCTCCCGAAAACGGCCGCATTTCTCGCGGCCAGGCTCGACCATTCCGTCTGCCGGGGCCGACAAACTCTCGCCGGCACGTGCGGACATTACGTAAACGGCGCGCCTGACTTAGAGTCACGGGGCCATGCGAACTCGTCTCGCGACGCGACTGGGAGTGACGCACGGTGCGCTCGTCGTCATGCTTGCGGTCCTGCTCGCCGTCACGCTCCAGGGCCTCGTGAGCATGCTCGGCGTGATGACCGTGATCCGAGACCAGCGCCTCTCCTCTCTCGATGCAGAGGAGCAGCTTCATCGTGCGGCCTGGGACATCGAGGTCGAGCTCCGCCGAGGTCGTGTCGCCTGCCCGAGCGACGACATGCGCGGCCGCATCGAGCGCGTGGCGACGCGGTTCGAGGCAGTGAACGCGCAGCTGGTCGACGTCGCCCCCGGGCTCCGCGAGGCGGCCGGGCGGTATCTCGTGTTCGCCCACGAGCTCACCGCGGCGGACAAGACCTGCGAGCTCCTCCTCGCGCCGCACACCGAGGAGCGGCGCTTGAAGCTCGACGAAGACCTGACCGACGCGTGGATCGATCGCCTCCACGAGGTGCACGCCGACATCGAGGCCAAGGAGGTCCGTGCGCGTGACATCGGCGACCGGACGAAGCGAGTGGGCATCGTGATCGCGATCGTGGGCGCCGCGCTGGCGCTCGTGATCGCGCGCGTGACCGCGGAGAGCGTGACCCGACCGATCGCCGCGCTCGCGGCGGCCGCGACGCGCCTCGGAGAAGGAGAGTTCACGCCGATCGTCTCGGTCGGTGGCCCGATGGAGGTCGAGGCGCTCCGGAACGATCTCGAGCGTACTCGCGAGAAGCTCCTGGGGCTCGATCGCATGAAGCAGGGCTTTCTCGCCAGCGTCTCCCATGAGCTGCGCTCGCCGCTCGGCCGCCTCCGCGAGGCGCTCTCGCTCCTGTCGGACGGGACCGTGGGCGAGCTCAGCGCGCAGCAGAAGCGCGTCGTGACGCTCGCGAGCCGTGCGTGCGAGCAGGAGGTGCGCATCGTCGAGGCCCTCCTCGACATGACCCGCATCGGGTCCGGCATGCCCGTCCAGCGCGCGGCCGGTGTCGAGGTCGGACGCGTGGTGGAGGCGGCGGTCGAGGCAGAGAAGAGCGAGGCGACGGCGCGCAACGTGACGATCTCCGTGAAGCGGCCCGACGCGACCCCGACCATGACCGCGGACGCCGCGCTCCTCGAGCGCGCGGTCGCGAACCTCGTCCGCAACGCGGTCTCCGTCTCGCCGAAGGACGGCGTGGTCGAGGTCGACGTCACGATGCGCGAAGGCGAGCGTGACGCGCAAAGGGTCATTCGCGTGGAGGTGTGCGACGACGGACCGGGCCTGGATCCCGACCTTGCAAAGAAGGTATTCGAACCCTTCAACGCCGCTGCCGTGAAGGCCGCGGGGCGTCCGGCGGGGATCGGACTGGGACTCTCGCTCGTGCGCGAGGTGGCGCGCGCGCACGGCGGAGACGTCACGGTTCGGCGCGAAGACGATAGAACGATATTTCGATTCGAGATATCGACTTCGGAGACGAAGGAGCAGAAGGCATGAGCGACGCAGGCCATATCCTCTTGGTCGACGACGACGTGGAGCTCTGCGAGCTCCTGTCGATTCGCATCGAGGCAGCGGGCTACTCCGTCTCCATCGAGCACGACGTGAAAGGCGCACTGGCGCGGGTCGGACGCGAGCGCATCGACTCCATCCTCCTCGACCTTCGCCTCGGCAACGAGAACGGCTTCGACGTCCTCGACGGCGTCAACAAGCGAGCCGACGCGGTGCCGGTCATCATGATCACGGCCCACGGCACCATCGACCTCGCGGTCGAGGCGATGAAGAAGGGCGCCTACGGCTTCGTGACGAAGCCGTTTCACGATCACGATCTCCTCCAGAAGCTGAAGCAGACCGTCTCTCACCATCGCATGCGCAGCGAGCTCGCCGCGCTCCGTCGCGTCGTTGGCGCATCGGGTGACGAGCGCGCGCAGCTGGTCGGTGTCTCGCCGTCCATCGAGCGCGTGCGCGAGATGATCTCGCTCGTGGCGCCCTCGGAGAGCACCGTCCTCGTCCTGGGCGAGTCAGGCACCGGCAAGGAGCTCGTGGCCCGGTGCATTCGCGCGCTCTCCAACCGGAAGGACGGACCGTTCGTCGCCGTCAACTGCGCCGGGCTGAGCGCCGAGCTCCTCGAGAGCACGCTGTTCGGCCACAAGCGCGGGGCGTTCACGGGCGCCGTCTCCGATCGCGAAGGTCTCTTCGGCGCGGCGAAGAAGGGCACGCTCTTCCTCGACGAGATCGGCGAGACCCCGCTCGAGGTGCAGGCGAAGCTGCTCCGTGTACTCCAGGAGCGCCGCTACACCGCGGTCGGCGCCACCGTCGAACAGGAGGCCGACGTCCGCATCGTGGCGGCGACGAATCGCGACCTTCGCCAGGAGATCGCGGAGAAGCGCTTCCGCGAGGACCTCTTCTATCGCCTCCACGTCGTGCCCATCGCGATGCCGCCCCTCCGCGAGCGCGCAGACGACATCCCGCTCCTCGCGGAGATGTTCCTCGAACGCGCCGCGGCGCGCGCGAAGGTGCCGTGTCCGCGTATCGGCGACGTCGCGCTCGCGGCGTTGCGAGCGCATCCGTGGCCCGGCAACGTGCGCGAGCTCGAGAACGTGATGGAGGCGGCGGTCCTGCTCTGTCGCACGGGTGAGCTCGGCGTCGATCACCTGCCCGGCGTGAGCACGGGGCCGGCGACGGCGACGGCGGGCGGCCCCAGTCCCCAGGAGCTCGTCCAGTCGGCCCAGTCGCTATTTGCCAGTTACTCGAATCCGAATTCGCCCGCGCCGCCGCCGCTGCGCGAGGCACGAGACGCGTTCGAGAAGGCCTATCTCGAGGCGGTGCTCTCCCGCTCGAATGGAAATGTCAGCGCGGCGGCCAAGCTCGCGGAGCGCAATCGGACCGATTTCTACGATCTGCTGCGCCGCCACGGCCTGTCGCCGCGCCGGGAATAGAAAATATCCTGCGAGTCCAGCTCGCTGGTCATTCCGCGGTGGTGGTGACGCCGGACAGCGCCACCATCGCGTCGCGCTTCGTGCCCTTTTGCACGAAGTCCTGGATCGTCCGCGCGAGCGTGGACGACACCATGGCAATCAGGGGCAGATGCTCGCCGCCTTCGCAGGTCGCGGCCCCAGGCGTTCCTTCTTCGTCCGCCACGAAGCGCTCGTCCCACCGCACGAGCCCGAAGGTCCCGTCCGCCGAGACGGCAGCGTGCACGAGCGGCTTCGCCGCGCTACGCGCGTAGTCGGAGAGGATGCGCCGGGACTTCGCGTTGTCGAACGCGTCGACGAGGAGGTCGGCCGCCCCGCAGAGCGTCGCGACGTTGTTCTCCTCGATCCGCACGCCGAACGACTCGGACTTCACGCCCCAGAAGTTCGAGAGCTGCAGCTTGAGAGCTTCCGCCTTGTTCTTGCCCACCGACGGCTTCACGAACGCCTGCGAGAGGCAGTTCTTCGATTCGACGCGGTCGAAGTCGATCATGACGATCCGAGCTTCGAGGTTCCGGCAGAGAACGACGGCGTTCGAGCCAAGGGCTCCCACTCCGCAAAAGACGATGCGCTTCATGATCGACTCCAAAATAGACGAAGGGCCCGACGCGTGGTCGAGCCCTTTCGTCACGGGATGAGCCCACGCGCGCGCGAGCTAAAAGCAACCGAACGGGACCTTCGGACGCAGGTAGATCCGACGTCCGCCCTGAGGCGTGTCGAACCGGTCGACGACGTAGTCATCGAACGCGGAGTCACGAAGGTTCGCGACCTGAAGGCCGCGCACGCCGCCGGAGCGCACGACCTCGATCGCGATGCGGCGAACGTCCCGGTCGTTGAGCTGGTAGTCGACGTCGAGCGGGTAGTCTGCGGAGAGACCGTTGTAGGTGATGTTGAGAACTGCCTGAGTCATGGTCTTTGGGGGGAACGCGCCTCTCAGCCGAGGGGCGGGGTTGGAATCGTGGCCCGTAGAGTGCGCACCCGGGACGCGGTCCGCAAGTGGTGAACCCAGTCGGGCTCGGGGCCATGAACGATCTCGGTGACACCACCGAATGTGCGGATCACGCCGTTCGGCGCGACCACGGTGAAGACGTAGTCGCGGCCGAGACCCGAGCGCAGCGCGACCATGGTGGTCTCGTCCGTGCGCGAGAAGGCGAGCGGTCCGACGGGGTGCGAGTGCGCGATCTCGACGATCGCCTCCCGCCGGGTCCAGATCGCCTCCCAGCGCGCGCGCGAGTCGGGCAGAAGCACCGGAGAGTCCGACGCGTCCGACCAGAGCACCTCCCCACCCGCACCAATCAAGAAGAAGACTTCACGCATGATCATCGGCTCCTCTCACGAGCCTAGTGACGAGTAATCACGAGCGCGTCCGTTTCAATGGCCTCCCGGATGACGCTCGGCAGAGAGTCGAGCGTGACGAGCTCATCTTCGCCCGCGAGGCAGACCCCGGAGTCGTAGACGTGAAGAGAGATTCCATCGCACACACTGATGAAACGCTCTCCCATGAACGTCCAGGTAACTTCGATATTGCCGTTACCGAGGTTGCGGCACGCGAGCATACGAGCATGCGCAGCGTCGAGCGCCTGCTCGGCGCGGAGGGCGGCGTTCTCCAGCGAGGGAGCTTCTCGCGCCGGCGTGCGATACGCCACGGGCTGAGGCCCAGGCTTCCGTCCTTCGATGATCGCGCGGATGCGGGCGCGCTCCATCTCCTCGGCGCGCCGCGCATCGAGCTGCACGAGGAAGGGCCGCGCGACCGCCTCTCCGCCCGCCGCGATCTTTCCCGCCGCGGGCAGCGCCTCGCGCACGGAGACGGTAATCCCCATCTGCGCGCCGATGGCGGAGGCCAGCGCCACGCCGTAGGCCGTGCGGAGCGACAGCGGCGCGCCCTTCAGCTCGCCGATCGGCGCCTTTTCTTCGAGGCGCAGGCGCGCCGTGTCCTCGACCTCGGTATCGAAATCGAGTGACTCGAAGACCAGATCTCCGGAGTGCCAGTGCCGCGCCCGCAGGATCGCGAGCGGCATCGGCTCCTCCGCAGGCAGGAGCTCCACGCGCTCCGCGCGCGACTTCAGGTCCGCCGAGATGATCCATCCGCGCACATGGTGCCCGCGGACGCGCGGCAGCTTGCCGAGCTCCGGGGAGTCGACCAGCTCGACCGCCTTCGCGTCGCGGCCCTTGACCTCGAAGCGGTGGAATCCGTTCTGCGGGCGAGGCTCCGCCACCCGGACACGGCGGTCCTTGCCATAGGCGAACGCCCCGCCGAGATAAGCGAGTACGATCTCGTCCTTCTTTCCCAGAAACTTCGTGTAGTCCACCGCCGCCTCGCACGAACACCAAAACCCGCTCTCGCGCGAATACGCAAGAGCGGGTCTGGGGGATGATGAGCTATCTACGAGGGAAGCGCGAGGACCGGCGTCGCGAGGACGCGCTCGAGCCAGCCGACCTGCTGCGCGACGGTGGACGCACCGGGCCCCAGCTTCGGGGCTTCGAGGAGCGCGCGGAGCACGCGCGGCACCTGGTACGGGTCGTCGAACTGGTCGATCTTCACTTCGGAGTACGGCACGCCGAGGGCGCGAGCGCAGCCCTGGACCGTGAGACCACGGCCGTGCGTGACGTTGACGAGCATCGCGATCGCGGCGACCTGGTAACCGAAGTCACCGAAGGCCTTCGCGAGCTGCGCGCCGTCTTCACCGGCTTCGTCACCGACGACGATGACGATGAGCTGGTGACCCGGAGCGACCCGGACTCCCGAGCCGTGGAGCGCACGGAGGGCCGCCGCGTGGACGGTTCCTCCGCCCGCCTTGATCGAGCCGAGCATGTGCTGCACGGCCGCGCGGGTGGGAGCCTTGGGCTTGAGGACGGTACCGACGGTGTCGAAGCTCGCGATGTGCAGGTGCTCCGGCGGGAAACCCGCGAGGATCCGGGACAGTGCTTCCTTCGACTTGTCGATCGCGCCTTCCATGGAGCCGGACTTGTCGATGAGGAACATGACCTCGACGGGTTGATCCGCCGATGCCTCCGCCACCGCCTTCTTTGCCGCGTTGTCGGATGCCTCTTCGAGCTTCGCCTTGATCTCCTTGGACCGGACGTTCTTCGCGATGTTGAGCGACCGCTGGTCGGTCGCGTCCGCGATCGCCTTCTCCCAGCGCTTGCGGATCTCGGGCTCGGTCATGAGGCCGAGCTCCTCGAGCGTGGGCGTGAGCATCCGGAGGTCACGGTCCGAGAGCGACGGGAGCAGCGCCACCATGATGGCCGGCGTGAGCCCGACGTCCTTCGGCAGACGACCGACGACGTCCTTGTGCGAGAGCTTCTGCATGACGATCGCCTCGCAGATCTCTGCCTCCGAGAGGCCGTCGAACCGCTCGCGCTTCTGCAGCTTCATGTCGCCGGAGAGACCCACCTCGCGGTGGCCGCCCGTCGACTGCTTCTGCTTCCAGCCGAGCACTTCGAAGAACGCCTGCGTCTCCGGCTTGTAGCCGGACTTCCGCGCGATGTTCTTGATCGTCTCCTTGTAGCCGGCCTTCACGAGGCCCTGGAGCATGGGAAGGTTCTTCTCACGCACCGCGAGCCACCGCGTCGCGGCGCGCTTCCAGCGACCGAGCTGCGGCTTCTTCGAGTCCGGGTCCGCGAAGCCCGCGATCCGGTTCAGCTCCGCGATCTCGGGCGTCTCGAGCAGCTCCGCGATCCGGAGGATCGCCTTCGGGGTGAGCATCTTGGTGCTCTTCTTCTCGTAGAAGAGCGCCATCGCTTCACCGACCGCCCGCCAGTCGTCGTCGTGGAACCCGACGCTTCCGTCGTCTTCCTTGATCGGCTGTCCGGCGTGCGGCTGCACGAGCATGAGCGCCGCGCAGGCGACCTTGAGGTCACGCCACTCGGTCTGCGTGAGCGCGTACGACGCGAACCGCGCCATGAGCTCCGCGTTCAGGTTGTAGATATCGACGAGTCGCTCGTAGAGCTTGACGGCCGCCGGCACGAAGAGGCCCGGCTTGACCGCCGTACCCTTCGAGGCAATGTCCTTCTTCGCGCCGCGCTTTGCGTACCAGGTCCCGGCGACGTCGAGTCCCGGCCGGTTGTGCCAGAGGTGGGCGGACGAAGAGAGAACGAGATCGAGCATCTTCTCGGCGGGGCCCTTCTGGGTCTCCGCGAGAATGCTCTGGTGGGGAGTGGTGTTGGTCGTCATGGTCATCACGTCACCGTCGGAGCGACGCTTGCTCGTTTCACGTGCCTGAAGTGACACGGAAAGCCCGAGCGTCGCTCCCCTTTCTGCCGCCGGTCAACGGTCGGCCGACCTCACGGGTTCTGGCGAGCTCCGGCTCCCGACCCGTCCCAAGCGAGATTGCCCGCGAAGTCCCGCACGAGATTGGTCACGGCCCCACCCCTTGTCCAGGACCCCCGCCCCGATTCCGACCACGAAGTGTGATCGAGATCACACAGCGCGACCACCCGCACCTACTCGGGCCAGGCTCGCAAATGGCGCGAGGCCGCGTTCATCGCGAACGCGGCCTCGGCTCGTGTGATTCGTGAGCGCGCTCCCGCGCTCGTGATCACTCCATGACGGTGATCTTCTTCATCTGCACGGGCTCGACCGGGCGGTCGCTGCGCGTGCGGACCTTCTCGATCTTGTGCACGACGTCCATGCCCTCGATCACGCGGCCGAAGACCGGGTGCTTCGACGGGCCCGGCGTGAAGAAGTCGAGGTACGCGTTGTGGACCGTGTTGATGAAGAACTGGCAGCTGCCGCTGTTCGGGCGGCCGGTGTTCGCCATCGAGAGAGTGCCCGGCTCGTTGGACATCTTCGCGTTCGCGGGATGCTCGTCCTGGATCGTGCCGTCCGGGCCGTCGCCCGTGCCTGCGCGCGGGCTGTTCGGATCGCGGCTATGCGGGCAGCCGAACTGCAGCATGAAGCCGTCGATGACACGGTGGAAGTGCAGACCGTCGTAGAAGCCGCTCTTCGCGAGCTTCACCCAGTTGCCCGCCGTGATGGGCATCTTGTCCGTGAAGAGCTCGACCTTGAAGCTGCCCAGGGACGTTTCACAAAGCGCAGTAGGGTTCGCCATGGCGAGCGAACCTACCCAACGGGCGACCGGCTGGGAAGAGTGACCGGCCGCTTGCCCCACCGCGTCGCCCTGCGTCATTGCGCGTCCCGACGCGTCACTCAGCGGCGGTCGACCTCGAAGGGGAGCGCCATCGTCTGCGCCTGTGCCTGCGGGAGGAACTCCCAGCTCTTCACGTGGGTCTCGACGCACTCGCGCATCGACGGGGTCTCGCCCGACGCCGCGGCGTAACGAATCTTGCCGTCGACACCGACCTCGAGGGCGACGGTGAGCCGCGCCGGGCCCTGCTTCGCCTCGAGGCCCGTCCAGCACGTATTGCCGATGTCACGCGCGTGAAGGCGCACGACGTTGTCGATGATGGCGTTCGCGCTCGGCGGCGGAACGGCCGCGTTCGCGTCGTTCGAGCGACCGAGGCTCAGCGCGCCGATGAGGACGAGGCCGAGGAAGATACCGGCGACGAGATAGCCGCTCATCCCCACCCAGGAGCGGGGGATCTTCGCGGTGAGCTCCTGGAGCAGCGCGGGGAGGATCTGCCCCTGCGGCGCCTGCTGGTGCTGGCTCATCTCCGCCATATCCATCGCGACCGGCGCGTCCGTCGTGCGGTTGCGCGGGCTGTACTCGGACTGGTACTCGCTGTGGAAGTTCACGGAGACGAGCGCTGCAGCCGCCGTGCCGTGCCAGGGCGTGGATCCAAGCGGATCCGACTTCTAGCCCTCAGTTGCGCAACCCTGCGGAACGTGGTCGGAATGGAGAGCGCCGCACCACGATCCCTACATCGGCAACGACGAATCGGTGATCCGGTTGTCCGCCGCGAAACACCCACGTGAGAATCGGGCTGGAGGGCGCGGCTCCGAGTCACGGGTGGACGATGACGACCGTGCCCTTGTTCGGGTCGATCTGCACGCCGTGCCACCCCTCCGGCACCGGCGGGTCCGTGAAGCGGAACACGCGCATCGCATCGATGGGCGCGAGGTTGATGCAGCCGTGGCTGCGCGGGATACCGAAGCGATCGTGCCAGTAGGCCGCGTGAATCGCGTAGCCCTCGTGGAAGTACTGCACGTACGGGACGTCCCGGAGCTCGAAGCTCGTGTCGTGCTTGTCGTCCGCCTCTGCCGCCTCGCCTGCGTTCGGATCGGGGGCCGCGCCGCCAGACATCGCCGAGCGCTCGCCCGAGTCCATCGTGGCCGTGATGTGTTTGCTCTTCAGGCGGAAGAAGCCGCGGATGGTCGACTTCGTCGTCTTCGGATCCTTCACGCCGTCCTGACCGGCCGACACCAGCGTCGTGAAGACGGGCCGCTTGCCTTCCCACATCACGAGGATCTCGTCCGCGATGCTGATGTCGATCCACTTCTCGCCGCGGTCCGCCGCGCCCGGCCATCGATGCGGCGTCGCCGCGATCGCCATGTCGCGCTCGCGCACCCAGTAGCCCGCGGTCGTCTCGTAGTATGCGACGTCGTCGAAGACCTCGCGCTTGCCCGTGAACTGGAGGAACGCTCGCGACGGGAGCGTGTCGGCCTCGCGACGCATGCGGCGACCGTCGTCACTCTTGCGGAAGACGTGGCGGCACGGCTGCATGTCCGTCCCGCGCTTGTGCGGGTCGCACGGCTTCGCGAACGCGACGGGGAGCTTCATTTCTGGCGTGAGCTCGACGCCGTGGAACGGGCTCGCCGTCTCCGGCTTGATCTTGTCGATCGGGAGGAGGCGAAGATCGGTCGTGACCGCGAAGCGGCGGTGATCGAGCTCGTCGCCCGCGTCGAACGTGCCGACGAACGAGAGGCCCGTGTGCCGCTTGACGATATTCTTGAAGAACGAGTCGGGCTGCACGTCGAAGCCCTGGACGTCGGGGATGGAGCGATTGCCGTGCTCGATCCAGAACGGCGGCGGATCCGCGTTCGTCTTGCCGCCGAGGAGCACGCCGTCGGGCGTCTGCTCGGAGGGCGGCACGGTGGCGGCGTCGGGGAGCAGCTCGCGCGCGTGATCGTTCGCGCCGCTGCTCACCTTCTGCTCCT
This sequence comes from Labilithrix sp., assembly GCA_046351255.1. Taxonomy (GTDB): domain Bacteria; phylum Myxococcota_A; class Polyangia; order Polyangiales; family Polyangiaceae; genus Labilithrix. The sequence continues at coordinate 12,701 of JAXLYU010000014.1, forward strand.
CGGGATGGTTCGCGAACCAGCGGAAGTGATTGGCGAGCTTGTACTCTTGCTTCTGCTGCTCCGCGCGCGAGGGGACGCGCATGTAGAGCGGCGCGACGGAGCGCACGAAGCCGTAGTTGTACGGGAGCGGCTTGCTGAGATCCGGCCGCACGCTCGCGGCCTTGATGATGGGCGCCGAGTCGTCGAGCGACGCGTGCTTGCCGACGCACACGAAGCCGCGCGGAGCGACGCCGTACCAGCCGCCGGGGCAGTTCTCGGTGCCGTACGGCGTGTCGCTGCGCGGGACCACCGCGCCCACGCGGAGGTAGCCGATCTTCTTCGTCGTGTCGGGGGTCTCGTAGACGGGCACGTGCATGCCGGTCGCGCCGAGCTTCGCCACCTTCGAGAGCGTCACGCTCGGGGGCGCGGCCGGGACCGACGCGGACGCGATCGTCGCCGCCGCCGGCTGATTTCCGTCTTTCTTGCAGCCCATGGCGCTCAGCGCGGCGATCGCGCAAAGAAGGAGCCCACCCGAGACCGACTTCCGCATGGATCGACCGGTCGCATACTCGGCAAAAGAGGGCCAAAAAAGCTTCATGCGTGGGGGTTCGGGTCGGGCTATTTCTACGGGGATGCACGGCGACCTGGCGGTGGTGGAGCGTTGGCTCGAGGCGGTGAATCGTGGGGATCGCGCGGCGCTCCTCGCCGATTCGGCGGAGGACATCGAGCTCAAGGGCCCCCGCGGGAGCCAGAAGGGCCGCGACGTCCTCGCCGCCTGGCTCGGCCGGGCCGGCTTCACCGCGCAGCCGCGCCGATGGTTCTCTGCTGCCGACGGCCGCTGCGTGGTCGAGCAGGAGGCGAGATGGCAGGGCGGCGAGACGAGGCGGGTCGCGTCCGCGTTCACCGTCCGAGACGCGCGCGTCGTGCGCTACGAGCGCTTCGACGACCTGGCCGACGCCCTCGCCTCGGAGCGCATGGAGCTCGCGGACGAAGTCCTCTCTCACGCCTGATTTCGCCCATCCACGTTGCAAGTTGCGACGCGCCCCGCGCGCGAACGGCGTCGCGCCTGGCACCACCGTTGGGACGGTGGTATCGAGCGCGACCCCATGGCCGCAGCCACTCCTGAAGACGACATCGCCGTTTCGCACGCGGCCGCGCTCGAGGAGCCGAAGCTCTCGTTCCTCGAGACGATCAAGACGTTCCCGCGTCTCTTCTACATGTGCTGCACGATCGAGATGTTCGAGCGGTTCGCGTACTACGGCACGCGGCAGGTCGTCGGACTCTACATCGCGCAGGCCGACGACCCGGGCGGCCTTCACTTCACGCAGGCCGAGAAGGGGACCATCTTCGCGTGGTGGGCGGTGATGCAGTCGCTCATTCCGATGATGAGCGGCGGCTTCTCGGATCGCTACGGCTACAAGAAGACGATCGCCGTCTCGACCGTCACGACGATGATCGGCTACTCGCTCATGGGCACCCAGCGCACGTTTGGCGGGTTCATGTTCGGCTGCCTCGTCCTCGCGTTCGGCACCGCGATCTTCAAGCCCGGTATCCAGGGCACGCTCGCGCAGACGATGACGAAGAGAAACTCCAGCGTCGGCTGGGGCCTCTTCTACTGGCTCGTGAACGTCGGCTCGTTCCTCGGCCCGATGTACGCCGCCTTCATGCGCGGCCGCGGCTGGAACTGGGTCTTCTTCGGCTCCGTCGCCGTCATCTCGCTGAACCTGCCGATGCTCCTCACGTACAAGGAGGTCGACTCCGGCGCCGACAAGAACAAGAAGATCGGACGCGTCGTCATCGACACGCTCGGAAACTTCTTCGGCAATCCGCGGCTCATGATCGTCGTCGTGCTCTTCAGCGGATTCTGGATGCTGCTCTACCAGCTCTGGGATCTCATGCCCCTCTTCTATACGGACTGGGTCGACTCGCTGTCCTTCGTGAAGAGCAACTCCTGGCTGCCGGACGCCTGGCTATTCGTGAAAGACCCGCGCGGCCCGCAGCTCAAGCAGGAGGTCGCGCTCGGCCTCAACGCGTTTCTGGTCGTCTGCTTCGTCATCCCGATGTCCTATGCCGTCGCGCGGCTCCGCGTGATGACATCGATCACGATGGGTGTCCTCATCGCGACCACCGGCACCATCATCTACGGCACGTCGCCGAGCCTCTACGTCGTCGCCCTCGGCATTCTTTGCTTCTCGCTCGGCGAGATGCTCACGGGTCCGAAGAAGACGGAGTTCTTCTCGCTCATCGCTCCGCCCGGCAAGAAGGCCCTCTATCTCGGATACGTGAATATCCCGATCGCGATCGGCCAGACCGCGGGCGCGAAGCTCTCCGCCTGGCAATACGGCACACACGGCGAGAAGGCGACGCTCGCCCTTCGTTACATCGTCGAGAACAAGCTCGCGAGCTTCGCGGGCACCTGGGACGGCGAGGCCACGCATCTCGAGGCCTTCTCGGGCATCGAGCGCAAGGTCGCCTTCACGAAGCTCATCGAGCTCACGGGCAAGGACGCGAACGAGGTAAATCACCTCCTCTGGACGACGTATCACCCTTACCAGGTCTGGTATCCGTTCGTGATCATCGGCTTCATCTCCCTCGCGGGCATCATCACGTTCTCGCAGTACAGCAAGCGCTGGAAAGACATGAACGTCTGATCTCACGGCACGCGTGGCTCGCGGCCGGAGAAGGTGAGTGGGCGACCGCTGGCGCCTCGAGCAAGTTCGGCCGGGTGGGGGCCCGGTGGATGCGGCCAGGTCAGGTCGACAGCCAGGTGACCGTCTCTGCGATACGACCTCGGACGTCGGCGAGGCGCTGGGCCGAGGTCACGTCCGCTTGATTCTCCAGTAGGCCGGCCAGGTTGAAGAGATCGAACGCGGCCGCGAGGCGCGGCCAGTCGTCCGGCAATCTCGCGCCATGCGCGCGATAGGCATTCGCGAAGTCGTCGACGAAGCGCGCCGGCGGGGCCCAGCGAAGGAGCTGTCCGATATCCGAGAGCGCCGCTCCGCAGTAGGCAAACTCCCAGTCGAGGACGAGCAGGCGATCGTCGTCCGTCCAGTGCAGGTTCGATAGTTTGAAGTCGGCGTGAACGAGGACGGTCTTGGCCGCGACCGCTCGCAGGCGCGGCGCGAAGCGCTCGAGCGCCGCGAAGGCGGACGCATCGAGGAGCGGGCGCACGTGCTCGAGGAGCGCACCGACCAGGTCGTCGAAGCGCTCCTCGACCAGCTCCGTCTGCCCGTGAATCTCCGCGAGCGCAGCGCCCGTCGCGGCGCCGTGCTCCTCGCGTAATGGGGAATGCGCCACCCATTCGAGGACGAGGAAGCCTTCGCCCTCGCGGAGCACGCGCGGGACGCGGAACGTGCGCCAGGGGCGGCGGAGGAGCGCCGCCTCCTTCGCCGCGGTCCCCGGATCACGGCGATAGAGCCTCACGACCCGCGATCCGACACGCACGTTCGCGTTTGCGAGCCCCCCCGAGAGTAGCTCTGGCGCCGCGTCGAGCGGCGTGCCGAGGCAGCGCAGGAGCTCCGCCTCGTCGATGCGCTGCTCCCGGCGTGGCCACGCGAGCTCCGGGTTCCTCACGTGTCACCGCCGTCGAGGCGGAGGTGCTGGCCGAGACCGACCGCGAGCTCGCGATCGTGGACGCGCGTCCCGTTCGTGCTCTGGAGGTCCGTGATGATCGGTCGTCCGTTCACGAGCTCGACCTTCGTGTTCGCGCGGGCGACCGTGTTCTGATCCGAGTGTGGACCCTGGCGGAGACAGATGGCGCAGGACTCGAGGCGACCGATGAGGATCGGCTCCGCGCCGAGCACCACGGTCTTGCCGACGGGAGTGTCGCGCACGACGGGCTCCTCGCCCAGCGAGCCCAGATAGACCACGCGCCACGGACCGCGCGCGCGCCCGGATCGATCCTCCGCCTTCACCCAGGCGATGGCCGCCGGCAGCGCGCTCTCCTGGCTCGCGTAGGCGTCGGCGCCGAACAGCGCCGGGACCGGAGGCCTCGACCCGCTCGAGCTGGACGCGCGCCACAGCGCCACCCGGGGGAGGTCGAGGTCGCGGGCGCCTCGCCGGGCGAGCTCCCGCGCCTCCGCGTCACGCTCCGGCGTGAAGACCACCACCCCGTCCATGATCTCCGGCATGCCTCTGATCTACGCCCCACCTGGATCGTGCGTAAACCAGCGAAATGACCCAGGTTGCACAGGTGGGCCTGGACAAATGCTGGAAATGATTCAAAGCGCACATCTGGATACAGCGGGTACACCCCGTGCTGTGACCCAAACCTGCGATGCGGCTCCCCTCGACCTCCCTCCTCCTTGCCGGTGCCCTCGCGGCAGGAGCAGCGATGTTCAACTGCTCCGCCGAAGGCCCTGCCGACGACGAAGCTGCGGCCACCGACTCCGCCGTCACCGGCATCGGTAACCAGCTCGGTCTCCGCTTGGTCTACGACCAGACGTCGAGCACCGTGCGCGCCACCGTGAAGCGGCCGCTCGAGCAGGGTGAGCAGCTCCGTCTCCAGGTTCGCCGCGGTCGCCTCTCGGCGCAGTCGCAGCTCGAGCTCGATTGCAACCGCCTCCCGGCCGCTCCCATGGTCTCGCCCACGAGCGGTCACGGCCTCCTCGGCGCGTCACCTTCGACGACCGTCGTCGCCTATCAGGGGCCCGTCGTCGATCCCTCGCTCCTCGCCACCGTATACGACGAGCAGTGGATCCTCGATCACGTCACTCCGAAGATGCTCGAGGAGCTCCAGACGCAGGGCGCCGACTCCATCGTCGAGGCGTGCGTCATGAACGGCACCACGATCAAGGCGCGCGTCCAGACTTCTGTGGCGTTCGCGTGGGACCAGGCCGATCCGCTCCTCGCCTATCACGCGGAGTCCGCGCACGAGGCGCGGGCGATCGACACGACGATGCGGATCGCGAGCAACGACGCGCTCGACGCGATCGACGCGACCAACACGCCGAGCCAGGCGCTCGGCCGTCCGATCCACAGCATGGAGAAGTACGCGGAGGTCTGCGTCGCAGAGCTCGGCGATATCCCGTTCTTCCCGAAGAAGGCCGACGGCACCTACGACACGTTCGACTGCCGCGACTTCACCACCGGCAGCGGCGCGACCGTCCCCGGGATCGAGGCGAGCATGGTCCCGCAGGCGCAGCACGACGCGCAGGGCCGCGACACCACGCCCGCCGAATGCGATGACACGAAGCCGGGCTCCGCGAACTGCTGGAAGACCTGCGATCGCCCCGACTGGCGCTCCCAGACGTGTGAGCCGGGCCCGACCGTTGCCTCTGCGAAGAACGACCGCGGCACGCACTGGGTCCTCCTTTGCCGCTCGCCGGGCGACCACACCGACTCGCTCGCGACGCGCACGTCGACGAAGACGTTCAACGACATCGCGATGATCGGTCACAACCCGAAGACGGGTAAGACCTGCTTTTTCCAGAACAAGCTCCATGTCGGCAACGACGGCGCGCACATCACGCACCCCGCCGACGTGGAGCGCTCACGCGACATCTGGGACAACCCGAAGGGCTACTGCACGGGCTGCCACTCGGCAGACGCGTTCATTCACTCCCCGTGGATCGACGCCGCGCACCGCAGCGACGGCACCCCTATCGTCCCGATGATGGGCAAGCACCCGGACTTCGAGATCAGCTGGCTCGCGTCGCCCTACTCGGTCGTCAATCGCCCCGCGATGGACGAGGCGCAGATCAGCGGCACCGCCTGGCCGAAGCCGAAGCAGCTCGTCGGCGAGGAGACCAGCGCCTGCCTCGCGTGCCACCGCATCGGCAACGGCGACGGCATGAAGCGCTTCCCGATGTGGTCGACGGGCGAGGAGGGCATCGCCTCCACGCGGATCTCCGGCACCTACGACGGCAAGATCGCGCATCGTTACTCGCCCGCCGCCTCGACCTTCGAAGCCACGCACTGGATGCCGCCGCGCCTCGCGGGCCTCACCGAGTCGAGCTGGGGCGACTCCGCCTTCGCCAAGGCGGTGGCTCACATCAAGACGTGCGCGACGAACGAGAACGATCCCTCCTGCAAGTGGGCCGACGTTCCGGAGAAGTGAGCGCCGCCGGGGCGGCACGGGCCGGCCAAACGGAACGACGCGACGAAGGGACGCGGTGACTTGGCGCGGCCACTGCGCTAACCGAACAAACGGTGAGCTCGACGGTGAGTCCTTCGTTCGCTGTCGCCGAGCCTCCGGCGCTGCCCGATGCGAGCACGGCATCGATGCAGCATCGACGGCAGAACGCGGATGCAGACCGAAGCTCGAGCTCGGAGGAGCACCTCGGACTCTCCTGGCTCGTGCGACTGCGTTGGGGCGCCGTCGTCGGACAGCTCATTGCCATCGGACTGGTGCGCGTCGTCCTCGCGGTGGAGCTCCCATACCCAGCCCTGGTCACCGTGGTCGTCGTCACGGCTCTCACCAATGGCATCCTCCAGGCGATCCGGCCGACGCGCGAACACACGTGGCATCTCACGCTGGTCCTGGGGCTCGATGTCCTGCTGCTGACGAGTCTGCTCGCGCTCTCGGGAGGCGCATCGAATCCCTTCTCTGTCTTCTTCTTGGTCCACGTCGCGCTGGCAGCGTTGCTCCTCGAGTCGTGGATCGCGTGGGGGCTCGCCCTCGTGACGGTTGGCGCCTTTGGACTTCTCTTCCTGGCTCCCAACGGTCCCGTGAGCCTCCACGTGCACGCCGGAAACGCGCACCTCGTTGGAATGTGGATCGCCTACGCGCTCGCCGCTGCGTTCGTCGCGCACTTCGTCGGGAAGGTGTCGCGGGGGCTCCGGGACCGTGATCAGCGACTGGCGAGGGTTACGCGGATCGCGCAGCAGAACGAGCGCCTCGCGACGCTGTCGAGCTTCTCCGCGAATGCCGCGCACGAGCTGGGCTCACCGCTGGCGACCATCGGGCTCGCGGCCAAGGAGCTCTCGCTCGCGCTCCGTCGCGCCGAGTCGACCGACAGCTTGCTCATGGACGCTGAGCTCGTCTGCCAGGAGGTGGCACGCTGCAGGGACATCCTCGCCGACCTCTCCGCACGTGCCGGTGAATCGATGGGAGAAATGCCCGTCGCAACGACGCTTGGCCAGGTGATCGACGAGGTGCAGCGAGCCGCAAGTCCGCGCCTGCTCGGCCATCTCCAAGTGACGTTCTCGAGGGACTCTGCGCGGACCGAGATCGTGGCTCCCGTGCGGACGCTCGCTCAGATGCTGCACAACCTCGTTCGCAATGCATTCGAGGCGCAGGAAGAGCACGGGAGCGAGGTCTCCGTCGAGCTGCACGTGACCTCTGGGGAGCGCATCTGCTTCCACGTGCTCGACCGAGGACCGGGTTTCTCGGCGGAGGTTCGAGCGCGCCTCGGCGAGCCGTTCGTCACGACGAAGAGCAGCCAGGGGGGCTTGGGGCTCGGCATCTACCTCGCGCGCGCATACGCCGAGCGAACCGGTGGTTATGTCCTTTTCCACGAGCGTGACGGTGGGGGCTCGGACGTCGAGCTCTGTCTCGCGCACGATGTCATCGAGGGCTGACATGATGTCCCTGCATGAGGTCGCGACGAGTCGTTCCGCGGTCCGCGTCGACAATGAAGGTCGAACCGTCCTCGTCGTCGACGACGAGGAGGCCTTCCGTGATCGACTCGTCCGCGCGCTGCGCCAGCGAGGCTTCGACGCAAGCGGGGTGGCCTCGGCCGAAGAGGCGGTGCGTGCGGCGGAGGCGGAGACTCCGGAGTGCGCTGTCGTCGATCTTCGGATGCCGCGCCTCTCGGGCCTCCACGTCATACGACGCCTGCACGCGCTCGATCGGATGACTCGCATCGTGGTGCTCACCGGCTACGGCAGCATCGCGACGGCGCTCGACGCTGTGCGCTCAGGCGCCGTTCACTACCTGACCAAACCAGCCGACATCGACGACATCGTTCGCGCGTTCGATCACGACGGCTCGCCCGACAAGGAGCCCCCTCCGACGTCGGTGCCGACACTCGATCGCGTCGAGTGGGAGCACATCGACCGAGTGCTCCTGAGCTGCGGTGGAAACATCACGCAGGCCGCTGCGCTCCTCGGGCTGCATCGAAGGTCGCTGCAGAGGAAGCTCGCGAAGCGACCGAACGTGCGCTGAGCGAACCGCTTCGCCGCGACACTTTGCCACGCGCGAAGCTCCCGACCATCCGTCAGGCTGCGAGGCGCATGAGCCAGTGCGATGCGCAGGGCATGAAAGGAGGCTCCTCGATGCTACTCACGGATCGGCAGTCGGAGATGCGCGCTCTCGGGCTGGCACCGAGCGACTCGGTCGCGCGCGCGGCGAGTGAGAGCGCGACCCTGCTCGTCATCGTCGGGGTGGTCGCCGTGGTCGTCATCGCCACGCTTCTCGTGCTCTGCCGTCGGCCACCGCGCGCCAATCACGTGGCCGCAGCGGCACCGCACACAGGCCGAGCCGCTGCGGCGTGGCTCGTGGCCGCGGCCGTCGGAGGAGGGATCCTCTTTCACGTCGGAGTCGGGCGTGCCATCGGTAACGCCACGCCCGAGCCAGACGCGCTCGACGTTCGTCTGACACTTCGGGGGGACGATCTGGAGATTCAGTATCCGAACGGCGCGCTCGAGGCGCGTGAATGGGTCCTCCCGTCCGGTCGCAACCTCGCACTGACGCTCCGCAACGAAGGTGCGCCGCGGAGGATCGTGTCCCCAGACCTCGGGGTCGACATCGAGCTCGGAGAAGAGGCGGAGGTGCTCGTCCCCGCTCGCTTCACGAGCGTCGACGGGTTTCGTCTGGTCGACGAAAGCGGCACGTCGCGGACCATTCGACTCATCCCTGCGGCCGAGTTCGAGACCCGGCTCAACGGCGGCCCGAAGAACCCGTACTGCTCTGCCGAGCCGTGCACCGAGGAGCAGAGGAGCCGCTGGGGTAAGGAGCTCTTCGAGCAGAACGCCTGCATGGGCTGCCACTCCCGCGACGGAAGTCGTTTGGTGGGCCCCACGTTCCGCGGGCTATTTGGCCGGCGTGAATCCCTGACGGGGGGCGAGAAGGTCCTGGTCGACGCCACCTACATCGCGGAGTCGGTTCGGACCCCGACGGCCAAGGTCGTCGAAGGGTACGCGCCCGTGATGCCAGCGTTTCGCTTCAACAACCAGCAGATCGACGCGATCGTCGCTTATGCGAAGACCCTCGAGGCCCCCGCCCAATGAACCCTGTCCCGCTCTCGAGCGCCAGGTCGAGCCGCTCGACCGAGCACCTGGCTGGCTTCACGTTCTTGCTCATGCTGGTCGTGTCGGTAGGCGTCGGTCTCGCGTACGCTCTGATCGGCCGGCTGGTGCCGAGCGACGAAGCGCTGTCCACCGTCCGGGGAATGCTCCGCGCACAATCGACCGTGCTGGGCTCGCTCATCTTGCTGCCCACGACACTGGGCCTGCTCACGAACCTCGTGCTGCCGGCGCAGCTCGGTGCGACGGCGTCGCAACAACGACGGTGGCGCGTTCGTTTCAGCGTCCTCTGTCAGATCGTCGGGACCGCTTCGTGCTTCGGGTCGATTGCGCTCACCGGCTCCCGTGCCGCTCCCGCGCTGTTCGGCTTCGCGGCGCTCGTCAGTAGCGCAGGCCTCGCCGCGACATCGCTCGAGTGCCTCGGCCTCTTCGCTCGGCGCGACGGAGACGAGCTCGTCGCGGGGCCGACCGTCCTGGCGCGATCGCTCTATGTGGCGTCTGTGGCGTCTCTGCTCTCGTGCGCTGGACTGTTCCTCCTCTACGCCGATCGATTCGCGCACGGCGGTCTGACCCGAGCCTCGACGATGCCGGAGTCGCCGGTCTTTCCCGCCGCTCTACTCCTCGTACCTGCGATCGGTATCGTCTCGGATGTCCTCGCGACCTTCAGCAAGCGTCGCCTCGCGGGCGAGCGCTGGCTGAGCGTGTCGCTCGTCGGGGTGGCGTTCGTCGCGCTCGCCACGTGGGCCCTTCGGTGGTTCGCGGCGGAGACGAGCGCCCGCGTCGCCATGTGGGCAGCCGGGCCGCTGTACGGGACGTTCGGCGGCCTCGCCGTGCTCTCGTGGCTCATGACCTTACGTGGAGCGGGCGCGCGACTCGAGGGGCCGATGGTATGGGCCGTGGCGTTCATCGCGCAGCTCACGATCGGCTCGCTGATCGGCTTCGTGTTGTTGCCCGGCACCGGTTTCGGCGCCGCGTATAGCAGCCCGCTCGAAGTCACGCGTAGCCAGTACCTCTTCACTGGCGCGCCGCTCTTCGCGACTGTTGCAGGGCTTTTCTACTGGTATCCCCGCTTTGGCGGCAGAGGCGCTCGTGGTGCGCCGCTCGGCGCGCTCTTGACCTTCGGAGGCTTTCAGGTGGCGCTCGTCGCCGAGCTCCTCGTTGGGCTCTTCGGCGTGCCTCTCGGAGTCATCAGCGGTGAGGGGGCCGTCGGGGCCTTTGTCGAGGCGGGGGGCCTGGTGGCGGTCGTCGTGGGCCTTCTCCTGGTCGGGTTCGATATCATCTCCGCCCGCGGAAGCGGGTCGAGCGCCATGGCAGAGCACTGAGCTTCGTGAGCGAGCTCTATTCTCGACGTGAGCTCATCGGACTCGGCGGCGCCATGGGTGTTTCCATCCTTTGGCCTTCGAGCGCCGGCTGTACCGCTCCGCGGCTCGCGCCCGCAGCGACACCGTCGTCACCACTCGATGTCCCGAGGAGGAAGCCATCTGGCTGGGACCCGATCGCGTTCAATCGAGCGCGAGGGAACGCTGGAGCGATTCCAGTGAGCTACCTATCGAAGGTGAACGGACCGGACGGAGCGACACAGCACCTTGGCAAGCACCTGCCCTACGTGGCCGAGATCCAGGGGATCCCCGCCGGAATGCTCCCACTCATGTGGGGCGACCCGAGGCAGGGATATGCAAAGCACCCGAACGCTCCGAAGAGTGACGAGCTCCCGAGCGGTCACTGGTTCGACTGGATTCGCGTTCGACCAGCCGTGGAAGGAGAGGCAGAGGAGCGCGAGTCACGCTTCTCGAGCTGGCCCAGGACGAGCGCTGGCGACAATGGGCGCCTCGCCAGTCAGGAGGGCGGCGACCCGTCCACGGACGATGGCAAGAACACGGTGTACGTCGTCGAGCTTCCGTCAGGGGCCAGGGCGGGCGACTGGGTGCGCGTGCATGGGCACTGCCTCACGCACGGCGAGTACGTGGACTTCGTCCAAGTGCCTGCGTGAGCGGAGAGGCGTGGCAAGTCGTCGCGTTCGCGGTGACGTGTCGCGCGGTCACGCGTCGCGTGACGGTTGACCACGCTGACGGTCTACATGCTCGCGCCCTACAGACGGTGTCGACATGGATCTGCCGGTCTTCCACCTCGATTTTCTGAACAACCGCCTCCTCATCGCGCTCGTCGCCATTCTGCATGTCCTCATCAACCACGGGATGGCGGTCGGCGGCATACCCCTCGTCGTCTATCTCGAGGGTCGAGGCGTGCAGACGGGCGATGCCTCGTGGGATGCCCTCGCGTACCGCATCCTGCGCTCGTTCTTCATCATCACCACGACCGTCGGAGCGCTGACGGGCGTCGGCATTTGGCTGTCCGCCTCGCTCGTGAACCCCTATGCGATCGGGAGCCTGATCCGTGTCTTCTTCTGGACTTGGTTCACGGAGTGGATCGTCTTCGTCACCGAGGTCGTGCTCATTCTTGCGTACTACCTCACGTGGCGGACGTGGGTCGACGAGCGCAAGGCGGCGCACGTGCGTCTCGGGAGGAGGCTCGCCCTCGCATCGTGGGTGACGATGGCGCTCATCGTCTCGATCCTGAGCTTCATGATGGATCCCGGCGCATGGCGGTCGGACAAGACGCTCTTCAGCGGCATGTTCAACCCGGTCTATCTGCCGCAGCTCGCGTTTCGCACACCGCTCGCGATGACCATGGCCGGCGCCTATGGACTCTGCGTCGTGTTGTGGACGACGAAGAGGGGAGCGCTCGAGCGCACGCAGGCGGTACGTGCCATCTCGCGCTGGACGCTCGGATGGCTGGTTCCATGCGTCGTCGGGGGCCTCTGGTATGCGCGCGTGGTGCCCAGCGCGATGCAGGCGAACATGTCTGTCGCGCTCGTCACGCAGGCGCTCGAGCAATGGGCGCGCTCCGCAGAGTGGGTGCTCGGCGCCGCCGGTCTGTTGATCGCCGCGATCGCGGCACGTGGCGCGCTCCGGCCGGACGCGCGGGGAGCGTGGCTGCTCGTGGCCCCGGCCATCCTATCGATCGTGCTCGTCGGGACGTTCGAGCGCGTACGCGAGTTCGTGCGCAAGCCGTGGGCGATTCCCGACTATCTCTACTCCAACGGTTTTCGCCGCGACGACTACGCGATGCTGCAGCGTGACGGCATCCTGGCGCACGCCACCTACACGCGAATCCGCACGATCACGCCCGACAACGAGGTGGAGGCCGGCAGAGAGGTCTTCACGCTCGCGTGCACGCGGTGCCACACGGTGGACGGCATCAATGGGATCCGTGGGGTTCTCTCGGGCATGTACGGCGAGCAACCATGGCAGCGGGACAGCTTGGCCTCCTATATCGGCTCGATGCACCGCGCTCGCCCCTTCATGCCGCCCTTCCCCGGGAGTGATCGCGAGCGAGAGGCGCTCGCTACGTATCTCGTTCACCTGCAGGACCATCGCGACGTCATCGAAGGCGCGCAGGTGACGGGCGTCACCTCGCCGCCGCCCCGCCGCCCCGCTGACCGAACCGTCGCCACCCAACTGCCCTGAAGGTCAACCTGCCATGGATCCCGTTCCCGTTCCGCGCGACATCCCGCTCCCGCTCCCTGCGAGCACGCCCTTCCTCGAGGTGCTCCTCGTCGCCGCGTTCATCGCGCACATCCTTTTCGTCAACCTGATGGTCGGCGGCTCGCTGCTCGTCCTGGGCTTCCAGCTGCGCGGTCTGCGGGAGCCTGACTACGATCGGCTAGCCCGTGCCCTCGCGGGCTCGGTCACGGTCAACAAGAGCCTCGCGGTAGTACTCGGCGTCGCGCCCCTGCTGCTTATCAATGTGCTCTACACGATTCACTTCTACACCGCGAACGCACTCACTGGCACGGCGTGGATTCTCCTTGTTCCGAGCGTCGCGTCCGCGTTCCTGCTCCTCTACTTGCACAAGTACACGTGGGACAAGCTCGCCGAGCAGCGGCGCCTGCACATCGCGATCAACGCGCTCGCGGTCGGTCTCTTGCTCGTCATTCCGCTGATCTTCCTCGCGAACGTCAACCTCATGATGTTCCCCGAGCGATGGACGAGCGTGCATGGTTTCTTGGAGGCGCTGACCTTGCCGAACGTCCTGCCTCGGTATCTGCACTTCCTTTCGGCCTCGCTGATCCTCACGAGTCTCTTCGGCGTTGGCTACTTCGGTCGAGACCGCTTTGTCGTGGAGGGCGTGTTCGAGTCGCTCGACCGGCCAAGGATTCGCCGCGCCTTTTACGCGATCGCGTTCTCGGTCTCGCTCGCGCAATTCCTCTTCGGACCGCTGGTGCTCTTCACCCTCCCGACGAAGGGACTCCACACATCCGTCATTTCGTCGATCTCGATGGGGGCCGTGCTCGCCATCCCTGCAGTGTGGATGATGTGGCGTGAGCTCGCGTCCGGTGCGCCCGATGGCAAACGCCTGCCATACATCGTGGCTGCGCTCGGTGTGACGGTGCTGTTCATGGCGATGGGGCGCCAGATGTATCGTGGGATTGCGCTCGCCGAGCATCGGCGCGCGATGCGCGTGGCGACCGGGGAGTGGGGTGAGGAGGCGGTCCAAGCTCGCTACGACCTCGAGAGCGGGCGCGCCCGTGCGGCTGCGGGCGTCAGCGAGGGACAGAACCTCTTCCAGTCGACGTGTGCGGGGTGCCACGCGGTGGACAAGAAGCTCGTCGGCCCACCGCTGACCGAGATCGCCCAGATCTACGCTGGAAATCCCGATGGCATCGTGGCCTGGGCGCGCGCGCCGGGGAAGAAGCGATCCGATGCACCCCAGATGCCGTCGATGGCTTCGCTGGGCGACGCCAAGCTGCGCGTCCTCGCGTCGTTCATGCTGGAAGCCGGCGCAAAGCCGCGCTGATCCTTTCTCTCCGCCGCGATCAGGGGCGGACGAGAAGCATCGAGCGATGCTCTCCTGATGACCAAACGCTGTCGACGAGGAGGAGGGCGTTGCTTCCTGGGATGGAGGAGCTCTGCACCTTCGTCTTCGAGCAAAGGCCGGAGAGATCGAGAATTCTTGGCGCGCCGAGCCGCGGCGAGCCGAGCTGAGAAGAGCTCTGCTCGACCGATGAGATGAGCGTCAGCGGCAGGGCCGCGCGTGCTCAGGGGGTGAGCCGCGCGAGGAAGCCGGCGCCCGTCGTGGCCACGAAGGCATCGGCGCTGGCGTCGAGGGCGATGAGGCCGCCGTCGCTGCGCTCGAGGGCCAGCGTGCCCACGAAGGTACCCGCGGTGACGAGCTCGACCTCGCAGGGCGACTCCGATTTCTCGGGACGGCCCAGAGCGAGCTGGAGCGCGGTCTGCGGCGCGACATCACCGGCGCGCCGGCTCCAGAGCGCCTTGCCTTCGCGATCGAGCGCGAGCACGTAAGCGTCCGTCGCGCCCGCGCTCGTGATCGAGGCATCGAGAAGCGGCAGCGGTAGTGTTCCTCGAAAGCCGGACGCGAGGTACGTGACGCCGTCCTCTCCCGCGGCGAGACCGCCGGCGCTGATGGGAGACCCATCGCCCGGAAACGCGGCCCGCCACACCTCATGGCCCTCCGCGTCCAGCCTGGAGACGAAGCGCGTGAAGGTAAACTCCGCTGCCCCATCGCCAGCCTCTCGGAGCATTCCGGTCATGCGAAGCTCCCCGCGATCGTCGAGCGCGAGGCCGGTCACGAGACTCCCGGCGCTTTCGATCGCGCGACTCCACATGTGATGTCCGTCGCGATCGAGCTTGGCGACGAAGCCCACTTGCTCGTAGTCGGCGCGCGCGAGCACCGCGGTCCCCGCCGGGTCGTGAAAGTCGATCGCGCCCTGGAACGTGCCGCCGAGCACGATGTCGCCAGCCGCATCGGCACGGTGAGTGAACGCGAGCGAGATCGCCCCGCCTGCCGCGGAAAAGGCCTGGCTCCAGACGTGGTGGCCGTCGGGGTCGAAGGAGGCCACGAACGCCGAGCCGAGCCCCACCGTCGCGATCGCCCCGCCGCCGAGGTCCGTCGCGCCACCGAGCCTCCCGCTCACGACGATGCGCCCGGTAGGGTCGGCCGAGAGCGCCATCCCCACCGACGACGTCACCGGGCTCGTGCCCAGGAACGCCTTGCTCCAGACGGGTGTGCCGTCGCGATCGAGCTTCGCGAGGAAGAGGCCCCCGTGCGCCCCGTCGGGGTTTCGAAGCGTCGTGTCGCCGAACGTGATCGACGCGGCGCCGTACGGATTGCTGAATATGCCGGTGACGTAGACGTTTCCGCTCGCGTCGAGCGCGATCGCACGCGCGCCCTCCAGCTCTGCGAAGCCACCGTCGCCGCCGAAGCGCTGGCTCCACACGTGCCGTCCCATCCGATCGACCTTCGTGACGAAGACGTCGTCCCACGCGCTCGTCAGCGGTCCACCGCCGAAGTCGACGACCCCGCGAAACGATCCCGCCATGACGATGTCGCCGTCCGCTCCGACCGCGAGCGCGAAAGGCACGTAGTTGGCGTAATACGGCGGCCCCTGCGGGGCTCCGAACGACGTCGCCCACATCGCCGCGCCGCCTCCCGACGGCGGACACACACCGCCGTCGATGACGGGTGTCCCTGCCTCCGGCGTGAGCGAATCGTGGGTCGATGGCGCCTGGTCGCCGACACGAGCGTCCCTGACGCTCGCCTCCGCGTCCCTCGATGGCTCCGGACCCGAGATGGCGACACCACCACAGGCCGTACCCAGCCCCAAAAGGACGAGCCAGACCGCTCGCGCGCGACCAACCCGCGCCCGCCTCTCGCGCATCGCCTTCATGGATGTCGACGAATGGCCGCCCGCGACGCCGGTTATCCGGAAATCGACGCGCGAAAGCGGGTCGTTTTCGGTTCGACGAACAGGAGGGGACGAGGTACCACGCCCACGAACCGCGATATCTTTCTCCCCTTTGCATCGACCGCGTAACGCGTTCCTTCGGCGACCAGGATGACTCCAGCGAGCCGCTCAAAGCTGGCCGCCACGTCGCGTGGCGCGCGGCGGCGGCCTGTCTCCGCCCAGGCTCTTCCAGGCCTTTTCGGCCTCGTGCTGTCGGATCACGCTGCACCCGTAGAGCGAGGCCGCGATCAGGATCACTCCTCCGAGGAGCACCGCATAGCGGTTCGTGGTGTA
Source organism: Labilithrix sp. (assembly GCA_046351255.1). Classification (GTDB taxonomy): domain Bacteria; phylum Myxococcota_A; class Polyangia; order Polyangiales; family Polyangiaceae; genus Labilithrix. The sequence continues at coordinate 28,965 of JAXLYU010000014.1, forward strand.
TGGCTTCATGGGCGTCGGGACGAGCGAGGATGTCGGCACCGGCAGCCATGGTGGTGTTGCGCTCGGTGAAGGAGCCGACGCTCCGTCGAGCTCGGCGAGCGCGAGCTTCGTCGTTGCGCTCGGCGCGTGAACGAACCGCGCGAGCGCCTGTCCGAACGTGCGCGCATCGGGAAAGCGGAGCGCGGCGTCCTTCTCCATCGCGCAGGCGATGACGTGGACGACATCCGGTGGCACGCCGTCACGCTTCACGCGCGGCATCGGCGATGGGTCGAGAAGGCGCGCCGCGATGGCAATGCCGCGCTCGTGGAAGGGCGGATGGCCCATCAGGAGGCGATAGAGAATGACGCCGAGGGCCAGACGTCGGTGCGCGCATCGACGTCCCTCGTCGAACGCACCTGCTCCGGAGACATGTACGAGAGCGTCCCGAGCGTCTCCTGCGACGCGGTGATGTCGGTCGTCAGATGGGGCGCGATCGTCTTTGCGAGGCCGAAATCGAGGACGCGCACGATGGGGGCACCGGCGTTGCTCGCGTCGAGGAAGAGGTTCCCGGGCTTCAGGTCGCGATGGACGATCCCGAGGTCGTGCGCTGCCGCGACGCCGGCGCAGGCTTGCACCACGAACGAGACCGCGTCCTCCACGGACATGGGCGCTCTCGTTCGCTTCAACTCCTCGTTCAGGTCGTGGCCCTGCAGGAGCTCGAGCACGAGCACGGGAGCGCCCGTGTCGGTCTGCGCAAAATCCAGGACGCGTCCGACGAAGCGGCTCTTCACCCGCGCGATCGCGCGCGCTTCGCGACTCATGCGCGCGGTGCGGGCGGAGCTCCCGTCGTCCTCGACCCCACCGGGCTTGAGCATCTTCAGCGCGACGCCCCCCTCTGTCGCGATGTTCACCGCCTCGAAGACGACGCCCATCCCGCCCTCGCCCAGCAGGCGGATGAGCCGGTACTTCCCGAGTACGACGTCCCCAAGCTCCGGCCGCCACCCCATGCTGGAAGGCTATCAGCTGCGGCAACCCCTCCGAGCCATCACGCCAGCGCGAAATGAGTGGGTGAGGGTGGCCTACTCTCTACCTCTTTCTCAGGAAGAGCGATTCATAGTTGTCGGGATCGAGGGCGTTGACCTTCTCGGTGCTGTCCTTCGAGATCGTGAGCGCGCGGTAGGGGAGGTACTTCCCGCTCTCGGACGGATCGGGCGTCAGCGTCAGGCGGTCCGCCCAGAGGCCGAGGAGCCGACGCTCGATCGCGTAGGTCCCGGTGACGACCGTATGCGCGCGCGGATCGTTCGCGTTCGGATCGAGTTGCTCATGGGACGAGCTGAAGCACTTGTTCTCGCCCGAGGCATACCAGTCGGCGTTGTAGCGGCACCGCTTGATGTCGATCACGACCGTGAAGCGATGGTTCGACGACAGCGTGAGCTCGGCGTGCGCGCGATGGTTCAGGATGCCTTCCTCGCCGACCGACTCACCCTCGAGATCCCAGCCGAACTCGAACATGCTCGGCTTGTTCGTATGGAAGTCGATCACGTAGGTGCCGGCGACATCCAGCGCGGACGTGAGCGCGCCGCCGCCCGCGCTGCTCGCCTCGGGCTCGTCCTCTCCATTCGTGCTCGCGCAGCCAGCCAGGAGGGTCGAAAGGAGTAGCCCCAGCGCGGTCGCCGTCATGCGGTTCATGACCCGCGACACTGCAACTCCCGAACCGTGAGCGCACATCCGCCGACATTCGAATTCTCCCTCCGTGAAGCGGCGCAACCCCCCTGATCCAGGCCGAGCGACACTTCCGATCGTGGGGACGGAGGTCCCCGCGCTTCCCCCGACGCCGCGCTCCCCTCACCAGTAGAGCGGCACGGGCTCCGGATCGTTCAGGATCTGGAGGTGCTTCGTCGGCGTGTTGTCGGGATCGAACAGCGCGAACGTGTAGCCCCGCGGCGTGTTGGCAGGGAGGTTCACGGTCACGGTGGCAAAGGGCGCGATGACACCGGTGTCGATCGGCGCGAGATCGTCGGGCTTGCGCACGTTGCGATCGACGCCCGGAAGAATCTCGCTGTAGTCGGGTGTGAAGAGCGACGTGAGGCGCCGCGGGGTCGCGGTGTCGTTGTAGATCGTGAACGACGTCTTGGCGGACCGAAGGGCGGGACGGTACGGCGTCCCGAGGTACCTGCCGATGACGACGTCGGACGGCGAGGTCGCGGCGGTGGCGAGGGGGGCCTCACCGAGATCGAGCGCGCTGTCGAAGCACTTGCTGCCCGAAGTGGGGACGGGCACGAGCTTCGACGCCGGGTCGAGCTCGAGCGCGATCGACGTGCAGACGATGCCGGAGGTGTGGCCGAGCCGATCGACGGCCGACGCGCGGACCTGCAGCTCGTTGGCGGATCCAGGCGCGAGCCAGGCTGGCTCGGCGGGGAGCGCGGTCCGCGTCGCGATGGTGCCGTCGGCGGCGCGGCGGTAGATCTTGTGGAAGACGACCTTCGACGTCGTCAGGTTCTCGATGCGCACGTCGACGTGATCGAGCGGGGTGCTCGAGAGCGTGCGGATCCAGGACAGCTCGAACGTCGGGCTCGTCACGGCGACGAGCTCTCCGAGCGCGGGCGCGGGCACGGGCGCGCGGCTCGGGAGTGACACGTCGATGCCCGCCGGCATGACGATCGGCGAGCGCCGATCTCCGACGACCGCAGGCGCGGGGCCCCACACCTCGACCTGGAGGAAGGGGGCCTCGGCCAGCAGGGCCGCTGCGCCATCACGGAGGAGGACATCCGTGGACACGCGCTCCGTGACGTTCGGATCGTCTTCGAGGCCGCCGGTCGCGGGCTTGGCTGGCGCGGCGACGCCCGTGACCAGCTCCGATCCGGAGAGCGCTCCCGCGGACACGTCGAACGCGGCCGCGAGCTTGTCGGCCGCGCCGCCGTACGTGATCCAGTCGGCGTTCGTGATCGACCCGTCCGCCACCTTCGGCAAGAGGGTGTCGATCGTGGTGAGATAGCCGTCGGCCGCCGATGGATCGGTGGTCTTGCCGATGATGAAATAGGCGAGCGCCTCGAGGGTACGCGCAGCGCCCGAGCCCTCGCTCACCGTGCCGCGAAAGTCGACCCCTTGATCGGACAGTCCGCGCTTCAGCCGCCACGCGACGAGCCCCAGCGGATCCTCGGGCTTCGGTCCGATCGAGAACGGATCCTCGGGCTTCGGTCCGATCGAGGTCGGATCCTCCGGCTTCGGTCCGATGGACGCTGGATCTTCGGGCTTCGGCCCGATGGCGAGCCGACCGAGCACGGCGTCGATGAACGTGTTCGCGGCGTCGATATGGCTCTGGGCGGGGGCGGGGGCCGGCCGGACCTGCTGGAACGCGAGTCGATAGTACGCCGCGTTGGGCGACAGCTCCGGGTAGATCCCGACGGGGGTCGTCGTGGGCGTCGCGAGCGCGGAGGCCAGGGTGCCTGCGTCTGCGACCAGCGCGGCGAGCTCGTTGACGCCCAGCGCGCCAGCCTGCTCGAGCAGGTTCAGCGCTGTGAGGAGCGTCTCGGCCAGCGCGATGCGGCCCCATGCGTGCTGTGCCGCGAGGACCTTCTTCAACGCGCCTCCTAGCGACGCCTTGTTCGCGAGGTACTCGTCGACGAGCGCCTTCGCCGCCGACGCCGAAGGACACCCTGCCTGCGACGCGACGCAATCGGTCGTCGTCGCCTCTCGTCGGACCTCGCTCATCGCGCTCATGATGAAGAGCGGATCGCGCATCGGGAAGAAGCGGTTGGGCGCCGCGAGCTCCCCCTTTCGACCGAGCGCGACCAAGGCCTCCACGGACGCCCGCGCCGCGACGAAGCTCCCCTTGTTCGGATCGAACGCCGGGGCCGCGCGCGGAGCCACCGGTGCCGCGTCCGACCCCGCGTCCGCCTTCGTCTCTACCTGGGGCGCCGCCGGGTTCTGCTTCTGCGCCGCGGGGTCATCCGAGCACGCCACCGGAGCCCCGAGGAGCGTGACCGAGACGAGCCCGAGCGCGAAGATGCCGTGTCGCATCGCGCGAGCGTAGCAGCGCGCGTCGCGAGCGAAATGGCTCGCGACGTAGTCCATTTGGAGGACGCCGACCCACGACGGGCGATCTCGCCCGCGACGTCTTCGCGACGTCTAGCGAGCGCCGTTCGCGGACACGGCGCGGGATTTCGGCTTGCGCGTGGCGCGGGCCTTCTTCGAGGACTTCGGCGCTGGCGGGACACGCACCGGCTCCGGCTCGGGCGTCGCCACCGGGGCCGGCCTGGGCTCGGTGTCCCGCGCCGCCCAGTACGCGCTCATCTTCGGCCAGAGGTTCTTCTGCGCCGCCTTCGACACGACGGCGCCCACGTGGCCGCCCGGAAGATCGAGGAGGAGCTTGTCCTTGCTCGACACGCGATCGATGAGGACGGCCGCGCTCTCCTTCGGAACGATGTTGTCGTTGGCGAAGACGATCGCGCAGACGGGCATCTCGAGGTTCGACATCTTCGCGGGGATGGCCGACAGCGTCATCGTGTCGTTCATCAGCGCGTCGCCGCGGTAGAGGCGCTCGATGTACTCCTCGTAGCAGGCGCCCGGGAACGAGACGTTGTCGTTGCCCCACGTCTCGATGGCGAGGAAGCCGTCGAGGAACTCGTCGTTCGCGGCGCGGTCGATCACGCCGACCGCCTTCGCGAGGCTCAGCGTGGGACGGAGCATGTGGAAGGCGCCCTGCATCAGCTGCCATGGCACGTTGCCGAAGCCGTCGACGATGTCGCTCACCTTGAACTGCGGGCTTCGTGTCCACACCGCCATCGGACCGGCCTCGGCGAACGAGACCGGCGCCGCGAGGAGGAGCAGCGAGGCGATGTGCTCGGGCCGCGCCGCGGCATGAATGACGCTCAGCGTTCCGCCGAGGCAATATCCGAGCACGTGCGTCTTGTTCCGCGGCGACGTCGCGGCGACCTTGCGGATCGCGCGGCCGAGGTACTTGTCACAGACGTCATCGAACGTGACGAAGCGATCCTCGTCGCCGGGCGTGCCCCAGTCGATGCAGTAGACGTCGTGACCCATCTTCACGAGGTCTTCCGCCATCGACTTGCCGGGCAGCAGATCCATCACGTAATGCCGATTGATGAGCGACGGCACCATCAGGATGGGCGTGTCGTACTTCTTCGGCGCGTTCGGATTGGCCCGGTAATGGAGGAGTCGCCACTTGTTCTCGCGATGCACCACGTCCGCCGGGGTGGTCCCCACCGGCGGCTTCGGGCGCGTGATCAGACTGGCGAGATTCTTGAGGCGACCCATTTCTTGATTCCTATTGCGATTGGCGACTTCGTTCACGCCCGAGCCGTGGACTCGCTCGTCTTCGGCGCCGCGTAGAGCGCCTCGAACGTGTCCTTGAAGCGCTCGTAGATCTTCTTGCGGCGGATCTTGAGCGAGGGCGTGAGGAGCTCCGCCTCGACGGTGAGCGGGTCCGTGATGATCGCGAACTTCTTGATCGACTCGTAGCTGGCGAGCTGCTTGTTCGCGGCGTCGATCTTGTCCTGCACCATCGCCTGACGCGCGGCCTCGTCCTTCGGCGCGACCGCCTCGTTGAGCCAGACGCCGGCGACGAGGAACTTCTTCGCCTCGCCGTAGACCACGACGTGCGCGATGACGGGGTCGTCACGGAAGCGCATCTCGATGTTCGCCGGCGGGACGTTCTTGCCACCTGCGGTGACGAGGATGTCCTTCTTGCGGTCGATGATCTGGAGGAAGCCGTCGTCGGTCCAGCGACCGACATCGCCGGTCATGAACCAGCCGTCGTCCGTGAAGCACGCCTTCGTGGCCTCGGGATCCTTGTGGTAGCCGCCGAACACGTTGGGGCCCTTCGCGAGGATCTCGCCGTCCTCCGCGAGCTTCAGCTCCACGGACGGGAACGGCTTGCCGACGGAGTCGAAGCGGAACGAGTCCGGACGATTCATGGTCAGCGTGGGCGACGTCTCCGTGAGGCCGTAGCCCTCGATGATCGTCACGCCGCACGAGAAGAAGAAGTCCTTCACCTCGCGCTTGAGACCGGCGCCGCCCGAGAGGCAGAACTTGAGGTCGCCGCCGGTGACCTCCTTGAACCTCGCGAGCCGCGCCTCGGGCGTGGGCTCGTGCATCGCGGAGATGGCGAGCTTCTCCCAGTGCGACGGCACGCTGAAGAACACCTGCGGCTTCAGCACCGGGAGCTGCGTGATGCACGAGACCGGATCCGAGAGGTAGGTCGTCCACGCGAGCGAGTTGCCGATGCACATCTCGCCGAAGCCGAAGATGTGGCTCATCGGGAGCCAGAGGATGTCGGTCTGGCCGTAGTCGAGCAGCGGCTCGAGGGTCTTCACCCAGTCCTGGCCGTTGTGCGCGACGTTCTCGTGGGTGAGGGGGACGCCCTTCGGGTTCCCCGACGTGCCCGACGTGTAGAGCATGACGCCCGGCTGCTTGAGCGAGACGCCGTGCATCGTGCGCGTGAAGAGGGCGGGGTCCTTCGCGTGCTGCGCCGCACCCATCGCGCGCGCGGCGGTGACGTCGATGAACTTCTTCGCGAGCTCCACTCCGGCGGGCACCTTCTCGAGGATGCGCGCGACGTCGATGCCGTCGTCGAGGAGCACGATGCGCTCGAGATGCCCGAGCGACGCGTGCGCTTGCAGCACGCGCGTCACGAGCGCCGGGGTGTCGACGAAGAGCACCTTCGCGTCCGAGTGCTCGATGACGTACGAGAGCTGCTCCGGCGTCGAGGCCGGATACACCGGGACCATGACGCCGGCCGCCGCCTGGATCGCGAGCGAGGCCGAGGCCCACTCGACGCGGTTCGGCGCGTAGATGGCGGCGCGATCGCCGGCCTTCAGGATGGTGCCGAGGAACAGCGCGAGCTCGCGGATCTGCTCCGCGAACTGGCCGAAGGTGACCTTCTGCCACTCGCCTGGGGTGCCATCCGCGTTCTTGGAGGGCACCATGAACCTGACTTTGTCTTTCCGTTCGTCGAGCGCGTCGAATACGGCACGCGGTGCGATCTTCAGTTCGAGAAAGGGAGTGAGGTCCATGGTGCTGCTTTCCTAGTTGCTGTTCTTCTTGGCTTCGAGGGCTTGCGCGAGCTTCTCCTCGAGGTCGATGAGGCGGCTCTCGAGCTGGTTCAGCGTGTGGAGCGAGCGCTCCTGATCGCGCTTGGTCGCGAGCCCGAGGTTGCCGACGAAATCGGCCGTCTTCTTGTCATAGGCGGCCTTCGCCTTCATGACGCCGCCGAGCATCATGCCGCTCGGCGCGAGGACGAGCGGGCTCTTCAGCCACTCTTCCATGTACTTCGCCGTCGCGTCTTCCCACGCGTAAAAGGCCTTCTTCCAGGTTTCCCAGAGCATGATCGATTCTCCTATTCGTTGACTGAGAGTCCGAGGCGGCGCACCTCGGCCGCGTTCGTGAAGTTTTCGTCCTCTTCGCCGGGGACGCTCGTGAGGCGCACGATTTCTCCGATGCACTCGAAGAGGAAGTTCGTCTGGCGTGTGACGGTGGTGATGCCCGCGGCCGGCTGGATCGTGACCTTCGTCTTCACGCGCAGCGCCTGCTGCACGGAGAAGTCACTCAGGATCACCTCGCCCGCCGCGTCGACCTTGATGTCGTAGGTGTCGCGGCCGGCGTACGGCAGGCCCTGGAAGCTGCCGTTCTTCACCTCGCCGACCGCCTTGTAGGCGGAGCCGACGGTGAGCGGGAAACGGTAGAGCGCGATCGGGGTCTCGTACGGCAGGTAGGTGCCGACCGCCTCTGCGGTCGAGGCGAGGCCGTGCAGGTAGAGCGCCTGGTCGTCGTGGGTGTAGACGGCCTCGGTGTTGCCGGCCGCGTCGAGCTTGAGGACGACCGGATTGACGAGGGCGCCGGGGAACTTGTCCTTGTACCACTTGCCCGCGAAGAGGGTCCCGCTGCTCTTGAAGATCTGGTCGTCGGGGAGGTCGACGTTGAACGCCCACAGCGTCTTGCCGTCGCGAACGGCGCCGATCTGATCGACGGTGCGCGTCTTTCCCTGCGGCGACACGAGGAAGTTCGCGGTCACGCCGATGAGCGGCTGGAGCTCGTTCGAGTCGATCTTGCCGTCGAGGTTCGGCACGCACGGTAGCGGGGTCGGAGCGGCGCCGACGTAGTTGCCCTTCGCCGGAGGCGGCGTCTGGTTCTCGCTGCACGCCGCGACGACGACGGCGAAGCACGTGAAGAAGAGGGGAGTACGGCGCATGGTTTCTGCTCAGAACAGGTAGTTGAGGCGGAGGCGGATCAGCTGAGCCGGCTTCGCGGAGACGTTGGTGACGGCGTTGTCGAACCCCGCGAGCGGGAAGAGCACGGCATAGTCGATGGCCGCGACGAAAGCGTACGTCTCGAGGAGGAGCGAGGGATCGACTTCCACGCCGAGCGGTGCCTTGCCCGACGGCGTCGAGTTCTTCTCCACCGCGGTCGAGGCGATGAGGGCCGTCATCGCGCTGAGCTGCGTCGAGCGCGTGCGCGCGATGCGGAGGCGCGCGTGTGGGCGGGCGTAGATCGCGTCGGTGACGGCGCCGAGGATCTCGCGGAAGAGGATCTTGTCGACGCGGTAGTCGGGGTGGAAACGGAAATTGTCGACGCGGTTGTCCTTCGGCGGGTTGCCCTGCGCCCCGTCGAGGTCGCCTGCGACCGGCGCCGCGTTGCCCGCCTTCTGCACGACGCCGAAGCCCGGCGCAGGATCGCCGCTCGCGTAACCGGCGTCGAGGCCGGCGGAGATGGCTCCGGTGCCGAAGTCGCTCTCGAGCACGGCGCCGAGCTGCTTGCTCTTTGCGGGCTGGTTGAAGAGGAGGCCGGGGTAGAGCGACGGCTGATCGACGGTCGCGGTGAGGAATGCCGCCTCCGCCTCGACGCGGCCGAACGGCAGCGTGAGGCGAGCCCAGCCGTCGAACGCGGTCGCGTGATAGCCGCGCGGAGAGATCCCGGTCCCGCCGTTGAGGAGCGGATCGACCGGGCTCGCGGTGGGCAGGTACGTCGTCGGGATGTCGTTCTCCTGCCAGCGGTGCGTGACGTATGCGCCGTAGTCGAGCGTCGACTTGTCCGCCTTCGCGCGGCGCTCGCGCGACTCGTCCGTGTGGTAGCGCATCCACACGAACGTGAACGTGCGCACGTCCGTCGACGGCTCGAGGGCGATGGTGCGGTTCTGGAGGCTGCGGTTGCCGAGGGCGAGCGTGGCGCTGAAGTCGTACGCGACACCCCAGATGTGGCCGAGGAGCGGGGAGAGGAACGCGATGCGGTCCGCTGCGTCGGAGCTGTCGCAGTCGAGGCAGTCGCCGCCGTTCGCGACCATGCCAAGACCCCAGTGGGTGCCCATGCGTCCAGCGGTGAGGAAGCCGAAGGGGAGGAGGAGCTCGCCCCACGCGCGCTTCACCTTGAAGAGATCCGACACCGAGCGCTGCGTCGTCGTGGCGGAGGGGATGCCGTCGGGCAGGCTGCCGAACGCAACGTTGTCGAAGAGATCGAGACGCGCCTTCACGCCCACCGTCGAGCCGGGCGCGTAGAACGCGAGGTCCGTACGGAGACGCATGTCCCAGTGCGTGAGCATCTGGGCCTTCGGATCGGACTGGGAGACCGGGAAGATCGGGACGCCCGACGGGGTGAGCCCGCGGTCGAGGTCGAGGTTGTAGAGGCCCTCGCCGCGCGTGCGCATGTAGCCGGAGAGGACGACGTCCGTCTTGTCGCGGAGCTTGTAGTCCTGTCCGATCTCGTTGTAGCCCGTGGCCGACGCGCTCGAGGCGACGGCGAGCGAAGCAGCGGCGAGCGCGGAGGCGACGAGCTTCCTCACAGCGCGTCCTTGCCGCCGAGGAAGGCCATGAGGTCGCGGTTCGACGCGTCGCGCGCCTCGATCATCGGGAAATGGCCGCAGCGCGGGTAGACGACCATGCGCGCGTTCGGCAGCTCGCGTGAGAGGCGCTCGCCGTAGCGGATGGGAGTGACGGCGTCCTCGCGGCCCCAGAGGAGCAGCGTGGGCTTGTCCATCGTCTTGTAGCGAGCCTCGACGTCGGCGTAGCGCTGGCCACGCGAGGCCGCGAGGGCCGCCGCGCGCGTGCCCGGACGGTCGAGCGCCTTCTCGACCTCTTCCACGAGGCGCTCGCTCACGAACTTCTTGTCGTAGAACGCGAGCGACATGCGCTCGTCGGGGCGCTCGTTGTAATAGAGGCCGAAGAGGGCCTCGCCGACGCCGCCCACGCGTGCCCAGTGGAAGAACGCGGGGAGCTGATCCTCGTAGAGCCACGCGTCGTAGAGCGCGACCCGCGTGAAGCGCTCTGGCGCCTGGAGGAGTGCCATCATCGCGACCGAGCTGCCCCACGAGTGAGCGACGATCGCGGCCTGCTTCACGCCGCGGGTGTCCATGAGGCGGAGGATGATCTTCGCCTGCGCCTCCGGCGAGTAGTCGCCCTCGGGACGATCCGTCCAGCCGAAGCCCTTCAGGTCCATCGCGATGATGCGGTAGCTCTTCGAGAGCGCGGGGATGACGGGCGCCCAGTTCTCGATCGACGAGGCGAACCCGTGGACGAGGACGACGGTGGGCTTGTCCTTCGATGCGGTCGCGATCGCCTCGTGGCCGTCGTCCGTCTCGATCGTCTTCTGCGCTTCGGCGGTCGACGGATCCGTATCGAGGTAGCGGACGCGCGCGCCCTCGACCTCGACGAAGGTCGCGTTCTTCGGCTCGCCCGGCATCGCTCCCTGATGGAAAGAGAGGCACCCGCACGTCGCGGCGAGGACGAAGAGGCACAGACCGGCGAAGACCCGACGAACGCTCATGTCAGGGCGCGATCCTTCGGATCTCGGCGGCGCGGGTGAACTCTTCCTGCACCTCGTTGAAGCCCGAGACCATGCTCGCGACGTTGCCGTAGCACTCGGTGACGAACGCATACGTGCGGGTCGTGAAGGCAGGGATCTCGCCGCCGTCGTACGGGATGGTGCGCGTGAGATCGATGCGCACGCGGAGGACGTTGAACGTGCCGAGCGGCGTCTCGAGCGTGCCGGACGCGTCGACGGAGTTGTCGTACTTGTCGAGGTAGGCGATGGGGCCCGACGGATTGAAGCCGCCGGTGCCGTTCGGGGTCGGGGACACGCCCGTCACGAGCGTCTTGTCGGTCCACTTCTTCCCGACCTTGAGCCCGCCCTCGCCGAAGTCGAGCGTCCGCACGAGGCTCGCGTTCTTCAGGTCGATCTTGTTCGGGCCCTCGCCGGCGGTGGAGACCGCGCCCTTCAGGACCAGGCTACCCTGCGCGTTCTCGAAGATGGCGAGGACGTCCGGCGACTTGCCGAGCGGCGTGAAGTAGGTCGCGTCCTTGTACTCCGCCTGGAACCACTGGCCGTCGAGCTTCTTCGTCTCGATGAGGACGTTGGCGTCGCTCGAGAAGGACGGGGTGAGGTCCCACTTCCGCGTGCCGTCTTCCTGGATCTCGCCCTGGGTCGAGATGTCGACGTTCGAGGCGAAGCGGAAGATGGCGTGGAGGCCGGCCTGGAGCGGCACCTCTTCCCGGGTGATGACGCCGTCGTTGTTGGCGACGCACCCCGGGGCCTTGTAGCCGCCGCCATCGTCGGCGGGGCGCCCCGCGTCGGGCGTGCCGAGATCGTCGTCGTCGTCACCCTGGGGAATACCCGTTCCGATCGGGCCCGGCGTGCCGCTGTCCGGCTTGTTCACGCACGTCCCGTCTGCCCCGCACACGCCCGAGGCGCAGTCCGCGTCGACGCGGCAGTTCCGGGCCTCGCTGCTCGAGCATGCTGCGATCGCAGTAAGGACGGCCACGACGGCCAGGAAACAGGGGAGAAGGGCACTACGCACGATGACCTCGCGATATTTCGCTGGGTTCATGACACCGTGCAGCAACCCGGGCAAGGCGACGGCGGAAGGTTTCTGCCCCCGTTCAGTGATCCCGGGGATCGTGTCCGTGTTGCGCCGCACCATGAGGTCGGCCCTCCGTACGTGTCTGAATCCGAGGCGTCAAGCGCTTTTGTTGCGGCGCACCATCGGACGCGGTCAGCTATGCTGCGCCTGCGATGTTGCTCGTGAAGAAGTATCCGAACCGGCGTCTCTACGACACGAGGAACAGTCGGTACATGACCCTCGAGGACGTGGAGAAGGTCATCCGAGGCGGCGAGGACATCACGGTTCAGGACGCGCAGGACGGCCGGGAGCTGACGCAGGAGGTCCTGACGCAGATCATCCTGGAGCGCGGGAACGGGAAGATCCTGCCGGCGGCGCTACTGATGCGTCTCATCCGGCTCGACGACGCGGCGCTCGGCGAGTTTCTGACCAGGTACGTGAGCTGGGCGCTCGACATGTACATGCAGATGAAGCAGCGGACGACGAGCCTGCTGCCCCGCCAGATCGCCTCGGCGCCGTTCGCGGCGGCGGATGCGTTCGCGCGCATGATGCTCGACGCCTCGCCCTACGGGCAGCGCTACCAGAGGCCCGCCGCGCCGCCGATGCCGTCGCCCGAGCCGGCTCCGCCGCCGTTCGAGGAGATGGAGCCGCTGCCCATGCCCGTGCCAGAGGCGGCGGAGACCCACGTCTCGTTGCAAGTGCAGCAATTGCGGAACGAGATCGAGGCGCTCCGGGCGTCGCTGGACTCGGGATCGGTCGCGGTCGTGCCGAAAAAGAAGGCCAAGGCGGCCAAGAAGCGCCGCTCTTGAAAATCGTGTTGCGGCGCAACAAAGATCGTTGACGGACCGCGTCGAGGTCCTTATGGTCCGGGCTGTCGATGTTGCGGTGCAACACGGCTCAACACACCCGAGCGACGGGGGAGCGGCGTGTCCGCTCGCCACGGTCGCCCGGCCTACGAGGAGATTCTCATGGACTTCAATCCGTTCGCGATCTGGGGCAAGACGATGGAGACGTTCACGAAGATGGCGGAGGACTCGTCCTCGCGTACGTCGGCGTTCTTTGCCGAGATCGAGAAGCAGGACACGGCGCGCGTCGAGCGCACGTCGGCTGCGATCGACGAGATGGCGCGCCTCCAGAAGGAGACGCTCGTCTACACCGCGAAGATGGGCGCCGAGATGCGCAAGATCAGCATCGACATGATGAAGTCGATGGCGGACAAGGTCGCGTCGATCGCGGCACCGGCCGCGAAGGCGGCCTGAGCGCGGGGACGGGGGGCACACTCGGGCGCGAGCGCGGCAGGCGGGCGGCACGGAGCGTTTACGACGCGGACGCGTCGACGTTCTGCCGGCTCCTCGCGCTCGCTCTGGCCCCGGCGGTCGCGATCCTCTGGCTCGCGGCGCGCCAATTCGGTTTCGACGGACCGCGCGCGGCGCGCGGCGGAAAGTGACGCCAATGTTCGAAATGCTCGAAGCGAAGATTGCTCCCACGCCCAAGGACACCGTGTTCCGCGAAGGGAAGGGGAGCCTTTACCGGTTCCGCGGCGGAAAAGCGGACGGCGCGCACGTGCCGGTCCTGCTCGTCCCGTCGATGATCAACCGCTGGTACGTGATGGATCTCCGCGAAGGCGCGAGCGTCGCCACGGCCGTGAGCCAGGGCGCGCCCTACGACACCTTCCTCTTCGACTGGGGCATCCCGGAGGACGAAGATCGATACCTGACGTGGGACGACTGCGTCGCGAAGCTCGATCGCGTGGTGAAGAAGGTGCTCCGGCTGACCGGGCACGACAAGCTCATCATCCTCGGCTACTGCATGGGCGCGACGCTCAGCAGCGGGTATGCGGCGCTTCATCCGGAGCGCATCGCGGGCTTCATCAACCTCGCCGGTCCCATCGACTTCACGCACGCCGGTCGTCTCGGCCTCATGGTCGACAAGCGCTGGTTCGATCCGGCGGCGATGACCGCGGCCGGCAACCTCGGCGCGGCACAGATGCAGAGCGGCTTCACGGCCCTCGCCCCGACGGGCAGCATCTCGAAGTGGATCGGCCTCGCGGACAAGATCCACGACCCGCGCTCGCGCGACGCGTTCGCCGCGCTCGACAAGTGGGCGGGCGACAACATCCCGTTCCCCGCCGCCGCGTACGTCACGTACATCAAGGAGCTCTACCAGGAGAACCGCCTCTTCAAGGGCGAGTTCCGGGTCGGCGGCGAAGAGGTGAAGCTCGAGAAGCTCACGTGTCCGGTCATGACGATCGTGGCCGATCGCGACGCGATCTGCCCGCCGGCAGCCGCCACGGCGCTCAACGACAAGACGTCGAGCACCGTGAAGGACGTCATGAGCGTCCCGGGCGGTCACGTGGGCGCCGTCGTCGGCAGCCGCGCCGCGAAGGAGCTCTACCCGCGCGTCCGCGCGTGGCTCGAGAAGCACGGAGCCAAGGCGTCATGACCACGCCCACCCTCAAGCTCGGAATCTAGAAGAAGGGGCCAGCGGCCCGCACGAAGAAACAAGACCATCCGTCCCGCAAGGAGCGGGGTGCAGGGGCAGAGCCCCTGCGCGAGCGGGCGAACGACGCTTCCGAGCGTCGGTATCCCGCGAGCGGGGTGTAGGGGCAGAGCCCCTACTATGAGGAGACCCTTTTCATGAAGCTCGAAGATCTGAAGATCATCGTCACGGGTGCAGCGTCCGGCATGGGCGCGCACTTTGCCAAGCAGCTCCACGCCGCCGGCGCGAAGGTCGCCGCGGGCGACGTCAACGAGGCGCTCCTCGCGGAGCTCCCGCAGGGCATCGCGCGTCGCAAGCTCGACGTGTCGAACGAGGCGGACGTCTCGTCGTTCGTGCAGTGGGCAGCGAAGGAGATGGGCGGCCTCAACGGCCTCATCAACAACGCGGGTATCATTCGCGACGGCCTCATCGTCAAGCAGGACAAGGAGACGAAGGCGATCAAGCGCTTCTCGACCGACGACCTGATGGCGGTCTTCAACGTCAACCTCCTCGGCGCCACGATGATGGTCCGCGAGGTGGCGGCGACGATGGCGGAGAGCGGCACGAAGCCGGGCGTCATCGTGAACATGTCGTCGATCTCGCGCCACGGCAACCGTGGCCAGACCTCGTACGTCGCCGCGAAGGCGGCGCTCGCGGCCAACACCGTGACGTGGGCGCGCGAGTTCGCGCAGTTCGGCATCCGCGTCACGGCGATCGCGCCGGGCATGGTGGAGACGCCGATGACGAAGGGCATGAACCAGAAGGCGCGCGACGCGCTCGTGGCGGCCATCCCGGTGAACCGCATCGGTACCGTCGACGACCTCTGGATCGCGGTGAAGTTCGCGCTCGAGTGCGACTACTTCAACGCGCGCACCGTCGACGTCGACGGCGGCCACTCGTTCTGAGATTTGGGCCAAGAGCGGTCGACCGGCGCGAGCCGGCGGTTACGACTCGACGCCCGGCAGTAAAACCTCATCCTTCAGAGGTGCATCGGCCCGCGAGTGCGGTCGATGCTAACGTTGTCGATCGTGGAGGACGACAGCGAGAAGGCGGACGGAGGCGACGAGCCGGCATCAGCCGAGATCGTCGCCTTCTTTCGTTCCATGAGCGCCGCTCACAAGCGCGAATACGAGGAGCTCGCCGCGCGGGATCGCAAGTACGGCGAGGACTCGGTCGCGGAGATGCGCTCGTGAGGACGCGATGAGGACCGCCGCGTGAGCTGGGTCCTCGCGCCGAGCGCCCTCATCGATGCGTGCGGGCATGTCGCGCCGGAGCTCGGGCTGAGCCCGAAGGCGAGCGCCACCGCGCTTCGCATCGCGATGCGGGAGGCCGATCACCTCTCCGACGACGTCTATGACGTGCCCGGCGCGGTGCTCTTCGCGCTCGGTCGTACGCCCCGCTGCTTCGCCGCGTTTCGATCGATGAGCGTGCTCGCGACGCAGTGGCAGGCGAAGGCGCTCGGCTTCAAGCTCGAAGCGACGCCCCTCGAGCTCGCGTCGATCCTCGGTCGCGTCGCGCGTGGAGAGATGGACTACGTAGCGGTGAGGGCATGGGTGGCCGAACGCCTCCTCCCCTTTGGGGGCTGACGCCTTGGTTCGTTTCTCATCCATGGTCCTCCGTATCGGGTTGATACGCCGAGGTTGTCGCAACGCGTCAGGTGCCGCTCGAGCTGGATCCGAAATAGTCCATGTAAAATCGGTATCTTATGCGCTTGCACGCGGTGAGGCTTGGAGTCAGCATAGTCATATGCGCTTCGCACCTACATCTCGGCCCATGATCTGGACGATCGCTGGTGCGGTCGCCATCGCATTGATCGGGTGCGCGTCGACGGACGACGCGGAAGCGGACGGACAGCCGGCTCCGGCGACGAACGACGCGACGGCAGCGAAGCCCGACGATGGCAAGACGCGCAGCGGTGACGACAAGAGTCGTCCCGACTTCGATCCTCAGTTCCAGAGCGGCGCGGACGCGGGGACGAGCACGAACGATCCGACCGTGGACCCCACGCCGCCGGGCGGCCAGCAGGCGTGCGTCGACAAAGACGATCCGGGCAGCGCGGAGAACCTCGCGAAGAAGCTCCCGGAGACCGACGACTGCGACAACGATTACAAGGAGGTCAGCGGCGTCGCGAACGGCGGCGTCGACGTCGACTTCTACTCGCTTCAAGCGACGGACAAGGGCATCAGCCTGTCGCATCCGACGGGCTGCTCCCTCGACACCGACTTCCAGGGCGAGACGGCGGGCACGGAGATCTGCGTGTACGCGCGCTGCCGCAACAACACCGAGAACGCGGTCACGGGCTGCGCCGAAGGCACCGAGAAGACGAACGGGCTCGGCATGAAGGGCTGCTGCGCCGCGGCCCCGAACCGCGCGCTGCCGGAGTGGGACTGCAAGGGCATCACCGACAACGACAGCGCCGACTTCTTCATCAGCGTGAAGCAGACGAACAACGGCGAGAAGTGCCTGCCGTACAAGTTCAAGTACCGCTACTGAGGCTACCGGCCTCGACCGGCGCTCACGTCACGGACGGCGCGTCGGAGCCGGGAGCGGCGTCGCGCCCGCGCGGACCGTGTTCGCGACCGCGACCGCGACGTCCTTCTCGGCTTGCTCGCACGCGTTCTTGTCCCCGCTGCACGCCTTCTCGAACGCATCGCGGGTCGACTTCACCTTGCTCGACGTGAGGAGCGCGCGCTTTGTCGGCTCCTCGAAGCGGTTCCAGCGCATCGTCGCCGGCTTCGGCGCGGGCGGACGCTTCGCGGTGAGCTCGCCCTCCTGAACGGAGACGCACGAGCCGTCCCACCGGAGCACGTCGAAGTTCGCGGCGGCGCCCTGCATCACGATCCCACCGACGCTCGGCGCGGCGTGGCGCGCGAGGACGATGACCTCCTCGTCGAACGCGAGGTTCGCACGGCTCGTGAAGCCGCCGCTCGCGCTCCACGCTTCGACGTCGCCCGCGAGCCAGGCCCGCGTCCACGGCGTCCCCTTCGCGAAGAGAGAGAGTGTGACGTCCGGATACGAGGCGGAGCAGAGCTTCTTGACGAAGTCGCCGGGGAGGAGGCAGGCCTTGCCATCCTTGAAGCCCTGCTCGGTCGCGCACGTCGCGGGGACCGGCTCGGGCTCGGGCTCGGCGGCGAGGGCGACGGGCGTCTCGCTCGCGGCGACCGCCACCGCAGGGGCAACGGGAGCGATGGGGGCGTCGCCGCTCGTCGTGGTCGTCGTGCCGACGGCCGAAAGCGGCGCCGATGTGGATGCCGCACATCCCACCGCGAAGAGGCTCACACACGCGAATCCGACCAGCTTCATCTACCTCGAACCCTCCTCTGCCACATGCCGATGACCGCGCAACTCTCGCGACGGACGGGACTTCGAACACTGCTTTTTCGACTTTGGATTCCGTAATTCATTACGATCCTCGGTCTCATGGCAGCGCGCTCGATCGGCTCAGGCACTATCTCGTTTGGTCTCGTCTCGATCCCGTTCAAGCTCTATACGGCCACCTCTGCGAAGTCCGTAAGCTTCAACATGCTGCACAAGGGATGCGGCAGTCGTTTGAAGCAGCAGCTCGTCTGCTCGCTCGAGAACGTGGTCGTCGAGCGGTCGGACACCGTGAAGGGGTTCGAGCACCAGAAGGATCAGTACGTCACGTTCACCGAGGAAGAGCTGAAGGGTATGGAGGCGGCGCGCACCGGCGCCCTCGAGCTCCAGGAGTTCGTCCCCGCCTCCTCGGTCGACTTCCTCTACATCGAGAAGACGTACTTCATCGGTCCGGACAAGGGCGGTGACCGCGCCTACCGCCTCCTCTCCGAGGCGCTCACGCGCAACGACAAGCTCGCCGTCGGCCGCTTCGCGCAGCGCGGCAAGGACAACCTCGTCATCATCCGGCCGTACAAGAAAGGCCTCATCCTCCACGAGGCCTACTACGCCGACGAGGTCCGCTCCTTCGACGACGTCGACACGGGCGCGACCTTCGAGTTCAAGGACCTCGAGCTCGACCTCGCGGACAAGCTCATCGAGCAGCTCGAGCGTGACGAGTTCGATCCGGCGCGCTTCAAGGACGAGTGGGCGGAGAAGGTGCTCGCCGCCGTCAACCAGAAGGTCGCCGGCGAAGAGGTCACTGCCGCGCCGGAGGCCCCGAAGGCTCAGATCATCGACCTCCTCGAGGCGCTCAAGCGCTCCGTCGCGCTCGCCGCGAACACGACGAAGCCGGAGTCCGTCGCGCCGAAGCCGCCGAAGAAGGCGGAGGTGCGCGAGGAAGAGGCGCCGGCCGCTGCGGCCGCCTCCGCGCCCAAGGGCAAGAAGAAGAAGAGCGGCTGAGCGCCGCGCCGTCCCGGGTCCGGCGTCGTCCCGCGTCGTTTGCTAGGGGTGCAGGCGGGGCAGGACCACGCCTTCGAATCGCTCCATGAACTCGGTGTACGCGAGCTGACCCGGGCGCGGGCAGATCGAGCCGACCATGGCTCGCGTGCCGAGCTTCTTCGCGACGGAGAGCTCGCGCGTCGACGGATAGGCCTTGTCCCAGGTCTGCGTCGCGGAGCCGTCCGTCGCGCAGAGCGGGGCGTTGCTCGCGGGGACGCCCGGCCTCGCCGGATCGTCGGCGCAGTCGCAGTCCCCCGTGGCGGCCGAGCACGAGACGGGCGCCGGTAGCTGGAAGGTGCATGCATACTGCAAGTCCTTCCCGTGCGTGTTCCACTCGCGGCCCGTGATCGGATCGGAGCCGTTGTCCCCGCGCGGGGCGTCGGGATCGCCGCCGGAGAGGAGCCCCGCGCGTGGCTGGATCGACGCGACCATGTGGGGGTCGATCCCGTCGTAGTCGAAGTGCTCCGGGTCGCGGCCGAGCAACTTCGTCCAGTCGACGTCGGGCCGCTCGACGAGCTCCGGCGGCGCGCCGGCGATCACGCCGAAGACCACGAGCTCGGGCGAGCGCACGCCGCGCGGGAGGCTGCACAGCTCGTCGCCCACCTGCGACGGGAGCTGCGACGCGAAGAGCGGGTTCGTGCAGCGCTTGCGATAGGTGTAGTTTGCGATCTGGCGCTGGCCGCTCGCGCTCACGGTGGTGACGTGCTCCTCGTCACGCCGGCCGGTGCTGGAGGCGCTGAGGCCGGCGACGTAGCGATCGACCGGGAACTGCGGATCGACGCCGAAGCGCTCCTTCATGCGATGAAAGCGCACGTTGAGGTCGTCGTCGGAGGGGCCGTAGAAGCCGTCGTAGCCGATGCCGGTCGAGAGGGGATCCCCGCTCGTCGTGCAGTTCGGGTCCTGTTTCAGCTTCTGGCAGGAGAGCGTGCTCGCGTCGCAGTTCTGCGCAAAGCCGCAGGACGTGCACGCCTCCGCGCCCGGATCGCTGGCGCACACCGACGTGCCCCGCGGCGCCGTCGTGCCCTGAATAGCCGTTCCGCGCCGCACCTTCGAGCCCGGGAAGTCCCGGTTCGCGAATGCGTAGCCGAAGCCTCCGATGGAGAGCGGATCTGGAGACGAGTCCTCTTCGTCCGTCACCATCAGCACGACGACGAGCGAATCGGGGCGCAGGAACGCGGCGCGATCGCGGAGCACGTCGACGTCGATGCCGTTGCCGAGGTCGCCCTGGCGGAAGGCATCGAGCTTCACTTCGTCGGGGGGATCGACCTGCACGAGGAAGCGGTAGACCGACTCGAGCTGCGCTTCGAGGCCACAGCCCTGCTCACCAACGCCGAGAACGAGCCGCTCCGCCGCGCTCACGAAGCTCGGGACGCCCGCCGCCGAGCTCAGCACCAGCACGCCGTTCGGCGTGACCGACGCCCCATCGCGGTCCTTGGACTGGAGGCGCGCGCGCGAGCTCTTGGCCGGGTTGCTCGGATCGCAGACGTCGCCGCCGAACGAGCCGAGCGACGACGTGATCACGCCCAGATGAATGTCCGGGGTGACGGCTGCGACGTGCTGCACGAACGCGCTCAGCGAACGCGCGAAGTACTCGTGCTTCCGCGCCATGCCGGCCGAGTTGTCGACCGCGAGGAGGATGTCGACCTTGCTCGCGGTCTCGAGCGTCGGGAAGCCCGGATCATCGAACGTCGGGTCGTCGCTGATCGCGCCGCCATCCGCGCCGGTGTTCGTGCCGCCGGACTGGGACTCCGGCCGTCCGCCGCCGAGCGGGACGGTGTTTCCTCCGCAATGCGCGGCCATGAGCGCACAGAGCGCGGTAGCGAGTCCAGCGACACGAAGCTTCATCGAGCGACCTCCAACCCGTAGATGTCCGCGGGAGGGCGGCGCCATTTCGAAATCTCAACCCGACTGGGCTTTTTCCGAGGACGACGGCGGCGGCGCGCTCGCGCGGGCAACGCCTGGACGGTCGGCGCGCCCGTTGCGCAGCTCGCGCGCAGAGGCTCGCCACGCCAGCGCCTGCCTCACGCAGGCCGTCTCGCGCACGCCGCGCGGCCCTTCCTCGGTGCGATACCGCCGCGCCAGACCGAGCGCCCTCCGCGCCGCCACCCGCAGACCGCGCGCTCGCCGCCGGCGGGCCGCGAGCTCCACGATGTCCGGATCTTCGGTCGCCTCGGTCACGTGCCGATTATCGCAGTCACAGCTTGGTCTCGGCCAGTTTCAAGACCGCCTCGAGCTCGGCGTCCGTCACCGGCACCACGGAAATGCGGCTCTTCTTCACGAGCGCCATCCGGGAAAGGAGGGGATGCGCCTTGATCGTCGCGAGCCCGAGCGGCTTCTTGAGCTTCTTCACCGGCGCCACCCCCACCGCGCTCCAGTCGCCTTCCTCCGCCGTCGGATCCGCGTAGGCCTCCTTCGTGACCTTCGCCACGCCGACGATCTCCTTGCCCTCGTTGGAGTGGTAGTAGAGGAGCGTGTCGCCCTTCTTCATCGCGCGCAGGTTGTTCCGCGCTTCGTAGTTGCGAATGCCGTCCCAGGACGTCTTCTTGTCGGCGAGGAGCTGGTCGAACGAATAGACGAAGGGCTCGCTCTTGATGAGGAACGTGGCCATGCGCGAGCGATACTAGCTCAGCGCCTTCGCGAGCGAGGCCTCGAGCTGCGTGGCCACGAATCGGGCGAGCGAGGCGTGATCGCGATCGGAGATCTTCATGCGCTCCGCGAGGGCGTTTCGCATGCGGTATTCGAGCTTCTCCTTGATGCCGATGAACGCCGTCCGCACCTCCTCGCTCGTGAGGCCGTACATGAGCCCGAGCGAGCCGCCGTCGAGCCCGTCGATGATGGCGTTGCGGAGGAGCGCTCGCTCGCGGGCCTCGAGCGAGTTCAGCATGTGCATCAGCGTGAGCCGGAGCCCCGCCATGAAGTTCTGCTTCACGCGCTGGAGCTCGGGGTCGAGCGCGAGGATCGGCGACGCCGCCTCGCGCTTCAGGATCGCGTCCTCGAGCGAATCCGTCTGCGCGATCCGTCCCGTGCTCGCCGTCTCGAGAAGCGTGCGGTTGATCGCGTTGCGCATCCAGGAGCCGAAGTCCGAGTCGCCGCGGTAGAGCGCGATACGCGCCGCGCCGCCCTCCGGGATGGCGAGGAGCCGGCTCATCACGAGGTGCCGGGCCTGCACGACGGTCATGGGCGGGCGGATCCGCTTGTGGGCGCGCTCGATCTCCTCGCCGAAGAGCTCGTGTATCGCGTCCTCCGCCGAGCGCACGCCCTTCGCGCAGGCGCAGACGAGGAGGAGGTCCTCGATGCGAACGTCGTCGTCGAGCCAGCCCACCCGGGCGCGCACGAACGCTTCGAGCTCGGCGTCCGTCACGGCGCCGAGCTCGGGCCATTCCACGCGCGCTCTCTTCAGGAGGCGTGGGAAGACCTCCCAATCCGTATCGGGGATGGTGTCGCGCACGACGGCTCGGGAGCGATCGTACGGCCCGTCACGCCGCCTGTCAGCTCAGCCTGGGGGGCCTCGCTCAGGGCGCGGCTTTTCCGCACTGGCCCGCCTTGAAACGCGTGATGGTGTCGTTCACGAAGTCGTCGATCGCGTCCTGCTGCGCCTGCGTGAGACGGAACATCGGGTGCTGGTACGCCTTCGCCGTGTAGTACGTGTTGTCCGACTTGAGGCGAATCGCGTCCGAGGCCTTCGGGTTGCCGTTCGTGTCGAGGCCGAAGTACTTCTGGAGATACGCGGGCGAGATCTTCTTCGTCTCCTTGAACGTGTAGTCCGCGTCGAAGATCGGGCTGCCCACTGCCTCCACGAAGCCCGTCGCCGGATCCGCGGAGTGGCATACGGCGCACGTCGTCGGCTTGCAGCCCGTGCACTCGTTCGCGTTCTCGGTCTCGCCGTTCGGGTTGTTGTTCGCGTTGCGCGTGATGGTCTGGATCTTCTCCCAGCCGATCGCGTCGAACTTCGCCTTGTCGAGGCAGTCACCGAGGCGGGCGAGCACGCTCGGCGGAGCCTTGTCGCCGCGCTCCTTCATCTCGAGCTCGATCCAGGTCGCGACCTTCTTGTTCTGATCCGCGGTCAGCGCGGGACCCGAGCCGCCGCTGTGCGCGCCCTTCTTCAGGAGCATCGAGTCGCGGATGATGTAGCCGCGACCGAACACGAGCTCGTACGACTTCGCCGCGTCCGACGGGAGGATCCACGACGGCGCGGGGCCTGCCGAGTGGCACGCTCCGCAGCCGCTGAGGGCGGGGTGCACGTTCGCCGTGAAGTACGCCTTCGCCGTGGTGTCGGTCGGAAGCGGACCGACGTTGTTCGGATCCTTGCCGTCGACAGTGGCGGTCGGGCTCGTCGGCGTCGACGTGTTCGCCAGAGCGCCGCTCTGCGCCACCGTGTCGTCATCGTCGCCGCCCGGGCGATCGAGCTGGTCACGGCCCGCCTCGGTGCACGCCGCAAGGAGGGAGACCAGGGCGAGGACGGTGATGAGGAGGAGGGAGCGCTTCGACATCGAAGAACGGTTTCAGCAGAATCGATGCCGTGCGCGGCTCACCCAAAAACCCGCGAAAACTCGGGGACGACGCTCCGTGAAACTGTAATTTTACGCCGGGGGTGTAGATCGGTGATCCATCAGTGACGGATTCCGCTGTTGCGCAAAGTTGCGCAACGGTGGTGCTCGAGGTACGCGGACGCGTGGCTTCCCTCGAAAAACCCGGCGAATCCCATCGTGCGAGACTTCACGACATCGTCGGACACGCGTTCGGGCTGAGCGCCGACGACGTCTCGAGATGGTTCCTGCGGGCTGGGGAGGAGCATGTCCGCGCGCTCGTGCGGAACAGCGAGGTCGTCGGCGGCCTCCTCGAGATCCCGATGGGTCAGTACTTCGGTGGCCGCTCGGTCTCGATGCTCGGCGTGGCCGGAGTCGCGATCGCCGCGTCCGAGCGCGGGCAAGGCCTCGGCACGAAGCTGATGCTGGAGACGCTTCGCTCGGCCAGGGAGCGCGGCTTCGCGCTCTCGACGCTCTACGCCGCCTCCGTCACGCTCTATCGGCGCGCCGGCTACGAGCGCGCGGGTGCGCGGTTCGGATTCGTGCTCGACCCGCGGCACGTCGAGGTCGCACGCGAGCCCGAGATGAAGATGCGCGAGGTCGACACGTCCTCGGGCCTCCCCGACGATATGCGTGCACTGTACAATCGATTCGCGTCGAAGACGCCGGGCTTCCTCGATCGCGGGCCATACTGCTGGATGCGCGTGGTGGCCCCGCGCGGCATGACGACGAAGACCTTCTCCGTCACGCGCGAGGGCCAGCTCGAGGGCTACGTCGTCCTCGCCCACGTGATGCCGCCACAGGGCTTTCCGACCTCGGTGCACGTGACGGACATGGCCGCGACCACGCCCCGCGCGGCGCGGGCCATCCTGCGCTTCCTCGTCGAGTATCGATCGCTGGCGGAGGTCGTGACGTGGCAGGGCGGACCGAGCGAGCTATTCGCGAACATGCTGCCCGAGCGGCATCACACGGTGAAGCTCTCGGACTACTTCCTCGTTCGCATCATCGACGTTGCGCGCGCGCTCGAGCAGCGCGGCTATCCCGCCGGGACGCGGCGGGGCCTCACGTTCGAGCTCGATGACGCCTCGTTGCCCGAGGGCTCGGGGCGCTACGATCTCGGTGGCGGCGGCAGCGTCGTGAAGGTGAACGAGCGTGGGCTGGCCGCGCTCTACAGCGGTATGTCGCAGGCCCACGTGCTCGCGGATGCGGGCTGGCTCGAGGCCGACGAGGAGACGCAGGTCCTCGCGGACGCGTGGTTCAGCGGTCCGCTACCGACGATGCGCGATCACTTCTGAAGGATTCAGAGCCCCTTGCAGATGGCGGGGATGTTCCCGCCCTGGAGGTAGGGCCGGATGGCGCCGAGCTCGGGCGCGTTCCCGTTCGGGCCTGCCTGCGCGACGAGCGCGAGGCACTGCTGCGAGTAGGTGATCATCGTCAAGCCCTCGGGGCTCGGGCCGAGCGCCTTGCCCTGGGCCGCGAGCGCGTTGCAGCAGGCCCGCAGCTTCTCGAGGTTGCCGTTCTTCGGAACGCCCGCCGTCGGCGTGTCCTGGATCGCGGCGTAGGTGCGCGTCTGCTCGAAGTCGGGGCAGCCGTTCGCGAACGCGCGGCAGCTGGGGGGGGCGCAGGTGAGCGTGCCGGCGGCGTCACGACAGACGCGCTGGCCGGCGCAGTTCATCGGCGTGATGTCGGTGGCGACCTCGTTCGCGCGCGTGCAGCCCGCGCCGTTCTTGCGGAACCGCGCGACGTCCGGCGCGACCTGCTCCGTCAGGGTGATGTTTGCGCTCGAGTTCGGTGCATGCGCGCCGACCTGGTCGACGAAGGTCACGCTCGCGGGGCCCACTGCGGGGACCTGCGCGCACGCGGGCGTATCCGCCTGCGCGAGCGGGACGGTGCACTTGTCGTCCTTGTAGATTCCCTGGAACGTCCAGGAGATCGCGCCGACGACGGTGCAGCCCGCGCACTGGCTCAGGTCCGCGCCCGGCGTCGCGCTCACCGCGGCGTCCGTCGTGACCGGCGTCGCCACGATGCCCGCTTCGGGCACGAGGCCCGCGCCGCCGTGGTTGTTGCTGCAGGCAGCGGCAACGATGACGAAGGGAACGGCGACCAGGCAAGCGCGCTTGAGCATCGCGCGCAGCCTACCCCGAAATCGTCGGCGCGAGACATGCGATCGGGCTGTCGCACCGGCGGCACTGCCGGACATCGACGGCGACGTTCGCGGGCCAGTGCACCACGAGGGGCGCGACCTCGGCGGGCGAATACTGCTTCATCGGTGGGAGGCTGGCGATCGAGTCGTACGTCGCGCCGCAGCGCCCGCAGCGCTTCATCGATACGGCCCTCCCGACGAGGGAGGCGAGCGGTCGCGCGACATGCCGCGCACGCCGTCGAGGTTCGACCCCTCGAACCGAGCGCCTTCGATGCGTGTATCATGCATGTGGCATCGCTCGAGGTTCGACTCGGTGAGGTCCGCGTTCGTGAGATCGGCCCCGCGGAGGTCGGCCTTCTCCAGGTTCGATCCCGCGAGCACGGCGTCGACGAGCTTCGCGCCGCGGAGGTCGGCCTTCTCCAGGTTCGACGAGCTCGCGTTCACGGCGGTGAGGTCCGCGTCGCGGAGGTCCACCTTCTCGAGGTTCGCAGAGGCAAAGCTCGCGGAGTGCGCCTTGATCCCGCGGAGGTTGGCGTGCTCCAGGTTCGAGCGCGACACGTTCGCGCGCTCGAGCACGGCGTCGCGGAGATCGGCGTGCTCGAGGTTCGCGCCGTCGAGCGCCGCGTTGGTGAGGTTCGCCCGCGCGAGCAGGGCCTCTTCCAGGTTCGAGCCGCGGAGGTTCGCGTCCTCGAGGTTCGCGCCTTCGAGGACCACCTCCTCGAGGTTCGCGCCGTCGATGCGCGCGCCGCGGAGGTCGGCGCCGGCCAGCGACGCCTCCTCGAGGTTCGCGTGACGCAGTATCGCGCCGGCGAGCCGGGCGCCGTCGAGGCGCGCGCGTTCGAGATCGGCGCTGCGGAGATCCGCGTTCTCCAGCGCCGCGCCCCCGAGATCGATCCGCTCGTCCACCGCCTCGGCGAGCGCCTCGCGCAGCTCTCGCGCGCGCTCCGAGCGATAGAGCACGTGTCCCTCGTGATGACGGATCTCGACCGGCATGACCGACAGCGTAGAGCCAGGGCCCCGGACCGACCATGTCCGGTGCCGCCGAAAGCGTTGGCCGATCGCGACAGAAAGAGCGGGCGGCGCGGGCGTGGCTATGCTGACGGCCCATGAGTCGCGGGCGTCCTCCTCGCGAGCCGGCCTCGCCGTCGGCGCTGGCGCCGGCGCTCGTCCGCTGGGCGGCGGCACGGGGACTCGACGTCGCGACCCGTGCGGGGCTGGAGCCGAGCGACGCGGAGCGTGATGAGCTCGCCGTCACCGCACGAACGCTCGCCACGATGCTGGAGCTGGCATCGGAGGGCGATCCGCACGTCGTGCTCGAGCTGCCCGCCATGCTGCCCTTTCGCCGCTACGACGCGGGCGCGCTCGCGGCGCGCGTCGCGCCCACCCCGCGAGCGGCGCTCGAAGCCTTCGCGCGCTTCGCCCCGCTCGTCTTCCCGCGGCTCGAGGCGCGGCTCACGAGCGTCGAGCCGGAGGTCGTCCTGTCGACGCAAATCGGGGGCGCGCCGCGCGGCCTCGGCCACCATGTGGACGAGTACATCCTCGCCACGGCGCTTGGCCACTGCCGTCGCGGCGGCACGTGGCTGAATCCGCTCCGCGTCTGGCTCACGAGCGCGCGCCCGCGCGAGCTCGAGCCGCTGCATCGCGCGTTCGGGACCGACGAGATCGAGTTCGGCCGCGAGGACACGGGCTTCGCGCTGTCGAAGGCCGACGCGGAGCGCGCGCTCCCCGCGTTCGATCCGATGCTCGTCGCGGTCGCCGATCAGATCGCGACCGCCGCGCTCGCGCACGCGCCGCGCCCGAACGCGCTCGCGACGACGGTGGCGGCGAAGATCGAGGCGAGGCTCCCGGGCGACGTGGGCGCGGAGGCGATCGCGACCGCGCTGAAGATGAGCGCGCGCACGCTCCAGCGCCGCCTCGAGGAGGAAGGCCAGCGCTACTCGAGTGTCCTCGACGAGACGCGCGCACGGATCGCGAAGACGCTCCTCTCCGAGCCCACCCTCGCGCTCGCCGAGGTCGGGTATCGCGTCGGTTTCTCCGATCTCGCGACGTTTAGCCGCGCTTTCAAGCGCTGGACCGGTGTTCCACCCGGGACGTTCCGGCGACTGCGGAGCGCTCCGCCGGGAAGAACGAGCGGTGGCCAGCCGGCATCGTAGAATCGCGGCCGGATGCGCTACCTCGTCTTCTTCATCGTCGCGTCGATCGTGATGGGGCTGTCGCATCGCTACGTCTGGGCGAGGCTCGTGCGCGACGCGGACCTGCCCGCGCCGTGGAACAAGGTCGCGACGGGCGCGATCATCGTCATGTTCGTGCTGCTGATGACGAGCTTCTTCCTCGTGCGACTGCTGCACCGGCCGCTCGCAGCGCCGCTCATGTGGACCACGTACTCGTGGCTCGGCCTCCTCTTCTTCCTCGTCATGACGCTCGGCCTCAGCGACGCGGCGAAGGCGATCACCTTGCGCGTGCAGGGGTCGGGGACGATCGACGACCCTGGACGTCGTACCGCCATCTCCCGGCTCTTCGCCGGCGGCGCGGCGCTGCTCGGCGTGGGCGCAGCGTCGGTCGGGGTCGCGAACGTCCTCGCGCCCGTGGCCGTGAAGCGCGTGCGCGTGGAGCTGTCGAAGCTGAAGACATCGGGCGCGAAGATCGTTCAGCTCACCGATGTCCACGTCGGGCCGACGATCGGCCGGGAGTACATCGAGCGCGTGGTGAAACGCGTCAACGACCTCGACGCGGACGTCGTCGTGATCACCGGCGACCTGGTCGACGGCTCCGTCGACGAGCTGAAGGAGCACGTCGCGCCGCTCGGCACGATGAAGAACAAGCACGGCATCTTCTTCGTGACCGGCAATCACGAGTACTACTCGGGCGCCGAGGCCTGGTGCCGCTACCTCGAGAGCATCGGGATCAAGGTCCTCCGTAACGAGCACGTCCGTATCGGCGGTGGCGACGGCTTCGACCTCGCGGGGATCGACGATCCTTCGTCTGGTACGCAGGATCTGCGCAAAGCTTTGGCCCACCGTGATCCAGAAATCGCATGCGTGCTGCTCGCACATCAGCCGCGAGGCATTCATCTGGCGGAGGAGCTCGGGGTCGATCTCCAGCTCTCGGGGCACACGCATGGCGGTCAGTTGTTCCCCTGGAACTACATGGTCCGCCTGCAGCAGCCCTTCATCGCGGGCCTACACAAGCTGCAAACTGCACAGATCTACGTGAGCAGTGGGACGGGCTACTGGGGGCCGCCGATGCGCGTGGGAACCTCGGCAGAAATTACTGAAATCGTGCTCGTGGCGAAGGCGTAGCCCCCTACGCGGTCAGAAGATCGCGCGACCAACGTCATCCGTTCGAGCGACCGCGAAAACGTCGGCAGGAGTGATCGCCCAGACCGCGGGAAGACACCAAACGTAATGACGGTTAATCCCGTCAGGACTCCTCTTGAACTACCGAGCTTCTTCCCCTCCTCCCAGCAGTCGCCCCTTGGCTGGTCTAGCCAAGACGGCACGCCGTGAGCATGTTGCACGGCGGCCCTCCATGGCTATGTCCCTTGCCCCCTCCAGTACGCCGCCGAGCGCCGCTGCGTGGCAGCTCATTCGCGACGACGTGTTCGACCGCATCCTCGACGATGCAGAGCTCGAGCGCCTCGTCGCGGAGAAAGCTCGCGTCACGAGCGAGCCGCACGCCGAGATCGTTCGTGTGATGCTCGGGATGAACCTCTCGGAGGAAGAGGCGCGTGCGCTGTTCCAGCGCGCCATCGCGCATCGCCAGGAGATGTCGCGTGCGCTCGGTCGCCAGGTTCACATCCGCGTCGCCGCGCTCGATCTCATCATGTCGCGCCCCGCGTCGCGTCGCTCACCGCGCGAGAGCCGCCCGGTGATGATGGCGCCTGCGTTCCTCGAGCGCGCGCTCGAAGAGGCGAGCGCCGACAGCGTGACTGGCCTCCCGCGCGCCGCGCACTACATGAACCTGCTCCAGCACGAGCTCCGCCAGCGCGGACGTTCGATCGTCGTCGTCTACATCGACCTCGACGGCTTCAAGCTCGTCAACGACCAGCACGGTCATGCGTGCGGTGACGACATCCTCCGCACGATGGCCGACGCCGCTCGCACCACGCTCCGCCGCGGCGACGTCCTCGCTCGCGTCGGCGGTGACGAGTTCGCGCTCCTCCTCCTCGATGCCTCGCCCGAAGAGGCGCAGCACGTGGTCGAGCGTCTCCGGGCACGCTTCGAGGAGCTCACTGCGGCATACGGCACGTCCTTCTCGGCCGGCCTCGCGTTCTCGGACGGGAATGCCTCCGCGAACGAGCTCGTCGCGCGCGCCGACCAGGCGATGTACCGCGACAAGCACGCGCGTCGCCGCTGATCGCGTCGCGTGCGTCAGGCCCCTCACGCCGGCCCCAAAGTCGGTAGACTGGCGCGGTGACGCCGCTCCTCCTCGCGCTGCTTCAAGACGCCGAGCCACAAACCAATCCGCAGCCTCTGCCGCCTCCTTCGGTCGTGCAGGCGCCGCCGCCGCCGCCGCCCGCACCGCCGGTCGTCGAGCAAGCGCCGCCGCGCGAGCCTCAGCCTCGGCCGGAGGCGGAGGAGCCGATGAGCGAGGGGCGCATGCTCGTGCACATTCGCGAGTCGGGCTTCCAGTGGGGCATCTCCCCGGGCGTGGTCTTCGTCAACGGCGACGCTGGCTTCGCGCTCGGGCTCTACGCCGGGTACGGCATCGACACCGGGCCGGTCATCATCGTGCCTGGGCTGCGCCTGTCCGGCTATTTCACGGATCCAGCGGTCTATGTCGGCATGCCGACCGTGAAACTCGCGTTCCCCATCGACCGCTTCGAGCCCTTCGTGGAGGGCGGCGTGGGCCTTGGTCATGTCACGGATCCCTCGAAGACGGGCGCGGCGCTGATGGGTGGGGGCGGCTTCATGATCCATTTCCGCCCCATCGCCTTCGGGGCCGCGGTCTCGTACCAGGTGATCACGGGCACCAGCTTCGAAGGAATCGGCATCGGGCCCATCCTCGCGATCGGTCTCTGACGCTATGCTCGAGGGGTGACTGCGCCGGCCGTCTGGTTCCCCTCTCGCTTCGCCAAGGTCGAGGAAGCGCGCCGCCTCTACGGAGACCGGACCGATCGCGTGGGCTCGATGCTCATGAAGAGCGATGACCTCGCCGATCGCGTGGTCGCGTCGTTCGACGAGCGCCCGCGCGGCGAGGGCTGGCGCCTGCTCGAGCGCGGGCTTCGCGGCGAGCCCATCCCCGATGCCCCGGCGCCGCTGCGCGAGATGATCGAGGACGCGGCGCACGTGCCGGCGTGGGTCGACTGGAAGACCACGGATCGCGGCGGCGACCTCCTCATGCGCGCTGGCGCGCTCGGCGGCGCCGTGCTCGGCGCTCGCTCGCTCGTGCTCGGCTATGCGTCTCCAGGCGGAAACAAGCCGCTCGTGTTCTCCGGTCGCCTCGGCGAGAAGGCGGCCGCTCGCCTCAACGAGACCGCGCGCTTCGTGCAGGCGGTGTGTCGCCCCTCGGGCATGCGTCCGTTCGCGGAGGGCTGGCAGATCACCCTGAAGGTGCGCCTCATTCACGCGCAGGTCCGCAAGATGCTCCTCGCGAGCCCGCGCTGGGACTCGAAGGCGTGGGGGATCCCGGCGAATCAGCACGACCTCGCGGGGACCACGCTCCTCTTCTCCGCGTCGATCATCGATGGCCTCCGCAAGCTGGGGTTGAAGATCTCGCACGAGGAAGCGGAGGCGTACATTCACCTGTGGCGCTGGGTCGGTCGCGTGATCGGTGTCTCGCCCGACATCCTGCCTGGCTCCGTCCCGGAGGCGATGCGCCTCGCGGATCTCATCGAGCTCACGATGGGCGAGCCCGATCAGGACTCCCGCGATCTGACGAAGGCGCTCTTCCAGTCCGCGATCGAGGCGGCACGCACGAAGGCGGAGCTCCGCGCCGCGCATCGCAGCTCGCGCTTCGGTATGGTGATCTGTCGCGAGCTCGTGGGCGACGACCTCGCCGACAAGCTCGCCGTCCCCCGCCAGTCGGCGCGCCACGCGCTGCCGATCATCAAGCGCCTCGTGGGCGCGGTGGAGCGCGTCTCGCGCGTCGTCCCCTTCGGCGAGCGGAGCGCCGTCGTGGTGGGCACCCACTACTGGGACCGCGTCGTCGAGATCGGCCTCCAGGGCGCGACCTACGAGTTTCCGCTCCCCGAGACCCTCCGCAATCTGGCGGCCTAGCCACGACCCAAGATTGCCGTCACACTTCGGGTCCGACCCACGAAGTCGGTTCATGCAGCGCCTGGCTGTCCTCGGTTTCTCTGCGATCACCCTGGTTTCGGGGTGTACGCGCAACGAGCGTCCTACACCGGCGCCTCCGGTGGCGGCCGCGAGCGCGGCGTCCGCGAATGGTGCTGCGACGGGGGCTGGTCTGGGCGCGAGCCCGAAGATGGTCGACGCCAAGAATCCAGAGGTGGCGCCCGCTTCCTCGGCCTGGGCGCTCGGCGCCGAGAAGAAGGACGAGCCGCCGTACGACTTGCCCGCCGATCGCGAGCGCCGCGTGAAGGCGGCGAAGTCCGAGATGGGCGGCAAGACGTCGTCCGCGGTCGTGAACGACATCTTCGTCGTCGTCGGCCCGTCGGGCGCGCTCTATGACCAGAGCGTCGCGCTCTTCCGGAGCGCGATGGGCGGCTATCTGAACAAGCGCTTCGACAAGGCGCCGTCGCAGGCGATCAGCGTCTACCTCTTCCCGGACGCGAAGACGTACGAGACCTTCTGCACGAAGAAGTACAACGCGCCGTGCATCGCGCACTTCGGCTTCTACGAGCCGGGCAATCGCTACATGGTGATGAACATCGGCCTGGGCGTGGGCACGCTCACGCACGAGATCGTTCATCCCCTCGTCGAGAGCGACTTCCCGAGCGCGCCGACGTGGATCAACGAAGGCATCGCGTCCGTCTTCGAGCAGCCGCAGATCCCGAAGCCCGGTGAGATCCACGGCGGCAAGAACTGGCGCTGGCCGCGCGTGAAGAAGGCGCTCGGCACGCCGTCGGAGAAGGACAAGGCGCGTCTCGAGCACTATTTCGGGATGAAGGACGACGTCTTCCGCGGCGACGACGAGGACCTCAACTACGCGACCGCCCGCTACATCTGCCAGTGGATGGACGAGAAGGGCAAGCTCTGGGACTTCTACCATCGCTGGCGCGACAACGTCGCGACCGACCCCACGGGCGAGAAGGCATTCAAGGAAGTGATGGGCATGACCCCCACCGAAGCGACCCCCGCCTGGCAAAAGTGGGTGCTCGCGCTCTGACGCGCGGAGGGGTGACGCTGCCATCCCGGCCATGACGAAGAAAGTGCTCTGCGGTTTCGCGGTTCCATGGTGAATGTCTTGTCGTGCGCTTCGATGTGGGCTCGCACGGGAAGACGAGCGGGGCGGTCTATCGGGCCGCCGAGCCGATCGGCGCGACGTTCATCCTCGCGCACGGCGCCGGGACGTCGCGCACACATCCGCTCGTCGTCGACCTCGCGAAGCGTATCGCTGCGCTGGGCGTCGACGTGTTCACGTTCAACTTCCTCTACTCGGAGGCCGGGCGGAGGCTGCCCGACCGGCCCGAGGTGCTCGAGGCGTGCTGGATCGCGGCGATCGCGAAGATCCGCGCGAGGACCGGCCTCGAGTCGTCCCCGCTCTTCATCGGCGGGCGATCCATGGGCGGCCGCTTCGCCACGCGCATCGCGAGCCTCAAGGAAGGCCTCGTGCTCGATGGCGTGGTCTGCATCGGGTATCCACTGCATCCGAACGGGAAGCCGCAGGTCGTGCGCGACGAGATCCTCTCGGTCGACGTTCCGCTCATCGTCGTGCAGGGCACGAAGGACGAGCTCGGAAGCGCGGTCGAGATGAAGAAGTTTCTCGCTCGGCGCGCGAACATGCGCGTTCATCCCATCGAAGGCGCGGATCACTCGTTCGGCAAGGTCGAGCACCTCGAACAGGCGGCGGGCATCATCTCCCGGTTCATCGCGCGTCGCGTGGTAAGGGGGAGCAGGCGATGAGCTCGATCGACGGGGGGACGGTCTTGATCACGGGCGCATCGTCCGGCATCGGCATGGCGATCGCGCGCGAGATCGCGCCGCGCGCGAAGACGCTCGTGCTCGTCGCGCGACGCATCCTCAAGCTCGACGAGCTCGCGGCGGAGCTGGTGAAGAAGCACGGCTCGTTGAAGGTCGAGACGATCGCGTGCGACCTCGGCGACCGTGAGGCGACGAAGAAGCTCCCCGACGAGCTCGCCGTGCGCGGGCTCGAGATCGACGTGCTCGTGAACAACGCAGGGGTCGGCCTGATGGGGGCGTTCGATCTCAACGACCCGGACAAGCTCGTCAGCATGATCGATCTCAACGTCACGAGCCTCACCATGCTGACGCGCGCGCTCCTGCCCGCGATGGTGAAGCGCGCGAAGGGCGGCATCATCAACGTCAGCTCCGGGTTCGGCGTGTCGGTCATGCCGTCGTTCGCTGCCTACATCGCGACGAAGCACTACGTGACCGGCCTCAGCGAGGCGCTCGTGTGCGACCTCGCCGGCACGGGGGTCGTCGTCACGCAGGTCCTGCCAGGCCCGGTCGCGACCGAATTCGAGTCCAAGGTCGGCAACTACACCGGTCAGGGAGCGCCGAAGTTCGTGGAGATCTCGGCCGAACGCTGCGCCCGCGCCACGATCCGGGGCTTCGACCGGGGCCGGGCCATGGTCGTCCCGGGTGCCGTCATCACCCTCCTCCTGATGGTGAATGCCCTCAGTCCCCGGTTCATGCGACGTGTCTTCGCATCGATCTTGGGCAAGATTGCCCGGAAGAAACAAGCCGGCGCTACTTGAGGTCCATCCCCGTCGAGTGTCTCATCGAGTGCTATAGTGGAGAGGTCGAGTCCCCATGAGCTTCCAACCGAAACGCCCCTCCACGCCTGCCCAGCCATCCGTCCGTCCACCGAATCCGGCGGTGGGAGGCTCGGTCTCGACGCGACCTGGCAACGTACGTGATGCGCTCACCGAAGGCGCCGCGATGGGTGGCGCGGTCAGCCGCATCTCTGCCGTCGGCGCAGGCGGCACGAAGAAGACGATCCTCATCGTCCATCCCGACGCGGATTTCCGTACTCGCCTCCGCGCAGCCCTCGAGGCGTTCTACGACGTCGTCGAGGCCAAGGACGGCATGGAGGCCGTCGAGATGACGAGCAACATCGCGACCCCCGGCATGATCGTGTCGGACACGGTGATGCCACGCGTCGATGGCTTCACGCTCGCGAAGATCCTCCGCAATAACCAGGTGATGAAGAAGGTCCCGATCATGTTCGTGTCGGCGCAGCACTCGCCGCAGCACGTGACGCAGGCCCTCGTCATCGGCGTCAGCCAGTACCTTCCGAAGTCGACGCCCGTCCCGGCGATCGTCGAGAAGATTCGCAAGATCGTCGTCTGAGCGGTAAGTACTGCTCATGGAGTTCAGGCTCGGGTCGATCCCGGTCCGGGTGGAGCCGCGCTTCTTTCTGATGGCCGTCTTGCTCGGTTTGAACGAGCGAGATCCCGGTCGTCTCGCGGTCTGGGTCGCGGTCGTGTTCGTGTCGATCCTCGTCCATGAGCTCGGCCACGCGCTCATGGGCATGGCCTTCGGCTATCGCCCTCAGGTCGTCCTGCATGGCATGGGCGGACACGTCACCTTCGGGGAGGGCCGCTGGATGTCCTCCACGTGGAAGTCCGTCCTCATCAGCCTCGCCGGGCCCGGCGCGGGCTTTCTCTTCGGCGGTCTCGTCGTCGCCGCGCAGATGTACGGCGGGGTTCATCCCGCGCAGCCGCTCGCGAGGACCGCGCTCTACCTCCTCCTCTGGGTCAACATCAGCTGGGGCATCTTCAATCTCGTCCCGCTCCTGCCGCTCGACGGCGGCAACGTGTTTCGTTCGGTGGCGAAGCACTTCTCGCCGACGAATGGCGAGAAGGTCGCCCGCGTCGTCTCCCTCGTCATCGCGGTCGCGGGCGGCATCTACGCCGTGATCGGCGGTCAGTGGTGGCTCCTCTACCTCGCTGCGCTCTTCGGGTACCAGAACTTCCAGGCGCTCCGCGGCGCTGGCTCGACGTCATCGAGCGCGGGCGGCAATGCCGCGGCAGACGCGGTCGAGCAGAGCTACGGCGCCCTCAACCGTGGCGACTCGAAGGGCGCCATCGCGCTTCTCGGGCCGGTCCTCTTCGGCAAGAACGTGGAGACCGACGTTCGCCGCGCGGGCATCGAGGTCTATGTCGTCGCGCTCATCAAGGAGCAGCGCTGGACGGACGTGGTGCGGACACTCGACCGCGAGCGTGGGATCATCGGCGGGAGCGATCTCGGTCGCTACGCGAAGATGCTCCGAAAGGCGGGGCGCGACGAGGACGCCGATTACATCGAGCACCTTCGCTCGAAGGCATCGATGAACGAGTTCCGCGCGTAGCGCGCGAAGCGAGTGAGGGAGAGGGGAGGGGTGATCGAGCCGCGACTCGGTGGAGGGGACTGGTGTCTCCTCCATCCGACGGCAAGGCCCTGATCGGTCCGATCACTTTCGAAAAAGTGAACCATTTCAAGGGACGGTTCCAATGAGGGTGGATGTAGGTGCTGGTATGTGAAGTGCACCTGGTGTGGGCATCATGAAGAAGAGCCTCCTCACCTCCCTCGCCCTCGCTTCCGTCCTCTCTCTTGGCGCCTTCGGATGCGCTTCGAACCACGACGACGCCACGGGGAACGCGGCCCAGGAGGTTCACGCCTCGCCGACGAAGTCGATCAGCGCATCGGCCGAGACGCGCTTCGAGAGCCTCGGTGGTGTCTGGAGCGTTCGCGGGATCGACAACGAGGCGGGCATGCAGCTCGCGGTGATCGAGTTCGGCGGCGGCGATCCGGCGCTCAACGGCGACTACCTCTTTCTCAGCGCGTACGGTCCGGACCACGGCGACGGCGGCGTGTTCGAGCTCGGCATGAACGTGAGCCAGCTCGAGAGCGCGACGATGGTCGGGCCGGACGCGATCAAGCTGGTCGGCACGCAGGACACGATCGATCCGCAGACGGACGACTTCAAGAAGGTGCCCTTCGAGGCGACGGTGAAGCTCACGCTCGTCGATCGCGACATCCAGCCGAACGTCAGCCTGACGAGGGACGGCCAGAAGCCCGAGACGATCGCACGCACGGCCGAAGAGTCGAAGCAGTTCTTCACGTCGATCTTCACGGTGCAGAACAAGGAGTCGAAGGGCGGCAACATCGTGCGCCTCTTCGAGACCGGCGGCGGCGACCCGGCCATGAACGGCGATCAGCTCGTGCTCAACATCATGAGCTACCCGGAGGAGAAGAACTACGACCTCGGGCTCAATGTGAACACGGTGTCGAAGTTCGAAGTGACCGACACGCAGGTGCTCCTCGAGGGCAGCGAGGACATCATGGACGCCAACGGCGACATCAAGAGCCGCCCGTTCGCGTACACGATCGATTACACGATCGGCGAGGACGGCGCGCCCGCGCCGAGCATCAAGCTGACGCGCACGCGCTGATCCCGCGCTCGGTCAGTCGCTGCTCGGGGCTTCCTTGCAGCAGCGAAATCCGACCTGTTTCCCCGAGTAATCCTCGCCGTGCTGCGTCGTCGCGGCGCGGCACCGATTGCGACCCGGCAGCCACCAGCCCCCGCGTAGCGCGGAGCGGTTCGGTGGCTGCATGCCTTCGCGCTCCACCCATTCGTCGACGTTGCCGACCATGTCGTGCACGCCGAAGGGGCTCTTGCAGTCGGGGTATGCGCTGAGCGGCGCGCGGAGGTCGTTGAGCTTCTCCTCCGGACCGCCGAGGTTGGTCTTGTCGAAGTTGCAGATGGAGGAGTCGCGCTTCCATCCGTAGGGGTACGGGCTGATCTCGTTGCCCTCGCACGCGAACTCCCACTCCGTCTCCTTGCAGAGCCGACCGCCACGAGACGCGCAGATCGCCTGCGCTTCGTTCCAGTTCTTGCGCACCATTGGGAGCTCGGGCTCTCCGTTCGCGTCCTTCGTCGCGTACTCCTCGCGATCGATGCAGAAGCGCTTGTGCACCTTCGAACCGTTGCACTTTACAGGCTTCGCGTACTCCGCGCAGCGCAGGTTCTCGTATGGCGGCGGATCGATCCACTTCAGGCAGACTTGCTGCGCGTCGGGGCAGTAGTCGCCTTCGATGAGGATCATGTCACTGCCGCACGGTCCTGCAGGTGTTGGTGGAGGCGGGACCTCACGTGGGACGGGCGCTGGAGTGTTCGAGCCTTCACTCGCCTCCGCGACGGGAATGGGGAGCATCGGGGTTGCCGATTCGCTCTCCGTGAATGCCAAGCCCAAGAAGGTCGCGACGAAAATCGCTTTGATATTCGATGATGGGAGGTTCAAAACTTCACCCTCCACTTCATAGTGTGAGGCCCCGCCTGGGGGTCGGCAACTTCCCGCGTGTGAATCTTCTGCGGCGGTACCATCGAGCCCCCATGGCCAAACTCGTCCACGAGGTTCTGTTCGAAACGGTCAAGCGCTACGGCGACCGCCCGGCGCTGCGCGTCAAACGCGACGGGTCATGGCGCACGACGACGTGGAGCGCTTACGCAAGGGACGCTCGGCGTGTGGGTCGCGCCATGATCAACCTCGGCATTCCGGCCGGAAGCGGCGTCCCGATCATCGGCTACAACTCGCCGGAGTGGTTGGCGGCCGATGTGGGCGCGATCCTCGCGGGCTGCGTTCCCGCCGGCATCTACACGACGAACACGCCGGAGCAGGTCCGCTACATCACGGACCACTGCGACGCGAAGCTGGCGTTCGCCGACACCGAGGCGCAGGTCGACAAGTACGTCGCCGCGGCCGACGGGATGCCGAAGCTCGAGGTCGTGGTGCAAATGCTCGGCAAGCCGAAGGCGGCGCAGCAGGGCCGGCTCAAGGTCCTCTCGTGGGACGAGCTCCTCGAGCTCGGCGAGAAGACGCCCGAGGCCGAGCTCGAGGCGCGGATGGCGGCCCAGAAGCCGGACGACATGTGCACGCTCATCTACACGTCGGGCACGACCGGCGAGCCGAAGGCCGTGATGATCACGCACACGAACCTCGTGTGGACGGCGCAGGCCATGAGCAAGGCGCTCGACTTCTCGCAGGGCGAGGTGACGATCAGCTATCTCCCGCTCAGCCACATCGCGGAGCAGATGCTCTCCATCCACCTCCCGATGGGCATCGGCTCGCTCCTCTACTTCGCGGAGAGCCTCGAGAAGCTCGGTGAGGCGTTGCAGGAGGTGCGGCCGACCCTCTTCCTCGGCGTGCCCCGCGTCTGGGAGAAGATCCAGGCGAAGATGCAGGCGGCGGGCGCGTCCGCCAAGCCGATCCAGAAGAAGCTCGTGGGATGGGCGAAGAAGACGGGCCTCGCCGCGGGCTACGCGGTGCAGAGAGGCGAGGCGCGGCCGCTGCTCTTGCCGGTCGCGCAGAAGCTCGTCTTCGAGAAGGTCCGCCAGCGCCTCGGTCTCGACCGCGCGCGCATGTGCGTGACGTCGGCGGCGCCGATCTCGAAGGACACGCTCGAGTTCTTCCTCTCGCTCGGCATCCCCCTGCTCGAGGTCTACGGCATGAGCGAGTGCACGGGGCCCGCCACGTACTCGCCGCCGGACAACTTCCGCACGGGCAAGACGGGCATCGTCATCCCGGGCGC
Organism: Labilithrix sp.; assembly: GCA_046351255.1. Lineage (GTDB taxonomy): Bacteria > Myxococcota_A > Polyangia > Polyangiales > Polyangiaceae > Labilithrix. Next base: position 67,947 of record JAXLYU010000014.1, read on the forward strand.
GGAGCTCAAGATCGCCGAGGACGGCGAGGTCTGCATGCGCGGCAAGCACGTCTTCAAGGGCTACCTCAAGGACCCCGAGGCCACGAAGAACGCGCTCGACAGCGAGGGCTGGCTCCACTCGGGCGACATCGGCGAGATCGACAAGGACGGCTTCCTCAAGATCACGGACCGCAAGAAGGACCTCCTCATCACCGCTGGCGGCGAGAACATCGCGCCGCAGCTGCTCGAGGGGCACCTCAAGTCGATCCCGGTCGTCGGACAGGCGGTGGTGGTCGGCGATCGCATGAAGTTCCTCGCCGCTCTCGTGACGCTCGATCCCGAGCGCTTCCTCACGGAGGCGGCGGCGGCCGGCAGCCCCGCAAAGACGATGGCAGAGGCGGCGAGCTGCGAGACGTTCAAGCTGCACCTCCAGCGCCAGATCGACGAAGTGAACCTGAAGCTCGCGCGCGTCCAGACGATCAAGAAGTTCGTCGTCGTCCCGACCGAGTTCACGATCGACGGCGGCGAGCTCACGCCCACCATGAAGGTGAAGCGCAAGGTCGTGAACGAGAAGTACAAGGCGGAGATCGCCGCCATGTACGCCGGCGCCGACTAGCCCGCGCGCGTAGCTCGGTTCGCGGTCTCGGGGCCCTTTCGCGCGCAGAGGGTTTTGCAGATTGAGCAACTGAGCAAGTGGTTCAACCAGTTAGAAGTGGTTGAATGACTTGACCAGCCTGGCCCGGCGTTCGCAGGGGTGGGCTTCGATGCGCACGCTGCTCCGCGTTTTCCTCGGTCTTCTCCTCCTCACCGCCCCGAAGGTCGCCCTCGCCGCGGACGACGGCGCCGACTGGGGCCTCCCGCCCAAGCCCCCGCTCCCGACCCATCCGCCCGTGGTGGCCGAGGAGGCGTCGGAGGGGCCGTGGTGCGGCGTGAACATGCGCGAGGGGTTCTCCGACGCAGACGTGTCCGCCGTCGAGCAGGTCATCTGCGCCGCGATCAAGGACAAGGGCCATCCGGGCCGGTACCGGATCCACCTCGGCAAGCTCGGCGCGAAGGTCATCGTCACGCTCGTCGAATGCATTCAGGGCACGACCCTCGAGCGGCAGGTCGTCCTCTCCGACATCGGTGAGATCACGGTGGCGGCGCCGCGCCTCGTCGAGGCGAACCACGACCGCAAGGCGGTGGCGGACACGGTCGACGTCACGAACGTCGTCGGGGAGGAGACGCGCGTGCCGAAGAGGAAGCCGTCGAGCGTGCACGCGTGGCTCGGCCTCCTCGGGGTCGGCGGCGCGGGCGGAACGGGCGCGGGCGCGAACCTCGCCATCTCCGCCGGCTCGGATCGGTGGTCCTTCGTCGGCGATTTTCGCCTCGCGGGCGAGGCGTTCAACAAGCCGGCCGTGATCGCGGGCGAGATCCTCACGCTCGGCGGGCTCGACACGGACGGTGAGTCGGACTTCTCGTACGTGAGCCTCGCCGGCGGCGGTCGCTACCACCTGCTCCTCTCCGATGTCTCGCCATTCTTCGGCGCCGGCCTCGGCGTCGACTACATCGGGCGCGATGGCGCGAAGGACTCGACCCCTTATGCGGGCGACGCCCCATCTCGCGGAAAGGCGGGGCTCGCGGGCTACGGCGAGGTCGGCCTCGACCTCCTCCGCACGCATCTCGTGGGCGGCGCCGTCACGCTCCGCGCGGACCTCCCCGCGTTCGCGATCACCGAGACGAAGGCGGACCCCACCGATTCGCATCGCTACCTCTCACGCACGTCTTACTCGCCCATCTTCTCCGCCGGCTTCGCGTTCCGTTTCTGAGGGCCCCACCATGACGAAAGTACTCTCCGTCTCGATCATCGCTGCTGGTGCGCTCACGCTCGTGGCCTGCGAGGGCGGCGCCTGGACGTCGCACGGCTACGGCTACGACGACTACGACCGCTACGGCACCTCGAGCAGCAGCGGCGACGTCGACTCCTCACGTTACTCGAGGAGCTCCTCGAGCGGTTCGAGCGCCATCGACTCCTTCGATCCCTCGTGCGTCGATCCGAGCGGCTTCGACGGCCGCGGTTGCTTCGCGTGCGAGCCCACGACGAACGATGAGCTCCTCAACGCGTGTACGAAGTCGCGCTTCGAGACGTTCGACAACGCGGCCCGCATCGCCGGTTTCGACCCGCAAGACCCTCGACCGGCCATCCCCGCTCTCGGCCCGACGCCGTCGCCGTTCAACGGAGGCTCGAAGGACCCGTCGGGCACGCTGCCGCCCGCGCCCGCGTGCCCGGTCGCGTCGAAGCCGAACCCCATCATGGTGGTGGGCGCGACGGGCTTCCCGCTGGAGACGATCGCAAAGGCGATGGGGACGCAGGCGACCATCTTCTACCTCGAGAAGAGCTCGTGCGACGGCGTCGCGAGCCTTCTCCTCGGCGATCCGAAGATCTCCGGCGAGGTGGTCTACTTCGACGCGAACGGCACGAAGAATCGCTGCGAGCTCGCGGCGCCCCAGACCGCCGACATCGGCCTCTCCTCGCTCTTCGCGGAGACGTGCGCCGGAGAGTCCGGACTCGCGAGCCCGGTGACGATGCCGCAGGACATCAAGGACTTCCTCGGACCGGCGAGCACGGTCATGTTCGCGGTGCCCGCCACGTCGAAGGAGCGCGCCATCAGCGCCGAGGCCGCGTATCGCGTCTTCGGGTTCGGCGCGAAATCGAACGTGTCGCCGTGGAACGACGAGCGCTTCATCTTCCGCCGCGGCCCGACCTCCGGCAACCAGACCACGGTGGGGCTCTCGCTCGGCCTCTCGACGTCCGCCTTCCGCGGTCGCGACTCGAACGGCTCGAGCAACATGCTCGACGCGCTACGTACGTCTTCGTCGCCGGGGAAGACGATTGGGATCAGCTCCTCCGAGATCGTCGACGTCAATCGTGACGTCTTGAAGTCCCTCGCGTACCGCCACTCCAACCAGGCGGTGGCCTTCTATCCAGACAGCGATCCCGCCGCCCTCGATCGGCGCAACGTGCGCGACGGTCATTATTTCATGTGGCTCCCGCTGCACGTCATGGTGCGCACCGATCGTGGTGAGCCAGTGGCGGTCGACGCGGCGCACGATGCCGCGGTGAAGCGGCTCGTCTACGTGATGACGAGCCGCCAGGAGCCGCCGGTGAAGAGCGTCGATCTGATGGGCGCTTACAAGCGCGTCGGAAACGTGCCGGCCTGCGCGATGCACGTGCAGCGGGTGCGCGAGGCGGCGCCGCTCGAGCCCATCACGCCCGTGGCGCCCTGCGACTGCGCCTTCGAGGCGAGCGCACCGGGGACGACACCGGCGGAGTGCAAGGCCTGCGACTCGTCGGCGGAGTGCCCGTCCACCCGTCCGGTCTGCAGCTTCGGGTACTGCGAGGCGGCGCGCTGAGCACTTCCAGCGTAGACTTTCGTGAGGCTCACCGTCTGCCATGCCCGCGCCGTACCGCAACGAAGTCGAGAGTCTGGAGGCGCGAAAGCGCGCGCTCGAGGCGGAGCTCGAGTCGGTCGAGACGCGCCTGAAGGAGCAGCGGCGCCTCCCGCTCCTCGATCGCGCGCGGATCGCGACGCCGTGCTCGATGCAGTGGGACGACCTGCAAGGTCACGACGAGCGAAAGCGCTTCTGCCGGAGCTGCAAGAAGCACGTGTACAACGTGTCGTCGCTGACGAAGGACGAGGCGGAGGCGTTTCTCCACGAGCAGCTCGGACGCGACGTGTGCGTCTTCTTCTATCGTCGAGCCGACGGCACGATCATGACGAGCGACTGCGAGGTCGGGAGGCGGAGGCGCCTCCGGACCATCGCGCTCGTGGCGATCGGTGCGGGGGCGCTGGCGGTGGTCGCGGCGAGCGCGTTCAGCCGTCCGGCTTGCCGGACTCGACGCGGCGTCTCGGGTGGGCTCGGGATGGAGCCCGATGCTCTGCCGTCGCACGCGCGCTGATCGGGACCTCAGCTCATGCGGCCCACGTCGCGGCCGAGGAGCATCGCGCCGAGCCGCGCCGAGGCGCCGTCCCAGAAGCCGTACGCGCCGGGGAACTCGGCCTTCGCCGGGTTGCGAAACGTGCGGAAGACGATGTCCCAGATCGGGTAGTTCGCGTAGTTGTACGCGTGCACGTCGCGCGCGTGGTGGAGCCCGTGCTGCTCCGGCCGCGAGATGAAGTAGCCGAGCCAGGTGGGCGTGCGAACGTTCGAGTGTTGCACGACCGCCGCGACGAAGGTCATGAAGCCGGCGATGGCGGCGGCATCGGGCTCCAGGCCGAGGAGCACGGTCACGAGGATGGTCAGGCCGAAGGTGAAGACCGCGTCGAGCGGGTGGAGATACGACATCCCGGAGAGATCCATCCGCTCCGCCGAGTGATGCAGCTGATGCGTCCAGCGCCAGAGCAGCGGCACGCGGTGCATCACGCGATGCAGCCAGTAGGCGAAGAAGTCGGCGACGAGCATGCCCGCCAGCGCACCGCCGAACGTCCCGAGCCACTCGAGATGGAGGAGCGTCCGACCGCCGAGCGCCCTCGTGAAGAGGAGCGGCATGATCGTGTTGAGGAACCCGGAGAAGAGGAAGAAGACGATCCCCTTGAGGAGCCAGAACCGCACCTTGGGCAGCGGCCTCCCAGGGAAGACGCGCTCGATGACGAGCATGACGACGAACGAGACCGGGATGAGCGTTCCGAAGATGGCTTCCATGCCCAAGAGGCGTGACGAGCCATGGAACGATCGTTCCGTCGCCAATCACTGGTGAGTCCCGAACCTGCCCCGAAGGCGCGCGAGCTGTCCGAGGTGCGAGATGTGCATTCAGCGCCTCAGCCCACGGACGCCGCTCAGGCGAGGAAGCGGCAGTAGGTCCCGGTCGAGACCGCCTTCTCCAGGAATCGACCGGCGTCGAAGTCCACGTCGCCGATGCGCGCGATCGCGTCCTTCAGTCGGCGCTGGACGTTGACGCGCGCCTTCTCCGAGGCCGAGCCCGCGGGCCGAGCCTTGCCGCCGAGGCCGAAGGCGCGACGAAGCTCGGCGTCGATCGCCTCACGTTCGGTCTGGAGCCGGAGGTAGCGGCCGGTGTCCCCCTGGCCCTCCGCCTCCGACTGCTCGGCGATGATCTCATCGAGCCGCTCCTTGTAGACGCGGAGCGCGCGCTCGTCGAGCACGGGACCGACGCCCTCGTCCTGCAAGCTCGCTCCCTGATCATCGCTCGCGAGCACGAGCACGTGCACGTCTTCGCCGGGACGCTCGACGAGCCGCGCGAGCATGCGAACGCCGCGACTGTCCTTCACGCGTGCGGCCTTGCCCGCGTGCTCCACGCGCCATGTCTCGCCCTCGAGCGTGAGCGAGAACCGCGCCGGCGCGGGCGAGGGGGCCTGCGCCTTCGAAGGCGACCCCATCCGCGCGCGCTTCACGAGCCCGGGCATGCCGAGCTCCTGCGCGAGCTCGGCGGCGCGCGCCAGGTGCGTCGCGTCGCCCGTGAGCACGCCGAGGTCGTAGTGGATCTGCGCGATCCACGGTCGAAAGCCGCGCGCCTCGACGACCGCGAGCGCCGTGCGAAGGCGCAGCCTGGCGGCCTCGCGCTCGCCGAGCGAGGCCTCGAGCAGCGCGAGGATGCGGGCGGTCGGGCCCTCGTACGTGAAAGGGATCACGCCGCCGATGACGTGCACCGACGAGCTGGCTCTCCACTGCTCGAGGATCGATCGCCGGAGCGCCGGCGCCCCGACCAGGGCGACGGCCTCCGCGACGGACGCGTTCAGCGAGTCGATCACGAAGCCTTGCGGGTTCTGCGCCGCGAGATCGACCACGCTCTCCGCGAGCGCGCGGTCCTCGAGCTTCGCCGCGATCCCACACCCGAGCGCGGCCTCGATGTAGCGGCCATGGCGCGCGCTGCCGACCGTCTTCGAGAGCTCGGGGAGAAGCTCGTGCAGAACATCGTCGCGATGAAGGAGACGCGAGGCCGTGGCGAAGTGCGCGTTCAGCGACATCGCGAGCGCGGGATCGTCCGTGAGCGCGGCGAGGCGCTGCACCTCGACGATGCGCCGGTCGGAGGTTCGAAAGTCGCCGAACGCGAGCGCGCGCATCGAGTCGAGGAGGAGCGGTCGCCAGCGATGGCGCGGATGTCCGACGCGCTGCGAGAGCTCGAGCGCGTCGTCGACGGCATTGACCCACCCGGAGAGATCCCCCTGCGCCGCGAGGTCCATCGCGTAGAGCACCTGCGCGCGTACCGCCTTCGGCAGATCGCCAGCCGCGAGCGCGCGTGCGAGGAGCTCCTCCTCGATCGGCGCTCGAACCGCCGGCGTCTCGTAGTCGATCATCGCTGCCACCGCGACGTGAAGCACGTCGAGAAGGACCGCGTCGTCGCCGAGCTCGCGGGCCTGCGCGATCGCGTCCTTGGCCATGGCGATCGGGACCTTCGGGTCGTCCGCGGGCTGCAGCGCCGCCGCCAGCCGCGCGAGCACGCGGACCGCGAGCCGCCCCTCGAGCGGCATACCTCGAGCCTCGCGTAGCGCCGCGACGAGCTCGGGATCCACCGTGGCCGGTCGGATCTCGCTGCCGAGGACGAGCGCGGCGCGCGCGAGCAGCTCGCCGTCCCCGCTCGCGCGGGCCTCTGCGATCAGGCTCGTACAGAGCTCGCTCGCGGTGGCGAAGCGACCCGCGGCGCTCGCGAGGCTCGCCATGTGCAGTCGCTCGGCGGATGAGCCCGCACGGATCGCCTGCACGCGCTCGAGCATCGTGAGCGCGCGATCGTGGGCGCCGAGCCTCTCGAGCAGCGTCGTCGCGTGCGTCGCAAGCGTGACCGCGTCGTCGTGCATCGCTTCGAGGGCATGCCTCGCGCGCTCGACGAGGACGTCGACGCCGTCGCCGTCGAGCGCGTTCTTCGCGCGACCATGAAGCTCGCAGCGCGTCTCGCGGCCGAGCGAGTCCTCGATCGCGTCGCGCACCACGATGTGCGTGAACGTGAAGTGTCCGGGCCGCGGCTCGCTCACGATCCCCGCATCGACGGCCGGCAAGAGCGCGTCGATGACGCGAGCCGGCAGCGACCCTTGGATGCGCGCGATCATCGCGGCGGAGGCCTCGCGCCCGATGACGGCCGCCGCCGAGAGCGCGCCGCGCGTGGCCTCGGGAAGGAGGTTCACGCGATCGGCGACGACGGCGCGCACGGTGCGCCCGCCGACGACGCGCGGCGCGGCCCCTCCGCCCACGAACGCGCGGGCGCACTCGACGACGAAGAGCGGGTTGCCGCCCGTCAGCTCGTGAAGCTGCGCGATCTCGAACGGGGCGAGCTCGCGGCCGGCGATACGATTCGCAACCGAGGCGACATCTCGCTCGGAGAGCGGCGCGAGGTCGATCAGCTCCGCATCACGACCGATGCGTACGAGCCGCTGCGCGGAGCGCTCGCCGATGCGCGGGTCGGCGGCACGCGTGGTCGCGACGACCGCGACGTGGAGTGGGGCGATGGGGCCGACGAGGAACGTGAGGAGATCGAGCGACTGCAGGTCGGCGGCGTGAAGGTCCTCGATCGCCCAGAGGATCGGCACCTCTTCGCTCGAGAGCGCGGCCAGGCGTCCGAGCACGTCCTCCCACAACCGAAAGGGATCGCTCCCGGAGGCGGGCGGCTCGAGGCCGAGCACACGGAGGCCGTTCCTGAGCGGGAAATAGGGCGGCGCCTCGCCCAGCTCCCAGGATTTCCCGGTGATCACGCGGAACTTCCGCGCCTCCGCGTCCCGGACCGCCTCCGCGAGCAGGGCGCTCTTGCCGATGCCCGCCTCGCCCCGCACGAGCACGACATTTCCTCGTCCGGACGCGGCTTTAGCCAGTGCGTCCTCCAGCTTCGCCACCGATTCGGAGCGAGCGACGAGCATTCCGGGAAACGTAGCCAAGAGCGAGGACACTACGCGCGAGACGTGACGATCGCTCCGCTGCTCGCCGCCCGGGCTGACGTCGCGGATCGCGGCCTCCGCTTGCAGGCTTGGTTGCATCGAGGGGTGGCTGCGTGCGAGAGATGACGCCGCTCCCACCCCATGCGCCGCCTCCCTCACACGATCCTCGTAGCGGCGCTGCTTTGGTGCAGTCGGGCACGCGCACAGCAGCCGCTCACCCCAGCGCCTCCTCCGGACAGCTCACCGTCGACCGCCGAGCCGGAACGCCACTGGTACGACCGCATCAGCATTCGCGGCTACACCCAGCTTCGCTACAACCAGATCGGCGCCACGAACCCACATCTCACGAACCGTCAGGCCGACCGCGGTCTCGGCGGGGATGGCGGCTTCACCATGCGCCGCGCGCGCATCATCGTCCAGGGCGATATCACCTCGTTCCTGTCCGTCTTTCTCCAGCCGGACGTGGTGAGCGCGTTCGACGACTTCCAGAATACGTTGCAGCTGCGCGACCTGTACGCGGACGTCTTCCTGGACCCCCGCGAGAAGATGTTTCGTTTTCGCCTCGGTCAGTCGCGCGTGCCGTATGGCTGGGAGCTGCTGCAGTCGAGCAGCAACCGCCTCCCGCTCGATCGGACGGATGGCATCAACAGCGCGTTCATCAACGAGCGCGACCTCGGCGCGTTCTTCTACTTCGAGACGCCGGCGGTGCGGCGACGCTTCAAGCGCCTCGTCGACTCGGGGCTCAAGGGCTCCGGAGATTTCGGCATCACCGCGATCGGCTTCGCCAACGGCCAGCCGCTGAACACGCGGGAGCGGAACACCAACAAGGCGTTCTTTGCTCGCCTGGCCTACCCCTTCGACGTTGGCACGCAGACCCTCGAGGTCGCTGCCGCCGCCTACTCCAATCGTGTGGTGGTGAATCGCGACGAAGGAGTGAGCGGTCGAAAGGAGGAGCAGGACTTCCGCGGCCTCGCGACCTTCGTCTGGTACCCGCAGCCCCTGGGGTTCCAGGCCGAGTACAACGTCGGCTATGGGCCGGAGCTCGTCGGGAAGCGGGTCGAGCGCCGCCCGCTCGACGGCGGCTACGCGATGGTGATGTGGCGGCAGCCGTTCTCATGGGGAGCGATCACGCCCTACGTGCGCGCGCACCGCTACGATGGTGGCAAGAAGTTCGAGACGAACTCGCCGCGCTACGTGGTGAAGCAGCTCGACGTGGGGGTCGAATGGCAGCTCCAGAGATGGCTCGAGCTGACGACCGAGCTCCTCATCGCCGATCGTGAGACCAACGGTGACCGCCAGACGGGTCGTGCCCTCCGGCTGCAGCTCCAGTTCGGTTTCTGAGGGTCGCGGCGCTCTCGCTTGTGACCTCGGAGCAAGGAATTTCCTCGTCCGGACGCGGCTTTGGCCCGCGCACCCCCAGCGCCGGCCGTGCATCGGAGAACTTTCGGCGGTCTCGGGCGTCCAAGTCGTCCGTGACCACGACCATCCCACCGGGAGCGCCGCAGCCCCCTTACCGCAACGAGATCGACACCCTCGAGGCGCGCAAGCGCGTGCTCGAGACGGAGCTCCAGTCGATCGACGAGCGCATCAAGGCGCGGCGCAAGCTCCCGCTCCTCGATCAGGTCCGCGTCGCGAGCCCGTGCCCTGCGAAGTGGGACGAGATGGTCGGCGACGATCGCAAGCGCTTCTGCTTGAGCTGCGACAAGAGCGTGTTCAACATCTCTTCGCTCACGCGCGAGGACGCGGAGCAGTTCCTGCTCGAGAACGCCGGCGGCGACGTGTGCGTGCGCTACTACCAGCGCGCCGACGGCACGATCATGACGAGCGACTGCTCGGTCGGCGTGACCCGCAAGCGGCGGAAGAAGCTCGCGCTCGCGGTGGCCGGCGCGGGTGCGATGGCCGTCGGTGCGGTGACGGCGCTGGTGCACCAGCGCGAGAGTCACATGATGGGCAGAATGGAGATGGTGCCGCCCCGGCCGTCGCTCCCGGTGACGAGGGTCAATCCGTCCGAGGGGCAGTGGGTCGCCGGTGGGCTCGGCATGGTCGAGGTCCCGCCCGCCCCGACGCCGCCCATCAAGCCGCTGCCTCGAAAAGAGGAGCCGAAGCGGTGATGGGGCGTCTACGCCGCGGATTCAGGGCGTCTTGGTCGTGAGCTTGTCGACCGCGTGGACCGGCGCGCCATCGCCCTTCATCAGGTGCGCGATGGCGCCGTACACGAGGCGCTGGCTTTCGACCATGCTCTTGCCCGCGAACACGGGCGAGACGACCGCGATCGTGAAGTGACCGCCCGAGCCGGCCTCGACGGTGATGTTCCCGTCGGGGATCTTCTCCAGGATGGCGCCGCGGATCTGATCCTTGATGTCGCTCATCAGTACCGCGCCACCTTGCTGTCGACCGTCTGCGACCAGGCGTCGATTCCGCCTTCGAGGTTGTAGACGTTCTTGAAGCCGTCCTTGAGCGCGCGCTCGGCCGCGGTGCGGCTGCGCATGCCGTGGTGGCACATGAAGACGACCGGCGTGGCCTTGTCCGTCGTCGCCAGCGCCTCACCCGTGCCGCCCTCGAGGTGCTTCGCCTGCTCGACCTTCGCCGTGCGGAGCTCCTCGTCGGTGCGCACGTCGAAGAACGCAAAGCTCTTGCCCTCGTCGAGCCACTTCTTCACCTCGGCGGCGGAGATGGGCTTCACGCGCGGGGGCTCGTTCGGGTTCTCGATGCGGAAGGCGCCGCCGTCCTTCGTCTCGACCCAGCTGATCGAGAGGCCGTCCGCCTTCTTCGCGCTGCCACGATCCATGTGGACCTTCACGCCGTTCGCCTCCGCGACGACGTCACCCGGCTTCTTCGCGTCGAAGGAGAGGTCATACTGCCAGGCGTTGCCGATCGCGAAGCGGAGGACGTCGCCGGAGCCGTCGTCGGCGGCCTTGATCTGCTTGGCGGCGCCGTCGTCGATGGTGATCTTCGGCGGGGTCACTGGCTTGTCCTCGACGCCGAGCTTCTTCTGGAGATCGCCCGAGGCGTACATCTCCTTCACGATGTCGCAGCCGCCGATGAACTCACCCTCGATATAGAGCTGGGGGATGGTCGGCCAGCTCGAGTACTCCTTGATGCCGTCGCGCACCGCGGGGTCCTGGAGCACGTTGACGGTCTCGAACGACGCGCCCACTTCCTTCAGGATGCCGACGACTTGCGCCGAGAACCCACACTGGGGGAAGTGTTTGTTCCCCTTCATGAAGAGGAGAACCTTGTTCTTCTTGATGAGGTCTTCGAGCTGCGCCTTGACGGTGTCCTGCATGGCTATGCCAGCTTTTGCCGCTGCGCCGTTCCGCGGTCAAGCACCGCCGTGGGGCGATGATGACCCTGGCGGCAAGATGACGACGCCCATAAAAAATATGACGGTCCGTCTCGGGTGACGGCGCGATGACGCCCGCGCTCGGTCCGTCCACCGCGTGCCACCGCGACAAAAGCGGGGTGCGATCGTCAGGTGCCTGACGATCGCACTCGGCATGGATGGTGAATGTGGGGTGACCACGATGGACACCAAGGACTTCGACTCGAACGATTTCATGGCTTGCGAAGACGAAGACAAAGGCCCGGCGTCACTCCCCACGACGCTCCCGGCGCCACCACGGATGCCGAACTTCGTCCCCCACTCGGTCTCCGTGAGCATCACCGCTCCCCGCCGCATACTCGCGCTCGTCGCGTCCAATCCGACGCCGAACCCGATGCAGACGCGCGCGACGGTCCCCGCGCTCCGCGTGCTTCGCGGTCGCCCGTCGGGCCCGCCGCCGTCGATCCCGCCGACGGGCAGCACGCCGATTCGCCGCGCCGCCTGAGCGCCAAGATCCATTAGGCTCGGTGGGAGATGAGGCTCCCGCTCGCGATCGTCGCGTTTGCCCTCGCCGCCTGCAACACCCGCGCGGCGCCTGCTCCTCCTCCCCCTCCATCCATCGACTCGGGAGCAGCAACGATCGTGACCACCGACGCCGGGGTCGTGAGTGACCTCGGTGATGCCGGTGACGCCGGCGCCACGAAGGTCGGTATCGGATACGAAGGCGGCACCGTCGAGGCTGACGCCGCCAGAATGGTCATCCCCCAGGAGGCGCTCGGCGCGCCGGTCGTGTTCTCGCTCGAGCGCGTGCCCGACTCCGAGCTCTCGAGCTGGCCGCGCGGGACCGCCCTCGGCTTCGTCTTCGAGCCCGCTGCGACGCGCTTCAAGGTGCCCGTGAAGCTCGAGCTTCCGCACGTCGACGTGTCCGGCGAGGTCATGTGCGAGATGACGGGAGGCGAGCGCCTGCTCGAGCGCTTCGACACGAAGCCAGGACCGAAGCCGTTCCGGCTCTACGTCGTCGAGCTGCCGAAGCGCTGCGCGGTGTACTCGCTCGAACACATGAAGGCGCGCAAGGCATCCGAGGAGAAGGCGACCGAGAAGGTCACCAAGCTGAACGCCTCGTTCAAGTGGGAGAGCAAAGGCAAGGTCTGCGATCCCCACGAGTTCGTTCGCCCGAACGCCGGCAAGAACCTCCAGGAGCCTCCTGGCCTGGGCGGCTGCCCGGCGGGGATGGCGAAGATCCCGAATCGCGACGTGTGCGTCGATCGCTGGGAGGCGCACGTGGTCGAGGTGCTCGAGGACGGCACCGAGCACACATGGAGCCCGTTCTTCAATCCGGCCGGCGTGAACATCAAGGCGAAGAGCGCGCCCGGCGCGATCCCGCAGGGCTACATCTCCGCCCTGCAGTCGCAGGTCGCGTGCAAGGCGGCGCGGAAGCGTCTCTGCCGGGACGACGAGTGGGTCGCGGCCTGCAAGGGCAAACAGGGGACGCAGTACCCTTACGGCAACGACGAGAAGCGTGGAACCTGCAACGATTCGCGCGCGCAGCATCCAGCGATGCAGTACCTCGAGTCACGCGACCTCTCCGTCTTCACGAAGCTCGAGCACCCGTGCATCAACCAGCTCGCGGACTCCCTCCTCCCCGGAGGTTCGAAGAAGGAGTGCAAGACATCGGAAGGGGCTTTCGACATGGTCGGCAATCTTCACGAGTGGACCGCTGACGAGAAGGGACACTTCCGCGGCGGTTACTACGTCGACACGTGGCTCAACGGGCATGGCTGCGACTACGTCACGACGCGACACGAGGCGCGCTACTGGGACTACTCGACCGGCTTCCGCTGTTGTGCCGACCTCGCGAAGTAGGCGCGGGTGCGAGCTTCGAACCGCGAGCCGCGAGAATTCCAAAACGCAGGCTGGTCCATGACGACCCAGCGAGGCTCATAGCCTGCAATTTGCACGAAATTCTGGCGCTCGATGCGTGCGCCCCGCACGATGGAAGTCATGCGTCGTTCCTTCTTTCTCCTCGCGACCTCCGTCTTGATGGCTGCGGCGGTGGTCGCCGCCTGCAAGCAGAAGAACACGGCCTCACAGGGGGACGAGGACGCGGGCACCGAGCAGGGCGACGACGACGACAAGACGACGACGACCGGCGATGACGACGACGACAACGCGGAGCAAGGCACGCCCGCCGTGCCTTCGAACGGCGTCCCGTGCGACGTGCAAGCGATCGTCGAGAACCGCTGCATCTCGTGTCACGGAACGACCGCGCCGCAAGGGCCGCCCCTCCTCAAGTTCGAAGACTTCGAGGCGAAGTCGAATCGTGACCCGGCGAAGACGCGCGGTCAGCTGTCGGCCGAGCTCATGACGAAGAAGGAGATGCCGAAGGCGCCGGGCGTGGCGACGGACTCCGAGATCAAGACCTTCAACGACTGGGTCGCGGCCGGCATGAAGAAGAGCGACGAGGCCTGCATCCTCGCGCCGGCGGACGCGGGTACGACGCCAGCCCCCGATGGTGGGCCGACCGCCGACGCGGGATCGCCCGGAGTCGATGCGGGGCTCTGCACGAGCGGCGTGCGGTGGACGCAGGCCAACACGAAGAGCCCGCTCATGCATCCGGGCGGCGCGTGCATTCAGTGCCACTCGACGACGCAGGGCGGTCCCGCGCTCTCGTTCGCCGGTACCGTCTACGCGGGGCTTCACGACGTCGATGACTGCAATGGCTCGAGCGCGCCCATCACGGTCATCATTCGCGATCGCCGCAAGCAAACGGTGACGATGCAGACCAACGCCGCCGGCAACTTCATGGCCTTCACGGACACGATCTCGGACCTCGGCCTCCGCGCGCCGTTCACGGTCGAAGTCCGCCAGCCGGGCAAGCCGCCGCGCAAGATGAACCGCACCATCACGGGCGGTGACTGCAACAGCTGCCACACCGCCGCCGGAAACGGCCCGCCCGGCCGCGTGCTCGAGCCGGGCGTGGCGCTGCCGTGATCGGACGGACTACTTCTGCTCGGCGAGCTTGTGGAAGCGGTCGTGCACCGTGGAGAGCTTCGACTCCACGTCCTTCTTGTCGGGCGTGCCGCAAGCGGTCTTCACGGCCTCGACGCTGGCGGTGAGCTCGGCGTCGCCGACGGCGGCCGCCTTCGCCGTGAGGTCGCCCTGGCCGCCGCACGCCTTCGCGACGCGATCGTTGCCCGGGTTCGTGTGCCAGATCGGCGCGAGCGTCTCGTGGAACGCATGGAGCTCCGGCTTCATCTTGCCGTGGTCTTCGTGGCCGCCACCTTCGTGGTGACCGCCGCCGTGGTGCGCGGCTTCGCCAGAGCCCTTCGCCGCCTCTCCGGCGGGGGCCGAGGTCGGCGACGCGGGCGGGGGCTGCTCTGCGTTGTTACCGCAGGCGAGGGTGAGGCTGGCGATGGCGATGAACGCGACAGGGATAGAGAGAATGGCTCGCATGGGGCAGCTTCTTACTGCGAATCGACCTGCGTAGCGAGCGCATCGTGGACCGCCGGGTCGACGTCGGAGAGGAACCGGAAGCCCGTCTTGGCCTCGAGCGATTCGAGCGTGGTCTTGTAGCGGGTCCAGCTCCCGCTGACGGTATGCGTGTTCGGGATCTCGACCGCGATGACACGCGTCGACGGCGTCACCTCGCTCGGCAGCGGATGCGCGCCCGACATCACGACGACCACCTTGAACATGGACGACGGCACGCGCACGCCGCGACCGATCGACTTCGGCGCGCCTTCGTAGATCTGTCCGGCGACGATGAACACGTGGTTGCTCCGCGCGAGCGTGCGCTCCTGCGTCTCGAGCGAGACCCACACCGCCGTGTTGCTCTCCGCCGTCTGCGGAACGACGTTGGTGAACAGGAACGTGTTCTGGTTGTCGGTCACGCTCTTCGTGCGATCGGCGCTCGGGCAGATGTGCCCACGCTGATAGCCGGAGCCCGAGTAGTCCGAGTCCGACGCCTGCGCGAATCCGACGTCGCCGTCCTTGATCCAGCGGTCGGTGCGGTCGGTGCTGCCCATCCAGCCGGTGGTGAGCTCCCAGCTCGTCCAGCGCGGGTTCTTCTTCAGGCTGTCGTACGAGGAGACCCACTGCTTGTGGACGACGAGCGCGTGCTCGGCGTCGCTCGATGTCGCCTCTTCGGGGAAGCCGAGCGTCGTGTGGGCCGAGAGCATCGCGCCCGGGGTCGTCGCGCCGGGCACCACCGTCGACGGTGAGCCCGACGTGACCTCGGACTCCGTGCTTCCGAGCGGCTCTTCATCGACCGCCTCCTCCGCCGCGCATCCTCCGAGGGCGAGGAGCGCAGCGAACAGCCATCCGAGACGCGCATGACCGGTCAGCATCGCCTGTAGAGGTACGCTGGGTCGGGGGTGGATCTCTCGCCCCCCAAGCGTCTCATAACTGCCGGATATCGTTGTCGAATTAGGTGGAAATGTGCCGCCGTGAGGTGCGATGTCGGACCTGGACCGACGGCGGCGCTGTTCGGAAGTGGTTGAAATGCCTTGGACTGGCGCGTCTGCTGGCAGGCGAATGGAGATCGAGAAGGAGCTGCGGGGGATCTTCGCCGCGCTGAAGAAGAATCTTCCCGGGACCGAGGCGCGGCTCCTGAAGCTCCTTCACGATCGCGAGTGGGAGACGCGCCTGACCGTGGCGAAGGCCCTCGGCGAGAAGGCGTACGTGCCGTTCGCGCGGCGCGTCGCGGACCGGCTCGCGGAGGAGACCCACGAGGCCGTGCGCAGCGCGCTCATCGCGGCGTGCGGCGACATCGTGAGCGAGCCGACCCTCGAGGCGCTCCTCGTGGTGGCCGCGAAGGATCGAAAGAAGCGTACAGAGGAGCGAGGACGCATCCTCTTCCACCTCCGCAAGCACGCGAGCGAGCGAGCACGCGAGTATTTCGAGGCCGTGTTCGCTGCCGAGCTGCCCGAGTCGCTCCCGCCCTTCGACAACCGCAAAGAGGAGCGCGTCCTCGCCGCCTGGGGGCTCATGAAGCTCGGCCCGGACGACGAGGCGCACGCCTTTCTCACCTCGATGCTCGAGGATCGGCCGCTGGACGTTCACGACGCGATCGGCGAGGTGAAGGCGACGGATCCCGGCGTCTCGCAGCGTGCGCGGCAAGCGCTCATCGACCTCGGGCTGATGACGCGCCGCTCGCGCATGCCCCCGCCGCCGCCTCCGTCGAGCCGCAGCAAGATCAAGGTGCAGTGACCTGGGCGGTCGCTGCGAGGAGCGCGTCGAGCGCCGCGTAGCTCGCGTGGATGCCGCTCTCCATCCCGTGATCCACCATGCCGTCGCGCTCGGCCTGCGTATGGTAGAGCGAGACGGTGACGATCTTCGTGCGTCGGTCGCCGAGGTCGATGAAGTCCGTGTGCTCGATCAGCACGTGCGCCGGCAGGCCATCCCACTCGAAGCTGCGCACGATGCGCGTCTGTGGCGTGACCTCGCGATAGCGACCCTCGAAGCCGAAGACGCCGTGCTCGGCGTGCTCGACGAAGCGCCAGTGGCCGCCGCGCCTCGGCTCGAACCTCTCGATCACGAGCCGGTTTCCGCGCCCCCACCACTGCGCGATCAGCTTCTCGTCCGTGAACGCGCGCCACACGCGGTCGCGCGGAGCGTTCAGGATGCGCTCGATGCGGACCTCGCGGTCGCTCGGCTTCGTGATGCTGGCCTTCTCGGGCGTACGGTCGTTCATGCGGGTCTCCATCACTCGTCTCCTTTGGTGCGCTCGAGAAGGGCCTCGAGGTGGTCGTACTGGTCTTCGACCATTTTTCGGTAGCGCTCGAGCCACGCCGCTTCTTCGTCGAAGCGATGAGGTCCGAGCTTGCACGTGCGTACGCGCCCGACCTTCTCGGTCGTCACGAGCGCGGCGTCCTCCAGGACGGCGATGTGCTTCTTCATCCCCGTCAGCGTCATGTCGAACTGGGTCGCGAGGTCCGTGATCGACGCCTCGCCTCGCCCCAGCCGCTCGAGGATCCCGCGCCGGGTCGAGTCGGAGAGGGCGGAGAATCCCGCGTCGAGGCGCTGCTGTCGATAGTGAACCACTTGGTTCACTGTGTATCGAGGGCCGGAGTCTGTCAAGCGCACGCGAATGACGAAGGGCGTCCGGCCGATCGCGTCAGGGCGTCGGCCATTCGAGCACCACGTCGTCGTAGTGCACGTCACAGGCGTCGCTCGACTTCGAGTCCTGCACGCCGAGGAGGAGCTGCAGCTTCGCGCCCGGCGCAGCGCACTGGAAGAGCTCGCCGGTGGCCAGCGTCGTGCCGTCCGCGCCGTCGATGCCGATCCGGATCTCGCCGGTCGGGTCGAACAGCGACACGTCGATGCTGAGGTGGTGCCAGCCGGTGGGACTCACGGCGACGGGGAAGCTCTTCGTCTTCGACATCACGAGGTTCACGCCCACGACGTCGTACTTGACGCTGCTCGCGCGATTGACGCGAAGGATCGATCCGGGCTTCGTGTCGTCCACGCAATACAGCTCGAGGACCGAGGGGGGCGCGTGGTCGCCGCCGTCTCCCCTGCCGCCAGGGCAGTCGGCGAGGAGCGAGAGCTCGATGTGATAGCGGCCGGGCGTCAGCTGGCCCGTCGCGATGTCGAACAGGCCGCGCGCGCGGAGCTGAGCCTCGGACGCGGGAATGCGGGAGTGAAGCGACGCGGGGCCCGATGTCGAGACCTCTTGGTCTCGCTCGAAGACGGCCGTGCCGCTGATGTCCGTGCCATTGAAGCCGTCGTACACGTTCGTGGAGGTGAAGTCCCAGCACCGCCGCGCGCGCGCGTCGGGCAGGTCGCCGAGCGTGGGGCAGAACGGCGGCGTGAGCCCGCCATCGGTCGGCCCAGCGTCGTTCCCGGGAGCCGAGGCGGCATCGGAGGGGTCGGCGAGGGCGCTCGCCTCGGCGCCGGCGTCCGAAGGCGAGGCCAGCCTCTTCTCGTCTCCGTTGAAGCTGGCGCAGCCCGCGAGGATGGCGAGGAGGATGGCACCGCGACGGACCGACACGCTACGATCCTATCAGAGCGGCATCGTCGCGCGGAGGTGCGCCACGACGGCGTCGATCCGCGAGGCGCCACGCGCCTCGCGGCGGTAGAGCGCATGCGCCGTCGCCGGGGCGAGGCCAGCCTCGGGGAGGAGGCGCTTCAGGGCGTCCCACGAGAGAGCCATCGGTGCGTACGCTCGCCCGGGCCACGTCTGCCTCCTCGACGAGGCGCGCCGCGTGCACGTGGAAGCGCCGTCCCTCCTCGGTGAGCTGGAGGCTTCGCGTCGTCCGCACGAGCAGCTTCGCGCCCAGCTCCTCCTCGAGCGCGACGAGCTGCCGGCTCACGGCTGCGAGCGAAATACGCCGCGAACGCGCGGCGGCGGAGAACGAGCCGGACTCGTACGACGGGCATCGGGCTCGCGGCGGCCCGGCTCTTTTCCGCCGAGGGCGCCGACGTCGTCGTCACCGGAAGCAATCCCAGGAACGTCGAGGCGGCCCGGGCCGAGCTCGCCGGGGTCGCGGAGGTCGTCGCCTCCGACCGTCAGGCTCGCGGCGCGCTTCCCCGCTGAAGAAGGGGGGCGCGGTCGTCGTAAATACCTCGATCAACGGCATCCTCGGGATGCCGGGCTCCGCCGCGTATGCCGCATCGAAGGCGGCGGCTCGCTCTCTCGTCCGGGTCGCTGCGGCGGAGCTCGCCGGCGCCGGTGTGCGCGTCAGACATGCCGAGCTTGCCATACAGCGGCGTCTCGATCGGACCGGGGCTCACCGCGTTAGAGGGCGGCCTTGGCCACCTCTTCGGGCCGGCCGAGGCGGCCGAGCGGGACCTTGGTGGTGAGGTTCTTCGCGAAGCCTGCGAGCTGATCCGAGGGAGGAGATCACGCTCGACGGCGGCATGACGCGGGTGTGAGCGAGCTCGGACCTCGAGCATGCAGGGGCTGCGTAGACTCGCCGATCGGCGCGTCACCGTGCAGATGAATCCGCGCGCTCCCCGGCCGTTACCTCATAGACGGGGGCACTGGTGGGGAGCAGGGCAGTCAGCGACGCGGCACGACAGGTGGTGCGCATCATTGCGAGGGAAGCGAAGGCGGAGTCCATCGTCGAGCGCTGCGGCCAGGCCCTCGCGGAGACCTTCGACTTCGAGGCCGTCCGTGGCTTCTTCGGCGCGGCGCCGGAGAGCGGCGCCAATACGTTCTTCTTCGACCCGACCACCAGGGCGGGAGGCTTCCACATCGACTCGGTGGCGCCCATCGGCCCCGACGCGACCGCCGGCATCGCGGCGCTCACGGAGGTCATCGGCGTCGCCCTCGAGGCTCGCGCGAAGGAGGAGGTCGAGGCGCGCTTCCGTCGCTACCTCGAGCCGCTCACCGACGCGATGGCGGTGTGGGACTTCACCACGAACCGGTTCGTTCACGTGAACGATGCGATGGCCAAGCTCTGCGGCTACTCGTTCGTCGAGCTCTCGTGCCTCGTCGAGCCGCTCTGGACGCCCAACTCGAACGAGTATCTGAAGCGCGTCTTCGAGCGCCGCACGGAGGCCTTCGAAAAGGGCGAGCGCCGGCGCTACGTCGACGAGATCGCGATCCGCTGCAAGGGCGGCGCGGTGCTCTGGACGGAGGTGCACTCGTACTTCGCGCGCGACGAGGTCACGGGGCATCCGCTCGTCTGCGCCGTCGCGCGTCCGATCGCCGACGGCAGCCCGGACTCGATGGAGGGCCAGGCCACCTTGCTCGAGGAGCTCCAGGAGCTGGCGAACATCGGAGCATGGACGATCGATCCGTTCACGGTCGACGGCCGGTGGACGGCTCAGCTCGCGAAGATCCACGAGGTGGGGCCGATCAAGGACCTCCGCGAGGCCCTCTCCAACTTCGGTCCGGCCGCGTGCGGCGCGCTCGCCGCATCGCTCGACAAGGTCCTGGAGACGCGCCAGCCCGATTGCATCGAGGTGCCCATCAAAACACCGCTCGGAAACGAGAAGTGGCTCAGCATCAACACCTCGGCGGTCGTCGAGCACGACGTGGTGGTCCGTATTCGCGGGACGGCGCAGGACATCACGTGGAAGAAGAAGACGGAGCTCGCGCTCGCCGCCAACCAGGCGCAGGTGCAGAGCCTCCTCGATAACCTCCCCGATATCGTCTCCCTGCGCGATCTCGAGAATCGTGTGCTCGCCTGCAACGCGCGGCTCGAGCAGCTGAAAGGCGTCGGGCCCGGCGAGCTCCTCGGAAAGGTCCTCGACGGCGCGATGGTCCTGGAGGGCGGCCCTCCGTCGCGGGCGATCCGTGGCGAGCGCTGGCTCACCTTCGAGAGCGACGGACATCGCGAGCTCGTCGAGACGCTCACCGCGCCGATCCACGATGCGGAGGGGAAGACGGTCGCGATCCTCGGTATCGGGCGCGACATCACCGCCGCTCGGGCCGCGGAGGAGCAGCTCCGCGCGGTTCAGAAGATGGAGGCGATTGGCCGTCTCGCGGGCGGGGTGGCCCACGACTTCAACAATCTCCTGTCCGTCATTCTCTCGTATACGAATCTGGCGATCGAGGTGCTCCCGCCGGGGCACGAGCTCCAGGCAGACCTCGCCGAGATCCTGGCCGCCGGCAAGCGCGGCGAGGGTCTGACGAAGCAGCTCCTCGCGTTCAGTCGCCGGCAGCTCTTGCACATGGCTCCGCTCGCGATCGGCGACGTGGTGGACTCCGTCGGCAGCATGCTCCGGCGCGTCATCGGCGAGGACATCGCCCTCCAGCTCGTCCGAGACGACTCCGCCGCCCTCACGAAGGTCGATCGGGGGCAGATCGAGCAGGTCATCATGAACGTCGCGATCAACGCGCGCGAGGCGATGCCCGACGGCGGCCGGCTGAGCATCAAGACGGCGAGGGTCGTCCTCGACGACATCCGCGCGATGGCGCTCGACCTGACGCGTGGTGAGTACGTCGAGCTGTCCGTCACCGACACCGGCCGGGGCATGGACCAGGCCACGCTGCGTCGTGTGTTCGAGCCGTTCTTCACGACGAAGGACCGCGGCAAAGGCACGGGGCTCGGTCTCGCGATGGCGTACGGCATCATCCGTCAGAGCGGAGGCGCGATCGCGATCGAGAGCGTGCCCGGGGTGGGCACGACGGTGCGAATCTTCCTCCCCGAGTACGTGGCGCCCGCCGACGCGCCGGCGCCACGCCCGCCCTCCGAGCCGAAGCTGCGCGGCCACGAGACCGTGCTCGTCGTCGAGGACGAGGGGCCGCTGCGTACCGTCGCGCGTCGCGTCCTCAAGCGCGCCGGATACGACGTCCTCGCCGCGGCGAACGCCGAGGAAGCGCTGCGGCTCGCGCAGGAGGTGGGCGATCGCATCGACATCGTCTTCACCGACGTCGTCATGCCGGGCATGAACGGCGGCGAGCTCGTCGAGCGCCTCCTCTCCCTATATCCGCGGATGAAGGTGGTCTTCACCTCGGGCTACACCGATGAGAAGCTCGCGCGGAGCGGCGTCGGCGACCACCGCTTCCTGCCAAAGCCCTACGAGCCGTCGCAGCTCACGGAGATCATCCGCGGCATGCTCGACCGACGCCTCGAGAAGCCGTGACCCTCACCAGCTTCGCCTTCGCCAGCGCCTTCGTGATCTTCTTCTGCCACCTGGCCTCGTACTCGGGCCCGACCTTCGGCGTGACGAGGAAGCCGTGGATCCGGCCCTCGGGGAAGTCCACGAGGATGCCGTCGTCACCCCAGTCGAAATCCTCGCCTTCGTAGAGATCGGCGAGCGCGCGAGCGGGCGCGAGATCGATGTGGAGATTGACGTGCACCATCGCATCGATGGCGCGGAGAAAGTCGACGAGGAAAGGCTTGGTCTCTTCCTGGACGCCGTTGATGAAGCCGCTCCGTAGCGCGCCGTCCGTCAGGGCGCCGAAGTCCTTCAGCGCCTGCGGGATATCGGTGAGATCGACCGTCTCGGCGTCGCCGATCGCGGAATAGACCCAGGTCCGGGGCATGTCGGGCCAGCTGCGATAGATCGCCGTCCCCGTCTTGATATCCAGGTAGTGAAATCGCTTTTTCGCGAGCACGGCGAGAGCGTCCAGGTCCATCCTGCCGTTCTCGAACGAGATGGTGTGGTCACGTCTCGGCTCGATCGCGTTGACGAGGCGCTCGAAGCGCGCCGGATCTTTCGTGTGATGACCGCGCACGCCGACCGAGGCGCGGCTGCCGAACAGACGGAGCGCGCGAAAGAACGCCTCCGCCTCCGCGGCGGACTTCAGTCGATGCGGGTGCTCGATGGGGCGCAGGCTCATCGCACGGGATCGAGGACGCCGAGCAGATACTGCTTCGAGTCCAGGTAGCGCTTGGCCGCGCCCTGGACGCGCGCGGCGGCCTTCTCCGTCGGCTCTGCGGGCGGCTTCCCCTCGTCGCCGTAGGTGTAGAGGTAGATCAGCCGCTTCAGCCACCACGCGTCGTCCTGGGTGGAGGTCTCGCGCGTACGCCGCTTGATCTCGCGAGCGCGTGTGATGGTGTCCGCGTCGGCGCCTTTCTCCTGCAGTCGCGCCGCCTCGTCCAGCACCGCTCTCACGAGCTTGTCGACGTTCTCCGGCGCGCAGCCGAAGCTCACGTTGAGCGAGTATTCCGTGCGGGGGCGCCGCGCGATCGAGCCGCTCACGCTCACCGTGTAGACGCCGCCCATCTCCTCGCGCAGCGTCTCGCGGAGGCGCAGGTGAAGCACCTCTGCGAGGAGCGACATGTCGTTCACGGCAGCCTGCGAGAAGGTCTCGGGCCCGTGGAACGTGAGCGACACCCGGCTCTTCGGCTCCGTTCCGCGATGCACGACCTTCTTCTGCACCCCGGCCGGGCGCGTGATGCCGAGATCTCTCCAGCTCTCCTGACGCCCGGCGCTGGGGAGGCTGCCGAGGTACGTCTCGACGAGCGGCTTCAGCTTGGCCAGATCGATATTGCCGACGAAGACGAAGGTGAAATCGCCCGCGTCGCCGAAGCGGTCACGATAAATCGATAATGCCTTGTCGAGGTTGATGCGCTGATACGACTCGGCGGTGGGCGGGCGGCGGCGGGGGTTGCCCTGGGTCGCGAAGACGGCGAGCTCCTCCGCGAACGCAGCCTCCGGCGCTAGCTGCTTCGTCTTCAGCGACGCGATCTGCCGCGCGCGCCATGTGTTGAAGGCCGCGTCGTCGCGGCGAGGCGCGGTGAAGGCGAGATGCACCCACTGGAGCATGGTCTCGAGATCGTCTACGGCGGCGTAGCCGTTGAGCGACTCCTCGAGCTCCTGCAGGTCCACGTTCACGCGCACCACCTTGCCCGCGAGCGACTTCCGCAGGGCGCTGTCGTCGAGCGGCCCCACGCCACCGAGGCTCACGATCTCGGCCGCGAAGCGCGCGGAGTCGAAGTCCGCGTCGGTCGCGAGCGACGTGCCGCCAGGAGAGAACGCGCCCATGCGGATCGTATCGCTCGACAGCTCGGTCGGACGCACGAGGACGCGGACGCCGTTCTTCAGCTTCCAGTCCGTGACGCCGAGCTCTGTCTGTGTCGCGGTCGATACGACGCTGCCGGGGGTGGGCGGATAGGCCATGAGCGGCGTGTTCACGCCTTCGTCCTGGTACGGCGGAATGGTCGAGCGCACCACGGCGAGCACCGTGTTCTTCACCGCGTCCTCGCTCGGTCGCGCCATGGACGGCGGGCCGCTGACGGAGACGTGCCGCCCCTTCGCGAAGAGGGAGCTCACCTTGTTCACCTCCGCCACGCCGATGAGCGGCAACGCCTCCTTCGCGAGCGCGAGCGACTCGCTCGGCGAGCGCAGCGTCTCCCCGTTCATGAAGGCGGAGACGAGGCGGCTCGTCAGCTCGGCGGAGTCGCGACGCTCCGCCTGCGTCACGGCGCGGCTGTAGCTGCGGAGGGCCGAGGCCTTGGCGCGCTCGAGCTCGGTGGCGGTGAAGCCATGCCGCTCCACGCGGAGCAGCTCGCGGAAGAGCGCGGCCAGGCCTTCGTGGAGCCCCTCCTCGCGCACGAGCGCGGTCTGCCGCAGGACGTCGGTCGGTCGCGTAGGGTGCTGGAAGCTCGCCGTTCCGGAGAGAAAGGGCGCCTCGGGCTGCCGCGCGAGCTCGTCGAGGCGGCTCGCGAGCATCGTGGTCCAGAGCGACTCCGTGAGCTGTCGGCGAAAGTCCTTCACCGTCTCGAGCGGCCGGTGGGCCATCAGATTATCGACTTCGACCTTCACCTGGGAGAGCTCGGGGTCGGTGTCGACCGTGACCGTGGTCCGCTCGCTGTAGCGGAGCGGGTGTGGAGTCCGCTCGCGCTCCCGCTCCGGATTCTCGAGCGTCGCGAACTCGCTCTTGAGCTTCGATTCGATATCGGCGCCGTCGAAATCGCCGACCGCGATGACGGCCATCAGATCGGGCCGATACCAGTCTCGATAAAAGCGCTCGATCGTCTTGGCGGGGGCACTCTTGATCGTCTCCGCATTTCCGATGGGCTTGTGCGTGACGTAGACGGAGGCGTTCTGGAGCTCCGCTTCGCGCTTCTCCGCGAGGCGCGAGCTGGCCCCGCGCTTCAGCCGCCATTCCTCGAGGATCACGCCGCGCTCTTTCTCCACCTCTGCCGGGTCGAAGGTGACGCCATCGGCGAAGTCGCGCAGCACCTGGATGCCCTTCGCGACGAGCTCGGGCCGGTCCGTGGGGAGCTGCAGCTTGTAGACCGTCTCGTCGAAGCTCGTCGTGGCGTTCACGTCGGGGCCGATCCGTGCGCCGCTCCGCTCCACGAACTCGGTGAGATCGTGCTTCGGAAAACGGCGCGTGCCGTTGAAGGCCATGTGCTCG
Organism: Labilithrix sp.; assembly: GCA_046351255.1. Lineage (GTDB taxonomy): Bacteria > Myxococcota_A > Polyangia > Polyangiales > Polyangiaceae > Labilithrix. Next base: position 92,869 of record JAXLYU010000014.1, read on the forward strand.
GTGAAGTGGGCGAGGCCGTGCTGGTCCTCGTCTTCCTGCGTCGAGCCCGCGTTCAGCGCGAGCCAGAGCTGCGCGCGCTTCGCGGGCTTGTGGTTCGGCAAGACGTAGTAGGTCAACCCGTTCGGGAGCCTGCCTGTCTTGATGTTCGGATCCCATCCGAGGAGGGGGTTGTTCGCGCGGATGGCGCCGAGATCGAACTTCTTCTGTGTGGTGCTCGGGGTCGCGGAGTGGCCGCAAGCGACGAGGCCGCAGAGGAGCAGAAGAAGGGCGGCGAGCCGCGCGAGCATGGCCTCATGATAGCGGCTCGTAGCCATCGAACGTCTCGATCGACGCGACCAGCCGCGATGTGCGCCTCGAGCTAGATTGCACAACCATGGGCGCTGCGCACCTCGCACGGCTATGTTCGGATACGTTGAGCGCCAGGCGGATCCTCCGCGAGGTGGGCGCGCCGGCGCTCGAGGCGGCGAAGAAGGCGCTCGTGGCGTTGCTCTTCCGCACCGGCGGGTTCGAAGCGGTCCGCACGCGCAAGGCGAGGCCGCGTCGCGCGTAACTCGTCTAGACTCGCCGCGAATGAAGAAGCGAATCGGCGCGCTCGTCCTCGTGGTCCTCGCGGTGGCGGCGTGCAAGCTGCCCGGAAGGAAGAAGGACGACGGCAGCAGCGGGAGCGGGACGACGACGGGAACCGTGACCGACTCGGATCCGCAGGCGGCGGTCTGCGAATCCAGCTCGAGCGAGACGGCGCAGGTCGCGTGCAACGACCTCGGCGACAAGTACGCCGAAGGGAAGGGCGGGAACGCGCCCGATCCGGCGAAGGGCGCGATGTACTACCAGAAGGGCTGTGACAAGGGCATGCGCCTCGCCTGTCGCAACCTGGGCCTGCTCTACGCCGACGGCCGCGGCGTCCCGATGAATCGCGCCAAGGCGATCGAGCTCCTCGATCGCTCCTGCGCCGCCGGGCTCGGGCTTGGCTGCGAGGAGCTGGGCGAGGTCTACGACAAGGGCAAGGCCGGCGGCTCGATCGACCCGGCCAAGGCCGTGAATGCCTATCAGCGTGGATGCAACATCGGTTCGGGCCGTTCGTGTCGCGAGCTCGGTCGCCACTACAAGGACGGCAGCGGCGTGCCGAAGGACGTGAACAGGGGACTTGGCCTCTACGAGAAGGGTTGCGTCACCGATCGCCTCACCTGCGACGATCTGGGCGATATCCATGCGAAGGGAATGGGCGTCCCCGTCGACAAGAACAAGGCGGCGATCTGGTACGGCAAGGGGTGCACCGCGGGGCTCGAAATGAGCTGCCAGCATCTCAAGGCGATCAAGCCGTAGTCTACGGACCTCATGACCGACCTCGCCGCGGCGGCGCGGGCCCTCGCGGCCTTCGATCCACTCGGGGCGCTCAAGCACGTCGCGCTCGACGATCAGCCGCACGCCCTCGCGCTCCGCGGCGTGGCGATGGCGCAGCTCGGCGAATACGCGACCGCGCGAGCGCTACTCCGCCGCGCCGCGCGTGCCCTGGCATCGATCGATCCGGCGGCCCGCGCGCGGTGCCTCGGCGCGCTCGGCGAGCTTGCGCTCGTGGAGCGCGATCTGCTCGGCGCGGTGCGAGCGCTCGACGCGGCGGCGGAGGCGCTCGAAGATCGCTTCAATCGGACCTTCGTCCGTCTCCAGCGCGCTCGCTGCTCGGTGATGCTCGGCGAGCTGGAGGCGGCGGAGACGATCCTCGATGCGCTCGATCTCCGGCCCGCGCCCGCACGGCTTCGCGCGGTGGGGGCGCTCATCGAGTCGGAGATCGCCGTGCGAAGGCTCCGCGCGAAGGGCGCCCGGAGCGCCCTCGACCGCGCCCGCCGCGCCGCGGAGCTCCCCTCGCTGGTGGCAGAGGTCGAGCGCGCGGAGAGGGACCTGGCCGCTCCGGCGGCGCGTCTCGTGCGCGACGGCGTCGAGAGGCCGGTCGCGCTCGCCGACGTCGAGGCGCTGACGAAGGGGAAGTGGCCGCCGCTCGTGATCGACGCCTGTCGCCGCCAGCTCCGCCAGGGCGCGCGTGTCGTCGATCTCGTGTCGCGTCCGGTGCTCCTCGCGCTCGCGTCGACGCTCGGCCTCCGCGGCGAGGCCTCGCGCGAGGAGCTCATCGCGGCCGCGTTCGGCACGCGCCGCGTGAGCGAGTCGCTTCGCGTACGCCTCCGGGTGGAGATCGGCCGTCTCCGTCGCGCGCTCGGCGACCTCGCGACGATCGAGGCCACGGCGTCTGGCTTCGCGCTCCGCGCGCGCGACGTCGCGGTCCTGCTCCCGCCCGCGCAGGGAGAGGCGAGCCAGGTGCTCGCACTCCTTCGCAGCGGAGGCGCGTGGTCGACGTCGGCCATCGCGGCCTCGATCGGTCTCTCGCAGCGCGCCATCCAGCGCGCGCTCGCGGCGCTCGCGGAGGAGGGGCGGGCGGAGTCCGTGGGCGCCGGCCGATCGTCGCGGTGGATCGCGAAACCGGCAGACGGATTCGCGACGACCTTGTTACTCCTTGCTCGTGGGCCAGGCGGGTAATGTCGAGGACATGGAAGTGCTGCGCGAGTACGACGTGGCGGGGACGGCGGCCGGGACGGCCGGGACGACCCGGACGGAGAACGGGGCCAGCGCCGTGCACGGCGTGACCTTCGACGGGACGGACGTCTGGTTCGCCGACGGCGAGCATCTTCGTTCGTTCGATCCGGCGACGGGCAAGGAGAAGCGAAGGCTCGCGGTCCCCTGCGCAGCGGGCACGGCCTTCGATGGCGAGCGCCTCTATCAGGTCGACAAGGGCGAGATCCTCACCATCGATCCCGCGACCGGCGACATCCTGGCGCGCGTCCCGGCGCCCTCCGAGAACGCGGCGGGCCTCACCTGGGCGGAGGGCTCGCTCTGGGTCGGGATGTATCGGGAGAGGAAGATCCATCGTCTCGATCCGAAGACGGGAAGGATCCAGCACACGATCGACACGGCGCGATTCGTCACGGGCGTGACGTTCGTGGACGGCGATCTCTGGCATGGCACCTGGGAGGGGGACGAGAGCGACATCCGTCACATCGACAAGGAGACGGGCGAGCTGCTCGAGGCGCTGCCGATGCCGAAGGGCATGGTCGTGAGCGGCCTCGAGTTCGACGGCAAGGAGACGTTCTTTGCGGGCGGCGGAAAGTCCGGCAAGGTCCGCGCCCTCCGCCGCCCGAAGCGACGACCGTAGGAGCCGCGCATGGCTCCACCGACCGCGCACGCTCGTGAACCTCGTCTTCATCCCCGTCCTTTACGTCGGCGTCGAGTCGCTCCGAGAGCGGCTCTCGAAGCGGCGTCCGCCAGTGACCGGTGCCATCCACGTCGCGGCCGATGCTGCGGCAGCCGATGCGGAGTGAGCTATGTTGTTGACGGATCATGAGCCGCGGCTATCCGAAGGACCTGGCCTCTGTCGTTCGTGAGCGGTGGCCGGCGGACGCGCATCCGCTGCCGGCGCGTCTCGACGCGATCCTCGACGTTGCGTATCACGCGTCGTTCTTGCGCGACGAGGAGCGGCCCGTCGTGTGTCGCATCCTCTTCGCTTCGCGCACGCTCTTGCCGGCGGACGCAGGGCCGCCGACCGGGCTCCTGCCGCTTCCGTTCGAGCGAACGGTCCCGTGCGAAGAGCACGCGCTGCGAAGGCTAGCGCCGGCCGCGGACGTGCATCGTGCGTTCATCGCGGTGGACGAGGTCGAGGGGGACCTCGTGGTCTGGGGAATCGTCCAGACCGGTCCGCGCTGGCTTCACGTGGCGCAGGGTGGGCGGTCCGAGGAGCCGGCGGTGCCGCCGTCGCTCACGATCCGCATCGTTCGCCCAGGTCATCTGCAGGTCGGCTGCGGGGCCAAGATCGTCGCGGAGCTCCGCGGCGGCGTCCTCGCCGAGGTGCGCATCGACGTGTTCAAGTCGAAGTGGATGCCGTCGCGCTTTCGCGATGCGCGTGCGCTCATGGCGTCCGAGCATCACGAGTGCGCCGAGCGACCGCTCGATCACCACGCGGCCGGCACCCTCACGGGGCATTTGGCGCAGCAGATGTTGAAGCGCATCGTGGCGACGATGCGGTCGGCGCACCACGGCGGCACCATCGTCGTCGCGCCCTCGAACTGCCTCGACGAGCAGCATCTCTTCGCGCGTCACGCGTTCGCGGACGAGGGCGGGCGCCGGCGCTTCCGGGGCCTCGTCCTCGAGATCCTCGAGATCCTCGCGAGGCAGTGCTTCGAGTGCGGTCGCTCCCCCGTGGAGCTCTATCGCGAGAGCTCGGACCCGAAGATCGCCGAGCTCGACGAGGGACTCTTCGAGCTCGGCCATCTCATCGCGTCGCTCGCGGCCATGGATGGCGCGGTGGTGCTCACGAAGCGCTTCGAGCTCCTCGGCTTCGGCGCGGAGATCGCGGGTACCTTGCCGAAGATCGAGTCGGTACGCCGCGCGCTCGACCTCGAGGGCGAGCGCTTCGTCGTGGAGGACATCGACGGGCTCGGCACCCGGCATCGCTCGGCGTTCCGCCTCTGCATGGCCTCACCAGACACCGTCGCGATCGTCGTCTCCCAGGACGGCGGCTGTCGCTTCGTGGCGAACGAGAAGGACTTCGTGACGTACTGGGATCACGGCGTCATCGGCGACTGAGCCGCCACACGAGCGCGCGCCACGCGTCTCGCTCGAAGATCTCCGGACGTGACCCGTCGAGGAGCCGACCATAGCGCGCGATGATGGTGGGGACGTCGGTGGAGACGAGGCCCGAGAGGACGAGCACGCCCGGCCGCGCGAGCCGGGACGTGATGCCGGGCGCGAGCGCGACGAGGACGTCACGGAGGATGTTCGCGAGCACCACGTCGAAGGTGCCGGCGGGCCACGAGGCGTCGAACGTCATCTCCACGCCGTTGAGCCGCGCGTTCTCACGGGCGGCCACGTTGGCGGCTTCGTCGATCTCGACGCCGATCGCGGAGCCGCCGAGCTTCACCGCGCCGATGGAGAGGATGCCTGTGCCGCTTCCGACGTCGAGCAGTCGAAACGGCCGCCGCGGCGCGAACGCGGCGAGCGCTTGCAGACACATGCGCGTCGTCTCGTGCGTGCCGTCCCCGAACGCCGCGCTCGGCGCGAGCACGATCGTGCGCTCGTCCGGGACGGCCTCGCCCACGGCACCCCCCTCGCCCACGGCGACCCGAAAACGCGGAGGAACCTCGATGATCGACACGAATGTCGGGGGACACTGTATTCGCGAGAGTCGAGCGCGCATAGCCCACGTCCTCGCGTCGGGGCGTTCGTCCCAGGGGCGCGGAGGGGGCCTTTCTCGGGTCGGCGCGATTCTTCGGCGGCGTCGAAGGAAAATCGTCACAGGTTCGTGGGGGCCGCGTTGATGGTGCATGAACCGCAACCGCTCCGTCGTTTCGCTCTCGCTCTCTCTGACGCTCTCGCTTTCGGTCTCGTCTCTCGCTGCTTGCGCTGGGTCGGCGTCGCCCGATGCACCCGAACAGAACGCGCAGGCGGTGCAGGCCGCGCAACCGGCAGCCGACCTTACTGGCACGTGGCGGTTCGACCTCGAGGCCTCCGAGGTGGCCGCCGCCGTCCGCAAGGACTGCAGCTCGAAGCCTGACCCCGGCGAGTGCTGGTCCGAGATCGCGGCCGAGGCGAAGCTCGAGAAGATCCGCTTCTCCCCGCCGGGCAACGACGGGCATGCGCAGTGGTCGTCCTTCGCCTCGGACCCGAAGGGCGAGATCCTCTTCCTCACCGTCCCCGTCGACCTCGCCTCGGACGGCCCGAATCGCGTCCTCGCGAAGGTCGCCGGTGAGGCGAAGGGCAAGCAGGCCCCGCAGTTCTCGAAGTCGAATATCCACCAGCTCCGGATCGACGTCATCAACACGAGCACGATCGCGCTGCTCGACCCGGAGAAGGGTCGCCTGGTCTATTCGAAGGAGTGATCGTCTCGAGGGACGCCGCGCGGCGCGCACAAATGACGACCCGCGCTCCTTCGGCGACGACGCGCTCCGCCATGGCGCGTCCGATGCCATCGCTACCCCCCGTAATGATGGCGACTTTCTTCGTCCGCCCCAGATCCATGCCGAACGGCGTACCGCCCGGGCTCGAAGGCGTTCAGGGAGTCGCATTTTCTCGCGGGGTCAGCGCGACAAACCCCGTTACGTTTTCTGCATGCGCGCTCTCGGACTGGGCCTGGCCGTGTTCCTCCTCTCCTGCAGCTCGTGCGGCGGGAGCGACGACGCAAAGAGTCCGAGCTCCGGGACATCGAGCGGGACGTCGGGCAACGGCGCGAGCAGCGGTGGGACGAGCGGGGGCACGAGCGGCGGGACGAGCGGGGGCACGAGCGGGGGCACGAGTGGCGGGACGAGCAGCGGGAACGTCGACCCGACGACGCCCGATGATGGGCTGATCCCGAACACATCGCTCTGGCGGACGAAGACGGAGTGGTATCGCGTGATCGAGAGCGCGCCCGTGGCGGAGAGCTCCGCCGAGATGATCGGGGCGCTGAAGATGTGGGGGAAGCAGGACGCCTTCATGATCGACTTCAGCTTCAACGTCCTCGACGGGACGGGAGGCACGCCGACGAGTTTTCCCGACGGGGAGGAGACCGATAACGGGGTTCCGGTCCCTGTGCCGGCGAAGGGGTACGTCGAGGGCGACCACGCCTATACCGACTGCCCGATCGGCGACGAGGATTGCCACATGCTCATCGTCGACCGCGGCGCGAATCGACTCTTCGAGCTCTATCAAGTCCGCAAGAACGGGGCGACGTGGAACGGCGAGCTCGCGCTCTGGAAGCTCGACAAGGCCTATCCTCGCTCGAATCGCGGTCAGGGCTGCACGAGCGCGGACGCCGCGGGACTGCCGATCACGCCCGGTTTGATCGGATACAAGGAGACGAAGAAAGGGGAGATTCGCCACGCCCTTCGATTCATCATCATGAACGACTACATCCACGGGAAGGCCGGGGACAAGAATGTCCCCAATGTCGTTTATCCCGCGAGCCACGGGTCGACGGCGGGCGCCTCGGCAAACGGAATTCCCTACGGCGGGCGTCTCCGGCTCAAGATCAAGGAAGACGACGCGCGCATCAAGACGCCCGGCGCGAAGGCGGTGGTGAAGGCGCTCCACACGTACGGCATGATCCTCGCGGACGGCGGGAATATCCCGCTCGTCGCGGAGAGCATCAAGGTGCCGCACGACGCGGATCCGACCGCCACCTGGGCGGGCCTCCTCGGCTCACGCGATCTCGACTTCCTCCAGCCGGGCGACTTCGAGGTCATCGCGATCCCGAAGGGGGATCCCTCGCAGCCGGACGCGGGCTGGTACCAGACGAAGGCCGACTACAACGGTCAGCTCCAGAAGCCGCTCGGCTGCAACACCATCGTCCAGCCGCAGTAACGCCGTGAGCGCGCGGATCAGTCCCGCCAGCCCTCGTCGAGCCACCGACCGAGCTCGTGATCGTGCTCGGCGAGGTATGCGCTGGGCGTCAGGCCGACGATGCTCTTGAAGTCGCGCGTCATGTGCGCCTGATCGGAGAAGCCCAGGTTCGCGGCCAAGGCGGAGAGCGGCGCCATGCGCGTGCCGGCCGGTCTCGCGGCGTCCTGCCGGGTCGCTTCGCGGATCACCCCCTGGACGCGCATGATGCGCTGGAAGTACTTCGGACCATAGCCGCACGCGGCGACAAACTCGCGATGGAGCATGCGCGCGTTCCATCCGAAGTGGTCTGCGAGCACGTCCATGGTGAGGCCCGGGTCTCGCGCGAGCATCCGGCAGCCGGCGATGATGCGGCGGTCGCGGTCGGCCGCGGACGAGGTCGCGAGCCGGTCGCGCGCCCATCGCTCGAGCCGCGCGACCCGGGCTGCCGGCGCCTCGAGCGCGCGGAGGTCGTCTTCGAGGTCGCGGACGCCACGTACGACGTCGCGGAGGAGCCCGCTCTCGCCGAGGAGCTCACCCGCACGGAGACCGAGCATCGCGCGCGCGGCGCCTGGCCGTAGCCGCAGCGCGCTGATGACGACGCCGGCTTCGAGCGGGACCCACCGCGTGATCTCGTCGGGGCCGACCACGATGGGCTCTCCTTCGCCGATCATGATGACGTCCGCGCACCCGTCCGGGATGACTGGCACGCGCATACTCGTGGTGACGACCTTCACCCAGCCACACGCGACCACCTCCCGGAGATCGGGCGCCGGGGCGTACTCGCGGTAGAAGTCCTCGCCCTTCACGTGTCGCCAAGATTAGCGCGAGAAATGCGCGAGAAAGGCCGCCTTCAATTAAATTGTGCACGATTTAGTTGCGCACGATTAAATTGGTCGTAGAGTGTCCTTCGAGAGGCGAGAGTGCCTCGAACCAACGGAGAACGAAGATGAGCCAGCCCGCTACCCTCGAGAAGGTCCTCTACACCGCGAACGCCACCGCGACCGGCGGTCGTGACGGCCGCATCAAGTCGGACGATGGCGTGCTCGACATGCCGCTCACGATCCCGAAGGGCCTGGGCGGCAGCGGCGCGCCCGGCGCGAACCCGGAGGAGCTCTTCGCGGCGGGGTACTCGGCGTGCTTCGCGAGCGCCATCGGTCACGTGGCGCGGGCGCAGAAGATCAAGACGGGTACCGTCGTCGTGTCGGCGAAGGTCTCGATCGGGCCGGTCGGCCAGGCGTTCGGCCTCGCGGTCGAGCTCACAGCGTCGATTCCGGACGTGACCCCGGAGCAAGGCCAAAAGCTCCTCGAGACGGCGCACCAGGTCTGCCCGTACTCGAACGCGACGCGCGGTAACATCGTGGTGGAGATCAAGCTCGCGTCCTGAACGCGGGGAGGTGTGTGATGAACGAGGCGCTGCGGCTCGACAATCAGCTCTGTTTCGCGCTGCACGCGGCCTCGCGGGCGATGACCGCGGCATACGCGCCGCTCCTCGAGGTCCTCGACGTCACGTATCCGCAGTACCTCGTGCTCATGATCCTCTGGGAGGAGGACGGCGCTCGCGTCTCGCGTATCGGCGAGCGCCTTCACCTCGACTCCGCCACGCTCACTCCGCTCCTGAAGCGGCTCGAGGCGCGCGGCATCGTCGAGCGACGACGCAACGCCGAGGACGAGCGCGTGGTCGAGATCTTCCTCACCCCCGCGGGAAGGAGGCTCGAGAAGAAGGCGCTCGCGGTGTCGGAAGGCATCCTCTGCCGGATGCAGATCACGCTCCCCGAGCTCGCCCGCCTCCGCGACGAGCTGAAGGGCCTCACGAAGAAGCTGCAGCGCGGCACGGCCGACGGCACGCCCCCGCGCTGACCACGACCCGTGGACGACCCCTTGCTCGAGAAACATAACGTGTTATGATTATCGCGTGCCGCCCGATCTCGTCGCCGAACTGGGTTTTCTCTTCCTTGGGAGTCGCCTGAAGAGGCTCGCCGAACGTCTCCAGGCCGACGCGGCCAAGGTGCACAAGGCGATGGGCATCGACGCACAGCCAGCGGAGGTCGCGCTCCTCGCAGCGCTCGATCGGTTCGGTCCGCTCACCGTCTCGGGGGCGGTCGAGGCGCTCGGGATCTCGCAGCCCGCGGTCACGCGCACCGCGACCGGGCTCGTCGATCGCGGGCTCATCGCCTCCGAGAGCAGCGACGAGGATCAGCGCCAGAGGACGCTGAAGCTCACGCGCACGGGGCGCGCCCTCGTGGCCAAGGCAAAGAAGGCGGCCTGGCCCGCGATCGACGGGGCGGTGAGCGCGCTCTGCGCGCCGCTCGAGGGCTCGCTGCTCGACCAGATCGCGGGGCTCGAGCGCCAGCTCACCGAGCGCCCGCTCGAGTCACGCGCGCTCGAGCGCACCGACCTCGCGGTGCGGGAATACTCGGACGATCTGAGGCAGGCGTTCTACGACATCAACGCGGAGTGGATTCAATCCATGTTCACGCTGGAGAAGAAGGACAAGGAGCTGATGTCGAGGCCCCGGGAGACAATCCTCGACCCAGGCGGTGTCATCCTCTTCGCCGAGTCGCGAGAGCTCGGGGTCGTCGGGACCTGTGCGCTCCTCAAGATCGAGGACGGCGTCTTCGAGCTGAGCAAGATGGGAGTCCTCGAGCGTGCGCGTGGCCGTGGCGCAGGTGAGCTCCTGCTCGAGAGCGCGATCCTCCGCGCCTCCACGATGGGGATCGAGACGCTCTATCTGCTCACCAATTCGAAGTGCGTAGCGGCGATAAAGCTCTACGAGAAGCTCGGGTTCGTGCACGACGCCGAGATCATGAAGCGATATGGCGCCGCTTACGCGCGTTGCGACGTGGCGATGCGCTATGCCGGGTTCTGAGCACCCAGGAGCAGCGTACGCTCGCTCATGATCGGAGTCTCCGCCTGGCAGCGGCGATCCGAGCCTGCCGCCGTATCACGCATCGATGGACGCCGGGAGGTCGAGGACGAAGATGCAGCCCTTTCCCGGGAGGTTCTGGACCCGGATCGTGCCGCCGTGGGCGTCGACGGCTTGCTTGGCGATCGCGAGCCGAGACCGAATCCGGTCTGGTCGCTGTCGAGGCGAACGAACGGCGCGAAGGCCGCCTCGACCTTCCCGGGCTCGAGCCCTCCACACGCGTCTTCGATCTCGATGATGGCACGCTCCCCGGCATCGTCCAGGACCGCACGCATCGTCGTCGGCTCACGGCGAATCTCGATGCCGGACGCGACGCGTGCGGTCTGCAAGGTCTGATCGATGAGGTCGTTCGTGCGCAGGAGTGCCCGCTCGAGCGCGCCCACGGCGCGGCCCTCCGACGGTCGCGTCGCCGCGCCGCTCAGCGCTCCGAGCCCTGCACCACGAGCTCGCCGAGCTGGCCGTCGTGCACCGCGTCCTTCGCGTAGGAGTCGCTCGCGCGCTTGATCCGAATGGGCGTTGCCCCTGCGGTCACGGAGGCGGTGATGTCGGTGTCCGCGTCTCCGTAATAGAGCTCGATCTGGCGCTCGCAGAGGAAGGGCGTCTTGTCGTGCAGCTGCGTCTGCACCACGGGATGCGGGAGCTTCACGCCGAGCATGCGTTCGTAACGCTTCGTGACCACGTCCTCCCTGGGCTCCGGCACGATGCTCTGTCGCTTCGAGATGATCCACACGTTGTCGCCGCGATCGAGATGCAGCTTCAGCACCTTCTGCGCGACCACCTTCACGATGGAGCGATCGTCGTATTCGCCGTTCAGGCGATTCCAGAACTCGTGATACTTCGCGCGCTGATCGGGATTCAGGGCCGGGAGGTTCTTCGGCCGGATGACGTCGGGGTCGTACTCGGGCTGGAGCGCATTGAACGCGGGTGCCGAGTAGATGAGCGTGTCGTCCACGTCGAAGCCGACCACGATCTTGCGCTTCGGGAACACGAGCGCGAGCTGCTCCGCCGTGATGGGCGCGGCCGCCGGCTCGTGAAGTGGGACCGGCGTCGCGGCGGTCGGACAGACACGCGGCGCGGCGGCCTTCGCCACGACCGGCGCGGGGGCGGGCGCGGGCGCCGCCGCGGGCGTGCCGCAGGCGACGAGCGCGACCACGAGGAGGCGATGGATCCTCAAGGCAACTTCGCCTTCTGGAAATCGCTCCACACCGCGTCGTAGTCCGGCTGGCAGGTCGGGGTCTCCATCGCCCATCGCGTCGGGCGAAGGACGAGGCGACTCTCGAACATGAAGGCCATCGTGCCGTCGATCTTGTGCGGCCCGAGGTCCGCCGATATCGCCTTTTCGTAGCTCGCGCGATCGGGGCCGTGGCCCGACATGCAATTATGGAGCGACGCGCCTCCGGGCACGAAGCCCTCCGCTTTTGCGTCGTAAGCGCCGGTGATGAGACCCATCCATTCGCTCATCACGTTGCGGTGGAACCACGGCGGACGGAAGGTGCCCTCCGCCACCATCCAGCGCGGCGGGAAGATCACGAAATCCGTATTTGCGGTGCCCGGCGCGTCGCTGGGCGAGGTCAGCACGGTGAAGATCGACGGATCCGGATGATCGAAGGACACCGTGTTGATGGTGTTGAATTTCCGGAGGTCGTATCGAACCGGCGCGAGGTTTCCGTGCCAGGCCACCACGTCGAGGGGAGAGTGCGGGATCGTAGTCGTGAAGAGGCGGCCTTCGAACTTCTGCACCACCTCCGTCGGCTCGTCACGATCTTCGAACCACGCCGCTGGCGTCTCGAAGTCTCGCGGGTTCGCGAGCCCGTTCGAGCCGATGGGGCCGAGCTCCGGGAGGCGGAAGAGCGCGCCGTAGTTCTCGCAGACGTAGCCGCGCGCGCTCGGGCCGGCGAGGCGGACGCGAAAGCGCACGCCTCGTGGGATGACCGCGATCTCGAGGGGCGCGAGCGTGAAGGTCCCGAGCTCCGTGTCGAGGACGAGCGATCCTTCCTGCGGGACGATCAGGAGCTCGCCGTCCGCGTTCATGAACACGCGCCGCTCCATCGAGCGATTGGCGGCGTAGAGGTGCGTCGCCATCACGTCGTTGCCGGCGAGGGTGATGAGGCCGTCGACGAAGTCGGTGGGCGTCACCGGCAGCGCGAGCGGGCTCCAGCGGAGACGATTCGGCGTGGGCGGCACCTCGTCGAACGGCGCGTGCCGGAGGAGAGACGCGGGCGCGTAGGGCTCGAAGCGCGTGTGGCACGCCGTCGGGCGCAGGCGATAGAGCCAGCTCCGGCGATTCTCGGCGCGCGGCGCGGTGAACGCGGTGCCGGAGAGCTGCTCGGCGTAGAGCCCGAACGGGACCTTCTGCGGGCTGTTCTGCGCGGCGGGCAGCGCGCCGGAGACCGCTTCGGTCGAGAAATGACTGCCGAATCCGGAGAGCATGGTCATCGCGGCGGGCATACTACCGCCGCGCGAGGGGGCGAATGAACGGTTCTTCGGGTACGCTCCTAGGCCTCCGATGAAGGTCGATCGCGAGCGATTCCTGGTGATGGTCGCGGCGGTGGGCGCGGGCGCGAGCCTCCTGCCGACCGCCTGCTCGACGAACAGCGCTCCGCCGAGCGCGCCGACCGAGCCGGTCTACGTCCCACCGGCGCCACCGAGCGCGAGCTGGGCTCCGATGCCCACGCTGGCGGCGGCGCCGCCGTCGCCTCCCGCCTCTGCCCTGCCCGCGCCGCCCGAGCCGCCGCCAGCGCATCCAGCGAAGGCCCCGAACCCGTACGACGGCACACCCGTCACGGCGCAGGCGTGCGATCCCGCGCTCAACAAGGTGGGCACGCCGGGCAGCTGCGCGCTGAGCGCGCCGGGGCCGACCTGCGAGAGCTTCGGCGATACGAAGAAGGAGTGTCCCACGCTGAACACGCTCCTCAAGCCGCGCGTCGCGGAGGCCGCGAACGCCTGCCTTCGTCGAAAGAGCGGCACGAAGGAGATCTGCGAGTTCAACGTGTCGAGCATCTGCGCCTACGAGGCGCTCGGCTCCGCATGCAAAGAGCCCTCCGCGAAGGCCACGTGCGACAAGGTGCTCGCGCGCTGCGGACCGGCGCAGGGAAACTACAACAAGATGTCGCGTGACTCGTGCGAGGCGGGCGTCTCGGGCATCTCGGACGCGAAGAAGGCGAAGTTCGTCGCCTGCATCAGCGAGTCCTGCCGCTTCGAGACGTGCCTCACGTATCTGTGAGGCGGCGGCTCAGTCGCGCCTGGCGCCCGCCTCGGGATGAAATGTCTCGTGGATGAAGGCGAGCGAGCGACCCGTCTCCTCCGCCTCGAAGCGCGCGTCGTCACGGCCGGCGCGCGACATGCGATGAAACCCCGGCGCCTCCTCGCGCTTCTTCAGCGCCTCGAGGACCCGCACCGTCTGCCAGATCGAGGTCACGCAGTCATCGGCGCCGTGCGCGAAATAGAACGCGGGCGGCCGCTTCAACCTGGCGACGTAGCCCTCGAGCGCGACGTCGTGCGCGGCGGACGCGCACGCCGGATCCGTGAGCGCGGTCGAGCGATCGCCGCAGACCCACTGGGACTCGTTCGTGCCCGCGAGGGTATGGCGCTGGTAGGTCTGGGAGCACGCGGGCGACGAGTGGCTCGCCTGATCGACGTCGAGCGAGGCGAAATCGGTCGGACCGCCCCAGTCGATGACCACCTGAACCGCGCTCGAGGTCGTCGGATGACCGAGCGAGGCGTCGTCGAAGACGGTCGCCTGATCGCTCGTCACTCCGAGCATCACCGCGAACCAGCCCGCGTCGGCGCTGCCCCACGCGATGAAGCGATCCGCATCGAGCTCGTAGCGCGCGGCGCTGGCGCGGAGAAAGCGCACCGCCGCCTTCACGTCTCGCGCGGCGGCGACGAGCGTCGCCTCGGCGGGTGGGCGATAGCGCACGATCGCGAGCGCATAGCCCGCGTCCACGATCGCGGCCGCCGACGTGCTCTGCGGCTCGCCATCGATTCGAATGACGAGCGGATAGGGCGCCTGGCCCTTCTTCGGGCGATAGAGGTCGAGCGTCTGCATGCGCGAGCTCGAGGCATACGCGATGCCCGGCTCCGCGGTCGCGCCGGCGAGCGGAGGGCGGGGCTCGTGCCTTCGCGGCGCGCTCGACGTCGTGGTGGAGGCGGTCACGCACGCGCCAGCACTCGCCGCGACGAGCGCGGCGAGCAGGACGGCGACCTTCGTGGCGGGCTCCACGCCGACGATCTTACGCGGACTGACTCAGGAATACGCGCGGACCTCGAGACGGATGCCGTCCGGATCCTGGAAGTAGAGCGTCTTGCGTGGCGGCCGCTCTTCGCAGTGGTCCTTGCCGCCGTCGCCGAGCGGCGGAGAGTCCTCCACCACGCACGGGCGCTTGCGCGCGAGGAGGGGATGCGCATTGACGTGCCGCTCGACCTCGTTCAGCACCTCGAGCGACGACACGCGGAGGCAGAGGTGATCGATCCGCGGCGCGCGCGCCTTCTTCTGCGTCGCGCCCTCGTCCGGGACGAGGTGGAGGCGAATGTCTCCGAGCACGATCTCCATGAAGCCGCGCGAGGGACGACTCACCACGCGACCGCCGAGGTACTCGTAGAACTCGCGACTCACCTCGAGGTCCCGGACGGTGAGCGCGACGTGATCGTGAGAGAACGCGAGGCCCGGCATGCGGCTCGGTGCGCGGCGGCGGGTCGGCTCGGTCGTCGAAGTGAGCATGAGAAGGGAGTACCACCATCGATTGGATGCGCTATTCGAACTTTCGAGTCGCGATCGTATCGTGATGCCATACAGAGGGCCGAAAGCTCGGTTTTCTCTTACGCTTCGGGCGTGTGACCCTCACGATCGACCCCGAGCTCACCGGCGAAAAGCTCCCCATACCCCGGCTCGTCCGCGTGATGCGGTACGAGCACGCAGAGCGCGGCGGCGGACCCGTCCTCGAGCTCTCCGGCCGCGCGGAGCTCGCGTTCGGCGCGGCGGAGCAGGACCGCGTGACCGGCGCCGCCATCGAGGTCGCCGACCCCTCGATGTCGCGAAGGCACGCCGTCCTCGAGTCGCGCGGTCGCTTTCTCTGGGAGGTGCGCGATCTCGGCAGCAAGAATGGGACGTTCGTCGACGGCAAGCAGATCTCTGCTGCGACCTTGCTCCAGGATGGCTCGCTCCTCGAGATGGGCCGCACCGCGTGGGTGTTCCGCATCGTGCCCATGGGCGCGCCCGAGCACGTCGCGTTCGGACCGACGCGCTCGTTCTCGCCGAAGATGTTCCACGTCGTCGCCCTCCTCGACAACGTCGCGCGGACGACCATCCCCGTCCTCCTCTCCGGCGAGACCGGCACCGGCAAGGAGGTCTTCGCGCGCGAGCTCCACGACCGGAGCGGACGCAAGGGGCGCTTCATCGCCGTCAACTGCGGCGCGCTCACCGAGAGCCTCATCGAGAGCGAGCTCTTCGGCCACAAGAAGGGCGCCTTCACCGGTGCGGCCGAGGCGCGCGTCGGCCACGTGCAGGCGGCGGACGGCGGCACGCTGCTCCTCGACGAGATCGGCGACATGCCGCTCCCCGCGCAGGTGCGCCTGCTCCGTGTGCTGCAGGAGGGCGAGGTGGTCCCGCTCGGCGAGACGACGCCGCGCAAGGTCGACGTACGTATCGTCGCCGCGTCGCACAAGAACCTCTCTGCCATGATCGAGGCGGGGACCTTCCGCGCCGACCTCTATGCGCGCCTCAACGGCGTCGCGCTCGAGATGCCACGGCTCGCGGATCGTCGCGAAGACCTCGGTGAGATCATCGCGCATGTCGCCCGGAGCGGCGCGGGCGGCCGGCCGGGGCCCGTCCGTATTGGCGTCGCGTCCGCGCGCGCGCTCCTCCTCTACGGTTGGCCGTACAACGTGCGCGAGCTCGTGCGCGTGATCGAGGCCGCGATCCCGCAGGCGAAAGACGGACGCATCGAGCGCGCCCATCTGCCGGAGCGCGTGTTCGCCGCGCCCGAGCCCGCGCCGAGTCGGCCCTCGCTCCCCGCGCCGGAGAAGCCGCTCGACGCCGAGGAAGAGGCGCTGAAGAAGCAGATCATCGAGACGCTCGCCGCGCACGGCGGCAACGTCACGCGAGCGGCCGAGGCGCTCGGCAAGCGACGCCAGCAGCTCCAGCGCTGGATGCGCCGCTTCAACATCGGCGGCGCGGACGACTGATCGGACGTCAGATCGATCGTCGACGGGCACGCGCGTCGCGATACGCTGGGCGTCGTGTCCGGGGAAGCACCGCCGCCGTTCTCCGAGGGTCAGGTCCTCGAGGGGCGCTACCGCATCGAGTCGCTCCTCGGCGCGGGGGGCATGGGGGTGGTCGCCCTCGCGCATCATCTCCATCTCGACGAGCGCGTCGCGCTCAAGTTCATTCTCCCCGAGCGGATCCACGACCAGACCGTCATCGATCGCTTCCTCGTCGAGGCGCGCGCAGCGGCGAAGCTGAAGAGCGAGCACGCGGTCCGCGTGTTCGACGCTTCGAAGCTCCCGGACGGCACGCCGTATCTCGTGATGGAGTACATCGAAGGAGAGGACCTCGCGCGCCGATTGCGCCGCGGGCCGCTCGAGGTGGAGGAGGCGGTGACGTACATCCTGCAGGCGAGCGAGGCGCTCGCTGAGGCACACGCGCTCGGCATCGTGCATCGCGATCTGAAGCCTGCGAACCTGTTCCTCACGAAGCGACCCGACGGCACGCCGTCGATCAAGGTGCTCGATTTCGGGATCTCCAAGCTCATCACGGAGACGAACGCGGACGCGCTCACGAGCTCGCAGAACGTGCTCGGCTCACCTCCGTACATGTCCCCGGAGCAGCTCAGCTCGAGCAAGAGCGTGGATCACCGGGCCGACATCTGGGCCCTCGGCGTCACGCTCTTCGAGCTCGTGACCACGAAGCGGCCGTTCAACGGCGGCACGCTGCCCGAGATGTGCGTCGCGATCCTCACCACGCCGCCGTCGCTCGCGCGCACGGTGCGCCCCGAGCTGCCGGCGGCGCTCGACGACGTGCTCGCCGGGTGCTTCGAGAAGGATCGCGAGCACCGCTTTGCGTCGCTCGCGGATCTCGCGGACGAGCTCCTGCCGCTCGCGCCGAGCGCGAAGGCGAGCGTCGATCGCATCGCGCGCCTCGCGAAGACGTCGGTCCCCACGCTCTCGCCGGCGGAGGAAGAGCCGCTTCCGGAGAGCACGCGCGCGCGCCGCACGCAGTCGATCGACGCGAGCGTGGTCGACCTGCCGAAGATCACGCCGCCGCCCGCGCCCGAGCCGCCGGCGGTCTCGAGCCCGCCACGCCGGGGGACGGCGGTCGCGATCGGCGCCGCCGTCGGCCTCTTCGCGATCAGCGTGACGGCGTACGTCGCGACACGCGGCCCGGCGCCCTCCGGGCCCACCGGTGTGGTCGCGGCCCCGCCGCCCTCGGTGACCGCCTCCGCGATGGCGATCGTGAGCTCGCCCGCTCCGGTCTCGTCCTCGGCGGAGAAGCCGCCCGTCATGGTGATGGCGTCCGCGCCGTCGCCGCCGCCCGCCGTGCCCGCGAAGCCGCGCACGGCTCCGTCCACGCGCGCCGATCAAAAAGGACTCGCCGGAGACAACCCGTTCAAATGAGACGACGTGTCTGGGCGGGAGCGCTCGCCGCGATGACGCTGCTTTCCACGCCGGTCGTCGCCCAGGACGAGGCGGGGAAGAAGGCGGAGGCGCGGGAGCGGTTCGATCGCGGCCTCGAGCTGTTCAACGAGAACGACAACTCCGGTGCGCTCTCCGAGTTCAAGCGCGCATACGAGCTGATCCCGAACCAGGTCGTCCTCTACAACATCGGCCTCGTCTACGCCGCGATGGGCCGAAGCGTGGAGGCAGTGGAGGCGCTCGACACGCTGCTGAAGGCGCCGGGGCCGATCACGGGAGACCGGCTCGCGCGCGCGAGGACCACGCGCGACGAGCACGCGCGACGGATCGCGGTGCTCTCGGTGAAGACGAACGTACCGGCCGCGATCGAGGTCGACAACGTGCAGGTCGGGCGCACCACGGGGGCGCCGCTCGAGCTGAAGCTGACCGGCGGCAGCCACATCGTCGGCGCGATCGCGGTGGGGCACGCGCCGCTCCGGAAGGAGGTCACGATCGCGGGCGAGCAGCGGCAGGACGTCGGCTTCGACCTCGCGCCGATCGAGGGGACCGTCGCGCATCTCATGCTGCGGACGAAGCTCCCCGGCGCGGACGTCTTCATCGACGACCAGCGCATCGGGCAGACGCCGCTCGCGCAGTCGCTGAGCCTCACGCCCGGGCCTCACGCCGTCGAGCTGCGGCGGCCAGGGTACGTCACCGCGCATCGGGACCTGCTCCTCGGGGATGGTGCCACGGCCGACGTCACGCTCGAGCCCGCCGAGGACCGCGCCGCGATCGAGCGCGAGGGAGGCGCGCTCACGCTCGACCTGAGCGAGTCGCAGGTCGTCGTGACGATCGACGGTGTCTCGCGCGGCGTGTACCTCGCGCCGATCCGCCTCGCGCGCGGCGTGCATCACGTGGTGCTCGAGCGCGGCGGCTTCACGACGATGGAGCGCGACGTGACGATCGATTCCGGGCGTCCGCTCACGGTCCGGGCGCGCCTCGATCCGACGCCCGAGACACGCGCCGAGGTGACGGGCAAGGCGCAGCGCACACGCACGATCGCATGGATCACGATGGTGGCGGGCGCGGCGATCGCGGTCGGCGGCGGCGTCGTCATCGGAGCGAACGCCTCCGCGAAGAGCGACGCGGAGCGCGACTTCGACGCGAAGGCAGACGCGGTCGAGAAGCAGACCGGCGTCTGCGACACGAGGAACGGCGGCAATCCCGCGCAGTGCAATCTCGATCAGGCCAACGCGAAGAAGAAGCTCGACGACGCCAACCAGGTGACGACGCTCGGCGTCGTTGGCCTCATCGCCGGCGGCGCCATCCTCGCGGGGGGCGTCGTCCTCTATTTCATCGGCGACGACCCGCACAAGTACGATCGCGCGCCGGAGATCGCGCGCTCACTGCGGCCGTGGATCGGCCCCACCAGCGGCGGCCTGGGCTTCGTGTCGACGTTCTGAGCTCACGGCTTCAGCGTGCCCTGCGTGGCGCACGGGGTGCCGAGCGATGGGCTCACGATGCCCTTGATGGTGGCGCTGCCGGTCGCCGTGTTGAGACGGATGCGGCCCGCGCCGCCGCCGCCCGAGGCGGAGCCGCCCGGGGTCGGCTGCGTGCCGTCGCCGCCGTTGATGGTCGCGCCGGCGCTGCCGTCGCCGCCGCGCCCGACGCCGTTCGAGCCTTGCGCGGGCTGATCGCTCGCGCGTCCGCCCTGCGCGTCGGGGCCTGCCGAGCCGCCGCCGCCGTTCGCCGTCACCGCACCGAGGATCGTGATCGCCGGCGCCTCGAGCAGGATCGCGCCTCCCGAGCCGCCGGCGCTGCCGCCGCCGATCCCGCCGCCGCCGCCCGCATTGATGGCGCCGAACTCGCGCACGATGATCTCGCCTCTCGCCGCGATCTGGATCACTCCGCCGCCCGCGCCTCGCCCCTGGCCGGTGACGTCACCGTTGTTTCCCGCGCCGGCGGAGCCGCCGACGAGGGGAATGAGCTCCGGCGTGCCGTACGTCTTCGAAGTATCGAGGCTCGACTGCTTGTCGTTGCCAATCCCGAATCCGCCTTTACCGCAGTACGAGCCGCCGCCGCCGCCGACGTTGCCAAAGCCGCTCAGGCCGCCGAACCCCGGACCCGGGCTCGTGCCGCCGAACCCGCCGGGGCCGAGGTACCCGAGCGCGGCGCTCACGTCGAGCAGGCCCTGAATATCGACTTTTCCGGACACGGCGATGATGACCGGGCGCGGATTCGTGACCTGGAAATTCGAGAAATAGAGCGTCGCGGACTGCTCGACGATGAAATCCTCGAACGCATAGAGGTCGGCGTGCACGCCATTTCCCATATCGATGAGGGTGGGGGCGGGCAGGCAGCGCGTATCGCAGCTGCCGCTGATGACCTTCGTCTCGAGATTCTCGATCTTCCCCGCGTCGGCCACCGTCTCGACGAGCTTCGGATCGAAATTCGAAGTCGAGAATCCGAGCGGGCCTTGACCGACGAAGACCGCCGCGTCGCGGGCGTCCTCGCCGGCGTCCTCGCTCGCGTCCGCCGGGAACGACGGCAGCGGCCCGCCGTCGAGCTCGGCCACGCGGTCGTAGCAGGCGCCGCGTGCGCACTCCTGCCCGGCGACGGTGCACTCCGCGTTCGCCTGGCAGCCATTGCGGCACGTCGCGTCCGTGCACACGAGCCCGAACGGACAGAGCTTCGTCGCATCGCAACGCGCCTCTTCCGGCAGCTGGCACACCTTCGCGCTGCCGGCCGAGACGCAGAGCGTCCCGGCGGGGCAGTCCCGGGTCTGTGTGCATTGAATGTGGCAGCGTCCGAACGCGCATGCGAGCGGATCGGTGCAGTCGCTGTTGATGGAGCAGCCCTCGGCGAGCTGCTTGATCTCGCGATCGTCCGAGCAGCCGAGGAACACGGCGAGCACGAGCGTCACCGCGCCGCCCACGATGCCATGCGCTCTGCGAATCATGGTCCGAGCACGCCCTGGGTCGCGCACGGCGTGCCGAGCGACGGACTCACGATGCCGGTGATGGTGGCGCTGCCCGTGGCGGTGTTGATGCGAATTCGCCCGGCGCCGCCGCCGCCGCCCGCGCCGTTGTCTCCCGCGGCCGGCCGGATGCCGTCGCCGCCGTTGATGTTCGTCCCCGCGCTGCCGCTGCCGCCGGTGCCGTACTGCGTCGCCCCGAGCGCGGGCTGATCGCTCGCGCGGCCGCCCTGGCCCTCCGGTCCGCCGCCGCCGCCGCCGCCGTTGGCGCCGAGCGCGCCGAGGATCGTCACGGTCGGAGCCTCGAGCAGGATCGCCCCGCCGGAGCCGGCGCCGTGTCCGTTGCAGCCGCCGAGGCCGCCGCCTCCGCCGGCGTTGATGCGACCGAACTCGCGCACGATGATGGCGTTCTTCGCCGAGATCTGGAGGACGCCGCCGCCGGCGCCGAGGCCGTATCCGCTCGTGTCGCCGTTGCAGCCCGAGCCGGCCGAGCCGCCGACGAGCGGGATGATCTCCGGCGTGCCGTAGGTCTGCGAGGTGTCGCTCGTCTTCGTGCCGTTCGCGCCCGTGCCGAAGCCGCCCTTTCCGCAGTACGAGCCGCCGCCGCCGCCGACGTTGGAGCCGGAGAAGCTCCCGAAGCCGGGACCCGGGCTCGCGCCACCGAACCCGCCGGGCCCCTGGAACTGGCGGAAGCCGCCGACGTCGATGAGGCCTTGAATATCGGCCGTCCCGGCGACGGCGAAGATGATGGGCCTCGGGTTCGAGACGAGGTTGTCGGTGAAGTAGAGCGTCGCGGACTGCTCGACCACGAGGTCCTGGAAGGCGTAGAGATCCGCGTGAACGCCGTTCTGCATGTCGATCGTCGTCGGCGGCGGCAGGCACTTCGCGTTGCAGGTGCCCGTGACCGTCGTCTTCGGGAGGTTCACGACCGAGCCACCGTCCGCGACCGTCTCGACGAGCTTCGGATCGAAATTCGAGGACGAGAATCCGAGCGGGCCCGTGCCGCCCACGAAGATCGGCGCGTCCGTCTTCGCGTCCGCGACGCCCGCGTCGTCCTCGGGGAACGTGGGCAGCGGCCCGCCGTCGAGCTCGGCCACGCGGTCGTAGCAGGCGCCGCGCGCGCACTCCTGTCCCGGAACCGTGCACTCTACATTGGATTGGCAGCCGTTCCGGCACGTCGCGTCGGTGCAGACGAGGCCATACGGACAAGCCTTCGTCGGGCTGCACTTCGCCTCGTCCGGGAGCTGGCACACCTTCGCCGTCGCGGCCGCGACGCAGAGCGTCCCCGGCGGACAGTCGCGCGTGGACTGGCACTGCACGTGGCAGCGGCCGAACGCGCACGCGAGCGGATCGGTGCAGTCGCTGTTGATGGAGCATCCCTCCGCGAGCTGCTTGATCTCACGATCGTCCGAGCAGCCGAGAAATGCCGCCAGGACGATGGCCACGGCGCCGATCACCACCCCATGTGCCCGCCGCATGACCGGGATCGATTTTAGCGGATAACCTCGCCCGCGTGAGAACCATCGTCAGTCTCGCGCTCCTGGCCGCGTGCGGCTCTGCCACCCCCGCGGGACCGGTGTCCGAGCCGGCGCGGTCGACCGCTCCCGTAGCGCCGCCGCCGCCCGCGACGTCGTCGAGCATGCCCGTCGTCCAGAGCCGCGCGACGACGCCGACCACGGAGGAGATCTGGCGTCGCGTCTCGCCCGATCTCACCGCCTGCTACGAGAGCGGGCGGAGGGCAGTGCCCGAGATGGTCGACGGACGGATCGCGTTCGTCACGTCGATCGACGCGGGCGGCAAGACCACGTGCGTCGTGCCGAGCGACGACACGGGGCTCACCGCGGAGGTCGAGGACTGCATGCGGACGCGCCTCGAGCGAGAGTCGTTCGCGGCGACGGGGGCGCCGTGGTCGGCGCGCGTCCCCGTGCAGGTGAAGGCCGCGAAGGTCACGCTCGGCGGTCCCACGGCGCAGACGTCGATCGACACGATCGAGTCGCGTGGCCTCGCGGAGGACGTCTACACCGTGCTCGACGGGCTCCTTCCCGACGTCAAGGAGTGCGTGCGCGGAAGCGGGAAGGCGAGCGGACGCCGCGTGGTGGTCGTCGGCGCCCGCGTGGCGAAGGACGGCGCGGTCGCATGCGCCGTGGCGTCCTCCGAGCAGCCCGTGACCGACGAGGCCCGCGGCTGCCTCGCGAGCGTGTTCTCTCGCGCGCGCTTTCAGGCGCCGAAGCGCGGGACGGGGCTCCTCTCCGTTCCGATCGAGATCACGCGCTGAAGTCGGGCAGATCTTCGGGCGAGTACGTCATCGCGCAGATGTTGCGGACGAACTCGACGAGCGTCTGCCCGTCGTTGGCCTTGCGAAAGGACGCGTCGGCGCCGTCTTCCTTCGCCACCTCTTCCAGCCGGGCGGCGGGGAGGTTCGAGACCACCACCACCGGGAGCGTGGCCTTGAAGCGGTCCTTGATCTTGCGACAGAGGCGCGTCTCCGCCTCCACGAGCACGAGGTGGGGCTTCCACGCCTCGAGGATTCGATCGAGCTCCTCCGGCTTCGTGCTCGTGCGGACCTCGAAGCCGGCTTGCGTCAGCAGGTCCGACTGCGCGCGCAGCGTGGCGGGGCTCTCGTCGAGCATCGCGATGCGGAGGGCGCCCGACGCCGGCGCGGGCATCGTCTCGCCGAAGCCCATCGCCGCGGGCGGCACGGTGGAGACCTCGCTCCGCTTGTGCTTCTGGACGTGCTCGTCGAGGGCCTGGAGCGCGGTCTCCAGCGTCTCGAAGCGACGGCGCTCGCCGACCGGTGAGACGTTCGCGACCGCGCGCTCGATGCGCGGCACGACGCCGGTGGTGGCGCTCGACGCGAAAGGCGCGAGCGCACGCGCGAGGGCGAGCGTGGAGCTCCAGCGCCGCTCGACGTCGCGCGTGAGGCAGCGCTGCACGACGGCGGCGAGCGCGGGGGGAATGGCGGCGTTCTTCTCGTTCAACGGGACGGGTGTGGTGTTCAGCACACCGTGCACCGTCTGCGCGAACGTGCCCTCGAAGGGCACGACGCCGGCGAGCATCTCGTAGAGCACGACGCCGAGCGACCAGAGGTCCGTGCGCGCGTCGACCGCCTCGCGACAGAGCTGCTCCGGGGACATGTAGGCCGGCGAGCCGACGATGCGATTGTCGTCGTGCCCGTCGATCGTCATCGCGACGCCGAAGTCGAGGAGCTTGATGATCTGGCGTCCGTCCGCGAGCTTTGCGAAGAACAGGTTGGCGGACTTGAGGTCGCGATGGATGACGTGCGCGGCGTGCGCATGCGCGAGCGCCTCGAGCGTCTGCAGGGCGAAGTCGACCGCGTCCGAGTAGGGCAGGGGACCGCGGATCTGGAGGAGCTGCTCGAGGTTCTTGCCCTCGAGATACTCCATGACGAGGTACGGCGCGCCGCTCGGCAGCGTGCCGGCGTCCATCACGCGCACGACGTGCTCGCACGAGATCCGCGCGATCGCGGCCGCCTCCTGCGAGAAGCGCTCGAGCGCCTCCGCGGAGGAGAGCGCGCCGGGGAGGAGGATCTTGAGGGCGACGCGCTGGCGAAGGATGACGTGCTCCGCCTCGTAGACGATGCCCATCCCGCCCTCGCCGGCGATGCTGTCGATCCGATATCGCCCGGCGACGACGTCTCCGACGAGCGGCCTTGCGCTCTTCGACTCCGCCATCCGGCCAGCATAGTCTGACGCCCGCGATTCATGAGTCACGAACGACCCGAGCTCACCGATTTACGCGCGCGCCTCCTCCGGAACACGGACGAGGCCCGGCCCGACGCCGTCCTCCGGCGTCGCAAGACGAGTCAGCGTACCGTACGCGAGAACATCGCGGACCTCGTCGACGAGGGCACCTTCGTCGAGTACGGGGCGCTCGTGCTGGCGGCGCAGCGAAATCGTTACTCGGACGACGAGCTCGTCTCGAAGAGCCCCGCCGACGGCCTCGTCACGGGCGTCGGCGCGATCGACGGCACGCGCACGATGGTGCTGGCGTACGACTACACCGTCTTCGCCGGGACCCAGGGCCTGAACGGCCACCGGAAGCTCGATCGCATGCTGAGCCTCGCGGCGGAGTGGCGATCGCCGGTGGTCCTCTTCGCGGAGGGCGGCGGGGGGCGCCCGAACGACACGGACCTGCCGGTCGTCGCGGGCCTCGACGTCCCGAGCTTCCTCCGGTTCGCGGCGCTCTCCGGGCTCGCCCCACGGGTCGGGATCGTCTCCGGTCGCTGCTTCGCGGGGAACGCGGCGCTCCTCGGGCTGTGCGATGTCGTGATCGCGACGGAGGACAGCACGATCGGCATGGGCGGACCCGCGATGATCGAGGGCGGCGGCCTCGGGACCTTCACGCCCGAGGAGGTCGGGCCGATCGATCTGCAGACCAAGAGCGGCGTGGTCGACGTTCGCGTGAAGGACGAGGCGGAGGCGGTCGCGGTCGCGAAGAGGTACCTCGGGTACTTTCGAGCCGCGATCGCGCCGGCCTGGACCGCGGCCGACCAGGCGCCGCTGCGGGATGCGATGCCGGAGCGGCGGCGGCGCGCGTATCGCGTGCGGCCGATCGTCGAGCGGATCTTCGACGTCGACTCCGTCCTCGAGCTACGCCGCGACTTCGGCAAGAGCATGCTCACCGCGCTCGCGCGCATCGAAGGGCGTGCGGTGGGAGTGCTCGCGAACGACTGCTGGGAGGGAGCCGGCGCGATCGACTCCGACGCAGCCGACAAGGCCGCGCGCTTCCTCCAGCTCTGCGACGCGTTCGGCCTCCCGGTGATCTCCCTCTGCGACACGCCGGGGTTCATGGTCGGACCGAAGGCGGAGGCGACCGGCCTGGTGAGGCACACCGCGCGCATGTTCGTGGCCGCGGCGAGCCTCACCGTTCCTCATCTCACGATCGTCCTGCGAAAGGCGTATGGCCTCGGTGCACAAGCGATGGGCGGAGGTCATCTCGGCGCCGGCGTGTTCGCCGCGTCGTGGCCGACCGGCGAGTTCGGAGCGATGGGCCTCGAGGGCGCGGTGAAGCTCGCGATGGGCAAGGAGCTCGCCGCGATGCCGAACGAAGCGGACCGCGCCGAGGCGTTCAAGGCGATGGTCGACTTCGCCTACGACCGCGGCAAGGCGATGAACACCGCCGCGCATCACGAGGTGGACGCCGTCATCGACCCGGCCGACACGCGCGCGTGGATCGCCGGCGGGCTCGCGTTCGCGCTGGACGGAGAGGCGAAGCGCGAGCCGCGCCGCCGCCGCTTCATCGACACGTGGTGAACGCTACCCCGCTGAGTACTGGCGTCGCAGCGGCAGTCATGCTCTCTTGGAAAGTTATGATTCGACAATCTTTTCTCGCATTCGGCTTTGGATTCCTTGCGCTCACGGCGGCATGCACTACCGGCGACTCCGTGGCGACGGGGCGCGTCTCGCAGCCCATCATCAACGGTACGGACTCCACGTCGGCGCAGGACTGGGTGATTCAGATCCAGATCGAGGCGACCGGTCCGGGGGCACCTCCGGGCGGCGTGTGCACCGGCTCCCTCATCGCGCCGAACCTCGTGCTCACCGCTCGCCACTGCGTCTCGCAGGGCAAGGGTGAGGCGGGCTTCGCATGCACGCAGGACGGCGTGGCGCCCGACGACAACGGCGCCTCGAGCCCGGGCACGGACTTCGCGCCGACCGCGTTCAAGTTCTTCACCGGCCCGAACAACCCGGCGGAAGGCGCGACCCCGCGCGCGATCGGCAAGAAGGTCATTCACGACGGCGCGACCACGCTCTGCGCTCACGACATCGCCCTCATCATCCTCGACACGCCGATCAACGACATCACGCCGGTGAAGATGCGCCTCGGCGCGCCGGCCGCGGTCGGTGAGCTCGTGACCGCCATCGGCTGGGGCGTGACGACGACGGAGTCGCCGACGCCGGCGGTCCGCAAGCAGCGCACGGGTGTCGCGGTCACGAAGGTCGGTCCCGCGGCGGACGACCTTCCGAGCGGCGAGTTCACGGTCGGCGAGGCGATCTGCTCCGGCGACAGCGGTGGCCCGGCGATCGCCGAGTCCACGAACGAGGTGCTCGGCGTCGTCTCGCGCGGTGGCAACACCCTGCCCGACGATCCGAACGACATCGCCAAGGGCTGCGTGAACGGCACGAACTATTACACCGCGCTCTCCAGCTTCAAGACGCTCATCGAGGGCGCGATGACGGAGGCCGCGGGCGGCGCGGCGGTCCCGACGCCGGACGGCGGCGCGTCGAGCAGTGGCTCGACGACGACGACCCCCGCGGAGGGCGCCGACAAGGAAGACTCGGGCTGCTCGACCACGGCCGGAGGCTCGTCGCCCTGGGGCTCGAT
Organism: Labilithrix sp.; assembly: GCA_046351255.1. Lineage (GTDB taxonomy): Bacteria > Myxococcota_A > Polyangia > Polyangiales > Polyangiaceae > Labilithrix. The sequence continues at coordinate 120,114 of JAXLYU010000014.1, forward strand.
CGGGCTCGCGCTTGCGGGCATGCTCGTCCTCGGCGCGCGTCGCCGTCGCCGCTGATCCTCAGCCGAAGTGGAACGCCGTGATGTGCGCGCCGCCGAACGTATCGGAGTAGGCGACGCGCGCGCCGTCGTCGCCGGCGGCGCCGGCGATGACCATCAGCGGTAGCAGGTGCTCCTCGCGAGGGTGGGCCTGGCGCGCGCTCGGCGCCGAGGCCCACCGCACGAGCTCGCGGACGCGCGCCGCGGGCTCCGCGAGGACGGAGCGCTGGAGCCACGCGTCGAACTCGTTCGAGACGGCACCGCCGCCGTGACGAACGAGCTCGCGGAGGTTGTGGTAGCTCATGCCGCTGCCGACGATCAGCACGCCCTCGTCGCGGAGCGGCGCGAGCGCGCGGCCGATCTCGATGTGGCGCGCGGGGTCGAGTCCCTCCTGCAGCGAGAGCTGGATGGTGGGGATATCGGCGCCGGGGAACGTGAGCTTGAGCGGCACGAAGGTGCCGTGATCGAAGCCGCGTGATGGGTCCTCGGCGCTCGGGATCTTCGCCGCGGAGAGGAGCTCGCGCACGCGCGCGGCGACCGCCGGCGCGCCGGGCGCGGGCCAGGCGATCTCGTACATCGCGGGCGGGAAGCCGTAATAGTCGTAGAGGATGGACGGCCTCGCGTTCGTCATCACGGTCGGGACCGGCGCTTCCCAGTGGGCGGACACGACGACCACCGCCTTCGGGCGCTGCGGGAGCTGCGCGGGGATGCCGGTCAGGTAGTCGGTGAGGGCACGCGACTCGCGGGCCTCGAACATGCCGCCGGCGTCCATCCACGGCCAGGGCCCGCCGCCGTGCGGGAGATAGAGGGCGGTCATGCGGCCGCTTCGGGGCGAGGAGGTCGACGCCGTCGTCCCCTCGCGCTGGGTCGCGGGGGTCTCTTCCTTCGTCGTCCGGCTGCACGCAGCGACGGCGACCCCGAGCGCGAGCGCTGCTCGCCGGCCGATCCTGTCGTCGTCGCTCATGCGGCGATCTTTGCGCGCCGCGCGTCCGCACGCAACTCGCCGTAGCATGAGGCCATGAGCCCGTCGCTGCGGACCGAGGCGCTGGCGGGCGTGACGACGTTCCTGACGATGGCGTACGTCGTCGTGGTCAACCCTGCGATCCTCGCGACGGAGGGGACCGGGCTCTCGTTCCCCGCGGTGATGACCGCCACCGTCGTCCTCACCGTCGCCATGACGCTGCTCATGGGCCTCTACGCGAAGCTGCCCTTCGGCGTGGCGCCCGGGATGGGCATCAACGCGTTCTTCACCTTCGGGATCGTGCTCGGCCAGAAGGTGCCGTGGCCCACCGCGCTCGGCATCGTGTTCTGGGCCGGCGTGATCTTCGCCGTCGTGTCCGTGACCGGGCTCCGCGCCGCGATCGTGCGCGCGATCCCGATGAACCTGCGCCACGCGCTCGCGGTCGGCATCGGGCTCTTCCTCACGTTCCTCGGGCTGAAGAGCGCGGGGCTCGTCGTCGCGCATCCCGTCACCTTCGTCACCTTCGGGCGACTCGACGCCAAGGTGGGGCTCGCGCTCGCGGGCGTCGTGATCGCCGCGGTCCTCCAGCGACGCAAGAGCCCCTTCGCGTTCCTCGCCGCGATCGGCGCCGTCACGGCCGCCTCCCTCGCGCTCGGCCTCGCGCCCCGGCCGACGTCGCTCGTCAGCGCGCCCGACTTCTCGCTGGCGTTCGAGCTCGACGTCCTGGGCGCGCTCAAGCCGGCGCTCTGGCCCGCGATCCTCGGGATCCTCCTCACCGATCTGTTCGACTCGCTCTCCACCTTCGTCGCCGTGTCGCAGGCGGCGGCGCTCGTCGACGAGAAGGGAGAGCCCCTGCGCGTGCGCGAGGGCCTTCTCGTGGACGCGCTCGCCACGCTCGGCGCCGGGCTCCTCGGCACGTCGTCGGGCACTGCGTACATCGAGAGCGCCGCGGCGTGGAGGCGGGCGGCCGCACGGGACGGACGAGCGTCGTCACGGCCCTGTGCTTCGTCCCCTTGCTCTTCGTCGGGCCGCTCGTGGCGGTCGTTCCGCCGTGGGCGACCGCGCCTGTCCTCATCGTCGTCGGCGGGCTCATGTTTCGCGCCGTGGGCCGCCTCGAGCTCGGGAAGCTCGAGGACGCGCTGCCCGCGTTCCTCGCGATCGTCCTCATTCCCCTCACGTTCTCCATCACGCAGGGGATCCTCTGGGCCTTCCTCGCCCACGTGGTGCTCTACGTCTTCGCCGGGCGCCGCGCCGAGGTCGCGCGTGGCACGTGGGCGCTGGCCGCGATCTCTGCCCTTCAGCTCGTCGCTCTTCGTGAGTGACTCGTCGCACGCAGGTCGCTCACGCTCACGTCGCGCAGCCAGGACAGCGTCTTCGAGGTCACCGGCCGTCTCGCCTGACCCCACCGCGCGCGCACGCCACCGCTCGTACGACTGGGACCGCGCTGCGACCAGCCGCCTCGGCGCGGTCGACTTGCGCAAATCCCTGCCGTATCGCGGATATGTCGTTCATGATCGATTGCACGATTTGAACGATTGGCGCCGAGGGAATGCGCCACGCCCCCGTTCCATGTACGCGTGAACCGTCGTCGGGGAGGCAGCTCGCTTCGGCCTGTCATTCGTCGCGATGAGGGGGCAGCGCACGTGGAGCAGACAACATGCTGACGGATACCGACGCGTCTCGCGCCCTGCGGAGCGCGTGGCTCTACCTGCTCGCGGTCATCATCGCCGCGTGCGCACCCGGCGATGACGACTCGCGGTCCGCTTCAGTGAAGAACACGGCTCAGGCCCTCGCTATCCGTGTCGAGCTTGGGAGCGTCCGCGAGGTGGTGGCAGGCGATGGGAGGACGACCGCGTCTCGACGGAACTATGACCCTTGGGGGAGCCCGACCGAGAGCGGCGCTGGAGCGACTTCCGACTTCGGATTTACAGAGGTCACTACTTCAATCGTCGCACCGGCCTCTGGCTCACTTGGTATCGCGGTTACGATCCGAATCTTGGAAGGTGGTTGAGCAAGGACCCGATCGCCCTCGACGGAGGAGAGAATCTCTACGTGTACGTCGAGAATGATCCGGTCGACAACGTAGAGCTACTGGCCGGGCTCGACGCCGAGCAGGTCGAGGAGGTGGACCGTAGCGGCTCGCTTTCCACTTTCGACGAAGAGGCCGGCAGCGAGCAGAGTTCGAGGACTATGGAGCAGGCTCTCATCGCCCGCGTAAGGAACGGTCGCCTCGTGCTGGACGAGCCGACCGACCTGCCTGCTGAAGGCGAAGAGGTCGAGCGAAGCCGAGCTGAGCGCAGAAGAGAGCCAGCAACTCGATGAGTCGATCGTGGTGAGCTTCGAGCAGGCGAAAACGGTCAGCTCATCGACGCTGACGTCGTGCTCGCGAAGCTCCGCTCGATTCGATGAACATCAAGTTCACGCCTCGTGCAGAGTCCGAGGCGGAAGCGAAGACGAGGTGGTGGCGGAGAAACAGGCAGGCCTCTCCGATCTCTTCGACGATGAACTCGCTGGCGTCCTCGCTGCCATCCAACGAGATCCGATGATCGGGGCCATACACCACGCGTGCGCATGGCTCCTGGACGGGTCAGTGCCGAGGTGATGGGGTCCGGGCGCCCTGACGCCCCGGCTGGAAAGTTCGCGCTGGATCCGAATCTTGGATCCTCGAGGCCCCAACCCTCGGGCGCGGTCATCGAGAATCATTGGGGATTTGTGTACCGTAGGTGTGGCGCCTACCTTGCACCACATCGGGGCATGAGCGGTATGACCCGACGCCAAGCGCTTCACCTCCTCGGTCTGGGCGGCCTCGCCATGATGGGGTGCAGCACGGAAGAGCCGGACGGGGAACCCGCCGTTCAGGAAGGCGACTTCAGCAAGAGCTGCGCGGAGGAGCGGCTTCGTACGTCCGCCGCCTCGTCGCCGGACGCGCTCCGTCGCTACGAGCACATCGTCGTCCTCATGATGGAGAACCGCTCGTTCGATCACTACTTCGGTCACCTCAGCATGCCGACGTCGCTCGGCGGCGAGGGCCGCACCGATGTCGACGGCCTCAAGGGCAACGAGGCGCAGTACCTCCAGCGCACGATCGGCGGTGAGGTCGAGAAGTTCGGCCTCTTCCACGCCGCGACGCGCAAGATCGGGGACATCTCCCACGAGTGGGACGACTGCCATCTGCAGTTCAACAACGGCCTGATGAACGGCTTCATCCAGGCCCACTTCAACGACATGCTCCGCGGCAACAAGGCGAACTGCGCGAGCAAGTGCGCGGCGATCGGCGATCCGATGGCCTACTACAAGCGCCAGGACACGCCGGTCCTCCACGAGCTCTTCGACAACTACGCCCTCTGCGATCGCTGGTTCTCGTCCGTGATGGGGCCGACGTGGCCGAACCGCTTCTACCTCCACGCGGGCACGTCGATGGGCATCAGGACCAACGACAAGATGGACACGGACAGCCATCCGAACGATCCCGGCGAGACGCGCACCATCTGGCACGAGCTCCGCTCCAAGTGCGTGAACGCGGTCAACTACACGATGGACGTGGCCTGGAATCAGGGCGGCTTCGGCATCTTCAACTCGACGCCGACGCGCTCGGTCTACAAGCACGCCGCCCCGCCGCACGACCACGGCGGCGCGCCTCCCAACCCGCCGGAGAGCTTCGAGGAGGCCTGCGAGCGCGGGACGCTGCCGAGCGTCTCGATCATCGATCCGGCGTTCATCTTCGCGCCGTGCGACGACCACCCGCCCCACGACATCAAGGCCGGTCAGGCGTTCATCTCGTCGATCTACAAGCTGCTCACGAAGAACCCGAAGCAGTGGGAGAAGACGCTCTTCATCATCACGTACGACGAGCATGGCAGCTTCTACGACCACGTGAAGCCGCCCACCGTCGCCGAGGAAGAGCGCCCGGAGTTCCAGCAGCTCGGCTTCCGCGTGCCGGCCCTCGTGATCGGGCCTCACGTGAAGAAGAACTACGTCTCGCACGTGCAGTACGACCACACGTCCTTCCTGAGCACGGTCACGCGCCGCTTCGGGCTCGACCCGCTGAACCGTCGCGTCGCGACTGCGAACGACGTGAGCGACTGCATCGATCGCAACTCCGTCGAGACGCTGCACTCGCCCTCTCCGATCGGGCTTCGCAACGTGAACCTGAACGAGAGCCTCGTCCACGAGTCGATCCGCGAGAGCCTCGGTCAGAGCGAGCTCGCGAACGTGGTCCTCGGCGGTCCGGCCACCCTCGAGGAGAAGCGCCGTCAGACGGACCAGATGCTCGCCGCGTTCGATCGCATCGGCGTGGCGAGCATCCGTTAGTCGGGCGTTTGCCCGTCCGGCGCGTCGTCTACTCGAGCGTCTGCACCGCCGCGGGGTACGTGTCGATCATGAGGTAGGCGCGCATCTTCGCCGGGCGGAGGCTCTCGGGGAAGCTCACGACGACCGACGTGAGCTCACCGTTCGGGCCAGCGGTCCGCATCGTCGTCGCGGCGAGGCCGTACTTCAGGCTGAGCGGGCGGTTCGTGGTCGCGTCGACGAGGAGCACGCCCACGCTGTGCTCGCTCAGCTTCAGCGACGAGCCGGTGACGTTCGCGATGACGCTCGGGTTCGTGGCGAGGCCGCCGAGCCAGCCGCCGGCCTTCGTGAAGGTGACGGTGCCGACACCGCTCGGGGCCTTCGCCACACCGCCGTTCCAGGGGCGGAGGTTCGTGGCGCCGAACACGTTGAGCACGTCGGTGGTCGGGTTGCAGAAGCCGAGCTTCGCGAGGAACGGGCCGTAGAACGGGATGTTCTGGCACTTCGTCTTCACGTGGACGCCGGGCTGCGAGACGGGCGTGCCGTCCGCGCCGAGGTGCGCGCTCACGCGGAAGAGATCGAAGGGCATGTCGAAGTTCATCGCGTTGACGGTGAAGCCCGACTCGTTCACGAGATCGAGGAGGCCGTCGCGGTACGAGACCTCGACCGGGAAGAGCACCTTCGTCTCCGGATCGATGACGGTCTTGTCGTTCGCGTCGAGCATGCCGCCGACGACCCAGCCGATGCGCTTGTCGCCGCTGCCCTCGACCATGCCGACGACGTAGTGGAGCGAGTCGAAGCCGATCTGGTTGTAGCTGGGCATGACCGTGGGGTACGGCACCGCGATCCGATTCAGCTCGAGGACGCCGGAGGGATCGCCGGCGCGCGCCGGGACGGGTAGGTCGTAGGCGGGGCCGCCGGCGCCGAGCGCGAGCTCGAACGTCTGATCGAACGCGCCTGCCTTCGTGCCGCCGGAGAAGAGGAGCCCTTCGCGCGACGGGTTCACGAGGTAGTCGCCGCGCACGCGGATCTTCACCTTGCCGGCGGCGTTCGCGGCGAAGCGCGACTTCGGGACGATCGTGACGAAGCGGCGGTCGCCCGAGGTGTCGACGTCGACCTCGGCCGGCGGATCGAGCGTGACCTTCAGGGTGCGCTCGTCGAGGAGCGCGAGCTTCGTGTCGCCGCTCGTGCGCTTCATCAGAGTGAACGCGAGCGGCTGGTTCGCCTCGACCTTCGCGGGTGGCTCGGGGAGCACGCTGCCGAGCGGCGTCGTGAAGAGCAGGCTCGCGCCGTCATCGGGCAGCGCCTCCTTCGCGCTCACGTCGCAGTCGGCGTCGCCGGCGGCGTCCGCGCGGAGGCAGTAGTCGTACGGCGTGGCGAAGATCTCGCCGCTCTCGCCCGCGATGACGATGAGGTCTTTGCCGAGCGCGGGCGAGCCACCGAAGTCGTTGCGGTCGCTCTTGATGAGCTGGCGGCTGAAGCGGAGCGTACCGTTCCGGTTCAGGACATAGAGCCGGCCGTCGCCGCCGCCGAAGTAGATGTTGTCGTCCGCGTCGATCGCGGGCGACGAGCGAATGGGCTCGCGCGTGTCGAACTGCCAGCGAAGCGCGCCCGTCTTCGGATCGAGCGCGTAGACCGTGCCGTCCGTCGAGGGCTGGATGATCGTGCCGTCGGAGAGCGCGCCGGGGCTCGCGTAGACGTGGTCGTTCGTGGCGAACTTCCAGAGCTCGGCGCCGGTGTCCTGCGCGTAGGCCCGGACGTAGCCGTCGAACGCGCCCAGGATCATGCGGCCGTCGGAGAGCATCGGGCTCGCCGCGATCGTCGCCTGCACGCCCGTGCCCCAGAGCTCCCGTCCCGAGGGCGAGATGGCGAACGTGTTCCGCCAGAAGCTCATCATCCACGAGTAACCGGCGATGTAGTTGTTCCCCATGTAGAGGTTGCCGGTCGCGGGATCGATCGCGGGGAGCGACCACGTCTGATCGTTCATGAGCCACGGCCATCCGGGCTTGCTCGTGCCGCCGTCGCGCTCGAGGCCGTAGATGTGACGGTTGTCGTTCGGGGCGTAGAGCGTGCCGTCGGGGCCGATGGCGATGTTGCCTTCGAACCACTTGATGTAGCCGCCCGTGGTCGACGGCTCCGCGGCGGCGAAGCGCCAGACCTCGCGCCCGTCGTGCACGTCGAGCGCGCGAACGAAGCCGTCGCCCGCGCCGTAATAGACGCGGCCCTTGTCGTCGAGCAGCGCGGACGAGTCGACGATCTCGCCGTTTTTCACCTTCCACCGAAGGTCACCGTGCCGGTCGAGCGCGTAGAAGTACGTGTCCGCCGAGCCGACGTACACGTTCTCGTTGCCGTCGATGACGGCGGTGGAGAAGATGCCCTTGCCGGTCTTGAACGACCACGGCTTCGTGGCCGCGTTCGCGCGTGCGTGCACGGGGCTCCGTCCGTCCTGACGCAGGTCACGCCGGAACTTCGGCCACGGGCTTCGGGGATCGAGCGGTGCGTCGGAGCACTTCCCGCCCGCCGTCTCGCAGGCGGCGGTGAGCTCATCGACGGCGGAGGCGCTCTCCTCCTCCCGAACGCCGCACGCGGCGATGACCGAGACCAGACCGAACGAACCGACGAGGAATTTCCGCATTGCGCCGGCGAAATGCACGCTGCGTACCTGTGCCTACATTGGAACCTTTCACGCGTCCGGCGAAGGAAACACACGTGTTTTATCGGGCGCGGTCGATCACCGGTGCATGATCTGGTGGTGCATGGACGCTTCAGCGAAGACGCGCGTCCTCGTTTCTGAAATCGCCGCGCGCGCTCAGTTGCGCTTCTCGTAGTCGACGGCGGCCTGGACGGAGGGCCAGGCCGTCATGCGCGCGAGGTACTCCTTGAGCGTGCCATCGAGCTTCGTCTTCGTCAGGAAGCTGAAGGCGCGGAGGGCCCAGAAGGCGTACGCGTCGGCGATCGTGAACGAGTCTCCGAAGATGAAGGCGCGGGCGCCGAGCTGCGTGCGGAGGAGCTCGACGCGCTGCGTGAGGCGCGTCTTCACCCAGGCGAGCGAGTCGTCGTTCATCTGCGGGATGAGCGTGTACGGGGAGAAGCCCTTGTGGAGCTCGGTGGCGATGAAGTGGAGGAGCTCCTCGAAGCGGACGCGCTCGAAGGTGCCGACGCGCGGCGCGAGGTTCTTCTCCGCGTGCTGGTCCGCGAGGTACCGGATGATGACCGACAGCTCCGTCAGCCGCTCGCCGTTGTCGAGCTCGAGGATCGGGACGTAGTCCTTCGGCGTCACCGCGCGGAGCTTCGTGCCCGTGCCGTCCGCCGCTTCCTTCGACGCGAAGTCGAACTTCACGAGATCGAACGTCGCGCCCAGCTCTCGAAGCACGATGTGCGGGACCAGCGAGCAGACCTGCGGCGAGTAATAGAGCTTCATGTGCACGGCACTGTAGCCGGCCGCCGCACGTCCAGCCACGTCACTTCGGGAGCCACGCGTACATGCGCGCGGCGAAGCCCTCGATCGCCTTCGTCGCATCCTCCCGGCTCGTCACGACCCCGTCCGTGATGGTGGCCGCGCTCTTCGTCCCATCCGAGGCCCGGATCTGCGTCGAGAGCCAGACGTCGCCGTTCGAGCCGCAGCCGAGCTCGAGGTCGACCGAGGCGCCGTCTCGCGTCCACGTCGCGCGTGGCCCCGCGACGAAGCCGCGCTGCTCGAGCGCGGGACCGAGGATCTGCGTCACGAGCTTCTCCGGGACGTAACCCCGCTTTCGCTCGTAGAGGCTCCAGAAGCACGCGAGGAGCTTCTCCTCGAACGCGTCGCGGAGCGCGGGGTCGGGCATCTCCTCGGGCACGTCGCCGAAGACGACGAGGAGCTGCCGCTTCGTGCGGACCACGCGGACGCCCTCGAGCGTGCGCGCGGCAGCGGCGAGCTCGTCGAGGTCGTAGAAGGGCTCGTGCTCGGGGCCGAAGCCGGTGATCCATCGGTACTCGTGGATGAGGAGGCCCAGGCGCTTGCCGTACGTCTCCACCACGTTGCCGTCGTCCTGACGACGGAGGAACGGGGCGGACACGCTGTCGATCTTCCGGGCCTCCAGAAATTCGGCGAGCCACGCGAGGAACGAGTCGAGATCGAAGTCGGGGCGGCGTGGCGCGGTGACGGCGACCCAGCTGCGACGGAGCACGGCCTGGACCAGCTCCGAGCTCTTCTTCTGGTAGACGAGAACGTGCGTCGTGCGCTTCTTCGCGAGCGCCTTCCTCACCGCCGCGAGGCCGTCGGCCGGGAGGGGCTCGTGCCCGCCGTTGGAATTGACGTTCATCGAGTCGAACGAGAGCGAGAGCGGCGGCGACGCGAGCGCGCTCCAGATCGCGTCGAGGTCGTCCTCGATCCCGTCCGCGGTGAAGAACGCGAGCTTGATGCGCGGCGCGTCGTTCGGACGGCTCTCGACCTCGCGATCCCAGGGCACGTCGATCTTTCGAAGGTGCTTCGCGTCGGTGAGGGCGGTCTCGAGCGTGGCCAGCGCATGGCGATCCCACGCGAGGCCGCCCCCGGGCTCGACCACGAGCTCGGTGAGCTGCGAGAGCGACCGGATCACCTGTCCGAGCTCGCGCGGGCCTGGCAGGTGGAGCTCCGGGCTCGCGGGGAACGCGCGGAGACGCGTGAACCGACCTTGCTCGTCGCGACGGAGCTCGAAGCGCCACTTGCCCTCGTCGGCGGTGAACCATTCGCGCGCTTCGAGGATCGGGACGTCGATCTTCGCGTCGACGATCGCCGCGAGCGGGAATCGCCAGCCGACGATCACGAGCCGCTCGAGCCCGGCCGGAAGCGGACCCTGGACGTAGGCGGCCACATCCCCCGGGTCCTGGCCGATCCCGAAGCTCCTGAGGCGCGGGAAGCCGGCCGCGATCGTGCGCCGGCGCTCGAGCACCTCCGGCGTGACCTCGGCGCGGGTCTCGAGCTCCATCTGGAGCTCCTCGAGCCGCGGGGCGAGGCCCTCGGCGGCGATGCGTTCGAGCGCGACCTCGGGCACACGCGCGAGCGAGCGGAGGTTGCGGAGCCACGGCGCCGCGAGGAGCCCGGGGATGGTCTCCTCGCGAAACTGGAGGAAAGAGAGCGACTCGACGAGCGCCCACTCCGGATGCGCGAGCTCGGACGCCGTGAGCGTGGCGCTGTCGAGGACGATGCCGCGGGAGAGAAAGCCTCGCGTGAACACGCGTGACTCCTTCTGGAACACGCGATCGAGCGGCCCCGCCCACGCGCGCCCGTGCTTCTTGAGGAGGGCCGCCTCCCGCTTCTTCGCCGCCGGCGTGGGCTTCGGCGCGAGCTGCAGCGTGATGAGCTCGCCGCGCGGGTCGCCGCGCTCCGTGAGCCAGTCGGCGAACACGGCGCGGAGCTCGTCGTCGTCGGGCGCGGCGTGGATCGCGGCGAGGAAGTCGGCCTCGCTCTTCTCGACCGTCTCCTCCGCGCGTCGCTCGCCGGCGAAGAGCGCCTCGACGGCCACGAGGGCGGTCTCGTCGGCGGCGGAGAGCGGTGGCGGCGCGACGATCGCCTCGAGCGCGCTCTGGAACGACGGCTCTGCGACCCGGCCCCAGGCGCGTGACCTCGCGCGGGCGAGCTCCGCCTCGAGGACGGACCTCGTGCGAAGGTCGCGGGCGCGCGCCACGATGCGCAGGGCGGCGTAGTAGAAGGCAGACGAGGCGCGGCTCTCGAAGGTCACGGTCGTGACGAGCCGCGCGAGGAAGGCCGCGATCCTCGGGTCCTCCGGGAACTTCGCGAGCGCATCGAGGAGCGCGATGAGGTCTTGCCACTTGCCCGGCCACGGCGTCGCGAGGAGCGCGCCCACCCGCACCGGCTCTGGCTTCTCCGCGAGCTCGAGCCACGCCGCGGTGCGGGCCTTGACCGTCGCGGCCGTGATCGGCTCAGCAGGCAGTCGCGACGCGACGCGGTCGACAAGGTCGGCGATGCGCACGGCGCGCGTCTCGCGCCAGGCCTGCAGCAGCACGTCGAGCGCGCGGCTCCAGTCCTCGCGGCCGATCGCCTCGGCCGCCTGGGCGAGGCTCATCGCGGCGGCTGGCGGGGATCGCGCTTGGTCGCCAGCGAGTTCACGAGGTCGTCGTAGTTGTGGAAGTTGTAGTGTGCAACGAGCTCGTTGCAGAAGGCGAGGCCGCGCACGCTGTTACCGAGCGCATCGAGCCGCGGCGACCAGATGCAGAGCCCGAGCACGTTCGGGATGACGACCATCAGGCCGCCGGAGACGCCGCTCTTCGCGGGGAGGCCGATCGTGAACGCGAACTCCCCGGAGAAGTCGTACATCCCGCAGGAGTACATGAGCGAGAGACAGGCCCGCACCGTGTCGAACGCGAGCACGCGCTCGCCCGTGAGCGGGCACACGCCGCCGTTCGCGAGCGTGGCGGCGATGACGGCGCTCCGCTCGCAGGTCGTCTCGATGGAGCAGCACTGGAAGTAGAACTCGAGCGTCTGGATGAGGTCCGTGCCTTCGGGGAAGACACGCTTCTCCTTCATGAAGTATCCGAGGGCGTAGTTGCGGTCGCCCTTCTCGCGCTCGGAGAGGTAGACCGCGTTCGAGAACCCCGGCTTCGCGCCGCCCGCGAGCCGCTGCCACTGCGCCGTCACCCAGTCGAAGCGATCGGCGACGGTGGCGCCCTGCTTGATGAGCGAGCACGTCGCGATCGCGCCCGCGTTGATCATCGGGTTGTGCGGTCGATTCTCGTGGTTCAGCGTGAGCACGTTGAAGCCGCGCCCGCTCGGCTCGCGACCGACGACGTCGTGCACCTGCGCGATGCCGAGCTCCTCGACCGCGATGCAGTAGTTGATGGGCTTCATCGTCGACTGCGCCGTGAAATCTGCGGTTGCGTCGCCGGTCGACCACTTCATGCCGTCGATGGTGCAGACGGCGGCGCCGTAGCCCTCCGGATCGACGCGCGCGAGCTGCGGGATGTAGGTCGCGACGGCGCCCTCCTTCTTCTCCCGCACGCGCTCGAAGAGGTCCGTGAGCTCCCGGCCAAAGGCCTCGAAATCGTGGATGACCGGCACGCGCTCACGATATCGCGCGGAACCGCGAAAGCAGTCGAGAAAGCTCGCGCTCGCTGACGAAGATGTCCTCGATGGCGTCGTCCTCGAGGAGGGCCTCGTAGGTGCGCGCCGCGTCGTCGAGCGGGAGCTCGGCGAAGTGGTCGCTGGCCGTCTCGCCGACGACGATGAGCTCCTCTTGCGCGAGCCGCTTCACCAGCGCATCGCCGTCGAGCTCGGTGCCGCGGACGCCGTCGACCCAGGCCTCGTAGTCGTCGAGGTACCTCATGGCCGCCTCGCGGTCCGCGCTCACCGCGTCGCCGGCGAGCTCCGCCTTCACCGTGACCCCGATCTCGTGGAGCGCCCAGGTGAGGAGCGGCGCGCTCGCACCGTGCGCGGTCGCCTCGATGCGTCCGCCCTGGGCCGCGAAGTCGAGGACGAAGCCGGCGCACGCGTCCTCGTCGAGCGAGAGCTTGTTCGCGATGCGGAGCTCCTGCCCGCGGAGCTTCGCGCGCGGCGAGCTCCATCGCCCGAGGATGGGCGTCAGCCGCGCCGGGAGGAGATCACCACTCGCGCTCGTTCGGACGAGCTTCGGTTCGACGGTTTGCACGCACCAAGCTTAGACGATGCTTCGCACGACGCCGCCGTCCACGCACACGGACGCGCCGTTCGTGGCGCTCGCGGCCTTTGCTGCCGAGATCAACGAGCGGGATGCCTCAGCGAGGGGCGAGGTGGCGGAAGAAGGTCTCGTACTGCGCCCGCATGTCGCCGCCGCCGATCTCGATGCACACCTGATCCTCGATCCAGCCACGCACGAGCGAGAAGCCGGCGTGCGGCGGCCCGTTGTGGACCTTCGACGCCGTCCAGCCCTCGCGCGCGAACACGGCGAGCACCTTGTCCGCGTCGCAACTATCGCTCGTGACGTAGACGTGGTGCGGCCACGACGGAGGGAGCGGGAGATCGCTCGGGGCGACGTCGTCGCTCCTCGCGCCCGCGCGCATGGTGGCGGGCCACACCTCGATGGCGGAGCCGTCGGCGTCGCCCGCGTAGACGAGCAGGTTGCCCTGCGGGTGCGGCAGCGGGATGACCTTCGCTCCGAGGAGCTCAGCGAGGACGCGCGCGACGCGCTCGGGGTCGCGGGCCGGGATCGTGGCGTGATGAATCTTCATGGTCCTTCTCCTTGTTGGCTCGCTTCGCTTCGAGCGTGGTGACGAGTGCTTCCATGGCCCAGGCCGCGGAGCGCGCGGCTCCGTCGGCGTCGAGGCCCCAGGTGTCGCGGAGCCAGCGCCAGCTCGCGGGGGTGACGAGCAGGTAGACCGCGCCGAGCCACTCGCGGAGGTCGCGCTCGCGGGCGACGCCCTTCCACGTGGGCAGGACGACGGCCGCGCGGTCGACGCTCTGCGCCCGCCGGACACGCTCGTAGCTCGGGGAGTCCATCACGCGCCGGAGCACCTCGGCGCTCGCTTCGTAGCGGCGGTAGTTGTCACGCACCGCGGCCGGCAGCTTCGACGGAGGAATGCTCCCGAGCGCGTCGTGCTCCATCCCGATGCGACCACGCACGTGTTGCAACAGGCCGGCCATGAGCGCGTCCTGGTCGGGGAAGTGGCTGTACGCCGTGGGCTTGGTCACCCCCGCACGCCGCGCGACGGCGGGGAGCGTGACCTCTTCCACCGGGCCTTCGACGAGGAGCGCCTCGCACGCCTCCAGCAGCGCGAGCCGGGTCTTCGCGGCGCGCTGGTCGCGCACGGGGCTCTCGTAACGCCGATTCATGCCATCCAGTATTGGGCTTACCGTAGTAAAGTCAAAATGTATTTACCGGAGTAAAGTCATTGGGTCTGCGGTCCTGGCTGGTTTCGCTTCTCGCGGCCGGCGGCCTCGGTTAAGTGGCGCCCATGACGTGGGATCCGACCGGGGCCTTGCCGGACGAGGAGGTGCTCGTCGCGACGTACAACGTCGAAGCGCTCTTCGATACGGAGAAGGATCACGAGAAGCAGGACCACGACTACCTGCCGACGGGCTTCTACGCGTGGGACGAGGCGAAGCTCACGCGCAAGCTCGAGAACCTCGGGCGGGTCATCCGCGCGATGAACGCGGGACGGGGGCCCGACGTCCTCGCGTTGAACGAGGTGGAGAACCTCGGCATCGTGACTCGTCTCCGCGACGAGGTGCTCGGCGATCTCGGCTACGACACCATCGTTCACCTCGATACGGAGTGCATCTACGGGCTCGACAACGCGATCCTCTCACGCTTCCCGCTGGTCGCGCCGGCGCGGCTGCACTCGGTGAATCACTTCCGGACCGAGGCCGCGCGCCGCGCGCGCGACATCCTCGAGGCGACGTTCGACGTGCACGGCGTGCCGCTCACCGTGTTCGTCAATCACTGGCCGGCGGGCGAGGGTCGCACCGCTGCGCAGCGCCTCGATATCGGGCGCCAGCTGCGCGCGCAGGTGGAGCGAAAGCTCGAAGCGGAGCCTTACGGCGCGGTCATGGTGATGGGGGACTTCAACGCCACGCGCGACGAGGACTCGTTTGGACGGCGAGGCCTCCATGCCTCGTCCGATGCGGAGCGCGTGATCGATCAGGACGCGAGCGTGATCCTCTACGACACGCGCGCGCCGGACTCCGGCGATGAAGCGGCGACGCACTTCACGCGGCCATGGCCGTACACGGGTCCGGACGGGGACTGGAAGGCGATCGATCACATCTTCGTGACCGCGGGGCTCCTCGACGACTCCCGCTCCGAGCGCCAGCTCACCTGGGTCGAAGGCTCGACGGTCGTGTTTCGGCCGCCGTTTCTCCTCGCAGAGGACGGGACGCCGCGCACGTTCTTCGAGCGTGGCGTGAAGCCGCGCGAGCAGGAGCTCGATCGCGTCGGCTTCAGCGACCACTTGCCGATCGTCACGCGTCTTCGTCGCGTCACTCCGACGCGTACGTCGTGAACGCCCAGAGCTGATCGTGCTCGTCGAGGACCGCGAAGCCGTCCTCGCCCCACGAGTCGGAGCCGCACGCCCAGTACCAGCGCTTCGCGATGCCCGGCCCCGAGAGGCTCGGCGCGAAGCTCGCAAGCTCCGCGTGCTGCCTGACGAACGCGTCGACCGCCTCGCGGCCCCACGCGCGCTGGCGGCACGACGGCGACACGCCGGCGAGCGCCTTGATCTGCGTGACCGAGGCCTCCCCCTCGAGCACGACCGGCGCCACGAAGCGCGCGCCGTCCGCGCCCTTCATCGCCTGGTCCCACGCCTTCACGAGCGCCGGGAGGTCGACGCCGGTGGCGGGCCTTGCCGTGGCGACCGCCTTGTCGCGCTGCGCGAGCGCGCACGCGCGGCCGATCATCGGCGCGTCCGCCTGATCGCACGCGACCTTGCCGGATGCGAGCAGGGCGCTCGGGATCTGCGTCCTCGCCCACGCGTCGAAGGTCGACGGCAGCTCGCCGACCGCGAGCTCGGTCTTCTCCGACCAGCGAAAGAGCGCGTCGAGCGTCTCGCCCATCTCGTGATCGACGTGCGCGTAGATCGCGCCCGGCACGTGCTCGTCGTACGAGACGAAGTCACCGGCGCCGGACCTCGTGACCGTCTGGACGGTCGGGTGCGCCGCGGCGAGCACGGCGAGCGACGCGCGGAAGCGCGCGGACGACGCGTCGGCGAGCTCGGGGGCCCCGAGCTCGCCGAGCTGGCGCACGGTCACGAGATCGGAGGTCGTCGACGCGGTGTCGTCGGAGGCGGACGCGGAGCACGCCGCGAGCGCGAGGAGGGCGAAGGAAAAGGCTCTCATGCCGGCCGTCTATCACCGGCTCCGCGCTGCACCAGTCGATGGCGGTCGATTTCACGAGTCGGACGCAGTCACGAAACCGGTCGAGGCCATCGCGAAGCGGGCAGGGAAGATCTCGCAGCGCGCGGCCGTATCAGTCGACCACGATCTTGCCGTAGGGCCCGACCGCATACCCGCCGGTGGTCCGCCACGCGCCATGAACGAACGTCTCGCGCGGCGCGCCGCACTCCGGCGCCGCGTGCGCGACGGGGATCGTCCACGGGCCGCCGTTGCTCATGTTGACGACCACCGTCCGGCAGCGCGCCGGGCCCGTGTCCGCGCGATTCACCAGCGTGTAGCCGGTCATCGATCCATAGAGGCTCGTGCTCACCACGACGCGCGTCTCGGGGGCGAGCGGGAACGATCTCCGAACCGCGAGGATGTTCTTCACGAACGAGAAGAGCGAGCCCGGATCGTCCTTCATCGCCGCGAGGTTGTTCTCTCGATAGTTGTCGGGCGCCTGCATCACCGGCCAGGTGCCGCTCGGGAAGCCGACCGCGGGCGACGCGCCGTCCCACGGGAACGCGCGCACCGTGTCGACCTTGTCCTCGAGGATCGGCGGATTCGCGCGCGGGTTGGCCCGGACCACGTCACCCGCCATGCCGACCTCCTCGCCGTACAGCATCGACACGGGCTCTGGCGCGAGGAGCGCGAGGAAGTGCGCCATGCGGATCTTGTCGAGGTCGCCGCGGAAGACGGTCCAGAGGCGAGGCACGTCGTGGTTGCCGGCGAACACGACGCGATGACCGCGACCGAGCCGATCCTGCGTGGCTTCGTAGCGCTGGAGCGCGCGCCGGACGGCGTCGGCGTGATCGCCCCACGCGTCGAGGCCCTCGCGGATGGCGTACATGTACGGGAAGTCGAGCGCGAGATCGCTGGCGTCCGGGAGGTAGCTCTCGATCTCCTCCGTGCCGCTGTAGACCTCCGCGATGAAGGAGCTGCCCGCGCGATAGCTCCGCGCCGTGCGGAGGAGGTGGCGCAGGAGCTCGAGGTTGTGCGACGTCGAGGGCGGGACGTTCGACGACGGGCCTTCCACGAGGTGCTTCGCCGCGTCGATGCGGTAACCGTCGACGCCGAGCGCCGACCACTTCTCGAAGAATCGGCGGATGTCGTCGAGGAGCGGCTCGTTGAACCGTTCCCGGTCGAAGTCCCAGTACGCGAGGTCCGGCATCTGCGGGCTGAACGTGGCGTAGTACGGCTCGTCGCGATCGCGGCTCGCGTCGAAGCCCCACGGGCGATGAAAGACGTCTGCCGACGTCGTGTGGTCCCAGTCCCAGGGCTTGTGCCAGCTCGAGTAGGGCGCCGTCGAGCCGGGCGACCTCGCGAAGTAGAAGTAGCGGCAGTAGGGGCTCGCGCTCGAGCCGCCCGCGCAGTCCTTGTGGCGCGCGCGCTGGAACCAGGCCGAGCTGTCGGCGATGTGGTTGAGCGGCGTGTCGATGAGGACCCGGAAGCCGCGCGCATGCGCCGCGTCGACCATCGCGCGGAAGTCCTCCTCGTGGCCGTAGCCCGGATCGAGCCCGAAGAGGTCCGTCGGCACGTAGCCCATGCCGCCCGTGCTCGGATGGACCGGCATCAAGAGGAGCGTGTCGACGCCGAGGTCCGCGAGGTAGTCGAGCTTCGCGACCACGCCCGCGAAGTCGCCCGTGCCGTCGCCCCACCACCAGCCGTCCCAGAACGAGCGAACGAGCACCTGGTAGATGACGCGCGAGGGCTCGGCGGAGAGCGGGCGGGTCGCGAGCGTCTCGGTGCTCGCCGCCGTCGTGCTCGCGGCCTCCTCCTCGGTGGGGGCGCACGCGGCCAGCGTGGCGGCAAACAGGCCGAAAAAGACGCGTCGAAGCACGAGCCGACACTAGTCGATGAGTGACGGATTGCCGACGGGAAAATCGGCCGGATTCGCAGGAGAAGAGAGATCGATCGGCGGGTTGACGCGTCCTCGAGCCGACCCCTACTCGAACCGAATGGAGGTCATCATGACGACGACGTACAAGCAGTTCACCGAGCCCATCTTCGACCGGCTTGCCGAGTACCGCGTGCAATTGATCGAGCATCCGCTCTCGATTGCCGGACGCGCCGGCAAGCTCTCTCCTCTACGGGCCCATCGCCCTCGTTCGCATGGCGATCGGCCTGAACGAGGCCTGGGCCGAGACGCGCGCGATCCCGGATCTGCTCTGGGCGCGGCAGCTGACCCGAGCCGCCTGACCCACCAGCAAGAGCGTCTCTCTCACTCAGCGCTCTGCGGCCCACGCCTTCAAGTTGCCTTCGCCGACCATGCCGGGACGTCCGAGCCCGGACCTCCCGCATGGCTCGACGGCGACGCGAACGCGTGTGCCAAGGGGCTTCGACTTCGGCTGCGGCGCGAAGAGGACGAGCGATCGTTCGGGCGATGCCCCGTCGCCGACAGCGATGTACGGCGGAGGTTGCGGCTTGCACGTCGCGCCGGGCGGACACGGCGCGGGCACGAACGCGTCGACGATCGTGCCGCTCGTCACGTACGGCTCGCGCATGCTTGCGGCGTCCGCGATCGTGCGCGCCGGCCACGGCGGCAACGTGGTCGCGACCTCGCTGCCAGGTCCGCAGCTCGCGGGCGTCGCCGGAGGCGGGGGCGCGAGCGATGGCGCGGCGGAGGCGATCGTCGGCGCCGGCGTCGGCACGGGCGCCGGCGTCGGTGCGGGCGTCGGGGCGGGTGGCCGCTCCGCGCAGGCTGCGAGCGCGACGGCGAGGGCGAGGCAGAGTCTCATCCACGCAGTATCCCCCCACCAGATCATTGGATCGCAAGCGGGGGTACGTGTGTGAGTGTGCGCTCAGGTAGTCAAACGGACGAACCAGGGGATGATCGAATGGTTTCGCGCCATTGGATGGTGATCGGTTCGATCGGTGTGCGCGGCACCCGGCTTGCGGAGAGTGTCCTACATCATGAACAAGCCCGCCGCGCTCCTCTCCCTCCTCTCTCTCTCGATCCTCGGCTGCTTCGCGGTCGGGTGTGCGGATGCGGCGGGCGAAGACGTCGCGGACGCGACCCAGCACGCGGAGTCGAGCACGCTCGTCTACAAGCATGACGAGCCGGTGAAGTTCCAGCCGCTCGGCGGCCGCGAGACGGACACGCTCCTCCTCAAGCTGTTCAAGGACGGCTACCGCAAGACCTACGAGGAGTGCGACACGCAGCTCCCCGACGCGCGCATCATCCCCACGGTCGCCGGCAAGCTCCCGGGCTCGTTCACGGGTACGTACAAGCGCGAGGTGCTCTATGTCGTCAACGTCCTCGGCTGCGACGCGTCGCACGCGGAGGGCTACGGCACGACGCGCTTCGTCGTCGTCGATCCCTCGGTCACCACCGACGTGAAGATCGTCGCGAACGTCGAGCAGCAGGGGGCGGAGGCGTCGCTGAACCGCCTCGTCGACCTCGACCACGACGGCCAGAACGAGCTCGTCGTGACGGGCGGCTGGAGCGGTCAGGGCTACACGATGGAGACCCCGTCGCTCGTTCGCTTCGCCGGCAACAAGCTCGCGCCGGACGCCGCCTTCGCCGCCTACGCGGAGAAGCTGTCGGCGACCAGCGAGGCCGAGTCGGCGTTCTTCACCGACTCGTGCGGCACCGGCAACGCCGACGCCAACATCGTCTTCGCGAACGTCTACGGCTCGCTCTCCAACGGCAAGCTCGCGTTCACCGATCAGCGCGGCACGCTCACGTGCCCCGCCGAGCAGAAGTGAACCGGCGGTAGCTCACCAGATGCGGACGCGCTTCTCCGGCGGGAGGAAGAGCGCGTCGCCCGGCTTCACGTCGAACGCCGCGTACCAGGCGTCGATGTTGCGAACGATGCCGTTCGCCCGGTACATGCCCGGCGAGTGCGGGTCGGTCATGACCTGGTTCTTCAGCGCGTCGTCGCGGAAGAGCGAGCGCCAGACCTGCGCGTAGCCGAGGAAGAAGCGCTGATCGCCGGTGTAGCCCTCGATGAGGCCGTCCGGCTGGCCGCCGAGCGAGATCTGGTAGGCCTTGTACGCGACGTTCACGCCGCCGAGGTCACCGATGTTCTCGCCGAGCGTCAGCTTGCCGTTCACCTTCACGCCGGGCAGCGGCTCGTACGCCGAGTACTGCTCCGAGAGCGCGTCCGTGCGCTTCTTGAAGCTCGCGAGATCCTCGGGCGCCCACCAGTTGCGGAGCACGCCCTTCGCGTCGTACTTCGCGCCCTGATCGTCGAAGCCGTGGCCCATCTCGTGGCCGATGACGGCGCCGATGCCGCCGTAGTTCACGGCCGCGTCCGCGTTCGGATCGAAGAAGGGTGGCTGCAGGATCGCGGCCGGGAAGACGATCTCGTTGTAGAGCGGGTTGTAGTACGCGTTCACCGTCTGCGGCGTCATCGCCCACTCGTCGCGATCCGTCGGCTTGCCGAGCTTCGACAGCGCATATGCGTGGCCCCAGAGGCCCGCGCGGCGAACGTTGCCGAACGCGTCGCCCGGCTGGATGTCCATCGCCGAGTAGTCGCGCCACTTGTCCGGATACGCGATCTTCGGCCGGACCGACGCGAGCTTCTCGAGCGCCGCCTTCTTCGTCGGCGCCGTCATCCAGTCGTTCGCCTCGATGCGCATGCCGTAGGCCTTGAGGACGTTGGCGACGAGCGCCTCCATCTGCTGCTTTGCCTCCGGCTTGAAGTGCTTCGCGACGTAGAGCTCGCCGACCGCCTCGCCGAGCACGCCGTTGGTGGCGCCGACCGCCTGCTTCCAGCGCTCGCCGCGCTCCGGCGCGCCGCCCACCGTCTTGCCGTAGAACTCGAAGATCTCGTTGTCGAGCGCCCGGGGGAGGACCGAGGCCGACTTCCGGAGGTAGTGGTACGTCTCGTACGCCTTCCAGGTGGCGAGGGGCGTCGACGCGAAGATCTCGGCCAGCGCCGGCATCGCATCGAGCTCGCGCACGATGACGCGCTCCTGGCCCTTGAAGCCCGCCGCGTCCGCGTACGCACGCCACGGGAACTTCGGGATCTCCTTCTCGAGCTCGGCGAGCGTCTTCGGGTTGTACGTCTTGTCCGCGTCGCGGCGCTTCACGCGATCCCAGTGCGCCTCCGCGATCTTCGTCTCGAGCGCGAGGATCGCCTTGGCGTTGGCCTCGTCCTTCGTCGACTGCGCCTTGCCCTTCTTCGCGTCGTGCGAGAAGGCGAGCACCTTCGCGATGTGCTGCTCGTACTTCGCGCGGATGTCCTTGAAGCGCGCGTCGTCCTTCAAATAGAAGTCGCGGTCGGGGAGGCTGAGCCCGCCCGCGCCGGCGCTGAGCACGTACTGGTTCGGGTCCTTCGCGTCGATCGAGATGCCGATGTTGATCGGACACGCGAGCGGGATCCCCGGCGCAGCGATGAGCTTTGCGAGCTCCTTCGGCGTCTTCACCTTCTGGATCGCGCGGAGGTCGGCCTGCGCCGGCTTCATGCCCTTGCGGTCGATCGCGTCCTGATCGAGATACGCGGCGTAGAAGTCGCCGACCTTCTGTCCCGTGGAGCCCTTCGGGTTCTGCGCCTTCGCGGTCTCCTCGAGGATCGCGTGGACGTCGTCGCTCGACTGCTGCGCGAGCGCGTCGAACATGCCCCAGCGTGTCTTGTCGGACGGGATCTTGGTGTTCGCCGCCCACTTGCCCGACGCGTACTTGAAGAAGTCCGCGCCCGGCTTCGCCGTGATGTCCATGCCGTCGGTGTCGACGCCGAACGAGCCGAGCTTCGGCTTCGGGCCCGGCCGGACCTTCTCCGCCGGCTTCGGAGCCGCCACCTTGACCGCGGTGGTCTCGGTGGTGCTCGTCTGCGTGGTGTCGGCGCACGCGGCGAGGGTGGCGAGGACGAGGGCGCCGAGGGCAAGCGAACGTTTCATTCCGCCGGCGGGGTAGCGCGCGATCGGCGATCTCGCCACTTGAACTTTCGGAACAGCGGCATATTCGTTTGGGAAACAACACCTCCCAAGCTCTGAAACCCGACGCGTTGCGCAACTTGCACCGGGACGCTCCCAGCGGTCGCTCCCTCTGGCCGCCGTCGTCGCGTCAGGGAGTGGCGGGGGCGCGGACGGAGATCGCCCAGCCCATGCGCTCGTGGCCGAACTGGTTCCACTGGGGGTTCTTGCCGTTCACGACCTGGGCCGCCGTGAAGTCGGGCGCGCCTCGGCCGGTGCCGGGCGACACCGTGTTGCCGAAATACGTCGGGTGCGTGTCGTCCGTGAACATGTAGTCCGCGGTCCCGCTGGTCGAGACGCCATGCGTGTTCGAGTCGTGCACCGTCGAGCGGAGCGTCACCGTGATGCGCTTGAGGTACTGCGCCTCCGTCTCGCTCGGGTCGAAGCGGAGCGCGGCGGAGTCGACCTTGCCGTCGCCGTTCGTGTCGTAGTCGGCGCCCATGAACTCGGCGAACGCGTCGACGCAGTCGAAGCCGTAGCGCTTCGCCAGCGTGCACGCCTGCCAGTTCGAGTGCGCCATGTACGGGAGGAGCGTCTGCTGGATGTTGATGCGCTGGCCGGCGGCGTCGGTGCAGCGCGCCTGCGTGTCGTCGGCGGCGAAGCCCGGGTAATAGAGGTTCACGACCGCCCTGTGCTTGGCGGTCGTCGCGGCGGCGTTGATCTTCTGCATCGCCGCTTCCATGCTGCGGACGCAGCCGGCGAGCGCGTCGTCGAGGCCGGAGAGATCGCAGCTCCCCGTGTCGTTGCGGAGCTTCGTGCGCGCCTGGAGGTAGTCGTTGCCGCACATCTCGAAGTAAACGGCGCGTGTGCTCGCGTCGGCCATGTAGCTCCGGTCGGAGTCGACGATGCCCACGATCTCGCTCGAGAGGGCGCCGCTCGTCGTGCGGCGGACCACCTCCACGTTCGCGCCCCAGCGATGTGCGAGGTACTCGCCGGCGACGTGCGGGCCGGAGCGACGCGCGACGGTGAAGATCGAGCGCTGGTAGCCGGCGAAGATCGAGTCTCCGTAGGCGACGACCCGGTAGGTCTTCGACGCGCCCATGTCGATCGTCCACGTCGTGTTCTGCGCCAGCGAGATCTCCTCACCGCTGCCGATGTCGAGCTCCGGGTCGGACGCCGAGCCGTTCGTCACGGCCGACGCGCCCGCCCCTGCGTCCTCGCCCGGGGCGGCGCACGCAGAGACGAGGGCGGCGCTGACCACGAAGGAGACACCGAACCAGAGCTTTTCCCGCATGCGGCGCATCCTCCTCCGGAAAACACCCTCGATGCGAGAGGTGGCAATCTCGAGACGGGAACCAGACGAAGGGGCGGCTGGGCGTATTGAGACGCTCATTTTACGCTCGAATTGCGGCTTTGCAGGGGTGGGGGAACTGGCGCCACTCCCGAATTGCGCTACGAGGGAGCCGCCATGACGCGCCTCGGCTCTGCTGGCCTGCTCCTCGCGACGCTCATTGCTGGTGGCTGCGCCGCCACCGCCGGGGACGGCACCGGCTCGAGCGAAGACAGCATCCATCTCGGTCGCCCGCTCGATGGCGGCAGTGACGCGGCCGCGACCACGGACGGCGCGCCCAGCGATCCGAGCGACGGCGGAGCGCCCGACGACGACGCGGCCGTCCACGAGGCCGACGCCGCGCCGCCCGGCCCGCCCGGACCCACCACCACGACGTTCGGGGCGAAGCTCGCCTCGATCGGGCTCGACGTGAACAACCTGCCCGCGCTGCACGATCTCCCGATGGGGCAGAAGATGAAGGTGATGCGCACCTTCAACGAGTCCATGGGCATCAGCTGCAACTCCTGCCACGACGTGTCGGACTACGCGAAGCCGACGAAGCAGAAGGAGGTCGCGTCGGAGGGCTGGGAGCTCATCAGCCGCACCCTCACGATGGCGGACGGCGGCGCGCTCTATTGCGACAGCTGCCACCATGGCAAGTTCGAGTTCCTCGATCACTCCGCTGGCTTCGACGGCATCGCGGCCTGGATGCAGACGAACTTCGTCGAGCAGATCAAGACGAAGAGCGGCGACCCGATGGCATGCACGACCTGCCACAAGAACGGGCCGCCCGGCGGCGCGACCCACTGAGCCAGCCCGGCCTCGTCACGCTCGCGTGACAGCGCCCGTACGCGCGTGATCCACCGCATACGCGCCAGGTACCGGAAATCAGACGGTTTCGCGCGGCATCCCTCATGCACCTACACCGTGCATGATCACGAAGAAGCTCGTCGCCCTCCTTCCCATCCTCGCCATCGGCTGCGCCGGCGGAACGGACGACGCGGACTCTGCACAGCAGGACCTCGGGGCAGGCGCGGGGGTGCAATTCACGACGTCGGTCGGTGCGGTCGTCGTCGATGGCAAGCGCCTCTGCACGGCGGCGCTCGTCGACGTCGACGCGGCCGCGTGGGCAGGGAAGGCCTCGCTCAGCGGACGACAGATCGTGATCGGTGGCGCGTGCGTCGGCAAGCTCCACGACGGGATGAGCGGCGCGGCGGCCTTCGTGATCTCGAAGAACAACGTGTCGCTCGCGACGCCCATCGTGACCTTCGACTTCGAGAGCCAGGCCGCGGCCGGGCTCGCGGTGGGCATCCTGTCGAATCGGCCCGCCGACACGAAGCCGATGAAGCTCTACGGCGCGGATGGCACCGTGACCGGCGGCGCGTCGGTCGGGACCGTGCTCCGCGCGGACGAGAACGGCGTCCTCGTCGCGGCCGGCGTGTCCGTCAACACGGGCGCCGAGTTCAACCTCGTCACGCAGTGCAGCGAGCTCCACTTCAAGGCCGCCGCCGGCGCCACCGTCGCGGCCGGCTTCGAGGCGTCGGACGACGGGCTCGGCGCCGCCGCCCTCGTGCAGGTGAACGGCGAGCTCCGCTTCGCGGCCTCGATCGACGCGGGCTGCGTGGTGCGAAAGATCAGCGGCGCGATCCAGCACCTCGCGCGGCATGCGCTCGAGGTGTGCGCGGAGCTCGAGGACCGGCTCATCCAGGCGGGGCAAGGAGAGCAGATCGCGGTCTACGAGCAGACCTCGACCACGCAGCGCGTGCGCGTCCGCATCAATCACGACGCGACGACGATCCAGATCGGCGCGTTCGCCAACGTGACCGCGAAGGCGATCGGCATCCGGACCTTCGACGAGACGGGACCCCACGCGGACACGGAGTGCGCGATGATCGCCGGCCAGTGCGAGATTCGTCCCATCGTGGGCGGCACGGGCGCGCCGCGCGGCTTCAAGGCCGGGCAGTACGTGGACCTCGAGGTGACGATCCACTTCGGTCGCGACCGCGTCTTCATCGCCACGAAGAACGACTGAGCGCTCGTGGGCGGTCGAGCTTGACCCGCTACGCCACCGTGTTGAGCGAGACGGAGTGGAAGATCGCTCTCGCGGGGCGCGTGTCCATCGACTCGAGGCGCCACCCGAAGCCCCCGAAGCCGAAGGTGGCGTCGATGCACGCGCCCACGTGGTGACCGTTGATGAAGATCTGGTGAATGGAGTCGGCGCAGCGGAAGGTGGCGACGTAGCGCGTGTAATCGATGACGCGATAGAACGGGACGGAGACGAGCGCGCCGTCCCGCGTGGCGTCGAAGCGCGTGCCGTCGCTCGTCGCGCCGTGGAGCGCGAGCTGCCCCGGCAGCGGAAACGCGGTGAGGTCGAAGTAGAGGAGCGGCGCGCCGGGCCGTATGAACGGATGCTTGGGGCGGACCCCTCCGTCGAACCAGTCGAACGAGACCTGGCACTCCTCGCAGCGCGCTTGCCCCCGCGTGACCGGCGCATGGCAGGTCGGGCAGCTCTCCGTCATCAGGGACAGCAGACCGTAACCGCGGCCGTCGGATCAACCACCGCGGACTACTTCCTCGTTCCCGTCGTCGAGAAGGTGAGCGTGCAGGGCAGGCCCTTGCCGCCGGCGGGGTCGCTGTCGATCGTGCCGACGTTCTTGATCGTCGCCTTGTCGCCTTCGATCGTGACCGTCTGCGTCTGCTTCAGGACGATGTTCACGGGGTTGCCGTCGTCGTCCTTCGCGCTGCCCGTGATCGGCTCGAGGTCGCTCGAGAGGACGCACTTCGCAGCGTCGAGCGTGAACGACTCGATCGGCGCCATCGCGTCGTCGACGTCCGTCTGCGAGTACGTGCCGTCCGCCTCCTTCGCGTACTTGTAATTGAGCGCGGGGGCTTGCTCGTTGCTCTGCTTCGCGAGCTGATCGCACACCTTGCCGCCGTTGCTCACGTAGACGAGCTTCGCGAACGCGAAGGTGCCGAGCACGTCGCAGCTCGATCCGCCGCTGCTGCTCGATCCGCCGCTGCTGCTCGACGACGAGGAGCTGCTGCTCGTGCTGCCGCTGCTGGAGCTGGTGCTCGAGCCGTCGGTGTCGTCGCTGCTGCTGCATGCCCCCGTCCCCACGAGCACGAAGCCGCTCAAGGCCACGACGCTGTTTCGCGCAAACCGACGTGCCACGCGCATCCCCATCACCTCCCGGACAAGGCTGCAGTAGCTCGCCCGTATGTGCAAGCTCGCTGCGAGCGATGCGCCGCCGTCGCCGTTCATGTCGGCGCTGCACGACGTCAAGCAGGCCGCGTCGCGACACACGAACGAGCCGCAGGGGACGGGATGCGACGCCGATCCATGAAATGTGTATGATGCACCGATCTGAGCCGGGCGAGGTGACGAGCTCCAGGCCGCCTCCGGGAGCGTCCCGCCCGCGTCGCGACGGCGCGCCGACGCGGATCGACGCTGGCGGTGAAGTCATTTCTTGCGCTACGGCTTCGAAACGCAGGCGTGGACCTTGTGGTCGCCGTCCGTACCCTTCACGGCGATGAGCTCGCACTTGTCCGTCGCCTTGCACTCGTTGCCCTTGAGGCACTGGCGGAGGCACGGGCTGTCCTCCTTTCGCTGGACGTAGCCGGGGCGGCAGTTGCCCCAGAGGCCCTTCGACGCCGGCCCCGTGCTCTTCAGCGTGGTCGCCGTGGTGGGGCGGCGCGCGACCTCCACGACCTTCTCCGAGGAAGGCTCTCCGTCGACGCCCGTCGTGCGCGTGACGACGAGCGCGCCGCTCGCGAGCTTTGCGGTGAAGAAGTTGTAGGCGGGGGTGCCCCCGCAGACGAATTCGCTCGAGGTGGCCACGCCCTTCTGCATCGCGCAGGCCTCCACCGTCCCCGAGGGCTCCGAGTCGGCGGTGGCGTCGAGCTCGCCGAGCGCGATGGTCTGTCCGGCGGTGATGACGGAGACCGCCACGTGCGCGTTCGCGGCGTTCGTGGCCTTCCACGTGAGCGTGAGCACGCCATTCTCGGCGGCGAGCGAGGAGGCCGAGGTCACCGGGGTCACGGCCGACGGCGCCGGCGCCGGTGCCGACGCCGGCGGCGGCGCGCTCGCGTCGGGCACCGGCTCGGTGGTCTTCGTGGTGTCTTTGCAGGCGGCGATGAGGAGCAGGCAGGTGAGCCAGCGGCGCATCGTGGCAGGCTACCTCAATCGGCGGCCTTCGATTTCGCGCGACGGCGGTGGTGCTTCGGCGCCGGCTTCTCCGGCGCCTTCTCCGACGCGGCCGGCTTGGCCTCCTCCTTCGGTTTGTCCGAGGCGGCGGGGGCGGGGAGCGACGCGGCGGGCGCCGGGGGAGGGGGCGCGACGGCGGCGGCGGCGGGCTTGTCGTCCTTCGGCTTCGGCGCCGGCTCGCTCGGGCTCCGTGCGATCACGACGGCGGCGATGGCGAGACCGACCGCGACCACGACGCCGAAGATCTTGCCGCGCTGGCGCCGGCTCTCTCCGTCCGGATCTTCGGTGATGCCGAACGACGACATCGAGAACGACGAGGCCGGCTGCTCCGACGCGCGGATCGAGACCGCGGCGGGCATCAGGCTCGGCGAGTGATCGGCGACCGTGGTGGGCGGATCGTCTCCGGCGTGATCGGGAAACATCCCGGTGTCGCGGCCGACGCCGCGCGCGACGAAATCCATGTGCGTGTGCCAGACCTCGGTTTTCATCTGCGCGCGTTCTACGGCGTCCGCCGCAAAAGACGCCTGAAAGCAGCGCTGAGACTTCGCGAGGACACGCGCGGCGCGCGATGATTGCAGCACCAACGAATTGTTTCGTTCGTGGTGTTGCGCCGAGCGCTCGCTGGCCGAGGGCCTGGCCAGCTACCCCTCGGACTGTCCCAACCTTCGGACACCAGCATTGCGCAGCAGGCGCGTGATTTCGTGGCGTTAGGGGCCCGCCTACCTCGGCATACGATGTGCGTGCGCGCGGGCATGCCTTTCCTCCGCGCTGCCTCTCTCTCCTTCTTCATCCTTGCCGCCGGCTGCTCCGCCGGGCCCGAGACGAGCACCGCTCCGAGCGACGTCATCGGAGGCGTCTCGACGACGGACTTTCCGGACGTCGGGCAGATCACCTCCGGCTGCACGGCGACGCTCATTCATCCGCGCGCGATGCTCACCGCTTCGCACTGCTGCCAGCGGGAGACGAGCTGCAAGAAGGTGAAGATCGGCGGTCGGACGATCGGCACCACCGCGACCAATCATCCCGACTTCGTCGTCGCCCCGGAGGGAGGCATCACGCCGAGCGTCGACGTGTCGATCCTCGTCCTCGACGAGCGCGTCGACGACATCGCGCCGCGACGCCTCGCCGTGACGCCGCCTGCGACGGGGCGGCCGATCGTGTTCGTCGGCTTCGGCTGCAGCGCGTTCGGCGGCGCCGGATACGGCACGAAGCGGACGGGGACGAACGAGATCGACTTCTTCGGGGCCAACGTCGACGGCGCCGATCAGGCTCGCTTCGCCCACACGTTCGGCTGGCACTCGAAGCCGCTCGCTTCGCTCGATGGAGGCACGCCCAACGACGACGCCAACATCTGCCCCGGCGACTCGGGAGGGCCCACGTTCTGGCAGGAGGACGGCAAGGCCGTGCTCGCCGGCGTTCACACGCTCGTCGGTCCGACGTTCGGCTACTCGTGCCAGGTGAGCGAGAACCGCGCGTGGATCGACAGCCAGCTCGCGAAGCTCGAGCCCGTGCGCGACTGAGCCTTCAACGCAGGTAGAGCCACGTGATGGCTCCGGCGACGGCGAGAAGTCCGACGCCCGCGAAGACGTCGCCGACGATGAGCTTCGTACGCGCGGCATCGATATCGGACGTCGCGCAGGCACCGGTGGGCGCACAACTCGACTCGAGGTCGTCATGCTCACCGCGACCGAGGGCCCAGAGGACGCTCCCGCCCGCGACGAGCCCGAGGCCGACCGCGCCGAGCACGATCGCCGGGACGCGACTGCCGCGCTCTGCGGGGGCCGGCTTCGAGGCGGGCAGATCGGGAGCGAGATCGATCGCAAGCACGCGCGCGCGCTCCCCGTTGCCGACGACGATCCGGCGCGAGACGACGGCGCCGCCGCGTTGGACGCGCACGACATGCTCGCCAGCGTCGAGGGCGATCGGCCGCCCATCGGCCTTGTCGGCCACGCGTGCGTCGTCGACGGAGATCCGCACATCGACGATGTCGTCGCCGCGTCCGTCGCGCACTCGAACCACGATCGTCGGGAGCTCCGTCTCGACCTCCGACAGCCAGCGCGCGCAATCCCGCCGCACGACGGCGGGACACGACTCGCGCGCACACTCGATGAGCGCGTCCCGCGCGGTACGGAGCTTGTTCTCCTGTCGCGCCCGCTGCGCTTCTTCGGCCCGATCCGCGCAGCGGTCGGCGTTGTCCGCCAGCGCCGGCGTCGCCCGTGCGAAGAGCACGACGGCGAGCGCGGCAGCAGCGAGACGCGTCATCGAATACAGGCACGTTTGTACCGACGCAGCCCGCTTGCGTCTACGACGAACGGCGGGTCGCACTCGTCCGTCGCATGCGCGCGCTCCGTCGTCGTCGCCGCCGGCGCCGCGCGCTTCGAGGACGTCTTCTTCGGCCTCGGCTCGGCCATCGGCGTCACGGTCGCGAGCGGGGGCGCGGCCGGAGTCGTGGTCACGGCGTCCATCGCTTCCATCGCGGGTGGCGGTGCGAGGACGGCGGCCGAAGCCGCCGGCGCCGTCTTCGCGAACGCGACCGAGCCGCCAAACGCGGCGAGCGCGCCTGCTGCGGCAGCCGTCACGAGCGCGGCTCCGAGAAGGACCGAGCGCCGTCGGCGCGGCGGCTTCATCACCGGCGGCGGCATGACCACGGTACGCACGAGCGCCGCCCGGCCCGCGCTCGACCGCTCGGCGTGCACGATGGCCGCGGGGGCGGCGGCGGCGAGGGAGCGGCGCGTAGCGAGCGCTTCCTTGGCGAGCGACTCGACCCAGGCGGCGACCTCCGTTCGCGTCGCGACTCTCCCCTCAGCGGCGATCGACAGGGCCTCGGCCATGGTCGCCGCCGACGGGTACCGTTCGCTGGGCACGCTCGAGAGCGCGCGCATGACGATCGCGTCGAGCGCGGGCGTGACGTGCGCGGCGTGTGCGCTCGGCGCGCTCGTCGCACCGGCGAGCACGTGGCCAATGAGCTCGAGATCGGTCTCCGCGTCGAAGAGCCGCTGGTTCGCGAGAAGCTCCCAGAGCACGATACCCGCGGCGTAGACATCGCTCGCGATCGAGGCATCTCCGCCAAGCTGCTCGGGCGCCATGTAGGCCAGCTTGCCTTTGACTTGACCGTCACGGGTCTCGTGGATCCGGCCCCGGGCCTTCGCGATGCCGAAGTCGAGGACGCGCGCCACGCCGTCCGTGCCCACGATGACGTTCTGCGGTGAAACGTCACGATGGACGATGCCGAGAGGTTCTCCCTTCTCGTCGGTCGCGCGGTGTGCCGCGTCGAGGCCGGCGAGGAGGTCGAGCCCGATCGCGATCGCGACCGCGGTCGGTGGCGCGCTCCCGGACGCGGTGAGCGCCGCGAGTGACTCTCCCTCGATGTAAGGCATCACCGCCCAGACGCGCGTGCCGTCGTCGACGAGATCGAGCGTCGGCACCACGTTCGGATGCATGATCCGACCTGCCAGCCGCGCCTCGTCGAGGAACATCGCGACGAGATCGGGATTCGAGGCGAGATGCGGATGGAGCTCCTTGATCGCGACCGCCTGGGTACAGCCCGAGGGGCCTCGACGGCGTCCAAAGCGTACGACCGCCATGCCGCCCGTTCCGATCGGGAAGCCAAGCTCGTACATGCCGCCGGTGGTGTCGGAGACCATCGCTTCGGTCCCCGTAGCGTGGATCGTGCCGTCGATCGGGCGCCGCGGCCGGTTCATTCCACGGCGGAAAATGCCGCCTCCGCGAGCCGCCTCCTCCTCGCGGCCATCCGGCATGGTGGATCCCTATGACCCCACCTCACGGCTTCGGGCGGAGCTCCGCCATGAGGAGGTGGAAGTAGCGCCGTGTCAGGCCCGAGGCGGCCGCCGCACGCGTCACGTTGCCATCATGCTGTGAGAGCGCGCGCTCGACGTAGCGGCGCTCGAGCTCGCGAACGACGAGCTGCCGCGCGGCGGCGAGCGGGAGATCCAGCTCGAGTGTCTTCGCGATGACGTTCTCGCGGAGCGCGCTCGGCGTCGCGTGCGCAGTGAGCTTCGACCCATACTCCTCCGCCGCGTCCGGTCCCAGCGCGACGGCACGGGCGATCGCGCTCTGCAGCTCGCGGACGTTTCCGGGCCATGATGCACGCGCGAGCTTGACGAGGAGCGGCGCGGGTGGCTCGAGGTTTGGCGCGTAGATCGACCAGAAGTGCTGGGCGAGCAGGGCGACATCGCCATGACGCCGGCGGAGCGGAGGCATCTCGATCCGCGCGCCCGCGAGGCGATACATGAGATCCTCGCGTAGGCGACCATCCTGCACGTCGCGATCGGTGTCCCGGCGCGCGCTCGCGATCACGCGCACTCGTTGCGCTCGAGGCTCGTCCACGAGTCGGACGAGCGAGGCCTGCGCCTCCGCTTCGAGATCGCCGATCTCGGACAAGACGAGGGTGCCTCCCGCAGCGCGGGCGAAGGCGCTCGCGAGGTCCTCCGCGCTCGAGGCGGCGCATTCGACGACCACGAACGGCCCAGCCGCCGTGGCACCGGCCTCGTGGATCGCCTCCGCCAGGAGCTCTTTCCCCGTGCCGGTCTCGCCCTCGATGATGAGCGGTAGGTCCGATCCAGCGAGCTTCTCCGCCACCTCGAAGACGCGCTGCATCTCGAAGCTGGCCCCGACGACTCGGCCGAAGCCGCGCCGCGAGCTCGGGAGCACAGGCGCGGCGATCGGAGCTCGCGCAATGCGGAGCTGCGTGTCGCCGATCACGATGAGCTCACCTCCGGCGAGGAGCGCCTGCACGATCCTCAGACCGCCCACCGCGGTGCCGTTGCTCGAGCCGAGATCGGTCGCGCGGAGGAGCGCCGCCGCCGGTGCGATCTCGAGGTGGCGGCGCGACACCCGGAGATCGCGTAGGCGAAGATCGCAGAGCGGACCTTGGCCGATCAGGTAGGACGACCGCTTCGACCAATCGAGGAGCAGGGACTGTCCTGCGTCGACGCCGTGGGTGACCCGCAGGATGAAGACCGGCGCGGGGGAGCCGTCGTCTGCCAGCGGGCCATCGGTCATCGTCAGCAGCTCTCCGCTCACCATGACCGAATGCTATCGTGCGACCGGCGATGCTCGCGCGCCGGCTTCTTCTCCCGCTCGCCTTCTCCACGGCCGCGTGCGCGCTCCTGACGAGCTTCGATGGGTTCGACGAGCCGAAGACCCAGCGCGACGACGGGGGCAGCCTGGAGCTCGACGCAGGCGTCGAGGCGGCGTCGAGCTGCCACAAGCAAGTCCCCGATCCTCCGCGCACCGGCGGCTCGAGCAAGAACGCGGGCTCCTTCGTCGCGGCCGCGCGCTCGATGACCTTCGTCGGCTCTCCCGGTTTCGATCTGGACGTCGCCTGCACGTGCCCCGCACCGGCGAGCTGTCGAGGCGCGAAACCGGACCAGCCCTGCGATGCAGACGGCGGCGTCGACAACGCGGCTGCCGACCTCTTTGCGTTCGCCTCCGTGTTCCTCGACGGCGGTCTCGACGAGTCCGGGCTCGCGCTCGGCCTCAGCCGGGGACGTTACGGCCTTCTCTTCAAGATCGATGGCTGGAACGGGGAGCGCAACGACGATGCGGTCGCGGTGTCGTTCGCGAACGCGTTCGACGTCGTTCCAGAGGGCGCCGGTGCGCGCTTCGACGGTAGCGATGTCTGGCGCGTCGACGAAGAGAGCTACATCCCGAACAGCACCATCCCGGCCTACCCGGCCGAGAGCTGGGTGAAGGATGGCGTCCTCGTCGCGCGGTTCGTTCGTCTCCCGCTCAAGCTGAGAATCCCCACCGTGAATGATCGCTGGCTGCTCCTCCCCGTGGCCATCGAGGACGCGACCATGAGCGCTCGTCTCGAGGCGGGCGGCGGCGGCGTCACTCTCACGAAGGGTGAGCTCGGCGGCCGCCTCTCGATGGCCTCCGTCTTTCGAATCATCCAGAGCGTCGGTGGTTGCCTCGAACCCGCGAGCGCGACGACCCCCGCGATCGTGTCGAATCTCTGCGCGCGGCGCGACATCATGCTGGCGTCGAAGGACGACAACCGCGATCTCGGGTGCGATGCGCTCTCGGTCGGGATCGCCTTCGAGGCCACCCCCGCGAAGGTCGCTGACACGCCGGGCGTCCCGACCGACGAGGCGCCGTGCGCGAGCGGCGTGCTGCCCACCTGTCCCTGATCCGTTCATTCAGTGGACCCCGCGCTCCCCGGCCGCCGGGTAGACCTTTCCGTCGATCGTCCAGTCGATCGGCGTGCGTGCCTTCACGACGGTCTGGATGTCCTCGATCGCTTCGAGCGCGGCGCGACTCGAGAGGCTCCATCGCCCCATATGAGCGGCGGCGGCGCCGGCCGCGGTGCCGGTGGCCCACTCGATTGGATGGAGCCGCGTCGCCGCGTTGGCGAGGAACGACTGGGCGATCGTCTTCCCCGCGACGAGGAGGTTCGGGACATCGCGGTTCGTCAGCGCGCGGAAGGGAATGTAGAAGGGCAGCGTCTCGTGCCCCGCGCTCGCGATGTACGCGGGGTAGCGGCAGCCCGAGAGGCCGTGGATGTCCATCGCGTAGGAGCCGATCGCGACGCGGTCGAAGAAGCGCTTGCCCGTGATTTGCGAGGCCGGACCGCGGAGGTCGTTCGACGTCAGGACGAAATTGTCGAGACCGATCGAGCGGCGGGTGTCACGGACGTACGGCACCTTGGTGAGGCCATGACCAGTCCCGAGCACGGTGTGATCGAGCGAGACCCGCTCTCCCATCTCCCCGCCCGCTCGTTTGAAGAACGAGTGCCAGCCGTACGCGTGGCGTTCGGCGCCGGCCATGACGGAGAGGTCGACGCCGCCCTTCCAGTCGGACGCCTGGGCCCGCGTCGCCGCCTTCGAGAGGAAGAGATATCCGAACGGGTAGTCGTTGCCGGGGTTCCAGTTCTGAAGCGAGAGATCGTTCGTCGCCGCTCCCGCCGCGCTGCCGCGCACGCGTCGGTAGCGCCAGATCTTGTCCCACTTCTGAGCGGTGGTCTCGTTGGCGCCGACGGAGAGAGAGTAGAACGCGCTCGACTCGGCGGTCGGCTCCGGAAGCGCCGCCTCGTTCACGGGGCTGGCCTCGAGCTTTTCGACGAGGCCGTACACGATCGCCTGACCGCAGCGGTCGTCGCCTTCGAGCGCGCCCTCGCGCGGCTCGACGCCCTGAAGATACGACGCGTTCGACAGCGCGAGGAGCTCGCCCCACTCCGTCGCGTCGATGAATACGGCGGGCCGGTCGTAGCCCGACAGGAGCTCGATCGTCTGCTTGTCATAGCGGGCCGAGGGGGTCGGGTCGTACCAGTCGGGCAGGTCTTCGGAGAGCAGGCGGTCGTACCCGCCCCATGCGACGCCGCTCTTTGCCGTTCGCTGCACGACGACGAGCTTCTCGATGTCGTGGCCGCGCATGTCGACGCGCTTCGGCACCGCCTGCGCGAGCACGAGGAGGGTCCCGTTGCGCGTGTATCTCGCGACCAGGCTCCCGAGCGCACCCGTGAGGAGTGACTTCGGCTGGTAGCAGTTCTTGCTCACCCAGCAGCCGCCTGGGTTCCCCATCGCTTCGGTCATCGCGAAGAAGCTCGGCGTCACGTTCGCGCGGGCCTTGGCCGCAGCGCCCACGTCGAGCGAACCGACTTTGTGCCATGCCCAGTCGACGGCGCTGACGCCGCTCGCGGTGAGCTGACCGCCGACCCACTCCGTCGGCTCGACGAGGCACGTCCGCGCGCCGCTGTCGGCGGCCGCCACCGCGGCCGCGATCGCAGCCGTCGTTCCTCCGGCGATCACGACATCGCAGTGCTTGCGCGTCGCGGTGTCGACGGGCTTCGCGGGGAAGCTGGCGAGCTCCTGCGATGACTCGGAGCTCTCTTCTTCTGGTGGCGGAGGCGCACATCCCATCGCGAGGCAGGAGAGGGAAAGAACGGCAGGCAGGATCGAGCTCGTACGAGTCATGGGGGCGTCTCCTACGCGCCGCTCGAGCACACCTCGGACCACACTGTCTGTCTAATGATTTCAAACGGTTATGGCGCGAGGGATCCGACGGATCTCGGTGGACGGACCAGCGGTCGTCCGCCAGCGGACCCACGCGGATCGTGGACCTGGGATCTGGGAGTTCTCGCTCGACGAAAACCGCGAGGAAACGTGACAGCCTCGAGCGGCACGGTCCTCGCACCTTTGACCACTCATACCGAGGAGGTCGTCATGAAAGCGATCGCGATGGGGATCATGGTCTCGAGCGTGCTGGTGGGCTGTGCGACGAACGTCGCGGTCGAAGAGGAGGAGGGGGCGTCGTCGGAGGCGGTGACCGCATGCGTCGCGCCGAGCAAGGACCGCGTCGGCAACTCCCTGCAATCCGTCTATGACGCGCTCTACCGCCCCGAGACGGGCACCGGGTTCCAGCGCGTGAACAAGGGCGGGCTGCCGAGCGCGATCGCGCAGAAGTCGTGGTCATCGCCGGTCAGTGTGCCCACGTCGCAGTGGCGCGCGTTCGGCGTCATCAGCACGCCGCTCGAGAAGAAGAACGGCGGTCACGAAGGCGTCGACATCGGGGTCGGGCGCAATACGCCGGTCAAGGCGGCGGGCGCCGGTACGATCGTCTATCGCCTCAACAGTTGCACGGAGGGGGACCGGTGGTGCGGCAACGGCTGGGGCAATCACATCGTCGTCGATCACGGCGACCACGTGTTCACCCGGTATGCCCATCTGACGAAGACGTCGGTCGCGCTCGGCGCGAAGGTCGACGCCGGCGACGTCGTCGGTCTCTCTGGCACGACGGGCCTCAGCGACGGTCCACACCTTCACTTCGAGCTCGGATTTCACGGCGGAGCCCTCGACGGGTGCGCCCCTCCCCAGAACTTCTGGCAGGACTCCGGCGGCACGCGTGGCGGCGTCTACGACCCGCGCCTTCTCTCCTTCGGCGCCGCGGCGACGCGCGAGAATGCGATCGGCAAGTCGTGCCGCATCTCGTCGGGCGGCGACCGCACGAGCAATGTGCGGCCGGAACCGAACAGCACGGCGGCACCCTACGGCGTCGTGCTCGCGGGGCAGCGCGCGCAGGTGAGGGGCTTCCTCGGCGACTGGGCGAGCATCGAGCGTCTCACGCTCGACGGCACCGGAACGAAGGCGGCCGGGACCGACGTGGGGGCTGCCGTGGGCCTCACGGCGTTCGTCCACGCGAGCCAGCTCGACCTCGCGGATTGTCACTGAGGCTGCGAATTGCTGATACGCTTCGCAGGGATGGGGCGTCGCTCGGTCGAGATTGCATCTGCGCTTTTTTTCGGCGCCGCGGTGCTCCTTGCCTGCAACTCCATCATCGGCGTCGAGGACGTCCGCCAGAAGAGCACCACCTACCGCGACGGCGGCAGCTCGGGCAGCAGCGGCGTCGGTGACGACGACGACGACGACGACATCGTGAACCCGATCGACGGCGGGCCCACCGAGCCATCGCTGCCTGCGCTCGCGCTCGGCGCGTCCCACTCGTGCGCGCGCATGGTCGACGGCACGGTGCGCTGCTGGGGCGAGTCGCGGCTCGGCCAGCTCGGCGACGGGATCAACCTCGACGGCGGGCCGGAGCCCCAGCCCTCGCTGAAGCCGAAGTCGGTGCCCGGCATCACGGACGCGGTCGCGATCGGCGCAGGCTCGAACCACACATGCGTCATCCGCACGGGCGGCAAGCTCTCGTGCTGGGGCTTCAATTACAGCGGTCAGCTCGGGACCGGGAACAAGAACACCGCCTCCGCGCCGGTCGACGTCCCCAACCTCGGCGAGGTCACGGCCGTCGCCGGTGGCGGCACCGCGACCTGCGTGGCGCTCGCGGACAAGACGGCGTCTTGCTGGGGCGACAATGATTTCGGGCAGCTCGGCGACGGCACCAAGAACGAGTCGTCGAGCCCGGTGAAGGTGAAGGACCTGACCGGCGTGGTCGCGGTCGCGGTCGGCTCGCTCCACAGCTGCGCCGTCGTCGACGTCGGCGACGTCTACTGCTGGGGCAACAACGACAAGGGCCAGCTCGGCAACGGGAGCACCACGCAGAGCTTGGTCCCGCAGAAGGTCGGCGGTCTCACCGACGCCGTGCAGGTGGTCGCGGCGGCGAGCTTCTCGTGCGCGCGGCAGAAGAACGGCCGGGTCGCGTGCTGGGGCAACAACGACGTCGGCCAGCTCGGCAACGGCGTCGCCTCGCCCACGCCGAACCCGTCGCCCATCCTCGTAGCCTCGCTGACCGACGCGGTGTCGCTCGGCGCGGGGCTGCAACACGCATGCGCCGTTCGCCAGACGGGTGAGGTGGTGTGCTGGGGCGAAGGTGACTGGGGGCAGCTCGGCTCCGGCCGCGACGCGGGCTCGCCGATGATCGTCACGGTGGCGTCGCTGAAGGACGCGCGCGCGGTGTGGGGCGGCGCGTTCCGCACCTGCGCGGTTCGTGCCGGCGGCAAGGCGCAGTGCTGGGGCACGAACAACTACGGCGAGCTCGGGGACGGCAGCAAGAACCGCGCGTACCTGCCGGTGGACATCGTCGACTTCCCGTAGCACGCAGATTCTGCGTCCCGGGGCGGGCGGTAGTGCACGATTTCTGGGCGCAATTCGGCGGCGCGATTAAGCAACAACGAGCGTGTCCGTTCCTTCTGGGGCATGGACCCAGCGAGCACGACGAACCGTTCGAGCGAGCCGCTCTCCTCCGCGCGACCGCTTCGCTCGGTCGGGACGAAGCTCGCCGGCGCCACGCTCGCGATCCTGAGCGCGGTCGCGATCGTCCTCTTCCTCTACGTCACCCGCGTCGAGCGTGAGCGGGTCCTCGCCGCGAAGGAGACCACCGGCGTCACCGTGACCGGCCTCTTCGCGCAAGGCGTCCAGGCGCCCGTCGCCTTCGACGATGCGAACGGCGTGTCGGAGCAGATCGGCCTCTTCCTCTCCGCGCCGAGCGTCGTTCACGCGAGCGTCTACGGTCTCGACGCGAGCGGCGTCTCGCACGCCCTCGGGAGCGGCGGCGGCGAGAGCCCGGCGCCGGAGTTCGACCTCTCCGTCGAGGGCGCGCTCGCCGGCGGCGTCCAGCGAGGCCGCGACCAGATCCTCGTGCAGGCGCCCATCCTGTCGCCGGCCGGACGACCGGTGGGCTTCACGCGCGTCGCGTTCTCGCTCGCCGAGGATCACGCCGCGATCTCACGCATCCAGCGCCGCGCGCTCTGGGGCACCGTCGTCTTCGGCGTCGGGCTCGCGGTCCTCCTCATCGGCCTGAGCCGCCTGCTCATCGTCCGGCGCCTCGGCGAGCTCGCGTTCGCCGCGCGTCGCCTCCAGCGCGGCGAGCACGTGGAGGTGCAGGTCCGTGGCGACGACGAGGTCGGCTCGCTCGCCGGCGCGTTCCGCGCGATGTCGTGCGCGATCGAGACCCGCGAGCTCGAGATCAAGCGTCGCAATCGAGATCTCCGCCGCGTCCTCGACAACGTCGACGCCGGCTTCCTCACCGTCGACCGCGAAGGCGTCATGGCCTCCGAGCGCTCGCGGATCCTCGACGCGTGGTTCGGCCCCGCCGACGGCACCAGCTTCTTCGACTGGGTGGAGCGCTTCGCGCCCGTCGCCGCGCACACGCTCCGCAACGGCTGGCGCGACATCGCCGACGACTTCATGCCGGTCGAGGTGATCCTCGATCAGCTCCCCACGCGCGTGGAGGTCGGCGACCGCACGTTCGCGTTCACCTACGCGCAGATCCTCGAGGGCGAGGCGCTCGCGGGTGTGGTCGTGTCGATCACCGACGTGACGGCCGAG
Organism: Labilithrix sp.; assembly: GCA_046351255.1. Classification (GTDB taxonomy): domain Bacteria; phylum Myxococcota_A; class Polyangia; order Polyangiales; family Polyangiaceae; genus Labilithrix. Next base: position 159,348 of record JAXLYU010000014.1, read on the forward strand.
GTGCGCCGCACGGCGGCCGAGCGCGCGCAGCGGGAGGCGATGTCCATCTTCCGTCGCCAGCTCGACGACCGCGCCGGCTTCGCCCGCTTCATCGCCGACGGCGAGCGCATCCTCGAGGGGCTTCGCTCCGGCGAGACGGATCGCACGACGCGGCTCCGGCACCTCCACACCCTCAAGGGCAACGCCGCGATCTACGAGCTCGAGAGCATCGCCTCGGCGTGCCATGCGCTCGAGGACCGTCTCGCGGACGAGGGGGGCAACGAGCTCGCGCCCGAGCTCTTCGCGAAGCTCGAGGGGGCGTGGTCGGACCTCTGCGCGCTCTTCGTCGAGCTCGGCGGCAGCCGCGCCGCGCACCTCGAGCTCACCCTCGCCGAGCATCACGCGCTCCTCGAAGCGATCCGCGCCGGCGTCTCCACGTCCGAGCTCGAGCGTCGCGTGGCGTCGCTCGCACGCGAGCCGGCGCGCGCGAGCCTGGCGCGGGCCGCGCAGCAGACGCGCGCCATCGCCCGGCGCCTCGGCAAGCATCACCTTCGCGTGACCATCGCCGTCGCGCCGCCCGAGCTCCGGCTCGACGCCGACACCTGGAGCCCGATCTGGCTCGCCGTCCCGCACCTCCTCCGCAACGCGCTCGATCACGGGATCGAGTCGGCGGACGTCCGCGAGCGCGCGGGTAAGCCGTCCGGCGGCGAGATTCGCCTCGCGCTCGAGCAGTCGACCGACGGCCGCTCGATCGCGCTCGTGGTGGCGGACGACGGCGCGGGCATCGACTGGCAAAAGCTCCGGCGCGTGGCCGAGAAGCGAGGGCTCCCATGCACGAGCGAGAGCGATCTCGTGGCGGCGCTGTTCGCAGACGAGGTCTCGACGCGTGACGAGGTCACGGAGACCTCCGGCCGCGGCGTCGGTACGAACGCGGTGCGCGTCGCGGTGGAGGCGGCCGGCGGACGCGTGCGCGTCACGAGCGAGCGCGGGCGGGGCACGACGTTCACCCTCGAGGTGCCGATCGGGGCCCACGAGCGCTCGAGCGCGAGCGAGGCGTGTCGTGCGGCGTAGCGGCTTGGCCCTCGTCCTCGCCGCGCTCACCACGGCGCCGAGCGCGTTCGCGGGCGATGACGTCACGGAGCTCGAGGCGCTCCTCAGCGAGAACGTCGTCTCCGGAGCATCGAAGGAAGCGGAGACGTCATCCGACGCGCCTGCGATGACGACGACGCTCACCGCAGCCGACATCCGGCGGTACGGGCTCCGCAGCATCGACGAGGCGATCGATTTTCTCGGCATGGGAATGGTGACGCAGAACCCGCTCCACTCCGTCGAGATGGGCGGACGCGGCGTGCTGATCACGGCCGACTTCGGAAATCACGTGCTGCTCGTGGTCGACGGTCACGTGATGAACGAGCCGTGGAACATGACCGCTTACTTCGAGCAAGGCGCGGGCATCCCCATGGAGCTCATCGACCACATCGAGCTGATCCTCGGCCCGGGCTCGGTGCTCTACGGCGGGAGCGCCATGCTCGGCGTGGTGAACGTGGTCACGAAGCGCGCCTCCTCCTTCAAGGGCGCGCACGTGGTGCTCGAGGGCTCGGTCTCGCCGCAGCAGGGCGGTGGCGGACGCTTCTCGAGCTTCGCGCCGGGCGATCTCGGCGGCGCCGGTCGCGTCGGCGTCGGCGGCGGACACACGACCAGCTTCCTCGGCAAGCCGCTCGAGTGGATCGGTCAGGTCGAGATCTACGGTCAGAACGGCCCCTCGTTCGAGTGGAGCCCGCAGGTCGTGACCAACGAGGACGGCACGCCGAAGAACTTCGGGTCGCGGGCCGCTCCGGGCGTGTGGGGCGGTCGCACCACACGCAGCTACGACACGACCGTGCCCGCGCTCTACACGCGTCTCGACTGGAACGGCTTCGCGCTCATGTTCCGGACCGCGAGCTATGCGCGCGCGACGCCGTACACGAACAACTTCAACCAGCTGCGTGGCGACTTCGACGATCCGCGCAGCGGCGAGCGGGACAGCTGGCTGTCGGTCGACCTCCAGCACCGCGCCCGCTTCGGTCGCTGGTCCACGCTCGCGCACGGCTACTTCGACAACTACCGCTACGGCCAGTCGATGTACGAGGCCGACGGGAGCCAGTGCATCTTCCCGGTGGCTGGCACGTGCTTGACGAAGGTCCGCGGGCGCTCGAGCTGGGGCGGAGCGGAGGCGCAGGCCACCTACGACTGGCTCGGCGACAGCACGCTGACGACGATGCTCGGCGTCGATGGGCGCGTGCGCTACATCTCCAACTCGACGACCGCGATCGCGCTCGACACCGGGCAGGTCGTGGGCATCGTCGGCGACCGGAGCGCGACGGAGCTCGCGTACGCGGTGTATGGCCAGCAGCGCTGGAGCCCGTTTTCTCGGCTCCACCTGAACGCCGGCGCGCGCTTCGACCACGATCCACGCGGCGGTGATCGGCTCTCCCCACGCGCCGCGGTCTCCTTCACGCCGTGGACCGGCGGCACCCTCAAGGCGATCTACTCCGAGGCGTTCCGGGCGCCGTCGTTCTACGAGAAGTACTACGCGGACGGCATCGTCCGTCCCGCGACCTCGCTCGGACCCGAGGTCGTGCGCAGCGCGGAGGCCAACTTCGAGCAGCGCCTCGGTCGCCACCGGCTCGTCATGGGCGTCTTCCGGAGCTGGTGGTCGGGCATGATCGCGCTCCGCACCGTCGACGACAGCACGCTCGAGTACGCCAACCTCTCGCGGATCGACAACTGGGGCTACAACGCCCGCGTCGACGGGACGATGGGCGCGTTCTCGTACGGGCTCTCGATGACGGGGGCGCACACACGCCGTGACGACGGCGACGGCGATGGCGAGCATCCGCTCCCGGTGGCGCCGCAGGTGTTCGGCAATGCGCGCGCCGCCTACGACCTTCCCGGGGCGTTGCCAACCGTCGCGATCGCCACCACCTTCGTCGGCTCGCGTCCGGCCGATCGTGCGTTCGACGGCGGCTTCCCCACGACGCCCTACGCGCCGGCGCAGGCGCGCGTCCGTCTCACGCTCTCGGACGCGGTCCCGGCCGTCCCCGGCCTCTCCTGGCGCCTCGCGGGCGAGATCGTGACGAAGGGCGAGAGCGCCTACGTCGCGGGTCCCACCCAGAGCGTCGACCCCGCGACCGACAATCCTCGGGCCGCGCAGCTCGCGCCGGTGAACCGAGCGATGGTGCTCGGGACGCTTCGCTACGACTTCGGCGGGCCATGAAGCTCACGCGCGCCGAGATCCTGCAGGCGTCGCTGGCGCTGGCGCTGGGCGGTCTGGTCGGCTGGCCTCGCCGTGGCTTCGCCGCCTCCGCGCCCACCGCCCTCCAGGCGCAGCTCATCGGACGGCTCGCCGCGTTCGATCGGAGCTTCGCTGCGCGCGCCGGCGCGGTGGCGAAGGTGTCGTGTCATCACAAGACGAAGGACGCAGAGTCTGCGTCCGTCACGAGCGCGGTCGCGAAGGCCACCGCCAGCCTCGGCGACATCGGCGGCCTGCGCCCGGAGGTCACGGTGTCGGAGCTCGGGGACGCGGCGAAGCTCGCCGCGCGGTGCCCGGCGGAGAGGATCGCGATCCTCTACTTCGGCCCCGGGACCGAGACCGACATGGGCGCCATGGCGCAGGCCCTCTCGGGGGTCGACGTGCTCAGCATCGGCGGCTCGGGAGCTCATGCGGAGCGCGGCGCCGTCGTCGGCTTCGACGTCGAGGAAGGACGCCCGCGCATCGTCGTGAACCTCCGATCGGCGCGGGCACAGAAGGTATCGCTGCGCGCCGAGCTCCTCAAGCTTGCTCGTGTGATCGAATGACTTAACGGCGGCGCCTCTGCCGCCGTTCCACTCCAGAGGACGAGGACGAATGGACAGCATGGAACGCGAAGTAGTCGTGTCGACGCTCGAGAGCTCGGTCGTCGAGTTCTTTCGAGCGTATGGCATCACGTGCGACAAGACCGAGTCGTGCGCCGCTGCGCCGGGAGCCGAGATGGGATCCATCGTCGGCTTCCGGGGGAAGGGGCTCCGTGGGGGTCTCGCGTTCGTCGCCCCGACCGAGCTCGTGGCCCGGCTCCTGCCGGTGCCGAAGCGGCCCGCGCGCGGCGAGCTGCAGCTCCGTGACTGGAGCGCGGAGATCGCGAATCAGCTCGTGGGCCGACTGAAGAACAAGCTCTCGGCTCACTCGATCGACTTCGAGATCGGCACGCCGGTCTGCTTTCGCGGCTCGAGCATCCGCCTGTCCTTCTTGCCCGAAGCCGACGGCGTGACCCTCGACTTCAACGCCGGCAGCGATCCCGTGCGCGTCTATCTCGACTGCGCCCTCGCCGCCGATGGCTCCGCAACCTCCGCCCCTGCGCCACGCATCGTCACCGAGGGCGAAGTCGTCCTCTTCTGAGAACCGCGAGTGAACCATGTCCAAGACCATCATCGTAATCGACGACTCCGAGACCATCCGTGACCAGGTGAAGCTGGTCCTCGACGAGGCTGGCTATCAGGTCATCGAAGCGGAGGACGGCGCGGAAGGCGCGGCGGTCATCCGAGCCAATCCGGGCGCGGCGCTCGCGATCTGTGACGTGAACATGCCCCGCATGAGCGGGATCGACATGCTCGAGCACCTGAAGTCGCTCGGGCTGCCGAACATCCCGCCCGTCCTCATGCTCACGACCGAGGGCCGGCCCGATCTCATCGATCGCGCGCGCTCGGCGGGGGCCAAGGGGTGGATCGTGAAGCCCTTCAAGCCCAACATGCTGCTCGCGACGGTGAAGAAGATCGCGAGCGTAGCGGCATGAACGCCAGCGCCACCCCGGTGTCCCGGCGGTTTGGTGCGCCGCCACGCCGGGAGTCGATCGCCTTCGAGGCCGTCGTCGCGGCCCCGCGCGTCTTGCTCGTCGATGACGACGACGCGGCGCGCACGGAGGCGGCCGCCGCTCTCCGGAGCATCGGCTGCACCGTGTTCGAGGCCAGCAACGGTCTCGACGGGCTCAAGACCTTCGAGACCGTGCGCCCCCACATCGCGTTCCTCGAGGTCATGACGCCGTTCGTCGACGGCTTCTCCACCTGCCGCGCGATGCGTGACCTCCAGGGTGGAGGTGACGTCGCGATCGTGATGATGACCGACGAGGACGACGTCGAGTCGCTCCGCTTCGGCTACGAGGCCGGCGCGACCGACTTCATCATCAAGCCGATCAACGCGATGGTGCTCCAGCACCGCGTCCGCTTCATGAACCGCGCCATCGCGTCCGCGCAGCAGAACCGCGCGCACGAGCGCAAGATCGCGCACCTCGCGTATCACGACGCGCTCACCGGGCTCCCCAATCGACGCACGCTCTCCGAGTACATGGAGAAGCTCGTCGCGGAGACGCCGCGCAAGGGCGCCGTCTTCGTGCTCGACCTCGACGGCTTCAAGCGCGTGAACGACACGCTCGGCCACTCCGCAGGCGACGAGCTCATCTGCGAGGTCGGGCGTCGCATGCTCGCCGCGTTCGCCATCGAGCCGACGAACTGGAGGCGCGGCTCCCGGCCGGACCGCCAGCTCCTCGTGCGCCTTGGCGGTGACGAGTTCGTCTTCGTCGATCCCAACGTCGACAGCGCGATCGAGGCGTCGATGCTCGCGGAGCGCTTGCTCTCCGCGGTCGGGACGGTCTTCGAGCTCCACGGGCACGAGGTGCTCGTCACGGCGAGCATCGGGATCGCGCTCGTCGGCGAGGTCGAGGGCGGCGTGGACGAGCTCCTGCAGAGCGCCGACACCGCGATGTACGACGCGAAGGCGCACGACCGCAACAACGCGCGCTTCTACTCGCGGAAGCTCTTCGAGCAGGCGCGGAAGAAGGTCGACACGGAGAGCGCCCTTCGCCAGGCGATCGCGGGCAACCAGCTCGTCCTCTACTACCAGCCGAAGGTCGCGCTCGCGACCGACGAGGTGGTCGGCGTGGAGGCGCTCCTTCGCTGGAACCATCCGACGCGCGGCATCGTCTTCCCCGGCGAGTTCATCGGGACGGCGGAGGAGACCGGGCTCATCGTGCCCATCGGCATCTGGGCGCTCGGCGAGGTGTGTCGTCAGGCCAAGCGCTGGAGCGAGCGCGAGGATCTCCGCGGCATCCGCATCGCGGTCAACGTCTCGGCGCGCCAGTTCCGTAGCCCGACCTTCCTCGCGCAGGTCGAGCACGAGATCAGGAGCTCGGGCGTCGATCCGCGGCTCATCGAGATGGAGATCACCGAGGGCATCCTCCTCGAGGACACGAAGGGCGTTCGCGTCATCCTCGACGGCCTCAAGGCGCTCGGGCTGCACATCGCGCTCGACGACTTCGGCACGGGCTACTCCGCGCTCGGCTACCTCCGCCAGTTCCCGTTCGACTGCCTCAAGATCGATCGCTCGTTCATCACCGACCTCCTCGTCGACGAAGGCTGCGCCGCGATCACGAGTGCGGTGGTGGCCCTCGCGAATCGGCTCCGCCTGAACGTGGTGGCCGAGGGCGTGGAAGAGGCGGGACAGGCGGAGCAGCTCCGGCAGCTCGGCTGCGACGAGGCTCAGGGCTATCTCTACAGCCCGGCGCTTCCGGCCGATCAGCTCGCGGCTTGGGCCTCGGGCCGCGTACGCAAGCTCGACGCGGGCGAAGGCCTCCGTCGCGTGTTCTTCCCCCGCGGAAGCGCGGTCCCCTCTCTGCGCGTTCACTCGCTGCTCTGAGCGACCGGCGGGCAGGGCCCGGACCTTGCTAAGGGCCGGGTATGGGGCTCCTCTCGCTCGAAGCGATCGTCGCGGACGTGATGACGCACGACGTCTTCACGCTCTCGCCGTCCCACAGCCTTCCGCTCGCGGACACGATGATGACGCTCCGCCACATCCGGCACATCCCGGTGGTGGATGACGCGCATCGGCTCGTCGGCCTCGTCACCCACCGCGATCTGATGAAGGCCCAGCTGAGCGCCCTCTCCCCGCTCTCGAAGGACGAGCGGAGCACCCTGGAGCTGGCGATCCCGATCTCGAAGATCATGCAGAAGGAGGTGTGGACGATCGCACCGTCTGCGCGAGCTGCGCAGGCGGCGCAACTTCTGCGTGACCATCGGTTCGGATGCCTGCCCGTGACGGAGCACGGACGGCTCGTCGGGATCGTCTCGGAGTCCGACCTCCTCCAGCTGCTCGCGCAGCCGGGGCCCTCGGTGCCGGCGCCGCAGCACTGGCCGATCAAGCAGTTCATGACCGGCGCGCCCGTGACGATCACGCTCGACACGTCCCTCGCGGAGGCGCGGCTCGCGTTCGAGCAGCACCACATCCATCATCTGCCCGTCCTCTCGGAGGGGCGCGCCATCGGCATCGTCCACGAGCGCGATATCCGCGTCGCGGAGGCGATCTTCGGCGCGAGCCAGAACACGCGCGCGGTGCACGTCGCGCAGCTCCTCGGGGACATTCACTCCGACCACGCTCGGCCGGACGAGGCGCTCGCCGTCGTCCTCGAGCGGATGATTCGCGACCGCGTCGACGCGGTGGTGGTGGTGGAGAACGACGTGCTCTGCGGGATCTTCACTCTGGTCGACGCGTGCCGCGTGCTCACCGTGCGCTGATGTTCCACGCCGCGAGACAGGTGTTCCACGCGACGGAACACCTCTCGCGCGCCGGCCTGCATTTCCCGGGGAAATGAGGGGTTTTGGCGGTGGCGAAGCGCTTGCTCTTTCTGGCGGAGACGCGAAGGTCGCGCGTCTCTTTCGGAAGGAATCGAAGATGAAGATGGGTGTCGTTGGTCTCGTGAGCAGCGTGGCGGCGGTGATGATCGCGGCGACGGTCGGCTGTGTGACGCAGAGCACGAAGGACGGAGAGAGCAGCTCGGGGGGAACGAACGACGCGGGAGGTGGCGACGGCGGCAGCGGTGTCGAGGATGGGAGCGCGACCGGTGACGGCGGCGCGACCGAGCAGGGGCCCACGCGCTACGCCTGCCCGATCGACAAGCCGCAGAAGGTGTACGGCTACGCGCTGAACGCGAAGTCGAGCATCGACGCGCCCGAGACCTGGACGCCCGACAACGTCTATCTCGTCTTCGGGCCGCTCCACATCCAGAAGCCGCTGACGATCCAGGCCGGCACCGTCGTGTGCTTCGACTACGGCCCGCCCGGCGCGAACGGCTCCGCCGAGCCCCCGCCGGGCGAGATGCTCCTCGAGGAGGGCGGCGCCATCGACGCGCAAGGTACGCCGACCTCGCACGTCGTCTTCACTGCGAAGTCGGACGGGAGGGGTCCCGAGCAGCTCTACTGGAAGGGCCTCACCGCGTTCTCCGGCTGGACCGGCTTCAAGCTCGTTTACTCGGACATCTACAACGGCGGTCTCTCCGCTGGTGGCGCGCCGCTCGAGGTCATGGCCGACAACGGGCTCGCGCCGCTCGTCGACTGGCAGAACGTGAAGGTCTACTCGTCGCAGCGCGTCGGCATCAAGATGCTCGCGGAGAAGGGCTTCACCCCGGAGACGAAGCTCACCTTCGTGAACTTCGCGGACGAGTACGTCACCAAGTACGCGAGCGACGCGAACTACGAGGACTACTACGACCACGGCTATCCCGTGCTTCGTCTGAGCCACTACGGCGCCTCGTCGGTGAAGCCGGGCATGTTCGACATCGGCGATCCGGCGAAGGTCCCGCCCGCGACGCGCTACGTGCAGCTCGATCACGCCGAAGGCGCGATCGTCTCGAAGGACTACCACCTGCACAAGCTCCCGCCGGGCCTCGCCTGGCGCAACGTGCAGAACGAGCTGCTCGACGCGACGCTCACCATCGATCCAGGCACCACGATCGCCGTCGCCAACGGCGGCACCTGGTTCATCGGCGACAAGGGCGGCTGCAGCGGCGCGGGCTCGCTCGTCGCGGTCGGCACTGCGGCGGAGCCGATCACGTTCACGAACGACATCCCGTGGCAGGGGCCGGCGGAGAAGTCGCCGACGAAGAGCCCCGGCATCACCATCAACTCGTGCGCGTTCGCGAGCACGAAGCTCGACTACGTCGTGTTCGACGGGCTCGGCGCGCAGTCGGCGGTCTCCGTGCACTGCAAGGGCGAGAGCCCGGCGTTCGCGGGCGAGGTGAACTTCCTCTACTCGGGCGACGGCGTCGACCGCGAGGGCCCGCCGATCACGCACTCCACCTTCAAGAGCTCGGCGGGGTACGGCATCCTCCGCGTGGACGGCTCGCACATCACGACCGACTACACGAAGGCCGAATTCGGCAACACGTTCGAAGGGTTCACGGACCCGGCGAAGCCCGCGCAGCCGACCTGCAACTGACGCTCCGCGACGTGATGTCGCGCATTGTGCGGTACGCTGCCATCGATGGCGGATGTCCGCGCAGCCTCCCCCGGGATCCCCGAGACGGGTCAGATCGTCTCGGGGAAATTCCGGATCGAAGAGCCGCTCGGCCGCGGCGGTCTCGGCGTGGTCGTGGCGGCGACGCACCTTCAGCTCGGACAGCGCGTCGCGATCAAGTTCCTCGACGCGCGCGTGCTCGCGGCGGTCGACGGGGTCGCGCGATTCCTTCGTGAGGCGCGCTCCGCCGCCACCATCGAGAGCGAGCACTGCGTTCGCATCCTCGATTTCGGCACCGCGGAGGACGGCGCGCCCTACATCGTCATGGAGTGCCTGCGTGGTCACGACCTCGCGACCGAGCTTCGCGAGCACGGTGCGCTCGAGGTCGAGCGCGCGGTCGACTACGTCCTCCAGGCCTGCGACGCGGTCGCGGAGGCCCATGCGCACGGGATCATCCATCGTGACCTCAAGCCCGCCAACCTGTTCCTCGCCCGCCGCGAGGCTCGCGGCTCATTGAAGGAAGGCGCCCTGCTCGTGAAGGTGCTCGATTTCGGCGTCGCGAAGGTCCTCGACGAGGGTGACGGTCGCATGGGCCTCACGGGCGAGTCCGCGGTGATCGGCACGAGCTACTACATGGCGCCCGAGCAGGTCCGCGACTCGAGCCGCGTCGACGCTCGCACCGACGTCTGGGCGCTCGGCGTGATCCTCTTCGAGCTCCTCACGGGGGAGCGTCCCTTCGACGGGCCGACCGCCTCCGCCGTCACCGCCGCGATCGTCGCGGATCCGCCACGGCTCCTCGACGACGTTCGCCCCGACGTGCCGCCTGCCATCCGCGCCGTCATCGCGAAGTGCCTCGCGAAGGATCCGGCGCGCCGCTGGCCCGACGTGCGCGCCTTCGCGCAAGCGCTCGAAGACGCGCTCGGCGGCTCCGCGCGCCTCCGCCTCGTGCGACCCTGGTCCGAGACCGAGCGCGGCTCGGCGGGGCGGCTCGTGGTCTCCACTGCACCCGTGTCGAGCCCCGAGGCCCTCGCCGCGACGGAGCTCGCGTCGAGCGAGTCGGGCCAGCAGGTGAGCGAGCCGGTGAGCGAGCGCGCGGACGCGAGCCCGCGACGGTCGCGCGCGCCGATCGCGATCGCGGCCGTCCTCGGCGTCGGGCTCGCCGTCGGATGGGCGGTGCGCGCGCTTGCGCCCTCGACACCGCCGGAGCCGGTGCGCGCGACGGTCGATGCGGCCGCGAGCACGGTGGCGAGCGTGCTGCCGAGCGTGACCGCCTCCGTCGAGCCGCCGCCTCCGGTCACGGTGGCGATCACGTCGGCCGCGCCGCCGGCGAGCTCCGCGCGCGGTATGGTGCACGCGCCGCGCATCGGCACCAAGCCAATCGCGCCGGCGCCACCGCGCGCCACCGATCCGAAGGGCATCGATGATCCGAACCTGACGAACCGCTGATGAACCCCCGATTTTTACCTGTTCTCGTGACGTTCGCGTCTGCGCTCGTCGCCGTGAGCGCGCCGGCGCTCGCGGACGACGCTGCCACGCGCGCCGCGGAGGTGCTCTTCACCGAGGGGCGCGACCTCATGCGCGCCGAGAAGTACGACGAGGCCTGTCCGAAGCTCGCGCGGAGCCACGAGCTCGCGCCTGCGGTGGGCACGCTCCTGAACCTCGGCCTCTGCTACGAGAAGAGCGGTCGGACCGCGAGCGCGTGGCTTCGCTACAAGGAGGCGGCCTCCATCGCGGCGCAGAAGCACGACGCGCGCGAGACCTACGCGCGTGACCGCGTCTCCTCCCTCGAGATCGAGCTCGCACGTCTCACGGTCGACGTCGCGCCGGACGTGGCCAAGGCCAGCCCGCACGTGGTGCTCGACGGCGCGGACCTGCCCAACGCGTCGTGGGGCGTGGCGATCCCGATCGATCCGGGCGATCACGTCGTCGTCGCGATCGCGAGCGAGGACCGGACGGTCACGAAGCGCACGCACATCGACGCGAAGACGAAGGTGACGCTGACGATCGACGCGTTCGAGACGGCCGGACGCCCCGGTCCTGGCCCCGGTCCGACGGCGCCCGTCACGCGTCCGCTGGTCCTCGCCGAGCCTCCGCCCGCGCCGCACGAGCGCTCCTCCGTCCAGCGTCCGCTCTCCTACGCCGTGCTCGGGCTCGGCGGCGCGGCGCTCCTGGCCGGTGGCGTCGTCGCGACGATCGCGAAGGTCCGCTACGACGGCGTGGAAGACGAGTGCGGCGGCAATCGCTGCACGCCCTCGGCGCGAGACACGCGAAACGGCGCCTTCGATCAGGCCGACGTCGCGAGCGTGCTGGGGATCTCCGGCCTCGTCGTGCTCGCGGCGGGCAGCGTGCTCTGGCTCACCTCGCGCGGGGAGCGATGAGCACCGAGGCGATGGGCAGCGCGCGCCGCGCGCTCGCCGTGGACGTCCTCCGTCTCGTCGTGATGGACGGCCCCGACGCGGGCGAGCGCTTCGAGTCGACGCAGGGGCGGCTCGTCGTGGGCACGCATGCCTCGGCGGACGTGGTGCTCTCGGACCCCGCCGTCTCGCGCTTCCATTTCGAGCTCGTCACCTCCTCGACCGGCATCCTCCTTCGCGACCTCGGCAGCACGAACGGTACGTGCGTCGACTCGGTCCCCGTGATCGCTGCGCCGCTCCGGCCAGGCGCGGTCCTCGAGGTCGGCCGCACGCGCCTTCGCCTCGAGGCCGCGGCCGAGAAGGCGACCGTCGAGCTGCCCGCGCGTCAGTCGTTCGGCGTCGCGGTCGGCCGCTCCGTCGCCATGGCTCGCACCTTCGCGCTCCTCGAGCGCGCGGCCGCCTCGGACGCGACGGTGCTCCTCGAGGGCGAGACGGGCACCGGAAAAGAAGCGGCGGCGGAGTCCGTCCACATCGAGAGCGCGCGGCGCGATCAGCCGTTCATCGTCGTCGACTGCGCGTCGATCCCGAAGGACCTGCTCGAGTCCGAGCTCTTCGGTCACGAGCGCGGCGCGTTCACGGGCGCGGTCGCCGCGCGCGCGGGCGCCTTCGAGGCCGCGAACGGCGGCACCCTCTTCCTCGACGAGATCGGAGAGCTCTCGTCCGAGCTCCAGCCGAAGCTCCTGCGCGTGCTCGAGCGCCGCGAGGTGAAGCGCGTGGGCGCGAATCGATACGAGAAGGTCGACGTGCGGCTCATCGCGGCCACGCACCGCAACCTCCGCGAGGAGGTGAACAACGGTCGCTTCCGCGCCGATCTCTACTACCGCCTCGCGGTCGTGCAGGTGCGGTTGCCGCCGCTCCGCGAGCGTCTCGACGACCTCGCCCTCCTCGTGGAGAGGCTCCTCGCGCAGCTCGGCGCGAGCACACGCCCCGAGGCGATGATGGTCCGCACGCCCGAGTTCTACGCCGAGCTCGCGCGCCATTCCTGGCCCGGCAACGTGCGCGAGCTACGGAACTACGTCGAGCGTTGCCTCGCGATGCGCGAGACGATGCCGCTCGATCCGGTGGGCGAAGCGGGGACCGAGCGCGATGCCACGTTCGATCCGCGCTCCCTCGCGGGCCTGCCGCTCAAGGAGGCCCGCGATCGCTGGGTCGACCTCTTCGAGCGCGCCTACGTGGCCGAGCTCCTCAAGGCGCACGACGACAACGTGGCCGCCGCGGCGCGTGCCGCGGGCGTCGCGCGCAACCACTTCTACCGCCTGCTCTGGCGGCACGGCTTTCGCTGAGGGACGGGGGCTCGGGCGCTTCAGGGCGCGCGCACGTCGACGACGCTGGCGCTCACGCCGCCGATGGTGCACTCGAGCGGCGCCGGCGAGCGACCGTCGAGGCCGAGGCGAAAGAGCTTCGTGCCACCAGAGCCGGTGACGCAGATGAACTCGCCGGACGCAGGGAGATGTCGGATGCGCGCGCAGCCGAAGCGCGAGGCGATCTCCGTGCCGAGGTTCGGGTAGGGGCTCGACATGGTCGCGCCGTTGGCCCAGTCGAGGCGATCGATGCGCGACGACGACGCGAGCTCGACCTGCGCGAGAAGGCCGTCGTCGCGAGCGCCGAAGGGGGCGATGGAGAGGCCGTCAGCCGGAGCGTCGAGCGTGCGCATGCCGAGGGTGCCCCCGTCGAGCGCAAGGATGCGAAGCTCGGCGCCTCCGTCGCGCGTCGACGCGACCGCCAGCGGGCCCTGCGCGGTCCGCGCGACGACGGCCCCGAGGCCCTTGCCGAGACCGGTGGCGAGCGTGAGCGTCTCGTTCGTGACCGTCGACCAGCGCGCGATCGATGTCCCGGTGTCGCACGCGCTCGGCGCGCGCCGGTAGGCCACGAGTTCGTCGTCGAGCAGCACGCCGTCGCACGCCGAGGGGAGCGGTCGATCCTTGGACGGGGCGACGGCGAGCGGCCGGTCCGCGTCGAGGCGTACGAAGGAGAGCACCCAGCCGAATGCCTCGGGGACCCCGAGCGCGACGAGCGCGGTCTTGCCCGAGGGGCTGATCGAGAGCGGGGCGCACCCGACGCAGATACGCGCCGGGTTCCGGCAGTCGCGATCGGTGACGTACGTGCTGAAGCTCGGACCGACCGGGACCGCCACGAGCCACGTCTCGCCGGGGCGCACGAGCGCGCCAGGATCGTGCTCGGCGAGGCGACCGCGGCAGACGTCGTTCACGCAGGCCTGGTCGGTCGTGCACGACGCGCCGGGAGCGTCGGCGGCGGTGCACTTCGTCCGGCAGCGCCCGTCCTCCATGCACCTCGTCCCCTCGGGACAGCCCGACGAGGCGATGGCGCAGTCCCCGGCCGTATCACTGACGCACCCGTTTCCAGCGTTCGTGTGGAGGCAGCGCTCGCCGGCATGGCACTCCGCGTCGGAGAGGCAGCGCACGGCACATGTTCCGAAGAGGCAGGAGCGCGCGTCGGAGCAGGGCGCGGTCGAGCTACAGCTTCCCGACACGACCGGACCATCCGCCCCGCCTCCGCCGGTCTCGCCCAGGCGTCCCTCGTCGCCACCGGCGTCGGTCGCCTCGAGGCCTGGGCGCTCGAAGCCGAGAATGGCGCTACATCCGCCCGCGAGCGCCCCAGCCCCCCCGAGCGCGAGCGCGAGCAGGATGGCCAGAGCTCGCCGTCGCCGCATGTGACCGAACCTTAGCCGATCTCGTGCCACGGGTTTGTCCCGACGAAGGGAGTCGATGCAACACCTGCGCGACGCGCAGCGCTTGCGTCTGGCAGGGCCGTCCCCGCGCGCGCGAGCGGCACGGGTGAGCATGGCCGCGCGGCGCGAGCCTTGCTCGACGCCGTTCATGCATCGATCTTTGCCGCTCCACGGGGAGAGCCCGGGCGTGGCGACCCCGCCGCGCTGGCCCCTCGCGCGAAAGGGCTTCCGTCCCTTCTTCCTCCTCGGCGCGCTCGGAGCATCGGCCCTGATCCCGATGTGGCTGCTCGTGCTCGGCGGCGTCGTCCGTCCGAGCGCCTACGTGGATCCGGTCACGTGGCACGCGCACGAGATGCTCTTCGGCTTCGCGACCGCGGTCATCGCGGGCTTCCTGCTCACGGCCGTGGGCAACTGGACGGGCCGCGAGACGATCATCGGGCCGAAGCTCCTCGCCCTCTCTGGCGTCTGGCTCGCCGGGCGCGTCGCGATGATGGCTTCCGTGCCAGGGGCGGGGATCCATGCGCGCGGGATCATCGCGGCGGTCGACCTCGTGTTCATGCCGCTCCTCGCGGTGACCATCGGCCGGCCTCTCCTCGCGACGCGGAACCGCCGGAACTTCGTCATGCTGGGCGTGCTCGCGGCGCTCTTCGCGTGCAACGTCGTGATGCACCTCGAGGCGCTCGGTCTCGCGGCGGCGGGCGCGGGCCGTCATGCGGCGCTCGTCGCGCTCGACGTCGTGATCTTCCTCTGCCTCGTGATCGGAGGCCGTGTCATCCCGATGTTCACGCGGAACGGCACCGGTCGCGGCGGGCTCGCCTCGCCGCCCTGGCTCGACGTCGCGGTCGTCGTCTCGATGGTCGCGCTCGTCCTGGCCGACGCGATCCTCCCGGCCTCGACCCTCGCCTTCGCGCTCGCGGGCGTGGTCGGCCTCGTCTCGCTGGCCCGTACCGCGTTCTGGGGCACGCGTCACACGCTCCGCCATCCGCTCCTGTGGATCCTCCACGCCGGCGCGCTGTGGATCTCGGCGGGCATGCTGCTCCGCGCGGCGCCGCTCGCCGGAGTCTCCATCTCGGGCTCGTCTGCCGCGCACGCGCTGACGGCGGGCGCCATCGGCGCGCTCACGATCGGCATGATGGCCCGCGTCGCGCTCGGGCACACCGGCCGCCCGCTCACCCCACCGCGCGCGATGACCGTCGCGTTCGTCTGCGTCACGCTCGCCGCGCTCGTCCGCGTGGCGGGCGTCTCGCTCGTCGTGAGCGGAGCGCTCTGGGCCACGGCGTTCGCGATCTACGTCGTCGCGTATGTCCCCGTCCTCTTTGGCGCCCGCGTCGACGGGAAGTCGGGCTGAGGAGGCGCGACGTGCTCTATGTCTTTTCGGTCACGATTCACGTGCTCGCGGCGACCTTGTGGGTCGGCGGGATGGGCTTCTTCGCGATCGCCGTCGTGCCGGTAGCGCGGCGTACGCTCGAAGAGGCGCACGCGGGCAAGATGCTGCGTGGCGTGGGCACGCGTCTCGGCTCGGTCGGCTGGTGGCTCCTCGGCACGCTCGCAGTGACGGGCCTCATCAACCTCTGGTCGCGCGGGGTGCTCCCGCTGATGGCGACGACGATGTTCTGGCGGAGCCCCTTCGGAACGACGCTCGCGCTGAAGCTCTCGCTGGTGGCGCTGATGACGCTCGTGAGCTTCGTGCACGGCCGCGACGCGCGCCGTCAGGGCCAGGGCCAGCACGTGACGCCCGCTGCCCGCACCCGCTCCTCCCTCCTCGGCCGCGCGACCTTCGGCCTCTCGGTCGTGGTCGTCTTCCTGGCCGTCCTCCTCGTCCGCGGCAATCCCTGACCCTGGCGCCACCCCGACGCTCGACGCTGCGCGCTGGACGTTCGAGCGCAGGGCGTGTGCGGCGCCCGCTCCTATCCCTATCGCGGCTGGTTGGTCGCCCTGAACGCGGGGTTGCCGCTCGCGGGCCGCGATCGCACGGACCTCGGCCTCGCGCTTGCGGTCGGTTGGCCGCAATGAACCTCGCGATTTAAGGATTCGCGACCAGACTCGGCGATTGCTGCCACCGGAAGAGGGTGGCAGAAGGCGTGCCATGAGCCTTCGCACGCTGGCCCTGCGCTATTTCCTCCCGCTCGGCTTGCTCGCGACCGCCGCGAGCTGCGCAGCAGCGTCGAAGCCCTCGACGGACAACGGCGGAGGAGTGACCGGCGACACGAGCCCCACCACGCCGGCCGGTGACGAGGCGACGGGCGACGACGACGACGGCTCCGAGAAGGTCAAGGACGGCACGAAGCCGAAGCCGACGTCGCCGCCGTTGCCGAGCGGTGTCGATCCCTTCGCGCCTCAGGTCGACGAGAGCGCGGGGCTCACCAACGTGTCGAAGAACCTCGATGCTCTCCTCGAGCGCGGCGCCCTCGCGTCGGCGTGCGAGAAGTATCGAAACGGCGCCAAGGATCGCAAGACCAAGCTCCTCTGCGGCAAGTGGATGTACTTCTACGAGAGCTTCGGGACCGCGGGAGCGCCGGCGCCGATCGTGAAGTTCCTCGCCAAGAACTTCCCCGACGAGCTCGGGCTCGGCTTCTCCAAGCTCGGCATGATCCCCGATCCCTCGTCTGCGGATCACATCCCACTCGGCATGGCGCCCACCACGCCGATCAGCAACAACGTCGACGCGCTCGCGTACACGTGCGCGAGCTGCCACTTCGGTCGCCTGCCCGACGGTCGCTATGCGGTCGGCGCCCCGAACCACGACTACGACTACGCCGGCCAGATCCTCGCCATCGCGATCGCGCCGGCGCTCGGAATGGGGACGGGGAGCGCCAGCGCCCACGATCCGGCCGCGGTGGCGAAGGTCCAACCCGTGCTCGACAAGCTCAAGGGCGACTTCGCGCTGAAGGCAAAGTTCGGCGCCGCGCTCTTGCCGCTCCTGTCGCTCCAGAACCCGGGCATCTCGAAGGACGTCGAGGCGCAGTACGCCTCGTGGCCGCGCGGGACGCTCGATTTCATCATCGCGCCGCTCCCGATCGATGACGGGGTCGAGGTCGTCGGCAAGATGATCGGCCTCTGGAACATTCCGCGCGACGAGGAGGCAAAGACCGCGGGCATGAAGAACGCGATGCTCGCCTGGACCGGCGCCGCGAAGTCGCTTCACGAGTTCCTCGGCGGCTTCGCCATCGTCGGTGGTACCGAGAAGCCGTCCGACGAGGATCTCGAGCCGCTTGCAGAGTACATCTACTCGCTCCGCGCCCCCACGAACCCGAGCCCACCGGACGCGAAGCTCGTGGCCGACGGCGCCAAGCTCTTCGAGTCGAAGGGCTGCATCGGTTGCCACGATGGACCGCGCGGTAGCGGCAAGCGTACCTACACCTTCGACGAGATCGGCACGGACGACACGCTCGCCGGCTGGATGGACTCGGACCTCGACGGCGAGCCGTGCTGCGGTCTCGAGAGCGAGACCGATATGCTCACCCACGAGGTGAAGTCGCCGCGTCTCGTCGGCATGTGGGCGCTGAAGCGCTTCCTCCACAACGGCTCGCTCTCTTCGCTCGAGCAGCTCTTCTGCCTCGAGTCGCGCCCCGCCGGGAAGAAGCCGCTCTCGAGCAGCGGGCACATGTACTCGTGCGACGGCCTCGACGAGTCCGAGAAGCGCTCGCTGATCGCCTATCTTTTGGCGCACTGAAGGGGCGAGAGTTACCTTCGCGGCATGAAGAGCCGCCTTGTTTACGCGCTGATCGTCTCGTCGCTCGTCCTTGGCTGTGGCGGAAACCGCGCGGCGAACAGCGCGAGCTCGAAGAGCGGCGAAGCGGCCTTGCTCGCGCCGCACAAGTGTCGCGAGGGTGGTCACGTCGAGCAGTACGACCTCCACGACGAGGACGGACAGGAGGCCTTCGTGCCGTGCTCCACCGAGGGAAAACACGATCTCTCCGGCCTCGTCCGTATCGACACGACGCCCGAGGGAGTCGTGATCACGATCCACGCGACCGACGACGACTTCAACGAGGGCGCGCTCGGCTCGGACCTCAAGGGCCGCGACGCGATCATCGTCTATCCGAAAGGCCGCGAGAAGAAGGGCGTCGAGGTCCCGCTCACGAAGACGAAGCACGGCTACGACGGCAAGCGCCTCATCCCCTACGAGGAGCTCGACAAGCTCACGGACGAGGGCACGAAGATCGAGGTCTCCATCTACGACCACGACGATACGCACAAGAACGGCGAGCACGAGGAGCTCAAGCTCGCGGTCGCGGTCAGCGCCGGCAAGAGCTGCGAGAAGGCGATCGACGACAACCCGCAGACGGTGGAGATGGGCAAGAAGGGCACGCCGGACCTCACCGACAATCAGCTCGGCGGACCGATCCGCTCGAGCGCGTTCTTCCAGCACTGCGGTCTCGCCGACAGCGCCAACGCCGAGATCTGCGTCGCGGTGAAGAAGGGGAAGCCGCTCGGCGTGTCCGTCAAGGTCGCACCGAACAACAACAAGGTCGCCGCGTGCATCGACAAGGCGACGCGGAAGCTGACATGGCCGTCGAGCGAGAAGCTCGACGTGGTGAAGCAGAAGTTCTGAGCGGGAGACGGCCGCGCGTCCGGATCAGTTCGCCTCGTCGGGGCCGATGTCGATGGTGACGCCCTTCGGCCGCTTCTCGCCGTCGAAGTCGAGCGCGGGCGCGTCGGTGGCGGTGCCCTTGTCGAAGAGCGGCGAGGTGGCATCGAGATGGAAGGTCGCGTCGACCACGGGATCGAGGGCGAGGTTGTTCGTCGGCGCGGGCGTGGTCGGCACGGAGGCGGTCAGCTCGGCCGTCGTCTTGAGGTCGGTCGCCGTGGTGCCATTCCACAGGTGATAGAGGGCATCGGTCCGGTTCGCGGCGGGCGCGAAGAAGAAGTCGTTCGAGTCGAGCTTGTCCGGATGCGCGGTGCGCGTCGCGACCTGCTCCTCGAAGACTCCGTAGCGCGTCGAGTTGTTGCCGCCGAGGATGATGTTGTTCCGCACCCGTCCGATGACGGCGTTGTTCCCGCATCCGCCGCCGCTGCAGATGCGCATCCAGACACCGGAGCTGACGGTGGGGTTGCCGCCCACCGCGATGCCTCCGCCCGCGCCGTCGAGGTAGTTGGCGTTGAGGACCACCGGTCCCGGCGTGCCTTCCGCCTCGGAGAGGAGGACCGCCGTGCTGCGCGCGGAGCGCACGCCGAAGACGACGTTGTTCGTGATCGTGGTGGTGGAGCTCAGGCTCGCGATGCCGCCACAGAGCGCGGTCGCGTTGCACAGGCCGGCGTTCGCGGTGTCGAGGTTGATGCGATTGCGATCGATGGTGAGGCTGGAGCTCACCTGGATGCCCCAGCTTCCGCCGTTGCCGGTCGAGGTGCCAGCGAGGATCGTGTTGTCCTGGATGAGCGTCGCAGCCGCGCTCGAGCTGGCCGCGATGCCGAAGCTCGACGCGCCGAGGCCGCCGCGAATGGTGTTGTTCACCACCCTGGCGATCGCGTTCGCGCCGCCGCCAGCCTTGCGCTCGAACGAGATGCCGACCCACCCGTTCGAGGCGCTGCCGCCCTGGATACGGTTGGTATCGATCAGCGCGCCTGCCGGGTCGTTGCTGGGTGAGATGACGGCGATGCCGACGGCGCGGCCGGCGCCACCATTCACGGCGCCCGGGTTGAACGTGTTGCCCTGAATCGTGGGCGAGCCACCGTCGAGGGAGAGGCAGTTACTGCTGTTCGCGGACCCCGTCGTCCCGTCCTTGCCGAGCACGCGGAAGCCTTCGAGCTTCGTCTTTCGCGTGATCGTGCTTCCGGCGAGCACGCCTTCGCTGTCCGTGTTGTTGATCGTGGTGAGGTTGCTCACCGCGTCCTGTGTCCACGTGCAGGACACCACGTTGCAGAGGTAGCCGCCGCTGACGCTCACGCCCTCGACGAGCGTGACCTTCTCTCCATACGTTCCGCCCGCGACGAACACGGTCTGCGTCCCACCGAGCTTCACCGCGTTGGCGATGCCCTTCGTGATCGTCTTCACCGGCGCTGCTTTCGTGCCCGGGTTCGAGTCGAGGCCGATCGCGTTCGAGACGTAGGTGCCGATGGTGCCCGCGTCGGTCCCGGAGTCCGTGCCCGAGTCGACGCCGGAGTCGGTGACGCTGGAGTCCTTGCCCGCGTCCACGAGGCCGCTGCTGCCACCGTCGTTGCCGCCATCGACGCCGCCGGTGCTGCTGGAGCTGCTGCTGGTGACGTCGTCGTCGTCGCCCGCGCCGCTGCTCGACGAGCCGGCGCCGGAGGAGCTGCTCGCGCTGCTGGTCGTGCCGCTGGTCGTGCCGCCGCTCGAAGCGTCGGGCTTGAAGGGCTCATCGATGTCGACGTTGGACGCTCCACCACAGGCTGCGGCCACGACGATGAGCACGAGCGCCGGCGCGAGGGCGCCCTGGCGAACGAAGCGTTTCATAAGCCCTCCGAGGAACGCGCGCTCGTGCATGCCGCGTGCCTCGCGGGTTTTCGCCGATCTGCGCGCATGGGCCGAGCGTACCGACTCGACCTCTTTTCGCGACCCGAAACTTTTTGCGAGGCGGCTAAGCTCCCCCGATGCCGTCCGCGCGCGTCGTCGCTGTGCTGGTTGGTCTGGTCGCGGGATGTGCCGGCCGCCCCGATGGGCCACCGAGCGCGCCGATGATCGTCGCGACCGCGACACCGGTCGCCTCCGCGGCGCCTGCCGGATCTGCCCACCCGATCCCGCCACCGGATCCCGAGCCGGCCGCCTCCGGGATCGCAGGGTCGACCTGGCGCTTCTGCGGCACGGCCAATGACACCGTCACCTTCGAGGCCAATGGCAGCGTGGTCTTTCGCAGGGATGGCGTCGCCAACGGCAAGGGCTTCACCTGCGGGAACGCGCGCTGGACGCAGGAGAACGATCGCCTGACCTTCGACTGCAATCAGTTCACGGAGTACGTCGTCACCGTCGCGCGCAAGGAGATGCGTGGCGAATGGCATCGCGTCCGAGATCCGAAGGATCGGGGGGCGACCTGCCTGCAGCGCGTCCCGTGACCAGCGCGCCCATGCCTCCCGCGCCGCGCGCCGTGCACTTCATCCTCTACGTCCGCGATCAGCGCGCGAGCGCCGCGTTCTATCGAGCGATCCTCGACATCGAACCTCGGCTCGACGTGCCGGGCATGACCGAGATCGAGGTCGGTCGCGGGGTCGTGCTCGGGCTCATGCCCGAGGCCGGCATCCGGCGTCTGCTCGGAGACGCGCTCCCGGATCCAGCGGCTGGCCACGGCGCGTCGCGGGCGGAGCTGTATCTCGTCGTCGACGACCCAGCCGCGTATCACGCGCGAGCGATCGCTGCGGGCGCGACCGAAATGAGCCCCCTCGCAGAGCGCGACTGGGGGCATCGCGTCGCCTACAGCCTCGACCCCGACGGCCATGTCCTCGCGTTTGCGGAGGACATGGCGCGCGCGTGAGCGCGAAGGCGCGGAGGCGCTGATTCGACGTGCCCCCGGTCCGACGCGACCTCACTCCGATGAATGCGACTCGCGGTGCCATTCCGCGGGCGGGCAGCCGTACCAGCGTCGAAACGCGCGGTGAAACGGCGAGAGCGACGAGAAGCCGACGAGGCGCGCGATCTCCGTCATCGGCCGGCGCTCGCGCAGGTACCGCGTCGTCAGTTCCATGCGGACCTGGTCGAGGATGCCGTGATGCGTGGTCCCCTCCGCCGCGAGGTAGCGCGCGAGCGTCCGCGTCGAGAGCCCGAGCCTCGCCGCGACGTTGTCCGCGAGGGGATTCCCGTCGGGGAGCTCGCGCAGCACGATCGCGCGTACCGAGGCCACGAAGTCCGTCGTGGTGAGCTGGTGGAGCGTCGCCGAGACGCGATGCTCGAGCGTCTCGTGGACGAATGGCTTCGAGGTCGCGAGCGGGATCGCGAGATCGGCAGCGCGGACCGCGAATCCGGCGCGCGGCGCGTCGAAGCGGACCACGGGCGAGAGCACGCGCTGGTGAGCGCTCGGATCCGGCGGCGCCGCGTGCGGGAGCATCACCTCGACGGGCTCGAACGGCCGCGCCACGGAGTGCCGCAGCGCGCACAAAAGGGCGGCGACGATGTGCTCGGTGAGGATCGGAGCGCCGGCGACGGGCGCGAAGTGGAGGTGGCTCGTGGCAGCGCCGTGCTCGAGCGCCACGTCGATTGGGCCATACGCGACGGGCAGGCTCCGCGTGATCGCTTCGAGCGCCGCGCCGACGGTCGCGCTCGAGATCATGTGGTGCATGGCGAGGAAGTCGGTGGGCTGCTCCAGCGATCCCAGCGTGCGAAAGTCGATGAGCTCGGCGCTCACGAGGCCGAGCGTGGGATCGTCGAAGCGCGCCACAGCCCGCGTGAACGCGCGCTGCAGCCCCTCGGCGGGGACCCGGAGCTCGGGCTGGGCGAGCAACGCGGTCGTCAGGCCCGCGTCTGCGAGGAGCGTGGCCGCGTCGTATCCCGCTCTTCGCGCGTAGACGACGAGGGGAAGGAACGATCGAATCGATACCGTCGCATTCATCGTGAGGTGGTCCGGACGAGGGCCCGAGACGCACCGTATGCCGAGCGCGCCGCCGCTCGCCTCGATCACACGAACCCCAATGCCGGCTCAACAATCGCTAACACGGTCCTACGACGCGAGGAGCTCTGCGAGGCCGTCGAGCATGCTCGCGTCCTCGGTCGTCGCCGGGACGTCCCACGGATCGCCGTTGGCCATGAGACGAAGCGTACGGCGGAGCGTCTTGCCGGAGCGTGTCTTTGGCAGGGCGGGGACGACGACGACGTGCTTGAAGCAGGCGACGGGCCCGATGCGATCGCGAACGAGCTCGATCAGCTCCGCCTTGATGTTCGGGGCCGCGACTCCTTGTTTGAGCACGACGATCCCGAGCGGCATCTCGCCCTTCAGGTCGTCGCGGACGCCGATGACGGCGCTCTCCGCGACGGCGGCGTGCGTGGCCACCACCTCCTCCATCTCTCCCGTGGAGAGGCGATGGCCGGCGACGTTGATGATGTCGTCCGTGCGGCCCATCACGAAGACGTAGCCGTCCTCGTCGATCACGCCTGCGTCGGACGTCGTGTAATAGCCGGCGTAGTCGGAGACGTAGCTCTTCACGAAGCGTTCGTCGTCGTTCCAGAGCGTGGGCAAGCATCCTGGCGGTAGCGGCAGGCGCAGCGCGAGGGTCCCCGTTGTCCCGCGCGGCAGCGGCGCGCCTTGCGAGTCGAGCACGCAGAGATCGAAGCCGGGCATCGCGTGGCCCGCGGAGCCGACGCGCACCGGGACCTCTCCGGGCGGCGAGGCGGTGATGGGCGCGCCCGTCTCCGTTTGCCACCAGTGATCGATGACGGGAACGCGAAGGAGCTTCTCCGCCCACGTGAGCGTCTCCGGATCGCAACGCTCACCGGCGAGGAAGAGCGCGCGGAGCCGCGAGAGATCTCGTCCCGCGAGGAGCGCGCCCTCGGGGTCCGCGCGGCGAATGGCGCGATACGCGGTGGGGGCGGTGAACATCGTGACGACGCCGTACTCCTCCATCACGCGATAGAACGCGCCCGCGTCCGGCGTCCCGATCGGCTTGCCTTCGTAGATGAGCGACGTGGCCCCGCGAAACAGCGGCGCATAGACGATGTACGAGTGACCGACGACCCAGCCGAAATCGGAGGCTGCCCAGAACACCTCACCGGGCGCGATCCGGTACACGTGCTCCATCGTGTGAGCGAGCATGACGGCGTGACCGCCGTTGTCGCGCACGATGCCCTTCGGATGCCCGGTAGTGCCAGACGTGTAGAGGATGTAGAGCGGGTCGGTCGCATCGACGGGGACGCACTCCGCCGGCGTCGCCGAGTCCATGACCTCGTGCCAGTCCACGTCGCGCGGGGCGCGGAGCTCGCCTCGTAGCTCCTTCCGCTGGAGGACCACGCAGCGCGCAGGACGGTGCTGCGCCAGGTCGAGGGCCTGATCGACCAGCTCCTTGTAGTGCACCGTGCGTTGCGGCTCGAGACCGGCCGATGCACATAGGACGACCTTCGGCTTTGCGTCGTCGATGCGGGCGGCGAGCTGCGGCGCCGCGAAGCCTCCGAACACGACGGAGTGAACCGCTCCGAGACGCGCACACGCGAGCATCGCGATCGCGGTCTCGGGGATCATCGGCATGTAGATGACGACGCGATCCCCCTTCTCGACGCCGAGCGCGCGGAGACCTCCTGCCACGCGCGCGACGTGATCGCGCAGCTCGCGATACGTGATGCGCCGCTTCTCGCGGGCGAGCGGGCTGTCGTAGAGGAAGGCGAACCGCTCCCCATGACCAGCCTCCACGTGGCGGTCGACCGCGTTGTAGCAGGAGTTGAGTTTCGCTCCGACAAACCATCGCGCGAACGGAGGACGCCCGAAATCGAGCACCCGCTGCCACGGCTCGACCCAGTGAATCGCACGCGCGGCGCGCTCCCAGAACGCTTCGTCCACCATCCAGAGACCATGGATCGGGGGGTCGTCTCCGAGAAGCGGTTCCGTGCAACGCGCACCCTTTGCACGAGGAGCAATGACCACCCGAGTGACCACGTGATACCGCAGGTGACCGCCATTTTCTCGGTAGAATCATGAGGTTCCGCAAGCGCGACCGTGCGAATCTCCAGGGGTCGAGAGCGCGCACCCTTGCGCGCCGATATCTCGAGGAGGCCCTGGATGCGCGTCCGATCGATCGTCGCATTGTTCTTTGCGAGCGCCATTGGCGTCGTCGTCGCGTGTGGCTCGGAGACGGGCCCCGATGGTGGCGGAACCAGCGGACAGGACAGCGGCTCGACGCAGTCGAGCACGGGCTTCATCAACGCCGACTCTTCGGCGGCAGATGCCACGAAGGAGAACACCGGCTGCCTCACCGACTGCGCCAAGCTCGGCGCGACGTGCGGTCCCGCGGGTGACGGCTGCGGTGGTCTCATCCAGTGCGGTACGTGCGAGGCACCGGACACGTGCGGTGGCGGCGGCACTCCGAGCAAGTGCGGTGGAGGCACCTCGACGTGCAAGCCGAAGACGTGCGCCGACTACCCGGCGAAGTCGTGCGGTCCGCTCGCCGACGGTTGCGGTGGTCTCCTCGAGTGTGGCGAGTGCACCGCGCCCGAGTACTGCGGCGGCGGCGGCACGAGCGTCTGCGGCGGCAATAGCGGATGCAAGCCGAAGACGGTCGCGGATTGCGGCGCGCAGAACTGCGGTCCGCTCGCGGACGGCTGCGGTGGCGTCGTGCAGTGCGGGACGTGCGGCGCGAACGAGAGCTGCGGCGCCGGCGGCGCGGGCAAGTGCGGTCCCGCGGGCGGCGGCACGTGTGTGCCGAAGACCTGTCCCGAGCTCGGCATCACCTGCGGTCCCGCGGGCGACGGCTGCGGAAATCAGCTCGAGTGCGGGACCTGTACCGCTCCGGCGACGTGTGGCGGCGGCGGCACTCCGAGCAAGTGCGGAGGCACGACGGGCTGTCAGCCGAAGACGTGCCCGCAGCTCGGCGCGACGTGCGGTCCGGCGGGCGATGGCTGCGGCGGCACCATTCAGTGCGGTAACTGCGATGCTCCCCAGACGTGCGGTGGCGGCGGCACCCCGAGCGCGTGCGGCGGTAACAACGCCTGCAAGCCGAAGACGTGCGCGGACTACCCGGCGAACAGCTGCGGTCCGCTCTCCGACGGCTGCGGCGACATCCTCACGAACTGCGGCGTCGGCCCGGCCTCGAACTGCCCCGCGGGCACGATCTGCGGCGGCGGCGGTGTTCCGAGCGTCTGCGGCGGCGGCTCCCTCGACGGCGGCGTCGACAGCGGCGCCTGCACCACTGGTCTCTGCACGCAGCAGGTCAGCTGTCCCGGCGGCGGCACCACCACGCTCACCGGCACCGTCGTCAGCCCTCGCACGTGCGCGGGCGCGGTATGCAACGTCACGGCGCACGCCGGCGACGCGGATCCGATCCCGAACGTCACCGTCTTCGTGCCCAACGGCGGCGCAGCAGCGGTGAAGCCGTTCACGGCCGGCGTCCAGTGCGACCAGTGCGGCGGCGCCGGCGCGCAGGACGGCGTCCTCGTCAGCACCACCACGGGCGCAGACGGCACGTTCACGCTGAGCAACGTACCGGTCGGCGCGAACATCCCCGTCGTCATCCAGATCGGCCGCTGGCGACGCATCTTCACCATCAACGTGTCGAAGTCGTGCCAGGCGAACGCCGCGGGCGACCTCCACCTCCCGGCGAACAAGACCCAGGGCGACATCCCGCTGACCGCGATCGGCACGGGCGCCGTCGATACCCTCGAGTGCGTGCTTCGCAAGATCGGCATCGAGGACGCGGAGTTCACGGCGCCGAGCGGCAGCGGTCGCATTCACCTCTACGTGGGCGACGCGGACCGCGACGGAAATCGCGGCCACCACGCCCGCAACGACAACACGTCGTGGACGACGCTCTATGGCAATGCCACGCAGCTCGCGAAGTACGACCAGCTCATCTTCGACTGCAACGGCGACCCGTCGAAGGCGTCGATGAACGACGCCGACCGCGGCCGTCTGCGCGACTACCTCAACACCGGCGGTCGCCTCTTCGCGACGCACTACGAGTACGTCTGGCTGAGCTCGTTCGCACCGTTCAGCGGCACGGCGCAGTGGCACGTCGATCAGCCGAACGCCGGCAATCAGGCGGTGCTCGGTGACATCGACACGTCGTTCCCCAAGGGCGCGCTCTTCGCGTCCTGGCTCGGCAACGTGAACTCGCTCGCGCAGGTCTCGCCCCCGAAGATCAGCATGAACGTCTCGCGTCACGATCTCGATCCGCTGCCGGCGCCTCCGGGCACGGGCGTCGTCTCGCCGGCGCAGCGCTGGATCTCCGTCGACCCGAAGCTCCCGAACGGCAGCAACTTCCCGACGCAGAGCGGCGGGCAGACCCCGCAGCCGCTGACGAACTACGTCGGCGCGCCCCAGCACTACACGTTCAACACGCCGTGGGGCTCGCCGGCCGCGAACCAGTGCGGTCGCGTCCTCTACAGCGACTTCCACGTCCTCAACGCGAGCCTCGACGGCGACCGCTTCCCGAACGGCTGCGGCGGCAGCCGGACGGATCCGCTCTCGCCGCAGGAGAAGGTCATCGAGTTCATGCTCTTCGACCTCGGCTCCTGCATCACGCCGGACAATCCCGTCCCGCCTCCCTCGTGCACGCCGCTCAAGTGCCCGACGACGCCGGGCACCTGCGGTCAAATGGCGGACGGCTGCGGCGGCGTCCTCTCCTGCGGCACCTGCACGAAGCCGCAGACCTGCGGCGGCGGCGGCACGGCCAATGTCTGTGGCGGCACCGGCTGCACGCCGCGCACCTGCACGCAGGCGAACGCGAACTGCGGACCCGTCGCCGACGGCTGCGGTCTCATCCTCGACTGCGGAACCTGCACCGCTCCGCAGACCTGCGGCGGCGCCGGCGTCCCGAGCCAGTGCGGTAACCCCACGTGCCTCGCGACCACCTGCGCCGAGCAGGGCATCCGCTGCGGTCCGGCGGGCGACGGCTGCGGCCATCTCCTCCAGTGCGGTGACTGCACGGCGCCGCTCACCTGCGGCGGTGGCGGCTCGCCCGGCGTGTGCGGCAACTCCACGTGCAAGCCGCTCACATGCACGGCGCAAGGCATCGAGTGCGGTCCGGCCGGCAACGGCTGCGGCGGTCAGCTCGAATGTGGTGACTGCCCGTCCGGCCAGGTGTGTGGCGGCGCGGGTCCGAGCAAGTGCGGAAGCGGCACCTGCGTCCCGCGCACCTGCGCGCAGGCCGGCGCGAACTGCGGTCCGATCGGCGACGGCTGCGGCGGTCAACTCGATTGCGGACCGTGCTCCCAGGGACAGAGCTGCGGCGGCGGCGGTACTCCGAACGTCTGCGGTGGTTGCACGCGCACGAGCTGCGCGGCGATCGGCGCCGAGTGCGGTCCGATCGGCGATGGCTGTGGCGGCATCATCGACTGCGGCGTGTGCACGAAGGCCGGCGACACCTGCGGTGGCGGCGGCATCGCGTTCAAGTGCGGTCAGGTCGGCGTCCACTGACCGAAGGCTGAGCTCGACTCGACGAGCCCGCCGGCCATCCACGCCGGCGGGCTCGCTCGCATTTGGGTCCAGAAATTTCGACGGAAGCGCGTGTCTGGGCTCGCCCGCCGCACCCGCCGAGATTATTATTGGACGTATGAAAAAGAACTTCCGGGCCGCGCTCGTCGTCCTCCTCGCGCTGGGGTCGGGGTGCGCGCGGAAGCCGGGGGTCCCGCCGGGATATCAGGGGATCGTCGAGCTCGACGAGCGCGTGCTCGCCTTCGAGGTACCGGGCCGCGTCGTCGACGTCACCGTTCGTCGCGGCGACCGCGTGAAGGACGGCCAGGTGATCGCGAAGCTCGATGACGCGCTCGAGCGGCTCACACGCGACGCGCGTGCGAGCGAGGCGCAGTCGGCGTCCGCGGATCTGAAGCTGCTCGAGGCGGGGGCGCGCGTGCAGGACGTGGCGGCGCTCCGCGCGGACGTGAGGGCGGCGGACGCGAACCTCGAGCTCGCTCAGAAGACGGCGGAGCGGGCGCGCGCGCTCCAGGCGTCGGGCGCGGTCGCGCAGGCGGAGCTCGATCGCGCAGAGGCGGACCTCGGACGCGCGACCGAGCAGAAGAAGTCCGTCGCGGAGCGCCTCTCTTCGCTTCGCTCGGGCGCGCGGCCCGAGGAGCTGGCGCGGGCGCGGGCGCGAGCGGACGCGTCGCGGTCGGCGCTCGAGCTCGAGGACGCGCGACTCGCGCGCCACGAGCTGCGCGTGAAGAGCGAGGGGCTCGTGCTCGACGTCGCCATCGAGCCGGGCGAGCTCGCGGCCGTCGGCGCGCCGGCCGTCACCGTCGCCGACGTCACCCATCCCTTCGTGGACGTCTTCGTGCCGGTGGGCGAGCTCACGGGCCTCGTCGTGGGCACGAAGGCGGACGTGCGCGTCGATGCGTTCGCGGACACGACGCCGGGAGAGATCGAGTTCATCTCCCCGAAGACCGAGTTCACGCCACGCTTCCTCTTCAGCGATCGCGAGCGCCCGAACCTCGTCACGCGCGTGCGTGTCCGGCTCGCCGATCCGCAGCGACGCCTCCACGCCGGGGTCCCTGCCTTCGCCGTGTTCCAGCGTGGAGCCGTGCCGGGCTCATGAGCGAAGCCATCATCGTCACCGAGCATCTCTCACGCCGCTTCGGCGACCTCGTCGCGGTGAAGGACGTCTCGCTGCGCGTCACGCCGGGCGAGATCTTCGGCGTGCTCGGCCCCAACGGTGCCGGCAAGTCGACGACCATCCGGATGCTCTGCGGCATCCTCGATCCCACCGGCGGTCGTGGGACCGTCGTCGGCTTCGATCTCGCGAAGGACGCGGAGCGCATCAAGCAGCGGATCGGATACATGACCCAGCGCTTCAGCCTCTACGAGGACCTGAGCGTGATCGAGAACCTGCGCTTCTACGCAGGAATTTACGGCGTCCCGTGGCGCGAGCAGCGCGCGCGAGTCGACCGCGTCCTCGAGCGGACGGGCCTCACCGGACGCCGGAAGCAGCTCGCGGGCACGCTCTCCGGCGGCTGGAAGCAGCGCGTCGCGCTCGCGTGCGCGACGATCCACGACCCTCCGCTCCTCTTCCTCGACGAGCCGACCGCGGGCGTCGATCCCGTGAGCCGGCGCGAGTTCTGGGAGCAGATCCACGAGCTCGCCGCGGGCGGCACGACCGCGCTCCTCACGACGCACTACATGGACGAGGCGGAGCGCTGCCACCGCATCGCGTTCATCTTCCACGGCGAGCTCCTCGACGTGGGCACGCCGGAGGAGATCATCGCGCGCCGCGGGCTTCGCGTGGCGGAGCTCGTCGTCGACGAGGCGCGGGTCGCGGCGGCGGCGCTCCGCGCCGAGGCGAACGTGGACGAGGTCGCGCACTACGGTCATGTCCTCCGTGTCGCGGTGAAGTCCGAGGCGCCGGCCGACTTCGCGCGCCGCGTGCTCGCCGCGCGCAGCATCCCCGTGCGCTCCGCGGTCGAGACGCGCGTGACGGTCGAGGACGCGTTCGTCTCCATGGTGCGAGCGGAGGGCGCCGCGCAATGAGCTTCGGCTTTCGCCCGCTCGTGATCGCGCGGAAGGAGCTCCAGCAGCTTCGTCGCGATCGCCTCACTCTCGCGATGATGATCGTGCTGCCGATCGTCCAGCTCCTCCTCTTCGGCTACGCCATCAACACGGACGTCCGCCATATCCCGACCGTCGTCTGGGACCAGAGCCACAGCGCCGCCTCGCGAGACCTGGCACGGAGCCTCGAGGCCACGCGCTTCTACGATCTCGTCGGCGAGGTGAGCTCGTACGACGAGATCGAGCGCGCCTTTCGCCGCGGCGAAGCGCGCGTCGCGCTCGTCGTCCCGCCCTCGTATGCCGTCGATCTCGTGCGCGGTCGCCGCGCCCAGGTCGAGCTCGTGGTCGACGGCTCCGATCCGCAGGTCGTCGGCAGCGCCACGAACACGGCCGCCTCGCTCGTCGCCGCGCGCTCGGGGGAGCTCCTCGCGCGGCGGCTCTCGCGGCAGAGCGGCGGCACGGACGCCGTGCCGCTCTCTCTCGAGCCGAGCGTCCTCTACAACCCCGACCTCCGTACCGCGGTGTACATCGTGCCGGGCCTCGTGGGCGTCATCCTCACCATGACGATGGTCATGCTCACGGCGATGGCGATCGCCCGCGAGCGCGAGCGCGGCACCCTGGAGCAGCTGATCGTCTCGCCGGTCTTGCCCATCGAGCTCGTGGTCGGGAAGATCGTGCCGTACGTCGGGATCGGCTACGTGCAGATGACGCTGATCCTCGCGCTCGGTCGCTTCGTCTTCGACGTGCCCATCATGGGCTCGCTTCCGATGCTCTACGGTCTCGCGTTCGTGTTCATCGCCGCGAACCTCGCCATCGGGCTCTTCTTCTCCACCCTCGCCAAGACCCAGCAGCAGGCGATGCAGATGTCCTTCTTCTTCCTCCTGCCGAACATCTTGCTCAGCGGGTTCATGTTTCCGTTCGAGGCCATGCCGCGCCCGGCGCAGTGGCTCTCGAGCATCCTGCCGCTCACGCACTTTCTCCGTGTCGTTCGCGGCATCGTGCTGAAGGGCGCCGCCTTCGAGGATCTGCGCGGCGAGCTCGCGTGGCTCGTCGCGATCGTCGCCGTGCTCGTGCTCTTCTCCTCCCTCCGCTTTCGAAAGAAGCTCGTCTGATGCCTCGCCCCAGGAGCGACATCGATCTCCGGATCGTCCACGCCGCGCGCGCCGCCTTCCTCGCAGAGGGGGTCGACGGCGCCTCCCTGCGCGCCATCGCGAAGGGGGCGAAGACGAGCGTGGGGATGGTCTCGTACTACTTCCCCACGAAGGACGATCTCTTCCTCGCCGTGGTGGAGGAGATCTACGCCGCGCTCCTCCGCGAGCTGGACGCGGTCCTCGCCCAGCCCCTCTCTCTCGCGAAGCGCCTC
The DNA here is from genome assembly GCA_046351255.1 of Labilithrix sp. Taxonomy (GTDB): domain Bacteria; phylum Myxococcota_A; class Polyangia; order Polyangiales; family Polyangiaceae; genus Labilithrix. Next base: position 191,152 of record JAXLYU010000014.1, read on the forward strand.
GAGAAGGTGTCCGTCCGCATCGGCCGCATGACGGACCACGAGCTCGACGTCGTGCGCATCGTGGTTCGCGAGGCCTTGCTCTCGCAGCAGCGGCTCCGCCGCGTCTTCGAGCGCTTCAAGCGCGGGCACATCCCGATGCTGGTCGGCGCGCTAGGCGCGGCGATCGCCGCCGGCGAGATCGATGACTCGATCCCCATCCCGGTGCTCATCGGCGCCACGTTCGGCGCGATCGGCATTCCGCAGGTCATGCTGCGCGCGGTCGGAAGCGAGCTTCCGTTCCCGGTGCCCACCCCGGAGGCGACCGCGGCCGCCGCGACCAGGATCCTCTTTCGCGGCGCCCGGAAGCGGCGCAGGCGAGGAGATCACTCGCGACCGCGGAAACCACGAAGAATTTCCGAGCCCCCGTCTCATCAGCGGTAACACGCCTCCACCGCGAGCATCTTGGAGCGGCTGGTCGCTCCGGCGACCACGTGCAATACGTGCGCTCGCCGCGCGCGGTCGATACGATCGACGAATGAAGATGCGCAACACGGTGGCTGCGAGCGCGGTGCTTCTTCTCCTGGTCCTCGTCGCGTGCGGGAGCGACGGCGACGGCGATGGAGCGCCGGGCGTCCTACCCGACGGCGGGGCCGTGGATGGCGCGACGACGAGCAGCAGCGGGAGCTTGCCGGACGGTGGCGGTGCGCTGCCCGACGGCACGCCATGCGGCGCGGCCGGGCAAGCGTGCTGCACCGGGCGAACGTGCGGCGGCGCGAATCTCGTCTGCAATGGGAACATCTGCTCGCCGTGCGGCGAGCCTGGGCAGACGTGCTGTCCGCTCAACACGTGCAACGGCGGCGGCTGCTGCGTGAGCGCGGGTGGCGGTGGCGGCGGAGGTGCTGGCGGCCAGCGCATCTGCGTCGGCGCCTCGACCCAGTGCTCGATCAACAACGCGGCATGCGCGGCCGGTAGCTGTGGGACGTGCGGCGGCGCGGGTCAGGCGTGCTGCACGGGCGGGGGTGGCGGCGGCGGCGGCGGTGGCGGCGCTGCCGGCCAGTGCACCGCGCCGAACGTGAAGTGCGTCGGCAACTCGTGCGCGGCGTGCGGAGGCGCCGGCCAGACGTGCTGCGCGGGCGACTCCTGCCAGGGCGGCCTCGCCTGCGCGGAGGGGGCGTGCGTTCACTGCGGCGGCTCGGGCGAGCCGTGCTGCGACGGCGCGGACGCGTGCTCCGCGGGCCTCGGCTGCTCTCGCGATCGCTGTGCGCCGTGCGGCGCCGCGGGTCAGGCCTGCTGCGGGCGCGAGAACACGTGCAACGCGGGGCTCGGTTGCGATCGCGAGGTCTGCGGCGCGTGCGGCACCGCCGGTGCCGTGTGCTGCACGGGCAAGACGTGCGACCCCGGCCAGTCGTGCACCGCGTCCAATCGATGCGGGCAGTGCGGCGCCGCCGGTCAGGCGTGCTGCGCGGATCGAACGTGCACGGGCGCCGGCCTCGCGTGCCGCGAGGGGCTCTGCACCCAGTGCGGTGGGGCAGGTCAGGCCTGCTGCGCGGGCAACACCTGCACCGCGGGCACGTGTGACCGCGGGCTCTGCCGCTGAACCGGAACGAAGAGGGGGCGAGGCCAGAGGAGCCCGCACGGCTCGGACGTCAGGGTGGGGGCGGGCAGGCCGTCGTGGCGTTGATCCAGCGGTCGACGAGGTCGGTGCCGATCGGATCGACGATGGCCGTGCCGAGCGCGGGCATTCGCTTGTAGTCGAGCGCGTGCATGCGCTGCGAGATCACCGACGTGGCGCTGGAGCCCGGCGCGAAGAGCACCGCGTTCGGACCCGTGTGCGATTCCGCGTTGCAGATGCCCATCGCCGCGAACGGGGTCGAGAAGCGGAAGTACGCCGTGCCGTATCCGGGACCGCCGGGCCGGTGGCAGTGCGCGCAGTTGCCGTGCAGATACGAGCGCGCGCGATCCTCGAGCGACGCCGCAGGATCGTCGTAGCGCGGGAGGCGCTGGAGCGAGGTCACGGGCGGGAGGGGCGCGTCGAGGTAGCCGGCCGCGGAGAGCGTCTCGAGCTGGTTCTCGGGCCGCGTGCCGATGGGACCATTCAGCTGCGCGAGCTCCGGTCCGATCGTGAAGGCCGCGTTCGCGTTGTGGCAGCGGAAGCAGTCGCGCCGCGCGGGGAACGACCAGGTCGTGGTGCCGACCGTCTTCTGCTTGCTTCCCTCGAGGAGGGTCGCGTCGGTCTGTGCGTCGTTCCATTCGTACGAGTAGCCGCCCCACGTTCCGCTCGCGTAGCGGAAGAAGACGCGCGTCTCGACGAGGCGACCGTCGAGGATGAACGACTTGAAGAGGACCGTCCCGTTCGGAAACGTGAAGTGACCGTCGGGCTCCACGTGAATGGAGGTGCCGTCCGGGATCGCGAAGTAGCGCGGCTTGCCCGCGCCGTCGGACCAGAGTGCGGCCGCCGGCTCGTACTCGACGACGCCCTTCGCCATGACGTGGGGGTCGTTGGTCTCGAAGCAGCCGAGCTGCGAGAGCAGCGCGGGCGCGCCTTCCGCCGGCGCCACGCAGCGCGCGTTCGACGGGCGGGACGTGATGGCCGCGTCCGTCTGCGGCGGGGTCTCCGTCTCCGAGCACGCCGCGACGAGGGCGAGGGTCAACGACGCCGCAAGGACCAGTCGGGTGTGCTTCACGAGCCGAGCCGGAGGCAATGCATGTACCGCCTCGTTAAATCCGAGGTGGTGCGCCCGGCAGAGGCGCAGGCTCTGCGTCGTTCGGCAGGCTTTGCGTCAGGCGGCGCCCAGGACTGTGGGCGAGAGCGAGGTCTCCTCCTGGGCCATGTCTTCCCGGAGGGCGGCGACGATGTCGTTCGCGCGGGCGCGGAGCTCGGCCTCGGTGCCGGCGTCGCGCTCGGCGTCCTCGATGAGCTCGCGCAGCACGCGTCGCTGCTCGTTGTGCTCGAGGATCATCGCATTCGCGCGCTCGGGCGTCGGCCCGGCACGAAGCAGCGGCGCGATCCGCATCTCCTCCATGTCGAGATGTCCGTTGAACGTGAGGTAAAGGTCCCAGAGCGCGGCCCGCAGCTCGCGCGCGTCACGTGTGAGGGCGAGCGCGTCGAAGAGCGTGCGGAGGAGGGCGTGGTCGCGGTGCACGCGCTCGATGAGCGGCGCGGCGGGGGTCTGGCATCCGGTGGTCATCACGGGGCTCCGGCGTCCGGCCGAGCAAGAAGCGGCCCAGACGCAAGGCTTGCGCCTTCGTGGGCGAGGGAGCCTCGTGCGATGATGCGGCCGCCGGTGCCCCCGCATTCCGATCATCTCGACCGCGCGCGCTTCCCGTCCTTCGACGGCCTCCGCGCGCTCGCGATCTTGCCGGTCGTTCTTCATCACTCCACGTCGGGGCCGATGCCGGGGATCCTCGGGCGCGGGCCGCTCGGGGTGGACCTCTTCTTCGCGCTGAGCGGCTTCCTCATCACGAACCTTCTTCTCCGCGAGAAGGAGACGACAGGCGCCGTCCGGCTCGGCGCGTTCTGGGCCCGGCGTGCGCTCCGGATCATGCCGCTCTACTACGGCGTCCTCGCCGTCTTCGCGCTGCACGCCGTCTTCCTCCGCGAGCCCGGGCCGGTGCGTGACCACTTCCTTCACAGCCTGCCGGTCCATCTCACCTACACGTCGAACTTCCTCCTCGATACGAACGTCCCCCACGCGATCGTCTTCGGCTTCGGGTGGTCGCTCGCGACGGAGGAGCAGTTCTACGCGTTGTGGCCGCTCGTGCTCGGCTTCGCGCGGCGCACGCGCGCGGCGGCGGCGGGCTTCATGATCGTCCTTCTCGTGGTCGACCAGCTCACGGAGCGCGGCTTCCTCGACGCCTTCGTGAGCGGCGTGCCGTTCCGCGTGCTCCGCAGCATCTCCACGCCGATCGTCCTCGGCTCGCTCCTCGCGCTCGCCCTGCGGGTCCGCGCCGGCTACGCGCTCTTCGCGCTCGTCCTCGCGCGCCGCTGCTCCTCGCTCGTTGCCTTCGCGGTGGTCGCCTATCTCGCGTGGAGCGGCGGCTCTCTCTTGCTCGCCCACGTCGCGATGGTCGGGCTCGTCGGCGCGTGCGCGCTTCGCCCCGACCACCTGCTCGCGCCGATCCTCGAGCACCCGATCGCGCGCTTCATCGGCGACCGCAGCTATGGCCTGTATCTCCTGAACATCGTCGCCACCGTGCTCGTGAAGCGGCACCTCGGAGAGGACGCTCCGCTCGCGCTGATCTTCGCGCTCGCGCTGGGGCTGTCGCTCCTCATGGCGCACGTCGCGCACGTGCTCGTGGAGCGTCCGCTCATGGCCGCGCGCGCGAGGCTCCGGCGATGATGGACCTCGTGATCCGAGGGGGGAGGCTCGTCGACGGCACGGGCTCGCCGCCGCGGCGCGCCGACGTGGGCGTCCGCGGCGACCGCATCGTGGCGGTCGGGGACCTCGAGGCCTCCACCGCGCATCGCATCATCGATGCGCGCGATCGCGTCGTGACGCCCGGCTTCATCGACATCCAGAGCCAGTCGGTGTTCACGCTGCTCGCGGACGGGCGCGCCGAGAGCCACGTGAGGCAAGGCGTGACGACGGAGATCGTCGGGGAGGGAGGCTCGCCCGGTCAGCTCACGCCGAAGATCCTCGCGCAGGATCCGCGCTACCGCGAGTGGCTCGCCGCGCTCGGGCTCGAGCTCGACTGGACGGGGTTCGACGGATGGTTCGCGCGCCTCGCGGAGCGTGGGACGAGCGTGAACGTCGGCGCGTTCGCCTCCGTCGATCTGCTGCGCGCGGAGGCGGTCGGCCTCGCCGAGCGTGCGCCCTCCGCCGAGGAGCTCTCGCAGATGCGCGCGCTCCTCGACGCGGCGATGCGCGAGGGCGTCTTCGGCCTCGCGACGGCGCTCGCGTATCCGCCTGCCTCGTACACGACGACGGACGAGCTGGTGGCCCTCGCGGAGGTCGCGGCCGCGCACGGCGGACGCTACGCCTCGCACGTCCGGAGCGAGAGCGGGCAGGTGAGGGAGGCGATCGACGAGGCGATCGCGATCGGCGAGCGGGCGAGGTTGCCGGTCCTCGTCTACCACCTCAAGATCGCGGGGCGCGAGAGCTGGGGCGGCATGACCGAGCTCGGGGCGCAGATCGAACGCGCTCGCGCGCGGGGCGTCGCGATCTCCGCATGTCAGTATCCCTATGCCGCCGCGGGGGCCGGGGTGCTCGCGCCGATCCCGTCGTGGGCGCACGACGGCGGGCCGTCCGCGCTGATCGATCGGCTGCGCGACCCGCCGCTGCGCGCCCGCATTCGCGCGGAGATGGAGTCACGCGACATCTTCCTCGGTCGCGTCGACTTCGAAGGCCTCCGTGCCGGCGAGCACACCATCGCGGAGCGGGCGCGCGCGCGCGGCGAGGATCCGTTCGACACGTACTTCGATCTCGTGATCGAGCACCGCACGAACCTGTTCGTCATCTACCACGCGATGAGCGAGGACGACGTGCGCACCGCGATGCGGTTTCCCTGGGTGAGCGTGGCATCGGACGCGGAGGCCACGTCTCCTGCGCAGGGGCTGACGGTGCATCCGCGGGCCTATGGCACCTTCCCGCGCGTGCTCGGCCGCTACGTGCGCGAAGACCACGTACTCTCGCTGGAGGAAGCGGTACGCAAGATGACCTCGCTGCCGGCGTCGCAGCTCGGCCTCACGGATCGCGGGATCGTGCGAGAAGAGTCCTTCGCGGATCTGGTGGTCTTCGATCCCGCGCGCGTGATCGATCGCGCGACGTTCGACGCGCCGCACGCCTATCCACTAGGGATCGAGCACGTGGTCGTGAACGGCGTCGTCACCGTCGAGAGCGGCGAGCACACGGGCGCTCGCGCGGGTCGTGCGGTCTTGCGTTCGAGCTGAACGCCGCTCAGTCGCCTTTACCGCCGCACGTGGCGAAGGTCCGAGGGAGGCGCCACTCGCGAATGTTCTCGCTCGAGCAGGGCTGGGCCGCGCTGCAACCCGTCGTCGCCGCGCTGGGATCGCAGAGCTGCGCCTGCTCGCCGGTGCACGACGCCGCGCATTGCGCCACCACGCCGGTGTCCGTCTTGTTCACGCAGCACACGGTCCCCGGTCCGCAGTTCGCCTGGGCGGTGCACTTCAGGGTGACGCCGTTCTCGTTCTGCTGTCCGCCGCCGGGTGTGGGGCAGGTCGTTCCCGTGACACACGAGGAGGTCGCGGCCTGGCCGCCGCCCGCGCCGTTGCCACCCGCGTTGGTCACACAACAAACCTGGGTGGCGAGAGAGCACGAGGCGGTCCCGCAGGGGATGGCCGTCGTGTCGCCGCCCGGCCCGGTTCCGCCGTCCCCGCTGCTCGTCGTCCCGCCACCGTCGGTAGACGAGCCACTCGATCCGCTCGAGCTGGAGGTGCTCCCGCCGTCGTTCCCGCCCTGATTTGCCGTGCCCCCATCCCCTCCGCCGTCGGCGTTGGTGAAGAGATCGATCCCGGACGAGCCGCCACATGCAGTGGCGGAGAGGAGGGTGGCAACGGCACAAGCCAGGGCAAGGCGAGAGGCGCTCATCGACTTCATGCTCGCGTATAGTGCCGGCGGCATTCGCGCCCCAGGCACGCGGCGCGTCGATTTCTCCCACCTATGGCCTCTCCGCTCATCGTCGTCGTCGTCGTGGCCCTCGCGGACTCGAGCGATGAAGCGAGCCGCGCCATGACGCGCACGGTACAGGACGCCCTCGCGGAGACGGCGCTGGTCGTGGTGCGCGAAGAGGCGCATCCCGACGACAACGCGCTACTCACCAAGCTCGGTGATACCATGCACGCCAGTGCCGTGGTGGCCGTGCATTGGAGCGACGACGGCCACGCGCAGGTACGGGTTTACCGCATGGCGCTGCATGCGTGGGCGGCGCGGGACGTCGCGTTCGGGGCCGACGATCCGCCGGCCGAGCGAGGGCGCTCCCTCGGCTACGGAATCGCGAGCATGGTCCGCGCCGGGGTCGAGGAAGACCATCCGGCGGAGCCGAAGCCGACGCCTGCGCCCCCGGCGGAGCCGTCCGCGCCGCCGCCGCCGTCCCTTCCGCGCTGGGACGTCGAGCTTGCAGGGCAGGGCGCGGCCGCCTCCTCGACGACGAGCGCGGGCGCGTCGCTCGGGGCTGGATTCCGCGTCGTGGATCCGCTCCTCGGCCGCGACCGACTCGTCGTTCGCGCCAGCTTCGCCGGGCGAGGCGGGTCGATCGACTCCGCGGCCGCCTCCTCTCTCTATCTCCGCGCCACCGTCGGCGCGGCGTGGGCGTTCGCGTTCCAGCGGTTCACCGTCGGACCGCGCATCGAGGCCGGCACGATCCGGCAGGGCGCGTCTCGCTCCGACACCGACGCCACCGGCGCTCGCTGGTCGGGCGTCTTCGACGTCCGCGCCGAGGCCACGGCGGCGCTCATCCCGCGCCTCTCGGTCGTCCTCGGCGTGGGCGCGGAGGTCGCGCTGGAGCGTGTTCCGATCCGGGTCGATCGAACCCAGGTGACCACCCTCGCGCCGGTGCGCGGCCTCGGAATGGCTGGTCTGCGCCTCTTTCTCGACTGAACCTGCCTGCTAGGCGACCCGGAGAGATACTGTTCTGCATGGCGCGACTTCTGCCCGACCCCGAGCTGGACCGCGTCCATGCCGGCGGCACGGCGCAGCCGCCGGCCTCGAGACTCGAAGCCGAGCGACCGATCGATAGCTCGACCGGGACGATGCCGCTCCTCGACGACGCCGAGATGATCGCGAAGGTGCGTCGGGGCGATTCACGTGCCGCGACCGCTCTCTACGAGCGCGCGCGACCGACGGTGCGGCGGATGGTGTGCCGGCTCCTGGGGCGATCGGATGCGGAGCATGACGATGTGGTCCAGACCGCGATGATTGCGATCGTCGATTCCATCCACCGCTTCCGCGGAGAGTCTTCGCTGGATACATGGTTTGCGCGGATCACCGCCAACACGGTGTGGCGGGTGTTCCGCCGCCGGACGAGCGAGCGTCGTCTGCTCGATACGAGAAGGGAGCCCAGCATGGTCGAGTCGGCGCAGGAGGGCTACGAAGCACGCGAGCTCCTCGCTCGCGTCCGCGACGTGCTGAACTCGATGGATCCGATCAAGGCGTATCCCGTCTTGCTCTTCGACGTGTGCGGCTACGATCTGAAGGAGGTCGCCGAGATCACACAGTCGAGCATCGCGGCGGCGCAGACACGCCTCGTACGCGGACGCGCCGAGCTTCACGAGCGCATCGAACGAGACCCGGAGCTGGCCGAGCTCCTCGCGCGGAGGGAACGACGTTGAGCACACCTCGCTTCGCGAAGCTCGCAACCGATCTCATCGCCGAGGAGGGGGAGCCCCGCGCCCCGTCGAGCGAGGCCGAGATCAAGGCCGTCGCCGCGATCGAGGACGCGCTCGCGCGCCGTCGTCGTGCGCGTCGCACATCGCAGATCGTCGGTGTGATGGCGGCCGCGGCCATGATCGCGGCCGTGTTCGGCGGGTGGCTGTCGCGACGTGAGCCGCACGCGCATGTCGCGCCGGGCCCCTCGTCCGCGCCTGCCCCCACGCCCTCGCCCTCCTCCTCGCCCACGCCCGCGTCGACACCGGAGACCGTGATCGCGGCCCAGGCGATCGAGCCCGCGGAGGGCGCCGTCGTGGCGCGCGATGGTCGCACCGCGAGCCTCGCACCGTCGATGAGCCTCGCGAGCGGTGACCGCATCGAGTCCTCGCCGAAGGGGGGCACGGGCATCGCGCTCGCCGACGGGTCGCTCGTCCGGATCGATCCGGGCTCCGAGATCTCGGTGAAGGCGCTCTCGGACACGCGTCGCTTCCTCTTGAGCCGGGGCTCGCTCCGCGCCGACGTGGCGAAGCTCGGGCCCGCGCAGCGCTTCATCGTCGAGACGGAGGACGCGGAGGTCGAGGTGCACGGCACGTCCTTCCGCGTCGCGATCCGCGAGGGCTCGAGCGCGTGCCCGGCGCGAACGCAGGTCGAGGTGACCGAGGGTGTCGTGAGCGTGCGCTCGGCCGGCGTCGACGTGCGGCTCGGCCCGGGCTCGAGCTGGCCGGCGTGCGCGGCCCCCGCACCCCGACCGGACCTCACCACGATGCGCGCCTCGGAGCGCGCTCCGGACTCGTCGCCCCGCGTCTCCGACACGGGCGCCCGCCGGGGATCGTTGCCCCCGTCGTCGCCGCTCCCGGCGGCCGGTCCGGTTGCCGGCCCGGCAAGCGGGAGTGCCACCGGCTCGCACGCTCTCGCCGAACAGAACGAGCTCTTTGCGAAGGCGTCCGCCGCGCGTCGCGCCGGGGATGGCCCGGCCGCCGTCGCGGCCTACGATCGACTCATCGCGACCCACCCGGACGGCTTCCTCGCGGAGAGCGCCGCGGTCGAGCGGATGCGCGTGCTCGAAGGGATGAGCCACGCGCGCGGGCGCGAGGCGGCCGCGGCGTATCTCGCGCGCTATCGAACGGATTCGCGCGCGTCGAGGCCCAGCGCCTGGCCCAGTGACGCCACGCCCTCATGGGCTCCGACCAAATCGACCTTCGGTCTGCCTGATCTCCGCGGCGAGAGGGCACAGCGGACGAGAACTTCCGCGAGGTGCTCATGAGCCGCTTCCGTCTGTCTGCATGGATCTCGATCTCGGCTTCGATGGCCCTCGTGGCCCTCGCGGCCATCGGCGCCCCCGCCTGCGGTAGCTCCGATGCTGGCGACATACCGCCCGTGACTACGGCGGACGGAGGCGGCGGGACGTCGACCTCGTCCGGCGCGGCCTCGAGCTCGGGAGCCTCGAGCTCGGGAGCCTCGAGCTCGGGAGCCTCGAGCTCTGGTGCCTCGAGCTCCTCCTCCTCGAGCTCCGGCTCGCTCGACGCGTCGTCTGACGCGCCGAACGACGCAGCGCTGGCCTGCGGTGACCTCGGCCAGACGTGCTGCGCGACGGGTACGGCGTGTACCAACGGCGCGTGCGTCGGCGGTCTCTGCCAGCCATGCGGCGGACCGGGTCAGACGTGCTGCGCCGGTCGCTCGTGCGTCGACGGACAGGCGTGCACCGGAAACGGACGAGGCCTCTGCACCGCCTGTGGTGGCAACGCGCAGACGTGCTGCGCTGGGAACTCGTGCGGCGCCGGCGGCTGTTGCGTCGGCAACTTCTGCACGTCCTCGGGCAACACCTGTCCGACGGTGGGCGGCACGTGCGGCGCGGGCAGCTGCGGGACCTGCGGCGCTCTCACGCAACCGTGCTGCGCTGGAAACACGTGCACCGCGGCCGGCGCGACGTGCAACCCAGGCACGAATACCTGCGTCGCTTGTGGTGGCGCCGGGCAGGCCTGCTGCGGTGGAAATACGTGTACCGCGGCCGGCACGACGTGCGCGGGCAACCAGTGCGTCGCGTGCGGCGGCCCTGGTCAGCCTTGCTGCGCGGGCAACGCCTGCGGCGCGGGCAACGCCTGCAACGCGGCTCGTCTCTGCGAGGCTTGCGGCGGCAGCGGCGAGATCTGCTGCGCCGGCGCGACGTGCGGCGGGGGCGGCTGCTGCGACCCGGCCAACGATCACTGCGTGACCGCTGCCTCCACGTGCTCCTTCGGCGGCGCGTGCACGGGCGGCAAGTGCTCCGTCTGCGGCGCGGCCCACGAGGCGTGCTGTCCGGGCGACACGTGCGGCGGCGGCGGCTGCTGCAGCGGCGGTGTCTGCTACGCGTCGGGCGAATCGATCCCCGGCACGGCGAACGTCTGCAATGCGGGCACGGCCACCGCGTGTGGTGTCGATGGTCAGGCGTGCTGTGGAGGCGGCGCGTGTACGACGGCCACGTCCTGTTGCGTGGCGGGCAAGTGCGTGGGCACCGGCACGACCTGCGGCGGTGCGCTCGGCACCTGCTCGAGCGGCAGCTGCTCCACGGGCGGCGGCGCGGGCAACCAGTGTGGCGCGGCAGGTCAGAACTGCTGCCCCGGCGGCGCGAACAACGCGGCCGACTTCTGCACGGGTCCGGGCCTGACCTGCGGCGACAACGGAAAGTGCGCGTCCTGCGGCGCTCCGGGCGAACCGTGCTGCGGCGGGTCCGCCTGCAACGGCGGCGGCTGCTGCAACCAGGACACGAACCGCTGCATCGCCTCGGGCGCCGCGTGCCCCGGCGCCCTCGGCACCTGCTCGAACGGCGGCTGCGGCGCGTGCGGCGGCTTCGGCGAGCCGTGCTGCGGGGGCGACGTCGAGTGCACGGCGCCGTTCACGCGCTGCGGTAACAACAACGTCTGCCTCGCGTGTGGCGGCAGCGGCCAGCGCTGCTGCCCGTCGCAAGGCGATGGTGACTTCTGCGGCGCAGGCTTCGTCTGCCGCGGCGGCGGAGGCAATCCCTCCTCGTGCGTCGCGTGCGGAGGCCCGGGCCAGGCGTGCTGCGCGGGCAACCTCTGCAAGACTGGTAGCTGCACTGGGGGCACCGGCCTCTGCCCGCCGTGATGTGACGACCGCGCCCCGACCACGAGCCGCCGAGCCCGGGGCGCGGCTGGGTCAGTCACACCCTGACATGACGGACGTGCTGGTGCCCGTGGTCGAGTTGGGGATGGACACCCAGCTGCAGCCCGGGCCGCTCCCCCCGCTCGCGCCGCTCTTCGTCTGCCACGTGTTCACGGACTGCGATTGCGCGGCCTTTGCGCGCTGCACGACGTTTCCGAGCGGAGCGCCGTTCTTGCTCAGGTTCCCCTTCGCGTCGAGGTCGTAGGCGCCGACGTACTGATAGACGTTGCCCGGATCGCCGCCGAAGATGCGGATCAGGTAGTCACGCTCCACGCGCGTGATCTCGCGCCCGTTGACGAGGATCGACGTGTCACCGTTCGAGGCATCGCGCGCGAGCGGCGCGGCGTTGAGGCCGGCCTTGGCCACGCCACCGGCGCCATGGCCGACGAGGCCGTAGAGGCCGGAGCGCGCGTCGTACCAGTAATTCCCGGGCACCGGACGTGTGCCGAGCATCGCGGCGAGCTCCTTCATCTCCGCGTCGTCGAGCGTCTTGCCGTTGATGACGACGGCGGTCGGCGCAGGCGCGGGGGCCGGCGCAGGCGCGGACGCGGACGTCGACACGGACGCGCTCGCCGGCGCGGCCGACCCGGACGCGCTCTCCGCCGGCGCGCTGGACGTCGGATTCGAGCTGTTCGGCGGAGAGCCGGGCGTTTGCATTGGCTTGTTCAGGCTCTGCGCCGCCTCGTTCATCGCCGCGCAACCCGTCATGACCAGGACGATCGCTATTCGACCTCTCATCGTTACCCCGCGCGCCGAGCATACGCCCATTCGTGGCCCCACGGACCAGCTCGACCGCCTTGGTTGGTGCCCTCCTTGGCGGAACGTGCTCGCGCTGCAGCGCATCGACGAGCCTCTCGACCCACGCCGAGAAGCACGGGGCTTCCACCGCGCGGCGGTTGTCATCGTGAGGCCAGTCGATCACCTAACCCTTCACGCCCGCCTTCGTCGGCGCGAGATCGAGGCACTTGTAGTCACCGCCGCCGCTGTCCGAGGAGGGGAACCAGCCCTTGTCCCAGAAGACCGGACGCACGCGCTCGTCGTCGTCCTCGACGCGGTAGCCCTTCATCATCTTCGCGAGGTCCTTCTGACGATGCATCGCCTGCGCCGACCTTGCGAGTGAGAGCACACCCCACGGAAACGGCCCGCCGCCGAGATCGCCTTCGCCCCCGTCATGCAGCGCGCGCCAGGCCAGGTAGTCGTCCGGCAGCTTCCGCTCCAAGGCCGCCTTCAGGTCGTCCTTCGACGCGATCGTGTCGACGTAAGCGGCCCAGCCAAGACGAAGCCTCTCCACGGGCTCGGCGCTCGGCTTCACGCCGAGCGCTCGGCCGATCGCAGCCAGGCGTGCTTCATCCAGCTTCGAACCGGTGCTCCGCGTGACGCGATAGATCTTCGTCGCCATGAGCCGGGTGTATCACGAGGCTAAGACGCGATGTAGGCCGCCACCGCGTCGTGATCGAGGTGAACGAGCAGGATCACGAAGTCGCCCGGCTCCGCCTCGGACAGCGCGACGCGTAGAGAGTCGACCTCGGAGTCGGCCGCGCGTAGCTCCGTGAAGCCTCGGCGGGCGAACGCGCCGCGAAAGAACGCGGTGACGTCGCCGAGGGCGCGGCCGCGGAGATAGTCCGGCATCTCGCGCAGGATCACGCTCCTGGGCTGCGCCTCGACGACATGGCGCGCCATCTCGTCGAGCTCGTGGTCCGTGCGATCTCCCGCGCTGCCGAGGCAGACGAAGAGGCGTCCTGCGCCGCGGAGCTGGCGTACGAGCCCCATCACGGCGCGAATGCCGTCGGGGTTGTGCCCGAAATCGAGGAGCACGCGGACGCCGTTCTTCTCCGCGAGCGCGGTGCGGCGCGGGTTCTCCGCCGTCGTGAAGCCGGTGAGCGCGCGACGGATGGCGTCGTCCGGTAGGCCGAGCGCGGTCGCCGCCGCCGCGACGCCGAGCGCGTTCGCGACGTTGAAGCGCGCCGCGCCGCGAAAGGTGAGGGGGATCTCGTCGACCTGACCGAGCTCGATCTCACCGCGCCGGATGCGGCCGTTCTCGGCCACCACGGACTCGCCGCGGTGTCCGCGGTGGCCCTCGACGACGGCGCGCGCCTCGGGGGCGGTGTCGAGATCGGCATAGAGGAGCACGCGTCGATCCGCGAAGCGCTTCGCGAGCGCGGCGAGGCGCGGATCCGCCGCGTTCAGCACGACCGCCTTCGCCGCCTCCGCGATCACGGCCTTCACGTTCGTCATCGCGTCGAGATCGTCGATGCCGTAGGAGCCGAGGTGGTCGTCGCTGATGTTCGTCATGAGCGCGACGTCGCAGCGATCGATCGCGAGCCCGCGCCGGAGGATCCCGCCACGCGCCGTCTCGAGCACGGCGAGGTCCACGTCGGTCCGGCGCAGGACGACGCGCGCCGCCTGCGGTCCCGTCCAGTCGCCGGCGGAGATGACCTGGCCGCCGATCGCGATCGCGTCGCTCGACGTCACGCCGACGGTCCGGCCGGCCTCCATCGCCACGCGCGCGAGCCAGCGCGTCGAGGTCGTCTTCCCGTTCGTGCCCGTGACGAGGGCGATCGGGACGCGACCGAGTCGATCCCACGGCACCTCGGCGACGTCCGGCACGGCGTGGCGCGGCCACGTCGCGGAGGAGCCGGTCCCATAGCCGACGCTGACCTCCTCGTCGTCCCACAAGAAGGGCAGATCGCGCGCGCGCGCCTCCGCCTCGAGGCGCCGCAGGCCTGGGCTGCGATCGCGCGCGAGGATCGCGTCGATCTCGGTCCGCTTCGGCTCGAGCTCGAGCGGCGCCGCGCCGGACATGCGCGCGCAGGCGCTCATCGCCGCCCACTCCGTCATCTCCGTGCACGCGAGCATCACGTCGATCGGCTCGACGTACGCGATCACGATCCCGCCGTGATGCGGGCGCTGGAGGAGGCCGGAGACGGCGGGCGGAAACCCGAAGGCCTCCCGCATCCGTGCCAGCTCGGCGAGGTACAGCTCGCGCGCGCGCGCGGGCTCTTCTCCCGGATCGAGCTCGAGCTCGACTTGAACGAGCGGATGCCCCGCGAGGAAGTTCGGCCCCGTGAGCCGGCGCGCGGTCTCCAGATACCTCAGTCGTCGCTCTCCCTCGCGATGCGCACGCCGCGCTCGTCCTGGATGACGGTGGCGCCGTCGAGCATGACCTCACCGACCGCGACCGAGGAGCCGCGCGCCGCCGGCACCGCCGCGTGTGAGGGCGCGGGCGGAGGCGTGGAGCCCTCGTGACTGTCGGGCTTGAAGTAGATGACCTGCTTCCAGGAGCGAGAGACCTTGTCCGCGAAGAGGAGGAGGAGGTCGCCGCGGCGGGCCATGCGGAGCGCGGCGTCGATCGCGGCCGGCTCCTCCACCACCATCTGGATCTTCTCCTTCGGGAAGCCGCTCGCGACGAGCTCGTCGTGGAGCATCTTCGGCACCTCGTCGGGCTGGCGCCCGCGCGGATCGTCGTCGCGGCGCACGATGACGTGATCGAAGGGACCACGAGCCACCGCGCGCGCGATGTTGCGGATGTCCTCGTCGCGGCGATCGCCAGGGCCGGCGACGACGCAGATGCGCCGGCCGCTGCACTCGAGGCGCTGCACGAGGTCGACCATGGCCTGCACCGCGGGCGCGTTGTGTCCGTAATCGAGGACCACCTTGAACGGGTGATCGTTGAACACGTTCGTGCGCCCCGGCACCTGGAAATACGAGTTGTCGAAGGTGCGGAGGCCCTGGCGGATGTTCTCGATGCGAACGCCCATCGCGTAGGCCATGGCCGCCGCGAAGAGTGCATTCTGCACGTTGTGCATCGCCTTGCCCTCGATGGTGGCCGGGATGAGGTGCGTCCAGAGCAGGGGCGTGAGCGCGCCCTTGTCGTAGAGCGTGATCATGTGCCCGTTGATGCCCTCCTCGAGGACGACGGCGAGGCCGCCCGCGCGGATGTGCTTGCGCACGAGGTCGTGCCGCGGGTTCATGGTGACGTACGCGATGCGCTCCGCCTCCGTGTGGTCTGCCATGCGGAGGCACTGGATGTCGTCCGCGTTGAGCACGGCGCAGTCGGTGGCGACCTCCACCACGATGCGCTTCACCTCCGCGAGCTGCTCGATCGTCTCGACGCCGCGATCGCCGAGGTGATCGGCCTGGACGTTGAGGACCGCGCCGACATCGCACTTGCGATAGCCCATGCCCGCGCGGAGCAGGCCGCCGCGCGCGGTCTCGAGGACGGCGAGGCTGACGGACGGATCGCGAAGGACGATCTGTGCGGACGCGGGGCCGGTCATGTCACCGGTCACGGTGCGCTCGCCGTCGATGTAGACGCCGTCGGTCGTGGTGAGGCCGACGGTGTGGCCGTTCATCTTCTGGATGTGCGCGAGCATGCGCGCGGTCGTCGTCTTGCCGTTCGTGCCCGTGATGGCGGCGATCGGGATGCGTGACGGCGTCCCTGGCGGGAACAGCATGTCCATGACGGGCGCGGCCACGTCACGCGGCTTTCCTTCGGTGGGCGCCACGTGCATGCGGAAGCCGGGGGCCGCGTTCACCTCGCAGATGCCACCGCCGACCTCGCGATAGCTCTGCGTGATGTCGGAGGTGATGAAGTCGACGCCGCACACGTCGAGGCCAATCGCCTTCGCGGCGCGGATCGCCATCTCGCGGTTGTCGGGGTGGACGGAGTCGGTGAGGTCGATCGCGGTGCCGCCCGTCGAGAGGTTACCGGTGCCGCGCAGGAAGAGGCGCTCGCCGTCGGGGAGCACGGTCTCCTTCGTGACGCCCGCCTTCGCCATGAGGCGCGCCGCCTGCTCGTCGAGCTCGAGGCGCGTGAGGACCTTCTCGTGCCCGATGCCGCGACGCGGATCCTGGTTCACGATGTCGACCAGCTCCGCGATCGTGTGCTTGCCGTCGCCGACGACGTGGCCCGGCACGCGCTTCGCGACCGCGACGAGATCGCCGCCGATGACGAGCATGCGGTGATCGAAGCCGGCGAGGAAGTTCTCCACGACCACGCTGCGCGCGTGCTCTCGGGCCTTCTCGAACGCGACCTTCACCTCGTCCTCGGTCTTCAGATCGAGCGAGACGCCCCGGCCGTGGTTCGCGTCGAGCGGCTTCACCACGACGGGGAAGCCGAGGCGCTTCGCGGCGGCGACCGCGCCCTCGGGCGAGCGCACGAGGCGCTGGCGCGGCACGGGCAGGCCGAGGTCGCCGAGGATGTGGTTCGTCTCTTCCTTGTCGGAGGCGATCGACACTGCGATGTGGCGCGTCTCGGACGTGACCGTGGCCTGGATGCGCTTCTGGTACTTGCCGTGTCCGAACTGGACGAGGCTGTAGTCGTTGAGGCGGAGCCACGGGATGCCGCGGGCCTCTGCGGCGCGGACGAGCGAGCCCGTGGACGGGCCGAGCTGACGCCGCTGCGCGTAGTCGATGAGCTCGACGAGCTCGGTCTTGAAATCGAAGGGCTCTTCCTTCTCCGTCGCCTCCGCGTTCACGGCGGGCCGGAGATCGGCGGGGAGCAGGTGGTGCAGCAGCTTCAGCGCGAGATCGGCCGCCGCCTCTCCGACGCGCTCTTCCTCGTACTCGTAGACCACGTGGTAGCGGCCCTTGGTGCCCTCGCTCCGCGTCTTGCCGAAGGTGACCTGCGCGCCCGTGAGCTGCTGGAGCTCGATCGCGACGTGCTCGAGGACGTGCCCGAGCCAGGTGCCTTCCTCGAGGCGCTGGAGGAAGCCGCCCTCGACGCCGACGCTGCACGTGTGCGACTTCAGGCTCGGAAGCGCGGTGGTGAGCGCGGCGTTGAAGCCGGGGATCTTCGCGCTCGGCCAGTCCTCGAGCTTTCCAAGGTCGACCGTGAGGCGCATGACGGGGAAGTGCGCGTAGAGGCTGGGACCTCGGTAGACGCGGCGTTCGAGCAGCTCCATCTCTCTCCTAGCTTTCGGAAGGTGCGCTTGCGCGGCGCGTCTCGAGGTCGAAGGTGCCGCCTGCGGTGAGGACGTGCAGGCGAATGTTGGTGAGGCTCACGGGGCGCCCCTCTTTCGTCTCGGCGATCGACGAGTGCGTCAGCTCCGATGCGTCGACGATGGTGAGCGCGCCGGTGCCGACGACGGTGAGCTTGCGCGCGTGATCGATGAAGGCGGCGGTGTCCTCGTCGAGCCCGACGCCGACCGCGAACGGGTTGTACGCGAGCGCGGTGAGCAGGCGGCCGAGGCGATCGCGCTGGCGGAAGTGCTGGTCGATCATGATGCGGTTGGTGAGCCCGAACCCGGGCGCGAGCGACACCTTGCCCGCCTTCGGCGTGTGCCCCTCCTCGCCGTACGCGATCATGTGCTCGCTGAGGATGGCGGCACCGGCGCTCGTACCGCCGACGGTCGCGCCGCGCGCGTTCGCGCGCCGGATCGCCTTGGCCATGGGCGTCCCGCCGATGATGGTGGAGAGGCGGAGCTGGTTGCCGCCGGTGACGAAGATGCCGTCCGCCTCGCTGATGTACGTCAGCCACTCGTCGCGCGTGCAGTCGTCGCGCTTGAAGAGCGGGAGCGCCTTCGCCTCGTCGGCGCCGAGCTTGCGAAAGAGCTTCTCGTAGCGGCGCCCGGTGTCCTCGAGCTTGGAGGCGGTGGGGATCACGACGATGCGCGAGCCCTTGCCGCCGGAGACCTCGAGGAAGCGACGCAGAATATCGGACGGCCCGTCCTTGTCCTCGGCGCCGCCGATGGGGACGATGAATCCGCGCTTCTTGTCCGGCTCTACCTTTGCTGGCATTCGATTGCTCTCGTCTCGTGATCTAGCGGTTACGGCTCGTTGCGAACACCGAAACGCGCTTCGCTAACACGTCTCCCGGGTCGCTGTCCTCGTCAAGGCCCAGTGACGGTTTCGAGCCAGAAACATGGGGCGAACGGCCCGGGGAGCGCCCGCGGAACGCCCACTTTCCCTGGCGACGCCGGGGCGGGGCTGTTCTATACCGGCGGTCAACCAGGGGGGCTCGATATGAAGCGCATCGGACTCGCGATCGTAGGCCTGCTCGCGGCCGGCTGTGCGGCGCTGAACGGCTCATCCGGCCCGGCCGTCGCGTCCCCGGTGGAGAAGACCTCTCCGTCGAGCGCGGCCGCGACGGGGGAGGAGGCCACGGCCACGGCCACGGCCACCGCCGCCGCAGAAGCGGCGGAGCCCGAGCCGATCCCCACCTCCTGTGGCGGCGAGCAGCCGATCAATGACGTGAAGGCCTGCCTCGTGCCGGAGGACTTCGTGAAGAAGCTCTGCACCGGCTCGTACCCCGACGTCACGCTGTGGCTCTTCGCGAAGGGCACCCCGTGGACGCGAGTGTGGCTCTCCGGCGACGTCGAGGCGTGGAGCGCGAGCGGAGGCTTCACGAGCCGCACGAAGCTCGCGTTCGACGAGGAGGTGCTCGTGCTCACGCGCCACGCGGCGCCGAGCGGCGCGAACGGCATCGTGGTCACGAGCGCGGGCGCTAGCTTCGACGTCCTCCGCTGGGACGGCACGTGCGTCTCGGTGCAGGAGGGTGAGGTGACGGCCAAGCGCCCGCCGGCCCCCAAGCAAGCGCTCATGCGGTGGGCGAAGCTCGAGGAGGCCACGCGCGGCGCGCTCCTCGCGTCGGCGGCGGTGAAGACGAGCCAGGGCGCGCTCGAGAAGGCGTGCAGCGGTGACAAGACCTCGTGCGAGCGCGCGGAGAAGGACCTCTCGCTCGCCATCGCGAACGCGGTCCGCGCGGGCGGCACGGAGCTCCCGGCTCCCACGCGCCGTCCCTGAAAATCGAGGGCGCGGCCGCTCCTGGCGGGCGCTTCAGGGTGTCGTCTTCGGAGGGCCGATGCGCTAGAGGGGCGTTCACGCATGGCCGACCCTCTTCTTCTTTTGCGGAATGCCGATGTCCATGCGCCGGAGCCGCTCGGACGGCGCGACGTGCTCGTCGGCGGCGGGCGCGTGCTCGCCATCGAGGAGCGCATCGGGGAGCTGCCGAGCGTCGGCGTCGCGGGCATGGCCACGCTCGATGTGGCGGGACAGCGGCTCGTGCCGGGGTTCGTCGACGCGCACGTCCACCTCACCGGCGGCGGCGGCGAGTCCGGACCGGCCTCGCGCGTGCCACGGCTCCCCTTTCGCGTGCTCGCGGAGGCGGGCGTCACCACCGCCATCGGCGTGCTCGGCACCGACGGGACCACGCGGACCGTCGCCGCGCTCGTGTCCGCCGTCCAGGCGCTGCGCGAGGAAGGGCTCTCGGCCTGGTGCTGGACCGGGAGCTACGAGGTGCCGCCGATCACGCTCACCGGCGATGTGCGACGGGACATCGTCTATGTCGATCCCATCATCGGGGTAGGGGAGCTCGCCATCAGCGACCACCGCTCTTCGCAGCCCACGTTCGACGAGATCGCGCGGCTCGCCGCGGACTGCCACGTCGCCGGCATGATGAGCGGCAAGGCCGGGCTCCTGCATCTGCACCTCGGCGATGGGCCGCGCGGGCTCTCGCTCGTGCGCCGTGCGCTCGACGAGACCGAGCTCCCCGCCGCCACGTTCTATCCCACGCACGTGAACCGCAAGACCGCGCTCTTCGCGGAGGCGCTCGAGCTCGCGCGGCGGGGGATGCCCATCGACGTGACCGCGTTTCCCGTCGAGGACGGCGAGGACGCGTACGACGCCGCCGACGCCATCACGCGCTACCTCGCGAGCGACGCGCCCCGCCACCTGCTCACGTGCAGCTCCGATGGCGGCGGCTGCTTGCCCAGGTTCGATGCGAGCGGTCGGCTCTCGGCGATGGATATCGGCCGCCCGGCGGCGCTCTTCGACACGTTCGCCACGCTCCTCGCCCGCGGCGCCGCGCTCGGCGACGTCCTGCCCGTGTTCACGCGCAACGCGGCCGAGGTCTTGAGGCTCGGACGCAAAGGCCGGATCGCGGTGGGCGCCGACGCCGATCTGGTCGTGCTCGATGACGGCGGCCGTCCGAGAGAGGTGCTCGCGCTCGGCCGACCGATCCTGCGTGACGGCGCCGTCGTCGTCACCGGGACCTTCGAGACGGCGTTCTCGCGGATCTCGAAGAGTCGGGGGTGAAGGGGGCTTGGTGCCGCGGGGTGGTGGCGCGGGCGGCTGACGAGAAGGAGAAACTCGCCGACCGGTGCGCTACACCTCCGGGGTGGGAACGGGGCAACGCCGGGCGTGGGGGATGGTCGTGGCGCTCGTCGCGGGGGGAACCTTCGGCGGTTGCGGGTCCGGGGACGATGACGCGAGCACGGGAGGACAGAAGGCGCCGCCCAACGTGCCCGCATGGAGCCCGCTGACACCGGCGGAGCTCCCCGCCACGTGCGGCGCGCTCCTCGCGACGGCGATCGCGCCGCCGCGGGCTTCGTCGCTGCGTCGCGGGAGCTGCGACTTCGGCGAGATCGCCGACAGCGTGCGCTACGATCTCCTCTGCGCTCCCGGCGCGCCATGCGCCGGGCAAGAGTCCGGAGATCAGCTCTGCCATCGCCTCTGTGACGATGGGCAATGCAGCGACGGCGAGGTCTGTCAGGACCGGACGGTGTACGTCAGCGACACTCCCTCGAAGTCGGCCATGCTCTGCATGTGCAAGGGCGGCGCTTGCGTGGAGAAGCCGCCTGCGCCATCGGCGGCGGCGGGCGGGCTCGACGCGTGGCGAGAGGAGTCTCCGATGCCGTCGGATCTCTACTATCACGCGGCCGCGGCGGACGACCGACACCTCTTCATCTCCGGCGGACTCAAGGCGATTGAGCGGGGTCCCAACGGTTCGGCGACGCTCGAAAAGATGGACGTCGTCTCCGTCGCCGATCTCGACCCCGTGACGGGCGCGGTCTCGGGCTTTCGTCAGGCGGGAACGCTCGCCGGCCCGACCGTTCATCACGCGATGGCCGTGCTCGGCGATCGTCTCTACGTGGCGGGCGGCGAGGCGCGCGAGGGTCGGGCGTTCGCCGCCGACGTGGTCTCGTATCCGATCAACGCCGACGGCACGCTCGGCGCCCTCCGCGCGGAGCCCAAGCTTCCGTTGCCGCGCGGCTATCATGGGCTCTTCGTGGACGCCGCGCGGCGCCGCCTCATCGTGGCGGGCGGATCGAGCGACGCTCTCTACTTCACGCAAGGGTCGCGCGCGGTCGTCTTCGCCGATGTGGACGCGGCGGGGGGCGGCGTGGTCGGACCATGGGCCTCCATCGATGCGCCCTTCGGCGAGTCTTACTCGGGTGACGTGGGCGTCGCGGGCGGGACGCTCTTCTTCTTCGATACGGGCACCTACAACGATCGGTCGTCTCGCGCGCTCTACGGCATCCGGCTCTCGAGCGTCGAGGCCGGCGCCCCCGCCTCGGCGTTCGTCCGCAACACGGCGTGGCCGTTCGATCCGTCGGCGCTCTCGGCGAGCGAGACCGTCGGGCTGGCGGGGACGTGCGACGCTTTCGTCCTCGTCGGCGACCACGGGAGGGTCGCGACGGCGCCGGTCGACGGGCGCGGCCACGTCGGCGCCTTCGCCGCGGCCGCGCGCTTCGAAGGCAGCCAGGGCGGCTGGGCCATCGCGTCCTCGCCGTCCGGCCGCGTCTACGTCACGGGCGGCTTCGCGAGCTCGAGCGCGGAGGGCGCGCGCGTCGTCTCCACGCGGCGCGCTCCTTGATCGCGCCCGGCATGGCGGTTGCTCGACGGCGGGCACCATGTCGACCAAATCACGCGCTCGCGCTCTCCGCCGTCATCCCGAGCTCACGCAGGAGAGAGAGGCGCTCGGAGCCATCGGCGCTTCGCTCATCGACCTCGTCACGCTCGGAATGCTCTCGTCGGACCCGGACGTTCCCCCGAGCAGCCGCGCACCGGCGACCGCCCGACCGGAGTGACGCGCCGAGGCAAAGCGTCACGGGCGTCTCGTGGCGGATCGTCGCGCTACTTGCACGCGCTCGCGAGATCGAAGAGGTTCTTCGCGAGCGCGGTATTCGCGGCTTCCGACGTATCCTTGCATGCCTGGTACGCCGTCTCGTAGGCGTAGATCGCCTTGCGGCAGTCGCAGCTCGCGCACGCCTTGGCCTTGGCGTCCGCCTTGAGCGTCGGGCTGTCGGCGTTCGTGACGTCGAGATCGCCGTCGAGGATCGCGCACGTCGACTGCACCTTGTTGAACGCGCTCTCGGCGTCTTCCGATGCTGGACAACCGGCTGGTGCCGCGCCGAGCGCGGGCGCGCACGCCGTCGACCCGGAGGAGCTCGACGCGCCGCCGGAGGAGCTCGAGGAGCTCGACGACGTCGAATCGGTCGAGTCGCTGGAGCAGGCCATGAGGAGCGAGATCCCGAGGACGAGCGCGCTTCGAAGCATGAGCACAGTCTGCCACGGTTCTGTGCTCCGTTCGGAGAATCCGAGAGGCAGGCGACGAGGGCCGAGTCGATCAGCGCGAGACCCCCGCGAGGAGGGCGACCGCCGCCAGCGTCGTCTGCGCGGCGTTCAGGCCGAGGCGGAAGTCCCGATCGGAGAAGGCTTCGAAGACGTCCGTCGGTTGATGCCAGTGCGGGTCCCACCCTGCGCCGATCTGCGTGCCGCGCTCGTTCTCCCGCAAGCTGATGGACGGCGTGACGTCCATGAAGGGCGTCGAGTCGGTATTCGTCATGTGATTACCGACTTGCGCCGGATAATCGGTCGCGAATTTCTCGTTCGCGCGATGGAAATGCCACGCGAGCTTCGCGGACTCGGCCGCTAGCCGGGAGTCGGCCTGGAATTCGATATTCACGTCCGCCTCGCGCCGCTGGTCGGGATCGAGAGTGCCGTCGGGGCGGGGCATTCCGTGATCGAAGAGCATCATGTCGTGCTGGATCATCCCGAGCCAGCGCGGCTCCGGATATCGCCTCGAGCCTGGCGGATCCTCCTTGCCCTGGAGCGGGGCGCGCTGCTCGACGTAGGCGCGACTCCCATCGAGGCCGGTCTCCTCGTTGTTCCACAGAATGAACCGGATCGAGCGCTCCGTCTTCACGTCCGGCGCGCTGAAGATGCGCGCGAGCTCCATCACGATCGCCGTGCCGGAGCCGTCGTCGTTCGCCGCCTCGCCGAAGCCGTGACCGTCCATGTGCGCGCCGACGATGTACATCTCGTCCGGGTGTGTCGCGCCGATCTTGGTGCAGTAGACCTCCTGACGCGGGCCGGGCGCGGAGGGCTCGAGGTCGAGCGCCCGGACGGCGGGGTCGGGCTGGCGCTCCGGATCGGTGTTCACCCCGGTGGGCGCGACGACCCCGCGGAGCGTGCCTCCGCCGGCCGCCGTCGACCGCGCGGGCGTCCTGGCGCGCGGCGCGTCCCGGAAGACGTAGTCGAGGCGGCGGACCTCCGCGCATCCATGGTCTCGGAGCTGGGCCTCGATCCAGTCGATCGCGCGGCGGTTGCGCTCCGTTCCCTGGCGCCGATCTCCGAATCGGGTGAGCCCTTTGATCGTCGCCTTGTAGGCCTCCAGATCGAGGCGCGCGACGAGCTGCCGGACGCGCGCGTCGTCGACGGCTGGTGGCGGGCTCGCGCTCGGCGTCGCGCTCGCCGGTGCCACCGCCGCCGGCACGTGCGGTCTCTGACAGGCCGCGACCACGAGGAGGAAGATCGAAGACACGTACGGCGCTCGCACGGCGCCGGGATACCTCGGTCCGCTCCTTCCGGCTAGGCTCTGGTCGAACATGCGTCGTCTTGCGCTCCGGGGAGCACTCGTCCTGATGGTCGCCTGCTCCGACGACTCCACCTCCAGCTCGAGCTCCGGCAATCCGACGTCCGGCTCGTCCGGCTCGTCCGGCTCGGACACCTGCTCCGGCGGTCAGAACATGACGAGCCCGGTCATCTCCGGGCCGGTCGCGCCCGACGGCGACGGGACCCGGGTTCGCATCACCTGGGAGCGCGGCACGGGGCGCGGGGCCGACCTCCCGGCGAAGTACTTCGACGCGCCCGTCGCGAGCCCCGCCGCCCAGGTGGATCGCGTCGAGCACGTCAGCGAGCGCGAGCTCGACGTCGTGCTGAAGGGCGCGCCCGCCGCGCAGGCCGGGAAGACGCTCGCGATCGCGCTCGACTTCGGCGACCGCCGGACGGTCCTCGACTGCAAGCATCCGGGGATGCAGGACCACTACGTCCTCGAGCTCACGCTCACGTTCGGAAGCGATGGCTCGCTCGCCGCCAGCAAGCTCGAAGAGAAGTTCAGCCCGGGCGACATCTGAGCCACCTCGCAAGGGGCTCTGGGGCATGTGTGCTCTCGTACTCCGCTGTCGGTATCGGCCTGATCATGGGGTGGTGAGGTCACGCCGCGCGACGATCGAGCGCGCGCCCTTCCCGACGTGAAGTCGCCCACTTGCACGGGCGCGGAGCTGCCATTTGGCGACACGCCTGGAATCTGGAACGAGCAGGCACCCCGAAGGAGGCTCGCCGGCGGTGGTCCGGCGGTTGCTGCATCGTGATGCATGCATTCATCACGAATCGCACTCGCCCTCTTCGTCGCGACCTCTCTCTCTCTCGTCGCGTGCTCCGAGGCGTCGCCCTCGTCGCTGTCACGCGCGGGGGATGACGAGTCGGTCAGCGACAAGACCACGACGAAGCGCGCGCCCATGAAGAAGGCGACGGACGGTGACGAGGCGGTCGGGCCGAGCGCGGTCGGCGGCACGCACCGGCGCGTATACCGCGCGTCGCACGAGGCTCCGAAGAAGAAGTATCCCACCGGTCTCCTCACGTCGCCGCCGGGCAAGGCCAAGGCCGCGAAGCGCTCCAGCCTGCGCGTGCAGGCAGACGCGAACGAGCTCCCGCCGTCGGTCGACCTGACCGGCAACGCGCCGGCCGCCGCCAACCAGGGGAACACCTCGGCCTGCGGGACCTTCGCCACGGGCTATGCCCTCATGGGGTGGTGGGCGAAGACGGTGGGCATGCCGGGCGCGCCGTACGCGCCGATGTTCCTCTATTCGCTTCAAGCGGAGGGCGACTGCGCCAACCACGGGACGTTCATCGAGGACAACATGGATATCCTGCGCAACTTCGGTATCCCGTCCGACACGGCTTATCAGCCCATGCAGTCTCGGCTCGACTGCGTGACCCAGCCCACCCAGGCCGCGGCCAACGACGCCGCCGCGCACCGCGTCG
The DNA here is from genome assembly GCA_046351255.1 of Labilithrix sp. GTDB lineage: Bacteria > Myxococcota_A > Polyangia > Polyangiales > Polyangiaceae > Labilithrix. The sequence continues at coordinate 216,660 of JAXLYU010000014.1, forward strand.
CGTCGTATGACGTCCTCGACCTCTCGGGCAGCAAGGCGCTCGCGATCGCGCAATACCTCGCGGCCGGTGTCCCGGTCGTGATCGGCATGCAGACGTACAACGCGATCTTCAACGCGAGCCAGGAGAACTGGCTCGTCGATCAGCCGATGCCGGGTGAGCAGTCCACGGGCGGGCACGCGGTCACCGTCTTCGCCTATGACCAGAACGGCCTCTGGTTCCTCAACTCCTGGGGCGAGGAGTGGGGCTGGCAGGGCTGGGCCCAGCTCTCGTGGGACTTCGTCGACGGAGCCCAGGGCGGCATCGACAACATCAACTCCGCCGCCGCCGCCACCGACGTCCAGCGCTGAGCCGGCTCCGCGCTGGTGTCGGACAGCGCCGTCTGGCGCGATACCGGATGGTATCGTCTCCTCATGCGATTCACGAAGGTCGTGGTCCTGCCGGTGCTGATGATGGGCGGGGTTGCCTCTGCCTGTGGCGGCGACGACAAGGCGGGCTCGAGCGCGTCGGGCGGCTCGAGCACGGGCGGCGCGTCGAACGGGTCGACGTCGTCCGGCGGGAGCAGCGGGTCGACGTCGTCGGGGGGGACCTCGAGCTCGGGAGGGCCGGATGACGCGGGGGCGGCGGACGACGGCGGGCTCGCCGTGTCCTTCAAGGCCTACGACATCAATTACATCCTCTCCACCGGCCAGAGCCTCTCCGTCGGAGCGCAGGGGTCGCCCGTCCTCTCGACGGCGCAGCCGGACGGTAACCTGATGTGGAACACCGGTGTCATCGCCGGTAACGCCAACCTCACGAGCTTCGTGCCCCTCGTCGAGAAGGGCAACGAGACGATGTCTTCCGCGCTCGTCAATCACATTAGCGACGACGCGAGGACGAGCTTCGGCCTATCGCACGTGCTGCTCCTGAGCGCCCACGGCGTCGGCGGGCAGCCCTACGCCAAGCTGAAGAAGGGCGAGCCGCCGTACGCGAACGGCATGGCGCAGGCGAAAGCGGCGGTCGAGCTCGCGAAGGCACAGGGCAAGACGATCGTCGTGCGCATGGTGACCAACGTCCACGGCGAGACGGACCACGTTCAGCAGAACAAGAACTACCGCGCGAATATCGCCGAATGGCAGGCCAACTACGAAGCCGACGTCAAGGCCATGACCGGGCAGACGGAGCCGATTCCCATGTTGCATACGCAGATGCATAGCTGGACTCGGTATCAGCCCGGCGGGGCGCCGGCGCCATTCTCGTCGACGTCGCGGATTCCGATCGACCAGCTCGCCGAGCACGTTGCCAGCAACGGGAAGACGGTCCTGGTCGGTCCGAAGTATCAGGTCGAGTACGTCGCCGACGGCGTTCACCTCACGAACCGAGGCTACCGGCACATGGGCGAGTACTACGCGAAGGCGTATCGCCAGATCGTGCTCCGCGGGAAGAAGTGGGAGCCCCTGCGTCCTATCTCGGTGACGCGGAATGGCGCGACCATCACCGTGAAGTTCCTCGTCCCCGTGCCGCCACTGAAGCTCGATACGGAGCTCGTGACGAATCCCGCCGACTTTGGCTTCGAGCTCGCCGGTGATGGTCCGGTACCGAACATCGAGAGCGTCGACGTCGCGGGGCCGGACACGGTGACGATCAGGCTCGACAAGGCGCCCACCGGGAACAACCTGCGCCTCCGTTATGCGTTTACCGGCACGCCCGGCGCGGACGGTGGACCAAAGACGGGAGCGCGCGGCAACCTGCGCGACTCCGACGAGACCAGGTCGCTCTACGACTTCAAGCTCTACAACTGGTGCGTCACCTTCGACGAGGCGCTTCCTTGAAGTCGCTCTTGGCATTGGCCGCGGGTGGCGGATGACGCGCTGAGCCGCTCTCGTCAGGTGTCACGAGCATGCTCGGCGGCGCCGTTGCTCTTGAGGACCGCGGCGACCTTCGTGCCCGCGAGGAGGCGCGCGAGGACGTCGCGGACGCTCTCGCCGCCGAGGATCGCGAGCGGCGCCATGCTCTCCGCCATGCGCTCCGCGAGCGCGCGATCTCCGAAGGCCTGGAGGGCCGCGATGAGGTCAGGCGATACCGCCTTGGCCTTCTCGGAGACGGCCTGCACCTGCGCCGCGATCTCCTGCAGGTCGAGGGAGAGCTCCGCCTGCTTGCCCTCGATCTCCACCGCCTTGGAGGCGCGCTGGCGCTCGCGCTCCGCCTGGGCGACGGCGTCGATGCCCTGCTGCTCCGCCTGCTTTGCCGAGAGGCGCGCCTTCTCGACCGCGTGCTCGCCCTCGATGGCCGCGATGGCGAGCTCGCTGCGCTGCTTCGCGGTCCGTGCCTGCACCTCCGCGATCTCGCGCTCGATCGCCTCGCGCTCGCGCACGAGCTCGAGGCGGCGCTTCTCGCCGTCGAGGGTCAAGGTCTGGCCGACCACGGCGTGCTGCGCCTCGACCAGGAGGGCGTCGATCTTCGCGTCGCCGATCGCGACATCGAGGACCTCGACGTCGTAGACGCGCATGCCGTTCTCCTCGAACGCTCGGCCGGGGCGCTTGCCGCCTTCACCGGGAACGCCGAGCACCACGTCCCGCACGAGCGGCGCGACGCGCGGATGCAGCTCCTGCACGCGGTGGGACTTCACGGCGGCGCGCACGAGCGAGCGCAGGTGCTCGGTGAGGAACTTGACGTAGTTCTCGACGGAGAACCACCGGCTCGGGTCGCCCTCGAAATTCACGCGGTACGACAGGCGAATGCGGATCGAGACGAGGTCCGCCGTCTCCGCCTCGATGAGGTCGGAGACCTTGTTGTAAAGTACACGCAGGTAGACGGTGCGTTCGACCTTGGCGTCGCTCTTCGGCGTGCCGGTGGAGAGCTCCATCGCCTGGAGGACCTCGTCGTACTCGAGGAGGTGGGTGGCGGGCGAGACGATGACCTTGCGCATGCCCGTCTTGCTCACGACCTCGACCGCGTAGCCCGTGTGGGGCGCGATGGAGACCGCGCCGTCGTAGCGGGTGTCGAGGACGATCGTGCGTGGTTGCGTGAAGCTCTGCTTGCGGTCGAAGTCGTCGCCGACGAAGGCCGGGGGCTTGGCGGCGGCCGGCTCCGCGGGCGGCGGCACCGGAATATTCTGTTTCGTCTCGGGGACGAGATCGCGATGTCCGTTCTCGCGCAGCGCGGCGAGGCTCTCGTTGTGCTTCAGCGCGACGGGATTGCCCGGAAACCACAGCTCGACCTGCCGGCGATCGAGGATGCGGCGCACGATGACCTCGCGGCGCGGGTCCGGGAGGAAGATCTGCGGCCCGCGCTCGAGGCGGACGTGTCCGGCCTGACGGTCGAGCACGTAGCGCGCCTCGCCCGCGGGGATCGCCACCGCGTGGTGAATCGTCTGCTCGCCATATCGAACGATCGCGTGCTCGGGCCGCGGGAAATAGATCATCTGCTCGCGGCCGGTGATGAAGACCTCATCGCCGACCTTTCGCGGAGCGCCGTCTTCCTCGATGTAGGGCGCGATGACCTTGACGTAGATGCCGCTGTTCTCGTTCAGCTCGATGGCGCGGAACTTGTGGACCCCGCCGCGCTCCACGAAGGTCTCCGTGGGGCTCGGAAAGACGACCGCCGGCCCGCGGAGGAATTTCTTGTCGCCGTTCTCGTCGAGCAAGATGGCATATTCCAGGCGCTCGAGCGTCACCGCGTCACGGACGTAATTGCCTTTCTCGTCCGGGACCACCTCGATGCCCGTCGGCGGGATGTAGAAGGAGACGACGGTGCCGCGAATGACGAGGAGATTCCCCATCGTCAGGTCCGGGAGCGGCGGCGGCTGGGGGTCGCCGTCGGCGCTCGCGGTCTTGATGACGGCGTTCCCCCAGTTCGCGCGCGCCGCGTCCTCGTCGTAGACGCGCACGACGAGGTACTGATTCGAGCGCAGGTGGTGGCCCTGGATGACACGGACGAGCTGGCCGGGCCACAGCGCGAAGGAGACGGGGCCCGCGATGGTGCGCTTCCGCCCGACCTCGAGCTCGACGAGGTTGTTGATGGCGCCGGTCTTCGGGTGCGTGCCGTCGCGCGCGGGGTTCTTGAGGAGCACGTACCAGCCGACCGGCGCCACGGCAAAGGCGTTGATCGCCTCCTCCAGCGTCACGCGGTCGAAGCGCTTCGTGTTCTCCGTGAAGACGACGGGCTGGTCCGTGTTGGCCAGGCTCGTCTTGTGTGGTCCGACGTAGACATTGATGTTTCCCTTCGTCTCGTCGGAAATGAAGGCAAATTCGTTCGGAGCCAGGACCAAGTCCCGCTCGCGCGCCCGCTCCCTCTCGCTCATGGATGCGACGTAGAGTCGGAGTTGCCTCCGGTCCAGTAGTGGCCGGAGCAGCGGTTGGCGCTCCGACTTCGCGTCGCTGGGACGCAAGCACCCGGCGCCCGCGATGGTGCGGATGTTGCGTCGGGCGGCGCACCCATGGAGGGGACTCATGAACACTCGATTTGCCATCCTTTCGCTCGCGCTCGCGCTCGCGCTCGTGGGCGCTGGCGCCTGCAACAAGGACAAAGACACTCCGCACGCCAGCGACACGACCACCACGAACGCCGACAACACGCAGGTCAACGAGCGTGATCGTCAGCCCACCGTCACGCCCGTCGATCAGGGCAACAGCAAAGACGAGCTCGCGATCTCGTCCGCGATCCGTCAGTCGATCATGTCGAAGGACGGTCTCTCGTTCGATGCCAAGAACGCGAAGGTCGTGACCATCGGCACGAAGGTGACCTTGCGCGGCCCGGTGAAGTCGGAAGAAGAGCGCATGACGCTCGAGAACATTGCCAAGACCACGAAGGGTGTGACCTTCGTCGACGATCAGCTCGAAGTGAAAAAGTAAGAGGAACAGACCATGAAAAAAGCAGTCATGTGCATCGTGTCGACGCGTCCGCAGGCCGAGACGATCGTCGCCCAGCTCCAGCAAAGCGGCTTCTCGGACAACGACATCTCCGTTCTCTTCCCCGATCAGAAGGGGACGAAGGACTTCGCGCACGAGCACAACACCAAGGCGCCCGAAGGCGCGGTCGCAGGCGCGAGCGCCGGCGGCGTCCTTGGCGGCACGGTCGGGTTGCTCGCCGGTATCGGCGCGCTCGCGATCCCCGGGCTTGGCCCCTTCATTGCGGCCGGTCCGCTCCTCGCGGCCCTCAGCGGCGCCGCAGCGGGCGCCACCCTCGGCGGCGTGACCGGGGCGATGGTCGGCATGGGCATTCCCGAGATCGAAGCGAAGCGCTACGAAGGCAAGCTTCGTCAGGGCAATCTCCTCATCGCCGTTCACACGGAGAACGCCGAGGAGCAGAAGCGCGCGGAGCAGATCTACAAGGCCGCCTCCGCGAACGACGTCTTCTCGCAGACGGAAGCCGCCGTCCCGTCGAGCGCCTGAACACGGACCGTCGCTCGATCGCACGAACGCCCGGGACCACGGACTCGGGCGTTCTGCGTTTGTGGGGCGGTCGCGTGGGGTGTGGCAGAAGGATGCGAGCTCGCGCATCGCGGGACCGGAGGCGATGTCGCTGCGTCACGGAGCGCGAAACACGAGCAGCGTCGCGCTCATTGCCGGGGCGCGGTAGGCATACGCATGGTTCTTCGTCAGCGCCGACGTGGCGGCGTGGGACGGATCCGCGTGCGCAGCGATGAAGGGACCTTCTCCGGATGCTCGACCCGCACCGCCGTGTCGGCAAAGCGGAGCCCGTTGCCGTCCGCGTTTCGCACGAGCCGGAAGCCACCGAACGTCGTGGGAGCGGCATCGACGAGGTAGCGGAACGGCGCCGTGCGCGCCGCGCGTCCGCTGGTATCGACCGCTCGGAGCACGACGCTCGTTCCGGTCGCGATCTTGGGCGTCGAGCCCGCCCATTTGCCCCACTGGGTCGAGAGCGAGATCGTGCCCCCGCCGACGACCTCGAGCGAGGCGGACGCGACGCTGCCGGAGATGCTGAACTCGACCCACCAGTTGTTCGCGCCCGCGGGCCGAGCGCGAGCATGGCACTCACGACGATCGTGCTGCGCATTGCGAAGCTCCCTTCGACGGGGAAGTTGCACTCCGTATGCCGCGCAGGCGTCCTCCGCGCGGGTCACGGATCGAACAGCACGATCGGAAGCCGAGGTTCGGACGCCGGACGCAGCTTCGTCCGCCGCACGTGCAGCGCACGTCGCGAGCGCGCGCCCTCGAGCCACTCCGCGAGATCGTCGGGCCAGCCCCCCTCTCGGAGAACGAGCAGCTCGGTGGCGTGTCGCTGCGTCACCTCGCGAAGGACGTGCACGTCCCAGGGCCGGACATCGGCACTCGCGATCACGAGGTCGACATCCCCGCGCCGGAGGAGATCGCAGGCCTTGTGGACGTATCGCGCCGGCGTCACGCGCCAGGCGGCCGGCGTGAGAGCCTGGCAGGCGTCAATCGCCGCTTCGCCGATGCGAATCGCAACGACGTTCAGGGGCGGAATGGCAGGGCGACTCGTGCGGGGCTCCGGACTCACGGGGCCGCGTGTGCAACCCGCGCGCCGCTGCGACCAGCGCGAATTGCGCCCATTTCCGGTCGTGGTCTCGCAGATCGCCAGGCGCGATTCGCACGATGCGCATTTCGCGCGTTCAGCTGTCCGAGCGCACGAACATCGCGCCGGCGCCGTAGCCGTTGCTGGCGCCGTAGTGGAGGTGACCGTGAACGTGATGCACCGCGTGTCGCGCGCACCAGAGCTGCGCGCCTCCGGTCGCAAATCGGATATCCGTGCACGCGGGACAGGCGGGCTCGATCTCGGGCACCGCTTCGCTGCGTGGCCGCGCCAGGAGCACCGCGCACGGCGCGCGTCGCACGAGCTTCCGCGAGAGAGAGCCGCTCAGCCACGCGATGCCGCCCGACGCCGGCGCTCCGACGACGAGATAATCGGCTCGGAGCTCGGCCGCGCTCTGCAAGATGCACCTCAACGGGCTTCCGGTCTCGAGGTGTCCGGCCACGCGGGCTGTCGTGAGATCCCTGGCTCTGGCGACGAGCGTTCATGGCGGTCTCCCATCCGGGGGAGTGCACCGCGCGTGCCTATCCGCGGCAGTACTCGATTGAGGATGGCAGCAAGCACGACGGTGTGAGCGGCGACATGAGCGCTCTTCTGCTATTTGCGATTTGCGAGAGCGTGCCTCCTGCGAAGGCCCGGCGGTGGACGGGAGCGGGAGCTCGGGATAGTCGTCGCCGATGGGTGGTTCATCGAAACGAGCCGCGCGCGTGCGGCGCCTCGTGGTGATCGGGGCGTCGGCGGGCGGGTTCGACGCGATCGGAAGGCTCTTCGAGCAGCTACCGTCGCGCTTTCGCGCGGCGGTGTTCGTCGTCCTGCATTCGGCGCCGAGCTTCGATGCCGCCTCGTGGGTGAGCCGGCTCCGCAAGCGGTGTCCCCTCGACTGCAAGCTCGCCAGCGACGGGGAGCGCTTCCATTCGGGGGTCATCTACATCGCGCGACCCGACGCGCATCTGCTCGTGAAAGGGAGCTCCGATCGCGGGAGCCCAGGGGACGCACGGCCGAGCGGGGCACGGGCTCCTCGCACGGGTTCGCTCGATTTTCCCCGACCTCGGGCTCCGGCAGCCTGGGCGTGAGCACGATGGCCGCTCGCCGCTCCTCACTCGCGCGTGGGGTCAGCGGGGCTTTCGCCTCTTCGGTCCGCGATGGAGCCAGCGATAGAGCGTCGAGACGTCGACCTCGAGGATGGTGGCGGCGGCGACCTTGTCGCCGCCCGTGTGCTGGAGGACGCGCGCGACGTGGCGCATCGTCATTTCGCGGATCGAGGTGTTCAGGGCGTCGGGCGGGAGAGGGTGGACCGCGGGGTCGCCCGTGACGGACGGCTGGGCGTCGCGGCCTCCGCTCGCCTGCATCGCGGCCACGTCTGCCTCCTCGACGCGCGTCGTCTTGCCGAGCACCACGAGGCGCTCGATGGTCGCCTGGAGCTCGCGGATGTTGCCGTGCCACGGTAGGCGCAGGAAGAGCTCGTGGGCCTCGGGCGCGATCGACTCGACCTGCGAGCGCGGATTGCGTGCGCGCGCGTCGTCGAAGAAGTATTGAATCAGCGAGGGGAGGTCGTCTCTCCTTTGGCGGAGCGCCGGGACCTCGATCGCGAGGACGTTGAGGCGGAAATAGAGTCCTCGCGGAACTTGCCGGCGCGCACCGCGACGGAGAGATCGCGGTGCGTCGCGGCGACGAACCGGACGTCGACCGGGCGCTCGTGATCGCCGCCGACGGGACGGATGCCTTTTCCTTCGAGGACGCGGAGCATGCGGCCCTGGAGCTCGATTGGCAGATCCGCGATCTCGTCGAGGAAGAGCGTGCCGCCCTCGGCCTCCGCGATGAGGCCGCGGCGGGCGCGGGTCGCGCCCGTGAAGGCGCCGGCGACGTGGCCGAAGAGCTCGCTGTCGAGGAGCGTGGAAGGGATCGCGCCGGCGTTGACGACGACGTAAGGACGATGACGGCGCGGGCCGCGCGCGTGGATGCGCGCCGCGAGGAGGTCCTTGCCCGTGCCGGTCTCACCGATGAGCAGCACCGGCGCCGTCGAGTGCGCGACGCGGTCGGCGGACTCGAGGGCGAGCGCGAGGGCGGGGGACGAGCCCACGATGGTCCCGGGCGAGAACGGGCGCGGCGGGACCACGCTGCGGCCGCCTTCGAGACGGATGCCCTCGGTTTCGGACACCGCTCGCTCGACGCTCGACTGGAGCAGCCCGCCGTCGATCGGCCAGAGGAGGTAATCAGAGGCGCCCCGGCGACCGGCTTCGAGGAGGTTCGTCGCGCTGGCATCGCTGCCGACGAGGATGACCTTGGTCGCGGGGCTCTGCTCGCGCGTCGAGCTCAGGAGGTCGAAGCCCGCTGGATCTGCGAGCTCGTGGCGGGCCACGACCACGTCGACGGGCTGCTGCGCAAGAGCGGCCATGGCCGCATCGCCGGTCGAGGCCACCTCGCATGCAAAATGCGGCGCGAGCGCGGTCTGCAGGTGAGCAGCCGCGTGGTCGTCCTCGTCGACGATCAAGACACGGAACCGGCGTCGCGTGACCATGAGGCTCCTTCGTTCTACTCCTGAAGCGTGGCTACGGCGGCTTTCTCTTTCCCGCTCGTTCCTCTTTCGACTTTCGTCGCGACTTCAGCGCAGAGGAGAACGCTTGTCGCAGCGTCGCTGCCGTGAATGGCTTCGTCACGAAGCCATCCGCGAGCGCGAGCAACTCCGGCGGGACCCCCTCGGGCGCATCGCCGCTCATCAGCACCACGGGCACCTTCGAGTGCTCTCGAATCCGCTGGAGCGTGGCGAGGCCATCGAGCCGCGGCATCGTCAGATCGAGCAGGACGGCGGAGATCTCTGCGTGCCGGTCTTGCAGGACGGCCAGTCGAGATCGAGCCGCGCGAATCGAATCGGGCTCTGCCCCGCATACGACAGCATCTGCTGCGAGAGCGTACCGAGGCTCTGGATCCGATCCGCCTCCGCCACGCGAGCCTGGCTCTGCATGCGCTTGGCCTCCACCTCGCGGCGCTGGCTCTCGTCGGTGACGCAGAGGATGCACTCACCGCCCGCGAGACGCCCACCCAAAAGAGATGCGGCCTCGATGCGAACGGGGCGCAGGCCACGCACCGTGACGAGCACGCTGTCGTGCCCAGCAGCGCGGCGCCGGATTTTCTTTGTCCAGGGCAGCGGCATCGGCATCGCGCCCGACGAGATCGCGCACGTCTTCGAGCGGCACTACCAGGCGCCTTCGAGCGGCCCCGTCCGCAAGCTGGGCTCGGGCCTGGGGCTCTCCATCTGCAAGTCGATCGTCGAGCTCTCCCGCGGGCGGATCTGGGCGACGAGCCGGCGCGGGAGGGGCACCACGATGATGTTCTCTCTTCCGGTCGCGACGGGGGATGGTCTGCCGGAGTAGCGAGCTTCGATGCGTCGCCGGCGGCTTCGTCTGGTGGTATTCCAAGCGCGCCATGGTCCCCCGTCGCCAGCCGCCCCGGGGGACACCATGGGCGCTCTTGCTCGCGGCGCTCCTCGCTTGCGCGCCGCCGCGGATGGCGCCGAGCTCCGCGCCGGGCCACGCGCGCACCCTCGTCCTCTACGACGACACGGGGCCGTACGCGTGGCTCGGAGAGCTCTACGCCGCCGGCGCGGGCGTGCTCGCGAGCCATTTCGGGTCGTGGCGTCCGACGGCGATCTCGGCCTACCAGCGCGGCGCGATGAGCGGCTTCGACGCCGCCGTATACATCGGGTCGAGCTACGGTCAGCCGCTTCCGCAGGGGTTCATCGACGATGTCATGGCCGGGAAGACGCGCGTCGTCTGGGTGGCGCAGAACCTGTGGCAGCTCGCGCAGCGAACGCCGGACTTCGACGCGCGTTACGGCTTCCGGCCCGGGCCGGTCGATCGCGGGCCGTTTCACGCCGTGACCTACAAGGGCGTCCGTCTCGCGCGTGCGGCGGACGCGGCCGAGGGGCTGACCGCCATCGACGCGATCGCGCCCGACACGGTGAAGGTCCTCGCGCGTGCGGAGCGGGACGACGGCTCCTCCGTGCCGTGGGCGGTGCGGAGCGGCCATCTCACGTACGTGGCGGAGAACCCGATGGCGTACGTGACGCCCGGCGATCGGTTCCTGGCGTTCTCCGATCTCCTCTTCGACGCGCTCGCGCCGAGCACGCCGCCGCGGCATCGAGCGGTGGTGAGGATCGAGGACGTCACGGCTCGCTCCTCACCGGCGGCGCTCCGTGCGGTCGCGGATGCGCTCTCCGCGCGCCGGGTCCCATTCGCGATCGCGCTCATACCCGTTTACGTGAATCCGAGGAGCGGCGAGCGACTCTCCATCGCGGACGCGCCGGAGGTGCTGGAGGCGCTCCATTACATGCTCGATCACGGGGGCACGCTCGTGCTTCATGGGTATACGCACCAATACGAAATAGAGAAGAATCCGTTCTCGGGCGTGACCGGGGACGACTTCGAGTTTTATCGTGCCCACGTCGACGCGAGCGGCGTCGTGCTGGACGGACCGGTGCCGGGCGATTCGGCGGCGTGGGCAGAGGATCGCGTCTCGCGCGGGCTCGAAGAGGTGACTCGTGCCGGACTGCCACGGCCGGGGGTCTTCGAGTATCCCCATTACGCAGGCTCGCCGGTGGACTCCCGCGCCATCGCGCGGAAGATCGATATCGCATTTCAGCGCGAGACGATCTTCGCCGGCGCGCTCCGCGGCAAGGACGAGGACACTTCGCGCTCGCTCGGGCTGCCGCTGCCGTACGTGGTCGACGATCTCTACGGCTGGAGCGTGGTGCCCGAGAACCTCGGGAATTACGCGCCGACGTCCATTCTCGGCCGCGCCCCCGAGACGCCCGAGCTCATCGTCGAGCGCGCCCGCTCGCTCCTCGTCGTCCGCGACGGCGTGGCGGGGTTCTTCTTTCACCCGATCTACGACCGTTCGATCCTCGAGCGCATCGTCGACGACATCACGGCCGTGGGATACACGTTCGTGTCGGTGGAGTCCTTGAGCGCCTCGTCCGCCACCGCCGCGCGAGCGAGCCGCGGGCCACACGCCGCTCGCTGAGAGACGCGATCAACGCGATCTGCGCGCGCCTGTCCCTCAGGGCGGGCAGGGGCCGCAGTCGCGGACGCCGCCACAGCCGTCGTTCATGAGGCCGCACGTGACGCCGGCCTGCGCGCACGTCATCGGTGTGCACGTCGGAGGCGAGCCGCACTGGCTCGGGACGCCGCCTCCGCCGCAGGTCTGGCCCGCCGGGCACGTGCCGCAGCTCATGAGGCCGCCACAGCCATTCGACTGCGGGCCGCAGCCGGCCCCGAGCTGGGCGCATGTCATGGGCGTGCACGAGGACTGACGCACGCATCGCCCCGCCACGCACGTGAGGCTGCGCGAGCACGTGCCGCACAGGAGGAGCCCGCCGCAGCCGTCCGCGGACGTACCGCACTGGACGCCGAGGCCTGCACACGTGCGCGGGACGCAAGCGGAGAGTCCGAGGTCGGTCTCGACCTCGACGCTCGGCGTGGTCGACTCGCTGGGTGCGGTCGCGCACGCGCCGACCGCCAGCATCGCCGCGATGATCGAGATGGATGAACGGATCATGTCGTCGTCTCCTTCTTCAGGCGCCGCACTGAAGGTTGCCGCCGCAGCCGTCCGGCACGAGGCCGACCCGCCCGGCGCACGTGTTCTTGACGCACGTGCACGTCCCCTCGTCGCGAAGCGAGTCGCCATTGCACCGGTTGTTCGTCTTTCCGCCCGCCTGGCTGCACGGACAGGCGAAGCGCGTCCCGTTGCCCGCCGGATACACGGCGTTGTCGTTGCATGGGCTGCCGATCGCGCCGGTCCTTCCCAGGCTGCGGCACGTGTTCAGCGCCTGCTCCTCGAGCGGCGCCGCCGCGGGCGCGACGAGGACGGGCTCGCTCGGCGCCGGCTCGTCGTCCGCGATGGCGCAGCCCGCCGCCGGCGCCAGCGCCGTCAGAGCAATCACCAGACCGAGGGGCCTCACGCGCGTCCGCTTCGTCATGCTCGAGCGCTAGCAGCCGACGCTGCGGGCGCCGATGGTCATTTTTCTAGAGCCGCGTCTCCCGGGGCCGCCTGAAGGCCCCCCGCGAGGAGCCGGATCAGCTCGCCGCGCGAGCAGAGGCCCAGCTTTCGCAGCGCGGACTTCAGGCGGACCGCCACCGTCGCGAGCGGGACGCCGAGCTCGTACGCGATGTACTTGAAGGAGTGGCCGAGCGCAGCGTAGGTGGCGATCGCCTGCTCGTGGGGGGAGAGGAGGCGAACGGGGCTCACGCGCGGATCGTTGCGATGAGCGAGCAGCATGCGCTTCCCGTCGGCGTCGACGCGCTCCAGGATCGACCAGCGACCCTCGACGAGCGCGGTCCAGATCTCGACGCGCTCCTCCGAGGTCGCGCGCCGGAGCTTCGCGCCCTCGAGCCGCCGCACGGCGTCGATGAGCGGCGCGCGCACGGCCTCCTCCTTCGTGTCGCCCCGTGCATCGAGGACGCGCCCGTCCGGCGCGAGCACCGCGTCGACGGAAGGATGCTCCGCCGTCGGCTCGGTCCGGAGCAGCGCGCGCAGCCGCAGGGCGGAGCCGAGATGAGCGCCGATCGCGTCGAGGTGCGCGCGATCCCGGGGCGTGGGCGCCTGACCGCGCTGGCAGTGGAAGACGAGCGTCGTCGTCTCGAGGCCGACATCGCCGCCAACGACCGCCCAGGCGTCTGGGGGCTCGGGAATCGCGCCGGCGTAGGAGCTTCCAAGCTCGCGATGGAGGCGCGGAAAGAAGTCCTGCGCCGACGAGAGCGGCATCGGCGCGTGGATGCGCCCGAAGTACGGGGCGGGCAGGAGCTCGGCCATCGCGTAGACCGCTCGTGTGGGTAAGCGCGTCCGGTTCGCGACCGCCTGGATCGCCGGCTTCGCGCCCACGTCCGCCGTGTACGCGGCGATGCCGTCGCCGAAGTCGTAGCCCTGCACCGCATCGACGATGCCCTCGAGCCATGGCTCGTGGTCCTTCGAGAACGCGTAGATCGCGTCGAGGGCGAGCAGCGGATCCTTCATCCGATCACGACCGGGCCGGGCGACGCGACATCGCGAGCACGAGCTCGTGGCGCGACCCGACGCCGAACTTCTCGAGGAGCGCCGCGACCTGATTCGCGACCGTGCGCGGCGACGTGCCGCGCTTCTTTGCGATCTCCGCGTTGGTCTTTCCGAGCGCGATTCCCCGAAGGATTTCCTCCTCCGACGCGCTCAGCGACGGCGGGGGCACGACGGGCCACGTGAGGATGGCGAGCCGTTCTCCTGCGACATCGGCGACCTCGATCTCGACGTCGTCTGGAACGACGATCTGCGGGGAGCGCTTCACAGCAAGGTCAAGTGTTCACGTGGTCCCCACGAGCGCAATAGTCATTTTTCCAGCGGCACTTTGAAGCCGATCGTCCCATCGCCGTAGGATCGGAGCCGTGGGGACACGCATCGAGCGGATCGTGGAGGCAGTGTACTCGTTCGGTGCGAGCGAGGAAGCATGGCTCGAAGGGGTGGTCGACGCGCTCGAGCCGTATCGACTGAGCGGCGGAGTCGTCGCGTACACCTCCTCGCTCGGCGAGGCGACGTCGCTTCGGACGCTCGTCAATCGTAGCGACGTGTCGTCGGCCGACGTGCGCGCGAACGCGCATAGCCAGCCACCGCCGCTCTACCGGCGCTTCCATTCGCCCATGCCGGTCAATTACAGCCCGCGCTTCTTTCCCCAGGTCGCCGACGAGTTCGGTATCGACTACGAGCGGGTCGTGCGGGAGCTGCCGTACGAGCTGCCCATCATGTGGGGCGTCTGCGGAGGCGACGCCGGGATCGAGAGCGCGCTCGTCACCTTCTCGTGCAAGGCGGGCGAAGAGCTCGCCGCGCGCGACCGCCGCACGCTCGACGCGGTCGGCGCGCATCTCGGGTCGGCGCTCCGGCTGCGATCCGTCTTCTCGGGTTCGATCGCTCCTGCACGGTCCCCCTCCGGCGACCATCCCGCGGTCGAGGCCGTCCTCGCGCCCGACGGCAAGGTGCTCGAGGCGCGAGACGAGCTCCGTGACGCCGACGCGCGCGCGCCGCTCATCGACGCGCTCCGGCGGAGCGAGCGGGCGAGCCTGCGTCGCGCGACGCCCGAGGAGCGCCTCGACGTGTGGACGGCGCTCATCCAGTGCCGCTGGTCGATCGTGGAGACGGTCGAGCGCGACGGCAAGCGCATGCACCTCGTCTGCCGCAACGATCCGCGCGGCGGCTCCCTTCGTGCGCTCACCGAACGCGAGCGCCTCGTCGTGAGCCTCGCCGCGCTCGGGCATCCGTACAAGTACGTCGCGTACGAGCTCGGGATCCCGCTCTCGAGCGTGGCCGCCACGCTGAAGACCGCGCTCGCGAAGCTCGGCCTCGCCTCGCGCGCGGAGCTGATTCGCCTCTACGCACGGGTCGTCGCGCAGGGGCCGGTGGGCGGACCTACCGAGCCGCCAGGCTGAACGCGTCTCGGTCGCGCGCGGTCAGTTCGAGCACGTGTGCGACTTGCACCCGTCGCTGCAACACTCGTCGTTGTCGTCGCAGGTCTCGCCGTTCGCCTTGCACGTCGGGCTCGGCGTCTTGGCGTCCTCCGGATCGTGCCGCGCATCCGTGGCGGACGCCTCCGTCGAGGCTTCGACCGGCGGCGGTCCCCCCGACGACACGTCGACCTCGTCCCCGCGAAGGGTCGCGCCGGACGAGCTGGCGCCGTCGGCTCGTCCTCCGTCGTCGGTCGCGGGAGAAGACGTGCCCGCGAGGTCGCCGGTGTCGACGAGCAGCGTGCATCCAGCGAGGAGGGCACAGACGCACCATCCCGCGAGCAACGCTCTCCGCATTCGAACAGCGTATCCGTGTAACGACGATGAGCAACGAATGCGTGGATGGCGATCCAGATCGCCCTCGGCGCGTCTCGAAATGGCGGCCTACCGCGGTCGTGTGCGAAATGGTGCGGGCATTGCTGCATGCCGGGAATGAAGCTCTCGCTCGCTACGCTGTCGGCAGCAATTTCGGTAATGACGCTAGGGGCTTGCGCCACCGCCGCCGCCGAGGACAGCGGCTCGACCGAGGAGCGTCACCGTCACGCAGCGCGCCTCGCCGCCGTCGGCGGGCGTCTCCGTCATTCACGTCTGCGTCGATGACGACCTCGACGCGTGCGCGACCAACACGGGCGCGCCCCCGATGCCCTTCACCGTCGACGTGCCCGCCGATGGGCGCGAGTCGGTCTACGAGATGAACCTGCGCGCTTCACGGAGCAGCGCGCCCGTGCGCGTGCATCGGTTCGTGCTCGGCGACGGCGCGCCTCGCATCGAGACCGATCTCGACTCCGCTCACGCGACGCCGTTCGTGGCGCGCGCGTCGTGGTCGCCGCCGAAGTAGATCCGCTTCATCAACCTCCGGTTGTGCACGAGCGGAGCGTCGAACTTGCCGAGGCGCATGCCCGTGAGCTCGAACGGTGTCTCCGCCACGTGGTGGATGAAGCGCTGATCGTCCATGACCTCGCTCGCGCCGATGCGCGGCACCACGGCGTGGACCACCGGCGCGAGGAAGCCGAAGGGCGCCTCGATCTTCGCATAGGCGATGACGTGGAGCACCGTCGTCCGCTCGTCGAGCGGGACGAAGTAGATCGCGAAGCGGCTCGTGACGGGGCGCCGGCGTCCGTCCGGGCTCTCCCAGTGCAGCGTGTACACCGTGCGCACCGGATCGAGCGTCGTGACCCAGGCGTTGTGAAACGTGTCGCCCCATCGCACGAGGATGAGCGGCGTGAGCACGTGCGGGCGCTGGATGCCGCGGTAGCGCACCTTCGTGCGGTCCTCGAGCTTCTCGTACTCGAAGTCGACCTTCGCTGCGGCCGACTCCTGCCAGCCGAGGAAGGAGTGCACCCAGGGCGTGTGCTCGTCCTCGCTGAAGTTGTCGAAGGCCACGTGCTGCGGCGCCGGGAAGACGACGCGATCCGTGCCCGCGCGCTCGAAGCCCTCCGCGCGAAAGTCGACCGCGGGGCGCTCGGGCTCGGGGAAGCGCGCGTCCGCGAGCCAGATCGTCCCTTCGTGCTCGAGCACGCGGGGCCTTCGGTGCGCGGCCTCGCACTCCGCGCGCACCGCGGTCCCCGCGCGGCGGACACGATAGGTCTCGCCCGCGAGCTTCGTCGTGAGCTCGTCGCGCAGCTCCGTCGAGGTCGCGACCGGGTGATAGAAGCGCAGCACGCTCTCCGGCGTCTTCGTCGTCGCGGTCATCATCGCATCACCTCAGGCATCACCTCACCCATCACGTCACGCATCGAGCACCACGTCTCCTCGCGGGACCGACACGCAGACGAGGCAGCCCGGCTCACGCGTGCGCGAGGTGCCGCTCTCCATCGTCTCCCCGCGCGTGACCGGGACGCGGCACGTCCCGCAGCTCCCGACGCGACAGCCGTGCTCGAGGTCGATGCCGTGACGGTCGGCGAGCTCGAGGAGCGAGCCTTCGTTGGGGCTCCAACGAACCGTGCGCTGCGTGCGCGCGAAGGTGACGTCGCACTCGGGGAGGGCGGCCACCTCCGGGCCGAGCGTCGCGCGAAAGCGCTCGTAGTGGATGCGCTCGCGCGGGACCCCGCAGCGGACGGCGGCCCCGGTGAGGTCGTCGATCATGGCGCCGGGGCCGCAGAGGAGGAGGTGCGCCTCGGGCGAGGTCTCGAGCGCGCTCCGGAGCGCGGCCTCGTCGATCCGACGGCCGACGAAGAGGTGCGCGCCCTCGAGCTCCGCGCGCCGAAAGAGCTCGCGCTCGTGGCGGACGCCGTAGAGCAGCGTGACCGGTCGCTTCGCCGCCTTGCGCATGGCGAAGAGCGGCGTGATGCCGACGCCGCCCGCGACCAGCACGAGCGGATGGTCGCCCTTCGGGAGCACGAAGTCGCCGGCAGGATCGCCGAGCATGACCTGGTCACCGACCGCGAGCGCGTGCACGTGCGTCGAGACGAGCCCGGCGCGCTTCACGCTGATGCGTAGGCTCTCGCCGTTCGGCGTGTCGGACAGCGAGTACGAACGTACGAGCATGCGGCCGTCGCGCTCGAGGCGGAGCGACACGTGCTGTCCGGCGCGAAAGGGCGGCACGTCGTGCGCGTTCGGATCGACGGGGACGAAGGTGAAGGACGCGATCGCGTCCGTCTCCGGCTCCACGCGCGCGACGCGATAGGGCCGATAGCGGGTCAGGCCGGGGAGCGCCGGCGACATGCGCGCGAGCTGCATCTCGCCCGCGCGCTGGCTCGTGAGGAAGCGGCGCTCGGCCGGGCGCACGTTCCACACCGCCTCGGGCGGCGCTCGCGTCGGCTCCGACTCGTGGTCGCCCGGCGGCGCGACGTGCACCACGCCGTGCTCCTCGCGCGCGACGAACGCGATCGTATCGCAGTCCGTGCGCTCCGGCTCGGACGGGCTCCGGCCGCGGCCTTCGCCGTCGAAGTTCCAGCCGTGATACGGACACGCCAGGCGTCCGTCCTCCCGCACGCGCCCCGCGCTGAGGGGCGCGAGGCGGTGCGGGCAGCGGTCGAGGAGCGCGGCCGCGCGGCCGCCCCTGTCGCGGAAGAGCACGAGCGCCGTGTCGTCGAACGAGACGCGCACGGGGATCGTCCCGAGCTCGCGCGACGCGACCACCGGGACGAAGCCCACCCACGCCCGTCGCTTCATGCGTTCCAGTCTCGCACGAGTCGGTGCGGGTCAGGGAGCGGCCGCACGCCGAAATCGCCTCAGTTCGGGCAGAGGTCGAAGCCGCTGGGGAGGGCGATCTCCGGCGTCGTCGCGTCGATCGACTCGATGAACGCGATGAGGTCGGCGCGATTCGTTTCCTTGCTCGGGTCGAAGTTCGGGGCGCCGGCCTTCCAGTGGCTGCCGAAGCTCGACGTCGAGAAGAGCGCCTCGAGCGTCGCCGCCTGGCCGTGGTGGAGGAACGGACCGCCGAGCGTCATGCCGTACAGCGAGGGCACGTTGTAGCCGCGGAAGCCCTGCGCGCGCGTCGGGGCGCCCGGACGCGCCTCGAGCGGCAGCGTCGCCGTCGCGTCGAGCGCGCCGTTCGCCTGGCGGATGCCGAACGTGCCGACGTTGCGGATGACGCACGAGAGCTGCAGCGGACGCTGCGCGACGTTGTCGGGATCGCCCTCCGCGCCGGGCTGCTGGAGCTGGATCCACGTCGTGTTCTTCGAGACGACGTCACCGGAGCTGAACTCCGGCGGCACCGGGTTCGCCGGGTTCGGGAAGATCGTCGTCGCGAGCGCGGTGTTGGTCGTCTCCGACGGCGTGAAGCCGCGGCGCGAGACGGTCCAGCCGGAGCCGCCGTGACACTTGTCGCAGCGCGCGGTGGTCTTGAAGAGCTCGAGGCCGCGGGCGATGGCGGCCGCGTCACCGAAGCGCTTGCCAAGCGGCGGGCGCACCGTCTTCGCGTACTCGTTGATGTCGTCCCAGTCGGTGCGGAGGCAGTGCGCGCCGGTGGTGACGCCCTTCAGGCCGTCTGCGATCTCCTTGACCGCGGGAGCGCCGAGCGCGCCGGGGAGCGCGCCCGCCGCGTCGGTGCCGCGCCGCGTCTCCTTCGAGGGATCGGTGCAGTCTCCCGTCGCGGGCGCGTTCGTCACCGCGCCGAGGCCGCCGGACACACCGCGCGTGTTCGCCTCGAAGTCGTGCATCTCGTCGATGATGCCGGTCCAGTTGAAGAGGCGCTGCTTCTGCGTGCCGGGGCCGTGCGAGAACGACCCGTCCACGGAGGTGCTCTGGCGCGGGCCGGCCGCGAAGATCCAGGTCATGTTGTCACTGAATGCGTCGGGGTGACACGAGCCGCAGCTCGACCACGCCTGACCGTTCGCGGTCGGTGCGGTGGTCGCGTTGCCGTTGCCCGACCAGCGGCCGCGACCGGTGAAGAAGAAGTGACGGCCGCGATCGATGTTGGTGGTGGCCGGCGCGGTGGACTCGACGACCGCGGCCACGTTCTGGCTGGTGAGGTCGAGGACAGCGAGGCGGTGCGAGCCCCAGCAGTTGACGTACGCCTTCTGCAGCTTGCTCGCGAGCGCGATGCCGTTCGGGTTGTGACACGCCTTCACGTCGCTCGCGACCGGCGCGCCCTGCACGTCGATCTGCTTCGCCTGCGGCGCGCCGATCGCGACCGCCGCGCCGCCGTAATCGACGCGCTCGATGACGTCCGCCGCGCGCGAGACGGTGTACGCGATCTTGGTCCCGGGGACGAAATCGATGTCGACCGTGTCACCGAGGAAGAGCTTCGGGCCGGCGGGCAGCGCCTGGACGAGCTGCGTGAGGTTCGCGGAGCCGAGCGCGCCCGTGACCTCGGTCTTCGCCGTGAGGTCGCCGACGTACACGACGGCGTAGAGGTTCTTGTCGAAGCCGAGCGGCAACGCGGGGGACGACGAGATCGACGTGACGAAGACCTGGCTGCCGGAGACCGCGACGGAGAAGAGCTGGTTCGGCGAGGTCTTCTGCTCGAACGACGGCTCCGTGTTGGTGAACGGATTGAAGTCGATGGCGCCCTTCGCGGTGCCGTCCACGCCGAAGAGGCGCACGTGACCGATGCGTCCGTCGTTCTGGGCCTCCTTGCCGGCGACGGGCGAGCCGTAGAACTCGGTCACGACGACGGTCTCGTCGCTCTCGCTCGTGTCGCCGTTGTTCGTGACGAGCACCGCGCGGGGGTTGCGTACCGCGCCGCCCGACGTGCGGGTGAAGGTCGCGACGTCGATCACGCCGAGGGTGCTCTCCGCGAACTCGGCCACGAAGAGCTTCGTGCCGCCGGGAGAGATCGCGATGCCGGTGGGCTCGGAGCCGACGGCCACCGTCTTCGTGATGCTTGGCGTGGCGGTGTCGATGCCGCTGATCTGGACGACGGTGGCGTCGCCGCGGTTCGCGACGAACGCGGTCTTGCCGTCGGCCGCGATCACGATCGACGAGGGCTCCTTGCCGGTCTTGAACGCGGAGAGCCGCGTGTTGTCGGACGTCTTGAAGAAGGAGACCGAGCCGTCCTCCGGGTTGACCATGCCGACGATGGCGTCGTCCTCGCTGATCGCGATGGTGCCGGACTTCGACGACCGCTTCGCGAAAGGCAGCGTGGTCGTGGCGTCCGTGCCGGCGTCCACGGGCGGGGACGTGCTGTCCTGGTTCCCGTTCGCGTCGGTGCCTCCCGCATCGACGCCAGGGGTGACGGGTGCGGTGTCGTCATCACCGCAGCTCGCGGTCGAGGCGGTGACCGCGCCGGCCATGGCGGCGGCGAGGAGGAGGGAACGATTAAGGATTCGACTCATGGCCGCCCGACGGCAACGTCCGTGCCCGCGATCCCCCCCGCTAGACGCGCGAAATGCTGGGCTTGGCCGGTGGTCGACCGGTGGTCGGCCAGTGGTCGACCAGGCTCACCCGCGCGGGGCGAGGCCTGGCGCGAGGACGCGCGCGAGCGGGGCGTCGAGGTCGTCGCCGAGGCGCGCGACCCCGCCCTCGACGGACGCGGCGAGCTTCGCGTAGCCGAGGAGGCCTCGCTCCGTGAGCGCCGGCGTGGCGGCCCGCGCGATGCGATCGGCGAGGGCCGGCGCGCCAGCGGCGGAGGCGAGTCCGGCGAGCGCGAGGCGCGCGAGGGGTGAAGCGAGCGGCGAGGGATCGAGCGCGAAGAGCGCGATGATGCCGAGCGCGGTGCTGAACGCGGCCGGCGAAGGTCGATCCGCAGCGCGCGCCACCGCGGCGCGGGCGAGCGTGTGCAGCATGTCCGCGCGCAGGCCCTCTGCGACGAGCAGCGGCGCGCCCGTGAACACGCGCGGATCGTCGGCGATGGTGCGCCAGGCGCCCGCGTAGTCGTCCTCCCACAGCGAGACCGCGATCTCGGAGACCGCCGCGTAATACCGCTGGACGTTAGGGCCTACGGAGCTCCAGAAATGGAGCGCGGCGCGCGCACGCTCGCGCGCGACGGCGGGTCCGTGGGAAAGGAGCCACCCCGTGGTGGCGTGGTTCAGGCTGACGTCGCTCATGCGATGCCGGTTCCGTCGCACGCTCGCGTCGCGGTACTCCCCCTCGACGTGCAGCGTGAGCTCGCGGAAGCTGCCGAGATAGTAGAGCGCGTACATGTAGAAATGCCGGATCGACATGAGCTCCCAGCCCACCGTCTGCGAGGCGGCGAAGAGGCGCTCGAGCGCGACGGGCGCGAGCGCGACGCCTTCGCGGAGATTGCCGCGCTGGAGCTCGATGATGGCGCGCGTACCCATCGCCATCGCGCGATGATGGTCGTCGAGCTCCGTGGCGAGCGCGTCGACCTGCGCGAGCAGGCGATCGGTACGACGGCGTGACCAGCCGCCGTAGAGGCCCGAGTAGGTCGCCTCCGCCAGGAGCGCACGGAGCGCACGCACGTCGTCGCCGATGCCGAGCGCCTGCGTGAGGCCGAGCGCGTGCACCGCGCCCGCGCGAAACGGGTCGATGAGGAGGAAGCACCCCGCGATCGTCCAGGCTAGATCCACGCGATTGCGCGTCGAGGTGGGGGCCGGCTCGCGCGTGTCCTTCTCGCGCACGAGCTTCGTCCCACGGAGCCGCAGGCGAAGGCGACCGCCGATGAAGTCGAGGACGCCGTGGCGATCGACGCGATAACCATCGAGCTTCCCGGCGGTGGAGAGCTCGCGGAGCATCGCGAGGCCGCGCTCGAGCTCGCCCGCGGTGAGCCACTGCTCCGCCGCGCGGCGACGGGTGTCGATCGCCGTCGCCGCGTCGTCGAGCGAGGCCGCGCGCTCGAGCTCCTCCGCTGCGGCGACGTGATCCTCGGCCCGGCGATGGCACTCGGCGAGCCGCTCGCGGAGGGCACGCTCCTCCGTCGGTCCCGCGAGCGCGAGCAGATGGCGGAGCCAGCCGGCCGCACGATCGAACGCGAGCACGAGCTCGGCCTCGCTCGCGGCGGCCTCCACGTAGGCGCGCGCACGTGGGTCGCGGGCGCCGAGCAGGTGCCGCGCGACGTCGTCGTCCGGCATCTTCGTCTGGAGCATCGCGTCCGCGAGCGCGGCGTGCGTCGCCCGGCGCTCCTCCTCGCCGAGCCGCTCGAGCAGATGCTGGCGAAGGACGTCGTGGTAGACGTCGAAGCGCTCGATGCCGGGGCCGACCTCGCGATCGATGCGGCACAGGCGCTCCGCCACGAGCGCGTGGAACGCGGAGCGACCGGTGCCGCGCGCGACGTGCACGAGGACGCGCGTATCGAGCGGCGCCTCGTTGACGGCGAGCAGATCGAGCACGCGCCGCGCGGCGGGCGCGATCGCATCGAGGCGCGCTCCGAGGAGCTGCGTGGGATCCGCGCTGGGGTTGGTCCCCGCGGACCAGGCGAGCGTCTCGATGAGGAACGGAACGCCGTGGGTCGAGCCGAGCGCGCGCGTGTCGACGTCGAGCGACTGTGCGAGCGCGAGCACCTCGTCGTCGCGAAGCGGGCCGAGCTCGATCTCCTCGATACGCCGGCCCGCGGCGCCGAGGCGGCCGATGAGGCGCTGGCTTCGCGCGTCGGGACCGCGCATGGCGACGACGAGCGAGACCTCCGGATCCTGCGCGAGGAGCTGCGTGAGGAATCCGAGCGAGTCCGCGTCGGCCCACTGCAGATCGTCGACGACGAGTAGCGTTCGCCCGCACCGGCGCAGCACCGCGCCGAGCTCACGCGCGGCGCGGCGCACCTGCTCGAGCGCGGTCAGGAGCGTCGGCGTCGCGCTCTGGCCCGGCGCGCGGAGAGCGGGGAAGAGCAGCCCCAGCGCCTCGTGCGTCTCGTCGGTCGCGATCGCGTCGGTCGCGACGAGCTCGTCGATGACGGCATCGATCGCGTTCCACCGGATCGACTCGCTGACGTAGCAGCGCGATCGTACGACCCGCGCTCCTTCCTCGCCGCAGAAGCGATCGAGGACGGAGGTCTTGCCGAGGCCCGGCGCGCCCACGAGCACGGCGATGGACCGCGCCGCGCCGCGCAGCCGACGGAGCTCCTCTTCGCGCCCGACGAAGGTGCCGCGCTTGCGACGTCCCGCCTCGATCGCGATCGGATCGGGCGTGGCGCGTTCTTCCTGGAGGATCCGGCGAACGTGCTCGAGGTCGGGTCGTCCGTCGGGGGACGGCGCGAGGAGCTCGACGGCGAGCCGGGCGAGCGGCTCCCCCGCCGGCTCGTGCGGCGCGAGCCCCAGCCGCTTCGCGCGGCGCACCTGCTCCGGCGTGCCGACGAACGGGAGGTAGCCGTGGAGCGCCTGGAAGAGCAGCACCCCGAGCGCGTAACGGTCGGCGGCGGCGCCGATCGTGCCCCCGAGCTCGAGCTGCTCCGGCGCCATGTACGCGAGCGTGCCGATCGGCCGGGCGTTTCGGCCCCCCGTGATGCGCGCGATGCCGAAGTCGAGGATGACGACGCGGCCGCTCCCGTCGACCATGACGTTCTCCGGCTTGAGGTCGCCGTGGACGAGGCCTTCGCGCTCGAGGAAGGCGAGCGCGTCGACGATCTGGAGCGCGGCCTCGACGAGGCGGCGGCGATCGCACCCGAGAGACGGATCGCACCCGAGAGACGGATCGCACCCGAGAGACGGATCGCGCTCGGGCGCTTCGGTCGGCTCGTCGGAGCGCTCGTCGTTCGACACGTCGAGGTTCGTTGGGCTCACCGTGCGCGTGTGCGTGATGGTGGCGTGCGCCTCGTCCGCCACGCCGACCCAGCGGAGGACGTTCACGCCATCGACGTGCTCGAGGAGGATGCACTCGAGCTCTGGCGCGAGCACCAGCTCCAGCATCGTGACGAGGTTCGGATGCGAGAGGTCGCGGATGACGCGGAACTCGCGCTTCAGATCGTTCGGGTTCTTCCGCGCCCCCACGAGGAGCTTGAGGGCGACGCGCACATCCCGCATGCGGTCGTGCACGAGCTCGACCCGGCCGTGACCGCCGCGACCGAGATGGCGGATCCACTCGAAGCGAGCCCCGAGGTCCGGCGCGAGGTCGTCGTCGCGCTTCGGATGCATGAAGCGGCGATCATAAACCGAGCGTTCTCCGATCCCCAGTGCGTGATACGTTCCCACCGCTTGCATTCGGGGACCCGCACGGCCCCTCTCTCGGAGGGCGCGGAGGAAGACAGCTTCGACGACGCCGCTCCGCCGGAGCCGGGGGTGGTCGCTGTGTTTTCCGGGCGCGCGATCGGGGTGCCGTTCGTGCATGGTCGTCCGGTCGGACGCGAGGCGCTCGCGGAGCTGGGCGTCAAGGACGACCAGATGAGCCGCGAGCATTTCGAGTTACGCGCGGACAAACGCGGGCTCACCCTCGACGACCTGAAGAGCCGCAACGGGACGTTCTTCGGAGGCGCTCGGATCTCGAGCCCGGTCCCGGTGACCGCAGGCGACGTGGTAAGGGCCGGTCGCACCCTCTTCGTGGTGGTGGACGACGCCCGCTCGTTCGAGCGCGCGCCCCCGCGGCTCGATGGGGACGAGGTTCGGGGGCCCGAGCTCACCAAGGTGCTTGCGCGCGCGCAGGCGATGAGTCAGCTCGAGCAGCTCCTCGTGGTGGGGGAGAGCGGAAGCGGCAAGGAGCACGTGGCGCGCGCGTTCCACGGCGGGGACGCCAAGGCGCCCTTCGTCGCCCTCAACTGCGCGTCGCTCCAGGGCGGCATCGTCGAGCGCCTACTCTTCGGCGCGCGAAAGGGCGTGTACACGGGCGCAGAGGCGGACGCCGAGGGCTACGTACGGGCGGCGGAGGGCGGGACGCTCTTCCTCGACGAGATCGCGGAGCTCGACGCCGCGGTGCAAGCGAAGCTCCTTCGCTTCGTCGAGACGCGCGAGTACTTCCCCCTCGGCGATACGCGCCCGCGCACGGCGAAGGTGCGCATCTGCTTCGCGACGCTGAAGGGCCTCGAGGTCGAGGTCGAGGCGCATCGTTTTCGCGAGGACCTCTTCCACCGCATCGCGACGCCGATCGTGCACGTGCCGCCGCTCCGCGAGCGCCGGGCGGAGATCCCCTTGCTCATCGAGCTCGAGGTGCGCCGTCACGGCGGCCGCGTGAAGCCCACGATCGGCTTCGTCGAGAGCGCGCTTCGCTCACCGTGGCCGGGGAACGTCCGCCAGCTCCGGCGCACCGTCGTGGCGGCGCTCGTGGCAGCGGAGCTCGAAGGACGCGCGACCGTCGGCGCGAGCGATCTCCCGCTGGTGTCCGCCAACCCCGCGCCCGCACCCGCGCCCGAGCCCGCGCCCGAGGCCGAGGCCGCGATCCGTGCTCAGCCGACCGACGAGGAGATCGAGCGCGCGGTCGAGGCCGCGGCCGGCAACGTCTCGGTGGCGGCGCGCGCGCTCGGCATCCATCGCAGCAAGCTCCGTCGCTGGCTCGAGCGGAAGCGGTAACCGTGGCGGGCTCAGAGCCTCTCGTGGAGGTAGTCGTCGACGAAGATCTTCGCCGCGGTCGTGCTGGCGCCGGCGAAGGTGAGCCCGGCGAGGAGCTCCGGGATGCCCGCCCTGATCACGGTGAGCGGCGCGTTGCGTGCGTTCCCGTCCACGATGAACGTGACCTGCTTGGCGTCGAAGTCGACCTCGATCGACACCTCGATCCAGCGCTGGAGCGGGACCTCGATCGGGGCGAGGAGGAGCCTCGTGTCGGCCGTCGCCATGACGAACTGCTCGTAGAGGGCGAAGCCGTCCGGTGAGAGGTGGGCGTAGAGATCACTGGCGGTGTCGCCAGCGCGGAACCGCCACATGTTGATCTCGATGGCGCCCGCGGTCGGGGCTCGATCGACGTAGAGCGAATAGGAGAGCCGCGCGTGGTGCACCAGCTCGGAGCCGATGGGGCCGTTCCGCCAGTATGCAGCCCGTACGCTGCCCTTTCCCGTGATCTCGCCCGAGAGCGATCGCGGCGTGGAGCGCGCGACCGCCGAGGAGAGGGTGACGACCGAGCCCTCTCCCGCGACCTCCGTGGCCCACGTGCTCCCTTCACGGTCGAAGTCCTCGCACACGCTCGCGGTGGTCGTCGGATGGGCGGCGCAGAACGTCAGCGGCCCTGCGTCGGCGGCGTCGCTCGTGCTCGACGCCGGCGCGTCGGCCGCGGCGTCGACGCCTCCTTCGCCGGCGACCGAAGACGTCGGCCCGCCGTCCGCCGTGAGCGGCCCACCCGAGAGATCGTCGAGCGACGTGACGAGGCTGCACCCGGCGAGCAGCGGCCCCACGAAGACGGCGACCCGGCGTAGCAGCACGACGGGAAGGATAGACGTCCGGGCGCGGGAGGAGGTGATCAGGATGGGATGCTCACGGTCCGACCTGGAATCGCACGGTGTTGCTCTCGATCTCCGCGGCGCGCACCGTGGTGGAGTAGGCGCCCGGAGGGAGCGGCGGCGAGAACACGTCGAGCCGGAGCCTGCGCGCGAGGCGCTGGCCCGGCGCGATGGTGGTCGTCTCGGGGCGTGGTGTCGGAGGCGGCCCGCTCGCGACGTCCTTCCCGTCGCCGTCGCGCACGCGCAAGAACAGCGGCGCCGACTCGAGCACCTGAACCGGCAGGTCGACCGCCGCCGCGCCCCGATTCACGAGGACGACCTCGACCTCGACGCTCGCGGGGTCGACGTACCGCTCACGCGCGACCGAGAGGGTGGCGACGAGGGCCGTCGCGCGCGGGCTCGGGGTCGAGGTCGGGGTCGGGGTTGGGGTCGGGCTTGGCGCGGGGGTGGGGGCCAACGAGGAGGGGCTGCACGCCATGGCCGACATCAAGACCGTCATGGCGAGCGCCTTCATCCCGATGCGCATCGTAGCCCGAGCGGGCGGGCGCCCGGAGCCTCGGCGCCCGTCGCCCCGGCCCCGGCCCAGCCCCAGCCCCCCTTGACAACGGCGGGCGCGGATTTATCGGTCGATGAGAGGTACCAAGCAAGGGGATAACGATGGCGTGTTCGTCGACCGATCCGGCCGCAATTTGGATCGATCAGGCGGAGCGGAGCTTGTTCGCCCTCGCGAGCGAGCTCAGGCGTGTTCCGCTCGGGGAGAGCACCAGGCAGCTGCACGTGCGCGCGCTCGAATTGAAGCGAGAGATGGTCCGCTGGCGCGAGCACCCGCCGGACCAGGACGTCCTCACCCGAGCGCTCGAGGAGATCGAGCGTCTCGCGCGCGAGGCGCGGCGCCATCAGACCCCGGTCGATCGGAGCCGTTCGGCGGCCCTCGCCGTCGTCAGCCGCGCGCGCTTCGGCGCGTGAAGGGCGACCGCGATCACGCGAAGCTGAAGCTCGGCCCGACGCTCGAGACCCGGTCCGCGTTCGCGGTCGCGCGAAGCTCGGCGTGGTGTGGCGCGGCGCGGACGCATCGAGGCGTCGAGGCGCCGAAGCGTCGCGGCCGGGGCACGCATGGGACCGTCCGGGCGAGCGCCCCGCACATGACCGCCACCGATCGCGGCCAGCGCACGCTCGACACGGCAGCGCGCGGCTCTCTTCAGCCTCGAGCGCTCGAACAGACCTGGCCGATGACATCGACCAGGACGCTCCCGTGTAGCTAGTTCGCTTGGTTCTTCTTGCCGGTGCCGTCGGCGCGGATGGTGACGGTCAGGTCGCCGAGCGAGGTGCCGCTCTGGTTGTGATCGTGCCAGCGGACGCCGGCGATGATCTGCTCGTTCGCCGCCTCCGTCGTGCCGGCGTTGACCGGCGTACCGATGAGGCCCATCGATTCGAGCGTGATGCCCGGCGCTGGCGTCTCGACCTCCCACTGCATCGACACGATGTACTTGTGAGGTCCTTCCTCGAACGTGCGCCACGCCAGCTTCGCCTTCACGCCGTGCACGTCGACGGGGAGCTCGGCGCGCTTCGCCTTGTCGTCGGGCGGCGCGTGGGCGCGGGCGCCTGGCTCGACGTGGGAGCGCAGGTCGGTCGGGGTCCCGACGGGGCCCGCGGGCGTCGTCTCCTTGCTGCAGGCCGCGAGCAGCAGCGCGAGCGCGAGCGTGAGCGCGGGCGCGACCGAGGGGGTGAGAGGGCGTCGGGGAGTGGTCACGACGGAAGCTTACTCGAGGCGCGCCTCCCACGTGATGGCGACCTCGTCCGCGAGCGTCTCGCTGACGGAGCAGTACTTCTCCACCGCGAGGGAGACCGCGCGCGTCAGCTTGTTCGTGTCGACGGCGCCGCGCGCGATGAAGACGAGGTGCATCTTCGTGAATGGCGCAGGGACCGCGTCCCTTCGCGTGCCCTCGATCTCGATGCGGAGGCCCTCGAGCGGCTCCTTCTGCTTGTTGACCAGGATGTGCACCACGTCCATCGCGCTGCAGCTCGCGACGGCGGAGAGGAGGAGCTCCATCGGGCGCATGCCGCGGTCCGTACCGCCGATGTCCGGCGCGCCATCGACGACGAGCTTTCCGCCCGAGCCGGTCGCCGTCGCCTCGAAGGCCGCATGACCGACACGCTCGAGGACGACCTTCACGGCTTCGCTCCGGTCGAGAACAGCGGAGACGAGAGATACCGGTCTCCGCGGTCGCAGATGATGCACACGATCGTCGCGTCGCGGCTCTCGGCGGCGAGCTCGCGCGCGAGCTTCCTTGCCGCCCAGACCGCCCCGCCGGAGCTGACGCCGCCGAAGACGCCTTCCTTGCGGGCGAGGTCGCGCGTGGTCGCCTCCGCGTCGGTCTGCGCGATGTCGATGATGCGATCGACGCGCGCCGGCTCGTAGATCTTCGGCAGATACGCCTCCGGCCACCGGCGAATGCCGGGGATGCTCGCGCCCTCGGTGGGCTGGCAGCCGATGATCTGGATGGAGCGGTCCTTCTCCTTCAGGAAGCGCGATGTCCCCATGATCGTGCCGGTGGTCCCCATCGCGCTGACGAAATGGGTGATCTCGCCGCTGGTCTGGCGGACGATCTCGGGGGCGGTGGTCTCGTAGTGGGCGCGCCAGTTGTCGGGGTTCGCGAACTGGTCGAGCATCACGTAGCCGCCGCGCGCGACCTTCTCACGGGCGTGATCGATGGTCGCCTCCATGCTGCCCGCGGCAGGGGTGAGGACGACGTGCGCGCCGAACGCCCGCATCACCTGCACGCGCTCCGCGGTCGCGTTCTCGGGCATGACGAGCTCGATCTCGTAGCCGCGCGCGGCCGCGATCATCGCGAGCGCGATGCCCGTGTTGCCGCTCGTCGGCTCGATCAGCTTCATGCCGGGGCGGAGATCGCCTCGCTCCTCGGCGCGCAGGATCATGGAGCGGGCGGGGCGGTCCTTCACGCTCCCACCGGGGTTGTTCCCCTCGAGCTTGCCAAAGAGGCGAATTCCCGGGCGATCCGTGCCCGGATCCAGCTCCACGAGGGGGGTCTCACCTACGAGATCGGCGATCTTCACGATGTCGCAGTACGGTAGCGGTCATGGCAACGGAGCCGAAACGTTTTCGCGAGCTGGAGTCCGCCATCGATGCGGTGGTGGCCAGCTATACGGGCTCGCTCGAGATCGACAACCTCGAGAGCGCGGCGCTTCCCAGCAAGCGGCGCGTGATCGAGGCGCTCGAGCATCTGAAGTCGGCGCTCTTCGTCGGGTTCTATTCCACGCACGCGCTTCATCGCGACAATCTCCGCCAGGTCATCGCGGAGCACCTCTACGCGGCGCATCACATCCTCGTCGATCAGATCGAGCGAGCGCTCTCCTACGACCACTGGATGGGCCGGGCGGAGAAGCCGCTTCCTCCAGGATCGGGGGAGGGCGTGGTGCTCGCGCTCTTCGAGGCGATCCCGGAGCTCCGGCGCCTCCTGAACGAGGACGTACGCG
Source organism: Labilithrix sp. (assembly GCA_046351255.1). GTDB lineage: Bacteria > Myxococcota_A > Polyangia > Polyangiales > Polyangiaceae > Labilithrix. The sequence goes on from JAXLYU010000014.1 coordinate 246,795, forward strand.
CGGCCTACACGGGGGATCCCGCGGCGAAGAACGTCGAGGAGATCGTCTTCGCGTATCCGTCGCTCGAGGCGATCGTCGCCTATCGGCTCGCGAACCGCCTCTGTCGCGCCGGCGTGCCGATGATCCCTCGCATCATCACGGAGCACGCGCACTCGCGCACGGGCGTCGACATCAGTCCCGGCGCGAGCATCGGTGAGCGGTTCTTCATCGACCACGGCACCGGCGTGGTGGTGGGAGAGACCACCGTCATCGGGAACGGCGTGAAGCTCTATCAGGGCGTCACGCTCGGTGCGCTCAGCGTCCCGCGTCGCGACGATCAGAAGAAGCGCCATCCCACGCTGGAAGACGACGTCACCATCTACGCGGGCGCCACCATCCTCGGGGGCGACACCGTCATCGGCAAGGGCTCGACGATCGGCGGAAACGTCTGGCTCACGCATTCCGTTCCGCCAAACTCGAAGGTCTTCGGCCGGCCGCGCGAGGAGGAGATGCCTTAGACGGCGGCGCCGTCGCTGGTGATACGCTGCAGCGGTGGGGACGAACGAGCGCCCAGCGAGAGGACCGCTCGAGAGCGAGTCCGACGAGATCCCGACCCGGATCCTCGACGGGGCGCCGGATCTCGAGGACGACGGCCCTACCATCATGCACCGCGACGAGCCCACGATCCGCACCGAGGTGGACACCGAGGACCTCCGCGCGAAGCTTCCTCCGTCGATGCGCGCGCTCGAGGCCGCTCCCAGGCTGATGCCGAAGCCGCCCGCGCCGGCGGTGCCGGCGGTGCCGGTGGTACCGGTAGAGCCGCCCGCGCCCGACCTCGATCCGGAGCCGCCATCGATCATCACCGAGATCGGCGCGGTGCCGCGCATGGTCACGGTGCCGAACATGGTCACGACGCCCAAGAGGGCGCCGCTCGCTCCCCTCATGGAGCGTGAGACCGAGAACACGAAGAAGATGGCGGCCGTGTACGTCGCGCCGACGCCGGCGTCGGCCCCGGCCCCGGCGCTCGTCCCCTCCGCGCCGCCGTCGGACGATCTGCCCTACGAGGTGCCCGGTCTCGAGAAGAGCGGGCGAGGGAAGTGGCTCGCGATCGCGCTCACCGCGATCGTCTGCGTGGGCGCCGGCGGCGTCGCCGTGGGCCGGGTGAGCGCGCTCAACACGCCCGCCCCGTCCAGGGCACCCAGCGCGACGACGGCGCCCGCCGCCACGCCGCCGCCACCACCGCCCGAGCCCGTGGCCTCCGCGGTCGAGCCAGCACCGTCGTCGCCGTCGCCATCGCCATCGCCCCCGGAGAGCGTCGCTCCGGCGCCGCGTCCGATCGAACCCGAGAGACGGATCGCGCCGGCGCCGCGACCGTCGCCGCCGCCTTTCGTCGCGCGGCCTCCTGCGCAAAAGCCGCCGAGCGGGACGATCGTCCGCGACAACCCGTTCTGAGCGCGCGCGAGCGAGGCGCGCGATCGAAAGATCACCCGATCCAGGCGCGGCCGCGACCGAGGCGGTGCCGCGTGAACTGAGCGCAGTCGATCGCGAGCTCCTCGCTCACGAGGCAATCGGGATGCTCCGCGTCCCGGCAGCGCTCGGGAAGGACGAGCCGCTGGCGCTTCACCGCGACCGTCACGTTCGGGAAGGCGACGGACTGCACCACCGGACGTGTGCCTTCGAAGCCGACGATCTTGCCGACGCCAGGGAGGAGCACGCAGTCGGGCACGAGCACGTAGTGCCCCAGCTCTGGCGTGAAGTCGGCGCCCATGACGCGCGACAACCTGCGTCGCGCGCCGCCCGCGTCAAGCCCATCGGCGCGTCAGCGCGCCCAGCGATCCTTCGACACGAAGAGGCCCTTCTCTCCGACCACCACGACGTGGCTCGGGGCGAGCGCGATGGCGTGGAGCCAGTCGGGGATCTCGATGCGTTCGACCGTCTTGCCGGCGAGGTTCGTGATGATGAGGCCGTTGCTGTTGTCGACGGCGTAGATGTGGTCGCCGCGCTGGGCGAGATCGACGAGGTGCTCTCGGTCTTCGTCGCGAAGGCTCTTGGCACGCGCAGCGCCCGGCGCCTGCTGGCGAAGGCCCCAGCCGCCTGCGGCGTACGTGATGCCGGCCTCGCTCATGATCGCGGCCTTCATCGTCGCCTCGCCGCCGGCATCGATCTTCGTGCGCTCGGCGCGGGGGATCGACTTCCACTCGTGCGTCGTGCCAGACGCGGGCAGCGGGAACGTCACGACCTCGCGTCCGAGCTCCCTCTGCGCGAAGGTGACCGTCATCTTCGAGGTGGTCGCGTCGAAGCGGCACGAGAGATCGGGGAGGTCGACGAAGCCGATCGAACCCGAAGAACGGAGCGACGGGTTCGACGCGAGGAAGGCCTCGATGTGCAGCTTGATCTCGCCGGTGGCCTTGCGGCTCGCGCCGTCGATCACGGTGAGCACGTAGCTCCGGTCGGGCGGCGTGTGTCCGTACGGATCGAGCGGCGAGTCATCGCGGAGACCGCACGCGATGACGCGATCGCCCGCGGTCGTGAGCGAGTCGTTCGGAATGCGTCCGGCCACGGTGGCGGTCTTCCGCATCGTGTCGAGGTCGACCACGTCGATGCGGTTCTGGTTGTCGCCCACGAACGCGACACGGCCGGCGACCGCGACCGACTGGTAAACGGCGCCTCCCGCCGGCGCCAGGGTGCGGTAGCCGTCCGTCGCCGTGATGTCTGCACCAGTCTCGGACGCCGGGGCGGGGTCCTCCGCGCACCCGACCGCCAGCATGATCGCTGAAAATCCAAGCATATAGGCGTTATGCGACATATCCCTACGTGTAGCACCGAGGCGCGCGCCGTCGAGCAAGTACGCGCGCAATCCGCGCAAAATCAGGGAAGCCACGAGGGCGGCCTCGCCGCGTCGTGTCGCCGGTCGACCTGCAGTTATCATCCATGGATGCGCGTCGCGGCATCGCTTGCGTTGGGCGCGTTCGTGCTCGTCGCATGCGCCTCCGACTACGGTTCGGACGACCCGAGCGCGTCCGATCCGGGTGCGGACGGCGGCGCGAGCTCGAGCGGCAACGGCAAGGGTGATGGCGGCAGCAGCGGCAATGGCGAAGGCGGGGTCATCCCCGGCAAGCCCATCACCGTGAGCGGCAAGATCGTCAGCTACGGCGTCGGCATGCCGAACGTGCCCGTCGTCGTGGGCGGCAAGACCGCCGTCAACACGAGCGCTCTCGGCACCTTCAGCGTGCCCGATGTCACGCCGCCGTATGACGTCTCCTTCGCGCTGAAGACGAACGACTCCCAGCCTCGCGTGACCGTCTACAAGGGGCTCACGCGTCCCGATCCGACGCTCATCGCGCTCGGCGCGACCGCCGAGCTTCGTCCCACGCCGACCCAGGCCACGTCCCTGTCGGGCACCATCACCGGCGCGAGCGGCCCGGGCTGGGCGCGGGCCCCGGTGGTCGGGTTCGCGGGCCCGAACCGGGCCACCGGCTCCGTGGTCGTCGACATGGCGACGGGCGCGTACACGATGAAGGGGACGGACGGGCCTCTCTGGTTCGGCGCGACCTCCATCACGGGAACGCTCCACGCAGGGCTCGTGCTCGACAACGCGAGCCCGGTGACCGCGTTCTACGGCAAGCTCCCCAACGTGAACGTGAGCGGCGGAGCGACGATCACGGACAAGACGATCGCGCTTCAGTCCGTCCCCGTCGGGGTGATCAACGCGAAGGTCACTGCGCCGGCGCGCTACACCGACGCGACGAAGATGATCCTGCTCGCGGCCATCCGCTACGAGGAGTCGGCGGGATACTTCCTCCGCAGCACGAACCTGCCGTTCCCGGTCGACGTGAAGCGCTTCGTCCCGCTCGTCAACGGCGGCGTCTTCCAGATGGTCGCCGGCTATCAGGCGGGCGGAGACGGCGAGTCGAGCTTCGCGCGCGCCGCCACGGAGCCGGCGGCGACGGCGGAGCTTTCGGTCGCGCTCGCGGACCCGCCCCAGCACACCGAGCCGGCCGACGGCGCGAAAGGCGTGGCGCGCTCCACCCCGTTTACCTTCACCGCGTTCGCGAACGGCATTCACCGCTTCGTCTTCATCGCCAACAATCAGCCGAGCATCACCATCATCACCGCCAGCACGTCGGTCACGCTGCCCGATCTCGCGCCCTTCGCCATCACCATTCCTTCGGATGTAGAATACACGTGGCGCGTCGCGGGCTACCGCCCCATCACCTCGATGGACGCCGACGAGCTCGCGCAGTTCATGTCCCCTCCGGACGGCGTGCTTCCGAACATCGAGCGCGGCGAGTACGCGCTCTCGGCAGCGCGCAAGGTCACGCTCGCGCCGTAGGCACGCGCGCGGCGCCGAGGAGCGCGGCGAGCTCCTCGTCGTCGGCGACGGCGCTCTGCGCCTCCTGGAAGATGCGGGCGACCGTCTCGCGCGACACCTTCGTCGCTCGTCCCGTCTCCACTTCGTGCAGGGTCGCGAGGGCGAGCGCCAGCGGCACGGCGCAGAAGAACCGCACGTCGGGCGCGGGCCAGAGGAGCGTGTACTCGCGCGCGCGATCGAGGTGCTCTCGCGCACGAGCGCAGACGGCGCGAACGACGGCGAGGCTCGCGGTGCGGTGCTCCGGCGCGCGCAGGTCCTCGACCGCGATGCCGTTCGCGTCGAGGAGATCGAGCGGGAGGAAGCAATCGCCGCGCTCGAGATCGTCTCGCACGTCCTTCACGATGTTCACGAGCTGCAGGCCGAGACCGAAGCTGACCGCGCGCGCGCGCGCCTCGGCCCGTGCCTCTGGAGCCATCGAGGGGACCGTGACCTCGAAGAGCCCGGTCAGGAGCTCTCCGACCGTGCCCGCGACGAAGTAGCAATAGCGCTCGAGGTCGGCGAGGTCGCGCAGGCGGAGGCGATCGCCACGGCGGCGGTACTCGCGCATGCCGCGCGCCATCTCGAGGATGTGCGGCCGGCACAGGTCTCGATGCGCGGACGGTAGCGCGCGGAACACGCGATAGACGGCGCCGGCCTGGGCGCAGAGCTCCCGATCGGCGGCGCTCCCGGAGGCGATCGCGAGATCGAAGTCCTCTGCGCGATCGTGGCTCGTGAGCTCCTCGAAGCGGTCGAAGAGGCGCTCGCGGACGTCCGCCGCGAGGTCCCGATCGTCCTCGATCGTGTCGACGATCCGGCAGAGGAGATACGCGACGCCGACCGTCTCGCGCAGCGACTCCGGCAGCGCCGCGATCGAGAGCGCGAACGTCCGCGAGACGCGGGGCAAGACGCTGGCGCAAAATTCGCGTTCGGGCTCGAGGGGCACGGGTCGCCCATGATGCCTCATCGGGCCGTCGTCGTCGGCCCGGAGCTTGCTCCCGGCGCGGGCGTGCATCTGGCGCTCCTCGAAGTCCTGCCCGACGCGCTCTTCGTCGTTCGCGACGAGCGGATCGCCTGGGCGAATGCGGCCGCCCTTCGCCTCCTGGGTGCGAGGCTCGTCGGCCGGCCGCTCGATGACGTGCTCGCCCCCGAGCAGCGCCTGCGCCTCGATCTACAGCTCAAGCAGCGCGCCGACGGATGGCCGCTGCCAGCCACGTTCCGGGTGCGGTTCGTGCACCTGGACAAACCCGATGCCATCGTCGTCGCGGACGTGCGCGTCGGCGCCGACGAGCACGGCCTTCTCCTCAGCGCGCGGGATATCACGGAGCAGACGCGAGCCGAGGCGCTGATGGGCCGCCTGGCGGACGTCGCCGCCAGCGGCGATGCATTACTCGACGCCGAGACCCTGCTCACGGCCGCGAGCCCGGTCTTCCTGGCGCTCGGCTGGGTGGTCGCTTTCACCGAGCTCGTCCCGGGCGGATCGATCACCCGCCGCATCATCGCGGCGGAGGGAGATCCGGTCGGTGAGTACGGCCGCTCGCTCATCGGCGTCGAGATGCCGATGACGAAGACGCCGATCCTCGAGCAGGCGGTCTCGAGCGGGGCGGCGCTCTTCCTCGACAACGTCCCGAGCCTCCTCGCCGGGATGGTGAGCGGCGCGACCCGGCTCGGCGCGAGCATGGAGCGCGCGCAGGTCATCCGTAGCGTTTGGTGTCCGATCCGCAACAGCGGGGTCGTGACCCATCACCTCGCCGTGACCGGTCGCGATCTCACCGAGCACGACTTCGTCGCCCTCCAGCTCTTCGCCGCGCAGCTCGGCGCCGCGCTCCACCTGGCGACGCTGAGGAGCGAGCTCGTCCACAAGGAGCGCCTCGCCGCGGTCGGCGAGATGGCGGCGGTGATGGCGCACGAGGTTCGTAATCCGCTCAGCGTCATGTTCAACGCGGTGGCGGGGCTGCGGAAGATGGAGGTCGATGGCCCCCTCCTCGAGATCATCCAGGAGGAGGCCGAGCGACTGCAGCGACTCGTGACCGATCTCCTCGACTACTCGCGACCGGCAGCCGTGGAGCGGCAGGTCGAGGACGTGGGGACGCTGCTCCGGCACGCGATTCGTGCCGCGCAGACCGAGTCGATGGTCGACGAAGGCGCGCATCCGATTCACCTCGACGGACCCGACGAGCCGTTCTCGATCGAGACCGATCCGCGCCTGCTCCATCGGGCGCTCGTGAACCTCCTCGTCAACGCGCTTCAGAACGTGTCCCCGAACGGACGGGTGTCGATCGCGGCGCGCTCGAAGGACGGTCAGCTCGAGCTCGTCGTTCACAACGACGGCGGCGTCGTCGATCGCGACCTCGCGGAGCGCATCTTCGAGCCGTTCTTCACGACGCGGCCATCCGGCACGGGTCTTGGCCTCGCGGTGGTTCGCCGGATCGCGGGTGACCTCGGCGGGGCGGTGAGCCTGGACGTGGCGGTCGAGGATGGCACGAGCTTCGTCCTCCGGCTCCCGCTCGTCCCGTGACGCAAGCGGCGCAGGCCGGCGCAAGCCCTGCGCACCGGCCCGATTGCGTCCGACCTCGCGCCCGACTACCCGTCGCGGCCGATGAGGACCCTATCCATTCTTTCGTGTCTGCTGCTCACGGGTGTGCTCGGAGCCGGCTGCGGCCAGAAGGCGACGCCGCCCGAGGCCGATGCCGCGAGCGCGCCGCTGGTCTCGGCCAGCGCGCCGGTCGCGTCGGCGGCGCCCTCCGCGGCCGCGAGCCATGCCGCGGCACCGGCCGTCTCCGCGGCCTCGTCCGACGGCGCCGCGAAGGCGGGTGCGTATGACTGGACGGAGGAGGTGACGCTCAGCGGAACGATGACGAAGAAGGAGGTCGAGAGCTCGCGTGGCGGATCGATCCAGACCCCGTTCCTCGTCCTCGACAAGCCGATCTCCCTGCGCAAAGGCCGGCCCAACACGAACGAGACCGAGGTGAGCGGGGTCCGCGAGATCTGGCTCGGCAACCTCCGTGACGACAAGGGGAAGTACGTGAAGGCCGATCCGTTCTACGGGAAGAAGGTCTCCGTCCAGGGGCACTTCCAGACCTCGGACACCGGGCATCATCACTCGCACCCCTGGTTCGACGGAAAGCTCGTGAGCGGCGCCGCCGCCGCGGGCGCAAGTGCGGGCGCGGACGCGGGAAAGAAGTGACCGCGGAGCGCCGGCTTGCGCGATCCTCGCGGCACGGTGATCATGAGGTGATGCGGCGCGTCTCCGTCACGCTCGCTCTGGCCGCGATCGGATGTTCCTCGTTCGGCGCGATGGAGACGTCCACGCGAGACGCGGGCATCGCGGAGGCCGGCGACGGCGGTCTTCTCTCCGATGCCGATGCCGAGGTCGAGTCCGGCGCCGATCCGTCGCCGGAGGGCGGGATCGGCCCTGCGAATCGTTGCGGCGCGCTCTATCGGGAGACCTTCGAGAAGGCCTCGTTCGATGCGGGCACGTCGAACGAGCTCACCCTCGTGTCGAACGATGGGAGCGGCACGTTCTCGCTCGAGTCGGACAGCTCACGTGGCAACTCGCGCGTCGCGCGCTTCACGGCGAAAGCCGGAGGCCACTCACCGCATCTCTCCCTCGGCGTCGGCCGGCCCTGCCGGACCCGCGTGCACTTCTGGATGTCGGCGAACGGCGCGCTCACGGGCGACAACGTCCTTCGTGTCTTCGACGCCGCCATCCGGCGTCCCGAAGGGGAGGACAACGGCCTCGCGCTCCTCGTGACGTCCCAGGGCGTGCGGCTGGACGGCGCGGGCGCGTCTCAGATGATCCCCGCGTCGACGAACGGCTGGCACGAGGTCACGATCATCCTCGAGGTCGACGGCCGCTTCAGCCTCCAGTTCGACGCGGAGAGGGTGGATGAGGGGACCGCGGACAGCCGTACCATCAGGACGCCGCTCATCGGGTTCGACATCGGCATCATGGTGAGCGAGGCGAATGGCGCGTCGGACTTCTCGATTGACGATCTCGAGATCTACTGACGCGCCCGTGCACGCCTACTTCGTTCCGGGGACGGCGACGAGCTCATCGATGTTCGGCTGGAGCGTGATCTCGATGCGACGGTTTCGCTGGCGCGCGGCGTCGTCGGTGTTGGGATTGACGGGATCGAACTCGCCGTAGCCCGCCGCGCTGAGCAGCTCGGGACGCATCCCTTCCTTCACCAGGAAGTGCACCACCTCGACCGCGCGCCCGTTCGAGAGCTCCCAGTTCGAAGGAAACCGAGGCGTGTGGATGGGCACGCTGTCGGTGTGGCCGGCCACCTGATAGCGCCGCTCGGAGATGGTCTTCAGCACGCCGGCGATCTGCTTGAGCGCCGTCATACCGGCAGGCTTGATGTCCGTCTTCGCGGTGTCGAAGAGGACGTCGTTCGCGAGCCGGAGCACCATGCGGCCCTCGCGGAGGACGATCTGGAGCTCGCCGGCGTCGATCATCTTCTGCAGCTTCAGCGCGAGCTGGCGGAAGAGCGCCGCTCGCGCGTCGGCCGCGGCCTGCGCCCTCCGCAGCTCCTCGAGGCGCGCCTTCGCCTCCTCGAGCGCGCTCGAGAGGAGCCCCTTCTCCTGGAGGAGCTTGTCCGCGTTCTTGCCGAGGCTCTCGAGCTCCTTGCGGAGCTGCGCGTCCTCCGCCGTCGCGCCGTCGAGCCGTCGCTGGAGCTCCTTCGCGTCGCCCTTCGCCGACGCGAGCTCCTGATCGCGCGCCGCGAGCTTCGCCGCGAGCTCCTTCGTGGCCGCGTTCAGCTCCGCGATGGTCGCGTCGCGCGCCGCGATTGACTTCGTCGAGCGGGCGACTGCCTCGTCGTACTTGCCCTGGGGGACGCACGCGCCGAGCAGGAGGAGGAGCGTGAGAGCGGCTTTCGAGAGGGAGCGCATGGCGAGCACGGATGCAGGTTCGATGCCGCCGCGCCCCGGTCGAGGTATACCGTCGCGCGTGAACGAAGCGCCGATGTCGCGACCGCGCGCGCATGCGCTCCTTCACTTCACGGTGCTCCTGTGGGGGACGACGGCGATCCTCGGCAAGAGCATCCACATCGCGGCGCTCCCGCTCGTGTTCTAGCGGGTCGTCCTCGTCACCGCGCTCATGGCCGGCGTCCTCGTCGCGCGGAAGGTGCCCTTCCGGGTGCCGCGCGCCCGGCTCGCGGAGCTCGGGGCGGCGGGGGTCCTCGTCGCGCTCCACTGGGTGCTCTTCTACGGCACGATCAAGCGCGCGGGCGTCACCGTCGCCGTGCTCTGCCTCTCGACGATCACGTTCTTCACCGCGCTCCTCGAGCCGCTCGTGTTCCGGCGTCGCGTTCGGCGGCACGAGCTGGCGCTCGGAGCGCTCGTGGTCGTCGGTGTGGTGCTGCTCCTTCGCCTCGAGGCCCACGCCGACACGACCGGCTACGCGATGGGGCTCGGGTCGGCCTTCTTCTCCGCCGCGTTCGGGACCTGGAACGGCAGCCTCGTCGCTCGCGAGCGGGCCGAGCGCGTGACGCTCTACGAGCTCGGCGCGGCCGCGGTCGCGTGCGGGGTGGCGTTCCCCCTGCTCGGAGGATTCGTCGCGCCGTGGGAGATCGACGCCCACGACTGGGCGCTCGTCTCGGTGCTCGCGGTCGCCTGCACGCTCCTGCCGTGGCTCTGGTCGCTCCGCGTGCTGAAGACGTTGTCTCCGTACACGGTCGCGATCTCGGTCTCGCTCGAGCCCGTCTACAGCATCGCTTTCGCCTATGCGCTCTGGCCGGCGGAGGAGCGCCTCCACCCGCGTTTCTACGCGGGCGCGAGCCTGCTCGTCGCGCTCATCGTCGCGAACGGAGCGCGGAAGGGCAGCGCCACGCCGGACCCCGTCGCGAGCTCGGGTCAGTAGGTCTCGATGTGCAGGCGGCCTCCGCGCAGCATGTCCTGGCGGAGCGCGGCCCAGCGATCCGGGCCGCAGATGTCGCGGAACGCGTCGAGCACGCCCGCCTCCATCCGCTTGTGGCCGCAGACGTAGACGAAGGTGTCCTCGTCGCGGAGCCACTCCTCGACCTCCGCCCCGCGCGCGCGGATCCGGTCCTGCACGTACACCTTCGCCTGATCGGGGGCGCGAGAGAACGCGAGCTCGACATCGATGAGCTCGCGCGGAAGCTTCATGAGCGGGCCGAAGTACGGCAGCTCCTCTTTTCGCCGTGCGCCGAAGAAGAGGAGGATGCGCCCGCCCTCGCGGAGCGCTAGCCGCCGGCGCCGGCGCTCGGTCATCGCGCGCATCGGCGCGGACCCGGTGCCGGTGCACACCATCAGGAGCCGCGCGCCAGGGTGGTTCGGCATGAGGAAGCTCGTGCCCCACGGCCCCGTGAGCTCCACGCGATCGCCGCGCTGGAGATCGCAGAGGTAGCTCGACGCGACGCCTTTCACGGGGCGGCCCTCGTGATCCGTCGTCACGCGCTTCACCGTGAGCGCGAGGTTGTTGTGGTTCGGACGCTCGCCGTTGCGCGGGCTCGCGACGGAGTAGAGGCGAACGTGATGCGGGCGCCCGTCCGCGTCCACCCCAGGCGGGATCACGCCCACGCTCTGCCCTTCGAGCACGGGGAGGGCGGTCCGGCCGAGGTCGAGCACGATATGCCGGATATCCGCCTCCGAGTCGTCGCTCGTCAGCCGGTGATTGCCGGCCACGGTGGCGATGGCGGGACGCTCGCGTCCGTAGAGCCCGACGTACGGATGCGCGGCGGACCACGGCGGAGGGACGCGCCCGCCTTCGGCGCGACCGGCCTCCTCGACCAGCGCCGCGATGTCGGCCGGTACCGCCGCCGAGGTCCCGCCCGCGTCCGCCGGCGGCTGGACGATCTCGGGAATGGAGTCCCACAAAAGCTGCGCCTCGCGTGACCACGGTGCCGGCACGTCACGCCACGTATCGATCGCGCCCGTGGGGCACGGCGGGAGACAGTCACCGCAGGCGTTGCACTTCTCGAAATCGACGACGTAATTGCGCCGATCGTGCGTGATCGCCTTTGGCTTGCAGGTCTCCTCGCACGTGTTGCACCGGATGCAGATCTCGGGATCGATGAGGTGCTGGCGAAAGAGCGTCGCGGCCATCAGTGAAAGCGCACGTACTCGAAATTCTCGGGGCGCGCGTCGATGCCACGCGCCGGCGGGGCGATCCAGTGCGCGTATTTCCCCGGCTCCGCCACGCGGCCCATGATGGCGGTGAGGAACGCGTGGTCCTCGTCCGTGGGGAGATACTCGCGCTCCTTGGCCTTCCACGCCGCCTCGGTCGTGACCTCGCCCTCGGGGGTGATGAACGCCTTTGCGAAGTTGCCAATCTTGCGGTGAAAGCTCTTGTGGGGGAGCCGGAGCTTGGTAGCGATACCCGCCTTCGCGAGGACGCGATTCCAGCGATCGACGCCCGCCTGACAGTCGGTGATGTAGTCGTCGCGGAGGCGCTCGTTCAAGGCGAGGATCGCGCTCTCCGGCCGGCTCACGATGCGCTGGCCGTCGAGATATGGCACTTCGTAATGAGCATTCGACAGGACGTGATCGTCGGTGATGGAGGGCTCCTCGAAGCGGCCCTTGAGGCCCATCGAGAAGAAGGTCGACGCGTTGGACGAGATCTCCGAGCCGTAGAGGTCGAGCGTCACGCTGAAGTGGAAATCGAGATAGCGCTGGATGGTCGGCAGATCGATCGCGCCCGCGGCGCGGATCTTCGCGGGGTCCTCCGTCTTCTCCTGCTTCATCACCTCCGCCGTGCGCTGGAGGATCCGGGCGATGCCGCTCTCGCCGACGAAGAGGTGATGGGCCTCCTCCGTGAGCATGAAGCGCGTCGACCGTGCGAGCGGATCGAAGCCGCTCTCCGCGAGCGCCGCGAGCTGGTACTTGCCGTCGCGGTCGGTCAGGAACGTGAACATGAAGAAGGAGAGCCAGTCTGGCGTCTTCTCGTTGAACGCACCGAGGATGCGCGGCTTCTCCGCGTCACCGGAGCGGCGCTGGAGCATCTCGTCGGCCTCTTCGCGCCCGTCGCGGCCGAAGTAGGCGTGGAGCAGGTAGACCATCGCCCAGAGGTGGCGGCCCTCCTCGACGTTCACCTGATAGAGGTTCCGGAGATCGTAGAGAGACGGGCAGGTCGCGCCGAGGTGGCGCTGCTGCTCGACGCTCGCGGGCTCCGTGTCGCCCTGCGTGACGATGATGCGCCGGAGATGCGTGCGGTACTCGCCGGGGACCTCGTTCCACACGTCCTCGCCCTTGTGCCGGCCGAACGCGTGCTTCCGTCCCGGCTCGGGCGGCGTGAGGAAGATGCCCCAGCGATAGTCGGGCATCTTCACGTAGTCGAAGTGCGCCCAGCCCTTCGGGTCGACGCTGACGGCGGTGCGGAGATACACGTCGTACGCGACGCTCCCCTCGGGCCCCATCTCCTTCCACCAATCGAGGTAGCGCGGCTGCCAGTGCTCGAGCGCACGCTGCAGTGTCTTGTTGGAGCCGAGGTCGACGTTGTTGGGGATTTTGCTCGCGTAGTCGATGCCCATCGGCGGGCGGCAAGCAACTTGCGTACTCGCCCGCCAAAACGCACAACGACGCTCGCGCCGTGGCGCAACCCTTGCGCGGACGTGCAAAGGCGGCGCTCGCGACTAAGATGAGGGCGTCGATGGCCGCGAAGAAGCTCGGGCCCAGCCTCACCGCCGCCGCTCGCGCGGCGTTCACCGCCATCAAGGCGGACGCGCCGAAGGATCGGTTCTACTTCTACGCCCTCTACACGACCGAGAACGGCAGCTACGTCGGTGCCACCGCGTGGTCCGAGGAGGCGCTCGCGCGGGTCGTGAAGGCGAGCGCCTCGAGCGGCAAGCGCACGCCCGAAGAGCTGGCTCGCGCGCTCCGCTTCTCGGCGCCAGACTCCCCATTCCACGACACCCACGACGAGCCTTTCGCCGGTCTCGCGCCGGGCAAGAAGCTGCATGACGCATGTTTCGATACGATGCGCGAGCTCGACTTCGAGGGTTTCTTCGGGAGCGGCGCGCCGCGGTCGAAGGTGCTCATCAACGTCGTCTACGGGGACATGAGCGACGAGCGCTGGCTCGAGCATGCGAACCGCCTCAACTCTCGGGCCGCGATCGCGCGCGTGATGCCCTATCTGCGCCTCCATCGCCCGACGGGGAAGGTCGAGGCGTGGGGCGCCAAGGCCTATCAGGTCAATGCGCTCTCGCTCTCGGCCGATCGCTCGCGCGTCGCGTACTCCGGATCCGGCGGCGAAGTTGGCATTCTCGAGACGGCCACGCGAATACCGATTTACGAAGGAAAGCGTGCCGGCGAGCACTGGGCGTGCGCGCTCGATCCGGACGGAGCACGGCTCTTTCTCGGTGATCGCGACGCCATCGTCGTCCTCGATCCGAGGAGCCCGAATACCCCTCCCGTCCGGTTTGCGAGGATGGGGAAGCCCTCGGCCCTCGCCATCACGGACGCCCACCTCGCCGCCTCCTCGTGGAGCGCGGCCCTCCGCGTCTTCGACAAGGCGGACGGGAAGAAGCTCTGGGAGGACGGCTCCTTTCGTAGAGCGGCCATCGCCTTCTCCCCAGACGGCGCGTGGCTGGCGGCGGCGGACGACTCCAAGGTGGCGTGCTTCGAGAGCGCGACGGGCGCGCTCCGCTGGTCGGGCGCGCACGAGGGCACCGATCGGCACGGGCTCGCGTGGGCGAGCGACGAGCGGCTCGTCGCAGGCGGCGACCTCCTCGCCGCGACCACCGGCAAGCGCCTCCGCGCGCTCTCCTGGTCGGGCCCCATCGGCGCCGTCGCCGTCTCGCCCGGCGGAGATCGCCTGGCGCTGACCTCCAAGGAGGTGCTCGTCGTCCTCGACGAGGACGGCCGCGAGCTCGCGCGCGGGACGGGCACGCAAGAGCAGCTCATCGCCTGCGCCTTCCTCGACGACGCGACCGCCGTCGCGGCCGGTCGCGACGTGAACCGCGGCCCGGCGCTCGTCACGCTCCGCGTCTGACCACCCGCGGCGCCGGCCGCTGGTACGCCTAACTCACGCGAGGGGGGCGGCTCGAGTTGGACGTCGCCACGACACGATGAGGCGAATTTCGTTTCGAAAGCGGCTGGGCTGGGCTGGGCTGGGCTGATTGGACCGGGTGCGAGTGAGGCTCGTGCGAGCTTCACTCCGATAAGGTGCCCCAGTACAAGTGGTGCTTCCGGGACAACGCTAACGTATCTGTTCAGTAGCGTCGAAACCGTACAGCAGCTTCGATGCACGCCAAGTCCTGGCTATGTGTGCCCGCGCTACTCCAATACGCTGAACTCCTCGCGCCGCTTGCTCACGAACAGGTACGTGCAAGAGAGTTGGCTTTAACCTGAACTCGTTTGGGTGCGGCTCCCATGGAACGCATCGATTCTCGTCATTCCACGCGCCGCAGGATGGGCTTGAGCGCCGGAATGGGTAGCGGCGGAGTCTCCGAGGCGTAGCGGGTGCGATGGTGGCGGGCATGTTCGCGGTCGAGGTGAAATGCCCAGTACGCGTCGAAGTCTCCGCTCGCGCGGAGAGCGCGGAGGCGAAGTACGGCCTCGGCTCCTGGAGTCGACCAGCGTGCGCCGGTCTTCTCCATGCGGTCTTTGACGAGGTAGCGACACACCCCCTCGATCACGCCGGTGGCGATCGGAAAGCCGGCCGCGAGCGCGCTGTTATAGGCGAGGAAACGCCTCACTCCGCGGAGGTAGCGCAGACACTTTCGTACCGGCTCGAGCTTCGTCGAATCGAGACTTCGTGCGGTGGCGTTGCGGCGAATATTCGTGCGCACTTTCGTGTGCTCGCCGCGGAGGAGCCACGCCAGGCGCTGCTGGACCCAGCTCTCGGCCTCCTTCGAACCGTCGGGATGGAACGCGTATGACGCTTTCCAGAGATATTCGAGCACGTGGATGAGGTCGACGATGATCGTGATCCGCACGTCGCGCTTTTTGGCGGCCTTCTTCACGAGACGAAGTTGATCGCGATTCCCGTCGACGAGCACGATCCAGGGACGGGCCTTCTGCGGATCGCGACGCAGAGCCTCGTCGAAGGCGTCGCTGATGACCTCCTCCGGCTCCTTCTCGAGACTCGCCCACACGAGCTTGTTCGTCGGTCGAGGTCGCTGGCGCTCCTTGGCTGCATCGCGAACGGGCCGCAGCTCGGTGAGGAGGTCTTGCAGCGTCCGGACATGCGGAGCGACGGTGTACACGGCCGCGACCTGCGCCATCCACTTGCGATGACGCTTCTCGCCCTTCGTCAGTCGTGTCTGAAGCCTGCGCGGGGTGGTCTCGGCCGCCTTCCGCGTTTCGGGACGCAGGTGCTCGCGCCGCATCGGAACGCCCTTGCCATCGAAGGTGAGGACCAAAAGGTCCGTCGTCTTCTCCGCGGCGAGCTCGCGTGCCGCGTAGAAGTCGTCGAAGTCCTGCGCTGCTCGAGCCGCGAGTTCCTCGACCTGCCGCTTGCCAATGCGCGCACCGGTTGTCGCGCTCAACGTCGCGGCGACCTCCTCGAACGCGTACGCGCTGCGTTGACCCCGTCCTGGTGCGGGTGAGGATCCGCGCGCAAGCTCCTGGTCATGAAGACGCAGGAGATCACGGAGTGGGTCACGGAGCTCGATCGCGCGCACGGGCTCGTTCGTGCCGTGGCCGATGCCGAGTCCGGGGAAGGCGCGAGTGCTGTCGCGCGCGAGGCGCTGGCGCTACTGTCTGCGCTGCACGCGCGGATGCTTCGCGCGGAGGTGCGGTCGGTCGTCTCGAGTTCGGCAGCGAGGACGTGAGCGGTGGCGTCGCGAATGCCGTCAGTCCGGAGAGATCTCTTGTTTCGCGGCGCGCGGGAGCGGCGCCGGGACGGCGATGTCTCCGAGCTCGGGCTCGAGCTGCTTCGGGTCGAGCCGGCCGAGCGTGAGCGACCAGTACTTGGGAGCGAGCTCGAGGTACCGGTCTCGCGGCCAGTAAGGGAGGACGCGGATAATGTCGCGGAGGTAGAGTTCGGCGTCGATGCCGTGCAGCTGGCACGACGCGATGAGGGAAAAGAGGTTCGCGGCCGCGGTGGCGTGGTCGTCAGAGCCGAAGAAGAACCACGCGCGACGCCCGACCGCGATCGGCCTGACGGCGCGCTCGGAGTGGTTATTGGTCATTCGGAGCCGCCCGTCGTCGAGATAGCGGCGCAGCGCCTGCTCCTGCCGAACGACATATCCGAACGCGGTCGCGGCGAGGCCGCGCACGGCCTTGAGCCCTTCGTATCGAGTCTTCGCCCACGCGAAGAAGTCGTCGAGGAGCGGACGCGCGAGAAGCTGTCGGAGCTCGTGACGCCGTCGCGGCGGAAGAGCTGCCCACTGCGCCTCGAGCTCGAAGAGCTTGTGCATCCGGAGGAGCGCCTCTCGCGCCGCGGGGTCCTTTGCGACGGTGGCGGCCTCCCAGGCCCGCCGGCGCGCGTGCGACCAACAGCCAACTTCCTTCGGCGGAGTCTCGCCGGGGTCGCGCGCCTCACCGCGATAGAGAGCGTCGTAGATGCAGTGAGCGTCGGCTTGGATGTAGCCGCCGAATCCCCGAAACATCTCGCAGACCGCCTTGCTCGTGTGCTTCGGCTGGTACTCGAAGAAGATGTGGTCCTGGTCGGCAAGCACGACGAAGAAGTGCCCTTTGCGACAGGCCCCCCGCGGACCACCCTTCACCGGCTCGGGCTGGATGCAGACGCCCGTCGCGTCGGTCGAGAGGCAGAAGGCGTCCTCCTTCGCCTCCTTCGCCATCGCGTCGACGATGCATCCGAACGTGTTGCCCGCGTCCTCGGCGTACCGGCACATCACGCTGTCGTCGACCGGGCAGCCGTCCGCCCGCAGCATCTCCGAGAGGCGGTGGAACGGGATCCCGAACCGATACTTCGACGCCAGAATGTGCGCGATCAACGAGGGCGCGAGCAGCCCGCGCTTGAACAGCTCCTTCGGCATCGGTGCCGTGATGATCTGGAAGCCGGTCTTCCGCCCGTGCTCGTCGACCTCGTCGACGACGTCTCCGCTTGCTCGCTCTGTCACGACCTCATTCTTGTACTTCACGCGCGCGACGACCAGACGGATCGCGCCACCGCGACGATACGAGCGCCGACAACTCTCCTCGAAGCCGATCCGTTTCGCCTTTCCCTCGAGCGCGGGGTCGGGAATCTCGATGCGCTCCTCTGGAAGGTCCTCGTCGCGCAGATCTCGGCGTCCGGAACGATTTGGGCGCGGTCGACGGCCGCTCTCCGGCGGATCGTTGTCCGGCAGAAGCTCCGACAGCCCCGCGGTCTCGGCGACTTGCTGGACGATCGCGTCGAGCTTCTGCTTCGTCTCCGCGAACTCGATCTCGAGCTGCGTGACGTCGACGCGCTCGGCCCTCGCCTGGAAGATCCGCCGGCGGAGCAGCTCGACCTGCTCCTTCAGCTGCTCGTAGGCACGACGCAGCTTGTCGCGCTCGACCTTGACCACCGCGAGCTCCGACTCCTTGGTCGCGAGCGCGGTCCGGAGGAGTTCGACCTCGCGGCGGAGCGCTGACGCCTCGTCGCGGTGACCGCCGGCAAGCACGACGTTTCTCGTAGCGCGCGAAGATCGAGCTGTCGACCGACGACTGCGCAATACACGATTATCGATCGCACCTTGTGCGCGAGCGCTCAGTGAATGCGTGGCCTTCGCGGGCGACGCGGAGCAGCGTCAACGTCGACGCCATCGAGGAGCGCCTCGAGCGTCGCGTCGTCGATCTCCACATGCCGTACTCCCTCGGCGGCACCTTCGGGAAGTCGGAAGGTGCCGCGGTCAAGTCGCTTGTAGAACTGGCACATTCCCGAGCCGTCGAAGAAGAGAATCTTCAGCGCGTCGCGGCGGCGCGAGTAGAAGAGAAAGAGCGCGCCGCTGCGGGCGTCGTACCCAATCTGCTCCTGCGCAATCCCCGATAGTCGGTCGAAGGAATACCGAAGATCGATCGGCTCGAGCGCGACGAAGACCTGGACGCCGGAGGGGATCACTTCTCGCCCCCGAGCGCGGCTACGACTTCGCGGAGGAGGCCGGGGTCGAAGCCCCGGCTCAGCGCGATGCGCGCCGTCCCGATCACGACGACGAGCTCGTCGTCTTCGCGACGACGTGCGACCGCGCTCGCCGCGTGGTCGTGTCGCCGGACGACGCGGGCCATCGCCACTGTCGACTTCGGTGGCGCGCCGGCGATGGGGGGCTCTGCCTTCCGGCTCTTAAGCCGGCTCGCCCAGTAGCGGAGAGTCGACGCCTCGAAGTCGCCGTCTGCCGCGAAAGCATCCGCCGTCTTGCCGCTGGCGCGCCACGCCGTGACCCGATCCTTCCACCTCGCTTCGGTCGCTGTCATGCGCCTGACAATGACGCTCCAGCGTCACCCGCACCAGGACGGGGTCAACGCAGCGCGTACGGCGTTGGGGTCGGCGTGGGCGTGGGCGTGGGCGTGGGTGTCGGGGCGGGCGTGGGCGTCGGCGCGGGGGGCGGGGCCGGCGTCTGGGCCGCGATCTTTGCCTGGATCCAGCCGTAGAGCAGATCGACGCGCGCCGTGACCTGCGTGGACGCGCCCGCGCCCGAGTTGACCGCGACGAGCGTGTGCGTGCCGGTGAGGAACACCGGCCCGCCCGAGTCGCCGTGCTGGATGACGACCCCCGACGAATAGTCGTACGGATAGCCGATGCTCGCGCCGTCCGTCAGCGTGATGGGCGCGTCGTAGAGGCTATTCGTGACCGTGCCGTTGAGCACGCGACCGACGGAGAGCGCCTTCGCGCCGTTGGGCTGCTTCGCCTGTGCAAGCACCGGATACGACGCGAGCGTGATGGCCTCGGTGAGATAGACGAGACCGATGTCGTGATGCGCCGGATTGACAGTCGTGGCGCCGTTCTCCGCCCAGTCGTACGTCTCGCCCCTCGACGACTTCCGGTAGTTCGTACCGGCATAGACCTCCCACGAGACCATGCCATCCACGCAATGCCCCGCCGTGAGCACGACCTTGGGCGCGATCAGGGTGGCCGAGCAGCTGTAACCCAGGCCACCGGTGCTCTTCATGTTCAGGAGCACCGCCTCTGGGTACGTCGCCGACGCCGGCACGCCTCCGATGATCGCCTCCATCACGGCCGAGGTGTTCTCCTCGTCTCTGGAATCGGTGACCTCGCCGGAACACGCCAGGAGGGATGCAAGAGCGACGATTCCGAGGCAGCGGTTTGGCTTCATGCGGGTATGGGTCTCCGTCCCCAGAAACGGCTCGCCGCTGGACATCTTCAACTCGAGCGTGAGACGCGGCGCGCCGCGCTCGGGAGGAGCCTCGCCCCGCGACGCTATCGCGCGTCGGTGAGCCAGAGCACGACCGCCGCGCCCACCGCCACGACCCCGACGATGCTCACGACGGTCGAGACATCGGCCGCGCGCTGGGCATCGCGCGCGTGCTCGAGGCCGACGGGATCGGTGCATCGCAGGTCGCCGTCGCCGGCGCAGGTCTCCTTCGCGGCGCTCCAGTCCGACGCCGCGCGGATCCCGAAGAAGCCGCCCACGCCAAGACCGACGATGCCAAGAGCCCCGAGCCCCAGCGCGACCTTTCGGCGTGTGCCCATCGCCGGTCGCTCTTCGTTCGGCGTCGCGGGCGGAGGTGGCTTGATCGTCGGGACGAGCGCGAGCGCGGGCACCGTGATCGCGACCGTTCCTGGCTCCTTCAGCTCCACCTTCGAGCGCCAGTCGACGCGGCCGGACGCCGTCGCCTCGAGCGAATAGACCGAGGGGTCGAGCGGAACCGGCACACCGTAGAGCGACGGCTCGACCACCGCTCCGTCGCGACGCACCGTCACCGCTGCGTCCGAGGGAGTGACATCGATCTTCAAATACGAGACTCGGGGACCGAGGGCGAGCGCACGATCCATCGCCGCTTGCGCGCGCTTGGCGTCGCCGATCCGGCGCGCGAACTCGCTGGCCTCCTTGAAGGTGCGTACCGCGCTCGCGGCGCGGCCGGCTTTGGCCTGGCAGTCTCCGAGGGCGAGGAGGGTGCCTGGCGCGGGCTCGACCTTGTGGCTCGCCTCGAGCTTGGCGCATGCCTCATCGAACTTGCCGGCATCGAGCGCCGTGAGCCCCTCATCGAAGAGCCGATCCGCCTCGCTCACGGGCCTCCCCTGCGCCGCTGCCGTGCCGCTGGTCGCGAGCAAGAGGAGGAGAAGACGTATGCGTTTCACCAGCGCCTCCGATACATGTCCTCACCGCTCGACGCCGAGGGGGCGGGCGGCGCCGCGGGCCTCGGCGCCGCGACGGCTCTCGGCTTCGCGCTCGCAGCGATGGGCGATATGGGGGAGCTGGGGGATACGGGCGAGACGGGCGGAGGCACCGCGCTCGGCGGCGGCTCGAGCGATGTCTCGGGGACCGGCGCGCCGCTCCGCTCCGGCTCCGGCACGACGGCCGGGATCTCGTTCGCGGGCGAGGTCGCGCTCTGCGCGAGAGCCTGCGGTGCAGGACGCTTGACCGCGAGCGCGAAGATCACGGCACCGCTGACGAGGACCCCGCCGAGCACGGCGCCGGCCAGCGCGACGGCGAGCCCCGTTCGCGACTTCGGGGTCGGGGCGGGGAGGACTCCGCCCATCGACACGGGCGTGATCGCGTGCGTGACGGGCATGCCGGTCTGGCCCGAAGGCGACTCGCGCATGGGCTTCGTTCGATCGATCTCCCGTTCGATGGTGCGCGTGCGCTCTTGCTCGGCGAGGGACGGTGGGGTCGCCGCGGGGGTACGCGGCTGGGATTCGCTGCCCGTGAAGCTCTCGAGCTCCTTCACGTAGCTCGCCCGATCGCGAAGGGCGCTCTGCGCGACCACCGCGACCCACTCGCCCACCTCGCTCGCGAGCGCGGGGCGCACCACGGCCTCGATCGCTCGTGCGGCGTCGCGGGCGGTGGGATATCGATCGCCGGGCTCCTTCGAGAGGAGCTTCAGGACGATCGCGTCGAGCTCCGGCGGCACGTGGGGCGCGACCGTGCTCGGCGCAGAGACGACGTTCTCCAGGACGAGGCCGATGAGCGAGCCCTCGTCCTCCGCCGAGAAGAGGCGCTTGCGAGTCAGGGTCTCCCAGAGGACGACGCCGGCGGCGTATACGTCGATGAGGCGAGTCGAAGGCTTCGCCCGGAGCTGCTCCGGGGACATGTAAGCGAGCTTGCCCTTGATCTGTCCGGAGCGCGTCGACTGAAGCCGATTCGATGCCTTCGCGACGCCGAAGTCGAGCACGCGCGCGACGCCATCGACGCCGACCACCACGTTCTGCGGGGACACGTCGCGATGCACGATGCCGAGCGGCTCGCCCGTGTCGCTGGTCGCTTCGTGCGCCGCGTGCAGACCGTGGAGCATGCCCGTGATCACGGCGCTGACGATCGGGAGCGGGATCGGCGCATCGCGCGGGAGCATGTCCCGCACGAGTCGAGAGAGCGACTGCCCGTGCACGTACTCCATGACGAGCAGGAGCTCGCCTGGCGCCGCGACGACATCGAGCGTCTGGACCACGTTCGGATGCTGAATGCGGGCCGCGATCCGCGCCTCGTCGACGAGCATCGCGACGAAGTCGGGGTCGCTCGAGAACTGAGCGTGGAGTCGCTTGATGGCGACGGTGCGCGCGAAGCCGACCGCGCCGAGCAGGCGGCCGAGATGGACGGTCGCCATGCCGCCGGCGGCGAGCGGGCGGTGGATCGCGTAGCGGCCCACGGTGATGGGCGTCGACGCCTCAGGGCCCATGTCGCAAGATCGCTCCTTCCGCGCCGGCTCCCCAGAGGACGCCGTCGCGATCGAACACGAGCATGGCGAGGTTCGGGGCACCGTCGAGCCGCGCCCACTCCTGCCCGTCCCAGCGTCGCGGTCCGGCGTTCGGCCCGTTGACCCACACGTCGTTGCCGTGCACCGCGACCGAGGACCAGGTCACGTTTGGCTGGCCCGACGGCGGCACCGGCGTGTGCGGCTCCCACTTCTCTCCGTTCCAGCGCGCCACGAGGTCTGGTCCCGCGACCCACACGCTCTTGTTCGAGCTCCCGCCGATCGCGAGGAGCTGCGTGACGGGCGATGGCGACGGATCGATCCGGTGCCATCCGCTCCCGTCGTGCTGGAGCACGATGCTGCCGGGGGCGACGGCCCACGCGTCCCGCGTCTCGGGATCGATCCAGACCGCGCTGAGCTCCTTGCCGTCGGTCGGCGAGTCCACGACGAACGTCTTCCCGTCGAAGCGAGCGGCGAAGGGCCTCGTGTTGCTTCCGCCTTCGGTCTGCTCGAGCCCGACCGCCCAGATCGTCTTCGACGCCGCGTCACCTCGGATCTGCCTCAGCAAGACCGAGGGAGGTGCGTCGTAGACGGTCTCGAAGTCCTTTCCGTTCGAGCGAATGATGTCCTGCGCGACGAGCCATTGCTCCGTCGCGCTGGCGAGCCAGCACGACTGCGTGGTCCCGAGCTCGTTGCCGTACGAGGTCTCCGTGTAGGCGCCGTCGCGCTTTCGCAGCACGACGGCGGTCTGTCCCGCCGTCGCCACGCCGACCGCCAGCGCGAGGCCGTCGGCGATGCAGACGTCGGCGAGGTTCGAGTACACGCCGCCGGTCTCGGGCCATCGTCGCCAGCCATCGCCTTCGACGCGTGCGATCGCGCCATGGGCGCCGACCGCGATCACCTCGTGGTCGCCATAGGGAGCGAGCGCGTTGTACTGGACGTTGTCGGGGAGGGTCATCGGCGCGGACAGCTCGGTGCCGCGAAGGCGCACCGCCGTCGCGGGCAAGGTCTGGCCCATCACCCAGACCTCGGAGCTCGTGGCCGCGGCCGCCGCGACTCCACCCGCAAAGGGCTGCGTGACGACATGGCCCCAGCTGCCGTTGAGCAGCCGCGAGAAGGAGAGGCTCGTCCCGTCCTGACCCACGAGCCAGAGGATCGATGACGGTCCCGGTCCCTCGGCGATGAGGCCGATCTGGGAGTTGCACGACCCTGCTCCAAACGTCTCGCAGCTCCCCGACACCCACGACCCCTGCCAGTGTGCGAGGCGATTGCCGCTCGAGGCCCAGACATCATTCGGCCCGGTTCCGCGAATCGACTGCAGCATGGGAGGGCCGGCGGCCGCGTCCCAGGGCGCGCCGATATCGTCCCAGGTCGATCCGCCGCTGGGGAGACGCAGCGCGACCGCGCTCGGTGTTGGTGGGCTCGTGGCGCTTCCGACGACCCAGACATCGCCACCGGTCCCCCACACGTCGGAGAGCTGGAGGGCGCTTGGAGTGGTCGCGCGCAGGCTCTCTGCCCACGAGCCGCCATCGTGCCGGAGGACGGCGATATTCGTTCCGGGCTCCGGGAGCGAGAAGGCCTCCACGCCGCTCGACGCCCACACCTTTCGCAGGCCGAAGCGCTCCTCCGTCAGCACCTTGAACGAGGTGCCGTCCCAGTGGAGCGTCGCGCCGTCTCGTCCGACGGCCCAGATGTCCGTCGGCGACGACGCCCACACGCTGACGAGGTCGCTGCCCTGAGGAAGAGGGTTCTCCCAGCACCATCCCTTGCAAGGCGAGAGCGCGGAGCCGCCGCCCTCGGCGCCGCCGTCGCCTCCCGGCGCGACGACATCAGGCCCACCGTCCGTCGTGCGTGCATCCTCGGCCGCGTCGCCGATGCCGAGGATCAGGCGGCACCCGTAGCTCGAGACCGCCAATGCGATCGCGGCCGTGATCACGCGGCGCTGCATGGGTCTAGACGTCCCCCATGCGTATGACGATACCTCGCCGCCGCCATCCCAAGGGCCGAAAAGCTCGGCCGTGAGAAGAGCCGAGAAAGGCGGCAAGAGCGTGAGGTCGAGCGACTGACCAGGGAAAAGCTTCGAGCTCGTCCGTTCTGTCGAATTGCGTCGAGTCTTCGATCGCCGATATCTGTGGACGATCCCCCCTCTCGACCCTTGGTCGAAGAACGGCATTGCCCATGAAGATGTACTCGATTGGTGTCGGTTTACTCGTAGCTCTGATCGTCGCCCCTGGCTGTGGGTCCGATCCCGAGCCCAAGACGAAGGTGCGAATCGGTCAGAATCCCTGGGCGGGGTGGGCAGCGATCGACGTCGCGAAGGCGAAGGGCTTCTTCGACGAGGAGGGGCTCGACGTCGAAGTCGTTCACGTCACCACGGATCAAGAAGAGGCCACGTTGCTCCAGGGGGGACGCATCGACATCGGCATCGGAATGATCGGTACGTGGATCGGCTACGCGAACGTCGGCGACACCGAGCCGCTCACGATCGTCGCCGAGACGGACTGGTCGTATGGAGGGGATCAGATCATCACCAAGCGCACCGTCGACACGACGAAGCTCGCCGGAAAGCCCATCGCGGTTTACCTCGAGCAGCCGAGCGTCTCGTTCTTCCTCCAGCAGTATCTGTCGGAGCTCCCGACCCCGCTCAAGCTCTCGGACATCAAGCTCGTCGAGCTCGAGGCGTCTGCGATCGCCGACGAGTTCGAGAAGGGGACGTACGAGGTCACGGTCAACTACGAGCCAGACTCCCTCCGGCAGCTATCGGCGACCGCGGGCGGAGCTCGCGTGAAGACGAGCCGCTCGTATCCGGGAGTCATCCCGGAGGGCTTCGCGGTCCGCACGTCCGCGCTCGGCAAGTCGCTCTCGCGCGACACCGTCACGAAGGCCCTCCGCGGTTGGCTCAAGGCGGTCGACTGGGCTTACGGCCCGAACGGCAATGGTCAGACGGCGGATCCGGCACACTACGAGGAGTTCAAGTCGATCCTGCGCAATCAGACGTTCGCAGAGAGCGGCACGCCCGCCGAGCTGACGGACGCCGAGATCGACGGCATCATCCGCGGCGTGCACGTCCACCCTCGCGCGCTCTGGACCAAGGTGAACGGACCTTCCACGGGCGCGAAGGTCGGTCGCTTCGACGCGGCAGACAACGACGTCCCCCAGCCCCAGACGGACGGTCAGCCGCTGGCGGACTTCTTCGTGGAGATGAGGGACTTCATGAATACGGACACGTCGACGCCCCTCGTCGAAGGGCGCATCACCATCGACACGTCGCTCGCCCTTGACGCTGCGAAGTGAACGATTCGGCCCTCATCTCGAGAGCCAGCTCGTGACGTGATCCCATACGGACGTGTCGGTCAGGAGATCGATGTGCCCGCAGCTCGGCGCCACGTAGCGATGTGACTCCGGGAATTCCAGGCCGTGGGTGCCGTGCTCACCGAGCGCGCTGGAGCGTGGAACGAGCGGGTCACGGTCGGCGGCGACCGCGTAACAAGCGACCTCGGGGGGGAGCGGGACGGGAGTCCGGGCATCGCTCGCGAGCTCGAAGCGGTCGCGATCTTGCCAGTCCTCGTCGACGACGTTGCCAAAACGAAGATCGGTGACCCCCGCGCTTCGCAAGCGGCCGAGGCCCGCGATCGGGGCGCTGTAGCGGGTCACGCCGAGCAGCGTCTCGAGCCAGTTGCCGACCCGCTCGAGCGGGGCGCCGTGATGCGGAGTTCCGAGGAACACGATCGTGCGGAGCTTGCTCCGCCAGAGCGCGTCCGCGCCGGCGTAGTGGCACGCGCTCCGCGTGACGAGCCCGCCCATGCTGTGCGCGACGATGGAGACCTCCTCCACCGGCACGGGCCAGTCGGCGACGAGCTTCTCCAGCATCGCAGAGAGCCGGCGCCCATTCACCGAGACGTGGAGTCCCGAGTTGTAGTCGAAATGAACGCGCGTGAACCCGTCGGCACGGGCGCTCTGCCAGGACCGCGCATTCATCGAGGAGCCGTGTACGAGGACCAGGATCTTCCCCGTCGCGGGAGCCTCGTCGGCGCGTTGCAGGCGCTCCGCGATCGCGAGTGGATTTCCGGTCGCGGCGAGATGATCGCCGAGCACGCCATTGAGCGCGGCCAGGAACAGCTCTCGCTCTGGTCCCTCGGCGAGCTCGCCGAGCACGGGCGTCGCCAGCGAGAGGCCGGCCTCGAGCGCGCCGCCGACGAGCGACGTGATCCCGCGAATGCTCGCGTATACGGGGGCGCTGAAGAGCCGCGCCGGCGCGCCCCCGATCGCGCCATGCGTGGCCTGCACGACGTCCGTGACTCCCTTGGTCGCGGTGACCGCGAGCCGCACCATTCCTCGGAGCCCATCGCCGCGCTTCATCAGGGGGTGAGCGCCGAGAGGTAGCTCGTGACGAGGGCCCGCCCGCTCGTGAAGTCGGTGTAGTCGTTCTTCAGGTCGTACATGCGAGGATTGTGCGGCCGCGTATTGATGAGTGCATCGTGCATGCACCAGAGGCCGCCGTTGACGGAGCGGTCGCAGCCGCTGCGGTCGGCGATGACCTGGAAGCCGCCGCCGAGCGAGGCGTAGCTCGCGCCGAGGGATTTCATCCCGCCGGCGTTGTGCGACTCGAGACGGATGACGCGGTCGTAGGCCCAGA
Organism: Labilithrix sp.; assembly: GCA_046351255.1. Classification (GTDB taxonomy): domain Bacteria; phylum Myxococcota_A; class Polyangia; order Polyangiales; family Polyangiaceae; genus Labilithrix. The sequence goes on from JAXLYU010000014.1 coordinate 273,458, forward strand.
CGAAATACGCATGGGCGAAGCGGCGCACGAACGCGGAGTCGCCGGGGCCGCCGCCGTCGAGATCGAAATACGAGATCTTCGACGGCGTGGCGGCGGGGAGGCCGCCGGTGCCGATCTTCACGTAGCGAAAGAGCTCGTCCGCGACGTATGTCCCGCTCGAGTGGGCGATGACCGCGATCGAAGACGCGGCCGCCGCGATGCCGTTCGCGCCGAGGTGGGCGGCGAGCCGGCTATTTTCGATCTCGTGATTCTGATATCCCGATTGATTCGGGCCCTTCACCGCGTAGAGATGCCCGAGGCCGAGCGCGGCGCCCTTCACGCGATAGAGCTCGTTGCACCAGCGCTCGACCCACTCGAGCTGCGCGGTGTAGCCGCCGTAGATGATGACGACGTTCGAACCCGCGCCGATGCGCTTGTACGCGACGCCCGCGCCCACGCTCGTCCACGGGGCGTTCGCCACCGCGTCATCGGCCTCCTCGACGAGCGGCGTGTCTGCCTCTTGCGGCTCGGGCTCCGGGATCTCGAAGGCTGCGCTCGCCGTCGCGCTCGACGTCGCCGCCTCGTCTTCCTCGGCGGGCGCCATGCAGGCCGCGAGGAAGAGCGCACCGGCGAGGGTGAGCGACCGCCGTTTCATCGCGCGGGAGTCTCGGCGGCGCGTCCGACGGCCGCAAGATGATCCGATCGAGCATGCGCGTCTCACGCGCATCTCGCCTCAGGAGGGCGGATCGTCCTTGCGGTCGAGGAAGGCCTGCAGCGCGTCGACGAAGGTGCCCGGGCGCTCGCGGTGCGGGTAATGACCACAACGCGCGAAGCACGCGAGCGTCGCGCCGGGGATGGTGCGCTCGGCTTCGATGCCGTGCTCGATCGGGATGATCGGGTCCGAGTCGCCCCAGAAGAGGCCGATGGGCGGGATCTCGGGGATCTCGTGCGCGTGCTGGTGGAAGCCGCGGCGCTGGCCCTTGAGATCGATGACGTCCCGCACGGTGCGGGCGAACGCGCGCGCGGTGCCGAGGCGGCCGTTCTGCAGCGAGAGCTTCACGAGCTCGCGCGTCGAGTACACGCCGCGGATGGCGGTCTGCAGGGCCACGAACGTGCCCGTCGCCATGAAGGGCTGGCCGAGACGCTCCACCAAGAACGGCGTCGACGCGAGGCGAAGCGCCATCGTGACCTCGCGGCCGAGACCGCCCGCCGAGACGAGGCCGACCTTGCGCACGCGATGCCACGGGTAGAGCAGCATCCACTGCGCGACGCCACCGCCATAGGAGTGACCCACCACGTCGACCTGCGGGACACGCAGCTCCTCGAGCCAGCGCGCGATGGTGCGCGCGTGGAAGTCGAGCGAGTAGTCGACATCGGGGCGGCTCGACAGACCGTGGCCGCAGAGATCCGGCACGAGGACGCGGCGGCTCCGCGCGAGCGACGGGAGGATCTTCGACCACGTGAGGTGCGAGTCGCCGAGGCCATGCAGGAGGACGAGCGGCGTGCCCGGACCATCGCCCGCTTCGACCCAGTGCACCTTCACGCCGTTGGCGCGAACCGTTCGTCCGGTCGGGGAGAGGAGACGGGTCAGCACGGGGAGCTGGGTCCCATACGCGCGATCGGCGAGCGCGTAAATCGTGGATGTTCCTGGTGGAAGGGAGCGTAAAACCCCATCCACCGCCGCTGCAGTGCGCTACGGAATACGCACCAAAATGGCTCGTATTTTCGTGACTGGCTCGGCCGACGGGGAGCGAAGAGCGCGCCGCGGCGACCCGCCGTCGTCTCCCGCGCGCCGAGCACGTGGTCGTGGGCGACGTCGCGAGCGTCGCGATCATGCACGACGTCGCCATCGGGCAGGACCCGCTGATCGCGCTCTGCGCGGAGCTTTCGGGGCTCCCGCTCTCTCCCTAGTTGCCATATCGAAGATTCCTTCGGGTTCAGCGAACTGCGGCCTGGAAGAGCTTCCGGCCATCGCACTTCGGACATACCCTGGAGGTCTTCATGGACCCCAGCGTATCCGAGCGGGTGAGCGAGAGATGAAGCGGTATGTCGCCGTCGCCGGCACCATCGGGTCGGGCAAGAGCTCGCTCGTCGGGTGGCTCGTCAAGCGCTACGGCCTCACGCCTTACTACGAGCCCAACGACGAGAATCCATACCTCGCCGACTTCTATGCCGACATGAAGGCGTGGGCCTTCCACTCGCAGCTCTTCTTCCTCTCGCACAAGCTCACGCTGCATCAGGAGCTGCTCGCGAGCTCGAAGCCCGCCGTCATCGATCGCACCATCTACGAGGACGCCGAGATCTTCGCGCGCAACGCGCGGAGCCAGCGGTACATCTCCGCGCGCGACTGGAGGGTGTACGAGCGCCTCTACGAGGGCATCAAGAAGACGCTCCCGCCGCCCGACGTGCTCATCGCCGTCACGTGCAGCCTCCCGGCCACCCGGAAGCGCATCGCGCGTCGCGGTCGTGACATGGAACAGGCGATCCCGGCCGCGTATCTCCGCCGGCTCCACAGGCTCTACGAGGAGTGGTTCGCCAGCTACGACCTCGGACCGATCGTCCGGATCGACACGACGAATCTGGATTACGTCGAGAACCTCATCGATCTCATCGAATTGCAACGCACCCTCGACAAGGTCCTCGCGTAGTACGATCCGAGCATGCGCGGATGGCCCGTGTGCGTGCTCTCGATCTTGATGGCCTTCGCCGCCTGCGGCGACGACGACAGCGGCGGCTCGAATGGCTCGAGCGGCGGCCCCAACGCCGACGGCGGACCTGGCGGTAGCAGCGGAGGCACGCCCGGCCCGCAGTGCACCGACTGCACGCCGGCGGGAGCGATGACGTTCAAGCTGCCGTCGCCCGCCGGAGCCACGCTGTGGACGACCCCGACGATGGAGAAGGTCGTCCGCGAGGCCGCGCCGCCCACCGACCCCGGGGACGCGATCCAGATCTACGCCGCGAAGAACGAGCTCGAGCCCTTTCAGCTCGTCGTGCACGCGGACGCCGACTCGAGCGTGACCCTCGCGATGCCCGCGTTCGGAGGTCCGGGGAGCATTCCGCGCCTCGAGATGAAGCGCGTGGAGTACGTCACCATCGCGAAGCCCTCCGACGCGAGCTCGATCCCGAGCGGACAGATCCCGGATCCGCTCTGGCCGAGCGCCTTTGGAAAATCCGAGCCGGTGAAGGGCGGTCAGAACCAGCCGTTCTGGGTCACCGTCTACGTTCCCCGGGATGCAAAGGCGGGCGATTACACGACCACGCTCACGGTCACGGTGGGCGGCACGGCGCAGGATATCCCAGTCAAGCTCCACGTCTTCGATTTCGCATTGCCGGACAAGATCGGATTCGACTCGAACTGGAACCTGAGCTTCGAGGCGCTGGGCGGCTCCGCGAGCCTCGACGCCGTGCAAAAGCTGAAGACGTGGCTCTTCGAGCACCGCCTCGTCCCGGGGAGCGTCGCGTGGCCCGCGGGCCTCAATTACACCGGCGGGATCGAGTACGACTGCGCGACCGGGAAATTCAAGTCCAAGGCCAACGACTACGACTTCTCGCGACTCGGTCCGAAGTACATCGATGGGACGGGCTGGAACGGCGTCGGCTATCCGTCCTTCCAGGTCATGCAGTTCGTGAACAACTCGACCCCGCGGCCCGCGAATTTCTGCGGCGTGGATCGCGGACCGGACCACTTCGGAACTGCGGCGTACAACGCGGAGTGGTCGAAGCTCCTCGCCGCGATCGACGCGGAGGTGGTCGCGCACCACTGGGAGGACAAGGCCTATTACTACGTCCAGAACGAGCCGCAGGGCCCGCCCGATTACGATGTGGCGGCCGCGCTCGCCGCGCTGACGAAGAAGGCGGCGCCCCACCTGCGTATCGCGATCAGCGAGGAGCCGAAGAAGGAGATCGTCGAGAACGCGAAGGCGGAAGGGAAGAGCTACGACCTGTGGTGGGCGGACCTCTCCGCGTTCGACCCAGCGTACGCGAAGACGCGCCAGGCGGCGGGCGAGTCGGTGTGGTGGTATTTCCTTTACGGAGATCGGCCTCCGCATTTCAATCCGATCACGATCGACCACTCCGGCGTCGAGTCGCGCGCGGCTTACTTCGCGGCTTACAAATATCGCATCAAGGGCTTTGCCTATTACTCCGTCACCCAGTGGGGCGACGACCCGTACACGAACCCGCGCCCCCAGGGCACCGACCAGAACGGCGACGGGTTTCTCCTCTATCCACCGCGGGACGGCGAGATCGTCTCGAGCATTCGCTGGGAGCTCCTCCGCGAGGGCGAAGAGGACTTCGAATATCTCCTCCTCCTCGCGGGCGGCAGCCTCCCGAAGACGCCGGACGACGCGGCCGGCTGCGACGCGAGCGCGACGAGCGTGGCCTCGTCCACGACGAGCTTCACCCGCGACGCGAGCGCGCTCCAGCACCTTCGCGATCAGCTCGGCCTCCGCCTCGAAGGAAAGGTGAACGGCTGCCCCACGCTGACCAGCACGGGCCCGGGCGCGCATCCGAAGGGTGAGGTGTACATCAATTTCCAGGACCCGAAGGGCGAGCCGAAGGCGGAGCCGCTCGTCGTCAGCGGTCACACCTGGCAGAAGATCGGCTGGGACGCGTACGACGCGAAGAAGGGCTACGGCTGGGCGGGGCCGTTCATCGGTCAGCCCGAGATCATGAAGTACCAGTACGTCTCGGACGCGCCGGTCGACGAGCTCCAGAAGAGCATCATCTTCGACGACTACGGACGCACCGACACGTTCAACTACGACATCGAGAGCGGCAAGTACGACGTCACGGTGTCGATCGGCTGGGCGGGCAAGACGTACTCCAAGAACCGCATCGTCGTCGAAGGCAACCTCGTCTTCGACAACGTCGAGACCAACCCGGCCACGCCGTACGTCGTGAAGACGATCACGGTCGACGTGACCGACGGCAACGTCACCCTCGAGGCCGGACAGAAGGACGAGTACACGATGCTCAACTGGATGAGCATCGTCCCGAAGTAGCGCGGTCGTCGCGCTCAAGTACGCGTCTTCATTGCGCCGGAGCGGGGCCGCGAGAATGTTCGCAACCGGTGGACGGCGCGGGCCGACGGAGGGGCATCATGCGTTTCCACGTCGCCGTCGCCGCTTCGCTCCTCGCTCTCACCGGCTGCTCGTTTCGGCCCGCCGCCAGCGCCGTCGCCTCCTCCCCCGAATGGGGCCCAGGGACGACCGACGTTCGCCGCGCGACCGCGCTCGTTCGCGTGAGCCCGCCCGCTCGCCTCAAGGCCGCCTTCGAGACCACCGCCGCGCGGAGCGACGATCCGGACTTCTCCGACTTCCTCCGCATGCACGCGGGCGGCGGCTTCGGCAGTGGCTTCCTCGTGACGCACACGAGCGCGGAGGGGACCGCCGCCTTCGTCGTCACGAACCGTCACGTGGTCGCGGAGTCGACGGAGGCCGAGGTCTCCTTCTCGGACGGCACGACGTACAAGAGCTGCGACGTCATCTACGCGAGCACGAAGCACGATCTCGCCGTCCTCGCGCTGCCGGAGTCCGCGCTCCGCGCCCTCGGCGCCGGGCTTCGTCCCGCGGCAGAGGACGCCACCGATCGCCTCCCCATCGTCGCCACCGGATATCCGGGGATCGGCGGCAAACCGAGCTATCAGGTCACGGACGGCAAGGTGTCGAATGCCAGGTTCGCGATGCCCGAGCTCGGCCTGGAGGGCTCCTTCATCCAGCACACCGCCGCCATCGATCCGGGGTCGAGCGGCGGTCCGCTCACCAGCGAGAGCGGCGCGCTCGTCGGCGTGAACACGATGCTCATTCGCCAGCGCTCCTCGATGTTCTTCGCGGTGCCCTCCTCCGCCGTCGTCGACACGGTCCGCTACGCCCACGCGCTCGACGCGCACAAGCGCTCGGCCCAGTGGATGACGGCCGAGCTCGACAAGGCATGCACGACGCTCTCCTCCGAGCTCGCCGCCACCACGAAGTCGGGGGAGCGCCTCACCTCCTTCGTCTCGAACGTGGCGGTCGCGGACCGCGGCCTCGAGAGCTTCGTGCAGCTCGCGCGCACGCCGATCGGCGCCGATATCCGGATGCACTTTTATCAGGACCCCATGTCCGCCATGCGCCGCAGCGTCCTCATTCGCCTCGGCGCCCGCTCCTCCGCCGCTGGCGGCGCGAACGGCAGCTGCGCGAGCCTGAGCCCGGGCGACGCGGCGGCGATCGCGGAAGGCAAGCCGGTGCGCCGCGCGGTCATGACCAACAGCGGTCACGCCATGGAGCTCACGTGGACCTTCGAGCATGGCGCCTGGCGCGTCGCGAACGGAGAGATGATCGAGATCGCCGCGGAGCCGCCCCCCGCGAAGACCGCGAAGACCGCGAAGAGGGCGGGGAAGTGATGTACCTCCTCAGCGCCGCCGCCGTGCTCCTCGCCGCCGTGCTCGCGCCGCGCCCGGCGCGCCCCGTCCCCCTCCGTCACCCGTCGCGCGCGGAGGTCGTCGCGGCCCGCGAGCTCGCCGTCGAGCCCGCGCCGAGCACCGTCGCGAAGGCGAGCTCCGCACCTCCGCCCGTTCGCGTCGAGGCACCGAAGCCGGCCGCCGAGACACCGGACTTCCGCGCCGTCGTCGCGGTGCAGCTCGAGAGCCTCCCCATCTGCCGGCGCGCCGGCGGTCCCGAAGGGCCCGGCCTCGCCGAGGTCACGTACCGGCCCGACGGCACGGCGAGCATCTCGCTCTCGCGCAACTACGCGGGCTCGTCGGTCGGCGCGTGCGTCGCGCGGCGCTTCGGCAATGCGGCTCGCCCGTTCGACGGGGAGCCCGTCACGATCAAGTTTCGCTTCGCCGTATGACCCTCCGAGCGCTCGGCTCGGTCTCCCGGCAACGTCGCTTTAGCGCTGATCCCGCGCCGCGCCACCAGAAACGAATTATTTCGTGCCAGTCCTCTATGAGGACTCGAGTTAGCGGTGATCTGAGGGCAGCTGGGTGAGGTGCGTTCGAGCTTTCGCGGTCTTGCGGCAGCGGTCAGGGTGGTCCGCTGATTGCTCATGCCGCAGCGCCGATGCTGAAACGTCATGCCGCTCTCTTCGCCGTGATGGCCGCCGTGACGCTGGCGTCCAACACAGGCATCGCTGCTCCGAATGAGGAGAAGGGCACGATCACGGTGTCGACCGTCGCCGAGCCGCCCGCCGAGGCGGGCATCGATCGCCCGACCCTCCGCGAGGCGACGGAAGAGGCCGCGCGCGGCGTCGACACGAAGGACCTCCATCGCTCGATCTCGGTCGCGCTCTCGCTCATCCAGACGAGCAACGACCCGACCCCGTCGTGCGTCATCAACCTCGCCGTGCACGACAAGAAGAAGGGCATCATCCTCGGCACCGCGACCGGCTCAGCGCAGGCCTCGGCCTCCGCGAAGGGCGACCAGCGCGAGCGCATCGCCCGTCTCGCCCTCTCGAATGCGATGAGCCGCGTGCCCGACGTCGTCGTCGCCGCCAAGTAAGGAATTCGCCGAGGAAGAGCTATGCTCGGGGACGTGCGTTGGTTCGCCGTCCTTGCGTTCGTGCCGGTCATCGCTTGCGCCGCCTCACCGCCGCCCGAGCCCGTGATCACACCGCTGCCGCCAGCACCGATCGAGGTCGCCCTGGTGCCGGCCCCGCCCGCGCCCGACACGACCGCGCTGAAGGCGAAGGCGGAGGAGGCGGTCGACGCCGCCGCGAGGAAGCTCGAGCTGATCGGACAGACCTGCGCGAAGGACTGGCTCGAGACGGAGGTCGCGTGCCCCGCGTCCGAGTTCACGCAGATCGCGACGGACTACCAGGCCTATTACGCCGAGCGCCCGGATCTCCGTAAAGAGAGCGGCAGCTACTACTCCCTGCCTCGCCTCGGCGGACCGACGCGCACGGTGGAGCAGGTGACGAACGATCTCGTGATGGGCTGCGAAGACGGCTGCCGCGCGCAGCGGAGCGCGTCGATCGGCTCCGCTCTCGACGACGCGGTCGAGGCCTGCCAGAAGGCGAAGAGCGGTCACGCGTCGTGCAAGGAGCTCGAGAAGCGCCTCTCGAAGAACGTGCGCGCGAGCGAGGTCGAGCGCTGGGAGGGCACGTGCGAGAGCCGTTGCGACTCGCACCGCGCCCAGATCGCGTACGCGGCGGAGGTCGATCGCAAGCGCCCGAAGACGCCCGCCGAGCGCGCGCAGTGCGAGGCCGCCTGCCACCGGCAGCACGACGGCGGCTGGTGCGGGACGGGGATCATGGCCTGCCTCGGGCGCTGCGTGCCCAAGAAGTAGAACGACCGCGCAAGCTTGAAACAGCGCCGCGCTCCCTTCACCCGGCGTGTTAAGAACCCGAAGACATGAAGACGCGCTGTCGCTGGGCGGAGAGTGATGACCTCATGCGCGCCTATCACGACAAGGAATGGGGCCGTCCCGTCCGCGACTCGCGCGCGCTCTGGGAGATGCTCAATCTCGAGGGATTCCAGGCCGGCCTTTCCTGGTCCGTGATCCTCAGGAAGCGCGAGGGATTCCGGAAGGCGTTCAAGGACTGGGATCCCGTCGCGGTCTCGCGCCTGACGCAGCGTGATGTCGAGCGCCTGATGAAGGACGAAGGCATCGTGCGCGCCCACGCGAAGATCGTGGCCATGATCGGGAATGCGAAGGCCTTCCTCGCGATGCCGGAGGCAGGCGAGGATCTCTCGAAGCTCGTCTGGGGCATGGCCGGCGGGAAGCCCATCCGCGGCGGTACCAAGCGCCTGACCGAGTCGCCGCTCTCGGCCGAGATCTCGAAGGCGCTCAAGAAGCGCGGCTTCAAGTTCTGCGGGCCGGTCATCGTTTATGCGTGGATGCAGGCGGTCGGGATCGTCGATGATCACGAGCCCACGTGCTTCCGTCACCGCTGAATTCTTCGGACGTCCAGCGCAGCGAGCGCATCCAGTCGCTCTGGAGCGGCTATGGGGAGATCCGGCGCGTGTGGCTCCCGGAACGCACGTTGATCGTCAAGCACGTGCACCCGCCGGCGAAGAAGAGCGACGCGAGCCATGCTCGCAAGTGCCGCTCGTACGACGTCGAGACCCACTTCTATCGCCATTATTCGGGCCGCTGCTCCGATGATTGCCGCGTCCCGGCCCTCGTGGCGAGCGAGGTGAGGAGCGGCGAATGGCTGCTCGCGCTCGAGGACCTCGATGCGCTCGGGTTCTCGGCTCGCCGGCATCGATTGAGCCGCAACGAGACCGAGCAATGCCTCTCCTGGCTCGCCGCCTTTCACGCCACGTTCATGGGGACGAGGCCCGACGGTCTCTGGAAGGTCGGTACGTACTGGCATCTTGCGACGCGGCCGGACGAGCTCCGAGCGATGAAGAACGCCGAGCTCCGCGCCGCGGCCCCCGAGCTCGATCGACGGCTGTCGTCGGCGAAATTCCAGACCCTCGTGCACGGCGACGCGAAGCCTGCCAATTTCTGTTTTGGCAAATACGCGGTCGCCGCCGTCGATTTTCAGTATGTCGGTGGCGGCTGCGGGATGAAGGACGTCGCCTATCTGCTCGATGAAGAGCGATATCTCGATCTCTATTTCGCGGAGCTCCGCGCGCGGCTCTCTCCCGATCTCGACGCCGATGCGCTGGAGCGGGAGTGGCGCGAGCTATTTCCGATTGCCCGTCTGGACTACGAGCGATTCCTGGACGGCTGGCGACGGATCTGACCATCAGGCCAGGATGATGCCGTCCCAGTCGAGCTCGAGATCGAGCTGCCAGCGATTGCGCCGGAGGTCGAGGACCTCGAGGGTGCGCGCGAGCGGTGACTGAACGAGCGCGCGGACCTTCTCGTTCGTCGTGAGCCCGGGGCCGACACGCAGGACGCGTAGCCTCTGGAAATATTCCCCCGTGAGGAGCGGCCCGAAGTCGACCTCGTCTTCGTTTCCGAAGAACGAAATGGTCAGCTCTTCGACGTTACCGAGGTCCGTCGGGGCGGTGGCGAGCGAGAGCGGGGTGGCGGCGAGGCCCATCGGCAGGCGCAGGCGTCGGAGTCGACCGAAGAGCGCGGCCGAGCCCTGGACGAAGACGTTCGGGCGCACGAACCACTCGAGCTCGAGGTCCTCGAGGCGCGCGAAGAATCCCGCATGTGCGAGCGAGTCGATCTCGACGGTCTGCCGCTGCTGCGACGGGCTCTGCAGGCGGAGGCGGCGCGGCGCGAGCGAGGTCGCCTCCTCCATGCGCGCCGAGAACGGATCCCAGAGATTGGTGAGGGTGAGATCTTCGATGTGCCCGAGCGCGTCGTTACGCATCACCATGCCGAGCGAGAGCCCCTGCAGCTCGATCTGGCGGAGGCGCGGCAAGCACCCCGACGCGGCGAGCTCGACGAGCAGCGCGGGATCCTCGGGCGTCCCGAGGGCGAGGCCGTCGATGCGCTCGTCCTCGAGCACCTCCTCGAGGAGCGACGCCGTCTCGTGCGGATCGTCCGGGAAACCGACGAGCTGCAGGCGATGCAGGAACGGCGCGTGCTCGAAGAGCTCCTCGCGACGCTGCAAGAAGACATCGGCGTCGATGGAGATCCACTCGATGGCGCCGCGCGTCCACGTCCAGGAGAACGCGAGCCCGTCGAGCCCCTTCACCTGCTCGAGGAGCTCCGCCTCTCGGCGGCGTAGGCGGAGCGAGGCGTCGCGTGCGAGGTCACCGCGGTCGAGCGCGCACTGGATGGTGATCAGCTCGCCGCGGGGATCCCCGCTCTCGCTGAGCTGATCGGCCCAGACGAGGCGTCGCGCTTCATCCGGCGGCATTCCGCTGCGCCTCGACTTCCGCTTCGGCGATGGCCTCGGTAGCGTCCTCCGGGACCCGGTAGCCGCCGCTAGCGGTGGCCTCCGTCCCGATGCGCACCGCGACGCGGTTCTCGTGGGCGAGGATCTTCTCGCGCATGTCGATGAGGAGATCGCGGATGAAGGCGGCGAGCTCGGGTGTGATCTCGCCCGGCCAGCGGAGCGCGAGCCCGCGATTCGTCATCACGATGCCCATGCCGCCCACCCCCATGTCGGTGCTCACGCTGGCCACCTGCCCCTGGAGGGAGGTCAGACGCTTCTTGATCGAGTCGTCGAAGACGGCACGGGCCAGCTTCTCGTCGGTGTCGATGACGAAGAGATCGTCGAACGCCTGGTCGCCCGTCTTCACGTCGTTCGTCGCGCCGAGCGCCTTGCCGAGCTTCGAGCTCACGCGCTCGCGCGTCACGCGGAACGTCTTGTTCAGGCCGAGCATGTCGACCAGGACATGGGAATACGTGTGATGAAACTCGCCGATCTGGCGGCCCATCATGGAGACATGGCTCGCGACGGAGATCTTCACGTCGCCGCGCCGGCCCTGCGTCGTGAAGGCGGCGTCGTTGTTCGCCTCCCGGGCGAATCCGGCCATGAGCTGGTTCGTCGTGGTCGCGTCGAGGTCGTAGCCCTCGGCGATCGTCGATGGCTCGTCGAAGACCGTCTTCGCGCAGGCCTCGATGCTGCTCTTCACGGCGAGCCCGGCGCGCGCGAAGCTCCGGATCTGCACCTCGAAGATGCCATAGAAGATGCCCGCCATGACGAGCGGTACGACGGCGGCGCCTGCCGCGCCGGCTCCGCCGTGCCCGGCGACGAGCGCGGTCACGAGAAGCGCGAGGCCGAAGAGCCCGAAGACACCCGTGAAGAAGAGCTGGAGCAGACGCTTCGTACGGGTGCTCATTCCTGGATGGTACGCGTCCTTGCCTCCGCTTCGCCATCCTCGTCGGCCGCGGTTTCTCGGGCCTCCTCGGCCGCGATTCGATAGCCGCCCGCCCCCGCATCCGCCGCGAGGCGCATGGCGGCGCGGTTCTGGTGCGCGAGCATGTTGGCGCGCATATCGACGAGGAGATCGCGTATCTCCACTGCGCGCTCCGGGGTCAACTCGCCGGGCCAGTGGAGCGCGAGCCCTCGCTTCGAGAGGAGCACGCTCAGGCTTCCGACGCCCATCTGGACGCTCACCTTCTTCGCGTCTGCCTGCAGAGACAGGAGGCGCTTGCGAATCGGCTCGTCCAGGACGGCTCGGCAAAACTCATCGTCGCTCGCCAAGAGGAAGGCGGCGTCGAACTCGGCGTCTCCGAGGTCGATGTCCTGCAGCGTGCCGAGGTGCTTTCCGAGCCTCGCGGTCACGAACTCATGAGTCAGGCGAAATGGCTTGTCGAGTCCGAGCACGTCGACGATGACTTGCGAGTACGTGTGGTGGGACTCGTCGTTCTGCCGGCCGAGGATCGAGACGTGACTGCCGACGGCGACGTTGATGTCGCCGAAGCGACCCACGGCCGTGAACGCCGTCTCTGGATCGTCCGTCTTCATGCGCATCATGAGCGGACCCGTGTTGGTCGCCTCGTGGTCGTAGCCAGTTCGCACCTCCGCGGGCGCGTCGAACGCCGCCTTCGCCGAGGCGGCGACCCCCTCGCGTGCGAGCCGGGCGGCCTCACGGGCGGTCTTGACGAGCGTTGTGAGCCGGGCCCATACGACGAGGCCAACCACCGCAGGACCCAGCGCGGCAAGCGCCGCCTCCGGCTCGCTCAACACCATGCACCCGACCGCGACCGCCACGGCCACGAGCGCGAAGGCGACCGCGTAGACGCGGCCGAGCTTCTCGCGGGTCGCGAGGGTCACGGCTTGGGGATCTTGATCGTGCTGATCATGAACGAGCCGCTCACGGCGTACATGATCGAGAGCGGGTGCAGCGCCCACGGGCCGAGCTCGATCGAGCCGAGCCAGAGCCGAGGTCCGACCGCGTCCGTGCCGAACGCGATCCCTAGAATGAGCACGAGCAGCAGGCTCGAGGGGATGGGTGTGCCCTCGTAGTACTTCACCTTGCCGCGCTCGTCGGAGAGGGAGGCGGCGGTCACGTTGTAGCGTGCGAGACGGCCGATGCCGCACGCGACGAAGTAGCAGAGAATGACGGTGTCCCAGACGCCACGCAGGCCGAGCGCAAAGCCGAGCGCAGCGGGCGCGACACCGAACGAGACGATATCCGCGAGGGAGTCGAGGTCGGCGCCGAGCGGCGAGGAGCGCCGGCGCCAGCGCGCGACCGCGCCGTCCATCGCATCGCAGACGAGCGCGACGGGTAGGAGCACGAGCGCCGTCCAGATGAGCGCGCGGTCGCCGCTCGCGACGTAGCTCATCGACGCGAGGATCGCGCCCGTCCCCGAGAACGCGTTACCGAGCGTGATCACGTCCGCCAGGACGAACGTGCGGATGAGAGAGAAAGGCTTCTTCTTCGCGGGCGGCGACGCGGGCGGCGTTTCGGTGCTCTCCATGGTCATCCGCGCCTCCGTTCGAGATATGCCTTGAAGGCTTCACCGTAGTCCGGGTGCCATCGGGACAGCGGCGGTCGATTCTCGACGATGTCGCCGGCCGCCCAAAGAATTCGCTTTTCGTCGAGCTCGCGCGGTACTTCGTTATCGGGGCAGAGGACGTAGAAATCCCCCTTTTCGATGTGCTGGAGCATGAAGTCGACCGTCTGCTCGGCGGTCCACGCGCCATCGGGTTTGTCCGTCCGACCCCGCGAGGTCATCCCGGTGAAGACGAAGCCCGGAATGAGGAGATGCGCGCGCACCTTCGCGTCCTTCGTATTCCGGAGCTCGTGCTCGAGCGCCTCCGTGAACGCCTTCACGCCCGCCTTCGAGACGTTGTACGCAGGGTTGCCCGGCGGCGTCGTGATGCCCTGCTTGGAGCCCGTGTTGATGACGAGCCCCGGCCTCCCGCGCCGGAGCATGTCCGGGAGAAAGACCTGCGTGCCGTGGATGACGCCCCACAGGTTCACGTCGAGGAGAGCCTGCCAGTCGGCGAGCGGCCCGGTGATGTTCGTCGCGGGCGAGATGCCGGCGTTGTTCATCAGCACGTCGGTGCCGCCGAAGCGATCGAGCACGAGCGCGTTGAGCGTCTGGAGCTGATCGCGCTTCGAGACGTCGCACTCGTGCGCGAGGACCTCACCGCCGATCTCCTTGCGCGCGGCCTCGAGCCTCTCTCCGCCGCGGTCGGCGATGACGATGCGCATCTCCATCCCGGCGAGCTTCTTCGCGGCGGCGAGACCGATTCCGGATGCGCCGCCGGTGATCACGGCGACGCCGCCCGGGACGAGAGCGGGATGGGACATGGAGGCGAGACTACCCTTGTCGGGAACGGCCGCACCAGAGCGGCGACCTCGTTCGCCGAACCGTGCGGCAGGAGAGACGCGATCCGGGCCATCATCTGACGACCGAAGGAGTGACCGGCACCAGCTAAGTGCGGGCGATCATGGGGACGCCAGGCGCTTCACGGCGAGATCGTTCAAATAGCACTCCAGCGGCGTGTAGCCTGCGGCGCAGCTCGGCGGCGGCTTCCAGCCCTCCGGGAGGCCGGGGGCTTTCGTGGCCGGGATCGTGAAGCCGTCGCCGACGTCCACGCCATTCTCATTTTTCCACGCGGGCGGTCGCGCGTCGATGGATTGCCCGAGATATCCGATCAGCCGTTTATCCATCTTGTCGCGCGGGAAGGCGCCCGCGAGCTTCACTGCCTCCGCCACGACGCTCGCCGATGGCGTGTAGCTCACGCCAGGGAACGGATGGCGCGCGGCGATTCCCGTCTTCGGCTGGACGCGCGCCGCGCCGCGGAGCTGCACGTTGTCGCTCGCGTAGATCGCGCTGTTCGGGCTGGCGAACGCGGCCGGCTCGATGAAGGGCAGGTCCGCTTCCGCGCTGCTGCGCCGGGCCATCACGTTGCCGACGAGGTTCAATTTCACGCCGAAGTTCTTCGCGCTCGGCGGGCAGTCGTTTCCCTCGTTCGTGCCGGTGCAGCGGTTGAACCAGATTGGATCGCTGACGTCCCAGAGGACGTTGTTCGAGAGCTCGATCGAGAGCGCGCGACCGCTGCAGTTCGTCTTGCCGGGGCCGTCGCCGTTCTCCTCGCAGCTCATCTCGGGGAGGCGCCCGCTCACGCCGTTCCAGACCGAGTGATGGATCGTGATCGCGTCGAGCGGCATCACGTCCTTCGAGTAGTTGATGAGAACGCCGCCCCACTTGTAGTGCTCGCCGCGGGGCTCGGCGATGATCGAGTGCTGGATGGTGATGTTTCGCGACCGCGTGATCTCGATGTTCTCGTCCTCCGCGCCGGCGAAGGAGCAGTGGTCGAGGATGACGTCGTGGGCGCCACCGATGCGGAACGAGTCGGGCGCGCCCCCCCGGAAGCGAACGTGGCGCACGATGAGGTCGTTGCAGTCGTTGGGGTCGTAGACGTTGTCGCAGACGACGCCGCCCTTGATGGTGACGCCGCCTGCGGAGGTCTGGCCGGCGATCGTGAGCTGGCCATGCTTGATCTCGAGCGGACCCTCGATGACGCCCGAGACGTCGAACACGACCGTGCGCCGGCCGGTCTGATCGAGGCACTCCTGAAGCGAGCCGGGGCCTGCCTTCGCGAGCGTCGTCACGCGGCAGATGGCACCGCCGCGCCCGCCGACGGCCCGCGCCCCGAACCCCTCCGCCCCTGGAAAGGCGGGGACCGTGCCTGGAACGAACGGCGACGGGGTGAGGGGCTGGGCGACGACCGTGCTCCCGGAGGTGGCCGCATCGGTATCGGCCGGAGCGCGATTTCGCGTGCAGGCCACGACACATACGAGCGTCAGGAACCCTCGTTTCATCCCTGCAGGATACGGCTTAACTCGGCCGGCGCTTCAGATAGGTGAGAGGTTTTGGCGAAGGGAGTACGCTCTTCCGCGAGCGATGGGTGGGCCGGACGCGGAGTACCGAGAGTGGGCGAAGCGCCGCGTCGGGTCGACGATCAAGGACACCTACCGCATCGATGACCTGATCGGCCTCGGCGGCATGGCCGCCGTCTTCGCCGCGACGCGTCGGGACGGGCGACGGGTCGCGCTGAAGATCCTCCATCCGGACCTCAACCAGCGTCCCGATCTGCGCACGCGCTTCCACCGCGAGGCGATGGCGGCGAACGCGGTGAAGCACCCCGGAGCGGTGGAGATCCTCGCCGACGACTTCACCGAGGACGGCGTCGCGTTCATCGTGATGGAGCTGCTCGACGGGCAGGTGGTCGAGTACCTGTGGCAAGCGCAGGGCAAGCGTCTACCGGCCCCCCTCGTGCTGGGGATCGCGCGTGAAGTGTGCGAGGTGCTCGTCGCAGCGCACCGCGCGGGCATCGTCCATCGCGACATCAAGCCCGAGAACCTCCTCCTCACGAACGACGGCCGCGTGAAGGTGCTCGACTTCGGGCTCGCGCGCTTCCGCGACGCGGCCACGCCGAGCGACACGCACACCGGCATGGTCTTCGGGACGCCCGCCTTCATGCCGCCCGAGCAAGCGGCCGGGCGCACGAGCCAGATCGACGAGCGCACGGACCTCTGGGCGCTCGGGGCGACGATGTTCACGCTCCTCTCGGGCGAGGTCGTGCACGAAGGCGAGTCGCTGCAGCACATCGTCATGCTCGCCGCGTCGCTCCCCGCGCGCCCGCTCTCCGACGTCTTGCCCGACGCACATCCGGTGCTGGCGAACCTCATCGACCGCTCGCTCACGTGGGACAAGGACCTGCGCTGGCCGAACGCAGCTGCGATGCGCGACGCGATCTGCTCGGCGTGCCTCACGCTCTTCGGGGAGGAGCGTCCCGACCTCATGGGCGCGGACGATTTGACGATGTCGGCGCCGAAGCCGCGAGGCGCGGACGAGCACGAGGACGACGCGACCGGCAAGGATCAGACGCTCGCGACGATCGAGCCGCCCGTCAGCGAGGAGGTCACCCAGCAGCATCGTTCGCATCCCATCATGCCGGTCGGGGATCAGACCGAGGCCACCGTCCTCGACGACGATCGGACCGACGTGAACGTCCCTGCTGCGCCATCACCGGCGGAGGACGCGACCTCCGTGATGAACATCGACCTCCGCGGCTCCGCGTCCCGGGTGGAGGTCCGCTCCGACCTCGAGCGGAAGTCGGATCTGGACGCGGAGGCGGATATCCGTACCACCTCCATGCGGGCGCTGGCCCCGCGCGCGCCGAACCCGGCGATCCAGGTGAATCCCTCGAGGACCGTGATCTTGCCCTGGGTCCTCGCCGGGGTCGCCACGCTGGTGGCGCTGATCGCCGTCTACTTCGCCGTCACCGGTCGCCAGGCGCACTGACCGCTCGCCGCGCCTCGGCGACCGTTCACCGAACGAGTCGAGCACGGCCGCTCCGGCGGCCCTATCGATCAGGTGAGAGATGGGAAGGTTCTTCTTGCGCGTCGGTGCCTGGCTGCTGGCCGTGCCCTACTTGCTGGCAGTGACGCTCGTCGTCACGGGCTCGCCGACCTGGTCCGCGATCGCCTACCTCCTCGCGCTTGGCCTGCTGATGGCCGGCCTCATGACGCTGCCCAGCGAGAAGGACGGGGCGCGCACCGTGTTCGGGAAGAAATGGCCGCGCGGCGTCTCGCGCGCGGGCCTGATCGCGATCTTCGCGGTCGTGTTCGTGCGGTGCTGCTCTGCCGGCTCGGGGGAGTCGCTCCACATGGCGACGTCGGCGCGTCTCGTCGATCGCCTCGTCGACGAGCAGGACGTCGCGCTCTCTGGGATGCGGGTCCTCTCGGGCGGACGCCTGCTCCAGGACGACAAGAAGGAGCTGCCGGGCGCGATGCGCGAGGCGTACGCGCAGATGCGCGACGAGCAGGGTGACGCGCCTTCGCCGTTCGTCGCGACCTACCTCGGCCTGCAGCGGCCGAGCGCGTACGACATGATCCTGGTCGATCCGCCGGGCCAGACACCGCCGACGACGGCGGTCGTGTTCCTCCACGGCTATGCGGGCAACTTCTCGCTGCCGTGCTGGCAGATCGCGCAAGCGGTGAAGGGGCTCGGCGTGCTCACGGCGTGTCCTTCGACGACCTTCGTCGGCGCCTGGGGCTCTGCGGATGGCGAAGAGACGGTGCGCGACGTGGTGAAGGTGCTGCGCGAGCGTGGCATCACGAAGATGGTGCTCGCGGGTCTCTCGAACGGCGGGTACGGCGCGTCGATGCTCGCGCCGAAGCTCGGGAGCACGTTTGCGGGCTACGTCTTCATCTCCGGTGTGGAAGACGACGCTGGTGTGGCGGGCGCCCCGGTGCTGCTCGTCCACGGCGCGCACGACTCGATGGCGGGTTACGGCGAGGCGGTCAGCTACCGGAGCAAGCACGCGAACGCGAAGCTCGTCACGCTGAACGCCGGCCACTTCGCGATGCTCGTCAAGCGCCCCGAGTTCGACAAGGCGCTGCGCGACTTCGTCGTTCACACCACGGGCGCTCGCGAGACGCTCGTGAGCGACTCGCGCATCAGGGCTGATCGGAGTCTTTGAACAGGTCGTCGTTGTCCGACGCGAACGGGATCGTCTGCGGCTCCGTGCAGTGTGCATCCGTCGTCACCACGTGGGCGCGACCTTCCGTGCTCGCCGTCCACTTCGTCTCGAGGGCGTCGGCGGAGCCCTTGGCGGTGGCCTCTTCCCAGACCTTCTGCGCCCAGTCGTGCATGCGCATCGGGTCGTAGATCGTGAACGGGACCTGGAACTCGTCGTCGTCGCCGCTCCAGGTCTTGAGCTTCTCGGTGCCCATGAGGATCGGCCAGCTGCTCGCGGGGATGGTCTCGCCGCCGGTCCAGAAGACGCTCTTGCCGTCGGGGCCGGGTGCGACGAGGTTCGAGCCCGTCGGATACGGATCGCCGTGGAACGCGTTCGCGATGCGCTTCGAGCCCGCGATCACGCTCTGCGTCCAGAGCGGCGTGAACTGCGAGCGGCGAAGCATGCCGGAGACGTCGACGACGTCCGCGCCGAAGATCGCGCAGCCGCCACCTTCGAAGCGGCGCGAGCGGAAGTCGCCGCCGTAGCGCTTGTACGCGCCGCTCTTCTCGTACGCCTGGTAGAACGACTTGACGCGCTTGCAGGTCGCGCCGTTGACGAGGATCGACATCTTCGCGAGGAGGCCGTTCTTCACGCGCAGGCGAATGTCCTCGAGCGCCGCGTCGCGCCCGCCCTCGGGCTGATCGTTGAGGTGACCGGGGAAGTCGCGGAGCAGGAGGCCGAAGCCGTCGACGGCCGCCTTCCACGACGTGGTCTCGCCGGTCTGACCGGTGAGGGGGATGCTCTCGCCTCCGCACTCGAGCTCGACGTTGACGTGACCGATCGAGTGTCCGAGCTCGACGAGGCCCATCGCCTTCAGGGCGGACTCGCTGATCTCGCTCCGGATGGCCGTGTTGATGAGCGTGTTCGGCGTCGACCAGTCGAGCGGCGTCGACGGCGGGATCAGGTAGAGGTTCAACTTGCCCGCGACGGGCTCGCTGCAGGAGGTCGGGTCGGCGGGACGATGCGGCGTCCACGCCGGTTCATTGAGCGCACTCTCGGACGTGATCGACTCCTCGGCCGGCGCGGAACAGGCGACCGCGAGACCGGCGACGGAGAGGCAGGCGATCAAGGTGGGGAAACGGGGGCTCATGTGGGTGGGCAATGTCCCACTGATCCCGATCCGGTCAAGGAACTGCGCAGATAGAGACCTGAAATTTCTCCATTTGCGTCATTTTCGACACAACGCGTCGGGCGCAGCGACCCTTGCCGATTTTTCGCCCGTTTTTGGGACTGCGGGCGAGGATCCGCCTCCATGAAACGGATCTCGATCCCCGCTCTTGCTGCCATTGCCATGCTTCTCGTTGCCTGCCCGAAGAAAGGCGGCGGCGCGGATGGCGGAATGGACGCTGACATTCCGACCGCAGATACGGCCGCCACCACCGTCGATGCGGCCACCGGGACCGCCCCGACCCTCGCGACCGCCGCCAAGAAGGTCGTGAAGCCCGACGCCGGTGCGGACGGCGGCGCGGCGGGCGACGCGGGCGCGGTGGCTGCGGGTGACGCGGGCGCGACCGCCGCCGACGCGGGGGCCACGGCGCAGACCTGCTGCTGCAAGGTCGGCGATGCGTACTCGAGCGGTGTCACGCAGAGCAACTGCGCCGGCACCATGAAGGGCGCGTGCGTCGCCAAGGAAGAGTGCGAGAAGCGCCAGTGCTGCTGCGATGCGGGCGGCAAGAAGTCGATCGCGATGCAGTCCGAGTGCACCAAGGCGATGAAGGGCAAGTGCGTTGCCAAAGACCAGTGCAAGTGACGCTTACATAAGCGTGTAGACCGCGGCTGCGCGTCGGCGACGTGGTAGGATCGGTCATGACGCCGACGCTGCCGCTCGAGACGATCGAGAAGCTTCCAAAGACCGATCTCCACGTCCATCTCGACGGCTCGCTTCGTCTCTCGACGATCCTCGAGCTGGCCGAGAAAGCCCGCATCGAGCTCCCCGCCACGAACGAGGATGGCCTGCGCAAGGCCATGAACCTCGGTGAGAACTGCGGGTCACTCGTCGAGTACCTCAAGGCGTTCGACGTCACGCTCCGCGTCCTGCAAGACGCGGAGTCGCTGACGCGTGCGGCTTACGAGCTCGCCGAGGACGAGGCGAGAGAGAATGTAAGGTACATGGAAGTGCGCTACTCGCCGATGCTGCACACGCGGCGTGGCCTGAAGCTCACGACCGTCGTCGAGGCCGTGCTCGAGGGCCTTCGCGCCGCGCACGATCGCTACGGCATCGAGTCGAACGTCATCCTTTGCGGCATTCGCAACGTGTCACCGGAGAGCTCGCTCGAGATGGCGGAGCTCTGCGTCGCGTACAAGAACCGCGGCGTCGTCGGGTTCGATCTCGCGGGCGCCGAGTACGACCACCCCGCGAAGCACCACAAGGCGGCGTTCCAGCTCGTGCGCGACAACAACATCAACGTGACGATCCACGCCGGCGAAGCGTACGGCCCGGAGTCGATTCACCAGGCCATTCACCAGTGCGGCGCGCACCGCATCGGCCACGGCTGCCGTCTCCGCGAGGACGGTGACCTCCTCCACTACGTGAACGACCACCGCATCAGCCTCGAGTGCTGCCCCTCGTCGAACGTGCAGACGGGCGCCATTCGCGACCTCGCTAGCCACCCGATCAAGCTGTACAAAAACCTCGGCCTCCGCGTCACCGTGAACACGGACAACCGCCTCGTGACCGACACGACCGTGTCGAAGGAGCTCTGGCTCTGTCACAAGGTGCTCGGCTTCACGCTCACGGATCTCAAGCAGGTCATCATGAGCGGCTTCAAGAGCGCGTTCCTGCCGTTCCACGTGAAGCAGCAATACGTGCGTCGCATCAGCGAGGAGCTGAAGTCCTTCGCAGATCCGGACAGCCCGATCGCGAGCGAGCTCGCCGCACCGATGCCGACCCCGAGCGCACCCGTGCCCTCGACGAACTGAGATGAAGGATCCGCTCGAGGCCTCGGAGCGCGCCGCGATCCTCGCGCGGCCGCGGCCACGCCACGCGCTGCCCATCCTCGACGGTCCGCCGGAGCCCGGCGCGCCGAAGCGGCGGTACCTGCCGCTCGCCACGCCGCGCGAGTCGGATCGCGGGTTCGAGCCGCTCTTCGCGGTGTGGGAGGTGACGCTCCGCTGTGACCTCGCCTGCCGTCACTGTGGCTCGCGCGCCGGACGCGCGCGGCACGACGAGCTCTCCACGGAGGAATGCGTCGATCTCGTTCGCCAGCTCGCCGGCATCGGCACCCGAGAGGTCGCGATCATCGGCGGCGAGGCGTACCTGCGCGACGACTGGACCACGATCATTCGCGCCATCCGCGACCACGGCATGCGCGCCGTCATGACGACCGGCGGGCGCGGGCTGACCCCGGAGCGCGCGCGCGCGGCGAAGGAAGCTGGCCTCCAGGGGGTCAGCGTCTCGATCGATGGCGAGCGCGAGACGCACGATCGCCTGCGCGGCGTGAGCGGCTCCTACGACGCCGCGTTCGATGCGCTGCGGGCGCTGCGCGACGCGGGCATCAACGTCGCCACCAACACACAAATCAACCGGCTCACGATGCCGGAGATGCCACGCATGGTCGATCGGCTCGGCGACGCAGGCGTCCAGAGCTGGCAGATCCAGCTCACGGTGCCGATGGGCCGCGCCGCCGACGAGCCGGATGTGCTCCTCCAGCCGTACGACATGCTCGATCTCCATCCCATGCTCGCCGAGCTCGTCCCCGCCGCGAAGGCGCGTGGCATCGACGTCGTCGCCGGCAACAACGTCGGGTACTTCGGCCCGCACGAGTCGGCGCTCCGCGGGCGCACCCACTCGGGACACTCCGGGGGATGCGGCGCGGGTCGCGTCACGATCGGGATCGAGGCCGACGGGACGATCAAGGGCTGCCCGAGCCTCTCCACCTCGACGTGGTCGGGAGGCAACGTGCGCGAGACCTCGCTCCAGGACATCTGGGAGCGCTCCACGGCCCTTCGCTACACGCGCGACCGGACCACGGAGGCGCTCTGGGGTTACTGCGCGTCTTGCTACTACGCCGACGAGTGCCGCGCGGGCTGCACGTGGACCGCCGACGTCATCTTCGGGAAGCCCGGGAACAATCCCTACTGCCACCATCGGGCGCTCGAGATGAAGAAGGCGGGCAAGCGAGAGCGGGTGGTCCAGGTCGAGGCCGCCCCGGGGCTGCCGTTCGACCACGGGCGATTCGAATTGATCGAGGAGCCGATTGGATGAACACTCGAAGGATGGCGAAGCTTCACCCCTGCTCGGCGTGCGCACGGCACTTCAGGATCGCCGAGGCGATCTGCCCGTTTTGTGGCGCGGCCGCGGCCTCGTCGGTCTCGGGCGGAAAGCCGCTGCCGGTCGGGTCCGCCCTCACGCGCGCCGCGGTCGTCTTTGCGGTCAGCGCTGCGGCGGCGGCCTGCACGGGCGGCGGCGACGAGAACACGAGCTCCTCGGGCGGCTCGTCGACCAGCGGCGGCACCTCGACGTCGAGCGGCGGCTCGTCTTCGTCCTCGAGCGGCAACACGAGCGGCGCGGTCCCGGCCTACGGCGTCCCTGCGTTCGATGCCGGGACGAGCAGCGGCAACGCGCCGGCCTACGGCGTGCCGCCCACCGACGGCGGCTGAGCGGCTACTGGCACTGGCCGCTGCACCGGGCGGCCTTGCACGTCGTGAGACGCTTGTAGAGTGCATCCGTATCGCAGCCCGCGGTCTCCGGGTTGCGCGTGCAGCGGTAGCAGTGACCGTCGCGCCCGCACGCGTCCTGCTCCGCGCAGCAGCCGCCGTTCATACAAGTGTTGCACGCGCTGGGACCGGCATCGCCGGACGTCGCCTGCATCACCATTCCGCACTCCGGGACCGCGGCGCACGTCGTGTCGCCCGCGCACTGCGTCTCGCACGCGTTGCACGCGCAGTAGACGAGGGAGTGGTTGTACTTCGCGGCGCCGAACGGGAACTGGACTCCGCACTGCTTCTTGCAGTCGTCGCTCGCGCCCGCGTCGCCGCCGGCGCTGACGCACGCGGAGAGGCAGGTGCGGAGGCCGTTGCACTGCGCGTCGTTGTAGCAAGCGCGGCGGGCCTCGCCGCACGCGTTGGCGCCCGAGGTCGCCGTCTTCTTGCAAAGATCGCAGCTCGGCGCGGGGGCCGGCTTCGACATGATGCCCTGGAAGAACGCCTTGTGTGCGCTCGCGCGGACGCTGTAGCCGACGCCGACGCACGGCTCGTAGACGTACGAGTGGACCGCCGCGACGTACTCCTTGCCGCCGACCGTGACGAGGACGGGGCCGCCGCTGTCGCCGTGGCAGATGTCGCCGTTGTTGTCGTAACGGACGCCGACCGCGGTCGCGGAGAGGCTCGCGACGGTGCCGTCGATGCGATTCTTCAGCATGTTCGGACCCGCGTCCGTCTGGACGTCGGGACGGATGGTCATGCCCCAGCCGACGGACGTGACGCGCGTCTGGCCCTGCACCAGGTTGTCCGGGCTCAGCATCGGCACGACGGGCGTGTTCGCGTCGACTCCGATGACGCGGATCATCGCCACGTCGTACGGCGAGGTGGTCGCGCCGTTGTAGCTCGGGTGCTCGTAGTGATCGATGAACCCGTACGAGACGAGCGTGGCGCTCGCCTTCTTGTCGTTGCCCTGCGTGATGGAGACGGAGGTCGCCTTGATCGTGCAGTGCGCAGCGGTGAGGACGTAGCCGATCTTCGTCGCCGGATCGACCGACACCATCGTGCCCGTGCAGCCCGAGTACTCGTCCTTGCCGCCGGGGCCTGGCTTCGTCATCGTGAGCGCCACGACCGCCGGGTGCCCCGTGTCACGCGAGCCGTTGATGATCGGCTCCGTCGTGTCCACGACGGGCACGTCGTCCTCGCTCGTGCTGACGGAGCACGCGACGGCGAGTGGGACAGCGGAGATGGCGATGAAGGCGAGGAGGCGGGCGAGCACGAGGGGCGCTCTCTCTACACTCTGGAATGCGCTCGGGCCCTGAACTTTCCGAATGAGACGCGGTCGAAAGGTGGGGGAACTGTGTCCGCCTCGCGACTCAGTTCGTCGGACACTCCGTCGCGCACTTGGTCGCCCGACACGAGCGAACCGCGTCGAGCATCGCGTTCGATGCGCATTCTGCGGCGCCCGGATTTTTCATGCAGAACGAGCAGTGACCGTCCGACGCGCACGCTGACTCCTCTGCACAGCAACCACCCTCCATGCAACCGTTGCAGGTTGCATCGGCGAACTTCATCCCGCACCGGGGAGCCGCCGCGCACTGCGTGTCGCCGCTGCACGCGGAGTCGCACTCGTTGCAGGAGCAGAACGCGATCTGGCTCTGGTATGGACCGACGCCGTACGGGAACTGCGCGACGCACGCCTTTTGACAGTCGGCGGAGGCGCCCGCGTCGCCGCCCGTCGTCGACGAGCAACGACCGAGGCACTTGGCGAGGCCACCACACTGCTCGTCGTCCAGGCACTTGCCACGCGCGACGGCGCAGGTCTGCGTGCCGGAGAGGCTCTTCTTCCGGCAGAGCTCGCACGTCTCGGCGGGCGCCGGCGCGTTGATGATCGACCTGTAGAACGCGATCTGCGCGCTCGCGCGGACGCTGTAGCCTTGGCCCACGCAGTCGCCCGTGACGAAAGAGTGCACGCCCGCGACGTACTCCTGGCCGTTGACGACCGTGAGCACGGGACCGCCGCTGTCACCATGGCAGATGTCGCCGTGGTTGTCGTAGGTGACGCCCATCTGCTGCGAGGTGAGGCGCGTGACGGTGCCGCTGATGCGGTTCTTCGCCGTGTTCATGCCGGCGTCGACGTGCGAGTTGGGGCGTGTCGTCTGGCCGAAGCCGACCGACGTGACGCGCGTCTGGTTCTGGCTCATCTGGTCGGGCGAGAGCACGGGCACCACGGGCGTGGTGGCGTCGACGCCGAGGATGCGGACCATCGCGACGTCGTACGGCGACGACGTCTGGCCGTCGTATTGCGGATGTGCCTTCGCGTCGAGGAACGCGTAGGAGGCGATGCCGGTGGCGGACGAGAAGTCGTTCCCCGAGAGCACCTGGATCGTCGTCGCGTTGCGGACGCAGTGACCGGCCGTGAGCACGTAGCCGACCTTCGTGGTGGGGTTCGTGCTGATGATGGTCCCCGTGCAGAGGGCGAAGTTCGGGCGCGTCGAGCCTGGGTCGGGCGGGAGCGTCATCTGGAGGAGGACGACGGCGGGATGCCCCGTGTCCTTCGAGCCCGTGATGATCGGCTGGTCCTGACCCACCGCGACCTCGGGGACGAGGCCATCGTGCGAGTCGCCGCTCCCCACCGAGCACGCCAGCGGGAGAGCAAAGAGAGAAGCCAGCGCCAGAGCACGCTTGGTGGATCGGGGTAGGACCATGGGGTCCGATGTACTGACGCATAATGCAACATGCGGCAAGTGCCCCGCAGCACCTACACCCTTTCCAAAGTGGAAAAGCGCGCGGTGCGATCGAATGGCCGGCCCGGGGAGGGCACGATCGGCTTCGACATGCTTCTTCCCCGGGAAGAAATCCGCTAGGTAGCTCGTTCGCCGCGGGCCAGGGGTCACTTTGGCTCACGGCACTTAGGGTTTTTACGGAGGATTCAGTGTCCACCGACGTGATGATCTACGCGAGTGGCCTGTCGAAGCGTTACGGCTCGTACAAGGCGCTCGATGACGTCAGCTTCGAAGTCAACAAGGGAGAGGTCGTGGGATTCCTCGGGCCGAACGGCGCCGGGAAATCGACGACGATGCGCATCCTCACGTGCTTCATCTCGCCGACGGGCGGGACGGCCAAGGTGCGCGGTCACGATGTCTTCGATGACACCCTCGCGGTCCGCGCCTCGCTCGGCTACCTGCCCCAGCGCGCTCCCCTCTACCTCGAGATGACGGTGCTGGAGTACCTCCAGTTCGCCGCGCGCATCCGCAACATCGATGCGTCGAAGTTCAAGGAGCGCGCCCGCGCCGTCGTCGAGATCTGCGGCCTCGCGCAGTCGCTGTCGAAGGAGATCCGCCAGCTCTCTCACGGCTATCGCCAGCGCGTCGGCCTCGCGCAGGCCCTCATCCACGATCCGCCCATCCTCATCCTGGACGAGCCCACGTCGGACCTCGACCCGAACGAGCGCACCGAGTTTCTCAACTACCTCAAGCAGATCGGCAAGGACCGCACCGTCCTCCTGTCGACCCACAACTTGAAGGAAGTCGAAGCGGCCTGCGCGCGCGCGATCATCGTCTCTCGAGGTCGCGTCGTCGCCGACGGTCCGCTCGACGAGATCCGCGCCAAGTCCGGCCGCGTTCGCTACGTCGTCTCCGTTCAGGAGTCGACCGGCGAGTCGCCGTACCGCGGCCGCGGCCAGCTCCCGCGCCAGGCCGAGGTCGAGTCCGCGCTGAACAACCTCGCCGGCGTGAAGAAGGTCACCGAGCTCCCCACCGACGAGCGCGCGCACTCGTACGAGCTGTCCGGTGACGACGCCATCGATCTCCGCCCCGAGCTCTTCCGCCTCATCGCGGACAAGGGGTGGGTCCTCCTCGAGCTTCACCGCGATACGCAGACCCTCGAAGACGTGTTCCGCCACCTCACGATCGGTGACGAGCGCCGCAACCGCCAGCTCGGCGGCAAGGAAGCGCCTGCGCCCGTCGAGGACGAGGAAGACGAGGACGAGGAAGAAGACGAAGAGGACGAAGAAGAAGAGTCCGACGACGACGAGGAAGAAAAATGAGCTCCGAGACGATCGAGAAGGACGAGAAGAAGAAGAAGGCGCTCGCCGCGGCGGCGCGCGAAGAAGAGGAAGACGAAGAGGAGTCGGACGAGGAAGAGTCCGACGACGACGAGTCGGACGAGGACGACGACGACGCGGCCACGCGGCCGATGAAGTCGAGCGACGTCGCCAGCGGATCGACCGGATCGAAGGAGAAGGTCGTCATCGACCGTCCGTCATCGCTCTCGATGATCTGGACGATCGCGCGGCGCGAGCTCGACGGCTACTTCAACTCCGTCATCACGTACATCGTCATCTCGGCGAGCATGGTCGGTCTCGGCCTGTTCTTCTACATGTACAAGGGCGGCTTCTGGCAGGTCGACCGCGTCACCATGCAGCGCATGTTCGACTTCCTGCCGTTCGCGCTCTGCGCCCTCGTGATCCCGCTGTTCACGATGCGCGCCCTCTCGGACGAGAAGCGCGTCGGTACGATCGAGCTCCTCATCACGATGCCGGTGAAGGACTCCGAGGTCATCCTCGGCAAGTACGTCGCCGCGCTCGCCATCCTCACGGTGCAGCTGTTCCTCGTCGTGCTCTACCCGCTCGCGATGTTCAAGTGGCCGTGGCACCTCGGCGAGCTCGACTGGGGCGCCTTCTGGGTCGGCATGCTCGGCTTGTTCTGCCTCTCCGCGACGGGCGTCGCGATGGGCCTGATGTACTCGAGCTTCACCGACAGCCAGATCCTCTCGTTCTTCGCGACGATGCTGACCCTGACCCTGCTCTACGCGATCGGTCAGGTCTCCGCCGTCGAATCTCTCCAGGGCTGGCCGGGCGACGCGATCGCCTTCATCAGCCTCCAGTCGCGCTTCGAGCCCTTCGCGCGCGGCCTCATCGATTCACGTGCGATCGTCTACTTCGTATCGATCGCCGTGCTTTGCCTGCTCGTCGCGTTCCACGCGCTCGAGCGCCGGAAGTGGAGCTGATCCGCCATGGCCATGGAACGTAAGAAGAAGGCCGCCACCGAGAGCGGCGCCCTCCTGTTCATCATCGCCGCGATCGTCGTCGGCGTGAACACGCTCAGCTACTTCATGTACGTCCGCAAGGACATGACGAAGGCCGAGAAGTACACGCTGTCCGAGGGCAGCGGTCGCCTCATCCGCTCGATCAAAGACGGCGAGCAGATCAAGGTCGACGCCTACGTCACGAAGGGTCTGCCGAAGCTCGACGCCTTCGTGCGCGACCTTCGCGACCTCCTCCAGCAGTACAAGGACGCGGGCAAGGGCAAGTTCGACTACACGATCATCGAGCCCAAGACCGAAGAGGAGCGCAAGAAGGCGGAAGAAGCCGGCCTCCAGAAGCTCCAGCGCGTCGAAGGCTCGGACACGGAAGACAAGGCGGAAGTGGCCCAGGGCTACATGGGCCTCGTCTTCACCTACAAGACCCAGCGCGAGAAGATCCCGGTCCTCTCGCCCGACAACAACACGGGCCTCGAGTTCTGGATCACGAACAAGATCCGCGAGCTCAAGGACGCGGGCGACAAGACGAAGCACAAGCTCGGCGTCATGACCGGCCACGAGGAGATCAAGCTCTCCGAGCCGAACCTCGTCCCGGGCCAGGGCCGTCAGGGTGGTCCGACCATCCAGGCCATCATCGGCCAGTACTTCCCGTTCTACGAGATCAAGGACGTCGATCTGAAGAACGGCGACGCCGAGATCGACGAGTCGCTCGACGGCCTACTCATCACGCAGCCGAACAAGGAGTTCACCGAGAAGGAGCTCCGCCGCATCGACCAGTTCGTGATGCGCGGCAAGTCGCTCGCGATCCTCGCCTCCGCCGTCAACACGAAGGCGGGCGACGCGACGATGAACGCGAAGCTCGACACGCACGGCCTCGAGAAGCTCACCGAGGGCTACGGCATCATCATGCACAAGGACGTCGTCCTCGACTTCGGGCGCTCCTTCCGCGTCCGCGTCGACACGATGACGGGCCCGCGCACGATGATCTTCCCGCAGATCCTCGACGTCCGCGAGGACTCGCGCTTCACGGGTGACGAGGTCCTCCTCGACACGAGCTTCGCCGCGTTCTTCCGCATCCCGCAGGCGTCGTTCCCGTTCGCTTCGTCCCTCGAGATCAAGAAGGACAAGCAGCCCCAGCTCGGCGACAAGCTCCGCGCGATCGCGCACTCGACGCCGGCCGCCATCGTCGAGACTGGCGACACGGTCGACCTCAAGCCCGCGCGCCAGTGGCGTCCGAAGGGCAACTTCCAGCAGTTCACGCTCGCCGCGGCCGCGGAGGGCAAGCTCAAGACGGCGTTCCCGACGGGCGACAAGATGGGCGTCGAGACGCCGGCCGAGGCGGCGAACAACGCGCGCGTACTCGTCCTCTCGTCCGCGCAGTTCTTCGCCAATCCGTTCGTTCGCTCGGGCCAGGGCCCGGACATGGGCGGTCAGATGGCGATGATGATGGGCAACGCAGGCGGCGACGAGTTCCTCAACTCGGTCGCAGGCCCGTACGTTCAGCTCATCGGCACCACGTTCATCCTCCAGACGAAGAACCTCCTCGACTGGATGACGGGTGACGTCGACCTGCTCGCCGCTTCCGCCAAGATCCTCCAGGAGCCGAACCTCGCGTACGGCGACGTCGTGAAGCCGAAGGCCGGCGAGGAGATGACGGAAGAGCAGCTCAAGAAGGAAGAAGACCGCATCAAGAAGGAGCGCAAGACGAAGCAGTACTGGATCGAGGGCACCATGACCCTCGGCATCCCGCTGCTCTTCATCGCCGTCGGCGTCCTCCTCTGGCAGGTCCGCGAAGGCCGCCGCAAGAACGCGGTCGCACTCCTCCAAGCGTAAGGAAAACGAGATGAGCTCCAGCACGAAGCTTTACGTGGGCGTGATCGTCCTCGCCGGTCTCGGCGGGGCGATCTACATGGCGCAGAAGAAGGACAAGGAGATCGGCTCGACGACGACGTCGGCGGCCGAGCTCCCCGAGATCAAGGCGCCTGACGACATCGACAAGGTCGTCATCCAGAACGGCGAGAAGACCGAGGTCACCCTCGAGAAGAAGGGCGACAAGTGGGAGATGACGAAGCCCGTCAACGCTCCCGCGAATCAGTCCAACGTCGACTCGGTGGTGAAGAACCTGAAGGAGCTGAAGGCGAAGGAGGTCATCCTTCCGACGCCGACGGAGGACTCCAAGAAGGACTACGACTTCACCAAGGAGAAGCAGGTCCACGTCCAGGCCTTCAAGGGCTCGGAGAAGAAGACCGACATCACCTTCGGTGGCTCGGGTCAGCGCGGTCAGATGGCGACGATCGACGGCAAGCAGCCGATCTACGGCGTCACCGGCTACTCGTCCTACCTCTACACGCGCGACGTGAAGGGCTTCCGCGAGACGGAGATCTTCAAGTTCGACGACGCGAACGCGAACTCCCTCGTGATCGAGAAGAAGGGTGAGAAGAAGCCCGAGGTCCTCTCGTTCACGAAGGACGGCGATCACTGGGCCGGTACGTTCAACGGCAAGGCGATCGAGCGCTTCGACGAAGACAAGGTGAAGGACGCGGTCCGCGCGTTCAAGTCGCTCACCGCGGACGACTTCGGCGACGGCAAGACGGAGGCCGAGACGGGCCTCGACGAGCCGGACGCGAAGGTCACGATCAAGCTGAAGGACGGCGCGGGTCAGTACGCGTTCCGCGTGGGCAAGGTGGCGAACGGCACCACGCGCTACGCGAAGCGCGAGGACTCGCCGACGATCTACACGCTCCCCGCGTTCACCGCCGACTGGGCGGTCGCGCCCGAGTCGAAGTTCCAGAAGGCGGCCGACGCCGGCGCGCCGAAGGACGGCGGCGCCAAGAAGGCGGGCGGCGACGACCACGGCGATCCGCACGGTCACGGCGATCCGCACGGTCACTGAGGCGCGAGCCAGAGCGGGATCAGGGATCAGCCTCTACGGCGCTTCCGGGTCCTGCTGGCAGCACGAGCCTGGCAACGGCGGCGGGGTCGTGCGGGTACAGACGGTGTGACAGCGGTCCTCGCCGCAGCTGGCCGAGGACTCGCTGGCAGACGCGAGCGCGCCGCTCGAGCAGTGAATCACGATGTCGCGCGCCTCGACGGCGAATCCGATGTCCTTGCCGCAGTACCAGATGTCGGTCGCCGTTTTGTCCGGGCAGTTCGCGCACTGGCTCGGCGTCGACCCGTTGACCGACGCGCACCCCATCGCGCAGTGACGAACACAGGTCGCCGTCCCTTCGGAATCGCATTCGATGAGGTCGGTGGGCTCGAGCCCTTTGGGAACGGACGGAAGCTCGCTCGCGCAGATCGATCGCTTGGAGGTGGTGCAGTCGAGGTTGTTGAAGTCGACCTGCGGGTCGCAGGGGGGTGGATACGCCGTGGACGAGCCGCTGCTGCTCGAGCTCGTCGAGCTGGTAGCCGCATCGCCGCTCGAGGAGGAACCGCTCGCACCGCTCGTGCTCGATGCGCCGCTGCTCGAGCCGTCGGGGGCAGCGGCATCGGCGACGGGATCCTCCGTGGAGCCGTAATCGGTGCAGTGAAGCAACGTCGCGAACGCGAACGCGAACCCGAGCGGTACGATGACGGTCGAGCGAATCATGGAACGCAGCACGCGGGGCGGGCGGAGTTGACCTCGATCGGCGTCGGGCACTGGGACGCGCACTTGTTGGCGCCGCACTTGGCGGACTCGACCTGCTTGTGCTTGTCGCAGTGGACGGCCATGCCGTTGTCGAGGCCCTTCCAGTCACCCTTGAGGTCCTTCGTGCAGTACCAGCCGTCTTCCTTGTCGAAGCACTCGTCGCACGAGTCGTTGTAGCCGGCGGGCATCTCTGCGCAGCCGTGCGGGCAATGGCGCACGCAGATGGGCGTGCCCGAGCCGGTGCAATCGATGAGGTCCGACGCCTTGGCCGCGCCCTGGAGGAGCCCGGGCTCCGAGCCGCAGTTCGGACGCGTGTACTTGCCGTTCGCGGGCGTGGTGCAGTTGATCTGCGTTCGATCGAACGCCTCGTCGCACGGCGGCGGGATGACGGTCGCGGCGCCGCTGCTCGACGAGGCGCCGCCGGTGCTCGAGGAGCTCGAGTCGCCGCTCGAGGAGCTCGACGAGCTCGAGTCACCGCTCGAGGAGCCCGAGGTCGGTCTGCGGCCGCCGCCGTCCGGCTTCGCGTCGTCGTCATCGTCGCCGATCGCGCCTGCACCCGGCGCATCGTCGAAGCTGACGAGGAACGTGCAGCCCGCCACGAACGCGATCGTGGCCGCCGTGCCGAGCACCAGCGGGAGCTTCGGGCGCATAGGTGGGCAAGCCTAGCTCCATCCGCCAGAACCGCACGTTCTGGCTGGCGATTGCGCCGCTAACGCAGAATTACTGGCAGCACGCAGGCGAGGCGCTGCCCGTCGTGCACTTCGTGGCGCAGGCGGTGGCGGTGTCCGAGCAGTTGGTGTGCTCCGCCTTTCGGCCGTCCGCGCAGCGGATCGCGAAGACCGCGTTCTTTGGATCCCAGTTGCGGAAGTCCTTCGCGCAGTACGTCCCGTTCGGCTTTCCGAAGCAGTCGTCGCACTGATCTGGAAAGCCGCTCGGCATCTCCGCGCAGCCATTCGGGCAGTGTCGCACGCACTGCGGTTGCTTCTCGGCGTCGCACTCGACGAGATCGTCCGGCTCGATGCCAGTGACCCCGGGCTCGCTCCCGCACTCCGCCCGCGTGTAATTCCCGCAGCTGATGTCGCCGAGCGTGACGGTGCCATCGCAGTCGGGCGGGAACTTCTCGACCGTGCCGCTGCTGCTCGACGAGGAGGAGCTCGACGACGTGTCACCGCTGCTTCCCGAGCTGGTGCTCGAGCTCGACGAGCTCGACGACGAGCGTCCGCGTCCCGCGTCGACCGTGCCCTCGTCCGCGGGCTCACCCGCGCTCGGCACATCGTCGAACGACACGAGGAACGTGCAGCCCGCGGCACACGCCGCGACGACGGTCGCGAGCACGAGCGACTTCATTCTTTGGTGTTCTGGCAACACGAGCCCTTCAGCGGGGGCGGGCTCGTGCGCGTGCACTTGGTGTGGCAGTAGCCGACGCCGCAGGCGCCGGGTGAGGAGTTGCCGCTCTCAGCCAGGCCGTTGACGACCCTGCCGTTTTTGCACGCATACGCGATGTCGTGCGCCTTGGTCTCCCACTGCGTGTCTTTCCCGCAGTACCAGATCTCGACTTCCGCGGGGTCCTTGCAGTTTGCACATTGATCCGGAAAGCCGGATGGGTTCCGCGCGCAGCCCATCGTGCAGTGGAAGATGCAGACGGGCGCCTCCCCCTGGCACTGCGTGAGGTCGTCTTCGGCCCCGGCCAGGTCGCAATAGAAGCCGTCCGCCTTGCCCGCGCAGTTGGCGGCGCCGAGGTTCGACTTGTCGCACGCGGGCGGGTAGACCGCGCCGCTCGAGGAGCTCGACGACGAGCTGCTGCTCGAGGACTCGCCGCTGCTGCTGCTCGAGGACTCGCCGCTGCTGCTGCTGCTCGAGCTGCTCGGCTTGCGGCCCGAGTCGACGGTGTCGTCGTCGTCGTCCGGCGCCGCGCCCGCATCGGGCACGTCATCGAACGAGACGAGCAACGTGCAGCCGACCGCGCCCAGGGTGAAGGCGGCGCTGAGGGTGAGCGCGAGCACGGGACGCATCGACTCGAATTCTAGCGTACGGGAGGGGTCGTCGCTCATTTCCCGAGGTCGAGAATCAGGTGGGCCGTTTCGCGGCCATTTCCTCGACAAAGCACGTGAATCTCGTTGTCGCGGCTCAGGCCCGCGACACGCCTCGAGGACGACCGCGTCGACCTCATCGAGGGCGCAGGCGCAGCCGCCGAGCCGGTCGCACGCCCAGCGTCTCATCTATCCACATGAGAATGGCGTGTATCGGTCGCGGCGCACGACATCTGTGCGGGTTCTCCGTCCCCTTGGGTGTGCTAACTAGGCGTATCGATGGATCTCTTCGGACACCTCAAGGCCTACGACTACGGTGAAGTTCACTTCAAGCACGACAAGGCGTCGGGGCTGAAGGCCATCATCGCGATCCACGACTCGCGGCTCGGCCCCGCGCTCGGCGGCTGCCGCTTCCTCCCGTACGACACCGACGAGCAGGCGGTCATCGACGCGCTCCGCCTCGCGCGCGGCATGACGTACAAGGCGGCCATCACCGGCCTCGCGCACGGCGGCGGCAAGAGCGTGCTCATCCGCCCGAAGCAGCATTTCGACCGCGTCGCGATGTTCCGCGCGTTCGGCAAGTTCGTCGACGACCTCGGAGGCCACTACATCACCGCGGAAGACAGCGGCACCGGCCTCGAGGACATGGACGTGATGCGCACGGTGACGAAGCACGTCACCGGCGTCGGCCCGCAGTACGGCGGCTCGGGCGACCCGTCGCCGTTCACCGCGCTCGGCGTTCGTCGCGGCATCGAGGCGTGCGTGAAGTTCCTCCTCAAGAAGGACTCGCTCCAGGGCGTGCACGTCGCGGTGCAGGGCGTCGGCCATGTCGGCTACCACCTCTGCAAGGAGCTGCATGCTTCCGGCGCCACCATCTCCGTCGCCGACGTCGACCCGCTGAAGAGCGAGCGCGCGCAGCGCGAGTTCGGCGCGAAGATCGTCCCCCTCGACGACATCTTCTCCATCGACTGCGACGTCGTCGCCCCGTGCGCGCTCGGCTCGGCGATGAACGATGTCTCCATCCCGAAGATCCGCGCGAAGATCGTCGCGGGCGCCGCGAACAACCAGCTCGCGGAGCCGCGCCACGGCGACGACCTCCACGCGCGCGGCATCCTCTACGCGCCGGACTACGCCATCAACGCGGGCGGCCTCGTCAACGTGGCCCAGGAGGTCCTCGGGTACGACGCGGGGAAGAGCCGCGAGAAGACGATGCAGATCTTCGACACCATCTTCGAGATCGCGGACCGCAGCGCCAAGACGGGCACCCCGACCTACCGCATCGCGGACATGATCGTCGAAGAGAAGCTCGCCAAGCACGGCCACGACCCCGCCTCGAAGTAGTCCACCGAACACGGCGAGGGCCACCTACTCGAAGAGGTGGCCTAGCCCGAAGTAGACGAGGGCGTTCCCGAGCCTCATGCGCACGTCGTAGATCCCGCGCGTGCTCTTGCCGCGCCGGATGTAGGTGAACGCGAACGTGATGCGCTCTTCTCCTTCGCCGAGGGGCGTGACCCGGTGATAGGCGCGCGTCCCGCAGAAGAACGCGAACGTTCCCGGCACCGTATGGATGCTCTTTCGCAGCGGCTTCTCGCCCGGGCGATCGCGCTTCGTCTCGATCTCGAGGCGGCTCGAGCTGTCGTCGACGAGGCCGATGATGGTCGAGAACGAGTCGTCGGGCGGGCAGCCGCACTCGTCGTAGTGCCAGTCCATCCAGTCGCCCGGGCGCGTGTACGTGTAGAGCGCAGACTGATGTGCCTCGTCCGGATCGCGGTGCTCGAGCGGGACGCCCGTGACGCGCTCGAACATCGCCATGAGCGACGGCGAGCGATGCAGGGCGGTGAGCGCGGGCGCCTCGCGCGCGATGGCGGCATGATGGACGGCGCCCGCCTTACGCAGGAAGGGCACGCGCTTGCGCACGGCCCGCCTCGAGAGCGCGCGCGCCTCGGCGATCATCTCTCCGAGGAGCGGCTCGGGCAGGAGGCGCGGCAGGAGCACGACGCCGTCGTCGTCGCGGTACGCCCGGGCCATCGCGTCCTCGTCGAAGCTCTCGACGAGCTCGCGGATGATGTCCTCCCGGGGCCTCGCGACGCCGTCGAGCATTCCGGGCATTCTCGCACTCCCCGAGGGTTGATGCGGACAAAGAGCTCGCGTACTCCCGTCTCGCGATGCCCGATCTCGACACGGCCGCCTGGTACGCGCTCGGCGTTCCTGCGTACCTGCTCTACATCGGCGCCGAGGTCTTCATCGCGTGGCGCCGGCGCGAGCGAGAGAAGGTGTTCGGCTTCGCGGAGACGCTCTCGAACCTGACCGCGGGCTTCGGCACGCTCGTCATCGGGCTCTTCGTCGGGCCGTTCGTGCTGCGCGCATGGGACCTCGCGCACGATCATCTCGCCCCGGTGCGCTGGCCCACGCAGGGCGCGTGGCGCCTGCCCGCGGCGCTGATCCTCGCCGACTTCTGCTACTACGCGTACCACCGCGCCGGCCACCGCTTCGCGCTGTTCTGGTCCATTCACGGGATCCATCACCAGCACGAGTACCTGAACTCGTCGGTCGGGTTTCGCCTCGAGTGGCTGGCGGATCCGTACGCCGCGCTCTTCTTCGGGCTCATGCCGCTCGCGGGCATCGACTCGACGACGGGCTTCGCCGCGCTGATGATTCTCTCGATCTACGCGCTGACCGCGCACACCACCGTGCTCGGTCGTCCGTCGTTCGGGTTCCTCGTCACCCCCGCGATCCACGGCGCTCATCACTCGCGCGACGCGCGGTTCGCGGACAAGAACTTCGGGGCGATGCTCGGGATCTGGGATCGGCTGTTCGGCACGTGGCTCGAGCCTCGCGCGGGCGAGAGGCTCTGCGCGGACGTGCCGTCGATCGCGCGCACGCACGACGGCGTACGAACGCAGTGGGGCCTCGTCCGTGAGCTCGCGCGCGAGGTCGCGAGCGCCGGAGGCCTCCGCGCGAAGCTCCGCGTGCTCCTCTCTCCGCCCGTGGTGGCGGGCCCGCCCGCTCCGCTGCGCGAGGACGCGGAGATCGCGTGGAAGGCTCGCATCTACGTGCTCGTTCAGTTCGCGGGCATGGCGCTCCTCGGGACGTGGCTCTTGCTCGCGCCGGTCGCGCGCCCGCTCCACGTGCAGGTCGCGGCAGCGGTGACGGTCCTCGTCGGGCTCTCTGCGCTCGGAGGGCTGCTCGACGGACGAAGCGGCGCGCTCCGCTTCGAGCGGGCGCGCCTCGTCGCGCTCGCGGCGGCCGGCGGAGCGCTCGCGACCCACGAGCGCGTGTATCTCGCGCTCATCGCGCTCGCCGCCTTCGGGCTCGTGCATTCTCTCTCTCTCGAGACGGCGGAGGCTCGGTCGGCCGGGCCGGCGGGGACGTGAGGCGACTCCTCTCCTGGCTCGTCTACCCGGGGCTCGTCGCGAGCGCGCTCGCGGCGGTTCATGTCGCGATGGCGCGCGGGGTCCCGCCCGCCCTCGTCCTCGGCGGCGTGCAGGTCGTGTCGGTCGTGGTGATCGCGCTCCTCGAGCGCTGGATGCCGGAGCATGCGTCGTGGAACGTCGCGCGCGGCGACGTGCGAACCGACGCGATCTATCTCGTGGTGTCGGGCCTGCTCGTCACGTCCTTGATCCGCGCGGCGGTCCTGGGCGGGCTCCCTTCGCTCGGGCTCTGGCCGACCCGCTGGCCGCTCGCGCTCCAGGTCTTCGCGGCGATCGCGATCGCCGACCTGCCGTCGTATCTCACCCACCTCGTCGATCACCGGGTCCCCTGGCTGTGGCCCATCCACGCGCCGCACCACTCGGCGCCACGGCTCTACTGGCTCAACGCGACCCGCATGCACCCGCTCGATCAGGGGAGCACGGTCGTCCTCTCGCTCCTGCCGCTCGCGCTCCTCGGGGCGCCTCCGGCGACGCTCGCGCTCTTCGACGCGTTCGCCATCGTCCACCTCCTGCTCCAGCACTCCAACATCCGGCTGCGCCAGGGGCCGCTCAGCCTCGTGATCGCAACGGCGGAGTTTCACCGCTGGCATCACTCGAGGAAGCGCGAGGAGAGCGAGTGCAACTATGCGTCCTTCCTCTCCCTCTGGGATCTGCTCTTCCGCACCTTCCGGATGCCGGCGGGCGAGAGCGCGCCCGAGGAGGTCGGCCTCTACGAGGAGGCGCCTTTCCCGGACGGGTTTCTCGGGCAGCTCCGCGCTCCGTTCACGGCGTGGCACGCCCTCCTCCGCCGCCCGTGATCGCGGCAGATCCTGCGCGGACGCGAGTCTTTTGCGCGTTCAGGGGCTCGGCCGGGAGGCCTCGTCGATCGTGCAATCGCGCGCGATGACGGGACCGTCGATGGCGCCTCGGCCCTCGACGCGGCAGGTCGTCGTGATGGTCATGCCCTCGGCGAGCCGGCCGGCGCGGACCCGCTGATCGGCGCGGACGTACGCCCTCACGTGCCCTCGTGCGAGGCCGAGGTAGGCGCCCGCCTCGTCGCTGCCAACGGACGCCACGTGTCCGAGGATCGTGGCTCGTTTTCCCTTGGTCTCGCTCGTGGCTTCGCTCTCCGCGAAGCGATACGAGAGCGCGAGCTCGCTGTCCGTCACGGTCGTGGGGAGCGGCTCTTCGTGCGTCCAGCGTATGGCGGCGGCGACGACGGCGCCCACGAGGAGACCGATCAGGAGGACACCAGCGGCGTTACGACCGAACCTCGTCGCCGAGGAGGACGGCGGCGGCGCCATCGGAAGCGGCTGCGAGCTTTGCATGCCGGGGATGCCAGCATCAATCGGGCCAACGCTCAGCGCGCGTGGCCGAAGATGCCGTCGGTGGCGCAGCTCACCGCGTGCCAGTCGAACGACAGCTTGCCGTGGCGGGTGGCGACGAGCGGCGACGTCATGAGACGCCGCAACGACTCCGCCAGGTCGGCCGCGGTCTCCGCGGCGCCGGGCCGGAGGATCACGATGAGGTCATGCGTGGAGTCGGCGAGCGACGTGAGCCTCATCTCGGGCGGCAGGTTGGCGAAGCTCGCAACCCGGGCGGTCGCCATGATGACGTGGCAGCCGTTCCCCGCGACCCACTCCGACACCTCGTGGCCTCCGTCCTCGGGCGCCGTCACCTCGATCACGTCGACGGGTCCGGCGCTCGACGGCGCGAGATCGAGCTCGGGCCCGCCGTCGAGCTTCGCGTGGAGGAACCCCGCCTCTGCGAGGACGCGCAGGCTGGCGAGCGCGAGGTCCGCGGGGAGCTTCGGCTCGAGCGCGAGCGCCGGCGCGCCCGTGAACGCGCGTCCGGGGTGGATCTTCGTCCAGTGCTCGCGGAGCGCGTCGAGATGCGCGCGCAGCATGTCCAGCCGCGCGAGCGTGATCGGGCCCGTCGCCACGCTCTCGTCGTTCACCGTCAGGTTCGCGGCGCCGACGGCGATCGCCGGCGCGCGGAGCTTCGCGCCGACGTCCTCGCCGTGCGCCACTCGCGCGCGCTCGTCCTCGAGCTGCGACTCGGACGGGCGCGTCGACGAGGTGGGGGTCGTCCGGCACGCGAGGAGCGAGCAGATCGACGCGAGGACGATGGCGCGTCGTGCGTTGAGCGTCTCCATGTGGCGGGACGCTATCAGCTATTGCGAGGCCGCGAAGCGCGGGAGCGAGGTCATGCCCCAGCGATGCTCGAGGATCGTGATCGGATGCAGGAGCGCGCCGCCGATCGGTACGCGATAGTGCCCTCGCACGGCGACGAACGCGCTGCGCCTGCGCTCGGTCGCGGGCGGCGCCGT
This sequence comes from Labilithrix sp., assembly GCA_046351255.1. GTDB lineage: Bacteria > Myxococcota_A > Polyangia > Polyangiales > Polyangiaceae > Labilithrix. Next base: position 312,833 of record JAXLYU010000014.1, read on the forward strand.
GAACCGGAGATCGACGTGCCCCGCCGCGGGGACCTCTGCGCGCGTCTCCGGTCGCGCCTCGAGCGTCCGGGCCGGGATCTCGTCGCTCTCGGCCGCGAGCGAGATCGCATCGATCTCCCAGAATCCCGGCGCGGCCTCGAGGCGGAGCGTGATCGTGTCCCCATCGGCCGGGAGCTCGATCGGGAGGGGGAACCGTCGCCCGAGCGCCGGACTGATCGGGGCGACGGTGCTCGCCGAGCCGCGATCCACCGTCACCCGCAGCGGGAGCCCCAGCCGATCGAGCTCGTCCTCCATCACCTCGCGGGCGCAGGCGGTCCCGCAGTCGGTCCGCACCGCGTGCTCCATCAAGGGCGAGACTCCGCGACCCATCGTGGCGAGGTACTCGAAGAAGGCGCGCTCCGCGAACGGCGTGCTGCGTCCGCCCAGGACGAGGAGCGCCCGGCGCGAGGCGGCGAGCGCGGCGGGTCGCTCGAGCTCCACGGTCCACGTCTCGGTGAGCCTCGCGCGATCGACGTCGTGCGCCTGCCTCCGCGGCGCGACGGCGTCACGCACCGCGACGAGCCGTCCGGCCGGGGTCGCGAGGACCTCGGACGCATCGTCGTGATCGACGATCAGGATCGCGACGTGCTCGATCAGATCCGTGGTGTCTTCGCCGTCGTTCGCGAGCCGGAGCCGATACTCGTCGTTCGTCGGCCGAAGCTCCGGGAGCGGCGCCACGTCGGTGCGCGCCGCCCACGGATAGAGCGCGCCGGCGAGCACGCTCGCGCCGAGGCGCGCGCCTCCGTCGCCGTCGATCAGGAGCACGCTCGGGCAAGTCCCCTTCGCCACCCGGCGCGATGGCACGAGGAGATTGACGAGATTGCAGGCGACCACCGCGGCCACGAGGCCCGCAGCGATGCGCGAGCGTCTCGTCCAGCGCCTCATGGCTCGTCGCGGGAGTCGTCGTGGAGGCCGAGCTGCCGCGAGAGGAGCCGTCCGCCCGCGCTCCGCACGAACGTGAAGAAGCCCTCGTTCTCGAGGAGCGTCTCGTGGAGCGCGTCGACGAACGCGTCGACCTCCTCCCGCTCGACGACGAGCACGGGCTCGATGCGAAGGACGTTCTGATCGTGCGCCGGCACCTGCGTGAGGAACCCTCGCTCGAGCATCCGCTGCGCGACCCAGAACGCGTAGAGCTCGCGCGCGACGAGGTTCGGGAGCCCGAGCGTGAGCACGGTGAGGGCCCCTGCGGTCGGCGAGCCGCACTCGATGGCCCAGAGCAGCCCCTTGCCGCGAGCGTCCTTGACCATCGCGTGCTCACGCGCGAGCGCGGTCAGGCGCCCGCCGAGGTGCTCGCCCGTCGCACGCACGCGAGCAAGGAGCGCGTCGTCGATCAGCTCGAGCGTCTTCCTCGCCACGACGCACGCGAGCGCGCCGCCGCCGAACGTGTTCGCGACGAGCTCGCAGTCCTGCATGCCGCCGTAGGCGCGCCGCTGGAGCTCGGGGCTCGTCGAGTAGCCGCCGATCGGGACGAGGCCGCCGCTCAGCGCCTTCGCGTAGCAGAGGACGTCCGGCACCATGCCGAGCCACTCGAAGGCGAAGAGGGTCCCGGTCCGTCCGAGCCCCGTCTGCGCCTCGTCGAACACGAGCAGCGTGCCGTGCCTCCGGCAGAGGGCGTGGAGCTCGACGAAGTAGCTCGGATCGGTGAGCCGGACGCCGCCCTCGAACTGGATCGGCTCGACGATGAAGGCGGCGAAGCGGCCCGTCTTCAGCTTGGTCTCCGCCGCTCCCAGGTCGCCAAACGGGACGTGCTCGCGATCGGGCACGACGGGGAACGGTGCGCGCATCCGCGCCGAGCCCATGACCGAGAGCGCCCCGAGCGAGACACCGTGATAGCTCCGCTCGCAGTGGAGGACGCCGGGCCGGCGCGTGGCCGCGAGCGCGAGCTTCAGCGCGCCGTCGACCGCCTCGGAGCCGCTGCTCACGAAGTGCGCGCGCGAGAGCTGCGGCGGGAGCCGCGCCGCGAGCGCCTCCGCGAGGAGCCCTGCCTCGCGAGGTGGTGCGAGCTGGACGAAGGAGGGGAGGCAAGCACGGAGCGACTCCTCCGCCGCACGAACGAGCTCGGGATGGTTGTAGCCGAGCGGGACCGAGCCGCAGCCGGCGAGAAAGTCGACGTACGCTCTTCCCTCGGCGTCCCACATCCGCGAGCCGAGTGCGCGCGTGAAGACGCGACCGTATCCGAGGAGGTCGAGGACCTTGATCCACGCCGGGTTGATGTACCGCGCGTGACGATCGAACGCGCGAGCGGTCTCGCCCGCCTCGGTCGGCGCGGCGCTCACGCGAGGAGGGGCGCGGCGACGGGGAAGGGGCGCGAGCTCCGGTGGGCCTCGGCCTCCGCGAAGGCAGCGCGCACCGCGGGGAGCCTGCGCTCGGCGGCGGCGCGGCCAGCCGCGATGTCGCGCGCGCGACGCGCGGGCGAGAAGAAGCCCGCGAACGCGCTCCCGAGCGGAGCCTCCGGACGGATGGGCACGATCTCGAGGCGGCGGAGATCGATCTCGTCGGCGAGCGCCTCGGCGTCGACCTCCGGCGCGAGCACGGCGAGCCTCGTGATCAGCTTCGCGCGCCGATCGTTGGCCGACGCGGCGACCGCGAGGTCGCGGCTCAGGCGCTCGTTGATCATCGTCTCGACGAGGCGCGACGGGAGCGTCGGAATGGGGAAGAAGCGGAGCGTGCCGCGCTCGTCGGGGACGTTGGGCTCCGCCGAGACGACCACGATCGCGTTCGCGTTCGTGTCGCGATCGATGGCGTACGCGATCGGGGCGTTGTTCACGACGCCGCCGTCGACGTGCTGCGTCCGATCGGCGCCCATGCGCGGCGGGATGAAGAGGCCAGGGAACGCGGCGGACGTCGCCGCCACGCGCGCGAGCTCGCGGCGCCGCTCGGGATCGACGAAATCCTTGGCGGCGAAGACCTCCTCGTCCTCGTGCGTGAGGAGACTCGTCTTGGGATCGATGACGCCGGCGAGGTTCGTCGTGACGAGCGTGAGCGACGTCGCGCGGAGCTCCTTCGTGCCGGCCACGATCGCAGCGATCTCCGTCTCGAGGAGCTCCACGACGCCATCGATGCTCGAGAGCCCGAGGCCGAGGTTCACGCGCAGCCGCAGGAACGTGCCGAGGCCGCCGCGCTCTTTCCAGAGCGTCTCGAGCCGTCGCGCGGCCGCGGGCAGCCGTCCGACCGCCGCGCCCGCCGCGAGGAGCGACGCGTTGAGCGCGCCCGCGCTCGTCCCGACGAAGCGATCGAAGTCGATCCCCTCCTCGATCAGGACGGAGGTCACCCCCGCCTCGAACGCCCCCTTCGCCACCGCGCCCGCCACCACGAGCGCACCCCGTCCCGCCCTCGATGTCATCGGGCGCATCCTAGATGCGCCGGCGCCGCTGTCCACCCACAGCGGGAAGGCTCACTTCAGCTCGCGCTCGGCGATGTCGAACGGGAGATCGCCGAGCGAAGACCACGCCTTGGCGCGGGCCTCCGGGTCGCCCTTCGCGAGCAGCCTGACCGCGACGCCCATGCCGATCGCGGCCGCGGGCCGGGCGAGGGCGATGCGCTCGAGGCGCGCGAACACGGAGGGCTGCACGAGCGGCACGAGCATGTGATGCCGGCCCTCCGCCTCCTTGATCGCGCCCTTGCCGGACGCCACGTCGAGCGCCCACTGCGCGACGACGACGTGATCGTGCAGCGTCGCAAGCGCGAGCGCGAGAGAGCTCGGATCGCTCGCGTTGGCGACGACCTTTCGCAGGTGACACGCCGCCTCGCGCTCGTGCGGCGCAGTGAGCGAGCGCACGCGCGAGCCCGCGACCGCGTCGACGCAGGGGCCGAGCACGAAGAGCTGCTTCTCTATCTGCTGCGAGAGCTGGCGTCGGTCGAGGCCCGCCGCGGTGACCGCCTCGTCCGCGCGAGCACGCAGATCCTTCTCGAGCACGTCGAAGTCGCGCGCGAACGACTCGGCGTCCGCGCTCACGCCGACCTGCGCCTTCAGGCGCTGCGCCACGAGCGGCCACTCCGAGTGCGCGCGCGCGGCCGGCCTCGACGCGATGCCCTCGAGCGCCTCCCGCGTCTTCACCAGCTCCTGCGTCGCCTGCACCATGCCGCTCGACGCCTTCTCGAGGTCGTCGAGCGCGTCGTCGAGGTCGCGCGCGCGCACCACGTCGAGCTGCGCGTCCGGATCCGTGGCCGAGGTCATCGTCTCGCGCAGCTCGCGCAGGCGCCGCGCGAGCCACCGGTCGTCTTCCGCCGCCTCGCGCTCGTCCTTCGGCGCGGCCCACGTGTCGACGAGCGCTCGCACGAGCGCGCTCGCAGCGCGCGGGAGGAGGCGCTCCTCCTCGAGCCGCGCGACCTCGCCGTCTACCACGCGAGCGAGCAGCTCTCGCTCCGGCGCGCTCCCGGGCAGCTTCTTCAGCTTCGCCTTCACCGCCTCGAGCCCGCGCGCCCGGGCGTCGAAGGAGAACGCGTCGATCGCGCCGTCGTTCACGGCGACGGTGGGATCCTCGTGCAGGATCGCGGTGACCGCGACGCGCCGCAGGTCCTCCTCCGACGGCTCGATGCGCGCGCGTCGCGCGAAGCGCTTGTCGATCGCGGAGAGGTCGCGCAGGACCTCGTCTTCGGCCTTCTCGAAGGCGGCCGGATCGACGGGCGCTGCGGACGTGCCCTGGGGCGAGACGGCGGGCCTCTCGCAGCCGAGCGCGAGCAGCAGAAGCAGCGTGGCCGCTCGCTTCAAATGCCGAGCACCTTCACGATCAGCCGCTTGCTGCGCTGTCCGTCGAACTCCGCGTAGAACACGCGCTGCCACGTGCCGAGATCGAGCCGGCCCTTCGTGACGGGGACGATCACCTCGTGGTGCACGAGCATCGACTTCAGATGCGCGTCGCCGTTGTCCTCGCCGGTGCGGTGATGCTTGTATTCTTCACGGAACGGCGCGAGGCCCTCGAGCCACGCCCAGATGTCCTCGTGAAGGCCCGACTCGTTGTCGTTCACGAAGACCCCGGCCGTGATGTGCATCGCGCTCACGAGCATGAAGCCTTCCTCGATGTTCGCACGCTTCAGCACTTCTTCGAGCTGCGGTGTCAGATGAACGAGCTCGCGCTTCTTCTTGGTGTTGAACGTGAAGTACTCGGTGTGGCTCTTCATCGCGCCCTCTCCGCTACTTGCCGCCGTCGTCGTCGTCGTCACCGGGCTCCAGCACGACCGGGTAGATGACCGTCAGCACGCCGCCCTTGGCGGGGGGCGGAAATGTCACCGTCATGAGCGACTCACGGACGCAGGTCTCCATCTTCGCGTCGCCCGTCCACTCGCTGACCATGCCCGCGTCGTGGTCGTCCCATTCCTCGACCACGCCACCGAGGTTCTCGTCGGCGACGATCTTGAACGAGAGCACGAGGCGCCCGCCGGCGTCTGGCTTCCGCGCCAGGAAGTCCTGGTAGCAAGCCTGCGCCATCGGAAACATCTGCTCGCGGAAGGACGACTGGATGTACTTCGGCTCGATGCCCCAGCCGTCCGCGTTGGGGTGCTCCTCGAAACGGCCCTGCTTGGCCTCGGCCGCGACTTCGGGCCCCTTCTCGCCCTTCGCCCACGCCTCGAGGATCTTCCGTCGAAGCTCGTCGCGCTTCTTCCGATCTGCGAGCGGGCTCGAGGCATCGGAGATGGGCGGCGTCAGCGGCCCCGGCGGCATCACCCCCGTCGAGGTCTCCACCACCAGATTCGATCCGGAGTCCCGTGCCGCTGCGGCGCGCGCCTTCCGGTCCTCGCGAACGAGAACACCGATGATCGCGAAACCGACCACCAGCATGACCACGACCAGAATCGCGAGGTTCTTGGCCTTCACGTCCCCCGCGATATCACGCGCCCGCCCTGGGCGGATCGCGTAAGGTGAAACACGTGCTCGAACGAGCTTTAACGAGCGCCGCCCGCCGCCTCTGGCCGCTGGTTCAGCGTCTGAACCAGGCCATCGAGCGGCCCTCCCCGAAGCCCCCCTGGGCCCCCGCTCCGCTCCTCAAGCGACGCGAGCGGACCTTCCCGAACCTCGGATTTCCTCGGGAAACCGACTCTTTGTGCCCGCGGTGCGTGGCGGAGGTGAGGAGCGAGGTCCTCTCCGGCAAGCGGGATCTCCGCGCCCTCATCGACGGTCGCCCGGGCGAGATCCGCGCACGCATCGTGGAGGAGGACGGGCAGATCCTGATGAAGAAGGAGTGCCCCACCCATGGCGCCTTCGAGGACGTGATGGCGCTGGACGCGCGCTTCCTCGAGCGCATCGAGAAGCTCTATCCCGGCCGCGACTTCAAGGCGCCGTGGACCAAGCTCCGTGATCACGGCTCGTCGAGCATCCAGTACGGCCGCGGGAGCGTCCTCACGGTGGACCTCACGAACCGATGCAACATGATGTGTGATCCCTGCTTCATGGACGCGAACCAGGTCGGTTTCGTCCACGAGCTCGAGTGGGACGACATCGCGAAGATCATGGATGACGCGACGACGGTGCAGCCGCGCCGCCAGATGAGCATCCAGTTCTCGGGCGGCGAGCCCACGCTCTCGCCGCATTTCCTCCGCGCCATCGAGTACGCGCGCCAGAAGGGCTTCTTCGCCGTCCAGTGCGCCACGAACGGGCTCCGCTTCGCGCAGGAGCCCGACCTCGCTCGGCAGGCCAAGGCGGCTGGCCTGCGCATGGCGTACCTCCAGTTCGACGGCATCGGCAACGAGGCCAACGCGCATCGCAAGGTCGGCAACCTCTACGACGTGAAGGTCCGCGCCATCGAGAACCTCCACGCCGCGGGCATCGACGTCATCCTGGTGGTCACCGTCGTCAACGGCGTGAACAACCAGGAGGTCGGTCGCATCGTCGACTTCGCGATCGAGAACGCGGACAAGGTCACGGTCGTGAGCTTCCAGCCCGTGAGCTTCACGGGCCGTGACGAGGACATCGACGACGAGACGCGCAAGCGCCAGCGCTACACGCTCTCGCACCTCGCGCGCGACGTCGCGGCGCAGACCGGATACACGGATCCCCTGCGCGACTGGTTCCCGCTCTCGGCGATGGGCCCGTTCAGCGATCTCACGGATCACCTCCTCGGCGAGCGCGCCGACTGGGGCTCGATGAAGTGCGGCTGCCACCCGAACTGTGGGGTCGGCACCATCCTCTTCGTGGACAAGCAGTCGAAGCGTGTCGTCCCGCTGACGGATTTTCTGAACCTCGAGGGGCTCCTGTTCGACATCCAGGAGATCACGGACGCCGCCGGGGGCCGTGCCGTGACCCTCGCGGAGCTCGTCCTGGCTCTGCTGAAGAACTTCTCACCCGAGCGCGCGCCCATCTCGTTCGCAACCTTGGTGAAACAATTCCTCAGTCAGACTGGAGCCCGCGGAAAGACCATCGGAGAGCACGAGAGCGACGCGGGCGAGTTCCGCTGGCGCGTGCTCTTCATCGCAGGAATGTGGTTCCAGGACCTGTACAATTACGACTTTCGCCGCACGGAGATGTGCATCATCCCGTACGGCACGCAGATGGGGGAGATCAGCTTCTGCGCGTACAACACCGGGGTCGGCTGGCGTCAGGTCATCGAAAAGATGAAAGCGACGGCCACGGTGGCTGAATGGAATCGCACCCACGGACGTCATCCCGTGTACGCGAAGGGCCAGGATCTCCCGCTCAATCCCCTGCTCCGGGGAACCGTGACGGACAAGACGGTAAGAAAGAGACTTCCGGTGGTGGCACGTTGAAGGGCGATTCGGCACAACTCGGGACCGCACTCGATTTCATGCGCCTCCTCTGGGCGCTCGATCACGGTCTGCAGCGGCGCTCGAAGCGCATGGAGGTGGAGCTCGGCGTCACCGGCATGCAGCGGATCATCATCCGCCTCATCGGTCGCTACCCGAACGTCGCGGCCGGTCGTCTCGCGGAGCTGGTCCACGTCCATCCGAGCACCCTCACCGGGGTCCTCAAACGCCTCGTCGATCGCGGCTTCGTCAAGCGCGAGCGCGACGCGAGCGACGCGCGCATCTCGCGCTTCACGCTCCTCGCGCCCGGCGAGAACATCGACGCGACGCAAGCCGGCACGGTGGAGGCGGCGGTGCGTCGCGCGCTCGCGCGCATCCCGGCGGAGTCGATCGACTCTGCGCGCTCCGTCCTCGCCACCGTGGCCGAAGAGCTCGCACGCTCCGATCGCTGACCGCGGCGTCCTGAGTCGCCCGCGGGGACTGCTGTCCGGGCGAGTTACAGGGGCCTGGAAAAGCGACTCGGAGTCGTGAGCGGCTCCCGGGACGGAGAAATCTGAAATGACCTGAATCCACGAGCGAAGTGGGGCCTCGATGGATCACCCGGCAAACGCGGAGGCGGTACATGAATTGCTTTGGTCTCTCCCATGAGGAGGCCTCGCCTTCGTGCGCTCGTCATTGCCGGACTCGTGGGCTGCGCCGAGCAGGCCGAGCAGACGGAGGAGCCTGGACACCCCGCACCGCCCGTCGCGATCAGATCGCACCCCATGCCCGGGGCGTCGCACTCCTCGGGCGAGCTCCCGGCTCCGGTCGACACGCCACGACACGAGGCAGCGCCCGTCTCACCACGCATCCCGCTCTGGCCGATGACGGCGGGCCTCGTCGAGATCCCGGTCTGCTGGGCGACGCCGCTGGTCGATCCGAAGCGGTATCCGAACGAGGCATGGAGCAGGTCAGTCGTTCCACTCGCGGAGAAGCAGGGTTGGGTGCGCGAGATCGCAGAGGCTCAGTTCGGCGCGCGGACGCCGATTCGCTTCGTCGGCTGGGGCTCCTGCGACACGGTCGATGCCTCCAAGTTCGTGCAGATCGTGCCCATCGACTCGATGCAGACCGCGTGCTCGAAGGACGGCGGGCGCTCGTGTGTCGACGCGCTGGGCGCGGCCTCGGAGGGGGGGCACATGTACTTGAACCTCGCGCTGGGCGACGAGTTTCTCTACGACGCCCACTACACCGTCGCCCTCGCGCGAGGCGAGGCGGACGAGGCGGATGCGATCGCGACAAACCCGAGCGGCACCACGAACTGGTACTGCCAGGGCCTCTGGGACGCGGTCGACTATTCGAGCCTCGATGAGCCATCCGCCGTCGCGCGCGTCCATGAGGCGTTCAAGGCCTGCGTTCAGTTCACGGCGCTCCACGAGCTCGGGCATCTCGCGGGGTTCGGTCACGAGCAGGCCCGCACCGACTTCCCGGCTGAACGCGACCGCTGCCTCACCGCCATCGGGTACGATCCGGAAGACGCCGAGCAGTTTCGCCAGTCCGCTCCAGACGAGCGCGTGAACTGGCCGACCAGGCCCTTCGACTCCGAGTCCGTCATGAGCTATTGCCGAGCGAGCGCGGATCCGATCCTGACCGACCTCGACGTCGCGCGCGCCAAGCTCACGTATTCATCGAATCCGGAGACGACACCTCGCGACGGGGCCTTCGGATCTGGGGCTCTTCGTCGGGGCGAGAGCCATCACCCGGTGCTGTAGCCTGACGGCGCAAAGCGCCTCACTTCGGGGCGAGGCAGCGCCCGTAGACCTTCGAGCGGCCGAGGAGGAGCGTGCACGAGCGCAGCACGTCCATCGCGAGGACGCCGTCGCGCGGGCACGACGCGTCGGGCGCGCCCTGGATGAGGCCAACGTCGCTCGTCACCGCGACCGATCCGGTCGTGATGTGCGCTCCCCGGAGCGTTCGCGCCTGGACCTTGCCGGAGGCGGTGTACATCGCCTCCTTGTTGAGGGTGCTCTTCTCGACGAGCTCCCGTCCGGGCGTCGAGCTCGCGAAGACGTCCGAGTGCTGAGCGCCGGTGTCGATCAGGAGCGAGACCTTCTGCGCCTCGATCGTCGCCGGCACCACGTAGGCGAGGCCGCGGATGGGGCCATCGGAGTCGTCGCAGGTGCGCGCGGAGTCGACCTCGAAGAGCGGCGTCCCGCTCTCGCCCATCGCCCGCTGCTGCTCGTCGAACCACGCCGAGCGCAGCTCGCCCTTCGCGAGATCGAGCACCACGGAGTCGCCCTCCTCGTCGAGGCGCTGCGGCGAGATGAACGCGCCGATCCCGAGCTTCTCGATCACCTCGGGGACCTCGGTCGCGAGGAAGGTCGTGTTCGAGAGCTTGCCCCAGTCGTCGATCGCGATGTCCACCTTGTCGAGGCGATAGGTCGCGATCGAGTTGCCGACGTGATCGGTCCCGATGTCGCCGAGGCGCTTCATCGGCAGCTTCACCTTGCGCGCGAACCAGCCGGCGATCACGTGCGAGTTCGCGCCCGTGTCGACCAGCATGAGGACGGGCTGCCCCGCGATGGTCCCGCTCACGACGGGCAGCGGAAACGGCCGTCCCCGGATGTCGAAGCGCAGGAGCGCGCGCTTCGTCAGCGGCTTCCCCACGCCGGCGGCCAGGCGCGGCTCCGCGACCGGTACGCTGCCGCAACCGAGGAGACCGAGCGTCAGGGCGAGGAGGAGGGCGCGAATGACCTTGAGCTCCTTGGTTCCAAGCCTAGCCCCCCGAGGCTGGACTCACGGCATCCACGACGATCTCCCCATTTTCTACGTCGATCGTGGCCACGTCGCCGCGACGGAGCTCGGCCTTCAGGATCATTTCCGCGATCGGCGCCTCGATCAGGCGACCGATGGCGCGACGCATGGGACGAGCGCCCATCTCCGGATCGAAGCCGCCACCGTCGAGCAGGGCGTCGATCGCGGCCGGGCTGACGTCGAGCTTCACTTGACGCGCCGCCTCGAGATCGCGCGCGAGGTGCTTCAGGATCCGGCGCGCGACCTCGGCCACGTCGCTCCGCGTGAGCGGCGCGAACGCGAGGACCTCGTCGAGGCGATTGAAGAGCTCGGGCGGGAGCGCGCGACGCGCGGCCTCCGTCACCGCCTCGCGGTACTTGTTCGTCTGCCGCGCCTCTTCCGTGGCCGTCGGCCGGGGCGCGCCGAAGCCGATGCGCCCGCGCGTCTGCTGTACCGGCGAGATCTCGGCGCCGATGTTCGACGTGAGCAGGATGACGGTGTTCGTGAAGTCGACGGTGCGGCCACGGCCGTCGGTGAGGCGCCCCTCGTCGAAGACGCCGAGGAAGCCCTCGAGCACGTCGCGGTGGGCCTTCTCGATCTCGTCGAGGAGGACGACCTGATATGGGCGACGGCGCACCGACTCCGTGAGCTGACCGCCCGAGTCGTGCCCGATGTACCCCGGCGGCGCGCCCACGAGACGCGAGATGGCGTGCGACTCCGCGTACTCGGACAGGTCGAGCCGCGTCATCGCGTCGGCGGAGTGGAAGAGGCACTCCGCGATCGCCTTCGCCGTCTCCGTCTTGCCGACGCCGGTGGGGCCGAGGAGCAGGAAGGTGCCGATCGGGCGGCGCGAGCGGAAGCCCGAGGCGTTGCGCCGGAGCACGGTGGCGATCTTCTCGAGCGCGAAGCGATGTCCGACGATGCGCTCGCCGAGGAGGTCCTCGATCTTGAGGAGGCGCTCGGCGTCGGTCTCGAGGAGACGCTCCTCGGGCACGCCCGCGAGCTCGCTGACGACCTCGGCGATCTGCTCCGCCTCGACCGCCTTCTCTCCTCGCCGGCGCGTGCGCGCCCCGGCGAGATCGAGGATCTGCACGGCCTTGTCCGGCAAGGCCTTGTTCGGGATGTAGCGGACGCTCCACGTGATCGACTTCGCGATCGCGTCCTCGCTGAAGGTCACCTGGTGATGCTTCTCGAAGAGCGGCATGACGCCGACCGTCGCGAGCATGGCGTCCTCGGGCGAGAGCTCCGTCACCTCGATGGGCGTGAAGCAGCGGCTGATGCCGGGATCCGCCTCGATCGTGCGGCGGTACTCCTGCTCCGTCGACGCGCCGATGCACGAGAGCTCGCCGCGCGCGAGCGCGAGCTTCAGCTCCGTGGCCGCCTCGTCGCCAGCGTCGGGCCCGAAGAGCACGTGGATCTCGTCGAAGAAGACGATGATCTGGCGCGAGGCCTCCTTCGCCTTCGCGATCTCGCCCTTGAGCTGCCCGATGCGCTCCGCGAGCGATCCGCGAATGCCGGTCCCCGCGAGGAGCGCCGACGGCTCGACGCCGATGACGATGCAGTCCTCGAAGCAAGCGACGTCGTCGTTGTCCGCGATGCGCTGCGCGAGCCCGCGCGCCACGCTCGTCTTGCCTACGCCCGGGCCGCCGATGAGGCAGGCGTTGCTGCGTTCGCGCTTCGCGAGCACGTCGAGCACGCGCTCGATCTCGGGATCGCGCCCCACCACGGGGTCGAGCTGCCCCGCCACCGCGAGCGCGGTGAGGTTCCGGCCGACCTGATTGAGGAGCGGGAAGGTCTTCGCGTCGAGCTCGAAGCGCGGGCTCGGGACGATCGCCTTCTTCGGCGCGTGCGCCTTCTTGGGCGCCTCCTTCGTCTCCTTCGCCTTGGCGGGCAGCGGCGGCGGCATGGGCTTCGGCTTCGGCTTCGCGATCTCGACCGGCTTCACCTGCGGTGGCGGCACCTTCGCGACGGGGACGATGCCGCTCTGGCGCGTCGACGCCGGCGGCGGCGGGTTCGCCACGATGGTGCGCGGCGCAGGCATCGGCCGGCGCGGAGGCGCGAGGCCCATCGCGAGCTGCATGGAGGCCACGCGGAGGCGCGTGATGTCGGTCCCGCACTGGACGAGCGCGCGGAACGCGGCCGTGCCCTGCTCCTGACACAGCGCGAAGAGAAGATGGATGGAGCGCGCATCGCCGCGCGCACCGGTCCGCCCCGCGACCTCCTTCGCCTTCGAGATGGCGCGCGAGATGCCGTCCGCCTGGTCGTCGGTCGTGACACGCGCGGCGCGGAGGATCACCTCCGGGTCGAGGCGCCGTTCGAGGAGGAGCTGGGCGGCGTCGTCGTGGCCCGTCGCGAGCGCCGCCAGGAGATGGGTGGTCGTCGCTTTTTGCCCACGTTCGCGGGCGGTCTCTTCGGCGAGGCGCCGCACCTCTGCAAGATCCTGCTCTCTTTTCGCGTGGGTCCGGGCCGCCGTCTGCATCGCCTCTCCGGATCGCATGTCCCGTCACGCTGGGCCAAAAAGCCTGATACACACGGACCGCGATGTGGGTTGATAGACCGTCCTGGCTCAAGACCGTCGTCCTCGGGGGCTTCGCGCTGCCGCACATCTGGCTGCGCACGGGCATCGTGACGGCGCTCTCGATCGTGACGACGTTTCTCTGGGAGGAGTTCAAGACCTTCCACTATTCAATCTCGCCCGTCCCCTTCACGCTGATCGGCCTCCCGCTCGGCATCTTCTTGGGCTTCCGGAACAACGCCGCCTACGACCGCTTCTGGGAAGGCCGGAAGCTCTGGGGCGGCCTCGTGAACGTCTCGCGCACGCTCACGCGTCAGATCCTGACGCTTATCGAAGCGCCCGACGCGGATCCCGAGGAGCTGAAGAGGTTCGAGACGAGCCTCGTCCGCTACGTCATCGGCTACTTCCACGCCGTCCGTCATCACCTCCGCGATCACGAGCCGTGGGAGGTCCTCAGTCACAACATGCTCTCCGAGGAGGACATCGCGCACCTCAAGAAGCAGGGCAAGACGAACGTCCCCATCGCGATGCTCCAGGAGATCGGCGACCGCATCGTCCACGCGCGTCGCAAGAACTGGATCCATCCGTTCCACGTCCCGACGATCGAGCAGTCGCTCGCCAACCTGACGGATCTCCAGGGCGGCTGCGAGCGCATCAAGCTGACGCCGATCCCGTACTCGTACACGGTGCTCCTGCACCGCATCGTCGCGTTCTATTGCGCGCTCCTCCCGTTCGGCATCATGGACGCGGCCAAGTGGGCGACGCCCCTCGTCGTGCTCTCGGTCTCGTACTGCTTCTTCGGTCTCGACGCCGTCGGCGACGAGCTCGAGCAACCGTTCGGCACCGACGTGAACGACCTCCCGCTCCACGCCATCACGCGCACTATCGAGCGCAACCTCCGCGAGCGCATCGGCGACGAGATCCCGCAGCCGCTCCAGCCGCAGAAGGGCGTCCTCAACTAAACGCTTCGGCCGACCTCGTCGTAGCCGTCATGTGTTCACACGCGACAGGGCGGCTGGCGAGCTCGACTCGTCCGCTCGACGACGAGCACGACCTCGACGGGAGCGGAGTCGTCGGTGACGAACCACGACGTCGAGCTCGACGCGACGGACGAGTCGGGCTTTGGCGTCGGCATCGAGGCGCCGTCGTCGCATGTGTTCACGCGCGACACGGCGGGCGGTTGAAGAGCTCGACGAACCGCTTCTACACGGTCTCACGCGGTTCAATGCCTGAAGAGCGCGGCGCCAGCGCACCAGACGATGCTCCGACAGCCCCTCGCGCAGCGCGAACGCGCGGACCGTGAGCCCTGACCGCGCGAGTGCGTTGAGCGCTGCGCGCGCGTCGGTCTCTCTCCAATACCGGCTGGTCACGAATCGTGGCTTCGGCCTCTCGTGAGCGGGTTACCAAGTACCTCCGACTCCGAAGACCGCGTCGGTCGCGGCGCCCCGGCTGCGGTCCGGCGTGAAGTGAGCGGCAGGTCAGGCGAAGATGTCGCCGGGCAGCACGCTCTGGCGCGGGCTGTAGATGTCCTTCGCGATGTCGAAGGAGGTCTTGCCCTCGTACGTGAGCTGGAGGCGCTTCTCGTTCTTGATGTCGACGAGGTGCGCGCCGTAGTGCTTGGCCTCGGTGCCGAGCCCCTGCACCGCGACCTCGCCGTCGAAGACGGTGGCGCGCGCGAGGTAGAGGACCATGTCCGGCATGTCCGGGCGGTTGATCGTCATAGAGGCGGTGAGGTGCGCGAGGCCGCGCTCGTCCATCTCGTGCTTGAGCGCCTCCGCCGTGTCGAGCATGCCCTTCACGGAGACGATGGCGCCCGCGACGGCGGCCGTCACGTCGACGCCCTCCTTCGACTGGATGCCCTTCTCCGAGAGCAGCTTGAAGCTCTCCTCGCCGAGGTTCGCACGGATGCGCGTGTGGACGTCGTTGCTCGGGTTGAACATCATGAGCGTGCCCACGACCGCGCCGCACGCCGCACGCGGCTCGCGCCAGAGCGACTCGCGCGTCTTGCCGTAGGTCAGCTTGCCGTCGATCTCGTCGCGGCCGACGTGCGTCTTCAGGTCGAACGCGCACATCATGAAGCTCTGCGCGTTGCCCTCGTAGAGGCGCTCGCGGAGCGTGTCGTCGAGCGCGTGCGCCCACGTGACGTGCGCGAGCGTCGCGCCGTTGTCGGTGCCGCCGCCGGTCGGGTTGAACGCCTCCGGCTTCAGCGTGCCGACCTCGGAGAGCGTCGCGAAGCGGCTCGCGACGACGCGCTGATAGTGATCGGACTCGCCGTAGTGGATGCGGTCACCGCAGTTGGTGCACGCGAGCGTCGTGACGATGCTCGGAATGGAGAAGTCTGCCGTGCACGCCTCGCGATCCATGTCGCCCGTAGAGGGCTGACGCGCGAACATCAGCTCGTCGCGAATGACCTGAAGCCCCGAGAGGAGCTGCATGCGATCGCTGACGATCTCATCCAGGTAGACGCGGTTCGTTCCGCGTTCGGTCCCGAAGTTCGCCTTGAGCTTCCAGAGTCGATCGAGGCGCGCGCGTGCAGCTGACGAGTCCCACATTCAGCGAAGAAGAACATGGTTCTTCGCTCAGGAAGACGTGGTGAGTTGCAACACGTGCCTGACGATGCGTCGCGATGCGCCACCCAGTGGCCAGGTGTAGGAAATGTCTCGATCAATGATCGCGTTCGCGACGACTGGTGGCTCGTCACGTGCGAGCAACGTCCAAACGATCGGCGCCAGACGCAGCCCGAGCGGCACCCACGCCGGCGGGTTCAGCGTCGCGCGAGAGATCGCGATGTCGAACTCGGGCGCGACGTCCTCGCCCTTCGCCTTCACGAGCGCGATGTCCGTTCGACCGAGCGTGCCGATCGCGGTTCGCAAGAACGACACGCGCTTCGTCAGTGGCTCGACGAGCGTGAGCTTCAGATCGGGTCGCAGGAGCGCGAGCGCGAAGCCCGGCGCGCCCGCGCCCGTGCCGACGTCGACGACGCGCGCGGGCGCTTCGTCGATCTGCTGCGAGAGCAGGAGCGCGTCGGCGACCATCAGATCGACGAGCTCGCGATCCGTCTTCGCCGCGGTCAAGTCGATCCGCGCGTTCCAGGTCTTGATCAGCTCGAGCCACGTCGCGATCGCACGCCGTGCGGCGTCGGGCACTCCGGCTTCGGCGAGAAGGTCGATCATCACGGGATCCTGCGCCGAAGTGTGGCTTCCCTGGGCCAGAAAAGGTATGGGATTTCTCGTGTCTTTTACCTCTCCTTCGCCGTCCCAGCCCACCGCGGTGGCCAGCGAGGCGGCGCTCGAGGCGCTCGTGCAGCGCACGTTCGGCGTGGCGGTTAGCTCGACTGCGATGCCCGGCGGCGCGTCGACCCGCCGCTACTTTCGCCTGAAGCTCGAGGCCGGTCAGACCGCGGTCGCGATGTTCGTGCCCGAGGCCGGACGCTCCGAGGAGGTCCAGAAGACCCACCACAGCCCGCGCTGGCCTTTCCTCGAGGTCCGCGATCTGCTCGCCGACCGCGGGGTCGATGTGCCCCGCGTCCTCGCGGAGGACACGGACAACGGCTGGCTCGTCATCGAGGACCTCGGCGACGAGACGCTCGCGAACTGGCTCGTGAAGCACCCCGAGGAGAAGCCTGCGCTCTACACGAAAGCCGTCTCGGACCTCGCACGGGCGCAGAAGGAGCTCGCGTCGCTCCCCGCCGGCTGCGTGGTGTCGTCGCGCCACTTCGATTTCGACCTTCTGCGCTGGGAAATCGAGCACTTCCGCGAGTGGGGGCTCGATGCGCGGGGCAAGTCGCTTCCCGCGGCCGACGTCGAGGCGTGGAACGGCATCGCGGACGGCCTCGCGCGCCGGGTCGCCGCGCTGCCGCAAGGCTTCGTGCATCGCGACTACCAGTCGCGCAACATCATGGTCGTGCCCGACGAAAAGGGGCATCGCCTGGTGTGGATCGACTTCCAGGACGCGCTCCTCGGGCCGCGCGTCTACGATCTCGTCGCGCTCCTCAACGACTCCTATCAGGAGTTCGATCGCGCGTTCGTGGAGGCCCGCCTCCGCGACTACGCGAGCGCCGCCGGGTGCGCGTTCGACGGCCTCACCGACGAGTTCGACCTCGTCACCGTTCAGCGCAAGCTGAAAGACGCGGGCCGCTTCGTCTTCATCGATCGTCAGAAGGGCAACCCCTCGTTCTTGAAGTTCGTCACCCCCACGATCAAGAAGGTCGGCGGCGCCCTCGCACGATTGGCGCCGCATGATCCGGACATGGCCGCGCTTCTGGATATGCTGAAGCGCACCTTGGGTTCCGAAATCGAATGAGTCGCGGCTCCGACGCACCTCCCCCCCGCACCGTCGAGATCCATCCGCATGGTCTCTCTCTGATCAAGGAGAGCGGCGAGCCGGAGATCGTCCCGCTGTGGGTCGGCGCGATGCACTACTGGCGTCACGCGCCGGAGCACTGGGCGCCGTGCCTCGACGCGATGAAGGCGATGGGCCTGCGCGTCGTCGATACCTACGTCCCCTGGGGCGTCCACGAGACGGCGCAGGGGCAGTTCGACTTCGGCGAGAGCTTCGCGCGGCTCGACGTCGCGCGCTTCATGCGCCTCTGTCACGAGCGCGGCCTCTACGTGGTGTGCCGGCCCGGCCCGCACATCAACGCCGAGCTCACGTACTTCGGTCTTCCCGAGCGCGTGGTGTGGGATCGCGACTGCCAGGCGCGGACGCCGCGCGACAACCCGGTCGTCTTGCCGATGCTGCCCACCGCGTTTCCGGTGCCCAGCTACGCGAGCGACGCCTTCCACGACGAGACCGCGCTCTGGTTCGAGGCGGTCGGCAAGCAGCTGTCGGAGCACCAGTATCCGAACGGTCCGATCGTCATGTGGCAGATCGACAACGAGGGCGCGCTCTACTTCCGCGACGGCCCTTACGATCAGGACTACCACCCGGACGCGCTCCGCCTCTTCCGCAGCTTCCTCCGCGAGAAGTACTCGAGCGTGAAGGCGCTACGCGACACGTGGCTCGAGGAGAACGTGACGTTCGCCACCGCCAATCCGCCGCAGAAGTTCGACGCCACGACGGCGAACGAGCTCCCGCGTCACATGGACTGGATGGAGTTCCACGAGCACCTGCTCGCGGAGGCGATGGCTCGCTTCGCGAAGGCGCTCGAGAACGCGGGCTGCTCCGCGGTGCCGACGATGCACAACCTCCCGCTCGGCGAAGCGGCGACCGCGCTCAATGCGGGTCGCATCGCGAAAGTCGTCGACCTCGTCGGGCTCGACTACTACCACGCGGCCGACTCGAAGAATCACCTCACCATTCTCCGCCGCACGGGCGAGCTCTCCGTTCGTTCGGAGGGACGCGGCGCGCCGGCGTACGGCGCCGAGGTGGGCGCCGGCTCCCCGCCGTTCTTCCCGCCGCTCGACGAGGCGGACTCGCTCTACACGCTCATGACGGCGCTCGCCTACGGCCTGCGCGGCTTCAATCTCTACATGGCGGTCGATCGTGATCGCTGGGTCGGCGCGCCGATCGACGAGCACGGCCTGCCGCGTCGCTTCGCCGACGACTATCGCGCGCTCATCGCCGCGCTCGACAAGGTGAAGTTCAACACGCTGCGCCGTCGCGTGCCGGTGCGCCTCGTGGTGCCGCGCGCGCTCCGCCGGCTCTCGCGTGCGATGCACGCGTTCGGCCCGGTCACGCCCACCATCTTCAACGTGGCAGGCGCGGGCCCGCTCGAGGCTTCCTTCGAGGACGATCTCGGGCTCGGCGAGGGCGCGGCGCCGATCGTCGGCGAGTCGTTCGTACGCGCCTTCGAGCGCGCGCTGCTCGTGCGAGGCGTCCCGTTCGCGTATGCCGGCGGCGAGGCTCTTCAGGCGTCGATCGAGGGCGCGTCGTGGATCGTGTGCACGACCGCGGGCGGCCTGAAGCGAGACGTCCTCGACACGCTTCGCGACGCGCGCGCGCGTTCCGGGACGGAGGTGACGATCGGTCCCACGCTCCCTTCGCGCGACGGCTCGATGCGCGAGCTCGATCGCCCGCACGACGTGAGCGGCCTCGACCTCGAGCCGCTCGGCGATCCCGCGCGAGCCGACGCGCTCGTCGCGCACTACATCGAGAAGCTCGCGCTCCCGACGTTCCCGGTCGATCCGCCGACGGTGTACGTCGCGGTCCACGAGGACGAGACCGGCGCGCCGAAGGTCGCGTTCGTGATGAACCCGGAGCCGACGGCAGTGCTCGCCACGGTGGGCCTCGGCGCGAACGTGCGAGCGATCGTCGATCTCCTCCCGCGCACGCGCGACGCCGCACGGATCGACGCGCAGCCGGGCGGGCTCGTGGTCGAGGTCCCGGCCCGAAGCGCGCGCGTGTTCTCCGTCGTGGCCTGATCGCGTCGACGGGACCGCGCCTACTGGCAGCCCTCGGGCGAGCCGCACACGCGCAGCTTGAACCCGTCACACGTCTTCGCGTTGCACGCGCCGGCATCGCCACACTCGGCGCTCGTCTTGCAGACCTGCGGGCGGGGCTTCCCGCTCGGACCAGGCCCTCGGCACTGGGTGCGGCAGGCGGTGGAGAAGCTCGGCGGCCCTCCGTTGCCGTCCTTCGCATAGCAGCAGACCTCGTCGTCCTGGCAGTCCGCCTTGTCGTCGCAGAGCAGCCGTAGATTGCCGTTGTTGCCGGTGTTGTCGCACTGGAACGCGCGAGCGCACTTGGTGTTCGCGTCGGTCGCGGACTGGCAGCAGGCGTTCGGCCCTGGCCCGCCACCGCCGCCACCGCCGCCACCGCCGCCGGCATCGCAGGTCGTCGCGCCGCACGCGAGCTGCCCAGGGCTCGGCGGAAGATCGCCGCTCGACGACGAAGAGCTCGTCCCGCCGTCGGTCGTCCCGCCGCTCGACGAGCTCGAGCCGGGATCGCCGCTCGTGCCGCTCGAGGAGGTGGCGGCCGTGCCGTCCGTGCCCCCGGCCGCATCGGGCGCCGGTGCCACGCCGCCCGTCGAGTCGTCATCGCCGCACGCGATCGCTCCGATCGCGCCCAGGCCGACCAGGCTCACCGTCCCCACCACCAGTGTCATACGGCGCATGTGCATCCTCCGTCCGATCCTGGATCGGACCAGAATCCATCGCTCACCGCCACGTTTTCGGCGCGAGCAGTCGGGTGGTCAGAAGGCGTACCGGAGCGAAATTCCGCCGTCGAGGGCGAGGGGGGTATCGCCGCCGCGGCCCGTCTTCTCGAAGCCGGTGGCGAAGCGGAGGCCGGAGTGGAGGCCGAGCGCCATGTGACGGTCGACTTGATACCACTCGAAGCCGGCGCGGAAACCGAGCCACAGGTTCAGATCCTCGGCGTCCTTGAAGCCGTGCAGGCCGAGCGTGTTCTTCGGCGTGTCCGCCTTCAGCATACCGATGCCGGGCTGGCCATAGATGCCGATGCGATCGGTGATGCGCCACGTGAGGCGCGCGCCGCCGCCGAAGCCGAACATCCCGAACGAGCGCACGTTCGGCGGGTTGTCGAGGTTCGACGTGTCGGTGAAGGCGAGCTCGCCCTCGCCGTAGACCATGAGCCAGTTCAAGAGCTCGTAGCCGACCTGGCCGTGGAACCAGGGCCCCGGCGGCGCGAGCTTGCCGAACTTGCCGATGAAGCCGATCGCGCCCACGGACGCATCGACGACGAGCCCCTTCGCATAGGGTGCGGGTGGCGGCGCCTCGTCGGGCGAGACGTTCGAGGAGGCGCTCGTGGTCGACCCGTTCGCGAGCGCGTTCGCGTTCACGTTGACGGTCTGCTCCTCCGCCGCGCACACCGCGCCGGTCGCGAGAGTCAGCACGATCGCTGCCGCTCCACAGATGAGCACGCGCATCGGCGGCGAACATATCAGACCCGCCGGAGCGGTTAGCGGAAGTTCTGGACCGACCAGAAGTCGCCGTCGGAGAGCTCGTAAATCCCGCAGGCGACCTTCGTGTACTTCTTGCTCGTCATGTTGTCGTAGTGGCCGCCGCCCGGCCCCTCCGCCCACATGTCCGCGAGGCACTCGGGTAGGTTGTCCGAGACCGGACCCGGATAGCTCGGACACTCGTTCTGGGCCATCTCGGTGCACTGCGTGAAGGCGCCGTGTGCCTTGCCGCTCTTCGAGTCGCTCTCGGCCTCGCCGTCGGAGCAGTCCTCCTTGTCGGTCCAGCGAGTGAGCGCGGAGAGGCCCTTCGTCGCGCGGTACTGGTTGATGATGTCGACGCACTTCTCCTGCTCGGTCGCGGTCGCTGGCACTTGCTTCGACGCCTTCACGGCAGGCGCGTTGTTCGTGCGGCGCTTCAGGCCGCCGCCGCTGCGGAGCACGGTCGGGTCTTCGGTGGCGCAGGCGAGGGGCGCGATCGCGATCACGATCGCCACGACGATTTTTACCCCGCGCATCCCCCTACTTTAGCAGCCAGCCGAAGAGCATGTGCTTCGTCGTTTGGCGCGACACCACGGCGATGGAGTCGACGAGCGGGATCTCCTTCGGGCAGACCTCGACGCAGTTCTGCGCCTTGCCGCAGTCCGCGACACCGCCGGGCTCCATGAGCGCCTCGAGACGCTCGTTTGCATGCATCTTTCCGCTGGGATGCAGGTTGAAGAGCCGGACCTGATTGATCGCCGCCGGACCCACGAAGCCCGAGCTCTTGCCGTTCGCGTCCTGCACGGGGACCTGCGGGCAGGCCTCGAGGCAGCAGCCGCACGTCATGCAGCGCGAGAGCGGGTAGGCCTCTTCCTGGTTCTCCGACGACTGGCGCGGACCCGCACCGAGCTCGTGCGAACCGTCGAGATGCACCCACGCCTTCACGCGCTTCAGGTCCTCGAACATGCGCGAGCGATCGACGATGAGGTCGCGCACGAGGGGGAACTTGCTCATCGGCGCGAGCGTGATCTCCTCGCCGTCGGGCGCGACCTGATCGATGAGCGCGGAGCACGCCTGACGGACCTTGCCGTTCACGAGCATCGTGCAGGCGCCGCAGACCTCTTCGAGGCAGCACGAGTCCCACACGACTGGCGGCACCTTCTTGCCGTCGGTCGTCTTCGGGTTGCGCTGGATCTCCATCAGCGCGCTGATGATGTTCATCCGCGGGTGCCAGGGGATGGAGAACTCTTCCCAGCGGCGCGTACTGCCATCCGCGGGAGAGTCTTGCCGCAGAACCTTGAGCTTGATGGTGCGCGCCTCGGGCATTCCGGGTCACATATTGGTGGCAGACGCGGCGGGGGACAAGTGCGCGTTGCGGTTGGGCCTTTTCCCGCTGCGGACGGCCCAGATCGTCGCAAGCACGAGCGCAAAAAATGCGACCACGGCCACGACGTCGAAGGCGGCCGTCCAGCCGGCCCGCTTCGAGACGCTCCCCAGGATGACCGCCGCGAGGGAGGCGCCCACGTAGCCGATGGCGTCGATGAACCCGGCCGCGGTGGCCCCGCCGCGAGGGCCGGCGACGTCGAGGGAGACCGCCCCCGCGAGGAGGGAGTAAGGCCCGAGGAGGAAGAGGCCGCAGGTCGCGACCCCGATCGTCGCCACGAGCGGCGACGAGACCCCGGCGTGGGCGAGCGCGGTGACGCAGATCACGAGCAGCGTGAGCGACACCACCATGATCGGCGCGCGGCGCCCGGGGCCGAGGCGATCGGAGAGCCGGCCCGTCACGACCGAGCCCACGATGCCCGCCACACCGAAGAAGGCCGACTTCGCGATCGAGCTCGAGGTCGCCGACGTGACGTGCGCCGTCACGCTGACCTCGTAGAGGAACCGCGGCGTCCACGTCATGAACCCCGCGCGCACGAAGGTCAGCAGGAACGAGAGCGCGAACGCGAACCAGAACGCCGGCAGCCGGGCGAGCCGCTTCGCGATCGCGCGCACGCTCTCGTCACGCGGCTCCTCCGCCTCCGCCGTCGCCTCGACGGCGCTTTGCGCTCTCCGCGCGGGGAGCGCAAGCCGCCCCATGAGCGCGACGACGAGGACGATGGCCGGGTTGATGAGGAAGAGCGCGCGCCACCCAAAGCCCAGATGAACGATGCCGGCGCAGACATTGAGCGCGAGCACGTTGCCGACGTCGTAGCTCGTCGAGAGGATCCCCATCACGGTGCCGCGCCGCTTCGCGCCGAAGAACTGCCCGACGACGTGCACGAGCCCGCCCCATCCGCCGGCCTGCACGAAGCGGTTCGCGACGACGAGCGCGCCCGTGAGGACGAGGCCGAGCGAAGCGCCGAGACGGCGGGGCGCGTCGAAGAGCGCGATCGCGATGCAGACGGCGGCCGAGGCCACGAGCGAGCCGAGGAGGACGGTCTTGCCGCCCTTCACGTCGGCGAGCGGGCTGAGGACGAGCTTGCCGAACGCATACGCGCCGAGCGCGATCCCGAGCACGACGCCCATCTGCTCGGTGTCGTAGCCGTACTCGATCGAGAGCAGGTTGAACGCGGGCTCGACGTTCGCGCGGCAAAGGTAGAAGGCCGCGTACGTCACGAGGAGCAGCGGCAGCACCCGCCGCGGCGCTTCCGGCTCGCCCGTCTCGACGCTCTCCGCCGCGGCCATGACGGGAGAATAGGCCTCCGCGCTCGAATCCCGGGTGAACGAGCCGTGAAACGTGGGCGCTGCGGCCCGATGGATTCCTTGCTCGCACGAAAATACCCCGGGGGTGGGGGAAAACCTTCCCAAAGATCGACACTTGAGACGCGATTTTCATGTCGAAAATCGCGTGGCGCGTGAGAAACGACTACTCCGTTTCGCTGCGTCGCCCCCGACGCGGCCCACGCGGGTCACCGACCCGCCCAAGGAGCTCGCCCCATGCGTTACACCCTCGCTCTCGCTCTCGCCGCTTCGCTTGGTCTCTTCGCTTGTGGCGGCGCCACGGAGGAAGCCAAGAGCGCGAACGACGAGAACGTGTGGAAGGGCTACACGGGCGAGTACGCCGCCTCGAGCTCCGAGTACGCGAAGCCGACCTTCTCGAAGAAGTCCGCGTCGCCGATGAAGAAGGACCAGGGCGCCGAGGAAGTGGCCGAGGAGAAGCCGGCGCCGGCCGCGAAGCAGGCGTCGAAGGCGAAGGAAGCGCCGGCCGAGGAGGAGAGCCAGCCCCTCTTCACCGCGCCGAAGAAGCCCGCCTCGAAGGGCACCGTGAAGGGCGAGTCCGTCTCGTCCGTCTCCGTCGAGCAGCTCGGCGCTTCGGCCATGGCGGCCACGAAGTCGAAGTCGGTCGTCTCGAGCGGCACCATGACGGGCGCGCGCTACGAGGTCGTCACCGTCGAGACGAAGAAGGGCACGATCAAGATCACGCGCCCCGCCGCGACGCCGAACCCGAAGGGTCCGGAGGTCACGCCGCCGTCCAACAAGCTCGGCGACATCGGCAAGAACGAGTCGGCGTGGTTCGACGAGGAGGGCGACGTCATCGTCGTCGTCTCCGCGAAGAAGAAGGCGGACGCCGCCAAGCTTCTGAACTCCGTCGTCAAGAAGTGAGCATGACTTAGGAGCGGGAGGGACACCGCTCGACTGGGGAAAATGGGATCGGGGTAGAAGCGAGCGGCGCCGGGGGGCGTCGCTCGCTTCTCTTATTTGGCGGGGCGCGCGAGCGCCGACGCTATTCCTTCGTCACGTCGAGCGTGGCCACGGCGCCTTCGGTGACGTAGACGAGCTCCGTGTCGCTCTTGAAGAATGCGCGGTGGCCGAGGTCCTCGGCCGGGAGCGCGTGCTCCGTCGCGTTCGGCACGTCGACGACGGTCGCGCCGAGCACGCCGCTCTCGACCACGAGCCCGGCGTCGCTGATCGCGCGGAGCACGAGGCCGGGCTGCTCGGGGACGTCACGCACCACCTTGCCGGTGGCGAGCGACAGCACGCGGAGATGCCACGTGCCGTCGCCGCGCTTGTGGGTCGAGAGG
Organism: Labilithrix sp.; assembly: GCA_046351255.1. Classification (GTDB taxonomy): domain Bacteria; phylum Myxococcota_A; class Polyangia; order Polyangiales; family Polyangiaceae; genus Labilithrix. The sequence continues at coordinate 337,698 of JAXLYU010000014.1, forward strand.
GCGGCCCATTTCCCCTTGGGCGAGATCGCCGACTCGACGACCCGCTCGGTCGCGCCTTCCACGCACGCGAGCTTCTTCGTCGCGAACGGAGGCTTGAGGCCCATCGACACGAAGCAGGTATCCGCGCCCGGGCTGCTCGCGAGCGCGAACGCGCTCTTGCCGTCGGGATGAACGACGAAGCGATCGTGCATGCCCGCTGTCCCCGGGATCGCCTTCGGCGGCGTGGAGAGATCGCTCGGCGAGACGAACATCTCGTAGCGCGCGAGGACACGCTCGTGGCCCGTGGCGCGCCGGAAAAATAGCCACTTCCCGTCGGGGCTGAAGCGGGGATCGTAGGCCGCCTCGTCCACGAGACGCCGCCGCACGCGCCCGTCGGTATCTGCAGAATACAGCCAATCGCCGGCATCGAACGCGATGGACGAGCTCGATGCCGCGAGTCGTCCGCACGCACCGAACGGGAACGCGGAGGCCACCGCCGCGCCGCGGACGAGGTCGCGGCCGAACGCGGGCGATGCGAGCATCCACTCGAGCGCGGCGATCTCGGTCGGCCGGCCGCCGATGGTCGACGCGGGCACGTGCGCAAGCTCGGGCAGCGTCATCTCCTCGACCACGGAGCGCGACTCGACATCGACGACGCGCACGTCGAAGGCGGAGCGCATCTCCGGATCGAGCCGCCGCAGCAGCGCGCGCTTTCCGTCGAGCGAGAGCGCCTCGAAGTGCCACTGGTCGCCGGATCGGTCGCGCGGGCCCAGGTCCGCCGCCGTCGCGGCCGGAGCCACGAGCGCCGACGCCACGACGAAGCCAAGGAGTGCGCGCATCGTCCCAGCGTGCACACCGCGCGACGCCGGGCCAAAGAACCGGTCACAAATGGTCGGGGGATGGCGCACATGCGCCGCGCTCGATGGCGTGGACGACACGCACGATCGCGTCGTTGGCGGGCGTGGGGACGCGGAGCCGGCGGCCCTCGGCGCAGACGTGGCCGTTGATGAAGTCCACCTCCGTACGCCGGCCGCGCTCGAAGTCCTGGAGCATCGATGGCTTCAGGTCCCCGTAGGCGTCCAGCACCGCGGCGAGCCAAGCGTCGTACGGCGCGGTGGGGATCGGCTCGACGAGCATGCGCTCCGGGCGCGCGCCGCTCGCGAGCGCGACCGCGAGCGCCTCCGCGTACGCGCGGTCGAAGAGCGCGCGACCCGCGGGACGCGAGATGTAGGCCCGCATCGTCTCGCCCGCGATGGCCCCGATGCTCGTCACGGAGCAGTTGAGGAGGAGCTTCGACCAGACCGCCCCGCGGAAGCTCGACGTGATCCGCACCGCGACCCCGCGCCCGAGCCACGCCGCGACCTCGCGACCCGCGGGCCGGCCCCCGTCGACCAGGAGGTGACCGGCGTTGCGCGCCTCGTAATCGCCGGGCGCGTGCATCGTGGCGCCGAGGTTCGAGAGCGCGCCTACGACGCGCTCCGCGCCGAGCGAGGCAGCGAGGAGCTCGGCCACGCCGCCGTTCTGGATCGGTACGACGAGGCCTCGCAGACGAGGGGCGATCGCGATCGCCTCCGCCGCCTTCGTGGCGAGCACGGTCAGCTCGATCGCGTCGGACGCGTACGCCTCGAGCACCTCGACCCGCGGCGGCACCACCCGGATCTCGCCGCGCACGCAGAGGCCGTGTCGGAGCGTCTCCGCGGTCGAGTCGTCGCGCGCCGCGAGCCACACCTCCTGGCCGGAAGCGAGCATGCGCGCCGCGAGCAGTCCCCCGAGCGCACCCGCTCCGACGATCAGCGTCTTCATGCCCGGGAGTCATGCCCGAGCCACCGCGCGCGGCAACGCCCCGAGCGGCTGCATCCATGCCGTTCGAACGGCGCGGGTCGTCCTTCGCGCTCCTTGCGCTCGCCGAGCGCGCGTATTCCTAGTCGGGCATGGCCGACCTCGACTGGAACGACGTCCGCTTCTTCCTCGCCGTCGCGCGCGCGAAGACGCTCGCGCGCGCCGCCGCTGCGCTCGGCGTCGATCAGACCACCGTGGGACGGCGCATCTCCTCGCTCGAGAGCCGGCTCGGGATCGCGGTCTTCGATCGAAGCCCGGCCGGCTTCGGCGTGAGCGCCGCCGGCCGGACCATCCTCGATGCGGCCGAGCGCATGGAGGAGGCGGCGCGCGACCTCCGCGCGGGCGCGAGCGCCGACGAGCAGACCGTCGTTCGCGTGGCGACGACCGAGTCGCTCGCGGAGAGCTTCATCGTCCCCGCGCTGCGGAGCCTCCGCGGAAAGGGCGTTCGCGTCGTCCTCCACACGGGCTGGCTACGGGTCGATCTCCGAAAAGGCGAGGCCGATCTCGCGGTCCGCCTCGTGCGCCCGAGCGATCCGCGGCTCGCCTGCCGCAAGCTCGGCAGCTTCGCGCTCCGCCTCTATGCGTCGCGCGAGTACGTCGCCGAGCGCGGCAAGCCGACGTCGCTCGCGGGTCATTCGCTCCTCGCCTACGAGGAGGCGGTCCGCATCGAGGGGCGCCACCCCTTCGCCGACCTCGCCTACGACGACGCCGAGCTCGCCCTGCTCTCGAACGACCACCACGTCCTCTTGAAGGGCGGGACGGCGGGCCTCGGCATCGTGCAGCTGCCCTCGTACGTCGGCGATCACCACCCGGAGCTCGTCCGCGTGATGCCCGACGCCGAGATCCCCTACGGCGTGTGGCTCGTCGTACCGCAGGCGAATCGGCGACTCGCCGCGATCCGCGCCGTCACCGACGCGATCGCGGGCGCGTTCAAGTCTTCGCGGCGGCGCTAGCGGCTCCCGCCTGCTCGTAACGGCGCGGGCGCGGCTTCACGAGGCTCACGTCGACCTGGTCGGTCGCATCGCCGATCTTGCGCACGTAGTTCACCTGGCTCCGCTTGCCGTCCGCCCCGTAGAGGGCGAGCGTCGAGCGCAGCCAGTTCGCGTCGTCGCGCTGCTTGAAATCGGGCTTGTAGTGCGCGCCGCGGCTCTCGTCGCGGTTGCGCGCGCCCTGCGCGATGACACGCGCGATGACGAGCATGTTGCGGAGGTGGCGGACGAACTGCGCGCCCTGATTCGCGCGCGGGGTCTTGTCGGTGACGCCGACCTCGTGCCAGCGATCCTCGAGCTCGTCGATCTTCGCGATGACCTTGTCGAGCGTCGGGTTGTGGCGCTCGATCGTGCAGTCGCGAAGCATGACCTGCGCGAGCTCGTCGTGGATCTCGTACGGGTTCTCCTTGCCGTCCATCTTCAGGATCGCCTCGTAGCGATCGCGCTCGCGCTTGGAGGCGGCCTCGAACACGGAGCTCTTCAGATCGAAGGCGCTCTTGCCCATGTTCTTCACGTACGAGACCATCGCGGGGCCGGCGACCATGCCGCCGTAGATGCACGAGAGGAGGGAGTTGGCGCCGAGTCGATTGGCGCCGTGGTACTGATAGTCGACCTCGCCGGCGGCGAAGAGGCCATCGATGTTCGTCGCCTGGTTGCGCGGCGAGCCGACGACGAGCTTGCCGTCGCTGCTCTTCTCGAAATCGACCCAGAGCCCGCCCATCGAGTAGTGGACGGCGGGGAAGATCCGCATCGGGTTCTCGTACGGATCCTCGCCGACGAACTTCTCGTAGATCTCGAGGACGCCTTCGAGCTTCTTCCGCAGGAGCTCCTTCGGAAGGTGCGTGACGTCGAGATAGACCTCGAGCTCGTTCTTGCCGCTCTTCGCGTTGTAGACGCCCTTTCCTTCGTGGAAACACTTCAGGAAGAGCTCGCGACTCGCGATGTCGCGCGGGACCAGGTTGCCGTAGCCCGGATATTTGTTCTCCAGGAAGTAGTCGCGTTCCTTCTCGGGGACCTCGCGGCCGCGCCGGCGCTCGGTGCCGTCCTTGGGCACCCAGACGCGACCGCCCTCTCCGCGGACGCTCTCCGAGATCAGGCGGAGCTTGTCGGCGCCGGGGATCGCGGTCGGGTGAACCTGGATGAACTCGCCGTTCGCGTAGCAGGCGCCCTGCTGGTACACCGCGCTCGCGGCAGTGCCGGTGTTGATGACCGAGTTCGTCGACTTGCCGAAGATGATCCCGGGGCCGCCGGTGGCGAGGCACACCGCATCGCCGCGGAAGCTCTCGATGGCCATCGACTTGATGTCCTGCGCGACGATGCCGCGCGCGCGCCCCTCGTCGTCCTGGACGATGCCGAGGAAGTCCCAGAGCTCCCACTTCCGGACCATCTTCTCGCCGCGCACGACGACGCCGCGATCGTCCTCGACGTCGACCGTCTCGTAGCGACGTACCTGCTCGTCGAGCGCGTAGAGGAGCTGCTGGCCCGTCGTGGCGCCCGCGAACGCGGTGCGGTGGAAGAGGGTGCCGCCGAAGCGCCGGAAGTCGAGGAGGCCCTCCGGGGTGCGGTTGAACGGTACGCCCATGCGGTCGAGCATGTTCACGATGCCCGGGGCGGCGTAGGTCATGCCCTTGATGGGCGGCTGGTTCGCGAGGAAGTCGCCGCCGTAGGCGGTCTCCTCGAGGTGGACCTCCGGGGAGTCGCCTTCGCCCTTCGTGTTCACGCTCGCGTTGATGCCGCCCTGCGCGCAGACGGAGTGCGACCGCTTCACGGGCACGAGCGAGAAGAGATCGACCGGGATACCGGCCTCGCAGAGCTTGATCACGGTCATGAGGCCTGCGAGCCCTCCGCCGACGACGATGACCCGCCGGACCTTGCCCGACTCCGTCACGATGCTGTGCTTTTGCGCCATGCGAAAAGCGACCTTAGGGCCGAGCGGACGTCATGGGAACCGCAGATCCGCATGGGATGTCATCGCCTTCCGGCGGATTCGACAGCCGGGTGCCCGTCGCGAAGGACAGTACGGTCAGAAAACCGACGACAAATAGCGCCCCACCAAGCGCGAGCGTAAGGACGCGCATCCGCGCCGTCGCCCAGCCCTTGAGCGCGCTGGCCGCAAAAAGCCCGTTCGCGAGGTGGAAACAGGCCGCCGCGACGCCGATCAGGTAGAGGAGCGCGACCCAGGGCACGCCCGCCCAGGTCCAGGAGAGGTGCGCCGTCAGGATCGTGTACGTCGCCTCCGGCCCCACGCCGAAGAAGAGGCGCTGGGCGCGGAGCTCCAGAAAATGCGCGAGGACGAGCAGAAACACGAGCGTCGCGCTGATGCGCTGGAGCACCCAGAGCCGTTTGTCGGTGTAGCGCGTGCTCTCCGTGTCCGCCGCCGGCCGCCGCAGCAGCAGGAGACCGTAGCCGGCGTGGTAGGCGAGGGGCAGGAGGATGAACACCACCTCGAACACGCCGAGGTAGGTCCAGCGCTGCATCGAGCCGACGACGCGGTCGAAGGACGCAGCTCCGCCCAGCACCGAGGCGTTCGTCAGCAGGTGCTCGACGAGGAACGCGCCGAGCACGATCGCCCCCGCGATCGTGTGCAGCCTTCGTGCGAGCGGTCGCTCCATCCGGCGGCAGTATATGATTCCCCACGGCCGGACGACATGAGGAAGCGAGCTGCCGCCGCCGTACTTGCACTGTGCACGGCCCTCGCTTGCTCGCGCAATGCGAAGAAAGCGCAGCCCGTCGCGTCGCTGGCGCAGTCTCCCCGGGCCTCGGCCGAGTTTCTGCCCATCCGGGAGAGCTGGGAAGCGCGTCGTGTCCAGAAGGCCCAGGTCGAGGCGTTCCTCGCGCGCTGGCCGAAGGACGGCACCGCCCCCATCGCGAAGCTCTATCTCGTCTTCCTTGCGTTCGATGCGGGGCAGATGTCCGCGGGCGACGGGATGCTGGCGTCGCTCGGGACCCTCCCGCCGGGCACCACGAACGATCTCGCGACCGTCGCCCGCGCGCGCAGTCTCCGTCTCCACGGCGCGCCGCGGGCCGCGCTCGAGTCGCTTCGCTCGCTCGTCGGCAAGGTGGTCGACGACGGCGACCGCGAGATCTTTCTCGAGGAGATCGCGCTCTGCTCGCTCGCCGCACACGACGACTACGAGGCGGTCGCGTACCTCGACGCGTGGCTCCGCGGCGTCGGCGAGGACGACAAGGAGCGCGTGAAGACGAAGATCGATCAGGTCATCGTCACGCTCCCGCGCAAGGTGCTCGAGGACGCGTATCGCTCGATGCGCACGCGCGGCGCCGCCTCCGGGTACGGCTCCGACATGCAGAAGATCGTCGCGGAGCGCCTCGCGCTCATCGCGGTGCAGACGAACGACGCCGCGCTCGCCCGGTGGCTCGTCGATCAGAGCGGCCTCTCCGCGGCGCAGACCGGAGGCGACGCGGGCGTCGAGCTCGGCGAGCTCGCCGCCAGCCGCCGAGGCATCGCGAGCTTCGCGGGTCGGACCGTGGGCCTGCTCGTTCCCACGCGCGACCGAGAGCTTCGCGACGAGGCGGCGGACGTCGTCCGTGGCATCTCGTGGGCGCTCGATCTCCCGCGCAAGGTGTCTTCTCCCGACGACGTGCGTCTCGTCACGCGCGACGACGGCGTCGACGACGCGACCACGATCGCCGCGCTCGAGGAGCTCGCGGGAGAGGGGGCCGCGATCGTCGTCGGCGGCTTCGATCGCGCGAGCGCGAACCGCGCCGTCGTGTGGAGCGAGAGGACGGGCATCCCGGTCTTCCTTCTCGCGTCGCCCTCGCCGGAGCTGATGCCGAAGAAGACGGCCGTCGTCCTCGGCGATCCGTTCGAGCGCGAGCTCGTCATGCTCGGCGAAGCGCTTGCGCGTCACGGCGCAAAGACTGCGGCCTTCGTGGTGTCGGACGAGGACGAGGAGAAGGCGATCGGCGCGGCGAAGGACGTGACGCTGCTCCCGCCGGTGCGCTGCGATATCCCGCTCGCGGAGGCCGGGCACACGCGCTTTCCGATCGACGCGTGGGAGAAGAAGGGCGCCAAGGGCTGGCTCATCGCAGGCTCCGCGCAGTGCGCGCGCGACGTGCTGCGGGACATCGGGTCGAAGACGGGCGCCGTCGCCCTCACGCTCGAGGCCGGTATTCCGCTCTCCGAGATCCCGAAAGGCGCGACGGTGCTGAGCGCGTCGGCGGGCATCATTCCCGTGCTCGCCACGAAGCCGGACGAGGCGGCCGACGCCGAGACGAAGCGTTTCATGGAGAGCTTCGGCGTACGGCCGAGCTGGTGGACCGCCCTCGGGCACGACGCGGGCGCCCTCGCCAGAGGTGCGCTCGCGAAGCTCCCCACGAACACGACCGCCGAGGCGAGCGCCATCGCGCAGCGTCGCGCCCTGGTCCAAGCGGGGCTCTCCGCCACGCGGGTCAGGCTCTGGACCACGGATGAGCAGGGCGTCGCGGCGTCCCGGATCCTCGAGCGAAACCTGAGGCTCGTGACCTGGCAGCGCGAGAAGCGCTGATGGGCTCGAGCAGGCACGAGCGATGCGTCGGAACGGGCATCCTCTTGCTCGGGGGTCTCATCGCGGGCGCAGGGCTCCTCGGGTACAAGCGCTGGATCGCCTGACGTGCTAGCTGGATGAGGTGAGCCGGAGCGCCGTCGTCGCATTCCTTGCGTTCGGCGTCGCGGTCTCGGCGGCGGGGCTCTCGTGCAGCGACGAGACACCGACCGGCCCGAACATCCGGCAGTGCGGTCTCGTCATCTGGCACAAGCCCGCGAACGCGCAGGCGCGCGTCGAGATCGTCGGCGACTGGAACGGCTGGGCGCGGCCCGGTGTCACGCCCGAGGCGAGGCCCGACGGCTGGCGCGTCGCCGGCGTCGACACGTCGGTCGGCGAGCACGCCTACGCCATCATCGAGGACGGCGTGTGGCTCACGAACCGCAACGAGCCGATGACCGGTACGCACGAGGACCACGAGGTCACGGTCGCGACCGCCGAGGACTGCAACACCCCCGCGCTCCGCGTGGACTCCGTCGAGACGAACGCGGCCGGCGACGCGAACGTACGGCTCACGTTCCTGTCGTCGAGGTCGGGCGCGAAGATCGATCCGGTGTCCGTCGTCGCGCGTAGCCGTGACGGAAGCGTGATCACGACGCCCGCGATCGATCCCGCGAGCGGGCGCGTCGGCTTCGCGCTGCGTGGTCTACAACGTGGAAAGTACACGTATACCGTCGAGGCGAAGGACAGCTCCGGCAAGGTGGCGGAGGACGCGCGCGCGACCGTCTTCATCGACGGCACCGGCGAGACGTGGGACCCGCGCGACGCGATCGTCTACCAGGTCGTCATCGACCGGTTCCGCGGCCCCGACGGTCCGCTGAAGCCGCCGGCCACGCCTTCGTCGCGCGCCGGCGGTACGCTCTCGGGCGTTCGCGACGCGCTCGAGAAAGGCGAGATCGAGGCGCTCGGCGCGACCGCGATCTGGCTCTCGCCGCTCTACACGAATCCCACCGGCGACTTCCCGAACAAGGACGGCACGCACACCTCGACGAGCTATCACGGCTACTGGCCCACGAGCTCGCGCGGGATCGACGAGCGCTTCGCGACGGAAGACGAGCTCACCGCGTTCGTCGACGCGGCGCACGCGCGCGGCATCCGCGTGCTCTTCGACGTCGTGCCGAACCACGTCCACGAGCAGCACGAATGGACCAAGTCGCATCCGGACTGGTTCAAGCAAGACTGCGTCTGCGGCGAGGGCGCCTGCGATTGGGGCGCCCACATCAAGACGTGCTGGTTCGCGCCGTACCTGCCCGATCTCGACTGGACCAACGACGCCGCGGCCAGGGCGGCGAGCGCCGAGGTGATGTGGTGGTTCGATCGCTGGGACGCCGACGGCGTGCGCATCGACGCGGTGCCGATGATGCCGCGTTCCGCGACGCGACGCATCGCGACGGCGGCTCGAAGGCGCTACCAGCATCCGGGCCACGACCTCTACGTGCTCGGCGAGAACTTCACCGGGCCAGGCAATTACCAGAGCCTCCGCTACGACCTCGGGCCGTACGGCCTCGACGGCAGCTTTCACTTTCCGCTCATGTGGACGATGCGCAACGCCATCGCGCACGAGACGTCGCCGCTCTCCGCGATCGACGAGTCGTTTCGCCAAGGCGAGGCGGCCTGGGACGGCGCGAACGCGGTCATGGGGCTCATGATCGGCAACCATGACGTGTCGCGATTCGCGTCCGAGAGCGCGGGTGATGCGGACGGGGACGTGTGGGACGGGCCCGGACAGCCGGCGGACCCGCTCGTCTACGCGAAGCAGCGCCTCGCGCTCGCCACCGTGCTGACGATGCCGGGCGCGCCCGTCCTCTATTACGGAGACGAGGTGGGCCTCGCGGGGCGGAGCGATCCAGACTGCCGGCGCGTGATGCCTGGGGAAAAGTCGCTCTCTCCGGAACAGCTGAAGACGCGTGCAGTGGTCCGGGCGCTCGGCGCGACGCGCAGCTGCTCGCGGGCGCTCCGGCGCGGTACGCTGACGACGATGCTCGCGGACGAGGAGCACTTCGTGTTCGCGAGGACGATCGGTCAGGAGTCGGCCGTCATCGCCCTCACCCGGCGTCCGACCTCGAAGATCGAGCTCCCGCTCCCCGCCGGCTCCCCGACCGACCTCGTCGATGTCCTCACCGGAGAGCCCCTCGAGGCCACGGTCTTGACGGTCTCGGACCAGCCTTTCTCCATCCAGGTCTACGTTTCTGCGGGTTCCGGGTGCGTAGTAACTCAGCCATGAGTTGACAAATCGCCGGGCTCCGCCATTCTTCACCCCCGCCACCTGCCTCGGCCTTCGGTGACCACGCTTCCACCATGCCCTTTCCCCGCCTCGCCGCTTCAGCCTTCTTCCTCGCCGGCGCCCTCGCGGTCGCGTGCGGAGACTCGGACGCCTCGAACCGGGACTACGGCTCGCCGCCGGACCCGTCGAAGTTCAACCCCGGAAACGGCAACAGCGATCCGTACGGCTACGGCGGCACGAAGGTCGGCCCGTCGAAGGTGGAGTGCCCCGCGGACCTGAAGCGGTGCGCGCACACGTTCACGTATCCGTACAACGACGAGAGCACGGTGGAGCTCCGCGGCGACTGGGACGGCCAGTCCACGTGGGACTCCGGCAAGCCGATGGTCCGCAAGGGCAACCAGTGGACGATCGACGTCCCGCTGCCGGTGGGCAAGCCGGTGAACTACAAGTTCGTCGTCGACGGCACGTGGAAGCACGATCCCGATCAGCCCACCGTCACGGACGCGCAGCAGAACACGAACAACGTGTTCGAAGGCGCGGCGTGCGCCGAGCCGACGTGCTCGGAGGAAGGTGTGCTCCCCGAGGGCGTCTTCGACTGGCGCGACTCCGTCATCTATTTCGTCTTCGTCGATCGCTTCAACAACGGAGACGGGCAGAACCCGTGCGCGCTCGCCGACGTGGACGCGCCGGCGGACTACCAGGGCGGCGACTGGCCCGGCGTCACGAAGAAGATCAACGACGGCTACTTCAACGACCTCGGCGTGAACACGCTCTGGGTCACGGTGCCGTTCGACAACCCGAACCACTCGGGCAAGGGCACCGGCGGCGACAACCACCTCTACTCGGGCTACCACGGCTACTGGCCGAACCTCGGCTCGAACGCGACCGTGCTCTCGAGCGAGTCGTGCTTCGGGAAGTTCTCCGACCTGAAGGAGCTCATCTCTGCTGCGCATGCGAAGGGCCTCAAGGTGCTCTTCGACTTCGCGATGGTGCACGTCCACAAGGACTCGCAGGTCTTCAACGAGCACAACGACTGGTTCTGGTCGTTCAACAAGGACGGCCACGACTGCGTGTGCGGTCAGGGTTGCTCGTGGGAAGGCGACGCCCAGCGCTGCTGGTTCACGGACTACCTCCCGCACTGGAACTACACGAACCCGGACGCGCGGAACTGGTCCGTCATCAACGCGGTCGAGTGGGTGAAGCAGACCGCGGACGGCGAGGGGCGCGGCGTCGACGGCTTCCGCGCGGACGCCATCAAGCACGTCGACATCTCGTGGCTCAACGCGCTCCGCGCGAAGCTGAAGACGGACGTGACCGCCACGCAGACGCCGGCGCAGCGCTTCTACATGGTCGGCGAGACCTACGACTTCGGCAATCGCGACCTCATCAAGTCGTTCATCGATCCGTCGACGAAGCTCGACGGACAGTTCGACTTCCCGCTGCGCAAGCTCGTCGTCGAGTCACTCCTCATGCGCACGACGCCCGTGAGCTCGCTCGCGAGCTTCATGGACACGAACGACTACTATTACGGCGCGAACGCGGTCATGAGCACGTTCCTCGGGAACCATGACCTTCCGCGCATCATTCACGTCGCGGCGAACAACCGTCCATGGGGCGACGACCAGGGCTCCGACGGCAAGAACCTGGCGTGGCAGAATCAGCCCGGACCCGTGAGCGAGCTCGCCGCTTACGAGCGCGTCGCGAACGGCTTCGCGGTCCTCTTCACGAATCGAGGCGCGCCGCTCGTCTACTACGGCGACGAGATCGGCCTCCCCGGCGCCGGCGATCCCGACAACCGCCGCTTCATGCAATGGGACGGGTACAACTCGAACCAGACCTTCCTGAAGGATCGCATCAAGCGCCTCGCCGACATTCGCGCGAAGCACCCGGCGCTCCGTCGCGGCACGCGCTCCACGATCAACGCCGACAACGACACCTGGGTCTTCTCGCGCGAGACGACGGGCGACACGGTCTACGTCGCGATCAACCGTAGCGACGCGCCAAAGGAGGTCTCTGGCCTCCCTGCCGGTGCGCTGAACGACGAAGTGACGTCGACGGTCGCCAATGGCCCGACGGTGACGATCCCGGCGCGTCAGGCGCGGATCTTTTCGATCAAGTAGTAGAGTGGCGGCATGCGCTCCGTAGGTCTCGGTCTGCTCGCGTTCGTGTTCCTGGGTTGTGGCGGTGAGGCGAAGAAAGAGCCTGCGACGGGCGCGGATCCGCCGTCGGCGCCCGAGGCTCCGAGCGCGGCGCCCGAGCCTCCGCCTGCGCCGAACGCAGCGGCGGTGCCTCCGAAGAAGAGGAAGCCGTACGAGATCGTGAACCTCTGCCCGCGACCGGCGACGATCATCTTCGGCGAGGACCCGAAGGCGTCCGGCGCAGGCTCGCGAACGCTCGCAGGAAACGACAAAATCGACGACGGGCCACGCGACAACGACGGCAATCAGATCATCCACCTCGTGGTGCGAGGGGAGCCGCTGGTGCGGGTGCGTGTGTCACGCGCGACGAAGCGGGTCGAGATTGGCACGAGCTGCGACACGCTCGAAATGCACTGAAATATCGGGCAGGCCTGGCCGTACTGCCCCCAACGCCGGATCCTGGATCCCCGAGGTACCGGCAAAAAAAACATGGTCCGTCAAGCGCGAACGTGCGATTTCGTTCTTGCGCCCATGTCGCGTTGCGCTATCCCCTCTGTCCCTGTTTCGATAAGCGACAGCACGACGCAGGGACGCATACGTAAGTAGGCGTAATCAGGGGTATTCAGGAGGCGCATTGGCTCTCACTGCAAACTCGACGGCGGCGACGAAGTTGGTACACTCTCGATCTCACGTGTCTTCTTCTCGCAAAGCTTCTTCCGAGCTCACGATCGAAGCCATCTACGCCGCGCGGACGACGCGCACGTTCGGAGGGTGCCCGGATGCGGAGCATATCCCCAACGAAGGCGAGCGCGCCCGTCTCATCAGCGACATCACGCGGTTGATCCGTGAGCCGCAAATGCCCGAGACCACGCGGACCGCGGGCCTCACGCTCATCGGCTGGCTCGCGCGCCGGATGCCGGGCGAGGCGCCCCATGCGATCGGCGTGGACGAGGCGCGTCAATCGGAGCGCCGTGTCCGCGCGACCCAGCAGCAGCAGCAGGCGGCGTCGACGCAGCGAAAGCGCGGCTGAAGCGAAACGCCCGCCGTTTCACGTTTCTGAAAGCACTCCCCCTGGGAGCCATGGTGGCGATCGTCGTGACGGCGATCGCCACTCGTCGTTCCGGGGTTCGGACCGCGCCGATCGATCCTCCTGATGGGCCATCGATCGTCTCGGGCGCGACGGGCTCGAGCGGTGCGTCATCGGCCGAGAGCTCGCATGACGCGTCGCATCCATTGCTCGGCCATGGAGGCGATGCGTCGGTCGCCGATGGCGCAGCGCGTATGCAGCATGGAACGGCGCGTCGAACGCACCGCGCGAGAGGCCGCGGTCCTGCGCTCGCGAAGGTCGGCTGGAGGGCGAAGGTCGACGGCCCCGTCGCGGCGCAGGTCTCCTCGTCGATCGATGAAGAGACGCTCTATGTGGCCACGCTCGGAGGCGATCTCATCGCGCTTGCACGCTCGAATGGCGAGCGACGCTGGACGGTCAAGCTCGGGGATCGCGGCTACGCCACGCCGCTCGTCGCGGACGATGGAACGATCTGGACCGGCACCGACGCGAAGAAGATCTTCGCGTTCTCGCCGAAGGGTGACGTCATTCATCGCATCGACGTCGACGGCGAAGCGGACACGTCACCGGCGCTCGCGAGCGACGGCACGGTCATCTTCGCGGCGGGAACGCAGGTGCTCTCCATCCGGCGCGGCGGCGACCTCGCGTGGAGATTTGCGACGAAGGGTAAAGTCTTCACCGCGCCGGCCGTGACCTCGGATGGTCTCGTGATCGTCGGCTCCCAGGACGACGGTGTCTATGCGATCGCTGCGAACGGCAACCTCGCCTGGCGCGTCGACCTCGGCGCGGACGTCGACGGCGCTCCGGCCATCGCCGACGACGGCGCGATCTACGTCGGGACCGACGCGGCCGAGGTCGTGAAGCTCGAGCCGTCGGGAAAGATCGCCTGGCGAACCTCCGCCGGAGGGTTCGTGCGTGGGGGGCTCAGCATCGGTCGGAATGGCGACGTGCTCGCCGGCACCTATGGTCCCGTGCCTCGCGTCGTTCGGATCAGCCCGGAAGGGGAGGCAAAAGGGGCGTTTCCCATCCGCGGCACCGGCGCGAAAGAGTTTGGTATTCACGGCGGCCCGCTCGAGGACGACGATGGCGCGCTTTACTTCGGCGCCCAGGATGACGCGGCCTACGCGATCGGCCCCGATGGCTCCGTCCGGTGGCGCTTCGAGACCGGCGCGGACGTCGATGCAGGGCTGACCTTGCTCTCGGATGGCAGTCTGGTCGTGCCCTCCGAGGACGGTTCCGTGACTTTGCTAGTCCCGTGATCTACCGTGGCGAAGCCGATTTGAGTCGTTGATGCCCGAAATTCCGCCGCCGCGAGATACCGATTCCGAAGACGTGGTCTGGGGCCTCCAGACCGCGGACACGCTTTGGAAGCGTGGTGAGCGCATCGATGCGCTGGTCTGGCTACGTCGCGCCGCGCAGGCGGCGGGCGACTCGAACGACGACGATCGCGCGCTCGAGCTCGCCCGTTTCGCGGCCGAGCTGACCGAGTTCATGAACGCCGAGATCGACTCCGTCGTCCCGGAGTCGGCCGGCGTCGACCACCTCGAGACCTCCGAGCTCGGCGACGACGACCTCCTCGAGGACGACTCGGAGGACGCACAGGTCGACATCGAGATCGGCGGGGACTCCATCCCGCCGCCTGCGGTCGAGCCGGCGCACGCGCGGAGGCCGTCCGTCCCCGAGGCGTCCGAGGTGCACGCCGGGATGTTCGATCCGTGGGCCGAGATGTCCTCGAAGCTCCCCGGCCCGAGCTTGCCGCCGGAGTCGGTGCCGCCGCCCCCGCCGCAGGACGAAGAGGTCATCACGAGCGTGCGTCCGAACGCGCTCCTCAAGCCGCGCTCCGACGTGCCACCGGCATCGACGCGCATGCCGATCTCGTCCCCGCCTCCGCCGCTCCAGCCGCCCACGCGCGCCTCGCGTCCGAGCTTCGGTGGCCTGAAGGCGGCCGCCCCCGCGGTGCCGCCGCCGCCGGCGCCCGTCCCGTCGGCGGGTCCGCCCAAGCCTCCGCCGCCCGTCCCACGAAAGCCCGCGCTGCCGTCGCTGCCGAAGCCCTCGGTGCCCAAGGTCGCCGCCGCGCGTCCCGTCGAGCCCCCTCCCGAGCCGGAGGCGCCGATCGTCGAGATGTCGGTCATGCCGGACGAGCCGTCGGTCGCGCCCGAACCGCCGCCCGAGCCCGCGTACGAGGTCGCGGCTCCGCAGATCGAGTCGTCGCCGGTCGCCGAGGCGATCGCGGAAGCGCTCGAGCGCGGACTCGCCGAGTCGCAGGGGGCCTTGAAGGCGGCGGTCGAGGCCGCAGCGCCCGCACCCGAGCCGGAGCCCGAGCCGGAGCCCGAGCCCGAAACTCGCCAGGTCGAGGCGGCTCCGCCCGAGGAGGCCGAGGCGGCTCCGCAGGACGAGCCCCCGCCCGAGGCCGAGGTGAGCTCCGATCCGCAGACGGCGATCCCGTCGATCCCACCCGCGCGCCTGCTCGATCTCGAGGACGTGGAAGCGTTCTCGGACATGCCCGACGAGACGCGCGAAGCGTTCGCGGCGGCGGCGACGATTCACGAGCTCAACGAGGGCGAGGAGATCGCCACCTTCGCGCTCGCGTACGTGATCCAGGGCGCGTTCGAGGTGGCTGCAACGATGGTCGACGCCGCCGCGGGACGTCTCGAGGCGGGCCAGGTCCTCCGCTCGCGCGGCACGACGGAAGAGAACGTGCCGATTCGCATGATCGCGGCCGCCGGACCGGGCACCGTCGCGACGTGGTCCGACGCGTCGGTCGAGGAGGCGTTCCGCACCATTCCGTGGGTCGAGGACGATCTGCGCGCCGCCGCCGACAAGATGCAGACGCTCGTCGGCATCACGATCGGTCCGCTCGGCGAGCGGCTCGACATGTCGATCCGCGAGCAGGTCGTCTCGAAGCTGAAGATGCGTCCGCTCATCCCGGCGGAGATCGTCGTCAACAAGGGCGAGTCGGTGCCGGGTCTCCTCCTGGTCGGCATCGGTGAGCTCGAGCTGATGAAGGGCGACGAGATCGCGGGCGTCGTCGGCTCGGGCGAGTTCCTCTTCCCGACCGAGGTGCTCGGCATGGGCGACGCGCCGTACACCGCACGTGCGGGCAAGGGCGGCGCGCTCGTGATGTTCGGCGACCGCGGCGTCGCGCAGGAGCTGCTCGTGACCTGCCCGCCGCTACTCGAAGTCTTCGCCGGTATGTAGCTCGCGCGCGGCGCGAATCGACGCCGTCTTCTTGTTCGGATCGCGCGTGCTGGGATCGCCGCCGTTGCCGTCGTCCCGTTTTTCGAGCTCGATGTCCCAGCGGAGCTCCTCGTTGCCCTCCGCGCCGGCGAAGCGGAGGCCGAACCACTTCGCGTTCTCCGCGATGGTGGGCCGACCGTCGGGCGTGGTCACCGGGAACTTGATGCGGAACACGTGGCGGAAGACCGACGAATACGGGAAATAGCGGATCTCCAGCGGCCCGGGGCGGAGCACGATCTCGATCGCGGTCGGCGCGGTCTCGTTTCCCTCCTCGTCGATGAGGCGCACGATCCAGGCGCTCTTCGCGTTCGTCAGATCGGCCCAGCGGACCTTGGTGCCGTAGAGCGCGACGTAGAAACGATGCGAGTCGCGGGTCTCGGCGAGCGTCTTTTCGAGGAGGTTGCGGCGTTGTTCGACGGTCAGCCGGTAGTCGTTGGCGTATTTCACGACGTACGCCCAGCGGAAGTCCCATGACTCGAACGTCGCAGTGACGGTCAGGAGGTTTTCGAGCTCGCTGACGGCGTAGAGGCTCTTGCTGCGCGTCCAGCGGTCGAGCACGTTGGTGTAGTCGCTGTCCGTATATTCCCGGGTCCCCTTGCCGAGGGAGACTTTGGGGTCAGAACACGCGGTCGCGCTCGTCAGCAGCACGATGCCGAGGCCGGCCAAGACCCGCGTCTTCACGCCCACACCATACATTCATTCCGCCCTTCCGTGCGTACCGGCGCAACCAGGTTGGCAACGTGTGGGTGCAAGGTGTCGGGGCGTCCGGGCGTTCTACCAACGTGTGGGAGCCGACATCGCGCCGAAACTTTCCGTCGCTCCGCACGTCCAACGACCCATGAACCGGTGGCATGTGCTTCGCACCTTCCCTGGCCGTTCCGTGACACCACGCCGTAGGGGTGCGCTTTGATCGACAAGCTCGACTTTTTGGTTCGCTTCTGGGAGCTCAAGGCACGCAACGCGTCACTCGGGCAGCCGCTCGAGAGCCGCGAGCAAATCGAGCTTCTCTCCTTGATGCAGCTCGTCACGGGTGACCTCGAGATCCCTGCGATCGGACCGTACGAGCGGCCCAGGAGCGCGCTCCCGGCGCAGATGATCGGCGATGGGGCGATCCTCCCCGTGGAGGTGCGTAGCGTGGGCGCCGGCGCGGTGCTCGTGAGCTGCGCATCGACGGTGCCGTCCGGCTCGAACGTCATCCTCCGCGCGTCGGACGCGATCACGGGCGTCGAGTATGCTTTGCCCTGCAAGGTTCTCTGGGTCTACCGCGGCGCGCCGACGATCCTCGCCCTCTCGGTCGACGGAATTCCGACGCGCCGCGTATTTGCCGGAGTGCCCGAGACCCGCATCGCCCCCGCGCCGCTCGCCCAGCTTTCCATGGGCAAGCACGCGCGCCTCGTGGGTTAGTGGGGAGTCCCTCGAGGGTGGCCCTCCTAAGTGGTGGGGAGACTCTGGCCAGCTAAAATCGTTGTATCCCACACGACTGGGCTCGGCGTATAACCGCACCGATGCCCCTCAAGATCACTGTTCGCTCCGTGCTTCCTGCGCGCGAGGCGGGCGACCTCATGGTCGTCGGCACGCCACTGCTCGGCGGTAAAGCCAAGAACGCACCGTCGACGCTCGACGGCCTCGAACGCGCAACGGGCGGCGCGCTCGGCCGTCTCATCAAGAAGGAAGAGTTCAAGGGCAAGAAGGATCAGACGATCTCGCTCACCACGCTCGGCAAGGGCGTGAAGGCGGATCGCGTCATGATCGTCGGCCTTGGCGATGCCACGAAGATGAGCAACGCCGACGTGCGCACGTTCGCGGCGAAGGCCGCCCGCGCCGCGAACGGCGACAAGGCCAAGCGCCTCGTCCTCGGCATTCCGGCGAGCCTCGGCGGAAGCCTCCGCGAGGTGGTCGAAGGCCTCGAGCTCGGCGCCTATCGCTTCACCAAGTACATGACCGGCGACCGCAAGCCGAAGGCAGAGCTCGGCCAGGTCGTCATCTGCATCGTCGGTGGCAAGGAGCCGGCGGACGCGAAGAAGAGCATCGAGCTCGGCCAGAGCGTGGCGGCGGGCGTCAACCTCGCGCGTGATCTCTCGAACGAGCCGCCGAACGAGCTCTACCCGGACACCCTCGCGGCGGCCGCGAAGCAGGCGGGCAAGGACTCGAACCTCACGTCGGTCACGGTGATGAACTTCGCCGAGATCCAGAAGCGCGGCATGAAGCTCCTCCAGGCGGTCGGCCAGGGCAGCGAGCGGAAACCGTGCATGGTGCACATGACGTGGAAGCCCGCAAACCCGAAGCGTCGCATCGCGATCGTCGGCAAGGGCATCACGTTCGACACGGGTGGCATCAGCATCAAGCCGGCCGCGGGCATGGGCGAGATGAAGCACGACATGAGCGGCGCGGCGAACGTCGTCGGCCTCATGTCGATCATCGGCCGCCTCAAGCCGGACGTCGAGGTGCACGGCATCGTCGCCGCGGCGGAGAACATGCCGGACGGCAACAGCTACCGCCCTGGTGACGTGTGGGGCTCGCTCGACGGCAAGTCGGTCGAGATCGTCAACACCGACGCCGAGGGCCGCCTCATCCTCGCCGACGCGCTCGCGTACGCGCGCGCGCTCGAGCCCGACCTCATGATCGACAACGCGACGCTCACAGGCGCCTGCGTGGTCGCTCTCGGCAACGGCACCTCCGGTTGGTACGCCAACAACGACGTCGCTGCGGACGAGTTCAGCGCCGCGGCCAGGGCGAGCGGCGAGTCGATGTGGCGTATGCCGCTCGTCGAGGAGCTCAAGGATCAGCTGAAGAGCGAGTGCGCGGACATCAAGCACACCGGCGACCGCTGGGGCGGCTCGATCAGCGCGGCGCTCTTCCTCCGCGAGTTCATCGGCAACGTCCCGAACTGGGTCCACTGCGATATCGCCGGCCCGGCGATGGGTGACCGCATCCGTGGCTGGGATCCCAAGGGCGGCACCGGTCACGGCGTCCTCACGTTCCTCGCGCTGATCGACAAGGCATCGCAAAGCGCCGCGGCGCCGGCCGACGCCCCGAAGGCGGAAGCGCCGAAGGCGGCCGACGCGGCCTCGAAGCGTGGCGCGGGTCGTCCGGCGAAGAAGTCGGCGCCGGCACCGGTCGCGAAGGCGGCGCCCCCGCCGGTCGCGAAGGCGGCTCCGGTCGCGAAGGCCGCTCCCGTCGCGAAGGCAGCGCCCCCGCCCGCGCCGGCCAAGCGTGGCCCGGCGAAGAAGGCGGCCGCACCGGCGGCGAAGCCTGCCCCCGTCCCCGTCGCGAAGCCCACGCCCACCCCCGCGGCGGCTCCGGCCAAGCGCAGTCCGGGACGTCCAGCGAAGACGGCGGCTGCACCGGCCCCAGCGAAGCCCGCGCCCGCCCCGGCGAAGCCCGCGCCCGCCCCGGCGAAGCCCGCGCCCGCCCCCGCGGCGGCCCCCGCCAAACGTGGTCCGGGTCGCTCGCAGAAGGCGGCCGCTCCGGCGCCCAGGCCCGCTCCCGCGGCGAAGCCGGCGCCAAAGCCCGTTCCGGCGAAGCCCGCGCCCGCCCCCGTGGCCGCACCAGCGAAGCGCGGTCGTCCGAAGACAGCCGCAGCTCCGGCCCCCGTCGCTCCGGCGAAGAAGAAGGCCGGGCGTCGCTAAAATCCCGCGCGACCACTAGAGTAGCGCTCGATGCATGAGCCGGTTCCATCCGCCGGAGAGGCGATCGAACCCGAGAAACGGATCGAGCGCCGGCTGGCGCGCGGCATCGCCCGCGCGATCACCGACTTCGGCATGATCGCCGACGGTGATCGCGTGATGGTCTGCGTGAGCGGCGGGAAGGACAGCTACACGATGCTGCACCTTCTCCGCGAGCTCGCGCAGAAGGCGCCGATCGACTTCTCGCTCCTCGTCGTGAACATCGACCAGGGCCATCCGGGGTATCCGGCCGATCGCCTCCGCAACTACATGCGCGAGGAGCAGTACGACTTCCGCATGATCGAGGAAGACACGTACTCGATCGTCACCGACAAGATCCCCGAAGGGAAGACGTACTGCTCGCTCTGCTCGCGTCTGCGTCGCGGCATTCTCTATCGCCTGGCGAAGGAATACGGCGCGACCAAGATCGCGCTCGGACATCACCGCGACGACATCCTGCAGACGCTCTTCCTGAACCTCTTCTTCGCCGGCTCGCTCGCAGCGATGCCACCGAAGCTCGTATCGGAAGACGGGCACGTCGTGATTCGCCCGCTCGCGTACTGCGCGGAGGAAGACATCGTCGCGTACTCGGCGGCGAAGGCGTTCCCGATCTTGCCGTGCGATCTCTGCGGCTCGCAGGACAACCTCCAGCGCAAGATCGTCGGCACGATGCTGAACGACCTCGAGGAGAAGCATCCGGGCATCAAGAACGTGATGCTCGCCGCGCTGCAGAACGTCCGTCCGAGCCAGCTCCTCGACAAGGGCCTCTGGCAGAAGCTCGGGCTCGAGGCAGCGAAGGAAGGCGGCGAGCCCAACGACGGCCTCATCGCCGTGTCGAAGCTGCTTCGGACGGCATGAGCGAAGAAGAGGTCCCGATCTCGGCGCCGATGTCCGGGCCCATGGCCCCAAGAAGGCGCGGCTTTTTCGAGCGAATCGCGGGCATCGGCGCGTCGGCGCAGGCCGCGATCCCGGGGCTCTACGCGTGGGCGATCACGGTCGCGCCAGCGGCGTGGTCGCGCGGCGCACCGCTCCTCGCGAAGGCGGCCGCCATCATGGGCGTGATCGCGCTCGTGACGGCGCCCTTCGTGGAAGGCAGCGGCGGGGCGAAGAGCGACGTCGTCGATCACGCGAAGAAGTCCCTTCGCGAGCGCTTCGATTCGTGGACCGGGCCGATGTGGGCGCGCACCTGGTCGGTCTGGGGCTTCGTCCTCTCGTCCGCGATGGTGTGGGCGCTCGCGCCAGCAGCGCTCTCCTCGGCGCGGCTCGACGCGGTCCGTGGCTCCCTCGGGATGGTCGGCTGGGCGCTCTTCGCCTTCGCTTCGGCGGGCCCTGCGCTGAAATCCGATCCGAACAGCCCGGCGCGCATCATCGCGAGCACGTCGATGAAGCCACGGAGCGCGCTGCCTCGCGGTGACGGCATCTACGTCGCGGTGGGTGTCGTCCTGGCGCTCCTGATGCAGGGCATCGGCTGGGGGGTGGCCACGCCGGAGCGCGCGGTGCTGGTGCGCCTCGTCACCGTCGTGTGCGGAATCGCGGTGATCGGTGGAACGACCAGCATCGCACTCGCACGTCACGGCACGCGCGTCGCGGCGTCTCGTCGGATCAAGCTCCGTCGGGCGCTTCCGTGGCTGATCATGCTCTCGATGGTGGCCCTGGCCGGGGTGACGATCACGATGTTCGCGCGCTGAGGACGCGTTATCGTTGGGGCGTGCAGATCCTCGACGTGCTCGCCGGCATCCTCGTCATCGGAGCTGCTGCGGCGTTCGTCTGGGGGTCGCTCGCGCTCGCGCGTGCGAGTGACGTCGAGGCGATCTACTGCCTCGTGATCGGCATCGTTGCCCTGCGCGCGGGCGTTCAGCTCGTGCGTCCGGGGGCGAGCGCGTGAAGCGCGCGCTGGCGGCGTGCGCGCTGCTGCTGTCGTGCAGCGGTCGCGCGACCGTCACGGAGCGTCCCTCCGATACGCAAGCCGCGCTCGGAGGCTCGGTCGCGGCGCGCGTCGGTGGCGAGGCGCTTCCGCTCTCGCTGGTGGAGGCGGTCGCGAACGCGCAGCACCTCACCGCGAAGGACGCCGCGCGACGCATCATCGACGACGAGATCGCGGCAAATCGCGCGAAAAATCGAGGTCTGGACCAGAGGCCACCCACCTCGTGGCACGTGACCGCGACGCGCGCGCGCATCCTCGCCGATCGCCTTCGCGCGGAGGCGGTGAAGGCGGGCCCGCCGAGCGACGCGGAGGTCGCGCGCCTCTCGGAGGCGCACTGGGCGGAGGTCGATCGACCGCCGACCGTTCATGTCATTCACGCCATCGCTCGCCGTCCGAAGAAGGACGAGCTCGCCGCCGACGCGAAGAAGGTCGCGGAGGCGCTCCTCGCCGCCACGAAGGACGCGACGACCACCGCCGACTTCGAGGCGAAGGCGAAGGCGGTCGCCCATTCGAAGGACATCGAGACGCGCGTCGAGGATCTGCCGGCCTTCACGAAAGAAGGCTGGATCCCCGACGGTGGCGGAATGGACGCGAAATTCGCGGCCGCCGCGTATGCGCTGCCGGCGCCGGGCGCGATGACGAGCGACCTCGTGGAGACGCAGTACGGCTGGCACGTGATCCGTCTCGTCGAGCGCTTGCCG
>JAXLYU010000015.1:0-363438 GCA_046351255.1 Labilithrix sp.
GACCTCGCGGTGGTCCGTCTGACGTCGAAGCTCGACGACGTGGACACGACGTTCGGCCGGAGAGGCGTCGCCACCGCGGGCCTCTCGCACACGCAGGGCGGCACCTCGGTGGCGGTGCAGCTCGACGGCAAGGTCCTCGTGATGGGAATGGTGGGGGCGACCACGACCAGGCCGGCGCAGCTCACGATCGCGCGGTTCACCGAGGACGGTGACCTCGACGACACGTTCGGCGATGACGGCATCGCCCGTCCGATCACGCTCGAGAAGGGCGAGACCTTCAACGCGGGCAAGCTGACGCTCGGCAAGCGGGGCGTGATCTACGTGACGGGGTCGATCTACGGATCGTCGTCGTCGTCATCGTCGTACTCGAGCGGCGTCCTCCTCCGCATTCGTCCCTGACACCCCGCGGAGGCCACGAGGATCCGATCGTCACGGAGGATTCCGCTGCCGGTGCCCGGTCCGCGTGCGTGGCGGCCGGGAGCGGCGTCTCCGTTAGCGCCAGCGTCCCGGTTCGGGTTGCGTCGGTGCGGATCTGCGATACATCCCTTGTTCCTCGCTGGGGTTACATGTCGGTGGATGGTTGACGCCTGACGCCGTTAGAAGCCTGACGTGGAATGCGGCGGCCCGGATAATGGGCGTGACTTCAGATACTTACGGACCTCGAATCGCGCGCACGTGACTTGCATAGGCTCTCCCGCCTCGTCTCTGCCACTCCTCTGGAGCCCCGAATGAAGCGTTCCTCTGTCCTCTCTGCGTTGGTCGTCGGTCTGTCTCTGACCGCCGCTGCCTCCGCGTCTGCCGCTGGGCCGGCTGCTGCCGCCGCCGGTGACAAAGCCGCTGCCGCTCGCCAAGGAGTCTCGCAGGACAAGGCCGCCGTCCGTCAGGTCGCACAGGTCGACTCGCCCGCGCCGAACCGTCAGTCCGCCGATCCTTCGACGCCCGCGCCCGCTCCCTCCTCCGCACCCGGCGCGGGCGCCAGCGGTGGCGACGCTTCGGGCGCGCAGCCCGGCGTGACCGTCGGTACGCCGACGGCCGCGAACCCGACCGCGGATACGCCGCAGCAGGCGGCGAGCGAGGCTCAGTCGAAGCCGAAGCCGCGCCGCTTCGCCGGCTCGTCGCTGTTCATCTCGAACAGCATGACGACGAACACGATCTTCAAGGGCCAGACCCAGTACAACGACCCGACCGTCGAATCGAACTTCTACATCACGCCGCGCTTCGCGATCACCGACGCCTTCCAGCTCCGCGCGCGCCTGATTGTCTCGTACGAGTGGACCGAGTCCGACGAGAACACGTACAACCACGAGCCGACGCTCAGCGACACGACGCTGCAGCTCTTCTACCGGAAGATCCCGTCGTTCGCCGGCATCCAGCCCGCGGTCGCGATCAACGCCGGCCTGCCGACGTCGAAGAACTCGCGCGCGCGTACCCTCATGGTGACGCCCGGCGTGACGGGTCAGCTCGCGAAGGGCTTCGAGCACTTCCTCGGCGGTGAGCTCAGCATCATCACGAGCCTCACGTACTCGCACCCGATCTACAAATCGAGGAACCCCGAGACGCTCGATCCGCGTCCCGTCCCGTTCCAGTGCCTCGGCGGAAACGGCTGCAGCGACCTCCTCTCCGGCACGATGAACGTGTCGGACTCGCTCAGCTATTCGCTCATCATCTCGCCCGAGTGGGGCAAGTGGAACCCGGCCATCGCGTACATCGGCGGCTCGTCCTGGGCGTACCACCCGACGTCGACCGTGAACCCGATCGACGGCAAGGCGTTGCCGGTCAACGAGGACGCGACCAACTACCGCCAGTCGCACTACCTCTCGGCCTGGCTCGACTACAACTTCAACCCGTGGATCACGGGCGAAATCGGCTACTGGAACGCGGTCGCCGGCATCGGCGGCGACGGCCAGCGCTCGAACATCATCTTCGATCGCTACCAGGACACGCGCGTTTACCTCGGCGCCAGCATCCAGCTCGATAACCTCGTGAAGACCCTCCAGGGAACCTCCGAGGGCGCCGCCGGCGTCGTCCGCGCGCAGAACAAGCCCGCGATGTTCACGTTCTGATCCGGAACGTCACGTTCTGCCTCGGACACCATCTCGAGTCGTGTAAAACGCCCGCGTGACGCGCTGGCGGACGAGCAGGAGCATCTGGCTGTGGGACGCCCTCTGGCTCCTCGTCGCCTCGGCCGTCGTCGCCTACGTCTTCTGGCGCAACAACGTCATCATGAGCCGCGTCATCGACGGGACGCGGTACTACTCGATCGATGACGACATGATGATCTCGATGACCTACGCCAGGAACCTGGCGGAGGGTCACGGGCTCGTCTGGAACGCAGGGGGCGAGCACGTCGAGGGGTACACGAACTTCCTCTGGACGCTCGTCATGGCCGGGGTGCACAAGCTGGGCGCGCCCGACGCGACCGCGTCGGCGTGGGTGCGTGCCTGCAGCTACGTGTTCGTCATCGGGACCCTCATCCAGTCCGTGCGGGTCGTTCGCGTCTTCGTCCCTCATGGGCTCGTCGTCACGCCGCTCTTCCTCATCGCCGCGGTGACGAACAACGACATCATCACGTGGGCGGCGTGGGGCTTCGAGACCGCGCTCATGAGCTTCCTCCTCATGACGTTCGTGCGCTCGGTGCTGGGGGACTCCTCGAGCGTGGTCGCCTGGTTCGCGCTCGCGCTCGTGCCGCTGACCCGCAGCGACGGCATTCACATCTTCGCGGCCTGCGCGCTCTTCGGGTTCCTGATCGCGCCCGAGAAGAAGCGGCAGATCCTCACGCGCATCGTCCCGGCCGCGCTGCCGGTGATCGCGCACTTCGTCTGGCGGAGGTCGTACTACGGCGACTGGCTCCCCAACACGTACTACCTCAAGGTCTACCTGCTCGACCGCGTGCACCATCGCGGCTTCGTCTACGCCCGCAACTTCCTCATGGCGTACTCGATCATTTGCACGCTGGCGATCGCCGGATCGGCGGCGATGGCGCGGCGCGACCGTCGCGCGCTCTTCCTGATCCTCATCCTCGCGACCACGCTGCTCTACACGATCCAGGTCGGCGGAGACATGTTCGGGTCTTTCCGCTTCTGCGCGCACCTGATGCCGCTCCTCTACGTGTTCGCGGCCTGCGGCTTCACGCACGTGGCCACCAGCAGCTGGATGAACCGCACCGCGTGGGCGCTCGCGATGATCTTCGCGACGATGCCGCTCATCAAGCCGCTCGACCGCCTCAGCGTGCTCGACGGGAACGGCGCGGTGCAGGATCAGATGCAGGTCGCGATGCTCATCAAGAAGAACGCGCTGCCCAACAGCGTGGTGGCGGTGATCGCGGCCGGCGTCGTGCCGTACTTCTCTCGGCATCCTGCGATCGACCTCTTCGGCAAGGGCGATCGCCACATCGCGCACCTTCCCCCGTACCCCGGATCGCTCATCGGTCACGGCAAGATCGACCCGGCGTACTCGTTCAATGTCCTGAAGCCCGACCTCGTCGTGTCGCTTCGTCCGAACAGCTGGGTTCAGACGCTGTCGAAGCCGACCATCAATACCGACTCGTACCTGGGCGTGCTCTCGTCCGAGCCTTTCTACAATCAGTACCGGCCGAATCTCGTCGCCAACGACTTCACCAACGAATTGACGGCGATTTACGCCCGCCAGGACTCGCCAGAGGCAGCCCGCCGCTCGACGTGGCGACCACTGGTCGTCGAGCCGCCCCCGAAGTAAGACTTCGAGCATGGACATCGCCAAAGAGCTCGCCGCCCTCGATCTCGACCCCAAAGCCTTCACGGACGGCACGCTCGTCGCGCGCTCGCCCATCGACGGCTCGGTCACGGCGAAGCTGAAGGAAGACGACCACGCCAGCGTCGACGCCGCCATCGGTCGCGCGCACGCCGCGTTCCTCGAGTGGCGCACCGTCCCCGCCCCGCGCCGCGGCGAGCTCATCCGCCTCTTCGGCGAGGAGCTACGCAAGGAGAAGGACACGCTCGCGTCGCTCGTCACGATCGAGGCCGGCAAGATCGTCGCCGAGGCGCGCGGCGAGGTGCAGGAGATGATCGACATCTGCGACTTCGCGTGTGGCCTCTCGCGCCAGCTCTATGGCCTGACGATCGCGAGCGAGCGCCCCGGCCACCGCATGGCGGAGACCTGGCATCCGCTCGGCGTCGTCGGCGTCATCAGCGCGTTCAACTTCCCGGTCGCGGTGTGGGCGTGGAACTTCTGCCTCGCGGTGGTCTGCGGAAACTCCGTGGTGTGGAAGCCGTCGGAGAAGACGCCGCTCACCGCCGCCGCGTGCCAGAGGCTGTTCCTCCGTGCGGTCCACAAGTTCGGCGCCACGCCGCTCGGTCTCTCGGAGGTCATCCAGGGCAAGGCGGCCGTCGGCGAGCGCCTCGTCGACGACAAGCGCGTCGCGCTCGTCAGCGCCACCGGCTCCACGCGTATGGGGCGCGCCGTCGGTCCGCGCGTCGCGCAGCGCTTCGGTCGATCCCTCCTCGAGCTCGGCGGCAACAACGCGATGATCGTCGCGCCCACTGCCGACCTCGAGCTCGCCACGCGCGCCGCGCTCTTCAGCGCCGCCGGCACCTGCGGCCAGCGCTGCACCACGCTGCGCCGCCTCATCGCGCACGAGAGCGTGAAGGACCAGATCACGGAGCGCATCGCGAAGGCCTACGGCCAGATCCGCATCGGCGATCCGCGCGAGGCCTCGACCCTCGTCGGCCCGCTCATCGACGCGGCGAGCTTCGAGAATATGCAGAATGCATTGAATGCGGCGCGCCAGGAAGGCGGCGAGGTCGTCGGCGGCGAGCGCGTCGACGTCATCGACGGCGGCTTCTACGTGAAGCCCTCCATCGTCCGGATGAAGGCGCAGACGGGCATCATGAAGGAGGAGACCTTCGCGCCGATCCTCTACGTCGTCGGCTACAAGGAGCTCGACGAGGCGATCGCGATGCAGAACGACGTGCCGCAGGGGCTCTCGTCCTGCATCTTCACGAACGACCTCCGCGAGGCGGAGCAGTTCCTCTCCGCGGCTGGCTCCGACTGCGGCATCGCCAACGTGAACATCGGCCCGAGCGGCGCGGAGATCGGCGGCGCGTTCGGCGGCGAGAAGGAGACCGGCGGCGGACGCGAGTCCGGCTCCGACTCCTGGCGCAGCTACATGCGCCGCGCGACCAACACCGTGAACTATTCGAAGGACCTGCCGCTCGCTCAGGGCATCGTCTTCGCGTGAGGAAGCTCGCGGCGGCGCTCGTCCTCGTCGCGTGCAGCAGCGACACGACCGTCAGCGGACCGCCGCCGCGAGGCCCCGACCCTTGCAAGGCCCCGCCACTGCCGGCGTCGAGCGTGACGCTCGCGCCGGCGTTCGGGGTCGCGGCCTTCAAGCAGCCGGTCGAGCTGGTGTGGGGCCCCGCGCCCGACGCGTACGTCCTCGAGCAGATCGGCCTCGTGAAGAAGCTTGCCCCCGACGGGACGAGCACGACCGTCTACGACGTCAGCGCACGCGTGAGCGGCTTCGACGAGGCCGGGCTCCTCGGGATCGCCTTCGACCCGAGATATGCCGAGAACCAGTTCGCTTATCTCTATTTCACGGAGAAGACGACCAAGCCTGGCTTCGCGCTCGTCGACACGCTCGTGCGCGTCACCAACTTCGATGTCGCGACGGAGAAGGTCCTCTTCGCGCTCGATGATCCGTTTCCGAATCACAACGGCGGCCACCTCGCGTTCGGGCCGGACGGGTCTCTCTATCTGGGAATCGGCGACGGTGGCGGGCAGTACGATCCGAACGGCTTCGCGGAGGACCCGGCGTCGTTTTTTGGAAAGATCCTGCGCATCGATCCCGCCACGGGGAGCCCCGAGGTCTACGCCTCCGGCCTCCGCAACCCGTGGAAATTCAGCTTCGACTCCGTCACCGGCCAGCTCTGGGCGGGGGACGTCGGCGAGCGGCAGCGCGAGGAGATCGACCTCATCACGCGCGGCGGCAATTACGGCTGGAGTACCCGGGAGGGAAAGGGCTGCGCCCAGGTCGAGAACTGCCCGTCCGAAGGCTTCATCGATCCGATCGTCGATTACACGCGGGACCAGGGCATCGCCGTCACCGGCGGCTACGTGTATCGCGGCACGAAATTGCCCTCGCTCACCGGCAAGTTCATCTATGGAGATTTCGGGAGCGGCAATATCTGGAGCGTCGATCAGGGCTCCGCGGCCGGCACTCTTCTCCTCGCCTCCGGCAAACAGATCTCGAGCTTCGGCCAGGACGCGAACGGTGAGCTCTACGTCGTCGACTACACCTCCGGGCAGATCTTCTCCGTCGAGCCCGGCTCGGCCGCCGCCGCCCCCGCCGTGACCGCGCTCTCCGCCACCGGCTGCCTGAAGAACGCGGACGCCATCAACTACGACGTGGCGAGCCCGCTCTGGTCCGACGGCGCCGAGAAGACGCGCTGGCTCTTTCTCCCCGACGGCAAGAAGATCGACGTGAAGGCGGACGGTGACTTCGACGTGCCCCCGGGCAGCGTCGCGGTGAAGACCTTCAGCGTGGGCGGGAAGAAGATCGAGACGCGCCTCTTCGCACGCTACGACGACGGCTCGTGGGCCGGCTGGTCGTACGAATGGAACGACGAGCAAACGGACGCGACCTTGCTCGAGAGCGGTAAGGACAAGGTGCTGCCGGGCGGCCAGGCCTGGACCTTCCCGTCGCGCTCGCAGTGCTTGCAGTGCCACACGCGCGCGGCTGGCTTCACGCTCGGCCTCGAGGCGCGGCAGGTCGACACGAGCCTCTTCGCGCGCGACGTGAGCGCGCCGATCCCGCTCCACACGCGATTCTCGAAGGACGACCCTCGCGCGTACCTGCACGCGAACTGCTCGCAGTGCCATCGTCCCGGCGGCGGCGCGGGCGCCGCGACGATGGATCTGCGCTGGGACGGCGCGCTCTCGACCTTCTGCGGCGCTCGACCGAACGCGGGGGATCTCGGCATCCCCGACGCGCTCCTCGTCGCGCCCGGTCGTCCGGCGCAGTCCGTCCTCCTCCAGCGCATGTCGCGGCGCGGCGACGACCAGATGCCGCCACTCGCATCGCACGTCGTCGATCCACGCGGGATCGACCTCGTCACGACGTGGATCGAACAGACGACGAGCTGTCCCTAGCGGCGCGGCGAGGGGCCGGGCGGCTTCTTCGGGACCGGCGGAGGTCCGGGCGGCTTCGAATCGGGCTTGCTGCCGAGCGGCGGAGCCTCGCCCCAGTCGAGGCCGGAGGGCTTCTGCGGCGGAATATCCGACGCGCCCCAGCCCTCGCCCGAGCCGGGTGGTGGCTGCTCGTTGTCGAGCATCTCCATCATCTTCTGGCGCGCCTCGACGAGCTTGTCGCTCTCGCCCGCCTGACCACCCCAGAGCGCCTGCTCCTGCATGCTCGACATGGAGGGCGTGCTGGGCGGATCGTCGTCGGCGGCGTCGACCGCGGGGACGTCGGGGATGGCGATGGGGAAGCCCGAGTCCGGCTTGAGCCGTGGCTCCGGCGATGGCGCGGGCGTCTCGGGCGTGAGGGGAGCCATGCGCTGCGAGACGGGGAGCTTCGGCTGCGAGGTGGGAGCGGGGGCGGGCGTCTCGGCCGGCGCGTCCGGGCTCTCGGGGACGAGCCCCGCCTTCTTCGCGAAGGCATCGAGCGCAAAGAGGAGCGCGTCTTGTGCCGTCTTCGCGAGGACCATCTCCCAGCCGAGGCTCATGACGAGGCCGAGCGGCGAGCCGTCGCCCGTCTCGTGGAGCTTCCGCATCCAGGCCACGACCTGATCTTTGCTGAGCGTGTCGCAGATCACGTCGGTGCCTTTGAGCTTGCCGCCGCGGCCCTGGATATTGTTGAGGAACCAGCGATCGTCGATGAGCTCGAGCTCGCGGGCAGTGGCGAGCGCCTTCTGGATGGCGATGCCCGTCAGCTTGCCGTGGCGCCAGAACGTCCACCAGTCGCCGAGCTCCACCCAATCGACGAGGATGGGCGGAGTCACACCTTCCTCGAAGATGGACTCGTCGATGTCGCCAGCCACCAGCGCGTCGTGGACGACCTGCTGGACCTTCGCGTCGTCGTCCTTGAGGGCGGCTTTTCCGCCGCGGATGCCCCATTGTGAAAGGATCGGGCCGCGAACCTCGTTGGGCATGAGGTGGAACAGCTTGTCGGTCGCCTTGCTGTCGTCGTACGGGAAGAAACTGGCGACGAACTCCCGCGCCGTCCGTACACGACCGGCTTCTGTCCGCCGATGCTCCTCCATCGAGAGACAGAACTTGGTCACCGCCAAGTTGCGATCGTTCTTCGCCTTCGCCACGGCCTACCCTCCGAAAGGGTATAAGCGTACACCTCATGCCTAGCCCTCGATCATGAGAATTTCAGTCGCGCTCGCGGCTCTTCTTCTCCTGGTCGGATGCCCGCGCGAGCCTGAAAATGCGGGCTCTCGTGGGACCTCCCAGGACGTGACGCTCGAGGTGCCCCACCTCGACGCCGGCGGGATTGTCGCATCCACCAGCGAGGGCGTCCGGTTCGGGCGAGAGAACGCGAAGATCGGAGCTCGCTCGCACCAGCACGTGCTCGCGAAGAGCGTGTGGGACGAGCAGACCGCCTCCTACGAGTCGGAGTTCGTGCTCGAGGTGCTGGCGGTCGACGGTCCGGCGCCCTCCCGGGTGAAGATCGAGTTCCGGAAGAACGAGAGCTTCGACAACGTGAGCCACCAGGCCACCTCCGTCGACGGCCATGCCTACATCGTCGACGTGCACGCGCCTCACGTCGTCCTCGCCGGGACGAGCGCGGCTCCGAGCGAGGACGAGGTGCAGCGCGTCACCGATGTCGTCCCCGATCTGGGCACGCGCACGCAGATCGATCAGGTGCTGCCCGACGACGCCATGCGCATCGGCGAGCATCGTGACGACCTCACGCACGCCATCGCGCGCATCCTTCACCCGCGCATCTGGAGCGTCGACAAGGGGAGCGCGATCCTCTCGCGCACGGACCACGGCGAGGCCGTGTTCCAGATCGCGATGGACGCGAGGAGCTCGGCGACCGGGATGAAGATCGCGGTGAGAGGCGAGGCGCGCGTGCGCCTTCGCGACGCGCGCCTCGAGGGCTTCACGCTGAAGGGCGACTTCACGCGCGCGAACGGCGAGAAGGGCGAGTTCAGCGTGGAGCGACGCGTCCGCGACGACTGACGCTCGGGCGACGCTTCAGCGGTAGAACCAGGGCATGATGGTGTCGAGGAGCCAGCGCCGCAGGAAGAGGACCTCGATCGACGCGAGCACGAGCGCCGGACCCATCGGCAGGCGCATCTTCATGGCGCTCCCGTCCTCGGGCTCGTTCGCGAGCGGATCGTCGGCGAGCTCCTCCACCGCGTCCTGATCGCCGGCAGCGGCGCGCGCCTTCAGCGACGCGATGTCGGCGCGCACGGACTCCGGGATCTCGTAGCGGAGGCCGAGCGCTCGCAGCGCGACGCCGAGGAGGATGTGCTGCAGCGCACCCGCGAAGACCACGAAGAGCATGCCTTCGAAGCCGTGCCAGGCGCCGGCCGCGACCGCGAGCTTGGCGTCGCCGACACCCATTCCGCTCTGCTTCTTCAC
This sequence comes from Labilithrix sp., assembly GCA_046351255.1. Lineage (GTDB taxonomy): Bacteria > Myxococcota_A > Polyangia > Polyangiales > Polyangiaceae > Labilithrix. Next base: position 9,571 of record JAXLYU010000015.1, read on the forward strand.
GTACTTGTAGAGAAGGAATGGGCCGTACGTGAACAGGAAGCCGACGACCGCTCCGACGAGCGACATCTTCCAGCCGACGCCGCGGAAGGGCGAGGTCACGAGGCACACGAGCGCGGTGCCGAGCGTGATCTCGTTCGGCAGGATCATGTGCTCCACGTCGATCGCGAGACCGGCGAGGAGCACCGCTGCGACGCCTGCGTTCACGGCGAGGAGGAGCCCCACGTGCCAGAGCGCGTCGTCGTGCACGTTCGAGAGGACGTGGCCGACCCCCGCGCCGACGGCGGTCGACGCGAGGACGAGCGCGACGTTGCGGCGCCGCTGCTTCGCGGCGGGCGGAAAATGCTCGATGCCGTAGCGCTTGGGCAGGACGTTCGCGAGCCACGCCGCGATGACACCGAAGAGCGCGCCGACGACGGCGCCGAGCCCGAGCACCCTCCGATGCTACACGCTCAGCCCGCGCGCTTGGCGATCGCTGCCTGCGCGAGGCCGACGAAGCGCTGCGCCGTGTACGGCGACTCTGGCAGGAACGGCCGGCCGTAGACGAGGTAGTCGCCGGTCTTGTAGTCCATCGGGAGGTTCGCTTCGATCGGGTAGTACCGGTTGTGCAGCGCCACGAGCTTGTTCAGCTTCTCGAGGTCGAACGCGGTGGCGGCGCTGACGAGGGCGACCTCGATCTGGGTCGGCGTGCGCCCCTTCTGAACGAGCAGGTCGTGGAGCTCGACGAGCTCGCGCGTGTATCGAACCTCGTCGTCCTCGATCTTTCGCTTCCGCGCGGCCCAGGCAGGGACCCCGATCGTGAGAGCGCGGATTCGCTCCTCGGTCGAGAGCGTGAAGTTGCGGATCGGATCCGCGCTGTTCAAAGCCGTGGGGCGTCCGCTGTCGGGCACACCCCGATCGTAGGACCGCCGCCGACCCGAGCAAGCCCGGCTCGTCGGAAGCGAGGGCCAGACCCCTCGCTGTTGCGTGTTGCCTTGGAGGCATCACCTACATCCATGCCGGATGTCAGCGACCCCAGTTGCGCAACGCGAAACATTGGAATTGTGAGGGTTTTTCCTTTGACCGGTCCGCGGATCAGGGGGTGCAATGAACCACCCCGTGCTCTCTTTTCGCTCCTCCCTCACCGTCTCCTTCTTTGGTTTTGCGCTCCTCGCCGCCGCGGCTCCTGGTTGCGCCTCCGCTCCGGTCGAAGAGGGCGGCGGCAGCAAGAAGAAGGACATCTACACCGAGGAGAAGGAGCCGGTCCTCGTCAACGAGGCCGTGAACGTCGACCAGAAGTTCTCCGATGACGTGGTCGTCGGACCCGAGGTCGGGACGGGCGACAACGCCACGAAGGATCTCACGATCGTGACCGCGGGCCACGAGTCGATGCTCGCGAAGATCAAGGTCGGCAGCATCATCGCGGGCGATCGCTCCTCGAAGCCCATCCCGGAGGGCACGTCTGCCGAGGACGGCAGCGTCACCGGTGATTACGGCCCGAACCCGTACGGCTTTCTCCGCAAGGTCGTCGACATCAAGACGGACGGCGCGAACACCATCCTCAAGACCGCGCCGGCGCGCCTCGACGAGTGGCTCCAGGACGGCGACATCGACTGGAGCAGCCGGAAGTCCCTGCTCGACGGCTCGGTGAAGATCGCCGACCCCGAGACGACGGACGCGAACGGCAAGACCGTCACCACGAAGAGCCTGCACATCCTCTCCGACGATCAGCAGGCGAACAGCAGCGGCTCGGGTCAGATCGCGGTCAACGCGTCGCTCGGCGCCGGCGGTGCGGGCGTGAAGCTCTCGAACGCGCAGATCAAGCTCGGCGTGAAGTACGACGGCTACATCAAGGTCCGTTACAAGGAGCTCCGCTTCCTCCCCGACCCGCCGACCGGCGTCGCGTTCAAGTCGCTCCTCACGATGGATCCCGAGGTCAGCGCGGACCTCGAGTTCAAGGTGAGCGGCATGGGCACCCTCTTCGAGAAGGAGTGGAACACCCGCGGCATCGTCATTCCGCTCCCGGGCCCCGTCCCGACCACGCTCCGCCTCGAGCCCACGATCAAGTGCTCGCTCTCCGCGGGCGGCGAGGTCGCGGTCACGGTGAACGCCAAGATCGGCGCGCACGGCGCGACGGGCTTCCAGGGCGACGCGCGCATCGTGGGCGGCATCGACCTCGACGATATCTCGGAGGCCTTCAAGCCCAACGGCAGCCTCACGCTGAAAAGCGCGAGCGGCAAGGTCGCGCTCCAGGGCAGCTGCCGCATCCTCGCGAAGCCGATCCTCCTCGCGTTCGACGCCATCGGCGTTCAGGGCAAGATCGGTCCGTACATGTCGATCTCGGCCAACGCCTGCGTCGGCGTCGGCAGCGGCGGCGCGAATCCGGGCCTCACCATCACGGAGGAGCACGGTCTTTCGGGCGAGTTCGGCGGCCGCATCCAGGTCCCCGTCATCGGCGTCGGCAAGGACTTCAAGGGCCTCGGCATCGAGATCCCGTTCGGTCCGGAGCGCTACATCTACGGCACGGAGAAGAGCTGCGAGGCGCCGGAGAAGCCGAGCCAGGACTCCTGCCAGGGGAAGTCCGATGGCTTCCACTGCAGCGAGGTCTACTCGTACGGCGGCATCGTCTGCAAAGGCGGTCAGATCGAGAAGGGCGTCCAGTGCGACAGCGTCGACAAGAAGTGCAGCGGCGGCACCGCGGACACGATCAACTGCAACTGAAGAAACTTGGCCGTTTCGCGCAGCGTCCGTCACCTTCGGACCATGCGAAACGACACCGGTGATCGTCGGGCTTCTTCGGGCAAGGATGCATGCGTCGTGTGCGGCGTCACGGACGCGCGCGTGCTCTCGTCGACACGCTTGCTCGACGGCGAGCGCATCACCGTCTGCGGTTCGCACAAGACCGCCCATCACCGCTCGGGCGCGATCGCGGCGACGGTCGACGAGCTGAAGACGCTGACCGCCGACCGACGGGCCAGCTAAGTCTCATCGCTCTTTGGACGATCACGACCGAACAGGCGATAGAGCGAGAGGTCGTAGGCGATCTTGAGGACGCCCGCGACGACGAACGGTGCCGCGCTCATCCCCATCAGCCCCGCCGCGACGGGACCGAGGGTCGCGCCCACCAGCTTCGCCTGGCTCGCGATCGCGCTCGCGGCCGAGCGCTCGTCGTCGTCGACGATCGCCATCAGGTAGCTGGTGCGCGCGGGCACATCCATCTGCGCGACGAGGAAGCGCGCGAGCAGCGCGGCGACGCTCAGCTCGAGGGTCGGCATGAACGGGAACGCGATGAGGAGCACGTTCCCTGGGATGTGCGTCCACACCATCGTATTCACGAGGCCAAAGCGCTTCGCGATGGGCGCGCTGAGCAGAGCGGAGAACCCGGCGACGACGTTCGTGGCGAAGAAGATGCTCCCGAGCTGTCCGAGGTCGGCGTCGAAGCGGCGATGGAGCCAGTACGCGATGAGGGTCTGCACGGCGAGCCCGGAGCCGAACGAGTCGACGGAGAAGAGCGCGGCGAGCCTCAGCACCGGCCCCCGCGAGCGATGAAGCCCGATCCGCGCGCGCTCGCGTTCGCGCGGCTCGATCGCGGGCGAGAGGCGAAAGAAGAGCGCCGCCATCACGAGCCCGAGCGCGGCGTAGAGGAAGAGGACGCCGCGATAGGCGTCGAGCTCTGCATACCCGTGGCTCGCGAGGGAGCGCGCGAGCCAGCCTCCGGTGAGCGCGCCGAGCGCGTTCGAGAGCGATCCCATGAGCTGGTAATGCCCGAACACGCGCGTCCGGTCCGGCGCCTCGACGCCGTGGCTGATCGCGGCCTGCTCGATGGCGAGGAACGGCCCGACCTCCGCGCCGCTCGGGCTGATCGTGCCGATGATCGCGGCGATCGTCAGCCAGATCGTGCTCCTCGTGAGCGCGAACGCGATCCCGGCGAGCACGATGAGCGCGGAGCTCGCGATGAGGAGGCGCCGGCGTCCGAAGCGGTCCGCGACGCCGGCGATGCCGAGGCTCAGCACCGCGTCGCCCGCGAGCGTGAGCGTGAAGACGAGGCCGATCTCGCGATCCGAGAGCCCGCGCGCGGCGAGGAACAGCGCGAGGACGACGGCGAGCAAGCCGTAGGCGAACGTCCGGACGGCGCGGGTGACGAAGAGGACGCGTACGTCAGCGGTCACGCGCGGCGAATCTTGAGCGTGCGCATGGGCGCGCCTGCGCCCTCGTCGGCCTCTTCTTCGTCGGCCTCGAGGAGCTCCTCGAGCCGGGCGCGGACGGAGGGCTCTGCGCACTGCTCGGCGGTCACGCGGAGGCGCGCACGTTCGGCGCCGTCACCGTCCCGGGCGAGCGCCGTCGCCGCCGCTTTGCGGCCGGCGGCATCGACGGCCGGGCTCTCGAGGACCTGCCAGAGCTTCTCGCGCGGGGGAGGCGCCTCACGATAGGTCGAGGCCCCGCCGGCCGCGCGGCCGACCGCCTCCGACGATGCGCTCGACACGAACACGACCGCGGGCTCGTTGCGCTGCGCGACAGCGACCTCGATCGCGGCGTTGATGCGCGCCGCCAGCGGGGCTCGCCGGATGGCGTCCGCGCCGTGGAGCTGCAGGCGAAGGACGATGTGCTCTCCGCGCACGAGCTCGATCGTCTGGCCGTTCACGCGCGCGCGGTCGATCTCGCGGAAGGGAATGAAGCGCTCGCGAGCGCTCCCGCTCACGTGGATGCCATCGAGGCCGACGCTGATGCGCGACGCCCGCCGGAAGAGCGCCGTGCCGCCGACGGCGAGCGCGAGGTACGCGAGGAGCGCGGTGGCGAAGGCGGGCCCGACCCTCGGCAGCAGCATCGCGAGCGTCACCATCACGACGGAGACGGCGGCGAGCCCGCCCACGGCGGCGATCGTCTCGGTGGTGACGGCGACGGCGGTGAACGTGAACCCATCCGCGGTCACGGAGCCCGTCGCCTCCTCCTCCGAGAGCGTGGGCGCGAGCAGCGCGCCGAGGCCGCGCCGCGCGATCACGAGCTGCGCGAGGATGGTGAAGAGCGCGGGGAGCGCCACACCGGCGAGGACGCTGTCCCAGCCCTTGTCATCGACGACCGCGGTGAAGAAGCGGACGAGCAGCCCGGCGTAGGCGATGGGCAGGACGGCGAGCAGCCCGCTCGCGAGGCGGGGCTGATCCCTGGTGAAGCGGCGCAGATGATCGAGCGGATCGGACAGCCCCGCGCGCACGCGGGCGCGGACGAGGGTGCGCGCGACGGCCCCCACGACGGCACCGACGGCGGAGGTGACGAGCGTCGTGGTGTAGGCCACGGAGACGAACTGCGACACGAGCCAGTAGAGCCGTCCAAGCGCGAGCTTCGTCTCGGCGTCGTCCGAGAGCTCCCACACGAGCGAGCCGAGCGTCCCGCGGAGCCCGATCGCGTGGGTGAGGAAGAGGAGGCCGAAGCCGAGCCCGAACCAGAGGACGGTCCACCCCATCCGGCTCTTCGCGCTTTTGCTGCCGTCCGCCATCCCTCCACTCTAGTCTAGCTGGCGAATCCGACCGCGTCCTTCACGGGTTCAGCTCGAGAAGGTCCTCACTGCCCTCCCCCTTCGCCGAGCCACAGGTCTACACGTCATCGCTCGAGCGCGCTCGAGGGTGATCAGCGCGGACCGTAGCCGGGGGGTGGGCCGCCATAACCTCCGCCGGGCGGCGGGCCATAGCCCGGCGCTTGCGGCATCGGGCGGGCGGGGGCGTTGCCGAACGGGTTCGGTGCGCCCGGCGTCCACGGGGTGGGCTGCGGGACCGCACGGCCCAGCTTGCGGGAGACTTCGCCGCGGAGCTTCGCGAGCTCCTGGCGGAGCGGGAAGATCATGTCGGCGCTGATCGTGAGCTTGCGGCCCTGGGTGGCCCGGCCCGTGTGCCACTTGCTGAGGGCGAGACGCGCGGCGGCGTCGATGAAGCGACGGCCCGCGCCGCCGCCCCAGCCGAACGTGGCGCGCCAGCGGCCGACGGGGCTCGTCACGAGATCGAGCTCCCAGAGCGTCATGTTGCCCATGAGCACCTCGTCCTTGAGGTGATCGCGGATGATGCGGCCCTTGCGGATGACGAGGTAGATGACGAGACCGAAGAACGCGAGGACGAAGAGGAGCCAGAGCGGCATCATCAGGACGACGAGGTCGCCCGACAGCGTTGCGGCCGTGTTCCAGACCGAGTGCAGGAACATCGCGAAGCAGTAGCCGCCGATGGGCGCCATCCACTTCAGCCAGGTCTTGTTCGTCTCGCGCGCGATGCCGAAGCCGAGGCCCGTCATCGACGTGTAGAGCGGATGGCCCCACGGGGCGAGGATGCCGCGGACGAGGAACGTGCCGACGAAGAGGCCCTCCTTGTGCTGGAGGATCTCCGCCTTCGCGGCGTTGCCGTAATAGAGGATGTTCTCGCAGGCCGCGAAGCCGAGGGCGGCGAACGTCGCATAGACGACGCCGTCGACCACGCCATCGAACTGACGACGCATGAAGTAGTACATGAAGAAGACGGCGAAGGCCTTCGTCCCCTCCTCGACGACCGGCGCGCTGATGCACGCCGAGAGCACGTCACCGCCGCCGCGACCGAACGCGGCCTCGCCGAAGATGGCGACCATCGTATTGATGAGCGCCGAGAATCCGCAGGCAGCGATGAACCCCCACGCGAGCGCCATCGCCAGCGCCCACCATGGCTCGGGATCGTAGCGGTCGACGATCCACGGCACCCACAGGTACACGACGAGCATCGGCAACGCGAAGAGCGCCCCGAGAAAGAGGGAGAAGATCTCCACGTCCGCGTGCTTCGAGAGAAGCGCCGGGAAGAAGAGGACGAGGACCAGCAGAAACCCGCCGATCAACATGCCCAGGACGTAGAGAACGATGCCGACCGTACGGCGGCTCTTCTCGGGATCCTTCTGAAGCGGAACGGCAACCATCGTGCCGCAGGTTATACGATCATCCTCGAGCTCGAGCGAAGACGTACGGGCCGTGTCCGCGGCGGCACTTTCTCGAGCTTCGCGAGCAGCTCGCGCTCGCGGGCGCGGAGGCGATCGCGCTCGGCCCGCGGCAGAGGCGGCTCCGCGGCGAGCGCGCACTGCACCACGACGAGCTCGCCACGCTCGCCACCTTCGCGATCCGCCCAGACGAGGCGGGGCGCGTCGTCGTCCGGATGCGCGAGGATCGCGGCGATCAGCGCATCGGTCATTCCAGGTTCGTCGTGGCGCGATAGACGACGCCGTCACCGCCGAGCGCATAGCGACCCGTCGATGCGGGGACGAATACGGAGGCCCCGCGCTTCACCTCGACCTCGCCGACGTGCACCGCGCCCTCCGTGACGAGGAGGATCTCGGGGCCGAAGGTCTCGCGGACCAGCGCGGCGTTCACGACGATGCGCGAGAGCCGGAACTCCCTCGCCGGAGTCACGTACACCGACTCGCACGCGTCGACCTCGTGCGGATGAAGTACGCGGGCGGGCGGGGCGTCGAAGCGGAGCGTCTTGGTGAGCTCGGGGACGTCGACGTGCTTCGGGGTGAGGCCGCCGCGGAGCACGTTGTCGGAGCTGGCCATGATCTCGACGCCAGTGCCGCGGAGGTACGCGTGCATGTTGCCCGCATCGAGGAAGATGGCCTCGCCGGGCTGGAGGGTGACGTACTCGAGGAGGAGCGCGGTCACGATGCCGATGTCGCCGGGGTAGAGCTCGTCGAGGCGGCAGGCGAGCGCGCGCTCGCGGGCGAAATGCGGCGAGGCCTTCGCGCAGGCAGCCACGACGTGCGGGACCACGTCCTTCGGCGCGGTCATGATCGCAGTGAAGGTCTCGGAGAGCGTCGGCTTGATGAACGGATCGAGCTCCTTCACCGCGAGCTGCTCGAAGAGGCGAAGCGTCTGCGCGAAGTCGCGGAAGCCGGAGAGCGCGTCGAACGGGGTGAGCGCGCAGAGGAGCTCGGGCTTGTGCGAGCGGTCCTTGTAGTTGCGGTTCGGCGCCGTGAGCGGGACGCCTCGGCGCTCCTCGTCGTCGAAGCCGGCCGCCGCCTGTTCCATCGTGGGATGCGCTTGCAGCGAGAGGGGCTGCTCCGCGGCGAGCACCTTGAGGAGGAAGGGGAGGCGAGGGCCGAACGCCTGGAGCGAGCGCGCGCCGAGCTCGCGCTCGGGTTCGCGCGTGATGAGCTGGTCGAGCGACTCCGTCCGCGCGACGGACCTCGACGGCGCGAGGGGATGGGCGCCCATCCAGAGCTCCGCCTCGGGGCCCTCGGCGGGACGACCGAGGAGCGACGAGATGGCGGTGTGAGAGCCCCACGCGTAGGGCATCACTTTGCAGTCGAGCAGGTCCACGTCTCGAGCTTACGACGACGACGCGCGGCGCGCGCGGACGAGCTGATCCGCCGTCACGACCTGCTTTCGCCACTGGCCGTAGGCCTTGCCCTTCGACTCGAGGCGCTGCATCGCCAGCGTGGTGCTCGCCTCGATGGGAACGGGCGTCGCATCGCGGAGCGGAGTCCCGGGCAGCGGCATGAAGGCGTGCGAGTGGATGCGCGCCCCCATCCCCACCAGCCGCTCTGCGAGCTTCATCGAGAGGACGCGATCGGCCTCCGTCTCGCCGGGTAGGCCGAGGAGGAAGTCGACGTCGGGCTCGAAGCCGGCCTCGACGGAGAGCTCGACGGCGCGAACGATGGCGTCGACGCCGTGGCCGCGGCGCGTCTCCTCGAGGACGCGATCGGAGCCGGACTGGCCGCCGATGACGAGCGTCTTGTTGTCGATCCACCGCTTCAGCACCGCGAGCGACTCGCGCGTGATGTGCTCGGGGCGGATCTCGGAGGGGAAGGTGCCGAAGAAGATCTTCGCCTCCGCCCCCGCACCTTCGCGCACCGTGCGGAGGAGCGCGTCGACCGCCTCCAGGTTGGGCTCGGTGCCCTCGGAGCCGTAGGAGAGCGACGTCGGCGTGAGGAAGCGCACGAAGCGCGAGCCCGAGAGCGCCATGCGATCGATGTTGGCGCGCACGTTCTCGATGCTCCGATGCCGGAAGCGCGCCTTGAACATGTACGGCGTCTGGCAGAACGAGCACGCGTAGACGCAGCCGCGCGTGATCTCGAGCGCGTTCCACTTCTTGTATCTTGCATTGAACGCCGGGTAGGCGTCGAGCGGGTGGCGCTCGCCGGGCCCGTGCGAGACGAGGCGGCCGTTCTCGAGGTGCGCGATGCCTTGGAGCGCGCGGACGTCGCCGCCAGCCTCGAGCGTCGCGACGACCTCGCAGATCGTGTGCTCGCCCTCGCCCACGGCGACGAGATCGAAGCCGGCGCGCAGCGTCGCGAGCGGCTCCGCGGTGGCGTGGACGCCGCCCGCGAGGTGAAGCGCGGCGTCGCCAGTCGCGGCGCGGACGGCGGCGAGATCCTTCGCCGTGTCCTCGAAGTCCGGCGAATAGAAGGACCAGAGGACGAGCGGCCTCGCGGCCCCGGGCTTCGCGCGCTCCGCTCGCACCGCGGTGATGAGCTCGCTGTCGCTCTTGAGGAAGTGGACGTCGCGGTCGAGCGTGCGGGGATCGGCGTCGAGCGCAGCGGTGACGACGTTGAGCGCGGTCGTGCCGGACCGCACGTGCATCGCGAGGATCGCGGGGCGCATGCGGAGAGATCAGCCGGTCGCTTTGCGTGTCTGCTCTTCGGTCTCGGGACGCGCGACGAGCGGAGGCGCCGCCTTCACGACACCGGGGAGCGCGATGATGCCTTCGCCCGCGCATCTCGGGCAGACGTACTCGTCGTCGTCCCACGCGCTGCCGGCCGGACCGAACGGACCACCGCCTGCGCCGCCACAGGCCGGACAGGGGATGCGTTCATTCAGGCTCATCGGATGGACCGTACCACCGGGGCCTCCGCGGGCCCAAGCCAGCGGCCGAGATCAGCTGCCGAGCGCCTTGATGAGGGCGTTTCGAGCGGCGGTGCGGACGAGCGCGGCGGTGGCGCGAGGCGGCGTGTCGGGGTCGAGCTTGAGGATCTCCGCTCCGACAGCGACGCAGCGGTCCACGACGATCTCGAGGTCCGCGGGGATCATCAGCGCCGAGACGATGACGAGCTGCGGCATCGTCACGGGGATGCGCTCGGCGGCGGCCGCGACGCTCCCCACGCGGAGGACACGCACCCCTGCCTCCCCGAGGACCTCGTCGCAGGACTCCGCGAGCGCGTCGGGCAGAACCACGAGGACCGCCGTCGGGGTCGGGATCCTCTGGAGGGTTCCGCGCATCATTCCCGATTCTCATAGTCCGAAACGAGGCCCGACGGCGAATGGTCCTTTCGATCCGAGGGTGGGCCGGGGCGGGCGCCGGGGAAAAAGGCCGCGTCAAGACGCATATTTGGGGGGGCGCGGCCGATGCCGCTCGATCCTTGCGCGCACTGCGGCGTTCCGGGTAGCCTCGGGCGACTTCATGGCGAGCCCTAACCTGGCACTTCCCGGCGCTTTGTTCGTGGGAGAAGACGAGCGCGGGCGCCTCGTGGCGCACCTCGGCCCCGCTGCCGGTTGGATGATCCCGCATGGCGTCCTCGGCTGGTCGACGGAAGTGTCGGTCGTCGCACGCGATGCGATCACCGACTCCGTCAAAAGCAGCGCCAAAATCGTGATGCCGGAGGAGCAGATCCCCACCGGCAAGTACCCGCTCGCGCATCAAGCGGCGCTGAAGAGCCCGCTCGTCGCGGTCTCGAGCCGCCTGACGCAGAAGCTGGTCGACTCGGGGATCCGCGTCCACACGGTCGGCGCCGACCGCGTCACGAGCTCCTTCTACTACCTGGCCGAAGGCGGAGGCGAAGAGCCGATCCGCATCGAGGGTGACCTTGTCGCGGCCGTCGGCGCCATGCTCGGCGAGCGCGCCGACAACGCCGCCATCGAGCGCGTGCTCGACGGCCTCGTCGATCGCCTCGTCCGCTCGCTCTCGAAGGATCGCGTCACCGAGCTCTCGCTCGAGCTCGCACAAGCGCTTCCGCGCGCGGCAGCGGACGGCTCCGGCCTCAGCGACGTCGACCTCGACGCCTTCGAGAAGGAGCTCAGCGCCCTCGTCGGCGGCTCAGAGAAGTACACCGCGTATCTCCAGGAGATCGCGACGAAGATCGGCGACACGAACGAGCAGAAGATCGACATCCCGCTCTACGGCGACGCGAAGAAGGTCTCGCAGGGGCCGTTCGAGCTCGAGGTCGGCAACAAGAAGGTCGCGCTCGTCACGCACCAGCGCTGGCTGGCGACGGGCCCGCTCACCGAGCCGAAGCCGGGCGCGAAGCCCGCGGCAGCGGCGGCGACGCCCGCGACCGCTCCGGCCGCGAAGACCCCCGAGCCGAAGAAGGTCGAGCCCGCGGCAGCGAAGGCCGCGCCGGCGGCCGAGCCGAAGACGACGCCCGCCGCTCCCGCGGCGAAGACCCCCGAGCCGAAGAAGGCCGAGCCCGCACCGACCCCAAAGGTCGCGACGCCGAAGCCCGCCGAGACGAAGCCGGCGGCGGAGGCCAAGCCCGCCGCGGCGACCCCGCAGCCGAAGCCGGCCGAGGCGAAGCCCGTCGCGGCCCAGGCGACGCCGATCCCGGAGCCAAAGCCCGCAGCCGCGACCCCCGCGCCCGAGCCGAAGAAGGCCGAGCCGGTCGAGGTGAAGAAGACCGAGCCGGCGCCCGAGCCGAAGACGGCGCCGATGCCGGAGGCGGCGGCAGCCAAGGCCGCCGATCCCGCTCCGGCCGAGCCCAGGACGAAGACGATGCCGATCAAGGAGTCGGCCGCGACTTCCGAGCCGGCGATCCCGAAGGCCCCCGCGACGCCGTCCGACATGCCGAAGGCGGCGCAGCCGCTGGTCACCAAGGCGCAGCGCGAAGCGACGGGCAACCCGCGCGATCCGCGCCTCGCCACGACTGCGAAGATCAAGAAGGAGAAGGGGTTCCCCTGGCTCTGGATCGCGGTGGCGATCGCGGCCGCGTTCGCCGGCTACCGGCTCTGGCACTCCCGCAAGAAGTAGCCGGATCGCGCTACTTCCCGCGGCGCGCGTCCATCTCCACGCGCATCGCGGCGAGGTCGTCCGGGCCGAGCGCGGCACGCGCGGCCGGGAAGACCGTGCCTTCCTCGAGCGCGATGTGATCGCGGTACGCCCGCACCAGCTCGTCGGACACGGCGCGAAGGTCCACCCAGGACCCGGCCTCGAGGGCCTGACGGAACCGCGACTGCAGCTCCGCGTGGTGCTGGTGCTCCCGGGTCAGCCGCTCGAGGGCTGGCTTTAGCTCTGCATTTCCAGCGAGGCGGGGGAAGAGCGACTCGTCCTCGTCGTCCTCGTGCCGTCGTATCTGACGGGCGAGAAACGCCGCGACGTCCTCGAGCGTTGCGCGATCCTCCGTCTCGGTCGCGGGGCCCAGGGCGTCGCAGGCCTCCTCGAGGCGCCGATGGCAGCGTTCGAGCTGAACGAACGGGTCTTTGGCTTCCTCACGGGGCATGTCCCGACCATAGCCCAGCTCGCCGTCCGGACCCTACGGCTGCCCTCGATTCCCGCCGATTCGTGGTAATGACTTCGGCTCTTGCCTCGAGCCTGGGTCCCTTAGTTCATGTTCCGTCGGGTCATCGGAGGGTTGGTCGACGCCGCTGGTCGCCGCCCTGCCATCGTTCTCCTCCTCGCCCTCCTCTTCATGGTCGGCTCGTGGGGATATGCGCGAAAGCTGGAGCTGCGCTCCGACTTCCTCGAGCTCCTCCCGCGAGACTCTCCCGGCTTCAAGGCCTTCGAGCATCAGCTCGGGCGCGTCGGCGGCGGCGCGACGTTCCTCGTCGTCGTCGAGTCGCCCGACCGCGGCGCGAACGAGAAGTTCGTCGACGAGCTCTCCGCGGGCCTCGAGGCGCAGGCCGACAAGCGGAAGACGTGCATCAAGGCTTGCGGGGAGAACCTCGAGTGCAAGGGCACCTGCGGCCCCGACTTCATCTCGTACGTCGAGAAGGGCACGAAGGACCTCCACCAGTTCTTCGACGAGCGGAAATGGCTCTACGCCAAGATCAGCGACCTCGAGGAAGCGGACACGACGCTCGATCACGAGATCGCGTATCGGAGCGGCCTCGTCGAGAAGCTCGGCGACGACGACGACGCGCCCGCGCCACCCAAGAAGCCGGCCGACGCAGGCGCCGCCGCCGCGCCTCCACCGCCACCGCCGCCGCCCGCGGGCGACGCGGGCACCGACGCCGATGCGGGCGCCGACCCGCACGTCACGCTCGGTATGGACAAGTATTACGCGCGGTGGAAGTCGTCCTCGAACAAGTTCGATGACTTCCCGAGCGGCTATTTCGCCAATGACCCGGGCACGATCATGGTCGTGCGCATCGTGTCGAATGCGTCGGGGACCGGCGGATATTCCGGCGACCTCTTCCTCGCCGACATGAACAAGCGCATCGCCGAGATGAAGATCACGGAGCGGTTCCATCCCGCGATGAAGGTGGGATTCGCCGGCGATATCCCGAATGCGGTCGCAGAGAAGGAGTCGACGCTGAGCGAGGCGGCTTGGGCGAGCGGGATCGCGTTCCTGCTCATCCTCACCGGCATCGTCATTTATTACCGCTCGCCGTGGTCGCTGCTCGTCATCAGCATTCCCGCGTTCATGGGCGTCGGGGCGGCCTATGCGTTCGCGACCGTCACGTACGGATACGTGAATACGCCGGGCGCGTTCCTCGGCGCGATCATCCTCGGCAATGGCATCAACTATCCCATCGTCCTCCTCTCGCGTTATCGCGAGTTCCGCGCGCGCGGGATGGGCGCCGAGGAGGCGCGTCGCGAGGCGGTCCTGAACGCCTTCCGCGCCGAGCTCGTCGGCGCGTCGGTCGCGAGCATCGCGTACGGCTCGCTCACGATCACGCAGTTCCGCGGCTTCAGTCAGTTCGGCATGATCGGCTTCGTCGGCATGCTGCTCGTGTGGGTCGCGATCGTCCCGGTCGTGCCGGCGCTCATCGTCTTCATCGAGTGGCTCCAGACGAAGCTCCCGCCCTTCCTCCGCGACCCCGCGTCGAACATCTCCGAGGACGGCACGAGCGGCCCGATCATGCGCGCGGTCTCGACGATCAGCGCCCGGTGGCCGGTCATCTTCGTGGTCATTCCGCTCCTCTTCACCGCGTGGGCCGCCACCCGCCTCCCGGGCTTCCTCAAGGACCCGTGGGAGTACAACTTCTCGAAGCTCGGCTCGCGCTCGTCGAAGCAGGCGGCCGGTCCGGGCGAGTGGAGCAACAAGGCGGACAACGAGGTCTTCCGCGGCAAGCAGAACATCTCGGGCACGCTCATCCTCGCCGACAGCGAGGCGCAGGTCGACGAGCTGAAGAAGAAGATCCTCTCGGCCGACGCGGCTGATCCGGAGGGCGCGCTCATCGAGGACATCGTCACCGTGCACGCGTTCCTGCCGGGCACGAAGGAGGAGCAGCAGCAGAAGCTCGACGTGCTCGAGCGCATTCGCTCGCACCTCACGCCGCGCGTGCTCCACGACGTGACGCCGGAGGAGCGCATGCGCCTCACGGAGATGAAGCCGCCGGAAGAGCTCTCGATCGTCGAGGCGAAGGATCTCCCGCCGCTCATCCGCCGCCGCTTCGAGGAGAACAACGGCAAGATCGGCACGCTCATGTACATCAAGTACAAGTGGGGCGTCTCGTTCTCGAACGGCCGCACGCTCCTTCGCATGGCGCGCACGACCGACAACGTGAAGCTCGATAGCGGCGTCACGGTCCAGACCGCGAGCCGCTCGACGATCTTCGCCGAGATGATCCGCTCGATGGAGCGCGACGGCCCGCTCGCGACGGGCGCGTCGTTCTTTGCGGTCATGGTCGTGGTCATCCTCGCGACGCGCTCGAGGGTGGGCGCGATCGGCGTCCTGGCCTCGCTGTTGATGGCGGTGACGTGCCTGGTGGGCCTCGCCGCCTTCTACGAGATGAAGCTGAACTTCTTCAACTTCATCGCGCTGCCCATCACCTTCGGCATCGGCTGCGAGTATCCGTTCAACATCTTCGACCGCACGCGCCTCCTGAAAGGCGACGTCACGTCCGCCGTCGCCCGCGGCGGCGGCGCCGTGGCGCTCTGCAGCTACACGACGACGGTGGGCTACGGCTCGATGCTCTTCTCGGACAACCAGGCGCTCCAGAGCTTCGGCCGCCTGGCGATGTGGGGCGAGATCGCGTGCGTGGTGATGGCCCTCTTCTGGCTCCCGTCCCTCCTGCACCTCTTCCTCGACCGCAAGAAGTAGGTCGCAGCGGCGCGGAGTCAGGCGCTCGCGCCATCGTGAGCGAAGCTCGCCTTGCTCACGGGGAGGTTCAGGTCGAGGAGCCGCGCGGGAATGCCGAGCCCGAACCCCTCTCGACCTCCCTCACGCTTGTCGCTGGCGCTCGCGACCCGCAGCGCGCGCTTGTGCCAATCGTGGTAGAGCCACGCTGCTGGCAGGCCCCACAGCACCCATTGCATGCCCTTGTGTAGGCCGATGACGCGATAGGGAAGGTTGCCGAGGTCATCCCGTTGCGCGACGGTGTGTCCGATCAAGCGACCAAGGTTGACGGCGCGGACCAGCGCGAGGTCAGCGCCGCGCGCGGCGTCCTCGGAGAGCAGGGAGAGCTTGTACCACGGCGTCTTGAAGGGGCCCTTGTCGCGCCCGCGACTCAGCTGGAGCTGAAGCAGCTGATCACGCACCTCGACCGCCGCAGGAATGAGCTTGGGCGCGAGACGCTCGAGCCGCGCCGCGATCGCAGTCACGATGCCGGCGGCCAGCCAGCACTGGCTCGCACGTGAGAGCTTCGCTTGTCGATCGACCTGCGCTTGCGTGGTGGGCAGCCAGTCCTGGTCGCGGCGAAACTGGGGATTCATCGTCTTCGCGCGAAAGCGCGATGGGAGGCCGAGATCGTCGTGGAGAGCCATGATCGACCGGCGTATCGGCCTCGCCGTCACACGGCTACTCCGCCGAGAACCTCGAGAAAGGACGGTGATCTCGCGAGAATCGCGCTCGCCCCGTGATCGCGGCTCCTCTGCGAATCTTGCGAGACATGGATCGCGGGAGCCGCGTCGGAATCGATCACGCCAAGGCGAGACGCCTCCGCGATCCACCTCATAGCGCCGATCGCCAGCGAGAGCGGAATTGGCGCAGGCGTGACCTACATTCGCCCATGGCATCGGTGTTGCTCCTTCGGGTTCGCACATGCCTCGACGCTCCATTCGACGGTGGCTCACACCTCTCGTGATCACCCTGGCGGTGCCTGGTTGCGAGGCGGCGCCTCGCGTTCAGCCGACGTCGAGGGAGTCGACCCGGCCGTCGGCCGACGACGAGGACAAGCGCGAATCGACCGACGAGAGCACAGAGCCGAGCAAGAAGGGCAGCGACTCGACCGCGAGCACGGACGAGCCGGAGGAGCCGAAGAAGACGAGCGACCCGGCGGGCACGGGCGCGAGCACGAGCTCGAACGAGCCGGCGCCGCCGGCCGGTCCGCTCCCGCCGCTCACGAAGCGCTGCGCCACGCGCCTCTCGATCGCGCTCGCAGGGCAGAGCCCGCGCGCCTCGCTCCTCAAGAGCACCGACCTCGCCGCCGCCGTGGACACGCTCGTCGCCTCGCCCGAGTTCGCGGAGCGCTACGCGCGCTTCATCAACTCCGAGCTGAACGACGCGCCGGCGATCAGCGCGGCCGAGGACCCGATCTACCACCTGGCGAAGCACGTCATCACGAACGACAAGCCGTGGAGCGATCTGTTCGTCGGTGGCTACCAGGTGAAGGCGAACGGCGACGCGATGAGCGTCACCAACGACGCGAACGGCCTCGGCTACTTCCGCACGGACGCGTGGCGCAAACGCTACGCCGGCAACGAGTCGGAGGGCATGATGCTCGTCGGGGCGTTCCGCATCATGGCGAACACGACGGGGCTCGAGCTCAACGCGAGCGTCGGGACGCCGGACGACGACCGCACCGCGAACGGTCGCAGCGCCCCCGCCTGCAAGGGCTGTCACTTCGATTCGTGGTTCGCGCTCGACAAGGTCGCGCGCCTCCTCCCGAAGAAGACCGGCAGCGACGACGACGTCTCGTTCACGCCGCCCACCGCAGGCCCCCAGCAGCTCCTGGGCAAGTCGATCGCCGACGACAAGGCGCTGCTCACCACGCTCGTCGGCTCCGACGGTTGGCGCTTCCAGCAGTGCCGGTCCGTCTTCAAGTTTCTCTACGGGCGGCCCGAGAACAAGTGCGAGGCGCAGACCTTCGACCGCTGCGTCGATGCGCTCCTCCAGAAGCAGACCATCCGCGCCGCCGTCGCGGCCGCGGCCAAGGACCCGGCGGTGTGTCGATGAATCGCTCTCCCCGCGTGAACCTCGCCGTTGCGGCGGCCATCCTCTCCGTCCTCGCGGTCGCGTGCTCCGCGGAGTGGGTCGACGAGGACTCTTCCGCGAGCGAGTCGAACCTCGACGGCTCGTCCCTCGTGTGCACCAGCGCGAAGCCGGGCCGCTCGTACGAGCTCTTCGACGGCTCGAAGCTCGAGGCGAAGCGCGCGGACGAGAGCTTCGACGCGAACCGCGCCCGCTTCAAGCCGTTCGCGGTCATGGCGGACGAGTACAAGCGCGTGCTCGGCGTCACGCCGAAGAGCCTCGCGACCGCGGCGGCCACCTTCGAAGATCCCCCGGCGCGCTGGCACGCCGAGGCGGCTCCTTCGGCGGTGGCGATCGACGCCATCTACCGCATCGGGCTCGAGGGCTGCACGGCGATGGTGGCGGCCTCGGCCGAGCTCGCCGCGGCACCGACCGCCGCCAGCGCGAAGACGTTCTGCGCGGACCTGATGGACAAGGCGTGGGGAGAAGCTCCGGCCGCCGCGCTCGACACTTGCGCCGATCTCGCGACGAACAAGCTGAGCGGCGAGCCCGACGCCCGCAAGCGCTGGGCGCACACGTGCGCCGCCGTCGTCACCTCTCCGCAATTCCTCACCTTCTGAGAACGAAGACATGAACCGCTCCCTCCTCTCCCGCCGTTCTCTCCTCAAGGGTGCCTTCGCCATCGGCGGCGCGGCCGCCGGCTCGCGCATCGCAGGGCCTTTCGTCGGCAACGCGCTCGCCGCGACGGAGCCATCGCACTTCGTGCACATCTTCTTCAACGCGGGCCTGAACGCGCTCTTCTCGGGGTGCGCCGACAAGTACGTCGCCGGAAACGTGTTCGACGTCACGTCGTCCAACATCAAGGAGGTCGGCAACGGCGTCGTCACCGACGCCGCGACGTGGGGTACGTTCCCGCAGATCGCGCTCGATCACTGGGCCGCGGTCGGCATGAAGCACGGGGTCGCGAGCCACACCGTCCCCAACAACATCAACGGCGGCGGTGAGCGCGCCATCCTCCTCGATGGCGGCGACTCTGCGCTGACGAAGCTCGCGCACGCGATGGGCGGTGACTCCGCGTTCAAGGCGGTGCACTTCGGCGATCGCATGCCCGCTTACAAGCAGCAGCCCGCGTTCCAGGGCGTCTCGATCGACCGCATCACCAGCCTGTCGGACGCGCTGAAGTCGATCGGCGCGGGGGGAAGCACGCCCGCCTCGACGACGCGGGCAGACAGCCAGGCCGGCCTCGAGGCGAGCCTCGCGCTCGGCAATGCGCCGATCGCGATGAACCCGAAGCGTCTCGGGCCGCTCGGTGAGGCGTACAAGGCGGCGATCGCCGCGCTGAAGAAGCCCGAGCGGGCCGCCTCTCCCGTGACCGCGGCCGACATCGACAAGGCGTACGGGCTCGGCGGCGCGACGACGGTGAGCTCGTTCGCGTCGATGCTCGCGGGGGCGGAGATCATGATCCGCGGCGCCGGGACCAACGTCGTGAACATCACCGATCTCGGCTTCGCGTCCTGGGACTTCCACCAGGTGAGCGGCGGCAAGTCCCAGAACGGCTTCTACTCGCGGCGCAAGTTCCTCGGCGAGGGCGCGTTCAAGGAGAACCGCGTCGCGCTCCTCAAGACCTTCCTCGATCGCATGCTCAACATGGAAGGACGCAACGTCGTCGTGGCGCTCTCCGGCGAGATGGTCCGCCTGCCGAACGGCGATCACGGCGACGGCACGGTCGCGGCGCTCTTCGGCAAGCGGGTCAAGCAGGGCGTGAGCTTCGGCGTGGATGCGAGATCGCGATTTGCGCCGAGCACGCCCTCACCGAAGGGCTTCTGGGCGGCGTGCGCGGCGGCCTGCGGCGTCGAGGGACAGCCGTTCGGCGCGAACCCGCACGCCGTCATCGCGTGAGCGAAGCGCCGCTCACTTGCAGCAGCAGAGCGTGCCGGCGGTGAGGTTGTCCTCGCAGCCACCGAGGAAGTCGAAGACGGGCGGAGCCGCGTCGGGCCCGGCATCGGGGACGGCCGCGTCGGTGTCGTAGGCGCAGCGCACCCAGTTGCAGACATTCCCGAGCGAGTCGTGGTGCCCGTAGGTGTAGGGGTCCACGTTCGGGTCGGGCCGGCAGACACGCATCGGGATCGGCCCGGCGTCCACGCCTGCGCTCGCGCTCGTCTGCTGGCACGTGCTCGGCGGGGCGGCGTCGGGACCCGCGTCGAGGGGAGACGCAAAGCACGCCTTGCCCGACGAGTAGCTCCCCGACCAGCCAAGCTCTTCGTCGGTCCAGTAGTGGAAGGCTGGCGCCTGGCCGCCGCGCTGCGCGATCCACTCGTTCACGGTGCACGGGGCGCAGCTCGCTCCACAGAGCGAGGCGCGGTCGCGGTAGAGCACCTTGCCCGGACATCCGGCCATCGTGGAGCTGAAGACCTGTGGGCCGAGCGGGACCGAGGCGGCGTCCGCGTCGGGGCCTGCGTCGACCCCACCATCGAAGATCGCGCTCGCATTGCAGTAGACGGGGCCGGCGTCGACGCCGCCGTCGGTCGAACCGTCCGCGTCGGCATCCTTCGTCGTCCCGCTGCTCGATCCGGTCCCGCTGCTCGATCCGGTCCCGCTGCTCGACCCTCCCGAGGATCCGCTGCTCGACCCTCCGGAGGATCCGCTGCTCGACGCGCCGTCGACGCCGCTGTCCGTCGTCGGGCCGGTGCCGAGGGGGTCATCGCTGCAAGCGGTCATGACCGCGGCGAAGCCAGCGGGAGCCAGGAGCAGAGCGAGGAGGACGGTGCGCGGGAGCCGAGTCATGGCCCCTGGATATCACGGCGCCGGACCGTTTCCACAGTGCTCGGGCGGCAAGGGACGTAGAATTCAACGATGTCGGAAGGGATATTGCTCGCTGCGGTGGCGCGTGGGACCGTGCTCGCGCCGGCGGAGCGCGTGGCTCGGCTCCGGGAGGCCATCCCGCAGATCAAGGCGGCGCTCGAGGGGGAGACCGACGCGGTCGCGATCGAGTCGACGCTCGCGTGCCTGCTCTGGGAGACCCTCGTCCAGACGAACTGGTGCGGGTTCTACCGGCGTGTCGGGGAGTCGACGCTCGCGGTGGGGCCGTACCAGGGCACCATGGGATGCCTGCGCATCGACTTCGCGCGGGGGGTCTGCGGGGCATGCGCGCGGACGGAGGAGACGCAGCTCGTGTCCGACGTGCACGCCTTCCCCGGGCACATCGCCTGCGATGACCGCACGCGGTCCGAGCTCGTGATCCCCGTGGTGAGCAAGAGCGGGCGGCTCGAGGCGGTCCTCGACCTCGACTCGCCGCACCTCGACGCGTTCTCGCGCGAAGAGGCCGATCTCCTGCGCGAGCTCCTCGACGCGACGCTCGCCAGCGCCACGTTCTGACCGGCGCGCTGCTACAGGTTCGGATACTTGGCCTTGATGTCTTCGACACAAGGCTTGTCGCCGGCGGCCTTGCACGCCTGCTTCAGCATGTTCGCTTCTTCGGGCGTCGCCTTGCCCTGATGGACCGAGTCGCCGAGGAGGCGCTTCACCGCGGCCGTGTCGCCGCGGAGGAGGGCGGCGCGCGCGGCCTCCGTGTTGCCCGCCGGCTTGGGGGGCGGCGGCGGCGCGGGCTGGGGCGCGGGGACCGGGCTCGGCTGCGGCTGCGGCGCGGGCGAGGGGTTCGTGTTGTTGTGGGGCGGCTTCCCCGACGGCGGCGGAGGCGCGCCGCTCGAGGTGTTCGGGTTCGGGGCGTCGATCGGGACCGGGCTCGGCAGCGGGGCCGGCGCGGGCGCCTCCATCTGCTGGAGCATCTGCGCCGCCTGGTCCTTCTGCGCCTGCGTGACCTTCGCGTCCGCGAGGATGCGCTGCAGGCTTTGGCGCTTCGTGTCCGGGTTCGTGTCGGCCGCGGCCTTGCGCATGACGGAGGAGGCCCACGTGGCCACGATCCACTTGAAGTCCGCGGAGTCGCGGTACGGGCTCGACTCCGGGATCATCGCGATCTCGATGTGGCCCTGCTCGCACTCCTCCGGGGTGCACTTCGACTTGGCCGTGGCCAGGACCTGCTGATCGATCTCCGAGCCACCTGTACCGAGCACGGACGCGTCGATCGCGTCGACCGTGTTGCGGTGCGTGTAGAAGAGCGCCCCGGCGAGGACGCCGCCGCCGATGACGAGGGCGCCGATGACCGGGACGGCGTAGGCGGCGAGGCCCTTCTTCTGATGGACGACCAGATCGACCTCGCGGTCGCTGATGGCCGTGAGCTGCTGGCTCTCGTTCGGGCCCGGGACGAAGACCTGGCCCGCACCGACGAACTTGAAGCGCACGTCGCCGAGCTCGATGACGTCACCGGCCTCGATGATCGAGCGCCGCAGGTCGACGCCGTTCACGCGGACGCCGTTGCTCGAGCCCTTGTCGACGATCTCGAAGCGACCGTCCCCGAGGGCATGCACCTCACAGTGGAGGCGCGAGACGGAGTTGTGGTTGACCGAGATGCTCGCGTCTTCCGCGCGGCCGATGGTCATGCGCTCCCGATCGAGCGGGTACTCGACGCCCGGGGTCGGGCCCACGAGCATGACCATGCGGTTCGGACGCTCCGTGAGCGTCTGGCCGCGGTAGGCGGTGGCGATCGGGATGGTCGCCTTGGCGTCGCTCGGGTCGAGGTTCGAGATCGGGATGGTCGCGTTCTCGACCGCTGCCTGCGCCGTGTCGTCCTGGAGGACGATGCGGTAGTCGCCGATCTGAATGAGATCGCCGTTCTGCAGGTCCTGCTGGTGAGCGACCCGCAGGCCGTTCACGAAGACGCCGTTGTAGCTCCGCAGATCTTCCAGGAAGAAGACCTGACCGCTGCCGTTCGCGGCGCGGTTCCGCCGCACCCGGCCATGCTGGCGGGAGACGTTGCGCTCGGTGAGCCGGATGGTGTTCCCCTCCTGGCGCCCAATCGAGTAGTCATCCCGCGTCAGCGGGACGACCGTGCGCTTTCCTTCGTCGTCCTCGATTACCAGCTTCCACATGGCGTCAGCGTCATCGGAGCCGCTGCAGAGCGGCGTAAGCGCTCGGAAAGTCTACCGACCTCAAGCGACGAAACGCAACGGCCGAATGATCTCAACCGGACGAGGCCCTCTGAAACCTAAAATACCGACAATGCTCGGCATTTGGCTCACAGCGGCGATTGGAACCTCCACCCCCGCCTGCGCGAGCAGTGCTCCCGGGACCATCGGCGCCGCCCTCGGGCAGCAGTCCGATCACCACGTCTTCGTCCGTTCGACGCCCCCGGGTCAGGGCGCCGAGAAGGCCGGGCTCCTCGTCGACGACGAGGTGATCGCTCTCGACGGGAAGCTCGTCGCAGGGATGACTCCAGACGACATCCGCCGTGCGGTGCGAGGCGACGTCGGCTCCACGCTCACCGTCACGATCCTCCGCGGGGGCGAGAAGCGTGACATCAAGGTGACGCGGACGCCGCTTCTGGCGAACAAGCCGAAGTAGCCGGGCTCGAGATCGGTCCCTCGTTCGCATCGACGAGACGAACGAGAGGAACGACTCTCATGGGCAGGCGTCGGGCGCGATCCGGCACGCGGTGGCGAGAATCGTCTCCCACGACAGATCGAGGAGGCGCGGCGGCGAGTCTGCGAACACGTGGCGTCCGTCGGGAGAGAAGAGGAGCGTGGCCGACGGCGGCAGCTCGACGACGCTTCCTCCGCCGCTCCATAGCTGGAGCTTCCCGTCGCCGTCCGTCGTGGCGATCCACGCGCCGGAGTCGGACCAGCCGGTGATGTCCTTCACGTGCGGCATTCGCACGAGCCTCGCGCCCGTGAACGTGTCGAACAGGATCGCCTCCGGCTCACCGAGCACGAGCCACTGGCCGCCCCGCGGCGAGAACCGGCCGCTGCCAGCGCGGGCCTCGTAGTCGAGACGGCGCTCGCCGCTCTCGGCGTCGCGCACGGTCGCGCGCGCGCCGGCGTGCGTCTGGAAGAGGCTCTCGTCGGGCGAGACCGCGCCGAGCTCGCCGTCGATCGCGAGGACCTCCTCGCCCGTCAGGCGATGGAGGACCGTCCTCGCGGGGTCGGCGCGGAGCACGCGCTTCGACGTGAAGACGAGGCGCGCCGCGTCCGGGAGCATCGTCTCGAGACGGCCCGTGGCGACGTCGCCGATCGCCCATCTCGTCACGCCGTCGGCCTCGATGCGAAGGCCGGCGCGTCTTCCGTCGTTCGAGAGCGCGAGGTCGATCGGGCGGCCGCGCGGCGACGCGAGCGGACGCCGGACCCCGGACGCGTCGACGGACTCGCATCCATCCCGCGTACAGCCCACCGCCCACGGCGCGTCGCGCGCGATCCGGACGGGGACGTCGTGGAACGCGACGAGCTTCGTCCGCTTGCCCGTCGCCCGGTCCCAGAGGAGGAGCGTGCCCTCGCTCTCGCCCATCACGACGCGCTCGAACACCACGGGCCGTACGAGCTTCGGCGGCGCGTCCTCGAGCGCGACCGGCCGGCTCCCGTCGAGGATCCATCGCGGCGGAAGCGGCTGGTCCGGCTCCGGCACGCGCTGCACGAGCCCCGTGCCGCCGATCCGCCAGGCGACCGCCTCGTGCTCGGTCGCGGTCACGATGCGCTTGCCGTCCGGCGAGAGCCCGAGCGGGCGCCCCGGGAGCTGATCGAGCTGCGCGCCGGTCTCGAGATCGCGTAGGTCGGTCGTGTGGTCCTCGCGCTCGATGGCCAGGCGCTGGCCGTCACGAGAGACGAGCGGCCACGCCGAGGGAGCGATGCTCCAGCTTCGCGGCCGGAGCTGGGCGAGGCTCGCGCCGCTGCGGGCGTCGAGGACGTCGATGCCGCTCGCGTGTGTCGCGTAGACCCGCGCGTCATCGGGGCTCGTCACGAACGAAGAGGTGATGCGCGATCCGGCCGCGACGTGCTCGCCCGCCTCCGAGGCGCGCGTCGGCGTCGAGCCGATGGCGCGCTGGGCGAGCTTCGACGTCCCGTCGTCGGCGCGGACCTCGACCCGATCCGACATCACGATCGTCAAGCGGTGGTCGCTCCACCGCACGAACAGGCCCTTCGCGGGGAGCCTCTCCTTCACGAGCGCCTTGCCATTCGCGGCGTCGACGAGGCGGAGGTCGTCGCCGACGAGCGCGAGGCGCTTGCCGTCCTCGCTCCACGCCGCGTCCCGCACCTCCGCGTCCGTCTCGACGACGAGCTCCTCCGCGAAGCGACGCGCGGCCTGCGTGGCCATCGTGAGCGCGCGCTTCTCTTTCGCGGTAGGCGGTCGCGACAGGCCTTGCAGCGCGAGCCGCACCGCCTCGCGTCCGCCCTGCGGCGCGAGCGCTAGCGATCGCTCGATCTTCGAGTCGCGGAGGTCGGCGCGCGACTTCTCCGCCCGCTCGTCCAGCCGCAGGACGATGGCGAGCACACCGATCGCGATCATCGCACCGATGGCGAAGCGGGACTTCATCAGCGGCACACCTTCTCGACCGCGGGCTCCGGCTCGGCCGCGCGACAGAGCGACGCGATCGCGCCATCGATCGACACGTCGTAGAGGCGCACGACGCGACCGCTCGTGACGATGCGCGTCGCGTCGCGCGAGAGATGGATCTCGTCGGGGACCTCGTCCACCTCGATCTCCGCGACGGCGTGCTCGTCCGCGTGGACCGCCCAGAGGCGAAGCGTGCGATCCTGGCTCGCGGTGGCGAGGTAACGGCCGTCGCCGTTCCAGGACACGGCCGTGATCGGCGCGGCATGACCGGTGAACGTCGCGATCTCGCGGCCGGTCGTCTCCCGCACCACGAGATCGGGCCTGGTCTCGTCGAGGACGGCCACCTGGCGCCCATCGCGCGCGAGCGCCGTTCGCTGCCGGGGACCGAGCTCGAAGCCGCCGCGCCGCCCGCCCGTGATGGTCCGGAAATACTGGAGCTGGCCGCGGCTCTCCGTGGCCAACCAGGCGCCGTCATCGGAGACCTGCACCACGGTCCCCGGGAGCTCCGCGACCTTCTTGCCGGAGACCTCGTGGAGGACCGAGGTCTCGGCGAGGGCGACCACGATCGCCTCGTTGGTGAGGAAGGCCCGCGGCGGCGACGCGACGCTCGAGATCGTGACGACTGCCTTCTTCGCGTCGACGTCGAACACGGTCCACCCGCCGTCCTGCCCCGCGATCGCGACGTGCTTGCCGTCCGGCGCGATGAGCGTCGCGACGATGCCGTTCGGGGGCACCACCTTCGTCCGCTCGCGGAGGTCGCCGTCGACGACGGTGCAGTCGCCGCCCCGGCACGCGATGGCGAAGGGCGCGTCGCGTGCGAACGTCACGTCGTCCGGCGAGGTCGCCAGGCCCACGTTCTCGCCGATCGACGCCTCCGTGTTCGCGTTCCATGCGACGAGATCGCCGCCCGGCCGCGCCACGAGCACGCGCTCGCGCTGGAAGGAGGCGACGCCGGACGACGTGTCGCCGCCGAACGAATGCAGGAGCTTGCCGGTCTTTCCGTCGTGGGTCGTGGCGCCGTGCGCGCCCGCGATGGCGAAGTCGCCGTCGCTCGTGAATCGCGCCGGAAGGGGGCCCGGGACATGCGCGAGGACCGTCACGAGCGCGGGCGCGCCCGCGGCCTCCGCCCAGCTCCGCGTCGCGTACGCCGCGCGCGTGATCGCGAGCCGATCCGCGGCGGGAGGCTCGCGAAGCTGGTGATCGAGCGCGACCGCGCGCAGCGCCATCGTCGCCGCTTCGCGGCGGTGATGGAGCGCGTGGTCCCAGGCCGCCGTCGCGTACGAGTCACGCTCCGTCCGGAGCCACGCGCGCTCCGCCGCCTCCGCCCGGCGCTTCGCACGGGCGCGCAGCTCGTGCCCGCCGATCACGGCGAGCAAGGCGACGACCGCGATCGCGACGCGTGTGCGGCGCCGCACTACTCGGTGCGCTGCGGCTCGCCCGGAGGCAGGAGCTGCACGAAGGCGTCGCGCGCCGCTTCCACGCGGAGCGTGTCGCGCCCGTCGAAGGTGAGCTTCGTCTTGTAGGAGGGGTCTTGCCACTTCGGATACGAGCCGACCCCCACGTCCGGAAATCGATCGACGATCGTGTCGAGGAGGGGCTTGAGATCCCCCTCGTCCATCTTCGTGAAGACGGCGCGCGTCACGAACCCGGCGGCGCCCTTCTCGCCGATCCGATCGATGACGACGTTGAGCTTCATGCGGAAGATCTCGGGCACGCCCGGCAGCAGCCACGTGTTCTCGACGCGGATCGTCGGCCAGCGCACCGACTCGTGCGACTCGAGCGCGGCGCCCTCGGGGACGAGCGCCATCTGCAGGTGACCGGCGGTACAGCGCTCGCCGTAGTGCTCGCGGAGCATCTTCGCGAGCACCGGGTCCTCGACGACCTTGCGCCCGAACGCCTGGGCGGCGGCCTTGACCGTCACGTCGTCGTGCGTGGGGCCGACACCTCCGGAGGTGATCAGCCAGTCGTGCGAGGAGGAGAGCGCCTCCATCTCGCGGGCGATGGTGTCGATGTCGTCCAATACCATCACGACGCGGCGAAGCTCGATTCCGAGCCCGCGCAAGGCGCGCGCCAGCACGGGCAGGTTCGCCTCCTCGACTTTTCCGCTCAGAAGCTCGTTGCCGATGACGAGCGCAGCGGCCGTTTTCGGAGGTGCGAGCACGGGTTCAGTGTACCTGTTATGCTCGTCTCCCGTGGGCACGAAACGCCGCATTCTCGTGGTCGAAGACTCTGCTTCGACACGGTCGCTGGTCCGAGCGATCCTGGAGGAAGATGCGTCGTTCGAGGTCACCGAAGCTCAGAGCGGCTTCGACGCGATGCGCCTTTTGCCGCGTTCGAAGTACGACCTCATCATCACCGACATCAACATGCCGGACGTGAACGGGCTCGAGCTCATTCACTTCATCCGGCGCTCCGAGCAGTACCGGTCCACGCCGCTCGTCATCATCTCGACCCAGGCCACCGAGCGCGACGTGGAGCGCGGCAAGAAGCTCGGCGCCGACGCGTACGTTCCGAAGCCGTTCACGCCCGAGCTCCTGCGCGGCGCGTGCGTCAAGCTGCTGGGAGCGGGAGTCGATGGCTGAGCAGCGGGGCGGCGGCGGCGGCGACTCGGGCGACAAGGCTCGCGAGGAGTTCTTCTCCGAGGCCCAGGAGATCGTCGAAGGCCTGTCCCGCGATCTCCTCGCCCTCGACGAGGTCTCCCGCCGCGGTGGCAACGACGCCGAGCTGATCAACGACGTGTTCCGCGCCGTGCACACGCTGAAGGGCCTCTCCGGTCTCTTCGGCGCGGCGATGATGTCGGGCCTCTCCCACGAGCTCGAGGAGGTCCTCGACGATCTCCGCCTCGGCCGCATCGATCTCACGGCGCAGGTCCTCGATCTCCTCTTCCGCGCCGTCGACCTCTACGGTCAGATCCTCGGAGCCGCGAAGGGGGACGCGCCCGAGCCGGCAGCCGAGGTCAAGGCCCTCCTCGGCGCGCTCGCGCAGGTCGCGCCACAGAAGGGCGGCGGCCCGAGCCCGATGCAGCGCTACGAGCTCGATCCGGGGCTCCTCGGCGTGCTCACCGAGTACGAGGAGCATCGCCTCCGCACGAATCTCCAGAACGGCCTGTCGCTCTACCGGATGCGCGTGCAGTTCCAGCTCGCGACGATCGACTCCGCGCTCGACGGTCTCAAGGCGAAGACACGGCCGCACGGCGAGATCATCACGTTCCTCCCCACCGCGGGCGAGGGCATCGATCCGGAGAGCGTCGAGCTCGAGATCCTCGTCGCGAGCCGCGAGCCGCTGGCGACGCTCGCGAACGCGGTCGCGGCGCCGAACGTCACCGTCGAGGAGGTCGCGCGTCGCGGCCCGGCGCCGCCCGTGCGCGAGAGCATGCGGCCGCCCGTCGGGAACATCGGATCGGATCCGAGCCTACCGTCGGAGCTGCCGCCCCCGGATCCCTATCTGCCCGCCGGGCGCGAGACGGATCAGCTGGACGAGGAGGAGGGCCTCCGCACCTCGCGGCCGCCGCCGGGGATCCCGCAGCTCGGCGCGACGGGCTCGTTCCCGCCGCCGCCGCTCGCGCCGTCGATCCCGGCCCCGAGGCCCGCGGGCCCGCCGGGCGTCGTCAACGCGAACGCGCAAGAGCGCGAGCTCACGCTTCGCAGCGTCACGCAGACGGTGCGCGTCGACATTCGCAAGCTCGACCACCTCATGAACATCGTGGGCGAGCTCGCGATCGTGCGCTCGAACGTCTCACGCCTCGCGGAGCGCGTGCGCGCCACCGGCGAGATGCGCGAGCTCTTCACGCAGCTCACGCGGCTTCATCGCTCGTTCGATCGCCACCTCGCCCAGATGCAGAACGGCATCCTCGAGGTGCGCATGGTCCCGCTCGGGCAGGTCTTCGACAAGCTCGCGCGCATCGTGCGGCAGATCTCTCGCGAGCACGACAAGCAGGTGAACCTCGTCGTCACCGGCGCCGAGACCGAGATCGACAAGCTCATCGTCGAGGAGCTCTCGGACCCGCTCATGCACATGATCCGCAACGCGATCGATCACGGCATCGAGGATCGCGACGAGCGCATGCGCGTGCAGAAGCCCGCCGTGGGCACGATCGCGCTCAACGCCTTCCAGAAGGGAAATCACGTCGTCATCGAGGTCGAGGACGACGGCCGCGGCATGGATCCGAAGGTGATCCTCAACGTCGCGATGAAGCGGGGCGTCGTCGACGAGAACGAGGCCCGCGAGATGGGCCTCAAGGACATCCTCGCGCTCGTCTTCCGTCCCGGCTTCACCACGAAGGAGGAGGCGACCTCGCTCTCTGGCCGCGGTGTCGGTATGGACATCGTCCGCACGAACATCTCGAAGCTCGGCGGTGTCGTCGACATCACGAGCGACGTCGGCATCGGCACGAAGATGACGATCACGCTGCCGATCACGCTCGCGATCATCAGCGTGCTGATCGTCGAGGTGGCGGGCCGCACCTTCTGCATGCCCCTCGCGACCGTGGAGGAGGCGATCGTCTTCGACGAGAGCGTGGTGCGCACCTTCGAGGGCCGCGAGGTGATGACGCAGCGCGGAGCCACGCTCCCGATCTCGCGCCTCCAGAAGGTGTTCCAGCTCGAAGGCCACCGGCCGGGCATCTGGTTCACCGACGAAGGAAAGACGCCGGAGATGCCTGCCGTCCGCGGCAGCCGCAACAAGGGCTACGTCGTCATCGCGGCGGTCGCCGATCGCCGCGTGGGCTTCGTCGTCGATCGCCTCATCGGCCAGCAAGACATCGTCATCAAGGCGCTCGGCAAGTCGCTCAAGAAGGTGCGCGGCCTCGCGGGGGCGACCGAGCTCGGCAACCAGCAGGTCGGGCTCGTCCTCGATGCGGCGGCGCTCATCGGCGAGGTCCTCGCCACGACCGGACACCAAACCACCGCGGCATGATGGACAAGACGGCGATGGCTTGGCGCGGCGAGGTCCGCTCCGCGATGCAACGCGCAGACGAGGCGGGCAAGCGCGCCGAGTACCTCGCGTTCTCGCTCGGCGGCGAGGCGTACGCGATCGAGATCAGCAACATCGTCGAGATCCTGAAGCCGCTCCCGATCACGGAGGTGCCGCGGGCCGATCCCGACGTGGTCGGTGTCATGAGCGTGCGCGGTCGCCTCATCGTCGTGCTCGACCTGAAGCGCCGCTTCAGGCTGACGGAGCGGCGCATGGCGGTCGAGACGGGGCTGCGGAAGAAGAACCGCATCCTGCTCGTCGACGCGATCGACGAGGAGATCGGCCTCCTCGTCGACGAGGTCCTCCAGGTGTATCGCCTGATGGACACGGAGATCGAGCCGCCCACCGTGCTCGGCTCCGAGCAGGCGCCTCACGTCGTCGGCATCGGTCGCCCGGGCTCGGCCGCGGGGAACACGTCCGGTCCGGTGCTGATGCTCATCGATCTGGCGCCGATCTTCGCGCAATGAGGACATGAATGCCCCGACACCGGCATGACCCCTCGAAAGACCTCGTCGGCTTCCTCGTCGGCGACGTGATGTACTCGGTTCGCATCGACGTCGTGCGCGAGATCGTGAATCCGTTGCCGGTCGTGGACCTCCCGCGCGCGCCGCACGCGGTGAAAGGCGTCGCCGACTACCGCGGCGAGGTCGTGCCCGTCATCGACCTGCGCGAGCGCTTCGGGTTGCCGGCGGTGGCGCTGTCGCGGAAGACGAAGTGGATCGTCCTCGACGTCGGGCAGCTCGGTGGCGCTCGCTACGCGGCGCTCATCGTCGACTCCGTGAGCGAGGTCTTCGGCCTCGCGGGCGGCGAGCTCCGCCCCGCGCCGCCCCTCGGCATCGGCGACGCGGAGCGCGGGATCGAAGGCGTCACGACGCTCGGCAAGCGACTGGTCTTCGTCCTCGATGCGCGCGTCTTCGGCGCGCTCACGGACGTGGCCATCAAGAACAGCCTGCCGGTGAGCGGATGACGGCCCTTCGCGTTCGGACGCAGCTGTCGGACGCAGAGCCGGAGGTCCGCCGCCGCGCGACACAGGAGATCCCGGGCCTGCCGGCGCCGGAGTCGTCGGAGCTCCTCGTGCTCGCGCTCGGGGACGAGGACTGGCGCGTCCGCAAGGAGGCCACCGCGGTCGCGGCGAAGATCGAGCCGCGCACGGCGGTGGTCTTCGCGGTGGCGCGCGCGCTGGCGGAGCGAGACAACATCGGCCTCCGCAACGCCGCCGTGGAGGCGCTCATCCAGATCGGACCGGACGCGGTGCCGGGCGCGATCGACGCCCTCGGTCGCCTCGACGCCGACGGCAGGAAGCTCGCGATCGAGGTCCTCGCAGGCGCTCCGACGCTCGCCGGGATGAAGACGATCGCGCGCAACCTGAACGACGAGGACGTGAACGTCGTCGTCGCGTGCGCGGAGGCGCTCGGCAGGGCGGACCTCGCGGGCGACGAGGCGCGCGAGGTGGCGGAGGCCGCGCTCGCGGAGCTGCTCGCGCGCGAAGACGCGGGGGTGCGGGTGGCGGCGCTCGCGTCGTTGCGCGCGCTCGACGCGACCGTGCCGTGGAGCCGGCTCGAGCCGCTCCTCGCCGATCCGCTGCTCCGGCGCTCGGCGATCGCGGCCGCGGCCGGCAACGTGACGCCGCGCGCCCTCGTCGTGATGGCAGAGGCGGTGGGCGATCCGCACGCGACGCTCTCGCGTGACGCGCTCGTGGCGCTGGGCCGATCGTTCGAGGAAGGGTGGGACGAGCCCGAGCCGCTCGACGTGGCGGTGAAGATGCTTCGCGCATCGAAGCCGGCGCACGCGCGGGTGCGGGAGCTCGCGGCGGCCGTCGATGACACCGAGGCGAGGGGCGCGGCGATCCTGGCGCTCGGGTTGCTCCGCGATCCGGACGACGTCGCGCTCATCGCCGACGCGCTCGGCGACGACGCGATCGCGGATCGCGCAGAGGCGGCGCTCCAGCTCTTCGGCCAGGACGCGCTCGGACCGCTGATCGAGGCCGGCAAGACGGCCGCGCCGTCGCTCCGCGGGGCGACGATCTCGATGCTGCCCGCGCTCGGCGTCCCCGCCGCGGAGCCGCTCGCGGCGGTGCGCGAGGCGGCGCTCGATCCTTCGCCCGAGGTGGTCGTGCCGGCGCTGAAGAGCCTCGCCATCGTGGGACAGGCGCTCGATCTCCCGCCGACCGCGAAGCACGTTCGCAGCGCAGACCCGCGCGTGGCGTCCGCGGCGCAGGGCGCCCTCTTGGCGATCGCGCAGCGGGAGCCCGAAGCCGCGCGCGCGCTCCTCGGCGCGCTCGGCGAGGACGACTCGCTCGCGGCGTGCATCGCCCTCGAGGCCCTCGCCCGCGTTCGCGCGCTCGCCGACGGCGACGTGACGCGTCTCGAGACGGCGCTCACGCATCGCGAGGCCGCGGTGCGCCGCGCGGCGATCGACGCGCTCGCGGCGGTGGGCGGGACGGTCCCCCCCGAGCCGCAGAAGTCGGCCTCCGGGTCGCCCATCTCGCGTCCGCCGGTGAGCATCAAGCCGAAGGGCAATACCGAAGCGATCTGGGCGCACGAGGCGGCGCGCGCCGTCTCGATCGCGCTCGCGGACGAGGAGGCGGTCGTCGCGCTCGCCGCCATCCGCGCGCTCGGCCGGCTCGGACGTTCGGAGCAGCTCGCGTCGCTCGCCGCCACCACGAAGGATCCGATGCGCCTCGCCACCGTGCTCCGCGCGCTGCGCGACGCGGATCCCGAGCGCGCGTTCGCGGCGGCGCGGCCGCTCCTGCGCTCGCCCGAGCCATCGATCGCGGCCGGCGCGATCGCCGCTCTCGAGGGACGCGTGGAGGCGCTGCTCGGCGCGACCGACCATCCCGATCACGAGGTGGTGAAGCTCGCGCTCGGCGAGATCGCCAAGATCGGCGACGAGCGCGCCATCGCGGCGCTGGCGGCCGCGCTCGAGCACGCGTCGGAGTCGGTCCGCAAGCACGCGGCGGAGCTGCTCGGTCAGAGCGGGGAGGGTGAGTCGTTGCTCCGCATGCGCCTCGACCGCGAACGCAGCGCCGACGTGCGCCGCGCGATCATGGAGGCCCTGGCGGCGCGCGCATGAAGCCGCGTCGTTTTGGTCCGATCGCGCGCGCTGGCGATGTCCCGCTGCGGCTCGAGGAATATCGGCTGCTGCGCGATCTCATCAGCGAGCGACTGGGCCTCTTCTTCGGTCCCGAGCTGCGCTCGTCGCTCGAGCGACGGCTCCGCGAGCGTCTCGGGGTGCGCGGCCTCGGCTCGTTCGCCGATTACTACCAGTTCCTCAAGTACAACCCCCTCGGCGCCGAGGAGTGGGACGAGGCGGCGGAGCTCCTCACGACGCACGAGACCTACTTCTTCCGCGAGGACTACCAGCTTCGCGCGTTCCAGCAGGAGCTCCTGCCGGTCCTCGCGAAGAAGGAACGCAAGCGCATCCAGATCTGGAGCGCCGGGTGCTCGACGGGGGAAGAGGCGTACACGATCGCGATGCTGATCCTCGACTCCGGCCTCTTCCAGCCGCTCGCGGACTGGGAGATCCGCGTGCACGGGTCGGATCTCTCGAAGAAGTGCATCGCCGCCGCCCGGCGCGGGGTCTACGGGAGCGCGTCCTTCCGCGTGACGAGCGACGAGCTCCGCAGTCGGTGGTTCCTTCCGTCCGTGCCCGGAGCGCGGGGCGAGCAGGAGCAGGGGAAGAGCGCGGTGGCGTCTGCGGCGCGTTCGCTCTGCCACTTCGCCCAGATGAACCTCCTCGATGAGGAGCGCACGCACCTCGTCGGGAAGTGTGACGTCATCTTCTGCCGAAATGTGGTGCTCTATTTCGATGCCGCGGCCCGAAAGCGCGTCATCGACATGTTCTACGAACAGCTCGTCCCTGGCGGCGTGCTCTTGCTCGGACACGCGGAATCACTGTTGAATGTGTCGACCGCCTTCGAGCTGTTACATTTGAAAGAAGACCTCGTGTACAGGAAGCCTGCCGTGAATCCGCCGAGCCCCAAATGAGTGCCATCGCATGACGGCTCCGCCCATCCGGCTCATGGTGGTCGACGACTCGGCCTACAACCGTCGCACCATCCAGGAGGTCTTCCAGAATCACTCGGAGGTCGAGATCGTCGGCAAAGCGGCCGACGGCGAGGAGGCGCTTCGCATGGCCACCATGCTGAAGCCCGACGTCATCACCCTCGACCTCGAGATGCCGCGGATGGACGGATTCACGTTCCTCCGCATCCTGATGGCGAAGCAGGCGACGCCCGTGATCGTCGTCTCGTCGTACGCGCAAAAAGAGAACGTCTTCAAGGCGCTGGAGCTCGGCGCGCTCGACTTCGTGGCGAAGCCGACGGCGCAGATCTCGCCCGACGCGTCCGATCTCAAGCAGCAGATCCTCGAGAAGGTGCTCGTCGTCCGCCAGCTGCGCGCGAACGCGTTCGCGAGCGGCGGCCCCGCCTCCGGGCCGAGCTCGCGCAAGCCACCCTCGCTCTCCGGCTTCCCCGATCGTCCGAGCTCCGGCTCGCTCCCGCCCGAGTCGGCCGCGGCGCTCCGCGCGTCGATGCCGTACGTGGCGCCGAAGAACGTGGTCGCGATCGCCAGCTCGACGGGCGGGCCGTCCGCGCTCCTCGAGATCTTCGGCAAGATCCCCCGGAACACGACCGCGGGCTTCGTCGTGGCTCAACACATGCCGGACAAGTTCACCCGCACGTTCGCCGAGCGACTCGATCGCAAGGGCTCCGTGCGCACGAGCGAGGCGCAAGACGGCGACCGCGTCGGCAAGAACACGGGCTTCGTCTGCCCGGGACGCCAGTGCATGGAGCTCCAGCAGAACGGGACGGAGCTCCAGCTCGTCGTCGCCGCGCCGAAGCCCGACGACAAGTACATCCCCAGCGCGGATCGCCTCCTCAAGAGCGTGGCCGCGACGGTGGGGGCGCGCGCGGTGGGCGTCATTCTCACCGGCATGGGCGACGACGGCGTGGAAGGCGCGAGGGCGATCCGCGACGCGGGGGGCATCGTCGTCGCGGAGTCTCAGGAGACCGCCGTCGTGTACGGCATGCCGGGCGCCGCCGTGCGCGCGGGGATCCCTCAGAAGGTGCTCCCGCTCCCGCAGATCGCGGAGTATCTCGCGTCGCTCACGTGAGCCGCGGCTCTCCTGGCGCTGAGCCGCTACTCGTTCGCCCTGCAGACCTCGGACGCGTTGCACGCGCAGCCGCGGCCGACGTGGCACGTCTTGCTCTTCGAGATGCACGTCTTGCCGCAGGCCTGGCCCACGTCGCAGACCTTGCAGCACTTCTCCGCGGGGGTGCAGGCCGCCGCTGCAGGAGCCAGTGGCGCTTCTCCGGGTGGAAGCGACGTGCTCGGTGCCACCACGGCGATCCAGACGGCGGCGACGGCGAACGCACCTTTGAGCATCGCGCCATGGTCGCGCCATGGGCATGACCTCGCAACGGTTGCATTGACAACTAATTGCGCTAGGGTGAACGCCATGCGGGACCAGTTCGTGGGCGACGGCATCCGGCTCGACAACGCGCTCGCGTTCTGGGTGCACCGCGTCTACCAGGCGCAGCGCAACGCGATGTACCGCGCGTTCCGGGAGAAGGGCATCGAGCTGACGCCGGAGCAATGGGGCGTCCTCGTGCGCTTGTGGGAACGCGACGGTCGCACCCAGTCCGACCTGTGCGAGTCCACCTTCCGCGACAAGCCCACGATGAGCCGGATGATCGATGCCCTCGAGGCGTCCGGGCTCGTGGAGCGCCGCACGACGGAGGGTGACGCACGCGCGAAGCTCGTCTTCCTCACCCCCGCGGCACGGGAGCTGAAGCCGAAGCTCGTGCCGGTGGCGAAGCGCCTCGTCGGGCAGATGGTCGAGGACATCCCCGAGCGCGATCTCGAGATCACGCGCGCCACGCTGCAGCGCATCTTCTCGAACCTGGACGTGTAGGTCGTTTTCTCGTGCGAATGGTTGCATTGACAACTTGATGAAGGATGGCGTGAAGATGAAGTTCGAAGATCACACCCCATCCCGGCGACGACGAACGCGTGTCACTACTGCGTCGCGCTGCACTCCCGGATGGCGGTTGAGGTGCTCGGTGACGCGGCGATCGGCGCGCTGCGTCGTGGGGCGCCGGTGCCCGACGCGCGGCTCGAGGCGCTCCGCGTTTTCACGGTCGCGGTGCTCGCCACGCATGGCGACGTGAGCGACGCCGATCGCGTTGCGTTCGCTGCGGCTGGGTTTGACGCACGGCATGCGCTCGATGTGGTGGTGGGCATCGCGACGTACACGCTCAGCACCTTCGCGAATCGCCTCACACGTGCGCCGCTGGACGCTCCGCTCGAGCCTTACCGGTGGCCGTAACTCTGGCGTGAGGAGGCTCGAACCCCGGTCGAACGTGCCCCACCCAGGCGCGTGAAGCCTGCTACGCTTCCTTCATATGACTTCACGTGTCGACGCCGAGCTCGATGAGCTGCTCGCCCTCGGAGATCGCATCATCGGCATGGCCACCAAGGGCGGCGCCACCGTCGCCGAATGCCTCCTTCGTTCGGGCGCCGAGCTCTCCGCGCGCGTGCGCCTCGGCAAGCCCGAGCTCGTGGAAGAGGCGGCGCACCGCTCCGCCGGCCTCCGCGTGATGAAGGGCAAGCAGGTCGCGACCACCTCCACGAGCGACCTCACGGAGGCGGGCATCCAGCGCTTCGTCGCGGACGCCCTCGAGCTCGTCGAGCTCTCGCAGGAAGATCCGTTCGCGGGCCCCGCCGACGAGCCGCCGACGAACCCGGCCGACGCCCCCGAGCTCGATCTCTTCGATCCGAAAGGCGGCGGCGTCGACGCGGCGCAGGCCATCGCCACCGCGAAGATCGGCGAGAAGGCGGCGCAGGACTTCGACAAGCGCATCTCCAACAGCGAGGGCGCCACGTTCAGCCGTACCGCCGGCGGGGCGGCGATCGTCCTCTCGAGCGGCTTCCGCGCCGCTTACAAGGGCTCTTACCAGTCGCTCAGCGTCGTCCCCGTGGCCGAGGACGACGGAGGAAAGAAGCGCCGCGGCTACCACTGGACCGCGAAGCGGTTCCTCGACGAGCTCGACGATCCGAAGAGCGTGGGCGAGGAAGCGGCGCGCCGCACCCTCCGCAAGCTCGGCGCGAAGTCCGTGGCCACGGGCGAGTTCCCGGTCGTCTTCGATCCCGACACCGCGCGCTCCATCCTGGGCATGCTCGCGGGCTGCATCATGGGCAGCTCGATCTGGCGCAAGTCGAGCTACCTCATCGGCCGCGAGGGCACGCAGGTCGCGTCGGACCTCGTCACCGTCGTCGACGATCCGCTCATCAAGCGCGCGCCCGGCTCACGCCCGTACGACGGCGAAGGCCTCGCGTCGCGCAAGAACGTCGTCGTCGAGAAGGGCATCCTCAAGACGTACCTCTGCGACAGCTACTCGGCGCGCAAGCTCGGTCGCAAGAGCACGGGCAACGCGGCGCGCGGCGGCTCCGCGGGCGTCTCGTGCAGCACCACGAACTTCATCCTGCAGCCCGGCACCGACACGAACGAGTCGATCGTGAAGGGCACGAAGCAGGGCCTCTACGTCACGGAGATGATGGGCTTCGGCTTCAACGCCGTCACGGGCGACTTCTCCCGCGGCGCGGCCGGCTTCTGGATCGAGAACGGCGAGCTCGCCTACCCGGTGAGCGAGGTCACGATCTCGCTCAACATCGACGAGCTCTACAAGCGCATCGACGCGCTCGGGTCCGACCTCGACCTCCGCACCGCGACGGCCGCCCCGACCATCCGCGTCGGCCGCATGACCGTCGCCGGCGCGGGCTGAGGCGGCCCGCCCATCAGGGTGATGCGCGGCGCGCAAGATGAAGCGCCAGGAGCTCGCGACGAACGGTCAGCCGACCAAGTGGTACACCTTCGACTGCGACAAGGAGGGCGATACGTCCTTCGTGGGCGACTCGGGCACGTGCTCGCACGTCCCGAACGTGCCGCGCCAGTGCACCATCATCCCCTCCGGGCGCATCGCGTGGAAGGGCAGCGGCTCCGCGGAGCTCGAGACGAAGCTCTTCGCCTACAAGATCGACGACGACCCGACCTGCCCGAACGCGGGACAGATGAACCGACGACGATGCGTTGAGCGTCGTCAGCGAACCCACGCGCAGGTGGTGCGGTCGCCTTCCGTCGTGGTGTCGGCGCACCAGAGGACGCGGAAGGCGCCCTTGCGCGGGGCGGCCGCGTCGACGCCCGCGGCGGTGAACGTCCTCGCGGGAGGGAGGATGAATGCCGTGTGCAAGGAACCGCCGCTGAGCCCGAGGTCGTCGGCCTTGCTGAGCCAGGGCTCGAAGCCGGCGTCGGCGCCGCCGTCGGTCGGGGCCGCGCCGATGGCGATCGAGGCTGGCGGCGGGATGGGAGGGGCGGTGACGTAGCCGAGCGCGTCGACCTGCACCGCCTCCGACTCCGTCGCCGCGCGTCGCGGCTCGACGCGGTCGGTGAGCACCGTCGTCTTGGCCGCGCTCGCGCGGGCGGCCAGCGCGCCCTCGGGCTGCGCATAGCTCGTGCCGAGGGCGGCGTGGATCACGCGCACGCGGATGGTGTCGCCGGCGGTCGTGCGATCGTCCGTGAAGGCGGCCACCTCGAGCGCCGGAGCGCCGCCGTCGCCCGGACGCGAGAACACCGCCACCGTGGAGAGCTTGCCCGGATCGAGCGTGACGTCGCCCGTCGCGATCGGGCTCGCGCAAGACGTGGCGCCGCCCTCGACGATCGCGATCGTCATCGGGCCCGAGCTCTGGAGCACCAGGTACTTCGTGACGGCGCCGAAGGCGAGCGACGAGAGCGCGGGCGTCGAGGCGTCGCCCGCGTCGGCGTCCTCGTCGCTCGAGGCGTCTGCGATCCCGGCGTCGCTGGCGTCGCCGGCGTCACCGGCGTCACCGACGGACCCCGCGTCCAGGGGCCCTGCGTCCGGCTTCGCGAGCTTCGGGCCGCCGAGGACTGGGCCCACGAACGTGCCGGCGCGCGCCTCCTGGTAGCAGAAGTCGATGGGGCCGCTCTCCGCCGCGAGGTGGGCGAGGCGTATCGTCGAGCCGGGGGCCTCGGCGTCGGGGCCGCTCGTCCGTGCGTCGGCGCGGATCGGAGGCGGCCCGCTGTCGGTGGGCTCCTCGAGCTCGGTGCCGCCGCCCTCATCGTCGCCGCATGCGGCTTCGACGACGACCGCCGCCGCCAGCGCGAGCGCAACGAAGCCAAACCGAACCCGGGAGCGCAAGGGAAGTGCCGGAATCGTAGCACTTGGTCTATCGTTCCGCGCGTGAGCCCGGACGACATCAAGTCCCTGCGAAAAGACCTCGCCTGCACGGCGAAGGAGCTAGCCCAGGCGCTCGGCATCGAGCAGGCGACCGTCCTCGCATGGGAGAAGGGCGACCTCTTCGCGACGAAGCCCTACGTCGACAAGATGGAGGCCCTCCGCGCGAAGGGCCCCGCCGCCATCCCGAAGAAGACCAAGGGCGACGCCCCGATGAAGGTCCTCGCCGATCCTCAGCTCTGGGAGCTCGTCCGCAAGCTCGTCGCGCACAAGAAGCTGCGCGACGACGTGATGAAGCTCGCGAGCGGCTATCCGGACCCCAAAGACGAGAGCTGACGCTCACTCGTCGTCGTCGTCGTCCTCGTCCTCGTCGTCGTCGTCGTCGTCCTCGTCGTCGTCGTCGTCGTCGTCGTCGTCGTCGTCCTCGTCGTCGGGCTCGTTGTTGAGCTCCGCCTCGTCGACGAGCGTGTCGGGCCGGCGATTGAGCTCCGTGGGATCGTCGTCCGACGGGAGCTCGTCGTCGCCCTCGTAGCTCTCGTACTCCGCGCGCTTGGCGTCATCGACGGGCGGCGGCGGCGCGGGCGCCGGCTCGGGCTCCGGCGGGATCGCCATCTCGCCGAGCTCCTCCTCGTACTTCTCGCGCGACTCGTCCGTGAGCTCCGTGAACTCGCGCAGCGTGGGCAGGTCCTTCAGCGAGTTGAGGCCGAAGAACTCGAGGAAGGCGGGCGTGGTGCCGTAGATGATGGGCCTCCCGACCTCGTCGCGCTTGCCGAGGATACGGACGAGGTCGCGCTCGAGGAGGAGCTTGAGCACGGGGCCGCTGTCGACGCCGCGGACGTCGTCGATCTCGGGACGCGTGACCGGCTGGCGATACGCGATGATGGCGAGCGTCTCGACCTGTGCGCGTGAGAGCCGAACCGGGCGCTCCTTGCGGAGATCTCGCACGTAAGCGGAATAGTCCGCGCTGGTGCGGAACACCCAGCCGCCGCCGACCTCTTCCAGACGAAGACCGCGCGTGGCGTACTCCGTCTGGAGCTCCTCGAGCAGCTCCTCGACCTGCTTCGCCGGCGCCTGGACGAGCTTCGCGAGGTCCTTCGTCTTGATCGGCACGTCGCTCGCGAACACGAGCGCTTCGAGCGCCCCGCGCACGTGGCGGCGCTGGTCGATGACCTTGTCGACCTGGGAGAGCTCGTCACCCTCGACGTTGATCGTCGGCTCGTCGAGGTCGTCGCGACCGGGGAGGTCCAGGAGGTCGCCCGCGACGTTGACCGTCATCTCGACGTCGAGCTCGGCCACCTCGCTGCGGAGGTCGTCCTCGACCGTCTCGGCGGCGCGGATCGCCGGCTCGCTCTCGTGAGCGGCGGAGATCACCTCCTCGACCACGTCGCGCTTGG
Source organism: Labilithrix sp. (assembly GCA_046351255.1). GTDB lineage: Bacteria > Myxococcota_A > Polyangia > Polyangiales > Polyangiaceae > Labilithrix. The sequence goes on from JAXLYU010000015.1 coordinate 49,873, forward strand.
CGGCCGCGGTCTTCTTCTTCCGTCCCTTCGAGCGCGCGAACTGCTCGAGCGACTCGGGCTCCGGCCCGGGCTCGGGCGGCGCGGGCGGGGGAGGCGGCGGCGGCTCCTCGACGACGACCTCGTCGGCGATCGGCTCGGGCGCGGGCGGCGGCGCTTCGACTTCGCGCGCGGATTTCTTCCGCTTGCTCACGTCGATCCGTCTCCTGGCTCGTCGTCGAGCGGCGGCACGTCTTGCGAGATCGGCGCCGGCTCGTCCTCCGTCATCGGCGGATCGCTCTGCGAGGCGGGGCTCACCCCGTCCGATCCGAGCGAGGCGAGGAGCATGTCGGCCTCGGAGCCCGCCTCCGCCACCGTCGCGGTCTTGTTGGTGCCGGCCTCGTCGTCGGGGAACGCGGCCGCCACCGCCTCGGCGGGCGCGACCATCTCGCGGGTGATCTGCTCGCTCTCGGGCGCGAGGTCCGCGAGGCCGCCCGGTGGCATCACGAACTCCGCCGTGAGAGAGGAATGCGGCGACACCTCTTCCGCGTCGTTCGCGTGCAGGTCGCGCGCGGACTCCTCGTCCGGCGCGAGCAGGTCATCGATCTCGGGCGGCGCCGCATCGATGATGGTCTTGTCCGAGTCGTGCTCGGCCGGTGCCTCCGCTTCCTCGTCGCTCGGCGGAGGGGTCTCCTGCGTCTCGTCGTCGCCCGTCACTTGCGCACAGAACTCCACGTAGATCTGCGAGTTGAAATCGGCCTGGAAGAGCCGCGTCATCCGCAGCTTCGTCATCTCGAGGAGAGCGAGGAACGTGATGACGAGATCGAACCTCGTCGTCGCTCCGTCGAAGAACTCCTCGAAGGTCATGCGGCGCTTCACGCGCAGGAGGTCGACGAGCTCGTTGATGCGGTCGGCGAGCGTGATGCGCTCGTGCACGATGTCGTGCGTGAGCTTCACCTTGCTCTTCTCGAGCACCGCCTGGAACGCCTCGACGAGCGAGAAGAGCGGGACCTGCGCGAGCGGCGGGAGCCCGGTCTGCACCGCCTCCTCGATCGACGAGCCGCGAAGGAAGATGTCGCGGCCGGCGACGCCGCGCGACTGGAGGTCCTCGGCCGCCGCCTTGTACTTCTGGTACTCGAGCAGCCGCTTGATCAGCGCCTCGCGCGGATCCTCTTCCTCGGCGTTGACGTCGTCTTCCTGACCCGGCGGCGGCGCCGGGAGCAGCATCTTCGACTTGATGTGCGCGAGGGTCGCCGCCATCACGAGGTATTCGCTCGCGACGTCGAGATCGAGGAGCTGCATCACGGAGATGTATTCGAGGTACTTCTCCGTGACGAAGCCGATCGGGATGTCGAGGATGTCGAGCTCGTGCTTCTGACAAAGGTGAAGCAGGAGATCGAGCGGCCCCTCGAACGTCGGCAGGACGACCGGAAAGCCGCCCTTCCCCTCGGGTGTCCCGGGGGCCTGTGGGCGCTCGTTCAGGTCCACTTCCGACACGATGCCCGACGCTTAGAGGACCCCGGGCCGCGGTTCAAGAGTCAGCCCCGCCGGGATTCTGTGGAGAAGTTGTGCGATTCCCGTGGGTTTGCCCGGATTTTGCGGTGCGACCTCGGTGAACCACATAGAAGAGGAGGGCGTTCTTCATGATCGCCTCCGGCGCCGCACGACGAGAACGGCGAGGCCTGCGAGCGCGGCGAGCGCGCCGCTCGTGCCCGCGGGGCTCACGTCACAGCCACACGCGCTTCGCTTGGGGGCGGGCGCCTCCGGCGGTGGGGTCGCGCCGCTCGGACCGACACCCGATACCGACGCGCCCGCCGGCTTCATGCCGAGCTCGGGGACCTCGCTCCGCAGATAGGCCGGCAGCGGCACGTCGCGCGGCACGAACGCGAGGTCCTTCGCTGGCTTCGTTCCGCCCGCGCCGGGCTCGGTCGTGACGCCCGCTGGAGGTCCACCCCAGACGCCGCGGCGCGGGTTCTTGCACTCGATCGGCCCGGTCCACGGATGGCGGATCGCGTAGCGGCCCTGGAAGTTGTTCGTCGAGTCGGGACGCGCGCCGTGCTCGAGCTGCGAGGGCGCGGCGGGGTCGTTGGAGGGCGCCATCACCTCGCGCCCGCCGACGATGGGCGGCGCGGCCTTGAAGACGAGGTCCTCGCCGAGCGCCTCTTTCGTGTATCTTGCATGGAGTCGCGTGAGCGTGAAGCCGCCGTTCGACATCGGCATGTACGACGGAGCGCGCGAGGGGCGCGGAGTCGGGCGCTTCGGGACGGCGACGGGCTTCGGCGGGGCGGGCGGCGCGCCGCCGAGGCACTGCGGTTTGTAGTGCTTCATCCCCTGCGCGTCGAAATAGAAGGGCGTCGTGCAGTCGCCCGAGTCGACGTCGCTGTCGTCGTCCGACCCCGGCTCCGGCGGCGGCACGATCGCGTCGTAGCCGAGCGTGACGATGTCGCTGTCCGTGAGCACCGGGCCCGGGCAGGGATCGCAAGTAGCCGCCGACCACGAGTACTCCGTGACGACCGCCTTCGGGCTCTTCGCGAGCGTCGAGTCGTAGAGCGCGGCGTAGAACGAGCCGAACTCGTTGCGCGCCTTCTCGGACACGTCGAGGTTCGTCGGGATCGTGACGTTCGGATAGTTCGCGACCTCGTAGCGCTGGTTCTTCGCGAGGATGTGGACGATGAGGTCCTGCGTCCCCTTCGAGTTCACGAGGCCGAGGCGGACCGGCAACGAGAACTGCTCCGAGTCGTAGTGGAAGCGTAGCGGCGAGAGCGTCGTGTTGCCCTTCGCGTCTCGCGTCACCTTCGACTGATCCACGCGCGCGACGAAGAACTTGCTGCCGGCCGCGACGTAGGGCCGGAAGTACGGCGTGCTGCCGTCGGGGATCGTGTACTTCTCCTGCTTCAGCCACGTGTCGAGGCCGGACGCGTCCTTCGCGCTCAGGATCACGATCTCGTACTCGCCGACCGTGAACTGTGCCTCGATCCGCACGCCGAGATCCCTCGCGCTCGCCGGACGCGAGGGCGCCGGCGCCATCGCGACGGGCGCCGGCACCGCGTTCTTGTCCGACTCCTCGAACCGCGGCGGCTTCGGACACGGATCCTGCTCCCAGTACTCGACGAGGCGCGGCGCATCGAGCTGGTCGATCTTGTCGAAGAGCGCCTTCGGGAGCGTCTTCACGTTCTCCTTCTGGAGGATGACCGGCACCGGCACGACCATCGCGAAGTTCTCGGGCGGGCCCTCGTAGTTGTTCGCCATCGAGAGCACGGTGCGCGTGCCCTCGCGCATCAGCACGACCTGCGTCGCGTTGTTGTAGAGCTTCGCGTCGCCGCCGCTCACGTAGAAGCCGCAGAACGCGTCTGCGCGCGCCGCCGTCACGAGCCCGACGAGCGCGAGCGCCCCCCACCAACGTTTCATTTCGTCGCTCCTTTCCTCGTCTTCCGTCGCGCGCCGAGCGCGAAGAGCCCCGCGAGCGCCGCGAGCCCGCCTCCGACCGGCGCGGGCGTCGTCTCGCAGCCACACCCCGAGCGCGGCGGAGCGGTGGCCGGCGCGGCGCTGCTCGAGGGTGCGGGCGTCGTCGAGGTCGCGGGCGGCGCGCTCGCCGAGGTCCCCGGCGGCGGCATGACGACGGAGACCTTCGCGCCTTCGGCCTTCGCGCCGAGCTCGCTGATGTCGGAGCGCAAGAACGACGCGAGCGGCGCGTCGCGCGGCACGAACGCGAGGTCCTTCGCCGGCTTCGGGCCGGAGCCTCCCGCGCGCGCCGGATCGCCGAGGGGCGGTCCGCCCCAGTGACCGCGATGCGGCTCCTTGCACGTGATCGGACCGCCCCACGGATGCCGGATCGCGTAGCGGCCCTGGAAGTTGTTGTAGCCGCCGGTCGGCGTCGCGCCGTGCTCGAGCTCGCCTTCCTGGCTGCCCGCGTCCGCCTCGTGGTGGCGGAGCTCGCGACCTCCCACGATCGCCGGCGCGGCGCGGAACACGAGGTCCTCGCCGAGCGACTCTTTCGTGTATCTTGCATGCAAGCGTGTGATGGTGAACCCACGCGGGAACCACCCGCGGCGGCCTCCCTTGCCGCCCGCGCCGGGCGTGGGCGGCGGCGCGTCGGGCAGCGCGTCGGCGCCGAGCGACGCGAGATCGGTCCCGTCGAGCGCGGGCCCGGGGCAGGGATCGCACGTGCCGGCGTCCCACGAGTATTCGGTGATGACCGCCTTCGGATTCTTCTCGAGGGTGCGGTCGAAGAGCGCGGCGTAGAACGAGCCGAACTGATCGCGCGCGTTCTCGGACACGTCGAAGTTCGTGGGGATGGTCGCGTTCGGATAGTTCGCGACCTCGTAGCGCTGGTTCTTCGCGAGGATGTGGACGATGAGGTCCTGCGTGCCCTTCGAGTTCACGAGCCCGAGGCGCACCGGCAGCGAGAACTGGTCCGTGTCGTAGTGGAAGCGGAGGGGCGAGAGCATGGTGTTGCCCTTGTCGTCCTTCTGCACCTTCGACACGTCGACGCGCGCGACGAAGAACTTGCTGCCCGCCGCGACGTAAGGCCGGAAGTACGGCTCGCTGCCCTCCGGGATCTTGTACTTCTCCTGCTTCAGCCACGTGTCGAGGCCCGACGCATCTTTTGCGCTCAGGATCACGACCTCGTACTCGCCCACCGTGAACTGAGCTTCGATGGTCACCCCGAGGTCCGCGCCGCCGCCGCCCGCGCCCGAAGCGCTCCTCCGGAGCCCCGCCGTGGTGCCGGGCATTTTCCGCTCCGCCTCCACGTCGAGGGAGCACGGGTCCTGCTCCCAGTACTCGACCAGGCGAGGAGCATCGAGCTGATCCACCTTGGCGAAGAGCTCCTTCTTCAGCGTCCGGACGTTCTCCTTCTGGAGGATGACGGGCACCGGTACGACCATCGCGAAATTCGACGGTGGGCCCTCGTAGTTGTTCGCCATCGACAACACGGTGCGGGTCCCCTCGCGCATGAGGACGACCTGGGTGGCGTTGTTGAAGAGCTTCGCGTCCGCCCCGCTGACATAGAAGCCGCAGAACGCATCCGCGGGCCTGGGCGCGGCGACGAGCGCTCCGGCCAGGACGAGCGAGCCACATAGGAATAGGCGTGCCGAGGGACGCATTTCCGCGAGGCTATCTGAGCTAGGATGGCAATTGGTGCTCGAGGCGACCGCGTCCGCGATGAAAGTGTGCGCCGTGTGCGGGGAGCGGTTCCCGAGCGACGCCCTTTTCTGCCCGACGGACGGGACACCCCTCGAGACGGCGAGCAAGCTCGAGGCGAACGATCCCTACCTCGGGCAGGAGATCTCGGGCCACATCGAGATCCGGCAGGTGGTCGGAGTCGGTGCGATGGGTCGTGTGTACCGCGCCTTCCAGCGGGGCATCGACCGCGACGTGGCGGTGAAGATCCTCCACCGCGAGCTGTCCGCGAACGCCCAGCTCGTGTCCCGCTTCACGCGCGAGGCCAAGGTCGCCTCGCGCCTCCAGCACCCGAACGTCGTCTCCGTCCTCCTCGCGGGCCAGCTCCCGGACCGCGCGCTCTACATGGTGATGGAGTTCCTCGACGGGCTCTCCCTCCAGAGCGCGCTCGCCGCCGCGGGCGGGGCGCTGCCGCTGCCGCGCGCGCTGCACATCGCGCTGCAGCTCTGCGAGGCGGCGGGCGAGGCCCACGCGCAGGGCATCGTGCATCGCGATCTCAAGCCGGAGAACGTCATGCTCGTTCGCCGCGGCTCGGATCCCGACTTCGTGAAGGTCCTCGACTTCGGCATCGCGCGCATCAACTGGGGCGAGACCTCGGTCGCCACGGCCGCAGGCCTCATCTTCGGCACCGCGCGGTACATCTCGCCCGAGGGCGCGCAGGGCCAGCAGGTCACGCCCGCGAGCGACGTCTACTCGATCGCGACGCTCCTCTTCCAGATGCTCTCCGGCCGAACGCCGTTCGACGGCGATCAGGCGGTCGGCCTCCTCGTGCAGCAGATCCACGATCCGGCTCCTCCGCTCCGCTCGCTGCATCGCGCGGCCTACGTGCCGGAGCCCATCGCGGACGTCATCATGGCCTCGCTCGCGAAGGATCCGGCCAAGCGCGAGCCGGACGCCCGCGCGCTCGGTCAGGCGCTCTTCGACGCGGCGAAGGCGTCGGGCCTCTCGCCCGACGAGCTCTCGCGCCCGCACATGAAGCGAACGCCCTCGGCGGTGAAGCTCGCGCCGCTCGAGCGCACGCAGGGCGGCGAGCCGGCGAAGGCGAACGGCACCAAGCCGAGCGCCGCGACCGTGAAGTGGGAGCCGCCGGGCGAGTTCCAGGCGCGGCTCGCCGATGCCGCGCGCACCCCGTCGTCGCCGGCGGTGGAGGACACCCTCGACGACGACGACAAGCGGCCTTCGTTCCCGCACGTCGCGAAGACGATCCCCGGCGAAGCCGAGAGCTCGCCACACACGCAGTACGAGACGCCCGCCTCCTCGGTCCCGGTCGCACCGCCGTCTTCCCATCCCGTGATGCGCGGCCCGTCGAGCCCCGAGCTCACGCCGCTCCCGCAGCCCGCGACCGCTCCGCCGCCGCGGTCGCGCTGGGGCATCGTGCTCGCGTGCTTCCTCCTCGGGGCCGTCTTCGCCGGTATCTACGCGTGGAAGACGGGGCGCCTCGGCGGCGACGACGACGAGGCACGCTACGTCTCGCGCGCGACCGCGGCGATGTTCCAGAACCACTTCAGCGAGCCGCCGGGCGAGAACGTCAAGGAGATCACGGACGAGGGGCTCCGCCGGTTCCCGAACGATCCGAAGCTCATCGACGTGCGCGTGCGCTCGGCCCAGGGGCTCTCCACGCAAGCCGTCGCCCAGCGCTCCGCGGGCGACGTGCTCGAGGCGCTCAGGCTCGCGCGTCTCGCCCACGAGCTCGATCCGAACGACGCCTCGACGAAGCGCCTCGTCGAGCAGTACGAGTCGGAGCTCGCGAACTTCAGCCCCTCCGCCGCGCCGACGCTGTCGCCCCCGCCGTCGAGCCGCCCCGGCCACGCCCCTGCGGGCGGCTCGATGCAGACCGCACGCATCCAGTACACCGCGCTCGTCGATCTCTCCGTCCCCGCCCCGAAGGTCGGCCAGACGGTGGAGCTCACCGCTCGCGTGGCGCCGAACAAAGGCGAGTTCAGCGACCCGGGCTTCACCGTGACGGGCCCGAGCGCGTCGCCCGTGCGTGTCCCCGCGGCGCCCACCGCGCCAGGCGTGTTCAAGACGACCTTCTCCTTCGCGGAGGCGGGCAAGTTCGACATCGCGTTCTCGGCGCAGGTCGATGGCAAGTCGGTCAACGCCAAGCGCACCGTCGCGACGAGCGGCAACGCCGCCCCCAGCCCGGGCCCGGGCCCCGCGCCCGCGCCCGCGCCCCAGCCGCCTGCACCTTCACCCGCGCCCGCTCCGGCGCCGCCGCCCGCCGGGAGCGTCAAATGGATGTAAAGCTCACGCTTGCCGGGGTGGCGATCGGCCTCCTCGCCGCCACGACCGCGCTCGCGGCGTCCGACGAGCCGCCGCCGATGACGGCCAACGCGCTCGAGCACCTCATCTCGCGCCCGCACACGATCGCGGAGATCGAGGCGGGCATCATCGCGCTCCCGAACGCGCCGATCTCGCCCGGCCAGAAGGGCGGAGACACGCCGCTCGGTCGGGTCGGTCGTGGCGACGCCACGCTGCAGGCCGGCGTCCACGTCCTCTATCGCTTCCAGAAGGACTACATCGTCGGCGCGGGCATCGTGTTCTCGCCGTTCGGCACGTCGGACGATCAGTACGGCGGCCTCTCGAGGCTCGCGCGCACGCACACGCGTTCGTACCTGTTCCTCGGCGTCGAGGGCCGCTACGTGCCGCTCCGTTACAAATCGTTCGAGGGCTGGTTCGGCCTCTCGGGCGGCGGCGTGATCGTGGCCGATCGGTTCCACACGGAGGCGCCGCCCGTGCCCCCCATCCTCGGCGTCCCGGACGTCACGATCCGCACGGAGGGCTTCGCGATCGGCGTGCAGGCGGGGGCGACGTACTACCTGAGCGAGAGCTGGATCGCGGGCGCGAACCTGCGGGGCTACCACTGGATCCTCCCCGAGGGCCGCCAGTGCTCTCCCATCGGCGACTGCGCGACGCTCGCCGGCTCGGTGCAGGTCTTCGAGCTCGGCCTGACGATCGGCTACCGCCTCCCGCTCTGACGCCGAACCTCGCGCGGGTGGAGCCTCCGGGCCTCGCACGGACGTCGTCGGCTGCTTCGGGCGCCCTGCTGTGGGGCGCTGCGACCGTCATGGTGTCCTGCGAGGTCCTCCTCGCGCCGGCGCGCGAGCGCCCGGAGCACGAGCTCGCGCTGCGCGCTCGCATGACGCCGTCCGTCGCGTGCGCCGCTCCTCTGGTGCGCGTCATCTCCCGGCGAATCAAGGCCCGAGGTCGTCCTCGGTCTTGCGCCCGCGCCTCACGAAAATCAGTGCCCGAAATCAGTGCGCCAAGCGAAGCCTTGGGAAAGGAGAAGGTCGGTACCTGAACTTTTCGTAGCTACCCACGGTGAGCTCACCGAGCACACCTCGCCAAGGGATGCCGCCAGCGGTAAGCGTAGGGACTCGTCCCGAACTGGCATGAGCGTCGCCGCCTCGTCGGGGTCTGAGAGCACGGCACGAGGGCAAGGGTAGTCAAGGAACTTGGGAAGTCCGGCGGGGTCGCAGCGGTAGGGCGACAGTCGCGGCACGAGCGATCAAAAGCGAGGCCGTGATGAGCGTCGGATGTCGGAGCGCCGTCATATGAGCGATGAAGTGGGGGAACCGACCCGTCGGGACCCTGCGGAGCAAAGGACGACGCCGGAAGACGGACTCGTTGGAGGGAACGATGGCGGAGACACAGTCCTCCGTGAACATCTCAACGCGACTCGAACGAATAGCGAAGCTGGCGAAGGAAGCGCCGACGATGGCGTTCCGAACGCTCGCACACCACATCGACATCGACTTCATGCGTGAGGCACATCGCCTGACGCGGAAGGAGGAGCCGTCGGCGTAGACGGACAGACCGCGGAACGCGCAGCACCTCGAGAGCAATCTCGCGTCGCTGCTCGAACGCGCGATGATGCACGTCGTGTCTTCGACGTGCTTCCGAGCGATTCGCGAAGTACGGACTGGAGCTTCACCCTGACAAGACCCGCCTTGTCGAATTCCGCAGCCCAGGCCGGCGCGACGGAGACCGCGACTCGAACGAGCGCGAGAGCTTCGATGTCCTCGGCTTCATCCACTATTGGGGTAAGTCGCGGAAAGGTCGCTGGGTTGTCAAACGCAAAACCGCGAAGGATCGCCTTCAAAGCGAGCCCTCGTCGCGATAGATGCATGGTGCAAGAAATGGCGCCATGTTCCATTGCGCGAGCAGCACCAAAAGCTCCGGCAGAAATTGCTCGGGCACTTCGGCTACTTCGGTATCACCGGAAACATCGAAGCACTCGTGCAACTCGTACGCGGTACGCAGAGGTCATGGCGCAAGTGGCTTGAACGCCGCTCGCAGCGCGGCACGATGACGTGGGAACGCTTCAAGCTCGTCTTGAAACGCTACCCATTGCCTCCTCCGCGCATCGTGCACTCCGCGCTCGCGCGATGAGCGAACCCGTCTACCGAAGAGCCGGATGCGGGAAATCCGCACGTCCGGATCTGTGAGGGGCCGGCGGGACGACCCGCCGGTCTACTCGACAAGAAGGGGCAACCTGGACCCGCCAGCCGCGCCCCGCCCCGCCGGGTCATGCGAGCGCGGAGCGCGAGCCCGTGTGATGAGCGCTCGTCGGCGGCGCGAGGAGGAGCTCGCAGGACGCCAGACCGTCGCAGCGCTTCATGGCAGGGCGCCCGAAGCAGGAAGCACGTCACCCTGCGCGTGGTGCGCGGGATGCCGTCGATGCGGGAGGAGGCGGTCGAGCGGATCGTGAGGCAGGCGCTGTCGGCGCAGCGGGAGGCGGCGAAGGCGAAGACGACGACGAAGGCGACTGCGGCCGCGCCTTCGTTCCAGGTGGTGCACTTCACGATCCAGACGGATCACCTGCACCTGTCGTCGGCGGCAAGCTTCGACGGCTACGCGCGCGCGCCCGCGACCTTCGAGGATCTCGATCCATGGCCGCGCGTGGCGCCGCGCACGTGGCGGCTCGGGGTCGGGTGGCGACAGCGCGGAGGGTGGCTCGATCCGGCGGACGCGCCGATCAGGAGCGGATCGTCAGGGCGAGGACGTCGGCGATACGATCGAGCACCAGCGCGATGACCGCGAGGAGGCCGAGGGCGCGGATCGGGGCGAGGAGCGCGTGGACTTGCGACGGCGAGGCGGCGCGCGCGACCAGCGCGAAGGCGATCTCGAGCACGACGGCGGCGGCGAGGAGCGGGGCGGCGAGGGCGATCGCGATGCCGATGCCGCTCGTGATCGACTGCGCGGCGGCGAGGAGCGGGTGATCGCCGAAGGACGCGACCGCGAGCGCGGACGCGACGCGCGCGGGGCCGCCCGTCGAGAGGAAGACGATGCTCGCGAGGAGCGAGAGGAGGATTGCGATGGGCGTCGCCTTGCTGCCCTCGACGACGGCGAGCCCCGTGCCGTCTTGCGCGCCGCGTAGCGAGTCGACGAGGCCGCCCGCCATCGTCGCCGCCCAGAGCGGGATCGCGGCGGCCAGCGCGATGGGCAGACCGATCAGGACCTGCTCGAAGGCCATGACGATCCACGGCTCGTTCGTGGTGGTGAGGGGCGTCACCGCGGGATAGATGCCCGCCGCGAGCGCGATGCCGAGGATGCCACGCGCGGGGACGGGGAGCGCGCGCAGACCGAATGCCGGAACGATCGCGAGCGTCGGCGCGAACCTCGCCCACGCGAGCCCGACGGCAGACAAAGTCGTTTGAAGCTCCGTCGTTGCGCCCATCGCGTGGAACCGCACCTTGCCACGGCCCCGGGCTGGGGCGATAGTCCTCTCCCGGCATGTCCGAGCTCGATCACGAGAGGATGTGGGCGTTTGCCCGCGACTTGCTCGGACGCGTGTACAGCGCGCTCGACGGCGACGACGTGCTCATCGACGGTCTCGATGCCGTGATCGAGCTGCTCCAGGCCGATCGCGGGCTCGTCTTCCTCGCCGACGGCGACGGCGTGATGAAGGCGCTCGTCGGGCGCCGCCTCCGGCGGCCGCTCGCGCCCGTCGAGCAGGAGGAGATCAGCAAGACGTTCGTGCGTCAGGCCCTCGACACCGGCGCCGTCGTGCGGTGGGACGCGCTCATGATGCAGACGCCCACCGCGAGCGCCACGTCACTCGGCATCGTGGCCGCGCTCGTCGCGCCGATCGGGCCGAGCCAGCGGCCGCGCGGCGTCCTCTACGTCGACTTCCGCAATCGCCAGCGCGTCGTCGACGAGCGGCACGTCGAGCTCTTCGTCGCCGCCGCCGCCGTCTTCGGGCTCCTCGTCGAGCTCGACGCGCGGGGCGAGCAGGTCCGCGGTGAGCTGACGGAGGCGAAGAACCAGGTCATCGACGCACGGCGCCCGATGTCGCTCGACGAGCTCATCGGATTTCCCTCGCTCGCACGCATGCGCGAGGACGTGCGCCTGGCGCTCGGGTCGAGCGCGCCGATGCTCGTGCTCGGCGAGTCGGGCACCGGCAAGACGATGCTCGCGCACGCGATCGCGGAGGCGGGGCAGCGCAAGCCCGTCGTGCGCGTGATGCTCGGCGCGAGCGACGACCTCAACACGATCGCGTCGGAGCTCTTCGGCCACGAGCGCGGCGCGTACACCGGCGCGAACGCCAAGCGCGTCGGTCTCGTCGAGCTCGCGCACGGCGGCACGCTCGTCCTCGACGAGCTCCTCAATCTGCCGCCGAGCGCGCAGCGCCTCCTCCTCGATTTCGTGCAGTTCGGCACGTTCCGGCCCCTCGGCTACGAGAAGCAGCAGCCGAAGCGCGCCGACGTTCGCATCGTCGCGGCGACGAACGGCGACATCAAGGCCGCCATCCGCGACGGACGCCTGCGCGAGGACCTCTATCATCGCCTCGCGCACTTCGAGATCGAGATGCCGCCGCTCCGCGCGCGCCGCGAGGACATCCCCGCGCTCGCGGAGAAGTTCCTCGTGCACAGCGGCCGTCCGCTCTCCCTCTCGCTCGACGCGCGCCGGCTCCTCGTCTCGACGTCACTGACCTGGTCCGGAAACGTGCGCCAGCTCGAGCGCATCGTCATGCGCGCTCGCGATCGCGCCCTCTCTCGGGATCCCGAGGCGACCTCGCTGCTCGTGGAGCACTTCGACCTCCGCGAGCTCGGCGCCACGGCGGAGACGATGCCGGTGACGGAGCGCTCCGAGAGCGTGACCGTCGCCTCGAGGTGGCAGCGTCTCCAGAGCGAGCGCGCGCGCATCGACGAGGCGGAGAAGGATCTGCTCCGCGAGGCGCTCGACGGCGCGAAGGGCGTCGTCGCCGCGACCGCGCGCGAGCTCGGGATCGCGCGGACCACGCTCTCGAGCCGCCTCGACGCCCTCGGGCTCCGCGCGCCGAAGGGCGAGTAGTCGACGTCCGCGTCGTCGACGCCTTCGCCGACGCGCGCCCGGGCGAGACCTCAGGGCTTGCGTGTCTGCTTCGTCGAGGGGTCTCTGGGCGATGCCTTCTTCGCCGCGGGGTCCTGCTCTGGCGAAGCGATGGGCGCGCCGGTGAGGTGCTGCGTGGCACCGCCGGCCAGGATGACCGACTTCGTGATCGCCTCCTGCGCTCGCTTCATCGCGGCGTCGAAGGCCAGTCCATCGCCGACCTTCTTCGTCTCGAAGGAGAAGGCCTCGTTCACCTCCCCGATATTCTCGTCGGTCTCGGTCTCGGTCTCGGTCGCGGTCTCGGTCTCGGTCGCGGTCTCGTCCATCCGATCCGCACAGCCCGTGAGCGCCACGATCGTCAGCAGTAGGAACGTCTTCTTCATGATGCCCCGATGTGGTGCAACCCGGGTGCCATCCGCAACCCCCCGACTTGCGCAGGCAGCGGCGTGTGATCGACGACGAACCTTCGTCACCGCGACGAGCCCTCGTCACCTCTCGGCCGGCGGCGCTCGGTGACGACGGAGCGTCGTCACCGGCGGCGACGAACCTTCGTCGCTTCGAGCCGGGAGCGGCGTACTTGCAGGCACTTGCGGCGCTGACGAGCGCGGCACATCGCGTGCGGGCGAGCGCCCGATGCTCGCCGCTGCCCCTGACGCCAATCGCTCCGCCCATCGTCCCGATGACACCAGCTCCAACCGCTCCTCGATCCTCCGCGCCCGCCCGAGCTGGGACGCGATGCTCGCCGCCATCCACGATCTCTCGCGCGACGAGAAGGAGTGGGCGCGCGAGACGCTCGAGGCCGCGCGCGACGTGTTCCAGCGCGGCGCGAGCCTCGCGTTCTACTCGCTCGAGAAGAAGCCCGCGGGCGGCAAGACGACGGTGGTCTTCGACGTCGTGCTCGAGGATCGCCGCACGCAGCTGCGAGGCGCGAGCGCGGCGCCGATCTCCGTACGCGCCATCGACGAGAACCATGGGGTCGCGATCTCGGTGCGCCCGACCTCGCAGCGCGTGACCGTCCTCACCGCGAGCTTCGGCCGCGCCATCGATCTCGCGACCCACGAGCGCAACGTCCTCGCGCGCATCGGCTTCTACCTCGAGGCCGCGCAGCGCCGGCGGCTCCGCCCCGAGGTCGTGCTCGGCCGCGTCAGCGAGGAGGTCCCCGAAGGCCTGTGGTCCGCGCTCCTCGCCGGCGAGCGCACGCTCGTCGCGCAGGCGGTGGAAGACGGCGGCATCGCGTACGAGATCCTCGTGAACGACGAGGCCTGCGCCGAGGCGCGCAGCCTCACCGCGGTCGAGCGTGAGGTCCTCTCGCGCGCGGCGCGCGGCGCGACGGGCAAGGAGATCGCGATCGACGTCGGCCTCTCGGCCTCCGCCGTCTCCGTGGCCCTCGCGAGCGCGGCGGCGAAGATCGGCGCGACCTCCACGACGGAGCTGCTCCGCCTCGGCGGCCTCCTCGAGCCCATCGCGAGCGACATCGTCCCCTCGCTCACGGCGGCGGAGCAGGACGTCCTCGAGCTCCTCCGCCGCGGCCTCCGCAACGACGAGATCGCCACCCTCCACGGTCGCGCCGTTCGCACCGTCGCGAACCAGGTGGCCGCGATCCTCCGCAAGACCGGCCGCCCCTCGCGCCGCGCTCTCCTCGTCGGCGCCATGCGCGGTCGCTCATAGTCATTTCTTCCACCGCGTCGTTTCGGCTAGGTGACGGGCGAGGCCATCACTAGGGTGGTCGCCGCGGGGAGCGGCCCATGGGTGATGGGGTGGCAGGTTCGGATCGCAGGCGCCCTTTGGCTGGCCCTCCTCAGCGTGCTGGTGGCGCTCGTGTCGTGCGCGATCGCGCCCGGGGCGCCCAGCGCTTCGAGTGGCTGCTCCGCCGCGAGCGCGACGCCACGCTTCGAGCCGCTCGCCGGTGTCTTGCTGACGCTCCTCGGCATGCGCCGGCGGAGGCGCTCATGACGCGCGCTCTTGTGCTCCTTCTTGCGCTCCTCTGCGTGCTCGCCGCGTGCTCCGTCGCCCCGTCGCCGCCCGAGCGCACCGGGACGACGCGGCAGGCGCTGGAGTGGACCTTCGAGGCGTCGCTCGCGCAGGACTATCAGGCGTCGCAGGGGAACGCCGTCGCGCTGTCGGGCGACACGCTCGTCGTCGGTTCCTTCCGCGTGGATCAGTCGCGCGGCGCGGCCGACGTCTATCGACGTGGCGCCGACGGCGCGTGGTCGCACGAGGCGCAGCTACGTCCTCCGTTCGATGCGCTGTCGTCGTTCGGGGCCTACGTCGCGATCAGCGGCGACCGCATCGTCGTCTCGTCCTATTCCGGGTTCTTCGTCTACGAGCGGCTCGGACGAACCTGGACGCTCGCCCAGGTCCTCTCACCGCCCGTCACGCCGGGGAAGAACGCACCGCAGCCCGCCGCCGCCATCGCCGGCGACGTCATTGTCGTGGAGAGCCCGCAGTTCGTCGATCCCTTCTCGGCCGACCCATCGGCGGCGGGCGCGCTCGTCGTCTACGAGCGCGATGAGATGACGGGAGCGTTTCTGGGGACGCCGATGTCGTTGCCGGAGGCCCACGATGATCCATCGGACGGGAAGATCGCGATCGACGGCGGCATGTTCGTCTATGCGAACGGGCACCACCTCCTCCTGTATCGACGCGTGGCTCGTGGCGACTGGAGGCTCGAGGCCACGCTCGATCCGGTCGACCCGAAGGCTTCGGTGTTCGGTTTCACGGTCGCGCTCCACGGTGACGACCTCCTCGTTGGCAGCTTCGACGGCAATGCGGTCGAGGTCTTCCGGCGCAGCGGGACCCAGTGGATGCACGTCACGACGATCGCGCCGGCGAGCACGGCATCGCGGTCCTCCTTCGGCTTTCAGGTCGTCTTCTCCGGAGACGAGGGCGTGGTCGGGGATCCGGACCATGACCGGTCGGGCGCGATCTACCGGATCCGCCGGCGGGATGGCGCTTGGAGGCTCGCCGAGCAGATCGCGGCACCCAAGCTCGTGGACGGCTCGCTCGGTCTCGTGCTCGCGATGGACGGCGACACCGTCGCCGCCGGCGTGCGCCAGCTCCCGTACGGTGGGGCGCTCACGTTTCGCCTCGCGCGAGGGCTGGGCGAGACCTGCGATCGCGCGAGCGCGTGCGGCAGCGGGCACTGCGTCGATGGGGTCTGCTGCGACGAGCCCTGTGGCGACGGCCGCGCCGCCGACTGCGCCAGCTGCGCCCTCCCAGGAAAGATGGGCCATTGCTCGATCGCCCTGGCGGACACGCTCTGCCGAGCTTCGCTCGGGGAGTGCGATATCGAGGAGCGCTGCTCCGGCACCACGATCGAGTGCGGTCCCGATCAGACGGTCCCGGACGGCACGTCGTGCGCGGGCGGTCGCTGCTCCGCTGGCGCCTGCCGCGGCGAGCCCATCATCGAGGGGGGGGCACCGGCGGCCGGGCCGGCGACGCCGCCTTCCATCGAGGGAGGTGGGTGCTCGTTCGCGCCCCGCCGAAGCGGCCCGGGCGCGTTTGCGGCCGGCTTCTCCCTCCTCGGGGTCCTGCTCCTTCGGCGGCGCCACCGGACGCTCACGCTGGTCGCGCTGGGCCTCGCGCTCCTGCCTCGCGCGCCCGTGGAGCTCATCGCAGGTCGGCTTCATGCCCGGATCGATGCACGCACCACCACCCTTCACGACGAGGCGACCGGTGAGCGCTGGACGATGGGCCTCGAAGCGATCCGACGGGGGGACGTGCGCCGCACGCTCTCGACGTCGGGCGTCGTCGAACACGATGGAAGGCGCGCGACCGTCGGCCGCGGTGACGTGGACGAGTGGTTCGAGGTGAACGAGAAGGGGATCGAGCACGGCGCCGTGCTGCGCACGCGCGAAGGCGGGAGCGGTGCGCTTCATCTCGAGGTTCACGTGGCATCGGAGCGGGCGGAGCGGCCGCTCCAAAGCGTCACGGACGGCGCGCGGCTCGGCGCCCTCGCGTACTCGAACCTCGAGGTCCGCGACGCGAAGGGCCAGACCTTGCCGGCATCGATGAGCCTGCGTGATGACCAGACGATCGACATCGCGATCGACGACGCGAACGCCGCTTACCCGCTCGTCGTCGACCCGCAGGTGTGGCTGGAGCAGCAGCGGATCGATCCCCCCGAGGAGCTTCCCCCGGGCTCGTTCGGGATCTCCATCGCGACACGTGGGGAGCGCCTCTTCGTGACTCGCTATGGTGCTGGCGCATGCGTGTACGTCTATCGTCGCGACGCCCATCAGTGGATCTTCGAGGCCGTGCTTCGCCCTGATCACGACGAGACCGATGGGGGCTTCGGCATCACGATGGCGCTGGGCGACGACATCGCCGTGATCGGGGCGCCTTTCGCGCACCAGAGAGAGGGCGAGCTCTTCGTCTTCGAGCGCGACCCCGCGACGAACACGTGGAAGGAGACGGCCGACATCCGCGAGCCGGAGCCGACCGGATTCGATCTCTTCTCGTACTCGATCGCCCTCGCGGTGACGAGCGACTCTTACGTCATCCTCGCGGGGGCGCCCGGGTACGATGCGATCGACATCGAATACTCATACGGGCTCGTCGAAGTGTTCTCCCGCTCACGAGCCGGTGGCCAGTGGCACCGCGAGGCCCCGATCCTGGGCGGGGAAGACGAACGCTTCTTCGGCCAGTCCATCGCGATCGACGGCGAGCACCTCGCGATCTCCTCCGTGGTGCCGGGCATCGTCCTCCCTTCCCTGGTTCCGGCGGCGGTCCACTTTTACGAGGGGCCGCCCAACGCCTGGACCGAGATCCAGGTCGAGCGCTCCTCGACCGTGCTCGCTTACGCGCTCTACGGGTTCTCGCTCGCGCTCCACGGCGACACGATCGCCATCGGTTATCCGGCGCTCGTGGGAGCGTTCACCACGCCGGGCTCGATCTGGATCTACGAGCTCCGCGACGGCGTCTGGGAGTTCTCGCAGAAGCTCGGCCGCGAGGTGACGGCGCGAGACGAGACCCTCGAGGACGTGTTCGGCTCGCAGGTCCTGCTCGAGGACCGACGTCTGCTCACGTTCGGGTATCGCGAGGAGACGGTAGCGGCGAACGGTTACCTCTTCGAAAGAGGCGCCGACGGACGCTTCCGGCAGACGCACGCCTTCGAGCCTCCGACGCGCAGCGAGCTCGCTAGCTTTGCCAGCGGCCTGGCGCTCGCCGGCGACCAGGTCCTCATCGGATCGCCCGACTACGACGGCGCGGTGGGGGCCGTGCGCGTCTACACCCTCGCCGAGCTCGGGCAGGCGTGCAGCGCGAACGGCGCGTGTGCGTCTGGCCACTGCATCGACGGCGTGTGCTGCGACTCGGCCTGCAACGACGGTGACTTGAACGACTGTCTCGCGTGCAGCGTGGCGATGGGCGCCTCGCAGGACGGCACGTGCACCCCCGTCGCCGCGCTCCACGTCTGTCGTCCCGCCAGGTCGGACTGCGATGTGGTGGAGTCGTGTGACGGGACGAGCGAGCGATGCCCCGTCGACGTCATCGCGCTCAACGGCGCCCCGTGCGCGAAGGGCACATGCGGCGGCGGTACGTGCCAGCCGACGGTCGCGGCCCCGTCGCCCATGGTCGACGCAGGCGCGCCGCTCGCCTCTGCGCCGCCGTCCGCCGAGACGTCGTGCTCGCTCGGTCCGCGCGGTGGATCGCGCGCGGGGCTCGGCCTCCTGATCGTCGCGCTCCTCGCCCTTCGGCGGAGGCGCGGATGAGGTGGATCGCGCTGCTCGTCGCGCTGGCGGCGCTCGGGCTGTTCTTCGGTTGCCTGAGCGGCCCGGAGCCGGTGGCGAGCGAGCCCTCGCGGTCATCACTCACGCTCTCGCTCGACGAGGAGGGCGCGACGATCGCGCATCGCGGTAGCCGCCTGTCGTTCCGCACGGGAGGGCCTGCGAAGCTCACGCGCGGGCCTCGGGCCGTGTATCACCATGCCGACTTCGACGAGTGGTACGAGGTTCGTCCCGATGGGGTCGAGCAGGGCTTCGATGTGCCGGCCCGTCCGCGCGGCCAGGCTTTGCTCCGGATCCCGCTCGCGCTCGGCGATCTCGTGGTCGCGCCGACATCGACGCCGGCGCTCGTCGACCTCGAAGATGCGCATCACGTGCGCGTGTTCCGTTACGGGGCCCTCGCCGCGCGCGACGCGACGGGCAAGGCGCTGACCGCGCGCTTCTCCTTCACGCCGGGCGAGGCGCGCATCGCGATCGACGTGGATGACCACGACGCGCGGTACCCCGTCGCGATTGATCCGCTCGTCTGGGCCCTCCAGAGGCGACTGCAGCGCATCGACGCTGGCACGCGCGACCAGCTCGGCAACGCCGTGGCGATCGGAGGCGCGGACGAGCTCATCGCGAGCGCGGTTGGAGCCCATGCCTTCGCGGGCGGGGCGTTCGCGCTCCGAGAGGAGAACGGAGGCTGGGCGGAGTACGAGCTGTCCCTGCCGGACGCCGGCGCCCGGCAGGGAGTAGGCGCCACGCTCGCGGTCAGCGGCGACCGCATGCTCGTCGGCTCGTCCTTCGGGGCGATCGAGCTCCAGCGGGACGCTGGCGGCTGGGGACACTCCGGCACGCTCGTCGTTCCGCGCGGCACCACCCGTCCCGGCACCGGGCTTCCCGTGGCCCTCGATGGCGACCGGGCGGCCATCTTGCTCGGCTCCCCGGAGCCTGACGCGCTGGACGGCGGAGCGAACCCCGAGCTCTACCTCTTCGAGCGATCGGACCTCGCGTGGAAGGTCGTCGGATCGTTCTCGCTTCCCGCGCCGCTCACCGTGACCGACTCGGGCCGCCGTCTTGCGTTCGGCGGCGACGACCTCGTGGTCGGCACGGGCCGCGAGGTCCGGATCTACCGCCGGAACGCCGGAGGCGCGTGGGCCTTCGAGGCTGCGCTCCTGCCCGATCTCGCGCTCACACCGGCGGCCAACTTCCAGGGACTCGGTTTCGGTCGAGCGGTGGCCATCGACGGCGACACGATGCTCGTCACCGATCAGGAGACGGCCGCGCTCTACGTCTACGAGCGGCGCGACGGCACGTGGACCTTCTCGCAGTTCCTCCGCGTGGAGAACCGCCTCTCCGACGACGGCTTCGGGAGCGAGGTCGCGATTCGAGGGGATCTCGCCTGGGTCGGGCTACCGCGCCGGTCCAGCGGCGGCAGCGTGTTTCGCTACCGGCGCGTCGGCGGCACGTGGTCGCTCGAAGAGGAGGTTCAGCCCGCGGACCTCACGACCTCGGCTGCGTTCGGGAGCGCGATCGCAACAGACGGTAAGCGAACGGTGATCGGCGATCCGGGACAGGGCGGCAGTCGCGGCGCGCTGTACGTCTACGAGCTGTCATCGACGCTCGGTGAGCCCTGCACGAGCGCGTCGTCGTGCGCGAGCGGCCTCTGCGTCGACGGCGTTTGCTGCGCCTCGTCGTGCGGCGAAGGGCGGCCCGACGACTGCCTCGCGTGCAACGCCAAGGGCAGCGAAGGAACCTGCACCGTGGCCACGACCGCGACGATCTGTCGTCCCGCGCGCGATGCTTGCGACGTCTCCGAGGCCTGTGATGGCACGTCCTCGGCGTGCCCGGGTGACCGCGTCGCGCCCAGCGGCGCCGCGTGCCCCGCCGGCGTTTGCCAGGCCGGAAGCTGCGTCGAGGTGCCCGATGCCTCCCCCGTCGACGGGTCGGCGCCCCGAGAGACCACGCCCAGGTCGGCCGCGGCGAGCAGCGGTTGTGCGATGAGCCACGGCGCGCGCGTGGGGCTCTGGCCGTTCGTGCTCGCGGCCGTCCTGGCTGCCCTCCGGCGCCGCCAATGGCTGGCGGTCGCCGTGCTTGCGATGCTCGTCGTGCCGAGCTCGCCGATCGAGCTCACGAGCGGTGACGGCCGCATATCGATGCAGTTTGCAGGCGATCGCCGTGAGGCGATCGACCGGCGCACGGGCGATCGCCTCGCCGTCGACTTGCGCCGCTTTGGGCGGGTCGGCGAGCTCCGCGACGCCCCCGCCTGCGAACCTCATCGCGAGGGAGCTCGCGTCTCCTGCGATCGCGAGGGCGTTCGCGAGTGGTTCGAAGCGCGTCCGGACGGCCTCGAGCACGGGTTCGATGTCGCCTCGCCGCCGGCCGGGACGGGCGAGCTCGTCTTCGAGATCGCGACCGCTGGCGGCGGCCTCGACTACGGAGACCTCGTCGCGTTCGACGCCCAGGGACGCGTGCTTCCGGCACGGATGATCGCGCGCAGTATCGGCGTCGAGCTCCGGGTCGACGACCGTGACGCGCGCTATCCGATCGTCGTCGACCCAAGGATCTGGCGCCGGCGACAGCGCCTCGATCCGCCGTTCCCGCGTCCAGGGTACGGTCGCGCCGTCGCGATCCACGGCGACCGGCTCGCGGTCGGTCAGAGCGGTAGCAGCTCGGTCGTCATCTATCGGCGGGACGGCGCGGGCTGGACGATCGACGGATCCGCGGTGCCCCTCGAGGCGCAGATCGACCGGTTCCAGTTCGGCGCCGCCCTGGCCTGGGCGGGCGAGACGCTGGTCGTCGGCGCCGGTCGCGAGATCGACAAGACGACGCGCGCTGGCGCCGTCTTCCTCTTCGACCGTGACGCTGGCGGACGCTGGTACCAGGCCGCGCGGTTCGATCTTCCCGACGGAAATCCGATCGCGATCGGCGGCGACCTCTTCGGGTTCGCGGTCGCCGCCGATGGGGACACGATCATCGTCGGAGCTCCGTATACCGACATCACTTCGCCGACCATCCTGCCGCTGGGCGCGGCCTTCGTGTTCGTCAAGGAGGACGGGGGCTGGACGCGCCGCGCCAAGCTCTCGAATCCTGCCGTCCAGAACCTCGGTCGGGTGGTGGCGGTGAGCGGCGACGTCATCCTCGCAGGCACGTTCTTGCCCGACCCGACTCGCCGTCCGGCGAGCGATCTCTTCGTCTCCTCCGTCCCGCTGACGGCGCACGTGTTCGTCCGCGCCGATTCGGCCGGCAGGACGTGGACCGAGACGGTGCTCGATTCGCCTGCGGGCAACGACCTCTATGGCGCTGCGATCGCGACCGACGGGGACGACGTCTTCGTCGGAATGCCGTCCGTCCTTGGTCGCCGCGCGGCCGTCTTCGTCTATCGGCGCACCGGCACGGAGTGGAAGCTCGTGCAAGAGCTCACCGCGCCCGAGGAGGTCGACCTCTTCGGCCAGTCGCTCGCGGTGCATGGCGACCGTCTCGTCGTCGGGGCGCCGCTCGGCGGTGATGCGAAGGGCTTCGTTCATGTCTTCGAGCGCGACTCGAAGGGGCGCTGGACGCAGACGAGCCGCCTCACGGCGGACGATCTCGCCATCGACGATCGCTTCGGCGGCGCGCTCGACTTCGACGACGAGCTCCTCGTCGTCGGCGCTCCCGAGCACCAGCACGGCGCCGGGGCGGCGTACTCGTTCTTCCTCGGACAGCAAGGCGACGCATGCGTGAACGGTAGCGTGTGCGCGAGCGGGCTCTGCGTCGACGGGGTGTGCTGCGCCGACGCTTGCGGCGGCGGCGATACGTCGGATTGTCTCGCGTGCAGCGTCGCGGCCGGCGGCTCCATCGACGGCGAGTGCACGCCGGCGACGCGGACGGTGTGCCGGCCGGCGCGCGACGAGTGCGACCTCGCCGAGAGCTGTGACGGCACGAACGCGGCCTGTCCCGCGGACGTCACCGCCGTCAACGGCACCGCGTGTCGCGAGACGGGCGCTTGCTACGCTGGCGAGTGCGTCGACGTGTTGCCCATCTCGAACGTCGACGCCGGCGTCGCGCCGCCGCCACCGGTCGCCCCGGCCGCCGATGGCTGCGCGATCGGGCGCGGCTCGGCACGAGCTTCTTCTTCGTTCATCGCACTGACGCTTCTCTTCCTCCTCTGGAGGAGGAAGAAGGACCCATGACTCGACGCTTTCCCCTTCTTGCTTTCGCGCTCGTCACGTCTTCTTCTGCGCTCGCCGCGGCGCAGGAGCCCGCGCGCGAGGCTTCCGAGACGCTCGCGATCCAGAAGTTCGACGAGGGCCGCAAGGCGCTCGAGGCGAACGACTACGCCGGCGCGCTCGGCGCCTTCGAGACGAGCAACCAGCTCCTCGCGAGCCCCAACTCGCTGCTCTACATGGCGCGCTGCTACAAGGCGCTGGGGCGGGTCGCGAGTGCGTACACCACGTTCCGTCTCGCCACGAAGCAGGCGCAGGACCGGCTCGTGGCGACGGGGGACAAGCGCTACACCGCGACGCGCGACACGGCGGCCAAGGAGGCGGCCGAGATCGAGGCGGACGCGCCGAAGCTCGCCGTCATCGTGCCGGCCGACACGCCCGCCGGCGTGCAGGTGCAGGTGAACGGCGTGCCGCTGCCCGCCGCCGCCTTCGGCTCCGCCGTCGACACCGACCCGGGCCACCTCGTGATCGAGGCAAGAGGGCCGCGCCTGACGCCATTCCACGAGGAGATCGATCTCGCGCTCGCCGAGACGAAGCGCGTCGACGTGAAGGTGCCGCGCGTCCCGACCGCGACGATGAGGCTCGCGCTCGGATCGCGGCCGCTCGGGCTCGCGGTTCGTATCGACGACCACCCCGTGGACCCCGCCGCGCTCGGGACGGCGCAGGACGTCGATCCCGGGCGGCGCATCGTCGACGCGACCGCGCCGGGGTATCGGCCCTTCCACTGGGAGCGAACGCTCGCGAACGGGGAGGCGGCCGACGTCGACGTGCGCCTCGAGGCCGCGAGCGAGCCGGCCGCGCGGAAGGGGACGCCGCGGTGGATGTTCTTCACGGCCGCCGGGGTCGGGCTCGGCGCGCTGGCGACCGGATCGGTCCTCGCTCTTCATGCCAAATCGCGGCAGTCGGACCAGGTCGATATCGACCCTCGGCTCCGAGATCAGAGCGAGAAGGACGGGATCGCCACGGAGGCGACGATCGCGAATGTCTTCTTCGTCGCCGCGGCCGTCCTCGGCGCGGGCGCCGGGGCGCTCGCGTTCACGACGGACTGGAGCAAGAAGGAAGATCCGAGATCGCCTCCGCCCAGCTCCGCGCTCGTACAGAAGTTGCAGTTTTCGCCGTTCGGAATTCGTGGAGAGCTCCGATGAAGGCTCGCCATCTGGCCATTGGCTGCGGGATCACCCTCGTCGGATGCACGTTCGCGGGATTGACCGATTACCAGGTAGCGGAGTGCAATCCGGCGCGTATCGGGGTGGACGACGAGTGCCGTAATTTGAATACGGACCTCGAGGCCTGTCGCTTTTATCAGTGCGATCCCGGCAGCCGGCGCTGCGTCCTCGGCGCTCGCGATCTCGATCGTGACGGCGATCCGTCCGTGCGCTGCGGCGGGACCGATTGCGATGATGGCGACGCGCTCCGCTCCGGGAAGCGCACGGAGACCTGCGACTCGGTCGACAACGACTGCAACGGGGTCGTGGATGACGGGCTCGTCGCTCCGAAGGAGAAGGTCGCGCGCAACATCGCGCTCACGGACCTGCGCGCGGGGAGGGGGCAGCCGCGGCTCTCGCCGAGCGACGGCACCGAGATCTACGCGACGTACCTCGGGACCGCCGCCGGATGCGTCCACGGATTCGCGCTCGGTACTGGGCCGGCGGACGGCGGCGGCGCGTGCCTGTCCGTCGAAGCGGACGCCTCCGTGCGCGAGCCGGAGCGCCTCGCGATCGGCACCCGGACGGAGAGCACGAACGCGGTCGCGTACGTCGAGGAGCATCCGGCGTCGGGCTGCACGAAGGAGCAGCTCGCCTTCGCCACGCAGCAGACCGGCGGACAGACGTTCCTCGCCGACTGCGGCGCGGCGCTGCCCGCGCTCGTGTCGTTTCCGAAACAGGCGGAGGCGCTCGTCGCGTTCTACGACGTGCGCACCGCGGACCGCGCGGATCCGCTGCGTGACTGCGCGACCGCGGCGCCCGCCCCGCTCAAGCTCCGCTGGGTCGATCTCCCCACCACGCGGGCCCCCGATCTCGTGACGAGCCCGGCGAGCACGCTTGGCACCGGCACCGCGATGCGTCCGCCGGCGCTGCTGCCGCTCGTGACGGGGACCTCCGTGCTCCTCGCGTCGCCGATCGAGACGAGCGCCGGGCTCTGGAACCTCACCGCCGACGGACAGATCGTCCCGCTCGCGCCCACGATCCCCGCGCTCGCGAACGCGCGCAGCGTGGCGATGGCGGCGAGCGAGGACCAGCTCGCGATCGTCGCGGAGCAAGGCTGTCCGCCGATGCAGTCGATCACGATGGTCATCGCCGAGCTCAGCCCCGTGAACGGCGCGCTCGTGCTCTCGGGAAATGCCCCGAGCTTCCGGGCCGTGACCGTCGCGGACGCGCCGCGCGCCGCCGCCACCGCGCCGAGCGTGACGTGGGTCGCCGGTCAGCGCGAGTGGTGGGTCGCGTGGATCGATCAGCGCCAGAAGGCGATGCTCCGTCGCGTGGCGGCCGACGGGAGCGCGCTCGACGGGGAGCGCGAGCTCGGTGACGGCGCCGCCGCGACGGTGCGATCGGCCGGCACCGGCTCCGTCCTCGACGGCGGCGTCAGCGGGGCGCCCGTCGCGTACGTGCTGCGCCCGGACGGTCAATCGGTCGACGAGATCGCGCTCGGCTGCAAGCCCTGAGGTAGATTGAGCGCTGACCGCGGGGCATGGAGAAGTCGGACACCCTCGACATCGGAGCCGTCATTGGCGGGAGGTATCGCGTCACCGGCGAGATCGGTCGCGGCGGCATGGGCGTCGTGTATCGCGTCGAGCACGTGCATACGGGCGAGTCGCTCGCGCTCAAGGTGCTGCTCGGCGGCGCGCGCTTCGACCCCCAGGCGGTCGCGCGCTTCAAGCGGGAGGCGCGGGCGTCGACGCAGATCCGCAGCGAGCACGTCGTCCGCGTCACCGACGCCGACACCGCGCCCGAGCTCGACGGCAGCCCGTTCTTCGTCATGGAGCTGCTCCGCGGGATCGACCTCGAGGAGTACGTCCACCTCCACGGCCCGATCGCGATCCCCGAGCTCGTCCCGCTGCTCGCGCAGATCACGAGCGCGCTCCACCTCGCTCACGGCCTCGGCATCGTCCATCGCGATCTCAAGCCCGGGAACCTGTTCCTCCACGAGCGGCTCGACGGGACCACGGTGGCGAAGGTGCTCGACTTCGGCATCTCGAAGTTCATCACCGCCAAGGAGCAGATGGAGACGGCGGGGATGACGAGCACGGGCTCGGTCCTCGGCACGCCGCTCTACATGGCGCCCGAGCAGGCGCACGGTCACAACGACAAGATCGCGCCCACGACCGACGTATGGGCGGTCGGGCTCATCACGATGAAGCTCATGACGGCGGAGAGCTACTGGGGCGAGCCGACGATGGCGGAGCTCATGATGAAGATCGCGGTGAAGGACATCATCGCGCCTTCGAAGCGATGGCCAGGCCGCGCCGACATGACCCCCGCGCTCGACGCCTGGTTCGCGAGGTCCGTCGCACGCGAGCAGGAGAGTCGCTACGCGTCGGTCGAGGAGCAGATGAGGGACCTCGCCGCCGCGCTGGAGCAGCCGATGCCCACGTCGGCTCGCCCCGCCGCGCTGCCGAGGCTCGACGCGCCCGTGAAGTTCGCGCCCGCGGCGCCGCTCTTCACGGGCGGTGAGGCGGCTGACTCCGCGCGCATCACGGATACCGCGACCGCTGATACGGAGCTCGTCGCGCCGCTCCTGAAGCCTCCAGCTTCGGAGTCGCTCCGCAAGCCATCGACTCCGAAGCTCGAGTCCGTCTCCGCGCTCGCGCGCTCCGCGTCGCGGCCGTCGCCGGAGGCGCCGGTGGCCAGCGGGGGCCGCGCGCGGACCTTCCTCCTCGGGGGCCTGGGCGTCGCGCTCGCGGGTGGCGTCGCCCTCGCGTCGTCGTGGGGTAGCTCCAGCCCTCCGGTCGTCCCCGCCGCCAGCACCTCCACGCTGGCGCCGCCTTCCGCGCCCCCCGCGCTCGCCGAGGCGCCGGAGCCCGCCGCGCCGTCGAGGACGGCCGCCACCCCGATCGTCTCCGCGAGCGCGGTGGTCTCCGCGGCCGTCGCGCTCAAGGCTCCGCCGCCGCCCCGCCCGAAGCCGGTCGTCTCCGCGGCCGCTCCTTCGGCCGCGCCCGTGGCCTCGCGTTACGAGCCGGCCGCGCCCTGATTGACGCCGATCGGGCCTCATGGGAATCGACGGGCATGCCGCTCGATGTCTCGCTCGTCGGTCAGTCTGGTCCCGCTCGCGTCCTCGATTACACGTGGAAGGACACCGTTCTCTATGCCCTCGGCGTCGGCGCGAAGAAGGAGGAGCTCGACTACCTCTACGAAGGCCGCGGGCCGAAGGTGCTCCCGAGCTTCGCGGTGGTGCCGATGTTCGAGCCGATGCTCGAGCGCATCGTGAAGACGGGCGGCGATCTCGCCATGGTCGTCCACGGCAGCGAGCGCGTGAAGGTCCATGGCGCGTTCCCCGCGAAGGGCCGGCTCACCGCGACGTCGAAGCTCTCGGGCATCTACGACCTGCGGAAGCTCGCGGTCGTGCTCGTCGATACCGAGATCAAGGCCGACGACCAGCCGGTCGCCGAGACGCGGACGCAGATCGTCATCCGCGGCGCGGGCGGCTTCGGCGGAGAGACGCCACCCAAGGAAGAGAAGATCGCCGAGATCCCGAAGGAAAAGGCGACCGCGCCCGACTTCACGGTCGAGGAGAAGACCTCGCCCGAGCAGGCCCTCCTCTACCGTCTCTCCGGCGACTACAACCCGCTCCACGCGGATCCGGAGCTCGCGGCGAAGGTCGGCTTCGAGCAGGGACCGATCCTCCACGGGCTCTGCACCCTCGGGCACATGGTCCGCCACGCGGCGAAGGGCGCGCTCGGGGGCGACGCCCTCCGTCTCACCGGCTTCGGCTGCAAGTTCACGAAGCCGGTCTGGCCAGGCGACACCCTCGTCACGGAGGGCTGGGTGCTCGAGGGCGGCCGCCTCGCGCTCCAGGTGAAGGCGAAGGAGCGGGACGAGGTCGTGGCTGGCTCGGGATTCGCCACCTATCGCATTTGATGGGTCGTCCGGCCCCGCGCCGCCGCTCGTAAGAGCTCGTTTGCGCGACCAAAAATTCGTGCTACGCCGCGCACGACATGAAGAAGTCGCTCCTTCTCGCCGCCTCTCTCCTCGCCGTTGCCGCCCTCACCGGCTGCTCCGATGATACCGGGGACGAGACGGGCTCGTCTTCGAACGACATCGTGACCGGCGACCAGCGTGACAACAGCACGAACGCGGCCTACGGGCAGAAGCCGGAAGAGCCGGCGCCGGCCGACGTCCCCGGCGAGGCCGCCGAAGGCACCGTCAGCGCGAAGAAGCTCGTGACCTTCCAGCGCGGCCTCCAGCTGAAGCCCGCGCTCGACTTCCCGAAGCCGCCGATCGAGACGCCCGCCGGCTCGCGCGTGCAGCTCCCGCACGACATCGCCGCGGGCGAGTGATCGACGCGAGCTAGTGTCCCGTCACCGCGGACACGCACGCGCCCATTGCCGAGAGCACGACCACGACGAGGGCGATCCCGAGTCGGATCCAGAAGAACGTGCTCCAGCCGCTGCTCCATCCGTTGTTGCGAACGACGTAGCCGCCGCCGCCGTTGAACGGCTGCACGGGCGGGTACTGCTGCGCGTATGGGTTCGGCGCCGGACCACCGTACGGGTTCGGCGCCCCGTACGGGTTCGGCGCGTACCCCTGCTGCATCGGGGGAGCTCCATAGCCTCCGGCCGGCGGAGCGCCGTAGCCCTGAGGTGCACCATAGGGCGGTGCCTGCTGGGGGAGCATCTGCCCGCAGAACCGGCACTGCGCCGACTGCGGATTCGTGTTGAGGCCACCACAAGAGCCGCAGGTCGGACCAGCTGCGTTCATGGTCGAAAGCGTAACGCATCGCGCCGCCAAACGCGCTAAGACACCGGCGACTCACACGCACTCACCCGAGCGACGGCTGGTCCCTCCGCGCGGTCGCTCGGCACACCTGGGAAAGAAGTACAGAATGGCCAAGCTCTCGAAGTCGCTCGTCATCGTCGGCGCCAAGCGCACCGCGTTCGGAACCATGTCGGGTACGCTGAAGGCCCTCAGCGCGACGGACCTCGCGGTCCACGCCTCGAAGGCAGCGATCGCGCAGGCGGGCATCGCGCCGGACGCGATCGGTCACGTGATCATCGGCAACGTCATGCAGACGTCCCCCGACGCCATCTACTGCGCGCGTCACGTGGGCCTCAAGGCGGGCCTCCCGATCACGACGCCGGCGCTCACCGTGAACCGCCTCTGCGGCTCGGGCTTCCAGGCGATCATCAACGGCGCGGAGCAGCTCCTGCTCGGCGAGCACGACGCCGTGCTCGTCGGCGGCACCGAGAACATGACGCAGGCTCCGCACATCCTCCGCGGTGGTCGCGAGGGCTGGCCATTCGGCAAGGCCCCGCAGGTCGAGGACTCGCTCTGGTCGGCGCTCACCGACTCGTACAACAACACGCCGATGGCGGTGACGGCCGAGAACCTCGCCACCAAGTACGGCATCTCGCGCCAGGACTGCGATGCGTACGCGCTCCAGAGTCAGCAGCGCTGGGCCGCGGCGAACGAGAAGGGCTTCTTCAAGGACGAGATCGCGCCGATCAGCGTCCAGGTGAAGAAGAACACGGTCGAGTTCGCGGTCGACGAGCACGCGCGCCCGCAGACGACGATGGAAGCCCTCGCGAAGCTCGCGCCCGTCTTCAAGAAGGACGGCGTGGTCACCGCGGGCAACGCGTCGGGCATCTGCGACGGCGCCGCGTGCCTCGTGCTCACCACCGAGGAGCTCGCGAAGTCGAAGGGCCTCCGGCCCCTCGCGCGCCTCGTGCAGTGGGGCGTCGCGGGCGTCGACCCGGCGATCATGGGCATCGGCCCGGCGCCGGCGATCAAGAACGCGCTCGCCCGCGCGGAGCTGAAGCAGTCGGACGTCGACCTCTTCGAGGTCAACGAGGCGTTCGCTCCGCAGTACCTCGCGGTCGAGAAGGAGCTCGATCTCCCGCGGGACAAGACGAACGTGAACGGCGGCGCGATCGCTCTCGGTCACCCGCTCGGCGCGTCGGGTGCCCGCATCACGACGCACCTCGTGTACGAGCTCGCGCGTCGCAACGGCCGCTACGCGGTCGGCAGCGCGTGCATCGGCGGCGGCCAGGGCCTCGCCGTCGTGCTCGAGCGCGTTTGACGAGATCGCGTTCGACGAGAGCGCGCGCCACGTATTGAACGCGTCGTCCGGTTGGGCGGCAAGCGAGCCAGGGATGTCGGCTTACCTTGAGTCCGATGCCCCTGGCTCGTGAGTATTTTCCGTCCGACACCCTGAAGTTGATCAACCGGTCCGAGCACCTCGTCGTTCGCGGCGGCGTTCGTGACACCACCGCCAAGCTCGGCGCCGAGGAGAAGCACGGCGCGCACACGATCGGCCGCCATCTCATCGACCGGCTGCCCACGAAGCCGGGTGAGCGGCCGGCCGCGAGCGGCTCGCTCGGGAAGGGCGTGAAGTTCGACGACTTCCGCGACCGCTTCCTCAACGCCCCCGAGAACAAGAGCTCCGCGTTCGCGGGCAAGGGCGAGATGGCGATCCTGCTCTGCGAGCTCCTGAACTCCGACGTGGGGCAGTACGCGCTCCGCCTCCTCGACCGAGGCACGGGCCGCGTCGTCGTTCACTACTTCAACGAGCGGAAGCTCGCGGGTCTCTTCAACGGCCTCGCGGGGAAGGCGACGTTCCAGGAGAGCACCATCGTGGTCACGCCGGCCAAGGAGAAGCTCGAGGCGGTGCTGCTCTGGAAGGCGGACAAGGTGACCCCCGTCATCGACCCGAAGACACAGCTCCAGAAGCAGATCTTGAAGAAGGTCGTGACGCCGAAGTCGTCCGTCGCGGACGTGAAGGCGGAGAGCATCGTGGCGGTGAACGCCGTGCTCGACCGCTTCGACAACG
This sequence comes from Labilithrix sp., assembly GCA_046351255.1. Lineage (GTDB taxonomy): Bacteria > Myxococcota_A > Polyangia > Polyangiales > Polyangiaceae > Labilithrix. The sequence continues at coordinate 80,237 of JAXLYU010000015.1, forward strand.
GCAGGGGCCTCCACCTCCAGACCTTCTATCCGAGCAGCGAAGCGGTGAGCAGCTACTGCGAATGGACCATCGGCGTCGTCACCCTCGTCGCGTGCGCCGACAAGAACGGCGTGATCTCGAACACGATCCTGCCGCAGGCGAGCTGAGAGGCTCTCCGACCTCGCCTCCGCCGGGCGGACATGGCCGCCACCCCCGATCGAGTGACTTGAGGTCATCGCGAGGCCGAAGCATGCTCTCGCTCATGCTCCGGAACGTCGCCCTCGTGCTCTTCGTCGGTCTCCTCTCGATGGCCTGCTCGAAGGATCCCGCGCCGGGCGCGCAGAACGACCTCAAGGGGCCCCCCATCGTGGTGAAGGTCGGTGGTTCGGACGACTCGATCAAGCCGGCGCCGAAGACGATCAGCAAGGTGGGGACCGCGGACGACACGATCAAGCCCGCGCCGAAGCCCGCGGTGGGCCGTGTGGGGACCGCGGACGACACGATCCGCCCTGCGGCGAGCCGCTAGGCGAGCTGCTCGACGAGGACGGCGCCACCCGCGCGCGCCGCGTCGAGGTCGTTCCAGCCCGAGCCGGACACGATGCACCACGCGATGGCGTTCTTCATCCGCTGAACCGCGTCGAGCGCGGAGCGAAGATCCGAGAACGTCCACGAGAGGAGCCCCGGCTCGACGTTGTGCCAGCCGTGAACGAAGAGGGTCACTTCGCGGACGGTGGGAACGGCCCGAGGGCGCTCCTCTTTGCAGAGGAAGACGTCCGAGTCTTCGAAGCCGTCATAGACCTGCTCGGGCTCGACCGCGTCGGAGGTGTGGGGGCGCGAGGAGGGAGGGGGAGCGGGAACCGCGACAGGCATGCTGACACCATCGCCCCCCGACGAGACGGCCTCGCGTCGCAGGACGGACGTTTTGGTGTCGTGTGCTCGGCGGAACAGACGCATCCGTTCATCTCTATTGCGCTCCCTTTCGATGGAGGACAAGGCAGAAAAGACGAAAACGTACGGCGCTTTGCGTCATAACTCGCGAGCCCTGCGCCGGTGCGCCGCCCGTTGCGTGACGCCACGCACCTCATGGAGGCCCGAACCCCAGCCCTGGCCAACGAAGCCCCAGGGCCGCTTCCTCGCAAATTCATCGAACATATCGTTGGTGGCCCAACGATATCCACGCCCCACGTTCCATTCCGACAACCTCGGGAGCTGGCCGATGCGGCGACCACACCGACGGGGGCCGTTTCGGGGGAAGGCCGAACCGCGCTACATTGCCCTACGCGACGGATGAAGGAGGACGAGTCGCCATCGAGGGACACGCGGCTCGACCCACTCGACGTCGTTCCCGACCCGACCGTGCCAGGCGGGGTCCTGCTTCCGCCCGACAAAACCGAGGTGGCCGCGGTCCCGCCCGCGGCAGCGACGGCCCGGTCGGGCCCTCCAGCCGCCATGCGGAGCCGGCCTCCCCCGGGGCTGCCCTCGAGCGTCGGTCGAGCGCCGCCCGCCTTCGTGAAACCGCAGCCGCCTGGCGCGCAGGCGACGCAGCCCCTCGGCACTGGCGTCGGCCCAGCCTTCGTCCGGCCACGCACTGCGGCCAGCATACTGCCTCCGCCACCGCCGGTGCCGACCGCCCGGAACGTCGGCGGAGCGACCGTTCGTCGCGGGAGCCCGCTCGTCACGAGCACGCCTGGTGGCGACCCGACCACAGATCCGGGACCGCCGCCCGCGTTCGCCGCACGGACGGAGGAGGTCCCAGTTTTGCGGATCGAACCCGAGGAACGGATCGAACCCGAAGAAGGGATCGAGGACCCCGACCCGGGCGGCGACACGACCGTCGGCTTCAACCCGTTGGCGTTCCCAACCACGGACAACACCGCCCCCTCCTTCCGGCCCGACACGAACATCGGCTTTCCCTCGAACGCGCTCCTCGGTCCCTCCGACGACGCCACCGCCGGCTTCGCGCCCGGCACCAACCCCGCCCTGCCGCCCGCGCCGCCCAGCACCGCCCCGTTCGTGCAGGACGTTCGGGGGACGCATCGCCTGCGCCAGCCGACGCAGCCCCTCATCGGGAGCACGGCCAAGGACGTCGTCTTCCTTCCGACGGAGGCCTCGCCCGAGGAGGTGGTGCCGCGGCCGTCCGACATGCCGCCGCGTGCCGGCGGCGCGGAGGGGATCTACGCGCGCCTTCCGCGGCTCACCTCCGGGTGGCCGTTCCTCCCGATCGCGCCGCTCCTCGTCGTCATCATCGGCATGGTGGTGGCGTTCGCGATCGGCCTCGTCGGCATCGACCAGCTCTCGCGCGCCGGCGAGGAGCACGCCGGGGCGCGCGCCGAGCTCCTCGCCGTCACCGTCGCGGCGCGGCTCAGCGCGCTGCCGCCCGCGCGCCGTCTCGAAGCGACGCAGCTCGCCGCCCGTCGCTCCGCGTCCGAGATCCTCGTCGTCTCCGACAGCGGCGACGTCCTCCACGACGCGACGCTCGGCGTGCCCGACTCCGCCGCCCTCGCGAAGATGCTCGCGAACGGCAAGGGCGCGCTCACGATGCAACGCATCGGTCGCGCACGCTATGCGGTGAAGCCGATCACCGGCGGCGATCGGCTCCTCGTGCTCGTCCCCGAGCCGCGCATCGCGGAGGGTGAGAACGCGCTCATCAGCGCGCTCGCCGCGCTCACCGTCTTGCTCCTCGGCGTCGCGGCGGGCGTCGCTTACGCCGTCTCGCGCGACGTCACGCGAGACGTCGACTTCGTCACCGATCGCGTCCGCACGATGGCGCAGATCCGAACCGAGCCGACGGGCGAGCTCATCCCCGCGCGGACGATCGACGAGATCGGCATCCTCACCGCGACCTTCAACAAGCTGGTCGCGCGCTTCGGTCGCGCGTCGCAGCAGTACCGCAGCGACCTCGCGCGCGCGTCCGTCGCCGATCGCGAGCGCGCGGCCTTCCTCGCCGCCGTGAGCCACGAGCTCCGCTCCCCGCTGAACGCCATCCTCGGCTTCGCCGACATCCTCATGGAGGAGGTGGACGGGCCCCTCTCGCCGTCCGCGAAGGAAGAGGTGGAGCAGATCCGCGGCTCGGGCCAGCACCTCCTCGGGCTCATCAACGACATCCTCGAGTTCTCCGCGCTCGAGTCCGGTCAGCTCCGCCTCGCGCGCTCTCGCGTCGACGTGCTCGCGCTCGCGAACGAGGTGATCAAGGAGTCACGCGGTCTCGTCGGTGATCGCCCGCTGCAGGTGCGCGTGGAGGGCGAGCCGCTCGTCGCGCGTGTCGACGCTCGCCGGGTGCGTCAGATCCTCGGCAACCTCGTGAACAACGCGATCAAGTTCACGCAGCAGGGCGAGGTCGTGGTGCGCGTGCGCCGGAACGGCACGCTGGTCTACCTGAGCGTGACCGACACCGGCCCCGGCATCTCCGAGGCGGATCGCGCGCTCATCTTCGAGGAGTTCCAGCAGGCACGCACCGAGCGCGGGCGCCGCCGCGGCACGGGTCTCGGCCTCGCCATCACGCGCCGTCTCGTCGCGCTCCACGGTGGCACGATCTCGGTGCAGAGCGAGCTCGGTCGCGGCTCCACGTTCGAGGTGAACCTCCCCATCGGCAACGTCGACGCGCCCCCGTCGCGGAAGCTGGTCGGGCCGAACGGCAGCGTCCCGCCGGGCGCTCTTCATCCCGGCGGCAGCGTGCCGCCGCCCTCGGTGCCGCCGTGAGCCGCCGTCTTCTCCGCCGGCTCCTCGCGATCGAGCTCGCGACGCACGTCGTCGCGTTCCTGCTCACGGGTATCTTCGCGCCGCGCGTGCTCCTCCTCGAGGAGCAGGCGTCGACGGCCTCGATCTGGGTCATCCTCGTGATGGGCACGCTCACCGCCGGGCTCTCCGGCGCCCTCACCGTGTTCGCGCACCGGCGGGCGCGACCGCTGCTCGAGGCGCTCGACGCCGGCACCACGCCCACCGATCCGACGCACGTGCTCGCGCTCTACGGGACGCCGTCGCTCCTCGCGATCGCGAACGTGGGCTTCGCGCTCGTGGTCTCGCTCTTCACGCTCATCTCGAAGCTCCGCCCGGACGCGATCGACACGTACACCCAGCTCGGGCTCAATCTCCTCGTGCTCACGCTCGCGAGCACGACGACGCTGCCCGCGTACGTCCTGATGCGCGCGCAGGTGGCGCGGGCGCTCGAGCTCGCGCCGCCGAAGCTCGCGGAGGAAGGCCTTCGCCTCGTCGGCTCGGGCGTCCTCGGCCGCGTGCGCATGCGCTACGTCGCGGCGGTCGCGGCGCCGGTCGCGTTCGTCGCGCTCGGGGCCTCGCTCCTCGCGGACGCGCACGCCCGCGCCTACGACAAGGAGATGCGCGCGAAGGACGCGATCGACCTCGCGCACGCGGCGTTCGAGTCGCTCGGCAAGGACACCGCGGACGACGCGCTCGGACGCAGCGAGGCGATCGAGGCGGCGGCCGCGCTCGGCTTCCACGTGCAGATCGAGCCCGATCACGACTCGGTCGGCCTCGATCCGATCCGCCAGGGCGACGAGGTCTCGACGCAGGTGACGGTGCCGCTGCAGCCGGGCGCGGCGCGCGTTCGCTTCCGCACCGCGCGCGTGTCGGCCGCGTTCTTCATCTACGCCATCCTCGCGATCGCGGCCGTCGCGCTCGCCGGTCTCCTCGGCACGCGTGCTGGTCTCTTCTTCGACGCGGACCTCGCGCTCGCGACGCGGGAGATCCGTCGTGCGGGCGTGGCGGAGGTCATGCGCGGCACGATCATGATGAAGGAGGCGCGGTTCTCGAACCTCGACCAGCTCCTCCGCGCGATCGACGAGCTCGGCGGCATCTTCCGCCAGTTCGCGGGCGCGCAGCGCCGCGCCATCGATGCGCGCGAGGCGACGGAGCGCATGCGCGGTCTCCTGCTCGCGTCGATGAGCCACGACCTCAAGGCGCCGCTCAACGCCGTGCTCGGCTTCACGGAGCTCGTGCGGCGCAACCCGCTCACGAAGGAGCAGCTCGAGAGCCTCGCCATCATCGAGCAGCGCGGCCGCGAGCTCCTCGTCCTCATCGACACCATCCTCGACAGCGCTCGCGTCGAGGCCGGCGAGCTCGAGGTCTCTCCGACGCCGACGCAGGTCGGGGACGTGGTGATGTCGGCCGTGCTCGAGGCGCGTGATCTGTCGGTCGGCTCCGACGTGAAGATCCAGGGCGAGATCCAGCCCGGCGTCCCCACGCTCATGATCGATGGCTCGCGCATCGTTCAGGCGCTCACGGCCGTGGTCATGACGGCGGCGCGCTTCAGCGACAAGGGCATCGTGCCGGTCCGCGCCACCATGCCCGCGGACTCCGGGGAGCGCCTCCAGATCGAGGTGGAGACCTCGGGTGAGGGGCTTCCGGTCGCAGAACGCGAGAAGATCTTCGACGCTTTCAAGAGCGTCGAGAGCGCACGGCGGCAGGGCGGTCTAGGCCTTGGCCTGCAGCTTGCGAGATCGATCGTCGAGATCCACATGGGGACCATCGAGGTCGACAATCTCGGGAGCAACGCCGGGCATGGCGGAGTGATCTTCCGCATTTGGCTGCCGGTGAAGGCGGAGCCCAGCATCATTCGTGCCCGCGCGAGCCAGCCTACATTGGCCGCGGACGGCGCTCCGGCATGAGATCTTTTTCGAGGGGCGTGCGTAGAATTCCTCGCACGCTTCGGCTGGAATGATCATGGTGGGTCGGCCGTCGTACTGGGCACCCCCGAGGAGTTTGGAAGAATGAGCGCACGAGCGAAGATCGAGAACCTGACGAACACGTGGTACGGCTTCGCCGTCTTCTCCTCGCTGGCTGCCCTCCTGATGGAAGGCATCAGCATCTGGAACATCGTGACCGGAGGCATCGGCCTCTTCTTCACGTTGCTCTTCATGTTCTTCATCAGCCGTCGCCTCCTCAACAAGGGACGCCTCACCCGGTGGGCGCTCATCGCGCTCTCGGGCTTCTCCACCATCTTCGGCGCGTATGGCGCAGCGAAGGCGAGCTGGATGTTCGTTCACGCGTGGGAGCTCAAGCTCGTCATCGCCGCCGCCTCCAGCGCGATCAGCGCCTGGATGATGGCGAAGTCGTTCCGCGTCCTGACGGACGCCTCGGTGAAGCAGTACTTCGCCTGACCTGATCCAGGCACCCGTTGCGCAGACGCGCGGCTCCCGAGCGGAGACCGCGCGTCTTGCTTTTGGTGCGCCTCAAGGCGCGAGCACGTAGTCGTCGACCTCGATGCTCCACCCTTCCGGGACGGCGTTCGCATAGGTCGCGCCCACGCGTGCGGTCAGCGGGCCCCGCACCATGTGGCTCCTCATCTCTGCCTCGAGGGGCACCGAGGAGGTCCCCGTGCTGAAGGAGGTGGTCGCGGTCACGGTCTGCGCGATCGCGTCGACCGTGATCGAGACCGTCACCCATTGCCCCAGCGGGAAGGCCCCGATCGACTGCTCGATGAAATCGTACCCGCTCGCGGCGTCCGTGTTTCGGTCGCCGTACTCGACCCGCAGCAGGCCCGCGATCTCGTTCAAGGTGACGAAGACGCGGCCGTGTCGGCCGTCCACTGGACCGATGAAGAGCTCCTGGAGGAGGACGAAGTGCTCGCCGTCGATGGTGGGCGGGAGCGACTCGACGCGGAGCCGGTAGCTCAGGGTCACCTTGTCTGGCTTCGCGTCGATGAAGCGCTCGAGGTAAGCGGTGCTGCGAATGTCCGGAGTGCCGGAGATCAGAAGGGACCGTCCGGCATCCGGCACGGCCCTCAGGACGAGCCCGCCATCGTTCTGCTCGACGGCGCTCTCCCAGGGGCCGCGGAGGTCGTCACGCTCGAAGTCGTCGCAGATGAGCGCGCCCGACCCGACGCATGGGGAGGCGGTCGTGGCGCGGGCATCGACCGGCGGGGCGCCGTCGGGGGGTGGGCTCGCGGCTTCGCTGCCCGGTGAGCTCGCGTCCCTGGCCTCGTCCGGCGCGGAGGACCCGAAGGCGGCGCACTGGAACATCGCCGCGCTGCCGAGCGCGAGAATGGTCGCGCGCATCGCGGTGCGCCGAAGATGCATCACGACAACGTAAGCGATCCGCCCGCCGCCATGCACGGCGTGAAAAATGACGAAACGGCGCCGCTGCCCGCCCTTCTGGCTCCGGCGAATTCCCGCTAGACTCGAGCGCCCATGACGGCCGGAGCGCAGACCCAGCCGGCTGGCTCCTCTGGAGTCGCGGTCGGTACCATCCTGGCCGGGAAATACCGCGTCGAGAAGGTCCTCGGCGAAGGCGGGATGGGGGTCGTCGTCGCCGCGACGCACCTCCAGCTCGACGAGCCGGTGGCGCTCAAGTTCCTGCACGGGCACCTCGCCCGGCAGACCGATCTCGTCACACGCTTCCAGCGCGAGGCGAAGGCGGCGCGCAAGATCAAGAGCGAGCACGTCGTGAAGATCCTCGACGTCGGGGAGCTCGAGAACGGCGCGCCGTTCATGGTGATGGAGTATCTCGCGGGGACCGACCTCGACGCGCTCGTGCGCGGGTACGGGCGCCTCTCGATCCCCGACGCCGTCGACTACGTCCTCCAGGCCTGCGAGGCGCTCGCCGAGGCCCACGTCCAGGGCATGGTCCACCGCGATCTGAAGCCGGCAAATCTGTTCATCTCTCGCCGCGCGGACGAGACGCCGCTCGTCAAGGTGCTCGACTTCGGCATCTCGAAGGTGACGGGCAAGGACGGCGTGGACCTCGGCGTGACGAAGACCAACGCCGCCGTCCTCGGCTCACCGCTCTACATGGCGCCGGAGCAGATGCGCTCGCTCCGCGAGGTGGACGCGCGCACCGACGTCTGGGCGCTCGGCGTGATCCTCCAGGAGATCATGACGGGCGCGCCGCCGTTCAACGCGACGACGCTCCCCGAGCTCTGCGCCACCATCCTCCAGGATCCGCCGCAGCCGCTCCGCGCGCTCCGGCCCGAAGCGCCCGAGGGCCTCGAGGCCGCGATCATGCGCTGCCTGCAGAAGGACCCCGCCGCGCGCTACCCGGACGTCGCCGCGTTCGCGATGGATCTGTATCCCTTCGCCTCGCTCGCCGGTCGCGCGTCGGCCGAGCGCGTCTTCGGCGTCTACCGCGCGGCGGGCGTTCCTCGCGCGTCCAATCCGCCGAGCGCGATCGAGAGCGCGCGCACGATGGCGGTCGATCCGACCGGCCCGCGGCTCCCGATCGCCGTCATCACGCCCCGCGTCGGCATCGCGACCACGGGCAAGGTGTGGTCGTCCGGGGACAGCGTCCCGGCGCCGGTCACCTCGCCGCCGCCGCCGAGGAGCAACGCGCTGATGGTCGCCCTGCTCGTCATGGTGAGCATCCTCACCACGCTCGTCGTCGTCTTCGTCGTCGTTCCGAAGCTCCGCTCCTCGGTCACGCGCGAGGTGGCGGCGGCGCCCCCGGAGCCGCCGGCCCTCGCCGCGCCACCCGCGCCGCCGCCGCCGCCGGTCGTGTCGGTGGCCGCGACTCCGGCGCGTCCGCGCCCGTCGCGACCGCGCCCGGCGCGACCAGCGCCCGCCCGGCGCCGCGCGGGAAGCCCGGGCACGCTTCGTCGACGGCGGCCGCGCCGGCGAAGAAGGCCGACTGCGCGGTTCCCTACACCTACGACGCCGACGGCCGACACTGGAAACCCGAATGCGTCGAGTGATTCACGCCGTCGTCTTCACCGTGGTCTTCGCGCTCTCGCTCCTCGCGCGCGTGGCCTCCGCGGCGCCACCGCCGACGAAGCAGCAATGCATCTCCGCGAACGAAGAGGCGGAGAAGCTGAAGAAGAAGGGCTCGCTGCGCGCCTCGCGAGCGTCGCTCCTCCTCTGCGCGAACGCGGCGTGCCCGCGCATCGTGCGTGACGACTGTGCCGCGCGCATCGCGGAGCTCGACAGCGCGATGCCGAGCATCACCTTCACCGCGAAGAACGGGGCTCAGGACACCACCGCCGTCAGCGTGACGATGGACGGAGAGGCGCTCGCGAAAGAGGTCGACGGCAAGCCGATCACGGTCGACCCCGGCGAGCACACCTTCACGTTCACGATGGCCGGGCAGCCGTCGCAGACCCAGAAGCTCGTCATCCGCGAGGGCGAGAAGAACCGCCAGCACGTCATCCAGTTCGGCGAGGCGCCGAAGGCCGAGTCGCCGAGCGGTCGCCTCGTGGTCACGAGCTCCGCGGGCGCCGCGATCGCGATCGACGGGAGGTCCACGAGCGTCGGTCGCTTCGACGGCGCCGTCTCCGCGGGGAGTCACGAGGTGAAGGTCTCGGAGTCCGGCAAGGCCGCATCGACCCGGATCGTCGAGGTGAAGAGCGGCGCCACCGAGACGCTCAACGTCACGCTCGAGCCGGAGAAGCGATCCGTCCTGCCCTGGGTCATCGGCGGCGCGGCGGTGGTGGCGGCGGCGGCCGTCGTGGGCGGTATCCTCCTCTTCTCCTCTGGCGGCGATACGAGGACGAGCCCGCCGCCGAACGGCTCTCTCGGCACCATCGGCCTCGCGAGCTTTCGATGAAGATCCGACGCGCCGGCACCCTGCTCTCCTCGTTCGCGTTCGCGTTCGCGGTCGCGCTGCTCGTGCTCGCGTTCTTCGCCTGCGGAGGCGACACGACGAAGCCGCAGGGCGGCCTCGTCCTCATCCTCACGACCGACCTCTCGCTCTCGGACATGAACACGTTCCGTGTCGAGGTCAGCCAGGAGACGTCTCCCGGCAGCTACGGCGCGCCGCTCATCGCGAAGGACTACGCGATGCCCGTCGAGAGCTCGCTCCCCGCCACGCTCACGATCGCGTCCGGCAAGGCCGCGAGCCAGAACGTCCTCGTACGCGCCATCGGTCGGAAGGTCCAGGGGACGACCAACACGCCGATCGTCCTCCGCGAGGTCGAGGTTCGCGTGCCCACCGATCGCGTGGCCGCGCTCACGATGATCCTCTCCGCGGCATGCGCCGGTCAGGTGAAGACCGACGCCACCGGACGCTACGTCACGACGTGTCCGAACGCGCACGAGAGCTGTCAGCCCACGACGGGCAAGTGCGGCGCGAACTTCGTCGACGTCGACACGCTGCCGCTCTACGACCAGGTGCGAGAGCGCGACGCCTCGCTGCCGATCGTGGCGATCGGTGAGGGCGGGATCGTCGATGTCGGCCCGAACGTGAAAGAGATCCAGTCCTTCGTCCTCGCTGGCGTCACCGGCACGATCTCGGGCACCGACATCTTCGTCTCGCTCCCGCCGGGCACGAACGACAAGAACATCGCGCCCACCATCAAGTGGCTGGGGGCGAAGATCGAGCCGGACCCGTCGCTGCCGCAGAGCTTCGACAAGAACGTGCAGTACACCGTGACCGCGCGCGACGGGAGCGAGCTCGTCTACACCGTTCACGTCGCGCTCGCGCTGCCCGATACGAAGGCGATCACGTCCTTCACCGTCGCGGGCGCGCACACGACCTACGGCACCGACGACTCGATCGACCTGGATTTCCCGTTCGGAACGATCGTCACTCGGCTCACTCCGCTCGTCACCTTCGTCGGCAAGCGGCTCGACCCGCCGAGCGGCGTCGAGCAGGACTTCAGCGCGCCCGTGAAGTACACCGTCACCGCCTACGACGACTCGACGCGCGAGTACGTCGTCAGCGCGGTCATCGCGGCGGCGGACGAGGCGAAGATCACGTCGTTCAAGCTGAATGGCGTCAGCGGCGACGTCGGCCTCGGCTCGGTCAAGGTGAGCTTCCCGAACGGCATCGACCTCGGCACCAAGCTGACACCCGAGATCCAGTTCATCGGCAGCAAGATCGCGCCGTTGCCGAGCGTACCGCAGGACTTCTCCGCGCCCGTCACCTACGCGGTGACCTCCGCCGACGGCACTGTCACGGAAGAGTACGAGGTCACGGTCGAGCGCCCCACGGTCTCGAACCCGACCTTCAGCCCGATGGGCGGCTCCTACGGGCACACGATCGGGGTGAAGCTGTCCTGCATCACGCCTGGGGCCGAGGTGCGTTACCTGCTGGCCCTGAGCGGCGAGCCGGACCTCTCGAGCCTGCCGTACACCACACCGATCCCGTTCGAGGCCGGCGTGGTCGCGAAGCCGATCCGGGCTCGCTGCCTCTCTCCGAAGTTCGCGCCCGCCCAGCAGACGAAGCAGAACCTCTACACCGTGAACGCGGTGCCGCTCGACACCCAGGACGAGCTCCCGTTCCCGGTCACGAAGTGTGGACTGCAGGCGTCGCCGCTGACCTTCGTCGTGACGAACAACACCGGGAGCGCGCAGAGCTACTCGCTGCTCGGCGCGGCGCCGTCGAGCTTCGACGTCACGCCGACGAGCGGCACGCTCGCGACGGGGACGACCACGTTCACGGTGACGCCCCACAAGGTGCCGGACACGCTCGACAACCTCGAAGACATCGCGGAGACGGTGAGCCTCAATTTCGGCGTCGCGGTCCGCACGGTCACGCTCCGGCAGCCGGTGAGCTGTCCCCCCTAGCGTTCGGGGCCACGCGTCGGGCGACCCGCGAGATGGCGTCGCGCAGGAAGGCGTGCGCGTCATCGCCGTCGAGGGCCGTCGGCCAGAGCAGCTCCATGCCGTTCTCCGGGAAGTCGAAGGGCACCTTCGCCATGCGGAGGTGCGGGTAGAGCTTCACGATCGGCTCCGCCACGATGAGCGGAACCGTGGCGACGAGCGCGCTCCCGTCGATGATGGCTCCGACGTTGTTGAAGCTCGAGACGGAGCACCGCACGCTGCGCTGCTTGCCGAAGTAGTCCTCGATCACGCCGCGCAGATCGCCGTTGTACGAGACGATGACGTGGTCGTGCGCGAAGTAGGCGCGCTCGCTCGGACGGCGGCCCAGCTTCGCGTGACGCGGATCGTAGAGACACACGAAGCCGCCGAAGAAGAGGGCCGAGCGCGCGATCGTGCGGGGGAGGTCGTCCGCGACCGTGACCGCGAGATCGATCCGGCGCGTGGCCAGCGCCTCTCCGACGGTGCGGAACTGGACGGGCAAGCAGACGAGCGTCATCCTCGGCGCCTCGCGCTCGAGGAGCTTCAGGAGGGAAGGGAGGAGCCAGGCCTCGGCGGAGTCGGCGAGGCCGACCTTCATCGTGCGCTCGCTCGTCTTCGGATCGAACCTCGGCGGGGCGACCGCCGCGTCGAGCATCGCGTCGAGGTGCGGTCGTACGTCGGTCACGAGGCGTGCCCCGCGCTCCGTGAGCGCGATGCCCCGGCCGTGCCGGGCCACGAGCGGCGCGCCGAGCGTGGTCGTCAATCTCCGGAGCGCGGCGCTCACGGCCGGCTGGGTGAGATAGAGCTGCGCCGCCGCGCCCGTCACCGATCCCGTGTCTGCGACCGCCACCAGCACGCGAAGCAGGTTCAGATCGAGGTCTCTCGCATAAACCTTCTTCATGAGTCGTATCTATCCTATTCACTAATCGAAGGCATGGCGCGGTCGTAGAGTGAAGGGCATAGAGGTGACGCGATGAGCTCCAAGATTGGTCTCGGTTGCATGAGCATGGGCGCCGGCTCCTGGTACGGCAAGAACAGCGATGACGAAGCGATCCGCACGATCCACGAGGCGATCGACCGCGGCGTGACGCTCCTCGACACGGGCGACTTCTACGGGATGGGCGCGAACGAGATGCTCGTCGGCCGCGCCCTGAAGGGCGGCGGACGCCGCGAGAAGGTGAAGCTGTCGGTGAAGTTCGGCGGGCTCCGCGATCCGGCGGGCGGGTTCCTCGGCGTGGACCTCCGGCCCAGCGCCATCAAGAACTTCCTCGCGTACAGCTTGAAGCGGCTCGACGTCGAGGTCATCGACATCTATCGCCCGGCGCGCCTCGATCCGGCGGTGCCGATCGAGGAGTCGATCGGCGCGATCAAGGAGTGCATCGACAAGGGCTGGGTGAAGGAGGTCTCCCTGTCCGAGGTCGGCGCCGACACGATCCGCCGCGCGCACGCGGTGCATCCGATCAGGGATCTCCAGATCGAGTACTCGATCGCCTCGCGGGGCCCGGAGGAGAAGATCTTCCCCGTGCTCCACGAGCTCGGCATCGGCGCCACGCTCTACGGCGTGCTCTCGCGCGGGCTCCTCGCCGGCAGCAAGCCGACCGGCGCCGATTTCCGCGCGTACCTCCCGCGCTTCTCCGGCGACGCTGCGAAGGAGAACGAGGCGGTCGTCGAGAAGCTCCACGCGTTCGCGAAGAGGCTTGGCCGCACGCCGGCGCAGGTGTGCGTCGGCTGGGCGCTCACGAAGGAGCCGGGGTTCATGCCGCTCGTCGGCGCGCGCAAGCCGGAACACCTCGACATCCTCGATGCCAAGCCGCTCACGGCGGACGAGATGGGCGAGCTCGAACGTCTGCTCCCGAAGGACGCGATCAAGGGCACGCGCTATCCGGCCCAGATGATGGCGCACCTCGACTCGGAAAAGTGAAGGGCCTCGTCCGGGTCGGTTGCCTCGCCGCAGCGTCCGCCTAGAATGCGGGCGAATGACCGGGGGAGCCGACACGAAGGTCGACGCGGTGAGTGTCGGGTCGGTCCTGGCCGGGAAATATCGGGTCGACCGGATCCTCGGCGAAGGCGGCATGGGCATCGTCGTGGCGGCGACCCACCTCCAGCTCGAGGAGCCGGTGGCCATGAAGTTCCTTCATGCCGCGGTCGCCAAGCAGCCGGACCTCGTGGCGCGCTTCCAGCGCGAGGCGAAGGCGGCGCGCAAGATCAAGAGCGAGCACGTCGTGAAGATCCTCGACGTGGGGACGCTCGAGAACGGCGCGCCGTTCATGGTCATGGAGTACCTGGCGGGCACCGACCTCGATCGGCTCGTCAAGAACGCGGGCCCGCAGTCGGTGCCGAACACCGTCGACTACGTGCTCCAGGCTTGCGAGGCGCTCGCGGAGGCGCACGTCCAGGGCATGGTCCATCGCGACCTCAAGCCCGCGAACCTGTTCCTCGCGAAGCGCGCCGACCAGAGCGCGCTCGTGAAGGTGCTCGACTTCGGCATCTCGAAGGTCACCGGCAACGACGGCGCGGAGCTCGGCGTCACGAAGACCAACTCCGCCGTGCTCGGCTCTCCTCTCTACATGGCGCCCGAGCAGATGCGCTCGCTCCGCGGCGTCGATGCGCGTACGGACATCTGGTCGCTCGGCGTGATCCTCTACGAGCTCCTCGCCGGGCTCCCGCCGTTCTACGCCACGACGCTCACGGAGCTCTGCGCGACCATCCTCCAGGATCCGGCGCCGTCGGTGCGGGCCAAGCGATCGGACGTCGCGCCCGGGCTCGACGCGGCGATCCATCGCTGCCTCGAGAAGGATCCCTCGAGGCGCTATCCCGACGTGGCTGCGCTCGCGATCGACCTGATGCCGTTCGCCTCTCCCGTCGGACGCGGGGCCGCCGAGCGCGTCATCGGCGTGTACCGTGCGGCGGGGGTCGATCGATCGACGCCGCCCTTGCCGTCGAACGGTCCCTCGCCGATGGCGCACACCGCTCCGCATCACCCGTCGGGGCCACCCGCGCCGATGCCCGCGGTCGAGCCGATGCGGATCGGGAGCGCCACCACGGGGAAGGCCTGGGCCGGCCCGGGGCCGGGCTCGTCACAGCGCGTCTCCACCCCCGTGCCCGCGGCGAGCAACAACAACGGGCTCATCGTGGGCCTCGCCGCCGCGGTGGCGGTCCTCGCCGCGATCGTCGTCATCGCGGTCGTGGTGCCGAAGGTTCGCGCGAGCAGCAAGCCCGCCGCGCTGGCGAGCGTCGTGGTGGTCTCGTCGCCGCCGCCATCCGCGCTGCCGAGCGCGGAGCCCGTGGCGAGCGCGCCTCCGCCCGCTGTCTCGTCGAGCGCGCCGCCGCTCGCTGTCTCGTCGAGCGCGCCGCCGCCTGCAGCGTCGACCGCGCCCGTCGTGATGAAGCCCCCCGTATCGCCGCCCACGCCCGCGCCGCGTCCCTCGCCCGCGGCGGGGGGCACGAAGGCCGACTGCGCGGTCCCCTACGTCTACGACGAGGCGGGAAAGAAGCACTGGAAGCAGGAATGTCTTTGAAGAACGTCTTCGCGATCGTCCTTGCGCTCTCTACGCTTCTCCTCGTCGCCCGGTCCGCCCGCGCCGCGGACCCCACGAAGGAGCAGTGCGTCTCCGCGAACGAGGACGCGGACGCGCTTCGCAAGCGCGGCGCGCTCCGGGCGGCGCGGACCTCGCTGCTCACGTGCGTCAGCCCGTCGTGCCCGCGCCTCGTGCGCGACGACTGCAACCTGCGCATCAACGAGCTCGACGTCGCGATCCCCACCATCGCGTTCACGGCGCGCGAGAACACGACCGACACGACCGCGGTGAGCATCTCGATGGACGGCCAGCCGCTCGTCAACACGATCGACGGCAAGCCGGTGGCCGTCGATCCGGGGGAGCACACGTTCACGTTCTTCCTCGAGGGTTATCCACCGCAGACGCAGAAGCTCGTCATCCGCGAAGGCGAGAAGGCGCGGGGCGTGCAGATCCAGTTCGGAGAGGCGCCGAAGCTCGTCGAGGCTCGGCCCGACGGGCGGCTCGTGGTGGTGGCCGCGCCGGAGGCGGCGATCGCGATCGATGGCAAGGCCACGGTGATGGGCCGCTACGACAGCGCGCTCTCGGCCGGCGGCCACGAGGTGAAGGTGACGCAGCCGGGCAAGGTCACGTTCACGAGGTTCGTCGAGGTGAAGAGCAACGAGACGGAGACGCTCAACGTCACGCTCGAGACGGAGAAGAAGAGGTCCTCGCTCTTGCCGTGGATCATCGGTGGCGCGGCGGTGGTCGCGGCCGCGATCGTCGTCGGCGGGGTCATCGCGTTCTCCTCGGGCACGGAGTCGAAGACGGTGCCCCCGCCTCCCGGCACGCTCGGCGGCGTCTCCTTCGCGAGCTTCCGCTGATGCGCGCGCTCGTCGTCGCGCTGCTCACCGCGCTGGCGGTGCTCTTCGTCGCTTGCACCGAGACGAAGACGACGCAGGCCGGCCTCGGCCTCATCATCAGCACGAACCTCACCACGCCGGCCGACCTCGACTCCGTCGAGCTCGAGGTCCGTCAGGAGACCGAGCCGGGCAAGTACGACTCGGTCCTCATCTCGAATCGCTTCGGCATTCCTGGCGAGGCGCAGCTCCCCGCCACCTTCACCATCGGCGCCGGCGCGAGCCCGCGCCAGAACGCGTACATCCGGCTCACCGGCCGTCGCGGGGAGCAGGCGCTCGTCCTCCGCGAGGTGAAGATCCAGATCCCGAAGAACCGCGTCGCCGCGCTCACGCTCGTGCTCGCGGCGTCGTGCGTGAACCACCTGAAGGTCGACGACGAGGGCGCGGCGCAGACGGACTGCGCGAACGTCGAGGAGAGCTGCCAGCCGGAGACGGGCCAGTGCGGCCCCACCCTCCTCGACGTGAACACGCTGCCCGACTTCGACCCGGTGGCGCAGCTCGCGGAGGCGGGCGCGCTCCCGATCGTGAAGCTCGACTCGGGCGGCGGCGGCGGGGAGACCCCGCCCGACGCGGGTGATTTCGACAGCGGTCCGCCGAAGAGCACCGCGAAGGAGATCTCGAAGCTCACGATCTCCAACGTCGAGGGCTCGATCGTCGGCGATCTGATCACGGTGCAGCTCCCGCCCAACGCGGACCTCGGGAGCCTCGTGCCGAACATCACGTTCACGGGCACGGCCATCTCGCCGCCGAGCGGGACGCCACAGAGCTTCAAGACGCCGGTGAAGTACCTGGTCACCGCGGAGGACGGCTCGACCCGCCAGTACACCGTCGTCGTCCAGATCACGGGCACGGGCGCGAAGTCGATCAAGGCCTTCGAGCTCCCCGCCGGCAGCACCGTCATCGACGGCACCAACATCACGATCACGGTGCCGAACGGGACAGACGTCACGCTCCTCGCGCCGAACATCACCTTCGAAGGCAAGACGATCTCGCCCGCGCCGGGGGCTCCGCAGAACTTCACGAATCCGTTCCCCTACAAGGTCACGGCCTACGACGACACGACCGTCATCTACATCGTCAAGGTCATCGTCGCGGCCGCGAGCGACAAGGACATCACCGAGCTCAGCATCGAGGGCACGAAGGGCACCATCGCCGGGACGAACATCAGCGTCGTCGTGCCGGGCGGCACGAACCTCGCCGCCCTGAAGCCGAAGGTCGTCATCACCGGCAAGAGCGTCTCGCCTGCGAGCGGCCAGACGCAGAGCTTCGTGAGCCCCGCGAAGTACACCGTCACCGCCGCGGACGGCTCGACGAAGGTCTACACCGTGACCGTCACGGCGCTCGCCCGCACCTCGAAGGACATCACGTCGTTCGTCATCAACGGCGTCTCGGGCAGCATCGACGGCACGAACATCACGCTCGTCCTGCCGCCGAACACGAACCTCACCGTGCTCGCGCCGACGATCACGCATACCGGTGCGAGCATCACGCCGGCCAGCCTGGCGCCCCAGGACTTCACCGCGCCGCGCCAGTACGTGGTCACGGCGGAGGATGGCACGAAGCAGACCTACTCCGCGACGGTCACGGCCGCGCCCGGGAGCAACCAGAAGGACATCACCGACTTCGTCGTCAACGGCGTGCACGGCTCGATCACCGCGAACAACGTGACGGTGGTGCTGTCGGGGCCGTCGAACCTCATCGGCCTCACCCCCACCATCGCGGTCAGCCCCAGCGCCACCGTGTCACCTCCGAGCGGCTCGGCGCAGAGCTTCAACGCCGGGCCCGTCACGTACGTCGTGACGGCGGAGAACGGCTCGACGAAGACCTACAGCGTGAGCGTCGCGCAGCCGACGGTCGCGAAGCCCGAGTTCAATCCTCCCTCACCGAAGTCCCAGGACACCCCGTTCGACGTGACGATCTCGAGCTCCACGCCAGGGGCCACGATCCGCTACACGACGGACGGCTCGTTGCCCGACGGATCGAGCCCCGCCGGTACCACGGTGCACATCGCGAGCGCGAACGTCGTCGTGAAGGCGATCGCGATCGCGGCCGGCTACCAGAGCAACTACTCGGATCCCGGCTTCTACTCCCTGACCGTCGCGCCCGTGGTGTTCACTCCGCCGAGCGGCGAGCCGTTCAACCGGTTCGACCTCGCGCTCGGCACGAGCACGTCGGGCGCGATCATCTGCTACACGACGAGCTTCGCGGCGCCGCCGTCGTGCAACGCGAGCGGCTGCACGGGCGGCAGCCTCACCTACTCGAGCCCGTTCCTCGATCTGAACTCCCCGGGCCAGGGCGTGACCCGGCCGTACGCCGCGATCGCGTGCAAGTCGGGGTACGCGAGCTCCGATGTCGTCTCCTCGGTGTACCAGTGGCGCGTATACGCCCCGGTCTACTCGCCGTCCGGCGGCAACCAGCCTCCGGGGACGTCCGTCGTCGTGGTGACCGCGACGCACCACGAGGACCTGCACCCGGTGAGCATGTACTACACCGCCGATGGCACCGACCCCGTCTGCGGGGCGGTCGGGACGCCGGTCACGGACAACGTCTACACCTTCACGCTCCCGCTCCACGCCACGACCACGTTCAAGTTCGTCGGATGCCGGAACGACTACCTGCCCTCGCTCGTCAGCGTCGCCACGTTCACGGTTCCGTGATGCGACGCTCGCTCGTCCTCGCCGGCGTTGGCACCGTGGCGTTCGTCCTTCTCGTCGCGTGTGGCGACGAGAAGACGGTGCAGCAGGGCGGGCTCGAGATCCTCGTGACCAGCGAGCTCGGGGTGGAGGACGTGAACCTCGTCCGCGTCGAGATCAGCCAGGAGTCGGCGCCGGGCGTCTACGATCCGCCGCTGCTCGCGAACGACTTCGATCTGACGACCGGTGAGGCGTCGCTTCCCGCGACCGTGTCGATCGCGGCGGGGAAGGCGGCGAGCCAGAACGCGCTCGTGCGCGTCGTCGGGCGGAAGATCGCCGCCGGAAAGGACACGCCGGTCGTCCTTCGCGAGGCGGAGGTGCGCGTCCCGTCGGACCGCGTGGCGGCGCTCACGATGCTCCTCTCCGCCGCGTGCGCGACGCGCGTGACCTACGATGCCGTGACGAGCACCTACGCCGCCACGTGCGCGCCGCGCGAGAGCTGTCAGCCGGCGACGGGGCAGTGCGGCTCGTCGCTCGTCGACGTGGCGACGCTGCCGACCTACGATCCGTCCGTCGACGCGGCGGTGCCGATCGTGAAGCTCGCGGACGCGTCGCGCGACTGATCAGGGCTTCTTCGGCGCGGCTTCGATCGCGCAGAGCACGCCGCGCGCCTTGTTCCGCGTCTCGTCCGCCTCGCTCTGCGGATCCGACGCCTCGACGACGCCTGCGCCGGCCGTCACCTCGAACGTGTCGCCCTTGCAGACCATGGTCCGGATCGCGATCGCGAGATCGAGATCGCCGCCGCCGCCGATCCAGCCGATGGCGCCGCCGTAGATGCCGCGCGGGCGGGCCTCGAGCTCGCGGATGATCTGCATCGCGCGGACCTTGGGCGCGCCGCTCAGCGTGCCGGCGGGGAACGCGGCGCGAGCGACCTCGAGCGGCGGAGTGGTGGACGGCACCTTGCCGCGCACCTCGCTGACGATGTGCATCACGTGGGAGTAGCGCTCGATCTCGAACTTGCGAACGAGCTCAACGCCGCCGATGCTCGAGACACGGCCGACGTCGTTGCGACCGAGATCGATGAGCATGACGTGCTCCGCGCGCTCCTTCGGATCCGCGAGGAGCTCCTTCTCGAGCGCGAGATCCTCCTCCGGCGTCTTGCCGCGCGGTCGCGTGCCGGCGAGCGGTCGCACCGTCATGGTGCCGTCGTCGTCGAGGCGAACCATCGTCTCCGGCGACGCGCCCGCGATGCAGAGGCGCGCCGTCGCGCCCTCCGCCGGCGGCAGGTCGAGGAAGTACATATAAGGAGAGGGGTTCACGAGCCGCATCGCGCGGTACACGTCGAAGGGGTCGCGTCCCTCGCGCGGGACGGAGAAGGTGCGCGCGAGCACGATCTGGAAGGCGTCGCCGGCGGCGATGAATTCTTTGGCCGCGAGGACGCGCTCCTTGAACGCCGCGTCGTCGAGGTCGGTCGCGACCGCGGCGGGGATCTTCGTTCGGTCCGGGATCGCGATGTCGCTGAGCGCGACGTGCTTCTGCAGATCGGCGAAGGCACGATCGACGTCGGCTTGCTCCTCGGCGGCGATGGTCACCGTCTGCGCGAGGGCGTCGAAGACGACGACGGTCGCGCCGCCGAGGAAGCGGGCGAGCGGGACGAAGTGCTTCGTCCACGTCGCGTCATCTCCGGCAGGGACCTTCTCGATGCGATGGACGATGTCCCACGCGAGGTAGCCGACGTGCGCGGCGGCGAACTTCGCCGCCGTCGACGCGTCGCCTTCGACCTGGCGTCCCTGGAAGAGGCCACCGGCGGAGGCGATGGGATCGCCGCCCTCGCCGAGGCGGATCGCGGGCGGCATGCCGCGCCGGACGACGAGCTTCCAACCGATGCGATCGAGGATGGCCTCCCAGCGCGGGCGATAGCCGAGGATCGAGAACCGACCCCAGCGCTCTCCGCCCACGACGGACTCGAGGAGAAACGAGGCGCCGTCTGGATCCGACGCGCGGAGCGCGGCATAGGCGCGGACGGGCGTGAGCCCGTCGGCGACGAGCGTTCGCGTGACAACTCGCATGAATTCGCGAGCATACCTTGACTCGATTCGACGGAGGCGAAGGTGAACGAGTGCCGAAAGGTGTGCGCGGGGCGGCGGGCCCCAAATCGGGTTAGGGCATCGTCGCCGCAAGCTTTAGGCTTGATGAGCACCCGATGGGGGCGGTTGATGAAAGCGCCGAGGCCACCGCGTTCGTCGGGACGACGATCGCGGAGAAGTACCGTGTCGATGGAGTGATCGGCGTCGGAGGGATGGGCTTTGTCCTCGCCGCGACGCACCTCCACATCGACGAGCCGGTCGCGATCAAGATCCTCTTCACGTCGTTCGCCGCCAACGAGGAGATCGTCAAGCGGTTCATGCGCGAGGCGAAGGCGGCGCGCAAGATCCGGAGCGAGCACGTGGTGCGCGTCCTCGATGTCGACACGCTCGACGGCACGGGCGCGCCGTTCATCGTCATGGAGCACCTCCAGGGCCAGGACCTGGAGGCCATCATGCGACGCATGGGGCGGCAGTCGGTGGCGACCGCGCTCGACGTCATCATGCAGGCCAGCGAGGCCCTCGCCGAGGCGCACGTCCAGAAGATGGTCCATCGCGACCTCAAGCCCGCGAACCTCTTCGTGACGAAGCGGGCCGACGGTGACGCGCTCGTGAAGGTGCTCGATTTCGGCATCTCCAAGGTCACCGGCACGGGCGGCGCGGACCTCAACGTCACGAAGGCCGGCGACGCGCTGCTCGGCTCGCCCCAGTACATGGCCCCCGAGCAGCTCAAGTCCCTGAAGGACGTCGACGCGCGCACCGATATCTGGGCGCTCGGCTCGATCCTCTACGAGATGCTCACGGGACAGCCGCCGTTCAACGCGTCGAGCCTGCCCGAGCTCTGCACCAACATCCTCGATCACCCGCCGCCGCCGCTCCGCACGATCCGACCCGACGTGCCCGCCGGGCTCGAGGCGGTCATCAACTCGTGCCTCGCGAAGGATCGCGAAGGCCGGCCTGCGAACATCGCCGCGCTCGCGACGGCCCTCGCGCCGTTCTGCACGCCCGCGGTGCAGGCGTCGGCCGCGCGCATCGCCGGCGTCTTCCGGACCGCGCGCTTCGAGCGAGCGGGCGGCGGCACCGTCGCCTTCACGCAGGTCACACCCGCGCAGGTCGCGGGAGCGCACGCGGCTCACGCCGCGAACGCGGCCGCGCGCATCGAGACCGCGCCCGTGAGCCCGGCGCAGCCGCGCATCTCGGCGCCGCCATCGACGCAGGACCCGCGCCGCTCGGGTCCGCCCGCGCCGCCCGTCGTATCGCCGCCGACGCCGCCCGTCGGGATCGCCACCACCGGCAACGCTTTCGCGAAGGATCGCGCTTCGGCGCGGCCGCCGCCTCCGGGCGGAGGTCAGGCTGGCATCGCCGCTGCCGTGCTCGGCGGGGCCGCGGTCGTGATCGCGCTCATCGTGGTGTTCGTCGCGCTCCCGTACGCGCGCCAGCATCGCGCGGGGACCTCGCCGTCCGCGCCGCCAGGGACCGCATCGGCCCCGCCGTCCGCCGTCGACTCGGTGGTCACGCCGCCCGTGCCGCCGCCGTCGGAGACCGTGGCCGTGGAGCCGCCGCCCGTCGTGACCGACGCCGCGGCCGCGACCAGCGCCTCCGCCGCCCCGAGCGCCTCCGCCGCCCCCCCGAAGCCCGTGTTCCAGGTAGACTGCTCGAAGCCGTTCGTCATCGACGCGGACGGAATCAAGCGGTGGAAACCGGGATGCGTTCACTGAAGCAGAGAGTCTTTCGAGCCGCGGTCGGGCTGTCCGTCATCACCAGCGTGCTCGCGCCCACCGCCGCGCTCGCCGCGGGCCCGTCGAAGGAGCAGTGCATCTCCGCGAACGAGGACGGCGCCGTCCTCAAGAAGCGCGGCCGCTTCATGGCGGCGCAGAAGTCGCTCGCGGCATGCAGCGCGGAGTCGTGCCCGCAGATGATCCGCGACGACTGCACGAAGGGGATCCAGGACCTCGAGAAGGCGATCCCCACCATTCGCTTCCAGGCCATGGAGGGTACGACCGAGATCTTCGACGTCCGCGTCCTCATGGACAACGAGCCGCTCGTCGAGAAGCTCGAGGGCGGGAAGGCGATCCCGGTCGATCCCGGCGAGCACCTCTTCTCGATCTTCGCGAAGGGCCATCCGACGCAGACGCGCAAGGTCGTCCTCAAGGAAGGCGAGAAGGATCACGTCGAGCGCATCGACTTCGGGACCGCGCCCATCAGTCCCACGTCGGCGCATCTCATCGTGATGACGGAGCCCGGCGCGGGCATCGTCGTCGACGGCAAGGGGCCGCTCCTCGGGCGTTACGAGGGCGTGCTCACGCCGGGCGGTCACGAGGTGCGCGTCGCGAAGGACGGGAAGATCCCCGTCCTCTTCAACGTCGACATGAAGTCCGGCGAGACGCAGATGAACGTCACGCTCCAGAACGACAAGCCGAATTACTTCCCGTGGATCATCGGCGGCGCGATCGTCGTCGCGGGTCTCCTCATCGGCGGCGGGATCGCGATCGCGGTCAGCAAGTAGCCCGTCCGGTGGAGGTCGTGCTTCAACCAGGGCAGGTTCTGGCCGGGAAATACCGGGTCGATCGCGTGCTCGGGCGGGGCGGGATGGGCGTGGTCGTGGCCGCCACCCAGCTCCAGATCGACGAGCCGGTGGCGGTGAAGTGCCTTCACGTCGAGCATCTGCGCGACCCGGAGCTCGTGCTTCGCTTCGAGCGCGAGGCCAAGGCGGCGCGCAAGATCAAGAGCGAGCACGTCGTTCGCATCCTCGACGTCGGGCACCTCGAGACCGGCGCTCCGTACATGGTGATGGAGTACCTCGAGGGCATCGATCTCGATGCCCTCGCGCGGACCGGCCGCCAGACGGTGCAGGTCGCGGTCGACTATCTCCTGCAGGCGATGGAGGCGCTCGCGGAGGCGCACGTGCAGGGCATGGTGCACCGCGACCTCAAGCCCGCGAATCTCTTCGTCGCGCGGCGCGCCGACGGCTCGCCCCTCGTGAAGGTGCTCGACTTCGGCATCTCGAAGGTCACCGGCCACGGCGGCACCGAGCTCAACATGACGAAGACCGACGCCAAGGTGCTCGGCTCTCCGCTCTACATGGCGCCGGAGCAGATGCGCTCGCTGCGCATCGTCGACGCGCGCGCGGACATCTGGGCGCTCGGCGTGATCCTCTACGAGCTCCTCGCCGGCGTGCCGCCGTTCAACGGCGCGACGATGACGGAGCTCTGCGCCGTGATCCTCCAGGACTCGCCCGCGCCGCTCTGCGGGTATCGGCCCGACGTCCCGGACGCGATCGAGCGCGCGATCCTCCGCTGCTTGCAGAAGGACCCGGCCGCGCGCTACCCGAACGTGGCCGCGCTCGCGGGCGATCTGGCGCCGTTCGCCTCGCCGGCGGGTCGCTTCTCCGCGGAGCGAATCGCAGGCGTCCTGCGCACGGTGGGGCCGACGATGTCTGCGCCGTCGCCCATCGTCAGCGCCCCACCTCCGCATCCCAACGTGACGACGGCGCCGAAGTCGTGGGCGGAGGCGACGCGCCCGGCGCCGGCGCCGTCGAGCAAGAAGCTCGTGATCGGGCTCGGCGCGGGCGCGATCGGCATGGGCGTCCTCGCGGTCGCGATGGGCGTCGTCGCGTGGCGGAGCAAGGGGCCCGTGACGGAGATCCACTACCTCCAGCCGGGCAGCGAGAAGGAGGAGAAGAAGGACGACGAGCCGGCCCCGAAGAAGAAGGAGAAGGACGCGAAGCCCGCGGCGGAGGTCGTCCGCATCGTCCCGAGCGGCGGAAACTACGGCAAGGCGTTCGAGGTGACGCTGTCGACGCGGACGCCGGACGCGACGATCCACTACACGACCGATCACTCGGATCCGACGGCGGCGAGCCCCGCGTACTCGAAGCCGATCCACGTCGAGGGCACGACGATCGTGAAGGCGATCGCGGTCTCGCCGAGGCACTCGCCGTCACGCCTTCGCTTCGAGTCGTACCTGATCTTCCCGAACCCGATCGAGACGCCGGCCGTCGTCGACTTCGGATCGTACGCCTGCGGCAGCGCCCCGAAGGCGCAGACGTTCGTGGTGAAGAACCCGGGCAGCGCGCCGACGAGCCTCCACGTCGAGCTCCGCGGCGGGCACGAGTCGCCGTTCACGGTGTCGGGCGACGGCGAGCTGCCCGCGCACGGCGAGGCGAAGGTGCGCGTCACGCCGAAGGCGATCGCGTCCGTGGAGTCGCTCGATGGCCTCTCCGACGTCGTCGAGGTCCACACCGGCAACGGTCTGCTTCGTCACGTTACGGTCACGGAGATCGCGACAGGGCCCGGCTTCGAGGTGATCGACGACGGCGAGATCGACTTCGGCAGCGTGCCTGCGGGCAAGCAGAGCGAGGCGCAGACGGTGCGTATCCAGGGCCGCGGCACCGTCGACACGGTCCTCAGCCTGACCACGTCCGGGCCGGGCGGCTTCGAGGTGACGCCGACGACGCTCGTCGTTCCGATCGGGGAAATCAGGTCCGTTCAGCTGCGGTTCAAGCCGTCGGGGCAGGCAAACTACGCAGGGGCCTTGCACGTCTCGCACGCCGGCGCGCACCCAGGATGCGCCGAGCCGGTGACGGTGCGGCTTCGCGGCGTGGCCACCGCGAAGTAGCTCGCGCCCAGGCATGGAGACGGGCGAAGGACCGCTCACCCGCGTGCAGCGACCGTTCACCGAGCCGGCGCGAGGCAGGGGAGGGGATAGGCCGTAGATTGCGGACTACGCCCATGCTACCGAACGCGCCGACTCTCGTGACCCGGCCCATGGTTTACGTCGAAGCCCGCAATCTCCCTTCGCACATCGGGATCATCATGGATGGCAATGGCCGCTGGGCACAGCTCCGTGGAGAGGAGCGGATGGTCGGGCATCGCGAAGGCTCGAAGGCGGTGCGCCGCATCGTGCGCGCGGCGCGTCGCCTCGGGATCAAGGCCCTGACGCTGTACGCGTTCAGCGAGCAGAACTGGGCGCGTCCGGAGCTCGAGGTCGACACGCTGATGCAGCTGCTCCGCGAGTTCCTCCTCTCGGAGCGCGACGAGATCCTCGAGAACGGCATCCGCCTCAACGCCGTCGGCAACCTCGGGCGCCTGCCCGCGGTCGTGCGCGGCGTGCTCGATCCGCTGCGCAACGAGAGCGCGGGCCGCGACGAGATGACGCTCACGCTGGCCCTCTCGTATGGCGGCCGCGAGGAGATCGCGAACGCGGCGCGCGAGCTCGCGAAGGACGTGGCGGCGGGGAAGATCCCGGCCGAGCACATCACCGAGGAAGCGCTGCACGCGAAGATGCCCTCGCTGACGGTCGGCGACCCCGACCTCGTGATCCGCACCGGTGGCGAGCGCCGCATCTCGAACTTCCTCCTCTACGGCCTCGCCTATGCGGAGCTCCACTTCGCGGACGTCCTCTGGCCGGACTTCACCGAGAGCGACCTCTACGAGGCGATCGCGAGCTACCAGTCGCGAGAGCGCCGCTTCGGCCTCGTCGGCAAGGGCGTCGAGCCGGTGGGGCCTGCAGCCCTTCCGCCGACGACGCCTGCGCTCCGCCTCGTTGGCTGAGCGCGATGTCGGGGAAGCGGGTCGTCAATTCGAAGCTCCTTCGCGAGAAGCTGCCGGCGCTCGCGCCGAAGCTGTCGTCCGAACGCGTCGCCGCCGCCGTTTGCCGCGAGCTTCGCGAGGTCCTGAACATCGCAGGCTATCGACTCTCGATCCTGTCGCGCCGCGACGAGCGGGGTGTGAAGCGAGAGTACTGGCACGACGACGAAGCCGGGATCGACTACGTGCTCGTGCCTTCGGGGACCTATCGCGCGCAGCTTACCGATGCGCGGCGCTCGGCCATCGCGGGGTGGGTCGGCGGCGAATCGGAGATCGTGGTGGAATGCGTGGCCCCGGTCGCGGTCGGGCCGATGCTCGTCGCGGTCACGCCCCTGCTCTGCACGGCTCCGGCGTACGCCCGCTTTGCGTCACCAGAGACGCGTTCCACGAAGCCGTTTCAGGCGGTCTGCGCGCGGCTGACGCGCGAGGAGGCGGCTCTCGTTTCCGAGACGTGGGGCTGGTCGATCCCGACGTTCGCGGAGTCCGCATGGGCGGCGCATGGCGGGCTCACCGCTATTTTTCCGTGGGGAGACGAGCTCTACCCCTGGGTCGTCAGCGAAGCCGATCACGAGACCTACGTCGAGCTCCAGCGCGAGCACTTCCCCATCGGAGCGTTCGCGGGTGAGCCGGTGCTGCCCGCGCGGCGAAACGGCTATGGCCTGCTCGATGGCCTCAGCATGGACACGTGGCTCGACGACGGACGCACGCACGGCGGGACAGGCATGCTCGTGCCCTGGCAGAGCCACGACTGGCTCCTCTCCGTGATCGACGAGAGGCCGCACGAGCCGTGGGAGGGAGGGCGATCATCCCTCCGTCCAGTCATCCGCCTTACGTAGTAGTATCGCGCGCTTCAGGACTCATGGCGGCGACCGAATCGAAAGAGCAGGCGAAGTCGGCCAACCGGAACCTCGCGGTTCGCGTGGCGACGGCAGCGGTCGGCGCGCCGCTCATCTTGCTCCTCCTCTACAAGGGCCCGGCCTGGGGCTTCTACATGCTGGTCCTCCCCGCCGCGCTCATCGCGGCGTGGGAGCTGTTCAACATGACGCACCCGGGGGACAAGGTCTCGCAGGTGTTCGGGCTGGTGCTCACCGCCGGTGTGTCCCTCGTCGCGTTCCTCCACACCAACGAGCCGCGCGGTCTCCTCACCGCGCTCATCGCCGTTCCGCTCCTCGGACCGCTCCTCACGCTGGTTCGCCTCGGGGACATGAAGACGGCCGGCACGCGCGCGATGGCGCTCGGCTTCGGGCCGCTCTTCATCGGGATCTCGCTCACGCTCCTCGCGCTCCTGAGGCGTGATCTCGGCGAACGCGGCCCGGGCTACGTGGTCGTGACCATCATGTTCGCGTGGTTCGCGGACACCGGCGGCTACTTCGCGGGCCGCTTCCTCGGCAAGCACAAGCTCTACGAGGCGGTGTCGCCGAAGAAGACGGTCGAGGGCGCCGTCGGCGGCCTCGCCGGTAGCGTGCTCGGCGCCGTCCTGGCGCATTTCTGGTTCCTCCCGTCCCTCGAGCTCGTCCCCGGGATCGTGCTCGCGCTCATCGCAGGCACGCTCGGGCAGGCCGGTGACCTCGGCGAGTCGCTTCTGAAACGTTCCTTCGGCGTGAAGGACTCGGGCGCCATCGTCCCGGGACACGGCGGCATTTTGGACCGGGTCGACGCCCTGATGCTCACGGCAGCCGTGACTTTCCTCTACACGCTCTGGTTCGTGCGCTCGTAGCCAGGGCTCGGCCCCTGAGTCTGACGCACCGCAGCGCGCAAAAACTGCCGCTTAATTCGGTTAGATCCGACTTTCGCCGCCCCAAAGATCGACTAAGAGGTGGCCTCGATGACCCCCAACGATTCCTCCACCGAGTCGAAGAACCCCAGCCAGGTCGTCCCGCCGCCGCCGGGCTCGTCCCGCACGATCATCGTGAAGGAGTACGACTTCTTCAAGGTGGTCCAGGACTACCTCGATCGCGCCGCGAAGACGCTCGACCTCGCGGACTTCGTCCGCACGATCCTCTCGCAGCCGAAGAACGAGCTCATCATCAACTTCCCCGTGAAGATGGACAACGGTGAGGTCCGCCTCTTCAAGGGCTACCGCGTCCAGCACAACAACCTCCTCGGCCCCTTCAAGGGCGGTATGCGCTACCACCCGTCGGTCACCCTCGACGACGTGAAGGCGCTCGCCGCGATGATGACCTGGAAGTGCGCGCTCATGCGCGTCCCGTTCGGCGGTGGCAAGGGCGGCATCAAGTTCGATCCGCACTCGGTCACGAAGAACGAGCTCCAGAAGATCACGCGCCGCTTCACGCACGCGCTCGGCGAGAACATCGGGCCCGAGTACGACATCCCCGCGCCGGACGTCGGCACGAACAGCCAGACGATGGCGTGGATGATGGACACGTACTCGAACATGGTCGGCGCCTCGAACAAGCAGTCCGTCAAGGGCGTCGTCACCGGCAAGCCGGTCGCGTCCGGCGGCACGCTCGGTCGCGCGAAGGCCACGGGCCAGGGCGCGGTCTACTGCGTCATCGAGTGGGCCAAGGAGAAGGGCTTCGATCTCGAAGGCTCCACCATGACGGTGCAGGGCTTCGGCAACGTCGGCTCGCACCTCGCGGTCATCCTCTCGCGCCTCGGCGTCTCCACCGTCGCGGTCGGCGATCACTCCGGCTACATGCTGAACCAGGAAGGCTTCAACGCGCACAAGCTGCAGGACTGGGTCGAGACCCACGGCAGCATCGCGGGCTACCCGGGCGGCAAGGCGATCACGCGCGAAGAGTTCTTCAAGACGAAGGCCGACATCTTCGCGCCCTGCGCGCTCGAGAACCAGATCGGCGAGTCCGAGGCGCGCAGCCTCGACTGCAAGGTCATCGTCGAGGGCGCCAACGGTCCGACGAACCCGATGGGTGAGCGCATCCTCCTCGAGAAGGGCATCGACATCCTCCCCGACGTCCTCGCCAACTCGGGCGGCGTCACCGTCTCGTACTACGAGTGGGTCCAGAACAAGCGCAGCGAGTCCTGGACGGAAGAGGAGGTCGACGCGAAGCTCGAGAAGGCGATGACCCGCGCCTACCGCGAGGTGGCCGACTTCTCCCGCCAGCACAAGGTCGACCGCCGGATCGCGGCCTACGGCCTGGCGCTCCAGCGCATCGAAGCCGTCTACAAGGAGCGCGAGATCTTCCCGTGAGGGGAGGCTCGGCGACAGCGGAGCTCGCCTGAAATAGGCCTCGGAAGAACGCCGTCACCCTGTTTTTGGGGTTGGCGGCGTTCGTCATTGTAGAGTGATTGGCCGGGAATGGCCGACACGGATGTCATCGGAATCGTGTCCCTCCTGCTCGCAGCAGGGGGCGCGGCCTACCTTTTCCGTGCGCGTATCGTGGCGCAGCGCGCGGAGGCCGAGGCGGCCGCTCTCGAAGCCGAGGAGGCGAAGAAGGGCGCGTCCGCCGGGCGCAACGAAAAGACGCTGCCGCCGACGCGGCGTCCGGCGTCCGAGCCGCCGCCGAAGCCCGCCAAGGCGACCGTCCCGCAGACGCCGGAGGCGAAGGCCGAGGCGACGGAGGCGAAGCGGGACAAGCTGAGAGAGGCGAAGGAGACGAAGATCTCTCGCACCGATCCGCTCGTGAAGCCGCCCGAGGGCGAGTCGTCGAAGGCGGCGCCGGAGAAGAAGCCCGAGCCGTCGAAGGCAGAGGAGAAGAAGCCCGAGCCATCGAAGGCGGCGCCGGAGACGAAGCCCGAGCCGTCATCGAAGGCGGCGCCGGAGACGAAGCCCGAGGCCGCGACGGCCGAGGCGCCCAAGCCCGCGGAGTCCAAGCCCGCCGAGGCCAAGCCGAAGGCGGCGGAGTCGAAGCCGAAGGCGGAGGCGCCCAAGCCGGCGGAGTCGAAGCCGAAGGCGGTCGCGCCGCCGAAGCCCATCGAGAAGAAGCCGGCCGAAAAGAAGCCGGAAGAGAAGAAGTCGGTCGTCACCACCCCCGACAAGAAGAGCTTCAAGAAGCAGACGATCGTGGGACTCCCCGAGCCCGCGAACGCGCCCTCGATGGGGCCGCCGAAGTCGCCCGCGGTCGACAAGCTGCCCGAGCTTCCTCAGGTCGACATCCCGCGCCTCGACACCGACGAGGACGAGGACGTCGAGCCCACGCGCGTGGGGCGAATGGTTCGCCAGTCGATCCGACCGCCGGTGGAGAAGCACGTCTTCGACGCCGGCGCGGAGACGATGGACTTCCGCAAGAGCCGCCCGCTCGAGCTCGTGGTGTACGCGCTCGCGCAGACGGACCCCGGCCGCCGCCGCAAGAACAACGAGGACAGCTTCCTCGTGCGCGAGAAGCTCGGCGTCTACGTCGTCGCCGACGGCATGGGCGGTCACAAGGGCGGCGAGTTCGCGAGCAAGTGCGCCGTCGACACGATCGCGAACGCCTTCGAGACGAAGAAGTTCGACGCCGAAGCGCACGCGGACATCCCACGCGAAGCCTCCGAGCTCGCGCGTGCCATCCAGATGGCGAACTCGGCGATCCTCGAAGAGGCCGCCAAGAAGCCCGAGCTGAAGGGCATGGGCACGACCCTCTGCGCGGCGCGCTTCACCGACGACCACCGCCGGCTCTTCCTCGGCCACGTGGGTGATAGCCGCTGTTACCGCATCCGCAACGGGACGATGATCCAGATGACCAAGGACCACACGATGGCCGACTACGGCATCGCGGGGCCCGAAGGCTCGCATCTGAGCCGCGCCCTCGGCGTGTGGCCGACGGTGCCCATCGACGTGATCATGGCCACTCCCGAGCTGAACGACGTCTACCTGCTCTGCTCCGACGGCCTGACGAAGATGCTGAAGGACGAGACCATCGCCGCGCAGCTCCTCCACGAAGAGGACCCGAAGACGGCGGTGCAACGGCTCGTCATGTTCGCCAACGCACACGGCGGCAAGGACAACATCACCGTCATTCTCCTACGTGTAGTCGAGCCGGGCTGGAAACCGCCTTCCGAACGAGCGCCTTCATCGTAAGATCCGGTTTGTCCGGGCAATGAACGACGAGCCGCCTCCGACACGCGCCGTACCAAGGGCGGCGCTGCCGATCATCGGCGAAGTCGTCATGGAGCGTTACCGCGTCGAGCGGATGGTCGGCAGCGGTGGGATGGCGCACGTGCTCGCCGCGAAGCACGTCGGGCTCGGCACCGACGTGGCGATCAAGGTCCTCGATCCGACCCTCATCAACGACTACGACGCGAAGGAGCGCTTCGCTCGCGAGGCGCGCGCGATGGCGTCGCTGTCGAGCAAGCACACGGTGCGCGTCTTCGACGTAGGCCACCTCCCGTCCGGCCTGCCGTTCATGGTGATGGAGCTGCTCGTGGGGCAGGACCTCGGGCAGATCCTGAAGAAGAGCGGCGCGCTGCCGATCGAGGAGGCGCTCGAGTACATCGATCAGGCCTGCGAGGCGGTCGCGGAGGCGCACGCCGCAGGCATCATCCATCGTGACCTCAAGCCACAGAACCTGTTCCTCACGAAGGTGAAGGATCGGCCGATGGTGCGCGTCCTCGACTTCGGCATCGCGCGCTCGGTCGGCGCGGCGAAGCTCGAGACGATCACACGCATGGGCGACATGATCGGGACGCTCCACTACATGTCCCCGGAGCAGATCCGGAGCTCGAAGGAGGTCGATCCGCGAAGTGACGTGTGGTCGCTCGGCGCGTGCTTCTACAAGCTCATCACCGGTTATCCACCGTTCCCGCAGGCCGGCGAGGCGCCGCTCATGAGCGCGATCCTCACGCTGCCTCCGAAGCCCATCGGCGAGCATCGGGCAGATGTCCCGGCGGTGGTCTCGAGCGTCATCATGCGGTGTCTGCGGAAGCCGATGGAGGAGCGCTTTGCGTCGGTGACCGATCTCCGCAAGGCCCTCGCCGAGGCGCGCACGCTGATGCTGACGGACGACCTGCAGGAGAAGACGGAGCTGATGGCGAAGCTCCCGCCGGGCCTGACCGCCGGCCACAAGGAGACGCTCCTCTCGCCGAAGGACCAGAAGAAGGAGCGCGCGAAGTTCTCCGCGACGATGCCGCTCGACTCCGCCGGCGCGGCCGAGGCCCGCGCCGCGATCGAGCAGGCGAAGCGGGAGGTCGGCCGCGAGCGCATCCCGACCGGTCCGCAGCCGGCGGTCCCGACCCCGCGCGGATCCCAGCCCAGCGTCTCGAGCTCGCATGCGAGCGTCGCGGGGGGACGCGCATCGCAGCCGAGCCTCCCGTCGATGTCGTCCTCCGGGTCGAGGACGCCGGTCTCGGTTCAGCCGCGACCCGGCTCGTCCGCGCTGAGCTTCTTGATGATCATCGTGGCGGTGGCGATCGGCGTGTTCGTGGCCGGTCTCGCGCTTCTTTTCGTCCTCTCTCGGCGGCACTGAGCCTATAAAACCTTCATGGCTTACGTCCGGACGCGGCTCGGCCGCCTCTTCTACGACGAGCGCGGGACGACGCGCTCGAAGGGCGATCCGGCGATCGTCCTGCTCCACGGTCTCCTCTTCGACGGCGGCATGTGGCGCGGGCAGGTCGAGCCGCTCGCGTCGCTCGGACGCGTGCTCGTGTTCGACGGGCCGGGGCACGGCAAGAGCGAGCCGGGCCCGCGGTTCGCGATCGAGGATCACGCGCACGCGATGTTCGATGCGTTCAACGAGCTCGGCGTGGACAAGGCGGTGCTCGTCGGCCTCTCGTGGGGCGGCATGCTCGCCATGCGGATCGCGCTGCAGCATCCCGAGAAGGTGGCGGGGCTCGCGCTCATGGACACGAGCGCCGGCGCGGAGCCGCTCGTCAACAAGCTGAAGTACCGCACGCTCATCGCGATTCACCGGCGCATCGGCTTTCCGTACTCGATGTTCGAGCGCGAGATCGCGCCCCTCCTGTTCTCGCCGCGCACCGTCCGCGAGCGGGAGGACCTGCTTCAGCATGCCTATGCCCGCGCGATGGGCTACGAGCGCGGCGGCGTCGCCCGCGCCGCCATCGCGGTCGTCGTGCACCGCACGGACATCACACCGAACCTCGGCCGCATCGCCGCCCCCACGCTGGTCATGTGCGGGACGGAAGACGCGTCGCAGCCACCGGAGCACAGCCAGGCGATCGCCAGGGGCATCCCCGGCGCCGAGCTCGTCATGCTCGATGGGCTGGGCCACATGTCGGCGCTCGAGGATCCAGAGGCGGTCAACGCGCGCCTGATCCCGTTCGTCCGGAAGCTCTTCTCGTAGGCCTCGATCGGGCACCTCGGATGCGGGGCGCCACATGGTTCCGCAGTATTCCGGGTGCCCACATCGGCCTACATGCGCAAGAAGTGACGCGACAGTAGCCTTGGCCCGATTTTCGCTGTACTTACGAAGACAATGTCTTCGAGAGACACCGAAGGAACAGACAAAGGCGCTCTTACGGAGCTGACGTCGGAAAACAAATCCGCGACGGCTGCACCGCGCCTGACGGCGTTCTGGGATGGGGGTTCGCTTTCGCGTGTGCTGCCCGCAACGGGCACGCTCACCATCGGTCGCTCGTCGGCCTGCGACGTTCGCATCGACCATACCTCGGTCTCACGCAAGCACGCGGTCCTCCACGTGGGCGCCACGAACAAGATCGAAGACGCCGGGAGCGCCAACGGCACCAAGGTCGCCGGTCGCGTCGTCGGCAGCGGCATTCCGGTGTCGGTCGCCCCGGGCGAGATCATCGAGATCGGCAATGTCGTCGTCGTCATCCAGGGCGGCGATCCCGCAAAGGCCGAGCAGGCCGCGCCCGGCTTCCGCCCCACACCCTCGCGTCCGAGCAAGCTCCCGCCTGCCGCGCACTCGACGACCATCGCGCCGCCGGGTGCTCGCGCGAACGAGACGCCGATGCAGCGCCTCGAGCGCCTCGTGAAGCTCGTCGCCGCCGGCAACATCCACGTGCTCATCACCGGTGAGACCGGCGTCGGCAAGGAGGTCGTCGCCGAGCGCATTCACCGCCAGTCGCGCCGCGCGAACGCGGAGCTGCACCGCGTCGAGGCGGCGGCCCTCGCCGAGAACCTCCTCGACATCGAGCTCTTCGGCCAGGCCGACAAACCCGGCGTCTTCGAGACGACCGAGGGCGGCACCGTCCTCGTCGACGAGGTCAGCGAGCTTCCGCTCGGCACGCAGGCGAAGCTCCTTCGCGTCCTCGAGCGCGGCGAGGTCATCCGCGTCGACACCGCGGAGCCGCGCAAGGTCGACGTCCGCTTCATCGCCGCCACCAACCGCGATCTCCGCGCGATGGTCACGGAAGGCACGTTCCGCGAGGACCTCTACTTCCGCCTGAACGGCATCACGATCGAGGTGCCGCCCCTCCGCGAGCGCCGCGAGCAGATCTCCGGCATCGCGGCCGAGCTCCTCACGAAGGCCTGCCTCGACGCGAAGCGGCCGGCGATGCAGCTCTCCAAGGAAGCGATCGCGCGTCTCGAGAGCTACGACTGGCCGGGCAACGTCCGCGAGCTCAAGAACGCGATCGAGCGCGCCGTGCTTCTCTCGCAGGGCGATTCGCTCGACCCGATGGCGCTCCCCGCGGGCGACGCCGGAGACGAGGCCGCGGGCGCACGCCTCCGTAACGACCTCGCTGCCTTCGAGCGCCAGCGCATCGTCGAGGCCCTCGAGAAATGCGCCGGCAACCAGACCAAGGCAGCTCAGCTCCTCGGCATCTCCCGCCGCACCCTGGTCTCGCGCCTCGGTGAATACAATCTCCCACGTCCACGCGGTGGCGGCGGCCAGCGCTGAGCGACGGGCTACGCGCGGAACAATTGGGTAACGCGCACTTAGGCGATGATACGATCCCTGAAGAGTGGATCCGCTCGCCTCAAGCCGCGAGACGGGAAGCCGTCTCGTCGGTCGCTATCTCCTCCACCGTCGCATCGCGGCTGGCGGCATGGCGACCGTCCATCTCGGGCGGCTGCTCGGGGCGGCCGGGTTCACGCGCACCGTCGCCATCAAACGACTCCACGACGGGTACGCGCGCGATCCCGAGTTCGTGGCCATGCTCCTCGACGAGGCGCGGCTCGCCTCGCAGATCCGCCATCCGAACGTCGTGCCCACGCTCGACGTCGTCGCCGAGCAAGACGAGCTGCTCGTCGTCATGGAGTACGTCACTGGCGACTCGCTCGCGCACCTCGGCAGGCTCGTGCACACGCGTGGTGAGAGGTTCCCCATCGCGCTCGCGGCGGCCGTCGTCGCGCAGGCGCTCCACGGGCTCCACGCCGCGCACGACGCCACCGACGCGCACGGCGTACCGCTGGGCATCGTCCATCGCGACGTGTCCCCGCAGAACGTCCTCGTCGGGACCGATGGCGTGGCCCGCGTGCTCGACTTCGGCATCGCGAAAGCGGCCTCGCGCGCGACCGCCACGGAGGACGGTCAGATCAAGGGCAAGACCGCGTACATGGCGCCGGAGCAGCTCTCCCATGGCGCCGTCGATCGACGCACGGACGTGTGGGCGGCGGGCGTCATGTTCTGGGAGCTCCTCACGGGCAAGCGGCTCTTCCTCGCCGACTCGCCTGCGGGGACGATCGGCCGCGTGCTCAACGATCCGATCGATCCGCCCACGCGTTACCGGCCGGACTGCCCCGTCGAGCTCACGATGGTCTGCGCGCGCGCGCTCGAGCGAGACAAGGAAGCGCGCTTCGAGACGGCCGAGGAGATGGCCCTCGCCATCGAGGACGCGATGCAGCTCCCTCGCGCGAAGGAGATCGGCGCGTGGGTCCGCGAGATCTCCGCCGAGACGCTCGAGCTCCGCGCGCAGCTCGTCCGCGAGGTCGAGCGCGAAGAGGCGCCCCAGGTCTCCCACTCCACGACGGATCCGGCGCTGCGAGCCGCGCTCGACGAGGCCGAGCGCCGGCGCAACATGGCCGATCTGCCGACGGACATGGGGCGACCCGCGGCCGGCTCGGGCCCGGCGCAGGTCTTCATGGGGCCGCCGACGCCGCGCGCCTCCGTCACCGCCGTCACGGGCGTCCTCCCGAGCCCGGCCGGGTCGTCGCGCAGCACGCTGGCGGATACGCCCGTCGCGATCTCGTCGCGACCGATCGAATCCGACAAACGGATCGCGACGTTTCCCTCCAACGAGGTCACGGATCTCGCCACCGTACGAAGCTCGGAG
This sequence comes from Labilithrix sp., assembly GCA_046351255.1. Lineage (GTDB taxonomy): Bacteria > Myxococcota_A > Polyangia > Polyangiales > Polyangiaceae > Labilithrix. The sequence continues at coordinate 116,489 of JAXLYU010000015.1, forward strand.
AGCAACATCGTCCTCGGCGAGCCGCGGGTCTCGCGCGTGTCGATCGCGCTCGGTGTCGTCGGCGGCGTGATGCTCGCGGTGATCGTCACGGTGGGCTTTCTCTTCGCGCGAGGTCGCATCACGATGAAGCCGCGGGAGCCGACCCCCGCCGTCTCCACCGCGGTCGCGATCGAACCCGAGAAACGGATCGAACCGCCGCCGCCGGCTCCGGCGCCGCCGCCGAGCAAGGAGCCTTCCCCGATCGAGCTGCCGGCGACGCCCGCGCCCGCGCCGTCGGCGAGCGTCACCGCGAAGAAGCCGCCCGTCCGCCCGCCAGCACCTCACCCTCCACCGGCGCCGCGAGGCCCCGACTGCCGCGTTCCATACACGATCGACGCCAACGGTAACCGTCACATCCGGCCCGAATGCGTCAACTGACTCCTCTGCTCGCTTGCTTGCTCCTCCCGGCGCCGGCCCTCGCCGCGCCACCGTCGGCCACGAGCACGTCCAAGCAAGCGTGCCTCGCCGCGCACGAGGCAGCGCTCGCGCTGAAGACGGAGAAGAAGCCTCACGCCGCGCACGAGAAGCTCGTCATCTGCGCGCGCACGGAGTGCCCGGTCATCGTCCGCAAGGAGTGCACCGACCAGCTCGAGGTCGTGCAGGCGGCGGCGCCCACCGTCGCGCTCGAGGCGCTCGACGACAAGGGCAGCAGCGACACCGCGGTGAAGGTCTCTCTCGATGGCAACGTCGTGGCGGAGAAGCTCACCGGTGCGGCCGTCAACGTCGAGCCGGGCGAGCACGTGTTCGTGTTCGAGCGCGCCAGCGACGGCAAGAAGATGGAGCAGAAGCTCCTCATCGTGGAGGGCGAGAAGAACCGCAAGGTCGTCGCCGATTACCAGACGCTCTTGCCGAAGGCGGTGCCGCCGCCGCCGCCACCGCCCCCGGAGCCGAAGAAGGTGCCCGTCCTCGCGTATGTCGCGGGCGGCGTGGCGCTCGCGGGCTTCGGCTCGTTCGCGTTCTTCTCCCTCACCGGCATCAACAAGGAGAACGAGCTCGCGGCCGACCCGAGCGAAGGCGGTTGCAAGCCGCGCTGCACCGCCGACGACCTCGCGCCCGTGAAGCGCGACTACCTCATCGGCGACATCTCGCTCGCGGTCGGCGTCGTCGCCACGGCGGCAGCGGTGATCCTCGCGTTGCCCGCGCTGACCTCCTCCTCGCCGAAGAACGCGGCGGCGCTCGGCCCGGCGCCTTGGATGCCGCGCGTGCGACGGGCGCCATGAGCTGGGCGCGAACGGGGGCCTTCGCGCTCATCGCCTCGGCGGTCCTCCTCGCTTGCACCTTCACGCGTTCGCTCGACTACCTCCAGGAGGGACAGACCGTCCCGGAGGGAGGCGCGAGCACCTCCTCCTCGAGCAGCAGCGGCATGACGTCGGGCAGCAGCGGCAGCACCGACGACACGTTCAATCCCGACCTGCCACCTGCCGGCGATGTGCTCGCCAGCGAGCAGCTCAATCCGGCGAGCCTGCTCCAGGACGCGGACAACCTCTACTGGGTGACCGAGGACAACAAGGTCATGAAGGTCGCGAAGGCGGGCGGCGCCGCGAAGCAGCTGACCGCGCTGCCGGGCGCGGAGCGCAGCCAGATCTCGACCATGACCATCGACCCCTCGCCGGGGGGCAACCTCTATCTCGTCATCGCCGGAGCCGTGAAGACGCTCTCGCGCGAGGGCGGCGCGCCGGCCGACTTCCTCCCCGCGCCGGTCGGCGCGAGCATCTACGAGATCCTCGCGGACGAGACCTCCCTCTTCGTCCTCGGCGCGACGGACGAGGACGATACGACCGTCCTCACGCGCTATCCGAAGGGAAATGCGGCCGGAGGCGTGGTGCTGTCGAGGCCGGCCAGCGCGGGCGACACGGGCCCCGGCGCGCTCGCCACGTTCGGCAGCGACATCTACTGGTCGACCTACGACATCAACGGCGTGCAAGTGCTGAACGAGCTCCCGAAGACCGCGGCGAGCGGCACCCCGCCGGTGGCGACCTGGAAGAACACGGGTCGCAACGCCGACAAGGAGCCGGCCGGGGTGAACGCGCTGAACCGGTTCGAGCTCGCGATCGATCAGGACGCGATCTACTGGGTCGACAGCTCGTACTTCCTCCCGTACCGCCTCGCTCGAAGCTCGCCCGTCGCGGAGACGGCGCCGCTGTTCGGTGAGAAGGTCGCCTCCGCCCTCTCCGTGACGGTCGACGCGCAGACGATCTACGTCCTCGCGAAGGACCGCATCGTCGCGCTCCAGAAGTCGGATACCGGCAAGCGCGTCCACATCAACTCGGAGAAGACCGGGACCATGATCCTCGCCGACGACAAGGCGCTCTACTACGTGTTCCTCGGGAGTGACTCCGCGAAGGCGTCCGGCGGCATCCGCCGCGTGAAGAAGTGACGCGACGTCAGAAGACGCCGTTCACGCCCAGGCCGTAGGCGGGGACGGCGCCGTCCTTCGTCGCGCTGCTCCCGATCGTGCCGCCGAAGGGCACCATGCGGAGTCCGGCGCGAGGCCTCGGCTCCTCGGGCTTCCGCTCGCGTGTGAGCCACCAGGCGGCGAGACCGCCCGCGATCGTGCCGCCGAAGGTCGCGCCCACGAAGCCGCGCGTCTTCGCGTGCGTCACGTCCTCGAAGACGAGCGGCGACCCGATCGCCGCGCCCGCGGCCGCGCCGAGGCCGGCGCCGAGATCGATGAGGAGCATGCGCGACGCGGGGACCTGCGCGAAGGTCGCGATCGCGCCGCCGCCGACGAGGCCGATCGCAGAGCCATAGCCCGCGCCGGTGTAGGGCGTCTTCTCGAGATCGCCCGTGTAGAAGAAGTTCGCGAGCGCGCCGAGGCCGAGGCCGATGCCGGCGCCGGAGTGCACGACGACGGCGTCGCTCTCGTCGGCCTTGTGCCGAGTGAGCGAGAAGATGGAGAGCCCGAGGCCGACGATGCCGCCACCGACGCCCCACGCGTAGCGATCCGTGAGCGGCGTGACGTGACGGCCGTTGGCGATGAGGATGCCAGCAGCGGTGCCCCACCACGCGCCGCCCGCGATCGTCCACGCGTCGCCCGTGGTGACGTTCCACTCCTCGGCCGCGAGCAGCGCGGAGCCGAGCCCGACGCCCGTCCCGAGCGTGAGCAAGGGGTAGAGGAGGCGCGGATCCTCGGAGCCGCTCGCGCGCTGCACGCTGAACGCCATGAACGCGCCGAAGAGCGCGGCGTTCGCGGCGAGCACGGCGCGGCCCGGCGAGCGCGAAGGCGACATGATGCCGGCGCCGGCGGAATCGGATGGCCTGGGTCCGAGATCGATCGGCGTGGGCGAGCTCGTGGTGAGGAGATCGCGGAGGAGCACGAGCCCGCGGACGGAGAGGTCGGCCGCGTTCACGCGTTCGACCCGCATGCGGAGCTGCTTCTGCTTCGGCGGCACGACGATGAGCCGGAGCACGAGCGCGTCGCTCGACACCGGCTCGAGCCGCGCGTTGACGACGAACGTGCCGCTCTCGCCGCGCTGCGCTCGCTCGACCATGTCGATGTCGCGTGCGCGGCTCTGCGCGGGGCCCGGATCCGCGACGTCGAGGGAGAAGCCGAGGTCCTGCACCGCGTCGCGGATGGTCGCGTCGAGCTCCGCCGCGCGCTCGGCGAGCCCGTGATCGCGATCGAAGGAGGTGGTCCTTCGCCGGCCGCCCGAGCCCTCGTCCTTCGCCTCGTCCGCGTCGGGGATCTGTGTTGGCCAGACGACGATCGGCTTGTCGACCGCAGGCGGGGGCGCGGGCTCTGCCGTGACCTCATCCGCGCTCGCCACCCCGGACCAGGCGACGACGCCGCTCGCCAGCGAGATCGCGCACGCAAAGACACCCGCGCGCGCTCGCATGATCGTTCAGAACATGACGACGCCGCTGAGCCACAGATCGACGATCGTGGTGTCGTCGACGGAGAAGCGGCGGCCGGGGAGGTCGATGACCGGTCGGTGGTTGGGGTTCGGGATGCCGGTCGAGGAGCCGCCGCCCGCGGTGGCGGCGCCGGTGCGGCACGGGCCCGAGGCGCCCGTCCCCGAGGTCTTGAAGTCCGGATTGCAGGCGTCGGCCGAGGTGATGAGGTGGCTCTGCAGGTGGGTCAGGCCGAGTCCGGCCGTGAACTTCGTGTACTGGCCGATCTGCCAGGTCACGCCGGCGGAGCCGCCGATCTCGCCGAAGGCCTGCTGATCCGTGATGCCGGTGAAGTAGACCTTGCCCTGCGCCGGATCGGAGACGCTCGTGAAGCCGTCGGCGCCGGCCTTGTAGCCGCCGGGGTTCGGATTGCGGAGCGTCCGCGCCTGCGAGGAGCCGAGCGCGTCGAAGAGCTCGGAGTAGTCGCGGCCGGGCGAGTGGTAGCCAGCCTTCAGCTTGAAATCGAGGACGATGCGCTTGAACTCCTCGTGGACCTCGTAGGGGAAGACCTCGAGACCGACCATGAACTTGCCGACGATCGGCGGGTGGTTGAGGAGCGAGCCGTGGAGGTCGTTCGTGGCGCCGAAGTCGCTGTTGCCCTGCGGCAGGTCGATCAGCATGTTCAGGCCGGTGTACGGCTCGATGTAGCCGATGCGCCGCGACGTGACGGAGCTGAAGACGACGGTGTTCATGCCGCGCGACACGCCCGGATCGCGGCTCTGGCCGAACGGGTTCGTCGGGTCGGGGCACTTGATCTGCGCGTTGTCGTTGCAGGCGTGGAGGCGCTCGCCGAGCGCGAAGCGCGCCTCGGCGCCGATGACCCACGTGGGCTTCGACTCGTCGCGCTGCTGATTGAAGATGGCGAGGTTCAGCCCGACGTTGAACTGGTCGACGCCGCTGCGGGTGGGCGACTTGAACGGGACGCTGAAGAGGGAGTCTCCGTTCGGATCCTGCAGGCGCTGCGGGTTCCGCGAGGAGCCGTCGAGGTCGGTCAGCTCGCGCGAGTCGGCGAGGACGAGGGGCAGGCGCAGCGAGAGCGCGAAGTCGTGGAAGATGCCGATGTCGGCGCCGACCTCGAGGACGCTCAGCGACTGACTATACGAAGCGATATTCTCGTTCTGGGCGGTGAAGGCGCCCCCCGCGAGGCCGGGCTGGGCGATCGATGATTCGCGCCGGATGTTCGCGCTCTTCCAGGACTGCCGGAAGGTGGCGAGCAGGTTCGCGTCGAAGATGTCGTCCTTGTCGAACGCATCGATGACGGTCGTATTTTCGCCCGTCTCGCGCAGAAGACGCGGCTCTTTCGCGGCCACCGGCTCGTCCGCGCGCGCGACAGAGGCCGTCAGCAGCGAGCCGATGGCGAAAAGGCAGGCAAAAGAAAGGCGTCCGAAGGAGCGCACGAGCCGCCCGAAGCTACACGGTTCCGGCCGGTTCGTCAGCCTCTTGCGCGCCTACAGCGTGCTTACGGCGAACGTCGCCCGAACGGCGCCGACCCCGGCTCCAAACCGGGGAAAATCTCCATCGCCGCGTCGGTGATGTCCTCGCCCTGCTCTGCGTGGAGCTCCTGCTTGGCATGCCGAAGCTCGCTCGAGGTGGCGTCGAGCCGGTCGGCCAGGACGCCGAGGAACTGCCAGAGCATCTTGACCGCGATCTCGTGCTCCGAGCGAAGGAGCTCGAAGAAGTCGACGCGGCGGATGGCGATGAGCTCCGCTTTTCCGTCGGCGTTGACGGTGGCGGAGCGCGGGACCGCGCGGATCAGGGCCATTTCGCCGAAGTGCTCGCCCGCGCCGAGGCGGGTAAGGGTCTCGCCCCCGCGCGAGACGCGCACCTTGCCGGAGAGCACGATGAAGAGCTCGTCGCCCTTGTCGCCCTCGCGGATCACGAGCTGATCGTGCTCGTAGTGGCGCACCTCCACCGACTGCATCACTCGGAGCAGCTCGCGGTCGGAGAGGCGCGCGAAGAGCGGCATCCGGGCGAGCGTCTCGCGCTTGAGGGCGAGGCGCTTGGCGCGCTCGTCGCTGTCGGCCTCGCCGCTCAGGCGAACGACGACGACCGTGATGTTGTCCTTACCGCCCCGCTCCTTCGCGAGATCGACGAGGCCCTTGACCGCCTTGTCTCCCTCCTGCTGGAGCCAGGGAGCGAGCTCGTCGGCCGTCTCGAGGTAGCCGGTGAGGCCGTCGCTTGCGAGGAGGAAGTCGTCGCCGGGGAGGACCTCGAGCATGAGGGTGTCGACGTCGACGCGCTCGTACACGCCGACGGCGCGGGTGATCGCGTTCTTGTGGCCGACCTTCTCGATCTGCTCCTTCGTGAGCTTCCCGCGCTTGATCAGCTCGTTGAAGACGGTGTGGTCCTCGGTGATCTGCTGCACGCGGCCGCCGCGCTGCAGGTAGATCCGGCTGTCGCCGACGTGGGCGATGAACGCGCGCGTGCCCAGGATGAGGAGAGCGGAGAGGGTGGTGCCCATACCGCGCTTCGCCGAGTCCGCCTGCGCCTCCTCGTGGATGCGGGCGCACGCGCGATGAACGGCGTGCTCCATGAGCGCGAGGATGTCCTTGTTCGTGACGCGCGAGGCGCCGCGGGAGCCGGCCGTGAAGTCGGTGAGGAGGTCGCGCTCACGCTTGATCTCCTCGTGGATGGTGCGCACCGCGATCGCGCTGGCGACCTCACCGGCGGCGTGGCCACCCATGCCGTCGGCGACCATGAACAGCGACAACTTCTTGTCGACGAGGAAGTTATCCTCATTGTGCTCGCGGACGTTGCCGACGTCGGTGGCGGCGAAAAAGCGAATGGCGTCCGACAAAGCATCGAAATGATGCCACGGCGGGGCTCGCCAGGTCGAGATCCCCTTGTGTCCCGGTCGAGATCCCCTCGCATACGAGGGCATACGAGGGGCTCGGATCACGTTAAGATCGGTCGCGGTGTCCCAGCTCGCATCGCTCCTTTCCAGGTTCATTGAATCCGGCGTCGATCGCCTCCTCTTCACGCCCAACGAGCCACCCCACGTCGGGGAGGGGGACGCCCGGCGGCCCATCGCGGGGCCGCCCGTCCGGGCCGCGCACCTGTCGGAGGCCGTGAGCGAGCTGCTCTCGGCCGACGATATTGCGGGCCTTTCGTCGACGCGCCCCCGCATCGTGCGCCACGAGCACGAGGGCGAGGAGCTCGTCCTCGAGATCCAGAAGCACCCGATCGGGGTGTCGCTGGGCGTCCGATCTCCGACCGCGGCGGCGGCTGCGAAGCCGCGTGCGCAGGCGGCTCCCGTCCAGGTCATCCAGCCTCAGACCCCCGCCGCGCAGCCCCGCCCGGCGCCCGCCCCCGCCCCGGTCGCCCGGGAGCCGATGATCCCGAAGCTCGATACCTTGGATGAGCCGATGCGCCCCCTCGACCTGGATACCTTGAAGGGGGCGGGGGGCCGGCTGATCCCGTCGGCGGCCGCGATGCCGCAAGTCACGCCGATGGCGCCGTCGCTCACCCGCGACGATATCGTGCAGATCGCACGTGAATTGATCGTCCGCGAGGTGCCGCGCGGCGGCGCGGCGGGCGCGGCCATGACCCGCGACGACATCGCCGCGATCGCCCGTGACGTCGCGGCGCGCGAGGCGGCGGAGATCGCGGAGCGCATCGCGCTCGAGACGGCGCGCACGGCGCCGAAGCTGGGCGGCCCGGGCGCCGGGCCCGCCGCGGCCGCGAGCCCGTTCGCCTCCATGCCGCTCGGCGGCCGGTCGGGCCCGGCGCGGATCGACGGCCTGCTCCGCGAGATGATCCAGCGCAAGGCGTCCGACCTCCACATCACGGCCGGCGCGGCGCCGGTCTTCCGCGTCGACGGTGAGATCCACTTCGGCGCCCAGTCCGTCCAGGGCGTGCTCGGCTCCGACGACATCGAGGCGATGGTCACGGAGATCATGACGCCGAAGGCTCGCGAGGACTTCGCGACGCTGCGGGACGCGGACTACGCGTACGAGATCAAGGGCCTCGCGCGCTTCCGCGTGAACGTGTTCCAGGACCGCAACGGCGTCGGCTCGGTCATGCGCCAGATCCCGATCGAGGTCCTCTCGGCGGAGAAGCTCGGCCTGCCGAAGGCCTGTTACGACATGTGCTGGCTCTCGAAGGGCCTCGTGCTCGTGACGGGCCCGACGGGCTCCGGCAAGTCGACGACGCTCGCGGCGATGATCGACTTCATCAACAAGAACCGCTCCGATCACATCATCACGATCGAAGACCCCGTCGAGTTCGTGCATCAGAACCACAAGTGCCTCGTGAACCAGCGCGAGGTCGGTCTGCACACGAAGAGCTTCAAGAACGCGCTCCGCGCCGCGCTCCGCGAGGACCCGGACATCGTCCTCGTCGGCGAGATGCGCGACCTCGAGACCATCTCCATCGCCATCGAGACGGCGGAGACGGGTCACCTCGTCTTCGGCACCCTCCACACGACGACCGCCGTCTCCACCGTCGACCGCATCATCGACCAGTTCCCCTCCGATCGTCAGGCGCAGATCCGCGTCATGCTCAGCGAGTCGCTGAAGGGCGTCGTGGCGCAGAACCTCGTGCCGAAGATCGGCGGCGGCCGCGTCGCGGCGCAGGAGATCCTGCTCGGCACGCACGCCGTCGCCGCGATGATCCGCGACGGCAAGACGTTCCAGCTCCCGAGCGTCATGCAGACCTCGAAGCAGCAGGGCATGGTGACCATGAACGACGCGCTGATGGCGCTCGTCCAGAAGAAGCTCGTCGATCCGAAGGACGCCTTCATCAAGGCGGTCGACAAGACGGGCTTCGCGGGAATGCTCAAGGCCGCCGGGATCGCGGCGCCGGTCTGACTCCTCGCGTCGTGACATCGTGACAATCCGACGAGCTGCTCGAATGTTCGGGCGCAGCGGCGGTTCTCCAGGCAACGCAAAGGAGAAACGGATTGAAGCGATACGTGCAGATTGCAGCTGTGACGAGCGTGATGGGGCTTTCGGCGAGCGCCGCGGCCGGCGAGCCGGGCGTGGTGGTCTACCCGCCGCCGATGGATGCTCCGCCTCAGGCGGCCTCCCCGGCGCCTGAGGCGCCTGCCATCGGCGGGGAAGGGTGCTGGGTGCTCGATCTCGTGGGCGGGCAGATCGGGACGATCGGGATCGGACCGCTCGGGTTCTTCGGACCTGTCTCGATCTCCGCGTCGTCCTCCGAGCAGGCGACGCCGGGCGGAACGGCGACGGTGAAGCAGACCTCGCTCGCCCTCGCGCCCTCGCTCGACGTGTTCGTCACGGAGCGCCTCTCGGTCGGTGGTCGCGTGACGGCGGGCCTCGTATCCACGTCCATCCACCAGCCCTTCCCAGGACAACCGTCGACCGAGATCGACACCCACGGCTTCATCACGAGCTTCGAGCCGCGCATCGGCTACGTGATCCCGATCTCGTCCTCGTTCGCGTTCTGGCCACGCGCGGGCGTGGGGTACCAGGTGTCGCGACAGACGGACGACGTGACGCATCGGCGCGCGCTGGCGCGGACATACTCGGTCGAGTCGAACCTGGGCGTTGGCCTGCGCCTCTCGAAGCACGCGCTCTTCGACGTCGGACCCGTCCTCGCGTTTCGCCATGTGGAGAGCGAGGGGCAGGACGCGCTCTCGGGGTACAACGTGACGGATGGAGTGTCGAACACGTTCAACGCGAGCGTACGCGCGAGCCTCCGCGTGGATTTCTAGGGCGCGGAATCCGTAGAAACACGCATGTTGTCCCGGAAAATCGGGGCTCGCACGTCAGGCTCACCAGCCCATTGCCCCAGGTGGATGCCTGCCAGGCAACATCAGAATGCCCCACTTGCGCACACATCTGCGCAACTCGCGCGCCTCGAAGTTCTCTCATGATTCTGCGCGGGGTGGCACGAAGCGTGGATGTAGGGAAAGCATGAGCGCGACGGCCTCCCTCCTTCCCTCGGCACCGGCTTCGACCGTGCGCTCCTCGCTCGTGGACGTCATCCGTGGCTCCTTCAGCCGCTGGACCCTCGGCGTTCCTTACCCCCTCCTCTTCGTGGCCGGCGCCGCGGTCGGCGTCCTCTTCGCGAGCCTCATCGTCCTCGTCACCCACTCGTCCCGCGCCTCGACCGCCACCAGCTTCGGCCAGACGCGGGTGGTCGCCGTCCCGCCGGCTCCGGCGGCGACGTGGCAGCCGAACGTCATCACGATTCACCCGGCCGCGCCCGATCCGATGTTCGACACGCCGATGACGATCGAGCCTGCGTCGCTCGCGGCTCCTGCGGCCACGCCGCGTCAGCCGGCGACCGCGAAGAAGGCGGTCACCCGCAGCAACGTCCGCCGCCACCCGGCCGGCAAGCAGGTCGCGAGCGGCGACCTCTTGACCGCCGCGCTCTGAACAGCGCGAGCCGCGCAGCCCTTGTCCCGCGCAGCAAGGACGAGGTTGGAGGTAAGCAATGGAATTTATTATCCATACCCCCCGCTTTGAAGGCCGTCTGAAACCGGGCGACCACCCGTAGGCAGATGTCGGTACAGGTAGTAGAAGGGGCGCCAAATGCGTCGCCTCTCTCTTCTCCCTCTCCTCCTTCTCATGGCGTGCTCGGCGGCTGGCTCGGAGAGCGCGGCTGGCTCCTCCTCCGATGTGACGACGGCGACCGCGACGCGGCTCGTCGATGCGCGGACCGCGCCGCGCTTCTTCCGCAACTACGGCGCCGATCCGACGCCCGCGATCGACGTCGGCCACGGCCGCGCGTTCTTCACCGGCACGAAGACGGTCGCCTCGGCGGAAGGGACGAACGGCGTCACGAAGCAGACGTGGCTCTACGAGACGAAGGGGACCGCGGCGACGACACGTGCGTTCGTGCAGCTCGACGGCGAGCTCCGCGGACCGCCCGTCGCGCTCGACGGAACGCTCTACTTCATCACCTCGCGCATCGTCCCCGGCGGCAGCGTCGTGCACTTCGCCCGCACCACGTCGACGGGCGTCGCGGAGGTCGCGTTCGACGGCGAGGTGAGCCAGCTCGTCGCCGGCGAGCGCGCGGTCTACGTCCGTTCGACGAAGGACCTGGGCGGCGGCCGGTACGCGCACCGCGTCTCGCGGCTCGTTCACGATGCGAGCGGCGCTCCGTCGTTCTCCCTCGTCGACGAGGTCCAGACCTCCTCGCGATGGACGGGCATGAGTGTCGCCGCCGGTGAGCGCGGCGTCATCATCGCGCGAGAGAAGACGATCACGCTCGCCACCGGCTTCTCGTCCGCCATCGTCGTCGCCACTGAGCACGCCGCCAGCGCCGTCTACGCCTTCGGCGCGCGCTTCTTCTACACCGAGCTCGTCGGCGGTCAGGTCCAGCTCTTCGAGGTGCTCGGAGACGCCAGCCCGCGCGTGCGCGGCTACGGCGCGCTCCCCGACGCCCCGCTCTCGGCCGCGCTGGTGGGCGAGACGCCCGTCTTCTTCACGAAGAGGAAGATCGCGCTCGCCGACACGGGGCTCGGCAGCATCGTGACCGCGCCGGCGGACCTGACCGAGGCGCCCGCCACTGCCGTCGTCGGCTCGACGCTCTACGCGCTCACCGACCACGGCGATCTCTACGCCACGAACGGGACCGCCGCCGGGACGAAGCGGGTTCGTGACGGTCTCGACTGGCTCGACGGCGTGGGGAAGGTGGACCTCGTCGAGAAGGACGGCGCGCTCTACTTCTTCACGCCCGACGTCGACCACGGCACACAGCTCGTTCGGCGCGACGTCGCCACCGGCGCGGAGACGTTCCTCACGAGCTTCCCGCGCAATGCCAGGTTCGAGAACCTCCGCGAGGTCGGCTCGAACCTCGTGTTCGGCGCCGGAGGCACCGCGAAGGAGCTCTGGACCTGGAACGGCAGCGCCGCGGCGATGATCGAGACGAACCCCTACAGCAACTCGAGCGCGCGGCCCCGCATCGTCGCGAAGAGCGAGGACCGCGTCTTCGTCCGCACCGACGACGACGACGACCGGTCGACGCTCTGGGTGACCGACGGAACGCCGGCCGGGACGCGCTCGATCGCGACGGGCACCTTCACCATCGGATCGGACTCGTGGGCCTCCGCGAGCGGTGACCGCATCTGCATCCTCGAGCTCGAGCCCCAGCTGAAGAGCCACTGGCTCTGCACCAACGGCACCGCCGCTGGCACGACGCGCATCCCGGGCGGCTACCTGAAGGCGCCGGCCGTGTTCCGCGGCGGCTTCTACCTCACCGGCGACGACGGCGCGGGCGGGGTGGATTTCCTTCGCGTCGACGCCTCCACCGGCGCGGTGACGAAGCTTCGCTCGCTGCACGCCGACGCGGGGCTCGTGGACATGGTCGCGCGCTCGAGCGACGTGCTCATCCTCACCCGATCGCGCACCGCGACCGCGGAGGGCATCTGGACGACCGACGGCACGGCCGCCGGCACGATCCGCATGGTGCCCACGGCGCCGTTCCTCGGCAGCTACGGCGTCCAGCTCTACGGTGTCGCGGGCGAGACCGCGTACTACTGCGCCGATGGCTTGCTCTACGCGACGGACGGCACCGCGACCGGGACCGCGAAGCGCGCCGCCCTGGTGGATGGCTGCCGCAACTATCCGTCCGGCGGCGCGATCGGGGGCGCCTTCCTCCTTCCGGACGACGGCAAGCTCCTTCGCTTCGAGGGCTCGCGCGTCGAGACGCTCTCGACCTCCCTCGGCGACTACTACTACGAGGGCATCCCCTCCGGCCGCGAGCTCGTGTTCGGGAGCAGCAACAGCGGCATCCTCGTCACGGACGGCACGGCCGCCGGTACGCACCTCGTGCCGGGCTCGGTCACGCAGCTCGTCTCGCTCCCGGGCGGCGGCGTCATCGGCGCGAGCTACGACGGTCCTTCGCCGCTCCTCCTGCGCGACGGCGCCGCGACCGTGCTCGAGCCCACGAAGAGTGTCGGCACGCGGTCGAACCTCTGCGCCGTGCCGGGTGGCATCGTCTTCGCGAGCGCGTTCGACGGCCATGGCGTCGAGCTGGCGTTCACGGACGGCAGCGTCGGCGGGACTCGCCTCGCGGCGGAGATCGTGCCGGGCGCGCTCTCCTCGATCCCGAGCCAGCTCACGATGGTCGGCCGCAGCGTCGTCTTCACGGCGAAGGACGCGAACGGCGACGAGGAGCTCTACGCGGTCCCGGCGACGTTCTGATCGAGGCTACGCGTCCTCGTCCTTGTCGCCACGCAGACCGAGCGCGCGCGCCTTCTTGTAGAGGTGCGAGCGCTCGAGATCGAGCGCGCGTGCGGTGGCCGCCATCTGACCGCCGTGGTGCGCGAGCGCGTCTTGAATGACCTGACGCTCGGCCTCCTCGACGAGCACGCGGAACGGGACGCCGGGGCGGTAGAGCCCCTGCGCCTTCGGCGCCGCGCCGCCGGGGAGGCACGTCTGCACGTCGTCGGCGCTGATGACGTCGTCGGGGGTGAGGATGACGAGGCGCTCGATGAGGTTCCGCAGCTCGCGGACGTTGCCGGGGAAGCTGTAGCCGGTGAGCGCCTGCATGCCGCCGTCGTCGAAGCGCATGCCCGGCCGGCCGTTCTGCTGCGCGGCGATGCCGAGGAAGTGCTTCGCGAGGATGGGCACGTCGTCGCGGCGCGCGCGCAGGGGCGGGATGTGGAGCGGTACGACGTTGAGGCGGTCGTAGAGGTCGGCGCGGAACGCCTCCGTCTCGGAGGCCTTCACGAGGTCGCGGTTCGTCGCCGCGACGACGCGCGTGTCGACCTTGATCGTCTCGTTGCCGCCGACGCGCTCGATCTCGCGCTCCTGCAAGACGCGCAGGAGCTTGGCCTGCGCCGCGAGCGGCATATCGCCGACCTCGTCGAGGAAGAGCGTGCCGCCCGACGCGCGCTCGAACTTGCCGCGCCGCTGCTTCGTGGCGCCCGTGAACGCGCCCGCCTCGTGGCCGAAGAGCTCCGACTCGATGAGCTCGCTCGGGATCGCGGCACAGTTGAGCTTCTCGAGCGGCCCCTTCGCGCGGGGCGAGAACATGTGGATGGCGCGCGCGACGAGCTCCTTGCCGGTGCCGCGCTCGCCGGTGACGAGGATGCTGGCCGCGCTCTTCGCGGCGCGCTGGATCTGCTCGACGAGCTTCTTGATCGCGGCCGACTCGCCGACGAGCTCGCCCGTCGTGCCGGCGGCAGCGCGGAGCTCGCGGGCCTCGGACTCGGCGCGCTGCAAGCGGAGCGCGGTCTCGACCGCGATGAGCAGCGCGTCGGTGTTGATCGGCTTCTCGAGGAAGTTGAGGGCGCCGAGGCGGGTCGCTTTCACGGCCGTGTCGATCGTGGCGTGCCCGCTCATCATGATGACGGGCACCTCGTTCTTCGCCTGGCGAAGCCCGGCGAGCAGCGACAGCCCGTCGCCATCGGGGAGCTGAACGTCGAAGAGGCAGAGGTCGTAGCTCCGCTTCTTGAGCTTCTCGTCCGCGACCTTCACCCCACCTGCGACATCGACGGTGTAGCCCTCGAGCTGAAGGGCCTTCTGTAACGTGGTGAGGATCGTCGGCTCGTCGTCGACGATGAGGAGGTGAGTCGCCATGCGGCCCCAAAGCTACACCTGTCGCGGGCGGGTGGAGGAGTCGGAGGCAGAGCGGCTGACGCCGAGACTTTATTCCTCGAAGAACTTGTAAGGTTCTCCCGCGTAGATCGTTGGGTAACTGGGGCCTTCGAGGGGATATATTCACGGCACATGCGGCTAGCGCTCCCGATCTTGCTCGCGTTGTCGCTCGCCGCCGCGGCGTGCGGCACGGGCCGGCCGCGGTTCGGGCAGCCCGTCCATCACGCCGAGCGCATCACGAAGCCGGACGTGGCGGTCGGCGAGGACCAGTTCCCGCAGGCGCTCCGCGATCTGCTCGCGAGCGAGCCGATGAGCAAGGAGCGCGCGCAGCGGCTCACGGGCGTCGTGGCGCGGCAGATGACGCGCGTGTCGGATCGCTTTCGAGCGAAGAGTCGCGACAACGCGACCGCGTCGCTCGCGGGCGCGATGTACCTCGTCCGTGCGGGCGAGCTCACGAACGAGATGCTCGGCCAGCAGGGCTACGACGCCCTCCGCAGCGCCTCGGAAGAGTTCGCGAAGAAGGGCGACGAGAGCCGCGCGCGCGCGACGTACGAGCTGCTCTATCGCATCGCTCCGCCGCCCGAGAAGACCGAGATCAAGGGCCACCTCGACGCGATCGCGGCGTGGACGCGCGACACGAGCGGCTCGGGCCCCGTGCAGAGCGCGGGCGCCCTCGAGTCGGCCGCGGTGACGCGTCATCTCCTCGAGCCGAGCGCCGAGGCGCGGGACGAGGCGGTCAGCAAGACGCTCGACTGGATCGAGAAGGCGATCGCGCTGAAGCAGGCGCGGAAGTCTCGCGGTGTGCAGGTCACGCGCGAAGAGGGCGTCGAGACGGTGCGCGCGCTCGAGACGGGCACGACCGTGCTCGTCGCGATCTACCTGCGCGACGGCGATCCGCACGGCGCGCTCTCCGCGCTCGAGCGCGCCAACGCCCGCGACCCGCAGATGACGCGGCCGGAGCTGCTCGGCGCGCTGAAGGCCGTCGTCGAGCATCCCGACAGCGACAAGTGGCTCGATCTCGCGCGCATGCTGCGCCCGCGCGGCGAGCGTGGCGCGCGATCCGAGGGAGAAGAAGAGGACTTCGGCCGCGACACCGATCTTCTCCGCGTCGCCTCCTTCGTGGCCGCGTGCGAGGCGTACCGGCTCGACACGACCTCGCCGGACGCGGCGGGCCTCGTCGCGGCCACGCTGGTCGACGTCGGCATGGGCGATGCGGCGCCGGCGGTCCTCGTCGATGCGGTGAAGGCCTCGAAGGATCCGCGGCTCATCGGGTTCTCGCTCGCGGTGACGCGCGCGGGCATCGAGCGCGCGCTCGAGGCGGACGAGGCCGATGCGGCCCGTCGCACGTTCCGCGCCGCGGAGCCGATCCTCGCCGCGGCGGACGCGCAGAAGGTGAGGGTCCAGCCGAGCCCTGCGCGCCTCTACGCGCTGATGGGCGAGATCGAGATCCGTGAAGGTCGTCTCGACGAGTCGCGTCGCCTGCTCGATGCGGCGGCGGAGCGCGAGAAGTCGGGCGCGGTGATGCTGAACCTCGCGCGGCTCGACGCGCACGGCGGAAAGACGAAGGAGGCGCTCGATCGCCTCGCCGCCGCGCTCGCGTCGGAGGACGTCACGCGTGACACCGCCCTCCGCGCTGAGGTCTTGCTGCTCACGAGCGACATCCAGCGCCAGCAGGGCGACGTCAACGCGGCGCGAAAGCCGCTCTCCGACGCGCTCCGCGACCTCGCGAAGGCGCGCTCGGCGCCCGAGAGCGAAGACCGCGCGCACATCGAGCGCCTCATCGCGCGCATCCTCGACCGCTTCGGCGCCGCGAAGAGCGCGGACAAAGCCCTCGAGCGTGCGCTCGAGGCCAGCGCGCGGGACAAGCGCACGGCCGCGATCACGATCGGTCAGATCGTCGGACGTGCCTTCGTGAAGGGCGACCTCGAGGCCGCGCGCGATGGCCTGGCCCGCGCGCAGAACCAGGACCTCGGCCGCGAGGACCTCGTCTATGACGCGATCTGGGTTCGCTTGCTCGAACGTCAGGCCCGCAAGGCGGACGACCCGACGGCGGAGAAGCTCCTCCTCTCCGCCAGCGAGGACCCGCGGTGGATCGGCAAGATCGCCGCGTTCGGCGCGGGAAAGATCAAGGCGCCGGACCTCGTGGCGGCCGCGACGACGCCGACGCAGAAGACCGAGGCGCTCTTCTACGCCGCGATGGACCGCAAGGTCTCGGGCGACGCGAAGGGCGCGGACGAGGGCCTGAAGCAGGTGGTGAGCTCGCCGGGGATCGAGCTCGTCGAGTTCAACTTCGCGCGCGAGATGCTCGACGGCGCCCGCGCGCACATCGGCGGCCCGGTCCCCGAGGTCGGCCTTCCCTGATCCGACGAGCGCTCGCAGCTCGACGTCTGGTGCTATAGAACAGGCCGGAAATGGCGGCGCCGGCCCTGAATCTACGACGCGCGATCGACTGGGGCAGCCTCGCGCCGCTCCGCATTCGCGCGCGGCTCGTGGCCGAGGGCGTCTATGCGGGCGCGCATCGCAGCGCGCGCAAGGGCGCGGGCGTCGAGTTCGGCGGGCATCGCGCATACACGCCGGGCGACGACCTCCGCCATCTCGACATGCGCTCGCTGCTCCGGCACGACCACCTGCTCGTGCGGCAGTTCGAGACGGAGACGGATCGCGCCCTCCGCCTCGTGGTCGATGCATCCGCCTCGATGGGCTACCGCGGCTCTCGCGCGCCGGGCGCGAAGCTCGCGTTCGCGGGGCTCGTCGCGGCCGCGCTCGCCCGCGTGGCGGTGAAGAGCGGCGACCCCATCGGCATGTCGTTCATCGGCGGCTCGAAGAACACGCGCAACGTCCCCGTGCGCGGCGGGCGCGAGGTGTTCGAGCGCGTGGTCGATGCCCTCGAGGCGCAGGTCGCGGAGGGCGAGGCGATGAACGATCTCACCGTCCTCGACGGCGCGATCGGCGCGCTCGCTCGCAACGCGCGTCGCGGCTCGGTCGTCGTCGTGCTCAGCGATCTGCTCGATCTCCCGAGGGTCGCGCCCGAGCGCATCGGCGCCATCGCCACGCGCGGCTGCGTGGTCATCGTCGCACAGACGCTCGACCCGGACGAGGCGGACTTCCCGTTCACGGAGACGGTTCGCCTCAAGTCGCTCGAGGGCGGGCAGGTCGTCGAGACGGACGAGGCCGCGCGCGATCGCTACCTCGCCGCGCTCCACGCGGAGCAGGCAGAGTGGCGCGACAAGCTCCTCGGCCGCGGTGCCAAGTTCCTCACGCTGCGCACGGACATGGATCCGGTCGCGGCGGTGCGATCGATCGTCGAGGCGTCGCTGTGAGCCGGGAGGCCCGATGTCCTTCCTGACGATCCTCGCGCTCGGGATTGGCGTCTTCGTCGCGGCTCCGTATCTCGCGCATCGCCTGCGCCGGCAGCGCGCGGACGAGCTGCCGTTCGCGCCGGTGCGGCTCGTCCCGCCCACGCCGCCGCGCGCGCGAAGGCGCTCGCGCCTCGAGGACCGTGGCCTCTTCTTCATTCGTGCCGCGTCGATCCTCGCGCTCGCGCTCCTCGGCGCCTCGCCGCTCGTCCGCTGCTCGCGCCTCGCGCTGTCGCGCGGCGGCGCGTCGGTCGCGGTCGCGATCGTCCTCGACGACTCCATGAGCATGCGCGCGAAGACGGGCGATGGCCCGACCCGCTTCGCGCGCGCGAAGAAGGGCGCGGAGGAGATCCTCGCCGAGCTCCGCGACGGCGACGCGGCCGCGATCGTCCTCGCCGGCGCGCCCGCGCGCGTCGGCCTCGCCGCCACGACCGACATCGGCGCCCTCCGCGCCGCGCTCGACGGCGTCACGGAGAGCGATCGCGCGACCGATCTCGACGGCGCGATCGCCATGGCGCGCACGCTCGTCGGGGAGCTCCCGCAGATCGACCGCCGCGTCGTGCTCCTCTCCGATCTCGCGGACGGAAAGTCCGAGGCCGCGCCGCTGGGCGAGTCGGTCGACAAGTCCGTGCCGGTGTGGGTCGCGATGCCCGAGCTCGCGAAGGAGACGTCCGCCGACTGCGGGATCCTCGCCGCCGACCGCTCGAACGGGCGCGCCCGCGTGCGCTTCGCGTGCTCCGCGCCCGCCGCGGCCGCGAACCGCCAGGTGCGCATCATGGACGGCGACAAGGAGATCGCCTCGAGCGCGCTCCCGCAGACCGCGCTCGGCGAGGTCATGCTCACGGTGCCGGGCGACGACGCGCGCAGCCTGTATGCCGTCCTCAGCGGCAGCGACGCGATCGCCGCGGACGATCGCGCGCTCGTCGTCGTCGAGTCCGGCCCCGCCGCGATCGCGGTGGTGGGCGATCGCGCGGACGACGCGGTGACGACCGGCGGCGCGCCCGTCGTCGAGCGCGCGCTCGCGGCGCTGAACGAGGGCATGCAGATCCGGCCCATCCCCCAGGCGCCGGATCGGCACGAAGACACGCAGGCGTTCGCCGCCATCCTCGTCGACGATCCGCCGGGCTTCACGCCCGAGCAGCGCAAGGTGCTCGGCGCCTTCGTCGACCGCGGCGGTGTGCTCGTCCTCGCGCTCGGCCGGCGCGCCGCGTCCGCGCAGCTCGGCGCGACCCTCGAGCCGTTCCTCTCGCGCGCGGTGAGCTTCTCGGAGTCGCCCTCGAAGAGCGCCGACGCGGCGAGCGCCTCCATCCTCGGCGAGGCCGCGTCGAGCCTCGACGAGCTCGGCGCGAAGAGCCGCGCGACGGTCGCGCCCGAAGACATCGCGGGCTTCGAGTCGGTCGTGAAGTGGTCGGACGGCGCGCCGCTCGTCGCGCGCAAGTCGCGCGGGCGCGGCACGGTCTGGCTCGTCACGCTGCCGTTCGCGGTCGACGCCTCGGACTTCCCGCTCCGCCCGGGCTTCCTCGCCCTCCTCGACGCGATCGTCTCCGACGCGCGCGAGCGCTCCGTCCCGCTGCGCGGTGACGTCGGGACGCCCTGGGCGTTCGGCGGCGCGAGCAAGGTCGAGGCGGACGGCCCGACGGGGAAGGTCGTCGCCACGCGCGACGACGGGACGCTCCGCATCGTGCCTTCGCTCGTCGGTCCGTATCACCTGACCGTCGACGGAACGAAGGAGCTCCGCGTCGCGGCGCCCTCGGCGCGCGAGCTGGATCTGAAGCCGCGGGCGGTCGCGCCGGCGGCGACGTCGTCATCGCTCGGCGGCGGCGTCGCCGTCGTGGACGTGTCGTGGACCATCGCGCTGGCGCTGCTCGGCCTCGTGGCCATGGAAACGATCGTGCGCGCCATGACGCGAACGCGCCGCGAGCTTGCTTAACCACGACAATCCAGCCTAAAACGCGGCATCATGACCACCCGCGCCGCGCTCGTTTCCGGTCTGCTGCTGACGGCCGCCGTCTTTTCGCTCTCCGGCTGCGGCGGCGGGGGCAAGTACGGCTACGCGCCGAACTACGTGCCGTCCGATCCCGAGGAGTCGGCGACGAAGGGCGCGAAGGAATACGACCCGGTCATGTACCAGCGCGAGCCGGAGTCCTGGCGGAAGGGGAACGTCGTCCTCTTCGGCGTGGTCACCGGTCGCACCGCCGGCGGCGGCGGCACCGCGAGCCTCACGCTCAGCGTGCGCCGCCTCGAGCCGCGCAACCTCTGCCAGAACGGCAACGACGAGGACACGTGCCGCGTGACGGTGAGCGATCGCGACTTCGGGGTCGTCCACGCGCTCGTCGCGCTCAAGGGCGAGGACGACGTCGGCGAGCACTCGGTCGCGACCGGCTCGCTCGTGCGCGTGGTCGGCCAGCTCGGTCAGGACGTCGACGCCGACGGCCAGCCCACGATGCGCGCGACCTTCTATCGGCACTGGCCGCGTCATTTCTACGTGACGAAGGCGAACGCCGAGACCATGCGCCAGTAGTCATGATCAAGGTCGAGGGCAGCTCGATCGTCCTTCCCGCGCTGACCACGGCGCACTCCCACGCATTTCAGCGCGCCATGCGTGGACAGGCGCAGCGGCCAGCGGCGGGCCGTGAAGACTTCTGGTCGTGGCGCGGCGCGATGTACAAGATCGCCAACGAGCTGACGCCCGAGTCGATCGAGTCGATCAGCCGCGTCGCGTATCGCGAGCTCCACCGCGCGGGGGTGCGCACGGTGGGCGAGTTCCACTACGTGCACCACCAGCCCGACGGCACCCCGTACGAGGACCGCACGATCCTGTCGGACGCCGTCATCCGTGCGGCGAAGGCGGAGGGCCTGCGCATCGCGCTTCTCCGCGTTGCCTATCACCGCGCGGGGCCGGGCCGCGAAGCGGAGCCTGGCCAGCGTCGCTTCTGCGACCCCACCCCCGATCTCGTGATGCGCGACATCGAGACGATGCGTGCAAAATACAAGTACGATCCGGATGTCCGTATCGGTCTCGCGCCGCATTCGGTACGCGCCTGTCCCCCGGACTGGATCCGCGAGCTCTCGCGCTTCGCCGACGACTCGGCGATGCCCTTCCACATGCACGTCGCGGAGCAGCCGCGCGAGATCGAGGAGTGCATGGCGGAGACGGGCCGGCGCCCGTTCGACTTTCTTGCCAACATCGACGTGCTCCGCCCGAACTTCGTGGCCGTCCACGCGACCCACATGATGCCGCACGAGGCGATGATGCTCGGTGAGGCGAGGAGCTTCGCGTGCATCTGCGCGACCACGGAGGCCGATCTCGGGGACGGGCTGCCCAACCTGCAGGCCCTCCGCGAGAGCGGCGTGCGCTTCTGTACGGGCGTCGACAGCCACGTGATCACGGATCCGCTCGCGGACATGCGGGCGCTCGAGACGCTCGCCCGCCTCCGCGAGCAGCGGCGCATCACCTTCACGCCGGACGACGAGTCGATCACACCGGCAGAGGAGCTCTGGCGCGACGCCTCGCTCGGAGGCGCGCTCGCCTGCGGCTTTCCGGACGCGGGTGGAACCGTGACGATCTCGCGGGATCATCCGTCGCTCGCGCTCGTCGCGGACGAGCACCTGCTCGACGCGATCGTGTTCGGCGGCACACCAGCGCTCTTTGGTTAGTTAGACTGTCCGGTGCGGGGGAGCGTCAGTAAGTCTTCTCGATCGCGAAGAGATCGAGACCGCCGAGGCCGGCGTTCATGGCGCGCTCGAGGTCGGCGACGATGGCGCGGAGCACGGGCAGCTTCACGCCGCACTCGTGTTGGAGCTGCACGTTGAGCGCGACGTCCTTCAGCGCGAGCTCGAGCGAGAACTCCGCGGTGTAGTCGCGGACGAGGAGCTTGTCGCGCTTGCCGAGGTAGCTCGGCGTCGCGAACGCGCCGGTCGTGAACGCGTCGAGGAGGATGTCGCGCGCGAGGCCCGCCTTCTCGCCGAGCGCCAGCATGCTCGCGAGGGCGATGAAGTGGTGCGCGCCGATCCCGTTGAGGACCACCTTGAGCGCCTGACCCTGACCGATCCCCCCGGCGTGGATCACCTTCTTGCAGAGCGCGTCCAGGACGGGACGCGCTCGCTCGACGGAGCGCACCGCGCCGCCCACGAGCGCGACCAGCTCTCCGCGCGCGGCGGGCCGGACGGTGCCGCTGACCGGGGCGTCCACGAAGCGCGCGCCGCTCGCCTCGACGCGCTTGCCGATCGCGATCGCGGCCCGGCGCCCGATGGTCGACATGTCGACGAGCACCGGCCGCAGCTTGGACTTCTCGGCATGGATGCCCTCGAGGATCGACGGCAGCACCGCCTCGAGGGCGGCCGCGTCGGTGAGCATGGTGACGATGACGGCGGCGCCCTTCACCGCCTCGGCGGGGCTGGTGGTGGCGATCGCGCCGCTCAAGGTCTTCGCCGTCGACGACGTGCGGCTCCACACCCGGATCGGGAAGCCGAGATCGAGCAAGCGGCCCGCCATCGGGCGCCCCATCTTGCCGAGCCCGAGGAAGGCGACCGTCGGCTTGGGCAGCGGCGGCGGGAGGAGGTCCGTCTTGGTCTGTCCGGACGAGGGCGGCGGGAGGGATGGGCTCTTCGGAAAGCGCGAAGGCGCCTTCGGCAAACGAGAAGGCGCCTTTGGGGGAGCGGGTAGGCGGGAGCGGCCGGTGCTCTTCTCGGCGGCGGGAGGGCGCACCGTGCTCCGCCCGGAGATCTTGGAGGTCTTACCTTTTTCGCCGCTCACGAGTGGGCCCCGGCCCAGGATAAACGATTCCCGAGGTCAATCCTGACAAAGCCCTGTCCGGTTTGCCGAGCGAGTGGCTTGCGGGACCTCTCCGGCGAGGACTACGTTGTTTAGCTCGCGTCGTGTGCGCGGCCGCCGAATGAACCCTGACAGCCCGTTCAAGCTAGCGTCGATCTTCGAGCCGAAGGGCGATCAGCCCCAGGCGATCCGCGAGCTCATGGGCGGGCTCGAGCGGAACGAGAGACATCAGGTCCTGCTCGGCATCACGGGCTCCGGCAAGACGTTCACGATGGCGAACGTCATCCAGAAGTATGGGCGGCCGACGCTCATCCTGGCGCCGAACAAGACGCTCGCGGCCCAGCTCTACGGCGAGATGAAGGAGCTCTTCCCGGAGAACGCGGTCGAGTACTTCGTCAGTTATTACGACTACTACCAGCCCGAGGCCTACGTCCCGTCGAGCGACACGTACATCGACAAGGACGCGATCATCAACGACCAGATCGACCGCATGCGCCACTCGGCGACGCGCGCGCTCCTCTCGCGTCGTGACGTCATCATCGTGGCCTCGGTCTCCTGCATCTACGGCATCGGCTCCGCGGAGAGCTACCACGGGCTCCTCATCGATCTGAAGGTCGGCGAGGAGTTCCGGCGCGACAACCTCCTCCGCATGCTCGTCGACATCCAGTACGAGCGAAACGACATCGACTTCCACCGCGGAACCTTCCGCGTGCGCGGCGACGTGGTCGAGGTGTTCCCCGCGTACGAGCACGAGACCGCCGTGCGCATCGAGTTCTTCGGCGACACGGTGGAGGCGATCCGCGAGGTCGATCCCATCCGCGGTCGCGTGAAGGGGAACGTGGAGCGCTACGCCATCTTCCCCGGCTCGCACTACGTGACGCCCCAGGAGCAGATGCGCCGCGCGATCAGCGAGATCCGCGAGGCGCTCCGCGAGCGGCTCGACTTCTTCGACAAGGAAGGCCGCTTCCTCGAGAAGCAGCGGCTCGAGCAGCGGACCCTCTACGACATCGAGATGATGGAGCAGATGGGCTTCTGCAACGGCATCGAGAACTACTCGCGCCATCTGTCGGCCCGCAAGGCGGGCGAGCCGCCGCCCACGCTCATCGACTACTTCCCCAAGGACTTCCTCCTCGTCCTCGACGAGTCGCACCAGACGGTGCCGCAGATCGGTGCGATGTACCGCGGCGATCGCGCGCGCAAGGAGACGCTCGTCGAGTACGGCTTCCGGCTCCCGAGCGCGCTCGACAACCGCCCGCTCAAGTTCGAGGAGTTCGAGGGCCACGTGCATCGCTGCGTGTACGTGTCGGCGACGCCGGGCGAGTACGAGCTCGAGAAGGCGCAGGGCGCGTTCATCGAGCAGGTCATCCGTCCCACGGGCCTCATGGATCCCGAGGTCGAGGTCCGTCCCGTCTCGGGGCAGGTCGACGATCTCCTCACCGAGATTCGCGACCGCGCCTCCAAGAACGAGCGCGTCCTCTGCACCACGCTCACGAAGCGCATGGCGGAGGACCTCACCGACTACTACCGCGAGCTGGGCGTCCGCATCCGGTATCTCCACTCCGACGTCGACACCCTCGAGCGCATCGACATCCTGCGCGACCTCCGCCTCGGCGAGTTCGACGTGCTCGTCGGCATCAACCTCCTCCGCGAAGGCCTCGACCTCCCCGAGGTCTCCCTCGTCGCGATCTTCGACTCGGACAAGGAAGGCTTCCTCCGCAGCCCGCGCTCGCTCATCCAGACGATCGGCCGCGCGGCGCGTAACGTGAACGGTCGCGTCATCATGTACGCGGACTCGATCACGCCGGCGATGAAGGGCGCGATCGAGGAGACGAATCGCCGCCGCACGATCCAGCGGAAATACAACGAGGACCACGGGATCATCCCGCAGACCGTCATTCGCGCGATCATGAACATCAACCCCGCCGCGGGCACGACGGACTACGTCGAGATCCCGAAGACGCCGAAGGCGGGCGGCAAGAAGGGCGCGAAGAGCGCCGAGGTCGATCTCGTCGAGCAGATCCGGGCGATGCGCGCGGAGATGTTTGCCGCCGCCGAGACGCTCGACTTCGAGCGCGCGGCGCGGCTGCGTGACGAGCTGAAGAAGCTCGAGGCGCTGGTCAAGACGCGCTCCGAAGACGGAGCGCTGGTCAAGACGCGCTCCGAAGACCGAGCGGTGCGCCCAAAGGACGACGGCGGCGCGATCAAGGAGTCGGGCATCTACGACCCGTACTCGCCCACGGGCGCGCCGAAGAAGAAGCGCGCGAGCGGCATGCGCGCCGCGGCCGCGCCGAAGAAGGCCGCGTCCGGCCGCCGCTTCAAGCGCTGAGGCGACATGAGCGGCGAGTACCGGGACGAGCTCGCGGCGGCGCACTCACGGATCGCGGAGCTCGAGGAGAAGGTGCGCGTCCTCGAGGAGGAGGCGAGGCCGTCCGCGGGCGCGTTCGACGGGCGCTTCCCGGAGCTCGAACGCGAGGTCACGCTCCTCCGGCAGGCGGCCGATCCGGGGCGAAACGCGCGCCGTCGCACGCAGCTCTCCCTTACCGGCGCCGTGTTCCCGTTCGCGGGCGGCATTCTCTCGTACTTCCATCAGCCGGTCTTCGCCACTGTTTGCAGCGTGCTGTTCCTCGCCACCATCGTTTGGAACCTCTCGCTCGTCCGGAGCCTCAAGGTGAGCACGGCGCGCCTGGCGGCGGCGGAGAAGAAGCTCGCCGACGCGCGTCGCATCGCGGAGCTCGAGGGCAAGCTCGCCGATGTGCAGACGCGCGTCGCGACGGAGGCGCGGGTCGCGGAGGCGGAGCCGCTCGATGACGAGGCGGCGGAGCGGAGCGGAGCCGCCATGCGGCGCCGCGGGTAGGCGTCTACGTCACTTCGACGACGGTCGTCCGCACCCTGCCTCGAGCGTAGCTCGCGCTACCGGGGCGCATCGACGAAGTCGAGCGCGGCCGCCATCCGGCCATTCGGGGCTGGCCCGAGCTGGCCGTGATACGCGTCACCGAGCGAGATGAACGTGGCGCTCGGGCCGAGCCGCACCGCCGCTCTGCGCATGCGCTCCTTCGAGACGTCGTAGTTGCCGGCCATCAGCACGCTCTTTGCGGCGCGGGGCTTCGGGTCGAGCGGTGACGCGATCAGGATGACCCGCGTGTACTTCTCGGGCCAGCGTGCGGCGAGCTTCTCCGCGAGATCGGCGCCCTGCGAGAGGCCGATCGCGATCGCGTCGACGGGCGCGGGCTCACCGGCGGCGGCGAACGCAGCGTCGATGCGCCGGTTCGTGCGCTCGACGTCGTAGCTCCAGCGGCTCTGCCCGCCGCCGCAGGAGACGTCGCCCTGGAGCGCGATCGCGACGCCGTGCTCGACCGCCGCGTGCGCGAACGACATGAGGTAGCCCTGCGGGTGGACGCACATGCCTCCGAGGAAGACCATCGGACGGCTGCGCTGGCGCACGCCACGGAGCACGTACGCCTCGAGATCGCCGGGCACGTCCAGGGCGTCGACGCTCACCGGCTCCGGCGGGGCCGGCGGGGCGGGGACCGCCGGGGGTGGGGGCGCGACGCTCGCGTCGGCCGGCGCAGGGAGCTCCGCGGCGGCGCGGGTGCACGCGGCGACGAGCGAGAAGGAGGAGACCCATGTGACGATTCGCACGCCCGTCAGTCGCTCGTGCGGCGCACGATGTGACACGTGCATGGTGCACGTTTTGCGTCAGCCGTTGCGACGCGGCGGGGGCGGCGCAGATGGGCAGATGACCTCGATCGTGATGCGCTGGGCGCAGGCGCGGTCTCTTGCACGAAGCTCGGCCACGATCTCGAGCGCCACCGACATCGCGATCGGAACGCGCCGGGCGGGACGTACATCCAAGCTCTTTGGTGGGTGGGTGCTGCGTGCTGGCATGCCATTTTTGTAAGGCCGGCATCGTGAAGCGCACCCCTTTCGAAGCATTTTCCTGAATCTTTCCAGCAAGCTCGAGCGCGGCGGCGCCGCAGATCGTCCCACGAATGAAGGGGCCCGAAGGCTTCGTCCAGCCAGTTGTGGATGACTTCCCGGCGGCTGGGCGTAGATCTCGGCGTGATGCTTTCGTGGTCTCGGGTCGCTGTTCTCGCCACCGTCTTTGCCGTGGGATGCTCGCATCCCGCGTCCGCCCCGCCGAAGACGCCGGCGCCGGCGGCGACGCCGCTAGAGACGGCGCCCGCGGCCGACCTCTCCCCGAACACGCTGCATGATCGCCGAGCCGAGTCGGGCGTTCGGGCGGCCGCGAAGCCGCTCGTCATCGGCAAGGACAGCTCCGCGAAATGCGGCAAGATCGAGCGTCCCGCGAAGGATGCGGAGGCCTCGGACCTCCTCGCCGGACGGCTGAAGATCCGCGCGCCCGCCGGGGCGAAGGCGCCCGCCGCGAAGGACGATGGGCCGAGCGGAGAAGAGAGGCCTGCGCCTCGTCGTCGACGAGCCGGCGAAGGCGAAGGCGAGGACAAGCTCGCGTTCGCGATCGTCGCGAAGGAGACCTTCCAGCTCGATCCCGACATGTACGAGCCCGACGCCGACGCGCCCGCGAAGCCCGGCTCCCTCGACGCCGAGGCGCCGAAGTTCCTCAAGGCGACCATGGGCAGCGATGAGCCCTTCGACGTCATCCCCGTCGAGATCGGCGACGCGAAGCTCCGGGCGTACGCGGCACGGCCGAAGGCGCCGAATGCGCCCCCGGGCAAGGACACGGCCCTCGTGCTCGGGCTCCTGCTCGCGCAGGACGATGGAACGCTCGAGTCCGTGGCGTTCTACGTGCGCGGCGAGGGCGTGCGCAACGCGACCGGCACCGAGCTCGTCGGGTGCACGCGCCTCGCGGAGCGGCTCGCGTCGAGCATCACACCCGGCACACGCAAGCTCGAGCGCGGCGCGGGCAAGCGTCACGTCGCGGACGTACCGCCGGATCAGGAGCTCGTCGTCAGCGTGCCTGCCGACTACGTGGTGGTGCCTACGAACGCGAGCGGTGGCTCCAAGATCATCAAGCTCCGTCCGCTCTCGCTCTACGCCGGCAGCATCGCGATCGCGCTCGCGGACCAGAAGAAGGAGCCGCCGCCGTCGGAGTCCACGGCGAAAGGCAAGCTCCTCGGGCACGACACCGAGTGGCGCGGGCAGACCTCGCCCAAGGGCGGCTTCTTCTTCGCGACCGAGCCTGTCAGCGGCGACGCGAAGGGCAAGTACGCCGAGGTCCTCGTCAAGGCAACGCGCCAGGCGAAAGCGCTCGACGAGATGCGCGGCGTCGCCGAGACTCTGACCATGGTGAAGCGGACGAAGTGAAGAGGCTCGCGGCGGCTCTCCTCGTTTGCACCGCCATCGTGAGTGGTGCCGTCGCTTGTGGTCCTTCGCCGGCCGCAGAGACCCCTGCGCCCACGGGCACGCTCGTCATCGTCATCCGCCAGGGGCCCGAGCGCGTGCCGTTCCAGCCCAAGGTCGATCGGATTCGACGCGCGAACGAGCAGCTCGCCGCCATCCTCGGGCACTCGATCCAGATCGAGCTCGACGGGTCGCTCCTCCCCCAGGATCACGACGGCGCGCAAGACGTGATGGCGCGCCTCGTCGAGACGGTGGCCCAGGACGTCGACGCCATCAAGCGACACGAGCCCGAGGCGATGGCGTTCACCGCCGCGACCTTCGAGCGGCTGGTCGTGCGCTACTCGCCCGCGGAGGCCGCGAAGCGGGGGCGTCTCCGCGGTCAGCTCGATCGCACGAGCAAGACGCTCGACATCGTGCTCGAGGAGTCTCGCTGGCTCGCGCTCGATCGCAGCGACATCGCCTCGCCCATCCTTCGGCTCTTCGGCGGCGACCAGAAGGCACGCTATGCGCGCGTCCTTCCCGATCAGCTGCCGGCGAACGAGCACGACGCGTGGCTCGAGTTCCACGTGCATCGCTCCCGCAACGCCGCGGAGCCGGGGCAGGTGCTCGGTCAGGTCGACGCGCTTCTCGTGCGCGGCGCGGTGATGATCGCCCGGGAAGGGAACGCGAAGGCGCGGAAGTACCTCATCACCAGCGTCTTCTCGGACTTCGCCGCCACGTACCAGGAGCACGGCGCGGAGACGGCGGCCGCGCCGCCGGGCTCGGCGTTTCGCGTCGCGGAGTCCACGTACCTGCCGTGGATCATCGCGGCCGTCCCGTCGATGTCGGTCGAGGAGCGCGAGGAGATCGCGCGCTACCTCTGGGTCCACGACTTCAAGCGGAGCGGCGAGCGCGATCCGTGGATGGCGCACGCGTTTCCAGGCTTCGACAGGATGGCCTTCGGCTTCGCGCAGAGCGATGCCTGGGTGGCGTCGGGCCATCCCGCGCGGGTGCGCCTCTATGACGAGGTCGTCGCGCCGGTGGAGCAGGACACCTCGCACGGCGATCTTCGCTACAACGGACAGGGCTCGCAGCCTCACTTCTATCGCTGGGCGCTCGCCGCCGCGCCTCGCGAGGACGAGTTCGTGAAGAACCTGCTCCAGCGTCGCGATCCCAGGCAGGTGATGACCGCGTTCTACAACGCCCACAGCGCGCTCCGCGACGAGGCGGACTATCTCCGCTTCCTCCGCCGCTTCGAGTCGAGCCCGTCGCACTGGCGCGCGGGCGCCGACGTCCACCGCGCCGTCATCTTCCGCCCCAGCACGGCCGTCCTCGAGGAGGCGCGGCGCCACTGGCGCGAGGTGCCGATGGCGCGCGCGCATGCGCTCCTCTACTTCGCGCGCCACGCGGACGGCTCGTATCATCCCGAGGTCGACTGGCCGGACATGTTGCAGGATCGCAGGCCCGATGACGTGGTGCTGAAGGAGACGCTCGCGCTCGGCTGGCCGGGCTACGAGCTCCTGCCCGTCTTCTGGCAAGAGGTGCCGCGCTCGAGCGGACGCCTTGCGATCGTCGAAGCGGCGGCGCTCGATCTGCTCGGCAAGGACATCCACGTCCGACCGGGCGACAAGGGGATCGCCGGCGTCCTCGCCGCGATCGGCCGCAAGGACTGCGAGGACGACGATCGCGCGGAGGTCGCCGCGCTTCGCAAGTGGGCGGAGGAGCAGATCCCGTCGCACCCGGGGCAGGGGCTCTCGCAGATCCTCGAGACGACGGACGCGAAGGAGTGCAAGCCGAAGCGGCGTCCCGTGCCGCCGCCGAAGAAGACGCCGCTGAAGCCGGCACGTCCGAAGTGGAGAGAAGGCGATCCGCTGCCCCCGAAGGATCCGTTTTGAAACACGGCTGGCGCTCGTGGGCGCTCCTCCCCCTGCTCGTCGCGTGTCATGGCGGACCGCCCGCGGAGGCTCCGCGCGGCGCGATCACGGGCGTGACCGTGATCTTGAAGGACTCGCGCGAGCCGCTGCCCTTCGATCCGCGAGGCGGCCGGATCACGATCGTCACGCGCGAGATCGAGGGGCTCCTCGGTCATCCCGTCGTCCTCGAGCTCGACACCGCGCTCTCGCCGGAGCTCAAGGTGTCGCTCGAGGAGAGCGTGCTCGAGAGCTTCGAGACGATCGCGAAGGAGCTCGTCCTCCTGCAGAAGGACGACCCGGAGATGTTCGCGCAGGCGAGATCGCTGAGGCGCGTCGTCTGCAAGTACGACGCGGTGGCGAAGGAGAGCGACGGCGAGCTGAGCGAGAGCGGCGCCGAGCTCCGCGTGACGTCACCGCCGGATCGCTTCCCCCTCCTCGAGCGCGGGCTGCTCATCGGCGCGGTGTATCGCGCGCACGTCGCGGAGCTCGACGAGCGCTGGGGCGACAAGGATCCCACGAGCCTCCGCGCGAGCCAGCAGGAGCCCTACTTCGCGTACATGATGTCGACGCGCCCCGGCGCCGGCTACCTCTGGATCGCAGCGCGGGCGAAGCGCGGCGGCCACTGGGAGACGCTGCGCGAGGAGCACTTCCGGCGCATCCTCCGGCTGAGCACGGCGGTGGAGAGCCCCGCGCTCGAGCGCAGAGTCCGCCACTTCCTCGCGGAGAACGTGCGCTACGCCGCCACGCGGCCCGGGCTGCACGCGGACTACGCGAGGTGGCTGAACCGCAACGCCGGCGCGCTCGCGGACGAGGACTGCGAGAAGGTCGCGCGCGAGGTCTTCCAGCATCGGAGCGAGGTGACGATCCCGGGCTTCGATCGCTTCGCGTGGGGCCTCTCGCTGTACGACCAGTGGACGCAGGGCAAGATCGCGCCGGGGAGCGAGCTCGAGAAGCTCATCGTGTGCCCGTCGAAGCGGAGATCCGAGGCGGAGGCCGACCGCGAGGCGCGACCTGCGAGCTGTAGCGCGTGGTTCGCGACCGTGTTCAGCGACGAGGGCGAGCGCGGGAAGCTGCGCACCGTCGTCCTCGCGCGTCCGGAGAAGGACGCGCTGAGGCTGCAGGAGCTGGCGCTGCTCAACGTCGGTCACGACATGGGCAAGCAAGCGGTGGCGTACGTGGAGTCCGTCGCGTCGCGCGCGGCGCTCTTCGTCGATGGCGTGCGCGTGCTCTTCCACGACAACGCGCGGCGCGACGACGTGAGGAGCGCGCTCGACTCGGTGAAGGAACGCTGGTGGCGCGACTATCCGAACCAGCGCGGCCTGACCCTCCTCGTCATGGCTCGCCGCTGGGAAGACCTCCACGTGCATTATGCAGACAATCAGTGGACCACCTTCCAGAAGGAGTTCGGCGGCCCCGTGAAGAAGGAGGTCCTCGCGCAGTTCATCGCGGAGGGCCCGCGCGCGTTGGAGATGATCCCGAAGATGTGGCTCGCGTTCGCGAAGAACGCAGACCGGGACGAGCAGGTCGCGCGCAGTCTTCCCGTGCTGCTCGATCGCGATCGCAACGACCGCACCTCGCGTGCGATGCCCGTGCTCACGATGCTGCGTATGCGTCTCTGCGGCGAGAAGAACGCGCCTGCCCTCGCCACGATGCGTGCATCGATCGAGGCCTGGGCCGCCGCGCACCCCGACTCCCGCGCGTCGGTCTCGAACGCGCTCTCCGACTTCACGCTTGTGCGCTGCCCGAAGGATCCGGATCCCGATCCCGAGTCCGGCGGTCGCTAGCCGGGCTCGCGCTCCGGATCGTAGAAGACGCAGCTCCCCTCGAGCGGGACGAGGGCGGCCACGCTGCGGACGCGCTGCACGGTGAGCTCGCAGTCGGAGCAGTGACGGACCTCGTCGCGCGCGGTCGGGGTGAGCTCGTCCCAGCGCTTCGAGCAGGGGCGGTGGACGAGGCCCTCGAGGAAGGGGAGCTTGCGACGCGGCGGCCTCAGCTCCTCGAGGATCGCGCGGACGCGCTCGCGCACGGCGGCGGAGTCTCGCGCGAATGGCCGCAGCTCCACGGCGAGCTCGGCGGCGGTGGCGAAGCGGTCCGCGGGCGCGAGGGCGGTGGCGCGACCGAGCGCGGCGTCGAGCGCGGGTGGCACGTCGAGGCCGAGCTCGCGAGGGCGCGGCACCGGTGCGCCGCTCGTCTTCGCCGTGATCGTCTCGAAATCCGTCAGCGCCTCGTAGGGCGACGGCGCGCCGAGCAGCGCCCCGGCGACGAGCCCGAGCTGATGCACGTCGGATGCGTGGGTGCGCGTCTGGCCGCGGACCTCCTCCGGCGTCATCCAGCGGAGGGTCCGGCTCCCCGAGTACGTGGCGCGACCCGTCACCGCGTGGTCCGTGCTCGCTCGCGGGAGAGGCGGAAGGAGCACCAGGCGGCTCTCGCCCGTGAACGCGACCGAGCGACCGCCGATCTCTCCGTGGACCTCTCCGTACGACGTCACCGCGCCCTCGAGCTCGAGGAGGCGCGCCACCGCCCAGCCGATCCGCTCCTCGAGCGGCACTCGTGCTGCCGCCGCCGCCATCGACGCGAGCGAGTACGCGGGCTCCGGCTCCGTGAGCAACACCCATCGCTCGCCGCTTCGCTCGAGCCCGTAGAGCTGGAGTCGATTCGGATGCGACGTTCGCATCCAGTGCGTCGTGAGCTCGCGGATCCACGCGATGACCTCGGCGCTCTCCTCGACGCCGGCGGGGAGCGACTGCGCGACGACCTCCATGCCCCCACCGTACTGCAGGTCGTCGGGCCCGATGGACAGTCGCCACCCACCCGACGCGAGCTCGCCGCGCAGCTCGTCGCGGCCGCCGATCCCCCTCACTCTCCCAAGCTACGGAAAGTTGGCCGGTTGTGCCCCGTTGTGCTGTGCCTGTGGATAACTTGTGGAGCGACCCGGCGGGCGCGTGACGTTCTTACGACACATTTGTGGAGAGAAGAAAGCGCCAAATAGTTGACGCATTGGACGTCGATAAAATAACTTGCGGCCGTAGCGTGGGAAGAAGTGGCGGGAAGTGCCAAGTGGTGGCGCGGACTGACCAACGTTTCCCAGAGGACACGAGGTTGCGGCGTCGATGTTTCGAGGTCGGTACGAGCACACGATCGACGCGAAGGGGCGCACCAGCCTCCCGGCGCGCTATCGCGACGTGCTGTCCTCGATCGGAGAGCGACGCATCGTGCTGACGAGCGCGCTCGACCCATGCCTCGTCGCGTACACCGCGCCCGAGTGGAACGCCTTCGAGGAGAAGCTCGCGAAGCTCCCTCAGTTCGATCGCGCGGTCCAGAAGCTGAAGCGCATCTACGTCTCCGGTGCGGTGGAGTGCGACGTCGACGACTCCGGACGCATCCTCGTTCCACCCACCCTTCGTGATTACGCCGGCCTGAAGAAGGACGTCCTCTGGGCGGGCTCCGGCAAATACGCCGAGCTCTGGGACTCGGCCACTTTCCAGAAGCACTTCGAAGCCACTGATGAGGAGCGCGAGCAGATCGGCGCGCGCCTGGCGGAGCTCGGACTTTGAGCAGCGCAAATCCCCTGAGCCGACCCCAGCTGAATCTTCCGGGCCTACCGGAAGAGGAGAACGAGTGGGTCTGGAGCGACGAAGAGCCCGGAGAGGAGATCGACGTGTCCGCCTTCGTTCACGAGACCGTCATGCGGAACGAGGTCGTCGCCGCGCTCTCGCCGGATACGCTCGCCCTCGCCGAAGACGGGAGTGACGGCGGCGTCTTCGTCGACTGCACCGTCGGCGGCGGCGGCCACACCGAAGGAATCCTCGAGGCGAGCGCCACCGCGCGCGTGATCGCCCTCGATCGCGACGACGTGGCCCTCGCCGCGGCCAAGGAGCGGCTCGCCCGCTTCGGCGATCGCGTCACCTTCGTGAAGACGGCGTTCGCCGACGTTCAGGCCGCGCTCGCCGAGCTCGGTCTGTCCGAGGTGGACGGGCTCTGCGCGGACCTCGGTGTCAGCTCGCCCCAGCTCGACGACGCGGCGCGGGGCATGAGCTTCCGCCGCGAAGGCCCGCTCGACATGCGCATGGACGCCGCGTCCGGCGAGACCGCGCTCGAGCTGATCGCGCGCCTCAGCGACGACGAGCTCGCGAACATCATCTACGAGTACGGCGACGAGCGGCGCTCGCGGCGGATCGCGCGCAGCGTCAAGCGCGCGCTCGCGGACAACCAGCTCGAGACCACGCTCGATCTCCGCAAGGCGATCGTTCGTGCGGTGGGCCCCGTGCGCGTCGGCGGCGTGGACCCCGCGACCCGCACGTTCCAGGCGCTTCGCATCGCGGTCAACGGCGAGCTCGATCAGCTCGACGAGCTGCTCGCATCCCTTCCGCGTATCGTGCGCCCGAGCGGCCGCGTGGCGATCCTGAGCTTCCACTCCCTCGAGGATCGCCTCGTGAAGCGCGCGTTCCAGGATCGCGAGAAGTGGGAGGTGCTCACGAAGAAGCCCGTCTCCGCCTCGGAGGAAGAGGCGACCGCGAATCCCCGCGCGCGCTCCGCGAAGCTGCGCTCGGCGCTGCGCGCGTCGGACGGCGGCTCGGACGTCTCCGGCATGCGGAAGGTGCGGGGGAGCCGATGACGCTGCATCGCGCGCGCATGTTCCTCATTCACTGGACGCTCGCCGTCATCGCCGCGTCGTGTGCGTTCGTCGTGCACCTCGCGATGCGCGGCAAGACGGTCTCGCTCGGCTACGAGCTCGGCAAGGCGCGTCAGGAGCAGGCGCGCCTCCGTGACGTGAAGCGCGTCCACGAGCTCGAGGCGGCCAGCTACAAGACGCCGGAGCGCGTCGAGATCGTCGCGCGCTCGCTGCTCGGGATGGAGCCGCCCGGCCCGGACCGCATCGTCCCGATTCATACGAAGGTCGTGCAGTGAAGAACCTCGACCCGGCGCGCGCGAAGTGGATTCGCGTTCGGATGGGCATGCTCTGCGGCGCGATGGCGATCGGCCTCGGGGGCTTCGTCAACAGCGCCTACCGGGTGCAGGTCGAGGACCACAAGCAGTGGGAAGAGACGGCAGAGAACCAGCGCCAGCGCCGCCTCCACATCGAGCCGAAGCGCGGCGGCATCTACGACCGCAACGGCGCCGCGCTCGCGGCGAGCGTCGAGGTGCCTTCGATCAGCGGCGACGTCGTCGAGATGCTCCGCGGCATCGACGGCCAGAACGCGCAGAATCAGGCCCTGGTCGAGTACGCGCAGCTCATCGGCAAGGCGCTCAACATGGATCCGTCCGAGATCCATCAGAAGATCGTGACGCGCCGGCGCTTCATCTGGCTGAAGCGGCGAGTGACGGCGGAAGAGGCGCAGGCGGTGCGCGAGCTCGGCGATCCGAAGAAGGTCGCGAAGGTCGTGAAGGGCCTGGCCGTCGAAGGC
The DNA here is from genome assembly GCA_046351255.1 of Labilithrix sp. Taxonomy (GTDB): domain Bacteria; phylum Myxococcota_A; class Polyangia; order Polyangiales; family Polyangiaceae; genus Labilithrix. Next base: position 151,676 of record JAXLYU010000015.1, read on the forward strand.
GAGGGCCGCCGCTACTACCCGGGCCGCGAGCTCGCGGGCCCCGTGCTCGGCTTCGTCGCGCCCGACGGCTTCGGAAAGGACGGCCTCGAGCTCTCGCTCGACGACGAGCTCCGCGGCCACGTGGAAGAGGTGCGCGGCCTCCGCGATCGCTCGGGTCGCCTCATCTTCTCCGAGGGCACGAACGACGAAGCCGCGATGGCGGGGCACGACCTCACGCTCGCGCTCGATCAGGCGATCCAGCGCGTGGCGGAGAAGGAGCTCGACGCCGCGTTCCGCACCTACGAGACGAAGGGCGCCTCGCTCGTGGTGATGGATCCGACGACGGGCGACATCCTCGCGCTCGCCTCGGTGCCCGGCTACAACCCGAACGACTACGGCGAGGCGGACGCCGACTCGCGCCGCGACCGGGCCGTGACCGACCGCTTCGAGCCGGGCTCGGTCATGAAGGTGTTCACGATCGCAGCAGCGCTCGCGTCGGGCACCGTGAAGCCGACGGAGCAGATCTTCTGCGAGCACGGCACCTATCAGCTCGGCAACGTCACGATCCACGACACGCACGAGAACGACATGCTCACCGTCACGCAGGTGCTGGCGAAGAGCTCGAACATCGGCGCGCTCAAGATCGGCCTCGGGCTCGGCGAGCCCGGCCTCTACGGGGCCTTTCGCAAGTTCGGCTTCGGCGAGCCGACCGGCCTCCCGATCCCGGGCGAGGCGAGCGGCGTCCTTCGCCCGAAGGGCCGTCCGTGGTTCGAGGTCGAGACGGCGAACGCGAGCTTCGGCCAGGGCATCAGCGTCACCACCGTCCAGCTCGCGACGGCGATGAGCGCGATCGCCAACGGCGGCAAGGTGATGGAGCCCATCCTCGTGCGCAAGGTCGCCGACGCGAAGGGCAACGTGATCAAGGAGTGGGCCCCGCGCGTCCGCCGCGAGGCGATCCCGGCCGCGACCGCGAAGATGGTCAGCGAGATGCTGACCGCGGTCGTCGAGGAAGGCGGCACCGGCGTCGAGGCCGCGATGCAGGGCTTCCGCGTCGCCGGCAAGACGGCGACCGCGCAGAAGGTCGACCCCGCGACCGGGAAGTACTCCGAGGATCACTACACCGCGTCCTTCGTGGGCTTCGTGCCCGCAGAGAAGCCGCGCCTCGTCGTGGCGGTCGTCCTCGACGATCCGATGATCGGTCACTACGGCGGCGACCTCGCGGGTCCCGTGTTTCGTCGCGTGGCGGAGGCCTCGCTCCGTTACCTCGGCGTCCCGCCCTCGAACGTCAAGCCAGCGGTGAAGCAGGTCAAGGCAGCGGACGCGGACCCGCCGCTCGTCGCCGCGCCGACGCCGCCGCCGAAGCCGGAGCCGCCCGCGCCGCCCGTCCCGATCGGCGCGCCGCTCCCGAGCTCGGTGAAGGTGCCGGACACGGCGGGCATGGGCGCCCGAGATGCGGTGCGCGCGGTCGGCTCGCTCGGTCTCGTCCCGGTGGTCGAGGGCAGCGGCAAGCTCGTGAAGCAGGTGCCGCCCGCGGGGACCGCGGTGCCGAAGGGCACGAGCGTTCGACTGGTGTTCGAGCCGGCGACGTGATCTGCTTCGAGTTGCCTTGGACGTAGGTCTCACGCTCACGGACCTCGCGCGGGAGATTCGCGGCGAGACGACGATCAGCGGGGATCCGCAGACGCACGTGCTCGGTGTCCAGCACGACTCGCGGCACGTCGAGCCGGGCGACATGTTCGTGGTGCGCGTCGGCGCGACGCACGACGGACGCGCGTTCGTGCCGGACGTCGAGCGTCGCGGCGCGGCCGCCTTGCTCGTCGAGCACGGCCTCGATCTGGAGACCACGCTCCCGGTGCTGCGCGTCCCCTCGATCGCTGACGGAATGGCGTTCGCCGCGGCGGCCGTCTACGGACACCCCGCGTTCTCGCTCGACATCATCGGCATCACCGGCACGAACGGAAAGACGACGACCACGCATCTCGTGCGCACCGCGATCGACGGCGCGCATGGCCGGGCGGTGACGGGCATCGTCGGCACCGTGGGGCACAAGTTCGGAGACCGCACCATCGCGGCCGCGCACACGACGCCGGAGTCGGACGAGCTCGCGCGCGTCCTCGCCGCGATGCGCCGGGAAGGCGCGACGCACATCGCGATGGAGGTCTCGTCGATCGCGCTCACCTTGCGGCGCGTGGCGGCGGTGCGCTTCCGCGTGGCCGCGTTCACGAACCTCACGCAGGACCACCTCGATTTTCACGGGTCGATGGAGGAGTACGCGGCCGCCAAGATGGAGCTCTTCACGACGCTGGCCCCCGGGCTCGCGGTCGTGAACGTGGACGACTCCTTCGGCGCGAAGATCGCCGCCGCCTGCAAGTGCAAGACGCTGCGCGTGCGCACCACGGTGGGCGCGTCGGACGCGGACGTCTATCCGGAGTCGGTGACGATGAGCGCGGGCGGCATGACGATCGTGGCGCGCATCCCGGGCCCGATGAGCGGTCGCGTCGAGCTCACGACGCGGCTGATCGGCGCGCACAACGTCGAGAATCTCCTCGTGGCGCTCGGGATCGTCTCCGCGCTCGATCTCGACGTGCAGAAGGCGGCCGACGCGCTCTCGAACGAGGTCGGCGCGCCGGGGCGCCTCGAGCGATGCGACGGGCCCGACGACGACGTGGTCGTGCTCGTGGACTACGCGCACACGCCGGACGCGCTGAGACGGGCAGTCGAGGCGGTGCGCGCGAACGCGAAGCGCGTGATCTGTCTCTTCGGCTGCGGCGGCGATCGCGATCCGACGAAGCGCGCGCCGATGGGCGTGGCGGCGGCGGCCGCGGACTACGTGATCGTCACGAGCGACAATCCGCGGAGCGAGGACCCGGCGGCGATCGCGGAGGCGGCGCGCCGCGGGGTGGAGAGCGCGGGCGGCAAGTACGAGGTCGAGCTCGATCGCGCGGCCGCCATCGCGCGCGGCGTGCTCATGGCGCAGCCCGGAGACGTCGTGCTCATCGCCGGAAAAGGCCACGAGGACTATCAGATCATCGGCACGGAGAAGTGGCCGTTCGATGACCGCGTGGAAGCGCGGAAGGCGCTGCAGAAGCGGCGCGGGGGAAAGGCATAAAGCGGAATGGCGACACCGATCCCCACGAATCGCGCGCTCTTCGACCTGCCCGACGTGGCCATTGCGACGGGCGGCACCATCCGGGCCCACGGTCCACGCAACGCCGCGCCTGCGATGGGCGTCTTCAGCGACTCGCGCGCCGTCAAGCCGAACAGCATCTTCTTCGCGCTGCGGGGCGAGTCTCACGACGGCCACGCCTTCCTCGCGAAGGCGGTGGAGAACGGCGCCTCGATCGTGGTCGTCGAGAAGGGTCGTCACCAGGACGTCCCGCCGACGGTGGCGGTCGTCGAGGTCGACGACACGCTCGTGGCCTGGGGCTCGCTCGCGGGCGCGCACCTCACGCGGTGGCGCGCGCAATCGATGGACGGGCGCGTCGTCGCCATCACCGGCAGCGCGGGAAAGACGACGACGAAGGAGCTGACCGCGCTCCTCCTCGCGCAGATCTCGCCCACGCATTACACGGCCGGGAACCTCAACAATCGCATCGGCGTCCCCGCCGTCATCTTCGCGCTCGAGCCGCATCATCGATATTGCGTCCTGGAGATGGGAATGAGCCTCCCCGGCGAGCTCGATGCGATCTGCAGCTTCGCCCGGCCCGACGTCTCGGTGGTGGTGAACGTGGGCGTGGCGCATTCCGAGGGCGTGGGTGGCCGTGAGGGCGTCATGCGCGAGAAGGGCGCCGTCTATCGCGCGCTCGACAAAGGCGGAATCGCGATCGTGAATGCGGACGACGCCATGGTCCGCCGCGCGGCGCGCCTCGCGCACGTCCGCAAGGTGGAGACGTTCGGCCGTGGCCCGGCCACGACGCGCCCGAAGGGTTCGTTCGCGTCCGAGCAGCCGATGGCGCACTTCGGGCACGAGCCGTCGTTCGGCCCGATGAGCGTCCCGCCGATGAGCCTGCCTCCGATGAGCGTGCCGCCGGCGGAGATCATCGCGAGCGCCCCGCCGCACTATCGGCTCATCGAGCGCGCGACGGAGGGGACGGGCTCGCGCGTCGTGGTCGGCTGCGCGGGGCGCGAGCTCACCGTTCACCTCCCGATCCCGGGCGAGGCGGCGGCGATCGATCTGACGGCGGCGCTAGCGGCGCAGGAGGCGGTGAGCCGCCAGCTCCTGAGCGCAGAGCAGATCGACGCGGCGCTCGCGAAGGTCTCCCTGCAGGGCCGCGGCACGGTGCGCACGCTGAAGAGCGGCGTGGTGCTCATCGACGACACGTACAACGCGAACCCGTCGAGCATGCGCGCCGCCCTCGCGACCCTGCGCGAGATCGCGGGCGAGCGCCGCAAGATCGCGGTCCTCGGCGAGATGAAGGAGCTCGGCCTCCTCGCCGAGGCGGAGCACGAAGCGCTCGGCGACGACATCGTCCACGCCGGGGTCGTGCTGGCGATCGGCTGCGGCGGCATGATCGATCTCGCGCTCCAGGTCGCCGGCGCGAAGGGCGTCGAGATCCTCCGCGCTGCGAGCGCGGAGGAGGCGGCGAAGGAGGCCGCGGCCCGCGTGCAGCCCGGTGACGCAGTGCTCGTGAAGGCGTCGCGAAGCGTCGGCGCGGAGCGCGTGGTGACCGCGCTCGGCGACTGACTGGCCGAAGGCGACGCGGCCAAGCCACGCCAACGCGAAGCCCTACGCGAAGCACGCTGGCGATGCCGTCCGGGCGCGTCGTCGAACGTCTGGTAACCTGAACGTCGATGCTTCTTCCCGTTGGCATCGCGCTCTTCGCGCTGGGGCTCATCGGCCTCATCTACGGGATCTTCCAGCGGCTCAAGGCGGGTCGCATCACCGATGCGCCGCTCGTCTCGACGGGGGATGTCGCGAGTCGCGGTCGAGCGGTAGCGGGCGCGAAGGGCCAGGTGAGCGCGCAGGGCATCGTCAGCTGCGCGCAGCCGGTGATCGCGCCGTTCAGCGGCGTTCCGTGTCTCTATTACGAGATCAAGTGCACGGCGCGCTGGAAGGACGGCGACACGCAGAAGAGCAAGCTGATCGACGAGCAGAAGGTGGCGGCGCAGTTCGTCATCGACGATGGCAGCGGTGCGGTCCCCATCGACGCGCGCGAGGGCGGCGACTTCGAGCCGACGCAGAAGAAGAGCGAGACGAAGGGCACGGGCCTCGTCGGCGGCATCACAGGCACCGACCTGGAGTTCGGCAATTACCGCGTGAACACGCCCATCCTCGACGTCGGCACGAAGTACGAAGTGGAGGAGGAGGTCCTGCCGATGGTCCCGCGCCTCTACGCGTGCGGCCGCATCGGCGACCTGGGCAACGTCATCGCGGCCCCGAGCTGGCGCGCGCTCATCCTCTCGGCGAAGTCGCGCGACGAGCTCCTCGCCTCGGCCACGAAGACGGCCAAGCTCTCGCTCATCGCCGGCGCAGCGCTCCTCCTCGTCGGCGGCGGCACCGCCACGGCGGGCACGCTGTTGGAGAGCGCGTCGAAAGAGCCGTCGTCGGCGGCCTCCGTCGCGGCGTCCACGCCGGCGCCGACGCCGGCGCCGGCGCCGGCGCCGTCTACGACGCAGTCCACGGCCGCCGCGCCAGCCTCGGCCCCGACGTCGTCCGTCGCAGTCGCCGTGAGCGCGGCCCCCGCGAAGGGCAAGGGGAAGGGCGGCAAGGGGAAGAAATCGAAGAAGCCGACGGTGAGCTCACCCTGAGGCGGCTCGCTGGCGCGCCGTGGTCGGCCGCGGAACGCCCCGCCGCTGTCGTGGTTTGGCCATGTCTGCGTCCAGCGCTCGTGCGGTTTGGAGGGGCAGGGAACGGGAAAGGGGCGTGAAATCGGAGGGATGCGGAGGGGGCCGAGTGGAGTGGTGGCGATGGGGACGGGGGGAATCGGGCAGGCCTGGGAGTCGTTTGGGGGTGCGGTCGCCCCCGTGTCCAAGTGCCGGAAACTTTGCCAAAAGTCTCTGAGTCTGCAACGTGGACGGCGATGATCTACGAGCTCCTCTATCCCTTGCGCCATAGCGCGAGCTGGTTGGGGTGGCTCAACGTGCTCCGCTACGTCCCGTTCCGGGCCATCGCCGCGACGATGACGGCGATGTTCATCTGCTTCTTCCTCTCGCCCTGGTTCATCCGCGAGCTGCAGAAGAAGCAGATCGGGCAGGTGGTCCGCGACGAAGGGCTCATCCCCGAGGCACACCTCAAGAAGCGCGGCACCCCCACCATGGGCGGCGCGCTGCTCCTCATGGCGGTGCTCGGGTCGACGATCATGTGGTGCGACGTTCGCAACACGTTCGTCCTCGCCGCCACCACCGTCACCGCGGGCTACGGCGTCATCGGATACCTCGATGACTACCTCAAGATCCGCATGAAGCACTCGAAGGGGTTGCCCGCCCGCTACAAGCTGATCGGGCAGTTCCTCGTCGCGGCCGCCGTCATCACGTACGTGTTCACCGCCAAGGAGCACGTGCCGTCCGACTGGTGGGACATCCGCACGCGCGTGTCGATCCCGTTCGTCGCGTTCGCCAAGCACCCCATCTCGCTGCCGCTCTGGGCGTACATCGCGTTCGCCGTCTTCACGGTGGTCGCCACCTCGAACGCGGTGAACTTCACCGACGGGCTCGACGGGCTCGCGATCGGTCCCGTCATCTTCAACGCCGGGACGTATCTCGTCTGGGCCTATCTGTCGGCGGCGTCGTTCGGTATCGCCAACGTCGCGCAGCGCTTCATCGTCGCGCGCTACCTCGATATCCCCGAGATCTCGTCCGCGGGTGAGATCTCGATCTTCTGCGGTGCGCTCGTCGGGGCCGGCATCGGATTCCTCTGGTACAACACGTACCCCGCGCAGGTGTTCATGGGCGACGTCGGCGCGCTCGCCCTCGGCGGCGGCCTCGGCACCTGCGCCGTGTTCCTGAAGACCGAGCTGCTCTCGATCATCCTCGGCGGCATCTTCTTCCTCGAAGGGCTCTCCGTCGTGACGCAGATCGTGAGCTTCCGCCTCACGGGCAAGCGCGTCTTCCTCATGGCGCCGATTCACCACCACTACGAAAAGAAGGGGTGGCCCGAGCCAAAGATCATCGTTCGCTTCTGGATCATCTCCATCCTCCTCGCGCTGGTGAGCCTCGCGAGCCTGAAGCTGCGCTGATGCTCGACGTGCAGGGAAAGCGCGTCGTGGTGATCGGCCTCGGCATCAGCGGGATCGCGGCGTGCCGGATGCTCGTCGCGCGCGGGGCGAAGGTGGTCGGCACCGACGCGCGCACGAACGTCGCGCCCATCGAGGGCGTCGAGCTCGTGCTCGGCGGGCACGACGGGGCGCGGCTCGACGAGGCGGACCTCATCGTGGTCTCGCCCGGCGTGCCGATGTTTCCGCTCCTCGCAGCGGCGGAGGCGCGGGGCGTGCGTATCTGGGGCGAGGTCGAGCTCGCGGTGCAGGCGCTGCCCGACCCGAAGCCGCCCATCATCGCCATCGGCGGGACCAACGGGAAGAGCACGACCACCACCCTCGTCGGCGAGCTGCTCGAGGCGGCGGGGAAGAAGGTCTTCACCGGCGGGAACCTCGGCGAGCCGCTCGCGGCGCACGCGGACACCCGCTTCGACGTCGTCGTGCTCGAGGTCTCGAGCTTCCAGATGGAGCGCGTCGAGGAGTTTCGGCCGAAGGTCAGCCTGCTCTTGAACATCACGCCCGATCACCTCGATCGCTATCCGAGCGAGCAGGCGTACGCGGACGCGAAGGGGAACTCGTTCGTGCGGCAGGGGAAGGACGACCTCGCGGTCGTGCCCGCGAGCGATCTCGTGTGCCTCACCCAGGCTCGCCGCGGGCAGGGGCAGGTCGTCACGTTCGGGCCGGGCGGCGATGTCCAGGTGACGGACGACGCGATCATCGACGGCGAGCACGCTTATCCGCGCGCCGCGATCGCGCTCCAGGGCGGGCACAATGCGGCGAACGTCGCCGCGGCGCTCGCCGCGGTGCGTCCGTTCCAGCTCGAGCGCGCCGTCGTCGCCAAGGTGCTCGCCGAGTTCAAGGGCCTCGCGCATCGCATGGCCTTCGTGCGCGAGCGGAACGGCGTTCGCTACTACGACGACTCGAAGGGCACCAACGTCGGCGCGTCCGTCACCGCCGTGCTCGGCATGCGCGAGCCGCGCATCGTGCTGATCGCCGGCGGCAAGGACAAGGGCGGCAGCTACGGGCCGCTCGCCGACGCGATGCGCTCGCGCGGCCGGGCCGCGGTGCTCATCGGCGAGGCCACGCCCTTGCTCGCGCGCGCGCTCGACGGCGTGGTGCCCGTCGAGCTGGCGACGGACATGAACGACGCGGTCGCGAAGGCGGCGAACCACGCCGTCACCGGCGACGCCGTGCTGCTCTCGCCAGCGTGCTCGAGCTTCGACATGTTCAAGGACTACAAAGAGCGCGGCGACGTCTTCGTTCGCGCGGTGCAGGAGCTCCCGTGATCCCCATCATCCGGAATCGCCGCATTGCGCCCGTCGTGCAGCAGCTCACGCTCTCGCTCGACGCGAAGCCCAACGTGAAGCAGGGCGAGAAGCCCGTCGATGTCGTGCTCGCCGCCATCGTCGTCGCGCTCATCGCTTTCGGCGTGGTCATGGTCTACAGCGCCTCCGCGGTGCAGGCCACGTTGCACCTCCACGATCCGCAGTACTTCCTCAAGAAGCAGGCGGCGTACGGCGCGGTGAGCCTCGTCATCTTCTTCGCGCTCGGCGCGATCGACTACCACAAGCTCTACAAGCTCACGTATCCGGTGCTCGGGTTCGTGGGGCTCCTCCTCGTGCTCTGCGTCGTCGGCCTCGGTCATAGCGGCGGCGGCGCGACGCGCTGGCTCGCGCTCGGGCCGATCCACATCCAGCCCGCCGAGATGTCGAAGCTCGCCCTCGTGTGCTGGCTCTCGTATTCGCTCGCCAAGAAGGGCGGCGAGGTGAAGTCGTTCACGGTCGGCTTCCTCCCGCACCTCCTCGTCGCCGGTCTCTACATGCTCCTCTGCATGAAGCAGCCCGACTTCGGATCGAGCGTCGTGCTCCTGCTCCTCACGTTCACGATGCTCTTCGTGGCGGGCGCGAAGGTCGGCTACCTGATGGGCGCCGGCATCATGGGCGGCATCTTCGCGGTCCTCTCCGTGATGTCGAAGCAATATCGACTTGCTCGATATCTCGCGTGGCAGAACATGGATCAGCACCGCGCCGACCTCGCTTATCAGCCCTTCCAGTCCGTCATGGCCTTCGGCTCGGGCGGCACGTGGGGCGCGGGGATCGGCAAGGGCCTGCAGACCCTCTATCTCCCGGAGTCGCACAACGACTTCATCGCCGCCATCATCGGTGAGGAGCTCGGCTTCGTCGGCATTCTCGGGCTCTGCATCGTATTCCTCGCGCTCGTCGCGCGCGGCGTCCGCGCCGCCTATCGCGCGCCGGACGACTACGGCTCCTACCTGGCCTTCGGCATCTCCACGATGTTCGGCGTCCAGGCGCTCGTGAACCTCTGCGTCGCGCTCGCGATCGTCCCCACGAAGGGCCTCGCGCTCCCGTTCCTCAGCTTCGGCGGCTCGTCGCTCCTCGTGAACGCGGCGGCGGCCGGGATCCTGCTGAACGTCTCGCGCCAGGGCATGAGCGTCTCGAAGGAGGACGAGGACCCGTCCGCCAACCGGCGCGTCGACGCGGATCCGGAGCTCGATGGCGACGAGCACGACGAAGGCGTGGCGGCTGCGCTCGCGGCGGAGGAGGCGGTCTGATGGCGTCGATCCTGATCGCGGGCGGCGGCACCGGAGGCCATGTCTTTCCTGGCCTCGCCGTCGCGCGCGCGCTCGGGAAGCTCGCGGACGTCGAGATCGTGTTTGCCGGGACCCCGCGCGGGCTCGAGGCGCGCGTGATCCCCGAGGCGGGATATGCGCTCGAGCTGCTCGACGTCGAGCCGATGAAGGGCGGGGGAGCGGAGCGCGCGATCAAGGGCGCGCTCGTCGCCGCGAAGGCCACGCAGCGGGCGCGCGAGATCATCCGCCGCCTGAAGCCGGCGGCCGTGCTGAGCGTGGGCGGCTATGCGGCGGGACCGGCCGCGCTCGCCGGCGTCTCGCAGCGCGTGCCGCTCGCGGTGCTCGAGCCGAACTCGACCCTCGGGCTCGCGAACCGCATCCTCGCGCCGTTCGCCAAGCGCGCGTATCTCGCGTGGCCGGAGACGGCGCGGCACTTCCGCGGCGACAAGGCCCGGCTCTTCGGGGTCCCGCTCCGGCCGGGCTTCTCGCCTGTCCCGTACGTCCCCGCGAGCGGTCCGAAGCGCGTCCTCGTCCTCGGCGGCAGCCAGGGCGCCCTCGCGCTCAACGAGGTGTTGCCGAAGGCGCTGAGGCGCGTGCGAGAGTCTCGCCCCGGGGTACCAGCGGTCGCGTTCACGGTGCTCCATCAGGCGGGCCGTGATCGCGACGCCGCCGTGCGCGAGGCGTATGCCGGGCTCGCAGGCGTCGAGGTCGTGCCGTTCCTCGAGGACATCGCGGACCGGATCTCCGCTGCCGATCTCGTCATCGGGCGCTCCGGCGCGGGTGCCGTGGCCGAGATCTCGGCCATCGGTCGCGCGGGCATCTTCGTCCCGTTTCCCCACGCCGCGGACGACCACCAGGCCAAGAACGCGCTGTCGCTCGAGTCCGTGGGCGGCGGCATCTGCATTCGCCAGGACGCGGCCGACGAGACGCGGCTCGCGACCGAGATCATCGCGCTCCTCGAAGACGACGAGCGCCGCAAGCGCATGGCCGACGCGGCCAAGAGCCACGGCCGCCCGCACGCGGCGGAGGACATCGCGAAGGACCTGCTTGCGCTCGCCGGGATCGGCCTGAAGAAGCCGCCCACTCCGTCCCCGACGAACGGCGCGAGCAACGGATCGTCGCGCTTCAAGGTGAAGGAGATCAGCTCGTAATGTTTCGCGGTCGCATGCGCCATGCGCACTTCGTCGGGGTCGGCGGCATCGGGATGAGCGGCCTCGCCGAGATCCTCCGCACGATGGAGTTCGACGTCTCCGGCTCGGACATGAAGCCGAACGACATCACGCGCCGGCTCGAGACGATGGGCGTCCGGGTGGACGTGGGGCACCGCTCGGAGAACGTCGAGGGCGCGGACGTCGTCGTCTACTCCAGCGCCATCAAGCCGGACAATCCCGAGATCGTCCGAGCCCGGGAGCTCGAGATCCCGATCATCCAGCGCGCCGAGATGCTCGCCGAGCTGATGCGTGTAAAGTACAACGTGCTCATCGCGGGCTCGCACGGCAAGACGACGACCACCTCGCTCGTCGCGACCGTGCTCCGTCACGCCGGGCTCGACCCCACCGTCGTCGTGGGCGGCAAGGTGAATGCGCTCGGCTCGAACGCGCGGCTCGGGCTCGGTGACCTCTTCGTGGCGGAGGCCGACGAGAGCGACGGATCGTTCCTCAAGCTCACGCCCACGATCGGCGTCATCACGAACATCGACGCCGAGCATCTCGACCACTACGGGACGCACGAGAAGGTCAAGGACGCCTTCATCGAGTTCGCGAGCAAGATCCCCTTCTACGGCCTCGCCGTCCTCTGCATCGATCACCCGCACGTGCAGGCGGTCCTGCCGAGGATCTCCCGCCGCCACGTGACCTATGGCGTCTCGCGGCAAGCCGATTATCGCGCGAAGAATCCCGTCTTCGACGGCCTGCAGACGCATTTCGAAGTATGGCGTCGTGGGGAGTCACTCGGGTCGTTCACGGTGCGCATGCCCGGCGCTCACAATATCCTCAATGCCCTGGCCGTCATCGCGGTGGCGGACGAGCTCGAGGTCCCGCTCGACGCGGTGCGGGAGGCGATCTCGGGCTTCAACGGCGTGCAGCGCCGCTTCACGATCGTCGGTCAGCCGAAGCTCGGTGACCGTGACGTGATGGTCGTGGATGACTACGGTCACCACCCCGCCGAGATCGAGGTCACGCTCGACGCCGCCCAGCGCGGCTTCGACCGTCGCGTCGTCGTCGCGTTCCAGCCGCACCGCTACACGCGCACGCGCGACCTCTTCGACGAGTTCACGCGCTCGTTCAACAAGGCGGACGTCGTCATCGTCACCGAGGTGTACGCTGCCGGCGAGAAGCCGATCCCGGGCGCCACGGGCCGCGAGCTCGCGGAGGCGATCCGCGCGCACGGCCATCACGCGGTGAGGTACATCGCGGACAAGAACGACGTCGCCGACGAGCTCTATCGCGAGGTGAAGCCGGGCGATCTCGTCATCGCGCTCGGCGCGGGCGACATCAACGCGAGCGCGAGGAAGCTCGTCGCGCGCATCGAAGCGGGAGACCCGAAATGAGCAGCGCGCCTCCCGTTCGCAACGTCCGTCGTTCGTCGGCGCCGCCGCCGCCGTCCGAGCCGGCGCCGCCGCCGGCCGAGCCCGTCGCGGTCAAGGCCGTCACCTCGAAGCCGCCGCCGCTGCCGAAGGCCTCCCGGGCCCCCGCCGGTCCTCGCAAACCGTCGAAGATCGTCCCGATTCTCCGGGCCGTCAGCGGCCTCCTCATGATCGCCGGCATCGGCTCGGGTGTGGTGTGGGGCGCGCGCAAGTACGTGCGCACGAGCGCCCGGTTCTCGGTGAGCGAGATCGTCACCGCGGGCGGGAAGCGCCGCGGCCCCGAGGAGATCGCGCAGATCGCCGGTGTCGCGAAGGGCCAGAACGTCTTCTCGATCGACCTCGAGCGCTCGCGCGCGAAGCTCGCGGCCGATCCGTGGATCGAGAGCGCGGAGCTCTCGCGCCAGCTCCCCGGCACGATCACGATTCGCGTCACGGAGCGCGAGGCGGCGGGGCTCGTGGCGATGCCGGAAGGCACCTACCTCGTCACGCGCGACGGCGGGATCATCAAGCGCGTGGAGGCGGGGGATCCCCTCGACCTCCACATCGTCACCGGCGTCGCGCTCTCGCAGCTCGTCGCCGATCGCGACGGCGCCACGCGCACCATCCGCAAGGCCCTCGACCTCGCGCTCGACTACGACCGTTCGCCGCTGGCGCAGCGCTCCCCGCTCGAGGAGGTCCACGTCGAGGCGAGCGGCGACATGACGCTCGTCTGTGGGAAGAGCGGCGTCGTCCTCCGCATGGGCGGCGCGCCCTACAAGCGGAAGCTCGATCAGGCGGTGCGCATCGTCGGCGAGCTCGATCGCCGCGGCGCCAAGCCCGACACGATCATGCTCGACGACGAGGCCCGTCCCGATCGTGTCGTGGTACGAATGCGTTAGCTAGTCTCGTCCACGTGCCCGTGCCCGAGCCCGATTCATCTCTTCAGGCTCGACCGGAACAGGGACGCACCCCCGTGCGTCTCCGGGGGATCGCGTTCGTCGTCCTGTATGTTTGGACGCGCATGCGTCCCTGGGCTCTGCTCGTGATGTTCGTGGTCGCGGCCTCGCTGGTCGCGAGGGACGCCGGCGCGTGCGGAATGTTCGCGCGGGCGCCGGGCCTCGCGGAGGCGGAGCTGCTCACGTCGACGCCGTACCTCGCCGTCGAGCGGAGCCTCGTCGTCTGGGATCGCGAGACCAAGACGGAGGACTTCGTGCGCGAGGCGCGGTTCGAGCGAGCGGACCAGTCCTTCGGCTTCGTCGTCCCCACGCCGACGGAGCCCACCGTCTCCGGCGTGAAGAACGCGCCCTTCGATCGCCTGCAAAAGAAGATGCCGTACGTCTCTCGCAGCGGCGAAGGTCGCGGCCTCGGCGGGGCGAAGGGCAGCGGCGGCGGCGTGCCGGCGCCCGCGGAGGCCGTCGTGGTGCTCGCGCAGCAGCGCGTGGGCAGCTTCGAGGCCTTCACGCTCCGCGCCGAAGACGCTGGCGCGTTCGATCGGTGGCTGAAGGACAACGGCTTCGTCGCGCCCGAGGAGGCGAAGGCGTGGCTCCGGCACTACGTGGAGCTGAAGTTCTACTTCGTCGCCTTCAAGTTCGTGGGCCGTCCCGGCGCGACCAAGGGGATGACGAGCGAGACGGTGCGCCTGCGGTTCACGACGCCGAAGCCGTATTACCCCTACATGGACGCGACGAATCCGCACGGAGCGGAGGCGCTCCGCCATCGCGTGCTCCTCGGCTGGACGATCACGCGCGACGCGATGATCGACGTCGCGGCGAAGCCGATGGACGAGAAGCGCTGGCATCGGCCTTGGGCGTACGGGCCGCCGACCGACGCGACGCGCGCGGAGGTGGAGGCGGTGCTCGGCCCCGAGCTCTCGGCCGTCGTTCCGCGGGCCGAGAAGCTCGTCGTCCAGCCGTTCCGCGATCGGAAGGCCTCGCGCGAGGGATATGGCGACGTCCTGCTCGTGCCCGCGACGAAGAGCGAGGTCTTCACGCCCGAGGACAAGGAGGCGCATCGGTTCCTCCTCGGTGTCGTCGATCCCGTCCTCATCGGAGAGAAGGGCGTCGAGCCGACCGTCTACGTGAACGCAGGGACGGCCGAGCCGCCTGACGCGGCCCCCGCTCCTGCGCGGTCGGCTCCGGCGGCGCCCGGGCCAGGCGGCGCGTCGTGCGCGGCTTCGCCGGGAGCCGGTCGGGCCTCCGGCGTCTGGCTCGTCGGGCTCGCCATGATCGCCTTCGCTCGACGCCGCGCGTGGCTCCTCGCGCTCGGGCTCCTCGCCTGCAAGAAGCCGGGCGCGGCGATCCCCGCCGAGGCGTCGGTCGTCGCGTCCAGCAGCGCAGCCGTGGACGACAACCGGCCGGCGATCTCCGTCACGCGTCCGCTCTCGCGTGTGGAGCGTGAGGTCACCGCGTTCGACGTGATGATGGGCGAGGTCCCATCCATCGGCATCACGGAGGACCCCGACGAGCGACCGGCCCCCCGGATCGACGTGACCATGGAGACGTCCACGGAGGGGGCCACCATCATGGACGCGGGGCGCGTCGTCGCCGGCCTTCGCGGGCGCTTCCGCCAGTGTTTCACGCAGGCCGTCATGTCGAACGCCGAGCTCGCGAAGGGCTCTGCGTTCGTGATCAAGCTCGTCGTTGGCCCGAACGGCGAGGTGAAGACCTCCTCCATCGAGCCGAAGATCGACGTCCTCTCCGCTTGCCTCGTCGACCACGCGCGACGCGTTCAGTTCGATGCGCCGACCCCGCCGGCAGAGGCGACCGTGACGGCCCGCCTCTCCTTCAAACTGCCGCCGTGAACGCGTCGATGCACTCGTCGCACACCTTGCGCCGGCCCACCGCGACGAGAATGGCCACGTTCCCCTCGTCCTTCCCGCAGTACTCGCACTGATGCTGCCCGCCGGGGATGCGCGTCGGGGCGTCCTCGATGGCGGACGCGCACTCCGACACGCAGTGGTTGCACAGCGTCAGCGCGGAGTTGCCTCCCGGACGAGCGGGGTGGAAGCGCGTGGCTTGCACCTTCGACCGACCGCACGCGGAGCAGGGCCCGTCCTTCATTCCGTGCATCCTACCCGGGTGGGGCCAGACGTCGAAAAATGCGGCGTTTTGTGGGCACCGGGATAGTCCGGCCCGGTCCTTGGCGCGCCATTTCGCCAGATATTTGGCCCGAGTAGCGAGCACATGAGATCCGTCGATACATCGTGAGCAGCAACATCGGTTCCGCGCAGGGTGAGATCGTCGTTGGTCTCGATATCGGTACCACCAAGGTGTGCGCCGTCGTCGGCGAGATCTCGGAGGACGGGATTACGATCCTCGGTGTCGGCTCGGTCCCGTGCCGCGGCCTCCGGAAGGGGATCGTCAGCAACATCGACTGGACGGTTCGCTCGATTCGCGACGCGATCGAAGCCGCGCAGACGATGGCCGGCGTCGAGATTCGCACCGTCTACGCGGGCGTCGCCGGCAGCCACATCCGGTCCCAGGCCTCCGACGGTGTCGCCGCCATCGCGGG
The DNA here is from genome assembly GCA_046351255.1 of Labilithrix sp. Lineage (GTDB taxonomy): Bacteria > Myxococcota_A > Polyangia > Polyangiales > Polyangiaceae > Labilithrix. Next base: position 167,511 of record JAXLYU010000015.1, read on the forward strand.
CGGAGAGGTGACCCGCGCCGACGTCGAGCGCGTCCTCGAGGGCGCGCGCGCCATCCCGGTCGACGCAGACCGCCAGATCCTCCACGTCCTCCCGCGCGAGTACATCGTCGACATCCAGGACGGCATTCGCGATCCGATCGGCATGAGCGGGGTACGCCTCGGCGCGAAGGTGAACCTCGTCACCGCCGCCACGAGCTGTGTGCAGAACGTCATCCGCTGCGCCGAGCGCTGCGGCCTCGTCGTGGCCGACGTGGTCCTCGAGCCCCTCGCCAGCGCGGAGGCCGTGCTCTCCGACGACGAGCGCGAGATCGGCGCGGCCGTGGTCGATATCGGCGGCGGCACGACCGACATCCTCTGCTACGTCGACGGCGGCATCGCCCACGCGAGCGTGGTCCCGGTCGGCGGCAACAACATCACGAACGACATCGCGGCGGGCCTCCGCACGCCGATGGCGGAGGCGGATCGCCTGAAGCGCCTCTACGGCTGCTCGCTCGGTCGGATGGTGGCGGACGACGAGGAGATCGAGGTGCCGGGCGTCGGCGGGCAGAAGCCACGTCGCACGCCCCGCCGTGTCCTCTCCGACATCATCGAGCCGCGCGTCGAAGAGATCTTCGCCGTGGTCCGGAAGCGCCTCGAGGACACCGGGCTCCTCGAGCAGCTCTCGTCGGGCATCGTCCTCACGGGCGGCGCCGTCCTCCTCGAGGGCACCACCGAGCTCGCCGAGGAGGTCCTCGGGATGCCCGTCCGCATCGGCTTCCCGACGGGGGTGCGAGGGATCACCCAGCTCGTGCACGGTCCCCAGTACGCCACCGGCGTCGGCCTCGTGCGATATGGCGCACAGGCGATCACCGACGCTCACGCGCGCACCGTAGCGGCGCCTGCGCACTCCATCATGCGGATGAGCACGAGCAAGAAGGACCGTGAATCGAGCGGCGGATCCGTCATGCCGGCGGAGTCGGAGAACGGGTCACGCGGACCTGCGAGCAGCTCGAAGCTCTGGGAGTGGCTCAAAGCCGCCTTCTGATTTCGAGCTCTGGTCCGACGGAGTTGCGATTCGGCTCGTCGGGTGATGCCTCGTGCGTCACACTCGAGGGATGGAGCCATCGTTCGCGAGCGCGCTCCTCCGGCATCGTCGAGCCATCCTGGGCGCCGTCTTTGCCGCCTGGCTGAGCGGCCTCGCGTGGCAGCTCGAGCACACCGCGCTCCACGCCCGCTATACCCTCGCCGTCTCGGTGTTCGCGCTCGACCTGGCGGTGTTCGCAGAGCTCCTCCCGCATCTCGTCGCGGCGGAGGTGGCCGCGCTCGGGCTCGTCGCCGTGCTCGCCGCGCGTCACGGGGAGGCCCTCGACCGTCGCCCGACCCACGCCGCGATGACGGGCGTGGCGCTGCTCTGGACGGCGGTGTTCCTCGTCGTCTGCGGCGGGGCCGTGAGCGCGCTCGCGTCGGCCGCGGCCGGCGTCGCGTTCCTCGTCTTCGCCCTGGTCGACTGGAGCCAGCTCTTCGCGCTCCTCCGCTCGGGCACGCTCACCGAGCACCGCGACGCAGGTGTCCGCGCGCCGCTCATCGTCGACGGCCTCGCGTCGCCCGTCGTGCTCTTCGCGCCGGAGTCCGGCGGATATCGCGCCGACGCGAAGGGAAAGGCGATCGTGGCGGTCCCGATCGATCGGTCGCAGGCCCGCCAGCGTCTGGTGATGCAGGTCGTGCTCGCGGTCGCGTGTGCCTTCATCGCGCTTCCCGGCGGCGCGGTGGCAGGCGCCACGCTCGCGCGTCACGAGGCTCACGAACGCCCCCGGCTCGAGGGCTCGGAGTGGCGCGGCGACATCGACTTCGGCACGTCCCAAAATCGCTTCCGGCTCGAGATCGAGCGGGCGCGCGACGGCAAGCTGGAAGGTGTGATGGACTGGGGTGACGTGGCGGCGAACGTCGAAGGCACCTACGAGGACGAGCACCTCGTCTTCTACGACCGCTCGCTCCGCCGCTCGAATGGCGCGCCGTTCGTCCTGAACGATCGCAAGGACGTCCAGATCGTCGGCGACGACATGGTCGGCACCGACAAGGACGGCCGCGTCCGCCTCCGCGCGGTGCGCGTGCGCTGAATCAGCGGCAGGCCTCGTAGCTCTCGAACAGGCGCCGGACGTTGGCTCCCGGCGTGTCGACGCCCGCGAGTCCGACGGTGCCGGCGCAGCGGGTCATCGGCGTGACGGAGACGCCATCCCAGTCGGACGCGGCCGCGAGGATCATGAGGCGATGCGGTCCCGCCGTGCCCGCGTCACGTGTAAAGTACACGTACTCGACGTTCTGCCACGCGAAGACCATCACCGTCGTGTCTCGGAAGGGACCCGGCTGTCCCGTCTGGCCGCCCGCGACTGTGAGGTGCTGCACCGGACGCGCTTCCTTGCGCACGTAGGTGAGGCCGGGCATCGAGCGCGCCAGAGCGACGGCGAGGGCGGGCGTGCCGAGCATGGCGCCGAGGCGCGCCTCGAGCGCATCGACGAGCGCAGGCACCGTCGCGGGGGCCGCATCGAGGCTCGCGAGGTGGACCGACGCGCGGTCGTTCCCATCTCCGGTCCCGTACGTCTCGAAGATCGCCCATTCGTACGCGGCGCCCGAGCGACGCTGCCAGCTCATGTAGCCGACGCCGTTCACGGTGAAGCCGTAGCTGATGCCTCCGAAGCCGTTCGCCTTCTTCGTCAGCTCCGTGACGCCGGGAAGACGCGCGCGGAGCGCCGCCTGCACCGCGTCCTCCGCGCTCTCCGCGCTCTCCGCGCTCTCCTCGCTCTCCTGGCTCGTCATGGCCTCGCTTCCGGCGACGGCCGGATCGGTGGGAGGAGCGCTGCACGCGGTGACGGAGATCGCGAGGAGCAAGAGCGGGAGGAAGGAGGTCTTCATGATGACCTCCTTCGTCAGCAGGACGCGTGCCCGCGCATCGGCGAGCTCATCGCCGCGGAACTTCGTCCTGCTCGGAGGTCCGCCCGCGATCCGTGGGGACGTCGGGCGCCTCGTCACTTCACCGTGATGGGGTTCGTCGCGGCCGTCGTGTAGTCGTCGAACACGGCGACGACCTTGTACGCCCCCTTCGGCGCGTCCTTCAGCGAGACGTGAATGACGAGCTTGTGCTTCCCCGCCGCGAGGGGCGCGAGCGAGCCGTCCTTCTTGTTCACGACCTTGTCGTTCTCGTAGATCGCGACGCCCGCCGTGGTCTTCCCCTGCTTGAGGACGCTGCTCACCTCCGGCGGGATCGGCTGCGTGCCGACGTACGTGTCGGCGCTGAACGCGCCGTTCGGCTCGCCCTTGTCGTCGACGGACATGACCGCGATCGCCATCGCCGGGCCGTCGAGCTCGGCCTCGAAGACGATGTCTTTCACGCCGTCGGGCGCGTACGCGCCGTCCTTCGTCCCGACCTTGTCGACCTGGCCGCTCTTCGCGCCGAGCGCTCCCGAGAGGAACTTGCCCTTCGCAGGCGGCGGTGTCATGGGCGCGCTCGAGGACGCCGCGGGTGCGGCGCTCGAGGCGGCCGGAGGCGCAGCGGACGCGGACCCGACGGGCGCGCTGTCCATCGGAGCGGCGGACGGCACGCTCGGCGGGGGCGTCTCGGGACGCTTGTCGTCGCCGCCGCAAGCCGCCACGAACACGAGGGAAGCGAAGACCGACCTGAACGAAACACTCTTCATGCGCCGCATCCTAGTCTGGCCCGGCTCGTCGTGCGAGCCGCGACGCCCTGCCGTCAGCTCTCGAACGTGATCGTGCGGTACCGGGCTCGTAGCTTCGGCGCCTGCTTCCCGATGGGGCTGTTGAAGCAGATGATCTTGCGGAGCCGCGGGAGGGCGTAGACCTCCGCGGGCAGCTCCTCGAGCTCGTTGCACGAGACGTCGAGCTCCTCGAGCGACCTCAGCTTCGAGAGGAACGCGGGCGCCTCCGCGCAGGCTCCGTTCGAGAGCGAGAGGGAGCGGAGCGCGCCGAGCCTGCCGATCGCGGCCGGAAGCCTCGTATGGACGCCGCCGAGGCCGAGCCGCTCGAGGCGCGTCAGGCGGGCGATGTCGTCGCCGAGGACGATGTCGTTCACGTCTCGCAGCGAGAGCGTGCGGAGCGGGAGCTCGCAGAACGCGCGCGGGAGCGTCTTCAGCGGGAGGTCGTCGAGGGTGAGCGCCTCGAGCCCGTCGATGCCGGCGAGCTTCGCCGGCAGCTTCGTGATCCCGGTGCTCGACAGGTTCAGCGCGCGGAGCTTCGGGAGCGACGCGAGGAGGTCGGTCGGAAGCTCCGTGATCCCGCGGCAGAGCCACAGCTCGAGCTCGCGGAGGTTCGGGTGTCCGCGGAGCGCGGCCGGCAGCGCGCGCATCGACTGCGAGGCATGGAGGCTCACCCGCTCGAGCGAGGGGATGCGGAAGAGGACATCGTACGCGCGGTGAAACGCCCGTCCGCCGGTGCTGACGATGAGCGATCTCAGCTTCGGCAGCTCGCCCACAGCGGCAGGCACGGAGGCGATGTCGTTCGCGGTGAGATCGAGCTCCTCGAGCGAAGCGAGCTTCCCCAGCTCGGCGGGGAGGGCGGTCACGTTCGTGGCGCAGAGATCGAGCACGCGCAGGTTCACGAGCCCGCCGATCTCTTTCGGGATCTTGCCGACCTTGGTCTCGCGGAGCGAGAGCTCTCCGACCGCCGCCCCCGCGCGGAGCGCGAGCTTCAGCGAGGTGAATCTCTCGGTCGTCGCTGCCTCTGGGGCCGTCGCCGCCTTCTTGCTCGCGCGCGCGCCGAGGCGCATCACGAGGCGGGCGGCGCCCTCGCGCTCGCGGCGCGTGGGGCCGAACGTCACGCCCAGCAGATCCTCACCCAGGCCCTGGAACGGGAACAGCGGGGCCATTCCGCCGCGCACCGCGAGCGCGCCGGACGCGTCGAGGACGAGCTCCGGCCACGCGCCGATCCCCATGAGCGCGAAGGCGTTCGTCGCCGCCGGCAGGAACCCCTCGCCCGAGGCGGCCTCGAAGCGCGGCGGCGTGGGCGCGTCGTCGCCCCACGCGAAGAGGCCGTCGAGCGTCGCGCGATGAGCCCACTCGTGCTCGTCCGCCGTGGGTAGCTCGAAGCCCGCGATCGTGAGGGCAGAAGCGCGATCGGCGCGGATCATCGCAGGCGATCCCTTCAAGGCGCCGAGGTCCGGCGCGACCGCCTGCACGTCGTCGCCCGAGAGCGGCACCCACGCGAGCAGGAAGGGCTGGATCCTGACCGGCTGCCGCTTCGGCAGCGTGAGCAGCAGGTCCAGGTGCTCGCGCTCCTCGGCCCCCGCCTTCTTGCGCCGCGCCTCGAGCAGCTTGCGCTGCCGTGGCGTCGGTCCCGGTACGAACGTGCCGCCCGGGATCAGGTTGAAGGCGATCTCGCTCGCCGTATGCATGACGCGCGGGATCGGCGGACCGGGCGGCCCCGACTTCCCGCCGGCTCGCGGCGACGCCCAGCCGAGCGAGGTGAAGCCGTCGCCCAGCTCGCCGAGCAGCGCCTTCATCGTCTTCGTGCGCGCCGCCGGCTTGATGGCGGCGAGCTGCTTCACGTCTGCGAGCGGGGCGAGGGGACCGGCGGCCGTCAAGGCTTCTTCACCAGCATCGCGTGGCACGACCGCGCGACCTCCGCGCGGAGCTCGGCGTCGCTGAAGGGCCTCTCCGCCGCCCACATGAGGGTGAGGACGATGCCCATCGCCATGTCCGTCATCACGTAGGTGCGGATCTCGAGGTTCGTCTGGTCGACGTCGTCGCGGTCCTTCAGGAACTTCGCGAGCGACCGCCCGAAGACCTCGTGGTTGTGGGCGAGGAGCGGCATGAGGTTGGCGCGCGTGGCGATGCGCACCACGACGCGGGGGATGCGGACATCCACGAGGTACGTGTCGAAGAGGAGATCGACGATGCGCCGGACGGCCACGTCGAGCGGCTTGTCGCGACACGGCTCAAGCTCGGCCTCGAAGCGGCGCAGGTTGTCCTCGCTCAACTTGGCGGCGAGGCTCGTGAACACGCTCCCGCGATCGCTGAAGTAGTCGTAGAGCGAACCGACCCCCACGCCGGCGCGCTCGGCGACGGCCTGGATCGTGACCTCGTCTTCGTCCGCGCTTCGTCCGACGAGCTCCGTCGCCGCGGAGAGCACCGACTCGACGAGCGTGCGCGAGCGGGATTGCTTCGGAGCTTTTTTCAGGAATCGCTCGTAGAAACGCACGGCTGGTGGCCAGTCTAGTCCGAGCTTTTGCCACGAACCGCCGGCACTTTCTTGGCCACATCTGCGTACCTGTAGAAAAGTGAGCGTGCCCGTCAAAAGGTCGATCACTTATTTGGCCCAGCCTCCCCGCATATGGGAAAGGTCAAACCACGAGCGACGCGGCGTGCAGCCGACGCCCCGCTCGAAGCAAGACTTTGCGTGCTAGCGGCGCCGTTGTGCCCTCACGCGACGGGAGGCCATTGTCATGACGTTTTCGATCGAGTTCGCGGACGAGCAGACGGAGTACCAGGCGCGCATCAAGGTGATCGGCTGCGGCGGCTCCGGCGGCAACGCGGTCAACACGATGATCAACTTCGGCCTCGAGGGCGTGGAGTTCGTCGTCGTGAACACCGACATGCAGGCGCTCAACAACAACGCGGCTCCGACGCGCCTCAACATCGGCAACCAGGTGACGCGCGGCCTCGGCGCCGGCGCGGACCCGGAGCGCGGTCGCAAGGCGGCGCTCGAGGATCACCAGCGAATCAAGGAGCTCATCGCGGGCGCGGACATGGTCTTCATCACCGCGGGCATGGGCGGCGGCACCGGCACCGGCGCGGCCCCCGTCATCGCGCAGCTCGCTCGCGAGGAGGGCGCGCTCACGGTCGGCGTCGTCACGAAGCCCTTCCTCTTCGAGGGTCGCCAGCGCTCGCGCCGCGCCGAGCACGGCCTCGCGCAGCTCGCGGAGCACGTCGACACGCTCATCACGATCCCGAACCAGAAGCTCCTCATGCTCGGCGAGGACGACCTCTCCTTCGTCGACGCGTTCCGCAAGGCGGACGAGGTCCTCTACCAGGCGGTCAAGGGCATCTCCGACCTCATCACGCAGAACGGCATCGTCAACGTCGACTTCGCCGACGTGACGACGGTCATGAGCTCGATGGGCCGCGCGCTCATGGGCACCGGCATCGCCAAGGGTCAGAACCGCGCGCGTCTCGCGGCGGAGATGGCGGTCTCCTCGCCGCTCCTCGACGACATCTCCGTCGACGGCGCCACGGGCGTCCTCATCAACATCGTCGGCGGTCCGGATCTCAAGATGCGCGAGATCCAGGAGGCGGCCGGCCTCGTGCAGGAGCAGGCGCACGAGGACGCGAACATCATCTTCGGCGCGAGCATCGACGAGCAGCTCGGCGAGAACGTCAAGGTCACCGTCATCGCGACGGGCTTCGACGCGGTCGAGCGCATGCAGGGCCTCGACTCGGGCGCGCGCATCCAGGCGCCGCGCGACATGGAGATCCCGGTCACGCATGCGGCCCCGCAGCGCATGAGCGCCGCACCCTCGCGTCACGCGCAGCACCTCTTCTCGAGCGCACCCCCGTCGCGTCCGTCGCTTTCGCGTCCCGCGATGAGCGCGGCGCCGCAGATGCGCGAGCCGGCCCCCGCGCCCGCTCCGCAGTACCAGGAAGTCCAGCGCGTGCAGCCCGCGAGCTCCCGCATTCCGGTGCGCGAGCGCTCGGCGTCGAACTTCCCGGCCTTCGATACCGACTGGGATGTGCCGGCGTTCCAGCGCAAGGGCCAGTAGAGTCTCGACGGGCGTCTTCGACGTCACGTCCTCATAGGCCGCGCGGACTCAGCACCGCGCGGCCTTGTTTTATTTTACGCTCGCGTGAGATGACGAACGACGAGGCGATCGACCTGATCGTTGCGGCAGCGCTTCGCGCAGATGCGAAGCGCATCCTCGACGAAGGCAAGGCGGCGGGCGCGAAGGTCCCCTTCAAACCGGAGGGCCGGAAGTACGAGGAGCCGACGGCCGTGAACGTCGCCTTCCCCTCGGGGGCGGCGCTCGTCGCGGCGCTCGAGGCGAAGACCTTGGCCGGGATCTCCGCCGTGCTGCAGGGCGCGCGCGCGTTCGACGACGAGTCGCTGCTCGAGGCCGCGCTCGCGCTCGCCAGCGAAGGGCGCGGGGAGCTCCGGCGCGCCGCCACCTTCGCGCTCGGCGCGTCGCGCGACGATCGCGCGCTCGAGTTTCTCCTCGGCACGTTCACCAACGCGAAGATCCCACGGCCGGCGCTGACGCGCTCGCGCCACCCGGAGGCGCCGATGCGCGTCCGCGCCATCTTCGTCGAGACGGAGAAGGACGACGTGGCCGCCGACGCGCTCGAGACGCTCGCCGCGCTCGCGCCTGCCGCGACCCTGCCGCTCGCGCTCGGCCTCGCCGACTCGGAGTCGCGCCGCCGCGTGCGAATGGCGGCGCTGAACGCGCTCACGCTCATCAAGGATCCGTCGGCGCGCGCGTTCTTCGAGGCGCGCTGGCGCGATCCGGACGAGTTCGTGGCCCGCCTCGCGATCCGGGACACGCTGCAGGCCGATCCCACGCGCGCATGGACCCTCGCGTCGGCGCTCGGCGGCTCGCCGGAGGACGCGGCCGTCCTCGGCTCTCTCTTCAGCGTCGCGCAGGCGGATTCGCTCGCGCGCGAGCCTCGGCTCGTCGATCTCGCAGCGCGGTTTCGCCGCAACGAGCGCTTCGGCGGCGAAGCACGCCGCGTCCTCTCGGTCGCACCGCGAAGCGTCGCCGTCGTTGCCATCGAGCGGCACCCCATCGCGAGCGCGGCTCGCGGGATCGTGAAGATGCCGCCCCGGCGCGACTACCTCTCGCGCTACGAGAGCGGCGAGCACGCGGCGTGGGACGAGCTCCTCGCGCACGCCCCGGCGGTCGCGGCGGACGCCTCGCTCCGCGAGGAGGCCGCGGCCGTCGCTCGCGCGCTGATGAAGCGCGTACGCCAGAACGCAGACGCGGTGCGCGCCGTGCTCTCGGCCGCGGGGGCGCGTCTGGCGCCGGAGGGCCCGGTGAGCGCCGAGCTCCGCGCCCAGCTCGCCACGGTGAGCGGGGCGCCGTTGCCGGTCTCGCTCGACGCCTTCCTCGAGGTCGTCGGTACGCTCTCGCTGCTGCCGGCGCCGCCCGACCGATACGACTACGGCCCCTGCGCGCTCGAGACCGACGGGATCCGGCTCCTGGCCGCCGATCCGCTCGAGATCGGGGACGCGAGCTATTTCGAATACCAGCTACGTAATTACGAGAAGGAGATCGCCGATTCCCATCGCGAGATCGTGGGCCCATTCCTCCTCGAGGTGGCGCCGGACTACTTGCACAAGCAGGACATCAGCGGCGGCCCCTCGTACGCCCTCGAGCTGCCGCCGATCGACGACCTCGAGTCCGTCGATCCGGAGCTCCTCTGGGAGCGTCATCGCAAAACGCTCGTGGGGTATCTGCGTCACGCGTTCACGTGGGGTGGATTCCCCGGGCTGGACCCGAGCACCGAGGAGCCCGACTCGATCCACGTCAACCTGCGATTGCCGTTCGATCGGGTGGATCGCGACAAGATTTCGATCCGCGACGCCGCGGCACGCGTGGTGAAAGCGCTCACGGCCGACGTGGTCCCGTTCTGAGACGGCTCGTCACCGCTCCTTGCACGCCGTCGCGGACGCGCTCCGGCAGACGTTCGATACGCACGCGAGCTCGAGCACGTTGCAGCCCTGCGGCCGACCGCTACTTCAGCAGGAAGGTCTTGCCCACGCGGACCGGCGCGCCGGCGAAGGGGGGTACGGTAAGTGTACTGTACACGCGTGCGAGGCACCCGCCGGTGGCGGTCCCGGGAAACGGCCCACCGTCGACCGACACGGAGCTCACGCTCCCGCTCGGGTCCCACGTGACCGTCACGTGCCCCATCCCGGTCGGTCCGCCGGGCAGCGAGCACCGCTGGATCGGCGCGCCGCCGAGCGCGCCCGCGGCGGCGCCCTTGTCGAAGGGCTGCGTCCCCGGCGGTCCCGGGCTCGGGGCCTTGCGCCGCGGGAACGGCTCCGGCTCGGCCTCCGCCGGCTCGGGGGGCGTGCGCGCCACGACCGGCTCCGGATCCGGCGGCGGATCCTGGATGCGAGTGCTCGCGGCGGACGCGGGCATCGGGGGTACGTCCACCGCGACGGGCGCCGCTGGCGGCGCCGCATGGTCACCGCCGCATCCCCAGAGCACGAGTATCGCCGCGACGCGCCTCACTCCGTGATTCTACCCTACCGCGTGAACCTGCCCTCGCCGTCCGAGATGGCTCGGTGCTCACGCCGATCGGTGGGCGATCGGGTCACGACAGGATCGTGACGGGGACACCGAGCCGCTCGGCCTCGCGGATCACGGTCGAGAGGCCCTCCGCGCGCGAGGCGTGGACGAGCTCGTCTGCGGCGCCGATCCAGCCGAGGGCCTCGCGGCGGCTCGTCTTGCCGAGGAAACGGATGTCCATCTGCCAGCCACGCGCGACGCGCTCGAGGCGCGGTCGCTCGGGGCCGTCGCCGAGGACCACGAGGACGCGATCGTCGCGCTCGCGGCTCGAGGCGACGTAGTCGATGACCTTGTCCACGCGCTTGCTCGCGACGAGGCGCCCTGCGCAGACGTAGAGGCGGCGGTCGCCGACGAGGCCTCGCTTGATGGCCGCGTCCGCGAGGACATCGGGCATCTCGAGGGGGCTCGGGACGACCTCGCTCAGCGCCTTCAGGCGCATGCCGAGCTCGGGGGGAAGCGATGCCGCGAGCGTGTCGCGGAGCTCCTCGGAGACGAAGCGCCAGCGCGACGCGCGATCGATCAGCGCACGTGCGATGTACGCGCGCGCGGGGAGCTGCGAGAGGAGGCGAACATCGCCGCCGTGGGAGACGATCTCGAGCTCCGGGCCGTCTGCCAGCGAGATTGGGTAGGCACACGGGACGCACCAGTGCGCGATGATCTTCTGCGGCGGGTCTCGCCCCAGCTCGAGGCGTGCCTTGAGGAGCCAGCCGCCCGCCTCGAGCGCGCGCGTCGGCTTCTCGCGGATGCGCGTCGCCGCGCCGGGCCAGCCGAAGGCTCCGCCCGCGCTCGGGCGAATGACGCGCACGTCGTGGCCGGCGCGGGTCAGGTCCGCCACCTCCGTCTCCACGAAATGGCCGGACGGATCCCCCTCGTGGGTCGGATAGCTCGTCGTGACCACCGCGATGCGCATCGCGGCGCGGTCCATAGCATTGAGGACGGCCGGGCGTGGTAAGGAGTGCTCCGTGAGCTCCGTCCGCATTCAGGGCCGTATCTTGTACGTCACCGAGGACTCCGCCCTCCTCGAGAAGCAGCTCCAGGGCGAGAACGTCTCGTACGACGTGACGGGCGACGAGCCGAAGCTCGTGGGCAACATCTCCACCGACGAGCTGACGCCCGGCTGGGTTTGCTACTACTACGACGAGACGCTCGCGCGCTTCTGCCTCGTCGGCCTCCGCGGAGGCAAGGTCACGAAGGACGCGATCAAGAACGGCGGCTTCGGCGTCATCGTCAGCGGCATCTCGAAGGGCTGCGGGTCCTCGCGCGAGACCGCGCCGTACAGCGAGCTCAAGGCGGGGGTCCAGCTCGTCATCGCGAAGAGCATCGAGAAGATCTACCGCCAGAACGCCCAGAACATCGGCCTCCTCACGTCGACCGACTTCGGCCTCATCGAGCGCATCCAGCGCGGGGAAGAGATCCCGATGAGCGAGTTCACGAAGGGCCTCGATCCCATCTCGGCGTCGATCGTCGAGCACGGCGGCCTCTTCGCGTACAACCGCGCGCGGCTCGCAGGCAAGACCACCCCGCCCGCGATCACCACCGCCGCGCGTCCGATGACGCTCTGCGAGAAGATCCTCGCCGCCCACGTCATCACCGACGCGAAGACGGGTGCGCTCGGCGCGACGGCAGTGAAGCCGGGCGACGCGTTCTTCGCGCGCACCGACGTGCGCTTCTCGCACGAGTACGTGACGCCGATGGCGGAGTCGCTCTTCGTCGCGGAGATGGGCGAGACGGCCCAGGTGACGGATCCCAAGAGCGTCTGGGCGTTCCGCGATCACCTCACGTTCCTCGATCTCATCATGCCGCGTGCGCACCGCGAGATGGGCCTCAAGGAGCAGGCGGAGAAGCTCGCGACGGTGCAGGAGTCGTTCACGAGGAAGCAGGGCGTGAAGCTCTATGGCGAGGTCCATCGCGACGGGAAGCTCGTCGGCTCCGAGGCCATCTGCCACAACAAGGTCATCGAGGAGATCGCGCTGCCGGGCCAGCTCGTGGCCGGCACCGACTCGCACACCTGCATGGCGGGCGCGCTCGGCTGCTTCGCGTTCGGCGTGGGCAGCACGGACATGGCGAACGCCTGGTACACGAAGGACGTGCGCGTCACGGTGCCGGAGACGGCGCGCTTCAACCTCACGGGCATCCTCCCGCACGGCGTGTGCGCGAAGGACGTCATGCTCCACATCCTGAGCCAGCCCTTCTTCAAGACGGGGCAGGGCATCGGCAAGGTCCTCGAGTTCGCCGGCGACGGCGTTCGCTCCATGCCGCTCGACGAGCGCGCCACCCTCACGAACATGGCGGTCGAGGCGGGCGGCTTCACGGGCATCATCGAGGCGGACGAGGTCGTCGTCGACTACCTCGCGAAGCAGCGCGGGCTCGACAAGGACGAGGTCCGGAGCCGCATCGTGAAGGCGGACGAAGGCGCGACCTACTGCGCGACCTTCGATATCGACCTCAGCGTCCTCCAGCCGATGGTCGCGACGCCGGGCGATCCGCGCAACGGGATCCCGCTGAAGGATCTGCCAGGCACGAAGATCGACATCGCCTACGGTGGCTCGTGCACGGGCGGCAAGAAGGCGGACATGGACATGTACGCCGAGATCCTCCGCCAGGCGGTCGAGCAGGGGAAGAAGGTCGCCGACGGCGTCCACCTCTACATCCAGTTCGGCTCGCAGGACATTCGCCGCTACGCCGAACAGAAGGGCTACCTCGAGATCTTCACGAAGGCGGGCGCAGAGCTCGTCGACCCGAGCTGCGGCGCCTGCATCAAGGCCGGCCCCGGCGTGAGCGACTCGCCCGAGCAGGTCACGGTCAGCGCCATCAACCGCAACTTCCCCGGCCGCAGCGGCCCGGGCAAGGTCTACCTTGCGAGCCCGCTCGTGGTCGCCGCCAGCGCGATCGCCGGCAGGATCGTCTCTCCCGAAGCGATCTGACGGCGCTGGAAGCGCTCTTGCATCGCCGCGTCCCGTGACCCAGCGAACGGACCGCCTCACCATCGTCGACAAGCTCCGCGAGATCGCCTCCCGTGATATGGATTCTCGATGGACCGGATCGGCCCGAACGCGCGCGTCGTCCTCGACTACACGCTGAAGGCCGACGGAGAGATCGTCGACGCGAGCGACGGGTCGTTCCCGGACTCGGCGCGCGAGCCCATCGTCTACATCCACGGCTACGGGATGATCGTGCCGGGCCTCGAGCGCGCGCTCGCGGGGCTCGTGGCGGGCGACACGAAGGACGTCGTCGTCACGCCCGAGGAGGGTTACGGGGACCGCGACGAGGAGCTCGTCGTCGAGGTCGACCGCGCCGAGATGCCGCGGCCCGACGCGGTGGCGGTCGGCGACGAGATCGTGGCCGAGTCGCCCGAGGGCGACGAGGCGTCGCTCACGGTGGTGGACATCGATGGGGACACGGTCGTCCTCGATGGAAACCACCCCCTCGCCGGCAAGACGCTCCACTACTCCGTGATCGTCCGCCACGTCGGCCCCGCCACGGACGTGGAGATCGCCGAGGCCGCCCGCGCCTTCGAGGAGGCCCGTGCGGCGATGGAGCCGGAGCCGGCGCCCGAGCTGGTCCAGCTCCGCCGTTCGCCGAAATCCCTTCCGAATTGAGCGTTTAGCGTCCTGCTTGCGGCCGTCCGGTGCCCCGGGTAAACGCCATGGGCATAAACGCCCATAGGCCTCGGTTCTCCGAGGCGAGGGCGATGAGGAAGCCCGAATGACGACCAAGACGAACACCAACCCGTGGCTGATGGATTCGCGCGTTCGCGAGCGCAACCTGAAGTCCGGCGCGCTCACGGAGAAGGACCTCGAGAAGCACCTGGCGGCGCTTCCCGACCTCGAAGGTCAGTACGACGCCGTGTCCACGCCGCAGCCTGCGCTCGAGCAGCCGCGCGTCGCGGCGCCGGTCGTCGACGAGGAGTCCGACAGCGACCTCGGCGATGACGAGGACGATGACGAGTCGAGCGACGACGTGGGTGGCGACGAGTCGAGCGACGACGTCGGCGGCGGCGACGCGGGCGGCGGTGACGCTGGCGATGAGCCGGGCGAGGACCCGAAGCTCGGCGGCGGCGACGCATGACGGCGGACGTGGACGCGGGCGTCGAGGGCGAGAGCGATCCGCTCCCGTCCATCGACTTCGCGACGTTCATCCTGTCGCTGAGCCACTCGGCGTTGATGCATCTTGGTGAAGCTCCCCACCCCGACACGAACCGCGTCGAGGCGAACCTTCCGCTCGCGAAGCAGAACATCGATCTGCTCGGGCTGATGGAGGAGAAGACGAAGGGCAATCTGACGGGAGACGAGGAGCGTCTCCTTGCGCAGGTGCTCTTCGATCTTAGGATGCGATACGTCGAGCGCTCGAAGGAGAGCTCGAAGAAGTAGGCGAAGCGCCCCAGGCGCGGAGCCAGAGAAGGAGCTCTGCTTGCAGCGTCGAAGTCTGGTCTCTGTCCGCACCGCGCTCACGGCGCTCGTCGTCATTCCCGTCCTCGCGACCACCGGTTGCGGGCGGAGCAAGGCCGCGGAGAAAGAGAAGGCTCCGGCGAGCGAGACGACGGTGACGGGCGCGCCGTCGGTCTCGGCGAGCCAGATCGAGAACAGCACGCCGGCGCCCCTCGAAGGGCCTCGCGCCGATCTCGGGATCAAGACGGGACCGCTCAGCTTTGCGCCGGTCGCGAAGTCGGCGGACCCGAGCGTGGTGACGATCTCCGCCCTCGCGGACGTCCCCGCGCGCCTCGGCCGCGGCGGAGGCAAGGCGCGGAAGGGGCTCGGCACGGGCTTCATCGTCCAGAAGGACGGCGTCATCGTCACGAACAACCACGTCGTGGAGGAGGCGGACTCGCTGTCGGTCCTCCTGTCCGACGAGCGCGTGTTCGAGGCGAAGATCGTCGGGCGAGATCCCCGCACGGACATCGCCGTGATCAAGGTCGACACGCAAGGGAAGGACCTGCCCGCGATCGCCCTCGGCGACTCGGACGCGCTCGACGTCGGCGACTGGGTCGTCGCGATCGGCAACCCGTTCGGCCTCTCGCACACCGTGAGCGCCGGGATCGTGAGCGGCAAGGGCCGCGAGCGCGAGGACGTGCCGCTCGATCCGTCCGGCTACTACTCCTTCATCCAGACCGACGCGTCGATCAACCCCGGCAACTCGGGTGGCCCCCTCCTGAACCTGAAGGGCGAGGTCATCGGCATGAACTCCGCCATTCGCGGCGGCGGCGCGCAGGGCATCGGCTTCGCGATCCCCATCAACATGATCAAGACCATCCTCCCCGTGCTGATGCGCGACGGAAAGGTCACGCGGAGCGCCCTCGGTATTCGGATCCTCGACTCCCGGTACCTCACAGCGGACCAGCGGGCGAAGCTCCACCTCGGCGACGAGAAGGGGGTCGTGGTCGAGGATGTCGAGCGTGGCGGTCCCGCCGACAAGGCGAAGCTCGAGTCGGGCGACCTCATTGTCGCGTTCGATGGTCAACCGGTCGAACGCAGCTCCCTCCTCCAGTGGAAGGCGAGCATGGCGGGGGTCGGCAAGGAGGTGAACGTCCGTGTCGTGCGGCAAGGAAAGCCGGTCGACGTCCCGGTGACCCTCGGCGAGCTCAAAGATTCGAAGAACCTCGGGCGGGGCGCGCCGCGCCCGCGGCTCCCCAGCGACGACGACGAGTGAGCCGGGCGGGCTTGCCCATTGGCCCCGCCGTGGCCAGGTTCGAAGGGTCGATTCGCCGCGGAACACCGTTTGAGACGCAGAAATCCCAGGGTGTACGTACGTCGCGTGCGGGTTTAGGCTAACCCCGCGAATGTCCTCGGTCTCACCGGAGCCCAGCAAGCCACCGCCGCCGGTGGCGTCGACCAGCCCATCCGGCGAGGACGGGGCGGAGTCGCAGAGGGCCCCGGAATCGCTGGAAATCGACCCCAAGGCGGTGCGGCCCCCCACGAACCCGCCGCCGCCTTCGAACACGTTGAATCAGCGGGCCCAAGACGCGTCCAACGCGAAGCAGGCACGCATCCGTGAAGCAGAGGAAGACCGTGGGCTTATCGCAAAAGCGCAACAGGGTGACCGAGCCGCCTTCCGGCAGCTCGTCGAACGTCACCAGCGGCGTGCGTTTGCCATCGCCCTCGGTCTCGTCCGCGACGAGAACGACGCCCGCGAGCTCGTTCAGGACGCATTCCTTCGCGTCCACAAGGGCTTGGCCACTTTCCAGGGCGGCTCGAGCTTCTTCACCTGGCTCTACCGCATCATCACGAACCTCAGCATCGACCTCATTCGCAAGCCGGGTCGTCAGCTTGCAGACATCGACGAAGCTCGGTTCGAGTCCGATGAAGGACAGGAAGCGGAGTTTCCACTTCTCAGCAAAGTCGATGGGTCGGACCCCGTCGACGTCGTCCGGCGACAAGAAATCGCCGGTCGCCTCCAGGCCGCGCTCGACGCGCTGCCCCCTTATCACCGCGGCGTCATCGTCATGAGAGAGATCGAAGGACTGAGCTACGAGGAGATGGCCTCGGCCATGGGGGTGTCGAAGGGCACGATCATGAGCCGCCTCTTCCACGCCCGTCAGAAGCTGCAGAAGGCGCTGGCCGACTGCTACGAAGAACAAATCGGCAAGATCCCGGAGAGCTCCGGGGAACCTGGGTTGGACGGGGGTGACGCATGAGCGCGTCGATCCGCGCGGATGAACGCGCGATGAAGTTGATGGCGTATGCGGATGGGGAGCTCGAAGGCGAGGAGCTGGCCCAGGTGGAGAAGTGGCTCGAGGAGGACGCGGAGGCGATCCTGTTCGCCAACGACATCGCCGAGCTCGGCGATCTCCTGAAGGCCGGCCACGCGCCGCTCGCATTCGACATCGCGGAGGAGGTCATGGCGAAGATCTCCGCGGAAGCGGAGACGCCCCCAGCGAAGGTGATCCCGCTGAAGCCGCGTACGGTCGCTCCCGCCGGGAAGCGAAACACGGTGGGCTGGGTCGTCGCAGGCCTTGCGCTCGCTGCCTCGGTCTTCCTCGTGACGCGAGGAAAGCACGAGGAGGAGGCGCCCCTGGCGCGGACGACCTCGCCGCTGGTTCAGCCGGCGCCGAACGCGGCCGCCGCGGTGCATGGCTCCGTCGACGTCGAAAATCCGGGGAGCTCGGTCAGCGTGATCTATGTTCCCGACGAGACGAACGTCGGTAACACGACGACGGTGGTGTGGGTCGACGAGTCTGGAGGCAAGTGATGAGGCACCTTTTGAGAAGCGCGGCGCTCGGCGCGGTGATCGCGGGCGCCTCGCTCATGGGCGCGACGACGGCGTCGGCCCAGACCTCTGGCCCTTCGGCCGAGGTGATGATCATTCAGGCCACGAAGTGCACGACGAAGAGCATCGATCCGGCGATCAAGACGCCGCCGCCGTCGCTCGGGTACGACTGCCTTTCGTTGATCCGTACCGACACGCTCAAGCTGAAGCTGAACGAGGCGACCAACGACGTCCTGCCGAACAACCGTACCTTCCAGCTCGTTCACACGGGCCGGACCCCGGCCGGGAAGTACAAGGTGACGGCGAACATCAGCAACGCCGACGGGAGCGCGGGCTTCACGAAGCTCGTCGACGCGAACGCGGACCCGAACCAGACCTTCAACGTCGGCGGTTTCTCGCATAACGGCGGCGTCCTCCTCCTCTCGGTGAAGATCGTCCCCTGAGACTGTAAGGAGTTTGCCTACATCGACCCCTTTCGGGTAGACCCGAGTGACGGGCGGGCAGCTTGTTTGCCCGCAACGCTCAACACACCTGGAAAGAGACGATGCGCAACAAGCTTCGGAGCGAAGAGCTCGCGATTGAAGTACCGACGGCTGCTCAGGACAAACCGGCCTGGGTGAAGGTCGGGGTCATCGCTGCGGTCGGCTTCGTCATCGGTATCGCGTGGCCTCGGATCGCCGGGGTCCGCATCGGACCGAACGCGCCAGGGGAGAGCGCCGCGGCCGCCTCCGCCTCTCACGGTGGTCGTGCGCCGGACGCGCCGCCGGCCAGCGTGACCAAGCAGATCGCCCCCACGCCGTCCGCATCGGTCGCGTCTGCCCCATCGCAGACCGCCTCGCCGCCGGCGGGCGCAGCGCCGCCGAGCATCACCGTCTCGAAGGGCCTCGTCCTCACCTGCAAGACGACGGACGGCGAGAACAAGAAGGGCAAGGACTGCGGCGCCGTGCCGGGCGTCGACGAGATCGTCCGCCCGCGCGTCCGCAAGATCGCGACGTGCTCCGGCATGGAAGGCCAGACCGGCAAGTTCTCGCTCACCGCCAACGCGGACTTCGTGAGCGGCCGCTTCTGGTACGAGGTCAACACGAAGAGCGCGACGGTGCAGAACCTCGACGCCGTCCAGAGCTGCCTCAAGACCGTGTTCCACAACACGGCGACCACCGCGACCCCGCACGAGCACAATCGCTACACGGTCGTCTACACCGCGCAGCTCGCGCCGGGCGCGGACGACAAGGACAAGGTCGCCGACAAGAGCGACAAGGGCGACAAGGCGGACAAGGGCGACTCGAAGGCGAAGGCCGAGCCGGCCGACGACAAGCCGTCCGAGAAGTCCGACAAGCCGGCGACGCCGACCGCGACCGGAGAGGCGGAGGTCGGCTGGGACGTCGGCCTCGTGCGCGACACGCCGAAGACGGGCGCGCTCGTCGCGCGTCTGCCGCGCGGCACCAAGGTGAAGGTCGGCGCGTCGAAGGACGGCTGGTACCAGGTGAAGTACGGCGACGGCTTCGCGAACGAAGGCTGGCTGTACCGCGGCGCGATCGGTCGCTGACGAGCCTCAGTTACGGGGCGTGGGGGTCGGCGAGACCGCCTCGACGCGGTTCTTGAACTCGCTCGCGAGCTCGAGGCCGCCCGTCGTGGTGAAGGCGTAGTCGGTAGGGAAGTCGTTGCGGACGCGCGTGCGCGAGTGGTCCGGGAACTTCGCGTCCTGCGCGATGATCGTGTCCGTCGTCTCCGCCGTGCCGCCGTGCTGGTGGCAGCCGATGCAGTTCGTGTTGGCGGTGTGCTCTGCCGTCTCGAGGTAGGGGTTCGAGCACCAGGTGCTCGGCGAGCCGTCGGCCCTGGTCGCGTCGATCGCGTCCGCGAGGGACCTCGGCAGGCCCGCGCCTGGCGCGCTGTCCTTCTCCTCGTACGCGGTGGCCACGCACATCTTGTAGTTCGCGAACGCGCCCGTGATGCTCGCCGGCCGGTCGGCGCCGAAGTCTTCGTTGGGGGTCGGCGACCACCACATCGTGATCCACACCCAGTGACGAAGCTCTTTCGTCATGATGTGCAGCGCCACGAGCCGTGACGTCGTGTCGGACGTCAGCTGCATCGTGTACGCCTGGCTCGGGTCCGGGTTCGCGAGCGGGCCGTCGCCCTGATCCGGGAAGCTACCGTTCTCGAGGCGCGTGCGGAGGCCCGCGGCAGACGTGTCGAAGACGGGGACCTGGGAGGTGCTCGGCATCCAGCGCGTCTTCACCGCCACCGCTTCGGCGGGGAACTCGCCGTCGAGGCCGGGCGCGAAGGCGGCCGACGTCGGCGGATCCGTCGTCGCGCTCCCCGGGGCGAGCGGGTCGCTCGGGACGGGCGAGCTCAGGATGCGGCCGTAGCTGTTGAAGAGATGCGTGACGTACTCGGGGCTCATCAGGACGCGCTGGTCCTTGCCGAGCGACGCGAGGCCGGCCGCCGTCTGCAGCTCCTTGCGGCGCTGCTCGAGGCGCTCCTCGGTGAAGCTCGCGAGGCTCGTCGCGCGCTCCGCATTCCAGGGGAACACCGCGGCGACGGCGCTGGCCGGGAAGGGCGCGCGCGCGGCGCGATCCGCCTCGGGGAGACCGCGGAAGAGGCGGTCGAACATCGGGAGGATCTCTTCGCGCGCGTGCCAGGTCTGGAAGCGCGGGAGCTTCTGCGCGCTCGCCACCTCGGTCGTCGTGTTGACGGTGGTGACGCCGCCGATCTGGACCGGCGTGATCACCTTCTCGATGATGCCCCAGGCCATCTTGCGGCGCTCGAGCATGCTCCGGTCGAGCGCCTCGGTGCGGTCGACCATCGTGCGATCGGCCGGGTATGCGGACGCCTCACCGATCAGCATGCGATCGATGGGCGTCGCGTTCTGCTCCTGCGTGCCCGCGTCTTCGATCGACGCGGTGCACGCGGCGAGCGCGCAACCGAGGACGAGCCCGAGGGCCTTCTTCACGGCGTGCCAGCCTCGAGGCGGATGGCGGCGTCCGACGCGACGATGTACTCGGTGCGGGCGCGCATGTCGCGGACGAGGAAGTAGAGCCAACCGTCGGCGCGGAAGTGCGGGTAAAGCGCGTACTGGCCAGCCTTCGAGCTCGTGATGCGGACGATCTTACCCGTAACGAGGTCGACGAGCATGATGTTCGCGGAGCCGGCCGGGAGCTGCGCCTGATCGGGCTGGCTACGATCCACGTACTGGTGGGTGACCATGAAGCGCTCGTCGAACGAGAAGCCCGCCTTCTGGCCCGGCATGCAAATCGTGGCCGCCATCGGCGTGTCGACGGTGAGGGGGCTCGCCGACAGGTTCGGCTTGAGGAAGCGGAGCTTGTAGCCGTAGGAGTGCTGCGCGTCGCCGAAGCGCGTCGCCGCGATCTTGCTCGAGGGCGACATCATCATGTCGCCTTCGTTCGGCAGGTTCATGACGACGCCCGGCTTCGCGCGGTAGGCCTGGCCGTCGTTGACCATCGGGATGAACGCGGTGCGCGCGTTCGCGCCGAAGTCGGCCGGGAGCTGCGTCGTGATGTCGTTGCCGCCGTCGTCGTTCGCGTGCTGGCCGTACGTCATGAAGTACGTGAGGCCGTCGAGCGCGGTGCCGATGCTCATGTAGACGTTCTGGCTGAGCGTCGAGCACTTCGACTCGTCGAGACCGACGCGCGGGCTCGCGCCGTCGCCGACGTCACGGAGGAGGCTCTGGCGGCAGAGCGTGATCGCCTGCGTGCCGTGCGTGCCCGCGAAGGCGAACCCGTCGTTGCTGGGGAGGAAGTAGGGGTCGTAGTCCGCCTCGACGTCGATCGGGTGGCTCGGCTTCGCGAGGTCGACGATCTTCGCCGAGTCGTTCATGCCGAAGCCGACGTAGCGGCCGTCCGCGGAGCTACGCACCCAGTAGTGCGACTCGAGCGGCTGTTGGATGAGCGTGTGGAGCTTCTGCTGGACGTTCGGGGAACCGAACGTCGCGGTGGAGTCCGGCGAAGACTCGAGGTTGAACATGGGGGTGGCCTGGTCCGCGAGCTTCGCGCCCCAGCCCTCCGTCTTCATCGCCCGGATGTGCGCCGCGAGCTCGGGCGTCGTCGAAGGCGTGCACTGCGTGCCGGGGTCGACCGGCGGGGCGCCGAAGGCCTGATCGAGCTGCGGCATGCCCTTGAGGACCCAGCCCTTCACCTTCGCGAACTCCTGCTCCGTCATCGCCGTCCCGCCGCGCGGCATCGCCGTCTTCTGCGCGAACGTCGCGTACTCCTGCGCCCACGTGTCGGCCGGGTACGCCGCCTTGAAGAGGTCCTTCATCGCCTGCTGCGGGACGCCCGGGGCGTAGAGGCCGAGGCGCTTCGCCGAGAACGGGCTCGCGGGGTTCGTCGGATCCTGGCGGAGGCAGTCGATGCGCTGCTTCGGCGTGAGCGTCGTCGGCGCGAAGCACTTCGCGTCGACGTCCTTCATGGTCGTGCCCCACTGCTTGATCTTCGCTGCGTTGATCCCGTGGCACTGCTTGCACTTGCCGCCGTCGGCGCCGCCGAGGAGCGCGACGACCTCCTTCGCCGTCTGGAGATCTTCGGCCGGGGTCGCAGCGCCTTCGGCGCTACCGACCTCGTCCTCCTCGGTGGAGGAGCAACCGGCGAGAGCCGCGAACGAACCGAGGAGAACAGCAGAGGCGAGGGGGAGGATGTAGGTGCGCATCGGACGATTAAGGATGTAGCGGGGAAATGACAATGCGCACGTGCTCCTACACAGATCACCCCAAGAAATTCCGCCGTGGTTCAGCATAGATCCAAGCCAAGTCCGCGAAGGTGTTGCGTTTGACTACACCAGGATCCACGGGTGATCAGGGCTTTCAGGGGGTGAGCTGGAGACTCATCCGAAGCGTAAACGTTTCGCCTTGCGCACCTCGGCCTACGAGGCCATACAGCGCGCGACTGGTCACTCGAGCCCCGCCCTCCCACCAAGGGCTGAAGCGGAGGCTAACCAAGGAGATTTCCTCATGAACTTCAAGCTTACTCTTTCCGCTTTGGCCGTGGGTGTCGTCGCGCTCGTGGGCTGCTCCGCCGAGGGCTCGGACCAGGGCACGTCGACGGAGAGCGATCTGGTCGCGCCGTTTCCGACCGTGAACGTCGAGGGCGCCTGGCATGCGAAGCCGGGGACGGCCTCGTCTCCCGGGTTCGAAGGCATCGTCTTCCACGAGGACGGGACGTTCTTCGCGGACGTGAACACCGGCATCATGTGCATCACCACGCCCTGCCCGACGAGCGCGCGCCTCGAGGGCACCTACCAGGTGATCGCTCGCTCGCTCACGCTGACGGCGAAGGATCCGAAGGACGGGGGCTACGGCTTCTACGGTCGCTACCTCGTCACGAGCCGCGATGGCTCGCTGAAGCTCGATCGCAACGGGACCGAGTCGGCCGGCAGCGAGCTCGTGAGCGACATCTCCTATTGCTCGGCGGCGGCGGACTGCGCGGGCCAGAGCCTCATCCACCCCGAGTGCGTCGGCGGCTGGACCTGCTCGGCGCAGAGCACCTGCGCGTATTCGTGCGGCATCGGCCCCGTCACGAGCGACGTCTGGCCGGCGGACCGCACGCAGCTCGTCGCGGAGACGCGCGGCGGCGGCTTCACCCCGCCCCCGGCGCCCGGCTCCACCTGCGCGGTCGGCGCGGCGAAGTACACGCTCGACCTCGTGTCGCGCAAGCTCGACTGGACCGTCTGCGAGCTCACCGACTGGAACACGCCGATGCACCCGGTCAGCGGCTCGCGCACCATCGCGCCGTTCGAGCTGAAGAAGATCGACCTGGCCATGCGCGACGTGTCGATCACCAGCGAGGACATCTGCGGCGCCGACAAGCCGATGCTCGACATCTCGGTGACCTCGGCCTCGAAGGGCACCGTCGAGTACACCGACAGCTTCTACGCCTGCATGGGCGGCGAGCGCACGTTCGTCGACAACATCGACGGCGTCTTCAGCGCCTTCCGCGACGTCGCCGGCAAGTGAACGGGACACGGGTGGCGCTTGTCCTGCGCCGCCGCCGCCGTATCGCGTAGACTCTCTCCCGATGGTCGGGTCCCGGGTCAGAGTTTGTGCGCTCGGCGCACTGGTGCTGGGGGCGGGATGTTCGACCGGCTCGGCGAGCAATCCCGTCTCGAACGCCACCGCGAGCCCCGCACCGCGCATCCCGGACATGACGCCGCTCGACGCGGATCGCAACCGCATCGACGACGCGATCGACTCCGAGCTCCGCCTCGGACACGACGACACGATCAAGGTCGAGGCCGTCTTCGGCGCGCCGATGCCGGCGAGCGCGGTCACCGAGTTCGAGCGCGCCGGCGGCACCGTTCGCCGCGTCCTTCACGGCATCGGCTACGGCTTCACGGGCCGCATCGCGCGGAGCGCCCTGGCGCCGCTCGTGCCGAAGCTCGGCCCCGACCTCCTCCTCATGAAGGCGGAGCAGGTCGTCGTCCCGCACCTCGACGAGACGACGCGCACGTCGCGGGCGCGCGCGGTGTGGCCGGCGGGGTTCGCGGGCTCCGTCGCAGGCTTCAACGGCTCGCCCACGATCAACATCGCGATCGTCGACGGTGGCGTCGACTCCACCCACGCCGACCTCGCGGGGCGCATGGTCGGCTACAAGGACTACACGTCCGAGGCCGTCGCCGAAGCGAAGGACATGCTCGGTCACGGCTCGCACGTCGCGGGCATCGCGCTCGGCTCCGGTGCGTCGTTCGGCATGGGACCGGGCACGCTGACGCTCACGGAGTCCGGAACGGCGGTGTCGCTCGACGTCAACGACTGGCTCTCCGCCGCGTACCACCTGCCGCCCTCGTTCAACATCAGCGGGAAGGCGACCTTCGACGGCACCACGACCACGCTCTCGCTGCTCCGCGCCGACGATGGCAAGGCGGTCTACACGTCGATCGGCACGAGCGCGCCGCAGACCTCGCCGCTCTCGTTCGCCTTCGACGGCACCGGCGTGGCCGGCACGCACTTCACGCTCGGGCTCCGCCAGAACGCCGCCCGGGACATCAAGCGCTACGCGATCGCGACGAAGATCACGGGCTACCCCGCCGCCGGCGACGGCTTCCCGGCGCTCCGAGGCATAGCTCCGCTCTCGGGCTACTACGCGGCGAAGATCTTCCCCGTTCAGGGGCAGGCGCAGACGGACGACATCACCGACGCGCTCCAGGACATCTACGATCTCCGCGAGTCGCTGAACATCAAGGTCGTGAACTGCAGCTTCGGCATCTCGGGCGGTGGTACGGATCCGGCGCAGCGCGCGAAGGTCGCGTCGCTCGTCGACCACGGCGTCATCGTCGTGGCGTCCTCGGGCAACAACGGTCCGACCGGCTCCACCGGCGACCCCGGGCGCGCCGCCCAGGCGATCACGGTCGGCGCCGCGAACGACATCAACCAGCTCGCGTCGTATTCGAGCGGCGCGAACAGGCTCGGGGATGGCACCGACGACAAGCCGGATCTCATCGCGCCGGGCGGCTCGACGTATCGCTCCAAGGTCCTCTCCGTCGACTCGAACTGGAACGACTCCGCCAGCTCGACGTTCGCGGATGTGCAGAAGGACGACTACACGAGCAACTACGGCACCTCGATGGCGGCGCCGATCGTCTCCGGCGCGGCCGCGCTGATGATCCAGGCCCTCGAGTCGAAGGGGCACGTCTGGGACTTCCAGTCGAGCAAGAGCGCCTCCCTCGTGAAGATGCTCCTCCTCGCGACCGCGACGGAGACGAACGACGCGCGCGAGAGCGGCTCCGGCAGCCCCACGCTCGGTCGCGCGGCCGCCCCGAACGACACGCGCGAAGGCTTCGGGCTCGTGAACATCGACGCCGCGATCGAGGCCGCCACGCTCACGTGGGACCTCGCGCAGCCGCTGGCGGGCAGCACCACGGGCGCCGCGAGCGATCGCCGCGCCTGGGCGCGCAAGGTCACGGTGCCGAAGGGGCGCTCGCTCAAGCTCTCGCTCGCGGTGCCCGCGACGGCGGACTTCGACGTGCACGTCTACACGAGCACGCCGACGGACCAGGGCACGCCGCAGCTCCTGGCCTGGAGCGCCCGCGCTGGCCTCGGCGTGGGCGAGGAGACGACCTGGACGTTCCTCGAGGACACCGATCTCTACGTCGTCGTGAAACGCATCGAGGGGAGCGGCTCATTTTCCCTGGAGGGCGTGACGTTCGAGTGCGGGAACAAGACGATGGAGCCCGGCGAGGAGTGCGACGACGGGAACACGACGAGCGGCGACTGCTGCAACTCGGCGTGCCAGTTCGAGGAGACGAAGGCGTGCGGCTTCGACGGCGGCACGGTGCCCGAGGGCACGGTCGACGGCGGCACGGACGAGGGCGGGACGGACGCGGGCACGGAGGATGACTCGGGCTCGGGCCCCCGCCCGGACGCGGCGATCGCGCCGCCGGAGGAGCCGGGGGGAGAGGACGCCGGGCCGCCGCCGGCCGCGCCGACCTCCACCGCTCCGGCCAGCACCTACACGCCCTCGACCCCCGTCGAACGCTACGAGCTCGGCGGAGGTTGTTCGAGTTCTTCGGGATCGACCGCCGGCTTCGGTAGCCTTGGGTTGGCGCTCGCGTGTGGCCTCGTCCTCCGCCGTCGCCGTCGTTCCTAGGAGGTTCGCCTTTGCTTCATCGCCACGTCGTGCTGCCGGGCCTCGTGCTCGGTCTGCTCACCATCCAGATTGCCTGCGGCTCGTCGGAGGGCAGCAACTTCGTCGATCCGAACGCCAACCGCGACGGAGGGTCCGCCTCCTCGAGCGGCTTCACTCCTCCGTTCACGCCGAGTGACAGCGGCGCGACCAGCGGCGATCCCGGGTCGTGCGCGTCGAACGTGCTCTGCGGTGAGACGGCGACGTGCTGCGGGACGGGGCAGGAGTGCGTCGAGAGCGCGTGCCTCGACAAGTGCGCGAGCGACGTGCGCTGCGGCACGGGCTGCTGCACCGCGGGCCAGGTGTGCCTCTCGCAGACGTGCACGAATCCGGGCAAGGCTTGCAACGACTCGTTCGACTGCGAGGAGAACGAGTTCTGCGAGCCCACGATCAACAAGTGCCTTCCGCAGCCGACCGACGTCGGGGCCTGCGTCATCAAGCCGGAGGTGAAGCCCCTCGCGCTCCTCCTCGAGTGGTCGTGGACGGGCAGCACCATCCTGCCGGAGTACAACCAGGTCATCAACACGCCGGCCGTGGTCGACATGGACCACGACGGCGTGCCCGAGGTGCTCATCGTCACGAGCAAGAACAACGGTGACGCGTACGACGCGGACAAGCCGGGCTACCTGCGCCTCCTCGAAGGGCGCGAGAACCCGGACGCGCCGGGCTCGAAGACGCCGAAGGAGAAGTGGGGCGCCGGCGTCGACGCGTACAAGCTCGAGAACGCGGTGAACCCGCGCGGTACACCCGCGGTCGCCGACTTCGACGGTGACGGGACGATCGAGATCGTCGCGCCGCGCGCGGGCGGCGGCCTCATCGCGTTCCACTCGGACGGCTCGCTCTACTGGAAGAGCACGACGACGTACCAGCCGGGCTCGGTCACGGTCGCGATCGCCGACATGGACAACGACGGCATCGCGGAGATCGTCGAGGGCGGCCTCGTCTTCAACAGCCAGACGGGCGAGCTCCACACGTCGACCGTCGACACGACGAACAAGCAGTGGCTGTGGGGCGCGAACGACGCGAGCTACGGCCCGGTCAGCATCATCGCGGACGTCGACGGCAACGACGCGTCGAAGGAGCAGTACGTCGTCACGGGCAACCGCGCGTACAGCAAGAACGGCGGCGTCGTCCTCTGGGATCAGTTCGCGAAGACCGGTCTCTCCGATGGCTATCCGGCGATCGCCGACCTCGACAAGGACGGCACGCCCGAGCTCGTCGTCATCGCGCAGGGCACGCTCCGCGTGCAGAACGCGCTCACCGGTGACGTGATCGACTCGATCACGCTGCCCGGCACCGGCCGCGGCGGTCCGCCGACGATCGCGGTGTTCGACAAGACGGACGGCTTCCCCGCGATCGCGAGCGCGAACGGCACGAAGTACAACGTCTTCAAGTACGACGCGACGAAGCCCAAGGGCGAGAAGCTCAGCGTCAAGTGGAGCAAGGACACGCAGGACGGCTCGTCGAACGTGACCGGCTCGAGCGTCTTCGACTTCGAGGGCGATGGTGAGGCCGAGGTCATCTACAACGACGAGTGCTATTCGCGCGTCTACAAGGGCTCGACGGGAGAGGAGCTCTACAAGATCGTGAACTCGTCGGCGACGATCCACGAGATGCCGGTGCTCGTCGACGTCGACGGCGACAACAACACGGAGCTCCTCGTGGTCGCGAACGACGTGAACCACGGCAATGGCAACGTGAAGTGCGCGGCCTACAACGCGGCCGCGGCGCCGCCCGAGGTCCCGCGCCACGGCATCTTCGCGTACGGCGACGCCAACGATCGCTGGGTGCGCACGCGCAAGGTTTGGAACCAGCACGCGTACCACATCACGAACATCCTCGCGGACGGCAAGCTGCCGAAGCCGGAGGAGCGCTCCTTCGTGAAGGAGCAGAACAACGACTACCGCGTGTCCTCGCAGGGCAAGGGCGTCTACAACGCGCCCGACATCCGCGTCGACCTCACGGTGTCGACCGCGGAGTGTCCGACGGCGATCGCGCTCATCGCGCGCGTGAAGAACGCGGGCGCGCTCGGCGTACCGAAGGGCGTGAAGGTGTCCTTCTACGCGGGCGCGGACGCGACCGGGGCGCTCATCGAGGAGAAGACGACGACGAAGCCGCTCCTCCCCGGCGAGAGCGAGGTGATCTCGGTCTCGTACCCGACGACGGGCACGCCGAGCTCGGCGTTCTTCGTGAGCGTGGCGGGCACCCCCGCCACGGGCGTGCTCGACGAGTGCCTGAAGGACAACAACAGCGGCAAGGCGGGCGGCATTCGCTGCCCGGGCGTGAAGTAGGCCCTCGCCTACGCCAGCTCGTCCTCGACGATGTCGCCCAGCGTGACGACGAAGAACTTCGCCGCGCTGGCGCCGTCGCGGACGAGCGAGCTCGTCACGTGGCGCGCGGGGTAGCGGCCGAACGAACGGTAGCGGAGCACGGTGTGCACGCGATCGGTCGTGCCGGTGAGGAGCTTGTCGCGGAGGTGCATGATGCGGATGACGTCGTCGGGGTGGACGAGGTCCACGGAGCGTAGACCGCAGAGCTCGGCCTCCGAGCGTCCGAGGAGGACGCGGGCGGCGGCGCTGGCGCGCTCGAGCCGGCCGTCGACGTCGTAGACGAGGATCGGGAGGTGACTGTTCTCGAAGATGGCGTCCGTGACCCCGGTGCGCCGCTCGAGGTCATGGCTGACGCGGCGCAGCTCGATCTGCGCCGCCACCATCACCGCGAGCTCACGGAGCGTCGCGACGTCCTCGTCGGACCAGGTGTGCGGGCTCGTGTCGACGGCGCAGAGCGCGCCGATCGGCTGCTCGTCCTGCGTGACGATGGGCACGCCGGCGTATGCGATGACGCCGAACTGCGAGATGGCGGGGTTCTCGTTGACGAGCGGGTGCGCGCGGGTGTCGTCGATGATCAGCGGCGCGTTGATGGCCACCGTGTTGGCGCAGATGGAGTAGGCGAGGGGGGTCTCGCGGATGTCGCCCGCGCCGATGGCGCTCTTGAAGAACTGGCGCCGGTCGTCGAGGAGCGTGATGAGCGCGACGGGCGCGCGGAGGAGGCGCGCGGCGAGGCGGGTGAATCGATCGAAGGCCTCCTCCGCCTCGGTGTCGAGCAGCCCCGTCGCGCGCACGGCGGCGAGTCGCTTCGGCGAGCGAAGGACGGGCGAGACCGTGGACGCCGGCGGCGCCTCCGTGTCGACGGTGCGGTACCACACGCCAGCGGGCGGCTCGGGCAGCGGAAGCGGGCCCGGCTTGCCGAGGAAGTAGCCCTGACCCGAGGCGATGCCGAGCTGCTGGAGGCACGCGATCTCGGCCGCGGTCTCGATGCCTTCGGCGCAGATCTTCGCGCCCAGGCTCGCGGCGAACGTGACCATCGCCGAGGCGAGCGCGTGCCGGACGGGGTTCGCGTCGACGCCGGAGGTGAGGCTGCGGTCGAGCTTGATGACGTCGGGCTGGAGCCGCAGGATGTGCTGGAAGCTCGCGAAGCCTGCTCCGGCGTCGTCGACCGCGAGGCGTACGCCGCGCGAGCGGAACCACGCCACCGCTTCCTGGACCGCGTCGTAGTCGTCGACGCGCGCGTGCTCGGTGAGCTCGATGACGATGCGGTCGAAGGGGTAGCGCCCGATCAGCGCGCGAAGCTCGCTGGACACGAGCGTCTCGGGCGACGCGTTGACGGCGAGGTACGTGCCGGCGGGCATGTCCTTCAGCTTCCCGAGCGCGATCTCGATCGCGAGCAGCTCGAGCTGCGTGCCGAGCCCGAAGTGCCGCGCGTCCTCGAACCAGAGGTCGGGGGTGCGGTAGGGCTCGCTCTTGAATCGTGCGAGGGCCTCGGCGCCGATGATGCGTCCGGAGCGAAGATCGACGACGGGCTGGAGCACCATGTTGAGCGCGGGGTTCGCCACCACACCGGCGCGCAGCACGTCGAGGATGCGGAGCTCGGCGGGATCTCGCGCGGGCCTCCTGGACGGCGGCATGAGGCTGGGAACGGCGAGAGTCATCCCTCTCTCGAACGGCCCGATGACGGAAAACCTTTAGCCACGCACGTCAAGTGCACGGCATTGCACGCCTTTGCGCGTCTTTGCTCGGGCGATCCTCAGGACGCGGCTCCGCCTCGAGCCTGCGCCGCGGCGCCGGGGTCGTCCTCCGCTTCGTCCGCTTCGTCGTGCGACGCTCGCTCCACCACCGCCCCCTCGCCGGGGGCGACACGGTAGCCCGGAGCCACGCCCTGCTCGGCGACGGCGTCCTCGATCGCGCGGAACGTCTTGTGAACGAGGAGGTCGCGCTCGCGCTGCTCGCTGCGCTGCCGCGCCGTGATCCAGGGAATGAGCGGCAGGATCCCGATGCCGAACGTCACGATGCCGACGACGAGGAGCGTCAGCAAGAACGTTCGGCCCATCGACGTCGTCTCGGCGCGCACGGCGAAGCGCGTGTCGGGCCCCTGCTTGCCGAGGCGCACCGTCACCTCGCGTTTGATCCCGCCGGGGAGCTTCACGGCGGCGATCCAGTACCCATCGCCGAGCTCCTCCACCTCGGCGCCGATCGCCTTCTTCACGAGCTTCGGCACCGCCGGCACGGCGCGGTCGTAGGCGATGCCGAGCACGCGCTCCTCCTCGCGGACGAGGAGCTGGGACGGCTGCTGCTGCGTCATGCGAGGAGGATACGCGGATTCATGGTCGTGCTGCTGCGGTTGCGCCCCCCACCAGAACGCACGAAGGGCGGCACACCTCTCGGTGAACCGCCCTCGTGTGGCTCTTGCCGAAGTCGAAGCTAGGCCGCGACGGCTTCCTTCTTCTTCGACTTCTTGGCCGCCTTCTCGCCCTCGCCGCCCTCGGCCGCATCGCCGCTGGCGACGAGCTCGATGATCGCCATCGGCGCGTTGTCGCCGCGGCGCTCGCCGATCTTGATGATGCGCGTGTAGCCGCCCGGACGGGTGGCGAAGCGCTTCGCGAGATCGACGAGGACCTTCTCGACGAGGTCGACCTTCTTGGTCTCGCCACCGGACTCGGTGCGCGTGCCCCAGCGGGGGAGGTAAGCCGAGAGCTGGCGCTTGATCGCCAGGCGCTTGGCCTTGTCCTTCTCCGAGAGCTTCTCGAACGGCGTGTACGAGACCTCACCGAGGCGGCGTGCCTTGGTGATGAGCTTCTCCGCGACGCGGCGGAGCTCCTTGGCCTTCGCGTCCGTCGTCTCGATCTTCTCGTTGAGGACGAGGTTCGCGGCGAGGTTGCGGAACATCGCTCGGCGGCTGGAGGTGTTGCGGTCGAACTTACGACCCGAGTTATGATGACGCATGACGAGTGTTCTTTCTTAGAACGCCGCCCAGGCCGTATCAGGTACCCGGGTCAGCTTTGTTGAGGTTCTAGTTGAGGGGCCCCACGACGCAAAAAGCAGCCCGGTCTTCGGGCTGCCGTTGCGGGGTGGGGGTGTCGGGGGCGAAGCCCCTGACGTCGAGAGACTAGTTCTGAGCCTGCTGGGCCTTCCAGCGCTCGAGCATCTGGGGCCAGTTGTCGATCTTCATGCCGAGCGAGAGGCCCATGTTCTGGAGGATCTCCTTGATCTCCTTGAGCGACTTGCGGCCGAAGTTCTTCGTCTTGAGCATGTCCTGCTCCGTGCGCTGAACGAGCTCACCGATGAGGGTGATGTTCGCGTTCTGGAGGCAGTTCGCCGAACGAACCGAGAGCTCGAGCTCGTCGACCGAGCGGAAGAGGTTCTCGTTGAGCGGCTCGTCCTCGGGCGTGCCCTGGACGTAGCTGGTCTCCTCGGTCTCCTCGAAGTTGATGAAGATCGAGAGCTGCTCCTTGAGGATCTTCGCCGCGTACGCGACGGCGTCCTGGGGCTTGACCGAGCCGTTGGTCCAGACCTCGAGGGAGAGCTTGTCGTAGTCGGTGACCTGGCCGACGCGCGCGTTCGTGACGGTGTAGTTCACCTTGCGAACCGGCGAGAAGAGCGCGTCGATCGGGATCGTGCCGATCGGCATCGTCGGGGTCTTGTTCTTCTCCGCGGGGACGTAGCCGCGGCCGACGTTGACCGTGAGCTCCATGGAGAGCGGGCCCTTCTTGTCGAGGGTCGCGATGAGGTGATCCGGGTTCAGGACCTGGAGGCCGTCGACGAGCTGGATGTCGCGCGCGTAGACGGGGCCAGGGCCCTCCTTGTCGATGCGAACGGTGTACGTCTTCGCGGTCGCGGCCTTGAGGACGACCTCCTTCAGGTTGAGGATGATGTCCGTCACGTCCTCGACGACGTCGCCGATCGTGGTGAACTCGTGGAGCGCGCCTTCGATGCGGATCGCGGTGATGGCCGCGCCCTGGAGCGAAGAGAGGAGAACGCGGCGGAGCGAGTTGCCGAGGGTGATGCCGTAGCCGCGCTCGAGCGGCTCGCACGAGAAGCGGCCGTAGAAGTCGGTCAGCGTCTCCTGCTCGATGTGGATCCCGCGCGGGCGGATCAGATCGCGCCAGTTACGAGTCGTGATGTTGCTCATACGTTCTTCTCTTTCAGGTTTGTCCGAGCCGTGCCTTGCCCGGCTCGGAGGTTTGTCCGAGCCGTGCCTTGCCCGGCTCGGAGGTTTGTCCGAGCCGTGCCTTGCCCGGCTCGGGGTTCACGCGGCAGTCCCGATACGCCTTCGAACCCGCTCTCCGGTCGGATCCGCTGCCAGCCCGTGTATTATGCAAATAATGTAAGACGCAGCTATCAGCGTGAGTAGTACTCGACGATGTACTGCTCGCGGATCGGCGGCTCGTTGAGCTCCTCGCGGACGGGGAAGCCCTTGAAGACACCGCTGAGGGTGTTCTTGTCGAGCTCGAGCCAGCTGAGCTGCGGGCGGCGATCGACCTGCGCGAGCGAGGCCGCGATCGACTTCATGCCGCGCGAGCGCTCGTGGACCTCGATCTTGTCGCCCGCCTTGAGGATGTACGACGGGATGTCCATGCGCTTGCCGTTGACGAGGAAGTGCGCGTGCTTCACGAGCTGGCGCGCCTCCGTGCGGGACGACGCGAAGCCGAGGCGGTGGACGACGTTGTCCATGCGGCTCTCGATGAGGCCGAGCATCTGCTCGCCGGTCGAGCCCTTGCGGCGCGTCGCATCGAAGTAGTACGCGCGGAACTGCTTCTCGAGGATGCCGTAGACGCGGCGGGTCTTCTGCTTCTCGCGGAGGCGGACGGCGTACTCCGTCAGCTTGATGCGGCCCTGGCCGTGCTGGCCCGGCGGATACGGACGGCGCGTCACCGAGCACTTGTCGGTGTAGCAACGCTCACCCTTGAGAAACAGCTTGATGCCTTCCCGGCGGCAAAGCTTGCAGACGGGACCAATGTAACGAGCCATTCTTCGCCTTCATTCGCGCGGGCAAGTGGCCCGCCGGTGAACCGGTTTACACGCGGCCGAGTGGTCTTACCCGGCGTTGCTTCATCCCGGCGTGCTCCTGATTGCCGAGGAAAATCCACAGCAGGAGCGGGAGGACCGAGCCTTTTAGTCGAAGGGCCCGAAAAGGCAAGGGCAAGCGGATCGGGCCGCGGCGCCAGCTCATCGGGGCCCGGCCGACGACTGAGGACTCGGGTCTGCAGTGACCGTCGCGCAGGCGCTACGTCTCCGTTAAGAGGACGCGAGCGTGGCCCGTTTCGGCCGGCGCCTTGCTCCCAGACTCGTCCTGGTGCCGTCGCCGCGTGCAAGTCGGCGAGACGACACTGGGTCGGGGAGGCGACCTCTGACATCGGCGTCATGGACGGGTGGAGACACCAACTTTTCTTCGGAGCGACGGTTCGTCGAAATCGTCGTTGTCATCCTATTGGACCCTCGACGCACGCCGTCGACTGTGCTCGTCTGCGCACCGCGTGTGTGCTGCCTCGAGCACGAACTCGGAGTGCCGAACCGTGGGAGAGGGTCCATTCAACGCACGTGTATGGAGAGAAAAAAAACTCGAGCCCTTAGGGCTCACCGGCGAGGACTGTCACACTCGCCGTTTGGCTTCACTTCTTCAGGCACTTCGCGTGTGGCAGCGCGAGCATGGTACTGGACCCCGTGAATTACCGCGGGAAAGCACGCACCACAGTTCGCTATTGACGGCATGCGGCGACCCTATAAATGTCACCGCTTGTCCCAATGGGGCCGCAATGCTCCTTGCAGGATCGCATGGAGTGGGAGGACGACGATGGGCATTAGATTGAATGAGAGCTTGCGAGTCACTGGACTCGCGGCGCTTATCGTAGGAGCTGCCGCAGCCGGCATCGCCTGCGGAGGCGATGATGACACTACCGGCAGCAGCAGTGGCGTGACCACGAGCTCCACGAGTGGAAACGTCACGAGCAGCTCTGGCGTGACCAGCAGCTCTGGCGTGACCAGCAGCTCTGGCGTGACCAGCAGCTCTGGCGTGACCTCGTCGAGCAGCTCGAGCGGTACGCTCGAGCAGACGGCGACGCCGGTGATCTCGCCCAAGGGCGGATCGTTCGACGTCCCGCAGAGCGTCACCATCTCGGATACGACGCCCGCCGCGTCGATCTACTTCACCGTCGACGGGACCAACCCGACGGTGAACAGCACGGTGTACGCGAACCCGATCTCCGTCGGCGAAGGCACCACGACCGTTCGCGCGATGGCGAAGGCGGACGGCCTCGCGCAGTCGCCGGTCGCGTTCGAGACCTATACGGTCACCACCAAGCCCGGCCAGACCAAGCCCGTTGCGTTCGACCCGGCCTCCGGCGAATACAACAACCCGGTCGCGGTTGGCCTCTCCACGACGACGGCGCCGTCCACGATCTGCTACACGATCGACAACTCGGCCCCGACCTGCAACGCGGGCACGTGCACGGGCACGTCCGCGCAGTACAGCGCGGGCTCGCCGATCCCGATCGACGCGCCGACCGGCGGTCTCACGCAGACGACCGTGAAGGCCCTCGCGTGCAGCACGGGCAACACGAACTCGGAGATCACGAGCTCGACGTACTCGTTCAAGGTCGCCGCCCCGACGATCGAGCCCACGCCGGGCGAGGTCGCGTACAACACGGGCATCGCCATCCACACGGATACGGCGCCGACCCCGTCGATCGCGGTCCAGATCCGCTACACGACGAACGGCACCGACCCGACGTGCACGACGGGCACCGTCGGCGCGCCGGCCGGCCAGACGGCGAACCTCAACATCACGCAGAACACCGAGATCCGCGCGATCGCGTGCCGTGGCAACTACCAGGCCTCGGACGTGAGGAAGTGGAACTACACGGTCAAGCTCACCGCTCCGACGTACAGCACCACGCTGCCCAACAACGGCACCGGCGCTACGAAGACGGACAACTCGGGTAGCGCGACCGGCGTTCACTTCAACGCGCTCGCGGGTGGTACGGGTACGGGTGGTCAGCTCGTCCTCCCGACCACGGGCGTCCCCGTCACCGGCCTCCCGGTCGGCGCGACCGCCTGCTACCGCCTCGGCGCCGATCCGGCGTGCACGGCGGCCGGCGCGTGCGACACCTCGGACGCGACCAACCCGGCTGTTCCTGGCGCCGCTGGCGACCTCGTCAACTTCCCGGTCACGCTCTCGACCAACGCGAACAACAACGTCCGCGTCCGCTACTGCGCCCCGAACTACACGCCGTCGGACATCGTCCAGGCGACGTACTCGTTCACGGTCGCGCAGGTCGGTATCCGTCCGAACCTCACCCCGGTGGGCGGCGCGACGGACACCAACGCGGGCTACTGCGGCCCGACGCCGACCGGCACGTGCTTCGAGCCGACCACGACCTCGAACTTCTACAAGTTCGCGGGCGGCTCGCAGACGTTCGTTCTCGACACCCGCTTCCCGGGCCAGGGCACCTCGCCCACCGGCACCGCGAGCGCGAAGATCCGCTACTCCACCGCCACCGGTACCGCCCTCCCGGCCGCCCCGGCGGTGACCTGCGGTCAGACCTGCCCGGGTGACGCGACCTGCACCGAGGTCAACCCTGGCGCCACCGTGACGGTCCCGGAGTTCACCACGATCAACGCGGTCGCTTGCCGGACGGACTACATCCCGGCCGCGAGCCACACGCTCATCTACGCCGACCCGAACCAGTCGGTCTCGGTCATCGGCCCGACGCCGCCGGCGTCGGCGGGTCCGTTCAGCAATGACACGGTCCTCGACTTCACCACGGTGACGCCGCAGCCGACCACCCGCGCGCCGAACGCCTCCGAGACCCACGTCTGCTGGACGACCTCGATCAACAACGTGATCGAGCCGACCTGCAGCAACGTGACGGGCGCCTGCGGCCTCCCGAGCGGCGCGCTCGACCCGCTCGACAGCTACGGCGAGTACGCGCCGTGCTCGAACGTCGGCGGCGCCACCTGCACGCCCACGGCGGCGCAGACGGCGGCGGCTTCCCAGACGAACGCGACCCTCAAGAAGCCGCTCGTCTACCGCACCGGCACGATCGTGAAGGCCGTTGCCTGCCGCGCCGGTGTCGGCAGCGGTCCGGGCAAGACCACGCCGCAGACCTACACCCTCAAGGTCGCGACCCCGACCTTCTCCCCGGTCGCGGGCACCCCGGCGAACCCGACGCTCGTCGGCTTCGACACCCCGATCGATTTCGCGACGGTGACGACCGGCGCGACCATCAACTACCGCCGCAGTGACTCGGCGCCCACCGCGTCGGATCCGTCCTGCGCGACCGGCGTGCCGAACCAGGTCACGTCGAACTTCATCAACGAGTTCGACAACGAGTGCGCGGACACCATCGGCAGCGCCTGCGCGCCGGCCGAGCAGGTCAAGCTGATCGCTTGCAAGACGGGCTACCTCCCGTCCGACGTCGCCACCGGCGACTTCAAGGCGAAGCTCGCCGACCCGACCATCACCGCTGCCGCCAACCCGGCGCCGGTCGCCGGCGTCCGCCACAACGAAGTCGTCGTGTCGATCAACAACGCGTTCTTCACCGGCCTCTCGGTCGCTGGCGCGCACATCTGCTACACGACGGACAACTCGGTCCCGGCCTGCAACGGCGCGGCGTGCACCGCCCCGGGCGGCACGGTCAACATCATCAACATCGGCGACCCGCACCCGACGAACATCAACGTCGGTAACGCGACGCTCCCGAGCGGCACGACGGTCAAGGCGATCGCTTGCGCGACCGACTACCCGGCGTCGGGCGTCACCTCGGCGAAGTTCGACTTCGCGATCCAGCCCTACAGCGTGAGCCCGGCTCCGGGCGCGCAGTCCGGCGGCGCGAAGAACATCTCGTTCAAGAACACCCTCCCGATCGCCAACGGCACGGAAGGCTCGGGCTTCACCTGCCAGGGCGGCCCCACCGCGGGCGCCTCCTGCTCGACGTCCGCGACCTGCGGCGCCGGTGGCGTCTGCTCGAACGACCCGACGGTCGGCCTCGTCCTCTGCTACTCGACCGACGGCACGGACATCCCGGCCGACTGCACCGAGACCACGCCCCCGGTCGGCGGCTACACGCCCGCCAGCCCGCAGCACGTCTTCTGCAGCAACGGCCCGCAGAACGGCGCGAACGCCTCTCCGGGCGCGAACACGTTCAACACGGCCAACGGCACCTGGGCACCTCCGGCGCTCCAGGGCCTCGGCACCAGCATCAACCAGCTGAAGTCCCGCGCCTGCAAGCTCGGCTTCACGAGCACGACGCCGCGCAACGATCAGTACACGTTCGGCGCTTACAGCCGCGCGGAGACGATCGACGGCACGAACAACTTCAGCGCGCTCGAGAACCGCCTCGACGAGAGCCCCGCCTCGGTGGATCCGGGCGAGTGGGGTTCGGTCGACCACGCGTTCACGGGCGACATGAGCGACCCGGTCACGAACAACAACTACTCGTTCGTGAGCTGGACCTCGACGGACGTGTACTTCGCGTTCCAGGGCGATGCGCTCACGGCCTCGCCCAACGAGTACGTCGAGTTCTACGTCAAGGGCGGCGTCGGCGGCCTCGGCGGCCTCGACGGCACGGCTTCGGGCACCACCAACCGCGACCAGCGCGGCGGCGGCTTCCCGGCCGACGAGTTCGGCGACACGTCCAACCGCGTCGCGACCAACTACCACTTCTTCATGCGCCCGGCGGATGGCATCAGCTCCGCCAAGGTCCGCGTGTGGAACGGTAGCGCCTGGATCGACCCGCTCGTCTCCCCGGGCTTCAGCGTCCAGTTCGGCGGCGCCCTCGGCACCACGAACGCGTTCGTCGAGTTCCGCGTCACGCGCGCGGACCTCGGCCTCGGTGCGGCGGCCTCCCGCCTCATCTTCCAGGGTCTCGTTTGGGACGGCGCCGGCTCCGGCGACACGCTGTACTTCCCGGCGACGAACACGGATCCGGCCCCGGCGGGCGCGAACCACTGGGCGTGGATCGATGCGGACATGAGCTCTGCGCTCTTCCCGTCCGCTCGCGCGTACATCAAGACCAACTGACGGTCGACGCGTCGTGAGCGGGTGGCCTCGGCCACCTTCTCCGACTTCGCGAGACGCGCGGGTGCTCCGGCACTCCGCGCGTTTCGCTTTTTGTCGGAAAACTCTCGGCGGCCGCAAGTTGGGCTATGCTCGCAGGGCATGGCGGGTGCTCGCTTCGGCTCGGTCTTCCTTACGTGTGCAACGCTCGGCGTGACGGCGGGGACGCTCTTCGTCGTCTCGTGCTC
This sequence comes from Labilithrix sp., assembly GCA_046351255.1. Lineage (GTDB taxonomy): Bacteria > Myxococcota_A > Polyangia > Polyangiales > Polyangiaceae > Labilithrix. The sequence continues at coordinate 206,192 of JAXLYU010000015.1, forward strand.
GAGCGACGACGACAAGCCGCCCGCGGGCTCGCAGTTCGAGGGGGGCGTCGATGGCGCGTCGAGCTCGGGGGCCACGTCCGGCTTCGTGCCGGACGACTCCGAGGCGCCGCCCACGGACGCCGGCCGTCCGCCCGCGTGCGTCTCTCAAGAGGCGGAGGCCACGCCGGGCAAGCGCCCCGTCGACATCATCTTCCTGATCGACAACTCGGAGTCGATGAGCGAGGAGATCGGCGAGGTCGAGAAGCAGATCAACGACAACTTCGCCGCCACCATCGAGTCGAGCGGGACGGACTATCACCTCATCATGGTGAGCCTGCACGGGCCGCACGCGGTGGGGCAGGTCGCGCAGAAGATCTGCGTGAAGGCTCCGCTCAGCGGGACCAGCTGCTCGCCGATCCCGGCGAAGCCCGCGGAGACGAGCAAGTTCATCCAGCACAACAGCACGGTCGAGAGCACCAACGCGCTCTGCCGACTGCTCATCACGCTCAACACGAAGGACGACGACAACAACCACCTGACGGGCTGGAGCGAGTTCCTCCGGCCCCAGGCGTTCAAGGTCGTCACCGTGCTGACCGACGACCGCCCGAACACGACCTGCCTCGGCAAGACCTTCGACGACAAGGTCGACGACCCGGTCAGCGCGGCCAACATGGCGGCGCTCTACGACAACACGCTCATCGCGAACGCTCCGCAGTTCGGCACGGTGGAGAAGCGCAACTACGTCTTCCACAGCATCGTCGGCCTCGCCGGCTACGATCCGATCGACACGTCGAAGCCGCACCCGCCCGAGGCGCCGCTCGTCCAGGCGAAGTGCTCGCCCGGCTCCGAGCAGCCCGGCATCGGCTATCAGGCGCTGAGCAAGCTCACGGGCGGCCTCCGCTTCCCGACGTGCGGCCTCAACTACACGACGATGTTCCAGACGATGGCCCGCGGCGTCATCGACAAGGCCACCCTCACGTGCGACTACGCGTTCCCTGCGAACCCGCCGGGCGCGAAGATCGATCCGGAGACGGCGGTGGTCCGCTACACGTCCGGCGCCGTGCAGAAGGACTTCCCGCAGGCCGCGAGCCTGAGCGCGTGCCAGTCGGGCCAGTTCTACATCGAGGGCGACCGCATCAAGCTTTGCCCCGACACCTGCAACCTGGTGCAGGGGGACCCGAACGCGAAGGTGAAGGTCCTCTTCAGCTGCTTCCCGAAGGACGTCCAGTAAGCCGCGGACCGGCTACGCGGTCGCGCGGCGCTTGCCGCGACCGCGCCCGCCGAAGAGCAAGATGCCCGCGAGGGCGACCACCACGACCGCGCCCGCCGCTGCGAAGGAGCGGAAGCGTGAGTCGCGCTCCTCGGCGATCGTCTCGAGACGCGTCATCTCCGCGCGCGCCTTCTCGTGCGTCGGATCGAGCGCCAGCGCCCGCTTGAACGGCTCCGGATCCGCCACGCCGCGGCCCTGCAGCTCCTTGCCTTCGAGGTACGCGATCTCGGCCTCGATCTGCGGGGCGCGGGCCGTGTCTGGCTTCAGCCGCAGCGCCTTGCGGAAGGTCGCGAGCGCCTTCGGGGCGTCCGTCTCCTCGAGCTTCGTCGCGTAGGCCACGTAGGCGCCGACCATCTCGCCCCGGCGGTCGAGCATGGGCTGCCGCGCGAGCACCTTGTCGAAGGCGGCGACGGCGCCGTCGATGTCGCCCGCCTTCTCCTTGGCGAGGCCCTCGTCGAGGAGGCCGTAGACCTCCTGCAGGCGCAGCTTGTCGTACGCGGAGAAGAGCTCCTTGGCGGTCTGGGCCGCCGTCCAGGTCTCCGGCGCGGGCTTGCCCACCACGTTGGAATAGGCCTCGCGGAGCTTCCACACCGCGTCCTGGCCGAAGCCCCCGATCGCCTCGCGCGCGGCGGCGCGGACCTGGATGCGGTCCGAGTTCACGAAGGACAGGAGCACCGGCAACGCGTCCATGTCGTGGACGGTCGCGAACGCCCGCAGCGTCTCCGCGAGCACGCCGTTGTCCTTGGTCTGCACGGCGTCGCCCGGGACGCGCTTGCCCATGCTCTCGAGCTGGCCCGCGGCCCAGTGCCGGAGCTCCGAGGAAGGCTCTTTCCGGCTCAGGATGAGGCCCGGGATGGCCTTGTCGCCGAGCGCCTTGAGCTGGCGCGCGACCTCGGGCTTGAAGGCGCCGCCGTGGTCGCCCGCGACGCGGATGATCTCGGCCACCGCCGGCGTCGTCCCCGCGTGGGCCAGCGCCTTCAGCAGCACCGCCGTCTCCACCGCCGGCTTCCAGGCCGCCGGATCGGTCTTCGTGGCGACCAGGGCGTCTCCGAGGTCGCCGCCCTCCTTCGTCGCGAGCTTCACCGCGGGCCCGGCAGCGGGCGTCTTTCGCAGCGTCGCGAGCTCCTTCGCGATGGGCGGCACCGCGTCCGCGCCGAGCCCTTCGAGCGCCTTGGCCGCGTCCTTCCGCGCCTGGGCGTCGTCGCCGGTCAGCCGGGCGAGCTGCTTCCCGAGGTCGGCCTCTTCCGCGGCCGCCGCCGCCGCTGCGGCGGACGCGGAGGCGGCCGGCGCCGTCTCTGCCGCGGCCGCTCCGCTCGTCAGCGCGACCGCCAGAAAAACCGCACGGGAAAGCTTCATACGACTCCTTGAACGCCGCCCGGCGGGCTCCTCATTCCACGATGGCGAACTCGGGGAATTCTCCCGTGTATCCACGCCAGCGGACGTCGACGTGGTCCACGCGGGCGGCGGACGGGCCGTGGTTGGCCCAGCTCGCCAGCTCCTTGATGGCGTCCTCGTCGCCCTCGGCGCAGACCTCCACGCAGCCGTCCGGCCGGTTGCGGACCCAGCCGGTGATCCCCAGTCGCTTCGCTTCCCGCTGCGTAGCGGCGCGGAAGTAGACCCCCTGAACTCGACCCCGAACGATGAGATGGATGCGTTTCTGAGCCATGGTGCTGGCGCTCGCCGCGGCGAAAAAGCGGTCTACATCGTCTACCGAAGGACGCGGACCAGGGCAACCTTGTAGCATGGCCCTTTCATGGCCAACCCGGAGGACCTCGGCCGCTATCGGCTCAAGCGCCTGCTTGGCCGTGGTGTGCTCGGAGAGGTCTGGGAGGCCGTCGACCTCGAAAAGGAAGGGCACTCGGTCGCGGTCAAGATCCTCCACGCCGCCGACGACGAGCTCGCGCTCGCCCGCCTGCAGTTCGCGCGCGAGGCCCGCATCGCGACCCACCTGCACCATCCGCACATCGCCCAGGTCCTCGACGCCGGCGAGGCGGCGGGCACGAGCTTCATGGTCATGCAGATGGTCGAGGGCAAGCCGCTCCGCGCCCTCATCGCGGACCCGAGCGTGAAGCTCGAGGAGAAGCTCCGCTGGCTGCGCCAGATCGGCGACGCGCTCGTCACGATGCACCGCACCGACCTCGTGCACCGCGACCTGAAGCCCGAGAACGTCCTCATCCGCCCCGATCGCTCCGCGGTGCTCGTCGATCTCGGCATCGCGAAGTGGACCAAGTTCGATCTCGGCGGCGAGCGCGATCCCCTCGAGGACATCGAGGCGTCGATCGAGCGCGACGGCCCCGACCTCACGTACGCCCCGCCCGAGGCGCAGGTCGAAGAGTGCTACGACGAGCTCGGCGATCAGTGGGCCTGGGGCGTCCTCGGCTACGAGCTGCTCACCGGAACGCGACCCGAGGCCGGCTCCCCGGCGCTCGCCTCGCGCGACGAGATCCCGAAGCAGATCGGCGACGCCATCGACAAGGCGCGCGCCGAACGTCGCGAAGACCGCTGGGAGGCGCTCGAGCTCGCGCTCGACGAGATCGGCCCTGGCAGCCTCCCCATCATCAAGGTCGAGCCACCATCGAAGGTGAGCACGAAGCCCCCGCCGCCCTCGGAGCCGATGCCGGAGACGCAGCCCGCGCCGAGCAGCACAAAAGGCCCCACGTCTGCGTGGGGAGGAGACGGCCCGCCGCGGGCGCTCTCGCCGTTCGTCCTCGGCGTGGGGATCGCGGTCGTCCTCGGCATCGTCATCGCCGTCGTCGCCACGATGCGTTGAGCGGGCCACTCGCGATCACCGGGGCACCGGCGATCCTGTTGTCTCCGCTCGTCGAGCCTGTTGCTTCCAAGCGGCAAGCGCGGCGGCCGCGAAATCGCGTGGTTCTCGAGGACACCGGCGCTTCCCGGCTGGCACCCAAGCTGCATCCCGTCCTCCCGTATGCGCTTCGTGGTCGCCGCCGCCGTCTTCTTCGGAGCGCTGCTCGCCGCCGAGACGTCATTTGCCTTCTGCCGCCAGACCACCTGCGCCGAAGGCGAGACGTGCGACCGGAACACCAAGCCGGACTGCGTCCACGACGGGATCGCGGTGCGCTGGAACACGACGACGCTCCCGTACCGGATCTACGCGAAGGGCTCGTCGAAGCTCGACGACGACGAGATGAAGAAGGCGGTGCGCGCCGCGTTCGACGCGTGGCAGACCGTCGACTGCGACCGGGGCCGCACGTCCCTCCGCTTCGTGGAGGGCGAGCCGATCACGAAGGACAAGCCGCTCGGGCTCTCCGCCGACGAGGCGGAAGACGCAGGCGTCGAGCCTTATGGCATCTACTTCCGCGACAAGAAGTGGACGCACGACGGCAGCGACGACGTGCTCGCCGCGACCGGCCTCGCGTTCGGCTTGAACCGGGGCATCGTCTCGTACGCCGACATCGAGGTGAACACGTTCGGCGGCGACTTCACGATGGACGACGATCAGTCCGCGAAGGCGGTCGACCTCCAGGCCGTGCTGACGCACGAGGTCGGCCACTACCTGGGCCTCGCGCACAGCCTCGACCCCGACTCGATCATGGCGCCGCGCTACTGCACGTCCGAGGAGCGGTGCGAGACGAACGGCGTCGTCGGCAAGCGCGCGCTCGGGGAGGACGACATCGCGGCCGTCTGCGCGTTCTTCCCGCCCGGCCTCACGACCAAGTCCCTCCGGGCCACGACCTTCCCGAGCGACGACTCCGCGACCGGCGCGGGCGGTTGCAGCTCGGCCGGCCAGCCCGGGGCGCCCGTCGCTCCCGTCGCGCCCCTCGCTCCCGTCGCGTCCGCCGCGGTTCCGCTCGCGATTTTGGCCCTCCGGCGGCGCAGGCGAGCGTAGAGACTCGCCTTCAGTTGGACTAGGGTGCCCGCCGTGGCCCCGATGCACTTTTTCTCGCGTCTCGTCTTCGCGTGGATCGCGTATTTCCGCATTCTCTTCGACGGGGAGCTCGCGGCCAAGCTCGCCGCGGCCGCCTCTGGAGCCCCGGCGCTTCCGGAAAAGAAGGATGAGCCGAAGCCCGAGCCAAAGCCGGAGCCGAAGCCGGCGCGGAGCGTCCCTCCGCCGCCTCCGCCGACGGACGCCGCCCTGCAGCTCCTCTCGCTCTTCCAGCGCGAAGGTCGCTTCGTCGACTTCCTCGAGGAGGACGTCGCGAGCTTCAGCGACTCGGACATCGGGGCCGCCGCGCGCGTCGTCCATCAGGGCTGCCGCAAGGCGCTGCGCGAGCACTTCACGCTCGTGCCGGTGCGCACCGAGGAGGAGGGCGTGAAGGTCACGCTGCCGGAGGCGAACCCGAACGAGGTGAAGCTGACGGGCAACGTCGCGGGCAAGGGCCCGCACACGGGCACGCTTCGCCACCGCGGCTGGCGGGCCACGGAGGTGCGCCTCCCGCAGGCGGTCGCCGGTCATGATCCGCGCGTCGTCGCGCAGGCGGAGGTCGAGCTGTGAAGTACGTCGTTGGCATCGACCTGGGCACGACGCACACCGCGCTCGCGTACGCGCCCATCCCGGCGAACGAGGACGAGAAGGCCGCCTCGCCGGTGATGCTCGGCATCCCGCAGCTCGTGGCGCAGGGCACGCTCGACACGCGCGAGCTCCTGCCGTCGTTCTTCTACGTCGCCCACGAGAGCGACGGACCGCAGGTGCTCCCGTGGGACGAGGCGCGCAAGTACGCCGTCGGCGAGCACGCGCGTGCGCGCGGGGTCGATGCGCCCGCGCGCGTCATCGCGAGCGCGAAGAGCTGGCTCTGTCATCCCTCGGTCGATCGGCGCGCCGCGATCCTCCCCGCCGGCGCCCCGGAGGACGTGGAGCGCATCAGCCCCGTCGAGGCGTCGTGGCGCTACCTCGAGCACCTCGTCGAGGCCTGGGATCACGTCGTCGCGAAGGGCGACCCCGAGCTCCAGCTCACGAAGCAGAGCGTCGTGCTCACGGTGCCGGCGTCGTTCGACGCGGCGGCGCGCGAGCTCACGACGGAAGCCGCCTACGCGGCGGGCCTCGAGGACCTCACGCTCCTCGAGGAGCCGCAGGCGGCGTTCTATGCGTGGCTCTCCGATCGCGGCGACGCGTGGCGCAAGGAAGTGCAGGTGGGCGACGTCGTCCTCGTCGTCGACATCGGCGGCGGCACGTCCGACTTCTCCGTCATCGCCGCCGTCGACAAGGGCGGCGAGCTCGTCCTCGAGCGCGTCGCCGTCGGCGATCACATCCTGCTCGGCGGCGACAACATGGACCTCCTGCTCGCGCATGTCGTCGAGCAGAAGATGGTGCGCGAGGCGGAGGAGGCGGGGAAGACCCTCGAGCTCGATCGCTGGCAGAAGATCGCGCTCCAGCACGCAGCACGCGGCGCGAAGGAGCGCCTCCTCACCACCGCCACCGAGGGCAAGAAGAAGAACGCGGACACGGCGCAGATCGCGATCGCGGGCAAGGGGTCGAAGCTCGTCGGTGGCACGCTCCGCACAGAGGTCACGCGCGACGAGGTGCAGGCCGCCATCATCGACGGCTTCTTCCCCGTGGTCGACGCCGCGGCCCGTCCCGCGGTCCGTACGCGCGCCGCGCTCATGCAGGTCGGCCTGCCCTACGCGCAGGACGCAGCGGTGACGAAGCACCTCGCGGGTCTCCTCGCGCGTCACGCGGACGCAGTGGGCCCGAAGGATCAGCCTCGAAAGCTGCTGCATCCTACACGCATCCTCTTCAACGGCGGCGTGATGAAGGCGCCCATCTTGCGTGACCGCATCAGCTCGTGCGTCGACGCGTGGCTCGAGAGCGACGGCGCGCCGAAGGCCAAGGTGCTCGAGGGCGCAGACCTCGACCTCGCCGTCGCGCGCGGCGCGGCCGCGTATGGCCTCGCGCGCAAGGGCAAGGGCGTCCGCATCCGCGGCGGCACGGCGCGCGCCTACTACGTGGGCATCGAGAGCGCGATGCCGGCCGTCCCGGGCCTCGAGCCGCCGATCACGGCGCTCTGCGTCGCGCCGATCGGCATGGAGGAGGGCACGAGCGTCGACCTCGCGAACGCGGGCGGCGAGCTCGGCGTCGTCGTCGGCGAGAAGGTGAGCTTCCGCTTCTTCGGCTCGACCGTCCGCCGCAAGGACGCGGTCGGGACCGCGGTCGAGCGCTGGAAGCAGGGCGAGATCGAGGAGCTCGCGCCGATCGAGGTGGATCTCCCCACGGAGGGGCGTGTCGCGGGGGACGTGGTCCCCGTCACCCTCCGCTCGAGCGTCACCGAGGTCGGCACGCTCCTCCTCGAAGCGGTGCCCCTCCAGCCGCGCAAGAAGGACGAGCGCTGGAAGGTCGAGCTCTCGGTCCGCTCCGAAGGGGGCAGCTAGGTCGTGACCGCCAGCTTCGTGGTCGGCATCGATCTCGGAACGACGCACACCGTCGTTGCCTATGCGCCGATCGACCCGCGACGCACGAAGTCCGCGCCCGACCCTGAGGTCTTCGCGATCAAGCAGTACACGACGCTGACGGAGACGGAGGACCTCCTCCTCCTGCCGTCGGTCGTGTACGCGCCGGTCAAGGGCGAGCTCGAGGGCGATCCTGCGTGGGTGACGGGCGAGGTCGCGCGCCGTCGCGGCAGTGAGGTGGCCGGCCGCGCGATCCTCTCCGCGAAGAGCTGGCTCTCGCACGCCGCCGTCGATCGAACGGCCGCCATCCTCCCGTGGGGCGTGACCGCCGACGAGCACGAGCGCATCGCGAAGCTCTCGCCCGTCGAGGCCGAGACGAAGCTCCTCGCGCACGTCGTCGAGGCGTGGGACGCGGCTCATCCCGAGGCGCCGCTGCGCGAGCAGGACGTGGTGCTGACCCTGCCGGCGAGCTTCGACGACGTCGCTCGCGAGCTCACGATCCAGGCGGCGAGGGCGGCGGGCCTCGAGCCCACGCTGCTCGAGGAGCCGACGGCCGCGTTCTACGACGCGATGCGCGACGTCGACGCCATCCGCGAGCACGTGGTGCCGCGCGACGCGACCGAGGAGCGCAAGATCCTCGTCTGCGACGTGGGCGGCGGCACGACGGACCTGTCACTCATGGCGGTGGCGTGGGCGCCGAAGGACAAGGGCGGCTTCACGGTGCGCCGCGTCGCGGTCGGCCGGCACATCCTGCTCGGCGGCGACAACATGGACCTCGCGCTCGCTCATCTGGCCGAGTCCCGCATCTCGCCGAGCGGCTCGCTCGAGGCGAGCGAGCTCGCGCAGCTCGTCCTGGCCTGCCGCGACGCGAAGGAGCGCATCCTCTCGAGCAAGTCGAACCGCGTGAACGAGGCGCGCGTGACGCTCCTCGGCAAGGGCTCACGCCTGGTCGGCGGCGCGCGCAGCACGGTCCTCACGCGTGACGAGGTCGAGAAGGTGGTCCTCGAGGGCTTCTTCCCCGCCGGCGTCGGCGACGCTCCCGTGGCCGCGAAGCGAGGCGCGATCGTCGCGTTCGGCCTCCCGTACGAGCGTGACCCTGCCGTCACGCGTCACATCCGCCAGTTCCTCGCCCGTCATGCCAGCGAGCTGCCCAGCGGCGCGCCGGACGCGGTGCTCCTGAACGGCGGCGTCTTCAACGCAAAGCCGATCGTCACCGCGCTGAAGAACGCGCTCACCTCGTGGTCGGGCGACAAGGCGGCGATGCTCCCTGTCTCCGATCCCGATCTCGCGGTGGCCTGCGGCGCGGTACGTTACGGCTTCGCGCGCCGCGGACTCGGCGTGCGCATCGAGAGCGGCGCCGCGTTCGGCTACTACGTCGCGGTCGCGGACGAGGCCGGAAAGAAGAACCGTGCGGTATGCATCCTTCCGCGCGGCGCGAAGGAGGGGCAGCGCTACGAAGCGGAGGGGCGCACGTTCGACCTCGTGGTCGGCCGCAGCGTCCGCTTCGATCTCTACGCGACGGACCTGGCGAAGGACGCGGCGGGCGCGGTCGTCACGATCGCCCCTGCGGGCGCGGGCGAGAGCGACTCTGCGTCGGCCTTCGCCCCGGGCGGCGAGAGCACGTACGAGCGCCTCCCTCCGGTCGTCGCGCACCTGACGGGAAGCGCGAAGGAGCAGAGCGTTCGCGTGCGTCTCGGCGGTGAGCTCCAGACGACGGGTCAGCTCGAGCTCGCCTGCGTCGAGGTCGGCGGCGCGCATCGCCGCTTCCGTCTCGAGTTCGCGCTCCGCGAGGGCGCGCGTCCGGCGATGTCGATGTCGATGGCGCCGGCGTCGCTCGCGCCGCCGTCGCTGGTGCCGGCCGCGCCGACCTCCACCACCGCGTCGCCGAAGCTCGAGGAGGCCAGCGTCACGCTCGACAAGGTCTTCGGCAAGAAGAGCGACGCCTCGCCTCGCGAGGTGAAGGATGTCCTCCGCGATCTCGAGAAGATCCTCGGCGACCGCCTGACGTGGACGATGGAGACGTGCCGTCACCTCGCCGAGCGCCTCCTCACGAACACGGGCTCGCGCCGTCGCACCGCGCATCACGAGCGCGCGTTCTGGCTCCTCCTCGGCTTCTGCATGCGTCCTGGCTTCGGCGATCCGGGCGATCCGAAGCGCATCGAGCGGGCGTGGCCGCTCTTCGAGGGCCGCCTGGGCTTCCCCGACGAGACGGCGGGCTGGCAGCAGTTCTTCATCGCGTGGCGCCGCATGGCGGGCGGCCTCACGGAGCCGATGCAGATCGCCCTCCGCGACGCGATGGATCCGCTCGTCGCTCCCAAGGAAGCGAAGCTGAAGCAGCCGAAGCGCGTCCCGGAAGACGGCGGCGAGGCGCTGGTGATGCTCGCCGCGCTCGAGCGCGCCCCGGCGGAGCGCCGCGCGCAGCTGGGCGAGTGGGTCATCGAGAAGACGTGGTCGAACGACGACGCGCGCCTCTGGACCGCGATCGGCCGCGTCGGCGGCCGCGTTCCCGTCTACGCCTCTCTCCATCACGTGGTCCCGCCGCGCTACGCGGAGGCCTGGCTCGAGCGTCTGCTCCGTCTCAAGTGGGAGTCGGTCGCGACCGCCCCGCATGCCGCCGTTCAGCTCGCGCGCATGACGGGCGATCGCGCCCGCGACGTCAACGATCGTCTCCGCAAGGAGGTCGAGAAGCGTCTCGTCGCGGTCAACGCGAAGCCGGCGTGGATCCAGTCCGTTCGCGAGCTCGCCGAGGTGAGCCAGGAGGAGCGCGTCGCGATCCTCGGCGAGGGCCTCCCGATCGGCCTGAAGCTCGCCGACTGAGCCTGCGCCGTCGCCGTCGCCGTCTCGGTCGCGAGCGTCAGTTCCGCGCGGGGATCCATGGCCGGGCGGGCCATCGCTCGGGCGGCGGGGGCGGCTTCGTCCATCGCTGGGCTCGCTCGGCGAGGAACCAGACGCCTTTGGGTGTCTCGGGCCATTCGCAGCCGGCGGGCTCGTCGATGCCCATGTGGTAGTGGACCATGGACATGTCGGCGAAGGCGGCGGCCATGCGGTCGAGCCCTGCCCAGAACTCGTGGAGGGCGATGACGACGTCTTTCTTGTGGGGCCAGAGGCGCTTGGCGAGGAGCTCGAAGCGAGCGAGGAGCTTGCGCTGGCGAAAGACGATGCGCATGGCGTGGGCGGTCTGGCGCAGCCCGAGGTCGGTGAAGAAGACGCGCTTCTTCCGCTTGTCGATCGCGTCGCGGACGCGGCGGACCCATCCCATCTGCTCGAGGCGGGTGAGCATCTTCGAGACCGTCGTCCGGCAAAGGTCGAGGCGCCGCGTGATCTCGAGCTGCGTCATCCCCTTGGTGAGCCCATTGGTCCGCGGGTCGCCGACGTCGCGCCAGAGGGACGCCTGACGCACGAGGCAGAGGAGATCGAAGCGCGCGGCGGTCATGCCTTTGACCTTGCGCAGCACGAGGTGCCCGAACGCGACGGTCCGTAGGTGCAGGCGCTTCGCCTGGAAGACGATGGAGTGCATGCCCGCCGCACGAGCACTCCACGTGCCACCATCGCCCCGGCGCGGGGGGGCACCTCCCCCTCGCGGGAGGCCCAAAAAAATGGTTGGCAAGCCAACCATGAAATGGGCGGTGCGGCGGAGGGGGTGGCACGTGCCGGCCACCTGGCCGGCCCGGGCCAGGGGGTTGAACAGGATTTCGACGGAGTCCGCCCGCGCGGCGGGAGCTCCTTCCGCCTTGCCGCCCGGCGCCCGGCCGCCGATCATCGTCCACGTCGCGGCGGCGGTCGGCTTGCACGGAGCGGGCTTCGAGTCGTCGGCTCCGACTCCGGCGACGACCCGTGGACGGCGGCGGTGAGGACACGGAAGGCGAGCGCCGGCGATGGTCTTGTTCATGGCACAACGCCAGACACGGCACGGTGCGCGCCGCTCGATGCTGGTCGCCCATTCGCGTCGATCTCCACGGTCGAGGCGGGCGCCGCGACGATGTCTGTCATCGCGCGGCGACAACCATGGGGGCCTCTGAAGCCGACGCATGTGTAGGCCTCAGTACGTCAGGAACGGACCTGAATTCCGGCAATTGCGAGAAAACGCGGATGTTTTTGAGCTCGCGCGAGAGGCCCGGACGCTGGCGCGGGACTTGATGAGCGGTCGCCATGCTCAAGCGCGTCGCTCTCTCGCTCGTCGGCTCCGTCCTCTTCATCGTCGCGTGCTCGCCGCCCGAGCCTCAGGCGAGCTTCCGGTCCGACCACGCCGAGACCGACGCCGACGAGTCCGAGGACACGGCGCAGGAGGACGACGAGGACTGCGTCGAAGAGGACCGCACCGACGAAGACCACGCGGACTCCGACGACGCCACGAAGACGCTCGCTCCGAAGGGAGCGGGCTCGCTCTCCGGCCTCGATCCCGCGTCGCTCGACGCATGCGCGTGCACCGACGGCGGCGCCGCGCGTTGCGTGCCGAGCGACCAGATCCCGGCGAGCTTCTCGAGTCAGCTCGCGGCCTGCGACAAGGGAGTCTGCGTCCCCGACTCGCTCATCAAGAGCGGCGGCGCCGCGCCGAAGCAGTGCAAGTCGATCGTCGGCGACGGCCGCTGCATGAGCCTCTGCATACCGCGAGTCGCGGAGAAGAAGGATGTCCTCGACCGCGGGGAAGGCGACGTGTGCGGCGGCGACGAGCGCTGCGTGCCCTGCATCAACCCCCTCGAAGGCAACAAGCCGACCGGCGTGTGCGAGATCGGCGCGTCCTCGAAGTCGGGCTCGAGCTCCAGCTCGGGGAAGAAGAAGTGTGGACCGAAGAAGCCGTCCAAGAGCAGCGAGCCGGCGACGAGCAGCGGCGACGACGGCGGAACGTGCCCGTACAAGGGCGCGCCCATCGACACGTCGAAGTTCGCGTCGTGCGGCGACGGCGGACGCTGCGTGCCCCCGAGCCTCGTACCGGAAGGACAGCGGTCACGCCTCGACACCTGCGCCGGCGGGCTCTGCGCGCCCGAGAAATCCGTCGCGAACGCGGGGAAATTCCTGCCTCCGACGTGCGTGTCCGTGGCGGGTGCGGAGGGGCGCTGCCTCTCGACCGTCATCAAGGACATCGCCGCCAAGAAGGGGCTCCTCCCGCAGAGCACCTGCGAGGCGAACGAGCTCTGCGCGCCTTGCTTCAGTCCCACCGACGGGTCGGATACCGGCGCCTGCAGCTCCGTCTCCTGCGACGCGCCCAAGGAGAAGCCGAGGACGTTCGCCGCCTGCTGCGAAGGGAAGGGCAAGTGCGTGCCCGAGAGCTCCGTCACGAACGCAAGCCAGAAGGAGCGCCTGGACGCCGAAGGCTGCCAGGAAGGCGCCGAGCTCTGCGCTCCCACCGAGGACATCGGCCGGACGACCCGGCGTCCGTCGTGCAGCGGCACCATCAAGCTGCTCGGCAAGGCCTACCAGGGCGCGTGCGTCAGTCGCTGCACGCACCTCGGAATCAAGGGATTCTTCCTCGATCAGGCCTCCTGCGACGGCGACCACGTCTGCGCGCCCTGCGTCGACCCCACGTCCGGTCAGTCGACGGGTGCCTGCGACTGATACGCTCCGAGCGTGGCAGTTACCGAAGAAACGGTCACCTTCGTCAAGGCACCGCCGAACGCGAGCGCGAACGACAGCGCGAGCGCAAGTGACAGCGCCAGCGAGAGCGAGCGCGAGATCGCGCCGGTGCGCGCGGTGCCCACGGCGGGGAAGGGGGAGCGCTACGAGCGAGGCCGCGTCCTCGGCAGGGGCGGGATGGGGACCGTCTTCCTCGTGCGCGACCACACCGTAGGTCGCGACGTCGCGCTGAAGCAGCTCCACGAGGAGGAGACCGACGCCGAGACCCTCGCCCGCTTCGAGCGCGAGGCTCGCGTCCAGGGCCAGCTCGAGCATCCCGCCATCGTGCCCGTCTACGACGTGGGCACGAGCGCGGACGGGAAGAAGTACTTCACGATGAAGCGCGTCCGTGGGAAGTCGCTCGCGGAGGTGCTGGCGGAGCGGCGGGACGGAGAGGCCAAGGAGTGGTCGCTGCGGAAGCTGCTCTCGGCCTTCAGTCAGCTCTGCGCCGCCGTGCACTATGCCCACGAGCGTGGGGTCGTGCACCGCGACATCAAGCCGACCAACGTGATGCTCGGTGCCTACGGCGAGGTCTATCTCCTCGACTGGGGCGTCGCGAAGACGCCGGACGATCCCGGGATCATGCGCCGGACGTCGGACGTCGAGATCGACGCGAAGGTCGGCATCGTCACGGGCGTCGGGAGCGTCATGGGCACGCTCACCACGATGGCCCCCGAGCAGGCCGCGGGCGGCGAGGTCGACGCGCGGAGCGACGTCTATGCGCTCGGCGCCGTCCTCTTCGAGATCCTCACCGGTCTCCACCTCCATCCCATCCGTGAGGACGTGGACGCGATGCTCGACGAGGTCGCCAAGGGCGTCGAGACACGCGCGAGCGTGCGGGCGCCACACGTCGAGGTGCCGCCCGAGCTCGAGGAGCTCTGCTACCAGGCGACGCGCTTTCACCCGCGCGACCGACTGCCGTCCGCAAAGGCGCTGCGTGATGCGATCGAGGCCTATCTGGACGGAGACCGCGACGTCGAGCTTCGCCGCGAGGCTGCGCGGAAGCACGCCGAGCTCGCGAGCGAGGCGGCGCGCGAGACGCTCGCGGGGGCGGAGAACTCCCGGGAGAAAGCCCTCGGAGAGGTCGGCAAGGCCCTCGCCTTCGATCCCGAGAACCGCGCCGCCCTCGCCACGCTCGTGAAGCTCCTCACGACTCCGCCGCAGGAGATCCCGCCGGAGGTGCAGCGGGAGTTCGCCGTCGATCTCCAGCGAAACCTCAAGAACGCGGGCATCGCGGCCGTGATCGTGTACGGCTACATCAACGCGCACGCGTTCGTGACGTGGCAGCTCGGAGTGAAGGACTCGTACGTCTTCGTCATGACGCACCTCCTGTGGCCGTTCGCCCTCGCCTTCGGCGTGCTCACCATCTTCAAGAAGAGCTATCCGCCGCTGCTGACGGCGTGCTTCTTCGGCGTCGTCACGAGCGCGCTCCTCACATGGCTCTACGGCCCCTACTTGCTCGTCCCGATCCTGATCGTCGGACACGCCGCCCTCTTCTCGCTCATTCGCCCGTGGAAGGCGCGCCTCTTCGTCATCGGCACCTCGTGCCTCGCGTGGACGGTGAGCGTCTTCGGGCAGCGCTGGGGCATCTTCCCCGAGACGGTTCGCTTCATCGACGGGGGCATGACGATCCACTCGACCGTGCTCGCGATGCCCGAGGCGAAGACGACCACGCTGCTCTACTCGGCGGGGCTCGGCTGCATCATCGGTCCCGCGGTCGTGATCGGCGCGCTCCGCAGCGCGTATCACCGCGCGGAGAGCACCACGCGTCTCCAGGCCTGGCAGCTCCGGCGCCTCGTGTCGTCGTCCGATCCCAAGTGATCGTCGGGGGCGGCCGCCCAAGAGGTAGGACACACGCGCATCTGATCTCCTCTGATCTGGGATCGTGGAGCAACGAGCTGTCTCGGGCGTGAAACGGCGGGACGCTTGTAAGTGCCCGGAATCTGGCCAAATACAGCGGCACGCCGACTGCTTCAGGTCCTCTGCATGATGACCAAGCTCGGTTCGGTGGGAATGTTGGCGGCGCTGATGATGGCGATGGGCTCGGTCGCGTGCGCGGAGCAGCCCGTCACGGAGCTTGGTGGCACGAAGTCGGCGTCGTCCTCGGATGACGAGGACGACAAGCCGGCGAAGACCAAGTCCTCAAAGAAGAAGACGGCCGACACGGAGGACGAGGAGGCGACCGGCGAGACGATCACGACCGCGAGCAAGACGGACAGCGTGCCCGACGCGAAGGATGACGAGGGATCGAAGAAGGACCTCGCGCTCGACCTCGACTTCGCAGGCTCGAAGGGCCTCAAGTTCGGCAACATCGCGATCCGCCGGTCGTGCAGCGACATCGGCGTCGACTTCAACCAGGCCACCGTCGCGGAGGGCACGTCGCTCTCGCTCGTCGAGGTCCACTCGAAGAAGGTCCTCCTCGAGGTGAAGGGCGCCGATCTCGCGGCCATCAAGAAGTCGCTCCTCGACGGGGACGGTCACGTCCACATCCCGGTCCAGGCCGGCCAGATCCCGACGCAGACGACGGAGTACGCCATCGTCATGGGCGGCGACGGCCGCTTTGGCAGCCTTGCGGCGTGCGGCGTCGACATCGTCCCGAAGAGCGACGAGGACCGCGGCATCAAGGGCGGCGCGGGTCACTTCCCGACCGGTCGCAACATCCTCAACGCGATCACGCTCGGCGGCGACGGCTGCGGCATCGTCGGGTTCATGCAGGCCTACTACGACGAGAAGACCGGCGAGGTCTACGCGCGGGCCTCCTCGCCGATCCTCATCGCCGCCGACGACGAGGGCCGCGCGGGCTTCCCGTCCGGCTCGGGCCACGCGGGCTGTGACGAGCACGCGTCGCCGCTCGTCCTCGACCTCTCCGGCAATGGCGTCTCGCTCTCGAAGGCGCGCGAGGACGTGTTCGACATCGACGCGAACGGCTCGCGCGACGCGATGAGCTGGGTGAGCTCGAACGACACGCCGTTCCTCGTCCGCGACGCGAACGGCAACGGCCTCGTCGACGGCGCGACGGAGCTCTTCGGCAACTTCACCGACGAGCGAAGCTCGAACGGCTTCGAGGCGCTGTCGCACGTCGACGACTCCGGCGACGGCGTCGTAGATCGCAACGATCGCGTCTGGGCGACGCTCCGCCTCTGGTTCGATCGCAACCACGACGGCCGTACGGACGCGGGCGAGCTCGAGACGCTCGAGTCGCGCGGGGTCGAGTCGCTCGCGACCCGTTACGTGCCGACCAACCAGAGGCTCACGTCGGGCGCGATCCGCCAGCGGGGAGCCGCGACGATGAGCGACGGCCGCTCGGTCCCGGTGCTCGACGTGTGGTTCGACCGCAAGTTCTGAGCGTATGCTCCGATCGTGGACATAAGCACCATCGGGCTAGGGGAGTCCTCGCTTCAGGTTCGCGCCGCGACGATCCACGTCGCGAAGGGACCGGACGCGGGGCGACAGGTGAAGCTCGCGCAGGTGTCCTTCACGGTCGGCGTCGGTGACGGCGCCGACCTGAGGCTTACGGACCCGGCGGTCTCGCGCGAGCACCTCCGGATCACGCTCGAGCCGAGCGGCGTGCGAGTCCGCGATCCGGGGAGCAAGAACGGCACGTTCCTCGGCGGCGTCCGCGTGAACGACGTGACCTTCACCGGCGACGCCGCGCTCACGATCGGCAGTACGACGCTCGCGTTCACGATCTCGACCGACTCGATCGTCCTGCCGCTCAGCAGCGAGGACCGGTTCGGGGAGGCGATCGGCGCGACGGTGGTGATGCGCCACCTCTTCGCGCAGCTCGAGCGATCGTCGAAGTCCGAGCTCACGGTGCTCATCGAGGGCGAGAGCGGCGTCGGCAAGGACGTGCTCGCGCAGGCGATCCATGCGAACAGCCCCCGGCGCGAAGGGCCGTTCATCGTCGCCGACTGCGGTGGCATCCCCGCGAACCTCATCGAGAGCGAGCTCTTCGGACACGAGCGCGGTGCGTTCACCGGCGCAGACAAGGCGCGAAAGGGCCTCGTCGAAGAGGCGAACGGTGGGACGCTCTTCCTCGACGAGGTCGGCGAGCTCCCGCTCGAGCTGCAGCCGAAGCTCCTTCGCATGATGGAGCAGCGCGAGGTCCGGCCGGTCGGCTCGAACAAATCGCGCCCCGTCGACGTGCGGATCGTTGCCGCGACCAACCGTCGCCTCGCCGAGGCGGCGCGGGCGGGCGAGTTCCGGGATGACCTCTTCTACCGCCTCGCCGTCATACGCGTCGTGGTGCCCGCGCTCCGTGAGCGCGCGGAGGACATCGTGCCGATCGCGACCGCGATGCTCCGTCGCTTGAAGAGCGATCCCGAGGCGACAATCCCGGCGGACTTCGCGTCGATGCTGATGGCGTACGCGTGGCCCGGCAACGTGCGCGAGCTTCGCAACGTGGTCGAGCGCTACGCCGTGTTCGGCACCGGCGAGGACCTCTTCATGGAGACGAAGGCCCAGGCGCGCGCGGCCGCGATCGAGCTCTCCACGCTGCCGTACCACGAGGCGAAGAAGGTCGTGATGGATCGGTTCGAGGAGGAGTACTTTCCTCAGGTGCTCGACCGCGCGGGGGGCGTCATCTCGAAGGCCGCGGAGCTCGCGGGCGTCGCGAGGCCGAGCTTCTATCGCATGATCGAGCGCGTCCGGCCGGGTTACACCAAGAAGCAGTCGATCCCGCCAGCGCCATGAGCGGGCGCGCGCAAGCGGTCCTTGCCGTCGTCTTTGCGGCGCTCCAGCTCGCGTGCGCGTTCGCCACCGGCTGGTACTGCATGGCGTGGGCGTACGCGATGATGTTCATCTACCCGCTGGCGGTGGGCGGTGGCCTCACGCTCGGTCTGTTCGGGTTGTCGATCACGTTCGCGATCCTGTCGCTCAGCAAGAACTCGCGGGA
Source organism: Labilithrix sp. (assembly GCA_046351255.1). Taxonomy (GTDB): domain Bacteria; phylum Myxococcota_A; class Polyangia; order Polyangiales; family Polyangiaceae; genus Labilithrix. The sequence goes on from JAXLYU010000015.1 coordinate 224,290, forward strand.
TTACCTCGCGGTCTTCGGGATCATCCTCTCCGTCCTCGCGTTCGGGGGTTGCTATGGCGGCTGCATGTACAAGACGCGGGTCGACGCGCATTGCGAGCGCTGGCCGGGCGACGTGAAGTGTCAGAGGTAGCTCACCTCGCGCGAACGCGGACGTCGACGCGACGCCCGATGTTCAGCGCGAAGAACGCGTTGCCCTCGGTGCCGGCGAAGCTGCCGCCGATCGCGAACACGTCACCGTGGAGGCCATCGTGCACCTGGTCGGAGGCGACGGTCGCGCTGAGGTGAAGCTTCGTCGTCTTGCCCTTCGCGGTGAAGGCGCGCCCCTTGATGAGCGCGATCGTGCGATGGATGCCGCTCGCGAGCGCGGGCGAAGGTGAGCCGACCACCTGCGAGCCGACGAAGTGACCACTCTCGTCGATGGTGAGCACGAGATCGACGTCGCCGGCCGAGCCGATGGCCGCTGACTTCCACGCAGGGTCCGCGCTTGCTGCCTGGGGGAAGCCACGCACGAACGCGGTCGCGACGTCCGCCGCGGAGCGATCGCCGACGGCGCCGTAGAGCGCGGGGCCGCCGGTCCCGGCCGGATCGCCCTCCGCGGAGGCGGTGTGTCCGCCGCTCGGGCGCCCCGCCTTGGACGCGAGCTGCTTGTTCTTGCCCTTCGGCTGCTTCGGCGTGGGCTTGGCGGGCGCGTCGCCGTCCGCGGACGGGGCCTCGACGCCATCGACCTCCGGGGAAGGCGAAGCATTCTGCAGAGGTGCGATGACGGACTCGGGCGCGGGGAGCTCGAAGGTCTCGCCGGCGAGGGTGGGGGCGGGGTCAGCCGCCGGCTCCGTCGCGGGCGGGGCGCCGCGGCGATGAAGCATCGCGCCGGCGACCACGACGTGGAGCCCCAGCGAGATCCCCAGTGTCAGCCCGAGCGCGCCACGCACAGGCCCATAGTCTGCCAGAGGACCGGAAAAGTTCCCGTGGGGTTGGCGCGAACCCGTACCTCAGGTCAGAGTTACGACTCCCTTGCGAAATTTCGTAGCAAATGGGAGAGGAGCGCCGTGTCAGCCAGGCTCACCGGGGTAACGATTCCGCTGTTTTCCATCCGGTCCCGCTCGGACTGGGGCATCGGCCAGATCACGGATCTCCCCGCCGCCGCAGCGTTTTTCCTCCGTGCGGGCCAGCGGCTGCTGCAGGTCCTGCCCACGCACGAGCTCGCGGATGGCGAGACGAGCCCCTATGGCGCGCTCTCCGCCTTCGCCATCGACCCCATCTACATCGACGTCGAGTCGGTCCCCGAGGCCGATCCCGGCCTCGCACGCGCGGTGCTCGGGGACGAGGGCGTCGGGAGCCTCATGCGGGTTCGCCAGTCGAGCGCCGTCGACTACGCCACCGTCCGCCGCCTGAAGTGTCGTGTCCTCGGCGCCGCCGCCCTTCGCCTCCGCGAGGGCGCCGCCTCGGAGCGGAAGTCGAAGTTCGAGGCGTGGTGCGCGCAGGAGAAGGACTGGCTGAACGATCACGCGCTCTACTGCGCGCTGCGTCGCTCGCACGACGGCTACGGCTGGTCGACCTGGCCCGAGAACGAGAAGGAGCGGAGCGCGGAGATCCTCGCGATCGGCGCGGCGCCGAAGGACGACGGCGGCCTCGGCTCGCGCGTCCTCGAGGAGATGTATCTCCAGTGGGTCGCGCACGAGCAATGGTCGGCGGCGCGCGAGAAGCTCCGCGCGATGGGCGTCGTGCTCATGGGCGACATGCCCTTCATCATCGGGGGCGAGAGCTCGGACATCTGGGCGCATCGCGAGCAGTTCCGCATCGACCTCTCGCTCGGCGCGCCGCCGGACGACTTCTCCGCCGACGGTCAGAGCTGGGGTCTGCCCGCCTATCGCTGGCCGCAGATGGACGCGGACGATTTCGCCTGGCTCCGCGCGCGTGCGAAGCACGAGGCGACGCTCTTCGATCGCTTCCGCATCGACCACGTGATCGGCTTCTTCCGCCAGTGGGTGAAGAAGAACGAGCCCGACGCCAAGGGCTACTTCGATCCCGGCCCCGAGGAGCCAGCGCAGAAGGAGCACGGCGAGCGCCTGCTCCGCGCCGTCATCGAGGCGGCGGGGAAGGGCACCGTCATCGCGGAGGACCTCGGCGTGATCCCGGACTGGGCGCGCGAGACGATGAGTCGTCTCGAGCTCCCCGGTTACAAGGTCCTCCCGTGGGAGCGCGACGAGAACTTCGTCCCGCGCGACGTGAAGGAGTATCCGGAGCTCAGCGTCGCGACGTGGTCGACGCACGACACGTTCCCGATCACGGCGTGGTGGTACAAGTTCGAGGACTGGGAGCGTGAACGCATCGCGAAGCAGGCGGGCATCGCGCTCGATCTCCCCGAGGCCGAGCGCGAGCTGGCGCTCATCCGTCTCCTCTTCTCCGCGCGCTCGCACCTGACGCTGCTGCTCGCGCAGGAGGTCCTCGGCGACAAGACCCGCATCAACCTCCCCGGCTACGTCGGGCCCGAGAACTGGACGTGGCGTCTGCCGCGGCCGCTCGAGGAGCTCGCGGAAGACGCGAAGCTCGGCGAGCGCCTCGACGCGATCAAGAAGCTCGCGCAGGAGTCGGGGCGCTTCTAGCGAGGCTTGGCGGGCGGCCGCTCAGAGGGGGCAGACCGTGAGCGTGATGTTGTCCATCTTCAGCTCCACGGTCGCCCCGTTCATCACGGGCTCCTGGTAGAGGACGCCGCAGCTCGAGGTGATGCCGTCGACCTTCGGGACCCACCGCTGATGGGGGAGCTCCCGGTCGAGCACCCCATCGACGAGCACGCGCAGCGTGAGCGTCGGTGCCTCCACCTCGTGATGGAAGATCATCTCGAACGTGTAGTGATGCCAGGCAGCGTCGTAGCGACCCAGCGCCGTCGACCGATGGAGCTTCTCCGGAAACGGCTGCCAGAACGCGTCGAGCGTCGCGTAGATCCCGTTCTTCTCGTTGAAGGGCGCAAACTGCGTCGCGAGGTAGGCGCGTCCTCGCTCCGTCAGGTTGTCGCTCAGGCGCTCCATCAGACCGAGGGTGCAGCCAAAGCACGCGTACGGATCGGCCTCCAGGGTCGTGGCGTCCCACTCCACACGCGCCCACTCGGGGTCGGCCGCGACGGGGGCCTGGACGCGCACCGTCGACCGATCGGAGATCATCACGTCTGACGCCCAGCGAAAATGACCGACCATCGACCGCCGGTCTGGATCGTCGATCGGGTCGACCGCCCCGAGCGGGTCCCACCCGCCGCTCCCCGCGTCGAACGTCATGCTGCGAGTCAGCGTGGCGCGCGCGCACGCCAGCGGGACCTCCAACGAACCTCCGTCAGGCAGGCTCGTCCCCCCATCGGGGAGCAGCGGCGATGCGCCGTCGTCTCTGGACGCGCCACCGTCCTTCGTCGACGCGCCGGCGCCGGACGGAGGCGCGTCGCCGTCGCCGGCCTCGCCTGCAAACGGGGAGCACGCGACGAGGAGGATGCAGATTCGGAGGATGGTGGCGCGCATGGCCGGGCGCCTTGCGACGCACGATCGATCCTAGGACGAGAGCTCGTGACTGCCAACGCCCGCCGCTCGGACCCAAGACGCGGCCCGGGCGCGTGTCGGATGGCCGATGCGCTCGCTGGCGGTGGCCGTGTTCGGCTTCGCGTTCGTCTCGGCGTGCGATTCGCGCCCGCGGCAGGCGAAGACGCCCGACCCTCCGCTCCACGAGGACCTCGAGTACCCCGTCTACGAGCCTCACTTCGAGCGGCGATGCTTCCTCGCGGGCCAGGATCCGCCGCCGCCCACGTGCGCCGGATCGCCCCGCTACGTCAAGACGTGGGGGCCCGCACCGAAGGAGCTCGCGCCCGATCCGAAGTGCCCCATACGCGTGCGCCTCGACGAGCACGACGGCGTCATCGCGGAGCCGTTCTCCGCGTTCGACCCGCTGCCGGAGGAGGAGTGCGTGCCGCCGAAGTTTCAGATCGGGCAGCGGCGCGTGCTGCGCGAGGAAGACGGGGTCATCGTCGCGTACGCCGGCGCGTTCGAAGGAGACGTCTTCTTCGAGGGCAGGCGCGAGACGCGGCTCCACATCTCGTCCGCCCGCCTCGTCGGGTTCGCGAGGGCGCCGTCCGGGACCATCCTCGCGCTCGGCGTGGGAAGGGCCCGGCTCGGGCTGGGCGGGGTCGTCGCGCTCGATCGGCTCGGCTACGGCGAGTACGTCCCGCGCCTCATCGCCACGCTGCCCGTGCAGCCGAGCTCGGTCGTCTTCGACGACCACGGCCGCCTCGTCACCTACGCGCAGGGCTTCATCGTGCGGATCGACGAGACGGGACGGGTCGAGAACCTCCACTACATGGCGCGCGATGTGGGGCGTATCAACTCGCTCGCCCGCGCCGAGGACGGCGTCCTTTACCTCGGCCTCGAGTGCGGGATCCTCCGTCTCGTTCCTCGTCCGCCTCCGAGCCACGAATTCGACGAAGAATGGTGGTCCGCGAAAGACGGCGCTTCGGGCCACTGGAGCGCGTGTCTGTGATGTAATGCGCGCTCCCTCATGGAACGCATCATGCGGCCCGGCCGCCACGCTCCCCTCGGAGCGACCTACGACGGACAGGGCGTGAATTTCGCGGTGTACTCCGAGCACGCCCAGGGCATGGAGCTGTGCCTCTTCGACGAGCACCAGGGGCACGTGGACGAGAAGCGCATCCCGCTCCGCGAGCACACCATGCACATCTGGCATGGCTACGTCGCGGGGCTGAAGCCCGGCCAGCGGTACGGCTTCCGCGCGAAGGGCGCCTACGAGCCGAGCCGCGGCCTCCTCTTCAATCCGAACAAGCTCCTCGTCGATCCGTACGCCCGCTCCATCGAGGGCAAGATCGACTATTCGGCGCCCGTCTTTGCGTTCGGCGAGAACGGCGTCGCCGACACGCGCGACGACGCGCACGGCATCCCGAAGGGCATCGTGTGTGACGAGCGCTTCGACTGGGAAGACGATGCGCACCCCTACGTCCCGTGGGCCGACACCGTGCTCTACGAAGCCCACGTGAAGGGCCTCACGATGACCCACCCCGAGGTCCCCGCGAAGCTCCGCGGCACGTACCTCGGCCTCGCGAGCGAGCCGATCATTCATCATCTGAAGACGCTCGGCGTCACGTCGGTCGAGCTCCTGCCGATCCACGAGTGCATGAACGAGCACTCCGTCGCCGCGCGCGGGCGCGTGAATTACTGGGGCTACTCCACGCTCGGCTACTTCGCGCCCGACCAGCGCTTCGCGAGCGAGCCGGGCCGCCAGGTTCGAGAGTTCAAGCAGATGGTGAAGCGTCTGCACGCGGCGGGCATCGAGGTCGTGCTCGACGTCGTCTACAACCACACCGGCGAAGGCGATCACCTCGGCCCGCACGTGTCGCTCCGCGGGCTCGACAACCCCACGTATTACCGGCTCAACCCGAAGAATCGCGCGACGTACGAGGACTACACCGGCTGCGGCAACAGCCTCAACATGGTGCACCCGCAGACGCTGAAGCTGGTGATGGACAGCCTGCGTTACTGGGTCACCGAGATGCGCGTCGACGGCTTCCGCTTCGACCTCGCCACCACGCTCGCGCGCGAGGTCGGCTCGCAGCTCGATCGGCTGAGCGCATTCTTCGACATCATTCACCAGGACCCGGTCCTCTCGAACGTGAAGCTCATCGCGGAGCCCTGGGACCTCGGACAGAACGGCTACCAGGTCGGCAACTTCCCCGTGCTCTGGACGGAGTGGAACGGTCGCTATCGCGACACGATGCGGAAGTTCTGGACCGGCAATCGCGCGGTCGTCTCGGACATGGGCTTCCGCCTCACCGGCTCGAGCGATCTCTACGAGGACGACGGGCGCCGCCCGCACGCGAGCATCAACTTCATCACCGCCCACGACGGCTTCACGCTCCACGACCTCGTCACGTACGAGAAGAAGCGAAACCTCGCGAACGGGGAGGACAATCGGGACGGCTGGGACGACAACCAGGCCTGGAACTGCGGGGTCGAAGGCCCGACCACGGACGAGGCGGTGCTGAAGCTTCGCGCGCGCCAGGTCCGCAACTTCATCGTGAGCTTGCTCCTGTCGCAGGGCGTGCCGATGCTCACCGCCGGCGACGAGATCGGCAAGACGCAGGACGGAAACAACAACGCCTACGCGCAGGACAACGAGATCTCCTGGCTCGACTGGAAGCTCGACGCCAATCGCCAGCGCCTCTTCGCGTTCGTCTCCGAGGTCATCTCGTTCCGCCGCCGGCATCCGGTGTTCCGCCGCCCGCGCTTCTTCCGCGGCGAGCGCGTCGCGGGCAGCGATCTGCCGGATATCGCGTGGTTTCGCGTGGACGGGCGCGAGATGCAGGGCTCCGACTGGAACCAGCCGGAGCGCGCCGTCATCGGGCTGCTCCTCTCCGGAGAGGCGCTCGACTGGCGCGACGCGAAGGGCGACAACGTCATCGACGACACGTTCCTCATCCTCCTGAACGGCTCGCACGACGACGTGACCTTCACGCTGCCGAGCGCCGAGTGGGGCGCGAAGTGGGCGTGCCGGATCGACACCTCACAAGACACGCTGAGCGATGGTGCGACGCTCGAGGCGGGGGCGCGCCTGTCACTGCCATCGCACAGCCTGGTCGTGTTCAAGCGCACGGTGCCCGTGCGTGGCTCGTGGCGCCCGACACGTTCCACCAAAGGGGGCTTTTGATGCGTATTCGTGAAGTCACGGTTGCCGCGACGAAGTAGCGATCCGTTCTCCGGCGTCGATCAGCGGCGCGACGCGGCGAAGCCGAGATCGTCGTCGCCGGACGTCGTGGCCGAGTTGCCGATGACGACGGCGTTCAGGTGCGGGTCCTTGCCCTTCAGCTTGTCCTTCTTGTCCCACACCTTGGCGGAGTTGCCGGCGATGGAGACGATGAACGGATCCTTGTCCGAGAACGTGATCTCCCAGTCGCCGTCCGCGTTCGCGCCCGCGTTCGTCCGCGTGCCCGTGATCGTGTAAGGGCGCGGGTTGTCGCTCGTCGGGCAGTAGGAGCCGCCGCCGCTCCCGCCGTTCGTCCACTCGCTGATGATGGTGAGGCTGCCGCTCATCGCGTTGCCCTGAAACTTGAACTCGATGTTCACGCGGTTCTTCGAGTGGACGCAGTGATCACCCGGATCGTCGCCCTCGTCCTTGTCGATGATCGTGCCCGTCACGGTGTCGTTCTGGATCACGAGCTGGCTACCGGCCTTCGCCGGATCGTCGCCGATGGTCGTGACATCCCAGGTCCCTGCGATCGTGCCGGTGACCGCGCCACCACCACCGGAGCTCTCGCCTCCGCCGCATGAGACCAACCCCGCGCCGACCCATGCCAGAAGGCAAGTACGCTTCCCCATGGGCGCGACGTAATGCGGTCGTGGCGCCGAGGCAAGGAGACTGAGCGCGCTTCGCGAGCGACGCCCTCCCTCACGGACTCACGGAGAGTCTTTGGGGGCGTCGGTCGCGGCGTCGGTCGGCGCGTCGGATTTGGCGTCGGTCGCGCCGTCCGCGTCGGCGCCCGCATCGGTGGGAGCGTCGACGCCTGCGTCGGTGGGGCCATCGCTGCTCGCGTCGAGCGAGGCGTCCGGTCCACCATCGAGCGAGGAGTCAGGCCCCGCATCGATGGGCGGGGCGAGGGTAGGGACGCCGCCGTCGACGGACGGTGGCGGCGGATGCGTCTCCGAGGTGACGCGCGTCGCGGCCTGCACCCACTCCTTCGTATCTTCGCGGTAGAGCGCCGCGCTCGTGAGCGCGGTGGTATCGGCGGTGGGATCCAAGAAGAGGAGGAACGACTCGTGAGGGTTCGCCGCGTTCGGCGGTGCCCCCTCGAGGACGGCCTTGGTGTCCGCCTCGAAGCTCACGACGTACACGTTCGTGTCATCGACGATGAAGACGTACGACTGCACGTCGCGCGCATCGACGTTCCATCCCGTGATCGTCGCCTGATCGATGACGGGCTCGATGGGCCTGAAGTCTTCCGCCTTCGAGCTCTTGAACGCCTCCTTGATCCGTGTGAGGCGCGCCTCGGAGACCTGGGTGGGGGGCTCGTCCTCGACGTCGGCGGAGCAGCCGACGGCGGCGCCGAGAAAGAGGACGAGCGCGAAGGGGCGCAGCAGACGCGATGCGAGGCTCATGGGAGTTGGTCCTGTCTACGTGGGGCGCGGGCTCACTTCGCGGCGAGGGTGACGACCTTCACGTCGGCGAGCTCGTCGCTCATCGTCGTCATGCGGCCGGCGAGGGGAGACTTCACCGGGGTGAGGCGCGAGGGCATCTTCGCGAAGGAGACGTTGACCTCATCACCGTTGTTCGGCGCGTAGTAGCCGCCGACTTCCTGGGTGATGTTGCCGATGGTGCCGCCAAAGGTGACGCCCCGGCCCGACTTCGGGCAGATGTTCGCACGGCAGGTCGTGGTCGCGAGCTCGTACCTCGTCTTGAAGAGGCCGTTCTCGATCGCGACGGAGGTGTTCATGACCTTCGCGCGGGCGTGACCGAGGTTCATCGCGGAGACCGGCTCCGAGGCGCGGGCGACGCCCTTGCCGGAGAGGTTCGGGACGAGCGCGACGGCGGCGCATGCCGCCGCGAGCACGAAGGCGCCCTTGGCCCGGCGGTCGTTGCGCGCGCGGAGCACGAGGAAGAGGAGGAGGCCGAACGTCGCGAACATCGCCGCGTTCGAGGCCGTGTGCGAGGGCTTCTTCGGCGCGACGGTGTCGCTGCCGCAGCCGCCCTGATCCGAGGACTTCGGCGAGCTCTCGTAGAGCTCGGCGAGGCCCGTGAGGTCGTCCGACGCCGGCTCACGGAGCGACGCGTCGTTCGGCGCCGTGTAGCGGTACATCAGCGCGTCCTTCCGGCCCATCTCGTCGTTCATGCCGAGCGAGTGACCGAGCTCGTGCGCGACGACATGGTGAAGGTCGTAGATCGAGTCGAGATCGCCCTCGTCCGCCTCATCCTCGTGGGAGACCACGTCGGTCTTGTTGCCCGCGAGGGTCGGGAGCTTGGCGGAGTCGAGCTGCTGGAGGCCGAGGACGCGGAACTGGTAGGAGCCGTTGAACACGACATCCGCGTCGAGGATCTTGCCGCTCGCGTTGTCGTAGGTGAGGACGGTGATCGCGAGCGCACGGCCCGCGGGCTCGTAACCGCCAGCCGCGTAGAACACGCCGTTCTTGCGGTCGAAGGACGGGGCCGTGGGCGAGCTCTTGTCGTTGCGGATGACCTGGATGTCGGGCGCGCCCGCGGTGCCGCTCCACGACTGCATCGCCGTCTTCGTGGCTTCCTCGCCGGACGAGACGTTCGCATCGACCGACGGATCGATCGTGAAGCTGACCGTGTCGACCTCCCAGTGAACGAGGTCGCCGTGGCTCGTCTTCTTCACCGAGTACGCCGAGGCGGCGCTCGTGCTCACCAGCGCCGTGAGGCCAACGAGGGAAGAGAGGAGGAACTTCGAGCGGAGGGTAGAGGCAGGCGCCACATAACCTTTTTACGCGGTTCAATTCGTCTCACTTAGATTTCGGCAGCTCACCCCCAAAATGAGTGTCAGCCTGTACCGTCTCCGTCGCCGCTACGCGCCTCGGCCCCACGCCCTCGCCGGTGCCCGTAGGGTGTGCGTCTAGATTCCGTCTCATTGCAATAAGTATGCGAAATGAATCGATTCCTACGCCCACTTACATGCGGGTGATCGGGCTCTGCGCGCCGACCTGTGTCCGTCTCACGCTCACCCGGAGAGCTTCGGCGCACCTACGCATAGGGCTTCGTAGTTGGATATCGGTATTCGCTTCGTTAACTGACTATCGAACCGAAGTGGGGATTCGAATTCGCATGCATGATGCATCTATCTCCCGTGCGAAGAAGGAACGGCGCGACGCGCGAAGAGTTAAGCGTGGGTCGAGATCGACCTCGCGCTCTGGTACGCCAGGGCTCATGCGATCCATCCTGGTCGTCGCAGCGGCCCTCGTCGCCGCGGCTTGCAGCAAGACCGAGGCGCCGCCGCTGCCCACAGCCGACGCGGCGGGCGGCCCGCGACCTCACGGCCTCGGAGACCCTGCGAACTCACCGCGGATCGTGTCGGCGGTGAAAGAGGTCCGCGCGAAGTGCGCGGTCGCCGGCGCTCACTACGTCGCCGACTGCGATGCCATGCGCGCCTATCGCGCTCTCAAGGTCACGAAGGCGGACGCGACGACGCTTGTCGCCCTCTTCGAGGACTTCGACGAGCCGATCGTGGCGCTCGGCGCGTTTCACGCTGCGCGACACCCGCAGTTCTTCCGAGAGGATCCGGAGCTGGCGCGGCGCCTCGTGGTCCAGGGCGTGGGCCTGCTGCCGGAGCACGACGAGATCGGGCCCGAGCTCGCGGGGCTGATCTGCCGCATCGATCGCGAGAAGACACAGCTTGGTGATCGAATCGTGAAGCTCACAAAGACGGCGAGGAGCGACGATCTGCGCGCCGGTCTCGTCTCGTGCCTCGTCCGGGAGAACCCGAACGATGCGGTTCTGCGGGCGCTCGCGGAGGAAGCGACGAGAGACCCGTCCGACCTCGTCCGGCGCGGGGCCGCCTGGGGGCTGACGCAAAAGCCGCCTACCATCGAGCAATGCCGTGGTTGGGCGAAGGACGTGGCGTCGCAACAGATGGCCGAGGCCGAGCCGGCGGCGGAGAGGCTCCTCAGCGGCTGGGTGCAGTACTCGAACCCGTTCATCCGTGGTTTTCCCGACGGCAACGAGCACAACTGGTGCCCGCCCGACACCATCGATGCGGCGCTCGCCGCTTACCAGGCGCGCCTCAAGGGCGGCTACAGCGGTCGGTGGTTCTGGTTTCTCGGAGACTTCGGCCTCGCCCAGAACGTGACTCGTGAGCAGAAGGCGAAGGCGTTTGGGTTCGCGAAGGCGGTCAACGATCGGCTACCTGATGGCTTCGACGGCCTTGCGCTCGAGGCCATGGCGCGGCTCGACCCCGACGCTGCTCGTCCGATCATCGCCGCGTTCGGCGCGGACGGCGGCGATGCGCGAATTCAGGGACTGAAGGCGCGTGCGATGCAGGTCCTCGAGGAGCGAGTTGGTCTCGAATGAGGCGCTGCGTCGCCGGCGTCGCGCTCGTCCTCGCGGTGGGCGCGTGCACGAGGAGAGAGGCGCCGTCTCTGCCGGCAGAGGCTTCGGCGCCGCGGCCGGTGGGTCTCGCCGATCCCGCGAATGCGCCCGCGCTCGTCGCGGCCGCGAAGGACGTCCTCGCGCGCTGCGAGCTCACGAACGGGAGCTTCAAGAGCTGCGAAGCCTTTCGCGCCTACACGGCGCGCAAGGTGACGAGGGCGGACGCCGCGACGCTCGTCGCGTTCATGGAGGACGCGGACCCCAAGGTGGAGGCGCTCGGCGCGTATCACGCCGCTCGCCACCGCGATCTCTTCCGCGAGGACATCGACCTGGCGACGCGGCTCGTCGTGCACGCCGAGGGCATGACGGCCGTGAACGACCTCCACGGCCCTGAGCTCGCAGGCATTCTTTGCCGCGTCGATCGCGCGAAGACGAACCTCGGTCCGCGGATCTCGAAGCTGGCGAGCACGGGGCAGCTCGGGACGCGAAGCGCGCGCCTTCAGGGCGGCCTCGTCACGTGCCTCGCGAGGGAATACCCCGGCGACGGCGAGGTGATGGCCCTGGCCCGCGAGGCCGAGCGACACCCGAACCGCGACCTGAACCGCGCGGGGCGGTTCGCGCTGACGCATCGGCCGCCGACGGCCGACGAGTGCCGCGGCTGGGCGCAGGATCTCGCCAACGAAGGCGACCGGCCGATCAAGGTCGCGGTCGAGAAGCTCCTCGACGGACGGAAGCAGTACGGCAACGGCTTCATCGCCGGGCGGCCGGACGGGAGCGAGCACAACTGGTGCCCGCCCGCCGCCGTCGACGCGGCGATCGATGCGCTGCGGCGGTGGTACACGCAAGGCGTCTTCGACCAGGACATCCGTGTCGAGCGGAACCTCGTCGCCAACCTCGGCTACCTCGGCCTCGCCGAGAACGTCTCGGCGGCGCAGAAGGCGAAGGCCTACGCCCTCGCGAAGGAGATCAGCGAGCAGTGGAAGGACGGCTTCGAGGCCTATGCCGTCTACGCCATGGCGCTGCTCGACCCCGCGGCCGCGCGGCCGATCGTCATGGGGCTCGATGCGGGGTACACGCGGGAGCACGCCATGGAGCTGATGGATGAGCGCCCAGACCCGTGAGGGCGAGGCCTACTCGGGCTTCGGCGCTTCGCCGCCGAGCTTGTAGCGCTCGAGCTTCCGGTAGAGCGTCGTGCGGTCGAAGCCGAGGACCTTCGCTGCTTGCGTCTTGTTCTGGCCGACCGCTTCCATCACGCGCTGGATGTAGCGGCGCTCGACCTCCTCCATGGTGACGAGGTCCGACGGATCCTCCGTCGCGACGACGACGAAGCTCGGCTTGTACTCGCGCACCTTCGGCGGCAGATCCCCGACCGTGAGCTCCTCGAACCGCGCGAGGGCGATCGCGCGCTCCACGCAGTTCTGAAGCTCGCGGACATTGCCCGGCCAGGAGTAAGAGAGGAGGCGCTCGGCCACGGCGCTGGAGAAGCCCGTCACCTTCTTGCCCATCGGCGGGGCGATCTTGTTGATGAAGTGCTGCGCGAGGAGGAGCACGTCACCGCCGCGCGCCCGCAGCGGCGGGAGCTCCACGTGCACCACGTTGATGCGGTAGTAGAGGTCCTCGCGGAAGCGACCGCTCTCGACGAGGCTCTCGAGGTCACGATTCGTGGCCGTCACGAGGCGCGCGTCGAACGGCACCTCCGTCGTGCCGCCGATGGGGCGCACGCTGCGCTCCTCGAGCGCGCGGAGGAGCTTCGCCTGCATGCCGGCCGGCATTTCGCCGATCTCGTCGAGGAAGAGCGTGCCGCCGCTCGCCTCGACGAAGAGCCCACGCTTCGGCGCCTTCGCGTCCGTGAACGCGCCTTTCACGTGCCCGAAGAGCTCGCTCTCGAGGAGGGCCTCCGGCATCGCGGCGCAGTTGATGGCGACGAACGGCCCGCTGCTGCGCTTGCTCCGCTTGTGCACGTCGCGTGCGATGAGCTCCTTGCCGCTGCCGCTCTCGCCGGTCACGAGCACGGTCGCGTCGGTCTCGGCGACGCGCGCGACGACCTCGTGGACCTTCTTCATCATCGGACCGTCGCCGATGATCTCGTCCGCAGGCTTGCTACGCGCGACCTCCATGCGGAGGCGCTTCACCTCTTCGCGGAGGCTCTTGTTCTGGATCGCCCGCTCGACCGCGACCACGAGCTGCTCGATGTCGAACGGCTTCGTGATGAAGTCGTAGGCGCCGGCGCGCATGGTGGCGATCGCCGTCTCGAGCGATCCGAAGGCGGTGATGACGATGACGGGGAGGTCGACGCGGTTCTTGGCCACGCGATCCGTCAGGTCGACGCCGCTCATGCCGCGCATGTTGAGGTCGGTGACCACCACGTCGAAGTCCTCGCGCTCGAGCGTCTCCCAGGCCGCGTCTGCACTGTTGCATTGCACGGCGTGGTAACCACGACGGGTGAGGGCCTGCTCGATGACGTTGGCCATCTCGGGCTCGTCATCGACGACGAGGACACGGCGTCGCACCTCGGGCGAGGTCGCGGGGGTGGAAGCGGAAGTGGTCGCAGCAGAAGTCGACATCGCGCCGAAAGACTACTCGACCGGCAGATAAAGGGTGAAGCGACTCCCTTCGCCCTCTTTGCTCGTCGCCATCATCCAGCCGCCGTGATCTGCAACGATGCCATGCGTGACGCTGAGCCCGAGACCGGTGCCTTCTCCGACACCCTTCGTGGTGAAGAAGGGCTCGAAGATGCGCTCGAGATTGGCGTCGCTTATTCCAACACCACTGTCGCTAACCTCGACGACGGCGCAGCGTTTGACTCGGTCGGGCTGATCGCGCGGCGCGGCCTGCTCCTCCTTCACGGTGATGGTGAGGTCGCCGCCGTCCGGCATCGCGTGGATGCCGTTGATGACGAGGTTCGTGAGCGCCTGCTCGATCTGCGCCGAGTCGATCTTCACCTTCACGTTCTCGACGGGCGTGACCTTCACGTCGACGCGCGCCTTCTTGGCGAGCGCGCTGAGGAGCTGCGTCGTCCGATCGGCGAGCTCGTAGAGGTCGACCTCCGTACGATTCGGCACGCGACGTCGCGCGAAGTCGAGGAGCTGGCGCACGATCTTCGTCACCCGCTCGGTCTGCGAATGGATGATCTTCGCGCTCGCAGGAGCGTCCTCCACGGGAACCTCGCCGTTCGCGATCATCTTCGCGCGCATGGAGATGACGTTGAGCGGCGTCCCGAGCTCGTGCGCGATACCCGACGCGAGGGTGCCGACGGTCCGCAGGCGGTCGGCGTGACGGAGCTGCTCGAGCGCGGTCACCCGCTTCTCGGACTCTTCCGCCGCGTTCGTTCGCGCCTCGCGGAGCGAGTCGCACATCGCATTGAGCTCCTTGACGAGCAGCGCCACCTCGTCCTTGCCCTCGACCGGAATGTGCGAGAGGTCGCCGGCGCCGATGCGGCGCGCCTCTTCCGCGACGCGCGCGAGCGGCCGTGAGACGATCCACGAGGTGAGGAGGAGCGCGATCGCCGCGGCGCCTGCGAGGACGATGGTGGAGAAGAAGAGCTGGTCCCGCATCTCGGACCAGAAGACCTCGGACCCTCGGACGAGCGTGCGCGAGCACTCGAGGGCGGCGGGGCGCTGGTTCGGGCGGATGAGCGGCGTGTACGCGTACGCGCGCTTTCTCCCGTTCGGCGTGTCGGCGACCCAGGTCGCGGGCTGGTTCTGCAGGAGCCGCTTCGTCAGGTGAGGCGCGCGCGGCGCGAACGCGCTCGCCGGATCGACGTCGAGCCACACCCAGCGCACGTCGATGCCCTCGGTGCTCCTGTCGTGGACAGCCACGAGCTCTTGCGCTCGTGCTTCACCGTCGCGCTCCCAGACGGTGAGGACGGAGGCGGACATCGTCTCGCCAAGACCCGCGAGGTCCTCGGTGACCGTCGCGGCAAGCTGGCTCACCTCGCGGCTCGACGCGACCGACGAGTACACGACGACGCTGAGGAGGCCGATCGCCACGAAGGCGAGCGCGAATTTCGTCGCGACTTTCATGGGATGACCCTATCGCAGACCTCCCCGGCCCGCGGAGACCTCGCCGCTATCTGCGACCGGACGCGGCACGATGGGCCGGGTGCGACATGGTTCCCTGCGGCATTGTGCCCTTTTGCCCCAATGCCCCGTGGCACCGGTGCAGTCTGTCACAGGCTGGATAGCTCGACAGTGTGACGGATCGCAGTGATTTCGCGGCCTTTTGTTGCACGTCGCGGATGGCATACCCGGTGCTCGAGGCCGGGCAACCTCGTCGCTAAGAGCCGCTCGGTGAGCCGCTCGGTTCGACGCGAAGAAAGGCAGATACCCAAGTGAACGCAACGTCGCTTCCCACCGCCCGCTTCCAGTCTCTCGTCATCGAAGGCGACAAGTCCCTCGGTCTCGACAACCTCCTTCGTGAGGAAGGTTCGTCGATCCGTCGTGCCGCGTCGAAGGCCTCGGCGCTCGATGCGATTGCGGGCAGTGATCTGATCGTCGTTGCAGCTTCCGCGATGGGCGAGGACGAAGTCCTCGAGATCGTTGGCAAGGGTATCGTCGGCGGCTCGGTCCTCGTGGTCGGCGGCTCGAACGAGCTCGCGCTCAAGGCGGCGCGTCTCGGCGCTTCGATCGTCGGTGCGAACGCGGAGCTCGCGGGCATCCAGATCAAGCAGCTCCTCTCCGTCATCGATCTCAAGCGCAAGGTCGCCCGCAAGGACGTGCCCCTCTCGAGCCTCGCCACGTCGCCGAACAGCGGCGTCGTCCAGCGCCGCTCGGCTCCGCTCCCGAAGGAGGCGACCCCGGACGCGCTCGATGCGCTCATCGAGGCGGCCGAGAACCTCGTCCCGATGCACAAGTTCCAGCGCGTGTACGTCGACTACGCGCTCCGCCGCTTCGGTGGCAACAAGGTCCACACCGCCGCCGCCCTCGGCATCGATCGCCGCACCATCCAGCGCTGGGCTCGCGCCCGCGCCGAGCGCCCGGCGACGGCGGCCGCGACGACGACCGCAACCTCCTCGTGAGGTCGGGCATCTGAGCCCCTGAACTGCAGGAGTTCCCGAGTCTCCACGGCTTCGCCGTGCAGGCTCGGATGAGGGCGCCTCGAACGAGCATTCCCCCCGTGCTCGCTCGAGGCGCTCGGTTTTTTGAGGCTGTGATATCCACGCCGCGTGAGCGAAGCCGCGGAGACGCCCGAGAAGAAGCCCCGGTTTCCGCTCGTCGCGCGCCTGATCGCCGCGATCGCACTGGGCGCGCTCGTCGGGCTGGCGCTCGGAAAGAACGCGGCCGTTCTCGGTGAGATCGGCCTCCTCGTCATCAAGCTGCTGAAAGCGCTGGCGACGCCGCTCGTATTCCTCGCCATCGTCGACTCCTTCTGCCGCGCGAAGATCCCGGCAAAGAAGGGCGCGATCCTGCTCGTCATCTGCGTCGTGAACGCGTTCGTGGCGGGCGTCCTGTCGATCGGCCTGTCGGACCTCGTGTCGCCCGGGACGCGCACGGACGTGACCGCGTTCCAGGAGGCGATGCAGAGCCAGAGCTCGGCGCCGGCGGCCAAGCCTCCGGCCGAGGCGCCGAAGTTCGCGATCCTCGACGCGATCAAGGACCTGATCCCCGAGAGCATCACCAAGCCGTTCGTCGACAATCAGGTGCTCACGATCGTCGTGCTTGCGGTCATGGTGGGCGTCTCGCTCCGGAGCATGCGCAATCGCGGCCATGGCGGGGCGCTCTTCAAGCTCATCGAGGAGGGATTCGCGCTCACGACGACCATCCTCCACGGCGTGGTCGCGGTCGTGCCGGTGGCCGTGTTCTGCGTGGTCGCGAAGGTGGTCGGCACCACCGGGTTCGGCATCTTCAAGGCGCTCGGCGCGCTCGTCGGGACGGTCACGCTTGGTCTGCTGATCCACGTGCTCGGCTGGTACACGCTGCTCATCGTGGTGGTGGCGAGGCGCTCACCATTCGCGTTCTTCAAGGCAGCGAGCCAGGCGCTCATGACGGCGTTCGCGACCGGAAGCAGCATGGCGACCCTTCCCGTCACGCTCGCCACACTCGAGAAGAAGCTCGAGGTCGGTCACGACAGCGCGCGGCTCGCGGCGTGCGTCGGCACGAACTTCAACAACGATGGCATCATGCTCTACGAGGTCGTGGCCGCGCTGTTCATCGCGCAGATCAACGCGATCTCGCTCGGCACGGCGGACAAGGCGAAGCTCGCGGTGACGAGCGCGCTCGCGGCGGCGGGCATCGCGGGCGTGCCGGAGGCGGGGCTCATCACCCTCTCGCTCGTGCTCTCGTCGGTGGGCCTCCCGCTCGCGAGCTTGCCCGTCTTGCTGACGGTGGACTGGCTGCTGGGCCGCTTCCGCGCGATGACGAACGTGACGAGCGACCTCCTCGTGGCGACGGTCCTCGACGCGGTGGGCGGTAAATCGACGGAGCCGACCTCGCTCGCTCCGCCCGAGCCGTCGGCCGCCGAGCCGAAGCCCTAGCCGGAGCACTTGCAGGAGGCGGTCTTACCGACGTTGTCGGCGAGCGTCTTTCGCGCGTCGACACACTTCGAGTCGCTCTCGCCGGTCATGCGGCAGAGCGCATCCACGGCCCGTTTCATCGACGCGAGCGCGCGGCAGGGGTTCTCGCACCGGTTCGCGTACGCGTCGGCGGAGTACTCGGTCTTCGCGCCGCCGCTCGGGGGCTCGGAGGCGGGCGCGCTGGGCGCGGCGTCCGCTGCCTTCACGGAGAGGGCGCGCCCGGCGAGCTCGTCCGCGGCCCTGGCGATCTGACTCTGGGCCTCCTCGACCGTCCGAGGCTCGGGCGCCTCCTGCGGGGGAGGGGGCGCCGCCGTCCGCGCGGGCGCGCCGGCATCCGCGCCGCCACAGGCGACGATGGTGAGCGGGAGGAGCGCAAGGAGGGAGAGGCCAGGCAGCGAGCGGCGGGTCATACGAAGTCTCTTTTCTCATGAGGTCGCGGCTCGGGCCGCTCGCTGAGAAACGCACGGCAAAGGTCGACGCCGTGCGGGGTTCCGATCGATTCGGGGTGAAACTGTACTCCGAAGATTGGCCTCCTCCGGTGACGAACGCCCATCACCGTTCCGTCCTTACACCACGCCGTCACCTCGAGGTCCGGAGGGATCTCCCCGGCGACGAGGGAGTGGTAGCGCATGGCCAGAAATGGCCGTGGCAGCCCGGAAAATAGGCCTTTCCCGTCGTGCTCGACGAGGCTCTGCTTGCCATGGACCGGCGTCCCGCGGACGACCGTGCCGCCAAAAGCCCGGACGATCGCCTGATGCCCGAGGCAGACCCCGAGGACGGGGACCTCGCCCATCGGGAGCGCGCCCCGGAGGAGGTCGAGCCCGAGGCCGACGCGCCGCTCGTCGTCGGGGTGGCCGGGGCCGGGGGAGAGGATGACGCGCTCCGGGGTGATCGAGCGGATGGCGGGGTCGTCGTTGCGGAGGACGACGGGGGTCCCGCCGAGCGCGGCGACGAGCTGGAAGAGATTCCAGGTGAACGAGTCGTAGTTGTCGACGATGAGCGTGGTCATCCGAGGGCCTCCCGGAGCGCCCGCGTCTTTTGCTGCATCTCCGCGTACTCGGCGGCGGGGTCGGAGTCGGCGGTGACGGCCCCGCCGGCGTGGAAGCGCGCGAGGCCGTTCGCGCAGATCGCGGTGCGAATGACGACGGAGAGGTCCATGGTCCCCGACGCGTCGATCCAGCCGAGCGCGCCGGAGTAGATGCCGCGCTCGACCGGCTCGAGCGCCTCGAGGATGCGCATCGCCTCGATCTTCGGCGCGCCCGTCATCGAGCCCGGCGGGAACGCGGCGCGGAGAAGGTCGAGCGCGTCGCGCTGGGGGGCGAGCTTGCCGCGCACCGTCGAGACGAGCTGATGCACCGTCGCGTAGCTCTCCACCGCGTAGAGGTCGGGCGCGGTGATGGAGCCGACCTCGCAGACACGTCCGAGGTCGTTGCGCGAGAGATCGACGATCATCGCGTTCTCCGCGCGGTCCTTCTCGGAGGCGCGGAGCTCCTCGCGGAGCCGCGCGTCCTCCTCGGGCGTCGTGCCGCGCGGACGCGTGCCCTTGATGGGACGGGTCTCGGCGACGCGGTCTCCGTCGAGGGAGAGGAAGCGCTCGGGCGACGACGACACGATGGTCGCTTCTGGGAGCTCGAGAAACGCGGCAAATGGCGCCGGGTTTCGCCGCCGGAGGGCGCGAAAGAGGGCCCACGCCTCCGCGCGCTCGAACGGCACGTCGAACGCGGTGGTGAGGCAGATCTCGAACGCGTCGCCGGAGAGGATGTGCTCCTTCGCGGTCGCGACGCGGGCGAGGTACTCCTCGCGGCTCAGCCAGGCCCGCGGCTCGGCGCGGCGCCCGGCGTGGGCGGGGCGGGCTCGTTCGGTCCCGCCGGAGGCGAGCCGCTCGAGGACGTGGCCAGGCTCGTCGAGCGTGGCGAGCCAGCTCTTGCCGCCCCGTGTGCCGATGACCCAGCGGTGGAGGCCGAAAGCGAGGTCCGGGAGCCCGAGCGACGTCCGCGCGCGGTTCGGCATCCGCTCGAGGAGCTGTCCGCACTCGTAGCCGACGTACCCGACGAGGCCGGCGCGGAACGGGAAGGGGAAGGGCGACCTGGACGCCGGGCCTCCCGCGACGGTCGACAGCGCCCGGCGGAGCGGCTCGAACGGATCTCCGCCGTCGCGCCGGTCCACGCGAATGATCTCGGTCGGCTCTGCGCTCATGAGGCACTGGGCGTCGTCCTCGAGCACGAACACGCCGGGACCGGCGAACGCGGCGCGGAAGCGCTCCGGCGTGACGAGGTCGGAGAGCTCGACGACGGTCATGCGAGCTCCCGCGCGACGAGCTCCCGGAAGGCGACGCGGAGCGCGTGCGCTCGCGCGGCGCCGCCGAGCCGCCGGCCGTCGAGCGTCGCGATCGGCAGCACCTCGATCCGCGAGCTCGTGAGGAAGGCCTCGTCGATGTCCTCGTCGGGCGCGACGCGGCGCTCGACGGGTCGCAGTCCGACGTGCGGCGCGAGCTCGAGGATCGCCTCGCGGGTCACGCCGGGCCGGCAGCCCGAGTCGAGCGACGGCGTGGCGAGCTCGTCGCCGCGCACGACGAAGAGGTTCGACACCGCACCGCACGCGAGCGCGCCGTCGAGCGTCAGCTGAGCTCCTTCCGCGGCCCCGCGAGCGCGCGCCTCGCGCTGCGCGAGCATCGACGGCGCATAGCTGAGCGACTTCATCGCGCCGTCGAAGCATGCGGGCGGTACGCGCCGCGCCTCGACCGTGACGACCGCCACGCCGCCGGCGTAGTCACCCTCGCTGGGCGCGACGAGGGGCTCGGCCACGATGGAGAACGCCGTGTCGCTCACCGTCACGCGCACGCGCGCGTCCTCGACGCTCGCGCGAGCGGCCGCCTCGTTCGCGCGCGCAAGTGCCTCGGCCGGGACGCGGAGCCCGAACGCCTCCGCTGCGCGCGCGAGCTGCGCGAGGTGCCGCTCCGCGCGGAAGCAGCGCCCCCGATAGGCCCGCATCGTCGCGAACGCGCCCTCCCCGACGAGGTAGCCGCGATCGAAGAGCGAGACGTGCGCGTCCTCCTCATCGACGAAGCGCTCCCCGAGAAACACGACGACGCTCAAGACGGCCGACCATGCCGCCGCCGCCCCCGTGCGGCAAGGAAACGCGCCGCGGTCGAGCTTGGTGGGTGACGGGCGCGCTGCGGTTTCGCAGGGACTCGGTGACCTTTCGGTGTCGCTGTCCACACCCCGGAAGAACAACCTGTGGATAACCGCGGGTGTGGGCCGGCGCTCCGCGAAATCCCCTGAAAATTCGCGATGCGGCTTCGAGCTGAGACCGCTCGGGGGCCCCAGCGCGGGGGCAACCTGGGGACAGCGCGCGACCAGCCCCCGGACCCTGGTGGGCGGCTCTGGTAGGCTGCCGCATCGTGCGGCTCGCGGTGCTCATGCCGGTCTACGAGGAGGGAGAGCGCCTGGCGTCCACCCTTCGCGAGCTCGGCGACCAGCTCGGCCCCGAGCATCACGCCACCGTCTTCGTGGTCGACGACGGAAGTCGCCGCTCGCCCGTCGAGGCCGGCGCCCTTCCGCGAGCCGAGAACGTCCGCGTCGTGCTCGCGCGTCATCCCGTGAACCTCGGGCAGGGCGCGGCGATCGAGACGGCGCGCCGGCTGGCGCTTCACGAGAGGTGGAGCGGACCGTCGGCGTTCGACGCCTATGTGACGATGGACTCCGACGGACAGCACCGTCCGGAGGACGCGGTCGCGCTCGCGCGGGCGATCGCGGACGGCGCCGACGTCGCGCTCGGCGATCGCTTTGCCGGCTCCTCGAACGTGCCCTTCACCCGGCGCGTCCTGTTGCAGCTTGCACGCATCTTCGAGCGCTGGACCACCGGCCTCGTCCTCTCCGATGCTCACAACGGCCTGCGTGCGTTCTCGGCGCGGGCGATCGTGAAGATGCGCCTCCGCCAGAACCGCATGGCGCACGCGACGGAGCTCACGCGGCGGATCTCGAATGCGAAGCTGAAGCTCGTCGAGGTGCCGGTCTCGGTGCGCTACACGGCGGAGACCCTCGCCAAGGGCCAGACCGCTGGCGGCGCGCTCGCCATCCTCGTCGATCTCTTCCAGGGCTTCCTCTTCGGGAGCCCCGAGTGATGAAGCCCGAGGTCACCGTCGCGGCGGTCCTCCTCGTCGCCTTTCTCGTCGCGCTCTTCATTCACGACTGGGTGACGCGCGCGCGCAATCGCCGCCTGCTCTATGTGCAGCTGACGGTGTTCGCCGGCGGCGCCGTGCTGATCCTGTTCCCGGAGATCGCGCGCCGCCTCGCCGCCGCCGTCGGCATCGGCCGCGGCGTGGACTTCGTCATCTACCCGACCGTCATCTGGCTCGTGCGCGAGTCCCTCGTGAATCGCCGCCGGCGCCGCGAAGAGGAGGAGCGGCTCACCGAGCTCGCCCGCGCCGTCGCGATCGAGCGCGCCCGCGAGATCTAGCGACAGTCCGCCTCGACCGCCCTTTCCTGGACGGTGTAGTCCCGGCCGGGGTGGAAGAGCGGGGCGTACAGCACCGTGAACGGGGGCCTCTCCAGGCACACGCGCGTCCCCGGCGGCACGTCGATGAGGGCCGGGTCGACGCGCTTGGCGAGGAACGCCTCGAAGCCGGAGCCCGATGGGTAGAGGTAGCCCCACTCCGTCGACCAGCCGACGACGAGGAGCGCGCCGAGGGCGACGAGCGCGGTCGTGAGCTTTCGCTTCCGGCCCCACACCACGAGCGCGAACGCGACGAGCGTGAGCATCCAGTGCATGTAGTAACGGAGCTCGTGCGATTGCGGGACGAGCGCCGCCACCGCGGTCACGCCGCCGAACACGATGCCCACGTCGCGTCGCCGCGACCAGGCGAGCGCGGCGAGGGCGACCGCGACGTACGCGCCGAAATATCCGCCCATGCGATACGCCGGCTCGGACGGCGGCGTCCACTGGTCGAGCGACCACCGCTCGTGTGACGCGATGGGGCGGTTGTCGATCTCGAGGACCGAGCGCACGAAGCGCGTCGGCCGCCAGCTCGACTCGAGGTGCACGGGCGAGGACGAGTACGTCCGCTCCACCGAGGGAAGGCCCGCGAGCGCCACCGGCCAAACGGGGTTGTGATGCACGATCGCGTTCTTGATCGGCGTCGCCAGGACGAGCGGGGCCGCGATCGCCAGCACGGGCCAGAGCCTCCGCTCGCGCCGCAGAGCGAGGGCGGCGAGCGCGAGCGACGCGACGCCGACGATGGGCACGAGCTGGAACTTCATGTTCGCCGCCACCGCCGCGAGCACGGACGCGCCGATCAGGAAGCGCCGCGTGATCGCCTCGCGATCCATCCATGCGCGATGCACGCACAGGACGAGCATCGTCACGCACGCGTTCGCGGGGAGGTCCACGTAGCTCGAGGTCACGTGGATCTGCACGAGCGGGATGGCGAGGAAGGCGAGGAACGCCACGTGCGGCGGCACGCGGTGCATGCGCCAGAGGAAGACGGGCAGTCCGAACAGCGCCGCCACCGAGACGAGGTTCGTCGCCGCGACGTGCCCGGTGATGCGCCACAAGAGCCCCTGCGCGAGCTCGCCGAGCAGCGGAAAGCCCTCGTAGCGCGCCTGGTTCTCCGCGCTGAACGTGAACGAGCGCACGTCGAGCAGGCCGACGAGCCGCCCCGCGAACGGCAGGTGGTAGTACCAGACGTCGTAGGCCTGCGAGACGTCGTGCCACCCCGCCGCGAGGATCGAGAGCGCGAGCGCGCCGGCGATCACCATCAGGGCGCGGTCGACGACCTTTGCGAGCACGGTCGCCTTATACTTCCGAACCGTGGATCTGCGCCTCACTCATCTCTCGAGCCTCGATCCGCAGGGCGTCGTGCTCCCGCACGGCACCGAGGTCGTGACGCGCGTCGATCGCGTCCACGGCGAGCGCCGGATCCCGCAGGGGACGATCGGACGCGTGGTGAAGATCGACGGAGACGACCACGACGTCCTCGTCGTCGGGGTCGGCACCTTCCGCTACGCCCGTCGCGAGCTGTCCCCGCGGCGGGTGGGCCAGGCGCTGTACGCGGAGCGTCGCGAGCGGCACTGGGAGGCGCTCCTGCCGTGCATCGTGATCGATACGACGGTGGGCTCGAAGGCCTGGGGCCTCGCGAACGAGTCCTCCGACGACGACCGCCGCGGGGTCTTCGCGCATCCGCTCTCGTGGACGCTCGGGCTCGTCGCGCCGCCGGAGGACATCGTGCGCGAAGACGGCAGCGCGACCTACTGGGCGGTCGGAAAGACGATTCCGCCAGGCGAGGCGCGCGGACCCGGAACACGTTGAGATGCTCTTCGTCCTGTCCGCGACCGCGAAGGACGAGATCGGCGAGCGGATCCTCGCGGGCAGCGTGACGGCTCGTGTCGACCGAGATCTTCGGCTCGTTCGGCCGCTACGCGCTGCCGCTACGCCGCTCGAGCAGCCAGCGCTTCCTCGCCGAACAGGTCGCACGGCGATCCTCGATCGGCTGCGCCAGGAGCCGGATCTCGCTCGATAGCTGGGGCGGAAGCTCGCCGCGGTCTCGCGCGCGGCTCCAAGCGAGGCAGACGCGATCCATCAGGCGAGGCCAGTACGTGAAGCAGCTCTATCGCTCGATGGCCGACCAGGGCCTCCTCGGCGCGGAGCTCCGCGCCCTCGCGGCCTTCGCGCAGGGGCCGGCCGCGCAGCTCGACCTCCCACGCGAGCTCCGCCCGAAGAACGCGTACAACCTGCTTCGCCTCATCGCGACCGCCGCGCGCTGGCTCCGCGAGGGCACGCCGACGTTCGAGGTCGACGGCGCGCTCCGCGACCGCCTCCTCGCGGTGAAGCGTGGCGACGTTCCGATTCCAGGAGGTGCTCGCCGAGGCCGAGGCGCTCGCGCCGGAGCTCGAGGCGGCACGAGACGCCTCGAGGCTGCCGCGCCGTCCGGACGTGGCGCGCGCGGACGCGTTGCTCCGGCGGACGGCGAAGATCGCCCGTCGCCGACGGAGCGGGCCGACGGAGATCTGGCAAGGACGCGCCGCCGGCGCCGGAGGTCACGTGGAGCGAGTGAATCGGAGCTTCGGGCTGTCGGAGCATCAGCGGGCGATCGGCGATCGCGTGCAGGCGAGGAAGAAGACGCCGAAGCGCGAGCACCTCGTCATCTACCTGAGCGGGGCGCACGCGTACGGGTTCCCGTCGCCCGACAGCGATCTCGATCTCGCGCATCTCACGTCGCCCCGACGGGCGCGCTCAGGGCTTCGCGCCTGAACCCGACGTTCGACCGCGCGGAGATCATCGAGGTGTGATCGACTACACGTCGAACGAGTCGCCCCGCTCGGCGGCATCCTCGGCGGCATGCGGCAACTTCCTCGAGCGCGTGCTCGGCCGCACCGCGCTCGAGACGGCGCCGGAGCTCGAGGCGCTCCGGCCGCTCGTGAAGGCCACGCTCTCTCGCCGGTTTCATCGTCACTATCGCGGCTTCGCGGGCAGCCAGCAGCGCGCGCTCGAGCAGACGCCGACCGTGAAGAAGCTCCTCTACGTGATCCGGACCGCCGTCACGGGGACGCATCTCCTCCTCACGGGCGAGCTCGAGACGGACCTCCAGCTCCTCGCGCCAGAGTACGACCTCGCCGACGTCGGGCAGCTCATCGAGGCGAAGAAGAAGGGCGAGCGCATCGAGGCGAACCCGGCGCTCCTCGCAGAGTGGCAGCCTCGGCTCGGCGAGATCTGCTCGCGCCTCGACCGCGCGCGCGACGAGAGCTCGCTCCCGGAGGAGCCGACATCGGAGTCGATCGCGGCGCTCGAGTCGTGGCTCGTGGCCACGCGCAAGGCGCGCTTCTAGGGAAGCGACACCCGGGCGGGAGACGCCTCGTGCGCCTCGCCGAGCTCCTTCTTCTTCCTTGCGTCGCGAGCCTTGCGCGCGCGCATGTTGAGGAGCTCGACCCCGAGCGCGAAGACCATCGCCACGTAGACATAGCCCTTGTTGACGTGCGTGCCCGCGCCCTCGGTCAGCAGCAGCATGCCGATCATGACGAGGAAGGTGAGCGCGAGCATCTTGAACGTGGGGTTCTCGTCGACGAAGCGCGAGACCCGTCCCGCGAACGTGGCCATGAAGCCGACCGCGGTGAGCATGGCGACGATCATGACCCAGAGGTCCTGCGCCATGCCGACGGCGGAGATCACGGAGTCGAGGGAGAAGACGAGATCGAGCGCGACGATCTGCGCGATGGCACCGCCGAGGGACTTCTTCTTCGCCTCTGCCGCGACCGCCTCCTCTTCGCCGCCCATCGTCTTCTTGTGAATCTCGAGCACGCTCTTTCCGATGAGGAAGAGCCCGCCGCCGAGCAAGATCAGATCCTTGCCGGTGACGGCGTCGACCTGATGGCTCTCGACCCAGCCGTCGGGGATCCAGCCGATGGAGGACCAGTGGAAGACCGCGGCCTCGAGGCCCATCACCCACTTGATGCCGAGCAGGAGGCCGAGCCGCGCGACGAGCGCGAGCCCGAGGCCGAGACGTCGCCCCATCGTTCGGTGCTCCTCGGGCAAGGTCCCGACGACGATGGAGAGAAAGACGATGTTGTCGATGCCGAGCACCACCTCCATCAACGTCAGGGTGAGGAGGGAAAAGACGACGCTCATGCCCGACGACTATTGCATGAGAAGCGCAGGGCCATTCGTGGCAATTCTCGACGCCGCTTGGGTCAAGCCGGGCCGAAGACTTCGACCTCGACGCCGTCCGAGTAGTGCACCGTCTCGAAGCGGCCTTCGGGGAGGCCGTCTGCGGCGAGGAGGTCTTCCTCGAGGCGCACGAGCTCGGCCCTGCGCGCGGGGTAGGGCACGTGATGGACCTGGCCCGTCATCGCGCGGCCTCGGTGCTCGACGAAGAGGTAATAGCGCTCGAGGAGGAAATGCTGGAGCGTGCCGACCTCGGACGGGCCGAGCGGCTCGCCCACGTCGTACACCACGTCGAGCTTTCCGCGCCGGCCGTCCGGCGGTGACCTCCGTGCCGTGCCGTAGGCCACGCGGTCGCCGTCTCGGACGACCGTCATCTCCGCGTGGTGATACGGCAAGCTCCAGCCGAGACGCGCGGCGCGGACCGCGAGCCAGGAGCTCGCCTCGAGCGAGAGGAAGAAGACGCCCGGCTTGCCGTCGTGGTGCACGTACGTGCGTACGTTGGTCTCGAGGAAGTCGAGGGCGGCGCGGCGAGGGAGCCACGAGGGGCGCGTCGCTTCCATCCGGAACGGCACCATGCCGACCCACGCCCGCCCCTCCCACAGATCGAGCTCGAACGGCTCGGGCACGAGCTTCCGTACCACCGCAGGGTCGAACGACCAGTGCACGAACAAGAGCTCGCGCCAGCGCTGCGTCCCGCTGTTCGGACCCTCGGGACGATCGGGCTTGACTCGATTCAGCTCAGTTCGCGCGGGCGGCATGGACCATCGGCACGAATCTCACCGCGCCAAGGTCCTGCTTGTAAAGTGTCCCGTCCTTCTTTTTCCAGCGCTCGAGGCGCTGGTCGCGCTCCTGCGTGCCGACCGGCGCGAGGAGCAAGCCGCCCTCCGCCAGCTGCGTGACGAGCGCGCGTGGCATCACGTCGGGCGCCGCGGTGACGACGATCCGATCGTAGGGCGCATTCTCGGGCCAGCCCGCCCATCCGTCGCCGGTGTGGATGCGAACCGAGCCGCAGCCGAGCTCGTCGAGGATCTTCCGGGCCCGCTCCGCGAGGGGAGGGATGACCTCGACGCTGTCGACGGTCACGCCGAGCGTGCAGAGGACGGCCGCCTGATAGCCGGAGCCCGTCCCGATCTCGAGCACGCGCTCGCCGCCCTTCAGCTCGAGCGCCTCGCTCATGATGGCAACGAGCGACGGTTGCGAGATGGTCACGTCCCAGCCGATCGAGAGCGGATGGTCCTCGTACGCGAGCTCGAGCGAGTGATCCGGTACGAACGCATGTCGCGGGACCTCGCGCATGGCGCGGATCACGCGGGGATCGTGGACCGCATGCGCGATCGGCCCGTCCACGAGCCGATCCCTCAGCTTTTGCGCCTCATCCCACGACATCATGCTCCCCGGTCTCGAGCAAAGCCCGCGCCAGACTACGCGAAGCCACTGCGAAAGTGGCGTTCGGCAGACCACGGCCCGTCCACGTTCGAGGGGGCTCCCCTCGCGAGCTCACTCCTCGAGGTAGGAGCCGAGCTGGCGCGCGTTCGCCATCGCGCGGAGCTTCGCGAGCGCCGACTGCTCGATCTGACGGATCCGCTCGCGCGTGAGGTGGAGCATCGTCCCTACCTCTTCGAGCGTGTGCTCGCGCGCGTGGTCCAGCCCGAATCGAAGACCGAGGATCTTGCGCTCTCGCTCGTCGAGCCGCGCGAGGAGCGATCCGACCTCGCCGCCGAGCGCGTTGAGCGCGGCGGTCTGATCCGGCGGCGGAGCGTTGGAGGGCACGAGGTCGACGAGGCGGGCCTCGCCATCCTCGCCTACCGGAACGTCGAGGCTGGAGGGCTGTGGCGGGAGCGTGAGGATGTTCTCGATACGGTCTTTGCCGAGCTTCGTGGCGGTCGCGATCTCCTCGATCGTGGGCTCGCGATCGTGCTGCGCCGCGAACGCGGAGCGGAGCTTCGCGATACGCCGGCGATCGTCGGCGACGTGCACCGGGAGCCGCACCGTGCGATCGAGCAAGGCGCGCTGCAGCGACTGCTTGATCCACCACGCGGCGTAGGTCGAGAAGCGGAACCCGCGGCGGTGATCGAACTTCTCCGCCGCGCGCAGGAGGCCGATGTTGCCCTCCTGCACGAGGTCGAGGAGCGGGACGCCGCGACCGAGATACTTGCGCGCGAAGAGAACGACGAGACGAAGGTTGCTGGTGAGGAGACGGTCGCGCGCGGCTTCGAGCTGCGTCTCTGCTCGCTCGATGAGCTTCACCGCCTCGGCGTCCGCGGGGCTCACCGACGCCGCCTCTCGCACCGTGCCCACGAGCATGGAGCGGACCTCGCTGTCGAGGCGAAGCTTCGACACGATCCCTGCTGCCACCTTGCGCTTCGCGTCCTCGCTCGAGCGCGCCGTCTGGAGCGCGGCGAGTAGCGACTTGCCGACCTGTTCGAGGTTCAGGTTGGCCTCGTCGGGGTTGAGAAGGATGTCGCGCGCTGCAGCCTTCCCCGAGACGAGATCGTCCGCGAGCTGACCGAGGGCGCGTACGCCGGCCGGCGACTGGAAGAGCGCCTCGAGGAGCGAGCGCTCGGCGTGCTCGATGCTCTCGCCGATCTCGACCTCCTGCTGCGCCGTGAGGACGGAGGTGCGGGCCATCTCCGCGAGATAGAGATCGTCGATCCCGGCGCCCTCGCGCGGAGTGACACGGCGCGCAGCGCGAGCGGGGCGTTTGGTCGTGTCGACCGCGGCATTTCGCGCCTGCGCGGGAGACGGGCGATCGTTGCGCACGGCTGAGCCGCCGGCGCGTCGCTCTTGCACCCGGGCGCGCGAACGACCTCGATCGCGCAGGCCGCGTGTGCCCGTGCTACGAGTAGAAGCAGCTTTCGAGGTCGTGACGTTCTCCATGGTGCTCACCGGCCGGTTTCGCGCGGTTCGAGACAACGGGCGCGCGAGCGGCTCACTAACGGTAAGCATCAAGTGGGCCTTGTCTTCCGTGCGCGGACGGAAATCGCGCAAGAGCTTCGCCGTTCCGCGCTAATCTGGCACGCGTGAGTGATACGCCTGAAGCTCGGCCGGGAGCCCCGCGTCCCGCCGCGGTGAAGCCAGCCGTGGGCAGCTCACCGAGCATGGTTCGTCCGGGCAAACCCGTCCCGCCCGCCGCGCCGACGCCACGCAAGCCGCTCTCCTCCGTGACCGACGACGTCGAGGAGCTCCAGCTCGCGTCGAGCTCACTCATGCCCGTTGCGGAAGAGGTCAAGCCGCCGCCCCCCGCGCCGGCGGCACGCAAGGCCGAGCCCGCGCCGCAGATCCCGCCACGACCGCCGTCCTCGGCGGAGATCGTGACCTCTGCCGCGCCGCTCCCGGCGCCGGCCGCGCGCTCGGTCGTGGCGGCGGAGCCCAGGCCTGCCCCGGCGGCGCCCGCGTCCGACCCCGCGCCCGCGCCCGCGAGCGTGGAGCTCAGCGACGCGGCGGTCGAGCAGCTCGCGAGCATCGTTCACGGGGTCCTCGAGTCGACGCTCGGACCGCTGAAGACGAAGCAGAAGGAGCTCGAGGCCCGCCTCGAGACGCTGCAGAAGGCGTCGGCTCCGATCATCCAGGCTGTGACGCGCCAGCCGTCGCAGACGTCGCTCGCGCCCGTGCGCTCGATGTCGCCGTCGGTCGACATCACCGGCTCGTTCAGCTCGGGCGCGCCCGGACCGCGGCCGTCGATGATCTCGACGAGCTACGGGCTCGTCAGCGTGATGCCTGGTCCTGCGCCGCGTCCCGCCATCGAGGCGGCGCTCGAGCGGGTAGGTCCGATCGACGTGCCGGATTTCGCGGGCAAGCGAAAGTTCGCGGGTGGGATCGTGATCGGCATCCTCATCCTCGCGGTGGTCGGCGCGATCCTCGCGACCATCCTCAGCTACTCCTAGATCGCCGCTCGGTCTCTGCGCAGCGGGTGGAGAGCTCGTTGAGGCCTTTGACGAGGTAATCGCGCAACGCGACGACGCGCTGCGGGACGTAACGCGCGCTCGGATAGACGACGTGGAGATCGGAGCCGCCGAGGCGCCAGCTCGGCAGGACCCGGACGAGCTTCCCGGACTGCTCCTCGCGGGCGCAGAGGAAGAGCGGGAGGAGCGCGATCCCTCCGGCCGCGAGGACGGCCTTCTTCATGAAGGAGATGTCATCGGCCGAGATCGCGCCGCGCGGATCGATGACGCGTTCTTCGCCCTTCTCTGACCGGAGGTTCCACTTGAGCGGCCCCTGATCCGTCTGCAGGACGATGCAATCGTGCTTCGCGAGATCGTCCAGCGTCTTCGGCGCCGGGTGGCGCTTCAGATACCTGGAAGATGCATAGAGCCCCATCTCGAGGGTGCCGACGCGCCTCGCGATGAGCGACTGGTCGCGCAGCTTGCCGGCGCGGACGGCGAGATCGAAGCCCTCCGAGGTGAGGTCGACGACGCGGCTCGAGAGGCGCGCCTCGATGTTCACGTTCGGAAATTTCCTCACGAAGCGAGCCACGATCGGCGCGATGGCCCACACGCCGAGGTCGAGGGGCGCCGTGATGCGAATGAGGCCGCGGAGCTCGCGCTGGAGGTCGGAGGCGGCGCTCGTGGCCTCGTCGATGTCCGCGAGCGCCCGCGCGACGCGATCGTGGAACGCGGTGCCCGCGTCGGTCAGCGACAATTTGCGCGTGGTCCGGTGGAGCAGGCGGACGCCGAGGTCCTCCTCGAGCTGCGCGATGCTGCGGCTCACGGACGACTTCGGCAGGCCGAGGGCCTTCGCTGCCGCGGTGAAGCTGCCGTCCTGGACGACACGCACGAAAGCGGTCACGTGATTGAGGTCCACGGCGCTAGAGTGCCCCGGCGAGGTCATCGATGACTACAGATTCCGTCAAGGTGCTCGGCGTTCCGGGCAGCCTTCGTAAAGGCTCGTTCAATCGCGCGCTCCTCCGCGCGGCGATCGAGATCGCCGAGACCGAGAAGATCCCGATGACCTTCACGGTGGCGGAGATCGGGGACATCCCCCTCTACGACGACGACCTGCGGGAGAGCGATGGGTTTCCGGCGCCGGTCACGCGCTTTCGCGAGCAGATCGCGGCCGCCGACGCGGTCCTCTTCGTGTCGCCCGAGTACAACTACTCCGTCCCCGGCGTGCTGAAGAACGCGATCGACTGGGCCTCGCGGGCGCCGAACCAGCCGTTTGCGGACAAGCCGTTTGCGGTCATGGGCGTGAGCGGCGCGATGAGCGGAACGATGCGAATGCAGTATCACCTCCGGCAGATCGCGGTGTTCCTCGACATGCATCCGCTGAATCGACCGGAGGTCTTCGTCCGGAACGGCAAGACCGTCTTCGATGCGGATCTCGTGCTCACGGACGGGCCGACGAAGCAGGCCGTGGCCAAGCAGCTGAGCGCGCTCGTCGCGTGGACGCGCCGCCTCTCCGCCAGGTAGTCGCGGCTACTGGCGCTGGAAGAACGTCCAGCTGGCGATCGCGGAATCGGTCCACATCCAGTGGCCGAGCGTCCCGATCGTGCAGAAGCCGACGTTCTTTCCGGGCGGACACCCTCGGTACATCCGGCACTCGGGGTAGCCGGTCGTCTCCATCTCGGACTCGTTGCAGCCGTTCACGTGCGCCCAGTACTCGGCGTCGAAGCGACCGCTATCGAGCGTGACCGTGAAGTCCTGCTCGCCGTGGAGCGCGAGCGTCGCGACGGGCTTCTGGCCGGGGCACTTCGGAAATCCGTTGTCCCATTTCTCGGCCTGGTTGTACGGCGCCCCGCCCGCGTTGGACGCGATGGCGCGGACGAGGCCGGGCCGATGACACGCGAGGACGTTCGCGAAGAATCCGCCGCTCGAGTATCCGGCGGCGAAGACGCGGGACCGGTCGATCGGGAGCGTGGCGGCGAGCGCGTCGATGGCCGCCTCCGCAAATGCGATATCGCGATTGTCCTTCCGTGTCTCGAGATCCCAGCTCGCGTCGAGGCCCTCGAGGTAAGCGAGATACGCGCCGTTCTGCGTCGCTTTCTCGAAGGGCCACGCGCGATGGAAGCTCTGCATTCCGCCGCCGTCGCCGTGGAGGACGAGGATGAGGGGGAGCGGGCCCGCGTCCGGTGCGGTGGGCTCGACGAGGAGGTAGTCGCGCCGTTTGCCGCGGACGTCGACCGTCTTCGGGTTGGCGCGGACCTGAGGGTTGGTCGCCGGGGGGAGAGCGCGTGGGAGGAGCGCGCTCTCGCCGGCGATCGATACAACCGCGGGCGGGGGCTTTTGTTTCGACTTGCAGCCGAAAATCGTCACCGCCGAGAGGACGATGAGCCCGAGACACCGCATCGCGGCTCAGCGTATCAGCTCTTCGGATGTGAGCGGATCGCGAGCTTGATGACCACGCCGTCGCGGATGAGATCGTCCGCCTTGCCCGGGTAGACCATGCCGAAGTCTCTTCGGTTGATGGTGAACTCGGCGTCCACGTCGACGCCGCCCGTGCCCGTCTTGATGGTGGCGGGGAAGGTGATGCTCTTCGTGACGCCGTGGAGCGTGAGGTTTCCGGCGACGGTATGCGTCGCCTTCTCTCCGCCCTTCTTCACGGAGGTCGACACGAACGTCGCCTTCGGGAAGTGCTCGACGTCGAAGAAGTCCTTCGACTTGAGGTGGGTCACGAGGTTCGCCGGCTCGGTGTAGAGCGAGTCGGTGTCGATCTCGACGTTGACGCTGCTCTTCTCGGGATCGTTTCCGGCAAGCGCGACCGTGCCGTGAAACGACTTGAATCCGCCGTCGTGGCTGGCGCTCACCTTCGAGCCCGTCCATTCGATCTTCGAGGTGGCGGGGTCGATGTCGAGCTTCGTCGCGTCGTTCGAGACGGACGCGGCTTGCTGCGCCTCGCCCGTCTGCGCCTTGGTCTTGTCCTTCGCCGGATCATTGCAGGCGGCGAGGGCGAAGACCGCGAGCCCGAGGAGCGCGGCGCTCTTCACTTCTGCCTCTGGAGCTCGACTTCGATCTCGATCTTCACCTCGTCGCCGACGACCACACCGCCCGCCTCGAGGGCCGCGTTCCAGGTCATCTTGTAGTCCGAGCGCTTGATCTTGGCCTTCGCGGAGGCGCCCATGCGGATGAAGCCCCACGGATCGGCGTGCTCGCCGGTGAGGTCCGTGACGAGGAAGGTGACGGGGTGCGTGATGTCCTTGATCGTGAGGTCGCCCGTGAGCTCGAGCTCATCGTCGCCCTTGCGCGCGATCTTCGTCGACTTGAACGTCATCTTCGGGAAGCTGGCGGCGTCGAAGAAGTCGGCGCTGCGGAGGTGGTCGTCGCGCTTCGGCTCGCGCGTATCGATCGAGGCGATGTCGACCTCGAGGCTCGCCCACGACGTCTCGGGGTTCTTCGGGTCGAACCCGACGCTGCCGGCGACCTTGTGGAAGGTGCCGCGGACGGTGGAGACCATCATGTGGCGGACGCCGAAGGTCACGCTCGTGTGAGACGGATCGACAGTCCACTCGACGAGGCCGGACGTGGACGGCTGCTTGGACTGGGTGACGGTATCGAGGCTCATGGTTGTTCAGTTCTCCGTTTCGACAGCCCTATAGATGGCACCGGAGACCCCTGCTGTTTCACGGCGAGTCGCGAACGCAATGTTCCAGGAGCGGAACGATCGCGTGCGGCACCGCGCCCGCCCGCGCCCCGCACGCGGCGGTCAGCGTCGAACGCGGATGAGGTCGTCGCGTGCGGCCGCGAGGTCGGGGCAGCCCGCGAGCTGCA
Organism: Labilithrix sp.; assembly: GCA_046351255.1. Classification (GTDB taxonomy): domain Bacteria; phylum Myxococcota_A; class Polyangia; order Polyangiales; family Polyangiaceae; genus Labilithrix. The sequence continues at coordinate 258,229 of JAXLYU010000015.1, forward strand.
TGGCGCGAACGAGCTCGCTCGTGAGGAGCTCCAGCACGGCGCTGACCCCCGCTTCGCCGCCGGCGGCGAGCCCCCCCAGGACGGGGCGGCCGACGAAGACGGCGCGCGCGCCGAGCCCGAGCGCGATGAGCGCCTGCGTCCCGCTGCGAATGCCTCCGTCGACGTAGACCTCGGCGCGGTCCGCGACGGCGCGCACGACCTCGGGCAGCACGTCGATCGTCGCGGGCGCGTAGTCGAGCTGGCGCCCGCCGTGATTCGACACCCAGATCGCCCGGGCCCCGTGGTCGAGCGCGCGCAGCGCATCGTCCGCGCGCGCGATGCCCTTCACGACGACGGGCAGCGGCGCCGCGAGTCGCGCGATCTCGTCGAGGTCGGTCCACGTGAAGGCGGCGTCGTGGCGAGAGGCGACGAACCGCGCGAGCTCGGAGCCAGCCCCCTGGCCGAGGTCCGGCGGGAGGATCGGCACGAGGTTCGACATGACGAGCCCCTCGGGCAACGCGAAGGCGTTACGGACGTCCGCGCACCGGCGGCCGAGGACGGGCGTGTCGACGGTGACGGCGATGGCGCGGTAGCCGGCCTTCTTCGCGCGCTCGATGAGCGAGCCCGTGAAGGCCCGGTCCTTGTGGACATAGAGCTGGAACCACTGCGGCGCGCCAGGCGCCGCGGCCGCGACGTCCTCGAGGAGCGTGGTGGCGAGGGTGGATGCGCAATACACGCTGCCACATGCCGCGGCCGCGCGTGCGGTGGCGGGCTCGCCCTCCGCGTTCGCGAGCCTGTGGTACGCGGTGGGCGCCACGAGGATGGGCGTGGCGACGTCGGTGCCGAGGACGGAGGTGGCGATGCGTGGCGCCGCGACATCGACCAGTGTGCGGTACCAGATCTCGAAGCGCGCGTAGGCGTCGCGGTTCCGTCGCAGCGTGTGCTCGTCGTCGGCGCCGGACCGGTAGTAGTCGTAGGCCATGGCGGAGAGGCGGGACCTGGCGAGGGCCTCCCAGTCGTCGATCGTCACGCAGCTCATCGCGGTCACGCGAGCGAGCGTACGTATTAGACTCGCGAGAATGAAGCGTCTCGCGTCTCTTGCCTTCGCGTGCGCGGGCCTCGTGCTCGGCGCGCGCGAGGCGCGGGCAGAAGGGGAGAACCTCTTTTTCCCGGTCGGCGCCACGGTCGGGTACTCGTTAAATCCGAAGAGGCTGAGCAACGGCGCCGTGCTCGGCGGCGAGGCGAGCCTGGCGTGGGTCGATATCCACAGCCTCATGTGGTTCGGCGGCTATGCCGATGCGCTGCACGATTTCGGCTCCGGCTCGTCGCGTTTCACGCTGGGCCCGGAGCTCGGCTGGTTCATCTTCGGTGTCGACGGCGGCCTCGTCCTCTCGACCCTCGACGACGTCCACGGCGGCCTCTGCGGTCGCTTCCTCGTGACGGCGAGCATCGTGAGCGCCTACGCGCGCGTGGGCACGGTCTTCAGCTCCCCTCGAGAAGGCACGTACGGCGAGCTCGGCCTCCTCGTGAAGATCCCGATCCCGCTCGACACGAAGTTCCACGCGCGTCCCCGCCCTCCCCAGGCCCCCGAGCCGCCTCCGCCGCCGCCTCCGTCTCCTCTGCAGCAGGATCCCGCCCCCGAGCAGGACGACGGGAAACCGAGCCTCCCCGTCGCGATCTGACCTGACCGGTTTTGCAGGCGCGGTCGCTCGTGGGCGTGGCGGGGGGCGTTCAGGCGGAAGGGGCGCCGCTGCGGAGCTCTTCGAGCATCTTCTCTGCGTCGCCCTTGGCGATGCCGAGCTCGAGGGCGACGTCGCGGAACATGCTCTCTTCCTCGGGGGCGAGGCCGTCCGAGGCGGCGACGGCGAGGGCGCCACGAAGGGCGGGGGCGCGGCGTGGCTCCGGGAGGCGATCGACGAGGGTCGTGATGTAGCGCTCGGGACCGAGCTCGCTCATCTTCGTGATCTCGCCTTCGACGATCATGCCGATCGCGATGACCGGGAACTCGTCGCCGACGAGGCGGCCGACGCGGGACGAGAGCGCGCCGATCTCTTGCTCGGACACGTCGCCGTCGGCGGCCGCGAGGAGGACGCAGAGACCGATCTCGGCCCTGCGCACGGAATCGTTGAGCATCGGATGTTGCAACATGCGGGGACCGTCGGCTGTTCCCAGCCTATCAGTCTTTTCGCATCACGACGCCTCGAGCCGTCTCCATGAAGTTGTACTCCGGGAGATCCTGGATGGCCGCGTTCAGCTGCCAGTCGCCCGAGAAAAGCACGACGGGACGGCCCCTTACATCGACCACGACAAGGCCCGGGCGTGCGCGGGTCAGCGACTGGAGGTCCACCTCGCCGCCGTCCTTCCGCACGATCCAGCGTGCGTGATGCACGTTGATGCCCTCGAAGCGGACCTCGACCTCGTACTCCGCCTTGAGGCGATGCTTCACGACCTCGAGCTGGAGCTGGCCGACGGCGCCGAGGACCACGTCGCCCGCGCGGCCGTCCGGCGGCCGATAGAGCTGGATGGTGCCCTCTTGCGCGAGCTGCTCGATGCCCTTCTGGAGCTGCTTGCGGCGGAGCGGATCGGCCATCACGAGGCGCGCGAAGTGCTCCGGCGCGAAGCTCGGGATCTCCTCGAAGGAGAACTCCGGGCCGTCGGTGATGGTGTCGCCGATCTCGAAGACGCCCGGATCGTAGACGCCGAGCACGTCGCCCGCGAAGGCCTCGTCGATGACGTTGCGCTCCTGGGCCACGAACTGCGTCGGGTTCGCGAGACGGAGCTCGCGCTTCGTCCGGACGTGCTTGCACTTCATGCCGCGCTCGAAGCGGCCCGAGCACACGCGCATGAACGCGATGCGATCGCGATGGGCGCGATCCATGTTCGACTGGATCTTGAAGACGAAGCCCGAGAAGCCGGGGGCGGTGGCGGGGACCTCGCCCTGCGTCGTCATGCGCGGGGGCGGGGTGGGCATCATCTTGATGAACGACTCGAGGAAGGCCTCGAGGCCGAAGTTGTTGATCGCGGAGCCGAAGAACATCGGCGAGACCTCGCCGCGCTCGAACTTCTTCACGTCGAACGTGTCGCCCGCCGCGTCGAGGAGCTCGGCCTCGTCGCGGAGCTGCTTGTAGCCCTCCTCGCCGAGCTCGTCCTTCAGCATCGGGTCGTCGAGGCCGGTCGTCTTCACGGCCGCCTTCTCGGCGCCGTGGGCCTGGCTCGACGTCGCGTCCTTCGCGTCGAACAGGTAAACCTGGTGCTCGAGGCGGTGGTAGACCCCGCGGAACACGCCGCTCCGGAACATCGGCCACGTGATGGGGTAGACGCCGATGCCGAGGACACTCTCGACCTCGCCGATCAGCTCGAAGGCGTCGCGGCCGGGGCGGTCCATCTTGTTCACGAAGGAGAAGATGGGGATGCTCCGCTGCTTGCAGACGCGGAACAGCTTCTTCGTCTGGGCCTCGACGCCCTTCGCGCAGTCGAGGAGCATGACCGCGCCGTCGACCGCGTGCAGCGTGCGGTAGGTGTCCTCGCTGAAGTCGGCGTGGCCTGGCGTGTCGAGCAGGTTCATCTGCAGCCCGCGATACGGGAACTGCATGACGGACGTGGAGATGGAGATGCCGCGCTCGCGCTCCATCTCCATCCAGTCGGAGACGGCGCCCGCGCGACCGCGCTTCGCCTTCACCGCGCCCGCGAGCTGGATGACTCCGCCGTAGAGCAGGAGCTTCTCCGTGAGCGTGGTCTTGCCCGCGTCGGGGTGCGAGATGATCGCGAAGGTCTTCCGGCGATTCACCTCGAGGATTCGCCGGGCTTCGGCGGGATCGTGCGTGGTCACGGTGTCTTCTCGGATGTCTTCTCTTCGGTTCGGATGCGCGCGGCGAGGACCTTGGGATCGCGCGTCGTGCCGAGCGTCATACGACAGATCTGGCAACGATACGCGACGTAGCTGGGCTTCGGCGTGATGCCGAACATGCTGAGAACGATCCAGCCCCAGAGCGAATACTCGGGCTCTTCCACGACGAGCTGGTGGCTCTTCGTGTGGCCGCACTTGCACGTGCGTGGCTTTCGGACCGCGAGCTCGGGCATCGAGAGCACCATAGCGGCATGACGGAGGCAAAGCCATCGCCCATGGGCGCCCAGCTCCTCACCACGAAGCACGCATTTCGGGCGCCGCGAGCACCTGGCGGGACCGTCGCGGAGGCCTGGATTTCGAGCGGTTTTGCACAATCCCATCCAGTGGATCGCCCTGCCGGACTATCCTGCCGGGCCATGAAACGGACCCTCCTTCTCCTCGCGGTTTCGAGCTCCCTGGTCTTCGCCTGCGACGACAAGAAGGAGAAGGAAAAGGAGCTCCTCGACAAGGTGGGCATCGAGGCCGGTGCGAAGCCGACGCCGACCGCGAGCGTGACGGGCGTGAACATCGTGCCGCCGCCGGGCGCGGGCTCCGTGGCCGTGACGACGAAGCCGCCGAAGGACTGCGGGACCGGTGACCCCGTCATCGACGACAAGGACTTCGAGAACGAGCTCCGCACCAAGACGAAGCCGCCGAAGGCGGAGGGGACGCTCACCGCGAAGGACCTCCTCACCGTGACGTCCGTGAACCTCACGAAGAAGAGCGAGCTGAAGGAGCTCGACCCCTGCGTCTTCCCGAAGCTCATGGCGCTGAAGTTCCTCTACCTTCCGAAAGGCGAGTACCGCGATCTGACGCCGATCAAGGATCTGACGAAGCTCGAGGGGCTTCGCATCTCCATCAGCGAGGTCGAGGACCTCAAGCCGCTCGAGAAGCTCACCGCGCTCGACCAGCTCGACATCGGCCGCACCCACGTCCGCGATATCTCGCCGCTCGTGAACAACGTGAACATCACGGAGCTCCAGCTCGACGACACGCAGGTGAGCGACATCAGCGTGCTCGCGAAGCTTACCAAGCTGCAAAAGCTGTCGATCAAGAACACGCTCGTGAAGGACGTCAGCCCGCTCAAGGACCTCAAAGGGCTGAAGACGCTCGACGTCGCGGGCTGCGCGATCGACAACCTCAACACGCTCGACCCGCTCAAGGGCAAGGGGCTCCGTATCAACACGAAGTGAACCATGCGCACGATCGTCATCGGGGCGGGCTCTGCGGGGGCGGTGGTCGCCGCACGCATGTCCGAGGACGGCCGGCACGACGTGGTCTTGCTCGAGGCGGGGCCGGATTATCCGGAGGCGAGCGAGCGCGTCGATACGCTGCCCGCCGACCTGCAGAACGGCCTCCAGAACGCGATGAAGTCCCACGACTGGGGCTACTCGTACCGCGCGACGCCGCACTGGCTCTTCTCGAGCATGAACATGCATTTCCCGCGCGGCCGCGTCGTGGGCGGCTCGAGCGCGGTGAACACGTGCATCGCGCTTCGCGGCCAGCCGGGGGACTACGACGAGTGGGCCGCGCTCGGCTTGCCGGAGTGGACGTGGAGCGAGTGCCTGCCCGCGTTCAAGCGGCTCGAGCACGATCTCGACTTCGACAACGAATGGCACGGCCAGGACGGGCCGATCCTCATCCGGCGGCACAAGCCCGAGGAGCTCGTGCCGTGGCAGGCGGCGTTCGTCGAGGCGTGCCGCGAGCTCGGGTTTCCCGACTGCGACGACGCGAACGATCCGACGAAGCACGGCGTCGGCCCGCACTCGATGAACAAGGTGGACGGGAAGCGCATCAGCGCGGCGCGCGGATACTTGACGCGCGCCGTGCGGGCGCGGCCCAACCTTCGCATCGTGCCGAACGCGCTCGTGCGCCGGGTCCGCTTCTTCCAGCGCCGGGTCGCCGGCGTCGAGGTCGAGGTGCACGGCGCGGTGCGTGATCTGAAGTGCGATCGCGTCGTGGTCGCGGCGGGCGCGATCGCGACGCCGGGCGTGCTCCTGCGTAGCGGGATCGGCCCAAAGGCGGAGCTCGCGCGCCTCGGCGTGAGCCTCGTGGCGGACGTGCCGGGCGTCGGTCACAAGCTCCTCGACCATCCGGGGCTCGCCGTCTTCTTCAAGCCGCACCGGACTGGCATGGCGAGCATCGATCATCCGCTCATCCAGACCCTGTGTCGCTACTCGTCGACGGATGGCCCGTTCGCGGACGACATGCAGCTCCAGGCGGGCTCCTGGGTGCCGGTGCCGGGCCTCCCGCTGCCAGGCGTGACGCTCGCGTGCTGCGTGGGCAAGCCCAGAGGCCACGGCACGATCCGCTTCCACTCCACGCGCGCGGACGAGCGGCCGGAGCTCGTCACGAATTTCCTCGTGCACGAGGAAGATCGCATGCGCGCGAAGGAGGCCCTCCGCTGGATCGGCAAGCTCGCGAAGACGAAGGCCGTGACGGCGCTCGCGAAGCCGGTCTATCCGTCGCGCGATCCCTTCGACGACAAGGGCGATCTCAGGAGCGCGCTCGAGCAGATCACGGGCTCGGGATATCACCCGTGCGGGACGGCTCCGATGGGTCCGGACTCCGATCCGCTGGCGGCCTGCGACGGGCGCGGCCGCGTGCGGGGCGTGACCGGCCTCTACGTCGCGGACGCTTCGCTCATGCCCACGGTGCCGAGCTCCAACACGAACTTGCCGACTCTCATGATCGGCGAGCGCATGGGCGAATGGCTGCGTGACGGCTGAAGGCTCGTCAGCGCTTCTTCTTCGTCGCGGCGACCTTGGCCGTGGCGGGCTTCTTCGCGGGCGCGGTCGCGGGCATGTCGAGCTCGAGGTCCGTCTTCGGCGTGGCGGCCGGGCTCGCCGGGGTCGGCTTCGCCGCGACCGGCGCTTCGACCTTCGCGGGGGTCTGAGCCGGCTCCGCCGCCGTCGTCTTGTTGCCCACGAGGGCCGAGCGCGCGTTGACCGACGCGAAGCCGCGATCACCGCCGAAGTTGAGGACGACGATGAGGGCGGTCAGGACCGCGAGACCCGCCACGATGCCGATGCCCGTCCACTTGAGGAGGGTGCGCGCGCCGACGCCGTCCGTCTCGTTCACCTCGTCGTAGGCCGGCATCGACTTGCGGTACGGCGTCGCCCTGACCTGCTCCGGGGTGTAGACGGTGAAGGACGGAGGATTGTGCGCCGCCATCGTGTCGGCGCGGTCGGTCGCCGGGGCGGGCGGGGCCGACATCGCGAGCATCGTCGGTGCAGCGGCGAAACCGTCCGCGGTCGCGGTGCCGAAGTCCGGAGAGGACCAGCGACGGAACGCGTTCTCGTGCGGACGGATCGCGTCTTCGTTGGTGATGCTCGGGAACCGACGGGGGGCGGGGTTCACGGTGGATTCTTACAGCACGGCCTGGGCCAGCTCGACTGTCGCTGGAATTGTGCAGGATCGGCGCAAATCTGAAGCCGCCTACCTGGGCCCCGATGGACGTCTCAAATACTAGCGGCTATCCCGCGATCCAGGGTCCTGGCACGGGGCCGCTCATCGCAGGGCAGGGAAGAGCTCCGGTCGATACTCGAAGTGCATCGTGTCGTAGTGAAACCAGCGCCCGCCCCACACGAAGGCCTCCGCTTCGAATGCGTCCACGATGGCCTGCGGGACGCGGTTCTTCCACTTCGGCGGAGGAGGCCCGTTGCGCCAGTAGTCGGAGAAGGCGGGGTCGATGTCGATGGCGATCGCCCACGAGTGCGCCGACGCGTGATCGGTCCCCGCGATGTTGCGCGGGTTGAAGGTGCCGCCGAGACTCTGGAAGTAGCGCGCGAGCTCGGGCTGCTTCGCGAGGAGGGCCGCGATGCGCGTCGCGACCCGCTCGAGCGCCGGCGCGGCGCGCCGATGAAAGCTCACCGTGTGGCCGGCGATCTTCACGGGCACCATCGCCGCGGAGACGGCCCGCGCGTCGGCGCCGTAGGTGGCGCGGAAGAGCGGCTCGAGGCGGACGCGGCCCGGGTCGATCTCCGGATCCGTGACCGGCTCGATCGCCGCGCCCGGCGCCGGATAGTGGAGCACGAAGACGTCCTCGACGTCGGGGTGGTCGATGCGCTCCTGCATGGTCTTCGTCTTGCCGTCGTCCCACACCACGCTCGTTCCGTCTGGCAGCCGGATCGCGCTCGCCTCCGTCGTGCACGTGTAGAACGCGCAGAGCTCGGGCCGCGGGGGAGCGGTCGAGGCCGGGGGCGCAGGCGCGGGCTTCGGCGCAGGCTCGAGCTCAGGCGCGGTCGTCATGACCAGACTCCCCGCGTCCGCGCCGGCCGCCGGTGCGGTCGCGCTTCCGCGGCACGCCGCGATCATCAGGAGCAGCGCGCGCCTCATCTCCTCAAGGTACATTCAGAGCATGCGTCGTGCGCTCATCACCCTCGCGTGGATGGTCTTGGCCGGCTGTGGCGAGCCCAAGCGTCCCGATGGCGGGCAGGGCTTGCTGCCGGTCGGCGCCGTCGCGCCCGACCTCGTCGCCGCCGATCCCGAGCACCACCCCGTGCGGCTCTCGTCGCTCCGCGGGCATCCCGTGATCGTCTACTTCTATCCCGCCGACGGGACGCCCGGCTGCACCAAGGAGGCGTGCGCGTTCCGCGACGCGTGGAAGAAGTACGACGCCGCTCACGTCGGCATCATCGGCGTGTCGAACGACAGCACCGAGAAGCACGATCGCTTCACCAAGGAGCACTCCATACCGTTCCCCCTCGCGGCGGACACGGACGGGACGATCGGCCAGAGCTACGGCGTCGGGAAGAAGCTCTGGGGCTACGACCGCGTGAGCTTCCTCATCGACAAGGACGGGAAGGTCGCCAAGGTGTGGCCCAGCGTGGACCCGGGGGTCCACGCGGACGAGGTGCTCGCCGAAGCTACGAAGCTGGGTCCCTGATCAGGGATTCGGCTTGTTCGCGCAGTCGGCGGTCGTGAGGCAGGCGTTGAAGACCTTGCACTTCGCGTCGGCCTCGCACGCATCGATGACGGGCTGCGCGCACGTCTCCTGCGCGCCGCCGTAGCAGTTCGCGCACGCCTGGTTCGGGTTCTTCTGCGGGGTGGCGCAGAGCGTCGTCTTGCAGTCGGTCTGGCAGACGTCGGCCTGGCAGAGGCACTTCTTCACCTCACCGGCGTAGAAGTTCGCGCCCGCCGTCTCGACCTCCTGGCAGCAGGTCGTGCACGCCTGCTGGTCCGTCTTCTTCTTGCAGTCCGCCGGCTTCGGCGTGGTGCTGCCGCTGCTCGAGCTGCTGCTGCTGGAGCTCGACGACGTCGTATCGTCGTCGTCGTCACCGGTGGTGTCGTCGTCGCCGGTGGTGTCGTCGTCACCCGACGGCTTCGTCGTGACCTTGCCGGTGCTGCCCGCATCCGAGCCCGCGTCGGTGACCGTCGCCGGCACCACACGCGTCACGGTCTTCGTGCACGCGACCGCGATTCCGATCAGACCCACCGATACCAAGAAGGAAAAGACGCTTGCGGACTTCATGCTGCCTCCGGCCACGCGCACCGTGCTCGCGATCCGACCGGAACGCAAGTGCTGTGGTAGAGGGAGACGCGCCTTTTCTCCGGCCTCTCCCGAGCAGCCCATGCCTCTCGATCCTGCCTTTCTCGAAGATTGCCCCTACGGCCCCGGCGGCCTCCTCCTCGACGAGGTCCTCAAGGTCGATGTCGAGGAGAGCCTCGTCCTGGTCCGGATGCCGACCACGGGGGACCTCCCGCTCACGCGGGAGCAGCGAAATCATCCCGTTCTGCATCCTCCGCACGTCTCCGGCGGGCTGATGATTCACATGACCGGAATGGCCGGCTTCGCCCACGCCTACTACGTCCTCGGGCTCCGCCACGCCGACGGCTGGATCGGGTACGGGGCCCGCATCAACTCCGCCCGGTTCTACTCGCTGGCCACGCCGGGCGAGCCCATCGTGATCGAGTGCAAGGCCACGCAGACGCGGCGCGGAGCGGCGAGCGTCCTCGCCCGCTACGCCTTCAAGTTCCACCAGGGCGATACGCTCGTCTACAGCGGCGACCAGACGGCCATGTGGCTCGACGCCACGAAGGCGAAGTCCGCGTCCATCCCGCCTACGGAAGCGTGAAGTCGGCCCAGATCGTGGCGTGATCGCTGCCGGCGAAGCCCTTCGACGACGTCGAGTCACGCACGATGGTGGTGCTCTTGGCGATGTACGCGTCTTGATGCTCCTTCGACACGAAGAGGTGATCGATCGGCTGATCGTCGCCGCCGAATCGGTACGTGCCCTGGGACGCGACGTCGCTCGCCACGCGCAGGAGCTTCTTGTCGTCCTCGAGCGCCTTCAGGGGAGGTGAGTCCGGCACGTCGTTGAGGTCTCCGCCGAAGAGCACGAGCGCGTCCTTGTTCGCCGCGCTGACCGCGGTCATGATCGCGTGCGCGTTCTGCGCCTCGCCGAGGCGCCGCTCCGGATCGTCCGGCGACGACTTCGACTTGAAGTGGCCGGCGAAGACGATGACCTTGTTCTGGCCGAGGGTGAGGTGCACCTCGGGGAACTCGCGCGTGAACTTGCCGGCGCCGTTCGGGAGGGGATCCTCGTTCCGGTGATTCACGACCGAGTCGAGCTTGCCCCGCGCGAGCACCGCCGTGTCCACACTGCCCTTGCCGCCCGTCTCGGCGACGTACGCGACGGTGTACTCGAAGCCCTTGTCCTTGAGCGCCTTCTGCACCGCGACGAGGCAGTCCTGCTTCTCCACCTCGGCGAGCGTGATGACGTCCGCCTGGACCTTGATGAAGCCGTCGGCGAGCTGGTTCACGCGCTTGTCGAACGCCTCCTGCGTCGCCTGCTCCTCGAAGTCGGTCGGGCACGTGCCCGCGCCCGAGTCGCAGACCGTGTCGAAGAAGCGCCGGACGTTGAGCTGCTCGAGCCGGAGCTTTCCTGGTCGACGCACCGTCTTCGGATCGCCCCAGCCCTCGGGATCGGGGATCTCCGTGCCGCCGCCGTCGTCGTCGGGCAGCTCGCCGGGCTTGCTCGGTCCGCCCGAGCTGCTGCTGCTCGAGGTCGGCGTCGCGATCGGTCCTCCCGGGGACGAGAGCCCCGCGCCGCTATCGCACGCCACGGCGAGCGCGATGCCGGCGAACCACAAGCTACGCATCGATGAAGCGTAGCAGCTCTAGAAGCGGCCGCCGATCGCGAGCGCGCCGCTCCCGCCGAGGACGCCCTTCAACGAGTGCTCCTCGCTGGCGAAGACGACCTGGCCGTTGGCCGACAGATCCGCGAAAAGGCCGCGGGAAATCGCCATGCGGACGCCAACGACGACCTCCGGGCCGAACGCGAACGCCGTCCGCGAGGGCTCGTTCGTGATCGCCTGCGAGATGACGCCTGCGCGTCCGCCCGCGCCGCCGCGAAGGAGGGCGAGCGAGCCGAGCGGCAGGCGCAGCTCGACGCCGGCGCGTCCGAAGCCACTCGTGAGGTCCTCGGTCCCTCGCGCCACGCGGCGATCGGCGAACCCCATGCCGGCGCCGGCCGTGATCGCGACGAAGCTCCACGACCGCGCGTAGCCGATACGTGGACCATGCAAGAATCCGGGCCGCGCGTCGCCGCCGATGTCCCAGCCGAGCGACAGCTCGTTCGGCCTCGTGGAGCTCGGCGGCGCCTCCGCGACGTCGGGCTCCTCGCCCTTCTTCGCGAGGACGTCGAGCGTGCTCGCGGCGAAGTCGCTCTCCTCGAGACGGCGCTCCTCGCCCTCCGCGATCGCGATCGTCGCGGTGCCGCCGGCGCCCGCGATGCGCCGCTGCACGACGTATCGGCCCGGCGGAAGACGCAGGAATAGCCGGCGGTCGGGCGAGCCCCAGAGCTCCGAGAGGACGCTCTTCGAGGCCGCGGAGTACACGAGAAAGTGCGTGTCTCGCGCCTGCGGGAGGCCGAGGCTCGCCATGCGCGTGCCGGTCTGCGTGATGACGACGGGCGCCGCCTCGTGGAGGTTGATGACCGCCTCCGGCTTCTGCATGACGCCGCTGCTCTTCGACGATCGGATGAGCGTCTGCGAGTGCGCGAACGCGAAGCTCTCGTCGAGCGTCACGCGCGCGTCGCCGTTCGAATCGGCGGCGCCGCGCAGCCCGGAGAGCCAGGCGTGCGTGAAGATCGCGCCTTGCAGCTCGTCGGACTCCTGCGCCGCCTCGCCGTCGCTCGACGCGTGGAGCCACACCTGGCCGCTGGCTTGCGGGATCAGCGTGGTCGAGATCGCGAACGGCTCGTCCGCGGCGAACCCTTTCTCGCGGGTCGCGCGGCAGGCGTCCGTCACCGCGATGCGGAGCGCGGCGGGCACCTCGCCGAGCTTGGTGGAGAGGTCCGAGACGAGCACGCGCTCGCCCGAGAGGTGGATCGCGTCGCGATCGCCGTGACCGCTGAAATAGAAGAGGAGCGTGACCTCGTCCTGGCGGTGCGTCTTCGCCACCGCCTTGGCCTTCTCGATCGCCTCGTAGAGCGCGGCGCGCGTCGGCTCCGAGAGGTAGAAGGCATGCTCGCTCTTCACGCCGCCGAGCGACGTGAGCACGTCACGCACGCGCTTCGCGTCGTTGTCGGCGAACTTCAGCGGACGCTCTGCGGCGAGGCCGCTCTTGCTGCCCACCGCCACGAGCACCCGGATCGGCTCGGCCGCCGCGGACCGCGCGAAGAGGAGAACCAGGAAAGCCAGAAGGCAAGCAAGCGGTCGCGTCACGGCGTCTCCCACTCCAGGCGCAGCGTGGAGACACCCTGGAAATTCCGGGTCGATCTCGCGAGGGCGACCTGCGCTGGTGGCCCGACGAGCACCGTCCCACGTAGCGGCTCCGAGTCGACGCGCGCCGACCGCTCGGAGAAGTGCGTCCCCGCCGCTCGTGGCGTTTCGGGCATCAGCTCGAGCCAGCTTCCGTCATCCCCCAGCACGCCCGCCGATATAACCTGCTCGCGGTCGAGAGCAACCTCTACGCGCAGCCGGTCGCCCGGTCGGACGGTCGTCTTGCTCGTGAACCGGGCCTGCTGGCCCGAGCGCTCGCGAACGACCGCGATGGGGAGCGCGCCTTTGAAGGTGGTCTCGGGATCCGGCTGCTCGAGCAAGGGACGCGGGGCCGGCGCGCCGAGGTCGCCCGGGGGAGGGCGCCGCAGGAGGAAGAGGACGAGCGCCGCCGCGGCGAGCGGCACGACGACGCCCAGGATCCTGCCAAGCCGCGCGGGACGCGGGGCGAGCGCCGGCAGCTTCAGCGGAGGGGCGGTCAGGCCGCCGAGCTTCGCGACGAACGCACGGCAGGCGTCGCATTCCTCGAGGTGCATCTCCACCGACGCGTTCGCGTCGCCGGCAGCGAAGGCTTCGAGATCGAGGCTACTAGGATGCATGTTCCTCTTCCCCGTCCTCCGCGCGAAGCCCAAGCCTGAGTCGAATCTCCCGAGCGCGCTTGTTGATGGTGACACGTGAAACTCCGAGCTCCGTCGCGGCCTCTCCCTGAGACATGCCGTCGACGAAGAGCATGATCGCGAGCGACTGCTGATCGTCGTCGAGGCGCGCGAGCTCCTGCAGCGCGGCGAGGCGCGCCTCTGGATCGACGCCCGGGGCGGCTCCGACCGGATCCAGATCGTCGAGCGACACGGCCTCGCGCACCCGCTTTCCGCGCCGCATCAGATCGAGGCACGTGCGGTCGACGGCGCGACAGAGCCATCGATACGGCGATCGCGCCTCGCGATAGGTCTCGCCGCGGCGAAGGAGCGTCGAGAGCATCTCCTGCAGCGCGTCCTCCGCGAGGGCGCCGTCGCGCATGAGGATGCGACTGCGCCTCGTGAGGAGCGCTCCATAGCGGTGATACACTTGGCTCACCTCGTCCGCGGAGAGTCCGCGTTCGGGCACGATTACTGGTGCGCGCCCGCGTCGTCGCCGACGCCGCTGTCGATCCCCGGGAGGTCGTGCGGCCCCGCATCGAAGTCGAGCGGGCAGGGCCAGCTCGGCGGCGGGTGCCTCTCGAGCCCGGCGTCGAGCTGCCCGCCGTAGTCGGTCGAGCACACCGTCGCGGCGGGACTCGTGGGGTCCATGCACATGCGGTTGGGATCCGGAGACTGGGTCGTGCAGGTCACGATCTCGTACGCCACGCCGTAGTCGATGCACTGGATGGACGTCCCGGCGTCCGTGAGGACGACTCCCCACGAGGGCGCGTTCGTGCAGACCGAGCTCGGGAGGCCGCTCGGGAGGAGATTGAGCTGGATCTCGAACGGGAACCAGCGCGGGCCGTTGCCCGTCGTGCCGCCGTCCCAGCTCACGTTGTAGCCGTTCACGGGGAGCGCGCCGTTGCGATCGCGGCGCTTCTCGAGGTCGAAGTTGCTGGCGTCCTTCAGGTAGACGAGCGTGAGCTCGCGGTTACCACCGAGGACCGGCTCGTCGGCGCGATCGGGCGCCGTGAAGTCGAGCTGTCCGTTGCCGTTCACGTCCGAGTAGACGATGAACCCGGCATATCCGACGCGGAGGTTCGAGCCCGTCGTTCCGGTCACCTCGGTCCGTAGATGAAGGGCCTGCGTGCCGATCGAGGCATCGACGGCGGGCGACTCCGTGCCTTGGGCCGTGGCGTCGTACGTCTGCACGGGCGGGGTGTAGACGTCCTCCGCGCCGAGCGCCCCGCTCGGCGGCGCGCCGAGGTCGAGGGTGAACTGACCGTTCACGACCGGCGCGTCGGCCGCACGAGTGAGGCCCTGCTTCGTTCGCCACATCACGGTGACGCGCGTGTTCGCGGGGACGTCTCCGACGAGCGCGCCGCGGACCCGTGCCGTCGTCTCCGTCTTGGTCTCGTTCGTGTCAGGGTTGGAGAGGGAGTCGCAGGCCCAGACGCCCGCGACGATGGCCGCTCCGCCAGAAAGAATGGCAAGTCGTCGAATCATGGTCCTGAGACGCAGGGAGCCCCTCGCCCTGTAAAGCAGGCCCGTACGATTTCTCATCGCGGCGCGGTCCGCCGGCGCCGGACGATGGCCGAGAGGCCGAGGATCAGGCCGAAAACGCCGAGCTCCGCGCGCCCGGAGCGACCGACCGCGCCGACGTGGCAGTCGTCCTCCTCGGGCGGCGGCTCGAGGTTCGGGGTCGCGCCGGCAGCGGCGAAGGCCCTGTTGATCGTCTCCTGGAAGGGCGAGAGCTTCGTGATGAAGTTGTCGGCCTGGATGCAGGTGGAGCCGGGCCCGGTGTCGTCGCCGCCGTTGCCGCCGCGGGACACGATCCCGATGACCGCGTTCGTCTTTTGCGAGTAGATCGGCCCTCCGCTGTCGCCTTCGCAGATCGACTCGCCCAGGAGGAACTCGGCGCGCGTGAGGACCGGGTAACTGTCGTTCGGTCCGAGGCGCTTCACGGGCAGGTCGCGACGCTGCTGGCGTACGGCCGGCTCGAGCTCGGCGACCGTGATGCCCCAGCCGACGGCGTAGGTGAGCTCGTCGAGCACGGGATCGCGCGTGAGGCGGATGGAGGCGATCGGCGTCGTCAGCGGCGTCTCGAGCACGACGAGCGCGATGTCGTGGCTGCATAGCGTGCCCGAGCCGTCGTCGATGATCTGCGCGCCCCGGGAGGCTGGCTTCCACTTCGTGCTGTCGACGTCGAGCGGGAGGAGGTGCGTGAACTCGGGCCGCGTCTTGCCCGTGAAGAAGTAGAGGTCCTTCGCCTCGAAGTTTCCTTGCACCCCGCCGCCTTCGAGCGGCGTCCCGTCCGAGTTGCAGCCGACCGTCGTGTCCGTGAACGCGAGGCAGTGACGCGCGGTGAGCACCAGCTTCGGCGCGACGACCACGGCCGTGCAGACGTTCCCGCGCTCCTTGCCGTCCGTGCCCTTGAAGAGGTGGAACATCATGACCGCCGAGTCCTGATCGTCGGTCGAGGGGATCCCGTTGAGCACGCGCGGATGCGTCTCGCCGACCACGGGCTTCACCAGCACCGGGTCGTCCGTGGTCGAGCAGGCGGCGAGGGCGACGGCGGCGAAAGAAAGCGGAAGAAGCCGGGAGAGCATCTCCCCGATCGTAGCAGGGCTCAGGGGGGCTGGTTGATGAGCATCCAGTACAGGCCGACCGACTCGACCGCGCCCATGAACTTGTCGAACTCGACCGGCTTCACGATGTAGCTGTTCACGCCCAGCCGATACGCCTCCTCGAGATCGCGATCTTCCTTCGAGGAGGTGAGGACGACGACGGGGATGTTGTGCGTGCGCGCCTCGGTCTTGAGGCGCCTCAATATTTCGAGACCATTCACCATCGGCAGCTTCAGATCCAGCAGGACCACGCGTGGAACGTCCTGCTCGCCATTGGCCGGCGTGCCGAAGAAGTAGTCGATCGCCTGCTGCCCGTCGGAGAGGCGACGCACGTTGTTCGCGAGCTTCTGGCGCTTGAGCGCACGCATCGTGAGCTCGGCATCCTCGTCACTGTCCTCGACGAGAACGATGTCTCCGCCGGTCGTCATGAGCCTTCCTTCTTCTTGGGAAGCGCGAACGAGAACGTCGCGCCCCGATCGACTTCGCCGTGACCCCAGACCCGCCCTCCGTGGCGCCTCACGATTCGAGCGACGAGCGCCAGGCCGATGCCCGTACCTTCGAACTCCTTCGCGGTATGCAATCGCTCGAATGTACCGAAAAGCTTGCCCGCGTGGCGCATGTCGAATCCAGCACCGTTGTCTTTCACCACGTAGATGACCTCGTCGTCCGTCTCGGCCGCGGACGTCTCGATCGCAGCGGCGCGCCCGCGCGTATACTTCAAGGCGTTCGCGTGGAGATTGAGCCAGACCTGGTGGAGAAGGCTCTCGTCGCCGTGGATGGGCGGGAGCGGACCGATGGTCGTGGCGACCTCGCGCTGCGGCTCTCCGCGAAGCACCTCCTCGAGGGACGCGCGGGCGAGGGCGTGCATGTCGACGAGCTCCTCGACGAGCGGCTGCCGGCTGTAGCGAGCGAGCGCGAGGAGATCGTCGATGAGGAGCCCCATTCGCTTCGCGTTCCGTCGCACGAGGCCGAGCATGCGCCGGCCTTCCTCGTCGAGCTGCTCGGTGTGCTCCTGCTCGAGGATCTCGGAGAAACCGTCGATGGCGCGGACGGGGGCGCGAAGGTCGTGCGAGACGGAGTAGCTGAAGCTCTCGAGCTCCGCGTTGGCCGTCGTCAGCTCCTCGACGCGCGTGCGTAGCTCGGCCTCGAGCCGCGAGCGCGCCGTCACGTCGAGCATCACGCAGACGTACCCGCGCGTCTCCCCGTGCTCGACGACCGGCATGGTCGAGAACTCGACATCGACCCACTCACCCGCGCGGTTCTTGATGCGAACCTGCGCCCGGACCGTCTCGCCTTCGCGCAGCTTCTTTCGATTTTCTTCGCGGTCGCCGTTCAACGTCGTGGCGAAGAAATCGGAGATGGGCCTCCCGCATACCTCGTCCGCTGTCCAACCGAAGAGCCGCTCCGCCGCCGGGTTCCACTCCTCGACGACGAAATCGTGGTCCATGCCGATCAGCGCTTCGCTCATCGAGGCGATGAGGAGGCTCTGCCGCCGCGCGAGCGTGGTCGCCGTGATGCGATCCGTGAGGTCGACGAGCGTGACGAGCGTGGTCGCGCTGCCGTTGCCCGGGCGGTAGGTCTTCGCGGTGCGGAGCATGAACGTGCGCTCGCCGTCCGTCGTCTCGAGCGTGACCTCGGCGTCACCGTCCCGTACCGGTCGCGAGGGCGGGAGCTCGCCGAGGAGCGTTCGCGTGACCGAGGTATCGAAACCTCCGTTCGCGATCGAGAAGATCGATCGCCCGCTCATGCCCGTCTCGTCGATCCCGAAGGCCTTCGCGCATGCGCGGTTGGTATCCATCACGATCCCGTTGGGGTCGAGCAGGAGGAGAGGCGCGTCGACCGTATCGAGGATGCTGCGCTCGTGTTCACGCGCGCGCTCCACCGCATCGAGCGACGTGAGGAGGCGCGCGTTGGCGAGGGCGAGCGCGGCGTGGCGCGCGAGCGCATCGACGAGCTCGACGTCCTCGGTCGTGAACGGCGTCGGCGTCGGCGCCTCGCCCGCGGCGCGCTGCACGACGAAGAGGCATCCGAGCGCAGCGCCACGCGCGACGAGCGGCGCGACGAGCACGCGGGTGACGGGCGGCGCCGCCCGATTGTGGGCCTCGTCGACGCTCGTCGGGTGACGAGCTCCTCGACGTACGCACGCTGGCGATCGAGCGCGTCGCGGACGCGGGCCTGATCGGTCGGGTAGGCGGCGAACTGTGCGGAAGGTCGCGTCGCCGAGCGGGCCGAGAGCGCGGCCGTCGCGAGCTTCTGCTCGTCTTCACCGCGGAGAGCAGGCGAATGGAGCACGCGTGGCCTGCGACCGCCGCGACGCGCTCGACGATCGTCTGCAGCAGCCGTGCGTAATCCGTTGTCGCATCGGCAAATGACCGAAGCACGCGTCCGCGATCGACGTAGCCGGCCCCGCGCCGGATTCGAGGGCTTACTGGTTGACCAGCGTACGCAAACGCGGAACCTGGCGGAAGCGACATGCGCGCTCGAGGTCGCGCTCGCCCGATGGTAAGAAATTGTTTCCGGCCCATTTCAACTTTGAAAGAAGCGCAGACATTTTGAGGTCCAACGAATGCGACCGAGATGGCCTCGTGTTTCGGCGCGTTCCGGGCGGCGTAAGATATGTCCATGCGCTCCGCTCCGCTCGCGCCGTTTACGAAGGCGCTTCGTTCGGTGGATTCGCGCGGTGGACGGCCGTCCTTGCCACGCTGGGGGTGGGGCTCGCTGTGGGCGCCGTGGCGTGCGCTTTCTACGCCATCCTCGGGCTGGCCGAGCGCGCCATCCTGGAAGGATCGGGGATGAGCCGCTCCGCCCGGCTCGCGAGCACTCCCTGGATTTTCCCATGCCGCGGCGCGACGCCGTGGGGTGCTCGCGCTCATCCCGGCGCTCGGCGGCCTCGCCTCGGGGTTCGTCGCGCAGCGACTGGCCAAGGAGACCAGCGGCGGCGGCGGTGATGCATATATCGACGCCTTTCACCGGCGCGGCGGGGCGATGCGCAAGCGCGTCGCGGTCGTGAAGATGCTGGCGACCGCCTTCAATGCTCGGCCGGGGCGGCTCGGGCGGGCGAGGGCCCGACGATGCAGGCGATCGGCGCCTCGTCGGCCGCTTCATCGACGTGTCGGTCCGCGAGCGACGCATGCTCGCCGTCTCCGGCACTGCGGCCGGGTTTCGGCCACCTCGGGACGCCGCTCGGCGCCGCGCTCTTCGCGACGGAGGTCCTCTGCGACGACTTCGAGTCGGACGCGTGCCAATCGGCCACGCGCCAACCCGCTGTCCTGCGCCTCGCCGTGGCCGCCCATCGCCCGCGTGCGAGCTGACGCCCCGGCGTCGGCGGCGCGATGTCATGCTCGCGGTGGCGTGGATCATGGTCGTCAATCCGCGGTCGGCATGGAAGCGCGGGATCGGCATCCTCGGCAGCGGTTACGGCGCGGCACAGGCCGCCATCACCGGCGGCGCGGATCCCCGGCGGGTGGTGGGGCGTCGACCTCCTCGCGCTCGTCGCGATGAAATCGTCGCCACGTCCTTCACGCTCGGCTCGGGCGGTAGCGGCGGCGACTTCGGTCCCTCGCCCGCGATCGGCGGGCTCCTCGGCGGGGCGTTCGTCGCGCCGCGCAGCTCCTCGTCTCACCGGACATCGACCCCGGCGCGTTCGCCCTGGTCGGCATGGGCACGTTCTACGGGGGCATCGCGCACACTCCGGTGAGCTCGCTCGTCATGGTCTGCGAGATGGCGGGGACGTACGATCTCTTGCCTTCGCTCATGCTGACCTCAGGGCTCGCGTTCATTCTGCTCCGGCGCGTGAACCTCTACTCGAAGCAGCCGATCTCGCGCTTCCAGTCGCCGGCCCACGCAGGCGAGGAGTCGCTCGACGTGCTCAAGCGGCTGAAGGTCGACGAGGTCTTCCGCCGCGACGGCATCGTGACGCTGAAGACGCGCCAGGCGCTGCACAGCCTCGTCGACGCGATCGCCGGCGCACCCGACTGGCAGGACTCGTTCCCCGTGCTCGACGACGCGGGCGTGCTTCGCGGTATCGTCTCGAGCGACGTCATTCGAACGACGATGAAGGAGGACACGGCGGGCCTCATGATCATCGCGGCCGACGTGATGCTTCCCGCGGTGCAGGTCTCTCCGAGCGACGATCTCCACACCGCGCTCGAGCGCTTTCTGGGCTCTGGCCTGCACGAGATCCCCGTCGTCCACGAGGGCAAGGTGGTCGGGCTCCTCGACGAGGCGCACATCACTCGCGCCTATCACGACTACCTCGGCCGCCTCGCGGGCGACGCCGATCGCGCCGCCTCCGTCGTCCCGATCTCTCGCATGGATGTGAATGACTGACGCCGCCGCTCCGCTCTTCGCGCCGGTGGTCAGCCTCACGAGCACGAAGCGACGTCGCTTCTTCTGGGCGGCGTGGTGGAGCGGTCCGCCGGTGCGCGTGCCGTTCAAGAAGCCGGACGCCTCCGACGGCGGCGCCGAGACCTACGAGGACGCGATAGCGGCGGCGAGCGCGCGCGCCGGCGCGCCCCTCACCGTGACCGATCCGCTCTGGGCACGCGCCTGGATGAGGATCCTCCGCGGCGAGGACCCTTTCCCGTCGCGCGCGAGCCGTGAGCCGGCGCCGAAGCGGGCTGCGCCGGCCATCGAGCCCGGCTCGATCTGAGAGCTCCTCGGGGTATCGAAGGACGTCACCCTCGGCGACCTGAAGGCCGCGTACCGCAGGCGCGCGATCGAGCTGCACGCCCCGACCGCGGCGGTGATGCGGAGACGTTTCGCAGGCTCCTCGCGCCTACGAGGAAGCGCAGCGCCGCGTGGCGCGGCCTAGATCAGGCCGTCGAGCCCCGCCGAGGTGAGCGCCTTTCGCGCGGCCGCGTCCCAGCCGCGGTTCGCGGTCGGAGAGGCCGGGGAGGGGTGGGGCATGAACACGACGTCGTCGCGGCCGCTGACGACGGCGAGACGCTTCGCAGCGTAGGTCCCGACGCCGACGAGGCGCTTCGGTCGCAAGATCGCGATGCACTCTGCGAGCGACGCGTCACAGATCGCCTCGAGCCGCCTCCGCTCGTGCTTGTCGATCTTGTCGAGCGCCACGTTCACGCCCGTCTCCCCGAGGAAGAGGAGCGGGCAGTAATTGAGCACGAACGCGCGACGGAAGAACCTCTCCGGCGACGCGTGCTTCTTCGCGATCGCGCTCCAGAGGCGCTGCCCGGAGACCTCGCTGCGCCGGCAGTCCCAGCCCTCGACGGGCCGCTTCTCGTGCATCTTCTTCGGCGCGGCGATGTCGCCGGAGAGGCCCAGGAACCCCTTCACGGAGGCGACCTCTCCGAACGGCACGCCCGTCTGGCCCATGCCGAATGGGCCTGGGTTCATGCCGAGAAGCAGCACGTCCTTCGGGCCCTTGCCGTACCGCTCGAAGTACGCGCGCGCCACCGGCCACGCGTACTCGAGCGGGTGATAGACGTACCGGACGGGCGGTCCGAACCGGAGACGGCTCATCCGCGCTTTGAGCCGCGTCATCACGTCGATGAGGCCACTCTCCGTCCGCCCGGCGCCCATGCCGCGACTCTAGATCAACATCAGCTTGTCGTTGATGGCGATCCACCCGTTCGGCTCGCGAATGATCTGCTCCACGTCGTACTTGCCGAAGACGCGCGTGGCACCGCGGCGGGTGAAGAGCTCACGGACGATACGGAGGCCCGGGCCCGTACCGCCGAAGGTGCGGGTGAGCACGAGCTCCTGGTACGCGCGCCAGTGGAGGTCGGCCGCGGTGGCGAGGCAGACCTTGGTCATCGTGAGCTTCGCGCCGAGCTTGCCCGCCGAGGCGAGGACGCCCGTGACGGCGCCGACGGCGGGGACGGGGACCGACGCGCCGACGAGGCCGGCGGTACGGATGCCCGCCTTCATCAGCTTCATCTTCATGACGACGCCGAGCCAGTTGGCGATCGTGCGCGACTCCTTGTACGAGCTCGCGATCTGCTTGAACCGGATGAGGTGCGCGGCCGTGGAGCCGACCGCGTTGGCGCCCTGAGCGATGCCCGCGACGTCGACCATCGAGACGAAGCTGACGCCCGCGCCCACCAGGGCGAGCGCGCCGCCGGCGAGGCCCTTGTAGTTGCGGTTCTTCATGTATTGCCGCGTGTAGTACGTCGGGTTGTCGTCGTGGCCGTTCCAGATGAACCAGGGATTGGCCACCGCCGACGGCTCCGCGCCCTTCGCCTGGATCGAGTCGTAGATCAGGCGCAGACCGCCGCCGATGAGGCCGGCCACCGGGCCGCCGATGCCGCCGCTGAAGATGCCGTCCAAAATGGCCGCCGTGCCTTCGATGACGGCCCAGAAGGTGGCCTCCTTGCCGCCTCCCGCCTCGCTCGCGACCCCCCGCTTCACCTTCTCCCGGACCTCCAGGTAGTAGGCATCGAACTGAGACTGACTTTTGCTTTTAGGCATTCCGCTTCTTCTCCCGCCGGCTACTTGCTCGCAACGATGGCACCCATGACGGCGGCCGGGCCGTCAGAGGTGATTTTCACTTTTCCAGAGTCGATCACCACGCCTCCTTGGCCGATGAGGACCTTGGAGCTACCCACTTTGAACGCGATGCTGGTGGCGCCGGTCGCGGTGAGCGCGGCGCCGATCGTCATCTCGAGGGCGTCCGCGCTCGAGAGCTCGATGTCCTTCTGAGAGGTCACGGTCCAGGCCGCGCCCACGGTCGACGTGCGCTTGCCGCCGACGAACAGCGCGAGGTCCTTCCCCGAAATGTCCATGAGCGCGCCGCCAACGGTCATCGTGCGCTTGCCCTCCGTGGTCGCCGTCTTGCCCTTCTTCACGGTCTCCGTCTTCGCACCAGCGATCGTGAGGCTCATGTCGTCGCCGACGACGAGGCTCGCGGCCTCGTCGGTGCTCTCCTCGGTCAGGCTACCGGAGATCGTGGCCGCGACGTCACCCTCGGCGCCGATGGTGGCGTTCGCTTCGGTGGAGATAGTGTGGGCGCCCGTCACCGTCGTCTTGCGATCGCCGTTCACGGTGACACGCTCGTCCTTCTTGACCGTCTTCTTCCGCTCGCCTTCGACCGTGAGCGTCTGATTGCCCGCCACGGTGGTCTCCCAGAGCCCCTTCACGTCGAAGGTGCGATTCCCCTTCACCGTCACCTCTTCGTCCGCCTTGATCGTGACCATGCGGCTCGTGGTGATCGCCGTCTTGCGCTCGTTGTCGACGATGAGGAGGTGATCCTTCTGCGCGTGCATGTGGAGGTGCTCGCTGCCAGCCACGTCCTCGAAGCGGATCTCGTTGTGACCCGCGCCGTTCGGCGAGCTGTAGGACATGAGCGTGCTCCTGGTCTTGTTCGCCTCGAGCGCGTAGGGCGGGAGATAGGTGCCGTTGAAGAGGCGACCCACCACCACCGCGCGATCGGGGTCGCCGTGCTCGAACTCGACGAGCACCTCCCAGCCGACGCGCGGGATGGCGACGCCGCCGCTCATCTGCACCTGGGCCACGCGCACCCACGCAGAGGTCTTGTCGTCGATCCGTTGTTCGGGTTCGCTCGTCTTCGCGTGGCGATCCCAGTGGAACTTGAGCTTCACGCGGCCGTGCTCGTCGGTGTGGATCTCCTTGCCGGAGGGGCCCGTGACGAACGCGGTCTGGACGCCCTTGATCCTCGGGCGCGGCGTGGTCTGTGCGGGCCGGAACGGGACCGTCTTCGGCAGCGCACGGAACGCGACGTTCCAGCCGAGGAGGCCGCCGCCTTCTGCCTGCCACGAGTGGACCGCCTCGGTGACGACGTACTCCTGACCGAGATCGTCCCGCGGCGGCTCGGTGAGCTCGAACGTGGCGCCGGGCATCATGGCGGGGGTCGTGGCGCTGCCGCCGATCCCGCTCACCCCCGCGATGAAGCTCTCGAGCCGGCGCGTCGCGCGCGTCTTGCCCGCCGCCGCCGTCGTGTGGCGCCCCGGGTGATCGTAGTGCTCGCGCGTTCGGACCTGCTTCTGCTCCGCGCTCTCCGCGAGGATGTCGAGGGCGGGCTTCTGCCAGTCGAGGTCCTGGAGCGTGACCTTCGAGGCGCGGAGCGAGTCGTGCTCCGTCAGCGAGCGCACCGCCGCCACCGCCGCCGTCCCGCGGTGCCGGATGAACGGCAGCGTCGCCAGCGCCATCGGCTGGTGCGCATCGGGGGAGTCTCCGAGGACGATCTTCAGACCGTCGTCGCCGTCCTCGAGGAAGAAGAACGCGCCCTCGGCCTCGAGGAGGCGCGAGACGAACGCGAAGAGCGTCTCGTCGAACTGCGTGATCGACGGGAGCGTCTCGTACGTGCCGGTGGTGCGGTCGGCGATGCGATCCTGGGGGATGCCGGCGTCCTGCAGGACGAGCTTCACGACGTCGATGACGGTCTTTCCCTGATGGATCCGGCAGTCGGTCGTGAGCGTGAGGAAATCGAGGGGAGAGCCGAGCCCGAGGACGACGCCGCTCTCTCCGCTCGAGGTGAAGCGCTCCCGCACGGACAGGATCACGCCCTCGAATCGCCGCACGACCTGATCGTCGATGGCGACGGCGACCTGCGCCCCTCTTCGCAGGAGCGCCTCCGGGTTCGCGGTCGGCATGCCGCCGAGCGTGACCTCGATGCGACGGAGCCCGTGAATCGACTCGCGCACGCTCACCGCTTCGGGGTCGAAGGCGCCGTCGATGCCGTCGATCGACAGCCCGGTCTTCACGATGCCTTCGCTCATGGGTTGTGCTTCACCTGAGCGCCGTCGAGGACGACCATCGCGCCGGTCAGAGAGAGGAGCGGCGCCTTCACCGAGACCTCGCTGCTCTTGATGGTGATGGTGGCGCCGCCACAGGCGATCGTGATCTCGGACTCGGCGGAGATCTCGATCTCCGGCGCGGTCGCGGTCATGGCCGCGCCGATGGTGAGCTTCATCTTGCCCTTCGCCGACTCGCCCGCGCTGCCCTTCGCGATGATGGTGTGCGCGGCCGCGATCGTGTCCGTCAGGTCGCCCTTGACGAGCGTGCTCACGCCTTCCTTGCCGTTCGACGTGCGCGCTGCGGCGACGGTCTCTTCGCCGTCGCCCTTGGCTGTGAAGACGAGGCCGCCATCGGCCTGGGTGTCCCATGTCGCGGAGGCAGTGACGCTGTGCTTGCCGAGGATCTCGCGCGTGAAGGACTTCTTCGAGGTCGTGGTGGCAGCGCCCGTGACGTTGAGCGTGCGCTTCCCGCCGACGTCGATCGTGCGATCGGCCTTCGCCTTCTCCGTACGGCTGCCGTCGACGCTCGCCTCTTCCTTGCCCTTCACCGTGATCGAGCGACTGCCGTCGATCATCGTCTCCTCTTTGCCCTTCACGGTGGTGATCTGATCCTTCGTGACGGTGAGCTTGTCGTCGGCGTCGATGGTGACGGCGCGGTCGCCCTTCACCTCGAGCACGTGGCGGTTGCCGATCGTGCGCGCTTCGTTGTCGCCGATCGTGACCTCCATGTCCTTGGCGGCGTGGACCGCGATCTGCTCGGCGCCGTCCTTGTCTTCGAAGACGATCTCCGAGAACGCGTGCTCGCCGTCGGTCGGGCTGGTGAGCGTCTGCCACGACGTTCGCGTCATGTTGTCGGGCAGCTTGTAGGCCGGCACGTGGGCGCCATCGATGAGGCGGGCCATGACCCATGGCCGGTCGAGGTCGTCGTCGTGGTGGCCCACGAGCGTGGTCCAGCCGACCCGCGGGAGCGCCATCGAGCGCGAGAGCGCGAGCTGACCGACGCGCTGGGCGATCGTGGACTTCTCCGTGTGGTCCGCGCCGCGATCCCACACCGGCTGCGTGAACGCGGAGCCATGCTCGTCGACGTGGATCTCCTCGCCCGAGGGTCCACGCACGAAGGCGGTCTCGGGGCCGAGGGGCACGGGCGCATGGGGCCTCGGGCGCAGACGGAACGGTGTCGCGGCGGGGACCCCCGTGAACGCGACGGTGAATGTACCGTCGCCGTTCATCGTCCAATCCAGCGACACGATGAAGAGCGTCGACAGCGCCTCCGGTAGTGAGCGGCTCTCGCTGATCGTCATCGACCTCCCGCACCGGATGTCGAGCGAGCGGCCTTCGCCGTGCACCACGACGCGGTCGGCGCGAAGGGCTTCGAGCGCGAGCTTTGCGCGCTTCGTGACGGTCGCGTCGACGATGGACCGGGCCGGCCACGCGTAGACCTCGAGGTCGCCGTCGCCCGCGGTCTTCTTCAGATCGAGGCTCGGCTTCAGCGGATCGCGGTCGTTCGTCGTGTACTTCGTCGTCGCGGCGACGGAGCGGACGGAGAGGGAAGCGACCCACCGCTCGTCTCCGGCCGCATCGCCGTGCGAGTACCGGTGGACGAAGGGATCTCCGAGCGACTCCGCGCTCGTCGAGTCGTCGAGGAAGCGAAGCTTCGTCTCGTTGCCGTGCTCGTAGAACCACGAGAAGCCCTCCTCGCGCATCACGCGGTCGAGGAAGGACCAGTCGTCCTCTCGATACTGGGTCGTGTAGGCGCGCGCGCCCGTCTGGGCGGGCGCCTCGTAGTCGGTGCCGACCGTGAAGCCGCCCTGCGTGACGAGGATGTCCTTTGCGATCTCCGCCGCGGTCTTCTCGAGGTAGACGCGCGAGCTTCGACCGTGCGCGAGGATCTCGAGGGCGGGGCCGACCTCCACCTCGAGGCCCTGGCCGCCGTCACCGAAGGCGCTCCTGACGTGGCGCACGATGCCCGCGATCGTCAGCGTCGCCGCGTTGCGCGAGGTGAGGTTCACGGTGCAGGACTTGCCGACGAGATCGGCGGGCTTGTCGTTGCCGTCGCCTGCCACGTGGAGCTCGATGCGGAAGTGCTCGCCCATCGCCTCGTGGCCCGAAGCGCTGTCGCCCGTGAACGAGCGTCCGTCGATGATCAGCTCGATCGCAGGCATCAGCCGGCCATCTGCGGGGCGCCGGCGACTTCCACGCCGCCGGAGCCTTTGAGGGTGACGAGCCCGAGCATGGCGACGGACGCGGGAGAGACGGACAGGGTGGCGCCGCCTCCGACGAAGGTGGCCGCACCACCGACCGTGATCTTGATCGTCTTCGCCTTGATCTGCAGCTTACCGGTCGCGGTGAGCGTGCCCGCGGCCGCCACCTTGCGCTCCATGTCGCCTTGCGCGCTCGAGGTGCGGTTGCCGTCGACCTGCTCCGTCCACGCGCCACCCACGGTGAGGTTGACGTCGCCCTTGATCGCCTCCGTCACGGTGCCGTCATCCGACTTGGTCGTCTTGGCTGCGCCGACGGTCTCGCTCGATTTCCCGCCGATCCAGATGGTGTAGTCCTTCTTCGCCTTCGCCGTGACGGCGCCCGTCACCGTGAGGTCGTACTTGCCCTTCGCCGTCTCGAGGAAGCCCTCGTCCGCGGTGAGGGCGAGGTCCTGGCCGACGCTCTCCTCCTCGTTGCCGTCGACGCGAACGGACACGCCGCCCTCGACCGTGACCGTCTCGTCCTTCGTGACCTTCTTCGTGCGGTCACCCTTGATCGCGACGCCTGCGTCCTTCTTGGCGGTGATGGTCTCGTCCTTCTCGATCGTGGTGGCCTGCTTGTCGCCGATGAGGACAGTGTTGTCCTTGCCGACGGTGAGCGTGTCGTTCGCGCCCACCGACTCCGTCTCGTCGTGGAGAACGGTCGCGTCGAGGTCCTTCGCGGCCGTGACGGCGAGCATCATCGCGCCCTTCTTGTCGTCGATGACGATCGCGTTGATCTTCTCCGCGCCGGTGCTGGTGAGCGTGCCGAACGAGGTCTTCGTCTGGTTGGCGGCGAGCGTCTCCGGTGGCGGATGCGTGCCGTCGAACATGCGCGCGACACCGACCGGACGATCCGGATTTCCGTCGAGATGGCGAAGCGCCACCTCCCAGCCGAAGCGCGCGAGCATCATCGAGCCGCCGACCATCGGCTGCGTCAGGCGGATCCATTGCGAGCTCGCGTCGGTGGTGGGGCCGATGCGATCCCACGCGTAGCGGGCCTTGAAGCGACCGAACTTGTCGGTGTGGATGGTCTGTTCCTGGGAGCCGGACGGCGCGGTGACGGTCGCGCTCATCGCGCCGCCGACGTTCGGGCGCGGGAGCCGGCGCGGGCGGTAGGGGAGGGCGCTCGGCGAGGCGACGAAGCGGTTGCGGTAGCGACCGCCCAGCGTGTGCTCGACGCGGCGCACGAGATACGTGCCCGTTGGGACGCCTTCGTAGTTGCTCGTGAGGTCGAACGTCCGCGCGGGCGCGAGCTGGTGGCGGCTGGCGGTGCCCGTGACGCGGACCTTCGTGCTGGCGATCTCCTCGGCGCGGATCTTGGCGTACCTGGCGCCATCGGTCTGCGTGGTGAAGCCGCCGGGGTACTCGAAGAGCTCGCCCGCGGGCGAGTCGTCGATGGTGGAGCGCGAGGTGAGATCGACGCCGGGCTTCTCGAAGTCGTAGTCCGCGAGCGAGACGGCGCCGGCCGTGACGACGTGCTCCACGCCGAGCTCGAGGATGCCGCCTTCCTGGTTCTCCCCCTCGAAGCCGATCTCGGCCTGGCCCGAGATGGGCTCGAAGGCAGACGCATCGTCGAAGGTGATCTTCCACTCGCTCTCGTCGTCGGGCGCGAACCAGAAGACGCCCTCGTCCGCGAGGAGTCGTTGCACGAAGTCGTAGTCCGTCTCGCCATACTGGACGCAGGCGGCGCGGGGCGAGGTCCCTCCCGTCGCAGACCAGGTCGGCGTCTGGAGGCCGGCCGCGAGGATGACCTCGAGCACGATGTCCTTCACGCTCTTCTCGAGGAAGGTCCGGTGGTCCCGCCGGTAGCGGAGGAGGGCCATCGGGTGCTCGAGGATCAGCGAATAGCGGGTCTCGCCCGTATCCAGGTCGGGCTGCTCGACCTCCGTGATGACGAGGGCCCAGTGCCTGTCACCCCAAGAGATGACGGCCTTCTGGCCGATGAGGTCATCGGCGTGGATGGGCTCGTTCGTGTCGATCCCGACCTCGACCCGCGTGGGCTGGCTGATCTCCTCGGTCACGGTCGCGGCATCCGCCCGCGCGTTCTCCAGAGCGGAGCACGTGAACCGGATGTTGCCGCCATTCGCCATCTCAGCAGACCCAGGTTAATCGATTCCGCGAGTGCGGCATGTCAATCGCTCGGACGACATGGCAGCCTGGGATCTCGTGTTACCTTGAAGTGCAATGACGGCCGAAGCCCCTCTTTCTACGTCGCAGGCCACGTCAGAGGCGCCCTTCCCGGCCATGACGGCGGCCAAGGCGCTCTTCCTGGAGGGGGACTTGGTCCGGATACGCGCCGGCTCCGGCGTCGTCATGGCGAAGCTCGATCCGTCGGTGCATCCGTCGGTCGTGGCCACCGCCGTGGCGCGAGGCGAGCGTGTGATCGTCCAGCGCGAGGACGACGTCTGGGTCGTGGTCGGCGTCCTCCGGACCTCGCCCACGCCCGGCATCGAAGAGGCCGAAGAGTACGTGATCAAGGCGGCGCGGGTCCGGGTTCGGGCGGCGGACGAGATGACGATCGCAGCGGGGACCGCGTCGATCGCGGTGCGAGCGTATGGCGCAGTGGAGACGATCGCGGAGCAGATCACATCGCGCGCCTCGGCCGTTCACAAGATCATCGGCCGCATGCTCCACCTCAACTGAGCGATCCCCATGCCCCTCGTCAGCCAGATGAAGATGGTCGCGTCGGTGTCCTCGGGCCACACCGCGACCGCGCCCGTCGATCTCTGCAAGACCCCAGCGCCGCCCGCGCCGCCGATCCCGATCCCGTATCCGAACATCGCCACCTCCGCGATGATGGGGCCCGGCTACGCGACGAAGACGTTCGCGATGGGTACGCCCATCTGGACGAAGAACGGAAAGATCGCGATGTCGAACGGCGACAACGCGGGGGTCGCGGGCGGGGTCATGAGCAGCATGGTCATGGGCATGTGCGAGTGCATGATGGCCTCGCCCGACGTGACGGCGGAGGGCGGCGGCGTCGTGCGCACGCTCGACATGACGGATCAGAACGGGAACTGAGCGATGCCGGGCAACAAGGGCATCGGCACGGTCGTCGGTGGTGGAGGTGGAGGCGGGCCGCTCTCCGCGAAGGACGCCGCGTGCAAGGCCTTCGGGGCGGCGGTGAAGGCGTACTGCGGGACGAAGCCCGAGGATCGCGCGGGCACGTTCGTCGATTTCTTCTTCGAGACGCTGGAGAAGACGAAGCCGGTCGGCTCGGAGCTGGCGGCCTCGATCAAGGGTGATGAGACGGTGACCGCAGCGCAGGCGGCGGGGTCGATCGCGGCCGCGGTGGCAGAAGGCACGGGCAAGAACGCAGAGGCCGCACGGCGCGTGCTGCAGACGAACGCGGCGCTCGCGGGCATGACGCCTTCGCCGTCCCTGAGCGCCTGGGCGAAGCTCGGGGCACCGTGGCTCGGCGGCGAGTCCCCCGCAAACCCGGCGCCGAAGTTCGCGCTCGGCACCTTGAACAACTCGCCCATCGAGGTGAAGGCCCCCACGGACACGTACGAGCCGGGCAAGCTCGAGGAGCTCCAGCACGTGAGCCGCGACACGGCCGTGATCGAGGTCGGCTGCGAGTCCTGCGGCGAGGACTGCGGCAAGGGCAATACCTGCTGATGGCGCTGCACCCGTTCGTCGACGGCATCGTCCTGGACGTCGCATACCGAGGCTCGCTCGAGTCGCAGACGCTCGACATCGGCGTGAAGACGGACGGTCCGCCCGAGCTGCCTCTCGCGCAGTGGGCGGTGGAGTCGCTCGTGTCCTCTGTGAATCGCGGGCTGGCCGGCGGGGCTGAGTTCGCGCCGGCAGAGGGGCAGGCGGCGCTCGAGAAGAGCGATGCCCAGGCGTTTCGGCTCGTCGTGCGCGGGGTGTCACCGCGGTTCGTGCGCGTCATCGTGGAGCAGCTCGCGGCCACGGCGCATCCTCATCGGGTGACGGCGATCTCGATCGTGGGCTCCTTGCCCACCGACGTGACCCCTCTCTCCGTGCGCGAGCCGCAGGTCTCGGCGTGGCTCGACGACGCGGACGCGTACCCGCGCGCCTTTCCAGCCCCGCCGTTTCGCGTGACCACGAAGCACGTCCCGCGCGGCGCGACGCTCAAGGTCACGGTCGCAGGCGGCCGCCTCGAGGAGGTCGCGGCCCCGCTCGAGGAGACCTTCTCCGCGTGGCAGACGGCGATCCTGACGTACCCGACGCTCGCGAAGAAGGGGCGGGGCGTGGCGGCGCCGCACGCCACCTTCGCCCGGACGCGCACGGAGCTCTTCGCGAAGCTCGCGCTCTTCGATCACGTGCGGGAGCCCGCGCGCGACCAGCTGATCAACGCGCTGGCGCGCTTTCATGCGACGGTCGCGCCGCTCGCGGCGGTCGAGATCGCGACGCCGTAGCTGGGCCGTCAGTCGCGGATGCCCTTCGCCGGGACACGGAGGTCGAGGAGGGCGCCGACCTGGATGTCCGACGCGGACATGACGTGGGCCTGGGCGAGGACCTGATCGACGGTGAGCCCCACCGTGGCCGCGATCTGCTGGAGCGAGTCGCCGGCGACGACGCGGTAGAGCACGCGCGCGGTGTCGGCCTTCGCCTCGGTCTTGGTCGTCTGCGCCTTGCGCGCGCTGCGGTCGACGACGATCGGCCTCGTCTCGGCCGCCTCCTCGGGCCGCTCCTCGTCCTTGGTCGCGAGGTCCGGCTCGCTGTCGGAGCTGGTCGGCTTCGTCTTCTCGAAGCGCGGCTTCGGCTCGTCCTTCTTCTCCTCGCGTCGCTCTTCCTGCGGCGCCGACTCGCGCTTCAACGGACGGCGGCGGCGGCGCGGCTGGCGGACCGTCGCCGACGTGTGCTCGAGACGCGAGCGCCCGCTCTTCGCGTCGTCGCGGCCCCAGTCGAAGTCCTCGGAGACACGCGTGGTCTCGGGATCGTCGGCAGAGAGCTTCGGCAGCATCGCGCGGGCGCGAGACGCGCCGGCCTTCGGCACGTGAATCGTGGCGTGCGAGTCGCGATCGGGGACGGTGTCGCCGAGCAGCTCGGGATTGAGGTCGCGGAGCGTGCGCACGCTCGTGCCGGCCGCGCGCGCGACGAGCGCGAGCTTCGTGTCGGGCGGTACGTCGAGCATCGCCGCGTCGATCGCGGGCGCGCGCTCGACGTCACCGAAGCCGAGCTCCTCGAGGTTCGCGAAGACGACCGCGGCGCCGAGCACCTTCGGGACGTAGTGCGCGGTCTCGCTCGGCAAGCCGCCGGGCATCTCCGCGAGCTGCCAGAAGTCGTCCGCTTCCATCTCCTCGAGGCGGCGATCGAGCCCGTCGTAGCCCATGTTGTAGGCCGCGAGCGCGAGCTCCCACGAGCGGAAACGCGCGTAGAGATCGGAGAGGTGATGGGCCGCGGCCTCGGTGGAGCTCCAGATGCCGGCGCGCTCGTCGACGTTGCTCTCGATGGTGAGGCCGTACGCGCGGGCAGTCGCGGGCATGAGCTGCCACATGCCGGTCGCGCCGGCGGAGGAGATCGCCTCGACGTTGAAGCCGCTCTCGATGAACGCGACGGCGATGAGGTCCTTCGGCAGCCCGAGCTCGCGGAGCTGCTTCGTGATGACCTCGACGTACCGGCCGCTCCGCTTGAGCGCCTCGCTGAACGTCTTCCGTCCCTCGTGGTTCTCGCTGAAGTAGCGGACGTAGCGCAGCACCGCGGGCGTGCGCGGAATCGGGAGGTCCGGCATCTTGAGGCCGGCGAGGGGATCGTCTCCGCTGGCGGGATTGCCGGGCTCGAAGGTGCGTGTCTTGTCGGTGCTCGGCGCGCGTGACCAGAGCGGCGGATCGATCGGCGGCGGCGGCGTACGCAGCGATGCGCCCATCAGCTTGTGCAACGCGGGGGCGACGGGCCCGCGCGCCGTCTTCTCGCGCAGGCCGGTGGGCGACTCCGCCGGCGCCGCGTGAGCCGTGTTGCCTTCGCGGGTCACCCCGGGGCTCGACCCGATGATGAGCCCGCCGAAGAACAGGCCCGCCGCGGCCACGATTGTCCTTCCGCTCTCCATCAAGGTCGGAGGTTGTCATACAATGTAGGCAAGACCAAGAAAGCGACGGCTCCGTGAAAAGCCGGCGAGCACCCCGCGCCCTCCTCTATTTAAGGAGGGGCTGACCGTGGAACCGATCCCACCTCGAGAACGGATCGCGACGAGCGCGGCAGGCGCACCGATCGCTTTTCCGACCCTCGGATTTTCGTTTCATCTCGAGCCTTTAGTGCCTGCCGATGCGGGCGCCCTCGCGATGGCGACCGATCGCATCCTCGCGGCCCTGGGCGCCTCGCTGAAGTGGCAGTGGAGCTCGGTCCACGGCGAGGTCGAGCCGTTCGGCGCAGGGGCGTTCGACCTCATCGGCGCGCTGCCCGGCCAGCTCGACGACTCGGCAGCGCAGAAGCTCGCCGACCCACGCGCGCGTGACGGCGCGAGCGCGATGAACGCGGCCCACTACGACAAGCTCGGGGTCGCGTGTCACGGCGGCGCGGATCGGAACGTGGCGTCGCCGCATACGGTGCGCTTCTTCTCGCGCGTGACGCCCTCGGGCACGCCCCTCCTCCGCGCCGACGCGATGCTCGCGGCGACGATGCCCATCGACACACCGCTCGACGTCTTCCAGCGGCTCGCTGTGGGCGTCGCGTCCGACCTTCGTATCCGATGGGGAGTTGCAGGATACACGTATGGCGCATGGGAGCTCGACCGCTACGGCGACGCTCGCGCCGCGATCTTCGCGCATGCGCGGCGGCACCCGGGCTTCGACGTCGGGCAGCACAGCACGTACATGCGTGAGCTCCACGATCGCCTCCGCACCGTGAGCTGGCTCACCTTCGTGGGAGAGGGGCTCCTCGGCAACGTCGCTTTCGCCCCCGATCCGCTCGTGACCGTCTCGAAGGTTGGCGCGGGCGCGGGCGCAAATGCGGGCGCTGGCGCAGCCGTCATGCTCCGCGCGGGCGACCGTCCCGAGTCCGGCGACGTCAATCGCCGGCAGATCCCGCTCGCCTATCAGCGGGTCGACGCGGCGCTCCGCCCCCTCCGCGCCTCGACCGGCATCCACTTCTACGCTCCGTGGTCGGCGGCGACGACGGAGGCCTGGCTCCGGCGGTTCGAGTGAACGTCCAGAACCGCACCGACGGCAAGCACCTGGCGCTCCCGATGAAGGACCGCGACGGCCGCGGCGAGCTCGCCGTCATTGTAAAGTACACCTATCGCGTCTCTCCCTCGGGCCGCGTCGAGCGCGACGACGACGGCCCCGAGCCGCGCCCGATCGACCTCCCGAACGGCGAGGATCCCGCGAGGAGCAGCATCAAGTATCCGTCGGAGCTCTTCGACTGGAAGCCCGGCACCGACGTCGTCCTCGTGGCCGATGCGTGGGGCCGTCCGGGCGCCACGTATGCGGACGTCTCGCTGCGCATGGGCCCCGTCCAGAAGGCGATCCGCGCCCACGGCTTCCGCGTGTGGCAGCGCGGGATGCTCGGCGGCCTCGTCCCGGGCCCGGCGATGCCCCTCCGCGCGCCGGTCCCCATCCAGTACGAGCTCGCATGGGGCGGCGAAGAGGATCTGCGCAACACGGTGGGCACGGGCGTGACGAAGCAGCCCGCGCAGCTCGTCAATCAGCCGGCGGCGCAGCTCGAGCTCGCGGGCAAGCCGCTCGGCGAGCGCGCGGGCGGCAACCAGGCCGCCTCCTTCGGTCCGATCATGCGTCACTGGCAGCCGCGCGTGACCTACGCCGGTACGTACGACAAGCAGTGGGAAGAGACGCGCATGCCCCTCCTCCCGGCCGACTTCGATCCGCGCTTTCACGTCTGCGTCCCGCCGGACCAGTGGTCCCCGCAGCCGCTCTCGCCAGGCGAGCCGATCGAGGTCCTCGGCGGCACGGAGGACGGCGCGTTCCGCGTCGCCCTCCCGCCGGACGCCCCGCGCTTCTCCTCGCTCCTCGATGGCGCCCGCCGCGAGCACCCCACGCATCTCGACCTCGTCCTCATCGACGCGCGCGAGCGCCGCGTGGAGCTCACGTGGCGCGTGGCGATCCCGCTTCCGCGGAAGCTGGAGATGCTCGGAGAGGTGCGGATCCAATGAGTCGCTTCATCCGTCAGGCGTCTTCGTGCCCGCGCCGTCGAGGCCCGCCGCTCGTCCAGCCGCGAGATGGGCGGTGGATGGGCCTCGCACCTGCCTCGTTCCCACCTGCCGGCCGTCCTGGAGTGGGGCGCTTCGGGCGCTTCGCCACCTCCGGGGCCACCTGCAACGTCGTGGTCGCGGAGGTCCGCCCGTGAGCGTGGTCGTCTCGGTAGGGGCGCGCATCGCGACGGGCCTGAATGCGCTCGGCGCGGCGACGAGCATCCGTGCGCGCAAGTCGTTCGTGCGCGAGACGAGGTTCGTGGATCGGGCGGGGGAGGCGATCGGGCTCGCGACGCTCATCTCGATCGGCGAGGACGTCGTGGGTCGCGATCGCTTCGTGGCGCTCGGCGCGCCCGCGCTGCGCGAGGCGCTGGCGGTGCTGCCGAGCCTCGGCCTGACCGCGGCGGCCGGCGCCGCCATCCCGCTCTACCTGGCGGGCCCGGTGGAGGTCGACCCGCTCGACACGCGAGGAACGCGCCTCCTCGCGTCTCTCGCCCAGCAAGCGCAGGCGTCGTCGTCATCGTCGTCATCGTCGTCATCGTCATCGTCGTCGGTCGCGGCTCAGGCCCCGGCCTCGATTGACCTCGCGAAGTCGCGTGTGTTTCCGAACGGGCGCGCGGCGGGCGCGCTCGCGCTGGAGCAAGCGCTCGGGCGCATCGCGCGAGGTGAGGACGAGGCCGTGGTCGTCGGGGGCATCGATAGCTACTTCGATCCGGATCGCCTCGAGGAGCTCGATGTCGCGCGGCGCCTGCATGGGCCCCAGACGGAGAACGGCTTCGTGCCAGGCGAGGGCGCGGCGTTCCTCGTGCTCGCGGGGCGCCGCCGTGCAGGGGCCACGCGTCTGGCGAACGTGGTAGCGGTGGGCCTGGAGAAGGAGCCGCGGCCCTACGGCTCGCCCGAGCCAACGCACGCGCTCGGCATCACGCTCGCGTGCAAGCGCGCGCTCGCGAGCATCGGGACCAGTAGCGCCAGCGCCGGCGCGGCGCGCGTCGGTTGGGCGCTCACGGACGTGGTCGGCGAGCGCCATCGCGTGGAGGAGTGGCTCTACGCGGCGGGCCGGATCCAGAAGCAGTGCACGCCGGATCTCCGGGTCGATACGCCGCTGATGCTGACGGGCGATCTCGGCGCCGCCTCGGCTCCGCTCCTCTGCGTCCTTGCGTGCACGGGCTGGAAGATCGGCGCCTCGGCTGGCCCGCTCGCGCTCATCGCCTCCCACTCCGATGGTCCCGACCGCGGCGCGATCCTGCTCGCCTCGGAGCTCACGTGACGAGCACATCGTTTGGAGAAGCGTTGGCGTCACCTTCGCCAGCGCACGTCGAGGCCGGCGCGCGCGCATGCGCAGCGGAGCCCGCGACGACACCTCACGCGCCGGCGGCCGTGGCGTCGGTGCACGTCTGCTGGAGAAGCGCTCGAGATCCCCGAGTCGCCGCGCTCGAGGGCGGGTCGAATTCGGCAGAGCATGTTGTCCGGGGCTCCCGACGAGCCGCGTGCGTGGCTGCGGGAGTGGCGAGGGGCGCCGCAGACGCCGCGGGCTCCGGGGGCCGCGCATGAACGTCTTTGCGACCAGCCCTGCGCACGCCCCTGCGCGCGAGGCGCGGAAGAAGATCGAGCAGCTCGCCGGGGTGCTCGGCGGACGGACGATGCCGTTCGACCGGAAGGGAGTCTCCGACCGGCTCTCCCGTGCCGTGCGGGCGCTCTATGCCGTGCTCGATACGTCGCTCGAGGCGCCCGCGCACTCGGACGGCCTCAACGAGTGCGCGCGCATTCTCGGGGAGGTGCGCGCGCTCCTGACCCCCTATTTCCCGCCTCTCCTCGACGAGACGATCGC
Organism: Labilithrix sp.; assembly: GCA_046351255.1. Classification (GTDB taxonomy): domain Bacteria; phylum Myxococcota_A; class Polyangia; order Polyangiales; family Polyangiaceae; genus Labilithrix. Next base: position 294,957 of record JAXLYU010000015.1, read on the forward strand.
GATCGTCGAGCGGGCGGGGGACGAGGTCGTCGACGTCTTGCTCTCGCGGCGCAACGACCGCGGGATGCAAAGTACACGTCATGTGGACGTGGCGCTGCGGCCGTTCCAGGCGTCGATCGCCCTGCCGCGACTGCATGCGCTCCTCCGCTCGCCCATCGCGCCGCCGCTCGACATCGCCGCCCCCGCCGCCGCCGAGCCGCCCAAGGCGAAGAAGCCGCCTCCGCCCAAGGCGAAGTCCCTCGAGGAGCTCCGCGCCATGTCCGCCGCGGCGCCCGAGCCAGACGAGCCCGCAGCGCCGGCAGAGGCGCCGGCTGGCGACGTCGCTTTGCCTGCGGCCGGCGCCGCGCTGACCGACGACGGCGAGATCCTCCGGCGCGTCGCGCGCGACTGCCTCGAGGATATCGCCGCGCTCCGCAACCTGCGGCTGCCGATCCCGACCGAGACGTGGCTCGATCAGGCGCCCTTCGAGCAGCGGCTGCTCGACAACGTCGACGCGTTCGTCGCGCTCGGCGTGGACGCGCTGCCGTCGGCGTCGCTCTTTCACGCGGAGGCGGCCGCGCCCGATCCGTCGCGCGCGTTCGCGGTCGCGCTGACGCTTTGCTGCATCGAAGGCACCGACACCGTCGACGTCGCGATCGCGACGATGAAACAGGCGCCGCCCGAGGAGAGCCGAGGATGGATCGAGGGCTTCCTGCTCGCGCCGTCGCCCGCGATCGACACCGAGCTCCCCGCGCTCCTCGACGCCCCGAATCCCCTGCTCGTGACGGCCGCGCTCGGCGTCCTCGGCGCTCGCGGGACGCTCCCGCCGGACGCGCCCGAGCGCATCCTCCCGCGGCAAGACCCCGCGCTCGTCCACGCGCTTGCCGTCGCGCTGGGCCGGGCGCTCCCCAAGACGAAGGCGCTCACGATCCTCGCGAACATCGCCGATGGCGATCCCGCGCTCGCCCCGGTGGCGTGGACCTCGCTCGCGCGGCGCGGCGATGGTGACGTCCGCCAGCGCCTCCGCAACGCGATCCGCGCCAGGCAAGCGCACGTGGCCGAGGCGACCGAGCTCCTCGCGATCGTCGGGCGCGGCGACGACGTCGGGCTCCTCCTCGAGGGGCTCGCGCTAGCGCCGACCGCGCGCGTCGTCCGCGCCGTCGCGCGCCATGGCCACGCGGACGCGGTTCCCGCGCTCATCGCGCTGCTCGACTCGAAGGACGAGGAGCTCGTGCCCGTCGTCGCCGCCGCGCTCGACTTCATGACCAACGCCGGGCTCGTCGAGACGAAGCAGGCGAAGTGGTCGCCGGAGACCGAGGCCACGCGCGCCGTGAAGACGGCCATCGCCGACCGCATGGCCTGGGAGAGATGGTACGCAGCGGCGCGGGCGCGGCTCGATCCGCGCACGAAGATGCGTCACGGGCTGCCGTTCACGCCGGGGATGATCGTCGCCGAGCTCGAGGCGGCGGGGCCCGCCGCGCTCCGCGACGAGGCCGCGCTCGAGCTCGTCGTCGCCACGAACGCCGGGCTTCGCTTCCGCACCGACGACTGGGTCGCGAAACAGAGGGCCCAGCTCTCCGAGCTCCGCGGGCTCGTCGCGTCCCTCGGCTCGATCCAGGGCGCATGGTGGTACGCCGGCGCCGGCGCGACCGGGAAGTAGCGACGGAGCCATGACGGCCGGCCGCGCGCGAGCGATCGGCCGCGACGCGACTACCAGCAGATGACGCCGGCGCCGTACGGGCACTCGGGGCGCTGGAGGAACGCGTAGGCGCCGCCCGCGACGAGACCGAACGCGAGGCCGAGGGCGCCGCCGAGGAGGGCCTGATCGCCATGCTCGATCGACGGCGTGCCCGCCACGCGGCCCGCGAAGGTGAGGGCCGACGCGACGAGCGGGAGCCCGATGTCGCCTGCGATCGCGCCGCCGCTGAAGTGGCTGTTCGACCACTTCAATGAGTCGATCAGGAAGACGCCCGTGCCGTGGCCGAGCGACGAGAACGCGACGAACGTGTGCGAGGAGGGCATGCCGAAGGACGTGCAGCCCTCGACGCCGCGGTTCGATGGGCCGCAGCCCGGGCGATAGCTCGTGATCGCGTCGTGAATGACGAGCTCGTTGAAGAGCGCGGCGGTGAGCAGGAACATCGTCGGGGCGAGCACCGACGCGTGCCAGCGCGCCTTCTGACCGATCGTCACCTCGGTGTCGGACCAGTAGATGCGCGGCATCAGGAGCTGCGAGCCGATGCCCACGACTGCGCTCACGTTCGATACCGTCTCCCAGGCCTTGCTGCGCTGCGGCGGTGGGAGGGACTGCGCGCTCGCGTCGTCGGCGATGAAGAGGCCGGCGCCGAGCGCGAGGGCCGCGAGGGCCCGCTTCATTCCGTCGCTCCGTCGGCGCAGCTCACGATGATCACGACGCCGGAGTCGGAGCCGGCTTCGACCGCCGCCGGCGCGGGATCTCCGTCTGCGCCCGAGCACGCGAGCAGGAACGCGGCGGCCATGGCGGAGCCCAGGAGCGTCGCGAGGATTGCCGCCGAGAGGACCTTCATCAGAGCTCCGTATATCCGCCGGGGATCACGTAGTTGTCGTCATGACCGGCGATCATGAGGGTCCCCCAGCACGCGAGATGCAGCTTCCCCGCGAGGACCACCGCGTCGTCGGGCGAGGCGGTGGGCGCGAGCACGGCGAGGTTCGAGCGATGAAGTCCCCACGTCCCCTCGCCATGCTGGAGGAGCGCGGTGTGGAGCTCGTGGCCGGCGGCGCCCGGCGTGCCGAGGATCGCGACGCGGAAGCGGACCGGCTCCGTGGTGCCCGCGTTGAGCACGTCGACGAAGACGAGGTCGCTTCGCGCGCGCACGACGCGCGTCTCGAGGTTCTGCGTCTTCACGAACTCGAGGAAGGCGCTCTCGTCGAGCGCGCGGCCGGCAGGCTTGGTGTCGATGCCCTTGCAGACATCGGGGCGGAGCCGCACCGAGCCCAGGTTCGCGCGCGAGCCCTCGCCGTCGAACGACTGCACGAAGTCCGAGGGCGGGGGGGCGCCTTCGACGTGCATCACGGTCGTGCCGCATCCCATGAGGGATAGCGCGAGCGTGACCGCTCGACCTGACCTGAAGAGAAACGAGGTCACGCTCGCTCTTCTATCGTGCGGCGCATGCTCGGGCCCAATCTCCGGCTTCTTTGGCAACGCGGTCGCACGTTGGTAGCGTCGAGGCGTGCGCTCGGCTCCCGGTCTCTCCGTCCGCGCGGCGTTCGGTGCGCTGGCGCTGCCCGTGCTGGCGCTGGGCGCCCCGGTGCTGGCCGGATGCGGCGGTGGGATCCCGTCCGTCGCGGAGCAGAACAAGACGTTCTACGCGTACGACTCGGCGAGCAAGGACCTCATCGATCTGTTCGAGACGCCATACCCGCCGCTCGACGCGAAGGCGGACGGCGCGAGGCCGGAGTACCACGGCGTCTCCGTGCTCGCGGGCCACGTGCACGTGTCGCGTCCGATGGAGTGGATCCTGCGCAAGGCCGGCAACGAGCCCGGCCGCCGCTTCGTGCAGTACGTCTCGCCGAAGGAGTACGTCTTCGCGGTCTACGAGTGGCCGGACCACCCCGACGCGCCCTGGCGCGAGGTGATCGCGCGCTACGAGGACGCGGCGAAGGAGAGCCACGCGGAGCTCCTCGAGCAGCGGATCCCGATGGCGACGTGGAACGCGCAGGCCCGCGCGTACGTCGTGCGCCGCCGCATCCCCGCCGCGAAACAGCCATTCGTCAACACGAGCCTCGAGCTCCTCGCGCGCAGCGATCACCGCATCGTCCTCGTCCAGATCGTGCACCAGGGCGAGGCGCTCCAGGATCTGACCGACGAGCTCCTTCGCGTGGTCGACACGCTCGTCGTCGACTAGCCGCGACTAGCTGGCGCGCCGGCGCGCGCTGAGCGAGATGCGTTTTCGTGGCAGGTCCACCGCCATCACGTGGACCTTCAGCTTGTCGCCGACCTTCACCACCTCGTGAGGGTCACGGACGAAGCGGTCCGCGAGCTGCGAGATGTGCACGAGACCGTCCTGGTGCACGCCGATGTCGACGAAGGCGCCAAACGCGGTGACGTTCGTGACCACGCCTTCGAGCTCCATGCCTTCCTTCAGATCGGCCATCGTGCGCACGTCGTCGCGGAACTTCGGGGGCTCGAACGCGTCACGCGGGTCACGGCCGGGCTTGCCGAGCTCGGCCTGGATGTCCTCGAGCGTGGGGAGTCCCACGTCGTTCGAGGCATAGGATGCCCACGGGATGCGCGCGACGCGGTCCGGATGACCGACGAGCTCTGCGAGCTTCACGCCTTGCTCCTTCGCGATGCGATCGACGAGAGCGTAGCGCTCGGGATGAACGGCGCTCGCGTCGAGCGGGTGCGCGCCGCCGCGGACGCGCACGAAGCCCGCGCACTGCTCGAACGCCTTGGGGCCGATGCCCGCGACCTCCTTCAGCGCGCTCCGGGACTCGAACGCGCCCTTTGCCTCGCGATGCTTCACGATCGCCTTCGCCGTCTTCGGGCCGAGGCCCGCCACGTGCTCGAGGAGCGAGGCGCTCGCCGTGTTGAGCTCGACTCCCACCGCGTTCACGCAGGACTCGACCACCTCCTCGAGCTTCTTCTTGAGGAGCGGCTGCGACACGTCGTGCTGGTACTGGCCGACGCCGATGACCTTCGGATCGAGCTTGACGAGCTCGGCGAGCGGATCCTGGAGGCGGCGCGCGATCGATACCGCGCCGCGCACCGTCAGGTCGAGATCGGGAAACTCCTCGCGCGCGACCTCGCTTGCAGAGTACACGGAAGCGCCCGACTCGCTGACGGGGACGACCATGATGGTCGCGTTCTCCTCGCGCAGGACCTGCTTCACGAAGTCCTCGGTCTCGCGGCCGTGCGTGCCGTTCCCGACCGCGACCGCGAAGGGCGAGTACTTCTTCACGAGGGCCGCGATCGTCTTCTTGGCCTGCGCCAGCGCCGCGTCGCCCGTCACCAGGTTGATGAGGGTGTGCTCCACGAGACGTCCGGTGTCGTCGACGACCACGCACTTGCAGCCGGTCCGCTGGCCGGGATCGATGCCGAGCACCACGCGGCGTCCGAGCGGCGCCGAGAGCAGGAGCTTCTTCAGGTTCTGCGCGAAGATGTCGATCGCGTCGGCGTCGGCGCGGAGCTTCTGGTCGCCGCTCACCTCGGTCTCGATGCTCGGCGCGATGAGCCGCTCCATCGCGTCGTCGACGGCGAGGCGTAGCTCGTTCGCGAGCGGGGATCCGGCCCGGAGACCGACCTGTCCGTAGATCTTCTGCGCCGCGCGCTTCTCGTCCACCTCGAGCCGGACGCGAAGCACGCCTTCCTCCTCGCCACGCCGGATGGCGAGGTATCGGTGGGAGGGCAGGCGATCGAGCTTCTCGCGGAAGTCGTAGTACATCTCGAACTTCGTCGGCTGCTGCGTGTTCTTCTTCACGCGCTCGCACACGAGCACGGCCTCGCGGCGATAGAGGTCGCGCACGCCCGCGCGGACGTCGGCGCGCTCCGCGACCGTCTCGGCCACGATGTCGCGCGCGCCGGCCAGGGCGTCGGCGTCGGCGTCGAGGCGCTTCGGCCCCTGCGCGAGGATGGCGTCGGCGAGCGGCTGATAGCCCTTCTCGCGCGCCATCGTCGCGCGCGTCCGTCGCTTGGGGCGAAACGGTAGGTAGAGGTCCTCGAGCTCGGACTTCACCCAGATCGACTCGATGCGTCGCGCGAGGTCCGGGGTGAGCTTGCCCTGGGCGGTCAGCTCGTCGACCACCGTCTTCCTGCGCTCGAGGAGCTCCGTGTAGTACGCGAGCTTCTCCTCGATGGCGCGGATCTGCACCTCGTCGAGACCGCCAGTCGCTTCCTTCCGGTAGCGGGCGATGAAGGGCACCGTCGCTCCTTCGGTGAGGAGGTTCACCGTCGCCCGGACGCTCGCCAGGGAGAGTCCGAGGTCCTGAGCGATGCGGGGACACGAATCGGCGATCATCGTCGGGGCAGTCTATACTCGTCGATGCACGATGAGGCTTCTGGTCGGTCTAGCCATCGTCTCGGTCGTGGCCATGGCGGCGTGTGCGTCGATCGTGGGGCTCTCCGACTACGAGGTCGTCGGCGAGACCGGGGAGCTCGACGGCGGACCGAAGGGCGAGGGCGGTCCGGTCGGGGCCGATGGCGGGCCCGTCATCCCCACGAACGACGCGCGGCCCGATCGCGATCCGAGCTGCACCTGCAGCGCGGCGCCGGACGGCTGGGCGCGCGTCGCGTACGCCGGTGACCGATCGGCGCCGTGCCCGGACGGCAGCGGCGCGACCGATCTGGTCACCGAGCCCGCGCTCGCGCCGGACGCGGGCGCGTGCGCGTGCGCGACGTGCCAGATCGTCCTCCCCCCGTCGTGCAACAGCGGCTCGTACAGCACGCTCTTCGACACCGGGGCGACGCCGCAGTGCAACCAGCAAGGAGCCCAGCGCTCCGCGAGCGGCCAGTGCGAGCACGTGAGCGGCACGCTCGGCGACCATCATCGCGCGCTGCCGGCGTCGCCTTCCGGACCATCGGCGTGCACCGCGGGCGGGGTCGCGGTCGCGTCGGGAATCTCGTCGCGTCCGGTCCGCGTGTGCTCGAAAGGCAGTCAGTGCCCGTGCGAGGTGTCCGCGCCGTTCGCGTCCTGCATGAAGGCGCCCGGCGATGTCGCGTGCCCCGAAGGTTTTCCGACGAAGCACCTGGTCGGCACGGCGCCGACCGCGGCCTGCGGCGCGTGCGCGTGCACGCTGACCGACGCGACCTGCAACGCGAGCCTCACGTTCTTCTCGGATCGCGACTGCAGCGCGCCCGTCGGGACCGTCAACAACACCTCGTGCCTACCGACGACGGCCCACACGTTCGACTCTCTCCGCTACACGGGCAGCCTGGCGAGCGCGACGTGCAAGACCACACCCGGCACGGCGAGCGACGCCGGCCTGGCCGAGACGAGCACGGTCTGCTGTCCATGAGACGCCTCGCGGTCGCGCTCCTCGTGCTCGCGGCGTGCCGGCGGCAGCCGGCGCCGATGGACCCGCCGCCACCGGTCGAGAGCGCCGAGCCGGAGGTCGCGTCCGTGGAGACGGCGGGACCGCCGGCCGCGACCGCGACGCCGAGTGATCTCGCGCCGGGCGCCCCGGTTCCCCCCGCCGTCCGGGACGCCGATCGCGTCATCGCGTCGCTCCGGCCGCGCTTCAAGCAGTGCTACCAGCGGGGCCTCGCCGCCGATCCCCGCATGGAGGGACGTACCGTGATCCAGGCGCTCGTGAAGCCCGACGGTCACGTGGCATGGACGAAGGTGATCGAGGACACGGGCCTCTCGGACGAGGTCATCGCGTGCCTCGAGCGGGTGATCGGGACCGCCACCTTCGAGCCGCCTCGCACGAATGCCACGCTGAACATCCCCGTGAGCTTCGTCAATCGGGACCCGAAGAACGGGCGCTGATCCTCATGCGGTCGCGAGCGACTTCATGAGCGCGGCGGTGGCGTCGTCCGCGGGGAAGAAGGTCTCGATCGCGATCTCCTCCGCCGTCGCGTCGATCGGCGTGCCGATGGTGGAGATGGTCGTGAAGATGCGCGCCTCGAGGCCGTTCTTGCGGAGATGCGCGGTGAGAAACGGGCCGCCGGGCGGTGCGGGGACGCTCCGACCGCGCGGGAGATCGGGGATCGCCTCGAGGTCCGCGAGCATCTTCTTCGCGCGCTCGTCGTCGCCCATCCGCGCGATCTCGCGGCGCGAGCGCTCGATGGTGAAGGCCGCCACCTCCTCCCAGTTCACGATCGCGGGCCGAAGCCCGGCGGGGTGCAGCACGGAGAGGACGACGTTCATCATCACCTCCTGCGGCGCGCTCGCGAAGTCGACGAAGGCGCCCATGAGGCGCGCCGCGGCGCCGTTCATCTGGAGGACGTTCCAGGCGCGGTCCACCGCCACCGCGCCGTTGGGCTCCATCGCGCGAAGCATGACGTCGACGGCGTAGCGGAGCGTGACCTGATCCGGCGCGTCGAGGGGCTCGTCGCGGTACGCGGCGACGAAGCCGGCCGCCTCGAGGAGCACGTTGCGATCGCGGAGCGTGATGTCGAGCGCGGACCCGAGCAGGAGGACCATCGTGCGGCTCGGCGCGGCCTTGTTGGTCTCGAGGCAGGAGAGGTGCCGCGTCGAGATCTCGGCCTCGAGGGCCAGCTTTTCCTGACTCATTCCGCGCTGGGACCGGTAGCGGCGGAGGAGGGAGCCGAACGAGCTCGTGGACGCGGCGGGCATGCCTTGAACCTAGCCGGAGCGGGCTCGCCCGAACATGACCTCCGAGGTCATGGAGGTCATGACCTCCAGGGCCCATGAGAAAGGGATGAAGAAGATCATTCCGGTCCTGGTGCTCCTCGCGTTCAGTATTCTCAGCGTCGAGCTGGCGATCTCCGGCTGGAGCGAGGGCCTCGCAGCCTTCAAGTCACCATGGGCGCTCCAGGTCGCGCTCGACCTCTGCGTCGCGTGCTGGTTCTCCGCGATGTGGATGCGGAAGGACGCCCAGAGGCACGGCATCAACGCGCTTCCGTTTCTCATCGCGCTCCCGTTCCTCGGCTCGATCGCGACGCTCGCCTACGTCGTCCGCCGGAGCTTCGTCGCGTCGAGCGCTCCTGCGTTCCGTTCGGGTGCGGTGGCCTGACGGCGCCGCTTACTTCGCGAGCTCCGCGACGACGTCGCGGAGGAGCGCGCCGTCGCTCGCGGTCGCGCGGGCGACGGGATCCGGCATGCTCGACGGCATCTTCGAGGTCGGCGCGGGCGTCGCGTCGCAGACGGACTCGCGATCGGCGTCCGGCGTGTAGAGGTCCTCGAGCACGGTCGCGGGCGCTTCGCCGCCGAGCTGGATGAGGCCGCTCTGGGCGCCGGAGAGCGGAAAGAACGCGGACGGAACCGTGGATTTCCAGCCGGCCGCGCTTCGCACGAGGTCGATCCAGAGCGCGCTCGTGTGACGCCGGTCCGGCCCGAGCGGCACGCGCATCCCGAGCGCGAGCGGCGGGAGCTCCTGGCCGCGGTAAGGGCGCATCGCCTCGACGATCATGTAGAGGGCCCAGCGGGCGCCGCGCTCGGCATCGTCGCCGAAGAGCTGCTGCCACAGATCCGAGGCTCGGCTCCGGACGGTCCAGTCGTCGTAGGCGGTGACGATGCCGTCGATGTTCATGCGTGGCGAGTGCACGCCGATGACCGCCGCCTGGAACTCGGCCGCGGACTGGGCCGACTTGGCGCGGACGGCGGCCGCCTCCGCCTCGACGAAGAACTCGTGCATGACGAGCGCGGTCGCGTGGGGCCGCTTCTCGAAGAGCGCCTGGGGGAGCGGCGCCGCGATGACGATGGGGAAGCGCCGTCCGACCGCGTCGACGCTCGGGTGAATGACGCCGCCGACGAGCGCGCGGTTCTTCTTCTCGAGGGGACCGGACCAGATGAACCCGATGGTGGGGCCGGCGAGGAACGCCTCCTTGAAGGCGTTGCCGCCGCGCTCCTCGCCGCGCTCCATCGCGCGCGCGAGCCAGCCCTCGAACGCGAGGATCTGCTCCGAGGGCGACGGCGTGCGCACGAAGTCGCCGAGGGTCGCGATCTTGCCGAAGGCCTCGACCTTGCCGATGTCGCCGCGGCTTCGCTTGAGGAAGTCGAACATCTTGTTCAACCCCCGCCTCCTTGCGTGATGATGCGCGGACAGCGGAGACCGCCGAAGAAGGCCTTGCCGAACGGCGACTCGCTCTTCGCCGGCTTGATGTCGATCTTCACCTCGGAGCCCGGCTGGCTCTTCAGCTTCCAGGTGCCGACGATGACGGGGAAGTCGCCGCCCGCCTTCGCGGTGGCGGTGCCCGGCTTCAGCTCCGCCGCGTCGAGCAGGTGGAAGAGGCCGAAGTCGCCCGCCCGATTGATCTCCTCGCTGCGCCCGCCGATGCCGCGGACCGTGATCTTCGCGCCGCGCACCTTCGCGTCCTTCGCCGGCCACGTCGCGCCGAGCCATTCCTCCGGCGTGTTGGTGTACTTGCGGCTGACGCCGTCGATCTCGATCGTCACCTCGGAGATGTCCGGGCTGACGGAGTGGAGGTTCACCTCGAAGGCCACGCTCGGCGCCTTCGGATCCGCGCCGAAGGTCGCCTCCGTGATCTTCTCGGAGCGCTTGAGGCAATTCAAGAACTCGGGAGAGTAGGCGACGGCCGCCTTGAAGCGACGCGACGGCACGAAGTCGCCGCCCTGCCTCTCGAGCGAGCTCTTCAGGCTGCTCTCGTAGAAGGCCCAGATCGCGCCCTTGTCCGGCGCGAAGAAGCTCGTGAAGTCCTCGATCTTCGCGTCGTCGGTGGCGCGCTCGTCGAAGGGGTACCTGGACTCGAGCTTCGAAGACCACGTCTTCCACGCCGAGACCTCCCAGAGGCCGCCGGCCGCGCCGCCCGCGTCGTGGAGCACGCTCGCCCACGAGAACGCGATGGGATCGAGGAGGAGCGGGCCCATGAGCGGGCGCGTGAACGTGTCCTGATCGGCGAGGAGGCCGGTGGTGGAGCGATAGGCGGTCTCGAACTCACCCGTGAGCGCCTTCGGATCGGGGGCTGCCTTCGCGTCCTTGAGATCCGTGAGGACGCCGATGAGCTTCTGCAGCACCGCCATGTACTGCGAGAGCCCGGTCGGCGGCGCGGGCGGGGCGCCGGGCGTCATCGCCGGCATCACGCCGAACGTCGTGATCGGCTTGAACGCGAGCTCGACGGGCGACGCCGCGCGATCGCGGTTGAGGAGCGCGCCGGCGTCGAGCGTGACCTGCTGGCCGAGGAGCTTCGCCTTCGCCGCGTCCTTCGCCTGCTGCGTGGCCTGATCGAAGAGCGAGCTCTTGCCGGCCTCAGCGTCGGAGATCTCGAGCTCGACGTTCTCGTTCAGGATGCGTGTAAGACGCATGTAAGGCCACTCGGGCTCGCGGAGCGCGAGGAGCTCCTCGAGCGAGGCCTCGGCGCTCGTCGGCTTCGCGATCGTGAGATCGGCGAAGAAGTCGCGCCACGCGTCGCGGTAGCGATCGAAGTAGATCTGGCGGAGGTTGGCGACGTCCTTGGCGATCTGCGCCTCGTCGACCTTCTCCTCCGTGCCGAGGACCCAGCCCTCGGAGGAGAGCTTCGACTTCTCCACGTCGAGGAGGCGCCGGATCTTGGCCCAGCCGAGGCGCGTGTATGCGCCGTCGACCTTCACGTTCCGCTTGCCGCTGACGAACGTGGCGACGGAGCCATAGAAGATGTTCTCGCGGCGGATCGGCGCGATCTCGGTGTTCGTGTCGCGTACGAGCGTCTCGTAGAGGCGACCGATCTGCGGCGTGCGCAGGAGCTCCGTGCGGACGTAGGTGACGAGGCGATCGTCCCGTGTGGCGGGGGCGGCGTCGTTGCCCTTGACGAGCTTCAGGTACTCGTCGACGTTCAGCTGCGCGAGGGCCTCGTCCTCCGTGGAGGTGACCTTGGTGAGCTCCGCCCACGAGCGCGTCACGCGCGGCCCGGCCCAGTCGACGTCGAGGTGCTCGCGCTCCGTGAGCTCGAGGTACTTCTTCAGCTCGTCGTAGCGCTTGTTGTACTCCTCGGGCGTCCGCTGCGGGTTCGCCTCGAGCGAGCGCATGCGGTCCTCGAGGTTGTTCTTCACGGGGCGGACCATCGCGCGCTGCATGATCGCGACGTATTCCCGTTTCAGCCCGTCGTAGAGCGTGTCTCCCGTGTACATGCCCCAGCGCATGCCGATCGGCGGGCCGTCCTTCTTCCACTGCTCGAGCTCGTGGAGGCGCTGCCGGAGCGGCTCGAGGCGGTTCAGCTTCTCGGCGAGCGGGCCAGGCGCGTTCCAGTCGATGGCGGCCGCCGCGTCCGCGCGCGCGCCCGTGTCCCGTACGAGGTCGCGGTTCTTGATGTAGCTCGAGACGGCCGGCACCGTGATGAGGAGCGCGAGGGCGGCCGCGCCGACACCGATGAGCACGCGCCCGATGAGCTGGCGCCGCGCCTCTCCACGCGTGCGTGCCGCGACGAAGCGATCGCCGAAGATGATCCGGCGGAAGAGATCCGTGAGGAAGTAGCTCTTCGCGTCGACGCGCGTGGGGATGGACTGGTCGGTGCGGAGCCCGAACGCGCGGGCCATGCCGCCCATGACGCGATCGAGCGGCGCGCCTTCCTGCGTACCGCTCGTGAAGTAGGCGCCGCGGAAGAGCGGGGTCTCCTGGAAGGTGTTCTTGCGGAGGAGCGCGCTGACGAAGTCGGAGAGGGCCTGCTTCGCGGCGCGCATCTCGAGCGGGAACTGCTCGGCGCGGGCGCGCACCTTGGGGTCACGCGCCTGGCCGACGCGACGGAGCGCGTTCGCGTGGAGCGCCTGGAGCAGGACGTCGAGCTCGGCCTCGAAGGCCTTGCCCGCGTCGAAGTCCTTGCCCGTGATCATCGCGAGCGGGAAGGTGACGCCCCAGATCTGCGCGCGTTCGCTCTTCTTCAGGTCCTCGAACGTCTCGACGAAGCCCGCGATGAGGTCGACCTTCGTGAAGACGACGTAGACCGGGACCACCATCTGGAGGCGAGTCATCACCTCGTCAATGCGCGTGCGGAGCGTCTTTGCGGTCTGCTCGAGCTGCTCCTCCGTGTGACCGATGACGTCGGAGATGCTGATGCCGACGATGACGCCGTTGATCGGCGTCTGCGTGCGGTACTTGCGCAGCATGTCGAGGAAGGCGATCCACTCGTCATGGTCGTCCTCCTGCGTGGCGAAGCGTCCGGCGGTGTCGAGGAGGATGGCCTCGTTCGTGAACCACCAGTCGCAGTTGCGCGTGCCGCCGACGCCGCGGAGCGCGCCGGTCGCGTCCGGGATCGGAAAATCCAGGCCCGAATGACGGATCGCCGTCGTCTTCCCGGCGCCCGGGGGGCCGACGATCATGTACCAGGGGAGGGCGTAGAGGGCGTTGATGCCGCTGCCGGTCCCGAGGCGCGAGCCCTTGAGGGCGGCGAGGCCCTTGCGGAACTGGAGGTGGAGCTCGTTGATCTCGGCGCGCCGATCAGGACGTGCGTTGGCCGCCTGCTGCTCGGCCTGCTTCATCAGCTCGCGCTCGAGCGCGCCGGCGGCCGCCTTCGCGCGGAGCCTCCGCACCACGTAGAAGCCGACCACGAAGAGGACGGCGCCGACCGTGACGACGATGGGGATCCAGAGCGCGAGGTTGAAGAACCAGTAGGCGGCCCACGCTCCGAGCGTGACGACGGCGGCGAGGATCCAGGCCCACATGACTAGCGCACGCTGCCTTTGGGCGCGTCCGTCGCGACCGTGGTCTTGATCTTCGCGTTCACGTCGGAGGTCGCGGACACGAGCGCCACCTTGAGGACGATCGCGAGGATGATGGCCACCGCCACGAGACCGCCAGCGAGGAAGAGCACGGGCGCCTCGCGCCTCGCGCCGCCACGGCCGGCATCGACGGGCACGCCATGCGGAGAGAGCACCTCGCCGTTCGGCGTCGCCCGGGCGAGCATGGAGGCGAGGCGATCGATGACGGCGCTGAGCCCATCGCCGCCGCGGACCGCATACTTGCCCTGAAATCCGAGGGTCAGACAGAGGTAGAAGACCTCGAGGACGTGCAGGCGCTGCGGATCGCGCTCGAGCTGATCGAGTCGCTGGAAGAAGCCTTCGCCGGCCGTGTTCTCGTTGAAGTAGACGAGCTGGAGGGGCTCGAGCATCCACTCCTGGCGCCCCGCCCACGGCGCCCGAAAGAGCTGCTCGTCGATGAAGGCGACGATCGCGTACTTCGCGTCGTCGAGGTCACGCTTCTGGATGCCGAGCTCGAGGCCTCTCCGCTCCATGTCCTCGAGGAGCGTCTGGATGCGGCGCTTCAAGATGTCGGGCGAGGGAAGGCCCGGCGCCTCGGCCAGCTGCGCGCCGACCGAGAGGACCTCTCCGCATGCCCAGTACATCTTGTCGATCATCGGTTTGGCCTAGACACGCGCGATCACCGAGCGCTCTGCTGATTTTCCACGGCGTAGAGGGCGACCGTCATCGATTGCGGATCGAACGGATGATAGACCGCAAACGTCCCGGTCGCGACGATGTCGGCCCAGAACTCCGGCGCGCGACCGAGGCGGAACCAGTGGATGCCGGGCTGGAGCGGGAGCGCGCTCGGCGGCCGATACTCGAGCTCCACGGGAGTGCCCGTCACGGCGGAGTGCATGATGGCGCCGATCTGGTTCGTGGACGCGATCTTCATGAGGCGCGGGAGGCGCTCGCGCACCTGCTGATCCGGCAGCGCCGTCGTGACGGCCAGGAAGAAGTCGGACCGCATGATGTCGGGGCCCGACGCCTGACCGATGTACACGCCGTCGGGCCGCCGCGTCAGCGGGATCTCGAGCGAGCGGGCCTGGATGGCGGAGCCGATGAGCGCCGCGGCGCGCGCGAACATGGGCTCGAACGTGGCGCCGAGGTCGAGGTACATGAACTTCGGGATCGTGGTCGGGTCCGCGTCCACCGCCATCGTGCTGAGCGCGCCGATGAGCTGGCCGAGGATCAGGTAGGCCTGCTCCGGCGCCATCGCGGGCGAGTCGACGACGTGCGCGATGCTCGGGATGTACGTGTTGAGCGTGGAGAGGAGCCAGAGCTTCGGCAGATCGCCGGCGTCGAACTCGACCTGACCGGCGGAGCGCTGGCGCCGCGACTCGGCGAGCGCCCGCTGGCGCGCGGTCATGGCCGTGAGCAGCGAGCGGAAGTTGTGCGCGAGGTACGCCGAGGCCGCCACGCGAAGGACGGGTGGGATGTAGTTCGGCTTGAGCACCACCGCGCCGCTCGGCGAGCGAACGAGCTGTGCGATGCGGATGGTGTCGAAGCCGTCGCGGCGCTCCTCGCCGAAGAGGAGGCGGAGGTTCAGCTTCGCGATGTCGACGGGTTGCGGGCTCGTGCCCGTGTTCACGTCTGCCAGCGGCTCCTGCATACGCGTGTACTTTGCCAGCACGGCGGTGCCGGCCTCGAGCGCGACGGAGGGGACGCCCTCCACCTCCTGCGCGATGGCGAGGTGCACGTCGAGCACCGGCATCTGCGGGGTGAACTCGGTGTCGAACGGGCGAGGCGCGATCGCGCCGTCGCCTTCGCTGGTCAGCACTGCGCCCCCGGGCATGACCGCGGTGAGGCGCGCGACGCGGAGCTGCCCGGCGGCGAGCGCGCGCTCGTCGATCAGGAGGTCCGCGATGCCCCAGTCGTACGCCATCGCGAGCCGCATGCGATCGGCGAGGAGGCGCTCGTGGTAGCGGTCGAGCCGCTGAAAGTGATGCTGTGTGACGAAGAGCCCCTCCGTCCAAACCAGCTTGTGGCTCACTTCTTCTCTCCTGAGCCCGCGGGCGCGGGCGCTACCGGCTTCGAAAGCTGCACGACGCGGATGCGTTTGTTGTCGGTGACGTCGGCGAGGTGATCGGCGCCGTCGTCGACGCGGGTCTGATCGACCCAGAGCGAGAACTTCGGGTTCGGATTGAAGCCGCACTTGCCGTCCGGGCAGTCCGGTCCGGGCGGGGTGAGGCAGTCGCCCTTGCCGGGACCGGGCGGGAGCTCGAACGCCATGTACCAGCTCTTTCCCTTCGGGTTGCGGAAGAGCGCGGCGCCGACGATGTGAGAGGCCTCGGGGGCGCGGTCGAACTTCACGTCCGTGCGCGTGTTCGGATACACGAAGACCTCGTCGCGCTTGATGATGTCCTGGCCCAGGACCTGCGCGTCCTCTTTCCAGATCTGGTCGAAGGTCGCGGCCTGGAGCTTCACGTCGTCTTTGAGCTGGTAGATGCGCATCTGGACGGGGCGCGTCTCACCTTCCGTCGTCGGATTGATGGTGGGAGACGCGATGACGCTGAGCGAGACGACCTGAATCTCGCACTTTTTGCCCTCCTTGACGGGCAAGATCGTCTGACTGCCACACGACACGATCGTCGTGAGCGTGGTCGCCACTCCGAGCGTCAGCCAGTCACGCATACGCGTACGCGTCTGGTCGGGGCTGCGCCACAAACCCGGAGATGCGCTTCGCGTTGCTCCGCGCATCGTCTATCGCGTGCAGACGATGTCGCCCGACGCGTCGAGCTTCAGATGGAGCGTCTTGATGGCGCCGTCCTCGGCGATGCCGCGGAGGATCTCGTTCGAGAGGATCGGGAGGACCGAGCCGCGAACGATGTGATCGATGTTGCGCGCGCCGCTCTGCACTTCCTTGCAGCGGTCGGCGATGCCCTTGTAGACCGCCTCGTCGATCACGAGATCGATGTTGTGCGTCTCCTTGGCGCGCTTGATGACGCCCGAGAGCTTCATCTTCGTGATGCCGAGGAGCGCCTCCGGGTTGATCGGGACGAACGGGATGACGGTCATGCGCGCGAGGAGCGCCGGCTTGAAGTGCGCGGTGAGGGTCGGCTTCGCGA
The DNA here is from genome assembly GCA_046351255.1 of Labilithrix sp. Classification (GTDB taxonomy): domain Bacteria; phylum Myxococcota_A; class Polyangia; order Polyangiales; family Polyangiaceae; genus Labilithrix. Next base: position 311,329 of record JAXLYU010000015.1, read on the forward strand.
GCGCGGCGAGGTCCTCGAGCAGCGGCGGCTCCTCGCCCGGCGGCGCGGCGTTCGTGATGAGGTCGGTCGCGAGGTTCGACGTGAGGATCACGACCGTGTTCTTGAAGTCGATGATGCGACCCTCGCCGTCGGCGAGCGTGCCCTTGTCGAACACCTGGTAGAACATGTTGAGGACGTCCTTGTCCGCCTTCTCGACCTCGTCGAGGAGGACGACGGAGTACGGACGCTGCCGCACCGCCTCGGAGAGGATGCCGCCCTCGCCGTAGCCGACGTAGCCGGCGGGCGCGCCGATGAGCTTGGAGACGGTGTGCCGCTCCTGGAACTCGCTCATGTTGATGGTGCACATGAAGCGCTCGCCGCCGAAGAGGAGGTCGGCGATCGCGATCGCGCTCTCCGTCTTGCCGACGCCGGACGGGCCGACGAACAGGAAGACGCCGAGCGGCGTCTGCGGGGATTTCAGGCCGGATTTCGCGGCGCGGAGCTCGCGGGCGACGAGGTCGAGCGCCTGATCCTGACCGCGGACCTTCTGCTGCAGGAGCTTGTCGAGGTTCTGCATGACCGCGACGTCGTCTTTCACCATCTTGCCGACGGGGATGCCGGTCCAGTCGCCGATGATGGAGGCGACGACCGCCTCGTTCACGTCCGCGTGGACGAGGCGCTGATCGGCGGGGATGGCGCGGAGCTTCTCGATCGTGGCACGGAGCTTTTCGCGATCGGTGCCGGCGCGGAGCTGATCGATCTCCTCGACGATCGCCTTCTGCTCCGCGAGGCGCGTCTCGAGCTCGGTCGCGAGGGCGCGGAGCTCCTTCTCGCGAGCCTCCGCCTTCGTCTTCGCTTCCTCGTCGATGGAGAGGCCGGCCTTGAAGTCGCGCTCGAACGACTCGAGCTGGCGCTGCAGCCCCGCGAGCTGCGCGCGCGTGTCCTCGAGGAGCGCGGGCGGCGCGGCGCGCGTGATCTTCACGCGCGCGGCGGACGTGTCGAGGAGGTCGACCGCCTTGTCGGGGAGCTGGCGGCCCGAGATGTAGCGCGCGGAGAGCTCGGCGGCGGCCTTGACCGCCTCGTCGAGGATGACGACGCCGTGCGCCTCCTCGAACTTGCGGGCCACGCCGCGCATCATGAGCGTGGCGTTCTCGATCGAGGGCTCCTCCACCTTCACCGGCTGGAAGCGGCGCTCGAGGGCGGGATCCTTCTCGATGTACTTCTTGAACTCGGCCCAGGTCGTGGCGCCGATGGTGCGAAGCTCGCCCCGCGCGAGGGCGGGCTTCAGCAGGTTGGCGGCGTCGCCGGTGCCCTGTGCGCCGCCGGCGCCGACGAGGGTGTGCACCTCGTCGATGAAGAGGATGATCGGCTTCGCCGAGGCCTTCACCTCGTCGATGACGCCCTTCAGCCGCTTCTCGAACTCGCCCTTCATGCTGGCGCCGGCCTGGAGCGCGCTCATGTCGAGCGAAAGGAGGGAGACCTCCTTCAGCTGATCGGGGACCGTTCCCTCCGCGATCCGAAGGGCGAGGCCCTCGACGAGCGCGGTCTTGCCGACGCCCGCCTCGCCGACGATGAGCGGGTTGTTCTTGCGGCGCCGGACGAGGATGTCGACGACCTGCCGCACCTCGGGCTCGCGTCCGAAGACGGGATCCATCGTCCCGTCCTTCGCCTTCTGCGTGAGGTCCGTCGTGTAGCGGGCGAGGGGGCCCTCGGGATCGCGACCCACGGTGCCGGTCTTCCGGGCCGCCGGCGCGTCGCCCGCGGTGGAGGCGAGCCGGGCCGCCTCGCCGCTCGCGCCTGCGATGGTGCCGAGGTTCTTGCGTAGGTCGTCCTTCGGGATCGTGTCGAGGGCGGGGACGTCGCTCGGCAGGTATTTCCCGGGCGACTGCAGGATGCGGACGAGGAGCGCACCCGAGCGGATGGCGTTCTCGCCGAGCTCCGTCGAGCCGTAGACCCATGCATCCTGCATCAGTTGGAGCATCAACGTGCTGAACGTCGGCTTGCCCGCGTTGCCGCTTCGAAGATCGCGGATCGAGCGCTGGATCGTGCCCTGCACCGTCGGCCGATCGACCCGGTAGTGGTCGAGGATGGTCGCGATGTCGCTCTCCCGATCGTCGAGAAGTGCGGCGATGAGGTGCTCGACCGTGACTTCGTAGTTCTGGCCCGTCACGCACGCACCCGCGGCTGCTTCCAGAGCACGCGTGCACGTGGGGGTCAGCTTTTTGAAGAGCGCACGGGGTTCTGCAACGAGCATCGCACCTTCGTATCCGACTTCGTTGGGCCTAACAACGCCGGCGCGGTCACTCGACGCTCGCTGACCGCGAGCGTCGAGTGATCTCATCGAGATGGGCGGACCGTCCTTCTAACTCCCCTGGTTCGTGAGTATGCTGGCGCGTCTTGGCGACCGGTCTGAAGCTCAAGATCACGAACACGGCGAACAGCACGACCGTGGAGCGGACGTTCGCGAAATTCCCCGTGCGCATCGGGCGAAACACGCTGAACGACCTCAACATCGTCGACCGGTTCGTGTCGCAGTTTCATGCCGTCGTCGAGCTCCACGAGCGCACGCTGAAGCTGCGCGATCTCGGCAGCAGCAACGGCACCAAGATCGGTGACGGTCGCGCGCCGGCGCACCAGCCGGTGGAGCTCGGCCCGCACAGCAACACGTTCGGCATCGGCCCGCTCGTCCTCGAGGGCAAGATCATCGAGGTCGACGAGGTGGCGGAGCGTCCGCCGCAGAGCCTCGGCGAGGCGGGACTCCCGAACGACGACGAGGCGGTGCTCGAGGACTCGTTCGTCACGAACATCAACGAGATGGTGGCGTTCGACAACCCGGCCCTGGCCGCGGCGCGAGCGCAGTTCGACGCGGGCGGCGGGCCGCCGCCTCCGGTCGAGAAGAAGGGCTTCACGGGCACGCTCCTCCTCGACGACGCCGACCAGCTGAAGGCCAAGCAGGCCGCGGAGGCGCTGAAGCGCATCGAGGCGTTCAAGCAGGCAGGCGTCGGTCCCGGCGGCACGATCAGCCTCTCTCCCTCCGACCCGAAGGAGAAGGAGCGCCGCCTCGAGACCCTCGCGCTGGCGGGCGTGCGCGAGATCGCGCGCGCGCTCCTGCCGGGCGCGCCGCCGATCGAGGAGCCCGAGGATCTCGTGCGCTTCCTCTCGAAGGTGCGCGACACGATCGAGGTCTTCCTCCGCTGCTTCATCCCCCTGCGCGACGGCTACCGTCAGTTCGCGTCGCAGCTCCACATCCAGCGCTCGAACGACAGCGTCGAGGCCGCGAAGGACGAGCGCGAGCTCGCCGCGAGCCTCCTCGACTGGCGCAAGGGCACCCAGGGCGGCGACGCGTACAAATCCGTCGAGGGCACCTTCGCGGACCTCATGATCCACCAGCTCGCGCTCCTCCACGCGATCATGCGCGGGGTGAAGTCGCTCCTCGACGAGCTGTCGCCGAAGACGATCGACACCGCGCTCGAGGAGCTGGCCAAGCAGGGGAAGGCAAACTTCTCCTGGGGTCCCTGGCGCTTCAAGGAGCTCTGGCGGGTCTTCGCCACGAAGCACAGCGATATCGACGACGGTGACAAGCGCATGTTTTCCGCGCTCTTCGGCCCCGATTTTGCCGAATCGTACAAGCAGTATCGCGGTACAGTCGACTCATGACGGAGTCGGCGACGTTCCATGTCCTCGTCCTCGCCCCGCTGCGAGCGGACGAGGAGCACGCCACCAATGACGCCTGGGCCGCTCCGGTCCGGTTCACCAAAGGCGAGTTCGACGAGGCGATGATGGCGGTCGCGCCGACCGTCGAGATCGAGCTCGGCGGCCAGCGCGTGACGCACGGCTTTCGCGCGATGAAGGCGTTCCGGCCGGACGTGCTGATGGAGCAGGTCTCCGTGCTCCGGGCGCTCCGCGCGGGCGCGTCGAACGTGCCGCCGCCGATCTCGAGCGGCAAGCCGCAGAGTCTCATCGACGACATCCTCAAGGCCTCGGCGCCGCCTCCGATCGACGCGACCCTCGAGGCCATCGTCTCCCACGACGTCGTTCGCAGGCTCGAACGCGCGTGGCTCGGGCTGAAGTTCCTCACCGAGCACGCCGACAAGGAGAAGGGCGTCGTCATCGAGGCGATGGACGCGCACGCGGACAACGTCGATGCGGTGCTCGAGAAGCTCGCGCGTCGCACGGACGCCTCGCCGATCGATCTCATCGTCGTCGACCACGCGATCGGCTCCTCGCAGCGCGACCGCGATCGCCTGGAGAAGTGGGCCGCGCTCGCGGAGGGCCTCGGCGCTCCGCTCGTCGCCAACGCGCTGCCCGAGGTCCTCGGCGCCGAGAGCGTGGCCGCGATCGGCAAGAGCCAGGCGCGCCTCCGCAGCTCGGACGATCCGCGCGCGACCGCGTTCCGCGCCGCGGCGGCGAAGGACGTGATGCGCTGGGTGTGCCTCGCGATGAACGGCCCGCTCGCTCGCGCGCCGCATCACGGGCCGGTGCGGAAGACGTTCGGCGTGACGCTCGACGAGAAGTTCGTCCAGGTGCTCGGCCCGGCGTACGCCGTCGCCGCTCTCGCATGCGAGAGCTTCGCCGCCAAGGGCTGGGCGCTCCCTCCGGCAGGCGTGCTGAAGAACATGCCGGTGCACCTCGTCGACGGCGCCTCGATCGCGACCGAGTCCGCCGCCAACGCCGACTCGGCTCGCGAGGCGGCGGAGGCGGGCATCGCGCTCGTCTGCTCCTCCGCCAACGAGGACGTCGCGGTGGTGCCGAACGCTCCGACCGTGCACCGCGCGGCCTCCACGCAGGGCGGCGCGGCCTCCCCGGCGACGCACGCCCTCGGCGATCAGCTCTTCGTCGCGCGCACGGCCAACGCGATCATCCAGCTCGCGGCGGCGATCCCCGCGAACACCCCGGAGACCGCGGCGCGTGAGGTGGCGAAGGTCGCGCTCGCGGAGCTGTTCGGGCAGACCGCGAAACAACCCGACGTGGACGTGAAGCTCACCGGCAACCCGCCCATGCTCGAAGTGACGCTGCGCCCGAAGGGCTTCGGCGGCGTGAAGCTCGAAGAGATCACGCTCGGCGCGCCGCTCGCCTCCTGACGCCGCTCGCCTCCTCACCTTCAGCGCGGGACGTCGCCCTGGTTCGTCCAGTGCATCGTGAGCTGGCACATCTCGTCGCGTGAGGTGCGGCCCGACTTCACGTCGATGGGCGGATGGTTGAACTGGCGCGGGTTCTGCTCGGTGTTGTCGTACTCGCAGGTCCACTTGAGCGACGAGCCCGCGGGCAGATCGATCGGGTGGTTCAGGAAGTACGCGTTCTGGTGCTCGAAGTTCCACTCCACGTCCGCGAGGCAGCGGTCCGCCTGTCCCGGGCGCTCGATCTCGAGTTTGTAGGAGCGGCCGAGCTGATGCATGTGCGGCGTGATCCCGTGGAGCGTGACGGGCTGATCGAAGGTCCACTTCCAGCCCGCCTCCGTGCTGGACGAGCTCGCGGGGATGAGGAAGTCCTCGTTGCGCGTGACGACCGACGTGAACGGCTTCACGGGCGCGTCGCTGAAGTGGATGCCCCAGCGGCTCCGATCGTTGATCGGATACTCGTTCACGCGGTCGCCCGCGTAGTGCATCTCGACGACGATGGTGGCGCCCTTCGGGAGCTTGTAGCCGAAGCCCTTCGGGATCGCGGGCGGGTCGGCGCCGGGGATCCACATGCCGATCAGCAGCGGCGTCTCGGGGAAATCCCACTCGCCTTCGAAGCCGGGCCCCGTGATGTTCGGCGCGGACGCCTGGTAGCGCTGCTCCTGCTCGAGGCTCTTCCCGGTCGGGTCGATCCAGAGCTCCATGTGGTGGACGATCGGGAACGTTCCCGCGCGACCGGCCCACGATCCGTTGTCCGGGTGCGCCTCGACGGCGGTGATGTACCGGTCCTCGTCGTAGCTCGTCTTGTACGGGAAGCGGCGGAAGATATCGCGCGGTACGTGCGGCGGGATCTCGAACCCGTTCGGTGTGTTCTGTTGATCGAGGTCGGGCGTGCCCGTCACCCACTCGCCCGGCGCCGGGTCGTGCCACGCGATCGGCGGCGGGAGGTCGGCAGGGTCGCCTTCGATCGCCCCGGTCTCGGCCCATTTGACGAAAATGCCAATTTCCTCGGCCGTCAGCCGGCGGGGGCCGGCGAACGTGCTCGCGTCCGAGCAGCCCGTGTCGATGCGGATCGGCCGGGCCTCGGGCATCCTCCCCGAGACCACCGCCGACTTGATCAGGTTCTTGAAGCCTTTTGCCTGGCGATAGGTCTCGAGCGCGAACGGCGCGAGACCTCCCTCGTGGTGGCACGCCTGGCACTGCTGCTGGATGAGCGGCATGACGTGCTTGTTGAACGTGACGACCTCGGGGAGGCCCGCCGGGAGGTTCGTCTCGCTCGCCTGAGCGGCGCGGCTCGGCTCGTCGGAGGTCGTCGCGCACGCCGCAGTGGCGGCCGCGCCCAGCATCAGAAGCCCGATCGATCGAGCCCGCGCGAGAGTCTTCATCCGTGGCCGTCCTCCGGCGTTGCATACGCACCCGCGGGGAGGACTCTGCCCTGCAATGTGGGCACACCGCAGCCAGGAGCGGCGTTTTGGTAAGACTCTTGCTTACATGTCGGTCAGCGGCGGGCGCAGACGAAGATCTTGTTCCCGTCGCCGCCCGCGTAGCAGCGTGCGCGCTCGGTATCGCACGCGGAGCCCGCGACACCACCTTCGACGGGAGCGCATGCATCGACCTCGTCGTTGCAGGCCCGCGTGCCAGCGCCCGCATCGCAGTAGCCGTTGAAGGCCTGAAAGAGTCCGCCGTTGCCCTGACAGATGAAGACGCGCTGCTTTGTCTGGCAGCGGGCCTTCGGGGTGGGGCACTCCTGACCGTCGACCCCGCCGCCATCGAAGTTGGGGCAGTCGCCCGCATCGACGCTGTCACAGGACTCGTAGGCGCAGAGGCGATTCGTCTGCCACGTCGGCGTCGCCACCGACTCGCACGCGAAGATGCGCGTGGCGATGCCCGCGTCGGTCTTGTTCGGGATGCTGAGACATCGGTCGAAGGGCTTGTCGCATTCCTGCGCCGCGACCCCGCCGCCGTCGTAGCTCGGACACTCGCCCGCGTCGGGGCAGCCCGCGTCGATGCCCTCGCCGCAGTACGCCCGGAACGCCCAGATCGCGCGATCGTCGGGGGTCGCGTCCGAGCCGGCGTCGCCCGGCTTGTTCGCGTCGGGCGAACCGCTATCGGGCGGGGAGCTCGTCGACGTCGACGTCGACGTCGGGCTCGAGTCCACGCCGGCCGCGTTCGTGGTCGCGGGCGGGCTCGCGGAGTCGTCGTCACCGCACGCGATGACGATCGCACCGACCGATGCCCACAGTCCAACGACGATCACAGCCCCGAGCCGCTTGCGGTTCATGCGGCGAGAATAGCGATCGCTCGCCCCGGCGAAAGTGGACGGATTCACGTCCACCCCACCGCTCGCGCTAGCGCTCGCTACCTTACCTCCGCGACGGCGCGCTCGAGGACGGTGTCGCGGCCAGCGGCGAGGTCCTTCGCGTCGTACCCGACCGCGACGTGCGGAGTGACCGAGCGGCCCTCGAGCGGCTGATCGTCGGCGCTGGAGCAGCGGTTCATGTCGATCGTCACGCTGAAGCCCGGCGGGCCGTCGAACGCCTGCGTCGTCGACGCCGCGCCGAACGCGCCCGCGGTCGGCGCGCCGACGAGCACCGCCTTCGTCTTCGTCTTCACCGCGAGGGGAAAGTAGTCCGCGGCGCTGTAATTCAGCCCTTCCGTGATGACGGCGACCTTGCCCGCGTACGCAAAGCGCCCGCCCGGCGCGAGGGCATAGGTGGCGTAACGCGTGGGATCGAAGGCCGGCGGATCGCTCCCGAAGATCCGCTGGTTGCAGTACGAGAGCTCGCCCGCCTCCGCGCCGGGGAAGCCGGACGCGACGTCGAGCCCGACCTGCGTGAGACCGCCGCCGTTGCCGCGCATGTCCCAGACGATGCCGGGCGCGGACTTCACGGAGTCGAAGGCGGCCTGGAGGCCGACCTCGAACCGCTCCTTGTACGCCTCGAAGAGCGCCGGATCGCCGCCCTCGGGAAAGGCCTCCGTCATGTTGATCCACGACGGCACGCGGATGACGGCGATCCCGTCGGGGCGAATCGAGGCGTCCGCGACGAGGCCGCGCGGACGTCCGAACGGGTCCTCGCAGTCGAGGAACGCGCCGTCGACGGTGGGTGAGAGGGCAGGGACGACGACGTCGCGTCGCGCGCCGTCCGGTGACTCGATCGTGAGCGTCTCACCCGGGCGGACGAGATCGCCGAACGTCGCCGTCACGTTCGCGTGCGCGAACGCGACGCTCGGACGACTCGCGGTGCACATCGGTCGCTCGGCGAGCGTGTCGAGCAGCTGCTCGCCGACGACGATGTCGCCCTTCGCGAGCCCGAGCGAGTTGCCGGCGCGCGCGTTCGTGACGACGATGCCGCGTGTGTGGGGCCGCCCGCACACGCCGCGTCGCGAGTAGTTGCCGTACGGCACGACGCGCCCGCACCCCTGCGCGAGCGACACACCCTGGTGCCCTTCGGGGATGGCCATGAACGTATGGAAGAGCGCGCCGAAGAAGGCGGCGTCGCTGCCGTCGCCCTTCCGCACCTCCTCCTGCCCGCGCTGCGTGAGGCCGGCCCAGTCGAGCGCTCCGTGCCACGACGTCCCCGCGCGCGCGACGTCCATCATCTGCGCGAGCTGCGCGGCCTGCCGCTCCTTCGCGGGTGGGGTGGAGGTCTCCGTCTCCTTCTCCTCGAGGCGCGATTCCGTCGCTGGAGCGTCGCCGGCCTCCTCCGCCGTGCAGCCAGCGATCGTGAGCAGGAGCCCGATCGCAAGAGGGCCCACAAAGACGAGTCCAAGCTTCATGGCTCCGAGGTGAGCAAGCCAGAGGCCATGTCGGCGACATCGTGTAACCGACGGAAATCGTACGAGCCAGGCGCCTGGCCTTGGATCGATCGTCATGGCGTTTACAGTGACGAGAGTGATCGCACTCGTACGCGCACACGATGACGAGGCGAGCTGGCAGGTGTTCGAGGACTGGCTGCTCGAGACGAACGATCCTCGCGCGCCGCTCGTTCGTCTGGAGAAGGCCGGGGAGGACGCGACGTCCGCGTACGCGGAGCTCGCGCCCCTCCTCTTCGGTCCGCTTCGCCACGTCGTCACCGGCCGCGGCTGGCGCGCCGGGTACGCCCGAGCCGCTCGCGCCGTGCTCGGCGGCGACCATGTAGAATACACGCTCTCGGAGGCGCCCGCGCTCGCGCTCGTCCGCGAGCTCGAGCTCGAGGTGCGCGCCGGCGGCGAAGGCGCGCTCCTCGCCGCCGCGACCGCGTCCGCGTCCGCCGCGTTCGGCGCGCAGCTCGAGGCGCTGTCGCTCGACCACCTCGGTGAGCGTCCGGGCACCCTCGATGCCGCGCTGCTTACCGCCCTCGTCGGCCTCGAGCGCCTCCGTCTCGGCGGCGCTGCCCTCACCGTCATCCCTGCGCCCGTCCTCGCCAGGGTCCGCGAGCTCGATCTCGCGCTCTCTCCGCGCGCGGTGGTCGAGCTCCTCCGTGCAGGTCGCTTCGACGAGCTCCGCACGCTCACGGTGCGAACGGGCACGCTCCTCTATCCGTGGCACGACGCGTTCGAGTCCCTCCTCGAGGGCACCTCTGCGCCGCGTCTCGAGTCCCTCCGCCTCGAAGCCTCTCCGACCCCGGCGAGCATCGACTTCCTCCGCGACCTCTCGCGCAGCCCGCTCGCCGCGCGCCTCCGCACGCTCACCTTCGCGGGCACGGCGTGCTCGCCCGAGTCCCTCCGTCGCCTCGGCCGCTCGATCGCGAACCTCTCCGAGGTCGCCCCGTGAGTGGAGCTGCTCCGCGCCGAGGCGCGCGTCACGCCGTGTCGCGCCCATCACGCCGTGTCGTGCGAGCGCGGGGCAGGAGCCGAGGCTGCTCGTCGACGCGCATACGGCCGGACAAGATCAGGCGCCTCTGAGGGCAGGTGGACCGACCGCCGTGAGGGACGCCCCGCTGCGTCTTGTCGTCGTCCGCCGGGAACCAACGATCGGGCTTCGATGGCGGATGCGAGCGCCGCAGACTAGGGAAGCGAAAAGTGCATAAAATGACGTAAAATGACTATGCGGAATTGACTTCGGGACGCCACGGTCTACACTGGCTCGCGTGGGGATGCTTCGCAACGCTCGACCCGAGCAGCTCGCGTTCTTGGACGCGGGCGGCGAGGTCATCCCGGAGGCGAAGAGAGCGAAGGCCGCGAAGAGACCTCGGAAGGCGAAGCGCGGAGGCAGGCTCGGGCGAAGGCCGCGGCTGGAGCGGCTCGGGTTCGTCCCGCACGACGCGCGGGATCCGCATGACCACCGGCATCCGGTGCACGTGTCGATGCGCCGCGTGAGGCTCGCGCCGAGCCTGCGTACCGAGCGCATCTTTGCCGTGATCCTCGCGCAGCTCGCGTACGTGAAGCGCCAGGGCGTGCGCGTGGTGCATCACTCCGTGCAGCGCGACCACGTGCACCTCATCGTCGAGGGACGGGACCGCCGCGAGCTCTCCGATCACATGCGCCGCCTCTTCTCGCGCATCGCCCGCGCCGTGAACAGCGTGGCGGGGCGTAGCGGGAGCCTCTTTCGTGATCGCCATCACCGTCACGAGCTCAAGGGACCGACGGAGACCCGCAACGCGCTCGTCTACGTCCTCTTCAACGAGCGCAAGCACCACGCGCAGAACGGCGGCGCCTTCTCGGCGAGCACGCTCGACGAGCTCGACGACCGCAGCTCCGCCGCCTTCCTCCAGCCCGACGACTGGGCCGAGGACGCGCGTCCGCCGCCGGAGCTGCTCGCGCAGCTGCGAAGACGCGCGAGTGACCTCGCCGGCGGCGAGCTCCCCGTGAGCGCGCCCGGCACTTGGCTCGCCCGGCAAGGCTGGCGCGTGCGCGGCGGCGGGCCCATGTCGCTCCACGAGCTGCCGCGCTTTCTTCGAGACGCGCCCAGCTGACGAAGGCGCCGATGATGACCGGGACGTGCGGTCTCGAGGCGCCGTCGCGTGTCGGTCGCGGCCGAGCCGCGGCCCTCGGCACGCGCGCATCGTCCGCGCGATGCCGCAGCGCGCGACGGCAAGGTGGCGCCGTTTTCGCTCCTACCCGCACGCGCAATTCTGCGTTCGCTCGGGGCCGAGCGCCCGAGGCCAGCGCGACCGCGCGCCGGGCGTCGCGAAGTCGGGGGCGTCGCGAAGTCGGGGCTCGCGAAGTGGGGGCGTCGGTGGTCCGCACCCCGCCGCGCTAGGAGACCGGCGATCGCGATCCCGCGCGTGCCGCTCGCCGACCCGCGACAAGAACCTCGCGCACCGCATGCACGGCGCAGTGGGTGGCCCCCTGTCTCGCTTCCGCAGTGATGGAGAGGCCCCTCCACATGACTGGCAGCTCACCGTGCGCCTGCCCCCCCTTGCTGGGCGCGCATGGTTGGCAACCGCGTCGCCGAGCTCCCCGATCGCGATGAGGCCTGCGATCGTGCGAAGGCCCCGGAGCGTCGCGTCGTGAACGCCGAGGTCGACGAGCCGCGGCGAGCTACGACGAGCCGCGTACGACGAGCCACGTGCGCTCGCGAGATCGACTCCGCGAAACCTTGGTGCGCGCCCTTCGGGGCGTCGCAGCACCATTCTTCTCGCGCGATGTCGGGACCCGCGCTCGCCAGCGCGGGCGTGCCGCGAGCGCGTCCCGGCGCGAACGATCTCCCTCGCGCGGTCGCCCAGGCGCGTGGCACCCGGGCTGCGAGGACTGAGCCCAGATCGTCCCAACGAAGACGTCCGCGTTCGGTCGATCCGGCGGCGTATCTCCGGCTGGGCCGCGACGAAGCGAGTCTGCGCGCCCGTGGCGCAGACTCGGGCCTCGCGGCGGCACTTGCCGTCCGTGCAACGCGCGGTCCTCGTACGCGGTCGAGTCGCCGTCCGCGCCTCCGCGATGACGAGGAGACACTCGCCCGGGCCGAGGAAGCGATCGACCACCCCGGGCTCCTGGCTGAGCTGCACGTTGCCGGAGAGGCCGTTCGCGGACTCGACGTCGTAACGACACGCGTCGCCCGGCTTTGCCCGCGCCCTTCGCGTCGCACCGGCGGCGAAGAGGAAAGATGCACGCGCCGCTATGTGCGAAACGGTATCAGCCGCCGGAGAGTGCGCTCACCGCCTTCTTCGCGCGACGGCGCACCTCGACGTGCAGCGACTCGTCGGAGTTGATGGCCGAGAACGCGGCCTGGGCCTCCGTCTTCTTGCCGGCGCCGCGCATCGCCTCCGCCTCGTTCCAGCGGAGCTTCCAGTCGCGCTTGCCGATGTCCGGGATGGTCGCGGCGTCCTTGATCACGTCGTCGAACTTCTTCGTGTGCGACAGCTGCGCCCAGTACTCCGCGCGGAGCTCGTCGTCGGCGGGCGCGAGCGCGACCGCCTTCGCGAACACGGCGCAGGCCTCGTCGTCCGAGCCGGTCGCCGCCTTGGCGCGCGCGAGCGAGCGCCAGGGGCCCGCCGCCTGCGGGTTCGCCTCCGCGAAGGCGGTGAGGGCGGGGATGCACGCCTGCACCTGCGCGATGTCCTTCATCTCCTTCGGCCAGAAGCGCATGAGGAGCGCCGTCTGATCACTCGGGTCGAGCTTCAGCGCCGCGTCGAGCTCGGCGCGGCCCTCGTCCGCCTTGCCCTCGTCGAAGAGACAGCGCGCGAGCTCGACGTGCGCCCACGCCTTCTCGCCCTCCTTCTTCGCGAGCTCGCGGGCCTCGTCGCGCTTGCCGGTCGCGAGGAGCGCCGCCACCTTGCCCATCCGCGCGCGCTCCGCCTCCTTCTCGTTCGGGGAGGCGGCGAGGGCGCGATCGGCGGCCGCGAGCGCGACCGCCGCGCGTCCCTCCGCCTCGTGGTACGCGAGCTGCTCGAGGAAGTATGGCGCGGTCCGGCCCGGCGCGTCCCACGCCTCCGCGAGGCCCTCGAGCACGCGGTCGCTCCGCACGTAGGTGAGGGAGGTCGCGTCGCGCGGATCTTCATAGATGGCGACGAGGACGCCGAGCTTCACGAGCGCGTCCATCGCAGGCTTGCACTCGGGGTTCGCCTCGAGGGCGAGCGCGAACTCGTCGGCCGCCTGCTGCAACGCGCCGAGCGCGGTGTGGAGCTGCGCGACGGACATGTGGAAGTCCGCGTCGCCGCTGAAGGTCTCGCGGACGGCGCTGAAGGCCTCGAGGGCCTTCGCGTGGTCGCCGGTGTTGGCGTACGCGTTGCCGAGGTTCATGCGCGCCGCGTGATCGTTCGGATCGACACCGGTGATCATGCGGAGCGTGGAGAGCGCGCGCTTGAAGTCGTTCGCCGCGAACGCTTGCTGTGCCTTCGCCCAGAGCTCCTGCTTCGAGATGAACGCCTCGAGGCTCGTCATGAGCGACGCGTTCTCCGTGCGCCAGGCGGTGTCCTTCGGGGCGCTCGAGAGGAACGACGCGGACCACTTCCGCATCGCCTCGATCCCCATGCCCTTGCTCGCGAGCCCTTCGAACTCCGCCTTCGGTACCGGCACGCGCGGCGGGACGCCCTGACGTTTCGCCAGCTTCTCGTCGAGCGAGATCAACACCCAGTCTCCGGCCGCGTCACTCATGGACGCGAAGGTACCGGATCTCGTGTTAGCAGGAAGACGTGGAGATCGACCTCGAGACCTACGCCCGGATCTCGGCCGATCTGGCCGAGGGCGACGTCTCGTATCGCGACATCCTCCAGCGGCACGGGATCGACGACGAGTCCTGGAACGCGGCCACACTCGACTGGAATAGGAGGATGGCGGAGACCTCGTCCATCGAAGGGGAGGGGAACCTCGCGATCCGCTTCTCGGAGCTCTTCTCCGCGGCCCAGGACGCGAAGAGACCGATCGCACCCCTCGACGTGAATGGCTGGGCGGACCTCGTCACCGACGTCGAGTGCATCGGCCTCCCGCGGGCGCTCGCCAGGCGCCAGCTCGGCCATGCGGACTACTTTCGCCTCGTCCGTCACTGGGCGAAAGCGCTCGGTCGCGACGCCGAGACGGCTCGTGCGTACTCGGCACGCCGTGACGCGACCGAAGTGAAGTAACCTCGCGCCCAAATGGCCGAACACCTCGAGACCATCCTCGAGCAGACCGCGGCGCTTCGCGCGCCGCTCGCCGGTGATGCCCCCGCCGGCGCCGATCTCTTCCTCGAGCCCGAGGTCGAGCCGCTCAAGGCGGAGATCGAGAAGCTCACGAGCATCGAGGGCGGCGCCCCCGACTGGCGCATCGTCGTCGACCGATGCGAGGAGCTCCTCTCGAACAGGACGAAGGACCTTCGCCTCGCGATCTGGATGACCGTCGCGGGCGCCGAGCGGAGCGGCTGGCGCGGCCTCGTGCGCGGGCTCGCCGTCGTGAGCAGCTACGTCAACGACCTCTACGAGCCGATGTTCCCCACGCGCCCGAAGGCGCGCACGAACATCGTTCTGTGGCTGATGGAGCGCGCGCAGCCGATCGTCGAGAAGCTCGACGTGACCCTCTCCGACGGCGACGACGTTCGCGTCGCCGCGAAGCTCATCGAGGAGATCGATCGCAACCTCGCCGACAAGCTCGGCGACGCGTTCTCCGGGATCCGGGGCCTCGTCTCGGCCGGGAAGAACCGCGTCCGCGACATCCCCGAGCCGCCTCCGCCGCCGAAGGAAGAGCCGCCGCCGGCCGCCAGTGACTTCATCGATGACGACGCGCCGGCGGCCAAGCCCGCCGCGGCCGCGCCGCCCCCGGGGAGCATCTCCCTCGGGACGAGCGCGGCGGACGCGGTCGCGACCACCGGCAAGCTCGCCGACTCGCTCGTCACGCTCGCGCGGTCGATGCTCCTCGCCGACACGTCGCGTGCGTGGGCGTACCGGCTGCACCGGCAGGCGATCTGGATGCGCCACGAGGCGATCTCGGTGGAGGGCGTCCCCGGCCCCGACGCGGGGCAGATCGCGCTCCTCGGCGATCTCGCCGCCGCCGCGCGCTGGCAGGAGCTTGCCGTCGCGGGCGAGGAGCAATCTGCGCGCTGTCCGCTCTGGCTCGATCCGCATCGCTTCGTCGCGCTCGCGCTCGAGCACATGGGCAGCGCGTTCATCGACGCGCGCGAGGCGGTCGGCCGCGACACGAGCGACTTCGTGCGCCGGAACGCCTGGCTCCTCGATGCGAAGTTCAGCGACGGCATACCGCTCGCGTCGGCGGAGACGATCGAGTGGGTGCAGGGCGAGTCGAACCGGTGGCAGCGCGGCTTCACGTCGCGCGCGACCGAGCTCGCCCGCGACGAAGAGCGCGAGCTCGCCGACCGCTTCGCGGAGGCGAAGAACCTCGTGGCCGCGGGGCGTCACGTGGAGGGCCTCGCGATCGCGATCCAGCTCGCGCGCCGCGGCGCGGACACCCGCGAGCGCTTTCGCTCGAGCCTCGCCGTCGCGCGCCTCGCCATGAACGCGGGCGCCCACGAGGTGGCGCGCCCCATCCTCGAGGGGCTGGTCGCCATCGCGACCGCCCACTCGCTCGAGACCTGGGATCCGACCCTCTGCGCGCAGCTCTACGCCGGGCTCTACCGCTGTCTGCCCCTCGACGCCCCCGATCGCGCGAAGATCTTCGAGGTCCTCTGTCGCCTCGATCCGGGCCAGGCCCTCCGCGCGCAGGGCGCGGCTGCCGGCGGGCCGCCCGTTCGACCGATTCCGGCCGCTCCTCGGGCCGCCCCCGTGATGGCCTCGGCGTCGTCCGTTCAAGCGACGCCATCGGTCGGCACCCCCGCTTCTGCCGCCGTCGCGGCGCCCGAACCAGCGCCGGAGCCGGTCTTGAAGCGCGTCACGAACCCGGACTCCGAGTGGTTCGACGATGATTAGTCACCCGTTTTGAGTCCTTGCGACGCAGCGTAATTGGCGTTTCAATCCGTGGTCTCCGTCTGAAGGCTCACAAGAGGAAGAATGGCAAACGAAGGATCTGTCGCACCGCCGGAACGCATCAACATCAAGTACAAGCCGTCGACGGGCGACGCGAAGGAGGAAGTCGAGCTTCCCCTCAAGATGCTCTTCATCGGTGATTACACCGGCCGGCCGGATCCGCGTCCGCTCGAGGACCGCAAACCGATCAACGTCGACAAGGACAACTTCGACCAGGTCCTCGCGGAGCAGAATCTCGGCGTCCAGATGGCCGTCCCCGAGGTCATGAGCGGCAACGAAGGCGCGAGCCTCAACGTCGACCTCAAGTTCAAGAAGCTCTCGGACTTCGGGCCCGAGGCGGTCGCGATGCAGGTCCCCGAGCTTCGGAAGATGATCGAGCTCCGCGAGACCCTCGTGGCGCTCAAGGGACCGCTCGGCAACACGCCGGCGTTCCGCAAGAAGATCCAGGAGCTCCTGGCTGACAACGCGAAGCGCGATCAGCTCATGAAGGAGCTGGGCCTCGACGAGAAGAAAGAAGGCTGAGCATGGCTGAAGAACAGACCCAAGGCGCAGCCGCGGGAACCGAGACCACGGAGGGGAGCCTCCTCGACGAGATCCTCGGCGCCACCGAGATGAAGCCGTCCGACGACGGCTACGACGTCGCGAAGAAGGGCGTGCACGCCTTCATCGCCGAGCTCCTCGCGCCCACGCACCAGGGCGCGAAGATCGACAAGGCGATCGTCGACGGAATGATCGTCGAGATCGACAAGAAGCTCTCGAAGCAGCTCGATGCGATCATGCATCAGCCCGCCTTCCAGAAGCTCGAGTCGGCCTGGCGCGGCCTCAAGTTCGTCGTCGATCGCACGAACTTCCGCGAGAACATCAAGGTCGAGCTCCTCAACGTCTCGAAGGACGACCTCATGGCCGACTTCGAAGACGCGCCGGAGGTCACGAAGAGCGGCCTCTACAAGACCGCGTACACGGCGGAGTACGGCACCTTCGGCGGCAAGCCGTATGGCGCCATCTTCTCGAACTACGAGTTCGGGCCGGGCGCGCAGGACGTCGAGCTCCTTCGCAACTGCGCGTCGGTCGCGGCGATGGCGCACGCGCCGTTCTTCGCGGCCGCGGGCGCGTCCTTCTTCGGCAAGAAGGACATGATGGACCTCCCGAACCTGAAGGACCTTTCGTCCTTGTTCGAGGGCCCGCAGTACACGAAGTGGAACAGCTTCCGCGACACGGAAGACGCCCGCTACATCGGCCTCCTCATGCCGCGCTTCCTCCTCCGTCTCCCGTATGGCGAGAACACGGTGCCGGTGAAGCGCTTCAACTACACCGAGGACACGGTCGAGAAGCACGACGAGTATCTCTGGGGCAACGCCTCCTACGCGATGGCCACGCGCCTCGCCGACAGCTTCGCCAAGTACCGCTGGTGCCCGAACATCATCGGCCCGCAGGCGGGCGGCACGGTCGAGAACCTGCCGCTCCACCAGTACCAGGCGATGGGCGAGATCCAGACGAAGTGCCCGACCGAGGTCATGATCTCGGAGCGCCGCGAGTTCGAGCTCTCGGAGCAGGGCTTCATCGCGCTCACGTTCCGCAAGGACTCGGACAACGCGGCGTTCTTCTCCGCGAACAGCGCGCAGCGTCCGAAGACCTTCGGCCAGAGCCCCGAGGGCAAGGCCGCCGAGCTCAACTACCGCCTCGGCACGCAGCTGCCGTACATCTTCGTGGCCTGCCGCATCGCGCACTACCTCAAGGTCATCCAGCGCGAACAGATCGGCACGAACAAGGAAGCGGCCGAGCTGCAGGGCGAGCTCAATAACTGGATCAGCCAGTACGTCGTCGATCAGGACGGTGTGAGCTCGTACCTCCGAGGCATCCGCCCGCTCCGTCAGGCGCAGATCACCGTGTCCGAGGTGCCCGGCAACGCGGGCTTCTACAAGGTCGACATGAAGGTCCGCCCGCACTTCAAGTACATGGGCGCGAGCTTCACCCTCAGCCTCGTCGGCAAGCTCGACAAGAGCTGAGCCGACCACCCCGTCTCGATCGCAGTCCGGCCGTCGTGTCCCGCAGGGCACGGCGGCCGACGTGCTTCTACGGCGATTCGCAGCGGCGCCGCGCCATGCGCGTCGTCGTGAACGCGCGAGGCACAGGATGTGCACCGCCGTGCGGGAGCTAGCGCGGGTCGCTCTTGGCCTTGGACTTGTCGTCCTTGGCAGGCGCGGGCTTGTTCACGACCTTCGACCAGAGCGAGTCCTCGTCGACGACCATCGAGCCGTCAGGCGCAAAGGTGTACGCACGCTCGAGCTCCGCTTTGCGGATCTCGCGGCCCTGCTCGTCACGGGCGAGGACCTGCTCGAGCACCTTGATGCCGCCATCGGCGTAGGTGATCGCGCTCGTGAGGCGATACTCCGAGCGGCCGCGTATGCCCGGCTCGTTGTCGGTGGCGTAGGTGACGCGCTCGGTCGCGATCGAGGCCACCTTCGCGAGCACGCCGAAGCGGGGCGCGAACACGGTCACCATCGTCTCGCAAGGCGTGCCCGCCTTCCGGCCGGTGCAGGTGTCGTCGATCGCGGCGACGACGATCTCGGGGCCGATTCGCTCGATCGACAGGAGCACCTTCTCGTGTGCGCGATAGCTTCCGACCGCGTACACCTCCGCGGTGCCGTCGAGCGATCGCACGAGCGCGAGCGCGCCGCCCTTCGTGCCGTCGTCGTACGTGTGCGAGCGGAGCCACGCGACCTTCAGGCGATCGCCGCCGCCGCCGAGGAGCACGGCGCCTTCCTCGATCGCCGAGGCGTGACCGCCCGCGAGCTCGGGCACCCGTCCGTTGCACGCGTGAGCGCCTTCGGGGACCTTCGCGCTCTTCGCGTCGTAGCTCGGGTAGACGAGCGGCCAGAGCTGCTCCTCCCGCAGCGAGCGTGAGGCGCCAGCCTTCTTCGCGCTCGCGCTGCCGAGCTGCGTGATGCAGGCCGGAAGCGGCGCGAGCTGCCGCGCGTCATCCTCGGTCCGTGGGCGGTCCGGCGTTTCCGCACATCCGCCGACGAAAGCGGCGAGCGCCGCAAAAATCGTCGTGATCATCGAGGCTGCGCGCACGGCTTCATCGTAGTGACCTCATGTCCGTTCGCCCAAGAACTCGGCTAGGCTTTGCTCCCATGACGTCGTCCGTCCTGTCATCCAGCTTCGGGCTCGGCCTCGCGTTCGCCCTCGTGGGAACCGCGTGCGTGAGCCACGCGATCGACGGCGACGATGATCCGGCGCTCGAGCGCGCTTCCGAGCGAGCGCCCGAACGAGGTCTCCGCGCCCGCAACATCGTGACCGATGTCCTCGACGGCGCCACCGACGCGGGCTTCTCCGGCGCGCTCGATGCGGACGTGCCCCCCGTCGACTCCGGCAGCACCAGCGGCTCGACCACCGACGCCGCCCCCGCCGATGACGGAGGGAGCTCGTCGAAGGACGCCTCGAAGGACGTCGACGACGCAGGCAATGAGCCTGAAGATAGCGGCGCGGCAACATCGAGCAGCAGCAGCAGCAGCAGCGGTGCCAGCGGTAGCAGCAGCGGCGCGGCATCATCGAGCAGCGGCGCCACGAGCGGTGGCGGCAACCGCGACGCGGCCGCGACCGCTGCGACGTCGTCCGGTGCGGCGGTCGCGCCGGGATCGTCCGGCCTCAACATCGATCCCAGCAGCAGCGGCGATGATGGCGACGGCTGCGCCACCGCACCGGGTCCGTTCCAGGCGACCACCGGGGTCGCGCTCGGCTTCGCAATCGTGGGGCTGTCACTCGTCCGTCGCCGGCGCCGCCGGGAAGACAGCCGCGCCTGACGCATGGCGTCCTGATTTGCGCAATGGATGCACCGCCTCCGGATCAGCGGTTATCCCCCATCGGATCAGATGTGTGCCAAACTCGCACCTGAATTCTGAAACGGTACTGAGCAAATACATAGGGTTAGAGCTCATGTCCTACATGTGCCTACCGTGTCGGGAAGCTGGCTCCACGGTTGCACGTAGGAGAGACCATGAAACGGCTCCCCTTCGCGCTGATCGCGCTCTCGCTTTCGATCCCGGTCGTCGCCTGCCTCAACAACGCGGGTGACGAGGACGTTGCCTCGGGCGAGAACGACCTGTCTCAAGGAGCGCGCGACGCCTGCAACTTCGGGTTCGCCGAGGTCGACAAGGCGGTGAAGAACTCGGCCACGGACGACGCGGCCGCGCAGCTCAAGATGACGAGTGTGGTCGGCCTCACGCCGGGCCAGAAGCTCCTCTGGGGCGACTTCAACGGCGACGGGAACAAGGACTTCGCCCAGGTGCAGGGCGCCGAGACCATCCAGGTCTACAAGGGCGACGGCAAGGGCGCCTTCGTGAAGTCGAAGACGGCCAAGAAGCTCCCCAACATCGCCGATCGCAAGCGCAGCGCGATCGCGATCGTCGCGAGCGGCGACTTCGACGGCGACGGCAAGACCGACCTCGTCGCGCTCGCGACCTCGAAGGCGAAGGACGCTCCGGCGGACGACGACAGCACGCAGCGCGGCGACGTCACGATCCTCTACGGTGCGGACGGCGACAACGCGCTCGAGGCGCCGAAGACGTTCCCCTCGCTGGCGGATCCCATCACCGACTGGACCTACTATCACGAGGCCGGTGACCTCGACGGCGACGGCAAGGACGACCTCGTCATCACGACGAAGAAGGGCGAGATCGTCGCCTTCGGCAACGCGGATCGCACGCTCAAGGCGGTCCCCTCGGGCTTCGACAGCACCCACGCTCGTAGCCTCGCCTTCATCTCGCCGAAGACCGCGGACAAGGCCGCGTCTCTCGTCATCGCGACGCCGAACGAGATCGCCACCATCACGTTCGACGCGACGCCGGAGCACAAGTCGACGGTCAAGAAGATGGCCTACGAGTTCCCGGCCAACACCTCGCTCTGGACGGGCACGGACCTCGACCAGAACGGCGCGAACGAGATCTCGATCCTCGGCGCGCAGGGCCTCAGCGTCATTCCGGTCACCGCCGAGCAGAAGGGCGCCACGACGTTCGAAGGCGTCCCGGGCGTCCTCGTCGGTAGCGCGGACTTCGACGGCAACAAGTCGAGCGAGATCCTCTTCAAGGTGAACGACGACAAGCTCTTCGCCGCCTGCGGCGCGGGCGAGCGCGCCAACCAGATCGTCGCCGCGCCTCTCAAGGTCGCATACGGCAAGAACCTCATCGTCGCGGGCCAGCTCGACCTCAACAAGGACGGCAAGGCCGACCTCGTCACGCTCGACATCTCGAGCGATGCGTCGCGCGGCACGGTGAAGGTCTACCTCGCCTCGGGCAAGGAAGACCCTGCGCCGGAGCTGCAGACCTTCGCCGCTCCGGGCGGCACGAGCTCCGCGGACGCGGGCATCGACGCGACCGTCTCGACAGACCCGGACAGCAGCGCCGAAGCCTCGACGACCGGCGCCGACGCCGCGGCGAAGGACGCCTCGGCGCCCAAGGACGCCTCCGCGCCCAAGGACGCCTCCGCGCCCAAGGACGCGGGCAAGGACTCCAGCACCACCGTGACGAAGGACGCCGGCTCGAAGCCCGACAACGCGGGCGACGACGACGACGACAACGAGTCCGGTGACGACGACGACGACGATGATGACGCGCCGGGCGACGGCGAGGGCACGGGCACGAAGAACGACGGCCCCTCCAAGCGCCCGACCACGAAGCCGTCGAACGGCGCCACCACCGGCGGCTCGAACGTCAGCATCATCCCGAAGCCGACGGCGACCAACGACGGCTGCTCCACCGCTCCGGGTAGCCATGGCCCCTCGAGCAGCGCGTTCGGCGGTCTCCTGGCCGCGATGATGCTCCTCGTCCGCCGCCGCCGAAACCACAAGGCCTGAGCCTTCCAGACCTCGAGAGCCGCGCGGCGGAGCAGGGTTCCCTCGGGAACCCGCCCGGCCGCGCCGCTCATTTATCCCTGCGATTTCCGCAAAATGCGCCGACTCCTGAAATGTAGGAAGGTGGCTCCCCATCCCTCCGTATTCAGGAACGCCCATGCTCAAGCGCCTCTCCTTCGCCCTCGTCGCGGTCTCTTTCTCGATCCCGGTCGTCGCGTGTTTGAACAACAACGCGTCCGAAGAGCAGACCGCGGGTGACGCGAACATGCTGACCGACGCGGACAAGGCCGCCTGCAACTTCGGCTTTGTCGAGGTCGCGGCCGACGCAGCGGATCCCGCGATCGAGGCCTCTCCGAAGGAGCGCGGCGTCGCTGCTTCGGCGCGTCCCTTCCTCTTCGCGGACGTGAGCGGCGACGGCAAGGTCGACGTCCTCACGGTGAGCGGCAAGGAGGAGGTCGCGCTCTTCCCCGGCAAGGGAGACGGTCGCTTCGACGCGGCCGTGAAGAGCTCGCTCGGCGTTCCGTCGAACGCTATCGCGAAGGCGATCGCGCTCGTGGGCAGCGGCGACTTCGACGGCGACGGCAAGAAGGACATCGTCACGGTCCAGACCGTGACCGAGTCCATGCCCATCCAGAGTGTGGGGCACTACGTCGTCGGCTACGGCAAGGCGGACGGCTCCTTCGACTTCAAGACCCTCCCGTTCGCGATCCGAGACACGCGGGCCGCCGAGCGCCTCACGAAGTGGACCGTGGTCGCGGACCTCGACGGCGACGGCAAGGACGACCTCGTCGTCGGTGGCACCGAGGGCGAGACCGTCTTCTTCGGTGAGGCGACGCGCAAGATGAAGCCGACCGCCTCGGGCGCCCCGCAGGGCGGCGGCACCGCGATCGTGTCCGCGCGCATCGCGCTCTTCGCCTCGGCGAAGACTGGCCTCGTCATCACGAACCAGACCCGGTCGTGGAAGGTCTCGTTCGCGGCGGACCGGAAGACCACCGTCGTCGAGTCGCCCATCTCGTTCACCGACCAGGACATGAAGCTCGCGACGGACCTCGACGGCGACGATCGCCCCGAGCTCTCGCTCTTCGTCCCCGGCGAAGACAAGCTCGTCATCAACCCGCTCGGCGCCGGCGCACCCGCGGCGAAGACCTTCGTGGGCTTCGACGGCACGATCGTCGACAACGTCGACTTCGGCATCGACCTCGCCAACGACGGCAAGCGCCAGCTCGTCTTCAAGACGGACGCGCGCAAGCTCTATGCGGCGTGCGGCTACACGCAGGACACGAACGAGATCGTCGGCGTCGAGCTCCCGGTCGCCTACGGCGACAAGACGGTCGTGGTCGGCACGCCCGATCTCAACGG
Organism: Labilithrix sp.; assembly: GCA_046351255.1. Classification (GTDB taxonomy): domain Bacteria; phylum Myxococcota_A; class Polyangia; order Polyangiales; family Polyangiaceae; genus Labilithrix. Next base: position 334,440 of record JAXLYU010000015.1, read on the forward strand.
CGACAAGAAGCCGGACTTCGTCACCTACAACTTCGACACGAAGGCGCTCAAGGTCTCGCTCGGCGCGGCGCCCCCCGCCACCGTCCCGGCGCAGGTCTCGTACTACGTCGAAGGCTTCCACCCGCCGACGAACGACGCAGGCCCCGCGGACGCGGGCCCGAACGATGACGGCAGCGTCATCGTGGTGACCGACTCCGGCCCAGACGACGCCGGCCCGGCCGACTCCGGTCCGGTCGACGCGGGGCCGAAGCCGGACGCGGGTCCGAAGCCGGACGCGGGTCCGAAGCCGGACGCGGGTCCGAAGCCGGACGCGGGTCCCAAGGATGCCGGTCCGAAGCCGACCGACGCGGGCCCGAAGCCTGGCGACGACGACGATGACGACGATGACGACGACACCGTCGGCGATGACGACGACGACGACAAGCCGGCCAAGCCGAAGGACGCGGGCAAGGGCAAGGCCGACGGCAACCAGGCGACGTCCTCCTCGGGCGGGCTCTCTTCCTCCTCGGGCTTCACGGTCACCGTGAAGCAGACGCCGAAGGAAGAGGACGACGGCGGCTGCAGCACCACCGGCAGCAGCTCCTCCTCCTCGGGCAGCGTCGCTCTTGGCGGCATGGTCGCCCTCTTCCTCCTCGGCCGCCGCCGCCGTAGCAAGTGACGCGAGCCACGTAGGCGCGGAGATGGCCGGCCCCTGACTCTGGGGTCGGCCGTTGCCGCGAGCGGTGCTTGGTCGCCTTCGGCCGTGCCGGCCAATCGTCAGGATCGCGCGGAGATACGGCTCGCCTCGACCGGCTCGTGTCCCTCGTAGCCCTTGAGCTCGAAGGTCTCGTCCTTTGCGTCGCTCGCCCCCGCCGCCTGGGCGGTGCGCCGGGCGCAGACGACCTCGCCGGGGTCGGCCTTGGCCTGGAGCCGGGCGGCGAGGTTCGTGGTCGCGCCGATGGCGGCGAACTCCGTCTTGAAGAGCGTCCCGAGCGAGCCGAGGACCACCGTGCCGGAGGCCACGCCCGCGCGGAGGTGCAGCGGCAGGCCGGAGCCGAGCACCTCGCGCACGCGCGTCACGCGTGCAGTGCGGGCCACGAGCTCTCGCGCGAACGCGAGCCCGCGCCGCTCGTGCTCGTCGCCCTGCGCGATCGCGAGGAGCCCATCGCCCATGTACGTGAGCGGCTGAACCTTGTATTTTGCAAGTAATGGGACGCCGAGCTCGAAGAGGCCGCGCACGGTGTCCATGACCTCCTCCGGCGAGAGGACGAGCGAGCGTGGCGTGAAGCCGACGAGGTCGGCGAACACGATCGTCGCCTCCTCGCGCGACGTTTTGTGCAGCTCGGCCCTCGCGCGGCCCGAGTAACGAAGCGCGAGCCGGTCCGAGAAGAGCAGCGGATCGAGCTCGGAGGACGCCTCGTCGAGCCAGCGCATCCAGAGCGCGTTGTTCGACTCGATCGCACGGGCGTACGCGCGCTCGAGCCGCGCGCGCACCTCCGCCGCCGTCTTCGCGGCGCGGGCGTGGAGGAGGCGCGACTCGATCTCGGCCTCGCTCACGAACTGCACCTGCGCCCACAGCTTCTCCTGCTCGGAGAGCCACTCCGGCGCGTCCAGCGCGCGAGGATCGATGCGCGCGGCGTGAAATCGGAGGAGCGAGACATGCGCCGGGAGGGTGAACTGCTTGGCGGCCTCGTCGAGCCAGACCTTCGGCTCCTGGCCGAGCGCCGCTCGCGCGCGGGCGAGCGTGAGGCACGCGTATCCGCGGAGGTAGTGGGGATCGTTCGCGACCGCCCGGACGAGCGCCTCGAGCGCCGCCGCCGCCGCGTCGAGGCGCGGATCGCCCGGGAGCTCGAGGAGCGCGGTGACGAGCAGCGTCTGGATGCGCAGGCGCGTGAGCTCGGGAGCGGTGGCGGGGAGCAGCGCCCAGGCCTCCTCCGCCAGCGCCGCGGCCTCCTCCGCTCGGCCGAGCGACGTGTGGAGTCGCACGAGATGTCCGGCCGAGATGGCGACGCCGATCGGGTCGCCCATGGCCTTCCGCTTCGCCACGAGCGCGCTCAACGTACGGGCCGCTTCGGACCACGCGCCTTGCCCGATGAGCACCTGTCCGAGCGTGTCCGCGACGCGGACGAAGGCGATCGGATCCTTCGCGGCGTCGAGCAGCCCGATCGCGTCGCTGAGCGCCGCCTCGGCCTCCTCGAGGCGCCCGAGGCGCACCATCGCGGTGGCGCGAAGGTGCTGGGCGCGCGCGCGCGTCGCGACCTCGCTCGCGAGGAGCGCGTCGAGTCCGGCGACCGCCTCCGCGAGCGTCGCCGGGGTCGCCTCGCGGACCGCGATGCGTAGACGTAGGAGCGTGGCGACGCGCGCGAACGCCTCGTCGGGGGCCGCCACCGCGTCGAGCTCCGCCCTCGCCGCCTTCGTCTCGAACTTCAGCTCGAGGTCGTGCGCGCGACGAAGCGCAGCGAGCCACGTCGGGTCACCCTCGACGGGCCCGCGCTCCTCCTCGCACTCGCGAAAGAAGTCCTCAGGTCGCGCGGCGGATGCCACTCGTGCGGACCATCTGCTCGAGATCGGCGAAGCGCTGGGCGAGCGCCCGGACGAGCGCGCCGGTCCAGCCGGAGAGGCCGAGGCCTTCGTTCATCGTCGCCTGATCGAGGACGAGGACGGTCACGTCGTCCACCGCCTGGACGGAGGCGGCGCGCGGCTCGTAGAGGATGAGCGCCATCTCGCCGAACGCGTCGCCGGGCTCCATGACGGCGAGGGTCTCCTCCGTTCCATCGACGGTGCGGAAGGCGCGGCACCGACCGGCGACGATCATGTACGCCGCATCGCCCTTGTCTCCCTCGTTGAAGATGATCTCGCCCGCGCGGAAGGCCTTCCGCGGCAGGTGGAGACCGCCGTGGAGGAAGGCGCGCATCGCCTCCTGCAGCTCGGCCACGTTCTGGTAACGCTTCGCGGGATCCGCCTGCGTCGCCTTCTCCGCGACCATGCGAATGCGGCGGGAGATGCCGATGTTCTTGCAGGCCTCGTCGATCGAGACGACCTCGTTGTTCGAGGCGCGCTTGATGAGCGTGTTCGGGTGCGCGTTCGCGCCGTACGGGCCGTGGCCGCAGAGCACCTCGAAGAGCATCGCGCCGAGGCCGAAGACATCGGAGCGCTCGTCGACGTCCTTCGGGTTGCCGCGCGCCTGCTCCGGCGCCATGTACTCCGGCGTGCCGACGGGACCGGGCGCGTTCATGAGCGCGTTGCGGCCGGACGCGGGCTCGTTGCGAATGAGCTTCGCGAGGCCCCAGTCCATCAGGTAAGCCTGACCGAAGTCGCCGACCATGATGTTCGCGGGCTTGAGGTCGCGATGCGCGACGCCGCGGTGGTGCGCGTACGCGACGGCGTCGCAGACCTTGAGGAGGATCTCGATGCCGCCCTCGATGCGCTGCACCTCGCCCGGCTTGTACTGGGCGAGCCACTTGTCGAAGGAGCGGCCCTGCACGAGCTTCATCGTGAAGTACGGGATGCCGTTCGCGTCGATCGAGAGCTCGTGGACCGGGACGATGTTCGGGTGCTCGAGCTGACCCGTCATCTGCGCCTCGGCGATGAATGCGTCGCGGTAGAAGGCCTTGGTCGCATAGTCCTTGTCGATGCGCTTCAGCGCGACCTGACGGAGGAGGTTGCGGTCCATGGCCGGGTGCACGTGCCCCATCGCACCCCGCGCGAGCGCCTTCTGGAGCACGAGGTGCTGCGGGGTCGGGATCTTCTCGGCCGCGACCGCCTGCGGCGAGAGATCCGACGCGCCGGCGACCGGGATCTGCTCGATGACCTTGACGAAGCTGTCGGCGGAAGCGGCGGGGAACGAGGGCTTCGACGCGGGCATGAAGGGATTCGTCACGGCAATGTCCTTCCCCTGGAGACGGGTTGCGATCGGGGCCGCCGGTGCGACCGCGATTGACGCCATCCTAGCCCGGAACGGCGGCGCGCAGCGCCGATTTGACTCCCCTCGGGGTCACTGCGAGCACGTCTCGGTCGCGACGTCGGCCAAAGCGCTGAAGAACTGGGACTTGTCGCACGAGAACACCTGGTACCCGGTCGCGCCGCACGACCCGGAGAGGTCGCATGTGCACTCGTACGAGGGGCCGAACGTGATGCAGCACACCGCGCCTTCCGGCCCGCTGGACGTTCCGCCGAGCGTCGTCGGGTTGCACTTCGCGGCGTCGCCGGTGCCGTCCTTGCCGCTGGTCAGCGTGCACGTGCACGAGTAGGTTGGGCTCGACGAGGAGTACCGGATCTCGCACGCGTAGTGCCCGCACATGCATCCGCCCCGGTGGAAGAAGCAGTGCGACTTCGGTAGCGCGGTCGAGGAGCACTCGTCGCCGCTCGACGTCTCGGCGTCGGTGCACGAGCAGTAGTCGCCGCCGTTCTCGAGCGAGCAGCGCTGGTGCTTTCGTCCGTTGCCGAAGCACCTCTCCGCGCAGGCGCTCTTCACGCAGGCGCGGACGACGCCCGCCTTGCCGGAGGCCGAGCCGGAGAGCATCGCGGAGCACCCCGGCGCATCACCCGCCACGCACGCGCTCATCTCCTGCTGGAGGATCGAGGAGCACGTGCCGTAGTCGGAGCCCTCGGAGCAGCAGCTCTGGATCTGGGTGGCGCACTCGTCGTAGATGCACGTCGCACAGTCGCCGGCGGGGGCCGCCGTGCTGCACGTCCATTTCGTCAGCGAGGCGCTGCCGCTCACGCAGGCGTCGCGACAGTTGTTCGTGACGCAGCGGTTGACCGCCTCCTTGGCCGCCGAGCCGTACGCGCTCTCGAGCTGGTCCCCGCAGCGCGCCTTGTCGCCTCCGGCGCAGACGTCGAGCGCGGCGATCGTCGTCCCGAGCTCGTTCTCGTCGTCGAAGCCGTAGCCGGTGCTCTCGCTGCAGCCTTCCGTCCCGCAGCACGCGTTGATGTCGGCCTGGCACTTCGCGCGAAGGCAGGTGCCGCAGAGTGAGTCGCCGCGGATGGGGCAGTTGTCGGCGGCGTCGAAGCCGGGTGCGATGACGATGCAGCCGGAGAGCGGCACGAGCAGCGAGAGCGCGGGGAGAGACCATCGGGCGAGGGCTCGTAGCGCGGGCATCAGAATCGGAAGCCCACGGTGTGGAGGTCGCCCGCCTTTCGCACATCGAGCTTGCGGCTCGGCGCGATGATGGCGACGGTCAATCCGATGACGGCGATGCCGAGCGTGATGGTGCTGATCCAGCCGAACGTCTGCGCGTTCGAGAGCGCGTCCTTCGCGTCGGCGTCCTTGCAGTAGGTGCGCCTCTCGCTGCAGTTCGAGTTGGCGTCGAGCGTGTTCGTGATCGTCAGGACGCCGGTGACGCTGGAGATCGCCGCTGCTGCGAGGCCCACGCCGAGGCCCGTCCAGAAGACCGGGTTCGGATCCGTCTTCGACAGGATGATGAGCTTCTCGCCCGAGCCTTGCTCGTAGGTCGCCGGGGCGGGCGCAGCGGCGGCCTCCTCCTTGGTCGCCGCGGGCACCTCGATCGCCTTCCGCTCGCCGGCGCGGACGTCGACGTGAACCTTCACCGTCCGGTAGCCCGGCGCGGTCGCGGTCACGGTGTGCGGACCGGGATCGACGGGCGTCGCGACGCCCCACGCCGCCTGGACCATCGGCGTCGTGTCGAGCTTCACGTCGATGCCGGCGACGGCGTGAGGCACGAGCACGGTGACGCGCGGCACCTCGCGTTCGAGCTTCTCGATGCCCGCGCGCGCGATCTGCTCGCGGTCCTTGCGCCCGTCCTTCGTCGCGACGGCGAGGGCCTCGTGGTACTCGTCGAGCGCGGTCGCCGTCTTGCCTTCGCCCTCGTGGCACGTCGCGAGGTTGAGGAGCGTGCCGCCGCCGGGATCGAGCCGCTGGCTCTCCTTCAGCTTCGGGCATGCCTCCGCGTACCTCTTCTTCTCCATGAGGCTGCGCGCCTCCTCGAACAGGGCCTGCGCGAGGCGCGCGTCACCGGGCCCGTCCGCTCGCGCCGCCGGGGCGAGCGAGCAGACGAGGAGACCGGCGATCGGACCCGAGAGACGGATCGTGCGCGCCGCGCGACCCATCACTTCTTCGCGGGAGCGGGCGCCGCGACGGGCGCGGCGGCCGCCTTCTTCGTGACGGGGAACCCGCGCTTCTTCATGAGCGCGCTCGTGTCGACGTCGCGGCCGCGGAACTGCTTGAAGCCCTCCGCGGGGTCGATCGTGTCACCGACGGTGAACACGTACTTGCGGAGGCGCTCCGCGACCGCGGGATCGTAGGGGCCCTTCGCCTCCGTGAACGCGTTGTACGCGTCCGCGGTGAGCGCGTCGGACCAGAGGTAGCTGTAGTAGCCCGCCGAGTAACCGTCGCTCGAGAACACGTGCATGAACTGCGGCGTGCGGTGGCGCATGACGATCTCGTCCGGCATCTTGAGCGCCTTCAGCGTGTCGCGCTCGAACGTGTCGGGGTTGATGTCCTGAGCGCCGGCGAGGTGGAGCTTCATGTCGATGAGCGCCGCGCTCAGGTACTCGACGGTGTTGAAGCCCTGGTTGAACGTGGCCGCCTTCTCGATCTTGGCGACGAGCTCCTTCGGCATCGGCGCGCCCGTCTTGTAGTGGAGGGCGTACTTGTTGAGCACCTCGGGCGTGTGCACCCAGTGCTCGAGGAGCTGCGACGGGAACTCGACGTAGTCGCGCGCGACGTTCGTGCCCGACAGCGACGGATACGTGACGTTCGAGGAGAGTCCGTGGAGGGCGTGGCCGAACTCGTGGAAGAGGGTGCGGGCGTCGGTCCAGGAGATGAGGACCGCGTCGCCCTCCTTCGGCTTCACGAAGTTGGCATTGTTGCTGACGATGGTGGTGACTTCGCCCTTGAAGCGCTCCTGGTTCCGATAGGCGTTCATCCACGCGCCGGAGCGCTTGCCGGGACGCGCATACGGGTCGAAATACCAGAGGCCGACGTGCGCGCCGGTCGTCTTGTTCTTCACCTCGAAGACGCGAACGTCGGGGTGATAAACGGGAATGTTCGCAAGCGGCTCGAACTTGAAATTGAACAGCTCGCCCGCGACCCAGAACATGCCCTCGCGGAGCTTCTCGAGCTGGAGGTAGTTCTTCACCTCGTTCTCGTCGAGGTCGTACTTCGCTTTACGGACCTTCTCCGAGTAGAAGCGATAGTCCCACGGCTTGATCGTGGTCTTCTGGCCCTTCGTCTCCTTCTTCGCGAGGTCGGCCATGTCCTTGACCTCCTCGCGGACGCGCTGGACGGCGGCCGGCCACACCTCCTCCATGAGCTGCATCGCGCGCTCGGGGTTCTTCGCCATCGAGTCCTCGAGGCGCCAGTGGGCGTGGGTCTGGAAGCCGAGGAGCTTCGCGCGCTCGGCGCGGAGGCGGAGGATCTCGGTGATCGCCTTGTTGTTGTCGGTCTTGTCCGCGTTGTCGCCGCGGTTGATGTACCGCATGTAGATCTCTTCGCGGAGCGCGGGCTTCGTCGAGTAGGTCTCGAACGGCTCCATCGCGGAGCGGGTGTTCGCGACGTACCACTTGCCCTTCTGGCCCTTCGCCTCCGCGGCGGCGGCGAGGCTCGCCTTGAACGAGTCGGAGAGCCCGGCGAGGTCCTCTTCCTTCTCGATCATGAAGCCGTTGTTCTCCTCGTCGGCGAGGACGTTCTGGCTGAAGACGGTGTAGAGCTTCGCGAGGCGCTCGTTGATGTCCTTCATGCGCTGCTTCGACGCGTCGTCGAGCTTCGCGCCGTGACGGACGAGCGAGGTGTAGCGGCGCCAGGTGAGGCGCTGCTGCTCGGGCGTGAGCTTCGCCTTGTCGGGCGAGCCGTAGACCGCCTCCACGCGCTTGAAGAGCGCCGTGTTCTGCACGATCTCGTCGCGGAACTTCGCGAGCTCCGGCGCCATCTCTTGCTCGACCGGCTTGAAGTCGGCGGAGTTCATCGTCGAAGCCCAGATGTCGTAGATCGTCTCGACGCGATCCATCGTGCGGCCGGCGTCTTCGAGGGCCGCGATCGTGTTCTCGAACGTCGCCGGCTCCTTGTTGTTCGCGATGGCGGCGATCTCTTTCCGCTGCTCGTCCATCGCGGCGAGGAGCGCGGGCTTGAACTCGTCGACCTTGATCTTGTCGAACGGCGGCAGGCCGCCGTGGGGACCGGTCCACTTCGAGAGCATGATCGACGGTGCTTTCACGGGCGGGGGAGGGGGCGCCTGCGTCGTCGCCGGCGGCGGCGGGGGAGGGGTGGGAGCCTTTGCTTCGTTGCCACCGCCGCAAGCGACGAGGACGACGAGCGAGCCGAGGGCGAGCGCGTTACGCATGGGCGATTCCGTAGCCCAACTCTCGCCCCGACCAAAGCCACTTGAGCGCCGCCTCGACGAATGCAAATCTTCGGAAAAATGCGCCTCGTCGCGATCCTTTTCACGTTGGCCGGTGTTGCGTGCGGAGCCGGCGGAGCGGACGCGAACGATCCCGCGAAGATCGTGGTGCCGGTACAGCCTCCGCAGCTCGTGGTGGCGGCGCCAGCGGATGCTTCCGCGCCGCCGCCTGCGAGTCCGGCTCCCCCCGCTCCTTTCACCTGCGAAGGAGGGGTGAAGCTGGCGACGCCCTCCGCGCGCGCCTACTGCGCGTACGCGGATCCGATGAGCTGGACGGACGCGGAGAAGCGCTGCGTGACGCGCGGCGGCCATCTCGTCTCGCTCGGCTCGAAGGACGCGATCGACGCCCTGCGCGCCGGCTACGGCAACCCGCTCGGGGTGCCCATGCGCGGGGCCTGGATCGGCCTCGAGGTCGTGAACAAGTCGAAGAAGCAGTGGAGGTGGTCGACGGGCGAGCCCGTGAAGTTCGAGCGCTGGAACGACGGCGAGCCGAACGACTTCGACGGACACGAGTCGTGCGGCGAGCTCCTCGTCGCGAACGGCAAATGGAACGACACGCGCTGCGAGCTCGAGCAGGGCTTCCTCTGCCAGCAGGTCGGGCAGAGGCCGCTCGACTGCAAGGACGGACGCGCGCTCCCGTCTCCGCCGGGCAAGTACTGCTACGTCGGGGAGCCCACGAGCTACGCCTCCGCGAAGAAGTCCTGCGCGAAGCGCGGCGGCGCGCTCGCCTCGCTCGTGAACGAAGACGCGGCGAAGGAGATCGCGGGCTCGATGGAGCAGCGCTTCAAGGTCCCGCGCTTCTGGATCGGCCTGAACGATCTGACGGAGCAGGGCACCTGGATGTGGCCCGACGGCAGCCATCTCCGGCGCGGCGACTGGAAGCCCGGCGAGCCCAACAACTACGGCCGCGAGGGCTGCGTCGAGCTCTATACCGACTCGTGGCGGTGGAACGATCTCGACTGCAACGCGGAGCTCCCGAGCATCTGCGAGGGTCCGCCCGGACCTGCGGCATCGCCGCGGCAGTAGTGGTGCAGCGCGCGCGCAGCAGTCCGCGCGCGACGGCGTGAATTTGCCGCCATTTCGCGGGTTTCTCGCGTGGCACGCGGGCTGCTCCAGGCGGCGTCGTGCCACGGTGAACGCGAGCTCGGCTCGCTTCGCCTCCGCGCCTTCTTTCGCTGGAGAATCGAATGACGGTCAAGCATCGCTTGTCCCTTTCCATCGCGCTCGTCCTTGCGAGCGCCGTCGTACCTCGCGTCGCGGGGGCCCAGGAGCAACGCGGCTACGCGTCGAACCTGTCGAACCCGTCCGAACGAGGGAGCAACTGGTTCATGCTCGACTCCCTCGATCTCCGCGGGAGCGGGCGGCTCGCGCTGGGCCTCGTGAACGACTACTCGTATCGCTCGCTCGAGACCTATCGCGCCGACGGCTCGATCAACGGTTCGATCGTTCGAAACCAGTACGTCGCGCATCTCGGCGGTGCGATCGTGCTCGCCGACCGCGTGCGCATCGGCCTCACGGTGCCGCTCCAGGTCTTCGGCGACGGACGCTCGCGGACGATCGGCGGGGTCTTCCATCGCGGCAACGACGACACTGCGGTCGGCGACGTGCGCGGCTCGGTCGATGTCCGGCTGCTCGGTCGCTACGGCGACGCGGCGACGGTCGCGGCCGGCGCCGAGGTCTTCCTGCCGTCGGGCTCGCCGGCGTCGTACAACGGCGACGGCAAGCCTCGCCTCCTCCCGCGCGTGCTCTTCGCGGGCGAGGCGGGGCCGGTCGCGTACGCCGCGCGCCTCGGCTTCATGGTGCGTGGGCGCGACGAGGACTTCCTCGACGGACGCATCGGCAGCCAGCTCGTCTACGGCGCGAGCGTCGGCACCTGGCTCGCGGATCATCGGATCCTCGTGGGGCCGGAGCTCTACGGCACGACCGTGGTCTCGGACGGTCGCGCGTTCGACAAGCGCACGACGCCCATCGAGGTCCTGCTCGGCGCTCACGCCGACGTCGGCTCGAACCTCCGCGTCGGCGCGGGCGCGGGCACGTCGATCGCGCCTGGCTACGGCTCCGCCGTCGCGCGGGCGCTGCTCTCGCTCGAGTGGGTGCCGGGCGAAGCGAAGCCCGACCCGCCACCGCCGCCGCCGCCCGATCGCGACGGCGACGGCGTGCCCGACGCGGACGACGCGTGCGCCTGGGCGCCCGGCCCGAAGTCCGGCGACCCTGCGCTGAATGGGTGCCCGCCGCCGGCTGTCCCGCCGCCGTGCCCGCCGCCTCCGCCGGCCGTCGAGTGTCCGGCGTGCGCCGATCAGGATCGCGACAAGGACGGCATCACGAACGAGGCCGACGCGTGTCCGGATCAGGCGGGCGCGGCCGACCCCGACGCGAAGAAGAACGGCTGCCCGAAGGCGTTCCTCGATCAGGGCGTCATCAAGATCCGCGAGCAGGTGCGCTTCCGCACCGGCAGCGCCGAGATCGAGGCCGGCAAGGACAGCCAGGAGGTGCTCGAGGCGGTGCTCGCCGTCCTGAAGGCCCATCCGGAGATCGCGCACCTGAAGATCGAAGGGCACACCGACGATCGCGGTGACGCGACGAAGAACAAGGCGCTCTCGAAGGCGCGAGCCGCCGCCGTCGTGGCGTGGCTCGTCGGGAAGGGGATCGAGGCGTCGAAGCTGAGCTCGGAGGGCGTCGGCGCCGACCGGCCGCTCGAGCCCAACACCACCGACGCCGGTCGCGCCGCCAATCGGCGCGTGGAGCTCCACGTGGAGCAAGGGAGCACGCGATGAGTCACCTGGTTCGCTTCCATACCTTCTGCTTCGCTTCTTGCGCCGCGCTCCTCGCCTTCGAGGGCGCCGCGCTGGCGGCCGATCCTCAGCCGCCGACGATCCCCGCCGAGACGGTGAAGGCCAACGCCGCCACGACGGGCAAGACCGAGGTCGCCAAGGGCGGCTTCGCGACGGGCGCGCTCCCGGCGGCGGAGGATCCGGCGCACGCGACGGAGGCCTCCATCCAGGCAGGCGGGCTCTTCTCCGCCGGCAACGCCCGGACGATCGCGCTCACCACGGCCGGGAAATTCCGGATCCGCCGCGACGAGCACCAGTTCAGCGCGGCCGCGTCCGCGAACTTCGCGCGCGCCGGCAAGTCCGGCACGCCGGTCGAGACGACGGTCGAGAACTACCAGGGCCTCGCGCGTTACGACTACTTCATCCTCGAGCCGGTCGCGCTCTTCTTCCAGTCGTCCGCCCGGCGCGATCGGTTCCAGGGCCTCGACCTCCGCCTCAACTTCGATCCGGGCGCGGCCTACTACTTCATCAACACGAAGAAGCAGTCGCTCCGCGCCGAGCTCGGCTACGACCTCCAGCACGACATCCGCCGCGACGCCTCGCGGCGAGTGCAGGCCGCGGCCCCGGCGGACGGCAGCCCGGCTCCGCCGCCGACGTTCCTCGACAAGACGCAGACGCTCCACAACGTCCGCACCTTCCTCGGCTACGAGAACAAGCTCTACGAGGGCGTCGGCTTCGTCACGAGCTTCGAGTACCTGCAGAACGTCTCGGACCTCGGCACCTACCGCCTCATCTTCGACGTGGGGCTGAAGACGAACATCTCGACCAACCTCGCGATCGCCACGACGTACACGATGCGCTTCGAGAACAAGCCTCTCCCCACGGTGGAGAAGGCGGACTCCATCGCGTCGATCAACCTCGTCTACACGCTGTTCTGAAGGGACCGAGCCATGGGCGTTCTGCAAGAGTTCAAGGAGTTCGCGATCAAGGGGAACTTCGTCGACCTCGCCGTCGCGGTGGTGCTCGGTGGGGCCTCCGGCAAGGTGGTCACCGCGCTGGTCGAGAAGGTGATCATGCCTCCGATCGGCCTCCTCCTCGGGAAGGTCAACTTCGCGGAGCTGAAGATCGTACTGCTCGCCGCCCAGAAGGGCGCCGACGGGACGGAGACGGCGAAGGAGGTCGCGATCGGCTACGGCGCGGCCATCCAGGCCACGCTCGACTTCCTCCTGGTCGCGTTCGTCGTCTTCCTGATCGTCCGCGCGATGAACCGCTTCAAGAAGGCGGCGCCGCCGCCGGACCCGCCGGCGCAGGAGAAGCTCCTCGTCGAGATCCGCGATCTCCTGGCGGCGGGCGGCGGCGCAGGCGCGGGAGCGAAGCGGAAGTGACGCATTTGCTCGGCTGACGAATCTCGTCTCCCTGCGCGGAAAAACTCGATATTCTCGGCCGCTGGAATGCCTTCCGACGAGGTACAGCGGGCGCTGTCGACGCTCATCGATCCGTTCGCGGACCCCGAGCTCGCGAAGGGGATCCGCGCGCGATGGGTGGCGGCGCCAGCGGCCGACAGCAGCCTCCCCTCCGAGGTGCGCGAGGCGGCGGACACCCTCGCGCAGCTCCTCCCCGGCCTCACGATGGACGACGAGGAGATCAAGGAGCTCGGCGAGATCTTCTCCGAGCCCTCCGCGGAGGTGCTCTTCGGGTGGTGCGCCGAGAGCACCTGGCGTCGCGACACGCGGATCGCGCCGCTCCTCGACGACGCGGCGGTTCGCAATCTCTTCCGCGAGCGCGTGGTCACGGTGGCGCGCTCGCGCGTGGTCGAAGGTCCCCTCCAGGACGCGCTCCGCTGCGCGCCGCTCATCGGCGAGGGTGGCATCCTCATGGAGCCGCTCAACGCGGAGGCGCGCGCGCGGCTCGAGATCCTCTTCTGGGAAGCGGGCGCGTCCGCGTTCGAGGTGCCGGAGCTCGCGAAGTGGCTCTGGGGCTCGCACGAGACGTTCGAGGTGATGATCCGCCTCCCGGCGCGCGGCTCGCTGCGTGGACGCGTGCTCGCGGCGCGCACGCTCGAGGTGTCGGTGCGTGGCCTGTCCTCGTCGACGGATCCGGAGCTCATCGGCAAGACCTTGCAGGTATTGCAGCCGCTCCTCCTGCATCCCGAGCCGCTCGTCTGGGTGCACGCGGCGCGCGCGCTGGGCCGCCTCTGCGGGCCGATGGAGCAGCTCGAGGGCACCGTCCTCGACTGGGTCATGGGGCAGTCGCCGCTCCTTCGCCAGCGCGCGATGACCGCGTTCGCGTCGTTCCCCGCCGATCGCTTCAAGCTGCTCGTCGGCCAGCTCCTCTCGATCATCGAGTCGCCGCAGGAAGACGTGTGGGTCCTCGGCGCGATCGCCGCCGCGACGCCCTACCTGTTCCACGAGCGCCGGGACATCTGGGATCGCCTCGCGGTGCGCATCCTCCGCGGCGACGGCGGGGCGATCGGCGCGCGCGCGCTCGCCCGCGGCCTCGCCACGCTCTGGCGCCGCGGCACCGACCGCCGCGAGATCGAGGGCCCGCTCCGCGCCCTCCGCGAGTCGGCGCGGTCGGCGCGCTCGACGAGCCTCGACGAGGCGCGCCGCTGGATCGAGATCATCGCCGTCACGGACATCGTCGACGGCGCCGAGCGCGATCCGCTCGACCTCGAGCTCGGCCTCGAGAACCTGGTGCGCCTCGCGGCGCAGTACGACGACGAGGAGGCCGACGCGCGCGCCTCGCGCTTCGCGGTGTCGCTTTCGCCCACGTTCGGCGAGGCGCGTCGCATCGCGCTCGGCACCGGCTCGCTCCGCCATCGCGCGGCAGCCGTGAACGCGGTGGAGGGCTGCGCGCGAGCGTTCGCGCTCCGCCTCTGGGGCCCGCTCCTCGCGACGCGCCCCGGCGACGAGCCGCTCGAGACGCCGAACCTCGAGGAGACCTGGAAGACGATCGCGCGCGCGCCGGCGGAGATCCTCGATCTGGTGAAGGAGCGCCGGCAGGCGGCGGGCGGCGAGACGCAGGTGAACGACGTCCCCCTCGAGGTCCTCGCGATCCGTCTCGGCGGCTACGCGCTCGACGCATGCGAGGAGGACGGCGATCTCGGTCCCGGTCGCGGCCCGACCGCGCACGACACGTGTCAGTGGCTGCGCAAGCTCGACGGCCTCGCGGACGGCTCGCGCGAGCTGCCGCCGGCGCTGAAGAACGCGCTCTCGTCGCTCTTCTGGCGCCTCGTCGACACGACGCGCGGCACGGCGCTCGGCGAGGTCGACGACGTGCGCTGGCTCGGGCCCTTCGCGGCGTGGTGGGCGCTCGTCATCGACCGCCCCGCGATGCTCCTCCAGCTCGCGACCCAGCTCCCGATGATGGACATGAGCGCGCTCGAGAGCTGCTGTTCCCACGCCGAGGCGCTGCGCACCGCGGTCTCCTCCGGTGAGGAGTATGGCCAGTGGGGCCATCAGGCGGCGCCCTCGCTCGACGCTCTCCACGCGGTCGACACGGAGCTCACGCACTCGCTCGCGGGCCTCTCGCGCGCGCTCGCCGCGTTCGCGCCGGCGTCCGGCAAGAACGAGAACCTCGACGCGATGTGCCTCGAGCTCGTGCTCGCCGCCGATCGCCTCCAGTCCTCGCTCGCCGACCCCGTGCGCGCGCTCCACGCCGCGAGCGGCGATGTCAACGACGACTCTCTCCGCCGCGGCCAGACGGAGAACGCCCCGCGCGTCGCGGGCCTCGTCGCCCGCGCCATTCGCGCGCGCGAGCCCGCCATGCTCGACGTGTGGTTCGCGTCGCTCGGCCCGGTCACCTCGCGACTGCTCGAGCAGGCGGTGCAGGGCGCGATCGCGCGCACGCCGCCGCCGCCGCCCGCCCCGAAGAAGAAGGAGGCGCAGATCATCGCCGGCTACGAGCTGGTGAAGAACCTCGGCGAGGGCGGCATCGGTACCGTCTGGCTCGTGCGCAAGCCCGGCGCCGATCGCTTCTTCGTCCTGAAGATCCCGAAGGCGGAGGCGCTCCAGAACGCGACCGACACGGAGCGCGCGGGCATCCTCGCCTCGTTCGTGGAAGAGGCAAAGGCGCTCGCCGGCCTCTACCACCCGAACGTCGCCAACATCATCGATCGCGGCGTCGTCGACAACGTGCCGTACCTCGTCCTCGAGTACCTGATCGGCGCGGACCTGAAGCAGTACGCGGCGGCGCGTCTGATGACGCTCTTCGAGCTCCGCCAGGTCGTCCTCGAGACCTGCGCCGGCCTCTCCGCGCTCCACTCCGCGAACCTCGTCCACCGCGACATCAAGCCCGCGAACCTCTGGCTCCGTCTCCCCCTCGCGGGCGGCGAGCGCTTCGATCCGGACAAGCATCGCGATCCGGCGCACACGCCGCCGCTCGCGAGCGTCGTCATCGACTTCGGCATGGTGCGCGCGATCCGCGTCCCGGCCGAGGTCGGCGGCCGCTTCGTGGCCGGCACCGCGGGCTACATCGCGCCCGAGCAGGTGCTCGATCCCGTCGAGCTCGATCCGCGCTCCGACGTCTACGCGCTCGCCGGCACGATCTACAACGTGACGACCGGCAAGGCGTTCTTCGACGACATCGACAACCCGCGCGACCGCATCATCGCGCACATGCGCCGCGATCCTTTCGAGGACGCGGAGCGTCTGCGCGCGTACCCGGCCGCCGTGGCGAAGCTCCTTCGCGCGGCGGTGTCGAAGGAGCCGAAGGACCGGCCCTCGCCGCTCGAATTCGGCCGTGAGTTCGTCGCCGCGCTCTGACCTCGGACGCGTCGTCATACTGCTGGCAACGGGGGCGGGGCTTGCCGCCGCGACGCTCTATTACAACCAGCCGATGCTGGCGATGCTCGCACGCGATCTCGACGCGACGCCCGAGCGCATCGGCCTCGTCCCGACGATGACGCAGCTCGGCTACGCGGCAGGCATCATCGGCTTCGCGCCCCTCGGCGATCGGCTCGACCGGCGCCGCGTGATCCTCGCGAAGTCGTCCGTGCTCATCGTCATGCTGGCCATCGCCGCGCTCGCGCCGAGCGCCCCGGTGCTCGTCGCGGCGAGCCTCTTCATCGGCGTCTTCGCGACGATGGCGCAAGACCTCGTCCCGGCGGCGGCCGCGATCGCGCCCGCGGAGTCGCGAGGCCGCGTGGTCGGGACGGTGATGACGGGCCTCCTGACGGGGATCCTCCTCTCGCGGGTCGTCTCGGGCGCGGTGAGCCAGTACGTGTCGTGGCGCGCGGTCTTCGGCGGCGCGGCGGTCGCCATCGCCGCGCTCCTCGCGCTCTTCGCCAGGCAATTACCGTCTTTCCCGCCCACCACCGATCGTCCCTATTTCGAGCTGCTCGCCTCGATGGCGGGCCTCGTGCGGAAGATCCCCGCCCTCCGCCGCGCCGCGCTGGCGCAGTCGCTCGTCAGCATGGCCTTCAGCGCGTTCTGGTCGACGCTCGCGCTCGGCCTCGCCGCGCCGCCCTTCGAGCTGAAGAGCAGCATCGCGGGGCTCTTCGGCATCGCGGGCGCGGCGGGCGCGCTCGCCGCGCCGATCGCGGGCACGTTCAGCGACCGGCGCGGACCGGCGGCGGTGGCGAGGCTGGGCGCGCTCGTCTGCCTCGTCTCGTTCGGCGCGATGGCGATCTTCTCGAGGTCGATCGTGGTCCTGGCCGTCGGCACGGTCGTCTTCGACGCCGGCGCGCAGTCCTCGCTCATCGCGCATCAGACGATCATCTACGCGCAGGACCCGAGCGCTCGGAGCCGCCTGAACGCGGTCCTCGTGAGCAGCATGTTCATCGGCATGGCGCTCGGTGCGTTCCTCGCCACCCGCGTCCTCTCGAGCTTCGACTTCACGGCCGTACTCTGGATGTGCACCGGCATCTCCGCGCTCGCCCTCACGGCGCGCTCGCTCCCGGAGCGCGGCTAAAGCGTCGAGGCCGTTGCCGCGTCAGCGCGCGCCGATCCGAAGGGTCTTCTTCTCGCGTTCCTCGAACGCTTCCACGGCCTCTGACCTCGATCTACGTCTTCAGCCCGTCGCGCAGCGGCGACACGCCGAAAGAGCTCCTCGAGGACACGACGGGAACGCTCACCGTCGACGGGTACACGGGATACAACAGCGTCACCGACGTTAACGGTCGCGACCGCACCGGGTGCTGGAGTCACGCGCGGAGGTACCTGTTCGACGCGCTCCCGAGCGCCCCGGAGGCGCGTGACGGGCTCGACATCATCCTCGAGCTCCTCATGATCGAGCGCGAGGCGCAACAGGGCGGCATCGTCGGGACGGCGAAGCACCTGCGGCTCCGAAAGTCTCGCGCGCGGCCCGTGCTCAAGCGCCTCGACGAGTGGCGAGAGGAGATGACTCCGCTCTTCGAGCCGAGGAGCGCGATGGGCGACGCGCTCCGCTACATGAAGAACCAGTGGACGCGCCTGACCGCGTTCCTCAGGGACCCGCTCATCCCGCTGCACAACAACGCGAGTGAAGCGGCGCTCCGGATCGTCGCGCTCTTCAGGAAGAACTCCCTGTTCTTCGGCAATGAGACGGCTGCACACCGGCTCATGGTTCTCTACTCGCTCATCGCGATGTGCGAGCGCCATAACGTGAACCCCGAGGGGTACCTCACCGACGTGCTGCTCCGGATTCAGGACCATCCGAAGAATCAGCTCATCGAACTCCTCCCGCACCGGTGGAAGGAGACGTCCGGCTCCGGCTTCACCGTCGAGAGGATCGTCACGCCTGCCGGCGCGACCTGACCGGGTCGCGGGCGGCTCGATGACTGACGCGCGAGGCGTGTCACTACATCACGGAGACTCGCGCCGCCAGGGACCGCGCCCGGCGATCTACGTCTGCGTGCCGGCGTAAAGGTCGGCCGGGCTCGGCATGCCGGACGGATACGTCGCGAATGCCTGCGATGACGCCCGAGTCGTCGGACGGCTGTTTGCTTCAAGCCCACCCTCCCGCTATCCCATCCGGCGTCGGGGCAGACCCTCGGTCTGGATCGCTAGGATCGCTACGGATCGCCAGGATCGCCACACTCTAGCGCACCCGTCAGCCGGAGCACGCCGCGCATGGCTTCGAGCGTCCCCACGTGCTTTGTCGCGATGCTCTCAACGTATGCACATCGGCGCGTCTGGAAATTCTCGCGCACCCACTCCATAGGAACAACATCACCAGCATCGCGCTTGTTCACTTGGAAGACGACAGGCAGGTCGTCCAGGTTCATCCCGACCGTTCGCAGGTCGCGGTCCAATCGGGAGAATGCACCGAGATTGGCCGATTCACGACCGCGTCGCGAATCGAGTACAAATATGATTCCGTCTGATTCGCTCGTGTAGTGGATCTCTCTCGCAACGCGCACGTCACAGTCGGGGCTCGTCGGATCGTAATCGATCTTGGTTGCGCGACGATCAGAGACCGCGACCAACAACTCGACGATGGGCGACTCCGCCCTGGTTAGCACGTAGCGGTGTACACCGTCGCGAAGCGACGATTCCAAAGGCGGAGGAATATGTCGGGTCCGCTCAAGCACCGAGACTAGCGAGCGCAGCTTTCCGGCAAGGACGCATCCGGTGTAAACGATCTTTCGAATGAACAGAGCCACTAGAGGCCATCACCTGGTAGAGGTGGTCCGTGTGGCGGGGTTGGGTACGGGCTCCTGCTGACAAGAGCCTCTGCGTCACCGGCAAATGCTCGCCGCCAGGCTGCTTCCGACTCGAAAGTCGCTCCAAGCTTCGCGTCAATAATTTCGCCAGAGGGCATCTCGTGGGCCACGTGAAATCCCCAGCCGTTCGGAAACTTCTCCGCTCCCACAGGCACGGCCTCGATTAGCTGCCCTTCCCCATAGTCCAGCGCGGGCCTCTTCGCCATCTCGCGACAGTCCCCCGCCATATTCCTGCCGGGAGGCGCCTTCGCGCGCATCGGATTGCCACCGAGCCCCAAGAGCGGAAGTTCTCGCCCGCTTGATATGAAGAGTCCGGCGTCGATGATGTACGCGAGCGCTGGCGCGACTACGTGCAAATCGAGGAGGGCCCCCAGTGCGCCGCCAGTCGTCACGCCGCTCTGAAAATTCGAGTCGTTCCAATCTTGGTGGGCACCGATGGCGCGGTCGGTCGTCGACCCATCCATCGGCAGCCGCCCGCTCGGATCCCGATACCGCACCGGATTCTGCCGCGGCCACCCCCAGAGCGTGCTCCTTGCGTCTTGGTAGGCTAGCTCGTCGATGGAGAGGAAGGCCCCCATCTCGGGCACCCACTGCCGCGCCCGCATGTCGTAGACCTCTGTGCCCCCGAAGACCTGCCGTGGGCGCCCCTTCCAGCGAAGTGTTGGGTCCGACGCGCGTCGTAGTCCGACGACAGAGTTTCTCGAGGCGAGTCGCGGCTCTCGGAGCGAGAAGCAATAGGTGTAATATGCACGACAAGGCCCAGACGCGAGTCCGCGGGGCCTCGATGCCGTCATGGCGGAGGCAAGCTGACGGGCACGACGCGGGCGGATGCGGGCGCCGTCGCAAGGAGCGCGACGAGCATGCAGACGAGCGCGAGGACCAGGCGACGCATCGGCGTCGTCGAGTGTAGCTCGAGAGGCGACGAAGGAGAGAAGGCGCAGGCGGGGCGCAGTGCTACCGTGCCGCCGCTGTCACCACCCAAGGGCAGGATCGCTGACGATTTCCGTTCATGGCGCTGCCCGGCGACTTCCTCCATACGCCCTCGGCGACGACAACCATGTCCACCGAGGCCCGGCCACGGTAAAGAAACCGCGCAACCATCCCCTCGGCGGGCCGATGGCCCACCGCGATGACCGTGCCGAGGGAGATCTTGCCGGGGCGGACGTACCTCGTCACGAGGCGCTGCTCGCAGCGTCAGTTCTTGCTGCGGCCCGACAAGAAAGACCAACGGCGTCTTCGCCTACTGCCTCGCCGAGGCCGCGCGCCATGGGATCCAGCTCATCGCGTGGGTTGCCATGTCGAACCACTCCACGTTGTCGTGCACGATCCCGACGGCTGCCTCCCCGCGTCTTCACGCGCCTCCACGCCATGCTCGCGCGCCGCCTCAACGTTCGCTGGAGCCGCTGATGGGAGAATCTCTGGTCGAGCGAGCCGACCTGCGCGCCACCTTCCTCGCCACCCCCGACGCGGTGTTCGAGAAGGTTTGCCATGCCCTCGCCAACTCTGTCGCAGATCACTTGGTCGATCGCCCTGTCGACTGGCCCGGCATGACCTCGCTTCATCATCTCGACGGCGGCGCACCAGTCCATGAGCGCCTCGACTTCTTCTTCGACCCGGACGGGGCGATGCCCGAGCGCGCGAGCCGTCGCGGCGCAGCCTCCTTGCAGCGCACGCGCCGAGTCTCGAGCCGAGTGGGCCGAGCGCGTTCGCGATGGCGTCGCCCGCGCCGAGCTCGACGCAAGAAGGCTCCGCCTCGAGAAGGGGATACGCGTTCTTGGCCGGAAGGCCGTGCTTGCCGCCTCCGCCTTCGATACGCCCAAGACCTCCGAGCCGCGCCGCAATCTCCGCCCCGCCGTCGCGTGCCGCGACAAGGCTAAGCGCGTCGCCGCGCTTCAAGACCTCGTCGCCTTTCGCGTCGCCTACCACGCGGCGCGCGTACGCTTCGCCGCCGGCGAGCATCGCGTGCTCTTTCCCGCCGGCACCTATCACCTCCGCCACCATGCCGCCGCGCGCTGCGAGCCGTTCCAACGGCTCACCGCTGCCTAGCTCTCCTTCCAAGAATCGCGCGGTTCAAGGCCCTCCTACGTCCGCTGCTCTGCGGATCGCGTGAAGGCCGACGTGCGTCCTACGGACGCCGTCGCGAATGCCTGCGATGACGCCCGAGTCGTCGGAAGGCTGTTTGCTTCAAGCCCACCCCTCCCGTTATCCCATCGTCGTCGGGGCAGACCCTCGGTCTGGATCGCTCAAGCCCACCCCTCCCGCTATCCCATCGGCGTCGGGCAGACCCTCGGTCTGGATCGCTGCGCCCAAGAAGGCGAAGAGTCGGCGGCGCTGACACAACCCATAAAAAGCATGATCTCCGACTTACTTGCTGTCTTCGCCTCGATGAGGGTCTCGCGCATACGGAAGTTGGATCCCGGCCGCTTCGAGCGTGACCTCATAGAAGCGCAGCATACTGTCGAGACGTTCGCGAAGCTCTCGCGTGGACTCGATGAGTGAAGTATCAGCGTTAGGCGGAAGGAGTCGCTCAATCGTGCAGGCAAGATCGGCTAATGACGCAAGGGTATCTCCCTGAACAAGCACGCCTGGATATCTGCGTTCAGGAAGTCGAAGAACTGCGTTGTTCATCTGAGCCGTGAGCAGATCGACAGCGACAGAGGCCATAAATCACCGTGGGTAGAACGTGATGTGAGGTCGTGATGGGTCGAGCGCGCCACGAAGGAATTCGACAGGATCTCGGATGCCCTCGGCACGAAGCTCTGCGCCAGGGAGCGAATTGATAATTCTGTGCTGCTCCTTGCCACTCGCATTGACGAGATAGTCCCAGTCGCTAGCGAGCCCCGCCGTACCTTCGGCGCGACTGCCGACCAACGTGATCTCTCTTCCAATTCGATTTGCAGCGTTCTGAATTCGCGTGGCTTCGCCTGCCGTGATGTTCGCCAACTTGGCACCACCACCAACCTTCGGAGCTCTCGGCCCATTGCCTGCTGCGACCGCGACAAGAGAGCCTGCAACTATTCCAGCTGTTCGTCCCTGGTCAGCAGGATCGTCACCGTCGCCGCCACCACCGCCAGCGCACGGACCCGCGTTCGCGTTCGAACGCTTTGGATGTTTGCCCGAGAGATCGAGCCAGTCGGCGACATCGCCCAACGTTGGACTGCCGGGCATGCCCGCGTAAAGAGGCACTGTGTCCAGCAACCCTGCGCCATAGCCTGCGAGGTAATCGAGGCCTCCGAGTCGCTCGAATTCGATCAGATCATCGGTCCCATCGCGACCGGAGGGATCGCGATACCGGAGAGGGTTCTGCTCGGGCCATCCCCACAGCGTCGTTCGTGGAGAGTGATAGCGGTACTCGTCGATGCTGAGGAAGGCCCCCAGCTCCGGGCACCACTGGCGGGCGCGCATGTCGTAGACCTCTTTGCCCCCGAAGACCTGCCTTGGCCTCGCCTTCCATCGAAGGGAGATCTCGGGAACCGGCTGCAAGAACCCGAGGGAGGTGGTGTCCTCGAGCTGCATGCCAAAGGCGGTGTATCGGAAGCCACCGAAGTCTTCGCCGCTTTGCCCGCGGACTCGGCGGACGTTTCCGGCGAGGTCGACCTCGAAGTAGACGACGTTGTAGTCCGACCCGAGCGTCGGCGGGCTGGTCGTAGTGTTGACCTTGTAGTCGAAGCTGGTGAGCCGGAGGGGGTGGTCGACGCCGTCGAAGAGCCAGCGCTGGACGGGGGTGTCGAGGTGCTGGCCGAGGACGTGACGATGGCGCATCACGCCGACGGCGTTCGCCCCCTCGTACACGTACGCCTGAAGCTCGCTCGGTGTGTTCACCCACGCGCGGCGCCGCTGCGTGTCGACCGCGAACCGTGCGTCCAGCGTCGGGCCGCTGCCGACGTCGCGGAGGTAGCCGTCGCGGCTGAACGTGAGCGGCGTGTTTCGAAGGAGAGTGACGCGCCCGCCGCGGTCGAGGGTGACGGGGCCTCCGCCGAGGGTCGCGGGCACCGCGGCGTCCGCCATGCCCGCGCCGTCGAGACGAGGACGCTGCGCATCGAGCGCGACGCCGGCGTTCGTGGCGAGAGCGCCAAGCGAGTTGTACGCGTAGCTCTCCACCCCGCCCGTCGAGCGCGTCACCGTCTTCACGCGGTCGAGCCCGTCGACCTCGATGGTCTCCGTCCCCTCCGGATCGGAGAGCGACACCACGTTGCCCACCGCGTCGTAGCTCGCGCCGTAGCAGCGGTCGGAGATCCCCGGTCGGGTCGGGTACGTGTAGCAACGCTCCACGAGGCGCCCGAGGTCGTCGTACCGCTGCGTCCGGACGTGGCCGTCCGCGAACGTGAGCGAGATGTTTCGGCCCATCTCGTCGTAGCCGTACGCGTAGGTACCGCTCTCGCCCGTGCCACCCTGTCCGATGGTTTGCGTCTGCACGAGCCCACGAGCATCGTACGTGAATTCGTGCGCGCCATCGACGTTCGTGATCCGCGCGATTCGACCGTCCGCGCGATAGTCGTACCGAGACGCGTCGGCCGTGATGACCAGCGGATCGCTCGTCACGACCCCCGTGTAGAAGCGGTTCGTCGAGCTCGTCAGCCGCCCCGCCGTGTCGCGCGTGAACACATGCGACGACGGCGCCTCGATGCCGACGCCAAAGCCCGACTCGTCCGTCGCTTCGAGCTCCACGTCGTGGTTCGTCACCGACGACTCCGCTCCCGTCGAGGTCGTGCTCGTCGTCGAGCGCACGAGCGGAGCCGACGTCCGCGTGTCGTAGCCGACGAAGTGGTCATCGAACGTGCCGTCCCCGGCGCCGCTCGAGAAGGAGGTCGAGGTGATTGCGCGGTTCGCCCGGTCGAAGCGGTTCGTCAGTCGCCCCGCGATGTCGAACGCGCGCGTGTAGCCAAGCTCGAACGTCGCGTCGCGGTAGAGCGAGATCCGTGCTGGGTAGCCCTCCACGTCGAACGCGTTCAGACCGATCTGATAGTCGCCATTCTGCGGCCCCGCCGTGAGGCTCGTGCTCGGCACGGCGCTCGAGGCGCTGCCCGCACTCACGGAAGGACCCGTCCACGCCCCGCCGTCGGCTGCGCGTACGACTGCGCGTGGGGTCTCAACGTTCGCGGCCGTCATATTCCTCGCTTACCTCGAAGCCGGGAGCCGACCGGCAACCGCAAGTGCTCCACTGGAAACCGATGCTGGGGCGTCGGAAGCGCGCGCGCAGTCCGCTGCCGGATGCATTGACTTCCACAAAGAAGAAAGAACGCAGACGCCCAGCAGCCTCGTAGAGCACCCAAGTGCCTTCACCAAGAAAGTATCGAAAGAGGCAGCGATCGTTAGCCCTGTCGCGGGTGCATGTTCCGATCGCTCGTGCACGCAAGCCACTTGTTCCCGGCTGACTCGCCACCCACGCATCGGCCACGCGGATCGCAGCAGCGGTTTCGTCCTCGCGACTGGGAAGCTCCACCGAAGCATCGACCGGCGAAGCATCGGCCTGCGAAGGCGCCGGCTCGCGACACCCGAATGCTCCGACCAGCAAGATTGCGCTGAAGCGACGACTCAATGAGACCCGCCATCGTTCTGTGCAAAGAAACGGCAATGGCATTCTGGCCATAGCTCGTCTCGCGTGAGCGGATAATCCGCGCTGACATCCGCCCAGTGTTGTTCGACCAAGATCACCTGGAGAGCTTTCTTGTCCTGGTGCCCAGTGAACAGCACCCAGTACCGCTGTCCGTCCAGTCCACGGTCGAATCGTTTGCGACACGCCCCTTCGGCGTCATCGCGAACACAGATCCCTATCGGCTCCGGCGAGTAGCCTCGATAATCGCTTGCTACGAATTCTGCGGCACAAGCCACCGCACGCTCGCGCTCCTCCAACTTCAGATCAACGTTGCAGGGGCGAAATGTGTGGCCCGCAGAAAACGTGATCACTTCTGGTGCATGTGACGACGGTGCGGGTGACGATGATGGCGCCGCATCCACTGGAGTGCGATGCTCGGAACAGCCGCCAAGCATCACTGCGGTGACCAAGCCAATCCTTCCGTGCCGAGTCACGGGGTAGAGCTCTGAGAGCGGCCAAGCGCGATCAACGCAGCGTCCAAGAGGACATCGCGATTCATCGGTGCGAGCAGAAGTGCGAGTGGATTGTTCCCGAGGTTCCTTACGTCGCTACCGAGCTCGCGTGAAACGAACGAGTCGTCCCCGAGCTGCAGGCTCGGCGACCAGGGAACGTTCGTGTTGTAGCGGAGAAGATTTCCCTTCGGCGTGGCCAGATACTCCGGCCGACTGTACGCGGAGCACGTCTTCTTATCGCCCGTCGAAAATTTCTCATCGGCAGGAGCGCCACCAGGATGCGTATGAAAGTGCGCGGCGAGCTTACTTCCAGATGGGATCGCATTGTTTGCGTCGCTCTGGTTCGGCCGGTACTCCGTCTCAGCCGGTGTGTACGAGTAGGTCGTGTTGCCGGCCGCGTCTTTCGTCGCGTAGATCGACGAGGAGAGCTCGATGTTCTGGCTGACCGAGATCCACGTGTAGTCGAATTGGGCCGCACGTGCCGCTGCATCTGGCGAAGCGTAGGGGTCGCCGGGGCGCCGACCCGACGGATCGCTCCATCGAATAGGGTTCTGTCCAGGCCATCCCCAGAGCGTGCTCCTCGGATTCTGAAACGCGTACTCGTCGATCGAGAGGAAGCTCCCCATCTCGGGCACCCACTGGCGCGCCCGCATGTCGTAGACCTCGGTTCCCCCGAAGACCTGCCGTGGGCGCCCCTTCCATCGAAGGGAGATCTCGGGAACCGGCTGCAAGAACCCGAGGGAGGTGGTGTCCTCGAGCTGCATGCCAAAGGCGGTGTATCGGAAGCCACCGAAGTCTTCGCCGCTTTGCCCGCGGACTCGGCGGACGTTTCCGGCGAGGTCGACCTCGAAGTAGACGACGTTGTAGTCCGACCCGAGCGTCGGCGGGCTGGTCGTAGTGTTGACCTTGTAGTCGAAGCTGGTGAGCCGGAGGGGGTGGTCGACGCCGTCGAAGAGCCAGCGCTGGACGGGGGTGTCGAGGTGCTGGCCGAGGACGTGACGATGGCGCATCACGCCGACGGCGTTCGCCCCCTCGTACACGTACGCCTGAAGCTCGCTCGGTGTGCTCACCCAGGCGCGGCGCCGCTGCGTGTCGACCGCGAACCGTGCGTCCAGCGTCGGGCCGCTGCCGACGTCGCGGAGGTAGCCGTCGCGGCTGAACGTGAGCGGCGTGTTTCGAAGGAGAGTGACGCGCCCGCCGCGGTCGAGGGTGACCGGGCCTCCGCCGAGGGTCGCGGGCACCGCGGCGTCGGCCATGCCCGCGCCGTCGAGACGAGGACGTTGCGCGTCGAGCGCGACGCCGGCGTTCGTGGCGAGAGCGCCAAGCGAGTTGTACGCGTAGCTCTCCACCCCGCCCGTCGAGCGCGTCACCGTCTTCACGCGGTCGAGCCCGTCGACCTCGATGGTCTCCGTCCCCTCCGGATCGGAGAGCGACACCACGTTGCCCACCGCGTCGTAGCTCGCGCCGTAGCAGCGGTCGGAGATCCCCGGTCGGGTCGGGTACGTGTAGCAACGCTCCACGAGGCGGCCGAGGTCGTCGTACCGCTGCGTCCGGACGTGGCCGTCCGCGAACGTGAGCGAGATGTTTCGGCCGACCTCGTCGTAGCCGTACGCGTAGGTACCGCTCTCGCCCGTGCCACCCTGTCCGATGGTCTGCGTCTGCACGAGCCCACGAGCATCGTACGTGAATTCGTGCGCGCCATCGACGTTCGTGATCCGCGCGATTCGACCGTCCGCGCGATAGTCGTACCGAGACGCGTCGGCCGTGATGACCAGCGGATCGCTCGTCACGACCCCCGTGTAGAAGCGGTTCGTCGAGCTCTTCAACCGCCCCGCCGTGTCGCGCGTGAACACATGCGACGACGGCGCCTCGATGCCGACGCCAAAGCCCGACTCGTCCGTCGCGTCGAGCTCGACGTCGTGGTTCGTCACCGACGACTCCGCTCCCGTCGAGGTCGTGCTCGTCGTCGAGCGCACGAGCGGAGCCGACGTCCGCGTGTCGTAGCCGACGAAGTGGTCATCGAACGTGCCGTCCACGGCGCCGCTCGAGAAGGAGGTCGAGGTGATCGCGCGGTTCGCCCGGTCGAAGCGGTTCGTCAGCCGCCCCGCGATGTCGAACGCACGCGTGTAGCCGAGCTCGAACGTCGCGTCGCGGTAGAGCGCGATGCGCGCCGGGTAGCCCTCCACGTCGAACGCGTTCAGACCGATCTGGTAGTCGCCGTCCTGCGGCGCCGCCGTCAGGCTCGTGCTTGGCACGGCGCTCGAGGCGCTGCCCGCACTCAGGGAAGGACCCGTCCACGCGCCGGCCGTCGGCTGCGCGTACGACTGCGCGTGGGCTCGATCCGCGATATCGATGAGCGCGGTCAGACGACCGAGCTGGTCGTACGTCATCGAGCTCGTGCGCCCGAGGCGGTCCTTCACCGTCTCGACCTCGCCCGTCACCTTGTAGGTCATCGTCTCGGAGAACCCGTGCGGATCGGTCACCTTCGTCAGACGACCGTTCGGGCCGTACGCGAAGGCCCACTCCACACCTGCGGGGAGGTCGGGGGTGTGAATTCCGGTGACGAGATCCTGAGCGCTACAGCCACACGACGAATGCTCGTAGCTGAACGTCGTCTCGTTTCCGAGCGCATCCGAGCTCCGCATGAGTCGGTTGTTCGAGTCGAAGTCGAAGAACGCGCTCGCCGTGCCGTCCGTCGACGAGATCGCGTTGCCGCGGGCGTCACGAACGTAGGTCATGCTTCGACCGGTCGAGTCCGACGTCGCGAGGAGGTTCTTCGTCCCGCCCGCATCGTCGTACGCGAACGTCGTCGTCACGTTGTGGGTGCGGACCGAGAGCGGCTGGTCATCGGGGCGCCACGCGAAGGTCGTCTCGCGTCCGGTCGGCGAGGCGCCTCCGCTGCCACGGCCAGCGTCGTAGATCCGAAGGATGCGGCCGTCCGAGTCTCGCTCGATGAACTGCGCGAGAAGCGCTCCTCCCGGCGACTCGGACGAGAGCCAGCCGTTCGCGTCATAGGTCCACCGGGTGACATTGCCGCTGCCGCTCCCCTGGCGAGCGCTGCTCACGACTCGACCGAGCGAATCGAAGGACACCGGATTCGTGAGCGGAACGCCGTTCAGCGTCCACTGTGAGATGCGGCGAAAGGCGTTTGCGCGCCGCAGGATGAACGGCTCGGTACCGCCGGTCGTGAAGAGTTGATCGGGAATGACCGCGTCGTGCGTGTAGGTGACGCCGTCGGCGACGAACGTCTCCTTCTCGATCTCGCCATAGTCGTTCTGCACGAACGTATGCACGACGCCGTGCGGATCCGTGAACGAGCTCGTGGTCTGTAGCTTGCCGCCCGCGGTGTACGCGGCTGGTGCCGAAATGCTCGCGTGGAGCTCGTGAGCTTCGCCCGTCGGCTTCAGCGTGGACGCGAGCGTCCCGTCCGTCGCGTAGGTGTAATGGGTCTCGTCCCCCCTTGGGTCCGTCTTGACCGTCACGTGGTGGCGGTCGTACACGAACCGATGCTTCTCGCCGTCCGGCTCGACGATCTGCGTGAGATCTCCCTGCGCGTCCACGGTGATGGCAGACCCCGCGCCGGCTGGGTCCGTGATTCGGCTCAGCTTGCCGCTGTCATAGGCGAAGACGAACGCGCCGCCCGTCGCGTTGGTGATTCGATCGATCCGATCGCTGTCCGCGTCCGAGTATTGAATCGCGTAGAGGAGCTTGCCGGTGCGACGGCGGTGCTCGATGAGTCGGCCACGAACATCGAACTTGTCGACGATCGCCTGGCTCGTGTCGGTCAGCGTGAAGCCACCGGAGGCGTTCCGCACAATCGTGCGCGTCGGATCCGCCTCCGAGGAGAGGAGGTCGATGTTGACGCGTGCGAGTCCGCTGTCGCTCATGGCCATGAGCGCGTTCTTCGTGAATGGCAGGAAGCTCGGCAGCGGGGTGCTCTGCTCCGTGAAGAACGGCAGGATCTCGTCGCGTCCGCCGTCGACGAACAGCATCTCGGCCTCCTTCGACTGCGTGTCGTAGACGGCGACGCCAAGCGAGTGCGCGATGAAGAGGTAGCCGTCCTCCGACATCGCTAGATGGGTAGGCTGGTTCAGGGTGAACTCTTCGCCGGGCTCGGCTTCGCCGTTCGGCGCCAGTCCCGTCGAGTTGCCGTTTCCGACGACCCCCTCCACGCGGCTGGTAGTGCCGATGAGCCCATTCGC
>JAXLYU010000016.1:0-351733 GCA_046351255.1 Labilithrix sp.
ATATGGCAGGTGTCGCCGACGTTGCCGCCGCACGCGTGGAACGCGAGCACGGGGCGCCACGAGAGGCCGGCCGCGGTGATGGTTCGCGCCGCCCGATCCACCCACGACCAGTCGAAGCGCTGATCGCCCACGCGTTCGACCTGGCCCCACCACACGTCGATGCTGATGGAGGTGATGCCCAGCGATCGCGCCTGGGCGAGATCGGACTCGAACGAGCGCCACTCCGCTTCGGTCTGCATGTCGAGCGGGCCCATGGCGCCGATGCGGAGCGGCTCGGTCTCGAGCGGCGACGACTGCAGCGAGGGCTCTGGCGCGATGGGAGCGCAGGCGGCGAGGGCGAGAGCGACGACGGAGGAGCGCATGCGGAGCTAGGTAGCGGCTCCACGCCCGGTCGATTGTCGTGGATGCGTCATTGACTATCGAGCGATAAGCAAAGCGTGATCGATCTGCGCGTCGAGACCTCTGCCGCCGGTGCGAAGCGCCGTCACCAGGCGGGTCGGCCCTCGTTCGTCCTCCCGCTCCACGCCTCCGTGGTGGCGGCAAGGACCGGCGGGATCGACGCCCTCCTCGACGCTGCGAGCTGGCTCCTCGTGCCCGCTGGCGAGCCCCTCCGCCTCGAGACCAGGAGCCCGCTCGCGACCGTGCTCGTCATGACCCTCACGCCGGCGCTGGAGCGACTCGTGGCAGAGACCTACGCCGGCGAGATCGAGCCGAAGGTGATGAAGCGCGTGCTCGCGACCGCCGTCATCGTCCCGCGAACGACCTGGGTGAGCGAGATCGCTCAGCGCTACGCGTTCGAGCGAGAGCAGTGCCGGAAGAGCGGCAACACGGCGACCACCTTCCTCGAGACCGAGCTCCTGAAGGAATGGTACTTCGTGCGCCGCGAGGCGAACGAGCGGAGGTCGCATCTCGAGAAGGAGCCTCCGCTCCTCGAGCGGGCGCAGAGGTACATCGACGCGCATCTCGCGGACCCGATCACGGTGGCCACGCTCGCGAAGGTGACGCACGCGAGCCCGAGCGCCGTGCTCCGCGCCTTTCGTCAAGGCGTAGGGATGGCGCCGGCCACGTACCTCCGTGCCCGGAGGCTAGATGAGGCATTGCTCCTCATCCGCAGCGGAAGGTATGCGGTCGGTGAAGTGGCCAGTCGCGTGGGATACGGGAGCTTTGCCGCCTTTTCTCAGGCATTTCGTGCACGATTCCGGAAGCCGCCTTCCGCCTTTCGGTGACCGATCTCGTGACCAAGTTACAGACCGAGATCGCGTCCATAGGATCGAGTAATGCGAAGCATGCTCCTTCTCGTCGGTCTTCTCGTCGCGTGTGGTGGAAGCAGCGGGAGCGACGTCGGCCCCGCGCCCGATGCATCGGCCGGCGACGTCTACGCCCCCACGCCGAACACGACCGTCACCACAGGGCCGGCGGGCGCCCCAGGCGCCGGATCCGTCGTCGCGAAGACGGACGAGAAGTGCAAGAACGGCGAGCACGCCGACGTGATCGTCGACTCGAGAGGCAAGGTGGTGGAGGTCGTCTGCGCGCCCGCGCCCGCCGCGCCCACGCCGATCGACGGGCAGGGCAACATCGACATCGGGAAGGACAACAAGGGCGTCGTGACGATCGACGGCGCGGACGACGGCGTCGACGTCACCGGCGACGTGAAGTCGAGCGGCAACAACGTGACCGTCTATGGCTCCGGGCCGGCGGTCTCCGTGATCGGCGGCAACGTCGCTGCGGACGGCAACAACTTCACCGGCCGCGGCGTGACCGTCAAAGGCAACGTCGTCGTCGACGGGAACAACGCGACGCTCTTGCTCTCCGTGGTCGAGGGCGACGTGATCATCACCGGAAACAACGCCGTCGTCGCCGGCTGCACCGTCCTCGGCCGCATCATCATCCAGGGAAACAACGCGGTCGTCGTCGGCAACAAGGTCAGCCGCGGCATCGTGGCAGGAGAGAAGAACGCCTCGTGCGACGGCAACGTCGACGCGAACAATGCTGCGATCACCTGCGCCGAGGGAGAGAAGAAGTAGCCTTCACCGCGCGCTCCGCCGCGCGCACCACCGCGTTCTCTTCGCCGACTCCGCCATATCGAAACGCGGCATAGGCGTTGAGCGCGGCCGCGATCTCGGGGCTCGGGATGCGCTCGGCGAACGCCTCGATCGGCTCCGACTCGTCTCGTGGAAAGCCGACCGCGGCCAGCGCGGTGGTGAGCGTCTCGAAGCATGGCAGCGGGCGATCCATCGCCTGCTGCGTGCGTCGCCGGCGGGGCCGCGCGAGGAAACGGCCGATCGAGCGGATCGCGAGGAGCACCGCGATGATGCCCGCGAGGATCATCGCGTACCCGAGGGGACCGATGGACGTGAGCCGCTCCCAGACGAGGGCCCAGAGATCGCTCGCGTGATCGAGGAAGCTGCGCGCCGCGCCGGGTCCCTCGGAGGCGGGCGTCGGATCCCACGCGTGCCAGGACCCGTCGTACCAGGCCTCGACCCACGCATGCGCGTTGCGGTCGCGGACGATGGCTTGATGCGTGATCGGATTGATCTCCGTGACCCGGAATCCGCCGATGACGCGCGCGTGAATCCCCTGCGTACGCGCCATGAGGACCATGGTGGACGCGAAGAACTCGCAGTGGCCGGCCTTGTGGTAGGTCAGGAAATCGACGATCGGATCGATATTTCCGAAGCGGGGGACGTCGAGCGAATATTCGAACTTCGCGAGCTCCCTTTCGATGCTTTTCAGCTTCTCGCGCTCGGTCGTGGCGCCGGCCGTCCACTGTCCCGCGAGCGGCCTCAAGGTCTTCGCGAGCTGCGCATCGACCTCGAGATCGGTCGTCGTCGCCGGTCGCACGGCGGCCGGCGCGCAGCCGGACGTGGAGTAGCGGAGCTCGCGATCGCCCGACACGCGACGCGCGACGCCAAACGCGTCTACCTGTACCTCGTGGTCGACGCCGCACGCGTTCGGCGGCAAGAACCAGCGAAGGTCGTCGCTGCCGGTCGGCGCGCTCTTGTCGAGCACCATGTGGATCGTTCCGCCCGGCGTCGCGGGGAGCTTGGTGCGGCTGCGCCCTTCCATCGTCGTGACCCAGCGCGCGTGCTCGTAGCGATCGTAGACGGCGCCTCGGAGGTACTCGGGCGCGCCGCCGTCGATGCGTGCGACGATGGCGTCGCTCTTCAAGAGATCGTGCGTGGCGCCGAGCATCATCGACGTCGAGAACGCCGTTTGTTGCATCGGGTCCACGCCGAACATGCCGGTCACGGTGCGCTCGATCCGCGCCGCCAGCGGCGGGAGCGTCAGCACGGAGACGGCGACGATCGCGCCGGTGATCGCGAGAATGACCGCGATTCGCCCGGGCTCGGGCCTCGTCGCCTCCGTCCGTTGTGTGACGCGCAGGCACGCGACGCACACGAGCAGGAACGCGCCGACGAGCACCCCGTAGAGCGCGCCACCGTCGACCTGACCGGCGGCGGTGATGGCCGCGATGCCCGCGACGACCGAGGCGTGCGAGCGGACGTCCTGCCGCCGCAGGAACGCGGCCGCGCCGAACGAGGCGATCACGCAGGCGATGGCGATCGCGCGCGAGATGGGACCGAGGGGCTTCGCCGCGACGATGACCGCGACGACCGCGGCCGCGAAGAGGGACGGGAGCCACCTCACCATGCAAGCCGCTCTCGCTTCTCGATCGCGCGCACGAGCTCGTCGTCGATCTCGATCGTCTTGCACGCGAGACCGCGGTCGCGCAGGCGCTGCTCGAGGACGCTCTTCTCGGCCGCCTCGGGGGAGACGAGCGCGAACACGGTCGACAGCTGCCCGAGGTGAGGATCGAGCTTGCGGATGAGCGTCTCTGCCTTCAGCGCCGGGCCGCTCTCCACCCCCGCCAGTAGCTCGAGCGCCTGATCCAGATATCCGAGGCTGCGACCGACGGTCAGCTCGTGAATCACGTCGCCGACGACCAGGACATCGATGAGCGCCTCGCCGCGCGACAAGTGGGCAATCACGCCCGCCGCCAGCTCGATCGCCGTCTCGAGCTTTTCCGTATTTCGAAATCCGGTATCGAGGATCACCCCGACGCGCGTGAAATATTCCTGCTGATATTCCCGGACCGCCGGCGCTCCCGTGCGGGCCCACGTTCGTGCGTGGAGATCGCGGACCGGGTCGCCCGGGCGATAGGGACGGACGCCGAGGAGGTCCATCGACTCGCCCGCCTTCGACGCGAGCGCCACCCCGCCGGGCTGATGCTTCGTCGCGACCGCGAGCGGCAGCCGCGCGACGTTCGCGATGCGCGGGACGACGTAGAGCTTCGCGCCGTCGCTCTCCTTGCGTGGTCCGCACGCGAGGCCGAGCGGCGCGACGGCGGCGGCGGTGAACGAGTCGAGGTGGTGCAGCCCGCGCGCGATGAAGCGCGCCTTCATGCTCGTCGTCTTCGGCGTGCCGTCGGCGAGGACGATCTCCGGCGGCCGCTCGCCCGTCCACGTGCCGTCCCAAGGCAAGAATGGGCCTCGCACGCGCACCGCGACGGGGGCGCCGGCCTCCCGCTTGCACGTGACGGAGAAGGAGACCTCCTCACCGACCGTGACGCGGCGCGGGCACGAGACGGCAACGGTCGTGCGATCGAGCCTCAGCCACCGCGCGATGACGAGCGAGCCGAGGAGCAGCCCGAAGAGCACCGCCGGTACGAGGTAGGCGGTGGAGCGTTGCACGTCGATCGCGACCGCAGCCGACAGGGGCAGCACCACGGAGAGGGTGCGTCCCTCGTCGGTGAGCGAGCCCCAGAGCGCGAACATCGCTCCGAACGCCCGCCCCACGCGGGTCGCACGGACGCGGTCGCGGTCCGCTTTCGTCTTGGGGATGAGGATGTGATTGAGCCGCGCCCACTTGACGCTGGTCGAGCTCACGTCGGCACGCGGACTTCGCGGGCGACCTTGGAGAGCACCTCCTCCGCGGAGACGCCTCCGTACTTCGCCTCGGTCGTCAGCTGCACGCGATGGGCGAGCACCGGTCCCGCGAGCGCGCTCACGTCCTCCGGGCTCACGTAGCTCCGGCCGCGCAGGAACGCGCGCGCCTGGGAGGCACGAAAGAACGCGAGCGCTCCGCGCGGGCTGATGCCGCGCTCGATCTGCGGGGCCCGCCGCGTCTGGTTCACGATCTCGAGGAGGTACTTGCCGACCGGCTCCTTCACCTCGACCTCGCGCACCTCGGCCTGG
Source organism: Labilithrix sp. (assembly GCA_046351255.1). Lineage (GTDB taxonomy): Bacteria > Myxococcota_A > Polyangia > Polyangiales > Polyangiaceae > Labilithrix. The sequence continues at coordinate 5,196 of JAXLYU010000016.1, forward strand.
AGCTTCATCACCGTCTTCTGATCGCAGACGGCGGTCACGCTGGCGAGCGGGTCGACCGTCTGCCGCGCGTAGAGCATCGCCAGCTCCGCCTCCTGCGACGGGTAGCCGACGCCGATGCGAATGAGGAAGCGATCGAGCTGGGCCTCGGGCAGGGGATACGTGCCCTGGTAGTCGGACGGGTTCTGCGTCGCGACGACGAAGAACGGGGTCGGGAGCGGGCGCGTGACGCCGTCGACCGTCGACGTCGCCTCGTTCATCGCCTCGAGGAGCGCGGACTGCGTACGCGGCGAGGCGCGATTGATCTCGTCCGCGAGGAGGACGTTGGTGAAGACGGGGCCGGGATGGAACGTGAGCGAGCCGTCCTTCGGGTTCAGGACCTGGGAGCCGAGGATGTCCGTCGGCAGCAGGTCGGGCGTGAACTGGACGCGCGTGAAGGAGAGATCGACCGCCTTCGAGAGCGCCTTGGCGAGCGTGGTCTTGCCGACGCCGGGGACGTCCTCCACCAAAACGTGCCCCGCACCGAACAGCCCCACCAGCAGAAGATCGATGACGTCGTCCTTCCCGGAGAGGACCGACCGCATCGCTTTCCTCAAATCGTCGACCGCGCTCACGGCGGCAAAAGTACCGAAATGACGGAGGAAACGCTTCAGGGAAGATCTGGTCGGGGCTTGCCGTACAACGGGCCACGAGGTACGTGGTTACCCCACATTGCCTTACCGCTTCGCGGTCGGTACCGAAAAGGACAGTCATTCATGATGCTTCGTTCGCGTGCGCTTGGTCTCGTTGCTCTCTTCGCCCTCGCTGCGTGCACGGCCCCGGAGGCCGAGACGACGGCGGCCGATGAGTCCGACATCATCTCGCTCGTTCCGGGGTCCGGCATCCAGTCGCCGAACGCTCGTCACGACGCGACCTACCTCTCGGTCCGCAGCATCGAGAACCTGAGGGCGGTCGGCGCGCTCCAGGGCGTGCTCGCGGATCTCGCGGCGCGCACCGACGGCATCATCGCGACGCGGCCCGACGGTCGCATCAGCGTGCAGGAGCTCCTCCAGATCGAGAAGCCGGGCTTCGTCGAGACGCTCTTCCCGGAGGAGAAGGCGGCGCTCCCGAAGCTGTGGGCGCTCATGGAGACGACGAACGCGAACCCGAGCGTCGTCACCGTCCCCGACGCGAACGCGATCTCGGTCGATGATCTCTCGACCGGTGCGACGAGCCCCATCGAGCCGGCGAACCTCGGCATCGATACGCTCCCGAGCGAGCTTCAGCGCACCGCGCGGCGTCTCGAGCTCACCCAGGACAGCGACGGCGACAGCCTCACCGTGACGAAGGCGGACCTCTCTGCCGCGATCGCGAACCCGTCTGCGTACCTCCCGAGCGAGGTCGACCAGCTCAAGGCGATCCAGAAGCTGTTCCTCGATCGCGCGGGCACGACGCTCTCGGCCAAGGTCCGCGTCAACGAGCCGACCGCCAGCACGTCCGTCCTCGCGACCTGGGGGCCGGCGCAGCTCTCGCTCCAGTCGAGCCTCGCGTTCACCGAGAGTCGCAGGAAGGACAACGTGAACCTGACCACCACCGTGACGGGTCAGGTCACCCAGCGCGCGGTCGTGACGCTCTCGAGCACGGTCCAGATCCTCATGCTCGACACCGGCACGGAGAAGGAGGCCCTCGTCGCCTCCGGCCAGCTCCAGACCGACGCGGGCACGAAGACGGTGGAGATCTGGCAGAACGGCCAACGCCTCGGCAGCTACCGCACGACGCTCCCCGCGCTCCGGGCCGTGTCGAGCTCGATCGATCTCTCGCAGTACGCCGACTACACGTTCGTCCTCGCCAACGGCAAGGCGCTCGTCCGCAACGCCACCTCGTACCAGCAGGTCTACGTCGGCGGCTCGGGCGGCTACAGCAACGACATCACGTTCAACTATTCGACCGAGGCGCCCGAGGTCGAGCTCGTGCCGCAGGCATCGGTGGACGTCACGAACACCCCGAAGCCGATCGTCGCCGCGGGCCGCTACTCGGTGCCGTGTGGCCCGGCGGAGGGGAACGTCACGGTCGACATCTTTCCCGAGGGAATTCTGCGCATTACGCGCACGAACGGTAGCGTTCAGCGCGCCGTCTATCAAAACGCGCAATTCATCTTGCCGAACGGCGATCTTCGCTTCAATTACAGCCCCGACTCGAACTCGCTTCAGATCTCGAATTCGTCGGGCACGGTCCTCTATTCCGGCCCCCTCACCGGCGCGATGCGCACCGGCTGAGGCCAAAAGGAGACGCGGCAGGAAGGAATTTTCCGTCCCCGTCCTCGTACAACCGTCCCGAAGGCTGGCTTGATGCTTACTCGAACCCTGAAAATCCTTGGAGTCTTGGGGGTTCTGGTCGCCTGCCAGCCCGACGGGGACGACGCGTCCACGAGCGCGGGGCAGAGCGAGTCCGGGGTCGCCACGGACGTCCAGTCGCCGAACGCCAAGCCCAACGTCGCGTATCTGAAGTCGCGCCGGCTCGACAGCCTGACGCGCCTCGGGGCCCTCCCCGGCGACGTCGGGCGGGTCGCTGCGCGCGCGGACGGGACGCTCGATCCCGCCGCCGCGGACGGCAGGCTCACGCTCGACGAGCTCCTCGCGCTCGACAGGCCCGAGAACCTGATGAAGCTGATCCCGGCAGAGCGCATGGCGCTGCCGCAGCTCTGGACGCTCTTCGAGACGACCAAGGACGCGCCGAGCGAGATGACGGTCCCCCCGATCGACGTCATCCTCGCGACGGACGTCTCGGAGCCGGCGGTGGAGCCGATCGAGCCCGCCTCCATCCCGCTCTCGTCGCTGAAGACGGAGCTCCAGCGCGTCGCGATCCGCCTCGAGCAGGCCCACGACAGCGACAACAACCCGAAGACGATCACGAAGGAAGACGTGGCCGCGGTGCTCGCCGCGCCGACCGGCTTCCAGCCGTGGGAGCTCGCGCAGCTCGAGGCCATCCAGGGCTTCTTCCGCGAGCGTGCGGGCACCAAGCTGGCGGCAAAGGCGCGCGTCACTGCGCCCGCGCAGCCTCCTTACAACATTCCCGCACTCCTCACGTGGGGCCCGGCCTCGATCGGCATCGCGAAGACGGTCGAATACAAGGAGAGCCGGGGCATGGACCTCACGACGGGCACCCTCACGGTGAAGCTCGTCGGCCACGTCGCGCAGAACGCCAAGATCACGATGCCGAGCTCGAACCAGCTCCTCATCATCGACGACGCGACGGGGGACGAGAAGTTCTCGCCGAGCGGCGTCCTCGAGATCGCGGGCGGCACGAAGACGATCGAGGTGTGGAACGGCTCGAACCGCGTCGGCAGCTTCCGCAGCAAGCTCCCGACGCTCGCCGCTCAGGACACGAACCTCGATCTGAGCAAGTACGCCGACTACACCTTCGTCCTCGAGGACGGCAAGGCGCTGAAGCACAACAGCCTCGAAGGCATGCAGACGCCGACGAGCTTCACGTGCTCGTACGAGTACACGAAGGACGGCTACGACCGTTACGTCGAGGACGTCATCAAGCTCGGCGCGGCGAACCCGCCCTTCAACGTGGCCGCCGGCCGCTACGTGCTTCCGGTCTCCGAGGCTCTCGGCGGCAACGTGACGCTCGAGCTCTATCCCGAGGGCATCCTCAAGGTCTCCCGCGCGAACGGCTGGACGGAGCGTGCGGTCTACCAGAACCGCGTCTGGACCCTCCCGGAGGGCTCCGACCTGAAGCTCACGTTCGACCCCGCGACCAACACCGTCACGATCCGCAAAGCGGACGGAGCCCTCATCTTCAGCGGCTCTCTCACGGGCTCCCTCCGCACGGGCTAGCAAAGGACCGAGGAGCCCCCAACTGGGGCCGCGAAAGCGCCGCGCAGCGCCCGAGTCTTCGAGGGCGCCAGGGGATGCCACGAGCAGGTCAACGCGCGGATCGGGGCCCCAACTGGGGCCGCGAAAGCGGCGCGCAGCGCCCGAGTCTTCGAGGGCCCTGGTTGGGGTGGGGGTGTCGGGGGCAAAGCCCCCGACGTTGAAAGAGTGGATCCGGCCCGCGATCCGTCCAACACTGAAGGACGAATGAAGCGCTGGGTCGGGCTCCTGGGGATCGCATGTGCGGCGTGCTCGACCGCGCAGCCGGCCGCGCCCCCGCCGAGCAAGCCCGTCGTTGCGGCGCCTCCTCCGAAGGACGACGGCAAGGCGGCGCAGGGCGGCGACGGCGGTCAGGTCCATTCGGCCGCGCTCGAGCAGCTGAAGGTCGGTCCGATCGTGAAGAAGGAAGACAAGCAGCGGAGCGTCTCCATCCCGCTGCCCGACGGCGATCACTGGACCCGCGTCCGGTTCCTCACGCTGAAGAGCCTCGTCGGCTTTCGTTACGGCAAGGCTCACCATGCGATCTTCGGCGGCTTCGTCACGCACGTGGACGACAATCGCGTGCAGGGTGCATGCAACAAGGCGTTCGAGCAGTGGGCCCAGCCTTACATCGATGCGTTCGAGGTCGAGCTGCAGCACAACCCGCCCGAGGCGTTCTCCTGGAGCCCCTTCGCGCCGAAGGGGGGCGTGAAGCGCGTCGACATCATCGACATCGACTCCGTCCACGCGAAGACGGCCACCGTGCTCGCGCGCGAGCAATACGAAGCGGCGTGGGCGGCGTATCCGGCGTGGAACGAGAAGGCCTGCCTCGTGATGGGGGTCGCGGTGCCCTCGCGCGAGGACCCGCAGCGCGCGAAGGAGGTCCGCGATCGCTTCGTGAAGGAGGTCTTTCCTCACCTCGCGACGACCGGTACCGAGGAGCCGAAAGAGGCGTATTAAGAGGGCCGCGTGAAGAACCGCGGCTCCACGATCGCGCTGATCGTCATCGCGTCGATCGCGTTCGCCACGAGCGGACCGCTCGGGAAGATCGCCTCGACGGTCCCGGCGATCGCGGTGGCCGCGATGCGTACGGGGCTTGCGGCGATCGTGCTCGCGCTGATCGACGTGCGCGGCTTCATCGCGGCTCTGCGTGGGCTCGACCGGAAGCAGCGGATCGGCGTGCTCGTCGCAGGCGCGCTCCTCGGCGGACATCTGGCGCTCTTTCTCGCGGGCCTCGCGTCGACGTCGCTCGCGGCGGCGGTGTCGCTCGTGTCGCTCGAGCCGCTCGCGGTCGTGCTTGCGGCGTTCATCGCGTTCCGGCTCAGGCCGACGCGGCTCGAGCTCGCCGGCCTGCTCGTGGCGACGGCGGGCGCGTTCGTGGTCGCGTCGGGCGCGGGGGCGGGAGAGCACCGGCTGAGCGGCGATCTCATCGTTCTCGTCGCGGTGGCGCTCTTCGGGGCCTACGTCGCGTCTGCGCGCGGGCTCCGCGACGCGCTGCCCGCCACGCCGTATGCGGCGGCGGTCTACGGGACCTCGGCGCTCGTGCTCTTGCCGGTCGCGATCCCGCTGATGATCGCCGCGGAGAAGCCGTCTTTCGAGGCCTCCTCCGCGATCCTCGGCCTCGCGCTGATCCCCACGCTCGTGGGGCATACGATCGTCCAGCGAGCGGCGCGGGAAGCGCCGCCGGCGCTGGTGGCGCTCGTCTGCCCGGGCGAGACGCTCGGCGCGATCGCGATCGGCGCGCTCTTCATGCGTACGCCGCCGACGCTGCGCGAGGGCATCGGCGCCGCGATCGTGCTCGCGGGCGCGACGCTCGCCATCCTTGGTCAGCGCCCGCGCTGACGTCCGCCACCGCCGAACATCGACGGATCGATCTCGCCCGCGCGGAGCATGCGCCGCTCGGAGCACAGCATCGGATCGCTCGCGAGGCGCTTGGCGTCCTCCGGTCCGAGCTTCTGCGCGAGGTCGTTCTCGAAGGTCTTCTGCTCGTTCGTGAGGAGGAGCCCGAGCTTCTCCACCGACGAGAGGCTGGGGTCGTCGAGCTTCGGCGTGGCTCGCTTGCCGGCTTGCACCTCTGCCACGCGCGAGAGCGCCGCTCTCGTGCTCTCCGCGCCCGCCTTGCGCGCGGAGTTGTTGATGACGTCGATGCACTGGCTCGCGCCCACCTTGTCCGCCGCCTCGGGCGAGCCGAGGGCCTGCGCGCAGAGCGGACGGATCCCTTCCGTCATGCGCTTGTTCGACGCGGCGTAGGCGTCCTTCAGTGCGTCGACGTCCGAGGGCGCGAGGCCGAGGCGGTCGATGACGCGGTCCGACGGAACCCACGGCGTGTCGCGAATGCACGGGATACGCACCGGCACGACGCCGTTCTCCGCCATGCGCTCCCACTCGTCCTTCGTCATCTCGCCGCGGCGTCCTCGGCGGCGCTCGTCGCCCGCCGCCGAGGCGCTAGGCGCGGCGGTAGGGACAGGGACCGGCCGCTCGCCGAGCTCGGCGAGGCGGCGATCGCACTCCTGGAGAGACGAGGTGAGGTTCGCGTTTGCCTTCTCGAGATCCGCGTCGTGATGCGTGGTCTCGACGACGGGTTCCGGCTTCACGGGCGCGACCGTCTTCGGCGGAAGCACCGACCACGCGCCGCTCGCGACGAGCCCGCCACCGACGAATCCGATGAGCCCGAGGATCGCCGGTTTCATGGAGGAAATCATCCCTCGAGGACGGCCACCACCGGCGCGTGATCCGACGGGATGGACCCCGACGGCTTGCCCTTCTTGCGAAACTCGCGTTCGACGATGACGTCCGTTCAACGAGCCGCGACGCTGGGCGTCGCGAGGAGGAGGTCGATGCGCATGCCTTCCTTCTTGTGGAAGGAGCCGGCGCGGTAGTCCCACCACGAGAAGCCAGGCTCGTCGGGGTACTTCGCGCGGTAGAGGTCGACCAGCCCTGCGCGCAGGCGATCGAGCAGCGCGCGCTCTTCCACCGTGTGATGGACGCGACCGTCGAAGCGCGTCCCCGCGAACGAGTCCAGCGGCGTCCAGCACACGTTGAAATCGCCCCCGAGCACGAAGGGCGCGTCCTTGTCGGCGCGGGACTCGATGTGCTTCGCAAGGAGCTCGAGCCACGCGAGCTTCAACTTGTAGTCGGGATGACTCGCGGACTTCCCGTTCGGGACGTAGACGCTCGCGATCTCCATGGGCGTGTCGCCGACGTGCACCTTCGCGACCACGAAGCGCGATCCATGCTCCTCCGCGCCGGGCAGGCCTCGCATCACGAGCTCGGGCTTCGTCCTGGCGATCACGGCGACGCCGTTCCAGCTCGCCTGACCGTAGAGCACGGCGTGATAACCCGAGGCCTGCAGCTCGAGATGCGGGAACTCGTCATCGACGAGCTTCAGCTCCTGGAGACAGACGACATCGGGCTTTCGCTCGGCGAGAAACTCCGCGAGCCGCATCGAGCGCGCTCGGACTCCGTTCACGTTCCACGTCGCGATGAGCACGCCGGTCTCTTACTACATGTCCGTCAGGCTCGCGATGCGCACGCCCGGCGTGAGCCCTGCGATTCGCCGGCCGTGCTCGTCGAGGCAGCGCACCGCGTCGTCGCTCGATTTCGCGGCCAGGAGTGCGTCGCGCGCGGGCTCGTCGAAGACGGAGCGGGCGAGCGCGGCGAGCACGTGGACCTCGCGCTCGTAGGTCTGGGGTGGGAGCAGGAGGAGGAAGACGATCTTCGCGCTCCGCCCGTCCGGCGCATCGAAATCGACGCCGCGTTTCGAGAGGCCGAGCGCGACGACGGGGCGCTGGAGGCCTGGCACCGCCGCGTGCGGGATCGCCACCTCGTCGCCGAGGCCGGTCGGTGCCACGAGCTCGCGTTCGAGCACGGGATGAGCGCCGGCTCGACGAGATCGCCGGAGGCGAAGCGCGTGGCCCAGCTCGTCGATCGCGTGCGCCGGTGTCGAGGCGTTGAGCGCGGAACGAAGCCTCCTTCGCGAACGAGGGTGGCGGCATCGTCGGCGAGCCCGTCGTCGCCCTTCTTGCGCCCTGGGTAGAGGAGGCGCTTCATCATCGGTCCCGCGAGGAGCGAGGTGCCGATCGCCATCGTGACGAGCGCGACGAAGACCTCGTCCCCGATGAGCTTCGCCTCCGCGAGCACGGCGAGGATGATCTCCATGGCGCCGCGTGCATTGAGCCCGAACGCGACGGCGAGCGACTCACGCCAGCGGAGGCCCGAGATGCGCGCCCCGATCCCGCAGCCGAGCAGCTTCGCGAGGGTCGCGACGAGGAAGACGGCGAGGCACAGTCCGGGGTCGAAAGCCTCGAGGAAATCGATGCGGAGGCCGAGGTTCGCGAAGAAGACTGGCGCGAAGATGTTCGTCACGAACTGGTGGATCGTGTTGCGCGTGCGCTCGCGGAGGCGGGGGGAGTCGCCCACCGTCACACCGACGATGAGGCCTCCGAGCACGGCGTGGATACCGATCCACTGCGTGGTCGCCGCGCCGATGAGCGCGAGCACGATGACGAGCGAGATGACGCGACCGGAGGCGAGGTCCACGCTCACCTCGAGCCTCGCGATGATGCGATCGGCGAGCGGACGACCGACGATCAGCATGAAGGCGGCGAAGCTCACCGCGAGCCCGATCGTCTTCGCGAGCTCGTCGAAGTGGAGCCCGGAGCCCTGCATCGGGCCGAGCAGCACGCTGAACGAGGTCCAGCCGACGAGGTCGTCGACCATCGCGGAGGTCATGACGAGGAGCCCGACGTCGGTCTTGAAGAGGCCGAGATCGAGCAGCGTCTTCGCGATCACGGGCAGCGCGGAGATGGAGAGGGCGACGCCCATGAAGATCGAGAACAGCAGCCGCCGGTCAGGCGAGCCGATCACGTGGTCGGGCACGAACTGTCCGATGATGAAGCCGCCTGCGAGCGGGAGCAGGATGCCGAGCGTGGCGACGGACAGCGCCGTCCGCCCGCGCCGCTTCACGATCCCGAGATCGACCTCGAGACCGGCCACGACGAGGAGGAGGACGACGGCGACGGTCGTGTAGCCGGAGAGCATCGTCTGCGGCGCGCCGGACGGAAAGACGAAGGCGTACGCGTGCGGCCAGACGCGCCCAAGGCCGGTCTGACCGAGAAAGATGCCGGTCGCAAGCTCGCCAACGACCTGCGGCAGGCCGAAGCTTCGCGCGATCTCGCCGAGCAACCGCGCGACGCCGAGCAGCGTCGCGAGCGAAAGCAGGAAGACGAGGATCTCGTTGCCGTGCATCAGGCACGCGCAACGGCTTCGCACAGGGCGCGCGTGTACTCGTCGGTCCCGGCGGTGCCGCCGAGGTCCGCGGTGCGCGTCCCCTGTTCGAAGGTCTTGAGGAGCCCCCGTTCGATTTTGTGAGCCGCGGCCGTCTCGCCCAGGTGATGAAGCATCATGACGCCGCTCTGGATGAGCGCGGTCGGGTTCGCCAGGCCCTTGCCGGCGATGTCGGGCGCGGTCCCGTGGACCGCCTCGAACACGGCCGCCTCGAGGCCGATGTTCGCGCCGGGCACGATGCCGAGGCCGCCGACGAGCCCGGCGCCGAGGTCGCTCAGGATGTCGCCGTAGAGGTTCTCGGTGACGATGACGTCGAGCTTGTTCGCGTTTCGCACCATCTGCATGGCGCACGCGTCGACGATGACCTCGTACGGCTCGATGCGCGGGTGCTTCATCGCGACCTTGCGGAAGCACTCGAGGAGAAGCCCGTCGGAGAGCTTCATGATGTTCGCCTTGTGCACGACCGTGACCCGCTTGCGCCCGAGCCGCTCGGCGTAATCGAAGGCGTACTCGCAGATCCGCGTGCAGGCCTTCTCCGTGATGAGCTTGATCGACTGCGCCACGCCCGGCATGATCATGAGCTCGAGGCCCGCGTAGAGGTCCTCGGTATTCTCACGGACGATGACGATGTCGGTCCCCTCGAACCGCGGCTCGAGCCCGGGCAAGCTGCGGATGGGCCGGACGTTGGCGTAGAGATCGAGCGCCTGCCGTAGGGTGACGTTCACCGAGCGGAAGCCCTTGCCGATCGGCGTTCCGATGGGCCCTTTGAGGGCGACCCGGTTGCGTCGAATCGACTCGAGGACGTCGTCGGGCAGCGTGGTCCCGCGCTTCTCGGCGACGGCGGCCCCGGCTTCCTGGACGTCCCAGTCGATCTTCACGCCCGCCGCTTCGAGGACGCGTCGCGTCGCGTCGGCGACCTCGGGACCAATACCGTCTCCTGGGATCAACGTGATGGTGTGGGCCATCGGAGCGCTACAGCCTAACCTGTTCTGCCATGCGCGTCGTTGCGAACGGTCTCGAGCATCACGTCGTCACCTGGGGGCAAGATGCCGCGCCGTCCACGGTCTTCTTGATCCACGGCTTCATGGACGCGGCGGGGACGTGGGATCGGGTGGCCCCGGCTCTCGCGGAAGCGGGCCATTTCGTGGTCGCGCCCGACATGCGCGGCTTCGGCACGGGCGCCCGAGCGGGGGCGGGCGGCTACTACCATTTCCCGGACTACGTGGCTGACCTCTCGGCCCTCGCGGACGAGTTGGTCGGCCCGGAACGACGCCTCAAGCTCGTCGGTCACTCGATGGGCGGCACGGTCGTGACCCTCTTCGCAGGCGCGAGCCCCGAGCGCGTGTCGCGCCTGGTGACGATCGAGGGCCTCGGCCCTCCCGACAACGGCTGGGACATCGGCCCCGTCCGCATGCGCCGCTGGCTCGACGACCTGAAGGAGACCCGCGCCTCCTCCTCGGGCGCCTCCGGTCGCGCTTCGAAGGCGATCCCGCGCGAGCAGGCGCGCCGGCGTCTGGCGGTCGCGCATCCGGGCGTCCCGGCGGACGTGCTCGACACGCGTCTCCCGCATCTCGTTCGCGAGGTCGGCGACGGCCTCGTGGAGTGGACCTACGATCCTCTCCACCGCACGACGTCGCCGATGCCGTTCTTCGCGAAGCTCTTTGCCGAATTCGCGCGCCGCATCACGTGCCCGGTGACGTTCGTCTCGGGCGGCCCGACCGGCTTTCATCCCCCCGACGAGGCGGAGCGCCTCGAGGCCTTCGCGAACCTCGAGGTCATCACGCTCGAAGACGCAGGTCACATGGTCCACTGGACGAAGCCGCAAGAGCTGAGCACGCTGCTCGTCACGCGCTTCGCGGAAATCGACTGACGCGCCCGCGTTGCCTCGCGTACGAGCGTACGAGCGCTCCGCGCCGCGTGCCGGCGGGCACGAGCTAGGCGCGTCGGCGGTCCGGCGCGGGGGTGGTCAGGGCTTGGACTTGGCGGCCGGGGCCGGGGCCGGGGCTGGAGCGTCGGGCTTGGGCATCGGGAGGAGCTCGCCGTTCTTGTAGTGGCCCATCACCTTACGGATCTCGCCTTCGCGAAGGATGTAGGTCCAGGAGTCTTGCTCGACCTGGCCGTCGAGAAGGAGCCCAAGGTGGAGGTGAGGGACGCCGTTGCCGATACCGGAGACGGCGATCTTCTCGCCCGCCTCCACGTGCTTTCGCGTCGCCGCCCCCTCGGCTTGCGTCGTAACCACCGCCGAGAGGTGAGTGTAATATACATGAGTGATCTTCTGCTTGGCTCCACGGGCGTCGAAGGCGATGGGGGTGTCGAGCGCGAGGCGAACGCTGTACGGCGTGTCCTTGCCGGACTTCCAGAGCGTGTGGCCCCACTCGGAGTAGTCGAGCGTGCCCGCCGCGAGGGCATACACGTCGAGGTGATTGCCCGCGATATCGATGCCCGTGTCACCGTCCCAGCCGCCGAGAAAGCCGCCGGGCATGGGGCTGTTCAGCGTGCCGCCGCGGAGCGCGGGCGACTTGGTGGTGGAGGGCGGGGTGGTCGCCTGGACCGCTGGCGGGGTGGCGGCGGCGGTGCAGAGAAGAGCGAGGAGCAGGAGCGCGCTGCGTTTCACCATCAGGCTTCGGACGCCGAAGCCGGAGTGTGACGCCCGTCGGAGCGCCCCGCGCGAAAGGGGGGGCCGGTGTGCGGCCGTGCTCGGCCAGGCTAATTCTTGGTCCCGGCCGACTTCGGCTTTGTTGGCTTCGCGGTTGGGCCGGCGTCCGGCGGGCCAGCGTCTTCTTCGACCGGCGCGGGCGCGGGCGCCGGCGCGGGTGGCGGGGGCGGCGGCGGCTTCTTCGGATCCGGGATCGTCGTCCTCGAGACGGTCGGGAGCGCCGCCGTGTCCGGATCGGGGGCGCCCGCGTCGGTGTTCGCGTAGCGCTTGGCGTCGTAGCCGCTCGCAGCAGCGCAGCCGGCGAGGACGGCGAGCGCGGCGAGGACGAGCACAGTGGAGCGGCGATTCATTTCGCGATGTCCGGGGCGGGGGACTCGCGCCACTTCGACAGGAAGTGCTCGTCGTTCGGCTCGCCGTGGCACGTGGCACAGTCGTGGTCGCGGCCGTCCGTGCGCTTCAGCTTCTGGTCGTAGACCTCCGTCATGAAGAGGGAGACCTTCGACTTCTCGGCGCGGTTCAGGACGAAGAGGTCGCCCTGGTGGCACGAGTCACAGTACATCGGCTCGCCCGTCGCATCGATCGCGACGACGCGCGTGATCTCGTTCCACATGCGCTTCGCGATGCGCTTGCGCTTCGTGTCGGCCGCGAAGTCGACGCCGGCGTGGCAATCGACACAGGCGACGCCGAGCGACTCCGTGAAGGTGCGCATGACCTTCAGCTTCGTGCTTTGGTCGAGCGTCTCGATCGGCGGCAGGTTCTTCGGATCGAGCCCCGCCGCGCGCAGGCGCTCTCCCATCGCGCTCGGCTTGATGTCACGCATCGCGCCCTCGCCGCGCTTCGGATGGACGCTGGCGGCGCTCACCGTCGTCGGACCGGGCGGCGGCGCGGACGCACATGCGGAGGCACATGCGCCGGCCGTGGCCGCCACCAGGCCGAGGTACAGAGCGCCGCCGAATCGCACGCGGCGAAGCTATCAGGCTCAGGGCGCCAGCAAAAGGACCGCCGTCGGACCGGTGTCGGCCGCGCCGCCACGGCTGCCGCCGCCAAAGAGACCCGCGCTCGTCTCGAAGAGAGCGGGGTTGTAGATCGGGGTCGTGATCGGGAGATCCACCGCGCCGCTCAGCGTCGCGCCCTTGTCACAGCTCTTGTCGATCTGCAGGCGCACGCCGTTGCCGATCTGCCGCGCGAACCAGATGACACCGGCGGCGTCGATGAGCACCTCGGGGCTCGACACCGCGAGCTTCGCGCCATCCCCCGGCGGATCCATGACGTCGGCCTGCACCTTCTCCGCGCCCCACGTCGCGCCGCCGTCGACGCTCACCTTGAACGCGGTCTGGCCGAGCTCGTCGAGGCTGCTGTCGGCGAACTTGCTGTAGGTGACGACGACCACCTGACCGTCCTTCGAGACCGCGATGCGCGGTCGCGCGAGGTCCTGCGAGCGGCCGGTGACCGCGGAGACCGGCTGGCCCCACGTCGCGCCGCTGTCCGACGAGCACTTCACCCAGTGATTCTCGGCGACCGTGCCATTGATGTCGTACTCCGCATACGTCACGCAGACCTTGCCCGCGCCGTTCGTCGCGAGGTGCGGTCCAAAGCGGCCGCTGTCGGTCTCGATCAGCATGCCTTTCGACCGTGGCGTCTGGTCCGCGAGCGGGACGGACGACGCCTTGTAGCCGTTGTCGAAGAGCGTGACGGCGGGGAAGCTCCCGCCGGCGCCGTCGTGGAAGACGAGGTTCACGATGCCCTGCTGGCCGAGCGTGCTGTCCTGCCAAGGAGCGGGGGCGGACACGACCACGTGGTTCGGCGCTGGCGATACGACATCGGGACGCGCGACGTCACCGTTGCCTCCGGTATAGAGTGGCTTGGTCGTGAAGGTCGCGCCGCCGTCGGTCGATTTCGCGAGCTCGAGGATGGAGCCCGCGTTCTCGTCGCCGCGATGAATCGTGACGTACACGACGTCCGGATTGCCGGCGTCGACCGCGACCGCCGACGCGTAGCCGTCGCCCACGGGGAGCGAGACGGGCGCGCCCCACGTGACGCCGCCGTCCGTGCTCTTGCTGAGACCGTTGGCCGTCGCGCCGCCGGTGAGCGCATAGGCTCGCGCGCCGCTTGTGGCGTAGGCGTGCACGAAATCGCCGTAGGTGGTGCCCGCCGTCCTTGCCAGATCGACCGGCGTCCCGGGGAACGCAGTGGCGAGCGTGATCGCCGCCGTCGCCGACTGCGTCTGCCGCGTGGCCTTCACGGTCGCGGTGCTGGGGGACGGGACCGAGAGCGGCGCGGTGTAGAGCCCATCTGCCATCGACCCGGCGCCCTCCAGGGCCCACGTCACACCGTCGCCCGGCGTGGCGGTGAACTTCTGCGTGCGACAGGTGCCGACGTTCGCCGTCGGCGGGGCGATCGTGAAGGTCGTGTTGGCCGTGTTGCTGTTCTTCGCCGTGTCGTCGGAGGAGGAGCACGCGGCCAGGACGAGAAGAGTGGCAAGAGCGAAGGTGGATTTCATTCCTCCCAGCGTGACCACGGGAGCATCGAAGGCGGCCGCGAATTCCAGGCGCTGGCGCGTCGGGATCATCGATTGGCGCGTCGATTGGCGCCTCGCGGCAAGCGTCTGGCGTGATCGTGCAAACGGCGCCGGCGCGCGTTCGGGTCAGCCGCCGGCCGCGACCGCGCGCGCGACGATGACCTCGTCCTTGTCCGTCACGGGCGTGTCGAGCACGTCGCTCGGTCGGGCGTGGTCCGCGAACTGACCGAGCCCCGCCTTCGACGAGGCGGAGAGGTGCTTGAGATCCTTGATGCGCTCGCGATCGACCACGCCCGGCTTCGGGCGATCGGGATCGGCGACCGCCGAGTCGCCGAGCACGCTCAGCACGGAGTCGGCGATGGCCTGGCGCAGATCGGGGGAGCTCCGGAGGTGCTTCGTCATCTCGGCGCCGAGCTTTTGCGTGAGCTCGGTCGACTTCGCGTCGCGATAGAGCGGGGCGAGCAGCTCGGGCGAGGGGGCGTCCTTCTTCACGAAGCCCCAGCCGAACGAGCTCTTGAAGACCGCCGATGTCTCGCCTGGCTTGAGCGGCGCGAAGGCGTCCTGCACTTCCTTCACGAATCCCTTCACGTGTGCCGCCGCGTACTCGCCGCCGCGCTCCCGGCTCCCGGGATCGTCGGAGTCGTGCGCGACCTTGGCGAACGGCTCCTTCTTCGTCCGCTCGAGGAGCTTCTGCGCCTTTGCCTTCGCAGGCGCGTCGCCCGTCTTCGGGTCGACCTTCACGAGGATCCAGTAGAAGGACGGCTCGACCTTCGCCGTCTCGGCCCACGCCTTCACGTCGTCGGCGCCATCGGGCACGTACTTCGTGACCCACCTCCGCTCGATCGTCACGAACTCGACGAAGAGCGGCTCTCGAGATGCCGGGTAGGCGGGCTTCTCCTTCGCCTCTTTCGGCGGGGGCGGCACCGGCGTCGCCGGCGGAGGGGGCGTGCCGCACGCGGTCGCCAGGAGAAGGAGGAGAGGCGCGAATCGCTTCATGCGGAGTAGCTGGTGATGACCGACTCGAGGCGCTTGTCGTCGAACTCCTCGATGGGACCGACGGCCGTCACGTTGAGTCGGTCGGGGGTACCGATGAGACCCGCGAGGTCCCGGATGTCTTGGGCGGATACGGCGGCGTTGTTCGCGAGGCGCTCCT
This sequence comes from Labilithrix sp., assembly GCA_046351255.1. GTDB lineage: Bacteria > Myxococcota_A > Polyangia > Polyangiales > Polyangiaceae > Labilithrix. The sequence continues at coordinate 20,642 of JAXLYU010000016.1, forward strand.
CGATCGTCTCCCTGCGATCGAAGAGGATGCCCGCCGCGTAGAAGCCCGCGAGCTCCTCCGGCGAGTCCATCATTCCGCGCATGTCCCAGCGGTGGCGGCGGCGCGCCTTCTCGAGCTCCACGACGGAGGGGCCAGAGGCGGCGAGGTCCTTCACGAGGCCCGTGATCTCCGTCGCCACCTTCGCCGCGCGTGCGTGCTGCACCCCGGCGGCGAAGTCGAGGATGCCGTCGTCGTCGTAGCCGTCGTAGGACGCGCTCACGTCGTAGCAGAGGCCCTTGTCGTCGACGACGCGATGATAGAGCCGCGTGGACATGCCGTCATCGAGGAGACGCAGCATCATGTCCATCGTCGAGCGGTGCTTCAGCTTGTCCGGGACGGCGCGGAAGCAGACGCGCAGCTCGGTCTGACTCGACACGTTGTCGACGAGATCGAAACGAGGCTTCGACTGCTTGTGCACGGGCGGGGCGCTGGTCACGCGCGTGCCGGCCGGCATCGCGGAGAAGTGTCGGTTCGCGAGCTCGAGCGCCTCGTCCGGCTTCACGTTGCCGGAGAACACGAGGACCGAGTTCGCCGCGTTGTAGTGGCGCGCGTGGTGCTCCTGGCACATCGCCTTCGTGAAGGAGCGCACGCGCTTCTCGTCGCCGGTGATGGTCCAGCCGAGCGGATGGTCCGGATAGATGAGCTGCCGCGAGAGGTTGTCGGCGTCGATCTGGCGGCCGTCGTCGTCGAGATCCTCGAGGATCTCCTCGCAGACGATCTCCTTCTCGATGTCCATGTCGACGAACGTCGGCTGCATCAGCACTTCGCCGAAGAGCTCCGTCGTCGGCGCCAGCGTCTCGGCCGGTAGCGTGATCGAGTAGACGCCGAAGTCGACCTGCGTCGCGGCGTAGAGGTAGCCGCCGAGGCTCTCCACGGCGAGGTTCACGTCGTGTGCGCGCGGGAGCCGCGGCGTGCCGCGGTAGAGCATGTGCTCGAGGAAGTGCGAGATGCCGTTCAGCTTCGGCGTCTCGAACCGGGAGCCCACGCGAACGTACAGGGCGACGTGGGCGCGGTGCAGCGCCGGCTGCGGCGCAACGACGACTGGGAGCCCGTTCGAAAGCGTCTCGAAACGCGCTGCGCCGTCCGTCACTTACTCTTCGTCCTCGTCGCGCGGCGCGCCGGCATCGCCCTTCACGACGCCGAAGAGGTTGTTCTCGTCGACCTTCACTTCGCCCTTCGAGGCCTCGCGGAGGCGGCGAACGTAATAGGAGAGGGCCTCGTTCTGCTTCTGGCCGAGGAGCGCGTTGCCGTAGGTGTCGCGCTCCTTGTCGAAGTCCTCGTGCGACGCGGGCTTCTTCTCCGCGAGCTGCACGACGATGAAGCCGTCGTCCGTCTTCACCGGCTCCGTCGAGACGTCGCTCGGCTTCGCCTCGAAGGCGAACTTCACGATCGACTGTGTCGCGTCGCTCGAGATGGCGGGGATCGGATCGCCGCCGCGGTTGAACGCGGACGACTTGAGCACCTGCGGGCGCGTCGGATCCTTGTCGGGCGTGAACGTCTCGACCGCGGGCGCGGCGGCGTCCGGCGCGCCCGCGTCGCCCTTGGGGGCGGCCGGCTTCTCGGTCTTCGGCGCGTACTTCGCGTACTTCGCGATGGCGGCCGCGATCGCGTCGTCGCCCGACTTGCCGCCCTTCATGTCGGCGATGATCTCGTTCGCGATGGTCTTCGCCATGTCTTCCGACTTGGTCTTCTTGTAGGCCTTCGCGATCTCTTCCTTGCCGGCCGGGTCACGCTTGATGATGTGGTAGCCGTAGTTCGTCTGCACCAGCTGCTGGTCGAGCTCGCCCGGCTTGAGGGCCGCGACGGACGCCTTGAACTCGGGCACGAAGCTCTCGACCTGCTCGCCGGCGTACTGGCCGCCGTTGTCCTTCGAGCCGGGGTCCTCGGAGAACTCCTTGGCGAGCTTCGCGAAGTCTTCACCCTTCTTGATGCGGTCGAGGATGCCCTGCGCCTTGGCCTTCGCCTTCTCGAGCTCTTCCGGCTTGTCCTTCTCGCCCTTCACGAGGATGTGGCGGACGGGGACCATGATCTTCGAGCCGTTGGTCTTGGCCCACTCGTCGATCTCCTTCTGGTCCGACGGGATCGCGTACTTCTCGACCCAGCCCTTGCGGACGACGATGTAGCTCACGGTCGACGTCGAGCGCTCCTCGACGAACTTGTCGAAGGCCTCGTCGTCGGCGACGCGCACGGGCGCGCGAATGAGATCGCGCATCTTCGCGGCGAGCAGCTCGCGGGCCTGCCAGTCACGGAACTCGGCGGGCGAACGATTCACGAGCTGCTTGATGGTGCGCTCGTAGATCTTCATGTCGAACTGCTTCGTGTCCTTGTTCTTGTAGCCGTTGGGAACGAGGTTGTTCACGTTCGCGACGTTGTTCGCGAAGCCGACGCGCGCCGGGATCGACGGGTCGTCCGACGGGAGGGACACGTGGATGTCGCCCTTGAAGATCGAGTCGGTGATCTCGTCTTCGGCGACGGTGAGGCCGAGGCGCTCCGCTTCTCCGATGAGGAGCTCGCGCTCGATGAGACCCTCGAGCACGTAGCGCGAGGCCTGCGCCTGCTTCATGCCGGGGGCGCCGCGGGAGAACACGAGACGATAGGCGGCACGGTGCGCCTTCGGCTCGATGCAGTTTCCACGCACCTTGGCCGCACAAGCGTCATTCAGCGGCCCGAGCTTCTTGCCCGCGCTGGGGTTGAAGCCGAGGATGAAGACGAGGATGGTCGCGACGATGACCGCGCCGTAAACGGCGGAGGTCAGGCCCTTACTGCGGAACAAGTCGAGCATCGTGTTCTATCGCCGCGCGGAAGACCTGCGCGGACTACGCCCCCCATAACATGGGAACGGCGCGGTCGATACCCGACGATTTACGCGTGATGCCCGACGGCTTTTTCGAGCGAAAGCGCGAGCTTGAGCACGGGGACAGCGTCCTCGACGGAGGCGACGTCCTGCGAAAGGAACACCTCGTAGAACGTGTCGATGGTGCGCGTCGCATCGCCGGGGTCGCTCACGGCGCGGACGCCGGTGGACTGCTCCGCGAAGCCCTTCGTGATGGCGGGCTCGGCGAGCTTCCGCACGCGCTCGAAGAGGGCGGCCTCGTCGTCGTTCGGAAAGTCCGCTTTTTGCGCGCGAAGAACGAGCCGCACCTGCAGCTTGCCGCCTTCGAGGGGAGCAATACGCACCCCCGAGTCGAGGATGAGGTTCTCGCGAACGCGCTCGGCGAGGACGACCTCGGTCGGAAGCGTGCGGAACACCTCGAACCCACTCGCGAGGAGTGCTTTCTTCAGCTGCTGCGGAGTGGACGACACCAGGTGTCCTACATTCTGGCCAAAGGCCCCCAGGCGTCAACAGTGATCAGGAGGCCCGGGTTCTGCTACTCTCGCCCCATAGGCTCCTCGTGACCGACCGACCGAATCCGCCCGAGGGCAGCGTGCCGCCGATTGCGCCGGCACAAAGCCAGGTTCCGGCTGCTCCAGCAGGGGCTTCGGTGCCGCCGGCTATCTCGAAGGTGCCAAGCGGCGTCCACTCGATGCGGCGCGGCGGAGCCCGTCGCGAGGTGACCGAACGGGTCACTTTCAAGACGGACGACGGACAAGTGCTCGAAGGCTGGGCGCTCAACGTCAGCCGCGGGGGCCTTCGCGCCATCCTCGAGGACAAGGTCACGCTCGGTCAGAAATTCGAGATCGCGATGGGCGCGGACGACGACGTCCTCCATCGCGCGGGTCGCATCGTCTGGGTCCAGGAGGAGCCGGACGGCGTGATCGTGGGGATCGAGTTCACGGGAATGAGCGGCCCGCACCGCTCGGTTCCGCCGCCGCCGCCGGGCTCGCAGAGCGAGCCAAGCTTCGCCGCCGCGCTCGCCGCGGAGTCGCCGCCGGACGACTCGAAGCCCACCGTCGACGAAGAGTGACGACGCGGGCGCAGCGCAGCGCTGCTTGCGGCGCGCGTCGGGTGCCTCTCGTTCGCAGCGACGCGACGATGGGCCTTGCCTCGGCGCCGCGAGGGCTCAGTCCACCTCGAAGCAGTAGACGTGATGGAGGACGGCGGCGGCGCAGGTCCGATTGACCGCGTCGCTCGCGCTCGTCCACGAGCCCGAAGGGGCCGCGTCGCCGCGCGTGGTCCATGCCGTGATGCCCGAGTAACCGCCGGCGTTGTGGGTCCAGCTGACGCAGTTCGTGTCCGGGCTCGGGTACGTGCGGCCGTCCGTGCCGGCGCCGGTCCAGACCTCGGCTTCGAGCACGGGCGCGCCCTTCTCGTCGCGGTCGACGTTGTGGTCGGGGAGGAGGAGGCCCTCGATGAACCTGAAGCCCTTGCGGAAGACGATTTCGCCCGTCGTGAGCCGATAGTCGTACGCCACCACGCCTGCGTCCTGGGCGATGCGGTCGCGTGGGTTCTCCGCCAGCGTCCCGAGCCACGCGCGCCACTTGAGCCCCGCGAGCTCCGTGCCGAGGGCCTGGTTCGCGCAGAAGCCGTCTGCCCCCGCGAGGCCGTCGCCCTCGCCGAACCGTGAGTCGTGCGTGCCGGAGGTGACGAAGACGTAGCGGAACGCGCGCGACCCCGCGTCCACGTGCGCGTCCGCGTTGCCGTCCAGGGCGCTCCCGTCGTCTCCGCTCGGCGCAGCATCGCTCGCGCCGGTAGCGACGTCCGAACCAGCGTCGCTCGACGGGGGCCGGCCGGACTCGTCCTCCGAGAAGTCACTGCAGGCCGACCCTGCGGCCGCGGCCGCGAGCGGGAGCGAGAGCGAGACTACCCACCGTCGCGCGACCCGCACGTCGCCCAGCGTACCATCGTTCGACAGGGCGCGCCGCGCAGGCGGCGGGTCACTTGCAGGCAAGCGCGAGCGGCAGCTGTTTGCCGTTCGGCGCCGTGTACGTCGCGGTCGCGGTGCCGTCGAACTCGATCGTGACGACTTTGTTCTTCGCCACGTTGGTGACGATGATCTTGCCGCCGTCCTCGGGGCAGCCGCGGCGGCAGCGGCGGAAGTTCTGCACCTCCGTCTTGATGTCGCGCTGGCGGACCTGACCCTCGGTCGTGCCCTCGAGCGCGAAGCACGCCTCGCCGAGCGACCACGCGACCGTGTGCGTGCTGCGATAGCTGAAGGGCTTGCCGTGCTGCGTCTCGCCGTCGAGGGTCGCGCCCCACGTCATCGTGCGCTTCGCCCCGGCGGCCGTCACTTCGGCCGTGGCGGACCCATCGAACTTCGCGCCGTTGACCTTCATGTTCGTGTACGTGAGGTCGAGGTGCAGCTTCGTGGTGTCCGCCGTGAAGCGCGCCTTGATCTCGCCGCTCACGCCGAGGAGGCCGTTCGGGCCGATGCACTTGTCGAACGTGTACGTCGCCTCGCCCGGCGCGGTCTGCCTGCCCGTCACGCAGGTGCGCGGGAGGTAGATCGCCTTCACGCCGTCGCCGACGTCCTGCGTCCCGAGCGCGCCCTCGTCGAGGCTCGCGAGGCCGATCGTCCCCGGCGAGGCCGCCACGAGCGAGGACGCCACGAGCTGCGCGTCCGTGTCGGCTGCGTTGGCATCGCTGCCGTCCGTGGCGAACGAGTTGTCCTCGTCCTCGGGGGTGGTGGCCGGAGTGACGGTGTCCTTGTCCTTGTCCTTGTTCTTGCACGCCGGCACCAGCGCGCAGACGAGGAGGAGGGGAAGGAAACGCGACATGCCCTCGAACGTAGCATCTGCGATGCCAGCTCGGGCACGTGTACCCGTCATCGAAACCACGCGTTTTCGTGGGTAGGATGGCGGTCCCACCTGGACGCGGCGAGGTCCACCGGTTCCTTTGAAGTCCCTGCGAGGGTGTGCGAGGTTACCCGAGGCGGCACTAGGAAAGATGACCGATTCGACCCGCGCCCGCGTCCTGCATTGGTTCGTCCGTGGTGGTGTCGCGCGTCTCCCCGACGGCAAGGAGATCGCGATCGACGTCGACCCGATCGTCGTGGGGCGGGACGAGGGCGCCGGGGTCCGGCTCGACGATCCCGAGGTCAGCTCCGTCCACTGCGAGCTCCGGGCCGTGAACGAGGGGATCCTCGTGCGCGACCTCGGCAGTACCAACGGCACGCTGGTCGGCTCGCTCCGCATCGCGGAGGCGACCATCACGAGCAAGGCCGAGCTCGTCGTCGGTCAGACGAAGATCGCGATCGAGCCCCGCGCCTCGAAGCAGCGCGTCGATGTCGGGTACTCCGACCGCTTCGCGGAGCTCGTCGGGTCCTCGCCGAAGATGCGCCGCGTCTTCAGTGTCCTCGAGCGCGTCGCGAAGACGCCGCTCTCGATCCTCATCCTCGGTGAGACCGGCTGCGGCAAGGAGGTCGTCGCGCGGAGCGTTCACCAGTCGAGCGATCGCAAGGACGGACCGTTCGTCGTCGTCGACTGCGGATCCATCCCCTCGACGCTCGCGGAGAGTCTCCTTTTTGGTCACGAGAAGGGGGCGTTCACCGGCGCCACGGAGCGGAAGAAAGGCGCCCTCGCGGAGGCGCACGGCGGCACGCTCTTCCTCGACGAGCTCGGCGAGCTTCCGATCGATCTCCAGCCCAAGCTCCTCCGCGTGCTCGCGGAGCGGCAGGTCAAGCGCGTCGGCGGCAACCAGGTCGAGCCCATCGACGTGCGCGTCCTCGCCGCGACGCGCCGCGATCTCGCGGTCGAGATGAACGCGGGCCGCTTCCGGAGCGACCTCTATTTCCGTATCGCGCAGGTGAAGGTCGAGCTGCCGCCGCTGCGCGACCGCATCGACGATCTCCCGATGCTCGTGGAAGAGGTCTGCCGCCGCGTGGGGCATCCCCAGGCCTCGGGCACCGTCCTCGACTGGATCGAGCGCCGCCTCGGCTCGTACGATTGGCCGGGCAACGTGCGCGAGCTCGTCAACGTGGCGCAGGTCGCGGCGACGCTCGCCGACACGCCGGAGGCGATCGACGACGTGCTCACGCTCGCCCGCGACAGCGGGGCGGGGGACGCGGCGACGCACACGGGGCCGCAGACCGCGTTCGCCGAGGCGAAGAAGTCCGCCATCGCAGGCTTCGAGCGGGACTATTTCACGTCGCTGGCGAAGGGCGCGAAGGGCAACGTCAGCGAGATGGCGCGCCAGAGCGGAATGGAGCGCCATCACGTGCGCGCGTACCTCCGCAAGTACGGCATCGAGAAGAGCTGACGAAGAATGTCCGAGTCGGCGCGCCGTCCGATCACGACGACGAATCTCGTCACGTTCGCGGTCACCATCTTCGCCGGGGCGACGCTCTTCTTCTCGTGCGAGCCGATCGTCGCGCGGATGATCGTGCCCCTGCTCGGCGGCGCGCCGTCGGTGTGGATCGTCTGCTCGCTGATGTTCCAGACGCTGCTCCTCGCGGGCTACACCTACGCGCACTTCGCCGGCACACGCCTGCCCGTGCGCGTGCAGGTGGTCATGCAGTTCGTGCTCATCGGCGCCGTCTTCCTCGTGATGCCCGTCGCGGTGGACGAGGGGCTGGTGCAGCGCGTGACGGCCGGCCATCCGACCCTCGGCCTCTGCGTGGTGCTGCTCCGGACGATCGGGCTCCCGTTCTTCGTCCTGTCCACGAGCTCGCCGCTGCTCCAGCGCTGGTTCGCCGAGCTCGGGGAGAAGGACCCGTATCACCTCTACGCCGCGAGCAACGCCGGCAGCTTCGTGGCGTTGCTGGGCTATCCGCTCGTCCTCGAGCCGCTCCTGCCGGTGCGTGGTCAGAGCCGAGCGCTTCACGTCGGGTTCGCCTGCTACGCCGTGCTGGTGGTCGTGTGCGCGGTGACCGCGCTGCGCCGATCGGTCGGGATGCGCATCGACCAGACACCGGCACCGCCCCAGCTCCGCACGACCGAGAGCTCACCCCCGGTGAAGAGGAACGCGAAGCCCCAGGACGAGCCGTTCCAGCGCTGGCGCCAGCGCGTCGTCTGGGTGCTCCTCTCGTTCGCGCCGTCCTCGCTGCTCCTCGGCGCGACGGAGTACGTGACCACGGACGTGGCGAGCGTGCCGCTCCTGTGGGTGCTGCCGCTCGCGCTGTTCCTCCTCTCGTTCATCTTCGCTTTCGGCAAGAAGCAGATCATCAAGCCGAACACGTTCTCGCGCGGCACCGCGCTCATCGCCGCCATCGTCACCGCCATCACGCTCGCCGACGTGACGGGCCCCGCATCGCTCGTGATCGGCGCGCACATGGCGCTCCTCTTCTTCGCGAGCGTCGTGTGTCATCGCGGCCTCGCGGAGCGCCGGCCGCACGTGTCGCGGCTGACGGAGTTCTATCTCCTCATGTCGATCGGCGGCGTGCTCGGCGGCGCGTTCAACGGTCTCCTCGCGCCTCGGCTCTTCAACGACCTCTACGAGTATCCGATCGCGATCGCGATGGTGTGCCTCGGGCGTGCATCGCTCCAGCGCTCGGAAGGCGGGCTCAGCGGTAAGCCGATCCCCTGGAAATCCGTGGGCCGCGACATCGCGATGGGCCTGGCGGTCGGGCTCGCCACGTACGGGCTGGTGAAGCTCGGCGCCGCGCGGCGCATGGACCGGACGGGCAGCTTCGGCTGGATGTTCGGTGTCCCGCTCGTCTTCGCGTTCGTGTGGTCCACGCGTCCCGTGCGCTACGCGGTGGCGATCGGAGGGCTCCTCCTCGCCGGCATGAGCCGCGGCTACGACCTCGGCACCACGGTCTGGGCGGATCGCGGCTTCTTCGGGGTCCTCAAGGTCATGCGCGACAACGAGAATCGCCATCACCTCCTCGTGTCGGGCAACACCATGCACGGCAAGCAAGCGCTCGATCCCGAGGGCGCGCTCGTGCCCCTCGCGTACTACCACCCGAGCGGTCCCGCGGGCGACGTGCTCGGGCCGCTCCCGGCGTGGTCCAAGCTCGAGCTCGGGCCGCGACGCGTGGGCGTGATCGGTCTCGGCATCGGCTCGCTCGCGGCGTACGCGCGGCCCGCCGACGACTGGACGTTCTTCGAGATCAACCCCGCCATCGTCGTGCTTGCGTCCGAGCGCTTCACCTACGTGAAGCGCGCGGAGGAGTCGGCCGAGGTCCACATCGAGCTCGGCGATGCTCGCCTTCGCCTGCACGAGGAGCCGCAGGCGCGCTTCGACATCCTCGTGCTCGACGCATTCAGCTCGGACGCCGTGCCCACCCACCTGATGACGCGCGAGGCCTTCCGCCTGTACCGCCGCGCGCTCCGGTCCGGCGGCGTATTGCTCGCCCATATCTCCAACGATCACGTGGTGCTGGCACCCGTCATCGCAGCGCTCGCGAAGGACGCGGGCATGTTCGCCCTCGACCGCCGCGACGACGATCTCACCCGCGAGCAAAAGGACGCGGGCAAGGCGAGATCCGAGTGGGTGGTCCTGACGGAGTCCCGGGACACGGTCGAGCGCCTCTCGGCCGAGCACAAGGACTGGCATCCGCTCGTCCCGCCGCCCGGCCAGAGCGTCTGGACGGACGACTACGCGAACGTCCTCGGCGCCCTCCGCTTCTGAGTAGGAAGTAAATTTTACTTTTTCGTGTCAGAGGGGGTCGCCCGGGCCGTCAATCGGACACAGGTTGATACCCACATGCCGATAACACTCCAGGCCTGGCTCGATCGCTCGTCCATCCGTCCCACCGGGGAGACGCGGGTCTCCGTCGTGTTCGAGGTCGGCGCCCACGGGAGGGTGGAGGAGGGCGCGCCGCGGCCGAGCTCGCGGACGGTGCTCGCGCTCGACGTCTCGCTCTCCATGCGCGGCACGCCGCTCACCAACGTGATCAAGTCGGTCGACCGCATCCTCGATGCCGTCGGCGAGGACGAGGAGATCGGCGTGGTCGCGTTCGCGGGCGGAGCGTCGCGCGTGGTCGAGCCCGTGAAGGCGGACGCGGCCGGCAAGCGACTCATTCGATCGCGCGTCGGACGCCTGACCGTCGATTCGTCGACGAACATCCAGGCCGGGCTCGAGACCTCCGCCGCCATGCTCGGCGACGCGCGCCAGAGCGGGCCCGAGCGGCGGAGCGGCGTGATCCTCCTCTCGGACGGCGAGCCGAACGTGGGCGCGTCGACCCCGGCCGCGCTCCGCGAGGTGGTCGCGCGGCACAAGCCCGGCATCTCCTTCTTCTGCCTCGGCTACGGCCCCGGCAGCTCCGAGGACGTGCTGTCCGCGATCGGCGATGGCTTCGAGTTCGTCCCCGATCCCTCGACGTGCGCCCGCGCCTTCGCACGAGCGCTCGGCTCGCAGGCGGACATCGTCGCCTCCGACGTCTCGCTGCTCCTGGCGCCTGCGAACGGCGTCGAGATCCTCCGCATCTCCGGCCGGGAGAAGATGCGGATCACGAAGGACGGCCTCGTCGTCACGCTCTCCGACATGGTGAGTGGCGCGAAGCAGCTCTTCGTTGCCGAGCTCGTGGTGAAGAGCCCTGGCGCGGATCGCTTTGCCATGACCTTGCTGAAGGCGACGGTACGGGAGAAGACCTCGCAGGCGGAGGTCGACGTCTCCACCGAGATCGCCGATCGTGCTCCCACCCCCGTGATCGAAGGCGCCCGCCGGGCGCTGCTCGTGCGCGCGGAGGAGGCGCGAGAAGAGGCGCGCGCGCTCGCGGACAAGGGCCACTTCCCGCAGGCGGCGTCGACGCTCCGCAACGTGATGACGATGATCTCGACGCTCCCCGGCTGGGTCGCCGACGATGGCACTCCGCTCGCGGAGGCATACGAGCTCCTCGTCGACGAGGTCATGGTCTACGAGCGCCGCCCCGACGCGGAGCAGTACGCGATGTACCGAAAGAGCACGATGGGCAGCAAGCTCACGTCGCAGGTCCCGATGTCGGCGAAGGCGCGCGGTGAGGCGAGCTCGAAGCTCATCATGCACATCGCGGGCGACATGCCGCTGGCGTGGCTCATCAACGATCTGGGTGCGAAGTACAAGCTCGAGGAAGAGAACGTGATCGGCCGCACGGTGGACGCGGAGATCCAGGTGAAGAGCGGCTCGGTCTCGCGCCGCCACGCGAACGTGTTCGCGAGCGCGGGAGACTTCTGGATCGCCGACCTCGGCTCGACGAACCCGACGATCGTGAACGGCACGCCGCTGCGCAGCGCGCCGCACAAGCTCGCGCCCGGGGACGTGATCGTGGTCGGCGAGGTCTCGCTCCGCTACGAGCAGGCGCCGAGGAAGGTCGACTGAGCCTTCGCAGCCGAGACGGAGATCGCGGTGGTCGCCGCGTCATTCCCACGGCGGCGACTTCAGCGCTGCCGGCGTGGGGTTGCAGTAGCCCGTACCAATGGCGCACGTCGTATCGCCATTCGTGTTCGGCGCATGGCCGAGCTGGCCCGAATCATTGCTGCCCCAGGTGTAGACCTTGCCGTCGCTCTTCAATGCGATGCCGCTGAGCGCGCGTAGCTCGACCTGCTTCGTACCGAAGAGCGCGGCGGATTGGGTCGCCGACTTCTTGCACGAGAACGATGGGCACGCGTCACCGAGGTAATCGCCGAGCGCGAGCTGCCCGAAGCTATTGGCGCCCCAACCCCTCACGTTGGTGTCGGTGTCCCAGGTCATGACGTTGATATCTCCCGCCGTCATGTTGACGGTCGTGTTGAGGCCGGAGACCTGTACCGCGGTCGGGCTCCCGGTCGTGTCGCCCGACCCGAGATATCCATTGCTATTGTTGCCCCAACAGTACGCGGCGCCCGTCGACTGGCCCGCGCAGGCGAACGTACCGCCCGTCGCTACGCTGACCGTGGAGACGACCCCCGCGACCTTCGACGGGATCGCGTTGCAGCCAAGCGAACCGTTCTGCGCCACGCACGTCTTGTCGTTCGCGTCGCTGCCGGCGGCATGCCCGAGACCCCCGAGGTAGTTCGCCCCCCAACACCACACCGTCTTGTCGGCGCGAATCGCGCATGCGATCGGTCGATCGCCGACGGCACCACGATCCCAGTTTCCGACCGATAGGTCCGTGACGTCGCTCGAGAACGTCGCGATCTTCGTGGGGACCGGCTGCACCGAGCCAACCGCCGCGGTGACGTCTCCCGTGATCCCTGCAAACGCGTCGCCCCAGCAATACACATCGCCGCCCGTCGCGCCCGGCGCCGGAACGGTCTGGACGCAGACCGTCGCGTAGCCGGCGGAGAGCTTGGCTGCTTTCGCGGGCAGCGTGACCTTGTTCGGCGTCGTCACGCAGGCGGCTCCACCGCATGCTGCATTCGCGACCGGAGCGACGCCAACCGCGGCGTCGTCGTTGGCGCCGATGCACCACACCGTGCCGTCGGTCTCGCGGGCGCAAATGAAGCCACCTCCGATACTCGCCTCCACGACGTCGATGAACGGCATCTTCGTTGGTGTGGTGATGGGCGTTGCCTCGATCGTTCCAAGCTGCCCGTTGGACGTCGCGCCCCAACAGTAGAGGGAGCCGTCGGAGAGCACCGCGCAAGCGTTGTGATTGCCGGCGGACACCTGCACGACGGTCGGTCTTGGCGTCGCGGCGTCGACGTCGGCTCCAGCGTCGGACATCGATCCGCTGCTGCTCGACGACGAAGATGAGGACGAGCTCGACGACGAAGATGAGGACGAGCTCGACGACGATGACGAGCTGGACGATGACGAGCCGGACGACGATGACGTGCCAGGAGCATTGGTCGCCGGGACTGGCTCGGCGGGGCTGTCGCCCACGCACGCCAGAGCGTACGCCCCCGTCGCGACGAGCAGGGACGCCACGCACATCGAAGACCGCCGGGACTTCATCATTGGGGGTGCTGGTGACGCTAAGAGACGGATTCTTCGCCGCGCAATAGTCATTCTTCTCGCGTGCGACACCGTCTCATCGCAGAGCTCGCTGGCGCGGCTGTGGCCATCACCATCCTCGGCCCTCGTAGAAAAGTGACCATTGCGGGTCGGGGATCCAGCTGACAGAAACGCTCGATGGAACTCGCCTCCATGAAACGAATGCGGATGGCCACTGCGAGTCTGTTGCTGTCTGGTCTCTCCTTGGTCGCGTGCGCGCAAGAAGACGAGACACGAGAGGACGACACGGAATCGGACTCCAAGCCCAACGTTGCCGTAGAGACCGGCTCGCTCGCGCCGAAGGTCGACAACTCGGCGTCCTGTCGCGCCGCGAAGTCACGCCACAATTCCTGCACCAACGGTGGCGGACCGGCTGACTACTGTCAGCGCGCATTTCACATGGTCATCGCCATGTGCAACGAGTGACGAGCGACGTCAGCAACGCGCCGAGCAGATCTTTCAGCCGTCCCTGACAGGGCGACGACCGAAGATCGACGCTGGCGACGAGCACGGTCCTTACTTGCAGCCCGAGTCGTTGAACTTCGAGGCCATCTCGGAGTCCATCTTCTGGCAGGCGGCGAGGATGGCGGTGCGTCCCTGCGAGGTGTTGGAGCCGGCCGTCCAGGTCTCTCGCAGCCCGCCGAGAGTCTTCTGCCTGTCCGCCGGCGTCATGCCGGACTTCATGCTCGACACCGTCGCTCAGCCGAGTTGATGCCGTCAAGCATCGGGGCAGCTCGAACGCCCGCGTCGCTCCCTGCCCCGTCAGTCCTGGATCAGAATCGATAGCCCGGACCGAGGCCCGTGACGGGCACACGGACCGTCTTCTCTCCGTAGTACCAGTAGAGGGCGAGGGCGATGGTCGCGCCGCCGAGGAGCGCGGGGATGGCCCAGGACGCGTACGCCGTCGTCTTCTCCGACGAATAGGTGTCGCGCGTCGGCACGTCGGGGTGCGCGTCGTACTCGTCCTTCGTGGCGAGCGCGTTCGCATAGAGGATCGGCGGCACGATGAAGGAGAGCGCGGTGACGCCCGCGCCCACGTAGATGAGCGACTTCGGGAACGGATGCTCCTGGCGCGACTCCCACCGTACGGGCGGCGGCGGAGGGGGGGCGGCCGGCCTCTCGGGGAGCGGCGGCGCCTCGAGGTCGACGATCGCGCCCGCCTCGGCGTTCAGCTCCACGCGCTGCTCCTCGGGCGTCGCCGGACGCCAGACCACCGCGTGCTTGCCCGCGGCGACGTAGGAGGTGCCGCGTCCGAGGCGGACCTCGCCCGCGTCCACCGTCACGAGCACCTGTGCGCCACGGAAGCGGAGCCGCGCGAGCTTCTTCCGGAGCTCCTCGATGCGCTCGTTCGCCTCGTCGCGCTGCTTCAGGACCATGGGCTCGAGCGTCTCGCCCGTGTTCAGGCGCGCCTCGACCTCGTCGAGGTAAGCCTCGTAGTGATCGGCGGCGCGCAGCTCGTCGTGGATCTGGTCGAACGCGCGCGCGAGGTTGAAAGAGAGGCGATAGCCCTTCGCGGGGCCGAGCTCCTTGTAGATCGGGTTCCAGACGAGGATGGCTTCGCCGTACTGTCCCGCGCGGTACTTCTCGAAGCCCTCGCGGAACTTCTCGCGGAGCTTCACCACGCTCGGGTCTTCCTCCGTCGCCGGCACGTCCTGCGCGCGCGCGACGGCCGGCGCGGCGAACGAGAGGGCCAGGACGAAGATCGCCAGCGCGCGTCGCATCAGAACGGATGGTCGTCGAGGTCCGGCGGCTTCGCGCTCGGAACGACGGGAGGCTTCGTGGTCGCGGACACCGGCGGACGCACCACGACGGGCGCGGGCGAGGTGACGGGTCGCGGCGCAGGCGGGGCGATCGTCGCCGACACCGCCGGCGGGACCGCGCTCGGCACCACGCTGAGCGCCGCGGATGGCGCGGAGGCGGTCGCGGGCGTGGTCGGCAGCGCGGCGCTCGTCACGGCGGGCGCCGGATCCGGCTTCGGAGCTTCGCTCGGAGGGGTGAACGCCTTCCACGCCACGAGCGCTGCAATTGCCACGCCCGCGCCGACGAGGAAGAGGCGCGAGCGGGACCTCGGCTCGGAAGCGGCCGTGGGCGCGGGCGCGGGGTCGACCGCGGCGGGCGCGGGGGGAGGGGGGCGCTTCGACGGATGGAGGCTCTCGCGGAGCGCGTCTGCGTGCGTCGGCGCGACGTCGTGGAGCGAGGAGTCGAGCTTTGCGCGCTGCTCCTTCGCCTGCTCCGCGAAGTGCTCGTCGAGCAGCGATTTCAGGCGTCGCTGCGCGTCCGCGGCGTCCGGGACGAACGCGTCGAGGGCGTCGGCGACCTCCGCCGCCGTCGCGGGGCGACCTTCGCGATCGCGGGCGACGAGGCGGGCGTGGAGCGTCACGAGCTCCGCGGGGAGCGCCTTCCGGCCCGTCGCCTCGAGGCTCGGCGGCGACTCGAGCGCGAGCTTCCGGATCACCTCCATGTCGGTGCCGTCGCCCCACATGCGACGGAGCGCGAGGCACTCGTAGAGGAGCGCGCCAACGCCGAAGAGATCGCTCCGGCGATCGAGCGGATCGCCCATCGCCTGCTCCGGGCTCATGTACGCGGTCTTGCCTTTGACCTCGCCCGTCTTCGTCACGTTCTCCGTCTCGATCTTGGCGACGCCGAAGTCGAGGAGGCGGACGCGGCCGTCGTAGCCGAGCATCACGTTTTGCGGGGAGACGTCGCGGTGGACGAGGTTCAGCGCCTGTCCCGTCGCCGGGTCCGCGAGCTCGTGCGCCGCGTGGAGGCCGCGGCAGACCTCGGCCAGCACGTAGGCCACGACCGAAACCGGGAGGCCGTTCTCCCCGTCCTTCTTCGCGTCCGCCAGCACGCGCAGCACGCGCGAGAGGGCCTGGCCCTCCACGTACTCCATCGCGAGATAGAGCTCGCCGTCGAGCTCGCCGTAGTCGTACGCGGTGACGACGTTCGGATGGCTCAGCATGGCCGCGAGCTTCGCCTCGCGGAGGAACATGTCGACGCGCCGCCGGTCGCGGGCCGCGTCGGGGAGGAGCCGCTTCAGCGCGACCACGCGCTCCGGGCCGTCTTCCTGCAGGGCGGCCTCCACCGACCCCATGCCGCCCCTGCCCACGACGAAGAGCGATCGATAGCGCCCTCCCACCGTCACCCTTGCGGTCACGGACCGATCGTATCCGATGGCGCGCCCATTGCTACTCACACCCGCGCACTCGCGTAGACTCCACGAATTGGCCCGCACTTTGGAGACCGTCTCCTGAACGTCGTTCGGTTCACCCTGGTCGGGATCGCGTCCTCTTGTGCGCTCGTGGCCGTCGTCTCCGCGTGCCTTCCGGACCTCCGTGACCTGCCCGTGGTCGTCCCCAGCGAGGCCGCCGCGCCCATCAGCGGCTGCGGAGATGGGATCATCGCCACGAACGACGACGGCAGCGATGCCGGGGAGTCCTGCGACCCGGGCGGCAACACCGTCATCGGGTGCTCCGCGAGCTGCACCATCTCGTGCGGCGGCATCATCGGACCGTCGGGTCACTGTTACTTCGTCGCCGACCCCAGCGACTACCAGGGCGCCCTCACGAACTGCAACGCGGCGGGCGGTCATGTCGTCACGATCGGAAGCGAAGACGAGGCCAGGCTCGTGGGCTCGCTCGTGGGCAGCGGGACCTATCGCATCGGTCTCCTCCTCGACGACAACCTCTCGCTCGTCGCGTACAAGACACCCCCGTTCGTCGAGGAGCCCGGCTGGCCGCACACGCCGACGTGCTCCGGCTGCTTCGCGAGCGGCGCCGATGATGCGGGACAGTTCCCGTCACGCGATCCCGACTCCGGCACCAACCACAACTGCCTCGCCGCCGGGCCGGACGGAAAATGGTTGCAGATCGCATGCAATCAGGGCGACGCGGGCGTCATGACGGTCTGCGAGCGCGAGCCCGTCGGACAGCGCTCGCAGGCCTGTGGCGGACCGCTCTGCACCACGCTCTCCGCCACCGCGGGGAAGAAGCGCTACGTCATCTCGATCTCGCCCGCGACCGCGGAGGACGCGGACCAGTTCTGCCGGAGCTACGAGGGCGGCTCGCTCGTCGTGTTCGACTCGCGCGAGGAGCGCGAGGAGCTCGCCCGCGAGATCCGCCAGCTCGTCCCGGCGAGCCAGCAGCACCCCGTGCTCACGGCGTGGATCGGCCTCGCGAAGAAGGGCGAGACGTGGATCTGGGACGACGGCGTCGACGCCGCGGACGCCGGCAGCAGGCCTGCGCCATGGGCAAACGCGCAGCCCGCTCCTTCGAGCAAGGGCCGCGCGTTCATGCGCCTCGATATCAATGCGTTCGACACGCAGCTCGCGGTGGCGGGCGAAAAGGAGGGGGAGCCCCGTCCCTTCGTCTGCCAGCGCCCCGTCAGCGCGTCGAAGTGATCGTCACTGCGAGCCGGACTTCTTGCCCGCGATGCGGTCCTTCAGCTTCTGCTTCAGGTACGGCACGCCCTGACCATCGGTGGTCAGGATCTTGTGGGACTGGTCGTAGTAGTTCTTCGAGAGGACGGAGCCTTCGGTGACGAGGTCGATGACCTTGTACGTGCTGTCGCCCTTGACGAGGTAGTCGACCTGCGTCGGCGGATCGCGCGGCTTCGTCTTGTCCTTCGCTTCCGTCTTCACCTTGTTGAGGTCGTT
Organism: Labilithrix sp.; assembly: GCA_046351255.1. Lineage (GTDB taxonomy): Bacteria > Myxococcota_A > Polyangia > Polyangiales > Polyangiaceae > Labilithrix. Next base: position 38,047 of record JAXLYU010000016.1, read on the forward strand.
GCCCGCCTCCTTGGTGCCGCGATAGGTGACGTCGAAGTCCTTCGTCTTCTGCGCGTTCTCGCGGACCTTCTTCTGCACGAGCTGCGTGTAGAGATTGATGAACTCTTTCTGGTCGTCCGCCGAGAGCTGCGTCCAGTGGTTCGTGCAGTTCGGGATCGTGGCGGGGCACGGGCTGCCGAGCGAGCGCCGGGTGATCTCCTCGTAGTCGAGCATCGTGTCGATGGCCTTGGTCAGCTCATCCTTCGTCGCATTCGCCTCGACGAGCTTCTTGATCGTGCCCTGCTGGGTCTCCACGAACGTCTGTGCGCCAGCCGTGTCGGCCGACGCCGCAAAGCAGAGCGTCGTGACGGAGAGGGCGAGGGCAATGCCGCGGACGATATGACGAAGTCGCATCTTTTCCCGATATCCTGAGGTCTCCTCGGGCTGGTTCAAGGCCTGGGAGAGCGTTTGTCTGCTCGGTTGGACGTCGGCCCCGCAGCCTGATTCATGCCGACGTGGTCTGCTTGAAAAGATGAGCATATTCGCCTGGTTGCCGTTACTTCTGCCGTGCGGTTACACCCGCCGTGGCGGGGATCTCCGATGCTGCGACCTCGGCTGTGGTCGCGGCGACGGCCTCGGTTTTCCTTTTAGTGGTTGAGGCTGCGGGCGCAAGCCCGACCTCGAAGGTCGCGCCCCTCGGGTCGCCGCTGCGGACCTCGATCGTCGCGCCGAGCGATGCGTGGTCGTCGATGATGCGTCTCACCACGGCCAGACCGAGGCCAGCGCCGTTGTTTCGGGTCGTGAAGAACGCGTCGAAGATCTTCCGCTCCGCGCCGGGATCGATCCCCGGCCCCTCGTCGGCGACCGCCATCATGATGCGACCTGCGGTCTCGCGCACCGATACCGTCACGGTGGTGCCTGCACCCGTCGCCTGCACACCGTTGCGGACGAGGTTCCAGAGCACCTGACGCATCTGTCCCGCGTCGCACGTGGCGAGCAGCGGGCCGTCCGGGCCGTCGTAGGCCACCGCGACGTCACCGGCGCCGCTTCGCTCGGAGCGCGCCGCCAGCGCCACCACGTCACGGGCGAGCGCCGCGACGTCGACCGCGTCCGGCTCCGGCTTCCGCGGACGAGCGAGGTCCATCATGTCCGTCACGAGGTGATTGAGACGGCCCGCTTCCCTCTGGATGATGTCGCAGAGCTGCTTGTCCTCGTCGCCGAGGCCGGGCGCTTCGCGCAGCAGCTCGATGGAGCCGGAGATCGAGCCGAGCGGGTTCCGGATCTCGTGCGCGAGGCCGGCCGCGAGCCGTCCGAGCATCGCGAGGCGCTCCGCCGCCTCCGCGCGCTCCGTGGCCTCGGCGAGCGCGCCGCCCGTGCGGCGAAGGCGCTCGGCGAGGTAGCCCGAGAGCAGCGCGACGACGACGATACCGAGCGCGTTGACGGCGAGGGGAAAGACGATGCCGTCCCATTCGAGGACGTAGTTGCCGAGCCGCTGATCCGACGGCGGCGCGATCCAGCCGAAGCCGAAGCCGAGGCAGAGGAGCCCGTAGAAGCCGACCCCCGCCACGGACGCGATGGCGGCGCCCCGGAGACCGATGAGGATCGCGCCGACGAGGCACGTGAGGCCATAGAACGTGGTCGCGCCGCTCGTCGCGCCGCCCGAGACGAAGACGATCGCGGTCCAGATGACCTGATCGAGGACGATCTGCGCCTCGGCGAGCCGCTGCAGGTTCTCGCGTCGCCGGAGCAGCGTGGCGTAGATCGCCGTCAGCGCGAAGGCGGCGCCGATGGAGCTGAGGACGATGGTCTGGCTGACCGGGTACTGCGTGAGCGCGCCGCGCAGATAGATGAACGCGGTGATCCCGAGCAGCAGCGAGAGGAACCCGAGCCGGAGCCCGGTGATCCACGCGAGTCGATTCGTGAGGCGATCGTCCCCGACGGTGCGAGTGGGGCCGGGCACGGTCGGCCCGTCAGTTCGCTTTGATCTTGCCGGCGATGCTGAAGATCGGGAGGTACATCGCGATGAGCACGACACCGACGGTGCCACCGATGCCGACCATCATGACCGGCTCGATGAGGCTCGTCATGGCCGCGACGGCGACGTCGACCTCTTCTTCGTAGAAGTCGGCGATCTTGCTGAGCATCGCGTCGAGCGCGCCGGTCTGCTCACCGACGCCGACCATCTGCACGACCATCGGCGGGAACACGTTCGTCTCGAGGAGAGGCGCCGCCATGTTCTTACCTTCGGAGATCTTCACGCGCGCGTACATGATCGCGTCTTCGACGACGACGTTGCCGGCGGTCTTCGCGACGATCTCCATCGCGTCGAGGATGGGAACGCCCGACGAGAGGAGCGTGCCGAGCGTACGCGTGAAGCGCGCAACGGCGATCTTGCGGAGCACCGGACCCATGACCGGCATGTTGAGGAACATGCGGTGGATCAGCTTCTTGCCGACCGGAGTCTTGTAGAAGTAGCTGATCGCGAAGCCCATGATGACGAACGCGATGAGGAAGAAGGGCAGGTACGAGATGAACGTCTCGGAGACCGCGATGACGACCTGCGTCAGCCACGGCAGCGCGTCGTCGGAGCCGAGGTCCTTGAAGATGTTCTTGAACGACGGGATGACCCAGCCGAGGAGAATGCCGAGGACGCCGCAGAAGATGACCAAGACGGCGCTCGGGTAGACCATCGCGCCGCGAAGCTGACGACGCAGCTTGATCGCCTTTTCGTTGTAGACGGCGAGACGCGAGAGGATCGTGTCGAGGATGCCGCCGACCTCTCCCGCTTGAACGAGGTTGATGTAGAGCGGGTCGAAGATCTTCGGATGGCGGCGCAGCGAGTCGCTGAAGGTGGCGCCCTGCTCGACGCTCGCCTTGATGTCGCGAATGACGACCGCGAAGCGCTTGTTGTCGGTCTGGCTGCCGAGGATGTCGAGGCACTGCACGATCGGAAGACCGGCATCGATCATCGTGGCGAAGAGACGCGTGAAGGTCACGACGTCCTTCAGATCGACGCCGGTGCCGATGTTGAAGTTGAACGCGACCGACTTCTTCTTGATGCGCGTCGGCATGAGCTGCTGGCCACGCAGCTTGGCCTGCACGGCCGGCTCGTCGTCGGCCTCCATCACGCCCTTGCGCAGCTCTCCGGTCCGAGCGCGCGCTTCCCAGACGAATTCCGCCATTGCGCTGTAGGAAAGGTTACGGGTGGGGGGGCCGCTCGGTAAAGTATCCGACCGTGGCCGATGGCGCTTTCCCAGGAGACGACCGCGTGGAGGGGGTGGAGACCACCCTCGCCCGGGACCTCGTTGCGAAAGGCGTCGCCCCCGATGTGGCCGTCGGATGGGCGACCCGGACGGGGCAGGGGTGGGATACCGGCCAGGGGCACTCGGGTGTAGGCGCGGAGCCCATTTTCGACCTCGCCAGCGTGACGAAGCCCATGACGGCGGTCGCCATGGCGCGATCGGGCCTACCCCGCGAGACCCCGCTCGGGGAGGCGCTGGAGGAGGCGAGGGGATCCCGGAGCGAGGAGGCGACGGTCGAGCTCTTGCTGGCCCACCGATCCGGGCTCGAAGCGCACCTGCCCCTTCACGAGAAGATCCTGCTCGGGGGTGAGGTCGACCACGCGACCGTGCTCCGGATCGTGGCCGACGCGAGGCGCGCCGACGCCGCCGGCGCCGTCCCCGCCGGCGGCTTCGCCCCGATCTACAGCGATCTCGGGTACATCCTCGCGGGCGAGGCGCTCGCGCGCGCGGTCGTCCCCGCCCGGGACGCGGGCGAAGCGATCGAGTGGCTCGTCGTCGACGCGCTCTCGACGGGCCGCGTCCCCGTCGAGCTCGGCACCGCGCGCTCGCTGATCGCGCACGGCATCCGCTTCGAGGAGCGCGTGCGGAAGACCGAGGTCGTCGCCTGGCGCGGCGGAGAGGTGCGCGGGCAGGTGCACGACGAAAACGCGTGGGCGCTCACCGGCCTTGGCGGGTCGGGGCACGCGGGCATGTTCGGGACCGTCTCGGGGGTGCTCGCGTTCGGGTGCGCCGTGCTCGATGCGCTCGAGGGTCGCGGTGGCGCGTTTGCCGGAACGGATCTGTCCTGGCTTGTCGCGGAGCGTCCCGGCGGCACCTTGCGCGCGGGATTCGACGGCAAATCCGCCCCCGGGCCGGGGGTGTACACCTCCTGCGGCGATCGCGCGAGTCTCGCCACGTTCGGTCACCTCGGCTTCACGGGGACGAGCCTGTGGATCGATCCGGAGGCGCAGGCGGTGGTGACGCTGCTCACGAATCGCGTGCACCCTACACGCGATAACCATGCGATCCGGACCGCGCGCCCGGTCGTCCACGATCAGCTCTTCGCGCTCGCGGCGCGCAGGCGCGGGGCCTAGGCTTTTCCCATGTCCGCGGAGGCGCCGATCTCCACACGCGCTCTCGCTCGTGCGGGCAAGGAGCGGAAGGTCGTGCGCTATCGCGGGCGCAGCGAGAACCGCTGGCGCTTCGTTCGCGCGTACTACACGACGTTTCAGGTCATCTTCAGCTACCTGTGGCTCTTCTGGAAGGCGAAGTTCTTCGGCCGCAACTATCGCGACGGGAACATCGCGAAGATCCACAAGCGCAACGCGAAGCGCGTCTACGAGACGATCCTCAAGCTGCAGGGCCTCTTCATCAAGGTCGGGCAGGCGCTCTCGATCATGGCGAACTTCCTGCCGGAGGCCTTCCGCGCCGAGCTCGAGGGGCTGCAGGATCAGGTGCCGCCGCGGCCCTTCGAGGAGATCGCGGCGCGCATCGAAGAGGACCTCGGCGAGGCGCCGTCGGCGCTCTTCGCGCGCTTCGAGAAGGTGCCGATCGCGAGCGCGTCGCTCGGGCAGGTGCACGAGGCCACCACGAAGGACGGCCAGCGCGTCGCGGTGAAGGTGCAGCACCACGACATCGACGAGACGGTTCGCCTCGACCTGAAGACGATCCGGCGCATCGTCGGGATCGTGCAGTGGTTCGTGCCCGTGCAGGGGCTCGACGGCTACTACCAGCAGATCAAGGAGCTGCTGAAGCGCGAGCTCGACTTCACGCTCGAGGCGGACAACATCGAGAAGATCGCGAAGAACTTCTCGCCCGAGGGACGCGTCCTGTTCCCGACGCCGCTTCGCGAGCTGTCCACGAGGCGCGTCATCACCACGACGTTCGTCGACGGCAAGAAGCTCGGCGACATCGCCGCCCTCGACAAGATGGGCATCGACAAGAAGGAGCTCGCGAGTCGTCTCGTGCGCGCCTACTGCCAGATGATCTTCGTCGACGGCATCTACCACGCGGATCCGCACCCCGGGAACATCCTCGTCGACACGGACGGCAACCTGATCCTGCTGGATTTCGGCGCCGTCGCGGAGCTCTCGCAGCCGATGCGCGAGGGCATTCCGGAGTTCCTCGAGGGCGTGCTCCGCCGCGACACGGAGCGCCTCATCCGCGCGCTCCGCAAGATGGGCTTCCTCTCGCGCACGAGCGACGAGGCGGTCAGCGAGAAGATCATCGAGTACTTCCACCGCCGCTTCCAGGAGGAGGTGAAGCTCGAGTCCTTCAACCTCAAGGACATCAAGATCGACCCGCAGCGTGGCTTCGAGAACCTCCTCGACCTGCGGAAGATGAACGTCGGGCTGAAGGAGCTCTCGGGCGCGTTCCACATCCCACGCGACTGGGTCCTCCTCGAGCGCACCATCCTGCTCGTCTACGGGTCCTGCGCTCAGCTCGATCCCGAGCTGAACCCGATGGCGATCATCCAGCCGTACCTCCAGGACTTCGTCCTCGGAAACCGCGACTGGCAGAAGGTGGCCATGGAGACGGTCCGGGACATGGCGCTCGGGGCGGTCACCCTCCCGGACGACCTTCGCAAGTACCTCGTCCGGGCCACCCGCGGCGAGATGGAGGTCCGCGTTCGTGGCGTCCAGGAGGGGGCCCGCACCGTCTATTCCATCGGCCGCCAGCTCATCTACACGGCGATCGGTCTCTCCAGCGGGTATGCGGCCATGCACCTCCACGAGCGGGGCGAGGACGGCACTCCCACCCGCATCCTCGTGGGGGTCGCGTGCTTCTGCGGGTTCATGCTCCTCGTCTCGAGCATCTTCGGGCGTCCTCGAAGTCGTTGAACCATTTGAGGTTTCGGCGACGTTTCCGGGGCCCTGTCCCTGCGTACGCCCGTTCGCGCCCATGGATAAACGCGCAGACCTTTACGCGGCTCGCTCCCTCGGCTGCATGACGACTCCGTGACAAAACGCGGCGTTGCGGGGGTTCGTGTGGCTGGCATGAGCCGTGTATGAGACGCCTGGCAGAATGGCGATTACCTTCGACAACGCTTCCGAAGCTCGTGACCCTCGTGCTGTCGCGATCCTCGCGAAGACCATCTACCGTGAGCTCCGCGCGAGCGGTTATGCCGAGAGGGACGTCATGGCGCTCGCCGGTGAGCTGCTCGGGATGGTGACGAGCGACGTTCAGGCGCGCCGTACGCCGACGGACGGCTGATCGAACCCGAAAGACGGATCGCGCCGACGAATCGCTCTGGATAGAACGCCGAAGCTCACGCCGCGAGCCGGACTCGCCGTGTGAGCTTTCTCTTTTGTGCGTCCGAAACGCGGCGGGAGCTCGTCGAGCCTGCAGCGAGGGGCAGACCGTATGCCCGTAAGTTGACAGACAGCGTGTAACGCCCTGACAATCGCGTTGAAATCCGACCCCGCGCGTCCGCGTGGAGTCGGTGTCCGACGTCTGCAGCAGGGCCCCGAGGGATCGACGCGTGTTTGCGATCATCATCAGCGAAAAGGGTGGGGCGGAGCGCCGGGAGTCGTTCGACAAGAACGAGATCAACGTCGGTCGGGTCCAGGGCAACGACCTGATGCTCCCGAAAGGGAACGTCTCGAAGCATCACGCACGTCTGCTCTTCCGCGACGGCCGCTTCATCGTCACCGACCTGAAGAGCACCAACGGCACCTACGTCAACGGCCGCAAGATCGCGCAGGCGACGATCGTTCGCGAAGGCGACAAGATCTACATCGGCGACTTCGTCCTCCGGCTCGAGACGAACGGCGCCACCGGCGCGTCGGTGCCGCCGCCGGCCGATCCGGGCGCCACCGCGGCCAGCCCCGGCGCGACGCAGGCTCCCCCCGAAGAAGACATCCGAACCGCGGGTCGCGATCCGATCCCGCCCGCCCAGGCCCCGGCCCCGCGGCCGCCTGCGCCGTTGCCGAACCCGCCTGCCGTCACCCTGAAAGCGCCGACGCACCCGCCGGGTGCTCCGCTCCCGCGACCGCAGGCGTCCAACGTCTCGAACGCGCCGTCGATGGGCTCGTCGTCGCCGTCGTATCCGCTCGATCAGGATCCCGACGACAGCGGCACCGCGATGCCGAAGCCGCCCGCGCGCAACTCGGCCGCGCCTCCCGCGGCGAGCGCGTCTGGTGGCATCCGTCCGATGACGATGCCGCTGAACCAGATGTCGCCGCCCGTCATCGGCGGACGTCCTCTCACGCCCGGTGGCTTGCCGCCGCTCGGTGGCAGCTCCGTGCCGACCGCGGGTGGTACGCCGCCCGCGGCGCAGGTGAAGGAACCAGAGCCGAGGCCGGCGCCGCCGCCGCTCGCGCCGCCGCCGATCCCGATCGTGCCGGAGGCGAAGCCCGAGCCTCCGCCTCCGCCTCCGCCGCCGAAGCAGCCGCAGCCGAGCCAGCCCGCGTCGATCCCGCCCGGGCGCGCCACCGCTCCGCCGCCGCCGAAGCCGCCGAAAGAGACGCCGGCGCAGGCCGGACGCCGCCTCGCGCTCATGACGCTGCTCGACCGCATCGGAGAAGCGGTCGACCTCTCCGCGCTCCGCGCCAACCCGAACGCGAGCGACGCGCTCGCACAGCAGATCGAACGCGTCGCCCGCGAGCAGGCGACGGCGATGCGCGACGAGGGCACCGCGCCCGAGGGCATCGACGTCGACGCGGTCGCCCGCGACGCGCATCGCGAGCTCGTCGGCCTCGGCGCCTTCGGTCCCCTCCTCGACGACGAAGAGGTGGCCGAGATTCACGCCGTCCGCTTCGACCAGCTCTTCACGATCCGCGGCGGCAACGGGACGGCCTTCGCCGAGCCGATCGCCTTCAGCAGCGAAGAGGCGCTCGCGCGCGTCATCGCGCGTCTCGCGCAGCAAGCGGGCGAGGGGTGGAAGCCGGGCGAGACCGTCATCGAGCGGCGCCTCCCGCGCGCCGTCGTCGTCGCGGTGGCCCCGCCGTCGGCTGCGAACCACATCGTCTCGATCCGCAAGCGGCGTCGCATCGAGACGACGTTCGAGGAGCTCGCGCGTACGAACTCCGCCTCGAAGGGGATGGCGCAGTTCCTCGAGGCTTGCATCGCCGCCCGAGCGAACATCCTCGTCTCCGGTAACGCCCCGCTCCCGATGCTCTCCGCGCTCGCGACCTCGAGCGGCATGAACGGCGAGCGCGCGGTCGTGGTGCAGGACGTCGAGGAGATCGGCGTCGGCAATGCGCAGGTCGCTACGCTGTCGCTCGGTGAGGAGGGCGTGCGCGCCGCGGCGAAGCTGCGCGCCGGTCGCATCATCGTCACGCAGCTCACCGGCGGCATCGCCGCTGCGACCGTCGACGCGATGGCGGAAGGCAACGACGGCGTCCTCGCCGCGCTGCCCGCGCCCACGCTTCGTCAGGGCATCAACCGCCTCGTCGCCCAGCTCGTGCTTCACCGCCCCGGTCTGTCGCTCGAGGCCATGCGTGAGGTCGTTGGCGAGGCCTTCGACATCGCGGTCGAGATCGGCGCCTTCCCCGACGGTCGCTTGCGCGTGATGCGCATCGCGGAGCTCGGCGGCGCGGATCAGAAGGGCGTCGTCGCACGTGACCTCTTCGTCTTCAACGCCGACCCCGGCGGTGGAGATGGGAATTTCAGCGCCACCGGCGTCGTGCCGCGCATCGCGAACGATCTTGCCGCCCGCGGCATGAAGCTCGACGCGGGCATGTTCAAGCGCTCGGGTCGCTAACGCCTCAAGTAGCGCCTCGAGCGTGATCTCTCGCGGCGGCGACGCTTCGCAGCGAGGGGCCGAGTCGCGCTCTCGCTCGGGATTTCCTCGCTCGCGCTCGGCACGGCACACGCGCTGCAGTCGACTGGGCCCGTGAAGGAACCCCAGGAGAACCATATGAAGCCCATCCGTGTCCTCGTCGCCGTCGCCTCGCTCTCGATCTTCGCCACCGTCGCGTGCAAGAAGGACGAGCCGGTGACGAGCGAGACGAACACGACCGGCGCGCAGATCCAGCCGGAGCAGCCCGCGGTCGACCCCGTGAAGCCACTGCCCGTCCAGCCGCAAGTGACGACCGGCTCTGCCACCGACACCACCACGACCGACCAGTCGGGCATGCGCCCGAGCTCCAACATCGCGAAGGGTAAGGACGCGGGCGTCGCCAGCGACTTCGCGTCCGGCGGTACCGACCTGCTCGATCGCGATCCGCAGCGCCAGAAGAAGGCCGACGACAAGGGCCTCCAGCAGAACCCGAAGGCGAAGCAAGACGCAAAGCAGGACTCGACCAACCACTCCACGTCGCTCGGCGATGGCAAGTCGGGCGAGTCCACGGGCGGCAAGGGCACCTACGGTGGCAAGGCCACGTGGGGCACGGGCACGCCCGACAAGGACACCAAGATGGACCAGCCGACCAAGTAGCGCCTCACCGCAATCCGGCGATCATCGAGGAGGAGCGAGATACGTGCGATCGGCACGTGTCTCGCTTCGCTACTTGCCGCCGTCGAGCTGCGCGTGGAACAGAGTCGTGATGTCGTTCCGCTGCGCGACGATGTCGGCCTGCTTGGTCAGGACGTGTTTGGCGCCCTGGAAGAAGCGGGACTTCGTGACGAGATCGCTCTTCCGCATCGACACGACGTGCCGGCCGCGCGTGACCGGCCAGACCTCGTCGGCGGTGCCCTGGCTCACGTAGAGCGGGCCCTTGAACGCGTTGACGTCGATGAGCGGTCCCGGCGTCTCGAACGTGGTGTCCGGCTCTCCGAAGAGGTCCTTGCCTTTCCAGGTCCAGGCTGGGGCCGGCTTGCCGTTCTCGAGGATGTCGCCCGTGTCCGACTTCGGATCGAAGGCGGCCACGACCGTGTCGGACGGTGCGTGCACCGCGATGACCGAGTACGGATCCGTGTTCGTCTTCGATCCGACGAGGAGCGACATCTCCGCGCCGCGCGACCAGCCGAAGAGGCCGACCTTGCCGTTCACGTCCTTCGTGCCCTTGAGCCAGCGTCCGGCGTTGACCACCGTCTCGAGGGGGATGCGCTCGATCGTGCTCGAGAGACCCTTGCAGTCGAACCAGCAGAGGGTGAGGACCACGAAGCCCTCCGCCGACATCTCCTGCGCGAAGCCCTCGATCGACCCTTCGCTGCCGCCCTCGCTGCCGTGCAACATGACGATCGCGGGCGCGGGGAGCTTGGCCGGCTTGAAGATCTTGCTCCCGGGGAGCGACGAGAGACCGGTGACGGGGTTCGGCGACTCTTCGGTGGCCGGACCGTCGTCGTCATCGCCCGTGGTCGTCGCGGCCGAGCTCTGCTCGCTGTCATCGTCGTCATCGCTGGAGTCGTCCGAGGCATGCTTCTTCGGATCGCTCTCGCTCGTCTTTGCCTTGTTGCTCTTGGCGGTCGGTGTCGTGGGGGACGCGCAGGCCGCGAGAATCGACGCCAGGAGGACGGTGGTGAGAGCACGCATGCTCCCTGGTAGGGCAAAGCCCGAGCCTGGCGCTCTGCGGCTGGATCATAGCGAAAGACCGGGAATTTCACGGTGACGCGCAGGATCGGCGACCCGGCGATCCAGACGATTTCGTTCCGATCATGGGCCCGAGAGCTGGTCCCGGAAGAAGGTCGCCGCGCCCTCGCGGAGCGCGGTCTTGTCCTCCGTCGTGGTCAGCGTGTGGCCGCCCTCGGCGAAGAAGTGGCTCTCCGTGGAGAGGTTCGCGCTCGCGTCTTCGCGCATCTCGACCAGATCGAGCGCACGCATGACCGGCCAGATCGGGTCTTCGACGCCGTGCGTGATGAGCATCGCGCCGCGGAACGCCGTCACCGGGATCGTCGTACCGAGCGCGATGCGCTGGCCACCGAGGAGCCAGTCGCTCCGGACCACGTCGGTCGTCGCGAACGTCGCGAGGGCGTCGAACGACGCGCTCTCGGACATCGACGTCAGCACGAGCGCTGCCTCGCCGCCGCGCTCGAAGCCGAACACGCCGACCTTTCCATTCGTGCTCGGCGACTGCCTGAGGAAGGTGCCGGCGCCCGCGACGACCTCGAGAGGCAAGGGACCGTTGGGAGCCGGGAGGCCGCTGCACCCCGACCAGCACAGCGCGAGGACGACGAACCCGGCCTGCGAGAGCTCCTCCGCGAAGAGTCGGTAGCCCGCGTCCTCGCCACCCTCGCTCCCGTGAAGCACGACGACGGCGGGCGCCGGCGTCTGCGCAGGTTCGAACAGCTGGCTACCCGGGAAGGCCGCCACGCCGGCCGGCAGCCGAGGCGGGGCAGGTGACGTGTTCGTCGTGTGGTCCACGGGAAGGGCGCCGTTGATCGGCGTCGCGTACGACTCCTTCTTCTTCGTCACCGCGTCGTCGTCGTCGGCCTCGGGCTCCGGAACGATGGCGCCGAAGGACCCACATGCTACGAGAGCCAGCGCAAAAACGGCAACGATGCTGCGCATATGGATGCGCACAGCAAGCGGCGAGCCGGGCTGCGAGGTCCTTGTTTACGGAAAATTCCAGCGTTTGCGATCGCGATCATAGGGCTCGCGATCCAGGGGCTCGCTTCAGGTCGAGGCTTGCTCCTCCGCGCGCTTGACCATCTTGCGGTGGGTCAGCCGCTTCTTCAGCGGGCCCATGTGGTCGATCATCAAGACGCCCTGGAGGTGGTCGTACTCGTGCTGGATGGCGACCGCGAGCAGGCCCTCCGCCTCGAGCGTGAACGGCTTGCCGTTCTTGTCGAGCGCCCGGACCCGGACCTTCGCGGCGCGGTCGACGTCCTCCTGGATGCCCGGGAAGCTGAGGCAGCCCTCCTGCCAGGTGATGTCACCGCTCGTCTCGAGGATCTCCGGATTGATGAAGACGCGGAGCTCGCTCGGCGCGCCCTCCTCGGCGATGTCGATGATGAAGAGCTGGAGCTTCTCGCCGATCTGCGTGGCGGCGAGGCCGACGCCCGGAGCCGCGTACATGGTCTCGGCCATGTCGTCGATGAGCCTCTGAATCTCGGGCGTGACCTTCTCGATGGGCAGGCCCTTCTCCTTCAGCCGCTTGTCCGGATAATGCAGGATGGTGCGGATCATCGGCGTTTAGCCTAGCACGGCGGCTCGAGGTCTCGACCCCGGCTCAGTCAGGGTGAACGATGCGGCCGTGCACGTAGGCGTCCTCGCCGACGAGCTCCCAGGCCGGTGATGCGATGCGCGGCGCCTGCTGCGGCGTGTCCGGTCCGGCCCAGTCGACGGCGCCGGGGCGCCCGCGCGGCCCGAGCAAGATGGGGGCGATGAACGCGTGAAGCTCGTCCGCCATGCGACCGGCGAGGAAGCTCCCGGCGAGCTCGGCCCCGCCTTCGACGAGGAGCGATACGACGCCGCGCTGAGCGAGGAAGCGGAGCGCGGTCACCATGTCGAGGCGGCCCTCCGTCGACAGCGGAATGTGCGCGACGAGGACGCCCGCGTCCACGAGCTGAGCCTCGAGATCCGGCGGCGAGTCCGGACCGCTGAGCACGATGACCGGGACCTCCTTCGCGGTACGGACGAGCCGCGAGTCGAGCGGGATGCGGAGGTTCGTGTCGAAGACGATGCGGACGGGCTGATCGCCCGGCGTGTCGCGCACGGTCAGGCGCGGATCGTCCGCGACGGCGGTGCCGACGCCGACCGCGACGCCGTCCGAGCGCGACCGTAGCAGGTGGACCTTCGCGCGTGCATCCGGGCCGGTCACCCACTTCGACTGCCCCGAGCGGGTCGCGATGCGGCCGTCGAGCGAGAGCGCGAGCTTGAGCGAGACGTACGGCAGGCCCGTCGTGACGTACTTTGCCCACGGCTGGATGACGACGCGCGCATGATTCTCGCGGACGCCCATCGTCACCGCGATGCCACGGTTCACGAGCGCCTCCGCACCACCACCATCGACGTGAGGGTTCGGGTCCCGCGTGCCTACGACGACGCGCGCGATCTTGGCGTTCACGATCGCGTCCGTGCATGGTGGCGTCTTGCCGTGGTGATTGCACGGCTCGAGCGTCACGTAGAGCGTGGCGCCCTCCGCGGCCGCGCCCGCGTTCTTCAGCGCGATGACCTCGGCGTGCTCGGTCCCCGCGCGCTCGTGATGGCCCGTCGCGACGAGCTCGCCGTTCTTCACGACCACCGCCCCGACGTGCGGGTTGGGGGAAGGCTTGCCGTTTCGCGCGTGGACCAGCGCGAGGTCCATCCAGCGCTCGTCTTCTTCCTGGCCCGCGGTCTGCGGCTCTGGCGGCGCTTGGCTGCTCACGGCTGAACCCCGGACACCTTGTCGATCTCGGAGCGGAGCTCGTCGATGTCCTTGAACTGACGATACACGCTCGCGAAGCGGACGTACGCGACCGGATCGACCTGACGGAGGTGGGTCATCACGCGCTCGCCGATCGAGGTCGCGTCCACTTCCTTCTCGCCGGCGTCGATGAGCTCGCGCTCGATCGCGTCGACGAGGCCCTCGATGCGCTCCTGCGAGACGGCCCGCTTGTCGCACGCGCGGCGGATGCCGCCGAGCACCTTGGAGCGCTCGAAGCTCTCGCGGCGGCCGTCCTTCTTCACGACGAGCGGGAGCACCGCCTCGACGCGCTCGTACGTCGTGAAGCGGCGCTCGCACTTCTCGCATTCGCGGCGGCGGCGAATGACGTCACCCTCGGTGGCGGCGCGCGAGTCCGTGACCTTGCTCTCGAGATGGCCACAAAATGGGCACTTCATCGCTCAGAGCTCGATCTTCTCGCGGCGACGAGCATGGCGCTCGTTCGGATCCGCGGCTTCCCCGAGCCAGGCCGTCACGATCTCCCACGCGAGGCCGGCGCCGACCACGCGCTCTCCGATGGAGAGGATGTTCGAGTCGTTGTGCGAGCGCGACAGCCTCGCGGTGTACACGTCGGAGCAGTTCACGGCGCGGATGCCGGCGTGGCGGTTGGCGGCGATGGCCATGCCCACGCCCGTCCCGCAGACGAGGATGCCCTTGTCCCACTTCCCGTCGACGATGCCGGTCGCGACGCGGTGCGCGTAGTCGGGGTAGTCGACGCTCGCTTCGCTGTCCGTGCCGAGGTCCTCGAGCTCGACCTGGCCCGCCGGGAGCTTCCGAAGCTGCTCTACGAGCGCGGCCTTGAGCCGGAAACCCCCGTGATCCGCCGCGATGACGAGGCGCATGTCAGCCTTCGTAACGAGAGAAGATCAGCGAGCAGTTCGTCCCACCGAACCCGAAGGAGTTGTTCAGCGTGTGCTTGACGACGCGCTCGCGGCTCGTGTTCGCGACGTAGTCGAGCGGGCACGCCGGGTCCTGCTCCTCGAGGTTGATCGTCGGCGGGATCTTGCCTTCGGACACGGCGAGCGCGCAGACCGCGCTCTCGACCGCGCCGGCCGCGCCGAGCAGGTGGCCCATCATCGATTTGGTCGAGCTGACCCAGAGCTTCTTGTCGAGCGCGTGCGCCTTGAAGACGTCGATGAGCGCCTCGCTCTCCGCGATGTCGCCCACGGGCGTCGAGGTTCCGTGAGCGTTCACGTAGTCGATGTCTTCGGGGTTCAGGCCCGCGTCCTTCAGCGCCATGCGCATCGAACGCTGCGCGCCTTCGCCACGCGGCGCCGGCTGGGTCAGGTGGTTGGCGTCGCTCGACGCGCCGTACCCCGTGACCTCGGCGTAGATCCTCGCGCCGCGCTTCTTCGCGCGGTCGAGCGACTCGAGCACGAGGATGCCCGCGCCTTCGCCGCACAGGAAGCCGTCGCGTCCCTTGTCGAACGGGCGGCTCGCTTTTTCCGGGGCGTCGTTGCGGCGCGAGAGGGCGAACATGGCCTCGAACCCGCCGATGCCGACGGGGGTGACGGTCGCCTCGGCGCCGCCGGTGACCATGACCTGCGCGCGCCCGCGACGGATCCACTCGAAGGCCTCGCCCATCGCGTGCGCGCCCGACGAGCAGGCGCTCGTCGTCGCGTAGCTCGGACCTTTGAGCCCGTAGGTCATCGAGAGCTGACCGGCGGCGAGGTTGGCGATGATCCCCGGGATCGAGTACGGGCTGATGCGGCCCGGTCCACGCTCGAGGATCGTCTTCTTGGTCGCCTCGAGGGTCTGCAGGCCGCCGAGGCCGACGCCGACGAAGCACCCGGCCTCGTTGCGCTCCTCGTCCGTCAGCTCGAGCTGCGCGTCGCGGATGGCCATTTGCCCCGCGCCCATCGCGAACTCGATGAACCGATCCATCTCCTTCAGCTTCTTCTTTTCGATGAAGCGTGCGCCGTCCCAGTTCTTCACTTCCGCCGCGATTTTCACGCGGTATTGGGTGGCGTCGAACTGAGTGATCATCCCGGCGCCGCTCTTACCGGCAAGGAGCGCGTCCCAGGACTCCTGCAGGCCGATGCCCACAGGCGTGACGAGTCCAATGCCGGTAATGACGACGCGGTTCATGCTGCTGCCCGTGACTCAGGTGTGCCGAGCGACCGATGCGTGCGGGAACCCCGCCGCGCCCGTCGCTCGGGAGGACTTCCTACTTCTTGGCGTGCTTTTCGATGTAGTCAATCGCGTCCTGGACGGTGCGGATCTTCTCCGTGTCCTCGTCCGGGATGTCGATTTCGAAGGCTTCTTCGAAGGCGAGGACGAGCTCGACCAAGCCGAGAGAGTCGGCACCGAGGTCCTCGATGAACGTCGACTCGGGCTTGATGTCCTTCTCTTCGACGTCAAGCTGCTCCTTGATGATGCGCTTGACCTCGCTGCCGATGTCCTGGGCCATTGTCTCTATTCCTCGCCCTTCCTGGTAGATACCAGAGCTACTGTCGTCGCCCTTCTACACAGCCTTGCTGGCGACCGCAACCCCACGTAACCCGCGAAAAACCCTACACGTACATCCCGCCATTTACGCGGAGAACCTGGCCCGTCACGTATCCAGCCTCGTCGCTGGCGAGATACACGCACGCGGCCGCGATTTCCTTGGCGGTTCCGGTACGGCCAAGGGGCACGATCTTCACGAGGTGCTCCTTCATCTGGTCGGTCATGTTGCTGGTCATGTCCGTGTCGATGAAGCCCGGGGCGACGACGTTGACGGTGATGTTTCGGGACGCATACTCGCGGCCGATCGACTTGGCGGCGCCGATGAGCGCGGCCTTGGAGGCGGCGTAGGCGGTCTGGCCGACGTTGCCCATCTCGCCGACGACCGACGACATGAACACGATGCGGCCGGCCTTCGCGCGCATCATCGACTTCAGCGAGGCCTTCGCGCAGGCGAGGGCGCCCTTCACGTTGACCTGCCAGAGGCGATCGAGATCCTCGTCCTTCATGCGGAGGAGGAGGCCGTCGATCGAGATGCCGGCGTTGGCGATGAGGACGTCGAGCTTGCCGTGCTTCGCGACGAGATCCGTGATCGCCTTCTCGCACGCGGCGGTGTCGCCGACGTCGAAGCCCGCGATGTCGGCCTTGCCGCCCTTGGCCACGATCGCGTCGGCCACTTCCTTCGCCGCGGCCTCGCCCTTCACGTAGTTCACGATCACGGTCGCGCCGTGCTCGGCGAGCGCCTCGCAGCACGCGCGCCCGATGCCGCGCGAGCCGCCGGTGACGAGAGCAACCTTTCCGTTGAGATCGAACATGGGACTCCTCTTCTCGTTTCCGGCTCAGTTCCGCCCCAGAAAGGCGCCCAGCGCGTGAACCGCCGCCGGGTCGCCGACGCTCACCATCTTCAGATCGCGCGCGATGCGCTTGCCGAGGCCGGCGAGCACCTTGCCCGGGCCGATCTCGATCGCGTGGGTCACGCCGTTCTCGACCATGACCCGGATCGCCTGCTCCCAGCGGACGGCCCCGTCGACCTGGCGGACGAGGAGCTCCTTCACGCGGGACGGCTCGTGATTCGGCTTCGCATCGACGTTCGCCACGACCGGAAACGCGAGGGGCTTCACGACGACCTTCTCGAGCTCCGCCGCGACGACCTTGGCCGCCGGCGCCATGAGCGAGCAGTGGAATGGCGCGCTGACCTTGAGCGGGATGGCCTTGCCCTTGAGCTCGCCGACGCGCTCGTTGAGGCGTGCGACGGACGCGGCCGCGCCGGCGACGACGATCTGACCGGGCGCGTTGAAGTTCGCGCAGGTGACGACGCCGCTGGTCTCCCTGGCCACGTCCTGACAGAGCGCTTCGAGCTGCGTCGCGTCGTCGACGCCCATGATCGCGGCCATCGCGCCGACGCCCGGAGGGACCGCCTCCTGCATGGCGCGGCCGCGGGCGCGGACGATGCGGATCGCGTCTTCGAGCTCGAGCGCGCCCGAGGCGACGAGCGCGGAGTACTCGCCGAGCGAGTGACCGGCGGCGAAGAGCGGGGTGTCGAGCGAGCTGCCCCACTCGGAGCGGATGGCCTCGAGCGCCGCGATGCTGGCGGTCACGATCGCGGGCTGCGCGTTGGCGGTGAGCGTGAGCTCGGCCTCGGGGCCCTCGAGCATCAGCTTCGAGAGCTTCTCGCCGAGCGCGGCGTCCGCGCGATCGAAGACGGCCTTCGCGGCCGGGAAGTCGCGAGCCAGGTCGCCCGCCATGCCGACGGCCTGCGACCCCTGGCCGGGAAAGAGCCACGCGAATTTCATCGACGCGGGCAATAGCGCAGCCACCGCGCGACGCAAAGGTGTCGCGTCACCACCTGGCCTTACGCGCCGGCGCTACTGGATGCCCGCGTCGGCCGGCAGCCCGGACGAGGAGGAGCTGGACGAGGTGGTCCCGATGTCGTCATCGTCGTCGAGGACGGCCCCGGACGAGGAGCCCCCGGAGGACGACGACTCCTGGACGCTCGCGGCGGTGTCGAGGCGGCCGCCCTTCTTGTACTTGCCTTCCTCGAAGATGCACGCGTTCGCGCAGACGACGAGCGCCGCCACGCCGAGGAACGCCATCGCCGGAGCATTCAGTCGTCGGTTGGGCATTGCCATCCCTTCGCGTCACACGTGCACTGCGGCGAGTTGTCGGATTTCAGCCCGTTTCGCGGGCACTCCGCCTTGTTCTTGAAGTACCCGAGGCAGGTCGAGCCGGTCGAGAGCTGGGAGAGCGGGCACTCGGGGAACTGGATGTTGAACGGCGCGGTCTTGACGATCTCACCGTCGAGCTCGATCTCGCAGATGTAGCTTCCGGCGAGGTACGGGACCTTGTCGCTCGGCGTGCCGCTCGCGTCGACCCGGGAGAACGAGAAGTCGATCGTGACGGGCTCCTTCCGGTCCGCCGTACGATCGGGATGGAAGTCGATGCCCGCCGAGTACGCGTCGACGTCGTCGATTTGATCCTTGGCGAAGTTGTACTCGCGGATCCGATGGAACGTGCCGCGGATCGTCACGTCAGGACGGCCGAACATCGCCTTCGCGATGCAATGGATCTCCGTCGAGTCGGTGAAGAAGGTGTCGCGGCGGCGCGAGCCATCGCCGTCGAGCGACGTGTATACCTCGCTCACGCCGGCGGTCGCGGTGCAGGCCGGCGCGGACGAGAGCGTCACGAGCGCGGTCAGCGCGACCGGAAAAAAAGCCGTGGCGAAGCCGCGGAGAGACACTCTCCGTAGACTACCGTAGCCAGCCCCGGTGGGGCTAGGCCTTGGCGGCAGCCTTGGGCTTCGTGACCTCGCGGCCCTTGTAGTGGCCGCAGGAACTGCACGCGCGGTGCGGGGTCACGGGCTCGCCGCAGTTCGCGCAGGCGATCAGCTGCACCGGCACGACCTTGTCGTGGTTGGCGCGGCGCATGTTGCGCTTCGAACGGGAGGTACGCCTTTTGGGGACGGCCACGGGAGACTCCTGATTTCCTAGACTAGCTACTGCGGTTTCTTGGCGGAGAAGGCGAGCAGCGGCGCGAGCCGCGGATCGATGGGCTTGTCCGCGGACGAGCCCTCTTCTCTCTCCCCACCATTGTCAGTGGGGGCGGGGGACATACCCGGGCACGCTTCCGAGCACAAGGGGATCATGGGGACCCCCAGCAAGAGCTCGTCCCGGACGAGGTCATCGAGCACGACCGTCTCGCCGTGGAAGGGAAGTGTGTCCGCCTCGGCGTCGAGCTCTTCGTCGCTGCCGGACTCCTGCTTCAGCAGGCTTGCCGGGACGTAAAGCACGCTCAAGTCCGTGACAATCGGCAGCTTTGTGGGCTCGAGGCACCGCGCGCAGGGGACGGTGAGCTCGGCCTCGAGGGTGCCGTGCACGACCACGTCGTGCCCCGACTTCGAGGCGCGGACCTCGAGCTTGCCGTCCTTGCCGGAGGTCGTGGCCTCGTGGCCTTCGAACGCGCCGCGCACCCAGCCGGCGCGGACGGGGAATTTGTATTCCTTGCCGCCGGCGTCGAGCTCACTGACGGGGATCGTAAACTCGTGCTGTTCGCGCTCGGTGCTCATCGAAACGAGCCGCGAACAATAGGCATTCTGCCGCCGCGCGCAAGCTCGGGGCTCGTCAGGGCGCAGACTGCTCGGCGTAGATCTGGTCCGGATCGCCGAGGAACTCGAAGTGCATCGTGTCCTGGAGCACGTCGTGGCCGAGCCAGTAGAAGCCGTACTTCTCGAAGGTATCGACCCACGACTTCGGCATCGCCATGCGCTTCCACACGTCCGTCGTCTTCTTGCAGACGGGGTCGTCGCTCCAGGGCGCGACGCAGCCACAGCATTTGTTGCGATCGGGCTCGATGTCGAGCGCGATGCCGTACATGTGATTCGAGACCTCGACGCCCTTGTACGTGTTCTTGAAGCGGATGCCGGACGACGAGTGCGGCGTGTACTCGCTGCCCGCGGAGGTCGCCTTCAGCGCGGCCTCGACGCACTTCAGCGCGGGGATGATCTTCTCGTTGACCATCACGCTGAGGCCCATGAAGCTCGTGCTCTTCGCGTAGAACTTCGGCGGGTTCTTGTTCAGGTTCGGGCTGCCGTAGCCCTCGACATACCCGTACTTCTCGGTGCGGTACTTGAACGACTGCTGGAGGAGCTTCTGCGCCTCCTTGATCTTGTCGGGGTCGGTCGTCTTCGGGAACCAGTTGCTGCGGACGAGGAACGACTGAACGCCCTGCTCCTTGCAGGTGATGGTCTTGCCGTCGAGCGTGGCCGTGAGCTTCGCGGGCGCGGCCGCGGCGGCCGGAGCGCCCTCGTTCGCGGCGGGCTTCGCGGCTTCCTTCGGCTCCGTCTTGGCGGGCTCGTCGGAGTAGGCCGGCAGCGACGTGGCACCGAGCAGGCAAAGGAAGGGGGCAGCGATGAGGGTACGGCGTACTGCGTTCATGGCTCGCGGGCCTCCTACAACGCTCTAGAGTAGCTGTCATCGGTGGCCAACAAAGCCGCGCGATTCAGTCGACTTGCGCGATCACGCGGCCGCCCGTGTCCACGGCTCAGGTGCGGCGACGCTCGAAGCGAAGGACCTCGCCGAGCGACTCGTGCTCCTCCATGCCGAGGCGCACGAGGCCCGCGCGCTCGAGGACGCGGATCGATGCGGCATGCCACGGCGGTGTGGTCGCGGTCACGCCGAGGATGCCCTCCTGCGCGAGCGCCCACTCCACGCATGCGCGTGTCGCTTCGCTCGCGAAGCCGTTCTTCTGCCAGCGCTCCTCGACGCCGTAGCCCACCTCGGCGATGCCGTCCGCGGGCCGGCCGTGGAAGACGACGCTACCGACGACCATGCGGCGCTCGTTCTCGATCGTGATGATGAGGCGGTCGCCCCAGAGACGCGTCGCGGGATCGGCGCGGATGGCCTCGAGCGACGCGCAGAACGCGCGCTCGACGAGCGCCCGGCCTGGCCAGGCGGAGGGCACCTCCGCGCGAGCGAGGTCTTCGAGCGCGTTGCGGTCGCTCGCGAAGCACGCCTCGACCTGCGCGAGCGTGATCGGCTCGAGGAGCAGCCGCGGTGTGACCAGGGCGTCCATCTCCCGAAGCGTAGCGCCGTCACGAGCGCATGGACACGGTCGGAGGGAGCGTCCGGCCTCATCCCCAGTTGACGCAGCGCGCCTTCCCGGAGATATTTCGTACGCTAAGTAATGAGCGTCCTGCCCATAAATGCCGACATGAAGACGGATGTCGACGAGGTCATCGAGGCGATTGTCTACCTCTACACGGAGAGCCGTCGCCTCACGAAGGAGCTGGCGCGGCGCGCCGACCTGACCGGCCCGCAGCTCACGGTCGTGAAGATGCTCGAGCAGATCGGCGACCTCTCGCTGTCCGAGCTCTCGGAGCGCATCCGCGCGCAGAACAGCACCGTGACGGGCATCATCGATCGCATGGTCCGCGAGAACCTCGTGGTGCGAGAGCGCTCGAAGGAAGATCGCCGTGTGGTCTACATTCGCCTCACGCCGAAGGGCCGGAAGCTCGCCCAGGAGATCACGGTCGAGCCGATGGAGATCTTCCGCAGCGCCCTCGAGGACCTCTCCGCGAGCGAGGTGCGCGATCTCGTGAAGATCCTCGGTAAGGTCGCGAAGAAGGTCCGCCAGCAGGTGAAACCATGAGCACGGTCGAGATCGCCGACGAGCGCGGGGTGCGCGTCCTCACCTTGAACAACCCCAGTCGCCGCAACGCGATCGGGCCGCGCATGATCAACGAGCTTCTCTACGCGCTCGAGGCGGCGCACGCCGACGCAGGTGTTCGCGTGGTCATCATCACGGGCGCGGGCAGCGCGTTCTGCGCGGGCGGCGACTTCACGTCGATGGCGTCCGCGGACGATCCGCCGCACAAGGGCGACTACGCGGACCTCCTCCTCGCGATGGTGCGCGCGGAGAAGCCGATCATCGCGCGCGTGAACGGCCATGCGATGGGCGGCGGCCTCGGCCTCGTCGCCGCCTCCACCTTCGCGATCGCGGAGACCAACGCGAAGCTCGGCACGCCCGAGATCGACGTCGGCCTCTTCCCGATGATGATCATGGCGGTGCTCGCGCGTCTGGTCCCGCGCCGCGCGCTCCTCGACATGATGCTCATGGGCCGAAAGCTCACCGCCGCGGAGGCGCACGCCTACGGCATCGTCAACGCGGTCCATCCGGCGGCCGACCTCGACGCCGCCGTCACGCGCCTCGCCGATACGCTCGCCTCGAAGAGCCCGAGCACGCTCGCCCTCGGCCTCCGCGCCTTCGCGCAGCAGGACGACATGGACCTCGCCGCCGCGCTCCCGATGCTGCGCGACAGGCTCGGCGAGTGCCTCGCGACGGAGGACGCCCGCGAAGGACTCGCCGCCTTCCTCGAGAAGCGCGCCCCGGTGTGGAAGGGGCGCTGAGTCGGCTCAGGGCTGGAACTGCACGCGGTAGCGATACTTGCCCGCGGTGTTGTCCTTCGTGAACGCGCGGACGGTGTACGTGCCGGCCTCGAAGCTCTTCACGTCCGTCGGCTTGTAGAGGTTGCCGTTCACGGTGAGCTCGAAGTCGACGGGGCCCTCGATGATGGCCTGGAAGAGCGCGAGCTTCTTCCCGGGCGGCGTGTCGAACGTGGAGAAGTCCTCGTCGCCCGCGGGCGTGAGCGAGCCGCAGAAGGACTGATCGCGGACCTTGTTCGCCTTCACTGGCGAGTCGTTCGGCTCGAGCTCGATGGTCGAGCCCGGCGGACAGTCGACCGGGACGGGCGGCGGGCCGTTCGAGCTCGTGGCCGTGGTCGTGGCGGTGGGGGTAGTCACGGTGGGCGTCGGCGCCGCCGAGTCGCGCCCCGCGTCGGGGGTCGTCGGTCTTGGCGCTCCGTCGTCGTCCCCACACGCCGAAATGAGCACCGCCAGCAACACGCCCAGTCGCGCGGGGCGGGGGCCGAGGTGGCAGGCGGGAGCCATTTCAGATTCCGTCAACGCCCGCACCCCCCTCAATCTTGCCGTCATTTTCCGGTGGCGGTGGGGAAAAGTCGTGACGTGGTGCGTCAATTGCCCACATGTGGTGGCACGTGGGTGAATTCTGGGCAACACCTGTCCGTGATGCGCATCGCCTCGCTCTTCCTGGCTGCCGGTGTGGGCGGCGTGATGGCCTCCTCGTCCCTTCTCGGCGGCTGCAGCGCGATCGTCGGCGACGACGAGACAAAAACCGCCGCGGACGAGATCGAGCAGTGCACCGACGTGACGGACACGTTCCGCTTCCCGCATGGCGACGCGAACGGGCACGCCGATCCGCTCGGCGCCGCGCAGGCGCATCAGGCTCGCGCCGGAAAGCTCACGAAGCTGGCGGACCTCCTCCAGCCCGCCGACGCGCGCCACAAGGTCCGCCTCGGCGACTTCGTGCTCGCGAACGACAAGGTTGCAGTTTACATCGAAGCCGCCGGCGATGGTCAGCGCTCGGACGGCTACTTCCCGTACGGCGGTGAGGTGCTCGCGACCGAGCCCATCGGCAGCGACGGTCGCCCGCGGCCCATCTCGCACTACGGCGAGACGGTGCTCATGTTCGGCCTGCAGACGATCGCGCCCGATCAGGTGACCGTCCTCGCCGACGGCAGCGACGGCGGCCCCGCCATCGTTCGCGCCTCCGGCGTGCTGAAGATGATCGGCTCGCTCGACGCGTTCGTGACGTTCTTCCCCGATCAGTACGGCTTCCCGGCCGCGATCGACTACATCCTCGAGCCCGGCGCATCGCACGTGACGATGCGCTACTCGCTCGCGAACACGCGCAACGCCGCGGTCAGCTTCGCCAACCGTACACACCTCGGCGTCTTCCAGGCGTCGCGCACGCAGACGTTCAGCGAGTTCACCGGCTTCGCGGCCTTGAACGGCCCGCGCAACTTCGTGGCGTGGGAGGAGGGTGACGCGTCCTTCATGCTCCGCACGCGCCTCGGTCAGGTGAAGACGTTCCTCGCCACGAACGGCCTCGAGGCCTACCAGGCGCCGCCCATCGCGTTGACGCCCTGTCAGAAGCGGACCGTCGACTACATGGACCTCGTCATCGGCTCCGGCGTCGACGGGCTCCAGGAGGCGAAGCGGAAGGACTTCGGCGAGGCGGCGTGGCGTGAGATCCACGGCGTCGTCCGCGAGACGGGCGGCGGGCCGATCGCGAACGCGGTCGTGCACGCCAACGCCGGCGTCAAATACCTCTCACGCGTCGTCACCGACGGCGAGGGCCGCTACTCGATCCACGTGCCGCCGGGCGCGGTCGACCTCACCGCCACCGCGAAGGGCTGGGCGGTGCCGCCCGCGCGGAGCACCACCGACGCCGACACGAGCGTCGACCTCGCGCTCGCGAAGCGCGCCACCATCAAGGTGAACATCTCCGACGCCGACTCCGGCGAGAGGCTCCCCGCGCGCGTGCAGATCATCCCGGACCAGCCGCTCGCGAAGGCGCCCGCCTCGTTCGGCCTCAAGACCGACGAGCCCGACGATCGCCTCTACCGCGAGTACGCGATCGAGGGGCAGCTCGAGGTCCCGGTGCCGCCGGGCGGATATCGCGTCGTCGTGACGCGCGGCTACGAGTACGAGCTCTCGGACACGCCCGTCCTCGCGGAGGAGGGCAAGACCGCCACCGTGACGGCGACGCTGAAGCACTCCGTCGACTCCACCGGCTCGATGTGCGCCGACTTCCACATTCACTCGATCTACTCCGCCGACTCCGACGACGGCGTCGAGAAGAAGGTCAAGGCGGCGGTCGCGGACGGCCTCGAGATCCCGGTCTCGAGCGAGCACGAGTACATCATCGACTTCCAGCCCATCGTTCAGAAGCTGGGCATGACGAAGTGGGCCTTCGGCCTCGCGTCGGAGGAGCTGACGACGTTCAAGTGGGGCCACTTCGGCGTCTTCCCGCTCACCCCGAACCCGGACGCGACGAACAACGGCGCCTTCGACTGGGTCTACCAGACGCCCGCCACCATCCTGCCGACGGTCACGCAGATGCCCGAGCGGCCGATGCTGATCGTGAATCACCCGCGCGGCTCGATGGGCTACTTCGATCTCGCGGGCTACGAGCGCGAGACCGGCAAGGGCGAGGAAGGCCTCTGGAGCGACGCGTTCGGAGCGATCGAGGTCTTCAACGACGCCGACTTCGAGTCGAACCGCAACGACAGCGTCGCGGACTGGTTCGGGATGCTGAACTCGGGCCGCAAGATCGCCGCCACCGGCTCGAGCGACAGCCACCACCTCAGCACCAACCCCGTCGGCTATCCCCGCACGTGCCTCCGCTTCGGTCACGACGATCCGAAGCAGCTCACGCCGAGCGCGGTGCGCGACGCCCTCCAGGCGGGCGCGGCCATCATCAGCGGCGGCATCTCGATGACGGCCCAGGGCCCCGACGGCGTCTGGCCGGGCGGCGACTCGACGCCGGGCAAGTACAAGGTCGTGGTCTCGAGCCCGGCGTGGGTCACGCCGTCGAGCCTCGAGGTCATCGTCGACGGCACGACCGTGAAGACGGTCCCGCTCGCCGCGAACCCGGACGGGAGCAAGCGCTGGGAGCTCGAGATCGACGTCGCCGCGGGCTCGAGCCGGCAGCACCACTGGGTCGTCTTCCACGCCAAGGGCGAGGGCGATCTCGCGCCGCTCCACCCGGGCCGCAAGCCGTTCGCGGTTTCGAATCCGATCTACTTCTGAGCGCTAGCTTCCCCCGCGAAACGGGGGCATATGGCAGGTATGCGCCGTGTGCTCCTGGTCGGTCTCTGCGCCGCGATCGCTGCCTTCTCGGGATGCTCGTCGGGGGATGACTCGACGCCGGACGCGCAAGCCACCGACGTCGACGCGTGCACGAATCCGAACTTCCGCTTCGCGCACGGCACCGACGGTCACGCGGATCCGCTCGGCGCCGCGGCCGCGCACCAGGCACGCGCCGGCAAGCTGACGCGGCCCGAGGACATCATCCAGGCGCCGGACACGCGCCATCGCGCGCGCCTCGGTGACTTCGTGATCGCGAACGACAAGGTCGCGGCGTACATCGAGGCGGAGAACACGGGCGCGTCGCCCTCCGACGGTTACTTCCCGTTCGGCGGCGAGGTCCTCTCGCTCTCGCCGATCGGCCCCGACGGCCGGCCGCAGCCGACCTCGTACTACGGCGAGACCGTCCTCCTCTACGGCCTCCAGACGGTCGCGCCGGAGAAGGTCTCCGTCCTCAACGACGGCAGCGACGGCAAGGCCGCGATCGTCCGCGTGAGCGGGACGTTGAAGCTCGTGCCCACGCTCGACGTCTTCCTTGCGCTCTTCCCCGATCAGTACAACTTCCCGATCGCGCTCGACTACGTCCTCGAGCCGGGCGCGTCGAAGATCACGATGCGGTACTCGGTCGCGAGCACGCGCAACCAGCCGGTCGATCTGTCCGGCAAGCTCCACCTCGGCTCGTTCCAGTCTTCGCGCTCGAAGACGTTCATGGAGAACAGCGGCTACACCGGCGCCCGTGGCGACACCCCGTACCTCGCGTGGGACAACGGCGGCGCCTCGTGGATGCTTCGCTCGCAGCTCGGACCCTTCAAGTCGTTCCTCGCGGTGGCGGGGCTCGAGGTCTACAACTCGCCGAACTACGCGCTCGCCAGCTGCGAGAAGAAGACGGTCGACTACATGGACCTCGTCATTGGCGGCGCCGGCATCGACGGGCTGCTCGAGACGAAGCGCGCGGCCTACGCGGAGCCCGCCGGTCGCGTGATCACGGGCGTGCTCCGCGAGCAAAACGGCGGCCCGCTCGCGGGCGCCTACGTCCACGCGCTCTCGGCCGGCAACTACCTCACGCGCGTGCAGACGGACGCGAACGGCGCGTACACGTTGCACGTCCCGCCGGGAGCTCCCGTCGAGCTCACGCCCACGCTCCTCGGCTGGGAGGTCCCGCCGGCGACGCCGGCGAATGCGGACGCGGTCGACCTCACGCTCCCGCAGCGCGCGACGATCGAGGTCGACGCGAGCGACGCCGACACCAAGGAAGCGCTCCCGGTCCGCGTCCAGATCATCCCGAACAAGACGGTGAAGCGCGCACCGGCGCCGTTTGGCCTCGACGACGAGCCGGACGATCGCCTCTACCGCGAGTACGCGATCACGGGGCGTGCCTCGCTCCCGGTCCCGCCCGGCGGGCATCGCGTGATCGTCACGCGCGGCTACGAGTACGAGCTCGTCGATCAGCCGGTCATCGTCGACGCGGGCCAGACCTTCAAGGTCACGGCCGCGCTGAAGCACTCCGTCGACTCGACCGGCGTGATGTGCGGCGACTTCCACATCCACTCCGTCTACTCCGCCGACTCGTCGGATCCGGTGCTGAAGAAGGTGAAGGGCGCGCTCGCGGACGGCCTCGAGATCCCGGTCTCGAGCGAGCACGAGTACATCATCGACTTCCAGCCGGTGATCGAGCAGCTCGGCATGCAGAAGTGGGCGTTCGGCATCGCGTCGGAGGAGCTCACCACGTTCAAGTGGGGTCACTTCGGCGTGTTCCCGCTCAGCGTGCAGCCCGACGCGCCGAACAACGGCGCGATCGAGTCGACGAAGGACAACCCGCCCGTCCTCTTCCCACAGATCGCGGCGCGAGGTGACCAGCCCCTCTTCATCGTGAACCACCCGCGCGGCGACACGGGCTACTTCGACCTCGCAGGCTTCGATCGCAACACGTTGACGGGCAGCAAGACGGATCTCTGGAGCGACGTCTTCGGCGCGCTCGAGGTCTTCAACGACGGCGACTTCGAGAAGTTCCGCGACAACGTCGTCGCCGACTGGTTCGCGTTCCTCAACGCGGGCAAGAAGATGCCCGCCGTCGGCTCGAGCGACAGTCACACGCTCTCGACGAGCCCCGTCGGCTACCCGCGCACCTGCATGCGCTTCGGCCACGACGATCCGCGCCTTCTGAACCCGGGCGTCGTGCGCGACACGCTCCGCGCTGGCGCGTCCACCATCAGCGGCGGCCTCACCATGACGGTCGAGGGCCCGGGCGGGATCACGCCGGGCGGCACCGCGACGGCGGGTCAGTACAAGGTCGTCGTCTCGTCGCCGAGCTGGGTCGTCGGCACGAAGCTCGAGGTCATCATCGACGGCGTGACCACGAAGACGATCGACATCGACCCGGCAGAGAACACGGCGAGCCCGGGCCACCGCAACGAGCTCCTCGTCGACGTCCAGCCGGCGCAGAGCAGGGCGTTCCACTGGGTCGTCTTCCACGCCAAGGGCGACGGCGACCTCAAGCCGCTCCACCCCGATCGCAGCGCGTTCGCGGTCTCGAACGCGATCTTCTTCTAGGTTTGGAGGGCGTGGTCGGCGAGCCAGCGGAGCGTCTTGATGGCGAGCGCGGCGTGGCGTGACTCGTCGACGACGATCATGTCGTAGAAGTCGCGGAGCTCGGGGTCGGTGGACGCGAGGCGGCAGGCCTCGGCTTCCTCGGCCGCCTGCGTCTCTCCGATCGCGCCGCCGTGGAGGACGTCGTGGAAGAGGTCGGCGGCGGGCCGGGCCAGCGGCGCGACCGCGGCCGGCAGCGGTCCGAGCTCCGGCCGCTCGCCCGTGAGCCGCACGAGCATGTCGAGCGTTCGCTCGGTGTGACGGATCTCGTCGCCCATCGCGGCCTGGGTCTCGGCGAGGAGCCAGGTCGGGGCGCCGAGCGCCATGAGCTCCGCGATCGTGCGCGCGAACGCGGCGATGCTCGCGTGCTCCTCGCGTGCGCCGTCTCGCAGGCGGGCGATCTCTTCGCTCGTCACGGTCGCGCTCGCGAAATGCATGTAAGATGCAACATGCTCGTGCCCGTCCACCACGAGCGGGCGGCCGCGGATCACCCGGGGCGCGCAGGTCCCGACCTTCTTTCCCGGCTGGATGACGCAGCCCCAGCCGCCGCAGTCCTTCGACGTGCGGCATGTCTGGCGTGGCGGCGGGGGAGGAGGGCGGACGGACGGCGGGCCGATGTCGTCGTCGTCGTCCTCGTCCGTCGTGACGGTGGGGCTCGGCGCGGGCGCGGGCGGAGGGGGGACTGGCGGCGGGGCGGAGGCGGCCTGCGACGGCATCGGCGGGATGTAGAGCGGGGCGGCCGGCTCGCTGTTGATCGGCGGCCTCTCCGTGCATGCGACGAGGCCGAGGTTCATCGCGATGAGGAGCTCGACGCGGCGGCTCATCCGAACGCGGCTTCGAAGAGAGGGGAGACGAGCGTACGGGTCTCGAGATCGAGCGCGTCGCGCTCCTCCGCGACGAGCCGGCGGAGCTCCGGCTTCTGCTCGACGAGCCAGCGCAGCGTCCTCCACGCGAGCGCGGCGTGGCGGGACTCGTCGTGGAAGATCATCTCGTCGAGGGCGTTCGGGTGCTCCGCGTGGCGGCGATCGGCGGCGGCCGCGGCGAGCGTCTCCCCGACCGCGCCGCCGCGGAGCACGTCCCTGAAGAAGTCCTCCACGCTCCGCGCGAGCGGGCGTGTCGCCGCTTCGAGGCGACCGAGGACCGGGCGCTCGCCCGTGAGCTCCTCGAGCGCGGCGAGCGTCCGCTCGGTGTGACGGATCTCGTCGCCCATCGCGGCCTGGGTCTCTGCGAGGAGCCAGGTCGGCGCGCCGAGGGCCATGAGCTCCGCGACGGTGCGCGCGAACGCGGCGATGCTCGCGTGCTCGTCCTGCGCCGCGCGGTGGAGCCGTGTCGCGTCGACGGCGCGGTCGAACGGCGCGACGTGGATCTCGCCGTCGATGGTGAGCGGGCGGCCCTCGCGCGGCTGCGGGTAGCACTTGCCGGTGCCCGCATCGCCGATCTTCATGCACCAGGTGTTCTCGCCCCCGGTGCAGTCCGCAGGTCCGGTGCAATCCTTGTAGGCCTCGGGCGGGGGATTTCCGGCGCCGGTCTTCTTTCCGCAGCCGACGAGCGCGAGATTCGCGAGTATCAGGAGCACCGCGCGGTTCATCCCGGCAGCGTATCGAACGAGCGCACGAAGCGCGCCCTTGTCAGCGAGATACTTCGTGTGCGAAATATCTCGGCGATGCCCACGATGAGAGAGCTGGTCGCCGACCTCGAGGCCCGACGCGCGAAGATTCGCGAGATGGGCGGACCGGACAAGGTCCAGAAGCAACACGAGCGCGGGAAATTGACCGCGCGCGAGCGCATGAATCTCCTCTTCGACGACGGCGTCTACTTCGAGGTCGGCGCGCACGGTACGCAGATGGGCCTCTCCGCGGGGCCTGGCGGTACCGACAAGCCGCCGGCGGACGCGGTCGTCTGTGCGTTCGGCAAGGTCGATGGCCGCATGGTGTGCTGCGCCGCGTACGACTTCACGGTGAAGGGCGGGAGCGTCAGCTACACCGGCGAGGAGAAGGTCACACGTCTCCGCGGCATGAGCCTCAAGGGCCGCTGGCCGATGGTGTGGTTCATCGACTCGGGCGGGGCGCGCATCGATCCGGGCTCGTCGCATCCGGATCAGATCTCGCTCTTCGCGGGCTCCGGTCATCTCTTCCGGGAGCAGGTGCACATGAGCGGCGTCGTCCCGCAGGTCGCGGCGATGGTCGGGCCGGGCGCGGCCGGCACCGCGTACATCCCGGGCCTCGCCGACTTCGTGCCGATGGTGAAGAACGTCGGCTCCCTCGCGCTCGCGGGGCCGCCGCTCGTGAAGGCGGTGACGGGGCAGGACATCACGGAGCAGGAGCTCGGCGGCTCGAAGATCCACTCGGAGGTGTCGGGCGTCGGCGACGGCGAGTACGAGGACGACGCGGCGGCGATCGCGGCCACGAAGAAGTACCTGAGCTTCATGCCGTCGAGCTGCGACGAGGGCCCGCCGGATCTGCCGGTGACGGACTCGATCGAGCGGCGCGACGAGTCGCTCCTCGACCTCCTCCCCGAGTCCACGCGCAAGCCGTACGACATGTACAAGCTGATCCGCGCCATCGTCGACCACGGCGACATCCTCGACATCAAGCCGCGCTTCGCGCGCAGCATGATCACGTGCCTCGCGCGCATCGGCGGTCGCAGCGTCGGCATCGTGGCCAATCAGCCGAACTGGCTCGGCGGCATCCTCGAGAACGACTCCGCCGACAAGGCGGCGCGCTTCATCCAGATCTGCGACGCGTTCAACATCCCGCTCGTGTTCCTGCAAGACGTGCCGGGCTTCATGGTCGGCTCCAAGGTCGAGCACGCGGGCATCATCCGCCACGGCGCGAAGCTCCTTCACGTGATGAGCGCGGCGACGGTGCCGAAGATCACCTGCGTGGTGCGAAAGGCGTACGGCGCGGGCTACTACGTCATGTGCGGCCGCGCATACGAGCCCGACCTCCTCATCTCGTGGCCGACGGGCGAGATCTCCGTCATGGGCGCGGAGGGCATGGTCGGCATCGCGTCACGCAAGCTGTTTGGCGGTGCGGAGCCGCCGCCGGAGGCGAAGGCTGCGATCACGGAGCAGATCCGGAAGAACATCGACATCTACAAGGTCGCGGGCTGGGCGCTCGTCGACGAGGTCATCGACCCTCGCGACACGCGCCGCGCGATCGCGTGGGGCCTCGAGCTCTCGCGTCACAAGCGGGTCGAGCGGGCGCCGAAGAAGCGCGGCGTGATCCCGGTCTGAGCGATCGTCACGGCCCGAGCCCCCACTCCCAGCGCTTCTTGTCGATGTTGTAGATGCACGCGCCCGCCTGGCCGCTGTCCGGACGGTCGTTGCACGTATCGGCCGGGGTGGTGCAGAAGTAGCCGAGCGCCTGGCCCGTGTAGTTCACGCCGCCGACCTCGTTGCCTTGCGTGATGCCGCTCGGATCCACGCGGAGCACGATGGGTGAGCTGAAGACGCAGCGCTCGCCGCCGGCGCAGTCGCCATCGATGCGGCAGTTCGACCGCGAGAGGCAGAGGTTCTGCTTTCCGACCGTGCCGACGCCGCATCCGCAGACGCCCGTGCACGTCGAGTCGCTCGTGCACGTGTCGTAGGTGCAGAGATTGGCGCGACCTCCGTCGCTGAACGGACGGAGGTTGCAGCGACCGTTGGCGCCGCCGTCGCAGTCGAGGTCGGCCTGGCACCCGCCCGCGTCGCCGGGCTGACCGGGCGGGCGGCCGGCGTCACCGCAATCGAGCGCGACGGGACGTCCGCCCTCGGGCGAGCCGCGCGTCGGGCCGGCCTCCCTCACGTCGGGCGTCGCATCGACGATCGCGGCGTCCGCCACGACGTCGGCGCGGCTGCTCGCGTCGACCGGGGACATAGCGTCGCGTCCCGCGTCGGTGCCGGCGTCCTCGTCGTCGATGACGCCGAGCGTGCCGAGGCTGCTGCCGCAGGCGGCGAGGAAGAGGACGAAGCCGACATCGCGGGCGAGCTTGCGTGCAGCGCGACCCCTCATCGAAGGAGGATCTCCATGGCCATCTTTGCTCGAGAGTATCCTGGGGAATCATTGCACCCGACGATGCCATGTGCGCGCCTGCCGATACGAAGCTAACCTCGCGGAATGGTTTGATCATCCTGCGCGGCTCGACGCGGAGCTTGGTCGCGGGCAGCGAAACGATCATGCTCTGAAACCGACGCACGACGGGTTGCGCGCGTCGCGACGCGCGCCAGAAAAGGTGCATGCGCTTTCTTATCGTTGCCCTCTCGGGGGCCTGTCTCGTCGCGTGCACGAATAGCGAACACAATCCGCCCGAGCCGACGCGTCCGAACACGCCGACGGCCGTCGGCGTCGAGGTGAGCTCGACGTTCCAGTCGAAGTTGCAGACGAACCGGCAGGCGCCGACCAGCCGGGACCGAGCTGGCTTCGACGCCTTCTACCTCTCTCCACAAGCGCTGCGAGCGGCGAATCCGAACGACACGGCGCTCCGCCCGGTGTTCGACGAGACGCCCTGGTCGTGCCCCGCCGCGCTGGCGAAGGACGGCAGAGCTCCCGATCCGGCGCTGCCCGTGCTCACGAGCCTCGTCGCCACCGCGAATGGCCGAGCCTACTTCGTCAATCGCCTCTGCGGTGCGTGGAGCGTGTCGCTCCAGGATCCGTCGCAGGTGGAGCCGCTGGTCTCGCTCGTCGACGCCACGGTCTCGGAGCTCCCGGGGGACATCGCGATCTCCCCGAGCGGGCAGGCTCTCTGCGTGACCACGAGGAACTACGAGGAGAGCAGCCGCGTCGCGATCTGGTCGATCACGCCGGAGGGCAAGCCCAGCAAGCGGATCGCGGGTACGGTCGGTGACGACTGCAAGGAGATCGTCGGCGACGGCTTCGCCGGGTACATCGTCGTGCAGGGAACCCTTCACCGCTACGAGGACGGCGTGCTGAAGGCCGTTCCGGGGATCGACCCGCCCGAGTCCCTTCAGCTTGGGAGGAGCTCGCTCTACTATTTCGATCGCTACGGTCTCGAGCGGCTCCCCATCAACACGGCGGAGCCGGAGCTCGTCACCTCCTGCGGCCTGAACGGCGGGCTCGATGCGCCCGTGTGCCCCGCCGCGCTCGTCGACGGCGACGATCTCTATCTCGCGCGCAACGTCGTCGGACCCGACCATCGGATCCAGCGCGGCGAGCTCGTCGTGCGCCACGAAGCGGGTACCTTCGGCGAGGAGCAGCCGGTCTTCACGACGGCGAGCAACGAATCGATCGTGCTCACGCCCGGCCTCGCACGGACGACGACGAAGACATCGGAGTATCTCTGGTTCGTGCTCGGGTGGAGCACGGAGCCGGGGCGCAGCCCGCTGAAGACCTACGTATCGCGTGTCGGCGTGAAGTAGCTTGGCGATGCCGCCAAGGCGACCTTCAGGGATGAACGACCCTGTAATGAGCGAGGATGCGCTCCGGCGCGAGCGCGTGCTCGTAGATCGCCATCTCGTCGAGCGCGCCGTTCCAGTTGAAGCCGAGCGCGAGCGGCGCGGTCGTGTCGTCCTGTTCGACGACGTTCTTGCCGTCGCGGTCCCGGAGCTCGCCGTCCAGGAACATCGCATACTCGACCCCGTCGGCTCGCTTCGTTGCGTTGACGACGAGGTGATGGAACCCCGGCGGGAGGGGGCCCACGCTCGTCGAGGCGCTGACGTTCTGGGCCTTCCAGAACTGGAACCCGACGTTCATGGCCGGCTTGTGCAGGAAGACGATCCAGCCCGTCTGAGGATCGCCGCTGATCTCGACGCGCTTGACGAAGACGGTCTCGTATTCCGCGGCCGGGCTCTCGTTCTGCACCCAGGCCTCGAGCGCGAGCTCCGAGAGACCCGCGAAGTCGAAGACGTCGCCGACCTCGAAGTAGCCGCCGGCGTTCGTGAGCTTGGCGGCGCTCCCCGAGATCCCCGGGATCCCCCACTGGATGGTGATGGGCTTGTCCTGGCGAGGGAGCACCTGCGCGTGGTGCTGGCCGGTCGCGTCTTCCAGGGTCCGGGTGCCGTCCGCGTCCTCGAATCGCCACCACGCCGCGGGCTCATCCGCGCGCACCGCGTCGCCGTAGGCGTCGGTAGGGAGCCCGCCGGCCTCCGTCTCCGTCGCGGCCGTCCCGTCACGGCCGTCCGGCGCCGTGGTCACGACCTTCGCGTCGCTCGGTCCGCCGTCCGGCCCCGCCGTCGGCTCGCCGCCCGCGAAGCCGTCGAGATCCGCCAGCGAGCACGCGACGATCGAGCAGACCGCTACCGAAACGAGCAGCTTCGGCCCGCGCATTCAGTCCGCGCCGGCGTCCGCGATGCCGAGCGTGCCCTGTGTGCACTTGCCTTCCTTGCAGAGCGCGACGGGGGTGGTGGTGCACTCTGCACGCTTCTCACTCGTGCAGCTGCCCTCTTCCTCCGTGTATTCCTTGTCGTACTTCTCCTTGTCCTTGCGGTTGATGGCGCCCTTCTCGCAAGGGATCGTGCAGTCATTGCCGCTACCGATGAGCTGGTCGACGAGGATGCAGTCGTCGTCCTTGCTGCAGCTCTGGTTGTAGTCCTTGGCCTGCACGCTCTCCACGCCACAGGCGACGACGATGACTCCCAGGACGACCAGAGGGGGGATCCAGCGGCGATAAGCCATGGAACAGAAGGTTACCTTCATCTAACTTTCCTATCCCCATGGAAGGCTCACATTCTCCTGGCGACTTCATCCGCGAGATGATTCGCGCCGACATTGCCGCCGGAAAACACGGCGGAAAGGTCGTCACCCGGTTCCCGCCCGAGCCGAACGGCTGGCTGCACATCGGCCACGCGAAGGCGATCTGCATCGATTTCGGCGTCGCGCAGGAGTTCGGCGGCCGGTGTCACCTCCGCATGGACGACACGAATCCGACGACCGAGGACATGGAGTACGTCCGGGCCATCCAGCGGGACGTGAAGTGGCTCGGCTTCGACTGGGGCGAGCACTTCTACTACGCGTCGGACTACTTCGACCGGTACTACGAGCTCGGACGGCTGCTCATCGAGCGCAAGCGCGCCTACGTCTGCGACCTCTCCGAGGAGGAGTTCTCGAAGAGCTACCGCGGCACCATCACGGAGCCGGGCAAGGTGAGCCCGTTCGCCTCGCGCAGCGTGGAGGAGAACCTCGACCTCTTCCGGCGCATGAAGGAGGGCGAGTTCAAGGACGGCGAGCGCGTGCTCCGGGCCCGCATCGACATGTCGTCGCCGAACATGAAGATGCGCGACCCCCCGCTCGTTCGCATCAAGCACGCGCACCACTTCCGCACGGGGGACAAGTGGTGCATCTACCCGCTCTACGACTACGCCCACTGCCTCGAGGACAGCTTCGAGGGCGTGACGCACTCCTTGTGCACGCTCGAGTTCGAGTCCGCCCGCGAGCTCTACGACTGGGTCATCCAGGCGACCGAGGTCCCGCACGTCCCACGGCAGACCGAGTTCGCGCGCCTCAACATCACGTACATGGTGATGAGCAAGCGGAAGCTCCTCCAGCTCGTGGAGCAGAAGCACGTGAGCGGCTGGGACGATCCGCGCATGCCCACGATCGCCGGGCTCCGGCGCCGCGGCTACACGCCGGAGGCGCTCCGGGCCTTCTGCGCGCGCATCGGCGTGGCGAAGAACATCTCCACGGTGGAGATCGCGCTCCTCGAGCACACCATTCGCGAGGACCTCGATCGGCGCTCGCCGCGCGTCATGGCGGTCGTCAATCCGATCGAGCTCGTGATCGACTCGTGGGAGGGCGACACCGTCGACGAGCTCGAGGCCGGCTACTGGCCCACGGGCACCGAGCCGGGCGACGGCGCGGCGCGGACCGGCACCCGCAAGCTGCCGTTCTCGCGCGTGCTCTACATCGAGCGCGAGGACTTCGCGGAGGAGCCTCCGAAGGGCTGGCACCGCCTCGCTCCGGGCAAGAAGGTGCGCCTGCGTCACGGCTACATCGTGCAGTGCACGACCGTGGACAAGGACGCGGCGGGCAACGTGGTGCGTGTGCATTGCACGCACGAGCCCGACACGCGCGGCGGCACCGCGCGCGCGGGCGAGAAGGTCGACGGCACGATCCACTGGGTGAGCGCGTCGCACGCCGTCGACGTGGAGGCGCGCCTCTACGATCGCCTCTTCACGGTCGAGAACCCCGGCGAAGGCGACGTGGACTACCTCACGCAGATGAACCCGAGGTCGCTCACCGTCGCGAAGGCCAAGGCGGAGCCCTCGCTTGCGGCGGCGAAGCCGGGCGAGCACTACCAGCTCGAGCGCGTCGGGTTCTTCGTCGTCGACGAAGACACGAAGCACGGGCCGGTCGTGCTGAACCGCACGGTGCAGCTCAAGGACTCGTGGCAGAAGCAGGTCTCCGCCGCCGCGCCGCCGGTG
Source organism: Labilithrix sp. (assembly GCA_046351255.1). Taxonomy (GTDB): domain Bacteria; phylum Myxococcota_A; class Polyangia; order Polyangiales; family Polyangiaceae; genus Labilithrix. Next base: position 74,663 of record JAXLYU010000016.1, read on the forward strand.
TCGAAGAAGGCGCCAGCGCCGCCGGTGTCGAAGCCTTCGCAGGAGAAGAAGGCGATCGAGCTGACGCCCGAGGCGATCGCGCTGCGAGACACGCACGGCCTCGCGGCGGAGACGGCGCGCGTCATCGCGCAGGAGCCGGCGCTCTCCGCGCTCTTCGCCTCCGTCGACGCGAAGTCGGCGAAGGCGGCGGCGACGCTCCTCGCGAACGACGTGCTCGGTGAGATGCGGGCGCGGAAGCTCGACGCGGTGCCGTTCGACGGCGCGGCGGTGACCGAGCTCGCGTCGCTCGTGTCGGACGGCACGATCTCGAACGCGCAGACCAAAGAGGTGCTCGCGGTCATGTTCGCGGGTGGCAGCAAGTCGCCGCGCGCGATCGTGACGGAGAAGGGCCTCGCCCAGATCTCGACCGCGGACGCGCTCGGGCCGATCGTCGAGGAGGTGCTGCAGTCGAACGCGGACGCCGTCGGCCGTTACAAGGCCGGCAACGCGAACGTGTTCGGCGCGCTCGTCGGCATGGTCATGAAGAAGAGCGGCGGACGCGCGAACGCGAAGCTCGTGAAGGAGCTGCTCGAGCAGAAGCTGGCGTAACGTCAGCGGCGGAGGCGTTTCTCGAACGCGGGGTAACCGCGGAAGAGCGCGACGAACCGAGGCGCTGGATGCATCGGCTCGAAGAGCGGATCGTCCAGCGTCTCGCTTCGGAGCTCCGGGCTCGAGTCCAGGGCGAACGCGCGCTTCAGCAGCGAGATGGCGAGGTCCGGATCGAGCGCGGTCGCGGCGAGGCGCGCGCCGTTCAGGAGCGTCGGCACGAAGGTGATACCGTCGGCCGCGAGGCGCTTCCGGAGCGCGGCGAGGCCGTCGCTCGCGCGCGCTGCGCCGAGCCACGCGCGGCAGGCGATGTCGAGCGCGATGTCGGACTCGTCCTTCACGAGCGCGGGGGTGAGCGCGATCGTCTCCTCGAAGAGGTTCGCGGAGAGCATGCCCGCCGCGGCGACGAGCAGGAGGGGGCCGAGCGGGCCGAGATGGATCGGCTCCGCGTCGAAACGTGCATGATGCATCTCGACGATCCGCGCCGCGATCGGCTGCGTCCTGGCCGAGAGCGCGAAGATGCCGGCGCTACCCTGGAGCTGCTGGGCCATCTGGTCGACGCCGGCGCGCTTCAGCGCGTCCGAGACGAGGTTGGCGACGTGATGCAGGAAGGTCGGCGCCTCGTCGATGCGCTCGGGCGGGATCTGGCTCACGTCGACGACCGCCGCGAGGTACCAGCGCTCGGCGCCGCCGATGGATCGGTCGCGGAACATTCGCATGCGCCGGACGAGGCGGAGGAGCCGCGCGGACGGCGGCGGCGTCTGGAAGTCGCGGCCCGTCTCGTCGACGTGCGGCGCGAGCGCGTCGATGTCGGCGGCCGTCAGCAGGGCCGCGCTCGCGTCGGCGAGGGCGGCCGCGAGATCCTCGGGCAGAGGCTTCGCGGCCAACGGCTTGGCGGCGGCCTTTGGCTTCGTCGCCGCCGGCTTCTTCTTCGCCGGCGCGGGCGGAGCCGGTCCGAACGCCTTCGCGACGTCCGCCTTCGAGCGCCAGGTCACCCCGAAGTCGGGCGCGGCCTCGGCGATCTCCTCGAGCTCACGTTGCAGGAGCCCGAGCTCCACGAGGCGCTCGAGCGGCGTCGCGTAGAGATCGGCGACCGTCTTCAGGGCGAGCGGCTTCAGCTTCCCGACCGTCTTGGTCGGGAGCTCCAGCGACTTCAGAGGCAGCTTCGAGAGGTCTTCGGGCACTCAGTGCTTGATGGTACCGACGTACCAGGTGTTCGCGTCGTACCAGCCGTTGCCGTCGCCGCCCCAGCCCATCTCGAGCTCGAACTTGCCGTTCGAATAGCCCTTTGCGATGGGGTAGTGGCCGTCGCCGCCGAAGAGCGAGCCGATGCCGACGATGGCGGGGCGGCCGTCGCAGAGCACGTCGACCGTGGCGTCGCGAATGGCGGGGTCGGGCGTCATGAGGAAGTTGTAGCGCTGCTCCACCGTGACGTTGGGCGCGCGTGCGGACACCCAGCGCTTCACCTCCGCCATGCTCCACGGCGTGGTCGCGCCCTGATCGCCGACGCACATCGTGTGGACGAGGTGGTTGAGGTCCATCGAGAGCTGGCCGATCTCCGGCGACATCGTGAGCGGCGCCGGCGCGGAGAAGAGGCCCGCGAATCCGGTGTCTTCCGCGGCGCGCCGCGAGGCCCAGCCGAAGACGGTGGCCCAGGCGGTCGGACCGCAGCCGCTCGCGCAGCTCGTCGTGTTCGGACCCTCGCCGGGCGAGAGCTGCGTGTAGCTCGGGACGTCGCCCTTCACGGCGCACGTCTTCTCCGGGGGCGTGGAGCCGATGAGCGGCGTGTCCTGCGTGCGGAGGAGGTCGCGGCCCGCGTTCTTCCGCTGCGCAGCGACGAGGTTGGAGCGCTCCGCGCGCCAGGTCACGAGGGCCTCGTCGTTCGTCACCTCGATGAACTTCGGCTCGTCGCCGGAGCGATCGATCTTCACGAGGCTCTTCGTCGATCGACCGACCGCCTTGCCGAGCGGATCGACCGCCACGTAGACCGCCGTGTCGAGGCGATACACGCGCTTCATCGCGGCGCGCGCGCCGAGGTCGAGCCGCTCCGTCGGGCTGCGACCGCTCGTGCCCCACTCGACCACGTGCGCCTCGGGGTTGGTCTCGCTCGGCGCCCGGACGACGGCCCAGCCCGGCCCGAGCTGCACCTCGTAGTACGCCGGCTCGAACGAGCCGGGCTCGTAGATCGGACGCGCACTCACGCCGTCTCGACCGGTCTCTTTCTTCACCTCCGCGAGCGCGGCGGCGGGGATCTCCGACACCTCGATCGCGTTGCTCGACGCCTCTTCGCCCGTCGTCTCGCTCGTCTTCTGCTCGCTCGTGCAGGCCGCCAGGACCGCGAGGACACCCGCGCACGCAAGAAGACGAAGCTGTTTCATCGCCCCTCAACCTGTCTGGCATCTCCCCTTGAATCGCGTCTCAACCGCGTCCAATGTAGGAAAATGGCTCCAGGTGTAGGAGTTCGCCCACCCGCGAAAACAGACAATCCTCGCATTAACCAGCAGATAGAGTGCTCGTCGTGCGCCGCATCACCCTGGCCCTCTCCTTAACAGCGGTCGCCCTGGTCGCCGGCGCGGCGTGCAGCAAGTCCAGCCCGTCGCCCGCCCAGTCCTTCACCCCGAGCGCGGGCGAGAACGAGGACGACAACGAGGACGCCAAGGACGGGCTCGACGAGGACAGCGGCGCGCCACCGACGCACGAGGACGGTGGCACCGGCATCCCGTCGAAGATCCGGTACGTGCTGGTCCTCGTCAAAGAGAACCACACGTTCGACAACTACTTCACCGACTTCCCCGGCGCCGAGAGCAGCAGGACCGCGACGCTCGCGAACGGCACCAAGATCACACGCAAGCAGGCCCCCACCGAGCTGATGAAGGACATCTGCCATTCGAACGCGTGCGGCCAGACGGCATACGCGAAGGGCAAGATGAACGGCTTCGGCGCGAAGGACCCGGATCGCCCCTTCTACTTCTACTCCGAGAAGCAGATCCCGAATTACTGGCAGTATGCACGTAACTTCGTGCTCGCCGATCACCTCTTCTCGACCACGCTCGGGCCGAGCACGCCGGGCCACGCCGTGTTCTGGACGGGGCAGTCGATGGTGCTCGACAACGCCAAGTGCGAGAAGGACGGCGGCGAGTGCAAGGGCGCGGGCTGCAAGGCCGGCGCGGACGTGAAGATCACGTCCTACGATCCGGACGAGTGCACGACGAAGCGCGTCTCGCCGTGCTTCGACGTCCCCTCACTGCCCGACCACCTCCCGGCCGGCTTCACCTGGGCGAACTACGGCGGGCCCATCTCGCAGATGGTGAAGTCCATCGCGAGCGATCCGGGCTACGCCTCGCACTATCGCAAGCAAAACGAGCTGCTCGAGGATCTCCGGGCGGGCATGATCGCGAACCTCACCATCGGCCATCTCTGGTCGGGCGAGGTCTCCGAGCACCCCGCGGCTCATCCGTGCGAAGGCGAGAACTTCACCGTCGACATCGTCAACGCCGCCATGAAGCTCCCGCAGTGGAAGGAGATGGCGATCGTCATCACGTGGGACGACTACGGCGGCTGGTACGACCACGTCGTGCCGCCGGCGCGCACGTGCAAGAACGGGCAGACGTTCCAGGCCGGCTTCCGCATCCCCGCGATCATCGTCTCGCCCTACGCGAAGAAGGGCTTCGTGCTGAAGACGCCGACCGAGCAGGCGAGCATCCCGCGCCTCGTGGAGGAGCTCTGGGGCATGAAGTTCATGACCGAGCGCGATCCCCACGCGCGCGACGGGGTGGTGGGGAGCCTCATGGACTCGTTCGACTTCAATCAGCCCCCGCGCGATCCGCTCATCCTCGAGAAACACACATGCCCGCCATGAACGATCCCGTCGCCGTCCTCGAGAAGCTCGTCGCCTTCCGCACCGATGTGCACGAAGGGAACGAGCGCGCCATCGCGGACCATCTCGCGGAGCTCCTCCGTTCGACCTCCCCGGACGAAGTGGCGGTGGGCGACGTGCCTCGCGCGGACGGGCTGAAGACGTCGTCGTGGGTCTACGCGCGCTTTGGCACGCCGAAGCTCCTCGTGAACGCGCACCTCGACACGGTGCCGCCGAACTCGGAGTGGACCGCCGACCCGTTCGTGCCGCGCATCGTGGACGGCAAGCTCTACGCGCTCGGCGCGTGCGACACGAAGGGCGCCGCCGCCGCCATCCTCTGCGCGCTCGGCGACGCGCGTCCGAAGGACACCGGCATCCTCTTCTCGGGGGACGAGGAGTTCTCGAGCGTCGTCATGCGCTGGTTCCTCACGAGCAAGTATCGCGAGGGCCTCGAGCGCGCGATCGTCTGCGAGCCGACGAACCTCGAGGTGGGCACGCGCCATCGCGGCTTCGTCGCGTTCGAGGTCACGGTCGAGGGGCCGGGCGGCCACTCGTCGAACGCGGACACCACGGTCTCGCCCATCGCGCTGCTCTCGCGCCTCGCGGTGGCGTACGACGACTGGGCCGCGAAGCACAAGTCGCTCGGCCCGCCGGGCTTCCCCGGCATGTGCGTGAACCTCGCGAAGCTCGACGGCGGCGTCGCGTTCAACGTGATCCCGCCGCACGGCCGTCTGCTCGTCTCCGTGCGTCCGCCGCCAGGCTCGGACTCGGCCGCGATCTTCGAGGAGCTCCAGGCGCTCGCGGCGAAGATCGTCCCCGGCTCGAAGTTCACGTTCATTCGCCAGAACGTGCCCTTCGCGACGCGCGACCACGCGTCGTTCGTCCCGCTCGTCGGCGAGCGCGCGAGCACCCCGATGGACCTCGGCTTCTGGACGGAGGCAGCGCTCCTCGCGAACGCGGGCATCGACGCCGTCGTCATCGGCCCCGGCGACATCAAGCAAGCGCACGGCCCGGACGAATGGGTGCTCGTCGAGGAGCTGCACCAGGCGCGCGCGATGTTCCGCGCGATGTTCGCAGGCTAGACTAGCTCGCGGCCCTGGCGCACCCACGAGCCTCGCTCGCGCACGTGCAGGCCGTCGAGTCTTGGCGTTCGCTCGAGGAGTGCGAGGAGCTCGAACGCGCCGTAGGAGTTTGCGGCCAGGGACGCGACGCCGGGCGGCGCTAGTGGCCGACGTTCGGGGCGGGCTGCTCCGCGATGCGGCGCTCGGAGAGCATCACCATCATCGCGCGACGCACCTCGTCGCGGCCCTGCGCGGGACCGAAGACGTGGACGTAGAGGTCGATCTCCGCGTCGCGGTAGGTCCGCCATGTCGTCTCCGTCGTCGCGTACGGGCTGCCGGTCTTCGCGTCGCTTCCGAGCGCGGTCGTCTCCCGCGTCGCGGCCGAGACCGCGTCCGCCTCGGTCGCCGGCTTCGCCTTGAGCGTCGAGAACACGGCGAGGTCGCCGGCGCGCTTCTGAACGAGCTCCCGCTCCTCGCCCATCGCGAGCGCGTAGCGGATCGAGCCGCCGCTGTAGACGTCGTAGACGTACGTCATCTTCGCGCGGACGTATTCGGCGTAGGCCTTGGTCGCGACGTCGAAGAGGTGCTTGCCGGTGGGATCGAGCGTGGCCGCGACAGCCTTGGCCGCGAGCTGCCCGCGCGTCCGCTCGCTCTCGCTCTTGCGTGCGGCGCACTGCTCCCAGACGAGCGTCGTGCCTCCCAGCTCGCAGGCGTCCTTCTTCGGCGACGACAGCGCGAGCTCCCGGGCGCCGGCGTACTCGAAGACGGCGTCCTTCGTGACATCGTCGAAGCACTTGTCGAAGAGCTGGCGCGCACCGGTGACGTCGGTGCGCCCGCCGAGGCCGTCGATGCGCATCACGGCCAGCATCTCTCGCTCCATGGACGCGGAGCTGCCCTCGCACGATCCCACCTCGAGGCGCTCGAGGCACGCGCGCGCGCGCGCCAGATCGCGCGGGGCGCCCGCGCCATCGACGAAGCGATAGCACTCGAGCTCGCTTTCTTTCGCATCGTCGGAGGCGACGAAGAGCCGGGCCGCCTCGCTCGCGGGACAGGAGACCTCCGCGAGGCATTCGCGCGCTTGCTTCGCGAACGTCGGGCTCGGGCTCGCGCCCGCGCCCGCGTCCGTGGAGCGGAGCGGCGAGAGGCGAACCGGGTAGGCGCGCTTGCCCGTGGGATCGCTCCACTCGCCAGTGAGCCCCGCACCGGCCGGTCGCAGGCGGAGGACTCCCGTCTTCTTCCCGTCCACACTCTCGTCGAGCACCAGGGCGCCGCTCGGCTCGACCGCGATCGCGTCATCGGCGGCGGCGTCGAGCACGACGTCGGTCGCGGTCCTGGTCTCCGTCTTCTCCGGGGTACGCGAGCAGCCAGCCGAGACGGGGGCATGGCCGAGAACGAAGACGAGGACCAGGAGGCGAGCGCCGCGCACGATGTGACCGATGGAACGCCCGAGGTCGGCGCCCCGATTCCCGCGCTCAGGTCGACGGAGAGCCCGGGCCCGGGGGTGCCTCGCTGAGGCGCTTCAAGAGCGGTCGCACGCACTGGTAGAGGGCGGGGTAGGGGCGCAGGGCGGCGATGCACGAGGCGACGCGCGCGCCCGTGGAGGTGTCCGGGTCGTCGCCCGTCGCAGCGACCGCGCCATCCGCGGGGAGCATCGTCTCGAGCCAGGTGCGGAGGACGGTGCCGACGACGTCGCGGTTCGCGCAGAGATCGAGCGCGTGCGCAGCGGCGCTCGGATCGGGCGCGATCGCGAAGTACGAGACGAGGCGCACCACGTCGCGCTCGCGGGCGATCGGCGCGAGGATCTCCGCGAAGACGGCGCTCGCGAACGGGTGCAGCGAGACCTCGAGCATCTCCTTGCCGATCGCATCGAGGGCGGTGTCGCCGCCGTGATTCAGGAGGACGCGCGCGCGTGGTGCGGTGATCGATCCGCGTTCGAGCGCGTCGGCGAGCGTGGCGGCGTTGAACGCGGCGTTCGGACCCGTCGGCTGCCAGGAGTTCGGGGGCAGGGAAGGAGCGGCGCGGCTCGAGCGAGGCTCGCGCGTCGCGACGAGGAGGAGCGCGCCGTGCTTGGTCACGACGTCGCCGGCCTCCGCCATCAGGCGCGCGTTCATGGTAGACGCGCGGATGGGCGCGACGAGCGCGGTCTCCATCGGCACGCGATCGAGCATCACTGCGCGGCGCTCCTCGACGGGGATCTCGTCCTCGCCGACCCACGGGTAGAGCTGCGCGGGCGCCGCCGTCATGCCCGGGACCACCTGCTCGTAGGTCGAGAGCGGCCACGCGGGCACGTACGCGATGCGGGCGAGCTCGAGGCACGCCTCGAACGCGACCCCGCGGAAGCCCTTCGCGCGCGCGAAGCGATCGTCGAAGCGCGAGCAGGCGTTCATCACCGCCTCCTCGACGCCCCCCGCCTCCGCCGCGCCCTCGGCACACGAGGCGTCGGCATCGCCCGCGCTGAGGAGCGCGTAGACGAGAGCGGCCACCGCGGGATCGGAAGCACGTGTCGCGCCTTCGTCGGAGGCGGCGCGCGCATGCCGCGCGACGGCCCGCTTCACGCGATCGAGCGCGTGCGGCGACGACGCGAGCAGCCGCGCGAGGAGCACGTCCCACGACGCATTGAGCTCCGCACCGCTCGCGCGATCGGCCTCCTCGACGAGGTCGCGCTCGTCGCGAAAGAGGCGGACGCGCGCGAGGAGACGACCGATCGGGACGCCTTCCCAGAGCGCGCGTGCGACCCCGAGATCGACGACCGTGAGCTCGACCTCGTCCTCGCCGATGGCGATGAAGGGTAGCTTCGCGGGCATCGCTCCGACGTCCCTCGATCAGTCCAGGTTGGGCCGGCTCGGCGGCGTCGCTTTGTGCGGTTCGCGGACGCGAAGGAGCATCGGCGACTTCGTCTGCGCGACGTCGTCCCACGTCTTCACGTTGACGGAGCGGCCCGAGGCCTGCGTCGTGTCGAGCTTCGCCGACATGCGGTAGAGCCCGGGCTGATCGAAGGTGCCCGGCGCGCAGGTCGCGGTGAAGAGGACGGAGAGCGAGGTGCGCGCCCGGGAGCCGACCGTGATGTAGAGCTCGCGCATCGGGCCGATGTTGCGGGGCGAGCCGCAGCCGACGGTGCCAGCCGGGCCGCTCACGCTGAACTGCAGCATGTCGGGGCGAAAGAGCAGGGTGATGGGGCGATCGCCGTCGTTCGCGAGCGTCACCGTCGTGCTGAGGTCGACGCCCTTGGCGGCGTCCATCGTCTCCGGGAGCGTCAGATAGACCTTCGGCGCCTCTTCCGGCGTGGTCGAGGCGGGCGCGGCCGAGGCCGGCACCGTCTTTGCCGTCACCGTGTCGGTGAGCGTCACCGTGTCGGTGAGCGTCACTGCGTCGGACTCGATCTCCTTCTGCGGCGCGATCTTGCCCACGGACGCGCCGACCGGCGTCACCGCGAAGGGCGGCGCTAGCGCGGGTGTCACCTCGCGCGCGGTCTTTCCCTTCGCGGGCGCGGGCGTCTTCCAGCCGAAGTGCGCCTTCACGGAGGCGCCGGCCACGAGCGCGGCGCGCTCGCGAGCGCCGAAGCACATGAAGAGTGGGTCGAAGGTCGTGGACCATCCGCGCGTGGCGGGAATGACGAGCTCGCGGCCCTCGTCGGTGGAGGGTCGGGCGTCGTCCGGGAGCACGCATCTCGGCGCGCCGAGCGGCGCCTTGGTCTTCTTGTCGAGCTCGACGGGCGCGTTCGGCGGCGTGATCTCGAGCGAGAGGAGCCGCGCGTCCGCCGGGATCCGCACCGGCGAGTCCCCCGTGTTCTGGATGCGAAGCGTCCAGAGACCGGTAGCCGCCGGTGTGATCGTGAGCTTCATCGATGGCGCGCTCTCCTCGGCGTGCGCACGCTCCGTCACGACGACGGAGAACGTGCACAGTGCAACCAAAAACGCTCGGGTCGGGAGGAGAGCGCGTCGCATCGGGGGTATGTTACCCCGCGCCGCCGCGGAGGATCTCGAAGAGCTCGAGGTCCGGGATCGCGGTGGTGTGACGCGTACGGAGGACGCCGACATCGTTGTCCTCGAGGAGGCGGCAGAGCGCCACGCCGTCGAAGAGCGCGATCGGGGCCGCCGGAGCGCCCGACTCCTCGCGCGCGCCGCTGAGGACCTGGCCCGTCGTGATGAGCCAGCCCGCGGCCGCGGGGCCGTAGTGGTGGAGCGCGCCGCGAAGATCGCTCACGCGTTCGCGACCGACCTCGCGGCCGTCCTTGCGGACGACGATGGCGGTCTTGATCTCGTCGGAGCCCGTGCGGTGCGTGGCGGCGAAGTGAGCTTCGCCACCCGGTGCGCCGGCGCGGCGGACGGTGCGGATGTTCGTCATGCCGATGCGCTCGAGGCCGAGGAGCACGAGCTCGATGAGCGCGTGACCCGGGAGCTCCTGGAGCTTGCGGAGCATCGTGCGACGCGCGGCCTCGCGGTAGCGCTCGACGGCGCTGATCGCTTCGGCCTCGAGGCGGACGAGGTCCGTCGAGAGCGTCCAGTCGGTGAGGGCGAGGCGCGGACCGCTCCCCGTTCCCTGACCGAAGCGGAAGCGCGGGCGCTGACCGTTCGCCGAGCGGCGAAGGTTGTCGGCGCGGAGCGAGGCGGTGAGCTGCGCGGAGGCGAGCATCGCGTCGCCGCCGAGGCGGCCACGGCGGACGAGCGCGTCGACGACGCTGCGGACCTGAACCGGGCCCTGCGCGCGATCGAAGCCCGAGAGGATCATGACCCGTCGCATCGGCTCGGCCGAGCTCTTCCTGCTCGCCCGGTGGGATGTCGATGCCGGTCGGCGCGCCGCCCGCCGCTGATCTGCTGGCGGTCGCGGATCATCGGACGCGGCGCCGGCGCGAGCGGATCGCGCGAGGCATCGATCGACGACTCTCCGTCGACGGAGACGATCGCGGTCGGCTGGATCGCGCCGTCGCGCCCCTCGCGGCCTTCGCGCGGCGCCGCGCCTTCGAGACGCGGCGAGGAGAGACGCTCTTCCGCGTTGTCGCGACCGCCGCGGCGGCGGCGGCGACGGCGACGGCGACGGCCACCTTCGGCATCGCCGGCGGCGCCAGGGCCGCGTGACTCGGGGCCGCCCTGGCCGTTGGCGCGCGGGGCGTCTTCGCTCGCGGGGCCGCCGAAGATCGGCTGATCGTCGTCGTCCTCGTCGTCGAACATCTCCGCGCCGCTCGCCGCGAGGTCCGCGCGAAGCGCGTCTTCGCCCGACACCTCGATCGGCTCGTCGTCGTCGTCGTCCGGTGCGGCGTGCGCCTCGGGGCTCATCGCGCGTTCGAGCTCGAGCGCGTTCACGCCCTCGCCCTCGTTGTCGTCTCCGGAGTCCGGAGCCACTTCGGCTTCTGCCTTGCGGCCTCGACCCTTCTTGCCGTCCCACTCGCGAAGGGCGAAGACGCCCGGCTTCACGCGAACGATGGGATTCTCTTTGTCCTCTTTCTTGAGGAGCGCCGCGAGACGTGCGCCCATCGTGACTTCGGGGCTCTTGCCCACGTGAGAGAGGAGGTTCTTCTCGATGGCGAGCTCCGTGATCTCCTTGTAGTGGAGCGGCTTGCCGGCGATACGCAGCACTTCTGCGGCTGCTTCCGTGAACGTCATTGTTCTGTCTTTCGCTGATGTGCCGCGAGGTTACGAATGCCTCTCGCGGCGGGGGGCGGCGGCTCCGAAAGGAGACGCGCCGTCTTTGTGGTTCCCTCTGCGAGTCTGAGCGGCGGCCCACCGTATTGGGGCTCCCACCTTTCACTCGCGACCCTACGGATATCGCGGCTAAGGGCCGCCGTCAAACGCGGTTTTCGTGGCCACAAAAGGGCAAAGCCCCGGCGGTTTGCCAGGGCTTCGTGGGTTCTAGGCGAGCTCGGCTCGGGCGAGCTCGGCTCGGGCGGCGATCACTCGTCGCTGAAGCCGGCCTCGTCTCCGCCGCCGCCCTCGTCGCCGCCGAAGCCGCCCTCGTCGCCGCCGAAGCCGCCTTCGTCGCCGCCGACGTCCTCGCCGAAGCCGCCCTCGTCGCCGCCGACCTCCTCGCCGAAGCCATCGAAGCCGCCCATGTCGCTCTCGTCGCCGACGTCTTCGCCGCCGCCAGCCTCGTCGAACGCGGGCTCGCCGGTCTCCTCGTCCGCAGCCACGTCGCCCGTGTCCTCTTCACCGTTGAACGGGTCCTCGACGTCGCTGTCGCCCGCCTCGAACGGATCCACCGCGTCGTCGTCGCCGCCGTCGTCGGCCGGATCGAACGTGGTGTCGTCGTCGCCCGTGACGTCGTCGTCGCCCGTGATGTCGTCGTTACCGGTGACGTCATCGTCGCCCGTGATGTCGTCATCGCCGGTGACGTCGTCATCGCCCGTGATGTCGTCGTCACCGGACTCGCCCGTCTTCTCGCCTTCCGCGCCGGTGTCGTCCTTGACCGCCTTGCCTTCGACCTCAGCCTTCTCCTTCGCGTCGAACTTCGGCGTGAACGGGTCACCGTCCTTCGCGGGATCCTTCTCGCCGGCGGGCGTGTCGATGCTCGCGGGCGAGACGGTCATCTTGCCCGTCTTCGTGTCGACCTCGACCTTGCTCCCGGCAGGGACGTTGATGTTCGTCGTGTTGTTGGTGGTCGTGTTGCCGCTGTTCGTGTTCCCGACGTTCGTCTGGTCGCCGTTGGCGTTGTTCGTCCCTTGCTGCTGGTTCACGTCGGTCTCGTTCTTCGAGCCGGACTCGCCCGCCTTCGAGCTGCTCTCACCGGTCTTCGAGCCGGACTCGCCCGTCTTCGAGCCGCTCTCGCCGGTCTTGGCGCCCGACTCACCGGTCTTCGCGCTGCTCTCGCCGTTTTTGGCGCCGGTCTCCGCTTTGCCGCCCGCGGACTTGCCGCTCGCGCCGGTCGAGCACGCGCAGTTGCCGCCGCTGCCCGCCGAGCCGCCGCCACCGGAGGCGCCGCCGCCGCCCGTCGCTGCGCCGCCGCTGCCCGCCGGCGTCGCCTTCTGCGCCGCGGCGCCCGTCGTGCCCTGACCCTTGCAGGTGGTGCCGGAAGAGGCGGCCTTCTTCGCCGCGGCGATGCACGCGGCCTGCTCGGCTTTCGAATTCGCCTTGCCGCCCATGCACTGGAGAGAGCGCTGCGCGACCGCCGAGAGGTCCGCGCCGCAGGCCGCCTGCGCCGTCGGCGCGGCCTTCTGCTGCGTCTTGAAGATCGTGTTGATGCGGATCGAGTCCTCGAGCGCGCTCTTCACGAAGTCGTGGGACTCGGTCTCGAGCGGCTGGTTGGCGAGCGTCTTCTTCGCGGCAAAGCCACGGAGCGCGGTGAACTTGCTGCCGTCGTGGAGCTTCGTGTGGAGCTGCGCTTCGCCCTTCGACGTGCTGTTGAAGCCGAACGAGAGACCCTTCACGGCCTTGCCGTTCTGGTCGTACCCCGTCATGAACATGTCCTTCTTCCCGCGGACGATGCGCCACGAGTAGATGCCCCACTTGTCCTTCGTCTCCTGCGAAGACGCGCTGTTGATCGCGGGCTGCGGCGCAAGGAGCTTCGACTGCGTCGAGCCCTTGCCTTCGGGCGTCTCGAGGGCGGCGCAGCCCGTGAGGACCGACGTGCCGAAGAACGCACCGAGCAGACCAACGACTCCGAACAACCGCATCTTCATCACCAACCTCCGCCAGAGCAAAGACCACCCCGAGGAGCGCGTGCGGATGCACGGCTCGTAAGAAGACCGCGGCAGTGGGCGTCGCCGTTTTCGGCGATTCGCTCGTCCGCGCTTCCGTGGGGACCTACAGCACGGTGAATGCCAGACCCCTGGGGGTGACGTGGGTCGCGGAAGTCAGCGGAGATCATTGGGGCATAGGTTTGCCCACAACGAGGGTGGCTCTCCGACGTCCTGTAAATCGTTCGAAACAGGCGGCCCGAATCACGGATCCAGACGCCCGAAGAGCACCGTTCCTGTGCGGTAAGGGCGCAAAAGATCGAGCAGAATGCAAAAAGCGAAAGCGCCCTCGGCCGGAGCCGGGGCGCTTTCGTCGTTCATGAAGATGTCGTCAGAGGTGGTGCATCACTCGTCACCGCCGCCGTCATCGCCGCCGCCGTCGTCACCGAAGTCGTCGCCCCCGTCATCGAAGTCGCCGCCGCCGTCGTCGTCGAAGTCCTCACCGCCGTCGAAGTCCTCGTCCGCAGCTTCGTCGTCGAAGCCCTCGTCGTCGCCCTCGCCGTCCTCGTCCGCCTCGACGTCGCCGGTGTCTTCGTCCGCATCGAGGTCGTCCGCGTCGTCACCGAAGGTGTCGTCGTCGTCCACTTCCGAGGGGTCGAACTCGGCGTCGTCCTCGCCGTCATCGCCCAGGTCGTCGTTGTCGACGTCGTCGATGCCGAGATCGTCGTCGTCATCGTCATCGTCATCGTCATCGAGGTCGTCGTCGTCGAGGTCGTCGTCGTCGTCATCGTCATCGTCATCGAGGTCGTCGTCGTCGAGGTCGTCGTCGTCGTCATCGAGGTCGTCATCGTCGAGGTCGTCGTCGTCGTCCTTCGCGTCGTCCGTCTTCTTCGTGGAGTCCTTCTTCGCGGTGCTACCCTTGCTGCCGCTGCTCTTCTTCGCCGAGGAGTTGGAGGACTTCTTCGCCGCGCCGCTGCTCTTCGGAGCGGAGGCCTTCGCGGGGGCCGGCGTCGTGGCGCCGGTGCTCTTGCAGCTCGAGGAGGAAGCGGCCGCCGTCTTCGCCGCCGCGATGCACGCCGCCTGCTGCGCCTTCGTGTTCGCCTTGCCCTGCATGCACTGGAGGGCCTTCGACATGATGCCCGAGAGGTCCGCGCCGCACTGCGCGCTCGTCGCGGCGGCGGTCGGGGCCTTCGCCGCCGTCTTCGCCTTCGCCTTGAAGAGCGTGTGGATCTTGCCCGCGTCCGTCATCGCCGCGTTCACGAAGGCGGCCGAGTCCGTCGCGAGGGTCTTCGACGTGGCCTTGTTCGTCTTCGCGCGGAAGTTGTGGAGCGCCTTGAACTTCGAGCCGTCGTTGATCTTGGTGCGGAGCTCGGTGTCGCCGCCGTTCGCCGACTTCGCGAAGCCGGTGGTGATGCCCTTCACGGCCTTGCCGTTGGCGTCGTAGCCCGTCATGTGGAGGTCCGACTTGCTGCGGAAGATCTTCCACTCGACGATGCCGAACGCCGCGCGCGTCTCCTTGGAGGCCGGCGTCTGGATCGAGGCGACCGGCGTGAGGATCTTCTGCGTCGAAGACCCCTTGCCTTCCGTCTCCCCCGAAGTGCCACAGCCCGTGATCGCTACGACGGCAGCGACCAAGCTAGCCAGTAACCAACGCGCGTCGATGACCTTCATATCGCTTCGCCTCCGAATGGGGACAGACCCCGCCCACGGACGCACGTACGTGCGCCAAACACTTTTCGAGCTTTCGACGTTTTTCGCGTAACCGCGGGGGCTACGTCGCGTCGTCGCTGCGTGTCTGAGGTATGAGCACGGGCGGTGCCAAGGCCATTCCGGTGACAGCGAACCTGAAAGATCGCTGAAAGCATTGGGTTAAACGGTGAAGGGTGCACGATTCGATCATCCCGGCATTCCCCGAACGGTGGTGGGGACGCGGGTGCGGCGTGCAATCCAGATCACGATTACATGTGGGTTTTTCGGGGAGACCAGCAGGTATTTACGGCGTTTTTCGCACCATCGGACTCGCTGGAATTTCCTGAAAGAGGTCAACGAGGGCCGAGAGCTGGAGGAAGGCGGATCCAGGCTCGGCGAGGCGAGCGCCCTCGTAGACTCCACCCATCCAGGGGCGAGGTCGGTTCATCGATTTTGACGTTGATCACGTATTGGTGAGGCGCCCTCCAGACCAGGAGCACCGGGAGTGCCAGGTCGCGCGGGCCGCACGACACCACGTCGACGCACGAAAATAAGCGGTTCTCGACGTGCTGGAGGCCTTGGGGCCTGTCTCCGCGCGGCGACAAGGCCGTCGCAGGCTTCTCAGATCACCGATGACATGTGCGCCGCACGACGCCACGCGCGGGGTTATCATCCGAGCGTGCGCAACGATATGCCGACGATGACGGTCAACCGGCCCGCGAGCGTCTCGCGGGTGAAGGGCGTGACGATCCACGTGACGAAGGGACCGGACGCGGGGCGGTCCGTCACGATCGACCAACCGAGCTTCGTCATCGGGGTAGGGGAGGCGGCGGACTTCCGGCTGAAGGATCCCGGCGTGTCCCGCGAGCACGTGCGCTTCACGCTCCAGCAGAACGGCGTGCGCGTGAAGGACGGCGGGAGCAAGAACGGGACGTACCTCGGCGGCGCCCGCATCCACGAGGTCACGCTCACGAACGACACCTCCATCACGGTGGGAGGCACGACCCTCGGGATCGCGCTCAGCTCCGACGATCTCGAGCTGCCGCTCTCCGTGAACGATCGCTTCGGTGACGCGATCGGCCTGTCCGCCATCATGCGCCACCTCTTCTCGATCCTCGAGAAGGCGTCCGCGTCGGATCTCACCATCCTCCTCGAAGGAGAGAGCGGCGTCGGCAAGGACGTCCTCGCGCGCGCGGTCCACCAGCGGAGCGCCCGCCGCGACGGGCCGTTCGCGGTCGCCGACTGCAGCGCGATCCCGGAGAACCTCATCGAGAGCGAGCTCTTCGGCCACGAGCGCGGCGCGTTCACGGGCGCCGATCAGGCGCGCAAGGGCGTGTTCGAGGAGGCCAACGGCGGCACCCTCTTCCTCGACGAGATCGGGGAGCTCCCGCTCGAGATGCAGCCGAAGCTCCTGCGCGCGCTCGAGGCGCGCGAGGTGCGTCCCGTCGGCGGTCGCGCGGCGCGTCCCATCGACGTGCGCGTGATCGCGGCGACGAACCGGCGCCTCGCGGAGGCGGCGCGCACGGGCGAGTTCCGGAGCGACCTCTTCTACCGTCTCGCGGTGGTGAAGGTCACCGTCCCGCCGCTCCGCGAGCGCGCGGAGGACATCCTGCCCATCGCGCGTGCCATGCTCCGCGTCTTGAAGCACGACGCCTTCGCGGAGTTGCCGGCCGATTTCGCGGCGATGCTCTCGGCCTACTCGTGGCCCGGCAACGTCCGCGAGCTTCGCAACGTGATGGAGCGCCACGCCGCGCTCGGAGAGAAGGAGGGCCTCTTCGATCACGCGAAGGCGGTCGCGATGAGCGCCGACGAAGAGCTCGCGCTCCTGCCCTATCACGAGGCGCGCAAGATCGTCGTCGACCGGTTCGAGGAGCAATACGTGCCGCGTCTCCTCCAGCGCGCGGAGAACAACCTGAGCCGCGCCGCCGACCTCGCGAACATCGCCCGCCCGAGCCTTTATCGAATGCTGGAGCGCGTCGGCTACCAGAAGCGATGACTTGAACTCGAGGGCGCTCTTCCTTTCCATCGCGCTTTGTTCGCTCGTGCCGGCCGGCGTGACGCGCGTAGCGCGCGCTGCGCCCAGCAGTCAGTCGGCGGACGAGAAGAAGGCGGCCAAGGCGTTCGCGGACGGTCAGAGCGCGTTCGAGGCGGGCGATTTCCGGCGCGCGGCGGGGCTCTTCGAGACGGCGTACGCGACGAAGCCGCACCACTCTGCGCTCTGGAACGCGGCGAAGTCCTGGCAGCGCGCCGGCGAAGACCTCACCGCCGTCAACCTCCTCGAGCGCTATTTGAAGGAGGCGCCCATCGACGCCGCGAACCGCGCCGAGGCGAACGCGGCGCTCTCCGCGATCGAGAAGCGCGTCGGTCGGATCCAGCTCCAGATCCTGAACGTCACCGGCGCGAAGCTCGATGGGGGTGCGGCGAAGGAGGGGCTCTCGTACGTCGCGCCGGGCGAGCACACGCTCACCGCCGACGACGCAGGCAAACCGCTCCGCAAGGTCGTGCCGGTGAAGGCGGGCGAGATCATCAGCGTCACGCTGGCGCACGAGAAGGAAGAGAAGCCGAAGGTCATCATCGTCGAGAAGCCGGTCTCGAAGGGGATCTCGCCCTGGTTCGTGCTCGGCGGCGGCGTGCTGACCGCCAGCGCGGGGGCGGTGACGATCTTTTTCGGGCTCGACGCGGTCAAGAAGGCCGATGCCTTCAAGGAAGATCAGACGAACCAGGAGAACTTCGACGCCGGAAACGCCGCTCAGCTCAGGACGAACATCGCGCTTGGCGCTACGATAGGGCTTGCCGTGATCACCACCGCCGTCGCCATCTTCTTCACGGACTGGAAAGGGGCGAGCGCGCCGAGCGACGGCAACAAGACCGCCGCGTGGCGCGTCGTTCCGGGCGGGGTGACGTTTTGAAGCGCGAGGTCGTCGCGCTCTCCGTGATCGCCCTCGTGGTCGGCGCGTGCACCGTCATGAACGGCCTCGAGCTCCAGACGAGCCCGACGGATCCCGGAGAGACGTCCGGCTCGTCCTCCGGCAAGACGAGCGGCTCGACGAGCGGCGCGACCGGGACCTCCGGTGGCTCTTCGGGGCTCGATCCCGACAAGTGCAATCACGTGAGGGAGCCCGCGAAGCCCGCGGCGTCCGACCCGGGCGGGACGGACACGACGCTCACGTTCGCGATGCGACAGCTCGTGCCCAACAACGAGGGCGAGCCTTTCGGTCTCGATCTCGACAACCTGTGCACGTGCTTCACGGAGAAGGGACAGACGACTCCCGGTCCCGACGCGTGCAAGCGAACCACGTCCGCGTGCGACGATCCGGGCTTCAAGGGACGTGACAACGCCGGCGCCGTCCTCTTCAAGCAGATCGCGAACGCAGGCGGCGTCAACCTGATCGACATCGCGAACGGCCACGTCTCCGGCGGGAAGATCGGGATCGTCGTCCACATCGAGGGCTACAACGGGCTTGCCAACGACGACGCGGTGTCGGTGAGGTTCATTCGCGTCGCGGGGATCGCGGGCGGTCCGAATCCGGCGAAGGTCGACGCGTGGCCGGACAGCGACGACTCCTTCTCGTCGACGGAGGCGTACGTGGTGAACCGCACGCTCGTCGCCCGCTTCACCGAGGTCGAGGTCCCGTTCCTCATCAGCACGCCGACCCCTGCGAAGATGAAGGGCGCGATCGTCATGGGCACGATCACGGACGGCGTGATCCCCGATCTCCTCGTGGCCGGTCGTACGAACACGGGCGAGCTCATCAACTCCGTCGGAGAGCTCGAGGTCTCGTTCGGAACGGGGAGCTTTCGACTCTGCGAGTCGATGGAGTTCGACGACGCCCAGCGCTACAGGTCGTTCAGCGCGGCCGCCTGCAAGGTCTCCGACATGCCCACCGATACCGCCAAGACCGGAGACCTGACCACTTCGTGCGATGCGATGTCCTTCGGCGTGAAGATGCTGGTGATCCCGGCCACGCTCTCTGCGACGAAGCAGCCCGTGTCGACGAGCAGCCCTGGGTGCAATGAAGTGAGCGGCTATCCGCTGCCCTGCCCGAGCCCGTAGTCCTGCTACGCTGAGCGGGTGATGGAGGCCGCTCGCACGTCCGTTCCGAAGCCCGGGACGCTCGTGAACAGCCGGTATCGCGTCGGGTCGTCGATCGGCGAAGGCGGCATGGGCGTCGTCCTCGCGGCGCGCGACGAGCGCGAAGGCCGCGACGTCGCGATCAAGCTCCTCCAGGTCGTCGGCGAGCAGAACATCGAGCGCTTCCTTCGTGAGGCGAAGCTCTCGATGAAGATCGACAGCGAGCACGTCGTGCGCGTGCTCGACGTGGGCCAGCTGAACGGCAACCCGTTCTTCGTGATGGAGCGCCTCGACGGCGAGGACTTCGGACAGAAGGTGCGCGAGGGCGAGCTCGGTCTGACCGAAGTGGCTGATTGTATTGTGCAAACATGCGAGGCGCTCGCGCACGCGCATGGCACCGGCATCGTCCATCGCGACATCAAGGCCTCGAACCTCTTCGAGCACCGGCTGCCCGACGGCAGCACGGTGGTGAAGGTGCTCGACTTCGGCATCTCGAAGCACTTCGCGACGAACCCCAACGAGGTCGAGCGCACCCTCACCCGTACACGTGACGGCGGCTTCCTCGGCTCGCCGCCGTACATGTCGCCGGAGCACGTGAAGGATCCGCGCAACGTCGACGGTCGCTCCGACCTCTGGTCGCTCGGCGTCGTCGCGTATCGCCTGCTCTCGACGCAGTTCCCGTTCCCGGGCGAGACGACGGGCGAGGTCCTCGCCGCGATCCTCGAAGGCAACCCGAAGCGCCTCCGCGAGCACCATGTCCAGGTGCCGGAGGCGGTCGACAAGCTCATCATCGAGCAGATGCTCGCGCGGAAGCGGGAGGAGCGCTGCTCCGACGCGGGTGTGGTGGCGAGGGCCTTCGCGCCGTACTGCTCGCCGCGGTGGCGAAGCTACGGCGAGCGCGTGACGGAGGTCGTGAGCCGGGGCATCGTTCCGGCGCCGGTCGAGCGCAGCGCGAAGCGGAAGGCCATCGCCGAGCCGCGAACGGCGACGGTCCCTCCGCCGGTCGAAGAGGAGCCGGCGACCCTCGCGCTCGACGACGAAGCCGCGAAGGCGCTCCTTCCGCCGGCCGCCTCGTCGTCGATCACCGGACCGGTCCGGATCGCGAGCGCGTCCCTTCCCGCGACGCCGATCCCATCGCCGCTCGAGGTGCTGTCGAGCGCGTCGCTGCCGATCCTTCTACCCGTCGAGGAGAAGCCGAAGTCTCGCGCGGGCCTCGTGATCGGGCTCCTGCTCTCCGTGCTCGTCGGGGCCGGCCTCGGCACGGGATACGTGATCACGCACCGGGCGCCGCCGCCTTCGCCGACCTTCAGCTCGCCGCCGCCCACGCTCGCGACGACCCCCGAGCCCGCGATCGCGCCGACGCCGACGCCGGCGGCGAGCACGGCGTCGATCCTCGAGGCCACGGCGCCGCCCGTCGACTCGCACCCTTCCGCGCGGGCAGGGACGAAGAAGCCGGCCGGACGCCCGCCGGTGCGGCCGTCGCCCGCGCCCGCCGCGGCGCCGGCACCGCCGCCAGCGCCGAAGAAGAACGAGCTCGAGAAGAATCCCTACGCGGGCGGTTAGCGGCGCGACTTGCGCTGCGGCGCGGACTTGAGCGCCTTCACTTCCACGACGAGCATCGGCGGCTCGTCGACCCGGTTGGAGGGTTCGATACGCGCGCTCGGCGATACCACGGGCGCCGACGTCTCGAGGCTGACCGGCATGGTCGCCGCGTTCGTGTGCGTGACGCTCACGGCGTTCGTATCGACGCCGTGATCCGCCTTGCGCGCCTTCGCGTCGCTGATGCCGCCGATGATGAGCGCGACCGCGACGAGCGGCGCGACGAACGCGATCGCGAACGCGCCGAACGCGTTGCGGCGCGGACGCGCGGGCGCGAACGCCGCGGGCGGGGCAGGGGGGTGATAGAACGCCTGAGGATCGAGGACGACGATCGAGGCCGGAAAACAGGTCGAGCTCGAGACGCGCGCGGGCGCGGCGAGCTCCGCGTGGAGCGACGTGAGCGTGGACGGAGGCGGCGGCGGAAGCGTCGACGAGCGCGGCGGGATCGGCGTCGGGATGTACGGCTGGTAGAGCGCGGGCCCCGAGGCGTCGTCGCTCGCGACGAGCTGCTCGAAGATGTCCGGGCGGCTGCCGCTCCGCACGCGCTCGCGGATGACCTCCTCCGCGCGCGCGATGGCGCTCGCGAGACCATCGACCTTCACGACGTTGTCCGTGCTGGTCTTCTGCGTGAACGCGGCGTGGAGCGATGCGGTCGACGGTTCCTCACGAAGGGTCGTGACGAACGCGCTCGAAGCTCGCTTGTCGGCCAGGGTATTCACGTGCGCCCGTCTGGTTAGCGCCTTCCTGGGCCCCCAGCCAGCCCGAAAAGGTCTCAAGACGCTTTCAGTTTCAGGATCCGAGTGGACAGCGGCAGGTCCCTTGCGGACCAGGGTGATCGATTCGCGTCGGCCGGCCTCGAGGGTCTTTTTTTCGGCGCCCCGGAAACAAATCCCGGGCGCAGTGGTCGGTCTGACGGGACACACGGCCGGCGGCCGCGAGGGACGCACGTTCTGCGCCTGCGCCTGCCCGCGCCCCAAGAAGGACCCGTCATGCAGGTATCTCGGAAGGCCGGGCGCGGCACGTTCGCGCTCGCCGCGTCGTTTTGTGCCCTTTTTCTGACCACCGACGTCGCGGCGCAGGGGCGCCCGATCGGGACGCTCTACGCGGGCGTGCCCGCCGAGGAGCCCAAGGAGGGCGGCCGCGATACGCCGCCGCCCTGCACCGAGGACTGCTACCTCCTCAGCTCACTCTCGCTGCGCGGCTCGGTGTCCGAGACGATGACGTTCGAGATGAAGGGCGCGGTCCGCGCGAACGAGACGCAGAAGGTCCCGCTCTTCGGGCCGCCCGATCAGGTCCGGCTCGATGACATCACCGTCAACGGCGCCCCGGCGCAGATCTCGTTCGACGGCGACCGCTACTACGTCTTCACCAACGCGCGATCGTTCGCGATCAAGGGCAAGGTCCACGTCGGCGCGGACCAGATCCTCGCCGTCAAGGGTCCCGTCGTCGCGCTCGACGCCAAGCTCACCAGCGGGCGTCTCGTCGAAGGCGAGCGCCTCAGCGGCGTCACCGGCTCCGTCCTCCATTTCGATCCGATGACCGACGGCACGGAGAAGCCGAAGCCGCCGCCCGTCTTCAACCTCGCGCGCTCGATCCGCTTCGGCAAGGACACCACGTTCGTCTATCGCGTCGTCGCCGAGCAGGCGGACGACATCGGGGCGCTGCACCTTCCGCTTCGCTACGGCGAGAAGGTCGACGACGTGCAGGGCGCGCCGGGGTGGTCCGCGTCGGGCTCCGACCTGACGCTGCCCGTGAGCGGCAAGACGGCGGAGATCACGATCCACGGCGTCATGACCGGCGCCGCGTCGGGCGCGCCGCACACCTTCACGACCGACTCCCGCTCCGCCTACGAGTGGTGGCTCGTGGAGGCAGACCCCGATCACCGCATCGAGGTCGCGGGCGAGCCGAAGCTCGTGCAGACGACGCAGTCACCGATCCCGCCGACGTTCCCCGGGGCGAGCGTGTTCCTCGTCCAGAAGGGGCAGTCGCTCGAGGTCGACGCGCGCTCGCTCGTCCGTGGCGACGTCCTCGCCGCGGTGGCGCGGCAGAACCATCGCCTCGTCGCCATCACCGGACGCGGAGAGCTCATCAGCGACGAGCGCATCGAATACGACAACAACGGCCTCGAGCACCTCCTCGTCACCCCGTCCGGGAAGGCGATGTACCTCTCCACCGACCGCGCCGCGCAGCGCATCCTCCATCCGCAGGCGGGGTCGAGAGAGCTGCTCGTCCCGCTCCGCAGCGGCGCGCACGATCTCCGTGTTCAGTCGCTCGCGGAGACGACGCTCTGGCCCATCGCGGGCGCGGTGAAGATCCCGGCCACGCGCTATCCGCTCACCACGGGCCACGCGGAGACGATCGTGGGCCTCCCCGAGCACGTGCATCCCATCGCGGTGACCGGCGGCGATCGCGTGCGCTGGGGACTCTCGCGCAGCGATCTCGCCGCGTGCGTCATCGGGATCGCGCTCGCGTGCTTCGGCTTTCGCACCCGCAAGACGCGCGCCATCGCGAGCGTCTGCACCGCCGGGCTCTGGTTCGTGTCGAAGGAGGCCTTCGTGGTCGCCACGGCGTGCCTCTTCCTCGCAGGCGCCGTGTTCCTCGCGTCGCGTTTCCTCCGCAGCACGTGGCTCCTCATCGCGTCCGGCGTGCTCACGGTCGTCACGCTGCTCGGCGGTCGCTACGTGCTCTCGTCGGACGCGACGGGCGACTCGCCGTCCTATGCCGAAGGCACGGCGATGCTCGTCGCGCATCCGGAGCTCCCGCGGCCGGAGACCAGCGGCGGGAACGACCACATCACGCACGGCGATCCGAAGTCGGACATCACGCCCGTGTCCCTCTCGTTCCCCACCTCCGAGCGCTACGTGATGACGTCACGTCAGCTCGTCTCGAACGAGCGCCCCTTCGAGCCGCGCGTGTTCTACGTGACGAGCACGTTCCTCGGCGCGCTCCAGCTCGTGTGGCTCGTGCTGCTGGGCCTCCTCCTCTATTCGCACAAGGAGCAGCTCGCGGCGCTCAAGGCGAAGATCGCGGAGCGCCTCACCCGCCGCCCGACGGCGCCTGATCCCACGACGGCCGCGGAAGCTCCGCCGTTCTGACGAGAGCCGCGCTACGATGTCCTCGTGGCGCGACGGCGTTTCGCGATGGCAGGCACGGGCGCGTTGGTCCTCGCCGCCGCCTGCGGGCGCTTCGGTGCCGACAGCGCGCCCGCCTCGACGACGGACGGCGGCGCGCAGGACGGGGGCGCCACCATCACGACGGAGGAGGCCGCGGCGCCCGACGCGGTCGCGCCGATCGACGCTTCCATCCCCGAAGCGTGCTTGACCCCGATCATCGACGTCGCCAGGCCGTGTGAGCTGCCATGCGCGGGCGGTTCGTTCTGCCAGAGCTGTCGCGACATCAAGGCGGCCTATCCTGGCGCGGTCACGAATCTCTATCGCATCGCCGGCAAGGACAACGACGTCGCGGCGAACATCCCCGTCTATTGCGACATGGTCACCGAGGGCGGGGGCTGGATCCTCGTCGCTCGCTCGGAGACGCAGAACGCCGACAACGCCCAGGACGACTTTGCCTGGTACCACTCGACGGGAGACCCGGTCGGAGACGACGCGCCCTTCTCGCTCGACCTCGACTCGCTCGATTTCGCGCCGACGGAGATCCTCTATGGCTCGCGCGGCGACGGCCGTGCCTGGGGCGCGAACGTCTACCACGTGAAGCTCTCCGCGGGCTTCTTCGCGGCCCACACCGCCACCGCCGTCGACATCCGCGGCGCGCGTCGGGCCGTCCTCGGGACGTGCTCGGGCGGCAGCATGCAGGCCTACGTCGGGCACACCGGGCTCGACGACCATTTCTTCTTCCGCGACAACGGCGAGAGCGACGTCTACGGGCTCACGCCGATCGGCTGGCAGGCGAACCACCAGGCCGACTGCGCCCACGGCGGCCTGCTCAGCGAGAAAGAGGGCATGATCTTCGTGCGCTGATGCGCCGAATCCGGCCCAAAACTCGCTCCTGATTCGTGTTAGAGAATGGGCGTCTTGCGGAACACGCTCTATCTCGCCGGCATCGTCGTCGCCGTGGCCGTCGCCAGCCATCTGGCGTTCGCCGAGTCGCGCGCGGGCACGCGGTGGGTGTTCATCTCGATGGCGATCCCCACCGTCGTCCTGGCCATCATCGGGATCGTCCGCGCTTTCCAGGACGGAGTCGTCAAGGACTGGATCGCGGTCAAGGGCGGCGACTTCACGCGCGGCTTCGCGTCGGCCGCGATCCTGTTCGGCGGGTCGTACGTCTTCTCGAAGTACGTCACGCCGCCCACGTCACCGCAGGCGGTGTGGCTCGCGCGCCTCTACGATCAGATCGGCGATCCCGCGGAGCTCCGCAAGAACGTCGGGACCGTCGTGATCGCGCTCGTGATCATGGCGGCGGCGGAGGAGCTCCTCTGGCGCGGCTTCGTCACCTCGCTCCTCGAGGAGAAGTTCGGCTCACGCCGCGCGTGGGTCTACGCCGCGATCCTCTACGCCCTCGCGCACCTTCCCACTGCGTGGCAGCTCAAGGGCGCCACCGGCGGTCCCAATCCGGTCGTCATCTTCGCCGCGCTCGGCTGCGGTCTTCTCTGGGGCTTCATGGCCCGTCGTTTCGGCCGGCTCCTGCCGAGCTTCTTTTCCCACGTGCTCTTCGACTGGACCGTCCTCATGATGTTCCGGCTTTGGGGCAGCAGCATCTGATCCGGGCGCTCGCGGTCGGCGTCGGCCTCGCCGTCACCGCGTGCGGGCGGGGCCAGGACGCCGCGCCCCGCGTGGCCGTCGCGCATCCGCGGCACGTTCAGTTCGTCTACGCGCTGAAGGGGCCCGAGCGGCTCGCGCTCGTCGAGCAGCTCCGCCGGCGCAACGGCCCCCAATGGACGGTCAACGAGGAGGCCCTCCTCCAGAGCGCGACGGTGGTCGATCCGTTCGTGGGCGTCCTCCGTCGCGCGCGCTGCACGAAGCCGCCGGGGCCCGCGGACGCGTCCGTGGACGCGGCCGCCTCGGCGCGCGCGTTCGTCCGGAAGAACGCGGACCTCCTCGGGGTCCCGCGGTCCATGCTCCTCGCCCTGCTCGAGACCACCGAGGCGACGAGCACTGGCTGGACGGTGAAGCTGGAGGGCCTCTTTCCGACGAAGGGCTACGAGACCTTCCCCGAGCTCGGTAACGAGATCGAGCTCACTCTTCACGTGGAGCAAGACGGCAGCGTGAGCCGCTTCGAGAACCGCTCGAAGCTTCATCCCGCGCGGCTCGGCATCGATACGCGCCCGGGGCTGCCGCAAGACGATTGGAGGATCTACCGGAACGTGGCTGGCCGCCGCGTGTTCGCGATGACGGACGACGGCGAGCGCATCGATCTCGGCGTACTCGCTCACGACGAGCTGCTCGACGCGAAGCTCGTCATGCAGGTGACGCCGGGACCGATGAATGCATGGCTCACGTATCGGCTCACGTGGCTGGTCCGCGCCGCCAAGGAGGTCCCCGACCACGACGGCGCGGGCTTCTATTTCTTCTTCTTCCTCGTCGACACGGACACCGCCGAGGTGGTTCAAGACTCTCCGGTGCCCACGCGCTTCTCGGGAGACACCCTTTGATCAAGCCGGACGATACGGCGGCGGAGCTCGGCGCGGCGCTCGCGGCGGCCTACCCCGCGCTCCGCGCGCAGATCGCGATGCGGCCGGGGGACGTGCTCGCGATCAGCAGCGGACGCCTCCGCATCGCGCGCGACCTTCGCACCTACCGCCGGCTCGCGAGCACGTTCGTGTCCGAGGACGTGCGCCGCGGCATCCGCCTCTTCGCGCAGCGCGAGCGCCTGCGCATCGCGGCGCGCGAGCTGCGCGCGCGCGAGGCGGGAGACGTCGACGTCACCGCGCGCGAGCTCTCCGATCTCGCGCAGGTCTGCATCGAGATCGCGCTCTCCGAGGCGCAAGGCTGGGCGGAGCAGCGCTTTGGCTCGCCGCTGACCACGAGCGGCGCGCGCTGCCAGTTCACCGTGCTCGGTATGGGGAAGCTCGGCGGACGCGAGCTCAACTGTGGAAGCGACGTCGACCTCCTCCCGTTCTACGAGACGGACGAGGGCGAGGTCGTGAAGGACGGGAAGGCGACGGAGCAGACGCTCCACGAGCACTTCACCCGCATCACGCAGCGCTTCACGTCCACGCTCGAGGAGGTCACCGAGGACGGGCTCTCGTGGCGGGTCGATCTCCGGCTCCGTCCGGAGGGGGCGCGCGGACCGCTCGTCAACGCGCTCGCGGCGGCGGAGCGCTACTACGAGACGTGGGGCCGAACGTGGGAGCGCGCCGCGCTGATTCGCGCGCGTCCGGTCGCGGGCGATCCCGAGTTCGGCGAGCGCGTCATCGAGGCGCTCGTGCCGTTCATCTGGCGGAAGGCGATCGATCCGAAGATCGCGACCGAGATGCAGGCGCTCGTGGTGCGCGCGCGAAAGGAGGTCTCCGAGGACCCGGAGCGTGATCTCAAGCTCGGCGTCGGCGGCATCCGCGAGGCAGAGTTCTTCGTGCAGTCGCTCCAGCTCATCTGGGGCGGTCGCGAGCCGAGCCTCCGTGACCCGAACACGCTCGGCGCGCTGCGGCGCCTCCGCGCGCGCGGCCTCGTCACCGATCGCGAGAGCCGCGAGGTCGAGGCGGCGTACCTCACGCTCCGCCGCCTCGAGCATCGCGTGCAGTTCGCGACCGGCCTACAGACGCACGTGCTGCCGAAGGGCGAGCTCCTCGAGACGGTCGCGCGTTCGCTCGGCCACCCGAGCGGGCTCGAGCTCGAACGCGAGATCGACAAGACGCGCCGGCGCGTGGCCGCGCTCACGTCCGCGCTGACGCGCGAGGTCCCGGGCGGCGCGCGCCAGGAGGAGCCGCTCCTCACCGCGATCGACTCGGGCGAAGAAGCCCTCGTCATGACCGCGCTCGCAGAGGGCGCCGGCGGTTTCCGCTCCGCGTCGGGCGACCTCGCTCGTCACCTGCAGGCCCTCGCGCGCCGCCCGGACTTCCCGCTCGGCGCGAGCTCGCGCGACCGGCACCCCGATCTCGCGGCCGCGCTCCTCCAGGCGCTCTCCGATGCGGCGGACCCGGAGCAAGCGGCGCGTCTCCTCGGCGCGTTCTTCTCCCGTCTCATGACGCCCACCGTCTACGCGAAGGCGATGGCGGAGGACACGCACGTGCTCCGCCGACTCGTCGGCCTCTTCGGCGCCTCCGCCTTCCTCGGTGAGGCGCTCGTCTATCGCCCGGAGCTGATGGACAGCATCGTCTTCCAGAAGATCCCGCCCACGCCCATGATCGCGCGCAGCGACGTCGACGACGAGGTGAAGGCCGCGGATCCGGATCTCGACGCCTTCGTCGGCGCCCTCCGGCATGCGAAGGCGCGCGTGACGATGGAGGTCGGGCTCGCCGAGCTCGCGGGCGAGCTGCGCGCGCGCGACGCGACGCTCGTGCTGACCGCGCTCGCCGACGCTACGCTCGAGCACGCCACGAGGCGTGCGCTGTCGGAGCGCGGCCTCGACGGCGGGCTCGCCGTGGTCGCGATGGGGAAGCTGGGCGGGCGCGAGATCGGCTACGGCTCGGACCTCGACATCTTCTTCGTCTACGAGGCCCCCGACGACCTGGCTGAGAAATACGTCCGCGCCGCGCAGCGCGTCCTATCGCTCGTGTCGACACCGCACGGGCAGGGCCCCGGCTACGAGCTCGATACGCGGCTTCGTCCGTCGGGCAGCCAGGGGCTCCTCGTCGTGAGCCTCGAGGCGTTCGAGCGCTACCACCAGGAGCAGGGCCAGGCCTGGGAGCGACAGGCGCTCATCAAGGCGCGCGCGTGCGCGGGCGACGCCGAGCTCGGCGCGAAGGTGATCCACGTCGCGTCGCGCGTCGCTTACGAGCGCGGCTCGCCCGACGCGGAGACGATCCATCGCCTCCGCACCCGGATGGAGAAGGAGCTCGGCAAGGAAGGGCCGCGCCGCTACGACGTGAAGCTCGGGAAGGGCGGCCTCGTCGACGTGGAGTTCGCGGTGCAGTGGCTCCAGATGAAGCACGGCGCCGATCCGCGCGTGCGAACGACCGACACGGAGTCCGCCATCGGCGCGCTCGAGGTGTGCGGCTACCTCGATCCGAGCCTCGCCGCCGTTCTCCGCGAGGGCTACATCCTCCTCCGCCGGATCGAGCAGGCCCTTCGCGTCGTCCACGGCACGAGCGCCAGCCTCATCGAGGAGGGGGCGCCCGGACTGCCAGCGCTTGCCCGGCGCATGGGATTTCGCGACGAAGACGCCGGCGGGACGGCATCGGAGGCGCTCCTCGCGCGTTATCGCGCCGTCACGCGGGATATTCGCGGGGCCTACCTCGCCGTCCTCGGGATCACACTTGGTCCCAAGGATCCGCTATGACGTGAGTCGTTCTTCGGACCGTTCCCATGCGCCCCTTCATCCCCTTCGTCCTCGCGTGCGCCGCCGTCTCCGCGGTCGCGTGCGTTCACGAAGAGCGCCGTCCGAACCCGGTCGTCTCGAACGAGAATCGCGCCCCCGTCGCGCCTCCCGCGCCTCCGCAGTACGTCCTCGGGGATCCGTCGGGGCAGGTCACGCACGTGATCCCGCTCAACGCGGGGGCGCAGGGGATCGTCGTCGATCGCCGCCGCGTGATCGTCTCGCGCGGCGAGCCTCGCATGGCCGCCGATCAGGCGCCGGAGACGATCAACGGCGCGATGAAGCTGCCCGGCCGCTTCGGCGGCGGCTTCCTCTTCTGGACGGAGACCTCGCTGTACCGCTCGGAGGCCTTCGACTCTGCGCTCGTTCCGGTCGTGCGCACGCCCGACCGCATCGAGTCCGTGTCCTTCGGTCCAAAGGCGATCATGGTGCGGACCTCGAACGGCGAGCGCTGGGGCATCGGCCTCCCGAAGGGGGATCGCGTCCCGCTCACGCCGCTCGGCCTCGTCGACGTCGTCGCCCTCGACGACGGGCGCGCGCTCGGCTTCGACGATCGTGGCTCCGTGTTCACGAGCAGCGATACCGGCGCGCACTGGACCGATGCCACGGCGCAGACGAAGGGCAAGCCGCAGCGCGTGTTCATGCACGCCGAGGAGCTCTGGCTCGAGGACGAGAACAGCAACGCGATGCGCCTCGAGCCGGACGGGCATCTCTCCTGGTTCGACAAGGTCCCCGAGGATCCCGCGGTGGAGCTTCGCCCGCGCGATCCGCGGTGGCGAGGCGGGGACTATCCGCTCCGCGCCGCCGTGCGCATGGGCGTCGCCATCGACGACTCCACCGCGCTCGTCCTCGAGGGCGGCGATCTCTACCGCATCGACACGAAGAGCGGCGACGTCGTCTCGGTCGTCTCGGGCAAGCTCCCGCCGGACTCGACGTGCCAGGGCATGGCCGTCCCCGGCGACGTCCTCTTCGCGTGCACGTCGCGCTCCGCGACGAGCGCGACCTTCGTGGTCTCGCACACGCTCGCCGGAGAAGACCCGATCATCGAGCAGACGTTCGGGCAAGCGAACCTGCAGTTCTTCGCCTCCGACGACGGCGGCCTCGCCTATGCGGGCCCGTGCTCGACGGCGCCGGCGGCCGGTGTCCCGGCCATCGCCACCGTCTGCGTGCGCATGCCGGGCGGCACCTGGGAGGAGCGCGACCTCTCGCTCATCACGACCGACGGCGGGCTCGGCGCGGCCGACGTCACCGTCTCGCGCTGGATCCCGCGCGCCGACGGACGCGTGGTCGCGGTGGTGGTCGAGCCGCAGCCGGGCATCTACGACCCGAGCAGCGGCACCCTCAGCCCCGTGGGGGACGAGCTGAAGGGCCTCGCCGGTCGCGGCTCACCCGGGTACTACGGCGGTCGCGCGCCGTACCGCATCCGGTACTCGAAGCACTCGGGCGGCTTCTATTACTTCATCGACTCGAGCTGGACGTTCTCGGGCTCCACCATCCGCGGCACCTCGACGACGGGGGAGACCTTCGAGATCCTCGAGGACGGCCGGGTGAAGCCCTCGCCATACACGTTCGACGCGCTCTACTCCTTCAATCTCGGCGTCGGCAGATCGAAGGACGGGCGCCTCTTCCAGACGAACGATCACGGCGCGACGTGGACGGAGGTGGCCACGCCGCCGACCGGCATGGAGCCGCTCGAGATGCTCACGTGCTCGAGCGTCGGCTGCGATTTCGGCGCGTTCTATCGCATCGGCTGGCAGCTTCGTCCGCCGCATCCCGAGCCGCAGACCAAGCCGGCGCCGCCCGCGCCGGGCGTGCGGCACGTGCGCGGGGTCGAGCTCTCGTGCCGGGCGAGCGGCGCGGTCGCGCAGAAGGTCCTTCCTCGCACCGAGTCCTCGCCGGAGGATCTCGGGCTCGGCGCGACCCGCCTCCCGACGACGAGCGACAAGAACGAGTTCCTCTACGTTCGCAGCCCCTCCACGCGCGCGATCCTCTCCGCGTGGTCCGTCGGCGGCGACGCCGTCGGGAGCGGCAGCGAGAGCGAGATGTCTCCCTCGCTCCGGATGATGCTCTCCGGTTACTCCGCCACGCAGGACGACAACGGGACGCTCACCGTGAACGGCCCGACGAAGAGCATCATGTCGCTCCGGCGCGGGGTGGCCTACGTGCCGCCCTTCGATCCGAGCGGTCGGGTCGTGCGGACGGGCATCCAGATGACGGACGTGGTGGCCGCGGCCCGGCGCGCCGGCCTGACCACCGACGAGATCCTCTCGACCGATCCGACGGAGAGCGGCTCTCCCTTCGCGATCACTCCGCTCGATCCGAACGGAGTCGGCGACGTCGGCCTGCACGAGCCCCAGAACGGAGTCATCTCCGTCTTCCGCGGCGAGCGCGCGCGCATCGCGGTGCGGGGACCGAATCAGAGCTCGAACACGCCGATCGCCTTCTCCGGGGTCGCGCTCCCGAACGACGAGACGGCCATCCTCGAAGGGGAGGCCGGCGGCAACCTCTCCCACGTCTACAAGATCGGACCGGGAGGCATCGTCGACCTCTTCGACGTCGGGGGCACGACGGACATCCATCCCGCGAACCCCGACGCGCTCGCGGTCGGTCCGAAGAGCGAGCTTGCCATCATCCGGACGCCGAGCGGCGCCGATCCGCCGTCCGAGCTCGACCCGGCCTATCTCGTGGTGCAGGGCTCTCCACCGACGCAGCTCGCGGCGTGGTCCACGATGAAGCTCGCGGACGATCCCGCGTGCAAGGCCGAGACGGGCGGTCATCGCGCGACGATTCAAGCCATCGGTCCGTGGATCCGCGTGACGAACCCGGACCTCAAGATCGAGGACTCGGCCATGTTCGCGCGCGTTCGCTGGACACCGAACCGGGTGTGCCTGGAAGGCTTCGAGGTGAAGCTGCCCCTCGTGAACCTCCCCGTCGTGACGTCGGGCACTGCTGGCCGGACCACGATCTCGACCTGGCTCATCGCGAAGGGGTCGACGTTCGCCCGCGTGTCGATCGCCGAGGGCATCGAGTGGCGCCAGCCTCTCGAATGCTCGGTCGTCTCGACCGGCCCTTGAGCAAAAATCCAGTTTCACTGTACGAACCGGGTCGGAACTGAATGCGCCGGATCTCCCACCCACCGCATGGATCGCGTTTCAGATTCCGCGTCCCAATGGATTTGCGCAGTTAGCGCAGCGGGACATGTAGGACAGCGCGGCACATCGATTGCGGAGGGTGTAGTCATCATGCGCTCCTCCACCCTCCTCTCCTCCTCCACGTTGCTCGGGCTCGTGGGTTCCCTCGGTCTCTCGCTCGTCGTCGGCTGCGCAAGCACCCCCGTCGAGGAAGGCGCGACGCAGGAGGGCGCGGCCACGGGCGCGACGGCGAAGCTGACGAGCGGCGTCTACGACAGCGAGCTCCAGATCGTCGTGAAGGGCACGCAGATCCAGGGCTCGTACTTCTCGTCCGTCGGCGATCCCGACCACGGCGGCGCGCAGTGCTACTTCACGATGTCTGGCTGGATCGAGAACGTCGGCGGCGTCGATCACGCGCACGTGACGGCGGTCGACGGCTACGGCGCGACGGGCGGCGAGATCATCGCGCAGCCGAATGGCGGCGTGACGTTCAAGACGCCGGGCAGCCTCAGCGCCTGCATGCGCACCTCGCCGATGCTCCAGGAGGGCTTCTCGCTCGACACGAAGGCCCCGATCAGCGCGGCGATCGTCGGCTTCCGCTCGGTGCAGGCGGAGAAGACCTTCTTCTACGATCGCGCCGGCGGCGCCCCGCGCGCGGCGTACGTGATGAGCGGCGACACGGTCCAGGTCACGGGCGCGGAGCAGAACGGCTTCCTCCCGGTGCAGTTCGTCCCCTACTTCGGCGGCGCGACCACGAAGGGCTTCCTGAAGACGGCCGATCTCGCGGCCCCCCACGCGCCCGTCCCGCGCGACACGCTGCGCGGCAGCTTCGAGGTCGAGGAGAACGAGAGCATCTCGTCGGGCTTCCAGGTCATCACCTCCGACAACCGCGACATGTTCTTCAACCTCACTGCGGTTCGTAAGACCGGCGGCATGAACATGGGCGACATCGAGATGGGCCACGCGCCGATCGTCGGCGACACCGCCACCTGGCAGGGCGACGGCTGCACGATCAAGTTCGCGTTCGCCTCGGACGCGAAGACGGTTCAGGTCACGCAGGACGGCCAGTGCAGCGACTTCGGCGCGTTCGTCGACGTGAGCGGCAAGTACAGCCGCAAGTGAGCTAGCGGCGAGCCGGGCCGCGTTCGGGCAAACCAAAACCGAACGTGGCGCCGCGATCGACCTGACTCCTGGCCCACACGTGGCCACCGTGACGAGAGACGATGCGCTTGACGAGGGCCAGGCCGACGCCGGTGCCCTCGAACTCCTTGTCGGAGTGGAGCCGCTGGAACACGCCAAAGAGCTTGTCGGCGAGCTTCGGATCGAAGCCGGCGCCGTGATCGGTGACGGTGTAGCGGACCTCACCGCCCTCGCGGACGCCTTGCACTTCGACGCGCGCGACGTCGCAACGGCTCGAGTACTTCACCGCGTTGTCGAGGAGGTTCTGCCAGACCTGGCGCAGCAGCTCGGCGTTGCCGACGACTCGCGGGAGCTCGCCGACCGTCAGCTCGATCGTGACCGCAGGGTTGGCGGCGCGGATGCCGCCGAGCACGACATCGACGACCTCGCGCATGTCGATCTCGATGAGGGGATGGAGCGCTCGATGTCCGAGGCGCGAGAGGCGCAGGAGATCCTCGATGAGGTGGCTCATGTGCTGCGCGTTGCGGCGGACAGTGGCGAGCATTTGGCGCCCCTCATCGTCGAGCTTCGGGCCGTAGTCCTCCTCCACCATACGCGAGTAGCCGTCGATGGCGCGGAGCGGTGACTTCAGATCGTGCGAGACGGAGAAGGCGAAGGCCTCGAGCTCCCGGTTCGATGCCTCGAGGGCCTCGGTGCGCTCCGCGACGCGGCGCTCGAGCCCGTCGAGCAGGCGACTCGTGTCGATCGCGAGGGCGGCGCGCTCGGCGAGGTCCTTCACGAGGTTGAGGTCGTCCTCGTCGTAGGGCGTTCGACTCCGGTTCGTGCGGAAGAGCGCGAGGTAGCCGAGGTTGATGCCGCGCGCGCGAAGGCGAACCACGATCATCCCGCAGATGCCGATCTTGTCGAAGACGGGCACGAACTGCGGAGCGATGCGCTCCTTCAGCTTCTCGAGGTCGAGCTCGGGCATGAAGTAGGGCTCGCCGGTGGCGATGACCTGTCCGGAGATCCCCTCGCCGAGCGTGAGCGGGGTCTGATCGTGGTAGTCGCGCAGGAGATCGTTGATCTCCGGGTCCGGGTGGTACGTCGCGACGGGGACGAGGAGATCGCCCTCGATGAGGCGGATGTTGGTGCAGTCCCCGACGAGCTCGGCGAAATGACGCGCGACCAGGTTGAGGAGGCGCGTCAGATCGGTCGTGGCCTCGGCGAATAGCCGGCCGGACTCCGCGAGCGCGGAGAGTCGTTCGGCCTGGCGCTCGGGGCTCGTCACGGGTTCGCCCGCGGCTCAGCGCATGGCGGAGTTGAGGATGGCGAGAATGAGCCAGACGACCCCGATGCCGAAGCCGATGTAGCTCATGAGCATGGCCGTCTTGCGCTTGGCCATCGCGCCGGCGATGTCGCCCTGGTTCCGCATCGTGTTCGCTTGCATCGTGAAGATGAAGCCGATGAGGAAGAAGACCGAGGGGAGGCCGCAGCAGAGGAAGAAGCCGACGATGCTCAGCACGAGCGGGAGGGTCGTGTTCAGATCGCCGCCGCCAGCGCCGGGCATCATCGGCCCGCCAGGCGGAGGGAACCCGCCCGGAGGTCCGAAGCCGCCGCCGGGCGGAGCGCCGAAGCCACCGCCGGGCGGAGGTCCGAAGCCGCCGCCAGGCGGGCCGCCGTAACCCGGAGGACCGCCGCCGGGGGGACCGCCGTAACCCGGAGGACCGCCGCCGGGGGGACCGCCATAGCCTCCGCCGCCGGGGGGACCGCCATAGCCGGGCGGACCACCGCCACCCGGGGGGCCGCCGTAACCTCCGCCGCCCGGAGGTCCATAGCCTCCAGCCGCCTGAAGATTTCCGTTTGCGCCCGTCGGGTCCGTCATCATCATTGATTCAGAATCGCATCGCTCGAGAGCGCTGCGCAAGCGGGCTGGAGAACGGAAAACGGTGACATTGGCGGCGACGATTTCGCACTCGCTCGTCGTTCGCGTTCGTCGAGCGGCGCTGGGATTGCTCCTTGGAGGTGCGCTGTTCGCGCTTCTCTACGCAGGCGCGGTGCCGTGCATGTTCGCGAAGCTGACGCGTCATCCGTGTCCAGGCTGTGGGTCCACGCGGTCCGTGCTCGCGCTCTTTCATGGCGACGTGCACGGCGTGCTGGCGAACAACCCGTTGGGGCCGGCCGCCGCGCTCCTGATGGGGATCTTCGCGGCGCAGGCCTGGCTCTCGCTCCTCAAGTGGGGCGATCTGCGGGAGGCGGGGCAGGGGAGGCTCGCCGTGCTGATCAAGCGGATGCTCTACGTCCTGGCCGCGCTCGAGTTCGTCCTCTGGATCGCGCGCTTCTTCGGCTTCTTCGGCGGCCCCGTCTCCGTGGTCTCCGTGTAGGCTCCGGTCGTGGCGAAGATCTGTCCGCGTTGTTCGGAGCTGCTCCCCGACGACGCGGTGTTCTGCCCCTTCGACGGCACCGCCCTCGAGCGCCACACCGACAAGTTCCTCGGCAAGACGATCGCAGCGCGCTACCGGCTCGTGAAGAAGCTCGGCTCGGGCGGAATGTCGATCGTGTACCTGGCGCGTCACGAGCTCATCTCGCGTATGTCGGCGCTCAAGATCATGCGCCCCGAGCTCTCCCAGGTGCCCGAGCATCGCGAGCGCTTCCTCCGCGAGGCGCGCGCCGTCAATCGCATCAATCACGAGAACATCGTCGAGATCACGGACGTCGGCGAGAGCGACGGCGTCGCCTATCTGGTGATGGAGTACGTGGAGGGCGAGAGCCTGCTCACGCAGATCCAGCAGGGGCCGCTGCGCTGGGAGCGCGCCGCCCGCATCGCGATCCAGGTCGCGAGCGCCCTCGCGCGCACGCATCAGATGGGCGTCATCCATCGCGACCTCAAGCCCGAGAACATCCTCCTCGTGCAGCGGAGGTCGTCGGGCGCGTCGCCGATGGGCCTCGATGCGGTCGAGCCCCCGATCGAGAAGGTCAAGCTGACCGACTTTGGCATCGCGAAGATGGCGGGGGAGGCGACGCTCACGCTGAACGAGCAGCTCTTCGGCACGCCCGGCTACATCGCGCCCGAGTACGTCAGCGGTCTCCAGATCGACGGGCGCGCGGACATCTACTCGCTCGGCGTGGTGCTGTACGAGATGGTCACGGGCGTGCTGCCGTTCGAGGGCAAGGGGCAGTCCGATCTGCTCCTGAAGCCGCTCACCTCGAGCCCGATCCATCCGAGCAAGCGCGTGTCGGGGCTGCCGCGCGACCTCGAGGCGCTCCTCATGAAGTGCCTCCAGCGCGACCCACGCGATCGCTTCCAGGACGCGTTCTCGCTCCACGACGCGCTCGTCGCGCTCCTGCAGAACGAGCAGCGAAAAGGCTCGATCGCGCCGCCGGCCCCGGAGACGCAGGACGAGATCCCGCTCCAGAACCCGCGCAAGGTCGGTCGCGACGCGAGCGCCACCGTGTTCGATCTCGAGAGCTCGCCCGAGCTGCAGGTGGCGCGCGAGACGGCGAACATCGGGAAGATGATCACGAACGAGGTGGGCACGCGCTGGACGGACGCGCTCGCCGAGCTCGAGCGAGCGGTCGCAGCCGCGGAGAAGGAGGGCAGCGGCGAGCGAGCCAAGCGCGCGAAGGACGCGAGCGAGCTGGCGATGGTGGCGGCGGAGATGATCCCGCGCCTCGATCGTGCGACGAAGAAGGTCGCGGAGCTCCAGAAGCGCGTCGACGACCTCGAGACCCGCGGCCGCGAGTTTCGCATGGACCTCGGCAACGCGATCGACGTGCTCGTTCACGACCGCTCGCGCGAGCGCGCGCACCTCGACGAGCTACGCGCGCGCCGCGCTGCGCTGATGGCGGCGGTGAACGCGGCGGCCCTTGGTCCGCTCAGCAACTCGAGCCCGCCGCCGTCGATGGCGGATCCGCGCGTGTACGAGATCGAGTCGCTCGAGGAAGCAGGCCGTCGCGGCGAGGCCGTGGTTCAGGACCTCACGTTCCAGATCGAGACGCTCCAGAAGCAGCTCGACGAGAAGAACGAGGCGCACGAGCTCGCCCTCGTCCAGGCGACGGGCACGCTCGAGGGCTCGCTCGGCGCGTTCCGCCGGCTGACCAACGAGATCGCGCGCACGATCGACGACGGCATCGAGATGCTCGCGAGGTAGCCGCGAAGTGGCGGCGCCCCACGGATCGCGCGCGAGCCCCCCTGAGGCTCGGGATTCCTCGACTTTTATTGGATGTAGGGCTGGCTCGCACCTTGCGACGGGTACGGTCATGTCCCGACGTCTCCTCGCCCTCGCCGGATGTGCCTCCCTCCTCCTTGCCGCGTGCCAGGTCACGGAGGACGAGACGGAAGCGAGAGCTTCGACCGACGACGCGATCGTCGCCATGAAGAAGCGCGTGGTGGTCAGCCTCGCGCGACAAACGGCGCGTGCGTACGAAGGCGATCGCTGCGTGCGCGAGTGGCCGATCTCGACCGGCTCGGCCGGAAACGAGACGTGGCTGCCGTTCGTCGGGAAGGGCATCACGCCGAAGCAGCAGCTCGACTTCCCGATCCTCGAGAAGCGCGAGCTCGTCATGATGACGGATCCGACAGGCCAGGGTCGATACGCGAACGCGCCCGTGAAGTGGGACGTCCGGCTCACGAGCGGCGGCATCTTCTTCCACGAAGCGGACTGGACCAACATCTCCGGCACCTCCACCGACTGCGGGCACTGCGGCTTCACGGGGAACGCGCCCGCGGGCACGTCGCACGGATGCATCAACGAGAAGCACGAGGATGCGGTGTGGTTCTATCGCTGGGCGCCGGCCCCCGATGCGCGCACGAACGTCGTGCGGCTCACGTTCGACGACTTCGCGCCGGAGACGTGCGATGTCGTATCCGCGCCGTCCGCGCCTGGCTCTGTCCCGCCCGGCAAGACGAACGTGGGCACCGATGCCACGCGGCAGGACCTCGCGGCGGGGTACGACGAGTGCCTGAGCGGGGCCGCGCATGCCTCGTACTGCCTCGAGGACGTGACCTCGACGAGCTACATCTGCTGGCGAAATGGCGAGCGCTCTTCGTCAGGCCTCCGGACGTGCGCGAGCGGCGTCTGGAAGTGAGCGCAGAAGACCGCGGTCAGGGCTCCGCCGTCGCCGGGCGGTCGATCAGGCGCGGCCGAGGAGGCCGCCGAGGTGGCGCGGCGCGCGCGGCTCGACGTCGGTATCGCGGAGGAAGCGGAGGTTGCACACGTTGATCGCCACGTGCGCGAGGATGGGACCGAGGAGGGAGCCCGTCGCGAGGAAGAGGCCGCCGAAGAGGAAGCCCATGATCGTCGCCCAGATCGTCCAGACGAGGCCGGCGCGCCCGCGGAGCTGATGAAGCGCACCGAACGCGAGCGAGGAGAGGATGAGCCCGAGCAGGGGCGTGAGGAGGCCGCGGAAGAAGAGCTCCTCGGTCACGCCGCTCGCGAGGCCGAGGACGAGGATGGTGCCGTCGCCGGCGTCCTTGATGACGGGGCGGAGGTCCGAATGGAGGAGCTTCGCCGACCTCCAGCGGCGGACGAGGACGCGCGTCGCCCGCACCGTGCCAGCCGCGAGCCCGACACCTGCTACCACGCTCAGGATATGCCGCGACCAGTCCGGAAGCACGTCGAGCCAGGCGGCGGTCTCGATCGGGCTCACGTCTCGCGCGAAGGCGATGCCCAGCGTGAGGAGGGAAAGGACCGCATAAACCGCGAGCGCGCTGGGCGCGGGGCCACGCCGCACGCCGAGCGCTGGCGCTGTTCGAGCTCGAGCGGGGATCGCGGCCATCGCCACCGCTGCTTCTGGCACGCCCGCCCGCCAAAAACAACTGCCCCAGAAGCGTGGGAGGAAGCGCGGGAGGTCATCGCCCGCTCGTCGGGAATTGCTAGGGCGGCAAGCGATTTGCCTGTTACGCTCGCAAGCTGATT
The DNA here is from genome assembly GCA_046351255.1 of Labilithrix sp. GTDB lineage: Bacteria > Myxococcota_A > Polyangia > Polyangiales > Polyangiaceae > Labilithrix. Next base: position 113,726 of record JAXLYU010000016.1, read on the forward strand.
CCAGGGTTCCACGGGGGCTCCAGGGGGTGCCCTCCGGGCTTGCACCAATGACGATGACGAACGAAGAGCGACCGCGTGTCCTGATCGTCGACGACGAAAAATTCATCCGGGACATCCTTGCGGACTTCCTCGGAATGGAAGGTTACGTCGTTCGAACCGCGGAGGACGGACAGGCCGCTCTCTCGGAGCTGACGCACGCGCATTACGACCTGGTCATCAGCGACCTGAAGATGCCCCGCATGGGCGGCATCGAGCTCCTCGAGCAGATCGGAACGGCGGCGCCGAACGCGCTCACCGTGATCATGACCGGGTTCGGCACGGTCGAGACCGCGATCGACGCGATGAAGCGCGGCGCCTACGACTACATCCTCAAGCCCTTCAAGGTCGAAGAGGTCATTCACGTCGTCCAGCGCGGGCTCGAGAAGCAGCGCCTCGCGGCGGAGAACCTCCGCTTGAAGGAGGCGCTCTCCCTCTACAAGGTGAGCGAGGCCATCGCGGCGTCGCTCTCGCTCGAAGAGGTGCTCGCGACCGTCGGCGACGCGGCGATCCACGAGATCCACGGCGATCTCGCGTCGACGTGGCTCGACAACGGCGAGGGCGGCTACTTCGAGCGCCAGCGCCTCTGCCCGCCGAAGCACCTTCGCACGGGCGCGATGAAGGACCTGAGAGACACGCTGACCGGCATGAGCAGCGGCGGCACGTCGACCAGCGGCCTCTCGCTCGGAGCGTTCAACCCGAACGCCTTCGTGGCGCACTTCGCCGACGACTCGACGCTGCTCGAGAACGGACGCGACAACGTGATGCGCTTCTTCGCGACGGAGCCCGAGCTCCCGGTCGAGTCGCTCATCGCAGTGCCGCTGAAGATGAAGCAGCGGCTCCTGGGCTGGATCACCGCCGCGAGCTTCACGAAGGGCAAGCGCTTCGACGAGGGCCAGCGCAAGCTGCTCTCGCTCGTCGGCTCGCGTGCTGCTGCCGCGATCGAGAACGCGCGCCTCTACGAGGATCTCCGCGCCACGTTCCAGCAGACGATCGAAGGTCTCGCGCAGGCGATCGACAAGATGGACCGCTACACCGCCGGTCACTCCGAGCGCGTCGCCACCTACGCGATGTACCTCGCGATGCGCCTCGGCCTCTCGCCGGAGCAGGTCGAGATCGTTCGCCAGAGCGCGCTCATGCACGACATCGGCAAGCTCGGCTGCGTGCTGAACCTCAACAAGCCGGGCAAGCTCTCGCAGGACGAGTACGAGGCGTTCAAGAAGCATCCGGGCTACGGCCGCGACATCCTCGAGCCGATCAAGTTCCTCCATCCGCTCATCCCGGGCGTGCATCTCCATCACGAGCGCTGGGACGGCCGCGGCTATCCGCTCGGCCTCAAGGGGCCGGATGTGCCGCTCATGGCGCGCATCATCGCCATCGCCGACACGTACGACGCGATGACGAGCGATCGCGCGTACCGACGGGCGCTCCCGCACGAGGTCGCCGTCACCGAGATCGAGCGCTGCTCCGGTACGCAGTTCGATCCCGACGTGGCCAACGTCTTCAACGAGGGCCTCGATCAGTATCGCGAGTCGGAAGTCGCGAAGGGCAACAGCGTTCCGGAGTGAGGCGCGCGCTCCGGCGACTCACCGCGCTCGCGTTGGTGTCCGCTGCGTTCGCGTGCACGGTCCCGGACTACACGTTCGGGCCGCCCGAGGTCCCCGACGCAGGAGGGCCGGACGTCGACTCGGCGAAGCCCCCCTCCGAGGGTGGGCTCGTCGACGCCGGCCGCTGCGGGGAGGGGGAGGTGCTCGTCCGCGATCACTGCTACTCGTTCAGCGCCGGAGCGCTGCCGTGCACGGCCGAGTGCCCGCGCGGTCGCCTCGCCGTGCTGGAGACGGAGGACGAAGCGATCGAGGTCGCGAAGGCGCTCGGCCGCCCGCCCGCGGGCACTCGCTATTACATCGGCATGTATCCGATCGACGGCGTGGCCTCGACGAAGCGGACGGACTTTCGCTGGCTCGACGGCGCCGCGGTCACCTACTCCCACTGGGCGCCGAACGAGCCCTCCGGCGTCGACGGCGCGACGTGCGTGCTTCAGGACGTGGTCGTGGACGCGGCCACGGAGCCGTTTCCGGCGTGGTTCGATCACCAGAAGGCGGACGTGAAGTATCTCCTTTGTGAGCGTGTGCCATAGTGGATCGTGGCGAGCCCTCTGGCGTGGCACGCTGTGCCTCGGCCCCCTGGCACAGTGGCTCAACTCGCGATCGGCCTGAAAAATAGCGATTTCGTCGTGGCTCACCTCTTGAAGAAGAGGATGCCATGCTCCGCTCCTCCTCCTCGCGTTTCGCCCTCCTCTCCCTCCTCGGCCTCGCCCTCAGCGCGTCGGCGTCCGTCGCTTGCAGCGGCCGGGGCGACGCCAACTCCGACGTCGACTCCTCGCTCCAGGCCGTGAAGAAGAAGGACGGCCGGCCGACGGGCGACGGCGCGACCTGTAGCTGGAGCGGCATCACGACCGTCACGCCGCCGAGCACGAGCGGCTCGAGCGGCACGAGCGGCTCGAGCGGCGGCTGCAACACGCTGCCGGACGGGACCTACCAGTGCTGGAGCTACGCCGAAGACGGCACGGCGGTCGGCCTTCCCACGAAGGAGTCGGGCTCGACGACGAGCAGCAGCGGCTGGACCGGCACCTCGAGCGGCGGCACCAGCGGCGGCTGGAGCGAGCCCACGCCCCTGCCCGAGCCGGTCACCGAGACGTACAGCATCGGCGACTGGTTCCCGTCGCTCGACGGTTGCAACAAGTGCACGTGCACGGACATCGGCATCATGTGCACGGTGAACGCGTGCCCTGCGCCGCCGCCGCCCCCGAGCCCGGGGTGCGACGTCGACGGGAAGTGGTTCGCGGCCGGTGACCGCTTCGGCGCGCCGGACAACTGCAACACCTGTAGCTGCGGTCCGGATGGTCAGGTCGCCTGCACGGAGATGGCGTGCGTCGACCCGACGCCCCCGCCCGTCGGCAAGAGCTGCCTCGTGTACGGCAAGGAGATCGAGTCGGGTACGTACTACGTGGACGGCTGCAACGAGTGCGCGTGCACCGACGGCGAGGTCTCGTGCACGAAGAAGGGGTGCGCCCCGGTCTCGCCGACGCCGAAGAAGTGATACGTCCTCGAGCTTCCGGCCGAGGACGGACGACGGCTCACTTGATGAGCCCGTGCGGGTTCGCGCCGAAGGGCGCGCCCGCGCACCTCGCGGCGGCCGCGAAGTAGGACCACATGCCCTTCATCGCGCTGCCCGGATCGCCCTTCGGCGCGAGCAGGGTGACGTCCTTCGAGGAGACGGCGCCGGTCGTGCCCGGCTTCACGTGCTTGCCGAAGACGCACGCGGAGAGGTTCGGCTGGTGCCCGGACGACTGCAGGCTCCGCGCGAAGTCGCCGAAGAGGCAGACGACGACGTTGCGGTTCGCGCCCGGCGCGCCGAGGAGCATGCGCTGGAGGAACGTCTTGAGACCAGGGATGACGCTCGAGCTCATCTGGCCGCGGACGACGCTGCCGTCGACGTCGCCGTGCGAGTCCCAGCCCTGGCTCATGATGTTGATGACCTTCGCGCCGGCCGCGATCGCGAGCTCGGCGCCGGCGAAGTGACCCGTGAGGTCGGTGTTCACGAGCTTCGAGCCGGCCTCGAGGCCGTACGCGGCGCGGATGTTCGAGAGCGTGGCGGCGGTGATCCCAGGCGCGGGCGACCTCACGTTCGCGAGCACGGTGTCGTAGGCGTTCGAGAGGCCCGCGAGCTTGCCGGGGCTCGCCGCGAAGCGGTTCGACGACGCGGTCCTCGCGCCGCTCACGCCGGTGCCGAGCGGCCCGGCGGGGAGGGCGCTCGCGCCGAGGACGCTCGCGAAGACGTCGAGGTCGCGCACCTGCTGCGCAGAGACGCCGTCGACGGGCGCGAGCCCGATGTTCTCGGGCAGGCTCACGTTGCCGATCGTGACGCAGCGAAACGCCTCCGTCCCGCCGAGCGCGGCCGCGAGCTCGATCGCGTAGCTCGTCTTGCCGTCGCCCCACACCGCGGCGCGCGCCGTCGGGTGCGCGCTGATGCCGTGGTTCACGCCGATCACGGACATCATGGCGAGCGCGTCCGCGGGCAGCGTGCCGAGCGTGGTCCGGTCGACGAAGACGCCGGGTGACGCCTGCTTCGGATCGCCCTTGAAGGTGGTCGGCGCGAGGTCCTTCGCGCAGCAGAAGAGCGAGTTGAAGCCGCCGTTGAAGTACACGCAGACGACGGCGGGCGCCTCCGCGTCGTCGGCGAGCGCGAGCCTGGGATCGAAGCCCAGACGCGAGGCGCCGGCCGCGGCCGCGCCGCCGAGGAGACCTTTGAGCAAGCTGCGTCGAGAGAGATTCATCGGTGGCCTCAGAACGAGAGGAAGTTGGCGGAGGTGACGAGGGTGGTGCACGCCCAGGCGGGGCCGTTCTTCGCGGACTCCTCGCAGGCGGCGATCTCGGCCGGGATCGGCGTGCGGCTCCAGAACGCGCGCGCCATCGTCTTGCAGTCGGCGGTCGGGTTCGCGGCTGCGTACTTCGTGCACGCCGCGAACGCGGACTCGACGACGGAGTACACCTCGAGCGCGCCGGACGCGGGCTCCACGTACCACGTGGTCACGTCGGAGGGCTCACCGGCGTGACCGGGCCGGTTGTTGTCGCGGTAGTGATTCTCGAACGGGTCGGCGTTCGCCTCGTACTCCCCGAACGCGGCCTTCTCGAGCACGATCGACGTGCTCAGCACGCGATTGAGGTCCCCCTTCAGCGCGCTGTAGGGCTTGATGCGATCGCGCTCGCCGCCGAGCGTCCCGACGGCGCGGCTCGTCTCGAGGGGATCGGGCGCGAAGCCCCGGTAGCTTCGCCCGTTCCTGGTGCACGCGATGGTGCCCGGCGCCTGCTCGCGGTCCGGAATGCCGTCGCCGTTCGCATCGGTCGGGTCGCCCTCGTCGCCTCCGGTCTCGCGGTGCCGCGCCGAGACGCTCGGCTCGGACTCCGCCGCGCAGCCGACGACGAGAAGGAGAAGAACCACGAACCCGCGCGCGTCCGTCTTCATGTGCGCCTCCATCACTGGCAAAACGAGGGGTCTTTGGCGATCGTGGCGACCGCGGTCTGGATCATGCCGTCCTGCGTGAAGGCGTCCACGCAGCGGTCGAACAGGTCGCCTTCGCACTGGTTCTCGGCGCGCCCGTAGAGGTACTTGAAGGAGAGCCGGCAAGCGTTGAACGCGAAGTCGGGTGAAGACACGAGCGTCTCGACGAGCTCGCGGTCGTTCGCGATCGTCTTGCCGAGGATCTGCTGAGGCCCGGCCGGCTTCTTGAACTGGATGTGGGGCTGCTTCTTGTCGAATTCCTGCTTGGTGACGGGCGCCCCTCTCGCGTCGAGCCTCACGTCGCCGAGCACGCCCGCGACCTTGTCGAGCGCGAACCAGGAGTCGAAGTGGCAGCCGCGGCACGCGCTGCTGTTCTGGCGCCCGTTCCCGTCGGGCTTCACGTCCTGGCGCATGTCCGCGGTCGACGCCGCGACCTCGAGCCCGATCGTGTTGTTGAGGATGCGATACGCCTTCCGGAGCCGCACGCCGTTCTCCTCGTTGCCGGCGTAACGATCCTCCCAGAACGGCGAGGTGAAGTAGCCGATCCCGGCCGGGTCGTCCTTGACCTCGGCGTTGTTGTTCGACGACGGATTGGGCAGGACGACGATGTACTTCCCCGTGAAGAGCTCGCGATAGGGCTTGCCGTCCCGCAGGATGCGCGTCGCGAGGAAGTACGGCGCGTCGGCCGCGTTCACGTCGCCGGGCGCGTCGTTGAACGAGGCGTTGAGGAAGCGCGAGAAGCGATCGATGAACGCCCAGTCGCTCGTCATCGCGTCGACCGCCCCTTGCGGGTTCGCCGACGCGAGCAGCTCGGGCGTCGCGCTCTTGCCGAGCATGGCGATCGACAACCGGCTCGCGCATCGCTCGCGCGCGGGCGCGGGGTCGTCATCGGTGGCGCGGGCAGGGGCCCGAAGCTCGAGGATCGCGCCCACCGCGACGAGGAGCGCGAGGCCATTCCGGAAGCCGCCCTTGTTCATGCCCACGATTCAGCAACCGCCATGCCCTCGCCGAAGAAGCCATGAATGCCGTCGAATACGGCCTTCTCAATCCTCGGCGCGCCGCTCACCGTGCTCTTCGTGCCCCGAGGCGCCCCGCCGGTCAGGTGCCCCCCAGCGCGACATGCGCAGTACTCCGCGCGGCGGAAGAGCGGGTGGATCGCCGTCACTCGCGGTGTCCGACGGCTCGGACACCGCGAGTGACATGATTTCGAGTGGTTAGGTCGCGCTGGCGCAGGTACGCCCTTCGCACACATCCCCCGCATGAGCATGCTTATGCGTTCGGGTGCGGGTGTGGTGGTGCTGTCTCTCGTTGCGCTCGCGGGGTGCTCCGGGCCTGCGCCAGATGCGGGCTCGAACGAGTCGAACCAGACGGAGGCGAGGACGCTGAACGTCATCGAGGGGCGCGAGTATGCGCGCTGCTGGTTCGACGTCTCCGGCGCGGACGCGAACCTCTCGTGCACGTCGACGGCTCGCGGCTCGGATCCGCTCGGCGTGCGGGTGACCGTCGCGGTCACCTGCGGCCCCGGCTTCAAGACAGATCTCGACATCGAGACTGGTGGGACGGTGGTGGCGGGTACCGTCCCCGCGAACAGCTTCCCTTGCTCCATGCGGATGCAGGTCATCCCGGATCTCGCCACGAAGACCATGCTGGGCATCACCAGTGAGGCGAGCTGGTGGGCCGCCCTCGACCTGACGAGCGCGACGGATGCTTCGGCCGCGCGCCCGCTGGCGATCGGGCAGCCGTTCGACTTGTGGCCGGTCGCCACGATCGCGGCCCTCTCGAAAGGCGGCGGCTTCTCGCTGAAGGCGAACCCCTACACGCACGCATCGGATCCGTACCGCGTCGGACTCTCGGGGTCCCGCGAGCTTGTCTTCGCCCCGTCGCTCGCGCACTTCGGCGAGCTCTCGTACGTCGTCGCCCCCGCCACTGGCGGTCCGCTGGCGGTGCACCAGCATCTCGACGCCCAGAGGGCAGGCGAGAGCTACGAGAGGGACACGACGCTACCGGGCCCAGGCTACTGGGCCGTCACGGACGGCGGCCTCCGCGCGGCGACGCCGGAGGAGATCGCCAGCCACTTCGGCGGCGCGACGCCGAAGACGGTCGAGCCGCCGCCGGTCGAGCCGACGACACCCGAAGAGCCGACGGCGCCGGTCGATGCGGACCCCACCTGCGGCGGCGACGGGCAACGGTACTGCGCGAGCACCAACACATGCGATGCGGGCACGCGTCTCGACCTGACCACGGACCACTGCGTAGCGTGCGGTGACGCGGGGCAGACGTACTGCTTCGTCGATCCGCACGGCGTCACGCCGGGCGCGGGCGGGACGCGCTGCAACGCGGGCACGCGTCTCGACCTGACGACGGACCACTGCGTAGCGTGCGGTGACGCGGGGCAGACGTACTGCTTCGTCGATCCGCACGGCGTCACGCCGGGCGTGGGCGGGACGCGCTGCAACGCGGGCACGCGTCTCGACCTGACCACGGACCGCTGCATGGCGTGCGGTGCTGAGGGGCAGACGTACTGCTTCGTCGATCCGCACGGCGTCACGCCGGGCGTGGGCGGGACGCGCTGCAACGCAGGACTCCACGTGAACCCGTCGACCGACCGCTGCGTGCGCGAGTAGTGCCGACGCGATCGTCGCCAGACTCTGAGCCCCTACTGCGCGAGCCAGCCGACGGCGAGGTCGTGGAACTTCTTGTGCGCTTCGAAGACGCCGAGGGTGCTGCTCCGGTCGAGGTTCTGGAGGTCCGAGCAGTGGGAGCCGAGGGCGACCACGTGGATGGTCGTGCCCGCAGGGGCGGTCGAGGCGTCCGTGAGGGAGAGCGATGACCACGGGTCGAGCGAGCCGTTCACGAAGAACACGTTCGTGACCTGGCCGTTCAGGATGGGATCGAGGTAGGTCGCGCGCGTCTGGTCGATCGACGGCAAGACGCCCGCGTACATCTGGCAGCGCAGGCGCGCGACCTCGACGTCCTGGCTCTGCGTCATGATCGACTCCTGGCGGTTCGGGTTGAACACCTTGAAGAAGCCGACCTCCGAGCACTCCTGGTACTGCCACGTGTTCCACTGGTACGGGCGATCGAGCGGATCGCCTTCGGCCGCCTCGCTCGCAGGAGGCGTGACCGCTTCGTCGTCCGAGCCCGGGCCGAGGAGGGAGGGGTGCGCACCGCTCGGCGTGCCCATGTGCTGCGCGTCGGTCGGCTCTTCGACCAGCGGCGGGCGCTGGTAGAGGATGAGCCCCTCGAGCGGATCGTCCGAGTGCTGCGCGAGCGCGGAGCAGAGCATCTTCGTGTAGCCGAACTGCGCCGCGCCCATCGCCACGCCGCTCGTCCAGTCCATGTACTGCGCCTTCACGAACTTGGCGCTGACCGGGTCGAGCCCCTCCGGGATCGCGATCGACTGGCCGTACACGCGGAGCGTGAGGGCGGCCCACTTCGCGGGATCGTCGTAGGCCTCGTCGACCGACTTCAGCGCCTGCGAGAACCGGGCGCCGCACTCGCTGCCGAGGGCGCGGAACGCCACCTGATCGTAGCCGAAGAAGGACTCCTGCATCACGATGGGGGCAGAGGAGGCCCATGCGCCGACGACGAGCTCCGGGTGCTTCTCGCGATAGAACGCGGCGAGCATGCCCGGGTACGAGCCACCAACCGCGATCCACTTGCCTCGGAGATTGAGCTTCGTCTTGGCGAAGTCCTCGAAGGTGGCCGCGTCCTCGAGCGCGTTGTTGATCGTCAGGTACTGCATCTGACGGAGGGTGGGCTGCGCGAAGGGTAGGCTCTTGCCGTAGTAGCGGTGCTCGAGCGCGACGACGGCGGCCTTGAGGGTCTTCGCGGTGTCGGCGAGGAGCTGGAGGTAGTTGCCCGCGCACTCGCTCTCGCCGCAGAACATGAACACGACCGGCGCGTCGGGTCCGCTCGCGAACTGGGTCGAGTACCAGTAGCGCTGCTTGAAGGTGCCCACCGACTCGCCACCCTCGCTGTGGTCGATCCGCTGTACGAGCTCGCCGCCCGCCGCGTCCGTCAGGCGGATGGGGAGCTCGGCGAGCGTGAGGTCGACGTCGTTGCCGGTCGTCTTGTCGTCGGCCGTCACGTGCGTGCAGCCGGCGCCGAGCGCGAGGAGCGATAGGATCAGCGCGGAGCGCTGGGCGGTAAGGAAAGACATGTCGGTCATTTGCCACTGTCTGGCGGTCGCGCAAGTCGAAGTTGGCGCACGCGATGGTTCGTCTTGCCCTTGTGTTTCCGGGCCGCCTCGATCAGGGCGTCGGCGCTTCAGAGAGCCACGTCAACGCGAGATCGTGGAACTTTTTGTGCGCCTCGAAGACGCCGAGGAGGCTTCGGGGCGTGAGGTTCTGCATGTCCTGCGTGTGCGTGGCGAGCTGGACGACGTGCACCGTGACGCCCGCGGGCGCCGTCGCCGGATCGCGGAACGAGAGCGCCGACCACGGGTCCTGCGTGCCGTTCACGAAGAAGAGATTCGTGACCTGCCCATTCTTGATCGCGTCGAAGTACTCGGCGCGCGTGGCATCGACGTTCGGCGTCACGTGCCAGAAGCTCTGGCAGTCATCCACCTGCGACTGACCGTCGACGCCCTCGGGCATGACCGAGAGCTCGCGGTTCGGGTTCGAGATCTCGTAGAAGCCGACCTCGGTGCAGGTCTGGTAGTTCCACATCGTGAAGTAGTTCGTGCCGACCCCCTCGTGCGCTGGCGGCTGGGGCGCGACCGGGGCGGGGGCCGGGTTCTCGTCCGGGACGAGCGGCGGCATCAGGTAGAGACCGAAGCCATCGACCGGATCCGACTCCTGCGCGAGCGCCGAGCAGTACTGGCGGAGGTTGTCGCGCTGCGCCTCGGCGCGCGGCACGCCACCGATGCGGCGAAGCGCGGCGCGATTGATCGTCAGCTTCAGGGGCTCGGCGAGCTGACTTCCGTGGCTCTGGTAGTGCGGCATCCCGAGGCGACCGAGCATCGCGTCGCGCGTGGCGTCGTCGGCCGCGAGCGCGGCGGATGCCTCGCTGATGACCTGCTGGTGGAGCTTCAAGCAGTCGGGGCCCAGCGCGCGCGCCGTCGTCTCGTCGGCGCCCGACCAGAAGAGCTGCATGTCGACCGGAGCGGACGAGGCCCAGGCGCCGACCACCTGCTCCGGGTGCTTCTCGCGGTAGAACGCGGCGAGCATGCCGGAGTACGAGCCGCCGAGGGCGATCCACTTGCCGGACAAGCCGAGCTCCTTCTTCGCGAAGGTCTCGAACGCGTCGAGGTCCGCGAGCGCGGCGCCGATCGAGAGGTACTTCATGTCCTCGACCTTCGGATCCGCGAAGGCGAGGCTCTTGCCATAGTAGCGATGCTCGAGCGCGACGACCGCCGCACCGAGCGTCTTCGCGACGTCCGCGCGGCCGGTCACGGCGCTCGGGCTGCACTCGCTCTCGCCGCAGATGACGTAGATGACGGGCGCGTTGGGGCCGCGCACGTACTGGGTCGAGTACCAGTAGCGCTGCTTGAACGTCGGTGAGGCGGGGTCCGCGTGGTCGAGCTTCTGATCGAACTCGCCCGGCGCGACGTCGGTCATCATGACCGGAAGCTCCGAGAGCGTGAGCTCGTCCTCGCTGGCGTCGGCGTTGGCGTCGACTCCGTCATCGCCGGAGACAGAGGAGCAGCCCGCGGCGAGCGCGAGAACGAGGAGCCCAAGAGCCGCGCGATAAGTCATGTGGGCAGGTGTGACACACGCTCGTAAGTCCTCAACTTGGCGTGCGAAATATTCTCTCAAATCTGCTCCAGCGAGGATCCAGTCGTGGCTTTCCTTCCCTAAGTCCGCGCGCTACTTGAGCAAACCATGCTCGAAGATCGCCTCCGCGAGTGTCTGACGTTCGACGACGTTCTCCTGGTCCCGGCCTACAGCGAGGTGCTGCCAAAGGACGTCGATGTCCGCACGCGCCTCTGCAAGGGCGTCGATCTGAACATCCCGCTCGTCTCGGCGGCGATGGACTCCGTCACCGAGGCCCGCGCCGCGATCACGATGGCGCGCGAAGGCGGCCTCGGCATCCTCCACAAGAACCTTCCGCCGTCCGAGCAGGCGCGCGAGGTGGAGAAGGTGAAGCGCGCGGAGAGCGGCATGGTCCTCTCGCCGATCACGGTTCGCCCGAGCCAGACCCTCCGTGAGGCGCTCGACACGATGCGCGAGCACGACGTGACCGGCCTCCCCGTCGTCGAAGGCGATCGTCCCGTCGGCATCCTCACCGCCCGAGACGTTCGCTTCGAGAGCCGCCTCGATCAGCCGGTCAGCGCGCTCATGACGAAGGAGCTCGTCACGGTTCCGCCGAACGTCTCGAACGCGGAGGCTCGCGAGCTGCTCCACAAGAACCGCATCGAGAAGCTCCTCGTCGTCGAGAACGGCCGGCTCATCGGCCTCATCACGATCAAGGACATCCTCCAGGCGGATCGCAACCCGCTCGCGGCCAAGGACCCGAAGGGCCGCCTGCGCGTCGGCGCCGCGATCGGCCCCGGCGCCGACCGCGACGAGCGCGTCGATGCGCTCGTGGCCGCCGGCGTCGACGTCATCGTCGTCGATACCGCGCACGGTCACTCGAAGGGCGTCATCGATGCCGTGCGCGCGATCACGAAGAAGCACGACGTGCCCGTGATCGCGGGCAACGTGGCGACCGCCGAAGCGACCGAGGCCCTCATCGACGCCGGTGCCTCCGCGGTGAAGGTCGGCATCGGCCCGGGCTCGATCTGCACCACGCGCGTCGTCGCCGGCATCGGCGTCCCCCAGATCACAGCCATCAGCGACTGCGCGCGCGTCGCGGATCGCTTCGACGTCCCGATCATCGCCGACGGCGGCATCAAGTACTCGGGCGACGTCACGAAGGCGATCGCCGCGGGCGCGAGCGTCGTGATGATCGGCTCGCTCTTCGCGGGCACCGACGAGAGCCCCGGCGATCTCGTCCTCTACCAGGGCCGCAGCTACAAGGCGTATCGCGGCATGGGCTCGCTCGGCGCGATGCGGAAGGGAAGCAAGGACCGCTACGGTCAGGCCGGCACCGCAGACGAGAAGCTCGTCCCCGAAGGCATCGAGGGGCGCGTGCCGTACCGCGGCTCGCTCGTGTCGATCGTGCTCCAGCTCGTCGGCGGTCTTCGCGCCGGGATGGGCTACACGGGCTCGTCGACGATCAAGCACCTCCGCACGCACGCCAAGTTCATCCGCTCGACGTCGCAGGGGCTCCGCGAGTCGCACGTGCATGACGTGATCATCACGGAAGAGGCACCGAACTACCGCACTGACGCACGCTGACACGTCAGCGCGAGCAGGAAAACACCGCGGATCCGACGTCTCGGACGCGTCGCGTCGCGGCATGACGAGTGCACGTGCTCTCGTCACCATGAGTAACGCAAGCAATCGAACCGAGGGCGTCGCCGAAGAGATCGGCGGCAAGGTGAAGAAGACGGTGGGCGCTGTGATCGGCAACGAGCAGATGCAAGCCGAAGGTAAGGCGAAGGAGCTCCAGGGCGAGGCTCGCCAGGAAGCGGCCAAGACCGCGGAGCGCGCGAAGGGCAAGGTCGAAGAGGTGGTCGGCGCCGTGAAGAACAAGGTCGGCGCCGTCATCGGCAACGAGCAGATGCAGGCCGAGGGCAAGGCGAAGGAGCTCCAGGGCGAAGCGCGCCAGGCCGCCAACAAGCCCTGACCCGCGCCTCGCGCGAAGCAACTGGCAGCGTCTGCCCGCCGTGAGGCGCGTCGGATGGTGCTCGGAAGGCCGACCGTCTCACGACGGCCGGCCTTCATTTCGAGCGCTATCCGCAGCGGCCGATGCACGCGCCGCGGTCGCAATCGCCGCGGCACTCGATGCTGTCGAGGCACTTCGCGCCGACGTTCTTCTGTGGAGCGCAGGTCTTCACGTCGCACCAGAAGCCGACCGCGCAATCGTCGTGGCGCGAGCACTTCGCGCCAGCGGCACCGAGCGCCTTCACGCACTTGTGGAGGCCCGTGGAGCAGAACGTCCCCTCCGCGCAGGAGTACGGGCCGCAGCCTTCGCCCTCCTGGTCACGCCGCCGGCAGGTGTCCGCGGAGCAGTACGTGTCGGGGGAACAGACGCGGGACGGCGCGAGGTGCAGATCGGTCGCCGCGCATGGCCCGTTCAGCGCGGACGGCGTCGTGCACTTGCCGATCTTCGAGTTCCGCCCGATCGCGCATGCGAAGCCCGGCGTGCACTCCCAGTCCTCGCGGCACATCGTGCCCGGCGCGGCCTTGCCCGTGAACAGCGCGTCGCACGCGTGCTCCCACTCCGTGCCGGCGATATCGGTGCGGCCGCTCCGTCGAAACTCCATCCGCTTGCCGAGGCACTTCACGGCCTCGGTCTGGTTGATCTCGGCGCGGCCGTTCTGCAGGCTCCGCTCCACCCGCGGCACGCACTCCTTCACCGCGGTCGCGAGGTAGTCGCGTGTCGACTCGAGCGGATCGTACTGCCGCGCGCAGCGGTCCTTCAGATCCGAGCCCGGCGAGAGGAACGCGCGACAGATCATCGCCGCGGTGACGGGCTGTCCCGCCGGCAGCGGCCAGCCGGGCCACTCCGGTGCCGCCGCGTCGAGCATGGGCTCGATGTCCGCCTTCGGCGCGGGCAGCGGAGCGGACGGCGCGGGCTTCTTCTCCGAGCACGCGGCCAGGACGAGACCCGAGAGCAGTACGTGCGTTGTTCGCATTTGTTCTTCAGCCCGTCCGCGAGTGCCGGGACGGCGAGGCTAGCGTCACGCTACCACCGGGAGAAGACAGCTGAACGTCCTTGCGTTACGTCTCGCCTTGCTGACCCGCGGGGCGCCACTACGCGCGAGCTCCGGGATCACGACGGGGTCCCCGCCAAGTGGTTCGGGAAGACGGCGTTGGTCTTCTTGTCCGGCCGCAAGAGGAACGGACGCCGCGAGCAGCGCTGCGTCATCACATGTCCGTCCTGGCACGATTTCCCGCGGAGCGGTCATGGTGCTGGTATCGGCCACGGAGCTCGAGCGGTGGCTTGGGATCTCACGTCCACCGGAACGGCCGTCTGGTGTGCACCATGACGGATGCGACGGCAGAGGGCCTGTCCCGAGACGATGCGGACGATGAGCGCGCCTGGCGGGCGAGCCTCGCGGCGTTGCGGCGCCTGGAGTAGCGTGCGCGCCCATGTTCGGTCGGAGGGGATGAGGACCACACGGCTCACGGTTGGCCTCGCGAGCATCGCGATCGTCACGTGCGTGCTCGCGTACGTGTTCCAGCGCGCGCACCCGCACGCCGGCGTCGTCGCGGTCGACGCCTCGGCGCCGTCGGCCTCGGCGCTCGCCGCTCCGGTCGACTGCGATGCCCTCGTCGTGCGCTATCGCGCGATGCTCGACACGTTGCAGACGTGCGCGGGCGACGACGAATGTGTCGCCGACGAGAGAGGGAAGGCCTGGAGCGCGCTCGACGGTTGCGCCCGGTTCCGTCGTCGAGACGCCAACCTGGCCAGGAGCCTCGAGCCGCTCGAGAGCGCGTGGCTCGCTCGGGGCTGCAGCCGGTCGATGTACATGACCTGTGCACCCGAGCGCGCGCAGTGCCGAGCCGGTCGCTGCGCCGAGCTCCCGCGCGAGCCGATCCCCCGCGATTGGCGACGCATCACGCATCGCGGCAAGTTCTCGTTCTTCGTCCCGGCCGACGCGGCGCAGGACAAGGACGTCCGCGGCGAGGATACCGAGGTCGGCGAGTGGAGGACACCTCGCACGACGATCAACTTCGACTACGGCCAGTACGGCACGAACATCCAGGGATCGACGAGCGAGGGCAATACCCTCCTCCGGCGCGAGCCCGTCACGGTCGGCAATTCCAAAGGACTCCTCGTCCTCACGCGGATGCGCGAGAGCTCGTTCATCGCCGGCATCCATCTTCCGGAGCTCGAGAATTCCATCTCCCGCTACGAGTCCGTGCTCACCCTCTGGACCAGCTGCACGAAGCGGACGGATTGCGAGGGCGAAGGGCTGCTGACGGCACGGTCCCTCGAGCTTCACTGAGTCGTGCTCCTCGCCGGCGCGCCGGCGAGTGGAGGCATCACGCGAGCGCCTCGAAGGCGAGGGCGACCGCGACCGCCCCCGGGTCCGGCGTTCCCTTCAGCGCCTCGGGACGCACATGGCTCGAGCGGCCCGCGCGCGCCGAGGTCATGTCCTTCGTCGCGTCGGCGCCCGCGCGCGCGGCGGCCGCGACCTCCTTCGGCGAGCGTCCGCGCTCCATCGCCTCGAGCGCGGGGATGAACGCGTCCAGCATCGTGCGATCGCCCTGCTTCGCGCCGCCGTGGTGCTGCACCGCTTCGAGGCCTGCGCGAAGCCCACCGGCCGCGGCGGCGGTGAAGATCGCGAGGAGGATGCCGCTCGAGCCGCCCATCACACGCCCGAGCCGATCGGAGAGCGCGGCGCACAGGGCGGCGTGATCCGCGAAGGGAAGGGCATCGAGCTCCGCCTGGATCGCACGCGCTGCGGTGGCGAACGTCGAGCCCGTATCACCATCGCCGACCTTGGCGTCGAGCGCGTCGAGCTCCGCTTCCTTCGCGATGAAGGTCGCGCAAAGCGTCTCGAGCACGCGGCGGCGCCCGGGATGCGACGACGCGGCGTGCTCCGCCGACGCGATCGGTATGGGGCGCGGCGCGAGCTGCACCGGCCGCCGCGCGCCTGGCCACGCGCGGGGGCCCACGTCGGACACGAGCGCCGCCTCGAGCTCGTCGTCGAGCGCGAGGAGCGAGATCGAGAAGCCCTTCATGTCGAGCGACGTCATCATGCGCTCGGGACCGATGACGAGCGCGATCTCGCGCGTCGAGGCCTCGAGCACGGACCGCGTCACGACCGCCATCTCGATGGGCGGGACGCCGCCGAGGTCGTTGACGAGCAGCGCGACGCGCCCCGTGAACGGCGCGCCCGTGGCGGTGCGGAGCGCGTCCTCCACGCGCTTCGTCATGATCTCCGTCAGGTCGCGCACGGGCGCGAGAGGAATGAGCGACGCGCCCGGCTCACCGTGAATTCCGAGACCGAGCTCGACCTCGTTCGCGCCGACGCGCTCCTCGAACGGCTGGCCCGGGATCGAGCACGACGTCAGCGAGAGGCCGATGGACGCGACGGCGGACGCGGCCCGTAGCGCCGCCGTCTTCACCTCGGCGAGCGATCGCCCGGCCCGAGCGTAGTGCCCCGCGACCTTGTGCACGAAGAGCGTCCCCGCGATGCCGCGTGGATGGATCGAGTCCTCGAACGCGATGTCGTCGCCGACGACCACCATCTCCACCTGGAGGCCGCGGGCGCGCGCCTTCTGCAGGGCGAGTCCGAAGTTCAGTCGATCGCCGGTGTAGCTCTTCACGATGAGCAGGCACCCCGCGCCGCCCGTGACGGCGACGATGGCGGCGAGCACCGCCTCGACGCTCGGCGAGGCGAAGATCTCGCCGCAGACCGCGGCCGTCAGCATTCCGTCGCCCACGAAGCCCGCGTGCGCCGGCTCGTGGCCCGAGCCGCCGCCCGAGATCACCGCGACCTGGCCCGGATCGGCGTCGGCCCGGACGACGACCTTGATGGAAGGAAATCCATCGAGCCGCGCGAGCTTGCCGCCGGAGAGCGCGACCGTGGCCTCGATCGCCTCCGTCACGACGGCCGACCGATCGTTGATGAAATGCTTCATGCGCCGCATGGTAAGGAAGGACCGATGGCGAAGCGATCGATCACAGCGTACTGGCTGGGCCGGATCGGCTACGACGAGGCGCACCGCCTCCAGGAGCGCCTCGTCGTGGAGCGAATCGCCGGGAGAATCGGCGATACGCTGCTCCTGCTCGAGCACGAGAAGGTCATCACGCTCGGACGGAGCGCGAAGAGCGAGAACGTGATCGTCAGCCCCGAGGAGCGCGCCGAGAAGGGCGTCGAGCTCTTCGAGACCGGGCGCGGCGGGGACGTGACCTACCACGGGCCGGGTCAGCTCGTGGCGTATCCCATCATCGATCTCAAGCCCGACCGCTGTGACGTGCGCCAGTACGTGGCCGATCTCGGTCGCGTGATGAGCGCGCTCGCGAAGGAGCACGGCGGCTTCGAGTCGGGCATGCTCCCGAAGCTCATCGGCGTCTGGGTGGACGAGGCGTCACCGAGAGAGTGGGACGAGGAGCGCCTCGCGCAGGCGTCGATCGGCGTCCCGAACGGCGCTGCGCTCGCGAAGATCGGCGCTATCGGCGTGCGCCTCTCGCGCTGGGTCACGATGCACGGCTTCGCGTTCAACATCACGACGGACCTCTCGGATCAGGGCTTCGGTCTCATCGTCGCGTGCGGCATCCGCGAGCTCGGCGTCACGTCGCTGCAGAAGCTGGGCATCGCCGATCCGCCGTCCGTCGAGGCGGTGGCGGAGTCGTCGCTGAAGCACTTCGCCCGCGTCTTCGACGCGGACGTCACGATGGCGCCCGCGACGACGATCCTCGCGCCGCTCAGGGGCTGACGCGCCGGAGCGCGTCGTCGTCGAGGGTCGAGAACCACACGCCCGACGAGTCGACCGCGAGCGCGCCGATTTGGTACCCCGCGACGAGGACGACGGGCGTGCAGGCCTCCATGCGGCACATGCTCAAGTACCCGTCCGTGTCGGTCCAGTAGACGTGCTCGTCGTCCAGCGCGATGAGCTCGGCCTTCGCGTTCAGCACGATCTCGGCCGCCTGCGGCGAGAGCTTCGTTCGCGCCGCGCGCTCGACCCGGAACGCCTTCTCGTTCACGAAGAAGATCGCGTCGCCGCTCGGCGTGACGGCGAGGCTCTTCACCCCCGGCACGGGATCCGTGACGAGGTCGGAGATCGCGCTCGTCGCGCGCGAGAAGCGGCGGACCTGGCCCGTCGCGTAGTCGGTGAAGAACACCTCGCCGCCGCCCGTCGCGACGCGCGTCGGGCCGCCGCCGTCGACGTCCGGGATCTTCGTGCACGTCCCGTCATAGGTGCATCGGGTGAAGTCGGACGCACTCTCGAGGTCGAGCACGTACACGCCGGCGTCGTCGAGCGCGATGGGGCCGCCCGACGCGCGCTTCGCGTCCATCGTCTTCGGGACGCAGCCTCCGTCGGTATAGTCACACCAGTGAAGATCGGACGAGGCGCGCTCCGTCCAGAACACGCGCTTCTGGAAGACCGCGATGGGGCCGGGACGGTCGCGCGGCTCGGTGATGGAAGGAGCGTCTCCGCAGCCGCTCTTCGGACATGCGTGCACGCGGCCGTCCGCGACGCTCGTCGTCCAGTACACGTGGTCGTCATCGAGCGCGATCGCGGTGACGTTGCGCTGGCCCGTGACGAAGATGGTCGGCGGACCGACCTCGAAGGACGAATCCAAGCCCGGCGGCGGCGCCGTGTAGAGGTCGGCGACGTAGCCGGCGTCGCTCGGGTAGCCGACCGACGATGGGAGCTCGAGGTTCAGCTCGTTGCCGCACGCGAGGAACACGCTTGCCACGACCGCGCTGGAGAGAGCCGCTCGTCGTTGCCGCCGGTTCACCCGGTGATCCTATCAGCGAAGCGGGATGACGGCGCCGACCGGGCGATGGTCGCTCGCCTGCGAGCTCGGCACCCACGCATGCTCCGTCTTTCCCATGCCCTTGGCGCGGTAGATGAAGTCGATGCGCCGCGTGGGGAAGTTCGCCGGCTGCGTGTAGCCGAGGAACCGGTGCTTCTCGTGGAAGCTGTCGACGAAGCCGGCGTTCGTGAACGCGTCGCCGATGTCCTCGCCCGGCTTCTCGTTGAAGTCGCCCACGATGATGGCGCGTGACGCACGCGGCCCGAGCGCGCTCAGGATCGCCTTCGCGTTGCCGGCGCGCTCTTCCTCGTGGAGGGACGCATGCACGGTGACGAACGTGATCGTCTGACCCTTCGCCGCGATGTCGGCGACGGCGGCGATGCGCGGCTCGTAGCCGTTCGCGCTCTTCGTGTGGCCGTCGAGGCGCACCGTCGCCCTTGCCGTGATCGGATACTTCGAGAGGATGGCGAGGCCGTACTGGCCTCCGTCGAACGGGAAGTTCGCCGCGAAGTATGTGTACGGCATGCCGGTGAGCGTCGAGAGCTCGTCGGTCTCGTGCTTGCCCTGGCTCCGTCGCGTGACCTCGTCGACCTCCTGGAGACCGATGACGTCCGGGTTCGACTCGTTGATCACGGCCGCGAGCTTCGAGAGATCGTGCCCGACCAGCTCACCGTTCTTGATGTTGTACGTCATGATGCGGAGCGACGAGGCGCTCGACGCGGCTTCGGTCGCGACCGCCGCCTCGCTCTCCTCTTCCGCGCCGTCCGTCGTGGCCTCCGAGTCCGAAGAGGCGGCGCAGCCCGCCGCGAGGAGGGAGAGGAGGAGGAAGGAGGCCCGGGTCATGGTTGCTCGAGGAGCAACGGTCGGACCAGCACCTACATTAGCGCTACACTGGAAAACCGGGCGCTTTCGCGGACTCCGGTTGCGCAAATCGGGGCAAAGCAGGCCCAGGCGCGTGGTTCACGGGTGGGCGAGCCGGCCCAACCCTCGTTGCGCAAGTCGCGCAATCACGTCGGGGGCGGGGGCTTCGACATGCGGGTTCGCTCGAGCATGCGCAGGTACATCTTGGCCTGCGAGTTCTCCGGCTCGAGCGCGATCACGTGACGCCAGTGCTCCTCCGCGCCCGTGGTCTCGCCGAGCGAGAGGAGGATGACGCCGAGCTGGAGGCGGGCCGGGATGTAGTTCGGCTTCGTCTGGAGCGCGGCCTCGTAGTGGACGCGGGCGCCGGGCAAGTCGTTGATCTCGCGGAGGAGCGTGCCGAGCTTCGTCTGCAGATCCGCGAAGTGTGGGCAGAGGAGGATCGCCTTCTCGTACTCCGTGATGGCTTCGCGAAGGAGCCCGGCGTCGTGATAGGCCTGCCCCACGTCCGCGTGCATGTTGGCGATCTTGCCGCGCGCGAAGGGGTCGAGGCCTTGGGAGGTGCCGTGCGGGCCGACCTTGATCTTGGCGTAGACCTCGCGCGCCTTCTCGTATTTCCCGCGGTCGTTGTACGTGACGGCGAGGTTCAGCGCGGCCTCGGTGTAGGCCGGGTTGATCTCCAGCGCCCGCTCGAAGTGCCGCTCGGCGACGAGGAAATTCCCGCGGGAATGGGCGATCACACCGAGCATGTCGTGCACGTCTGCGTAGCGGTCCTCCTCTTCGAGGACCATCCGCAGCATTTGCTCGGCTTTCTCGAACTCCCGCTTGGCGTAATGCTCGCGTCCGAGCACCAGGAGTTGCTTCACGCGCTCGTTCATTGGACCAACATTACTCGGGTTTTTGGGGTGGAGACAGCCTCCACCGTCCCTGGTTGCGTCACCCCCCGGCCGAGGCTATGTGAGCGCGCCGCTGCGGATGTCCAAACGCCCGCCGCTTCGAGAAGTCGCTGATGTCTCAGGAGAAAGACGAATCCGAAGTCATCGACGAGGAGACCGCCGGCGAGGCGGAGGCTCCCGAGTCGACGCCTCCCGATTCGGACGATCCCGTCGAGGCCGAGCCGGTCGAGACGGACGTCGAGGCGGACTCCGCGTCGGCGCCGCCGGAGTCGACCAAGCCGTCGGCCGCGAAGCTCCGCGAGAAGGAGCTCCGCGAGAAGGTGCCGCCTGCGACCGAGCTTCGCCTCCGCCGCCTCCCGCCGCTCGAGCCGGATCGCAGCCGTCAGTATGGCGCAGCCGCGATCGGGATCTTCGTGCTCGTCGGCATCGGCCTCATCGCCACGTCACCGCGAAGGTCCGGCGGCGCCACGCCGGCCCTCGCGCTGACGAGCGGCGATCTCGACGGCGGCACCGCGAGCGTCAGCGTCGTGGAGCGGAAGGAGTCGGGCCCCATCGATGCCGGTCCGCCCGCGCCGATCGTTCGTCCGCCGCCGGTGTGGCGCGTGTCGGCGATGAAAGAGGAGCCGGGGGTCGAGATCGTCGAAGGCGCCTTCGGCAAGAAGGGCCTCGTCGGCGCGCTCACCGGCGCTGGCCTCTCGCGCGCCGAGATCAAGCGCCTCAACAAGGCCTTCGAGGACGTCAAACACATCGACCGCCCCGCCTCGAACGACCGCTTCGTCGTCGCGAAGGACAAGAAGAACCACGTCCTCGCGTTCGAGTACATCACGTCCCCGTTCGACGTCTGGCAAGCGAAAGCGGACCTCGAGGAGGGCAGGGACGCCGGACCGTCGCCCGAGCTCGAGGCCAGGAAGCTCGAGTTCTTCATCGAGCACAAGCGCGTCGCGTCCGCGTTCGTCGTCGCAGCGGACCTCACGAAGACGATCGCGGCCGCGAACCTCCGTCCCGAGCTCGTCGACGAGATCGACGACGCGCTCGAGGGGCACGTCGAGGAAGGCGTGAAGAGCGGCTCGCGCATGCGCATCGTCACGACGGAAGACTCGGTCGACGGCGCGGTCGTGCGCACGAAGCTCGACGCGGTCGAGCTCGTCCCGCGCTCGGGGAGCCCGGTGCGCGTGTACTTCTACGAGCGCGGGCCCGAGGTCGAGGGCTCCGCGAAGCAGAAGCCGGCGGTCGGCTTCTACGACGGCAAGGGGCGCATGCCCTACCACGGCCAGTTCCGCCCGCCGCTCCAGCTCTCCCGCATCACGTCGCGCTTCAATCCGAACCGCATGCACCCCGTGCTCCACGTGGTGATGCCGCACAACGGCGTCGACTACGCCGGCGCGACGGGCACGCCGATCTTCGCGTCCGCGGCGGGCACCGTGATCTCCGCCGGCGACAGCGGCCCGTGCGGGAACATGGTCTCCATCGACCACGGCGGCGGCCTCACCACCGCATACTGCCACATGAGCAAGATCGCGCCTGGCATCCACGCCGGCGTGAAGGTCGAGCAACGCCAGAACATCGGCGCCGTCGGCATGACCGGGCGGGTGACGGGCCCGCACCTCCACTTCGTCGTGAAGCGGAACGGCAACTTCATCGATCCGCTCTCCATCAAGATGGACGGCGTGCGCGTGCTTCCGCCCGCCGATCGCGACGCGTTCTCGAAGAAGCGCGGCGATCTCGACCTCGTCATCGACGGCATCGCGCTCCCGTCCGCGCCCGCCAGCAAGGACGACACGCCGGACGAAGAGGACAAGGACCTGCACGAGTGAGGCGCGGCTACTTCCCGCGCCGGAAGACGCCTTTCTTCGTCGTCCAGTAGATGTAGTTTGCATCGAGCGCGATGGCCGCGTTCGGACCACCGGCGATGTCGGTCGCGACCGTCTCGGGCTGATCGCAGCCTCCGAGCGGGCAGCGATAGATGTGGTCCTCGACGGCGTCGCGCCAGTACACGTTCGACCCGTCGGCCACGAGCCTTCGCGGCTCCGCCGAGCGCGCGATCCGCCTCGGCGTCGAGGGGCTCTCGATGTCGGTCGCCACGATCGACCGGTCCGTGACCCAGAACGCGGTGGAGCCCGCGATGGCGATCTCGCCGGTGCCGTCGCCCAGGGTCTTCGGGGCGCACGTACTGGCCGCGTCGAGCGCGCACGCCTTGATCGTCCGGACGCCGTCGAGCCAGGCCACGTGGTTTGGCCCGGCCGCGAGGGAGGCGCCGCCCTTTGCCGTCGCGATCGTGGACGCGGTGCTGGCGTCGCAGTCGGCCGCGGGGCACATGCGGATACGATCGCCGTCGCCCCCTGTCGTTCGCCACACGAGCCGATTCGTCGTGGCGACGAGCGGCCCAACGGCGCCGCTCTCCTGGAGGACGGTGGAAGGGGCGCCGTTGCATCCGCCCATCAAACACACGCGAATGAAGGCGCCGTCCGCGAACATGACCTGGAGGTTGGCCGCCACGATCCAGGGGCTGGGCTTTGTCGCGAGGGTGATCCAGTACGCGTCGCACCCCTCCTTGGTGCACTGGTAGACGGCGTTGGGATCGGAGAAGTAGGCGTTGAAGTCGTCGACCGCGAGCGCGCCGAGGTTCGTGAGGTCGGAGGCGAGTCGCTGAACCTCGCAGCCGCCGTCGCACACCGGATCACGCGGGCGCGTCGGCCCCGCGTCCTCCTCCTCGCCTGACGTCTCACCGCCCGAATCGCGCGGGCCGCTGTCGTCTTCGTCGCCGGTGGCGGCGTCGGCCACTGGCGTGACAGGCGCCACGTCTGCTTCGCGCAGGCTCGCACAAGCAACGAGCACCGCCAGGGGTAGCAAGAAGGCGCGACGCATGGGAAATGCGGCCGAGACCCGCCCGCGAGTCCCATCGTACCCTGCGCCAAACGCTTGCACCAACGCGCCAGACGAGAATTGGAGATAATCGCGAGATGCGCCTGGCCTCCTCGCTCGAGGCTTTCATCGCCGATCCGTTCGACGCGTACGTCGTGCACCCGTCGTTCGTGTTCTGGCAGCGCGGAAAGGACCTGAACGGTTGCCGGATCTGCGGAGCGCTCACGACCGACGCGGTCGACGCGCTCTTCGAGTGCTTCGAGACGGACGTTCACCCCGAGGCCGAGCCGCATGTCTCGATCGTCGACTTTCGCGGCATGACGTACACGGATCTCGAGTCGATGGCGCACTTCGCCCGGACGCTCGGGCCGAAGATGGAGCGCTTCCGGACACGCGTGCTGAAGCGCATCCTGGTGCACGGGCCGGGCGGCCTCGGGATCGCGGTCGGCGGCGTTCGCGTGCAGGTCCCCGACCTCTATCCGGTGAAGTTCGTGACCGAGTTGGAGCCTCATCTCGAGTGGCTCGGCGTCGCGAACGACGATCCGATCCTGAAGTGGCTCGCGGAGACGGTCGATTCGATCGGCGCGATGGACGAATTCCGGCGCGCGCTCCGCGCTGCGTTCAATCAAGGGCACGAGACGCTCGAGGCATGCGCGAAGCACCTCGGGCAGTCGGAGCGCTCATTGCAGCGGCGCCTCGCGGAGCGCGGCTCGTCGTTTCGCGATGAACGCATCGCGCATCGCCTCGAGCTCGTGCGCTACCTGCTCGCGAACTCGCCCGACACGATGACGCTCGAGGCGATCGCGCAGCGCGCCGGTTTTGCGTCGCAGCAGCACCTCACGCGGGCGTTCTCCGCGCACCTCGGCACGACGCCCGCCGCGTACCGCGCGGAGCATCACCCGCGCTTCAAGCGGTGACTACTTGTGCCGTCGCCAGAGGCCGGTGGCTGCGGTCCAGTACACGTAGTCGGCGTCGAGCGCGAGGGCCAGGGTGCCGCCGTCCACCGCTGCGGCGATCTCCTCCGGCGCCCCCGAACAGCCGGTGATGGGGCAACGCACGACCGTGTGGTCGACCGCGTCGCGCCAGTAGACGTCGTGGTCGTCGACGGCGACGAGCCGAGGGAAGCTCGAGGTCCCGATCTTCCGCGGGAAGTTCTCGCAGCCGGCGAGGGGACACGCGACCACGTTCTGCTCGTAGAGCCAGTAGGCGACGCCGCCGTGGACGACCGGATCGTTGCTGCCCGGGCCGAGCTTGGTGGGCGAGGTACACGGCAGCGGCGCGAGCGGACAGTAGCGGAGCTCCTTCTTGAAGTCGGCCCAGAAGACCTTGCCGTCCCCGATGCCGAAGCCAGCGCGGGGGGAGACGACCTTCGTGACCGTCGTCACGGTGCCTTGCGAGCACGTCTCCGCCGGACAGCTGCGAATGACATCGTCCGCGCCGAGTCGCGCGTGCCAGGCGACGCTCTCTCCGTCGCTCAACACCTCGTCGATGCCGACCTCATCGGTCACGAGCCCCTGCGGAGCTCCCCCACAGCCTTCGATCGGACATGCGACGAGACGGTCGCCTTCGCCCCAGAAGAGCCGTCCGTTCGCGAGCGCGAGGCGCGGCGCCTTGCCGTTGCCCATCGTCCTGGTCTGGCGGCTGTCTTTGGCCATCGCGAAGACGCCCGAGGTGACACCGCCGAAGTAGACGTTGAACGAGTCGACGGTGAGCGCACCGAGGTTCTCGATCGTGGAGATTCGCTCGGGCTGGCACGGCGCGGGGCAGGGCGGGCGAGCGGCCGCTTCGGCGTCCGAGGCATCCTGGAGCTCGGCGCGGCCGTCTTCCGGGCGCTTCGCGGGCCCCGCGTCGGCGACGCCCGCGTCGGCCGAGGGCTCCGCTTCTCGCAGCTCACTGCACGCGACGATCGCGAACGCGAGCGTCCCCCCGACCACCAGACTCCCCCCGCGCCTCATTTCTTGTCGGGCGGCAACGGCCTTCCGTGACCGGGGCCCAGGATCTCCGCCATCTTCGCCTTCGCGTCGAAGACGTGAACGTGCGGCGGGTGATGGCACTCGACGCACGCCTCGGGACCCGGGCGCGCGATCGGGATGTTGACCTTGTCGGGATCGACCGCGTGAAGCGAGCCCGGACCATGGCAGACCTCGCACTGCACGTTCTTCAAGTCTTGCACGTGCGTGACGGTGCTGCCACCGGGCTTGTCGTAGCCCGTGACGTGGCAGCTCACGCAATCGAGGTTCGCCTCTTTGAACTGCTTCTCGAGCGTCGGATAGGCCGTGGCGTGCTTGGTCGCGTCCCACACCTTCCTCGCCGGCTCGTGGCAGTTGGTGCACATGTCGACGCCGACGTACTTCGCCTTGCCCTTCTCGGCCGGGAGCGGCTTCTTGTCCTTGAAGGCGATCTTGTTCTCGTCGTTCACCTTCTTGTAGAAGACGTTCATCTGCGCCTTCACCGCCTCGTCGGCTCCGAGCTGATCGCGGATCTCGCGCATCGTGAAGCGGAAGAAGCTGCCGCTCGCCGGGGGAGGCGCCTTGTCGAGGGCGTCGCGCTCCGCCTCTTTCTTCGCCACGTCCGCCTTGCGGTCCGCGATGTCTTTCGCGGGGACGCTCTTGTCGTTCTCCCACTGCGCGATCTTCCCGCGGAGGTCGTCGATCTGCGAATTCAGCTCGTCGCGCTTCTGCATGCGCGCCACGCCGGTGCCGTCGGCGAACTTCACGAGGCCCGTCTTCGGTGCATCGCGCAGGTGCAGATCGAGGACGCCCACCGTCTGGAGGTGGTTCGCCGTCTCGACCACGAGGACCTCGCCCACGCGCTCCGGCGGCGCGGGCTTCGTGTTCTCGTCGCCGCGCGCGCCGGTGGAGCCGACGAGGATGGCGAGGAGCTCGGGCACCTCGTCGGCGATGCGCTTGGCCTCTCCGCGACCGACGGCGGCGAGCACCACGATCGCCTGCGCGCCCTCCTTCGTCAGCGCGGCGGCCGCCTCCTTCACGGCGGGCGCGGCGGGCGACGAGGCCACGCCCTCGAGCGGCTTCGTCGTGTGCTCCGCCTTGTCGGGCGCGCCCACGCCGATGACGCCGAGCTTCACGCTGCCGACGGTGACGAGCTGGCTCTTCGCCGCTCCGGGAAGGCCGCTCACGTTGGCGAGCAGCATGGCCGCCCCGGAGGCGTCCTTCAGCTTCGGGATCTCGCTCGCCCCACCCGCGAAGAGGTTCCGCGACTCGGCGAAGGCCGCGAGCTTCAGCGTCTTGAACGCGCTGGCGATGGTCTGCGCCTTGGCCACCTCCTGGCTCTTCCGGTCGTCCGGGAGCTCCATGTCCATGTAGAAGAGGGGACCTGAGGAGAGCGTGACGTAATTCGGCGCGTTCTTCTTCTCGGCCGTCAGGAGGGCGCCGAAATGGTCCGTGCCGCCGAGCTGGTCTTTGACGCAGCCGCACGGCTCGAGGGCGCCCGCCATGTCGGATACGAGGTAGAGCCGCGCGTCGGGGAGCCCTGCATTCGCGGAGGATCCGCCGTCGGGGCTGCTGGGTGTCTTGCAGCTCTCGCACGCGGCGAGGGTCGCGACGGCAAGAAGGAGAGACGCAAAGAGAAGTGCCGTTCGGCGCGCCGTACGTGCCATGAGATTCGTCCGAGAGCTTACCGCATTCGTGACATACGACGGCGGAATCGCTACCATTTCGCCTCCGTGAGCGCGCCTCGAAGATTCGGCCCGTTCATCCTCGACGCGCGTATCGCCGTCGGTGGAACGGCGGAGGTCTATCTCGCGCGCCCCGCGTCGGAGGCCTCCGACCTGCCTTCGAAGCTCGTGGTGAAGCGCCTGCTCCCGCATTTCGCGGGGGACCCCGAGGGCCGGACCATGTTCCAGCGCGAAGCTCGGCTCCACGCGGCGGTGACCCACGAGAACGTCGTCACCGTCTATCACGCGGGGCAGGACGAGCGCGGCGAGCCTTACCTCGCGATGGAGCTCATCGACGGCGTCGATGGCTACCGCCTCCTCCGCCGCCTCCGCCAGGAGGGCGAGCTCCTTCCCATCGGTGTCGCGGTGTACGTCGCCCGCGAGATCCTGCGCGCGCTCCAGAGCGTCCATGCGGCGCGCGATCCGGAGTCGGGCGGCGCGCTCGGTATCGTCCATCGCGACGTGAGCCCCTCGAACATCTACCTGTCCAAGGACGGCACGGTGAAGCTCGGGGACTTCGGCATCGCGCGCTCCACCACGCGAGCGACGCTCCGCAGCGAAGCGGGCCACGTACTCAAGGGCAAGTTCGCCTATCTGTCCCCGGAGCAGGTCGCGGGCGAGACGAGCGACCACCGCGCCGACCTCTTCAGCCTCGCGACGGTGCTCGCGGAGATGCTGCTGAATCGCCCGCTCTTCCCGGGCGGCGGTCAGCTCGCGATCCTCCTCGCGATCCGCGACTGCAAGATCGACGCGCTCTCCGAGATCAAGCCGCGCCTGCCGCCGGGCCTGTTCGAGGTCCTCGAGCGCGCGCTCGCGCGCCAGCCGGTCTCTCGCTACGCCGATGCGACCGCGTTCGCGGACGCGCTCGCCCCGTTCGAGGCGGACAAGCGGCTCGCCCAGAAGGAGATCGCCGCGCGCGTGCGCTGGGTCCGGGCCGCGAACTCGTCGACGGACAAGCTCGTGGCGCAGCGCGACAGCGCCGCGATGCGGGCGGTCGCGGTCGAGGCGCCGCGCGTGCCGTCGGTGAAGATCCAGGCGCAACGACCGAGCGCCGAGCAGAAACGGATCCTCATCTCTCGCGAGGACGCCGACGACGCACGCCCCTCGGAGGTGAAGACGAGCGAGTACCAGTTCTTGCCGTCACGCGTGATCAAGAAGGACGGGACGGAGCTCGGCCCGTGGCCCTTCGCGCGCCTCATGGAGGCGCTCGCGACGGGGCAGGTCGAGCGGGGCGATCGCGTCGACTTCGTCGGCCGCGGCCTCCGCCTCGTGGAGGAGATGGAGGAGTTCGCGCGCTTCTTCCCGAGCCCACCGAGCTCGACGTCGACGGCGCAGATCCAGGGACCCGGCCAGCCCGACCTCAAGGATCACATCGGGCCGGACACCATCCTCAAGATGCTCATGCTCGTCCTCGCGCAGAGGGAGACGGGCGTGCTCTTCGCGGAGCGTCCGAAGCTCCCGCCAGGGCCCCACGACGACGCGCCGTCGCGCGGCGGCCGCAAGGAGCTCTACTTCGTCTCCGGCAAGCTGCATCACGTCGCCAGCAGCAACGCGCAGGAGCTCCTCGGCGAGTACCTCGTGCGCCGCGGCAAGCTCGGACGCGAGGAGCTCGATCTCGCGCTCGCGGTGCTGCCTCGCTACAGCGGCCGCATGGGCGACACGCTCATCTCGATGGGCCTCGTCGGCCCGGTCGACATCTTCCGCGCCATCCGCGATCAAGGGCGCGACCGCGTCGCTGACCTCTTCCTCTGGAACGGCGGTCAGCTCGCGTTCTATCGCGGCCACACCGCTCCCCACGTGGAGTTCCCGCTCGATCTCGAGCTCCCTGCGCTCATGCTCGCCGGGCTCGAGACGGCCAAGCCGGGCGACGCCATCCTCAACGCGCACCGCGACGATCTCGATCGCATGCTCTCGCCCGCGCCCGAGCGCGACGACCTCTTCGCGTTCGACTCCGTGATCTGGCCGCCCGCCGTCACCAGCGTGCGCGAGCTGCTCCGCCGCCCGACGAAGGTGCGCGACCTCCTGCAGTACGCCCAGAAGCACCGCAACTTCCCCGCCGGCGACATCCTGCGCGCGGTCGAGATCCTCCTCGCCGCCGGCCTCATCGAGTGGCGATGAGCAGAGGGCCATGAGCGTCCTCGACGAGCTGGTGAAGCTCCTCAGCCTCGAGAAGATCGAGGAGAACCTCTTTCGCGGACAGAGCCAGGACCTCGGCTGGCACACCGTGTTCGGCGGGCAGGTCCTCGGTCAGGCGCTCTCGGCCGCCGCGCAGACGGTGCCGAAGGATCGCCAGGTGCACTCGCTGCACGCGTATTTCCTCCGCCCTGGAGACGTCACGCGTCCCATCATCTACGACGTCGATCGCATCCGCGACGGCGGCAGCTTCACGACGCGCCGCGTGGTCGCGATCCAGAAGGGCGAGCCGATCTTCAACCTGTCGACGTCGTTCCAGAAGCACGAGGACGGCTTCGAGCACCAGTCCGCGATGCCCGACGCCCCCGATCCGGAGACCGTGCCGAAGGACGAGGATCGCTTCAAGCGCGGTCGGCCGATCGACCTGCGCATCGTGGGCGAGCAGAACGAAGACCCCGCGCACCCGAAGCCACGCCCGCCGTCGCGGATGGTCTGGATGAAGGCGGTGGCGCCGTTGCCGGACGATCCCGCGTTGCACGCGTATCTCCTCGCGTACGCGTCGGACTTCGCGTTCGTGACCACGGCCATGCTCCCGCACGGCAAGAGCTGGCTCACGCCGGGCATGCAGGTCGCCAGCATCGATCACGTGATGTGGTTCCACCGCCCGTTCCGCATCGACGAGTGGCTCCTCTACGTCATGGACTCGCCCGCCGCCCAGAGCGCCCGCGGCCTCGCCCGCGGCTCGGTGTTCACGAAAGGCGGAGAGCTCGTCGCGAGCACGGCGCAAGAGGGACTGATGCGCCAGCGATGAGCGCGAGGCGCGTTACTCTTCCGCGTTCTTGGCGAACCACGCGATGAAGTCGGCGTCGACGCGCGTGAGCTGATCCGTCTTCGTATCCGGATCGGGCTGGCGGCACACGCCGACGAGCTTGTGCGTCGCGTGGCCGTTCTCGACGAGGAAGACGCCCGCGCCGGAGTCGCCGCCGTGCGAGAAGAGGCCGACGCCGAAGCCGTGCTCGTAGCCGAGGTCCGTGGTCGACTCGAGCTTCAACCCGTCGACGGCGTGGAACGGCGCCTCGCGCTCCTCCTTCGTACGCACGACCGCGGTGGCGGCCAGGCTCTTCCCGCTCTCGACATCCTTCGTCACGTCGGTGAGCTCACCGTACGCCGGAAGCTCGATCGGCTCGTCGAGCGTGAGGAAGCCGATGTCCGGGTTCTCGACCGCGTTGTAGTCGTCGCTCATCGGTGTCGGGTTCGACGCAGCGACGCGCGGCTTGCCGGGCGCGAGCGGCGCCACCACGAGGAACGAGGCGAACTCGTTCGAGTCGAGGCAGTGGCCGGCGGTGACGACGCGGTCCTTCGACACGAGCGTTCCGGTGCAGAGCCAGTCGCCCCCGTCGTAGTCCTTCATCAGGACGTAGACCTCTTCCTGGAGCACCTCGAGCGTGGGCTTCGCCTCGACCTTGTCCGTCGAGCTCTTGCTGCCCGGGCCCGTGGTGGAGCCGCCAGAGGCGGGCGCGCTGCCGTTGCCCTTGCCGGCGATGGTGCCGCCGGGCGAGTCCTTCGCCGCGGTGGACGGCGCTTCGCTGCTGCAGCCACCCAGCGCGGCGAGCATGACGAGGAGGACCGTGACGGCACGCATCGATCTTTATGTGGAGCAATCGTCTTGCCAGGGCTCATCTTTTGGAAGTCTCGGCAAATACCCCCGGTGGATCCTGTCCGATCCCGCGCAAGACGGCACATGCTGGCGCAAGCGATGCGTGCCATGGCACGTGGTCCTCGCTCGGCGCTAGACTGAAACTCTTCTTTCAGGGCACGAGCACGGCGCGGAAACGAACCTTGTTCGACATGACCTTGCCGTAAGCTTCTTCCGCTTTATCGAGCGAGAACTTCTCGATGCGCGCCTTGACGCCCGTGAGCTTGCTGAAAGCGACCGTCTCCTCGGAGTCGAACGCGCTGCCGCTGGGCCAGCCGACGACGCCCTTGCCCGAGAGCATGGCGAACGCGTTGACGGGAATATCGCCGAAGGGCGCCGCCACGAGGAGCAGGCGACCGCGGGACTTGAGCCCGCCGAGCGTGGCCTGGATCGCCTCGATGTGGGGGGCGGTGCAGAGCACGATGTCGGCGCCGCCGAGCTTCTGGAGCCCCTCCGCCGCGCTCACCTTGCTCGTGTCGACGTAGTCGTGGGCGCCGAGCTGGCGCGCCAGCTCCTCCTTGTCGGAGCCGCTCGACAGGGCGACGGTCCGGAATCCCATCTTCGCGGCGTACTGGATGCCGAGGTGGCCGAGGCCGCCGATGCCCTGCACGGCGACGGTGTCGCCCGGACGCGCCCCCACGTTGCGAAGCGCGTTGTACGTGGTCACGCCCGCGCAGAGGAGCGGGCCGACCTCGGCCATGTCCATCCCGTCGGGCACGCGCGCGATCGACTCGGCCGGCACCACGACGTATTCGGCATATCCGCCGTCGTGGGTGATGCCTGTGACCTTGGCCTTCTCGCAGTTGATGAAGAGGCCCTTGCGGCAGGCGTTGCAGGTGAAGCAATGTCCGCCGTGCCAGCCGACGCCCACGCTGTCGCCGACCTTCCACGGCTTCACGCTGGCGCCGACCTTCTCGACCTTGCCCGCGACCTCGTGGCCGGGAATGCGCGGAAGCACGAGGCCAGGGAACGCGCCGCCCTTCACCATCGCGTCGCTGTGGCACATGCCGCAGGCTTCGACCTTGATGCGTACTTCGTTGTCGGCGGGCTCGGGGATATCTCGCTCGACGAGCTCGAAGGGAGCGTTTGCTTTCGAAACTCGAACGGCCTTCATTTTTGCCATGGTTGCCTCAGGGGTGCTGCGGAATGGTGAGCCCGGGAATCGCGGGGATCGATTTCATGGCCGCGGCGGCGATCTGCTCGCGTGAAATCGTTCCCGAGACGGAGTACGGAATATCGACATTGAGGGATTCGCCGCCGACCTTCACCGTGCCGTCGACGACGTAGGGCACGGGCTTCTGCGCCGTCGACATGGCGATGAGCGCGTTCGCGTCTTGCCATGGCATGGTGAGCGGGACCTCGATCATCGTGGGCTGGTGCGGCGGCAGCACGACGGGCTTCGAGATCGTCACCGTGGCGAGGTCCCACTTTCCGTCGAGCTTGGCCTTTCCGGTGAACGACTGCGCGGAGAGCGTCATCGAGTTGGGGTTCGTCGCCTCGACCTTGAGGACGAGGTCGATCCCTGCGGGCGAGATCGCGGCCACGCGCGCCTCTTTCGGCACGATCGTCGGCGGCTGCGGCTTGGAGCACGCGGACAAACCCATGGCCGCAACGGCCGCGCCAATTCCCATCCAGCGAGCAATCACGCGGCGAGCATACGTAGAACGCCGCGCTCCTCAAGACACGGAGCGTCCACCCATCGCTGTGGCGCACGGGCTCAGGGGCGGATCTAGCTCGGCAGTAGCGTGGCCATGTCCGACTCGAGCGACGCATAGATGAAGTCGATCGTCTTCTGGCGGAGACGCGTCTTCGTCGCCTCGAACGGGGTGCGGGCGAGGCCGGAGAGCTGCTTGGCCGCCTCCATCGCGCGCGCCATGAGGGCGTCGGGCGCGGCGGTCTCGTCGAGGTAGCCCGCGCGCTTGGCGCCCGGCGGATCGTAGATCGTCGCGAGGAGCGTCGCCTTCGTGAGCTCCGTCTCCTCGAGGCGATCACGCGCGAGCTCCATCGCGAGGACGGGGACGGGGAGGCCGATCTGCACCTCGTTGAGGCCGATGCGGTACGCGCCCTCGGCGCCGATGCGAAGGTCGCAGCAGAGGAGGACGAGCGCGCCGCCCGCGAGGGCGTGGCCGGTGGAGGCCGCGATGAGCGGGACCTTCGAGCCATAGAGCTTCATGAAGAGGTCGACGCCGCGCGTGAGGAGCGCCTTCGCGTCTGCGGGGCTCGACATCATCACCTTCAGGTCGAAGCCGGCGCAGAAGCGCTCGGGGCGACCGGTAAGGAGCATCGCCCCCGCCTCCTTCTCGGCGCGCGCGAGCGCCTCGAGGAGGCCGTCGATCATCGCGTAGGAGAGGGCGTTGGCCTTCCCGTCGTCCATGCGGACGACCGCAACTTTGTCTTCGAGGGTGTAGGTCAGCGGAGCGTTCGACACGCTCGCAACGTATCAGGGAAGCGCGGCCGGCTTCGAGAGATAACCTGACCGAGGACCGCGGCATGGCGGCCAGCCCGAGCGCGGGGAGAGATGCACGCTGGGCTGGCCGCCACCACGCGCGAGGCCGCGCGTGGTAAGTCGGAATTGGGTGGGCGCGACGCCTCAGTGGAAGACGAGGCCGACGTTGAGCGAGATCGGCATCACGTAGGTCGACACGTGCTGGTTGTCGCCGCGCGTCTGGTACGCGTACATGCCCGTGCCGACGGTCGTGACGGCGCCGCGTCGCTCGCCCTCGAGGGAGTAGAAGGGAAGATCGAGGCGGCCCGAGACGACGAGGCCGATGTGATGCGCGCGCAGGACCTCGAGGCCGACCGTCGCGAAGCTGCTCGCGCCAGAGCCCGAGAGCTCGCCGACGTCCGCGTTGTGCTCCGCGTAGCGGTGGAAATAGCTGACCGCGAACCCCGCGCCGATGAACGGGGAGATGTCGCCGTCGGTGAGGTAGAGGCGACCGCCGATGTCGAGGCTCACGTTCCCGAGCTTCGTGGAGCCGCTGCCGATGCCGCCCGCGCGGCCGCTGGCCGCGAGCCCGAAGTGACCGGTGCGATAGCCGATGCCGATGTCGAAGCCGGCCGACGCCGAGCTCGTCTCCCCGAGCGACGAGGTGCCATACATGCCCATCGTCGCCATCACCGAGCCGCCCGCCTGCTTCGGCGTCCGCTGCTCGTTCACCATCACGTTGTCGATGGTGCGCGTCTGCTCCATCGTCTTGTTCTCCGTCAGGGAGCTCACCAGACGCGGGCCCGCGATCTCCATCTCGTCGAGGCCGTTGATGGACGTGCGCACCTCGTTGTACTCGTTGCCGTGACGCGAGGCCAAGGTCACCAGCGTGTGGCCTCCGAGCTTGCCGAAGCGGAGCTCGTGGTTCGTGCTCGTCGCGCCGCGCTTCGCCAGCTCGTGACACACGATGTCGGCCGCCGTCTTCGCGTCCACCTCCTCGACGCCCGAGTGCTCGCCGAGCGAGCACGTCGCCGTGATGGCGATGGGCGTCGAGGAAGGGGCGGCGGCCGCCGCCTGACCGGGCGCCGGCTCCACCGCGAGGGCCGAGGAAGCAAAGGAGAGAGCCGCGAGGGAAGCACCAATCGAGAGGACCGAGCGCATGTGCCTGCCCACGGAGCAAGACCATTGCCAACGTGGAGCGGACGGGGCGCCGCGGGGCCAGAGGGTCGATTCGGCGCTGGAAATCCCGAGCGCGCAGCGTGCCCGGAGTCGCCATGGGCCCGCGCGGGCGCCGTGGCAATCGGATCATGCCGAGCTTGGCTCTTCGCTGCGTCGGAGTAACTTGAGTGGCCGTCCCGGCCGCCGCCATGCCCCGATACGACGCGACAATCGACGAAGTCCTCGCGTCCTACGACCCGAGCACCCTCTTTCGCGGGCGCGAATACGCGGATGACGGCCGTGTCACGGTCACCTCCCGGGATGTCGCGGCCGTTCGGGCCGTCGTGCGGGGCAGCGGCTCCCAACCCTATGACGTCTCGATCGGGGAGGATGGCGAGACCTGCACGTGCCCGGCGTTCGATCGCGAGGGTCGCTGCAAGCACATCGCCGCCCTCGCGCACCTTCTTCGCAGGGGGCGGCCTCAGCCGGTGGGGGCCCTGCCGTCCATCTTTCGCTCCGTCTACTCCGCGTCGAGTGTCCTCGCACGGCTGGGCCTCTACTCCGGCGCCTCGCTCCTCCGTCCAGGCGAGCCCGAGCCCGATCGCTGGCTCTCCCTCGCCGACTGGTTCTGGCGCGCGAAGAACAAGCGCAACCTGACCGACCACACGGCCGACATCGAGTCCGTGCTCGAACGACTCCGCACCTGGCTCCCTCCGCGGCCCGCGGCGCTCCCCTCCACGGGCTTCGAGATCCTCTACGCCCAGCTCGCGGACCTCTACGAGGACAACGCCGAGGAGGCCGAGCTCCGGCACGCGCTCCCCGGACCGCTCGACGATCGCCATCCGGGCTGGGTCTTCGCGTACGACCCGAAGCGACGCACCTTCGAGGCTCGCGAGCGGCCGGCGCCGCTGCTCGAGCGCCCGCTGCGCCTCGCGGTGTCGGTCGCGCTCGCGCCGGGGCAGCCGCTGCGCTTCGAGGGTCAGGCCTTCGCGACCTATTCCGGCGCCGACGCGTGGGAGATCTTCGCCCTCCGCGCCATGCTCGAGGCGCTTCATGCGCGCACCGACGACGCGGTCCGGGCGCTCGAGCGCGATCTCGCGCGCCCGCTCTGGGAGCACGTGCTCGACGACCTCACGTCGAAGACACCCAGGGCCGACGAGGCGCGGGAGTGGCGGTTCGCGATCGCGCCGACGTACCACGACTACGCCTTCACCGTGACCGCCTACTCCCGCGGCCTCGGCGGTCGCGCGACGAAATGGAAGAAGCAGCCGTTCGACGCGCTCTTCTCCGCCGACGGAGACGAGGGCGAGGACGCGGAGCGCGAGCTCGCGCGCATCGCGCTCTGCTCGGTGGAGACGCGCAACGAGTCGATGCTGCGCCTCGCGACGCCGCAGGGGCACGAGCTCGCGCGACTCCTCGCGGCGCACCGCAACGTCGTGTTCGCGCCCAGCAAGGGGCAGGTCGACGTGCCGCTGCCGGTGAAGCTCATCGTGGGAACGCTCACGCTGGCGCTCGACCAGGCCGACGCGACGGGCACGCTCGCGCCGCGCCTCCTCGTGAACGGCGAGGAGCTCCCGTTTCCGCCCGCGGCCCTCGCCGGCACCGGCATGTTCCGCGGCGGCGCGCAGGTGATGAGGGAGGACCAGCCGGGCGGGCCCGGGCTCGTCATCGTCTCCGTCCAGGTCCCGTCCGCGCTCCGCCCCTGGCTCGACGCGCTCGCGAAGATGGGCTCCGCCCTCGCGTTTCCACCCGAGGCGGTGCCGAAGCTCGTCGTTCAGCCCGTGATCGCGAGCGGCGCGGTCACGTTGCCCCGCGAGGCGCTCGGCGAGGAGCTCGCGCCCGAACCTCGCGCCGCGCTGCGCGTGGAGTGGCGCCCCGACGGCGCGCTCCTCGAGCCGCTCATCGCCGTGCATCCGAAGGCGCCGCTCGTCGCGGCGGGGGCGGGCGCGCGCCTCTTCACGTTCGACATCGACGGCAAGCGTGTCTTCGTCGAGCGAGACCTCGACTCCGAGGACGCGATCGTCGAGAGCGCGCTCGACGGCATCGAGGCGCCGATCGACTGGACGCCGACGGGCGGCGTGGTCACCGGGATCGCGGACCTGGTCGCGCTCGCGGCGTGGCTCGACGCGAATCCGCTCGAGATGCCCATCGAGTACAAGAAGGGCGGGCGGCGGCCCGAGGTGATGGCGTTCGAGGCGGCCGGATCGCGCATCCAGGTGAGCAAGCGCGGCTCGTGGCTCCGCCTCGACGGTGAGCTCGACGTGCACGGCGTGAAGCTCACCTTCGGCGATGTCCTCGAGGCGGCGCGCCACGCCCGGCGCTACGTGAAGGCGGCGGACGGCGTGTTCCTCGAGCTCAGCGTCGAGGCGATCCAGAAGCTGCAGCCGATCGCGATCGCGGCCGCGCTCGCGCCCGCGAACGACAACGCGGGGCCGGGCGCGATCGTGCACGACGCGTTCGGCACCCTGCTCGCGGAGGCGAAGTCGCTCTTCACGGACGTGAAGGAGAAGGGCGTCGAGCTCGACGAGTACCTGAAGCGTTTCAGCGCGCGCAGCCGCGCCACGAGGGTCCCGCCGCTCGAGAAAGGGACGCTGCGGCCCTACCAGAAGGAGGGCGCGGAGTGGATGCTGCAGCTCGCGACCTGGGCGCCGGGCTGCGTGCTCGCGGACGACATGGGCCTCGGCAAGACGGTGCAGACCGCGTCCGTGCTCAAGGCGCGCGTCGAGCAGGGACGGGCGCTCATCATCGCGCCCGCGAGCGTGTCCTCGAACTGGGTGAGCGAGCTCGCGCGCTTCATGCCGTCGCTCGACGTTCGCTGGTTCAACACCGATCAACGAGGCGCGTTCGACGCGGACGTCGTCGTCGTCTCGTACGGGCTCCTCCAGCGATGCCGGGAAGACTTCGCGAAGGTGGAGTGGGGGACGGTCGTCATCGACGAGGCGCAGTACGTGAAGAACGCGGGCGCGATGCGTACGGACGCGGTGCGGTCGCTCCCGCGAAAGTTCACGATCGCGCTGACGGGCACGCCGCTCGAGAACCATCTCGGGGAGCTCTTCTCCATCGTGGACTCGGTCTTTCCGGGGCTCCTCGGCGACGAGGCCGGCTTCCGGGAGCACTTCCGGCGCCCGATCGAGTCGAAGCGCGACCCGGACCGGCTCGCCTCCCTGAATCGCCTCATCTCGCCGTTCATGCTGCGTCGTACGCGCGCCGAGGTCCTGCGCGAGCTGCCCGCGCGCGAGGAGATCACGGAGCGCCTCGAGCTCTCCGCGCCGGAGCAGAAGCGCTACCTCGCCCTGCGAAAGGCCTGCGAGGAGCAGTTCGCACGCGGCCGCCGCAAGAAGGGCGAGACCCCGGCGCAGTTCCGCATCGCGCTCCTGGCCGCGCTCACGCGCCTCCGTCAGCTCGCGTGCGACCCGCGCCTCGTGGACAAGACCTACGACGGCCCGCTCACGAAGCTCGCGCGCGTGGTGGAGCTCACGACGGAGCTCGCGGCCGAGGGCAACCGCGCCCTCGTCTTCAGTCAGTTCACGTCGTTCCTCGAGAAGGTGCGCGAGGGCCTGAAGGAAGCGGGCCTCCGCGTGGCCTATCTCGCGGGCGACACGCCCACCCCGAAGCGCCAGGCGCTCGTGGAGGCGTTCCAGAAGGGCGAGTACGACGTGTTCTGCGTCTCGCTCCTCGCCGGCGGGACGGGCCTGAACCTGACGCGCGCGAGCTACGTGGTTCACCTCGATCCGTGGTGGAACCCGGCCTCCGAGGAGCAGGCGACCTCGCGCGCACATCGCATGGGGCAGACGGAGCCGGTCACGGTGTACCGCCTCGTGGCGCGTGGCACGATCGAGGAGGCGGTCCTCGAGATGCACGACGCGAAGAAGAAGCTCGCGTCGGCGGTCCTCGACGGCAAGGGCACGGCGACGGCGATCTCGGAGCACGAGCTCCTCGAGCTCCTCCGCTTCGGCGCCTGAGGCAAACGAGCCGCGCGGGCCGCAGGATGAAGCAGCGGCGAGAGGTCACGCAGCTTCGGCGTCGATGTGGCGCGATCGGCGCACATGCGCGCAAAGCGGCTACAAAACCGTCCTCTGGCAGAAACGAGACGCCGCCGTGAGGAGCGCGATCGATGCGCCAGGTGGATAGTCCGTGGCGTCGCGACGAGCCGTCGCGACCCACCTCGGAGCGCGTCATGAAGCTCGTACGTCGGGCGATCCCTGGGATCGCCTTCGGCAGTCTTTTGTTCGTGAGCACGGTCGCCCCCGCGGGCGAGTGGGCTCCGCCGATCAAGCAAGCGAACGCGGGCGACAGCATCTCGCAGGGCTTCGGCGCGAACGGTTGGCCCGGCGATCATCCCGACCTCTCGTGGGTGCAGGGCACCGACGACGCGGTCAACTCCACCGCCGAGCGCCTCGGCAAGCTCCAGACCGGCTTCACGCAGGAGCCCGAGTCGGTGACCGGGGCGGAGATGGTCGGCGGTGATGACAGCTTCGCGGCGCAGGCCTCGCGCATCTGCGCCCAGACCGTGAAGCCCACGCGCGTTCGCGTGCTCCTCGGCGGCAACGACGTGTGCAATCGCGCGAAGTCGACCACGAGCGACGCGGCCGCGAACCTCTACTCCGTCACCACCTGGACCAACGCCATGCGCGCCGGCCTCGATCAGCTCGCGCAGTGCCTCCCGCCGAAGTCGGTGGTGCAGGTGATGAGCATGCCGCGCGTCGACGGCCTCTACGTCGCGGGGCACGACAAGAGCTGGTGGTGTTACAACGGCGTGTGGCCGCTCGCGGGCGTGTGCCGCGTGGTCACCGACGAGGACGACGCTGGCCGCCGCGCGCAGATCGGCCGGCGCGTCGATCAGTACAACGACGCGATCGCGGCCGAGATGAAGGCCTACACCACGAACGCCAACGGGAAGAACCCGAAGGGCCTCGACTTCGTCACCGACTGGGTCGGCAGCATCGCGCAGGGCAAGAAGGACACGTCGATCGGCACGTTCACCTTCACGGCGGACGACATCAACGGTGTCGACTGCTTCCACCCCAACACGGACGGGCAGGGGAGGCTCTCGTGCATCGCCTGGGCGAAGAGCCCGGACGGCGCTGGCCCCTACGCGACCTGCTTCGCGCGCTGAGGAGAATGACGATGAACCGACTCGAATCCATCTCTCGGCTCTTCCTCTTCTCCCTCGTCACCGCATGCGCGTCGGGCTGCGCCGACGGCACGCGGTCCGGCTCCTCGGAGCAGTCCTCCTCGTCGACGGAGACCTCGAAGACGCTTCCGGCGGGGCCGACGAGGTCGTCCACGCCGGTGACGTCCGACGAGATCCTCGTGGTCCGCGGCGGTGATCGCTCGAAGGACACGTCGGCGTACGGCGCGACGGACGGGACCTATCGCCTCTACGGCGTCGACGGCGAGCGCGCGACGATCGCCGAGCTCGGCACGTGGACGACACGCCAGTACGCGGTCGGCGATCCGTTCGGCCGCGGCCTCGTCGTCTCGAAGATCGACGAAGGCGGCGTCACGCTCCACGGCGCTCACGCGGACGCTCGCCTGATCGCCGGCGCCGACGTCGATCTGCGGGTCATTCGCCACCAGCTGGATGTCGTCGCGCAGCCTCTCGGCAAGCATCGCTTCGACCTGTCCGTGCCGGCGGCGAAGGCGGCGCTCGACACGAACCCGGCCCGTCCCACGACGGAGGCGGTCGAACTCTACGACCAGTCGATGCAGAAGCTCGGCGCGATCCCCGCGAAGAGCCTCTGGGCGGCGGCGGATTTCCGTGAAGGCGATCTCCTCGCGACGATCGACGGCAGGCCGGTGGGAGACGGCGCTTCGGCCCTGACCATCTTGGAGGCAGCGCTCACGGACGGGCGCCCGAGGGTCGACGTCACGATTTATCGCGGCGGGGTCTCCTTCAATCGCCGCTACGAGGTCGACGCGGTACGCTAGCGCGCCGAGATGGTCCCGACCCCGACCGAACGTCAGCTCGCGCTCTTCAGCGCGCTGGAAGATGTCCACGAGCTGACGCAGGCGGTGGTGGCGATCCTCGTCGACGAGAGCGGCACGACGATCGCGGTCGCGGGCGACGAGGACGTGATCGCCGCCGATCTCCGCGCGGTGCTGAGCGGGAGCAAGCTCGCGGAGGCGGGGAGCGTGCGCGCGCTCCTCGAGCCCGTCGACTTCTCGGCGAACCCCCTCAACGTCTCCATCTTCGCGGCAGGCCCGATGCTCCTCGCGATCCTCTTCGACGCCGAGTCGGACCTGGGCACGGTCCAGGCGGTCGGCAAGCAGGCGGCGGAGATGATCGCGGAGATCCTCACGGCCACGGCGACGAATTAGCTAGCCCCGAGGGCAGCGCCCGTGGGTCGGCGTCAGCAGCCGACGCAGTCGCCGGGCGGCTCGATCTGGAGCGTCGTGTGGTGGATCTCGAAGTCCTCCTCGAGCTTGCGCGAGACGTTGCTCAGGAAGGACGGGTCCGTCGACTCGCGCATCACGAGGTGGCCAGTGAGCGCGGTCTCCGTCGTCGAGAGCGCCCAGATGTGGAGGTCGTGCACCGCGAGGACGTTCGGGCACCCGGCGAGGAACTGGCGGACCTCGGCCGCGTCGATGTGCGCCGGGACCGCGTCGAGCGCGAGGTCGAGCGCGTCTCGCAGCAGCGACCACGTGCTCGCGAGGATCACGAGCGAGATGACGATGGAGACCACGGGATCGAGCCACGTCCAGCCCGTGAGCATCACGAGCAGCGCCGCCGCGAGGACGCCGACCGACACCGCCGCGTCGCCCACGAGATGCAGGAACGCGCCGCGGACGTTCGCGTCGTGCTTGCGGCCTTCGAGGAACAGGAGCGCCGAGCCCCCGTTGATCAGAATCGCGACGGTCGCGACCACGAGCATCACCATCGGTTGAGGATGGGCCGGCGTCCGCAGGCGCCCGATCGCCTCCCAGGCGACCGCGCCGACCGCGAGCACGAGGAGAAGCGCGTTCGCGAGCGAGGCGAGGATGGTCGAGCGACGAAGGCCGTACGTCCGCTTCGCGGAAGGCTTGCGGCGTGCCAGACGCAGCGCGACCCAGGCGAGGAGGAGCCCGAGCACGTCTCCGAGGTTGTGCGCCGCGTCGGCCACGAGCGCGACCGAGCCGCCGAGCACGCCCGCCACGAGCTCGACCACGACGAACACGCCGTTCAGGCCGACGGAGAGCGCGAAGGCGCCGCCGTTCCGGGCGCCGCGATCATGTGCACGATCGTGGGCGCGCGCGTGCCCGTGATCATGCTCGTGATGATGGTCGCTCACGCGCATAAGGTGAGCACTCTACGGCTGAGCGAAAGGGCTATTTGCCCGCGCTGGTGGCGCCGCCGGTGAACGGGAGGATCGTCTTGAGATCCTCGTCCGTGAACCTCAGCTGTAGGCCGAGGAAGTAGTCGCGCCGGTTCGCCAGGAAGATGTGGTCGACGCCGCCGATGAGCCAGAGGCGGTGGATGAACTCGTAGCCGACCCAGAGGCGGTAGCGCGGCTTGATCTCCTCTCCGAAACCGAAGAAGTCCTGCACGATCTCGAAGCGGTTCGAGAGGAGATGGGTGTCGAGGCCGATGCCGCCCGTCGACTCCTTGATGCCGAATCGGCCGGTGAAAGGGCCGATGCGCTTCGCGAACTGGATGGAGAAGCGGAACGCGTCCGTCGTGGTCGTCGTGACGGTGCGGTAGTGCGCCGGATCGTTCGGGTTCGTCGTGTCGACGTCCGTCTGCGTGAAGCTCGTCTTGCCGCGCGGGTCGTTGATGAGCTCGATGAGGTAGTACTTGTCCTCGCGCGGCTGGAGGCGGAGCTCGACGTAGCTCTTGATGGTGTTCGCGAGGAAGTTGTAGTCGCTGCGGAGACCGACGACCGCCTGCAGGCGGCGCAGCGAGTCGACGTAGTCGTTGACGCCCTCGGCGACGCCCTGCACCTCGTTGATGAGCGCCTCGTCCTTCGTGAGCTTGCCGATCGTGCCCTCGCCGCGGTCGATGCGGCCCGAGATGTTGTCGATGTGTCCGAGCGCGCTCTCGAGGCTCTTCGACGCGCGGTTCACGCGCTCGATCGTCTGACGAAGCTCGCC
Source organism: Labilithrix sp. (assembly GCA_046351255.1). Taxonomy (GTDB): domain Bacteria; phylum Myxococcota_A; class Polyangia; order Polyangiales; family Polyangiaceae; genus Labilithrix. Next base: position 156,082 of record JAXLYU010000016.1, read on the forward strand.
GGACTCGCCGTCCTTGCCGCCGTTCGCGGCCATCATCGTCTTCACGTCCTTCGTGATCGTGTTGATGTTGACGAGGATCTCCTGGAGCTGCGGACCGCCCTGCGCCGTGATGCGATCGATGTTGCCGATCGTCTCGTGGATCATGGCGCGGTTCTCGCGGACGGTGAGGTTGATCGCCTCCGTCGCGTCCGCGAGGTTCTGCAGGATGGCAGCGATGTTCTTGCCGCCCTGATCGCTGCCGACGGATTTCGCGAGCTGCTCCGCCACCTTCTCGATGAGGGCCGCGATGCGCGAGACCTGCGCCTTGATGTCGTCGACGGACGCCGCGTCCGGGATCGTCTCGACCTCGTCGCCGTCCTTCTTGTCCGGCGCACCGGCGCCCTCCGTGAGGACGATGACGTTCTCGCCGAGGAGCGACGCGCTCTTCACGCCGAGGCGCGAGGTGGCGTGGAGGGAGACGTCTCCGTTGACGAGGATGTCGACGCGCGCGCGGCCGTTCTCGAGGCGGATGTCCTTGACGGAGCCGACGGGGATGCCCGCGATGGTGACGCGCGACTGCTTGGCGATGCCGCTCGCGTCGTTCAGGTACGCGTGGACGACGTAGCCGCCGCCCTTGCCCGTATCCTTGTGGATCGTGCGAAACACGAGGAAGCCGGCGCCGGCCGTGACGACGGCGAACAGCCCAATCTTGGCCGCCTGCGAGAGCTTCGCCGCCATCCTTTCTCGAACGCCGAGGCTAGTCGACCCTCGGCCAAACATCTAAGCTTTATCGTGGCGGGATGGCAGGGCTTGCTGGAAGACGCGCATCGGCGGCCCTACTCTCCATTGCGGTCGCGTGCGCCCTTCCATCGACCGACGAGTTTGCTTCCGGAAAGCTCGCGTTTCCTGGGCCTGACGCGGCCGCGGAGGGCGGGGCGATCGACCAGCCCAGGGACGGCGGCCCCGATGGTGGCGCGTCAGGGACGGAGACGGGAGCGTCCACGTGTCCTCCGAGCGCGCTCTTCTGTGACGACTTCGAAGGGGTGTCGCTCACCGGCAAGTGGGGGCGAACGGAGGACGACGAGGGGCTCCTGGTGAGCGCCGAAGGGGTCCAGGGCCGCGGTCTGGGGGTGAACCTCGGAGCTCGCGACGGCTCGAAGCGACTCACCGCGTTCATCGAGCAGGAGATCGACCTCGCGGCGGGGAAGCCGTTCACCGTCAGCTTCGACCTCGACGTCTCCGCCGTCCAGGACGTGGGCCTCGTCGGCATCGGCTGCTTCCGCTTTCACGGTCCGTATCTGAACGTCGGGCTTCGGATCGCCGACTACGGAACGGGTGGCCTGGTGCTCTGGTACGGAGATCCGATCGGGAGCGGGGAGGCGCTCTACGAAGAGGTGAAGGTCGAGCCTCTGCCGGCCAACCGATGGGTGCGCGTCGGCTGCACCATGACGTACCCGAACGGGGCTCCCAACCTGCGGGTCACCTACGACGGTCGTCAGATCTTCGAATCGAAAATTCCGGTCGAGGCGTATGTCGGAAAGCCGTACGTCGCGGCAGGTGTGACGACCACCGAGAAGAGCGGGCTGGCGATGACGGTCCGCGTCGACAATCTCGTCGTCACCTCGCCGTAGTGGCCTTCGCGAGCCGCGTGACCGCTTGCTCGAGCTCCTTGCGGTGGATCACCTCGAGCACCTCGAGGCTCTTCTCCTTCACCGCGAAGAGCACGCGGTGATGAATGCCCGCGCGGGCGGAGAGGATGCCGCGCGCTTTGGTGAGGTTCTTCACGTAGGACCACGCGTTCGGCTTGCCTGCGGCGAGCGACGCCACGACCGTGAGCACGCCGTCCGCCGCGTCGACCGCGAGATCGGTGACGTTCTTCGCTGCGCGCTCGGAGTAGCGCGGGATGAGGATTCCGCGCGGCATCTCCGCCTCGTCGCCGTCGTCCTCTTCGTCCGCCTCCTCCTCGAGGTCCGGCGTGGACTTCGGGGCCTCGTCTTCCTCCTCGCGCTCCTCGATCTGGCGGCGGAGCTCGCGGCGCTCCTCCTGGCCTTCGCCGATGATGCGCTGGAGCTCCTCGATCTTCGACTTGAGGCGCTTCTTCTCCTCCGCGAGGTCGGGCGAGATCGGCGTCGCCTCCATGACCGCCTTCTTCGAGGGCGAGGGATGGCTCGGCGCCAGCTCGTCGAGCTCGGAGACGCGCTTCTGCATCTTCTCCATCTCGAGGGCGAGCTTGCGGCTGGCGGCGCGCGCGTTCTTGAGGTCCGCCTTGAGCTTTTCGCGCTTGGCGTCCTCTTTCTTCGCGCTCTTCGCGTCCTCGTCGGGCTCGAAGGCGCGCTCGTAGACGTCCCACCAGGCCTCGAAGGGCGAGAGGAGGAGGCGATCGCGCGCGTCCTCGATCGCCTCGAGGAGGGCCCGCGAGTCGCGGCGGCGCTTCTCGTGGAGCGCGCCGCGCGCGAAGTACACGCCGATGGCGGGGAACCAGCGGAGGAGCGAGGAGCCGAGGATCATCGCGCGCGCGCCGTCGGCGTCCGCGCGGAGCGCCGCCTCCGCCTCCTCTTCGATCTTCGCGAGCAGGTCCGCCGGGCGACGGAGGAACTCCATCGTGAACGCCTCGCGCTCGTGCTGTTTCTCGCCGAGGAGCTCGAACAGCCGCTCCGCCGGCGCGCGCTCGTCCGCGTCGTACGCGGCGTGGAGCGCGTCGAGCGCGAGGTCGTCGATGCTGAAGCCGAGGTCCTTCTTCGACCGCGCCTCCTCGATCATGCGGAGCGCGAGGTCCCACTGCCGGAAGTCGACCACGCGCCGGTACGCCTCGATGAAGGCCTTCGGATTGAGGCGCGCCGTCTCGAGCGCGGCGATCTCCGAGGGCCGAAGCAGCGCCGTCTGATCGGGGCCGAGCATCGCGGCGTCGAGCTTCGGCGGCTCCACCGACACTGGCGCGGAGCCCTCGAGGCCGTGGCACTTCTTGTACTTCTTGCCGCTGCCGCACGGGCAGGGGTCGTTGCGCTCGACCTTCGGCCCATCGTGCTTGACCGTGAACCCCGTCGAGACGCGTGTGCCGTCGACGTCGGAGAGGACGTCGAGCGGCTTCGAGCGCGCGATCTCGAGCTGCTCGTCGATGACGCGCTTGCTGCGCTTCGCCTTCGCGATGTGCGGGCTGGAGACCGACGCGAGGTCGCGATCGGCGATGCGAATGGCCGCGCCGCCGAGGAAGACGGCGCCCTCGGGGCTCAGCTTGTGACGCGAGAGCCAGCGCCCCCGCATGAGCATCGTCTTCGGGATCTCCGGCGCCGCGCCGCCGTCGGAGGCCGTGCTCAGCTCCTCTGCCGCGAGGAGCAGGATGAGGCAGTCGAGCTCGAGGTCGCCGCGCTTGTCGGCGAGGAACTCGACCAGCACGTCGAGCGGCTTGCCCTCCGTGGCGTAGACGAGCGCGCCGACGTGATCGAGCGACGAGACCTCGGGCAAGAGCGAGCGCGTCAGCGGCGAGGTCAGCTTGCCGCCCGCGGCGATGGCGGTGAACGCGAGCACCATGGCCGCGTTCGCGCCGGCGGCGTCCAGCGCGTCGGTGGCGGCCTGGAGCGCCACCTCCGGTGTCGTCTTCTTGGCGAGATCACGGACGGCGGGTTTGGTGAGCGGAGTTTGGCGTGCGATGGCGATGAGCTCGGCGACGTTCATGCGGCTTCGGCCTGGGGAGTAGCGATGCGGGAGCGCGCGGCGAGCCAGCCGCCGCGCGCGTAAATGACGGAGTAAGCGATCGCGCTGACGACGTTGGTCGCCGCGACGCACTGAAAGAGACGGTGAAGCGAAGCGCCGCTGCCGAAGGCGAGACACACGGGAAGCTGGAAGAGGAGGATCACGAGGGCGTCGATGATGGCGGTGGTGCGGGTCGCGCCGGCGCCGCTCATCGCGTTGCCGAGGACGATACCGGTCCCGAGCGCGAGGTACGAAGGCGCGACCACCTCGAGGTAATCGAGCGCGATGCCGACGGGGGCGGCCTGATCGTCGAAGACGCGGAGCACGCCCTCGCCCCACTGGAAGACGAGGATGATGAGGAGGACGTTCGTGATCGCGTCGTAGACGCTCGTGACCCAGCCGCTCCTCCGCGCGCGGGCGTCTTGCTTCGCGCCGAGGTTCTGGCCCACGAAGGTCTGCGCCGCGGAGCCCCAGCCCATCGCCACGAAGAGCGTCATCGTATCGAGGCGGAAGACGAGGCCCATCGCGGTGGTCGCCGTCTGATCCTCGGCCGTCGTGTAGAAGCGCGCGACGAGCGAGTTCACGAGGAGCATGGCCGAGATGCGGAGGACGAACTGGATGCTCGAGGGCCACGCGACGTCGACGATGCGCTTGATCTCGGGCCCATGGAAGCCACGCTCGCCCTTTGGCGGGAACACGTCGAAGCGCCTCGCGAGGATGATGACGTTCGGGAGGAGCACGACGACGCGCGCGATGATGGAGGCCCACGCCGCGCCGATCATGCCCATCTTCGGGATGCCCCACGCGCGGGCGAGGTCGGTCGCCCAGTGCAGCCACGTGGGCGCCGGACCGGGACCGAAGATGAAGAGGACGGCGAGGAAGAGATTGAGGAGATTGCCGAACGCGAGGAGCGCGACGGGCGTCTTCGCGGAGCCGAGCGCGCGCTGGATCGTCGAGAGCTGGAGCAGGAAGTAGATGGAGAAGCTCCCCATCATGCCCACGCGCAGGTAGCGGGTCGCGATCTCGGCGACCTCGCCCTTGGCGCCGATGAGGTCGCGCACGATGACGCCTGCGCCGAGCCCGCCGCCGATGCCGAGCACGAGCGAGAGCACACCCACCATCAGCATCGACTGCCAGGCCGCTTGCTGGATGCCCTTCTTGTCGTTCGCACCGGTGCGGTTGGCGATGATCGTCGCGGCGGCGTTCGAGACGCCGTAGCTGATGATCGTGCCGAGCGCGGCCACCTGATCGCAGATGCCGATCGCACCGACGGCCGCGCCAACCTCTTCCGGTGGGAGCTGGGCGATGAGGTAGGCGTCGACGAGGTTGAACGCGGTCTGAAGCGCCATGCCGAGCGCGAGCGGCGTACCGAACCGCGCGACTTCCCACGCCAGGGGTCCGTCGAGGATGCGGCTCGTCTTGCCCTCGGCCATTGAGCCCGCGGTATTGCACGGTTTTTCTGCGGCTGAAAGCGCGAGCAGGCACGGCGTGGTTTGGTTGCCTCTCCGGGCAAATAGAGGCTAAGGAGAAGGGGATGGCTGGGAAGTCGACGCCACCGCCACCGCCCATGTTCGAGCGCCCGTCCCGGCGCGAGATGCTGAAGCGGGTGGGCCTGACCGCCGGCGTGCTCGGCGGAGCGGCGCTGCTCGGTCGCGGCGTCTGGGATCGCGGCGGCTTCGGCGTCGCCGCGGGCCAGGGCGCGCGGCAGGTCCGCGACTACACGCTGAAGGACCATCCTTCGGATTTCGCGGAGCTCGCGATCGCAAAGGCGAAGGCGGACGAGACGCCGTCGGCCGATCAGCTGGTGCGCCGTGCCATCGACGCGATGGGCGGGATCAAGCGCTTCGTCTCCCGCGGCGACATCGTGGTGGTGAAGCCGAACATCGGCTGGGACCGCATGCCCATCCACGCCGCGAACACCAACCCGGACGTGGTCGGCGCGGTCATTCAGCTCGCCTACGAGGCCGGCGCGAAGCGCGTCGTCGTCGCTGATGGATCTTGCAACGATCCGAACCGCTGCTTCCAGCGCTCCGGCATCTGGAAGAAGGCCTACGCGCTCGGCGCCGAGGTCGTTCTCCCCGCCGAGCACCGCTTCCGCACCACACGGATGAAGGGCGAGATCCTCGACGAATGGCCGATCTTCACGACGCTCGTCGATGCAGACAAGGTCATCAACGTCCCGGTCGCGAAGCATCACAACCTCGCGAAGTACACCGCCGCGATGAAGAACTGGTACGGCGTCCTCGGCGGTCGTCGCAATCGGCTCCATCAGAACATCGACGTGAGCATCGCCGACCTCGCCACGTTCATGCGGCCCACGCTCGTCGTCGTCGACGCGATGCGCGTCCTCATGCGTAACGGTCCGCAGGGCGGCAACATCGACGACACGAAGGTCATGAACCAGGTGTTCGCCACCGTCGACCAGGTCGCGGCCGACGCATACGGCGCCACCCTCATCGGCCAGCACCGAGACAACCTCGCGTACCTGAAGATGGGCCACGAGCGGAAGCTCGGCACCATGTTCTGGGAACAGCTGAAGGTCCGGGAGGTCTGATGGCGGCGTCTCCCTCGCCCAACCAGCAGCCTCACGCCGGGGTCTCGCTGGACCCGCGGGTGCTCCATACGCACGCGGACCACGATCACGCGGAGGTCGAGCCGATCCCGTGGAAGGGCGAGGTCGGCGTCGTCCGTCCACTGGACGTCGACACGTCATGGACGGCTCATGCACCCGAGCCGCCCACGCCCGTGAAGAAGTCGGGCTGCGGCGACGCCTGCGGCTGCAAGGCCCCATCGGCCGAGCCCTCCTCTATCGAGGCGGAGCCCCGGAAGGACCCGGCCACGATGAAGCGAGCGGCGTCGACCCGCATCGCGGAGCTCGCGTCGATCCTCGGGATCGGCACGCCCCGTGAGGCGGCTGCCACCGCCTACCGCGGAGACGCGGCGCCAAAGGCCGCCGCAAAGCCGAAGAAGAAGCTCCCGGGATCGGGCATCCCGGCGCGGCCGGGGATCCGCTTCCTCGTCTGGGTCCGTCGCGCCTCGCAGGTCGGGTTCTTCGCCCTGTTCATGTTCTTCCTGTTCCAGACGGGCTTCCGCGGGACGTTCGCCGCGAACAGCGACACGCCCGTCCGGCTCCCGTACCAGTGGAGGCGTTCCTCCTCGCCGACCCGTTCGTGTCGGCGATGACGCTCGGCGCGACGCACCAGATCTACCGTGGCCTCCTCTGGTCGGTCGGCCTCCTCGCCGTGACGCTCGTCTTCGGTCGCGTCTTCTGCGGATGGATCTGCCCCTTCGGCACGCTCCATCACTTCTTCGGCTTTGGATCTTGCCGTCGAAGAAGGGGCGCGGCGCGGCGCGCGTCGAGGCGAACAAGACGCACGGCTACCAGCGCGCGAAGTACTACCTGATGTACGCGTTCCTGCTGTCGTCGCTCGTCGGCAGCGCGATCGGCGGGCTCTTCGATCCGATCTGCGTCGCGGTGCGCGCCATCGGCCTCGGCGTGATCCCGGCCGTGCAGTACATGGCCTCGCGCACGTTCGGCGTCGCGCAGTCGGTGCCCGCGCGTCCCGTCCAGCACGCGGCGGACGCGGCGCAGGACGCCCTCGCCACGACGGTGTGGCAGTCGCATCAGTTCTACTTCCACCAGACGTGGCTCATCGTCGGGCTCCTCGTCGCGGTCCTCTTCATGAACCGCTTCATCCCGCGGTTCTGGTGCCGCGTGCTCTGCCCCCTCGGCGCCTTCCTCGGCGTGTTCGCTCGCTTCGCGCTCTTCGGCATGGAGAAGGACCATGCGAAGTGCACGGATTGCAACCTGTGCCTCGTCAACTGCCAGGGCGCCGACTCCCCGCAAGGCGGCGTGAAGTGGCGGCAGGACGAGTGCCACATGTGCCTCAACTGCGAGAGCTCGTGCCCCGAGGACGTCATCAAGTTCCGCTTCCTCCCGAACCGCAAGTCGCGCATCGGTGAGCCGGACCTCCAGCGCCGCACGCTGCTCGCCACCGCCGCCGCGGGCGTCGCGTTCATCCCCGCCGCGCGCATCGCCGACAGCATCGACGTCAACTACCACTCGAAGGTCATCCGGCCGCCGGGCGCGGTCGAGGAGCGCGCGTTCCTCGAGCGCTGCATCCGCTGCGCCGAGTGCATGAAGGTGTGCCCCAACAACGCGCTTCATCCCGCGATGTTCGAGGCCGGCATCGAGGGCCTCTGGACCCCGATCCTCATCGCGCGCATCGGCTACTGCGAGCACTCCTGCGTGCTCTGCGGCCAGGTCTGCCCGACCGGCGCCATCCAGAAGATCACCGAGAAGGAGAAGCTCGGCCAGGGCGTCGCGCCGGTCAAGATCGGCACCGCCTTCTACGACCACGGCCGCTGCCTCCCCTGGTCGATGCAGACGCCCTGCATCGTATGCGAGGAGTTCTGCCCGACGAGCCCGAAGGCGATCTGGGTCGAAGAGGTCGAGGCGCCGATGCGCGAGAAGGTCGCCGGCGAGAACGGCGAAGCACCGGCGATGAAGACGGTGAAGCTCCAGCGCCCGCACGTCGACCCCAGCCTCTGCATCGGCTGCGGCGCATGCGAGAAGGTCTGCCCCGTGCAGGACCAGCCCGCCGTCTACATCACGAGCGTCGGCGAGAGCCGCTCGAAGACGAACGTGATCCTCCTCGAGAACACGAACTACAATCAGAAGAGCTGAGCCCGCGCCGCGCTACGCGGTGTGGAAGATGTGCTTGCGCGCGACCTCGCAGATCGCGACCACGCCCGGGTGCTTGATCTTCCGCTCGACGGAGATGGCGTAGAAGCGCTGGCGTAGCTCGGGGATCGTGCCAACGCGCTGCACGTCGAAGCGGCGGCGGATCTCGTCGGCCACCACGTCCGCGGCGACGAAGGCGCCGAGCCCCGCCTCGGCGAAGACCTGGATCAGCGCGGAGTCGTCGAGCTCGGCGACCACGTTCGGCCAGATGCCGTGCGCGTTGAACCACGCGTTCAGGCTCCGGCAGAGCGTCGAGTCGACGCCGGGCGAGAGAAACGGGATCCCGTCGAGGGAGCCGGGGAAGCCGCGCCGCCGCGAGCGCGCCAGCCTGGGCGCGGCGAACACGGAGAGCCCGCATTCGCCCAGCGGGTGGCTGAAGGTGCGGACCGACTGCCCGGGCCCCGCGGGCGTGTCCGAGAGGACGACGTCGACCGTCTGCGTCGCCAGGTCTCCCATGAACGCGTCCACGGAGCGATTCTCTCGACACACGACGCGCATCTGGTCGCGGAGCTCGAACGCCGGCTCGAGCATCTTGTGCACGATGGACTTCGCGAGCACGTCGGACACGCCGACCACGAGCCGCAGCGGCTTGCCGACCTTCCGGCCTTCGAGCGCGTGCGTGAGCTCGCGGCCGAGCGAGAAGATCTCGTCGGCGTAGCGGAACGTCGTTCGTCCTTCGGTGGTCAGGACGAGGCCGCGCCCCTTGCGCTCGAACAGCTTGTGGCCGAGCGCGGACTCGAGCCGCTTGATCTGCGTGCTGATCGTCGGCTGGGCGAGGCGGAGCTCCTTGCTCGCGCGCGAGACGCTCCCTTCCTTGGCGACGACCCAGAAGTAGAGGAGGTGATGGTAGTTGAGCCACTCCATCGTGTTCGAGACGATACATCGCTTTAATCTAAGTATTGGTTAGTAGATTCCTCATAGACGAAGATTTGTGGGCGGGTAGAGTCTCCTGACATGAGCGGACAAGGAATCAATCCCGCGCGCACTCGCATGCGCAACACCGTGGCCGCCATCGAACGCGAGCTCGAGCGCCTGCAGAAGGCCAGCCCGGACGTCGGGGAGAACAAGGGCGCCCTCAGCGCGCTCGCCGCTCCCTGGGCCGATCTCGTGGCTCAGCTCGCGCTCGGCCCCGAGCCGCCCACGCGCAACTGCCCGACCTGCGGCGCGATCGGCATGCGCAACGCGACCCTGTGCGGCAATTGCTGGGCGAAGCTCGTCCCGCCCGCCGACGCGGACTGACCCGCCGTCAGTGACAGCGTAGGCCGGATGTCGTGTTCACGAGCTTGAAGTTCGGAGCGGGGCACGAGAGGACGCAGCCGTTCTCGCGCGTGCAGCCCGCGGTGCCCTTCTTGAAGCCGTAGAGGCAGCCGCCGGGCACGCACTTGATGGCGTAGTTGTCCTTCTTCACCGTGACCGTCGGCGCCGCGCGGACACACTGGCCCTTCACGTTCACCTCGCCAGCGTCACATTCGCCGGCCTCGGCGCAGGCGCCGTCGATACGCGCGCTCCCGTCGGGGCAGGCGGCGGCGCACTTGCCGTTCGCGGCGTCGGGCAGGAGCCCTGGCTTGCACTTCGTCGGCGGAGCGCCGCCCATCAGCTTCGATTCGCCGGTCGGCGAGACCTCGATCGAGTATGCGCCGCGCAGGTTCCTGAAGAACGTGTCCTCGTCGATGTACGCGAAGCCCTTGTCGCCCCAGTCCGCGCCCCAGCTGTTCTGGATGAGGTAGAAGACCTTGCCGCTCTTCAGGGTCGTGTAGCCCATGAGCGCGAGGGCATGGCCCATGTTGCGCTGCTCGGGCGGGACCTTCTGCCAGTCGTAAGGCATGACCCAGCGCGGTCCGCCGGGCTCTCCCGCCGTGTCGTGGATGAAGTGCGCCGCGGCGAGGGCGAACCATACCGCGTGCCCTTGCGCGAGCGTGCCGCGAATGTCCTTCGGTGCGATCTCCATGACGTCGGTGATCTTCACCACCGATTTCCCATCGAGCTTCTGCACCTCGCTCGCGGGCGGCGGCCTCGTCTTGTCCCACTGGTCGGCGACCTTCCAGTCGTAGGGAAAGACGTTCATCGGGACGATGTTCTTTCCCTCGTTCGTCCGGATCGCCTGGTCCATGCTCGGGTTGGCGTAACGCGCCCAGATGTGGAGCGGGGAGACGTCGCCCGACTTTCCCTTCGCGGAGAGCTCGTGATTGACGACGGCCGCGAGCGACACCGCCGTGCACGAGAGCGTGTGGCCCTGGTCGAGCACCGGGCCGACCTGCTTCTTCTCGCGGAAGTCGACCGCCGGCGGCAGCTTCACGGGCGGCCCCGAGCCGCCGAACTCCTCCTCGCTGAGGATCGACTTCGACGCGGACTTCACCTTGCCGTAGTCCTCGCCTCCGCAGTCGAGGCGGACCTTCTTGCCGCCGAGCGTGAGCTCGCCGCAGCCGCCGCTCGTGTCCTTCTTGACCGTGATCTTCGGCGGAGGTGGGGGCTTGACCGGCTGCTTGCCGAGATCGAGCGCCGTGAGGCGCGCGCGCGTGACGGCGCTGACCTGGGCGTCCGACCTGGCCGAGGCTTGCTTCGGCGGCGGCGCACGGTCGCCGTCGTCGCCGTTCTCGTCCTCGAGGTCCTTGTCGAGCATCGCCAGCGCGCCGCCCTTCACGGGCGGCGGCGCGTTCTTGGCGGTGGGCGGCGGCGGCTTGTTCCTCGGTTTGCACGCGACCGCGGTCAACGCGACCACGGCACAGACGACACCGATCCCACGGCCAAGCCCCACTGGACGAAGCATGCACGGAGAATATCAGTTCGGGACGTGAGAGATCGTGAACGCGGGGATGAGGCGCGTTGGCTCCCGGAGTCGCCGCGAGGAGCAGGCAGATCGACGCAACGCGAGTCCTCGCGTCGACCTGGCACGGTCCGGCGCGAGGGCGCTACGATCCCAGTGTGCGCTCGAGGGACGTCGCTGCCGCTGCGCTGGCCGTTCTCACGGCCTGTTCGCTCACGACCGATCTCAAGGGACTCTCCTCGAGCGGCGGCCCCGGTCCTGATGGCTCCTCGTCCGGCTCGATCTCGAGCGGCGGGGAAGGTGGCGTCGTCATCCCGTCCGACGGGTCGACGGTGGGGACGTTCGATGCCGGTCCCGACGGGTCGAAGGGGGAGGTGGTGCCGACCGGTGGCGTCGTGATCGCGTCGAACGTGAGCTCCTACGCCGCTGGTTCTGCGCAGCAGCATCACGTGCATTTTGCATCGAATCTGGGCGCGTACGTCGTCTTCTACTTCTCCTCGCAGGAGAAGAACGCGCTCCTCACCCGTCTCACGCCCGATTTCGTCACCTTCGTCGACGGTCCGTCCATCCCGCTGCCTCACCCGAACGACAACGAGGGGCGCAACTTCGACGTGGCCTACGCGAACATCGGCGGCGCGGACGTGTTTCACCTCATCATCTCGATCCACGACGGCCCGCGCTTCAGCTACCGGGTCCGCGGTCGCGCCACGAAGGGCGGCGCGCTGACCTTCGATGCGGTCAGCGAGCTCGACCACGACACGTCCGCGTTCACGACGCTCGATCCGGACGGTCCGGGGATCGCGATCCTCTCGTCCGGCCGCGTCGTCATTGGCTCCGGCTACAACTCGGTGAAGGGGCACACCGCGAACGCGGTGGTGTGGGTGGCCAGCAAGCCCGACGACGGTGCCCCGGACTGGGACCACGCCTTTGCGCCCGGGCTCGAGCTGGAGATCGCGAGCGAGTCGGTCAATGCGCGCTCTCTCGTCGCCTTTCCCGGCGGGGTCTCGATGATGTGGGAGCGCGCCGATCACGAGCCGCGCCCGAGGGGCATCGGCTTCTCGTTCTTTGGCGGGACCACCTGGACGAGCCCGGACGACGTCGGCTTCACGAAGACCGAGTTCGACATCGCGGACTGGGATCAGCTCGCGACGAGCGACGGGCACATCCACGCCGTTCGGTTCGCGAATGGCGGATACGAACACCGCTACTGGGACGGCGAGGGGCGCACCGGCTTCACGCTCGCCGCGACCGAGCACTCCACCGGAGACGGCGTCGTCTTGCTCGCGAAGGGGGCCTCCCCGAGCGTGTTCGTGCTCGCGAAGCCAGAGAATACCCTGAAGCGCGCGACGCTCGAAGGGACGACCTGGAGCGCGTGGACGGATGCGGCGCCGGCGGACGGCATGCGGAGCCACCTCAGCGGCAACGCGGACGTCGTCATGTGGCAGCGCGGCAACGACCTCGTCGGCCTCCGCCTGCCCTGAGCCCGTTCTCGGTAGCTGCTGATACGATGCCGTGCGAGGAGGGGTCATGAGTCCTTCGAGGCGCAGGCTCGTCGAGTGTTGCACGTTCTTCGCTCTCGGGACCTTGCTCGCGGGCGCGGGGATGGTCGCGGGATGCAGCGGCGACGGAGACGGTAACGCGGGGCCGAACCGCGGCGGCGACGCGGGCGCGGACGGCGCGCCTCCGCCCTCGAACGATGACGGAGGCGAAGCGGGCGCCGGCGCGGACGTGCCGCTCCCCGCGCCGGCGCCGCTCACGCTCGAGGCGCTCGCGAACGCGGCTCAACGACCGACGGGACCCGATGTCGAGACGTACGACGACGTCGAAGGCCGCGTCACCGGGGTATCGGGCCGGCTGGCGCGGCTCCGTCATGCGCCGACCGCGGACGACGCGGCGCTCTCTTTCGCGGAGTCGTGGGGCCGCACTGCCTGGGGATGGACGGGCGACGAGCCTCATGTCGCGATCCTCGGCCCCGAGCGCGAGACGATTCCGGTCGAGAAGGCGGGACCGAACAACCTGCCCGCGCTTCGTGTCTCGCAGGTCACCCTGGTCCAGGTGCACGCGGGCATCCCGATCCACGGCCGCGAGCTCGTGGTCGCGGTGGGCGAGCACAGCTCGGATCCGGGGTTCGTGATCGGTGGCTTCTCGGGAGGCCTTCGTCCGGCGCCCACGGGCGCGCCCTCGCCGACCCCGACGCTCGATCTGGAGGGCGCGCTTCGCGAGGCGTCGAAGGACGCGCGCATCGCGGGGCAGAAGCTCGTGACCGTCAACGGCATCGACGCGAAGTATCGCGGGCTCCTCGTCTGGCGCGAGGTCGCGGGCGGCGGGCTCGCGCTCTCGTGGCGCGTCCTCGCGCAGCGCGATCCGAGCGCGGGGCAGCCTGACGTCGATCTCCTCGTCGACGCGACCACGGGCGCGCTCGTCTCCTGGTCGTCGACCGACCAGGACGCGTCGTTCAACGTCGGTGAGATCGGGAAGATCAGCGCCCCCGCCCAGAAGGGGACCTCACCGCGTTCGATCGACGGCGCCTTCGTCGACGCGCCAGGCGTGGTCCCCATCCAGGGGTGGGCGGCGGTGCGTTCGATGCCGAGCGGCCCTGGCTACACCTGGATCGGATTCGGCACGACGCCCTTCGTCGCGCCCACCGCGACCTTCGTGGGTGACGCGGCCTACACGCCGATGAAGTACCTGACGGACGCCTACGAGCACACGGCGACGACGTTCGCATGGCTCGACACCCAGCTCGGTTACAAGGGCTGGGACGGCAGCGGGGCCTTCGATCTCAGCGTCTACAGCGTCGTGACGCCGGAGTTCAACTGCTCGGCCAGCACGTCGCGCGGCGCGCTCAACGTCTTCTCCGGCACCAACGGCGGGGCGTGGGACAACCCCGCCTGCACCGGCCTCTCCGTCGTCGCGCACGAGCTCGGACACTTCTTCGTCTACGCGAACAATCCGCTCGAGTACCGCGGCGAGAGCGGCGCGCTCAACGAGGCGATGGCCGACCTGATGGACGCGCTCGTGCGGGGCTGGTTCTCGACGCACCACGGCGACGACATCGACTCGCCGTCGAAATACACGCGCTCCTTCGACGACCCGCCGGTGAGGTCTCAGCCGGATCGGTACCACTCGCCAAAGAAGGTGACTCCGGAGATCGACGCCGACTACGGCGGCGTCCACACCAACTCCGGTATCGTGAACAAGGCGCACTTCCTGATGGCGCGCGGCGGGACGTTCAACGGCTTCAACGTCGTCCCCCTGGCCGCGTCCGTACCCGAAGCCGCGAAGGCGCAGATGCGCCTCGTCGACGGCGCGCTCATGGCTCACAGCTTCGGCGAGCACTCGACCCTCCCGCAGTACGCGGCGGGCCTCCTCGGCTTCTGCCACGCGCAGACGGCGATGTGGAAGGGCCTGGGGCTCGTGTCGAGCGACGCCTGCGCCTCCGTCCACGACGCCTTCGCCGCGACCGAGCTCATCGAGGCCACGAACGCGCCGACCGACCTCGAGCCCAGCGTGTTTCTCGTGCGCCGCGGCGCGGGCCTCGGCGAGATCGATGTCGTGATCCGCGTGAAGAATCGCGGCGCGGCGCGATACCAGGGACGTCTTCGCTTCGATCTGCGGGGCGCGGACGGCGTCACCACCGTCTCGTCTCCCTTGCTCTTCCCCAAGGTCACCATCCAGGGCAAAGGCCAGTTCGACACCGGCGTGCAGCACCTCAGCGCGCGGGTCGTGGTCAACGATCTGCCGCACACCGCCCGGCTCATCATGACCGACGATTTGCCCGCGGACGCGACCTACAAGGGCAACGACGTGAAGACGATCGTGCTCGACGGAGACCTGATGCCGGATGGCCTTCGCAGCGACACCATCACGGTTACGGGGGAGGTCCACGTGAGCGTGGGGGCGGCGGGGAACTTCCCGTTCCTCGGCAAGGACGCCGAGGTCCGCGTCCTCTATCGAAAGAAGGGCGAGAAGAAGCTCACGCCGGGAACGGCGACCGCCACGCGTACGGGAGACGACCTCATGATCCCGCTCGTGGGCGGGCCCGCGCTCGGCGTTCACACGGAGCCGCTGCGCGCGGACTTCGCCGCCGTGAGCGACGTGTTCATGACGACCTCCTTCCGTGAGATCTCGGGCGGCTCCGCGCTTCATCGCCAGGGCTACCTCGTCCTCCAGAAGGACGGCTCGATCAAGACCTCGCGCGGCGATGTCGTCGACGCGGATCTCGTCTTTGCCGCGTTCAACCCGAGCGGGAAGATGAACGTGTCGAGCGACAAGGACTACCTCTTCTGCCTCAACTGCGCCGCGACGAACGAGCTCGGCGAGCACGCCGAGTTCAGCGCGCTCGTCATCGCCGCGGGCGTGAAGCTCGAGGACTACCTCCCCGCCGACCTCGCCGCGGTCTACGCCCCGCTCTCGCTCATCACGGGGATCAAGGCGACGAAGCTCATGCAACCGGGCTTTCTCCGCTGGATCAGCGCCGGCCCGACCGGGACCGACCCCGGTGTGATTCCGCGTCCGCCCATCCTCGTGAACCTCGGCCCGATGTGACCCGGTGGTGAACCGGAAACGTGCGAGCCAAGAGCCAAGAAGCGCCAAGCTGCCGAAGCGCGGACGCTAGCGGGTGGCGAGCGTCTTGATGGCGGCGGCGTCGAGCGTGGTGCCGTAGATGCGCACCTCGTCGACGCTTCCGTGGAGGTAGCCGTTGTTGTCGCCACGGCACCCGATACGCAGGGTGGCGGAGGTGTCGGGGACGATGGCCGTGTAGGGCGTGGAGCCAGCGGGCAGGCCGTTGACGTAGAGCGTGACCTTGCTGCCCTTGTCGAACGTCGCCGCCACGTGCGTCCACACCCCCTCGGGCTGGTCGTCCTCGCTGGTGGCGAGGAGCACGCCGCTCGCCGTGTCGGAGAACTTCGCGCTCCACGTGCGATCGGGATCGGTGCCGAGGCGCCAGCCCGCGGCCTGCGGGAGCGCGCTTCGACCGACGAGGTAATACGAGAGCTGCGCCGTGCCGAAGGCTTCGACCTTGCTCCACGCCGCGACGGTGAAGCTCGAGGACTCCAGAAGAAGCTCGGACGGGGCGCCGAGGTCGATGCAGCCGGCGCTGGCGCTCGTGGTGAAGGCGCCGCCGACCTTGCCGACGCCCCAGGCGCCAGCGCTGAACACGGTGCCATCGTGGCCGTGGCCCGAGCAGTCCTTCACCGTGATGGCGCCCGCCGTCTCATCGAGCGGGTAGTACGCGAGCAGGTCCGGCTCGGGGGCGGGACACGGAGCCGTGCTGCCCGACGACGAGGACGAGGATGAGGACGAGGAGGACGACGACGCGCCGGACGAGCTCGCGCCGCCCGAGGTGCTCGACGCGGCGCCCGAGCTCGCGCCAGCCTCGCCGCCGGACGACGACGTCGCGCCGCTGCTCGTCGTCTCCACGACCGGCCCGGCGTCGGCGCACTCGTCTCCCGTGCAGATCGCGAGGTCGCCCGCTCCCGTCAGCGCGTTGCAAGCGACGACGAGAGCCAGCCCTACCATCATCCACCCCGGTCGCAGGTGCCACGTCGACCGCATGGAACTACGGTATCGGTGCCGCTCGCCGCGAGCCATGGCCAGATGACGTACCGGCCGACGATCGTGCCGCTTGGGTGGCGGCCTGCGCACTTCGTAGTCCACGCTCCGAACTTCGCGGACCTGTTATGCTGACCCCTGCCGGAGGTGCTCCCGATGCGGGTGACGAGGTTGGCTCGGGTGGCGATGGCCCCCTTGCTGCTTGGAGCGTGCGCGCTGACGACGTCGCTCGATGGTTTTTCGGGAGGTAGCAACGCCGGCGACGCCGGCGACGCCCAGGGGACGACCGACGGCCGTGACGCCGATGGGGCGAGCGCGGGCGAAGGCGGCTCGACGACGGGCGACGCGGCGAGCCCCGAGACGGGCGCGCCGCTCACCATCACCCCGAGCAGCGGGACGCTATTTCCGGGCGCGGAGCTCTCGTTCGACGCCGGTCAGCCCGGCGTGACCTGGACCGTGAGCGAGCTCGGGGGCGGCTCGGTCGATGCGACGGGCCACTACCGCGCGCCGTTCGCGGCGGGCACGTTTCACGTCGTCGCGTCTGCCCCGGGCCGCGCCTCCGCGATCGCCACCGTCACGGTCACGCCTGGCGTCGCGCTTCTCGCGGGACAGATCGACGGCTTCCTCGATGGCACCGGGCCAAAGGCGCGCTTCCGGACCCCGGACGGGCTCGCGTTCGACGCGGCGGGCAACCTCTACGTCGCCGACACGAAGAACGGCGCCGTCCGGAAGGTGACGCCCGAAGGCGTGGTGACCACGCTCGCCGGCGACGGCACGCTCGGCAACGCCGACGGTCCGGGCAAGAGCGCTCGTTTCCTCTCTCCGCAGGGCGTCGCGGTCGATGGGGCGGGGAACGTGTACGTCGCCGACTTCGACGACCACACGATACGGAAGATCGATCCGAGCGGCGTGGTGTCCGTGTTCGCCGGGCGTCATGGATCGCCGGGGACGGCAGACGGCTCGGCCGACGTGGCGCGCCTTCGCAGCCCGACGGCGCTCGCGTTCACGTCGACCGGAGCGCTCCTCGTCGCCGACTACGGCAACCACACGATCCGCTCGGTGACCGCGGACGGCACGGTGAGCACGATCGCCGGCTCGGGAGAGGACCCCGGGAGCGTCGACGGTGACGCGCTGTCGGCGGCACGCTTCTGGGGGCCGTGCGGGATCGCGCTCGACGCGGCCGGCGATCTCTACGTCGCGGACGAAGGGAACTACTCCGTTCGCAAGGTGAGCGGCGGCGTCGTCTCCACGCTGGCAGGGAAGCTCGGCGAGCCCGGCTACGAGGACGCGACCGGCGACGAGGCTCGCTTCACCAATATTTGTGGCGTCACCGTCGGCGCCGGCGGAGACCTGTTCGTGGCCGACCCGTACAACTACGCGGTCCGCCGGGTGACGCCCGGCGGTGTCGTGTCGACCTTCGCGGGCGGAGCCTATGGCGGCACGAACGGGGCCGCCGCGCGCTTCGTCGACCCGGGTCGGATCGTGACCGGGCCGGGCGGCGATCTCTTCCTCACCGAGTGGTCCGCCCACGACATCCGTCGCGTGACCCCGGCGGGCGTGGTCTCCACCTTCGCCGGACCGTCGATCTACGGCGGGCAGGACGGGCCCGGCGCGGGCGCTTCGTTCCACGGCATCGATGGGCTCGTGCTCGACAAGGAAGGCAACGTCCTCGTGGCCGACCTCGGGGCCATCCGGAAGATCTCGCCGAGCGGTGACGTCAGCACGCTCGCCGGTACGGACACGTTCGAGTGGGGGTACGCGGACGGAGCGGGCGGCGCGGCGCGATTCGCGGGCCCGCGCAACCCGGCGCTCGATGGCTCGGGCAACCTCATCGTCGCCGACCACGGCACGGGGACGATCCGCAAGGTGACGCCGCAAGGCGCGGTCTCGACCATCGCCGGCGCGGCCTGGGAGCACGCCATGATCGACGGGCCGATCGCCGGCGCGCGCTTCGATCATCCGAACGGCGTGGCGGTCGATGCGAACGGTACGATCTACGTCGCCGACGGCAACAACGGTCGCGTTCGCGCGATCTCGCCGCAAGGAGGCGTCTCGACGAAGGCGAGCGGGATGCAGCGCCCGTCGGGGATCGTCGTCGAGCCCGGCGGCGCGGTCCTCGTCGCCGACTGGCAGGCGTCGGTCGTGTGGCGGATCGGACCCAAGCTGTCGCTCGCGTACGGCGTGGAGAACGAGCCAGGGCACGCGGATGGCAAGGCGGCTCGCCTCGACGACCCGTGGGCGCTCGCCCTCGATCCCGCAGGTGGGGCCGTGCTGGGTGAGTACGACGGCTCGACGGTGCGGCGCCTCAGAGGCGAGGTCACGACCCTGGCCGGGACGGCGCGCTCGCGCGTGACGCTCGTCGGCGCGCTGCCGGGAAGCGTCGATCGCGTCACGGGCATCGCCGTCGGACCGACCAGCATCATCCTCTCGAGCCGCGCGGCGGTGTTCCACGTGGTCCTGCCGAACTGATGAGGCGGGAAGAGACCACCAGCAGCTAGGATGCTGGCGGTCGGGCCGGCGTTCCTCGGCGTTCCTCGCCGCACTTAGCTACGGCCGGCCATCGCGCCCGTTGGATTTTCCAGCGGTTTCGTCGGTGCGCGCTGGACGGGAGAGCTCGCCGGGGCCATGGTCCGACACCGAGGCTCCCGCCGTATGTGGCTAGTCCGGATCGCGCTCAAACACGTCTACACGTTCATCGTGATGGCGATGCTCATCGTCATCATGGGCGTGCTGTCGATCGTGCGGATGCCGACGGACATCTTCCCGGACATCGATATCCCGGTCGTCTCCGTCATCTGGAACTACCAGGGCCTTTCTCCCGAGGAGATGGAGAAGCGCATCGTCACGAACTACGAGCGCATGCTCACCACGACGGTGAACGACATCGAGCACATCGAGAGCCAGTCGCTGACCGGCATCGCGATCGTGAAGGTGTTCTTCCAGCCAGGGACGCCGATGGAGGCGGCGACGGCGCAGATCACCGCCGTCTCGCAGCCCGCGGTGCGCCAGATGCCCGTCGGCGCCACGCCGCCGTTCATCATCCGCTACTCCGCGTCGAACGTGCCGATCATGCAGGCCGCGCTCGAGAGCGACTCGATGAGCGAGCAGCAGCTCTTCGACTACGGCACCAACTTCGTCCGCGCGGACTTCGCGACGATCCGCGGCACGCAGATCCCCTGGCCGTACGGCGGTCGCCAGCGGCAGATCATGGTCGATATCGACCCGCCACGCCTCTACGCCTGGGGCCTCTCCGCGCGCGACGTGAACGCGGCCATCGGCGCGCAGAACGTCATCCTGCCCACCGGCACCGCGAAGATGGGCACGAACGAGTACCCGGTCTCGGTGAACTCGAGCCCGGAGGCCATCCAGCAGATCAACGATCTGCCGATCAAGACGGTGCGCGGCACGACCGTGTACGTGCGCGACGTCGCGAACGTGCACGACGGCGCGTCGCCACAGACGAACATGGTCCACGTCGGCGGCAAGCGCTCCGTCCTCCTGACCATCCTCAAGAACGGCAACGTCTCCACGCTCGACATCGCGAACAGCATCAAGGAGATGATGCCGTCGACGCTCGCGCGCCTGCCGCAAGGCCTGAAAGCGACGCTCCTCTTCGATCAGTCGCTCTTCGTGCGCGCCGCGGTCGACGGCGTGGTGAAGGAAGCGGTCATCGCGGCGGGGCTCACTGCCCTCATGATCCTGATCTTCCTCGGGAGCTGGCGCAGCACGCTCATCGTCATCATCTCCATCCCGCTCTCGATCCTGACGTCGATCAGCATCCTCGCCGCGCTCGGCCATTCGCTGAACGTCATGACGCTGGGCGGTATGTCTCTCGCGGTCGGCATCCTCGTCGACGACGCCACGGTCGAGGTGGAGAACATCCACCGCAACATGGGCTCGCACGAGAAGAAGACGCTGCCGCGCGCCATCCTCGACGGCGCCCAGCAGATCGCGGCCCCCGCGTTCGTGGCCACGCTCTGCATCTGCATCGTCTTCGTGCCGGTCGCGTTCATCTCCGGCGCGGCGCGGTCGCTGTTCGTGCCGCTCGCGATGGCGGTCGTCTTCGCGATGATGATGTCGTACTTCCTCTCGCGAACGCTCGTCCCCACGCTCGCGCGGCTCCTCCTCGAGGGCGAGCACAAGGCGCATCAGGAAGGCTACGGCCACGGCGACCCGCGGACCTTCTTCGGCCGCCTGGTCCTCGGGTTCAACCAGCGCTTCGACCGGCTGCGTGACTCGTATGGCAGCTGGCTCGCGTTCGCGCTGAAGCATCGGCTCCCCGTCATCGCCGCGTTCCTCGTGTTCGCGGTGGGATCCATGGGGCTCATGCCGCTCCTCGGTCGCGACTTCTTCCCCACCGTCGACGCGGGGCTCATGAAGATCCACGCGCGCGGGCCGGCCGGGACGCGCATCGAGGAGAGCGAGCGCCGGTTCGCGGACATCGAGCGCACGATCAAGTCGGTCGTCCCCGCGTCCGAGATCGAGACGCTCATCGACAACATCGGCACTCCTTACTCGGGCATCAACCTCTCGCTCAGCGAGGGCGCCTCCATCTCGCCCGCCGACGGTCAGGTGTTCATCGCGCTGAAGAAGCATCACGCGCCGACCGCGGACTACATGTACAAGCTGCGTCGCGAGCTCGCGGCGAAGCACCCCGACACGACGTTCTTCTTCCTCGCGCCCGACATCTCCACGCAGGTCCTCAACTTCGGTATCGCCGCGCCGATCGACGTTCAGGTCGTGTCGACGCCAGGCAACGAGGAGGAGGCGCTGAACTTCACGCTCAAGATGATGGATCGCGTGAAGAACGTGCCAGGCGCGGCCGACGTTCACCTCGCGCAGGTGGCGCGGCGCCCCGAGCTTCGCATCAACGTCGACCGCACGATGGCGCAGCAGGCGGGGCTCTCGCAGCGCGACGTCGCGAGCGACATCCTCATCTCGCTCTCGTCGAGCTCGCAGGTGTCGCCGAGCTTCTGGCTCGATCAGAGGCGCGGCGTCCAGTACTCGGTCGCGGTCCAGACGCCACAGTCCGAGATCTCCTCGATCGACGCGCTCGGGAAGACGCCGCTGTCGCCCACGAGCGGCGAGGGGCAGCCGACCCAGTTCCTCTCCAATGTCGCGACCGTGCAGCGCATCACCGGCGCGGCCAACGTGACGCACTTCAACGCGTCGCGCACGTACGACATCCAGGCGAACGTCGAAGGCACCGATCTCGGAACCGTGGCCGACGGGATCGCGAAGATCGTGAACGACATGAAGAAGGACGCGCCCCGCGGCGTCCAGATCAAGACGAAGGGCCAGGTCGAGAGCATGGAGGCCTCGTTCCGCGGCCTCGGCTACGGCCTCCTCTTCGCGGTCCTGCTCGTCTACCTCTTGATGGTCGTGAACTTCCAGTCGTGGCTCGACCCGTTCATCATCCTGATGGCGCTCCCGGGCGCGATCTCGGGCATCGCCTGGATGCTCTACCTGTCGCACACCACGCTGAGCGTGCCCGCGCTGATGGGATCCATCATGTGTGTGGGTGTCGCTACCGCCAACTCCATCCTCGTGGTCACGTTCGCCAACGGTCAGAGGAAGGCGGGACGCGAGGCGCGAGAGGCGGCCTTGGCGGCGGGAATGACGCGCCTGCGTCCGGTCATGATGACCGCGCTCGCGATGATCATCGGCATGCTCCCGATGTCGCTCGGGATGGGCGAGGGCGGCGAGCAGAACGCGCCGCTCGGGCGCGCGGTCATCGGCGGTCTCCTCCTGGCGACCATGTCGACCTTGTTCTTCGTGCCGGTGATGTACTCTGTTCTTCGGCGGAAGGCTCCGAAGCACGACGAGGAGCTGGAACAGATATGAGCGACACGCAGCGGCCGGTCCCGCCCCCGCGGAAGGCCAACGATCACGACAGCGGCGAGCTCGAGTTCGAGCTCCCCGAGCCGGCGAAGCCGTCGTCGGCGCGTGTCATCGTGATCGCGCTCGGCGCGCTCGTGGTGGTCGGAGCCGCGTTCGTGATCGGCTACCTGCCGCGCCACAAGGCCAAGCAGGAGCTCGCCACCGAAACGCGCGAGACGGAGGGCGGCAACCTTCGCGTGCAGGTCTTCACGCCGAAGGCGAAGTCGAGCGACCGCGCGATGAGCCTCCCCGCGAGCGTCCAGCCCCTCGAGGAGGCGGTCATCTACGCCCGCGCGAACGGCTACATCAAGGTGTGGAAGGTCGACATCGGCGACGCGGTCAAGGAAGGCCAGCTCCTCGCCGAGATCGACACGCCCGAGATCGAGCAGCAGCTCGCGCAGGCGAAGGCGCAGCTCGCGCAGGCCGACGCCGCCCTCGTCCAGGCGAAGGCGAACAAGGGCTATTCGAAGACGACGCTCGAGCGCCTGACCGCGCTCGCGCCGAAGGGCGTCACCTCGCAGCAGGAGCTCGAGAAGGCGCAGGCGCAGTCGCTCGTCGACGACTCCTCCGTCGAGGTCGCGCAGGCGAACGTGGAGGCGCAGAAGGCCAACATCGGGCGCATCCAGCAGACGCTCGGATTCGCGCGCGTCACGGCGCCGTTCGCCGGCACCATCAATCAGCGAAACATCGAGCGCGGCTCGCTGGTCTCGATGTCGACGCCGCTCTTCCGCCTCTCACAGACGGACACGGTGCGCGTCTTCATCCAGATCCCGCAAGACGTCGCCCCGAGCGTGCGCCTCGACGCGCCGGCTCAGGTCTCCGTTCGCGAGTTCCCCGGTCGCGCCTTCGAGGGAAAGGTCGCGCGCACGGCTGCGTCGCTCGACGCGGCGAGCCGCACGATGCAGACCGAGATACGCGTCCCGAACGAGAAGCACGAGCTCCTCGGCGGCATGTACGCGACGGTCGCGCTCACGTTGCCGAGCCCGCACCGCGTCTGGGAGCTGCCGGCCACGGCCGTGATGTCCGACGCGAACGGCGTCCGCGTCGCGATCGTCGAGAACGGCAAGGTCCGCATGTCGAAGGTGATGGTCGAGCGCGACAACGGCGCCACGATGGACATCTCGAGCGGCATCGCCGACACGGACAAGATCGTGAAGCTCGCCACGACCGAGCTCTTCGATGGCCGCGCCGTCGACGTCGTCCCCGACCTGGCGGCGCCGGCGAGCTCCGCGAAGAAGTAAGAGTCGCCGCTGCGGGCCTGAACGCACACCCTTTGTGCCCCGCAGCGGCTCTCACGGATCTAGCATGTTGAAAATGGTTTTCAATATCGTTGGTGAGGGTCACTCGACCGTCGTGCGGAGCGTCCGGAACGCTGTCCCGCCTCGCGGGTCTCGCAGCACGACGTAGATGTGCACCGTCTGCGGCGTCGTGGGCGCGGTCCACCCGTTGTCCGTGAAGAGCTCGGTCTCCGTCTCGTCGCGGCCAGTGCGGTCGGCGTCGAAGGTGCCCGCGGTCGCGAACCACGAGACGCGCAGCGACTCGCGATGGTCGACGAGGACCTTGCTCGCGAGGTCGTAGACAGGGAAGGTCTCCGCCGCGTCCGCCGGCCAGGTCGCGCGGAGGACCACGCGCGCGCCGCGTGCCGTCGACGGCGGGAGCGCGATCGGCTCGAGCGTCGGATTGCGATTGGGCTGGTAGCGCTTCGTGAAGTCGTCGACGACGCGCGCCGGCGACAGCGGGGGACCGCAGCGGACGCGCTCGAAGCCGAAGCCGACCTTGCCCTCCACGAGCACGCGCAGCGGCTGGTAGTAGCCGCCGGTGATGTCTGGATCGCGTGGGCGATCGTCCTGCGCGAGCGTTCGCGGGCCGAACACGTTGCACGCGTTCGCGGGGATCGCGGCGTCGACGGCGGAGGGGCCGGTCGCGATCGGGACGACGCCGCGGTCCTGGAAGCAGGAGGCGCTGACGGAGCCGTTCTCCGTGAGCCGCTTCGCCGACGCGCAGAAGTCCCAGCGCGCGGGCGTCGTCACGAGCGGCCCGCTCGGGGTCGCGACGAGCAGGTCGAAGTGCGCCGTCTCGCCGGGGCTCACCTCCGGCGGCTCGCCGCGGATCGCGAGGATGGTCGGCTCGGCGACGAGCGAGTCGCGCTCGCCGAGGTCCGGGACGCACGCCGCGGCGAGTACCCACACGAGCATGGGACGCCTCATAGCTCGAGCCTCCCGCCCACCACCGCGACGAACGGGAGCCCGGTGATGGTGCCTCGCCGCGCGAAGCTCGACGTGTAGACGAGCTCCTCCGCGTTGGCGCGATTCGACACGTTCTGCAGATCGACGAAGGCGAGCGCGCGGAGGCCGCGGCCGAGCTCGAACGTGCGGTCGACGCGGAGGTCGATCTGCCAGAACGCGGGGATCCGGGTCGCGTTCTGGAGACCGAAGACGGGGTCGTAGCGATCGTTTCGTGCGTCGTACACGCTTCCGATGACCGGCGTGCGCGGGTTTCCCGTCGCGTACCGGAAGCGCGCGCCGACGCTCCACGTGCCGATCTCCTGACTGCCCACGAGCGACAGGACGTGCGGCTGATCGAAGTCGAACGGCCGGTAGATCGGATCGCCGATGTTCCGCCGCTGGCTCCGGCTGATGGCATACGAGGCCCACCCGAAGAACCCGTGCCAGAGCTCCTGCCGCAACAGGAGCTGAACGCCGTAGCTCCGGCCCTCGCCGTTCTGCACGAGCAAGCGCCCCTGGACCGGGTTCGGCAGGCGCGTCCGCACGGGCAGCTCGCCGAGGGTCTTGTCGAAGGCGACCACGTCGAGGTTCAACGTGTCCGTGACGTGGAGCGACTCGCCGACGGTGACGTGGGTCGCCTTCGACAGCGCGAGCGCCGGCGTGCCGAACACGGCGGAGAGATCCTCGGGCTCCGGCGCCTGGGTGTACTGCCCGTACGCCGCCGTGAGCGCGAAGCGCGGGGTGACGTCCCAGCGCGCCGACGCCCGCGGCTGGAGCGCCTTCTCGAGGCGCGAGAACCCGACGGGCGGCACGTCCGGCAGCGGCGTCAGCTGCTCGTTGCCCTCGATCATGAACGTATCGAATCGGACGCCGGGCGTGAGCAGCAGCGGACCGAGCCTCACGTCCGCGAACGCGTAAGGGCCGAGGTCGAGGACGTGCGTCGCGTACGTGTCGTAGGCGTACTCGTCGCTCGGCGGCTGGCCGAACACGGTGATGTCGCCCTCGCGCGGCGGCAACGTCAGCGAGCCGTCGTGCGTGACGGAGGCGGCGGTGCCGAGCGCGTCGATGCCCGCGTTGACGGTGATGAGCTTCGACACCGGCGACCTCAGCGACGCGCGGAGGCCGTAGCGATCCGAGTCGTTCGCGAGGTGCGTCGGCGTTCCGCCGAAGCGCTGCGCGAGCGAGCTCGAGTCCTGGCCGAAGAAAGGCGTGAGGACCACCGTGTCGCCGCGGTCGCTCACGCTCGTGTAGCGCGCATACACGCGCCAGAAGTGGCTCCGGGTCGCCTCGACCTTTCGCTTCGCGGGATCCGCGGAGTCGACCGTGCGATCGAGCTCGTCGCCGGACCAGAGCAGCACCGTGTCGACGCTCTCGCCCCGGCGCAGATCGAACGTGGCCTTGAGCTGCCCGTCGCGATAGCGCGGAATGGGGAACGTGTCGCCGAGGTCGCGATCGGTCGGGTAGAGGGCGAAGACCTCGTCGATCCAGCCGTAGCGAAAGGCGCCCGCGACGCGGACCTTCGGCGTGAGCTCCGTCGACACCATCGCCGAGCCGTCGAGCGTGTCCGCCGCGATGAAGCCGTGCACGCCGCGCGGGAGCGGCCGCGTCTCGACGCGCACGAGGCCGCCGAGCCCGCGCCCGTACTCCGCGCCGTAGGCGCCCGGCACGAGGTCGATGCTCGCGACCAGGTCCGAGCTCAGCGTGCCGCGAAGACCGCTGCCATGGTAGAGCGCGGGAATGTCGACCCCATCGACATAGACGCGCGTGTCCTTCGGCGCGGAGCCCCACACGATGATCTGCCCCGACGCGACCGGCGGCCTCGAGATCCCGGGCAAGTTCTGGATCACCTTGAGCACGTCGCCCTGCGTGCCGGCGACCTTCTTCGCCTGCTCGGCGCGCACGGAGTAGTCGACCACCTGTCGCCGCTCGCGCGGCTTGCCCGTGATCTGGACCTCGTCGGGCGGCGGGGCGGGCGCCGGGGTGGGCGCCGGCTCGGGCGCGCTCGGCGGCGGGGAGGCGGCGGTGGCGGAGGCGGCGGCTCCTCGACCTTGACCGTGAACTCGTAGCGGTAGGTGATCTTCGATGGCGCCGGCTTGCCGTCGACCTCGGCGGGCTCGAACTCGAACCGCTTCGCGGCGTCGACGGCGGCGGCGTCGAACGCCGCTCCCGCGCTCGCCGTGACGGCCACGCTCGTCACCTTGCCCGTCGCGGAGATCTCGATCGTGAGGATGACGCTCGCGCCGGTCGTCGCGCCGGGCACCTCGGCCTCGACGAAGCGCGTGAGCTTCGGCATCTTCGTCACGGCGCGCTTCGCGGGCTGGCCGCCGACGCCCGGCTGCGCCCGGGCGCGTTCGGCCACGCCGAGGAGTGAGCAGACGCAGAGGAGCGCGGCCGCGCGTCTCACGGCACGTCGAGCTCGAGCGCGAGAACGCCCGCGCCTCGATCGTGCGCGAAGCGAAGATCGTTCTCGGTCGCCGTCCCCGATGCGCTTCCGATGCGCTGCCCGTCGAGCATGGCGTCGAGGCGCCAGCTCGCGCTCGACCCGCCGCACATCGAGAACGTGTCGACGCGGACCAGGTAGCGGCCCGGCGGCGGCGGATTCACCCATACCGCGTGCTCCGCGCGCTGGCCGTCCTGCACGCAGCGCGCGTTCGAGTCGCGATCGAGGATGCCGCCGTCGTGAACGGCGAAGGGATCGGGGGCGCCCTGGCTGATCGGCGGGGGCTCGTACTCCGCGGGATGACGCTTGAACATCTCGACGCCGTTCGGCAGGACGACGTGGAGGTCGAGATCGACCTGCGAGTCCCAGGTCAGCGAGATGACGAGGCGCCCCGCCGGCGCCCCGCGCGGCACGACCGTGAGCGGACGCAGGGCTGGCGGTCCGAACCGTCCGTTCGCGTCCACGGCGCGGAGCACGTAGTTGTAGGTCCCAGGCTGGAGCGACGACGCGAGCCCGTACGTGATGCTCCACGTCGGCTCCGTCGGCGACGCCGAGCTCGGGCTCTTCGCGGGGACGGTCCAGTAGCCGACGTCGCCCTCGAGCGCGATCGCGACGGCGTTGGCCGCCTCGCCGAGGTCGCCCGTGCCGACGAGGCCGCTCCGTCCGGGCTCCGTCCGGCTCTGGAGCGACGCGCCCGTGACGGCGGGGCCGCTCGCCTCGGCCGGCATCGCGCCCCGCCGAAACTGCGCGTTCTTCACCTGCATCAGCGCGTCGGTGCCCGCGTCGGCGTGGAGGTCCTCGCAGGCCGCGAGCGCGAGCACGAGGAGGACGCGGCGCATCAGAAGCGAACCTCCGCGCGCAGCGTGAACGAGTCGTCGGCGAGGGTGGCGGGGCGTCCGTTGACGTCGCGGCCGGCGGTGTTCGATCGCTTGTCGTACTGGGCGACGAGCCGACCCGGGCCCATCCGCCCCGTGACGTTGAAGGCCCAGGTGGACACGGACGGATCGCGCGGTACGAGCGCGAACGGCTCTTGCTCGCGCGCGTCGGCGTCGGGATCGTATCGGTCCCAGCGCACGCCGACGGTCGCCCACTTCGTGACCTCCTG
This sequence comes from Labilithrix sp., assembly GCA_046351255.1. Taxonomy (GTDB): domain Bacteria; phylum Myxococcota_A; class Polyangia; order Polyangiales; family Polyangiaceae; genus Labilithrix. The sequence goes on from JAXLYU010000016.1 coordinate 184,465, forward strand.
CGTGAGCCCGAGGTAGAGGCCGGACTGCCGCTGATCGCGCGTGGCGCTGACTGGATCGGAGGGGAGGAGGCCGCGATCGAGGTTCGACGAGCGCACGATCTCGGCGCGGAGATCGAGGTCACCGAGCACCGGAATGCCGATGCTCGCGCGGAGATCCGCGCCCACCGCGAAGCGCTTGTAGTTCTGGGACGGGGTCGCGGGCGTGCCCGGCACGACCGTGATCTCGCCGATGGCGTTGACGTTGCCGTCCGTGTTCTGGTCCTGCCACTGGATCTGGTCGGCGGTCGCGGGGGTGCCCTTGTGGAACCCCTGGCCGGTGAGACCGGACACGCCGCCTTCGAGGCGAAGGCCCGGGAACAGCTCGGACGCGGCGCCGACGCGGAAGACGACGTCCTTGCTCCGGTTGGGATCGCGGCCCGGAAAATTCTTCTCGCCGATGGGCTCGCCGTTCATCGTCGCGAACGACCAGCGCATCATGCGGTAGCCGCCGAGGACGCGAAGCCCGAGATCGAACGACTGCGGAAAGAGCGCGTTCGACATGCTCGATCGCTCGAGGAACGGGCGAAGCCGCTCCGGCTCCTGCACCTCGAAGCCGAAGGGCGTGCGGAAGACGCCCGCCGTGACCATGAACCAGGGGCCGTCGTTCCCGGCGTGATGCTCCTTCGTCGCGCCGGTCGGATCGATCGCCCACGGCGCGCGCGCGAAGGCCTGCGTCGCGGGCCACTTGAACGTGGCCTCGGCGTCGATGGGGCGGACCTGGAGGCCCGAGACCGTGTTGGCGTCGAGCTCGACGACGCCGTGGAAATTGCCGAGGTCGCGCTCGCCGCGGAGCCGCGCGCGGCGGAGCACGAAGCGGTCCTCGTTGAGCGGCTGGCCGTCCTGCGAGAGCTCGTCCTGAGAGGTCTCGCGATGCACGACCCAGTCGACGTGCACGAAGCCGGAGACCTGAACGGGGAGGGTCGGGAGGAGCCGCTGCTCGAGGGCCTCCCGCGCTCGCCTCTCCCGATCGAGATCGGCACGGAGCGCGCGGAGATCCTCGCTCGTCGCGGGCTCGTCGGCGAGCGCCGGCGAGGCCCACGCCAGGCCAAGAGCGAGGAAGGGGAAGAACGGGCGCAAGAGCGTCGCGCACTATACTCGCTCGGGCGTCATGTCGGATCAGGGCGTGGGGACACCGCCGTCCGCGAAGATCTTCGTCGACTTGGGGGTGCGCACGAGCCGGTCGGCGTTCGAGCAGCTGTTGATGATCTTGAAGTGGACCGAGTACGCCGAATCGGCGACGAACGGCGGGTCGAAGCAGTCCTTCGGATTGCCCGCGTCATCGACGCCGGCGTCGTACTTCGGAGGGCCGGCGTCGCCGCTGGTCGTCTGACCGCTGCTCTGGCCGCTGCTCTGGCCGCTCGTCCCGCCGCTCGTGTTGCCGGGCGGCTCGGTGACGGCGCTGTCATCACTGCAGGCCATGTAGAGGATGGAGGAGGAGAGGATGCCGAGCGCGGCGAGGTAAGAGACGATTCGAGTGTTCATGATGTTCACCGCGCCTCGCAGAAGCCGAGTCGGCACTTGCCATTGGTCCCACACGAGGTGCCTTCACCGGTGCACTTGGCGCACGCCGTCGCCCCGCCCTTGACGTTGGCCTCGTAGTAGCAACCGCACGGGGCAGGATCCTCGTAGACCTCGAGATCCGCGCCGTCGCCCTTGCGCGTGACCGTCATCGCGCACTCGGGGATCAGGCTGTTCTGCGCGATGGTGCGGAGGCCGTCGACGTCCGTGTCCTTGCGGAAGCCGCGGACGAGGTCGTAGAAGCGCTTCGCGTCCACGTCCGCGATGTCGGTGCCGGCCCCGTTCTTGATCGCCATGTACGGCGTGGGCGCCCAGGGGACGTAGTGGCCGTCGCGGACGTTCTGCTTGTCGAACGAGTCCTTCGTCTTGTCCGGGTAGTACGCGAAGCGCTGGTCCCACGAGCGGAAGGGGAGGAGCTTCACGAAGCTGCGATCGATGTCGTACAGGTCGAGGCCGAGAATGCCGAGCGTGGCCTCCGGGTTCGCGCTGTTGTGCACCTGCTTCTTGAGCTCGTCGGAGCTCTCCGGCGCGAGCGGGGTCTGCCGCGCCCCGATCGCGAACTTGGTCGGGGTCAGGCGGACCGCGGCCGCCATGGTGAGCGTGGTGCTCGCGGTGTTGCTGCGCTTGAAGCGGAGGTCTTGCACCGTCCATGGCTGCGCGTCGCCGCCCGCCTCGGGGAAGCCGTAGGCGAGGAGCCCCTCCTCCGCCGAGATCGCGTTCTGTGTGCTGGAGGGGTGCGTGATGAAGCCGTACGCCTGGATCGGTCCGTCGAAGGTGCCCAGGTTCGGGTTCGTGGCGACCGCGTCCGCGCAGCTCGAAAGGTAGGTGGCGCCGATGCCGAGCTGGATCGTCACCGCCGCCGCGTCGGTGTCGAGATCCGGCACGGTGCACTCGCCGACCGCGGTGGCAACGCTGGGATCGTCCGACTGGGCCACCTTGAGGTACTGCACCTTGCGCCCCGCGACCGTGATCATCTTCACGGGGCCGGGGGCCGCGGTGCCGAACATGTCCTTGCGAATGTCGCAGGTGGGTCGGTTGCGGTAGATGATGCGGAGCTTGCCCGCCGGGTCCGCGGATCTCACGAGCTGGCGACCGAGTGCCCGGATCATGAACTCCTGGGTGTCGCCGTTCTCGATGTAGAGCTTCTTGATGACGTCGGGGCCGGCCTCGTCGTCGAGGTCGGCGCACGACTCCGCCGAGGCACGGCTCGTCACCGTCAGCCCGGCGACGGCGAGCAAGAGGAGCGTGAACGTTCGCATCTCAGAGTGATCGCATCGAGAGCAGCGCGCGGCGGTCACCATTTCGTGAACGTTGGTTACACGGCCGTCACATCGCTTCGTTTGGGGCACCCGAGTCCCCAGCACGCCCGGGCCGCCAGGAACCGATCGCGACCAGGCCGCCGGGCTGGCTTTTCCCCACGCAAGAGGGCGACCTGATAGGATTTCCGGCGATGAACGATCGCTTCTTGCGCGCGTGCCGGCGCGAGGCCGTGGACTACACGCCGGTGTGGATGATGCGTCAGGCGGGACGCTACGACCCCGAGTACCGAGCCCTGCGCGAGAAGCACTCGATGCTCGAGCTGTGCCGCACGCCCGAGCTCGCGCTCCAGGTGACGCTGCAGCCGATGAAGCTCGGCGTCGACGCGGCCATCCTCTTCGCCGACATCCTGCTGCCCCTCGAGCCGATGGGCGCCCCGTTCTCGTTCGAGAAAGGGGAGGGGCCGGTCGTACACGCGCCCGTGAAGACGCACACGGATGTCGAGAAGCTCCGCGTCATCGATCCGCTGAACGAGGGGCTCGGCTACATCACCCAGTCGATCAAGCTCCTGAAGAAGGAGCTGCCGGTGCCGCTCATCGGCTTCGCCGGCGCGCCCTTCACCCTCGCGAGCTACCTCGTCGAAGGCGGAAAGAGCCGCGACTTCCAGAAGACGAAGAAGCTCATGTACGGCGCGCCCGACACGTGGAAGCTCCTCATGGAGAAGCTCGCCGAGGTCACGCGGAAGTACCTGCACATGCAGATCGACGCGGGCGCCGACGCGGTCCAGCTCTTCGACTCGTGGGTCGGGCAGCTCGATGAGGCCGACTACATCGAGTACGTGCAGCCGCACGTGAAGCACGTCCTCGAGGACGTGGAGAAGCGCGGCGTGCCCGTCATTCACTTCGGCGTCGGGACGCAGGCGCTCATCGGCGCGATGAAGGACGCGGGCGGGACCGTGATCGGCATCGACTGGCGCACGCCGCTCCGCTCGACGTGGGCGAACGTCATCGGCCACGATCGCGGGCTCCAGGGCAACATGGACTCGACGGTGCTCTTCGCGCCACGCGAGGTCGCGCTGAAGCACGCCCAGCGCGTGCTCGACCAGGCGGAGAACCGCAACGGCCACATCTTCAACCTCGGGCACGGCATCCTGCCCGAGACGCCCGTCGACACCGTGAAGGCCGTCGTCGATTACGTCCACGAGCACTCGCGACGATGACGAAGTCGGCCGTCGTCCTCATCGCGCATGGCACGGTGGAGTCGCTCGAGGATCTTCCGCAGTTCCTGAAGAACATCCGTCGCGGCCACGACGCGCCCCCGTCGCTCATCGAAGAAGTCCGGCGCCGCTACGAGGAGATCGGCGGCAGGTCGCCGTTGCTCGATCTCACGCGCTCCGTCGCGAAGAAGCTCGAGGCGCGTGTCGACATGCCGGTGGCGATCGCGATGCGGCTCTTTCACCCCTATCCCGCGGACGTGATCCGCGACCTGGCAAAGCAGGGCGTGGAGCGGATCTACACCGTGCCCCTCGCGCAGCACTCGGCGTCCATCTACGGCGCGGCCATGGTGGCGGCGGCGAAGGAGGTGGCCCCGAGCATCGAGGTCTCGAGCGCGTCGAACTGGGGCCAGACCCCGGAGCTGACGAAGGCGTTCGCGGACGCCATCGCGGAGGCGGCGGCGAAGATCGAGGGCCCGGTGGCCCTCGTCTTCACCGCGCACAGCCTCCCGCTCGGCATCCTCCGCGGCGGCGACCCGTACGAGCGGGAGCTGCGCGCCAGCGCCGACGCCGTCGTGGCGGAGCTCGCCGCGCGAGACGTGCGGTTCTCGTCGACGCGCGTGGCCTTCCAGAGCCAGGGCATCGGCACCAACATGGAGTGGCTGGGCCCCGATCTCGAGACGACGATGCGCGAGCTGGCCGCCGCGGGCACGAAGAACGTCCTCGTCGCGCCGATCGGGTTTTTGGCCGATCATGTCGAGATCCTCTATGACCTGGACATCGAGGCGAAGGCCTTTGCCGGGTCGCTTGGCATGACGCTTTATCGAAGTGCTTCACTGAACGACGGGGAGGGGATGGTCGCGGCGCTCGAAGCGGTCGTGAGGAAACTGGTCTCCGGCTCCGGATGAAGCGAGTCGTCATCGTCGGCGGCGGCATCACCGGCCTTGCAGCGGCCCACGCGCTGGAGAAGGCCGAGGAGCGTCGCGTGGTTCACATCGTCGAGAGCAGCGGGCAGCTCGGCGGGAACCTCCAGACCATCCGGCACAACGGCTTCATCATCGACGGCGGTCCCGACTCGTGGGTCGCGGCCAAGCCGCACGCGACGAAGCTCGCGCGCGAGGTCGGTCTCGGCGACGAGCTCATCGGCACGCGTCCCGACACGCGCCGCGTCTACATCGTGTGGCAGCGCAAGCTGCATCCCATGCCCGAGGGCCTCATCCTGGGGGTGCCCACCGAGATCAAGCCGTTCGTCGACAGCGAGCTGCTCGGCTGGGACGCGAAGCTGCGCGCCGGTCTCGATTTCGTCATCCCGCAGAGGCGCTGGAAGGACGACGACGACGAGAGCATCGCCTCGTTCGTGACGCGCCGCCTCGGCTCGGACGTCTCGGATCGCGTGGCCGGCCCGCTCCTCGGCGGCATCTTCGCCGGCGATCCGGAGGCGCTCTCCGTCCGCGCCTGCGTCCCGCAGCTCGTCGACGCCGAGCGCGAGCACGGCTCGATCATCCGCGCCATGCGCGCGCTCAAGGCCAAGCGCAAGACGCCGTCGACCTCCGGTGAGTCGACCGCGTTCGTATCCCTCAAGCGCGGCGTCGGCGACCTCGTGGTCAACGTGGCGCACAAGCTCCGCGACGCCGAGATCGTGACCGGGCGCACGGCCAAGGGCGTCGTTCGCTTGCCCGAGGGCGACGAGCGCGGCCGCTGGATGGTGAAGACGAGCGATGGCGCGATGTTCGCGGACGACGTCGTGCTCGCGGTGCCGGCCCACGTGTCCTCGAAGCTCCTCGCGGAGACGGACCCGACGCTGAGCGAGCAGTGCGGCGCCATCGACTACTCCTCTGCGGCCACCATCTTCCTCGCGTACCGCAAGTTCGACGTGCGGCATCCGCTCGATGCCTTTGGCATCCTCGTGCCGCGCGCCGAGAACCGGCCGATCCTGGCGTGCACGTTCGTGTCGAGCAAGTGGGACCATCGCGCGCCCTCGGGGCAGGTCCTCCTGCGCGTCTTCGTCGGCGGCTCGGGTCAGGAAGAGATGGTCGACCGCAGCGACGCCGACCTCGTCAAGATGGCGCGTGGCCAGATCTTCGACCTGCTCAACATCGATCGCGCCCCGATGTTCTCCCGCGTGTTCCGCTTCCGGAAGACGAGCCCGCAGTTCCATGTCGGGCACATCCCGCGCGTGAAGAAGATCCTCTCGCGCGCGGCGGAGCACCCCGGCCTTCACCTCGGCGGCGGCGGCTATCTCGGCTCCGGCATCCCGGACATGGTCCGCCAGGGCGAAGAGATCGCCGCCCGCATCATCGCCGGCTGATGGCGCCATGCGCGTCTCGCTCAGAGGCGCTGGAACGCGGCCTTCACCTGCGGGCGTGACCACAGGATCACGAGCACGACGGAGAACGGCGCGAGGCACGAGATCATGCCGAACGCGATCGCGATGAGGCCAAAGCTCCAGCCCCAGGGTTTGAAGGGGACCAGCGCGGCGACGCCGTAGAAGAGGACGAACGGCGTCGCATAGAGCGAGGCCTGCATGAGCAACCGTCCCGTGTTCTGGCCCGCGTCGACGGAGCTCCAGGCGAGCACCATCGCGACGTATACGAGCGCCGAGAGGATCGCGTACACGCGATACCAGAAGATGATCGCCGGCCTCGACGCGAGCTCGGCGGGCGGCGTGTAGTAGCCGACCGGCCCCGTGGGAGGGGTCGCGCCGCCGAGTCCTCCCAAAGGCGGCGCGCCGGACATCAGAACTCGGCCGGATCCGTGTAGGTGCCGAAGACCTCGCGGAGCACGTCGCAGACCTCCTGCTGCGTGCAGTAGGCCTTCGCCGCCTCGATGATCGGCGGCATGAGGTTCGTGCCGTCTTTCGCGGCGGCGCGGACGGCGTCGAGGCCGGCCTTCACCTTGGTCGCGTCTCGCTTTGCCTTCACGGCGTGGAGGTTCGCGACCTGGCGGCGCTGGACGTCCTCGTCGACCTTGAGGAGCGGGATGGCCGCTTCCTTGCTCTCGTCGGGGTTGGTGAACTTGTTGACGCCGACCATCACGCGCTCGCCCGCCTCGAGCTGGCGCTGGAAGCGGTACGCGCTCGCCGCGATCTCGCGTTGCGGGTAGCCCTTCTCGATCGCGGCCACCATGCCGCCCATCTCGTCGATGCGCTTGATGTACTCGACCGCTTCCTTCTCCATGCGGTTCGTGAGGTCCTCGACGAACCACGAGCCGGCGAGCGGATCGATGGTCGAGGCGACGCCCGACTCCTCCGCGATGATCTGCTGCGTGCGGAGCGCGATCGTGACCGCCTCCTCCGTCGGCAGCGCGTAGGTCTCGTCGAGGGAGTTCGTGTGGAGCGACTGCGTCCCGCCGAGCACGCCCGCGAGCGCCTGGAGCGCGACGCGGACGACGTTGTTGTACGGCTGCTGCGCCGTGAGCGAGACGCCCGCCGTCTGCGCGTGCGTGCGGAGCTTCATCGACTCCGCCTTCTTCGCGCCAAAGCGCTCCTTCATGAGGCGCGCCCAGAGCCGGCGCGCGGCGCGGAACTTCGCGATCTCCTCGAAGAAGTCGTTGTGGACGTCCCAGAAGAACGAGAGGCGCGGGGCGAAGTCGTCGATGTCGAGGCCACGATCGAGGCAGCTCTCGACGTAGCCGATGCCGTCCGCGATCGTGAACGCGAGCTCCTGACCCGCCGTCGCTCCGGCCTCGCGGATGTGGTAGCCGCTGATCGAGACCGTGTTCCAGCGCGGGACCTCCTTCGAGCAGAACTCGATCATGTCCGTGACGATGCGCATCGCCGGACGCGGCGGGACGAGCCACGCGTGCTGCGCGATGAACTCCTTCAGGCAGTCGTTCTGCACGGTGCCGCCGATCTTCGTGCGCGGGATCCCGCGCGTGTCGGCGAGGGCGATGTAGAACGCGAGGAGGACGATCGCGGGACCGTTGATCGTCATCGACGTGGTCACGTCGGCGAGGGGGATGTCCGCGAAGAGGACCTCCATGTCGCGCAGCGTGTCGACCGCGACGCCGCACATGCCGACCTCGCCGAGCGAGCGCGGCGAGTCGGAGTCGTAGCCCATGAGGGTCGGGAAATCGAAGGCGGTCGAGAGGCCGGTCTGGCCCTGGGACAGGAGGAACTTGAACCGCTCGTTCGTCTGCTCGGGCGTGCCGAAGCCGGCGAACATGCGCATCGTCCAGAGGCGCGAGCGGTACATCGTCGGCTGGACGCCGCGCGTGAACGGGTACTCGCCCGGGAGGCCGAGGTCGCGCGTGTAGTCGGTGCGCACGTCGGCGGGGGTGAGGACGTCGGGCACGTCCATGTCGCTCCACGTGGAGAAGCGCGCGCGGCGCTCCGGCATCTTCGCGGTGCTCTTCTTCAGCGGGCCCTCGCGCCACGCCTGGGTCGCGGCGCGCAAGGCCGCGAGATCACCGGGAAGCTCCCCCTCGGCGGTGTACACGTCGAGGTCGGGCAGGACTTTCTGAGCCATGTCTCGAGCCTAGTCGTGCCCTCCAGCGGGGGGAAGCAAGGGCGCGCGCACGAGGGCCGAACCTTTGCGCCCTTCGTGCGGCAGAGATCTCTGGATCAAATTGCTGATTGATTTCAGTGTTTTGCCGCCGCCGACGGCCTGCTCGTCACCACTCGCCGCGCTCGTAGTCGCGGTAGCGCCAGGTCTTGCCGGTGACGTGGTCGACGACGCTGCCGTCCTGCTGGCGGATCGTGCGTCGCTTGTCGCCGCGCATGCCGGTGCCGAGCTGGCCACGGCGGGCCTCGTTGCGAGCGCCGAGGGCGGCGGAGCGGGCCGCGTCCGCGAGGAGCGCGCGCATGCGGGCGAGGGCGATCGCCTCGTTGCGATGGAGCGAGCGCTCGCTCTCGCAGTGCACCGTCGTGCCCGTCGGCACGTGCGTGAGATCGACGGCCGACTCCGTCTTGTTCCGGTGCTGACCGCCCGCGCCGGAGCCGCGCGATCGCGCCCACACGAGATGGTGGGGATCGATGCGGAGCTCCGTCTCGGGGACCTCGACGAGGATCGCGACCGTGATCGTGCTCGTGTGGACGCGCCCGCGCTTGTCGTTCGGCGCGACGCGCTGCCAGCGATGGCCGCCCGCCTCGTCGACGAAGTCGGCGGCCGCGGACGCGCCCGTGATGCGGAGCGCGGCGTAGCCCGCCGCCTCCTCGATGACCTCGACGTCAAAGACGCCTCCGCAGCGCGCGCCTCCCGTAGATGCCGGTCATCTCGCGCACGAGCGCCTTTGCGTCGTCCCCGCCTTCCGCGGCGCGGATCTCCACGATGACTCCGAGGTCCATGATGCTCTCTCCCTGCTGAATGCCTCACACACGTTTCCCGTCCGGACGCCCTCCTCGAAGGAAGGCGCGCGGTCACGGGAAGGTGTGGGACTCGGGGCGTTGCATCGCGGGGTGGACGATAAGCACGATCCGGCGGCGGGCAAGGTCCGGTCGCTTGCGCGTGCGGCCGGACCGCCTTACCGGTGGCGCATGACATTGAGCGCCGCCTGGGAGACGCACGCACGGGCCTGGATCCAGTGGGTGCGGACGCCAGGGCACGACAGCTACGACCGGTACCATCGCGATCAGTTCCTCCCGCTCGTGCCCGCCCCGGGACGGCGGACCCTCGATGTCGGCTGCGGGGAGGGGAGGCTCACTCGTCATCTCGCGTCGCTCGGCCACGACATCGTCGGCGTCGACGTCTCGCCCACGCTCGTCGCCGCTGCGCGCGAGGCGGATTCGGCGCTCGAGGTGCACGAGGCAGACGCGTCGAAGCTGCCGTTCGAGGACGGCGCGTTCGATCTCGCCGTCTCCTTCATGTGCCTCCACGACGTCGACGACCTCGACGCGGTCGTTCGCGAGATCGCGCGCGTCCTCGAGCCGGGCGGACGGCTGTGTCTCGCGATCGTGCATCCGCTCAACTCCGCAGGCCGCTTCGAGAAGCACGGCCGCTTCGTGATCCGCGGCAGCTACCTCGACTCGTTCCGCTACGCCGACAAGGTCGAGCGCGACGGCCTCTCGATGACGTTCGAGAGCCTGCACCGCCCGATGGCGGCCTACTTCGAGGCCCTCGCGGGCGCGGGCCTCGTCGTCGACGCGCTCCGCGAGCCGGCCACGACGAGCCACCCCTCGTGGAGCCGGGTCCCGCTCTTCCTGCACCTCCGCGCGCAGAAGGCGTAGCGCGCGGCCGCGTTCGTGGGGCGGCTACTTGCTGCAGACCGCGAGGACCTGCTTCATGTCGGTCTGGCCGGCGAGGGCCTTGGCGATGCCGTCCTGGAGGAGCGTCGTCATGCCGAGCTCGATCGCGGCGGAGCGGATGCGCTCGACCGGGGCGCGCTGGCCGATCGCCTTTTTCATCGCGTCGTCGGTGACGAGGAGCTCGTGGATCGCGAGGCGGCCCTTGTAGCCCGAGCCGCTGCACACGTCGCAGCCGGTGGCGCGCCACACGTTGAAGTCGGTGCGTGTGACGCCGAACTTCGACTCGAGCGTCGCCTCGTCGTACGCGCGCGTCAGCTCGTTGAACTCCGCCTCCGTGCCCGGGGACTTCGCCCGGCAGCGGCGGCAGAGCGCGCGTGCGAGGCGCTGCGCGAGGATGCCGAGGAGCGAGTCGGCGAAGCTGAACGGGTCGAGCCCCATGTCGAGGAGGCGCGTGATCGTCTCGGGCGCGCTGTTCGTGTGGAGGGTCGAGAGCACGAGGTGGCCCGTGAGCGAGGCCTCGACGGCGGTGCTCGCCGTCTCGTGGTCGCGCATCTCGCCGACCATGATCACGTCCGGATCCGCGCGGAGGAAGGAGCGCATGCAGGAGGCGAACGTGACGCCGATCTTCGCGTTGACCTGCACCTGGCGCAGGCCTGCCTGCGTGATCTCGACCGGGTCCTCCGCCGTCCAGATCTTCATGTCGGCCGTGTTGAGCGAGGCGAGGACGCTGTGGAGCGTCGTCGTCTTGCCCGAGCCGGTCGGTCCGACGCAGAGGACGAGGCCGTACGGCTGCTTCGCGATCCGCTGCAGCTCGTGGAGGTTCCACGTCGAGAGGCCGATCTTGTCGAGCGGCTGCGGCTTCGAGCTCGCGAGGATACGCAGCACGGCGTCCTCGTTGCCGTTCACCGTCGGGAGCGTCGCGACGCGGAGCTCGGTGAGGCGCTCGCCCGCGCGGAAGCGGATCTTGCCGTCCTGCGGCTTCCGGCGCTCGGAGATGTCGAGGCCGGCCATGATCTTGATGCGTGCGATGATCTGGTTGCGGTACGCGGCCGGCATCTCCTGGTAGGGGACGCAGTCGCCATCGATCCGGAATCGGATGACCACGTTCGTCTCGCGCCCGTTGGGCTCGATGTGGATATCGGAGGCGCCGCGGCGGACGGCATCGAGGATGACCTGATTGACGAGCCGGACGATGCCGCCGTCCGCGTCCTTCGCCTCCTTGACCGCGAGATCGGCCGAGGGCTCCTCCTCCGCGATCTCCGCGCCGAGGTCCTCCGCGCGAAGATCTCGAAGGAGATCGCCGAACTGGGGGCTGGTGCCGCCCTCGGCGGACGAGAGCAAGAAGCGATCGACGTAGTGACGGAGCTGCGTCGGGGTGACGAGGACCTCCTCGACGCGTCGCTTGGCGTGGAAGCGGACCGCGTCGAGCGCGTCGAGCGCGAGGGGATCGGAGATGGCGACCGTGATCGCCGTCCCCGACGCGCGGACGGGGAGAACGCCGTAGCGCTCGATGACGTCGCGCGGCGCGAGCTTCGTGGCGGACACATCGATGTCGAACTTCTCGAGATCGACGACCTCGAGCTGGAACTTCTGGCCGAGCAGCATGGTGAGGTCGGCCTCACTCACCACGCCCATGTCGACGAGGACCTCGCCGAGGCGCTTGCCCTTGCGCACCTTCTGCTCGGCGAGGGCGCGCTCGATCGCGTCTGGCGTGACGAGGCCCGCGTCGACGAGGATCTGGCCGATCCGGAGCTTGCGGCGCGCCTGGAGCTTCGCCGCCTCTTCGACGGAGTCGGCGTCGACGCCTTGCTCGACGAGGATCTGCCCGATGGGCAAGCTCCGGTTCGCGGTCTGGGTCTCGATGCCGGCGAGGAGCGTGTCGGGCTCGAGCATCCCGGCGTCGATCATCATCTCGCCGAGCGGGACGTCCTTCTCCTTCGCGTTGATGCCATGCGCGTAGAAGTAGATGTGCTTGAACGGCGAGTCGCCGTCGGTGGGGTAGGCGGTGAAGCCGAGGGGGTTCTTGAGGTTCGGCGTCGGCGTCTCGACGGCGAACGATCCGCCGCCCGCGACGTGGACCTTGAGCCGCTCCGTTGGCCCGATGAGCCGCGTCCGCGCCTCGCTCGGATTCCGACGGAAACCGACATAGGCGACCTGCTCGGTGGGGATGAACTTCCGACCCTGGTGCTCGAGCTCGACCGACAGGTCCGCCGCCGCGGGCTGAAACCCGGCGAGGAGCCCGCGCCGCGTCGTGCCGTCGACCAGTCCGAGGACGACGACGTCGTCCGGCTTTCCCTCGCGCCTGGCGCGCGGGTCGGGCGGCGGGGGGTGAAGAAACGCGTTTGCCACGTCTCGATCAACGGCCGCCCCCGAGATTTTCTGAAGAGAGCCCGCGGCCGAGCTCGGACGCGCGGCGTTCGACGCCTTGGTACGCCGTCTCGTCCGTCGTCAGCTCGCGCTCTCGGCCTTCTCCGCCTTGGGCTCGGCCTTGGCGTTCTTCGCCTCGCCACGCGCCTTGATGTACTCGATGACCATCGGCATGACCGAGAGGATCACGATGCCGATGACGATCACCTCGAAGCGCTCCTTCACGAAAGGAACCTGGCCGAGCGCGTAGCCCGCGCCCATCATCGAGGTCACCCAGGCGACCGCGCCGATGATGTTGTAGGTGATGAAGGTCTTGTAATCCATCGCGCCCGCGCCTGCGACGAACGGGGCGAAGGTGCGGACGATCGGGACGAAGCGCGCGAGGATGATCGTCTTCTTGCCGTGCTTCTCGTAGAACTTGTGCGTCTTCTCGAGGTGCTTCTTGTTGAAGAGCCAGCTCTTCTCGCTCTTCATCACCTTCGGGCCGATCCCCTTGCCCACGTGATAGTTCACCGTGTCGCCCACGATGGCCGCGGCGATCAAGCCACCTGCGAGGAGGGGGAAGCTCAGGTAGCCGCGGGAGGCCACCGCGCCCGCCGAGAACAGGAGCGAGTCGCCCGGGAGGAACGGCGTCACGACGAGGCCCGTCTCCGCGAACACGATCGCGATCAGGATCACGTACGTCATGTCGCCATGATCGATCGTGAACTGGTCGAGGTTCTTCGTAAGGCTCTTGAGGATGGCGAGAAGCTCGTGCACGAGCCTCACGTAGACCGGAGCGGCCCGCGGCACAAGTTTTAGGCGGTTTTGTCCGGCGAAGACGCGCGTTCGGCGTCGCTACTTGCGAGCGCCGGCGCCTGGATTCGTCGTCTCGCCGTCGAGGTCGGCGTCGCGGGCCTTGCCGCCCTTGGCGCCGTCCATGTCCTCGATCTTGATGAGGACCGCGGTCACGTTGTCCTCACCGCCGTGCTCGTTGGCGCGGGCGATGAGCTTCGTGCACGCGTCGCGGATGTCCGGGTTGTCGACGACGATCTTCTCGATCTCGTTGTCCTCGACCATGCCGGAGAGGCCGTCGGAGCAGAGGATGTAGACGTCGCCGTTGCGAGGCTCGTCATGCTGGAGGTCGACCACGACCTGATCCTGCATGCCGAGCGCGCGCGTGATGACGTTCTTCGGAAGCTCGCTGCGCTGCTCCTCCGTGAGGTCGGGCATCGCGAGGAGGTAGTCGTTGATGAGCGAGTGATCGCGCGTCAGCAGCTGGATGCGTCCCGCGCGGACGCGGTAGCAACGCGAGTCACCGACATGGCCGATGTACATGCGCTGCTTTCGCTCGCTGAACATGCAGCCCACGACCGTCGTGCCCATGCCGTGGTACTCGCGGCTGCGCGTCGAACGCTCGAAGATCTGCCGGTTCGCGACGCGAATGCCGGTCAGGAGGCGGTTCTCTTCTTCCGAGAGATTCGTGTCGAAGTGGAACGGCCAGGTGACATCGTCATTGGCCGTCGACTTGAAGAACTCGCTGATCGTCTCCGTAGCGAGCTTCGACGCGACGTCACCCGCGCGGTGACCACCCATTCCGTCGGCGACCACGAAGAGGTCGTACTCCTTGAGCACGACGTACGAGTCTTCGTTGTGCTCGCGCTGGAGCCCGACGTCAGACAAACCTGCTGCGATCGCACGCATCAAGCGGACTCCAGAATCCGGTGGGGGTACGAGCGACACCTCATCGTCTGCCTACATCCATCGGAACGTACGCCACGACCGGTGTCAAGAAACTCATACCTCCATGATATCCTTTTCTTTTTGCGCGATGATTCCGTCGACGGCCTTAACTCCGTCCTTAACGGTGTCCTCGGCCTTCGCCTTCGCGCGATCGACGTCATCGGTGCTGACCTCTCCGTCGTCGTCGAGCGCTTTGAACATATCGAGCGCCTCGTGGCGAGCCTTACGGATCGACACCTTGCACTCTTCGCCATATTTGCGGGCGATCTTGACGAACTCTTTGCGTCGCTCTTCGGTGAGCGGGGGGAGCGGGAGACGGATCAGATCTCCGTCCGTCATCGGATTGAGACCGAGGTCGTTCTCGCGGAGCGCCTTCTCGACCGCCTTCACCGCTGTCTTGTCCCACGGCTTCACCGTGATGAGACGCGGCTCCGGCACGTTGATGTGGGCCATCTGCGCGAGCGGCGTGATCGCGCCGTAGTAGTCGACCTTGATCCCGTCGAGCAGGTTGGCGTTCGCGCGGCCTGCTCGGAGCTTTCCGAGGTCGCGCTTCAAGGCTTCGTGCGCCTTCGCGATCGAAGCACCCAGCTCCTTGTGGATATCGTCGAGCATGAAACGCCACCTTAGCCCCAAGTCCGCCCTGAGCGGAAGGGGCAGAGCGACGGGGAAGCGGCTTTGTCCGGTCGCCACGGGCGCTCGTCAACAGCGGGGCCGGCCGGACGAAACGGTCATGCTAAGGAGAGGCCGTGAAGTGGGAGCGGAAGCATGGCTATCTGGCAGCCGGCGCCCTCCTTTTGGGCGGGTTAGTCGCCTACAGCCGCTGCGATAGGACGGAGCCCGGCGGGGTCGTCGACGCGGGGATCGTCGACCCGGCGCCGCCCGCGAAGGTCCCGGACGGCCTCCTCGCGGAGGTCTACGTCTCGTCGCCCAACGCGACGTGGACGAAGCTGCAGCGCGGGATCGGCGGCGCGCTCGGCATTCTCCCGATGACGCTGCCGGGCGTCGTCGTCGCGCTCTCCGATCTCGACGTGATGCTCTCGAACGAGCTCGACGGCACGTCGCCCATCCACGGCGCGCTCTCCGGCGATCCCGCCGATCCCGAGTGGGCGATCGCGATGAAGCTCGTCGACGGGCGCCGCGCGCGCGGCCTCCTCATCGACGGCGACACCGCGCGCTTCAACGCGAAGGAAGCGGCGGGTATGGCGATCCTGGTGCCGAAGCGCCCCGCGAGCCCGGGCGAGAAGGATCGCGGCGTCGCGATCACGACGAACGGCTGGCTCCTCGTCACACGCGACGAGAAGGGCCTCGGTACGCTCGGCAACTGGGTCACGCGCGGCCTCCCCGCGCGCCCGCCGCCGACGCTCACCGCGGCCGCCGTCATCGATGTGCCGCACGAGGCGCTCACGAGCTCGCTCGGCCCGAAGCTGAAGACGCTCTGGGAGGCGGCGAAGGACTATCTCGGCGAGGAGGACAAGCGGATGCGCGCGGAGCGCGGCCGGGCGCCCGACTTCGGCGATCCCGCCGCGATCGTCGCCGCGCTCGACGGCCTCGTGAAGCGTCGCATCGCGATCGTGAGCGACTTCGACAAGGTCCGCGTCACGCTCGACGTCACGGAGGACGCCGTGTCGGCGCACGCGGAGCTCGCCCTACCGAAGGCCGGCGGCGAGAACGCCGCGCGCGCGTGGGTCGACGCGATGAGCGTGGGCGAGCCCGCGCCCGCGCTGGCCTTGCCGTCGACGGCGGGCGTGATCCTCTCCATGCGCGACGCCGAGCCCGCGCGGAAGGAGCAGGCGGAGTCGCTGAAGACGACGCTCGCGTCCGTCCTCGGCCCGCGGCTCAAGGACCCCGCGCCGCTTCATCAGGTGATCGACACCGCGACGAAGGCGCGCGGCGACGTCGTCACGGTCGCGGTGGGGATGGATGACCCGGCCGGGAACTACCTGCGCTTCCCCGTGCGCGACGCGGCGGCCGCGAAGAGCGCCGCGACGGGCGCTGTCGACCTCGCGAAGGTCGACCCCTTCAAGGAGATGCTCCGCGTGCAGAACATGACCACGCGCGAGGAGGAGATCGCCGGGTCGGGTCAGGCCTCCGTGGTGATGATCTCGCATCCGAAGCCGGACGCGGGGCCGCCGCGGCGCGACTCGGGCGCGGCATGGCTCGTCGATGACAAGGAGCTCTCCGTCGCGTTCGGCGCGGAGCCCGCCGCCACGCTTCGCGCGGGCCTGAAGGACAAGAAGCTCTCCGAGATGACCTCGTTGAAGCGCTTCCTCGACGCGATCGGCAACGACGCGAGCACGATCGTCGTCGCGCAGCCGCTCAAGCTGGACACGCGGCGCTCGCCGCTGCCCGCGACGGCGGCGGGGCTCGCGATCGGCAAGAAGAACGACGCCGCGTTCGTCCACCTCGACGTGCCCGACGTTCTCCTCCGCGAGCTCTCGCGGCGCCAGTTCGGGCTCTGACGTCACCTCGTGCAGGCGCTGCGCGAGAGGAGGCGCGCCGTCCCGTCGATCACGAGGCGAATCGGCCGGCACTCGCCCACCGCGCACGGGTGCTGCTCGTCGCAGGCGACGTAGTCGGTGCTCCCGCAGGTCCGACGAGCGTGGCGGCCACGGTGAGGGCGCGGAGGTTCACGGGATCAGGCCAACTCGATCGCGCCTGCGCTCCACGCCCGGACGAGCGCGCGGCCGAGATCGGCGGCGTCCCTGGTGCTTGCGCCGCCGCGCCGGGCCCGCGCTTCGCGGAGGAGCTCCTTGCCGGCGGTGGCCCCGCGCTCCGTCAGGACCGCGAGCGCGGCCGCGAAGAGCGGATCCTCGGTCGACCACGGATGGACGAGCGTGACCGCGAAGTCGAGCGCGCGCTCGTCCTTCACCGGCGCGAGCTTCGCCTTGCTGCCGCGGACGAAGAGGAGCGCGCGCGGTCGGCCGCGTGTCACGATGGCGAGGATGGCGCGGTCGACGGGATCGCGCGGGAGGGGGAGCTTACCGAGCGGCAGGTCCGGCTCGACGAGCCCGAAGCCGTCGTGCTCCGCGACGAGCGCGCGGATCCGGGCGGCCGACGCCGGCGCCATCACCTCTCGCGTCTCGCCCTTGGCCCCGCACAGCGCCGCGATCATGGCGCCTCCGTGAAGGCGAGGCGATGGAGGCGCTGGCGCATGACCGGGCTCGTGAGGTCCACCGACTCGACGCGATAGGAGCGATGGATCGCGCTCGTGAGGAGGCCCGTCCTGGCGCCGCGTTCGCGCACGAACGACGGCACCTCTCCCGTCAGCACGGGCGGCTCCGAGCGCAGGACGAAGACGCCGTCGCGAAACCCCTCCAGCACCTGCGCCGCGAAGCGCGGGTCCGGATCGACGTCCTTCACGCGTACGAAGCCGGGCGCGCTCGCCGCGACGCGGGCGAGGGCGGACTCCGCCGGCGGCCTCACGGCGAAGCCGGTGGAGGTCCGGAAGGCGCCATCCTCCGTGGGCGCGAGATCGGCCCAGAGAAACAGCTCGTCCGCGCGCGCCGAATCGATCGGGGCCGGCGCGGGATCGTCGTCGCGCTGGACGAGCAGCTGCAGGAACGGCAGCTCCTCGAGCGGGCGCCGGCGGAGCGGGGTCTCCGAGATGATGCGTAGTCCTGCCTCCGCGAGCCGCGACTCCATCTCCGGATAGGAGAACGCGTCGTTGGTCTCCGCCAGGAGGTCGTGAAACACGTAATGCGAGAAGGCCGACCTGGGCGGCGTGGCCAGCTTCACGTGCTCGAGGTACTCCGCCGCGTCCTTGGCGAGGGCGCCGAGGTATCCGGGCGCGCCCGCGCCGCCGCGCGCGAGCTCGTCGACCACGCCGAGCGCGGTCCGCACCTTGTCGCCGGGCGAATCGATCCCGCGCGTGCGGTCGCGCATCAGCTCGCGCATCGAGCCGCGAAAGCGCCAGCCCGGCAGCGCGTTGAAGCTGAGAAGCTGACGCCGTTCGGAGCGAGCGACGCGCGGAGGAGCCGGAGTAGCTCGTCCCGCACGGGGACCCACGAAAGTGGAGCCCCGTGCGCGATCACGTAGTCGAAGGCGCCGAGCCCCTCGATCGTCGCGTCGCCCACGCGGAGCTCCACGTTCGCGAGCGCGGTCTTCTTCCCGAGCTGATCGCGCGCTCCGCGAGGTCGAAGCCCACGAAGCGCGCCTCCGGCAGGTACGCCGCCGCCGCGCCGAGGTTCTCTCCGTCCCCGCAGCCGATCTCGAGGACGCGCGCGTGCCACGCGGGCGCGGGCGTGAGACCGGCGAGGCGGGCGAGCGTGGCCATCGCGACGGGATGCGTCTCCACGTTCGCCTCCGTGTCGTACGGGACCTCGTCGTAGGCGGACGCCACGTCCCGCAGGCTACCTTAGAAGGCGTAGCCGATGCCGCCGCCGATCGTGGGGCCGCCGGACGCGAAGTCTCGCGCCTGGTATCCGCCGCGGAGGGAGGCGTGAAATCCGCGTCCGAGCTCGAGGCGCGCGTCCGCGAGGAGGCGCACGCCGACCGCGTCCGCGTGGGGCATGTTCGTCACCTCCACCGTCGGCGCCAGCGTGAGCCAGCGATTCGCGACGAGGTTCAGCTGCGTGTAGCCGCGGACGCCGAAGACCTGCACACCCTCGACGCCGAGGGTGAGGTTCGAGCCGTAGGCGTCGCCCAGGATGATGGCGCCGCCGCCGCCGTTGGAGAACCCGACCTCGGTGACGCTCACGAGCAGCTCCGCCTGCGCGTGGAGCACGTCCGCGAGGCGTACCCGGATTCGCGGCGCGCCGTAGTTCAAGCCGACCTCGCCGTTCGCGGGGGAGTCGCCGCGCACCACGCCCGCGCGCATCCCGAACTCGGAGACGAAGCCGAGCATGCGGTACGTGTAGCTGCCCTCGGTGCGGAAGTACTGGTCGTGCTTCGAGCCGAACGAGGCGAGCTCGCCGCTCGCGTCCACGACGGATCGACGATGACGGAGCCGCTCGAGCAGCGTCCCCTCGCGGGCGTCCTCTGCGGAGTCGAGGACGGTGACGCGGTGCAGGCTCGCGCGCGAGGCGAAGATGGGCGCGCGCGTCCCGTCCGTGTTCTCGATCTCGATCGCATAGGCCACCATCGGCGCGTGGACGGCGAGCGCGGGCACCACCGCCACGTAGGGCCGATCCGGATCGGAGGAGCGGGCGAGCTCGACCTCGCCGCGCGCCTTTTCGCCCTCGTAGATCACGACCGCGCGCTTCATGCGATCGGGGTTGTCGATGACGACGCCGATCGTCAGATCGCGACCTTCCCGTGCCGTCGAGATCGGGGCGTGGTGGATCTCGGCGACGGGAGTCTCCGGTGTGGCGGCGGCCACGTCCGCGGCGAACATCAGCGGGATCACCATTGGTAGCTCACTCCTGCTCCGGCGCCGGGACCGGCGTGGTGGATGGTTCGACCCTGGTACGAGGCGCGCGCGGAGAGGGCGAGGTCCTTCACGACCTCGTACCCGACCTGTCCGATCGCGCGCGCGCCGATGTCGCCCCCGACACCCGCGGGCTGGTTCGTCACCTCGCTGCGGAGGAGGATCGGAACGCGCGGGATGGTGCGCCACTCGAGCTGCACGACGCCGCGGAGGCCGACCGAGCCGAGCGCCTCGCCGCCGATCATCAGGTTCGTCTCGAGGTCGTTCCCGAGGCGGAAGAAGCCCTGCGCGCCGCCGGTCAGGCCGCCTTCGCGGAGGCCGAGGATGGGGCGCCCGATGAGGCTGAACCCGTGGACGATGCCGATCTCGGTCTCGATCCAGCCGTAGGTGAGGCCGATGTCGCGCGGGGGCTTGTGCTGCTTCTCCAGCTCGTCGAGGCTGCCGCCCTGGCCGCGAAGCACGCCGAATCCGGAGCGGACCGCCCGGATGCCGGTGTCGTCGAGCCGCCAGCCGAATGCGCCTTCCGTCTGGAAGACCCAGTCGTTCGCCTTCTTCACGTTGAAGGAGGCGAGCTCGCTCGAGAGCGCGAGGGTCGCGAGCGTGCCGTCGCGCTTGCCGGAGAGCGGCCGTGCGTCGACGTCGACCTCGCGCGGCTTCGACGCGGAGCCGACGACGGCGAGGACGGTCCCGTCCTGCTTCACGCCCTCGACGAAGTAATCCGTCGCCGGCTCGTCGATCGCATCGCCTGGCAGCGTGGCGGACCAGTAACGTGGTCCGCTCGACTGCATCGCGATCGAGCGGTACGCGGTCGCGCCGTGGCGACGCACGTGGACGACGGCGCCGCGGAAGCGCTCGTCGAGCTCCACCGCGTAGCGCTGCGGGGCGCCGGGGCGCATGCGCTCGAGCGGCGCGGACCACACGAAATACGGGATCTCGGGGGGAGGCCTCTTCTGATCGAGCTTCTCGAGCCCGTCCGCCTCCTCCGTGAGCACGCGGGCATACGGGCTCTTCGGGTGGTCCTTCACGAACCCGCGGTACGAGCCGATGCGCGCGCTGAGGTTCGCGCCCTGGAGCGCGAGCATGAGATCGGACAGCTCCTGCTGCTCCGGGCTCGGCTTGACGACGGCCGACCTCGTCGCCTCGGTCTTAGGCGCCTCGGCCTTCGGCGCGGCCGGCTTCTGCGGCATCGCCTCCTCCGGCACCACGACGATGTCGCCGGTCTGCGGCTGCCGCAGCGAGCCCTGATCGACGCGCCCGAGGGACATCACGGCCTGGACGTCCGTGAGGCGCACGGTGGCGATCTTGAAGCGATCGACCATGACCTTGCCGGTGACGGGATGCTTCAGGCGCACCGGTCGCCACAGCTCGACGATCTGGCCCTGGCGGACCGCGCTCCGACCGATGTCGAAGACGAGATCACCCGTGTCGATCGCGAGCAGCGTCCCTTCCTGACCCTCCGCGGTGGCCCGTCCCGTCCAGAAGGTCGGCAGCATGAGCCCGACCAGGGCGCCGAGAATTGGTATTCTCATCTACTCCTCGACTGGTTGAATCAGTTGATGAGTATACAAAAGGCGTGCCCTTCGGCTCTCACGCGGGAGCGCGCCCAAGTCCGCGATCTCTCGTCGCGAGGTGCGTAGCGGCGTTTACTTCGCGCGGAGGCGCCGGAAAGAGACCGACGCAGCGAAGAGGAGGGCGAGCATCAAGACGATGGCGGCGCCCTCGGGCCATTCGAGCTTGTGGGCCACGAAGAAGCCGATGGACACGCTGAGGATGCCTTGCAGCATGGCCCAGCGGACGACGCCGCCCAGCGTGCGCCCCATGATCCGGCCGGCCGCGGACGGGATGACGAGGAACGCGCTGACGAGGACGACGCCGGCGAGGCGGATCGCCGCGACCACGACCGCTGCGAGCAAGGCGAGGAGCGCGCTCTCGAGCCAGCCGACCTCGATGCCGCTCAGGCGAGCGAGCTCCTCGTCGAAGGTCGCGTAGGCGAGGCGCGTCCAGGCGAAGGCCACGAAAAGCACGGTGATGACCGCGATGCCGAGGACGGTCCAGAGATCGTCCCCCCCGACCATGAGGATGTTGCCGAAGAGCAGCTGCTCCGGGTCGAAGGTGCCCTCGGTCCGGGTCGCCTTCTTGAGCAAGACGATTCCGACCGCGAAACAGACGGCAAACAAGATGGCCATCGCCACGTCGGACCGCATGTTGCCGCGGCGACGCAGCGCGCCGATGGCCATGGCGGCGAGGGCGGTGAACGGAATCGCGATGAGGAGCGGCTGCTTGAGGCTCAAGAACATGCCGAGCGCGATCCCGCCGAACGCGGCGTGGGAGAGCCCGTCGCCGAGATAAGCGAGCCCGCGAGCGGTCACGAGGACCCCCAGGAGCGCGAGAAGGGCGGCCAGCATCGAGCCCGCCAGGAGGGCGCGCTGAAAGATGGGGATCGCCAGGTAGCTGAGGCCCAAATCCAAGGCCGCACGAAGCTACCTACACTCCAGCCGACTTGCTACGATTCGCAGCGAGGTTCGGGATGCGCGCTTTGCTTCGCTGGCTGTTCGCGGTGGTGATGAGCACTGGTCTTTTCATGCTCGTCTTCCCGGGGTGTGGACGTTCGAGCCTCGAGCCGGAGGATCTCGACGCGAGCGCGACGTCGAGCTCGGGCAACTCGAGCAGCGGCAGCCCGGCCTGCAGCCCCGCCACGTGCTCGAACGGCTGCTGCGACGCGAACGGCCAGTGCCAGACGGGCCGCAATACGCGCGCCTGCGGCGCCGCGGGCGGCTCCTGCAAGGACTGCGTCTCGACCGGCTTCGACACGTGCACCGACGCGCGCGTGTGCGCCCGGACCGTGACCAACTGTGGCCCGAGCAACTGCCCGGGCGGTTGCTGCGCGTTCGACGGCAGCGGCAACGAGCAGTGCCTCTCCGGGACGGAAGCCACCGCGTGCGGTCGCGGCGGTGAGGTCTGCACGAACTGCGAGGACGACGGGCGCGCGTGCGATCTGTCGACGCGTAGCTGCGGGACCACGCGCTGCGATGCCTCGAACTGCAGCGGGTGCTGCGTCGGCGATCTGTGCCTGCCGGGTAACTCCCAGTTCGCCTGCGGCGCGAACGGCGGCTCCTGCGGTCGCTGCAACGCGGGCGAGGTCTGCCGCGTGACGAGCGTCGGCGGTGGACGCTGCGAGACGACGCAGACGAAGTGCGGCCCGGCGAACTGCGGCGGCTGCTGCACCGTCAATGGCACCTGCCTCGGCGGTCAGACGGACGACGCCTGCGGTCGCCTCGGCCAGCAGTGCGACCGCTGCAACCAGATCAACGAGTACTGCGTGCCCGACGGCCTCCCCGGCGCGCGTACCTGCCAGCCGTTCCAGTTCTGTGGCCCCGGCAACTGCGACGGGTGCTGCCTCGGCGACACCTGCATTCCGGCCGAGGCGCAGTCGAACGACTTCTGCGGGATCAAGGGCCAGCAGTGCATCGGCTGCGGCCCCAACCAGACCTGCAACCCTGCCGGCTTCTGCGAAAACACCGACACCTGCGGCCCGCTCTCTTGCGGAGGCTGCTGCCTCGGCGACATCTGCGCGACCGGCGCGCAGAACACCGCTTGCGGCGTCAACGGCCAGCAGTGCCAGAACTGCCTGAACCAGTTCCCCGCTCGCACGTGTCAGAGCGGAAGCTGCCAGCAGATGCCGCAGTGCAACCAGTTCACCTGCCCGAACGGCTGCTGCCAGGGCAACACCTGCGTGAGCGGGACGCAGGACAAGGCATGCGGCGGCGGCTTCGGCGGCTTCGACGCGGGCTTCCCGGGCTTCCCGGGCCAGCAGTGCCAGGACTGCACGCTCTTCGGCGAGACGTGCCAGAACCGCACGTGCCAGCCGAAGTGCGGCCCGTTCAACTGCAACGGTTGCTGCAACGCGGCCGGCAACTGCGTCGGCGGCATCTCCAGCAGCGCCTGCGGTCAGTTCGGCGGCAGCTGCGACAACTGCACGTCGAGGAAGACGTTCTGCAACGGTCTCGTCCAGCCGCGTGCCTGCAACGACGCGCAGAAGGAGTGCCCCGCGCCCTACGGCTCGTGCCCGGACGGCCTCACCGTCGCCCCGGAGAAGGTCGCGCAGAACGTCTGCACCGACTTCGACCTCGATGACATCGCGCAGTCGTGCAGCGGCGACCCGAACGACTTCTTCTGTCAGCTCGTCATCGGCGAGAAGAGCTTCCAGTGCCAGGACTGCATCACCCGCTTCACCTATCCGTTCGCGGAGCGCACGGGCCTCTACGCCTGCGCGGCGGAGACGGTCACGGACCCGAAGTGCCTCCGCAACATGGCGTGCACGTCGGACTGCGACGAGCAGAGCTGCCAGTTCTGCAGCTCGTCCTCCACGGAGACGTCCTGCTACGCGCTCGTGAACAACGGCCAGAACCAGTGCGCGAAGCTCGCCGGGGACGCGAACTCCTGCGCCGCCGACGCCCTCAAGCCTGGTGAGCGTTGCAGCCAGTTCTCGTATCCCGACTTCACGTCGTGGCTGCGCGAGGTCGGCGACCACTTCTGCGGCGACAACAAGTAGCGGTGGCGGACACCGTCCTCGTCACGGGCTTCCCCTCTTTCGTCGCGCGAAAGATGGTCGAGGAGCTCGTGCGCGAGCCCGAGACGACCATCTATTGCGTCGTGCGGCAGAAGTCGCTCGAGGAGGCGCGGTCCGTCCTCGACGTCCTCCCGCTCGATCAGCGCCGGCGGATCATCCTCCTCGAGGGCGACGCGGCCTCGATCGATCTCGGGCTCTCGGGCGCCGAGCTCGCGTCGATCATGCCGAAGATCGACTTCATCCATCACCTCGCGCAGGTCTCGTACATGGGCGCCGAGGAGAAGCTCGCCACCTATGTGAACGTGGGCGGCGCTCGCGAGATCCTCGAGGTCGCCACCCTGTGCCCGAGGCTCCGCTGCCTCGTGTACCACTCCACGGCGCAGGTCTCGGGCAATCGCACGGGCCTCGTGCTCGAGGACGACCTCGACAAGGGGCAGACGTTCCGCAACCCCGTGGAAGAGACCCTCGCGCGCGGCGAGCGCATCGTGCGGTCGAAGATGAGCAAGCTGCCGATCGCGGTCGTCCGCCCGACGATGGTGGTCGGAGATTCGAGGACGGGCGAGGTCGATCGCTTCGACGGTCCGTACTTCCTCATCCTCCTCATCGTGACGTCTCCGCCGGACATCCCGCTGCCGCTCCCGGGCCGGGGCGACTCCGCGCTGCACCTCGTTCCCGTCGACTATTACGTCCGCGCGGCGCGGGCGATCGGCCGCGATCCGCGCGCCGTCGGGCGCACCTTTCACATCGGTGATCCCGCGGCACTGACCGCGCGGCGTGTGTTCGACCTCGTGGCCACGGCGGGCGGTCGGCGGAGCCCGCGCGGCTTCATCCCGGCGAACCTCACGAAGGCGCTCCTCCGCACCCCCGGCCTCGATCGCGTGGCGAAGAGCCCGCGCGCCTTCCTCGAGGCCCTCGCCACGCCCGTGACGTACAGCTACACGCACACGACCGAGCTCCTGGCCGACACCGACATCCGCTGCCCGCCGTTCGAGAGCTACGTCGAAGGCCTCGTCGAGTACGTGCAGGTCCGGCTCCGCGAAAAACGCGCTCGGGAGCGCGACTCGGGTGAGGTAGAAGACCCGCTCGGATGAGCGAGACCAGGAAGCTTCACGACGGCATGGCGGTACGGAAGCTCATCGTACGCGCCAAGGACGTCGTCTTCGTGAAGGGCATCGTCGAGGCGCACGATGGCCTCGCGCACGTCTTCGCCGAGAGCGGCGGCGACCTCGAGCTCGCGGCCCCGCCGGATCGCGAGCAGGAGCTCGATGACCTCGTGCGCGATCTCGCCCGCGAGCTCGACGGCATGGTGCGATGATCCGGCGCGACATCGCGATCGTCGGGGGCGGTCCGGCGGGCTCGAGCCTCGCGCTGCATCTGGTCCGGCACGAGAAGGTCGCCGCGGACCGCATCGTCATCGTCGACAAGGCGAGGTTCCCGCGCGACAAACCCTGCGCCGGCGCGATAAGCCAGCTCGGTCTCGACGTGCTGCGCGAGATCGGCGTCGTCCCCACCGTCCCGAGCCTGCCCATGCGCGGTGTCCGCGTGATCGAGGGCGACGCGGTCGGCGAGACGGAGTCCCCGATGGGCATCGTCGTCCGCCGGACCGAGTTCGACGCGGAGCTCCTGCGGCTGGCCGAGAAGGAGGGCGTCGAGGTGCGCGAGGGGCAAGGCCTGAAGGCCATCGCGCGCGCGGACGGCGGGTGGCGGCTCGAGGTCGGCGAGGGCGAGACGATCGACGCCACCTTCGTCGCCGCTGCCGACGGCGCTGGCTCGACGACCCGGAAGCTCCTCGGCCTGCGGGAGCCGGAGCGCAAAGGCCATCTCTACGTCCTCGACACCGAGGAGACGGACGCGGACGCGGGCGTGAAGCGAGGTCTCGTCGATTTCGACCTGTCGGTCCTGGCCGACGGGATCGCGGGCTACTACTGGGATTTCCCGACCCCGCTCGGCGGCCGTAACCAGGTGAGCCGCGGCATCTACGACGCGAACCTCTCGCGCGACAAGGACGCCAATGCGAAGTCGGTCCTGGCCAAAGCCCTCGCGCGGCGCGGCGTCGATATCGAGAAGACGAGACTGCGCCCCTTCAGCACGCGTCCGTACGTCCCGGGCTCGATCGCGGCGATCCGAGGACTGATCCTCGTGGGTGAGGCCTGCGGCATCGACCA
This sequence comes from Labilithrix sp., assembly GCA_046351255.1. Classification (GTDB taxonomy): domain Bacteria; phylum Myxococcota_A; class Polyangia; order Polyangiales; family Polyangiaceae; genus Labilithrix. The sequence continues at coordinate 210,862 of JAXLYU010000016.1, forward strand.
GACGACGGGCGAGGGGATCGCGCAAGCGATCGAGATGGGGCGAATCGCGAGCGCGCATCTCGCGGAGGCGCTCCGCACGAAGAATCGCGACTTCAGCGCCTACGCGCGCGCCGTGCGAACGTCGACCACGGGCCGCCATCTCCTCCAGAGCGCATGGATGTGCCGCCGCGTGTACGGCCGCGTCGGTCTCCCCGCGCGCAGATTCCTGCTCCGCTCGGGCTACGCGCGCGAGGAGGCGGTGCGCTGGTACCGCGGCGAAGACCTCTCGCTTCGCACGCAGCTGAAGCTCGGCGTCGGATTGGTCACTTCGCTGCTGGCGCGGTAGCGTCACCGCCGGCGCCGAAGACGTGCTCGATCGCGAGCATCGTCCCGTGCATCTGGTGCTGCACGACGTCGATGCGCAGCGGCGGCTCGGTGGCGTGGTTCTGCACGCCGCCGATCGCCTTCGGGTCGTCGGTCGCGCCGAGGGCGGCGGCGCGCGGGTGCCCGACCTGCCACCCCATCAGGCCGGCGAGGCCGCGGTGAATGGCGCAGAAGTACTTCTCCTCGCGCGGGTCCTTCGACGCCTTCGCCCAGGCATAGGCAGAGACGATTCCCTCGTAGGCGTAGCCGGTATTGCGCGCTTTATCGCCGACGTTGTGGACGTCGATGATCCAGTCGGCCAGGCTCATGAGCCATGAGCCATATTCGGCTGGCGCCGCGCCCATCGCCGACGTGGCGAGCTCGTAATACGCCATCGAGGACCACTGGTAATAGCCCTTGGTCGTGGCCGAGTCCCTGGCCTTGGCGAGGGCCTCGTCGACGTTGACGCGGTGGCCCTCGGCGGCCGCCTTCTGGATCACGGGACGAAGATCGTCTCGACCGAGGTATTTCATGGCGACGACGAGACAGAGGAGGGCTTCGCCATCGGAGTACGGGGAGTGCGCGCCGGTGCCGTCGCCGTTCTCGTACCTGTAGTCGCCGGGCCAGAGGCCGTCGTTCTTGATCGATCCGGCGATGAACGAGATGTACTCGTTCGCGCGCGCGGTCAGCTTGGTGCGCTCCTCGCCGGGCGGGAGCGTTCGCACGTAGTCGATGATCCCCAGGGTGACGAGCGCGGCCATGCCCATGCCACCCTTGTCACCGTCGGTCTGGTCGCCGTCGCCCTTGTAAACGGGATATCGCCAGCCGGTGCTCGTCGTGCGCGAGCGATCATCGAAGTACTTGATGCCACGCTTGACCGCCTGCTGGAGCTCCGGCGGGGACTTCGCGCCGTGATACGCGTGAAGCAGGCTGAGGCCCCAGAGCGCTCCGGCCTGCCGTGGCGAGCTGTCGTCGGTGGAGTAGGTCTTCTTTTTCCAGTCGTACTCGTAATCGAAATTACCGAACGACTTCTGGTGCGCGACCATGTACTTCGTGCCGAGATCGATCGACTTCTCGAGCTCGCCCTGCGTCACGCGAATGGAGCAGTCGTGCGGCGCTTGCTTGCCGGTCTTCGAACGCCTCGGTGAATCGCCGGACGCGCTCGGGTCGCCCTCCTTGGGTGCGTCGTCCTTCGCCTGGCGGGCATAGATCCACCCGCCGACCGCCCCAACCGCTGCGAAGAGTACGAATGCGAGGCCAAACCGCCGGTTCGAGGTCGCCATCGTCAGCGTTCGTCGTCCGTCTCTAGCTGGGGATGCATGGTGGGTCTGCTCGAGTCGACGTCGAGGATACTGACGCCCGAGTCGCGCATCGAGATCGACGTATCCATGAGCGAGTCGTTCGTGGCGGGCGGCGGGGGAAGGCTCGAGACCCCGCTCTGGCCGAGCGCCTGCTTGTGATCGAGGAAGCGGAGCGTTCCGGGGCCGCTGGTGCGCTCGAGGACGGCGCGCAGATCGCCGGGGAGGGGAGCCTCGATGATGAGGCGGTGACCGTTGCCGGGATGATTCAGCTCGAGGCGCACGCAGTGGAGGAACGTGCGATCGAGGACGTTCTTCTCCTCGAAGAAGCGGTTCGTCGGGGCGTGGCCGTAGCGGTCGTCACCGAGGATCGGGTGGCCGATCGCGGCCAGGTGGCGCCGGATCTGGTGCGTCCGTCCCTGCTCGGGCACGACCCGCAAGACGGAGTGCCCGCTCGCCACCGCGAGGCGGCGATAGCGTGTCCGCGCCGTGTACATCTTGCCGTCCTCGCGGAGGTCGCGCGTGATCGCGCCCTTGCTCGGCGTGATGCCGCGCGCGCCGGCGAGGTAGATCTTGCGCGCCGCCTCGTGCTGCAGCGCCGCCTGCCACTTCGGCGCGTCGGCCGCGTTCCGCGCGAACATCACGAGGCCGCTCGTGCCGACGTCGATGCGGTTGATCGGCACCGCGTCGCCCGCGTTGGGCAGCTTCTTCGCGCGCGCCACGAGCGAGGTCACGTACTCGCCTTGCGGCGTGGTCGGCTCGTGCGCCCCCTTCTCGACGACGAAGACCTCGTCGTCCTCCCAGAGCACCTTCGGCGCGACGAGGCCGGTGCGTCGGAGGATGGCGATCGTCTCCACCTCGTCCGTGAGGGGGATCATGTCGAGCGGACGGACCGATGTGACGGTGTATCCGAGCCGCGTGAAGTGATCGAGGTCGCGCGAGAGCGTGTCGGGATCGCAGGACACGTACGCGATCGCAGGGAGCTCGAGCCTCGCGAGGAGCTCGCGCGCCAGCGAGCTCGTCCCGCGGCGCGGCGGATTGACGACCGCCCCGTCGAATGCGTCTCCCTGCTCCGCGAAGCGACGCAGCGCGGAGGAGACGTCCGCCGCCTCTGCTGGCAGGCGGGCGAACAGGCGCCAGCGGAAGCTCCAGGCCTGGAAGCGGCGGGCGCGAACGACTCGACGAGGTGCACGTCGGCCCCCGCCTGCGCGAGCGCGAGCGCGATGGCGCCCGAGCCGCCGTAGAGATCGAGGACGCGCGGGCGCTTGCCGCCCTTGCCGATGCCGAGGAGCTCCGTCACCGTCTTGTGGACGCTCCGCCGCAGGCCACGATGCGCCTGCACGAACGAGCCGTACGTGGCCTCGTGCGTCGCGGCGCCGATGCGGTCGGGCGCGGTCGCGACGCCGGCGACGACGACCGTCTCTCCACCGAGGATCTGCGGGCTCTCGCCTTCGTGATAGTTGAGCGCGACGCCGAGGATGCGCGGCTCTTCCTGCATGAGCACGCGACCGACCTCCTCGCGGAGAGCTCGCCGGCGCGATCGCGCTGCACGACGAGCGTGACGAGGACGCGCCCCTCGTCGGACGCCGACTCGTGGCCGCGGACCTCGCGGAGATCGACCGCGCGAAGCGCCCCGCCGGACTCGACGGGCGCGAGCGGTCCGTTGCTCGCCTCGTCGGACTTGATGCGCTGGCGCAGGAGCGCCGCCACCGCGCCGAGGAGCGGCGTGACCACGCGACACTCGGGAATGTCGACGACCTGATGGCCGCCGCCCTTCGCGTAGAGCCCGAGCTTGCCGCCGCCCGCGACGATCATCTTCGCGCGCGTGCGGTACTCGACGACGGGCTCCGCCGCCTGCACGGGCTCCGTGTACACGAGCTCCAGCGCGGGATAGCGCGCGATCGATCCGACGACGCGCCCGCGCTTCATCGCGAGCTGCTCGCCGTACGGCAAGGCGATGATCGGGCAGCCACCGCAGCGATCGGCGTGCACACACACGATCCGCAGCACCTCGCGATCGCGCGCGCCGATTCCGGAAAGAGGAGGCGGCTGCATCAAGGTGTATCAGGATACACCGAGCCCTGTATCAGGGGCGCGTCTCGATACCGTTCCGGCGGCCGAGCTGCTTCAGAACTGGACGCGGGAGGCCACGAGCGCGCTGTAGAGGACGTTCTGCGGCTGCTGATCGTTGACGTCGTAACGAATGAGCGTCGTCGCCGATACCTCTGCCGCAAGCTGCCAGCGCCGCGTGATGCGCATCTCGAAGCCGGTGCCGAGCTGGCCCGCGATTTCGACGATCTGCGGCAGGCCCGGGACGTAGCGAGTGTCGACGCGCCACTGGCCCACGCCGAGCTGCATGAACGGCGTGAAGCGGGCGTTGTTCAGACGGACACGACTCACCACCATGCGTGTCGACTGGGCGAGGCGGATGTTGTCGATGAAGCCCATTTTGTCGCCCATGAGGCGGGTCGACTGGTTCCAGTCGCGAGCCACGAGCGTGACCTTCGGCGCCACGCCGAACCACGCATTGCCCATGTTGTTCGGGCTGGGATCGTCGAGCTTGAGGTCGGGGCTCCTCGACGTGAGCTTCGGCTTGCCCGACTCGACATCGCCGGTGCGGAAGAAGTGGTCAGCCTCGACGAGGACCTTCATCCAGTCGACGGGCGGAGCGGCCTCGGCCGGCGTGGCGACGAGGAGGCCAGCGGCGACGGCGGCGACGGCCGCGATCTTCGTACCGAGCTTTTGAAGCGTGGAGTGGATCATCGATGGAGCAGGCGAAGATCTCAGCTGACCTTCGAGGATAACGTTCAGCAAGCGATGTGCCGCAAGGTTCCGTTGCTCTCGCCGTCCTCTTTCGTCACAAAAGTGATCGAATTTGGCGCTCGGGCCAGCCTCCCGACATGTGCGCCTCCTGAAAAACCCACATTTTTCCAGTGTCATCGTGCGGACCGGAAACCTCGCGTGGTGCAGGCTCAGCCCATCAGAGCGTGGCGTTCCACCAGCCGGTGCGAACTGGGACACCTCATCCAGCGGTGATCGGATGGAGGAGGTGAAACCACGCCGCGAGTTCAACGTACTCCCGGAATGCTGATAGAACGCGGCGCGTGCCCGAACGTGCACACGCAGAGCTCGACGCTGCCATGGACCGCTATGCGGCCGGCGACGACTCGGCGTTCGCCGAGGTCTACGACCGGCTCTCGCCGCGGCTGTTCGGCTATCTGCTCCGTCAGACGCGCGATCGCGCCCGCGCGGAAGACGTCGTGCAGCAGACGATGCTGCGCATCCACAAGGCGCGCGGGCGCTTTCTTCCCGGCGCCGAGGTGATGCCGTGGGCCTTCGCGATCGCCCGTCGACTCCTCGTCGACTCGCACCGGCGAGGCGGTCGTGAGGTGCTCGCCGCGACCGACGACGACGATCGCGGTGAGCTGCTCGTCGCGCTCGACGCGGCCGCGGACGAGGTCGCGATCGCGAAGGAGACCGCGGCGAAGCTCGACGCCGAGCTCCAGCGCTTGCCGGAGAACCAGCGCGTGGCCTTCGAGTTGATCAAGCAAGAAGGCCTCAGCGTGGCGGAGGCGGCCCAGGTCCTCGGCACGACCGTCGCGGCGGTGAAGCTACGCGCGCATCGCGCGTACGAGGCCCTTCGCGAGGTGCTCGCCGCGGCGAAGTCTCCACCACCCCCGGAGGTCCGATGAGCGCCGGCAAGCAGCCCTCCGCCGATCTTCGCGCGCGCCTGCTCGAGCAGGTGAAGCAGACGCCCGCGCCCACGCGCGCCGAGCATCGCAAGCGCATCGCGATCATCGCCGTCGTCGGTGCGCTCGCGACGACCACGCTCTTCTTCGCGATGGGCGGCTTCGCGCGCGGCGCCCGCCCGACCGAGCTCATCGCGTTCACCGCCGGCTCGGGGCTCCTCGCCGCCATCGTCATGACGCGCGTGTCGGGCCTGGGCGGGTCGATGCTCGGGCGCCCGCGCCCGCTCCTCCTCCTCGCGTGCGTCGTGGCCGCGCCGGTGCTCGCCTGCGCGGCGCTCGCCGCGACGATGATCTGGCCGGAGCACGCTGCCGAGGACGTGCCCTCGCACGCGCACGTGGCCTGCGCCGCCATCACGCTCGCTCAGGGCGCGCTCCCGCTCCTCGCCCTGCTCTTGCCGAGGCGCGAGAGCGATCCCGTGCATCCTGCAATTACGGGGGCCGCGCTCGGAATGACCGCCGGCGCCTGGACGGCGATGATGGCCTACCTTCGCTGCCCGCACGTGCCTGCTGCACATTGCATCATGGCCCACGTGCTCCCGACGGTCCTCCTCACTGTGGTCGGCGCGCTTCTCGGCAGGCTTCTCCTCCGGGTTCGCTGAGCTGCGTCTCCGGATGAGGTGATACGCTCCAGGGTGATGCGCGTTCTCGCTGGTGTCGCGGCTCTGGGTCTCGTCGTCGTCCTTGGTTGCGGAAGCTCGGGCCCACCGCCCGTCTCGTTCGTGAGCAACGAGCAGCCGTCGGCTCAAGGCGCCCCCAACACCAACCTCGATCGTGGCGCGGCCCGCATCGAGAACCCGAACGGGGGCGGAGGCGGGAACGAGCTCGGCGAGGACGAGCAGATCGAGCCCGAGCACCCCCTCGCGGAGACGAAGCAGGAGCGCGCGACGGTGCACATTCACGGTCCCGAGAACCGCGTCTGTTCGGGGGTCGTCGTGGGACCGAAGTCGGTGGCGACCGCGCAGCGCTGCCTCCGCGGCCTCGGCGCGGGCGTGCACCCCAACACGGACTTCCGCATCGAGGTCGCGTCGAGCGCGCTCACGTGGACGAACCGCAAGGGCAAGTACGTGGTCCTTCCTTCGTGCGACGAGAAGGAGATCGACGTCGCCATCATCGTGCTCGACGAGGCGGTGCCCGCCTTCGCGGTGCCGCTGAAGATCGTCAGCGCTCCGGACACGGGCGGCCGCGTGCAGGCGCTCGGCTTCGGCCGCTGCAAGGGCGCGCAGAAGCTCGCGAAGGAGCGCACCGGCACGGTGAAGAACCGCGACTCGCACGACGTCGTCGTCGACATCACGCTCTGCAAGGGCGATCGCGGCGGACCCGTCGTCGACGGCCGTGAGTCGGAGCTGATCGGTCTCATCTCGCACCGCGACGATCCGGAGGGGTCGCCGCTTCGCACGGCGAACATCGCGCGCCTCGATACGGTGTGGGCGCGCGACCTGATGAAGCAAGCGTCCGCGCTCGCCGAGGGCGGCGATCACACGAAGATGCAAGCGATCGCGTGTCGCTAGGTCGGGTGACGTCCCTGTGGTTAGGGAACACTTAAGATCGGCTTCGGACCGACTTAGGAACGCGCATTTCGGTTAGGGCGCATGGTGTCTCTCGTCCCAAGGAGAACCATCATGAACGTTCGCTCGACTCGTTTCTCGGGTGCCATGGTCGCTGCCGCCATCACCCTCGTCACCCTCTCGGCCTGCACGGAGAAGAAGACCGAGACGAAGCCGGCGCCCGTCCAGGACGCGCCCGCGACCGTCGCGAAGCAGGAAAAGATCAAGCGTGGCGGGTACCTCATGACCGTCGGCGGCTGTCACGACTGCCACACGCCGATGAAGTTCGATCCGAACCTCGGCATGCCAGTCCCGCAGATGGACCGCATGCTGTCCGGGCACCCCGAGGGCGCGCCCGATCCGGTCAACGAGCCGGGCAAGGGTGACAACGCCGTCATCGGCCCGACGTTCACCGCGTTCAAGCTCCCGTTCGGCACCGTCTACGCCGCCAATCTCACGCCCGACGCGGAGACCGGCACGGGCCTCTGGAGCGAGGACGACTTCATCCGCACGATCCGGAGCGGCAAGCACCGCGGCGCGGAGTCGGGCCGTCCGATCCTGCCGCCGATGCCCTGGCGCAACGTCCGCGAGATGTCGGACGACGACCTGAAGGCGGTCTACGCGTTCCTGCAGTCCATCCCCGCCATCAAGAACCGGGTCCCGGAGCCGCAGGTGCCGCCGCCCGTGTACGTCGCCATCGACTCCGCGAATCAGAAGATCGCGGAGCAGGAGAAGGCGCGCGCGCCGAAGATGTGAGGCGTCAGCCGGCGGGCGCTCCACCGGCGCGAGGTCGCGGGGGCGGCGGCGTTGAGGCGCGTGCCGCACGCGCCTTGAAGGCCGCGTTCGGCGCCCTTCAAGGCGCGAGGCGATTGAGCATGCGCGGGAACGGGATCGTCTCACGGACGTGCGGGAGGCCGCAGATCCAGCTCACCGTGCGCTCGATGCCGAGGCCGAAACCCGCGTGCGGGAACGAGCCGTAGCGGCGGAGGTCGAGGTACCACTCGAAGGCCTCCTTCGGGAGCTTGTGGTGCTCGATCGCCTTCTCGAGCGCCGCGAGATCGCCTTCGCGCTCGCCGCCGCCGATGATCTCGCCGTAGCCGTTGGGAGCGAGGACGTCCATGTTGAGCGCGAGCGAGGGGTTCTCCTTGTCCTTCGCGAAGTAGAACGCCTTCAGCTCCATCGGGTAGCGGTGCACGATGAGCGGGCGATCGTAGGCCTTGGAGATGACGGTCTCCTCGTCGCCGCCGAAGTCGTCGCCGACCTTCGCCTCGGGGTGACCGTTCTTCTGCAGGATCTCGATCGCCTGGTGGTACGTGATGCGCGGGAAGGGGGCCTGGACGTTCGCGAGCATCGCGAGGTGGCGCTCGAACCACTCGGGGTCGTCGGTGCGGTCCTTCTTGTCTTCCGCGGCGAGCTGCTCGAGCTCCTTCTTGCGGACCTCGAGGACGCGCTGGACGACGTAGGAGAGGAAGTTCTCCGCGAGCTTCATGTCGCCCTCGAGGTCCATGAACGCGACCTCGGGCTCGACCATCCAGAACTCGGCGAGGTGGCGCCGCGTCTTCGACTTCTCCGCGCGGAACGTCGGACCGAAGCAGTACGCCTTGCCGAACGCGGCCGCTGCCGCCTCCATGTAGAGCTGCCCGCTCTGGGTCAGGTATGCGGGCGAGCCGTGGTAGTCGGTCTCGAAGAGGGTCGAGGTGCCTTCGCACGCGTTCGGCGTGAAGATCGGCGCGTCGACGAGCGTGAAGTCGTTCGAGTCGTAGAAGTCACGCACCGCCTTGATGATCGAGTGGCGGATCCGCATGATCGCGTGCTGCCGCTTCGACCGGAGCCAGAGGTGGCGGATGTCCATGAGGAAGTCCGTCCCGTGCTCCTTCGGCGTGATCGGGTATTCCTGCGAAGGCTTCGCGAGGACCTTCACGTCCTTCACGTCGAGCTCGTAGGTGCCCTTGATCTTGCCGTGCTCCTTCACGGAGCCGACGACCTCGAGGCTCGTCTCCTGCGAGATGTGGTCCGCCGCCGTGAACAGCTCCGGCGAGACGTTGCCCTTGAAGACGACGCCCTGGACGATCCCGCTGCCGTCGCGGATCTCGAGGAAGTGAAGCTTGCCGCTCGAGCGCTTGTTGTAGAGCCAGCCTTGGATCTTGACGGTCTCGCCTACGTGCTCGGCCAGGTGATCGATGCGGACGATGGGCTCGCTCATGCGCGCGGTTTTACCATGAGGCGTTCGCTTCGTCGCGCCTCGCCCGCGAGCTGGGACGCTCGAGTCTCCTCGCTGTCGAGCAGGAGGGGCGGGACCGGCGCCGGCTTCCGGTGCTCGTCGATGCCCACGAACGTGACGCGGGCCGTCACGCAGGGCCACCGGCGCCCGGAGGCGGGGTGCTCTCCCTCCACGATGACCTCGATCTCCATGGAGGTGCGGAACGTCGCGGTGAGCCGAGCCTCGAGCCGCACCACCTCGCCCACGCGCACGGGCTCCTCGAACTTGAGGTCATCCACGAAGGCCGTGACGCACATCCGTCCCGAGTGGCGCTGAGCGCAGATGGCCGCGCAGAGGTCGACCCACGCCATGATCTGGCCCCCGAAGACGCCCCCGAGCGCGTTCGTGTGTTGGGGCAGCACGTACTCCGTCATCTGGGTGATACTGGCGGACTGAGGACGCGGTTCCATGGCGCGCAGAGTACTCGAGATGTCGCTCCTCGCGCTGGTCGCGTGCGCGAAGGCGGTCGCTCCGGGCCCCGTGACGAGCTCGGCGCCCGCCCCGCCCATCGCCCCGGTCCCCGCGGCGGTCGAGGTGCGCGTGACGCACTCGCGTCCGGACCATCTCCACGTCGAGTACACGTTCCCGGAGGCCACGAGCGAGATCGTGTTCGCGAGGCCGAGCCCGACCGTCCGCGCGAACTGGACCCCCGCGACGCCGGGCGTGAAGCTCTACCCCGACCACGCCACCGCTCCGTCGGCGATGCGCGAGTGGACGTTCGATCTCCTGGTCGACGAGATCCAGCCGGAGAAGGACTACCGCAACTTCTATCGCTTCACGGATCGCGGCCTCCTCTTCTACACGGGCCATCTCGCGGCTCGCTCCGTGACTCAGCCCGACAAGAGCACGCGGGGCGAGCTCACGTTCGTGAGCGCGCCGGACGAGATGATCGTCGCTCGCGGGCAGCCACGCGACACGCAGGCGAGGCTGCCGATGAACGCGGACGGCACCTACGTCTATTTCGGGACGCTCACGCCCTCGGAGACATCCGACTTCGTCGGCGTGGTCGATCAGGGATTTCCGCCTGCCCTCCGCGCGCGCATCGACGAGGTACTGCCGCGCTTCTTCGCGTTCTTTTCGAATGGCCTCGGTCGTCCGGAGTCGGCCAAGGAGAAGCCTCTCCTCTTCGCGACCTATCACGAGCGCACGGGCCGGGGCTGGGACATGGGCGGCGGGGTGATGCCTCCGCGCGTGGTGAATTTCGACTTCGGAATCGCCAGGCAGCCGAGCGCGGAGGCGCAGGTCGAGATCGAGAAGATCCTCGCGCACGAGATCGCCCATCTGTGGAACGCGGACCTCTATTACGGCGAAGACGAGCTCCACGAGACGTGGATGAAGGAGGGCTCCGCCGACGCGCTCGCCGCGCGCGCCTTGCTGGAGGCCAAGGCCATCAACGCGTCCGACTATCGCTGGCGTTTCTCCGATGCGCTGAACCTCTGCCTCCTCGCGCTCGACGAGGGCGAGCCCCTCTCCGCCTCGCGGAGGCCGGGACGCTCGCGCGACTACTACACGTGCGGGATGACGCTGACCGCGCTGAGCGCGGCGGCCAGCAAGATGGAGCTCGTCCCGTTCCTGCGCGAGGTCTACTCCGGGCCGAACAACACGTACGACGGCGCGCGCTGGTTCGCGACGATCGAGGCGCGTGGCGGCAAGGCGGACGTCGTGCGCAAGCTCGCGGCGGAGCGTCTCGGAGACCCGTCGGTGGAGCTCTCGGCGGCGCTGAAGGACGCCGGCATCGCGCACACGCTCGCCCAGGCCCCCTCGGAGTTCGTCCAGGTGCGCGCCGCGCCCTTCGCGGTGCGGGCGCTGCTCGCGCCGAGCTGCGTGGCGGCGCTCGACCTGTACGGGACGATGATGGTCCGGCCCGAGGTGACGGCCGACGGCGCGTGCGGTCTCGCGACGAAGGGCGACGAGCTCACGACCCTCGCTGGGGTCGACCTGGCCACGCACGGTCTCGGCGCCCACGACCTGGGCTTCGCGCAGTGTCAGGCCAGGAAGACGGTGACCGCGGGCCGAAAGGGAAAGTCGGATATCGAGATCCCGTGCGCGCCGAAGCCGCGCAGGCGCACACCCTATTACGAAATCATGAAGGTCCCGTATTGATATGACGCGCGACAAGCCACTTCTCTTCGAGGCCTTCCCGGATCTCGCGGTGCAGACGCCGTGGATGCCGCTCGCCGACGTGCCGACGCCGGTCGAGTCGATGGACGCGATCGCCCCGTGGCTCGGCCGGTCGGGTCTCTTCATGAAGCGCGATGATCTGATATCCCCGCTCTACGGGGGCAACAAGGTCCGGCGCTGGGAGTTCGTCCTCGCGGACGCCCGGCGCAAGGGCAAGACGCGCATCGTGACGGTCGGCGGACTGGCCTCGACGCAGGCGATGGCGACGACGCTCTTCGGCAAGTCGCTCGGCTTCGACGTGACGGTCGTCCTCTTCGATCAACCGGTGACGCAGTTTGGCCGCGACTCGATTCGCGGCCTCCTCCACGCGGGCGCGGAGCTCGAATATGGTGGCGGCTACACGGCGACGGCCTGGAAGGCCTGGCGCGCGTCCCGGCGAGCGGCGAGCGACGGCTATTTCATCATGCCTGGCGCGAGCAACCCGCTCGCGAACCTCGGCTTCATCGATGCGATGCTGGAGCTGAAGCAGCAAGTCGACGCCAAGGAGACGCCGCGTCCAGACCTCATCGTGGTGCCGACGGGCTCCGCGGGCACGCTCGCGGCGCTCGCCCTCGGCGCCGCGCGCTTCGGCTGGCCGACCGAGATCGTCGGCACCCGCATCACGACGGCGCTCGCCACGAATCGCTTCATCGTGGACGGTGTGATCAAGCGCACGGACCAGTCTCTCGCCAGACGCGCGAGCAACTGGGAGCCGGTGCGCCAGAAGGTGCGTTATTCGATCTATGGCGGCGCGCTCGGCAAGGGCTACGGCTATCCGACCCCGGCCGCGATCGAGGGCGCGGAGCAGCTCGAGGTCCTGACGGGAGCGAAGGGCGAGGTCACGTACAGCGGCAAGGCCCTGGCGACGGTCCGCGACCTCGCGCGCACCCACCCGAAGGCGAACATCCTCCTCTGGAACACGCTCTCGACGGTCCGCCCCCCATCCCCTGCCGATGTCGCGATCCCGAGCGCCCTCGCGTGGATGTTCGAAGGCGACGTCGTCGCGTGATCCCTCGCGAGCCGCGAGCCGCGAGGGGAGCTCGCTCGACCGCTCGAGCGCGCTGCGACGCCATGCCGAATCGTCTCCCGCGCGAGGATGGCACCGCGCCGCGGTCCACGGGTCAGCCCCTCCGGCGTGCGAGGTCTTGGGCCGCCGCTCCACCCGCGCGGGCGTTCGCTCATGTGCGGTCCGACGGCCGCGCGCGGGCCGGCATGCGAGGACAAAGTCTTGACCGTCCTTTCTCGACGAACGCACGCGCCTCGCGCTCGCGTGAGCGCACGCTACGCGGGTCGGTCGAGCGTCGTTGACGCTATGCCGAATATCCAACCGGACGATCTGCGAGATGCGCTCGACGCCGTCGTCGCCGATGCGCGCTCGCTGCTGGCGTGGGTGGTGAGTCGAAGCCCAGGCGCGGGCGTTCGCTCATGCGCGCTCGCCCAGGCGCGAGCAAGCTGGCTTGCGAGGACAAAGCCCTGATTCTCCTCTGGGGAACAAGGGTGCGATGGCCGGTCACCCGAGCCTTGGGAGTGCACGGTGCTGCCAGGGTGGATTGGCGTCTTTGCGCATGACCCCGGAGATCGACTGAGTCGATTCCGTAGCCTGCGTGGCTCAACCAACGACGACAATGACGCGGTGTGACTCGGTACCGAGCCCGGCGCGCGACGACGTCCGGCCGGAGACCCTCCAGCGGCCGTCGACGCCTCGAAGGCGACGGTGAGCTCGTTTGCCTTAGAGAGAATGCAAGCCGCCCAAGCGCTCGCGGAATCGCGGACCGACTCGTCGCGATACCAGATTTTCGCTCCACGCCTCGGCGAGCTCGGCAACAGTCGCATCGGGCATCTCGCGGACGACCGCGACGAGCAAGTCGGCGAGCTCGCCGTGGATGGGCGACGCGTTGCCGCGGCCGCGCGGCCTCGTTCGAGCGAGTTTGTCTCCCGATGCAGTCGCAAGATCCTGTTCACCGTCGCACGCCCGATCCCAAGCACTCGGCGGTCTGCTCGCAGGTGGGCCCCTCAGTGTGAGCGCGAATAGCGGCCTCTCGGAGCTTCGGCGGAATCAGGTGCACGCTCGGCAAAGATCATGTTCGCGGGATCGGGTCAAGCGGTCCCAGGGTTGGTCGTATGCCGAATAGCGGCGCGCGGGTGGCGCGATCATATCCGGGTTGGTGCCACGGCTTCGAACGCCTGTCTCTCCACGAGTTGTCGACATTTGTGACTATTTCTGCTGGAGGGTTACAGGAGTATTGTTTGCGGCCGCGGCTTTTGCTCATGGCCAAGTAGCCGGTCGTGGCTATCTTGCGTTCGTGGGGTCGCGGCGAAGCTTGGGCCGGCGAGGGGGAGCAGCTCGCTCTGCTGGGCGCCGATGGCAACGTTGCGCCGAAGGCAAAGAAGCCTCGGCGACGGCGGCCCGGGATCGCGCTCGGGCGGAGGCCTTCGCCCGAGCGGCTCGGATTCGTGGCGCATACGGCGCGCGAGGGCCATGACGAGCGGCACCCGGTGCACGTGTCGATGCGGCGGACGAAGCTCGCGCCTTGCCTGCGGAGCGAGCGCGTCTATCGTTCGATCCTGGAGCAGCTCGTGCGCGCGAGGCGGCAGGGCGTACGTGTCGTCCACGTCTCCGTGCAGCACGATCACCTGCATCTCATCGTCGAGGGCAAGGACCGCCTCGACCTCTCGAGCCAGATGCGCAAGCTGTTCTCGCGCATCGCGCTCGCCGTGAACGGCATCGCGAAGCGCCGCGGCAGCCTCTTTCGTGATCGCCATCATCGCCGCGAGCTCTCTTCGCCCACGCAGACGCGCTACGCCCTCGTCTACGTCCTCTTCAACGACCGCAAGCACGAGGCGCAAGGCGGAGGCCCGATCTCCGAGCGCATGCTGCACGAGCTCGATGACCGCACCTCCATCGGCTGGATTCCGTATGCCAACTGGGCCGAGAGCGCCCGCCCACCACCGGACACGCTTGCGCGGCTCCGCGCCCGCAACATGGCTGGCGCAAGCCGTGACGCGCCCATCTCCGCGTCGGGCACCTGGCTCGCGCAGCGTGGATGGTTCGAGCAGGGCGGTGGCGGCATGCGCATCGACGAGCTACCCCGCTTTCTCCCGCGCTCGCGCAACCGCTCTCGATATCGATAGCGCGGGCGGGACCAGGGCGTGGGGTTTGGCTCCCGTTCGCCGAGTCCTCGCGCGCCGTCGCCGTCGCCGTCGCCGTCCCCGCTGCCGCTGCCGTCGTCGGTCCTCGGACGATGGCTAAGTTCGTCGGTAGACCCAGCTGGTTGGCGCGCGCGGGAGGCCCCTTGTCATGGAGACCGGCGCTTTGGCGTCGCGGGCTTCGCGTTTGCGGTGAGCCATCACGTCGATGGCTCGTAGAGCCTGGCGCGTGCCAGCGTGCTCAGGGCGCGGCGTGCGGCTGAATATCGCTGAGCGTTCGTTCTGGGCGAGAGATGGGCTTTGTCCTCGCCACCTCGCGCGCCCGCGCCTGGGCGATGCGCGCAACAGAACGCCAGCGTCGGGGCGGCGCTCCTGCTCGTCCAGCGAGGCGGCGTTCCGCCGAGAGACCGCGTTCGCAAGGCGGTACGGTCGGAGAGGCGCTCGAGCTTGTAGAGCTCGTGGATGTCGTCGGAGATCGACGTACCGCGATGTCCCAGCGCGTTTGGGGCTGCCGCGGTCCGTGTGATGTACGAGTCCCCCGGGGGTAGGCCAGGGCGAGAGCGGACGGCATGTTCAAGCGCTTCGAGCGCCGGCTCAGTGTCGTTCGTGTCGCTGGTCGCCCAACCAACGACGCGGCGGCGCGCTCAGATTTGCGCGCTTTCAGACGCTCGCTGACATCCGTCGCGATGTCCGTGACGTCGCCGGTCCAGTTCTGGTTCGGTCCGTGTACGGAAGGCCGCGGCGCTTCGCTCCCTGAACGTGGGCCTTCTCCGCGCCGACGAGCTCGAGGAACACTCGTTCTCCGTGGCGAAGAAGGCCGTCGCCTTCCGGGCGAAGAGGGAGGGCGCGTCCGTACTCGTTGTCGCTTCGTCATGGAGCGAGCCTCGCGCATCTTCCCCCAGTCGGGGTGTCCACGACAACGGGGCAAGTTCAGTCGGGTTGGCATATCGAGTGTCAGGGGGCCAGCGGTCGCGTGCGCCGGGGCGTGAGCTTTGGAGTCGCGATTCGGCATAGGTCCACGCGAGCACGGTCGTCACGGCGTCGCGTGCCCGCATGGTCACGGCCTGGCAGCGCACCACTCGGTGCTCGCTATTCGGCATAGCTACGTGGACGTGTGGCCGACCGTGCGCGGACAAGCTCGCCGCTCGCGAGTGGGCGAATGGTGCGCGTGAGCAAAGGGCCGGCCGCCTCGTGTGATTCGCGTGGTCGGTGGCGTCGTCGGTGGCCGCGCGTGGAGGTGCGCGGCCGGCGGGCAGGGAGGGGGCGGGTCCGGGTCGAGGACGCGGACGTCGAGGTTCCACTTGCCGACCACGCCGGCAAAGCCGTCGATGATGCCGTGATACGTGCCTGCGGGCGTCGCGTGCCAGCATGCACACGGCCTGGCGGCGCCCACTCGGTGCTCGCTATTCGGCATAGCTACATCGCGGTGCAGAAGTCGGTGCGCTGACCGCGACTTTTGCGCCGCTCAGCGCTTCGAAACTGGCTCGATCGGTCGATTTTCGATCGGCACGCCGAAGGTCGTGTGATCGAGACATGTATATGATCCGTAAACGCGCAGGTCAGCGGAGCTTCTCGGACGCCATACTCTTTGGCGCTCATATTCCCGATCCGAAGACGCTGCTGGACCCGGTGCTACGCAAGCTCGATGAGGTGCTCGAGAATGACGATGTTGTTGACGAGGTGCTCGAGGCTCTCCGAAATCGTCATTCGCAGAGTCGGCGACGCGGCCGCCCCGGAACGCCCGCGGAAGTCGTGCTACGCCTTCTGGTGCTGAAGCATGTTCGGCAATGGAGCATCGAAGAGCTCGAGTGGGAGGCTACGGGAGACCTCGCGTACCGAGCATTCTGCCGAATCGATAGCGGGAGAGTGCTCGATGCGAAAACGATGATTCGCATCAACCAGGCGATCGATGAAGCCACGCTTCAACGCGTTTTCGAGCGCATCGTCGACGAAGCGAAGGAGCGGAGGGTAACGCGCGGCCGTCGCATGCGCGTGGACACAACCGGTGTCGAAACGAACGTTCGTCACCCGCTCGACAGTGGCCTTTGCGAAGACGTCGCGCGCGTGGCGTGCCGGGAAATGGACACCTTTCGCAACGTCCGACGAAGTGTCGCGCGACGGCTTTGCGAAATCGAACAGATCGGACGAAGGCCCACAACGCGCGAAGCGAAGCGCTTCGGCCGCGCGCCGAACATGCTCGCCGCCGACCGCGGATTCTATTCGGCAAAGAACATTTCCCGTGCGACGGCGATGGGCGTGCGTCACGTCGTGATCCCGAAGACCGGACATCGGTCGGATGCGGTTCGCGAACGCGAACACAATCGCACATTCCGTCGCGGGCGGGCGTGGCGCGCGGGCGGGGAGGTCCGTATTTCCCGCCTGAAACGGACGTTCGGGATGGCTCGCTGCCGCTACCGGAGCGAAGCAGGAGTCGCTCGCTGCGTCTTCTGGGCGGCCATATCGAACAACCTGATCGCGATCGCGAAGGCGGGAGCTTGCCGCTCGCGAATGGGCGAAGAATGCGCGTCAGCAAAAGGCCACCCGCCTCGTGTGATTCGCGTGGTCGGTGGCCGCGCGTGGTGCCGGCGTCAGGGAGGGGGAGGGTCCGGGTCGAGGACGCGGACGTCGAGGTTCCACTTGCCGACCGCGCCGGCGAAGCCGTCGATGATGACGTGATACGTGCCCGCGTTCAGGTTCAGGTCGAGGAACGCGCGGCCTGCGCTGAAGGAGGGATTGCACGCGGCCTCGATCGCAATACCGGGGCAGGGGTCGCCCTGACGGACGTCGATGAGGGAGTTGTACTCCGAGCCGCTCATGTCGAAGACCACACGCTTGCGGGAGGGGAGCGTGAGCTTCAGGACCTGGTCCTTCGCAGTGCCCGTGGGCTGGTTCGCGGCGTCGCAGCTCGTGTTGTAGTCGGCCGTCTTCGTCGAGGTGTCGCCCGTGAAGAAGCCGCCCGTCGGCGGGATGGTGGCCGCCTCGGCGCACGTGTCCGCGATCACTGCCGTCGGCGGGACCGTCGGGCGGACCAGCGCGATGAGCTTCGACGTCTGGCCATATTGATCGCCGACCACCACGCGATAGTCGCCCGCGGCGACGCTGCGGAGGCTCGCCTTGGCGGGCGTCTGGCCGATGCCGCAGGTGAGGTTCGTGCCCTTCGGGCAGTCCGCGGCCTCGAGCGCGACCGAGCCCGACTCGTTCAGCGCCACACGCGCGAGAAGAAGGACGTCGCTCGCCTGGTCGAGGACCAGCTTCCGCGCCGCGTTTGCCGTCATCAGGCCCGGGCCGCACTCGTCCTCGATGCGATGCTCGTGATTCGCGAGGTCCACGAGCGTCGTCTTGTTGGGGACGAGATCGGGCGCGGTGGCGCACGACTCGTCGGCGCCCGGCACCGTCGGCGGCGAGGTCTGGATGACCACGTTGCCGTCGATCTGCGAGACGCTCGAGACGTCGAAGACGTAGGTCCCCTTGGCCAGCGAGCGGAGGAAGAGCGGGGCGGCGCTCGAGCTGCATTTCGCCGCCTCGTCCTCGCAGGTCGGCGAGCGGAAGGAGATGACCGGGGTGCCGTCGCCGAACGTCGTCGACGAGTAGATGCGCACGTCGCGCGGCTCGCTCAGCGTGAACGAGTACGTGAGCTCGCCCGTGGTGCCGCCGCACTTCTGCGGGAGATCGAGCACCGGATCGACGAGCGAGAACGGGATCGCGGTGTCGAGCGCTACCGCCTGGGGAGCGTCGCAGGCCTCGTTTTGCGGGTGCGTCGTCGGCGCGCGGAAGTCGACCTTCACGTCGACCTTGCTCTCCCGCTGCGTCGTCACGATCGCGTAGAGCGTCTTGCCCGCGGGCGTGCTTCGGGAGATGGCGCGCGCCATGCGCGTTCCGTAGCTCGCGCACTGGATCTCGGAGGCGGAGCTGCCGCACACCGTGTCGAGCGCGAGCGACACCTGCGCGCCGAGCGGCGTCGTCGCCTGGACATAGACGTCCTTGGGGCCGTCCGACGGGACCGTGATCGCGACCACGATGTCCTGCGCCCCAGTGATGCTGGCGGCGCAGGTCGTCGGATAGTCGAGCTTCGTGGCGACGGTCGTGAGCTGCAGTGTCGAGGGGGTCGTGACCGTCGCCGCCGCCTCGCAGCGATCGTTGGCGGGCACCGTGCAGGGCGTCTCGTCGATGATGCCGTTGCAGTTGTCGTCGCGGAAGTTGCCGCAGACCTCCTGCTTCGTGCTGTTCACCGTCGGATCGGTGTCGTCGCAGTCGCGGTTCGGCGCGCAGTGGTCGTCCGGATCGCCGTCGCCGTCCGCGTCACGCGGGATGTGCTCGCAGGTGCGGCCCTCCTCGATGCACTTGTCGATCGTGCACGTGTTGTCGTCCTGGCAGGTGACGACCGCGCCCGCGACGCAGCCCTGACGGAGGAGGCAGCGCTCGCTGCCGTTGCAGTAGACGTTGTCGGAGCAGCGCGTGTCGTCCGGCGTGTTGCGGCAACGCGAGAGCGACTTGTCGCAGGCGTCGAAGGTGCAATCGATCTGGTCGTCGCACTGGGCGTCGTCGTTGCACGGACCGCCGAGCGTGGGGTCTGCGCCGGGCGTGGCGTCGTCCCCGGCGTCGGGGGCGGGCCCCGTGTCCGCGCCGGCATCCTGGGCCGCGATGAAGCGGTCGGGCGCGTCGTCCTTGCAGCCGACGGCGAGCGCGCCGGGGAGGGCCAGCGCGCAGAGCAAGAGCCACCCCGCATGCTTCATCGCGGCGGATCTATCAGATCATCTTCGCGAGCGGGATCTCGTGTCCCTTCGGGCAGGTCGCTTTGTATTCGCGCTCCGCCTTGGCCTTGTCCACCGTCGCTTTGGCCCCACACTGCGGGCACGTGACTTCCACGACGTCTTCTGCGTGTTGCGACATGAAGAGAGAGTAGCATCGACGACGTGAAGGAGCTTCTTCCGCTCCGTGCGGTGCTCGTGACCGGCAAAGGCGGCGTCGGCAAGACGACCGTGGCGGCATCCATCGCGCGCTACTTTGCCGCGTCGGGGAAGCGCGTCCTGGCCGCGGAAATCAGCGACGGATCGGGGGACGAGGACACGACCTCCGCCCTGGCCGCCGCGCTCGGCGCCGAGACGATCACCGATCAGCCGCGAGAGATCGCACCCAAGCTCTTCCTGGGCGCCATCTCCGCCACGTCTGGGCACACGAAGTTTCTCCGCGACGTCCTGCCCATGAAGGTCCTCGCGGACGCGGCCATGAAGAGCGGCGCCATCCGTCGCTTCCTCTCCGCCGCGCCGACGTTTCCCGAGATGGGCGTCCTCTACCGCTTGCTCGATCTCGAGCGGCAGAAGGAGAAGGACGGCTCGTTCACCTACGACACGATCGTGTGCGATCTGCCCGCGACAGGTCACGCGCTCGCCCTCGCGCAGATCCCCGAGTCGCTCCTCCGCGTCATCTCGTCGGGGCCCATCGCCACCGCCGTGAAGGAGGGGCTCGAGTTCTTGCTCGATCCCGAGCAGGTCGGCTGCGTCATCGTCACGCTGCCGGAGACCTTGCCGGTCAGCGAGGCGATCGAGCTCGCGCGCGGGGTGAGGGAGCACAAGATCCCGTTTGCGCGCGTGATCGTGAATCGCGTCCCGTTCAACCCGTTCGAGGACGACGAGCGCGCCTTCCTCGATCGCACCCTCGAGGCTCGCGGCCCGGTGCTCGGCGTTCGAACGCTCGAACGCATCGACCGCGCGAAGGCCGCCATCGATCGCGTGCGCGCTGCGGTCGACGTCCCCGTGCAGGTGATGCAGGAGATGTGGCACGAAGGGCCGAAGGTGGCCGCCGAAATGGCGTCGCTGATCTCGCTGGAGCTCGCGAAATGAATGCCCAGGGAAGGCGAATAGATTTGCGTCCCTCGGCGCCGGACTCCGAGCCGACCTTCCTCGAGCCGCTCATCGCGAACCGAAGGGTCATCGTGTGCTGCGGCGCGGGCGGCGTTGGAAAGACCACCACGGCGGCCGCGATCGGCGTCGCCGCAGCGGTGAAAGGACGGCGCACGCTCGTCCTCACGATCGATCCGGCGCGGCGCCTCGCCGAGGCGATGGGGATCCCGGCGGGCGCGCGCGACCCCTCCACCGTGCCTCGCGAGCTCCTCAGTCAGGTGGCGGTGCCCCCGAGCGGCGTCCTCGATGCGTGGATGCTCTCGCCGGAGGTCGTCTTCGAGTCCATGGTGCGCCGCCTCGCGTCGGACGAGGCGAGCGTGCAGAAGGTCCTCACGAACCGGCTGTACCAGCACCTCTCCAAGATCGTCGCCGGCATGCAGGAGTACACCGCCGCGGAGGCGCTCTACACGCTCGCGTCGAGCGGCAAGTACGACCTCGTCGTCCTCGACACGCCGCCTTCACGAAATGCCCTCGCGTTCCTCGAGGCGCCCCGGAAGCTCTCCCTCTTCCTCGACGAGCGGGTCGTCAGCGTCTTCTTGCCGAAGAAGGGCGGCGCCTTCATGCGCGCGGCGTCCGACATCGTCGACCGCGTCTTCACCCGCGCCTTCGGCGAGGGCTTCTATAAGGACATCCAGGAGTTCCTCGGCGCCTTCTCCGGCATGTTCGGTGGGATGCGACAGCACGCGGAGGCGGTCCGGGAGCTCCTCACGTCGCAGGATGCAACGTTCGTCCTCGTGACGAGCCCGGAGCCGTCGGCGCTCGCAGAGGCGGGCTTTTTCCGGGCCAAGATCGAGCACCTCGGGCTGCCGTTTGCCGGGTACGTCCTCAACCGGAGCTGGGCCTACACGCGCGGCTTCGTGGGGCCGGAGGAGATCGCCCTCGAGGAGGACGCCTCGGATCGTGAACGCGGCGCGTTACGAAAGCTCGGTCAGCTCGCCGACGGCGAGCGCTGGCGGGCCCGGCGCGATCGCGATTTGCTCTCGCGTCTACGCATGGATGCAGGCGAGGGCGGCTCCGCCATCGCCACCCCGCATCTCGGCGGGGCGGTGGAGGATCTTGCCGGTCTCGCAGAACTTGCACGGAATCTCGTTCACCTCGACGACGCCTGATAGGATGCGGGGGCCCTTCGTCGCCGGTGACGAGCGGCCGACTTCTCGGATCGGGTAGTACCTCCGGACCCTCCTCCGCATGAAAGCCGTCGACTTTTACACGCTCCCCCGCGCGATCCAGGACCGCTTCGTCGGTTCGGTCATGAGCGGGTTCCCGCCCGCGCCGATCCTGGCGTCGCGCGGCGGCACGTCGACCAAGCTGCGCTGGCTCGCGATTTCCGCGGTTTCCTTCGTCGGGCTCATCGTCACGGCGCGTATCTCCTTCGGCGATCTCGAGTCCACCTTGTCGCTCCACAGCGCCAAGGCGATCCCGCTCTACTTCCTCTTCATCTTCGGCCTCGGCTTCGGGCTCATCCAGGCGTTCGCTCGGGTGGTGCGCGAGCGAGCGCTCCCGTACTCCGCCGGCATCTATCTCTTTCCGGCTTGTCTGATCGACGCCCGCGACGACCAGTTCAAGGTCTACGAGACGCGGGACCTCACCACCGTCGAGGTGCAAGGCACGTCGATCCGCATCGCCTTCGCGGGCGGGCATTCCTTCCTGTTTCCGCTGACGAACCCGTCCAAGGGACAGGAGATCGTGAGCGAGGTGCAGGCGGCGCGGGATCGCGCGATGCACGCGAACGCGACGGAGGATCCGAAGGAGCTCGTCGCCGTCGACCCGCTCCACAACCCGCGCTTCGCCAGCCCGGTCGGTCCGACGGATCAGTACGAGATGAAGCGCCCCCCTTGGGGCAAGCTCGGTCCCGTGATCGCGGCCGGCGTCGCGCTCGTGTTCGGCCCCACGATCTGGGCCCTTCGCAACCGCGGCAGCGACAACAAGATGTACGCGCGCGCGACGCAGGTGAACGACACGCCGACGTACCGCCTCTACATGCTCCACGGCTCGAGCCACAAGGAGGAGGTCGGCGACATCCTCCTGCCGCGCGCGGAGCTCGTGGACGCGAAGGTGTCGGGCAACGTCGACCCGCTGCTCAAGTACAAGGCGGAGCACCCGAACTCGAAGATCGCGCCGGAGATGAACGCGGCCATCCGCGCGGCGATGCTCGCGGCGCTCGAGAAGGCGAAGGAGCCGGGCACTCTGGCGGCGCTCGAGGAGTTCAACAAGCGCTATCCGGAGCACGGGATCGAGCCGGAGTATCGAGCCGCGGTGCATGCCGTCTACACGCGCGAGCTCGAGTCCTACAAGAAGAAGGCGCCCAAGAAGGACGCGGCCGCGGTCGCCTTCATCGAGCGCCTCTTCGGCTGGGCGGAGAAGAACGGCTCGAAGGTCGAGGTCCGCTTCAAGCGAAAGCCCAATCCCACCCTCGAGCGCGCCGACCAGTTCATCCTCAAGTCGCCCACGTTCATGGGCGTCATCACGTACCCGTCGAAGTTCTTCGACGATCGCCACAACATCACGCGCGAGGCGACGCTCGGCAAGAGCGTGGCCGGTCAGTTCGACGCAGGCCTCGCGGCGGAGCTCTTCGAAGTGACGATGGGCAACGTGGTCACGGAGGCGGACCTCCCGGAGCCGAAGGTGCCCACGCTCTACATCACGCACGGCGTGGAGTGGGTGGGCGCGAACTACGTGAGCAATCGTCCTCGCGGCAGCTACGTGGGGCTGAACATGAGCTTCGATGCTCAGTTCATGATCCCGGGCGACACCAAGCCCTACAAGTTCAAGTTCGATCTGCCGAAGGTCCCGCCGCTCCAGGTCCTCCACAAGGACGAAGGCCCCATACCGGGGCCGGGCGAGGCGGAAGAGAAGGTCTACGAGGCGATGGCCACCGACGCCTTCGATCAGTTCGGCAAGCGCCTCGTCGGGAACTTCTTCACGGTCGAACCGAAGAAGTAGCGTGGAAGGCGAGGCGCAGCGGGGCATACCCACCAAGCTCCTGGTCAGCAATTCCAGCTGACGGAGCCGCAAACGTTTCAATACATGTACGAGTCGAGCGAGAAGGCGCTCGTCGTCCGCGCGCACGGCGATGCGAACGGCGACGGCCGGCTCTCGACGTTCGAGCTTCGCGGCGTCGACGTGGGCGGGCGCGTGTCGCTCGCGCCGTCGATCGACATGACCGATCCGAACGAATAGCGACCGGCTCGATCAGCGCACGAGGCGGGCGAGGCGGAGCTTCTCGGGCGTGCCCCCGGTGCCGGCGAGATAGATGTACTTCTCGGTCACGCGGGCGGCGAGGACGCACTTCATCTCCCGCGTGGTGCTGCTCTTGTACGTGGGGTCGACGCCGCCGTCGGGGAGGTAGCGCACCCAGCTGGAGGCGTTGCCGGCGCAGCCGCCGAGGAGCGGGCGACCCTCCGCGTCGACGGCGATGGCGTTGACGGTCGCGCCCGCGTCGATGCTGCCGACGGTGCCGGCGTCGCCGACGCGCAGGACGGACAGGCCCGCGTCGCTGTCGCGCGCGACGAGGCTCGTGCTCGTCGTGGGGTCGAACGCGACCGCGGTCACGCTGCCGTAGTCGCCGAGGCGCGGCGTCAGCTTCTTGTCCGCGGTGCCCTCGTAGAGACGAAGGAACGGCTGCCCGCCCAGGCGATCGGCGATCGCGAACGCGAAGTGGTCGACGCCGATGGGGTCGAAGAACGCCAGCTCCGGGGCGGCGTAGTCGACGGGCAGCAGGAGGTAGCCGTTCGTGCCGTAGCCGGTGTCGGCCTCGCCGGCGAGGGACATGCGGGCGAGCGTCATCGGGCCCGGCGCGGCGCCGTCTTTCTCGAGGTGAACCACCGCATAGAGCGCGGTCGGGGTGAGGCCGAGCGCGAACGTGTTGAAGAGCCCGTTTGCGGACGGGACCGACGCCACGGTGGCGGTCCCGAGGGCGCCGAAGCTCTTGTCGATCCCCTTGCCCGTGCCGAGCGAGCGATGGACGGTGGGCTTCGCGCCGCCGCCCTCGAGGCGGTAGCCGCCGAGGTAGACCTGTCCGCCGTCCGTCGCGATCATCGTCCAGGGCGTGAATGACGCCGGCAGATCGCTCAGCGGCCCGTAGGTCGTGTCGCGGGTGCCGTCCTTGTTCCAGCGCGTCAGGCCGGAGGTCGCGTTCACGTAGAGCGTGCCATCCTCCGAGAACGCGATGAGCGAGCGCGGGAGGTCGAGATCGACCACGCCGCCCTTGCCGAAGTCCGGATCGAGGTTGCCCGCGCGGAGCGGCCCGACCTCCACGATCGTCGCCGCGGTGGCGAGCTTCGTGTTGCCCTCGAGGAGCGCGAGCTCCACCGTCGTCGAGCCCTCCGCCGTCGTCACCGCCGCGCTGATCTCGACCTCGCCCTTCGTCGTGTCGATGGGGAGCTTCACCGGAGCGACCGTGATGCCCGCGGGGAGGCCGCTCGCCACGAGGTCGAGCGGCAGCTCGTGGCCGCCGCGCGTCACGACGAACGCGGCCCGCGTCGACTCGCCTCGCGCGACGCTGATCTTGCCGATCGTGATCGCGGGCGGGTTCGACGGCGTCAGCGGCGGCTCGCCGTCCTTCTTCGCCGTGGGACCGGCGTCGTTCTGGGCCGGCGCGGGCGGCGTCTCGGCATCGGTGTAGTCGTCGGAGCATGCCCACGCGGCGAGCGCGAACGTGACGAGAGCGAACGCCTTCCTACGCACGCCGTGACGATATCAGGCCGTGGCCTTGCGTGATCGGCGCGAGATCCAGGTGCTCACCGTTCTGGACGTAGCCGCCCGTGAACGGGTCCTCGACGAGGAAGAGCGGGGTGTCGAGATCGATGAAAGAGAAGCCGCCGAGGCCCGCCGCGATGCACGCAGAGGTGCCCATCGCGAGGCGGCTCTCGACCATGCCGCCGATCATGCGCACGATGCCCTCCTGCTCCGCGCGCTCGGCGATCGCGAGCGCCTCGAAGATGCCCGACTTCATGATCTTGATGTTCACCGCGTCCGCGGCGCCGATCTCCTTGGCGCGTGTCACGTCGTCTGCGCACGTGACCGACTCGTCGATGGCGACGTGAAGCCCGGTCTGCGCTCGGAAGGCCACGAGGTCGTCCCAGGCCCGCACCGGCTGCTCGAAGAGCGCGATGTTCGCGTCGCGGGTCTCGCTCGCGAAGCGGAGCGCGTCGGCGAGCGAGAGGCCCGCGTTCGCGTCGACCAGCAGTCGCGCGTCCGGCCGCGCCTCTCGCACGGCGCGGAGCCGCGCGATGTCGACGGTCACATCGCCGCCGCCGACCTTGATCTTCAGCGTCGTGAACGCGCGATACTCGATCGCCTCGCGGCGGGCGTCGTCGACACCGCCGGTCGTGATCGTGACATCGGTGACGAGGCGGAGCTCCTCCGCCGCGCCGAAGTGCGCGTGCAGCGGCTGACCGGCGAGTCGCGCGCGGGCGTCGACGACCGCGGTCTCGATCGCGCAGCGCGCGGACGGCGACGCGTCGCGAAGACGCGCGCGAAGGGTCGGGGTGTCGTGCAGGTCGACGCCGCGGAGGTCGATCGCGGCGCAGGACGCGAGCACGTGCTCCTGCGTCTCGCCATTGAAGGCGGGGAAGGGCGCGCCCTCTCCGATGCCGCGGACCGTTGTCGCCGCCGGGCCGCCGCTCGCGGTCAGCGTGACGAGGACGTTGCGCGCCCGTACCTGCGCCCCGCCCGCGATCCCGAAGGCCTTTCGCATCGGAATATCGAGCACTTCCGCGCGGACCTCGGTGATGAGCGACGTTGTGCGCAAGGGGGCTGTCCGTTCTGGATCGGGCGGATCGGGGCCCGGTGAGGCCAAGTGGACCGCGATCCGCCAAGGATCCGCCACTATTTGCGAGGTTTTTGGGCGGTCGCCTACATCGGCGCCATGGCACGATCCGAGCAACACCCAGCGTCATGAACCGGAACGACATCATCGCCGCAGCTGGCTGGCTTGGTTTCCTTGCCGCTCTGATCGCCGCCGGCACTGCGAGCTGAGCTACTCGAGCAGGAACGCCCGGTACGCGGCGTCGCTCGGAGCGTGACCGAGGAACTTGGCGACGAGGTTCGATGCGTCGTCACTGTCGCCAGGAGCGAGGATGTTGGCGCGGTACTCGGCGGCCGTCTTCGCGTTGAGGAGGCCGTCCTTCTTGAACCGGGTGAAGAGGTCCTGGGCGATCGAGAGCGCCCACTGGTAGCCGTAGTAGCCCGCGTCGTAGCCGATGAGGTGACCGAAGCTGGCCTGGAAGTGCGTGCCCTCGACGTACTTGAACGGCGTGTACGCGTCGTTGATCTCCTTCAGCACCCTGGTGGTGTCGAAGGGCACGGCGCGCGTGTGGTACGCCTGATCGAGGGCGGCGAGGTAGAGCTGGCGCTGCGTCGCGATCGCCCGACCGAAGCTGCGCGACCGAAGCATCGCGGCGTGGAGCGTCGCGGGCAGCGGCTGGTTCGTGTTGTGGTGCTTCGCGAACATCGCGAGCGTGTCCTTGTTCCACGCCCACTCTTCGAGCATCTGCGACGGCGACTCGACGAAGTCGCGTGCGACGCTCGTGCCGGCGAACGACGAGAGCTCCGACTCGCTCAGGATGTGATGAATGACATGGCCGAACTCGTGGAAGAAGGTGACCGCGTCCTGGTGGCTCATCAGGGCCGGAGCCGCGCCGCCGGGCTTGGGGAAATTGCACTCGATGGCCGCGATCGGCATGAGGCGGGAGCCGTCCGGCATCTTCGTCGTGTCGCGAATGCCAAATACCGCCGCGTGCTTGTACTTGCCCGGTCGAGGATAGAGATCGAAATAGAAGCGACCAAGGATCTTGCCGCTCGCGTCCGTCACCTCCATCGCCTCGACGTCCGGGTGCCACGTGGGCGCGTCCTTCGCGGGGCGATACTTGATGTCGAACATCTTCGAGGTGATCTCGAGGAGCCCGGTCTTCACGCGCGTGACTTCGAAGTACTTGCTGACCTCTTTCGAGTCGAGGCCGTACTTGGCATTACGAATCTGGTCCTCGAGGTAGAGCCGGTCCGAAGGCGGAATGTCGTCGGTGGCCTTTCCGCCGAGCTTCACGTGCTGCTTCTTGAACTCGGCGAGCTCGTCGTTGCCCTTCTTGGCGAGGTGCTTCCGGAGGCCCTCGAGGAAGTCGGCGACCGTCTTCGGGGTCTTCGCCATCCGGTCTTCGAGGATGTAGTCGGCCCAGGTCGCATAGCCGAGGAGCTTCGCGCGCTCCTGGCGGAGGGCGAGGATCTTCTCGATGACGATGACGTTCTTGTCCGCGGCCCGATTCTCGAACTGCTTGTAGAGGTCGAGCGCGAGCTTGCGGTCCTTCGCATAGGTGAGGACGGGGAAGTAGTCGGGATAGTCGGTCGTGATGACGACCTTCCCGTCCTTGTTCGGCGGATGGGAGACGATCCACTCCTTGGGCAGGCCATCGAGCTGCTTCTCCGTCGCCTCGACCGTCAGGTGCGACTCGGCGAGGTTGGTGTCGAACTCGAGCGAGAGCTTCGTGAGCTCCTCGTTGAGCTCGCGGAGGCGCGCCTGGCCCTTCGCGTCGAGATCGAGGCCGTTCCGCTTGAAGTCGCGGAGGGTGCGATCGAGGAAGCGCCTGTGGGGGCCCGAGAGGCCCACGTTCGCGGCGGCGAAGCGCTTCATGACCTTGGCGATGGCCGGGTCCATCCAGAGCTTCGTGTCGAGCTTGTCGATCTTCGGCTCGCAGAGCTTCGCCTTCTCGCGGACGATGTCGTCGGGGTGCGAGACGGCCATGAGGGCGGGGAAGTCGCCCGCGTTGCGGAGCGCGAGGCGCGCGCGATCGAGCTTGCCGCCCGTCGTGTCCCACGTGAGCGCGGCGTCCGGGGCGTCGGCGAGGGCGCGGAGCTCGCCGAGGAGCGACTCCGCCCGCGCGATCGACTCGTCGCAGAGGCGCTCGATGCCGGTGCGCGCGAGCTCGTCGGTGCCGGGGCCGGCCGTGTTGCGTCCGAGGCCGGCGACCACCGGATCCACGTCGAGCGGCGCGAGGACGGGCGGCGGCGGGGGGGCGACGGGCGACGCGGACGCGACCGTCGGCGCCGGGGTCATGGGCTTCGCGGGCATGTCCGCGGGCTTGTCGGGACCGCAACCGAAGGTGACCAGGGCCAGAGAGAGCGCGGAGACGCGAGCGAGCTTCATGTCGCACGCAGCATGCCGCGCCTGAGCGGCGACGTCACGACCCGCGTGCGCGGCTCAGACCTTCTTCGCGAGCGCGGCCTCGAGCTCGGGGACGCGGAGCTCGAGGCCCTCCTTGGTCGCCACGGGCATGCGCCGTCGCTTCGACCCTCCACGCCGCGGTTGCGCGAAAAGAGCGCTAAGGTCGCGGCATGATCGAGACGCTTCATCTCTTCGAGGAGCTAGGCATCGGCCTCCGTGAGCTCCTGTCGAGCCTGACGCCCGACGAGTGGCGGAGGCCGACCGTGCATCGCGACCGTGACGTGAAGGACCTCGCGTCGCACCTCCTCGACACCGCGCAGCGGCGGCTCGCGTCGCAGCGCGACGGCTGGTTCGGCGACGAGAAGCCTCGGTCGCTCGACTGGGACGGCCTCGTCGAGCTCATTCAGCACAGGAATCGCGGATGGATGGACGTCACGCGACGGCTCAGTCCGCGGCAGCTCGTCGATCAGCTCGCGCGCACGGACGCGGAGCTCGTCGACCTCCTGCGCACGCTCGCGCCGCACGATCGCGCGCTCTATCCCGTGGCCTGGGCCGGGGAGGAGGTCTCCGAGAACTGGTTCGATGTCGCGCGCGAGTACACCGAGCGCTGGCATCACCAGCAGCAGATCCGCGATGCGCTCGGCCGCCCTGGCTTCACCGAGCCGCGCTTTCAGACGCCCGTCATCGCCACGTTTCTCCGCGGCGCGCCGCATGCGTATCGCGACGTCGACGCCCCGATCGGCGCCGCCGTCGCGATCGACGTCGACGACACGCACGTCACGGTCGTCCGCGGAGCGGCGAGCTGGACGCTCGGCGCGCGCGACCAGGTGAAGCCGGCTGCCACCATCTCCCTCGCGGGTGCCGACGCGTGGCGGCTCTGGACGAAGGGCCTCGCCGCGGCCGAAGCGCGCGCGCGGGCCACGACGGCAGGGCCCGAGGCGCTCGTCGCGCCGATGTTCGCCTACGTCGCGATCATGGCGTGATCGTCAGACCGAGAGCAGGACGCCCTTCGCCGGCTCGCCGGTCGCGTCCGTGAGCGCGCGTGCGTAGATCGCGATCTGCCGCTGGTAGCCGTCCTTGCGATCACCCATCGCAAGGTCGGTCTTGAAGTCGATGACGGTCCAGCCCTTGCCCTTCTCGAAGAAGGCGAGGTCGGCTACGCCCTCGACGAGCGTGCCGTCCGGCTCGCGCAGCATCAATCCCACCTCGCGCTCGAGGCGCTCCGCGGCCTTCGCGCGGAGCATCAACGGATGAGCGAGCGCGGCCCGCACCGCGTCGCGCGACGCCGCCACCTCTTCTTCCGTCGCACCGACGAGCCGCCCCTGGATGCGCGCGACGTCAGCGAGGAGGGAGTCGTCGGCGTCGAGCGGCACCGCCGCGAGCACGGCGTGCACGAGGATACCGAACCGCTTGCCGTGCGGGCGCGCGGCGCGCGTGGCCTCCGTCGCGGCGAGCTCGATCCCGGGCGGGACCGGATCGTCCGCGTCCTTCGCGTCCGTCGGGGTGCGGATGCGCATCGACGGCGAGGCCGCCTTCGCCAGCGTCACGCCGCGCTCCGTCTTCCACTCGTCGTGCTGAAGCTCGCTCTGCGCAGCGGCGGGCCCCTTCGTGAGCACGCGCTGATGACGGAGCCCCGCCGCGTCCTCGCGATCGAGATCGAGCTTGCTCGGATCCCAGAAGACGACCTTGTGCTCGCCATGCGCGGGCGTGTGGAGTCCCGGCTGCACCGACCACTCGGCCTTGAGGCTCTCGACGTTGTCGGGGCGGTAGAGCACCGTGTCGTCCCCGAAGGGCGGGCACCCGGGCGCCTTCGCGGCGGCGCGGCGTGCCTCCGGCAGCGGGTAGAGCACGGGCGAGAGCGGGGCGAGCCAGCTCTTGCCGTCGTCGTCGTCGCGATCGTCGCCGACGACGGGCACCACGAGGAGCTCGCGCGCCCGCGTGGTGGCGACGTAGAGCAGGCGATGCGCCTCCTCCAGGTCTTGCTGGAGGATCTCCTCGCGCCGCTCGATGAGCTCGCGCGGCGCGGCCCCGCAGAGCGGCACCGCCCAGAGCTTCCGCGCCGGATCGACGTAGCGCGTCGGCTCGCGGAACGTCGCGTTCGCGGTCGGGTCGACGAGGATCACGACGGGGAACTCGAGGCCCTTCGCCTTGTGGACGGTCATGATGCGCACGCCGTCGGTGCCCTCTTCCACGACGGGCGCCTCGTTCACGCCGCCGCGGTCGGAGTCTTCCTCGAGACGGAGCACGAACGCGCGGAACGACGTCACCGCGTTCTGCTCGAAGCGGCGGGCCATGTCGAGCACGCGGAGGATGTTGCCGAGCGCCTGCTCGCCCGCCGGCCAGATGGCGACGCCCGCGTGAGCGCGCGTGGACTCGAGCAGGCGCGCGATGGTGTCGGCGATGGCGGTGCGATTTCGGTCGTAGTGCAGCTTCTTCAGCACATCGAGCGCGTCCGCGACGGGCTTCGTCAGCTCGTCGAGCTTCGCCTCGTCCCGCTTGCGCAGGGCGTGCAGGTGCTTCTGCTGGTGCCGGAACGCGAGGAGCGCGTCGTCCCCGAGCGCGAAGAACGGGCCGTGGAGCGTGGCGTAGACGGAGAAGGTGTCGTCCGGCCATTCGATCGCGGCGAGCGCGTTGCGGAGAGCGATGACCTCTTCGCGCTCGTGGAAGCTGCGCCCGCCGACGAGCACGTGCGGGATGCGCCGCGCCTCGAGCGCGCGCACGTAGGGCCGCGTGATGTCGGCGCCGAAGCTCTGGAGGCGCTTGAAGAGAAGGCAGACGTGCTGCGAGCGGATGGGCACCGGCCCGCCTTCGCCGCGCTCCGTGATCGTCCACTTGCTGTGATTGACGAGCCAGTCCACGAACGCGCCGACCGCGACCGGATACGACTCCTCGATCTGCCACTGGACGATCTTGCCGTAGTCGCCGTACACGGGACCGGCAGCCCGATGACGGTCGGGCGGTCCGCCGGCTCGGCGCGGAACGGCGAGAGCGGCACGTACTGGCCTGCGAGCGCATCTTCTCGTGCTTCGCGCCCGGGTCCCGTCTCGGCATGAGCGGCTCGAACGCGGCGTTCACGAGCGCCTGGATCGACGGCGCGGAGCGGAAGCTCGTGCTGAGCTGCAGGGTCGACGCGCCGCTCTTCTCGAGGCGCGACTTGATGCTCTCGTAGAAGGACACGTCGGCCCGGCGGAACCGGTAGATGGACTGCTTCGGGTCCCCGACGAGAAAGAGCTTCCCCGGCGACGCGTGCGCGAGGCTCGGGTCCTTCTCGTTCGGATCGTCGGCCGCGAGCAAGAACAGGATGTCGGCCTGGAGCGGGTCGGTGTCCTGGAACTCGTCGATGAGGAGGGCGCCGAATCGCTTCTGCAGCTCGGCGCGGACAGACGCGTCTCGCTGGAGGAGATCACGCGTGAGGACGAGGAGGTCGAGGAAGTCGAGCTTCCCCGTCTTCTGCTTCATCGCCTCGTACACGTCGACGATGCCACGGAGCTCGCGGCAAAGCGCGGCCGCCAGGTCGGCGTCGGCGCCGTCGAGCACGTGGTCGAGGTCTTCCTTCGCCTTCGCGCGACGGTCGAGCACCTCCTGACGGGTGATCCCCTCCGCCTTGTTGAAGAACTGCCCCGAGCCCTTCCAGCCCCAGAGCCGCTGGCGCTGGAGCGTGCGCAGCGCGGCCTCGACCTGGTCGTAGTCGCGCGGCTCGCCGGTCTCCTCGCGGCGCTCGATCTCCCAGCCCACGCGCCAGATCTCGCGTAGTGACTTGGTGAGCCAGCTGTCGGCGAAGCCCTTGGCGTGGAGCCCGCCGAGCTCCTTCAGCTTCACGAGGATCCCGTCGAGCGCGGCGCTGCGATCGAAATCGGGACGCGCATAAGGGGTCGGGAAGTCTCGCTGCTCGACGAGGTTTCGGCCCGCCTTGCGCAGGGCCACGCGCGGGCCGTCCTGGTCGCGTTCGCGCGTCGCCCGGCGGAGCACGCGCGTGACGCCCGGCACCTCCTTCGAGTCCTTCGCGAGCGTGGCCTGGAACCACGCGGTGAACGCCTCGTCGTACAGGCGCTCCTGCTCGTCTTCCGCGGCGACCTCGAAGAGCGGATCGATGCGCGCCTCGACGGGGCGCTCTCGCAGGATGTCGGCGCAGAACGCGTGAATCGTCCCGATGCGCGCCGCCTCGAGCTGCTCGAGCGCGTGGTCGAGGCGCTCGCGCTCGTCGCCGGAGACGTTCGCCCGGACGCGCTCGATCTCGGTGCGCAGGCGGAGCTTCATCTCGCCGGCCGCCTTCTCTGTGAAGGTGACGGCGACGAGATCGTTCTGGCCGCTCGCGAGCGTGGAGGCGCCGGTGCGAAGGAGCGAGAGGATGCGGTCGACGAGCGCCGTCGTCTTGCCGGTGCCGGCGGCGGCCTCGACGATGAGCGTCGAGGCGAGGTCGTTCTTGATGCGCTCCCGCGCTTCCGCGTCGACGAGGTTCATTTGATCTTCCTCAGCTGCGCGAGCGCCTTCAACGGGCCCTCGGCGGGCTTCTTCTTCGTGCGGATCTCCTCGTACGGACCGCAGATCGGCTTGAAATCGCACCAGGTGCAGGCGCTGCCTTTCTTCTCGATCTTCGGGGCCGCCGGCAACGAGCCCATCTCGAGGGCGTTGCCGATCGTGGCCGCGAGCACCTTCGCCGCGCTACGCGCGTGGTCGTCGAGGCGGACCGGCACCTGTTTGAAGTCTCCGGTCGACGTGCAGTAGTAGAGGACGCCCTCCTCGACACGCGTCCCCGGGAAGAGCTTCTCGAGGGTGAGCGCATAGAGGACGGGCTGGAGCGTCTCGCCGCCGCCGATCACGGTGTCTTCCGTCGCGCGGACCTTGCCTGTCTTGTAGTCCATCGCGCGGAGCGAGCCCGTGCGGCTCCGCTCCACGAGGTCGATCGACCCGCGCAGGCGGAGGCCGCCTTCGATCGTCACGGGCTCGTCGGTGCTCCTCGAGTCCTGATCGCGCCGGTCCTTGAGGCCGAACGAGAGCTCGAAGTGGGCGGGCGTCCACTCCGTCTCCTCCGCCATCTTGCGGATCTGCTCGCGGAGATCCGCGGCGATGCTCGCGATCGCGTCGTCCCAGACGCGGCCGATGGCGGGGCTCAGCCGATCGCGATAGTCCGCCGCGATCTGCCCGAGGACCTCGTCGAGACGGACGCGCACCGCCTCGAGCGACGACGTCTTCAGCGGGAGCATCTTCTTCTCCGCGAGCTCGCTCAGGAGATGGAAGAGCACGTCGTGGGTGAGTGATCCGCGCGTCAGCGGATCCATGTCTTCGATGGCGGCGGTCTCCTCGCGGGGCGCGAGCTTGTGGACCGCGGAGAGGAGGAAGCGATACGGGCAGGCCGCGAAGTTCTGCAGCGCGGTGGGGGAGAAGGAGCGATGGGCGAGCCCATGGTGGCGGATCGCCTCGAGCGCGATGCCCGTCGGCTTCACGAGGCCGTCGGCGCGCGTCATCTTCTGGGCGTCCCAGCGCATGTAGCGGAAGCGAAGCGCTCGTGTGAGGTGCGGATTCGAGCTCTCGCCGACGAGGTAATGACCTTCGCCGTTGACCTCGTTCTCGTCCTTCTCGAGAACGTCTTGCAGGAGCGCGAGGTCGTATTCTGCCTCGTCGATCGCGTCTTCGCGCTTGCGCGGCGCGGGCCAGCCGATACGCGCGTCGGCGGTGAGGGCGGCGCGCTTCGCGAGCTGCTCGAAGTCGCCGAGGCGCCCCTCCGCGACGCGGAGGACCTCGAGGCCGTAGAACGATGGCGTGCGCGGGCGCGCTTGCTCGACGTCGACGCGCGGATACGAGAGCACGACGCGACGCGTGGCGGCGCCGACCGCGAGGCGAAGCGCGAGGCGCTCCTTGTCGGTGCGCTCCTGATTCGTGATGAGCAGCCCCGAGCTCCCGACCAGCTTGAGGCGCGCCTGATCGAGGAGGAGCGGGTCCTCCACGACCTTCTGCGGGAAGATCTTCTCGGCGAGGCCGGGCACGAAGACGACGTCGAACGTGAGGCCCCGCGCCTCGTCCGTGGTGGCGACGAAGACCTTGCCGTAGCGGCGCCCGGTCTCCGGCACCATCAGCTGGGAGAGGCGGCTCTCGAGGACGAGCCGGACCTCGCGGATGGCGATGTCGGCGACCTTGGACATCGGGGCGAGCTCGGACAGGACGGCGAGGACGCGATCGGGATGACGAAGCGCGCGCGTGGCGAGCGCGCCGAGGTCGTCGATCCACTTGCCCCAGGTCTGCGTCTGCGGAAGCGCGTCGAGGTCGTCGATGAGGGGGAGCGCGAAGCGGCGCAGCGCCTCGAGGGCGGCGAGCTCGCGGCCCGAGCCTTCGGCGAGGTTCTCCTCGTTCTTCCGGCGGTAGGCCGCGATGTCGTCCTCGAGCTTCTTCGCGAGGCCGTCGAGCCGCGAGCGCCACCGCTTGGCAGAGCCGATGACGGAGGCCTCGACGAGGAGGCGCTCCCAGTGCCGGGGCGCGCGAAGCGTGCCGGCCGCGACCGCCTTGTCTTCCTCGGCGATGCTGGGCGGCGCGCTCGGCGGCGGCGGCTCTTCCACGGCGCCGACCATCGCGCGCAGCACGTCGTCGTCGCCGACGGCGACGCGCTCGGCGCGCGGCGCCGCGGCGGGCGGCGCGCCGTCCTCGTCGTCGGGGACCTCGCCGAGCGAGAGATACTCCGCGAAGCGGGAGGCGGAGAGCCCCTCCGCCGCGCACGCGAGGAGGGCGAGGAAGGCGCGGCCGCTCGGATCCGGGCGCTTCGTTCCGCGGGCGAAGAACGCGGGGATCTTCGCGCGGCGAAAGGCCTCCTGCACGTGCGAGCCGTAGGCCGGGGCGCGGAGGATGACGGCCATGCGGTCGAGCGGGGTGCCGCGCTTGGCCTCGGTGAGGATGATGCGTGCGATCTCCACGCATTCGCGGTTCTCGCCGGGCGCGGAGAGGACCGTGACGGCGTCTCTCGGCAGCGAGTGGGGAGAGACGTCGTGGACCTCGCCCGTGGTGAAGAGGCCCCGCTGGAGGCGCGCCAGCGGGCGATCGGAGGTGGAGGTCTCGAGGGTGGCCTTCTTGCCGAGCGCCGCCTTCATCAGGTCGAGCGCGCGGTCGTCTCCGGTGGGCACGACCGCGAGCAGCTGCTTCGCCGCGAGCGCGGCCACGAAGTCGCGTTCGGCGGCGTGCTCGAGCGGGACGTCGATGAAGCAGATCGCGTCGTCCGGGCGGGCCAGCTTGGCCGCGAGCTCGAGCGTCTGTGCGCGGTCGGCGAGCTGCGCGGAGGCGAGCTCCTTCTCGTAGGCGGCGAGGAGCCTCGCCAGGTCCTCGTCTTCGATCTCGGGCAGTCGCGCGAGCCGCAGCTCTCCGATGGTGCGCGCGAGGGCGCGCGGCAGGCCCGGGCGATCCGCGATGGGCGAGAGACGCCCGAGCGCATGATCGGAGTCGTGAACGACACGCGCGCAGATGGCCTCGAGGGCGAGGGGAGAGGCGGGCGCCAGGCCGAGCCGCGCGAGCTCGGTGCGCGCGAGAGAGGCGGCGGCGCCCGAGAGCGTGGTGCGCGTCCACCCGAGGGAGCCCTTGCCGCGGAGCACGACGGCGCGGCGACAGACCTCGGCTGCGGCGTCGAGCGTCGCGCCGACGATCGTGACGTGTGCTTCGTCGCGCTCCGCGAGCCAGCGGACCGCGCGCTCGATGCGGTCTTCTGCGCTCGAGCTTTCGAAAAGGATCCGCGACATGGAGACCGGTACCGATAGCCCGACACAGCGGCGCTCGCTACCCCGAGAGCCCGGAAAAACCGGTTCGAAGCGCCTCCCTGAGGTCTCTGCACCGGTTCTCGCACGACTTACCCACAAGCCATACACAC
This sequence comes from Labilithrix sp., assembly GCA_046351255.1. Taxonomy (GTDB): domain Bacteria; phylum Myxococcota_A; class Polyangia; order Polyangiales; family Polyangiaceae; genus Labilithrix. The sequence goes on from JAXLYU010000016.1 coordinate 247,263, forward strand.
CTTCGCGACACGGGCGGTCGCAGGCGCCGCGCTCGCCGTGCAGGCTCAGCCGAGCGCCTCCGCCAGAGCATGGGATCCCATGAATGGCCAGCGCGCCGATCGATGTGGCCCGCGGCGGCGCGGGGGCGCCCCGAGGGAGCGGCCTCGCCGGGCGTCCGTGGCCTTTTGCCCCGACCGTTCACCCGCGATTTCCGACGTTTCGAGGCGAAACCCGATGGACGCGGGACGCGGTTGGCACTACTTCCAGAGCCATGCCCAAGTCCGTCGTCGCCGTTCTCAAAACGAAGCCGGCAACCGTCCTCGAGGATTACCACCGCCTCATGAACCTCGCTGGCTACCAGCAGGTCGTCGACAAGCAGGCGGACACCGGTCTCAAGGTGAACATCTCGTGGCACTTCTTCTACCCGGGCTCGTCGACGGTGCCCTGGCAGCTCGACGGCGTCATCAAGGCGATGCTCCGCGACGGGTACTCGAAGGATCTCATCCACGCGTGCCACAACCGCACCGTCGTCATCGACGCGCACCTGGGCGAGCGCGAGAACAAGCAGATCGACGTCGTCAACGCGCACGGCCTCCGCAACGTCCACCTCTACGAAGGCGAGGAGTGGATCGACGTTCGCGAGGCGGTCGGCGATCTGACGAAGAAGTTCCTCTGCCTGAACGAGGTCTATCCGAAGGGCTTCTCGATCCCGAAGCGCTTCATCGGCGAGAACATCATCCACCTGCCGACCGTGAAGACGCACATCTTCACGACCACGACGGGCGCGATGAAGAACGCGTTCGGCGGCCTCCTCAACGAGCACCGCCACTGGACCCACCCGGTCATCCACGAGACCCTCGTCGACCTCCTCATGATCCAGAAGAAGATCCACAAGGGTGTCTTCGCGGTCATGGACGGCACGTTCGCCGGCGACGGCCCGGGCCCGCGCTGCATGATCCCGTACGCGAAGGACATCATCCTCGCGTCGAGCGATCAGGTCGCGATCGACGCGGTCGCGGCGAAGCTGATGGGCATGGACCCGATGGCGGACTGCAAGTTCGTGCGCCTCGGCCACGAGCAGGGCCTCGGCTGCGGCGACGTGCGCGACATCGAGATCGTCGGCGACGTCGAGGCGGCGAAGGAGAACTGGCACTTCGACGGCCCGTTCAAGAAGATGACGTTCGCCTCGCGCAACCAGCACCGCATCTACTGGGGCCCGCTGAAGAAGCCGGTCGAGTGGTCCCTCAAGACCTGGCTCGCGCCGTGGGCGTACGTCGCCAGCGTCACGTACCACGACATGTTCTGGTACCCGCGCTTCGCGAAGGAGAAGATGGCGCCCGTGCTCGAGAGCCCGTGGGGCAAGCTCTTCGCGAACTGGGGCCGCGTGAAGGCCAACGAGCTCGGCTTCCCGGACGTGGGCGACGCGAACCCGCAGCTCATCCAGATGGGCATGAAGCACTTCCTCGAGGGCATGCGCCTCATCGGCATGGCCGTCGCGGAGAGCCCGGAGCTCAAGGCCCGCCAGCGCCGCCGCGAGGCGAGCGCCGCCGTCCCCTACTGACCTCGGCGCCCTGGACGGCGCTCAGAGGTCGGTCAGGCAGGTAAAGAGCGCCTTGTTGACGCCGTCGCAAGCGGCGGGGACGTCGGTATCGACGTTGTCGCTCTTGCACGCGACGGGCTCCTTCAGGAGGCAGTCGTTCAGGTCCTTCTGCTGCTTCTCGCAGCTGAGGGGCGTGCCGCAGTTCTGCGATTCGCAGTCCTTCTTGAACCGAGCCTCATCGAACTTCTTGCAGCCCGCCTCCTTGGCGTGCGCGGTTTGCTTGGTGCAGTCGAGGCCGGCGGCGCCGCTACAGTCCTCGTTCAAGCCGCTGTTGTCATCCCCGCTGTCGCCGCCGCCGCCATCGCCGAGGGGCGCGATGGTGCCGCTGCCGCCTGGGGACTTCGTCTCGTCACTGCTGCATGCGATGACGGTCAGGGTGCCGGCGACGACGAGAAGAGGAAGGACGTGGCGCATCTCTCGACGATACGTCAGTCCCTCCGCGCCGTCTCGCGGAACGCGGGTCAGCGGCCGAAGAGGAGGCGGTACTCGCGCGGCTTCACGCCGAGCTCGCGCGTGAACGCGCGGTTCATGCGCGCCGGCGTGCCGAAGCCGGAGCGCGCCGCCACCGTCTTGGCCGACGCCTCGCCGCTGCCGAGGAGGGCGCGCGCGTGCTCGACGCGGAGCCGCTCGAGGAGCTTCGCCGGGGTCGTCCCGAGGAGGGCGAGGCAACGGCGATGGAACGTGCGGAGCGACATGCCCGCGTGCTTCGCGAGCGACTCGATGGTCGCGTCCGCGAGGTGCGTTCGGCCCCACGCGATGGCGGGCCCGAGCGGATCGTGAGCGCTCGTCTGCGCGACGAGCGCGTCGCTGAACTGGGATTGAAAGCCCGGGCGGCGCGCGTAGAGGACGAGCCTCGCGGCCACGGCGTCGGCGAGCTTCGCGTCGTGGTCGTCTTCCACCATCGCGAGCGCCATGTCGATGCCCGTGGTCACGCCCGCCGAGGTCCACACGCGGCCTTCGCGGACGAAGATCGCGTCGCGATCGACCTCCACCGCCGGGCGAAACGCGGCGAGGCGATCGCACGAGTCCCAGTGCGTCGCCGCGCGGAGGCCGTCGAGGATGCCGGCGTGGGCGAGCAGGAACGCGCCCGAGCAGACGGACGCGACCGCATGCGCGCTCTTCGCCGCGCGCTGGAGCCAGCGCCGGAGCACGTCGTCCTTCAAGGCGGAGCGGACGGCGGCCTCATGCCCGCCGGCGACGATCACGCGATCGCTCGCGCGGACGACGGGCAAGCGGGCGGTCGACAGCTCGAAGCCGGTGGACGTCGCGATCGGCCCGCCGCGCCGGGAGACGAGGCGGACATCGTAGCGCGTTGCCGGGCGCTCGCGCCCAGCGGTGCCGAAGACCTCCGCGGGCCCGACCGCGTCGAGCGACTGCACGCCCTCGAAGACGACGACGAGGACCCGCCGGCCAGCCATTGGCAGAAAATAGACGATCTGCGTCATGGCTGCCAGCGGCCGCGCGAGGCATCCTCCGGTCATGACGCTCCACATCGGCATGCTCCTCTACCCGGCGCTCACCCAGCTCGATCTCACGGGGCCGTTCGAGCTCTTCGCGCGCATCCCGGACGCGACCGTACACACCGTCTGGAAGACCACCGATCCCGTGCGCGCGGACTCGGGCCTCACGCTCGTCCCCTCGACCACGCTCGAGGCGTGCCCGCCGCTCGACCTCGTCTTCGTGCCCGGCGGGCGCGGTCAGATCCCGGTCATGCAGGACGAGGGCGTGCTGCGCTTCGTCCGCGACCACGGCGAGCGCGCCAAGTGGGTCACGAGCGTGTGCACGGGCTCGCTCATCCTCGGCGCAGCGGGCCTCCTGAAGGGCTACCGGGCGACGTCGCACTGGGGATTTCGCGAGCTCTTGCCGATGTTCGGCGCCGAGCTCGCAGACGGACGCGTCGTCGTCGATCGCAACCGCATCACGGCCGGCGGCGTGACGGCGGGCATCGACTTCGGCCTCACCATCCTCGCCGAGACAGCGGGCGAAGGCCGCGCAAAGGCGGCGCAGCTCGAGATCGAGTACGACCCAGCGCCGCCGTTCGCGTGCGGCCATCCGAAGACGGCCGACGCTCACACCGTGCAGGCGGTGCGCGCCGCGATCGAGGAGCGCTTTCAGCAGCGCAAGACGCAGATCAGGGCGATGACGGAGGCGTAGCGCGCGTGTTGTTCACGTTGTTCGTCGGCGGCGGCTCGAGCGTCGGCTCGACCGTGGGCTCCGTCGTCGACGGCTCGGTCGGGACGACCGGCGCCGGCACCGGAATGGCGAAGTCGCGCGCGACCGCCATGTGCTGCATGTTCGATGCGCCGCTGTCTCCGCGGCGGACCGGCGTGACGTTGCCGATGGGGTCGAAGTTGCGGCTGTCGAACACGATGCCGCTCGGGAAGGTGAGACCGCCGAGCTGCGCGGGGACCTGGAGCGCGTCGAGGTCGCGGCTGACGAGGACCCAGTCGTACGGCTTGTTGCGCGAGGCGCTCGTGTCGCCGTTGCCGCGCGTGTCGGCCGGGAAGGGGCCCGTGACCTTGAAGACCTGACCGAGCGTCTGCACGCAGCCTTCGGTGCGGGAGCCCGTGTTGAAGTCACCGCCGATGGTGACGTAGTCGCCCGCGGGGACGGTGGCGCGGATCTGACCGACGATCGCCTGCGCCTCCGCCGAGCGGCGGCTCGCGCCGGACGTGAGGAGGTGGACGCTGATGGCCCAGAGGTCGTGGTCGCCCGGGAGATCGATGTGCGCGTACGCGAAGCTGCGCGTGCTCGTCTGCGGGTCCGCCCAGTAGCCGCCGTCGATGATCGGGTAGCGGCTCACGATGCCGTTCGGGATCTGCGCGTGGCCCGTCTCGCGGTAGTACGAGAACTCGGAGCCGAAGGTCGTGTCGACGAACGCGCGGATCGCCTCCGGGCTGTTGTTCCCGTAGTTGAACTCCTGCATGAGCGCGACGTCCGGCTTCAGCGCCTGGAGGATGCGCTGGCCGTCGCCCGGGTCGTACGACTGCAGGTTGCCGCTCGTCGTGTTGGACGCGACGATGCGGAGCGTGATGGTGCTCGGCGCGTTCGCGGCCGGCTGGGTGCCGTCGGTGTCGGCGTGAGACTGGGAGCCAACGCTCTCGGGCGTGCCGGCGCACGCGGCGAGAAGCACGAGAGCGGCGGCGGAGAGAAGACGGCCAAACTGCATCGGGGCGGCATCTTTGGCCCCAGGGGCAAAATTCCGAAGTCTCCGTTGGGTCTTCTGGGAGGCTTTCGAGGCCCGAGAACCGGTCTGTGGTCGGCCGCCATTTCGCGTCTCAACCCGGCGAGCCGCATTGACCTGGGTCGCCTTTCGTTGGGGTCCCAAGTTTTTGTCGGTGGGGCGATGTAGGCACGCCCGGTCGGCCCGCCAGGATCGATCATGGTCGCCTCACCGCCAGCTTGCGCAAAAGCTGAAGGCCCGCCCGTCACGCGCGAAAACCGCCCGCTCGAGCGCGCCTCTCGTAGAAATCCGCCCGCGTGTGAGCAGGCGTCTAGCCATCGCACATGCGCTCGGAGCGCTCGCCGCGCGTCGAGGTCGGCGCGAATGCATGTGCAATGCATGCATTCGAGCGGCCTCGCGATTGCACTGCGTGGATGCATGATGCAACTTCGTTCGGTCCCCGCCTTCGCGATCCTCCTTGGCTTCGTCACGTACGGCTGCGCCGCGCCCGCGCCCCCGGAGAGAGGGGAGCGCGGAGAGTCACCTCGACGGCGTCGAGGAGCCCGGCCTCGATGACTCGTCGAGCCCGAGCGACTTCGAGCCGACCTCCACGAGCGCGCCGGATCCCACGTCTGCGGTCGACTTCACCGGCACCGGTAGCGACGAGCCACCGGAGGAGTCGCCATCGGCGGACCCCTCGGAGAGCACGAGCCCGAACCCCGCCGACTCCTCCGCCGACCCATCGGAGACCCCTACGACCGATCCCGGCACGGCGAGCTCGCAGTGCAGCTTCATGCAGGTTCGCTGCGAGGGCCCGCGCGCGTTCCTCTGCGACCAGTCCGGGAACTGGGTCAACGTCGGCAACGTCTCGGGCCCCGGCGCCGCCTGCCGGCAGTAGCGTCGCCGCTCGAGTTGGCGTCCCCGGCAGGATTCGAACCTGCGACCACCGCTTTAGGAAAGCGATGCTCTATCCAGCTGAGCTACGGGGACGTGCGGGGCCGAGGCCGCCACGAGGCTGCTCACTTAGCCGACCGGGGGCGCGCGCTCAAGGCTGCCTTGGGATGAACTCGACGGGGCCGAGGCGCGGCAGGCGCGTCGTGATCAGCGGCTTGCCGTAGCGCTCGTGGAACTTCTCGACGCACTCCGGGAGGAGGCGGTCGGGGTAGATCTGCAGGCCCGCGAAGTCGTGGTTCTTGTAGAGGCGATCGAAGCGCGCCCACTGCTCGTCGTCGAAGCAGCGCGTCTCGTGCTTCGAGTCGTCGCGGTTCGGATCGTCGGTCATGAACATGCTCTCCCAGCCGTCGTCGAGGAACTGGTCGAACTGGTGCTTGCCGACGCGGCTCAGATAGATGCTCACGCGCGCCTTGTTGTCGAAGCGGCGGTACGCGTAGCCGGTGGCGGTGATCTTGTAATACGGGCAGAGCTCGTGGGTGATGATCACGTTCGCGCTGGCGATGCAGAAGGGCCACTCCATCAGCGCCTCGCCCTTCGCCGCCTTGACGGTCGAGAAGTACTCCTTCTGCTGCGCGCTCAGCTTGTAGGGGCGGTACTCGCTCACCATCGAGGTGGCGACGACGACCTCGATGATGCCGAGCACCACGAGCGCGCGCTTCGCGAGCTTCGGCCAGTCCTCCATCGCGCCGCCGATGAGCGCGAGGAGGATGGGGAGGACGACCGTGCCCCGGCCCGCCACGCGGAAGTAGGCGAACCAGGGGAAGATGCCGAGCGTCTTGCACCAGCGCGGGTGGTAGGCGAAGACGAGGAGCGCCGTGATGAGGAGCGGCTTGATGCGCGGGCCGAGGCTGCGGCGGTGCGCGAGCACGACGCCCACGATGCACGCGAGGAGGAGCGTGTAGCCCGGCGTGTACTCGCCCGTGCCCTCGTCCTTGCCGAACAGGGCCTTCACGATCTGCGAGTTCGGGTGCGTGCCCGGGAAGTACGGGAAGAGGGCGTGAAACCAGCTCGCCCAGAAATTGCCGCCCGTGTCCGTCATCGGGTACGTGCGCGTGTCGCGGAAGATGGCGACCGCGAGCGGGAGGATGAAGAGGACGCCGTAGAGGAGGAGGACGGTGGCGGCCGCGGTGGCGAGGCGGTTCTCCTTCGCCTTGAGCTCGCCCCAGAAGTCCTCCGGGAAGGCGAGGCGGAAGCGCCCGAGGATGCGGCGGTCGCGCTTGCCGAGCTCGCCCCACGCGCACATCGTCGTGATCGTGAGCGACATGAGCGAGAAGCCGGCGATGTAGCCGAGGTCGAGGCCCATCGAGAGCGCGATGAACGCGGCGCGGAAGATCACGAAGGGCGCGCTCATGCGCTTGCCCTCGGCGATGAGGCGGATCGTGACGGCGTCGGCGGCGATGCTGATGATCACCCAGTGAATGGGGACCATGTTGACGTGGTACGGATACTTGTACCATGCATAGAACGCCATGAACGAGCCGGCGTAGCCGATGAGCGCGCCGCGCAGGATGCCGACCTGCGGGCGCATGACGAGCGCCACGCCGACCGCGCCCACCATCGCGCCGAGGGTGCAGTGGAGCTGGACCCACGGGCCGACGCCGAAGAGCCCGAGGAGCCCGGCGCTGAAGAGATCGCGCTCGGGGCACCACGACAGCATGCCGATGTGCGTGCCGTACGGGTAGCCGACGTCCTTCGTGAAGAAGGAGATCGGATCGAGGCCGAAGTGCCAGTGGTCGTGGACGTAGTAGCCGAGGAACTCGTAGTAGTTCGCGTCGCCGCGGAACTGGTTGTCGTAGTCCTCGGGGCCGATGAGCGGGCCGGAGTAGTCCTGGACGACGAAGAACGCGTAGCAGAACGTCCCCAACGCGAGGAGCGCGCCGGCGATGAGCCAGTCGCGGCGCTCCTTGCTCATTTCTTCTTCCGCAGCACGGTCAGGATGAGATTGCCGAGCGGCGAGCTCCAGCTCGAGTGCGGGACCGCGCGGGCGAGCCCGCGGGCGATCTCGTAGGAGAGCCCGGCGAGGAACGGGCTGAGGAAGTGCGTCGTCGTCTTCAGCTCGATGTCGTAGTCGTGCATGACGCGCGGGATGATCTTCGCGAGCTGCCGCTCGAACGAGAAGTAGCTGAAGCGCGTGATGTGCTGCTCCTCGTAGCTCACGTCCGACATGCGGTTGAGGATCTGCTCGAGGACCGGCCACGTCGACGTGTAGTTCGGCGTGGTGACGATGAGCATGCCGCCCGGCTTGAGGACGCGATCGAACTCGGAGAAGAGGCCGACGATCTCGTCGGGGCGGAGGTGCTCGATGACCTCGATGAGCGTGATGGCGTCGAAGGGCTCGCCGACGTCGCCGAACTGCGTGATGCCGCCGGACTGCCGGAAGGAGCGGAACGCGGTGCCGTAGTGGTGGTTCGCGTAGGCGATCTGCTCGGGGAGGATGTCGATGCCCACTTGCCGGTCGAAGCGGTGGCGCGGGACCATCGAGAGGAACGACCCGGCGAAGCAGCCCACGTCGAGGAGCGCGCCGCCGTCTTGCTCGGGCAGATAGTCGAGGACGCGCTCGAACTTGAGCGTGTGCCACAGCCGGCGCACGCCGCCGCCCTTGCGGAGCATCTGATCGTAGTAGCCGATCGGTATGCCGCCGTAATCGAAGGCCGGTCGATCCGAGGAGCTCATCGCAGCGGCCTCATACCTCGGTCAGGATGCGATGTCAGCCGCGACGCACCTGACATGTCCTGACGCAGGATGTAGGGTGCGGCGAGTCGAATGGGTCGCGCGTTTTCGTGGGTTCGCGCGCTCGTTCGGGACCTCGACGGCCCCGAGCGCGCAGTGCTCTTCGCGGTGGCGATCCTGCGTGTGGTGGGCATCGGCTGGGGCCTCCCGGGCTCCGACGGCTGGGACGTGGACGGCATCGCGCCGCGCGACTTCCTCCCGGGCCTCGTCGAGACGTTCACCCCGGGGGACTACTTCACGTACCCGCCGTTCCACCTCGCGCTGCTCGCAGTGCTCACGTTGCCGGTGACGCTGGTCGCGCTCGCGCGCGCGCCCTCGCTCGCGCCGGCGGATCTCGTCGCCACCTTCCTCGGCACGGGGACGATGACCGCGTTCGCGATCGTCGCGCGCGTGACGAGCCTCGTGATGTCGCTCGGCCTCCTCCTCGTGCTCGGGCGCCTCAGCGAGGCCGTGTTCGGGACGCGGAAGGCGCGCGTCTGGGCGATGGCGTTCGCGGGGACCGAGGCGGCCGCGACCTACTACGCGCACACGACGAACCTCGACCTGCCGATGCTGTTCTGGGGGAGCCTCGCCGTGCTCGCGTTCGTGCGGGCGCTCCAGGCGGGGGCCGCGGCGGGGGCAGAGGCGACGGCGTCCAACCCTCTCCGGCGCGCGGCCGTGTTCGCCGCGTTCTCGATCGCCTCGAAGGACCAGGGCTACGCCCTCTTTGCCATCTCCGTCCCGGTCGCGGTGCTCGTCCACGGGTGGGGCGTCGCGTCAGGCGTCGCCGAGCGGCGAGCGCTCGTACGTCGGCTCGTGCTGGCGGCGGCGACGTGCGTGGGGCTCGTGCTCGTCATCGACGGCGCCGTCTTCAACCCGTCGGGGTTCGCGGCGCGGCTCGGGTTCCTGACGGGGCCCGCGAGCCAGGATTTCGCGCAGCACGCGAGGACGTGGGCCGGGCGAGGGTCGGCGCTCGTCGACACCGTGCGGTTCCTCCCGAATCACTACCCCGTGGTCGCCGCGCCGATCTTCCTCGCCGGGATCTGGCTCGGGCTGCGCGGGAAGCGGCGGCCGGAGTGGGTGGTCGCGGCGCTGCCGCTCCTCGTCGTCGTCTCGTTCACGCTCGCGTTCAACTGCGTCGCCCGGCGCGTCGAGGAGCGCTTCGTCATGCCCCAGATGCAGTTCCTCGCCGTCTACGCGGGGGCGATCGGGACGCTCGCGCCGCGCTGGACGCGCTACGTCGCGGGCGTGGTCCTCGCCATGGCCGCGCGCGACGCGGCGACCGTCGACGCGAACATGCTCGGTGACGCTCGCTACGACGCCGAGGACTTCATGCGCGCGCACTTCGCGGCCGGGGAGGGGGTCGAGACGTACGGGAGCAACGTGTATCTTCCACGTATTCCGGTGCCCGCCACGCGCGTCGGCGTGACGAAGGGGAAGAACCCCATGCCCGGCATCACCGAGGTGCAGGGCGCGCTCGGCGATGTCGCCGCGCGGGGGCCGCGGTGGATCGTCGTGCCGCAAGGCTTCGCCTGGCGCTACCTCCAGCCCGATCACGGGCCCGACGCCGAGGGGCGCGTCTTGCCCGCGATCCAGCGTTCGCAGCTCCGCGACTCCGATACGACGGCGTACGTGCGCGCGCTCTTCGCGGAAAAGGCCGGATATCGGCTCGCCGCGCGCTTCCACTACGGCGGAAACGCGGTCTTCCCGCCACGCCCGCTGCACGCGAGCCTCGCGACCGACGTCTACATCTTCGAGCGGAATTGATAGAGTCGCCACGCCCATGGCCTCCGCGCTCACGCTCTACACGTACTGGCGCTCCTCCGCTTCGCACCGCGTTCGCCTCGCCCTCGGCTTCAAGGGGCTCGCGTACGAGCCCGTGTTCGTCAACCTCCTGAAGGGGGAGCAGCGCGCCGACGACTACCGCCAGACGAACCCCATGGGCCATCTGCCGTGCCTCGTCGTGGACGGCGTGAAGTACCTCGAGTCGACCGCCATCATCGAGCTCCTCGAGGACCTCTACCCGACGCCCTCGCTCTACCCCGCGGCGCCCGGCGACCGCGCTCGCGTGCGCGCCCTCATGCAGTTCGTCAACTCCGGGATCCAGCCGCTCCAGAACCTCGTCGTGCTCGATCGCATCGGGGACGACAAGGAGAAGCGGCTCGACTGGCTTCGTCACTGGATCTCGCGCGGGCTCGGCGCGTGGGACAAGCTCGCGGCGTCGTATCGCGCGGATGGCCTCGTGAAGAGCGGACCCTTCGCCTACGGCGAGACCTTCACCGCCGCGGACGCGCTCCTCATTCCGCAGATCTACACGGCGCGTCGCTTCGGCATCTCGCTCGACGACTACCCGACGATCCTCTCGGTGGACGAGGCGACCAAGGATCTCGCCTTCGTGAAGGCCGCTTACCCGGATGCTCAGCCGGACGCTGCGCCGTAGCCTCGCGCTCGCCGCCGTCCTGACGTTCAGCGCGCGCCACGCCGCCGCCGCGCCGCTGAAGACGTGGGGCGCCGATCCGCCCGCGCCCACGGAGGAGACCGCGCCGCTCGATCCGAACGCGCCGCCGGTCCCGCCCTCGCCCGAGGTCCCCGACGTCGAGCCGCCGCTGCCGCGCGCCGATCCGCCCGTCGGGCCGGGCGGGCTCCGCTACGTCCTCGAGGGCGTCGAGGTCCGTGGCAACACCACGACGCTCGCGCGCGTCATCCTCCGCTTCGTGCCTTTCCAGCGCGGCGCCGTCCTCGACGTCGACGACAAGGAGCTCCTGCTCACGCGCTTCCGGCTCCTCGGGACCGGCTTCTTCCGCGACGTGAACCTCTCGCTGCGGCGCGGGACCAAGCGCGGCTACGTCGTCCTCGTCGTCAACGTCGTCGAGCGAAACACGATCGTCGTCAACGACCTCTGGCTCGGCCTCTCGGCGGACGCTGAGCCGGACGGCAAGGCCCGGCCGCTGACCGCGTTCGGTGGCATCGACGTCTCGGAGCAGAACCTCGCTGGCACCGGCGTCGCGCTCGGCGGCGCGATGGCCCTCGCCGACCGCCAGCTCGCGCTCCGCACGCGTATCAGCGATCCGAGCTTCCTTCGCTCCTCGTGGCTCGCGGAGGCGCAGGTCCTCTACAACAACGCAAAAGACTTCTTCGGCAACCGTGACGTCCTCGTCGACGATCCGCGCAACGAGAACATCGCGACGCAGGACTACGCGCTCGCCTCGTATCGACGCTTCGGCGGGCTCGTCGGCGTCGGGCACGAGCTCTGGAACGCGGAGACGCGCGCGTTCTTCGACTATCGCCTCGAGAAGATCGACGCCCATCTCCCCGACGGCGCCAGCCACAAGCGCGGCCTCGACATCGAGCCCATCGACTTCGACCTCGCGCGCGGCTCCTCGATCCTCTCGACCATCGGCGCCACCGTCGTCCACGACACCCGGGACGAGCCGTTCCTGCCCACGCGCGGCTGGCACGTCCTCGGCCACGTCGAGGCCTCGCTGACGCCCCTCGGGAGCGACTACCCGTACACCAAGCTCGTCCTTCGCGGATCGCGTTGGATTCACTTGCCCTGGGATCACGTCTTACGGGTCGAAGGAATCCTTGGCTCGGTGTTCGGCGACGCTCCGCTCTTCGAGAAGTTCTATGTCGGCGATTACACCGACCTCCGGCCCCACCGCGCGCTCGATCTCGCCTTCGATCGCCGCGCGGCCCCGAATTTCTTCGGCACCGCCATCGCGGAGGTCCGCTACGGCGACTACGCGGCGCGCCTCTCCACCGAGTATCGAATTCCCCTCTATCGAGGCCGAAAGACGGTCTACGGCGTGGACGTCTTCGGCGGCGTAGGCCTCTACGCGGTCGCCAACCAGCGCGATCTCGTGAGCCACGCTCGCGGTTACGACGGCGCCCAGACGGTCCCGTTCGACTTCACCTTCAACCTCGGCCTCAAGCTCGACACCGCCGCCGGCGGCCTCTCCCTCGGCATCGCCAACTTCCTCGGCTTCATTCCCATCCGCTCGGGGACGCAATGAGGGTGAGGTTCAAGCCCATCCTTGCGCTCCTGGCGTTCCTCGCGGCGGCCGCGCCCGAGGCGACCGCCTTCGCGGACGATCCGCCGAAGCAGGAGGAGCTGCCGCGCCGTCAGGTCACCTTCAACTGGGACAAGAACGAGAAGACCGGTCAGGTGCTGCTCAAGGCGAGCTTCCCGTACCGCGAGGTCGTCGACAAGGGCATCAGCGACAAGCTCGCGAGCGGCATTCGCCAGACGATGGTGATGCGCGCGTACGTCCTTCGCGAGGGCGACACCAATCCGATCGCGCTCGCGGCGAGGACGTGCAGCATCAGCTACGACCTCTGGGAGGAGATCTATCGCGTCAAGATCGACGCCGCGCAGAACGACAAGGGCATCGTCAACCTCGAAGGCGTCCTTCGCCAGTGCGGACAGGTGCAGGATCTCGTCGTGGCGGACAAGACGCTCCTCACCGGGAACAAGCCGTTCTTCCTCGGCGTGATCGTCGAGGTGAACCCGATCAGCCCGCAGATGCTCCAGCAGATGAAGCAGTGGATCTCGCGTCCCGCCGGCTCCACCGGCATCGGTCCGGGCGACGCCCTGTTCGGCAGCTTCGTCGGGCTCTTCGTCCGGCAGATCGGCACCGCCGACAAGACGTTGCGGTTCCGCTCGCAGAGTGTGGTCCCTCCGCCCTGATCGCGCGCGAGAAAATCGTCGTCACACTCGAGCCAGCGGCCGCGATGAACGGTTGTCATGCTCCTGCGCCGGCTCTTTTTTGCGGTTGGTCTGGGCCTCTTTCTGACGACGGCGTGCCACTCGGCGATCGGCGGCGAGACCAGAAAACCCGTCACCCGGGTCCTCATCCAGAAACAGGACCACAAGATGAAGCTCCTCGCCGCCGATGGCACGGAGGTGGCTGCGTACTCCGTCGCCATCGGTCCCGGCGGCCTGGGCCCGAAGCGGAAGGAGGGCGACATGACGACGCCCGTCGGCCGCTACCACATCACGATGCACCAGCCGTCCCAGTACAAGATCTTCCTGCGGCTCGATTACCCGACCGCGGAGGACTTCAAGCGCTTCAACGCGCTGAAGGCGGCCGGTAGCCTCCCCGCGAACGCGCGCATCGGCGGCGACATCGGCATCCATGGCCCGCCCGTCTCGGTGCCCGGCCCGCTGAAGGGGGCGATGAAGCTGACGGACTGGACGGCCGGCTGCATCGCGGTCGACGACGACGAGATCTCCGAGGTGGCGAGGCTCGTGAGAGACGGGACGGTCGTCGACATCGAAGACTGATGCGTCTCCGCCGTCAGGACGGGAGCGAAGCGGCGGATGGGGGTGTGTGACGATCTCCCAAAGACGTGAGCACCTTCCGCGCGTCGGCCGTCGAGGCGCCGAGCCACGTCGCGGCGACCGCCTCGTCCGGCGACTCGCGGACGAGGCGCGCGAGGACGTCGGCGCGAACCGCGCGAGGGCCGACGACGGGATAGCCGATCGCGGTGTAAGCGGCGCGATCGAAGCCGCGGCTCGGCGCGAACGACACCGCGCCGCCCGCCGGCGGGACGAGGCCCTTGCCCACCGCGAACCACGCCGACGCGAGCGCGATGCGCGCCGCGAGCGCGTCCGCGCCGAGACCTTCCGCGACGTAGACGACGCCGGGCGCGAAGAGGACCCCCGCGTCCTCGAGCGCAGCGCGGCTCTCCGCGTCGAGCACGGCCACGACGTCTGCGAGGTCCGTCTCGAGCGCGGTGCCGAGGCCCTGCTCGAGGCGGTGCACGAAGCCCCGGAGCGGAGCGGGCGCGGCCTTCGTGGCGAGCTCACCGATGTCGGCCACGAGGTCTGCCACCACGTCGCGCGCGAAGGCCTGCAGGCGGCGCAGGACGCGGCTCTTCGCGCCGGCGCCGAGGTCGTCGACGACGAGGCGCACGTCGGGGCGCGCGATGGCGGACCCACGCACGACGCGCCCGAGGATGTGTGTGTCATGCACGATGTCGCCGCTCGCGCGGAGCGACAAGGCGCCGTGCTCGGCCTCGACGACGTCCTCGACCCAGGCCGGCGTGCCGGGGAGCCTCGCCTGGGACGCGCGATCGTCCACGAGCGCGACGGACGAGCGAAACGCGGCGAGCTTGGCGAACGGGTGAGAGGGATCCGGCGCCGCCGCCGACAGGTCGCTCGACGACGGCGCGTGCACCGTTCGTCCGCCCCGCGGCGCGGAGTGCTTCTTCTTCGCGTCGACGAAGCGGGCGACGAGGCGCTCGTGGAGCGCGTCGCTCAGGCGATCCTCGAGCGCGCGCGTCCGCGCCTCCCAGTCGACGCCGCCCTCGAGCCACGTGGTGCGGTTCGACACGTACGTCCACGTCCGCACCGAGGCGATCCGGGCGACCAGCTCCTCGACGTCGCCGGCGGGACGCTCGAGCTCACGCACCTGCCGCTCGATCCAGTCGTCGCGGAGGCGATCGTGATCGCAGAGCTCGACGAACACCGTCTCGAGGAAGTCGGCGTGCACCTCGAGCATCAGCTTTCGAAAATCCGGGATGGAGCAGACGTCCCAGAGGAGCCGCACGCGGTCGCCGCGGGCCCTCGCCTTCACCAGCTCGCGCTCGGCGAGCATGGCCAGACAGACCGCATCGTCGGCCGCCGACGCGTGGCGGAAGATCCCCCGCGAGGGCGGCGTGGCCAGCGACTCGCGGAGGGAGGCGAGGGTCGAAAAGTCGAGATCGTCCGACCGCCACTGCACGCGTCGGACGGGCGCGAAGCCGTGCGTCTCGATCGCGTGGGCGACGCCGTCGGGGAGCATCAGCGGCGTGACGGTGCCGAAGGTGCCGTCGTGGATCCACCGGCCGGCGCGGCCCGCGATCTGGCCGAGCTCGGACTCGTCGAGCTCGCGGACGTCGCGTCCGTCGAACTTGCGCGCGGCGGCGAAGGCGACGTGCTCGACGCCGAGGTTCAGGCCCATGCCGATCGCGTCCGTGGCCACGAGGCAGTCGACCTCGCCCGCCTGGAACATCGCCACCTGCGCGTTGCGCGTCCGCGGCGAGAGCGCGCCGAGCACGATCGCGGCCCCGCCACGACGCTTCCGGAGGCGGTCGGCCAGCTCGTAGACGTGAGGCATCGAGAACGCCACCACCGCGCTGCGCGGGGGGAGGCGCGCGAGCGGCGAGGCGCCCGCGAACCGCAGCGTCGAGAGGCGCGGATGCTCCACCTGCTTGGCCGTCGGCACGAGCTCGCGCAGCAGGCCGCGCATCGTGGCGGCCCCGAGAAACCAGGTCTCCTGGCGCCCGCGCGCGGAGAGCAGCCGCGACGTGAACACGTGCCCGCGCTGCACGTGCGCGGCGAGCTGCACCTCGTCGACGGCGAGGAAATCGACCTCGTGCTGGACGGGCATCGCCTCGACGGTGGCGATCCAGTAGGCGGGCCGGCGCGGGATCCGCTGCTCCTCGCCCGTCACGAGCGCGACGCGCGACTCGCCCACGCGCGCGGTCACCTTGTCGTAGACCTCCCGCGCGAGAAGTCGCAGCGGAAGCCCGATCATCCCGGACGGATGCTCGAGCATTCGCTCGATCGCGTGATGCGTCTTCCCGGTGTTCGTCGGACCGAGCAACGCGGTGATACCCACCGTCATCGTTCGACTACACTCTATAGCCGGCCGTGCTGCCCGACGTCGTCACAGAGAAGCTCGATGCCTTGCCCGTGCAGTCGGGCGTCTACCTCTTCAAGGACAAGAAGGGGACGGTCGTCTACGTGGGCAAGGCGAAGTCCCTGCGGTCGCGCGTTCGCTCGTATTTCCAGGAGGGAAACAGCGACAATCGGTACTTCATCCCGCTCCTGCAGCGGGCGGTGGGGGACCTCGAGACGATCGTCACCGGCTCCGAAAAAGAGGCGGCGATCCTCGAGAACAACCTCATCAAGGAGCACCGCCCGCGCTGGAACATCAAGCTCCGGGACGACAAGGACTACATCTCGCTGAAGCTCGACCCGAGGGACGAGTGGGCGCGCCTCTGGGTCGTGCGACGGCCGAGCTTCGACCCGAAGCAGAGCGCGCGCTACTTCGGGCCGTATCACTCGGCGACCGCCGCGCGGCGCACGCTTCACCTCGTCAACAAGCATTTCCAGCTCCGGACCTGCACCGACACGGAGATGAAGGCGCGCAAGCGGCCGTGCCTCCAGCACCAGATCAAGCGCTGCCCGGCGCCTTGCGTGCTCGAGGTCGATCGCGGTTGGTACGACGAGCAGGTCCGCAGCGTGGCCATGTTCCTCGACGGGCGCCACGACGAGCTCTCGAAGGAGCTCGAGGGCCGGATGCAGGCCGCGGCGCGCGCGATGTCGTTCGAGCTCGCGGCCGTGTATCGGGATCAGCTCGCCGCGATCGACAAGGTCCGCGAGGAGCAGCGCGTCGTCGCGGTCGACAACATCGACCGCGACGTCCTCGGCATCCATCGCGAGGGTGACCTCGTGGAGCTCGCGCTCCTCCACGTGCGCCACGGCAAGCTCGCCGACGTGGGCACCTACTCCCTCAAGAACGCGGAGATCCCCGACGAGGAGATCGTCGCTGGCTTCCTCGCCGAGCACTACGCGTCGGCCACGTACGCGGACGAGGGGAACCTCGGCTCCATCGACGCGAAGACCCGGAAGGCGCGCGCGTCGCGCCGCATGCCGGACGCGGAGAGCGCGGCGCCCATGGCCGACATCGCGCTGCCCATCCCGGACGAGATCATCGTGCCGGTCATGCCGGAGGCCGCGACGGGCACCGCGGAGTGGCTGTCGGAGCGCGCGAAGCACCGGGTGAGCCTGATCTCGCCGCAGCGCGGGCCGCGCGTCGATCTCCTGAAGCTCGCGAACGACAACGCGGCCCATGCGTTCAACGAGAAGCGCCGCGCCTCCGACGACGTGGAGGAGCGGCTCACCCAGCTGAAGGAGCGCCTCCGCCTGCCCACCGTCCCGCGGCGCATCGAGTGCTGCGACATCTCGCATCTCGCGGGCAAGGACACGGTGGGCGCGGTGGTGGCGATGCTCGACGGCGAGCCCGACAAGAAGCGCTACCGCACCTTCACGGTCCGCGGTACGGCCGGCGGTGAATCCAAGGTCGCGCATTTCCCAGAGGAGCCCGACGGGCGGACGACCGGCTCCGCCACTGGCTCCGCCACCGGCGAGCAGGACATCGACGGGGAGCTCGTGCACGTCGCAGGCGACGACTACCGCGCGATGTACGAGGTGCTCGCGCGCCGCTTCCGTCGCGGGCTCAAGCGGCAGGAGGAGGGGACCGGGGCGGAGTCCGAGTGGGACCTGCCCGACCTCTTCGTGGTGGACGGCGGGCGCGGGCAGCTGGCGGTCGCGCTCGCGGCGGCGCGCGACCTCGGGCTCCACGACCTGCCCATCATCGCGCTCGCGAAGGAGAAGGAGAACGTGATGGGCAACACGCTCGTCGATCGCGTCTACCTGCCCGGCCAGAAGAACCCGATCCCGCTGAAGAGCCACTCCGCGTCGATGTTCTTCCTCGCACGGGCGCGGGACGAGGCGCACCGCTTCTCGAACCGCGCGCGCGAGCGCCTCGGCAAGAAGAAGCGGATGAAGTCCGCGCTCGACGACATCGCCGGGATCGGCCCGAAGACCAAGCAGGCGCTCTTGATGCACCTCGGCAGCGTGAAGGGCATCAAGAGCGCGACGGACGAGGCGATCCTGAAAGTGCCGGGCGTCACCGCGCGCCATCTGAAAGCGCTACGCGCCGTCTATCCACCGCCGGAATGACGAGAACGAGTTGAGCCGTGGCGACGGGCTCGCGGCAACGAAGGAGGGTCAAGCAAGGAGACTCTCCTGATGAAGAGCACACGCAGGCCGCTGCTCGTCGCGGCGGTGGGGTTCGTTTTGTCCATCGCCGGTCAAGGTTGCATGTCGCGTCCGGTCTCGAAGACCGCGCCGACGACGAAGGATCTGGTGACGCAGACGCTCTCGCAGCAGGCCGTCGACAAGATCGATCTCCTCTTCGCGATCGACAACTCCCAGTCGATGGGCGACAAGCAGGCGATCCTGAAGGACGCGGTCCCGAACCTGATCCAGGGGTTGCTCAGCCCGCCGTGCGTGAACCGCGAGACGCGCGCGAAGACGGGCAAGCTCGCCAGGTACGACGGCGACCACGAGAACAACTTCGGGTGCGACGCGGGCGACGAGCCCGAGTTCAAGCCCATCACGGACATGCACATCGGCGTCGTGTCGTCGTCGCTCGGCGACTTCGGCGGCTTCCGCAACGACGGGAGCGCCCACGTCTGCAAGCCTGGCAGCGCCCGCGAGAACGATCGCGCCCATCTCCTCGTGAAGGACGAGGCGGGCAACGACATCGCGAACGCGCCGGAGGGCTTCCTCGCGTGGTTCCCGTCGAGCGAGGAGAACGCGGACCCGAAGCGGCATCCGTCGCCGAAGAGCCCGATCACGGACCTCGCCGGTGGCCTCGTACCGTCCTTCGGCGATCTCGTGGTCGGCGTCGGCCAGGACGGCTGCGGGCTCGAATCGCAGCTCGAGAGCGTCTATCGCTTCCTCATCCAGCCCGATCCCTGGGATCAGGTCCTGAAGTTCGACATCGCGGGCAAGGCGGACATCGGGACGGGCGTCGACGACGAGATCCTCCGCCAGCGCGCCGACTTCCTGCGTCCGGACTCGCTGGTGGCCGTCATCATGCTCACGGACGAGGATGACTCCTCGTCGGACCCGCTCGCCGTCGACGGCTTCGGCTACACGTTCATGGCGCAGATCTTCCCCGGCTCCGACGTCACGCGCGGCAAGGGCCGCGGCACGACGATGCCGCGTGGCACCTCGGTGTGCGAGACGGATCCGAACAGCGAGGACTGCGCGTCGTGCGCGACCCTCTGCGACCCCAACACGGCGTGGTGCCAGAAGATCAAGAGCGACCCGAACTGCCTGAAGAACGGCGGGTTCTTCGGCCCCGACGAGGAGGACGTGAACATCCGCTTCCACCACATGAAGGAGCGCTACGGCGTCGATCCGCAGTTCCCGATCAAGCGCTACGTCGACGGCTTCACCAAGACGAACGTGCCGGACCGCACGGGTGAGCACACGATCCAGGAGAGCGCGGACGGCAAGCGCTCCATCTCCGCGTACGTCGGCGCGGCTGGCTGCACGAACCCGCTCTTCGCCGCGTCGCTACCGCGCTCGTCGGAGGAGGAGCTCTGCAAGACGAAGAAGGGCACGCGCAGCCCGGACAAGGTGTTCTTCGCGCTGGTCGGCGGCGTGCCGAACCAGCTCCTCCACTTCGATGCCTCGGGCACGCCCGAAGCGGCGGAGCGCAATCGCCTGTCCGAGAGCGACTGGACGAAGATCCTCGGGAAGAACCCGCTCGGGTTCGATCGCACCGGGATCGATCCGCACATGATCCAGTCGGTGGAGCCGCGCAAGGCGCTCGCCGCCGGCGGCGCGTCGTCGTCGCCGCGCGGCGAGAACGGCTCCGATCCCGTCCACGGCCGCGAATGGAACACGAACAAGCGTGATCTCCAGTACGCCTGCACGTTCGAGCTCCCGAAGCCCAAGGACTGCTCGATGGGCGGCTCGTGCGACTGCACCAACACCAGCGGCGTGGCCGACTCCAACACGCCGCTCTGCGCCAGCGACGGCTCCCCGACGCAGGTGAGGGCGAAGGCCTATCCGACGATCCGCGAGCTCGAGGTCGTCCGCGCGCTCGGCAATCAGGGCATCGTCGCCTCGCTCTGCCCGATCCAGCTCCAGGACGAGGACGCGCCCGACTACGGGTACAAGCCTGCCGTCGCCGCGATCGTCGAGCGGCTCAAGAACGCGCTCAACTCGTCGTGCCTCCCGCGAAGCCTGCGCAGCGGCGAGGCGACCGAAGGAAAGGTCGACTGCCTCGTCCTCGCGCAGCTCGACAAGGAGACGGGTCAGACGTGCGCGAAGCTCGACCTGGCCGTCCCCGACGACGCCATCCTCAAGGTGACGAAGGCGCAGCTCGAGAAGGAAGGCTTCGATCCAGACATCGAGATCTGCATGCTCGACCAGAAGGTCGTCGCGCGCGGCGATAGCTGCGCGCCGGAGGGGGACATCGGCTGGTGCTACGTCGAGGCCGACAGCGCCCGGAAGAAGAGGCCCGCCGGACTCTGCCCCCAGGGCCTCGTCTTCTCGTCCGGGACCGCTCGGCTGACCAAGGCGCGGTTCAGCCTCCAGTGCATCCAGCAGCTCAAGGAAGGGGAGGCGGCTGGAGATACGGCGCGCGAGACCGCCAACTCCGACAACTGAGTTGACAACTTAGTTGTCGCCCCGGGAAGCGCCGGCCGCCGAGAACACGTTGTTTTCTCGGCGGCACGTTCCGTGTATCGTCGTGAACGCTCGTAGAAGGTGAGCCGTTGTTTCGGCCCACCGAGCGACCACCGATACAAGCATCGGCAAGGAGCTTCCTCTGATGACGTCGAACGCGAAACGTGACTGGGTCGGCAAACTGTTCGTAGCGACCGCAGTCATCGCTGGCACCGCCGGCCTGGGCTGTCTGGCCCGTCCCGTCTCCAAGGGCGCACCGACGACGAAGGTCAACTTCACGTCGACCGTCTCGCAGCAGGCCGTCGACAAGGTCGACCTCCTGTTCGCGATCGACAACTCCCAGTCGATGG
Organism: Labilithrix sp.; assembly: GCA_046351255.1. Taxonomy (GTDB): domain Bacteria; phylum Myxococcota_A; class Polyangia; order Polyangiales; family Polyangiaceae; genus Labilithrix. The sequence goes on from JAXLYU010000016.1 coordinate 268,278, forward strand.
GTGACAAGCAGGACATCCTCAAGGACGCCGTCCCCGACCTGATCCAGGGCCTCCTGAAGCCGGCTTGCGTCGATCGCGAGACCCGCGCCAAGACGGGCAAGGTCGCGGATCCGAACGGCGACAAGGACAACAACTACGGCTGCGACGCGACGTCCGAGCCCGAGTTCAAGCCGGTCACGGACATGCACATCGGCATCGTCTCGTCGTCCCTCGGCAACTTCGGCGGCAACGTCTGCGAGGCGAAGAACGCGCGCACGAACGACAACGCGCTCCTCGTGAACTTCCTCGATCCGGCCAAGCTCGATCGCGACACGACGAACGCGCCCGACGGCTACCTCGCCTGGTTCCCCTCGAACAAGGAGAACGAGGACGAGAAGCGCCACCCGAAGCCGGCGGCGCCGATCAAGGTCGACGACGACGGCAACGGCAACGGCCTCACCCCGAGCTTCATCAAGCTCGTGGGCGGCGTCGGCCAGGACGGCTGCGGTCTCGAAGCCCAGCTCGAGAGCGTCTACCGCTTCCTCATCCAGCCGGACCCGTGGGACGTCGTGAAGACGGACGCCTTCCAGCAGGCCGAGTTCGGCGAGGGCATCAACGTCGACGTGCTCAAGCAGCGCGCGGACTTCCTCCGCCCCGACTCGCTCGTCGCGATCATCATGCTCACGGACGAGGACGACTCTTCGTCCGACCCGCTCTCCGTCGGCGGCTTCGGCTACGCGTTCATGAACAAGGACTTCCCGGGCTCGAAGGTCCGCCGCGGTACGACCGCGCAGGGCACGACGGCGCCGCGTGGAACCTCCGTCTGCGCGACCGACCCCGGCAGCGAAGACTGCACCTCGTGCGGCTTCGCCCAGAACTGCGACGCGAACACGGACTCGTGCCAGAAGATCAAGCAGGACGAGAACTGCACGACCTCGGGCGACCCGCAGGCGAAGGGCGTCGGCTACGACGGCTTCTACGCCGCGACGGAAGACGACCTCAACGTCCGCTTCCACCGCATGAAGGAGCGCTTCGGCGTCGATCCGCAGTACCCGCTGAAGCGCTACATCGCCGGCTTCACGCAGCTGCGCGTGCCCGATCGCGAGGGCGAGCACACGATCACGCAGAGCGCGAGCGGCCAGCGCCAGATCTCGAACTACATCGGCTCGGCGAAGTGCACGAACCCGCTCTTCGCGGCCCAGCTCCCCCGCGAGCAGGGCGACGAGCTCTGCAACCTCCCGCGCAGCACGCGTTCGCCGGACCTCATCTTCTTCGCGGTCGTCGGCGGCGTCCCGAACCAGCTCCTGCACTTCAACCCCGACGGCGACGAGAAGGCCGCCGAAGACAACCGCATCACGGCGGACGACTGGGTGAAGATCCTCGGCAAGGACTCGGAGCACTTCGACTACACGGGCATCGACCCGCACATGATCCAGTCGGTCAAGCCGCGCGAGGAGCTCGTGAAGACCGGCGGCGATCCGGACCTTCCGCGTGGCCAGAACGGCGACGACAAGGTCCACGGCCGCGAGTGGAACACCAAGAAGAAGGACCTCCAGTACGCGTGCACGTTCGACCTGCCCCCGGGCAAGGAGCGCCAGTGCGCCGGCAACTCCGACTCGTGCGACTGCTCGGATGATCCGTCGCAGGCGGGCAAGGCCGCCGGCAACCCGCCGCTCTGCGCGACGGACGGCTCGGCCACGCAGATCAAGGCGAAGGCCTACCCGACCATCCGCGAGTTCCAGGTCGTGCACGCGCTCGGTGACCAGGGCATCATCTCGTCGCTCTGCCCGATCCAGCTGACCGACAAGGACAAGCCGACGTACGGCTACCGTCCCGCGGTCGCGACCATCATCGAGCGCCTCAAGAACGCGCTCACGACGCAGTGCCTCCCGCAGAAGCTCCGCTCGGACGAGGAGGAAGCGTCGGGGACGCCGCTCCCGGTGCCGTGCCTCGTCCTCGCCCAGCTCTCGCCCGACTCGGACAAGAAGTGCGAGGACATTCCGGGCCTCACGCGTCCGGAGAAGGCGGTCCTCGACATCTTCCTCCAGCAGCAGAAGGCGGAGTCCGGCAACGTCGGCGACGGCGGCCTCGACCTCTCGAAGCTCGAGGTGTGCGTGGTCCCGCAGAAGACGGTCGCGAAGGGCGTCTCCTGCGCCGCCGACGCGGACATCGAGTGGTGCTACGTGTCGAACGACACGGTGAACAAGAAGACGCCCGCTGGCCGCTGCCCGCAGGCGCTCCTCTTCTCCTCCGGCTCGTCGGCGCTCGCCGGCGCACGCTTCAGCCTCCAGTGCATCCAGCAGTTCAGCGAGGGCCAGGCGGCGAAGGACACGAACGGCGGCGGCAGCAGCAGCAGCTCCGGCTCGCAGTCCCAGTAATCCGGGGTGATTCCCTCGTTGGAATGAATGACCGCGGCGCTCTCTCTCGAGGGCGCCGCGGACGTGCGTCAGGGGCCTGAGTGAGCACGACGAAGAAGACGATCCTCATCATCGAGGACGAGCCCCACATCGTCATGGGGCTTCGCGATGCGCTCGAGTTCGAGGGCTTCGCCGTCATTTCGGCCGGCAAGGGCAAGGAGGGCGTGAGCCTCGCGCGCGCCGAGAGCCCGGACGCCGTCATCCTCGACCTGATGCTCCCCGATATCAACGGCTACGCCGTCTGCGAGGAGCTCCGGCGAACCTCGCCGTTCGTGCCGATCATCATGCTGACCGCGCGCTCGCAGGAGACGGACAAGATCCGCGGCCTCGACGCGGGCGCGGACGACTACGTGACCAAGCCGTTCAGCGTGAACGAGCTCATCGCGCGCATGCGCGCCATCCTGCGGCGCGCCGCGCGTCCGACGACGTCGGCGCCCGAGCTCGTGTCCATCGGCGATGCGGAGGTGAACTTCTCCGCGCATACGCTGAAGGCGCTCGGACAGGAGCACGTGCTCTCGTTCTACGAGGTCGAGCTCCTGCGGCTCCTCTCCGAGCGCATCGGTCAGCCGGTGAGCCGTGACGAGATCCTGCAGAAGATCTGGGGGCTCGAGGCGAGCCCGACCAACCGCACCGTCGACAACTTCATCGTGAAGCTGCGGAAGAAGATCGAGAAGAGCCCGGACAAGCCGGCCCACATCCTCACGGTCTACGGGTACGGCTACAAGCTCGTCTGAGCGCGTCAGCTCGCGCTGACGAACACGATCTCGACGCGGGCGTTCTTCTCGCGGCGCTTGGCGTCCGACGGATCGAAGAGCGGGCCCCGGGCGCCCGCCTGCTCGATCTTCGTCTTCGCGGCCCCGCCGTCATGCAGCGCCTTCACGACCGCCTCGCCGCGCCTCGCGTCGGCGGTCGACTCGGCCGCGCTCGGCGGGGCGGCGTCGTGGACGACGACCTGCACCGCGAACGTGGGGTGCGCAGCCGCCACGCGGCCGAGCTCCTTCAGCGCGTTCGTCGCTTCGGACGTGAGGCTGTCGCCCTTGAAGAGGCCGCGCAGCGTCACGACCACGCCGCGCTCGTCGCGGCTCGGCGCGAGGTCGAACGGGCTCTTCGGATCGGCGGCGCGCGAGAGCTCGCCGAGCAGGGTGTCGGTGGCGTCGGAGTCGGCGTTCGTGCCCGCCCGGCGCGCCTTGGTGAGCGCGCCGAGGCACCCAGCCCGCGCGCGTGACGCGGCGTCGATCGGCGCGGGCTTCGCGTCGAGCTTCTTCTCGAGATCGTTCACCGCCGTCTCCGCTTCGGCGAGACCGGGCGCCTTGTCGGAGACGAGGCGCGCCGCGCTGCAGAGGAGGCGCGCCTGGAGGGCGAGCGAGTGGGCGGCGACGATGCGGGCCCTCTCGCGCGCCGGGTCGGCGGAGCCGCTCGCGGAGGGCGGGATCGCCTCGCGCTGGATCTTGAGCTGGCGATCGAGGTCGTCGGCATCGCGCTCGGCGGCGACGCGCGCGGCACCGAAGCGCTGCGCCTCCTCGCTCTTCTTCGCGAGCGCCTCCTGTGCCTTCGCTTGCTCCTCTGTGGCGCGGGAGAGTCGCGCGAGCGAGACCGCGTGCTGGTACGCGGCGAGCGCGTGCTCCGCGTAGAGGTCGGCGCCTTCCTTGTCGCCGGCCTTCTCCGCCTCGCGGGCCGCCTTGAGCGCCTGATCGCCCTCCGCGAACGCCTGCGGGGCGAGCACTTGCGCGTCCTTGCCTTCGAGCGCGGCACGCGCGCGATCGGCCTCGGTGACACGCGAGATGGCGGACTGTGCGCCCGCGCCGCCGCACGCGGCGACGGCCAGACCGAGGACGATCCCGCAGACGATCCCGCTCCGCGTCACGGCGCACCCCCGTCGAGCTTCAACGGGGCCGCCTTGGGGGCCGTCTTCGGCGCGGGCTTCGCGCCCGCGTCCGAGTTGGCCTGCGCGCTCGTGCGGGCTGGCGCCTCCTTTTCCTTGGCGCCCTCGAGCTGCGCGCGGAGGCGGCCGCTCTGGGCGACGGCCTCCTCGAGGAGCGCCCGCTCACGGTCGGCGACGAGGCCCGCGTCGGTCGCGTCGGTGCGCGCCCTCGTGGCCGTCTCCTCGATGGCCGCCGCTTTCACCGCGTCGCGGGCCGCCTCCGCCCAGGACCGCGCCACGCCATCGGCGAGAAGTGCATGTTTTTCATCGCCTTTCGTCCGGAGCTGAGCCCCGCGATCGAGCGCCGCGCGGGAGCGCGCGACGAGCTCGTTCGCGACGTCTTTCTTCGGCGAGCCGGCCACCTCTTTGAGAGCCGCCTCGGCTACCCCGCGATCGTCATTCCCGGCCGCGGCGACCGCGCCGACGGCGAGGCACCCCAGAAGGAGCGCGATCGCGATCGCCCTCGAACGAATCATGTTGCCGGCTTATACGCGCTGCCGGCCCGGCGCAATCCACGTGCAAGAGCGACCATCCCCGCCATGGCGTGGCCCTCCCGATCGCTGAATCTGGGGGAAAACCCCCAGGTTTCAGGAGCGTCTCCGTCAAAGAGTGCCATAGCCGGCGTCCTAGACCCGTGGCACAGGGGCGCCTCGCATGACTCTACGTTCGATCGGACTCGCAACTTCCCTGGTCCTCTTCGCGTTCGCCTGCGGCTCGGCCGAGAAGCGGAGCGGGTTCGGGACGGACAAGGACCCGACGGTTCCGACCACGAACGGCGGCGATGGGAGCAGCGGCAGCATCATCGGCGGCGACGAGGACGACGATGACGACGATGACGATGACTCGGCCAACCCGGGCGTCCCGACGGACCAGTGTGGGATCAACCACAACCCCGGCCAGGATCCCGAGAAGGACTACGACGGCGACGGCTTCCCGCTGAAGAACGACTGCAACGAGTGCAACAAGAAGGTCAACAAGGGCGCGCGCGACATCCCGGGCAACAACATCGACGAGGACTGCAGCGGCGCCGCCGATGACGAGGCCACATCGTGCGACGACAACCTCGACGTCGCGCCGGGCGACGCGTACGAGGCGGCGGCCGCGATGGGCCTCTGCAAGCGCGCGGAGAAGAACGGCATCGGTTGGGGCGTCCTCGACGCGAAGTTCGTGCAGGCCGACGGCAAGAAGATGAGCGGGAACATGCTGAACGTCGGCGTGGTCCCGAGCTTCGGCGACAAGAACAAGCCGAAGGAAGGCCAGCGCATGTTCGTCATCTCGACGGGCCTCGCGCGCTCGCCGAAGGACGAGGGCTACGTCGAGCCGACCGACCCCGCGGGCGCGGGCGGCGGCGGCGGAGCGTCCGGGATGCCCGACGGCTACCCGAAGGAAGCGCCGTCGTGCAGCGGCGTGCCCGGCTACACGATCAGCAACGAGGCGTACGACTCGGCCGGTCTGTGGGTGAAGATCCGCGTGCCCTCGAACGCCAAGGCGTTCAGCTACGAGCACTTCTTCCTCACGATGGAGTTCCCGGACTGGGTCTGCAGCAAGTACAACGACTTCTTCGTCACCCTGATGGATCCGCCCCCGCCGGGCCTCGACGACGCGAACATCGCGTTCGACTCGCAGAACAACCCGATCGGCGTGAACAGCGGCCTCTTCCGCACGTGCAAAGCCGGCGACTACAAGGTCGGCACCGGCGCGGGCGAGATGCGTCATTTCGACTGCCCGGACGGCAACAGCCGCCTCAAGGGCACCGGCAAGCGCTACGAGGGGTTCACCCAGTTCCCCATCAGCCAGAAGCCAGGCGGCGGCACGGGCTGGCTCACGACCACCTCTCCCGTCACGGGAGGCCAGGAAATCACTCTGCATTTCACGGTCTGGGACTCCGGCGACGGCAACCTCGACTCGACCGTCATGCTCGACAACTTCCAGTGGTCGCTCGAGAGCGCGCCGACCGTCGGAACGACGCCGACCGGCCCGCACTAGACCCACAAAAGAGCGCGCTTCTCCCCGTGTGATACGCTCACCCGGTGAGTGGAACGGCCCGTAACCGGAGATCGGAGGCCTCACTGGAAGGGGCTGCGGTCACTCAGTTCGGGAAGTACCAGCTGTTCGCCACCCTGGGGAAGGGCGGCATGGCGGACGTGTTTCTGTCCGTCGCGCGCGGGCAGATGGGGTTCAACAAGCTCGCCGTCATCAAGCGGCTGAAGCCCGCGCTCGCCGATGACGCGGCGTTCCGGAACATGTTCCTCGAGGAGGCGAGGCTCGCGGCCCGCCTCAACCACCCGAACATCGTCCACACGTACGAGGTCGGCGAGTCGAACGGCATCTACTTCATCGCGATGGAGTACCTGGAGGGCCAGGCGCTCAACAAGGTCGTGAAGGAGGCGGTGCGGAACAAGCAGCGCGTCCCGCCGGAGATCTGCGTCCGCATGATCGCCGACGCGCTCGCCGGGCTCGGCCACGCGCACGAGCTCCGTGACTACGACGGCACGCCGCTCAACATCATCCATCGCGACATCAGCCCTCACAACCTGTTCGTCACGTACGACGGGCACACCAAGCTCGTCGACTTCGGCATCGCCAAGTCGGACAACTCGGCGACGGAGACCGAGGTCGGCGTCCTCAAGGGCAAGGTCGCGTACATGTCGCCGGAGCAGGCGATGGGCAAGCGCCTCGACGCGCGCTCCGATCTCTTCGCCATGGGCATCGTCCTCTGGGAGCTGCTCACGCATCAGCGGCTGATGACGGGCGACAACGCGGCGAACACGCTGCATCGCCTGATGAACGAGCCGATCCCGCACGTGTCCGAGGTCCAGCCGGACATCGACATGGAGCTCGATCGCATCGTCAACCTCGCGCTCCAGAAGGATCCGGCGCAGCGGTTCCAGTCCGCGGTCGAGATGCGCGAGGCCCTCGAGATCTGGCTCTCCACGCATCGCGCGCGCCAGGAAGACGTGTCGCGCTCGATGATCGCGCTCTTCGCGAGCGTGCGCACCGAGGTGCAGAAGCAGATCCAGCGGCACATGGCGCTCATCGCCCCCGCGAAGGACACCGCCGAGCTGCAGGCCATCACGCAGGACCTCACGAAGCAGGCGGGCGGCCTCATGCGCCTCGGGATGGGCGGGAGTGGCTCGGGCTCCGGGGTCATCGCGAACTACGGTGGCATCGGCACCACGCCGTCGAGCCCACCGTCGAACCCGCCCTCCGGCTTCGGAAGCATGCCGCCGGCGACCCCCTCGTCGCAGCAGAGCATGCAGAGCTTCCAGAGCGGGCCGCTCGCGCCGCTGCCGGCCTCGATGCTGACGGGCTCGCATGCGGCGCCGGAAGCGCCGCGCTCGAACGTCCTCCTCATCGTCATCACCATCGGCTGCTTCGTCCTCGCAGCGCTCCTCATCGTCGTCTTCGGTCTCCGCCGGCCGCACGAGCCGATCGCGGGCAACGACCGCCCGGCGTCGAGCGCCGCGGAGGCGCCGACCACGCCGGGCTCGGCCCCGACGGCCGAGTCGATCACTATTCCGACCGTGACAGAGATCGCGACGAAGCCTCCTCCGCCCACGCCTTCACCGCAGGCTCGACCGCAGCCACGGCCGAATCCTGCGCCGCAGCCCGCGCCCGCGAAGCCATCGCCCGCGCCCGAGCCGGCGGGCGAGCCCGGCTTCGTGACCGTGAACGCCTATCCATGGGCGAAGGTGACGGAGGGCGGCCGCATGATCTGCCCCGCGACGCCATGCAACAAGGTCCAGATGAGCCCTGGCTCGCACACGCTGACGTTCGAGAACGGGTCCGATCCGAGCCAGAAACAGACCGTCACGGTCCAGATCAAGCCGGGCGAGACCACCCCCAAGAACATCGGCTTCAAGTGACGGCGTGAGCCCTCTCGGGGCGCAGCCCCGTACGAGAAAAGATGCGATACTGAGCCGGTGAGGGTGAGGGTCGCGGCCGCTTCGTGCATGCTCCTGGGGGCGGGCATGTTCGCGTCGACGGTCTTCGGAACGGCGTGCAAGGAGGATCCTCCGAAGTCGTCCGCGGAGGAGCCCGTCGTCATCGGCGTATCGCTCGGCCTCACGGGCGACCTCGGCAGCTTCGCGAGCACGCTCCGTAACGCGATCCGTGCCGCGGAAGGCGAGATCAACTCGGGCGGCGGCGTCCTCGGCCGGCAGGTGAAGTTCGAGATCGTCGACGACCGCAGCGACGAGAAGGACTTCGCCACCAGCATTGCGCAGGACTTCGCGAACGCGAACGTCGCCGCCGTGCTCGGTCCCGCCGGCTCCGGCCAGGTGAAGACGATGCAGGGGATCTTCGCGGAAAAGCAGATCATCCAGATCTCGCCCTCCGCGACATCGACGGAGCTCACGGGGATCCAGCCGACCGGCGATCGCTACCTGTTCCGCACCACGCCCGCGGACGACTTCCAGGGCGCGGCCGTCATCCTCTTCGCCACGAAGACGCCGGCCGGGATCGCCGACGGCGGCGTCGCCCCGCCGGCCGACGGCGGCGCGGCGACGGGCGGCACGTGCATGCGCCTCGCGATCGTCTACCTCGACAACCCGTACGGCACGTCGATGACGAAGGTGATCGCGGAGAACTTCCCGAAGCGACCGGCGGCGGCCGGCACGCGTCAGGTCGTCTCGCAGCAGAAGATCGCGCTCGAGACCAAGTCGAGCTACGCCGACATCGTCCCGGGGATCATCTCCACCGATCCGGACTGCCTCGCGCTCATCGTCTACGACAAGGCAGCGGCGCAGTTCGTCCGCGACTTCAAGGCGGACAAGGGCTACGCGGATCTCGAGAAGAAGGGCTTCTTCTTCATCGGCACGGATGGCGTCTACACGCCGGGCTTCCTCGAGAAGGCGCAGACCGACTCCGCGGATCCGACGCAGCCGTCCGTGGCGGAGGGCGTGTTCGGCACCAACCCGGACACCCAGCCGGGCACGCCCGAGTACAACCGCTTCAAGACGATCTACTCGTCGTACTTCCCGCTGAAGACGAGCGAGGACGCGCCCGCGTTCACCGCGAACATGTTCGACGCCGCCGCGCTCGCCGCGTTCGCGATCCAGAAGGCGGGCTCCGCGACGGATCGAGTCGCCATTCGCGACGCGCTGAAGGCGGTCTCTGCGCCGCCCGGCAAGACGATCGGCCCGGACGACATCACGACCGGCCTCATCGCGCTCCGGAACGGAGACGACATCGACTACAAGGGCGCGTCGGGCAACGTCGACCTCCAGAACAACGGCAACACCGCGAGCGGCTTCATCGTGTGGCAAGCGGTCCGCGACGCAGCCACGAAGAAGGTGACGTTCAAGACGGTCGCGCGCTTCACGACGGAGGACCTGGTGGAGCAGATCCAATGACGAGAGCGGGACGATGGGGAGCCGGCCTCGCCTTCGCCGCGGTCGTCGCGGCTTGCAGCAGCTCGACGGAGCCATCGAAGGGGACGTACACGATCGCGTTTCCGTCGACGGCGGCCGCGGTCGCGACCGACTTCGTGCAGATCCTCGTGTTCGACGTGAACGGCGACCGCGCCACGCTCTGCCAGGACCTCGTGACGACGCGCCTCAACACGCCGGAGGACCTCGTGCCGAGCGTGAACCCGCCTGCCGAGCCCACGAACATCTGCGAGCTCCGCGCGGGCGTGAAGCCGATCGACGTGCCGTATGGCGAGCACGCGCTCCTCGCGATCGGCCAGCGCAAGCAGGGCGACTCGGGCGGTACGAAGGACTTCCTCATCGGCTGCGCGATCATGACCGTGGGCGAGGGCGACGCGCCCGTGTCGATCCCGGTCCGCCTCGTGAACGTGAACCAGCCCGTCCCGCCGACGAAGTGCGGCTCGGTGCAGGAGTTCTGCGAGAAGACCTGCAGCGCGAGCTGAGCGTCCCGTCGCCTACTTGCAGAGCTCGGAGCCGCAGCGGATCTGCGGGCTGAGCGATGCGCTCGTGGGGGCGTCGTCCTTGCGGAAGAGGAAGAACGCGCCCGTCGCGCCGCCCGCCACGACCACGCCCGTGATGATCCAGAAGAGCGGGCTCGAGAGGACGCCGCCGCTCTTCTTGTCTTCACCGGTGCCTGGTCCTGGCACGGGCTTCACGGCGCCGCCGCCCGCCACCGGCTTCGGGCCCGCCTCCGCGAACGCGCTCTTCGGCACGCCTGCGTTGCCGGCCTCGAAGACCGCGTTCTCGTGATCGTCGAGCGCCTGCGCGTAGTAGTCGAGGCGCGTTCGTCCGGCGGGAGCGGCCGCGACCTCGACCGCGCCATCACCGACGGAGATGGTCGTGACGCTGTAGTCGCCCGTGCTCGTCCAGCGCCAGCCGACGTTCACCTTCTTCGCGAGCTTCGTCGGGTCGCGTGTGACGACGCGGAGCTGGCCGCCGTCGGAGCGCACGTTCGGCGTCACCTCGACGCCCGGCTTCGAGGGAAGCGCGCGATACTCGCCGCGCGCCTCCATGAAGGGACCGGAGACCTTCGGGCCCAGGTTCGCGTCGACGGTGTACTCGGGATCGAAGACGAGGAGCTGGAGGAAGGCGTCCTTCGCCTCCTCGTCCTTGCCGAGGATCGCGAAGGTGATGGCCTGGATCTTCGTCGCGCGGACCATCTGATCGTGCGAGAGGCCGCTCTTCTTGAGCACGCGGGTCGCCACGTCGTTCGCCTTGTCGTAGTCCAGCTTCGTGTAGAGCTGCTCCGCCGTCTCGACGTCGGCCGGGGGCGGGGGAGGCTGCGGCTTGGCGGAGGCCACGGAGCCGCCGAGGCCCGTCGCCAAAACGATCGCCAGTGCGATGCCCCGCGCCCAACGCATGGCTCGATCTTATGAGAGAATCCGCGCCATGGCGAGAACGCGGGCATCCTGGGACGAGTACTTCATGAACATCGCGCGCGAGGTCGCGACGCGATCCACGTGCGACCGCAAGTTCGTGGGCGCGGTCATCGTGCGCGACCGCTCCATCCTCGCCACGGGCTACAACGGCTCGATCCGCGGGCTTCCCCACTGCGACGACGTCGGGCACCTCATGGAAGAGGGCCATTGCGTCCGGACCGTCCACGCGGAGGCGAACGCCATCGTCCAGGCGGCGAGCAACGGCACGCGCATCGACGGGGCGGGGATCTACGTCACCGCGTCGCCGTGCTGGGGCTGCTTCCGCCTGATCGCGAACGCCGGCATCAAGCGCATCGTCTTCGGCGAGCTCTATCGCGACCAGAAGATCTTCACGAACGCGCAGGACGCGAAGATCGAGCTCGTCGACTTCAGCCACTACCGCAAGGCGGAGGCGACCGCGTGAGCCCGCGCGTCCATCGCAGCCTCGCCGTGGCAGTCATCCAGGGCGGACCGACCTCGGAGGCGGAGGTCAGCCGCGCGTCGGCCGCGAGCGTGGCGAAGGCGCTCGAGAACAGCGGGCACCATGCGGTGCGCCTCGAGCTGAACGCCTTCCTCCCGGAGTCGCTGCGCACGGGCGGGTTCGAGGTCGTGTTCCCGGTCGCGCATGGCGCGGTCGGTGAGGACGGCTCGCTCCAGGGCCTCCTCGAGGTGCTCGAGCTGCCCTACGTCGGGTCGGGCGTGCTCGCGAGCGCGCTCGCGATGAACAAGCGGACCGCGAAGATCCTCTTCGCGGAGGCAGGGCTGCCCATCGCGCGCGGCATCCACGCCCGGCGCGGCGGTCACAAGGCCGCGCTCGACGCGGAGCGCGCGCTGAAGACGCTCGGCGACAGGCTCGTCGTCAAGCCGTGCTCCAACGGCTCCGCGATCGGCGTCGCGCGCTTCGCGGACGGCGCGAGCGCGCGCGATCTGGCGAAGGCGATCGAGGCGGCGTGGGAGGTCGACGAGGTCGCGCTCGTCGAGCAGTTCGCGATCGGACGTGAGGTCACGTGCGGGGTGCTCGACCTCGAGGAGCCCATGCGCGCCTTCCCGCCGACGGAGATCCGCGCGCCGAACGATGCGTTCTACACGTACCAGGCGCGCTATGCGCCGGGCCGGAGCGAGCACTTTTGCCCGGCGCCGCTCGGGGACGAGCTCACCCTCAAGGTGCAGGAGATCGCGGTCACGGCGCACCGGGTCCTCGGTTGTCGGGACCTCTCCCGGGTCGACTTCGTGGTGCCCCCGGTGGGGAGCACGGCAAGCCCAACCTTGCTCGAGGTGAACACGATGCCGGGGTTCACCGACACCAGCCTCTATCCGGAGGCGGCCGGTATTTACGGCCTTTCGATGCCCAAGCTCTGCGATCGCCTGGTGCGGACCGCCTTCGACCGGGGGCCGACCCGGCGGAATGCGCCGCTGCCCTTGCCCAAGTGAAATCGCAGGCCCAAGCTGACGATAGGACCTTTTGTCCTACCGGGAGCCCATGGCGCGACGCGATTCGCTCTTCGGAGAGGAAGTCATCTGGCTTTGCCTTTCAAGTCCGGTTCGCCTCACAACCTAGACACGTACACCAAAACTAGCATCTTCATAACGCGATGCAAGAATCGCCTGGCGGATAGGTCACAGGCTTGCTAGTTATGATTTGTGGGCGTTATCGAGCGGCTTATAAAAGCTACAGAAGCTTCTGAGAGAAGGCTGAATGCCGCTCGGACAGCCGTTTCTGTTCTTACAAAGGATGAGAAACAAAGGCTTCTTGTCGAGATAGTGCGGGAGCTTGAACAGCCCGCGGTGCTCGCCACCGACGCGAGCCCCGCGCCCGTCATCCCGGTCGACGGTTCCTACGTTGACGCTTGTGAAGCCGTTCTCGCCGCTCATCCGGAGGGTTTGACCTCAGCCGAGATCGGCGAGCTGATCGGGCAAGAGCGACCGAGCGCCGATTCGACGGTGCGTTGGCTCCAACGGTCTAGAAAGAACGTCGGCCGGCAAGGCGATAAGTGGGTCCTTCTTCGGCCGTCGAAGAAGCCGCTGACCAACCGTGACGTCATCAAGCAGGTCTTGGCCGGGGCCGGGAAACCCCTTCGTGCCGGTGAAATCATCGCGGGCGTCTTGAAGGCGAAGCCCGACGCGAACGCGAACACGCTGCACGCGGAGCTGATGCGCTTGCGGACGACGCTCAAGGAAGTCGTCTACATCCACGGCAATCCGCCGATCGGTGGCCTCTACTCGCTGCCAAACGGAGGTGCCGAGAACGAGTAGGCAGCCCTGGCCCCACAAAAGAAGAAAGCCCGGCGCTAACCGGGCTCCTTACGTTCGGCACACCTGCGAAGGCGCACGTCACACCCCAACAGAGGTGATGTGAAGCCTATCATCGCGCGTGCCGAACGCAAGGGAAACTTGCGTGGTCGTGCTCAGTTGCGCCATTTTTTCGCTAGAAACCGTCTTCGCCAGGCGAGAAACGCTTCAACTAACCTTGGAGTTACGGCGAGCTACGCGCATTTTCTCGGCTTCTTTTAGGCCGACCGACAACATCCACGAAGACACCCCAAGTCCGGTGCTTTCCGCGGCTTCTGCCAGAATAGCCTTTTGTTCGGCAGTGACGCGGATCCGCACTTGGTCGTCCTTTCGGACCTCCTTTCTGCGGACGGGCTCGTCCTTCTTCACCTTCGGCATGTGTCGATCCAATGTAGCAACATTGGATCGAACGGTCAACGCTCGTCCCCACCTTGACTGTTGCACTAATGTGGCAACAATAGCCAGCATGGAAATGACGCTGTTCGTCGAGGTTCGGAAAGCTCGTGGCTTGGAGATCGCTCAGTCGAAACGGATCGAGAAGCTCTCGGAACACCTCTGGGTGGTCCCTTCACAAAGCAATGCAGGGAAGTACGCCGTCGATCCGGCGAAGGGCACTTGTTTGTGTCCGGACTACGAGACCAACCGTCTGCCCTGCAAGCACATGTACGCCGTGCAGTATGCGCGGCATCAGCTTGTTCGCCCCGATGGTTCCTCGATCGTGTCCGAAACCCTTCGCATCTCCTACCCACAGAAATGGCCTGCCTATCGGGCCGCGCAGATGAACGAGAAGCCGATCGTGCAGCGCTTCTTGAAGGACCTGTGCGCTCGTGTTCCTCAACCCGAGTACAAGGGGAATGGCCGTCCGTCCTTGTCGTGGTCCGACGTGGCCTACGGCATCTGCACCACGGTCTACACGGGCGATTCGGCTTTTCGAGCCCACTCCGACGTGAAGGACGCCGCGACGAACGGCTTCATTGAGGACGTTGCGCACCCCAACACGATTCTTCGCTATCTCGCGAAGCCGGAGTTGACGCCGATCCTCACCAACTTGGTGCACACGTCGGCCGCGCCGCTCGCGGTGGTCGAGGAGAACTTCGCGGTCGACAGCACGGGCTTCTCGACCTGCACGTACGCCCGACATGTTGACCACAAGCACGGCAAGGACACCCGCGTGAAGAAGTGGATCACGCTGCATGCGATGGTCGGCGTGAAGACGAACGTTCTCACCGCGGTTCGTGCTTCGGCAAATCGTGAAGGCGATGCTCCCTATCTGCCCGCGTTGTTGAACACGACGGCGGCGACGTTCACGAACATCAAAGAGGTGAGCGGCGACAAGGCGTACATCTCGAATAAGAACCTCGCGGCCATCGAGGCGGTGGGCGCCACGCCGTACATCGACATGCGCGAAAACCTCACCCTCAAAGGTGGGAAAGGCGCCGGAAAAGATGCGTGGGAACGTCTTTGGCATCTCGTTCACTTCGAAAAAGAACGTTTCGTTGGCCATTACCACCGCAGGTCGAACGTCGAGTCGACATTCTCCGCAATGAAGCGCGTGTTCGGGCCCGCAGTGCGGGCGAAGAAGAACGAGACGGCGCAAGTGAATGAGGTCCTCGTGAAGTGTCTGTTGTTCAACACGCACGTGCTCGTGCACGAGATGTTCGAGCTTGGGATCGACGTGAACTTTGCGGAGAGCCGCTGATGAGCGACCTCACCACTGATGAGCAGAAGCACGTCCGCGCGGCTTTAAACTTCTTGAAGAACCGGTTCGGTTGGCCGTCGCTTGCGAAGATCCTTCACTATAACGAGTGGAATATTCGGAAGCTCGGCCGCGGCGCGAAAACGATCTCGCCGACCATGGCCTTTCGAGTCGCCCGCCTGGCACAAGTCGGTGTCGACGACATCCTCACCGGCAAGTGGCCCGCCCCCGGAACCTGCCCTCATTGCGGCCATCACGATGCCGCAAAGGCAGCGAAATGACGACTCTCGAAATAGAGCTTCGCCTATCGGTGATCCGAGGCGAGCTTTTGAAGATCGCCGATCTCCTTGGTCCTGAGGCCGGACGCGTCGTTCTCTACGCGGCGAACGTCTTGAAGCTGTTCCGATCGTCTAGGGATTCTTCTTCGGTCGACCTCGTCCCCGACGAGCTTTCGGATCTTCGATCTCGCCGAAGAAGTCCCTGACCTTCACGCCGATCGCGTTCGCGATCTTGGTGAGCGTCTCGATCGTGATGTTCTGCATCCCGTACTCGATGCGTTGAAGGTTCGGGACGGTGGTGCCCATGACCTCCGACACGTTCGCCTGCGTCAAGCCTTGTCGCTCGCGTAGCTCAGCGATCCGCTTCCCAACGTGGGATTTCAGCTTCTCCGCGTCCTCCACCGCAGAGAAAAGGCCCTCGTTGCCTCAGAGCAAAAACCCTCGTATGTGATTTCGTGGCGTTTCTGCAGACTGGGGAGGTCTTTCGATGCGAAGCATGGTCAAGGCGGGGCTTGGGGCGGGGATGGCGATGCTCTTGGGCTGCTTCGTAAGCTCCCCTTCGCCGCCTTATCCCAAGGAGAGCACCCCGGCATCGAGCGCGTCGTCGGCAACAACAACGGCAACCCCGGATGCTCCGCCGCCAAGCGCACTTGAGACACGCTTGGTAGCGGCGGTTGAGATGGCAAAGGAAGCCGTCGCACTTGAAGGGTCAGAGCCGGGGGCGAGGCTTTCGAAGCAGACGCTGCGGGATTGTGCTTACGGGCTCGACGATTGCGTCAGCTTCATCAACGCGACCGTGAAGGGCGAGGACACCAACTTGGCGGAGAAGGTGGTCTTGTTGTCGAGTGCAGTGCTCACGATCGAGCACAAGCTCCGCACGACCAACGACCGACGAGTGCGGTTGTCCAGCGATCAGTATGTTGACGTCGCCGAACGGACTGCAAAGCAGGCCAGGGCCTACGCGGATCAGCTTGTTCAGAAGCGGGCCGAGATCGCGGCGATGAAAGAGAAGGCCGCCGACGAAAGCGCAAAGATCGATGCTCTCGATAAGGAATGTGCTTCATCCGCCGCTCCATGCAAAACGAAGTGCGATGCAGGGGATGGCCTCGCGTGCGCAGCTCTGGCCAACAAGCTTGAAGCCGAAGGAAAGAAGGCTGACGCGCAAAAGGCGACCAAGAAGGCCTGCGATTTGAGCGTGCAGAGTGCCTGCCTCGCCATGAAGCACGACGAAGCGGAGAAGAAGAAGGTCGACGCCAAGAACGATTCGGCATGGCAAGATGTGCAGGAAAACGGCGACGATCTCACGAGAAAACAGTTCCAACTGGAGATGTTTTCAAAGATCGCTGCCCCGCATCAGCAATCGAAGGTCGCTCAAATGCGCGTCATCGTTTCAGCGAACGCGACGGAGAAGTTTTGCCCGACCAAGAAGTCGTTCATCGCCGCCGCGGGACAATCAGAATTCAATAGGCGTGCGACGTCGCACTGTAGGGACGAGCCACCGCAAGCTTCGGGGTTGAGCGGCGCTCAAGTGACGCTCACAACTCAATGTCAGGCGGCGTTTTCTACAGGCTGTCGGTGATGACGATGCCGTGCGGCGCGACGAGCTTCGCGAGCCACTCGATCAGTTCCGTATCGTTGGCGAACTGAGGGAAGAAACGGGAGGCTCCTCCGGAATCCCCTTCGGTGGAATAGGTCGAAACAGCGGGTGTCTTCCCCGACCAGCCGCCCCGATTTGAACGGACGACGGGCGAAAACCTGCCGCTTTTCAAGATGCCGCTCTGCGCATCAAGCTCTGCAACAGGACAACTCCCGTCACAGAACCATGCGTTCATCGTCAGGTTCTGCCTTCGACAAGCGGAGCCGTGAACGAAGAGGAGGTTCGTGGGCCATCTTCCAGCATCGTGGGCGTACGCGCCCGCCCTCTCTCCGATTGCGAAAGATTTTCCTTCGAAACCGGGGTGTCCGTTCTTGGTGCCCTTCGCGTTCGCCGCACTCCGGCCGTAGTCGTCAACCGAACCCGTGCTGACGCGGCACCCATCGATGTTCATCGCGCCCGTGCCCGTCTTCACGATTTGGGCGGCGACCGTGGACTCGTCTAGCGGCTTCCGGAACAAGAACGCCAAGCGGCATCGGCTCGGGCTTTGGATCAAAAATGTGTCCCGAACCTGAAGCCCTTGCCGCCGTGCTTCGATCGCCGTCGAAGCTCTACCGAAGATAACGAGATGCGTGCCGGGATCGGCTGCGATGAGATCCATGATGGTCTTTACACCTTGACCTTACGGTTGACGCAGCCACACCGAAAGTCGGCGGCCTGCACCGAAACCTCCCCGGAAAGCAGGCTTTAAAGGCAAAGCCAAGTCATCTGGACGGGAGGACCAAAGGTGGTCTCCGTGCCGGCGACGTTCAAGCTCGCCGCGGCCGTGGCCGGGACGATGGCGGTCGCCGCGCTCGCGTTCGCGCTCGTCATCGCGACGGGGCTCCATCAGCCCGTCGGCAGCCTCGTCGCGTTCGCGTTCTGGTCCGCCACGCTCGCGCTCGCGGCGTGGCGCCTCCCGCTGTGGTTCCGCGCGTCGGTCCGATACATCGTCACCGAGAAGCACGTCATCTGGCAGCGCGGGCGGCTGCGTCGCTCGATCGATCGTGACGCGATCAGCTATGCGATCATTCGCTGGAGCAGCCCCGGCATCGGCGATCTCGTCCTCGAGCGCGCGGTGCCGACGGGCGCGCTCCGCCGCACGCTCTCGCTCACGCTCTCCGACGTCGAGGCGCCCGATCGCCTCTGGGCCATCGTGCGCGGCCTCGTGCCGGGCGCGCCGCTCGGCGACGGCACGCTGCCCCTCGCGCAGCGCCTCGACGACGGCGAGCGCGTGCTCTGGTCCGCACGCCCGCAGTCCTCGCGCTGGACCGCGCGCCGCGTGGCCACGGCCGCGACGGGGGTGCTCCTCGCGCTCGCCGCGGCGTGGGTCATCGCACGCTCGACGCCGCCGATCACCCGCGTCATCCGCGCGCACGCGCTCCCGCCCGTCACCGCCGGCGTGTTCGTCGGCGGCGTCGCGCTCGTCGTCCTCATGCTCGCGAGCGTGGCCGTGTTCGTCGGCTACTCCGCGCTCCTTCGGCCATGGCGTCTCACGCAGGCCACGCGCTACTTCGTGACCAACCAGCGCGTCCTCATCCGGCGCGCGAACGAGGAGCTCCATCTCGACCGGGAGCGCATCGCATACGTCATCACGGCCCCACGGCGGGAAGGCAGCTCGCAGCGCGACATGTGGCTCGTCCTCGACGGCCCGCAAGCCCGGGCGTTCTCGCCGAGCGGCGCGTTCGACGGCAGCGCGGACGCAGAGCGGCTCGTGCCGATGTTCTCCGCGGTGGACGACGCCGACACCGCCACCGAAGTGCTACACGTGAGTCGCATTTCGCTGACAGCTTCCCAGCCGGGCCCCGAGATCCCCGAGGCCGCTGCGTAAACGTGCCTTTACGTGGCTGAATAGACCGCCACAGGGGCCCGTCTCGTCTGACGTCCCATGAACGGGGCCTCCTACGCCGACGCGGTTCGTCGGTACCCTTGTGATAGAACACGAACCGTGGTCGAGGTCGGTCAAACCATCAGCGGGAAGTACAAGCTCCTGCGCTTGCTCGGTGATGGTGGGATGGGGTCCGTCTTCGAGGCCGAGCACATGCGTCTCGGCACGCACGTCGCGATCAAGGTGCTCCACACGGAGCTCGCTCGGCGGAGCGGCATCGCGGAGCGCTTCGTTCAGGAGGCGCGCGTCTCGGCGCAGATCCGGAGCCCGCACGTGGTGCAGGTCACGGACGTCGACCACACCCCCGAAGGCATCGCGTACCTCGTCATGGAGCTGCTCCAGGGCGAGACGCTCTCCGGCGTCACGCGCCGCGAGAAGAAGCTCCCGGTCGCGCAGGCCTCCGAGTACACGACCCAGATCCTGCAAGCGCTCGAGGCGGCGCACGCGCTCGGCGTCATCCACCGCGACCTCAAGCCCGACAACGTGTTCGTCACGTTCGCGGGCGGCAAGCCGGTGCTGAAGCTCATCGACTTCGGCATCGCGAAGCTGAAGACGGAGCAGACGGGCGCCACGAAGAACCTCACCGTCGCGGGGATGCTCATGGGCACGCCCGAGTACATGGCGCCGGAGCAGGCCTACTCCGCGGACAAGGTCGACGTGCGCGCCGACCTCTATGCCGTCGGCGTCATGATGTACGAGATGCTCGCGGGCGTGCCGCCGGTCGAGGCCGCCGATCCGCGCGTGTTGATCGGTAAGGTCGAGCGCGGCGAGGTGACTCCGCTCGTGCAGGCCGCGCCAGGGATCGAGCCGATGCTCGCCGGCTTCGTGCACCGCGCGATGGCCCCGCGTCCGGAGCTCCGCTTCGCGAACGCGACGGAGATGCGAATCGCGCTCGAGGACATCTCGAGCGGCAAGCGCGCGGGTACCGCCAAGCTCGGCGTGGGCGTCGCGCACTCCTCGGCGCAAGCGGCCGCGCTCGGCCTCGCGGACACGGCGCAGCCCATCCCGCCCGCGGCCGCCGCCGCCGCACAAAAAGCCCAGGCGTCGCCGCAGGTGCTCGGCACGGGCACGGTCATGGGGGCGCCGGTCGAGGCCGCGCTCTCGGTCACGCCGAACCCGCAGGGTCTCTCGGTGAGCCCGCAGCCGACCCCGCGCGGCGCGACACAAGGCGTCCCGGCGGTGCCGTTCCAGCAGCAGATGTCCGTGATGCCGGTGCAGCAGCCGTATCCGAGCGCGCACCCGCCGGCGATGCCCGTCCACGGCCCAGGCCCCGTCCCGGGCTCGATGATGGAGTCGCCGCGCAAGAAGGGCGGCAACGGTCTCATCATCGCGCTCGCCATCGTGGCCGCGCTCCTCGGCGCAGGCGCGGTCGTGAGCTACGTGATGAGCACGTCGAAGCCACCGCCGGTCGCGACGGTCGATCTCGGCACCACGCCGCCCCCACCAACCACGCCCGCGACGGTGACCCCACCTCCGCCCAGCCCTGGTCCTGGCCCGGTGAGCACGCTCACTCCGGGACCTCAGCCGCTCCCCAGCCCGGGCCCCGGCCCCGCGCCCGCGAAGAAGGACGGGGGCGCCCCCGCGCCGGGGGGCAAGGACGCCGGCGGCCCCATCGGCCCGATCGTCGTTCATGATGCCGGCGGCGGGCAGACGAACGTGCAGACCCCGTGGGGCACGGTGCAGGTCCCGGGCCCGCGCCCCATCTTCTGGCCCCCGAACGAGCCGTGGCCCCCGCCCACCGTCCAGCCCCCGCAGTAACCCCATCCCCGCGTATCCCGCGAGCCGGGGCGCAGGGGCGGAGCCCCTGCGTTGAGTGCTAAGGTACCCCCCGTGCCCTCCTTCACGCCGCGCGCGAAGAAGCCGTCGACGGCGCCGCCGCGCGCCGTCGAGGCTTCGGACGCGGACGAGGGCACGTCGCTCGATCACCGGCAGATGCTCCGCGCGCTCTCGAACGCGTGGACGTACGCGGTGCGGGGGCCACGGCGGCGCGCGATGTTCGCGGGCGGCGTGCTCATCGCGACGATCGCGATGTTCGTCGCGCGAAGCGGCACGACCGGCGCGCGGGCCGGCGCGGCCCTCATGCTCGTCGCCATCTTCGTGCTCGCGTATGTCGCGCGCGTCCTTCGCAAGCGCGTGTTCGCGGATCCCGCGCGCACGATCCAGCACGTCGCGGGCAAGGTCGAGCCGGAGGCGTCGGCGCGGGCGGTGCGCTCGCTCTCGCTGCTCGATCCGGAGACCACGAAGGGCGCTTCCCGCGAGCTCGCCGAGCTTCACGTCGCGCGCACGCTCGCCGCGCTCGACATCGACGACGTGCGGCGCGGCGCGCAGCGCGTGGGGCTCTGGCTCGGCATCGGCGCCCTCCTCTTCGCCGCGACCAACGTGGCCGCGTGCGCCATGAACCCGTGGGGCGCGCTCGAAGGCGCGGACATCCTCGTCGCGCGCAAGGGAATCGCGCCCGTCGGCATGACGTGGCTGTCGGAGCCGCAGATCCGCGCGCGGCCACCGGACTATCTCCATCTCGAGGAGCGCCTCCTCGGCGCGTACGAGGACACGGAGCTGCCGCGCGGCACGCTCCTCACGTTCCGCGGTACCCCCACGCACGCGGGCCGGCGGCTCTTGCTCACGGACGGTCAGGCGGAGGTGCCCTTCGTCGACGACGGCTCCGGTCATGTCGTCGCGCGGTGGCCGCTCGGCGAGACGGTGAAGCTGAAGGTCGTCGCGCGCTTCGGCGAGGTCACGATCCCGGAGTCGGAGCACACGCCGGTGGAGTCGATCCCGGACGCAGCGCCGGTCGTCCATCTCGAGGGCGCGCCGCGGCAGATCCGGCTCGCGGCCGACGATCCGTCGCAGAACGCGGACGTCCCGATCAAGTACGAAGCGACCGACGACCACGGTCTCCGCGAGGTGCACCTCGTGCTCCGCGCCGGCACGCGCGAGGAGCGTCGCGTCCTCGCTCGCCTCGATGGCGAGACGAAGACGGACCGCGGCGGCTACAACCTCCGCGCGAGCGACGGCTTCATCAAAAAGAGCCATGCTCCGATCGAGGTGCGCGTGGAGGCGAAGGACAACGACCCCATCACGGGGCCCAAGTGGGGCGCGAGCGACGCGATCACGATCGTCCCACCGGATGTGGCCGAGCCGGAGTCGCGCCGCCTCGCCGCGCTCGTGAAGGTGCGCGATCAGCTCGTCGACGCGCTCGCGTGGCGCCTCGCCACGCCGCTCCCGGCAGAGCCCAAGGAGCGTCGCGAGATGCTCGAGCACGACACGAAGTGGAGCGAGCAGATCTCGGACGCGCTCGACCAGACGCTCTCCACCACGTACGCAGGCGTGCGCGTGCCCGGTCGCCTCGGCGCGATGCTCCGCGGGCGCATGCGCAAGATGACGGACGCCACGACGAACCAGCTCCGGAGCCCGAGCACGACCGCCCGCGCGAACGTGGTGAAGGCGACGGAGCGCATGGTGCTCGTCATCGACGGAGCCATCCAGGGCCTCGGCCTCCGCGACACGAAGGACGCCGCGCGCGAGCTCGCGGAGGTCGCGGACGAGCTCGCGGCGGCCTCGTCGCTGGCGCAAAAGACCGCGGAGAAGACGCGCAACGCGACGCGCATGGACGCGGCGGTGCTCGTCCTCACGGGCGGCGGGAAGGCGATGCGCCTCCTCGGCGCGCTCGGCCGAGACATCGGCGAGATCGTCGAGGTCTATCTCGCTCGCGTCGATCGCGCGCGAAAGGCGAACGATCTCCCTCACGCCACGCTGGCGGCGCAGGACCTCGCGCTTCGCCTGCGCACGCCCGATCCTTCGTTCGGCGCGAAGGGCGGTCGTCCATCGCACGCGGGCGGCGAGTCCGGCGGCGGTCGCGGCACACAGGGGGACGACGGCGACGGCAGCGACGTGGAGCAGGCCTTCAACGAGGCGGCCCGCGATCTCGACAAGCTCGCGTCGGAGCACGCCGGCAACATGGGCAAGGTCGAGCAGGCGCTCGCGGAGGGCTCCACGAAGGAGGACCTCGAGCAGCTCTCCGAGGAAGCGAAGAAGCACGCGCAGAAGGTCCGCGACGCGACGAAGAACCTGCCGAGCATCGGCGGCGGCAGCGACTCGTGGACCAGCAAGGGCGCGGCCGCGAAGGAGCACTCGGAGCAGATGGCGCGCGCGCTCGAGCAGGGCAACGCGGCCGACGCGGTGCAGAGCGGTCGCAACGCGCTGAACGCGCTCGAAGAGGCGAAGCGCGCCGCCCAGCGCGAGCGCTTCACGCGCGGCGATCCCAACGCGGAGAAGCAGGTCGACGACGCGAAGCGACAGCTCGAAGGCGAGGTGAAGTGGGCGGAGGACAAGCTCGCCGAGATGCGGAAGAAGGCGTCGCAGCGGAAGGCGCCCGAGCTCCGCGAGGACGGCGAGCAGGAGGGCAAGCTCTCCGAACGCGCCCGCGAGCTCGCGCGCAAGGGCCGCGACGAGGACCTCCCGCAGGCCACGCTCGACGCGCTCCGCGACGCGGAAGAGGCCTCGCGCGAGGCGGCGCAGGCGCTGAAAGAAGGGGACTCGGAGAAGGGCCTCAAGAAGCAGCGCGAGGCGCAGCAGAAGCTCGAGCAAGCGCGCGATGCGCTCTCGAGCGACAACGACGGGGAGGGAGAAGGCGACGGCGATCGCGACAGCCGCGGCGACGGCGACGGCAAGCGCCCGAAGACGGATCATGCGGACATCCCGAAGGCCGACGCCCACAAGGGCCCGGAGGAGTTCCGGAAGCGCGTCATCAAGGGCCTCGGCCAGCCGAGCGGCGGGAAATACAAGGACGCCGTGAAGCGTTACGCGGAGGGCCTGCTCCGATGAGGAAGCTTCGACTCCTCGGGATCCTCGCGACGTCCGCCGCCCTCTTCGCGGTCTGCGCGCCGTCGGCGGCCGTGGCCGACGGATCCGATCCGGGGCTCGGCGCGGCGAACAAGGCCGAGGACGCGATCGTCGCGCTCGACTACGACAAGGCGCGCGAGATCCTCGCGAAGGCGGACCCGAACAGCCCCGCGGTCGGCCTCGCGAAGGCGCGGCTCGCGCTCTACGAGGAGGACTGCGATCTCGCGGCCGCGCTGATGAGCCGCCGCGAGCTCGGCATCGCGAGCGCGGACGGCCAGATCGTCGGCGACGTCTCGCGCGGCTGCGCGCGCGTCACCGCCGCGACCGTGATCGAGAAGGACGAGGCGCAGGGGGTCCAGATCCGCTTCCAGGATCAGGACGATCGCGCGCTCTTTCCGATGATGGTCGAGACGGTCGTGAAGGCGCGCGCGTCGCTCACGAAGGACCTCGGCGTCGACTGGAAGCGCCCGACGCGCATCACCGTCGTCCGCGATCTGCTCTCGCTCTCCGCGATGACGGGCCTCCCGTACCAGTCGGCGCAGACCACAGGCACGGTGGCGGTCGCGAAGTGGGGACGCGTCACGATCCTCTCTCCGCGCGCGTCGCATCGTGGCTATCCCTGGCGCGACACGCTCACGCACGAGATGACGCACCTCGCGATCTCGATGCAGTCGCGCGAGCGCGCGCCGCTCTGGCTCCACGAGGGAGTCGCGCGCCGGCAGGAGGTGCGCTGGCGCGAGCCGGGCCCGTTCGACGATCGGCCGTCGCCCGACAGCGTCGTCATGCGCGGCATGGAGCTGAAGCTCGACCTTCAGCTCGACCGCCTCGGTCCCTCCATCGCGATGCTACCGAGCGCGGACGCGGCGATGGTCGCCTTCGCGGAGGTCACGAGCTTCGTGCGCTTCTTCGTGGAGTCGATGGCCGAGCGAGGGATGCCCGACGCGCTCGCCAAGCTCCTCGTCACGCTGCGCACCGCGAAGGACGTCGACGACGCGCTGAAGCAGGTGAGCACCGAGACGCTCGCGCAGTGGGACGTGAAGTGGCGCGCAAACCTCGCGAAGAAGCCGAAGGAGCCGCTGAACCCGCTCTACGGCCTCGGCGGTCCGCTGCCCGGCGGCTCGGACACCCGCGAGCGAAGCCGCCTCGCGGAGCTGCTGCTCGGGCGGAACCATCCGACCGAGGCGTTCATGGAGATCGACAAGATCCCCGACAACCTCCTCCCCGATCCAAGCCTCCGCTATATCCGAGGACGGATACTGGAGGCCAAGGGTGACCCTGCCGCCGCCGAGGCGCTGGTCGCGGATCCGAAGACGTGGATCGCGAGCTTCGGCCCGTGCTGGGCGCTCCGCGCTCGGCTCGAGAAGGCGCGGGGAGATGCGGCGCTCGGCGCGAGCTCCTCCAGCGAGGCGCTGGCGCACGATCCGCTGTCGATCGAGGCGGCGTGCGGCACGGCGGACGGGCAGACCTCCAGCCCAGCCGGAGGTATGCCATTGTGCGATGCCGCGAAGAAGCGCGGAGAGCCCGACGTCGGCCGCGATTGACGAGGTGTTCGAAGCACCGGACAATGTCGTCTCAGTCCGCATGCTTGGGAACGGTCGTGGGCAGTCGCCGCCGAAACGCGTGGAGACGCCTTCACGATCCCTCCGTCCTCGATGAAGCCGATCACGTACGCCACCGCCCAGATCCTGCGCGTACTGCCGCGGACGAGGATCACTCGCGTGATGGGGCGTCTCGCCGACCTCGAGTGGGGGGATCGCGTGGGCAAGGCGGTCGTCGGCGCCTACTCGAAGGCCTACGACGTCGATATCGACGAGTGCAAGAAGACGAGCGGCTTCCGCAGCTTCGACGACTTCTTCACGCGTGAGCTTCGCGATGGTGCGCGCTCGTTCCCGGAAGATCCGCACACGATCATCAGCCCGTCCGATGGCCGCCTCGACTCGATCGGCGCCATCGATGGCCGCACCTATACCGTCAAGGGCCGGCCGTACCGCGTCGCAGAGCTCGTCGGCGACGAGATGGACGCGAAGCGATACGAAGGCGGATATGGCTGCGTCGTCTACCTCTCGCCCCGCGACTACCACCGCGTTCATGCGCCGGTGGCCGGAAAAATCGCGATCGTTCGTTCGATGGAGGGGGACTACTACCCCGTGAACGCGATGGGCGTGAAGTACGTCCATAACCTGTTCGTGCGCAATCGGCGCGTCGCGATCGTCATCGATACTCCGAAGGAATCCGGTCTCGGCCGAGTGACGGTCGTGATGGTGGCGGCGATGGTCGTCGGCCGCATCACGGTGAGCGGGATCGAGGCGCGTGACGTCCCGTTCGGCGTCACCCATCTCTCGCCACCCCTCGAGGTGAAGCGTGGCGATGAGGTCGGCATCTTCCGCCTCGGCTCCACCGCCGTCGTGTTCTTCGAGCCCGGCGTGGTCTCGAGCTGGCTCGTGAACGAAGGTCCCGTACGGTTCGGACAACCCTTTGCGCAGGGCCGTGGGAGCCCCGGACGAACTCCATGAGCGACGGGCCCTCGAAGATCGCCCCGAAGGCAGAGCCGCTCGACGAGATCATCCTCGGCGACGACGAGCACGTTCCACCGCCGAAGCCGCCGCCCGCGACGCCGTCGAAGCCGCCTCCGATCCGCTCGAAGCCGCCGGACCGAAACTCGGCGCCTCCCTATTTCCCCGCGCCGCCCCCGCCCTCACGCGAGAAGCGGAGCTCGGGCCGCGTGCGGGCCGCCGCCTCCGATGTAGGTGCTGACGGCGAGCGTGACTCTCAGGCGCGCAAGCGTGCGAAGATGACTCTTCGTATCCCGGACGACGAAGTCGCCCGTCCGCAGGACGAGATCACGCTCCCGCTCGTTGCTCGCACGATGACCGGACCGCCGCCTCCGCACCTGTCCGCCGACGACACGCTCGAGCTTCCGAGCGATGAGCTTCGTGCGCGCTCGGCCGCGGCGCTCTCCGCGCTCACGCAAACGGACGAGCTCCCCGTCGCACCACAGGCGCAGCCGGCGGCGGGCGTCGACGTCTCGAAGGAGGCGGGCTGGACGCCAGACACGCCGCAGGTGATCAAGCCGACGCCCAGCGTCGAGGGGGCAACGAGCCTGCCGGTCACCGACGGCTCGCCTGCTCCGGCGCCGTTCCCGAGCTCGGAGGAGATCCCGGTCGCGGTCGATCTCGGTCTCGCCAACGACGACCCGGGCACGAGCCCGCGCCTTCCGATGGACTCGGAGGAGATCCGCATCGAGACCGACACCGGCGATCGCCTCAGCGTGATCGAGACCGGCGAGGTGGAGATCAATCCGGACGATCTCATGGCGGTGGACGCGGTCTCCGCCGTCCCCCAGCCGCCGCCCGCGAAGACGGCAGGGAAGTACCCCGCGTATCACTCCGCGCCGCCGCCCGCGGCGCCCGCGGTCGCCGCACCGACGGCGAGCTCCCTGATGGCGAGCGCGCACACGAATCCGCCCGCGTCGCCTTCGCAGCCCGCGCCTCCGCCGCCCGTCATCGCGCCGCCGCCGGTGATCTCCGCGCCGCCGCCGATGGCCGCGCCCGCGATCCCGCCCGCGCCGCCGATCTCGCCGCCGCCGCCGGTGGAGCTCGCGCCGCCCACGAACGTCGCCGCGCGCCGTCAGTCGCAGCCCGTGCAGCCCGCCGCGGGGCAGCTCGCGCCGCCTCCGATGACGGACAACGCGGCGAATCGCAAGAAGACGCGCCCGTGGTGGGAAGAGCTCTTCAACGACGACTTCATTCGCACGATGGCGAAGATCTCCGACGCGCAGATCGGCGCGGAGGTGACGTTCATCGAGGAGAGCCTCGGCTGCGAGGCGGGGGCGATGATCCTCGACCTCGCGTGCGGGACCGGCCGGCATGCGGTGGAGCTCGCCGCGCGCCGCTATCAGGTCGTCGGCTTCGATCTCTCGCTCGCCATGCTCGCCCGCGCCTCCGACGAGGCGCAGGACCGCAAGCAGAAGATCAACTTCGTGCAGGGCGACATGCGCGAGATGAGCTTCGAGGAGACCTTCGACGGCGTCTACTCGTGGAACACGTCGTTCGGCTACTTCGACGAGCAGCAGAACAACTCCGTCATCGCGAAGGTCCACAAGTCGCTCAAGAAGGGCGGTCAGTTCCTCCTCGATGTCGTGAACCGCGACTACATCGTCCGGCAGGCGCCGTCGCTCGCGTGGTTCGAAGGCGACGGCTGCATCTGCATGGACGAGATGCAGATCGACTTCATCACGAGCCGCATGAAGGTGAAGCGCACCCTCATGATGGACGACGGACGCACGAAGGAGATCGAGTACTCGATCCGCGTGTACTCGCTCCACGAGCTCGGGAAGATCCTCCACGACAACGGCTTCCGCGTCGCCGAGGTCTCCGGCCGTACCGCGACGCCTGGCGTCTTCTTCGGCTGCGAGGCGCCGCGTACGCTCATCCTCGCCGAGAAGCGGTGAGCTTCAAGGCCCTCATCCTGCGGGATGAGAAGGTCGTCCAGACGAGCGCGTATCACGACGTCGTTGCGGCGCATGCCGACGGGCTCAAGTTCTGGGTCGAGCTCGACGAGAAGACGGAGGAGACGGATCGCCTCCTCTGCGAGGTGCTGAAGATTCACCCGCTCGCGATCGAGGACGTGTGGAACGACATCGGGATTCCGAAGGTCGAGGACTTCGTCGACTACGTGCTGCTCGTCATGCACGGCATCCACGAGGAGGAGAAAGGCTCGGAGCACCCGATCTCGCTCGCGGAGCTCGACATGGTGATCGGCCGCAATTTCCTCATCACGCACGCGAGCGACGAGCGCGTGTGCGCGGTCGCGCCCGTGCTCATCGAGGTGCAGCGCAACGGGCGGCTCCTCAAGAAGGGCCCGGCCTACGTGGCGCATGCCATCGTCGACCGCCTCGTCGACGAGTACGTGCCCGTGGTCGACAAGTTCGAGGTCGCGATCACGAAGACCGAGGAGCAGATCCTCGAGGGGAAGACGAGCAAGTCCTCGCACCTCACGATGCGCAAGATCCTCAAGATCAAGCGAAGCCTGCAGATGCTCCGGCGCACGACGATCAATCAGCGGGAGATCCTCCATCGCCTCGCGCGCGCGGAGTTCGACGAGATCCCGCGCGATCTCGTCCCGTTCTTCCGCGACGTCTACGATCACTTCGCGCGCGTGACGGAGCTCGTCGATAGCTACCGCGAGCTCACGAGCGGCCTCCTCGAGGCGCACTTCAGCATCCGCGGCGAGCAGATGAACGAGATCATGAAGCGGCTCACGGTCATCTCGACCATCATGCTGCCGCTCACGCTGATCGCAGGCATCTACGGCATGAACTTCGAGTTCATGCCGGAGCTGCACTGGCTTCACGGCTACTACTTCGCGCTCGGCCTCATGGTCTGCGTGGCCGCGGGCGTCATCATGTTCTTCAAAGCGAAGCGCTGGCTCTGACGCTAGCCCTTCTTCGCGATGGCCGCTTCCATCTGCGCGAGGCTGTCGCGGAAGTGTGGTCGCTCCGTGCTCCACATCTGCGCCGCCGTCTCGTGGGCGAGCGCCTCCGCGTGCGTGGGGATGTCGAGGGCGCGGCGGACCGTGTCGACCACGCGGCGGCTGAAGACGGACTCGTGTTTGTCGAAGCGCTGCGCCAGGTCGAGCGCAGCCTCGATCAGCTGCTCGTCGTCGTACACCGCGACGACGAGCCGCGCCTCTCTTGCCTGCTCCGCGTTCCACACCTCGCCGAACGCGGTGGCGAGCATCGCGAACTGCGGCCCGACGGCGCGCGCGAGCAGCCACGCGTGCCCGCCGCCAGGATGGAGATGCAGCTTCGTGAACCGCGTGTCGAAGACGGCGGACTTGCCGGCGAGGCGGAGATCGCACGCGAGCGCGAGGTTGAAGCCTGCGCCCACGGCAGGCCCGTTCACGGCCGCGATGGTGGGGAGCGGGGAGTGGAGGACGCGGAGGAAGCCGTCGTAGACCTTGCGGACGAGGTCGAACTTCCCTTCCGCGCCGGCGCGCAGTACGGCGAGCTCGGCGCCCGCGCAGAAGGCGGGCGCCGCGCCGGTGAGCACGACGCAATGGACGGAGGGATCGGCCTCGAGCGCGTCGTAGCGCGCGGCGAGCGCGTCCACGAGCGCGCCCGAGAGCACGTTTCGCTTCCGTCCCTGGTTGAGCGTGAGGAGCGCCGCCCCGCCGCGGCGCTCGAGGAGCACGAGATCGTCCGTCATGCGGACGCACGTTAGCTCGTCTCGGCCTCGCTCGTCTGGTATCCGAGCCTCACGAGATGGATCGCCGCGCCGAGGAGGAGGGCGGCCGCCGAGCCCGCGGCCAGGTAGAAGCCCGTGAGGTACTGGATGCGCACCGTCATGAGCATGAGATCTGCGGTGTGCTCACCGGCCATACGCGCGATGAAGACGCCCACGGCGACGAGCGACGCGCTCGTCACGACCAGCGCGACGGTGCGATCCGAGAGCTTCTTCGTCTCTCCGAGCACCGAAGCGACGGTGCACGCGAGCGCGATCACGACGAGCGCGATCGCACGCGGCCGGTCTTGCTCCCACGGCGACGTCACCGCGCGGAGGAAGTGGCGATCGGACTGGAACACGCCACGGCCATCGGCCGTGACGAGGTACCAGTCCGCGAACGTCGTCGCGATGAGAGCCATCGAGGCGAGAGCGACGAACACGACACCGAAGCGCCACTTCATCTTTGGGTACGCAGCAGGTTAAGCACGACTTCGAAGCACGCTATCGTGCGTCGAGATGAAGAGGGGATTCGCATGGTTCGTGGCGACCGCGCTGATCGTGGCCTGCGGCGGGCCGTCGGCCGGGGTGGCGGATCGGAGTCGCGAGTGCGACGCGCTCGCGAGCTCGGCGCGGAGCGACCTCGAGGCGGTCTTCGCCGCGAATCAGTCCTGCGCGAAGAGCGAAGACTGCGGCCACTTCCCGTGGGCCACGCGATGCGCGACGCGGAACACCCGGCTCCTCGCCACCTCGGCGTCGGCGAAGCTCGAGGCGGAGGTCGCGAAGGTCGACGCGAGTCAGTGCGCTCTGTTCGTCGAGAAGGGCTGCGCGCTCGAGCGCGACCCGCCGGCCGCGCCGCCGCGTCCGGCGAGCTGCGTCGCAGGGCGCTGCGAGCCCTGACCGTCAGCGGCAGGTCGCGAAGGGTCGCAGGCGCTCGCCGTCGTAGCAGCGGAGTAGCTGCGAGGCCTCTTCCGGGTCGCCCTGGACGTCGACCTTGCCGTCGTGCTGCACCGTGACGACGGCGTGGTAGCTCGCGTATACGGACGCGCGCTCCGTCTTCGTCGCGTCCTTCACCCAGTCCACCGGCACGATCAGCGTGCTGTCGGCGCCGTGGAGGACGAGCTCGTCCTGGTGGAGCTCGAGGCTCTTGAGGCCGATCGGCGGCGCGAAGCGCTTGCCGACGATCGCGAGGTCGGCCGCGCCGAGCTCGTAGACCGTGGAGCGCTCGTTCGCCTCGCACAGCATGAAGACGCGACCACCGGGCCCGAAGCGGCCGCTCAGGCAGCGTTCGGCGATCTTCTTCTGCACGTTCGGCTTCTGTGGGCGCCGCAGCGTGATGACGGTCTCCGTCATCGTCGGATTGGTCGACTCGGTGAGGATCGTGCCGTCGTCCCGGAAGGCGAACGGCTCGTCCAGGAAGCCCGCGAGCTCCGTCTTCTTGCAGCCGCTCGCGCTGCAGATGCACGTGAGGTAAGCGGTGACGCGACCTCCGCCGGAGCGGATCGACGTGTATGCGCGGAACGTGTCGGCGGCCTCCTTCTCGCTCCACTCCTTCGCTCCCGACGAAGGCGGCGGCGGTCCACACGGGGCAGACGGGAAGGCCGTCGCCCGGTCGACGCGCCAGTCTTGCGAATGGGATGACCAGTCGATGACGGACTGGCCGCCGCGGTTCGTCACCGTCAGCGCGTGGTTCGCGTGGGCCACGTACTGGCCGTCCTGACGGGTGGCCGGCGACGAGCACTTGATCGACTTTCGCGGCGTGTCGGGATGCACGCACGCCTCGACGTCGCGCCGCTGGAGCTCGAAGATCTGCGTGCGCGAGCCCGGATCCGTGCGCGCCGCGCCGTCGTGGACGAAGATGCCGTTCTTTCCCTCGAGGAGCCCGAAGTCGTCCGAGTCGGACGCGAAGAACACCTCCGTGGGGAAGAGGATGCCGCCCTTCTGCACGAAGACGGAGATCGCCTTCGTCGTGCGCGTGTCGAGATCGGTGACGAGGATCGCCTCCTCGCAGACACCGATCACCCGTCCGCGCGCGAGGTTGGCCGTGCTCGAGATCTTCTTCCCGCCGCGGCCGCACTTCGCGTCGATGGCCGTGGCCTTGCCGGTCGTGGGATCGATCAGCTCGACGGTCTGCGAGCCCGCGTAGACCGCCTGACCCTTGAACCAGCCGCGCGCGACGTAGTCGCCGGCCATGACCTCCGCGCCCGCCGCCTGGTTCATAGGCACGATGCGGCCGCGGCTATCCAGCACGTTGAAGCCCTCCTTCCAGGCCGCCACCGTCTTGCCGTCGAGCGTCGACACGCCGCCGCGACCGGCCACGTACTTGCTCGTGGGATCGAACACGACCTGCCCGCCGTCGATCTTGCCGAGCGCGGCCCCGCTCGTCAGGTCGAAGAACGTCGTCTCCTCCTTCCAGGTCGGCCCATCGCGCGTGACGGCGAGGACCTTGCCGTCCGGCGAGAGCTTCATGTCGAGCACGACGTGCACCTCTGGTCCGGCGGGCAGGGTGTGCCGGTGGCCGCCGTCGTCGAGGACCTCCACCTGGCCGTCGTCGAGCGCGGCCGCGACGACGCTCGAGCCCTGCGCGGCCGCGATGACGGCATGGTTGCCGAGCGTCCCCGCGAGCGGCGTGATCTTCACGGCGTCGGGCGCCTCCGGACGCACTCGCCAGACCGCGTTGCGCGTGACGGCCGCGAGGTAGCCCTTGTCGACCCACGCCGCGTTCTGCACGACGTTCGGGCCGGCGAGCACGATCGGCTTCGCCGCGCGCAGCGGCCGGGCCGGAGGCGGCGCGGAGGAAGACGCTCCGCTCGCGATCGGCGCCGCGGGTGGACCGGCCGGGGCGACGACCACCGGCGCGGGCGCCGGCGAGGTGCATCCGACGAAGAACAGCGTGGCGAGGAGACGAGCCTTCATGGCGTGATGCATTCTGCCTTCATCCGAGGTCGGCGAGGAGGCGCGCGATGGCGCGGTCGAGCGGGTGGACGTCGCTCACCCAGAGCGCGAGCTCGAGCGCGAGCTCGCGCGCCGCAGCGTCGAGGCTCGCGAGGGCCGCCGCCGGCGTCGTGGTGCGGACGGAGATGGTCGCCATGTGCGCGACCATCTCTGGCTCGAGCATCATTCGTGGGAGGGAGACGCGCACTGCGCGCTCGAGCGAGGCGCGATCGACGCGGGCCGAAGGCGCACGCGTGCCCCTGCGCGGCGGCGGGGGGACGGCGCGGAACCACCCCGTCACGAGGACCTCGTCGCCTTCGAGCGCATCGACGCGCCCGCCGTAGCCGTATGCGCGGAGCGCGAGGCGCT
This sequence comes from Labilithrix sp., assembly GCA_046351255.1. Classification (GTDB taxonomy): domain Bacteria; phylum Myxococcota_A; class Polyangia; order Polyangiales; family Polyangiaceae; genus Labilithrix. The sequence continues at coordinate 301,592 of JAXLYU010000016.1, forward strand.
TGCGGCGAACGACGCGGTCGACGAGCACGAGGTTGCGGGCCGGCGTCGTCTCGGCCTCGGCCGCGAAGCGGCGGGCGCGCTCGTCGTCGTGCCAGAAGGAGGCGAGGAGCCGTGGCGTCGAGGCGCCCTTCGCCGAGGCCGCGACGCGCTGGAGCGCGCGCGTGAGATCGACGCGGCCCGCGAAGAGCTCGAGGGCGAACGGCCGCCGGAACGCGAGGAGGGCCTGCTTCGCCGCCTCCAGATCGAGCTTCGGCTTCAGCGTGCCGATGACGTGCCGCCCGTGCCTCTTCGCGCCGTGCCTGGCGGCGAGGCGCTCCGCGTCCTTCGCGTCCCTCGCGCGGAGCGCATAGAGCACGACGGGCACGCGATGCTCGTGGATGCCGCCCGGCTGGACGCGGGCGCCGCGCCTCCAGGCGAGCGCGCGGAGCTCCGGGAAATCGTCGCCCATCGCGGAGTCGGTGCGCGCGACGAAGGCACGGCCGATCGTGCCGAGCTCGTCCGGCATGTGGCCGTTCTTCGCGTGCGGTCCGGCCACGCGCTCCCGCTCGAAGAGCTCTCGCCAGGGCGCGGCGTACGGCTGTCCGGGCTCGAAGCCAGGCAGCACGTCGGCGAGGAGCTTCTCCGCCTTCGCCACCTCCTCGAAGTGCGCGACGAGCACGCACTCCCCGCTGTTGTTCCCGGAGAACCCCTGCCAGACGCGCACCCCGCGCGACTCGGTCGCGCGCGACTCACGATGGCAGCCTGCGCGCGGCGAGGGCGCGCCGAGCTCGCGCTGCCGCCAGAGCGCGAGGAGCTCCTCCGCCGACCCGACCGGATGCGAGACGTCCTGGAAAGAGCAGCTCTGCATGCGGCGATCGGAGGTGAGCGTCACGAAGTCGAGGCCGGCGCCGCAGTCGCCGCCGCGGATGCGGTCGAGGCCCGGCGAGCGGTCTCCGAAGCAGACCGAGACGCGGCACGCGAGCGGCGCAGCACGGACGATGGCGGAGAGGTCGCATGTCAGCTGCCGCTCCGGATCGGGCCCGACGTACGAGAGGAGCGACGCGTCGGTCGCGCCGAGCGCGGCGAGCTCGTTCAGGAGAACGGGCAAGCGATCGACCATCCGGTCGTCCACCAGCACGTTCGCGCCCCACCGCCTACCGACGAGCCGCTGCGCCGCATGGCGCCACCCGTCGTAGATCGACAGGCGCACCTGATCGAAGTCGATGTCCTCGAGCATCGTGCCGTTGGTGGTGACGTGGATCGCGAGCGAGGTGGTGCGGCGCAGGCGCACGACGAGGTCGCGGAGCCCTCGAAACGCGAATGGCTCGCCGCCGCCGAACGCCACCTCGAGCGTGCCCGCACGCGAGAGCGCCTCGAGCATCTCGGCCGCGCTCTCCACCGTCCATTGGCTCGCCCGCGAGGTGTCGCGCGAGCAGAAGTCGCAGCGGAGGTTGCACGCGTTCGTGATGCCGAACATGACGACGCGCGGCGCAGCGCGACGGAGCCCGCCCGTCCACCGGTTCTCCACGCGCACGTTCCAGCCGCTGCGCGGCTCGAAGTACAGCATCGCGCCGTCGAGCGGATGCGCGCGAAAGCTCGGCGCGGTGGTCACTCCCCGAGCGTAAAGAAAAACGTCGCGCCGCGGTTGGGCGAACCTTCCGCCCAGATGCGTCCGCGATGGCCGTGGATGATGCGCTGCACGATGGCGAGCCCGATCCCCGTGCCTTCGAACTCGTTCGCGGCGTGGAGGCGCTGAAAGGGCGCGAAGAGCTTCGTGACCTGCGTGGCGTCGAAGCCAGCGCCGTTGTCCTTCACGAAGTAGATCGTCTCGTCGGGCGTGCGCGAGCGGCCGACCTCGATCCGCGCCTGGGCCGTCTTCGACGTGAACTTCCAGGCGTTCCGGAGCAAGTTCTCGACCGCGATCGTGAGGAGCTTCTCGTCGCCGCGGGCCGGCATCGACGGCGTCGAGACGATCTCGACGTCGCGCTCGGGGTCCGTCCCACGCATCTCGGTGACGATCTGCGTCACCAGCGCGCCCACGTCGAGCGGTTGAATGACAGGCTGCGTACGACTGATGCGCGAGAGGCGAAGCAGATCGGAGATGAGCTGATCCATCCGGTGCGCCGCCGCGACGACGCGCGAGAGGACGCGCTTCCCTTCATCGTCGAGCACTCCGTCATAGTCCTCGGTCAGGATCTTCGTGAAGCCCGCGACGTGTCGGAGCGGCGCGCGAAGGTCGTGCGAGACGGAGTAATTGAATGCGTCGAGCTCGGCGAGGGTTCGCTCGTGGGCCGTCACCTCGTCCGCGAGGCGCCGTCGCGCGCGATGGAGCTCGAGGAACACGTTCACCTTGCTCTGCAGAACGTGTGGATTCACCGGCTTGAACAGGACGTCCACCGCCCCGCTCTCGTAGCCCTCGAAGATGTTCGCCTGCGTCTCGAGCATCGCGGTGACGAAGATGATCGGCGTCGTCCGCGTGCTCTTCCGTGCCACGCGCGCGACCTCGAAGCCGTCCATCTCCGGCATCTGCACGTCGAGCAGGATGACCGCGAACTCGCGCTCGACGAGCTGGCGGAGCGCCTCTTTGCCCGACGGTGCGAGGACGACCTCGCAGTCGCAAGCTCCGAGCACCGCCTTCATCGCCACGAGGTTCGGCTCGGCGTCGTCGACGACGAGGACACGCGGAGGGGACATCTCGAGCGACAAGGTAGCCATTTCGTGCCGTCCAACCGACCACCGACGGGGATAACCAGGCTAGTGCGGCGGAGCGTCCTTGCAGCAGCGCGTCCCGGTCTCGGCGCCGTTGTAGACGTCGTTGTGGCCGACCTGGAACTGGCGGCAGGCGTGCCGGCTCGGGATCCACCATGAGCCCTTCAGGACCTCTTTCCAGCCCATCTTCTTTCCGTTGTCGGCCTGGACCCACTCCTCGAGGTTGCCGGAGAGGTCCTGGACGCCGAACGGGCTCGCGCACTTCGGGTTCGAGCCCGCGGGGGCGCGGTGATCGACGAGGCGGCCGGGGCGCCCGATGTTCTCGCTGATGTCGACGTTGCACGCGGTCGAGTCGCGCTCCCAGCCGTACGGGTATGGGCGCATCTCTTCGCCCTCGCATGCGAACACCCACTCGCTCTCCTTGCAGAGGCGACCGCCCTCGGCTTCGCAGAGCTTCTTCGAAGACGTCCACGACATGAAGTGCCGCGGCATCTCCGAGTCGGCTTCCTTTCTCTCCGTACGGTCGATGCAGAAGCGCATGTGCTTCTTCGCCTTCGACTTGCACACGGACGGGGCGTACCTGGCGCAGCGGAACTCGTGGTAGCGGCTCTCGGGCGGGTCCATCCACTCGAGGCACTTCTCTTCGACGTCCGGGCAATACTCGCCCTCGACGAGGACCATGCCATCGGGGCAGTCGCTCGGCGGCGCCGGCTTCGCCGCGGGCATCTCCTTCGGCGCGGCAGCGGGGACGTTCGCGAACGCGATGGTGGTCGACGACTCGACGGGGAGCCTTCGCGGCGTCTCGCGGGTGCACGCGGCCGCGAGGAGGAAGAGTCCGAGGCCAACATGGCCCCACGTACGGGCGGGCGAGGGTACTGCCATCGGGAGAGCACGAGGGCGTAACCCAGGATCGGCGATGCGCCCACCCAAAAGCGACCGAAACTGAGCTTATGAGCAGGGGTCAGGCCTCGCTTTTCACGCCTCCGGCAGCCCGCCGAGCTGATTTTTCCAGCGGACGGGCATCTCGATCGCGGCCGCTCGCAGCCCTTCGAGGATGCGGCGAAGGCGCCCGAGGTTCGCGAGGCGCTTCGGGCGGCGACCGGGGAAGTCCCGGAGGACGAGCCGGGTCACGGGCCGCGCGGACGGCAGGCGGCGCAGGAGATCGAAGGCCGCGCCGCCCTCGCTCGTCTCGAGGGTGACGACGAGGCCGGGCTCCGTCCACTCCACGGTGCACGTCGCGTCGGTGTAGTAGAGCGCTGCTCGGCGCACGCCGTGAGGATCGAGGAGGCTGAACCACCGCGTCGGATCGCGCTGCCCGCTGCTGATCCATGACGAGCCGACGCGGGTGCCGTCGAGCGAGAACGTCTCGATCCGTTCCGGCAGGCGCGTCGTCACCATCGCCTCGATGAGCATCTCGAGGCCGCCGCTGGGGAGCGAGCGAAAGACCACCTCGCGGAGCTCCGGGAGGAGCTCCCGCCACGCCGCCACCGGCTGCGCCCAGTAGTTCCACTCCTCCGTCATCACGCCCCTTGCAAGGCCGTCGAGCCGGATCCGCCGCAGCCTCGGGAACGCGTCCCGCCGCGCCGCGACGAGGAACTCGAACGATGGGACGTCGAGCTCCTCGAGCGTCGCGCGGCACGGGCTCTCACGGAGGGCTTCGGCCTCGCGGGCGGTCCAGTTCGTGGCGTCGGCCCGGAGGACGCGGAGGCGCGCGAGCCGGGGATCGACGAGCGCGACCTTCTCCGGCGGCTCCAGCGCACGCGCGCGGTCGCTGGTGGGCGGCTCGAGGTGAGTCGCGTGGCGGACCTTCAGCGTCATCTCGTCGAGGAGCCCGCCGCGATAGACGCGACCCCAGGTCGCGACGAAGAGCGCGCGTCCGAGCCAACGTCGCTCGTGGCAAGCGAGCAGGGTGGCGAGTCGCTCGCGACCGGCCGCGCTGATGATGCCAGCCGCCTGATCGTACTCGAGGGCGATCGCTTCGCCGAGAGGATGACCCATCTCGCAGAGGGCATCGGAGGCGACCTGCTCCGTGCCATCATCACGCTCGCGCCTCGGATGCAGGATGAGGTCGATCAGTCGCCGAGGCTCGTCGCGGTAACGCACGAGCCCGCGGGCCACGATGTCTGCCTCCGGCATCGGCAGCGGCGGGGCGTCCTTCAGATCACGAATCGCAGCCGCGAGCGACTCGCGGCCTGCGCGGCCGATCGTCTCCGCGAACGCGGAGACGCGTCCGCGCGCGCGCGCGTCGCGAAGCTCGACGAGGCGCTCGACGAACCGCCACTGCATCTCGCCCATGTTCCGCAGGTGATGCGGATCGAGGAGGAAGTCCATGATCCCACCGGAGACGCGCGGGTCGTCCGCGCCCTCGAAGCGCCGGAGGAGCGCCTGCAGGTCCGAGATCGTGTCGCGCGTCCACCACTCGCCGGCGAAGATGCCGCGAGCCCCGTCGTCGACGCCCGCCAGCCATGCGTCGAGCTCGGCGGGATCCGCCGGCGGATCCGGCGGCGCCTTTCGCGGGTCGCTGTCGACGAACGCGGCGAGCGCATCGACGAGATCCGCGAGCGCCGCGCTCCGCGTCTCGCGCCAGAGCGGCACCGCGAGCCGCAGGGCGTCGCGCGCGCGGCCCTCGGTGAGCGCCGCGTCGAGCTCGCTCCACGTCACGGCTCAGTCCTCGGGGAGCGCGATACCGTCGGGATACACGCCGACCTGCCAGCGCTTCTTCACCGCGAGCGACTCGCGATCGAGCTCCACCACGCTGCCAGGCGCGGTGTGGTCGCCCTCGCAGACGAGGAAGATGCGGCCGCCCCGGTCGACCTTCACCACGTGGGGGAGGGCGCACGCCGCCTTCGTGAGCACGCCGCGGCCGGTGACCTTGCCCTGCTCCACGTCCACGCGTACGAGGCCGTCCGGCGCCTGCGTCGGCACGAGGATCGTCTTCGCGTCGATGAACGCGGGCATGAAGGCCTTCGCTGCGAGCGGCACCGTACGCTCCGCGACGAACTGCTTCTTGGCGCGATCGAAGACGCGCACGTCCTGGCCCTCGAGGTCGGCGACCACGACGATCGACTCGTCGGGCGAGAGCGTCGTCGAGTACGGGCCGTAGCGCGGCACGCCGGGGACGCCCTGAGAGGCGCCGAGCGGGATGCGCGAGGTGGGGAACCCGTCGGCGGCGAGGTCCACGATCGCGATCTCGTCGGAGCCGTAGCAAGCCACGAACGCGGTGCGGTCGTCCTTCGTCGTCACGACGCCGTGCGGCGCGGTGCAGACCGCGCGCTCGCCGAGCGACTTCAGCGTCTTCGCATCGAGCACGACGAGACGCGCGAACATGGTCGACGGGCTGGCGCCGCCCTTGGCCGCGACGTCCATCGCGCGCTTCATGTCGAAGTGTGTGACCAGCACACGCGCGCGATCATGCGTGAGGACGATGTCGCCCGGGTTCTCGTCGACATCGACCTCCTTCGTGACGGAGAGGTTGTCGAGCGAGAGCCGAACCACGCGACCGGGATCGCTCGCGCCGCCGTGGGCGCCGTGCGGGTCTCTCTTCTTCTTTGCGGGCTCGGGCGGGAATGCGAGGGCGACGAACATCGTCCTCGTCGCGCCGTCGACCGCGAGGTGGTGCGGCGCTTCGTGCTCGTCGGGCTCGAGATCGACGGGGACGTGGGTGACCGCGTCCCCGTCGCGATCGAGGACGCTGATCGTGTCCGAGCCGTTGTTGGTGATGTAGGCCGCGCGTATGGCGGGGATCGCGATCGCCGCGCCGGGCGTGAGCGGACCCTCCTTCGCCCCATCTCCCGTCTTCTTGCAGCTGCCGCAACCCGAGACCATCGCGAGGGCGATGAGGTAAAAGGAGCGAGTGCGCGCGCTGGCCGGCCTCCTGATCATCGTGTTCGGACTAACGTACACCGCAGTCGTGCGTGCGAACGGTCGATTCCCGCAAGCGCAGCAGATCGCGAGCGTGCCGGGCGATCCGAGCACCGTCTATCTCCGGGCGACGTTCGGCATCCTGCAGTCGAAGGACGGCGGGAAGACGTGGCACTGGATCTGCGAGAAGGCGCTCGGCTACGAGGGCCAGTGGGACCCGTCGATCGCGGTCACGCGCGACGGCCGCCTCTGGGTCGGCCTCGAGACCGGCGTGACCTCCTCCGCCGACGGCTGCAAGTTCGAGCGCTCCCCCGAGCTCGAGGGCGAGACGGTGAAGGACATCACGACCGACGGCAAGAGCGAGACGGTGTACGTGGCCACGGGGCAGCCCGGCAGGAAGGGCTACGTGTGGCGGCACAAGCCGGGCGCCGCCGCCTTCGAGAAGCTCGCGACGCTCGAGGACGTGAACATCATGACCATCGACGTCGCGCCTGGGACGAGCCAGCGCGTCTACCTGAGCGGGCAGCCATACTCGACGATCCGCGGGCAGATCTACCGCTCCGACGACGGCGGGCTCACCTTCAAGACGGACAAGGGCGACGGCGGAGCCTCCTCGAGCGGCCTGAAAGCGGACGGCCCGCTCTTCATCGGCGCCATCGACAGGAACGATCCGGATCGACTCCTCGCGCGGCATCTCCATGCGCACGGGAGCGATCTTCTGCTCTCGAAGGACGGCGGCAAGACGTTCGAGAACGTCCTCGCCATCAAGAGCGCGATGTTCGGCTTCGCGTGGAGCGACGACGGCAAGACGTACTGGGCCGCGTCCGGTCTGAAAGAGGACGGCATTTTCAGATCGGACGATCGCGGCGCGCATTTCGAGCGCGTGTCGAACGAGGGCGTCCTCTGCCTGCACTCGGCGCCGAACACGCTCTTCATCTGCGGCAACCCGTTCACGTACGGGCAGACCACGATCGAGCGCTCCGACGATCGTGGGGTGACCGTGACGCCGATCGCGAAGTTCGAGGACATCCAGGGGCCGCTCGCGTGCACGAACATCTGCGCCGAGGCGTGGCCCACGACGAAGCAGGCCCTCGTCTCACCGCCGGTGGAGAGCGCGAGCGCGAGCGATCTGCCTCCAGACGCCGGAAGGAAGAAGCGGAGGAAGCGGGACGCGGGCGCCGAGGACGGCGGCACCGAGCCCGTCGCGCCGTCGTCGAAGTGCGGATGCGAGACCGTTGGAGCTCCAACGAATGACGCCCTCGCAGGGGCGTTCGCCTTCGGCGTGGCGGCGCTTGCGCGAAAGGTGCGCCGCCGTCGCTCCAGCGTCAGACAGGCATCAGGGGCGGATCATGGATCGTCCACTTCTGGCTGAACGGCCGGGGCTGTTGCGCAGTGCATCGCAGAATTGAAACGTGCGCTGACGGATCTTTCCGTGATGTTGCCTGCGAAGCACGCAAAATCCGCGCGGCTGGGAAGACGTCCGGTGGAATCGTACATGGTGGGTGATCACAGGTCCGCGCGCGATCCGCTTGGCAACGCGTTTGCAGATCGGTCGCGACATGCGCACTGCCCTCATCCTCGCTTTTGCTGCTGCCTTCGCCGCGACGACCGTCGCGTGTGCGGTGGAGCAGACCGAAAGCGGGTCGAGCCTGCGAAGGCCTTCGAAGAAGTCCTCGAAGAACAGCAGCGCGGACGATGACGAGGTCGACCCGAGCGAGCCCGAGCCCGACAGTGTGGGCACCAACGAGGTCGACCCCGGCAACCCCAACGCGAACTCCTCGCCGAACGCGCCGACCGGTACGGGCACGGCCGCGTCCGGCTTCACGCTCGCCGTCGACAACAACACGCCGACGATCGACCTCGCGTCGGAGGCGACCATCAACGTCACGATCACGGGCAAGAACGGCTTCGCCGGCAATGTCTCTCTGAGCGTGGAGGGCCTCCCCGCCGGCGTCACCGCGTCTCCCGCGTCGGGCACGCCTGGTTCGCCGATCGCGCTCAAGCTCAAGTCGACCACGTCCGCGCCGGTCACGGCAAAGGACGGCGCCGTCGCGCTGACGATCAAGGGCACGTCGGGCGCCGAGTCCGCCACCGCGCCCGTCAACTTCAAGGTCCTCCCGAAGATCACGATGACCGTCCCGACGAACGCCCAGGCGCTCATCCAGGCCGGCGGCACCAACTACGTCGACGAGTGGGGCGGCGAGGCCTTCGGCGATGGCCAGGTGCCGATGAAGACGCAGGCCGACAACCCCATCGTCGTCCTCGTGAAGAACAACGACTCGACGCCGCGCACGATCCACGGCGAGGCGGGCTTCGCGCACGGCGCGGGCAACATCGCGCCGGGCAAGTTCGAGGAGCAGAACAACGCCCCGCGCCAGCGCAGCTTCAAGCCGGGCGCGAACGCGCGCGGCTATCTCCATGGCGTCAACGCCAACGGCAACCAGAACGCGGGCGTCGCGGTGTCCTTCCACCTCCGGGTCGAAGAAGCGCCCTGATCGCGCGACCGGACTAGGTACGCACCCTAGTCCGAGTCGTAGCTGATCTTCGTCACGGTCAACTCCACCTCGCCCGCCGGCTTGCGGAAGGTGAACGTGTCGCCTTCGCGTCTCTTCAGGAGGGCGAGGGCGAGCGGGCTTTTGTGGCTGATGCGCCCGAGCTTCGTGTCGATCTCGTCCTGACCGACGATCGTGTACGTCGACTCGTTGCCGTCTTCGTCCTCGATCGTGATGGTCGCGCCGAAGAAGATGCGGTTGGTGTCGGGGCGGTCGGTCGGCTCGATGACGCGCGCGCTCTCGAGCCGCTTCGTGAGGAAGTGGATGCGCCGGTCGATCTCGCGGAGCTTCTTCTTGCCGTAGATGTACTCGGCGTTCTCGCTCCGGTCGCCCTGCGCCGCCGCGTCGGCGACGTCCTGCACGACCTTCGGCCGCTGCTTCGTGCGGAGCTCGACGAGCTCCTCCTGCAGGCGTCGGGCGCCCGCCCGCGTGATGTAGTTCGGGCTGCCTTCGGCCATTATCGATACACCCGTCCGGAGGCGACCAGGACGTCGAGCGCCCAGGCGCGTGCGTCGCCTTCGTGGAGCGCGAGGACCGCCCGCGCGATGGCGCGGCGCGATGCGTTGTGCGGGATGGCGACCATCGCCCAGCGCATCGTGCTGCCCCACTGGCGACCGGACGACACGTGTACCTTGCGGGCGCCTCCGCAGATGGCGACCCGCATGCGCGGCGGCTTCACGAGCGCGATCGCGGCCTCGGCGAACGCGACACGATCGAAGCTCTCGCTCGTGACGTCGTCGGCGTCTTCCGCCTGCTCGATCCGCTCGAGCTCGATTCGGGGCACGAAGGGGATCTTAGCGCTTGCCGGCACGGCTGGTGAGCTCGAAGAAGTAGCTCACGAGGTCGCGCTCCTTCTGGCCCATCGCGATGAAGCGGCCGACGCGACCGAACGGCCAGATCCGCGTATCCGGCGGCACGATCATGACCCAGTGGCCGAGCTCGGCCGCCGAGATGTCCATCCACTCCGCGTCGAGGCGGCGCGCGAGGATCTCGCTGAGGAACGCGCCGTGACGGCGGACCTCGAAGGCGTCGTCCTTCGTCTTCACGATGCGCTCGGGGAACATCTCCGCGAGGACCGCCTGCATCGACTCGATGCCGGTCACGTCCGCGCGGAGCTCGATGCCGCGCTTCAGGCGGTAGTCGAGCCCGAGCTCGCGGGAGAGGAGCGTGAACTGGATGCGGGCCTCGAGCACCGACGTCGGCAGCGTATCGAGCGCGCGGCCCTCGGCGCTCACGCCGGTCGGCAGGGCGAGGTGCTCCGCGAGCTCGTCGCCTTGCACCTTCGGGAGGAGCGGCGCCTTCGCCAGCAGCGGCGCGGGGTTCTCGAGGCGGTACGGCGGCATCGAGGCGCCGCGCATGTAGATGAGCGACGCGGCGGGCTCCTCCGGTTTCGGCGGGCGCGTCGTCGCGTTGTTCGCGGTGAGCGCGCCTTCGGCTGGCTCCAGCGCGTGATCCATCTCCTGCGACGACGCCGCGGGCGGAAGGCTGGGCTGCGTGTGCGGCTCTTCCGCGTGCGGCGTGATCAGCGGGAGCGCGGGTGCGTCGAGGCGCGGCGGCGTCGGCTCGTCGCGATCGGCGGGGTCCTCCTCGCCGAAGGCGCCGAACCCGTCGTCGACGGGCGGGGCGGCTTCGAAGGGCTGGGCCGCCTCGAACGGATGCGGCTCCGATGGCTTGACCGACGCGCGACGCGCTGGCGCCGGACGCGAGGGCGTCTTCTGCGGCGCAGGCGGGACGGAGCGGATCTCCGGCGCCGTGCCGCCACGAGGGACCACGGGCGAGTCGGGCTCTGCGCGCGGATCGTAGGAGGACGGCGGACGCGTCTCCGTGATCATGCCGCTCATGCGGCGTCGGGGCGCGGGCGCCGACATCGGCGCAGGCTCGGGCGCCGCGTCGGGGCCTGGTAGCTCCAGCGTGAACGACGCGGCCTGATCGCCGGGGGAGAGATCGAGCTCGAGCGGCGGAGGGATCGACAGCGGCGCCGGCTCTGCCGCGGCGGGGCGCTGCGCCCGGAGCGCCGGGAACGAAGACGGGCGATCGTTCGGGATGTTCGGCTCGGTGACCGGGATGTCCGGGATCGCGACCTCGTCGATCGTCGGCGCGGCGCCCGAGATCCGGTTCGCGCTCGCCGGTGGCTCGACGGGCGGCGCGGCGGGCATCCGACGCGAAGACGAGGGAAGGGGAGGCGCGGCGCGCATCGAGCGCGACGACGGGATCGGCGGCGGCAGGCTGCGCGCCGGCTTGGCGGCCATGGCTGGCGCGGGCGGTGTCTCGTCGAGGACGAGGTCTTCGATGCCGAGGGCCACCGGCTCCGCGGCTCGTTGCGCCGAGTCGTCGAGGTCGATCGCGTCCGCGAAGGGCTCTGCCTCGGGCGCCGGCATGGGCTCCGGCTCCATCGGGGGCGGCACGGGCGTCGGCATCTCGTCGGGCGCCTGGCGGCGCGGCAGCGGCGCGCGAATGGGATCCGCGAGCGTGGGCGACATGCGGCGCTTCGGCTTGTTCGTCTCCGCGCGCTGGAGCAGCGTCTGCGCCTTGAGGCGAAGGCCTTCGTCGATGGTGGGGGAGTCGACGAGGTCGCGCGCGTACGGCATCGCGCGTCGCGGGTCGCCCGCCTCGAGCCAGGCCTCGGACGCGAGGAGCGCGAGCTCCTGGAACGACGTCATCGAGAGCGAGAGGGCCGAGACGCGCTCTGCGATCAGCTTGGGCGGCTCGAGGCGCAGCTCGAGCGAGATGCGCGCACGGAGGTACGTCGTCCCGGGCGTGCGGCCATGGGTGCGCTCGAAGTTGTCGACCGCGTCGAGCGTGCCCTCGTACTGGGCCTTCTCGATGCGCTCCTCGATCTGCCAGAGCTCCGGGGACGCGAGCGGACCCTTCTCGGGCATCTCGCGCACCGACACGGCCGCTTCGAGCGACTTGTAGAGTGCACGCGAATCTTCGTCGGGCGCGGTCTCCTGCTGGTAGCGGAGCCAGTCGACGACCTCGACGCGCGGCAGCGTGTCGGTGATCTCGGGCTGCGGGTTCTTGTGGGAGAGACCGCCGAGCGCGTTCATCAGGCGCTGGATCTCCACGAAGATCGGCCGCTTGAACGTGCGTGTGCCTGGCTTGCTGCCCTTCGTGCAGAGATCGGTGTTGATGAGGATCGTCGTGTCGTCGTTCTCGGTCTCGAGCAGGCTGGCGAGGTAGAGGGCCTGCAACGTGGCGCTCGCGTGATCGAGCTCGAGGTCGTGCGAGAGCGCGGCGAGGTCGATGAACGTGCCGCGATAGAGCCGCGTGTTCGTGTCGTAGCTCTCGGCGCGGAACAGCTCGAGCGGTCCGAGATAGCGCGCGACCCGCTTGCACGCGGTGCCACGCGCATACGCATCGGAGAGGACCGGCTGGAAGGCCTGCGCGACCTCGCGCGCGACGGCGCCGCTGAGGCCGAGGTTGGCGAGACGCTTGCGCGCGTCGGCCGCCGTCGTCTGGTAGCCGAGCTCGCGCACGCCGCGTCCGGGCTCGTGCGCGCCGAGCTCGATCTCGCCGATCTCGAACATCGCGAACTCGGCTTCGGGGGGGATCTCCGACCGCAAGACGACGCGCTCTCCTCCCCCCGGAGGGGAGAAGCTCACGCTGACTTTGGCGTCGAGTGCGGCAGTGGCCACGAACCCGTGGTTTTACAGTGTAATCGGGGGCGGGCCCACTATTCCTTACTTCGACTTTTTCTTTGCCCGACATTGGCGGCACCCTCTACATTCGCTCATCCCCATGAAAGCGAGCACCGTTTACGCCGCGATCCTCTGCTCCGCCGGCCTCGCCGTCTTCGCCTGTGCGTCGAAGCCGCCGCCGCCGAAGGAGCCTGCTCACACCGAGACGGTGGCAGACGCGGCGGCCGAGGCGGAGGCCGCGCCGCCACCGCCGAAGTCGCTCTACGAGCGCCTGGGGAAGACCGAGGGCCTCACGAAGATCGTCGACGCCCTCACGAAGAATCTCCAAGCGGATACCAAGTTCAACAAGCGCCTCACCGCCTTCAAGGGGCCGAAGCTCGACAAGGTGAAGAAAGACCTCGTGGATCAGCTCTGCGTCGAGACCGGCGGTCCCGAGGCCGGCGCCGACTGCAAGTACGAGGGCCGCTTCATGAAAGACGTCCTCGGCCCCAAGACGAAGATCAAGGAGGAGGAGTGGAACGCCATCCTCGGCGATCTCAAGACGGCGCTCGAGGAGAACCAGGTGAAGGACAACGAGCAGCTCGACCTCGCGTCCGCGCTCGGCAAGTTCCGCGAGGACGTCGTTCAGCCGCCTCCGCCTCCGAAGAAGTAGCCCCGGTCGCAGCGACCCCGGCGGACCCAGATCATGCGTCCGCTGCTCGTCCAAGTGGCGAGAATCGTTCGATCCGCGCGCCCGGCGCAGGTGTTGCTGTGTAGGCAAACATGCTCCGCGGCGCAGCTCCTGTCTCCCTCCTCCTCTCCGCCCTACTTTCTTTGGTCGGCTGCGCTGCGGAGTCCGCCCAGGACGCCACCGAGGGCTCGAGCGAGGCCATCTCCGGCAGCGTTGGGGCCGGGAAGATCGTCACCGTGTCCGGCGACGCACTTCGCCTTCGTCGCACCCCCGAGAAGGAGGACGCGAGCGGCAAGGCGATCTCGAAGAACATCATCGGCCTCCTGCCGATCGGCACCCAGGTGAAGATCACCGCCGCGACGCCGCACAACGGCTTCTATCCGGTGGAGGTCCTCACCTCCGGGATTCGCCAGAAGCTCGGCACGGCGACGGGCTGGGTCTACGCCGACTTCCTCCATCAGAAGAAGGAGGACCCGGCCGACAACACGGTCGAGGACGGCCACGGCACCGGCTCGTGGAACAACCCCGAGTCGATGAAGGTCGATTTCGTCGTCGCCGACTGCTCGCAGATGAAGGACGACCAGGGCAAGCCGATGGCGCCCACCGTCGAGGACTTCATGGCGAGCGACGAGCCCTACGCCGTCGTCGGCCTCGACACCAACACGTACCCGTACGGCATGACGGCGGAGATCGCCGAGCTCAGCGCGAAGAGCGCCTTCAACCCGGGCGGCATCCGCATCCCGCTTCGCATCGTGAAGACCTCGACCTCGCAGCCGAAGGGTGGCTTCACGGTCACGCTCTGCGCGACCGAAGCCACGAAGGCGAAGCTCCCCACGGACGGCGGGCAGCTGAACCTCACGATCTTCCCCGACCCGGTGGAGTGACGACGCGAGGCGGCCGGTCGATCTCCCCGCCCGCGGGCCCGATCTTCGCGCTCTGACGATCCGCGCCCTTCGGCGGCGAGGATCCGCGTCACTCGCATCCGCGGGGACCATCGTCGATCGATCGACCGGTCGGCGTCGAGCCTTCGTCCCCCCGGCGATTGATCGCCAACGAAGACACACGCCGCCGAGAGCAGCGAAGATCGGGCAACCATCGACGCTAGGAGCGTTCACGGCGCGCAGCCACCCCCCGTTCGGGGGGGATCGGCGCGGTCTCACCCGAGCAGCCCCGCGAGCTCGGCGCGGCTGTGCACGCCCAGCCGTTGATAGATCTCGCGGCGAAAGCCGCGCGCGGTCTCGAGCGAGATCTCGAGGCGTCGCGCCACCTCCGCGAGCGAGAAGCCTACGAGCAGGAGGTGAGCGACCGCGCGCTGCCGTTCCGTGAGGAGCGCCTCGGCGGGCTTCGGCTCGTGCCCCGGGTCGGAGGAACGCTCGTCGATCAGGAAGCAGACGACGCGGCGCTCCTCTTTCCCTTCGGGCGGCACGACCGCGAAGTCGGCACGGACGCCGGCCACGAGCATCTGCGAGCGAGCCTCGATCGTGCCGCGATGAAAGCGCGCGCACGCGATGTGGATCATCCGATCGAGCCGCCCCCACCCGCGCGCGCCGACGGAGAGACGCTCGCGCCACATCTGGCGCGCTCGCTCGGACCACGTCACACGACCCGAGGGAAACGAGATGATCGCGTGGCCGACGCTACCCCGCAGCTCGCGCATCGTCTCGCTCGGTGAGGCGGCGAGGGCGATCAGCGCGCGGCGTGTGGCGAACCCGCGCGCGAGGTGCGGCGTGAGCAGCTTCAGCATCACCTCGTCTTCCGTGTCGAAGCGTCGCTTGCGCTCCCGGTAGAGCACGATGTGCAGATCGCTGGCGAAGGGGCTGTAGAGCCGGACGAGCGCACCGTCACCGAAGTGCGTCTGGAAGCGCTCGTAGAGGTCCATCTCCTTGTCGCCCTGCTCCAGGCGATCGATGAAGTGCCACGAGCCCGGCGCTCCCTTCGCGATGCGGGGAACGATCGGATCTTGATGCCGGAACCGATCGTGGTCGCGGATCCACTGGTCGGGGAGGCCCTCCTGCGCGTTCCATGCGCCGAAGCGGGTGCCCTGGCCGAACGCGACGGCGTCCACCTTCGTGGTGGTCGCGAGCAGCGCGGCGACCTCGCTGACATCGCCCCCGGTGACCACGCCGCGATCGAGCAGCGCGAGCAGGCGCCGGAGCGCGCGCCCATCGTATGCACCCCCATGCATCTCACGAGGGTAGCAGTGTTTGGACGAGGCGTGCCGTCAGGGGGGAGGCGGCGCAGCGGCCGCCTCCGGCATGGCGCCGGGCTCGGGCGTCTCGATCGCGCGCTTGTACCCGCACTCCTTGTCCGCGCAGGCGATGATCGGCTTCGCCTTCGTGCCTGCGATGACGAGGTACTTCGCACCACACGCCGGACAAGGCTCCGGAATAGGCTTCTGCCAGAGCTTGAAGTCGCACTTCACGGTCTCGTCGTTGTAGCGACTGCAGCCGTAGAAGGTCTTGCCGCCCTTCTTCTTCGGGCGGACCTCGATGATGTCACCGCCACACTTCGGGCACGGCACGCCGAGCGGGACGGGACGCGCGTTCTTGCACGCCGGATAGCCGGTGCAGGAGAGGAACTCGCCGTAGCGACCCGAGCGGATCGCCATCTTCTTCCCGCACTTGTCACAGTCGATGTCGGTCTCCTTGGGAGGCGCCGCACCGTTGCCGTCGGGACCCATGTCGCGAGTGTTCTTGCACTTCGGGTAGTTGGAGCAGCCGGCGAACCAGCCGTTCTTCGACCAGCGCTTCGAGAGCTCGCCGGGCGGCAGCGCCCGAACCTTCTCGTCTTCGGAGTTGCCGTTCGGCCCGCAGGCCTCGCACATCTCACCGATGGGGACCGGGTCCGGGTTCCAGCGCTTGCCCTTCTTGCCCTTCTCGAGCTGTGAGCGGAACTTCTTGTAGAAGCGGGAGAGCAGCGTGACGCGCTCCTCCGTGCCGGCCTCGACGCCGTCGAGCTCCTCTTCCATGCTCGACGTGAACGCCGGGTCCATGAACTCGAGCTCGCTCTGGAGCAGGCCCTCGACGACCATGCGCCCGAGCTGCGTCGGCCGGAAGCTCCGGCCGTCCAGCTTCTCGACGTAGTCGCGAGCCTGCACCTTGCTGATGATCTCGGCGTAGGTCGACGGGCGACCAATGCCGCGATCTTCGAGCTCGCGGACGAGCGAGCCTTCGTTGTAGCGGGCGGGCGGCTGCGTGAACTTCTGCTCCGCGAGCACGCCCGGCGGAGCGACGAGCTCGAGGACCTCGCCTTCCTTCAGCTCGGGGAGGTTGGCTTCGCCCTCGGACGCGGCGGCATCCGCCTCCGCTTCTTCTTTCGTCTCCTCGCCGCCGGCCTGCGGCTCTTCCGACGCTGCGCCGTAGACCTCGAGCCAGCCGGCGAACTTCAGCGTACGACCGCTCGCGCGGAGCATGTACGTCGGCGCGCCGGCCTTCTTCGCTTCGATCTCCACGGAGGTCTGGTCGTAGACCGCCTCTTTCATCTGGCTCGCGACGAAGCGATCCCAGATCAGCTTGTAGAGCTTGAACTGCTCGTCCTTGAGGTGCTTGCGCACCGCCTCGGGCGTGTAGTCGAGCGAGGTCGGGCGGATCGCTTCGTGCGCTTCCTGTGCGGCCTTCTTCGACTTGTAGACGTTCGGATCCTTCGGGAGCGAGCCCTTGCCGTACTTGGTCTCGATGTAGTCGCGGAGGAGGGTGAGGGCCTCCGGCGCCACGCGGGTCGAGTCCGTACGCATGTACGTGATGAGACCGACCGTGCCGAGCTCCTTGCCGAGCTCCACGCCTTCGTAGAGGCCCTGCGCGACCTGCATCGTGCGCTTGGCGCCGAAGCCGAGGCGGTTGACGGCGTCTTGCTGCAGCTTGCTCGTGGTGTACGGCGCGTAGGGCTTACGCTTGCGCTCCGACGTCGAGATCTTGCTGATCGTGAGCTTCGAGGCTTCGAGGTCGCTCTTGACGCGGGCGGCGGTGGTGCCGTCCTTCACCTCGAGCTTCTTGCCGTTCTCCTGCGCGAGCTTCGCGTGGAAAGGCTGCTTCTTCGCGGTCGCCTTCACGACCTGCGCGCCGATGTTCCAGTACTCCTCCGGAACGAACGCCTCGATCTCGCGCTCCTTGTCGACGATGAGGCGGAGCGCCACCGACTGCACGCGACCGGCGGAGAGACCGAAGGCGAGCTTCGACCAGACGAGCGCGGACACGTCGTAGCCGACGATGCGGTCGAGGACGCGGCGGCAGCGCTGCGCGTCGTAGAGGTGCTTGTTCAGCTTGCGCGGCGCATCGACGCCGCGCTGAACGCCGCTCTTCGTGATCTCGTGGAACTCGACGCGCTTCGCGTTCTCGGGCTTTCCCGTGACGAGCTCCTCCGCGAGGTGCCAGGCGATCGCTTCGCCTTCACGGTCGGGGTCGGTGGCGAGGAGGATGTCATCGGCCTGCTTGGCGGCCGCCTTCAGCTCCTGGAGGACCTTCTCCTTGCCGGGGACAATCTCGTAGGTCTCCTGAAAGCCCTTCTCGACGTCGATGCCCATCTTCTTGGGCAGATCTTTGACGTGGCCTTTCGAGGCGAGGACCTCATAGCCGGAGCCCAGGTATTTCTTGATCGTCTTGGCCTTTGCCGGCGACTCGACGACCACAAGTGTCTTGCCCATCCCCAGGTGCTCCGCGCCACGCGCCAATTGCTGAGTAAAAACGTTGACTTATGGTTCAGTTCTAAGGCGAAAGAACCCGTCAGGGCCTTCTACTACTACGTCCCTTAGGGAGAGCGTCAAGAGGGCGGTAAGGGTCGTGCTTGCTCCAAGGCCGCTCCTGGCCACGATCGTGTCCTGGTGGGTGGGGGCCATGGAAAGGCTTGAATGTACTAACCTTTCATCGGGCGGAAGCGTGTCTGGATCGACCCCCAAATGCGACACGGATGCATAGGTTGGGGCCCTCCTTTTAAATGCACGAATGGCTGGCTGACGGGGCGCTCTGCCGCACAGGATGGCCTCGGGGTCGTCGAGATCGGGGCACGGGAGGTCGAGGTCGGCAAAGAGCTGCTCGATCGACACCAGCGGCCAGGCGCCCTCGAGGATCAGCTTGGCCGAGCCGTGGAACGGGTAGTCCCACGGACGACCCGGCACGACGTAGAGGCGACGCCCCAGCCGATCGGCGTTCGATGCCGCGTTGAGCGATCCGGAGGCGATGCGCGCCTGAATGACGACGATGACGTCGGCGAGCGCCGTGAGGACGCGGTTGCGCTGGCGCGGCGTCGCGGTGGTCTTCGGCTGGCGCAGCGGGAACGGCCAGACCATGCGCGAGTCCGCGGACGAGGCGATGCGGTGGAAGAGGTCGCGATGCCGGGGCGGGAACGGCCTCGCGTCGCGGCCGGTACATGCGACGCACCACGTCGCGCCTGCCTTCATCGCGCCCCGGTGCGCGGCCCAGTCGATCCCGACGGCGCCCCCCGACACGACGACGACGCCCGCGCGCGCCAGGTGATACGCGAGCTGATGCGCCCAGTTGAGCGCGTCCTCCTTCGCCTCGCGCGAGCCCACGATCGCGACGACGCGCGCGCGCTCGTCGAGCGGCCCTGACACGGTGATGGCGGGAGGCTCCTCGAGCTCGAGGAGGCGCCTGGGATACGCGGGATCGTGCGGAGGAATGATCACGCACGCCCATCGGCCGCGCGTGTCCGGGGGTTGCCTCGTTCGTCGCTACCTCGGCCTCGAGTAGACCTGGGCCGCGATCGGTCCGCCGCCCTTCTTCGCGAAGAGGTCGATTTTGTACGGCACCGGCAGCGCGATGAGCGGGCAGATGAACGCCGGCGAGGCGCCGATCACCGCTGCGCTGCCAGCCATCCCGTCCTGCCCGGCGAGGAGGTTGTAGAACGGCGGCATCAGCAGGTTGATGTCGAGATCGGCGAGGCCCGAGCCGTACGCGACGACGGCGTAGCACTTCGAGGGCTCGAGATTCGCGGTGAAGCTCACGTGACTGCCTTCCGTGAGCGTGGCCTTCGCGACGTCGCCTTCGGGCACGAGGCCCGGGGCGTACTGCGCCGCCGTGGCGCGGAGCCCGGCCTCGGACGGCTCGGGCTCGCGGGCGGCGGGCCCGAGCCACGCCGAGCCTGCCGCCGCAGCCTGAGCGAGCAGCGTGGCGAGCGCGTTCGGATCCGTCGTGAACCCGCTCGCGAGGGGTCCCGCCTGCGCCGCCGGCGGCGCGGCGGGCGCGGCGTTGGTCGTCGGTGGGGGCGTCGGGGGCACGGGTGGCGGCGTGCTCGTGGTCGTCCCGGCGCCGCACGCGAGTGGCACGCCCAGCGCGAAGATCGCCAGCAGCGAGAAGCCGACCCGGGCACGCGCCGCACGATCCATGTCGAAACGGTACCGCGAATTCGCTAAGCGCCGCTCGGCTTCGGACGAGCCGCTGCCTTCACCACGCTCGCGCGCCAGGCGGACCGCGGATGCAGCGTCAGGTACGTCGGAATGGCCCTCGCGCTCGCGCGGCTCCCCTCGAAGCGCGCGAAGAACTGGAGGAGCACGAGCGCGCCCGCCTCGTCCTGACCCGCCGACGAGAGCTCCGCGATCGCGTCCCGGTCGCGCTCGAGCTGCTTCCCGGGATAGAGCGCGCGTGCGCCGATGGCGGCCACGCTCTGCTCGGCGGCCGTCCACGTGTCGTCGCCGCGCTCCTTCGTCGTGGTGGGGTTCGGGCACACGAGATCGCCCCCGCGAAGCGCGCCGAGCTCGCGCGCGTAGAGGAACGCGACGATCGCGGTCCACCGCTCCTCGCTCTTCACATCGACGCCGTTCGGAAACGTCCCCGCTGCAGGGGGGAGCAGGCGCTTGCCGCTCACCTGATTGCGGACGAGGAAGTCGGCGTAGTCCTCGAGCTGGTTCGCCCCGACGCGCGCGAGGAACGCGGCGAGCCGCAGCATCGCGTCGGAGACGACGATCACGTAGTCGCCGTCGTCGTCGCACGCGGCCATGACGCTCGGGTCGGAGACGTTCGGGTCGAACGCGGCGTAGAGCCCGCGGAGCTTCGGGTCGGGCTTGGCCGCCACGAGCCCGCGCAGGACGACCTCGGCGCGAGCGCGGAGGTCGGCCCCTTCCAGCGCAGGCGCCACCTCGTCGGCCCGCGCCATCCGGCCAAAGAAGAAGACCGCCGCCAGCAGGACCACGACGAGATTCGCCTTCACGAGCGGCGTATCGTCCGCCGCCCGCGCCGGTTGCGCGGAAAAGCCGCTTACTGGCGCACGAACTTGAACGGGATGTTGATGTCCGTCGCCGAGCCGGGGGCAGGGAAGGTCCAGGATTTCACCTGGTTCTCGATGCACTTGCCGACGACGGGATCGTCGCCGCTCGAGGAGACGCTCTGCACCGTGCCGTTCGGAGCGACGGTGGCCTTCACCGTCACGTTGACGCTCGACTTCTGATCGGCGCCGCCGCGCTCCCAGCACGTGCGTTTCACGCCCGCGCGGTGGGCCGAGACGACGCGCTCGACGCCGTTCTGATCGAGGCCGCCACCACCGCCACCGCCTCCGCCAGGACCCGGGCCGATGTTCGGACCGCCCCCGCCGCCGAGGCCGTTGAGGTCGAGGCCCTTCTGCTCCGGCTGCGGCGCGCCGGCCGGCGCGGGGCCGGTCTTCTTCGCCGGTGTGCCCTTCTTCGGGGTCGCCTCGTTGACCGCGATCGGCTCCGGGCTCGGCACCTCGAGCGCGACCGAGTCGCTCGGTGGCGGCGCCGGCGCGGGAGCCGGCTGGGGAGCTGGGACCTGGATGACGACGGGCTGCGGCTGCTGCACGCGCGCGAACACGAAGTACGCCGCGCCGCCGCCGAAGCCGAGGAACAGGACGAGGATCGGCCAGAACCAGAGCGGCGTACCGCCCTTCTTCTCCGCCACCGGCACGGAGACGGGGATCGGCGCGGCGATCGGTCCGGTCGGCACGGCCGAGAACGAAGGCGAGGGCGGGTGAAAGCTCGGCCTCGACATGTTCGGGTCGCCGAACGAAGGCGAGGAGCTCATCAGCGGATTCGCGGCCGGCTGCGGCGACATCGAGCCTGGCGGCCTCGAGAAGGCCGGGGCCGCGGCGGGCATCTGGCCCGAGTTCGCGAACGGATCGGGCGCGGTGACGGGCGCCGCCGCGGGCATGATCGGCGACGACAGCGGAAGCGGGGACGTCTGCGGCGCGAGCGGGGAGGGCGACGGCGCGAACGCCGCAGCGGCGCCGGAGCTGCCGAACGGTCCGAGCGGCATGTCGTCCATCGACGGCGCGAGCGGCGACGACGGTGAGCTCCCACGGAACGGGACGACGTTGCTGCGCGCGGCTGGAGCGGCGGGGGTCTGCGGGCCGAGCCGCGGCAGGGGAGAGGTCGCCGCCGGCGCGGAGACGGGCATCGGGGCGGATGGATGGAGCGGCGCGGGCGGGATGGTGCTCGGACGCGTCGCGGGCGCGACGGGCGTCTTCGGCGCGGACGGGAACGTCGAGATTCGGTTCGGCGATGCCGCATCCGCGAGCGACGGACGATTGCCGAGCGCCGCCTCGCGAACGATCTGCGCGAGCTCGGGGATCGTGCGGACGGGGCGCCACTCCTCGAGGCCCTCCTGCCAGCAGAGCGACTCCTCGTTCACCGCGCCGGTCGCGGCCTTGCGGCGGAGCTCGGAGATGCGGATCGGCCCGACGGGGACGCCATTGATCGCGACATACCACTCGTCCGTGACGGAGAGCTCGGTCGCGCCGCCGCCCGTCTGCGAGCCGGTGAGGCTGCTGGCGGGCGCGTCGTTGAGGTTCTTCGTGAACGCGCCCGCGAGCGCGCTGTTCGGCGCGACGGACATGACCGGCGCCTTCGGCTTCTGGGCCGACAGGCTGGTCGCGAGCCCGCCGCCCATCGCCCGCGGCGGCGGCCGCACGCCCGGCAGCGGAGCCGGTGGCGGGATGCTCCCGGTACCTTCGGTGACCGCCGAGCGCACCTCGATCTGGTGCCCGCACTTGCGACACTTCATGCGGACGGTCTTGCCGGCCACCTTCTCGTCGGCGATCTGGTACTTCGCCTTGCAGTTGTCGCAGAGGAATTTCACGCTTCGCCGTCGTTCACCTGAGGATGAGCCCTACCCGAAAAGGTAGCTGGTTTTCGTATCTACGCTCCACAAAGACGACAGATCTGACCGACCGCTTAAGTCCTTAGAGGAGCCGGAGCAGGTGGGCTTTGATCGATTCTTTCGTCTCGGTGTCGGCGGCCGCGTGCATGCTTCTCTCCCACATCTCGACCGCCTTGTTCTTGAAGCCTGCCTTCTCGTAGAGGACGGCGAGGTTCTTCAAGGCGGGGAAGTGTCGCGGATTCAGGTCGACCGCGCGCTCGAGCTCCGTGATGCCGTCGTAGAACTGCCCGCGCTTTCCGTAGATGAGTGCGAGGTGATAGCGGAGGCGGTAGGCGAGTGGATCGATGCTGATCCCCTTCTTGAGCAGGCTGATGGCGAGGTCGACCTCGCCGCCCTTGTAGGCAGCGATGCCCTCCTCGAGATAGCGAACCGCCTCCTGGTTGATCGCCTCCGGGTCGCGCGGCGGAGCGATCGTGGGATCGCGCGTGAGAAGCGTGTTCACCTTCTCCATGAGATCCGCGATGCGGAACGGCTTCTCGATGTAGTCCTCGATGCCGTAGTTCGTCTTCAGGTCCTCCGCGATGCGCCAGCCGCGATAGACCGCGCTCATCATGAGGATCGGAATGCCGCCATACTTCGCGCTGCCCTTGATGCGGCGCGCGATGTCGAAGCCATGGACCTCGGGCAGCATCGCATCGAGGAGGATGAGATCGGGCGTCTCCTCCTTCACGAGGCGGAGCGCGATGAGACCGCGATCGGCCTCGATGACGCGATGGCCGCGATCGGTGAGGAGCCGGCGAACGAGCTTGCGAATGTCCTCTTCGTCGTCGACGACGAGGATGCGCTTCGCGTTCGGGTTCGCGGCGGGGCGTGAGTCGACGCCGGCCGCGTTCCGGAGCTCGTCGGTGAGCATGGCCACCTTCGAGACCTCTTCGCCCATCTCGCCGAACTCGTCGGTGACGAGCGAGATCTTCTCCGCCGACTGCGAGACGTCCTGATCGACGACGACCGGCGGCGCGCCGGGCTGGACGCTGTCACGCTCGCGCTGCGCGGCGGAGGGCGCCTCGGCCTGCGCGCCCCTCTGCGGCGCGTTCGGGCCCGACAGCTGCGTCTCGCCGCGCTCCTTGGCGTCGTACGCATCGCGGATCATCTTCTCGAGGGTCGAGGTGATGGCGACGTACGGGTAGATGCGCCGGCCGGTGACGAACTCGAGCTCGTCGATGACGCGCTTGTCCTGCGGGTTCGCCATCGCGAGGAAGAGACGGTCGTCGCGCACGAGGACGGGCAGCACACGGCTCGACTCTGCGACCTCGCGCGGCACCATGTCGAGATGGGCGAGCGCGAGCGAGAGCTGATGGAGGTCGATGCCGGGCACGCCATACTGCTCGGAGAGCGCACGGAGCACCTCGGTCTCGGCGACGACGCCGCTCGCGGCGATCCGCGAAGCGATGGGCATTCCATCCTTCGCTTGCTTCTGCGTGCTGAGCTGCTTCTCGAGCTCCTCCGGCGAAATCAGCTTCCGCTTCAGGAGGATGCGCCCGAGCTGCTTCTTTTCGTCGGACATCGGCAGCGTGAATCTTATTCCATCCGTGCGAGCGTTGCCGATTTGTAGGCGGTCCAGCTCCCGGCCCGGATGGCGGCGCGCGCCCCGGCCATGAGCTCACCGAACCAGTGTAGGTTGTGGATGCTCAGCAGGCGCAGGACGCTCATTTCCCCGGACAAAAAGAGGTGCCGGAGATAGCCGCGCGAGTAGCCGCCCCGGCAGCAGAGGCAGCCACACTCGGGGTCGATGACCTCCTTGCTCTCCCTCCACTGCGACTGCTTGATGACGACCTTGCCGAAGCGGGTGAGGGCCTGGCCGTTCCGGGCGTTACGCGTGGGCAATACACAGTCGAACATGTCGATCCCGGCGTCGATGCCCTCGAGGAGGTCGCGCGGCGTTCCGACGCCCATGAGATAGCGCGGCCGCTTCGGGTCGACGAGGTGAGCCACTTCATGAAGTGTCTCGTACATGCGCGGGATCGGCTCACCGACGGAGAAGCCGCCGAGGGCCAGCCCGTCGAAGCGGCGGCCCTGCACCTCGAGCCCCGCCAGCTCTTCCGCGTGCGCCTTTCGTAGGTCGGCGAAGCACGCGCCCTGCACGATCCCGAAGAGTGCCTGATCCTCGGGCCTCTCGGTGGCGAGCGCGCGCCGGGCCCACCGCGTCGTGCGCTGGACGGCGGCCTCCACCACCGGCCGCGTGGACTCGCCCGGCGGACACACGTCGAGCTGCATCTGGATGTCCGCGCCGATGAGGCCCTGCACCCGGACCGCGACCTCGGGCGAGAGGTGATGCTTCTGCCCGTCGAGGTGGGAGCGGAACGTGAAGCCCTCCTCGTCGAGGGTGACGAGCGACTTCGGCGGTCCCTGGGCGCCCGCGACCTGCTTGTCTGCCTTCGGCGCGCGCGAGCCGATGTTGCCGCCGAGCGAGAACGCCTGGAAGCCGCCGGAGTCGGTGAGCATGGCGTGCGGCCAGCGCGTGAAGCCGTGCAGCTTGCCGAGCGAGTGGATCACCTCCGGGCCGGGCCGGAGCCACAGGTGGTAGGTGTTGCCGAGCATGATCTTCGCGCCGGACGCCGCCACGTCGTCGGGCGTGAGCCCTTTCACGCTGCCCTGCGTGCCGACCGGCATGAACGTCGGCGTCTCCACCTCGGCGTGCGGTGTGGTCAGGGTGGCGGCGCGGGCGTGACCGCTCTCGGCGCGCGCGAGCTCACGGAACTCGAAGCCCTTCGTCATGCGCGCTCCAACAGCATGGCGTCACCATAGGAGAAGAACCGGTAGCGCGCATCGACCGCCTGCGCATAAGCCCCAAGAACACGCTCCGTGCCCGCGAAAGCGCACACGAGGGCCAGCAACGTCGACTTCGGCAGGTGAAAGTTCGTGAGCAGCCGATCGACCACGCGAAAGCGGTAGCCCGGCTGGATGAGGATGCGCGTCTCCTCCGCGCATTCGCGGATGAGCCCCTCTCGGTCCGTCGCCGCGGCCGACTCGAGCGCGCGCACGACCGTCGTTCCGATCGCCACGACCGGCGCGCCGCGCGCGCGCGCGCGCTGCACGGCCGCGGCGAGGGCGGCCGACACCTCGAAGTACTCCGCGTGCATTGGATGATCGTCGAGGTCGTCCGTCGTCACCGGCTGGAAGGTGCCGAGGCCTACGTGCAATGTGCACGCTTCGATCTCGCACTCGCGCGCGCGAAGCTCCGCGAGGAGCGCCTCGGTGACGTGAAGTCCGGCCGTCGGCGCCGCGACCGCGCCCTCGTGCTTCGCGAACACGGTCTGGTAGCGGGCCTCGTCTGCCTCCGTCGTCTCGCGCTTGATGTACGGCGGCAACGGTACGCGCGCGCCGGCGCGGAGCGCGGCGTCGAGCGTCCCCTCGCGCGCCTCGAGGCGCACGATGAAGAGTCCATCGTTCGCCTCGCGACCTTCGATCGTCACCACGAGCGGTCCCGCGACGACGCGCGTACCGGGCCGCATGGGCTTCGATGCCTTCGTCATCGCGAGCCAGTGGTCGGGCTCCGCACCGGTGCGCCGGACCAGGAAGACCTCGGCCTTGCCGCCGCTGCCCTCCTTGGTGCCGAGGATGCGCGCGCGTATGACCTTCGTGTCGTTCACCACCACGAGCGCGCCACGAGGCACGAACCCCGCGAGCTCGCGGATCCTCGAGTGTGTGAGCTCGTCGCGACCGACCACGAGGAGGCGTGCCTCCTCGCGCGTGGGCGCTGGCTCCTGGGCGATCAGCTCGGGCGGCAGCTCGAAATCGAAGGCGTCGACGCGCATCCGCGCGCCACCCTAGTCAAACGACGTCTCAGTGGCGACCGTTCGTGCCGTCGTCCGCGAAGCCGGGGCGGACGCTGACGCCGCTCGGGGGCTCTGCGCACCAGAGGCGCCGCGAGCTCGGGGGCGCGCTCACCTTGTTGCGGACGAACTCGACGACCTCGCGGAGATCGTACGGCTTCGGGATGAAGCCGCTGACTCCGCAGTCGGCGCGCTCGAGCTGGCGCTCGCTCAGGTAGTACGAGCTCGTCAGCAGCACGCGCATCGCGGGATAGCGCGTCCGCAGCTCCCGCGCGAAGTCGAGGCCGCTCGAGCCGGTCTTCCCAGATCCGTCATCGTTCATCCGCAGCATCAGATCGACGATGCTGAGGGCGACGTGCTGCGTGCTCAGGATCTCCCGCGCCGCCTGCGCCGTGCGAGCCGTCACCACATCGAACCCTTCCACGCGCAGCGCGCTGGCCAGTAGCGAGGCGTCTGCGTCCGTGACGTCGACCAGCAAGACGGTCATCATTTTGGTGAAGCTCCAGTCATCCTTGCCGAGCGACCGCTGTGTGCAGCGAAGCTACACGCCCGTCGCTCGTGCCGAGTGGCGCCCCGCCAACAGCAAGCCGTATTCCACCGCCGGCGAGGCTCGCAATCGCCCGCAACGTCGCGGAATGCCGCGACAGCTCCACACACGCCAGTTGCACCTCTGAATGGGATAGTTTCATGTTTGAACGACGGGCTCGTTCGCACGTGAATACACTTCGTCGTTCTAGCCGCGCGACTCGTACACAATCCCGAGGCGCGTCATCTTCCGCCAGAGCGTCGTCGCAGAGATGCTGAGCAGCTCCGCCGCGCGCTCGCGGCTGCCGTCCGCATCGCGGAGCGCGGCCTCGATCGCCTGACGCTCGGCCGCGTCGACCACGGACGCGAGGGTGCGCCCCGAGAGCGAGCCCGGCTGATCCTCGGGCAGCGTGATCGGCAGCATGTCGTCCTTCGTGATCGCGCCGTTCTGCACGAGCGCGACCGCTTGCTCGACCATATGCTCGAGCTCGCGGATGTTGCCGGGGAACTCGTACTTCTCCATCGACTCGAGCACGGAGTCGTCGAACCAGGCCTTCACGCCGATCTTCCGGTTGTACTTGTCGAGGAAGAACGAGAGGAGATCCGGCAGGTCCTCGCGGCGCTCGCGGAGCGGCGGGAGCTGGAAGCGGGCGACGTTCAGGCGGTAATAGAGGTCCTGGCGGAAGCGCTTCTCGGCGATCGAGCGGAGCAGGTCCT
This sequence comes from Labilithrix sp., assembly GCA_046351255.1. Taxonomy (GTDB): domain Bacteria; phylum Myxococcota_A; class Polyangia; order Polyangiales; family Polyangiaceae; genus Labilithrix. Next base: position 329,135 of record JAXLYU010000016.1, read on the forward strand.
GGTTGGTCGCGGCGATGATGCGCACGTCGACCTGGATGGGCTTGTTCTCGCCGACGCGCCGGATCTCGTTCTCCTGGACGACGCGGAGGAGCTTCGCCTGGAAGGCGAGGGAGGTCTCCGCGATCTCGTCGAAGAAGAACGTCCCCCCATCGGCCTCCTCGAAGAGGCCCTTGCGGGCGCTGATCGCCCCCGTGAACGCGCCCTTGGCGTGACCGAAGAGCTCGCTCTCGAGCAGCGTGTCGGTGATGGCGGCGCAGTTCACCGGGACGAACATGCGGTCGGAGCGCCGGCTGTTGGCGTGAATCGCCTTCGCCACCAGCTCCTTGCCGGTGCCGCTGTCGCCCGTGATGAGGACGATGGCGTCGGTGGGCGCGATGCGCACGATGCGGCCGAGCACCTCGCGCACGCCGCGCGAGCGGCCGACGATGTTCTCGAATTTGTAGCGATCCTTGAACTCGGTCGCGAGGAAGGCGACCTCGCCCGCGAGGCGGCGGTTGTCGAGCGCCTTGCCGACCTTCACGAGCAATTCCTGCTCCGTGAATGGCTTCTGGATGTAGTCGAACGCGCCGTAGCGCATCGCTTCGACGGCGCTCTCGATCGTGCCGTAGGCGGTCATCACGATGATCTCGGTCATCGGCTGCGCGCCCTTCACGGCGCGCAGGACGTCGATGCCGTCCTTCGAGCCCATGCGCAGATCCGTCACGAGGACGTCGTACGCGCCAGACGAGCCGCGCTCGGCGCCCTCCTCGCCGCTCTGCGCTTCGTCCACCTCGAAGCCGGCGCCGCGAAGCATCATCGCGAGCGTCGTGCGCATGTTGCGCTGGTCATCAACGATCAGAAGCTTGGCCACGGAGCACGCTCACCATACCCCGCGCGCTACGTAGTCGGAAGCACGGGCATGCTATTGAACGGCGTAATCAACAGGAACTTAAGCCGAGGAACGCCTCGTTCCGGTCTTCGGGTTCGCCTCAGTCCTCGGGGACCCCGTTGGCGATCCAACCCTTCATCCGGTCGAGGCACGCCTCCGGGAAGAAGTAGTCGCCGGGAGACTTCGGCATGAACCCGCGTGTCGCCCCGTTCACCGGGTCGCGGTTGCGGATGGTCGTGAAAAGCACGGCGCGCGCCGGATCCTTCGCGTTCGAGGGCGAGACGAGGCCCTTCCCGATCATCGAGGCGCGGCACGTCTTCTCGTCGAAGCACGTGATGCCGGCGCCCGAGGTCGCGCCGGCGGCCTCGGGGCTGCCGTGACAATTCGACGCAAACCGGCAGCTGCCCGGCTTGCCCTCGACGCCGAAGATATCCCGATAAAGCGAGCTCCAGGTGGAGCCCTCGCCGCACGGCGTGCCCGCATCGAACACGGCCGTGAACTCACCGGGCGTGACCGCCTGCTTGCCGGCGTCGGTGAGATCCCCGCCCTTCGTGTCGCCGCCAGCCTCCGCGCACGCGGCGGCCAGGGCAACGACGACGATGGTGATCCGGCTCGCCTTCACGGTCCGAGTGTAGCGTGGCTCAGAAGAGGACGCCGACGATGAGGCGCACGGTTTGCGCCGTCGAGAGGCTCCAGTCGGAGTTCTTCGACGTGTCCGCCTGCTCGTTCTTCAGGTACTCGAGGCCGGGGAGCGGGAAGAAGACGCCGTACTGCAGGGCCGCATAGAAGCCACCCATCTTGCTCGGGTCGTCGTTCAGCGAGCCGTCCTTCGACTGATAGTAGAGCTGGACGTCGAGCTCGACGCCGAGGTCGCGGTGGTTGCCCGGCGCCTGCGTGAACTCGCTCGCACGGCTCCAGATGATCGCCGTGCCGCCGCCGAACTTCTGACCGTTCGGGTTGCGGAGGAAGTCGTACGTGACGCTCGGCCGGAAGTAATACGCGCCCTCGACGCGCGAGAGGATGCGGCGGAAGAAGATGTAGTCGACGTAGTACGCGGGGTGGAAACGGAACGTCGAGATCGCGCCGTCGGAGAGGCGCGGCACGTAGCCGTTCGGCGACGTGAGGGTATCCGTGTTCGGATCGCCGCTCGCCCAGCCGTGACCGAACTGGATGCTCAGCTTGTCCTCGACGGCGCGGAACTCCGCCTGGGTCGCGAGGCCCCACATGCGGATCTTCTTCGGGTTGTTGACCGTGCCGCCGTACGGCGAGCTGTCCACGTCGCCCCAGACGCCGGCGAACTCGCCCTCGAAGCGGAACTTGTTGAAGAGGAACTGGACCCACGCATCGGGCGTGAGTGTGCCGAGGCCGCGGCGCTCGAGGCCGTTGTTCGGCGTCGTGTCGTTGGCGCTGAACGGCGAGTTGCCCGCGACGACGTCGAGGATCTGCTTCCGGTACAGGGCCATGAGGCCGCCGTTGAGCACGAAGTCGCCGCGGGAGAGCTTCAGTCGCTGCAGCTCCGGATTCGTGCGGTGCGCCGCGAAGAGCATCCACTCGCTCGCGTTCGTGAGGTTCGCCGTGTTGTATGGCTGGCCGCCGTACACGTCGTACGGCGACGCGTTCGTCGGTCCCGTCGACACGAAGTTCCACGAGCCGCCGAAGTACAAGTCGAGCGACTTGAGGCCGGTCGTGAACATGATGCGGTCGACGTTGGTCTGGTAGTCGCAGTCGATGCAGTCGCCCGAGTTCTGCCACATGCCGAGACCCCAGTGGGCGGGCATGCGACCGAGGCGGACCTGACCGAGCGGCGTGAGGTACTCCGCCCACGCGCGCTTCACTTCGATCGAGTTCTTGTAGCCGTTCACGCCCGCGGTGGGCGCGCCCTGCGACTGCGAGAACCCGTTCAGCGCCGCGTAGCCGTTCGGCAGGGCGGCGTTGTAGCCGGTCGATCCGACGCCGCTCGGCTGGAGCGCATACGAGTCCGGCGTGGAGCCGAGGACGAGGTTATCGAGGAGGTCGATCTGCGCGAGGATGCGGAGGTTGTCCGAGATGTGGATCTCGGGGTTCAAGCGGAGGCGGAGGTTCGCCGTCGCCTGGGTCTTGTCGAAGCACTCCTTGTACTGGCCGACCGCGTTCGGATCGCCGCAGAGGAGGACCTGACGGCGGAGCCCGGCCTTGTCCGTGAACGTGTTGTCGAGCGGCTGCGCCCAGAGGCCGGGGTTGCCCTGCGTGTTCGACGCATCGTGACGCGAGAGCGCGAAGTTGTGAAAGAGCTCCGCGCGCGTGCGGAAGTAGCCGTGCATCTCGAGGATCGGACGCGTGTGCGCCCACCAGTCCTCGCTGAACACGTCCGTCGCGCGGTTACCGATCGTGCCGTCGGCGGTCGGGCTCTGCTTCCCCTGATCGACCAGCTTCTGCTGATCCTTCGCCGGGTCGATGGCGGGATTCTCGCCGTCCTTCAGCATCGGCTCGGGGGCCGGCATGAGGTCGCTCGAGTCGCTGCTCGCCGGCGGGATCGCCGGCGTGACCTGCGGGGGCGGGACCGACTGGCCGCTCGGGGGCTGGGCCGACGGAGACGTCGCGGGCTGGGACGCCGGAGGCGCCGGAGCGGGCTTCGTCGTCGGAGCGGCGCCGTTGCTGGTTGGCGACGGCGGCGGAGCGGGACGCGCCGGGTCGGCCCCCTGCGCCTGCGCGCCCGAAGCGACGAGCAGCGATGCACACGCAAGAAGGAGCGCGATGCAGCGCGCCGAGCTTCTCCGGGTTTGGGGCGGAGCCCCAACGTAAGGCAAGCGAAAGCCGCGGACCATATGGGCGGCCCCTTCTAACACAAGGTGGCGTCCGTGTGGGGGGACGAGCGCACCCGCTCGTCCGGATTAAACGCCGCGAAATCGCGGGGACTTTCATGGTGAACGCCTTTTAGACGCCGGCGTGTCGGGGGCGGCGACGCAAGACCACCGCGAGAATTCCGACCGTCACGAGCAGGACCCCGCTCGCCGCGGCGAACGGGCGCGGGTGATGAACGGCCCAGTGGACGCCGGCGAGCGCGATGCCGGGCGAGGGCGGGGGCGATGAGCCCTCGAGGCGCGCGGCGTCGACCGCCGTCCGGCAGTCGTCGCCGTCCGAGCCATGATGGATGCAGGTCGCGAAGCACGTGTGCACGCGCTTCGCGTCGAAGCCCACGAAGGTCTTTGCGTTTCCAATAGGCGCCGCATCGAGGTGGCGGACGTCGCGTAGCTCGAAGCCTCCGTGACCGTCCGGGCGCGCGTCGATCGGATGCTCCGCCGCGAGCGCCGCCGACGCGCCGGCGAGCGCCACCGTTCGCCCCTCCACCGCTGGCCGCATGTCCTCCTCCACCCAGCCCGGGATCGGCGTCGCGACGCAGCCGAACGTGAGCGTCGAGTGGGCGCCGGCGCCCGGCGTGCGGAGGGCGTGAAACTGCGTGACCTCCGCGCCGGCGCTGTCGCTGATCTTCGGCGGTGGGACCTCGGCGTCGCTCCAGCGACTTGCCAGCGCCGGGACGACGACCTGCGGGCTCACCGCCGCGAGAGCTCGGCGAGGAAGCCTTCGACTTCGTCGCGGAGCGCCACGAGCTTGTCGCGCGTGGAGCGTGTATCGGAGACGGGCGCCGACGAGACTGGCGCGGCGGCCACTTCGATCTGCGTCGCGATCTGGGGCGCGCTCTCGGTCTCGACCTCGACGTCGCGCTCCGACTCCGCCGCCGCGGCGGGGGCCGCGCCCGTCGTCAGCTTCTTCTTCGCGCCGGCGATGGTGAAGCCGTCGCGATAGAGGAGATCGCGGACGCGGAGGAGATTCTCCACGTCCTTGCGCGAGTAAACCCGCTGACCTTTCGCGCTCTTGGTCGGCCGGATCGTGCGGAACTCGCGCTCCCAGTAGCGGAGCACGTGCGGCTCCACACCCACGAGGCCTGCGACTTCACCGATCCTGAAGAAGAGCTTCGGGGGAAGGTCGTGCTTCATCGCAGGGAAGTCTCAACGCAGGGGCTCCACCCCTGCACCCTCCGCTCGCTCTGACCGCGTCCCGTCATTGGCCGAGTGAATTACTCTTTCGTGATCTCGCTCGCAACGGGCGATGCCGCGAGCGGCGTCGGAGCGGCGTGCGCCGAACCGTTGCCGTTGCTGGACGTCGTCGTCGTCTTGGGCGCGCCATCGGCGGCGCCGTCGGACGAGACGTCGTCGTCATCGTCATCGTCGTCCTCATCATCGATGAGGCCGACGTGCTTGGGATTGAGCGCCTGCTTGAGGATCTGGCTCGCCTTGAAGGTGAGCACGCGGCGCTCGCTGATCTTGATCGGGTCGCCCGTCTGCGGGTTACGACCGGGGCGTTGGCGCTTGTCGCGAAGGACGAAGTTGCCGAAACCGCTGATCTTGATCTTCTCTCCGCGCCCGAGCGTCTCCTTCATCATCTCGAAGACCATGTCGACGATGTCCGCCGACTCCTTCTTCGAGAATCCCCCGACCCTCGTGTACAGCGCCTGGACGATCTCAGCCTTCGTCATGATCGTCTCCACCCCCGACGGTGTTTCGACTTACCAAGAGGGGCCGCAAAAGGTGCGGCCACTCGCAGGTACCGGATAGTAAAGCGCTAATACGCGCCCGACCACACAAAAACGACGTGCCCGGACGGACGCCGGCCGAGCCCCGCGGTCGCTGGGCTCGGCCGGACAATTTCTAGCGATTTCGATTGGTTACGCAGCCAGCTCTTCCGAGGCGCCCGCCGGCGCGAGGCTCTCCGGAGCGGAGTCGCGGGTCACGAGGGCCACGGGCGCCGCGAGCATGGCCGCGCGGCGACGTGCCGCCTGCTCGCTCGTGAGGAGCGTCGCGACGTAGCCGTAGCCGAAGCAGAAGAGCATCGCGAACGGCGTCGCGATCCAGTGACCCGTCTTGATCGACGCGAGGATGCTGCCGAACGAGAAGAGCGAGAGGAAGATCTCCGCGAACGGAAGATCCGCGCGCATGCGGTAGCGCATCGAGTGATTCGAGCCGTGCTTCGGCGTGCGCACGAACTCGCCGGCCATGTGATTGAGGCCCGACCACACCGCGGTCGTGAGGTGCGGCGCGAGGCCGGCGCCGAGCGCGAGGATCATCGGCAACGTCTTCAGCGCTTCGCGCCGCTTACGACCCTGCGCGTGCTCCGCCATCATGTAGAAGGCCGCCAGCGAGCCCGTCGTGCCGAGGCAGAGCGGGACGTCGATCATCAGCATCGTCTGCGCGCTCGTCGCGGGCATGAGGATGAGCGCGGGGAGGAGCAGCACGCTGAGGAGCACCATCAGCGGGTAGGCGAAGTGCGGCGTGAGGTGGAAGAACGCCTCGAGCTTCTGCGCCGGCGTGAGGTTCGACGCCATGACCGTCTTCATCAGCTTGCGCGCCGACTGCACGGTGCCCTTCGCCCAGCGGTACTGCTGCTGGCGAACGGCGCCCACGTCCTCCGGCAGCTCGGCCGGCGTCACGACGTCCTCGCGGTACTGGAACTTCCAGCCCTTCATCTGCGCGCGATACGACAGGTCGAGGTCCTCCGTGAGCGTGTCGTGCTCCCAGCCGCCCGCGTCGTCGATCGCCTTGCGGCGCCACATGCCGCCGGTGCCGCTGAAGTTGAAGAGGTAGCCCGCGGCCCAGCGCGCGCGGTTCTCGACGAGGTGGTGACCGTCGAGCATGAGCGCCTGCACGCGCGTGAGCAGCGAGAGGTCGCGGTTCATGTGACCCCAGCGCGCCTGCACGCAGCCGAGCTTCTCGTTGCCCATGAAGGCGGGGACGAGGTGGCGGAGGAAGTCCGGCTGCGGGACGAAGTCCGCGTCGAACACGGCGACGAGGTCGCCCTTTGCCGTCTTGAGGCCGGCATCGAGCGCGCCGGCCTTGTAGCCCGTGCGGTCGACGCGATGGATGTAGACGATGTCGAGGGGCGCGTTCCACGCGATCGGCGCCTCGTCCGGAAGCGCCGGCGGGTTCTTGCGAAGCGACTCGACCTTCGCGCGCGCCATCTGGCGCGACTCGTCGGTGGAGTCGTCGAGGACCTGGATCTCGAGCTTCTGACGGGGGTAGCCCATCTTCGAGGTCTCCTCGAGCAGGCGGTTCAACACCGTCGCCTCGTTGAAGAGCGGAAGCTGGATCGTGACGTGGGGGACCGTCTTCGGGTCCACGTTGAAGGGGAGCGCGCTCGTCGCCGTCTTCACGGCGGCGATCTTCTTCCGGTGACGGAGGACCGTCAGGACGAGCGAGGCGCGGTGGAGGCCATACGAAGCGAGAAGCAGGAGCACCGCGAAGTACGCGATACACAAGGCAGCTTGCATGCGGGCAGCGTGACACCCGCCCGGGCCTACTTTGTCATCAGCTTGTAATTGGTTGTACGACTTTGCCGAGACGCGTCATTCCTCGCTCCTCAGAACGAGAAGTGCGTCAAATTCTTGATTTTGCCCGAGTTCTGGGGCTTTCGGCCGAAATCGAGGTGGTAGTAGATGCCGACCGACAGACCGGCCATGAAGTAGAGGGCGCCCGCCGCGGTACACCCGGTGACGTTCGAGTTCTGGCGGATCGTGTCCTCGTTCACGCAGGTGCGGTCGCCCATCTGACCGGCGTCGAAGTTGAGGAGCGGGATGATGCGCATGGGGCCGGCCGGGATGGAGACGCCGGCGTGCAGGCCGCCCTCGATGCCGTTCGCGTCGTCGTCGAGGCTGAGCGAGCCCTTCACGCCCGGCGGCGGGTTCGGGATCGTGAGCGTGACGCTGCGCTGGATGAAGCGGTAGCCGCCGTTGACCCAGCCGACCGGCGTGACGTGATCGACCTCCGGCATGAAGCCGGCGATCACGCCTACGTGCTCGGTCACCACGTTCACGCTCGACTTGATGCCGGGGAACTTGGTGAGGACCTCCGACTCCTTCGGGAGGAACGAGTCGGGACCGCGGAGGATCTCGCCCTCGATGAAGCCGCCGACGAGGAAGCGCTGCACGACGCGGCCGATGACGTCGATGCCGACGCCGCCGCCGAAGCCGGCGTAGTCCTTGAACTTCGTGTTCTCGTCGACCTTGCCGAACGGGATCGTGGCGAGCGGACGAAGGCCGATGAGGAGCCCGAGGGGCGTCGGACCCGTGAGGTCCTCCGGCTTCGGCTTCATCCCCGTATCGCCCGCGCCGGCCACGACGACGCCCTTCTCGAGCGTGAGATCGACCGACTTCGCGTCCTTCTCCGCGATGCTGATCGTCGTCGCGTCCTTCGTGCCGTAGCCGGTGGCGCTCGCCGTGATCTTGTACGAGCCCGGGTTGATCGGACGCGCGATGCCGACCATCTCGATGGGCATCTGCTTGTCGTTGAGGTTGACCTGGAGGTTCTGCAGCTCCTTCGGGTCCGGCTTGACGTTCACGCGGAGCGTCGGGATGCGCGGCTTCAGCGCCTCGAGCTCCTTGGCGCCTTGATCCTGCGCCGTCTTGAAGGCGTCGGGCGCGCCCTTCTCGAGCGTCTTGTGCGCGAGCGTCTCGTAGTTCTCGGACGCCTCGACGAGATGCCCGAGCTGCGCCTGGCACTCCGCGATGTGGAGCAGATGCGTGGGCGCGTCGTAGAGCTTCTGCGCCTTCTCGAAGTTGGCGAGGGCCTCGGCGTACTTGCCGTGCTCTTGTTGATCGGCGCCCTCGAGGTACGCCGCGCGCGCGGCGCTCTTCTTTTCGGTGTCGCTCATCTGCGCGCTCGCGTGGAGCGTCGTCAGGAGAACGAGAGAAAGGATTCCAAGACCGACCCGGAGCCTCATGGACCCGGCAGCCTACTCGAACGGCTTAGTAGCCGGGATCGTTGTTTTTCGGCTTCGCAGGGGCCGGCGCGGGCGCGGGGGCTGGCGCAGGGGGCGCGGGCGCCGGTGCCGGCGCTGGCTTTCCAGCAGGGGCAGGCCTCGGCGCGGGGGCGGGCTTGGTGCCCGGCTTCGGATGCGGCTCCGTGTGCGCCGCAGGCTCCGTGTTCTTCGGCTCGGTGTTCTTCGGCTCGGCGCTGTCCACCGGCTTCGTCTCGGTCTTCACCGCCGTCTCGACCTTCGGCTCGGGCACGGCGTTCGAGGCGGGCGGGGGAGGCTGCGAGCCGGAGCCCGCGACCGCCGGATCGTGTCCGGCCGGCTGCCCCGCCTGGTAGCGCGAGTAGCCGTAGCCCAGGCCGCCGAGCACGACGACCACCCCGACGAGACCGGCGAGGATGCCGATGACCTTACCCTTGCCGCCTTGCGGAACCCCGGCGACCTGCTCGGACGTGAAGGGCGAGTTGGTGACCAGGCCCGGCTGCTGCTGGTAGCCGGGCTGCGACGGGTAGCCGGGCTGCGACTGGTGATTGGGGCTCGAGCCCGACGCGGCCGACTGCTGCGTCATCGGCGCGTGGCCGTAGCCGCTCGCCGCCTGGGCGGAGGGTGTGTATGGGCCCGACGAGCGCGACGCGGCGCTGCCGCTCGCCATCATGCCCGGCGGCGTCATGATCGCGGCGTTCACGCCGACCGTCTGCTGATGCGAGATCGGCGCGCCCTGCGCCGCGGTGGCGATGCCGGCCGCGAAGCAGAGCTCGTTCGCCTGCTCCATCACGGTCGAGAAGCGGCGCGTGGGCTCGCGCTCCATCGCACGCATGAACCACGCATCGAAGCCGGGCGGGATGCCGGGGACGACCTGCGACGGCACAGGCACGGGCGCGGTGCAGATCTTCACGAGGAGATCGCCGACGGACTCGCCGTCGAACGGGAGCCGGCCCGTCACGCACCGGAACGCGATGACGCCGAGCGACCAGACGTCCGTGCGGTGATCGACGTTGCGGAGGCCGCGTGCCTGCTCGGGCGACATGTAGAACGGCGTGCCGAGGACCGCGCCCGTCTTCGTGCTCGACGTCATGCCAGGATTTCCGGGCGCGCCTTGCATCTTCGCGATGCCGAAGTCGAGCACCTTGGCGATCTCCTCGCCGTCATCGGCGTCGCGCACGATGAAGACGTTGTCGGGCTTGAGATCGCGATGGATGATGCCCTGGTCGTGCGCGCGGGCGAGCGCACGCGACACCTGGAGGAGGATCTTCGCGGTCTCCTGCAGGCTCATCCGCGAGAGCCGCTCGACGCGATGCTCGAGGGACTCGCCCACGAGCATCTCCATGACGATGTACGGGATCGCTTCGTCCGTGACGCCGTGGTCGAAGATCTGGATCGCGTGCTTCGACTGGATCGTCGCCGCCGCCATCGCTTCCTTCTCGAAGCGGCTCCGTGCCTCCGCGCTGACGGCGTGCTCGGTCTCGATGAACTTGATCGCGACCTTCGTCCCGAGCTTGATGTGCTGGCCTTCCCAGACCGAGCCCATGCCGCCCTTTCCGATCAGGCGGTTGAGCTGATACTTGCCCGCGACGAGACCTCTCGTCGGCGGCGCATCGGTCGGAGTGGGGGCGTTCATCGGTAAGCGATTCATCGGGCAGGAGGGAGCGTCCTGGTAAGACGTCCGAGCAGCCCAAACGGTTGAAAAAAGATACCCCGAGCTTACGCGCCGCGTCCAACCAGCGGGCCACCTTTCGGAGGCGGCTCCGGGTTGCTACCTGCGGGGCGGCCTCCTACGGTGTGCGCGTGCCGCCGCCCGCCGCTGTCCTGCCGCCTCCCGGCGCCGAGGACGTCCTCTATCTCGTCGACCTCTCGGGCTACGTTTACCGCGCGTACCACGCGATTGCGCCGCTCTCCTCGTCGAAGGGCGAGACCACCCATGCCGTGCTCGGCACGGTCAACATGCTCCAGAAGGTGGTCAACGAGCGCCTACCGGCGATGTTCGCCGTGGCCATGGACAGCAAACAGCCGAGCTTCCGGAAGGAGATCGACGTTCGCTACAAGGCGACGCGCCAGGCGATGCCCTCGGATCTCGGGCCGCAGATCGCGCGCGTCGAGGAGATCGTCCGGGCCTACCATATCCCGATCTTCCGCCAGGACGGGATCGAGGCGGACGATCTCATCGCCACCATCGTCCTCCGCGCGAACGAGCTAGGCCTGCGCACCGTCATCGTCGGCGCGGACAAGGACCTGATGCAGGTCGTCCACGACGACGACACGAAGATCATGCTCTGGGACTCGATGCGCGATCGCACGTACGGTCCCGTCGAGGTCGAGGGGAAGTTCGGCGTGAAGCCGAGCATGCTGCGCGATCTCCTCGCGCTCACCGGAGACACGTCGGACAACATCCCCGGCGTCCCTTCCGTCGGTCCCAAGACGGCCGCCGACCTCCTGAAGGAGTTCGGCACCATCGAGAACCTCTACGCGAACCTCGACAAGGTGAAGCGCCCCAAGCTGCGCGAGAACCTGACCAACGCGGCGGACGACGCGAAGATCTCGCAGACGCTCGTCACGCTGCGGACCGATCTCGAGGTCGAGGTCTCGCGTGAGAAGCTCACGTACGGCGGCGCGGACCTCGAGGCGCTGAAGAGGCTCTTCCTCGATCTCGAGTTCACCCGCCTCCTCGATCAGATCAGCCAGGCGCAGCAGTTCGCACGCGAAGGTCGCCAGGCCTCCGTCGGCTCGAAGGGCGCAGGCCGCGTGGTGGCGATGGTGTCGAAGTCGCAGGGGCAAGCCGCGCCCGCGCCCGCGATCACGCGCACGTACGAGCACGTCATCGACGCGAACGAGCTCCACGCCGTCCTCGCGGAGGCCGAGAAGAACGGCGTCCTCGGCCTCGCCGTCGCCATGACGACGCCCGACCCGATGCGCGCGCAGATCCTCGGCGTCTCGCTCTCCGCCAGGCCCGGCCTCGGCGTCTACGTGCCGCTCATGCACCGGTACCTCGGCGCGCCGAAGCAGCTCTCGTGGGAGACGGTGAAGGAGTCGCTCGCGCCGGTGCTCGCGAACCCGAAGATCAAGAAGGTGGCGTACGACCTGAAGCGCATCGAGGACGTCTTCGCCCGGCACGGGCTGACCTTCGAGGGCGCGATCTCGGACCCCATGCTCGGCGCGTACCTGCTCGATCCGGAGTCGCCGCACGGCCTGAAGGACCTCGTCCGCCGCGAGTTCGGCAGCGAGCTCCCCATCTTCGAGGAGTCGACCACGGGGCGGAAGGCCGATCGCGTCATGTTCGATCAGCTCGACGTCGAGCGCGCCACGACCTACGCCGCACCACAAGCGGAGCTCGCGCTCTCCCTCGTCGAGCGGATCGATCCGCGCGTGCGCGAGAACGGCATGGCGAAGCTCTACGACGAGGTCGAGCTGCCGCTGACGCACATCCTCGCGGCCATGGAGCAGAAGGGCGTGCTCGTCGACGTATCTCGCCTCGCCGGGATCGCGCAGAAGGTCGAGGCGGAGTGCCAGGTCCTCGACCTGAAGGCGCAGGAGGTGGCCGGTCGCAAGTTCGCCATTCGCTCGCGCGATCAGCTCGAGGCGATCCTCTTCGACGAGCTGAAGCTCCCGGTCGTGAAGCGCACGATGAAGGGCGGTCGCTCGACCGACGCGGCGGTCCTCGAGGAGCTCTCCGACAAGCACGGGCTCCCCGGCCTCATCCTCGAGTTCCGCGAGCTCGACAAGCTGAAGGGCACCTACCTCGAAGGCCTCCCGCGCGCCGTCAATCCCGAGACGGGACGCATCCACACGCGGTTCGAGCAGGCCGTGACGGCGACGGGCCGCCTGTCGTCGACGGAGCCGAACCTCCAGAACATCCCGATCCGCAAGGAGGTCGGCCGCCTCGTGCGCAGCGCATTCGTGGCGCCGCCCGGCTTCCGCATCGTGAGCGCGGACTACTCGCAGATCGAGCTCCGCGTCCTCGCCCACCTGGCGAAGGATCCCGCGCTCGGACAGGCGTTCCAGGACCGCGTCGATGTCCACACGCACACCGCCTCGCTCGTCTTCGACACACCGCGCGCCGAGGTGACTTCGGAGCAGCGCCGGCGCGCCAAGGCGATCAACTTCGGCCTCATCTACGGCATGGGCGAGCCGCGCCTCGCGCGCGACCTCGGGATCTCGAGGCAGGAGGCCGCGTCCTTCATCGCGACCTACTTCGAGCGCTTCGCGGGCGTGAAGCGCTTCATGGAGCAGACGATCGACAACGCGCGCGAGGGCGAGGCGGTGAAGACCATCCTCGGCCGCCGCCGCTTCCTGCCGAACCTGCACTCGTCCAATCGCGGCCTCCGCTTCGAGGCGGAGCGCGTGGCGAAGAACACCCCGATCCAGGGCGCCGCCGCCGACATCCTCAAGCTCGCGATGATCAAGCTCGGGCTGGGCGAGGTCGTGCCCGGCGCGCGCATGATCCTCACCGTCCACGACGAGCTCGTGTTCGAGGTGCCGGAGCAGGACGTCGAGGAGGCGAAGGCGAAGATCAAGGAGGCGATGGAGAGCGCGTACCCGCTCGACGTGCCGCTCGAGGTCGACGTCGGCGATGGAGCGCACTGGGGAGAGGCGCATTGAGGCTGGGAGCGTGCGTCTGGATCGTCCTCGCGTTCCTCGCGGGCTGCCGCAGCTGCTCGAAGACGGAGGCGACGAAGGACGCCGCCGCGCCGGCCGCCTCGATCGCGGCGCCGCTCATCACCGACGAGATCCGCTACCTCGCGCTCGGCGACTCGTTCACCATCGGCACCGGCAGCTCGCCCGCCGAGTCGTTCCCCGCGCGCCTGGCGGATCGCTGGCGACAAGCCGGCAAGAAGGTCACGCTGCGGAACCTCGGCGTGAACGGCTTCACGACGGACGACCTCTCGCAGCGTGAGCTCCCGCAGGTGAGGCCATTCCGGCCAAACTTCGTGACCCTCGCCATCGGCGCCAACGATCGCGTCCACAAGGTGCCGATCGAGGTCTATCGCCGGCACCTCTCCGAGATCCTCGACGAGCTCGTCAAGGCGGGCGTGCCCCCGAAGCAGATCGTCGCGCTCCCGCAGCCAGAGTGGTCGCTCTCGCCCGCAGCTTCGTCGTTCGGGACGCCCGCCGCGCTCGGCGCCGACATCGTCGCCTTCAACGGCGTGCTGAAGGCAGAGGCGGAGAAGGTCGGTGCACGTTACATCGATCTCTACCCGCTCATGCACCAGCAGGCGGAGGCGAAGATGATCGCTTCGGACGGTCTGCACCCCAACGCGAAGGCCCACGACGAGTGGGCGGCGGAGCTCGCGAGGTCAGCGCTTCCGTGATGCGTTGACGAGCGCGTAGAGCTCGTCGGCGATCGGCTTCGGCACCATCAGCGGGCTCACGTCGAAGCTCTTCGCCACCGCCTCCTGCTCGAAGAGGAAGCGGCGCAGCACCGCCTCCGGATACTCCTCGAGGGGGAGCGCATAGGCGCCGTACGGCTTTCCATCGGACGAGAGCAGGTGATGCGCCCTCGACCCGACGCCGCGCCACGAATGGCACTTGAGGCACCCCTGCTCGCCGGACAGCGTCGCGAGCACGGCGCGCGGGACGTCGCGCACGGCGGCGAGGGGATCCTGCTCCTGCCAGCGGAAGCTCTTCGCGGTGAGCGAGAACGGGGCGTACGTCTTGTTCACGAGCTCGGGCGGCACGGGCGTCGGGAAGTGCAGGAACGCGCCGAGCGGCCGGATCATGAGCGGCATCGGGCGCTGCCCCGTACCGAGGGGGGTCTTGAACGTGTAGTCCTGCTCGAGGCGGTAGTAGCCGAACAGCCGGTAGAGGTTCGTCTCGTCGTCGAGGCCGACCACGAGCCGAGGCCTCAGCGTCTCGATCTCGGAGCGTGTATAATACAATTTTTCGTCGCGGAGGTTCGTGACGACGAGCCAGTCGCCCTTGCCCACCTCGCTCTCCGGGCGCGAGGCGAGCCAGGCGGCGACGTCGATCGCGTCGTACGTCTTTCCCGGCAGCTGATGCAGGACGTACGGGTAGCGGCGGAAGAGGACATCGAGCGTCGCTTTCAGCGCGGCATCGACCTGATGGGTCTGGATGCGGGAGCGATCGGCGCGGAGCTCCGATAGATCGAGCGGCGGGCTCTCCTCCCAGCGCTTCTGCATCTCGATGACGCCGGCGTCGGGCTCGAGCGGCGCGAGGCCTCGCTCGACGAAGCCGGTGACGAGCTCGCCTAGATCGTTGTCCTCGCCGGTGAGGTGCGTGAGCGAGTGGGCGTCGCGATACGGAAGGATGTGGCGCTCGACCTTGACGCCTCCCGCGGTGAGGGCCTTCGCGAAGTTGCGGTCGAGCCGCGCGAAGCGGTCCTCGTCCTTGTCGGCGCTGAGGAGGAGGAAGGGCGGGACCTCCTGCTTCCGTTCGTCGGGCGTGCCGATGTAGCGCGCGGGCGAGGTGCCCGGATCCGCCATGTCGTAGGTGCCGCGCAAGCCGATGACGCCCTTGACGAGCTTCGCCTCGAGCTCCGCCTCGGCGAGGAGGCGCGTGTCGAGCGCGAGCATCGCCGCCGCCCAGGCCCCGACACCGCGCCCCATGAGGATCACGCGGTCGGAGCGGAGGCTTCGCTGCACGTCGGCGATCGCCTTCGCCGCGCCCGCGGCGCACGTGCGGAGCGGGGCCTCCGTGCTCACGTGGAAGGTCACGGAGGCGACGTCGATGTTGCGCCGCTGGAAGGTCTGGCCGACCTCGGCTGCGATCGGCGCGCGCTCGTCGGGCTCGCCCGGATCGTTTCCCTGGAGGAACACGACGAGCGTGTTCGTCGGATTTCGCGCCGGCCGGAAGAGGTCGACCTCGACCTTCGCCTTCGGGTCGGCGCTCGTCGGGAGCGCGAAGCGCGTCGACGCGCCGCCGAGGTCGGTCGACTTCCGGCCGATGACGAAGCTGGCCACCACCGCGACCGCGATAGGCCCGATGACCGTTCGCTGCTTCATGCCGGGTTAGTGCAGGGGCCCTCGCCGAGGACTCGATCTATTCGGAGCGGTGCGGCGGAGGGCACCAGCCGATCTCGCTGGCGTCGCAGGCGAGCGCGAGCTGCGTCGAGGACGTGGTGAGGATCCATTGCACGTTGGGCAGCGCGCGGCGGAGGAGGCGCGAGCTCGCGGAGGAGCGCGGGATCTTGCTGGCTCTCGGCGTCGTCGATGGTGACGACGCCCTCGCGCGCTCGCGCGGCGCGTCGGCGCCCGGATACGCCGCGAGCGCGCGCAGCGGATGGCGACGAAGGCGACGGTGGCGTGCGGCGCGAGGGATCGCATCGAAGGGCACGATCGCCCCGGTCGCTCGCGAGCGCGCCTGCGGCTCGAGGCTGGTCGGGCTGACGCCGGCGTGCACGAGATCGAACGGCTCGAGCACGACGTCGATGACCTCGCGGAGCGCCTCCTCGAAGCGCGCGAGGTGATCGAACTCGGCGCGGCCGGCGCCGAGGGCCGCGCCGACGGACGCATAGGAGATGATCTGCTTCGTGTCGCGCGTGAGGTCGGCGCGCGTCGGATCGTCGAACGACGCGTTGGGCTGCCGGATGTCGTAGCGGAGGATGGTGCGCTCCGGCACGGTGAGCATGTTCGGGACTCGCGAGAACCATCGCGCCCCGGAGAACGAGACGAAGACGTGGCCGCCCTCGTTCTGTGCGCGGCGATCGAAGTGCGCCTGTTCGCGGCGACGGACGGACGCGGTGTCCGGAGTCTCGCCCTGGAGCACGGCGGACGGTGAGGCGACGACGAGCGGGTGCGGACGCTCGGGATCGTCTTCGCCGAGCAGCCAGTCGGTCGCGACCCACGAAGGGCCCTCCGCGCGCGGCGCGCCGGCGGGCGGGATCGGCGGGAGCGCGTGGCCGGGGCGAGTGACGGCGAGCGCGTTCAGGATGCTGGTCTTGCCGGTGCCATCGCCTCCGAAGAGGACGGTGAGCGGGCGCGGTGTCTCGCTCGCCACGGTCTCGAGCTCTGTGATGTCGGACTCCGACTCGGTCGTCGGGCCTTCCGCTTCGACGAGCTGCTCGGGCAACGTGAAGCGCAGCGCCGCGTCCTCGAACGGTCCGACATTGCGGAGTCGCACGCGTAGCAGCCGCACGCCAGAGACTAGCAGGCGTCGGAGCGGCCAGCTCGACCCGCGCCGTGCTGCGCGCGCGCGCTGGCGGCGACGAAGCACGAGCGCGACGCCGTCGGGGCCGCCGCACCGGTCGACCGTTCGTCGTGCGCCCGTTGGAGGAGCAGCCGCCCGCCGCCGGCTTCGGCTGCGGATCGACGCTCGCGGGGAGCTCGCGAACGGTGACGGGGTGCGCCGCCGTCTGCGTTCCTTCCGGCTGACCTTCCTCGACGATGGGCGCGCCACCCGCGACCTTGAAGGCCTTGTCGAAGAGGTCGGAGAAGTAGCTGGTCGCGGTGTAGATGTGGCCGAAGTCGTCGTCGCAGTTGCCCCCGCGAGAGACGACGCCGATGATCGCGCCGGTCTCTTCGGAGAGCGCGGGGCCGCCGGAGTCGCCTTCGCAGATCGACATACCGACCTCGAACTCGTGGCGGCCGAGGGCGGTCTTGCTCTCCGACACGCCCTGGCCCATCGCGAGGACGGCGACGTTGTCTTTGCGGAGGCGCGTGCCGAGCGGCATCTTCTTGTCGTTCTGGCCGTAGCCGACCGACTTGACGGTCTCGCCGTTGATGACCGCCGCCCGTGCGCCGAGGCGAACCGCGAGCGGCTCCACGTCTTCGATCGCCTTGTCGAGTACGACGAGGGCGATGTCTTCGTCGCAGAGCGTGTCGCTGTCGCGCGAGATGATCGTCGCGCCGACGGCCTGGCCCTTCTCGCTGAAGCGCGGGCTAGCTCCGGTGTAGACGGTGATTTCGCTCGGCTCGTGGTTGCCGCTCACGTGCTTGCCGTTCGTCGACTCGCCGTTCTCGTCACACGACACAGAGCTCGTGAGGGTTTTCGCGACGCAGTGACGCGCGGTGAGCACGACGTTGGGGGCGATGAGGGAGCCCGAGCAGAGCTCGTAGTCGCCGTCGGTGCCGATCTTGAGGGCGACGACGCCGGCCTGGCCCTTCGTGTCCGTGTCCTGCGTGCCGCCGAAGATCTTGGTCTTCGCGCCGAGGACGACCTGGTTCTCCACCGGGGTTTCCGCCTCGACTGCGCAGCCGCCGAGCACCGCGGAGAGGATCACCGAGACAAGGGCGATCCAGACCGATGTCCCAGGCAGACGTACCGTGTGCGCTGAAGTGCGCGATTGTACGGGGGAGGGAGAGAGCACCGGAAGCACTGAAACTCCTCTCCTTCAGGTTGTGTGCCGATGTCAGACAGCTCGAGCGGATAAAATGTCGCACCTGATCCCGCCGTCATAGCGGATGAGAAGGTGTGTTCGGTGGACGCCACCCCTGCGCCAGGGTAGTTCGGCAAATCCCGTCTTTCCCGTGCCACTTCCTGGCCTTCCTGGGCGGTCCCCGATTTGCTGCAGGGGACAGGGGGTTCGCCGGTTCCCTCCTCCGCTGATCTCCAGCGGCCCGTTGAAGTGAAGTCTTCCCTCCTTCTCGACGCACGTTCGCAGCTCGGCGTTGGCGCTCTCCCGGCGCTGACGGACCGGCAGCTCGCTCTCCTCATGAGCGGGGTCCTCTTCGTGGTCGGCGCCTGGCCGCTCGCGCTCACGGAGGTGCCTCCTTATCAGGACCTGCCCAACCATCTCGCGACGGTCGAGGTCATCGACCACCTCGAGGCCTACCCCGAGTACGTCTTCAACGGCTTCTTCAAGACGAACGCGGCGCTCTTCACCTTTCTTCTCTTCGCTGGGAAGGTGATCGGCCTCAAGGCCGCGGCCCGCGTCTTCTCGCTCGGCACCCTCGCGCTGAACGCGTTCGTCCTTCCACGCTTCGTCCTTCACTTCACGAAGAGCCGCACGCGCATGATCGTCGCGGGCCTCTTCGCGTGGCCGATGGTCCACAACTGGTTCATCTCGATGGGCATGCTGGACTTCGCGCTCGCGATCCCGCTGTCGCTCGCGATGCTCGGGTTCGTCGATCGGCAGCGCGAAGCTCCGTCGAAGCGGAACGTGGCCGCGATCGTCCTCCTCGGCGTCGCGACCTGGTACGCGCACGCGTTTCCGTTGCTCGTCGTGCAGCTCCTCGTGCTCGTCGACGCGATGGCGCGTCCGTCGTGGCGGGATCGCGTCGTGGCCGCACGCGCGATGTTCGTCCCGCTGCTGCCCTCGATCGCCCTCGCCTTGCTCTCGTTCGGCCGCCACCTCGAGGACGCGGTCGCGCCGATCACGAGCGACACCGTCTCGACGAAGCTGATCGCGCCCTGGGAGCTTGCCTACAACCTCTGGGCGGAGTGGTTCTGGGGGTACTCGAACCTCTCGCTCTCGAGCATCGTCCCGTGCGTGCTCCTCTTCCTTTGCGCGCTGCCAGGCCTCCGCGCTCAGCGGCCACGTCCCGCGTTCTTCTCGCCGATCGCGCTCGGGATCCTCGCGCTCCTGTACTGCTTCATGCCGTACAAGCTGACGAACTGGTTCCACGTGAACTCGCGGTTCATTCCGTTCTTGTGGATCGGCCTCCTCCTTTACGTGCCCGAGCGCCTGCCGAGGTCGCTCGTCGGTGCGCTCGGCCTCTCCGGTCTCCTCTACACGGCGGGCATGGGCGTCGACTACATCCGCCTCGACAAGGAGCGGCAGGAGTTCACGGCCGGCATGGATGCGGTGCCCGAGGGCGCTCGCCTCCTGCCGCTCATGTTCCAGCACAAGGGCGCGTCCGTGAACACGCGCAACCTGCTGCACATGTGGGGCTACTACGTGACGGAGAAGAAGACGGCCGCGCCGCTCCTCTTCGCGCACTCGCGCTCATTCCCGCTGACCTACTCGGAGCCGCTGCCACCGGCCCGCTTCAATCATCTCGTCCTGGAGTCCTTCGCTCCCGAGTCGGGCACGCCGCGCGCGGTGTGCCGCGCCGCGAACCGCTTCGACGGTTGCGACGCACTCTTCGAGTCGACGTGGCAGCACTTCTACGCGGAGGCGACGCCTCGCTACGACAGCTTGCTCCTCTGGGACGCCCCACCCGAGGCGGTCAAGATGGTGCCGCCGGAGTACGAACGGACGTTCTCCCGAGGCCGTCTCGCGATATACCGACGCCGGTGAGCCGAGCGTCGAGCGCGCGCGCAAGCGAGGGCGGAGCGCTCGGGGGAGCTGGCCCGAGGCTGCACGCCAGAGCGCTCTGGCTGGCGTCCGGCGCGTGCGTCCTCGTGGCGCTGCTCGCGACGCTCTGGTTCGTCGCCGGCACCATCGGCGTCCGCATCCCGTACTGGGGCGAGGCCGAGGTCATCTACGAAGCGGCCCGGATGCGCGCGCACGAGCCGCTCTTCATCGACCCGATCGCGGGCACCGGCGAGGTCCCGCCGTCCCACTACTTCGTGACGTATCCGCCGCTCTACGCGTGGGCGCTCTCGTTCGTGCCGGCGAGCGCGGCGCTCGTGGTGGCACGGATCACGTGCACGCTGGCGTGGTTCGGCACGCTCGGCGCCATCGCGTGGCGCTCTCGACGGATCGAGGTCGCGGGCGCGGCCGTGTTCATCGCCGGCATCTGGGTGCTCGCGAACTTCGCGATGCTCGGGCGGCCGGACTCGATCGCGGGGGCGGCGCTCGCGGTGGCGCTCTGGCGTGCGACGGACGGACGGGCGCGGCTCGATCCGCTGACCGTCGCGCTCTTCGTCCTCGTGCCCTGGCTCAAGCCGACGATGCTCGGCGCGTCCGTCGGCGCGCTGCTAGCGTCGCGGGACAAGCGCGCGTGGGGCATGGCGATCGGCTTCGCGCTCGCGAGCGCGCTCGTGGCGGGCAAGCTCCTCTTCGTGCACATGGTCGAGTCGAACGCGCAGCCGTTCGCGCTCTCGGCGTGGCTGGAGCAGGTGCCGGCACGCCTCCCGTTCTTCGCCACGCTCTTCGCCTGGTGCGTCTGGCTCGGACGGAAGGAGCGCATCGCGCTCGGCGGCTTCGTGGGCGCGCTTGCGTGGACGCTCATCGCGCTGGCGAAGACGGGGAGCTCGTCGAACTACTGGATGGAGCCGTGCATCGCGGCGCGCGTGCAGCTGGCGCGCGCGCCGCGCCGGGACTACGCGGACCGCCGCCTCGCCGGCGTCGCCCTCGCCACGGCGCTCTACGCGGACCTCGCGTCTATCCGCGGCGCGCTCGAGCATCGTGCGTCGTTCCGCCGCGACGCGGAGGTCGTCGAGTCACTGCGTGTAGAGTGCATTCACGTCCCCCAGGACGTCGTGGCCGCGGACGAGGCGGGGATCGAGCTCCTCCTCGACGGCCGCATCCTGATGCCGGCGTATCAGTTCTCCTTCCTGGCGCAGAAGGGCGCGGTGCCCGAGTCCCTCTTCATCGAAGAGCTTCGCGCGGCGCGCTGCTACGTCGAGCATACGGGGCAGCTCAACCTTCTCCCGAACGTGGTGAGCGAGCTGCCTCGTCTCTACGAGGGCCCGGCGGAGCGCGACGGCTTCCGGGTCTGGCGGAAGCGTTAGCGCGGCGCGAAGGAGTCAGTGTGCGTTCGCGCGCGCGGCTCGAACGTCCATTGGTCGTCATTGCCCGAGGTTCATGTGCTCGTGCTCGGCCGCGAGTCGCCTGGCCTCGGCGTTGCTTGAGGCGCGGACATGAAAACGATCCTCGGAACCATGGCCCTGACGGCCACTCTGGCCGCGCTTGCCGCCTGTCAGCACGATGATGCTCCCGCCAGGACGCCGGCGCAGGCGCAGGAGACCACGACGACGACGAGCTATCCGTCGACCGCGCCCGCGACGCAGCCGCAAGCGACGTACGTACAGCAGCCTCCGCGGGAGAGCGCGAGCGCGACGTACCAGCAGGATCCGGCGCTCGGCCAGGAGCCTTCGCAGAAGCCCACGGCGTCGACGCCGATCGACCCGTCGCTTTCGAACGTGAACAGCGAGCCGGGCGCGAGCCCGAAGCCGGTGACCGGCGCGCGCCCGACGGAGCCGGGCCCGGTGAACGCGAAGCAGCCCGACCAGAAGAGCCCGAACGCGGCCGCCGCGACGGATCAGGGCAACCGCAAGCCGGAGGTCCAGATCTCCGCGCGCGTCCGCAAGTCGATGATGGCCTCGAAGACGCTGACGTTTGGCGCGAAGAACGCGAAGGTCATCACGCAGGGCTCGAAGGTCACGCTTCGCGGCACCGTGAAGACGGACGCGGAGAAGAAGGAGATCGCGGGCACATCATCATGAAGAAAGCAGTCGTTGGTACCGTCGAGAACGCCTCCGAGGCGGACTCGATCGTCAAGCAGCTCCTCGATGCGGGCTTCCTCGGCAAGGACATCTCGGTCCTTTACCCGGACCCGCGCGGCGAGAACCGTATCGTCACGAAGAGCATCGAGACGGGCCACACGCACGCCGCCGACGGCGCCATCGCCGGGGCCGGCGCGGGCGCCCTCACGGGCGGCTCCCTCGGCCTCCTCGCCGGCATCGGTGCCCTCGCGATCCCGGGCCTTGGCCCCTTCATCGCGGCCGGCCCGATCGTGGCGACCCTCTCCGGCCTCCTCGGCGGCGCGGCCGTCGGCGGCTTCGCGGGCTCGCTCGTGGGCCTTGGTATCCCCGAAGAGGAGGCCCGCCGCTTCGAGAAGCACATCCGGGGCGGCGGCGCGCTCATCGCGGTCCACGTCGAGAACCGGGACGCACAATCGCGCGCGCTGAACCTGCTCTCCTCGATCGGCGCCAGCGAGGTCGGAGTGACCCCGCCGAGCTCACGCGAAGCGCACACCTGATCGCTCGTGCGATCGCGCCCATGCTGCGTCCTGACCGGGCCGCCATCCATTCGGATGGGCGGCCCGCGTCGTCTTTCTTCGTCGCCGTCTCTTGGATCCGTCTCGGGGGTGCAGGGCGTCCGGCGTCAGCGTGCGGGGATCCACGGCCGGGCGGGCCATCGCTCGGGCGGCGGGGGCGGCTTCGTCCATCGC
>JAXLYU010000017.1:0-291251 GCA_046351255.1 Labilithrix sp.
GCTCGACGCGCTTCCGTCGGTCGTGTCGTCATCGCCACAAGCCACGACGGTGCAGGCCGCGACCCCCACCAGAGCGAGCGTCGAGAGAATCCAGCGCGAAGACGGCTTCCTCATGATCGCCCCGATTGCCCTACCTCGCGCAGGGCGTCAAGCGGAGCGCGACGGCGAGGATTGGGGGGCTCACGCCGGCCGCGTCTCGACGAGCTGCAAGGTCGCGCCTCCCCCGTCCTCGGGCGTGTAGACGAGGACGGTCACCATGCCCGCCTCCACCGTGGTCTCGAGCCTCGAGCCTCGGATCAGCTTCTGGAGCGTGTCGGACGCCGGGCCGCGCGGCTTCATGTACATCTCGACCTGGTGCGTGCCGGGAGTGGTCTCGATGAAGTGCGCCTCGTAGAGCGGCTCCTCGACTCGATTCCCGTCGACGGTGATGACCGCCTTCTCGATCTTCGCGACGAGCTCGCCGACCGCCTCGAGGTGAAGCGTCTCGAGGATCTTCCCGATGACCTTCTGTCCTGGCGTCAGCCCGACCCGGATCTCGATGCCCGTCTTCCCCTTCAGCGGCGCGCTCATGATTCGTTCAGGCTACCGCGAGGAAGCTCCACGATGAAACGTGCGCCATCTGTGTATTCGGCATCTACCAGGATGCGACCCTTGGCGCCCTCGATGATGCCGCGGCACACCGCGAGTCCGAGCCCGGTGCCCGAGCCCACGTCTTTCGTCGTGACGAAGGGATCGAAGATGCGCTGGCGGAGCTCGGCGGGGATGCCGGGGCCGTTGTCCTCGACCTCGATGCGAACCATCGCATCGCGCTCTCTGGCCCGGACCCGCAGCTCGCGAGGCTCGGGCTGGCTGGCGAGCGCAGCGCCCGCGTTGAGGAACAGATTGAGCAGCACCTGCGTGAGCCGCTGGGGGCTCAGCGCGACACGAAGCTCGCTCCCCACGTCGATGCTCATCGTGATCGTCTTGAACTCCTTCTGCGGGCGCACGAGGTTGAGGGCGTCGTCGACCACCTCCGCCACGTTCGCGTCCATCGCGCGGACGGAGATCGGGCTCTCCTCGGGGCGCGCGTAGTCGAGCAGATCTCGCACCACCACGTGGATGCGCTCGGTCTCCTTCCGCATGCGGCGGAGGAAGTCGGCCCGCGTCTCGTCGTCGGTCAGGTCGTCGGCGATGAGATCGTGCATGCCCATGATCGCGGCGATGGGGTTGCCGATCTCGTGCGCCACGCCGGCCGCGAGACGGCCGACGCTCGCCATGCGCTCGCTGCCGGCGAGCTGCTCGCGCGTCTCGCCGAGGCTCTTCGTCGTCTTCGTGAGCTCATCGACCTTCGCACGGAGCGCGTGCTCCTCTGCGAGGAGCCGCGCCGCCATCGCGCGGACGCTGGACCCGAGATCGACGACCTCGCGCGCGCCGCTCGACGGCAGATCGAGGTTGGGCGAGCCGGTGGCGACGCGGTCCGCGGCGCGGGCGAGCCGCTCGATGGGGCGGACGATGGCGCGCGTCAATGTGATGTACGCGAAGAAGAGGAGGAGCAGCGCGAAGACGCCCATGTAGAGCGCGATGCCGCGCACGAGCTGCCCCGTGCGCGCGCGGTCGTCCTCGGCGCGGACACGGACGACGACGGCACTGTCGTTGCCGCTCGGGAGCGTCACGTCGAGCGCACGGGCACCGTTCGAGCTCGCGCGCGCGGCGTTCTCGCCGTAGGGCTCGGGCGGCACGGGAAGGTTCGTGGTGTCGCCAGCGCTCGCGATGCGCGCGCCGTGCGGGCCGTAGACGGCGATGCCGATCGCCCCCTGCTCGCCGACGTGGGCCGCGATGACCCGCTCGAGCGCCTCGGGCGCGGCGAACCCGCGCACGTCCGCCACGTGAGCGGCGATGGCGCGGCCGAGCGTGCGCGCCGCGTCGTCGCGATCCGCGAGCGCCGTCGCACGCGTGACCTGCGCGATGGCGAAGAACAGCGGCACGTACGCGACGAGGATGACGCCCGCGAGCGCAAGCAGCAGCTGCAGCCGCAGTCCCGCGCGTCGAGCCATGCTGCGAGCTTAGCTGACGGGCTAGGGCACGCCGAAAATGCCGCTGATCTGGTAGACGAGCACGGCCGCGACGTAGCCCGCGGCGTAGGTGTACGCGAGGACGAAGGCGGGCCAGCGCCAGCTCGCCGTCTCGCGGCGGATCGCGGCCACCGTGCTCATGCACTGGCAGGCGAGGAGGAAGAACGCGAGGAGGGCGAGGCCGGTGCGGACGGTGTAGACGGGCGAGCCGTCGGGCTTCTTCGCCTCGCGTAGCTGCTGTGAGAGCGGGGTGGTGTCGTCTCCGACGTCCTCGATGCCGTAGACGACGCCCATCGTCGCGACCATCACCTCGCGCGCTCCGAAGGCGCCGATCAGGCCGACGTTGATGCGCCAGTCGAACCCCGCCGGCCTGGAGACCGGCTCGACCGCGCGCCCGACCACGGCCGCGATGCTCGAGTCGATCGGCCGCTCCGTCCGGGCCGCGCCCGGCATCGGCACCGTGAGGAGGAGCCAGAGCACGGCGGAGACGGCCATGATGATGCGGCCGACGTCGCGGACGAAGCGCTTGCCCGCGAGGAGCGCCTTGCGCGTGACGACGGACGCCTGCGGCACGCGGTACGAGGGCATCTCGAGGACGAGCGGCAGGCCCTTGCCCTTCGTCGCGGTCCGGCGCAGCACCCACGATGCGACGAGCGCCGCGAAGATGCCGGCGAAGTAGAGGCCGACGAAGAGCCCGGCGCGGAAGAGCGCCGAGCGACCCGCGAAGAACGTGCTGAGCACGAGCGCGTACGTCGGCAGGCGCGCGGAGCACGTCATGAGCGGAATGACGAGGATGGTCGTCAGACGCTCGCGCGGATCGCGAACGACGCGCGTGGCGCCGATGGCGGGGATCGCGCACGCGTGGCCCATGAGGAGCGGGAGGAAGCTGCGGCCGCTGAGGCCGAGGAGCCGCAGCAGGCGATCGACGAGGAACGCGCCGCGCGCGAGGTAGCCGCTCGCCTCGAGGACCTCGAGGGCGACGGTGAGGATCACGATCTGCGGCATGAACACGAGCACGGTGCCGGCGCCGCCGAGGATGCCGTCGGCGAGGAACGAGGCGAGGAGGCCCTTGCCGAGGACGCGCGTGATGGCGCCCTTCGCGTAGCCGAGGACGAGGTCGGAGAGCGCCGTCACCGGATCCGCGATGAGGAAGACGCACGCGAAGATGAGCGCCATCAGCCCGAGGAACAGGACCGGGCCGATCACCGGGTGAAGGAGGACCGCGTCGAGGCGCTCCGTGAACGCGCGGCGCCGGGCGATCTCGGTCGTGCTTGGCAGGTCGCGGACGACCTCGCTCGCGAGCTTCACCGGATCGAAGCTGGCGTTGGGCGGCGACGCGTCGTGGTCACGGAGGCGATCGTCCACCGCCGCGAAGACGGCCCCCTTGCACGAGGGATCGCGCGCGGAGACGAGCACCACCTTCACGCCGAGCGCGGCCTCGAGCTTGACGAGATCGATCTCGCGGCCCTCCGAGGCGAGCACGTCGCGGTGCGTGAGCGCGACGACCAGTCGTATTTTTTGCGCCGCGAGCTCCTTCGTCAGGCGAAGCCCGAGCGCGAGGCGCGTCGGATCGAGGACCTGCACCACGACATACGACGAGCGCGCGTCATCCGGGATCTGGCGCAGGTTGTCGAGGAACGCGCGCGCCACGCCCTCGTCCGTGTCCTTCGCGATGTTGGTCTCGACGGAGTAGAGACCGGGGAGGTCCGCGACCTTCACGAGCGCCCCCGATGGCAGGTTCACATCCGCCTCGAGCACGTCGACCGTGATGCCCGGATAGTTGCCGACGCGCGCGTGGCCGCCCGTGAGCTGGTTGTAGAGCGACGACTTCCCGGAGTTGGGTCGGCCCACGAGCGCGACGGTGATCATTCGGCCGCCCTCGTGGTGAGCTTCTGCGCGATCTCGCGCGCGACCGCGAGCTCACCGCCCGCCGCAAGACGCACGTGGAGCGGGCCGCCGAGCGCGGCGCGCCGCAGGACCACGACCTCCTCGCCCTTCGCGAGGCCGACGGCGGCGAGCCACGCGGCGACGTCTTCGTCGAGATCGGCCTTCACGATCCGAACGCTCTGCCCGATCTCCACGGTGGCGAGCGAGCTCATGAACCTGACCCTAGCTAATTGAAAACGATTTTCAATACGGGATGCGGCTGACCGATCAGCGACCGAACGCCCGCTCGATGGCTTCCGCGATGGCTCCGCCGCCGTGGATGCTGCGGTCGAGCACATCCGTGGCCGCGGCCTTCACCTCGGCGGGCGCCTGGCCCATCGCGAAGCTCCGTCCCGCGGTGCTCATCATCGGCAGGTCGTTCAGCCAGTCGCCGACGCAGACCGTCTCCTCGATGGGGACGCGGTAGTGCTCGGACATCCACTCGAGCGCGGTGCCCTTCGTGCCGCCAGCGGCGCGCGCGACCATGCCCCAGTAGTCCGCCTCGCGGCGGAAGGGGAACATCGTCACCTGCATCGACTCCTGCAGGTCCCGCTCGATGTCGCTCACCGTCTTCCGCACGTTGGCCTCGCGCCCGAGGGCGACGACCGCGGTCATGCCGCCGTCGGAGGACCACACGGGGTGCTCGGTGACGCGGTTCACGTAGCGAAGGTCGGTCGACCACGTGCGGACGTAAGGCAGGAAGTCGGCGCCACGCTCGTCGTGCACGATGGCCTCCTCCGCGAAGAGGAAGGCGACGAGATCGTTCTTCTCGAGGCTCGTGCGGAGGCGCTCGCCGGCGCTCCCACGGATGCCGTGGTGAAGGAGCGTCTTGTCGTTCTTCACGTTGACGATGTGCGAGCCGTCCGCGCAGCCGACCGGGCCCTCGATGCCGAGGAGCTCCGCCGACTCACGCGTGCCCGAGTACAGGCGTCCCGTGAGGATCGTGACCTTGATGCCGCGAGCATGCAGCTTGCGAATGGCGGCGACGTCGGCGTCGTTCGCGGCGCCCTCGTGATCGAGGAGCGTGCCGTCGAGATCGAGCGCGAGGAGCTTGAAGCTACGCTTGTCGACTCCCGCGCTCCGAGCCGGGCCCCGCGAGACCCGTGAAGGCTTCGCTACCGGCCCAGACTTCCGTCGCTTGGGCGGCGCGAGCGTAGCCACCCGGCTCGCCGCGCCGCTCTTTCGTTTCCCCGCCATGTACTTCGTTACGTCCGAGAGGTTCGCGTCGGTTTCAGGACGCGGCGTAGACGGAGACCTTCTTCTTGTCCTTCGTCTTCCACTCGTACTTCACGACACCGTCGATGAGGGCGAAGACCGTGAAGTCACGGCCGATCCCGCAGTTCTTGCCCGCGGAGATGGTCTCGCCGACCTGACGGATGAGGATGTTGCCCGCACGAACGGTCTCGCCGCCGTAGACCTTCACGCTGCGCCGCTGCGCATTCGAATCGCGGCCGTTACGGGTAGAACCTGCGCCTTTTTTGTGAGCCATGACTAGCCTCTCTCTTTGACTAAGGCGGGCCCGTCAGCCCGTGATGCCCGTGATTTCGAGCGCGGTGAACGGCTGCCGGTGACCCGTCTTGCGGCGGTAGTTCTTACGGCGGCGGAACTTGAAGATGATGATCTTGGGCGCCTTGTCCTGGGCGACGATCTTCGCCTGGACCTTCGCGCCGCCGACGAGCGGAGCGCCGACCTTCACGCCGTCGCCCGCGCCAACGAGGAGGACCTCGCTGAGGGTGACCGTGTCGCCGACGTTGCCAGCGAGCTTCTCGACGCGGAGCTTGTCGCCCTGCGCCACTCGGTACTGCTTACCGCCCGTTTTGATGACCGCGTACATTGCTTCCTCTTGGTGACCCCTGCGAAATAGCTGAGGTTTTCGAGCTACCGTGGGGGTGGGGGACGCGCACTATACGCGGCGCCCGTTTTTTGTAAAGCGGCGCGCTCCTGCCTTGTCGGTTGGCCGCTTGGATGATGGACTCGAGGGAGGCTCGCGGATTGCAGGCCTATCACGTTGGTGCTCGTCACCCCGGATCGGGCGGCCCTTCCTCTCGATGGGGAAGTTATCGTCTCATCGGTAGAGGATCTATGGACTATCGCGGTCTTGCAGTCTTGGGAGCCTGTCTGATGGCAGGATCGATTCCGCTGCTTCCTGCCTGCAAGGGGCCGGATCCCGGAGCCATCAGCTTCTCCGAGCGTCCCTCCTCTTCCGGGGGCGACATCCAGGGCAGCTCGAGCGGCTCGACCTCGGGCGAGACCAGCACGAGCGGCGCGCCCGTGGACGGCGGCGGCACGGGCGCGATCACGGACGTCTTCAAAGATCCGAAGACGGGCACCGTCGAGGCCTTCAAGTTCGAGGCGCCGCAGGCGGTGAACGCGCTCGATCCGGTGCCGGCTGGCCATACGGGCGCCGACGCGCCGCCGATGCAGGGCAAGACGTGCGTGAAGGACGGCTGTCACGCGGGCGCTCCCAAGTGGGGCGCGGGCGGCACCGTCTACGCCGACGTCGCCGGCGCCCCGTTCCCCGCGGAGCTGAAGCAGAAGGTCCAGATCCGCATCGTGAAGCCCGACGGCACCGAGTTCGGGACGTTCTATCCGGACGATGACGGCAACTTCTATCTCAGCGCACCAGGCGATGCGTTCCCGCCCGCAGGCAGCCGCGTCGGCATCCGCACCGACACGGGCGCGACGAAGATGATGAACATGGCCATCGAGGGACCGACCGGCGCCAACTGCAACGCGACCGGCTGTCACGTGGCCGGCCTGAGAATCGTCGCCAAGTGAGGGGTAGCGGCTCGGCGCTCGTCACCTGTTCGCTCGTCATGGCCGCGATCATCGCGGCGTGCAGCGGTCCGGGCGCGGGCAAGTCCACCTTCGAGAGTGGCGAGGTGAACCAGGAGAGCTCGAGCGGCAAGTCGGTCGGCGGCGACGACGACGACGACACGACCTCCTCGAGCTCCTCCGGCGCGGCCGCGGGCGACGCGGTCTTCGGCACCACGACGTTCGCGTACAAGGCGCCGCCGCAGAACGCCAACGATCACAAGGACGCGACGCACGCGAACCAGACCCCGCTCGAGGGCAAGGACTGCGTGACCGCGGGCTGCCACCTCGACGTGAAGGTCTGGGCCTTCGCCGGCACCGTCTATTCGAAGATCGATGGCACCACGACGGTGGCGCAGGCCGAGGTCGGCGTCGTCTACGGCAACACGCTGAAGAGCGCGATGACCGACGCCAACGGCAACTTCTGGCTCGACGGCACCGACTTCCCGCCCGCGAACGCGAAGGTCGGCGTTCGCATCGCCGGCAAGCCCGCCAAGCTGATGAACCTGCCGCTCCCCGCTGCCCCGGCGGGGCGCGCGTGCAACAGCACCGGGTGTCACGGCGCTGCCGCCAACCGCATCTGGATAGAGTAGCGCGGCGTCAGCGTCATGAGTGGGGGATTCTGCACAAGGACATCGTCTGCGACAATGATGTTGCTAAGCTCATTCAATGGTGCGTCGTCGTGCCCTGATCGCTTCTTCACTTGTTTCGTGCGCCGTCTCCGCATGGGTCCTCTTTGCGTGTGTCGGTGACACTCCGTCATCCGGGGTGCTCGTCGTTGGTGCGGACGCGACCCCTGCAGATGCGGGCTCGAGCTCCGTCGATGGGTCCGTGACCGATAGCGGCGCCACGCCGCGTGACGGTGGCGCTGATGACGGCGACGTCGGACTTCCACCCGACGGGGGCTGTGCTGCCCCGAAGGAGCAGTGCGCCGAGGGCTGCATCAATACGAGGATCAGCGAGACCAACTGCGGGCGGTGCGGAAATGCCTGCGGCGCGGGCGTCAACTGTCTCGATGGGCGTTGCGAGAACGAGATCGTCGATGTCGCGCTCGGCGACGGACATAGCTGCGCCGCCCTCGGCAATGGCGATGTCTGGTGCTGGGGTTCGAACGTCCGCGGTCAGGCCGGTGTCCCGATCGCGGCCCCTGCCATACCCCCGACGAAGGTCGCGATCACCGACGTCCTCCGGCTCGGCGCCGCCTACGATTCCATGTGCGCGGTGAAGAAGGACAACACGGTCTGGTGCTGGGGCTTCAACAACGGGGGCGCGCTCGGGCATCCCGTCGGCGGAGGCAGTCCGGTGGACATCGACTGCCCTGACGCGGGCACCGGCAAGTGCAATTCGACCCCGCAGAAGGTGCCGGAGCTCATAGGTGCAGCCGAGGTGATGACGGGCTCGGCGACGAGCTGCGCCCGGACGCTCACGGCGACGGTATCGTGCTGGGGGACGGCCTCCTGCGGGAGCCTGGGGACGCCGGACGCCGGCTCCTCGCTGGTGCCGGTGCCGAGGGAGGTCACGGGCGTGGCCAACGTGAAGCGCCTCCCGAGCTCGAACGGGCAGGCGAAGCACTACTGCGTGATCCTGAACGACGACTCGCTGGTCTGCTGGGGGAACAACGGGAGCGGGCAGTGCGGTCACGCCCCCGAGCCGGAGCCGCCGAGCTGCAACGGCGCGACGGGTAGCGTCGCGCCGCCCAGCGCCGTTCCGGGGCTCGGCAAGGTGACGTCGGTAGCCGTGAACGCGGATGGCGTGACGTGCGCGACCGCGAATCAAGGGAAGGTCTACTGCTGGGGCAACAACAGCGGAGCGCTCATCACGCCACCGAGCTCGACCCCGCCCACGTTCTCGACCCCGACCGAGGTCGCGCTCGGCACCGCCGTCAAGGCGACGAAGGTCGTGCTCGGTGACGCGCACGCGTGCGCGCTGCTGGAGGATCAGACCGTTCGGTGCTGGGGATCGAACAACCGAGGCCGGCTCGGGATAGGGAACACCACGAACGCGCTGTTCCCCCCGAGCCTCGCGCTCGTGAAGGCGACCAATCTGTGGAGCGGTCGAGGCTACAGCGGCGCTCTCTTGCCGGGCGGTTCGCTCGCGATGTGGGGCGGCAACGGAGCGGGGCAGCTGGCGCAAGCGCAGGACATCGGGAGCAACGGGACACCCACTGTGGTCTCCGGCCTGCCCTGACCTCAATAACGATGCTGCCAGAGCACGTCGAGGATGGACGTGCCCTTGTCGCCGCGCGTCCCGAGGACGGACCACTTCGGGATGAACTGCCAGTTCACGAGGAGGTAGGTCGTGTCCGGCTCGCGATACGTGTAGCCCGGCGCATAGCCGATCTGCACCTTGAGGCGCTGATCGAAGAACGAGCGGCCCAGCTTCGTGCGGGCGCGGTTGCCGCTCAGCGTGTCCGTCTCGTAGTTCAGGTTCGCGTCGATCTCGGAAAGCATCCGGTTGATGTCCTCGGCCACGAAGCCGGAGCCGACCGCGGTCGCACCGGACGCGTCGCCGCCGGAGCTCGTGCCGCTGCCCGTCGCGGCGGCCGTGTTCGGGTCGGGCTGGCCGAAGAGCAGGATGCTGAGGATCTGGTTCTTCGAGTACGCGGGCTCCGAGCGGAGCGTGAGCGTGCCGGACTTGAGGGGGCCCGCGAACTCGACCCACACGCGCGTGCGGTCGGGCGCGTCCCAGTACGCGGCGGCGACCACGGACGGATTGCCGGGATCGCCGCCCTCGGGGAAGGTGACGATGCCGCGGTCGACGGTGAAGCGGCGGCCGTGCACCTCGATCGTTCCGCCGCGGAGATCGATCTGACCCGTGACCGCGAGCTCGTTCGCGAGCTGTACGTAGGTCTTGCCGCCGAGGAGGACGTCGAGGCCGCGACCCTCGAGGCGAACGTGCTGGCCGAGCGTGGCCTCGAGCTTCGTCGTGAAGCTCGCGCTCGTGGTCTGCGTCTGGCGACCCGTGCCGCCGCGGCCGCGACGGACCGCGGTCGTGTCGAGCTTGCCGTCCTTCCGGCGGACGCCGATGTCGATCGTCTTGTCGGGCTCGATCGGCTGGAGCTGCTGCGTGCCACGGTCCGGCAGCGAGACCGTCGCCTGCGGGACTTGCAGCTTCACCTCGAGGGTCGAGCGATCCGCGCTCATCGCCGCCTGCAGGTTGACCTCGCCCGCGGCCGACGCGAAGTTGGCGCCCTCCGAGCTGATCGGAATGCCCTCCTTCGCGGCGACGAGCGTGGCGTCCGCGGAAGCGAACTGGAAGCCCTTCATGCGCCCATGCGCGGTGGCCTTGAACTCGCCCGAGCCGAGCTTGCCCGTCGCGTCCTCGATGGAGAAGGTGCCCGAGCGATCGAAGCGCGCCGTCGCGGTGAGGCCCGTGATCTGCTCGCCCATGGCGTTGAGGTAGAGGTCGGTCTTGAGGAGCGCGAGGCCGCCTTCGAACACCTGGGTGTCGCCGTCGAGCGTGACGCTGCCCGCGCCGTTGACGCG
This sequence comes from Labilithrix sp., assembly GCA_046351255.1. Taxonomy (GTDB): domain Bacteria; phylum Myxococcota_A; class Polyangia; order Polyangiales; family Polyangiaceae; genus Labilithrix. Next base: position 10,277 of record JAXLYU010000017.1, read on the forward strand.
TCCGTCGATCTCCGAGATCGAGCGACGGACGAGCGGAAGAATGACGCCGATCTGCGCGTTCTGCACGGCGTAGTCGAGGCGTGAGGGCTTCGACGCGTCCCAGCCGAAGTCGAGCCCGTTCACCATCGGGCTCTGCGAGGCGAGCTGCAGCGTCGCCTGGCCATCCTTGTCCTTGATGTTCGCGTTCACGAAGAGCGAGGCGTCACGGCCGCCCGCGGTGACGGTGAGCGTGTCGACGATCGCGCCGCCGACGCCGAAGTCGGTCACCGTCCCGTTCGCCTCGAAGGACGCGGAACGGTTGAGGTCGCGGATCTTGACACGGCCCGAGAGCGCCCCCGTGATCTGCCTCGTCATCGCGGAGGACGGGATCGGCAGCGCGCCGAGGTTGAGGTCCTGCACCTCGATCTCGCTCGACGCGGTCCACGGGATCTCCAGGAACGAGCGGCCACGGAGGAGATCCGCCATGCGCGCGTCGTTCAGCGTGACGAGCCCGTGGACGTGGCCCGGCACGCGCTTCGTCCGGCGCACCGCCTGCCCAGGGAGGCCGAGGTCGGCGCGTGCGGTGGGCGACGGGCCGCGGGGCGTGTCTTTCGGCGGGGCCGCCGGAGCGCGCTCGTCCAGCGCAAACGTGATGACGCCGCGCTCGCCGTTCCAGCGCGCCTCGAGCAGGGCGTCCAGCGGCTCGAAGCTGCTCGCGGCAGACCGCGCGCCCGCGGCGCGATTCTCGGCCCTCAGGCCCTCCGCCTTCGCGCTGACGACGAGGCTCGGATGCGCGACCTCGCCCTCCACGGCGACGTGGGCTCCGAGCTTGCCGCGGAGCGCGGGAAGGTCGAGAAATGCCGGCAGATCGGCGACATTTCGGAGCGGGACGTCCGCCGTCGCGTTGACGTCGAGCTCGGCGATCGCGCGCCGGGTGATGCGCTTGGCGCCCGTCACCCACGCCACGACCGGGACCTTCGACTTCGCGGTGGCGCTCGCGAGGACGCCCGCGCGATCCCACGAGAGGAAGGCGAGCTCCGTGTCGTCGGTGCGTCCGTCCCAGGCGGCGTGCGCCGCGATGTCGATACCGGCCACGCGCGTGGACGGCTTCGCGGGGTCCTCGCTGTACGTGACGTCGAGGCCCGCCGTCTTCACCGTCGCGCGCACCGCGGGCATCGCGGTCGGGTCCCCGCGCTCGATCCGTCCCTCGAAGGACGCGATACCGGACATCTGCTCGATCTTGTCGCCGCCGAGGAGCGCGCCACCTTGCGAGAGATCGATCGAGCCGCGGACCTCGATCACGCCGGTGGTCCGCTCGAGCGAGCGCTGATCGAGCCGTCCCGGGATGTCGAGCTCCGCGCTCGCGATCTCGACCTCGCCGAGCCCGGGCGAGCTCACCTTCGCGGTGCCCACCACGTGGCCGCGGACGACCTTCGCGTGCGTCTCGAGCTTCACGCCTCCGCCGAGGAGCTTGCCCGGCTCGCTCGTGACGACGACGTCCGCGTGGCCGGTCGCGCCGCCGTCTCCGTCGCGGAGGTCGACGTCGAGCGCGGCGCGCGTGCCTTCGGGGAGCACGCGGAGCTCCCGGATGCCGGTCGCGACCGCCACGCGATGCAGGTCCACGCCGGCGCTCTTCGCGCGGATGCTCCAGCTGCCCTTGCCGAAGCTCGCGTCGAGCTCGAGCGGCTCTCCGAGCCCGGTGAGCTTCACGCCGCGCGCCTCCACCGTGCCTTGCTCGATGGTGACGTGCGAGGCGACGGCGCCGATCGCGTCGGGGGAGCCCTTCTCGCCCACGTCGAGCGACGCGGAGATGATGCGCACCGACGGCACGAACGCGATCTGCGCGCGGCCGCTCGCCATGTCGTACGTGAGCGGCTTCTTGTCCTTCGCCTTCACCTGCAGATCTCTGCCGGTGAATCCGACGTCGAGCAGCGGCGCGGTGAGCGGTCCGTGGAGCCGGCCATTCGCGTCGAGGTGCGCGGCGGCGAACGCATCGAAGCCGAGGCCGTCGCCGTGGAGCGTGGTGCGCGCGTCGATCGTCTCCGCGAGGATGTCGAGCTTGCCCTTCACGCGCACGCTGGCGGCGCCGTCGATCTTCGCGGGCACGCGCGTCGCGGCGCGGAGGCTCTTCGAGGACGCCGTGACGTCGACGTCGGTGATGAAGGTCGCGAGGTCCATCGTGGCCTCGCCGCCGAGCTCCACGCCCGGCTCGTCCTTCGTGACGAGGATCGCGGTGAGGGTCGCCTCCTTGATCTCGCCCGCGATCTTCGCGGCCGGGATCTTCTCCTGAGCCACCGTCCCGGGCTGCGTCTCGATGACGTACGTGCCGGTGACGCCGAAGCGGCCCTTGCCCGCGATGTTCCCGGAGACCCTCACCTTCGTCGTGATGTCGGTCGAAAACGGCGCGCCGTATGCGCTCGCGTCGGCGTGCAACGCCTGGAGATCGAACGCGAACGTGTGACCTTCGCGGAGGTCGATGTTGCCCGAGCCCGTGAGATCCGACTCGCCGACGCGCCCGCGGAGGTCGAGCGCGAGGAGCGGCAGCGCGCCGTGCGCGTGGACGTGCGCCTCGACGGGGCGACCGAAGGGCAAGCTGTCGAAGGCCTTGCCGAGCGGCGCGACGTCGACGCGCGCGACGTCGACGGTGGCATCGACGAGGTCGCCGTCGATCTTCGCGTGCGCGACCACCGGCACGGGCCCGACGCCGCCCTCGAAGTCCGCGTGGCCCGATAGGTTCTGCCTCGTGATGTCGACGCTGAGCGCTCCCTTCACGTTGCCGACGATCGGCTCCTTCTGATTCGGCCCCTGCGGCGAACGAAGCGTGGCCTTCCCTTCGTCGAGGTCGATGCGGACGATGTCATGCTCGAGATGTACGCGGGTGACGAGGTTCTCCGTATCGCCGTCGAGCTTAGGCGGCACCATGTTGCCGTGCACCTTCCCGTGCGCGATCCGCGCGGAGGCGATGTCGAGGTACGGCTCGCTCGAGGTGGTCGGCTCGCTCGGCTTCTTCGACGGACCGGTCGGCTTCTTCGACGTGGAGGCCTTCGGGTGGAGCGCCTTCGCGATCCGCGGCCTGCCGTCCGCGTCGCGATCGAGGGCGACGTCCACCGTCTCGACGCGCACGTTCTCGAGCTCCACCGCGGGGCCCTTGCCGCTCTGGATGGAGCGGAGGAGCGAGCGCAGGTCGATGGTCGCGTCGATCCCGGTCGCGTCGATGACGCGCTTGCCGTCGGGATCGGTGATCGTCGCCGAGCGCACGACGACGCGGGACTTGCCCCCGATCTCGAGGCGCTCGATGCCGCCGACGACGACCTTGCCGTCGAAGACGGGCTCCATCGCCCGGTTCGCGATCTCGGTCCCCGCGCGCCGGAAGCCGGGGAGGTTCGCGTGCAGGACCACGCCGCCGAGCAGCGCGCCGGTGAACACCACCGCGAGCCCGCCGCCTGCTGCCGCTCGGTAGACCCACCTCCGCACTAGAACGTCTCTCCGATGCCGAAGGCGACCGCGATGGGCGCGCCGAAGAGAGGAGTAGGCTCGAGCTCGTACTTGTCGCCGTCCGGGAACTGGAGGCCGGGGAGGCGATAGCCAATATCGAGGCGAATCGGTCCCACTGGTGTGTCGTAGCGCGCTCCGCCGCCACAGGACAGGTGGGGGTGGTCGAAGCGGAGATCCGTCTGAAATGGCGAGACGTCGCCCGCATCACAGAAGACGGCGGTGGAGAACGGCCCCGAGACGTTGATGCGCAGCTCTACGTTCGTCTCCCACAAGGACAGTCCGCCCGTGGGAAGGAGGCACGCGTCCTCGCCCGGGTTGCAGCCGCCGGCGGAGGCCGACTGACCGGCGGGGCTCAGGTACGGGATCTTGTCGTGCGGGCCGACGCCGCGGAGCGGGTACCCGCGGTTCGAGCTGGGACCGCCGGAGAAGAAGCCACGAAAGAAGAGGACCTGGTAGTCGCGGTTCGAGCCTTCGGCGCGGAGATCGGAGCCGGTCGAGAAGTTCGCCTGCGAGAACGTGGAGTAGTTGAACGGGAAGAGGAAGCCGACCGACCCGCGGATGGCGAGGGTCATCGTCGGGAGGCTCGCGCCGCCGATCCTCTTCGGGAGCGGGATGTACCCGCGCATGTCCGGCTGCACGCGGAGGTCGACGGCGTCGCCGCGGAGGATGGGACCGCCGGAGAACTGGAGCGCATTGCCGAGGAAGAACCCGCGGTGAGGACGGTTGGGATCGTCGCGAAGGTCGAGGTTCGCCGAGAGCTGCACGTACGAGATGACGAGCGGTTCGGCCTCGGTGTGCCCGAGATAGTCGAGCGGGTAGTTCGCCTGGATGTCCCACTCCGGGCTGATGAAGATGCGGTCGAGGAACTTGCGCTCGGCGCCGAGCACGCCGCGGGGCTCGTGATAGCCGAGCACGGTGGAGGCCAGCTTGTCGCCGACCTTCGGCAACAGCACGGGGTAGACGTTGTATTCCACACGCGCGAAGCCGGTGGTTCGCTTCTCGATGAAGCCCGGCTGCCGGAGGGTGGCGGAGAGTCGATGCTCGTAGAGCGGGTTCGTCGGTAGCTCCAGGTTATCGATGCGCGTCGGATAGAGGACGATGCCCGGCTTGAAGCGGAGATCGAGCTTGCGCAGGCCGCCTAGGAAATTGCCGTTCTGCCAGCCGACCTGGACGTGGACGTCGGTCTTCAGCTGGTCGAGCTCGACGCCGCCACCGGCGAGGAAGGCGCGGATCTTCGAGCGCTGCGCCTTCACCACCACGGGAACGATGTGCGTCGTCTCCATGCTGGACAGATCGGTGACGACGTCGACCGAGCCGAAGACGCCGAGGTCGAGGAGCGCCTGCTTTCCCTCGTCGAGATCCTCGCTGGAGTAACGCTCGCCCTCGCGGACGCCGAAGATCTGCCGGACCGTGCTCTCGGGGAGCTCGCCGAGGCCCTCGAACGTCACCGCGCCGAAGGTCGCGAACGGACCAGGCGAGACGGTGTACGTGAGGCGCGCGCGGTGCGTGACGAGATCGACCTCCGCGTGACGCGTCACCTTGGCGCCGGCGTGGCCGCTCGAGGTGAGGCCCTTCAGCGCCGCGGTCTCCGACTCCGCGAACTTGTCCTCGTCGAGGACGGCGCCGAGCGGGAGCACCTTCGCGATGGCGATGCGGATCGAGCGACGCGTGACCTCGTCGACGGGCGAGCTCTCCGCGATGTTCACGGTGTCGACCTTGACCGGCTCGCCCTCGTGAACGGCGATGGTGACGTAGACCTTGTTGCCCTTCTCGACGACCCGCGCCGCATACACGCGGGCCTCGTAGTAGCCGCGGGCCCGGAGGAAGCGCTCGACGCGCTGGAGGTCGCGGCGTAGCGCGTACTGGTCGAAGAGCTCGTACTCGTAGATGACGCCGTGGAAGATGCCGAGGAAGCGCTGGTCCTCCCGGGTGTCGATGCGCTGGAGGAGGTCGTCCTCGTCGAGATCATTGATCCCGGTGACCTCCACGTCCGCGATCGCATGCTTTCCTTCCGGCACGCGGTAACATCCGGTCGCGCCCAGCGCGGCAACGGTAAGCCCCACGAGAAAGACAGGATGAAGACGGCGGCCGCTCAGCTCGCGCACTATACAGGGGCAACTCTGCCGCTAGCACTCGGCATTTGTCTCGTTTTATGTGCCTGCGGGTCGGCATTTCCGCATCCAGAGTGGGCCCAGGTCGACCAGGCGGACTACGTCGAGGTGACGTCCTCGCCGAGGCCCGCGCCGGTCGAGTTCGTGCCCCCGAATCCGCGACAGGGCGCGGTGTGGGTCGACGGCTCGTGGGAGTACGTCGGCGACCGCTATGGCTGGAAAGCGGGCACCTGGGCGATGGTGCCGAGCGGCCTCCGGCGGGCCCGCTGGCTCCTCGTCCGGCGGAAGGAGGACGGCCAGCTCTTCTTCGCGCCGTCGACGTGGAAGGACGCCTCGGGGAAGACGGTCGACGATTCGTCGTGGATCCACGCCCTCGGGCCTGCGGCGCGGGCACGGTCCCGGATCGACGGCACGGCAGTTATTGAAGAGCCCGCGGCGCCGCCGCCCATGCCCGTCACGCCGGCCGCCGACTCATCGTCTCCTCCTCCGGCGCCGCCAGAAGTGCGCTAGGCTTTTCCGCGAATGTCCGAGGCCGCCGCTGACGTCGAAGGGACTCCCGTGTCGGGAGACGAGTCCTTCGAGGGACAAGTCGTCGGCGAGAAGTACCGCGTCGGTCCGCTCGTCGGCACGGGTGGCATGGGGACGGTCTGGCTCGGCGAGCACATCGGGCTCGGTACGAAGGTCGCGATCAAGTTCATCCGCCCCCAGTTCGCGGAGCGTCCGGACGCGCGGCGCCGCTTCGAGATCGAGGCGCGCGCCGCCGCGAGCGTGAAGTCGCGCAACGCGGTGAAGGTCTTCGACTACGGCGTGACCGAGGGCGGCCGGCCGTACATCGTGATGGAGTATCTCGAGGGCGAGTCGCTCTCGGAGGCGCTCATCCGTCGCGGCGCGCTCCCGTCCCGCGAAGCCGCGATGATCATCGCGCAGGCGGCGAAGGCGCTCTCGAAGGCGCACGACGCGAACATCGTTCATCGCGACCTCAAGCCGGACAACATCTTCCTCGCCACCAACGCGGACGGCATCGATCAGGAGGAGCTCGGCTACGTCGTGAAGCTCGTCGACTTCGGCATCGCGAAGATGCTCGACGCGGACCCCGAGGGCAGCGGCAAGGGTGGCCTCAAGGGACCGACGCAGGAAGGCTCCGTGATCGGCACGCCCAACTTCATGAGCCCGGAGCAGCTCACGGTCGGCGGCATCCCGAACGCGCTCACCGACATCTGGAGCCTCGGCGCGTGCGCGTTCGCGGCGTTCACGGCGCGCATCCCGTTCGAGGGCGACGTCCTCGGCGACATCGTGCTGAAGGTCTGCGTCGAGCCGATGCCGCTGCCGAGCAAGTACGTGCCGGACTGTCCGCCTGGCCTCGACGGCTGGTTCCAGCGCGCGTGTCACCGCGACGCGACGAAGCGCTTCCAGTCGGCGCAGGAGATGGCGGATCAGCTCCTCAAGGTCTGCGGCGTCGGCTCGGTCCGCATCCAGACGCTCGACGAAGACCGCATGCAGTTCGCGCTGAAGCCGAAGGACCCCGAGGTCCGCACGTCGCTCGTGCCCGAGGATCTGCCGAACGTCGGCATGAACCCGAAGACGGCGCTCCTCGCCGGCATCGTCGTCGGCGTCACGCTCATGGTCGCGCTCCTCGGCTTCCTCGCCTGGCGTGACAACCAGCAGAACGGGACTGGCGCCTTCACGCCGCCCGCGTCTGCCGCCCCGGAAGCCGGCGCGCCCTAGCCGTGTGGCCGCTGACGCTGCGAGAGATCGCGGGGGCGATCGGCGTTGCGGCACCGGAAGAGGAGGTCGAGATCCGTGGCGTCTGCGCCGGCGAGCGCCGGCCCATGCCCGACGAGCTCTACGTCGCGATCGCGGAGGAGGGCTACGACGGGCACGCCGACGTGGAGCGCGCGCTCGAGGCGGGCGCGGCGTGGGCGCTCGTCTCGGACGCGCCAGGGCCTCGGCGGCTCCTCGTCCCCGACACGCTCGTCGCGCTGCGGAAGCTCGCGGCGTTCTTCCGGCAGCGGTTCGCGTTCCCCGTCGTGGCGGTGGGCGGGAGCAACGGCAAGACCACGACGAAGGAGCTCATCGCGGCCGCGCTCGGGCCACGCGCGACGAAGACGCAGGAGACGATGAACGGGTGGACCGGGATCCCGTTCACGTTGCTGGATCGGGCGCACGCGGCGGGTTCGAGCGCTCCCTCCGCGCTCGTCGTCGAGATCGGGATCGACGCGGTGGGCGCGATGCAGGAGCACGCGCGGCTCGTCGACCCCGACGTCAGCGTGCTCACGATGATCGGGCCGGAGCATCTCGCGGGGCTCGGCGATGTCGACACGGTCGCGCGCGAAGAGCTCACGCTGTTCGAAGGCACGAGGCGCGGCCCGCGCGTCTTGAACCTCGGCGACGCGCGGATCGCGGCCTGGCCGGCGGCGCCGCGCGACGTGCGCGTCGAGGGTTGGACGCACCTCGACCTGGGCCCGTACTGGACGGGCATCGGCTACAGCGGCGACTTCGAGGTCCCGATCGCGGGCGCGCACAACGCGTCGAACCTGGCCCTCGCGGTGGCGGTCGCCCGGGCGCTCGGGCGGAGCGACGGCGAGATCCGCGCCGGGCTCGCCGGCTTCGAGGCGCCGTCGATGCGCTGCCAGATCCACCGGCTCGCGAACGACTCCATCCTCATCGACGACGCGTACAACGCGTCGCCGGCGAGCATGGCGGCGGCGTTCGTGTTGCTCGAGGCGTGGCCCGGGCGCCCCAAGGTGCTCGTCCTCGGGGACATGCTGGACCTCGGAGCGGCCTCCGAGGCGGCGCACCTCGCGCTCGTGCCGGCGCTCGCGAAGATGCAGGATGCACGCGTCTATCTCTACGGCGACGCGATGGCGGCCGTTCATCGCGCGCTGCCGGGGAGCGTGCACCGGCCGAGGACAGAGGACCCGCGTTCGCTCGTCGAGGACTGGCGCGGCGCGGTGGTGCTCGTGAAGGGGAGCCGCGGCACGCATCTCGAGCAGGTGGTCGCGGAGCTCCGCGAGCGCGCCGAGGAGACGACGAACGACGACCTCGTGCCGCTCCACCCGCTCTTCGCGACCGCGTGCGTGACGGGCACCAACGGCAAGACGACCACCACCTCGATGATCTCCGCCATCACGCGGGCGGCGGGGGAGACGCCGTGCCGGGTGACGACGATCGGCGCGTTCGTCGACGACGTGCAGCTCGAGACGGAGCCCAGCGGCGCCGCGTTCGTGCGGACGCTGCTCGAGGCGCGCGATCGCGGGGTGAAGACCCTCGCGATCGAGACGAGCTCCCAGTCGCTCGAGAACGGCTTCACGAAGACCTGGCCCGCGAAGGTCGGCGTGTTCACGAACCTGTCGCGCGATCACCTCGACTACCACGGCACCCCCGAGAAGTACCTCGTCGCGAAGGCGCAGCTCTTCATCGACCTGCCCGCGGGCGGCACGGCGGTGTTGAACGCATCCGACCCAGCGAGCGCTCTCCTCGACGAGGTGATCGACTCGAGCGTCCGGCGCGTCGGCTACGCGGCGCGGCCGATCCCCGAGGAGTGCGCGTCGCTCCCGATCGCGCTCGAGGCGAAGGAGGTGACGATCGACGTCGACGGCACGCATGCGCTCCTCGCGCCGTCGCCGATCGCCGACGCGCTCGGCGGCCGGCTCGATCTTCGTCTCGTCGGCCACGTGCACATGGAGAACGCGCTCGCGGCGGCGCTCGCGGGGCACGCGCTCGGGTACTCGCCGGAGGTCATCAAGCGCGCGCTCACCGACTTCGAGGGCGTGCCGGGACGCTTCCAGGTCGTGCATCGACGGCCGACCGTCGTCGTCGACTACGCCCACACTCCCGACGCACTCGCGCGCACCTTGGCCACGGCGCGCGCACTACTGAACGGAGGCCGCGTCATCGTCGTCTTCGGCTGCGGTGGCGATCGCGACCCCGGGAAGCGGCCACAAATGGGGGTTGTCGCCGTGGATGGAGCCGATGTCGTCTATGTCACGAACGACAACCCGCGAAGCGAGGACCCTCGCGCGATCGCGGACGCCATCCTGTCCGGCATGACGCAGGCGCGAGGCGATGGAGCGACGCGCAACACACATTTGATGCTCGATCGTGCGGAGGCGATCCGAACCGCCGTTGCGAGCGCGGATCCGGCTGATATCGTCGTGGTTGCGGGGAAGGGCCACGAGAAGACCCAGACGATCGGCGACGAGGAGTTGCCGTTCGACGATGTCGAAATCGCGCGTGCCTTTTTTCGTTTGAACAACTCGTAGCGGGCGACCGTCTGAGGTCGACCACTCGCCAGCGGCGGCGAAAGACGGGGGACGATGAAGGTCAATCGCGAACAGTTCCTGGCGGCAGCGCTCCTCTTCGCAGCGACGACGGGCTGCGGGAAGATCACCGATCGGATGAAGGAGAGCGTCGGCGTGGCTCCGGATCCGGCGGCGCAGAACCAGCCGGTCACGGGCGCTGGTCTCGGCATCGATCCCAACACCACGAACAACCCGTCATCGGGCGTCACGAAGTCCGTCAACGCGAAGCAGCCGGCCCCGCCGACGCCGAAGATCGCGAGCAAGAACAAAGGTCCCTCAGGCGAGAACGTGGGGCCCTCGGGTGAGAACGTCGGACCGTCGCAGGAGAACCTTGGTCCGTCGAAGGAGAACTTCGGTCCCTCGAACGAGAACCTCGGCCCCTCCGGCGAGAACCGCCGCCGCGGCCCCTCGAACGAGAACTGGGGGCCTTCGGGTGAGAACCGCCGCCGCGGTGGTCCGTCCAACGAGAACTGGGGCCCGTCGAACGAGAAGTTCCCGCCCCCGCCGAAGCCGAAGCCGAAGCGGGGCTGAGCGCCCACATTCGCGTAGTCTGGCTCCGTGAGCCGGCTCGCTACCCTCGCCCGGATTGGCGTGCGCATGACGCGCTCGCTCGATCCGGGCGAAGTGCTTTCGGAGATCGTGCGCGCGCTCGTGGCCGATCTCGATGCGGCGCTGGCGCGGGTGTGGCTGGTCGCGCCCGACGCGCCCGGGACGTTGCAGCTCGCGGCGAGCGCGGGGCTCTCCGAGCGGCTCGACGGTTCGCGGGCGCGCGTCCCCGTCGGCACGCTCAAGATCGGTGAGATCGCCGCGCAGCGCACCTCGATGACGAGCACGGACCTCGCCGCGGATCCGCGCTTCGCGGACAAGGCGTGGATCGCGTCGCACGGGCTCGTCGCGTTCGCCGGGTATCCGCTCGTCCTCGACGACGAGCTCCTCGGCGTGCTCGCCGTCTTCATGCGACGCCCGCTCGAGACCGAGGAGCTCGAGGTGCTGGGCACGCTCGCGTCGCAGGCGTCGATCGCGATCCAGAACGCGCGGCTCTTCGCGCGGGTGGGCGAGCTCACGCGAAAGCTCGAGGCGGAGAACGAGTTCCTCAAGGCCGATCTCCACGCGCCGCGCGGCATCGTCGGCCAGAGCGCGGCCATCGAGCGCGCGCTCGCGGAGGCGCGTCGCGTCGCTCCCACGACATCGACGGTGCTCATCACGGGCGAGACGGGCGTCGGGAAAGAGCTCTTCGCGCGCGCGGTGCACGAGGGCAGCCCTCGCAGCAACGCGCCGCTCGTCCGCGTGAGCTGCGCCGCGCTCCCGCCGACGCTCATCGAGAGCGAGCTCTTCGGTCACGAGAAGGGCGCGTTCACGGGCGCGACGGCGCGGCGGATCGGGCGCTTCGAGCAGGCGAACCACGGGACGCTCTTCCTCGACGAGGTGGGGGAGCTGCCGCTCGAGGCGCAGGCGAAGCTCCTCCGCGCGCTGCAGGAGCACGAGATCGATCGCGTGGGCGGCACGAAGCCGATCCCCGTCGACGTGCGCATCGTCTCCGCCACGAATCGCGATCTCGCGGCGGACGTGAAGGCAGGACGCTTCCGCAGCGACCTCTACTTCCGCCTCGCCGTGTTCCCGCTCTCCGTGCCGCCGCTCCGCGACCGGCGCGAGGACATCCCGCTCATCGCCGCGTCACGCACGGACAAGCCCATCGACGACGACGCGATGGCGTATCTCCAGGCCTACGACTGGCCTGGCAACGTGCGCGAGCTCCAGAACGTGCTCGAGCGCGCGTCGATCCTCGCTCGCGACCGCATCCGCCTCGCGGACCTCCCGGAGCTGGTCACGCCGGCGATGGACACGGCGGCCGGGGCGGCGAGCGCCGGCGATCTCTCGCTGCGGGATCGCGTGAACGCGTTCGAGCGCACGCTGATCGAGGAGGCGCTCGAGCGCGCGGCTGGCAACCAGTCCGAGGCGGCGCGCCTCCTCCGGACGAGCCGCGCGACCCTCCAGTACAAGCTCAAGCTGCTGAAGATTCATCCGCCTGCCGAAAATTAGGCAGGTCCGGCGTGCGTAACTCCTCGAGAACCGGTGCCGAACCGGATGGAACCGCGCGTGCACAGACGAGCGGCAAGGCGAAGGAGCCTCACGACCATGCGCGATCGCGTCTGCCACTGTGGACACCGGAAGGGGGACCCCGAGATCCAGGAGGAGCCCGAGTACACGACGTGGGGCTGGATCCTGCTCAGCATGTTCGGGATGACCCCGCGGCCGGACCACATCGCGTTTCGGTGCCTCTACTGCCGTGCCGAGCTCGGGCGCTCGCGTGATCCGAAGCTCCTCGCGCGCCGATCGCTTCCGAAGGCGGCGTAGCGCGGCTCCGGCCTGGCCTCGTCCGGCTAGCCCTTGTCCGTCGGGAGGCCCGCGCGTGACCAGCCGGGCTCCGTGATCTCACCGAACGCGCCGCGCACCGCATCGAAGCCCGCGCGCTGATCGAGCACGTCCGTGTAGCCCGCCGCGAGCAGCGCCTTCGCCGCGCGGAGGCTCCGGCCGCCTGCCTTGCAGCCGACGACGAGCTTCGCATCCTTCGCGAAGCGGGCGTCCATCTTCGCCACGAAGTCGTCGCCGAGCGGGACGTTCACGGCGCCGGCGGGGCGGCCCTCTGCGAACTCCTCCGGCGTGCGAACGTCCACATACGTGTATCCCTCATTCATCTTCGCCTGCGCCTCGGCGGGCGAAATGCGAACGGGCTCGCTCATGCGTCGACGTTACCACCGTGATGCGCGAGGATGGACGCGCGTCTCATGCGCTGGTACGCCGTCGTCATCGTCATGCTCGTGGCGGCGCTCGTGGTCGCCGCGCATCGCTATCGACGGCTCCTCGCCCCGGACGCGAGCGTCCCGGTCGTCACGTTGCTCGGGCCGACGGAGGTGGCGCCCGGCGCACGAGCTCGCTTCGCCGTGCTCGTGCGCGATCGCGCGGGCGCTCCGATGGCCGACGCCGCCGTCCGCGTGGGCCTCGAGCGCAACGGCTTCGACGAGCTCGCGTCGGCGAAGACGGGGGCGGCGGGCGAGGCCTCGGTCGAGCTGGCCCTCGCCGGCGACTTCGTGCCCGGCGAAGCGCGGCTCCTCCGCGCCTACGCCGACACGCCCGTCGGGCGCGGGCGTGACGATCACTGGGTCGTGCCCGCCGTGCCGAGCTACGGCCACGTCCTCGTCACCACCGACAAGCCTCGGTACCTCGGCGGCGAGACGGTCCACGTGCGCGGCGTCCTCGAGCGCGAGGGAGCGATCGCCGGGGAGCGTGTGGCCACCATTCGCGTCGAGCGTGGCGGCCTCACGCTCTTTCGTCTGGAGGAGAAGGTGTCTGCGCTCGGCGTCGTCGCCGCCGACTTCCCGATCGCGGAGGAGAGCGACGACGAGTACGCGGTCGAGGTGACGATCCCGACGCCGGCGCCGTGGGACCCCACGAGCACCTCCACGGGGCGCGCCGTGCTCCACGCCGCGCCGAAGGGACGCGCGACCGGCGACGTCGTTCCCGCCGCTGCGGGCGCGATCGACTTCACGGCGTACCCCGAGGGCGGTCGCCTGGTCGCGAACGCGAAGCAGACCCTCTACCTCGACGTCTCGGGCGGCGCCGCACCGTTCGCCGCGCTGGGCGGGAGCCGCGTGGAGATCTCGCCGAGCGGGGTCGGGGTGCTCGGCCTCACCGTTCCGGCGCACGACTTCGAGGTCGAGGTCGCGGACGATCAGGGACACCGGAAGGTCCACACGCTGCATCCCGTGACGGACGTCCTCGTCGTTCACGCCGAGCAGGATGCCTTCGAGAGCGGCAAGCCCGCGCACGTGACCGTGTTCGGCGCGGACGCGGGGGACTGGATCTTCCTGAAGGCGACCAAGGGCGAGGGCGTCGTCGATCTGCGGAGCGCAGAGAGCTCGGCGCACGGCGTCGATTTCGATGTCCCGCTCCGTGACGACCTCGAGGGGCTCGTCTGGCTCGAGGCGATCTCGACGCCGGCCCGCACGGACGGCACGCGCCGGATCGGGAGGCGGCTCATCCTCGCGCGCGGCCCGAGCCGCGGCCTCCGTGTGAAGGTCGTGGCGGATCCGGCGGAGCCGCACACGCGCGAGAAGGGGACGATCTCGGTCGAGGTCACCGACGCCGACGGCAAGCCGGTGAAGGCGGAGCTCGGCCTCTGCGCGGCCGATGAGAACGCGCTCGACGAGCCGCGTCGCGCGAAGGCGGGGCCCCTCGAGCTCGAGCGCCGCGCGCGCGACGTCCGAGACACGTTCGGGGAGCTCGCGGGCTCGGAGACCGTCGCGCTCGCGGGGAGTGAAGGTGACGAGGCGCTCCGCGGCCTCGTCCTCGCGCGGATCGGCGCGGAGCGTAAGCCGCGCACGACCCTCGACGCCGATCTCGAAGCGCGAGGCGCGGAGGAGCACGTGCGCGAGCGAGGACGCATGCGCGCGTGGCTCACGATCTTCCTCGGGCTCGTCGCGCTCGTGCTCCTCGCGCCGTTCCTGTCGAGCGGGCTCGATCGGGTGACGCAAGGCGGGCGCCCTCGCGGCGCGCTCCCGAAGGAAGAGCGCGATCGTCGCCGGCGCACGTTCCTCCGCGCGACCGCGGCCTGGGACGTCGCGGTCCTGTCTCCGCCGCTCGCGGGGCTCGCCGGTGAGTCGGCGGCGCGGCTCATGGCGCCGTCGTGGGCGATCGCGGCCATCGCGGCGGCGATCGTCCTCACGGCGGCGCTCCGTCGCGCGGGCACGTCGCTCCTGCTCGTGCCAGGGCTCCTCCTCGCACAGGGCGCCTGCCTCCTGAGCATCCTCGACCGCGGTCGCGCGCTCGCCGTCGTCTTCGACGTCGCGCCGAACGACGCGTACCTGGTCCCGCTCCTGCTCCTGGTCGCGGGGCAGCTCGTGCATGCGTTCCTCGGCGTGGCGCGCCTCGCAGAGACGGAGCCCACCACGCTTCGCGATCGACGCGTTCGCTTCTTCCGGAGCGCGACGGTGGCGGGGCTCCCCGTCACGGCCGCCGCGCTCGGCTTCGGCTTCTACCTCCACGTCCACGCGGCGAACGTCGACTGGCGCGCGTACGCGCGAAGCCATGGCGCGTCCGAGCTCGTCGCTTGGAGCGAGCGGCACCACGAGGACGCGAGGACGGCGGCCAAGCATGGCATCGGCGCGTACGTGGACGAGCGGCGGACCGCGTGGCCCGGCGAACCACGGGAGCGCCACACCGTCCTGTGGGAGCCGCACGTGATGACGGACGAGAAGGGACGCGCCCGGGTCCCGATCGCCTACGGTGATGCGAGCTCGACGTACGGCCTCTCCGTCGACGCGGTGAGCCGCTCCGGCGAGATGGGCGCCTCGAGGACCTCCATCACGGTGGGGCAGGGCTTTGCCGTGATGGCGGCGATCCCGCCGGTGCTCGCGCAAGGCGAGGAGCTCTCGTTGCCCGTCACGGTGCAGGCAGCGAAGGACGCCGGAGAAGACGTCGTCCTCACCGCGACCGGCTTCGAGCCGCTCACGAGGCGCCTGAAGCTCGCGGCCGGCTCCCGCGACACGGCGGTGCTCCCGCTCCGCGCCGCGCGCGCGGGGACCTATCGCCTCCGGATCGAGGCGGCGGGCACCTCGCATCGCGAGGCGCTCGAGCGCGACGTGATCGTGCGGCCGAAGGAGAGCGCATTCCAGGTCCGGAACGGCCTCGACACGACGGTCACGTTCCCGTCGGACGCCGAGGCGCTCGACCTGCACGTGAAGGTCTACGGCAGCCCGCTCGCCCTCGTCGCCGAGGCCATCGATGCGCAACCGCCCTCCTCCGCCGGCGCGACCTTCCCGAGCACGCAGGCGCTCGCGTATCTCGCGCGGACGAGGTCCGAGAGCACGGCCGTGGCCGCTCGCGCGCGTACGAGCCTCGAGGTCGCGGCGCAGCGGCTCGTCCGGGCGGAGACGCCTCCGTCGCCGCTCGCGGCCGCGGAGCTGACGGAGCTCTCGCACGTCATGGGCACGGATCCGGAGGCCGCTCGACGCATGCGCGTGCCGCTCGCGAAGGCGCGCAGCGACGATCTCGCGGAGCACGCGCGGATCGCGTGGGCCGTCGCGGAGGACGCGAACGCGGGGCCCGCGCTCGACTTCCTGCAGCAGAGGCGCGCGGAGGCCAAGGACCCGTACGAGCTCGCGCTCGGCGCGAACGCGCTCGTGGCTGCGAAGTACGATCCGGCGTCCTGGCTCGAGGCGCTCGAGTCGCTCGTGATCGCAGACGGCACGCACTGGGCGTCGGCGAAGGACCCGCCGGGGATCGAGACCACGGCGCTCGCGGCGCACGTCCTCGCCTCGCGAGAGGCTGACCTCGCGCGGCGCGCTCGAGCGTGGGTCGTCACGCATCGCGATCGGAGCGGCCTCTGGCCCACCGCGACCGCGACCTCCGCCGCCGTCCGCGCGATCCTCGACGAGCCTCCGCCGCCGGCGGGGACGGACGTGTCCATCGCGGTCGACGGCCGCGTCGTCGAGACCTTCCGGCTGGAGAAGCCGGAGCGCGACGCCCCGCGGCGCGTCGATCTCCGCGGCCACGCGACGCCCGGCGAGCACCGCATCGAGGTGCGCGGCGCTGGCGTCTGGGCGCAGGTCGTCGCGGAGTCCTCTGCGCGTCAGGCGCTTCGCTGAGCGTCGAGCGAAGGACGTACGAGGCCGAGCAGCGCGCCGCCGCCCGCGAGCGCGGACGCGACGACGAGCGCAGTGGCGAAGCCGAAGGCGCGATCGAGCGAGGCGCCGAGCGCGACGCCGAGCGTCATGCCGACGTTGCGTGCCGTCGCGGCCATCGCGCCGGCGGTGGCCTGGCGCTCGCGCGGCGCGGAGCCCATGATGAGCGCGCTGTTCGGCGCGACGTAGAGCCCGGCGCCGAGCCCGATGAGCCCGAGCGCGACGACGAGCCCGACGCCGCGCGTGTCGGCGGTGCGCGACACGAGGAGGAGCCCGCCGGCGATCGCGATCATGCCCGCGGTGCTCGGCAGCCGAGGGCCGTAGCGATCCGCGACCCACCCCGACATCGGCGCCACGATCGCCATCACGATGGGCTGCGCCGTGAGGTACGCGCCGGCGTCGGCGGGCGCGAGCCCCGCGTGCTGGAGATGAAACGGCAGCAGCCACGCGGAGAGCATGAACGTCACGGTGTAGAGGAGGGTCGCGCCGGCGACGCCGAACGCGAACGGCGGCTGCCGAAACATGCCGAGCGGTAGGACGGGGTTCTCCGCGCGCGACTCGTGACGCACGAACGCGACGAGCGCGACCACGCCGAGCGCGGAGCTTCCGAGCACGGGCGTGCTGCTCCAGCCTTCGCTCCGCACGCGATGGAGCGCGATGAGGAGCGCGGCGAGCGCGAGCGCGAAGGCCCCCGCTCCGCCGAGATCGAGCGAGCGCGCGGTGGGGCGCGCCACCGCCACGTCCGCGTCGTCTGGCTCGAGCAGCGCCGCCGCGAGCGCCGCGCCGGCCGCGCCGGCCACCGCGATGACCGCGAACACGGCCTGCCAGCCGATCTTGCCCGCGAGCAAGCCACCGAGGCTCGGGCCGAGCGTGAGGCCCACGTAGGTCATCGCGAGCTGCACGCCGAGCGCCCGCGCGCGCTGCGCGGGCGGCACCGCGCGCGTGACGATGGCCGGTCCCACCGCCATGAGCATCGCCGCGCCGCAGCCCTGGAGGACGCGCGCGCCGCTGAGCGCCGGCAAGACGGGCGCCCCCGCGCATGCGAGCGAGCCCACGACGAAGAGGAGGAGCCCGGCGAGGTAGACGCGCTTCCGGCCGAGCACGTCTGCGGCTTTCCCGGCGAGCGCGAGGAGGCAGCTCACCGCGAGCAGGTATCCGGTGAGCACCCAGTTCACGTCCTCCTTGGAGGCGTGGAGATCCTTGGCGATGACGGGCGCGGAGACGGCGACGAGGCTCGTGCTGAGCGCGGCGACGAAGGCTCCGAAAGACGCCACGAACAGCGGGCGCTTCATGGGTCAGGGGCTCCGCCCCCGCCGCGCGTCACCGACCTCATCGGCCGCGGTACAGGTAGCGACGGTCGGGGGCGGTCTTCGCGCGCGCGTCTGCGACCATCGCATGCGCCGGCGCGAGCTGACACGCCGGGTCGGTGTTCGCGGGGTCGCCCGTCAGCGCGAACGCCTGGCAGCGGCAGCCGCCGAAGTCGACCGTTCGCCGATCGCAGGTCCGGCACGGCTCCTTCATCCACTCCTCGCCGCGATAGGCGTTCAGCGCGGAGGAGCTCGCCCAGATCTCGGCGAGCGGTCGATCCTTCACGTTGTCGAAGGTGAGGGACGTGATGCTCGTCGCGGCATGGCAAGGAAGGACGCGGCCGTCCGGGATCATGTGGATGAAGCGCCGGCCCCAGCCGTCCATGCAGGCCTTTGGCGTGGTGCCGAAATAGTCCGGCTTCACGAAGAGGACGTCGATCTTCCCCTGGAGGCGCTTCTTGTGACGGGCGGCGATCTCGGCGCCTCTCTCGAGCTGCTCGCGCGTCGGCATGAGCTGCTCGCGGTTGAGGAGCGCCCAGCTCACGTACTGCGTGTTCGCGAGCTCGAGCCGCGACGCGCCCACGCTCTCGGCCATCGCGACGAGCTCGTCGATCTCGTCGAGGTTCTCGCGATGCATCACCACGTTCATGGTGAGCGGGATCCCGAGCTCCGTGACCCACCGCATGACCTCGAGCTTCTGCGGATGAGAGGCGTAGCCCGCGATCCGGTCCGAGCGCTCCGCATGCGCGGACTGAATGCTCACCTGCACGTGATCGAGCCCTCGCTCCGCGAGGCCGGCGAGGCGCTCCTTCGAGAGCGGGACGCCGCTCGTCACGAGGTTCGAGAAGAGCTCGAGCTCCCGCGCGCGCGTGACGAGCTCCTCGAGGTCCTTCCGCGAGCACGGCTCTCCGCCCGTGAAGTGCACCTGCACCACACCGAGCGCCTCCGCCTCGCCGAGCACGCGCTTCCACTCGTCGGTGGTGAGCTCGCCGTCGTGCTCCTTGAGGTTCGTCGGGTTCGAGCAGTACGGACACTTGAGCGGACACCGGTAGGTCAGCTCTGCGATCAGCGTGTACGGCCGCGGCGTCGGCGGGGTCGGGCTCACTCGAAGAGGCCCTTCTTGCGAAGGTCGTCGATGACCGCGATGACGTCGTCCTTCACGTCCGCGCCGGTCTCCTTCGAGAGCTCCTCGACGATCGCCGAGACCGTCTTGCTTCCATCACACCGCTTCACGATCGCCGCTGCGCTTTCATTGAGCTCGAGGCCGCGCTCCGGATACACGAGCATATGCTTCCCGGAGTGCCGGTCGAAGCGCAGCCGGGCTTTTTTCGCCAGCTTGGGGACGAAGTCGAGCGCGAGCGTCATGTCAAAGCGCGATCTCCATTCCGTCGTAGGCGATCTCCCAGCCTCCCGCGAGCACCTGCTTTCGCGCGTCGGAGTCGGGGGCCAGGATCGGATTGGTGTTGTTGATGTGGGTGAAAATCTTGCGCCCGCTCAGCTTCAGTCGGGCAAGCGAGCCCGTCGGGCCGGAGATCGGCACATGCGCCATGTCCTTGGCGTAGGCCTTCGATAGCCCCGCGACGACGAGCTCGTCCTCCGTCCAGAAGGTGCCGTCGAAGAAGACGGCGTCGTGCCCTTCGAGGTGTGCGCCGTCTTCCGCGGTCGCGCACGCGGCAGCGTACGCGAGCGTCTTGCCGGCCGCGTCCTCGAACGACAGCCCGACGTTGTCCTCGGGCGAGTCCGGCCATTGGCCCATGAAGTGGACGGGCAGCTTCCCCGCGGCAGGGAACGCGCGCATCGTGAGGCCGAGCGGCTCGCCGCTTGCGTCGGCGAGGGGCGTCTTCTTCTCGATCTCGATCGTGCGCACGACGAGCTGACCGTCGAAGCGCCGGAGCGTGCGGATGAACGCGCTCTGCTCGAGGCCCTTCAGCACCGCGGCCGTCACGTAGAGGACGAACGGCGTCGACTCGCGGAGCGAGAAGAGACCGAGCACGTGGTCCATGTCGCCGTTCGTCAGGACGATGGCGGAGATCGGCGTGTGGCGCGCGGCGCGAGGCCAGAGCGCCCGGTTCTTCTGGATCTGGGAGAGGATCTCGGGCGACGCGTTCACGACGACGAACCGCGCGCCGTCGTTCGACACCGCGATCGAGTCCTGCGTGCGCGGCTCGTATCCCGGTCTGCCTTCGCGGACGGCCATGCAGTTCGGGCACCCGCAATTCCATTGTGGGAATCCGCCGCCGGCCGAGGCTCCAAGAACGATCGCGCGCATCGGGAGGAGCTTATCCCATCGCCGTCTGGGCGGCGCCAGCGGTTGCCCCTAACGTGAAGCCATGCCGACGATCCCGAGACCGCGCCATCCCGCCGTTTGGTCGATCTACCGCTGGATGCGCGAGCCTTATCCGTACCTCGACGATCTCCACGCGATGTACGGCGACACGTTCCACATGGACCTGTTCGGGCTCGAGTTCGCGGTCTTCTCCAACCCGGACGATGTGAAGGACGTCTTCAGCGACGACGGCAGCGAGCTCGAGGGCGGCAAGTTCAATCGGACGCTCTCGGCGCTCCTCGGCGATCGCTCGGTGCTGATGGCAGACGGCAAGGATCACCGCCGCAAGCGGAAGCTCCTCCTCCCGCCGTTCCTCGGCGAGCGCATGCAGGCCTACGGGCAGACGATGCTCGACGTGAGCGACGACCTCATCGACGAGATGCCTCACCAGCAGTCTTTCGCGTTGCACGCGTCGATGCAGGACATCACCCTCCGCGTGATCATCCAGACCATCTTCGGCTTCTCGGGCGCGCGGCTCGAGGAGATGGTGCGAAACACGAAGAAGCTCCTCCAGCTCGGGGCGTGGGCGCCGCTCCTCATCCCTGCGATGCAGGTCGACCTCGGGAAATTCAGCCCCTACGGCCGCTTCCGGCGTGCGGTCGCGGAGAGCGATCGCCTCCTCTTCCGGAACATCGACGACAAGCGAAAGTCCGGCGAGCGCGGCGCCGACATCCTCTCGCTCCTCATCGACGCGCGCGACGAGGACGGCCAGCCGATGTCGGACGAGGAGCTGCGCGACGAGCTCGTCACGCTTCTCGTCGCGGGGCACGAGACGACGGCCACCGCGCTGACGTGGGCGATGCGCTGGCTCCTCGAGAATCCGGAGACGCTCGCGGAGCTCGGGGCCGAGCTCGACGCGCTCGGCCCCGATCCGTCTCCCGAGACGATCGCGCGCGCGACGCTCCTCGACGGCGTGGTGCGCGAGGCGCTACGTCTCGTTCCGGTGATCCCGCTCGTCGGCCGCGCGCTCGCGAAGGATCGCACGATCGGCGGCTACCACCTCAAGGCGGGGACGTACCTGACGTGCTCGATCTACCTCGCGCATCGACGGCCAGAGGCTTACCCCCATCCGCTGAGGTTCGATCCGCACCGGTTCGTGGGCAAGAAGCTCACACCACAGGAGTTCTTCCCGTTCGGCGGCGGCGTCCGGCGCTGCATCGGCATGCAGTTCGCGCTCTACGAGATGAAGATGGTCCTCGCGCGGCTCGTCACGCGCTGCGACTTCGCGCTCGACCCGAAGGGCCAGCTCGGAATGGAGCGCCGCTCGATCACGATCACACCCACGAGCGGCCTCCGCGTCCTCCTGAAGCGGCGGAGGCTCCGGCGGAGCCTCGTCGCGGCCTGACCGCCGGAAAGTTTCGCGCTCACTGGTACGTGGTCGATCCGCGATTCGTGGGCGCGACACCGCCCTGATCCCGAAAAGGCGAATCATTTCGAGGTGGGCGAATGTAGGCAAACGTGGCCCCGAGGTTGCAGTATGTGGGGCATGCGCTCGGTTCTCCTGTCGTTCGGTATTGCTTCGGTCGTCGCGCTGACGGCGTTCGCCCCTGCCTGCGGCACGCCGGAGGACGGCGATGAGGCCCCCGAGGCGACGGGCGAGGACGCGTATACGACGAGCGGCACGTGCGACGGCCTCCCGCGACTGAAGTCGCTGCAGACGCCGCCGGGCGTCTGCGTCGGCCTCGTGGCGCAGGGCTTCACGTTCGCGCGCGGCATCGCGCAGCTCCCGTCGGGCGACTTCGTGATGGCGGAGATGGGCGGCTGGGCGAAGGACCGCGGCGCCGTGTGGATCCTCCGCCGTCTTCCGAACGGGCAGTTCTCGAAGACGCGCATCGCGAAGCTGATCGACAAGCCGAGCGGCGTCGCGGTCGGTCCGGACGGCCTCGCGTACATCGGTGCGCCGGACGGCATCTTCCGCTTCGATCCCTACGAGCAGAATGCGGACCCGCTCCCGAAGACGGGCGCCTTCCGCGCGCAGGACTACAAGCAGCCGAAGTTCCAGCTCGTCGTGAAGGGCCTCCCGGGCGACGGCCGCCACCCGCTCAAGAAGTTCGCGTTCGACACGAAGGACCCGTGGAAGCTCTACGTGAACCTCGGCTCTGCCAGCGACGTGTGCGAGCAGGGCGCTGGCGCGCGTCCGCCGTCGGGCTACCCGACGCCCTGCGCGGAGGCCGAGGGGCCGAACGCGCGCGGCGCGATCCGCCTCTACGATCTCGACAACCCGACGCACACGGGCTCGTCGTTCTCGACCATCGCTCACGGCCTCCGCAACTCGATGGCGCTCGCGGTGCACCCCACGTCGGGCGCGCTGATCCAGGGCGAGAACTCGCGCGACACGATCAACAAGAACGACGCGTCGTTCAACGACAACGAGGGCGAGTTCCCGCACGAGGAGCTGAACGTCATCGTCCCGGGTTCGCACTACGGCTGGCCGTACTGCTACGACAACAACTCGGCGAATCCGGAGTATCGCGGTCGCGTCGACTGCTCGAACTACACCGCGCCGGCGCTGCTCCTTCCGCCTCACACGTCGCCGCTCGGCATGACGTACTACAACGGCTCGATGCTGCCGGCGGCCTACAAGGGCCAGCTCATCCTCACGTTCCACGGCTATCGCGAGTACGGTCACCGCCTCGTGATGGTGCCGGTCGACGCGAACGGCGTCCCTGGCTCGGGTGAGCCGCTCGACATCATCCGCGGCTGGGACAAGAGCGCGGACGGCTCGCAGCCGCTCGGCGCACCGGTCGACGTGCTCGCGGCGAAGGACGGCTCGCTCTACGTCACCGAGGACAAGAACGGCGACGTGCTCCGCGTGTTCTTCGATGCGTCGCAGGGCAACGGCCTCCCGATGAAGGCGCTGCCGCCGGTGCACCCGATGGTGGACCCGCAGGCGAAGGCGCGCTGCGAGGCGCTGAAGAGCAAGAACGACCTCTTCTCGATCGTCGAGAAGGAAGTGATCGACCAGAGCTGCGTGAACTGCCACGGCGTCGGGCCCGGCTATGCGGGTGGCCTCCGCCTCGACAAGTGCGACGCGGCTGGCAATGCGAAGCGCCTCCTTGCGGCGCGGAGCGGTGGCCGCCCCGCGTACGTCCAGCCGGGCAAGCTCGACTCCGAAATGCTTCTCCGCCTCAAGGGCCAGGGCTATCCTCAGATGCCTGCAGGCGGTGTCAGCCCGGAGGCCGAGGAAGCCGTCGTGGAGTGGATCAAAGCGGGAGCCCCTCTGCCCCAGTGAACCCACCGTAACTACAGACGAAAAAATCTTCTCGACAGACCCAATTTCCGAGTCACACTGAAGCGCACAAGGTAGGACGAAGCCATGACGACCTGGACCAAGCCTGAGATGTTCGAAATCAAGATGGACGCCGAGATCTCGTCTTACCAGGACGACAACTACGACCCGCTCAAGGACGGCCCGCTCTTCGTCAGCGACAAGCCGGCGGAGACGGACGGCGAGACCGTCATCCCGCGCGTCTGATCTCTCTCTTCGTCACGCCTCGAAGCCCACGCCCGCCCGCGTGGGCTTTCGGCATTTTGTCTCAGAAGCCGTCGTCGTCGTTGTCGTTGTCGTTGTCGTTGTCGTTGTCGTCGTCGTCGTCGTTGGGTCCGTCGTCGGTCTCCAGGGCGTGGAGGACGGGCATGACTTTGACCTTGTGGCGGTTCCGCGCGGAGTAGTCGGCGACGAGGGCGTTCCATTTGTCGGTGCCGGGTCGAGTGATGGAGAAGCCGGGCTTCAGGCGGATGCGTGGCATTCGGCGTTCGCGCTCGGGTTCGACGAAGCGGAACGGGACGATCTGCTGGGAGCCGTAGTCGTAATAGAAGATGGAGTCGTCGCCGAAGGAGTTCCCGATGAGCTCGAGGGTGTCGAAGAGGTGGTCGAGGCCTTCGAGGACGTGGCGGGTGGGGTGAAGGACGCGGGCGATGCGCTCGAAGGGCGCGAGGAGGAGGCGTCCGCGAAAGACGCGGCGCATGGCCTCCCAGATCTTGCGGACGCCGAGCTTGGTGAGCTCGACGACCTTCACGCGGGCGTCGCTGTAGTCGGGCGCGCGAGTGATCCAACCCATCTCTTCGAGGCGCTTCAGCAGCTTGGAGACGGTGGATGGGTGGAGGTGGAGCGCCTTGGTGATCGCGCGCTGGGTGGTGAGCCCGCGAGCGAGGGGGCCGGGGTCGAACTGAATCCATCGCTGTCGTGCGAAGCAGAGGACGTCGAAGCGTGCGGGGGTCATCCCCTTGACCGCGCGGACGGCTTCCTTGGCAGCCGCGGTAACGCGAAGGTGGCATCGTTTCAGTAGGAACGAATCGAGTGCATCCCCAGCGACCGCACACCGCATGCCACCCACCCCCTCGCCGGACGTCGAAATCCGTTGGCTTACCAACGATCTCGACGCCGGGCGAGGGGGCGGGGTGGCCGGGCCAGGCCAGGTGGCTGGCCCGGGCCAGGTTGTTGAACAGGTTGTGCACGCGAGCGCGGGAGGGAGGGAGGGAGGGAGGGAGGAAAGAAGAGGGAGGGAGGGAGCGCGGCGTGCAGTCGCGCGAAGCACGAAGGGCGTGCGCTTCAGTGGCAGGTGCCTGGGGCGCTGACCGCGAGATCGGCGGCGCGCTTGAGGAGCGTGCGCGAGCCGTTCGCGCGGAGCGGGCCCAGGCGCTGCGCGAGGTCGGGTGGATGCAGCATCGCGAGCGCGTCGAGGGCCGCGTTGCCGATGCGCTCGTCCGCCTCGTCGACCGGATGCGCCGCGAGGAGCGCGAGCTTCGTCAGGCGATCCGCCGCGTCTTGCACGCAGAGCTGCCCGAGCGTGCGGGCCGCGAGCGCGCGCACCTCGACGTCCTCCTTCAGGTCGTCGAGGCGCTCGCGGAGCGCCTTCGCTTCGCTTCTTGCGCCCGACGCTCCGAGCGCCGCCACCACTGCTGCGCGCACCTTCGGGCTCGGGTCCCCGAGCGCCGCCGCGAGCGCTCGCGGGTTCTCCTTCGATACCCCCATCGACTCCGCCGCCGCCACGCGCACGAACGACCACTCGTCGCGGAGGCCATACACGGAGGTGCCCACGCGCGCGCGGAGCGCCGCTTCGCGTACGCGCGGCTCGGGGTCGGCGAGCGCGCTCTCCACGGACCTCTCGCCCGGCAGGAGCTCCACCGCTCTCGCGCGCACGGGCCACTCCGCATCGGTTCGCGCATACGAGACGAGTCGCGCCCGGTCACCGATCTGCGCGAGCGGCTCGAGCGCGAGGTACCGCGTGCGGAAGTCGGGCGCACCCGCGAGGATCTGCGCGAGCGCCGCCTGCGCTTCGGGCTTCACCTCCGGGAGCCTCGGGCCGAGCGCACGCAGGGCATCGAGCTTCATGTCCGGCGTGAGATCCGGACGCTGGAAGAGCCCGACGAGCTTCTCGCGCGGCGCGCTCGACTTCGCCAGCGCGGCGCGGAGCGCGTGCCGCGTCTCCGGCTTGCCCTTGCCGATCTGCTCCGCGATCGGATCCCACGCCGCGGAGCTCGAGATGGAGGCGAGCAGCATCGCGGAGGCGGCGCGCCTCGCCTCGTCGTTCGAGCGCACCGCGTCCGAGAGCGCGCCGATCGCGTTCTTCCCGCAGCGCTCGATCCGGCCCGACGCGCGCTTCTGTACCTCGCGCTCGCGGTCCGTGAGCGCGTGCGTCAGCAGATCCATCGCCGGGCCGTTGCACGCGCCCGCGCTCGAGGCGACGTCCACCGCGAACGCGCGCGCCTTCGCGTCCAGCTTGGGCCAAGCCGCGGCCACGGCCGCGAGCGCCGCGTCGCCGCCGCGACGAAGGACCGCCGCCGCTTCGTCGGCGCGCGCGCCGCCGAGCTCCTTCACCACGTCGTCGAGCGAGGCGCCGTCCGCGTCGAACTTCGTTCGCGCGGCGACCTCCGCGATCGATACCACCGGCGAGCCTTCGCGCTCGTAGGCCTCGTCGAGCACGACCGACACGCACGACGTCTTCACGGGGGAGGGGAAGGGGACCTCGAACGTGTGGCCAGGCTTCGAGCCCGCCTCCTCCGGCAGGGTCACGCGAAAGAGCTTCGCGTCCGTCGCGACGAAGAACGTCCGCGGCGCCTCGCCCTTTGCGGCCGTGGTCACGAGCAACGAGTGCAGCGGCGTCTCGATCGGCGCCCGCATCGACACGAACTCACCGTGCCCGTCGCCGCTCTTCTCCTCGTTCCACGCCGTCTCCGCCTTGCCGTCCGTCAGCGCGGGTGGGGCGCCGCCGCTGCCGCCGCTCGCCGCGAGCAGCCGGGCCAGCGGCGCCCTCGCGGTGGCGGGGACCGCCTCGAGCGCCGACGCTGCCTCGCGCTCCTTCTTCTCGATGCGATGGACGGAGGCCCCGCGCAGCGCCATCGTCTTCGGGTCGAGCGCGCGCACCGACAGCGGCGTCATCGGCTGGCCGCAGATGCGCGTGTCCTCGCGCACGTCGCCGACGAGCACGAACTTCGACGACTCGTCGCGGTCCGTGACCAGGATGACCTGGCCCGTCCGCTCGCCCTCCTCGCCCGTCGTGAAGCCGGTCACCCCCGCGAAGATGGGATCGCTCGCGCCCCCCGCGACGATCGCCTCCCACGTCTGCCCCTGCGACGTGACCTTCACGTGGATGACACGCTTCCCGTCGCCGATGGGGATGGTGTGCTGCTCGCTCTTTCGCGGACCGCTCACCGGAAGCGGAATCGGGATCGTCTTCCCGCCGTTCACGCTTATGGAAGTGTCGTGGATGCCGACCTCGAGCGTGTCGGCCGCGGCCGTCCGTGGAGCGAGCGCGGCGAACAGCAAAGTGGCGAAGAGCGTTCGACAAAACATCGACATGGAACCCAGCCAGTATCGTCGCCTTTGGCCCCGAGCCCCAACCCCAAGCGCGGTCCCCGAGCTCGACGACCGGCCCGGTCCCGAGCCTCTGTTTCTTTGCCCGAAAATGGCGGACCGTGTCACACCCTCCGCCATGCGACGACGTCCGATGGTCGTAGCGGCGGTGGCGATTCCGATCGTCCTCGCCCTGGCAATTCCGCTCGCCCGGCGCAATGTCAGCGCCGACACGAACGGCACCTCGATCGCGAAGCTGTCGCCCGCGCAGGCGGCAGCGGTCGCGGTCGCGCCGCCACCGCCTTCGTTGAAGGGCCTCGACCTCACGAAGATCGAGCTCAAGGACTCGGTCGCGGTCGCGCCGCTGCCCGACAAGGACATGCTGGCGAAGCTGTCCCTCGATCCTGTCCTCCAGCGTGTGGCCGAGCGCGTCATGGCGGAGCATCACCTCCCCGAGGCGGCGGTCGTCATGATGGACGCCGAGACGGGACGCATCCTCGCGTACGCGAGCCATGTCGAGAAAGGTCCGAAGCGGGACCTCGCCGTCGAGGCGACCGCGCCCGCCGCGAGCGTCTTCAAGGTCATCACCGGTACGTCGCTCGTCGAGCATCAGGCGGCCACGCCCGAGCAGAAGGAGTGCTACTCGGGCGGCGAGCAGCGCATCAACGCCTCCGACCTCGTCCCGGATCCGAAGCGGGATCGCTGGTGCACGACGGTGGCCCTCGCGATGGGGCGCAGCATCAACACCGTGTTCGCGCGCCTCGCCATGAACCACCTCAAGCCCGCCGAGCTCGAGGAGACCGCGAAGGCCTTCCACTTCAAGGAGGCGCTGCCCTTCGACGTCCCCGTCCAGCCGAGCTCCGCGAACTTCCCCGAGGATCAGCTCGGCTTCGCGCGCACCGCGGCCGGCTTCTGGAACACCACGCTTTCGCCGCTCCACGCGGCGTGGATCGGCACCATGCTCGCGCGTGGCGGCGAGCCGGTGCGCCCCGTGCTCGTCACCGACGTCGTCGACGACGGCAAGGTGAAGTGGAGCGCGGCGAAGGAGCCGCTCCCGCAGAAGCGCGTCATGAAGACGGAGACCGCGCATGCCGTCATCCAGATGATGGAGACGACGGTGAGCGACGGGACGTCGTACCGCGCCTTCCACGACGGCAAGGGTCGCTCGTTCCTCCCCGGCGTCTCCGTCGCGAGCAAGACGGGCACGCTCACGGACCCGCAGACCTCGCGCTTCTACACGTGGTTCGCCGGCTTCGCGCCGTCGAAGCCGATCCAGCTCGAGGCGGGCGAGGGCGGAGAGGCGCCGGCGCAGCCGCACAAGGTGTCGTTCGGTGTCCTCGTCGTGAACGATCCGAAGTGGACGATCAAGGCGAACGTCCTCGCGCGCGAGGTGCTCCGCGCCTACTTCGCGGAGCAGAAGATCCCCGGCGTCACCGCGCCGCACGGCACGACGATCGATCCCGAGAAGGGCCGCGAGCCCGCGCCCGCCACCGCCTCCGCGAAGAAGCGCTAGGCGCGCGAGGGGACGCCTAGGGCCGGCGCTTCCACCACGCCCTGGACGTAGCAGCGGCGACAGCGCGGCTCATAGTCGGCCGCGCCGCCCACGAAGAGCTGCCCCTCCATGCCGACGAGCCGCTGCGACCGGCAGGCCGGCGCGCCGCAGCGGGAGCAGACCGCCTGGAGCTTCGTGACGTACTCCGCCACCGAGAGCAGCGCTGCCATCGGCCCGAAGGGCTTGCCGCGATAGTCCTGATCGAGCCCCGCACAGATGACCCGGGCGCCCCGGTTCGCGAGGTCGTCCACCACGTCGATGATCCCCTCGTCGAAGAACTGCGCCTCGTCGACCCCGATCACGTCGGGGAGGTTCGCGAGGTCGAGGAAGCCGAGCATCTCCGCGGAGGTGCCGACCGCGGTCGCGTCCGCCTTGATGCCCTCGTGGCTGACCACCTTCACGTCGTCGTAACGGTTGTCGATCCGCGGCTTGAAGAGGACGATGCGCTGCCGCGCGAGCCGCGCGCGCTTCACGCGGCGGAGGAGCTCCTCGGTCTTGCCGCTGAACATGGAGCCGCAGACGACCTCGACACACCCGCGCCGTTCGCCGGAAAGGGGCTCACCGTGAAGCGACATCGCGGAGAGCGTTTACCTGTCCGAAACGCCTGCGGCAAGGGTCGACGGTGATCCGGTAAACCCTCGGTACACCTATGAAATCCGGAAAGGTCGGGGTCTTAATGAAGCGGCGCGGATGGGCGGTCCCGGCCGCGCGGTCAGCCCCCCGCGCCCGTAGACGCGGCCGCTGGCAATGCTAGATTGGTTTTGTGGAAGTCGTCCTCCGGAAGCTCGGAAAGGGCTCGCGCGCCGTCGCGGGCCGCCTCGTGCGAGCACCGAGGAAGGGCTCCGTCGTCGTCATCGAGTTCCCCGATGGTATGCACGAGTACGTGACGACCCCCGTGAAGCGGGTCCTCCGTCTCGCCGGCCGCGAGGTCTTCTACATCGAGACGATCAACAGCCGCTACCGCCTCGAAGTCCGCGGTCGCGAAGACGCTGTTGCCGAGAGCGCGGGCTAGGCTCTCGACCAGCCCGCATCGAGGAGCTCGCGCGTCATGCGGCGAAGAAGCCGGCGTCCGGCCAGCGCTCACGCAGGATGTCCTCGGTCTCGCGCGTGAGGCGGCACTGCGTGAACTTCGGCTCGATGAGGTGCTGGAGGAAGGGCGAGCGTACGAGGAGTTGCGCCGCGGCGGGCTTCATCGTGCAGAGCGTGAGCTTGAAGTCCACGAGCCCAGCGAGGCCGCGATGGCTCGCGAAGAGCTCCGCCGACGCCTCGTCGATCACGAAGCCTTCGAGCTTCAGCGACTCGAGGCGCTCGAACGGCGCCTCCGCGACGGCGCGCGCGTAGGTCACGGCGCCGCGATTCGTGAGGCCGAGCCACCGCAGCCGGGCCGGGAGCTCGCTCTCCCCGAACACGCGGAGGCCCGCCTCCGTCACGCCGAGCCCGGGCGAGAGCACCTCGAGCTTCGTCGGGCCGAGCGCCTCGGCGAGGACGTCGTCGAGCGGCACGTCCGCGACGAGGCTCGTCAGCGCTGGCAGCACGCGGCTTCGCGCCAGGCGCGCGCCGCCCTCCGCTCCGAGCGACTTCTTCGCGTGGCCCTGCAGCGCGAGATCGCGGAGCGCCGGAAGTTGCATCGCGTCGAGCAGTGTGAATGCGACCTCGGGCTCGAGCCACGCCGAGAGCTTCTGGAGCGACTCGATGCGCGCGAGGAGGTCCGCCGCGGGCGCGCCCGAGACGGAGAGCTCCACGAGGTCCGAGGCCACGCGCCCAATGAAGGGCCCGAACGCAGGCCGCCAGTCGTGGAAGTGGAGCCGTCGCACCGCGGGCTCGAGGCTCGGATCGGGAGGGAGCCCGTCCGGCCACGCGAGCGTGCTCTCGTCGGGCGGGGCGAGCGTCGCTGCGTCGAGCGACACGGAGCCGGTCTGCGTCTGGAGGCCGATCATCCGGAGGCGCGCCGCCTCGGGCTGCCGCTTCAGCCAGGCGAGATCGGCGAGCTCCGGCACCGGGCCATAGTCGTGCTGGAAGGTGATCCACTCGAGCGGCTCGTTCCGGAACTGGCCCCACCGACCGCGTAGCGCGCTCGGGCCGATCCAGAGCTGGCTCGTGAAGCCGCGCGTCTTTCGCTCCGCATAGGTCTGGAAGCCGATGCGCTTGCCGGTCAGCTCCGCCTCGCGCCGCCGGAGGCGTCGATACTCGGCCGACGCGCGCCGTCCCTCGCGCTCGAGGCGCTCGCGCTGGATCTGGACGACGATGAGCTCCCCTCGGGGATCGCCGCGCTCGGAGAGCACGTCCGCATAGACGAGACGGGGCGTGTCGTCCGCGGGATCGGCCAGAATCGCGTCACGAAAGGGCCTTTCGGGGTCATCCGGGTTGACGCCGGGCCCGCCCATCGTGTTGGATGCGCCCCCCATGGGCAAATTCGACCGCCGCAACTCCCAGAAGATGAAGCGCCGCAAGGCACAGGTAAAGAAGAAGGGGCGCCTCAAGGCGAAGCGCACCGCTTCGGCGAGCCCGGCGAAGGCGCCGAAGAAGGCGGCCGCGAAGAAGTCCGCGCCCCCGAAGTCGCAGGCCGAACCGAAGGCCTAGCGCTGCCGGAGGAGAGGCAAGCTCTCGAGCTTGCCTCCGCTCATTCGGTCGTCGTCGTGGGCGGCGCGTTCTCGGTCGAGCCGAGGCGAATGGTCGGGAACTGCGTCGGCTTCTTCGGCGGCGGAGGCGCGTTCGGATCGACGACCGGCGGGGGTGCAGGATCGCCGATGAGGCCTGCGTCGCCGTCGGCGCGGACCTCCTCGACGAGACGCCAGTCGCCTTTGACCTGCTTCCAGCTCTGCTTGATGAGCGTGTTGTGGAGGTCGCCGTTCTCGATGCGGTACCAGGAGACGCGCACGAGGGTCTCGGCGTCGTTGTCGCCCTTCATCTTGAAGCCGGCCATCTCGTAGTCGGCGACGCGGATGGCGTTTCCCCACGACTTGTGGCGGCCGAGGAAGGCCTCGCGCTGCGCCGGGTCGACGTGCTCCGTGGCGAGCTCCAGGCGGCCGAAGCGAGAGTTCGTGTTGAGCTCGGAGGCGGTCTCCTGGGCCCGGGCCGATGCGGACATCGGCGCCACCACGGCGCACCCGGACAGGAGAAAGAGGGAAAAACCGAGGGCAGCGGAGCGGCGCATACTCGACCGTAAGCATCCTCTTCTGACCCTGGCCAAGTAATCGGGCTAAATTCTCCGACGTGCCCTGGTCCGCCGACTCCTGGAAAGAGAAGAAGCACGCGCAAGACGTGAGCTACGACGATCCGGCGGCCCTCGCCGCGACGGTCGACAAACTCCGTCAGCTCCCGCCGCTGGTGACCTCCTGGGAGGTCCTGCGGCTGAAGGAGCTGGTGGCGGAGGCGCAGGCGGGCAAGCGCTTCCTCCTCCAGGGCGGCGACTGCGCGGAGACGTTCGCCGACTGCCGGCCCGACGTCATCACGAACAAGCTGAAGATCCTCCTTCAGATGTCGCTCGTGCTGATCCACTCCTCCAAGAAGCCGGTGGTGCGGGTCGGACGCCTCGCGGGGCAGTACGCGAAGCCGCGCTCGTCGCCGACGGAGACGAAGGACGGCGTGACGCTTCCGAGCTTCTACGGCGACATCGTCAACCGTCCCGAGTTCACGGCCGAGGCGCGTCGCTTCGATCCACGCGCGATGCTCGACGCCTACGGTCACGCCGCGATGACGCTCAACTTCGTGCGCTCGCTCTCGCACGGCGGCTTCGCGGACATGCACCATCCCGAGTACTGGGACCTCGGCTTCATGTCACGCGCCGATCTGCACGACGACATCCGTGCGGAGTACAAGCAGCTCACGGAGCGGCTGTCGGAGGCGCTTCGCTTCATGGAGGCGATCGGCGAGAAGCAGGTCGAGGAGCTCTCCTCGGTCGAGTTCTACACGAGCCACGAGGGCCTCAATCTCCACTACGAGTCGGCGCAGACCCGCCGCGTCCCGCGCCGCGAAGGCCACTTCCTCCTCACCACGCACATGCCCTGGATCGGCGAGCGCACGCGCGCGCTCGACGGCGCGCACGTCGAGTTCTTCAGCGGCATCGAGAACGTGGTCGGCGTGAAGCTCGGGCCGAAGGTGGATCCCGAGGACGCGGTGAAGCTCCTCACCGCCCTCAGCCCCACGAACGAGCCGGGCAAGCTCGTGGCCATCACGCGCATGGGCGCCGCGAACGTCGAGAACGCGCTCCCGCCCCTCATCGACGCCGTCCGGCGCGCGAACCGGCGCGTGCTCTGGGTCTGCGACCCGATGCACGGCAACGGCATCACCACGTCGTCTGGCCTGAAGACGCGCAACTTCGACGACATCCTCCGCGAGATCGAGAAGACGTTCGCGGTTCACGTGCGGCAGGGCACCGAGCTCGGCGGCGTCCACTTCGAGCTCACCGGTGAGGACGTCACCGAGTGCATCGGCGCCGGCCTCGACGAGAGCGATCTCGACAAGCGCTATCTCTCCGTCTGCGACCCGCGCTTGAACTACCGGCAGGCCCTCGAGATGGCGCTCCGGCTCGGCGGCTGGATGTCCGGGACGAGGCGCGCGAGCCTGTAATACCCTCCGGGCGTGAGCACGACGTTTCACTGCCCCTTCTGCGGCGCACCCATCACGGGACCGGCGCCGGGTGTCAGCTTCGGTTGCCCGTACTGCCGGGCGAAGGTCATGGCGCCGTACGAGGCCAGCGGTCCGCAAGGCGCGGCGCAGTGGGACGGCGGCGCCTCGGAGTCGATCCAGCAGGGCCCGTTCACGACCGACACCGACGACCTCGCCGTGACGGTCGATGCTCAGCTCGGCCCGATCGCGATCGGGGCCTACGCGCCGCACGGCAAGCCCGCCGTCTTGCGCGCGTGGGACATGAAGGCGAAGAAGCCGCTCTGGGAGCAGCTCTCGGGGCAGACGTGGCTCGAGACCATCCGCCCGCGCGGGATGAGGGTGATCGGCCGCAACGTCTACGTCGCGAACAAGCGCCAGCTCCTCTGCCTCGACCTCGCGAACGGCAACCGGAAGTGGCAGGCCTCGCTGTCGGACACACCGGAGGGGTCCGATGAGGACGGCCTCGCGATCGCCGATCCGTTCCCGCCGAATCAGCGCGGTGCGATCCTCGTCGCCACCGTCGATCATCAGGTGTTCGCGTTCGATCGCGACTCGGGCCAGCCGCTCTGGAACCGCCCCTTCAAGGACAGCGCCGAGCTCGAGGCGGTGCCGGGGCTCGGGGCGGTCGTGGTCCGCCACAACGGCAGCTACGTGAAGGCCGACATCATCAACCCGGCATTTCCACAGTCCGTCGCGTCGCACGGCAACCAGGACTGGAGCACCGACCTCGGGCGCTGCAAGGTGTCCGGCCGGACCATCGTCACGTGCGCCAGCAGCATGGGCCCCGAGAACGACGAGGATGGGCTCTTCTGCTTCGACGCGGTCACCGGTCAGGTGCATTTCTTCGATCGCGTCGAGGACCTCGAGACAGACGTGGTGCCGTGCGCCATCGGACCGCGCGTGTTCGCGGCGGTCGACAGCGGTCGCGGGCTCTACGTCGGACCGCGCGGGCGACCGATGCCGGTCCCCGTCCCCAACCACGCGGTCGCCGCGCTCCTCCAGGCCGGGCCGACGCTGATGCTCCTCCTCAAGAAGGCACAAGGCACCGCGATCCGTCGGATCGTAGGCCTCGATCCGAACACGCTCGCGTTCCGCTTCGACGCAGGCGAGGCGGGGGAGGAGCCGACGGACGACTGGGATCGGCAGCTCGCGACGGACGGCTACTCCGTCGTCTTCGTCGCGACGCCCAACGACGAGATGGAGAGCGCCGAGCTTCGCAGCGTCGACACCTCGACGGGGCGTCAGCTGTGGAGGCGCCCTTTCCCGCGCTATCGCCACCACCGCTTCGTCGGAGGCGCCGTCGTGGTGCACGGTTATGACAAGATCGAGGTCCTCGCCCCCCAAAATGGGCAGCTGATCGCACAAGTTCCCTGATCAAATGCGCAGCTGTATACGGGAAACGACAGTCCGCCGCTTGACCGGAGGTGAGACTGCCAGTACTCGATCGGAAAGCGCATGGGCAGTCGCATGAGTTGGCCGGAGATTCGGCAAAGCGGCGAATTCGCTGGGCAGTGGGTCGCTCTCGACAACTGCAAGTACGACGCAAAGACCGCGGAGCCGGTCGAGGGCGTGATCATCGACGCGGACACGGACCTCGTGGAGCTGTGCACCCGCATCAAGCAGGGCGAGAAGCAGCACTGCGCGATCCTCTTCTGCGACGAAGAAGAGCCCACGCCGCCGAGCTCTCCCCGGCGCGCGAGCACGCACTAGCCCGATACGGCTAGGGTTTCTTCAGCTGGCTCGGGAGCGGCGGCGGCGGTCGACGGCTCGGCAGTGGGTTGCGCTCGGAGTCGGCGGGCGCGCTCGGAGCCGGCGGACGAACGGGCGGCGCTGCGGGCATCGGACCGCCCGGGCGCCCGACGGCTGCGCGCTGCGAGGGCGGCGGCGCGGGGATCTTGCGCTCGCTCGGCGGCGGCGCGGCGGGGGCCGCCGCGGGCACGCGGTTCACGGAGCTCGGGAGCCCGATCGGAACGCGCGCCGCGGGCGGAACGCGCGGCATGGACGACGAGGGCGGAGCTCCGGCGGGCGCGGTCGACGGCGGCCGGCCAAGCGCGGGGTTCGGAGAGGCGGCGGGGACGCGCTGGACGGAGGGCGCGGGGCCGCGCGCGCCCGCCGGCGGCGGCGCGGGCTGCGTGGGCGAAGCGGCGGAGGCGGTGGGGACGCGCTGGACGGACGGCGCTGGTCCCGGCGGCGCGGCCGGGACGCGCGGGGTCGACTCTGCGATGGGACGCACCACGGGGACGCGACCGACCGAGCCGGCGGTCGGCGAGATGTGCGGGCGGTTCACGCCAGGTGGCGAGCGATGCACGTGCGGCGCAGCGGCGCGAATGACGGACGTGGAAGGCGCGTTCTCCGGCGCGGACGGCATCGGCCGGCGCATCGGCGGCAGGTCGGTCTCGGGGACCGAGGGCAAGCGCGCCCGCACCGACGGCGGCGCGTGATCCGGGACGGAGGGCATGCGCGGTCGCGCGGAGGGCGGCGCGTGATCGGGGACGGAGGGCATGCGGCCGCGCGGCGCGGGCTGCGGCCCCGGGGTCGGGGTGCTGTTCGGGGCCGCGTCCATGGGCCCAGGCGCCGACGCAGGGCCCTTCTTCACGAGGACGCGCTGCTTCACGCCTGCGGGCAGGACGGCGGCGCGGATCGCGCGAGGCTGCTGCGGGTTGGAGACCGACGGCGGCGGCATCGAGTCGACCCCGAGGTCGTCCTCGACCGCGCCGAAGTCCGGTCCACGTCCGGGCCGCTCCGTCGGCATGTCCAGACGCGGCGCCGGCTTCGGGACCGACATCGGCGGCGGATCGCTCGGCTGATTGGCGTGGGCCTCCGCCTCCGCGAGCGCGTCTGCGACCTCGGACTCGCTGTCGAAGTCGTCCATGTCGACGTCGAAATCGCCCAGATCGACGTCGATCGAGAGATCCTCCGGGCGCCGCCTCGCGCCGAAGCGCTTGTTCGCCTTGATGACGTGACGCTTGAACGTACCTTCCTCGATCTGGCGGCAGATGCGCGTCCAGTACATCGCGTACGTGTTGAACTTCTGCGTGACGACGTTGAAGCGGAAGCGCAGCGCCGTGTTGCGGATGTTGACCTTGCGCAGGTTCGCGAAGCGGCGGTCGACGTCCTTGCGCGGGATCGAGGGCTCGAGCTTCTCGTAGCCCATGAAGTACTGCTCGTACATCGCGCGCAGGCGGTCGACGCGCTCTTCGAGCTCGCCGACCTGCATCTCGATCTCCTGCTGGGGATCTACCGGCTTCTTAGGATCCGCCACCGCGCCTCGGTACTAGTGTCGAGGCTCGGCGGCCTCCCGTCTAGAGGGGCTGTGACGTTTAGAGGGGCGTGACCTTGACGTTGTCGAAGCACACCCGGGCCTCCCACTCGTTGAAGCCGAAGTGGTCGTGGCCCTGGCCGGCGAGGGGCTGGGGATCGTTCCAGGTCAGATATTCGACGCCGTTCACCGACCAGCGGATGGTCTTGCCGTCCGTACGCTCGATCTTGAACTGGTAGACCTGACCGCGGCCGACCGCGCGCTCGCGGGGGTCGTCGGTCTCCTTCCGGATCGCGATCTCCTTGCGATCCGTGCCGTGCTCGTTCAGGCGGGCGAGGACCTGGAGCGTGTTTTTCCAGCCGCCGAGGACCACGAGGTAGCTGGTCGCGTTCGTGTACGAGGTGCCGGTGGCGTAGCTCTTCCCGTCGCCCCACACCTCCGCCTTGAGGTCGCC
This sequence comes from Labilithrix sp., assembly GCA_046351255.1. Taxonomy (GTDB): domain Bacteria; phylum Myxococcota_A; class Polyangia; order Polyangiales; family Polyangiaceae; genus Labilithrix. Next base: position 47,145 of record JAXLYU010000017.1, read on the forward strand.
GTCGTCGGTGTGCGCCACGGCGTCGAACTCGATGCGGGCGTTCACGGGGAGGGTGCGGTTCAGCCAGACGCCGTGGTTGTGGGCGTTTTGCCCGCAGAGCTTGCCGTTCTCGACGCGCCAGGCGTTCGTCTTCATCTGGGTCCAGTTCGGGCCCAGGTTGGAGGGGGGTGGGGGAGGGCCAGCGTCGAGGCCGAGCAGAGCGGCGAGGCCGCCCTCGCCGGCGCCGCCTTCTCCCGGGCCGCCGTCGGTCCGGCCGCCGTCCGCAATGGCCGCGTCGATCGCCGCCGCGGGCGTCGTCGCGGCGTCGCCGAGGAGCATGGGCTCGAGACCGCCGTCGGGCCGGTCGAAGTTGTCCTCGAACACCGAGGCCATGATGTTGGTCGACGGCTTGAACGCCGACGTGGCGACCGGCTGGGGCCCGGCATCGTACGGCGGAGCCGTCCCTTCCGGCACGCAAGCGACGATCGTCAGGGCTCCCAGACCAATAAGCCGCGGAAAATAAGCCTTCGCGCTCACAGCAGGGTCTTACCATGCCCGTTGAAAAGCGTGGTAAAACGCGCAGCCGGCCATGCATCCGATTCTTTTCCGCATCCCCCTCCCGAAGATGCCCCTCAAGTTGTGGTGGGCGGCGGTGGCTGTGGCAGCCATCGCGCTGATCTATGCCGCGCTCGGCATTCGAAAACAGGATCGCAGCACGGCGGGCATCGCGGTGGTCATCGCGGCCGCGGCGGGCGCCGCCGGGTACTACTACCGCGAGACGAAGTTCGAAGCCCCGAACCTGCCCATCTACTCGTACGGCGTCATGCTCGGCCTGTCGCTCGTCGTGGGCTGGTACCTGACGCTGACGCTCGCCGAGCGCGACGGTCTGCCGAAGGAGACGATGGCGAACTGCTACGTCATCACCGCGATCGCGGCGATCCTCGGCTCGCGCGTCCTCTACGTCATCACCAACCCGGACGAGTTCAAGCAGGCGAGCGACTTCTTCGCGCTCCGTCGCGGCGGCCTCGTGGCGTACGGCGGCTTCCTCGGCGGCTACCTCGGCTCGTGGGCCTACCTGCGCGCGCACAAGATCCGCCTGATGCCGTGGGCCGACGTCGCGGTCCCCAGCCTCGCGTCCGGTCTCCTCATCACGCGCATCGGTTGCTACCTCTTCGGCTGCGACTTCGGAAAGCGCCTCGGCGAGGGCTCGCCGGCGTTCCTGCAGAAGCTCGGCACGTTCCCGCACTGGCCGAAGGACACGCTCGAGGGCAGCGAAGGCGCGCCCGCCTTCGCGCGCCACCTCGACATCGCCGGCAAGCACACGCCCGCGTACGACGAGCTCATGAAGCTCGGTCACTCGTGGCCGGTGCACCCGACGCAGATCTACGAGTCGCTCGTCGGCCTCGGCCTTCTCGTGCTGCTCCTGTGGCAGCGGAAGACCCAGCGGTTCCGCGGCCAGATCTTCTTCCTGTTCGCGTTCGGCTACGGCTATCTGCGCTTCCTCATCGAGGCGCTCCGTGACGACTCCGAGCGCGGCGAGTTCGGCCCGCAGATGGGCGAGCACTGGCTCATCTCCGGCTCGCTCCTCGTGATGAGCATCGCGTTCGTCTTCGGCATCTCGCTCGGCATCGCCAAGCCGCAGATCCGCAACATCGCGCGCGTCCTCGCGTTCGTGCCGCCGATCGTCGCGTTCGTCATGCTGCGCCCGGCGAGCTTCGGCAAGCAGCAGTCGGTGCAGCTCTCGACGAGCCAGTGGATCGGCCTCGCGAGCGCCGTCCTCTGCGCCTACTTCTACGCGAAGTTCTGGGAGGAGGCGCGCAAGAGCCCGAAGCTCGCGATGGGCCTCGAGTCCCTCGGCGACATCAAGGCCACCGCCGACGATATGGCCCCGCGCCGCCCGAAGCGCGATGACGACGACGAGGACGAGAACGAGAACGCGGACGACGAGGAAGAGTCGAAGGCGGAGGAGTCCGAGGAAGAGAAGACGGCGCCCGAGGCTCCGGTCGCGAAGAAGCCCAAGAAGAAGAAGGGGCTCAAGAAGAAGAAGGTCTCCGCGCCGGCGGAAGACGAGGCGAGCGAGTCGGACGAAGAGAAGGAAGCTCCCGAGGACGACGACGACGCGAAGAAGAAGCAGAAGGAAGACGACAAGACGGAGGTCGACTCCGACGTCGAGGAGAAGGCGAAGGACGACGCCTGATCCCAGGGCGTCATGTGACGCTTGACGAGCCCCATCGACCGTTGGAAAAGCCTGCGCATGCAGCGTTCCATTTCGGTCGTGGGGTTGGGGATCCTGGTGGCGGCTTGCGGCTCGGATCCGCCGCCGCCCGCACGGCCGCCGGTCCCGCCGCCGCCTCCGCCCGTCGTCGCCTCCGCCGCGCCCGCGGCGAGGCCGAAGCCCCCGCCGCCGAAGGCCGACCCCACCCTCATCCCGCGCCAGGTCCTCTTCGGGAACCCCGAGCGCGCGGGCGTGAAGATCAGCTACGACGGCAAGTCCCTCGGCTGGCTCGCTCCGAAGGATGGCGTGATGAACGTGTTCGTCGCGCCGGTCGGCGATCTCTCGAAGGCGAAGCCGATCACGGACGAGAAGAACCGCCCCATCAACAGCTGGGTGTGGATGCCGGACGGCAAGCACGTGCTCTACGCCATCGACAAGAACGGCGACGAGAACGTCCACGTCTTCAGCGTCGATGTGGCGAAGCCGGGCGAGGCGAAGGACCTCACTCCCTTCGAGAAGACGCAGGGGCGTATCCAGGAGTACTCGGACAAGTCCAACAACGAGGTGCTCCTCGCGATGAACGATCGCGACCCGAAGCTCCACGATCTGTACCGCGTCAGCCTCACGGACGGTAAGCGGACGCTCGTGCAGAAGAACGAGGGCGGCTACGCTGGCTTCGTCACGGACGACTCGTTCAAGGTCCGCTACGCCGTGAAGTCGCGTCCCGATGGCGGCAATGACGTCCTCGTCGCCGACGGCAAGGGCGGCTTCAAGGACTGGACGACGATCCCGCAGGAGGACACGCTCACCACGTCGCCACTCGGGTTCGACAAGCCCGGCAACATCCTCTACTTCAAGGACAGCCGCGGGCGCGACACGGGCGCGCTCTTCTCGCTCGACACGAAGGCGAAGGACGCGAAGCCGAAGCTCCTCGCGGAGGATCCGCGCGCCGACTTCGCGGGCGGCATCGGCGATCCCAGGGACGGCCACATCCGCGCCGTCACGTTCGACTACGACCGCCGCCAGCTGAAGATCCTCGACAAGTCGATCGAGGCCGACGTCGAGAAGCTGAAGTCGATCGTCGATGGTGACATGGAAGTCACCAGCATGAGCCACGACGACAAGACGTGGACGGTGGCGTACACCGTCAGCGACGGTCCGGTCCGCTATTACCTCTACGACCGCACGAAGAAGGAGGCGAAGTTCCTCTTCACGAACCGTCCGGCGCTCGAGGACAAGAAGCTCTCGAAGATGAAGCCGGTCGTGATCAAGTCGCGTGACGGCAAGGACCTCGTCAGCTACCTCACGCTGCCGACCAGCGCCACGCCGGGCACGCCGACGCCGGCGGTCCTCCTCGTCCACGGTGGCCCGTGGGCCCGCGACTTCTGGGGCCTCAATGGCTCGCATCAGTGGCTCGCGAGCCGTGGCTATGCCGTGCTCTCCGTGAACTACCGGGGCTCGATCGGCTTCGGCAAGACGTTCGTCAACGCCGGCGACAAGGAGTGGGCGGGGAAGATGCACGACGACCTCCTCGACGCGACCGACTGGCTCGTGAACGAGAAGATCGCCGACAAGTCGAAGGTCGCGATCATGGGCGGCAGCTACGGCGGCTACGCCACGCTCGTCGGGCTCACCTTCACGCCGGACGTCTTCGCGTGCGGCGTCGACATCGTCGGCCCCTCGAACCTCAACACGTTGCTCTCCACCATCCCGCCGTACTGGGCGCCGATGTTCGAGCAGTTCGCCAAGCGCGTCGGCGACCCGCGGACGGAGGACGGCAAGAAGCTCCTCGACGAGCGCTCGCCGCTCACGCGCGCGGCGAAGATCAAGAAGCCGCTCCTCATCGGGCAGGGCGCCAACGACCCGCGCGTGAAGCAGGCGGAGTCGGACCAGATCGTGAAGGAGATGCAGGCGAAGGTCCTGCCCGTGTCCTACGTGCTGTTCCCCGACGAGGGCCACGGCTTCCAGAAGCCGGCGAACCGCATCGCCTTCAACGCGGTGGCCGAGATCTTCCTCGCGCAGCACCTCGGCGGCGTCTACCAGCCCATCGGCGACGACCTGAAGGGCTCGAGCATCTCCGTCCCGGCCGGGATCGACGACGTGCCGACGCTGAAGGACTCGCTCCCGAAGAAGTAGCCCAAGAAGCTCGGCCGATCAGCGCGCCGCCTCGATGGCGGCGTCGATCTCCGACCACGTCAGCGCGATGCGCTTCTTCGTGCTGGGCGTGGCGACCGTCGAGGCGGCGGCGCCGCCGATCCACAGCTGCGTGCGTGCGGGGAGGGCGTGCACGAGCGTGTCGATCTCGGCCTGGACCTTCGGCACGTCGTGCACGATGGGCACGCTGATGCCGACGACGGACGCACCGAGCGAGCGCGCGGCGGCCGCGATCTGTAGCGGCGGCGTGTCCGCGCCGAGGATGCGTGGCGTCGCGTGCTGGCAGGCAAGGTAGACGGCCACGAGATCCAGGCCGAGCGTGTGTGCCTCGCCCGGGAGCGTCGCCAGCACCACGACCGGCGGCTCCTCACCGTCCTCGAAGGTCGACAGGAGGACCCGCAGCCGGCCGGTGAGGAGCGAGGTCGCCAGATGCTCGTGCCTCACCTCGATCGTGCCGTTCGCCCACGCCTCGCCGAGCACCGTCGCGAAGGGCTGGGCCACGTCCGTCACGAACGTGCGCGGCCCGAGCGTGACGGAGAGCGTTCGAAGCACCCGCCGCAGGTTCTCCACGCGATCGTGGAGGAGGTCGTCGAGCATCTGGTCGAAGTCGATGACGGTCCGGGCCGGGGCGAACGGCTCGACGAGGCGAAGGAGCTCGGCGTCGGGGAGGCCGATCAGCTCGCCCGGCCGGTACCCCGCTGCGCGAGCGCCCGCGATCAGGCGGAGCCGAGCCACGTCCTGCGAACGGTAGAGTCGGGCACCTCCGGGCCGCCGCAAGGGCTTGGGGAAGCCGTAACGGCGCTCCCAAATCCGCAATGTCTCCGCTGGGATACCTGTCTTCGCCTCGACCACGCGGATCGAAAGCGCCTGGTCTGCATCCGCCGGCGGCTCATCCACGAATTCATTGTGGCGTATTTCGGAAGTTGGTCAATACTTAGACAGAACTTGGACAGAGTGCGGTGGTGGTCGGCGTGAGGAACCGATTGCCGCAACGAACTACTGTTCGAAACCACTGGAGGATTGGATGCGTGTTTTGCTCGTGATGCCGACCCCGTTCGAAAACGGACGGCTCGGGCTCGAGAACGTGGTGTGGCTCTCGGAGCCAGTGGCCCTCACTGCGGTCGGCACGGCCATCCAGGATCAGCACGAGGTGCGGGTCATGGACATGCGCCTCGAGAGCGAGTCCGCGCTGGTCGAGGCGCTCGTCTCGTGGCGTCCCGACGTCGTCGGCACGACGAGCATGACGACCGACGCCTACCAGGCGAAGGCCGTCCTCCGCACGGCTCGCAACGTCCTGCCCGACGCCCTCACCATCGTCGGCGGTCATCACCCCACGCTCTCGCCCGAAGAGTTCGACCTCGAGTACGTCGACGTCATCTGCCAGGGCGAGGGTGAGAACACCCTCCGCGAGGTGATGGAGCGCTGGACGAAGCAGAAGGCCGCCAACGATCGCACGTTCGACGGCGTCCGCGGCACGCGCTACCGCGACGCGAACGGGGTCCGCCGCGTCAACGCGAAGCGCGAACAGACGCAGAGCCTCGACGACCTGCCCATCCCGAACCGGAAGCTCATCGAGAAGTACCAGGGCCGGTACTTCTTCACCGGGTTCCGGGCGATGGCGTCCATCTTCACGAGTCGCGGCTGCTCCTTCGACTGCAACTTCTGCGCGATCTGGGAGTTCTACGAGCGCCGAACGCGCTTTCTCTCCGCGAAGAAGATCGTCGACCAGATGGAGGCCTGTGAGGAGGACTTCATCTTCGTGCTCGACGACAACTTCCTCACGAACAAGCGCCGCGTCGTCGAGCTCTGCGACGAGATCGAGAAGCGCGGGCTCAAGAAATACTGGATGACCCAGGGCCGCACCGATTTCGCGGCCGACAATCCCGAGCTCATGGCCCGCCTCGCGAAGAACGGGCTCATGATGGTGCTGTCCGGGTTCGAGTCGAACGACGACGACAACCTGGCCGCGCTCCGGAAGAAGAGCTCCTGGGAGAAGAACAAGCGCGCAAACGAGATCATGCGCAAGGTCGGGATCATCTCGACCGGCATCTTCATGGTCCGCGCGGACTGGACCAAGGAGCAATTCCAGTCGCTCTACGACTACGTGAATAGCCTCGAGATCGGCATTCCGCTCTTCACGATCCTCACCCCACTACCGGGCACGCAGCTCTATCGTGCGTACAAGGACAAGCTCCTCACGACCGATCATCGGCTTTTCGATCTCCTGCACGCCGTCTTGCCGACGCGCCTCCCGCGCGAGGAGTTTTACCGAGAGTTCTCCCGCTCCTACAAGGCGACCGATCGAAGTGTCCTGAAGGCCTACCGATACTTCATCACCGCCCGACCGACGTTCGTACCGCGCTATCTGAAGAACCTCGTCTGGTTCTTCGCGCGCACGTGGCGTTACCAGCGCATTCACGGCGATCACCACTCCTTCCTTCGCGACGAGGAGGGGCTCCTGAACGGCCCCGGCGCGAAGGCCGGGCTCACGTGGCGCGATATCGAGTATCCGAACGGCGACGAGCACAAGGAGGTGACGAAGGAGACGAAGCTCGTGAAGCTCCGCGTGCCTCGGCGGATCTGGGCGGATGACGTGGCCGATGCGGTCAGCGCAGCGGGAGCGGCGGAATGAGCAGCTCCTCCACCGTACGCGAGTTCCTCGCCAAGCTCCGGACGGAGATCGAGACCCATCCGGGCGTCAACCACCTGTTCCTCGCGCGCATCGCGACGGCGCCGTTCTCCAAGGAGGACCATCGCGTCTTCGGCGAGAACCACTACTCGCTCGTCTGCGTGTTCACGAACTACCTCGAGCGCCTCCTCATTCGAGCGCCGTCGAGCGAGGCGAAGCTGTGGCTCGCGAAGGTGCTCGTCGACGAGTACGGCGAGGGCTCCGAAGGCGAGGACCACGCCACGCTGTATGCCCACTTCCTCCGCGCGTGCGGCAGCTCCGTGCCGGACTCGGCGGGCGCCACCAAGGTCCCGCCGCCCGCGCTCGAGTTCATCCGCGAGCACCGTCGCATCGTGACGGAGGAGCCGTTCCTCGTCGGCCTGGGCGCGGTCGGCCCGGGCCACGAGTGGGCGATCCCGAAGATGTTCGACTCCGTCATCCCCGGCCTCCGGCGCGCCGGCTTCACGCCCGAGGAGATGCTGTACTTCGATCTCCACGTCGCCCAGGACGTCGACCACGGCGCCTGGCTCGAGGAGGCGCTCGCCCAGTTCGGCCAGACGGAGCAGTCGCGCGCGCAGATCCGTCGCGGTGCGCTGCTGTCGCTCGAGGCACGCCAGCGCTTCTGGACCGGCGTGCAATCCGCCGTCGTGCGCTGGCGCCAGCCGCACGCGGTGCGCCCCGACGGCGCGTCGCCGCGATCCGTTGCCCGCGAGATCGCCGTCACCGCCTGGGACAACTCATCCCGTCTGCGCGCGCTCGAGAGCCGCTACGATTCCTTCATGGCCCGCCGCCGCCCCACGATCACCGAGCTGATCGAAGAGGGCCGACACTGAAGATCGGGTACCCTTTCGCCCATGCGAGCGCGGATCTCGATGCTGATGGGCCTGGCTGCCGTCGGCGTGGCCGCGTTCCCTGCGCACGCCAGGACGGTCCGCGTGGTGCCCCACGTGGCGACGCGCGTGCGCCCGACGCCCAAGCGCGCGCCGGGCACCGAGGGCACCATCGGCGCTGCGATCGCCCGTCAGATGAAGAAGGTCCGGCACCCGCGCCCGCAGACCGAGGGCGACGTCGCGGAGCGCGATCCGGACGGCGTGTGTCCGCCCGAGATGGCGAACGTCGACCAGCGCTACTGCGTCGACCGCTGGGAGGGGGCGCTCGAGGAGCTCGCGAGCGACGGCAGCACACAGCCGTGGCCCCCGACGACGGTGCTCGACCTCGCGAAGCGCTATCGCGCGGTGAGCAAGGCCGGGATCGTCCCGCAGGCGTACATCAGCGGCACGCAGGCGCAAGACGCGTGCGGCGCGGTCGGCAAGCGCCTCTGCAACGCCGCCGAGTGGCGCCTCGCATGCACGGGCAGCGAGGGCACGATCTATCCGTACGGTCCGACGCACGCCGACCGCCGCTGCAACGACTACGGCAGCGCGCCGATGTACGTGTTCTATCCGCAGGTCGCGACGAGCTGGGCGGGCGTGACCAACACGGACATGAACGACCCGAGGCTGAACCTCCTCGAGAACACGATCGCGAAGACGGGCGACCACAAGGACTGCGTCAACGACTGGGGCCTCTACGACATGGTCGGGAATCTCCACGAGTGGACCTCCGACCCCCATGGCACCTTCCAGGGCGGGTATTACCTCGACACGCTCATCAACGGCGAGGGCTGCGCTTACCGTACGACCGCCCACGATTTCGACTATCACGATTACTCGACGGGCTTTCGCTGCTGCGCGGATCTGCGGCCCGCGCCGGACGACCTCGAGTGATGCGGATCGGGCGGCGGAACATGCTCGCGGGCGGCGCCGCGCTCCTCGCGGGCGGGATCGGCGTCGAATATGCCTCGTTTCGGGGCTCCTTCGATCATCGCAGCTCCGCCGGCGCGGGCGGCGTGAGCGAGTATGCGGAGTCGCAGAAGCGAATCAGCGGTGGCGTCGAGGGCGTGCTCCACGTCGGCCATTCGACGCACCTCGTCGCGCTGGGTGGCCTGCGCTTCCTCACCGACCCCTGGTTCTACGATCCCGCCTTCGGCGCGCTCGCGCACGAGCGGGCGCCGGCGGTGCTCCCCTCGGCGCTGGGCAAGCTCGACGTGATCCTCATCTCGCACGACCACGCGGACCACGCCGACCTCCGCGCGCTCGCCGAGATGGACCGGACGGCCGCCGTCGTCGTGGACACGGAGGAGCTCGCGAAGAAGGTGCGCGGCGTCGGCTTTGCCAGCGTGTCGGTCCTCGCGGTGGCGGAGAAGAAGACGTTCGGCGAGGTGACCGTCACTGCCGTCGAGGCGCTCCACGACATCCACGAGATCGGCTTCGTCCTCGCGCGCGGCGAGAAGTCCGTGTACTTTGCAGGCGATACGGCGATGAACCCGGCCATCGCGAAGATCGGCCAGACGTTCAAGCCCACGCTCTCGATCTTGCCGTGCGACGGCACCCGCCTGACGGGCGGCGCGCAGCTCGTGATGACCCCGGCTGATGCAGTCGAGGCGGCGAAGCAGCTCGGCTCGCGCGTGGTCATGCCGTCGCACGCGGAGGCGCACTTCTCGGATCCGATCGCGTCGACGTTCCTCGCGTCGCACGCGCCGAAGCCGCGCGAGACCTTCCTGGCCGGCGTCCAGAGAGAGCTCGAGGGCACCACGCTCTGCGTCGTGCCGCGCCCGGGCGACCTCGTCGTCGTTTGAGCTATGATGCGCGCGTTGAAGCTTCGCGTCCTCATCTCTCTTGCCGCCGCCGCTGCCATCTCGGCCGTCGCGCTACCGGCGTGGGCGGACAAGGTCGCGGTGCTGCCTTTTTCTTCGCCGAAGAACCTGCCCCGGCCCGAGCTCGACCAGGCCCGCGGCTGGACGCGCGAGGCGGTGACGAAGAAGGGCCACACGTACGCAACGCCCGACGAGATGGTGTCTGCCGAGGCGGCGGTCAAGGACGGCGTCCCCGACACGAGCTCCGAGTACATCGTGGCCGGCAAGGCGGTGAACGCGCCCTGGACCCTCGTCGCGCGTGTCGAGCGTAACGACTACCCTGCCAGCGCGGCCGAGGAGGGATACACCACGTACCGCGTCGAGCTCGAGGCCTGTCAGGTGAACACCGGGCGCGTCGAGTCCCTCTCGCGCGAGATCCTCCCCGGTGACGCGGACGCGATCGCGGAGATGATCGCGCTCCTCGTTCGTCCCGAGGGCATCGCGAACGCCGAGATCCCGTGGGAGCGTGCCGGCGTCGGCAGGCCGAAGCCGAAGCCGAAGCCCGTCGCACCGCCGCCGCCACCACCGCCACCTCCTCCTCCGCCGCCTCCTCCGCACGAAGAGCCGCCGAAGCCGCGCCCGGTCTACGGCGCTGGACATCCGCTCGCGATCGGCGCGTCGATCGGCGTGAGCAACGCGCTCGCGCGGCCCGACAACGCGCGTGGCTCGTCCTGGGCGATGCCCATCGGCGGCGTCGTCGGCTACGCGCTTCCGGACCTGGCGCCCGGGCTCGAGCTCAAGGCGAACTTCACCGGTCAGGCGATCGGCCCCCGCGCGCTCGAGATCTCCGCCGGCGCGCGCTACGCGCTCGCGCCGCTCGCGGCGCCGCTCTTCGTCGGGCCGGAGGTCCTCCTCGGCACGCACGTCGCGCTCGGCGCGGATCCCACCGCGCGCTTCCTCGCGCACGGCTCGCTCTTCGCGGCGTACGCGATCACGGACAACCTGCAGGCCGAGCTCGCGGGCGATCTCGCGGTCGCCGCGGGTGGCACGGGCACGCTCGTCCTCGGCGGCGGCACCGCGCGCATCATCGTCCGGTTCTGATGATCCATCTCGCGCGGCGACGTGACACCCGCAACCTCGGTCGCGCGATCGCGGCGGCCCTGTCGCCGGGCGACCTCGTGCTCCTCTCCGGCACGCTCGGGGCAGGGAAGACCTTCCTCGCCCGCGCCATCGCGCGCGCGCTGGGCGTCCCCTCGTCGGTCGCGATCGCGAGCCCCACGTTCACCCTCGTCCAGGAGTACGATACGCCGCACGGGACGTTGCTGCACGCCGACCTCTATCGGCTCCGCGACGACGCGAACCCGGCGAAGCTGCGCGACGAGGTGCGCCGCCTCGGCCTCGCCGAGCGACGCCATGATGGCGGCATCCTCCTCGTGGAGTGGGGGGAGAGCCTCCAGCGCGAGCTCGGTCCCAGCGACCTGGAGGTCCGACTGGCCATCGAGAAGACGGCGAGCGAAGAGCGTCGCGTCGCGAATCTCGACGGTCGCTTGCAGACTGCAGTCCGCAACTACACCGACGCACCAAAGTGAAATCGCGGCGCGTTGAGACGCGCCGGTGCCGCTTCTTCCGAGGTGGCGCTGGCCAGAGCGACCTGCCCGAGACGCAGCGTGTGATGGACGCGATCGCCCACTGGACCTCCAAGACGAACGTGCGCCTCGTCCCGCGCACGAGCCAGAGCGACTACGTCTCGTTCCACCCGTCGACCGGTTGCTCCTCGATGATCGGAAGGCAGGGCGGCAAGCAGACGATCAACCTCGTGACGGGCGAGGGGCCGTCGAACGTGGTCGGCGTCGCGATCCATCGCTCGAATGATCGCGTCTACTACTTCTACAAGCGCGGCTTCGCGACCGTGGGCTCCGCCAGCCGCACGGATCAGTACCAGTCGCACTTCAAGTACACGCTGCCCGGTACGCTCACGCCCGCGAACGTCGTGGAGATGGGCTTCGCGAGCAATGGTCACCTCTTCGTCTGGTACACGGACGGGACGGTCAGCGAGGGCACGGCGACGAGCTTCGCGCAGTATGCGGCGCCGAAGCCGTACACGCTCGCGCCGGGCAAGACCACGAACGACGTGGCCGCCATCGGCATCGCGAAGAACGACCAGACCCATGTCTTCTACAAGGACGGGACGTTCACGATCGGTACCACGACCGTCACGGACTCGGTCGCGGCGGCCGCGCCGTACGCGATCCCGGCGGGCGTGACCCTGGCGCATGTCGACGTGACGCAGAGCGGCGCCTTCCGGGCCTTCTACTCGAACGGCCGCACCACCTCGGGTACGGCCACGGATCTCGCCGCGACCACCGCGCTCGCTGCGGTCTCCTACACCGGCCACTGCGCGTTCGGGCAGACGGTGCACGAGATCGGCCACGCCGTCGGCCTGTATCACGAGCAGACCCGCCAGGATCGCGACGCGTACGTGAAGATCAACTACGAGAACATCTCGTCCGGGCAGGCCTTCAACTTCAACAAGTACGCCTCGAGCGCCGGGCGTGACTCGGGCGCGTACGACTACGACTCGATCATGCACTACGACTCGTACGCGTTCTCCGCGAACGGGAAGCCGACGATCGAGCGGGTCGCGGGAGGCCTGGTGTCGGGCCAGCGCCAGACCCTGAGCACAGGCGACGTCACCGCTCTGCTCGGAATGTACCCGACGGCACCATAAAGCTCGTATCATCGCGAGGTTGAACCGAGAGGGGAGACTCGACCTGTTTGGCGCCGCGATCGTCGCGGCGCTCATTGCGTTCGCGCTCGCGTTCGGCGCGCAGCGAGGCCGGCGCACGCTCGCGGTCGTGGCGCGCACGGGGGATACCACCGCGCTCGCGGGCGCGGCGGCGAAGTTCCAGCTCTTCCCGACCCAGGGCCGCATCGAGGTGGCGGCGAAGGACGGCCGTAGCCAGGCCGAGATCGAGATGTCGCTCGTGGTCGACGGCATCGAGCGGCCGCTCGCGATGCGTCGCGGCGACGTCCACGTGAAGGACAAGAACACGCTCGTCGGCGACTTCCCGATCGAGCTCGGCGAGGAGCGCGCGAGCGGCACGCTCGAGCTTCGCATGGATCCGGCGTCGGACCTCCTCACTGCGTCGCTCGCGATCGCGCACGAGGCCGGCAGCTCGGATCACACCTACTCCCTGCGGTTCGGGCTCGCGCCCGAGGGCCGCTCCGTCTTCGTGCCCGGCAACGGCGAGATCGGCGACACCGCGAACATTCAGGCTCGCACGGTCGTCATCGACGACGAGACGCATCCGTTCGCCTTCCTCTCGAGCCAGGGGCCGCTCACGATCGTCGAGAGCGCGCCCGACACGGACCAGCCCGGCGCACGTCCGCGCCTCGTCCTCTCGTCGCGCACCGAGACGGCGATGCGCCGCGCGCCCGGCACCGCGCCCGGCAAGCCGGCGCGCCTCGACATCGGCGTCCTCGTCGGCGCGTCGAGCCAGGCGGTGTGGGGTCGCCTCTACTCGCTCATCAAGGTACCGGTCGCCCGCGTGACGGGGCAGGTGACCGGCTCGTCGGAGCGCGCGCACATCATCGGCCTCGACGAGGAGGGGCATCCGCTCCTCCGCACCGTCGCGGATCCGAACGGGCGGTTCGTCCTCGAGGCCCCGTCGAGCGCAGTGCAGTGGATCGCCGCGCTCGAGGCGGTGCACACGTCGCTGCCGGTGCGGTTTGCCCCGGGATCGCCGTGGGAGCTAAAGCTCGACGTCTCCGCCGGCGGTGAGCTCGCGGTGAAGATCATCGACGCCGACACGGGCCAGCCCCTCATCGCGCGCCTCATCGTGAAGGGCGTGGAAGGCACGCTCGATCCGAGCTTCGGTCCCGACTACCGCGCGTCGGGCGCGGGCCCGCTCATGGATGTCCTCGAGGGCGAGATCAAGACGCCGCTCCCGTCCGGGCGCTATCGCGTGGCCGCCACGAAAGGCATCGAGTGGAGCATCGACGCCCAGACGGTCGAGATCGCGAGCGGGCGCACGAAGCAGATCGAGCTCGCGCCCCGTCACGTGATCGCGACGCCCGGCGTCGTGAGCTGCGACGTGCACGTGCACGCGCGTCCGAGCTTCGACAGCCCGGTCACCACGGAGGACCGCGTCCTCTCCCTCGTCGCGGCGGGCATCGATTTCGCCGTCCCGACCGAGCACAACATGGTCGGCGACTACGCGCCGTACATCGACGTGCTCAAGGTGAACAAGCAGCTCGCGACCGTCACCGGGGTCGAGGTCACGACCTACAATCCGCGCTTTGGCCACTTCGGTGTATTCCCATATGCCGCCAGCGCGGGCGTCCCGCCGTTCAAGGGCACGAACATCAACGCCGTGATCTCCGCCTCGAAGCGCGGCGGCGCGGACCGCGTGTTCCAGGTCAATCACCCGCGATTGCCGCAGAACATCGGCTTCTTCAACATCATCAACTACGACTCCAAGTCGGGGCGCGGCGCGAGCGGTATTCCGCAGTTCGATACGCTCGAGGTCTACAACGGCTACGAGCTCCACCGGCGCGAGCTCACCGAGCACGTCATCGAAGACTGGTATTCGCTCCTGAACGCGGGCCGCCATTTGCCCGCGACCGGCTCGAGCGACTCGCACCGAATTCAGTATCAGTGGGCGGGCTATCCGCGCACGTTCGTCTCCGTGGACGGAAAAGCGGCCGGCGACACGGGCGCGCCGATCGACGTGAAAGAGGTCGTGTCTGCCATCAAGAAGGGCCACGGCTTCGTATCGAGCGGTCCGATGATCGACTTCGAGGTCGTCGAGGGCGGGCGCAAGGCCTACCCGGGCGACGAGCTCCCGCATCACGGGTCCGTCACGGCGCACTTGAAGGTGCGCGCGGCGCCGTGGATCGACCTCACGTCGCTCGAGATCATCGGCGGGACCACGCCGCCCACGCCCGGCACGCATGGCATGAACGCGGCCGCGATCGTGTCGCTCTGGAAGCAGGCGGTGCCGGCGCATCCGCTCCAGATGGGCAAGGAGGAAGGGACGCTGGAGGAGGCGCAGTCGCGCACGCTCCGCTTCGAGGGAGACGTTCCGATCAAGATCCCCGACGGCTCTCACTGGATCATCGCCATTGCCCGCGGCGAGCGCGCGATGGACGACGCCCTGCCGTTCATGCCCATCCAGCCGCTCGCGTTCTCCAACCCGATCTACGTCGCCCACTGATGCGTAGCCGGGCGCCGCTCCTCCTGGCCGGTATCGCCGCCGCGGTCGCGTGCGGCGACGACGACGCGGCCGCGCCGGTGACGTGCCCCGACGCCGGTGTCGTCGAGGCGGCGGCGCCGGTCGACGCGGGGCCGCCTCCACCACGGCGGGCCCACGTGAATTCGCCGGAGCTCCGCACGCTCCTCCCGAACGGCAATTTCCTGCTGCTCGGCGTGACGACGAATTTCGAGCCGCACGCGGTCTACTACCAGTTCAACGCCGACGGCTCGACGGACGTGGGCGCGGTGCCGGTCTACGGCGGCGCGCCCGTCATCCTTCAGAAGGCGATCGCGGAGGAAGACAACGCCTTCGTGAGCGGCGGCGCGGCGGCCTGGTACTCGAGGACGGTGAACGGGATCGCGAGCGCGATCTCGATCTGGACGCCGGAGAACGGCACGAAGAAGGTCGTCACCCGTACCGCGGCGGGCGTCTTCGCGGCCAGTCGGGACGGCAAGCGCGTGGCGTTCAGCGCGGGGGCGGACGTCGACGAGACCCCGATCGCGGTGACGTCGTCCGCCGCGCCCACCGCCGAGGCGCCGGCGCTGAGCGGTGCGAACACGGTCAACCTCGCGTCCCCGATGACCCAGTGCACGACGACGCTCGAGTTCCACGCGCAGACGCTGTTCGGGGCCTTCTGCACGGGGCCCGCGCCCGACGCCGACGAGTCGAAGCTCTTCACCGTCGACGCGGACGGACGCGCCGTCTTGCGGGCGGACGAGAAGAGCCTCGGCAGCAAGAGCATCGTGTTCTTCGACGCCGATCCGCTAGCGCGTCACGCCTTCGTCTTCACGGGCGCTCTCACGGCGCATCTCCTCACGGTGGACCGCCCGGACGCGACCGACACGAAGGCGCTCGGCGAGGTGAACGACGCGCGCCTGCTCGACGACGGCTCGGGCGTGGTGGTGCTCGGCGCGAAGGGCCTGAGCCGCGTCGGCGACTCCGGCGAGGTCGTGCTCGCGAGCGACGCGACCATCCTCTACGGCCTCACGCGCGACTCGAAGACCGTCTTTTACGCGACGACGGATCCGCAGGCCGCGTCGACGGATCTGAAGGACATGAGCGTCAGCGGCGGCGCACCGATGACGCTCGTTCCGACGCCGACGGCTCGCTTCATCGACGCGTCGGGCAGCTCGTCGCACGTCATCTACCGGACGGACGTGGCGGCCGGCGTGGGCGTCCTGAAGGCGCAGCCCGTCGGCGGCGGCGCCGAGCTCACGCTCGCGCCGGTGGCCTTCGGCGCGAACGTGGCGCCGGAGGGCACCGGTCTCCTCGCCGTGAGCGATGCGAGCACCGTCTCGGGCGCGCAGGCGTTCCGCGCCACCTTTGCGTACACCGACGTGACGACGGCGGCGCCGCCGCTCGAGATGGCGACCGCGCTCCTCACCGTCGACACCGGCCGCTGGATCGATCGCTCCTTCGTCTACCAGGACGAGGGCACGATCCCGGGGCTCTTCGCGCTGGAGGTCCCGTGAAGCGCGCGCTCGTCGTCGGGCTCCTCGCGCTCCTCGCGGCGTGCGGCGATGACGACGCGATCGCGCCGGTCATCTGTCCCGACGCGGGCGCGGTCGAGGCCGGCCCCGCGGTGGTGGAGCCCATCGACGCAGGGCCGCTCACGCGCGACGCGCTCGCGCCCGACGTGGCGCCGCCGCCCGCGCGACAGACGACGCTCACGCTCCTTCGCGCGTCCGCGAGCGCCCGCTTCGTGGGCGTGACCACGGGGGCCTCCCCGCACGTGGCGTACCTCGAGCTCAACGACGAGAACACGTTCGATCTGTCGGTGCTGCCCGTCGCCGGCGGCAGTCCAGCGGTCCTGCAGAAGGGCCTCGACCTCTTCTCCGGCGACGGCGTGCTCCTCCGGGGCGGGGTGCTCGCGTGGTACCTCGGGGTGAACGCGGACAACGTCGCGCCCGCGATCCATCTCTGGAGCGCGGCCGCGGGGGCGAAGACGGTCACGACGCCGACGCAGGCGGGCATGTTCTGGGCGACGGAGGACGGCGCGCGCGTGGCCTTCAGCGTGAACGCCACGCTCGACACGACCGACATCGCGGTCACGCCGATGTCGGCGCCGAGCGCGACCGTCCCCGCACTCGCGGGCGCGAACGCGATGAACCTCGTCGTGTCGCCGCTCGACTGCCCGGCGCGGCTCGACTTTCGAGGCGCCACGTTCATCGGTGCATACTGCACGGGAGTGCTCGACACGCAGGTGCAGCCACGCCTCGTCACGGTGGGCGCAGACGGCGCAGCGGTGGTGCGCCTCGACAACACCGTGCCCGCGAACGACTTCGACGGGACGTGGGCCACGGACGCGGCGGGTGCGAAGATCGTGGTCAACGACGCGGTGGCGGGCGCGCACCTCGTCGATGCGAGCTCGATCGCGACGACGGTGGTGGGCACGATCGCGAAGGTCGACGCGCTGGGCATCGTCCCGGACGGCTCGGCGGCGCTCTACCTCGTCGGCGGCGCGCTCAAGAAGGCGACGTTCGCCGACCCGCCCGTGGTCACCGACCTCCTGCCGAGCGGCGTCGATCGGCTCTTCGTGATGACGAAGGACTCGACGACGCTCCTCTACGCGAAGACGAACGCGGGCGGTCTGAACGATCTCTACGCGCTCGACCTCGCCGCGCCCGGGACGCCGCGCGCGCTCCGGGCGAGCGCGACGAACGTGTACTTCGGCCTCACGGGGACGCAGACGCACGCGTTCGTCATCGACGTGGCGGACGTGGACGCCAACCGAGTCTACGCGGTGCCGATCGCGGGCGGCCCGCCGGTCCTCCTCGTCGATCCCGTGCACCCGCTCGGCGGCGGCCTCGACCTCGAGCCCTCGCCCGCGAGCACGGGGCTCGTCTTCACGATCGACTCGAGCGCGGTGCCGGGCACGGCGCTCGAGCGCTCGACGCTGGGCTACGTCGACGCGCTCAAGGGCGGAGGCCTCGAGCCAGCGGCCACCATCCTGCGCGCGCAGGACGAGCGCGGTGACTGGTCGGGCAACACGTACGTCTTCCGGGACGTGGGCACGAAGCCCGGCATCTACGCGCTCACGCTGCCCTGATCTCGCTCACGGCGCCGGCGTCGCTTGCACCGTCAACGTGGGTGCGGGCGGATCGGCGTCACAGCTTGTCGCCCTGCTCCGAGACGAGAGAGCCCGGACGAGTCAGGGACAGATGGCGTCATTCGACGAGTCTCGCTCGCAGTTCGGGCCGTTGACGGTCGCGGCGCTGCACGTGGTCGCCTTGCTGGTGCACGCGAAGAACTTCCCGTTCGCGCAGCAGCCGACCGCGTCCCCGAGGTCGCCGGCGAGGCCCGGACCGAGGCCGCCGAAGCCGCCGTTGTCGCCGCCGAAGCCCCCGAAGTCGCCGAAGTCGGGCAGCCCGTTTCCCGCCCCACCGCCGCCGAGCCCTCCGCCGAGGTTCTTGAGGATACCGAGGAGGCCGGAGAGGTCCCCGAGCTTGCTCGTGATGTCGGAGAGCTTGAAGGGGAGGTTGTTGACGATGCCGCCGAGCCCGCCGCCGCCGCTCGAGGAGCTCGTGGTGGTCTTGGTGTCCGCGGTGCTCGCGGGGTCGGCCTTGGGGGGCGTCGTCTGCGCGGAGCTCGTGCTGCCTTTGTCCTCGGAGGAGGAGCCCGCCGCGCTGCTGCCCTTGCTGGTGTCGTCCTCGTCCTCCTCCGCGCCGGCGCTGTCGTCGTCGTCGGCCGACTCGGCGGAGTCGGGCTTGATCGGATCCGAGGGCGGCTCCGCACACGCGAAGGCGAGACCACCGAGGAGCGAGGAGAGAGCGGCGAGGCGGAGGACGTTCATCACCAGCGTGGAGAAGCACCGTCCGTGCCCGGCCGGGATCGCGAAGATCCCGGCATTTCTCGGCGCTCGCGCGGGGTCCGTCCTCGATCCGCCTGGCCGTTACCTCGGATCTCCGAGATCCGATCGAACCCGAAGAGCGGATCGAACCTCGCCTCAGAGGCAGATGTCGTCGAGCTCGGGCTCGAACGTGCAGCCCTGGTCGACATCGACGTCGCCGCACTGGCCGCCCGTCGGGACGGTGCAGACGATGAACTGCGTGCCCACGCAGCACTCGACCTCCTGCGTGCCGCCGCCCTGATCGGCGGGGGGCGGGTCGGCGGCCGGGGGCGGGTCGGCGACCGGGGGCGGGGTCGTCGCCGGTGGCGGCGTGTCGACCGGCGGCGTCGTCGCCGGCGGCGCCTCCGTCGTGGGAGCGCTCGGCGCCGGCGCCGGTGCCGGCTTCGGGGCGGGCTTCGCCTGCGGGGTCGTCTTCCCGGGCGCCTTGTCCTTGCTCTTGTCCTTGTCCTCGCCGTCGCTGCGGCCGTGCAGCGACGCCCCCAGATCGTCCGGACGGATCTGATCGTCAGGCGCTGGCGTCTCGCATGCGAGCGCGCAGGGCAGAGTGGTGAGGCTCGCAAGAAGCAACCGACGAAAGGCCGAGCTCACGCGGACGGACATGCCGTCCATGGCAGCAACCCATGTGCCGCGGAGCGGAACCATGACGATGGTCGCTCGGCGCCTCGGGTCTCCGTGATTCCCATGCGTTTGCCGTGATCGGCGGTGGTCCAGGGGAGGGGCTCATCCACCCTGTCGAATTTGATCGTGGCTGGTCGAGCCACCGATCGCCCGTGCTGGGCGAGGCGAAATGACCTCGCATTTCAGAAAGTTAGAGCCGACTGCCGGTGACCAGCCGCACCCCGACGACCGAGCCGCTCACGACGACGCGGGAGCCGCTTGATGCTACGGTTCCGCCGCTTAAGTGAACACGACGTTCGGGCGATACCGCCTCCTCGAGAGGCTCGGCCAAGGCGGCATGGCCGAGGTCTTCAAGGCCAAGAGCTACGGCGTCGAGGGCTTCGAGAAGGTCGTCGTCATCAAGCGGATCCTGCCCGAGCTCGCGCAGTCCGACGAGTTCGTCGCCATGTTCATCCACGAGGCGAAGCTCGCGGTGCGCCTCTCCCACGCCAACGTGGTGCAGGTCTTCGACCTCGGCCTCGCGCCCGGCAGCGTCAACGGCGGAATGCCCACGCCCGACGCCTACTACATGGCGATGGAGTACGTGAATGGGCTCGACCTCGCCACGCTCCTCGCGCGGTGTCGTCGCGCGCAGACGCCGATCCCCATCGAGATGGCGGTCTACGTCGCGGCGGAGGTGGCCAAGGGCCTCGACCACGCGCACCGGCGCCGCGACGAGCAGAACCAGCCGCTGAACATCGTCCACCTCGATGTCTCGCCGCAGAACGTCCTCCTGTCGCTCGAGGGCGAGGTGAAGGTCACCGACTTCGGCATCGCCAAGGCGCGCGGCGCGCTCGAGGCGGCCGAAGAAGAGAACACGCGCTCGCACCGGCTCCAGGGCAAGTACGGGTACATGTCGCCGGAGCACGCGTCTGGCGGCAACGTGGACGCGCGGAGCGACCTCTTTTCGCTCGGCACCGTGCTCTACGAGATGATCGCGGGCGTGAATCCGTTCACCGCGCCGACCTCGTTCGAGACGCTCCGGCGCGTCGAGGCCTGCGAGTATCCGCCGATCGAGCTGCTCCGGCCGGATGTCCCGCACGAGCTCGTCGCGATCGTGAAGTCCGCGCTGTCGAAGGAGCCCGAGTCGCGCTTCCCCGACGCGGGCCGCATGTACGAGACGCTCCTCGCGTTCCTGTATTCGCAGCGCCGCCGCTTCAGCGCGCACGATCTGGCGGATTTCCTGGGCAATCATCGCACCGCCCCGGAGGAGACCGCGCCGGCCGTCGTCCTCGATGCGGAGGGCATGCCCTCGCAGGAGCGCACCCCCGTCGAGGTCCCGGCCTCACGCCGCGAGTTCCCCAGCGTCACCAAGGTCGAGGTCGGGGTCCCCATCGTCGACGTGGAGCGCGCCGCCGAGCTCGGCGAGCGCCGCGAGGTCACCGCCCTCGCCATCGAGCTCCCCGCCACGCGCGGCTCCTCCCTCCCGCCGCCGGGAGAGGCGTCGCTCGGGGACCGCGCCGCCGAGACCATCACCCGGTACGGCGGCCGCATCCTCGCGCGCGAGGTCGAGCACATCACGGCGCTGTTCGGCGTCGACGATCCCGACGGACGCGACACCGAGATCGCCACGCGCTGCGCGCTCGTCGTCCTCCGCTCGATCGCGGGCGGCAAGCAGCCGAGCGCCGGTCTCCACGTCGGGCGCATCCACGTCGGCAGCGGCGGCGTCCCCACGGAAGACGAGCGCCTCACCTCGCTCCTCGCCACCGCTCGTGACCTCGCCCGCGTTCGCGAGGGCATGTGCGCCATCAGCGCCTCGGCGATGCGCCAGGTGCGGAACCTGTTCGTGTTCGACACGCTCTCCGAGTCCCGGCCAGGCGTCAGCTCGACCACCACGCTCCTCGTCAAGGAGGTGCGCGGAAGCAGCGAGGCGTTCGGGAAGTTCGTCGGCCGCCGCGACGAGCTCCGCGTGGTCGGCGAGATGCTCGCCTCCGCCACGCGCCGTACCGCGAGCGTGCTCACCATTCGCGGCGATCACGGCACCGGCAAGTCGCGCCTCCTGTTCGAGGTCGAGCGGCGCCTGCAGAAGGGCGGCTACAACGTCGGGTGGTACCTCGCCACGTGCCTGCCGCGCGGCAATGACCTCCCGCTCTCCGGCATCCAGGGCATGCTGCAGACGCTCTGCGGCATCGCGGAGGGCGACGCCGAGTCTCGCATTCGCCAGGTCGGCCCGCGCCTCCGCGCGCTCGGTCTGCAGGACGACGAGATCGGCGCCGTCCTCAACGCGCTCGGCGCCATCAGTCGCTCCGACGCGCCGCCCAAGGCGATCAGCGGCAACGCGAAGGGCGTCCTCGCGAACGCCTTCACGCGCATCGTACAGAGCCTCTGCGAGGACCGGCCCCACGCGCTCGCGTGGGACTCCGCGCACTCGATGGACGCGGACAGCTTCTCGCTCCTCGAGACGGTGCTCGCGCGTACGCCGCAGTCGCGCGTGCTCGTCGTCTTCGCAGCGCGCGCCGGCTTCAGCCACCTCCTCGAGAAGTTCCCGTCGCACACGCGCCTCGACCTCACCGATCTCAAGCCGGACGAGGTCGACAGGCTCGTCGCGGTGCGCCTCGGCGTGACGCGCGTGCCGCCCGAGCTGCTTCGCTTCATCAAGGAGCGCGCCGGCGGGCATCCGCAGATGATCGAGGAGGTCCTGAAGGCCCTCGTCGAGGCGCGCGCGGTCACGGTCGCGGACGGCTCGGTCGTCACGATGAAGCTCGTCGGCCAGGACCTCTCGCTGCCGAAGACGCTGCGCGGCCTCGTCGCCTCGCGCATCGCCCGCCTCGACACCCGTGATCGCGCCATCCTGCAGTCCGCGGCCGTCCTCGGCGATCCGCTCAACGCGTCCGTGCTCGGTCAGATGACCGGCGCGAAGATGGTCGCCCTCGACAAGTCGCTCGCGGTGCTCAAGGACCGCGGCTTCCTCGTGCAGACGGGGCCGCTCGAGCTCCGCTTCGTCTCGCCGACGGTACGCGAGGTCATCCTCGATGCCCTCACCGCGGAGGCGGCTCGAGAGATGCACGCCGCCGCGGGCCTCGCGCTCGAGAAGGCGGCGCCGTCGCCCGATCACGCGGCCCGCATCGCCACCCACCTCTACGCCGCGGGCGAACGTGACCGCGCGGGGGTGTGGTTCGCGAACAGCGCCGAGCGCCGCCTCGAGGCCGGCCAGTACGACTCGGCGGCGCGCGACTTCGCGCGTGCAATCGAGCTCTCCGATCTGCAGTCCCGCGAGCCGGAGCAAGTGCTGACGTGGTTCGCGGGCCTCGCGAAGGCGGTGCGCTTCGCGGGCGCGCTCCCGGAGGCGCTCGAGATCTGCGAGAGCGTCATCGCGCGCGTCGACGCGGGCTCTCCCGCCGGGACGGACGCCGGCGACGATCGTCGCGTGCGCGTCCGCATCGACGCAGGGCGCATCCTCGGCTCGCTGCACATGTTCGACGCCGCGCGCGCGCAGCTCACCAGCGCGGAGGCGATCGCGGGGAGCCGCGACCAGCTCGTGAAGTCCGCGCTCGTCGCGTCCGCGGAGCTCGCGGGCCGTCAGGGCGACTTCAAGCGCTCGCTCGCGCTCCTCGAGCGGCTCCAGCGCATCGTCGGCAACGACGCGCCCACGCCAGAGAAGAAGGCGGAGGAGCACAAGGTCCTCGTGAGCCTCGTGCAGTCGAACGCGGCCATGGGCGATCACGAGGCGGCGCTTCGCCACTTCGAGCGCGCGTGCGAGGTGCTGCCCGACGAGCCGACCGCGATCTGCGAGCGCTACAAGCTGAAGGGCCTCATCGACTACTTCGCGCGCGACTTCCGCGCCGCCGCGATCGACTCGGAGAAGGCCATCGACCACGCGCGGAACCTCGGCCTCCAGTACGAGGTCGCGATCAACCTGCACAACCTCGCCGATTCGCTCGTCATGCTGCAGGACTATCCGCGCGCGTACGGCGCGCTCAAGCAGTCGGTCGCGCTCTGCGACGAGCTCGGCTACGAGCGCCTCGCGAGCCACAACCGCATGTTCCTCGCGTTCCTCGATGCGCTCGCCGGCGACGAGAGCGCCGAGCGCGTGCTCCAGCAGGGCATCCGCTATGCGGAGGCGAACGACTTCACGTGGGACGTCCTCGGCGGGCGCCAGCTCCTCGCGCGTCTCCACATGCAGCGCGGCGAGTCCGACGCCGCGCGCCTCGAGTACCAGAAGCTTCGCGATCTCGCGCGCGCGGCCGGCAATCGCCTGGTCGCGGACGACTGCACGACGGCTCTCCGTGCGATGGGGGCGCCGGTCTCGTATCCGCCGCCGCCGATGCCGTCCGGCGAGAGCTGACGCTCAGACCACCGTCTCTTCCGTCCACTTGCGAACGAGCTCTTTTCGCTCGAGCTCCCAGAACCTTCGCGCGTCCGCCGCGCTCCACGGCTCGATGCCCTTGCAGCCCTCGAGCGCGACCCGGAGATCGCGGGCGGAGGCCCAGCGCTTCTCGGGGTCCTTCTCGAGGCAGCGGAGGATGATCGCCTCGAGCTCCGCGGGCACCTCGCGGCCCAGCCGGCTGCTCGGCCGCTCGGGGATCTCCTGCGCGTGCCCCTTCAGCACCTCGAAGACGTCACCGACGAACGGCGGCGTACCCGTGACGAGGAAGTAGAGCGTCGCGCCCAGGGCATAGAGATCGGCCGCAACGCTCGACGGTCCGCCCTTCGCCACCTCGGGCGCGAGGTAGGTCGGCGTGCCACGGATCGCCGTCTTCTTCAGATCTCCCTCGAGGATCGATCTGGCGATGCCGAAGTCGAGGAGCTTCACCACGTCGCGCTGCTCTCCGACCTCCGCCGCGTAGAGGTTCGACGGCTTCACGTCGCGATGAACGAGGCCGGCGGCGTGCGCTTCCTCGAGGGAGTGGCATGCCTGCTTCACGAGATGCGCCGCGTGCGCGGGCGTGGCGGGGCCGAAGAGCTTCACCATCTCCGCGAAGTCGTGGCCGACGAGGTGCTCCATGGCCATGAAGTAGATGCCGTCGTCGCTGGCGCCGAAGTCGTGCACCCGGACCGTGTGCGGGCTCTTCAGCTTGCTGATCAGCATCGCCTCGCGCTCGAACGCCTCGATCGCTTGCGCGGAGGCGTCCTTCGCGCGGAGGATCTTGAGGGCCACTTCACGCTCGAGCGACTCGTCGTGCGCGAGCCACACCTCGCCCTGCGCGCCGTGACCGAGGCGAGCCTCGAGCCGGTAACGTCCGAGCTTTCGCGCCTGCTGGAGCTGCTGGCGCGAGCGCCAGCTCGTGTGGCTCGCCGCGCAGGCGCACAGCGCGGCGGACACCACGAGCAGGTAGTTGACGGTCATCGACGGCCAGTTCAGATCCCAGCGCGCGCCCCTCCAGAAGAGCACCCAGAAGGTGATCGGATAGCAGGCGGCGACGAAGAGACCATGCGCGAGCGATACGTGGAGCGGCTCGGGCACGATCGCCGCGCGCATCAGGATGACGAGGGTGAGACCGTGCACGTAAGGGCTGCCCGGTCCTCCGACCTCACTCGCGAGCAGCGCGACGCTGACGGATGCCGCGCCGAGCGCTGCCGCGTAGGCCACGCGCGGCCAGCTCGTGCGCATGATGACGAAGTAGGAGACGAGGAGGAGCATCCCCGTCGCGACGCGCATGAGCCCGACCCGGAGGAGGCTCCCGTCCGGATGGAGCGTGAGCACCGCGAAGATGTCGAGCCCGAAGAACGACGGAAAGAGCAGCCCGCCGATGGCGATGTTGCGCGCGAGCGCGCGCCGGTGATCGTCCGAGATTGTCGCCGCCGTCATCCGGGCGAGGACAGGATCATCGTCTTGATCGCGGAGTAGGCGCCCTGCCAGGCGCGCTCCGCTTCGGGAGTCCACTCGGACCCGACGCTCTCTCGCAAGGTCTCGAGGAGGATCACGCCGACCCAGTCGTACATCTCGGGCTTCACGCCGTAGCCGACGTGCGACTGCGCGACCTTCACCGCCTCGTCATGCAGGATCTTCGGCTCGACCACCGCGTCGACGATCGCGGCGAGCTTCTGCGCGAACATCTTCTGCTGCGCGCCGCTGCTGTTGCGGGAGAACATCTTCCGCAGCTCGGGGTGCGCCTGGAAGAGGCGAGCGTAGAAGCGGGCGCCGAAACGCTCGTCGGAGACCGCGATCTCGAAGGTGTCGCGCAGCAGGTCGGCGTCCGTCTTCCCGGAGGGATTCTTCGCGCTCATTCGTCGTCACTCTTGGCAGAGAGCCCATGCTTCTTCAGGAGCCGTATGAGCACGTAGCGATTCTTCAGGCCGAGCGCCTTCGCCGCCTTCGTCGGGCTGCGGCCGTTGTCGGCGAGCGCCTTCTCGAGCGTGTCGCGGTCGACCTCGGAGGCCTCCGTCGCGGAGCCCGCCGAGTCGCGGAGCTCGCCGTCGACCGCATCGGTCACGCCGATGAAGTCGCCCTGCGCGGTGCCGATCGCGAGCCAGAGCACGCGCTCGAGCTCGCGGACGTGATGCGTGAACGGGTGGCGCAGGAGCCGGGCGACGAGGTCCGGCATGAGCCGGGGCTCCGCGATCGCGTTGCCACGCCGCTCGAAGAAGCGCTCCGCGATCACCGCGTTCTTCGCAGCGATGGTGCGGAGGATCTGGGCCGCGATGAGCGGGAGGTCGTCGCGTCGCTCCGGCAGGCCGGGCACGTCGATGCGGTGGACGAAGCGGGCGAGGAAGTCGTGCTTCAGCGAGTCGGCGGCGCGGTTGGTCGCCGCCACGAGCTTGAACGCCGAGGTCCGCGTCTTCGCCTCGCCGAGGCGCTGATACTCGCCGTTCGAGTCGAGCACGCGCAAGAGGTGCACCTGCGACTTCTCGGGCAGGTCGCCGATCTCGTCGAGGAAGAGCGTGGAGCGATCCGCTTCACCCACGAGGCCGGCGCGCTCCGCCATCCCGGGGTTCGGGTAGTTCTTCGCGTTGCCGAAGAGCTCCGCGTCGATGAGCGTGTCCGGCATGGTGGCCGCGTTGCGCGCGATGAAGGGGCGATCGCGGCGCTCGGAGAGACCATGGATGCTGCGCGCCGCGAGCTCCTTGCCGCTGCCGCTCTCGCCGAGGACGAGGACGTGGCGATCCGTCGATGCGGCGAAGGCATACGCGCTCCGGAGCGCCCACGCCGCTTCGCTCTCGCCGACGAGACCGTAAGGATCCGGCATCCCGAACGCGAACGAGGTGGAGAGTGACGAAGCGGGGAGGTGCTTCGGACGGCGCGTGACGTAGAAGACGGCCGCGTTGTGGAGCTCGACCACGTCGCCCTCGCGGACGAGGCCTTCCTTGGTCTCCTGGCCGTTGATGCGCATCGGCGCTCGGCCCAGGTTGCGGATGCGTGCGGAGTCGCTTTCGGGTTGCATGACGAGGTGCAGGCGCGAGATGCGCGCGCTCGCGATCGGCGGGCACACGACGGCGGTGCCCGGGCGACCGCGATGGAGCGAACCGCGTGGTGCAGGGTCGTCTGCGAGCGGCGTGCCGCGTCCGAGCGCGACCGGCCCCTCGATGGGAAAGAGCTCGCCGAGGCGGTCGGGCTCGTCGACCGACCACGCGAGCACGAGATGCAAAATGGGCTGCGCCGTGCGCGATTCTCGCTTGCCCCACGGGAGCGGGGACTCGGCAGCGGTCGAATCGGCGGCGGTGGACTCCGCGGAGCTCAAAGCATCTTCCAGCATACTCCGGACGCGTGCGCGCGCGTGCGGTAGACGTGCGCGCACGCCGCAGAGATGTCGGTAAGTGCATGAAGTTACTGGAGAGTCTTCTGGTATCCCGCTTGCGCTAGGGCCCGGCGCAACCCGTTCCCACCGGACAAACCATGAGCCCCCTGAGAGCCCTCTCCCTTCTCCTCCTTGCGACGACCCTCGGCTGCAGCGGCGAGCCCGAGGAGCACAGCACGAGCGACGTCGCCGCGATCGCACCTGGTCCCGCTGGCTCCGGCAGCGGCGCCGACGGCAAGGATGGCCAGCCCGGCGTGCCGGGCGCGACGGGTGAGAAGGGCGCGCCGGGCGAACCGGGCGCGCCCGGCGCTCCCGGCGAGAAGGGAGACAAAGGCGACACGGGGGTCGTGGCCGTCCTCCCGTTCCAGGGCGCGGCGAACAGCATCTCTCCCGGGACTTCGTTCGTCTTCGTCGGACCGACGGGTGTGATCAAGCTGACGGAGGGCCAGCGCCTGACCGGGACGGCGACCGCGTCGCTCGGCCTCCCACCGGGCGCGGCGCCCACCACGATCGCGATCGACCTCTGCTATCGAGCCGCGGCGGGCGGTCCGATGACGGGGTTCCACCCCTTGAGCTTCATCGATCAGCGTGTCTCCGCCGCTCGCGACAGCCTCACGGTGGTCGGCTCGGTCGTCCCGGGCGCCGGCGAGTGGGTCTTCGGCATGTGCGTGCGCAACACCGATGGCGCGGGGAACCCCAACGTCGCGCCGGTGAGCAACAACGACTACGTCAACGGCTTCGTGTTCGTCACGAACTGATGCTCAACGCTCGCCGAGCAGATCGATCGCGAGCGTCGAGAGGTTCGCGTAGTCCGTCTTCTCGAGCAGCTTTCGCACGTGCGTCTTGTACGTGTTCGAAGCGATGCCGCTGTCCGCCAGGTACTGCTCGCGCGACCTCGCGCGGAGCGCGTGCTCGAGGATCTCCACCTCGCGCGCGGAGAGCGACCAGCGGTAGCGCGCGCGCGTGGCCGCCGCGCGGGCGCGATCGTTCGTCTTCCGCAGCAGCACGTCCGAGAGGAACGGCGCGAGCTCCGTCGTGCCGCACGGCTTGCTCACCAGCCGGGCATCGAGCGCCGCCGCCTGGTTCACGATGTCGTGATCGACGCGGCCGGAGAGGACCACCGCCGGCGCTCGTATCCTTCGTTTCCGTGCAGCTGCAAGCACCTCGAGACCACTGCCGTCTTGCAGGCGGACGTCGAGCAGGAGGCCATCCCAGCTCTGGCCGAGCTTGCTCTGCGCCTCGCGAGCGGAGGGCGTCGCGCTGCAGTCGCCATAGCGGCGCAGCACCGACGCCAGGGCGCGCTGCACCAGCGGTTCGTCGTCAACGATGAGAAAGGACAGCACGTAAAACCCCCGATCGCTCAGCTTACCAGTCGACCGGTCGCCCTCGTCATCCGCTGCTCCTTGTCGACCGGCCGAGCCCCGCCCGAAGCTCGTGCTAATGACGGCCCCAGATGCTGGCGACAGTACGGAAGGCGTGTCTTCCCGCGATCTGGTCCCAGGGCGTCAAGCTCGCCAGAGAAAACGCCGTTTCCAAGGTCTCGGAAGGAAAGGGGGAAATCACCCTTCGCGTCCGCGCGGGCGGCCTCCCCGTCCCACCGACGGTGACCCTCTATCTAGAAGAGGAGGAATGGTCGTGTGACTGCGACGGAAGGGTCGATCCATGCGCCCACGTCGCCGCGGCCGCCATCGCCCTCGACAGCGGACAGCTTGCCGCACCGGCCGGGTCGGAGGCCGCGCCGGCCGCGACCGTCAGCATCGGCTATCGACTCACCTCCGCTGGCGGCCGGCTCAACCTCACGCGCGTCGTGCGTGACGCGCCGATTCGGGGGTCGGTCGCCTCGGACACCTTCCGTGTGAAGTACAAGGAGATCGCGCCCACGCACGATGACATGCGGATCGATCGCGTCATGGCGTCGACCTCGCGCGAGCAGGTCCCGCTCGAGCGCCTGAGCGACATCCTCGATGCCCTGTCGAGCGCGCCGGACGTGACGCTCGATGGCAAGCCGGTCAAGACCTCGAACGAGCGCATCAAGCCGTTCGCCACCGTGGAGGATGCTCCGAACGGCGCGTTCACGCTGCGCGTCGACAAGGACCCACGCGTCACCGGCGTCGTCGGTCTCGGCGTCGCGATGGTCGACGGCGTCCTGCGTCCGCTCGGCGAGACGGCCACCACGGGCGAGAGGCTCGAGCGGTTGCCGCTCGTGCGTACGTTCTCGCGCCACGAGGAGACGGAGCTCGTCACGCGCGTCATCCCCGAGCTCGAGAAGACGATCGAGGTGAACATCACCGCGAAGCGACTCGCCAAGAAGAGCGTCCACGCGCGGCCACGCATCGTCCTCGACCTCTCGCACGTCGAAGGTCACACGTTGAGCGTGCTGCCGCTCCTCGTGTACGGCGATCCGCCCATCGCGCGCATCGACGGCGACCAGGTCGTCTCCATCGGCAAG
The DNA here is from genome assembly GCA_046351255.1 of Labilithrix sp. GTDB lineage: Bacteria > Myxococcota_A > Polyangia > Polyangiales > Polyangiaceae > Labilithrix. Next base: position 76,722 of record JAXLYU010000017.1, read on the forward strand.
GGCAGCGTCCCCGTGCGAAAGCTCGATCAGGAGCGCGCGCTCGTACAGCGGCTCCGCACCGAGCTCGACCTCGTGCTCGGTCGCCGCGTGCACTACGAGGGCGCCGACGCCACGCGCTTCGCCGACCGCATCCGCAAATTCCAGGACCTCATCGGAGAGCACGAGCAAGCGGAGGTGTTCTCGGGCGCCCCGCTGTCGATCCAGGTCATCACGGGTGACGAGGGCGAGTTCGACATCGAGCTGACCAGCGGCGAAGGTGACACGAAGAAGCGCGCCGACGCGGCCTTGGTCCTCCGCGCGTGGAAGGACGGCCTCGACGTCGTACCGCTCAGCGATGGCGGCTGGGCGCCCATCCCCGCGGCCTGGCTCGCGAAGCACGGATCGCGCGTCGCCGATCTCCTCGCAGCACGCGACCCCGACACGAAGAAGCTGCCGAAGGCCGCGTTCGTCGATCTCGCCGCGCTATGCGATGCGCTCGATCAGCCGCGCCCCGTCATCGTCGATCGCCTGAAGCCGCTCCTCGAGGACTTCGCGGGCATTCCGAAGGCGCCGCTCCCCGACGACCTCGACGCCACGCTGCGCGAGTATCAGGCGCGCGGCGTCGACTGGCTCGCGTTCCTGCGAAGCGTCGGGCTCGGCGGCGTCCTCGCCGACGACATGGGGCTCGGCAAGACCCTGCAGACCATCTGCTCGCTCCCGAGCGGCAAGCGCACGCTCGTCGTGTGCCCGAAGAGCGTCGTCTACAACTGGCAGGCCGAGATCGCCCGCTTCCGTCCTTCGCTGAAGGTGAGCATCTTCCACGGCGCAAAACGCGCGCTCCACGATCGCGCCGACGTCACCCTCACCACCTACGCCGTGCTGCGCCTCGACCAGGAGCTCCTCTCGAGTCAGGCCTGGGACACCGTCGTCCTCGACGAGGCGCAGGCGATCAAGAACGAGACGAGCCAGACCGCGCGCGCCGCCTTCGAGCTGAAGGCCGACTTCAAGCTCGCGCTGTCGGGCACGCCCGTCGAGAACCGCCTCGAGGAGCTGTGGAGCGTGATGACCTTCGCGAACCCCGGCCTCCTCGGCGGCCGCTCGAGCTTCGCGGATCGCTACGTCACGCCGATCGCCAACGGTGACCGCGACGCCGCCGCCCGGCTCCGCGCGAAGATCCGGCCCGTCGTCCTCCGCCGCATGAAGCGAGACGTCCTCCCCGAGCTGCCGCCGCGCACGGACGCCGTGCTCCATGTGGAGCTCGAGGACTCCGAGCGCGTGGTCTACGACGCGGTCCGCGCGGCCACGAAGAAGGAGCTCGCGGCGAAGCTCGCGGAAGGTGGCGGCGTCCTCGCCGCGCTCGAGGCGCTCCTTCGCCTGCGTCAGGCCTCGTGCCACGCCGCGCTCGTGCCGGGACAGAAGGCGGACTCGTCCTCGAAGGTCGAGGCGCTCCTCGACGCGCTCGAGGACGCGGCCGCCGACGGCCACAAGGCGCTCGTGTTCTCGCAGTGGACGAGCCTCCTCGACCTCGTCGAGCCCCACTTGCAAAATGCAAATATCCGCTTCACGAGGCTCGATGGCTCCACGAAGGACCGGGGCGCGGTCGTCGACGCGTTCCAGGATCCGGGCGGTCCGCCGGTGCTCCTCGCGTCGCTGAAGGCGGGCGGCACGGGCCTCAATCTCACCGCCGCCGACCATGTGTTCTTGCTCGACCCGTGGTGGAATCCGGCGGCGGAGGATCAAGCGGCCGACCGCGCGCACCGCATCGGTCAGGATCGACCCGTCATGGTCTACCGGCTCGTGGCAAAAGACACCGTCGAAGAGCGGATCCTCGCGCTCCAGGAGCGGAAGCGCGCACTTGCGGACGTGGCCCTCGGCGAGGCGGGTGCGGCAGCGGCCATCACGCGCGAAGAGCTGTTCGCGCTGCTGGACTGAGGGGAATAGCGGGCCTAGATGAACGCGTCTTCACGTACGTGCGCGCGAACGTCGCGTGCCTATACTTCCTAGAGCCGTGCGTTCGTTTGCCCTCGTCGGTCTGCTCTCTCTCGTCGCGGTGACCGCGTGCGAGCGGCCGTTCGTCGGCAAGGACGGCACCGTCTATCTGCCCGAGAAGGGCGCGGGCGGCGCAGGCGTCGTCAACGCGAACGGCGAGATCGAGTACCACGATCGGTACGACGTCCCCACGCGCGTCGTCTCGAAGGACCCGAACGAGCCGTGGCGCGCTCCCATCGGCTTCATCCTCCCCGCGGACGGCGTGTTCCGCGAGACGAGCAAGCCCCACGTCCTCGCCACCCAGGGCCTCGCGATCGTGCTCCGCCCGAGCGACACGCGCGTGCCCTCCTGGGGCGGCGAGGTGCTCGTCCGCGTCGACATCATCGCGCCCGCGGCGGACGGCACGGCGCGCTGGGGCGAGAACGTCGCGCTCGTCATCGACGGCGACGCGGCGGACACGACCGCCCTCGCCGACGTCGCGCTCGAGCGGCTCGCCGGACGCGACCGCGTCACCATCGTCGACTCGCGCGGCGCGCGCGTCATCGTACCGTCGATGCCAGCCGGCAACCGCTCGATGGCGGTCGCGGCGATCGGCGTGCAGATGCACGCGACCGCCACCGCCAAGCGCGATCTCGTGGGCGCGATCGTCGTCGCGGGACGCTCCGTCGCGGGTGGCGAGCACGTGAACCAGCGTGTCCTGGTGCTGACGGACAAGGGCCTCGACCCCGCCGCGAGCTCGCAGCTCGAGCTGCTCAAGCAGCACGGCGTCCACGCCAGCGCCGTCTCCACGCTGGGGCGCGACGACCTCGACGAGCGCAGCGAGCAGGTCCGCACCGCGCTCCCCGCCGCGGGAGACACGATGTTCCGCAGCGTCACGGTCTCCTTCCAGGGCACGCCTGCGCCGTCGCACGTGCTCGAGGCATCGGGCGGCGAGGCGGTCTGGCGCCTCGACGCGGGCGATGTCCTGCTCGGCAACGTCCGCGCGGGCGAGGCACGCACCGAGATGCTGCGCGTCTCCGTTCCGCCGTGGGTCCCGGGCGAGAAGTTCCACTTCACGGTGTCTGCGCACGTCGACGACCTCACGTGGGGAGGCCCCCGCGACTTCTCCGCGGAGGTGCCGTGCGTCTACGACGACGACATCGAGCGCATCGCGAAGTCGCGCCACGGTGACGTCATCGCGTACGCGTCGGCGATGGCCACGCTGAAGCGCCTCGACAGCGCGTTCTCCGGCGCGAACGTCTCGAAGGCGGGCGGCCTCCGCAAGATCGCCGAGATGCACGCCCGCTCGATGCAGATGCTCGCGCGCGACTCGAAGGACTTCGCGACGCAGGAGCAGGCGGACATGCTGGTCGCGCTCCTCGCCGCGACCACCCCTCGCTAGATCGCGGGCGCCATCACCACTCTCCGTCGGTCGTGCGCGTGACGAAGTCGCCCTTCAGCGCCTTCGTCGTCGCGTCGCCGCCGTCACGTCTAGCCCTGCAGCTCGACCGCGAGGCCGTATTGCCAGCCGTCGCTCTGCTTGCGGGAGTGGACGACCTTGCCCTCGAACGGCACCTGCCATCCGTCGCCGACGAGCCCCTTCACGGAGTCGCCCTGCTCGAGGAGCTGCTTCGTACGATCGGCCTCCTCCGGGGACCAGAGGAGCATTCCGATCTCGGAGTAGTTGAGGGTCTCGAGCTTGATCTCGCCGTGCTTGGGGCTGTGAACCGTCACCGGGATCGAGCCGCTGAAACGAACGGCGGCACGGCGCGAGGTCTTGTCGCGGAGGAACGCCGGGCGGAGGCCGGTCTTGCGGGGGACGCTGTAGATGCGATGGCTGGGGAGCTCGATCGCGGTGAGGAAGCCACCGTAGGCACAGGCCGTGTCGACGTTGATGCGAGCCGCGCTCACCTCGACCGCGTTCACGGGCGTGTGACCGTGGACGATGCGCTTCTCCCACCGCCGCGTGCTGTTGATGAACGCGCGGCGGATCCAGAGGAGCTCGTCGCGATCGCGCACGGGATCGAGCTCCTTCAGAGAGATGTCGGGGACGCCGGCGTGGACGAAGAAGTGGTCGTCCGTCTCGTGCCACAGCTTCAGGTTCTCGAGGAACTCGATGTGAGCCTTCGGGACCACCCACTCGCCGTGCTCGTCGGCGAAGTCGGCGAGCGTCGACGAGCCGCCGTTGAGGATGAACCGCGCCACGCGCTGCGGGTTCGAGCCGTCGAGGAACTCGCGCAGCATCTCCTCGTGGTTGCCCGAGAGCGTCACGAAGTTGTGCCGCTGCCGCCATTCCATGAGCGTCTCGAGGACGCGCCGGCTGTAGGGCCCGCGATCGATGTAGTCGCCGAGCATGATCACGGTCGACTCGTCCTTCAGCGGAAGCATGCCGAGCAGCTCTTCGAGCTCCTCGACGCAACCGTGGACGTCCCCGATCGCGAAAATCGCCATTGTCCGAATCCTAGCGGAATACCGCCGCAAGCGGGCCGCTTTCGCCTGGGGCCGAACGGACCCTGTCAGGTGGTGTGGCACTCCGTGTGGGCGAGGGTCGCGAGGAGGGCGTCATGGAGCGACGTACCGTTCGTGGCGACGATGCGCCCTGCCGAGAGGTAGTCCGCTCCACCGGTGAAATCGGTCACTCGACCCCCAGCCGCAAGCACGATCGCGGCGCCGGCCGCCACGTCGTACGTGCCGACCTTCCGCTCCCAGTACCCGTCGTAGGTCCCGTCCCCCACGAAACAGAGGTCCATGGCCGCCGAACCGCACCGCCGGATGGCGAGGCACTCCTTCTTGATCGCGAAGAAGGCCCGGAAGTTGTCGTCGTCGCTCGTCCGCCGATCGTAAGGGAATCCCGTGGCGAGGTAGGCCTCGGGGATGGTCGCCACGCCAGTCACCCGGCAGGGCGCGGTCTGCCCTTCGACGAACGCGTTCCCGAGAGCGCGACGCTCCGCATGCCGCTCGTCCCGGGCGTGCCAGCCCGACCACTCGAGGCCGAGCACCGGCGCGAGGACGAGCCCCGCGACGGGGACGCCGTGATCGACGAGGCCGATCGAGATGCACCAGACGGGGTGACCGTGGACGAAGTTCGTCGTGCCGTCGATGGGATCGACGTAGAGCCCCACGCCGTCCTTCGGTGAGCCACCGGCCTCCTCACCGACGATCGCGTAGGGCAGCTCGGCGCCGAGGCGCGTTCGGATGAGCTCCTCGCTCGCACGATCGAGGGCGGTGACGAGGTCGTTCGCGCCCTTCCGCTCGACGGCGATGCCCTTGCGAAAGCTCGCGCTCACGAGCCGGCCGGCCTCCCCGGCGGCGGCGCGTGCCACCGCGAGCACGTGCTCGAGCTCCGCGCGCTCGATCATGCGAGCGCGGCCAAGAGCTTCTGATGGATCCCGCCGAATGCGCCGTTCGAGAGGAGCGCGATCGTGTCGCCGGGCTTCGCCTCCGCGATGAGCTTCTGCATGATCGCGTCCACGCTCGGCGAGGCCTCGGCGTGGGCGCCGATCGCGTGCGCGATCTTCGCGACGTCGAGGCGCTCCGCCTCCGGGATGTTCGTGCGGCCGAGCGGCGCGAAGAGAACGTGGTCTGCGGCGCGGAACGCGGTCTCGTACTCCGTCTGATGGAGGTTGCGGCACGCGGTGGCGCTGCGTGGCTCGAACACGGCCCAGAGCGCGCCGCTCGGATGACGGGACTTGAGCGCTCGCAGCGTCTCGTCGACGGCGGTGGGGTGGTGAGCGAAGTCGTCGTAGACGCTGATCCCGCGCGGCGCCCCGATGAGATCCTGCCTGCGCCGCACGCCCTCGAAGCTCGCGAGCGCGGCGCGCGCCTTCTCGATGTCGACGCCGAAGCCCTCCGCGCACGCCGCGAGCGCACCGATCGCGTTGCGAACGTTGTGCGCGCCCGGCACCTTGAGCGCGAAGCGCCCGCCCGCGGAGCCGCCGAGGAACAGATCGAATGGCTGCGCACCACGCTCCGCCGGCACCATCGCGCCGAGCCAGGTCGGAGTGACGTCGCCCGTGTCATCGCCGTCGAGGGCGTAGAACGCAGCGCGGGCCTTTGCGTGTTTCGTCACGATCTCTCGGGCGCGCCGATCCCGCGCGTCACAGACGATGAGGCCGTCCGCGCCGATGCGCTCGACGAGCTTCACGAACTGGGCCTCGTACACCGCGTCCGTCGGGTAGATGTCGATGTGATCGTGCTCGACGCTCGTGATGATGACGGTGCTCGTCGCGTCGATGTAGTCGAGGAACTTCGGCTCCTTGTGCCAGAACACGGCGTCGTACTCGTCGCCCTCGACGACGAACGGGGCGGGCTTCGCCGATCCACCGACGAGCTTTCGCCGCGAGCCCGCGAGCCGCGCGCCGCCGCTGAAGTTCTTCGGCAGGCCGCCGATGAAGAAGCCCGGCTCGAGGCCGCCCGTCTCGAGGATCCACGCGCACATCGCGCTCGTGGTCGTCTTGCCGTGGGTGCCGGTGACGACGAGCGGGCGCTTGCCCTCGAGGAAGCGCTCTCGCAGCGCGCCCGACATGCTCGTGCGCACGAGCCCGAGCTCCTCCGCACGCACCGCCTCGACATTGTCCCGGCGGATCGCGTTGCCGATGACGACGAGCTCGAGATCGGCGCCGACGTTCTCGGCCTTCCAGCCCGGCACGCAGCGGATGCCCGCCGCCTCGAGCGCGGGGCCCATCGGCGGATCGAACGAGACGTCCGAGCCGCTCACGTCGTGGCCCGCGTCCTTGAGGAGGCTCGCGAGCTGTCCCATGCCCGTGCCGGCCACGCCGACCAGATGAATCCGCATAGAGCGCCGCCACCGTAGCGTATTTCGCTGGAACTGGGCTATTCTGACCGGGATGATCCGGCGCTATCTCCTCGCCCCCTCCCTGCCGTCGGCGGGAGCCCATGCGCCGCGATCGCGGCAGCGGTGTGCGCCTATGGCAAGCGGTGCCTCCCGGGATTCATCGAGGAGACGACCTGCGAGAGCGCCGAGACGATCCTCTGCGAGCACCAGAGGAAGCTGCCGGGCTACACGACGACGCCCATTCCGGCGTCGTGCCTCGAGGTCTACCGGAGCGCGGCGTGCACCGGGGTCCAGGCGCCGGCGGTGCGAGGGGGTCGCGTTGATCTGCCCCGCCGGCACCTCGTGTCAGGGGCCGAAGGGCGACCAGAAGTGCGTCCTCGACGCGCGCGCCGGCGAGACGTGCAACGACGAGACGGGCCCCGAGTACACGCAGGGCTTCGTGTGTGCGGGCGGCAAGTGCGAGGAGCACCCGCTCGACGCGTGCAGCAAGTGACCCGCGCGTAGAGCTCGTCACCACTCGGGCTCGCCGAACCGACCCGCGCGCGGGCCGTTTCAAAAGTCGAGCCGGTAGCAGGCGTCCTTGCCATCGATGAAGCGGTCGTCGCGCGCCGGCGCGTGGTGGAGCGCGATCACATTGTTGTATAGTGCACGTACCTCGTCGGAGAAGACGGCGTGGGGGGGAGGCGGGTGCGTGCCCGGCGCGTATTCGAGGGCGATGAGCAGCCCTCTGCCGCCGGGGCTCATGAGCTCCGTGACCTTCTTCGCATAACGCGCGCGGAGGTCGGGCGGCAGCGCGATGAGCGCCGCTCGATCGTAGAGCGCGTCGACCGGGCCCGTGTCCTCCCGGGCGATCCCGAAGACGTCGCCGCACAGGATGGTGATGCCCGCGCCCTCGTAGATCGTCGCGCTCTTGCCCGCGCGCACGGTGGGGGTGAGCTCGTGCTCCGCGTAGAACTGCTTCACCGCGTCCTCGATCGCCTCGATGCCGACCACGTGGTGGCCGCGCGCGGCGAGGTAGGCCATGTCCTCCGCCTTGCCGCAGAGCGGGACGAGGACGTTGCGGCCCTCGCCGAGCTCACCCGCGAAGCGGACGAGGAGCTCGTTGGCCTTTCCCTCGTGAAAACCGATGCGGCCTTCGTTCCAGCGGCTGGCCCAGAATGCGATGTCCATCGAGCGCTATCCTAGTGAGAGCGCGATGCCGAACGTCAAGAACCGACGCATCGTGGTCGACGAGGAGACGTACCGCTGGTCGTCGATCGGAGACGACGGCGGCATCGGCATCGCGGTGCGTCTCGAGGCGCCGGATCGCGGCACGTCCCTGGTCGCCGGCGTTCCGCACCGCGTGCTGGTCCTCCCCTCCCTCATCCGGCGGCTCGTACAGGAGGCGCGCGCGGCAGGCTGGAACCCACGCGGGACGGCGCCGACCTTCGCGCACGAGCTCCAGGGCCCGTTCCTCGACGCGCCCGATCGAAGGAAGCGTCCACGCCCGGAGCCGGTGGACCACGACGAGCACCTCGCCGCGATCCGCGCCGCGCCCGACGACGACGCTCCGCGGCTCGTCTACGCGGACTGGCTCCTCGAGCGAGGCGATCCGCGCGGCGAGCTCATCGTCTTGCAGTGCGGGCCCCGGACGGAGGAGAGCCGCCGGCGCGAGGCGGAGCTCCTGCGGGAACACGAGCTCCAGTGGCTCGGGGCGGTCGCGTACGTCACGCGCACGCGGCGGTGGCGGCGCGGCTTCGTGGTCGAGGCGGAGCTGACGCGGCGCGAGCGCGGCGTCGTCGCGCCCGCCATCGGCGACGAGCGCTGGTGGAGCATTCGCGTGCTCGACGCGCGGGGCGCGTTCCTCGATCCGCTGGAGCACGCGCAGATCGTGGCGGGGGCGGGCTTCGACGACCTCGACGTGCTGAAGATCGAGGCGGAGGCGCTCGAGCATCTGCTCCGCGAGGGGGACGGCTGGGTGCCCCGCCTCCTCGAGATCCATCCGCCGGGGCCCGTGGACTTCGCGGCCATCGAGCAGGCGGCGCGTGCCCCGCGCCTCCGAGAGCTCCGCCTTTTCGGGCTGAACGTGACCGAGGAGCAGCGCCGTTCGCTCGAACGGCCCACGCTCTCCGTGTCGTGCTAAAGATCGGAAATGTTTCGTCGATCGCAGATCCCGAGCGCGAGCGTTCACGACACGCTCCGAAAGCACATCCTCGTCGATGGCTATCCGCTCGTCGTCGACCTCGAGAACAGTCGGGGCTCGCTCGTCCGCGACGCGCTGACCGGCCGGGACCTCGTCGACTTCTATGCCTTCTTCGCGTCGAACCCGCTCGGCTTCAACCATCCGGGCCTGCTCGACGAGCGCACGAAGGAGCGCCTCCTCGCCGTCTCCGCGGTGAAGGTCGCGAACTCGGACAAGTACACGACGTACTTCGCGGAGTTCGTCGACACGCTCGAGCGCACGTGCGCGCCGCCGGAGCTCTCGAAGTACTTCTTCATCGAGGGCGGCGCGCTCGCGGTCGAGAACGCGCTGAAGACCGCGTTCGACTGGAAGGTCCGCAAGAACATCGCCGCCGGCCGCGGCGAGCGAGGGTACGACGTCCTCCATCTCGAGCACGCCTTCCACGGTCGCTCCGGCTACACGATGAGCCTGACGAATACGGACCCGAACAAGGTCGCGTACTTCCCCAAGTTCAACTGGCCGCGCATCCCGTCGCCGATGATCCGGTTCCCGATGGATCGGCACATGAAGGACATCGAGGAGCGCGAGGCGCACGCGATCGCCGAGGCCGAGGCCGCCTTCGCGCGAAAGCCGCACGAGATCGCCGCCATCATCATCGAGCCCATCCAGAGCGAGGGCGGCGACCACCACTTCCGCCCGAGCTTCTTCAAGGCGCTCCGCGATCTCGCAGACGCCCACGAGGCGCTCCTCATCTACGACGAGGTCCAGACCGGCGTCGGCGCGACGGGCAAGTGGTGGGCGTACCAGCATCACGGCGTGATGCCGGACATCCTCGTCTTCGCGAAGAAGCTCCAGGTCGGCGGCATCATGGTCGGCCCGCGCATCGACGACGTCGGCAACAACGTCTTCGTGAAGCCGGGCCGCATCAACTCGACGTGGGGCGGCGGCCTCGTCGACATGGTACGCGCGACGCGCATCCTCGAGATCATCGTGGACGAGGACCTCCTCTCGAACGCCGAGGTGCGCGGTGCCGAGCTCCTCGCGGGCCTCCAGAAGATCCAGGAGCGGCACAAGATGGTCTCGAACGCGCGAGGTCAGGGCCTGCTCTGCGCGATCGACCTCCCGGATCAAGCCACGCGCGACGCCGCCATCAAGCGCGCCTTCGCCGACGGCATGCTCGTCCTCGCGTGCGGCCGCAGCTCTCTCCGCTTCCGCCCGACGCTCAGCGTCACGGCGGAGATCATCGCCGAGGGCCTCGCGCGCCTCGAAGCCGCGCTCACCGAAGTGAGCAAGTAGCGGCTACGGCTGCGTCCACCAGAGTTCGGCGGCGACGGGCTCGTTGTAGAGGCCGCCGGCGCCGGCGACGACGATCGTGCCGTTCGTCGCCGCGCTCTCGAAGTTGCGCTCGCCGTCGTTGATCTTGCCGGTGGCGAGCTCGCGGCCCGTGGTCGTGACGCCGTAGGCCGCCTTCCAGCCGACGATGACGTACGTGCCGTTCGCCTTCACGATCTTCTGCCACGTGGTGGAGTCGCCGTTCGGATTGCCCACCGCCCACGTCGCGCCCCGGTCGGTGCTCACCCACAGCTCGTTGCCCGCGCCGACCGCGAGCTGGCGATCCGCGTCGCAGGCGAGGCCATGGAAGCGATTCGCTTCGCGGGCCGTCACGCTCGGCTCGATGCCGGCCTTCCAGCCGTCTGCCTTCGTGACGTCGTCGGTGTACGTGAACAGCGGGTCCGTGCTCTTCGACGCGTCCGCCTGGCCGGCCGTGATGACCCGCGAGCCGATGGCGCAGGACGCGAGCGCGTTCGAGCCCACGAACGGGCTCGTGTAGCCGGCCAGCGCGCCATTCGTCTCGAAGGCCATCTTGCCGAGGCCGCCTGCGAAATGGAGCTTCGTCTCCACGGCCGTCACGACGTTCGCGCTGTCCGGGTCGACGCCGACCATCTCGTTGAACGTCCACGTCACGCCGTCCGTCGTGGTCGCGTAGACCGCCTTCGCGCCGTCTTCGCTCGGCATCGTGCCCGACGCGACGAAGCCCGTGCCGGTGTAGACGAGGCTCGCGATGCGATAGTTGAGCGGGAAGGCGGCCGATTGCGTCCAGGCCTTGCCGTCCTCGCTCGTCAGCGCGAACTGGTTCTTGTTCAGCGCGGGCGAGCTCGCCTTCGCGAGCGCCACGAACTTCCCGCCGCCGAACGCCATCGCGGCGATGCCGCCGATCGTGGCGAGGTCGGGGCCCGTGACGGTGCCCTTCGTCCAGGTCAGCGACGCGGTCGGGATCGTGCCCGAGGTCCCCCCGTCGCTGCCGCCGCCTCCGCCGTCACCGCCGCTGGTCGAGCCGGAGCTCCCGCCGTCTGGCGTCGTGCCAGGGTTGCCGTCGTCGACGCTCTCCTCCTTGCAAGCGAAGAAGAGGGCGAGAAGGGGAAGTGCGGCGAAGAGTCGGGGGTGGAGAAGATGCATTCCCTTGCATCTACGTGCTCACTAGCCCGATTCGCATCGTCCGGATGGACGACGTGCAGGGACGCAGGTGTAATGCAGAGGTGCCCATGGCGCCATCGAAGGAGGAGTCGTTCCGCACCGTGACCGACTGCCTCTACGAGGCGGCGCTCGACGGCGCCAAGTGGTCCTCCGCGCTCCGCGGCGTCGCGGAGGTGATCGGCGGTACGGCCTGCGGCGTGCGCTTCGAGTCGTTCGCCACGCCGAACGTGAAGCAGACGTGGTTCGGCCTCGAGCCAGCCTGGGAGAGCGCGTACCTCGCACACTACTGGCAGGACGACATCTGGGCGGTGAAGGCGCGCGCGTTCCGGCCCGGTGACTTCAACACGAGCGACGGCTTCCTCGAGGAGGATGTGCGCCGGAAGAGCTCCTTCATCAACGAGCTGTGCGCGCCTTTCGAGATCGACGACCTCGTGGGCGGGGTCGTCTCGCTCACTCCGCTGCGCATGATCTCGTTCGCGACGATGAAGCAGCGCGGGCAGCGACCTTACGGCCATCAGCACGCCGTGATCGTGGGCCAGCTCATGCCCCACTTGAAGCGCGTGCTCATGGTCGAGGAGGCGCTTCGCGACGCGCGCGAGGGGGAGCGTACTGCCTGGTCTCTCGTCGACCGGCTCCCCGTCGGCGCGATCGTGCTCGACGCGCGACGGCGCGTGCTCCACCAGAACCAGGCCGCGACGCGGATGATCGCGGCCGGGGTCTCGATCGACAGCCGCCCGCTGCGCGAGGTCGTCGCCACGCTGAAACCCGCGCGCCTCCGCGTCGGCGCCAAGAGCTACGCAGTGGTCGCCTTGCGCTTGCCGAGCGAGGAGGGTGCGTTCGGGATCACGAACGCGCGCGGCTCGACCCTCCTGCTCGTCACCGATCCTTCGGCGCGCGTGCTTCCGCCCGTCGAGCTCCTCATGGCCATCTACGGCCTCACGCTCTCCGAGGCACGCGTCGCGCTGCTCGTCGGCGGTGGCTGCGCGCCGAAGGAAGCCGCGAGCGAGCTCGGGACGGCATGGAACACCGTCCGCGCGCAGCTCCGGCAGGTCTTCGCAAAGACGCAGACGAGCGGCCAGCCCGCGCTCGTCCGCCTGCTCACGCAGCTCGGCTTGTCGCGTGTCTGAGGCGATCGGTCAGGGCGCGATCGGTCAGGGCGCGATCGGGAAGCCGCCCGCCTTGAAGAACTCGGCGGCGTGGGTCTGCATGAAGAGCTTGCCGTCGGTGTACGTGTCGTTCTCGTAGCTGCTCATGCCGCCGAGGCCCGCGCCGAAGAGGAGCGCGATGACACCGCTCTTCGCGAACTTCTCGAGGTGAGCGCTGCGGTCGGGGCCGAGGAAGTACTCGGGACGGTTGTCCTTGTAACCCTGGCGCGGCTGACCGTCGTTGTTCACGTTGAGGTGATTCGAGTTGCCGACGGGGATCTGCCAGAGCACCCAGCGCTTCGAGGTCTTCACGTTCCAGAGCCGGAGCCACTCCGCGTAGCGATTGAAGCTGCGCGACGCGACGGGCGCCGACTCCTTCTCGTCCCACCAGCGGTTCGGGTCGGCCTTCACGAGCCGGTAGTAGTCCGAGTCGCGATCGAGCGGATCGCCGACGAGCACGTCGTACGTCTGGCCCGTCACGTTCGGGGAGAGCCCGAGCGGGGCGAGGAAGTCGTACACCTTGGCGATCTCGGGCTCGAGCGGGTCGGTCACGGACACGTACGAGACGTCCTTGGTCGAGGCCCAGGCCGAGATGTGCATGCCGAGGATGGCGTTGTTCGCGCCGACCGCCTTCCGGATCGCGAGGAAGGCGAGGCCCCAGCCCTCGACCGTGTTCGGCAGACCGGCGAGCTCGGGGAGCCCGGTCGAGGCGACGGCGGCCGCCGTCTTCGGATCGTTCTTCGCTTGCTGCTGGAGGAAAGCGTAGCCGTCGGGCTCGAGCATGATGAAGACCGGCTTGGCGAACTGCTTCGCCTGCTGCATCAGGAGCTTGAAGTCGCTGAAGTAGCTCGTCATCGTCCCGACGTTCTGCGCCTTCGCGAGGAAGCTCGACTCGCTGCCGCCGGGCTCGCCGTTCATCACGTAGTACGAGACGGCGGGCACCGCGCCGAGCTTGTCGCATTCCTCCCAGTAGCTGCGGGCCCACGAGCCATCGTGCGGGCCGTAGCCGAAGTTGTTCTCCCAGCCCTTGACGAGATAGCGATAGCGCGCGTTCCACGGCACGCCGCTGTTCTTCATCCAGGGCTGGCCGAGATCCTCGAAGAGCCCGAGGAGCATCTTCGGCGCGAGCCCGGCCGGAAGCGTGCCCGGGACGCTCCCCGCTTCGGGCGGCGTGCCGCCGGACGACGAGGACGACGCGCTCGCCGTGCCGCCCTCGCCGCCGGGGATGTCACCCGAAGAGGTCGCGCCGGACGAGCCGCTTGGACACACGCCCGCGTCGCACGCGAGGCCGGCCTTCGAGCTCGCATCGTCGTCGGAAGAGGAGCACGCCGCCATCAAGGCGAGCGCGCCCACGAGCCCGAGAAGCCACCGCCGCATGCCCCAGATCCTGGCACATGCGGCGGACGATTGCCTCCGTTTGTCGGGCTCATCGTGCCGGCCACGTCGTTCGCGAAGAGCCGCCCGGAGGTGGCGGTGTCGGCGGCTCGTCGAGCAGCGGCGAGACGCCGACCGTGCAGGCGTCGCTCACGCTGAAGCTCTATCGGTTCGGACTCTCGACATCGCCCGCGTGCGAGAACATGACCATCTACGAGATCGAGAACCCGGGGGCGTCAGAACACGGCGAGCGTGTAGGTCGTCGCGTCCGGGCTCGTGATCTCGAGGTCGAGCGTCAGCGTGGTGAGGGGCATGCTCGCGACGACGCGACGTGCCCCTCCCGTGTACGTGCCCCCGGAAGGGAAGGTGCCCGTGAGGCCCTTGGCGAGCGTGAGCTTGGCCTTGTCGCTCGAGGGCACGAACTCGATCGTGATGCACTGACCGGCGAGGTGGGGGACCTGGAAGGAGTCCTTCTTTCCGGCCTGGACTGCGCCGCACACGCCGGTGCCGATGTTGACGAACGGAAGCCCCACCGGCTCACCGCCGCCCGGCACGGAGAGCAGCGTCTTGTTGCCGATGCACGTGTCGCCCTCCTCGGGCTTCAGGTTCCGGATGAGGATCTCGTCGCAGGAGGCCGGGCCGGGCTCCGCCGCGTCCGGGCCCGCGTCGCTCGGCGAGGCGACGTCGTCGCTGGTCGCGTCGCTCGGGGTGGCGCGATCGGGCGCGCTCCCGCCGTCGGCCTTCGCCGGCGCGGGCGCGTCGTCGTCGTCGTCGCCGTCCGCGCCGAAGGCCCCGCACGACACCACGACCGCCGCGGCTGCGCAGACCACGGCGATCGTCCGGAGGGCGCGAGACCCGTCAGATCTTGACGAACTTGAAGCCGTCATCTCCGTGGACGTCGCACTTCACGGTGCTCCCGTTGGTGTAGCCGCCGGCGAGGAGCTCTTCGGCCAGAGGATCCTGGATCGCCTTCACGATCGCGCGCTTCAGCGGACGGGCGCCGAAGGCGGGCTCGTAGCCGATGTCGACGAGGCGCATCTTCGCGTCCTCGGTGAGCTCGAGGCGCAGCTCGCGATCGGCGACGAGCTTCTCCACCTTGCGGAGCTGGATGTCGACGATGCCGCGGAGGTCCGGCTTCGAGAGGGGACGGAAGATGATGACGTCGTCGATGCGGTTCAGGAACTCGGGGCGGAGGAAGTTCTTCAGCTCCTCGCGCAGCACGTCGCGGAGCGCCTCGCGGCCCTCGTCGGACTCGAAGAGCTTCGGATCCGTCTCGAGGATGCGCTGCGAGCCGATGTTGCTCGTCATGATGACGACCGTGTTCGAGAAGTCCGCCGTGCGGCCGCGGCCGTCGGTGAGGCGACCGTCGTCGAGCACCTGGAGGAGCAGGTTGAAGACGTCGGCGTGGGCCTTCTCGACCTCGTCGAAGAGGAGCACGGAGTAGGGACGGCGACGGACGGCCTCGGTGAGGAAGCCGCCCTCCTCGCTGTCGACGTAGCCAGGCGGCGCGCCGACGAGGCGCTGGGCCATGTGCTTCTCCATGAACTCGCTCATGTCGAGGCGGGTCATGGCCTGCTCGTCGTCGAAGAGGAACTCGGCGAGGGCCTTCGCGAGCTCGGTCTTTCCGACGCCGGACGGTCCGAGGAAGAGGAAGGAGCCGATGGGCTTGCCCGGATCGCGGAGGCCGACGCGACCGCGGCGGACCGCGCGCGAGAGGGCCTTCACCGCCTCGCCCTGACCGACGACACGCGCGGAGAGGCGCGTCTCCATCTTCATGAGCTTCTCGCTCTCCGCCTCGAGCATCTTCGCGACCTGGATGCCGGTCCAGTCGCAGAGGACCTGCGCCACGTCTTCCTCGGTGACGACGCTGGAGATCGTCTCCTTCAGGCCTGCGCTCGCGACGGCGGCGTCGGCGGCGTCGAGGCGGCGTCGCACCTCGGGGATCTGCACGTGCTCGAGCTCGCCGAGCTTCGCGAAGTTCTGGTCCTTGCGCGCCTGCTCGAGCTGCCCCTGCAGCTTGGTCATCTCCTCGCGGATCGCGTTCTGCGCCGCGATCGCGCCGCGGCGCGACTCGAGCTTGAGGCGCATCTCGGCCACGGAGGGCTCGAGCTCGCGGATCTCCTTCTCGAGGCGCTCGCGTGTCTTCGTGCTCATCGCGTCGACGTCGTCGCGGAGGCCTTCGAGCTGCGCCTTCAGCGAGGCGACGCGGCGGATCGCGTCGTCCATGTGCGCGGGGAGGCCGTCGATCTCGACGCGCTTGCGCGCCGCCGCCTCGTCGAGGAGGTCGATCGCGCTGTCTGGCAGCGCGCGCTCCTGCACGTAGCGCTTCGCGAGGCGCACGGCAGCGGTGATGGCGGGGTCGCCGATCTGCACCTTGTGGTGCGTCTCGTAGCGCGTGGCGATGCCGCGGAGGATCTCGACCGCGCGCTCGGGCGTCGCGGGATCGATCGTGAGCACGGTGAAGCGACGGAGGAGGTTCGGGTCCTTCTCCTGGAGCTTGCGGATGCCTTCGGGCGTGGTCGACGCGAGGAGGCGCACCTCGCCGCGCGCGAGGAGCGGCTTCAGCAGATCGCCGACGCCGGTGCCGCCTGCGCCCGAGCCGAGGAGCGACTCGAGCTGGGAGATGTAGAGGAGAGACTCCTTGCCCTTGATGGCGGCGATGACCTGCTTGAGGCGGTCCTCGATCTCGCCGCGGAGCTTGGCGCCGGCGACGAGGAGGCCGGTCTCGAGCTCGAGGATCGCGAGCTGGGAGAGGTTCTGCGGGACGTCGCCCGAGGCCACGCGCATCGCGAGCGCGCCGACGATGGCGGACTTGCCGGTGCCGGGCTCGCCCACGAGGAGCGGGTGGTTCTTCTGACGGCGCTCGAGGATCTGGAGGAGGCGGCGCACCTCGACGTCGCGGCCGATGACGGGATCGAAGCCCTTCTCCTTCGCGCGCGCGGTCCAGTCGTTGAGGAAGCGAGCGGCGCCCTCTGCGTTGCTGCTCGAGCTCGACGTGACCGTCTCGCGCGGCACCGTCTTCAGCGCCGCCATGTGCGGGCGGAACGAGCCCGGCCCGAGCGAGAAGGCCTGCAGCACGACGGCGGCCGGGCCGCGGATCTCCTGCGAGAGCGCGTTCAGCAGGTTCTCGACGCCGACGTTGCCCTTCTCCGCGTCCTTCTCCGCGCGCTGGAGGAGCCCGAGCATCGCGGTCGAGAGGTAGGCGAGGCCGGTGCCGGCCTTCGTGAGCTTCTGCAGCTGCGACTCGGCCTCGGACGCGACGTCGTGCGGGTCGGCGCCGGACTTCTTGAAGACCTCGGCCACGCCCGGATCGCGATCGAGCGCGCGTGCGAGCAAGTGGATGGGCTCGACCTGCACGTGCTTGCGCTCGTCGGCGAGCGTTTGCGCGCCGGCGACGAGGGCCTTCGCATCGGGGGCGTATTTCTCGAGGTGGATCGTCTGCTCGGTCGCCATGAGGAGATGGAAGGTACCACGACGAGCGCCGTCGCCGGGCGGCCGAGACCGATGTCGCGAACGGGTGACGCGCCGCCCGCCCGGGGCGCCGAGGACCCCAATTTCCCGGCCAATTGGCGCGGCCGTCCGCTGGCGCGGCGGTTGCTGTTTCTTTCTCGGTGATGCGTTCCGAAGGGATCTCCGACTCGCGCTTCGAGGTCCACGGGCTCATCGGTCGCGGCGGCTGCGGGGCGGTCTATCAGGCGGTGGACCGCTCGACGGCGGCGATGGTGGCCCTCAAGGTCCTCACCGACCCCGACCCTGCCGCGCAGGCGCGCTTCGAGCGCGAGGCGAGAGTGATGCACTCCATCAATCACCCGAACGTGTGCCTCGCCTACGACCACGGCCGCCTCGACGACGGGCGCCCGTTCGTGATGATGGAGCTCCTCCGTGGCCGCTCCCTGCGAGAGCTCCTCGTGGAACGTCGCAAGCTCGACGGCGAGATCGCGATCGAGATCGCGGCCCAGCTCCTCTCGGGCCTCGCCGAGGCGCACGCTCGCGGGATCATCCATCGCGATGTGAAGCCCGACAACGTGTTCCTCGTTCAGGATCGGGAGCGCGTGATCGTGAAGCTGCTCGACTTCGGGCTCTGTCGCGGCACCTTCGACGGCGTGCGCACGCTGACGCGTGAAGGCTCGGTGGTGGGCACGCCGGGCTATCTCGCGCCGGAGCAGGTGAGCGCGGCAGGGCGCGAGGTCGACACGCGCGCCGACCTCTTCACGGCGGGCCTCGTCCTCTTCGAGATGCTCGCCGGCCGCCCGGTTTATCGCGGCAAGAACGTCGTACAGCTGATCGCGGGGCTCATGACCTTCGAGGTCCCCGCCATCCGCGTCGTCGAGCCGAGCGTACCGCCGTGCCTCGAGCGGGTGCTCATGCGCGCGACGGAGCGGGATCCGGACGCGCGCTATCAGACCGCGGCCGGCTTCCTCCACGAGCTCCTCGAGGCGAGGACGAAGATCCGGCTCGTCAGGCAGCGAGCTTCCTGTTGAGCTCGCCCGAGAGGTCGAGCGCGCGCAGCTCGTCGAAGCCGCCGATCGACTCGTCCCCGATGAAGATCTGCGGCACCGTTCGGCGCCCCGTCGTCTGGACCAACCACATTCGCTTGTCGTGGTCGCCGGTCACGTCGATCTCCTCGTAGGGGATCTGGCGATCCTTCAGCAGCATCTTGGCCCGCACGCAGTAGGGGCAGACCAGGGTCGAATAAACGCGCACCGGCTTCATCGCTTCTACTTTCGATGAAGCATAGGACGCCCCAGTTGCGCAAACGAGCTGCGCCTTTCTCCGGCTAGAAGCGGACCGCGGCGGCGAAGTGGTCGGGCCAAGGCGCCGTCGCGTTCAGCTTCGCGAGGACGGCGTTCATCCCCCACTGGAGGCGATTCAGGAGCAACCACTCGGGTGGCATCGCGCAGCGGCGCTGGTTCTTGTTCTCGAAAAGAAGGACGCCGTAGCTCTCGCGCACGTAGTCGTCCGTGTAGGTGAGGAAGGGGTCGCGCTGGAGGAACGGCCGGTAGAGATACTGCGTGATCTCCCACTGGGCGTCGAAGTCGAAGCCCTTCTCGCGGCCGACCATCCCGAGCGCGCGGAATCGATCGGGGAAGCCCTCTCGGTCGCCGTCGAGGACGCCGCAGGCGAACGCCTTCCATCTCGTCATGAACGGCGCCTCGAAGCGGCGGACACAGCCGAAGTCGAGGAACGTGACGCGGCCGTCCGCATCGAAGAGGTAGTTCCCGGGGTGGGGATCGCCGTTGTAGACGGCGTGGCCGAAGAGCGATCGAAAGCACGTGCGGAAGATGATCTCACCCGCGCGATCCTTCGCGGGCTGCGGGGCGCTGGCCACGAACTCTGCGAAGCGCATCGCGGGGACGAGCTCGGTCGTCAGCACCCGACGCGACGAGCGCGCGGCGATGACGCGCGGGATCCGCACGTCGCCGGCCGCCAGCAACGCTCCGAGGGCCATCTGGTTCCGGGCCTCGAGCGCGTAGTCACACTCCTCGAGGATTCGCTCGCGGAGCTCCTCGACCAGCGCTCCGCCGTCGATGGGCAGGCCGAGCATCGACATCTTCGTCATGAAGCCGATGGCGGAGAGGTCGCTGCGAAGCGCGTCCTCGATGCCCGGATACTGCACCTTCACCGCCACCGCTTCGCCGCGGAAACGTGCACGATGCACCTGTCCGATCGATGCCGCGGCGAAGGGGGTCTCCTCGAAGTCGTCGAACAGAGACTCCGGGGCATCCCCGAGCTCCGCGCGGATCACGTCCGCCACGCGCGCGTACGTCATCGCGACCGACTCCGACTGCAGGCGCGAGAGCACGCTCTGCGCTTCGTCGGGCAGGGCGCCGGGCAGATAGCTCGCCATCTGCCCGATCTTCATCACGAGGCCCTTGAGCGCGCCGATGTCCCGTACGAGCGCGAGCGCGGCCTCCTTCGCCTTGGCCGCGTCGACGTCGTCGCCTGCAGCGCTCTTTCCGCGGAGCGTGCGCTTCGCGGCGGCGAGGCCCACCTTCCCCGCGAGCCCCGCCGTGACCAGCGTGCGCTTGCGAAACCCTGCCGCGAGCTCCTTGATCTCCACGTCCGTCAGGTGGGGTCGCTGACGGTCGAGGTCAATGCTACGGACGGAAAGAGGCTACTTCGCGAGGGCGGCGACGAGCCGCTCGACGTCCTTCTCCGCCACGGAGCAGAGCGCGACGCGGAGGGAGGTCTTCGCCGGCACCACGAAGACGCCGCTCTCCTTCATGCGCACCGCGCGTTCCATCGCGTCGTCCGCGAACACGGTGACGAAGAAGCCGCCCTCGTAGCGCGGATAGGTGAGGTTCGCCTTGGCGGCGTGGACGTTGAACGCGGCCACGCGCGCGTCGAGGAGCTTCTTCAGCTCCGCGCGCTCGGCGTCGCACGCGTCTCTCAGCGCGGGCTCCTTCAGGAGCCTCGTGATCGCGCGCATGCCGCCGCGCGTGCAGTTCGACCACGTGCCACGGCACGAGTACGAGAGCGCGGCGTGCGTCGAGGCGCGGGCGGCGGGGTCCGGCTCGCACGCGATGAGCGCGCCGACGCGGAGGCCGTAGTGCGTGTAGGTCTTCGACGCGCTCCACGCAAAGAGGAGGCCGAGCTTGCCGAGCAGCGGGCGGAGCTCGGCGAGGAACGCGCGCGGCTCCTTTGCGGCGCCGTAGGCGAAGTACGCCATGTCGACGAGGAGCGTGATCGGTCCCTCGGCGGCGTGCTTCAGGAGGCACTCGACGACGGCCCGCCACTCCTCGGGGCGCATCGAGTAGCCGGTCGGGTTCTGGCAGGGGTCGTTCAGGAACAGGAGCACGCGCTGCTCCGCCAGACCGCACGCGATGGCCTGGTCGAGCGCGCCGACATCGAGCCCGCCCTTGGCATCGAGCATGTTGAAGGTGCTGATCTTCCGCTCCGCCTCGTCGCAGAGCGTCTGGTACGGGCCCCAGAAATAGCTCGTCGTGAGGAGGGCGTGATGCGGCTCGAGGTAGTTCGCGATCGCGTGGCGAAGCGCTCCCGTACCGCCGGGCGTCGCAGCGCCGGTGGCGCAGGCCTTCATCTCCGGCTCGTTCGCGAAGAGATCGTCGATGACGGCGCCGAGGAAGTCCGGCGAGCCCGCGATGGGGGCGTAGGTGGCCCACTCTTCGGGCGAGACCTCGTGCACCACCCTGGCGGCGGTGGGGAGGATCGACAGCTTGCCGTCGTCGCCGAGGAGCGCGCCGACGGTGGCGTTCACGACCGACTCGCCGCGCGCCTTTCGCTCCGTCGCCTCCTTGTTCAACGCAAAGATCGGATCGTCCGAGGGCCGGCCCTGATGCGAAGGAATGACGTGGAGCACGAAGCTTCAACTAGTGCCCGGGCGGCGGGAGAGCAAGCACGTCGTCCGCACGTTCATACGAGAAATACAGGCCGCGCGCGTAGAGGCGGCGCCGCTCCGGTTCTGAAAGGTCACCCTTGCGACCGGCCGTGGCTGCCGCGAGGAGGATGGCCGCGCTCACGGACACGTTGAGGCTCTCGACGAAGCCGCGCATCGGCACGCGCACGCGGCGATCGCAGGCCTTCACGAGATCGTCCGCGATGCCGTCGCGCTCGTTGCCGAGGACGAGCGCCAGCCGCGGGATGTTCGCGAGGTCGGCGGGCGCGAGGTCGCCGTCGGCGGCCGCCGCGACGAGCTCGTAGCCCTCGCGCCTCATCCGGGCGACGACGTCCGCCGCGCTCTTGTAGCGGCGGAGGTCGATCCACTTCTCCGCGCCCCGCGAGACGGTGCCAGCCAGGAGGAAGCCCTCGTAGCGTTCCACCACGTTCACGTACTGAACCCCGAACGCCTCGCAGGAGCGGACGACGGCCGCCCCGTTGTGGGGGTCGTGCGGGGCGTCGAAGACCACCTGGACGCTCTCGAGGCGGCCTCCGATCACCTCGAGAAGACGCTCTTTTCTGCGGTCGAGCACGATCGGCTCGAGCTTCTCGATGACGTACTCCGCGTCGTGGCTCTCTGCCTTCGCGATGCGCGCGGGGACGATGTGATCGCCGCGGATGACCCCGTAACTCTTCCGTCGCACCGCACCTCCAAAAATGTGAACAAGTCCTCGATTTAGCACGAAATTGCCGCCGGTCCGGGCCCGGGCGCTACGCTGATGCGTAGGTCCTCCCGTACACCCGTCGAACGGCCAGGCCTTCCTCTCTCTTGCCCGATGGACGTACGCGAATCGCTCATGGACCTGCCCTCGCTCGGGCCGCGAAAGCGGCGCGACTGGGTGCGCGGTGTCGCGCGGTTCTTGTGCGGGGTCCTCGCCATCGCGGGCTTCCTCCCGATCGGCCTCGGCATCTTCGTGCGCACCCAGTGGGCGAAGGACTTCGCCACCCACGAGACGCGCGGAGTCATCGCCACACTCGGCATCGACGCGCGCTACGAGCTCGATCTCCGCCTCTGGCCGCTCAGCGTCACGCTGTCGAACATCCGCGTGAATGCGTCCGACGGTGGCGAGCCGGTGCTCACCGCGAAGAAGGCGACCGCGCGTCCGAAGATCTTCGGGCTCATGGCGGGGAAGCTCATGATCGACCAGATCGAGGTCGAGCAGCCGCACGCGCGCGTCGTGATCAAGGACGGCAACCTCGCGAACCTGAAGCTCGATCTGCCGAAGGGCTCGAAGGATGACAAGAAGAAGACCCGCGCGCCGTTCTCGGTCGTGTCGACGAGCGAGGCGTACGTCGACGTCACGTTCGACGACAAGCACATCGTGGCGAAGGAGATCGACGCCGATGTCACGGTGGACGAGGACGCGGACGGCGGCGACGCATTCGAGATCGCGCTCCGGGTAGGGGAGGCGACGACCCGGATCCCGCGCGGCGACGCGGTCGACGACGACACGCTCTGCAAGCTCGACGGCCGCGCGCGCATCGAGAACAAGAAGATCCTCGTCCGTCGCTTCGAGGCGCACGGCTCCGCCGACATGGACCCGAAGCCGGACACCGGCCTCGGCTGCGATCTGCCGAAGACCGACTATCGCCGGGTCGAGCTCGAGCTCGGACACTTCGCGGTCACGCTGCCGGAGAAGGAAGGCGGGTATCCCAACCTCGAGGGCCACGTGAAGGCCCGTGGCCCGGTGCCCCTCGTCGGACGCACGGGTCCAGATGCGCCGCTCACCGAGGGCTGGGTCGGCGTGGACGTGGAGATGCGATATACGCCCGAGACGATCATCCCCGATCTCACGGGCAAGGCCGAGGTCCACGATATCCGCGTCAAGCGCTTCAACTTCGCGCACGACGTGAACGCGGATCTCGCCATTCGCCGCGGCGTCGTCTCCGTGCCGCTCGTGAGGCTCGATATCGCGGATAGCACGACGGAGGTGCGCGACGTCGAGGTGCGGCCGCTCGAGGAGGGAATCCCGATCAAGGTCGGCGCCGTCCACGCAAAGAATGCCAACTTCACCACACTGCTTCGCGACTTCCATGTCCACCCGCGCCCGTTCGTCACCTGGGACATTCACGAGATCCACGTCACGAATTTCAGCGGCCACGCCGACCCGCTGAAGCTCGACGGCGAGGTCAGCGCGAGGACATCGAACTTCGCGGTCTACGATCGGCCTGCCAAAGAGGTCGCCACGCGCGAGCGGATCTTCGGCGTGCCCGAGGCCTCGATCGTGGGGAAGCTCGAGGTCCGCCCGAAGGGTTTCTCGTTCGCGAACACGACCGTCACCACGACCAAGAGCGTCGCCCACAACGCATCGGTCATGATCGGCTACCACGAGGAGATCGCCATCGACGTCCCCTCCGCGAAGGTCGATCTCGCGGAGATGTCCCCGCTCGGCAACGTCGTGATGAGCGGTATCGCGGAGCCGAAGGTGCACATCACGGGCACCGCGGGCGACCCGATGCTCGAGGGGGAGACCTCGATCAAGGACTTCGTCATGGGCGACATCCCCTTCGGCGACGTCCTCCAGGCGAAGATCACCTCCGATATCGGAAACACGAAGGTCGACCTCATGGACGTGAAGGCCAGGAAGGGCCGCAGCGTCTACGAGATGTCGACGGGGCGCCTCGACTTCCACAAGCCCGCCAAGATGGTGCTGGAAGCGCAGGTGTTCTCGAAGGCCCTGAACATTCGCGACTTCTTCTCGCTCTTCCACCTCGATGACGACCCGCGCCTCGAGCAGCTCGACGGCTGGCTCGACACCAACGCGCGCATGCGCCTCGTCCTCGGCGGGCCGGAGGACAGATGCGACGGCGGCTTCCTCACCGTCTCCGCCAGCGCCAACGGCAAGGACCTCAACGTCCTCGGCGAGCACTTCGACGAAGGCCACGCCGACCTCGAGTACCGCTGGGACGACCGACTGGCCGGGCTCGAGGGCGCGGACATCGACATCCACTCGATGTCGCTCACGAAGGTGAAGAAGGAAGGTCGCGCGCCGCTCGGCTCGGTCCTCGGCTCCGTCTCGATCCACCGCGGCGGAGACATGCGCGGGAGCGTGGTGGTGCAGGGCTTCCCCTTGCAGCGCACGGACCTCATGGGCGACGCGGCCGCCCTCGTCGAGGGCAGCGCGTCGGGCGTGGCCCGCATCGGCGGGACGATCTCTGCGTTCGAGGTCATGGGCGACGCGAGCATCAGCCCCATTCGCTTCTTCGGGGCGCCGTTCGGCGGCTCCGATGTCCACTTCAGCGTCAACCAGGTGGCCAAACCGTCGAAGGTCGTCGGCAAGACGAAGTGCGGCGCGCCGATCTACAAGGAGTTCGACAAGGTCGCCTACCGCGCCGACACGTCCTCGTCCGGCGATTACCGACTATCGGGCGCGCTCTTCGGCAATCAGATCAAGGTCAACGACGTCGTCATCTCGCGGCAGAAGCAGCCCCTCATCACGGGCGGGCTCACGTTCGACAAGTTCGACCTCGGGCCCATCGGCAAGATCCTCGTCGCGAGCGCGGCCCAGAAGGAAGACTCCGACAAGGTGGCCGAGCCCACGAGCGTCGGCGGCCAGATCTCGGGCGAGCTCGCGCTCGACCGCATCGCGACCAACGACCTCGGCCACATGGCGGTCCGCTTCACGCCGACCACGTTCCGCATCGAGCGCGGCGGCCAGCGCCTCGAGCTCCGCGACAAGCAGGCCGTGTTCAAGCTCGAGAACGACACGATGACGGTGCCGAAGGTCACCTTCGATCTCGCCGCGCCGAACGGCCTCAAGGGCGCCTTCGGCCTCGTCGGAAAGGTCGACCGCGTGACGTCGAAGGCCGCGCTCGACCTCGAGGCGGCGCTCTCGCCGATCGATCTCGGGATCCTCGTCGGCGTCGTCCCCAAGCTCACGCGCAGCGTCGGCACGCTCACGGGCGCGGTGAAGGTGAAGGGCAGCCCCACCGAGCCCGAGCTCGACGGCCGCCTCGCGGTGCGCGGCGGCGAGTTCGCGTTTCGCGGCCTGCCCGGCGGCATCAGCGACGTCTCCGTCGACATCGAGGCCGACGAGAACGAGGCCCGCATCACGAACGCGGTCGGAAAATTCCTCGGCGGCGACGTCAGCATGACGGGCCACATGCCGATCAAAGCCGGCACGCTCGGCGTGGCGCGCGCGAAGGTGACGGGGAGGCAGCTCTATCTCACGCCGACGGAGGGCGTGCGCGGCGTGGTCGACGCGGACCTCGAGGTCACGCTGAACCCGAACGCGACGACGGCGCAGGGGCGCCTGCCATTCGTGGGCGGGCAGGTGGCGATCACTCAATTCGAATATACGCGCCCCATCACCCTCGATCTCACGGGCTTCCGCGGCGGCGCCAAGCGCACGATCGTGGAGGCGTACGATCCCTCCGCCGACTCCGTCGTCTTCGGCTTCGACGTGCACTCGCGGTCGCCCCTCCGTATTCGAAATAACCTCGTCGATGCGCAGCTCGCCATCGAGCAGCACGGGCTCCACGTCAGCGGCACGAATCAGCGCATGGGCCTGCGGGGCGAGCTCGCGGCGGTGCCCGGCGGGCGCTTCCGCGTCTTCGCCAACGACTTCGAAGTACGAAAAGCGAGCATCCGCTTCGACGATCCGACGCGCATCGCCCCGCGCGTCGACATCACGGGCGTGACCGAGTATCGCCGATATTCGAACACGGGCGGCAGCACGACGGGCGCGGGCGCGGCGGCGAGCGCCGGCTCCACCGGCGGCAGCATCTCGAGCGGCGGCTCGGGCTCGGGCCTCTGGCGCATCACTCTTCACGCCTACGGCGACACGGAGGATCTCCACGTCGACATGACGAGCGATCCCGCGCTCTCCCGGGAGGACATCTTCTTCCTCCTCACGATCGGCCTGACGCGCGCGGAGGTCGATCAGGTCCGTGCCGGGTCCGTCTACGCGAGCGCCGCGTTCGAGGCGATCGGCACCGTGTCGGGCGCGGACCGCGCGGTGAAGACGGTGATCCCCGTCATCGACGACTTCCGCTTCGGCAGCGCGTACTCCGCGCGTACCGGCCGCACGGAGCCGCAGGTCACGCTGGGGCGACGCCTGACGGACAACGTCCGCGCGAACGTCTCCACCGGCCTCACGGAGGACCGCCAGCTGCGGTCGAACGTGGAGTGGCGACTCAGCCGTCCGCTCAGCGTCCAGACGTCGTACGACAACATCAGCACCGTATCCTCGGGCTCGATCGGGAACTTCGGCCTGGATTTCCGATGGCGCATCGAGTTCAACTGATCGCGGCAAGGTTCGATAGGGCGGGACGCCGTAGGACGGTGATCTGACTGATCAGGGCGACACCCGCAGGGGATCAGTTCGAACGGAACGGACACCTCCGCTCACGCCAAGTGCTCGAAATGACTGGCGCCGACCACTGGCATGGCCGGTGCTTTTACCCGAGTCGACATGGGTTATCGCGTTGGTCGGGTGCTGGGTCAGGGTGGCAACGCGGTCGTCTACGACGCCGTCGATCGCCGCACCCACCAGCGGGTGGCCCTCAAGGTCCTCTCCTCCACCCACCACGATCGGCTCGCCGCGGCCCGCCTCGGCCGCGAGGCTCGCACCGGCGGCGCCATCCGTCATCCGAACGTCTGCGCCACGCTCGACGCGGGCACCCTCGAGGACGGCCGCGCGTTCGTCGCGATGGAGCGTCTCGAGGGCGAGTCCCTCCGCCACGTCCTCGTCCGCGACGGGCGCCTCGAGCCGGAGCAGGCCCTCGAGATCGCGGTGCAGATCCTCGCCGGCCTCCAGGCGGCGCACGACCACGGCGTCATCCACCGTGACGTGAAGCCGGAGAACGTCTTCCTCCACCGCGAGAGCGGGCGCGTCACGGTGAAGCTCCTCGACTTCGGCGCGTGCCGGAAGATCGATCTCGCGGCCGACTCGCAGCCCCTCACGCTGACGGGCTTCGTCGTCGGCACTCCTGGCTACCTCTCTCCCGAGCAAGCGTACGGCGAGCGCGACCTCGACGCGCGCGCGGACCTCTTCGCGGTGGGGCTCATCCTCTTCGAGGCGCTCACGGGACGCCCTGGCTTCCTCGGCCGCACGAACGACGAGCTCATGAACGGCGTTCATGTCCGCGTCCCGCGCGTCTCGCAGTACCGCACCGTGTATCCGATGCTCGACGCGATCATCGCGAAGGCGACGGAGCCGGACGTCCGCCACCGCTACGCGACGGCGGGTCAGATGATGCACGACCTCCTCGAGGCGCGCACCGCCATGCGCCGCGCCGGCTCGCACGCGAGCAAGGTGAAGGCTGCGCCGCCGGTGCAGGCGAGCGACTCCTGGGAGCTCCCGACGCAGCGCTACGTCGCCTGAGGACGACTACTTTCGCAGGTTGTCGCTGATGATCTTCTTCGCAGCGACGATGGAGGCGTCGGCGCTTGCGAGGAGGACGATCGAGAGCGAGTTGTGCTGCAGCACCACGTGCGTCGAAAGGAGCATGCCCGCCTTGTCGCGGATGTCGACCTCCTCCACGCCCTCGAGCGGCAGGAGGCGCTCGGTGCGCCCGCTCGCGTCGCGAATGTAGGCGCCGAACGCGGCGAGGTTCTCCGCGAGATCGCCGTGCCCGAGGATGACCGAGCCGACCTCGTCCGCGAGGACGGCACACTTGAGGCCGGCGACGCTGCCGAGGCGCTCCATCACGCTCTCGTACATCGGCAGATCGATCTCCGGGACGGAGTCGCGCGGGTTCTGCTTCTTCGGCGGTAAGGAGCCGAGCGTCTGCGCGCGCAGGGTGCGGTTCTCGGCGGCGAGCCGCGCGACCTCCTCGCGCAGCACGGCCGCGTCGTCGGTCCCCGGCTGGAGCGAGCGCGGGAGGCCGGGCGCGCCCGGGAACGG
This sequence comes from Labilithrix sp., assembly GCA_046351255.1. Lineage (GTDB taxonomy): Bacteria > Myxococcota_A > Polyangia > Polyangiales > Polyangiaceae > Labilithrix. The sequence continues at coordinate 104,865 of JAXLYU010000017.1, forward strand.
ACGCTGCGACGCGTTCGGCGGCGTGGTCACGCGCGAGCTGATCGGGATCTGGTTCGACGGCGGCGGGTGCGACGCGCGTTCGAGCTTGTCGACCACGTCACGCAGCTTCGCTCGCATCTCCTCGGCCTCTTCGAGATCGCGCCGGACACGGACCTCGCGCATCTCGCCGGAGGGCCGCTTCAGGCTCTCGCGGAGGAGCTTCGTCTGGCGATCGAGCGTGTTCACGCGGTGACGCAGCGTCCCCGCCTCCTCGGAGGCGCGGACGAGGCGATCGGAGAGCTCCTCCGCTCGGGTCTCGGCCGCGGCGCGCGCGACCACCTCGTTGCGAAGCTCCGCGCGCGCGAGATCGAGCTGGCGTTCGAGCTCGTGCTTCACGATCTCGAGCGCCTTCGTCTGCTCCGCTGCGTGCTCCACCTGCGCGAGCGCGTCCTGGACCATTGCGCGGGTCGCGCTCTGATCCGCGAAGCCCGGGACGCCCAGCGAGGGCGCCCGCTGCGGCGGCGGGATCGTCACGACCGAGCTCTGGAGCACCGCGGCCTGCGTGGCCATGTCCGGCACGAGCGTCGGCCGGTCCTCCTCCTCCTCGTCTTCTTCGTTCTGCTCGAGCAGCGCGGTCGGCGGGAACGCGGTCGGCGTCTTGGGCATCGCGAGCTGCCCGGTCGGCGTCACCGAGACGCGCTTCGTCTCCGGCGACGGCTCGATCGCGGCCTCGACCAGCTTCGCCTCGGAGACCTTCTTGCTCGGCGGCGGAGGAATGGATGCGGGCGCCGGGAGCGGGAGGACCATCGGCGCGGGCGACGCCGCAGGCCTCTTCGATTGACCAAGGACGTAGCCGGCGGCCGAGAACGCTGCGGCTCCGACGACGGATGTGATCCAGACTCCAACGATCGCGTCCATGCTTCCTCTAGTCTTGCGTCCGCGGTTGTCCCGCGTCCGAGTCGGTCGGGGGAGCCTCGACCGTCGCCGAGCTCCCCGCGTCCGCAGCCATCGTTCCTACGGTATTTCCGGCGTCGGCGACGACCGTATTCGTCGTGCCGGCCTCCGGTCGTGCGACCGGCGCGGCGTCCTGCCCCGCGAAGACGGGCGCCGGGAGCGCGGCCGGGCCCGTGATGCGCGGCAGGTCCGGGTTCTTGCGCCGCGACTCGAACTCCGCCTTCCCGACCCAGCGCACCTCGACGCGCCGATTCACGGAGGCGGCGTCGGGCGCGTCGGAGTGCAGCGGATGGGTCGCGCCGAGCCCCACCGTCTCGACCCGCTCCTCGGAGACACCGAGCGCGACGAGCCGCGCTTTCACGAGGTTCGCGCGCTCGAGGCTCAGGTCGTGATTGAAGTCCTCCGCGCCGAGGGTGTCGCTGTGGCCTTCGAGGACCACGCGCGCGTCGTGATCCTCGATCATCGCCGTGGCGAGCGACTTGATCCCGCTCTCGTCGACCGGCTCTTTCGACTCGGTGCTGAAGCGCGCCACGATCGTGGGAACGCGCGCGGCGGCGGGGATCTTCGGCGCCTTCGGTCCTTCGCTCACGATCGCGGTCGGCTCGGTGACGATCGGTCGCCCGGCGTCGCCGCCCATCTCCCTGCCCTCGCCGATCCAGTCGGGCGCGAACACGACGTTCAGGAGGAGGAGACACGCCATGCCCACCGCCAGGAAAAGCCAAAAGTGGCCAGGTCTTCGAGCACCCACGGCGGACATCGGCTGCAAAAGGGTCGCCCGCTCGTGAGGTGGAGGGAAGTTTCTTGTAAAAGGGCCGTGATGTCGGTCGCCTTCCCCTCATCCGCCCGCGTTTTTTGGGTGGCGGGGCCGCTCCTCCTCGCGGCGTGCCGGCCGGCGGTCCACGCCGCGGCGCGGCCCGTGGCCACGGACCGGCCCATCGTCGCCGCTCCGTCGCCGGCCAGCGCCGCGCCTCCAGACCCGCCCGACGCTTCGATGAGCGCCGAGCCACCCTCTCCTTACAAGGCGTACGACATCAACCACGTCCTCTCGACCGGCCAGAGCCTCGCGGTCGGTGTCTCGGGCGCGCCGCCGACGACGCTGACGCAGCCCTTCCACAACCTGATGTTCAACACGGGCGTGATGGCGGGCGGCGAGGACCTCACGTCGTTCGAGCCGCTCGTCGAGGGCGACTTCATCCCGGGCTCCAAGGTCCGCGTCGAGACGATGTCCGCGTCGTTCGCGAACCTCGTCGCCGACCTCGCGCTCGCGAGCGGGCAGCCGCACGACGTCCTCCTCAGCAATCACGCGTCGGGCGCGAAGAGCTACTGGCAGCTCAAGAAGGGCACCAAGCACTACGCGAACGGCATGGCCCAGGTGACGGCGGCCGCGGAGATCGCGAAGCGCCTCGGCAAGACGTACGTCGTGCGCGCGGTGACGACGGTGCACGGCGAGTCCGACCACGCGGACCGGAGCACGCGCTACTCCCAGGATCTCCTCGAGTGGCAGTCCGATTACCAGAAGGACGTGCAGGCGATCACCGGGCAGACCGAGCCCGTGCCCATGTTCGAGACGCAGATCTCGAGCTGGACGCGAATGATGGGCGGCACCGAGACGAGCGGCATCCCGATGGCGCAGCTCGAGGCGCACGTGAAGAGCCGCGCGAGGGGCATCGGTGGCGTCGTCCTCGTCGGACCGAAATACCACCTCCCTTACTCCGGCGACGGCGTGCACCTGTCGATGGAGGGCTACCGGCAGATGGGCGAGGACTACGCGAAGGCGTACAAGCGCGTCGTCATCGATCGCCAGCCGTGGGAGCCGCTCCGTCCGCTCTCCGTCACCCGCGAGGGCGCGGTCATCACGATCAAGTTCATCGTCCCGGCGCCGCCCGTCGTGCTCGACACCACGCTCGTCTCCGATCCGGGGCACTTCGGCTTCGAGTATTTCGACAGCGCCGGCACGTCGACGCCCGTGATCACGTCCGTCGAGGTGACCGATCCGGACACCGTGCGGATCACCCTCGACCGAGAGCCCACCGCGGAGAATCGACGCGTGCGCTACGCGTACACGGCGGCCCGACACCTGAAGGCAGGTCCCACCACCGGCCCGCGCGGCAATCTTCGTGATTCGGACTCCACGAGGTCCCGCTCCAACAAGCGGCTCTTCAACTGGTGCATCCACTTCGACGAAGCGGTTCCTTGAGGTCTGGCGACGCTCGCGCACGGCTTCCTCCCGCGGAGCGCGCCTGGGGGGGGCTCACCCCTCCGCCACGGCTCGCGCGGGCGCCGGCGCCCGCGAATCACCCTGGAAAACCGGTCCCGCCGAACCCCTACCGGCGCTGATCGTCTTGCGCCTAAGATGCGCGCCGAATGCGAGCTCGATGGCTGTTCGTCGTCCTCGCGTTTTTGTTGGGGATTGTCCGGCCTGCGTGGGGCCAGAACCCCGTGTCGGTCTTCGCGGGGCCTGCCGACGACATCACCGTCCTGACCCCGCCCGCCGTCCCGCCGCTCCCGAACGCGACGCCGGAGATCGCGCCGCCCGCGGACCTGAGGCCGTTCCTCGATCGGCCCGTCGTCTCCGTCGAGGTCGTGATGAGCCCCGAGGATCAGCGCGTCTGGCCCGACGTGAAGCTGCCGTCCGTGGGCACGCTGAAGCCCGGCGATCCCTTCACGCGCCAGGCGGCGCGCGATGCGATCGCGGAGGTGCTCGCGAGCGGCGCCTTCGCGGCCGCGCACGTGGAGCCGAAGGAGGAGGGCGCGGGCGTCAAGGTCACGGTCCGCGTCGTCCCGCGCAAGGTCATCGATGCCGTGCGCATCGACCTCCACGGCGCGCCGCTCGACGCGGACGAGATCCTCCGCGACCTCGACTTCACGACCGACGGCGAGGTCGTCGCGAACGAGCTCCCGAAGCAGAGCGTTCGCCTCGACGCGATCCTCCATCGACGGGGGTTTCCGGCGCCGAACGTGGCCATCACGACCGTGCCGCACCGCACCGATCCGCTGCGCGTGATCGTCGAGGTGTCCGTCACCGCCGGCGCGCCGCGCAAGATCGAGCGTCGCGTCATCTACTCGCAGGAGGCCACGAGCGAGGAGCGCGAGGACGCCGAGCGCTTCTACGCGCTGAAGACGGGCATGCGCGCGGACGAGACCTTGCTCTCCGCCGCCGACACCGCGCTCGAGGCGCGCATCCGCTCGCGCGGTCATCATCGCGCCGAGGTCACGCACGACGTCGTGCTCCATCGCGGCATCGTCGTCCTCCGCATTCGCGCCGACTTCGGCTCGCGTCTCGAGACGCGCTACGAGGGCAACGATCACTTCGACCGCGGCACGCTCGACGGCATCCTCGACCTCGAGGAGGAGACCGACCGCACGCCGAACCACCTGCTCCAGAAGATCGTCGAGTTCTACGTCAAGCACGGCTTCCTCGACGCGGAGGTCACGCTCGAGCAGCGCAACGGCGTCGGTCGCGAGCCGACGTTCCTCGTCTTCCACGTGAAGGAGGGCGAGCGCGTGCAGGTCGCGGCGCGCTCGTACCCCTGCCTCCGCGAGGCCGACATTCGCAAGCTGAACGAAGGCGGGCCGCCCTCCGCGCGCGCCATCGGGCAGGAGATCGACAGCTACCTCGAGGAGGAGCTCCCCGGGAACGACCTCTTCGCGCCGCCGAAGCCTGCGCTCCTCGACGACACGATCTCGCGCTCGCTGCAGGCGCGCGGTGCACGTCCGGCGCCGCTCGATCTCGAGCCGCACAACACCTACGTGCCCGAGACCTACGAGCGCGCCGTCAACCACGTGCAGGAGCTCTATCGCGCCGAGGGCTTCCTCTCCGCGCAAGTCGGTCCGGTGCAGGTCGTTCGCCGCCGCTGCAGCCCGAAGTCGCCCCCCGGCGAGTGCACGCCGATGCCGGTGCCGTCACAGCCGGTCACCGACGGTCGCATCTCCGCCGCCGCGGACGTGTGCACCTACGACGCGATCGGCTTGCCGCTTCCGGTCCCGCCGCTCGAGCAAGGCGCCACGTGCGTCCCCGACGCCGCGCACGGCATCGAGTGCGAGCCGCGCGTGTGGCTGCGCGTGCCGGTGAAGCTCGGGCCGCGCTCCCAGCTCTGGGACGTCGGCTTCGCGGGGGCGGAGGCGATCGCGCCCGCCACGCTCGCGAAGGCGGCCGACGTGAAGCTCGGGCAGTACGTCTCGACCATCAAGCTCGAGGACGCGCGCAAGCGCGTGACGGAGGCCTACAAGGAGGAGGGCTACGCGTTCGCGGACGTGAAGTACTCGCTCGAGCAGTCGCCGGACCACACGCGCACGCGGGTGCGCTTCGGCATCTCCGAGAGCGAGAAGGTCGTCGTCCGCAACATCGTGCTCCGCGGAAACGTCTTCACGCGCGACTCCGCGATCCGCAAACGCATCGCGCTCATCGAGGGCCAGCCCTATCGCGCCTCGCTGGTCCGCCAGACGGAGGAGCGCATCGCCACGCTCGGTGCGTTCTCGTCCGTCACCGTCTCGCTCGACAACCCCTATGTCCCGCAGCGCATCAAGACCGTCATCATCACGGTGGCGGAGCGCCCGAGGCAGTACACCGAGATCAGCCCGGGCTTCTCGACCGGCGAAGGCTTCCGTCTCCGCACGGAGTACGGCCACACGAACCTCTGGGGCAACGCGGTGCAGCTCACGCTGCGCCTGCAGCTCGCGTACATCCCGACGCCGTTCATCATCGACGAGGTGGCGCGTGACAACTACCGCAACCTGAACCCGGTGGCGCGCATCGGCCTTCGCGCGACGGCGGGCATCGTGTTTCCGGAGGTCGGCCTCGGGCCGCTCGTGCGCTCCGGCCTCGACACCATCCTCGTGCACGATCTCCAGCGCGACTTCTTCCTCACGAAGCTCGCGCTCATTCCGAACGTGAACTACCGGCCCGTCAACGAGGTCCAGCTCACGTTCTTCCAGAGCTTCGAGTTCAACAACAGCCGAATCTTCCAGTCCGGATCGACGCAGGACTACCTGCTCTCGCTCATCAAGCAGGGCGTGAACATCACCGATCTCGTGCGCCAGCTCCTCGTCCCGGACGGCGAGACCTACGCGTTCTCGCAGCGCATGCTCTTCACGTGGGACCGCCGCGACAACGCCTTCAACGCCACGCGCGGGACCTACGTGGTCACCGGCATCGAGCACGTCGACGCCTTCCCGACGGACGTGAACCTCGAGAACGCGCGCCGCGCCGGCCGCAGCGCCCCGCCGGAGAGCCACTTCTTCAAGGTGACGCAGACGTTCGGCGGCTACATCCCACTACCAAAGGGCCTCCGCATCGCGGCGCTCACGCGCGTCGGCGTGAACTTGCAGATTACACCCGAGTCCCAGACGTACCCGGACCGCCTCTTCTTCATGGGCGGCGTCGACACGATGCGCGGCTGGACGCTGAACAGCTTCATTCCGCAGGACAACGTCGACCGCATTTACGCGTCGAAGGATCAGCCAGATCAGATCCAGGACCCGACCTCGGCCGAGCCCAAGCAGATCCCGAACCCCAACAAGTTCACCTCCTCGACGCAGCCCATCCGCGGCGGCAACCTGATGGCGAACGAGCGCATCGAGCTTCGCATCCCGATCCGCGGACCGTTCGAGACGGTGCTCTTCGGCGACATCGGCAACCTCTGGATCGACCCGAAGTACCCCTTCGAGAAGGGCGTCTTCCCCATGCGCGTGGCGGTGGGCAGCGGCGTCCGCGTGCAGACGCCCGTGGGCCCGCTCGCGGTCGACTATGGCTTCAACGTCACCCGCGAGAGCTACGAGGACATCGGCGCGATCAACTTCGCGATCGGCCTCTTCTGATCAAGGGAGCGTGGCGGCATAGATGCCCGCCTTGCCGACCGCGAGGTCGGTGAAGACGACCCGGTTGCCGGTCATGAAGAGCTCGGTGTCGTTCGCTGCGAGCGGTACGTCGGTCGCCAGGCTGACCGCATCACCGCCCCGCGCTGCGTCGACGTAGCTGATCTGTGCGACCGTCGGCGACGTGGCGGTGCCGTTCTTGATGTTCGTGAATGCGATGAAGCCCGTGCCCAGCGAAGCGGATCGGCCACCGGCGCAGTCCTTCACGAGCTCGCGTCCGGTGGTGTCGCCGGAGACCGGGATCGACCTGGCGACGACGCTCGCGCCGGTGCCGTCGAGGTACAGCGCCGACTTCGAGTCGCCCGTGAAGCCCAGCGCGAGGCCCTTGGCGGTGAGGAGGCGCGGAGCGGGAGCGGCCTCGAGCGTGGTGACGATGTTCACGTCGAAGAAGCTCGTCGCAGGGTCACGCGGCGTCTTGTTGAAGAGCACCGCCGTACCGTCGGCGTTGATTCCGAGAAGGCCGAGGACGCCCTTCGCGAGCACGGTCGGAGCCGCGGTGCTCGTGCTCACCGAGATGAGGTCATTCTGCGCGTTGCGGTAGATCAACGCCTTCCCGTTGGGAAGCATCACGTAGGCCTGAGCGCTGGGGATCGTCCGGGAGGTCGCGCTCGTGATGTCGAAGACGACGCCCGGGCCGGACGGCTCCCCGAGCTGCGCCGCGACGACGCGCGTGCCGCCCGCGTCGGCGGTGAAGCGGACCCGGCCGTCGAGCGCGTTCGCGGAGTCGAGCGTCGGGCCGTCGAGACGGCGCAGCGAGCTCGAGCCCGGCGCCAGCGTGACGAGGCGGGCGCGCGTCTGCGTCGGCTCGGCGCCGCTGCAGTACTCCGCGAACAGCCGCCCGCCCGCGAACGAGATCTGCGCCACGCAGCTCGTGCTCGCGAGGTTCATGCGGTACGGGCCGTCGGCGACGAGCGTGTCGGTCGCGGAGGCGAGATCACGTACGGCGAGCGCGGCCGAGCTCGGCTTCGTGCCGCTCGACGAGGTCGGGCTCGCGCCGTAAGCGATGCGCGTTCCGTCGGCGGACGCGCGGATGAGACTCGCCAGGGTCCCCGTCGCGACGCTCTTCACGCCGGTCGCTCGCGTCCAGACCTCGAGGTCACCCACGCCGCTCTCGACGCCGCTCCAGTGCGCGATGACCCGACCGGCGATGGCGGTGGTGTCGGTCGGGCGGAGCGTGAAGAGCCGCGTCGGCGATCCTCCGGCGAGCGGAACCGCGAACACCTCGGTATTCGAGCCGGTCGTCGTCGGCAGCTGCCGGTAGATCGCGTCGTCGCCGACGACGGCCATGAGCACCGCGTCAGCGCCGGCGACCAGCTGCTTCACCACGGGCGGCGGCGTCTCCGTGGACGGCTCCTCGCCGTCGCACGAGAGCGAGCCCCCGTTCGCGCCCGACCAGATCATCGGCGTGGCGTTCGTCGCGCGCGCGACGAGCGAGCCGTTGCGATCGTAGAAGCTGGTCGTCGGCCCTTCCTCGATCACGAAGACGTCGCCGACCGAGGCGACGAGCATCTTGGAGAGCGACGTCGGGCTCGACGTCGTGATGGGCGTCGGCAGATCCGCCTTCGTGATGAGGGTGAGATCGTCCAGCTCGGCCGCGCCGTAGGCCTTCTTCACCGCGCAGCCGCGTGCGTTCGAGACCGAGCCGGTCAGGTCGTCGGAGCTGGTCTCGGCTCGCTCGGCCTCGTGACCGCACGCGACCGCGAGGACACCGAAACCGAGGGCGAGGACGAAGGAGCGCATGTGGGTACAGGTGTGCTACGCCTGCGCGCGACCGAACCTTCCCTGGGACCTTCAGAATGATTTCAGGTTCGAGATGAGACGCTTCGAGATGACGATGCGCTGGATCTGACCGGTGCCCTCGAAGATGTCGTAGACCTTGATGTCGCGGAACCACTTCTCGAGGAGCTGGTGATCCTGAGCGATCGAGCCCTCGGCGCCGCAGATCTCGACCGCCTCGATGCACGCGCGGATGGAAGCCTGTCCGGCCATCGCCTTCGACATGCTCGCCTCCTTCGCGTTCTCGATCCCCTCGTCCGCCATCCAGGCCGCGCGCCACGTGAGCATGCGCGCCGCCTCGAGGTTGCGGCCCACGCGCGCGAGCCGCTCCGCGATCGCCGCGTAGCGCGGGACCGGGCGTGAAAGCACGTAGTGGTCCTTCACGAACTCGCACGCGTACTCGTACGCCGCGCGGCCGATGCCGAGCGCCATCGCCGCGACGAGCGGGCGCGTGCTGTCGAAGGTCTTCATGGCGGTCATGAAGCCTTCCTTCGACTCGTACTTCTCCTCGCCGCCGAGGAGGTTGTCCTCGGGCACGCGGCAGTCCTCGAGGACGAGCTCCGCCGTCTCGCTCGCGCGGAGGCCCATCTTCTCCTCGATGCGGCCGACGCTGAACCCGGGCGTGCCCTTCTCGACGACGAACGCGCGATGACCGGCGCGGCCGAGCGAGGGATCGATGGTGGCGAAGATCACCGTCCACGCCGCGCGTGCGCCGTTCGTGATGTAGCACTTGCGGCCGTTGAGGACCCAGTGCTTGCCGTCCTTGCGGCACGTCGTGCGGATCCCCGCGACGTCGCTGCCGGCGCCCGGCTCCGTCAGGCCGTACGCGCCCCACTGCAGCGGGCCGTCGAGGTTCGTGAAGATGGAGAAGAAGCGCTTCCGCTGCTCCGGCGTCCCGCTGCCCCGGACCGGCGGACCGCCCAGGCCCGGACCGGGAAGCGAGAGCAGGAGGCCAGGGTCGCCCCACGACACCTCTTCCGCGGCGAGCGCGGAGAAGAGGTTGCCGTCGCTGCGCTTCTTCTTCTCCGCCACCGGCGGCGGCGCATCTCCCGCGAGCGTCGCGGCGCCTTCGGGGCCGACGCCGGCGAGGAGCGCGTTCGAGCCGAAGCTCGTCGCGAGGCGCGCCATGTTGCGGAGGAACTCCTCCGGCACGCCGCCCGCGCGATCCCAGGCGAGCGCTTGCGGGCGGATCACGTTGATCGCGAGACCGCGCACGGCCTCGCGCATCATCTCTTGCTTCTTCGAGAGCGTGAATTCGATGGTCATGACTGTTGGCTCCGACTGGCTCTCAAACGAAGGCGTTCTGGGTTTCGGGCGTCGGCAGGACGAGGCCCGGATCGAGCGGCCGGCCGAGCGCGCAGGCAGCCGCGAGCTGATCGGCGTGCTCCGCGGTCATGCCGCAGAGCTGTAGCTGCTTCGCGTCGCGCATCAGCTTCTCGACGGCGTAGTCGCGCATGAAGCCCGCGCCGCCGTGGAGCTGCACGCCGTCGTCACCGCAGCGCATCGCGGCCTCGTGCGCGAAGGAGATCGCCTGCGCGGTGTGGAGGAGGGCGGTCGGGTCGTTCGCGTCCCACGCCGCGGCCGCGCGCCAGACGAGCCCGCGCGCCGCTTCCACGTCCATCGCGCGATCGGCGACGTTGAACGCGACCGCCTGGAAGTGGCCGATCGGCTTGCCGAACGCCTTTCGCGTGTCGACGTACTCGCGCGTGACCTCGAAGGCGGCGCGGGAGAGGCCGACCGCGCGCGCAGCCATGATGAGCGCGTTCTTCGCGAAGAACGTGCAGAGTGCACGCGTGTGCTCGGGGGTGCCGACCTCGTAGCGCGAGAGGCGCTCGCCCTTCGCGCCGTCGAGCCTCAGCGAACCGAAGCTCGCCGCGTCGAGGCCGAGCGTGGTCGCGCGCTCGCCGAGCGTCACCGACTTCGGATCGACGAGGTACGCATCGATCCCGCTCCAGCCCTCGTTCACCTGGCTCTGCGCGAACACGACGAGGCTCGCCGCGCGATCGAAGTTGGTGACGTACGACTTCTCGCCCCGCAGGACGCCGCCCTCGAACGTGGTGGAGAGGCCCGGACGCTCCGCATGCGCGCGCTTCTCTCCCCACGCGACGGCGCCGAAGCGCTCCGGCTCGGACGCGAACGGCGCGAGGGCGGTCCTCGCCTGCTCCTCGGTGCCGAGCTCCGCGACCGCGAAGCCGAAGGCCCCAGGGCCGGGCATCGCAAATGCGGCGCCGGGGTCGCCCCAGGCAAGCTCCTCCTCTAGTAGAACGGCGGTCGTCAGCCCGAGGCCGGCGCCGCCGAGCGCCTCTGGAAACGGTGCGAGCCCGAGGCCGAGCTCGGCGCCCGCCTTGCGAACGTCGTCCGCAAGTGCCCGTTTTCCTTCGGTCTTGCGAGAATTGGGCCGGAGCTGCGCGCGGGCGAACTGGCCCACGGAGTCGACCATGAGCTTCTGATCGTCGGTCGGGAGGAAGCTGATCATCGACCGAATGCTTTACGTGCTAAGTATCTCGGCGCGCAAGCCGCACGCACGTGGATGGACACGCTTGACGAGCGGGCGCCCGACAAGTACGTTCCCGCGCCCTTCGCCCGTATGCGGTGAAGAACGTTCAAGAGGCACGAAGAAGATGGCAACGCCCGAGGCCGCAGCGGCTCAAGTTTCGTCCCCCACCAAAGTTGGGGGCCCTGGTCGAAATCTCCACCGCTCTTTCCAGGCCACGCCGGCGACGGCCCTGGCGAACCGGGAGTGGTGGGTCGTGGACGCGACCGACAAGCCCCTCGGCCGCTTGGCGAGCCAGGTGGCCTCCGTGCTTCGCGGCAAGCACAAGCCGACCTTCACCCCGCACGAGGACGCTGGCGACTTCGTCGTCGTCGTCAACGCGGACAAGGTGAAGCTCACGGGCAACAAGCTCGACCTCAAGCTCTACTCGCACCACTCGGGCATCCCGGGCGGCTTCAAGCAGGTAAGCTACCGCACGCTCCTGGCCGACAAGCCGGAGTTCCCCGTCGAGAAGGCGGTCAAGGGCATGCTCCCGAAGGGCGTGCTCGGCCGTGAGATGTTCACCAAGCTGAAGGTCTACGCGACCGCGGATCATCCGCACGCCGCGCAGAAGCCGAAGGCCCTCGAAATCAAACTGAACAAGAGCGCATCGAAATGAGCACGACGAATCGCACGTACGCCACCGGCAAGCGCAAGACCGCGATCGCGCGCGTTTGGCTCTCCGCGGGTTCTGGTCAGGTCACGGTCAACGACCGCCCGGCCGACCAGTACTTCGAGCGCGAGACCTCGATCATGGTCATGAAGCAGGCGCTCGAGCTCCTCGAGGCCCTCGACCAGTTCGACGTCTGGGCCACGGTCCGCGGCGGCGGCCACTCGGCCCAGGCCGAAGCGATGCGCCACGGCATCAGCCGCGCCCTCATCGCGATGGATCCGGAGAAGCGCAGCGTCCTCAAGCGCGCGGGCTTCCTCACCCGCGACGCTCGCAAGAAGGAGCGTAAGAAGTACGGTCAGCCGGGCGCCCGCAAGCGCTTCCAGTACTCCAAGCGCTGACGGTCGGCTCCTCGCGGAGCGAACCGAACGAAGCCCGCATCTCTCGGAGAGGCGGGCTTCGCGCTTTTGTCTAGCGCTTGCGGCGCGGCGCAGGCACCGACGGTGTTCGCGCGAACCGGTGCTTCGTGGCCCTCGTCCCCTCGACCGCCACGAGCGCCGCGGCCAGGTCGACCGTCACGGGGTGCAGGGAGTCCACGACCGGCGCAGGCCTCCGGTCGACGTGGAGCTCGATGATGTGGCGGACCTTGCTGCGATGCTCCGGTGCGTTGCCCGCACGGGCGGTGGTGCCGAGGATGCAGACGAGGGCCAGCGCGGCGAGCGAGACCCGACGCACGTACGTCAAGATCGTCCGCCGGCGCGCCGCGCTCAGCGACGCGAGGATGGAGCGTGGGTGCAGCGACAGCGATCTCGGCGCGACCGAGGGAAGCCGCGCGATCGCCAGCGGCGAGGTGTAAATCTCGCCCGGCACGGGGATGTCCAGCACCAGCGTCTCCATCTCCAGGTCATTCGCCTTCATCGTCGCTCCGCTCTCCCTTTCAAAGGGGGGAACGACGTTTCTGCGACAACCTGGAGTGAGAACGCGCCCTTTTTTCGCGGAGATTGTTCGGGCGTACCTGCCCGGCCCGATCAGACCGACTTGAGGACGGTGACGCCCTTGGGCGGCGCGACGCCGAAGTCCTGGACGCGGCGGTCGTCGCCCTTGGCCACGGCGTACGCGACGGCAGCGGCGGCCGACGATGCGAGCTGACCGCTCGTCTGCGTGCCCGCGTTTCCCGTCGCGGGGTCCCACGTGGTGACCTTGCCCTGCGCGTCCATGCCGCCGAACCAGCCCGACTTGAGCCAGCCGGAGCCGTACACCATGAGGAGGTTGTGGTTCTGCGCGGTGCCGTCCGGCCAACCCGACGCGGTGCGGGCGTCCTTCGGCGTGTCGCCGGAGATCGTGATGACGATGTCGTCGCCGAGCTTGCCGGAGCCGCCCGACGGGTCGGCGGCGGCGAGCGCGTCGGCCACGAAGGCGTCGAAGATCTTGCCCAGCGTCTGCACGTTCGTCGTGAGCGTGTTCTTGTTCTGGAAGGCGCCGTGCGGGTCGTCGTTCATGGCCGGCACGATCAGGCTCGAGGTGAGGCCGAGCGCGAAGGCCTTCACGGCGGTGCCCATGGCGGTGCCGATCTCGGCGATGTTCGTGGGCGTGGAGCCCGTGATGCCGTAGCGCGTGAGATCCTCCGTCGTCATCTTGAGCTGATCGGCGAGGTTCTTCGCGAGGAGCGCCTGCGCGGTGCGCGCGGTGCCGTACGTCTTGTTGAGCGTCTTCTGTCCCGCCGCCGCGTTGAGCTGCGAGAACGCGCTGAAGTACGCCTCTGCGAGCGTCGCGTCCTTCGGATCCTGCAGCAGCGTCTTCGAGGCGGCGCTGTTGAAGAGGTCGACGAGGCCGGCCGCGTTCGCGACCGTGGCGGGCGCGGCGGCGCCGGGCGCGGAGCCGAAGTTGACGGGGTTGATCGCCATGACCGGGAGGAGCGACGGCGTCGCGGCCTGGATCGCGCTGACGGCGGCGAGGAGCCCGTTCGTGCCGAGCGTGAGGGCGCTCGAGGGCGTACGCGTGTGCGTCTCGTTGTTGCCCGCGATGAACACCGTCATCTGCTTGCCCTTGCCGAGCTTCTGGAACGGCGAGTCCGGGGCGTACACGGACGGCTTGTCCGTCACCGCGTCCTTGTAGGCATTGCCGGCGGCGTAGAGCGCGGCGTTCGTCGAGCCGCTCTTGGCCACGCCGGGATACGGGAAGAGCTGCGTGAACCACGCGAGCCCGCCGTTGGCAGCAATGAGGTGCACCGACTTCGCGGTCTTGCTCGCCGCGGCCGTGTCGGCGAGCGCGGTCCCCGCCGTGTCGCCGAGCACGTTCAGGTAGTTCGCCCGGTCGAGCCCGAGCGCCACGGAGGCGGCGGCGCTCCAGCGGAGGAAATTGCGACGCGAGGTGCCGGTCAGTGCCTTCAAACGATCGTCGACGGCCATGTTCAATCTCCTCGTGGTCACTCGCTGATGTGGCTCGCCGCGAGGATGGTCGCGACGGCGATCTGGGGGCCCTTGGTCGTGTCGCCGACGTCGGCGATCATCTTGTTCGCGAGGGCGACGTAGTCGTCGGAGACCGGCTTGCCGGTGAGGCAAGAGAGGCCGTCCTTCGTGAGCTTGTCGGCCTCGACGAGCACCACGCCGGGGCAGCGCTTCGACTTCCCGATGTTGGCGATGATGTCGGGCGCGGCCGCGACGAAGATGTCCATCTGCTTCGCGAGCGCCGACGTGGAGGGAGCGCTCATCTCCGGCGTGCGGCTCGAGTAGACGGGCGCGCCGAGGGCGTTCTTGCCGCCGGTGTAGAGCGAGCCCGCGGTGAGTGTGTTCTTGTTGCCGCCGCCCTGGAGCGAGACGCCGAAGTCCGTGAGCGTCTTGCCGAGCGCGGCGTACGACATCTTCTGCGCGCCGTGCAGCCGCGCCGTCTCCGTGGGAGAGCCGAGGGTGAGCTCGAAGGCCTTGCGGGCGCGGACGTCGGTGAGGCCGTTCTCACCGCCGGTCGATTCGCGAGCGTGGTCGAAGGTGTTCTCTTCGCCGGCCGCGGTCGACTCCGGATCGTCGCTGCCGCCGCCGCGCGACCCGGTGAGGAGCTCGTTCGGGTTCGACGAATCACAGCCGGCGATCGCTATCGCCATCGCCGCCGCCGCCATTGCCATCTTGAGGAAGGTCTTCATTCGTCGCTCCTTTCAGAACTTCGCGAAGTCGTCGGAGGTGAAGACCGCGCGGATGATGGGCTTCAGCTTCGTGCCGCCCGTCGTGAACGCGGTCACCTGATCCTTGATGACGCTGGCCGGGACGACCGCGCCGTCGTTGACGACGTCGCCGCGCGAGAGCGCCCAGTTCCAGACGCGCGTGACCGCGCATGCGAGGACTTCCGGATCCTTCGCCATCGCCTGGCCGAGCGACGGGATGTCCGTCACCGTCGTGCCGCTGCGCCAGGCGAGGGACTCGCCCGACGGCAGCCAGTCGCTGAGGATGCTCGTCACCGGCGGGGTCACCGGCGTCTGCACCTGGATCGAGTTCTGGAACTGACCCTTCGCGTCGAAGTTCGCGAAGAGCGGCGCGATGTGGTTCATCGTCGAGTGGCAGTTCGCGCAGATGACGGCGGAGGTGTCGTGGAAGTCGACCTTCGACCCGGTGCCGCCCGAGATGCTCTCGAACGCCCACGGGCTCGTGTACGTGCCGGCGCCCATCGGGACGCCTTCGCCCTTGAGCTCGGTCGGGAACTTCGTGCAGTCGAAGGTCTCCTGGACGAAGCGCACACGGCGAAACGCCATGTTGCTCGTGTACTGCGACATGAGACCGGGATCGGTGAGGACGCCGGAGACCTTCGCGTTCGTGTTGCAGTTCGCGTCCGTGAAGTTGCCGTTCGCGAACGTGGGGCACGTGCCGGTCGTGGCCGTGAGGAGGTCGGTGTACGGGCGGTCCTTCACGACCACCTCGGCCGCGAACGTGGCGGCGGTGTCGAGGCTCGGGGCACCGGCGGCGGGCCGCGCGCCCGTGTCGGCGCCCGTCTTGAACGTGTTTCGCCACCACTGGATCTGCATCTCGGTGAAGCGCGGATCCGCGAGGTATTTGTCTACCGCAGCGGCGAGCGCGGCCTTCTTCGCGCCGTCGTCCGCGGCATCGCCGACGGACTTGATCTCGGCGAGGGTCGGCAGCTCGCCGACCAGCTTCAGGCTCGCGCTGCGGAGCGCCTCGCCGTAATCGGTCACGCGGTTGTCGGTGGGCTTGGCGTTGGCGCCCGTGCCGTTGGCGCCCGTGCCGTTGGCGCCCGACGTGGTGTTGGAGTCGTCGTCGTCGCCGCCGCCGGCGCCGGACGAGCCGCGACGAGCGGACGAGCCGCCGAGGTCGGACGTGTTCGACGAGTCGCATGCGGCGACCGCAGCGAGCGCGAGGGCGAAGAAAAGGATGGAACGTTTCATCGGTTCACCTCCGTCGAATCATTTCTCGGCGTTGATCCACGTCGTGACTGCGGTCCTGTAGGTCGCAGGTGCATTCTTGAGCGGGTGGGTCGCCACGCCGCCGGTCGGGGCGACGATGAGCGAGCTCGTGGCGGGCGAGGCCGTGTCGATGCGGCTCTTCGCCTGACCGCACGCCTTCGCGAAGTTCGGGGTCGCGCCGGCGAGCGCCGAGAGGTCGAGCGCGCCGAAGCCGCTGCCGCCGGTGTCGTGGCAGTTGAGGCAGCGCGACTTCAGCTCGGGCGCGGCGTTCGTCTGGAAGGACGCGACCGACTTGCAGCCGCCGGTCTGGGCGGTCGTCCCGGTCGCCGGGGCGAAGGCGTCGATGCGGATGGCGATCTTGTCGCCCGCGTTCACGCGCGGAATGACGACGAGCCCCACGCCGAGGGGCGCGGTCGCACCGGCGGCCGCGGTCGTGTCGGCGTCGGCGAGGCTGTCGTTGGTGGTCTTGCTGTTGTCCGCGTGCACGATGTCGATGTGCACGCCGCTCGCGTGGACACCCGCGCCGGTCGGGGCGGCGAGCGCGACGTCCTTGAGCGTGAGGATCTCGGAGGCGAACGACGCGGTGAACGTGATGCGGCCGCCCGGAGCCGGGAGATCGATGCCGGTGGCGCCGTTCGGGATCGCGATCGCGTTCGTGGTGGCGGTGGTAGCCGCCGGGGCCGTCGCAGACGCGGTCTCGGCCGTCAGCCACGCCTTCACGGCGGGGGCGAGCGAGGCCGCGATGGCCGGGCCGTCGTGCGCGGGCTTGGTGAGGAGGATGCTCGCGTCCGCGTCCGGGACGACGATGCCCTTGTACGCCTTGATCGAGCCGTACGGATCCGAGGGATCCATCCAGATCGGCGCGGCGTTGCTGCCGAGGGTGTGGCAGGGACCGCAGCTCTGCGAGAGCTTCGGCTGGACGGCCTGGAAGAGCGTCTTCGCGTCCTTGCTCGACGCGCTCGACGTGGAGCTCGACGTGACGTCGTCATCGTCGCCAGTGGCGCTGTCGTCATCGTCGCTGCTCGCGCCATGCGAGCCGCCGACGCGCGAGCGACCGTCGCTGAGCTCGTTCGCGGGAGCATCGCAGCCAGTGGTCGACGCAAAGATTGCGGCGAATCCGACAGCGGCGAGGAGCGAACCGCGAAGCATGCTCGGTCATCTTCACTCGTCGTGCCGAAGTCGACGAAACGCCGTAAAATGCAGGACTTGCGCGTCGAGAAGCCGCTCCATGCACCTCTTGCGTTGGCGCCTCCGGCGCGATGCAGGACTTGCGGCGACCACCCTCGATCGACACTCTCGCTGCGCAAGGTCGCATCCTTCCGCTGAGTCGTCATCGATCCCGGATCTGGATCGGCGACGACACAGCGTGGAGGTGGGCTCGCGATCTCGCCGGCGCAAGGTCTGCGCGCCGGCCGGCGCTCAGGGAAACGGCAAGGCGTTGAACGCGCCGATCAGCTGATTGAATTTTGCGATGAGGTCATCGCTGCGAGTCCACACCACACTGCCGTCGTTGCAGGTGCCTACGCGAGATCGATCGACACGTCCGTTCGGTCGTCGCGCCTTGTCGGGCGCCTCGCGGAGGCAGCGGCCGTAGCTGTTCGCCGAGCGTTTGAGCTCCGTGGCTCGATTCACGAACGTGCGGAAGTTTGCGTCTGCGACGGAGTGATTCTCCGAGAGCGCGGGGTTCGAGAGATCGGACTTGTGCTCGTTGCCGTATGCCGTGAGCTCCTCGAGCGCCTTCTCGAAGTCGGTGTAGCTTTGCGTGAAGACGCCGAGGTCGATCGTCTTGTCGCCGCCGACGGGATCGCTCGCGTCCATGAGCGCGCGACTCGCGAGCATCGTGTGCTTGCGATGCCAGAGAAATTTTCTACCGTCCTGACGTTCGATGCGCGCGAGCGCGCGCTGCTCGAGCGGACGTGACACGGCGGCGACCGCGAGCTGGAGCGCGTCGTCCGCGGCGACGAAGCGCTCCCACGACGCGACGAGCTGCGGGTAGAGCTCCTTCCCCTTCGCCCACTTGTCCTTCTTGTACGTGCGCGCGTCGAGGTACGCCGCCATCTGCTTCGTCAGCTCGTCGGTGGTCGAAGCGGCGTCGGCGTACTCGATGCCGCTCTGCTCGAGCGCAGGATCGGACGGCGGGAGCGAGCGACCCATCGTCACGTGGAACATGCACGTGGGCGCCGCCTCCGCGCCGAGCTTCGGGACCTCGGCGAAGAGCTCCTTCCCGGTGATGGCGCCGCTGGGAAAGTAGGAGTTGAGCTTGTCGCGCGACTTCCGGATCGGGTTCGAGAGCGCGTTGATGCAGTCGACGTAGTTGGTCAGCTTGGCGCGCAGCTGCTCGTCGGCGGCGGCCTCTTGCTGGAGGGCGCTGGCGTCGTCGGTGGCGGCCGCGCCGGCGTCGTTTCCGCGGGTGAACAGCCGTTTGCAGCCGGACGCGGAAATGGCCAGCGCCAGGGCGAAGGACGTCAAAATGACGCGCCGGACGGGCATCGGCTCGGATGAGGATAGACTCTCTCTTCCACGGCACGAAGTGGTAAGAGGGACGAAGATCGATGCGTAAGACACTGGCATCCCTGCTGGCCGCGGCGGCGGCGTTCACCGCGCTGATGAGCGATGCGCCGCCGGCCGAGGCGTCGATCGTCGAGCGCATCGTGGCGGTGGTCGGTGAGCGTCCGATCCTGTTGTCGGAGCTCCGGATGCGCGCGCGTCCGCACCTCTACCGCATCATGATGGCGACGAACGATCCGACGCAGCAGGCGGCGCAAGAGAGCACGATGTTCCGCGAGCTCCTCTCGCGCATGATCGACGAGCGTCTCGAGGAGCAGGCCGCGGCGAAGGCGAACATCACGGTCGGCTCGGAAGAGGTCGACGCGGGCATCCGTCAGGTCGCGTCGCAAGCTCACATCGACGTGCCCACCGCGATCGCGGAGGCCAAGCGCCAGGGCGGTCTCTCGGAGCAGGACTACCGCGACGAGATTCGCCGTCAGGTGCTCGAGGGCAAGCTCATTCAGCTCCGCGTCCGCAATCGCGTGCGCGTGACGGACGCCGACGCGCGCTCCGTCTACGGCCGCTGGGTGAAGGAGATGCAGAAGGAGCAGACGATCGATCTGCGCCTCCTCGCGCTCGCCATCCCGCCCGACGCGACGCAGGAGCGCGCGCAGGCGCGCGTCACGCTCGGCGAGGAGCTCTCGCGTCGCGGCAAGGCGGGCGAGGACTTCTGCAAGCTGACGCACGACTACAGCGACGACCCGTCGACGCGCGACACGTGCGGCTCGCGCGGCCCGCTGCGCGTGGCGCAGCTCTCCCCGGAGCTCCTCAACGTCGTGCGCTCGCTGAAGCCGGGGGAGGTGAGCCAGCCCATCATGTTCCGCGACCCGACGGGCCAGGCCGGCGTCCTCATCGCGCAGGTGCCGAAGGAGCCGCAGAAGGTCCCGACCTTCGAGCAGGTCAAAGAGGAGATGCTGAACCAGGCGTTCTTCGAGGCGACGGAGCGCCAGCGAAAGCTGTGGCTGCAGGAGCTCCGCCGCGGCCTCTACATCGACGTGCGCCTGTAGCCGCCAGCCGTCCCCGCCGTCCCACCCCGCGCGTGCCGAGCGACGACATCGCCGGAAATGGCGCGTATTTTCGGGCCCGCGAGGGGGGCCATGCCGGCTTTTTCCGGAAGGTTTTCAGATTCTCGGCACATGAAACTACTTGCACCCACACGCCGTGGGTGGCAGAAGGCCTCCTGCGTCGCGGACCTCGAAAGCCGCGCGAAAGGTGTCTGGGCGATGAGCCTGGGGGCCCCATCGAAGCGACTCTTTCCAGAGTCACCCCTTCGACGTCGATTGCTGAGAAAGGAAGTCTGGAGCCTACGTAGAAATGATTCGCCACATCCTCGCGCTCGTCGCGGTTATTGCCCTCTCGCTCTCCACGGTCGCCTGTGCGGCCCAGAACGATGGAGCGGCTGACGCGACTGAAGCCAGCGACCAGGACCTGGTTGCTCAGAGCGCAAAGTTCGACGTCTTCGTCGGCGCCGATGGTGACTACTACTTCCGTTTCGTCGCCGCGAACGGCGAGATCCTCCTCCGCTCGGAGGGCTACACGACGCGTCAGGGCGCGGACAACGGCATCGACTCCGTCGTCGCGAACGCTCCCGACACGCGCAACGTCGATGTCCTCCAGGCCGCCGACGGCCAGTGGTACTTCACGGTGAAGGCCGCGAACGAAGAGATCATCGCGACGAGCGAGATGTACGTCTCGAAGTTCAACGCCGAGCGCGGCGCCCGCACGGTGCGCGCCCTCGCCCGCGAGCTTCGCAACGCCGACTGAGCCAAGCCGACCAAGCCATTCCTGGCTCGCTCGGGCTGGGCCGAGATGTGGGCGGCGGTCGATCGAGCTCCACGAGCTGCCACGACTCTGGTGATCGCGTCGGTGGCCGCCGCGCGCGTCACCCCCCGCGTCAGCGCTTCTTCGAGACGTCGCCCTTCGACAGGTGGCGGATCGCGTCGCTCAGGCCTTCGAGCGTGAGCTGGAACATCGCGAAGAGCTTCGAGATCTCTTCCGCGGTGCCGCCGCGCCAGTAGTTGGGAGGGTCGGGGTTGAGCCACACCGCGCGTCGGAAATGATCAGAGAGTTTGGCGAGGACCTTGTGGCCCGTGGTCGGCTCGCCCGCCTGGCCCGTCGCGTAGTACTCGTAGTCGCCCATGCCGAGGAGCTCGGCGGGATGCATCGCCGCGTCACCGACCACCACGAGCTTCCACTCCGCGCCGAGCTCGTGGAGGAGATCGTCGACGCGCACCGGATCGCTGAAGCGCTCCGTCTCGTAGACCCGCGCGTAGATGCAGTTGTGGAAGTAGTACGTCTTGAGGGAGCGGATGTTCGACGCGCGCTTCGCCGCGGAGAAGAGGCGCGAGACGAGCTCGATGTGCGGATCCATCGAGCCGCCGACGTCCATGAGGAGAAGGACGCGCACGTTCGACTTGCGCGGAGGACGCGTCACGATCTCCAGCTCGCCGGCGTTCTGCGCCGTCGCGTCGATGGTGCCGTCGAGATCGAGCTCGTCGGGCTGGCCCTCGCGCTGGAACGCCTTCAGCTTGCGGAGCGCCACCTCGATCTGACGGATGTCGAGGAGGAGATCCGAGCGGTACGGACGGAAACGACGCGCGTCGGCGATGCCCATCGCGCTGCGCCCGCCGCCCTGCTGGCCGACCCGCAGACCCGACGGATGCTGGCCTCGTGCGCCGAAAGGTGACGTGCCGCCCGTGCCGATCCAGCGGTTGCCGCCCTGATGCCGGCCCTTCTGCTCCTTCATGCGCTCTTCGAAGAGCTTCTTCAGCTCCGCCATGTCGAGCGACTTCATCGCGTCGAGCTCCTCCTGCGAGAGCTCCTTCCGGTTCGCCGGATCCGCGAGCCACGCCTCGAGCTCCGCCACGAGCTCGAGGCTCTGCGTCTCGATGCCCTTGAAGTGAAAGAGGAACGCCTCGTCGAACTTGTCGAGGTCGCTCTCGCGATGCACGCAGATGGCGCGCGCCAGATGGTAGAAGCCGTCGAGCGAGCTGTCGTGCAGGCCCATCATCAGCGCCTTCGCGAGCGCTGTCGCCTCCTGCGCGCCGACCTTCACCTTGCGGGCCCGCAGCTCGTACAGAAACGGGATGAACGCGCTGCTCATGCCTTGCTCGTGGCGCTACCGGAGCCCATGACCGAAGTCTACTTCGTCTGGCCTTTTCCGCAGCGGGAGTCGCCGAGCGTGCGCGCTTTCGCTTCGTAGTCGCCGAGCGGGACGGACGCGGGAAGCACGAGCGCTCCATCGTAATTGCCGCGCTCGTCCGTGGCGAGGACGCCCACCGGGATCTCGCCCGCCTGGCGGCTCGAGAGCACGATCTCGACCGTGACATGGCCGCAGGGCTCGCCCTCCGCCGTCACCTGTCCGCGCACCTGCAGCGGGGCGCCGCGATGGGCGTCGGCCGTCGCGCTCTGCGTCCCGAACGTCATCGACACCGACGACGACGGCCGCTCGTCCGGCTGGCCTGGAGCGGTGGGGGAGCCGAGCCTCGTGCCCGACGCGTTCTGGCCGGTCATCGTCGAGCCGTTCGTCCCGTTCGCTCCGCTCGTGCCGTTGCCCGGCTTCGACGGGTCGATGAAGGAGCCATTGCCGCCGCTGCCCGCCGGTGAAGCAGGGGAGGGGGACGAGGAGCCCGCGCCGCCCGGCTGGCCACTGTTCGGCTGGCCGTTGCGCTCGTTCTGCCCCGTGCGCGCGCGATCGCCGAGGTCCTGGCCACGCGTCGAGCCCTGCGGCCACGCGAACGGATCGGGCGGCGCCTCGTAGGGCACGTTCTGGGAGAGCGGATCATGAAGCATGCGTCCCGCGCCGCCGAGATCGATGCGGCGCCACATGCGCCCGTCGTGAACCTCGACCCACGCGTGGGCTTCGTTCATGACCACGCGCGTCGGGATGCCGAGCGAGAGCGCGGTGACCATGAACGCGAACGACCGGTGACGGCACACGCCCTTCTGCGAGAGCGCGAGGTCGAGATAGATGTCCGCCTGGCCCTGCGGCGGATCCTCCGAGTCCTGGAACGCGCGGAAGTACGTGACGAGCTTCGAGACGATGTCGCGCGGCGCCATCTTCGCCGTCACGCCGATCTTCTTCTGCACGATGACGGCAGAGGCCTTCACGTTGTCGGGGAGCGGTGCCACGGTGCGGAGCTCCGCGCGCGTGGGATTGCCGAACTCGCCGCCGAACGCCGCGCGCTGGATGGCGAGCTGCATCACGAGGCGGACGCGCGCGTTCGAGTCGCCCTCGATGAACCAGTTCTCCGCGCCGTCCTTGTAGAGCGTGAAGCGAACGTCCTGCGTGCCGATACCGGCACGGGCGTGCAGGACTCGCGCGCCCGGCCCGACGGACGGGATGCGGACCTTCTTGCCGGCGGCGAGGTCGATGACCATGTCTCCGTAGAAGGTCTCCTCCGTGGACTGTACCGCCGGGATGGCCGAGACGTTCAGGGGCGCGGCGTGCTTCTCCAGGACCTCGAGCGTGAAGTCGGACTTCACCGTGTCGAACGCGGACAGGCGCTTGAACGGCGCCGTCGAGGGCGTGAACGGATCGTCGTAGGGAAGGACGTCCGGACGCTCCGTCTTCTTGTCCGGCCGGAATTCGGAGCCCGGCGCGTCGCCCGGGGGCGTGGCGTTGTAGCGCGTCGAGCCGGTGCCCGCGGGGCGCGCGGGATCGGGCGCCGAGACGAGACCGCGCGGCGTGTTGATCGCGGCCGGGAGGTCGCCGTCGAGCGCGACCCCCATCGCCACGTCTTCCTTCGGATCCGCGGGGATGACCTCGTGGAGCGTCGGCCCGTCGCGACCGGCGAGCGCAGGTCCGCCCGACGCCACGACGGCGAGCGCCACCAGAGCCAACCAGCGCCGCGACCTCACCCGCACAGTGTAACCGCCCCTCGGCCGAAGTTCCCACGCAGATGAGCTCGGCCGATGGGCCCAAGGCGCTGGCGGTCAGCGGAGCGAGTTGCTCGAGCCGCCGCTGACCGGCCGATAGCCGCCGGACTCGTAGATGTAGCGGCCATCGGGCGTCGTGGTGACCCTCGGCGCCGCCCAGGCCTGCCCCGACGGCGGAGCTTCCCAGTGGCCTGGGATCCACGCGTACTGCATGCCGGTCCAGTGCCAGTAGCCGGGGACCCAGCTCGATTGCGGATTCGGGGCGGGCGGACGCGTCTCCGCGACCGGGGCGGGTGGCGGACCGCTCACCACGACGCCTCGCGCCGGCGACTCTGGCTCGTTCACCACGCAGGCCGCGACCAGCACTGCGATCGTAAACAACCCCAACCACCTCATGGCTTCTCCGTCACGTCCGGCGTTCATTCTGGATCGAAACTCTTCGCTGTGCTCGTGCGATGATGGCCTCGCGATGCCCCAACCGCACGACAAGCTCGACGACCAGCTCGCCGCTGTTCATCCGGAGACGCGCCGCAGGCTCGATGAGGCCGGCTTCGACGAGAAGCACTTCAAGGACCTCGCCGCGTCCTTGACGGAGGGGGATGCGGCCACGCGTCGACGCGCCCGCAACGCGGTGAAGGGCGAGGTACGTCCGCCGCCGCCAGGCGCGCTCGCCAAGCTTCCGGCCGTGGGGACGCCCGAGTACGAGCGCCTCCGCGCCCTCGGACAGGCCGCGCTCGAGCGCGGAGAGCTCGCGTTCTGCACCATGGCCGGCGGCATGGCGACACGCATGGGCGGCATCGTGAAGGCCCTCGCCGAGGTGGCGCCCGGTCACACGTTCCTCTCCATGCGCCTCGCCGAGAACAGGACCGCGAGCGAGCGCGCGGGGCGCCCGGTACCGCTGTGGCTCATGACGAGCGACGCGACGCACGACGACCTCGAGGCGGCGCTGAAGAAGGCGAACGCGCCGAGCCACGTGAAGCTCTTCATGCAGAACCTCTCGCTCCGCCTCCATCCGAATGGCGAGCTCTTCACGACCGAGGACAACGAGCCGAGCACTCACGCCACCGGCCACGGCGACCTCATCGACGCGCTCCGTCGCGCCGGTCTCCTCGCCGACTTCGTCGACAACGGCGGCAAGTACGTCTGGATCACGAACGTCGACAACCTCGGCGCCTCGATCGACGACGCCATCCTCGGCTTCTTCGTCGACGAGGCCGGGAAGGGCGTCGACGTCCTCTGCGAGGTCTGTCCGAAGGCGGGCGACAAGGGCGGCATCCCCGTGCATGCGGAGGGCAAGGTCCAGGTCCTCGAGGAGTTCCGCCTTCCGGAGGGCTTCGACCCCGCCACCGTCCATGTCTTCAACACGAACACGTTCCTCGTGAAGGCGGAGCCGATCGTGCGCGCGCCGCTCTCGTGGACCTATTTCGAGGTGGAAAAGAAGGTCGACGGCAAGCCCGCGATCCAGTTCGAGCGCCTCGTGCAGGAGATCACGTCGCACCTTCCGACCATCTTTCTCGAGGTGCCCCGCGACGGCATTTGCTCCCGCTTTTTACCGGTCAAGGACCACGACGAGCTCGCACGCCGGAGGGACGACATCATGGCCGTCGCCCGGGTGCGCGGCATGGTAGGCTGACGCGGCCTTGCTGCTCGAGATCATTCACGAGTTCGACATCCCGCTCGACGCGCTGGAGCTCGCGGTGATCTCCCCGAACCTCTGCTCGAAGCTCGGAGCGCGGCTCTCCAACATGGAGAAGCTCCAGCAGAAGGAGCACGTCGTGCAGGGGGATCGGCTCGAGCGCCTCTGGAGCTACCGCGCCAACATCCGCCTGCCCGAGTTCGCGAAGGCGTACGTCACGCCCGAGATGATGGCCTGGGACGAGCGCTCCGTTTACGAGATCAAGAAGCACGCGGCCGACTGGACGATCGTCCCGCACCTCAAGGCCGAGTGGCGGAAGTACTTCGATGCGAAGGGCACCTACGTGCTGACCGCGCTCGATAGCGGCCGCACCAAGCGCACGATCAGCGGCAGCATCGACCTGCGCGTGCCGGTCCTGCGGCAGGTGGCGGAGAAGCTCATCGTCGCGGAAGTGAAGAAGACGTTCGACGCCGAAGCGGAGACCCTTCGCGACCTCGCGACGCTGGTCTGAGGAACTCCATGAAGCTGCATCGACTTGGTCTCGGAATCGCGGCGGTCCTCGGCGGGGGGCTGCTCACCAGCGTGGCCAGCGCGGATCCGTTTCCGACGCGCGCCGAGCGCATCATGTCGCCCGGCCGCAGCATCGTCGCCGAGGACTCCGCGGAGGCGCTCGTCCTCAATCCCGCGAACCTCGCCAACATGCCGGGCGCGGAGCTCCGCGGCACGTACCTCCGCTGCAACGACACGAAGCGTCCGTCGTGCGGCCTCGCGTTCGACCTCGCGATGCCGCTCATCTGGGGGCTCGCCACCGGCCTTCGCGTCGATCACGTCTCGCCGCCCGCCGGCACGGACGGCGTCGGCTTCCCGTACAACGGCACCGACTACACGTGGCTCACCTGGGGCCTCGGCTACAAGCTCGGCGAGCGCGTCCAGGTCGGCGCGACGATCCAGCACTCGTACTCCAACAACCCGTACACGCAGCTCACGGGGCTCTCGTTCGGCCTCAATTACCGGCCGAACACGCACTTCGCGTTCTCGGGCGTCGCGCACGACTTCAACGGCCCGTCCACACAGGAGCTCCCGCCGAACGGCGATCCCGTCCTCGGCCGGCTCTTCATCGCGGGCGCCGCGTTCCGTCCGACCGGCAAGCGCAACCTCGAGCTCGATCTCGAGGCGCGCTACTACGACGCGATCGAGCAGGTCCGCCCGCGCATCGTCGGCGCGTTCGACGTGCCCGGCGTCGGTCGCATCCGTGGCGACGTCGAGATCGCGCAGCTCGGCAACGACGACAAGCGCGGCATCGTCGCGACCGCCGGCGCCGAGTTCTACTTCAGCGTCTTCAGCGCGGGCGGCGGCGCCATCTTCGGCAACGGCCTCGGCAGCAGCCGCTCCGTCGGCGAATACGTCACGGCTTCGGTCGCGTCTTACACGCAACCGGGCATCCCGACGTCGCGCAAGGCGGTCTACATCCGCATGGAGGCCACGCCCGGCACGCGCAGCCACGTGCGCCTCCTTCGCAACCTCTGGAAGATCGCGGAGGACAAGGACATCCCGGCCGTCACGATGGTCCTCCGCACCGAGCCCGCGTCGAGCTATGCGCACGCGGAGGAGCTCGCAGACGCGTTCCGCGTGCTCAAGGCGCACGGGAAGAAGGTCATCTGCAGCTTCGAGGACGCGGGGCCGAAGGCGCTCTACGCGTGCGCGAGCGCCGATCGCATCGTCGTGAATCCCGCGGGCGGCATCCGCTACTCCGGCCTCAAGACGCAGCACATGTACCTCGCCGGTCTCCTCAAGAAGATCGGCGTGAAGGCGGAGTTCGTGCGCATCGGCGCCCACAAGGGCGCGCCCGAGCAGTTCACGAACGAGCACGCGAGCGACACGATCAAGGCGGACCAGGAGGACCTCCTCCGCCAGCACGAGGCCGTCTTCGCGCGGAACATGGAGCTCTACCGGCACATCCCCGCCGACCAGTTCCGCCAGATCTCCTCGAAGGGCCCGTTCGTCGCCAGCGAGGCGCGGGACTTCAAGCTCGTCGACGGCTTCGCGTTCGACGACGAGCTCGAGCGCGTCACGCAGGACGTGGTCGGCAAGAAGGTCGGCTACGAGAAGCTCGCCGGCGAGCACAAGGTCTCGCCCTACTTCGCGCCGCGGCCCAAGATCGGGCTCCTCTATATCGACGGCGACATCATCGATGGTCGCTCGCGCAACGTGCCCATCATCGACTCGAAGCTCGTCGGCTCCTACACCATCGCGGAGTCGGTCAAGCACCTCCGCGAGGACGACAGCGTGAAGGCGGTCGTGCTGCGCATCGAGTCTCCGGGCGGCTCGTCGATGGCGTCCGACGTGATGTGGCGCGAACTGAAGAAGCTCGGCGAGAAGAAGCCGCTCATCGTGAGCATGGGCTCGATCGCGGCGAGCGGCGGCTACTACGTCGCCGCGCCCGGCAAGACGATCTACGCGCTCCCGCTCACGATCACGGGCTCCATCGGCATCTTCTATGGCAAGGCCGACATCAGCGAGCTCCTCGGCAAGATCGGCGTCAACATCGACACGCGCAAGACCACGTCACGCGCGGACGCGGAGTCGATCTACCGCGGCTTCACCGACGACGAGCGCACGGAGCTGCAGCACAAGGTGCACCAGTTCTACGACGTGTTCCTCGATCGCGTGTCCCAGGGCCGTCACATGACGAAGGACCAGGTCGACGCGGTCGGCCAGGGTCGCGTGTGGGCGGGACAGCAGGCGCTCGAGAAGGGGCTCGTCGACAAGATGGGCGGCCTTCGCCACGCGCTCGAGGAGGCGCGCTCGCTCGCCAACCTCCCCAGCGACGCGCCCATCACCGAGTATCCCGCGGTCGAGCAGTCGCTCCTCGAGTGGGCGCTCTCGCTCGCGGGTCTGAAGGCGGGCGCCTCGATGAAGATCGACGAGATCCCCATCCAGGTGAAGGAGGTCCTTCGCGGCGTCGCCCCGCTCGCCCTCTACGGCGACGGCCAGTCGCTCGCGCGGATGGAGTGGGTCCCCGTCGACGACACGATCGGCAGCGAAGACGACGCCGTCATCTACGGCGGCGACTGACCCGCGCGACGACTACCGATACGGACGGGCTTGCTGGTTCAGCGCGCTCGACACGATGTGGGCGAGGACGTCGAGCGGATGGATCGACGACATCGTGAGGTTCTTCGAGCCCGCGTTCATGACCGTCGCCGCCGGGCGCACCTGCAGGAGGCGCGTGTCGTACGGGACGGTCGGCATGCGCTCGCGCAGGAGTCGGATGAGCACCTCGAAATTCGCCGCCTTCGAGACCTGCATGTCGCGACCGAGGGTCTCGTAGCGGAGCTCCTGCGAGGCGAGCAGCCACGGCGTGTCGGTGCCGCGGAACACGTAGAGGACCGGCTCGCGCATCGTCTCGACGCGCGAGGTCTCGCGCTCGGTCGTCTTCGTCACCTTGAGCCCGCCCGTCATCGCGGCGCGCCCGAGGCTCGGGGTGCTCACGGTCGTGGTGATGACCTCCTTGCTCTCGGTCGTGTGCACCGCACGGACCAGCGCGAACACGTCGGCGAGCGGCAGGCGTCGCTCCACGCCGTGATTGAAGCCGACGAGCTCCTCTCCCTCGAAGCGGAAGGTCTTCGGGCGAAACATGCCCTCGCTCCACGTGACCTGCGCGAGATCGAGCACCACCGCGTCGTGGCCGCGCGAGCGGAGGCGCGAGAGGATGTCGCTCGTGCGATTTCGGTCCTCGCTCCGGAGGACGATGACGGGCTTCGCGCCGCGGAGCATCACCGCGGTCTCGTAGACGGTGAGCCCGAGGTCGGCGGCGAGCAGCGGCGCCTCCTGCTCCGCGTTCCGACCCAGGGAGACGAGCGCGACGACTTCCATCCGGAGACCGCTACCCAGGGTAGCAGCTAGGCCGCGCGCAGCGTGAGCACGACCACGGCCGGTGCGACACCCAGGCGAATCGGCGGGCCCGTCGTGCCGAGGCCTGGGTGCACGTAGAGGATCGCGTCACCGTCGCGATAGAGGCCGATGTGGAACTCGTGCGCGAGCTTCGACGCGTTGATCCAGCGCCCGAGGAAGGGCCACGCGATCTGGCCGCCGTGCGTGTGGCCGGAGAGGACGAGGTCCACCCCGCGCTCCACGAGCTCGCGGAAGCGATCGGGATCATGCGAGAGCATGACGGTGGGCACCCCGTGCGGCCGATCGGCGAGCGCCTTGTCGATGTCGGCACGCCGGGTCCAGGTGTCGTCGATGGCTGCAAGATACAGCCTTGCCTCCTCGCGCGAGATGACGACGCCCTCGTTGCGAAGCAGCGCGAGCCCTTTGCCGCGAAGGCGCGCGATGAGGTCCTCGCCGTCGAAGTAGTCGTGATTGCCCATGGAGCAGAACACGCCGTCCTTCGCGCGGAGCTCACCGACGACCTCCGCGATCGACTCGTGAAAGAGCACGCCGCTCGTCACGAAGTCGCCCGTCACCACCGTCGCGTCTGGCGTCTCCGCGTTCGCGCGATCGATCCAGCGCTTCGCCCACCACGGCGGCGTGAGCGCCCCGATGTGGAGGTCGGACAGGTGCGCGATGCGATAGCCGTCGAGCTTCGGATCGAGCCCCTTCACGGGGATCTCGACCCGGCGCGTGACGAAGAACCAGCGCCGTACGTACACTCCGTAGAGGCACACGACGAGCCCGCTCGCGTAGCACCAGAGGAAGAAGCCGGCGCTGGGACCGCCGAAGAAGATCGACGCGAGCAGGTACACGACCGACGGAACGAGGCAGTAGATGCACGCTGCCCAGTGCACGTAGTACGGCATGTCGAACACGAGAATGGGGCCGAACGGCCGCGGCTTGTCCCAGGCGATCGACTCCGCGCGGCCGAGGAAGAGCCAGACGCCGAGCGCCGCGAGGCCGAGGCCCGTCGCGACCGCGATCGGGAGCGAGGCCCCCCAGCGCCGCGCGAGCTCTGCCATCGCGACGACGAACGGCAGATGGGTCCCCGCCGTGATCGCGATGAGGACCTTTCGAAAGCGCGAGAGCTTCGGCCGAGCCACGAGCTGCTTGCTGCCGGACCGACGTCAGGAGGGGGAAAGGCGGCCTTCGACGACCATTCCGTCGTCGCCCACCGCGCGGACCGTGCGCGGGCCAGCCGCGATCGCGAGCATGTTCGTGGACACGCCGATGTCGCCCGAGATGCGCATCCACGTGTTGGTGCCGTCCGCGCCGCCGCGGCGCACGATGCGCGCGGACGCGGAGCCGGCCCAGGCCTGAGCGTCGTCCGCGACCGCCACGCAGAGGAGGTCCTTCGTCGTCTGCACCGCCTCGAGCGTGGGCTCGAGCTTCGGGCTCAGCGAGAGCGCATGGCCGCCGACGCCGACGGTGTACGCGCCGCCCTCGGGACGGCTCGTGATCGCGAGGAGGTGACCGCCGCAGACCGAGGCCACGAACTCGATCACGCCGAGCTCGAT
The DNA here is from genome assembly GCA_046351255.1 of Labilithrix sp. GTDB lineage: Bacteria > Myxococcota_A > Polyangia > Polyangiales > Polyangiaceae > Labilithrix. The sequence continues at coordinate 135,510 of JAXLYU010000017.1, forward strand.
CCGAACGATCGCGCCCCAGTCGCCGCAGGCGATGAGCTGGCCGTTCGTCATGCGCGCGACGGAGTGAAGGCGCGAGCAGCTCATCGCGTCGCCCACGACGGTGACGCGATCTCCGGTCCACTGCGTGACGACGCCCGACGTGTTGCCGGGGAATGGCCGCGTGGCCTGCCCGCGGTAGGGCCGCTCGCCGACGAGCGTGGTGAGGCCGTTCTGCTCGACGAGCGCGCCGAGGAAGGTGATCTCGGGATCGGGAACACGCCAGATCTGCGTGGTGCCGCCGATCACGTGACGCGCGACGAAGCCGCCGTCGCCGAAGAGCAGCACGCTGCCGTCGGGCATCCAGCGGAGGCCGCGGAGCGCGTTGCGCGGCACGTGCGCGGGCATGGGGACGGAGACCCACGCGCCGCGCTCCCATTGCACGAGGCCGGCCGCGTTGAGGGCGATGGCGGCATCGGCCGTTCGGTTGAAGACGACGCTCCGAATGACGCGCTCGCCGATCGGCGGCGTGAGCAGCGACCACGTCCACGCGTCGTTGTCGTGCGCGTTGGGCGGCTGCGGCGGCAGCACCGGCATCGCCTGCTGCGCCTCGGTCGCCGCGTCCGGGTTCGCGGCCGCGGGCTGACCGCCGAGGCGGATGACCACGCCTGCCTTGTCCGGCGGCGCGAGCGGCACCTGCGAGCTCGCCTTTCCCGTCGCCTCGTACGGAGAGACGACGGCGGCACGCGGCGCCGTCTTCTGATCTTCGAGGGCGGCGCGGAGCGGGGGCTCGAGCGCGTTCCAGAGCTCGGTCGCGCTCTCGTGGCGCTGCGCGGGATCGGCGGCGAGCGCGCGCGCGAGCTCGCGATCGAGCGCCTCGATGATGGGGAGCGACGCCTCGAGCTCGGGCGCGAGCGTGCTCCGCGTCTTCATCAGCGACGGCCGCGCGCCGTTCAGTATGCGCGTCACGATGATGAGCGGGTTCTCGCCGTCGACGAAGGGGAAGGCCGGCTTCGTCGTGAGCATCTCGAAGACCACGCCGGCGAGCGAGAACACGTCCGTCCGCGCCGAGACGCGCTTGTTGCCCTGCTCGTACTGCTCGGGCGGCGCGTAGCCGAGCGACGCACCGGCGAGCGCGGCCGTCTTCTGCAGGTTCATGTCGACGAGCTTCACGAGGCCGAAGTCGGTGACCTTCGCGACCTCGACGCCGTTGTCGTAGGCGAGGAGGATGTTCGACGGCTTGAGGTCGCGATGTACGACCTTCTGGCGGTGCACGACCTCGAGCGCCTGACAGATCTGTCGGAGGAGGCGACGAACGCGCTCGGCGGCGAGCCCGCGCCCGATCTTCTTCTGATCGGACAGGACCTTCTCGAGCGTCGAGCCGTCGACGTACTCGAGCACCGTGAACGGCATCGCGAGCGGCTCCTTGCCGTAAGGCGAGGGGACCTGCGCGACCGCGTGATCGAAGAACCGCACGATGTACGGGTTCGGACGGCCCTGTGCAGAGAGCATGCGCAGCACCTCCGCTTCACGCTGAAAACGCCGAAGGGCCTCCGTCGCGATCACGTCGGGCCTCAGGACCTTGACGATGACGACGTTGCCCGTCGGCGTTCCATACGAGGCGCGGAAGACCCAGCCTTGGCCGCCCTCACCGATGCAATCCTTGATGTGGTAGGCGACGTTTCCGGTCCCACGCAGGACGCGTCCGACGAGCGAGTCGCGGAGCGAAATCGAGGGCTGTTCCGAAGACGGCTGCATCGTTTGGGCTCATGTCCCCCGTGGGAGGTCCGAGCCCCTCGATGTTACGCGGGTCTGCCGCGTGGGCCAACCCGGCGTTTCCAGCGGATTTTCAGCCTTCGAGCATCTTTACGAGCGTGTCCTTGTTGGTCACTCCCACGTGCTGGGCCTTCTTCTCGCCGGCCTTGAACACCATGACGGTCGGAACGCCGCGCACGCCGTACTTCTGCGTGACGCCAGGCGCGTCGTCGATGTCGAGCTTGCCGACCTTGTACTTCCCCGCGAACTCGTCCGCGAGACCCTCGACGATCGGCGCAAGGACCTTGCACGGGCCGCACCACGTCGCCGTGAAGTCGACGAGGACGGGCACGTTCGACTTGAGGACTTCCGATTCGAAGTTGGCGTCGGTGAGCTCGATGACGTTCTTGCCGGCCATGTGGGCCTCCTGTTTCTCGTAAAGCGCTCCGTGACGAGGAGCTGTTTCCTCGGATGGTGACACACGGCCGGACGTTGCGTCCACTGGCGAAGGCCGCGCCTTCCATCACGGTTTGGCCGGGATTTGCTCGTCCGGCCGAAGTTGACGCGGCGCGATAGGCGGCTCGCTCTCCCGTCCCATGCGCTGGGCGCGGAGCCGCAGGACGCGATCGAGGACGGAAGCGAGCTGATCCGCAGGCGCGCCGGCGGTCACCGTGAGGCGTGTTCCTTCGCGTTTGACGGCGATCGAGTCGAGCAGGGGCCCGAGGCCGACCATGCGCAGCATGAGCTCTTTCGACCACTCGAAGCGCTTCTTCGAGACGAGCTTCTCCACGCTGGCGCAGGCGTCCTCCGTGTCGCAGACGAAGACGCCGGCGAGCGTGATCGAGCCGCCCTTCGGGCCCGCGTTCATCGCCGCGCCGACCCCCGAGACGCCGAGGACGCCGCTCATGATGGCCTGCGCGGGATCGCTGGGGGCCTCGCCGGCCATCTCGGAACGGATGCGATCGCGAAGGGAGCGGGGAAGGAGCGCGGAGATCATGACCGTCGGCCCCGCGAACCCCGGGAGCGCGGTGAGATGCCTCCGGATGGTCGTGTGTGCCTGCGCTTCGCGGTAGCTCGGCTGCGCCTTGTCCGCGGTCGCGAGCATGGCGTCCATCCACGCGCCCTTTCCCGCGAGGAGGAGCCCGCCGTGGCCATAGGCCAGCTTCGCGCCGCCCGCCTCCACGACGCCGAAGCCGTGCTGGTCCTTGATCTCGCTCTTCTCCCCCGAGCGCGCGGCCAGCGAGGAGGTGCACTTCTCGAGCTCCTCGCGCGTGACGTTGATCTTCGCCGCGACGCCGAGCTCGCCCTTCTCTCCTTCTTCCGGGACCGCCACCGCGAGCGAGTCGACGCGGGCGAGGGGATCGAAGCCGCAGGCCTGGCCGAGCTTCGCGATGCCGAGCGCCTTTCGATCGACGAGCGACGTCTCGGGCTTGTCCGAGAAGAGGACGTCGTGGATGGGCGAGCGCCGGAGCTCGGCGAGGTTCGTGGTCGCGACGAGGAAGGCGGATTTCGGGATCGCGGTCTCGGGATCGGTCGAGCCGGTCTGTCCCGTCAGCGCCTGGAGGCCGCCGAACACGAAGAATGCGGCGGCCGTGCCGCAGACGCCGACGATCGCGATGCGGACGCGTTGAGACAGCACCGGCCGCAGTCTATCAAGACCGCGGGGCTTCGCCTGCGCTTCGCGACCATGCTAGTCGGGCTCTCATGCGAGGAGTCGCATGGATCGCGAGCACGATGCTGGGGACGCTGGCCCTCCTCGTCGCATGTGACGATCCCCCGAAGGCCGCGCTGGCGGAGGCGGGCGCCTCTGCGTCGGAGCCGCCGCCCCCGCCGCCGATCGTGCCGCGCGACGGGTGCCTCCGCTCGGGCCTCTTCGACGGCGTGGAGAACGATCCCGCCTGCGCCGTGAAGACGCCGCCGACCGAGGACATGGTCCGTGCGTCGATGAAGCAGCTCGAGATCGCCGTCGCGCCGGAGGCCACGGAGACCTACGCCGGGGGGACGGTCATCATCACGCTCACGATCCGGAACACGTCCCCGAACGAGGCCCAGGTGTGGCTCGAGTCACGGTCGCGCTCCACGGGCGCGCGCACCGACTGGTCCCGCGTCGTCGGCGTGCCGGAGCCGCACGCGGGCGTGAACGAGGTGCCGAAGCTGTGGTTCCCCGTCACGACCACGGATCAGTGGGATCGCGACGTCGACGGGGTGCCGACCACCGGGACGGGCGCCGCCCCGGTCCCGACGCCCCTCCTCGTGCGTGTCCCGCCGGGCAAGAAGCTCGTGCGGAAGATCGAGTGGTTCGCGCTACGCATTCCCGCGCCGGCGCCCATGTTCCAGGACGACGCGGGACACCGCTTCTACCCGAAGACGCTCGCCCTCCCGCTGACGCAGGGCGAGTACGGCGTCGCGATCGATCTCCCGTTCTTCGCGCTCTCGAAGGAAGAGCGAAAGCAGACGCTGCGCTTGAAGGTGCTGGCCCACCCCGATGCGGGCGCGCGCAACTGATCTACCGGGTCGGATGTGCCGGGTCAGAGACCGCCGTCGAGGTGGCGCGTGGGGACGACCGCGTCCGGGATCTCGGGCTCGATGCGCCAGAGCTGCGCCTCGCGCGTGCACTTCACCTGCGCGTGTTCGTCGGCGCCCTCGCCCTTGACGTCGACCACCGCCTCGTCGCCTTCGATGCGCGTCGTCATCGTGCGCGGACGAAACCGAAGGCCGAAGCGTCCCTCGGCGAGCATCTCGTATGGCTCGTAGCGACGCCCCTGACCCTTGCTTGCTCGCTCCGCGCGCTCCTTGAGGTTCGCGCGCGCCTTCGGCCCCATCAGGCCGTAGGCCTCCTTCATCGCGCGGGTGTCGCTCTCCGCGATCTCCATCTTCTCGAGCCAGAGGCGCACGACTCCCTCCGGCGTGCCGTCCGGCGGAGGCCGGGAGCATGCCAGGAGGAGCGTGACGAGGAGGAGCGCGAGACGCCTCACGGGACGTCGGGAAGGTCGGCCGACGTGGCGAGCGAGCCGAGGCCCATCGCTTCGCGGACCTCCTTCATCGTCTCCCGCGCGATGCGCCGCGCCTTGGACGCGCCATCGCCCAGCGCCTCGCGGATGACCGGAAGCGAGAGCGCTTCGCGCTTTTGGCGGAGCGGCACGAGCTCCTTGTCGAAGCTCTCGTAGAGCACCTTCTTGCAGTCGACGCAGCCCCACTTCGCGCCCGTGCAGTTCGCGACCACCTCGTCTTGCGTCTCCTTCGTGGAGAGCGCCTTGTGCATGGTGAAGATGTTGCAGATCTCGGGGCGACCGGGATCCTTCAGCTGGAGGCGCTGCGGATCCGTGTAGGCGGTGCGGAGCTTCTGCCAGAAGTCGTTGCGAGGCTCGAAGAGCGAGATCGTGTTGCCTTTCGACTTCGACATCTTCGACTCGCCGTCGAGCCCCATGATGCGCGGCGTCGCGGAGAGGCGCGGCTTTGGCTCGACGAAGACGTCGCCGAAGCGATGGTTGAAGCGCCGCACCGTCTCGCGCGCGAGCTCGAGGTGCTGCACCTGGTCGTCGCCGACGGGCACGATGGTCGCCTTGTAGACGAGGATGTCCGCGCTCATGAGCACCGGGTAGGTGAAGAGCGCGGTCGAGACGAAGTCCTTCCCCTCGCCCTTCTCCTTGAACTGTGTCATGCGCCCGAGGTCGCCCATCGGCGTGACGCTCGAGAGGTACCAGGCGAGCTCGGTGTGCTCGCGCACGTCGCTCTGCACGAAGAGCGTCGTCTTCTCCGGATCGAGGCCGCACGCGACGAGATCGATCGCGAACCCGTCGATGCGCGCGCGGAGGTCCTTGGCCTCGTACGGCACCGTGATGGCGTGCGCGTCGACGATGCAGAACATCGTCTCCTCCGTGCCCTCCTCGATCTGCTTCCGCCACGTCCGCACCGCGCCGAGGTAGTTGCCGATATGGAGCTCGCCCGAGGGCTGGATGCCGGAGAACACACGCGGTTTGGTCACGCCGGCAGTCTAAGTACGCGGAGGCTCGTCGACCTCGATAATTTGGCCATGTAGTCAAATGTAGGTCCCAATGGCCGGGTGAAGCAGCGCGCGGACGAGGTTCGGCTCTCCTGGCCCGGGAAAAGCGGTGTTTTCGAGGCCGCGCCCGACTCCGCCCCGGCGCGGGTCCTCCGTTCCGAGCAGGGGCAGCTCTGGCTCGGCGACAACCGCGCGTCGCTCGCCGCGCTCGCCCATGCGATGCGGGACCGGGTGACCCTCGCGTATCTCGATCCGCCCTTCCTGACGAATCGCGCGTTCGAGGCGATCGACCGGCCCGACGACCACGTCCCGCCGGCGCCAAAGTCGGGGCCGCTGTCGAAGCGGAAGAAGACGTTCGCGTTCGACGATCGCTGGTCCGGTCGCGGCGAGTACCTCGAGGCCCTCGGCCAGCGTCTCGTCGGCGTGCGCGAGCTCCTCGCGCCGCATGGCTCCGTCGTGGTGCACGTCGATCCGAAGACGAGCCACTACGTGAAGGTCATGTGCGACGAGATCTTCGGTGACGACGCGTTCGCCTCGGAGATCGTCTGGCGTTACCGCCGCTGGCCCTCGAAGACCCCGAATTTCCAGCGCGTGCACGACGTGCTCCTCCGCTACCGCAAGGATCCGAAGGCGGCGCCGCGGTGGAACCAGCCGTACGAGCCGCTCGCCGCGTCGACCCTCGCGACGTGGGGCACCAACAAGCAGCGAGCGGTCGTCGAGGCCGACGGCCGCCGCGCGCGCTCGTCGACCACCGAGGAGGCGAGCAAGGGCGTCCCGATGGGCGATGTCTGGGAGATCGGCGTCATCGCTCCCGTGTCGAAGGAGCGCACCGGCTACCCGTCACAGAAGCCGGAGGCGCTGCTCACGCGGCTGGTGGAGGCGCTCTCCGATCCCGGTGACGTCGTCCTCGATCCCTACATGGGGAGCGGCACCACGCTCGCCGTCGCCGCCAAGCTCGGACGCACGTTCGTCGGCTGCGACGCCAGCGAGGTCGCGTTCGGGATCGCGGAGAAGCGCCTGCGTTCGATCGGCGTGGAATTCAGCGCCGATCGAGCTAAGAAGTCGGCGTGATTCCCTTCGCTGATCTCTACGCGGCGCAGCCCCCGAAGCCGGAGTGCAAGGAGGTCGCGTCGGACGACCAGGACGAGTGGGAGCTCGACGAGCGCGGCTGCCGCAAGAAGAAGGAGAAGAAGAAGCCGTGGGAGCGCGGCAGCATCTTCGGCGTGCGCCTCTCCGCGCTGAACACGGACGGCGCCGAGAAGAACGGGACGTTCATCGGTGCGATGCTCGCCGCGAGCTCGGAGCAGTTTCACGTCTCGCGCATCTACTCCGGTCACTACGCGAGCTACGGCTACCTCGGCGGCGGCTCGGCCGGCTTCGAAGGCGGCCTCGGCGGCACGCTCATGCTCGGGGCGCGCGCGCCGTTCGGCGACAAGTACGGCCCGCTCGCGCGCATCGGCACCTCGATGGAGATGCAGGGCAACAAGCGCTTCTACTACTCGCGCCTCGTCCTGCCGATGGCGGAGGTCGGCTACCAGTACGCGCCGAACGACTTCACGGTGCTCGAGGTCGGCGGACGCGGCGGCGCCGTCATCACGGGGCGTTACAACACGGGTCATCGCACGCGGCGCGAGCTCGGCGGCGGCAGCCTCGAGTGGGGCTTCTACGGCGCGGCGCACACGAAGATCACGCGCTTCGACATCAGCTACACGCGCATCCAGGCCGACGACAACTACCCGGGCGGCGCCGTCGGCACGCTTCGCGGCACCGGTTGCGGATACTTCGGTCGCCTTGGCATCTGCGGCGACGCGATGGTCGTGAACGGCGACGGCTACATCGGGCTCCCTCGCGTTCCCTTCGATGTGACCACGATTTATGCGGGCCTGACCGTCGGGGTCATCGACCTATAGAGCTGTTTTCGCCAGCAGTTTCGCGTACGCTCGCCTCCGCACGTGAACTTCAACCTCAGTAGCAGACAGCTCATCGCGCTCTTCGTGATCGCCGGCGGCGGCGCCCTCGGGTTCTTGTTCTTCAAGGACGCGAAAGAGCCCGGGCAGATGCTGACGCAGTTGATCGGCCTCATGATCACCGCCGGCGTCATCGGCGTCTTCGTCTCCGCCGGCGGCGGCCAGCAGGAAGACGTGAGCTCGATCGCCGACGGCCTCCGTCGCGCGCGTCGTGGCGAGCGTCCGACGCCGCCGCTCGGCGCTTCGGTGGGCGTGGCTCGCATCTTCGACGAGCTCTCGCGCTTCGCGGAGGACGAGGAGAAGCGCCTGCGCGAGCTCAAGCACGCCCAGGAAGACGTCGACAACCTCACCCGCAAGCTCAACGAAGGCGTTCAGGCGCAGGTCGTGTCGGCGGAAGAGACGTCGCGTCTCGTGAAGGACATCACAGGCGCGATGCGCACGTTCGCCACGAGCGTCGACGCGTTGAACCGCAACGCGGAGGAGTCGAGCTCGTCGATCCTCGAGATGACGGCGACCAGCTCGGAGGTCGCGACGAACATCGGCGATCTCGCGTCGAGCATCCGCGAGAGCGTGAGCTCGCTCGAGGAGATGGCGGCCTCGATCCGCGAGGTGAACAAGAACGTCGACGCGCTCTCCGCCACCGCGGAAGAGACGAGCTCCTCGATGAACGAGATGGACGTCTCGATCGATCAGGTGCAGTCGAACGCGAACGAGACGGCCCGCCTCTCGGAGGAGGTGACCCTCGACGCCGAGAAGGGCGCGGAGGCGATCCTCAAGACGATCAGCGAGATCTACCGCATCAAGGAGAGCTCGCAGGAGGCGGTCGCCGCCATCGGCGCCCTCGGCTCGCGCATCGATGCCATCGGTCAGATCGTCAACGTCATCGACGACGTCGCGGAGCAGACCAACCTCCTCGCCCTCAACGCGGCCATCATCGCGGCGCAGGCCGGCGAGCAGGGCAAGGGCTTCGCCGTCGTCGCTGACGAGATCAAGGACCTCGCCGAGCGCGCGGGCGCGAGCACGCGCGAGATCACCGACCTCATCAAGACGGTGCAGGGCGAGAGCAAGAACGCGATCACCGCCGTCGAGCGCGGCGCGCACAACGTCGATCGTGGCGTCGAGGTCTCCAATGAAGCGGAGCGCGCGCTGAAGAAGATCCTCGACTCGAGCCAGAAGTCGACCAGCATGGTCCGCGCGATCGCGCGGGCGACGGTCGAGCAGTCGAAGGGCTCGCGTCAGGTCACGGACGCGATCGGCCGGATCGCCGAGACCGTACAGCAGATCGCGGTCGCCACCGGCCAGCAGGCGAAGGGCTCCGAGCTCATCACGAAGGGCGCCGACAAGATGCGCGTCATCACGCAGCAGGTCGAGCGCAGCGCGAACGAGCAGGCCAAGGGCGCCCGTCAGATCACGACTGCGATCGAGAACATCTCGGGCATGGTCTCGGACCTCAACACCGGCCACAAATCGCAGTTCGACGGCGCAAAGCAGCTCACCGCGATCGTGACGAAGGTCGAGGAGAGCGCCCGCGCGCAGGAGATCGCGCTCCGCCAGCTCTCGAGCGCGCTGGCGTCCCTGCGGATCCGGTAGGCGTCTCGGGTCACTCGACGGTGACGGTCTTCGCCAGGTTGCGGGGCTGGTCGACGTCCGTGCCCTTGAGATCCGCCATGTGGTAGCTGAGGAGCTGGAGCGGGAGGACCGTGAGGAGGGGAAGCACCTCCGGCTCCGCGACGGGGACCGTGATCGCGTCCGGGATCGCCGGGGCGCTCGCGCGGGACGGCGGAATGCCCCCGTCGGGCAGGCACATGCGAGGCACGTCGGTGTCGCCTTCGGTGCAGATGGCGATGAGCTGGCCTTCGCGCGCCTTCACCTCCTGCATGTTCGAGACGACCTTCTCGTAGTGCTGATCCTTCGGGCACACCACGACGACCGGCATCTCCTCGTCGATGAGAGCGATCGGTCCGTGCTTCATCTCGCCCGCGGCGTAGCCCTCCGCGTGGATGTACGAGATCTCCTTCAGCTTGAGCGCGCCCTCGAGCGCGATCGGGAACTGTGTGCCGCGCCCCAGGAAGAGCATGTCGCGGGCGCGCATGTGCTTCTTCGCGATCTGCTTGATGAGATCCGAGTGGGCGAGCACCTCGCGCATCTGCGCCGGGACGTGGAAGAGCGCGTTGAGCACGCGGCCCGCGTTCTCGGCCGAGAGCGTCCCCCGGCGGCGCCCGATGTACACGGCGAGCATGAGCAGCGCCGCGAGCTGAGTCGTGAAGCACTTCGTCGACGCGACGCCGATCTCGGGACCGGCGTGCGTGTAGAGCGCGCCGTTCGAGGCGCGCGGGATGGCGCTGTCGAGCACGTTCGCGACCGCGACCACGGTGGCGCCGGCGGCTCGCGCCGTCTTCACCGCCGCGAGCGTGTCGAGCGTCTCGCCGCTCTGGCTCACCGCGACCACGAGATCGTTCGGCAAGAAGACCGGATCGCGATAGCGGACCTCGCTGCCGATCTCGACCGTCGAGGGCACGCGTGCGAGGGACTCGACCCAGTAACGCGCCGCCATCGCCGCGTGCGCGCTCGTCCCGCAGGCGAGGAAGTAGACGCGCCCGAGCTTCTTCGCGAGCTCCTCGCTGACGCCGATCTCGGAGGCGATGACGTCGGCGGCCTGGAGATCGACGCGTCCGCGCAGCGTGTCTTCGATCGCGCGCGGCTGCTCGAAGATCTCCTTCAGCATGAAGTGCTTGTAGCCGCCCTTCTCCGCCTGCGTCGGCGACCAGTCGATGCGCTTCGGCGCGCGCTCGACCTTCGAGTCGTCGTCGATCTTCGTGATCGCGAAGCCCCCCTTCGTGATGACGGCCATCTCGCCGTCCTGGAGGAAGATGACGTCGCGCGTGTGCGCGAGGAGCGCCGGGATGTCGCTCGCGGCGAAGCTCTCGCCTTCGCCCACGCCGAGGACGAGGGGCGAGTCGTGTTTCGCGACGACGATCTCATCCGGCGAGGAGCCGTCGACGACCGCGATCGCGTAGGCGCCGCGCACCTGCAGGAGCGACTTGCGGACCGCGACGCGGAGCGAGTCGCCGCCCTTCATCTTCTCGTCGACGAGGTGCGCGACGATCTCGGTGTCCGTGTCGCTCGAGAACTTCACGCCGCGCGCCTCGAGATCACGACGGAGCTCGACATGGTTCTCGATGATGCCGTTGTGGACCACCGCGACCTTGCCCGCCACGTGCGGATGCGCGTTCGCCTCGTTCGGGCGTCCGTGCGTGGCCCAGCGCGTGTGGCCGATGCCGGTCGTGCCCGCGAGCGGGTTCTTGCGTAGCGGGCTGTCCTCGGCCCGCGTCCTGGCAAGCGCCGCGTCGAGGTTCGCGAGCTTCCCGACGGCGCGGACGATCTCCACGCCCCGCCCCGTATGCACCGCGAGCCCCGCGGAGTCGTACCCGCGATACTCGAGACGACGAAGTCCCTCCACGAGAATGGGGGCACAGTCCTTGTTGCCGACGTAACCGACGATCCCGCACATGGGACCAACGCTATCACGTGGTTACGTCGGATCAGCGACCGCTCACGCAGCGCGGCCGACCGTTCACCCAGGTCGCGAGATCGGCTCAGTGTTTACATTCGAGCGGCGGAAGCTCTTGCGGTGAGCTGCCCTCGGCGATGTGCTTCGCGTGCTCCACGATCAGCGGATACGTGTCGATGCGCGCCATCACCGACGCCCCCGGCGTGTTCTCGTCGTGGTCCATCGCGGAGAGGCTCACGACGCCGATGACCTCCCCCGACCTGCGAGAAATCACGGGGCCGCCGGAGTCACCGGGACAGATCGCGGCATCCATCGTGAGGGTCTCGGCGAGGACGTTCTTCACCGCGCTGCTCTGCCGGTTCTTCCGCTGGATGGCGTCGCCGTTGAGCGCGCAGCGACCGAACCCGTAGACCGAGACGCCCTCGCCTGCCTTCGGTGCGGCATGGAGCCGGGCGCTCTTGTGCGTCAGACCGATGAGCTTGCGCTTCAGGACGAGGACCGCCACGTCGCCCGAGCCGCCCGTCTCCCCGCAAGGCGGCGCGACGATGTGCTCCACGGGGACGTCCGCCCACGCGAAGTAGTCGCCGCCGATCTCGACGTGGATCGTGGCCGGATCGATCAGGCGCTTCTCGAACTCGCCCTTGGGCCCACGCTCGACGAGGCAGTGATGCGCGGTGAGGATGAGACCGTCCTGGTCGATGACCGTCCCCGTGCACGTCGTGTTCGGGGTGACGATCCGCACGATGGCGTCGTCCGCCTTCGCCGCGATGCCCGTCGGCTCCTCGAGGAGACGGATCTCGTCACCGTTCTCCTTCGTCGACGACGCGCGGAGCGGCCCCTGACCCTTGGCCTGCTTGTGCCAGCCCATGCCCGGTCCGGTGATGGCCGCGCACCCACTCGTCGCAGACGCGACGATCACCATCCCTGCGATTGCGCACGCTTTCAGCATTCGACTCCGGTGATCGCGCACTACGAAAACGATACGGGGCCGGCCGCATTGCCGCCACGTGATCCAGAATTGGAGACTCGTTCGTTAGAAAGCGCGCCGGTCGAGTTACTGAGCAGAGACCGAGAGAGAGACCTGGCGAGTGGCGTTGTGATAAGCGAGGCTCGATGCTTCGGGATGCGCGTTCGCATCTTCGACGCCGAGCTGGACGAGCTGCTCGATGATCTCGGCGCGCCGGGTCGCGGACGCGATGAGCCAGGTCGAGCAGGCCGGGACTTCGGTGGAGGGATCAGCGCACTTGTCGAGCACGCGCTTCTCCGCGGCGAGCGCGTCGCCCGAGCGACCTTGCTCGAGGAGCGCGCGCGCATAAATGTGCTCGACGTTCGGCTCCGCGCGGACGGTGGGCGACGCGTGCTCGATGGAGCCGACCGCCATGCCGGGCTGGTTCGAGTCGAGATACGCCTGCGCGAGCTCGCGGAGAGCGACCGGATCGTTGGCGGCGTTCGCGGCCTTCGACTCGAGGGCGCTCAGCTTGGTCGTGTGCGACTGGGTGGTCACCGGCTTCTCGCGCTGCGTCGTACCGCAGAACCAGAGCGCGCCGATCGCCACCAACACCGCAACGTTCCAGCCCTTGACGCCCATCTTGATTGGATATCTCCCGTGAATCGCGCCCGTCAACCCGTCCCTCGGGCTCGATCGGCAGCTCTTGGACGTACAACGCCCGAGAACGTTCAGTTCTGACACGTGACTCGGAAAACACGCGGACAGCGGGAAACCAGGGAAGTTCCCGCTCCACACCGAAAAACGTCATCCGTTCTGGCGACAGCCGCCCGTGCTGATGACGAGATGGAACACGCAGCCTCCGGCGGAGCTTTGGGAGAATTTGTTTTTCTTTGCGTGCCCGTCGGACGACCGTGTAGGCAATTGTGCTCAAGACGCGCTCTTCACCCGCTCGATGATCCAGTCGGCGACCGCTTGGGTGCCCTTGTCGCCCCCGACGTCTGGCGTGCAGAAGCCGCTCGCGATCGCGTCCGCACAGGCCTTCTCGATGCGCGCCTCCTGCTCGGGCCAGCCGAGATGCGAGAGCATCATGCCGACGGTGAGGAACGACGCGATGGGGTTCGCGAGATCCTTGCCGACGAGCGGCGGCGCGGAGCCATGCACGGGCTCGAACATCGCGACGCGCTTGCCCCCTTCGGCGGGCGCGTAGTGCACGTTCGCGCTCGCGGCCATGCCGAGGCCGCCCTGGAGCGCGGCGCCGAGGTCGGTGATGATGTCACCGAAGAGGTTGTTGGTGACGATGACCTCGAACGGCGTCGGGTCCTGAACCATGTAGAGGCAGAGGGCATCGACGTAGACGTGCTTGGCCGCGATGTCGGGATACTCCTTCGCGACCTCGAAGAAGCACCGGTACCAGAGCTCGTGCGCGTGCTTCATGGCGTTGGATTTGTCCGCCATGTGCACCGTCTTCTTGCCGTGCGCCTTCGCGTAGTCGAAGCCGGCGCGAATGAGGCGCTCGACGCCCTTGCGCGTGTTGACGTCCTCGTTCATCGCGATCTCGTCCGGCGTGCCCTTCTTGAACTGACCGCCGATGCCGACGTAGATGCCCTCCGTGTTCTCGCGGAAGATCATCATGTCGACGTCCTTCGCAGAGCGGTTCTTCAGCGGCACGAGTCGATCGTGCAGTGACCTCACCGGACGCATGTTCGCGTAGAGGTCGAGGCCGAAGCGGAGACCGAAGAGGATGTCGCGCGCGTATTCGAGGCTCGGCACGCGCGGATCGCCGAGGGCGCCGAGGAGGACCGCGCTCGCCTCGTTCTTGATCCGCTCCGACACCTCCTTGGGGAACGTGGTGCCGTCCTTCAGGAAGCGGTCGGCGCCCAGGTCGAGCGGCCAGAGCTCGAGGGGCAACTTCTCGTCATCGCGGTAATGCTCGAGCAGCCGCGTCGCATGGGCCATGACCTCGGGGCCGATTCCGTCGCCGGGGAGGATCGCAATAAGAGACATGGTGAAGAGCGGCCTATACCATGCTGGTTCATGCACGGAACCCGCGGCGTCCTTGGTTCGGCAGTTCTTGCAGTTGTCCTTGCGGCGTGCGGAGGTGGAGACCAGCCGCCGCCTGCAAATCCCTCGAATCCCCCGGCGAGCTCGTCGTCCAGCGGCAGCGCGCCGACGCCCACCGCCGAGGTTGACGGCGGCGCCCCCGCGACCCCGACCCCGACCGCCGCCGATGGCGCCTGGCCGTTCTCGGGCGGTGAGGACAAGGCGGCCCAGCTCGATCGCCTGAAGAAGGACCCGGGGCCGCTGAAGTCGAACTGGCAGCCGCCGGGGAAGAGCGAGCGCTACGGCCACGCCGAGGGACTCGTCAACGCGAGCCCCGACAAGGTCAAGTCGAAGCTGACCGACTACACGAACTACGCGCAGCTCGCGGGCCCGAAGTTCAAGACGGTGAAGGTCATCGACAAGCAGGGCGCGAACACGCACGTCTACTTTCAGCTCCCGATCATGAAGGGCATCGTCATGATCAACTACACGACGAGCTACGCGCCGCCGAAGCCGACGAGCCAGGGCGACGTCATCGAAGGCACGTTCGTGAAGGGCAACATCAAGAGCATGCACGTCGCGTTCACGATCAAGCCGGGCGCCGACGCGAACAGCACGGTCATGGTCTGCGATCTCCTCCTCCAGCCCAACGTCCCGGCCCCGCAGGCCGCGCTCGACGAGGAGCTCCGCGACGCCTGCGGCGACGCGATCAACAACGTCCGCAAGCAGGCGAGCGCGCCTTAGGATCAGCGCACGAGCGGCAGCCGCACGATGAACGTGCTGCCGCGGGACTCGGTGCTCTCGGCGCGGACGTCGCCGCCGCTCTGCTCCACGATGCTCTTCACGGCGGAGAGCCCGATCCCCGAGCCCGTCCCCTTCGTGGTGAAGAACGGCTCGAACGCGTGCTCGAGGGTGTCGACGTCCATCCCCGCGCCGTCGTCCTTCACGCGCAGGACGACGCGATTGTCTTGCTCCGCGACGGAGATCGCGACGTTCTGGCCGCCCGCCTCGGACGCGTTGGCGACGAGGTTCACGAGCACCTGCTCGATGTGCGTCGGGTCGACGTGGACCATGAGCGGCCGCTGCACCGGCGGCACGAGCGTGACCTTCGCCGTCTGCGCCGCCGTGGCCAGGCGCGGCAGCGCGGTCTCGACCGCCTCGGCGAGGTCGAGGTCTACCGAGCGTGGGCGCTCCCGCTTCGCGAAGAGGAGCAGCTCTCGCACGAGTCGTGCGCCGAAACGACCGTCCTCGATGATGGCGTCGATGTCGCGAAGGAGCTCGGCGTCGTTCACGTGGCGGCTGCGGATCAGCTCCGCGCGGAGGAGCATCGAGGACACCACGTTGTTGAAGTCGTGCGCGAGGCCCGCGCCGAGACGGCTGAGGGCCTCGACGCGCTCCGCCTTGGCGGCTCGTTCGCGCAGGGCGGCCACGCTCGCCTCGGCCTCGAGGCGCGTCGCCTGTTCGAGGAGGACGGCCACGAGATCCGCGAGCGACGCGGCGAAGTCGCGCTCGCGATCCTGCCAGACCCGCGCCGGGCCGACGTGTTCGAGACAGACGACGCCCACCACCGCGCCTCCGCGAAAGATGGGCGCGTCGAGCATCGACGTGATCCCGTTGGGATCGAGGTAGTGGTCGCGCAGCTCGCTCGTCTCCGGCGCGCTGCGGGCGTCGCTGGCGACGATCACGCGACGCTCGAAGAGCGCCTTCGCGTAGGCGGGCAGGGGGAGCATCTCGAGGATCGCGCCCGCCTCGTGCTTCTGCGCTCGCGCGTCGTAGAGGGTCGCGCAGTGGAGCTCCGTGCCGTGGTTGGCCCAGAACCACACGCCGGCGCGGGCGACCTCGAGCGTCTGGGCGCTGGCTTCCATCGCGCGCTCGAGGCCGCGCGACAGGTCGGTCGCCGCGCCGAGGCCCAGACGCGCGAGGCCGAGGCGCGTCTGCTCGTAGATCGACAGGTTCTTCTTCCCCCTCTCCTCCGTCATGGGCCTGGCAGGGTGAAGAAGAATGTCGCGCCATTCCCGGGCTCGGCCGTCGCCCACACCTCGCCGCGATGATGGCGAACGACTCGCTGGACGATCGTGAGGCCGATCCCCGTGCCCTCGTACTCTTGATTGAGATGAAGCCGCGTGAACGGCGCGAAGAGCTGATTCGCGCGCTGCGGATCGAAGCCCACGCCGTTGTCGCGCACGAAGTAGCACGTGCCTCTCGACTCGTCCTCGACGCGGCCGATCTCGATGCGCGCCGTCTCCGTCTTGCGGGTGAACTTCCACGCGTTGCGCAGGAGGTTCTCGAGCGCCACCCGAAGGAGCGGCTCGTCTCCGAGCACCTCGAGCGCCGGCGGGATCACCACCTCGACCACGCGCTTGGGCTCCTCGGCGCTCAGCTCCGCGACGATCGCACGGACGACCGCCGCGAGGTCGACCGCGTTCGACGCCGGGCGCGCTCGCCGGATCGACGAGAGACGTAGGAGCGAGTTGATGAGCCCGTCCATCCGGCGCGTGCCGGCGATGATGCGCTCGAGCAGGTTGCGGGCCTCCGGCTCGAGCGACCCCGCATGCTCCTCGAGGAGGATCTGCCCGAAGCCGAGGATCGGCCGGAGCGGCGCGCGAAGGTCATGGGACACGGAGTAGTTGAACGCGTCGAGCTCGGCCATCGTGCGCTTGTGGTCCTCGATCTCCCGGGCGAGCGCGCGGCGCCCGCGATGGAGATCGAGGAACACGCTCACCTTGCTCCTCAGGATCGGGAGGTGCACCGGCTTCGCCATCACGTCGACGGCGCCACTGCCGTATCCGCGGAGCAGCTTCTCGTCGGTGTCGAGGCTGCCGGTCAGGAAGAAGATCGGCACCTGCAGCGCCTTCGGGCTCTGCCGCGCGCGCCGCGCGACCTCGAAGCCGTCCATGCCGGGCATCTGCACGTCGAGGAGCATCAGCGCGAACTCCTCCGCGTCGAGATGGCGCAGCGCCTCTTCCCCCGAAGCGGCGAGGACGATGCGGCAGTCCAGATCACCGAGGAGCGCGCCCATCGACTGCCGGTGGGACTGCGAGTCGTCGACGATCAGGATGCTCGGCGTGTCGCGATCGATCGCGGGAGCGTGATGCGAGTCCAAGGGACGCCAGAAGGAGTATCACTGCGGTCGGGTGTCTCGACCCGGAAAGAAGGGAAAACGTCGAAACAATCCACAAAGGGATGACCGTGAGGTCGCTCCGAGAATCGGGCATTAGTGCCCGATTGTGTCCGCGGTCGCGAAGGTGTAGCCCCGATCCTTCAGACCGCGAATGATGCCGGGGAGGGCGTCGCGCGTGGTGGCGTGGATGTCGTGCATGAGGACGACGACGCCCTTGCCGTCGGCCGCGTCGAGCACGCGCGACTCGATGGACCCGACCCGCGCCCGGTACGCCCGGGTGTTCGGCTCGTAGTAGAGCGAGGCCGTGTAGCGCGTGGGCTCGAGCCAGTCGCCGAGCACCCAGCTCGCGGAGTCGCCCGAGTCGACGTTCCAGAGCACGCTGAAACCGCGTTTCTCGAAGGCCGGCGCTGCGACCGCCGAACCGCTGGTCAGGAACGGCGAGCCGAACGGCGCGCGGAGCAGCTTCAGCTCGATCGGCGCGCGTCCGCCCGCGCTGAACGTGCGCGCGAGCTCGAGCTCGTTGTCATCGAGCTCCTGGCCGACGTCGGCCTCGCTCCGCGCCTGCGCGAGGTTCGCGTGATGCACGGTGTGGTTCCCGAGGACGTGGCCTTCGTCGACCATGCGAAACAGCTCGGCGGTGTAGGCCGAAAAGCCACGCTTGCTCGCAGGCTTGTACTTGTCGTTCGCGTGCGAGCAGACGAAGAACGTCGCCTTCACGTCCTCGCTCTTCAGTGTGTCGAGTATCGACGACGTCCACGCGCCGGGTCCGTCATCGAACGTGAGGAACGCGGTCTTCGCGGGCAACGCATCGGACGGGTAATACCCGCGCGGGCGCGTCGAGGTGCCCGCGAGCGCCGCCGTGCTCTCGCTCGCGTCGCCATCGCTGGCGTCGCCAGCCGCGCACGCCGCCAGGCCCAGAGCCGTCGCCATCAGCCAGCCCATCGTCTTCATGACGACGCGAGCTGCACTGCATGTGCCACATTGTAGGACAGCTGTTTGGCGCGAAAACGACGGGAAAATGGCGGCTCGCCGGCGATCCGTGGGTCAGAAGCGGTGCCCGAGGAAGACGCCAGCGAACGTCGGCGACGCGCTCGGCACGAGGATGGTTGCGCGCTCCTTCGTCGCGGGCGATCCGCTTGCTGGGCTCGACCGGCGACCGACGAAGAAGAGGACGCCGCCGCCGATCGCGAGCGCGGCGCCGGCAGCGACGGTGATCGTGCTGATGGTGGAGAGCGTGCTGCCGGAGCTCGCGGCGTCGACGCCCTCGCGGTCGCACGCGAGCGCGTCGTCGCAGTGGTCCTCGACCGTCGATGCGCGGCCGAGCGCCATGAGCCCCGTGACCGCGCCCGTGGCGAGCGAGGCCACGCCCGCGGCGCCGACGACGATCCCGACCGTCGACAGTGTGGACATCCCGGTCGCGACCGGCTTCGGGGGCGGCGGTGGAGGTGGCGCGATCGTCTCCGGCTCGACGTCCATCACCTGCGCGGGCGTCTGCGGCACGGTGAAGGACAACTGCGGCGCGGATCGGGCATGCGCGACCGACTGCGGGAGCGGCCAGGCCTGCGCGGGCGGCAAGTGCCAGTGCACCGCCCATCCGGAGTGGTGCAAGGACCGCTGCGGCAGCACGAAGGACAACTGCGGCGTCGGCGTCGAGTGCGGTCCGTGCCCGGGGACGGACACCTGCACGAACAACTCGTGCGGCTGCGTCCCGGAGCCAATCGCCACGACCTGCGGCAGCAAGCAATGCGGCATCGCCACGAACAACTGCGGTCAGACGGTGAGCTGCGGGAGCGGCGGCAGGTGCGCTCTCGCGGGGGCCATCTGCAAGGCGGACGGCTCGTGCTGCTCCGACAACGGTGCGGCATGCACCAATCGCTGCGGCGGCGTGACGGTGACGAACAACTGCGGTCAGGAGATCGGCTGTCCGGCGAGCTGCAACGCAGGTCAGGTCTGCGTCGGTACGACGTGCTGCACGCCCGAGCCGCTCGCGACGACGTGCGGGGACGCCGCGTGCGGGCCGAAGACGAACAACTGCGGTCAGACGGTGAACTGCGCCGACACCTGCCAGCCGCCGAAGACCTGCGGTGGTGGTGGCGCGGGGCCGAACGCGTGCGGCTGCACGCCGATCGCGGACCCTTGCGGCGACATGTGCTCGGGCTCGATGAGCGACGGCTGCGGAAACACGATCAACTGTCACGCCGACTGCAGCGTGGGCGGCGACATCTGTCCGTGTCGTGGCGGCTCGTGCAACGCCGCGCACTACTGCGTGTGCCGCCCGGGCCCTTGCCTCTGAGAGCGCGGGGATCATGACGGTCGCAGGGGATCAGCGCGGAGCGCGGCGCTCCGCCGTGATCGCGCGCGCGACCTCGGGCGCGCCCGCCACGCGCGGCACGTCGGGATGGCGACCTTCGTAGTGGCCGAACGGATCGATGAGGCCGACGCGACAGCCCGCGGCGCGCGCGCCGAGCACGTCGGTCGCGTAGACGTCGCCGAGGTGCGCCGCCTGCGCCGGCGTCACGCGGAAGCGCTCGAACGCGATCTGGAAGATCCGCGGATCGGGCTTCTCGACGCCGGCGAGCCCGGAGTCGACGACGAGATCGAAATGCTTCAGCACGTCGAGCTCGCGGAAGAGCCGCTCGAGCATGCCCTCCGAGTTCGAGATGATCGCGACGTGCGCGCCGGTGGCTCGCAGGTCGTCGAGCGCCGCGCCCAGGCCTTCCGGCACCTTGCTCCAGAGATTCAGCTCGACGTGCGAGGCCCACACCGCGTCGAGCAGCGCCGGGATCTTCTCCTTCGGGAGGCCCGCGCGGTGCGCGATCGTCCCGACCATCCGCCCCCAGTTCGCGGCGCCCGGCTTCGCCTTCGCGCTCCACTCCACGTCGAGGAGCGCGTTGTCCTCTGCGAGCCGCTTCGCCTCGCCTTCGGTGCGCACCAAGACGGACGGCTCGATGCCGACGAAGGCACCGAGCCGTTCATGATCGAGAAAGATGACCGTGTTCCCGGCGTCGAGACACAAGAGCTCGATGCGGGAGAGGTCCATCCGACTCTCAGCCGAGGAGCTTCGCCGCGGCGACGTACTCCATCTTGTGCGCCTGCGCGACCGGCTCGCACGTGACGTGGCCACCGTAGGTGTTGATACCCTTGAGGAGCGCGACGTCCGCCTTGGAGGCGGCGACGATGCCCAGGTCCGCGATCTTGAGCGCGTAGCTCATGGTCGTGTTCGTGAGCGCCCACGTCGAGGTCTGCGGGACGGCGCCCGGCATGTTCGCGACGCAGTAGTGAACGACGCCCTTCACCTCGTAGGTCGGGTTGTCGTGCGTGGTCGGACGGCAGGTCTCGATGCAGCCGCCCTGGTCGACCGCGACGTCGACGACGACGGAGCCGGGCTCCATCTCGCCGATGAGCTTCTCGGTGACGAGCTTCGGCGCGCGCGCGCCGGTGACGAGGACGCCGCCGACCACGAGGTCCGCGCGGCGAACCGCGTTCTCGATGTTGATCGGGTTCGAGTAGAGGGTCTCGACGGCGCCGCCGAAGATGTCCTCGAGGTACGCCATCGTCGACGCCTGGACGTCGAGGACGGTGACCTGCGCGCCCATGCCGATCGCGATGGTGGCCGCGTTACGACCGACGACGCCACCGCCGAGGATGACGACGCGACCGCGGCGGGTGCCGGGGACACCGCCGAGGAGGACGCCCTTGCCGCCGTGCTCCTTCTCGAGGCACGACGCGCCGACCTGGACCGCCATGCGGCCCGCGACTTCGCTCATCGGGCGGAGGAGCGGGAGCGAACCGTCCGCGAGCTCGATCGTCTCGTAGGCGATGCCGCAGACCTTCGTCTCCGCGAGCTTCTTGGTGAGCTCCGGCTCCGGGGCGAGGTGAAGATACGTGTAGAGGATGAGGTTCTCGCGGAAGAAGCCGTACTCGGCGGGGAGGGGCTCCTTGACCTTGACCACCATCTCCGCGCCCCACGCATCGGCCGCGCTCGCGACGATCTGCGCGCCGGCCGCGACGTAGTCCGCGTCCTTGATGCCCGCGCCTTCGCCTGCGGTCTTCTCGACGAGCACCTTGTGTCCGTGCGACGTCAGGCTGCGGACACCAGCGGGCGTCATACCGACGCGGTACTCACGAGTCTTGATCTCCTTCGGCACTCCGATGATCACGGCGAGGCTCCTTTTCTAGGTATCCCGTAACCCCTTGTTTTTGCGGGGTTTGGCGAGAAGTCCGCGCACCATAGCTTACAGATCCACACGCGTCGAGCGATGGCCCGATGACGCGGTGCGTAGTCCTTTCGATGTAAGGTTTTCCGGCCGGCTCGGACTATCCGACCATGAGTCCAGAGATGGTCCTGCCCGCCGCGAATCCGCCCGCCGACCTGGTGGCGATTCTCGAGGCTCATGCCCGGCCGCTCGAGCGGATCGCGGCATCCTATGCGAGGTCGAGCGCGGATCGAGATGACCTCCTGCAAGACTTCGCGCTCGCGCTCTTCACCGCGCTGCCGTCGTTTCGGGGCGAGTGCAGCGAGAAGACCTTCGTGCTCCGCGTCGCACACAACCGCGCGCTCGCGTTCCTCGCGAAGCGCGGCCGGCCGACGGTCGACGTCGACGAGCACGCGAACGATGTCGTCGCGACGACGGGAAAGAACCCCGCCGTCGTCTACGAACGGAAGGAGCGAGGCTCGCGTTTGCTCGCGAGCGTCGCGGCGTTGCCGCTCTCGCATCGGCAGGTCGTGACGCTCCTCCTCGAGGGGCTCTCGCATCGCGAGATCGCGGAGGTGCTGGGCACGACGGAGAACAACGTGGCCGTGCGCGCGAATCGCGCGCGTGCGGCGCTGAGGGCCCTTCTCGAAGAAGGAGGTGCGTCATGACGGAAGAAGAAAAGGAGCTCGAGATGTGGCGCGAGGAATGGCAATCGCTCGGTGGGCGCGAGGGCATGATGAACGAGCTGGTGGCACAGGCGAAGAGAGACGCGACGCGGATTCGTCGCTCGAAGCTGACGGAGGTGGGCGCCGGGGTCCTCGCGTGCAGCGTCGGACTCTGGTTCGCGATGGGCGGCAAGCCGGTGGCGATCGTCCTCTGCGCCGGCCTCTTTCTCTTCAATGGCATCTGGCTCACCCGCCTCTTCACGCTGCGTGCGGAGGAGCAGGGGACACCGCTCGATGACTTCGTCGCGCTCCGGCGAAAGCGTCTCGAGCTCGACCTGAAGTGGAACACGTTCGCGCGCCGCGCCACGATCGGGCTCGGCCTCGCGCTCGTGCCGTGGGCGGCGTGGATGGCCTGGACGGGCCGCGCGTTCTACGCGGCCGAGCCCTGGCGAGCGGCGGTCGGCTTCGGCGGCATCGTCGTGATCCTCGCCGGCGTGCTCTACGCGCTCGCGGAGGCCCGTTCGAAGATCGGCACCGAGCGCGAGCGCTTCGAGACGCTCGTCGCCGAACGCACGCTCGTGTGAGCGGGCGCCTCAGTCGTCGACGCCGGGAACGAACTTCCGCACGATGACGAGCGCGCTCAGGCACATCTCGTCGTGCGTGGTCTCGCCGAGGTGCAGCTCGAACGGGTCCTTCTTGTTCTCTTCGTACATCGCCTTCTGCACGTTCTTGTTCGCGATCGTGTTGTCGTACGTGCAGGTGAGGCGGAGCTTGTCGCCGACGTTGATGCGCGGGAGCTTCTCGAACGGCTCGTCGTAGGCGTAGCCGCGCTGCCAGTTGAAGTCGTACTTCGGCGTCGACATCAGGCACTCGTCTTTCGGCTGCCCCTCGTCCGGGTTGGCGCGCTCCGTCTTCAGCGTCATGTTCACGCCCGCCCAGTGCATGTGCGCGCCGGCCATCGCGATCCGGATGTCGGCCAGTCCCGTGATCGGCGGCGCCGTGATCTCCATCTCCTCCTTGTGGGCCTTCGCGTTCGACGGGATGAGGAACGCGGGGCCGCTCGGGGGATCGTCCACGCCGGGGAGCAGCTTCACGATGTGATCGGTGTTGGAGCCCTCTGCGTCCCTCGCGTTGCCCGGCAACATGACCTGCGCCACGTAATCCGGCTTCGCGCCTTCCGGCATCGACAGCACCTCGAAGCTCGACTGGTCCGTCACCGTCTCGCCGATCGGGTGATAGTGGACCTGCATCACGAGGCCCGCGTTGGCGGGGATCCGGATGGCGGCGCCGGTCTGCGCGAGGCCCGTGGGCGGCACGCCCGGCGCCCACGCGAGAAGGAGCTGCGGGCGGACGCCGTCGCCGAGGCTCGGGCCACCGAAGCACTTGTAGCTTCCATCCGCGCCGGCCTTCGCGACCGCGCTCTTGTTGTTGTCGAGGTAGACGATGACGTGGTGGACGACCCGTGGATCGCCCGGCTTCACGTTCGTGGCGCTGATCCACGTGTCCTTGCCGATGCCCGGATCGACCGGGAAGCAACGGATGTCGTCCGGGCCTGGATTCACCGTGTAGGGCTTCGCGAGCTTGTAGGCGGTCGAGCCCGGGATCGATGTCGCCGGGAACGTCGTTCGCGGGGCGGGTCGCTTGCTCGCGTCGCCGAGCGGCATGCCGCCGTCGACCCAGCGCGCGATGATCGAGATCTCGTCGTCGGTGAGGCGCAGGTCGTCCTTCAGCGGGTGGGTCAGCTTGCAGTCCGGATTGTCGAACGCGCCCCACGGCGGCATCTGGCGCGCCGCCGTCTTGAGCTTGGCCTCGTGGCCGTGGCTCATCACGTCCTCGTACGTGACGAGCGAGAAGGGCGCGATGCCGCCGGGGCGGTGGCAGTTCTGACAGCTCTTCTGGACGATCGGCTCGACGTCGGCGGCAAAGGTGGGGACGTCGGACGGAGTGACGCCCGCGTCGGTCGCGGAGACCGGGACGAGCGGCGGCGAGAGCGCGTTCGCGTTCCCGGACTCCGCGTCGCCGATCTGCCCGGTGGTGCACGCGGCGATCGTCGCGAAGGCGAGCATGCCGACGAACGCGAGGCCGGATCGGACCATGGTCTTCAACGTATGTGCTTCGCGTCGCAACTCCAACGCGGTATGAGCGGGCAGCCCCTTCGGCCGCCGCCACCATGTACGCGCTCCTGCGACCTCTTCTGTTCGCGCTCGATCCGACGACCGCGCATCACGTGGCGATGGCATCGCTCGCGCCGGTCGAGCACCTCGCGCCGATGCGTGCGCTCTTCCGGGCGCTGCTCTCCGTGCGCGATCCGCGCCTCGAGGTCCGCAAGATGGGCCTCGTGTTTCCGACGCCCCTCGGCGTCGCGGCGGGTCTCGACAAGAATGGGGAGCGAGCGCGAGCGCTGGCGGCGCTCGGCTTCGGACACGTCGAGCTCGGGACCGTGACCGCGGAGCCGCAAGGGCCGAACCCGCCGCCGAACCTCTTCCGGCTCCCTGCGGATGGCGCGCTCGTGAACCGGCTCGGGTTCCCGAACGCGGGCGCGGCCGTCGTCGGCGCGCGCGTGAAGGCGCGCCGCGCGGGCGTCGGCGTGCCGATCGGGATGTCGATCGGCAAGTCCCGGAGCGTGGCGCTCGACGCCGCGCTTCCCGACTATGTCGCCAGCATCCGGGCGGTGCGCGACGCGGCCGACTTCATCGTCGTGAACATCTCGTCGCCGAACACGAAGGACCTCCGCGCGCTCCAGGCCGCGGACACGGCACGCGCCCTCTTCGACGCGCTCACGAAAGAGACGGCAGGCCGCCCGCTCCTCGTGAAGATCGCGCCAGACCTCGCGGACGACGCGATCGATGCGATCTGCACGGAAGCGGATCGCGCCGGTCTCGCGGGCGTCGTCGCGACGAACACGACCATTGCGCGGACGGGGCTCTCGACGCCGGCGGAGGAGGTCGAGCGCATCGGCGCCGGCGGCCTCAGCGGTCTCCCGCTGTTCGCGCGGTCGCTCTCGGTGGTGAAGCGCGTGCGCGAGCGCCTCGGCCCCGACGCGTGCGTGATCGGCGTCGGCGGGATCCGCAGCGTCGAGAGCGCGAACGCCATGCTCCACGCCGGCGCAGACCTCATCCAGGTCTACACGGGCTTCGTGTACGAGGGCCCGTTCCTGCCGCGCACGATCGCGCGGGGGCTCCTCGAGGCGGGATTTCAGCCGGAGGAGCGACCGAGCAGCGGCAAGACCTCGAGCGCGCGCGGCGAGTCGGGCAGCGCCTCGATGGAGAGCTCGTCGAAGTAAGCGGTCGCGGTGGCAGGGACCCACAGCCCGGCGTAGCCGCTGTTGGCGGGCGCGCCCTCGCTGACCTCGATGACGAGGCGATGATTCCAGCCGATGCGGATCATGCCCGCTCCGGCATCGACGCGGAGATCTTGCCACGTGTCATCCGCCGCGACGGGGGCATGCGCGATGGTCATCTCGCGGCCGCCCGCGATGGCGGCGAGCGTGACGCGCTGGGTGGGCGCGTCGAAGCGGACGACGTCGTAGTTGTCGTCGTTGCGGTAGCGGAAGACGAGGCCGCACTGCGCGGTGCTCTTGCAGCGTGTGGAGGCGGTGAGGTCGCGCGTGCGAATCGACTTCGCGAGCAAGACGGCCGGCTTCTCGCCGGCGTTGCCCTCCCGGTTCACGAGCGCGCGAGAGCCGGTGGCGGAGTCGTGGTCCTCGATCGTCCAGGGCCCGGCGCGCTCGGCGCTGCCGGTGGACGGCTGGAGGTGCAGCGACGCGAGCGAGGTGTCCCGCTCGAGAAAGCTCCAGCGTTCGCTCGGGAGGCGAACGTCGCCGGCGAGCTCAAAAAAGAGGAGGCCCACGCCGGCGATCGCGGCGCCGGCAACGATGCGGCGGAGGAGCTGCGCGAGGCGCTTCATCCTGGAGAAGGTAAGGCTGGATCGGGCTATCGTCGACCGGTGGGGACGAAGATCGACCGGAGGCTCGATGTCGTCCTGCGCGAGCGGACGACGCCGGACGAGACCCCCTCGCTCGGCAAGGGCAGCGCCGGGATCCTCGGGGTGATCGTGCTCGCGGCGAGCGTCGCCGCCTGGCGGTGGATCGGGCCGTGGGCCGCGTTCGGGCTCGGGGCCGGGGTCGTGCTCATGCGCGCGGGCGCGCTCCGCACGCCGCTGTCCTACCGGACCGTCATCCACGCGAAGCGCGTGCAGATCAGCGAGGAGGGCATCCGGCCCGCGGGCGACCGCTTCATTCCGCGCGACGAGATCGCGCAGGCCCTCTTCCAGCCGCGCACCGGAGGGCGCCCCACCGTGCGGTGCCTCGGTCGGTCGCACGAGACTCTCTTCGAGGTCGAGGTGGAGGACGAGGAGGAGGGCGAGGAGCTGCTCTCGGCCCTGGGCAAGGACGCGAGCCACGTGCGCACGGAGTTCCGGGTGGCCTCGCCGCACGCCAACGGGTTGGCGGGCATCGGCGTGAACATCGTGCTGACGGTCCTCCTCTTCATCGCGGGCTGCTGGCTGGCGGGCGCGACCGGCTTCGCCGCGGCGATGGTGCCGTGGGCGGCGATGGTGGCGTGGCTCGTCTCGCTGAGCCTGAACCAGATCGTCGAGGTCGGGGTCGACGGCGTGCTCGTTCGCTGGGCCGGGTGGCGCCGGTTCATCCCGTTCGAGGACATCGGATCGGGAAAGGTCACCGAGCCGGGATGCTTCGAGCTCGAGCTTCGCAACGGCAAGACGTGGCGGGTGTGGGCGTCGGAACGGAATGGCCGCCGCGAGGCGGTGATGCACATCGACGCGCTGGCCTCGCGCTTCTACGAGGCGCGGCGCGCCTACCTCGACGGCGCACGCGCGGTGGATCTGGCGGCGTACGTCGCGCGCGGCGAGCGCGAAGTCGCGGAGTGGCGCGCCGAGCTCACGCGCCTGCACGATCCGGAGACCCGCGGCGGCTATCGCATGCCCGGCGCGCGCGGCGAAGACCTCTGGCGCGTGGTCGAGGACACGACCGCGCCGGAGGACGCCCGCGCCGGCGCCGCCATCGCGCTCCGCAACGAGGCCGGCGCCCACCCAAGGCTCCGCGTGGCGGCCGAGGCGGTCGCGAGCCCCAGGCTCCGCGTCGCGCTCGAGCGCGCCGCCGACCCCGAGGCCGAGGAGGCCGCCCTCGACGAGGCCCTGGAGGCCTTCGCCCGCGAAAGGTCATGACGCGCGCCCCGCCCAGCGGCGCGCACGGCACTCCCCCCGAGGCATAGAAAGCCGCAGCCCGAGCCCGAGCCCGAGCCCGAGCCCGAGCCCGAGCCCGAGCCCGAGCCCGAGCCCGAGCCCGAGCCCGAGCCCGAGCCCGAGCCCCAAGCTCTGAGTTGCTAATTTACTAAAAAGTTAATTCTGTCTTGACCGAGTTGCTAATTTACTAAAAAGTTAACTCATGACCCTCGCGCACGACCTCCTCCGCGACTGCCCCCGCGATCCTCGCGAGTCCGCCCCGCTGCTCGCGCATGTGGCGGTGCCCCCGTCCGGCGCGCATCTCGTGGCGGGTTTGGACTCGCAGGTCCTGCTTGCGGAGCGGGCGGCGCCCGTCGTCTACGACTTCGAGTACTCGCGGCGTCGGAGCGACCTCACCGTGCTCTACGAGAAGTCGAAGGACCTCAACTGGAACGCGCGTACCGACCTCGAGTGGGGGACGGACGTGGATCCCGAGAGCGAGATCCTCCCGGACTCGTTCAATCCGCTCTTCGGCACCGACGTGTGGGCGAAGCTCGACCCGAAGACCGAGGTCCCGAAGGTTCGCCAGCACATGGCGAGCTACATGCTCTCGAACTTCCTCCACGGCGAGCAGGGCGCGCTGCTCGCCACCTCGCAGATCCTGACCCAGGCGCCGACGGCCGACTCCAAGCTCTACGCCGCAGCGCAGGTCTTCGACGAGGCCCGTCACGTCGAGGCCTACGACCGCTACCTCCGTACGAAGATCGAGCTCGTCTATCCGCCGAA
The DNA here is from genome assembly GCA_046351255.1 of Labilithrix sp. Lineage (GTDB taxonomy): Bacteria > Myxococcota_A > Polyangia > Polyangiales > Polyangiaceae > Labilithrix. Next base: position 163,660 of record JAXLYU010000017.1, read on the forward strand.
CGTGCACCTGAAGCAGCTGCTCGACACCGTCCTCACCGACTCGCGCTGGGACTTCAAGTTCCTCGGGATGCAGATCCTCATCGAAGGCGTCGCGCTCGGCGCGTTCGGCCTCATCCACACGACCGCGCAGGAGCCCCTCATCAAGAAGATCACGCAGATGATCATGCAGGACGAGGCTCGCCACGTCGCATACGGCGTGATGTCACTGAAGGGCTTCTACTCCGACATGAACGAGAGCGAGCTCCGCGATCGCGAGGATTTCGTCGTCGAGAGCTCCCGGCTCCTTCGCGATCGCTTCCTCGGCACCGAGATCTGGGCCACCCTGGGCCTGCCACAGAAGGAGTGCGACGAGGCGACGGCGTCGTCCGATCTCCTCAAGATGTTCCGGAAGCTGCTCTTCAGCAAGATCGTGCCCAACGTGAAACGTCTCGGCCTCTTGACCCCGCGCGTCCGCCGCGGCTTCGAAGAGCTCGATGTCATCGAGTACGAGCACTGGGAAGCGAGCGCCTAGCTCGAACCACGGGGCGGCCGGCTCGATCCTGCCGCCTGGCGCGGCGCGTCGTACGAAACCTGGGAGCGGCAGGCGGCGGTGATCTACCCTCGCGGAGTCGATGTCCGCCGCTGCCTCCGCCGCGCCTGCCCGCAAGAAGAAGGAGCGCAACTCCGCGGACAAGAAGGCCCGCATCCTCAAGGCGGCCGAGAAGGAGTTCGCGGCCAAGGGCTTCGACGGCGCGCGGCTCTCCACGATCGCCAAGGCGGCCGACGTCCAGCAGGCGCTCATCCATCACTACTTCGAGGACAAGGAGCGCCTCCACGCGGAGGTGCTCCGCGGCGGTGTCGCGACGATGGCCGAGGCGGCCTGGAAGATCCTCCGCGAGATGGACGCACCGACGCAGAAGGGGAAGCGGCGCACCGCCGAGGAGCTGCGCGTCCTCACGGAGGCGTTCGTCGATCTCATGCTCCTCTTCTTCGACACGAACCGCTCCTTCCTCGCGATCCTTCGTCACGAGGGCGCGCGCGCGACCAAGACGGTCGCGGAGACGGTCCGTCCTGTGTTCGAGGCCGTCGTCGCGAAGCTCGAGGAGATGAAGAAGCGCGGGGAGATCCGGAAGGACATCAACGCCCGGCACCTCGTCCTGTCGTGCGTGGCGATGGCCGCCTTTCCCTATCAGGAAGAGATGTTCGTCCGCGCCATCTGGCCGATCGAGTGGGATCAGGTCGACGAGATCGGCGAGCGTCACCGCCAGATCGTCGACATGATCCTCGCGCGCATCCTCCCGTAGAGATCCACCCGTAGAGAAGACGGGTTGCAGGACCCCGATCAGCGGTTCAGCTGCTGCTCCTGGAGATCCGCGAGCAACGCCTCGACGCTCTTGTCCGAGGCGGTCTTCTTCTTCTTCGGCGGCGGGGGCGGCGCATCGTCGTCCTCGTCGCTCTGCGCGGCCGGAGCCGACTTCTTCTTCTTCGGCGTCTCCGTCTTCTCGACGGCGATCTTCTCGACGACCTTCTTCGTCGACTTGTCCGCGGCAGATGCGACCGGCGTGGCTGGCGTGGCGGGGGTGGGCTGGACCACGACCGCCGGGGTCACCGTCTTCGCGGGCTCGGGCTGCTTCGCCACCTCGACCGGCGCCGCCGCTGGGAGCTGGGCGGCCGGAGTGAAGGTCGGGGCGGGGTCTTCGCTGCGAATGAAGAGGATGGCGCCGATCATCACCGAGAGCGCGGCGACCGCGGTCATGGCCGCAGCGATGAAGGAGAGGGTGATCTTGAGCGAGCCCCGCTCGCCGGCCTGCGCGGCGTTCGCGAACGCGGGCGTCGGGACGATCCACGACGAATCGACGTACGAGTCCTGCGCCACCGGTGCGTTCATCGCGGGGAGCTGCGGGCCCGTCATCATCTGCGGGCGGAAGGCGTGGTGTGAGATGCGCGCCGCCGGCGCGATCTCCGGACGGATGGAGTGCATCGCGGGGCGGAACGCCTTGTTCGTCGCGCGCGGGGCGAGCGTCGCGATCGGGGTCTGCATCGAGACGCTGCGATCCTCGGGGCTCATCGCGGCCGCTTCGGGCGAGCCCGCTGGCACGTCGTCGAAGAGGTAACGCTTGAGCGCTTCGTAGTCGACCGGGCGGCTCTGCTCTTCCGGCGCAGGGGCGGAGGCGCGCTTCGCGGAGGGGATCTCCTCGATCTCGGAGCTCTCGATCGTGGGCGCGTAGGTCGACTCGCGGACCGGGTGCTGCGACGCGCGGCGGGACGACGCCGGGTGCTGCGACGCCCGCTGCGACGGCGGCGCCGAGAGCGGACGGTAGTTCGTGACCTCTTCCGCGTCCGGCGCGGAGCTCGCGAAGTCGGCGCGCTCGCTGGAGGCGACGAAGGAGAAGCGGCTGCCACGCGGCGTCGGGGGCGCCGGCACGGGGCCGGGCGCGATGCTGGCGCGCTCGCTGCGGTCGCTACGGTCGTTACGCTCGACGCGCTCGACGCGCGAACGGCGCTCGGAGCGCTCGCTCGGCGCGACATAGGACGGACGATGCGGCGTCGGGAGCAGCTCGCTCGCGTCCACGAACGACTGGCGACGGGCGCGCATCGCGGGCGAGCGCTCGCCTTCGAGCTCGGCAGGGGCCACGAACGCGGCACGCGCGCGCTCCGCGGAGCGGGCGAGGCCCTCGAGGGCGAGCTGCGACTCACGCGCCGAGCGCGTGCGATCTTCGAACTGGTCGTCGTAGGACGGGACTACGGAGACGGCGGCGCGCGTGCGCTCCTCCTCCTGGTACTCGTCCTCGAAGAGCTCTTCGGCGTGGTGGCGACGACCCATTCGATTCACCTGGAACGCAAAAGTGCACTCCGGGTGCCATCGGCGGATTCCAGAAAAGGCCGAAAATTCCGCCTGTGGAAAATCGAATCCGGTCCCGCCTGGATCGACGAGGACCCGCCCTCGTAGACCAGCGACGGCCGGGATCGCAGCGGCTTGCGCATTCCGGACGTCAGCGGGCGATGCGGAGATTGCGCGCCGCGCTCGCCGTCACGCCCTGAGCGCCACGGACGCCGAGGGACACGCGTGCACCCTCGGCGAGCGGCGTCGGACACGTGCGCGGCGCGGCGCCGTCGGCGCTCACGTCGACGCGGGCTCCGTTCCGCGTGACGTGGAGCGAGCGTGTCGCGGACTGCCCGAAGCCGCAGCTCGCGCCGCCGATCTCGAGCTCCGCACCGCGCTCGTCGCGGACGACGATCACGGGCGCGCTCGCGGTGACGTCGAGGTCGAGCGCGAAGTCCGCGAACGTCACGCTCGTCACGAACGCGCTTGCGCCCGGATCGAGCAGGATGCCGCGCTCGTCGAAGCGAATCGTGCTCGCCGGGCCGTCGAGGTTGACGAGCCGATCGGGCGCGAGCTGCAGCGGGCCTGCGCTCAGCAGCGGGCTCCTCACCGCGTCGAACGCGGTGTGCGCCGCGAAGCGAAAGCCGGCCACCGCATAGTCGTCATCCGCGCGCTTCGTCACCCAGAGCGCGAGGCCCGGATCTCCGCTGTCGATGGCGTCGAGCTCGGGGCCCACCACCGGCGCCTTGTCGAGCAGGTTGAACGCGCCCGCCCACGGCGCCCACTTGAGCCAGCGGTTGCCCGTCCACACGATCGGGGCGCCATCGCTCCCGCGAAACAAGCGCACGCGATCGAGCGTCATCGGATCGATGGCGGTGCCCGGCTCGAGCGTGCCGTCGGCGGAGATGATCCACACCGTCTTGAAGTCCGCGGAGGCGGTGTCCGGCCGGATGATCGCCAGGGCGCCGCCTGCCTCGAGCGGCACGAACGCGCGCTCCTGGCCGGTGACGAGATCGACCGCCCGCTTCGTCGCTTGCGAGCCGTCCCGCGCGAACCACTCGAGCGTCGGGATGGCGGCGCCGCTATCGTCGAAGCCGCCCGCGACGAGGACCTCGCCGTTCGCGAGCCGCAGCACCGTTGGCGAGTGACGCGCGACGGCGAGCGACGCCACGCCCGCGGTGCGCGCGCGACGCGTGACGGGATCGACGATCTCCATCGTGCGGAGTAGGCCGCCGTTGCGATCCTTGCCGCCCACGAGCAGGGTCTCGCCCGTCCCGAGCTGGACCGCGCCGTGGAGCATGCGCTCCTGCGAGAGCTCGATCGCCGCCGGCTCGAAGTCGCCGAGCGCGGGCGAGTAGACCTCGGCCGTGTTCAGCGGCGCCCCGGAGTCGCTCCCGCCCGCGGCCACGAGCGCTCCGTCGCCGAAGGCGGTCACGGTCGGACGAATGCGGCTTCGCTTGAGACCGAAGGGCAGCTTCGCGACGGCGCCGGTCGTGAGATCCCCGACGAACGTGTACGGAGACGTCGCGGACGGCGAACGACCGCCCACCACCATGAAGCGATGTCCGAACACGGCGAACGCCATGTCGGTCCGCGCCTGCACGTTGCCCGTGAGCGGGCACGCCTCCTCGCCGCGCCAGACGAGGACGTTCGCGGGGCCGCTCGCGGGCACGTCACCGACCCCGCGCCACGAGAAGTCACCGGCGGAGACGTCGATGATGAGCGAACGCGCCTTCTCCGGGATGGCCGGCATCTCCTGGCCGACGTCGCGCAGGTAGAGCGAGGCCTGCACCGGGTTATCGAAGTCTCCGCCCGCGTAGACCACCGAGTACGGGCCCCGCGGGCTCGCCGGATCGTCGCGCACCGGGCACGAGGCCGGCGAATACACGACGATCGGCCGCTGAATGACCTCGGGATCGCGATTGCAGGATACAAGCAATCCGATCAGCGCTGGGTAGCGCCAGTTCACCGCCACATCCTACAGGTGCCGCCCGCCGGGGTGATATTCTCGTCGAAGGCCGTGTATCCGCAGGTGTTCGGCAAATACGTCCTCGAGAAGGAGCTCGCTCGAGGCGGTATGGCGCGTGTCGTCCTCGCGACGTTGCGTGGCGCGGGCGGCTTCGAGAAGCGACTCGTCGTGAAGCAGATCCGCGACGAGCTCGCCTACGACCAGCAGTTCGTGCGTCGCTTCGTGGAAGAGGCGAAGACCACGGTCGCGCTCAGCCATCCCAACATCGTCCCCGTGTACGAGCTCGGCGTGGAGCAGGGGACGTATTTCCTCGCGATGGAGCTCGTCGAGGGGGTCAGCGTGAGCGAGCTCGTCGGCGAGCTGACGCCGGAGGAGGGCGCGTACATCGGCGTCGAGGTCTGCCGTGCGCTCGACTACGCGCATCGCCGCATGAAGGTCGTGCATCGCGACATCACCCCGCGCAACGTGATGATCGACGAGGAAGGTCAGGTGAAGCTGATCGACTTCGGCATCGCGGCGCCAGCGCTCGTCGCGGGCCACGAGATCCTCGGCTCGCCGGGCCACATGGCGCCGGAGCAGCTCGACGGCGGCGAGCTCGGACCGCCGACGGACATCTTCGCGGTGGCGGTCCTCCTCCTCGAGGCGTGGACGGGCAAGGCGCCGTTCCGGCGCCCGACGCCCGAGGAGTGCGCGGCGGCGGTGCGCGAGAAGCACCCACGACCGAGCGACTTCGATCCGCGTCTCATCCCGGTCGACGAGCCCATCGCGCGCGCCCTCAGCCTCGATCCGAAGGACCGGCAGCAGGAGGCGAGCGAGCTCGCGCGCTCGCTTCGCGCGTTCCTGCAGGGCGCGGACACCGAGGACATCGCCCGCTCCCTCGGCGAGCGCGTCCGCGCGCTCCGCGAGAACGCGCACGAGGCGCCGCCGCCGTCGCTGCGCGGCGCCGACGGCCCGAAGACGGTGGCCCCGACGAACACGCAGACGTTTGCCGCGAACGAGTCCGCGCTTCGCTGGTCACGGCCGCCGGGCGCGCCGTCGACGCGTAAGATCGAGGTCGAGGATGACGGCCCACGCACGCGCGCCGAGCCGCCTGCGAGCGCGAGCACGCGCGCGGGCGTCGACACGATCGCGACGCGCCCCATCGCGACGCCGATCAACGCGATCACACCGGCGCCACCGAAGCGCACTGGCGCCGTCGTCGCCGCGGTCGCGGTGGCCCTGCTCGGCGGCTTCGCGTTCTACGAGTCCCGTCGCGCCCCGGCCGCACCTCTGCCGGCGCCGAGCCCGACGCCCGTGACGGTGTCGGCCGTGGTGTCCGCGCCGCCCCTACCTGTACCTGTGCCGCCCGTCTCCGCCGTCGCGTCGACGAGCGCACCCTCTCCGTCGATCACCCCCAGCGCCGTCGTTCCCGCGGCCGCCCGCGCCAACCTCTCGTTCCTCGGCGAGCCGGGGACGCGCGTGTCCGTCGACGGCGTCCCACGCGGTCCGTGCCCGGTGCGCCTCGCGCTCGAGCCGGGCCGTCACGAGATCCGGTTCACGTTCGATCCCACGGGCGAGAGCCGCGGCGAGCCCGTCACGGTGAAGAGCGGAGAGCAGGTCACGGTGCGCGCCGAGTTCACGGGCGCGACGCCGACGATCCGTGTCTCTCGCTGACTCAGCTCAGTCGCCGAACTCGTAGTCCGGCGCCTTGGGCTCGCGCGAGATCCGCGCCGTCTCGGGGTGCGCTTCGAGCGCGCGGACGCAGCGGTTGAAGTGGAGGATGGGCGCCGGATCGTCGGCCGCGCTCAGGCGCTCCGCCTCCTCGAACCCCTGCATCGCCTCCTCGAACGCGTGAATTGCGTTCTGCGCGCGTCCGCCTTCGAGCTGCGCCTTCGCGTAACGCTCCCACGCCACCGCCGTGTAGTAGACACGCTCGTACTCCGAGCCGAGCTTCGCAAAGACGGAGCACGCCTCGTCGAAGAGCGTCATCCACGACGTCGGAAAGCGATCCGTGAGCGCGAGGCCGAGCGTTCTCAGCGCATCGGCCTCGTCCGGATTCACCCGGAGGATGTCGCGACAGATGCTCTCCGCCTCCTCCGGTTGATTCAGATCGCGATAGTGCTTCGCGAGGGCCACGGCCGCCCCCAGACTGCGTGCCCCGAGCTCCTTCAGCTTCCACCCCATGAATGAGGCGTATCACTCACTGGTCATCGACGTCATCGTCATCGCGGTCGTCGCCCGCCGCCCTGTCCTCAATGTGTCCTCCATTTCCTCGCACCTCGCCGCCGCGACACACCGCTCGTACGCCTTGTAGCCAGGCGTCGCCTCATTCGTCTCGTGGTCGGGGGCCGCACCACGCCGGCGGTCGTCGCGCTCCTCGGCGGCGCCGTGGTCTACCTTACCCGCTGATGCGCCGGCTCGCGTTCCTCCTCATCGTCCTTGGCGGCGCGGCCTGCGGCGACTCCGCGCCGCCGCCGAAGCCCGTTCAGATGTGCACCACCACGCTGCCTCCACGAGGGGCGGTCCCCGCGCCGCTGCCGCCGACGCCCCCGCCTCCGGTCACGCGGCCCTCACGCGTCGTGGCGCACCTCGAGCTGAAGCTCGCGCCGATCGTGAAGGAGATCGAGGCGAAGGTCGCGCCACGCCTCGCGGACGAGCATGACCGGCCGGCCGGCGCCGCCGGGCACCTCAACTACACCGTCGATCGCGGGCCTTTCCGCGCCTCCGTCGAGCACGACGCGCTCGTGATCCGAACCGACATCCGCGCCCATGCCGAGGTGTGCAAGGGGCGCAACTGCTACGCGAGCTGCAACCCGCAGGGGACGGCGACCGCGACGGTGCCGCTGCGTCTGACGCCGGACTATCGCTTCGCGCCTTCGCGCGTGGCGTTCGCGTTCGCGAAGGGCTGCGAGGTGAAGGTGCTCGGCGGCATCCTGCGCGTCGACGTCACGCCCACGATCGCGGCGCAGGTCGAGCCGCAGCTCCGGCGGGTGGAGCAGCAGGTCGACGGGAGTCTCCCGCAGGTGAAGCCGCAAGCCGAGAAGCTCTGGTCGGAGCTCAACAAACCGCGCTCGCTCCCGCTTGGCGCGTGCGTGGCCATCCATCCGCGCGGCCTCGTCGAAGGACCGATCGGAGCCGAAGAGCGGATCGCGGGCACGCCGGAGGCGCTGAGGGTACGGCTCGGTCTGATCGCCTACCCGGAGATCCGCAGCGTGGGGCCATGCAACCCGCCGCCGCCGGGGCCGCTGCCGCCGCTCGCGCAGGATCCGGCGATGCCCGCCGAGGACGACGCCCTCCTCGCGCTCGTCTCGCCGCTCTCGAGCGTGAACATCGTCGGCGGAGCGGTGACGCGCGCCGCGATCGTGCAGTCGGCCGACAAGGCGCAGCTCGACGTGACACTCCACGGCGAGGCCTGCGGCGACACGACCTTGCTCTCGCCGGTGGAGTGGACGGAGGACAAGGCCTCGCTCCGCTTCGCGGCCCCCGAGGTGAAGGCGCAGACGTTCCCGCCGGCGATCGTGCCGACGGCCTTGCCGCTCGTGGTGCCGGCGCTCGCGTCGTCGATGTCGGACCCCTCGGTGAACGTGTCCGCGAAGGTCAGCGACGTGAAGCCCATGTCCGTCGCCCTCCAGACCGGCGACGTGGTCGCGTACACGCTCGCACGCGGCAGCGTCGAGATGGTCCAGCGATAGAGCTCATCCGTGCAACGAATTGTTGCACAAGTCAGCAGTGCTTCGTTCCGCGCCGCTTCGCCGGTCCGACGCCTGCGATGATGACGTCGACGATACGCGAGATGATGACATCGTCGACGCGCTCGCTCTTCACGAAGAGCCGCACGTGGAGCGCGCCGGTCAACATCTCGAGGACAAGACGCGGATCGATGTCGGGCGACATCTCGCCGCGCTCGACCGACGCCGCGAGGATCGCCGTGAGCTGACTCGTCGCGCGCTCGTTCAGGGCGCGCGCCATCTCCGCGAGCTCCGGCTCCGGATGATCGAGCAGACGGAGGCGTACGAGGACCTGCCCCTCGAAAGAGCCCGCAAACTCCGCGAAACGGCGCCCGATGCGGAGCAAGTCTTCGCGGAGCGAGCCGCTCGACGGTCCGAGGCTCTCCACGCCGGCGCAGGACTCCAGCGCCGAACGAACGAGCTCGGCCTTCGTCGGCCACTGCCGGTACACCGTCGTCTTGTTCACCCCTGCGCGCGCCGCCACCCGCTCGTACGTGAGCCCGCCGTAGTCCGCGCGCGCAAGCTCTTCGAGCGCCGCGCGCAGGATGGCGCGTTTGCGAGCGATCGAACCCGAGAGACGGATCGAATCCGAAAGCAGGATCGGGGATGCAGCCTTCGCGCGAGCCATGGCGAGCCTACGGTAGAGCTATATCACGGTCCTCCGATCTCCGACGAAGCCGCAACAAAAAGTTGCGAGCCGTCGCGGTTCGGCAAAACCGCGCGCCCCCCGCTGTCATCCGAGCGGACAACCTGCGGCAGGAGGCTGCGCATGAACTCACCGAAGACGATTCGGAGGCCCACCGGCAAGCTCGGTGTGTTGCTCGTCGGCATGGGCGCCGTCGCCACGACGACGATGGCCGGCATTCTTCTCTCGAGAAAAGGCGCCGGTCAGCCGATCGGCTCGCTCACCCAGCTCGGCACGATCCGTCTCGGCAAGCGGACCGATCGACGGAATCCGAAGATCTCGGAGCTCGTGCCGCTCGCCACGCTCGACGACATCGAGCTCGGCGGCTGGGACATCTTTCCCGACGACGCCTACGAGGCGGCGACGCGCGCGAAGGTCCTCGAGGTGCGTCATCTCGACGCGGTCCGCGAGGAGCTCTCCGCCATCAAGCCGATGAAGGGGGTCTTCGATCAGTCATTCCTGCCGCGCCTGCGCGGCGCGCACGTCAAGGAGAGCCGCACGAAGCTCGAGGCGGTCGAGCAGGTGCGGAGCGACCTCCGTGCCTTCAAGAAGGAGAGAGGCGTCGACCGTCTCGTCGTCGTCTGGTGCGGCTCCACAGAGACGTTCGTCTCACCGGGGCCCGTCCACCAGAGCCTGGGTGCGTTCGAGAAGGGGCTCGCCGCGAACGACCCCTCCATCTCGCCGACGCAGATCTACGCGTGGGCGTGTCTGAAGGAGGGCATCCCGTTCGCGAATGGCGCGCCCAACCTCGGCGTCGACTTCGCGGCGGCGTGGGAGCTCGCGCGCGAGACGAACACGCCGATCGCAGGCAAGGACTTCAAGACCGGCCAGACCCTCATGAAGACGGTCATCGCGCCGGGCCTGAAGGCGCGGATGATCGCGCTTCGCGGCTGGTACTCGACGAACATCCTCGGCAATCGCGACGGCGAGGTCCTCGATGCGCCCGAGGCCTTCAAGTCGAAGGAGGCGACGAAGCTCGGCGTCCTCGACTCGATCCTCGAGCCCGACGCGCATCCCGAGCTCTACCGCGACGTCGTCCACAAGGTTCGCATCGACTACTACCCGCCGCGCGGCGACGCGAAGGAAGGGTGGGACAACATCGATATCGAGGGCTGGCTCGGATACCCGATGCAGCTCAAGGTGAACTTCCTCTGCCGCGACTCGATCCTCGCGGCGCCGGTGGTCCTCGACCTCGCGCTCTTTCTCGACCTCGCGAAGCGCGCCGAGCTCCGCGGCATCCAGGAGTGGCTCGGCTTCTACTTCAAGTCGCCGCTGGCCGCGCCCGGACTCACCGTCGAGCACGATCTCTTCGTGCAGCTCATGAAGCTCAAGAACACGCTGCGCTGGATGGCGGGCGAGGACCTGATCCACCACCTCGGCCGCGAATACTACGACTGAGGTTCATCGTGGCCGGCACCTACGATCTCGCGGCTTCGCTCGGTCTCTTCGGCGCGCTCACCCTCGCGCTCGGAGCGCATCTGGTCGCGAGCATCGTCCGGGGCCAGCCGCCCGTCGCGAGCCGCGTCGAGCGCGAAGCGGGGCTGCCGCTCGTCGGCAAGGCCCCGATGCACGCCGTCTACCTCGCGATGGAGCCGCTCGGCCGCGGGCTGGCTCATCTGGGGCTCACCGCGAACGCGATCACGGTCGCCTCCGCCGTGATCGCGTTCGCGGCGGCGGTCGCGTTCGCCACCGGGCACTTCGGCGTCGCTGCGGCGGTGGCGGTGGTGGCCTCGCTCGCGGATGGCCTCGACGGCTTCGTCGCGCGCTTCACCCACACGCAGAGCCGCTTCGGCCAGGTGCTCGACACCACCGTGGACCGCTACGTCGACGCGCTGTTCCTCGGTGGCGTCGCGCTCTACGTCCACGAGGACGTCGTGCTCCTGGGCATGACGCTCGTCGCGCTCGTTGGCAGCTTCATGGTGAGCTACGCCTCCTCCGTCGAGCGCGAGCTCGGCGTGAGCGGGGGTGCAGCCCCCATGCGTCGCGCGCATCGCCTCGTCTTCCTGCTCCTCGCGTCGGCCGTCGCGCCCGTGGCCAGCCACATCTTCGGGGCCGCCTTCGAGCTGCCCATCGTGTTTGCCGCCGTCACCGCCATTGGCCTGGTCGGCAACGTTTCGGCCGTCCGCAGGCTGCTCCGCGCCGCAGCGCCGCGCGCGCCGGAGCCCCCGCAGCACGAGGCCCCGCGCGACGCGGTCGCGTCGGAGGCCGAGTAGTGCGCGTGGATCTCCGCCTCCTCGGCCGCCATCAGGTCGCGGCCTTCATCGGCACGACCGCCGATTTCGCCGCGATGATCGCGCTCGTCGAGCTCGGGAGGCTCGCTCCTCCCGTGGCGACGGTGCTGTCCGCCATCGCCGGCGGCGGCGTCAACTTCGCGCTCTCGCGCGCGTGGGCGTTTCGCGCCCGGCATCGCGGGACGATCGCCGGGCAGGCCGCGCGGTACGCCGCCGTCGCGCTCGGCGGCGCGCTGCTGAACGGGCTCGTCCTCGCCGCCGTCCTCGCGGTGGCCAGCGTGCCCTACGTCTTTGCGCGTGGCGCGGTCGCGGTCCTGGTGAGCGTGCTCTACACGTTCCCGCTGCACGCGCGCGTCGTCTTCCGCGTGGAGGCGACGTGAAGAACCTCGCCCTGATCTCGCCGTGGCTCCTCTACGCGCTGTACTCGCTGCTGCGTCACGATCTCCGCATCGATCACCTCGCCGTCCTCGCGATCGTGGCCGGCCTCGCGTGGGCGGGGCCGCGTTCGCGTGAGCTGATGCGCGGCCTCTATCCCATCGGCCTCGTGTTCATCGTCTACGACGGCATGCGCCCGTTCCAGAGGCTGGGGCTGACGGAGTCGCGCATCCATCTCTGCGATCTGCGAGCGGTCGAGGCGTCGGTCTTCGGCGCGGGCGGCCGCACGCTGCACGACTACTGGCAGGACCACCACTCCGCGGCGCTCGACCTGATCTGCGCCGTGCCGTATGCGACGTTCATCCTGTGGTGCGTCGCCGGCGCGACCTACCTCTATCTCCGCGATCGGCCCGCCATGAAGCGATTCATGTGGGGCTTCTTCCTCATGAACGTGGCCGGCTTCGTGACCTACCACGTGCTGCCGGCCGCGCCGCCCTGGTACTTCCACGCCCACGGCTGCGTGGTCGACCTCGCGACGCGACCGAGTGAGGGGCCGGCCCTGGCGCGAGTCGATGCGATGCTCGGGATCGCCTACTTCCACGGCATGTACGCGAAGGCGAGCAGCGTGTTCGGCGCGCTGCCCTCGCTGCACTGCGCGTATCCGTTCCTGCTCGTGCTGGAGGGCTGGCGTTCGTTCGGGCGCGGGCTCCGCGTCGCGGCCGTCGCCTACTACCTCCTCATGGTGTTCAGCGCGGTCTACCTCGATCACCACTGGGTGCTCGATGCGCTCCTCGGCACCCTGTATGCGCTCGCGGCGTGGGCGGTGATGCGCCTCCGCGTGCCGGCGGTCTTTGCGCTGGAGCTCCAGTCGTGAAGCGCCTGGCCTGGGTCCTCGCGACGTGGTTCGGCTGTGGGCTCGCGCCCATCGCGCCGGGGACGATGGGCACGCTCGGAGCGCTGCCGCTCTACTTCGCCGTTCGCGGTCACGGGCCGGTCGCGGTGCTCGCGGCGGCTGCGGTCGTGACCGCGCTCGGGATCTGGGCGTCGAACGTGGTGGTGCGAGAGACGGGGGACAAGGACCCGCAGCGGATCGTCATCGACGAGGCGGCCGGTGTGCTCCTCGCGCTCGCCGCTGCCCCGATGACCTGGTGGGGCGTGACGTGCGCGGTGGTCCTCTTTCGCGTGTTCGACATCGCGAAGCCATTCCCTGCACGTCGCGCCGAGCGGCTGCCCGGAGGCTACGGCGTCGTGGTCGATGACCTCGTGGCCGGCGCCTGGGCGGCCGTGTTCGTGAGGCTCCTCGCATGAGCGAGCGCCTCCGCCGCTTCGTCTTCGCGCTCGTCGACTTCGGCGGCCGCTCGCCCTTCACCGTGCTCGGCGTGGCCTTGCTGGCCCTCGCGGCCTGCTGGGGCTACGCGCGGAAGCTCGAGGTCCGCTCGGACGTGATGGAGCTCCTGCCTCGCGACAGCCCTGGATTTCAGGCCTTCGAGCGACGTCTGGAGCGCGTCGGCGGTCGCGCGACCATCACCGTGGTCGTCGAGTCGCCCGAGCGCAGCGCGAACGAGCGCTTCATCGACGCGCTCGACGACGCGCTCGACAAGATGCCGGCAGAGGAACGCGCGCTCATCGCGTTCGTCGAGAGCGGGTCGAAGGACGTCCGTGCCTTCTTCCAGGACCACAAGTGGCTCTACGCGTCGAAGGCGGAGCTCGAGGAGGCGGACAACACGCTCGACCATCAGATCGCGATCCAGAGCGGTCTCGTCGAGGATCTCGAGGGCGGCGAGACGCAGCAGAGGTCGCTCGGGATGGCGAAGTACAAGGCGCAGTGGAAGGCGCGCGCCGACGAGCGCGACGACTTCCCGACCGGGTACTTCGCGTCCGCGGACGGCACGCAGCTCGCGCTCCGCATCTTCTCCACGGGCGCCGGCATGGGCGGAGGGAAGGACGAGCAGCTGCTGAGGCGCGTCCAGACCGTGATTCACGAGCTCGGACCGGCGCGGTTTCATCCCGCGATGAAGGTGGGCCTCGGCGGCGACATCCCGAACGCGAAGGCGGAGAAGGACTCGCTCGTCTCGGAGGCCCTCACCGCGACGGCGGTGGCGATGATCCTTCTCCTCGCCGGCGTGGTCTGGTTCTACGGCACGGCGTGGTCGATCCCGCTCATCTTCTTCCCGCCGCTCTTCGGGGTGGGTTGCGCCTATGCGTTCGCGACCGCGAAGTACGGCTTCGTGAACTCGTCGGGCGCCTTCCTCGGCGCGATCATCCTCGGCAACGGCATCAACTACCCGATCGTCCTCTTCTCCCGTTATCGCGAGTTCCGCGGCCGCGGCATGACGCCAGACGTGGCACGGCGCGAGGCGGTGTGGAACGCGTTCCGCGCGGAGCTCGTCGGCTCGAGCGTGGCGAGCATCGCGTACGGCTCGCTCACGGTGACGAGGTTCCGCGGCTTCAACCAGTTCGGTCTCATCGGCTTCGTCGGGATGCTCCTCGTGTGGATCTCGATGATCCCGTGCCTCCCCGCGCTCATCGTCGTGGTCGAGCGCATCCAGGCGCATCTGCCGTCGTGGCTCCGCGAGCGAAAGCCGCGCGTCGAGGACGATGGCGCGCGCGGGCCGGTCTCGCGTCTCGTCGGCGACGCCACCGCGCGCCGGCCGCATCTCTTCGTCGCGCTGGCCGCGCTCGTCACGCTGATCGCGGCGTGGAAGCTGCCGTCGTTCCTGCGCGATCCGTGGGAGTACGACTTCGACAAGCTCGGCTCCGTGGGCGCGCGCAAGAGCGGGGCGTTCCACTGGTCCCGCCAGGCGGATCGCATCCTCCAGGGCCGGCGGATGAACCTCGCGGGCTCGCTCGTCCTGGCGGATCGTCCGGAGCAGGTCGCCCTGGTGAAGGAGCGCATCCTCGCGCGCGACGCCGCCGATCCGAAGGGCTCGCTCATCGAAGGCATTTCGAGCGCCTGGGACTTTCTCCCCGGCACGCCGGAGGAGCAGCGCGCCAAGCTCGAGGTGCTCGAGCGCCTCCGCGAGCGCATCACGCCAAAGGTGCTCTCGAAGCTCTCGCCCGAGGAGGCGAAGGACCTCGAGGAGATGATCCCGCCCGAGAGCCTGCGCGTGCTCGGGCTCGACGATCTCCCGCCGCTCCTGAAGCGCCGCTTCGCGGAGAAGAACGGGACCGTCGGCACCGTCTTCTACGTTCGCTACCGGCCGGAGGTGGCGCGGAACGACGGCCACGTGCTCCTGCGAATGGCGACGACGATCGACGAGGTCGTCCTGCCCGACGGCACGCACGTCGACACGGCGAGCCGTGCCACCGTCTTTGCGGAGATGATCCGCGCGCTCGAGCGTGACGGCCCGCTCGCGACGGGCGTCTCGTTCCTTGCGGTCATGTTCGTCGTCATCGCCGCCACCGCCTCGAGACGCGGCACGTTCTCGGTCCTGCTCTCGCTGATCCTCGGAGTGATGTGGACGCTCGGCTTCGCCGCGTTGCTCGGCGTGCGCCTGAACTTCCTGAACTTCATCGCCCTGCCGATCACGTTCGGCATCGGCTCCGAGTATCCGTTCAACATCTTCGATCGCTCGCGGCTCCTTGGCGGAGACGTGACGCAAGCCGTGAAGCTCCATCTCGGCGCGGTCACGCTCTGCAGCTACACCACCATCATCGGCTACGGGTCGCTCCTCTTCGCGGACAACCAGGCGCTCCAGTCGTTCGGCAAGCTCTCGATCGCCGGCGAGATCGCGTGCGTGGTCGCGGCGCTCCTGCTTTTGCCCTCGCTCCTCCACGTCGTCGACAGGGTGCAGGCAAGGAAGCGGCGCGCGTGATCTGGGGCCACCTCCAGGTGCTCGCCGCGCTCACGATCGTGCCTGCGGCCTTCCAGATCGTGGGACCGAAGTCGGGGCCGGTGAACTACTACTCCGTCGTGGCCGAGAACGGCGTCACGTTCGTGCGCTCGAGATACACGCCTGGTCTGAAGACGGCGGTCGTGGGATGGCAGACGCCCGACGCGGATCGTCGCCGCGTGAAGCGCGTCCGGTGGACCTGGCGCGCGCAGGCGCTCCCGAAGAACGGTGACGAATGCGTCGCGGACCGCGCCGACTCGGCGGCGGTGGTCTACGTCTCGTTCAAGCGCGGGCTCCGCTACTACACGCTCAAGTACGTGTGGAGCGCGGTCGGAAAGGTCGGTGCGATCTGCGACCGAAAGCGGAACCCGTTCGTCGCGCAGGACACGATCGTCCTCGAGTCGGGCGGACCCACGGGGGTCTGGAAGAGCGTCGATCTCGACCTCGCCGCCGAGTACCGCGCGCACTTCGAAGGCGGCGACGCGACGGCCGAGGTCCCCGACTTCATCGGCATCGGTCTGATGAGCGACGGCGATCAGACGAACAGCGACAGCTCGGCCGACTTCGGCGCGTTCACGCTGACGCGCTGAGCGTCACTGGCACACCGTCTTCTCGTGCTGCAGGGCGGGCACGATCTCCGTGTAGGACTCGATGCGGCGACCGGTGAAGGGCTCGTCGAGCTGATAGAGCACGCGGTGCTGCGGATCGGAGACCACGGTGGCGTACGCGTCGGCGTCGGTGGTGCGGTTGCCGAAGCCGTAGGTCACGACGAGCCCCTTCTTCTCGAGGAGGGCGAGCTCGTCGGATTTGTACGTGGCGGCGCTCGGCCCGACGCCCGCGCCGGTGGTGTTCGTCGACGTGTGCACGACGCCGATCGGGAAGCCACGCTCGGTCAGGAACGCGCGCGTGCGGCTGGTGAGGATCTCGGGGCGCGCCGTGAGGTACATGACGCGGTAGCCCTTGCTCGCGAGCGTGCTCAAGGCCTGCGGCGCGCCTTCGTGGGTCTCGGAGACGCGGCCCCTGAGGAGGTCGAGGTACTCGACGTTCTCGGAGGAGGTGAGCGTGCCGTCGACGTCGCTCACCACGATGGGCGTGCCGGGCTCGACGATGTCGAGGAAGGAGTCGGCGTACGTGCCGTCACCGGCGACGACGCTGCGGACGCGGTGACGACCGGGCCCGAGCCTCTTGCTCTCGGGGATCTCGAAGTAGATGCGGCCGCCGTTGTCGGCGACGCCATCGACGGTGGGATGTTCTCCGTCCTTCGTGGTGACGGCGGTGCCCAGCTTCTCCCAGCCCGAGGCGCAATCGCGCTGCACGAAGACGTCGACCTCTTCGCCGTGGAGGTCCTTGTCCGTCAGGCTGTACGTGAACTTCGCGTGCACCGTCTGCTTCTCGCCGGGCACGTAGAACATGTCGCGCCCGCGGTGATGCGGATCGCCGAGGTGCGTCACCACGCTCGACGCGATGGTGTGCTCCCAGCCTCGCGGCTCGTAGCTCCACGACGGCGCCTCGCACGCGTTGAGCGGTTGGCACGCCGGGAGGCTCGTGAGGAGATCGGAGGACGTCGCCTCGTCCGCCTCGCCGGCGTAACCGCTGCAGCCCACGACCATCAGTAGCCCCAAGGAAAGGAGAGGGAAACGCACGAATCGTTGGGGAGCAAAGTTGGGGCCAGTGTACCCAGATGTGCGCAAGGCGGTTTTTGCCGCGTTTCTGGGGTAAATGGCGTGACCGCGTGCTCGCCGGAGCTCGAGCTGGCCTGCGGGTAGGACACCACCCAGCCTTGCCCGGTTGCGCAGAATCACGCGCGAAATCCGCGCGTGCGGTTCATTTACAGACGGAGTCGAGCTTCTCGAAGTCGGGGACGAGCTCGTCTTCACATGGGCGTGACCGGTCAGCGGACGCGGGCGCGAACGAGCTGGAAGTAGCGGTGCGC
This sequence comes from Labilithrix sp., assembly GCA_046351255.1. GTDB lineage: Bacteria > Myxococcota_A > Polyangia > Polyangiales > Polyangiaceae > Labilithrix. The sequence continues at coordinate 181,196 of JAXLYU010000017.1, forward strand.
GACGCCGCTGGCGCGTGCCGCGGCGCCGACGTTTCCGTTGTGCTTCGCGAGGACAGCCTCGACGTAGCGGCGCTCGAACTCCCACACGACGCGGTCGCGGGCGGCGGGGAAGGCGAGCCCTTCCTGGATGACCGCGGTCACGATGTCGTGGCCCTGCTCGCCGGCGCGGTCGGAGAGGTACGTCTTCGAGAGCTCGCCGAAGGTCGCGCGCTGCTGAACCACGGCGCGGAGCTCGCGCACGTTGCCTGGCCACGGGTAGTTCTCGAAGCGCGGCAGGAGGTCGACGGGGAGCGCCTCCTGCGAGTGCTCCTTCCAGAACTCCTTCGCGAGGAGGGGAACGTCGCCCTGGCGATCGCGGAGGCGCGGGAGCTCCACGCGGCCGCTCGACAGCTCGAAGAAGAACGCGTCGTCGAAGCGACCCGCCGTGACGTCGCGATCGAGGTCGCGCTTGGTGGCCACGATGAGGCGCACGTCCGGCACGCCGGTGCCGCCCGCGGTGAGCATGTCGCGGAGCTTCTTCTGCGCGTGGCGCGGGACGTCGCCGATCTCGTCGATGAAGAGCACGCCGCCCTTCGCGCGCTCGATGAGCGGCTGCTCGCCGCCTTCGGCGCCGGCCGCGCCGCCGGCCGCGACGGGGCCGAAGAGGCGGGTCGCGATCTGCTCCGCCGGGATGCCGCTGGCTTCGAGGACGATGAACGGACCGTCGGCGCGCTTGCTCGCGCGATGGAGCTCCTCGGCGAGGAGCTCCTTGCCGGTGCCCGCTTCGCCTTCGATGAGGACGCTGCGGTCGCTCTTCGCGAGCGTCTCGAATGCAGGATACAAGCGTCGCATCGCGAGGCTCTGACCCTGGATGCGTCCGAAGCTCGTGGCCTCGCCGACCTTCGACTCCGGTGACGACTGGCCGCGCTGCAGGCCGAGGACGGTGCCTCCCATGCGGATCGCCTCGCCGCCCTTCAGCGAGACCTCCTTCACGGTGACGCCGTTGACGGTGGTGCCGTTCGTGGAGTCGAGGTCGATGAGCTGGACGTGCGTGGCGCCGATCGCGAGCGCGGCGTGCCGGCGCGAGACCTCCGGGTCGGTGAGGCGGACGGTGCAGACCGGGCTCGATCCGATGAGCGCGCGGGTCGGCGACGAGGCGTCGAGCGTGAACGTCTTGCCGACGTCCGGGCCTTCGATCACGGACAGGACGTAGGAGACGTCCGTCTCGTCAGGCGCGTTGATCGCGGCGCGACGAACGGTGGGACCGACACCCGGCTGCGGAGGCTTGATCGACGACATGCCGGCCGATGCTAGCACCGCTCATGGGCAGGAGTAGACCGACTCATCGCAGGTGGGCACGGCCGTCTGCTTCTGAAAAATACGGCTCACGATGGCGGGACGACCGGAGAACGACATGGCGACGCTGATGTGATCGCAGCTGGCCCCGGTATTGTCCTTCCCGGGCGCCGCCAGGTCGGGCGTGTTGCACACGGAGCTCCGCGCGACCGTGAGCAGGGCGGGGTTCCGGCAGACGGGCGACTTGTCCTCGGACGTGAAGTCTTCGAGGTTGCCGAGCGTCCGGAGGACGTTGGTGACGAGCACACGTCCCGTGAGCTCCCCGTCGAGACGGGCCACGCCGCCGTCCTCGCCGCGGACGAGCCTTCCGGTGAGCGTGTGCTCGAAGAGCTCGAAGTCGATGTCGCCGAGGCCGGCGCGCACCGTGATCTTCACCGGGCCGTCCGCCTTCGCGTCGAAGCGAGGGCGCGCGACGAGGAGCCCGTCCCGGACGAAGGCGCTGTCGTCCCGGACGCGCGGGATGCAGCGATACGAGTCGGCGGGGACGCGGCAGTCCCTGTCGATCGACTCCACGCCGCCCGCCACCGAGTCCGGATCGACCGTCCACACGTCGGTGCCGTCGAACTTCGGGGGCGGGAAGCCTCCGTCGACCTTCTTCTCGTCGATCTGCTGCGAGAGACGCAGCGTGACCGTGACCGCCGGATCGTTGTCGGTGCCGTTCCAGCCGAGGACGTCGACGAGGATCGTGAAGAAGCCGTTGTGGATGCGGTCCGTCGCGAACGTCTGCGGGAAGAGGGGAATGCCGCGGTTCACCGAGTTGAAGAGCTCGGACATGGCGTTGTCCTCGCCCCCCTTGCCGTCGCACGTGAGGGCGGCGTCCCCGCGGCGAACGCAGGACTCCGTCTCGGGGCAGGTGCAGCGATCGTCCTGGTCGATGCCGGTCGGGATCGCGCCGCCCGCGTCGGGCCCGCCATGCGTGTCGACGCGAAGCGACTCGAACGCGAAGGTGGGGAGCGGCACCGAGATCTGGTCGTCCACGCCCGGCGGTCGCTCCGGAAGACGCGTCGGCGTGCACGCACGTCCGCTGTCCTTGCCCGGCGTCACGCTCGCCTCGGCGGCGTCGGGCACGTCGCGCGTGCCGCCCGAGATTCCATCGAGAAAGCCCGGGCCGCATGCGATCGCGACGGCCGTGACCGCGCTGAGCGCGGCGATGGCGCGCCAGCGCTTCACAGGGCGCCTCGCTTCTGCGGAGCGTCGGGGGCGAGGAGAAACCACGTCGTCGCGGCGAGGACGAGCGAGCCGATCCCGATCCCGAAGAATGCGTTCGCCATGACGAGGCGCGAGGAGAGATTGTCACGCTCGCCCTGAGGGCAAGTCGGGCCGCAGCGCGACTTGAGATCGTCCGCATCGCTCCCGAGGCCGAGGCGCGTGATCCCCGCGAACGCGAGCGCTCCTGCGCCGAGCACGGCCAGGGTCCCGGGCACCGCAAGGCCGACGACGCTGCGCGCCGGCGCTGGCTCGATCTCCGACGGCGAGGGCCTCGTGGCGGCGGCGGGCGCGGGGGCCGGGGCTTGCGCCGGGGCCGGCGGGCCGAGCGTGGCGCGGACGCTCCGGTTCTTCTCCGCCTCCTTGATGACGACGTCGACGGTGACGGGATCCCAAGGCGGGCGCTTGAAGACGAGCGAGAGCCTGCCCGGATCGACGACCACCGCGCGACCGTCGAGCGCGCTGACGAGCGGCTTGCCGTCGAGCTCCACGGTCACGTCGGTCAGGTCGTTGCCCTTCGCGTCGGCGGCGCCGAGCACGATGGAAGGCTGCGCTGCGTCGACCTGCTTGAGGACGTCGCCGCAGTCTCCGCGCACGAGGGCCGGGCATTCGTTCTGCGAGCAGAGGAGGAGAGAGTCGCGCGCTTGCTTGAGGTGGCCTTCGCGTCTGGCGCGCTGCCCCGTGTCGAAGGCGCCGATGCACTCTGCCTTCGTGGGTGGGGCCGCGCTGGCGGCGGGAGCCTGCATGATGCACATGACCGCACCGGCGATGGCAAAAGCGGAGCGACGCAAGGAGCGCAGATCCTAGCAGCTCAGTCGACGCATTCGGGCTTGTAGTGCCGGTCGCCGTTCGCATCGACGGTGTACTTCACGCGGCAATCGGGCTTCTTCGCGGTCACGATGGGCTTCGGCGGAGGCTTCGTCGGTCTCTGCGCGCTGCTCGCCGCGGCGGAGGCCGAGACCACGGGCGACGCGGAGGCGGATGCGGGAGGTGCCGCGCTCTCCGTCGCCGCCGGCGGCGGCGGCGCGCTGACGGGCGGGAGGGCGGCGACGGTCGGCGCGGTGGGCGCGTTCGGTCGCTGGAGGCGCGTGCCGACGACGAAGGCGCCGATGATGGCGGCCGAGACGAGGACGCCGCCTCCGATCACGAGGCCGATGGGGAGCCTCGCTCGTGGCGGCGCGGCGCTCGGCGGGAGCGTCTTCGAGGAGACGCTGGCGCGCGTCACCGTGGCGTGCTCGGTGAGGACCTCCGCGAGCATCTTCAGCTCGGGCGGCAGCGGCGCCGTCACCTCGGGCGGCCTGATGCTCGTGCGGAGGCGCTGCGCTCGTGACTCGAGCTCGGTGGCGCAGAGGTCGCGCACCATCGCGGCGATGACGTCACGCGGCGCGGGAGGCTGCGCCGCGGCGAGCGCGCGCGCCATCTCGTCCGCGGAGGCGTAGCGCTCCTCCTTCTTCGCGCTGAGCGCCTTCATGACGACCGCGTCGAGCGCGGGGCCGATGTTGGCGAGCGGGGCCGCCACCGACGGCGGCTGGAAGTCCGGCTCGAGCACCTTGCGGAGCATCTCGCCGTCGTGGGCGCCCGCGATGAGCCGCTTCTGCGTGAGCGTCTCCCAGAGCACGACGCCCGCGGCGTACACGTCGGTGCGGTGATCGACGTCCTCGCCAGTCACCTGCTCGGCGGACATGTACGCGAGCTTGCCTTTGACCTCTCCGCCCTGCGTGACGTGACGGCGAGACGCCGCCTTCGCCACGCCGAAATCGAGGACGCGCGACAGGCCGTCGGCGCCGACGTGCACGTTCTGGGGAGACACGTCGCGATGCACGACCTGGAGCGGCTGGCCCTCGTCGTCGGTGAGCGTGTGCGCGGCGTGCAAGCCATGCAGGAGATCGCACACGATCGCGGACGCGATGGCCGGCGCGAGCTTCACGCTCAGCGTGAGCGAACGCCGGAGCAGCGTCGAGAGCGCGACGCCCTCGACGTACTCCATGACGATGAGGACGTTCGACTCCGCGGCGACGATGTCGAGCGTGGGCACCACGTTCGGATGGCGGATGCGCGCCGTGAGCGTGGCCTCGTCGAGGAACATGGCGCGGAAGTCCGGGTCCTTCGCGAACTGCGGATGCATGCTCTTGATGGCGACGGTGCGCGTGAACCCGAACGGGCCGCGCTGCTTCCCCAGGTACACCGTCGCCATACCGCCGGTCGCGAGCTCCCCCACGAGCTCGTAGCGATCGACCTGCGACCCGACGGGAGACATGAGCTCCTCGGATGATAGCGGAAGCTGGGGGACCGCGACCGCGGCGCTACTTCTTCGCCGGGACGCCGCTCGTCGCCGTGGTCTCGGGCTGGCTCGCCGCCTTCGGCAGGACCGCGAGGGTGCGCTTCTTCTTGGGCGGGAAGATCTTCGACATCACCATGCGGACCGGATCGTAGAACGTGTCCGCGACGCGCTCCTTCAGCGGGATGATGCCGTTGTCGGTGATGACGATGTGCTCGGGGCAGACCTCGGTGCAGCAACGGGTGATGTTGCAGTAGCCGATGCCGAACTCGTCCTTCGCCATCTCGCGACGGTCGAGCGTGTCGAGCGGGTGCATGTCGAGACCCGCCGTGTAGATCATGAAGCGTGGACCGGCGAACGCCGGCTCCGACTTGTTGCTCTCCATGACCGAGTCCTTGCCCTTCTTGTCATGGTCGCGGAGGACGTGGCACACGTCCTGGCAGAGGAAGCACTCGATGCACTTCCGGAACTCCTGGATGCGCTCGATGTCCTCCTGCTGCATGCGCCAGTAGCCGTCGGCGTCGCGCGGCCGCGGCTTGAAGGGCGGGATCTTCTTTGCCTGACGGTAGTTGTAGCTTACATCCGTCACGAGATCCTTGATGAGCGGCCACGTCTTCATCGGCGTGACCGTGATCGGCTCCTCGGGCGTGAAGTTCGACATGCGCGTCATGCAGAGGAGGCGCGGCTTGCCGTTGATCTCGGCGCTGCACGAGCCGCAGCGGCCCGCCTTGCAGTTCCAGCGGACCGCGAGGCCCGGCTCCTGCTTCGCCTGGATGTCGTGGATCGCATCGAGCACGACCATGCCCGGATACGTCTCGACCTCGTACTCCTTGAACTCGCCGGAGCCTTCGACCTGCGCGTCCGCGCGCCAGATCTTGAGGCGGAACTTCGGATGCTCGCCAGCCATCGACTTATTCCTTCTCCTCGAGGATCTTCTTGATCTCGTCCGGGACGGGCGGGAGGGGCACCGCTTCGACTTCCATGCCGTTGCCGCCGAGACGCGCGACGTGGTTCACCTTGGCGAACTTCTCGTCCATCTCTTCGAAGTCGTCGCGCGCGTGACCGCCTCGGCTCTCCTTGCGAGCGAGCGCGGAGCGCGCCATCGCCTCGGAGACGATGAGCATGTTCCGGAGGTCGATGACCTCGTGCCAGCCCGTGTTGTAGTGGCGGTTGCCGCCCGCGATCATCGTGTTGTCGGCGTCCTTCTTCAGGCGCTCGAGCTCGGAGAGGCACTTCGTGAGGTCGGTCTCGTTCCGCATGATGCCGCAGTACGTCTGCATCACGTTCATGAGGTCCTCGTGCACCGCGAACGGGTTCACGCCCTTCTCGCGGTTGAACGGCTCGAGGGCCTCCTTCGCGTACTCCTCGATCTGCGCGCTATCGAGGGCCTTCGCCGTCTTGTTCTTGGCGAACTTGCCCGCGTGCTCGCCGGCGATCTTGCCGAAGACGAGGAGGTCGCTGAGGGAGTTGCCACCCAGACGATTCGAGCCGTGCATGCCGCCCGCGCACTCGCCGGCCGCGAAGAGACCAGGCACGCGCGTCTCCTGCGAGTCCGGATCGACCCGGATGCCGCCCATGGTGTAGTGGGCGGTGGGGCCGACTTCCATCGGCTCCTTCGTGATGTCGACGTCACCGAGCTCCTTGAACTGGTGGTACATCGCGGGGAGCTTCTTCTTGATGTCCTCGGGCGTGCGCCGCGAGAAGATGTCGAGGAAGACGCCGCCGTGCGGAGAGCCGCGCCCGGCCTTCACCTCGGAGTGAATCGCGCGCGCGACGATGTCGCGCGGGAGGAGGTCGGGCGTGCGCTTCGCGGTCGACGTGGTGCCGCTCGTGGACTCCTTGAGCCAGCGATCCGCCTCCTCCTCCGTGTCCGCCGTCTCGTTTTTGTAGAGCGGATGGATGTAGTTGAACATGATCCGCTTGCCGTCCTTGTTACGGAGCGTGCCGCCTTCGCCGCGGACGCCCTCCGTGATCAAGGTGCCGCGAACCGAGGGCGGCCAGACCATGCCGGTGGGGTGGAACTGCATGAACTCGGAGTCGAGGAGCTCCGCGCCGAGGAGATAGGCGAGGCCCTGACCGTCGCCCGTGCACTCCCACGAGTTCGAGTTGATCTTGAACGCGCGGCCGATGCCGCCGGTGGCGATGACGAGCGCCTTCGTCTGGAAGACGACGAACTTGCCGTTCTCGCGCCAGTAACCGAACGCGCCGGTCACGCCGTCCTTGTCGCCGAGGAGGCGGGTGATCGTGCACTCCATGTAGACCTGCATCCCGGTGTGGATGCCGTGCTGCTGGAGCGTGCGGATCATCTCGAGGCCGGTGCGGTCACCGACGTGCGCGAGACGCGGATACTTGTGGCCGCCGAAGTTGCGCTGGAGGATGCGGCCGTCCTTCGTGCGGTCGAAGAGGGCGCCCCACTCCTCGAGCTCGTTCACGCGGGCGGGCGCCTCCTGCGCGTGCAGCTGCGCCATGCGCCATTGATTGAGGTAGCGGCCGCCCTTCATCGTGTCGCGGAAGTGGACCTTCCAGTTGTCCTTCGGCTCGACGTTGCCGAGCGCGGCGGCGACGCCGCCTTCGGCCATCACGGTGTGTGCCTTGCCGAGGAGCGACTTGCAGATGAGGCCGACGCTGAGGCCCATCGCCGAGGCCTCGATCGCGGCGCGGAGACCTGCGCCGCCCGCGCCGATGACGATGACGTCGTGCGAATGCTGTTCGTATTTGATTTCAGCCATGACTCTCTCGGGCGCTCAGAAGAGGCGGATGTCCGCGAAGGCGCCGGTGGCGACGCAGCGGATGTAAACGTCGGTGAGCGAAACGCCGATGAGGCTGACCCAGGCGAACGCCATGTGGTTGATGTTCAGCTTCGAGACGCCGAGCCAGATCTTGTGGCGGAGCATGCCGAACGGCGTGGTGGAGTAGCTGTCGATGACGCCGCCGACGAGGTGGCGGAACGAGTGACAGGAGAACGTGTAGAGCGAGAGGAACGTGCAGTTCATCAGGATGACGACGGACCCGAGGCCCATCCCGAGCTTCCCGTCCCAGCTCAGCGACTTGATGAAGTCGTGCCAAAGGAAGACGAGGAAGAGCAGCGCGAAGTAGAGCGCGTAGCGGTGCAGGTTCTGGAAGATCATCAGCTTCCGCTCGCCGTTGTACGAGCCGGGGCGAGCCGCGCCGACCGCGCAGCCCGGCGGCGTCATCGCGAACGAGCGGTAGTAAGCCTTGCGGTAGTAGTAGCAAGTGAAGCGGAAGAGGCCCGGGAACGGCAGGATGAGCGTCGCCGGTGTCAGCAGCGGGATGCCCATGCCCTTCGTCTCGAAGTAGGGCGACGCGAGCGGCGAGAGGTAGGGCCCCCAGGCGTAGTGCGCGCCTTCGAGCGCACGGAAGGTCGCGTACACGACGAAGCTCGAGAGCACGAGGAACGTGATCATCGGGCCGACCCACCAGTTGTCCTTGCGAAGGGTCTCCCCGAGCCCGTTGACCACGGGGAGCCGCACTTTCGAAGCATTCGCCGCCATCGCGCCGCTTCTAGACCTGGGTTGAAGGGCGATGCAAGGAATGGATTTACCGCGGTTTGGCGCGCGTTCCGGGCCCATTTTCGCGGCATTTTCGCCGGGTCGCGGGCACGTGGGGGTCGTCGCTCGCCGCGTCCACGCCGGCCGGTCCGCCAGACACGGCCGGGCCTTCCACCTGAAGCCGAGCGGAGGGGCTTGTCATCGGCTTTCGGCGCCCCACACCTCGTGCTACGTCGACCCCGCCATGCCGGACTTCTTCAATATTGCCCGCCATCTCACCGACGAAGAGCGCTCGATCCAGAAGTCGGTTCGCGCGTTCGTCGACGCTCGGATCATGCCCACCATCTCGGATCACTACGAGAAGGGCACGTTCCCCCTCGAGATCATCCCGGAGATCGCGGAGCTCGGCCTCCTCGGCTGCAACCTGAAGGGCTATGGCTGCGCCGGTCTCTCGCAGGCGGGCTACGGCGTCGCGATGCAGGAGCTCGAGCGCGGCGACTCCGGCATCCGCTCCTTCGCCAGCGTGCAGGGCTCGCTCGCGATGTACCCGATCCACACGTACGGATCGGAAGAGCAGAAGAACAAGTACCTCCCCGAGATGGCGAAGGGGAAGATCATCGGCTGCTTCGGTCTCACCGAGCCGGACGCGGGCTCGAACCCGGCCGGCATGCGCACCACGGCGGTCGAGGACGGCGACAGCTGGGTCCTCAACGGGACGAAGCGCTGGATCACGAACGGCAACCTCGCGCAGATCGCGATCGTCTGGGCGAAGGTCGGCGGCCAGGACGGCGTCGTACACGGCTTCATCGTCCCGACGGACTCGAAGGGCTTCGAGGCGCAGATCATCCACAAGAAGGCCTCGCTCCGCGCCAGCGTGACGAGCGAGCTCATCATGGAGGACTGCCGCATCCCGAAGAGCGCGATCCTCCCGAACGTCAAGGGCATGAAGGGCCCGCTCTCGTGCCTCACGCAGGCGCGCTACGGCATCGCGTGGGGCGTCATCGGCGCCGCGATGGCGTGCTTCGACAGCGCGCTCGACTACGCGAAGAACCGCGTGCAGTTCGGCGGTAAGCCGATCGCGGCCCACCAGCTCGTCCAGGCGAAGTTCGCCGACATGCTCACGAAGATCACCGCCGCGCAGCTCATGGCGCTCGAGGTCTCGAAGCACAAGGAGGAGCACACGCTCCGCCCGCAGCACGTGTCGATGATCAAGCGGAACAACGTCCACATGGCGCTCGAGTGCGCGCGCGTCTGCCGCGACATCCTCGGCGGCAACGGCATCACGCTCGAGTACCCGGTCATGCGACACCTCTGCAACCTCGAGACGGTGTTCACGTACGAGGGCACGCACGACATCCACACGCTCATCCTCGGGCAGGACGTCACCGGCATCGCGGCGTACGAGTGAAGACGAAGGCTCTCGCGGCGCTCTGCCTCGCGCTCATCGCGTGCAAGGCCAAGCTCCCGCCCGCCCCCGACGCGGGGCCTGCGCCGGTCGCCTCGGAGGAGGTCGACGCGAACCTGCCCTGGGCGACCGAGATCGACATGGACGCGGCGGCGGCGACCGCGTCCGCGTCCGCGTCTGCTCGTCCCGCATCCGCTCCGGCTCCGGCTCCGGCCGCGTCGGCGGTGGCTTACACGGGACCGAGCGGGACCTACAGCGGGCGCGTGAAGGACACGGGCATGGTCTACACCGTGACCGCGCAGCTCGGTCCGGGCGGCGGCAGCGTGAGCTATGGTCCGCCGCTCAACTGCAAGGGTCGCTGGAGCCAGACGAGCTACAACGACAAGACCGCGCGCTACGTCGAGAAGATCTCGGACGATCCGGGCAAGAAGTGCACGCCCGTCGTCGACGTGACGCTCGAGAAGGAGGAGTCGAAGCCCGGCTCCTACTGGTACTCGGCCGGCGCCGGTCAGGCGAAGGCGCTGATCACGAAGCAGTAGCGTACTTCGATCGCGCGTCGCTCGCCGTCCACGCGTCGCTGGCCGCGACGAGCACCCACCCGCCTTCGAGCGCGGCCTCGAGGCGCTCCTCGACGGTCTGGAGGCTGGGCTCGAGGGAGCGACGGATCAGAGCGCGAGCGTGAACGCGGAGCCGACGCACGGGAACTTGCGGCCGTCCTTCGCCGTGTTCGTGCCATTCGTGCAGCCGTCGTCGTTGTCGTCGACGTAGACGTCGGCGCGCTTCACCTCGCCCTGGTGCACGTAGTCGAGCGCGGCGCTGTTCGTGCCCGTCGCGCGGGGGACGAACGCGTCGCCGATGCCGAGGAAGTAGATGCCGTCGCCGTCGTACGCGTCGAACGTGATCTTCACGATGTCCGAGGCCTTCACGCCGGCCTTCAGCGGGACGGCGACGCGCTTCACGCCATCGCCGCCGAAGTAGTCCTTCGTCATCTGCGGGCCGTCGGAGACGGTGCCGTCCCTCGCGATCGCGCGGATGCGGAAGCCGCCGTTGACGTTGTGGAGGCCGGGCAGGAGCGAGATCGGGCCGCAGGTCTCGTCGCCCGAGCCTCCGACGTCGTTCGCGTACACGTCGACGTAGAGGTAGCGCTCCATCGAGAAGACCTTGTCGTTGTCGACCCTCTTCTCTCGCTTCAGCTCCGAGTCGAGCACGCGATAGAGCCACGGCGCGTACACGTCGACGATCGCCTCGCGGCGGCCGTGGCGCTCGGCGTAGCCGATGGCGTCGAGGTCGACCGGCGCAGGGCGCAGCACGATCGTGAAGGCTTCGTCCTTGGCCTCCTCGTTGCCGGGGTTGCTCTTGTTCCAGCCCTCGAGATCGCCGTTCGACTTCGCGTCGGCCTTCGTCCCGCACGCCTGACCGTAGCCCCCGCGGCTCTCGAAGAGGTTGTTGTGGCCGTTGCCGTAATAGAGGACGGGATGAGCGCCCTCCATCCGCGGCTTCACGTCCGCGCCGCCGCAGCGCTGGAACTTCGGGCCGCCGCCGTACGAGTACGCGCCCTCGATGTCGACGCCGCGACCCCAGCGCGCGATCTCGCTGCGCATGCCCTCTGCGCCGCCGCCGCAGAGCGAGACCGTGCCGCCGTCCTCGTTCGTGTAGACGACCTGATAGGCCTTGCCCTTGCGCGACCATCCGCTGAGCACGGGCAGGTCGTTGAACGCCTTGGCCGCCGGCCACTTCAGGATCGGCGCGTTGGCGAGGCCCTCGATCATGTTCGCCGGCGCAGCGGTGATCTTCGAGCTCGCGATGCATGCGCTCTTCGGCGCGTTCTTCGCGGTGAGGCTCGACACTTTGACCGTGAGGCGATCGCCCTTCTTCAGCGCGCCCGTGTGCATCGTGTACGCGAACGTGTCGGCGCCCTGGTGGAGGACCAGGTTTCCGACGCGCTTGCCGTCCTTGCTCACGTCGAGGACGACCGCCTCGTTCCCGGCCTCCGCCCATGACGTCTTGCTCTGCGCCTGTGCCTCGACGGTGAGGATGCCCTCGCCGTCGTCGGTCGCGATCGCGAGGTCCACGTCGCTCGTGCCGATCGCACGGCAGCTCACCACGTCGGAGCTGCTCGTGGCGGGCTCGCCGCTGGCCGGCTCGCCGGCAGGAGCGACGTTCGCGGCGTTGATCATCTCGTCACCAGCGGAGGCTCCGTCGGAGGCGGAGCCGGCGCAGCCGGCGAGCGCGAGGCAGGAGAGAAAGGAGAAAAAAGCGCGCACGCCTACCAGGTGAGCAATGGTCGTACCTATCGCCCGTCATGTAAATTCGGTTACTTACGCTGCGCAATGGCCGCTGGCCTCTTGCCAGCAGCGGATCGGCGAGCACCGAGCGGTCGCCGAGCCTTGCGCAGAGAGCTGCGCTACCCGATGAACGTCGGCGCCAGCGCCCCGGTCGCGCGGAGGGCCTCGAAGAGGGCGATCCCGACCGCGTTGGCGAGGTTGAGCGACCGCACCGCGCCGAGGGTGGGGATGCCGACGAGGCGATCGCTGTACTTTGCAGTGATCTCTTCGGACAGCCCCACGCTCTCCTTGCCGAACACGAGGGCGTCGCCCGGCCGGAAGTCGGCCTCGAGGTAGCTCTTCGTGGCGAGCGCGCTGAAGAGATGCATGCGACCGCCGGGCTCGGCCGTCTCGTAGCCGTGGACGAACTGCGCGAAGTCGACGTGCTGGCGAACGTCGACGAGGTGCCAGTAGTCGACGCCCGCGCGCCGCACGCTGTGCTCGTCGATCTTGAATCCCAGTCGGCCTACGAGGTGGAGCGGCGAGCCGGTGGCCGCACCGAGCCGGGCGACATTGCCGGTATTCGGCGGGATTTCCGGCTCCACGAGCACGAGGTGGAACGGCCGCGCGGGCTTGGCCGCGCGAAGTCGCGGCGATGGCGGGGGAGGCGGAGGCTTGGCGCTCAACGGCGCGAAAGATACGTTGAGAGAAGATGCGTGTCGCTCCTCTCGTCGTCGTGCTGGTCGCGATCGCTGGTGCCTGCGGCGGCGCCGCCGAGACGAACGTCCTCGGCGAGGTGCCGGACGGCGCGGCCTCGTCGGGCGCGAGCAGCGGCGCCAGCTCCTCCGGCGCGTCCGGCGCGTCCGGCGCGTCCGGCGCTTCGGGCGCCTCGGGCAGCGCGTCGTCGAGCGGCGGTCTCTCCTCGTCCGGCGTCGTCCCGATCGATGCCGGCGCGGACACGGGGCCGCCGGCCGGCAGCAAATGCAACGTCAACGCGAAGGACGCGTGCCTCCCGACCGACTACTGCAAGGTCGAGGCGTGCAACCAGATCGGCGTCTGCACCCCGCGTCCGACCGCGCAGGGGCTCGAGTTCAATCCCGTCTGTGGTTGCGACCACGTGACGTACTGGAACCCGTCCATCGCAGGGATCCATGGCGCCAACATCGCGGCGACCGGGGCCTGTGGGGTCACCGGGACGCCCTGCACGAAGAACGCGGGCTGCGTCGGCGACGCCAAATGCAACCTCGAACAGGGCGCCTGTCAGGTCGCGGGCGAGCCCAAGGGCACCTGCTGGCAGCTGCCGAAATCGTGCGAGGGAACCAGCAGCCGCACGGTCCGCCGGTGCAATAATGCCCAGTGCACGTCGCTTTGCGCGGCGATCGACGATGGCCGGCAATTCGCGGCCGGTGTTGGCTGCCTCTGAAACCGTCCTTGATTCGCGACGATCGGCCACGATAGCCTCGCGTCCGACGTGCCGATGGGCCCACTCCAGTCAAAAGCCGCGAAATTCGCGTCGCTTGCCGCGCTCGCGCTCGGTCTGACGACGTCTTCCACGGCGAGCGCGGGGGACATGGACCCGACGCCGGAGCGGCTCGTCATCCAGCCGCCAGGACTTCCGCCAGGCTCGACGTGCCAGAGCATCGCCGCCACGCCCGAGACGGCGGTGAAGGCGGGCCTCCGTCCGCAGGACTTCGCGTGTCGTCCCAACAACGCGGCGTTCAAGAACTTCATCTCCGAGCTCGGCTTCGCGCTGGCCCCGAGCGCGTTCTATCCCGCGCGCACCACGGGCATCGGCGGCTTCCAGGTCTCGCTCGAAGCGAGCTACACACCCATCTCCTCCGATCGCGCGGTCGAGGTCGGCAAGGGCAACTACCAGCAGTACTGGCACCTCGGCACGCGCGGCACGCAGGACCCCGGGTCGAAGCAGTTCTCGATCAGCAACGCGTCGCCGGACGGTGTCATCCAGGTCTATGCGCTCAAGGCGCGCAAGGGCCTCCCCGCGGGCTTCGAGATCGCGGGGACGATCGGCACCGTCTCCAACACGGGCCTCTGGGTCGGCGGCGGTGACATTCGCTGGTCGCTCTTCGAGGGCTTCCGCACCGGGCTCCTCGGCTACCTGCCGGACGTCTCGCTCGGCGGCGGCGTTCGCACCGTCACGGGCACGTCGCGCTTCTACCTCACGACGGTCGGCATCGACGCGCGCATCTCGAAGCCGATCACGCTGCAGGACTCGTCGGTCATCATTCCGCAGATCGGCTTCCAGCGACTCATCATCTTCGGCGACTCCAACGTGCTCGACTCGACGCCGAACACGGACGCGGTCGCGCAGTGCGGTTATCAGGGCCTCGACGGGAACGGTGCCCCGACCTGCCGCAACAAGCTGTCGAACGGCCAGGACAACAACGGCGACTTCGCGAACAACTTCACGTTCGAGAAGGTCCGCATCCACCGCAACCGCGGCCTGCTCGCGGTGAACTACCGCTACGAGATCGTCTGGATCGGCTCGCAGATCGCGTTCGACATCAGCGATCCGAAGAGTGAAAACCCCGGCGTCGTCGGAGTTCGGCAATGGACTCTGTCGTTCGAAGGCGGCGTTCACTTCTGACCGGCGGCGCGGCCGGTTTGCTCCTCGTCGCGTGCCTCGGGCGCGGAGGCAGCGAGCCCGCCGTCGGAGTGAGCACCAAGGCGCCCGGCGGTCGCAACCCGAGCGATGGCGGCGTCGAGACCGTCATCGACGGCGCGGCCGCGCTGCCCGAGTCTTACAAGACGAAGTTCACGAAGGTGAACAAGGCGCGCATGGTCTCGCAGGGCCATGCGGCGGGACGCTGGGAGGTCGACGTCTGGGCGAATGACGTCGCGGCGAAGGCGATCGCGGAGAAGTCTCGCTCGGTCCCCGTCGGCGCGATCGTCGTCGAGGAGCATTTCGAGCGGAGCTCGGCGTCTGCTGGGGACAAGCCGCGTGGCCCGGTGATGGTGATGGAGAAGCGCGCGCCCGGCTTCTCGAAGGAGCACGGCGACTGGCGTTGGGCGGTCGTCGGCTCGCAGGGGCAGCTCGTGAAGGACGGCACGATCGAGTCGTGCGCGGGCTGTCACGACGACGCCCCGATGGATGGGCTCTTCCCGATCGTCGAGTGACGTCGGGTTGGAGCGCGCTCAGGCGAGGGCGAGAGCCACGAGGGCGAGGAGCATGAGGAACGCGAAGACGAGCGTGGCGACGGTCGCGCCGACGTACGACGTGCCGAGCGCCTTCTTGGCGCGGTCACCGTCGAGGCGGTAGCAGCCGCGGAGGAACGCGTTGGTCGCGCGGGTGGGCAGACCCGAGAGCGCGCTCGCGAGGTTCAGCGAGGCGCCGAAGCCCTCCTTGATCGCGACGACGACCGCGCCGATGGGGCCCATCACGAGGTCCCAGCCGCAGGCATAGAGGCCGAAGCGGAGCGCGCGCGTGCGAGCGGGACGCGCGCCTTGCTTGCGCGCGCCGGCGTCGATGGAGAGCCCGTGCGCGGCGTGGGCGACGACGAGCAGCCCGGCGAACGCGGGGAGCCCGAGCACGAGCACACGGAACGCCATCGACCGCGCGGCGGGGTCGAGCGCGACGTGCTTCAGCCAGTCGGGCGCGACGACCGCGGCCACCGCGAGGAACCCGAGGAACGCGGCGCCAGACGCGAGCAGCTCGCACGTCGCGGCGAAGCGGAGCGCGGGCGTGAGCGGGCCGTCGGGGAGGAGCTCGAAGAACGCCTCCGCGTCGCGCGTGCTCGAGCGTGCGGTGGACCACAGTCGCGAGAGCATCGGTGTGGCCGGTCGCTCCCAGGCGACGATGGAGACGATGCCCGAGCGAGAGAGGTCGCTCTCTTCGCAGCCGAGGCAATCGGGATCACCACAGCGAACGCAGACCACGGCTGCGGGGATGTCCTCGAGGAGATCTCCGGAGCCGTCGCTGTCGAGCCATTCCTCGAGCGATCGCTCGAGGTTCGGATCTCTGCGCCGCGCCGCTGCCATGACAATCGGATGGAGCATGGCTCCATCGGGCACGGGACGCTACGCGCACACCGGGCCTCAGTGGAGGTGCTGACCCACCGACGAGCCGCGCGAGACCTTGATGTCTCGGGCGGAGCCACCGAGGCGGAACGACAAGGCGACCGCCATCACGGACACGATGAGGGTCGCGTAGATGGGCCAATCGAACGTGTACCGGATGGTGTAGATGGCGCCGTGCGGCGGCTTCAGCAGCAGGATGGCCGCGGAAATACCCGGAAACGCGCTCAAAAACGCGGCCGCGACCCGCGCACCGCGCATCTGGTGGATGGACCGCCGGCTCAGCGTGACGGGCACGAGGACGCACCAGGCGGCGAGGCAGCTCCAGAGCCAGCCGACGTTCTTCGCCAGGTCGAACCCCGACTTGGAGGCGATGTAGGGCAGGGTCATCTGCACCCAGGGCACGAAGAAAAGAGCGAGCCCGATGAGCCCCGCGACCGCGAGCGGTGCTTTTCCGCGCCCGAGGTACGTGAGCGGCATCCTCTCCATTTCGGGGGCGGTGGGGACGCCGGCCTCGTCGTGCATGGCGTCGACGGAGGGGGGCAGCTTGTGCAGCTGGGCGAGTGGCATCTCGCAGACAGGGCACTTCTTGGCCTCGCCTTCTTCGAACAATTCCCGACAAAACGGGCAGGCGATGAGGCCCACCTTGCGAGCATAGCGGGAGCGAGCCATCGGCGCGGAGCGTTCGTTCATGCGGGCTTTCAAGAGCGAAACCCTCCCGTCGAGAAAGTTCCCGCCGCGCCCGTGCAGCTCCATCGGGGCGCGGGCGGGCGCGGGCGCGGGCGTGGGCGTAGGGGTGCGGGGCATGCTAGGGAAGCAACATGGCTCGACCCGAGAAGCTGCCTGCCGAGGCCGTTGACGCGTGGCTTGCGGCGCACGGGGAGTGGAGCCGCGAGCGTGAGGGGCTCGTGCGGGCGTATCGGTTCGGCGACTTCTCCGGCGCGCTCGCGTTCGTCGTGCGCGTGGGGCTCATCGCGGAGAAGCGAGATCACCATCCCGACATCGAGCTCGGATGGGGCAAGGCGCGCGTCTTCTGGACCACGCACGACGCCGGCGGGATCACCCAGCTCGACCTGGACCTCGCCGCGGCGAGTGACGCGATCTTCGGCGGATGACGGCGCGCGACACGGAGCTCCTGAACGCGCGGGAGCGACTACGGTCGCTCCTCGAAGGCATCGTCGGGCCTGGCGCGATGCCGCGCTACGACGAGGCGCTCACCCATCGCTCGCACGCCAACGAGATGAAGGTCGCCGACAACCAGCGCCTCGAGTTCCTCGGGGACGCCGTCCTCGACCTGTGTGTGAGCGAGATGCTCATGAACGCACATCCCGACGCCGACGAAGGCGTGCTGACCCGCATGTGGAGCGCGCTCGTCAGCGCCGAGCCGCTCGCGCTCTGGGCGCGGGCCGTGAACGTAGGCGATGCGATCGCGTTCGGGAAAGGGGCGCGCGGGGAGCGGGAGCGCACGAACGTCCTCGCGGACGCGGTCGAGGCGCTCATCGCATGTGTGTATGATGCACACGGGCTCGAGGGGGCCCGCAAGCTCGTGGCCGAGGTGGTGAAGGGCTCGCTGCAGGAGGCCTCGCAGCTCTCCAGCCGGGACTCGAAGAGCCGTCTACAAGAGGAGGTGCAGGCGCGCGGCCTGCCGCCGCCGACGTACCGGGTCGTCGTGAACCACGGACCGCCCGAGCCTCGCTTCGAGGTCGAGGTGCTCATCGAGGGCGAGGTGGCCGGGCGCGGCGAGGGCGGCTCGAAACGCGCGGCCGAACAGGCGGCGGCTACTTCCGCCCTGACGGCGCGCTCGACGGCGTCGGGACCGCCGGCGCCGCCGGGACCGACCGCGGAAGGTTGAGCCCCGCGTCGAACGCCGGGAACTCGATGATCTTGAGCGGCTCGGCGTCGTAGTCCTTCACCTTCGTCTGGCGAAGGTCGTCGATCAGCTTCTTCTCGTTCGCTTCCGTGCGCTCTCGATAGATCGTCGTCTTGATCTGTGCGCTCACCTCGCCGAGCGTGCGTTTCGTCGCCGGCACCGTCGTGCGGCGCCAGACGACGGCCCAGCTCGCGCCCTCGGCCACCGGCTCCGGCACGAGCTCGCCGTCCTTCACGGTGGCGGCGGCCTTGACGAGCGCGACGTCGAGCTTCACGCCCGCCTCGTTGCTCTGGCCGTCCGGGCCGACGAAGCCGAGGTTGCCGCCGCGGAAGTTCGTCGCCTTGTCGAGCGAGTGATCGCGCGCGAGATCATTGTACTTCGGGATCGTCAGGTCCTTCTTCGCGGTCGCGATGACGGCCTGCGCCTCTTCCTTCGTCTTGCAGAGGATTCGCCACAGATTGATGCGCTCCGGGCTCTCGAAGCGCCCCCGGTTGTCGTTGAAGTACTTCTCGGCCTCCGCGTCCGTGATGTCCTCTGGCGAGCGGAGCTGGCCGCGGATCGCGCGGAGCGTCGCGGTGGAGAGCGCGCGCTGGTACTGCTGCTTCGCCGGGAGCTTGTCGGTCAGGTGCTTCGACTCCGCGCCCGCGTTCAGCACGAGCTCGCGCACGATCACCTGCTGGACGTAATTCTTGACGATCTCCTCGCGTGTCTTGCCGTAGAGCTCGACCTGGAACGGCGCCAGCTCCGCGATCCGATCCTCGATCTCGCCCACCTTCGCCTCGAAGCGACCGACCTTCACCGCGACCTTCGTGCGATGCGGATCGTCGCCTGCGAGCGCGGAGGAGGCGAGCGTCAGGCCGAAGGCGACGGCGAGCAGCCTCGGCCGCCCCCGCGAGGTCGCTTGGCAGCTCACGCGCGCGCACGCTTGGCGGTCGGGCGCTTGGCCTCGCCACCGATGACACCCGCGTCGCGCAGGACGTCTTCGCCGATGCCGACGAAGCGATACACCTCCGGACGGAAGTTGTAGGCCCGATGCAGACGCTCGACGACGCCCACGATCGCGTCCGGCGCCACCATGCTCTTCTTCACCTTCGCCACCTTGCGGATCGACCCGAGCGGCTCGCCCAGGTCCATCAGCTCCTGCACGCGCTGGAGCACGTCGAGCGGCTTCAGCTCACGCGAGCCGCGCGCCTTCCCCGCCTCGAGCTCCTTCAGGAGCCGCTGCCGCCGCTTCTCCGTCCGACCGTCGAGCTTGCCCGCGGCCGAGCCGCTGCCGCCGAGGATGTCGTTGAAGACGCGCGCCACGCGGCGCTTCTCGATCGCTTCCGGACTGCCGCGGCGATTCGGTGCGCCGCCGTCCTCGCGACTCTTCGCGACTCTTCCCCCTGCCGCACGAGTCTTTGCTGCCATCAGCTCGGACGGTACGAGTCTCAATTCACATTGTCAAACCACGTTCTTCAGCGCGAACCAGGCGTGCAGCGTGCGTTCGCAATCGCGACAATCAGGCCGAACGCGGCGAGCACGATGAGCGGCCACGCGCGGCGCAGAAAGTCGGGGAACGTGCCCGCGAAGCCCTTCAGCTCTCGCCGCTGCGCCTCGCTCTTGCCGACCACGCGCACCGCCTCCGCCGCGATCTCCGCGCGCTCGGCGTCGTCCATCGGATCGTCACCACGGAGGAAATAGACGTGGTGCTCGAGCTCGTGCTCGATCGTCTCGCGGAGCTCCGCCTCCCAGTCGAAGCCGGGCTCCTCCGCCACGCAGGCCTCGAAGGTCCGGTAGTAGATGGTCACCGTGCCGGCGTTCGTCGGCACGGGCGCGTCCTTCGGCGGTGGAGGGACGTAGCTGCCGAGGAGCGGAACGCCGCCGTCGTCGACGGCGGGGGTGCCGTCCTCGACGAGCAGCTCCGGCGGCTGCGGCGTCGCCTGCAGGAGGGGCTCCGCCACCGCGTGGGCGATCTCGACGAACTCCTCGAGCGGCGGCAGCGGCATCACCGGCGCGTGGCTGTCGCCGCGCACGAGGCCGCGATCGAACTCGCGCACGTAGGGCGCGTCGATCGTGTTCTTCGCCTGGCACTTCGGGCACGTCGTGTCGGAGGCGAGCCGCGGGACGTAGTGCGCGTCGAGCCATGCGTTGGTGACGGAGGCAAAGACGGCATCGTCGCACTCCATCAGGAGCTGGGCGATGGTGGTGGCGTCCTTGATCTCCCCGAGCGACGCGATGCCCATCGCGGTCACGACCGAGGCGTCGATCTCGAGCTGGGGCCGCGCCAGGGCCTTGAAAAGCGGCTCCGCGTCGCGCACCGTCCGGGCCACGAGCACGAGGGGCCCGCCCTCCGTCGGGAGCGGCTCGCCGAACGGAAGCGTCCGATCCAGCTCGGGATCCGTGGCCTCTGCGTCCTCCCACGGCCCCGTCTCGAGCGTCGCGCACGGCTTCACCCGCAGGATCTCGCCGCAGTTCGCGCAGTCGATCTCGATCTCGTCCTCCTCGAGGAGCCCGTCCTTCAGGAGGAGCGCGCGGAGGACGTGGAAGTCGCCGAGCGGTAGGTCGCGAGGGTCGCCGCTCGACAGCTTCACGCGCGTGCCGAGGAGCGCGAGCGCGGCCGTGAAGCGGGGCGCCGCCGCCACGCCCATCGCAGCCGTGCTCACACGCGGCGCGTCCGAGAGGCCGTCCGGCACCTTGGCCGCGTCGTCGAGCGAGAGCTCGATGCGCGTGCCGCTCGGCAGCGTGACCGCCTTCGGCAGGCTCATCGGGGGCCTCGCGTCTCGTGCGCTTCCGGCTCGATCTTGAGCACGCGCACGACGAAGCCGTGGAGGGCGTAGACCACGGGGGTCAGCAAAATCGCGACCACGAGCTTGATGCCGTACTCACGACCGACCTTCGCGAAGATCCAGCCCCACGTCTTGTCCGCCGTCCAGCGCCAGAAGATGACGTTGATCGTCACCGTGTCGACGATCTGGGAGAGGAGGGTCGAGCCCGTCGCGCGCAGCCAGAGATGCTTCGACTGGGTCAGCGCTTTCCAGAACTGGAACACCTGGATGTCCAGGAACTGACCGATCAGGTAAGCGACCATCGAAGCGATGAAGAGCTGCGAGCTCCCGCCGAAGATCTTCACGAACTCCGGCTGCGTGAAATAGGTCGATTCGTCGACGGGCGCCCACGTGCCGAGCTGCAGGATGGCGTATGCGAGCAGCGCCATCGCGAAGCCGACGAGCGTGAGGAACCGCGCGCCCTTCCGACCATAGAAGTCGTTCACCACGTCCGTGAGGAGGAAAGTGACGGGGAAGGGGATGATGCCGACGGAGATCGGGCCGAGCGGGGTGGCGAGCGTCTTGCCGCCGATGACGTCGCCGAGGAGGAGGCAGCTCACGAACACGCACGCCAGGCATACGTAGAGCTTGTGTGTGTTCTTCATCGCGTCGAAGGACGCCACGCCCTCGTTCGCGACCTGGGGCGGTATGAGCTCGGAACTCATACCGCGTCGTCTCCGAGCGACGACGAGGGCGGCGCGTCCGGCTCCACGGGCGGGCCTTCGACCGGCAGCACGAGCCGGAACACGGCGCCTTTGCCGTTCGCGCTCGTCCCGACGTACGAGAGCTCGCCGTTGTGCTCGTACGCGATGCGCTGCGCGATGGCGAGGCCGAGGCCGGTGCCCGTGGTCTTCGTGGTCGCGTACGGCTCGAAGAGACGGCCCGCGAAGTCGGGCGACACGCCAGGCCCGTTGTCCGCCACGCTGAAGTACGCGTAGCGACCGTCGTTGTCCGTCGTCAGGGTCACGCTGCCGCCCGGGGTCTCTTTCACCGCGTCGAGCGCATTCTGCACGAGATTCGTGAGCACCTGAATCACCTGATCGCGATCCGCGCGGATCGTGCGTCCAGGGCGCTGCGCCACGTGGCCGAGCTTGCTCTCGCCCGCGGCTGCGGCGTGGGTCTGGACGATGCGCTTCGCCATCTCCTCCACGTCCATGTCGACCGGCCGCGGCGGGGGGAGGCGCGCGAAGCGCGTGAACTCGGTGACGATGTTGGAGATGCGATGCACCTCGTCGAGCACGGTGCGCGTCGCCTCGTCGAAGTACTCGTCGAAGCGCGGATCCTCTCGTGCGCGGAGGCGCCTCAGCGTCTCCACGGCGGCGCGGATGGGCGCGAGCGGGTTCTTCACCTCGTGCGCGACGCGGCGCGCGACCTCGCGCCAGGCCGCGATGCGCGACGCGGCCGCGAGGCGCCGGCGCGTCACGGCGAGGTCTTTGACCATGCTGTCGAACGCGATGCCGAGCGTGCGCACCTCGCCCGAGCCGCGGATCTGGATCGGCTCGGCGTCACCCGCAGCGACCTTGCCCGCCTGCTGCGCGAGCACCGCCAGGGGCCGGCTGATGGTGCGCGCGAGCACGACCGCGACGAGGAACGCGACGACGGCCGCGATGATCGCAAGGAGCCCGACCGTGCGATCGACCTCGGCCAGGCTCCGCTCGAGGTCCTTCGTCGACTTGACGATCTCGATGGGGAGCTTCGCGCCGCTGCCGTCCTCGAGCTCGCACACCGCCTTCTCGGCTCGGCCCGGCGCGCGCGCAGCCGAGGCCGATGGCGCCACCGTCGGGTGCTTCGGTCTCCACGACCGCTCCACCTCGATATCGAGCGTCGTCTCGAGGCGCGACACCATCGGATCGAGGTGACGCGCCGCGACCATGCCCACGATCTTTCCGCGCGGATTGGCCTTCGTGCAGCGCGTGACGATCGCCGGGACCGAGCCGCCGCGCAGCACGAAGCTCGAGGGGTCCGCCTTGATGAGCGCGTCGATCTGCGAGGCGGGCGTGTTGAGGAGCGAGGTCGGGCTCGCGCCGACGATCTCGCCGCGCTCGATGCCCACGATGAGCTCGTCCACGCCGAAGGCCTCGCGGTCCGTCTCGACGAGATGCGAGTACGCGTACGGCCGCTCGCGGAGATCTCCGGTCTCGAGCGCGATGCCCACGCGCTCGACGAGCTCGCCGTCCTTGCAGAAGCCCGTGACGAGCATGCGATCCGCGTCCGCCTGGCGCTTGATCTCGCCCTTGATGCGCTTGCAGACGCCCTTCACGTCCTCGTGAAAGCGATCCGTCTCCGTCGTCACGAGCCGATACCGCACCGCCACGCCGACGAGCGCGCTCGACGCCGCCGCGAGGAGGCCGAACGTCAGCGCGAGACGGAGAGCGAGCCGCACGTGATGGGCACCTTCTGGGAGAGGAGGTTATTGCGGAACGCTCTTGTGAGCTTCCTCATTCTCCACCACCTTCAGTCGCTTCTCGACCGCGGCGCCGACCGCCTCGCCGTAGAGCGTGTGGAGGTGGAAGAGGTGAGGCATTTTCTCCGCGAGACGCCGGTAGCGGCGGAGCCTCTCCTCCGAGCTCGGCGCCTCTCGATCGCTCGCGACGATCTGGTTCGGATCCCGCTGCTCGCCGTTCGTGACCTTGTAGCGAAGCCACGTCGCCGGGCGCTTCGAGACGGCGGTGTCCCAGCCTTCGTAGAGGTCGGCCGAGACGGGGCGCTTCGCGAACATCTGCTCCGTGAGCTCCTTCGAGACGAAGTGCTGTGCGAACTGCGGATCCATGCTGACCTCGCGCGTGACGAGGCCCGCCGTGTCCCAGACGTTGACCTCGGTGAGGTAGCCGAGCGCGCCGATGTCGCGGCCCGCGTACCAGGTCTCCGCGATCGGCTCCTTGCTCGTGTCGAGCACGGGCCAGCACTGCGCGATCTGGCCCATCGCGTAGTTGTTCATCTTGGTGACGTGGGGCGGCTCGATGCGGCGATACGCGAGGAACGAGTCGCTCCACTTCTCCAGCGTCTTCTTCTGGACCCACTTGTCGCGGACCTCGAGGGTGGAGAGACGGGAGTCGACGCGGCCGACGTCCCAGCACGCGTTGACGCAGACGACGAGCAGTGACGCGCGCACGGTCGTGCTCTGGCGGCGGAGCGCCTCCTCGAGGACGCACGCGGTCCCGATCGGCGCGAACGCGAGCACGGGGAGCAGGTGACGGAGGCTCGGCATCCAGTCGACCTGCACGGACGCGGTGAAATACAGGTCCGCGAGGACGATCAGGACGGGAGTGAGCGCCTTCTGCTTCCAGCCGAAGTACCCGAGCGCGATCGAGCCCCCGATCATCTGGGCGATCTCGCTGGGGCGCGAGCCGTGCCCCCAGAGGTCCGCGAGCTTGCCGAGGGCGAAGACCTCGTGCGCGCCCTTCACGTGGTACGTGTTCGGAAACCAGTCGTGGTAGTACGCGCGCCGCAGCAGGAGGAGCAGCGCGAGGATCACGCCCGCGGGTACCACGTAGCGCGCCGCTTCCATGACGGTCGCTCTCGTCCGCGGCCGGAACGCGAGCGGGGCGAGGGTGCAGATGATGACGTAGAGCGGGGACTCCGGACGCGTCGCGCCGAGCACCACGAGCGACGCCGCGGCCCAGATGCGCGTCTTTCGCGCGGGATTCTCGAGGGCGCGATGCACCATCAGCGGCGCGAGCACGAGCGACGCGATGTGGAGCGGCGTCTCGAGCCCGAGGACGGTCCAGTCGACCAGGTACGAGTTCACCGCGATGAGGACGGCGGGCACGAACGAGTGCCAGCTCACGACGCCGAACATCTCGCGCGCGATCTGGCGCGCGCCCCAGGCCGTCGCGAAGAGGCATCCCACCGCGACGAGCTTGCCGAAGGTCACCGGCTCGAGGTGGAGGAGGCAAGCGAACGCCTGGACGAACATCCACGATGGGCTCGAGTAGCCCTCGACCTTCTCGCCGAGGTTGTAGACGGCGCCGTGGCCGCGGGCGAGGTTCTCCGCGTAGCGAACGGAGATGAAGACGTCGTCGACGACGCGAGGGAAGTAGTAGGAGAGATGAACGAGGAAGAGGAGCGCGATGCCCGCGATGACGAGGCGCTCGTGCTTGGGCTCGAGCGGCGCGATGCGCGCTTCGGTCGGCGTCGGCTCCGCCTTCTTCCTGGGCGCGGGCTCCTCTTTCTTCTCCTCGCCCTCGCTCACACGCCGTGCTTCTTCAAGAGTCGATAGAGGTACGTGCGCTCGAGACCAGCCTCGCGCGACGCCGCACCGCTCGACCGATTCGTCCGGTGCATCAGGCGGCGGAGATACTCACGCTCGCCGAGGTCGATCCAGCGCTCGCGGAACTCCTTGAAGCCGATGAGGAACCACGGCTCGAGCGCGATGGGGAGCATGCGGCCGATGTCGGCGAGCGGCTCGTTTGTGCCGGGGAGCGTCGGGATGATGGGCGCCTCCACCGTGTCGAGGCTGCCAGAATGGCGGCGGAAATCGTCGGAGTCGACCGCGTCGAGATGGGCAGTGGCCACGGCGCGCACGAGATCGCCCGTACGGAGATGCTCTGCGTACACCTTGAGCTCGCGGACGTTGCCCATCCACGGCAGGCGCTCGAGATCTTCCACGAGCTGGCGCGTGAGGAGCCCACTCTCGGAGCCGAGGAAGCGCTCGAGGAGCGGAATGAGGTCGCCTGCGCGCTGGCGAAGCGGCGGGACGCGCACGGTGGCGCCGGCGAGGCGGAAGTAGAGCGTCTCGCGGAAGGCGCCCTGATTCACGAGGCGGCGGAGGTCCCGCGTGGTCGTGACGATGACGCGGAAGGCCTTCGCGTCGAGCGGGGGCGTGAGCTCGCGCTGCACGGCGAGGGGAAGCTCGTGCGGGGAGTCGAGGACGAGCGTGCCGCCCTCCGCGCTGACGAGCGCGGCCTCGAGCGCGTCGGTGAGCTCGGCCGCGTTCTTGGCGAGGCCCGCGCACTCGACGACGACGAAGGGCATCGCCGCGCGCGGCGACGCGTCGTGCACGGCCTTGGCGAGCGCCTTCTTTCCGGTGCCGGGCTCGCCCTCGATGATGAGCGAGCTCTCGCCGGGCGCGAGGCTCGTGAGGTGCGCGAAGCAGGTGTGCATCGCGGGCGAGCCGCCGATGAGGCCGCCGAACGCGACGGGCTCGGCGGGCGCCGGGGTGACCTCCACGGCGCCATACGAGACCGTGATGTCGGTCGTGCCGACGCGGATGACGGAGCCGGCGGGGACGCGCGCCTCCGTGATCTTCACGCCGTTCACGAAGGTGCCGTTGCGGCTGCCGAGATCGCGGACCCAGAGGCCGTCGGTCAGCGGGTCGAGCTCGAAGTGCAGACGCGAGACGGCCTTGTCCGCGATGACGAGCTCGCACTGGACCGCCGAGCCCGCGGTGCGCGACTCGGAGAGATCCAGCAGGTGGCTCCCCGCGCTGTCCGTCCACGTGAGCTGAGGACGACTCCGTGGGTTCGCCTCGGACGGGGGAACGGGGACCTGCGACTCGCTCACGGCCGCGCGAGCATACTACTTCTACGCGTCGAGCCAGCGGGTGATCGTCGCGTGGATCGGGGCCCACGGCGAGGGTGTGTCGACCTTCACCAGGACGCCATTTTTGCAGCGTTCGAGCGTGACGCCGTCCGGCGGCGGACGCTTCAACGACTTCATTTGCTCTTTCGAGACGAGGGTACGCCAGCCCGTCTCCGTGACCTCCTCGTCGACGAGCGCGGTGTAGTCCGGCTGCGCGGCGGCCTCGGCGGAGAGGCAGCCGCCAATGTCGGTCGCCACTTCCATGATCGTGCTGATGGCGTGGGCGACGGCACGCTCCGCCTCGCCGCTCGGCGGCTTCACGATGCAGAAGCCGAGGCGGACGGCGATCTCCTCCGCCTCGGGGTCGCTCGTGATCCAGAAGAGGGGCATGCCCTTGGCGGGCTGGTCGAAGTCCGCGCCCGCGGTCAGCTCCACGCTCCCGCCCTTGGAGAGCTGGGCCGCCGAGATGGATGCGGTCTGCGAGAAGCGCGTGCCGAGGACCTCGGTTCGCTTGCCGCGCGAGACGCGGACGCGGAGCCCGCCGGGAGGACAAAAAGCCTGGACGAGCTCGGAGAAGACCTTGGCGATCAGTTCGAGGTCCGCTTCGGGCCCGAAGGTGATGAGCCCCGACGCGTAGTTGTGAGCCATGTCCTCGTGATAATAGAGAACTCGCCATGGCGGACACGGATATCGCGACTGCGCTTTCTTCTCTGCGCGACGGGCTCGGCGGACGATTTGCCGCGGCTGCGAACGAGCAGGCTTTGCGTGACGAGAACGCGAAGATCCTCGGCAAGAAAGGCGAGCTGACCGCGATCCTCGCCCTCCTCGGCAAGGCGCCGCCGGATCAGAAAAAGGCGATCGGCCAGCAGGTCAACGCCGTGAAGCAGGAGGTGGAGGCGAAATTCGAGTCGCGCCTCCAGGAAATCCGACGAGCCGAGCGTCAGGCCGAGCTCGACGCCCCGCCGTTCGATCTCACGTTGCCGGCCCGCCTCCCCGTCTCCGACGGCGGGCACCGGCACCCCATCTCCCGCGTGCGCGAGGACGTGGTGAACGTCTTCCGCCAGCTCGGCTTCGCGGTGTTCGACGGGCCGGAGGTCGAGCTCGAGGACTACAACTTCGGGCTCCTCGGGTACCCGCCGGATCACCCGGCGACGGACATGCAGGACACGTTCTGGACCGACATGAACGTGAAGGACGCGGTCAAGACGCTCCTCTTGCGCTCGCACACGTCGAACATCCAGATCCGCGCGATGAAGGCGCTGAAGCCGCCGATGGCGTACATCGCGCCCGGCACCGTGTACCGCCGCGACGACGACGCGACACACTCGCCGATGTTCCACCAGATCGAGGCCTTCCTCGTCGACCGGAACGTCACGCTCGCGCACCTGAAGGGCGTCCTGGCGGAGTTCGCGGAGCGCATCTACGGGCCGGGCACGCCGGTCCGCCTCCGCCCGAGCTACTTCCCGTTCGTCGAGCCGGGGGCCGAGGTCGACATCGGGTGTGTATTCTGCAATCAACCAGACGGCACGCGCGCCGGATGCAGCCTCTGCAAGCACACGGGCTGGATCGAGATCCTCGGCTGCGGGATGATTCACCCCGTCGTCTTCGAGAACTGCGGGATCGATCCGGACGAGTGGTCGGGCTTCGCGCTCGGCATGGGGCTCGAGCGCATCGCGATCCTCAAGTACGGGATCCCGAACATCAAGCTGCTGTTCGAGAACGATCCGCGCTTCCTCGCGCAGTTCTAGCCGCCGCCTACGGCGGGCAGAGGTCCGAGATCTTCTCGCCGTCGTGCGTGAGGTCGTCGCAGGGCTTCGTCACGAGGCAGTCGAGCTGCCCGTTCGTCGCGGTCTCGAGGCACAGCGCCTGGCAGGCCTTGCTCGCGTCCGTCGACGAGCGATTGCATTCGTCGTCCTTCAGGCGGTCGCCGCAGCGCGTCTTGCACTCGGTGGCGCTTGCCTTCGCGTCGGGATCCTTCGGCTTGCCACCGCTGCTGCTCGACGAGGAGGACGACGACGAGGTGCCTCCGCTGGGCGTGGTGTCGGAGGACGAGCAAGCCGCGAGGCCGACCAGCGCGCAGGAGAGGGCGACGCGAACGAACATCTGCAAAGTTTTACATCACTCGAGGACGATCTTCACGGTCGCCTTCACGCTGCTGTTCAGCCAGGGCACCCCCTTCAGGGTGAGCGTGGCGCCCTTCGCCAGCGCGTCCGTGAACGTCGCGCAGCTCGTCTCCGGGAGCGTGTCCGCGCCGGAGATCTGCACGCCGATCTGCGACGAATTGAGGACGAAGCTGAACTTCGCCGTGCCGCACGCGCCCGCAGGCCGCTCGGGCGAGTCGAGCGTCACCGACTCCGCCTTGTCGAGCTGCGGGAGATGGCTCGCCGTGATCTGCACGGCGGGGCTGAACGTCGGCTTGGGCGCCACGTTGAAGATCGACGCGATCGAGTCGCCCGTCTTCTTGTGGATCGCCTCGTAGTCGCTCGGGATCGTCGCCGTGATGGTGAG
The DNA here is from genome assembly GCA_046351255.1 of Labilithrix sp. GTDB lineage: Bacteria > Myxococcota_A > Polyangia > Polyangiales > Polyangiaceae > Labilithrix. The sequence continues at coordinate 209,930 of JAXLYU010000017.1, forward strand.
GTTCGTCGGCGTGTCGGTGTTCGTACTGCCGGAGCTGGTCCCTCCGCTCGTCGATCCGGAGCTGGAGTTGGTGCTTCCCTTCGGGCAGAGCGCATCGAGGTCCTTGCCCTCGCCAAACGCCTCGAGCAGCTCGCTGCACGTCTTGTCCTCGAGGCAGGTCGCCTGACCGGCCGTCACGCTACCGGTGCAGAGCTGGCTGCAGCCGGCCGAGGCCTGAGACTTCAGCTCGTCACATGTGTTCAGCTTGGCCGAGCAGCGGCTCGTGCACTCGCTGGAGGAGAGCGTCGTATCGCCGCCGCTCGAGTTGCCGCTGCTGCCGCCGTTGCCGGTCGACCCGCTGGAGCTGCTGCTCGTGGCGGCCGGATCCGCGTCGGAGGAGCAGGCGCTCGCCGCGGCGACGAAGCCGGCGAGGACGATCGTGGTGGCGATGGCGTAGCTCAGGCGGGCGATCATGATCGAGGGGTATCTCAAAATGCGGCCACGCCGTGATAAGAATCGGCGTCGATGAAAGCGTCTTATCGCTGGCTGCGCGAGCTTCTTCCGGACCTCAACGCCTCCCCCAACGAGGTCGCCGAGCGGCTCACTCACGCAGGCATCGAGGTCGAGGGGCGTCACGAGTACGGCAAGGGCACCGAGGAGTGCTTGGTCGTCAAGGTGACCGCGATCCGGCCACATCCGTCGAAGTCGGGACTCCGCCTCGTCACCGTCGAGCGCGAGGCGGGGAAGACGCAAGAGGTCGTGTGCGGCGCGCCGAACGTGCCGGAGCCGGGCGGTCTCGTCGTGCTCGCGCCGCTCGGCGTGCATCTGCCGGCCAAGGGCCTCACCATCGCGCCGCGCGCGATCGGCGGCGTGAACAGCGAAGGCATGCTCTGCAGCGAGTCGGAGCTGGGCCTCTCCGAGGAGCACGGCGGCATCATCATCCTGCCGTCCGGCCTCGCGGAGCCGGGCACCCCGCTCGCGACGGCCGTGCCGAACGCGCGGGACACCGTCTTCGAGATCGGCCTCACGCCGAACCGCCCCGACGGCCTCGGCCACGTCGGCATCGCGCGCGAGCTCTCGGCGCTGTTCGCGATCCCGTTCGAGTGGCCGGAGATCCCCGCGCCGAGCCGGATGGACGCGGTCGGCACCGACGCGATCGCCTCCGTCACGGTCGAGGACAAGGAGCGCTGCCCGCACTACGGCGCGGCCGGCGCGGTCGGCGTCAAGATCGGGCCCTCCCCCCTCTGGGCCCGTTACCGGCTTCTCGCGCTCGGCGTCCGGTCCATCTCGAACATCGTCGACATCACGAACCTCGTGATGCTCGAGTACGGCCATCCCATGCACGCGTTCGATCTCGATCGCGTGCGCGGCTCGAAGATCATCGTGCGCCGCGCGCGGGACGGCGAGGCGATGAAGACGCTCGACGGCGTCGATCGGACGCTCGTCGACGACGACCTCCTCATCTGCGACGGCGAGGGGCCGGTGGCGCTCGCAGGCGTGATGGGCGGCGCCGACAGCGAGATCAACGACCAGTCGAAGCGGGTGCTCTACGAGTGCGCCTGGTTCGATCCGCGCACCGTCCGCCGCACCGCGCGCCGTCACGGCATGCACACGGAGTCCTCGCATCGCTTCGAGCGCGGCGTCGACCCGAGCGACGTGGAGCAGGTCCTGAACCGCGCCGTCCAGCTCACGCTCGAGCTATCGCCGGGCGCGAGCGCGACGCGCGGGCACATTCACGTGAAGGGGGCGGAGCCGCAGAAGCGCGTGGTGCACTTCCGCGCCGAGCGCGTGAAGGCGATCACGGGCGTCGACGTGCCGTTCGCGGAGTCGCTCGCGATCCTGAAGCGCCTCGGCTGCGAGACCACGAACGAGGCGAACCGCGCGTGCGACGTGATCGTCCCCACGCATCGCCCCGATCTCGGGCGCGAGGCGGACCTCGTCGAGGAGGTGATCCGCGTGCACGGCTATCACCACGTGCCGTCGGAGCTGCCGCCGATCCACGCCTCGCGCGACGTGGGCGGTCGCGAGGAGCTCGCGCGCCGTGCCAAGGAGGTGTGCGCGGCGGTCGGCCTCTCGGAGGCGATCACGTTCAGCTTCACGTCGCCGCGCGTGCTCGAGGCGCTCAAGGCGCCGCCGGCCGCGATCAAGCTCTCGAACCCGATGGCGGAGCCGCAGAGCGTGATGCGGACCTCGCTGCTCGTGGGCCTGCTCGACGCGGTGAAGAACGCACGGCGCCACGGCGAGCGTGACGTCCGCGAGTTCACGGTGGGTCCCGTGTACCTGACGCCGCTCCAGGCGGGCGAGATGCCGAACGAGGAGCTGCGGCTCGCGTTCGTGCTCGCGGGCGATCGCACGGCGTGGCTCGAGAAGGCGAAGCCGCTCGACGTGTGGGACGCCAAGGGCTACGCGATCGAGATCGTGCGGCGCCTCTCCGGCAAGACGGCGGACGTCGTTCCGTGCGCGCGCGCGGAGGCGCCGGCGCACCTGCATCCGCGCGGCGCGGGCTGGGTCACGGCGGGCGGACAGCGCATCGGCTCGGTCGGGCCGCTTCATCCGGACGTGGTCGACGCGCTCGACCTCGACGGCGAGGTCCTCGTCCTCGAGGTCTCCATCGAGGAGTTCCGCGCGGGCGCGGTCGCGCCGCGTTTCGTGGAGATCCCGCGCTTCCCGGCGAGCGCGCGCGACATCGCGCTCGTGGTGAAGGACGGCGTCGCGGCGGGCGAGGTCGAGGCGGGCATTCGCGCCGCCGCCGGGCCGTTCGTGGAGGCGGTGCGCCTCTTCGATCGCTTCGTCGGCGGGTCGGTCCCCGCGGGGCACTCGTCGCTCGCGTTCCGCGTCGTTTATCGCAATCCGAAGGGCACCCTGACGGACGCCGAGGTCGATGCGGCGCACGCGGCGGTGGTGAAGGAAGCGGAGTCGAGGTTCGGGGCGACGTTGCGCGCGGGCTGAGTTAGTCTCGGCACGTGACCGCGGCCCCGGCACCGGCGAAACAGCACGAGCTCGTCGGCGCGATCCTGTCGCGCAAATACCCGCTGAAGCGCGTGATCGGCTCGGGCGGGATGGGCACCGTCTTCGAGTCGCAGAGCGCGGACGGCGCCGCGTGCGCGGTGAAGCTCCTCTCGGCCGAGTACCTGGGCGACATCGAGGTCATCCAGCGCTTCATCGAGGAGGGCCGCGTGTGCCAGCGGCTCATCCATCCGAACATCGTGCGCATCATCGAGACGGCGACGGCCGAGGACGGCTCGCCGTACATCGTGATGGAGCTGCTCGAGGGGGTCCCGCTCTCGGCGTACACGCGGACGGGCGTGCGCGTGCCCGTCGGGCAGGCGGCGGCGATCCTTCAGGGCATCCTCGCCGGCCTCGGTGCGGCGCACGCGCAGGGCGTGGTGCATCGCGATCTCAAGCCGGAGAACGTGGTGCTCGCGCGGGACTCGAGCGGCGCCTTCACGGCGAAGATCCTCGACTTCGGGATCGCGAAGGTCATGGACGCGGCGGGCGGCATGGGCTCGAAGACGAAGACGGGCACGCTCCTCGGCACGCCCGCGTACATGAGCCCGGAGCAGATCAAGAACGCGAAGGACGTCGATGCGCGCGCGGATCTGTGGAGCGCGGGCGTCATGCTCTACGAGATGCTGACGGGCAAGGTCGCGTTTCCGGCGCCGACCGAGTACGCGCGCCTCGGCGCCGTCCTCAACTCGACGCCGCCCGCGCTCGAGACGGTCGATCCGCAGCTCGCGCGGATGCAGGCGTTCGTGTCGCTCGCGATGCAGAAGGACCGTGCGAGCCGCTACCAGAGCGCGCTCGAGATGGCGCGCGCGCTCAACGCTGCGACCGGCGAGACGGCGGTGAGCGGGCAGGCGCCTCCGATCAGTCGCCTCCCGGACGTGCCCAGCGTCTGGATGCCGACGAACCCAGGGCAACCGAGCCCGGTGACCCCGCTCGTGCAGGCGCATCCGACGATCGTCGACACGGACCGGAGCCCGCCGACGATGCCTCCGCCGGCGGCGGACAAGGGACCCGGCGGGACGCTCGCGAGCCGCCCCGGGCGGCCGATCACGGAGCCGCCGCCGCAGGTGATGATCGCCTCGCAAGGGACGCTCCCATCCGAGAACCTTCCGATGCTGCGGGCGCATGTCTCGCGCAAGGGGGTCGCGGTGTGGGCGGTCGTCGTATTGGTGCTGGGAGCCTTGATCGCGGGCTTTCTTCTCGGCCTGGCGACGTCGCGATTGCACTAAACTACGAGCCCTATGTCCGATCCGGCGGCGCTGGTTAAGTACCTCGATGTCTTCCCCGAATGGCTTCGCACGCTCGGCGAAGACGCGGCGGCGCTCGGCGCGGTCGCGCAGAACGTGCCGGACGGCGACGTCGGGCGCTACGTGGTCGCGGGCCTCAACTACGTGTTCAAATCCCTCGACCTCATCGCCGACGCGATCGAGGACGTGGGCTACTGCGACGACGCCTTCGTGATCCGCGTCGGCGCGGCGCTCGCGGTCGAGGCCGATCCGAGCGCGGACCAGGGCATCATCGGTCGCCTCGCGGCGGAGGCGAAGCAGGTCGAGGAGTTCCTCGACGAGGACTACCCCGCGCTCGTCGAGTACACGAAAGGCCTCCGCAAGAGCGCCGCGCGCGGCCGCACCGTCGACGAGATCCTCGGCGATCCGACGATCCGCGCGACCTTCGTGGGCGAGGTCTCGCAGTGGGCGCAGGAGTACAAGGTCCCGAGCTTCACGCGCGACGTGAAGACTCTCATCAAGCTGAAGGCCTTCCTCAGCGCAAAACTCGCCTAAGACGGAAGCGGCATGAGCGCGAACATCGCAAAGCTGATCAAAGAAGCGAACGCATCGATCAAACGCGACGCGAAGGCGGCCGTCGAGAAGCTCGAGGAGGCCTACGCCCTCGCGAAGCAGGCGGGCAACGACGAGGACACCGCCTTCGTGGCGGAGGAGCTCGCCCGCGCGTGGCCCCGCCGCAAGAAGGTGGCGCGTGCCTTGTATTATGCACACAAAGCGTCGAAGCTCGCGCCGAACCAGCGCACGAGCTGGACGACGCTCGCGAAGACGTGCGAGCTCGTCGCGAACCGCCAGAAGCGCGAGACGAAGAAGGCGCGCATGATGGCCCTCTTCCGCGTCGCGGCCGAGGGCTTCAAGAAGGCGGCCGGGATGACGAAGGATCCGGAGGACAAACGCTGGCTCCAGGAGCTCGGCGCCGACGCGGCCAAGCAGGCCAAGGGCGAGTTCCTCCCGCCGCCTCGGCAGAAGTAGCGCGTCTCAAAGAGGGCGAACGACCTGAAGTAGGCGCTCGAAGAAACCTGTAAACTACAGGTTGTTCGGACCGCGGCTCTCCGGACCGAGGTTGCCGGGCTGGCTCGCCTTCGCGTTCGGATTGTTCATGTGGATGTTCGCCATGAGCTCCTGGAGCAGATCGCGCGCCTCCGGCTTCTGCTTCAGGTGGTTCAGGAGGAGCGTGGTCACGTCGCTGAAGGCCTTCTCGAAGTTGAGGCCTTCGCGCGTGCGGCTGGCGACCTTCTCGCGGCCCGCGTTGAGGTCCTCCTCGAGGGCCTCTGCGTAGCGCGCGAGCTGCGCGCGAAGCTCGTCGATCTGACGGCGCAGATCGCGGGCCTGGGTGTCCTTCACGTGCGCCTTCTGCTCGCGCTCGTTGAGCGCCTCGCGACGCGCCTCGAGGAGCGCCGCCGCGGCGCCGGAGCGCTCGTAGATCGCGCGGAGCGTGGCCGGGTTTCCGCCCTGCTGCGCCGCCTGGTCCGCCTGCGCCTTCGCCGTCGCGCCCGCGCGCTCGGCGACCTGCACGAGCTCGCGGAGCTTGGCCGCTTCGCCCTGCTCGGCCGCGGCCTCGCGGAGCGCGCGCGACTCCTCGTGCGCGAGCTCCTCGACCTTACGACCGATCTCGGCTCGGAGCGCACGACCGCGCCGCTCGAGCGACTCGAGCTTGCGCGTGTGCGAGGCGACCTCGCCTTCGAGGCGCGTGGCGCGCGAAGCGAGATCCCACGCCTGCGCCACGCCCGTCTGCACCTCGGGCGGCGTGTTGCCGGTCGGGTAGACGCGGCTCACCATGCGCGAGAACAGCGCGGCGCGGTTCGCCCACTCGATGACGCCCGGGCTCTGCGGCGGGGGCGGGGGCGGAGGCGGCGCGTTCTGCGGGTCGCCCGCCTGCACTTCCCAGGGCGTCGACGGCAGCGCTCGCTGCAGCGCCTTCAGCTCCTCGTGGAGGTGGTGGGCGTCCTGGTAACGCTTGCGGCGCTCCTTCTCGAGGAGCTTGAGGACGATGATTTCGCTCTGCGGAAGGACGTCGGGCTTGATCGCGGACGGCTTCGGCGGCGGCGCGCTGCGCTGCATCTCGAGCAGCGTGTCGCGATCGTTCGAGCGGAACGGGAGCTGGCCCGTGAGCATTTCGTAGAAGAGGACGCCGAGGGCGTAGAGGTCCGATGGCGGCCCCGCTTCCTCGCCGCGCGCCTGCTCCGGCGACATGTACTCCGGCGTTCCGAACACCGCGCCCTTGGGCGCGAGGCGCGGGTCCATCGCGAGGTGCGCGAGGCCGAAGTCGAGGATCTTCACGAAATCCTTTCGACCACCGCGCGTGCTCAGCAGGATGTTGTCGCTCTTGAGATCGCGGTGGACGACGCCGAGGTCGTGGGCGCGGGCGAGCGCGGCGCACATCTGCTCGAGGATGTCGACGGCGCGCGAGAGCTGCATCGGGCCCTTCGCCAGCTCGCTCGAGAGCGAGGTGCCGACGAGGTACTCCATGACGAGGTAGAGCTCGCCCTCTTCCGTCTCGCCGATATCGTGGATGTCGATGATGTGGGCGTGGTCGACGCGGTTCGCGGCGCGGGCCTCGCGAAGCATCCACGCGCGAAGGTGAGTCTCACCGCGGAGATCCGGGCGAATGAGCTTCAGCGCGACGACGCGATCGATGAGGACGTGACGGGCGCGATAGACGACGCCCATGCCGCCTTCGCCAGCCCGCGCCTCGAGTCGGTAACGCCCGGCGACCACTCGCCCGAGCATGGGATCCTGCGGCTTCGTTGCGCTGCGCGGAGTGTTCATGGCTCTCAGGTGTGCCGAGCGACCGTTACGTGCGGCGTAGCCGCTCGTCCGTCGCTCGGGATTCCCGCGAGATTACAGCGGGCTGCGTGGAAAAGGAACAGGTCTCGGACCCCATTCACGGCAGCCCGAGGCGCGCTCCGACGTGATCGAGCCCGTTCAGAAGGCAACGTTCAGGACCGGGAAGCGCAGCTCGCTCCCGCGGTTTTCGACGCCCATGCGCGAGCGCTCGGCCGAGCCGAGGAGCGGACGGACCTCCGGGACCGGCACGCCGATCGCGAGCTGGCCGTTGCGAACACCGACGAGCGAGTTGTTCCGTCCGGGCGCGCGCTGAGCCTGGATTTGCGTGCCGCCGCCCGTCCCGCCGCCGGACGCGGGCGCAGGCGCCGGGGTGTCGGTGGACGACGGGCTGGGCGTGGGCGAGGGGGGAGGGGGCGCCGGAGCGGGGCTCGAGGCCGGCGCGCCGACGACGCTGCTACCGCCGGGCTGTCCCGGATCGGATGAAGGAACGTCGGTGGGTTTGTCTTCGCGGGCGCCTTCGGTCGGGCGGTAGCGGGTGGCGTCGAGCGTCACGACGACGGCCGGGATGAGGCCTGCGACGCCGGCCGCGAGGAGATACGCGGGGATGCGCCCGTCGTCGGAGCCCTTCTCGATGAAGTAGCCGCCGACGCCGCCGCCGGCCGCGCCGACGACGCCGCCGATGAGGTAGGCGAGCCCGGAGTGAACGCCGAAGATGGCCTCGCCGAAGATGACGATCTCGCCGCCGAGGAGGGCTCCGCCGGCGATGCCTTTGCCGGTGGGCGACACCTCTTCGGCCTGGGCCGTGGAAGGCGTGACGAGGGCGGCACCAGCGAGCACGGCCCCAAGAGCGATTTTGCGCAGGCTTTTCGCGTCGAGCGTCATCACGTTCTCCGGTGCCCGACCCTACCATGCCGTTCAGCCAGGAAACAGCTCACGGCGTCGACCACCCCGGATGCGGCGGGACGGCGCGCGGACGAACCGCAAACTAGGGTAAATTCGCGCACCTCCGATGGCTGGCCCCAAGGACCCGATCGCGGCGCCGGCCGCCAATGCCGCCATCATCGCGACGACCCTCATTCTGGGCGCTGCCCTCGTGGGCGTGCTTATCCGGATTCTTCCGTGGATCCTCGACCCGGCGATCTCGTGGAGCACGCTCGCCCCTTTCGCGAAGAGCCTCCTCGCCGTCGCCTTCGAGGCCGCGCTCCTGATCGGCTGGCCGGTCGGCTGGGCGCTCGCCACGCAGCGCCTCGTCGAGCGCGGCGAGGCTCGCGTGCTCGCGACGCTGGGCGAAGCGCCATCGCGGACGGTGCGTCGTCTCCTTCCGCAGGGCCTCCTCTTCGGCGCCGTGCTGGTCCTCTCCTCCGTCGTCCTCGGTCGAGAGGCGGTCGCGCCGGGCCGCGTCGTCAACGCGCTCCTCGTCCAGGGCCGCACTTCTTGCACCCCCGGGGCGACGCACGGCGTGCCCTTCGTCTCGGTGACGTGGCTTTGCCCACCGAACGACGACGGCCCGCCGCGTCTCGTGGGCCGTGCGCCGATCGGAGGCGTGGTTTTCACCGCCGAGGACGCGAAGGTGAGCGACGACCTCCGCCGCATCGAGCTCACGAATGCCCGGGTCGCGGTGCCCAACGTGAAGGTGCACGTCGACAATCTCGTCCTTCGCGGCCTCGCTCCCTGGGCGCGGGCCTCCTCGCTCCCGCCGACGATCCGGGCCCCGATCGTCACGGCCTCGGCCTTTTTCGGCGGCGCGGTGGCCGTCCTCGCGATCCTGCGGGCACGGCGCCGGCGCGTGGGGGGCGTCGCTGCGGCCGCCATTGGCGCCGCGGGTCCGCTCGCCGCGCTGGCGACGCTCCGCGCGCTCGAGCTTCGTGTCCCGGAGAGCTCACCGGGCGCGTGGCTGCTCCTCTTCTCGCTCGTCCCTCTGGCAGCGTTCGCGGGCGGAGTGCTCCTGGCCGCGCTCGTCACGGCCTTGCCGGAGGCACGTGGCACTGATACGAAATAAACATGCTTGGAGGACTCGGAGCGCCGGAGCTCATCGTCATCGCGCTCATCGCGCTGCTCCTCTTTGGCGCGGGCCGCATCGCCGACATCGGCAAGGGGCTCGGCCAGGGGATCAAGAACTTCAAGCAGGGGCTGAAGGAAGCCGGCGAGGAAGACGACGAGGCCGAGCCGCCCGCCAAGGCGGAAGCGAAGAAGGCCACCCCCGCAAAGAAGAAGGAAGCGAAGAAGGAAGAGGCCGAGGCCACGGAAGAGGCCTGACCGCACCTCGCGCGCATGGCGCGGGCTTTTCTTCATTTGGGGGCTGTGCGTTGGCTCTCGCTCTCGCTCTCGCTCTCAGTTCTCTGGTTCTCGCTTGGTGGCTCTCGTTCTCTTCCAACCGCTCGGCGCAATGCCGTCGCGTCCAGGCCCGTGCTCGTGGGCTCGTGCTCGTGCTCGTGGCCGTGCCCGTGCTCGTGCTCGGAGCTTCGTCCGACTCGACCAGAATGGAGACGCGTCCTCTCCTCCCACGCGCGGCCGGTAGACGCTCACGCTCGTCTGCGGTCGCGCCCGCGGTCGATATCCGTTGGACATCTCGTTCAACACCCTGGCCCGTGCCGGCCAGGTGGCCGGCCCCCGCCACCCCCTCCGCCGGACCGCCATTTTAATGGTTGGCTTGCCAACCATTAAAATAGGCCCGCCGCGGGAGGGGGGCTCCCCCCTGCGGGGGGCGGCGCGTGGCACGGCGGGTGCTCGTGCGCGGGGCCATGCACCCCATCGTGTTCCAGGCGAAGCGGCTCCACCTCCGTACCGTCGCGTTCGGGCATCGCGTGCTCCGAAAAGTGGAAGGCATGACCGCGGCGCGCTTCGATCTCCTCTGCCTCGTCCGGCAGGCGGCGCTCTGGCGGGATCTCGGGGACCCGCGAACCAACGGGCTCCTCGTCGGGATGTCCCAGCTCGAGATCACGCGGCGCCTCGACCTTTGCAGGACGACGGTGTCCAAGATGCTCACGCGCCTCGAGCAGATGGGATGGGTGCGCCGCGTCCGGGACGGGAAAGACCGGCGGAAGAAGCGCGTGTTCTTCACCGCGCTCGGGCTACGCCAGACGGCGCACGCGATGCGCATCGTCTTTCGCCAGCGCAAGTTCCTCGCTCGCTTCGAGCTCATCGCGAGGAAGCGCTGGCCCTACAAGAAAGAGGTCGTCCGCGCCTTGCAGGACATCTGGGGAGAGCTCGACTTCCTCGCCGGCGCCTTCGCCGATCAATCCATGGTGCATTACCACATGGGGATCGACGAGCCCGCCGGCTGCGAGTGGCCCGAGACCCCCGACCCGACGTGGTTCCTCGAGGAGCGATCGCAGCGATGGGTGAAGCCGCCGCCGCCCCCCGAGCGATGGCCCGCGCGGCCATGGATCCCCGCCCGCTGAGGAGCGCTGAGCGGCGCGCGCCCCTCCGGAGAGCGCTCGCGATCACACGATCACCCGATCACACGCCGTTCTTCTTGAACCACTCCAGCGTCTTCTTCCACGAGTCTTCGGCCGCCGCCTTGTTGTAGGTCGGGCGGTAGTCGGCGTTGAAGCCGTGGTCCGCGTCCGCGTAGACGTTCACCTCGGAGCCGCTCTTGCCCGTCGCGAGCTCCTTCTTGAGGAGCTCGACGTGCGAGACCGGGATGTGGCCGTCCTTGCCCGCGTAGAAGGCGATCACCGGCGTCTTCAGCTTGCCCGCGACGTCGAGGACGCTCTTCGGCTTCAGCGCGCTCGGCGCGTTCGAGATCGGGCCGTAGAAGGCGGCCGCCGCCTTGAGGTCCGCGTGGGCCGCATAGAGCCACGACTGACGACCGCCCCAGCACCAGCCGATGCACGCGATGCGCTTGCCGTCGACCTTGCCCTGGCCCTGCGCCCACTTGAGCGTCGCGTCGAGATCCTTCGTGACCTGCTCGTCGCCGACCTTCTCGACGACCTTCATGATCTCGCCGAAGTCCTTCGAGGTCTTCGTGTCGCCCTGGCGGTAGTAGAGCTCCGGCGCGACCGCGAAGTAGCCCGCCTTGGCGAAGCGGCGGCACATGTCCTTGATGTGCTCGTGCACGCCGAAGACCTCCTGGATCACGATGACGAGCGGGAAGGGGCCCTTGCCCTCGGGCATCGCGTGGTACGCCGGCATGTCGCCGATCTTCACGTCCTTCGCGACGAGTCCGTTCGCGTCGGTGGTGATCGTGTCCGCCGAGACCGGCTGGACGGCGAGTGCAAAGCCGGAGGCGATGGACGCGGAGACGAACGCACGACGAGAGACGGCAGTGGTCATGCGCGCTGGAGTAACACAACCCGTGGCGGTCAGGAACGACCAGACGCCCAGACGATCGCGTCATGGAGGCCCTGCGTGTTCTCCGCCGCGTAGGTGTGGCCGACGTCGCCGAGGTCGACGAACTTCACGTCCATGCCCTCGCTCGCGAGGCGCGCCGTGTCCTTCTTGAGCGGCCAGTACGCCGCGTCACGCTGGCCCGCCGCGAGGACGACGCGCTCGACGCCCATCTCGCGGAGCTTCGCCGCCGACGGGTGCTGCTCGGGCGCCGCGATGAGCACGAGGCCGCGGAAGCGGACCTTGCCGCTCTTCACGAGATCCATCGTGATGTAGCCGCCCTGCGAGAAGCCGACCGCGACGCCCGGCTCGGACGACGCGCCCTCGTTCACCGCCGCGCCGAGCGCGTGGTTCACGGTCCGCGCGTTCGCGTCGACGTCGAGCATCCACGACGCGCGGCCGTTCGCCTCGCGCTCCGTTGCCTTCGGGCAGACGAGCCAGCCGACCTCGCTCGCGCCGTTGCGGAGATGCGGGCAACCGTTCTCCGCCTTGCCGTGGATGCCGTGGAGATAGACGACCGTCGTCGGCGCGGTGCGGGTCGCCGGCGCGAACGAGATCACGTCGCCGCCGATCGTCTTCGGCGTCGACGAGGTCATACCGCGCGTCTCGCCGCCGAGCGTCGTCTTGCGAGAGACGACGCTGTGCTTCGCGCTCGCGTCCGGGGCCGCCGTGCTCGCCGCCGCGGGTTCGGCGGCGAAGATCGCGCCAGCCGAGATCGCAGACACGAGACAAAGAACGGCCGCGCGGCAAATGCCGCGGGTGAACGCGATCGACATCGAGACTCCGGATGTGGGAGGAACGCCGTCGGGCTTGGCGGCGTTCGTGGTGACAAGGCGTAAAGCAGCGGCCGTGCCTATTCCCGGCGCCGCGCAACTCCCTGTTCTGCAGGCTCTTCGCTCGAGCTCCGGATTCCGTGACGTGTTTTTTCGAACCCACGGGCGTGTGTCCCTGCGGGCCGTGTCACCCGATCGGATGACACGACGGCGCGCCTACGAGAGGAGGGCCTCGCCACGGTGCGTCAGCGCCGCTAATCTGCCCGCCGCCATGCCCACTTCTCTCGCCAAGCGTCTCGATGTCGTTCAGCCCAGCGTCACCCTCGCCATGAATCAGCGCGCCGCCGAGAAGCGCGCGCAAGGGGTCGACGTCTACGCGTTCGGTGTCGGCGAGCCCGACTTCGAGCCGCCGCCGTTCGTGTTCGAAGCGGCGAAGAAGGCGATGGACACGAAGCCGGGCGTCTCGAAGTACACCGCGGTCACGGGCATCCCGACCTTGAAGCAGGCGATCTGCGCGCGCACCGCCGAGGTCCGCGGCTGGACGCCGAAGCCGTCGCAGGTCACCGTCGCGGTCGGCGCGAAGCACGCGCTCTTCAACCTCGCGATGGCGCTCTACGAGCCGGGCGACGAGGTCGTCATCCCCGCGCCGTACTGGGTCAGCTACCCGGAGCAGGTGAAGCTCGCGGGCGCGACGCCCGTGCACGTCGAGACCACGGAAGCGTCCGGCTTCAAGATGAGCCCCGACGCGTTCGCGAAGTCGCTCACCTCGAAGACGAAGGCCGTCATCCTCTGCACGCCGTCGAACCCGACCGGCTCGGCCTACACCGAGGCGGAGCTGAAGGCGCTCATCGACGTGTGGAAGAACAAGAGCGATTCGTATCTCATCGTCGACGAGATCTACGCCGACCTCGTCTACGACGGCTTCAAGCACGTCTCCGCGGCGAAGATCGCGCCGGACGCGATGGACCGCATCGTCATCATCGACGGCGTGTCGAAGACGTACGCGATGACGGGCTGGCGCATCGGCTGGAGCATCGCGCCCGAGAAGCTCGCGAAGGCGATGGACACGATCCAGGGCCAGAGCACGACGAACGCGACCGCGATCGCGCAGCACGCCGCGATGGCGGCGATCTCGGGGCCGCAGGACGAAGTGATCAAGATGAGGGACGCGTTCCAGAAGCGCCGCGACGTGATGGTCGCCGAGCTGTCCAGCATCCCCGGCGTGAAGTGCCGGACCCCCGAGGGCGCGTTCTACGCGTTCGCCGACTTCAGCGCGCTCTACGGCCTCCCGTACAAGGGGAAGACGACCGCGAACGACGAGGACGTCGCCTTCTGGATGCTCGACGAAGCGAACGTCGCGGCGGTGCCGGGCGGGGCGTTCGGCGCCCCCGGCTACATCCGCTTTTCTTATGCGACAAACGAGGAGCGCATTCGCGGCGGGATCGCGTCCATCAAGGCCGCGCTCGAGCGTTCGCGAAAGTAGCCACGGCGTCCGTCATCACGGACGCCTGCATGATCGCGCTGTCATACGGCCGCTCGACGAGTGTCGTCGCGCGACCACTGCGTCGAGGTGTGCGCAGCGATCGACTCGTTCCATCGGTCGCAAATCGCGCATCGGGCTCTTTACCTCCGCCATTTTCGTGTAGGGTGCCGACCGCGGCCCCGGTCCTGCCTGGGCTGAAGATTCGAAAAGCGCTCGATCGCTCGCCTCCTTTGGATTCGATCCGCTCGAGCTCCGTCAATCGTCAGTCGGGGCGTCTGTACGTGTCTCGCCCAGTGTAAGGGCCAGCCGGGCGCTCGAAATTAAGGAGAGCTTCAAATGTCGAAACACTTCTACGGCGCCGTGCTCATGGGCGCGATCCTGATCCCCGTCTCGCTGCAGGGTTGCAGCTCGGACAACCCGCTCTGCTGCACGGAGTTCAAGGCCGGCGCGCAGATCGATGCGAACATCGGCGGCGGCGCCGAGAGCAAGGTCGCCGTTCAGGCGGTGGCGGACATCTCCGGCATCGCGTCGGCGGCCATCGACGACCTGACCACGGCTTGCCGTGGCATGGCGACGGACCTCGACGCTCCGCAGGCGGACCGCGACGCGGCCGAGGCGAAGGCCGACAAGACGGAGCGCATGAAGGCGTACTGCTCGCTCGCCGTCACGGCGATCGGCACGGTCAAGGCGTCCGCGAAGGCGACCATCAAGGTCACGCCGCCGGGCTGCTCGGCCTCGATCAGCGCGAAGGCGCAGTGCCAGGGCGGTTGCTCGGGCAGCGCCAAGTGTGATGTGAAGGCGAACCCGCCGACCTGCGAAGGCGGCAAGCTCGAAGTGAGCTGCAAGGGCGAGTGCAAGGCGTCCGCGACGGCGCCGAGCATCAAGTGCGAAGGCTCCTGCGGCGGCACGTGCGAAGGCTCCTGCACCGCTTCCGGCGGCGCGACGGTCAAGTGCGAAGGCAAGTGCGAAGGCACCTGCGCCGCGGACGCCCAGGGCGGCGGCGGCGGCATCCAGGCGGACGGCTCGTGCAAGGGCACGTGCTCCGGCACCTGCACCGCGAGCGCGACGGCCCCCAAGGTCGAGTGCAGCGGCTCCTGCAACGGCTCCTGCACCGGTAGCTGCAAGGCGACGGGCGGCAGCGCGCAGGTCAAGTGCGACGGCGAGTGCACCGGCGAGTTCGAGCCCCTCAAGTGCTCGGGCGGCGAGCTCAAGGGCGGCTGCAAGGTCGAGGCGAAGTGCGAAGCGAACTGCGACGCGAGCGTCAAGGCCAAGGCCGAGTGCCACCCGGGCGGCATCGACTTCTCGTTCGCGGGTGACGCGGACGCGGCGGCGAAGCTCAAGGCGACGCTCGACGCGAACTTCGGCGTCATCTCGACGTTCTCGGCGCGCCTCGACGCGCTCATCAAGGTGAGCGCCAGCTTCACGGCGAACATCAACGGCGTGACCGACATCAAGGCCGCGTGCATCCCGCTCGTCATCGCCTCGGCGGTCGACGCGGTTGGTCAGGTCAAGGCGGCGGGCGAAGCGACGGTCTCCGTCGGCGGCGCGGTCGCGAACTGATCCTCTAGCCTCCCGGCTGAGAATCACGCATGAACGGCGTGCACGTCCTCCGGGCGGCGCGCCGTTCGTGTTTTGTCCCTACAGCGCTCGCCGTGCTCGTCGCGCTCGCCGTGCTGCTCGTCGAGAAGCCTGCACGCGCCGACGATGAAAGACCGCGCGCCTATTTCTACAAGGACCTGCCTTACGGCTCGCAGTCGCTCTTCAATCCGATCTACGCGATCGTGAATCGCGGCTACGACGCGTACCAGCTGCGGAGCGACAAGGCGTTCGGCCAGACGC
Source organism: Labilithrix sp. (assembly GCA_046351255.1). Classification (GTDB taxonomy): domain Bacteria; phylum Myxococcota_A; class Polyangia; order Polyangiales; family Polyangiaceae; genus Labilithrix. The sequence continues at coordinate 225,409 of JAXLYU010000017.1, forward strand.
GTTCGTCGGACGTCGAGAACGTCTGGGAGAACTTCTCGAACCCGTTTCCGGCCCTCGCCGCGCGCACGCCCGACGGCAAGAACGGGTGGGGCGCGTTCCTCACGCGCGAGGTCTTTCCGCTCTCGTTCGGCCAGCACACCGCGCGGTGGGTGCCGAACTACACGCTTCATCTCCTCGGCGGCGGCCAGACCTTCGCCGCGATGCGCGAGTGGTTCATCTCGCGCGAGGCGCCGCCCATCCTCGCGAGCTTCGCGTCCGCGGCGGCGCTCTACGCGGCCGCGTTCGTGAACGAGTCGGTCGAGAACAAGGGCGTGCGTCACGGGTTCAACACCGACTGCATCGCGGACCTCTGGGTGTTCGACCTCGGCGGCATCGTCCTCTTCAGCTTCGAAGCGGTGCGGCGCTTCACGAGCGAGGTCGTCACGATCAGCGACTGGTCGCTCCAGCCCGCGATCACCTACCCGCACGGCGACCTGCACAACGTGGGCAGCTACTACTCGCTGAAGGTCCCGCTGCCGTTTCAAGAGCGCGTGAAGCTCTTCGCGTTCGGCGGCTACGAGACGCTCGGCGGTCTCTCGGTGAAGCTCGACCGCGAATACTCGCTCTCCGCCGCGGGCGGCGTCCGCATCTCGACCTTCGAGAACGCGGGCGGCACGAAGGTCTCCGACACGTACATCCTGCTTCGCCCCTCGGGCGGCGTGTTCCTCGATCGCAACGAGTCGCTCCTCGCGTCGGTGCGCGCCGCGAACATCACCGACTATACGGTCTCGATCAACGTATATCCGAACGCGTTCTTCACGACGTCTCCGGGGCTCGGCGGCTGGACCGCGATCGGCCAGGACGGCAAATGGATCGCGGGCGTGTCGTTCACGGGCGCCTTCGGCCTCGGCTTCGGAATGGGCACGCGCTAGCGCACCGCACGCGAGCCCGCGGCTACTTGCAGTGGCTATCGCACGTCTCGGCGACGCAGCCGTCGCGAGCGTCGGAGGCGGACTTGCACGCGGCGGTCGCCGTCTCGTAGCACTTGGCGACGCACGCGCAGTCCGCGGCGTCGCAGCCGAAGATGCACGGGTCGAGGTTCGCGTCCGTGCAGGCCGCCTTTCGCTTGTCCGCTTGCTCGACGCAGGCGCCGGAGAAGTCCTTCAGCGCCTCGCAGTCGCAGCGCGCGTTCTGGGCCGCGGACTCGCAGAGCGAGCACTTGTCGTTGCCGGTCCGGTTCCATTTCGCGCGGATCTCGCAGGCGAGCGCGGTGCTGTTCACGCCGTTTCCGCTCTTGGGCTCGTCGTCTCCGCACGCTGCGATCGCGGCCAGCACCGTGATGGTCGCAAGAAAAGTGATGAAGCGCTTCATCCTGAGGATCGGTTACCACAAACCGTCGCGATCCGCCGGCCGCGGTCGCGAGATATGCTGCGCGCATGTCCGGCAGCGGAGAGTCGCCCTACATCCCCATTCCTCCGCAGACGCTCGCCCCGGGCGCGATGCCGGACTCGCTCACGCTGCCCGACTCCGCGCTCTGGATCGAAGGAAAGCGTATCGAGGACGGAGACGTCGCGTACGTCGACGACCCGTGGGACGGCGAACGGCTGGGCTCATTGGTCCTCGCCAACGAGGTGCAAGCCGAACGCGCCGCGCTCGCCGCAAAGGCTGCGTTCGAGACCACGCGGCGCATGCCGAGCTACGCGCGGCGTCGCCTGCTCGAGGAGATCGCCTCGCGCCTCGCGGACGCGAAGGAGGAGCTGGCCACGCTCATCGAGCACGAGGCCGGCAAGCCGAAGACGCTCGCGCGCTTCGAGGTCGATCGCGCGATCACGACCTTCTGGCTCGGCGCCGAGGAGGCGACGCGCATCGGGGGCGAGGTCATTCCGCTCGACGTGACGGAGGCGACGGCCGGCTATCGAGGACACTGGCAGCGCGTGCCGCGCGGGCCCGTGCTCGCGATCACGCCCTTCAACTTTCCGCTCAACCTCGTGGCGCACAAGGTGGCGCCGGCGCTCGCCTGCGGAGCGAGCGTCTTGCTGAAGCCGCCGCCGCAGACGCCGCTCACGTCGCTCCGCCTCGCGGAGATCGTGCGCGACGCGGGCGCGCCCGCCGCCGCGCTCCAGGTGGTGCCGTGCTCCAACGAGGTGGCGGAGACGCTCGTGCGCCACGATGCGTTCTCCGTGCTCTCGTTCACGGGGAGCGACAAGGTCGGCTGGCACCTGAAGTCGATCGCGGGCCGCAAGCACGTGATCCTCGAGCTCGGCGGCAACGCGGCGTGCATCGTCCACGAGGACGCCGACAACCTCGCGCACGTGGCGGCGAAGATCTGCGCGAGCGCGTTCAACTACGCCGGTCAGGTCTGCATCAAGACGCAGCGCCTCTATGTGCACGCGCCCATCGCCGACCGGCTCCTCACCGAGATCGCCGCGCGCGCGAAGTCCTACGAGCCGCAGGACCCGAAGAGCACGACCACCACCATCGGCCCGATGATCGACGAGCGCTCCGCGAAGCGCGTGGAGCAGTGGGTCGAGCAGGCGCGCGCGGGCGGAGCGGAGGCGCTCGCCTGGGGCCCGCGCGTGAACAACCGTCTCCCCGCGACCGTCCTTCGCTTCGACGGCTCGGGTCACGGTCTCCCCGTCGTCGACGAGGAGGTCTTCGGGCCCGTGCTCACCGTCCATACCTACGACGACCTCGGCCAGGCGCTCGAGTGGGCCGCGAACACGCGCTACGGGCTCCAGGCCGGCATCTTCACCGACTCGCTCGGCCGGATGCACGAAGCCTTCGATCGCCTCGACGTCGGCGCGCTCATCGTCAACGACGTGCCCAGCACACGCGTCGACGCGATGCCTTACGGCGGCCGCCGCGACTCCGGCATCGGCCGCGAAGGCGTGCGCTACGCGATCGAGGAGATGACCGATCGTAAGCTTCTCGTGATGCGCGTCTGAGTGCTACGAGAAGAGTAGTCGTGCGCCGCCTGCTACTTCTCACGCTCGTCGTCGGCTGTGATCCCGTCTACCCGTTCTCGAGCGGGCGCGAGAACGAGATCGTCTTCGGGATCTCGCAGAGCGCGGAGGGCGTGTCTGCGGACTACGAGCTCATCGGTCTCGGCGGCCACGGCGGCTCGACCGCCGCTGCGTTTCGCGACGGGGACGGGGAGGGCTCCTGCTGGCTCGAGAGCCTCGACGATCGGCTCGGGAAGCCGCGCGTCGATCCCGGCGTCGCGACCTGGAGCGGCGGCACGCTCGGCAGCCCGCCCGGCACCGGGCTCCTCGTGCAGGCGAACCAGCCCGAGCCGACGAAGCAGGCCGCCGCGGGCTGGACGTCGAGCGACGCGATCACCTTCTACGCCGAGGGCTTCGCGATGCCGGCGCTCGATCGGGTCACGATGACGGCGCCGCTCGTGGAGCTCACCATCGGGACCATCACGCCGGACGCGTCGAACGGCATGAAGCTCACGCCCGCGTCCGACGTCGGCGTGACCTGGACGCCTCCCGCGGAGCCGACCTCCTCGCGCGTCCTCGTGACGCTCGAGACCGAGCACGTCAACGTCCGCTGCTTCAACCGCGCCGATACCGGGAGCGCGATCGTCCCCGCGAAGTCCATTGCTCAGCTCTTTCCGGCCGACGGCTCGCCCATCACGGGCAAGCTGATGATCGCGTCGCATCGCCAGACCACGCTGCTCGCCCCGGGAAGCTGGGTCGTCTACGTGGTGGCGACGTCCGTGCACCGGGACATTGCCTTCACCGGCACGCGCTAGTAATTCGGCTCTCCTGAACATGGAAAAGCCGGAAACCCCGCGCAGTCGCACCGTTGGTCCGGACGATCCGGTCCCCTCCGTCGCGCACGTCGTCCTCGTCATGAGCGGCAAAGGTGGTGTCGGCAAGAGCACGACCGCGACCAACCTCGCCCTCGCGCTCCAGCGCTCTGGCTACCGCACCGGCCTCCTCGACGCCGACATCTACGGCCCGTCGATCCCCACCATGCTCGGTGTCACCGGGCGCCCCGTGTCGACCGACGGCAAGACGATCGAGCCGCTCGAGCGCTTCGGCCTCAAGATGATGAGCATCGGCTTCCTCCTCGAGGATCCGAAGGCGGCCGTCATCTGGCGCGGACCGATGCTCCACGGCGCGCTCCAGCAGTTCTTGAAGGACGTCGCGTGGGGCGATCTCGACTTCCTCGTCCTCGATCTCCCGCCGGGCACCGGCGACGTCGCCCTCTCGCTCTCGCAGCGCCTCGGCGTGACGGGCGCGGTGATGGTGACCACCCCGCAGCCCGTCGCGACGGACGACGTCTACAAGGCGGTCTCGATGTGCCGCAAGGTGAACATCCCGCTCCTCGGCGTGGTCGAGAACATGAGCTGGTTCATCGACAGCGCGGGCGTGAAGCACGAGCTCTTCGGCAAGGGCGGCGGCCAGGCGGTGGCCGACTTCTCGGAGGCGCCGCTCCTCGCGCAGATCCCGATCGACCAGAGCGTCCGTGAGTGGGGCGACAAGGGCACGCCCGTCGTGCAGGCCGCCCCCGAGAGCCCGATCGGGCAGGCCTTCCTGAAGCTCGCCGAGTCGCTCGTCGAGGTCGTGAACGCGAAGGCCGACTCCGGCGAAGCGGCCGGTCCCGTCATCGATCGCTCCGGCGGTCCGGGCGGTCGCCGCCGCTTGCCCGTCACGAAGTAGGCGCGAAAATTCAGGCGCCGCGCCGCGGGCGAACCTCGGTTCGCACCGGTTCTGCGCATCAAAACACAACGTTTACACCCACATGGATCCGTTCGCGTCCATCTGACGCAAGCGATCTCGTGTGCTTTACTCGTAATGTCACCCGGGCCTCGCCTACCCTTCGAAGGGCACGCTTGGCTGGTGACATCACCTCTTCACTCTTGGTGGGACGATGACCCTTTCCCCTCGCAATCTCGTTGTGGGCTTGATGGCAGCGATCGGCACGATGGCGGTGATCGTCGCGTGCGGATCGGACGACGAGAGCAAGTTCAAGGATCCGGACGCGGCGACGCCGTCGTTCCTCCCCGTCGACGGCGGGCTTGGAAGTGAAGCGGGCGACGATCCGGACGGTCGACTCTACAAGGACGACCCGTTCCCGAACTGGTGTGGGATTGATGGTGGCGCACCGCCGGACATCAAGGGGACCCCCGAATGTCCGGATGACAAGAACAAGCCGGGTTGCGGCTGCGCGACGCCCGGACAGGAGGCCAACTGCTGGACTGGCCTCCGCAAGAATCGCAACCTCGGTCAGTGCCACGACGGCAAGACGGTCTGCAAGCGAGCCGGCGAGAACGACAACGTCTGGGGTGAGTGTGTGGGCCAGAGGCTCCCGACGCCCAATGCGACGGGCGAAGAGGCCTGCAGTTGCTTCTCGGTCGGTCTCTGGAAGATCGCGAATACCGCGCCTTGCGTCTGGTCGCCGGACGGCAACACGTACTACGCGTACTCGACGCTTCCGCCGGCCAAGGACGGTGACGGTCCAGGCAAGTGCACGAAGGAAGACCACCTAGAGTCCGGTCAGAAGACGCCCGAGACGTGGTCGACCGACACGCTCAACACGGACTGCGCCGGCACCTTCCGCCTCTGCTTCCGCATCCGTGTCGGCGACTACAAGAACCCGAGCGCGAACGACTGCGTGATGGGCGAGAGCTGCGTGGACGTGAACTACACGCAGGAGAACGTGGAGCAGAAGCTCCCCGATCTTCCGTCGTGGAACTCCGTCGACTCGGCCTGCGCGAAGAAGTGGGAGAAGGACACCCCCGACGACAAGAGCCCGGGCTACGGCGAGATGTACGTGAGCGGCGGTCAGACCGTCGCGTGCGAAGCGGTCTCGAACGTCCCGAAGGATCAGGAGTTCGTCTTCAACCGCGTCCAGTACTGCGCTCGCAAGTGCCGCGAGGCCGCGCACCAGCAGGACGCGGACTGCGTCGAGTGCCAGCTCAAGGGCCAGGGCAAGTTCTGACCTGACCGGCAGACCACCGACGACGAACGGCGCCGGCACGACGTGCTCGGCGCCGTCTTCGTATCGAGTCCGTCAGTTCTTCCAGCCGCCGGACTTCTTCGCGGTCGCGAAGGTGTCGAGGTCCTGCTCCTTCTTGAGCAGGACGCCGAGGAAGGGGAGCTCGCGCACGAAGCGCTCGCTGCCGACGCCCGCGCGGCGGAGGACGGCGATCCAGTCGATGAGCTCGCTCGTCGACGGGCGCTTGCGCAGCTTCGGGAGCTCGCGCAGCTTGTAGAACGTGACGACGGCCTGGTCGACGAGCTCGCGATCGATCTGCGGATGGTGCACCGCCACGATCCGGCGCATCAGCTCCTGATCCGGGAAGTCGATGAAGTGGAAGACGCAGCGACGGAGGAACGCGTCGGGCAGCTCCTTCTCGTTGTTCGACGTGATGATGACGACCGGGCGCTCCTTCGCCACGACCTCGTCGCCGGTCTCGCCGATCACGAAGCGCATGCGATCGACCTCGTGGAGGAGGTCGTTCGGGAACTCGAGGTCTGCCTTGTCGACCTCGTCGATGAGGAGCACCACGCGCTTCGGCGCGGCGAACGCACGGCCGAGGGGGCCGAGCTTGATGTACTGGCGGATGTCGGAGACCTTCGTCTGGTCACCGAAGCGCGAGTCGTACAGGCGCTGGACGGTGTCGTAGACGTAGAGGCCGTCCTGCGCGCGCGTGGTCGACTTGACCGGCCAGTGAATCAGCTCCGTCCCGAGCGCCTCGGCCACCGCCTCTGCGAGCAGCGTCTTGCCGGTGCCCGGCTCGCCGCGAATGAGGAGCGGTCGTTCCAGCGCGAGGGCGGCGTTCACCGCGGCTTCGAGCGCGTCGTTGGTGAGGTAGCTGGCAGTGCCCTTGAAGCGGAAAAACTCGGTCACTTCGTCTCGATACCACCGATGTCGCGGATCCAGGTGAAGAACGTCCTCGACCGCGCGCTCGAGATGTCGCGCTTGCGAATTTCCTCTTTGATCGCGGCCACGCGCGCCGCCGGCTGCCGGGCCAGCGCGTCGCGGAAGACGAGGAGGGAGTGCATGTCCTCCAGGTACACGAAGACGTTCGCGGCCTCGTCGGTCGCGCTCTTGTCGACGATGACCCCGAGCGCGCGCTCGAGCTGAGCCGTCGTGGCTGGGAACACGGCCTCGTCCGGGCTCGCGTTCTTCGCCAGCTCGAGCGCGACGCCTTCGAGGAGCCCGCTCATGTCCACGCCCCGGGCCGCGCCCTCGCGCTCGGCGGCGAGGATGCGCTCGGCGTAGTCGCTGCGGCACGTCAGGACGAAGCTCTTCACGGCGGCGGCGCGCGTCGCGTCGCCGAGGCGCCAGAGGTCGACGACCACGCGCGGCGCGAGCGGGAAGGGCGTGCCGCGGAAGATGACCTCCTCGAGCACGCGCTGCGCCGTCTCCGCGTCGCCGAGGCGCGCGCACGTCGTGACGAGCCGATACCAGTGAACGACCTCGCCGTCGCGCGTGTCCATCACGAGCGTGCGAGCCTTGGCGCGCTCGTCGTCCGGCGTGGCCGGATCCACGAGCTTCTTGCGCGCCTCCTCGACCCACACCGCGTCGTAGCCGCCGAAGGGATCGTCGCGCCGGCGCCGCCGCCACGCCGCTTCCCACGTGCTCCTCGGATCGCCCTCGAGCGAGTCCCACCGGCCGAGCAGTCGATGAAGCCCGGGGAGCGCGACGAGCTCGCGGAGCGCGGGGAACGGCGGCTCGTCGGGCTCGGGCGCGGAGTCGAGCGCGCCCCGGGACTGGCGAACGAGCGCCGCGAACGCGTCGGCCGTCCTCATCAGCTCCGGACGGAGGGCCGCGAAGCGCCGGAGCGCGCGCACGCCGTTCGGCAGCACGTGACGCGCCGCCACGCGGAGCGCCGCGCGATGCGCATACGACCCACGGCGGCGGCTCATGAGCGCGCCCTCGATCACGCCGTCGAGCTCCCCGGGAGACGGCGCCGCTTCGTAGAGCTCCTCGATGACGGCCAGGGCGTGCGCGAGGGCGCCGTCCACGCACTTTGCGCAGCTCGTCACGCCCGTGTGCTGCCAGCGCCACGCGGGCTCGACCGCGTCGAGGAGGTCGAGCGCGCTCGGGACGTCCTCGAAGCGCGAGGGCAGCTCGCCGAGCGTGAGGTGCACGGGACCGCGCTCGCTCTCGGGGGAGCGCGACCGCCGCATCGCCCGGAGCGCTAGGTCGACGAGCGCCACGCTGCTCTTCGCCGACGGCGGGAAGCGCTTCACGATCGGCCAGATGCGATCCGCGGAGCGGTCGGGGAGGCGACCCGCGACGGAGAGGGCCCTGAGGAGCCCCGGCTCGTCGACCGCGAGCGTGTGAAAGAGCGCGAACTCGATCGAGCCATCGCTCGCGGCGCTCCGGAGCGCGCGCTTGAGGCCGAGCTTCCCGATCGTCCAGGCGTCGTGGACGCGCATGCCGGGCGTGTCGCTCGAGCGGTCGAGGACGCGCAGGCCGAGCTCGAGGTCACCCTCGTGTCGTGCGAGCCAGCCTTCGGCCTCGTTCTGGAGCTTGTCGTCGTCGATGGGCTCGGCCGGCACCTCGAGGTGGTGCGCCTCGCAGAACGCGGGGAGCGCGGTCGTGTGGGCCTCGAACGCCACCGCGCCGTCGTCGTACCAGAAGCCGCGGTGAAGCTTGCGCGGTCGCGCGCCCGTCGCGAGCGGCGCGCGACAGTCCTCGGCGAGCTCGCGGCAGAGCTTCGCCACCGCCGCCTGGATCGCGCGCTCCTCGTCGCCGCCCACGGAGCGATAGAGGCGGTAGCCGACGATGCGTCCCGCGTCGGTGAGGGCGAGGAGCTTCCGCGCCACGATCTTGCCCGCCGCGTTCCGCACGTAGAGCACGCGCTTGTTCGCGTCCATCGCGTTCAGCACCGTCGAGGCCGCGTTGCAGCCGTCCTCGAGCGACAGACACGTGCCGAACGGGATGCCCATGCGGAGGACCTCGAGCGGATCCTCCTCGAGCTCGAGGACGTAGCGCGCGCCGGCGTGCTCGAGCTCGCGGCGCCGCGGCGCGAGCCACGCCTCGATGTCGATCCGCTGCTCGGGTCCGCGGCGGCCCCGCATCGACGCGATCCACGCGCGGTTCGGCGCGTAGCCGTCCTTCACGCACTGACCGGGACGGAGCCCCGCGTCCCGCAGGAGCGTCTCGAGCAGCTCGCGGTTGTCGTTCACGAGGAGCCAGAAGCGGACGGCGTCCCGCCAGGCGTCGGTGAGCTTCGGGAGGCGGATGTTCCAGCCCTCGCGGAGGAGCCGGCGAAACGTCTCGTCCATCGCGCGCCGATACGCGCCGGGGAGCAGGCGCTCGATGCGCGCGCGGAGGCGCCGGAGCGTGCGATCGCGCCGGGGCGGCTCGTCGCGGCCGAGCGCGTCGAGGCGCGCCTGCTGCAGCGGCGAGCGCTCCCCGAGCGCGAGGAGGTGTCGGCGCTCGCGCTCGCGGCGCGTGTTGCGATCGAAGTCCTCGCGCACGGCGGCGGAGAGGGCCGGCTCACCCGCGAGCTTCGCGATGTGGATCGAGCGATCGAGGAGCGCGTCGTCGTCCACGAACGACGCGAACGCGGGGTCGAGGCGGCGGCCCTCGCCAGACGGCGCGCGACGGAGCTCGTCGAGGAGCGCGTTTGCGCGCGCGGGCAGGCGGCGGAAGAGGCCGAGGGTGGCGTCGAGCGTGCCGATGGGATCGCTCGTCGGATCGGCGTGCTGATCGAGGAGACAGAGCGTGAGGACGGTGAGGTCCTCGTTCTTCGGGAGCGAGCGAAAGAGCTTCGGCGAGAGGTCGAGCGTGAGACCGTGCTTCGTGTAGTGATCACGAAGGCGGGTAGACCACGTGATGAACGCGCGCGCGGAGCGGGCGTCGTCGAGGTCGGAGACGGAGCCGAGCTGCTTCTGGTCCGCCGCGATCCGCAGCAGCTCGAGGTCCAGCCCACCGGCCACGTGTCGGGCGAGGGCCTTCCTCACGTGGGAGGCGATACCGTCGCCGAGCTGAACGATCGCGGCCGCCTGGTGCAGGGTCACGTCGTGGTCGCGAAGCGCGAGGACCTCGCTCGGATCGATCCGGTCGAGCGGAGGTACGTCGTCCTCGCCGAGGCGGAAGACGAGGACGAGCGTGGCGAAGCGCTCGACGAGGTCCTCCGCGCGGACGAGCGGCCAGAGCGCGACCGCGCGGCGCCCGACCTCCACGAGATCGACCTCGCCCGCGTCGCCGAGGAGCGCGGCGGGGAGGTCCGGCCAGCCGATCGCGCGGCGGAGCACGTCGAGCGTGCGTCGCTTCTTCGCGCGGCCCGGGAAGTCGCGCGCGGCGTCGAGGCGCTCGAAGAGCACGGTCACCCGGGCGTGATCGACGACGTCGTCGGGGACGCTGCCCGTCTCCATGGCGCTCGCGATGGCGCACACGCGCTCGATGGCCTTCGCGCGTCGAGCGGCGGGCTCGTCGTTCAGCGATGCGAACGTCCTCGCGACGACCGCGCCTTCCTCCGCGCCGCGCATCGCGGTCACGAGCTCGACGACGGCGTCGGTCCAGTCCGCCGGCTCCGGCGCCGCCCGCAGCGCCGCGAGCCGCTCCGCCTTCTCGTCGAGCCACTCGCGATCGAGGCCGCCGTAGCGCGCGAATGCTCGTCGATTCTCCCGAGCGAGGACCCGCGCGGGATGCGCGTTCAGCACCGCGAGATCGTGCTCGAGGGTCGCGAAGAGGGAGCGCGAGAAGGGGTAGGGCGGGCTCTCGAGCTCGGTGGCGCGCTCGAAGGTGGCGCGGTCGAGCCGACCCCGCTCGCGGAGCGTCTTCACCGCGAGCGGCGCGTCGCGGAGGCGACGGATGCGCACGAGCACGGGGCCCTCCGCCAGATGCACCACGTCCCGGTCGAGCCGCGCGAGCCCCACGACGCGACGCTTCGAGGACTGGAGCTCGTCGGAGCCCTTCCGTCGCTTGATGTCCCGGGTGGTGAGCGGCGCTGGCATGGTGGAGCCCCACGGAGAGGCCGCGTCACCATAAGCACGAGCGCGGCGCTTACAACTCGATGTTCATCCCAAAGCCGAGCGCGCCCCCGATCTGCAGGACCTGCTCGTCGCGACCCGAGCTGATCCCCGCCGTGGAGGACTCCTCGCGACCTCCGAGGGTGAGGCCCACCTCCGGCCCACCCTTCATGAAGAAGGTCTCGTTGAAGCGGTAGACCACGGACGCGTCGATATCGAGGACCATGGAGCGAAAGGTGGTCGTGGTCGGCGCGCCGCCTGCGGTGAGGAAGCTCGCCTGCTGCGTGCTCGCGTAGCCTACGCCGGCGCGGAGCCAGAGGCCGATGCGATCGCTGAACGGGACGTAGAAGCCGAGGCGGGGAAGGAACGTCATCGACGTCGTGCCCGGCAGGTCGACGTCGCCGATCTTGCCCCAGCCGTGATCGATGGAGACGAGGCCGCCCACGGAGAGGTGATCGGTGACGAAGAAGTCCGCCGAGGGCGAGAACCAGATGTCCGTCGTGGACGTGTCCTTGGTCGACCGCACCGCGATCCCGACCGGCGCGGCGTACGTGAAGCCCGAGGTGCTGAGGCGAAGCCCGGCGAGCTGGTCCAGCACCACGTGTCCGCCCTCGTGGAACGGGACGATCAGGTCGCGCTCGGCGCGCGCCTCCTTCATGGAGAGGAGGACGGCGAGACCGACGACGAGACCGAGGAGCCGAGCGAACATGTTGTGCACGTCCTTCGGCCGGCTCGTGCACCGGTTGCGCACATTCGCCCGTGCTACGTTTCGGGCATGGTGATCGCCGCGCCCGAGGTCCGCCTACCGTCGAAAGACGCGGTAGAACGCGCAGTTCGCGAGCTCGATCGGCGCCTCGGTCCCTCCAAGGTCGACGTGGGCGAGGGGACCCGCGAGACCTATGCCAGGGACGACAGCCCGACCTCGGGCCGGCCCCCCGCGGCGGTCGTGTTCGCCGGCGACCGGGAGGACGTGCAGACGGCGCTGACGATCTGTGAACAGCACGGGGTCCCGGTGACGCCGCGTGCCGCGGGGACGGGGCGGACGGGCGGCGCGGTGCCGGTCGCGGGCGGCATCGTCCTCGCCACGCATGGCATGTCGAACATCCTCGACCTCGATCGGAAGGAGCTCCTCGCCGTCGTGCAGCCAGGCGTGATCACGGGCGCGCTCCACGACGCGGTCGAGGCGGAGGGCCTCTTCTATCCGCCGGATCCGAACTCGCTGAAGAGCTGCATGATCGGCGGCAACGTGGCGGAGAACGCGGGCGGACCGCGCGCGTTCAAGTACGGCGTCACGCGCGAGTACGTGCTCGGCCTCGAGGCGTGCCTCATGGGCGGTCGCGTCGTGCGCACCGGCAAGCGCACCGTGAAGGGCGTGACCGGCTACGACGTGACGGCGCTCCTCGTCGGGAGCGAAGGTACGCTCGGCGTGTTCACCGAGATCACGCTGAAGCTCGTGCACAAGCCGACCGAGGTAGCGACCGTGATGGCGCTCTACTCCGACGTCCGGCAGGCGGCGGCCGCGGTCGAGCGCACGATCGCGAAGGGCCTCGTCCCCGCGTGCATGGAGCTGATGGACGCGTGGACGCTCGAGGCGATCCGGCGCCAGGGCGTCCCCATCGACGAGAAGGCGGGGGCGCTCATCCTCGCGGAGGTCGACGGGCGCAACGCGCCGATCGATCCGCTCCTCGAGATCCTCGGGGATGTGCTGAGCGAAGGCTCGATCAGCGTCCTCGCGGCGCAGGACGCGGCGCAGCGCGCGCGGCTCTGGGAGGCGCGCCGCATGCTCTCGATGGCGACGCGAAAGCTTGCGAAGTACAAACTCTCCGAGGACGTGGTCGTGCCGCGGTCGCGGCTCGTCGCGCTCCTCGACGACGCGGCGCGCATCTGCGAGCGCGAGAAGGTGCGGCACCTCACCTACGGTCACGCGGGCGACGGCAACATGCACGTCAACTTCCTCTGGGACGATCCCGCGGAGCGCCCGGCGGTGGACCGCGCGATCGACGGCCTGATGCGCGCGACCGTCGCCCTCGGGGGCACCCTCTCGGGCGAGCACGGCATCGGCATCTCCAAGGCGGCGTATCTGCCCATCGAGCAGGGGCCCGATCTCATCGCGCTCCAGCAGGATCTGAAACGCGCCTTCGACCCCAGCGGGCTGCTAAACCCCGGGAAGATCTTCCCAAATGGCCACGGCGGCTGCTGAGCCAGGAGCCGTTCCAGGTGCGAATCCGAGCCGCGAAGTGCTTGCACCCTGACGATTTTGCGACAATTAAGGCTCGGTGCATGACCAGAGTATGACCAACGGCGTCAACGGGACGCGCGGGGGTTCGGTGCCGCCGGCGCCGCACGAGGACGAGGCGTCGCCCGCGTCCAGGTCCCCCGGGAGTATGCGTCCTTCGTCGTCGCGCGAGAAGGTCCGAGAGCTGCTGGACTTCGCAGACCAGCTCTCGCCGATCGAGCAGAAGCAGATCAAGTTCGTTCGCGGCACCTTCGAAGACGGGCCGATGGACAAGGTGGTCCGCCTCGCCCAGCGCTACATCGGGTCGAACTGGATCGAGTACTGCACGCGCAACATCCGCCACGTCCACGGCCTCGACCGTCTGCCGAAGTTCGATCCGGCGAAGAGCTACCTCGTGGTCGCGAACCACCGGAGCTTCTTCGATCTCTATGCCGTCACCGGCTACCTCGTGAACCGGGACATGCCGCACCGGCTGCTCTTCCCGGTTCGTTCGAAGTTCTTCTACGACAAGCCGCTCGGTCTGTTCGTCAACGGCGTGATGAGCTTCTTCGCGATGTACCCGCCGGTCTTCCGCGAGCGGAACCGCGCCGCGCTCAACCTCGCGAGCCTCGACGAGACGACGCGCCTCCTGAAGCGCGGCGGCATGTTCGTCGGCCTCCATCCCGAGGGCCAGCGCAACCAGGGCAGCGATCCGTACGAGCTCCTCCCGGCGCAGGGCGGCGTCGGCCGCGTCATCCAGGCGGCCGGGGTCGACGTCCTTCCTGTCTTCATCAACGGGCTCGGCAACGATCTCCCGAAGCAGGTCGGCGGGAATTTCACGCGAAAAGGCACGCCGATCATCATCAACTTCGGCGCCCCGATCGACTTCGGAGACATGCTGACGCAGTCCCCGTCGCCCCGCCTGCACAAGCGGATCAGCGAGCACGCGCTCGAGCAGATCCGTTTGCTCGGCGAGGAGGAGCGCGAGCTCCGCGCCTCTCTCGCGACGAACGGCCGGTAGCGCCCACCGCGGCGGTCGCGAGCCTCGAACGAGTGAGCTAGCCTTGCGAGGCATGAAACGCCTCGCCGCTTCCTCGTTCGTCGCGCTCCTCGCTCTCGCCGCCTGCAGCAAGGATCCTCCGCCCGCGACGCAGACGACGGCGTCGCAGAGCACCGAGGCGAAGGCCGCCTCGCCGAACGCGGCGCCCGCCGCCCTTGCGGACGCCCCGAAGGCGGAGGTCGGCAAGCCCGCGCCCGACTTCACCCTGAAGGATCTCGACGGCAAGGAGACGAAGCTCTCCTCCTTCAAGGGCAAGACGGTCGTGCTCGAGTGGTTCAACCCGGGCTGCCCGTTCGTGAAGAAGTCGCACACGAAGGGCTCGCTCAAGGAAGCGGCCGCGAAGCACGCGAAGAGCGGCGTCGTGTGGCTCTCCATCAACTCGGGCGCGCAGGGCAAGCAGGGCGCGGGCGTAGAGGCGAACCGCGAGGGCGCGAAGCTCTTCTCGATGACGAACCCGATCCTCCTCGACGAGTCGGGCGCGGTCGGGACCCAGTACGGCGCCACCAACACCCCGCACATCATGGTCGTCGATCCGGCTGGCAACCTCGCGTACCGCGGCGCGGTCGACAACTCGCCCGACGGCGAAGGCGAGGCGCCCGCCGGCGGCAAGCTGGTCTCCTACGTCGACGAGGCGATCGCGGCGGTGGCAGCGGGCAAGGCTCCCGCTACGGCTGAGACCAAGGCCTACGGCTGTAGCGTGAAATACGCGCACTAACTGCGGCCGCGCGGTACTCTGGGCTCCATGAGCAAGGAGTTCCTTGTCAATTCGGTGAAGGCCATCATGTCCACCCAGCGCGGTGGCGACACGGAGGGCTCGTACGACGGATACGGGAAGCTCTACGCGGCACCCGAGTTCGGCGCGAACAAGCCCGAGGATCAGCGCCAGGCGCTGAAGCTCCTGATCCTGGCGAAGCGTCACGGAAACCCGAGCCCGCGCCTCGTCGAAGCGCACCGCGCCGCGATCCCCGCGCTCACCGAGCTCGTCTCCACGCACAACGAAGCCGAGGACTACGAGATGCTCGGCATCTGCCACCTCCTCATCGGCAACGATCAGGCGGCGTCGAACATGTTCCGCCAGGGCCTCGCCCTCGAGCGCGCCAAGAACCCGGCGTCCGATCTCTGCGGTCGGCTGATGACGCGCGTCGCCGCGATCTGAGCCCGGTCCACGTTGAAACGCCTCATCGCGACGGCGCTGCTGCTGCTCGCGGCCGCGTGCACGCCACCGGCCGAGAGCACGCCGAAGTGCCCGCCGCCTCCCCCGCCGCCGGAGCCCGATCACCAGGCGGTGGTCGTCGGCACGATCGGCAAGCTCCACCTAGCGGAGAGCCGCTATCCGCTGGCGAAGCTCGCGGAGGCGATGGCCGTGTTCAAGCCGGACCTCGTGCTCGTCGCCGCGCGCGTCGATCCCTTTCGCGAGGACAAGCTCGAGGACGCGTCGTTCGAGATGACGTACGTGAGCTGGCTCGCGCGCGCGAAGGGAGCGTCCGTCGAGCCCATCGACTGGTTCCGCTTCGAGGACCTCGCCGCGCCGCCCGCGCCCGTCGAGCCGGCGGACGAGCGCGGCATCGAGGAGCGCGAGACGGACCTCCTCCGCCAGCCGAAGCTCTACACGTTCGAGCAAGCGAACGGCCTCGAGCTCTCCGAGAAGATCCTCCTCGCGGAGACCTCCGCCGTCCGTCATCGCGCGGGCGATCCGCTCGCCTCGCGCCGCCGGGGGTGGATGCAGCACCTCACCGCCGACGCCACGATCCGTCACGGCCGGCCGAAGAAGATCCTCGCGTACGTCGACGTGTTCGATCGCCCCGCCGTCGACATGGTGCTCGGCGGCCTCGGCTACACGCTGCGCACGCCGGCAGATCTCCTCGCGAAGTCGAAGGAGAGCCTCGCCGGGGGCGAGCTCCCCGCGGACGTGATCAGCGCGTGGCGCGCGGAGCTCGAGCGCGCGAAGGCGCACGCGTCGAAGGCCTCGACGCCCGCGGAGACGCAGTTCTGGAACGAGCGCGTGAAGGTGCTCGAGATCGCGATCGAGAAGAAGGGCGGCTGCTGCGTCACGCAGTCGGTGCTGAACGCCCGCTAGCGATCTCGGGGAAGTCCTTGAGGGACGCCTCGTAGATCTTTCGCGCCGCCAGCTCGCCGATGGAGTCGGGCAGGACGTCGAGCACCTTCTTGAGCACGTGGCTGCGCTTCGGCAGCACGATGATGCCCTCGTTCTTCTCCACGCCCTCGAGCGCCTCGCGCGTGAAGTCCTCGAGCTCCATGATCGGGCCGAGGCGCTTCCACCACTCGAGCGCGCGCTCCGTCGTCATGCCCGGGTAGATCGAGCCGCCGAACGTGCCGCCGGTCAGGATGGGCGTCCGCACGGCGCCCGGGCAGAGCGCGCTCACACGCACGCCCTTCGACGCGCCCTCGACGCGCATCGTCTTCGTCATGCCCACCACCGCGTGCTTCGAGAGCGCGTACGGCGCGAGGAAGGGGGCCTCCACGAGCCCCGCGAGCGACGCCGTGCTCACGATGTGTCCGAAGCCCTGCTTCACCATCAGCTTGTACGCGGGGCGCACGGTGTGGATGACGCCCCACACGTTCACGTCGACGACGCGATCCCACTCCTCGTCCTCGAGGAGGTGCACCTCTCCGAAGACGCCGATGCCGGCGTTCGCGAACACGTAGTCGAGGCGGTTCTCGAGCTTGAACGCGTTCTCGATGAGGTCCACCGTCTCCTTCTTCTTGCGGACGTCGAGGACGACGCCGCGCGCCTTGCCCCCGTTCTTCTCGATCGCGTCGCAGGTCTCCTGCAGCTTCGCCTTGTCGAGGTCGGAGAGCACGAGGTTCGCGCCGCGTCGGGCGAGCTCCTCTGCGAACGCACGTCCGAAGCCCGAGGCCGCGCCGGTGATGACGACGACGGCGTCCTTCCAAGTCCTGAGGGTCATCGCGTGTCCTTCTCCTTCGGGGTCTTCGAGTCGATTCGCTGTTCCAGCACGTCCAGCGGCAGGGGACCATCCTCGAGGAGGGCGGCATGGAAGGCCTTCGGATCCAGCCTGGTTTTTCGCCGGAGCTCCTTGATCTTCAGCTCGCCCATCTTGTACGCGAGCGCCTGGCCGGGCCAGACGATGTAGCGGTCGACCTCGTTCTCCACGTCGAGCTGCGCCTTCGGGCAGCTCTCCATGAAGAAGTCGATCGCGCGCTGGCGATCCCACTTGAGGTGATGGATGCCGGTGTCGACGACGAGCCGCACCGCGCGCCACATCTCGTACGAGAGCTGGCCGATCTTGCTCCAGGGATCGTCGTAGAGCCCGAGCTCGTCGCCGAGGCTCTCCGCATAGAGCGCCCAGCCCTCGACGAACGCGGTGAAGCTGCCGTGTCGCCGGAACATGGGCAGCGAGGCGTTCTCCTGCGCAATCGCGATCTGCAGGTGATGCCCCGGCACCGACTCGTGCAGCGTGAGCGCCATCATCTCCCACTTCGGGCGCGACTCGGGGCGATACAGGTTCACGAAGTACGTCCCGGGCCGCGCGCCGTCGGCCGAGGGCTCGCGGTAGTACGCGGTCGTGGTGTCGGGCGCGGAGTTGTCGGGGACCGCCTGCACCGTGTACGGCGTCCTCGGGAGGCGCGAGAAGAGGCGAGGGAGGAGGGGATCGATGCGGCGCCCGATGGCCCGGTAGCCCTCGAAGAGCGCGGCGCCGTCGCGATAGAAGAACTGGGGATCGCTGCGGAGGAACGCGAAGAGCTCGGGCGTCGACCCCTTGAAGCCGGCGCGCTCCTTTGCCTTCTCCATCTCGCCGCGAATGCGCGCGACCTCCCGGAGGCCGATCGCGTGCACCTCGTCCGGCGTCACCTCGAGCGTCGTGTGGACCTTGACGAGGAATTTGTACGCGTCGGCGCCGTCCGGCCACTGCCATGCGCCGACCTCCGGCTTGCACGCCGGGAGATAGGTAGTCACCCAGTACGTCCGCAGCCGCTGGAACGCGGGGACGACCACCTCGCGAATCACGTGCTCCGCGTCGCGCGCGAGCGTCTCGTGTCCCTCGCGCCGGTAGGGCGCGAAGAACGGGCTCTTCCTCGGCTCCGCGACGATCTGGCTCTCGATCTGACGCGTCACGCGCTCCATCACCACACGTGGATGCGTGATGCCGAGGCGGACGCCCTCGGCGAGCAGCTCGATCGTCTGATCGACGTACGTCCCGAAGGCGCGGAGGCGCGCGTTCCAGTCGGCGAAGTCCTTGTCCGTCTTGAAGGGCAGCGCGTCCGCGAGCTCGTCCGCGGTCTGGATCCCGCCGCGCTGGTTGATGGGCAGGACCTCGAGGTGGAAGCGCTCGCCTCGCTGCTCCTCGTCGAGCATGCGTTCGTAGAGCTTGCCCGAGAGATCGTCTGGATCGCGCGCCCGCAGGGAGCGTAGCTCCGTCAGCGACGCCCCCGTGTGCGAGGCGTGGCTCCGGACGCTCCGGAGGCTCACGTCGGGCCATCGATCGGCATAGCGCAGGTCGCCGAGCTCCGAGGCCCACGTGGGACTCTCCCGCATCGCGTACTCCCAGTCGTCCTCCAGCAGCGCGTCGATGGTGGCGTGGGAGGCCTGCCGCGGGGGCGTCGCGAGGTGCTTGACGCAGCTCGTCGAGCCCAGGAGCGCCAGTCCCGCGACGATGAAAGGCCTGAAAATGCGCATGAAACCCGCGCAGGATGGCCCATAACCGTGCTGGCCGAAAGGCCCGAAAGTGCTATGAGGCCCGCATCATGGCGGACGTACTCGCTGGGTCTCGGTTCCTGGTCATGGGTTGCGGCGGTATCGGCGGCATCATCACCGCCTCGCTCGCCGAGCTCGGTCATGACGTCACGGCGGTGACGACGAACAAGGAGATCGCGGCCGCGATCGAGGAGCGCGGGATGAAGGTCGTGGGCGAGGGCGCTCCGCGCACCGTCCGGGCCCGCGTCACGGTGGGTGTCCCCGAGGGCGAGAGATTCGACTACGTGCTCCTCGCGACCCAGCCGCCGACGGTGGAGGAGGCCGCGCGGATGGCGCTCCCCGCCCTGGCGGACGACGGCGCGATGGTGTGCCTCCAGAACGGCCTCTGCGAGAAGCGCGTGGCGAAGATCGCCGGCGACGACCGCGTCATCGGCGCGGTCGTGGGCTGGGGCGCGACGATGCCGGAGCCGGGCCTCTACGAGAAGACGGCCTCGGGCGGCTTCACGCTCGGCTATCCCGCGGGCGAGCCCTTCGGCGCGGAAGAAGAGGACCTCGTCACCGCGCTCGAGGCGGTGGGCCCCGTCGAGACCACGCAGAACCTCCGCGGCAAGCGCTGGAGCAAGCTCGCCATCAACTGCGCCATCTCCTCGCTCGGCACGATCGGCGGCGACCGCCTCGGCGTGCTCATGCAGCACCGCATCGTGCGCCGTCTCGGCCTCGAGATCATGACCGAGGTGGTGCAGGTGGCGCGGAAGGAAGGCGTTCGCCTGGAGAAGGTCTCGGGCACGCTCGACCTCAACTGGATCGCGCTCACGGAAGAGGAGGCGACGGCCGCGGGCTCGCCGTCGCTCGTCGCGAAGCACGCGCTGCTCCTCGCGGTCGGCTTCCGCTACCGCCGCATGAAGAGCTCGATGCTCTCCGCGATCGAGCGTGGTCGCACGCCCGCGGTCGACTTCCTCAACGGCGAGATCGTCGAGCACGCGAAGGAGCACGGCCTCGCGGTGCCCGTGAACAAGATCATGCGCGACACGGTGTGGGCGATCTCCGAGGGCAAGAAGAAGCCGGGCATCGACCTCGTGCGCGAGGTCTACGAGGCCACCGGCCCGCACGGCAACTGACTCACGTCGCGCCGAGGTACGTCACGCGCCAGATCACGTTGCCCGTGTCGTCCGTCACGTAGAGCGAGCCGTCCTTGCCGACCGCCACCGCGACGGGGCGCCCCCAGACGTTGCCGTCCGGCGTGACGAAGCCGGTCATGAAGTCGACGTACTCGCCGGTCGCCTTGCCGTTCTGGATCGGCGCGGTGATGACCTTGTAGCCCGTGCGCCGCTCGCGATTCCACGAGCCGTGCTCGGCGGCGAAGGCCGCGCCGCGGTACGTCTCCGGGAACTGCGTGCCCGTGTAGAACGCCATGCCGAGCGACGCGGAGTGCGACTGGAGGAGGACGTCGGGGACGATGACCTTGTCCTTCAGCTCCGGATGCTTCCCCGCGTGGCGCGGATCCTGGTTCGGCCCGATGTAGAACCACGGCCAGCCGTAGAAGCCGCCGTCCTTCACGCTGGTGATGTAGTCGGGCACGAGGTGGTCGCCGAGCTCGTCGCGCTCGTTCACCGAGCACCAGAGCTCGCCCGTGTCGGGATGGACCGCGATGCCGACCGCGTTGCGGATGCCGGTCGCGTACACGCGCTCGCTCTTGCCGTCGGGCGTGAGCTCGAAGATGCGCGCGCGGCGATCCTCCTCGGCGTCGTCGCTCACGTTGGACTTCGATCCGACCGAGAGAAAGAGCTTCGTGCCGTCCTTCGAGAACGCGATGTCGCGCGTCCAGTGGCCGCCGCCCTTGAGATGACCACCGCCGGAGACCTTGCCGTAGATCTCCTCCTTCTGATCGGCCCTCGGAACCGCCCCGCCCGCGTACGGGAAGCGGACGATGGAGTCTGTGTTTGCAATGTACACGTACTTCGGATCCGCGGGCGGATAGAAGGCGATGCCGAACGGCTGGTGGAGGTCGGCCGCGAATACGGTCGGCTTCGCCTCGCCGTTCTTGAACACGACGACGTCGTTCTTCTCGGACTCGGCCACGAAGAGGTCGCCGTTGGGGGCGGCGCGGATCATGCGCGGGTTCGTGAGGCCGCTCGCGAAGAGCTCGACCTTGAAGCCGGCGGGCACCTTCGGCATCGCGCCGCTGGGTCGCTCGACCTCCTTCGGCGAGCTCTGCGCGGACTTCGTCGCGAACGGCGCGGGCATGTCCGCGGGCGTGATCTTGCGGCGTACGCCGGGCGCGTCCGTCGTCCAGTCGCCCAAGGCTGCCTCACCCGTGACGAGCGCGCCCGGCGCGAGCGGCGCGGGGGTGTACGGCTTTTCCTTGTGGCAGGCGGCGAGGAGGAGGAGCGGGAGGAGGATTCGTTTCATGCGACGAGGAGGACCTGACGGCCGATCTCCCCGGGACGCAAGAACCACTCCGGCTTCCGGTCGCGCACGAACGAGACCTGACCGTGTAGGGCGGGCGGGAACGTCGGCCGGCCGACGAGGAACGCGCCCACCGTCGCCAGGATCGGCTCGTCCGCCACGACCACCACGGAAGAGCCGCGCTGGAGGAGCTGCGACACGATCACCGAGCCCGGCGATTTCGGATCCGCGAGGAGCGGGAGCGTCTCGATCAGGCCCACGTAGTCCGTGCGCTCGGCAAATAGCTCCGCGGTCTGCACCGCCGCCGGCTCCGGCGAGACGACGAAGCGATCGAACCCGAGGAGCGGATCGAAGGACGGCTCGTCGGAGAGCTTGAGCTTCGTGCCGAGCGCGCGAACGATGCGCCGGCCCTCCGCGTTCAGGTAGGCGGTGCCCGAGTCGACGAGCGAGGTGCGCATGAGCCAGACGTCCATCTCAGGCCCTCAGGGTGATGGCGCGAGGGACGAGCTCGATGTCGAGCGGGAGGCTGCCCATCGGCTCGCCGTCGACGTCGAGGAGGTACACGTCCTCCGCGCTGCGGTTCACGAGCTCGAGGTGGAACTTCTGACCGCGGAGGTGCACCGTGCCGGGCTGGCGGACGTGATCGCCGGAGTAGATGCTGCCCGACGTGAGCGCGAAGCCGATCTTCGAGGTGGCGCCGAGGGCGACGAGCTCGAAGGCCCCGTCGTCGACGTTCGCCATCGGCCCGACCTTCATGCCGCCCCCGAAGAAGCGGCCGTTGCAGATCGCGATCATGTACGAGCGGATGGTGTGCTCGTCGGTCTTGCCGTCGTTCGTGACGGTGCACTTCACGGTGCCGAGCTGCGCCGTGAGCAGCGCCTTCAGCGACGCGCCGAAGTAGGCCGCCTTGCCCCCGAGCGCGCGTGGCGCGGTGGCGACGTACTTGTCGACGAGGCCGCCCATGCCGACGGAGAGGATGTTGACGAAGTAGTGCTCGTCCTTGCCGCCGCCGGAGAACTTGCCGACGTCGATCGAGCGCTTCTTCCCGCTCGCGATCGCGTCGATGTAGCGATCGAGGCGGTGCTCGAGGTCGAGCGCCTTGCGGAAGTCGCCGCCGGTGCCTTGGCCGATGATGCCGAGCTCCGGCTTCTTCGACGCGCGCATCAGGCCGTTCACGACCTCGTGGATCGTCCCGTCGCCGCCGACCGCGATGACGAGGTCCGCGCCCTCGTTCGCCGCGTCTCGCGCGAGGTCCTGGCCGTGGCCGCCGCGCTCGGTGAAGCGCACGTCGCACGCGCCGAGCGCGCGCTCGACCGGGGTCTTGATCGCATCGAACGTGCGACCCGTGTTACCGCCCCCGGACTTCGGGTTGACGATGAGGACGGGCTTCCCCATCACACTTCGTCGCGAACGTTGGTGATGCGCCGGCGGAGCGAGGAGAGGAAGCTCGAGCCCGTCTGCGGCCAGACCACGCCGCGCTCCTCGAGGTCGCGCACCGTCGCGACGAGGGTGACGACGGGATCGCGCGGCATCCAGCCGAGCTCGTTCTCGGCGAGCGAGGCGTCGAGGTACCAGTAGAAGTGGGCCATATCGAGGCTCACCGGATCGACGGCCACGGGGATTCCGAGCCGCTCCGAGAGCTTCTCGAGCATGTCGGCGCCCGTCTTCGCGATCTCGCGACCCTGGCGCGGCATCGGCAGGATCGGCCCGCGCACGCCTGACACGCGCTCGAGCCGCGCGAAGAACTCCTTGATCGTGAGGTTGCACGCGCCGATGAGGTAGCGGCGACCGCCGATGCCCTTCTGCATCGCGAGCGCCATCGCGAGCGCGGCGTCTCGCGCGTCGACGTACGAGAGGCCGCCCGGCGGGATGGCCGGGATCTTCCGCTCGAGGAAGAGGCGGATGTCCTCCGTCGACGAGCCGTTCACGTCGCCCGGGCCGAACAGGATGGTCGGGTTCACGCTGACGACGGTGAGGTCGTCGCCGTTCGCGGCGAGCGCGGCCTGCTCTGCGAAGAGCTTCGAGCGGTAGTACGGCCAGCGCTGGAGGAGACCGATGGGCGCCTCGTCTTCCTCCGTGTAGACGCGATCCGGATCGTCGCCGACGGCGATCGTGCCGCTCGTCGAGGCGTGGACCAGCTTCGGCACGCCGCGCTTCTTCATCGCGGCGATGACGCACTTCGTCCCGTCGACGTGGAGCTTGTAGAGCGCCTCCGCGTCCTCGGGCTTGCGCGAGACCTTGCCCGCGCAATGGAAGACGCCCTCGACTCCGGCGAGCGCCCGCTCGATCGACTCGGGCTCGAGCACGTCGCCGATCGCCTGCGTGACGCCCTCCGGGAGGTCGGCCTTCTTTCGCACGAGCGCGGTGACCGATTCGCCTCGATCGAGGAGCGTCCGCACGAGGTGGCGCCCGAGAAATCCCGTAGCACCTGTAACGAGATAGCGGCTCACGCTCCCTTTCGTAGTCGTGAGCCGCTGAGCCATCAAGCAAAGACGCGGTACCATGGGGAGATGCGCCGAAACGTGGCTTTCGCGCTTGCCCTCGCCCTGGCCGCGTGCGGGATCGGCGTGATTGGCGTGCCGCCGGAGGGCACGGCCACGCTGGGCGCGGAAGGGGGCGCGACGCTGCCGGACGGCAGCAGCGCGCCGCCGCCGGACGGCGCCGCCCCGATCGAGGACGCCGGTGGAGACGAGGACGCGGCGAGAGACGTCGAGGCCGGGCCGTCGAACCAGTGCGTGCTCATCGAGCAGTCGTTCAACGTGCCGCTCGACGCCCGGTGGCAGCTCGCCGGCTCGGCCGAGCAGAAGAACGGTCGCGTGGAGCTGACCGACATCAATGCCGAGGCGAACATCGGCGGGCTCTGGCTGAAGCAGTCGCTCTCGTGGGCGAAGACCCTCAGCGTGGTCGTCCACTACGAGGTGGAGGAGAGCGCCGCCAAGGGCGCGGGCCTCGCGATCGCCTGGGTGAAGTCGAACCCCACGTGGAAGGTCGGCGATCAGGGGCCGAACTACGGCATCTGCTCGAGCGGCCTCGAGGGCGTGGCGGCGGGCTTGCGCCTCCAGAGCAACGACTTCCTCGAGGCGATCTCCGGGGTCTCCGGGATCTGTGACACGAACGGCAACCAGCCGGGCGACTACACGCACGACCGCGGCGCGCTCACGATGGTCCTCACGCCGAACAACCTCCATCTCGCCTCGAACGGCAACATGGATGACCTTGCCGCCACCCCGAGCCTGACGGGGTACGTCGGCATCACGGCCGCCACCGGCTTCAACACCGCCGGGCAGTCGATGTTCGCGATCACGTCCGTGACGATTGAAGCGTGCCCCTGAGGGTCGTGTAGTATCGGGACGCGTGTCGACCGCCAGCGCCGAGCCCTACGAGCTCCTGGGAGAGCTTGCGCAAGGCGGGATGGCGACCGTCTTCATCGGACGACGCAAATCCAGGCGATCCGGGCGCCGTCGCGAGCTCGTCGCGATCAAGAGCATGAAGCAGGAGCTCGCCGAGGACGAGGCGTTCACGACGATGTTCCTCGACGAGGCGACGCTCACCGCCCGGATCAAGCATCCGAACGTGGTGCAGACACTCGACGTCGCGAACGAGGGGGGCAAGCTGCTCATCGTCATGGAGTACGTGCCGGGCGTCTCGCTCGCGCGCCTCCTCGAGCTGGGGATGAAGTCGCGCTCGTCGATCCCGCCGCGCGTCGTGAGCGCGATCGTCTGCGATCTCCTCCGCGGGCTCCACGCCGCGCACCAGCTCGTCGACGGCAACGGCTTTCCGCTCAACGTCGTGCACCGCGATATTTCCCCGCAGAACGTGCTCGTCGGCACCGACGGCGTCTCGCGCATCCTCGACTTCGGCGTGGCGAAGGCCTCGTCGCAGCGCCACGTGACGATGCGCGGCGAGATCAAGGGCAAGCTCGCGTACATGCCTCCGGAGCAGGCGGTGGGCGACGCCGTCGATTGCCGAGCCGACGTCTACGCCGCGGGCGTGGTGCTGTGGGAGGCGCTGGTCGGGCGCCGGCTCTTCACGGGCAAGCGCGAGGAAGAGCTCGTGGCGCAGATCTTCGAGGGCACGGTCGATCCGCCGAGCATGCTCGCGGACGAGCCGCTGCCTCCCGCGGTCGATCACGTCGTGCTCCGCGCGCTCTCTCGCATCCGCGAGGATCGCTGGTCCTCGGCGGCAGAGATGGCGGACCGCCTTGCGCAGGCGCTGTCGCCCGCGCATCACGACGAGGTCGGTGCGTACATCGCGCAAGCAGCGCATGCGGATCTCTACGAGCGCGCCACGCTCGTCTCGTCGCTCGAGGAGCAGTCGCAGCCGCTCGACCTCGAGTCGCAGACGCTGCAGAGCATCCTGACCGGTCGCGCCGAGCGTGGAGAGCTCGCGCTCCCGAGCCTCCCTCCCATCGTCGGTCCCACGATGGGAGGCCGAGCGGGACCGTTCGCGCCCACAAGGAGCGACCGTGTACGTCCAGCGGCGCCCATGCCGGCTCCCCCAATACCCATCCCAGGCGTGGTGGCGCCGGCGCCGCAGAAACAATCCCGATCGAGCTTGAGGCGTGAGCAGCGGCGAAAGCGCCGGCGCATGCGGATGATGCTCGGATTTGCGGTCGCCGCCATCTTCATCATCATCCTGATGACCATCGCGCTCGTGCTCGGGCGAAAGGCCCGGGAGGCGGACACGCCTCGGTTTTCCACCCCTCCGCCGGTGATGAAACCCTGACACGGAAGCGCCCTCGGGCGGGATTCCGTGGGTATAATCGAGGGCATGGGGGCCCTCCGCCCAGGCTACGAAGTCACGAGCGACATCACGCTCGTCCGTCGCCTTGGGGCTGGTGGCATGGGCACCGTCTGGCTCGCGACGCATAACAAGCTTCGCACCGAGGTCGTCGTGAAGTTCCTCTCGGAGCAGCTCGCGAGCGACCAGGACGCATGCGCCCGATTCGAGCGCGAAGTCCTCGCGACGCTTCAGGTTCGAAGCCCGCACGTGGTGCAGACGCTCGACCACGGCATCACCGAGAGCGGCATCCCCTACCTCGTGATGGAGTGGCTCGAGGGCAATGACCTCGCGAAGGAGATGCGCGCGCGGCAGCAGCTCCCGCCCGACGAGGTGATGCACGTCGTCGAGGGCCTCGCCGCGGCGCTCACGAAGGCCCACGAGCGCGGCATCGTCCATCGCGACATCAAGCCCGCGAACGTGTTCCTCGTCACGGGCAACCCGCGACCGTTCGTGAAGCTCGTCGACTTCGGCATCGCGAAGCGCCTCGAAGACGAGACGATGACCGCCACCAACGCGCTCCTCGGTACGCCCGCGTACATGAGCCCGGAGCAGATGGACGGGATCGCGCAGATCGATCACCGCACCGATCTCTGGGCCCTCGGCGTCCTCGCGTTTCACATGCTCACGGGCGCGCCGCCGTTCCGCGGCTCGCACATCGCTCACATCGCGCATGCGATCATGCACGGCGAAAGGCCGAAAATATCGACCGCGCGGCCCGATCTGCCGCTCGCGCTCGACGCGTGGGTCGAGCGCGCGCTCGCCCGCGAGCCGATGCACCGCTTCGCCACCGCGCGCGAGCTCGCCGACACGCTCGGCATGGCCTTCGGCGACGCGGTCTACACGACGAACCGGCGCGCCGCGATCATGGGGCTCGCCACGGGCCCGCACCTGCCGCCAGGTTCGGTGAGCAGCTTGCCCGTGGGGCCGCCGTCGGTGCCCGGCGGCAACAGCAGCGTCCCGATCCCGATCTACTCCACGAACCTGACCACCAGCACGTCGATGAGCAGTCTCGACGTCGTCGGCGCCACGCTCGGTCCCACCGCCAACACGCAGTCGCCGTATGGTCGCGGCCCGCGTCTCAAGTGGACCGTCATCGCCGTCGCCACGCTCGGTGTCGTGCTCGTGGGGCTCTCGTTCAAGGTCGGCTACGGGCTTCGTCCGAGCGCGGCCACGCAGCCCGAGCAGATGTGGCCGACCCCGCCGCCGCCCGTCGTGCAGCCGCAGCCGGCGCCGATCCCGCAGCCCGTGGTGGCTCCGGCAATGACGTCGCCGCCGCCGGTGATGACCCAGCCGCTGCCCGCGACGCCGACGGTGGCTCAGCCTCAACCGGCGGCGCCGGCGGCGAAGCCTACCGTCAAGCCGGTCGTCGCCGGCCCGACGCACCGCCCGGCCGCACCCACCACGCGACCCGCTCCCGGGCCGAAGCCCAAGGGCGATCCTGCGGACGATGTTGGCTTCTGAATCGAGGGTCGTGCGCCGGACGTTCGGCGCCATCGCGGTCGTCCTCGCGCTGACCGGAACCGCCGCCGCCGAGCCCACGGCGGCGGAGAAGGAGACCGCGCGCACCCTCCTCCTGTCCGGTCGCGAGAAGAAGAAGAACGGGCAGAACAAGGAAGCGCTCGCCGACTTCGAGAAGGCGCACGCGATCATGCACGTGCCCACGACCGGCCTCGATCTCGGCAAGACGCAGGAGACGCTCGGCCTCCTCGTCGAGGCGCGCCAGACGTACCTCGAGGCGTCGCGCTATCCGAAGCAGGCGAACGAGTCGCCCGCGTTCGAGAACGCCCGGCGCGACGCGAAGAAGCTCGCGGACGCGATCGCGCCGCGCCTCGCGACGCTCACCGTGAGCGTGCCGAAGGACGCGAAGGTGAAGATCGACGACGGCGAGATCTCCGCATCGAGCATCGGCGTGCCGCTCAAGGTGAACCCGGGCAAGCACCAGATCGTGGCCACGCTCGGCACGGACGAGAAGCGCACCGCGCTCGATCTCGCGGAAGGCGAGACGAAGTCGATCGAGCTCGAGCTCGCGGGCGCGCCGGTCTCGCCCCCGCCTCCAAACGACAAGGACAAGGGCAAGAACGACGAGACGAAGCCCAACACCCTCGTCTGGGTCGGCGGCGGCATCGCGGCGGTCGGGCTCGCGGTCGGGACCATCACCGGCATCATGGCGTTCAGCATCAAGAGCGACGCCGAGTCTCGCTGCGACAACGGGGGAACGAAGTGCCGTGAAGAGGTGGATGGGCTCTGGGACGACATCGATCGTGGCGTCCTGATGGGCAACATCTCCACCGGCGCGTTCGTCGTGGCGGGCATCGGCGCCGGCATCCTCGTCTACGGCCTCCTCAATCCGCAGAAGGCCGAGCCCACCTCGAGCGCGGGAAAGATCCGCATCCTGCCGTCACCGTTCGGCGTCGCCGGTACCTTCTGACACGACTCAGCGGTGCAGGCGCGCGCGGCTACGACCGCCCGAACGCCGTGCTCGACTCGATGATCTGCGCGCTCCGACCCATCGGTACGTTCAGCGTCTCCGAGCGGCGTCGGCGTGGTCGAGCTTCGCCAGGACATGACAACAGCGGCGCAAGGCAGGCGCGCACGCGGGAGGCACTCTTCGCGTCTCCGCGCGACGCGCACCGCGAGGCGCTGAAGAGCGGCTCTCTCGCCGCCGGCACGCGCCCTAGCGATGCACGAGGCGGAGGAGGGCGTAGCCTCCGAGCGCCAGCGCGACGAAGAGAAGGACTGACACGAGCATCTTGAGCGATCCAGCCTCTGCCTTCACTTGGGGCGGGGCCGGGGTCTCGCTCTTCTTCGCCGGCGAGCTCGGCTGCGCGGGGGCGTTCGACGCATCCGCCGCCGCGACCGCCACCGCGATCATCTTCGACGAGTCGGCCGTCATCGGGAGCGTGGCCTTCAGCCGCTTCGGTGTGACCTCCTTGCGCGACGACGACGGCGGCGGCGGGAGCGGCAGGTTGGCCATCACGAGGGTGCCCTTGAGGCGCTTCGATTCGAACGTCGCGTTCGGATCCTTGACCGCCGTCTGCAGGGCCTCGCGCATGGTGGCCGCGTCGGGCCAGCGGTCCTCGCGCTTGAACGCCAGCGCGCGATCGAGCACGGTCGCGACCGACGGGGTGAGCTCGGGCAAGAGCGTCCGCGCGGGCGTCATCGGCTCCGTCATCGCGAGGAGGAAGTCCTCCGACGGAGTCGCCGCGATCCGCGGGCGACGGCCGAGCATGAGCGCGAGCATCGTGGCCGCGAGCGCCCACAGGTCGGCGCGCCCGTCGACCTCGTTCCAGCGCGCGCGTGCTTGCTCCGGCGGCATGAACGCGGCGGTGCCGAGGACGAGGCCCGTCGCGGTCGCACTGGAGGCGCCCTCTTCCGTCGCGGTCGCCTGCACGAGGCGGGCGATGCCGAAGTCGAGGACCTTCACCTGGTTCGTGGCGGTGAGGAAGAGGTTCGCGGGCTTGAGATCGCGATGGACGATCCCCTCGGCATGCGCGCGCTCGAGGACCTCGAGGACCTGGTCGCCGATGCGCAGGGCCTCCTCGATGGGCATCGGTCCGTCCTTCCGGTGCAAATCGAGCGAGCGCCCGTCGAGGAGCTCCATCACGAGGTAGGGAAGGCCTTCGGGGGTGACGTCGTCGTCGAGGACCGAGACCACCCCCGGATGACCGACCTTGTTCGCGACGTAGCCTTCGCGAATGAAGCGCGTGCGGATCGTCTCGTCCTCGAATGCGTGCGCATGGAGGATCTTGACCGCCGCCTTGGCGCCGTTCCGGTGCGTCGCGGCGTACACCGAGGCGCATCCGCCGATGCCGAGCAGCCGGTCGAGTAGCCACTTCTCACCGATCCGTGTGCCGACACGCTCGCTGGCGGTCTTCTTCGCATCCGGACGCACGGCCGGAGGATACCCCCATCACCGCGTGGTGATCAGCACGAGCTTTGCGTGAACGACGCGCTGCTTCTTCGCACCGACATCGGTGACGTCGAACTGCGCGACCTCCGCCGCCGCGACCGCGTCCGCGTTGCCGGGCGACGGCGGCGCGTTGCTCTGGATGATGATGGGGTTCGGCTTCACGTCGCTCTGGATCTTCGGGCCGTCGGGCTTGTTTCCGCTCGGAAGGAGGACCTCGGACTCGACCGCGATCCTCAGCTCCGCGCGCTTCACGCCGCGCATGTCGATCTTCGCGGTGGCCAGCGAGCGGACCGCGCGCTGGCGCACGTCTTCCCATCCGCGCGCGCCGTTCGCGCCAGAGGCGGTCGACGAGAGCACCTTCAGATCGATCACGAGCCCGCGCTCGTCGATGACGGCGAGGAACGTGGCGTTGCCGCGGTCCGGCGCGAAGCCGGCGTGCGTTGCGTCCTCGAGCGCGTGAACGACGGGGCCTTCGAGGCCGAGGCCGATGCGCTGATCGCGGGCGCGGAGGGCGTCCTTCACCGCCTGCTCCGCGCGCTTCTCCGGCGGGACGTACATCGGATCGACCGAGGCAACGCTGCCCGGCCGGTGGCCGCTCCCGCTACCGGCGTCGACGCCGTTCACGAGGAAGGGGTTCGCGCTGCCGAGGCCGATGTTCGGCGCGAACACGAGGATGGTGCCGTTGCTCGCGTAGGGCGCGGTGTCTGGCGGTGTATCGAGGCCCGACGGTGCGGGGGCGACCTCGACGTTCCTTGGATCGCGCCGCGGCGGAGCGACCGCCATCGCTACTGCCTCACCCATCGGCGCGTGGACCGGCGGCGCGATCGCCTCCGTCTCCATCTCGATGGTGACCTCGTCGACATGCGCCGGCTCGAGCGCGCGTGGCTCGTGGACCAGCGCCGGCGCGCTCGCGAGCCACGCAAAGACCGCGAGGTGAGCGAGCGCGGAAATGAAAAGGACCCCCCGCATCGGGCGGGCAGTCTACTCCACCGGGATTTCAGTTGCGAACGCTTCTGTCGCACATCATACGACACGCACGATGCGTTCCTTGCTTCTCTCCCTGTCGCTCGCGCTCCTCGTCCCAGCGTGCGCCGCGACCGCCTCCGACGAGACGGCGGCGGGCACGACCGACGATCTCGTGGCCGTCTTCAACCGCCAGGGCATCACGGACCTGTCCCGCACCACGCACCTCATGATCGTCGGCGACTCGGCGCACCTCGGCGAGCTGCCGCTCCACGCCGCGACGACGATGGCGCGCCGGTACGCAGAGCTCTACCCGGGCGATCAGATCATCCTCTTCGTGACGAAGGACGTCTCGGCCGCCAGTGTGGGCAAGACCGGCGCGACCGTCATCAAGCGCGAAGGCCTCGGCGAGACGATGATCGCCGAGCTCGCGACCCTCGACGCGACCACGCTCACGGCCGCGATGGACCGCTTCACGAGCATCGCCAGCATCGACTTCTTCGGTCACTCGTCGCCGTTCGGCGCGCTCCTCGAGGACGACACTCCCGATCGCGTCCTCGCGCCCCCCGCGGAGCTCGCGTCGCTCGCGGACAACTTCGCACGCGACCGCCACCCGTACGTCACGCTCAACGGCTGCAACGGCGGCGTCGAGACGGCCGCGAAGCTCTCGAAGCTCTGGAAGCTTCCCGTCTCGGGCGCGCTGAGCGCATCGAACTTCGAAGCGCCGATGAGCGACGGCCGCTGGTATCCCAACGACGACGGTCGCGCCCCTCCCGGCGTCACGAAGGTCTCGACGAACCGCCTCTCGTTCGGAGCGTCGGCGCCTGCCTGCTCCGACGGCGCGTGCATCCGCATGAAGCCGGAGAACGCGCCGTATTTCGGCGTCTGGTCCCAGGCGGACGGCTTCCAGTACGGGCTCAACTACTACAAGTTCTTCTGCGACTACGCGGATCCGGCCGAGACCTGCGCGAAGGGCATGGCCACGAGCCTCCTGTCCCGGCCATCGACGAAGGCGGTCGACCTCGGCTCCTCCGATGAGGATCTCGACGAGGTCCTCGCCGACTTCTTCTGCAACGCGTCCAAGGACGCGACGTGGTTCGATCGCTGCAAGACCAACCTCTTCGCCGCGGCCGAGTCCGGCGCGCCGTTCTCGCCGATGAAGGGCGCGAACGATCGCTCGCTCGAGTGCGATTTCTCCGGCTGCGCGCAGAAGTTCCGCTGCGAGATGTCGGGCGGCGTTCCCCAGAAGGGCACGTGCGCGTGGGTGAGCGCGGACTGCCGGGCCTCACAGCCGGCGTCCGCCTGCAAGCCGAAGAACACGAAGCTGCAGACGACGACCGCGGAGCTCCGCCGCTATCAGCGCGGCCTCGAGCTCCTGCGCGGGCGCTGAGTCAGAAGCAGCCTCCGAGGGCCGTGCCGAACGCGATGTCCCGTGATACCGGGGTGGACCTAGAGCGGCGTGTAGCTCGAGAGTCGCGCCTTCACGACCCGCGTCGGGCGTGAGCCGACGTCCGACAGATCGCCGGTGAGGGTGAGGCGGCCGTCCTGGACGCCCACGTCACCGTGGCTCGTCTGGCCGCTCGGCAGGCGCAGCTCCGACTCGACGCGGATGTCGATCGTCGCGCCGCTCGTGCCGTGCATCTCGAGCTTCTTCTTCT
The DNA here is from genome assembly GCA_046351255.1 of Labilithrix sp. Lineage (GTDB taxonomy): Bacteria > Myxococcota_A > Polyangia > Polyangiales > Polyangiaceae > Labilithrix. Next base: position 258,003 of record JAXLYU010000017.1, read on the forward strand.
GGAGCGCGGCGAAGGCACGGTCGCGCGCGTCGTCCCAGCCCGGCCCGCCGTTCTGATCGAGGATGTGGAGCGCGGTGACGGTGCCGGTGGCATCGACGATCGCGCGAAACGTCGCGTTCCCGCGGAGCGGCGCGAGGCTCGAGCGCGTCTCGTCCTCGAGCGCCCGCAAGACGGGACCGTCTGGCCCGAGGCCCTTCGCGGCGTCGGCGGCGAGGAGCGCACCCTTCAGCGTGTTGTCCTTGCGACGCGCGTTCGGATCCGGCGCCCCGGAGCCGTCGGCGGGGGGGCGCGTCAGGAAGGGATTCGCGCCGCGCGGCGGGCCCGGGAGGCCCGAGCCCTCGACGCCGGCGCCGAGGTTCACGACCCAGTCCGTGTTTGCACCCGCGACCGGCTCCACCCCCGCGGAGGAGGCGGGCGCCGCGGAGGAGACGCTCATCGGAGCGCTGGCCACGCCGCTGCTCGGGTGCGCGGGCGTGCTCACGGCCGCCACCGGCGCGGGCGAATCGAACGTGGGGGCGGGGACGGGCGCGGGCGTCAGCGCGTCGCGCTCCATTTCGACCGTCATCTCCTCGAGGGCGGGCGCAGGGACGGACACCGTCGCGGCCGGGCGCGTCCGCGCGAGGGCGCCGAACACCGCGAGGTGCAGGAGCGCCGACGCGACCAGGACGCGCTTCACGAGAGGGCGAAGACCTTCTGGAAGGTCATCAGCAGGCTCACGTCGTTCGACTTGATGGCGCCGGACATGAACTCGGCGGGGCCGGGCATGTACGCGTCACGGACGATCTTGGTGAAGATGTCCGCGCTCGTCTTGAGCACGCAGTCCGCCGTGCCGCCGGCGGGCTTGCCGAGCTTCACGTCGCAGCTCTCCTTCGAGACGACCACCGTCCACTTCGCCATCTCGTCCGAGCCGAGCGTGAAATAGAAGGAGACGGGCTTGTCGACCGCGCCCTTCTGGAACTTGCCCTGCAGCTCGTTGAAGAGCGTGACGAGAGGGTGCTCCTTCGGCTCCTCCTCGTTCAGGCTCTTCAGGCGCGCGACATCGAGGATGGTACCCGCCTTCAGCGCGAGCACCGCGCGATGCGCGAGCTTCGAGATCTCGCGCGAGGCATCGCCGGACGAGAGGCCGGCGGTCAGGCGGCGCATGTCGGCCACCGTGATCGGCGGACCGATGCGGGCCTCGAGATCGCGCTTCAGCGGGATCTTCGAGCCCTTTGGCATGGCCTCGTACGCGCCTGCGAGATAGAGCGGGAGGATGTCGACGCCGTACGTCAGCGCGAGGTGACCGAGGAGCGGCTTGAACTCCTTCACCTCGCCGTCCTGCGAGCGCGTGCCCTCGGGGAAGATGAGCATCGTCTTGCCGGACGAGAGGATCTCCCCCGCCTGACGCTCGCTCGCGCGGAGGCCGCCCTTGCGATCGACCGCCTTCAGGTTCGTCAGGTTCTCGAAGAACGCGCGCTGTAGGCTGTTCTTCTCGAAGAAGTAGTCCTGCGCCGCGAGCGTCGTGATGTCCTCGCCGTAGGTGCCGAGCGCGTGGCGCACGAAGCCCATGTCGAGGTGCGACGCGTGGTTCGCGATCACGATCGTGTTGCGGTTGTGCGGGATGAACGCGCGTCCGACGATGCGCGAACGCATCATCTCGCCGTAGAAGAGCTCCTGGAACTTGCCGATGATCTGCTTGCCGCGCTCCTGGATCGGCTCCGGCAGCACGAGCGGCTTCTTGCCGTCGTCGTCCTCGCGGCGCCCCTCGATCTGGTAGCGCGACTTGACGATCTGCGCCGGCCGGAGCGACGCGCGCTCGGTGCCGACGAGGTTCTCGACGTCGGCGACGGTGCGGCAGTTCTGGAGGTCCTTCGGCTCGATCGTGCCGTACTTGGCCTCGAGCGCGACGAGGAGCTCGGTCAGCGACAGCGAGTCGAAGGCGAGATCGTCGCCCATCGTGCTCTCGCCGTGGATGTCCGACACCTTGCGGTTCTTCACCGCGGCGATGGCGATGCGCACCTGGGTCGTCGGCGTGTCGCCTTCTTCCGAACGCGCCGTCGCCTGCATCATGCGCTCGAGGATGGCGCGCGCCTCGTTGCGCTTCACCTTGCGTGTCGCCGTCTTCGGCAGCGGCGCGTCGTAGAAGTGCACGATCGTGGGCTGGCGCGCGTACGGCAGCTTGCCGATGGCGGTGCGCAGCGCGCTCTCCGCGCGCTCGCGGCGGGTCGCACGGTCGAGCGTCTCGTCTTCTTCCGGCACCGCGATGCAGCCGACGCGCTCGCCGCCCGCGCGGCCCTTCACGCCGACGATGGCGAGCTCCGCCACGTGCGGGACCTTGCCGATGATGCGCTCGATGTCGTCCGGGTAGACGTTCTCGCCGGTCACCGTGACGATGACGTCCTTCACGCGCCCGACGAGCACGAGACGGCCCTGCCGATCGAGCTTGCCGAGATCGCCGGTGTGGAGCCAGCCGTCCTCCGACTTCACCTCCTTCGTCGCTTCCGCGTCGGTGTAGCCGGCCATGACGTTCGGGCCCTTCGCGAGCACCTCGCCGACGCCGTTCTCGTCCGGGGAGTCGATCTTGATCGTGACACCCGGGATCGCCTTGCCGACCTGCCCCGCGGGCGAGCCCGGCTTCGCGACGGTGAGCACGGGCGCGGCCTCGGTGAGTCCGTAGCCTTCGATGAGCTTCAGGCCGATGCCGGCGAAGAGCTCCTGCGTGTCCCTCGGGAGCGCGGCGCCGCCGGAGATGAGGTACTTGATGTTGCCGCCGAGCCCGGCGTGGACCGGTCCGAAGAGGACCTTGCCAAGATCGATGCCGGTGTTCTTCGAGAGCTGCCGGTTGAGATCGGACGCGACGTCGAAGATCTTCTCGACGATCGGACCGCGCGCGGATACCTGCGAGAGGATGCGCCGCTCGAGGAGCTGCCACACGGCGGGCACTCCGACCATCGCCGTGACGCGTGCCTCCTTGAGCGCCTGCGAGACGCGGTCGCCCTTGAGCTCGTCGAGGTAGACGATGCGTGTGCCGCGCGAGAACGGCAGGAGCATGCCGCACGTGAACTCGAACGTGTGGTGGATCGGGAGCACGCTGAGCACGCGGTCGTTCGGGCCGAGCGGGAAGAGCGGCGCAAGCGCGGCGATGAGTGACGTGAAGTTCGCATGCGTGAGCATGACGCCCTTCGGCGTGCCGGTGGTGCCGCTCGTGTAGATGAGCGAGGCGACGTCGTCGTCGTTGACGTCGACGAGGGGACGCGCGAGCTGCGGATCCGCGGTCGTGACGTCGGAGAGGAGCTGAAGCATGACGGAGCCGAGCTCGCGCTCGATCGCGTCCTTCACCTTCGCGTCGACGAGGGCGATCTTCGCCTCGCTCTCGCGCACCACGTTGGCGAAGAGCTTCGGCTCGAGCGCAGGATCGATCGGCACGGCGGTCGCGCCGGCGCGGACGATGCCGAAGAAGGCGATCGGCCAGTCGGGGTGGTTGTGCCCGGAGAGGACGACGCGGTCGCCCTTCTTCACGCCCATCTTCGTGAGGCGGGCGGCAGTCGCGTTCGCACGCGCGCGAACGTCGAGGAAGGTGGTACGCGCGATGCCGTCGTCTTCGAGGCGACCCATCGCAAGGGCGTGCTCGTGCCGCTCCGCCATCTGATCGACGAGCGAGGAGAGCGTCTCGTGCGACTTGAGCGGCTTCAGCTCGCGCTTGTAACGCTCGTCCATCCAGGGGACGACGCGCTTCTCCATGGCCGGCATGTGCTGGTTCATCCAGTAGTCCGTCCAGTCGATCTTCTCGGGCTCCCAGTCGATCTTCGCCCGGTCCTCCGCGGAGAGGCGGTCGTACGCGAGGCGCACGTTGGCGCACGAGAAGGGGCCCTTCTGGTCCCACGTGAACGGCGCGAAGAGCCGGATGATGTGATCAATCTTCTCTTCGGTGCGCGCCTGCGCCTCGAGGGCGCTCGCGATGGGCTTCGTCACGCCGCGGGCCGGGCCGGGCGCGCTCTTCAGCATCTTCGCGAGCGTCTTGGCGCCGCGCGCGAGGGCGCCGGGGCCGACCGCGTCGAAGCGATCCATCGTCACGATGGCGGGCTCGAAATGCTGCTGGAAGAAGTTGAGGAACGGGTTGCCCTTGCCCGTGCGCTGGAAGTACTTCCGCTTGTACAGCGCGATGAGCTCGCCGAACTGCGCGCTCGTCTTCGGGTTCACGTCGCTGCCGCCGTACTGATAGACGGGCTTTGCGGTGCCCTCGAGGAGCTCCGCGAGCGTCAGCAGCATGCCGGCGCAGACGACGTCGGCGGGGATGAAGTCGAGGATGACCTCGCGGCCGACGATCTGGTGGTGGCCCTTCATCGACAGGTAGATGATCGGCGCAGAGGTGCCGATGCCCTCGTTCCAGCCGGGGAACGGGAAGCGGATCGTGCTCTCGCAGCAGGCCGGACGCGCGATGGTGTACGGGATGCCGGCGTTGGCGATGATCTGCTCGCCGATGCTCTTCGTGTACGTGTAGATGTTCGGCCAGCCCCAGTGGTTGGCGCGCTCGAGGCCCGCCTCCACGAGGCGATCCGACACGTAGCGACGCTTGACCGCCTTGAGCTCCTGCTCGAGCGGAGCACCCGCGGTGGGCTCGCCCTTCCGCGTCAGGTTCTTCATCGCCTGCTCGAGGAAGTCGGACTGGCGGAAGCCGTCCTCGGCGCGGTGGCGCGCCTGCTTCACGAGGTCGAGGCAGTCGGCGATCTCTCGCGCGGGATCCCAGAGGCCCTTGCCGAGCTCGGCCGCGCGCGGGTAAGGGTGCACCTCGCCGGGCTTCTCCTCCATGATGAGGCCCTTGCGATTGCCGACCGTGTAGCAGGTCGACGTGTGCATGAGCGGCGCGTTGCCGAGCGCCTTCGAGAGGTCGACGAGGTTCTGCGCGCCGAACGCGTTCGTCTCGATCGCCTCGTCGAGCGGCGGATTGAAGTCGACGACGCCCGCCACGTTGATGACGGCGTCGATCGTGCCCTTGAGCGGCGCGACGTCGATCCCGCAGAGCGGCAGCGACACGTCGCCGTCGATGGGGACGATCTTCTCGCGGAGGAAGTCGTTCAGCTTGTCGCCGTGGACCTCGCGAAGCGGCTCGAGGGCCTCGCTCGTGGCGATCGTCGACCAGAAGCGCTGCTCGCTCGTCTCGGTCTTCGACTTCCGGACGAGCATGAAGATCTTGCCGACCTCCGGGTAGCGGTGCAGGAGCAGGACCCAGAAGATCTTCCCGAGGAATCCGGTGCCTCCGAGGATGAGGAGCCGGGCGTCCTTGAACTGGGCACTCATGTCGAGCGTCGGGGCCGACGCGGCGGGGGGAACGAGGTCCACGCCCGAGACAGAGGTGCCGTTCACGCCATTCTCATGGTGCTGCGACATGGGGAGCCCGCGTGCTTACCGCACGCCCGAGGGCGCGGCAACCGATGCGTGGTGGCTCGAAATGATTCGGGAAATACCGGCTCTCGCCGGCGGACGGGAGGCCCGTTTCGCGCGGTTTATTGGCAGAAGAGGGACAAGCCCAGGCTCGAGCCCTTGCACACGCCGTCCTGGCAGCCCGCGCCGCTGCCGCAAGCGTTGATCTGGTTACTGTCGCAGGCGCCGCCGAGCGGCACGTCCGCGACGCACTTCTTGACGGCGGAGTCGCAGTGGAGACCGGTCTCGCAGTTCGTGGTGTAGGCGCTCGAGCAAGGCTCGTCGAGCTTGCCGAGGGCGATGCACTTGTTCTCGAACGTCGTGGTGTCGCTGCCGTAACCGCAGTAGGCGCCCGCCGCGCACGACTGGCTGCTGTCGCACTTCTCGCCGATGGCGGCCTTCCTGGTGCACTTCTTCGTCTTCGCGTCGCAGTAGAGCCCGTCCTCTTCCCAGCAGATGTTCACCTGCGCGTCGCGGCTCTGCGTCAGGGTGCTCGAGGTGTTCGAGAGCCGGTAGTGATCGCCGCCGCAGTCGGCGCCTTCCGGGGCGCGATTCTGCGCCTGGCAGATGCGCGCGTTCGACTCGAAGTCCTGGGACGGATTGATGCACACGGCCTCGCCGTTCGGGACGGCGGCGCAGGAGCTGTCGGACTTGCATGCACCGCCGGCGGCCACGCTCCCGCCGGTCTGGGTGTAGACCGCGTCGCACTTCGCGGTCACGTCGGCGCCTCCGTGGTCGGTGCAGAACGTGGCGGACCCCTGCGCGGCCCGGAGCGCCGCGATGCACGTGTCCGCGGCGCCCTGATTGAACGAGGCCTCCACGCTCGCGAGGATGAGGAAGGCCTCGCAGGTCCCGCCGTCGTAGGTCTTGCCGCTCTTCGTGCAGCAGAAACCCTCGTGGATTTCGCAGTAGTCGTGGGCGAACTTCGCCGTCGGCGGCGTGTCGTCGTCGTCCTTGCACGCGCCGAGGAGCAGGAGGACCGCCGCCGAAACCACCCCGAGGACGCGCGAAGATTGCACGAGCCGGATGGTAACAAGCGGCGGTCAGGCCCGCATTCTTTCCGGTGTAAGGCGGGGACGGGGAGGCCCGTTTGATGACCATGCCGAACCTGACCGCCCGTCATTCCGCCGTCGTCGCCGCCGTCCTCGCCTTCGCGTCGGGGTGTGGTGGGGGCTACGACTACGTCGCGTCGAAGGCGCCGTCCGGCGGCGCGAGCTACTACCCGAGCGCGCCGCCGCCGGCGCAGCAGGCCTATCCCGCAGACGCGCCCAAGGCGGAGGAGGCCCCGCAGCCGATCGGCTCCGAGAGCTTCAAGGACTACGGCGTGAATCCGTTCGTCGAGACGTCGAAGGATCGCCTCTCGACGTTCTCCATCGACGTCGACACCGCTTCGTACTCGTTCGCACGCCGCCGGCTCATGCGCGAGAACATGCTGCCCGCCTACCAGGGCGTCCGCGCGGAGGAGTTCCTCAACTCGTTCGACTACGGCTACGAGACCCCGACCGCGCAGGATACGGCTCCCTTCAAGGTGAGCTACGCCGCCGCGCCCGCGCCGTTCACGCCCGGCCACCACATCGTCCGCGTGGGCGTGCAGGCCAAGCGCATCACGGCGCAGGAGCGATCGCCGGTGCATCTCGTCTACCTCGTCGACACGTCGGGCTCGATGGGCCCCGCCGATCGCCTCCCGCTCGCGAAGAAGGGGCTCGCGATGCTGACGGAGACGCTGAAGCCGGGCGACACGGTCGCGCTCTGCACGTATGCGGGCGACACGCGCACCGTGCTCGAGCCGACGGGCATCGAGAACAAGCAGAAGATCCTCGCCGCGATCCAGCAGCTCGGCGCGGGGGGCGGCACGGCGATGGCCAGCGGAATCGAGAACGCTTATTCGCTCGCGAGCCGCACGCTCGTGAAGGGCCACGTCAACCGGATCGTCGTCCTCTCGGACGGTGACGCGAATATCGGTCATACCGGCCACGACGCGCTGCTCAAGACGATCGCCCAGTACAAGGAAAAGGGCATCACGCTCTCCACCGTCGGCTTCGGCTCCGGCAACTACAAAGATACGACGATGGAGCAGCTCGCCGACAAGGGCGACGGCAACTACACGTACATCGACGGCGAGGACGAGGCGCGCAAGGTCTTCACGGAGCAGGTCGATGGTCTCCTCCAGGTGATCGCGCGGGACGTGAAGATCCAGGTCGAGCTCGATCCGAGCGTGGTGAAGCGCTATCGCCTCATCGGCTACGAGAATCGCGACATCGCGGACAAGGACTTCCGCAACGACAAGGTCGACGCAGGCGAGGTCGGCGCGGGTCACTCGGTGACGGCGCTCTACGACGTCGAGCTGGTCGACCCGGCGAAGATCCCCGCCAAGGCGCCGATGACGCTTCGCCTCCGCTACAAGCCCGCTCGCAACGCGGCGAACGGCGGCTCGGACACGGCGTCGGAGACCGAGTTTCCGATGCCGGCCAGGAGCATATCGAGCGCGTTCGACGAGGCTCCTGACAATTACCGATTTGCGGTGGCGGTGGCCTCCTTCGCGGAGGTCCTGCGCCGAAGCCCGCACGCCGCGGGCTTCAGCCTCGACCGGATCGCGAACATGGCCTCCGGCGCTGCGGCGCAGAGGAAGGACCGCACCGAATTCGTGGCGGTCGTGCAGAAGGCGCAGTCGCTCTCCAACCATGGCGAGAAGCTCGCCCCGATTGCCAAGTAGCGACTCTACGCGTCGCTCGCGTCGCTGGACTCAGTTCTCGGTCAACCGATCGAAGAGCTCGGCGGCGGTGGGGGAGGCGCCGCTGCCGGGCCAGAACAGGTCGGCGTGGTGGCCGCGGGCGACGCGAATCAGCTTGCCGTGCGGGAGCGCGGCCGCGACCTTCTCCGCCATCGCAAAGGGAATGAGCTCGTCGGCGTCGCCATGGAGGACGAGGGTGGGCTGCTCGATGCGCGGCGCCTTCCCGATCGTGTCGAGGCGATGCTCCATCAGGAGCGAGATCGGGAGGAACGGCGCGAACCTCCGGCCCATGTCCGTGATCGACGTGAACGGTGAGATCAGCGCGAGCCTCGAGCCGTGTCCGCGGAACGCCATCTCCGCCGCCACGCCAGAGCCGAGCGACCAGCCGAAGACATGCAGACGAGCGTCGTCGACCCCCTGCTTGGCGAGCCAGGCGATCGCTGCCTCGCCGTCCTCGTAGAGCATCTCCTCGGAGGGGGTCTGGCCGTGTTGCGTTCCGTAGCCGCGATACTCGACGAGGAGGACGCCTCGGCCGCGCCGGTGAAGCTCCGCGCCCATGGTGAGGCCGTGGAAGATCGTCTCACCGTTGCCGTGGAACATGACGACGGTCGGCGCGTCAGCGGATGGGGCCGGCCAGTGAAGGCCCGACGTCTGGCCGAACTTCACGAGCTTCGCGTCGGGATCGTCGATCTGCGGTGTTCCGTCGATGCGCGGGGCCGGGAAGAGCATCTGCGGATAGAACGCGCGCGCGGCGCCGCAGACCGCGAGGTACGAGCCCAGGGCGAGCCCAAGCGCGATCAGCATGCGGCGGCGGCGTTTCGGCATGGGACGAGCACGCCGCGAGCATAGCTCATGTGCGGCCATCCTCCGATCCGGGCGGCCGGCCCGAGGCCCGGCGGAAGGGCGGCGGCTCACTGCGCCGGCGCGGCGACGATCGAAGCGACGCCAGCTCGGCGCGTGATCGCGTGCCGGTCTTCCGCAAGAGAGCGGCGACCTGATTCGCGACCGTGCGCGCCGAGCGTGAGCGCATCTGCGCGATCTCCTCGTTGGAGAGCCCCTCGCGGAGGAGCCCGAGGACCTCGCGCTCCGCGGCGGTGAGCTCGACGCTCGGCACGCCCGAGCGCGGATCGCGCGTGATGAGCGCCGCCAGGCGTACGAGCTCGACGCGCGAGGTGGCGTCGAGCTTCGCGCTCGCCTCGTCGACGAGCGCGGTCCACAGGCCGACGCGTTCGGCGGTGCGCTCGCGCTGTGCGGTAAGGAAGGCGCGTCCGTGGCGCTCGAGCAGCGGGGTCGGCGGCGCCTCCGGCGTGCGATGGATGACCCGGCCGCCGGCGTCGAGGACGGCGCGGACGCTCTCCGGCCGGCGTCGGAGCCGAAGGCCGTTCTCGAGATGCAGCGCGAGCCGGATCAGCGCCGGGCCTCGTGAGCTTCACGATGTGCCGCGTGGCGAACGTGATCGCGAGGACGACCCCGGGCTCGGGGTGACAGGCCGAGGCCGTCGACGATCACGAGCGCGGAGAGCGGCGAGCCGGGGAGGAGCGCGCGCGCGCGTGAATACGCCTTCGAGCCGGGCGTTGTCCGTCTTCGTCTCTGCGTAGGCGGCGTCGACCATCGACGCCCAGTCAGCCTCGAGCCGGACCGTTTCATGGTTGCGAAGGTGCTTGCCCGAGTTGCGCAGCAGCTCGTGGGTCTGGGCCGCGCGAGCGGGGATGAGTCCGACCACCCGGACATCGTGCTGCGCCATGGTCGCTCACAAATGCGCGAAATTGTTGAGCAGTGCCAATGTGGGCATTCGGCACACACGCTGCAAGACGGGGGGCATGAAGACGCGCTTCGCGGCCCTCGCCCTCGTTTCGGTCCTCGCGACGGCCCTCGGCGGCTGCGCCTCGGAGCCCGGCACCGACGAGGTCACGGAGACGAGCGGCGCGGAGGTCTCGACCGGGCGCTGCGCGGGGACGATCGCGACGAAGACCGCGACCATCAAGGTGATGACGGTGAACCTCCGTCATGACGTCGACCAGTGGGAGCGTCGCTTCGACCTCATCGCGGACGAGATCGTGCGCCTCGATCCCGACGTCATCGGGACGCAGGAGGTCGAGATCAACGAGGACCAGGCGGACAAACTGAACGACCGCCTCGCGAAGCGCGGCCACGCGAAGTACGAGCTCTCTACGAAGCGGAAGTCGGGCGTGAAGGGCTTCTTCACCGGCGAAGGCATCGCGATCATGTCGCGCTGGAAGATCGTCGAGAAGCAGCACGAGGACATCGGCGAGGCACGCGTCAGCATCTACGCGCGCCTCCAGCACCCGAACGGCGGCTTCATCGACATCATCGACACCCACCTCGACTCCGCCGGCGGCGCGGACGGGGACGCGAACCGCCTCGACGAGTCGAAGCAGACCGTCGACCTCACGAACCGCAACGACGACTGCTTCCCCACGTTCCTCACCGGCGACTTCAACTCGGGCGAGACGGGCCCCGCGGTGACGACCTTCCAGGCGGCGGGCTTCGTCGACTCCTACAAGACGGTCCACGGCGCGGAGTACACGGCCAAGAACGGCAACACGTCGAGCGTGAAGCTCGCGGAGGGCGCCTTCGACCAGAGCCCGAAGCACCGCATCGACTACGTGCTGAGCCGCAACGCCGGCGGCCGTACCATCCGGCCGATCTCGAGCGAGGTAGTCTTCAAGAACCACGACGCGAAGGGCTTCTACCCGAGCGACCACTTCGGCGTGATCACCACGTTCGAAGTGAAGATGTGACCGCCTCTACGGCAATCGCGCCTTCACTTCACTCGGGAGCGCGTGCTCGCTCATCGGTCGTGCGACGCCATCGTCGCCCGTGACGGTGCCGCGCCACAGGTCGTAGACCTCCCTTTGCCCACTTGGGAGCAGCACGAGCATGGTGGGCTCGAGCAGGTAGGCCGGCGTGTATGCGCTCACCACACGCACGCGCGGGGGCGGCGGACCGGCGAGCCAGTCCGCGCAGTCCATCGGCGCGTCCGGCATCGGCGCCGTATCCATCAAGTGGAGGATCGTGGGCGCGACATCGCAGGCGGAGGTCTGCGCGTCCGCGACCGCGCGCATCGAAGACTTCGATGAGTCGGGCGGAAATACGAAGAGGGGATCGCGAACGACGTTCGACTGATAACCGTGATTGTAAAAGGCTCCGCCCTCACCGAGAGGCTGTCCGTGGTCGCTGGTGAAGAACATCCAGGCCTGCGAGTCGCGCTCGTGAAGCGCTGCCTCCAGGCGACTCAGGAACTCGTCGGTGACGCGAATCGTATTGTCATAAGCGCCAATCGAATTGACGCCTTCTTCTTCGGAGAAGAATTTGTGCGAGGGCGGGGAGTGATGCCGATAAGGCAAATGACTGCCGTCCATGTGCACGACGAGAAAGAAGGGCTCGGGCAGGGACCTGAGCGTCGGGAGCACGCCTTGCTCGAGGACGACGAGATCGTCTCCGCCTTTCAGCACGTCCACGGTGGCCGCAAACGCGATACCCGTCTTGAAGATATCCGCGCCCTCACGGAGCATCGCGTCGAGGTCGCCCCAGGACTCCTCCTGCGCGCTCACGAACGCGGTGTGATAGCCGCGCGCCTTGGCATATTCGGTCACGGTGGGCGCGCGAAACACGCGGCCGTTCGGGTCAGGGCCAGCGAGGCCCGTCATGATGTATGGCACGCTCGTGCGCGTGTGCGGGCCCATCACGACCGCGTCGCGCATGGGAATGAGCGTGCCGTCGTCCGTGAGCCTCTGCAGTCGAGGTGACGTCGGCCGGTCGTAGCCGTACATCGTGAGGTGGCTCGCGGCGAGTGACTCGCCGACGACGAGCACGACGTTCGGCAGCCGAGCGATCGTGGCCTTGGTCGTGTGCGGGACGTGGAGGCGCGCCTCGCCGCTCGCCGACGAGCCCACGCGCTTCGCGAGCCCCGCGACCGCGCAGGCAAACGCCGGCTGCGGATGCTCGAGCGTCGCCGACGCGCGCCAGTACACGGAGCCGGTCACCGTGAGGCCCGCCAGCACGAGCGCCATCACGCCTCCGCGAAGCCGTCCGAGCGGCTTCGGCACGCGCGGGAGCGCCCCGAGCGCGCCCATCGCGAGCACGAAGACGATGGCGCTCCCGAGGCGATCCGCGGCCTCTCCCGCGGCCTGGAACACGACACGCGGCGACTCCGCGAACGCCGCGAAATCGGTCGGCGTCACGAAGGCGCCGTAGGAACGGAACACCATCCACTGGAGCGTGATCGGGAGCGCGACGAGGGCGAAGTACGCCACGAGCCGGAGGCGGCCTCGCGCGATGGCGATGAAGCGGAGCGCGATCCAGAGGACGGCCGCCGCCGCGGCGTAGTTCACGAAGCCACGCAGCGTCGTGAGGCGCGGCGCGAGGTAGCCGGCGCGGCCTACCAGATCGATCGTGAGGAGCACGCCCCACGCGAGCCAGATCGATCGCAGCCGGTTCACGCGTGAACGTATAGCCGCGGGCGGGTGGCGTGTCAGGCCGTGACTTCGGCCATCAGCATCGGAGCCGTATGCATGAGCACGATCTCCGGGCTCGGCGGCGCGGTGTCCTTCGCCATCTCGAGCGCCTCGGGCATCGAACGCGCGGTCTCCCACCCCATGAGCTTGGGGATGTACTCGTTGTCGGCGCCGACGACGATGACGCGACCGGTGTGCTGGCGTCCGGCCTCGCCCCAGTACCACATGAAGAAGGGGTGAGCCGGGTGGTAGGCATGACCCGTGCGGTACGCCTGGATGTAGGCCGGGTTCGACGCGAACTTCTGCTCGTAGCGCTTGTGGAGCTCCATCGCGTCGCGCGTCTCCGGGAGGAGGTTGTGGACGAACTCGATGTACGGCGCGTGGTGCTCTTTATCGAACTGATCGGTGCACGGATGCGTGACGATCATCGTGCCGCCCTTCTTGAGCAGCGGCTTCCCCTTGTAGAGGTTGAAGAGGTACCCGTTCACCATCACCTGCACGAGCAGCGGGTTCAGGAACGAGTTCACGTTGTACGGGCTGATGTACGGCACGCCGGTGACCAGGATGTCGGCCTGACCCTTGATCGGCACGAGGTACTGCTCATACGAGCGCGCGAGCGTGTGCGGGTGCACCGCCTCAGTCTCACCCGCGTGGACGCCCGTGACCCCGTAAGGCGACGGCACCTTCTCGAAGATCGCCTGCCGCGCCGGCTGCGGGAGCTTCGAGAGCGTCATCGTGAGCGCCTTCAGGCCCGCCTTCTCCATGGCGGAGAGGTCGTCCTCGTTCTTGGCGAGGAACTCGAGCGGGCGATCGAACATGCGATTGTTGATCGTCGTCTCGATCGTGAAGACGTTGAGCTTCTTGTTCGCGACGCGGCCCATGCGCTCGACGGAGGTCGCGAGCTCGCTCGACGACGGGTCCATGTACGAATGGCAGTTGCGCATCACCTTCGGGTTGTGGTGCGCGCGGAGGCTCTTGTAGCCGCAGAAGCCCACCGCGACCGACTTGTGGCCGCCGTCCATGGGCACGAAGTTGAGGTTGCAGTAGATGACGAGGTCCGCCTCGACCGCCTTGCGCGACAGCTCGACGACCTCGCCGAGCTCGGTCTCGCCGATGGTGACCATGTTCTTCAGGTCTTCGGCGTCGTGGTTGTAGAGGCGGTCGGGGTAGTAAGCGTTGAAGATCTTGTCGCCGACGATGTGGCGGATCTCGGGGCCGGTCATGCGGCGGTGCACGCTCGTCGCGATGATGAGCTCGACGTCTTCGACGCCGTGATCGGCGAGCGTCTGCAGCACGACCGTGAGGACGCGCTCGCGGATGTCGGGGCGGCGCATCTGCGGCAGCGGGAGCGAGATGTCGTCGATGCCGATGACCACCTTCATGCCCGGGCGGAGCTTCGCGTGGAGCGGGTCCGTGCCGTGGGGGTGGTTGATGGCGTAGCGGATCGCCGCCTCGACGTCCTTCAGCGGCGCGAGCGGCTGCTTCGGGTAGATGACGCGGGTACCCGGCGGGAGGTCCACTTCGACGAGGCGATCGCCCGCGAAGATGGTGCGCGGCGCGCTCTTGCGGTCGAGGGTGACGACGAGAGGATGAGACATGTGCGGGTCGCCTCGTACCACGTGCTGCGGCGGGCATGAAGCCCGGCTTCCGTGGTAGAGCTGCGCCCATGAAAGGACGATGGGGGCTGGTTCTGCTGGCGCTGGTGGCCTGTTCGGGGGAGGACGGCGCCGCGGGCGCGCCGGGTGCGAAGGGCGAAAAAGGCGATCCGGGCGCGACGGGCGCGACGGGCGCGGCGGGGACGAACGGTGACGCGGGCACGCCGGGCGCGCCGGGCGACGCAGGGCCGTCGGGGATCGTGACCGTCCTCGGCTTCGACGCAGAGGACATCCTGCCGTCGCTCCCGGGCAACACGGCGACCGTGCCGGCGAAGTGCCGCACGGCGTCGTACACCGCGGGTCCCGGCGAGACCGCCATCGTCGCGATGGACGGGACGCTCTATCCGCAGAGCGCGCCGCTCGCCGTGGTGTCGTTCAAGGCCGCGGTCGCGACCAACGGCGCGGCGACCTTCACCCCCGTCTCGACGGAGTCGCTCGCCTCGCTCCAGTCGGCCGTCGCCTCGGCCTCCGTCGACGACGTGGTGCCGCTCGAGGCGGGCACCACGTACGTCTTCGGCGAGAGCTTCTACTGCGTCACGGCGTCGGGACCGCTCGCGAAGTCCTCTTGCCACGGGGCGGTGACGATCGTCCGACCCTGAGGCGCTATCGTCGATCCGCTCGCCCGGCTGCCCGTCGGTCGACGCGGGCGCAATTCGTTCGCAGCGGAAGGACTCTGGTATCATCGAAGGGGTCATGGGCGACGTGACCGCGGTGCTCCAGCGCCTCGAGGCTGGAGAGAGAAGCGCGATCAGCGAGCTCCTGCCGCTGGTCTACGGTGAGCTCCGCGAGCTCGCGGCGGCGCGGATGCGTCGCCTGCCGCCCGGCCAGACGCTACAGCCGACGGCGCTCGTTCACGAGGCATTCCTGAAGCTCACGGACGGCCGCGCAGTGGGCTTCCAGGGGCGCGGTCACTTCTTCGGCGCCGCCGCGCTCGCCATGCGGGACATCCTCGTCGACGCTGCGCGCCGCAAAGGAGCGCAGAAGCGCGGCGCGGGCGAGGTGTTGCTCGAGCTCGACGAGACCATCGTGGCCCGCTCGGCGGCGGTCGGCACGGAGGACATGATCGCGCTCGCGCAGGCGCTCGATCGCCTGCGCGAGGCGCATCCTCGGCAGGCCGAGGTCGTGATGCTGAAGACCTTCGCGGGGCTCAGCGAGGCCGAGATCGCCGAGATGAACCAGATCACCGTCCGCACCGTCGAGCGAGACCAGCGCTTCGCCCAGGCGTTCCTTCTTCGTGAGCTCTCGCGATGACCGATGGAACCCGGGAGTCGGACCGCGTCGCCGAGCTGTTCGACCGCGTCGTCGATCTTCCGTTCGAGGAGGCGAAGGCCGTCCTCGACGCGGAGTGCGCCGACGCCCCTGCGGTGAAGGCGGAGGTCCTCGAGCTGCTCGCGTTCGACCCCAAGAAGAACGCGGCCTCCGACACGCGGCCCGATCCCGCGATGATGGTCATCGCGGCGCCGCCCTCCCGCGTCCCCGACGAGCTTCCCTCGCGGATCGACCGCTTCGTCATCCGGCGAAAGCTCGGCTCCGGAGGCATGGGCGTCGTCTACGAGGCGCGTGATCCGGTGCTCGATCGCCCCGTCGCCCTGAAGCTCGTACTCCCGGATCGGTCGGGCCGCTGGCGCGGAGGGGCGGGCCGGCTCGCGGAGGCGCAGCGGCGTCTCCTGCGCGAGGCGCAGGCGATGGCGCGCGTGGCGCACCCGAACGTGGTGCCGATCTACGAGGCCGGCCTCCACGACGACGCGGTCTTCGTGACGATGGAGCTCGTCACCGGACAGACCCTGAGCGCGTGGGCGGCGAACGAGCCGCGGACGTGGCAGGCGATCATGGCGCGCCTCCTCGAGGCGGGGCGAGGGCTCGCTGCGGCGCATGCGGCGGGGATCCTGCACCGCGACTTCAAGCCCGACAACGTGCTCATCGGCGTCGACGACCGCGCGCGTGTCCTCGATTTCGGCCTCGCGCGCGCGCTGGCGCGGAGCGGCGATCGCGACGCGATCCCGGCGGAGGCTGGCGCCGCGGAGTCCCCCTCCGCGATCGACGAGGTCCTCACCATGGAGGGCGCGATCATGGGTACGCCGTCCTTCATGTCGCCCGAGCACTTTCGCGGTCCGATGGGCCCGGAGGCGGATCAGTGGAGCTTCGGCGTCACCGCTTACCGGCTCCTCTTCGGCGTCGTGCCGTTTCGCGGGAGCCTGCTCGAGATCCAGAAGGCGGTCGAGCAGGGCCCGCCGCCGCCGCCGGCCTCCGCTTCGGGGGACATCCCGCCGCGAGTGACGGACGCGATCCTTCGCTCGCTCTCGCCGAACCGCGAGGACCGGTTCGCCTCCGTCGCGGAGATGGTCACCGAGCTCGAGGCCGCGCTCGCGGCGGAGCTCGGCGCGGACGCCTCGCTCGCGCGCCGTCATCGACGTCGCGCGTCGGCCATCATCGGCGCGCTCGGCGCCCTCAACTTCCTCGGCGCGGGCATTCGCACGAGCTTCGCCTTCGATCTCGGGATCGGAGGGCTCATCGTGCAGAGCGTGGTCGGATTGGCGATCACGCTCCTCACGGTCGGCGTCTACCGGCGCGCGCTGCTCGGGACGCGGCACAACCAGCGGATCATCGCCGTCTTCGTCATCGTCCTCGCGACGCACCTCGTGCACCGGCTCCACGCGCTCGCCATGGGAGGCTCCGTGAGCTCGGTGCTGCGCGACGATGCGCTGATCACGGCGGCGCTCGCCGCGCTCGCCGCCTTCACCATGGAGCGGTGGTTCCTCTGGGTCGCCGCGCTGGCCGGGGCCTATGTCGCGGTCACCTTCGCGTGGGCGCGCGCGATCGTGCCGGGCTTCGGTCTGTTCCTCGTGGGCTCGGTGCTCATCGGCGTCGCCCGCTGGCGCGAGCCTTCGCCTGCGCGCCGGCGCGGTGAGCGCCGTGGCGGAGAGCGGAGTCAGCCGACGACGTTGCCTCAGACGTCGAGCTGAGGGGCGATGCCGAGATCGCGGCGAACGTCCTCGATCGGGCGGCCGAGGAACGGCCAGAAATCCCAGTGGTCCGAGAGATCGACCTTCACCCGGGAGCCTCGCTCGTAGGCCTTCAGGTAAGCCTCCGCGATGCCCGGCTGCGCGAAGAGATCGTCGACGCGCTCGTGCGCGATGGGGGTGACGTTGATCCTGGCGACGAACACGAACAGCGGAAGGAGCGCCGTGAAGAGGGGATCCTGCCGGCGAAAGCCCGCACAGAACGCCCCGACCGAGAGCTCGCCGACCGCGTCCGTGTCGTAGCCGCCGAGGATGTGCACGATGTCGTGATAAACGCCTGACTCGGGAAATCCGTTGAGCTCGCCCGGGAGGCCGAACCCGTGCCGGCGGTAGTGGTCGTGGAGGGCCTTCCCGGCGGTCCCGTCGGGCAGGTCTCCGAGCGCGATGTACGGCGCGGCGAGCCGCGGATCCCTCATCAGCCCGCGCAGCCCGAAGAGCGCGCGGATCGCGGGGAAGAAGCCGCCCTCGAACGTCTCCTGCGCCATCGCGCGGAGGTGTGAGCGCCGGTGGAAGTCGAGCCAGCCGAGCAGGCGCTGGCCGTCGGCGTAGCGCTGGATCGGTCGGAGCGCCGGCTCGTCCACCGCGAGCGCCGCCGCATAGTCGCGCACGAGCGCGGTGGCGCGCGGATCCGGCGGGCCGTCGACGAGCGTGACGAGGCACATCGCGCGGACGAGCTGTTGCCGGAGCTCGGCGGGGCTCGGGGCGAGGGCGAGCGCGACCGCTTCGGGGGCGATCGGGGCGAGCGCGTCGAGATCGTGGGACGAGCCGAGCACGACGCTCTGAGCGGCGTCGAGGAAACGGCGGGCGCCGGGGTTCAGCTCGCCGCGAGCGGCGGCGACCGTCTTCAGAGCGGCGAGGCCGATCGGGACGAGGTGGGGCGGCGGTCGGAGCAGGGAGGTCGTCGGGCGATCGGCGGCGTACGTGGGCAACATCACGAAATCCTTTCGGATGCGACCCCAGCGGCCTCATCCTCCCCTCCGTCCGGATTTCGGCGACGTGGCCCGACAAACTTTCGCGAGGCGCGCGCGGTTTGCGCGGCGGCGAAGGTTCTGCGCGTCAGTCGGGTGGCAGGAGCTCTCGGCCGAGCCAGCTCGCCACCTCCTCGAGGAAGCGATGCACCGACGCCTCGGCGATGCGATGGCCGACGAGTCGATCCGCGGCGTCTCCGAGGAGGCCGCCGGGGGGCTCGTAGGTGCCCCGGAGATCGAGCTGCGTCTCGGTCGCCGAGAGCGGGTAGACGTAGAGCGTGGCCTGCATGGCGGGGAAGAGCCCCCGGTTCGTCTCTGCCTGCCACGCGAGGCGGAGGCGCATCGCCGTGGGGGCAAGATGGCCTGGCGCCTCGACATTTCGGCTCACGTCCACGACGCGAATGACGACGTTCGTGCCGATCTCGAGCCCCGCGATCGAGACCTTGAGGTTGCTCACGATCGTCTCCGCGCGTCCGGCCGCGGCCTGCGTCGCGCGTTGAAAGACGCCGACCGCGTCGACCTCCAGCGCGGTGCTGATGCTGTCGAAGGGCCGATTGACGTACTCGTAACAATGGAGCTCGCGGTTCACTCCCGTGCTCGAAAGCACGGACGATGCCGGCGGGTTGGTCCGCGGGAAAACGACTATTCCCGACTATTTTTCGGCGCCCGAGCGGCGCTTTCGATCGAGCGACCCAAGAAAGAGGCGGTCCGCGACTCGGACGGTAGATCGGTCGTCACGACAGTACGTTCCATGGCGACGTCCTCCTGGAGAACGCATGCGGAAGCTCGCCCTCGTCTTGGTACTGCTCGTCCTGTCCATCACCGGCCCGGCCAGCGCCGCGCCGGCCGTCCCCGAGCCGTTGAAGCCGTGGACCGCGTGGGCGCTGCACGGGAAAGAGGAGTCGCTGTGCCCGATCCTCCAGGGCGCGGACGCCGGCGCTCCGCAGTGCGCCTGGCCCGCGCGGCTCGAGCTCGTCCTCGACGAGAAGCGAGGGGCGTGGAAGCAGTCGTGGCACGTCGACGCAAGGCGCTCCGTCCCGCTCCCCGGTGACGACAAGCGGTGGCCTCTCGACGTGACGGTCGACGGCAAGCGCGCCGTGGTCGTCCCGCAAGGAGGCGTGCCGCACGTCGAGCTCGAGGCCGGCGATCACGCCGTGGCGGGCACGTTCGCGTGGGACTCGCTCCCGGAGTCGATCCAGGTCCCGCCCGAGACCGCGCTCCTCGGGTTGACGCTCCGCGGGAAGGGCATCGAGGAGCCGAACCGCGACGCGAAGGGCACCGTGTGGCTCCAGAAGACGGTGAGCGCGGAGGAAGGCGAGCGCCTCGACTTCGTCGTGCATCGCAAGATCGTCGATGATGTGCCGCTGCTCCTGACGACGCGCATCACGCTCAACGTGGCGGGGCGCAATCGAGAGGTGCTCCTCGGCAAGATGTTGCCGCCCGGCTTCGTGCCGATGGCGATCGACTCCCAGCTGCCGGCGCGTGTCGAGCCCGACACGCGGCTCCGCCTGCAGGCGCGGCCCGGCACGTGGACGATCGAGGTCGTGGCGCGGAGCGAAGGCCCCGTCACCGCGCTCGCCCGCCCGAACCCGGACGGGCCGTGGCGCGACGGCGAGGAGGTGTGGGTCTTCGAGGCGCGGAACAACCTTCGCCTCGTCGACGTGCAGGGCGTCTCTGCGATCGATCCGCAGCAGACCTCGCTCCCGGACGAGTGGAAGAAGCTCCCCGCGTATCCGCTCGCGCTCGGCTCGAAGCTCCAGCTCGTCGAGCGTCGCCGTGGTGATGCGGAGCCGCCGCCCGATCACCTCACGCTCCAGCGCACGATGTGGCTCGACTTCGATGGCAAGGCGTTCACCGTCTCCGACACGCTCGGCGGCAGCCTTCATCGGGCCTCGCGACTCGAGATGCTCCCGCCGACCACGCTCGGGCGCGTCGCGATCGACGGCAAGGACCAGTTCATCACGCACCTCGACGACTCGAAGACCGGCGTCGAGGTCCGCCAGGGCAACCTCCACGTGAGCGCCGACTCGCGTCTCAAGGCCGATCCGAGCGACGTGCCCGCGGTCGGCTGGAACCACGACTTTCACGCCGTCTCGGCCACGCTGCACCTCCCGCCCGGCTACCGGCTCGTTCATGCGTCGGGGGTCGACGACGTGCCCGGCACGTGGGTGAAGCACTGGACGCTGCTCGAGCTCTTCCTCGCCCTCGTCCTGGCGATCGGCGCGTGGCGCCTCTTCGGAGTGAAGTGGGGCGCGCTCGCGCTCGTCACCTTCGCGCTCCTCTTCCCGGAGCACGACGCGCCGAAATACGTGCTCATCCCGGTCATGCTCTGCGAGGCGCTCGTCCGTGCGCTCGAGCACGCGTCGAAGAAGCAGGCGCCCGAGGGCGTCGTGCCGGGGCGTGGCCTCTCGTTCATGCGCAGGGCGGCGGGTGTGGGGCGCGGCGTGATGGCGACCGTGCTCGTCCTCGTCGCGATCCCGTTCCTCGTGACGCACGTTCGCCTCGGCCTCTATCCGTCGCTCGACTCGGAGCGCCAGGAGCAGGGCGAGGACGGCAACCTCGCGCGGAGCGCATCGATGGAGCAGGCGCCGGCGCTGAGCGCCACGGGCGGCGGCGAGAACGCCGACGACGTGGACAAGCGCGCCCGCCGAAGCTCGGACGAGGAAGGCTCGATGGGCAACCCGAACACGAAGGCCTGGGGCTCCTCGAGCATCGTCTACAAGCAGTTCAACGCCAAGGTCTACGACCCGAGCTCGATGGTGCAGACCGGCCCGGGTCGGCCGCGCTGGAGCTTCACGCAGATCCCGCTCAAGTGGAGCGGTCCGGTCGACCGCGCCCAGCGACTCCACCTCTACCTCTTGGACCCCACCATGAACGCAGCGCTCGCGATCCTGCGTGCGGTCCTCCTCATCGTGTTCGTCATCCGTCTCGTGCCCGTCCGGCCGAAGAAGATGAAGGACGATACGGGCAAGACCTGGCTCGGCTTCGCGTTCGCGGGGATCGCGCTGTTCGCTGGGCTCGCGTGGCCGTCCACCGCGCATGCGCAGGCGGTCCCGGACAAGGAGGTGCTCGAGGAGCTCTCGCGCCGCATCCTCGAGACGCCCTCGTGTGCGCCGACGTGCGCGTCGAGCTCGCGGATGCTCATCGAGGCGTCGAAGGGCTCGCTCCGCGTGCGCGTGGAGATCGAGGCCGCCGCGCCCACCGCGATCCCGCTCCCGACGAGCGCGCAGTGGTCGCCGGAGGACGTGCTCCTCGATGGCAAGCCGGCGCGCGCGCTCAAGCGCACGGAGGATGGCCGCGTGTGGATCGCGGTGGAGAAGGGCTGGCACCAGGCGGTCCTCGTCGGCCCGTTGCCGGATCGCGAGCTCGTGCAGCTGAACCTGCCCTTGAAGCCGCATCACGTGGAGGCGCAGGCCGAGGGCTGGCGCGTGGAGGGCATCCACGAGGACGGCCTCGCCGACGACAATCTGCAGCTTACACGCGTTCGGGCGGCGAGCGGCGCGGCCACGCTCGAGGCGGGGCAGCTCCCGCCGTTCGTGCGGATCGAGCGCACGCTCCTCATCGGCCTCGACTGGCAGGTGCTCACCAAGGTGACGCGCCTCTCGCCCGTGGGCACGGCGATCGTGCTCGAGGTGCCGCTCCTCAAGGGGGAGTCGGTGACGACGGCGGACGTCCGCGTGGCGGGCGGCAGGGCGCAGCTCAATCTTCCGCCGCAGGCGCAGGAGGTGAGCTGGAAGTCGGTGCTCCAGCAGCAGTCGCCGGTGATCCTCTCTTCGCCGAGGTCGGCGTCGTGGACGGAGCTGTGGCGTCTCGACATGAGCCCGGTCTGGCATGCCGATTTCGAGGGCGTCCCGGTCGTGCACGCCACTGCCTCGGCGACGATCCCCGAGTGGCGCCCCTGGCCCGGCGAGACGGTGACGGTGAAGGTGAGCCGTCCCGACGGCGTGACGGGCAACACGCTCACGATCGACGAGAGTCATTACGTGCTCGAGCCGGGCCTCCGCGCGACGGACGCGACCCTCGAGCTGAAGCTTCGCTCGAGCCGCGGCGCGCAGCACGCGATCATGCTGCCGGAAGGCTCGGTCCTCGAGTCAGTCACGGTGAACGAGGCGACGCAGCCGATCCAGCAGGAGGGCCGCAAGGTCACGCTACCGATCGCCCCGGGCTCGCAGACGGTGAAGCTCAAGTGGCGAATGCCCGTCGCGATGGGCGTCGTGTTCACAGCGCCGGAGGTGGATCTCGGCACCGCGAGCGTCAATGCGAACACCGTCATCACGATGCCGCAGGGCCGCTGGCTCCTCGCGGTTCGTGGCCCGCATCTGGGCCCGGTGGTCCTCGCGTGGAGCCTGCTCGCGATCGTGCTCGTGGTCGCGGCCATCATCGGCCTCATGAAGCGCACGCCGCTGTCGATCTGGCAGTGGATGCTCCTCGCGGTCGGTCTCTCGCAGCTCAGCGTCGTGGCGGCCGCCTTCGTCGTCGGGTGGCTTCATCTCGTGGCCTGGCGCGAGCGGAAGGTCGAGCTCGAGCTCCACGCGTTCAACCTGCGCCAGCTCGGGCTCGTCCTCTCGACGGGCGTCGTCTTCATCCTGCTCCTCGTCGCAGTGCATCACGGCCTCCTCGGATCGCCGGACATGCAGGTGAGCGGTAACGGCTCGTACGCCTCTTCGCTCCACTGGTTCACCGACCGCTCGGACAACGTGCTCGCCTCGAGCGTGCGCGTGATCAGCGCGCCGATGCTCGTCTACCGCGTGGCGATGCTCGCGTGGGCGCTCTGGCTCGCGCTCTCGGTAGTGCGCTGGCTCCGCTGGGGCTTCCGCGCGTTCGGCGCGGGCGGCTTCTGGCGAAAGCCTCCGCCGCGGCCGCCGGTCCCGATGTCTCCACACCGCGTACCGGCGAACGCGATGGCGAACGCGATGCCGATGTATCCGCCTCCGCTCGAGGGCCCGCCGGCGCCGCCCGGATTTTCTCCTTGATCCTCGCGTGGATCGATCCATGTCTTCCGATTCCGGCCACGCGCTGAGATACGCGCACGAAGCGGAGCTAGGAGGATCCATGATTGGGCATGTAGACATGCTCGTCCGGATCGGCGTGGGCGCTGGTCTGGGTGGAGTGATTGGTTACGAGCGCGATCGTCATGGTCGGCCGGTGGGGTTGCGTACGCATCTCATCGTCGCGATGACCGCGGCGACCTTCATGGTCATCTCGTCGCAGTTCGCTTGTCTGCAGGGCTACACGCACGACGGTCCCGTCGACGTGGATGGCTCACGCATCGCGGCCTCGGTCGTGTCGAGCATCGGCTTTCTGGCCGGCGGTGCGATCTTGCGCACGGGCATGACGATTCGAGGACTGACGACGGCGGCGGGCCTGTGGCTCGTGACTGCGATCGGAATGTGCGCGGGCGCGGGCATGTTCGTCGAGGCGGTCGCGGTGACGTTCACGGGCGTGATCGCGCTCACGGTGTTGCGTCGCTTCGAGGACAAGGACGACGACACGCTGAAGCGGCAGCTCGAGCTGGTCCTCGGCGATCCGAGCGCGCTCGACGAGATCGTGGGCAATCTCGGGAAGCTCGGCGTGCGCATCTCGGACGTCGCGTACGAGCGCCGTCTCGACGAGGACAAGCCGCGCGTCGGCGCCACGCTGAACCTCGCGTTCGACCGACGGCTGGAGCTCCCGAAGCTACTCCACGAGGTCGAGCGCGTGGCCGGCGTTCGCCGCGTGCATCTCCGATCGGCGCACTGACTGGACGCCGGGCTCCAAACGCCACGGCCAGGGCGCCGCGGCCCTAGACGCCGCGGCCCTAGACGCCGCGGCCCTGGCGGTTACGCCAGACGAGGGCGCCGCAGAATAGGGACGCGAGCGCGGCGCTGCCGAAGATGAGGATGAAGACGGGCCCGAGCTCGCCATGCTTCGAGTCGTACATGCGAGCGATGACGAGCTCCTGGACGACGGCGCCGAGGCTGCCGCCTCCGGAGATCATCGCGGTGGCGAAGGTCGCGTTCTTGCGGCTGCCGACGTCCATCGCGCCGGCGCCGGAGAGGATGGCGTCCGGACCGTAGAGCGTGAAGCCGACGAGCCCGAGCAGGACGGCGAATATGGCGACGCTGGTGCTGCCGAAGAGGGTGAGGAGCGCGGTGATGCCCGTCATCGAGAGCAGCATGAGGAGGGCGACGCCGGCGCGGCGGCTCCCGAAGAACCGATCCGAGAGCCAGCCCGTGACGAATACGCCGGGTATGCCCATGAGATCGAACGCCGTGGCGTAGACATTCGCGCTCGAGCCGGTGAGGCCATAGTTCTTCTGGAGGAAGTAGGCGGCCCAGGACCACATCGAGTAACGAATGAACTTCGCGAAAAAGTAGAAGGCCGCGATGAGGAGCAGGTTGGTCCATGCGCTCCGTGAGAGGCCCATGAACCCATCGGCGGGCTTGCCAGACACCGCGGTCTTCTCGGTCTCGGTGGGCTTCCCGGTGTCGGTGGGCTTCCCGGTCTGGGTGGGCTTCCCGGTCTGGTCCCTTTCGCCCACCGGATCCTCGACGGGCGCGAGGCCCACGTCCTCGGGCTTGTTGCGCTGGAAGAAGAAGAACTGGATCCACACTGCCGTGAGGACGGCCGCGCCAACGTAGAAGCACAGACGCCAGGGCGCGGGCTCACCCTCGGCGTGCATGTTCAGGACCCACGCCATGACCCAGCCCGAGGTGAGTGCGCCGACGGTAAAGCAGTTGGACCAGACGCCCATGACGCGGCCGCGCTCGTGTTTGTGGAACCAGCCCGCCATCGTGCCGACGTTCCCGGACCAGCCGGTGGCCTGCGCGAGGCCGTTCATGGCGACGAGTCCGATCAGCATGGGGACGGAGAGGGTGAGTCCCATCGCGAAGGTGACCGCGATGGAGATCGCCATTCCGAGGAGCACGTTGCGCCGGGGGCCGAGCTTCGAGCCCATGGCGGCGGCCACGAACTGCCCGAGCGCGTAGGTGATGAGATAGGCGGCCCAGATGTTTCCGAGCGTGGTGGCCGACCAGCCTGTCTCGTGCCCGATCGCGGCCTTGGTGGCGGAGAAGGGCTTCCGGCAGAAGTAGAAGCCGACGTACGAGAGCCACGTCGACGCAAACACCTTCGTCCGCCACGACTTGTGTGCCGCGGAGAGCTCCGACGCGGACGACGACATGGAGAGCGAACGTACCCGCTATTGGCCGGCAAGTTCGCGACTTTCTCGTCCGCCGCGGCTCCGCCGCGCGGCTCCGACCGACCCTCTTCTCGCGGCTCCGACCGACCGACCCCCTTCTTGCGTGAGTCGCTTCGAGACGGCTCAGACGGCTCCGACCAACCCTCTTCTCGGGCATCGCGCGACGGCTGACGGCTCCGACCGACCCTCTTCTGACGGCTCTGACGGCTCCGACCGACCCTCTTCTCGAGACGGCTCCGACCGACCCTCTTCTCGGACGGCTCCGACCGACCCTCTTCTCGAACCGACCGACCGACCCCCTTCTTGCATGAGTCGATTCGGGTCCGACCGACCCTCTTTTTGGACCGTTGGACCGACGCCCCCTGTTGTCATGCCGTGACGCAGCGAGCGGGGGCGTTCAAGGTCGCTGCGCTCTGCACCGGTTCTTCACGTAGACGGTCGCGTGTGTGCCGCGCAACAAAGGACGCAACCGTCCGGCCCGTGGGCCGACCAAACGGCGTGACCGCGCCTCGGGAGATCCTGCCGGGGCGTACGTACATGATCACTCGGCGTTGCTCCCAGCGACAGTTCCTCCTGCGGCCCGACAAGAAGACGACCGCTGTCTTCGTGTACTGCCTTGCCGAGGCCGCACGCCGACACGACATCCACCTCATCGCGTGGTGTGCGATGTCGAATCACTATCACGCAGTCGTGCATGATCCGGGCGGTCGTCTCCCCGCGTTCCTCGAGCTCCTCCACGGCTTGCTCGCGCGCTGCCTGAATGTGCGCTGGAGCCGCTGGGAGAACTTATGGTCCTCGGAGCCGACCTGCATCACGCTCCTCCCTACCGCCGACGCCGTCTTCGACAAGGTCTCCTACGTCCTCGCCAACCCTGTCGTCGATCACCTCATAGACCGTCTCGTCGATTGGCCTGGCTCCTCCTCCATCCATCATCTCGATGGGCGACGCACCCGCCACGAGCGTCCAGCGATGTTCTTCGATCCCAAAGGAGCCATGCCCGGGAGCGTCGAGCTCGCCGCATCACCACCACCTCCCTCGTGCCGCGCTCCGGGCGAGTCCGCCGCTGCGTGGGCCGATCGCGTTCGCGACGCTGTCGCGCGTGCCGAGCGCGTCGCTCGCGACCAGCGCCTTCGCGAGGGTAGGCGCGTCCTGGGACGCAAGGCGGTGCTCGCAGTCTCCGCCTTCGACATGCCCGCGACCTCGGAGCCGAGGCGCACGCTTCGCCCCGCCGTCGCCTGCCGCGACCGGGCTGTGCGTATCGACGCGCTCCGACAGCTCGTCGCTTTCCGTATCGCCTACCGCGAAGCTCGCCTCCGCTTTGCCAGTGGTGATCATCGCGTTGTCTTCCCTGCGGGCACATACCAGCTTCGCTTCTCCGCGGCGGTACGCTGCGAGCCCTTCCCGAGGAGCATCGCCACGTAGCTAACGGCGCATCGGTGCAGCAGGCCTTCGTGCGTCCGCCAGTCGGTCGGGCGCGTGAAGGCCGGCCTGCGTCCGCCGTTCGCCGTGCCTGTGCGGCCGGCGTCGCGACACTCTGGTCGCTTACACCTCTCACCGCTTTACCCCGTCCATCTCTCCCCAACAATTAACCGACGGCTTGAGGCTGACCCTCGGTCTGGATTCGGCCCGTCTCTCCCCGACGGTTGACCGACGGCTTGAGGCTGACCCTCGGTCTGGATTCGGCCAGCGGTCGACTGCTGATGAGGGGGTTAGCTCGCGCG
This sequence comes from Labilithrix sp., assembly GCA_046351255.1. GTDB lineage: Bacteria > Myxococcota_A > Polyangia > Polyangiales > Polyangiaceae > Labilithrix. The sequence goes on from JAXLYU010000017.1 coordinate 285,156, forward strand.
GCGCTCGAGGCTGATGACGGGCCAGCCGTACGTGCGGGCGAGGCGCTCGAGGCGACCGTCCGGGTTCACGGCCGCGGGGTGGCCGACGACGCTGAGCATCGGCACGTCGGAGTAGCTGTCCGAGTAGGCGAAGCAGTCGTCGAGGTCGTGGCCGTGCGCGTGGGCGTGCTCGCGGATGAGGCGGGCCTTCTCGGGACCGGCCACGACTGGGCGGAGGAGACGGCCGGTCGCGTAGCCGTCCTTGATCTCGAGCTTGTTCGCGATGACGTGCGTTGCGTCGAGGTAGTCGGCGAGGCGCTTCATCAGGAAGTCGAGCGCGCCCGAGACGATGACGACGTCGTGCCCTTCGTCGCGGCAGCGCTCGACGAGGCTCTTCGCGTGCGGGTAGACCGCCTTCTTGATGACGGACTCGAACGCGTCGTCTGCGAGGACGAGGAGGCGATCGTTGGAGATGCCCTCGAACGAGGAGAAGAGCGCCTCGTTGAAGAGGCGGCGGTCCTGCATCTCCGCCCACGCCATCTGCGGTGCGCGCATCACGGCGCGGCCGAGCTTCAGCATGCTCCGGAAGGGCGTCCGCTGATGCGTCAGATAGAAGAGGGTGGGGTGGATGAGGCTCGTGCGAACGAGCGTTCCGTCCACGTCGAAGTAGCTGGCAGCCATCGGACGCCGGCGTTTTCCCGCGTCGGGGCTACGGCGTCAAGTCGGGCCCTGACCAGGCGTAAATCGCAGGGCCAGCCGCGCCACCGCACCCGCGATGTCGGGCGTCGCCTCGAGCAAGCCGGCGAGGAGATTGCCCTTCTTCTCGATCCGCTTCGGCACCGTGCCGATGGTGAACTGGCCCGGGTCGAGTCTGGGCGTGACCTCGCTCCATGCGAGCGGCGTCGACACGCGCGCTCCTGGCACGGCGCGGACGCTGTACGGGGCGACGATCGCGCGCCCCGTGCCGGTCTGGCCGGTGTCGACGTAGACGCGCTCACCGCGGCGGCTGACGACGCGATCCATCGTGGCGATGTCGGGGTGCTTCTCGACGAGGAGCCGCCCGAGCAGGTCCGCGAGCGCGCGCGCCGTGTCGAAGCTCTGCCCGCGTCCGAGCGGCACGAGCACGTGCAGGCCCGACTGTCCCGACGTCTTCGGGTAAGAGGGGAGCCCGATCTCCTCGAGGATGTCGTGTAGCGTGCGCGCGAGCGTGATCGCGTTGGCGAGCGTCGACTGCTTCACGTCGAAGTCGATGGTGAAGAAGTCCGAGACGTCGAGGTTCGGCGCTCGGGAGGCGAGGACATGCAACGGGATGCAGCCGAGGTTCGCGATGTACTGGAGCGTGGCCGCGTCGGACACGAGGAAGGTGCGCTTCGCGTGAGGCTTGTCGGGTCGCTCGTCCTCGTCGCGCACCGTGATGGTCCGCACCCAAGCGGGCATGCCGGGCGGTACGTTCCACTGGTAGAAGTTCTTTCCCTCGATGCCGTCCGGATAGCGGACGAGGATGAGCGGCCGGTCGACGAGGAACGGCACGAGGACGTCGGCGACGGCAGCGTAGTAGTCGACGAGGTCGCCCTTCGTGAGCGCGGGCTCCGTCTCGGTCGCTGGCCAGAAGACCTTGTCGCGGTTGGTGATCGACACCTTCCGCACGGAGCGCGCGTGCACGATGTGCGCGAGCGAGGGCGGGGCGACGCCCGTATCGAGGCGCCGCCACAGGCCCTCGCCGTACATCGAACCGTGAGGCTTCGCGATCGCGGCGCCGATGCCGAGCGACGCGCACGCGGCCACGATCTGCTCCTCCTCGCCGTCGAGCGGCGTCGCCACGCGCAGGAACCCGAGCGCCGGCAGGGCCGCCTCGAGGAGCGCGCGCCGGTCTTCGATCGCGAGCATGCGGGTATCGAGCTCGCCCAGCGAGAGCAGGTCCGTCGCCACGAGGACCACCGGCGTGTCCGTCACGGAGCGAAGCGCGCCGTCGTCGCCGAACCTCGAGGCTCGACGCGCGAGCGCCGCGCGGTTCGGCCGGCCGGAGACGTCGAACGCGACGAGCTCGCCGTCGATCGCGATCTTCGTGGAAGGCAACGCGCGCATCGCACGAACGACCTCGGGATAGAAGGCCTCGAGGTCCTCGGCCGCCTCCGACGTCCAGCGGCGCAGCGTGACCACGTCACCGTCGCGTACTGCGAGCACGCGCACGCCGCCGAGGTCCGCGTCGTAGAGGTTCTGCGCCACCGGCACCGGCTTGCGCGTCGATGGCGGGGAGGGGACGTGCGAGCGAGAGACTGCGCCCTCCGCGGTGGCGAGCGGCGAGCTTCGCGAAGCGGCGAGCGAGGCCGGCCGCGGCTTCGCGCCGAGCTTCTTCGCGCGGGCCTCGAGCTTCTTCGCGATCTCCTCCTTCTGTTCGAGCTCCTCGACGGTGAGGCCGGAGAAGACGGAGCGGGGGAGCTCCTCGATCAGATCGCGCGTCGTCGAGGAGGCCTCGTCCGCCTTCTTGAAGAAGAGCCACTCGTTGCCCTTCGCGCTCTTGGCGAGCTTCACGAACGCCCAGCGCCCGCGGAGCTTCATGCCGCGCAGCTCGACGTGCAGCTTGCCCTGCGCGAGCTCGTCTTCGGGGGGACCCTCGAGGTAGGTCACGGTCCCGCGGTCCCAGGCGATCATGGGACCGCCGCCGTACTCGCCGTGAGGGATCACGTCCTCGAACTCGAGGTACTCGATCGGGTGATCTTCGGTTCGCACCGCGAGGTGCTTCTTCGCCGGATCCAGCGAGGGACCGTGCGGAACGGCGAAGCTGAGGAGCTCCCCGCCCGCCTCGAGACGCACGTCGTAGTGACGCCGCGTCGCGTCGTGAAGGTGCACGACGTAGGCGCCGATGAGCGACCTTGCGTCCTCTCCACGGATCGAGGTCGGCCCTTCGTCGTAGCCGAAGGGCTCATTGGTGGCCTCCGGCGACCGCATCTCGCGATAACGCTGGAGCTTCTTGGCGTCGCGCGGCATGCCTGGAGTCCTCGTACTGCGTTCTCGAGTCTACAGCCGTTGTGTAGCGGGTGACGCTCGTGCGCTGCGAAAGGTCGTGCGCATGCGATCGCGCGAGGTGAGGAACTCCGAGGAGTTGGCGCCCTTCGCAGCAAATTCGGCCCAGGTCAAAAGAAGGGCATAGGGTTTGCGTTCCATGTTTTACGAAATGAGCTCCCCACTTTCCAAGTTCCAAGCTGCAACGCGTCAACTCCCGATCGCCACTGGCTCGGACGACAACTCCTCGCCGAAGAGCCAGGGTCACGTCTCCGTCGCGCCGCGCGCGATCAGCGAGACGAGGCTGCAGACGGCCGTGGTCCGCCGGGACAGCTCCACGGATCCGTACGCCGACGTCGCCTGCACGGACTGAGCGCGAGCGCAGCGCAGCCGGCACGTCTCGACGTGCGCGGCCTCACTTCTCTTTTTCTTTTCGCGTCACGACGAACACGGTCAGGGTGCCGATGTCCGCCTTCTCGACGCGCGCATTCTGCGTGACCAGGTCGTGCTCGGTCGCCGCGAGATCCTCTCGCGAGCGACCGCGATCGTAGATGTACGCGAACACGGGCGCGGCCTCGAACGCGCGGCGGTAGGGCGCGTAGCGGTCCTCGTGCTCGTTGTTGGGCACGACGATGAGCTCCTCGTTGTAGAGGAGCGTGAGCCGGTACGACGCCCAGTAATCGGCCTCCGCGTACTTCACGCCACGCGACTTGAGCGAGTCGAGCACGGCGTAATCGTCGCGGATCTCGGGTAGCTCGGCCACGGGGAGGAAGCCCTTCACGAAGGGGCCGTACCCCATCCAGCCGCAGATCGCGGCGGAGATCGCGTGCGGCGCGAGCACGGCCGCGAACCTCCACACCCGCAGCATGCGCGCCGCCGGCAGCGCGGCGAGCGGGAGCAGGAGCGTGAGCACGGCGAGGTACCGCATCGAGAAATGGTCCATGACCATCACCGACACGAGGAAGCCGGCGATCGTGACGACCCAGCCCGCGGAGCCCATCATCCCCGCGCGACGCACCGGCCAGCTCAGCGTCTTCTCGCGGACCGCCCCGAGCCCCGCAATGACGATGGCGGCGACCGAGAACGCTCCCATGAGCTGGATGGCCTGGACGTATACCGGAGCGTCCCACGGGACGTAATGACTCGGATCGTGTGCAGTGTACACGCGATAGCTGAGCGCCCAGGGCAGGCAGTCGTTCCAGAGGATGATCGCGTTGTGCTTGATGACGTGGAGCGAGAGCCCGAGCGGTCCGTCGTTCGCCCCGCCGGAGAGGCGCAGCTTCATCAGCGGAATGATCCCGATGATGAACGCGCCCACGAACGAGAGCCCGCGCGAGACGACCGCGCCCCAGCTCACGGCCACGACGTAGCCGACGACGACTGGCGCGAGGATGAGGGGATAGGGATCCGCGGAGAGCGCGAGGCCGAAGAGGAGCCCACCGCCCACGAGCCAGGGGCGCGCTCTCTCCACCGGTTGTTCACCCGCGCCGTCGATCGACCAGAGTGAGACGAGCGCGAGCGTGATCGCGAGCTGCCGCGGCGGATAGAGCGCGTACGTGTGGACCGACGCGGGCGCGAAGATGAGCGGCATCACGAGCACGTACGCGAGCCACGGTCCCGCGCGGCGAAGCACGGTCGCGAACACGAAGCTCGTGGCGACGACGTGCAGCACGAGCGAAGAGAGCATCAGGGCGAGCGGCGACGGACCGAAGGTGGCGAAGAAGGCCGCTGCGACATACGAGTCCGCGGAGGTCTGATAGCCGCTGCCCCAGAGGTAGGCGGAGTGCTCGCCACGCAGGATGTGCATCGCCTGGAGGCCGACGACGGCCGCGTCCGAGTTCGTCGAGCGCGCGTTGAGGAGCGCGGGCATGCGGAAGCCGAACGAGAGGAGCACGAGCAATACGCCGCTCACCGCCGTCGCGCGCGGCGTTCCTTGCTCGTCATGCGGCGGAGGCGCTTCAGCGCCTGGGCCCGGCCCTGCGCCCTCGGGAATAGCGTCCGTCACGTGTGCGTATCGTACTATGGCCCGTGATGGTCGAGAGCCCGCTTCCTGTTCCAGGCGATATCGTCGCCGGGAAGTACCGGATCGATTCCACGATCGGTCAGGGCGGAATGGGCGTGGTGCTGGGCGCCTTCGACCAGTCGCTGGGCCGCCGGGTGGCGATCAAGTTCCTCCATCCGAGCCGCGCCGCGAACGAGGCGGCGGCCGCGCGCTTCGGCCGCGAGGCGCGGGCGGCGGCGTCGATCCAGAGCGAGCACGTCGTGCGCGTCCACGAGGTGGGCGCCCTGCCGAACGGCGCGCCGTTCATCGTCATGGAGCATCTCCGCGGGAGCGACCTCTCACAGGTTCTGCACTACCGCGGCGGCCTCCCCGTCGACTACGCCTGCGATCTCGTCCTCCAGGCGTGCGAGGCGCTCTCCCAGGCGCATGCGCGCGGCGTCGTGCATCGGGACCTCAAGCCTCAGAACCTGTTCCTCACGGAGCGAGGCGATGGGTCGCCGTGCGTGAAGGTCCTCGACTTCGGCATCTCGAAGGCGGCCGATACGGACGAGAGCTCGCCCAAGCTCACGTCGACGGAGATGGTGATGGGCACGCCGCTTTACATGTCGCCGGAGCAGGTGCGTAGCCTGAAGAACGTCGACGCGCGCGCCGACATCTGGGCGCTCGGCGCGATCCTCTTCGAGCTCCTCGCGGCGACTCCGCCGTTCGACGGGCCGAGCGCGTCGGCCCTCCATGCCGCGATCGCGATGGATCCGCCCGGGTCGCTCCGCGCGCGTCGCCCCGACGTTCCGCAGCACATCGAGGCGGCGGTGATGCGCTGCCTCGAGAAGGATCCCGCGCGTCGTTTCCAGACGGTGGAGGAGCTCGGCGCGGCGATCGTGCCGTTCGCGTCGGAGCGCGGGCGCCAGGCGGCGGGCAACCTCGTGGGACGGATCGGCTCCGCGCCGCGCATCGTGTCCTTGCCTCCGCCAGCCGGAGGCTTCGGCACCGCGTCGACGATGAACCTGCAGGCGAGCTGGCAGCAGGCGACGCAGCCCGCGGCGCCGCCGGGAAGGTCGAACGTTGGGCTCCTGATCGCAGGCGTCGCGGTCGGCGCGATGTTCTTGCTCGGG
>JAXLYU010000018.1:0-273391 GCA_046351255.1 Labilithrix sp.
GTTGCCCGACGATCGAGGTCGGGCCGAACGTGCGCATCCCGATGTGCCCGAATTCGTTTCCGAAGCCGCCGCCTGGCATCGTGCTCCCCGAGACCATCTTCCCGCAGATGGTGCCCGCATCCTTCGTGGACCTCCGGACCCGAAACCTCGACGGTCCCGTGTTGAACCAGCAGCAGACCGGCGTGTGCTACGCGTTCGCGATCACCGACGTGCTGGACAACTCGCTGCGGCGACAGGGGCGGGGAGACGTGCTGTCGCCGCTGCACTTCGTCTCGATGGGCGGATACAACACCATCTTCCAGCCGACGAACGAGGCGCTCGATCCGGAGGCGAGCTGGCCCTACGACCCGCGGAAGGCCTGCAAGTTCGAGAAGGGCCGCGACGCATGCGAGCAGGCCTACGGCCTCCAGACCGACAGCTGGCGATCGGACCCGCAGCTGGTCGCGGAGCGTGACCGTGCGCGAACCACGGGCGTCGCCACGATCCGGCCGGCGACGACCATCACCCGCGACCCGATGAACGGCATGGCGAACGCGCTCACGCAGGGGCGCGCCGTCTACCTCGTGCTCGGGATCGACTCGACTGCGTGGAGCTACTCGAACGCGCGCGGTGGTCTCCTCCACGACTACGGCGTGGCAGACCGGGGCGATCACGCGGTCGCCGTCGTCGGCTATCGGTACGCGGGCGAGCGTCAGTTCCTCCTCCACAACTCGTGGGGCACCGACTGGGGCGATCGCGGGTTCGTGTGGATCACGGAGTCGAACCTCCGCCGTCACTTCACGTCTGCGTACTTGCTCGAGGCGACCCCCGGCGGCAGCCTGCCGACCGTGCCCACGCCGCCCGCGCTCCCGCAGCTTCCCGCGCAGATCCCGCAGTTCCCGCTTCCGAACCTGCAGCAGATCCCGCAGTTCCCGGGCTGGCCGCCGCTACAGCTTCCCCGCGCGTAGCAGCCGCTCGGCGAGCTCCGCGCGGCGATGGCGCTTCGCGCGCTCCGCGAGGATGATGCCCTCGAGGTCCTTGAACGCGCGCTCCACGTCGTCGTTCACGACGAGGTAGTCGAAGAAGCCGTAGTGCGCGATCTCGACCTGCGCCGCCGCGAAGCGGACGCGCGCCGACTCCTCCGTCTCGCTGTTGCGACCGCGGAGGCGGCGCTGCAGCTCGATCATCGACGGGGGCAGGATGAAGACCGGGATCGCCTCCGGGACCTTCGCGCGGATCTGGCGGGCGCCCTGGTGGTCGATGTCGAAGATGATGCCGGAGCACTGCGGGTCGGACTTCGCGCGCTCGATCTCGGCGAGGCTGGTGCCGTAGCAGTTCTCGTGGACGTGAGCCCACTCGAGGAACGCGTCGCGCTCGACGAGCTCGTCGAACTCGGGGCGCGTGACGAAGTGATAGTCCTTGCCGTTCTGCTCGGTGGCGCGCGGCTTCCTCGTCGTGTGCGAGACGCTGAAGCGAAGGCTGGGGAACCGCTCCCTCAACATGCGCGTGAGCGTCGTCTTCCCCGCGCCGCTCGGCGACGACAGAATCAGGAGCAGGAACGGGTCGCTCATCGGACTGGGAAGACTAGCCGAATCATTCGACGTTCTGCACCTGCTCGCGCAGCCGCTCGATCTCGGTCTTCAGGTCGACCACCGCGTGCGCGACCGCCACGTCCTGGCACTTGGCGCCGATGGTGTTGACCTCGCGCGAGGCCTCCTGGAGGACGAAGTTGAGCTGACGCCCGGCCTCGTTCTGGCTCATCAGCGCCTCGAAGTGATCGACGTGGGCCTCGAGCCGGGTGAGCTCCTCCGCGACGTCGATCTTGTCCGCGAAGAGGACGATCTCTTGCTCGAGGCGCGCCGCATCGAGCGTGAGCCCGTCGCGGAGGCGCTCCACGCGCTCCGCGAGGCGCTTGCGATGGAGATCGACGACGGCGGGGGCGCGCTCGCGGATGGTCGCCATCAGGGTCCGCGTCGTCGCGAGGCGGCGCCGGAAGTCGTCCGCCAGAGCGGCGCCCTCGCGGTCGCGCATCTCGTCGAGCGCGGCCTTCGCCTGATCGAACGCCTGCGCGAGCGCGGCGTGGAGCGCCTCGCCGTCGCGCTCGATGGCCGGTACGAAGAGCTCGGGGATCGCTCCGAGCAGCCCGAGCGGCACGTCCTCGTTCGGCGCGAGCTCGTCGCGGAGCTCCTTGAACGCGGCGAACACGCTACGCGCCCGGACCTTGTCGATCGCCATCGCGGTGGCCGCGCCGTCGAACCGGACCTGCACGTCGAACCGGCCGCGCGTGAGCCGCTCGCGCGCGAGGGACTCGATCGCGCTCGCGAGATGGGGGAGCTGATCGGGCGCACGTACCCGGAGATCGAGGTACCGGTGATTGACGGCGCGAATCTCGACGCCGAGCTTCGCTCCTGCGAGGACCGCCGTACCGGCACCGAAGCCGGTCATGCTCCTCATCGCTTCAGGAGAGACCCTTCTTGCGACGGGTCGCTTCCATCACGCGGGCATACTCGATGTCCCACTGCGAGGTGCCTTCCTTGACATGCTTGATCTGGGCGCGGACCTCGCCGTCGAGGGCGTCGTCCTGGCCCATGTACTTCTTGAAGATGGGCGCCATCTTGCGGCGGAGCGCGATGTCTTCCGCGAAGACCTCCTCGACGTGGTTCGAGTGCATCAGCATCTCGACGACCTGATCGAGGAGGTAGTCGAGCGCTTCGTCGCCCACCTTGATGCCGTGGCTGTCGGCGATCTGCGCCTTGACCTTCTGGAACTCGGAGGGACCACGCCCTGTCCGCTGGAGGAGGTCGCGGGTCTTCTCGTCGACCGTTTTCTCCGTATCGAGATAGCTCTTGAGGACCGCCTCGACGTCGGCGACGACCTCTTTTTGCGCGTCCGTCTCGATGTCTTTCGCGGTCACGAGCGTGCGGACCACCTCCATCGAAAGGGGGCTGACCTTGGCGCTATAGAGCCGCATGGGCCCTGCACCCTAGTCGAGGACCGCCCGAAAAGCGACGTCCGGTAAGTGCGTATTTCGCAGGTAGTGTCGTATCCTCTGGAACGGGCCTCGATGACCGTTTGTCCCTTCTGCAAGAAGATGGTCGTCAACCCGAACGGGGGACCTTGTCCCTCGTGCGGAAAGGTCGACACGCGCGGTAGCCAGAAGGCGCCGGCGGCCGCCCCCGCAGCGGGCGGCGGTGACGACTGGGACGACCTCGAGATCCAGCGCGGCGCGTCCGGCACGCAGCCGGCGAGCGGGCCGAGCTCGTACGCGGGCGGCGGCATCGGCGGCCTCGGTGACGACGAAGACCAGGGCCCGGGCCTCGCCCTCGAGCTCGACGCTCCCGTCCGCTCGCAGGCGCCGCCGCAGATGCAGCAGCAACCGCAGATGCCCCCGCAGTCGCTGCCGCCGAACTCGCGCGCCGGCGCCTCGAGCGGACATCCCGCCTACCGCGACGGGCCCATGCCTCAGCCGCTGCCGCCGCGCACGCCGGGGCGAAGCGACCCGTCGATGGCGCAGCAGCAGTCGACGCCGAACAACCTCGCGCCGCCGTCGAGCTCGCAGGTCGCGGTCCAGCAGCCCCAGCAGCCGCCGCCGTCGATGTACGGCCCGCCGCCGACCGCGGGCCAGCCGCCAGGCGGCCCGCAGGACGCGGCGATGATGATCGCGCGCTTCCCGCCGCCGCCCACACAGTGGTGGCAGACGCCAGCCTACGCGATGCGTGTACTCTACCGGCAATTCGAGCTTCGCCAGGACATCGACGCGCTGAAGAAGAAGCGCTCACCGGACGTCCCGCTCTACGAGCGCGCGCTCAAGATGCACGACGGCGGCAAGTTCGCGATCGGCATGGCGATCAACGTCGCCATCTTCATGGTCGCGACGACGCTCTTCTTCCTGCCCGTCATCAAGCGCTTCGCGTTCGACAACTGAGCGCACGCACGCGCGACGAAACCACCGAGCGTGCGCTCGGTGGTTCAGCGGCGGCTCTTCGGGCCGCCCTTCGGGTTGCGGCGGCTCGCGGCGGGCCTCTCGATCTTCTCCGACTTCGGAGGCGGCGGGGGCGCCACCACGGGCGGCGGTGGGGGCGCCACCTCGGGCGGCGCGGGGGAGGGCGAGGGCGGGGGCTGCGACTCGTCCGTGCGGCGGGGCGGAAGCCTCATCTCGCGCATGCCGAGCTGGAGGCGGCGGATGACCGCCTTCTTCTGCCGGTCCTTGTACTTTGCGTGCGACGCCTCGCCCTGCTCGTTGGCCGCCTCCGTCGCGCGGTCGATGACCTGGAACTCGCAGATGACGAAGACGACGGGACCAAGCGCCCAGGCCTGCTGCGGCGCGCGCTCCAGGAGCTTTCGCGGCAGGCGCACGGGCATGTCCACGACGTAGTGGATGACGCGGTAGTTGTCGGCGCTGAAGACGTTGTCGCTCGGCGTCATCTCCTCGTCGGCGCCGGCCTGCATCTCGGAGAGGTACTCCTTGAGATGCGCGCTCTTCTGGCAGTACCGCTTGAAGTTGAACATCGAGTTGATGCTCTGTCCCGGGATCACGTAGTTGAACGGGAACAGCTTCTTCGTGAGGTACTGGAGGACGGGGAAGATGTCGTCGCTCTCGCGGGCGACGATGCGGAAGCGGAGCTTGTCGAAGATCTGCGCCGAGACCGCCTCGCGCTTCGACAGGAGCTTCGTGTAGAGCGAGTCCTTGTTCTTGCGACCGCCGACGAACTCCGTGATGGGGAAGCCCTCGGCGAGCATGCTGCCGATGACGCGGTAGACCTTCTCCTCGACGAGATGGAAGATCTCCTGGTCGGACATCGGGAGCATGAAGAGCAGCTCGCGACCGTCCAGGTGATGGATGATGTGCATGCACTTCAGGATCGTGCACGCGCAGGTCTGCCGGTGGCCGCGGCCGGTCGCGAGGAGGAAGAGCTCCTCGATCGAGGCCTGCTCGACGGGCTTCGGGATCGGGTACTCGAAGTGCCGGCGCAGGTAGCTGATCGCCTCTGCCTTGATCGCGTTCATGCGCGCGCGGTCGGCGGGCTCGTCGGGGTGGAACTCCTGCGCGCGAATGAACTCGCGGACCTCCTCCTCGTCCTTGAAGTTGACCCGGTGCCAGTCGATGACCGAGTCGCCGCGCAGCACGAGACGAACGGCCTCGAGATCGGCGAGCGTGAACTCGTCGAGCTCCTTGAGGCCGGAATTGCGTGCGAGCGCCATGGGCCCGCGCAATCTACACCGGCATGCCGTCTAATTCATCGGCGGTGGTGGCGGCGGCGGCAATGGGTTCGGCGAAGGCGCCGGACCGAAGGACGGCGAGCCCGACGGGCTCGAGGAAGGTGTGTTGCTCGGTCGCGGCGCGGGCGCGGGCTTCGGCGCAGGATGCGCGGCCGGAGCGCTCGTCGGATGCGCGTGATGCGGCTCCGGGGCGGGCGCCGGCGCGGGGTTCGATGTGCCCACAGGCTCTTTTGCGCCGCGCGTGGTGAAGCCCGGTGAGTCGCACGCGGCAACGGCGGCGAAGGACAGAACGACAAGCGCGCGTGCGGTCACGCGAAGGACGGACATCGACGTACGAGGTCGATGATAGCGCTTCCCAGGACGCGCTCGGAACACCGAGCGCTACGGTTTCACGCCGCCTTGTCGAGCTGCGCCGCGACCTCGGCCGAGCCGTTGGCCGCCGGGACGGTGTTGCGACCGAGGGAAAGCGTGCCCACGAAGATCGCGATGGTCACGGCCAGAACCGCGACATGGCCCATGAGCGCGCCCGAGCAACCGGCGATGGCGATGGGGGCAAGCGCTGCGAGGTACCAGGGAGTCAGCTTCATTTCAGACACTCTCCGCTCAAGCAACGAGAGCTTTCGCTCCCGATCGGGGTGAGGGCCGACTGCTCCCTACATGTAAGACAAGCTACGACACTTAGCGGTGAGGGGAAAACTTCTAGTAGGTTCGACCAGGCTTCATCAATCCAAAACGGCCCGTGCACGGTGGCCATCGTTCGCACGCTACGTTCCATCTTGTGGCGTAAATGTGGGTGACGACTTCCGAAAGTAGTTCCGAATATTTCGGCGAGATGCGACGAGAAAGCAGCGTCCTGGCATGCGTCTCCACGGACCTCGAACGTGTGGGCGGAGACACGCGAAGATTGCAAGACTTAATGAAGCGACGACGGCGGACGACTTCTCCACAGCTCATCCACAGACCTGGCTAGCCTTGGTCGCCAGGCAGGATGAGGAGGGTCGCAGGTTATCCCGATCCGTATTCTCGACGACACGTAGGCGCGATCGGTCGACACGTCGGGCTGGGGTTGGTTTATCGTCGCGGCGTGCTTCGGGTCTGGCTCGTGTTCGGCAGCGCCGTGCTTGCTGGGTGCACGACCGTCGATCCGGGTCCCAACTTCGTGGTTCCGGACGAGAACTTCGACGCCGACTTCTTCTTCTGCCGCGTCGAGCCCGAGGTGCTGACGAACAAGAAGTGCGGCGCGGGCGATCCGTCGCTCGGCGACGCCGCGAACGGGTGTCACTTCAACGCGAGCGCGGTGAGCGGCATGGCGCTCTCGAATCACGCCCCCATCGACTGCAACGGCGGCCGCCCCGTGAACCGCGCCCAGATCGGCGCCGGGAGCGCCGCACAAGGCAATCTCCAGGCGGTCACGCTCGAGATGAGCCGCGACGTCTCGACCGCGCCGCTTCTGCTCCGACCCACCGGTCAGAACCACCCTCGCGTCATCTTCACGCGCGACGATCCAGCGGCAGAGATCCTCCGCCAGTGGGCGCAGAAATGAGCGCCGTCCTGAAGCCGCGAAGGCTCCTCGCGGCGTTCCTCGTCACGGTCGCGACGCTTCTCTTCGCGACGAGCGCCTTCGCCGGCGAAGAGCCCGAGGCGTTCGCGCGTGTCGTCGTCGACACGGCCGAGCTCCGCACGGGCCCGAGCATCTCGTCGCGCACGATCTACACGGCGCATCGCGACGAGACGTTCGCGGTCGACGGCCGTCAGGGCACCGGCTTCTGGCTCACCGTCATCCTGCCCGACGGTCGCCGAGCGTTCGGCATCGGCGACGAGATGCAGGTCTTCGCGGTCCGGCCCGGCGAGCCCGACGCGCCTTCGCGCCCGGGGCTCTTTGCTTCGCCGCCGCTCGAGGGCGCGTACGCCGGTCTCTCCATCCTCGGCGGGATCCTCTCGATCCCGATCCGCGATCAGTCGACGCGTGCCTTCGGGTACCTCGAGGCGCGGCCATCCATCGTGCTCCACCGCACGGTCACGCTCGACGGCTACATCGGCGATGCGCTCACCGCCGACGGCTCGCAGTACATCTACGGCGGCGGGGTGAGCGTCTACTTCGCGCCGTCCTGGGCGATCTGCCCGTTCCTCGGGATCGGCGCGGGCGGCATCTCGACGCGACCCAACGCGGACTCCTTCGTGCTCAAGAAGGAGGACCTCTACATGGCTCGCGCGGGCGGCGGCATCCTCATGGCCCTCCGCGGACGCATCCTCGTTCGTCTCGAAGTGACCAACATGACGCTCTTCGATGCGGAGAGCTTCAAGAACGCCCAGACCTACGCCGGCGGCTTCGGAGTCTATTTCTGATGCAAACTGCACGTATCCTGAAGGCGTCGGTGATGTTCGGGCTCCTGACGCTCGGTCTCGCCGGGTGCGTCACGGTGAAGCCGCAGCAGCGCTCGGTGCTCGCTGACCCCATCATGCAGTTCGAAGGCGATCCGCAGGCCACGAGCCAGCTTCGCCACGCCACCGACAACCGCGAAGGCTCGTACGGCGGCGGTGGCGTCTCGGGTGGAGGATGCGGCTGCAACTGAAGCGCCGCACGAAGGGGCTGCTTCTTGGCCTTGGTTTCGCCGCGATCTCCGCGATCGCTGGCGAGCGGGCGGCGTCTGCCCAGGTGCTGACGCTCGACACCGCCCACACGCTCTACACCGAGTCGCCGACGCGCACGAAGATGACGGTCTACACGCCGGGCGTCGACGTGACCGCCACGCCGTGGGACTGGGTGACGGTCCGGGCGTCGTACGAGGCGGACATCGTGTCCGGCGCGAGCGTCGCGACGAAGGCGGGCCCGGCCTACCAGGCCACGAATCCGGGCGCGGACGTCATCACCACGGCGAGCGTGCACGACTTCCGACACTCTCCGAGCGGCGGCCTCACGCTGCGCAAGGGCGACGTCGCGTACACCGCTTCGTACACGTATGGGACCGAGAACGACTACCGCTCGCACAACCTGTTCGTCGGGGCGAAGACGGACGCGTACGGGCACAACACGCAGCTCGAGATCTCCTATGCGCGCAACTTCGACTCCGTCTGCGACCGCATCCAGGCCGTGAACGACACGGCCCCGCGCTTCCGGGCCCTCGAGGACTCGAAGGGTTGCTTCACCAAGGACCCGCTGCGCACGAAGCATTCGCTCGACATCGACGGCTTTCAGGCCGCGTGGACCCAGGCGTGGACGTCGGTGTTCGCGACGCAGATCGCGTACACGGCGCAGCTCCTCGACGGCTTCCAGTCGAACCCGTACCGCAGCGTCATCGTCGCGCAGGGGCTCAAGGCGCAAGAGCATCATCCGGATCAACGCGCGCGTCAGGCGCTCGCGCTCCGCATGAACGTCTTCATCCGCCCGATCAAGGTCGCGTTCCGCCTGATGGGCCGGCTCTACCGCGACACGTGGGACGTCACGAGCGGCACCGGCGAGCTCGAGGCGGAGCGCTACCTCCTCGAGGGCCTCCGCGTGACGGCGCGCGGCCGCTTCTACAAGCAGAGCGGCGCGCTCTTCTGGAGCGACGACTACACGGGTGGCGATCTCCCGCTCGGCCCGAAAGGCCAGTATTTCACGGGCGACCGCGAGCTCTCGCCGTTCTGGAGCTTCAGCCTCGGTGGCCGCGTCGCCTACGCGATCCGCCCGGCCCCCAAGTTCGACGGTGGTCGCCCGCGCCTCCTCGGCATCATGGAGAGCGCCAAGGTCGGCGCGAGCTTCGACTTCGTCCAGTTCAACTACGACGAGTACACGCTGGCCGGACAGCCGGTCGAGAACTCGCACGCGCTCATCTTCGGACTCACCGCCGGCGCTGCGTTCTGATCGCGGGATCGCGATCGTCTCAGTGGCAGAACGACGCCGGGAGGATCGCCGGTGAGAGCTCGACGATCCCGTCCATGATCGGACCGAGCTCGCCCTTCACCTCGCGGTAGCGCTCGATCGCGGCGAGCGCCTCCGCGCGCGACAGGCGACCGAAGTCGACGGGGGCGAGGCCCGCCTTCGTGAAGGCGTCGTCGAGCTGCGCGCCGTAGCGTCTGGCGAGCTCTCCACGAACGCTCGTATCCCAGAAGCGAAGCCGCAACATCTGGCCGCCGCGCTGGAGCGCGTGGCTGCGCTCGTCGAGCGTCGCTTCGCGGTGCGAGGCGAGCATCTGGTACGCGCCGTAGTCGCGATCGGCGGCCGGATCGTGGGGGTTCGTGATGCGCGTGCGACCCGAGAAATACGCGTCGAAGCGCGTGTCCGCGTCCTCCGCACGCTCGCGGCGCTCCGCGACGCCCATGGTCGCGTGGGCGACGCCGCCCGCCACGGACCACGCGGTGGCGGAGCCGTGGGAGGCGACGAAGCCCTCCGAGAGCCGCGCCGTCCGGCCGAGCGTGGCGAGCTGCCAGGCGCCGATGTCTGCGGCGGCCGGCTTCGGGGAGAACTCGCCGTAGGCCCAGACCGTCTTCAGGTTCGGGAATGACTGCGTCCACTTCTCCGCGTGCTGCACCTCGTCCTCCGAGAAGCAGCCGGAGACGTGAACGTCCTCGACCTGCGCCGCCGCCTGCTTCAGCACGCGTCCGAGATCGCGTACCGCCTGGTAGTGAAGGAGCCCCGCCTCCGCGTCGCCCCACAGGACGCCGAACGAGGAGTGCCCCGACAGCACGAGCCGCGACGGGATCGACGCTCCGCGCTCCGCGGGCGCCCACGCGGCCGCGATCTTCGCGAGCTCGTCGCGCCCGCTGGCCGGCGAGCCGAGGAGGATGCCCTCGAGCTGCTCGCACTGGCGAAGCGTGAGGCCGTTCTCGCGCCCGAGCTGCTGCACGAGCCCGCGCACGCCCGCCGGCGTCGTCACGTCGTACGAGGCGGTGCCCAGCGTGACGTCGTGCGAGCTCGAGCCTGCGATGACGGTGGCGTTCGCCCCGAGCGCCTTCACCTCCGAGGGTACGCTCGACGCGTTCATACCCACGTAGAGGACGCGGTCGTTCAGGGCCGCCGCGACGACACTGGCGTCGACGGCGTGATCGGCAGCCGGCGTGGGACGGGGCGGCGCCGTCGCGGCCGGGGCGGGCGGCGCGGGCGGCGAGTCGCCGTGATCGGTACGTGGGCGGGGACGGGTGGCTTCGACGGTCGGCATGCGTGCGCTTCGGCCCGCATGCGCGGCGGTTGCGGAGAATCAGCCGAGCATGCGGAGGATCCCCTGCATCGGGATCCACACGAAGTCGGGGCGCGTGTGGAGCTCGGTGCGGAGCTCGACGAATGCCTTCTCGAGGATGGCCGCGTCGAGGAGGACCTCGAGCATCGGCGCTCCCGGGATCAGCACCGAGCCCTTCGCCGTCTCGAGGTAGCCGCGCAGATACGACGCGGCCGCCCACGACTGCCAGATCCAGCCCCACGGCTCCGCCCGGCTCTGGTCCTCGGGGCGGAGGGAGGCGAGGGAGGTGGCGGCGGCGTAGTGGAACGAGCGGATCATGCCACCCACGTCGCGAAGGGCGCCGCGCTTGCGGCGGCGCTCCGTCAGGCGGCGGTCGCGCCCGCCGCCGGCACCGATGAGGACGTAGTCCTTGCCCGTGAAGAGCGCCCGGCCGAGATGGAGGTTGCCGTGCCCCCGCACCTGCATGGACTCGATGCGCGTTCCGAGGATCGGCTCGAAGCGCGCGAGGATTCGAGCCTCGCTGTCGACCAGGCGCGCGGCGAGCTCGCGCGCGTTCGCGGGGAGGGTCGACATGGTGCGCCGCAGCGCGGCGAGCACACGGCCGACGAGGTTTCGCGCGCTCTGGTACTTCGAGCGCTGATCCATCGCCGAGTAGCCCGCCGGCGCGAAGACCGGATCGTCGCTCTTCGTCATCGCGAGCTGGAGCTCCGCGGTCCGGCGCCCGAGCAGCATCGCCCAGTCGCGGAAGGCGCCGGCCGCCTCGGAGTGGGTCGCGGGCGGATCCATCCCCGCCAGCTCGAGCAGCGAGCGCGAGGGCAGCTCCGGCACGGCCGTGCCGGCCGGCTGCGCGAGGAGCGCCTCGTAGGTGCGGCCGATCTCCTTCCGGGCTTGCTGCCACGCGGTGCCTTCATTGACGACGTACTCCTCGAGGAGCGCGAGCGTCGCGGGATCGCCGCGGCCCTCGCGGCGCTCCACGTAGCCGAGGACGCGCGGCGTGATGCGCGGGCTGTCCGGCCCCTGCGAATCCCGGAAGAAACGGGCCACCTCGAGCTCGGGCTCCGTGCCTTCCTCCGTCCGGTAGAGGAGCTTCAGCACCGCGCGATCGCCGTAGGCTATGGTCGCGCCGAGGCGATCGGTGCCGAGGATCCGCGGCTCGCCGAGGCCCTCGAGCGACATGTCCGCGCCCGCCACGAGGCCGCCCACGAGCTTGCCACGCTCCGTCGGGAACGTCGTCCCCTTCAGCGCCGCCTCGAGGAGGACCTTCGCCGCCGACTCCGTGGTCGCCTCGATGAGCACCTTGTTCGGGCCGGTGGCGATCTGGAGCGTCGCCACCGGGTTCCCGCCCGCCGGCGGCTCCACCACCACCGCGAGCGGGATGGCGAACGTCTCCGCCTCGGCCTCGACGTACTCCACGCGCACGAGCACGTAGATGAGCGGCTCGTCGCCCTGGACGAGCGGCACAGTCTCGATGACCTTGGCGGAGGCGATCTGGCCCTCGGCCAGGCCGCGCGTCGCGAGGAAGGTGGGGAGCGCGTCGTCGAGGAGCATCCGCTCGTCGCCGAAGAGGAGGGCGTGCACGCTGTTGCAGATGAGCGTGATCGGGCCCACGAGGCTCGGGCGGACGGCCGTGTCCGCGCCGCGCGGCGCCTCGATCGAGAACCAGTAGAAGTCGTGGCCGCCGAGCGTGAGCATGTACGGGTGCGTCCCGATCGTGGGGAAGCGCGTCTTGCCCATCAGCTCGACGGGGACCATGCCCTCGAGCGCACCGAGCTCCAGCTCGACGTATTGCACGTGACGCGAGAGGTTCGCGACCACGAGGATGGTCTCGTTCTCCCAGCGGCGGATGAACGCGAGGACGCGCGCGTTCGACGGGTGGAGGAAGTCGACCGTGCCGCGTCCGAACGCGCGATAGCGCTTTCGCAGCGCGATGAGCCGCTTCGTCCACCACAGCAACGAGTTCGAGCTCGACTGCTGCATCTCGACGTTGAGCGCCTCGTAGTGGTACTCGGGGTCGATGATGATCGGGAGGATCAGGCTCTGCGGATTCGCCCGCGAGAAGCCCGCGTTGCGGTCCGCGCTCCACTGCATCGGCGTGCGTACGCCGTTACGGTCGCCGAGCCACACGTTGTCGCCCATGCCGATCTCGTCGCCGTAATAGAGGACGGGCGTGCCGGGCATCGAGAAGAGGAGCCCGTTGAGGAGCTCCATCTTCTTGCGGTCGTTCTGCACGAGCGGCGCGAGGCGCCGGCGAATGCCGAGGTTGATGCGCATCTTCTGCTCGCGCGCATAGACGCGATACATGTAGTCGCGCTCCTCGTCGGTCACCATCTCGAGCGTGAGCTCGTCGTGGTTGCGGAGGAACATCGCCCACTGACAGCTCGGATGCAGCTCGGGCGTCTGCTTCAGGATGTCGATGATGGGGAACCGGTCCTCCATGTGAATCGACATGAACAGCCGAGGCATGATCGGGAAGTGGAAGTTCATGTGGCACTCGTCGCCGTTGCCGAAGTAGGCGGCGGCGTCCTCGGGCCACTGGTTTGCTTCCGCGAGGAGCATGCGGTTCGGGAACCTGGTGTCGACGTGCTGCCGTAGCTTCTTCAGGAACGCGTGGGTCGCGGGGAGGTTCTCGCAGTTCGTGCCTTCGGCCTCGTAGAGGTACGGCACCGCGTCGAGCCGGAGTCCGTCCACGCCGCGGGCGAGCCAGAAGTCGACCACCTCGAACATCGCCGCGTGCACCGCGGGGTTCTCGAAGTTGAGGTCGGGCTGGTGAGCGAAGAAGCGATGCCAGTAGTAGGACTTGGCGACCGGGTCCCACGACCAGTTCGACGGCTCGAAGTCGCGAAAGATGATGCGGGCGTCCTTGTAGCGATCCGGCGTCTCGCTCCAGACGTAGAAGTCGCGCTCGGGCGACCCGGGCGGGGCGCGCCGCGCGCGCTGGAACCAGGGGTGCTGGTCCGACGTGTGGTTCATGACGAGCTCGGTGATGACGCGGATGCCCCGGCGATGAGCCTCCTCCACGAACTCGTCGAAGTCCTCGATCGTGCCGACGTCGGCGTGGACGCTCGTGTAGTCCGCGCAGTCGTAGCCGTCGTCGCGACCCGGGGAAGGGTAGTGCGGCAGGATCCAGATGGCGGTGATGCCGAGGTCGGCCAGGTAGTCGAGCTTGCTCTTCAGCCCCTGGAAGTCGCCGATGCCGTCGCCGTTCGAGTCGTAGAACGACCGCGTGCGCGCCTCGTAGATGACCGCGTCTTTGTACCAGAGCGGATCGTCGCTCAAACCACGGCTCGGACGCATGCTCTTCGGGACGCTCATGATGTTCATCTGCGGGTGGTTGGGGCGCGAGCCTCGAATTTCGCACTGGCGCGCCACTCTCCTCAACGCGGCTCGTTGTCGCTAGCCTGACCGAACCTTGTCCCAGGAAGCCCCCATGACCGCACCGCCGCCGCCCGGGGAGACCGGCTTGCCGCTCATCGGCGAGACCCTCCCGTTCATCAAGAACATGTTCGGCTTCATGGCCGAGCGCTTCGACAAGCACGGCTCGGTCTTCAAGTCGCACATCCTCGGGAATCCCACCGTCTTCATCCGGGGCAAGGAGCTCACGGACGTGTGGCTGGATGACACGTGCATCCAGCGCGAGGGTTCGTTCCCGAAGAACATCCAGGCGCTCTTCGGCGGTCAGAGCCTGCCGCTCCTCGACGGGAAGGCGCACAAGACGCGAAAGCGCCTCGTCCTTTCCGCGTTCGTGCGCGACGCTTTTGCGACCTACCTTCCGAAGCTCGAGACCGCGATCGAGGACTCCTTCACGCGCGTCGCCACCGGCCAGGAGGTGAAGTGGCTCGACGAGATGAAGCGGCTCGCCGTCGACGGCATCCTCCGCACCATCTTCGGCATCGGCCCCGGCCCCGAGATGGACGCGATGCTCGAGGACTACGCCGCGATCACGCGCGGGTTCACCGGCCTGCCGATCAACCTCCCCGGCACCGACTTCCGCTCCGGCCTGAACGCGCGTGATCGCATCTTCGAGCGGATCCGCGCATCCATCGACGGGCACGCGGCGAAGCCGGCCGACGACGGGCTCTCGCGCCTCCTGGCTGCGGAGATCGACGGGGTGAAGATCGCGAAGGAGGAGCTCGTCCTCGAGCTTCACCACGTCATGATCGCCGGCCTCATCATCTTCGCCGAGTTCGCCTGCACGGTGACCGCGCTCACGGAACATCCGGACATCCGGAAGAAGCTCGAGGCGGAGGTGAAGGCCGTCCTCGGCCAGGACCACCTCACGATGGAGAAGCTCGATGCGATGCCGTACCTCGAGCAGATGATGCTCGAGACGAAGCGCGCCTGCGCGAACGTCCCGATCAGCTTCGGCAAGGCGAAGAAGGACTTCGAGATCGGCGGCTACGGCATCAAGGAAGGGACGTTCGTCTTCATGAGCGTGCACGGGAACAACGTGGACGCGACGACGTTCGCGGAGCCGAGCAAGTTCGATCCGGACCGCTTCGATGCCGCGCGCGCGGAGCACAAGAAGCACCCGCACGCGTACCAGCCGCAAGGCGCCGGCGTGGACACGGGGCACCGCTGCGCGGGCGTCGACTTCTCCTCCATCTTCATGAAGGCGTTCACCGCGCTCCTCGTCCGCGACCTGACGTGGACGCTGCCCGAGCAGGCGCTCGACCTTCGCTGGGACATCGTCCCGCCCGAGCCGAGGGACGGCCTCCGCGCCGTGATCGATCGCAAGAACGGGAAAGGCGGCGCCTCGTGAAGCTTCGAACCTGCGTGTTCTCCGCGCTCGCGTCCGTCATCCGCGCGGACGGCGTCGTCACGCCCGAGGAGCGCGAGGGCCTCCTCGAGGCGGCCAAGGCCGCGGGCGTGAACGAGGCCGAGGTGGCGAAGGTCATCGACGGCGGCTCGCCGCCCGCGAGCGAATGGATGGCGTCGCTCGCGCTGACCTTCGACGAACGCGTGTTCGTCTACGCGGCGGCGGTGTGGCTCGCCGGCGTCGACGGCCACGTCGCCGCGGAGGAGACGGAGGCGGTGCAGAAGCTGGGCGACGCGCTCGGCCTCACGGAGAGCGACCGCACGATCGCGGCCCTCGCCGCGGGCGGGTTCAGCGAGAGCGCCGAGCGCGGCGTCCTTGGTCTGGCGCATGCGATCACGCAGCACCAGAACATGAACGTGAACTGATCGCACCTGAGAAACGGATCGGCTCAGTGCCAGTGATCGAGCGGCATCGGCGCGTCGAGATCGTCGACGTCGATGCCGAGATCTCGGCGGAGCATGCGGTCCGACCGCGGCGGGGCGGGGAGGGACGTGTTCGGCTTGTAGGTCTGCGCCGCGGCCGGGAACGCGCCGCTTCGCACCTCGTGTACGTACTGACCGATCGCCTTCACCGCGAGGTCACCGAGCTCGGCGAAGCGCTTCGCAAACTTCGGCTGATGGCCGCGCGAGAGGCCGAGGAGGTCGGTGCAGACGAGCACCTGGCCGTCACATCCGGCGCCGGCGCCGATGCCGATCGTCGGCACGGACACGAGCGACGTGATGCGCTCCGCGAGATCCGGCGGCACCGCCTCGAGGACGATCGAGAAGGCGCCCGCCTGCTCGAGCGCGATCGCGTCGGCGAGCACCTTCTCCGCCGCCTCACCGCGCCCCTGGACCTTGAAGCCGCCGAGCGCGTGCACGCTCTGCGGCGTGAGCCCGACGTGACCGACGACGGGGATGCCCGCGCGGACGATGCGATGCACGTGCTCCGCGACCTCCTGGCCGCCCTCGAGCTTGATGCTCTCGCACGCGCCTTCCTTCATCAGCTTGCCCGCGCTCTCCACCGCCTGGGCGGGGGAGATCTGGTAGCTCATGAAGGGCAGGTCGCCGACGAGATGCGCCCGCGCGAGACCGCGCGCGACGGCGCGGCAGTGGTAGGCCATCTCGTCGAGGGTCACGGGGATCGTCGTCGAGAGCCCCTGGACGATCATCCCGAGGGAGTCGCCGACGAGGACCATATCGGCGCCGGCCTCGTCGACGAGGCGCGCCATGGTGAAGTCATAGGCCGTCACCATCGCGATCTTTGTGCCGCCTTTGCGTGCACGTAGGTCGGGGACGGTCACCTTTTTTACGGATGAGCCGGGAGCGTACATTCGTTCTGGTCGCGGCCGGCGAGCCGGTCCACGCCTCCTGGACAAGGATGTAGCTCCGCGTTTCCCGTGCGACAAGGTTGGTTCTGGCGCCCGGTCGGAGTATTGAGGAGAGCCTGTCCCGAACGCGCCTTTTCCTCGGTGTTTCGTTGCTTTCAGCGGCCCTCGGGCTGGCCTGCGATCGGCCGCCGTCCAGGGATCTGACCGACTGGACCCCGGCCGACCACGACGGGGAGCAGAAGAACGCCACCGGCAAGCAGGGGGCGAAGGGCGACGCGGGCGGAACCCCGGCCCTCGTGGAGATCGCCTGGCGCCAGCAGTGCCAGAGCTGCCACGGCCCGAACGGCAAGGGCGACGGCCCGCAGGGGCCGATGTTCAAGGCGCAGGACCTCTCGAACCCCGCCTTCCAGGACAAGATCAAGGACGAGGAGATCGCTGCCTCGATCCAGAACGGCAAGGGCCGCATGCCCAAGTTCGATCTGCCGCCCGACGTCGTGAAGGGATTGGTCGTGCGCGTTCGCTCGTTCCGCGGGCAATGAGCCCGACGTTCTTCACGAAGCGCCGCATCGGCTCGCTCGTCTTCCTCGCCTTCGGGCTCGGCGTCGCGATGTGGCTTGGCCAGAACGGGCCGCAGGAGCAGCACGTCCACGTGATCCTGAACGAGCGCGCCCCCATCGTCACGGGCGTGTCGCTCCAGTACGTGGGGGCGAACGGGGACGTCGCGAACGAGACCAGCTTCCACTACCGGCCCGGCCAGGCACCGCGGATCGTCTCGCACGACCCCCGGATCCCGAGCGGGGAATACCGGCTCCGGGTGGACGTGGACACGACCCAGGCGGATTCGCCCGATTCTCGAAAGAGCGTGGAGAAGCAGGTTACGCTGAAGGGCGGTAGCGCCCAGGTCGACGTATCCCGACAATGACGACGCCGAAGATGCCCGCCGAAGGTCCGCAGATCGCGACGCGCGCCGCGGGGAGCGTGATCGGGCTCCCGTCGGGCGTGCTCGCGGTCGTGCTCAGCGGCGCGAGCAAGGGCACGAGCAAGGTCGTCGGCGGTCACTTCCGCATCGGCACCGCGAGCGACAACGATCTCGTCCTCTCCGACGACACCGTCTCGCGCCACCACTGCGAGATCATCCGCGCGCCGGACGGGCTCCACGTCCGCGATCTCGAGTCGACGAACGGCACCAAGATCGACGGCACGCGGATCCGCGAGGCGATGGTGCAGGCGGGCAACGTGCTCAAGGTCGGAGGCGTCGAGATCGCGTTCCGGCCCGCGGCCCAGAAGGTCGATCTTCTCCCGAGCGAGAAGACGAGCTTCGGCGCCGCCATCGGCCAGAGCCTCCCGATGCGCACCATCTTCGGCGTGCTCGAGCGTATCGCGCCGACGGAGGCGACCGTCCTCCTCGAAGGCGAGACCGGCACCGGCAAGGACGTCCTCGCGCGCGCGATCGCAGGCGCCTCGCCCCGCGCCGCGAAGCCGTTCCTCGTCGTGGACTGCGGCGCGGTCACGTACTCGCTCATCGAGAGCGAGCTCTTCGGCCACGAGCGCGGCGCGTTCACCGGCGCGGTGGCCCAGCGCGCGGGCGCCTTCGAGCTCGCCGACGGCGGCACCGTGTTCCTCGACGAGATCGGCGAGCTCCCGCTCGACGTGCAGCCGAGCTCCTCCGCGTGCTCGAGCGCGGGAGTTCCGCCGCGTGGGCGGGAACAAGACGCTCGCGACGAACGTGCGTGTGATCGCCGCGACGAAGCGCGATCTCCAGCGCGAGGTCGCGATCGGGAAGTTCCGCGAGGACCTGTACTTCCGACTCGCCGTGGTGCCGGTGACGGTGCCACCGCTTCGCGCGCGACGCGAGGACGTCCCGGCGCTCGTCGCGCACATCTTGAAGACGGCGGGCGCGCCCGATCTCACCGTGCCGCCCGACACCATGAGCGCGCTCGTCGCGCACGAGTGGCCTGGCAACGTGCGCGAGCTCCGCAACGTGCTCGAGCGCTCGACGTACATGGCGCAAGCGATGGGCTCGAGCGAGATCAACGTGGTCACGCTGCCGAGCGCGCCTTCCGCGCAGGAGGCGGCCTTCGCCTTCGAGCCCGAGAAGAGCTACCGCGAGACCCGCGCCAAGTACGACGCGGAGTTCGAGCGCCGCTACGTCAAATGGCTCCTCGGCCGGCACAACGGGAACATCTCCGCCGCTGCCCGCGAGGCCAAGATGGACCGCAAGCACCTCCACGACATGGCGAAGAAGCACGGCCTCCGCGGCGCCGATGGCGACGACTGAGCGCGCCGGTCACTCCGCACGGAGCTGATAGCCGACGTTCCGCAGGTGCGAAGCATCCCGCGCGCGCGGCCGAGCCTCGCACGGAGGCGCCGGATGCTCGTGTCGACGACCCGCACGGAGAGCGAGGCGTCGCCCCAGACGTTCGTGAGGAGCTCCTCGCGAGTCACCGTGCGGCCGCTCTGCTCCGCGAGATGGATGAGCAGGCGCATCTCGAGGGTCGTCACCGTCACGGGCGTGCCGCCGATCCAGAGCCGTAGCGCGCTGCGATCGATCGAGATCTCCGACCTCGATGACGTCGGCCGCGTCCTGCGGCGCTTCCTCCTCATGAGCGCGCGCACGCGCAGGACGACCTCGCGCAGGCTGAAGGGACGCACGACGAGATCGTCGGCGCCTGCCTCGAAGGCCTCGACGCGCGCGGCCTCGTTGCGTCACTGATGACGGCACGGCGCCCTCGCCGTGATGGTGGGCTCATCTCGTCGGTGTGACGGCGTCCGTCCTGATATCGCGCTCGCCACCGGGACGGGCGCCATCTCCACCATGGCTGGCGTCCTCGAGCACTCGCGAGGCGGCGCGGCGCGATCGCGGTCACCACGAAGAACGCGCGCCACGATTCGCCATGAAGCGGTGGTCCTTCCGCGCGTGCTCGCAAGTGACATTCGGTGACACGCAATCCGTGCGTCGGGCGGACAGGCCAACGTCACGAGAACGACACAGGCGGCTGGTAGGTCTGTCGTCATGGCGGCCACGACCCTCGATGACGCGGAACGGAGCGCGCAACGTCTGCCGAAGGCGTTCGGCTCCTTCTCGGCCGTCGCCCTCGCCGACGAGTGCGCGCAGGAGATGATCGCGAGCATCGATGCGCAGACCTCGCCGCCACGGGCGATCGGATCGAGCGTATCGGGCGCCGCGCGCTGCGGCGCTCATGGAGGATCACCTTCGCGGCTCGCTCTGAGCACGCCGACCCGCCGACTACCACCTGTCCGCGAACATCGCGCTCCTGACCCATCGCGCGGCGCGCTCGCTCTGCTTCTTCGCCCTCCTCGGCTCGACGGCGCCACCCGCTGACCTCCGCGTCCTCGTGCGCGTGCTGGGCGACGCCGCGTGAGCTCGTGGCGACGGTCCCGACTCGCGGGCTCGCGCACGCGGCGTGGCGCGAGGCGTGCACACGGTTCGCCGGCTTCGCGGCGAAGCACGAGATCATCGGTCGCGTGCTGGCCATCGCGCCGTCCACCGAGGTCGTCCTATGGCGAACGGTGGGCGGGCGATGGACGCGGCGCTCAGGCGCTCGCGGTGGCGGTCGAGTGCCTCCGGGTCCGCGAAACACGACTAAAGCCCGGTTTCAGCAACAGGAATCTGCGTTCCGGGCTGTCCCCGGAGCAAGTGCGCGTCACCGAGCGTGGACGTGCGCTCGGACGTGTGGTCGCTCGGCATGGTCATCTACGAGATGCTGACGGGACAGACCGCGTTCGACGGCCAGTCGATCACGGAGATCTGCGCGCAGATCATCGAGGCGCCGCCGCGTCCGATCGAGGTGTTCCGCAACGATCTCCCGACGGGCCTCGTCGAGGTCATCACGAAGTGCCTCGCGAAGGACGTCCCAGGCGGTACGAACGTGGCCGAGCTCGCGCTCGCTGATGCCGTTCGGTCGAAGCGCACGCGACTCAACGTCGAGCGTGCGGTCGCGGTCCTGCAGGGGCCGGCCGGCTCTCGATGCACGTCCAGGTGAACGGCACGATGCCGCCGTCGCCGTCCGACTTCATGTAACGCCCATCGAAGGCGCCGCTGCCCCGGACTCGTTCTCGCCGGTGCCGATCTCGTCACCGAGCCTACCGGTGGGAGTTGCCGTCGGGCCCGTGTCGTCCCCGATCATCGCGACGTCGGCCTACGCGCCGCCGGAGAAGAAGAAGCCCTTCGCGCTCATCCTCGGCGTGCTCGCCGTGGCAACGATCATCGTGGTGCGCTCGCCGCGACCACAAGCCGCGAGCGCGCCGCCGGCCCCGCGCAGACCGCCGGACGAAGGTCACCGCCGAGGCGAAGGCAGCGCCGCCTGCGACGGTCGCGGCCACGCCCGCCTCCGCCCAGTGAGGTCGCCGAGCCGCTCCGGTGGTCGTGCCCACGACGGCGCCCGTCGCGGCGGCCTGCTCCTCCGCGCCCGGTCGTCGTAGGCGTGCCGCGCACCGCGTCGCCGCGCCCGAAGCGCCGGCAAGACCAGCGAGCAAGCCGGTGGGCACGGCCGACGAGCCGGATATGGGTTACTGACGCGCACGCCTTCGTGTAGCCTCGCGGCCATGTTCGGACGGGATCGAACCGGAAAAGCGGATCGCGGACGATGATCGAGGTTGGCGTCCTCCTGCTGGTGCCGGTCTCGGCGTGGGCGCAGGAAGAGCCGAGCTCGGCCGACGTCAGCGCGGCGCGCGCCCTCGGCCAGGAGGGCGTGAAGCTCGCCGACGCGGGGAGCTGAAACGATCGACCGGCTGGCGCAATCCGAGAAGCTCCACGCGCCGACGACGCTCGAGCGCCTCGGCGAGTGCCAGGTGCAAGTGGGCGAGATCGTCGAGGGCAGCGAGAACCTCAACAAGGTGGTTTCGCGAGACGCTCGCCCCGAACGCCCCGGCCGCCTTCGCTGCCGCGCAGCGCGCGAAGAGGTGCTCGCGGAGGCAAGCCGAAGATCGCCAAGCTCAAGATCGCGGTCGCGGGCCCGGCCGACAACGCCTACGTCGTGAAGCTCGACGGCGACGTCGTTCCGCCTGCAACCTGAACATGAACCGCCCGACGGATCCGGGCGACCACGTGGTCGAGGCGGGCGCGGGCTACAGACCGCCACCGCGCGGGTCACGCTCGCCGAAGGCGGCAACGACTCCGTCGCGCTCACGCTCGAGGTCGATCCGGGCACGAAGGCGGAGCCCGTCGTGGCTCCGTCGCCGCGAACACCACGCCGGTGGCGCCGCCCCGAGCCCCACCCAGCCGCCAGCAAGGCCACGTATCGAAGCCGGGCCGCGTGCCCGCGTACCCACGCCGGCATCGGCGTGGCCGGGCTCGCGGTCAGCGGCGTGTTCGGCCTGATGGCGATCGGCAAGAAGGGCGACGAGTCTCACGTCCACGTGGGTAAGGTACTGGCCATCGAAGCAACCACCGAGGACCGCGACGTCCTTCTTTGGCGCACGGTAGGCGAGACGATCGACAACGCCTCGGCGCAGGCGCTGGTGGTGGCCGCGGAGACCGCCCGCGTCGCGACCAAGCACGACTAAGAATCCGGCGGCTGCCCGGGCCGGCAACGAACGTTCGTCGGCTCTCGCTCGCCTTCTGAAGGTTTGTCGGACCGCGACGGGCTAGCTCTGCTATCCCGCCGCGCATGCCCTACAGTCCCGCGAATCTCCTCGAGACGACCGTCGTGCCGATCGTCTTCGCGATCGGCCTCAAGATCGTCGGTGCGTTCATCTTCTGGATCATCGGCCGCTGGCTGATCGGCGCGGCCGTGCGCATGGTCGGCGCCGCGCTGACGAAGCAGAAGGTCGATCCGACGCTGCATCGCTACGCCGGATCCATCGTGTCCGTGACGTTGAACATCATCCTCGTCGTCGGGATCCTCGGCTACTTCGGGGTACAGACGACGACGTTCGCCGCGCTCTTCGCGGCGGCGGGGGTCGCGATCGGCATGGCCTGGTCCGGGCTCCTCTCTCACTTCGCGGCGGGCGTCTTCCTCATCGTGCTCCGGCCCTTCAAGACGACGGACTTCGTGACCGTCGCCGGAGTCACGGGCACGGTGAAGGAGATCGGCCTCTTCGCGACCGTCCTCGACACCCCCGACAACGTCCACACCGTCATCGGAAACAACAAGATCCTGAGCGACACGATCGTCAACTTCAGCCACAACTCCTTCCGACGCGTCGAGCTGAAGGCGCAGCTCTCGGGCGCGGCCGACGTGAAGGCGGTCATCGCGAAGCTGCAGGCCAAGCTGGCGGAGATCCCCAACCTCGTGAAAGAGCCCAAGCCGGACGTCACGATCCTCGAGTTCAACCTCGTCGGCCCGGTCCTCGCAATTCGCCCCTACTGTCACACCGACCACTACTGGCAGGTCTACTTCGACACGAACGAGGTGTTGAAGGAGCACCTCGCCGAGTTCCCGGCGCCGATGCCGGCGCAGACCGTGAACGTGCGCCAGGTCGCGGCCTGAGCGGAGAGAACCGCGCTACGCAGCGATCGCGAACGCTACGCAACTGGTTGAACCATTCAATCGCCCAACCTCGCGAGATCGCGCGGGGCACGAGCGTTGCGATGGGCTCCGTGCATGAAGAAGCGCGAAGCACGGGCTCGGGGACTGGGGTTGGCGGCGAAGATCACCGGCATCGCGGGCCTCGCGCTCGCGACGTCGGCGATCATCGAGGCGCGTGCGGCGGCGTCGGAGCCGAAGGACGAGACGGTCACCGACGGGAGCGGTGATCCGGTCGGGGCATCGACGCTGAAGGTGGAGCCGCGCTCCGGCAACTGCGGGTGTGCTCCTTGCTGGGGACCGCCGGCGCCGCCGGCGCGGGGGGCGTGGTCGTGAACGCGGCCATGCTCGATCTGCGGAGGGACACGCAGCGCTCGCCGCTGACCTTCGAGCTCCGACGGGTCGCGCCGGACGATCTCGCGGCCGCGCGCACGAACTGGCGGGAGCGCATGGTCAGCGAGCACGCGTCGGCGCGCGTATTCTCGGCCCTCGTCGGCCAGATGATGCGGGCCGGGCTCTCCGCGGCGGAGACCCGGCGCGTCGCGGCGATGGCGCAGCAAGAGCTCGAGCACGGGCTCCTCTGCGCTCGGGTCCTCGTCGCGCTCGGTGGCGAAGCCCTCGCGCCGCTGCCGCGCCTCGACGAGGTGCCGTCGCACGCCGACGCGTCGCCGCTCGAGGCGGTCCTCCGCAACGTGATCAGCGTGGGCTGCTGCAGCGAGACGGTCGCGGTCGCCCTCGTCGGCACGGAGCGAGAGCTCGCCGGGCCGGCAGCGGTGCGGCGCGTGCTCGACCGGATCCTCGCCGACGAGGTGAAGCACGCTCGGTTCGGCTGGCGCCTCGTTCGCGAGATCGCGCCGGCGCTGTCCGCGGCAGAGCGCGAAGGCATCGATGCCTATCTCGTGGACGCCTTCGCCCATCAGGTCGCGTTCCACTCGCCGTTCCTCGCGATGCCGTGTGCGAGCGACGAAGGGCTCGCCATCGGGGCGCCGCACGGGCGGTCGAACTGGGAGATCTTCGTCCGGACGATGAACGAGATCGTCGTCCCCGGCCTCGCGCACCACGGCTTCGCCGCGGCGCGGGCCTGGCGGCTCGCGCGAGCGTCGTCGTCCCGCCGCTGACGCAGGTCAGCGCGTCGGAGTCATCCGCTCGATCGCGGGAGCCGCTGCGTGGAGAGCCACACCGTGAAGGTGGTGCCTCGACCAGGCTCGGACGTCACGTCGATGCGCCCGCCCATGCGCTCGATGCAGTCGCGCGAGATGGAGAGGCCGAGCCCCGTCCCGCTCCGCTTGGTCGTGAAGAAGGGGTCGAAGATGCGTCCGAGCTGCTCGGGTGAGATGCCGAGCCCGGTGTCCGAGACCTCGACCGCGACCATGCTCTCGTCGGCGTTGGTGTGCGTCGTGACGCAGAGCAGACGCTCCTCCGGCGGCTTCGACTCCATGGCCTGCGCCGCGTTCACGAGGAGGTTGATGAAGACCTGGCAGAGCCGCGACTCGCTCGCGAGCACGCCCGGCACCTCGGGCAGGTCGACCGTGAGCTTCGCGTTGCGCCCGCCGATCTCGGGGCTCGCGAGTCGAAGCGAGGTCTCGATGACGGACCGCACGTCGACGTAGAAGAGCTCCTCGGTGCCGGTGCGCCCGAGGGATCGGAGGTCCCAGACGATCTGCTGCATGCGCGCCGCGCCCTCGCGCGCGTCCATGATCGCCCGCATGCGCCGCTCCTCGGACTCGCACTTGTCGCTCTTCGCGAAGTCGAGGTTGGCGAGCACGTAGGTGAGGGGATTCATGATCTCGTGCGCCACCGACGCCGCTACCATGCCCACACTCGCGAGCCGCTCCTTCTCCGCGAGCTTGGACATCATGGTGCGGCGCTCGGTGATGTCGCGAGCGACCCACACCACGCGCGCGGTCTTGCCGTCCTCGAGGAGGGGAACGAGGATCGTCTCGTACCAGACCGGCCCGCCGTCGTCGTCCACCGCCCGCGTGTCGAAGCGGCAGACCTTGCCCGACTCCACCGCCTCCAGGTAGCGCTGGCGCCACTCGTCACGCAGCGGCTCCGCGATGTACTCCCATCCACGCGACCCGACGACCTTCTCCATCTCGTAGCCGGGCAGCACCCGGTTGATGGACTGAATGGCGCCGTCCCGTCCACCGATCAGGACGAAGTCCGGCATGTGCGTGGCGAGCGAGCGCCATTTCTCCTCGCTGCGGACGAGCTGCTCCTCCGTGCGCTTTCGATCCGTGATGTCGAGGAAGGTGACGATCGCGCCCGAGAGCGTCCCGTTCGCGGTGTGCGTCGGCGCGGCCCGGAAGACGGCCCAGGAGATGACGCCATCGGGGCGCTGGATGCCGATCGTGGTGGGGCCCTGCGGCTTGCCCGTCGTGAGGACGAGCGCGACCGGATACTCCTCGACGGGGCACGGACGGCCGTCCTCGTGGATCGTGACCGGATCCCAGTCCGAGATGTAGCGGCGCTGGATCTGGTCGAATCGAAAGCCGAGGATTCTGAGCGCCTCGGCGTTGGCCTCGACGATCGAGCCATCCACGGCCACGTGGACCACGCCCCCCGGCACGGCTTCCAGCACCGTGCGAATGAGGCTTGCACGATCGTAGATGTCTCGCTGCCCCGAGTTTGGAGGCAGGGACTCCACCGGCGCCGGGTCTTTTGGGGAGGTGCTCAGCGTTCAGGACCCTTCGTGGATGCCGCCGGGCAGCTTGTGCCGGCCATCGCGGACGCGGTCGTTCCAGGTCTCCGGCTTCTTGCCGCTCGGGACCTCGACCATCGAGATGCACCCCGGGACGGGGCACACGAGCTGGCAAAGGTTGCAACCTACACATTCCGGCTCGTCGATCCACGGGACGCGGTCGCCCGCGATCTGGCCGATGGGCAGCGGCTTCGGGGCCTTCGCCGGCCCGTGCGCGTGGGCGTGGGGCGGGCGCGGCTTGTCGTCGGGGCCGGTGAAGATGCACTGGTGCGCGCCGTCGTTGCACGCGGTCACGCAGAGCTGGCAGCCGATGCAGGTCTTCGGATCGATCGAGGCGACGAGCTTGTACGAGAGGTCGAGGTCGCCCCACTCCTGGTAGGCCGGCGTGGCGCGGCCCTTGAGCTCGCTGACGCTCTTCATCCCCATCGAGTCGAGGTACTCGGAGAGGCCATCGCACATGTCCTCGACGATGCGGTAGCCGTAGTGCATGACCGCGGTGCACACCTGCACGCTGGTCGAGCCGAGCGCGATGAACTCGGCCGCGTCGCGCCAGTTCGAGATGCCGCCGATGCCCGAGATCGGTATCTTGATGCCCTCCTCGCGCGCGAGCGCCGCCACCATGTGGAGCGCGATCGGCTTCACGGCCGGGCCGCAGTAGCCGCCGTTCGTCGACGCCTTGCCGACCCGCGGGTTCGGGACGAGGCGCTCGAGGTCGACGCTGACGATGGACTTGATCGTGTTGATGAGCGCGATGCCGTCCGCGCCGCCCGCGACCGCGGCGAGGCCGGCCTCGACGATGTCGCCCGTGTTCGGCGTGAGCTTCACGAGGACGGGGAGCTTCGAGAACTCCTTCGTCCAGCTCGTGATCTCGGCGAGGAGCTTCGGCTCCTGGCCGACGGAGCTGCCCATCCCGCGCTCGCACATGCCGTGCGGGCAGCCGAAGTTCAGCTCGAAGCCGTCGACGCCGGCGTCGATGCACTTCTCGATGAGCACCTGCCAGTCCTTCTTCGTCTCGGTCATGAGCGAAGCGATGACGACGTGCTTCGGGTAGCGCTTCTTCACCTCGCGGATCTCGCGGAGGTTCACCTCGAGCGGGCGATCGGTGATGAGCTCGATGTTGTTGAGGCCCATCAGCTTGCGGCCGTCGTAATCGACACCGCCGAAGCGGCTCGTCACGTTCATGATCGGGTCACCGAGGGTCTTCCACACCGCGCCACCCCAGCCGGCGTCGAAGGCGCGCATGACCTGCTCGCCGCTGTTCGCGGGAGGCGCCGAGGCAAGCCAGAACGGGTTCGGGCTCTTGATGCCCGCGAAGTCGATGCTGAGATCGGCCATGTCTTTTCTCCGTTCCTTACTTCTGAGCCCAACGCTCGAGGAGCGTGCGCGCTGCGTTGCGGCCGTCGGCGACCGCGTTGACGACTTCCTTGCCGCCGTTGATGCAGTCACCGCCGGCGAACACCTTCGGGTTGCCGGTCTGGCAGGTCTTCGGGTCGGCGACGACGACGCAGCCACGCTTGTCGAGCTCGACGCCCCCGAGCTCCTTCGCCATGTCGCGCAGCTTCGACTGCCCGATGGCGAGGAAG
This sequence comes from Labilithrix sp., assembly GCA_046351255.1. Classification (GTDB taxonomy): domain Bacteria; phylum Myxococcota_A; class Polyangia; order Polyangiales; family Polyangiaceae; genus Labilithrix. The sequence goes on from JAXLYU010000018.1 coordinate 27,253, forward strand.
ACGAGATCGCAGGGGAGGACGTGCTCGGAGCCGGCGATGGGCTTCGCGTCCTTGTCGGTGGTGGCGACCTTGAGGCCGGTCAGCTTGCCGCTCGCATCGCGCTCGTAGCCGATGGGCTGCACGTGACCGACGAGGCGAACGCCTTCCTTGCGGCCGCCGGCCATCTCGTGGGCATAGCCGCTCATCTCCGGGACACCGCGGCGGTAGGCCATGGCCACGTCGGCGGCGCCCAGGAGCGCCGTCTCGCGCGCGACGTCGATCGCGGTGTTGCCTCCGCCGACGACGATGACGCGCTTGCCCGCGATCTCGTCACGGTGCCCGGTTGTCAGCTCGAGCTTCATCTTCTCGATCCACTCGGTCGCGCCGTAGACGCCGGGGCCGTCCTCGCCCGGGACGCTCAGCTTGGTGTCCGCGCCGAGGCCGATGCCGATGAAGACGGCGTCGTAGGTCTCGAGGAGCTTCTTCGCGCTGATCTTGCCGGGACCGTCGTCCGAGCCGACCTCGACGCCGGTCTGCACGTCGACCCCGAAGCTCTTCACGAAGTCGACCTCGTGGAGAGCGTCGTGCGCGTGGAGCTTGTAGGGCGCGATGCCCGTCGTGTTCAGGCCGCCCGCGTGAGCGCGCTTCTCGAAGATGACGGCATCGTGGCCCTCGAGCGCGAGGTAGCCCGCGAAGGAGAGGGAGGCGGGGCCGCCCCCGATGCACGCGACCTTCTTCTTCACCGTCGCCGTGCCGCGCGCGAGGAGCGGCGTCTTCTGCGCGGTCGCCGTCTCGGTGGCGAACCGCTGGAGCCGGCCGATGTTGATCGGATCACGACCCCAGCCCGTGTACACGCAGTCGCCCTGGCAAAGGACCTCGACGGGGCAGACGCGCGCGCACGAGTAGCCGAGCAGGTTCTGCTCGAAGATCGTCTTCGCGCTGCCACGGACGTTGCCCGACGCGATCTTCTTGATGAAGGTCGGGATGTCGATCTCGGTCGGACACGCCTTGATGCAGGGCGCGTCCGAGCAGTAGAGGCAGCGGTCGGCTTCGGCCTTTGCCTCGGCCGAGGTGTAGAGCGGCTTCTTGTCGGGAAGCGCGTTTTCCAGGCGGTCGGTGGACAGCTTTGCGGTCATGGTTCCTCGGTCGGGGCTCAGGACGCGAACGCGGCGAACGATTCCTCGAGCGCCTTCAGACCTTCTTCGATTTCGGATTTCGTCACGTTGAGGGCAGGGGCGATGCGAATGACGTTGCCCCAGAGGCCTCCGCGGCCGATGAGGAGCCCGCGCTTCTTCGTCTCCTCGAAGAGGCGAGAGGTGTCTTCGGGGTTCGGCGTGCGGTCGCCGCTCGTCTCGTCCTTCACGAGCTCGAAGGCCTGCATGAGGCCCTTGCCCCGGACGTCGCCGATGACCTTCGGGAAGCGCTTCTTCATCGCGTCCATCCCGTCGCGAAGGAGCTTGCCCATCACGAGCGCGTTCTCCGTGAGCTTCTCGTCCTGGATGACGTCGATGGTCGCGTTCGCAGCGGCGGTGGAGATGGGGTTGCCGCCGTAAGTGGCGATGTTGCCCGCCTTCCACGAGTCTGCGACGGCGACGGTGGCGAGGCAGGCGCCGATCGGGAGGCCGTTTGCGATGCCCTTCGCCATCGTCATGATGTCGGGCTCGACGCCGTCGTGGTGCTCGATGCCCCACATCTTGCCGCCGGTACGGCCGAAGCCGGTCTGGACCTCGTCGCAGATGAAGAGGCCGCCGTACTTCTTGATGATGTCGGTCGCGACCTTGAAGTAGCCGTCCGGCGCGACGACGAAGCCGCCGACGCCCTGGATCGGCTCCGCGAGGAAGCCGGCGATCTGTCCGGTGGTGGTGGTCTGGATCAGCTCCTCGATGTCCGTCGCGCACTTCATCCCGCAGTGGTCGGGGGTGGCGCCGAACGGGCAGCGGTAGCAATACGGGGAATGTGCATGCTTCACGCCGGCGATCTGAGACTGCACGGCGCGGTAGTTCTTGTTGGCGGTGAGCGACTGCGCCAGCATCGAGCGGCCGGAGTAGCCGTGGCGGAGCGCGATGAGCTCCTGGCGGCCGGTGGCGATCTGCGCGAGGGCGACCGCGGTCTCGTCCGCCTCCGTGCCGCTCGCGGTGAAGAAGGCCTTGCCCGCCTTGCCGATCTTGCCCGGCGCGAGCGCGAGGAGCTTCTCGGCGAGCTCGACGATCCCGACGGTGGGGTAGAGCGTCGACACGTGGCCGAGGCGATCGATCTGCGCATGCAGTGCGGCGTTGACCTTCGGGTGCGCCTGGCCGAGCGAGACGGTGAGGATGCCGCCGAAGAAATCGAGGTACTCGCGCCCGTCGAGATCCTTGAGGCGCGTGCCCTTGCCCTCGTCGAGGCAAACCGGCTCCGAGTAGAACGTCCCGACGCTCGGAAAGAGCACTTCCTTGTGCCGCTTCCGTAGCTCCTCGCTCGTCCATTTGCGATCCGCCATTCGGCGATGATCGAGGAGATTCCGAAGGCTTGCAAGTAAGGACGAGGTCTCGGGGGTAGAACGAGCACCGGGGGACAGTGGGCGCCTACGGCCGCTTGCAAGCCGTGACGACCACGTTCCTCACGTAGACGCTCGCGTAGGAGTCGGCCCCCGCGACGGTGATGACCCCGCACAGGACGTGCACCGCGTCGAGCGGGGCCTCACCGGGTGGCCTCGCTCGGCCCAGGTCCTGTCTCTCGCCGGTGCCGAGGGTGATGCTTCGCTCCACGAAGCCGTCCGGGGCCACCGCGAGATCGAGCTTCACCCGGGACCAGGTCTCGAGCGGCGGCGGTGTGAGCTGGACGAAGGCGTCGCTCGTCCCGTCCTTGTAGAGGCTGCCCCAGGCAAAGAGCCCCGCCGGCTCGGCCTGCTGGAGGAGCCCCACCCGGGCCTCCGTGAAGAGCACCGTGCGCGTCAGGTTGAGCGCACATCCGAAGGCCGCGAGCGCGTCGACGCGCTCGACCGCGAGATCGAACTCCGCATGCGCGGAGAGGACCGGATAGTCGACCGTCTGCTCGAGGTAGCCCTTCACCGGCGCCCCCGTCGAATGGGCGAGGACGTGCAGCGAAGGCCGGCCCTCGGGGCCTGCGATGAACTCGATGGGCGCGGTCTGCTGAGCGCCGGGCTTCCATCCGCCGACCGACGCGCTGGAGAAGGCCTCCTCGATGATCGTCTCGCAGGCGCCTCCCGCATCGGCGCCCATCGCCGTCGCCACCGCCGCGTCCTTCGTTCTTGGCCTCTGGCCGCCGTCCGCGACGGGCTCGCTCACGGCGGGCGGCTCCGCGTCGCCGGCGAACTCACCGCACGCGATGACGCCGAGCAAGCCCGAGACCGTGACCGCGATCGCAGAGCGCATTCACGCAAGGATATATTGCATGCATGCGCATGCAATAGGTCGTGCGTGGTGATGAGGTAGGATGCGGCGCGGTGTGGCGCGGCGTCCTCGTGTTCGCGATCACGTACGTGCTCGTCGCCGGCAAGCATCATCGCGCGATCAAGGTGGACCGGCCGGCCGGCGCGCTCATCGGCGCGGTGCTCGCGGTGGCGCTCGGAGCGCTCACGCCCGACGAGGCCGCCCGCGCGGTCGATCACACGACCATCGTGCTGCTGTTCGCGGTCATGGGGATGGGCGCGTTCCTCTCCCTCGACGGGTTCTTCGAGCGCGCCGGCGAGCGCGTCGTGGCGTGGGCGAGGACGCCGCGGCGGCTCGTCGGCGCTACCGTCTGGGGCGCCGGGGTCCTCTCCGCCGTCGTCACGAACGACGCGGTCTGCGTGCTCGTCGCGCCGATCGTCGTGGGCTGGATCGAGAAGCACAGGCTGCCGCGATTGCCCCTGCTCCTCGCGCTCGCGACGGGCGCGAACACGGGCAGCGTCGCGACGCTCGTCGGCAATCCGCAGAACATGCTCTGCGGCTCGCTCGGCCAGCTCCGCTTCGCGCCGTTCCTGCTGCATCTCGTCCCGGTCGCGCTCGTGGCGCTCGCGATCAACCATCTCGTGCTGCTCGCGCTGTTCCGGAAGGACCTCGGCAAGGGCGTGATCGATTTCGAGCCCCCCGCGCGGCCGCTCTTCACGCTGCGGTCCGCGGCCACCGTCGTCGTCATCCTCGGTACGGTCGTCCTCTACACCGCTGGGACTCCGCTCTCGTTCACCGCGCTCGGCGGCTTCGGGACGCTCATCATCGTTCACCGCACGGAGCCCGGTAAGGTGTGGGAGCGCATCGACTGGGCGGTGCTTCTCTTCTTCGGTGGTCTCTTCGTCGCGGTGGAGGCGCTGGCCAAGAGCGGCGCTGCGGCCTGGGCCTTCGCTCACTTTCCGCTCGTCGGCCACCGCGGCGCGGAGCCTGGCTCGCTCGGCTGGCTCCGGGCCGCGGTCGTGTTCCTCGTCGGCAGCAACATCGTCACGAACGTGCCGTTCATCCTCGTGGTCCGGCCCGAGATGGCGCGCCTCGGCGACGCGACGCTCGGCTGGGAGATGCTCGCGATGGCGTCCACGTTCGCGGGGAACCTGACCCTCCTCGGCTCGGTCGCGAACGTGATCGTCGCGGAGAAGGCGAGGTCCGTCGGCGGGCTCCGCTTCGGGGAGTATCTCCGGGCCGGACTGCCGGTCGCGCTGCTGACGACGCTCACGGGCGCGCTGATGCTCTACGTCCTCCGTGGGTGACGACTAGCGCTCCAGTCTAGAGCGCGTCGCATCGCTGGATCTCGATGCCGTCGATCGCGAGATCGAGGGTCTGCTCGCCGGACGGCTCGATGTAGATGGCCCCGCACCGGACGTGCAGTTGCTCGACCGTGAAGCCGGTCTTCGGGACGAGCTCGAAGGCGGTCTTCGTCATGCCATCGATCGAGACCCAGCCCGCGACCGCCGCGCCGTCGATCGTGGCTTCCATCACCACGCGCTGCCAGACGTCGGCCTTCCACCCGGGGAGCCTCGTGTCGCTCTTGACGTTGTTCAGCGTGCCCCCCTTGATCTCATCCCACCCGATGATCAACCCCTGACCCAGCGGCTTCTCGACCCCGACGTACAGCAGGAGCTCGTCCTCGTCGGTGTCGCTGGTGATCTCGAGCTGGCAGCCGAGCTCGCTGTAGGTCGCGAGCGACTTCACGGAGAGGTCGTACGCGACGCGGACCTTCTTGGGCGTGCCGAGGTCGCTGCGGAGAATCGTCGGCCCCTTGGACAGGAGGGCGTTGGTCGTCACGCGCGCGTGCAGGTAGCCGCCCTTCGTTTGCGTCGAATAGCGGGCGTTCGTCACCTCGAACTTGTCGCTCGCGCCCTTCGTTCCCACCTGCGACCATCCCGAGGGGAAGTCCACCGCGTCGAAGGTGATGGGCACGAGCGGGATCACGTTGCCCTTGCACTCGAACGCGGGGAGCGTGCCGATCGGCGGCTGGGCGTCGGGGCCAGCATCCGCGAAGGGCATGGGACCGGCTGTCGTCGCGTCGGTCGGTTCGCCGGCCTCGGCGCCGCCATCCGCGCCGGGCTTCGGAGCGGCGTCCGCGCCGAAGCTCCCGCACGCGCCCAGCCAGGCGGCGGCCACGAGAGCGGCGGGGACGGCGAGCCTCCGCACGTCAGGGCTTGGTCAGATCGCCGTACGCGTCGGGGCGGCGATCTCGATAGAACTGCCAGGTCTTCCGGACCTCCTCGATGAGATCGAGATCACACGTCGCCGTCACGAGCTCGCTCTTGTCCTCGGAGCCGACGGAGAGCATGTTTCCGCGCGGGTCGACGATGTAGCTCGTGCCGTAGAACTTCCCGATGTTCCACGGCGCCTCGGTGCCGACCCGATTCGATGCCGCCACGAAGTAGCCGTTCGCGACCGCGTGCGCGGGTTGCTCGAGCTTCCAGAGGTACTGCGAGAGCCCGGCGACCGTGGCCGAAGGGTTGAACACGATCTCGGCGCCGTTGAGGCCGAGCGCGCGCGCGCCCTCGGGGAAGTGACGGTCGTAACAGATGTAGACTCCAACCTTCCCGTAGCGCGTCTGGAACACCGGGAAGCCGAGGTTGCCGGGACGGAAGAAGAACTTCTCCCAGAACTGCGACGTGTGCGGGATGTGGTGCTTGCGATACTTGCCGAGGTACGTGCCGTCCGCGTCGATGACGGCGGCGCTGTTGTAATAGACGCCGGGCTGCTCGCGCTCGTAGAGCGGCACCACCATCGCCATCTCGTACTTCTTGCAGATGGGTTGCATCAGCGCGGTCGTGGGACCGGGGATGGCTTCCGTCGCGTCGTACCAGAACTTGTCCTGGCTCGGGCAGAAGTAGGGCCCGTTGAAGATCTCCTGCAGGCCGAGGATCTGGACGCCTTCCTTGCCGGCCTGCTCGATGAGCGGCATGTGCGCGTCGAGCGCCGCCTGCTGCGTCTTCTGGATGCTCCAGCCCTCCTCGTAAGGAGTGGCGGCCTGAATCAATCCCACCTTCACGTTCCGCGGCATGGCCTTGTCGTATCAAGCCGGGAACTTTCGCGGAAGCATGGTTACCGTAGGGACAATGCACGGTTGGAAGCAGGTCGATACGGCTCGCTGCGAACGTTGCTCCGTCTACACCCCCACGACAGATCTGGTCTTTTCGACCGACGGCCGCCCGTTCTGCACGGGCTGCGGCGTGCCGAAGACCGCGCCGCCACCGAGGCCACGCGTGTATGCCGCGCCCTCCCATGTGGGCTCCGATGCTGGCCTCGCCGATTGGGCGCCTTCCCCCCAGCTGCACCTCGAGCACCACGCTCGCGTCGCCGCGCTCGTGATGCTCGTGGTCACGCTGTGCTTTCCGCTGGCGGCTTGCGTCAGCCAGCTATGAGCACACATCTCAAGGGAGCGTGATCGTCCAGATACCCTCGTCCTCGGTGGGACCGCCCGGGATGGTGAGGCGCGTGTATGCGACCTTCTTGCCGGAGACGAAGAACTCGGTGTCGTTCTGGTCGAGCGGGACGCCGGCCGAGATCTTCTTCGGCGCCTGCGGGGTGAGCGCGTCGACGTAGTTGAGCGTCACCGTGGTCGGGATGCCCGAGCCCGACGCGGCCGGCTTCACGTCCGTGAAGAAGACGAACGCGTTGCCGGTCGTCGCGGCGCGGCCGCCGACGGGATCGTTCGACGTGACGAGATCGCGCGAGGCGCCGCCGGCCACGGGGACCGACTTCAGCTTGGCGGGCGTGGCGGGAAGCCCGGTGCCGTCGAGGTAAATCGCCTGCGTCGACGTGCCGGTGAAGCCGAGCGGGAGCCCCTTCGCCTCCGCGATGATCGCGGTCGGAGTGGGCGTGGTGACGGAGAAGTCGACCACGTTCACGTCGAGGAGGTTCGTCGCCGCGTCGCGCGGGAGCTTGGTGAACATCAGCGAGTGACCGTCGAGGCTGAGGCTCGCGAGGGTGAGGACGCCCGACGCGATCGGCTTCACCGTCGCCGGCGACGAGGTCACGAGCGCGGCCTTGAGGTCGCCGGGGCCCGAAGGCGGCGTCGCCATGCGGTAGAGGACGTGGGTGCCGTCCGGCGTCATCGTGTAGAGGCCGCCGGCGACCGTGTTCGGGAACCCATCGAGCTCCACGATGCCGGTGCCCGGGTTCGCGACCGTGTAGACCTTGCCGACGTTGGTGCTGCCGCCGAGCGAAGCGGCGACCACCTTCGAGCCGTCCGCGCTCGTCGAGAAGCGGACGTTCGCGGCGAGCGTGCTGGCGGCGGCCTGGTCGGCGGCGTCGATGCGCTTGATCGTGGTCGAGCCCGCGGGCAGCGCGACGAGGCGGCCGAGGTTCTGGGTCGTGGCGACGCCGAGGCAGTACTCGGCGAAGAACGTCTGACCCGCGAACGAGAGCTGCGGCTGGCACTGCGCGGAGGCGAGGTTCACCTGGCCGTCGGCGCCGCTCAGCGTGGCGATGTTCGTCGCGTCGTTGATGCCGCGGATGCCGATGGCGGTGGAGACGACCTTCGTGCCAGAGAGGACGGCGTCCTGGCTGAACGCGATGCGTGAGCCGTCGGCGCTTCCGCGAATGATGCCGACCCGCGAGTTGGTGGCGATGCCAGGCTTCTTGCCCGCGGCGCGCGTCCAGACCTCGAGGTTGCCGAGGCCGTTGGCGATGGCGCTCCAGTGGCCGATGACGAGGCCCGACACCGCCTGGTTGTCGGTCGCGCCGAGCTCCCAGAGCTTCTCCGGCGTGCCACCGGCGAGCGGGACGACGAACACCGGGGAGGGCGTGCCCTGCGGCGTCAGCTGGCGATAGAGCGCGTCGTCCCCGACGATGCCGAGGAGCACGACGTCGTTGCCGTCGACGAGCTTCGTCGACGCGAGGGTCGAGCAGCCGCTCGAGCCGCCGCACGACGAGGTGGAGCCGCTCGACGAGGTGGAGCCGCTCGACGAGGTGGAGCCGCTCGACGAGGTGGAGCCGCTCGTGCTTCCGCTCGAGGACGAGGTGGTGTCGTCATCGTCATCGTCGTCGCCGGAGCTACTGCTGGAAGAGGACTTGCCGCTCGAAGAGGACTTGCCGCTCGAGGAGGACTTGCCGCTCGAGGACGTGGCGCCCGACGTGCTGCCGGCGCCCGGTCCGGCGTCTTCGTAGACGTAGACCGTCTCCGTACCGCAGGCGACACCGAGAAGAATGAGGCTGGACGCAAAGGACGTTGCGACCAAAAGCTGAGCGCGCATGCCGCTCTCTTAGTCGCGAGAAGCGCCGGAGCAAGGCGATCTGGCTGCTTTTTTTCGCTGAGGGCAGCAGGAATCAGGCGACGCGTGATAGACGGACGGAGCGTGGAATCCCCGCTGAATCCGGCCGTTTTCGAGAAGCTTGGCGCGTTCTACCTCGGCCGTACGGAGGCCGGGCAGCCATTCCTCTATGACTCCCGGCATTTGACCACGCACGCCGTGGTCATCGGCATGACGGGGAGCGGGAAGACCGGCCTCTCCATCGGCCTCCTCGAGGAGGCCGCCATCGACGGCATCCCCGCGATCGTGGTCGACCCGAAGGGCGATCTCGGGAACCTCCTGCTCGGCTTCCCGGGCCTGGCGGCCGCAGATTTCGCGCCGTGGGTCCCGCATGGAGCGAGCGCGGACGAGGAGGCGAAGCGGTGGCGCGAGGGCCTCGAGGCGTGGGGCCAGGACGGCTCGCGCATCGAGCGTCTGAAATCGGCGGCCGACATCGCGATCTACACACCAGGGAGCCGGGCGGGTCGGCCGATCTCGATCGCGGGCTCGCTCGCCGCGCCCGAAGATCGGTCGGACGAGGAGGCCCTCGCCGAGCGGGTCGGTCAGGTCGCGCTGTCGCTGCTCGGGCTGGTCGGCATCACGGCCGAGCCGGGGAAGAGCCGCGAGCACGTGCTCCTCGCCACCATCCTGCAGAAGGCCTGGGCGGCAGGAGAGAGCCTCGACCTCGCGGGGCTCGTCCTTCGCATCCAGGATCCGCCGTTCGACAAGCTTGGCGTCCTCGGCCTCGAGCAGTTCTTCCCGAAGAAGGAGCGATTCGAGCTCGCCGTCGCGTACAACGCGCTCCTCGCCACGCCGGGCTTCGACGCCTGGCTCGACGGGCCGCCGCTCGACGTGGGCCGCCTCCTCTGGACGAAGGAGGGCCGCCCGCGCATCGCCGTGCTCTCGATCGCGCACCTCGGCGACGCGGAGCGCATGTTCTTCGTGTCGCTCCTGCTCGGGCAGCTCCTCTCGTGGATGCGCGCGCAGCCGGGCACACCTGCGCTGCGAGCCCTGTTCTTCATGGACGAGGTGGTCGGCTACTTCCCGCCGGTGGCGATGCCGCCGTCGAAGCGACCGCTGCTCATGCTGCTCAAGCAGGCACGCGCGTTCGGCCTCGGCGTCGTGCTCGCGACGCAGAACCCCGTCGATCTCGACTACAAGGGCCTCTCGAACGCCGGGACGTGGATCATCGGCCGGCTCCAGACGGAGCGCGACAAGGCGCGCGTCCTCGAAGGACTCGAGGGGGCGGCGAGCGGGAAGTTCGACCGCGCCGAGGTCGATCAGTGCCTCTCCACGCTGAAGAAGCGCTGCTTTTACGTCCACGATGTGCACGCAGAGAGGCCGGCGGTGATCGAGTCGCGCTGGACGCTCTCGTACCTGCGCGGTCCGATGACGAAGGACGAGATCAAGCGGCTCTCGGGGCCGCGTCAGGCCCCTAGCGAGACGGCGCCCATGCCCTCCACGTCGGCGCCGGGCGGCGAGCGGCCGGTGCTCGCGCCGGAGGTGCCGCAGGTGTTCTTCCCCACGACGAGCCCGACGCCGCTCTACCGGCCCTTCGTAATGGGCGCGGCCAAGGTGCACTTCGCAGACGAGAAGACGTCCCTCGACTTCACGCGCGAGGTCATGTTCGTGACGCCGCTCGGCGACGGCCCCGTGCCGGTCCGATGGGAAGACTCCAAGTGGGCCGGAGGCGTGAACGTCCGCGATCTCGCGAGCGAACCGGTGCCGAACGCACGCTTCGTCCCGCCCGATCCGGACAGCGTGAACAAGAAGGCATACGCGACGTGGGAGAAGGAGCTCACCAAATGGCTCACGCAGACCCAAGGCATCGCTCGCCTCCGGAGCAAGGAGCACAAGCTGATCTCGAGCCCCGGCGAGGACGAGCGAGCGTTCCAAGCCCGTCTCGCGCTCCTCGGTCGCGAGGCCCGCGACGAGGCGGTGGCGAAGATCCGCGACAAGATGGGGACGAAGCTCGCCGCGCTCGAGGAGAAGATCCGCAAGAAGCAGAGCGCGGTCGCGACGGCCGAGGATCAGAGCCGCTTCGGCGTGGCGGACGCGGCGCTGAGCTTCTTCACGTCGCGGAGCGCGATGACCGCGGTCCGTCGCGCTGGCCGTGCGGCGACGAAGGCGCGCAGCGCGGCGCGCGACAAGGAAGACCTCTCGACGCTCATCGCGAAGCACGGGGAGCTCTCGCGCGAGATGCAGTCCGCGCTCGTCGAGGCAGCGAGCAAGACGGACCCCGCCACCACCCCGCTCGAGTCGATCGTGAGCAAGCCGAAGAAGACCGGCATCACGGTGCACCTCGTCGCGGTGGCCTGGCGCGCCGACTGATCTCAATCGTCGTGCTGGAGCACGAACGTCAGCGCGGCCGCCATGACGTCCTCCATGTCCGCCGAGTAGGGATGCCCAGTCTTCTTCATGACGAAGAGCTTCACGGGGTAGGACTCGCCCTCGAGCGCGGCCTCCGTCTTGCGCATGCCGGGGATCTGGTCGCCCTGCTCGCCCGCGACGAGGGCGACCGACCTCACGCCCGCCGCCTTGAGCCCGGCGACGCTGAGCGGAACGTTCGCCTCGATGAGCACGAGATGGCGCCAGCGATTCGGATGCGACCGCGCGATCTGCGGCGCCGCGTAAGCGCCCCGCGAGTAGCCCGTGAGGATGGCGCCTTCGCGCGTGAACGCGCCCTTCTTCTTCGCGCCGACCTTGGCGATCGACGTCTCGAGGTCCTGATCCATCAAGCCCACGAGCTCACCCCACGTCGCGGCCTCCCAGCTCGGGGGGCTGTACGGAGACTCCCCGCAATGCGCATTGCCGGTGGGGCACACCATGACGCCCGCAGCCGTGCCCGAGCCGATCCACTTGCCGCACGCATAGGGCGGCCCCCCGCACACGCCGTGGAGATGGCCGACGAGCCGCAGCGGCGGGGCACCGGCCTCGCGCTTCGGCAGCGCGTACCAGACGGGCCGGCCTGCATCGAGCGACATCTCCTCGTGCGGTCCGTCGATGGCCTCCTTGTCGAGCGGATGGAGCTCGAGCGTGGGAGCGCCCGCGTCCACGATCGCGGCGTCTTCGATCGCGCCGGCGTCGAGCGGTGATGTGGAGGAGGGGAGCGCGGCGTCCGCGACGGTCGACGGCGGCGGCGATGGGGTCTCGACCGTCGCGCGGCTCGCACATCCGGCGCTCGCTGCGACAAAGAGCGCTGTTACCGTTGCCTGGCGCACGTGCCTCGGTGAGAATCTAGCCCGAGCGAGCGGGGTCGCGTTGTCGGACGAATCGGAAAGAGAGATTTCGCGGCCGTCGCTCGCAGACGCGATCGACTTGCTCGATCTCGTCCGCAGCTCGGAGGAGAGCGCGCGTCTCTCCACCGAGTCGCCGTCGCCCGTGCCATCACCACCTCGAGCTTCCGGCCCAGCGCCGGCGCGCGTGTCTGGTCCACCACCCCCGCCGCCCCTGTCGATGCGGTCGGCGCCGCCGCCGCTACCTCCGCTGCCGCCCATCACGGCATTGTCGAGCGAAGACGAGTACGTCGACGTCGGCGATGAAGCCGTCGACGCGCCGCCGTCCTTGCCGCCCACGAGAGTCTCCACCACGCCATCGCCTCCCGGGACTTCGACGCCGCGACCATCGGCGCCCCCGCAAGCCTCAACGCCTGCCACGGCGAAGCTGCTCCCGAGCGTCTCCGCGCCGGGATCGGCGAACGCGATGCCGCCGGCGGTGAGCATCGTTCTCCTCCTTGGGCTCGCGATCGGCGGGCTCTACGCCATCCTGTCGTTCGCGCGTTCGGACCCGAAGCCGCCGAAGCCGCCGGAGGTCGTCACGGCGTCGCCGGAGCCGGCGGTCGCGCCCGCGCCGACGCCTGCGCCCGAGAAGGTCGAGCCGCCGAAGCCCGCGCCGTCCGCGTCTCCCTCCACGTCACCATCCGCGTCCGCGTCCCCTCCGCCCACGGCGCCGAAGGCGCCGCACGTCGCGTCTCCGCCGCCGGCGCCCAAGCCGCCGCCGGTCGCGAGCTCGGCCGCGCCGACGCTGGTGGACGTGCCGCCGCTGGAGCCGGGCCCGGCGCCGCCCATCATCACCGCGCCCGAGAGCCACTGACGCTCACGGTCGGAACCCGCGGTACTGCAGCTCCAACGACGTGCGGAGGAGCGGCTCCAGCGCCTCTAGGGGGACGTGCCCGGAGAGCCACGTCATGAGCGTCATGAAGTAGAGCCCGAAGACGTTCTGCGCGCAGAGGATCGGGTTGAGGTCCTTCGCCACCTCGCCCTTCAGCTGCGCCTCCGTGACGAGCTGGCCGAGGCGGTGGAAGAAGCCGAAGGTGAGTGTATTCACCCGGTCGGAGTTCGGACCGCGGGCGCCGGGGAGGTTCTTCACGAACGCGGCGGCCATCTTGGGATGCCTCGCGTACATCGCGAACACGCCGTGGAACACGTAGACGAAGCGATCGACGAGCGGGGCATCCGGCAGCGACGAGAAGCGCTCCGCCACCACCTCATCGAGGAGGTCGTGCATCACGAGGCTGAGGAGGTCGACCTTGTCCGTCGCATGAACGAAGACGGTGCCGGCCGCGACGCCGGCTCGCTTCGCGATCGCGCTGGTCGTCGTCTCGTCGTAGCCGACGCTGGAGAACAGCTCGAAGGCAGCGCGGCGGATCTGCTCGCGGGTCTCCATGCGCATCTCAGCGCGCGTGCGCGGCACCGCCACGTCGGCGAGGTCCGGCGTCGATTTCCTCTTGCGCTTCGGTCGAGCTGAACCCATATACTGAGTGTACTCACTGAGTGTAGTCAGTCACAAGGAACCGACCGATGAAGACCGTATACGACGACACGATGACGATGCGCGAGGCCCGGAAGAAGTACTTCGACGTCAACGGGTTCGGCGAGAACGGCGGCTATGATGACGCGTGGGTCGACTTCAAGCTCGGGCCGGTCCCGATGCCCTTCCCGAACACGCAGGGGCGCGTGCGTGCCGTGAAGTTCCACGATCTCCACCACATCCTCACCGACTTCGACACGGACGTGGCGGGCGAGTTCGAGATCTCCGCCTGGGAGATCGCGGCGGGCTGCAAGAGCTTCGGCGCGGCGTGGGTCCTGAACCTCGGCGGGCTCGCGGCGGGCGCGCTCTTCCGTTGCCCGGCGCGCACCTTCCGGGCGTTCGTCCGCGGGCGCCGCGAGGAGACGACCTACGGCCACGACCTCGAGGAGATGCTCGACCTCTCGGTGAAGGAGGCCCGCGAGCGCTTCGCCCCGCTGACCGGCAAGGACGCGCCGAAGGCGTCGGCGAGCGACGTCGCCCTCTTCGTGGTGTCGGTCGTCACCGGCCTCGCCGTCGGCCTGATGGAGCTCGCGTTCGTCCTGCCCCTCGTCCCGATCGGGCTCACGATGAACTACTTCCGCCGCCGCTCCGAAGCCGCGGCGACCTGATCGCATCGAAGACAAAACGCGAAAAGCGCAGCGAATCCGCCGCGCTCTCGTTCCGTTCGAGGGGCGCTCAGGCCTTGGCGACGACGTCGACGAGGCCGTTCGGCAGGGGCTCCGCGAGCTCCACGCCGACGCGGTAGCGCCAGAGCTCCGGCGAGGAGATGGGGTTCTCATCGACCCGCGCCACGCGGCCTTCGACGTCGACGCTCTTCTCGCCCGTGTGGACGGTGATCTTCAGCGTGTCGCCCTTCGTGAAGTGGCTGGGGGTGACGATGAGGAGGCCTGTGGAGCTGAGATCGCGGGTCACACCGTGGCGCCCGGCCTTCACCTCCGACGCGAGGCCGACGGCCAACACGGCGGGAGTGCGGGGCTTTTCCCTACGGTCTTCACGCGACTGGCTCGTCATCATCATCCGATCTCCGGTAGCACCTATATCCTACCTTTGCATTCATGCACCGCGTCAAAATGCGCGCAATTTTCTGAAACCCGCCTTTTTCGCGAAGAAGTTTCGCCGAAAAAAAAGTGGCGGCCCGGACTGTAGAAGCGGTTCGCCCGTGCCGTTTCAACGTGCATGTCTATGAGCCTCAGGCCGAAGAACCCGAGCATCCGGGTCAAGCCCGTCGAGTGCGGGCCCCGCGTGCTGGTCATCGACGACGACGCCATGCTCCGACGAGCCCTGGTCCGCGGTCTCAAGCGCAAGCACGCCGTGGTGGAGATGGACGACGCGGAGCTCGCGCTCGCCTCGATCGTGAGGGGCGACCGCTTCGACGCGATCATCTGCGACCTCAACCTCGGCGGGATGTCGGGCCGCCAGTTCTTACTGGCCCTTCATGCCATCTTTCCCGAGCAAGCCGCCCGCGTCGTCCTGCTGACCGGCGCCGCGCGGACCAGCCTCGACGACACGCTTCTCGACATCATCGGCCCCCGCTTCATCGAGAAGCCGGCCACGCTCGGCGAGATCGAGCTGGTGCTCGACGACGTGTACGGGGCGCAGGCCCGCGCCGCGTAGATCGGCCGGCCCGTCGGGCCACGTCACCTCGTAGAGGACGAACGCCTCGTCCTGTCCCTGGCGCGAGGCCTCGTAGATCCGCCGCAAGGTCGGGGCGCTCGCGCCTGCGCGCTCGCGGAAGCGCTTCACGTTCACGTCCCAGTCGGCGAGGTGCGTCACCCCGCGCGCCTGCGCGAAGGCGCCGAGGGTTCGCGTCTCGAGCGCCGTACGCGCGTCGCGATCGACGACGCCGTCGAGGTTCACGATGCGCTGCTCGGTCGCGAGCCACGAGAGGGCCCCGCTCTGGAGAGAGCCGATCACGGCCTTGGCCGGCGCGTGATCGAGGATCTCGCGCGCCGGCACGAGGTAGCCCTTGGCGCCGTGATGGCCCTGATCCGGCGTGATGGCCGGGGAAGAGAAGTAGAAGGGCGCGATCGACACCGCCGCCACGATCGGCCAGGCGAGCCACGCGCGATGTCTCGTCACGCGAACCGCCACGATGAGCGCCGTCAGCAAGTGCACCGGCACGAGGTACCGGCGAAAGAACCACGTCGCCGGGAGGTAGAGCGCGTAGAACGTGAAGATGCATAGTGCATGCACCGTGAGGATCGCGATCGGCGCGGCCGGACGCCTCCACATCAGGTAGCCGGCGCCGCCCATGAGCCCGACCGCGACGACCATGCCCACGCCCGACGCGGTGCCACCGAGGATCTGGCGCAGGAACGTGAGGTCGACGAACGGCGGGCCCACGACCGCGCCCGCCGCCCAGGCGAGCTGATCGCGCACGACGAGGCCGGTCTCGCGGTACATCATGGCCTGATCGCGGACCGCGGCGCCGCTCTCGGGGACGAAGGTCCCGAAGTGCGCGAGCGAGTAGATCCACCACGGCGCCACCACGATCGCGGCAAGACCGGCGTGACGCACGGCCGCGCCGATCCCGTCCCGACGCACGAGCGCGACCCCCATCGCAGCCACGAAGAACACGCTGTCGACGCGGGCCAGGAGACAGAGCCCCAGCACGGCGCCGACCCAGCGGCGCTGCTCGTCGAACCCCACCAGCGCGACCGCCAGGCAGGCGATCGAGAGCGAGGTCTCGAGGCCGTTCATCGACGTCGCGATCGCCGAAGGCGAGAGCGCCCAGACGAGCGCGCCCACGAAGGCCGCGATCTCCGTGCCGCCGAGGCGTCGGGCGAGGCGCGAGAGACAATAGGCGGTGACGCCGTCCGAGATCGCTCCGATGGTCAGCGCGGCCCGCACGCTCGGCATCGGCACGAGCAGGAACGCGAGCAGCGGCTGGAACCCGTTCGTGAGGTGAACGCCGTCCATCGACGGCCCATGCCCACGCCCGATCGATCGCGCGATCGTCAGCGTGTAGTACGCGTCGTCCGGCATGAAGAGTCGATCGATGGCGATCGGATCGCGCAGCACGAGCGCGAGGCGCAGGAGCGTCCCGACGATCGCGATGACGAGCGGCTGCGCGCGCTTCACGGCGCGGATTTACCACGTCCGCTCAGTCGCGAATCGACGCATCGAAGATGGGACGGCTCGCGTCGCGCTCGCCGGAGTCTCGCAGGCCGGCGTCGCGGGCCCGCGCGTTGCACCGCACATCGACGGTGAGGCTCGCGCCGCTCGCGTTCGCGCAGGCGCCGGTGGCGAAGAGGATCTCGCCGTTCGCGCGGTTGCTCCACGACCAGTCCGCGCCCTCGCCGGCGGGCACGCCGTCGATCGACACGACGATGGTGCCGCTGTCGCCCGGCACGGACGTCGTGAGGTAGGTGCACTCGCCGACCTGATCGCGGATGGTCGAGAAGGCGAGCTCGAGCTCGTCCTGCGACGACGCGCTGAAGAAGCGCCGGAGACCGGACGTCTGCGGCCGTCCGCCGGCGACGGCGAGGCGATCGAGGACGTCGATCAGGTCCGCGTCGTCGTCCTGGATGCCGATGACGTAGGTGGGAAGGCCCTGGTCGCGGTAGCGCGCGAGGCGCTGCTCGGTGCGGACGTCATCGAGGCAGCCCTCGGGATGGTTCCCGCAGCGACCATCGACGCAGGAGCACGTGCGACCGTCGAGGGCGGCGTTGCACGTCGGCTCGCCGTCGGTGGCGAGGACCATGGCGCGCGCACGCGTGGCGGCCCGGACGCCGAGCAGCGACGCAGCCGCGCGATCGATCGCGTCTGCGGTCGGCGTGGAGCCACGCGGCTGCGTCGAGCGAAGGAGCCGCGTGATGGCGTCGACGTTGTTGAAGGCGGGCGCCACGTCGGCGGAGCTCGGGACGACGCAGCTCTGCGCGCCGCCGGTGGCGATGGGGTAGATGAGCGCGCCGATCTCCATCGAGTCGTCGACGGGAGGAAGCGTCGCGGCGAGCGCCTCCGTGAGCGTCGACCACCGGGTGCCGCCGCTCGAGAGGCGCTGGCGCATCGACTGCGACCGATCGAGGATGAACATGACGGCAGGAGACGCGCGGTTCAGCGTGAAGCGGCCGTCCTGGCAGCCGACGACATTGCTGCCGTCGCGCTGGGAGGCGCCGTCGAGGTCCCCGGCGTCGCCGTCGGCCGTGCCGGGGAGGCCCCCCGCGACGTCGTAATCGAGCCCCGTACGTGCGCCGCACGCGGCGAGGAGGCCGACGACGACGACGGCTCGGAAAGCGCTGCGCGAACGACGACCCACGGTGTTCTCGGTGGCGCCATCCGCGAAAAGCGGTCAGCGTCGAGGCGAGGATAGACGTCCATGCTGCGTGGCGTCGAGGCGGGCGGCGGTGTCGAGGGCGTCGTTCAGCGTCACGCACATGAGGGCGGAGAGCTCGTGCTTTCGCGCGATCTCCTCGCACTCCCTCACGTCGCGGCGCTCGACGAGCGCGCGCTCCATCGCGTCGTAGTGGGCGCCGTCCTCCACGATCGCCTCCGCGAGGTCGCCGGCGCTGCGTGACCGCATCCCGTCGCTGATCGCGAGCTCGTTCCAGTGGGCGAGGTACCAGCGATGCTGGAGGGACTCGGCCGCGAACGGGTGCTTCGTCAAGCGGACTTCGCGGAGGAGGCGCGTCGCGTCGAGCTCGCGATGCTCCGCGGCGACGTCGAGGATCTCCGCGACGAGGGACGCGCGGACGAGCTGCGCGATGGACGTGCCGACGTGGTCGAGCTCGTCGAGGATCGCGACGACGCGGGAGAGGTCCCGCTCCGCGCCGGGGACGTCGTCGTGCGCGAGCGCGCTTCGAGCATGCTCGAGGAGCGGCTTCGCTTCGGCGCGGAGGGGAAGGGCCTTCGGGCCGTAGTGGTCGATCCGGCAGACATCGGCATGCCGGTGAGCGGGCTGGGCGCGATAGGCGCGGCAGTCCGCGTCGACCGCGTTCCGGGCAGCGGTGAACCGCTCGTCCGCGCCGCGCCTTCCCGCGAGCGTGGCCACACCGACCATTCCGAGTCCGAGGAGCAAGACCGCGAGAGCACGTTTCATCGGTGCCCCATGCAGCAAGGCCGATGCCGGCCCGCGCGGCCGCGAAAATCATGGTGGCCCGGTCCTCCGCGGGACGAACGCGGCTCAAGTTGTCAGAGCCGAGGCTCGAGCGCTGCCACTTTGACGCTCGCTCCGCCGGCGCCGTCTTATGCTGGCCCGATGACGGCTTTGTTCTCGGCGACCGAGTTCTCGGCGTTGACGGAGGTACAGCGACGCTCGGTCCTGGCCGCGCTCTTCGTGGTGGCGGGCGTGGACGGACAGATGGATGGTCAGGAGCTCGCGGTGGCGCGACCGTTCCTCGAGGCGACGGCGGCGGTGCAGCTCGGACCGGTGCAAGCGGAGGCGCGCGCGGTGCGCACGCCGCAGGACGTCTTCGCGCTCGGGAAGCGCTGCGCGGACGCGCTGCCGGACACGGCGGCCCGCGAGCGGCTCGTCAGCCTCCTCCTCGCGGTGGCCTGGGCGGACGGCGCGGTCCTCGCGCAGGAGTTCTCGGTGCTCGGCGCGTTCATGCAGGGGATCGGACTCCCCGGCGAGCGCGCGAACGAGCTCGCGGACGCCTCCGCGGAAGGCAGCATCTTCGGCGCGGTCTCCCGCGGAAAGCTCGAGGCGGTGCGGAAGCTCCTCGACGGAGGCGTGTCCGTGATGTCACGCGATCCGAAGCAGTGGACGCCGCTCCACGTGGCGGTGGCGACGGGCCAGGCCGCGATCGTGGACCTCCTCCTCGATCGCGGCGCGGACGTGCACGCCCGGCACTCGCAGGGATCGCCGCCGCTCTTCCTCGCGTGCAACAAGCCGTACGCCGCCATCGTCGAGCGGCTGCTCCGCGCCGGTGCGAAGGCGGACGAGGCGGGCGCGGCGGGCGTGACCCCGGTCGTCATCGCGGCGTCGTTCGGCCAGACGGCGGTGCTGCGTGCGCTGCGCCGGGCGGGCGCGTCACTCGACGTCACGGACGCGGCGGGTCGCACGCCGCTTCATTGCGCGTCGGAGGAGGGAAGGGGGGCGACGGTCGCCTTCTTGCTCGCGGAGGGAGCGCCCGTGAACGCGCGTACGCCGAAGGCGTGTACGCCGCTGATGTCCGGCGCGGAGCGCGGCGACCTCGCGACCATGGCGGCGCTCCTCGCGGCGAAGGCCGACGTCGACGCGACCGACGCGAGCGGCCAGACCGCGCTTCACTACGCGGTCGCGGGCAACGCACCCGACGTGGTCGCGATGCTCCTCGCGTTCGGCGCGAACCCGAGCGCGTCGTCGCAGAACCGGACGACCCCGCTGCACGTCGCCGCCGCCGCGGGCTTCACGGCTTGCGCGCGCCTCCTGCTCGACGCGGGCGCCGACCGCGACGCGGCGAACGTGGAAGGCGGTACGCCCATCTTCCTCGCCGCGATCCGCGATCGACGCGAGGTCCACGACCTCCTCGTGGCCCGAGGCGCGACCCCGGACCCGTCGAAGATCGGCGCCGCGCTCGCGGTGAAGTCGCTCCGCGCAGCCCCGCTCGCCGAGGCCCCGCCGACCCCGCCGGCGCTTCGCCCGAGCGACGCCGCGCTCGCGACGTTCGACGACTACCAGGTCGCGGCGTGGATGAACGTCGAGGGCACGCCCGATCAGGTGCTCGTCGCGGGCAAGGACGCGAAGGGCCGGCCGGAGTGGGTCGGTCGCACGGGCGCCGGTGATGCTCGCGCTCGCTTCCTCGTGGTGAAGGACAAGGCGGGCAAGCGCTGGCTCCCGGTCTTCTCGAGCGAGGCGGCGGCCACCGCGTTTCGTGGCCGCACGCCCGTGGGCTGGCCCGAGGACGGGACGGGCATGGCGGCGGCCGCGATCGGGAGCAGCGCGGCGGGGGTGGGCGTCTTCAAGCTGGGCGAGCTCCCCGTCGACGGCATCGTCCTGAACCCCTATGGCCCGAGCGGCCCCGTGTTCCTCAGCGCGGACGAGTGCGACCGCATCACGCGCTGGCCCTCGCGCCGCTAGCGCCTGATAATCGCGCCATGCGCCGACGTCTGGCCCTCGCGACCGTGCTTCTCGTCGCGATGGTCGCCGGCTGCGGGCTCGGCGTGGTGGGCGTCGCGCCCGAGGAGTCGCCCGACGGCGGCCACGCCGCCGCGACCGCAGATGCGGCGGGGCGCACGGACGACGATGACGATACGGCCACGGACGCCTCCGCGAACGTGGACGCCGGCGCCGCGTCCGACGCGTCGATCCCGGACGCCGAGGTCGATGCGGGCGCGAAGCCCGTGTTCGCATTCGAGCAGTCGGCGCCGACCCTCAACCCGAGCGCGGCGACGTTCGACTTCACGATTCAACCGACGAAGGCGGGCAGCTTCATCGCCTTGATCGTGAGCATGAATTCGGGAGAGACGACGAAGGTCGCGAGCGTCACCGACAACGCGGCCGGCGGCTCGAACGTCTACGCCTCCGCCGAGGCGCGCTCGCTCGCGTCGGGGTGCCAGGCGAGCGAGATCTGGTACGCCCGCGGCACGCGCCCGGCGACGAAGTTCACGGTGACCCTGAACAAGGCCGGCCACGCGCAGGGCTGGATCCTCGAGGTCTCCGGCCTTCGCGCGACGGGCGAGGTCGACAAGACGAGCACCGCGAGCGGGACCGGCACGTCGACCTCGACGGTCGCCGTCGACGTCACGACCGTGCCCTCGCTCCTCGTGGCGGGCGTCTCGTCTTGCCAGACCCTCGGCGCGAAGGCGGCGCAGAACCCGTTCGTGAGCCTCGGCGATCAGGAAGGCAACACCGCCGCCTACTTCATCGCGACCGCCACCGGCCCGGTCAACGCGGCGTGGACGAACGGCAACTTCGGCTGGAACGAATCGGTGGCCGTCTTCCACTGACGCCCACCACTTCGAACGCTTCAGAGCGGGAAACGGGGTTCGAACCCGCGACATCCAGCTTGGGAACGTCCGTGTCAGCACGCAATAGGCCTGGAATACCAGCGTTACGCATCGGAGAGCTGCTTCCTCCCACCAGTTTCCCACCACTAGCCTCTCTCACGCGTTCAGAAGACACCGCCATGCGTCTTCGGCGCCCTCCTTCCACCGGAGATGGTCACCATAGAAGTTGCCGATCATCGTCTCGCGGATCGGCCACGGCACGTTGTGATCCTCTCGCACCTGCGCGTCCGTCACGGTCGGGAAGTTCGCATTTCGGCCGTGAGGGTCGTTGACGATCACGACGGGGGCGAATGGCATGCGCGCGAGATGCGGACGAGCCCAGCCCATGGCCATGGCGTTCACGTGTTGGACCGTCGCCATCGCGGTGAGGACGAGGAGGACTGCGTCGGGCGGCGCGCGAAAGAGGTAGTCGTAGACGCACTCCGGCTGCCAGTGCGCAAGCATCGCAGCTTCGACAGAAACTGTTGCGCCGCGGCCCGTGTCCTCGTCACTGCGCTGAGGCAGTTCGACGATCATTTCGTGGATTCGATCGTGCTCGCCGACCGCCACCTGCCGCGACTTCACTTCGAACGACTCGTGTATCCAGCGGACGATCAAGAGGGGATCACCGAACTGCGCGCCGATGATCGCGATCCGCCTCGCGCTCATGAACGAACCCGCGAGCCGTCTTCTCCGGAGCAAGGACTCCGCTCTTTACCGCCGGCTTGCCACATTACGTCGAACGTCCCACGGAGCGCGCGCTCTACATTCGTCGTCGAGGTTTCGATTGATGCATCCGGAAGCACCAGGTCCACTCGATCTACTTTTTTTCGCGAAGCGATCCCGCTCGGCTTTGGCGAGGACGATGGTCCTGCCGCGTACGTTGAGCAGAGCGACGAACACAAACATGGGATAGTCGGCTCCGCCTGACGCGAGGAGCCGCGTTGACGCGTGCACCGCTTCCAACGCCTCCACCTCCATCGCGTCCCCGAGGAGTAGGCCATTCTCTGCGCCGCGATTCGGGTGATAGACGTTCACGTACTCGACCGCGCCCGCGCGGAAGACCTGCCAGTAGTCGATGGACGTCGTCGACTCGCCCGAGCCGTGGTTACTCTCTGTCCAGAGCACTAGCCCGTCGAGGTTATATCGACCGGCTAGGTGCATGTGTCGCCCCGGTTCGGGGAGATGTTTCTTCCAGTCGAGCCGCGAAACCTCGAGCCGCCTCGCCCGATCGACGAAGCTGCTCGCTACGACGTGCACCGTGAGGACCGCTTCGTCGGGATCGACATTAAGCGTTCGAGGCAGTTCGTCTCTGGCGCTCTGCCCCGGTCGTGAGTGGCGCCTGGAATCGATGAGGGCTAGGCGTTCGGAGCGAAGGGATCGCGCGGCTCGTTCTAGTTCAGACGCATCTACGAATGCGCTCCGAAGCTGCCGCACGTCCAGCGGATACTTTCCTGTGGTTGCGCGCGAGTAGAAGCGCTGATCCATGAGCGACACATGGGGCCCGGCGGGGCTCTTCGGCACGCGGACGACAACGACCTTCCCATTTGTGAAGCCGCCGTCCACAATCTTCACGTCAATCGAGGGAAGCCGCGGATCCGAGCTGTCGCGGACACACTGCTCCATGGCCCGCTTCACTTCGTCATCGGCGGCCCAGAGCGACGTACCGAGCGGTGGTTCAGGGTATCCGAGCTTTCCGCCCGCAGCGTCCTTCGCCTCGTCCATGCCGAACACGATGTCGCCCCCAGAGGCATTCGCGAATGAGAGGACGTCCGATACGAATTCCTTTCGCTCGTCTCGACTAGCGAACCTTAGGTCTCTCTTGTAGTCGAGCGTTCGGCGCTCGGTGACTTGGCGGGTGCTCAAGGCGACCAAGTCCGCCGCCTCGATCGCGTCCAACGGCTTCTCGATCATCGAAAGATGCTCGCGCGAAGCTCACCATGTGTCGACGCCGAACTGCGCGGATTTCACACCCAAAAACTCGACCAGCCACAGCAGCTCCGCGAGTGCCGTCGGCGGCGCTCCGCGACGCGCTCGTGGCATTTCGACAAGTTCATACCGGTTGACGCGAGCATCGCGCACCAGCCCGAGTCGCGTTGGGGCCGGTGCCGGCTCGACCGCTCCGCCATCGACCGAGACCGCCGTCAGCGGTATGGTTTCGGGGAGACGACGATGCGAATACGAGCGGGAGTTTACGTGCGGGCGGTGGATGCGATCGTTTGCGAGCGCAGGCTGGATGCTCGCGCGGACATCCGGATCGGCCGCGAGGAGGATGGCGCCGAGCTGTTCTGCACGGCGTGGGAGGGACCTCCGCAGCTCCTCATTTCCGGTCACGGAATGTTGCATCTTTCCCCGGGGATGCGCGTCAACATGTGCGGCGACGATGGCGATCGGCGAATCGCCGGCACGTTCGAAGAGCTGAGCGCGAGCGGCCTCTCCATGCCGCTCCCGATCCTCGAACGGCGGATGAACATTCGTGTCCGCGAAGGGATCAGCGTCCTTACGCAGCACGTCAACGACTGACGCGCGTGGCTGGCTCTGTCGCTGAGGAAAGTAGCCGACACATCCGAGACGGCGCCGATGCCTCGCCCCCGTACCAGCCGCGCCGGCACCAGCTTCGGCTGGTACACTCGCGTGATGGTCGGCGCGTTCATCCGTGATGCTCGCGGCGACGTCCTCGAGGACCACCTCCTCAAGTCCGATTTCGCCCGTTTCTACGTCGATCAGATCCGCGCTGGCGACCTGATCGAGTGGCGCGCCTCCATCCCCATCGGGACCGAGGACGGCGCGTACAGCCCGCACACGGCGAACATCTGGATTCGAATCCTCAAGGTGATCGTCAAGGCGTACGTCGCGCGGTTCGAGCTTGAACGGAACCCGGCCTTGGCGCTCGAGCCCTTCGACACGAAGAAGTGGCGCGGGAGAATCACGCGCGAACAGCCGAACTCGCTGAAGCCAGACGAGCTGCCGATGTTCCTCGCGTTGATGAAGACGATGTGCCCGCAGTTCTTCGCGATGACAGCACTCGGTTTCGCGCTCGGAGCGCGTCCATCGACGTTGCGGCCCCTCCGTCGGGCCGGTCCCTCCCGCGACTACGACCCGGACACGGGCGAGCTTATTCTGCGGCGAAGCCACACCCGCGGCCGCGACGTGATGCCGGTGACGAAGAACGGTGAGGACGTCGTCATCACGCTTCCGAAGGACCTCCGGGACATCCTCGCATGGCACGTCGAGGAGCAGCTCGCCGCGGACGACCCTGACGACCGGAAGCCTCGGCTCACACGCAAGCGGATGGCCGAGAGCGAGCTTCTCTTCCCCGCTGGCCGGACCGGAACGTTCAGGAGCACTACGTCGCTCTGGAAACCATTCGCGGCTGTCTCCGCCGCCATGACGGAAGCAACCGGCGGAAAGTTCACGAAGACAATCACGCCCAAGGGGATGCGGCGGACGAACAAGGACCTCATGCGGGCCGCGGGCGTCCGCGACATCGTCGCGATGGCTGTGGCGAATCACCTCGACGACGAAATGCACGCCCATTACTCGACGGTCAGCAGTGACGAGATGACGTGCGCCGTAGCGCAGGTGATCGACCTCGCCGCGTTCCGTCGGGCGCACGAGAAACCCGCGGAGCTGCTCCCTGCTCCGCACACCAGTGTTCCCACCACTCGGCGGTGATGCGCTGTGATGTTCAGTGGTGGGTAAGCGACGCGAGCGGCCTGGCGTGCCACAAAATTCGGGGATTTCTGGAGCGGGAAACGGGGTTCGAACCCGCGACATCCAGCTTGGGAAGCTGGCACTCTACCAACTGAGTTATTCCCGCAGAACCAACGCGGAAACTACGCCTCCACGGGGGGCCCGTCAATGCCGGGCCGCGTTCGGCCTGCTACGCTGAGCGTCGATGGGCGGGAACCCGGCCGAGAAGCCGCAGACGGCGCGGGAACGCGCGCCCTCCTACGCCGTCGACATTGACGGCCGCGACGTCATCACCCTGGCAGAGCGTTGAGCGCTCGCGTTCGCATGGCCAAAGTCGTCATTGCCGCCAGCGCCATGGCCGCGTGCCAGCAGACCAACCTGCCCGAGACCGGGGGGAACACCGTGTACGAGCGCGCGTGCTACGAGCGGGACTCGCCCGAGACCCTCGCGCCGGCGCGGTTCGTCGACGTGCCGGTCGAGCAGCAGGCGAAGGGCGTGCGCTACGTCGACGTGTCGATCGCGGCGGGGAAGGGCGTGACGCTCGGCCGCGCGGCGGTGCGCGAGTCGGCGACCGGCGCGTCGCTCGACATCTCCGACCAGGGCGCAGTGACCGGCGGGTACCATTTCGTCGTGCGCGTGCCCGACCGCGTGACGGACTTCACCGGGACCGTCGGCGCGTCCTGCGAGAACAACCCGAACGACAAGGTCAACGTGTCCGTCGCCATCAGCGGCGACGACGTCGAGGTCGAGGTCTATTGAAGACTCCGCGCGAACGAGCCCTCGCCCGTATCAAGACCCTCGCTGCGGCCGGGGTCGTCGTCGGCTGCAACTCCGGCTACGGCGTCGTCGATCCGTTGCCCTCGCCCGCGTGCTTCGAGTCGCCTGGGCCCATCGTCACGGCCAAGGTCCTCGAGACGAAGGAGGATGGCACACGGCTCGTCGAGCTCCTCGTGAAGTTCCAGCAGACCGACGCGAAGGTCGGCGCCCTCGAGGCGTATCACGTCGTCGAGCTCGGCGGCGGCAGCAACAAGCTCGACCTCACGGAGCAGGCCGTGACCGCGAACGACCTCCGGGCCGTGATCGGCGTCCCGAAGGGGGTCAAGCAGGTCGTCTTCACGGCCCAGGTCAAATGCGCGAACGGCCACGGCTTCAACGCGCAGTTCGACATCGACGACGCCGGCACGGTGAAGCTCACCTACGTGCGCTGACGGTCAAAAAGAAACGGCCCGGCGTCACGCAGAGCAGAGCGTGATCCGGGCCGTCCCGCTAACTGCGCGGCACCTCGGGCGCTAGCTTTGAGCCCCCGAAGTGTCGGCTCTCTGGTCCCGAGAGCCGCAGACGCGTTACCGAGCAAGACGCTGCGCTTGGCGCTCCGTCCTACGGGGCAACGACGACCGTGCGCTGAACTTCAGCGCATTCGTTACGCCTGCGCTCCCAGGTGAGAGCCACTAGGTTTATGCATAATCTTGCTTCCTCCTCCGGACATGCCGGCGCTCGCGGGCCCGACCCAAACGACTGTCGTCCTCACGCGAACGTTTCCGTTGTGGAGCGTGACGCTCCCTGAGTTTCTGCCGCGCCACGGAGGTGCTCCTCCGCCGGACCATCCGGGATTCGAGACCCGAGCGCAGCGGATACTCGTGAGTCTAACACCGAGATCGAAGTCGGCCAGGGGAGGGCCACGCAAATCCGAAGCTCGGCCGTGCCTGCGGGCGGGCGGGCGACGCGGCGTACGCGCGCGGCTCAGTCCGGCTTCTTCGTGAGCGCGCCCGTCAGGTCGTACTGCACGAGGCACGGCAGGGCGTCGTAGCCGCCGCCGCTCGCGGTGAGCTGGTCGTCGCACTGCGAGCCGTCCGTGGGCGCGAACTCGTAGCGGAGCTGGCCGGCGAAGGTGTTCACGTCGGCCGGATCGACGGCGGGCTTCTGATCCGCCGTGGCGAGCAGGACGTCGAGCGTGTCCTTCCGCATGATCTCGCAGGCCGCGAGCTTCTTCGCCGTGTTGGCCGGCCGGATCTGCGACGTCACGGTCGTGTCGAGCTTGGTGCGCGCCGTGCGGTCGACCTCGCCCGCGACGGGGGCCTGGCCCTGGATCCAGTAGAGCGTCGAGCCGTCGCGGTTGATGCGGACGTCGAACTCCCACGGGTTCGGCGGCTGGCCGCAGGTCGAGGCGGTGAGGCTCGCTTTCACGTGAAAGGTGCCGACCTCGACCCCTGGATTGGTCGGATCCTTGCCGAAACATGCCGTCGCTACGAACGCGCCCGCCAGGACCGTGAATGCTCGCCGGGACATGGATTTCACTCCTATAGAAGCGTCGAAAAACGGCCAAATTCCAGGCGATCGACTGGTACGCTCGAGCCATGACGCACGTCGCTCTGGTGGGGCCGGAGATCGAGGAGAACCTCAGCCTTCGTTACATCGCGGCGAGCCTGACGCAGAAGGGGCACACGAGCGACATCGTCCCCTTCAACAGCGCCAGCGACTTCAGCCCCGCGCTCGAGCTCGTCATCGCGCAGAGGCCGTCCGTTGTCGGCGTCTCGCTCGCGTTCCAGTGGCGCGCCAACGACTTCCTCGCGTTCGTCGTGGCGCTTCGCGAGGCCGGATTCGCCGGACACATCACCGCCGGCGGTCACTTCGGGACGTTCGCCGCGCGCGAGATCATGACCGACTTCCCCGAGCTCGACTCGGTGTGCGTGCAGGAGGCGGAGGAGACGTTCGTCGCGCTCGCGGAGGCGGTGAGCGAGAAGAGGCCGCTCGACGGCATCGCCGGCCTCTGGCTGCGCGACGCGAACGGCGTCGCGTTCTCGACCGGCCATCCCGCCCTCCCCGACCTGTCGACGCTGCCGTACCCCGATCGCCGCGGCGAGCCGGCGGCGTGCTTCGGTCATCCCATCTCGCCGCTCGTCTCGAGCCGCGGCTGCTACGCGAACTGCTCGTTCTGCTGCATCGCCGCGTGGCACGAGCAGTCGCTGCCCGGGAAGCGCTATCGCCTCCGCGAGCCGGACGACGTCGCGGCGGAGATGGTCTCGATGCAGAAGGAGCGCGGCATCGACATCTTCGTCTTCCACGACGACAACTTCTTCGTCCCCGGGCACAAGAAGAACATCGTCCGTTTCAACGAGATCGCCGATGCCCTCCAGCGGCGCGGCATGGGCAAGTTCGCCACCGTGGTGAAGGCGCGCCCGACCGACGTGACGTTGCCCGTCTTCGAGGTGCTGAAGGAGCGCCTCCACTGCATCCGCTGCTACATCGGCATCGAGACCGACGCGGACCAGGGCCTCTCCACGCTCCAGCGGTGGTCGCAGTCGAAGCAGAACCACCGCGCCATCGACATCGCGCGCCAGCTCGACCTCTACGCGTGCTTCAACATGCTCATCTTCGATCCCGACACGACGATCGAGAGCATCGAGACGAACATCGACTTCATGCGGTTCGCCGCGGAGTTTCCCTCGAATTTCGGTCGCGTCGAGCTCTACGCGGGCACGCCCCTCCTCGCGCGCATGCAGAAGGAGAACAACGTGCGCGGCGACTACCTGAGCTGGGACTACACCCTCGGCGACGCGAGAGCGGAGCGCACGTTCCACCTCTCGATGCGCTGCTTCGAGACGCGCAACTTCGGCGTCGACGCGCTCGCCAATCGCATCATGGGCACCCGCTTCGACGTCGAGGTGGCGAGGAAGTTCCACCCCGAGCTCGTGAAGCCCGAGTGGATCGAGGAGGGGAAGGCGCTCTCGCGCATCATGACCGTGTCCGGCGCAGACTCGCTCCAGCGCATCGTCGACTTCGTGAAGGCCGACGGCCCCGCGAGCGGCGAGAACGAGCTCGTCGAGCGCGAAGCGACGCTGCTCCGCGCCGCGGAAGAGAGCGTCCGCGATCGCTCCGAGGAGCTCGCGCGGAGCCTCATGAACATCATCAAGCGGGGCAAGCCGCTCACGTACCTCGGCGACAACGTCGCCACTCCGCTCCAGCGTGCCCGGGAGGTCGCGTGAAACGTCGTCTTCAGCTCATGCCGGAGGTGCTCCCTGCACCGAACAAGGTCGCGCTCGACCGCCCCGCGACGTCCGCCGTGCGCGAGCGCACGATGGCCCGGCTTCGCGTGCTCGCCGCCGTCGGCGCGGGGATCGCGGCCGCGTGTGGCGGCGGTACCACCGGCAGCGGATCGAGCAGCGGCGACGGTAGCAGCGGCAACGGCGGGCGCGACGGCGGCCTCCCCGATGGAATGAAGCCCGAGACCGACGCGGGCTATGGCGTCGTCGACCCGCTCCCGCCCCCCGCGTGCTTCGACTACAAGACCGAGCCGACGGCGGAGGCGAAGTTCGTGGATGCGGCCGCGGTGGGGGTCGATCCGAAGACCGACCCCGACGGCGGCGCCACGGGCAACGCGACCTATGTCGAGGTCACCATCACCCTCAACCAGAAGGACGTGGCGGTCGGAGACATCGACCTCGGCGAGCTCGGCGACATCTACAAGATCGTGAAGAAGGACCTGAAGGCCGGGGTGGTCGTCCTCGGCATCCGCCATTTCAACGCCGCCGACGACAAGAGCCCGTTCAGTCTCGCGATCGACATCCAGACCTCGTGCGCGAAGGGCCCGACCCGCGTCACCGTCAGGGTGACGGAGAAGGGCCCGAGCGATCCGGGCAAGCTCGACGTCCAGGTCTCCTATTACGGGACGGGATGACGTTCGGCCGGCTCGTCACCCCATGGGACCTCCGCGCGCTCGGACGCGCGTTCGGCGCCGCGGGGCTCGGGCTGCTCGTCGTGTGGATCGTCACTGCTGCCAGCGACGAAGGGCAGCTCACGGTCGGCGCGCGAGCCGGGCGGTCTTTGCCGCTCGCTCCGCTGTGCAGCGCCGTCGGCGCCGCGCTGGCGCTCGGCACGGCGCGCGTGCGCCTCGAGTCACGCGCATTCGAGGCGCTCGGTCGCTCTCCGCGGAGACGAGCCGCGCTGCTGCGCTCGGCGCTGCGCTGCCGTCGCTGGTCGTCGCGCTCGCGATCGCGCTCATCCCTGCGGTCGACATCTCGGCGTTCCTATCCGCGCGCCGCGCATGGTGGCGACGCGTTCGTCGCGACCGCCGAGGGCTTCGAGAGCACGACCCTCGGCGTGAAGATCTCGCACGACGGAGAGACGACGCCCCTCGTCACTCCGCCGCCCGTGCCCGACGAAGGGCTCCCGCGAGGCGCGCGCATGACCGCCGCCAGCGCCACCGCGCTCGCCGGGCTCGCGCTCGCGCTGGTCTCCGCGCGCGCGGCGCTGCGACGAAGCCTCCTCGACGAGCGGCAGCGACGGCGCATGCGTGCGATGGCCTTCGCGGAGGCGGTCCTGTGCGCCATGCTCACGCTCATCCTGTTTCAGGCGTCCGCCGCCCGGCTCGTCCCGGCCCCGGTCGCGGTCGTCCCCGCGTCGCTGCTCCTCACGATGGCCCTCGCGCGTCTGCGGTGGGGCTTCGGCGGCGTCGACGACCGGAGGATGATCTAGGTGACGATCACGCACGCGTGGGGCCGTGGCCCGGCGACGTGGTCGATCCTCGTGCACGGCGGGGCGGGGGACGTCCCGGAGGACCGCATCTCTCTGCACGTGACGGGCTGCGAGCGTGCGGCCGCGGAAGGCGCCAGGATCCTCGCCGTCGGCGGGTCCGCGCTCGACGCGGTCCAGGCCGCGGTCGAGATCCTCGAGGACGATCCGCTCTTCAACGCCGGCACCGGCGCGTGCCTCACCGCGGACGGCCTCATCGAGCTCGACGCGGCGATCATGGATGGGCGCGAGCTCGCGGCCGGGGCCGTGTGTGCGCTGCCACCGTTCCACCATCCGATCGCGATCGCGCGGAAGGTGATGACCGCGACGCGCCACGTGCTGCTCGCCGGCGAAGGCGCGGCGCGGTTCGCGCGGGAACAAGGCTTCGTCCCCGCCGAGCTCGAGTCGATGATCACCGAGCACGCTCGCAAGCGGCTCGAGCAGGTGCGGGGCACGGTCGGCGCGGTCGCGCGCGACGCGGCGGGCCACGTCGCTGCGGCGACGAGCACCGGCGGCATGGTGAACAAGCTCGCGGGTCGCGTCGGCGACTCTCCGCTCATCGGCGCGGGCACCTACGCGGACGACGCCGCGGGCGCTTGCTCGACCACCGGCCACGGCGAGGCGATGATCCGCGTCTGCCTCGCGAAGGGCGCGATCGACGCGGCTCGTTTCACGACCGCGAAGGACGCGCTCGAGGGCGTCCTCCTTCACATGCAAGAGCGCACGGCGCAAACGGGCGGAGCGATCCTGGTCCGCGCGGACGGATCTCTGGGTCTCGCCCGTTCGACGAAGACCATGAGCTGGGCCGCCGCGACGGGCGACGGCAGCAGACAGAGCGGCGCTTAGCGAGAGACCTCGCCAAGCCGACGACTCAGGCCTGCTCGGGCGCGTTGCCGGACTTGCGGTCGATCGCGTCCTGCAGTCCGCAGCGAACGCGGGTCGCGCGCTTGACGCGCTTCTTCTTGAGCGGGGTCGCAAGCCACTCGTGTCGTTTCCTCATGCTCCAGATCGCGCGGTTCGCCATAGGGGCGCGGAAGATGCCGAAATCCCTGAGACAACGCAAGGGGCGCGTATCGCGCGCTGGACATTATCGGTGAGGACGATCCACCTCAGTCGGACCGTGCTCGAGTATTTTCAATCACTTAGCTAGTTTCAGACCGTGGAGTAGGTCTTGCACCTACCTCCTCCATGGTCTCCGGCAGGGCAGCGGCCCTCCTCCTTTTGATGAGCGCGGCGGGTGCGGCAACGGTGGTCGCCTGCGCCCCCCAGGACGAAAGCGGCTCCAGCTCGGACGACGAGATCCGCGACCGGCCCGTCCGGGAAGCCACCACCGTCCTCGAGAGCACCTTCCTCCTGTCCGCGGGTTGCAGCGCGGCGAAGGTCGGGCCGCGTCATCTCCTCGTGGCGGCGCGCTGCGTCGTGGGCAACGACGAGATCAAGGCGGGCCTGAAGCTCGAGTACGAGATCGCGAAGGGCAAGACCGCGAAGCAGCGGAAGAGGAGCGACGCCACGAAGAGCCCGGCGGACGCCGGCACGGCCTCGGACGCCGACGTGTCCGACGCCGCCGCCTCCGACGTCGATGCGGGCGAGACCGAGACCGTCGCCGCGAAGTTCGGTCCCGTCATCGAGCGCGTGGCGGTCAGCGACGGCTACGCGACGAAGTGCGAAGGCGACCGATGCGCGTTCGGATCCATCGCCGCCGCAGAGGCGAAGGACGTCGCCGTCATCATCCTCACGAGCGATCTCGACAAGAGCATCCCCACCATCCCCATCGACCTCGACGCCGTCCGCGAAGGCGACACGCTCATGGCCGTCGGCGGCGGCTGCCGCACGCTCGACGCGCCACCTCGCCGCGAGCGCATGACGCGCACCCTCGCGGTGCCCGCCAAGGCCGCCACGCACCGCGGCAGCGCCTTCGAGAAGTCTCCTGCGCTCGTGAGCCGCCTCGATCAGAGCTACGTCGTCACGCCGGGCCGCGGCTGGCGCTCGGGCGATCCCGGCGTATGCCGCACGGACATCGGCGCGCCGCTCTTCCGCTCCGGCGGCCAGCTCGCGGTCGCCGGCATCACCGCCGGCTTCACGTTCGCCCAGGTCGACGATCCGCTCCCCGTCACGCTCCAGCACACCCGCGTCGACACCGCGTCCGAGGTCGGGCCGTGGCTCGAGTCGCTCGGCGTCGAGACCATCCACTCCTGCAGCGGAGGCGGCTGCGTGAAGACGAGCGTGAGCGCGGACATCCCGACCGTCGCGCAGATGGACGCCGCGCGGAAGGCGCCCGACGTCGACACGGCAGACGAGGAGGACGACGCAGGGGTCGTCGCGGAGGACGGCGGCGATGCCGGTCCCGGGAGGATGGAGGGCACGGAGGTCGGCTTCGGCGAGACGCCGAACGACGGCTACTCGAGCTCGGATCCGACCTACGCCGACGCAGGCCGCCCGAAGAAGACCAAGATCGTGAGCGCGTGCTCGTCCGCGCCGGGCCCCGTGCGTGGTGGCTCGCCGTTCGCGCTCGCCGCGCTCGGCCTCGCGATCGTCAGTCTGGCACGGCGACGAGGCGGACCTCGACGCGGATAGGCGAGCCCTCGGCGGCGTCGATCCTCTGATCGAAGGGGAAGTACCCGGGCGCCTCCACCGTCAGGTGATGCGGTCCGACGGGCAGCGCCACGCCGCGCTTCTGCACCGTCTCGAGGCGGCCGACGAAGATGTCGTCGATGGTCACCGTCGCGTTGGGCGGAGAGCCGACCATGCGAAACGACACGTGCTTCGGCTCCTTCGCCGGGCTGCACGCGGCCACGAGGAGCGCGAGCGCGAGCGCCCTCATTCCCATTCGATCGTGGCCGGCGGCTTCGAGGAGATGTCGTAGACGACGCGGTTGATGCCACGCACCTCGTTGATGATGCGGTTCGACATGCGTCCGAGGACCTCGTACGGGATCGGCGCCCAGTCCGCGGTCATGCCGTCGACGGAGGTGACGGCGCGGATGGCGCAGGTCTCCTCGTAGGTGCGGTGATCGCCCATGACGCCAACGCTCTTCACGGGGAGGAGCGCGCAGAAGCTCTGCCAGATCTTGTCGTAGAGGCCCGCGGCGCGGATCTCCTCCGTCACGATCGAGTCGGCGGCGCGGAGCACCGCCAGCCGCTCCGGCGTGACCTCGCCGAGGCAACGGATGGCGAGGCCCGGCCCCGGGAAGGGTTGGCGACCGAGGATGTCGGCGGGCATGCCGAGCGCGGTCCCGCAGGCGCGGACCTCGTCCTTGAAGAGCTCGCGGAGCGGCTCGATGAGCTTCAGCTTCATCCGCTCGGGTAGACCCCCGACGTTGTGGTGAGATTTGATCACCGCGGAAGGTCCCTTGAAAGAGACGCTCTCGATCACGTCGGGATAGAGCGTGCCCTGCACGAGATGCGCGGCGCCCTTCACCTTGGCCGCCTCCTCCTCGAAGACGTCGATGAAGACCTTGCCGATGATCTTCCGCTTCTGCTCGGGGTCCGTGACCCCCTTCAGCGCGGAGAGGAACTTCTCGGAGGCGTTGACCGGCACGAGGTTCAGGTGGAACGCCTCGCGGAAGGTGGAGACGACCTGCTCGTACTCGCCGGCCCGGAGGAGCCCGTTGTCGACGAAGATGCAGGTCAGGCGCGAGCCGAGCGCCTTGTGACAGAGGACGGCCGCGACCGACGAGTCGACACCACCAGAGAGCCCGCAGATCGCGTGCTCGTCGGCCTTCACCTTGGCCTTCACGGCTGCGATCGCCTCGTCCGTGAACGAGCCCGGGGTCCACGTCGGCTCGAGCCCGGCCACCTCGAAGAGGAACGAGCCGATCATGTCCGGACCGCGCGGCGAGTGCACGACCTCCGGGTGGAACTGGACACCGTAGATCTTCCGCTCGACGTTCGCGACGGCGCAGAACGGCGTGTTCCCGGACTCACCGATGGTGGTGAAGCCCGGCGGTACCGCATCGACGCGGTCGCCGTGGCTCATCCAGACCTCGATCGACTCCTTCAGACGGAAGCGGTGGAAGAGTCCGCCGTTGTTCTCGATGGAGACCTTCGCGAGCCCGTACTCCCGCTTGTCGGCGCGCTGCACCTTGCCGCCGAGCAGGTGCGTGGTGAGCTGCATGCCGTAGCAGATGCCGAGGATCGGGCAGCCGAGCTCGAAGACGCGCTTGTCGAGCGTCGGCGCGCCTTCCTCGTAGACGCTCGCCGGGCCGCCCGAGAGGATGATGGCCCGCGGCTCGAACGCCCGGATCTGCTCGAAGGTCAGCGTGCAGGGATGGATCTCGCAGTAGACCTTCTGCTCGCGGACGCGCCGCGCGATGAGCTGCGTCGTCTGTGAGCCGAAGTCGAGGATGAGTACGAGATCCTTCGCCATGATGGCGGGGAGCTTACTTCAACATCGCCTGGATCGCATTCATGGGGCGCGGCGGGGCGCGGACCGCGCCAAACGGGCTCAACGACAGCGTGAGGAACAGGAACAGCGCCGAGACCGCCATGCTGCGACGCGTCTCCGGCTTCGAGTAGGGGTCCAGGAAGAAGTCACGCGCCTTCGTGAGCCAGTCGAGCGAGAGCACGAACGGCGCGAGCGGTCCGATCAGGGTCGCGAGGGACGTCGTGGAGAGGGCCTCGCCGCTCTCCGCGACCTCCGACGCGCCGAAGGTGGTGATGATCATCGCGATGCCGAAGAGGAGCGCCGCGATGGCGGCCGTCCAGGCGAGGCGCGTGCGCTCGCGAAGCGCCGCGCGCACGAAGAGCACCGCCGTGACGATGAGCGCGACCACGGCCGTGATGCCGCTCGCGAGCGCGGAGTCCCCGAGCATCGCATGGCGCACGGGCTGGCTCAGCGGTGGCACGAGGCCCGCCGCGACGAAGAGGAGGAGGGCCGGGATCGCGACCTGCGCGCCGAGGCGGAGCGTGTCGCCTTTCGACCAGGTCTGCGCGACGATGCGCTTCGCATAGTCCGTCGGCTTCACCGCCACGGGACCGACGGGCCGCGCCTTCTCGAGCGGGAGCGCGGTGAGCCCCGGATCGTCGCGCAGGTCCGCCGGCACTGGCGCGGGCGGGGGGAGGTTGAGCCCCTCGGGCTTCCTCTGGATGGCGGAGGACGAGAAGAGGACGGGGGGCAGCGAGGACGGCTGACTCCGCGGGATGGGCTCTTCTTCCGGGGTGAAATTGTCGTCGATCTTGTCGCGCACGCCTGAGGGATCCATTCGCGAGGCCGTCGAGATCGGCCGCTCCACAGATGACGGAGGCGGCAGTCCTCCCATCGACAGCGGGAGGTCGAGGTCGAAGCTGTCTGCCTTCTTCGAATCGTAGGGATGGGCCGGGAGCTCGTCATCGGGCGAGCTCAGGGTGAGCAGATTGCGCTTGGGCCCCGCCGCGGGCGCCTCCATCGGGGAGGGCTCGAGCGGGACGGGGATGTCGTCGGCGCGGCCCGGCGGTGAGCGCAGATCGATCGAGGGGACCCGCGGCCTCGACGCGGGCGGCGCGGCCCTGGGACGAGGCGCCGGTGCGGCCACATCGTCGAGCGTGGCGAGCTGCGACGACTGCGGCGCGCCCTTGCGCGCTTTACGCAGGAGCTCGATCGCATCGCGGACGCCCGAGGCGTCGGCGTAGCGGGCCATGCGGTCGCGGTTCGTGCACTTCGCAACGATCTGCTCGAGCTCGATCGGCGCCTCTTTCACGCGGGAGCGGAGCGCCGGGACGTCGACCGTCTTCACCTTGGCGAGGACGGCGCTCGCCGACTCGGCCTCGAAGGGGGTCTCCCCGACCATCATCTCGTAGAGGATGACGCCGAGCGCCCAGACGTCGGAGCGGGCGTCGACGGAGGCCTTGTCGACGATCTGCTCGGGCGCCATGTAGTGCGGCGTTCCGATGAGCATGCGCGCTTCCTTCGCCGATCGCTCCGCGATGGTCGGGAAGAGGGCGGCGCCGAAGTCGAGGACCTTCGGCACGATCTTGTTGCGATCCCGCGCGAGGAAGATGTTCGCGGGCTTGAGATCGCGGTGCACCACGTTCTGCGCATGCGCCGCCGCGACCGCGTCTGCGACGGGGATCATCAGCTCCATCGTCTCGTCGGGGCCGAGCCGGCCGCCGCGCGTCTTCAGGTAGCGCTCGAGATCCTCGCCCGAGAGGAGCTCCTGCACGATGAACGGAGTTCCGTCCTCGTCGCGCAGGATGTCGAGGACGTCGACGACGTTGGCGTGTCGCACGGCGGCCGCGGCGCGCGCTTCGCGAAGGAAGCGGTTCTGGTCGTCGTCGTTCTTCACGAACTCCGCCGACAGGAGCTTCACCGCGACCTTGCGACCGAGCGACACGTTGGTCGCGCGGTAGACCTCGCCCATGCCGCCCACGCCGAGCAGATCCTCGAGGAGATACTTCCCCGCGAGGATGTCTCCCTGGCGTTTTCCCTGACGCGCGGCGGCACCTCGGGTCACGATGGTGCCGTGATTATAGAGCCCCGAGGGGCGATCGCGTGGGGACTTTCAGGCTTCAGAACGTCGCGGTAAGGCCCGTCATCGCACCACCGGCGATAGGACCTCCATCCAGGCGAACCTTCGAGAACCACGTGTTGTTCTGGGCGCCGGTCTTCACGGTCGCATCGGACTTGTGCGTGATGAAGAGGTACGCCGCGACGGCGGCGGCGACGACGCCGACGCCGAGCGAGATGTCGGCGATGATCAGCTTCGTACGCGCGCTGTCGACCTTGTCCTCGGAGCAGTTCGGCTTGCAGGTCTGAAGGTCGTCGACGTCGCTCTTGCCGGTGATGCCGAAGACCGCGAAGAGACCGATCCCGACGAGCGCGACGCCGCCGAGCGCGATGGGGAGGACGAGGCTACTGCCGCCGCCCGTGTCGCCGCCGCCGCTGGTGCCGCCTCCGCTAGCGTTACCGCCGCCGGTATTGCCGCCGCCCGTGCCGCCGGCGCTCCCGCCGAACGTGACGATGATCGGACGCGCCTTCTCGGCCGCGCGGAGGATGACCTTCTGCTCCTGGGTCTGTCCGTCCTTCGTCTCGAACTTGAACGTGTGCTCGCCGGAGTCGACGAGGACGGGCTTGCCGTCGAGGCGCTCCTGGACGCTCACGCCGTCCATCGAGACCTTCACGTCGGCGAGGTCGCCTTTCTGATCCTTGGCGCCGAACACGACGGTCGGTGCGTCGCGATCGACCTCGGTGAGCCACTTGCCGCAGTCGCTCTTGATCGGACCCGGGCACACGTCGCGGGCGCAGACGAGCATCTGCTCACGTGCGCGGCGATACTTGCCCTCGTCACGAAGCTTTTGCGCGTCTTCCGCCGCCGCCGCGCACTCTGCGCGATCGTCGGGCGCGGCGAACGCTGGGGTCTCGACGGCAAACGTGGCGAACACGGTCGTCACGGCAGCGAGCTTCCAGCAGGTGCTTTCCCTCATCGATCGAGCCTCCAGAACTTGAGCACGGAGGCTACAGCCTAAAGCGCTGAATCGGACAGGGAAAACTTACGTGCTCGACGTTGCCGACGCTGAAGCCAACTGCCCTCAGGTCTCGGGGCGTTCGCGACTCAGTTGCACCAGGACTTGTACTTACGGTGACCCGTGACCGAGTCGATCGTGTACGGCGGGTCGCAGTCTTTCTTCGGTGGCGGCGGTGGGGGCGGGACCACCGGACGTAGCGGCTGCCGGAACGGCTGGACGGGCGGGGAGTTCATCACGACCGGATTGATCGTGAGCTCGCCGCGCTCCTTCTTCGCCATCTCCGTCGGTCCGAGCATCACGATGGGCCGCTTGCCCTCGGCCTCGAGCTTGTTCGGCTCACCATGGAACGGCCCAGCGAGCACGTTCTTCATCGCGATGGTGCCGAGCGTCCCGCCGAACATGGCGAGGATCGCGAAGAGCAGGAGCATCAGCTTCGGCGACTTCTTCTTCTGAGGCGGCACGCTGACCGCGGGACGCGAGACCGAGATGCTCGAGACCTGCGAGTGCGGCTCCGAGATGGGGCTCTTCGCGAGGGCGATCTTCGGCTCGTTCGACTGATTCAGCGCCGCGACCTCGATCGCGGAGATGGTCTGCGCGCGGCGGAGGAGCTCGTCGCCGCACACGCTCTCGACCCACTCACCGACCTCGGATGGAGAGGCGAGACCGATCGTCTGCTCGATCGCGAGCGCCATCTCGCGGGCGGTCGCGTAACGCATCTCCGGATCGCGCGCGAGGCCGCGAAGGACGATGCCATCGACCGCGGGCTCGAGGAACGCGTTGTGAGAGGAGGGGGGCTCGACGGTGCCCTCGATCGCGCGCGCAAGGACGATCGCCTCCGTCTCGCCGTCGAAGAGGCGACGACCCGTGAGCATCTCCCAGAGCACGACCGCGGCCGCGTACACGTCGACCTGCTTCGTGACCGGCGCGCCGGAGAGCTGCTCCGGCGGCATGTACGCGATCTTGCCTTTGACCTGACCGTCGCGCGTCGTCTGCAGGCGGCCCGCCGCCTTCGCGACACCGAAGTCGAGCACGCGCGCCGTGCCGTCCGCGCCCACGAGGACGTTCTGCGGGGAGACGTCACGGTGAACGATGCCGAGCTCCTGCCCGTGCTCGTCCTTCGTCTGGTGCGCGGCATGAAGACCATGCAACACCGACGACATGATCGTCGCCGCCACCTTCGGCGGCATGAGGATGTTCTTCTGCCCCGCCGTTCGCATCAGCTTGGAGAGCGCCTCGCCGGCGACGTACTCCATGACGATGAAGATCTCGCCCTGCTGCGTGACGACATCGAGCGTGGGGACGACGTTCGGATGACGAATGCGGCCGCAGAGGCGCGCCTCGTCGAGGAACATCGTGACGAACTCGGGGTCCTTGGCGAAGTGCGGATGCAGCCGCTTGATCGCGACCGTGCGCGAGAAGCCGACCGGTCCGCTCAGACGACCAAAGTGAACCGTCGCCATACCGCCGGACGCGAGCTCTCCGTAGAGCACGTAGCGCCCCACCGCGCGGGGGGTCATCTCGGTGTTGGAGGCGGCGGCCACCACATGTCGAGACTAACCCGAGACGCGGACCGTCACCTCCATGGTTCCATACGCTTTCGCTGTTTTGTGTGCTTCCGCCGCTCACCCACCTCACGCAGGGGCGTCGTCCGCACGCGGTGCGTGGTGTAGGCATCAGGGCGTGAAGCTGAGTGTGCGCGTCATGCGAGTGGGTACGGTGGCCGTCGAGCTGCCGCGATACGAGACCTCCGGGGCCGCCGGAATGGACCTGCGGGCCGCGATTTCCGAGCCTCTGACGCTCCGGCCGCTCGAGCGAGCGATCGTCGGGACGGGCCTCGCGATGGCAATCCCTGAGGGCTGGGAGGGGCAGGTGCGACCTCGCTCCGGGCTCGCGGGGAAGAGGGGTATCACCATCATCAACTCCCCCGGCACGATCGACAGCGACTACCGCGGAGAGTGCAAGATCGCGCTCGTGAACCTCAGCAACGACGTGCAGACGATCGAGCCGGGGGAGCGGATCGCCCAGGTCGTGTTCGCGCCGCACGGGGTCGCGACGCTCGAGGTCGTCGACGTGCTCGACGAGACCGCGCGCGGTGCCGGCGGCTACGGGTCGACCGGTCGCTAGCCTTCGCCGCGCTTGATCTGGTAGCCGCGGATCTTCTTGTGGAGGTTCGTGCGCTCGACGCCGAGCACGACCGCGGTGCGGGAGATGTTCCAGCCCGTCAGCTTGAGCGTGTCGACGATGTACTTTCGCTCGGTCTGCTCGCGGTACTCGCGCAGCGTGAGGTACTGCCCGGGCACCGGCGGACGCGCCATCGACGACTCCGTCGCCGGCTCGTCCGGCTCGTCGTCGTTGCCATTGTCCGCGGCCGCCTCCGGCTCCTCGCCGAACGGGCTCTCGTGTGGATCCTCCGGCAGATCCGCGATCGTGACGCGATCGCCCGAGAGGATCGCCATGCGCTCGACGACGTTCTTGAGCTCGCGCACGTTGCCCGGCCATCGCCGCGTGACGAGGGCTTGAATGACCGCGTCGTCCATCGGCTTCGGCTTCGTCCCGTTCTCCTTCGCGAACCCCTGCATGAAGGAGTCGGCGAGGAGCGGGATGTCCTCGACGCGCTCGCGGAGGTTCGGGCTGCGGAGCGGGAAGACGTTGAGGCGGAAGAAGAGGTCCTCGCGGAAGACGCCCGTCTCGACGCCCTTCGCGAGATCCTTGTTCGTCGCCGCGAGGACGCGCACGTCGACGTGGATGACGTGCTCGCTGCCGACGCGGGAGATCTCGCCCGACTGGAGCGCGCGGAGCACCTTCGCCTGCGCGACGAGGTCCATGTCGCCGATCTCGTCGAGGAAGAGCGTGCCGCCGTGCGCCTGCTCGAAGAAGCCGCGCCGCTTGGCCTGCGCGCCCGTGAACGCGCCTTTCTCGTGGCCGAAGAGCTCGCTCTCGATGAGCTCGCGCGGGATGGCGGCGCAGTTCACCTTGATGAACGGCTCCTCCACGCGTGGCGAGAGACGGTGGATGGCGCGGGCGATGAGCTCCTTGCCGGTGCCGCTCTCGCCCGTGATGAGGACGCTCGCGCGCGTCGGCGCGACCTTCTCGATCTCGTGAAAGAGCCGCTGCATCGGCGCGCTCTTGCCGATCATCTCGTACTTGGCGAGCTGCTCGCGCGCCATCGTCTCGAGCGCGCGCTTCGTCTGCGCCGCGTCGAGGACGTTCTTCACGCTGACGAGCACGCGCTCGCGCACGAGCGGCTTCTCGAAGAAGTCGGACGCGCCGAGCTTGATGGCGTGCACCGCGTCGTTCACGGTGGCGTGACCGCTGATGACGACGACGGGGACGTCGCGCGTGGCCTCCTCGCGGCGAATGCGCTCGAGCGCCTCGAGGCCGCTCATCTGCGGCAGCTTCACGTCGAAGATGACGAGGTCCACCGGCTGCGAAGGGGAGGCGAGGATCTCGAGGCCTTGCTCCGCGGTCTCCGCGCCGACCACCTTGTAGCCCTCGCCTTCGAGGACGAGCTGGAGCGTGCGCCGGATGTTCTTCTCGTCGTCGACGACGAGGATCGTCTTGGCGGTCGGGGCCGTCTCGGGCGTGACGCTCATACGAGCTCCTTGAAACGGTCGTCGGCTTCGAGCACCGCG
The DNA here is from genome assembly GCA_046351255.1 of Labilithrix sp. GTDB lineage: Bacteria > Myxococcota_A > Polyangia > Polyangiales > Polyangiaceae > Labilithrix. The sequence continues at coordinate 68,898 of JAXLYU010000018.1, forward strand.
CGGCTGATGGAGATGACCTCTTCGGCGAGCGGGGTCCCCGCCACGTCGTCCTTCTTCGTGGCACGACCGACCTCGGCCGCGGGACGACCGTCGGCGTCGGCGAGCTCGAAGGCGCCGCTCTTGTAGTCGAGCGAGACCGCGGTGCGATCGCGGTCGGTGGTGTCGTCGGACCAGCGGCCCACGACGACGTCGAAGCGCGCGGTGGCGACCGCGTGTCCCGCGACCCACTCCACGAAGTAGCAAGCGCGCGGCGCGTCGTCTTCGTACACGAAGCCCCACGCCGTGTGCTTCGACTTGCCACAGCAGGCGCAGCGGCCGGAGGGCTTCATCGACGCGGGCTCGATCTCGATCATCTGGCTAGAAGGATAGACCGACGAGGAGTTGGTGGGTCGAGTACTTCGGATGAATCACGTCGAGCGCGAACCCGTACGACGCCTCGATCGCATCGAACTTCAAGACCGCCGTGACGAGCGGCTCGATCCCGCCGCCCCGGATGCTCGTCGTCCGCGCCACCAAGGTCGGCGGCGTGACGCTGCTGTTGATGAGGAGCCTCGTCTCCTCGCCACGATCGAAGGTGCCGAGGATGCCAGCCCCGATGGTGGCGTAGAACGGGAACGAGAACGGGAGCACGAGGATGCGATAGCCGACCGTCGCTTCACCGAAGAAGCGCCGGATCGAGCGGTCGACGATGGGCTCGGTGGTGTCGCCCTTGCCCGCGAACCCGAGGCCGATGCGCGTCGTGATCGCGATGCGGTCGTAGCCGACGATGCTCCCGCCGAGATAGAAGCCGAGGTACGAGTTGGCGTCGGCCATGAAGAGGAGGCCGACGCCGCCATCCTTGCCCGTCCAGCGGCCGCGGTACTTCTGCTCGTGCATCTTCTGCGTGAGCTTCGTGACGTGCGCGATCGGCACGCCGAAGCCGATGCGCGACTCGAGGAGCTTGTCGGCGATGCCGACGACCTTTCCGTCGCAGGTGAGCATCGGGCCGCCGGAGTTGCCGGGCGAGAGCACGGCGTCGGTCTGGATGTACGCGTCGCTCTTCGCGCTGACGATGCCCTGCGAGACGCTGAAGTTGAGGAGCCCCTCGAGGTCCTCGACGTACTTCGTGAGATCGCCGTACGGGTTGCCGATGGCGAGGATCGGCGCGCCGATGTTCACGTTCGTGCGCGCCTCGAGCGGCTTCGCGTCGGTGGCGTCCGCGAGCTCGAGGAGGGCGACGTCGTGCTGCTCGTCGAACGCGACCACCTCCGCGGTGGTGACCTTGCCGTTCGGAAACTCGACCTTGAGCTCGCGCCCGAGATCGACGACGTGGAGCGCGGTCGCGACGTGCCGGTTGTCGTGGAAGACGAAGCCGGTGCCGAGGCCGCCGTCGGGGCGCGTGATGCGAACGACGCTCGGCTTCGTGTTCTTGTAGACGTGCTCGATGAAGGCCTCCTCGCACTTCGGCGCGAGCTCGCCCTTCGCGGCGGGGATGACCTTCGGAGGCTTCGCGGGCGTGGGCGGCGGCGTGGGCGGCAGCTCCTGAACGGGGGGCTCTTCCTGCGCCGCCGTGGGCGTGGCGAAGGTCGCGACGAGCCCAGAGAGCGAGGCGACGAAGCGCGCCGCTGCCCGGAGCCTCACACCCCGCGCTCGCGCATGTAGCCGAGGAAGTTCTGCGCCTGCACGATGAGCGGGCTCTGCGGGTAGTCACGGAGGATCGTGTCGAAGGCCTCGTGCGCCTCCGGGTACTTCTTCATCTTGAGGTAGACCTCGCCGAGGAGGAGCAACGCCTCGGCCTCGAGGCCGGAGTCGACGCCGGGGCCGTCGGGACCGCGCGACGAGGGCGGGCTCGCGAAGTTCCGCATCGCGTACTGGACGCGGTAGACGGCGGCCTGGAAGTTGTCGCGCTGGAGATAGAAGCGCGCGACGTAGAGCTCGTGCCGCATGAGGCGCGCCGTGACGTCGGCGAGGAGCTCCTTGATCTTCTTCGACTCCTTCGCGTCCGGATAGTCGTGGACGTAGCCCTTCAGCTCCTTGAAGGCGTCGAGGATGATCGCCTGATCGCGCTCGTCCGCGGTGGGGAGCAGGAACGACTCGTTGATCTGCTTGTACTGCGCCTCTGCGATCTTCGAGCGCGCATACGCGACCTCGACCGGATCGGAGCGGTGGTCGTGCACGAACTGGCGGTAGCCGCGGATCGCCTCGGCGAACTTCTCCTGCTCGAAGTCGGCGTCGGCGATGCGGAGCTCCGCGAGCTTCGCGTACTTCGAGTAGTGGTACTTCCGCTTCACCTCGCGGAAGAGCGCCTGGCACTCGAGCCAGTTGTGGTCGTCGAACTCCTTCAGCGCCTCGTTGTACGCGCGCTGTGCGTCCTGCGTGTAGCTGAGCGCGGTGCGCGCCTCCTGCTTGTCGCAGGCAGCGGTGCCCAGAGCGAGCACGAGGACGAGGAAGCAAGAACGAAGCACGCGCCCTCAGTAGCACGAAATCCGTGGGGATTGTCCGCCGGTCACTTCTCGCCGCGCCAGCGAACGATGCGCCAGGCGGGGGGCTCGTCGTCGGCCTTGGCCTGGCGGTAAGCGGTGCGGACGATGAGCCGCACCTTCTCCGTCAGCTCGGGTGGGGCACCAGGCCCGATCGAGACGCCGACGTCCCCGTTCTCGTCGACCTCCACCGCCACGGGGTGGCTGCCGTCCGGCAGGTGGACCTCCCCCGCGTAAATCCACGGAGGGTCGTTCCTTTTCGCGTCGCGCTCGATCGCGATGCGAACCCCGGACTCCGGACGATCCCCGACGATCGGCATGGCCTGGGCTTAGCACGTGGAGTAAAACGTTCGCCCCATGTCGGTCGAAAAAAATCCGATCACTCCCGAGGGTGCCCAGAAGCTTCGTGATGAGCTCCACCGGCGGAAGACGGTCGACCGCCCGCAGATCAGTCAGATGATCGCGGTGGCGCGAGACCACGGTGACCTCAGCGAGAACGCGGAGTACCACGCGGCTCGCGAGAAGGGCGGCTTCAACGAGGGCCGCATCAAGGAGCTCGAAGACAAGATCGCGCGCATGGAGATCATCGATCCGTCGAAGCTCTCCGGCGATCGCGTCTCGTTCGGCGCCACGGTGAAGCTCCTCAACACCGCGAACGACGAGGAGGTCTCGTACCGCATCATCGGCGCCGACGAGGCCGACATCGCCTCGGGCTCGATCGCGATCACGGCGCCGATCGCGAAGTCGCTCCTCGGCAAGGAGGTCGGCGACGAGGTGAAGATCCGCACCCCCGCCGGCGAGCGCGTCTACGAAATCCTCGAAGTCGTCTTCAAATAGACGCCCGGTCCCGCGTTCTGAACCCGCTCGATCCGGTCGACCGGCTCCCCGGGCTCGGTCCGTCCGCCCGGACGGCGCTCGGGGAGCACGGGATCTCCACCGTCGCGGACCTCGTCTGGACGGTGCCCGTCGGCTGGGACGACCTCCGCGCGCCGCTTCGCCTGAAGGAGGCGATCGCGCGCGGCGGACGCCAGACCTTCTTCGGGATCGTGAGCAGCGCGTCGTTCATGCCGTTCCGCGGCCGCCGCGGCGTGCGCGTCGTCCTCCAGGACGCAGACGAGCTCGCGTGCAAGTTACACGCGTTCTGGTTCTTCAGCGCGCACGGCGTCCTCGCGCTGGCGAAGGTCGGCGCGCCGCTCCTCGGCATCGGCAAGATCACCGTGGAGCCGAAGAAGCCGCCCCGCACGGCGCATCCCGACCTCTTCGCGGACGGCCCGGAGGCGCGGGTCGCGCGGCCGAGGTACCCGCGGCTCGGGCCGAAGGGGGCGCTCGTCCGGAAGGCGATCGCGGCGGGCGCGCCGAAGCTCGCGCCCTCGCCGGACCCGGTGCCGGCCGCCATCGCCACGCGAGAAGGGCTGCCGCCGGTCGACGAGGTCCTTCGCCGGATGCACGCGCTCGACGGCGTCCTCCCCACGCCGGAGGAGCAGTCGCGCTTCGTCGAGCGCCTCGCGTGGGCGGAGGCGTTCACGACGACCTGGCAGCGCATCGACGCGGAGGAGGGCCTCGCCCGGACGCCGGCCCCCGTCCTGAAGGCCGCGCCGGCGCTCGTCGCTCGACTCGAGAAGGAGCTCGGGTTCGCGCTCACGAAGGACCAGCGCGCGGCCTGCGCCGCGGTGGCGAAGGAGCTGGCCTCGGCAAGACCCATGCGACGGCTGCTCCTCGGCGACGTGGGCACCGGCAAGACGGCGGTGGCGCTGGCGGCGGTCGGGCAGGCGGTCCTCGCCGGCAAGCAGGCCGCGATCCTGGCGCCCACGAGCGTCCTCGCGGAGCAATACGTGGCCGCGGTGCGTCCGCTGGAGCGGGCGGTGAAGGCCCGGGCGGTGCTCGTCGCGGCCGGCGCGACGGACCGGCGCGGCGCCGAGAAGGCGCTCGCGAGCGGCGAGGCGCGCATCGCGATCGGCACGCACGCCCTCCTCGGCTCGGCCGTCTCGCTGCCGGAGCTCGGGCTCGTCGTGGTCGACGAGCAGCAGCGCCTCGGCGTCGCGCAGCGCCTGTCGCTCGTGCAGAAGGGCGAGCGCCCTCATCTGCTCACGCTCAGCGCGACGCCGATCCCGCGCACGCTGGCCCTCGCGCTCCGCGGAGAGCTCGCGACCACCACGCTCCGCGAGCGTCCGGCGGGCCGGAAGCCGGTGTCGACGACGATGCTCCCGAAGGCGGCGATCCGCGCCGTGCTCACGCTCGTCGAGGCGGCCGCGGAGCGAGGGGAGCGCGTGTTCTGGGTCGTCCCACGCGTGGAGGACACGGGCGAGGACGAGGAGGTCGACGAGCTCGCGTCACTCACCGAGCGCGTGAAGATGCTGCGCGGGGAGGTGAAGGGCATCGGCTCCATCCACGGCCAGATGAAGCCCGACGAGAAGCGCCAGGCGATGGCCGGCTTCCGCGCCGGCGAGATCCGGGTGCTCGTCGGCACGACCGTGATCGAGGTCGGCGTCGACGTCCCGGAGGCGACCCTCATGGTGATCGAGGACGCCGAGCGGTTCGGCCTCGCGCAGCTCCACCAGCTCCGCGGGCGCGTCGGCCGTGGCGCGAAGCCCGGCGAGTGCATCCTCCTCCACGGCGAGCCCCTCGGCGATCTCGCCCGGACCCGCCTCGAGCGCCTCTGCGCGCTCGCCGACGGCGACGACATCGCCCGCGCCGACCTCGAGCTCCGCGGGGCAGGGGACCTCTCCGGCACCCGCCAGCACGGCGACGACGAGCCGCTCCTCTACCTCGATCCCGCCGCCAGCTGGCCGTGGCTCGAGCGCATCGAAGCGGACGCTCGCGCCATCCGCGCCGCCGATCGCGCGCTCGAGTCGCCCGAGCACCGCATCCTCGGCTCCCTCGTCGCGAAGCTCCGTCGCGCCATCGCGGTCCGGGAGGAGGCGGGCTGAGCGCCGGCGACGAAGGTACGCGCGCGCGATTTACTATCCACGACATACTTTTTGTGAACAAAGCTTGATTAAGTATGGTCAATATTGATTTCATACTTGATGCGCCTTGAGACGGACGGCGGCCGGGACGGGGGCTCCGGCCGCGAGGTATAGTGCGCGCGTCTTGGGTCGCGACGCGTGGAACCAGCGTGGAATCGTGGGCTTTCTGGCCGACGTCGGCCTCGTCCTGATCGCGTTCTTGCTGCTCCTCGTCTTCGAGAACATCGCGGTGGGCGTGGGGTACCGCGCGGAGTTCGCGAGCACCTGGGAGATGGCGAACGCGCGTCTCTACCTGTCACCGCTCGCGCTCGCGGCGTCGATCCCGCTCGCGGTGGGCATCGCGGCCGTGGCGCGCACGCCCGATCGACGGCTCGTGACCGCGCTCGGCGGGGCAGGGGGCGCGGCGGTGGCGTGGGGCGTCTCGAACGGGCGCCTGATGCAGGCCCTCGTGGTGCGCGTGCCGTTCGTGCTCGTCGTGGCCGGCGCCGGCGCGCTCGTCGGCGCCGCGCTCGTCCGGCGGCTCCCGAAGATGCGTCACGGCCAGATCGCCATGCTCGGCCTCTTCGTCGCGCTCGGCGCCTGGCTGACCGACGCGTTCGCGTTCCCGCGGCTCTATCCCGCGTTCCATCTCGCGCTCTTCGGCATCCTCCTCATCGCGGCGGCTGCGGTCGTCCTCCCGCTCCGGGACATGCGCTACGGGCGCCACCTCGCGCTCGCCGTGCTCGCCTTCGCGGGGGCTTGCGCGGCGTGGACCCCGCACGCCGCCGCGCGCATCGCGGCGCAAGACAACCTCCGCCGCGTGCTCCTGGAACATGCGCCCGTCCTCGGGCCGGCGGTCCTGGTCGCGGCCCGCATCGCGCCGCCGCCGCCGCTCGAGGACGACGCCGCCGCCACCACCACGCTGACGAGCCTTCGCGACCGCAACGGCGCGCGCACGCTCGACTGGCGCGGCCACGACATCGTCCTCATCACGATCGACGCGCTCCGCGCCGACCACCTCGGCAGCTACGGCTATGCGCGCAAGACGTCGCCGCACATCGATGCCCTCGCCGCGCGCGGCGTCCGGTTCGACCACGCGTACTGCCCCACGCCGCATACCTCGTACTCGGTCGCGTCGATGATGACCGGCAAGTACATGAAGGCGCTCCTCGCGCTGCGGGGAGACGAGGCGATGGGCGACGTGCGGGAGACCTGGCCCATCCAGCTGCAGCGCTACGGCTACCGCACCGCCGCGTTCTATCCGCCGGCCGTCTTCTTCATCGACGAGCACCGCTTCCGGACGATGCGAGACACGCGCCTCGGCTTCGAATACGCGAAGGTCGAGTTCGCCAAGCCGGCGCTCCGACGAGAGCAGATCGCCGCGTACCTCCAGACCACGCCGCGCGACAAACCGCTCTTCCTCTGGGTGCACCTCTTCGAGCCGCACGAGCCCTACGAGGTGCATCCGGAGCACGCTTTTTCGGGCGATCCGCGCGTCGACGCCTACGACTCCGAGATCGCCGTCGCCGATGACCTCGTCGGCTCCATCCTCGAGCTGGTCGGCGCGCATCGTCCGCCGGGAGCGATCACGATCCTGAGCGCCGACCACGGCGAGGAGCTCGGCGACCACGGCGGCCGCTACCACGGCACCACGGTGTACGAGGAGCAGGTGCGGGTGCCGCTCGTCGTCGCCGGCCCCGGCCTCGCGCCGCGCGTCGTCGAGACACCCGTACAGACGATCGACCTCCTCCCCACGACGCTCGCCGCGCTCGACGTCCCGATCCCGCCGCGGCTCCGCGGCCGCGACCTCGGACGGACGCTCTCCGGCCTCACCGCGGCGGGCGCGCGCGAGGGCGCTGCCGACGAAGGCCTCGCGTTCGCCGAGACCGACGACTACACGCTCGTCGCCCGTGGCTCGGATCGGCTCGTCTGCGCGCGGAAGATCGCGTCCTGCACGCTCTTCGACGTCGCGAAGGATCCGCAGGAGAAGCATCCCGTCGGCGACCGGCCGGAGCGCGTCAGCGAGCTCCGCAAGCTGACCGCCGCCATCGAGCGCGAGACCGGCCGCGTCGAGGCGTCCGGCCTCCCGGAGGCGCTCCGTCGCGGGCTCCAGGGAGATCTCGACGCGGCCGAGGACGTGGCCCCGCTCCTCGACGACTCGCGCGTCGATATCCGCCGCCTCGCCGCCCGGTGCGGTTTCCGCCTGAAGGCCCGCGGGATGCAGTCCGGTCTACAACGTTCACTGGTTCACGACGAGGACCCGGAGGTCCGCACCTGGAGCGCCCTCGCGCTCTCGCGCATGGGCGATCCGCTCGGAAAGACCGTGACCGAAGGCATCCTCGCGACGCCGGACGCCGCACCAAACGCCAGCGCCGAGGAGCGCGTCGCCGCGGCGCTGGCGCTCGGCGAGCACGGCGACGCGCGTGGGGAGGGGGAGCTCGTCGCGCGCTGGACGTCGGCTTTCGAGCCCGGAGCTCACGCTCCGGGCGAGGTCGACGAGGCGCGCGCCCTGCTGGCGGTGTTCGCCGGCCTGAAGACGAAGGCGGCCGTCCCCGGGCTCCTGAGGACGCTCGACGATCTGCGCCTCCGTCCGTTCATCGTGGAGACCCTCGGCGCGATCGGAGATCCGCGCGCGCGCGAGCCGCTCGCCACGCTCCTCGCGAACGAGCGCTACGTCCACCTCCGCCCGCTCGAGGCGCGGGCGCTCCTCGCCCTCGGGGCCCGGAACGAGCTGGTCGCCCCGCTGACGCGCTTCGCCGGTGTCCCCGAGCCGATGCCCGACGCGCTCGAGATCATGCGCGAGGCGAAGCTCCTCACCCCCGCGAACGGCGGCGCGGACGGGGCCGTCCCTCCTCGGTCCCTCCACCTCGGGAGGTCCGGCCCCGCGCGCCTCCTCGCGCAGTCGCGGGCCGAGCCGACGGTGACCCTCGCCGCAGGGCGCGATGGCACGGATCCCCCGCGTTTCTCCACTCCCGCGCCGGTCCCGGGCAAGGAGGGCCTCTGGGTCATCGAGATCGCTCACCTGGCCGCCGGCGAGATCGAGCTGAAGACCAGCGCCGAGGCGGTCTGGCTGGTCCCGCGCTCCGAGGAAATCCCGCCCCCGCCGCCCCAGGCCTGGGACGGCGGAACCCCGTAACTCCCGGGACTTATTACGTGCAGTACCTTTTGACGCCCGGACCGGCCTGAGTCTATGGTCCGCGCGTGAGCGACGACGATAAAGACAAGCGCGAAGACGACCTGGACCAGATCGCGAAGAACATCGACGCGCTCGATTCCGAGGCCGCCAAGGCCAGCGCCGATCGCCTCGCCGCCGAGAAGACCGACGACGTCGCGAAGGCGGAGGTCGCGGAGAAGGCGCCCAGCGGCTCCGAGTCCGAGTCCGACTCGGAGGAAGAGGACGAGGAAGAAGACGAGGACGCGGCGAATCCCGCGGCCATCGCGCGTCGTGTCGCCGCCCTCGGCGCCGAAGACGCGACCGAGGCCCTCGCTCGCGAAGAGGAGCGGAAGCTCGCCGAGCGCCGCGCCGCGAAGAAGAAGGGCAAGAAGAAGGGCGGACTCGAGGCCGCCGCGTCGAAGAAGCTCAACAAGATCGGAACGCGCGCGGAGCCGAAGCGCACCGTCGCGCTCGCCGTCTCGGCGGACGCCGACCCGCTGATCGAGCGGACCGCGAAGCTGTCCGACTGGGCGAAGAAGAACCAGAAGACGGTCCAGATGGTCGGCGCGCTCCTGACCGTCGCGCTGCTCGCCGTCGCGGGCTTCCTCTACTTCGACCACAAGAAAGAGACCGACGCGTCCGTCCAGCTCACGAAGGCGATCGAGGTGCAGCGCGCCAAGATCGGCGAGCCGAAGAAGGACGACGACGAGGAAGAGCAGCACGAGCAGTACTTCAAGACGCACGAAGCTCGTCGCGAGGCGGCCCTCAAGGCCTACCGCGAGGTTCAGTCGAAGTACCCCGGCACCGGCGCCGCGATCCTCTCGCGCCTCTCGGAGGGCTCGCTCCTCCTCGACAAGAAGGAAGCCGACAACGCGCTCGCCGCGTTCACGGACGTGAAGGGCTCCGCGCTCGCGGCGGCCGACACGGAGGTGAAGGGCCGGGCCCTCGAAGGCATCGGCTTCGCCCACGAGCTGAAGGCGCTCGCGAAGCCCGAGGACAAGGCGAAGGAGCTCGACGCCGCGCTCGCCGCGTTCAAGGAGCTCGAGAACGCCGCCGACGTGAAGGGCTTCAAGGAGCTCGCGATGTACCACCAGGGTCGCGTCCTCATGAACAAGGGTGACAAGGAGGAGGCCAAGAAGGTCCTGTCCAGCCTGAAGGAGCGCCTCGCGAAGGCCGACGAGCCGCTCGCGCCGGGCCTCCCGACCCCGCCGACGTACCCGTACCTGAAGGACGTCGCGATGGATCGCCTCCACGAGATCGATCCGGAGGCGGCGCCCAAGGCGCCGAAGGGCGGCCACGGCGGCGGCGCTCCGGGCGGCATGTCGCAAGAGCAGATCCAGAAGATGATCGAGCAGATGCAGAAACAGCAGGGCGGCGGCAAGTGAGACGCCCCCGCGAGGGCTCCGGCGTGGTCCGGGCCCTCCTCACCCTCACGGCCCTCGCCTCGTCGGGCTGCGGACTCGGAGAGATCTTCGCGGGCGACCGCGTGAACCCGGAGGTGCCGTCCTGGTACAACCGGCCGAGCGCGTCGATGTCCATCTTCGTGCATCGACAGCTCACGATGGAGGGCCGCGGCACCGGTGAGGACTGGGAGCGCGGCCGTCCCGAGATCGACGCCGCGCACGATCGCGTGTTCGTCGGCAGCTCCGACCACGGGATGTACGCGCTGCGCGCGGGCGAGGGGAGCACCATCTGGCGCTTCGAGACCGCGGGGCTCGTGCAGAGCGAGCCGCTCTACGACCCCGAGCTCGACGTCGTGTACTTCGGCTCGAACGACGGCGCGCTCTACTGCGTGAAGGCGTCCTCGGGCGCGCTCGTCTACCGCTACGACAGCGGCGCGGAGGTGTCTCGCAAGCCGGTCCGCGCAGGTGAGACCGTCGTGTTCGCGAACGCCGCCGACTACCTCTTCGCCATCGATCGCCGCAAGGGCACGCCGAAGTGGCACGCGCATCAGACGCCCGCGCTCGGCATGGAGATCAGCGGCCACGCCGGTCCCGCGTACGATCCCACCACGAACCTCGTCTACATGGCGTACTCGGGCGGCCAGGTCAGCGCGTACGACCTGAAGGACGGCAGCGAGAAGTGGTCGCCGATCGACCTCTCGGCGGAGGCGGAGGCGGCTGCAGGCGAGGCGCCTCGCTACCTCGACGTCGACACCACGCCCGTGGTCGACGATCACCCGAACGGTCACGTCGTCTACGTCTCGAGCTACGCGGGCGGCGTCTACGCGCTCGACGCGGCGAGCGGCGCGCGCGTCTGGTCGAACGACAAGGCGGTCGGCGTGACGGACCTCATGCTCTACCGCGAGGCCGCGCACACCCCGAACCCGCAGGGTCCGGATCGCGGCGGGCCGAAGGTGCCGGCGAAGAAGATCCTCGTCGCCTCGAGCGCCTCGACGGGCCTCATGGGCCTCGATCCGTTCAGCGGGCACGTCATCTGGCGCAACAAGGTGCCCGAGGGCGGCGTCACCGCGCCGACCGCGATGGCCGGCGCGCTCCTCGTCGGGACCTCCCGCTACGGCCTCTTCTTGCTGTCGCCGCGCAACGGGAAGGTCATCGACGGGATCGATCTGGGTAGCGGCTTCTCCGCCACGCCGGCCGCCTACGACGGCCGCGCCTACGTCCTCTCGAATGGCGGGACGCTGCTCGGCATCGGCGTGAGCCCGCCGCTCCCGGTCAAGCGCACGCGCCCGGGCCCATACGAGAACGAGCGCCGCGTCACGGGCTCGATGCTCCTCGGTCGCGGCGACTGACGGACCTGTAAGACGACGCCGTCAGCGTAAACGGTGCGCGACGAAGACCCGGAAGCGGCCACCCTCGTCGCGGATGGAGAGGTAGAGGTCGCACGCATCGCGGCTCAGCTCCGTCGCCGAGACGTAGAGGCCGGGTGGGGTCACAAAGACCTTCGATTGGCTTTCGAAGGTGTGCGGGGCGGAGGCCGGCGTGGCTCGATAGAGGACCTGTGCGATCGATGTGCCCACCAGCTCCGCGTGCGAGTAGAAAAGCTCGCTCTCATCCGCGGCCACGACCGGAAATCGGTTCTCGCCGGCGCTGGCGAGCGCCTTCACGACGTCGTTTCCAGGCAGGCCCTCCGCATTGATGGATACCGAATAGATCCCGAGAAGATCCGTCGACGCGTCGCCGTCGGCCGCGGCGAAGTAGAGACGTGTCCCGGCGAGGTAAGGGTCGGTCTCGCGTGAAGAGGCGGCGCGAACCTTCGGGAGCGTCGTTGGCGGCGTGTTGTAGTCGATGCCCAAAGCCGCTTCGACGCTGTTCCGCTGTCCGCGCTTGAGGCGGCGATCATAGTAGGCGCCCGACGAATAGAAGATCGTGGTGCCGTCGTCGCTCTCGGTCGGCGACACGTCCTCGACCGCGGAGGTGGAGAGCACCTCCAGTTTGTGTGGCGTGCCGAACGTCCCGTTGGCGACCTCCACGGCATAGATGTCGAGACCGGTGGACGTGTCACCCGGCGCGCTTCCGGAGTCAGGGTCGCTCGAGAAGTAGAAGCCCTTCCTGGCGAATCGAAGGCTCGTGACGCTGTACGCACCTTTCGCGCTATTGAGCTGGACGAGGGGCTCTGGCGCGCCGAAGCCCTTCGTCCGCTCGCACGGACCACCATCTGTGTCCGGTCCCGCGTCGAACGGTCCTCCAGACGACGACGACGAGCCAGTGCCCGAGGACGAAGACGATGACGAGCCGCTGGCTCCGCTCGACGATGACGCGTTTCCGTCGCCGCCGCCGTCGGTCTGCTGGGAGGTCGGCTGGAACGGAGGATCTTCTCCGACGCAGGCCTCGGCTGCGGCCACGAGGAGGAGCGAACCGCCGCCGAGGACCATCGCGCTTCGCCGCCGTCGGTCGGTCCCGCCGCCACCACCACCATCCATCCGACGAGGATACGAGGTTGGTCGACCGCCGGTCGAGCGGCCACCGGCAGGGGCGGCCCAACCTCCCCCTGTCTGGTCCATTCATATTTCGCATAAGATGCATTATGTCAACTTCGCCCCCAAGGAAAGGCCGGGTTTTCTGCGGGAACCGGTCCGCCCATTGCAGCCACCGTCCGGGTCATGGCGAACACGATCACCTATCGAGCTCTGGCGACGGACTACGACGGCACGCTTGCGGAGGACGGCGTCGTCTCCGAGACCACGCTCGCGGCGTTGCATCGCGCGAAAGCGGCTGGCCTCTTCCTCGTCCTCGTCACCGGTCGCGAGCTCGACGAGCTCCTGACCGTCTTTCCGGGCATCGACGTGTTCGACACGGTCGTCGCCGAGAACGGCGCATTGCTCTACACGCCGCAACCTCCGCCGGGCCCGGCGATCACGCGACTGCTTGCCACCGCCCCGCCTCCGGCGTTCGCGGAGACGCTGAAGCTCCGTGGCGTCGGCCCGTTGTCGTGCGGCCGCGTCATCGTGGCCACGTGGGAGCCGCATCAGGTCACCGTGCTCGAGACGATCCGCGACCTCGGGCTGGAGCTCGAGGTCATCTTCAACAAGGGCGCCGTCATGGTGCTCCCGTCGGGCGTGAACAAGGCCAGCGGTCTCCGCGCGGCGCTGCTCGACTTCGAGCTCGAGGCCACGGAGGTCGTCGGCGTCGGCGACGCCGAGAACGATCACTCGCTCCTCAACGCCTGTGGTCTCGGCGTGGCGGTCGCGAACGCCGTCCCGGCGCTCAAGGAGCGCGCGGACATCACGATGAGCCACCCGCGCGGCCAGGGCGTGGTCGAGCTCCTCGACGCGATGATGAACGGCGGTCTCGCCGGGATCAGCCGCGCGCCCCGCGAGATCGCGGCTCCGGCGGTCCCCATCGTCGCGGCCGGGGCGTGAACTCGCGTTCTCGGAGATGCGCTAAGCTGCGGAAATGATTGGCGTGAGCGTGCGGCACCCGCGTTGCTTTTCCGGGGGCGCAGCCATGGTCTTGCGTCGAATCTCGAGTCTTGCCGCCATCGTCGTCGTCTCTGCTCTCGCGCTCGCTTGCGATGACAAGGACAACATCGGATCGATCGACGGGAGTCTGAAGGCCGACGGGTACGCGCTCTTCGCCGTCGACAACACCCGGCAGCAGCGTGACAACGTCGTGGTCACCGTTCGCAATGTCACGCCCGGCAACTCGTACGTCCTCTTCTACTCGAAGGAAGCACCCAAGAACGTGGGCTGGTTCCTCTTCGACCCGTCGACGCGGTCGCGCTGCGGAGGCTCCGTCGGCGATCACTGCAAGGTCGACGGCTACGGCTGGATGGTCGACACGGTGAAGGTCCCCGAGGGCGCGACCGAGATCGTCCTCCGCGACGAGCAATGCGGCTGCGACGCCGATCGCGATGACGACGACTGGACCGGCCACTGGGCCGTCATGCGTATCGAGCGCGGCACGACCACGACCCCCGAGAGCCCGATCCACTTCGAGGTGCAGCCGCACAAGGTCGAAGCGTTCACCGTCGAGCCCGACATCACGCAGCTTCAGTAAGTGAGCAAGCGCGGACGCGGCGGCGACGATCAGTTGTCGTTGTCGTCGTCGTCGTCGTCATCGTCGTCATCGTCATCGTCGTCATCATCCGCGTTCGCGTCGGGTGGCGGCGCTGGCGCGCCCGCGTCTTGCGTCGCGGCGGACGTGCTCGGAGCCGGCGTCGCGGTGGTCGACTTCGTCTCCTTCGTCTTCGTCTTCGTCTTCGTCGAGGCCGGCGCCTTCGTGGGCGTGGTGTCGTCGTCGCCGTCGTCCGCGACCTCCTCCTCCTTGGAGTCGGCCGACGTCTGCTTCCCCGACCCCAGATCCGCCGGCTGGGTGCAGGCCACCACCGCTGTGGCCAGGATCAGCGCTGCGGCGAGGAGCTTCGTCATAACGAACGTTGGAGCAGGCCGCGTGCCGACGGACGACCCCGCGATTTTCAGGATTTCGAGGGGTTCTCCCACATGTCCCCCGAGGCCGCGGTGGGCCAGGTGTAACGCCTGGGCGTCGCCGCCGTCCTGGCGCACCCGTGGTATGCGTCCCGCAGCATGTCTGCCGGCCCTGGCCGCCTCGTTGCTCGACGCGTCGACGACCGCACCGTCATCGCCGAGGCCCATGCCACGTCGCCGCTCCGGTTCGTCCAGGCGACGTTCCCCGCCGGCAGGCGCTCCGCGGCCGTGTGCCTGGTCACGTTCGGCGGCGGCCTCGTCGACGGCGACTCCATCGACACCGCGATCGAGGTCGAGGAAGGCGCCTCGCTGCTGGTCTTCACGCAGTCGACGACGAAGGTCTTTCGCGGCGCCGCGAGCCAGTCGATCCGCGCCAAGGTCGCGGGCACCCTCGTGCTGCTGCCGGATCCCGTCGCCGCCTTCAAGGATGCATCTTACACGCAACGCATCGACCTCGAGCTCGCGGCCGGTGGCACGTGCCTCGTCCTCGACGGCATGACCTCGGGCCGCGCCGCGTTCGGCGAGCGCTGGATCATGCGTTCGCTCGATCTGCGGACGCGCATCTGCGACGAGGCCGGGCGCACGCTCGCCGTCGACGCGCTTCGCTTCGATCAGGCCGACGGCCCCATCGCGGACCGCGCCGGCGGCTTCGAGGCCTTCCTGACGCTGCTCGCGGTACGCGCGCCGCTCGACGCGAGCCCGCCGGCTCCGCCGACGAAGGACCTCGCCGTCGCCACGAGTCCCCTCGCCCGGACCGACGGCGCGATCGTTCGAATTGCGGCGTCGAGCCCCGCCGGCGCCATCGCCGCCGCCCGTTCACGCCTCCGAAACCTTCCCGACATCGACATCGTGGACCCTTTCGCCTCGCGTTACTGAGCCATGCACCTCTCGCCTCGTGACCTCGACAAGCTCATCCTCCACGGGGCCGGCGTCCTCGCGCAGAAGCGACTCGCCCGCGGCCTTCGCCTGAACTACCCGGAGACGGTGGCGCTCCTCGCGACGCAGCTCCTCGAGCTCGTCCGCGACGGCAAGCACAGCGTGGCCGACCTCATGGACCTCGGCCGCCGCGTCCTCGGCCGCCGCCAGGTCCTGCCCGGCGTCGCCGCGCTCGTCCACGAGGTGCAGGTCGAAGGCACCTTCGAGGACGGCACCAAGCTCATCACCGTGCACGACCCCATCTGCCTCGAGGACGGCGACCTCGCGCTCGCGCTCTACGGCTCGTTCCTGCCGGTCCCCGACCTCGCCGTGTTCGGTCCGCCGCTCGACGAGGTGCAGCCTGGCCGGGTCACCGTCGTCGGTGAGGACATCGAGCTCTACCCCGGCCGCGATCGCGTCGCGATCGAGGTGACGAGCAAGGGCGACCGGCCGATCCAGGTCGGCAGCCACTATCCCTTCGAACAGACGAACGCGGCGCTCGAGTTCGACCGTGCCGTGGCGACCGACATGCACCTCGACATCCCGGCCGGGACGGCCGTCCGGTTCGAGCCGGGCGAGACCCGCACCGTCACGCTCGTCACGAACGCGGAGACGCCGCCCGTGCCCTCGCTCAATCCGACCCAGCTCGCGCAGCACTTCGACCGCGCGTCCGGCAAGCTCCCCGAGGCCGGCCCGTGAGCCGCGGCAACCGCCTGGACCGCCGCGCGTACGTCGGCCTCTACGGCCCGACCACCGGCGACCGCGTTCAGCTCGGCGACACCGGCCTCGAGGTCGAGGTCGAGCGCGACCTCGCGCAGTACGGCGACGAGTGCGTCTTCGGCGGCGGCAAGGTCCTCCGCGACGGCATGGGCCAGATGCCCGGCGCGAACGACGAGCACGCCCTCGACGTCGTGATCACGAACGCCCTGATCATCGACTACACGGGGATCTACAAGGCCGACGTCGGCATCAAGCACGGGCGCATCGTGGCCATCGGCAAGGCCGGAAATCCGCTCGTGATGCGCGGCGTTCATCCCGCGATGATCGTCGGAGTGACGACCGAGGCGATCGCGGGCGAGGGCCTCATCCTCACCGCGGGCGGCATCGACGCGCACATCCATTTCATCTGCCCCCAGCAGGCCTACGAGGCGCTCGCGAGCGGCGTGACCACGTTCATCGGCGGCGGCACGGGGCCAGCGACGGGCACGAATGCCACCACGTGTACCCCCGGCGCGCGGCACATCGAGCTGATGCTCCACGCGACCGACGTGCTCCCGATCAACATCGGCCTCACCGGCAAGGGCAACTCGTCTCTCACGGACGGGCTCGTCGATCAGATCCGCGCCGGCGCGGTCGGCCTCAAGCTCCACGAGGACTGGGGCACGACCCCGCGCGCGATCGACACCTGCCTCGAGATCGCCGAGGAAGAGGACGTTCAGGTCACGATCCACACCGACACGCTGAACGAGTCGGGCTACGTCGACGACTCGATCGCGGCCTTCAAGGACCGCACGATTCACACGTACCACACGGAAGGCGCGGGCGGCGGCCACGCCCCCGACATCCTCCGCGTGTGCGGCGAGGCGAACGTCCTCCCGAGCTCGACGAACCCGACGCGTCCGTTCACGAAGAACACGCTCGACGAGCATCTCGACATGCTCATGGTCTGCCATCACCTGAAGCGCAGCATCCCGAGCGACGTCGCCTTCGCGGAGAGCCGCATCCGCGCCGAGACGATCGCGGCGGAGGACGTCCTCCACGACCTCGGCGCCCTCAGCATCATGGCGTCGGACAGCCAGGCGATGGGCCGCGTCGGCGAGGTCATCTGCCGGACCTGGCAGACCGCGGCGAAGATGAAGGACGAGCGCGGCCGCCTCGACGGCGAGTCGGGCCCGAACGACAACCTCCGCGCCCGCCGCTACGTCGCGAAGTACACGATCAACCCTGCGATCGCGCACGGCATGAGCCACGAGATCGGCTCGGTGGAGGTCGGCAAGTGGGCCGACCTCGTGCTCTGGCGGCCCTCGTTCTTCGGCATCCGTCCGGAGATGGTGCTGAAGGGCGGCTTCATCGCCTGGGCGCAGATGGGCGATCCCAACGCGAGCATCCCTACCCCTCAGCCGAGCTACATGCGACCCATGTTCGGCGCCATGGGCGGCGCGCTCGGCGCGACGAGCATCGCCTTCGTCTCGCGGCGCGCCCTCGAGGACGGCCACGTCGGGGCGATCGGGCTGCGCAAGAAGCTCCGCGCCGTCCGGGGCTGCCGGAAGCTCGGCAAGAAGGACATGAAGCTGAACGATGCGCTGCCGCGGATGAAGATCGACCCGGAGACCTACGAGGTCTTCGCCGACGGTAACCTGCTCCGGGCCGCGCCCGCGACGCGCGTGGCGCTGAGCCGGCTCTACTCGCTGTTCTGATGAGCGGCCCCTGGCTCCTCCTTCAGCTCGCCGACGGGACGTTCCCGAGCGGCGGCTTCGCCCATTCGAACGGGCTCGAGGCGGCCTCCGTGCTCGGGAATATCGGCGTCGAGGCCTTCCTCGACGCGTCGCTGCGCCAGGCCGGCCGCTTCGCGCTGCCGTTCGTGAGGCAGGCCCGCGAGGACCTCGCCCGCGCCGACGACGAGTGCGATGCGATGCTCCTCTTTCGTGGTCCGAACCAGGCGAGCCGGGCCCAGGGACGCGCGCTGGTGAACAGCGTCAACCGGGTCTGGGGCCTCCAGGATCTCGAGAATTACCGCTCCGAGCCCGAACGACCCATGCATCATGCACCGCTCTTCGGAGCCGTGTTCACGGCGCTCGGGGTGAGCGATGAAGACACCCGCGCCGCGTACCTGCACGGGCTCGCGCGCGGCATCCTCTCCGCGGGGGTGCGCCTCGGGCTCCTCGGCCCCCTCGAGGCGCAGCAGCTACACGCGGCGCGGGCCGCGCTGATGACCGACGTGCTCCGCGAGACCGATCCCGAGCCCGCGCAGACCGCGCCGCTCCTCGAAATCTACGCCGCGCTTCACGAGCGTCTCGACGGAAGGATGTTTCAGTCATGAGTCATTCGCACGACCACGATCATCATCACGACCATCACCACGACCATGACCACCATCATCACGGCCACACGCACGAGCGCTGGAACGGGCCCGGCCTGTTCCGCAGCCGCGCGCCGCGAAAGCCCCGCGCGTTCGACAAGCGCGCGTTCACGGTCGGCATCGGCGGCCCCGTCGGCTCGGGCAAGACGGCGCTCGTCCTCTCGCTCTGCAAGAAGCTCCGCGAGCGCATGAGGCTCGGTGTGGTGACGAACGACATCTTCACGCGCGAGGACGCGGAGTTCCTCCAGCGAAACCAGGCGCTCCCCTCCCCCCAGATCCGCGCGGTCGAGACCGGGGGCTGCCCGCACGCGGCCATCCGCGAGGACATCACGCCGAACCTCGACGCCCTCGACGAGCTCATGAAGGCGCTCTCGCCCTCGCCCGAGCTCCTCATCGTCGAGTCGGGCGGCGACAACCTCGCCGCGCAGTACTCGCGCGAGCTCGTGGACTTCACGATCTACGTGGTCGACGTCGCGGGCGGTGAGAAGGTCCCGCGCAAGGGCGGCCCCGGCGTCACGCAGAGCGATCTCCTCGTCGTGAACAAGACCGACCTCGCGCCCCATGTCGGCGCGAACCTCGACATCATGCGCTCCGACGCGGAGCGCATGCGCCAGGGCGGGCCCACCGTGTTCGCCCGCTGCAACGTCGGCGAGGGCGTCGACGAGATCATCGAGCACGTGCTTCGCGCACGTGCCGAGGCGCTGGCCGCCTCAATCTAGAGCGTCGGCGTCAGAAGTTCGGGACGACCTGGATCGAGCGCCCCGAGACGGCGGTCGAAGGCGACGGCACGACCGGGGACGATGTCCTCGGGGCGGGCGGCGCGTTCGGCGCCGGCGCCATCGGGATCGCCGCCCCGACCGCGGCGTCCTTCGTCGTGGTCGCGCCCGCGTCCGTCGCGACGGGCACGCTCGGCTCCGCGGAGGGCGTCGTCGAGGGCACCGGGGTCGACATCACGGGCACCGACGGCGGCGCGGTGTTGGAGAGCTGCGGCTGCGGCCCGCCGCCGGAGTCCGCGGTGCCGAGCTTCACGCCGATGACCGCGGCCACGATCGCGACGAGCGCGCCGATGACGAGCGTCGCCTTCGACGAGCCCTGCGGCTCCACGGGCGGCGCCGACCTCGCCGCCACCGGCGCGGGCGTCTTCGAGCTCTTCGACGGCGGCTTGGCGGGCTCGGGCCTGGCGGGCTCGGGCTCGGGCGCCGGCTTCACCGGAGGCTCGACGCCGGCGAGGAGCGTGTCGCCCGGCTTGAGCGGGGCTGTGGGCTCGGCCGCCTTCACCGTCGCGGAGGTCGGCGGCGCCGGATGGTGGGACGGCTGCGTGACCGCGTTGACGTCGATCGGGGTCGGAGGGCCTTCGTTGCCGCGCGTCGACAGGGGCGTGTTGCCCGTACGCATCGCCTGCCCGGCCGTCTCGATGATCGCGGCCGGAAAGCCGCCGGTCTGCTTGCGCAGCGGCGGGGGCTCGGTCGGCAGCGTGATCTTGAAGTCGAGGTCGTGTTTCTCGCCCCAGGCCGCGAGGGCGGTCTGGAAATCGCGCGCGGAGTGGAAGCGCTGCTCGGGATCGCGGGCGAGGCCACGCATCACGAGCCCGGCGAGCTCGTCGTCCACGTGCGGCGCCAGCGACTGGATCGGCTTCGGATCGTCGAGGACGATCTTGAAGAGCAGCTCGTGCAGGCTGACGCCCGAGTGCGGCGTCTCCCCGGTGAGGCCCTGATAGAAGATGACGCTCGCGGCATAGAGGTCCGTGCGTCCGTCGACGTCGCGCGCGCCGCGCGCCTGCTCCGGCGACATGTAGAGCGGCGTGCCCATCATGGTGCCCGTCGTCGTCATGTCGTGGATGCCGCTCGGGTCCTCGTCGCTCGCCTCGACCTTCGCCACGCCGAAGTCGAGGATCTTCACGCTGACGCCCCCGCCCTTCTTGTTGCAGAGGAAGACGTTCGCGGGCTTCAGATCGCGATGGATCACGCCGACCTGATGCATCGCGCCGAGGCCCTCGAGGATCTCGAACACGATCGGCGCGAGCACCTTGGGGTCGATCTGGCTCTCGCGCTCGAGGCGAGCCTCCATGCTCTCCCCGTCGAGGAGCTCCATGACGATGTACTTCTCGCCGCTCTCGAGATCGCCGAGGTCGAGGACGTCGCAGACGTGATCGGAGCCGATGCGGGCCGAGGCGCGGGCCTCGCGGACGAACCGCTGCGCGAACTCCGGCGACGTGGCGACGTGCTCGTGCAGCACCTTGATGGCCACCTTCCGCTTGATGCGGATGTTCTCGCCCTCGAAGACCGTACCCATCCCACCCTCGCCGATACGGCGGGTGAGCCGGTACTTCCCGTCGAGGGTCTCTCCGGGCTGCAGAACGGTCGTCACGTGACCGCCCGAGGGTACAACACTACGTGAAGCCCCAAAGCTCCTCTTTCTGGGCGCGGTTGAGGAGCCTCGTCATGGCGTCGAGAAGAGGCCGCTTCTCGTGGAGCACGTGAAAAACTTGTTCCGTGATCGGGACATCGACGTGATGGCGCTGGGCGAGCTGAAACGCGGCCTTCGCGGTGAGGTAACCCTCGGCCACGCTGCGTTGCGAGGCCAAGAAAACGGCGGGATCCACGCCCTCCGCCACCTTCATCCCGAGCGCCCGATTGCGCGACAGGGCCCCCGTGGTCGTCAGGATGAGATCCCCCACGCCGGAGAGCCCCATGAAGGTCAACGGGTCCCCGCCGAGCGCGACCCCAAGCCGCGCCATCTCGGATAGTCCGCGTGTCACGAGCGCCGCCCGCGCGTTGGTCCCCAGGCCGAGCCCGTCGCAGGTCCCGGCCGCGATCGCGAGGACGTTCTTCAGCGCCCCGCCGACCTCGACGCCGATCGGGTCCTTCGACGTGTAGACGCGGAACAGCGGCGAGTGGAGCACCGTCTGCAGGTCCGCAGCGAGCGCCTCGTCCTTCGATGCCACCACCACGTCCGTCGGCAGTCCCGACGCGACCTCCTTCGCGAAGCTCGGCCCCGAGAGCGCCGCGAGCGGCCGCCCCGGGAGCACCTCCGCCACCACGTCGAGCATGAGGTGCAGCGACTCGTTCTCTATCCCCTTCGTCGCGATCGCGACGCGCGCGTCCGCCGGAAGGTGCGGTGCGATCGAGGCCGTCACGCTGCGGAGGAACGCCGACGGCGGCACGAGGATGACCACCGCCGCGCCCGTTAGGACGGCGGCGGCGTCGCTCGACGCGCGGATCGACCGCGGGAGCGAGACCTCCGGCAAGAACAGGTGGTTCTCGTGGTGCTCGTTGACGTCGCGCACGACCTCTTCTTCGCGCGCCCAGAGGTTCACGACGTGGCCCTGGCGCGCGGCATGGGCCGCGAGAGCCGTCCCCCACGCGCCTCCTCCGATCACCGCGACCGTCGCCACGTCCTCAGGATATCCTCCTCCTCACGGGGATGACGAAGAAGGTACCGCCGAGCTCCGTTCGAGCGCGCGCGCTCGTCCACCTGCAGCGGATGGTCGCGACCTCTGCCGCAGCCATGGCGGTGGGCGAGACGGGATGCCATCGCGGCGACAAGAGCGGCGACGCGGGCACCGACGCGGTCGCCTTCGGACCGCCCGTGCAAGGCGACGGGAGCGCGCCCGTCGTCGCCTCGCCGCCGGACGCGGGGAACGTCGTCGTGCCCGAGCGCCACCACGGGTACGCCGTCGTCGATCCGATGCCGCGCCCCGCGCACTGCCCGACCCTGCAGAGCCACATCGAGGGGACCGCGAAGAGAGCCGCCGGAGGCATCGCCATCACCCTCACCAACGCCGGCGGTCGTGAGGGCTTCAAGTACGTCAGCTCGACGCCGACCGTCTTCGCGGGCCGCCTCGCGAAGAACAGCATCGACGGCAA
Organism: Labilithrix sp.; assembly: GCA_046351255.1. GTDB lineage: Bacteria > Myxococcota_A > Polyangia > Polyangiales > Polyangiaceae > Labilithrix. The sequence goes on from JAXLYU010000018.1 coordinate 91,203, forward strand.
TGGCAACGCGCTCGTCACGGTCGTCCCGGACGCGGGCGCCGATACCGTCATCGTCTCGGTCCGCGGGACGTGCGGCACCGAGGGTCCCGTCACGATCTCGGCGACCGTCGTGCTGCCGGAGATGTCCGTGACGATCCACCAGTTCTGATGGGTCTGCGATCAGGCGGGCGGCGCGACGGTCGCGGCGGCCGCGGCGAGGCCTTCCTGCACGAGCTTCGACGGCGTCTCGCTCGCGACGCACCAGAGCTGGTGCGCGGCGCGGGTGGCGCCCACGTAGAGCGCATGGCGCGCCTGCGCCGACTCCGAGTAGCTCGACGCGGTCGTCTCGAGGAGGATGACCTCGTCGAACTCGAGGCCCTTGGTCTGGCGCACGTCGGTCACGTCGAAGCCGCGCTCCCACGTGAAGTCCTGGCGGCGGACGCGGCGCACGTTCGGCACTTCGGCGCGGAGAAGGCCCTCGTAGTAGACCTCCGCCTGCTGCGGGAACCGCGAGAGCAGCGCGACGTTCGCGTCGGGCTCGTTCGACGCGAGCTCGCGGAGGGCGTCCGCGAGGAACGCGACCGCCTCGCCCGCCGAGGCGAACGTGAAGAGCTCGACCGGCGGCCCCTCGCGTGGCGCGATGGGCTCCGCCTCGTGGGCGAAAGGCCCGAGGACGCCGCGCGCGAACGCGGTGATGGGCGCGGTGGAGCGGTAGCTGACCTTGAGCGGATCGATCGCCTGCGCGCCGCCGGGCACGCCGAGCTCCTTCAGGGTCGCGTCCCAGTCGAACGGGACATGCTCGTCGTCCTCTTCGCGCATGCGCTGGGCGGTGTCGCCCGCGAGCGTGACGGACAGCTGGGAGAGGTCCGAGGCGACGTCGGCCGTGCCGCGCGCCACCTCGAGGAGCACCTTCAGCTCGACGGGAGAGGCGTCCTGCACCTCGTCGATGAAGAGGTGGGCGAGCGTCATCGGCTGCCCTTCCCCGTCGAGGAGCGGCCCGCGGAGCGCCTGGAAAATGCGCAGGAGGAGCGCGCGATCCTCGAGGTCGAGCGAAGGATGCTCGCCGTCGCGCTCGCCCTCGTTGCGGACGCGCGCCTGACGAACGCACCACTCGTGGACCTGATCGAGCTGGCCCGTCCCGAAGTGCTTACCGAAGAACTTGTCGAGGCGCTGGCGGCTCGTGGTGACCTCGTCCCATGCGCCGAGCACGTTGCGCGTCTCGTTGCGGAGCTCCTGGCCGAGCGACTCCATCGCGCTGCGCGTGACACCCGGGAGGTCACCGACGGGCTTCAGCTTGCCGATCTCTCGCTTGCCCGAGAGCCACTGCGCGAGCTGCGTCACGCGGCGATCCGGCGCGCCCTTCGTCGCGTCCCAGGCCTCGACCACGCGCTCGCCCTCGGGCCACTTCGCCATCGTGGTGCGGAGCTTCGTGTCGATGCGCGCGGTCACTTCCGTCGCGAGCGCGGCCACGGACTCGAGCATCGCGGGGTGGTTCTTCACGCGCGAGACGAGCGGCGGCGTCTCCTCGTTGATCTGCGACGGCAGCTTCGGGAAGAGATCGAACACGACGCGCACCGCCCAGCGGTGGAACGTCATGACGGGCACGCCCTCGACGCCGAGCGACGGGAGCACGCGGCTCGTGTAGTGGACGAGGGCCTCGTTCGGGACCACGACGAGCATGCGCTGCCCGCGGAAGCGGTTCGGCTGGCTCGCGTGAAGGTAGGCGACGCGGTGGAGGCCGACGGTGGTCTTGCCGCTACCGGCGGAGCCCTGGATCGCGACGAGGCCGATGCCCGGCTTCGTGATGAGGTCGTACTGCTCCTTGTCGAGCATGGCCGCGATCGCGGGGAGCAAGCGATCCGCGGAGGTCGTGTTCTCTTTCGAGCTCTTCGGGGCGACGTTGGGGTTCGCCGCCTTCGGCTCGCCGGCGCCCGGGAGGCGTAGGCGCGCGGTGTGCGCCGCGGCGCGACGCCAGCGGCCGTCCGCTTCCTTCACGAAGGTGCCCTGCGGGGACGTGACCTTCTTCAGCTCGCCGTCGACGATCGCCACCGTGCGACGCGCCTCGACCTCGCCCTCGACGGGCTGATCGCCGAGGGTCTCCTCGTAGGAGTCGCTCTCGCGGTAGCGGTAGAAGATCCGGCTGACGGGCGCGTTGCGCCAGTCGACGATGCGAATGCCCGCCGCCGCGTCCACGTACTGGCGCGAGCCGATGAGGACGTCGCGCCGCCGCGGCTTGCCCGGGCCCTTGGTCCCGCGCTGATGCACCGTCTCTTCGAGGCGGAGATGACCGAAGTACGGGCTCTTTCGGTCGACGCTGCCCGTGACCCCCTTCCCGCGATGCGCGCGGACCGCGGCGAGGGTGTGGATCTGCTCGAAGTACATCGGCAGGTCCTCGGGCTTGGCGTCCGCGGCGAGATCGCGCAGCTCGAGGAGGCGGCGATCGTCGTCCGCGAGCTGGGCCGCGGTCTCGGCGCTGCCCTCGGCGGCGGCCTCCGAGCTCTCGGGGCCGAGATTCTTCAGGACCGTTTCGAGGAGCCGGAGCTCCTCGCGCACGATACGCGAGCCGTCCTCGTCTTCTTCGAGGCCTGGAATCACGACGTTTTCTGTCGAATCGGCTACCACGGGGGTCAGCCGACATAGCACGCACGGCCCGGGCGCTAAAGAAGCAGCTGCTCACCGAGCTGAAGCACGGTCAGCTCGACGCCCTTGAGCTTCGAGCACTGCTTCTCCACCTCGGTCTGGAAGGCAGGCTTGATGTGGTAGAGGAGCGCAGGGAGCTCCTTCGGCCGGACGTACTTCTTGAGGTCGGTGATGAGCGTCTGCGGCGTGTGGTGACCGCTGACCGTCGCGAGCTTCTGGCGCTCGTTCGGGAAGCTGACCTCCATGAGGAGCGCCCGCAGGTCCTTCTCCTCGTTGAGGCACTCCCAGAGCCGGTCCGTCGGCCCGGTGTCGCCGCTGTACGCGACCGAGGCGCCGTTCTTGTCGATGATGAACGCCGACGCGTCGATGGTGTGGCTCACGGTGATGGCGCGGACGCCGAAGCCGGCGACCTCCACCCTCACCTCGGGCTTCAAGATCCGATACGTGATCGTCGGCTCCGCCTTCGACGGAATGGCCGAGAAATCAGGCCAGAGGAGGTCGTTGAAGAAGTGCTTCTTCAGGACGTCGATGGTGGGCTTGGTGCCGTAGATCTGGAGCGGCTTGCAGCCGTACTGCGCGCGATTGTCCGCAATGGTGGCGAGGTCGCGGATGTGATCGAGGTGGGCGTGACTGACGAGCACCGCCTCGAGCTTGAACTGCATCGGCAGGTCCAGGCCGCTCGTGAGGGAGCCGGCGTCGATCGCGAGACGTTCGTCGAGGAGGAACGCGCAGGTTCGGTGCTTCGGGGTCTCCCCGCCGTGGCAGCCGACTACGCGTAATTGCACGAGTGCGAGCTTATCCCCTCGAATTCGAGGGAGTCAAAAACGCGAGAGTCCGCGATAGAATGACGGCCATGCAAATGCGCATGTGTGTCTCCCTTCTCGCAACCTCTTTCGTCGTTCTGGCGGCGTGCTCCGACGAGGCCGCCTCCCCCGGGCCGGGCGGCGAAAGCAGCGCCAGCAGCACGAAGGCGGAGGTCAGCTGCAAGGGCAAGCCGGAGATCGGCAAGCTTGCTTCGACCTTCTCGCTGTCGTCCGTCAACGGCGGCCAGAAAATGGGCGTCGAGAAGGGCAAGGTCACCATCGTCGACTTCTGGGCGACGTGGTGCGAGCCCTGCAAAAAGAGCTTCCCGAAGTACCAGGAGCTCTACGTGAAGTACAAGGCGAGCGGCCTCGAGATCGTGGCGGTCTCCGTCGACGACGAGAAGAAGGACATCCCCGACTTCATCAAGAGCTTCGGCGCGAAGTTCCCGGTCGGCTGGGACGACGGGCACAAGATCGCCGACTGCTGGCACCCGCCGAACATGCCGAGCGCCTATGTCATCGACAAGACGGGCACCATCAAGCACATCCACAACGGCTACCACGACGGCGAAGAGAAGGAGCTCGAGAAGGAGATCAAGGAGCTCCTCTGAGTCCCCTCGCCTCGTCAGTCGAGGCGGTCGACGGTGGGGAACGACGCCGAGGCGGCGCTATCGACCGCCTCGGTCTCGATCGCGAAGCGAACCGGCGGGCCGTCCGGCGCGATCCGCATCACGGCGTAGTGCGCCTCCAGCGTCGGCGGCGCCATGTCGGCCGCGCACCAGCCGGTGCATCTGCGGAACGCGTGGCGGAGCACGGCCGTCTTCGCGGACTCCTCCGGCGCGATCGTGATCACGTCGACGAGCTCACCGTGGCCGTCGGGCACGAGGCAGTCGAGCCCCGTGTCCTCGACCTCGTCGTCGCCGTAGCGACGGCACGGCGCGAAGTCGTTCGGATCGAGATCGAACCAGCCGATGCTCCGCGGCGCGGCCACGGTGTGGAGGAGCACGTACGTCCCCGGCGCCGGGCGTCGCAGCTCCACGAGCACGGCCGTACGGTCCTCGACGCCGGGCTTCACGTGGAAGAGCGCGTAGCCGTCGGAGTCGAGCACCGCGTCGAGCCGCCGCGTACGAACCGGCGCCGGCGCCGGCTCCAGACATCCCACCATCACCCCACCGACCGCCACCACCGCAAGGAAGCGAAACGCTTGCAACATGCACGTTAGAGGTGCAACCGACGCACCACGTGCAAGTGCGCGGCGCCGTGGGTCGAGCGAGAACCCGCCTTCGCAGAAGGGGCGTGAAGCCTTCGCGCTCGCGCGCTCTCGCGGAGTACGCGAGGAAGGTCTCGACCAGAACGACCGTACGAGACTCTCTAGGCGCGGGGATACGGGAACGCGTCGGTCGGCTCGCACCAGACGACGTCGTCGAACTTGCGGACGTCGAGCTGCAGCTTGCCGTTCGGGAGCTCCTCGAGCACGTCGCCGAGGCGCGCGCCCCACTTCACCTCGTGCGCCTGATAACGGCCGCGACCGTAGACGGGCTGGAGCAGCGTGTCGTCGGTGCCCACGACGTTCACGAGGAGCTCGACCTCGTCCTTCTCCCAGCCCTCCGGCGTGAGGCCGTGGAGGGGGCTGTCCTCGTCGATGACGTGAATGATGGTGAAGGTGCGGCCGAGCGCGGACGTGCGATTGCGCGCGAGCACGAGCTCCTTCATGCGGTACATCGTGACGCCCTCCGCGGTGTGATGCGTGCGGAACATGGTGATGTTCACCTGCGCGTCCATGATGGCGCCTTCGCGATCGTTGCCGATGCGGATCGTGAGCGTCGGCTGGCCGTCCATGAGGCCGATGCACGCGAAATCACAGAAGACGACGGACTCGGTGGAGCGCGAGAACCGCGTGAACACGAGGCCGGTCGAGAGAGCGACGAAGAGGACGCTGACGAGCGACTCGAGCGTGACGACGACGTTCGTCGAGAAGCGCGTCGGATGCATCGCGCCGTAGCCGATCGTGCCGAGCGTCTGCGCGCTGAAAAAGAACGCGTCCGCGAACGAGCCGTCTCCGCCCTCGATGCCGCCGGTGAACATGTAGACGGCGCCGAAGATGGCGTTCAGGAAGAGATAGAACGCGCCGAGCGAGAGGAGCATCGCCCACCAGGGCATGGTGAGCATGCGGTAGTAGATGTCGCGCAGCGGATGGGAGTCCGCGCCGACGATCTCGACGTCGTCTGCCGGTTTGCGAAGGGCGCGTTTCGCCATTTCCCCGCGCCTCCTTATCACGGGTAGCATCGATGTCGCATCATGCGCTGGCTCGGAGGATGGCTCGTGTCGGTGGTCGTGGCGGTCGGCGCTTGCTCGTCGGACGACGTCGAGGACACACCGCCAGGCGGCGGCACCGGCGCCGACGCGGGGACGTCGAAGACCACCGAGGGCGGGGCGTCGTCCTCGTCCTCCTCCGGGGACGCGGGCCCCGCCGTCCCGACAGAGCCCGCGGTCCAGTACGTCGGGCGCTTTCTCGTCGACGGCGAGGCGCGCACCGTCGGGTGGCCGGGCTCGCGCATCGTGGCGCGGTTCGAGGGGACCAGCGTCTCCGCGAAGCTCGACGAGACGCCGCTCTACGAGGGGCCGAGCGTCTTCGACGTGAAGGTCGACGGCACGACGACGAAGCTCACGCTGGAGGAAGGCGCAAAGACCTACGAGCTCGCGAAGGACCTCGCGGCGGGGCCGCACCAGGTGGAGCTCTTTCGCCGGACGGAGGGCCAGGTCGGTCTCACGATCTTCCGTGGCCTCGATTTTGGGGGCGGCAAGCTCCTGCCCCCTCCCCCGCCAAAGCTGCGTCGCATCGAGATCCTCGGCGACTCGGGCTCGACGGGCTACGGCGTGGAGTGCACGGATCCGAGCGGCACGTTCACCGGCGCGACCCAGAACTTCGGCAAGGCCTGGCCCGCAAAGCTCGGCGCGATGTTCGACGCGGACGTGATCGCCATCGGGTACGGCGGCAAGGGCGTGATCCAGAACTTCGACCGCAGCGATCCGGTGCACATGGAGGACCTCTTCGTGCGCACGGTCCCGGAGTCGGCCGATCCGAAGTGGGACTTCTCGAAGTCGCCGGTCGACGTGCTCGTCGTCATGCTCGGCGGCAACGACTGGGATCAGCCCAACCCGGGCGATCCGGCGCCGGGCTTCGCGGCGTTCAAGGCGGGCTATGCGAAGTTGATCGGCCTCGCGCGCGAGAAGTACCCGAAAGCGAAGATCGTGAGCGCGCTCGCGCCGACGCAGTCCGACGAGTATCCCGAGGGCTATCAGGCGCGCTCGAACCAGCGAAAGGCGTTCACCGAGGTGGTCGCGGAGCGCAAGAGCGGCGGCGACGACGCCATCGCCTTCGTGGAGGTCGCGAAGTCGACCGAGAGCGAGCAGACGGGCTGCGAGTTCCACCCGAACGAAGGCCTCCACACCCGCATCGCGAACGAGATCGCCGCGGCGGTGAAGTCGGCCACGGGCTGGTAGCCGTCAGCGCGGACGGAAGCGCTTCCACGTCGCGCGCATGGTGACGCGGACCTTCCCGCCTTCGCGCACCTCACCGAGGACGATCGCATCGGATTCGTCGATCTTCTCCGCCTCCGCCCAGAGCTCGAGGGCCGGGCCGAGCGGCGTCGGTCGCAAGAACTTCACGTCGAAGCCGGCGGTCACGAACGCGAGCGGCGGTCCGCCCGGCACGAGGTAGCCGCGGGCATCGGTCTCGTGCATGACGACCGAGGCGGTGTGACAGTCGAGGATGGTCGCGAGGATGCCGCCATTCACGAAGCCGAGCCCGTTGTCGTGGATGGGCGCGGGCGTGAAGGCGGCGCGTGATCCGCCGGGCGCCAGGTAGCTCTTGAGATGGAGGCCGCCGGGGTTCGCGTGCCCACACCCGAAGCACTTGATGGTCGGGTAAAGCCGTTCCTGGATACTGAGCTCACTCATCCCATTAAACACGAGAGCCCCGGCGCGAACGCCGAGGCTCTCGTTGGCTGCGCTACCTAGCGCGGCGCGGGGCCGGACTCAGTCCATGTCGAAGTCGCCGCCCATGCCGCCCATGCCGCCCATGCCGCCCATGCCGCCCATGCCGCCGCCGCCACCACCGCCGCCACCGGCGGAGGCCTTCTTCGGCTTGTCGGCGATGAGCGCCTCGGTCGTGAGCATCATGCCCGCGACGGACGCGGCGAACTCGAGGGCCGAGCGAACGACCTTCGTCGGGTCGATGACGCCGGCCTTCACGAGGTCCTCGTACTTCTCGGTCGCGGCGTTGAAGCCGAACGAGCCCTGGCCCTCACGGACCTTCTCCACGACGACGGAGCCGTCCTGGCCGCAGTTCTTCGCGATCTGGCGGAGGGGCTCCTCGATCGCACGGCGAACGAGGCGAACGCCCTGGGCCTGCTCGCCGTCGAGCTTGAGCGCGTCGAGCGCCTTCGCGCCACGGAGGAGCGCGACGCCGCCGCCGGGGACGACACCCTCTTCCACGGCCGCGCGGGTCGCGTGGAGGGCGTCTTCGACGCGGGCCTTCTTCTCCTTCATCTCGCTCTCGGTGGCCGCGCCGACCTTGATGATCGCGACGCCGCCCGCGAGCTTCGCGAGACGCTCCTGGAGCTTCTCCTTGTCGTAGTCCGACGTCGTGTTCTCGACCTGCTTGCGGATCGTCTCGACGCGGGCCTTGATCTCCTTCGCGTCGCCGTTGCCGTCGACGATCGTGGTGTTGTCCTTGTCGATCGTGACGCGCTTCGCCTGGCCGAGCTCCTTCGCGGTGAAGGTCTCGAGCTTGACGCCGAGGTCATCGGAGACGACCTGACCGCCGGTCAGGATCGCGATGTCCTTGAGCATCTCCTTGCGGCGATCGCCGAAGCCCGGCGCCTTGACGGCGGCGACCTTGAGCGCACCACGGAGCTTGTTGACGACGAGCGTGGCGAGCGCCTCGCCCTCGACGTCCTCCGCGATGATGAGGAGCGGACGACCCGAGCGCGCGATCTCCTCGAGGAGCGGGATGAGGTCGGCCATGGCCGAGACCTTCTTCTCGCTGATGAGGATGTACGGGCTCTCGAGCTCCGTCGTCATCTTCTCCGTGTTGGTCACGAAGTACGGAGAGAGGTAGCCGCGGTCGAACTGCATGCCCTCGACGACCTCGAGCGCGGACTCCATGCCCTTCGCTTCTTCGACCGTGATGACGCCTTCTTTGCCGACCTTCTCCATCGCGTTCGCGAGCATGTCGCCGATCGACTTGTCGCCGTTCGCGCTGATGGTGCCGACCTGGGAGATGTGCTCCTTGTCGTTCGTCGGGGTGGAGAGCTTCTTCACCTCGGCGACGATGGCGGAGACGGCCTGGTCGATGCCGCGCTTGAGGTCCATCGGGTTGTGGCCCGCTTCGACGAGCATGAGGCCCTGCTGGTAGATCGCCTGGGCGAGCACCGTGGCCGTCGTCGTGCCGTCGCCGGCCTTGTCGTTCGTCTTCGAGGCCACTTCGCGCACCATCTGGGCGCCCATGTTCTCGAACTTGTCGCCGAGCTCGATCTCCTTCGCGACCGTGACGCCATCCTTGGTGATGACGGGCGAGCCGTAGGACTTCTCGATGACGACGTTGCGACCCTTGGGGCCGAGGGTGACCTTCACCGCGTCCGCGAGGAGGTTCACGCCGTGGAGGATGCGACCGCGCGCATTGCGGGAGTAGACGATTTGCTTGGCGCTCATGGTGTTTTCCTCAGATCACTTGGTGTTGAAGACCGCAAGGACGTCGTCTTCGCGGAGGAGCACGAGCTCCTCGCCGTCGACCTTGACCTCGGTGCCGGAGTACTTGCCGAAGAGGACCTTGTCGCCGGTCTTCACGTCGAGCGGGATGACCTTGCCGCCCTTGACGGACTTGCCGGAGCCGACGGCGACGACGACGCCCTCGAGGGGCTTCTCCTTCGCGGTATCGGGGATGATGATGCCGCCCTTCGTCTTCTCTTCTTCCTGGGTGCGCTTGACGACGAGACGATCCTGGAGGGGACGGATTTTCATGAGATTCCTCTGATTTCGGCCGGTGAGCCCGGGTTGTTAGCACTCGATCTAGGCGAGTGCCAGAATCGGCGCGCAACCTGCTACTCGAGTGCCAAGGCGTCAAGTCCCACCGCGCACAAAGGCGTTCTGTTGGGTCCGTTTGGGGAGGGATGCCTGCTCCGGCTAGCCGCTAAACATCCGAGATCGCTGAAATCTCTCGCGACGCCATCGTCCCAGCCGCTCCTGCAGATAGATCGTCGAGCCGAGCCAGATGAGCCGCGTGAAATCGGCGTTCGAGAGCTCGATGAGCCGGCCGTCTCTTCTGTTCGGGTCGCGGATCGGGCGACCCCGGCGTGCGCTGGCGCACGCCCGGAATAGAACGACCGTACGCATCGCGGATGGCGGGGCTCAGGCGGATCGTCATGGAATCTGCGTGCTTCCCGTTGAGCCGATCTTGACAGGAAAATTCGCGAGACTATGGTGCGCCGCCAGCCAGCAATTGCCCTTGGCGGATCGTCTAATGGCAGGACGTCGGATTCTGGCTCCGACTATCTAGGTTCGAATCCTAGTCCGCCAGCCACCCACCCCCTCTTTTCTTCGAAGGACACGAATTTCGGCCCCATCGTCTAGCGGTTAGGACATCGGCCTCTCACGCCGGTAACGCGGGTTCGATTCCCGCTGGGGTCGCCACCCTCTTCGGAGGAGCGCCGTGAGAATCAGCCCTGGGTCTTCGGACTCGGGGCTTTTGCTTTTGTCGCCATCTGGGCCAGCGGGACGTTCGGGAGCGGTGGGTGCGGCTGGAGACTCGGCGTCGCGATGCCTGCTACCCTTTGTGCAGTGAGGCGCGTGAGCCACGTGAGTCCCATCACGAGGGCGGCGGCGAGCGCGCTGCTCGCGAGCGCGTGTGCGGTGGTGACCGGGCTCGACGGGTACCGCGTCGATGGCGAGGCCGCTCCGTCGACGTCGAGCAGCAGCGGGGCGCTACCGGACGCAGGCTTCGCGGCGGACGTCGTCGTGCCCGTGACGGACGGCGGATCGCTTCCGCCGACGTGCACCGCCGGCCAGGTCGCGTGCACGGGGACGATCGCGAACACCTGTGTGGACGGGGCCTGGGAGGCGACGCCGTGCGAGCAGACCTGCAAGGACGGCGTCTGCGATGTGTACCCCAGCTGCCGGAGCGCGACCGGCTCGGGGTGTGGCGCGAGCGCGCTCAGCTGCTGCGCGTCGCGTCCGGTGCCGGGCGGGACGTTCAACCGACGAAACGACACGACCCTCCCGGCGACGATCGGAGCCTTCGAGCTCGACGTGTTCGAGGTGACGGTAGGCCGATTCCGCGCGTTCCTCGAGGCCGGTGGCGCGACGCAGGCGAGCCCGCCCGTGCCCGGCTCGGGTGCCCATCCGAAGCTCGCCGGGAGCGGCTGGCACGTCGAATGGAATCAGCGGCTCGCGATCGACGTCGCGACGTTCAAGCCGCAATTCAAGAAGGACAAGTCCACCTGGACCGACGCCCCCGAAGGCAACGAGCACCTCCCCATCGACAACGTCACGTGGCTGGAGGCGTTCGCCTTCTGCGCCTGGGACGGCGGACGGCTTCCGACCTACGCCGAGCTCGGCTTCGCCGCGACGGGCGGTAGCGAGCAGCGGTTCTACCCCTGGTCGTCGCCACCGGACCGCAAGACGTTGTCGAACCTGCCGGCGGTCGAGGCGGCGTTCGACTGCAACTTCAAGGCGCCCGCGAGGTCCTGCTCGACGACCTGCACGGGCTGCGGCCTCGAGGACATCGCGCCCGTGGGGTCACTGCCGGCCGGCGCGGGGAAGTGGGGCCAGCTCGATCTCGCCGGCAACGTGGCGGAGTGGACGCTCGACCTCTCCGACCCACCGTCCGAGGCCCGGCCGCCGCCGGTGTGCAACGACTGCGCGGTCTTCCTCACCACCGATCCCGAGAAGGCGGTCATCGCCGACAAGCAATTTCGGGCCGAGTTCTACGCGCTCGGTGGCGCCTGGGACGGCCCTGCGAACGACCTCACCACGAGCCGGTGGGAGCATCACCGCTACGATGACCGGCGCGACACGCAGGGCTTCCGCTGCGCGCGCGACGCGAGGTGAAGCGAGCTTCCCTCCTCAGAGCCCCGTGCACGCGTAGGAGGTCGTCGGCTGGCCGTCGGCGGCCAGCGTTCGCGTGCAGGACGCCACCGCGTGGGCGGCCGGATCCGACTCGTTCAGCACCGTCAGGTAGAGCCCCTCCGTGTAGCCGTTGACCGCCACGTGATGCACCTCGAGCCGGTCGTAGACGGTCACGTCTTCGACCTCGCTCTTGCCCGGTCGGTGCGCGACGAACGAGCCGACCGGATCCGCCGCCATCGAGAAGCGGAGCGCGTCGGTGTTGTTCTTCATCGCGTATCGGTAGACGAACGCTGCCACCGAGGCCGAGACGTCGTCGTTCGCGGTTCCCAGGAAGCGCAGTCCGCCCGTGAAGGCCGGGAAGTCGATCGTGCCCTCGTCCTGCGTGTTCGCGACGAACACCCACTTGCAGACGTTGTACGCGCGCTCCTGGCAGTCCGGAGCATCGGCCCGAGGGCACGCTGCGACCGCGTCCGCGCCCGCCTTGATCGCCGGATCGATCGAGCCCTGCTGACCCGCGAGATCGTAGAGCCCGCAGAGATGTTCGGCGTCCTGGACCTGAACCGCGACGCGCGCGAAGTCGAGATACATGCTGCCCATGGCGCCCTCGTAGGAGCCGGGCACTCCGAGCTTCGTGCGAAACGCCACGTCGAGGCTCATGCCTTCGAGGGAGTACGTCTCCACCTGCCCCTCCCCGGAGTCCACGTCGTAGTCCACGCAGCGAACCGCGCGCTCGTCGCCCTCTTCCGGCGTCACGCCGAGCTTGCGAAAGAACGCCGCGCCGTTCGTGTAGCGGCGGAGCTCCCAGTGCGACGGATCGTGGCCGGGGTTCGCGAAGCGCTCCTGCCAGCACGGGCCGGCGTGCAGCCGATCGTCACCACGCGTCCACTGACCGTCGACCTTCACGTCCTTCCGCAGGCCGAAGGCGGCCTCCAGCTCGGCGAGGTCCGTGACGCCGACGACGTCGCTCGTGCTCGCGTCGGCGTCGGCGTCGCCGGCGTCGCGGGCCCCGCAGCCTGCGATGGACGAAAGGACGACGAGCGTGAGAACCGAAGCGAGCGTGGTCTTCATGGGAGGGAGCGACTGCAGCTCCCGCGCCACGCGCGCACAGCGCAACACATGGGCATGATGGATTCATAATTATTGAAAATGAAACACTTTTCTACAATTTGCGCAGCTCGCGCAACGTGTCGCAGCGATCCAACCCCGTGTCCGACCCATCGGACAAACGGCGAGGAGGCAGGCGCCTTGACCCTCTTCGCCGGAGGGGCTGCGATGCCCGCGAATGTCCATCGACGACCTCGAGCGCCTCGGCTTCTTTCGCTTCGTTCCCGCGGAGCGACTGGCCGCCGTGCGCGAGGAGTGCCGGCGCGAGCTCGACGGCGGGATGTGCACGGGCCTCGCGTTCGTCGAAGGCCTCGGGCGGTTCGGGCGCGCGGACGCGGAGTCGCTCTCCGAGCAAGGCATGGCGTCCGCCATCGCCGACCTCGGCCAGCTGCTCGCGCTCCGACGCATCGAGGCGCGCCAGCTACCCACGTCGGACGTGTACGTCTCGATCGCGGGCGGGCCGTGGCTCATCGTGGACGACGAGATCGCCACGTACGACGCGGAGGGGATGCGCGACGAGATCGAGGAGTGCGTCGTGCGCGTGGGGGCCGAGCGCTTCAGCCTCATGCACGAGCCCGGCAACTCGTGGCGGCCTTCCTCGCGCGCGCTCTGCCACGTCCTGCGGAGGCTCCTCGCACAGGCGGGCAGCGAGGAGTCCGCGTTCTCGTACCTGCCTGGCGAGAACGATCACACCGTCTTCTTCGGGACCGCGCCGATGGCGAAGGCGCTCGGGCTCGAGCTCTGGCCGGAGCTCGACGGCGACCCCGGGCTCCACGTCTTCCACGCCCGCGAGGAGTCCCCGTTCGGGGAGTCCGACCTCCGCGAGGTGCAGCGGTTCCAGCGCGTCGACGATGACCTCTCCGCCGCGATCGAGCTCGCGACGGAGAACGGCTACACGAACCCCTACTCCACCCGCGAGGTCATCCGCGTGAGACCAGGCGGCTCGCCCGAGACCGTCGACGCGGGCTCGCCCGAGGCCGCCGCGAAGCTCGTACGCGAGCTCCACAACGCGCTCGACGACGGCGGACGGACCATCGCGCAGGCGGCGGCGAGGCGCCGGTGACGTCGCGCCGCGACGCCGACGTCCGTGCTATCGATGCGCCGTGGAGGACGTGGAGGTCGCGCGGATCGTTCGACGTCACCTCCTCGTGGTCGCCGCCGTCACGTGCGTGACCGCCTATTTCAGCTACGTCTTCTTCCACAACGACGAGCATTTCCAGATCATCGAGTTCGTCCGATCGAAGCGCGGCGACATCGCGCCCGTCTTCTTGCCGTGGGAGCACGCCGCGCACATGCGGCCGTGGCTCCAGCCGCTCTTCTACTGGGTCATCTCGCGCGTCCTCGCCGCGGTGGGGATCGAGGACATCTTCCAGCTCGGCTTCGCGTTCCGCCTGGTCACGGGGCTCGCGAACCTCGGCGCCCTCGCGCTCTTCCTCCGCACGACGATGCCCTGGATGCGGTCGGACGCGGAGAAGCTCGCGCACGTTCGCGTCGCCACGCTGACCGGCTTCTTCCCCTACCTCTTCGTTCGCACGTCGTCCGAGAGCGCCTCGATGGCGCTCGCCACCGCCGGCTTTGCCCTGCTCCTCGAGGGCGCCGCCGCCGAAGAGCGCACGTGGAGCGTCCCGTCCCTCGCGCGGACCTCGCGTGCGCTGCTCGTCGGCCTCCTCTTCGGGCTCGCCTTCGAGATGCGCTACCAGAGCGCGTTCCTCCTGGCCGGGATCGCGGCGTGGCTCGTGCTCGTCGCCCGCGCTCCGCTCCGCGCGCACGCATGGCTGCTCGCAGGCTTCGCGCTGGCGATCGCGACGGGCGCGCTGGCCGATCGCTGGGGCTACGGGCAATGGGTCTTCCCGCCGTGGCACTACGTCCGAGTGAACCTCATCGAAGGCGCGGCAAAGGAGTACGGCACGGATCCACCGCTCGCGTACTTCTGGCTCCTGCCCGGCAACGTCTTCTTCCCCACCGTCGTCGCGTTCATCGTCCTCGCGTGCCTCGCGTGGCTTCGCTGCCCACGGCATCCCGTGACCTGGGCCACGCTGCCGTTCTTCGCGATCCACAACCTGATCGCGCACAAGGAGGAGCGCTTCCTCTTCCCCATCGCCGTCCTCTCGACCGCGCTCGTCACGATGGCGGCCGGTCCGTCCTTCGCACGCGAAGGCTGGACGGTGCGCGCAGCGCGAGCGCTCTGGCCGCTCCGCGAGCGGTGGCCGGCGAAGGTCCTCGCGGCCACGAGCTTCGCCGGCATGGCCCTCCTCGCGTTCTATCCCCTCGGGTGGAACCAGCACGCGCGCTTCATGAAGTTCGTGCACGATCGCTTCGGCGACGAGCTCGTCGCGGCTGCGCTCCCCGACGTCGACGTGACGCTGCCCGCGTACCACCCGCGCATCTACGACGTGATCAACGAGAAGCCCGAGGAGACCGCGCGCCGGCTCGAGGCCGGCACGGCGCGCCGCTGGCTCATTGCGGACGATCCGGTGCTGCGGACCGGCACCATCGTCGACACGCGCGCCGTGGTCGTCTTCTCCGAGCTGCCGCGCTTCGCGGACCCGTCGTGGGTCGACGCCTACAACGCGCGCGCCCCCGCGGCCCTCCGGCGCCTGCGCTTTCGCACCCTCTACGAGCTCCGATGAAGCGCCTCGATCCTCGGACCGCGGTCCTCGGGGCCATCCTCGCCGCGCTCGTCGCGCACGTCGGTCGCTTCCTCGCGCTGCCTTACGGCGAGAAGCTCTCGTTCGTCCCCGACGACGCCTTCTATTACTTCCAGCTCGGCCGCGAGCACGCACGGAACGGCGTCTGGTCCTTCGACGGCGGCCAGACGCGCACCTCCGGCTTTCATCTCCTCCACGCCTGGTTCGCGACGCTCCTCGAGCGGGTCGGCGGCAGCGACGGCCTGCGGCTCTCGCTCTACGTCGTCGTCGGAGCCATCGCCACCGCCGCTGCGCTCGTCGTCTGCGATCGCGTGGCGAGCCGGCTCTTCCCCGGCGGTCGCGTCGCCGCGCTCCTGTTCGCGGCCGCCGCCGGAGGCACCTTCATCCTTCCGCTCCAGGCCATGGAGTGGCCGCTCGCCGTCCTCGCGTTCGCGCTCGCCGCCTACGGGCTCGCGACGGAGCGGCCGGCGCTCTTCGCCGGCGCGATGCTCGTCGGCCCGGCCTGTCGGTCCGACTTCGTCCTCGTCGCCGGCAGCCTCTTCCTCGCCGCGCTCCTCCGCCCGCGCGAGATCGACGCGCGCCTGCGCCGGCGGCTCGCGCTCGGCTTCGGCGGCTCCGCGCTGGGCGCGCTCGCCGTCGCGCTCCACACCTACGCCATCAGCGGGAGCTTCCTCCAGACGAGCGCGCGCACGAAGGCGTTCTGGGGCACCGTCTCCGGCTACCAGCCGCTCTACGGCCTCGAGCCCTCGAGCTACGCGTTCGGCCCCTCGCTCCTCCTCACCCGCACCTTCGACTTCGGGCCCGCGCTCCTCCTCGTCCCGATCGGCGGGCTCGGCCTCGCGGCGCTTTGGCTCCGCCGGGAGCTCGCCGCGGAGCCACCGCTCGCGCGCCTCGTGACGCGCTGGAGTGGCCTCGTCATCGTGCTCTTGCCCCTCGCCTACGGCCGGATCGGCACCGCCGCCCTGTGCTGGTACTCGGCGTTCTTCGTGGTGCCGTTCTTCGTGGTGAGCGCCGCGCTCGCGAACGCGCTCCTGCGGCGCCGCCCCTCGTGGCAGACCGCGCTCCTCGTGGCGGGCGTCCTCACGGCGGCCGTGAACGCGTTCGATGCGCGCCGCCCGATCTGGCCCGCCGGCACGCTCGGCGACGATCTCCGCAAGATGGCCGTCGACCCGACGGTCACGCGGAGCGCCTCCTGGAACGCCGGCCGCATCGGCTACCTCGGCGGTCAACGAACGATCAACATTGACGGGCTCGTCAACGATGACGTGTACCCCTACCTCGTCGCAGACCGCGCGCATTGCTACCTCGTTCACGAGCGCGTCCCCCTCGTCGTCGATCAGCTCCTCTGGCTCGACCAGCACCCGCGCATGCTCGGAGCCTCGAACGGCCGGCTGCGCGCCGCGATGCGAAGGCGCGTCATCGAGGGCACGAACCTCGAAGCCTACGACGTGGACCTGCCCTCGCTCGCGGCGGACCCGGCGTGCGCCGAGGACCTGCGCTCCGCGCGCGCCCGCGCCGCGCGGCCCTATCCGTGAGCACGACGCGTCAGTGCGCGCCGCCGCACAGCTTCGCGGCGTCGGCCGCTGCGACCTGCTCGTGCTTCTGGCTCGAGAAGTCGAGGTCGAAGGTCGAGTACCCCTGCTTCGCGAGCGGCTCCACGATGACGCAGTACTCACCGTACCCGCCGGACTCCGTCGGGAGCGGGATATAGCTCGGTGTGCACACGTTGGTGGTCGCCTGCGATGCCACCTGCGTCGTGCCGAGATCGATGATGCGCACGCTGTGCTTGTGCACGAACCCCGCCACAGCCAGCTCCCCCGGGCCTCGCACCTTCACCGCGAAGCGCGGGCTCGCGTCGTCGGTCGCGGCAGCGAGCCGCGTCCCCGAGAAGAGGGCCTCGGCGGTCTTGCAGGCGGGGTCGACGGCGTCCGCCTTCGGCGTCGTGGACTCACGACAAGCCACGAGGACGACTCCCACCAGTGCCAGCGTCAGCGCGCGTTTCATGCGGGCTTCTATATCTGTTCGGGCGAATTGGCGGTACAAATCCGAGAATGAAACGGTGGCTTGCGACGGGGGCCGCGGCGCTCTGCTTCTTCGGGACGTGGTCGGCGCGCGCGGCGACGGCGGTCGTGCCGGGCTCCTCGGTCGGCGATCAGACGTGGACCCCGGCCGGGAGCCCGTACATCTTGCAGGGCGACGTCTCGGTGCCGTCCGGCACCACGCTCATCATCCAGCCCGGCGTGACCGTGCTCTTCGCCGATCAGGACAAGGCAGTGAGCGGCGTCGAGCCGAAGCTCGTGGAGCTCATCGTCGACGGACAGCTCATCGCGAACGGCACCGAGAAGCAGCCGATCTCGTTCAAGCCCGAGGCCATCAACGTCAAGGGAAGCTGGTACGGCATCGTCGTCGGTGCCAACGCCGGTGCCGCGATCTCGTTCGCCGAGATCCAGTTCCCCACCATGGGCGTCCGCAGCTCGAGCGCGACCGGCCTCGACCTCCACGACACGCACTTCGACACCGCGAACACGGCCATCGGCATCCTCGGCGGCAGCCCCACCCTGCGTCGGATCCGCACGGACGCGTGCACCACCGGCGTCGGCTACGCCGCCGGCGGCGGGACGATCGCGGAGTCGTTCTTCGAGGGCTCCAGCGTGGCGGTGAGCGCGGACGTCAACGCGGCGATGACGCTGAACATCGTCAACTCCGTGGTCCACGCGGGAAATGGCGGGGTCGTCGCGAAGGAGACCGCGAACGGGCAGACGCTCACCGTCAACGTCACCAACTCCACGTTTCACGCCGGGAATGGCTTCGGCCTCCGCGTCACGAACAATCCCGGCTCGACGACGAAGATGAACATCGTCAACTCGATCGTGACGTCGTGGGGCAACGGCGGCGTCGCGCTCGACACGATCGGCACCAACCAGGTCAGCGTCACCTTCTCCGATGTCGTCGCGAACAAGCTCAACTACCTCAACGTCACGCCCGGCACCGGCTGCATCTCCGCCGACCCGCAGTACACGAGCGCAAGCGTCTTCTCGATCCAGAGCACGAGCCCGTGCAAGGACACGGGCACCGCCGGCGGCGCGCCGAGCACCGACGTCCTCGGCGCGACCCGGCCCTTCGGTCCTGGCGTCGACATGGGCGCGTACGAGCAGGGATCGACCATCCCCGCCTGCGGCGACGGCACGAAGAACGTCGGTGAGGCCTGCGACGACGGCAAGCTCAATGGCTCGTACGGTCACTGCAAGTCCGACTGCACCGGCCTCGGCCCCAACTGCGGCGACGGCATCACGAACGGGCCCGAGGCCTGCGACGAGAGCGGCTCGAACGGCCTCTATGGGCACTGCAAGGCCGACTGCACCGGCCTCGGTCCGCACTGCGGCGACGGCATCACGAACGGCCCCGAGACGTGCGACGACAGCAACGCCACGAGCGGTGACGGCTGCTCGTCCTCCTGCCTGATCGAGCCGCCGCCGCCGCTCGATGCGGGGGTCGACGCGGGTCCGAGCGACGACGCCGGCGCCGTGACGGACGCGAGCGTTCCGGTCGACAGCGGCGATCCCGACGACGCGGGCGGCACGGGCGGCCAGGACTCCGGCGCCAGCCAGACCAGCAGCAGCAGCAGCAGCAGTGGCTCGGCGAGCAGCAGCAGCGGCTCCACCAGCACCCCAGCGGACGCCGGCCTCGGGCTTCCACCGAACAGCATCACCCCTGGCGGCGGCACGACCGAAGAAGATTGCAGTGTGCACGCGGTCGGCGCGAGCGGAGCCGGCGGCGTCTGGCTGCTCGGCGCCGTGGGCGCGCTCATGATCCGACGGCGTCGACGATCGCGAGCGTGATGGGCCGGTGATTCACCGCGATCGCGTCGGCGATCTCGTGCACGGAGCGGCCGCTCGAACGATGTGGCGAGCGGCCAGATAGCGAGATCGTCGAAATTTCAGGGAAGCGACTTGCGGAATCGTTGCAATGTGCCACAGCGGGCGACATGCGCTCCTTTGGCTTGGCCTGCATGCTCGTCTCCGTGTCCCTCGTCGCCTGCGTCACCGAAGGCGCAGACGAGGAGAGCTCGTCGGACCAGGACCTGACCGCCGCCGACAGCGGCCCGGTGTGGACCGACGCCAGCGTTTCGAGCGATGCCGGCCCAGCCATCGACTCGGGCCCGGTGTGGACCGACGCCAGCGTTTCGAGCGATGCCGGCCCGGCCATCGACTCGGGCCCGGTGGTCACCGACGCCAGTGTCCCGAGCGTCCCGACCTACGCCAACGTCGCGCCGATCATCAACTCCGTCTGCGGGCACTGCCATGCGTCCAAGTTCAGCACCCTCGAGAAGGTGAAGGCGAACAAGTCCCGCATGTTCAGCCTCATCAACTCCGGTCGCATGCCGAAGAACAACCCGGGCTGGAGGAACACCGCGGACGGTCAGGACGTCCTCGACTTCCTCGCCGAGAGCCCCGAGCTCCAGTAGCGCGCAAGGGCTACCAGCAGAAGCCTTCGTCATCGCACTGGAAGTAGTCGTCCAGCTCTTCCGGCAGCGCCGACTCGTCCGTCGGCTCTCCGGCCAGCGCCTCGCCCGGCTCCTCCGCGGGCTCGTCGGGCGGGGCCGGCGCCTCGCCCGGCTCCTCCGTGGGCTGGGCGTTCGGCTCCTCCGCGACCTGGCCCGGGCCGCTCGCCGCGACGGCGCGGGTCACCTCCGCGTGCACGTGATCCGTGTGCGGGTTCGGACCCGTGTACTGGCGGGAGCTCGGACCGTTCGGCGTCACCTTCCAGAGCGTGTGGTTCCAGATGATGAGATCGATCCCGAGGGTCGTTGCATTCTGCACGAAGTAGTTCGCGACGTCGTCGCCCTTCGAGGAGCCCTGCCCCACCATCACGTCGAGCGCGCGGCCGACGGCGTGAATCGAGAGCTCTTTCGTGTTCGCGGTGTTGGCGCGGCACGCGTAGCCGCCGTAGCTGACGCCGAACCGCGCCTTCACCTGCTCGCCGAGCGCCTGCGTGCCCGGCTTGAGCCCGCCCGAGCAGCCCTCGCCGCCGAGGCCTTCGTAGGTCCCCGTCGCGTCCGAGGCCGGTGGCTCCCAGCGGGCCGCGAGCTTCGAGGCCGACGACTTCTTGGCCTCTCCATCCCCCACCTCCGGCGCCGTGCAGGCCACGAAGCCGAGAAGGACGGTCACCGTCGGGATCAGACGAGTCTTCATGCCTCGACGGACAGCAAGGCAGGTGCCGCGACACGTTCGATGCAACACGGGCTTCAGGGGCAGAGGCGACGCGTTTTTCGCGCAGATCCGGCCAGCTCCTCTCTTCTCCGACCGTGTCTGCGCACGAAGCGATCATGGCCGTTTGGCCACGAGCTCTTTCGCCGCTTTCAGAATCGATGCGAGAGCGCCATGCCCGCCTCGCGCGGGCTCACAGCGGGCGTGACGGTCGTGGACGGAGAGAGCACGAAGAGGACGATGCTCGACGCGATCGCCGCGCCGGCGCTGGCGAAGGCGATGGTGGAGAGCATGGCCATCGAGGTCGCGCTTCGCCGTAGATCCTTCCCCGTCGTATCGCATGCATTGTCCACGCAATGG
Source organism: Labilithrix sp. (assembly GCA_046351255.1). Lineage (GTDB taxonomy): Bacteria > Myxococcota_A > Polyangia > Polyangiales > Polyangiaceae > Labilithrix. Next base: position 112,071 of record JAXLYU010000018.1, read on the forward strand.
CCGCCCTGGTTCGACGAGTCGTAGGTCGTCTTCGCCTGAAGGCCGAGGAACACGCCGCCGCCGAGGGCAGCGAGCCCGACCGCGCCCGTGGCGATCGACGCGATGCGCATCGGACCGAGACCTGGCGTGTTCACGACGACCTGCGTGGCGGGGAGTGTCACGGGCGCCGGCGCGATCGCGGCGCGCTCGACCTCGCGTCGGACCGGCTCGAGCGCCGGGACGTTCACGGTGACGGTCCCCGGCGCGTCGGGCACCGACACCGAGGCGCTCCATCGGGAGAAGCCGGGGGCGGTCGCCGCGATCGTGTGGAGGCCCGCGTCGGCCGGATCCGCGACGTCTGCCGCGACCGGCGCGCCGTCGACGGTGAGCGTGACGCCCTCCGCCGCCGAGACCAGGATCCGCGGGACGCGCGGCTCGAGGGCGGCGGCGCGGCGGGTCGCCACCTTCTCGCGGTCGTCCTTGCGAGCGCCCGCCTCCGCGGTCGCGGCCTTGAACTCGGCGAGCGCGGACGCGAGACGGCCGGTCTTCTCGTAGCACTCGCCCAGCCAGAGCCGCGCGCCGATGCCGGGCTCCGCCTTCACCGACTCGGCGAGCAGCGGGCACGCCTCGGCATAGCGCTGCGCGGCGGCGAGCGTGCGACCGCGCCGGAACAGCTCGTCGGGCGTCTCTGCGTGAGCCGCCGCGGCGCTCAGCACGAGCGCGAGGCACCCCATGGATCCTGCGAGACGCTTCATCGACGATCTCCGAACTCGTCCGTGGTCGCGGCGGCGCGCACGGGTCTGGCGCTGGCCGCAGGCCGCGCCTCTTTTCGCGTCGCCGGGACCGACGCGTCTTCCTTCGCGATCTCGATGATCTCGACGTGTGGCGGGGGCTCGGGCGCGCTCGGCATCGCGACCAGCACCTCGCGCGGCGGCTCGGCGCCGACGAGGGACTGCGCCGATGGAGCGGGAGCTCGCGTCATGAGGAGCGCTGCCACCGCCACGCTGGCTCCCGCGAGGAGGCTCGCCGCGCCGATCGCGGCGAAGAGCGTGAACGACGAGCGCGGACGATCGACGCCCTGGAGGACGGCCGGCGCGCTCGGCCCGGCGGGATGGACCCAGCCGAGGTCGTGGAGCCCGGAGACCTCGGGCGACGTCTCCGCCAGCGCGAGGGAGCGCACGTACTGCGCCGACGCGAACGGACGGATCCGCGCCGCAAGATGGCCGATCGTGCGCGGTCGCTGCTCGGGATCGTAGGAGAGACACGCGTGCACGACCTGCGCGAGCTCGATCGGAATGTCGCCGCGGTGGTCCCGCACCGGCTGAGGCACCGAGGACAGGACGTCCGCGACGAGCTGCCGGAGGTCGTCGCCCTCGAACGGAAGGCGCCGGGTCAAGAGCTCGTAGAGGACGACGCCCATCGCCCAGACGTCGCTACGGGCATCGACGTTCGTGGACGAGACGAGCTGCTCCGGCGACATGTAATGAGGCGTGCCGAAGATCTCGTTCTGCCGCGTCATCGTCGGGAGCGAGGAGAACGCGCTCGTCTCCAGGATCTTCGAGATGCCGAAATCGAGGATCTTCACGATCGGCGCGCCGTTCGACCGCCGCGCGAGGAAGAGGTTCGCCGGCTTGAGATCCCGGTGCACGATCCCGAGCGAGTGCGCTTCCTCGAGCGCGTGACACGCCTCGAGCGTCCACTGGATCGCCTGCTCGATGGGGATCGCGCCGCGCTCCAGGACCTGACTCAGGTCCTCGCCCTCGAGATACTCCATGACCATGTACGGCACGCCCTCGAGCGTGCCGACATCGAAGACCTTGACGACGTGCTCGGAGCGGAGGCTCGCGGCGAGCTTCGCTTCTCGCTTGAAGCGCTCGATGCTCTGCGGCTTCGCCATGCCTCCGCCACGCAGGTACTTGATCGCGACCCGCTGGCCGAGCTCGATGTGGGTCGCGAGCGCGACCACCCCCACTCCGCCCGCGCCGATCTCGCGTTCGACGCGATACTTGCCGGCGATCACGGCGCCAGGGGCAAATGGCGAAGGCTCCGAACAGAGCCCATCCATTGTCTCTCGGTCCACGACGGATGACACGGCTGGGGGGAGTAACGGACGCCCCGCGCGGTTCTGAAGGCTCAAGCTCCCGCGACGCCGGCCGTTTGACACTTCGTGAAACGTTCTTTGCTTACCGCCGCTGTCCTCGCGTCCACGGCGGCGTGCGCGACGATCCTCGACTTCCAGGATCCCGTCGACCGTGTGGCCGCGGCGTCCGAGAGAAACGACGGCGCCGCCACCACCGTGACCGCCGACCCCAACGCGCCGGCCCCGGGCCCGACCGCGTCTAACGACAGCGGCGACAACGACGTCGCGACCGAGAAGAGTGATGACGAGCTCGACGCGACCGTCGCGAAGGAGTGCCGTTGCGTGCCGACCGCGCCGGCGGGATGGTCCGGCCCGTTCGTCGTGGCGCAAGGAAGCGGTGAGGTTCCCGGCTGCATCGCAGGGAGCGACTACGAGCTCGAGGCGTACGCCGGACGCTCGGAGTCGACCGCCGGACCCGCCCAGTGCGGCTGCTCGTGTGGAGCGCCCGTCGACGTGGCGTGCTCCGTTCCGACCGCGTCCCTCTACGCGGATGTCGCGTGCCTCACGCCCGTCTGCCACGTGGCCGAGAGCGCGATCGGATGCACCGACGTCCTCGCGTGCGACGTGACGAGCAAGAAGGTCGTCGCCGTCAGCTTCGGCGATACGACGCCGAGCGGCGGGAAGTGCGTCCCCTCCGCTGCCGTGACCGTGCCGGCGGTGGGCTGGAAGAGCTCGATCCGACTCTGCGCGCCTCGATCGACGGCGGCCGACTGCGACGGCGGCATCTGCCAGACGACGCCGAGCCCGCTCTTCTCGAAGACCAACCGCTGCATCAAGAGAGACGGTGACATCCCCCAGTGCCCCGCCGCGTTCCCGGTGCGCCAGCTCTTCCATTCGGGCAGCAGCGACACGCGCGGGTGCACCGCCTGCGCATGCGATGCGCCGGCCGGCGTCGCCTGCCACGGCGGCGCATCGATCGTGAGCGGCTCGTGCAAGGACGCCCCCGCGCCAAACCTCCTCGGCTGCCTGGCGGTCGGGAACGGGGCGCGCGTCGTGACGACCGCCGGCACGGCCGCGGGCGGGTCCTGCCAGGCGTCCGGCGGCCAGGCGACCGGTGCCTTCACCGAGGGCGCCCCGACGACCGTGTGCTGCCTCGAGTGATCAGGCGCGCGCGATCGGGAGCGGCGCCTCCGTCGTCGAGCTGACATCGCTCGCGATGACGGAGTCGAGGACGCTCCGCGCGAGGTCCTGATCGCGCGTCGAACGGGTGTGCACCGCCACGATGATGCCGCCGATGGCGCTCTTGCCCTCGTAGAATTTCGCTTCGATCTCGGGCATCGCGGCGCCGGTGAGGGCGCCCCCAAGCCCGAGGAACAGCGCGCCGAGCGCCGCGCCGGCGAGCGCGGCGAGGACCGGGCCGCCCGACGGCATCGAGAGCAGCGCGGGAAGAACGCCGACCAGCGCGAGTGCGAGCCCGAGCGTCGCGCCGAGGATGGCGCCGAAGCCGATACCGACCAGCGCACCCTCCGGCGCCTTCGTATGCGCCTCGAACCCGAAGTCGTGGTCGCCGTGACGGTCCGGATAGAGCACGGAGACGTCGCGCGACGAGATGCCCTGCTGGGCGAGGCGGCGAACGGCATGATCCGCCTGAAGAGGAGTGTCGACGATGCCCATCACTGCGCGGCTCATGGCTGTGAGGTGAAGCAGCGTCCGGGCCAGCGCACGGCGTCCGCATCGCGCCGAGATCAGCGCCCGTCTGGCGGCTCGACCGTGGCGTTCCTGCACGGTCGAGGCAGAGGCGGTATGCTCGCTCATCCATGGCAGCCGGCAAGCACGTCCACCACTCCATCGATTACATAGAGATCACCGTGAAGAACGTGAAGAAGGCGAAGGCCTTCTACACACGAGCCTTCGGATGGAAGTTCAACGACTACGGCGATGACTACGCCGGCATCAAGGGCAAGGACCGCGAGGCGGGCGGCCTCACGAAGGGCAAGCCGTCGAAGGGCGGGCCGCTCGTCATCCTCTTCTCCAGGGACCTCGACAAGACGCTCGCCGCGGTGAAGAAGGCCGGCGGCAAGATCAAGGAGAAGCCTTACACGTTCCCTGGCGGCCGGCGCTTCGTGTTCGCCGATCCGAGCGGCAATCGCCTGGGCGTCTGGGCCGCGAAGTAGCGCTCAGAACACGCGCGGATCGACGGACCGTCTTTCTGCGTGCTCATGCCTCCTGCCGAAGCAAGGGGCGTTCCCGGCCCTTGATGCGGTGAATCACGATCGCGGCAGCGATGAGGCCGAGCCCGATGAGCTGCGACGTCGAGAGCCCCGCCGCGCCGCCCCGGTCGTCACGGCGGAGGATCTCGCACGCGAACCGCGCGAGGGCGTAGAGGACGAGCGAGGCCGCGAACACGTGACCGTCGTACCGCTTGCGCGGGAGCACGACGTAGAGACAGATCGCGCCCACGAGAAGCGACAGCGCCGACTCGTAGATCTGCGTCGGATGGACCGGCTCGCTCCAGGTCTTTGCACTATGCAAGAGTCCGAGCTTCGCCTGTGCGTCGCTCGCCGGGCTCCGCGGCGGGAACGAGAGTCCCCACGGCAATTGGGTCGGCGCGCCGAAGCAGCAGCCCGCGAGGAGACAGCCCATGCGGCCGAAGCCGAGGCCCATCGGGATCGCGAAGCCCGCCATGTCGGCCGCCTTCCAGAACGGGAACTTGTCGCGCCGGAGCAGCCACACCGCGCACGCGGTCGCGCCGAGAAAGCCGCCGTAATAGGTGAGCCCGCCCGCCCAGAACTTCGCCCACGCGAAGCAGTCGCTCGACTTCGGATGGCAGACGCCCCTGGCCGCGTCCCAGACGCCGTCGTACACGGGCGAAAGGCACTCGTTCCGGTCGAACGGCCAGTCGACCTGGGTGGGGTCCGTGCAGAGGTGCACGTACTCCATGAAGTGACCGTCCGCGACGACGTGAAGGAGTCGAGAGCCCACGACACCCGACAGGAGCATCGCCAGACTCAGGTCCACGACCACATCGGGGTTCAGACCGATCCGGCGCGCCCAGAGCACCCCGAGCCCCGTCGCGAAGACGAACCCCGAGAGCAGGAGGACGAAGTAGGACGGAAATCCGACGTCGAAGAGACGGAAAAGCTCCGGCCGCACGTCCAAGACCATACCGCGTTCGCGGGTGGCTGGGGCGCCGCCCCAAGTGGACGACATGGGAACCGACCGATAGTCTCGGTCGTTGGAAGTCTCGATGAGCGATTCGACGCAGCCGATGTTCGCCGGAGGAGAGCTCCTCGCGGGGAAATACCGCGTCGAACGCATGATCGGCTCGGGCGGAATGGGCGTCGTCCTCGCCGCCCGTCACGAGGGGCTCAACACCGACGTCGCCATCAAGCTGCTCCGTCAGGCCGCCCTCGGTCACACCGACGTGGTGGGACGTTTCATGCGCGAGGCCCGGGCCGCCGTCAGCCTGCGCAGCGAGCACGTCGCCCGCGTCTACGACGTCGGCACCCTCGAGTCCGGCGCGCCCTACATCGTCATGGAGCGGCTCCAGGGCCGAGATCTCGGGGAGATCTGCGAGGCCCCGACCCGCCCCGCCATCGGCGAATGCGTCGACTACGTGATGCAGGCCTGCGAGGCGATCGCGGAGGCACACGCCGCGGGCATCATCCACCGCGACCTCAAGCCGAAGAACCTGTTCCTCACGCACACCGTCAGCGGCCGGCCGCTCATCAAGGTGCTCGACTTCGGCATCTCGAAGGTCGACCCCAACGTCTCGCCCGGCGAGATGCAGCTCACGAAGACGACCGAGATCATCGGGTCGCCGAGCTACATGTCCCCGGAGCAGCTGCGCTCGGCGCGCAACGTCGATACGCGCACGGACATCTGGGCGCTCGGCGTCATCCTCTACGAGCTGCTCACCGGACGCGTCCCATTCAACGCCGAGACCGTCACGGAGCTCGTGCTCGTCGTGGTCACCGAGCAGCAGATGCGGATCCGCGCTGTCCGCCCTGAGGTGCCGGAAGGCCTCCAGGCGGTCGTCGATCGCTGCCTCGAAAAGAACCCCGACGCCCGATACCAGAGCGTCGTCGATCTCGTGGCCGCGCTCGAGCCCTACGCGCACCTCGTCCAGATCACCGCCACCGACCGCATCCGCGCCGTCGCCCACTCGGGCCGGCCCACGCCGGGCGGGTCCATCTCCGGCACGGCGGTCATGAACACCGGACCGAGCACCGGTCCGAACACGAAGCCCTCGGGGCCGACCCCGTCCTCGGGCTCCCTGCCCTCGTCGGGCTCGGGTTCGGTGCCCCTCATCTCGGGCATTCCTCCCGCAAACTCGTCGAGCCGCGTGAACGTGCACGGCGGGACCTCGGTGGCCTGGGGCGAGACGCAGTCGGCCGTCCAGCAGCTCCCGTCCATCCCGGTCGCGGCCGCGGGGCTCCCGTCGAAGCGCTCCACCTCCGCGCTCGCGGTCGGCATCGGCGCGCTCATCGGCACGCTCATGCTCGGCGCGGCGGGCGTGGCATTCATGTATTCTACAAAGGACCGGACGACCCACGCTCCGCCGCCTCCGACGGCGAGCACGGTGGTCGCGAAGGACGACGTCCCGCTGCCTCCGGGTCGCAAGGACCTGCCACCATCGACCGCGCCCCTGCCCACGCCCTCGATCGAGACCCCGACCCCGAGCGCGATGCCCGAGGACCGGAAGCCCGGCCCGATCCCCCTCCCGAAGCCCGCGCCCCAGCCCGTCACCCGCCCGGTGGCGCCTGCGCCCGCGCCAGGACCGAAGCCCGACGATCTCGACGGCATCGGTCGTCGCTGATCGCTTACCATACGCGGCATGCGTGCATCCGCTCGCGGCGCCGCCGCGCTGACGCTTGGTCTTCTCTTCACGAGCGCCCCCGCGTTCGCCGGCAACGAGGTCGCCGCCGAAGCCCTCTTCGGCGAGGCGAAGAAGCTCGCCGCGGCCGGGAAGTACGCCGAGGCCTGTCCGAAGTTCGCGGAGTCGAACCGGCTCGACCGCGGCGCCGGCACCATGATTCACCTCGGCGATTGCTACGAGAAGAACAAGCAGACCGCGAGCGCGTGGGCCACCTACAAGGAGGCCGCGAGCGCGGCGCAGGCGATCAACCGCAAGGACTGGGAGAAGCTCGCCGCGACGCGCGCCGCCACGCTCGAGAAGAAGCTCGCGCACCTGACGATCAAGGTCGAGGCCGCCAACGATCGCGCGGAGGTCACCCGCGACGGGACCGTCATCTCGAAGGCCGAGTGGACGGTCCCGATCCCGGTCGACATCGGCCAGCACACCGTCGAGGCGAAGCAGACCGGCTTCAAGCCGTTCTCGACCACCGTGAGCGTGGCGAAGGACGGCGACACCGTCGAGGTGACGGTGCCCGCGCTCGAGCAGGAGCCGATCGTGCGTCCGACGCAGGTGCCGGAGAATCCGCCCCCGCCTCCGGCGAGCGTCACCGAGCCGCCGCCCGTGGATGCGGACAAGCAGGGCGGCTCGGGGCAGCGCACGGTCGGCTTCATCGTCGGCGGCATCGGCCTCGTGGGCGTCGCTGTCGGCACCGTGACCGGCCTCATGGCCATCGGTCGCTCGAACGACGCGAAGGCGAAGTGCGCCAACGACGGCCGCTGCGCGGACGCGGCCGCGGTCGACTCCGCCGACAGCGCGAGGACGCTCGGCGCCGTGTCCACCATCGGGTTCATCGCCGGCGGCGTCGCGCTCGGCGCGGGAGCCGTCCTCGTCTTCACCGCGCCCTCGTCGAAGAAGACGGGCGTTCGCGTGGTCCCCAACGCCGGGCCGAGCTCGGCTGGCCTCACCGTCCTCGGAGCCTTCTGATGCAGCACCTCAAACGCTCGCGGCTTGCCATCGTCCTCACGCTCCTCACGGGTTGCGCCGGTCTCATCGGGGTCCCCGACCTCACGCTCGAAGAAGACGGCTCGGACGGCGGCCCTCCCACGAACGAGGCCGGCTCGAGCGGCAGCGACGGCCAGGTCGGCATCGACGCCTCGAATGCCGACGCGCGCGCCGACGCCGGAACGCTCGACGCGGACTCGGGCGCCGATACGGGCGCGGACTCCTCGTTCGACGCCGCCACCTGCGACCTCTCGAAGATCTCGAGCGACAAGAACAACTGCGGCGCGTGCGGGCACGTGTGCCTCGACGACGGGGACTGCAACTCGGGCGTCTGCACCGCGACCGTCATCACGACGATCAAGGACACCGAGTTCGCGTACATGGTCGAGAAGGGCGACTACCTCTACCTCTCGAGCGTCACGAACTTCGCCCCGAACGACGTCGCCGGGATCTGGCGGGTCCACAAGACGACCGGCGAACAGAAGCTCCTGCTGAACACGTGGCGCGCCGACGACCTCGTCGTCCTCGGCAACACCCTCTACTTCATCACCTACGACGCACCGTTCTCGCTGTCCGGCACCGACGTCGACGACTGGGGCGGCCTCTGGGCCTGCGACATCTCCACGAGCACGCCCTGCACGCCGCGCCTCATCCAGGAGCTCGAATACGCGGAGGGGATCACCGCCGGAAACGGCAAGATCTACACCGCCGATGACGGAAACGACGCGATCCGCTCCTATGATCCGGCGCTCGATCAGGCGGCGGACGGCGGCGCCGAGGCCGGGCTCGACGCTTCTTCCGCGTTCGCCACCGTCGGGACCCACGCGAACATCCCCGCCACCTGGCGCCTCTTCGTGGACGGCACCGACGTCTATTACCTCCTCGCGCTCCTCGATCATCCGCAGCTCGGCAAGCTCAACGCGAACGGCAACGGCGGCACGACGATCTCGAAGTACGACCACACGAACGCCCAGATCGGCCAGCTCGTCGGCAACAAGACCGACGTGTTCTTCACCGCCCAGGACACCGACGTCACCACCGGCGGTCTCGTCCGCCGTGTGTCCCGCGCGGGCGGCGCGGTCTGCGACTACGCCGGCGGCCCGGCGACCGACGGGACCACCTCCATCTCGCGTCCGCGCGGACTCTACATCGACGACAAGCGGATTTACTGGACGAATCGCGGCAAGTTCGACCTCTCGGGTACGTTCATCTCGACGTGCGACCTCGCCGGGTGCTGCACGGAGGCGAAGGTGCTCTGGAACGAAGGCGGCGACGCCAGGGCCATCACCGGCGACGACAAGTACCTCTACTGGGTCGAGACCGAGAGCGGCCAGATCCTCAAGGTGGGGAAGCCATGAGCTACGTCCTCGGCGTCCTCGGCGGCAGCGGCCTCTACCAGATGGAGGGCCTCGCGGACGTCCGCGAGGTCGATGTCGACACCCCGTTCGGCCGGCCGAGCGACGTGCTCGTCAAGGGCACCTTCGCGAACGGCACGACCATCCTCTTCCTGCCTCGTCATGGCCGCGGGCATCGCATCGCGCCGCATCAGATCAACTTCCGCGCGAACATCTGCGCCCTCAAGAAGGCGGGCGCGACGCACCTCGTGAGCGTCAGCGCGGTCGGCTCGATGAAGGAGTCGATCGCGCCCGGCCACCTCGTGTGCCCCGATCAGTTCATCGATCTCACGAAGAAGCGTGTCTCGACCTTCTTCGACGACGGCGTGGTCGGGCACGTCCCCTTCGCCGATCCGACCTGCAAGCTGCTCCGCGCCGCGCTCGAGGACGCCGCCGACACGACGGGGGCCCGCGTGCACCGCGGCGGCGTCTACACCTGCGTGGAGGGACCGCAGTTCTCGACGCGGGCGGAGAGCATGCTCTACCGCGCGTGGGGCGTCGACGTGATCGGGATGACCGCGATGCCGGAGGCCAAGCTCGCCCGCGAGGCGGAGCTCCCGTTCGCGAACCTCTCGCTCGCGACGGACTACGACTGCTGGCACACCGCGCACGACGCGGTCACGGTGGAGCAGGTGGTGGCGACGATGCACGCCAACGTTGCCCTCGCGCGGAAGACGCTCGTGGCGCTCTCGGGGCGGCTCCCGGATCCGACCAAGAGCATCGCGTACGGCGTGGCGAAGGGCGCGGTCATGACCGCCTCGAGCCATATCGACGATGACGCGCGCGCCCGCCTTTCGTGGCTGATGTCTTTCGCGTAAAGTCGCGCGTCAGCATGAAAAAAGAGTCAGTGCTCATCGTCGGGTCCCTCGCGTTCGACGACCTCGAAATGCCGTCCGGCGTCTTCAACGACGTCCTCGGCGGCGCCGCGACCTACTCGTCGATCACGGCATCGCTCCTCACCCCCGTGCGCCTCGTCGGCGTCGTCGGCGAGGACTTCCCCGCCGCCGTCCTCGAGGACCTGAAGAAGCGCGGCGTGGACACCGCCGGCGTCGAGCACGCGAAGGGCAAGAGCTTCCGCTGGCGCGGCAAGTACGCCCATGATCTCTCGAGCCGGGAGACGCTCGACACTCAGCTCGGCGTCTTCGCGGACTTCCGCCCGAAGATCCCGGCCCAGTTCAGGAGCACCCCCTTCGTGCTCCTCGGCAACATCCACCCCGCGCTGCAGCTCGAGGTGCTGAACCAGGTCGAGAAGCCGAAGCTCGTCATGGCCGACACCATGAACCTCTGGATCAAGACCGAGCCGAAGCTGCTCGGTGAGCTCCTGACGAAGATCGACCTCCTCGTCATCAACGACGAAGAGGCGCGCGATCTCACCGGCATTCACAACATCGTGAAGACGGCGGTCGACATCCGCAAGCGTGGCCCGAAGCGCCTCATCATCAAGCGCGGCGAGCATGGCGCGCTCTACTTCGACGACGCCGGGATGTTCTTCGCCCCGGGCTACCCGCTCGAAGAGGTCCTCGACCCGACCGGCGCTGGAGACTCGTTCGCCGGTGGTCTCCTCGGCTACATCGCCCGCGTCGGTGAGGTCGACCACGCGACCCTCCGCAAGGCGATCTACTTCGGCTCCGCGATGGGCTCGTTCTGCGTCGAAGGCATCGGCCCGAAGCGCCTCCTCGACGTGAAGGCCAAGGACCTCGCCGAGCGCATGAAGCTCTTCACGGCGCTGGTCGACACGGGCGGTCCCGTCGCCCTCGACTGACACGAAAGCGTCACAAACGCGGCACGAAGCTGCTACCGGTTAAGGGTGCGGTACCGCACCCTTTTCGGCATTTTGTTCTTCCTCCTCGTCGCCTCGTGCAGCGGCGGAGGGTGCAGTGGATGCGGCGCCGGCTGCGGAGGCGTGACCCCGCTCCCGGGCGGGTTCCCGGCCACGCAGACGGTCGAGAACGCGGCCACCGTCCGCGTCTCCAAGCAGGGCCTCGACTTCCTCGAGCAGAACCTCGGCGGGATCGCGTCGACCGTGATGGGAGCGAAGGACGGCGCGCTCGACCTCCAGATCCCGAAGATCCCGTTCGCGGTCCCCGACGCCATCCTCGCGTTCGACGTGAACGGCGAGATCTGCCCCGACGGGCCCGACGCCGCGAGCTCGCCGCCCCGCTGTGTGGCCCGCGCGCGCATCGGCGACGCGAAGTTCGAGATCGACGCGCTGCTCCCGAACGCCCTCCGGGTGAAGGGCGTCATCCCGCTGAAGCTCGACGACACGCCCGTGAAGATCACGGACCCCTTCGGCGGCACGATCCACGTCGGCTACGGCGCGAACACCTCCTGCAACACGGAGAAGCCCGTCGTCAGCGAGAAGGAGCTGCCGATCACGATCACCATCCCGATCGTGGCCGAGACGGTGGTCCCGCGCGTCGGCTACGCGAAGGTCGACATCGACGGCGCCACGTTCGACTTCACGCAGCTCAAGGCCGACGACGTCCGGATGTGCGCGACCTGCGGCGCCTTCCCGTCCGCGTTCTGCAACGCGATCCTCAACTGGGGCTTCCTGAAGGACAAGATCGTCGGATCGATCAAGGACAGCCTCGACGGCCAGCTCAAGGCCGCGCTCAAGGGCTTCCTCTGCAACAAGCCCAATCCCACGCTCGTGCCCTCGTGCCCGCTCGAGTCGACGCCAGACGAGAGGAACGAGTACTGCGTCTACGACTCCGACAAGACGAAGTGCGTGCCCACGCTCCTCGGCAGCGACGGCCACATCGACCTCGGAGGCTTCCTCGCGAGCATCTCGCCGACGACGGCCGGCGGTCTCGACTTCGGAGTCGCCGCGTTCGGGGCGATGAAGCCCTTCCCGTCGCTCTCCCCGAACGCCACGGGACGGAGCGAGAACGGCATCACGCTCAGCATGGCCGGCGGAGTCGCGCCCCAGCCGCTCTCGAAGTGCGTCCCGCAGGCGGCGGTCACGATCCCGAAGGACATTCCCCTCCCCGACGAGATGACCCCGAAGGCGCCGGAGCTGCCGAACACGCCGGCCATCGGCATCGCGCTCTCGGGGCGCTTCCTCGATTACGCGTTCACGAACCTCTACAACTCGGGCCTGCTCTGCCTGACCGTGACGAGCGATCAGTCGGAGCTCCTGAAGAGCGGCATCCTCTCGATCCTCATCCCGTCCATTCGCTCGCTCACCTTCGAGCAGAACGACGCGGCGGCGGCGGTGGCCACGCGCCCGCAGAAGCCTCCCGTGGTGAAGCTCGGAGGCGGGACCGATCCGATCAAGGACCCGCTCGTCTCGCTCACCATCCCGAGCCTCGCGATCGACTTCTACGTCTGGAGCTTCGACCGCTTCGTCCGCGTGTTCACGTACACCGCGGATCTCGGCATCCCGATCCAGCTCCAGACCGGCAAGAACGAGAAGAACCCGAACGGAGGCGTCATCCCCTCCATCGGCGAGGTGTCGGTCTCGAACGGGCTCGTGACGAACGGCGAGGAGCTGCTCCTCGACAGCCCGGAGACGGTCGCGCAGTCGCTCACCACGATCGTGGGCTCGCTCTCTCAGCAGCTCGTCGGCGCGGGCCTCCCGGCGGTGAGCTTCGGCGGCGCGACGACGAGCCTCGGCGTGAACCTCGAGGTGTCGCTCGTCAAGAAGCTCCACAAGGACAGCGACGACTTCGTGGGGATCTTCACCACGATGTCCAAGCTCCCGCCCGGCAAGGGGCTCGTCGCCACGAAGCCGAAGCTGATCGGCCAGGGCAGCGGCCCGGACGGGCTCCCCTTCGTCGACCTCGAGCTCGGCGAGGAGGATGGCATCGAGTACTCGTGGTGGGTCGACCGCGGGACGCATTCGCCGTGGACGGCGTCGAGGACGGCGCGCATCGAGGGCCAGGCCCTCGCCCTCCAGGGCAGGCACGTGGTGCACGTCACCTCGCGACGCATGGGCGACGCGGCGAGCGAGGACGAGTCACCACCGGCCCTGGATTTCACGATCGATCGGCTCGCTCCGATGGGCCGCCTCGAGCGCGCGGACGGGGTGGTGCGCGTGAAGGCGTGGGACCTCGTCAGCGCCCGCGTGAGCGCGCGCTACCGCGTGGACGGCGGCGACTTCAGCGCGTGGCAGCCGGCCTCGGAGCTCGCGGTTCGCGCGAACGGGCTCGTCGAGGTCGAGGTCGCAGACGAGTCGGGCAACGTCGCCACGCTCTCGGACGGCGAGAAGCGCGTGGCCGCGGACGGCTGCTCGATGACGCGAGGCTCGTCGGCGGGCGGGCTCTGGGGCGTTGCCTTCGCGCTCGGCATGATCGCGATCCGTTTTTCGGGTTCGATCCGCCGTCGCCGCGCGCTCCTCGCGGCGGTCCTGCTCGGCTGTGGCTCGGACGACGACGCGTCGAAGACCGAGTGCGGAGACGACTGCCATCAGGCGTGCCAGACCGGCCTCAAGATCGGTCAGCCAGGCGCGTACCTCTCGCTCGCGAAGGACCACGCGGGGCAGATCTGGGCCGCGGGGTACAACGACTCGCTCATCGCGGACGGGACGACGACGCCATACGGAGACCTCGTCGTCGGCAAGTACGATCAGGGCAAGGGCGCCGTCGACTGGCTCACCGTCGACGGGGTCCCGGCGCGCACCGACGGGACCTGCTCGGTCTACGCGCGCACCGACTGGCGCGGGGGCGAGACCCAGGCCGGCGAGAACGTCGGGCGCTGGACGTCGATCCAGATCGGCGCCGCGGACCAGCCGCTCGTCACCTACTACGACGACACGAACAAGCGACTGAAGATGGCCGTCTTCGACGAGGGCTCCTGGAAGTCCTTCGTGCTGAAGGAGCAGCCAGGAGCGGACGTCGGGCGCTACGCGAAGATGGTGCTCGATGGGACCCAGCCCGTCGTCGCGTTCCGCGTGACGGAGGCGGGGCGCTCGAAGATCGTGATCGCGCGCGCCACGACGAGCACGCCCCACTCCGCGGGCGACTTCACGTTCGAGGACGCGGCCGTGAACGAGCTCGCCCCGAAGATCCCCGTCATCGACGCGCGACCGAGGGGCCTCGGCGTCGGCATCAGCCTCGCGCGCGGGCCGAAGGGGCTCGGGCTCGTCGCGTACGACGGCGACTCGGGCAACCTCGTGGGCCTGTTCGACCGCGGGAAATCCCCGTGGGAGCGCGTCGTCCTCGACGGCGAGGTCGGCTCGACCGCCGACAAGTCCGCCCTCGATACGGGCAACGCCGGCACCGCCGCATCGCTCCTCATCGACGACTCCAACGTCTGGCACGTCAGCTACGTCGAGCTGACGTCGCAGACGCTCCGTTACCTCGAGGTCCACGACGGAAAGCCGGAGCGCCCGGACATCGTCGACGACGGCGCGACCGTCGAAGGCGCCACCACCGCGCGTCACTGGGTCGGCGACGACTCGCAGGTGCGACTGAGCAACGGGCAGATCGAGATCGTCTACACGGACTCGACCACCCTCGGGATGAAGCGCGCGTTCGGCAAGGGCGCCGCCGGGGCGAGGTCGTGGGAGGCAAAGGCGGTCACCCAGCCCGACGGCCGGTGGGTCGCCTTCCCTCGCTACGTCCCGGGCGACTCGCTCACCCTCTCGTGGTGGCGCCTCGGCATCGCCGGCTCGCGCTCCGTTGCGGGCAACGTGACCAGCCTGCCTTAGCGACGCCTCGGCTATAGCCGCAGCGTGTGCGCGCGCGCGGACTCCATGACGTTCGCCATGAGCGCCTGGAGCTCCTCGTCCTGCGCGACGATGCGGTCGAGCTCGTCGATCCTCACGCCGCAGCGTCCACACGCGAGCTCGAGGGCGCGGCGGCGGCCGGCCTCGGTGCTCCCGTCCGGGTTGCCGCTCGCCATGAGCTCTTCGGCCTTGCGCAGCACGGAGATGCCCTTGGCCCGTTCGGCCACGCCGTGACCGATGTCGGCAGCGCGCGGGGAGCGGCCGTAGACCCCTTCGTTCGGGTCGCCGCCGCGCGGATCGGCGCGCTCGATGAGCCCCTCGCCCAGCGGGCGGCTCGGATCGGTGAAGGAACGTCCCGCGCGGTGCTCGGGGGTCGGCTGGCTGTCGGGGGTTTTCATGCTTCACCTGGGAGCAAAGTCCGTGCACGCTCACCGGCATGAGGTCGCGCCTGCCGCTCGTGCTCGTGCTCGGCCTCCTGGGCGGCTGCCAGGCATGTCGCCGCACCGAGGAGGCGCGACCCTCCGCGGCCGGGTCGGCGTCCATGGCGGCGCCCGGGTTCGGGCCCGTACCCGCGCCCCTGGCCAGCATCGGACCGCCGAAACCTGCCCCGGACGGCCAGCACTGCCTGTCCGGGCCGTCGGCGCCCAGGGAGGACGATGACGAGCGCGCGCCGGTGACGTCCCACGACGGGCTGGCCACGGTGTGGACGGAGCACGCGGAGGTGGACGAGGACGCGGCCGCGCGCGGCGAGACGGCGCCGGCCTGGCTCTGCTTCGAGCGAGGCGGCAAACGGAAGGTCCTCCTGAGGACCGGCAAGGGTGACACCCCCGACGCTCAGGGGCCCGAGGGCGAGCTCACCGACTTCGCGAGCTTCGTCTTCTCGCGCGACGATCGCGTCGTCTTCTTCACGACCGCGGCATGGGCGGTGAGCCGCGCCGCGCACGGCGTCGAGGTGGCGACCGGCAAGGAGTTCTTCATCACGGACGGCAACATCATCGAGGAGCTCGCCACCGGGCCGTTCAAGGGCAGCCTCTACGCCTCGCACTACCGTCTCGACGAGGACCACGCGATCGGAGCCCCCGGCTATACCGGACGAGGCGTCGTGACCGACATCATCGACTGGCACGGCAAGCGCCTCGCGAAAGTGCCGGACGAAGAGGGCGATCCGAAGGAACGAAAGCGGCTCCTCGGCCGCTAGGGCCCCGCCCTCGGGCGTGCGCCGGCGCTCCGTCAATGAATAGTGGTCGCGGCCTGTTCGTTCAGGTATTGCGTGGGCCTGGCGATGACGGAACCGGAAAACACCGCGGAAAAGACGGGGGATGTCGAGCCGAAGCCGGCCGAGCCCGTGCCGGCGGCCGCGTCCAAGCCGCCGGGCGCGCCCGCCTCCACGAGCAAGCTGCCGGCCCCGCTCTCCTCGAAGAGCCTGCCCGCCGCCGCCCCCTCGACGAAGCCTCTGCCCTCCTCCCCGCCCTCGACGAAGAAGCTCCTCGACGAGGCCGCCGGCCCGGTGCCGAGCGCGTTCGAGTCCGCGCGGCTCGCCATCGAGAGCGCGCAGAAGAAGACGAACGAGTCGGCCCCTTCCCTCGACGAGCTCGCGGCGGAGAAGGCGAAGGAGATCGAGGCGGCGAAGACGGAGGCGGCCGCCCACGCGAACGATCCGGTCGTTCGCGAGTCGGTCAAGGACGTCGCCCCCGGCAAGCCCAGCAGCAGCCACATGCCCGCCGCCGGCGCGACGGCGGCGCCGAGCATCAAGACCGAGGCTGCCGCGCCCGCGGTCGCGCAGGCCAAGAGCGTCCCGCCGAGCTCCCCGAAGCTCGAGGTCCTCGACGCGCGCCCGCTCGCGGCCTACGAGCTCCTCGCGCGGTCCGCGCGCCTCGCCGACATCGTCCAGCTCACGAGCCGGATCGTCACCGACGCCGCGAGATCGCGCGCCGCGGACTGGGCCTTCGCGTCGAAGGTCTCCGCCGCCGCGGGCGAGATGAAGCTCACACGCGAAGACGCCGACACGCGCTTCGGAAACGCCCTCGACGTCCTCGGCACGGGCGGCAACGGCGAGGCCGAGCGATCGCTCGCGTCCGCGCTCTGGGCGCACGCGGTCGCCGAGTCGCCGCGCAAGACGGCCGAGGAAGAGGACCGCCTCTCCGGTGACATCCTCTGGCTCGCGACACACACTGCCTTCGACGCGACGCCGCTCCTCGATCGCGCGCTCGGCGAGGAGGCCTCGGACCTCTGGACCGCCATCGCCGATCGCGTCGGACGCATCACGCGCGGCAATGGCGGCGCGCTCGGCCGCGGCGAGGCCATCGTCGGCTGCGCCGCCCTCGCCGCCTCGGGCTCGGCCAAGGCCAAGAAGCTCTGCGAGTCGCTCGCCAAAGAGGTGAAGGATCCCGTACTCTTGCGCGTCCTCGCCACGGGCGATCACGCGACGCCGGAGGAGGTCCGCCTCGAGGGCGAGTGGCTCCCCGCCCCGCGCGGACCGATCACGACGACGCTGCTCGCGTTCAGCGGGCTCCTCTTCGCGATCTACCTCGTTCGCATCGTGGCGCGCGCGGCGCTGGCCTACAAGCGCCCGACCGAGATCTCGCTCTCGGAGCAAGGCATCCGCGTGAAGACGCGCATCGAGATGCTCGGCCGCGTCCTCAAGGAGCGCGAGCACGTCATCCTCCGGACCGGCCTCGTCCGCGTCGTCCGCGAGGTCCGCTTCCCGCGCGCCGCGTTCTACGCCGGGCTCCTCGCCCTCGCGCTCGGCAGCTGGATCGGCGTGCGCGCGTTCGCCGATGGCGTCCGCGCGGCCTCGCCCTCGTTGCTCGTGGTCGGCCTCGTCATCGTGGCCGCGGGCATCGGCCTCGACTTCGTCCTCGGCACGGTGCTGCCGGGCGCCCGCGGCAAGGTTCGCATCGCCTTCGTCCCGCGCAGCGGCGCCACCGTGTGCGTCGGCGAGATCGACGCGAAGCGCGCCGACGACGCCCTCGCGCGCTCGCTCGGCCGCTGAGCCGCGTTACTTGAGGCGCTCGCCGATGACGGCGTCGAGCTTGCCCGCGGAGGCGCGCGCTTCCAGGCGAAGGTTCAGCGTCGCGCCGCCCGCGCAGGCGCGCACGCTCGCCGACGTCTGACCCGCCGCGCGGTCGAGCTCCTCGTTCGTGGCCGCATCGAAGAGGCGAAGCTCGAGACCGGTGCCCTCGCCCTCGACGCCGGCCGCCACGCGGAGGCAGCTGTTCGCAGGGATGTTCGCGTCCTGCGTGAAGCGCTTGGCCGCGTCGAGCGGGGTCGTCTTGACGCGGCCGGGCGCGCCCTCGAAGACGGGCCCGAACCGCGAGAGCATGCGCCCGGCGGCGAGCGGATGAGCGGCGAAGGTCGCGTCCTTCCACCGCTCCGCGCGCGTCGTCACGACGAACGGCCCCGGGCGCCCGCGCGTGCCGAGGTCGAGCCGCGCCTTGCCCTTCCCGCACGCGAAGAGCGTCGTGCCGTCCGAGCCCTCGGCCGTCGCGAGGAGGTTGCCGTTCGGGTCCCACACCGCCGCGTCGACGAGCGCGAGCGGCGCGCCGGCCACGACGTCCACGCGCGTGCAGCCGGAGGCGTCGAGGTCGACCGGCAGGGTCTGACGCCGCCCGAGCTGGAGCGTGCCGTTCTGCGTGGAGGTCGCGTTGCCGTAGCCGACCTTGCCGAGCGCCTTCTCGCGCGTCTGCTTGGCCTGCTCGATGGGCGCGCCGGAGCTCACCCACGCCACTTCGGGGCGAGTGAGCATGGTCGACATCATCTCCTTCGTGTCGCCCTTGGCCTTGGCCACGACCACGGCGACGAGGCCGCGCCCGACGTGCGGGCGGATCTGCATCGAGCCGGCGATCGGGAGCTGCGAGCACACCGTGATCGAGCGCATCGGCAGCGTGTCCTTGGCGCGCGCGACGAGGCGACCGTCGTTGTCGAAGACGTCGACGTCGATCACGGCCACGTCGTCGTCCGGCACGACCAGCGCGTCGGCGCAGCCCTGCTCGTCGATCGAGAACCCCACGGTGGAGACGGCGCGCGAGTCGACCGCGACCGCCACACGGCGCTGCTCTTCCCACGTCCCGCCGAGCGCGATCCGATGCAGGCGCACTTTCTCGTCGAGGCCGGGCCAGGTCTCTGGCGATTTCGGCGAGGAGCCGTGGGCGTTGACGGCGCGGCCGACCATCTCCGCGGCGGCGCGAGGCACGAGCTGAGCCGCGATCACGCAGAGCCCTTCGCCCGCGGCGGCGTGGGCGGCCACGTACACGCGATCCGGATGCGGCGGGCAGATCATCACGGTGGGCTTGGGGTCCGGCCCCTCGTCGACCGCGACCGGGTTGCCCTCCTCCGCGAACGCGGCGAGGTCGATGTCCTCGAGCGACGCCGACGAGCGCGCATACGCGAGGAGGCAGGCGTCCTTCGGGATCTCGACGAACGCGCCCACGCGCTCGCCTTCCGCCATCGGGCTGGAGGCGACGATCGCGACGGGGCCCGCGCCGAAGCGCGAGGCTCGCTGCGGGATGTCGCCGAGGAGCGGGCGCGCCTCGATCGAGCCGGCCACGACCTTCGGCGGCTCGCTCGGCTCCCGCGCCGGCCTCGCGGGCGGGCGACCGCACCCGCCGAGCGCGAAGAGCGGGAGCGCGATGAGGCCCACGCGCTTCATCGACCTTGCTCCCAGCTCCCGCTCTGGACGCGGAACAACGCGAGGCCCCACGCGACGCCGGTGCCCCGCGCCTGGACCTCGACGCGGGCCGACTCGTACGCCTGCACACAGAAGGCGGAGAGCGCCGCCTCGTCCGCAGCCCCTCGCTCGTCGGTCGACTCGCGGCCGCCGACGATGGCGCGGAGCTGGAGCTGCCGCGGGTGGCCGCGCGCGATGCCGACGACGGCGACGTAGCAGGCGCCCGTCTCCACGGAGAGCGGGATCGGCGTGGAGCCCGTCGAACCTTGTGCAAGATACACGGGTTCGTCGGGCGGGGTCGTCACGTGGCGAAGGAACATGGCGCGGGCCATGCGGCTCTTCGTGGCCGGGCCCCAGAGCGACGGGAGCTTCGCCGGCAGCGGCCAGGTCGCGCGCGTGACGATGAGCTCGGACTGCGGAGGCGAGCCGGTGTACGCGAGCGTCACGCGCGAGGTCTCGCCCACGCAGGTCTCGAGGCGCGCGTCGGGGGCCTCCGTACGGTCGCGCGCGATGACGCGCTCCGCGTCGCGGAGCTCGGCGTCGACGTCGAGGCGGAAGCGGCGGCCCGGACGCTCGCGCCCGAGGTCGCGGCCGAAGACCTCGATGCGGTGACAGCCGGCCTCGAGCTCGAGGTCCTCCTCGCCGCCACCCTCGTCGCCGGCACGGACCCTGGCGCGCGCCCCCCCGGCCGCTCCCTCGCGCCGGGCGCGGGCCTCCGCCGCGTCGGCGCGGGTCTCCGGCGCGGTGAGCGCCGGCAGGGCGCCGGCCTCCGGAGGCGCCGGCACTGCGCCGCCCGCGCGCTCCGGAAGGAGCGTCGCGAGCAAGGGGAGCGGCTTCTCGGAGCGGCCCACGATGATCTCGACCGCGCCGCGCCCGGCCTCCGCCGTCAGCACGATGTGATGGACGGGCCGGTCCTTGTCGCAGCGGCGGAGCGTGAGGACCCCGGCCGCGCTCGCGGCGCGCGCATTCGGCTCGGGCGGGAGCAGCGGGTCGACGGGCGCGTCCGAGAGGCGCGCCCGGAAGCTCAGGCCACGCGCGCCGATGACCGCGATCTCGGTGCACTCGCCGTCGCCTTCGGGGATCGGCGCGAGGACGGTCTCCTCGTCGAAGATGAAGCGCGACGGCAGGGACCAGGTCTTCGCCCCCGCCTTCTTCCACTCCGCGTCCACGCGCGCGGTTACGGCGCGCGCGTCCCCTTGCTCCGGGGGCGCCGCGCGCGACGCGCCGGTCACGGTCGCGCTGGTCAGCAGCGCGAGCGCTGTCATTCCACGGCGCATAAGGCATGACCGTACCACGCGGCGCGGCCCTCCTGCAGGGTCAGACCACTGCGAGCTCGGTCTCGACGAACTTCTTCGCGTCGGGATCCCAGATGAAGAGCTTGCGATCGTCCACCGCTCCCGCCCGCACGGACGTGACGAGGTACGCGAGGTCGTAGGTCGGCGCGTCTCCGCCCATCGTGGCCGCCTGGGCGTCGGTCTCGGAGAAGTAGGCGCCCACGTCGAGGTGCGAGTGGTAGAGCACCTTGACGGGGCGGCCGTTCCCCTCGCCCGCCTCGACCGCGCGGCCGAACTTCATCGGATCGATGTCGAAGTACATGCGGCCGGTGCGCGGATACGTCTCGGGATCGAGCCGGTGGAGCTTGTTCGCGCGGTTCTCGAACGGCACCGCCTCGTCGACGACGAGCGGGTCCGAGGCCGGCCCCAGCAGGAGGCCGCAGCTCTCCTCGTCGCGGCCGTAGGCGGCGCACGCCTCCTCGTCGACGCGGTCGATCACCGCCTTCGCGATGCGCAATTGGCCGAGGATCCAGGGGTGTTTCGTCGCGTCGGCCATGGTCACCACACGTATTTCTTCTCCCACCGCAGCGGTGAGAAATAGCGATCGCCGCGATCGGGAACGATGCACACGACGCAGCCGGGCTGCCCCTCGCGCTGCAGCCGCTCCGCGATCTTCACGGCGCAAAACACGTTCGCGCCGGCAGAGTGCCCGACGTGGAGGCCCTCCTCGCGCGCGAGCGCGTCCGCCATGTCCCAGCCGTCCTCCGTCGACACGTGCACCGTCTCGTCGTGCACGCTTCGGTCGTAGATGGCGGGCACGAGGCTCGACGCCATGTGCTTGAGCCCCTCGAGGCCGTGGAGCGGCGAGTCGGGCTCGACCGCGACACAGCGGATCGGGCGATGATGCTCCTTGAGCCGGCGCGCCGTGCCCATCATCGTCCCGCTCGTGCCGAGCCCGGCCACGAAGTGGGTGATCTGGTCGCCGACGTCGCGAAGGATCTCGGGTCCCGTGCCGTGATAGTGCGCGAGCGGGTTGTTCGGGTTCGCGTACTGGTCCGGGTAGAACCACTTGTCGGGCGCCTCGTCGACGATCTTCTTCGCGAGGACGATCGCGCCATCGGAGCCCTCGAGCGGATCGGACCAGATGATCTCGGTCCCGAAGGCGCGCGCGATGTCCTTACGCGCCTTCGACACGTTCGACGGCATCACGAGCTTCACGGGGATGCCGAGCGCGGCGCCGAAGAGCGAGTACGCGACGCCGGTGTTCCCGGACGTCGAGTCGATGAGCGTCTTGCCCTTGGCGAGGCGCCCGTCCTTCAGCGCCTCCTGCATCATGCGGAGCGCGGCGCGGTCCTTCACGGAGCCGCCGGGATTCTCGAACTCGAGCTTCGCGTAGACGGGCACGTCGGGCGCGTTCTTCGTGACCACGCGCAGGCGGACGAGCGGCGTATCGCCCACCGCCTCGGTGATCGACTCCATCCGCCGCGTCCGGAGCCAACCGCTCACGACGGGCCTCCGACGCCGAGGACGCGGCGCATCGCGACGAGCGCCGCGTAAGCCCCGTCCGCGACCTCACGCGCCGCCGCATGGCGGAGGCCGAGATCCGGCGCGGTCGAGCCCGCCGCCGGGGCGCCGGGCCCGAGGCCCACGCCCGCGGCGCGGAGGTACGTCTCCTCCACGCTCCGCGCGAAGCCCTCCGTCCTCGGCGCGACGCGCGCGGCCTCCAGCCGGGCCTGGCCCGCCTCGCCCACGTCGACGAGGCGAATCTGACGCGTGAAACGGCTCACTCGCGTGCTCGGGCTCAGCCGCCGGCGATCGCGGGGATGATGCTGATCTGATCGCCCGCCTTGAGCTCGGTGCCGAGGCCGCCGGTGAAGCGAACGTCCTCCTCGCCGACGTAGATGTTGATGAAGCGCCGGACGCCCTTCTCGTCGAGGAGGCGGTCCTTCATGCCCGGGTGGCGCGTGTCGAGGTCGGCAATGATGTCGCCCACCGTCGCGCCGGAGGCCTTCACTTCGTCGGCGCCGCCCGTGAGCGTACGGAGAGCAGCGGGGATCCTCACGATCGTGTCCATGTCCTTCCTCGATTTCTTCCGGGCCCGTCAGGCCCTACAAGTGACGCCTTCAACGTACCGCTTCGCTTCGATGTCGCGAATCAGCTTCGCATCGCCGCAGAGCGGGCAATTCCGCCGCCGCGCCGCCTTGCGCCGCCGATGTTCCAGTGTTTTCCCATCGAACGTGAACAGCTCGCCGAAGGGCTCTGCGCCGCTCTCGGCCGCGCTCAGCACGGAGAGCGCCAGATCCGCCTGGGCGGCGGCGACGACCCCGACCATGGGCCCGATGACGCCCGCCTCGGCGCAGTTGGGCGGATTCTCGAGCGGCACGTCCTCGAAGACGCAGCGGTAGCACGGACCGCCGCGGGGCCCGACGGCGAGCGCCGTCCCATGCCAGCGCACCGCGGCCGCGTGGACGACGGGGCGCTCCGCGAGGCGACACGCGTCGGCGGTGAGGAACTTCGTGGCGAAGTTGTCGCTCCCCTCGACGATGACGTCGTAGCGCGAGACGAGGTCGACGGCGTTGCCTGGGAGGAGGCGCGTCGCGTGGGCCTCGAGCTTCACGTCCGGGAATCGCGTGGTGAGCACACGCACCGCGGCAGCCACCTTCGGCTGCCCCACGTCCGCGTCCGAGAAGAGGATCTGGCGGTGGAGGTTCGAGAGGTCGACCTCGTCGTCGTCGGCGATGCCGATGGTGCCCACACCCGCGCGCGCCAGGGCGAGCGCGGCGGGACAGCCGAGGCCGCCGATGCCGACGACGAGGACGCGGCTCATGGGCCGTCCTGGAGGTGGGGGAAGTACTCCTCGAGGCTGAAATAGCGCTCGCCGGTGTCGGGGAGCACGGTCACGACGTGCTTGTTCGGATCGCCGAGCTCGCGGGCGACCCGGAGCGCCACCGCCATCGCCGCGCCGGCGCTGATGCCGACGAGGAGCCCCTCCTCCTTCGCGAGCCGGACCTTCGTGCGCCAGGCGTCGTCGTCGGTGACGGTGCGGACCTCGGTGACCGCCTTCGGGTCGTAGTTCTTCGGGATGAAGCCCGCCGCGAGGCCCTGGATCTTCGTCGGGCCGCGCTCGCCACGCGAGAGGGTGGCGCAGGAGTCGGGCTCGACGGCGATGACACGCACGTCGGGGAAGCTCTTCGCGAGCTCCGGCCCGACGCCGCTCACCGTGCCGCCGGTGCCCACACCGGCCACGAACGCGTCGATGGTGAGGCCGCTCATGGCCTGGAGGATCTCGAACGCGGTCGTACGCGCGTGCACGGATGGATTGGCTGCGCTCTCGAACTGCTGAGGCATGAACGCGCCAGGCGTCTGGCCGACGATCTCGCGGGCCTTGGCGATCGCGCCCTCCATCTGCCCCTCCGCCGAGGTCAGCACGATCTCGGCGCCATAGGCCTGGAGGAGTTGCCGCCGCTCCAGGCTCATGCTCTCGGGCATGGTCAGGATGAGCCGGTAGCCCTTCACTGCGCAGACCATGGCGAGGCCGATGCCGGTGTTGCCGCTCGTGGGCTCGACGATGGGCCCAGGCTTCACGACGAGCCCGCGCGCCTCGGCGTCCTCGATCATCGCGCGGCAGATGCGGTCCTTCACGCTTCCGCCGGGGTTCAGGTTCTCGAGCTTGGCCCAGACCTGCGCTCGCGGTGCCTCCGATGCGCCGCGGTCGTCCAGGCGCACGCGGACGAGGGGCGTCTGGCCGACGAGGTCGAGCAGAGACTGGGCGATCACCCCCACGTTTCTAGGCTGCATTTACGCGATCGCCAAGCACGTACCGCTTGCCCGTGGGATGCGACGGCGTCACCCTGGCGTCATGACCGGCCTCGTAGCGTTCGGCTCGGATGCAGCGCGAGCGCTCCACGACGAGCATCCGGCGATCGATCTGCATGCGGACACGCTCATGTGGTCGCGCTGGATCGGCTACGACATGCACAAGGCCCACGAGCCGCCCCTGCCCTTCGCGGCGCTCGGCGGGCACGTCGACCTCCCGCGCATGCGCGAGGGCGGGATGGGCGCCCAGTTCTTCGGGCTCGTCTCGCTCCCGCTCGCCGATCGCCCTCGCGGCATGGCGCGCACGTGCTTCGAGCAGATCGACGCGCTCGATGGGCAGATCCTCGTCCGGCCCGGGAAGATGCGGCTCGTGAAGAAGGCGCACGAGATCGAGCAGTGCCGCGCCGAGGGCGTCATCGCCGCGCTGCTCGGCATCGAAGGCGCGCACGCGCTCGAGGGCGACCTCGACAACGTGGCCAAGTTCGCGCGCCGCGGCGTGCGGTACATCGGGTTCCTCCACTTCAGCTCCAACGAGGCGGGGTTTCCGGCGTACGGCCGCGACATGCGCGAGGAGGGCCTCACGCGCTGGGGCCACGAGCTCCTCGAGGCGTGCGAGGAGAACGGCGTGATCGTCGACCTCGCCCACATCAACAAGCATGGCTTCCTCGACGCGTGTCAGGCGGCGAAGAAGCCGCCCATCGTGAGCCACACCGGCGTGCTCGGCGCGTTCGAGCACTGGCGCAACATCGACGACGCCCAGCTCCGCGCGGTCGCGGACAAGGGCGGCGTGGTCGGCGTGATCTTCTGCCCCCGCTTCGTCGGCGGCGACGGCCTCGCGCCGGTGGTGAAGCACCTGAAACACATCGTCGACGTGGTCGGCGAGGACGCCCCCGCCCTCGGCAGCGACTGGGACGGGTTCATCGTCCCCACAGCGCCGCTGAAGGACCCACGCGGCCTGCCCTTGCTGACCGACGCGCTCCTCGAGGCCGGCTTCTCGAAGACGGCGGTAGGCAAGATCCTCCGCGAGAACGCGATGCGGGTGCTGGCGGAGGCATGAGGCGCCCGAAGGACCTCGCGGCGACCTCGCAGCTCGAGCTCGGCGGCAGGGGCATGTTCGAAGGCGCGCCGTTCGCCTTGACTGGCCGGCGCTGCGTCCAGGGCTCACGCGGCCAGATCTGGAACGACTGGACGCTCTCCTTCGATCACGACAGGCCCTCCCTCTCGCTCGCGGAGTCGTGCGGCACGCTCACCCTCTTTCGCGAGGGCTCGCTCCTGCCGCCGCCGGAGGCGCTCGTGGTCGGCACCGCCCTCGCGCCGCCGTGGCTCGTCGTCGAACGCGGGCGGGCGACCCGGCTCGCGAAGTGGGGCGACCTCGACGAGGCCACGCCGGCCTACGACTACGTCGACCTCTCGTATCGCGGCGCGCCGGAGCAGCGCGCCACCCTCGCCGAGGACGGGACGTTCCTCGGGACGCCGACCGACGCTACGTCCCTCGGCCTCACGCTCCGGGTCGAGGCGCCCGCGCTGATCCCCGCGCCGGACGTCTCGATGCCCGCGGGGATCGAGCTCTGGCTCGAGCTTGGAGATGTGGGCACCCTCGAGGGCGTGGAGTACCGCGTCCTCGGGATCGCGGCGCGCCGCGCCGGCGCCGCCCCGCTGTCCCGCTGGCAGGATTATCTCCTGTACAATGCACGCATCGGCCTCCGCTGGCTCTCCGTCACGGACGGGCACTGGACCTACGCCACGCCGGTGGAGGTGGGTCCGACCGGCTTCGATCTCGAGGGCGTGTCGGAGTCGACGGTCGCCGTCCTCGAATGGGCGGCGGGCGAGCTCCCCTGGTCCGCGGAGCTGGGTGAGCAGGCCACGTTCTCCGAGCGCGAGGACCTCGTGTTCGAGCACACGGTCATCGATGTCTCGGCGGCGCGGACGCAGGAGCTCACGCCAGACGCGGTGGCGAAGGCGTTCGGTAGGCGCTCGCTCCCGCGCCCGCGCTAGCGCTCGACGGTGAAGCCCTTCTCCTCGAGGCGCCTCCGGAGGGCGCCCGAGTCGTCGCCGGAGAGCTCGACCCGGACGCGGCCGTCGACCGCGTGCACAGTGACGACGGTCCCCGCATGCGGCCCCGCGCCGAGCTCCATCTGGACCGAGCCGCGCCGCTTGTCACCCACCCAGGCGATCCGTTTCACGAGCTGCGGCAGGAGCTCCTCCATCGACACGCGGGCGCGCGGGGCGACCTCCGCGTCCGCCTGGACGGGCGGCGGCGCCGTGGCGGGGGTGAACGCGGGCGGGCCCATCTGCGCGAAGCGACGCGTCTCCGGATCGAGGGGGTCGGCGGGGGGAGCCTTCTCGTCGCCGCGGTCCGCCTTCGCATGGCCCGGTGGCACCGGAGGGAGGTGGCCCCGGGCTTCGCCGGTGGTCGGGGCCACGGGCTTCGCGACCACGCCGGACGGACCCGGGCCCGACGCCCGCACGCGCTTCACTTCCACCAGATGCGCGAACGCGACTCGAGGCCTGGGCGCGAGGCGGGACGGCGAGTGGACGGGCGGCGGCGGTGAAGGCGGACGAGGGGCCGAGGGCTGCACAGGACCTCGGTTCGGCCCAGCACAGCCGCGGTTGCGGGGATTTTGCGGCCTTTCGAGCCGCCAAATGCGATCCTCGATCGCACTCCGCGGCGACCATGACGGCCTTGAAGCGACCTGGCTTGAGGGCCTAGCATCTTATTTCAGGCCGCTGGCGCTTCCGCCGGTCGGCCTCACCGGCATTGACGATATCCCTCGGTCCGATCGCTCTCGCCGTCCTGGCGGCTGCCTTCGGCTCACTCTTCGCTGCTGCCGACGCCGCGGTCACGTCGCTGCCTGAGGCGCGTCTCCAGACGCTCATCGAGGACAAGGATCCGGCGTTCACCCGGTACAGCCTGAACCGCCTCCGGCTCCTCTCCCGCTGGCTCGTCGTCCGCGTCCTCGCCATCAGCCTCTCCGCCGTCGTCCTCGCCGACGCCTTCAATGACCTGGTGCGGCCGACGATCTCGGCCCTCGTCGCGGTCGTCATCTCCGTCCTCGTCTACGCCACGTTCGCCGAGATCGTCGGGACCATCGCCCGGCGCCGCCCGGAGGAGTCCGGGCGTATCGCGCTCCGCTTCCTGAAGCCGTTCGAATGGATCGTCCTGCCCGTCGCCGAGCCGCTCGCCGCGCTCGGTCGCTTCGTGGGCGACCGCGTCCCCGACGCCGCGAGCGCGTCGGACGCCCGCCTCACCGAGACCGAGGTGGAGTGGGTCGTGGCCCAAGGCGAGAAGGCGGGCGCCCTCGAGAAGGAGCCCGCGGCGATGATCCGCAACGTGCTCGACTTCAAGCACCTCACCGCGCGCGAGGTCATGGTGCCGCGCCGGCGTATGTCGTCCATTCACATCGACATGCCCCTCGACCAAGTCCTCGAGCACGTCATCAAGGATGGTCACTCGCGTTACCCGTGCTACCGCGAGACGCCCGACAACATCATCGGCCTGCTCTACGTGAAGGATCTCTTCGACGTGGTCCGCGAGGGAAAACTCGCGGAGAAGACGCTCGAAGAGCTGCTGCGTAAGCCCGTGCTTTTCGTCACGGAAGGCCAGGTCGCGCTGAGCGTGCTCCGCGAGATGCGTCAACGAAGGCTTCACCTAGCGATCGTGACGGACGAGTTCGGCGGCACGGGCGGCCTCGTGACCCTCGAAGACATCATCGAGGAGATCGTCGGCGACATCCGCGACGAGTACGACACGGACGAGGCGCACTTCCAGAAGCTCGCCGACGGTCGCTACGTGGCCGACGCCGCGATCGCGATCGCGGACTTGGAGAAGCACCTCGGTAAGAAGCTCCCCGAGTCCGAGGAGGGCGAGTTCGAGTCGCTCGGCGGCCTCGTCGTGCACCGCGTCGGTCGCGTGCCCGAGGTCGGCGCCACCGTGCAGCTCGACGGCTACAAGCTCATCGTGCGCGAGGCGAACGAGACCCACGTGATGAAGGTCGAGATCATCCGCTCCGAGCCCGAGCTCGTGCCGCCCCGCGAAGAAGAATCGGTCCCGTGAGCCGGCCCAGCGAGAGGGTGATCCCGCAGCCCAAGGCGAGCCGCCCGGCGGTGGGTGTGCGTGCCCGCTCCGCCGCCACGCCGCTCAACCCGGCCATCCTGAAGACGGCGCGCATCGTCGAGATCGCCGAGGCCGACGCCGGCTCGCTCGCGAGCGTCATCGCCGCCCTCCCCGACCCCGACGAGCTCGACTCGGGCACGATCGTGGTCGTCCCAAGCGAGCTCGCTGGCGGCAAGTCGCTCGGGCGGAGCCTCCTCGCCGTCTTCGGCCGCAACAAGACGGTCGCGCGCACGCGCCGCTGCACCGCCCTCGTGGCGCGCGGCTACGTCGACGTCGGCGCTGCGGAGAGCAACGACGGCGACTTCGCCTGGGGCCGCGTCCCGTGAGGACGCGGTCCGCTCAGTTGACGCGGTTGAGACCTTCGACGAGCTTGTCGGCGCGCTGAAGGAGGCCAGGCTTCGTGTCGACCACGATCTCCTGACCCGCCGGGGGAGCCTTCTCGCCCTGGATCTCGTTGATGAGGTTCGTGAGCTGGCTGACGAGCTGGCCGATCTGACCCGCCGTCTCGCTCGGGCACGCGGCCTCGATCGACTTGGGGACGACGTACGCCGCGCCCGGCTTGTCGAGCGAGGTCAGCTTGGGCGCCGACACGTTCGACTTGCTGAGCGGGTCGACGGCGAGGAACTCGGCCGGGATCTGCCCGTTGTCGATCGGCTTCTGGAGCGGGGCGAGGACGGCGTACGAGTTCCGGTCCTTGTCCTTGTTCATGAGGACGACGAACGCGACCGGCGGCGGTTTGTTCTCCGCCTGGGCCTTGATCTGATCGCTGATCGGCTTCTGGAGCTTGTTCAGGATGTTGATCAGGGCGTTCTTGCGGTCGTTCACCGTCTGGACGCCGGTGATGTACTCGATGAGGCCCGTCGTCGTGTCGGTGCTGAAGCCGCTGAAGCGGACGCCCGCGAGCTTCGAGCCGTCGAACTCGACGTTGACGTTCGCGAGGTCCTTCGCGAGCGTGTCGGGGAACTTGTGGTCGCGGCCCAGCGTGTTGCGCCCCGCCTCCACCTTGTCGCTGATCGTCTTCAGCTGCTCGCGCGACTTCTGCACGTCGGTGGCGAGCGACTTCGCGTGGGCCGAGGAGGCCTCGCGCGTCTTCTTCGTCTCCTGCGCGCCGCCGGCGATGTAGCCGACCGCGCCGAGGACGACGCCGACGACGATGCCGGCGATGAGCCCCTGCTTCCGGGCGCCCTTGCGGGCCTCCTGGACGGTGAGCTCGTCCACCTCGATGCGCTGCGGCTGAGGCGGCGGCACCGATTTGGCGCGCCGCGGCTCGTGCGCTGGAGCCATCGCCGCGGCGAGCGGGTTCGATGGGTCGATTTTGATGCCCGGCGATTGGAACGCGGGCGGCGGTCCGACGGGGATACCCGGCGGGACCGGCAAACCGCCACCAACACGTGGGGCGGTGGGCGTCGGCGCGGGGACTACGCCCGGACCGAAGTTGCCCGTGGTCTGCCCAACCCCCGCCGCGACGTTCGCGGAAGGAGCAGGAACGGGCACCCCTCCACCGGCTTGCGGTGGCGGAGGCGTAGCGCCGCCCGCGGCACCTTTGCCGAGGCGGGCCTTCAGATCGATCTTCGGCTTTTTTTCGTCGGCCATCGAGCCCCCAGGGAGGGATGCGAGTGTGAAACCGCGCGTCACAATAAACTTTTTCTTCCTCTCTTCGCAACATAAGCGGACGAAACGATGGCCGACCTACGCGGATTCGGCCGGAAGAGCCCGAACGGCCGGGGTTTCATGAGCCTAGAAAGTTGCGATGAGGGTTGAACTCTTCGCTCCCAGGGTTCCTTGGGGCGGACGTTCTGACCCGAGACCGCGGCGGAAAGTTTCCCGCGGTACACTCTCCAGCGCTTGCGCGTCCTCGTCATCGACAACTACGACTCGTTCACCTTCAATCTCGTCCAGTACCTCGGAGAGCTCGGCGCCGACTGCCGGGTGGTGAAGAACGACGAGATCGACGCGGCGGGGGTCGCGGCGGCGGAGGTCGAGGGCGTGCTGGTCTCGCCGGGCCCGTGCACGCCGAGCGACGCCGGCGTCTCCCTCGCTGCGATCACGAGCGCCAGGGTGCCCGTCTTCGGCGTCTGCCTCGGGCACCAGTCGATCGGCCAGGCGTTCGGCGGCAACGTCGTCCGCGCCGGGCGCCTGATGCACGGGCGGACGTCGCCGATCCTGCACTCGAACAGGGGCGTCTTCGAGGGCCTCCCCTCCCCCTTCGAGGCGACGCGCTATCACTCCTTGCTCGTGGAGCGGCACTCCCTCCCCGACTGCCTCGAGGTCACGGCCTGGACGGCGGAGGGCGAGATCATGGGGCTCGCGCACAAGGAGCGGCCCATCGAGGGCGTGCAGTTCCATCCCGAGAGCGTCCTCACCACGCACGGCAAGGAGCTCGTCGCGAACTGGGTGAAACGGCTCCGCGCATGACGCACCCGACGTTCGCGCAGGTGTTCGCCGCCATCGAGCGCGGCACGCTCACGACCGACGAGGTGCGGGCCGCGTTCGGCGCCATCTTCGACGGCGCGTGGACCCCGGTGCAGATCGGCTCCTTCGCCACCGCCCTCCGCCTCCGCGGCGAGAGCGCAGAGACGATCGTCGCCGCCGCGAGCGTGCTCCGCGAGGTCATGACCCCGGTGGCGCACGACTTCGACGAGGTCCTCGACACCTGCGGCACCGGCGGCGACGGCGCGCACACCATCAACGTGTCGACGGGCGCGGCGATCGTGGTCGCGGCTTGCGGGGTGCGCGTGGCGAAGCACGGCAACCGCTCCGTCTCGAGCCGCTGCGGGAGCGCGGACGTGGTCGAGGCCCTCGGCATCCCGACCGACCTCGGGGCGGAGAAGCAGAGCTCCGTGCTCCGTGCCGCCGGCATCGCGTTCCTGATGGCGCCCGCCCATCATCCGGCGCTCCGCCACGCCGCCGCCGCGCGGCGTGAGCTCGGGGTCCGCACCATCTTCAACGCGCTCGGGCCGCTCGTGAACCCGGCACGGGCGACGCACCAGCTCGTCGGCGTCTACGACGACGGCCTCCGCGGGATCGCGGCGGCCGCGCTCGGCCGGCTCGGGGCCCGCCGCGCGTGGGTCGTGCGCAGCGAGGACGGCCTCGACGAGCTCAGCCCCGCCGCGCCGACGCGCGTGAGCGTGGTCGAGGGCGGTCGCGTCGAGGAGCGGGTGGTGACGCCGGAGGACTTCGGGGTCGAGCGCATCGACCTGAAGGCCCTCGCCGGCGGGGACGCGACGGAGAACGCGAAGGTGCTCGAGGCGATCCTCGGCGGCGAGGCCCACGCCGCGACGGAGGCGATCGTCCTCAACGCGGCGGCCGCGCTCGTGGTGGCGCGTGGCCTCGAGCTCCGGGAGGCCACCGACACGGCGCGCGCCGCGATCCGTGACGGCAAGGCGATCGCGACCCTCGCGGCCTGGCGGGTGGCCGCGAAATGAGCGGCGTCCTCGACCGGATCCTCGCGCAGAAGCGCCTCGAGATCGCGGCGATGAAGGCCCTGCCGGCGCCGCCGCGCGGGCCGTCGCGAGGCGGTCTCGTCGTCGATCGCCTTCGGCGCGGCGGCGGCGCGCTGCGCCTGCTCCGGAGATCAAGCGAAGAGCCCGAGCGCGGGCGCGCTCGACGGCGCTCTCCGTGGGCGAGCGCGCGCGCCTCTACGCGAGCGGCGGCGCGACGATGATCAGCGTGCTCGCGGACACCACGTTCTTCGACGGGTCCTGGGCCTACGTGGCCGAGGCGCGTCGTGAGGCCGGGGACACGCTCGTCCTCGCGAAGGAGTTCGTCCTCGACGAATGCCAGGTCGACGCCGCCGCCGCGACGGGCGCGGACAGCGTGCTCCTCATCGTGCGGTGCCTCGAGCCCGCGCGGCTCGCCGCCCTCGTCGCGGACGCGCGGGCGAAGGGCCTCGAGCCGCTCGTCGAGATCGTCGACGAGGCCGAGCTCCGGGCCGCGCTCGACGCGGACGCGACCGTGATCGGCGTCAACGCGCGCGATCTCGACACGCTCCGGATGGACGTCGCCCGCGCCGGGCGCGTCCTCGCCGCCATCCCCGAGCGCTGCATTCGGCTGCACCTGTCCGGGGTGTGGTCCGCGGACGACGTGGCCGCGCTCCGCGCGAGCGCGGTCGACGGCGCGCTCATCGGCGAGGCGCTCATGCGGCTCGACGACCCGGCGCCACTTCTTCGCACAATGCACGAGGCGGCGATAGGCTGATCGCGTGGACGTCCTCGGATGGATCGACGCGTACCTCGACCATCTGCGCGTGGAGCGAGCGCTCGCCAAGAACACGCTCGAGGCGTACGCGCGCGATCTCGGCGAGCTCTCGCAGAGCGTCGACGCCGAGGACGAGCCGCGGGCGATCCAGCCGGCGCAGGTCCTCGACTTCGTCATCGCCGCGTCGAAGCGCGGGAAATCCGCCCGATCGAGCGCGCGGCAGCTCTCCGCGGTGCGCGGCTTCTTCAAGTTCCTCCTGCGAGAGAAGGCGATCACGACCGACCCGTCCGAGCTCGTCGAGCGACCCAGGCTCGCGCGCAAGCTCCCGCGCGTCCTCAGCTACGACGAGGTCGACCGCCTGCTCGCCGCGCCGGCGGAGGACTCGCCGAAGGGCATACGCGACAGCGCGATGATCCACCTGATGTACGCCTCCGGCCTGCGCGTCTCCGAGCTGTGCTCGCTCGCGCTTGGCGAGCTCGATCGGCGCGTCGGGACCGTGTCTCCGCTCGGCAAGGGCGGAAAACGCCGCGTCGTGCCGGTGGGACAGATCGCGCTCGAGCGGATCGAGCGGTACCTCGAGCTCGTGCGACCGCTCAACAAGGGCGCGGGCACGGACAAGCACCTCTTCCTCTCGCCGCGCGGCAAGCGCCTGACGCGCCAGGGGCTCTGGAAGCTCCTCAAGGCCTACGCCCGCGCCTGCGGCATCACCACGCCGATCTCGCCGCACAAGCTCCGGCACTCGTTCGCGACCCACCTCCTCCGCGGCGGCGCCGACCTCCGCGCGGTCCAGGCCATGCTCGGCCACGCCGACCTCGGAACGACCGAGATTTACACCCGCGTCGCACAAGACCACGTTCGCCAAGCGTTCGAGCGGGCCCACCCGCGCGCGTGATAGCGTTTCGAGTCGCCGTGCAGCCTTTCGACGTCATCGCGCCGACTGCGAGCCAGGAGACGCCGGTCGTCGTCGAGGTCCCACACGCGGGGCTCTTCGTCGATGCCATCGCCCTCGCCACCCTCGCCGCGCCGGCGCGCTCCATCGGGCGTGACGCGGATCTCTGGGTCGACGAGCTCTATCAGGACGCGCCCAAGGCCGGCGCGACCATGCTCGTCGCGCGGACGTCGCGCTACCTCGTCGATCTGAACCGCAGCGAGAAGGACGTCGACTCCGAGTCGATCGAGGGCGCGCCGGCGAACGCGCGCGCGACCCGCGGCATCGTGTGGCGGCTCACGAGCGAGGGCTTCCGCGTCCTCGATGCGCCCCTGCCCCGGCGCGAGCTCGATCGCCGTCTCGACACGTACTACCGGCCGTACCACCGCGCCCTCGCCGACCTCATCGACCGGAAGCGCGCGCGGTTCGGCTTCGCGGTCGTCCTCGCCGCCCACTCGATGCCGAGCATGGGCCGCGGCCCCCACGGCGACGCCCCGACCCAGCGCGCGGACATCGTCCCCGGCACGCGCGGCCGCTCGAGCGCGGCGGCGTCCTTCATCGAGGGGGTCGACCAGCACGCCCGGTCGAGCGGCTTCAGCGTCGCGCACGACGATCCCTACCAGGGCGGCTACACGACGACCCACTACGGGCGCCCCTCCGCGGACGTCCACGTGGTGCAGGTGGAGCTGTCCCGCCGGCTCTACATGGACGAGCTGTCCCTCCAGAAGACGGCCGGCTTCGATCGCGTCCGGAAGTTCTGCGGAGAGCTGACCGCGAAAATGGGCCGGATTCGGCCGTGATCGCGGGCTTGGCGGCGGCGGGGCTTGACACTGCCCGCCCTTTCAGGCATTTCCCGCCGTCCTTTAGAGGAATTTGGTCATGGCGAAGAGCGACATCACGGGCAAGCGCAAGCTGAAGGCGCAAAACGTCTCGCACTCGAACATCAAGACGAAGCGCTGGCAGAACGTGAACATCCAGACGCGCCGCGTTTGGGTGCCGGAGCTCAACCGCTTCGTCTCGCTCAAGCTGACGACTCGCGACATCCGCACGATCGACAAGATCGGCGTGATGGCCTACGCGAAGCGCCACGGCGTCAAGCTGTAGCCTGGCGAGAGCCATCGTGAGCGCCCGTGCACACGTTGTACGGGCGCTTTCGCACGTCTTCGGAACGGCCCGCGACGGCCTCGCCTTCTAGACGGCTAGCTCCGCAGGATCGACGCGGTCGCGTTTGCGTGGGCGAGCGCCACGAGGCGGGCCTCGCCGTGCGCGTCGATCGTGCGGTCGGCGAGGTAGCTCTCGATCGCCTGGCCGAGCATGTCGAAGGCGTCGCTCGCGCCGAACGCCGCGAAGGCGATCTCGGGTGCCGCGCTGCCGATCATCGCGATCGGCGCCGCCGCCGGGCGGATGTCGCCCGGCTTGATGCGCGTCTCGCCGCGGCGGACGGGCTCCGCGAAGAACGGGGCGCGGAGGCCGAGCTCCTCGACGTAGCGGCCGTCCGTCGCCTCGTCCCAGCACGCGAGGGCGAAGGTCGCGTTGCGGTCGACGGCCGCGACGACGCGTGCGCGCGCGACGTCGACCTCGCGTGCGGGCGCGGCCGGCCGCTGGGCCTCGAGATGCGCCCACGGCAGCGTGAAGATGCCGAGCTCGCCTCGCGTGAGGCGCGTCGCCTTCTGCACCTCGGGCTGGGCGGCCTGGAAGTCCTCGGGCGTGAGCAGGCCGCCGTTCGGACGCCCGAACTGCGCCACGAGCTCGCCGCCGAGCGCGCCGTCCTCGAAGGCGCGCGGGCCCTTCTGCTGGATGCGCGCGAGCACGGCCTGCCGCGCCGAGCCCTTCGCGAGGGACACGGAAGGCGCGAGGACCGCATGCCACGTCTGCGAGCCCATGGTGGCCATGGTCACGGACATCGCGCTCGTGAGCCACGAGACGCCGATGCGCGCCGCGTCCGGGATCTCGTCGGCGGTGACGAAGCCGCGCGGCCGCGGGGCGCCGACGCCCGGCTGCCGGACCCGGCCGTCGACCGCAAGAAAGCCCGCGCCCGCGCCGCCCACGAGGAGCTGCACCGGACCGAGCAGTACGCCCGGGCTCAGCGCCGCGGCCGCGAACACGCCCGCGACCACCGCGTCGACCGCGTTGCCGCGACCGAGCACGTCTCCGGCCGCGTTCTCGACCTCCGGCGTCGGACCGACCGCCGCTCGCGCCTTCTTCAGCGCCACCGGTCACTCCTCTTCATCGTCGTCGCCTTCATCCTCGCGCTTGCCACGCGGACGGACGACCAGCTTGCCCATCCCTCCCGGTTTCTTGCCGGAGGAGCGCACGAGGGTCCGCAGGGACTTGGCCTCCTTGAGCGCACCGTCGGTCTCGATGATCACGTACGCGTCGCGCCGCTCGCCGATCGCCTCCGCGACCTTCGTGAGCGCCGCCACGCTGTAAGCGCGGGTCTGACCGAGCTTGCGGAGCCGACCGAAGGCGACCGGGCCCGGCGGCACGATCTCGCGCGTCGGATCGCAGCCGAGCACGACGCCCCATTGCTTCGCCTGAACCGCCGCGTCGTCGTGCTCCCAGAGACCGGTCGGCTCCCAGACCACGGTCGAAGCGTCGCGCGGGATCCGCTCGAGCAGCTTCGCGAAGCGATCGCGCCAGAGCTTCGACGGCGTCACGTCCGCGTGTGTGGAGAGGATGAAGAGGCGCGACTCGAGGACCTTCGCCGTCGTGAGCATCGCCTCGAGCTCCGTCTCGAGCGCCTCCGAGGCCTTCACCTTCGCGAGGTTCGGCCCCGCGGCGATCGCGAACTCGAAGCTCGGCGGCACCGCCTTCCGCCACTTCTTCAGTGTGGCCGCGGTGGGGGCACGCTTCAGGTCCGCGGCCGACTCGCCGCGCACCTCGAGGAGGTCGAAGCGCTTCGCATACGCCGCGAGCGCACCGCGCAGCTCCTTCGTTCCGATGTGCAGACGCGTCGCCATGGGGGCGCGCACGTTACCATCAGCCGCCGCCGAACTGGAACCATTGCGTCGGATGCGCGCGGAGGAAGCGCGTCAGCGAGGCGCCCACGCGCGCCGCGGCCTCGTCGAGCTCGGCCTCCGAGGCGCGCCGGTCGAGACGGACGGGCTCGCAGACCTCGACGAGGTACTCGCGATGGCCCCGCCGCGCGCAGAAAATGGGCACGATCGGCGCGCCGGAGAGCGACGCGAGGCGGAACGGCCCCTCCGGCAGCTCGCCCGGCTCACCGAGCAGGTCCGCGCGGCGCGTGCGCATGCCCGGCACCACGCGATCGAGCTGGAGCGCGACCACGCCGCCTCGCTGGAGGTGCCGGAGCAGCGGCAACGACGAGAGCGGGTCATCCCCGACCCGCGCGATCGCCACCCCCGCCCGCCGCCGTGCGGCGTCCTGGATGTCGCCTGCGCTCGCGTCGGGCTCGGCGTGGGTGACGAGCACGAGATCGAGCCCGTAGGTCTTTCCGAGCAGCGGGCCGACGATGTCCCAGCCCGCGGTGTGCGCCGTCACGAGGACGATGCCGCGCTTCGCCTCCACCACCTCCCGCACGAAGCGCTCCCCCACGACGAGCGCGTGCGGGCGCTTCATCCCGCGCGCCGACTCGTTCGAGAGCACCTCCGTGATGCACGACGCGAACGTGCCGAACGTGGCGAGGACATCCCGTGCATTCTGCACAGGAGACGCGGGACCACGTACGCGCTCGAGGTTCCGCAGCACCGCGTTCCGGGCGCCTGGCAGGAGCCCGGCCGCCATCCATCCGAAGACGGGCGGGCCGAAGCGAAGCCACCACTCGGGGCCGCTCGCGCCCCAGCGCGCCGCGCGACGAAGGAACGCGCCCTCGTGCGTGCCGGCGGCTTCGTGCGTGGGCTGGATCGACATGAGCGTGCTCGTCGAACCTTAGTGTGCGCGCCCTCGGAAGGCACGCACAGGTCTGCACGGCCACACGACGCTCGAGCTTACAGCTCCATGGTTTCTATCTCTATTCCATCATGCAGGCGCGGATCTGCGCCTTCGCGCGATGCAGCAGCACGTCGACGTGCGCGCGGGTGATCCCGAGCTCGGCGGCGACGTCCTCGCCGGCGCGCTCCTCGAGGAAGCGCAGCGTGACGACCGAGCGCTGCGTCCCACAAAGACGCTCGACGCAGGCGCGGAGCCGGAGGTGCTCCTCCGCCTCCGCCAGGAGGTCCTCCGCGGTGGCGTGCTGCGTGAGCGCGACGGTTGCGGCGTCTTCGTCGATCACCGTGTGGGGCATGGAGACGTCGTGCCGCCGCCGGCGATTGCGCGCCGTGTTCTTCGCGATCGTGGTCACGTACGGGAGCCACTCGTCGCTCGCCGCCGGGGCGTCGCCGCGATGGATGAGCAGGAGGTGCTTCGCCAGCGCCTCCTGGGCGCATTCGACGGCGTCCTCCGCGGAGAGCCCCTCCCGCTGCGCAGCACGCACGATGGCGCCGCGGTTCGCGCGGATGAAGTCGGTGAAGGTGTCGAGGACGTCCATGAAGGCAGAGGCTCCAGCGAGCTTAGGTGTCGAGGCGGCCGCGTCTTACGAATTCTTTTCCTCCGTAAGATGCCGCGCCCCCGCGACCTATTCCGGCATGAGCAAGATGCCGACGGTCACGGAAGAGTCGTTCGCGCGTGAGGTCCTCGAGTCGAAGGTGCCGGTCCTCCTGGACTTCGGCGCGACGTGGTGCGGCCCCTGCCGAGCGCTCGAGCCGGTGCTGGAGAAGCTGGCGGCCCAGCTCGGCGATCGCGTGAAGGTCCTCGCGATCGACTCCGACGACTCGCCCGCGATCGCCATGAAGTACAAGGTCCGCCCCGTCCCGACGATCATCTCGTTCGTGGGCGGGCAGGAGCACAAGCGGCACACGGGTGTGGCGAGCCTCGAGGTCCTGAACGGGCTCCTCCCCGCCTGAGCGCTCAACGCCGCCGACGGACGTGCGCGAAGGCCGCGACCGCGAGCGCGCCGACCGCGTAGCACGCGACGTCGTGCCACGAGAACGAGGTGCCGAGCAGGAAGCGCAGCGGCTGCGGCGTGCGCTTGGGCAGGCCCGTGAGCTGGAAGAGCTCGAGCGCGAAACAGATGCCGAACGCGATCGCGCCGACGCGCGAGGGCCGCAGCGCCGGCCGCCACGCGAGCGCGAGGAACCCGAACATCACCGCGTAGTCGGCGTCGCCAAAGCTCTTGTCCCAGAGGTGGAGCCCCGTGGGCCCGAGCTTCCGCGACGCGAGGCCGAGGGCGACGGACGCGACGAACCCGAGGATCGCGAAGCGGCGCATGGGGCTGATGCTACCCGAGGCCCAGTTTTCTTCGCGGTTTCATTGATTTACGTAAGCAGGCGACATTTTCAGGGGAGCCGAGTCCGTTCGACCTTGCCTACACCGTGCGACATGTCAGCCTATTGAGACATGAAGCTCTCGCTCGGTCCGCTGGCGGTGGTCGCGATGTTTGCGGGGGGTTGCTCGGCCCAGGCGGCCGACGATCCTGCGGCGGCGGAGAGCAACGTGACGGGTTCGGCCACCATCGCGCCGGGCAAGTACGTGGCCGACGGCAAGATGCTCATGGTCTACAGCACGTGCTCCGCGGCGAACTTCCTCGGGGAAGCGGCGACCGGCGCGATCGACGCGAGCGGCATCATCCGCGCCCCCGAAGGCGACGTCTGCGGCAGCTACAAGCTCGCGACGACGGCCGAGGGCGAGGTCACCGTGACCTGGGTCGCCCCAGCAGGCTCGCACCTCGGCGCGGAGGTCGCGTCCGCGTGCAGGTCGCAGGAGGGCAAGTACCTGATGATGCAGCCGGGCGCGTTCCGCGAGCCCAAGGCGGGCGTCTACGCGAAGCCGAACAGCGCGGCGACGCTCACGGTTCCCGCGGGCTGCGACACGCCCACGAGCCTCTCCGGCGGCGGCGCCGTCATCGCGCGCACGAGGACCGACGACGAGCACCCTGCGGGCTTCCTCGCGACCGACGAGGGCAATGTCTGCTCGGGCTACACGTACACGGCGCTCGCCAACGGCACACTCGAGGTCACGTGGGCTCCGCCCTCGAACGCCTCGATCGCCCACGACCTCGGCGTCAGCGCCGCGTGCAAGTCCGTCGCGGGGATCTACAAGCCGCGCTGAAGTGGGCCGCGGTCAGATGCGGAGGACGTGCGGGTTCTTCTCGAGCAGGTGATCGAGCCACGCGTTCGCGACCTTCTCCTGCATGGAGTTGGCGCGGAGACGGTCGTGGAGGTGCTTGAAGTCGACGGCGTCGAGCTCCTGGTCCTGGTTGTAACAGCTGAAGACCAGGCTCTCCTTCCCCGTCTTCGGATCCGTGTGCTTCTGGAGGCACTGCGCGCAGACCTCCTTCATCATGCACTGCATCGGGCTGTTGATGCTGCCGATGGCCACGTGGAGCGGGTTCAGGAGCGGCGCCAGGATGCCGTGACGCGCCTCCTTCACCGCCGCCATCATGCGGTCGGAGCCGATCGCGATGATGCGGTTCACGCTCGAGAGCTTGATGAGCCGCTCGCCGAGCTCGCCCTTGCCGTAGGCCACCGCCGCCTGGACGATGTTGCCCCGGAAGTGGTGATCCTGCGGTCGGCGCGGGGTGATCTCGGCGCCCGTGTCGGTGCACCAGATGATCTGGTCGGTGTGCGCCTCGATGTCGTCCTGTTTGAAGAGGTCCTCGCCCTTCTTGTAGCCCGCGAAGTAGAGGACCTTGTTGCCGAGCGCCTTCATTGCGCGCGCGATGGAGAAGAGGACGGCGTTACCGAGGCCGCCGCCGAGGAGGAGGCAGGTCTCGTTCTGCTGCACGTGCGTGGGCGTACCCGTCGGGCCCATGAGCACGATCGGCTCGCCGGGACGGAGCGCGGCGCAGAGGCGTGAGCTGCCGCCCATCTCGAGGACGATGGTGCCGAGGAGGCCCTTCCCCTCGTCGATCCACGCGCCCGTGAGCGCGAGGCCCTCCATCGCCAGACGCGTGCCTTCGATGCTCGGCGCGAAGGACTCGAAGTTCTGCAGCCGGTAGAACTGTCCCGGCTTGAACTTGCGCGCCGCCATCGGCGCCTTCACGACGACCTCCACGATCGTCTTCGTCAGGCGGTTCACCTCGACCACGCGCGCGACGAACGCATCGTCGAGGGTGGCGAAGAAGCTCTGGAGCTTCGTGTCGCGCGCGGGCTGGTCGGCCGAGCTCAGCGACGTGACCTCCGGAAAGAGCCCCGCCACGTGGAGGAAGCCGTGCTTCGCGCTCGCCATCGCCTTCACGACGCTGCCCGCATAGAAGGGGTGATTGTCACCGTAGAACGAGACGCGCTTGCCATCGCGATCGTAGCTCGTGAAGAAGGCCTCGGACGCCTTGCGGTTGTCGACCACGGAGAGCGGGCCGTCTCCCACCGCGCTGTGGGCCTGGAAGTACTGCTTCTTCGCGTCGAGGAGGAAGCTGCCCTCGTACTCCTTCTCGTACATCGTGTTGGGGCTCGTGCCCGCGGCCACGCAGACGGTACGCGCCGGGAGCTCGATCTCTTCGGGCGCCGCGCCGTCGTCGCTCTCCACCGGCGCGTGCGCGCGGCGGAACTTCATCGCCTTCACGTGGCCGTACGAATCGAGCACCGCTTCCGTGGGCGAGAGGTTCTCGATGTAGCGGACGCCTTCCTCGAGGCTCTTCTGCACCTCCTCGTGGTTGAGGCGGTACGCGGGCGACTCGAGCACCGAGCGGCGATACACGAGCGAGACGCCGCCCCACTTGTCGAGGAGCGGCTGGAGCTTCGGGTCGCGAGCCTCCTTCGCCGCGAGCGCGCGCTCCTCCTCGAGCTCCTTCGCGTGCTGGAGCTGCACCGTGAGGACGCCCCACTCCTCGTCGTCGAACATGGCGCGCACCGCCTCCGCGCCCTTCTCCGCGACCAGGCTGCGCACGCGCTCGGCGACCTTCTCGATCTGGATCGGGTAGTACGCGAGCAGCTCGGTGGCGGTGTCGATCGCGGTGAGGCCGCCGCCGATGACCACGGCGGGGAGCTGGATCTGCAGGTTCGCGATCGAGCTCCGCTTGTAGGCGCCTGTCAGCTGCAGGGCCATCAGGAAGTCCGAGGCCTTGCGGATGCCCTTCGAGAGGTTGTTCTTGATGTCGATGATGGTCGGCCGGCCCGCGCCTGCCGCG
The DNA here is from genome assembly GCA_046351255.1 of Labilithrix sp. Classification (GTDB taxonomy): domain Bacteria; phylum Myxococcota_A; class Polyangia; order Polyangiales; family Polyangiaceae; genus Labilithrix. The sequence continues at coordinate 154,169 of JAXLYU010000018.1, forward strand.
AGCGCGATGTGATCGAAGCCGAGCGACCACGCGTCCTCGACGGTGACGGTGCCGCCGAAACGAACGCCGCCGTACATGCGCAGCAGCCGCTTTCGCGCGAGCGTGATGTAGAGGAGCGTCAGGAAGTTCTTGTCCCAGCGGACCGTGATCCCGTACTCGCTGACCCCGCCGAAGCCGAGCAGCACGCGCTCGTCGAGCTCCTCGTAGAGGGCGCCGAAGTCCTTGATGGGCTGCGGCGGCGTGTGTGCGTCGCCCGTCAGCTCGACGGGGAGCGGCTCGATCTTGAGACCGTCCACCGCCGCCACGCCGAAGCCTTCGCGCGTGAGGTGGTGCACGAGCGTGTAGCCCGCGGGGCCGAGGCCGACGACGAGCACGTTCTTGCCGTTGTACGGGGCGGCGTGCGGGCGGCGGACGTCGAGCGGGTTCCAGCGCGTGAGGAGCCCGTAGATCTCGAGCCCGTACGGCAGCGAGAGCACCTCCGTCAGGACGCGCGTCTCGATCTGCGGGATGTTCACCGGCTCCTGCTTCTGGAAGACGCAGGCCTTCATGCAGTCGTTGCAGATGCGGTGACCGGTGCCTGGGCACATCGGGTTGTCGATGGTCACGATCGCGAGCGCGCCGAGCGCGTCGCCGCCGCGACGGATGACGTGCATCTCGCCGATCTTCTCGTCCAGCGGGCAGCCGTCGAGCGCGACGCCGAGCGGGTTCTTCTTGATCTCGTTCGCCTTGTTGTCGCGGAGGCCCTTGCTGCACGAGTCCTTGTCGCGCTCGTGGCAGTAGATGCAGTAGTCGATCTCCTGCTCCACCTGACGCGGGTCGCCGCGGCGATCCGTCAGCGGGAAGCCGTCGCGCTCGCGGCGCTCCTCGTCCGGTCCGACGAAGAGCTCGGGCAGCTTCGGCTCGGGCCGGCGGAGCTCGACGAGGTGCTGGTGATCGACCGCCTTGGCCACGCGGAGCGACGGCCAGTGGTACGCGAGATCGTGATGGTCCTTGCGGCGCTGCGCGAGCCAGGCCTCGATCGCGTCGAGCGCGAAGGCCACGACCTTGTGGTGCTCGGCGTCCGTGGGCGCATTCGCGTCCGCCACCGCGACCGCGTCCTCCGCCAGCTTCGGGATGTTGAAGCCGTGCGCGAGGGCCTTCCGCACCGTCGACGCGCGTGCGCGGAGCTCGTCCGTCCACTGCGCGCCGCCCGCCTTCGCCGCCTTGCGCGCGGTCTCGTCGACCTCGACGAGCATGAGCACCGCCTTCGCGACCGCGAGCTCCTCGTCCGGGTAGCTCTGCGTTCCACGAAGGACCGCCTCCGGACGCTGCGGGAAGAGCGACGTGATGGCCGCCGTCGCGATCGCGCTCGCCTCCGCGAACGTTCCCTTCCACGCCTTCCCGGCGCTGTCCTTCAAGACGCGCTTCTTCGCGAAATCGTTCTTGAAAGCCCAGAGCGGCGTGCGGTCCTTCACCTCCGCCTCGAGCGCCGCCACGTCCTTCTCGACCTGGAAGAGCTTCGCCACGAAACGGCTCACGTGCGGAGCCACGGCGAGGATGGCGGCCGAGATCTCCTCCGGCTTCGCGTAGGCGCCCGCCCGCCAGGTGGCGTAGGTCTTCGCATCGTCCGGCGAGGTCTTCTCGAGCTCGCCGACGAACACGTCGAAGAGGTCTTTCAGCCGCGCGGGCTCGAAGAGGTCGGAGAAGCGGAAGCCCGCGATGCCCATCGGCATGTCGGAGCTCGGCAGTCCCTCCGGCGGAGGAAACGACTTGCGGGTGACGCGGAAGGTCTCGGCGACGGACATGGCTAGCTCAGGCGTCTTCGTCGGTCTTGGCGTGGGGGTCGGCAGGAACGAACGCGGTCTCGGCCAGCTTGCCGTCCTTGAAGCCGAAGTAGACCTCGCACTGGTCGAACATGAACTTCTGTCCTTCGGGGGACGTGAGGTCGACGCGGTAGGTGTTGATGAACTTCACCGAGTCCTTGATCCACATGTCCCAGGCCTCTTTCGAGACTTCCTCGAAGATGCGCTTCCCGAGGTCGTTCTTGTAGGGCGGCTTGGCGAGCCCGGGCAGGTCTTTCCCGAGCTTCTTGCAGTGGACGATGCGCTGTTCGCTCATTCTGCACGCGCATTTAGTCGCGCTGGGCGGCGAAGGCCAGCCCATGCGGCGATGCCGGCGCCGAGGACGGCTAGCCGAACGGCAGTCCGAGCTGATGCGGGCGCGTTTGCCGCACGTCGAGCGCGATCGGCGCGTGCTCCGGCAGCACCTCGACCTCGATGCGCCGTGCGCGCTCCGCCACCGTCTCGAGGGCGCGCTTCGGGGAGTTGTTCGTGCGGGAGAGATGGCCGAGCCACATGCGGGCGAGGCGCGAGCCGACGAGCCGCGCCGCGAGCTCCGCGGTCTGCTCGTTCGACAGGTGGCCGAGCCCGCCGCCCACGCGGCGCTTCACGACGTCGGGATACTCGCTGAACGCGAGCATCTCGCTGCAGTGATTGGCCTCGACGAGAGCCGCGTCGCACTCCGCGAGGAGGCCGACGAGCGGGTTCGTGATCCGGCCCACGTCGGTCGCGATGCCGAGCGCCCGCGCGCCGTCGTCGAGGCGGACGGCGACCTGCATCGCGTCGTGCGGGACCTGCACGGCGGTGAGCGTGAGCGCGCGGACCGTGACCGCGCGACCCACCGGATATCGCTCGACCGCGACGCCGGCCGGCGCCGTGATCCCGCCGTGCAGGTAGAGCGGAGCGCCGAAGGCGGACGCGAGCTGCGCGGCGTGGCCGAAGTGATCGCCGTGCTCGTGAGTCGCAATGATCGCGTGCAGATCGCCAGGTCCGAGCGTGACGCCGAGCTCGGCGAGCCGCGTCCCCACGACGCGCGGCGAGATGCCGGCCTCCACGAGGACGCGCGTGCAGCGGTCGTCATGGGGGTAAGCCTCCACGAGGAGCGCGTTTCCGCTCGACCCACTTCCGAGCACGTAGACGCGCATCTCGGTCGCCGCGGAGCCTAGCATGTGCTTTTCTGCGTGCCCGCGTCCCCATGAACGCCTGCCCGGCCTGTGGCTCAGCTCTGTCGCCCGATGCGCGCTTCTGCGGACAGTGCGGGCACACCATCGACCCGGAGCAGACCCGGCGCGTCCCCACCACGGTGGACGAGGCGACGCGGGACCCTGCACCGGAGACGCCGGCCACGCCTTCCGCGGCTCCCTCGACCGTCCCGAACCCGGCCCAGCAAGCCAAGCCGACGCTCCTCGGGTCCGCCGACTTCAACAGGACCATCACCGACAACGCCTCGGTCGACCGCATCCTCGCCGGCCTCGATTGGGAGGCGCCCGAGCCGAAGCCGGCCGCCGCGGCCCAGGCGGGAGCGGTCGGCAGCGCCCCCTCTGCCGTGCCCACGACGCCGGCTCCCCACGTCGGCGCGCCCACCGCGGTCGGGATCCCGATCGCCGCGGGATCGTCGCCATCGCCGTCCGCCGTTCCGACGAAGCCCGCGGGCGCGCCGACCGCGCTCGGCGTTCCCCTCGCCGCCGGCTCGGCCCCCGCGCCTTCCACGGTGCCCACGCCGCCAGACCCCGCTGCCGAGATGACGCGCGTCGGTGGCTCCGGCATCGGCGCCGCGACGGCGGTGGGCGTCCCGCTGGTGGCCGCTGCACCTCCGCCGACGCCCGAGCCGCCCCCGTCCTCCCGCCGGCCCATGTTCGGCGCGACGATGATCGGCGGCTCCGTGACGGCGGCCGATGTCATGGCGGAGTCGACCCGACGCATGCAGGGGCCCGACGCCAAGGCGGAGAACCTGAAGACGATCGTCGGGCACGCCGTGCTCGACAAGCCGGCGTTCGAGTCCTCGCCCAAGCTCCCCCCGGCCGCGCCCTCGGAGCCCTCTCCGTCGCAGGTCCCCGCCGATCCACAGTCGATTCGTCCCGCGTTCAAGACGATGCTCGGCGTCGCGCTGCCGGGCATCGCGCCCATCCGCGACTCGGAGCGCTCGCTGCAGGCGGCCGCGCCGTCGAGCAACCCCATCGTCGCGGCCGCGGCGCCAGCTCCGGCTCCGGCTCCGTCGAGCCCGCTCGGTACGCTCCAGGGCATCGCGGCGCCGCCGTCGCAGCCGCGCGTCGCGCCTCCGCCGGCGTCGTCCCGCCCCTTCGCGCCGCCGCCGTCGAACCGCGGACCGCAGCTCCAGCCCGTGCCGGCGATCGTGCCGCCACCAGCCCCCATCGTCGAGGAGCCGCTGCCGCGCGCGCCCGCCCCGCTGGCGCAGAAGAAGAAGGGGATCTCTGCGGTCGTCCTCGTCTCCATCCTCGTCGTGGTCGTCATCGCGATGGGCACGGTGGCCGCGGTCGTGGTGTTGAAGGCCGGCGCCCCGCTCAGCGCGAAGGCGCGCCTCGACGAGAGCGGGAAAGAGTCGCTCGAGATCCACTGCGAGTCCTGCCCCAACGAGACGAAGGTCTCGCTCGGTGCCTCGTCGGCGAGCGTCACCGACTCGACGGCCGTGCTGCCGCTCCCGATCCCGCTCAAGATCGGGGAGAACGACCTCGACATCGCCATCGATCGTCCGGGCGCCGGCCGCGACGAGACGGTGAAGGTCCACGTCCCGATCGCGTACCGCGTGAAAGCCGACCTCACCACGCTCGCCTCCGTGCCGCCCGTCGTCACCGTGCGCGTCGAAGCCGCCCCTGGCACCGAGGTCCTCGTCGACGACAAACCGGTCGCCCTCGACGCCGCGGGCAAGGGCTCGTACGCGCTCGACGTCTCGTCCGACGCGCTCGGCCCGAGCGACGAGCAGAAGGCGATCGACCGCAAGATCGGCTTCTCCGTGAAGCGAAAGGGCTCGCCGAACGCGGAGCCGGGCACCCTCGTCGTGCGCGCCGCCGTCGTCCCGCTCCACATGGACGCGCCGGGCGCCGACCTCTACACGGACCGGACGACCGCCAACATCGTCGGTCAGACGAAGGCGGGCGGCGTCGTCACGGTCGACGGGCAGACGATCGCCGTCGATGCCAACGGCCGCTTCGCCATCCGCGCCGAGCTCCCCACCGAGGGAGAGAAGATCCTCACCCTCGTCGCCAATGCGCCACCGCTCGCGCCGCGCACCATTCGCGCGAAGGTGACCCGCGTCGCCTCGCTCGACGCGCAGGCGAAGGCGATCGACGCGACCACGCCGCTCGGCTTCGACGCCTACGGCCCGGACCCGACCTCCAAGCTCGGCGCGATGGTAGCGATTAACGGCGAAATCGTCGAAATCAGGAGCTCGCCCGGGTACGCGATCATGGTCGTGGAAGAGAAGAAGTCGTGCGCCGCGGGCGGCGGATGCATCCTCCGTCTCTCCGTCGGCGAGGACGTCCGCGCCGCGCGCGGCGACACGATCCGCGCATACGGCCACGTCGCGGGCACCGTCGCGTGGAACAACAAGACGGTCCCGGCCGTCACGGGTACGCTCGCCATCACGTCCAAGGCGACGCGCAAATGAAGAGCCTCCGCAAGCCCGCGATCGTGACCGGCATCCTCGCCGCGGGGGTCGCCGCGTTCGCGCTCTTGACCAACGGCGACGCCGAAGCGCAGCGCCTGGATCCGCGCCGCCCGAGCACCATCGTCGTCGGATCCCCGCGCGGCGGGATGCCAATGCAGCGCGTGGACGCGCATCGGAGCGGCCTCTCGAAGACACCGCTGCCGGCCGGTCCGCTGCGTATCGCCTGGCGAAAGAGCACCGGGCTCTCGCTCGATCAGCCCGCCCTCGCCGCCGCAGACGGCACGCTCGCCGTCGTCTCGGCCCGCGGCGACGTCGTGTTCCTCGACGAGAACGGCGACGAGAAGGCCTCGATTCGCATCGGCGCCTCGCAGGTCGGGCCAGCCGCGATGACCTCCGACGGCACGATCGTGTTTCTGTCCTCCGGCGGCGATGCGATGGGCGTCCGGCGCGCGGCCGCGGGACAGCAGGTGCGGTTCACGACGCGCATCGGCGGCGAGCGCAACCTCCGCGCCGCGCCGATGCCGCTCGATGACGGCGGCATGGTGCTGGCCACGCTCAGCGACCTCGTCGTCCTCGACAGCGAAGGCAACGTTCGCTCGCGCGTCACGCTGCCCGAGCAGATCGCCGCGCCGCTGCTCGCGTCCGGGGACAAGATCCTCGCCGTCACGAACACGGGGGCCGTCTTCGGCTGGACGCCGGGGCGCGAGCCGCTCCGCGTCGGCTCGTTCGGCGCGCCCGTCGACGGCGGCGTCGCATTGACCACGTCCGGGTCGCTCGTGGCCGTCATCGAGAACAATCACCTCGCCGAGGTCGACATCGCTCACGGCACGCGCTCGACCTGGTCGATCGCGCCGCAGGGCATGTACCTCGGCCCACCGGCGATCCGCGACCTCCCGGGCGGATCGTCGCTCGCGACGATCGGCGCGCTCACCCACACGAGAGGCTTCGTGCTCGCGATCGACGCCTCGGGTCAGGAGCTGCTCCGCGCCCCCGTCGCCGCGTTCGTGCCGAACGTGCTGCCGGACGGGGGCCTGCCCGCGCTCACCGCGCCGCCCCACGTGGGACCCATCGTCGACGCTCGCGGCGGAATCGCGTTCGCGACCACCGACGGGCGAATCGGCACGATCGCCCCGGACGGGGCGCTCGACACGCTGAGCGAGACGTTCTGCACGAAGACCTCGGTTCGCTCCGGCGTCGTCGGCCTCAGCCCGTTCGGGGCCAGCGGCTTCGCCGTGACCTGCGACGGCGGCCTGGTCGTTCGCGTGGTGGGGTCGACCAACGCAGGTCCGCCCCCCTCCGCCGCACCATCGCCCCCGAAGACCGCGCCGTCCGCGTCCGCGGCTCCGGAATCCGACAAGCTCCGCCGTCGCCCCTGAGACCGCCACTCCCCTGGCGAGTGACGCAAATTTTGCCTATAGTGGCCGCATGATCACGATGACGGATCGGGCCGCGGACAAGGTTAAGGAGATCGCGCAGGCGGAGTCCCTTACGGAGCAGGGCCTGCGTCTTCGCGTGGTGGGCGGCGGGTGCGCCGGCTTCACGTACGACCTCTACTTCGAGGATCAGACGACGGACATGGACGAGGAGTTCGAGTCGAAGGGTGTGAAGCTCTTCGTCGATCCCCTCAGCTTCCAGTACCTGACGGACACCGAGATCGACTACGTCGAAGGCGTCCACGGCTCGGGCTTCAAGTTCAACAACCCCAACGTGACCGGCAGCTGTGGGTGCGGCTCGTCGGTGAAGTTCTGATGCAGGGTGGAGGGGGCTGGGGGCCGCCGCAGGGGCCGCCGGGCGGTCCGCCGCCGGGCTACGGGCAGCCGCCACCGCAGCAAGGTTACGGACAGCCGCCACAGCCGCAAGGTTACGGTCAGCCCCAGCAGGGCTACGGCCAGCCGCCACAGCAGCAGGGCTACGGTCAGCCCCAGCAGGGCTACGGCCAGCCTCAGAACCCCTACGGGCAACCGCCGCCGGGCGGCGGCTTCGGCGCGCCGATGAACCCGTACAACCAGCAGGCGTTCGGCCCGCAGTTCGCGGGGCCGCAGGGCATGTTCTCGGGCATGGCGTGCCCGAAGTGCCAGAGCCCGAACATCTACAAGCCGACCTTCACGTGGTGGGGCGGTATGGTCGGCCCGGCGATCCTCAACCATCGGATCTGCCGCCAGTGCTCGTTCAGCTTCAATGGCAAGACGGGCCAGAGCAACAACGGCGCGATCGCGATCTACATGGGCGTGATCTTCGGCATCGTGATCATCCTCACGATCCTCTCGGCCGCCGCGCATTGATCGCGCAGCGCATGCGAAGGGCTCGGCTCGGGGCGATCGCCCTCGTCTCGTCTCTCGGATGTGTCGTCTCTCTCGGATGCGAAAAGACGCCGGAGTCGAAGCCGGAGCCCGTCGTCGCCTCGACATCGTCGGCCACGGCCGCGTCCGTCGGTAGCCTCGGCATCAGCAAGCCCGCGCCCGAGCGCCTCGTCGCGATCGGCGATCTCCACGGTGACCTCGACGCGGCGCGGAGAGCGCTTCGCCTCGCCGGCGCGATCGACGCGAACGACGCGTGGATCGGGGGCAAGCTCGTGGTCGTGCAGACGGGCGACCTCCTCGACCGCGGCGACGACGATCGCAAGATCCTCGACCTGACGGAGCGCCTGAAGAAGGAAGCGAAGGCGGCGGGGGGCGAGCTCGTCGCGATGAACGGCAACCACGAGATCATGAACGCGCAGGCGGACTTCCGTTACGTCACGCCGGGCGGATTCAGCGCGTTCTCCGACATCCCCTCGCGCAGCGACGACGCGGTCACGGGGAAGCCGACGGACCCGACCTCGCGCGGGCGGGTGAACGCCTTCGCGCCGGGCGGCACTTACGCGAAGATCCTCGCCGAGCGTCCCGAGATCGCACGCGTCGGGGACTCGATCTTCGTCCACGGCGGTGTCTTGCCGAAGCACGTGCGCGCCGGCCTCGACATGATCAACACGCAGACCCGCGAATGGCTCCTCGGCGAGCGTCGCAAGCTACCCAAGGAGATCGAGGCCGAGGACGGCCCGCTCTGGACCCGCATGTACTCCGCCGCCCCGGGCAAGGAGGAGTGCGCGACGCTGAACGAGACGCTCACGCTCCTCAACGCGAAGCGCATGGTGATGGGGCACACCCCGCAGAAGCCCGGGATCGCCCCCGCCTGCGACGGCAAGGCCTGGCGCATCGACACCGGCATGTCGAAGTTCTACGAGGGCAAGGTCGAGGTCCTCGAGATCAAGGGCGACGCGGTGACGGTGCTCAAGGACGGCGACGCGAAGCCGGCCGACGCGGGGCCGCCCGCGCCCAGGGCCTCCGCGAGCGCTCGCTGAGCGATCTCCTCTCACGGAGCGAGCATCGTCTGCATCCACACCGCACGTCGGCGGAGCTCGTCGGAGGGCGCGCGCGGGCTCACGAGGAAGGTCGACGGGCGACCGGTGCTCGGATCGATCTGGAACCCGTGTTCGGTCTTCGCGTGGCACCCCGTGCACGTCTGGCGGGCGACGGCCGGCGCGACGTTCGCGGGCGCGGGACGCACGACGGCAGCGGACGACCACCACTCGCGGGGCATGAGCGCGGTGCCGTCCGCGAGCGCGGAGGACCGTGACGTCGCGTAGGCGTCGAGCTCCGCGGCGCTGACGCGCGCGTAGTCGGGCTCGTTTCGGAGGAGGCCCTCGACGATCGCGCCCTCGGTCACCTCGTACTGGCGGAGGACGATCTCGCCCGACGCGCCATCGGCAGCGCGGACCTGCGCGATCGGACCGAAGCCGCCGACGAGCGCGGCCAGCGCGGCGCGGCTGCCGTCGAGCGCCTGCCACCTCGCGGCCCAGGCCTTCGCGGGGCCCGGCTGCGCGTACTCGACGATGACCGTACGCGCCGCGCGGACGTGGCCGAAGACGAGCCTGCCCTCGCCTCCCTCCGCTGCTCGATCGGGCATCACCGAGAGATCCGTGCGGTTCACGACCGCGAGGAGCCGGTAGTCCGCGCTCGGCCAGGGCGAGGCGCGACCGCCGAGCGCTTCATCGAGCGTGATCGCGGGCAGCTCCTGCGTGACGAGCAGCGAGCGATCGGGGTCGACGTGGATCTCGTCGCCGGGGAGCTTCGTCTCCCACGTGCAGGCGCTCAGGAGCAGGAGCAGCAGGAGCGAGGCTGGAGAACGGAGCGCGTGCTCAAAACGCATGCTGGACCCCGACGTTGAAGACGACGGGCGGCCCGCCGACGTCGTCCGCGGGCTTGACCCCCTTCATCACGAGCGAGGCCTCCGCGAAGAGGTGCGTGCTCGGCTGGAGCGCGTAGCTCCCACGCGCGGCGAGCGAGTTCCAGATGCCTCCCGCGAAGCCCTTCGTTGCCCTGGGATCGCCGTTGTAGGCGGGCATCGCGACGTCGCGCCCGGTGAGGACATCCCCGATCGCCTTCGTCGCCGCCACCGCGAAGATCCCCATCCCGCCCGCGGCGTGCCAGCGCTCGCCGATCGCGCGGTCGACGAACAGCTCGGTACGCGTGAGGAGCCACGGCTCGCGCCCCATGCCGAGGATGCCGGGCGCGCTCGCGGCCGGGTAGTAGACGATCGGGGAGACGAGGACGAAGCTCGTACGCTCCGTTGCTCGGACCCGAAAGCGCGGGCGGAGCCCGAACGCCCAGACCGACGGCGTCACCCCGGCGAACGCGCCGATCGCGATGCCGTCCGTGAGGCCGACGCCGACCTCGGCGATCGCGAAGTACGGGAGGCCCGTCGCGGCGGCAGCGTCGACGTGACCGCGGCCGGGAAAGAGGTCGCCGCTGCTGATCGGCGCGGGCGCGTCGGCCGGCGCGTCGGCCGGCGCGTCGCTGGGCGCGCCGGCGGGCGTTGCGACGGAGTCTGTCGTGAGGAGGGCCATGCCCAGGAGGAGCGAGTGCATGCGGCGCCCCAAAGCCAGGCGCGTGCCGGACCTGAAATGTCGCTAATTCAGCGGGATCCGCGCGAGGGACTGTGCAGAGCGCTGCACAGGGAATCGAAAGGTCACAGTCGTGCCCTCCTTCCGGCGGCTCGCGATGACGAGCTCGCCACCGTGCGCCTCGACCACGCGTCTGGCGAAGGCGAGGCCGAGGCCGCTGCCGTTGGCCTTCGTGGTGAAGAAGTCCTCCGTCGCGCGCTCGAGCACCCGGGCGTCCATGCCGGGGCCCTGATCGATGACGACAAGCTCGACGAAGCCAGACGACTTGCGGGTCTCCACGCGGACGAGGCTGGCCTGCCCGGTCGCCTCGACCGCGTTCCGCACCACGTTCTCGAGGGCCGCCTCGAGGAGCGCGCGATCGGCGTCGAGCTCCGGATCGGGCTCCGCGAGCGCCGTCTCCACCGCGTGGGCCCGCGCGATGCCGTAGGCCACGTCGTTCACGCTCACGATCGTCTTCACGGGCTCGACGCGCGCCATGCGGTCGTAGCGATCGACGATGCCCGCGATGCGCTTGGCCTGGTCCGCGACGAGCTGCAGGTACTCGTTCTTCTCTCCGTCGAGGAGCTGGACGGCGCCGAGGAGCGCGGTGAGCGGCCCGCGAATATCGTGCGTCATCTGCGCGGAGAAGCGGCCGACGAGCGCGAGCCGCTGCGTCCGTGCTCGCGTCTCGGCGAGCGAGAGCGCGAGCTCGCGCGCGATGGCGGCGCCGATCAGGGCGAGGAAGACGGCGAAGAGGAGCTGCACGCCGAGGCGCTCCGCGAAGGCGGAGAGGACGACGAGATACGAGACGACGCCGGCGGAGATCATGCCGATGACGTAGATCGAGGTCCGCGCCGTGACCCGGTGCTCGAAGAGGTCGAGCCGGACGACGAGCGTGAGGAGGAGCGCCGCCGCGACCACCGTGCCGAGGGCGCCGAGGTAGGGCGCGGGCAGGCCGACCGCGCGGGCGATGTCGCTCGTCGAGCACGCCCCGCCGAACGCGAGCGCGGCCAGCACGATGCGCGCGCGGGCCTTCTCGCGAGCCTCCGAGGCGCGCCGCAGATAGCGGACCAGCAGCGTCACTTCCAACGCGAAGACGCTCATCCAGCACACGAGGAACGTGAGCGACCACCAGCGCTCGTCGGGGACGAGGACGGAGGCCGCGGCGAGGGCGCCGAACGCGGACCAGGCGCCGATCCGGACCCCCCGATGGCGCTTCCCCGCGCCGATGAACGCGATGACGACCTCGAGCACGAGCGGCGGTGAGAGCGCCGTCGACACGGAGTCGAGGATCTCGAAGACACGTGCATGATGCACGATGCGCTGTGCGAGGACGGAGAAGTTCCATCCGAAGAGCACGAAGCACAGCGCGGTGATGGCGCGCGCCAGCGGATCCCGGCGAGCGCCACGCGCCGCGATGGCGCCCAGCGTCAGCGTCCCGATCGCGGCGAGGAGCGACGCCCAGTCCCGCACCTCCCGCAGCATGCGCGCATGATACGTTGAGCGACGTGGACGCGGTGCTCATCGTCGAGGACGACGCTGCGATCGCCAAGGTCGTCCGCGGTCTCCTGGAGCAGCGCGGCTGGGCCACGGCGTGGGCGGAGACCGCCGAGGACGGGCTCCGGCAGCTCGAGAAGCGGGCTTTCGACCTCGTGCTGTCCGATGTGCGGCTCCCGGGCATGGACGGCGTGGCGCTCCTCGACCGCGTGCGCGCCGGCTTCCCGGAGCTCCCGGTCATCCTCGTCACGGCGCACGGCTCGGTCTCGCTCGCGGTCGACGCGATGAAGCGCGGCGCGGCGGACTTCGTGCAGAAGCCGTTCGAGCGCGACGAGCTGATCTTCTGCATCGAGAAGGCGCTTGCCGCCTCGCGCACGCGCCGCGCGGCGCCTCCGGAGACGGTGGGGCGGCGGATGGTCGCGATGCCGGCCGTGCTCGCGAAGGTGGACAAGGTCGCGCCGACGAGCGCGACGGTGCTGATCCGAGGTGAGACGGGCACCGGCAAGGAGCTCGTGGCGCGGGCGATTCACGAGCGGAGTCCGCGCAAGAACGGCCCCTTCGTCGTCGTGCACTGCGCCGCCCTGCCGGAGACGCTCCTGGAGAGCGAGCTCTTCGGACACGAGAAAGGAGCCTTCACGGGCGCGACGCAGCGGAAGCCCGGTCGCATCGAGCTCGCGCATCAAGGGACGCTGTTCCTCGACGAGATCGGCGACGTCCCCCTGTCGATGCAGGTGAAGCTCCTCCGCGTGCTCCAGGAGCGCGAGCTCGAGCGGATCGGCGGGCGCGAGACGGTGAAGGTCGACGTTCGCTTCGTGGCCGCCACGCACCGCGATCTGGAGCGGCGCATCGCGGAGGGCCACTTCCGCGAGGACCTCTACTACCGCCTGAACGTGGTCCCCGTGGACGTCCCGCCGCTCCGGGCACGGCCCGAGGAGATCCCGGCCCTCGTGCGCGCGTTCGCGGGCGATCGCATCGACGACGCCGGGGTCGCGCTCCTCGCCGCGCAGCCGTGGCCGGGCAACGTGCGCCAGCTCGAGCACTTCATCGAGCGCGTGCTCGTGCTCTCGGACACGCACGCGATCTCGAAGAGCGACATCGTGCGCGAGCTCGAGGGTGGCGGAAAGCCCGCTGCGAGCAGCGCGACTGCCTCGCTCGACGACCAGCGTCGCGATCTGGAGCGCACCGCCGTCCAGCGCGCGCTGGCGCAGGCGGGCGACAACCGCACGAAGGCGGCACGCCTTCTGGGCGTCAGCCGGCGGACCTTCTACAACAAGCTCCGCGAGCACGGGATGGAGTGACGCGCGACTCTGCCGCACGTCGCCCGCGGTAACGCGCCCCGGGTCCACGGCACCCGGCTTGCAGCGCCGGGCCTCCGAGAAGGAGGCAGAACGAATGGGCACTCGAGTCTGGCAACCGAAGTGGTGGACGAAGGATCGGCACGAGAATTCGTGGGAGCGCGTGAAGGAGGCGCTGAGGCGTGACTGGGAGCAGACGAAGGTCGACCTGCAGGGCCACGGCCGGGACCTCAACCAGGGCGTCGAGGACACGGTGAAGCAGGCGACGGGCAGCGAGGCGATCCCGCCTGGCGACCAGCCGAACGTGAAGACGACGCATCCGGTCACGCAGCCGATCTGGAGCGACGTCGAGGAGCCGATGAAGTACGGCTACGGCGCGCGCGCGTACTACGGCGCGCAGCACGAGGCCTGGGACGACAAGCTCGAAGGCACGCTCAAGGAGGAGTGGGAGAGCGTGAAGGACGGCTCGCATCGCGCGTGGAACGACGTGAAAGCGTTCGTCAAGCGCGGCTACGAGCGCGCGACGCACTGACGTTCGCGTCGCAGCCACGGCGTCGCAGCCACAGCGTCCACGCCGCGAGGAAGCAGATGAGGACCCAGGTTCCGGTCACGCCCGCGGCGCGGAAGAAGTTCGCCGTGGGGCGCGGCATTCCGATCGCGTGGGAGGCGCGTGCGACGAGGAAGATCCCGCCCGCGAGGTGGAGAACGAGGGGCGACCCGCCGCAGAGCTCTGCGAGGAGCATCATTCTGCGAGGAGCATCGTGAGGATGGCGAGCGGCGGGGCGACGAATCGATACGCGGGCTGTGCGTCCTATCGGTACGCGTTCTCGCGGAGCCGTGCGCGCAGGCGCTCCTCGACGGCGCGGATCGCGACGTCGATCGCGTTCTGAATCTCGGCGGGACCGGTGAGCGGCTTGAAGCCGAGCCGAACGCCACGGTCGATGACGGCGATCGACCGCAGCGCGCCAAGTGTGGGGTCGTCGAAGAGCGGGACGAGCGCGTCGCCGACGTCGCTCTTCGCGGCGGGGTCTGCGCGGCGCTTGGGGGTGACGAGGAAGACGGCGGTCTCGTCGTGCTCGATGACGACCTCCGCCTCCGCCCCGATGGCGGAGCTCCCGTCGAGCCCGGGCCGCACGAGGACGCCGCGTCCGGAGAGGCGCCCGCGGTACCCGCGCTCGTCGTCGCGAAGCACGAACCCGTTCAGATTCGCCCATGCCTCGAACGCGCGCCGCACGCGTCGCTCCTCCTCCGGCTTTGGCACGGGCCTCGGCGCATCGGGCACGACTGGCCCCCGCCGCCGCACCCCGCCAAACATGGCGGAGAGCACCCCGCCGATGATCGCCCCGAGCATTCCCTCATCCTACCGCCCCACGCTCCCGGCCCAATCATGACCATCGTGCATAACCACCCCCACCCACTATTCCAAATCCCCATGCCCGCAACGTCGGTACGATCATAAGGCTTGTGCATAATAGCCGCAGCATATTATTCACAACTTCACGTCCGCAACGTGGGTGCGGTCATGAAGGAGGCTCATAGTGGTGGGAGCCATTATTCATGGATGAGATGGGTGGGCTGTTTGCACCCATTTGCTTATCCTGATATCCAGATGTTGTGGAGCTGGCGCGGACGGTCGGGACGCTGAACCTGCTGGGCGACGAGAATCGCCTGAGGCTTTGTGCACTTCTGCGAGAGAGAGAGCTCACGGTTTCGGACCTCGTGCGGGTCACCGGGATCTCGCAGTCGCGTGTGTCGACACACCTCGCCCGGCTTCGCGAGGGCGGGTTCGTTCGCGACCGGCGTGATGGGGCGCATGCGTTCTACGCGCTCGCCGTCGACAAGCTGTCCGGGACGGCGAAGGTCGTGCTCGACGAGGCGACCCGCGGCGAGGACCCCATCCTGGCCGGGGACCGGAGGCGGCTCGACGAGCTCGGACGCTTCCCCGAGGCCGTCGCCGGCGAGATGGAGCGCCACTACTCCCCCGGGCGCACGTGGCAGTCGCTGGTGACAGGCATCGCCGCGCTGCTCCGCCTTGGCGACGTGCTCGACGTCGGCTCGGGCGACGGCGCCGCCGCGAGCTTCCTCGCGCCCTATTGCCGCTCCCTCACCTGCGTCGACACGAGCGCGCGCATGATCGCCGCCGCGAAGAAGCGCGGGTTCACGGCGCAGGTCGTCGACGCGCAGGAGCTGCCCTTCGCCGACGCCTCGTTCGACGACGTGCTGGTGTTCCACACGCTCGCATACGCCGAGGACCCGAGGCGCGTGCTCGACGAGTGCGCGCGCGTGCTACGCCCGGACGGGCGCGTCGTCGTGCTCTCGCTCGACCGTCACGAGCACCGCGAGATCACCGCCGCGTACGGCGAGCGGCACCCCGGGTTCTCCGGGGCTGAGCTCCGCAAGATGCTCGGCCGCGCGAGGCTCCACGTGAAGCACGCGGGCATCGCGACCCGCGAGACGAAGAAGCCCCACTTTCAGACCGTCCTCGCCGTCGGCGAGAAAAAGAGCTGAGTCATGACGCATCCCCTCGAAGAGCTCCTCCAGCAACGCATCGTCATCATCGACGGCGCGATGGGCACCACCATTCGCACGTACGGGATGAAGGAGAGCGACATCCGCGGCGCCCGCTTCGCCGACGCCAAGAAGGACCTCCTGAACAACGGCGACCTCTTCAGCCTCACGCAGCCGAAGATGATCATCGACATCCACCGCCGCTTCCTCGAGGCCGGCGCGGACATCGTCGAGACCAACACCTTCGGCGCCACGAGCATCTCCCAGAGCGAGTTCTTCGTCGACGACCCCCGCGAGACCGGGGGCCGCAAGGATCCCACGTTCTATGCCCAGATCCTCGAGGACAAATTCCTGAACGACCTCGCCTGGGAGATCAACTTCGAGTCCGCCAAGCAGTGCCGGCAGGCCGGCCAGGCGGCGGAGCTCCTCGACAAGAAGCCTCGCTTCGTCGCCGGCGCCATCGGCCCCCTCACCGTCTCGCTCTCGAATTCCCCGGACGCCGAGGACGCGAGCTTCCGCGTCGTGACCTTCGACCAGGTGAAGGACGCCTACAAGCACCAGGTGCGCGCGCTCATCGCGGGCGGCGTCGACACACTCCTCGTCGAGACCATCTTCGACTCGCTCAACGCCAAGGCCGCGCTCGTCGCCATCGAGGAGGTCTTCGTCGAGGACAAGGTGCGCCTCCCCATCCAGATCTCCGCCGCCGTCGGCCGCGGCGGCGAGACGATGATCTCCGCCCAGACGGTGGAGGCGCTCTGGAACGCGGTCGAGCATGCGCGGCCGCTCTCGATCGGCCTCAACTGCTCCCTCGGGCCCGACCTCATGCGCCCCTTCCTCGCCGAGCTCGGCGCGAAGGCGACCGCCGCCATCTCCGCCTACCCGAACGCCGGCCTCCCCAACCCGCTCTCACCCACCGGCTTCGACCTCGAGCCGCCCGACATGGGCCGCTTCCTCGCGGAGTTCGCGACCGCCGGCCTCCTCAATATCGCGGGCGGCTGCTGCGGGAACACCCCCGAGCACATCGCCGCGATCGCGAAGGCGGTCGCCGGCCTGCCGCCGCGCCCGCTCGATCCGCACGACGGCTCGCGCGATGGCGAGACTTTGGGGGCCTCGGAGGCTCCGGAGGCTCCGAGACTCTGGGAAGCCACCGAGCCGCGTCCCCTCCGCCTCTCGGGCTCGCTGCCGTTCACGCAGCAGATCGGGTCCTTCATGATGATCGGCGAGCGCACGAACGTCGCCGGCTCGCCGAAGTTCGCGAAGCTCATCAAGGAAGGCGACTACGAAGCGGCGGTCGCGATTGCTCGCCAGCAGGTCGAGAACGGTGCCAACGTCATCGATATCTGCATGGACGAAGGCATGATCGACGGCCCCACCGCGATGACGAAGTTCGTCTCGCTGCTCGCGAGCGAGCCCGAGGTGGCCAAGGTCCCGTTCATGATCGACTCCTCGAAGTGGAGCGTCATCGAGGCCGGGCTACGCTGCCTTCAGGGCAAGGGCATCGTCAACTCGATCTCCCTCAAGGAGGGCGAGGCGGTCTTCCTCACGAACGCCCGCACCGTCCAGCGCTTCGGCGCGGCGGCGGTCGTGATGGCCTTTGACGAGCAGGGCCAGGCCGCGACCTACGAGGACAAGATCCGCATCTGCAAGCGCGCCTACGACCTGCTGCGCGGCATCGACTTCCCCCCGGAAGACATCATCTTCGACCCCAACATCCTCACCGTCGCGACCGGGATCGAGGAGCACAACAACTACGCCGTCGACTTCATCAACGCGACGCGCTGGATCAAGCAGAACCTCCCGCACGCCAAGGTGTCGGGCGGAGTCTCGAACGTCTCCTTCAGCTTCCGCGGGAACAACGTCGTCCGCGAGGCGATGCACTCGGCCTTCCTCTACCACGCGATCAAGGCGGGGCTCGACATGGGCATCGTCAATGCGGGCATGCTCGAGGTCTACGAGGAGATCGCGGAGCCGCTGAAGACGCTCGTCGAGGATGTGCTCCTGAACCGGCGCCCGGACGCCACGGAGCGGCTGGTCGATTACGGCGAGAAGCTCAAGGCGCAGGCGGCCGGCACCACGAAGAGCGCCAAGGAAGAGGAAGAGTGGCGCAAGGGCAGCGTCGAGGAGCGCCTCTCACACGCGCTCGTGAAAGGCATCGACACGTACATCGACGAGGACACCGAGGAGGCGCGCGCCAAGCTGGGCAAGCCGCTCGGCGTCATCGAAGGTCCCCTCATGGACGGCATGAGCGTCGTCGGTGACCTCTTCGGCGCGGGCAAGATGTTCCTCCCGCAGGTCGTGAAGTCGGCGCGCGTGATGAAGAAGGCGGTCGCCTACCTGACCCCGTTCATGGAGGCGGAGAAGGCGGCCGCCGCGCAAGCCGGCCAGGCGGTGCGAACGCAGGGCAAGATCGTCCTCGCCACCGTGAAGGGCGACGTCCACGACATCGGAAAGAACATCGTCGGCGTCGTGCTCGCCTGCAACAACTACGAGGTCATCGACATGGGCGTCATGGTCCCGTGCGAGAAGATCCTGCAGAAGGCGAAGGAGGAGAAGGCCGACGTCATCGGGCTCTCCGGCCTCATCACGCCGTCGCTCGACGAGATGGTGCACGTCGCGCGCGAGATGGACCGCCAGGGCATGAACCTGCCGCTCCTCATCGGCGGCGCGACGACGAGCCGCGCGCACACCGCGGTGAAGATCGCGCCGTCGTACAAGAACCCCGTGGTGCACGTGCTCGACGCCTCGCGCGCGGTCCCGGTGACGACGTCGCTCCTCTCCGTGGAGGGCCGCGCCGCCTTCGAGGCGGAGCTCGCGAAGGACTACGAGCAGCTGCGGAGGCTCCACTCTGGCACGAAGAAGGAGCTCATCGCGCTCGACACGGCCCGCTCGGACCGCACCCCGATCGTGTGGCGCAAGGACGACATCTCCCGGCCCCACAAGACGGGCATCGTCGACCTCCCCGACATTCCGCTCGCCACGCTGCGCGAGTACATCGACTGGACGCCGTTCTTCCACACGTGGGAGCTGAAGGGCGTCTACCCGAAGATCCTGACCCACGAGAAGTACGGCGAGCAGGCGAAGAAGCTCTTCGACGAGGCAAACCTGCTCCTCGACCGGATCGTCGACGAGAAGCTCCTCACCGCGAAGGGCATCTACGGACTCTTCCCCGCCCACGCCGAGGGAGACGACGTCGTGCTCGAGGACGGCGGCCCCACGTTCCACTTCCTCCGGCAGCAGTCGGAGCACAAGGGCGGCGAGCCGCACCGCTCCCTCGCTGACTTCGTGGCGCCCGCCGGCCATCACGACCACATCGGAGCGTTCGCGGTAACCGCGGGTATCGGGCTCGAGGCCCTCTGCGCGTCGTTCCGCAAGGAGCACGACGACTACAACGCGATCATGGCAGAGGCGCTCGCGGATCGCCTCGCGGAGGCGGGCGCCGAATACCTGCACGAGCTTGCACGCAAGGCGTGGGGCATCTCCGAGGATCTCTCCAAGGAGGACCTCATCGCGGAGAAATACCGCGGGATCCGCCCCGCGGCGGGGTATCCAGCGTGCCCCGATCACACCGAGAAGGAGGCGCTCTGGAAGCTGCTCGACGTCGAGCGCCACACCGGCATGAAGCTCACGGAGAGCTATGCGATGTGGCCGGGCGCCAGCGTGAGCGGGCTCTACTTCGCACACCCGGAGGCGCGCTACTTCACGCTCGGGAAGATCGATCGCGATCAGACCGAGGACTACGCGCGCCGCAAGGGCATGAAGTTGCACGAGGTCGAGCGCTGGCTCGGGCCGAATCTCGGCTACGAGCCAGCGTCCTAGCGGCGGAGCGGGCGCGAGCGTAGTCGCGCCCGCCGCTCGGCTTGGGTATGGTCGGCCGCCTCATGCCTCGGCTCGGGTGGACAGCGCTGGCGTTCGCGTTCCTCGCCGGGAGCGCGTGGGCGCAGGAGAGCGCGGCGGTCCCCACCGAACCGCTCGCCCTCCGCTACGAGGCGCCCCCCGCCTGTCCGGGCGCGAGCACGTTCTTCGCGCAGCTTCGCGCGCGCACCGCCCGCGTCCGCGCGCCGGCCGAGGGCGAGGCGCGCGCGCGCGCTCGTCGTCCGCGTCGCCCCCGCCGGGCGCGGGTCCATCAGGCACCTCCACTTCGAGGAGGCCGGCACGAGCAAGGCCCGCGCGTCGTCGAGGCGGTGTCGTGCGCCGAGGTCGTCGAGGCGCTCGGGCTGAGCGCCGCCCTGGCCGTCGATCCGCTCGCGTCCACCGCCTGCCGACATCTCCGCGCGCTCGGCCTCCTCCCTGGTCGCGCCTTCCGCCGCGGCCCCGTCGGCATCCCCGTCTCCAACGAGCGCGCCGGCGCCGTCTCCCGCGATCGTCATGATGGCCCCCGCTCCGCCTGCGCCGAGCCGGCCGCCCGAGCCCGCGCGCCGAGACCCGCTTCCGGCGCGGGTCTCGCGGTCGAGGCGGCGGCGCTCTCCGGGCTCGTGCCGAGCGGGCACGTGTTCGCCGAGGTCATGCTCCGTGATCGGGCCGCCATCTTCGCCCCGTCGCTACGCGGGAGCTTCGGGCGGAGCCTCGAGCTCGATCAGGAGCTCGCGTTCGGCAGCGCGTCGCTGAGCTGGACGGTGGGCGCGCTCGACGCGTGCCCCCTTCGCGTGCATCTCGCATCGAACTTCGCGCTCCATCCGTGCGCCGGCTTCACCGCGGGGGTCGTGTCGACCCGGGCCGGCGGCGGCGTCGTGAACGCGAGAGATCCCTCCCGCCCGTGGGCCGCCCTCGATCTCCACGGGCGCCTGGCCTGGGAGCCGGTCGGCTTCCTCGCGATCGAGATGGAGGCCGGCGCGATGGCCCCGCTGTACCGTGAGCAGTTCTTCTTCTTGCCGAACTTCGACGTGTATCAGGCGCCAATCATTGGTCTTTTCGGCCGCGCCGGCGCGAGCGTGCGGTTTCCGTGATCAAGGACGCGGTCTCCTCCCATCACGAGGAGATGAACCTCGCGCTCGCCGTCGCGCCCGAGACCGTCGCGCCGCCCGCGACGGCGCCGGCGGATCGGCTGCGCGCGATGTTCGAGGCGCACTTCGACTTCATCTGGCGCTCGTTGCGGCGGCTCGGGCTGCCTGCCGATCGCGCCGACGACGCAGCCCAGCAGGTGTTCGTCATCGCCTCCAGCAAGCTCGATGCGATCCAGCCCCGGAGCGAACGGAGCTTCCTCTTCGGGACCGCCCTCCGGGTGGCGTCGGACATCCGCCGTAGCGCCGCGTTCCGCCGCGAGGTGCCTCACGCCGACGCGGGCGAGGAGCTCGAGGGCGGCCCGCGCCCGGACGACCTCGTCGAGCAGCTCGACGCCCGCGCCATGCTCGACCGTGAGCTCGAGTCGATGGAGCTCGAGCTCCGCACCGTCTTCGTGCTGTTCGAGATCGAGGAGCTCTCCATCGCGGAGATCGCGGAGCTGCTCCAGATCCCGACCGGCACGGTGTCGTCGCGCCTCCGCCGCGCACGCGAAGACTTTCAGGCCCGCATCGAAAGGCTGCAAAAGCGATGAGCGATCCCGAGACCGAGTCCGACCCGCAGCGCCTGGGAGGCGATCTCCTCGCGTCCGCCCGCCGCGACGCGCCCTCGGCCGCGGCGCGTGCCCGCGTCGCGGGAGCGCTGGGGCTCGGCGTCGGCGCGGCCGCCACGACCGCCACCGCTACGGCGGCGGCCGGGGCGACGGCGACGAGCTCCACCGCCGCGACCGCGAAGATCGCGGGCATCGGTCTCTGGACCAAGGTCGTCGGCGTGGCCGCCGTCACGCTCGCGGTGGGAGGAACGGCGGCCGTCGCGACGCGCTCGGAGGCCCCTCGCCCGGTCCTGGCCGCGAGCACCGCCGAGCCGCTCGCGACCGCCGCGATCGACTCCGCACGGATGCGTCACGACGAGATCCCGCCGCCCGAGCCGGAAGAGCCTCGCGTCGAAGCGGCGGCGAGCACGATGCGCCCGGCCGACTCTGTGAGCGCGGCCGCCACGGCGAGGCCACGCCCCGCGGTCGCGAGCCCGCCGCCCGCGAGCGCCAGCGACACCGAGCCGAGCCCCCTCGCCCGCGAGGTCCACGCCATCGACGTCGCGCGTCGCGCCCTCGCCGCCGGTGACGGGCGCGCCGCGCTGAGCACGCTCGACCAGCACGATCGCGATTTTCCGAACGGCCCCATGCGCACGGAGGCCGAGGTCCTTCGCGTCGACGCGCTCGTCGCGAGCGGCGATCAGGCCGCCGGCCGCCGCCTCGCCTCGCAGCTCCTCGCACGCGATCCCGCCGGAGCGCACGCGCGGCATCTCCGCAGCGTGGTCGGCGCGGCCGAGAAATGATCACGACGATCGACGCGTCACGTCGATTTCGCGATCACGAGCCGGGGTCGTCCCCATCACTGGATCGGAGGACGTCATGAAACGACTCGCTTGTCTTTCCCTCATCGGGCTCATCGCTGCTTGTCAGGGCAACGTATCTCTTGGTCAGGCTCCGCAGGCCTCCACGCCGGGCGCCGGCAACGGCCAGCAGAGTGACGGCTCGTCCGCGACCGGCCCGTGGGGGATCACATGCTCGACCTACTGGCGCGCGGCCGGCACCAGCGACGAGCTCTCGAAGCAGACGTTCACGGCGCGGAGCGACGCGACCACGAGCCAGACGATCACGTACCCGAGCTCGACCATCGAGATCACCCTCACCCCCGCCCCCGACGCGGCGGCCGAGGCGCTCCTCACCGTCAACGTTCCGTCGCAGAAGAGCACGCAGACGTACCGGATCTCGCGGGATCGGCGCCCCGCCGCGCAGTTCATCGGCGATCACGGCTTCACGGGTCTCGTCTACGCGGGCGCGCCTGCGGGCGGCGGCGTCGACCTCCAGTACATCTGCGAGGCGGACGCCTCGACGCCCCCCGCGCGCGGCGCGAGCGTGACGCCGCTCGACGTGCTGTGCCAGGTGGAGCTCCGCTCGACGCCGGGCGGGGCGGTCGAGAAGCGGAGCACGATCGTCTACAAGCCCGACGTGAACGGCTCTCCGCAGCAGGGCGAGACCGCGAGCGCCGACTTCGGCGTGGACGGCGCGGTCACGCTTCAGGGCTTCGATGACTCCTTCGAGGGTCGCTCGGTCATCGTCGGGATCGCGACGGACGGACAGGCCCAGCCCGGCGCGAGCGCGCGCGGCGTCCGCCAGCTCTACCAGCTCGACCGCAACACCGCGCTGCTGAACCAGCTCGCCGGCACCACGTTCTCGGGCCGCGTCACGCTGATCACGGACACGAACAAGGAGCTCAGTTACGCCTGTAGCGCCCGCACCGACAGCACCGGCGGCAGCGCCTGCCCCGCCGTCTCGGACGGTCCTTGCAACGCGGGGTGCACCGCGAGCGAGGGACAGCTCTACGCCCCCGAGCGCGACTGCAAGCTGCCGAACAGCCGCGTCGTGACGTGCCAGGGTCCGACCTCGCAGACGCTCGACCTCACCTGCATGCAGCGGAGCGACGGCGCCGTCGTCCTCGGCTCGGGCTCGCTGCGCCAGGTCCCCGGGTTCACGCCGTGCGACGCGGACACGAGCAAGCGCGCCCTCGCCGCTCCGACCTGCCCGTTCTAGCTCTAGCGGCCTCGCGCGGCGACGAAGATGTCCTTTTCACCGCGTGTAAAGTACAAGCGACAGCCGTCGGCCGAGACCCAGCTCGGCGTCTCGGCCACACCGGACTCGCTCGCCACGGGGACCACCTTCGCCTCCTCGAAGGCCAGCGTGGCGAGCGAGCGCTTCGCGGTCCACACGTCGAGGTTCTCACCCTTCTCCGTGAAGCGATGCGTGCGTCGATCCGACGCGAAGAAGATCGTCAGACCGTCAGGGGTGAGGACGGGCGCGGTCTCCGTGTCGGGCGTGGCCAGGTTCGCGCCCGCCGGTGTCGCGTCATAGGTCGTGTCCGACACGCGCGACGCGACGACGAGGTCGAGGTCGGAGGTGTCCGTCTCTCTCGCCGCGAACCAGATCTGCTCACCGTTCCCTCTCACGAACGGATCGCGGATGGCGCGACCGGCGTTCGTGAGCGTGAGAATGACCGGGAAGTCGAAGCCCGTCCCGTTCCTGGTGGCGCGGATGAGGTCGACGCTCCCGTTCGTGCTCTCACGCAAGAAGAAGAGCGAGCGACCATCGGCGGTGATGCTCGGCGACGACTCCCGCGTGTCCGGCCCATCGAGGTCGGCGAACACGGGCGTGGTCGCGCCAAAGGTGCCGTCCCGCGACGCACGCGAGGCGCGAAGCAAATGGTTCTTCGTCGTCGTGGGCGCCCGGAGCGCCTCGAAGTAGATCTCGAGCTCGTCCGCGCCGAGCCGCGCGTTCGCCTCCACCTCCGCGGTCGCCAGCACGGGGATCGCGGGCCCGAGCTCTGCGGCGGGGTCGCATGCCGGCGGCGGCGGGCTCACGTCCTTTCCCGTGTCGACGACGGAGGCATCGACGACGACCACGCCCGCTTCGGTCGTGCGCTCGACGTCCGACGGGATGCCGAACACCGCGGCGCAGCCGAGCAGCACCGCGCCCGCGAGCGCCGCGCCCCCGGCGACGCGCGTCATCGCGCGGCCGCGCGCGATGACGGTGACGGCGCGACGAGCCAGAGCACCGTCGCCGCCGCGACGATCACCGCGCCGCTGATGAACGTCACGGTGCCGAGCGTGGCCGTCCCCTGCGCCTGCTCCCAGCCCTCGTAGGCCTTCGGCGTGGTGCAGCGACGATCGGGGCACTGCTTCTCGACGTCGCTCCACTGCCCCTTGGCGACGAAGCCCAGGACCACGGAGGCCCCGAGCGCCGCGAGGCCCATGCCGAGGCCGACGGTCGCCACGGGGCGGTGCCAGGTCCCCACCGGCGTCGCGAGCGGCGGCGGCGGCGGCGGGGGCTCGGCGGGAGGCGCCGGCGCTGGCGGCGGGGGCGGCGGCGGCGCGAGCGGCAGCTCCACCTCCAGGCCTTGTGCGGAGCCGGCCGGCACCGTGAACGATCGGTCGGGCGTCTTCTGCCCGTTCTCGACGACCGCCACCTTGTGCTCCCCCGGATCGATCGGCAGCGGTACGTCGATGACGGCGCTCCCGACCGGCTTGCCGTCGAGGATGACGTCACCTCCGGCAGCAAGCGGCTCCTTTCGCCGGAGCGTGACCCTGGTGATGCGCCCGTTCAGCGCGTTGACGCGTTCGCGCGCGATCTTCTCGCGCTCTCCCTGGCCGGCGCGCCTGGCTTGATCGAGGACCTCCGAGAACTCGACCCAGGCCGCGGCCAGCTTACCGACGTGCTCGTGACAGTCCGCGAGGTTGTAGAGCGTGCCCATTCCTGGATCGAGCCGCTGGCTCTCCGCGAGCTTCGGGCACGCCTCCGCCCACTGCCCCGCCTTCGCCAGTGATCGCCCCTGCTCGAAGAGCGTCCGCGCGATCGCCTTCTCTTCGTCCGTGGGCGCGGCCAGCACGAGGCTCGTGCATAGCGTGCATGATGCAAATATTCCTGCGAACCCCCGAACGCGCACGTCACGGCGATTCTCTCACTTCTGCGTATCGAACGCATCGCGCCTCGGCGACGGGGCGGCGGGCGGCCTTTTGCCCTTCGGCCGTGGGTTCGGCCCGGCCGGCGTGATCGTCGGGGGCTCTTCGATCACGGGCGGCGCCGGCTCGATCGCGGAGACGCTCGGCGTCGGGGCCGGCGCGGGCGCCCGGTGCGACGACGCGGGCGCGCCGGGCAGCGGCGGATCGGGCGACAGGATCCAGAACAGACCGCCGAAGAAGACGCCGCCGAAGATGAGCGTCGGCACGGCCCACACGATGTGCTTCGCCCACGCCTCGCTCCAGCGCGGGGCCGCCGAAGGCGCGAGCAGCAGCGACGCCGCCGCGGGCGAGGTCGTGAGCACCGAGGAGGGCACGGGCGCCGGCGCGGTCTCGGCCGGGAACGTGGACGGAAGCCTCGCCGTCCTCGTGAGCATTTGCCGCGTGAGGGGGGCCTGGCGCGGCGTCGTCGGTGGGTCGAGCGAGTCGAGGACCGCCGCCGCATCGCTCTCGACCTCCACGCGCTCCGCGGGCCCGCGTCGTTCGCCCGCCTTCTTCCCGTGCTTGGTCGGACCTTCGAGGTCGTCCTCGGCGCCGAAGTCGCGGTGAGCGCTTGCCTTGGTGTGCGCGGTCGGTCCCTCGAGGTCGTCCTCGGCGCCGAAGTCGCGGTGGGCGTCCGGCGGAGGAGCCGTCGCCGCCCGCGCCGCGATCGGATGACTTACCCCGGTCGGCGGGGTCAGCTCGAGGCCGCCCGTCGTCGACGTCGGCTCGCGCTCGGACTCCCGCGCGCTCGGAGTGCCCAGCGCGGGCGCCGCGCCAAGGCGTGGTCCTTCGACCCCTAGCGCTGCGGCGAGGCTCTCGACCTGCTCGAGCGCGCTCTGGAACCGTCGCTCGGGCTCGCGCGAGCAGCTCTTCAGGAACCACCGATCGAAGGCCTTGGGCAGGGTCGGGTCGAGCACGGTGGGCGCGGTGCGGGTCGGCTGCAGGAGCGCGGTCAGGATCTGCGGCGCCTCGCGGTCTCCCCAGTAGGAGTTGCCGTGCAGCATCTTGAACGCGAGGAGCCCCACCGCCCAGACGTCGGTCGCCGGTCCGACCGCGTGGTGCATCGACATCGCCTGCTCGGGCGACATCCACGACGGCGTACCGAAGATGTCCTCCGCGCGGGTGAGGCCGGTCACCTCGCGACCGTCGGATTTGTGCTGGATCCGCGAGATGCCGAAGTCGACGATCTTGACGACGAACGCGCCGTTCTCGCGCTGATGGAGGAAGATGTTTTGCGGCTTGAGGTCGCGATGCACGACGCCGGCGGCGTGCGCGCGATCGAGACCGCGCGCGACTTGCGCGAGGATCTCGACCGTCTCCTGCGCCCCCATCCGGCCGACCTTCGCGAGGCGATCCGACAGGTCCTCTCCGTCCAGGAGCTCCATGACGAGGAAAGGCGCGTCGTCGAGCTCGGGCGCGACGTCCGCGTCCGTCACGCGGACGACGTGCTCGCTCTGGATGATGGCCGACGCTCGCGCCTCGCGCCGGAAGCGCTCGACCGCGCGCTGCGTCGCACGCCCGCGCATGATCTTCAGCGCCGCGCGGCCGCCGGTGTTGACGTGCTCGACGACGTACACGACGCCCATGCCGCCCGAGCCGGCGGTGCGGAGGACGCGGTAGCGCCCCGCCACGATCGTCCCCTCGGGGAGATCTCCGCCTCTAGACATCTCGCCGCATCCCACCCGAGCATAGCCGGGCGCATTGCGCGCGGGCCCAGTTCGACGCCGGCCCCGGAGGCCGTACGAGCCCTACTTCGTCTCGTCCGCGACCCAGGCCGCGACCGCCGAGTCTTGCTCCGCCGTCAGCGCCGGGCCGGCGTGCGCGCCCTTCGTGGCGAGCGGGCTGGGATCGACGGCGAAGTTCATGTCCTTGAAGGGCTGGTAGGAGCCCGCTGCATCATCGCCGAAGAAGACCGGCGCGTTCGCGGCGCCGCTGAGGTGGCAGCTGCCACACGAGGGGTTGAGGGCGGAGTAGACGGCCGCGAAGGAGGCCGGCGCGCTGGTGGCGGCCGGAGTGCCAGCCGTCTTGTCGGGGGTGCCGCTCTGCGTCTTGCCCTTCGGCGCCGCGGTCTCGTCATCATCACCGAGGTCGTCGTCGTCCGCGTCCGCCTTCGCCGGGGTCTTGCTCTTCCCCTTCGACTTGCTGCTCTTGCCGCCGGTCTCCGCGCTCGAGTTCGAGGCGTGATCCGCGTCCAGAGCCGGAGGAGCACAAGCGACGGCGCCAAGAGCGAGCATCAGCGCAACGACCGTCAGTCGAGAAAGCATCTGCCATTCCCCTCAGCAAGGACCGGGCCGTCTCGAACGCGCATCGAGACCCCGGTTTTCTCGGGAACTGATCGTCTGGATCACGGCGGTCTACGTGCCCACCGCGAGTCGTCTGCGAGCCGCCTTTTTTGCGGCCAAATCGCGCCTGGCTGTACGAGGATCATCCCCCTGCTCGCCGGCGTCTCAGGAGGCCCCCGGATCGACCAGGCCTCGGCGCGTAAGGCGGGCGTTACGACCTACTGCGAGAAGATCGCGAAGCTGTAGGGGCCGAGCGCAAAGCTGCCGCTCTGGGCGAGGCCGTCCTGGCCGCCGCCGTCCGCGTTCGTGTCGAGGGTGCGGGTGTTGCCGAAGTCGCTGCCGTAGACGCTCGCGTCGCTGTTCATGCGGCAGTACCAGAGGCCGCCCTTCGGGAAGCCCACCCGGTAGTCGGAGAAGTACTGACCGGAGAAGTTCGCCACGATGACGACGTCGTCGCCAGGGCCGCCCTGATCCCAGCGGTGGTACGCGACGACCTTCTGGCTCTCGTTCGTGTGGAACACGTTCACGTGGTCGCCACGAAGGCCGCGCGTGTTGTTGTGCCAGTTGCGGCGGAAGTGGGCGAGGTCGCGATAGAGCTGCGTGATCGGAAAGTTGTGATCGGCCTTCCACCAGTCGAGCGGATCCTCGGCGCTGAACCAGCCGTCCTCGAGGAACTCCTGACCCATGAACATGAGCGGGATGCCCGGGCTGGTGAACGCGATGCCCGCCGCGAGCGTCGAGCGCTTGCGCGAGGCCCAGCTCGCCGCGTTGCCCGGCCAGATCTTCTCCGGGAGGCGCGACTCGCCGTTCGCGACCTCGTCGTGGCTCTCCGTGTAGATGATTCGCTGCGTGGCCTGCCCGTTGAAGTTCTTCTCGATCGCACCCTTCACCGAGGCCATCGAGCGCCACTCGTCGTTCTGCTGCGCGACCGCGGCGCGGATGGGGTGCACGAAGCCGCCGTCCCACTGCGAGTCGAACCCGACGCCGCCCCAGCCCGTCTGCTTCGTCAGCCAGTCGTGGTCGCCGAAGTCTTCCGCCGACTTGAGCTTCCACGGCTGCTCGCGCGCGATCGTGTCGTTGATCCACTTGAGCATGTCGGTGCCCGCGCCGCCGAGGTCGTCCGAGCCGTCGCCGCTCGTGGTGCGGACCCACTTGGTCCCGTCCCAGCGGAGGCCGTCCGCGTGGTACTCGTTCAGCCACATCTGGGCCGTGTCCTTGATGTAGTCGCGGACCTGCTGGCGCCCGTAGTCCGGACGCGTGTGGCCCCAGGGCGTGCTGGCGCGCCAGTCCGTGTAGAAGTACGGACCGCCGTTGCCCATGCAGTCGCCGGAGATGCACCACATCGGCAGGTCGTTGGGACCCCAGTGGTTCGCGACGACGTCGATGATGACGCCCATGCCCTTGCCGTGGGCGGCGTCGATGAACGCCTTCATCTCTTCCGGCGTGCCGTAGGCCGACTCGGGGGCCATCGGCTGCGACGGGTTGTAGCCCCACGAGCGATCGCCGGGGAACTCGGCGATGGGCATGACCTCGAGCATGTTCACGCCGAGCTCCGCGAGGTACTGGAGCTTGTCCATCGCGGACTTCCAGCCGCCGACGCCGCCGTACGGCGACGTGAACGTGCCGATGTGCATCTCGTAGATGATCTGGTCGTTGAACGCCGGCGTATGGAAATCGCCGTGGTTCCACCAGTAGGCGCCGGGGTCGTGGATGATCGACGAGCCGGACGAGTTCTCCATCCGCTGCGCGCGGGGATCGGCCTTCCAGAAGCGAGAGCCGTCGGGCCCTTCGATGACGTACTTGTACTTCTGCCAGCGCTGCGCGCCTGGCACGTCGCCGCTGAAGTTGCCGTTGAACTCGTTGCCGAGCTCGTTCGCTTCGGGGAACCAGCCGTTGAAGTCGCCCACGACCCAGACGCGGCGCGCGTTCGGGGCCCAGAGCCGGAACGTCGTGCCGTCGCCGTAGAACGTGGCGCCCATGCCCGGACGCTGGCTCGAGGTGAGCCCGCTCTCGCTCGTGGTGGCGACCTCACTGCCCGTGTCGGCGCTGCACGCGACGACGCTTCCGAGGAGAAGCAGAGCGGCGAGAGAGCTGGAGAGACGCGCCATGGGGTCGGCGGTTCATACGACCGAGATCGAGAAAGCTCCCGTCTCAATGACTGAACAGCGTGTTTTGACGATTGTCGCGTCTTGCTACGGCGGAATCATGTCGAAATTCCGCGACCACGCCGGAGACGATCATGACGACGGCGGTCAGTGGTCCATGGACGATCCACGTTCTGCACGGCGCATGGACGGATGATCGACAGGTTCCCAAATGCACGAAGGCCCCCTTTCGGGAGCCTCCGCGGTCGACGTCGTCCGTAAGCCGAGTTCTGTTCCGCGCCCAGGTCGCCCTGGATGCAGCGGCGTATCATTCCTCTAGGGCGACCATTGCTGGCCGTCTCGAGCAGCCTACCCGCGGGCTCGAACGAGCCGTCCTCCACCTTCGCTTTCGCTCCGGCGTGCCCGCCTATGTGGCCTTGCTCCCGATGGGGTCTGCCTCGCCGTCCCCGTTACCGTGGACGCGGTGGGCTTTTACCCCGCCGTTTCACCCTTACCCGGCGCGCGCTCACGAGGGAACGAGAGCCGGGCGGTCTATTCTCTGTTGCACTTTCCTTGGCGTTTCCGCCACCGGCCGTTAGCCGGCATCGCGCTCTGTGGAGCTCGGACTTTCCTCCCGTTCCACCGTTTCCGGTGGAGACCGGCGATCGCCTGTACGGCATCGACGGAGCCAAGCATGGGCTCTCACCGGCGGTTGCGCAAGGGCCAGCGCGGTCACGAAGGGCACGACGACGAGGCCGTACCGGCCCGCACCGAAGAACACGGCGTGCGTCGCGGCGGTGCCGAGCAGGACCGCGCCCGCGTAGGTGTAGAGGAGCCCATCGCGCCAGCGCGAGAGCGCGAGCACGCCGAGGAGCACGTAGGCCGGCCAGGCCTGCACCGTGAAGCAGGAGACGGCGCCGAGCGCGACCGCGGCGAGGACGACGTGGCGTCGCCGAGCGGCCGTGCGCGCGACCCCGACGAGCGCCGCGACGAGGAGGAGGCGCGACGTGACCGTCTCCAGCGTGCCGAGCCGCACCTTCGCCTCGTAGGGGAAGGCCTCTTTGTTTGCATCATGCAGGTACCAGGGTGCGGCCCCGAAGTAGTCGAACGTGGCGTGGAGCTTCGCAGGTATGTGTGCGAGCCAGCGGCCGGGACGCGCGAGGATCTCGCGTCGCGCCGCGGCGCCGAAGCAGTCGTCCTTCGCCGCCTCCTGAAACACCTCCCTGCACTCGTCGGGCACGCGGATCTCGCGCCAGGCGCCGTCCTCGGTCTGCGTCCCGATCGCGAGGTTCCACCCCCCGTTCACGGAGACGAGCGCGCACTTCTCCATGCGGACGCAGTTCCGCGCCGTCCACGGCGCACACACGCCGAGCGCGAGCGCGGTGACGAGCGCAGCGGAGACCGCCCTCCTCTTCCACGTGTCCATGCCTCCGTCACCGCTCGAGATCAGCGCCCCGAGGACGGGCGCGAACAGGAGCGACTGCGGGCGCACCAGCACCGCGAGCCCGATCACGAGCCCGGTCGCCAGTCGCCATCGCCTCACCGCGCAGGCCCCCGCGATCACGAGCAGCGCGGCGGTCGGCCCCTCCGTCATGATCGCCGGCGTGTACGGCACGAGCGCGGGGTGCAGCGCGACCGCGAGGCCCGCCCAGAGCGCCGCCCCCGGACGTGCGCGCTTCACGATCGCGTACGTCGCGACGCCGGCCGCAGCGCCGAGCAGGGCATTGAGCAGCATCGCGACCACGGGATGCGCGCCGAAGATCGCGTAGCCCGCGGCCACCATCGCGGGATACCCGACCGGATAGTGCGCGGCATAGGTGACGGCGCCGTCCGGCCAGAGCCACGTGTAGCCCTGCCCCGCCGCGATGCGCGTCGCGACCTTGTCGTAGTAGACGCCGTCGGCGGCGGCCGGGATCCGCGAGGCGGCCCACGCGACGACGGTCAGACGCGCGATGAGACCCGTCGCAGCGACGGTGAGGAGCTCTCGATGTCTCTCGAGCTTCAGATCCAAAGTCCGAGGCGTTCGAGCGCGACCATCACCTCGCACGCCGGCAGACCGACGACGTTCGAGTACGAGCCCTCGATGTGCGAGACGAGCCCGGCGCCGCGGCCCTGGACGGCATACGCGCCCGCCTTGTCGCGCCCCTCGCCGCTCGCGACATACGCGCGGACTTGCTCCGACGTGAGCGCGCGGAAGGTCACCTTCGTCTTGACGGTCTCCTCGTGGAGCGTGCGCGCCGGCGACTCCGCCGCGCCGATCGCGAAGCGCGTCCACACCTCGTGCGTGCGTCCGGCGAGCTGCGCGATGATCCGCTCCGCGTCCGCGCCGGAGGCCGGCTTGCCGAGGATCTGGGCGCCGTCGATGACGGAGGTGTCCGCGACGAGCACCGCGCCCGCGGCCGAAGCGATGTTCACCGCCTGGAGCGTGTCACCACGCTTGCCCGCGGCGCCGCCCGAGAAAGCCTTGCCGGCCGCGAGCGAGAGCTTCGCCGCCACGATCCGCACCAGATACGCGTCCGGCGCCTCGTCCGCGAGGACGTCCTCGTCCACTTCGATCTTCGACACGAGGGTCGGCAGGCCGAGCTGCTGCAGGATTTCGCGACGGCGTGGCGACGCGCTCGCGAGCAGAAGCGGCTCGCCATCCGAGAGAGGAGAACGAATCTTGGCTTCGGGCGGAGGCGTCATGAATCGGCCCAGGGTAGCGCGGGAGCCGTCGCGTTCGGGCGAACTTTTCCCAATGAAGCCGCCCGTTCATCTCTGCTATGTTGCCGCCGCTCATGGCGGTGAAATTACGTTCCGCGCTCTCCGCCGGCGCGCTCGCGCTGTCCGTCGGTGCGACCGAGAGCGTCGCCGCCGCGCAGGAGTGTTCGAATCCCCGAACGAGCACCTGCATCAATGCGGACACGCTCTGGCCGAACGCAGGGCCCCAGCGCTTCGCCGCGGTCGGCGGGACCGAGACGGTCACGCCCCGCCAGGTCGCGTTCGGCGTCGTCGCCACGTACCTCTCGCGCCCGATCCTGCTGAACGCCCCGCCGCCGGGACCGGGCGGCACGGACCAGTACGCGATCGACAACCAGGTGAACGCGAACTTCCTCTTCGCGTACGGCGTCACCGAGCGACTGCAGGTCGATCTCGCGGCGCCCATCACGCTCGTCCAGGACGGCGCCGGCACGAGCCCCCTCACCGGCGGCCGCGCCCTTCGCAACACGGCCGTGCGCGACATGCGGTTCGGGCTCGCCTACGCGATCATCCCCCACGAGCGCGCCCTCCTCGAGGCGCAGCAGTTCTCGCTCCTCGCGCGCATGACGTTCTCCGCGCCCATCGGCGACAACCAGAGCTTCGCGGGCGAGCGCACCGTCGTCTACGTCCCGAGCGTCTCCGCCGACTACCGCATCTGGCGCTTCTTCGCCGGCGCGGACGTCGGCGCGCGCGTGAGGCCCGCGACCGAGTTCTCCGGCGCGAAGATCGGCACGCAGCTGACGGCGGCGGCAGGCGCAGGCTTCGAGATCCTCCCCCAGGAGAAGCTCTCCGTGCTGCTCGAAGGCCACCTCTATCCGAGCCTCGCCAAGCAGACGTCGGGCAGCAACGCGATGCCGTCGGAGTGGCTCGTCGGTCTGCGCAGCGCCCCCTTCTTCGCGGGCGACCTCTCCTTCTACGGCGGCGGCGGCGGGCCCATGCCGTTCTCGGAGAGCCCGATCACGCAGCCGCGGTTCCGCTTCGTCCTCGGCATCACGTATGCGCCGCTCGGGCGCGACACCGACAAGGACGGCATCCCCGACCGCAGCGATCCCTGCCCGAACGAGCCGGGCCTCCGGGGCTACGAGAAGCCCGGCTGCGCGCCGCTACCCGGTGAATCGACGAAAGGTGTTGGCCCATGAAGCAAGGCGCAGGGACATGACGGTCACGACGACGAACTCGCGGCACGTTCTCTTCAAGCTCGATGGCGGACGTCTCCCGGAGGACGTGCTCGGAAGGCTCCGGGACGAGATCGTCGTCGCCGGCTGGCTGCGCGCCAACGGCACCCTCGAGGACGTCGAGCTCCGCGTCGGCGGCGCGACGCGGAAGGTCACGGGCACGCTCCACGCCGTATCGATCGAGGGCAGCATCGGCCTCGCCAACGGCGACGTCACCTGCGGCCTCCGCGCTGTCCTCGCGCGCGAGACGGACACCGGCCACGAGACGCTCTCCGGCGAGATCGTCGCGGCGCGCATCACCGCCCTCGAGGGGCTCGCCATCGCCTTCGACGACGTCACCGCGACCCGGAAGAACGGCTTCCTCGATACGATGAGCGTGACCGCGGCGCCTTCGTCGCCCGCCCTCGCCGCGCCGCCGGCGCCCGCGCCCGCCATCGCCCCGGCGGCCGCGCCGCCGCCGCCCGCGCCCCCTTCCGCGCCTTCCGTTCCGCCGCCGGCCCCCGCGCCGAGCGAGCCCGTGGTCGAGAAGCCGCGGCCCTCGCCGACGTTCAGCGCGCCCGTCGCCCTCCCGATGAAGCCGGTGAAGCCGACGGTCGTGGAAGAGGAGCAGGTCTATCCGGACGCGGGCGATGTCGTGGAGCACTTCGCGTTCGGTCGCTGCGAGGTCGTGAAGAGCGACGGCGATCGCCTCCACATCCGGCTCGGCAAGGACGGCCGCATCAAGGAGGTCGCGCTCGAGATGCTGAAGGTCACCCCGCTCCCCCCGGTCGAGGGCGCGAGCGGCAAGCACTTCAAGCTCGATCGCCGGATGTAGCGCTCGCGCTCAGTAGCAGTAGCCGCCGCAGTACTTCTGCCAGACGTTGATGAGCATCTTCGGCTCGTAGCTCGTGACCGGGAAGTCGAAGGTCGAGACGCCGCCGTCGCCGTACCCGTAGCCGTAACAGGAGCAGTGCGCGACGTTGTCCTTGAAGTCGCCGTAGCACGAGAGCGACGGCGAGCTGCCGACGTAGCACTTCCAGGCCCCCTGCCCGCCGCTGCAGCCGTTCGGCACATCGCTGCAGAGCGGGTAGTAGCCGCTCGAGGACGACGAGGACGGATACGGGTAGCCCGACGACGACGCGTAGCCCGACGAGGACGAGGACGAGGACGGGTACGGGTAGCCCGAGGTCGTGCCGTAGCCCGAGGACGTGTAGCCGGACGAGGCATAGCCCGATGAGGCGTAGCCCGACGACGACGCGTAGCCGGAGCTCGTGCCATAGATCCCGGACGTGCTGACGGTGCCGGTCGAGCCGCCCGACGAGGACGAGGACGAGCTGCCCGTCGTGAAGTCGTCGTCGTCCTGATCCGGCGTCTTCGTGCCCGCGCCGGTCGTCGACTCGGTCGCGATCTTTCCACCACACGCGATGAGCAGGAAGAGGCCGGCATGCCAAAGACGCATACGATGAATGCTATCAGTCACGCGAACGCCGTCGCCACTTGTCGCCGGACGCCCTGAATTCCAGGCCGATTCAGCGCACGCGGGCGACGCGTTCCCCCACCCGGAGCTCGGTGCCAGGCTTGCTCTGCGCCCACTTCACCATCGCGATCGCGACCGGCTTCCCGCTCGACGGGCCGAGCACGGAGCTCTTCACATCACCCACGGCGGCGCCGTCCGGCGTCGTCACTGCATCACCCTTCGCGAGCGGCGCGTCGCCGTCGACGTCGAGCGGAACGAGCTTCCGCTTCACGTGGCCGCGGTTCTCGAGCATGTAGACGACCTCCTGGCCGAGGTAGCAGCCCTTGTCGAACGACACGGCGATCTTCTCGAGCGAAGCCTCCTGCGGGTAGAGCGTCGCGTCGACCTCCACGCCGAACCGTGGGAGGCCGTGCTCGATCCGTCGCGCCTCCCAGGCCGCCTCGTCGACGAGCTCGAGCTTCGACGCGAAGGCGTCCGAGTCCCCGGCGGGCACTGCGTAGGCCGCGCCGGGCTGACCGAGCACGTCCATCGCTCCGGTGAACGGCGCGTCGAGGCCGGCGTTGCCCTGAGCGACGAAGAGCGTCAGGTCCTCCGCGGTGAGCTCGACATCTTCCATGATGAGGTAGTGATCGAGGGTCTCGATGAGCCCGTCGCGAAGGTCGGCCGGCACGAGCAGCGCGAGCGCGTCCGTGCCTGGCACGGCGTAGAAGTCCGCGACAATCCGGCCTTTTTTTTCGACAATCAGGCCGTAGGTCGCGTCCTTCGGACCGCGCTTCGCGAGGTCGCAGGTCACGAGCCCGTTGAGCCAGGCCACGCGGTCCTTGCCGCGTAAAACGATTCCCGTGCGATCCGTCGTTCTCACCGCCAGCATGGTTGTCTCCTATCACTGCCACCGGGCGAGCGTGAGGACAGCAGCCAGCTTGACCGATTGTCATGAAACGGTCACGCTGGGCCTGCCTTGCCCGGAATTGGCGTCATTTATAACCCGCGAAGCGGCAAGAACCTTCGCGATCCGGGCGCTGCGCGGCGGCTCGCCAGGACGCTCGGCGATCGCGGCGTGCTGCGTGAGGCGGGCTCCATCGACGAGCTCTATCGCGTCGCGGAGGACTTCCGGAAGCTCGAGATCGACGTCCTCGGCATCAGCGGCGGCGACGGCACGAACGGGACGACCATCACCGGCTTCCTCGACGTCTACCAGGGCAACGCGCTCCCGAGCATCGCCTTCCTCCGCGGCGGCACGATGAACACGGTCGCGAACGCGGTCGGCGTGCGGCGCGGCAAGCCCGAGGGACTCCTCGATCGCCTGTGCCGCGCCTACGTGAAGCGCGCGGCGCAGCCGCTCGTCGACTGCGAGCGCTACGTCATGTGCCTCGAGGCGGTCCCCGGCCGCGCGAAGATGGGCTCGGACGCGCCGCCCGCCTCGGTGGTCGCGCCCCCGCTCGCGAAGAAGTACGGCTTCAACTTCGGCACCGGCGTCGTCCCTGGCTACCTCTCCGAGTACTACGCTTACGGCAAGGGCGAGCCGCCGAACCCCGTCATCGCCGCGAAGACGCTCCTCCGCGGCATCGGCTCCGCCGCCGTCGGCGGCGAGATGATCAAGCGCATGGCGGCGCCGTTCAACGGCTCGGTCGAGGTCGGAGACGGGACGATCTGGCCCGAGCGCGACTACCTCGCCATCGCGGGCGGCACGATCGACCAGATCGGCCTGAATTTTCGCCCGTTCTATCGCTTCGACGAGGCGCCCCAGACGTTCCACATCCTCGGGATCCACACCTCCCCGATGGGCTTCGTCTCCCAGCTCCCGCGCATCTGGCGGGCTCAGCCGATGCGCCCCGGCCACACGTACGAGGCGGTCACGGATCGCGCGATCATCCGGTCGTCGAAGCCGATTCGCTACATGATCGACGGCGACCTCTACGAGACGAACGGCGAGCTCCGCGTCTCCTGCGGCCCCCGCGTCCGGATCATTTTGACCTAGGTGGGCGTTTACAGGGGCGTGCTCCCAAATGTCTTCGCTGTCTTGCACGACCACCATCCGCCTCATAATGTGGGGTTCGACATGCGTCGTCTGGTCATCCTCCGCGCGGCGCTCGTCGCGGCCCTCGTCCTGACGGGCGTTTGTGCCGGTACGGATGCCCGCGCCGACGGACTGACGGTCACCGAGCAGGCGCGCCTCGCGAATCACGAGACGGTCGCGCGCTCGCAGACGCTCGAGCGGGAGGACCGTCGCTACATCGGCGGCGTCACGTACACCGTGCTCGACGCCCCGCCTTCCGACGTCGCGGCCGTGATCGACGACGCCGACGCCTTGCAGAAGGTCCTGCCACGCACGAAGACGGCGCACTTCACCGGTCGGCTCGGCGGCGATCGCCTCCTCGAGGTGACGCAGGGCAACGCGCTGATGGAGGCGACGTACACCGTTCGCATCAAGCGCGATCCGTCGGAGGCGCGCTTCTGGCTCGAGCCGTCGCTCCCGCACGGCATCGAGGACGCGTGGGGCTTCTTCCGCTGGCAGCCTTGGGGCGACAACCAGACGCTGCTGACGTACGCCATCCTCGTCGACGTCGGGCCGGGCATCGTGCGCGACTTCTTCGAGGATCGCTTCCGCGCTGCGCTCCTCTCGGTGCCACAGCACGTTCGCCGCGAGCTGGCGGACCGGACGGAGGCCGTTCGCGTTCGGACGGCCTCGTACACGACACGAGACTAGGACGGCGGAATGCTCGGGCGAGTCTTCGCCATCGCGATGAACACGTACCGAGAAGCCGTGCGCGCTCGCGTGCTCTTCGGTCTCCTCGCGGCCGCCCTCGCCGTGAGCGCGTACTCCATCGTCATCGCGTCGATGTCGATCAAGGACGAGATGCGGATCGTGGCGGACCTCGGCTCTGCGGGGATCTCCGCGTTCTCCGTCCTCACGTCCGTCATCCTCGGCGCGACGTCGCTCTACCGCGAGCTCGAGCTGAAGACGGTCTTCCCGATCCTCACCCGACGCCTCCGCCGGCACGAGTACATCGTCGGCAAGTACCTCGGCATCGTCGGTGTCCTGCTCGTCTTCAACGCGGTCGACGGCGCGGCCGTGCTCGGCATCCTGGCGGTGCAGTCCGCGCAGCACGTGGGGCTGACCTTGTCCGTGGCGGGCGCGCTCCTCGTCGCGCTCGGCATCGGCCTCTGGCGCGCGAAGCGCACGCGCGTCTTCTTCCTGCTCCCGTGGTCGGTCGTGGCCTTCGTGGCGATGGCGCTCGTCGCCGACGGCGCAGGGGCGGAGCGGCAGCTCGTCATCGTCTCGGCCGCGCTGACGCTCGCCGAGGTGTGCATCATCGTCGCGATGGCTACGCTCTTCTCTTCGTTCTCGTCGCCGTTCCTCACCGCCATCTTCACGGCGATGCTGTTCATGATCGGTCGCTCCGCAGACACGCTCGGCAACCTGCCAGCGAAGCTCTTCACCGAGGGCGGCCGCGCGGCGGGCATCGCCCTGGCGCGGGTGGTCCCGAACCTGAACCTCTACGTGCCCCCGCGCCCCGTGCTGCTCGGCGAGGTGCCGGCGATTCGCCTGCCGGTCTACGTGGCGACGGCCTGGGGCAATGCGCTCCTCTACGCGTTCGTGCTGCTGGTCCTCAGCGCGATCGTCTTCCGGCGCCGGGACTTCCAGTGAAGCTGCTCCGGCCCGCGCTGCCGGCGCTCGTCGTGGCGATGGTCGTGCTGGTCGTGGCCTGGTTCGGCCGCTCGAGCGACGGCAAGAAGGCCCTCGCGGACTGCGACGCGGCCCTCATTCGCGGCGACCGCATCGACGCGATCGTCTTCGGGCGGGCGGCGGCGGAGGCACGATGCCCGTGGTGCAGCGCGGCCGAGCTCGGCTACGCGAAGCTCTACGCCATCGCCCGCGACGCGGAGTCGAAGGCGGACGACGTCACCGCACTCACGGCATGGCGCGCGGTACGCGCCGCGTCGCTCAGCGGCACGCTGTTCGACCGCACGGAGCCTCGCCGCGAGCGCGCGGACGCGGAGATCGCTCGCCTCGGCCACCGGATCGACGTGATGAACGCGGCCGCGGGCGGAAGCGCGTCGCCAGCCGCCACCGAGGACAAGCTGAAGGCCGTCCTCGCGCCGAACCCCCTGCCCTCCACCTGGGCGTTCGTCGTGCTCACCGTCGGCGGCGTGCTCCTGCTCGTCGGCGCGATGCGCAGCGTCCGCGGGCTCGCCGCGGCAAACGTGACCATCGCGCTCACGGGCGTCGTGGTCGCCGTCGTCGGTGTGCTCGCGTTCTGAACGACTACGCGACCTTGCGAACGAGCGAGGTCTCGGGAACGAGCTTCTTCGCCGAGGGGCACTCGGCCGCCTCGACGTGATCTTCGATCATGTTCTCGATCATTCCGTGGCAAGCGCCGCAGTCGCCGCCGGCCCCGCATGCGCGGGTCACCTCGTGGCGGGACGTGCAGCCGCTCTCGATGGCTTCACGGACATCCTTGTCACTGACGGCCAGGCAGACGCACACGTACATCGCTAAGAAGAAGGATAATGAAAACCGTTTTCATTTCAAGAACGGTCCCGAGCGATCGCTCGTCCTTTCGACATTAAAGCGAGCGATCCCGGCCACTTGAATCGCGTCGATTTTAGCTACGAATCTGCTGCGAGAGGTAGAGAGCCTCGCCGATCTGCTTCACCTGATCGAGCTGCGCCTCGAGCCAGTCCACGTGCTCCTCCTCGCTGACGAGGATCCGCGTGAGGAGGTCTTCGGTGCCGTTGTCCTTCGCGGCGCGCGCCTGGTCGATGCCGTTGTTGAGGAGCGGGATCGCGACTCGCTCGATGCCAAGATCGTTGTTGAGCATCTCGACGACGGTCTGACCGACGTTCAACTTGCCGAGCTTCTGGAGGTTCGGGAGGCCCTCGAGGAAGAGGATGCGCTCGATGAGCCAGTCGGCGTGCTTCATCTCGTCGATCGACTCGTGACGAATCTTCTCGTAGAGCCGCTGGTAACCCCAGTTCTGGCACATCTTCGCGTGCAAGAAGTACTGGTTGATGGCGGTGAGCTCGCCGAGGAGGACCTCGTTGAGCAAGTCGATCATCTTGGGATCGCCCTTCATGCGTTTCCTTTCTGGCGCTTCTCGTCGTGCGCTTCTCGTCACACGCTTCGCGGGAGACCTTGATCAGTCGCACCGACCATCGGGCACCGCAAGGACAAGAGCGGATGCTGAAAGTCGCTTGCAACAATAGTTCGCGACTGCGGCACCTCGCACCTCGAGCGCTCAGCGCTCGGCGCTCGGCGCGAAGTCGAGCGTGATCCACACGTCCACGCCCTCGCGGCCGATGCGGTGCGAGCCGGTGGCGTGGAGCGTGACGCAGCCGCAGCGATCCTTCAGGTCGAGGCCGCCGCGAATCGCCACGAGCTCCTTCGCGTTCGCGTCTCCATCGGCCCCCACCGAGGTCGTGACGGCGTGGGTCCACGGGACCACGACCCTCGCGCCGCCGGTGGTGCCCGTGTCGGCGAGGAAGCCCGCCGCGGGCTCGAGCGGCGCATCCGTGAGCGCGCGGGCAAGCACGGGATCGATGCGGTCGCGCGCCGCCACGTTGGCGTGGAGGCGGAGGCCGTCCGCGGGGCCGACGCGCGCGCGCGCGGTGACCGCATGCCCGCGTCGCGTGTGGCCGCTCTCGACGTCGAAGCCGACGAGCCACGTGGCGGCGGCCCCGCGCGTGCGGAGGAGCGCGCTCGTGTTCTCGTCGCCGCCGTAGGCGAGCCCGCCCGAGGCGCCGAGCGTGACCGACTGCCGGCGGGCCCAGCGGCCGATGGTGGAGACGAAGCCGGCGTCCGTGACGGGCGCGGTGCCACGGACGGCGGCGAGCCCCCGGCCCGGGAGCGTCCCGAGGAGCGCGTCGCCCTCCGCGTGCAGGATGCCCGTCTCCGCGAAGGGCTCGATCACGTGGAGGACCGGATCGTTGCGGTCGTGCGGGTCGAGGTCCGCGGGCTCGTAGCGACGCGCGAGCGGCAGCCCTAGGCGAAGGCGCGCCGCGCCGGCGGCGTCGCGGCCGCTGCGATCCGCGTCGGTCACGAGATCGCCCGCCCCGCGCGCGCTGAGCTCCGTCGCGACGGGACCGAAGCTGGTCGTCGCACGGCCCCCGAGC
This sequence comes from Labilithrix sp., assembly GCA_046351255.1. Lineage (GTDB taxonomy): Bacteria > Myxococcota_A > Polyangia > Polyangiales > Polyangiaceae > Labilithrix. The sequence goes on from JAXLYU010000018.1 coordinate 195,231, forward strand.
TCGCCGCGCGCATAGCTCACGGTGCTCGTGCGAAGGGACGTGAGCGCGCCGCCTTCGACGGTCGCGTCCCATGTCACGATCGAGGCCGCGCCCGACGAGCGGAGGGCGACGAAGGGACCCGTGGTGTCGATGCGCTCGAGGTCGCCGCCGCGCCTCGTGACCGCGCGGTAGCCGGCCTGGGTGAGGAGCGGCCCGAAGCTCGCCGCGGCGGCGCCGGAGGCGCGATCGTAGGGCTTGGCCGCCGCGTCGAGATCGCTCGTCATGACCACGGCGCGCCGGCCGCGGAGCACGTCCGTGTCCCAGGCGACCGACTCCGTCGCGCCGCGCGCGTCGACCTGGAGACCGTCGTCGCCGCGGAGGCGATCCCACCGGACCTTCGTGGCACCCGCGGGTGTGAGGAGCCGCGCGTCCGCCACGAAGCCGCCCACGAAGTAGCCGCCGCCACGAAGGTCGAGCGACTCGCGCGCGCCGCGCTCCTTCCAAGGGAGGTGCACGCCCTCGCCGGCGTAGAAGCCGTCGTGCCCGCGGTACGCGAGGTCCGGCGGGAGCACGCCGATCTTCTCCGCGGAGCGGAGCCAGAACCACGGCAGGTACATGATGGGGACGCCGTAGAGCTCGAGCTTCGGCTTCTGGAGGATGAGCTCGCCCGGCGGGGCGACGATCGCCCTCTCGAACTCGATCGTGAGCGGGGTGCCGAGGCAGGGACAGAACGCGAGGCGCCCGCCGCCGTCGGCCTCGATGCCCCACTTCGTGCGCGAGAGGCGGATGCGCTCGCTGCGGAGATGGAACGGCGCCGCGTCGATGCGCACGTCGCCGGAGAGCTCGAGGCTGCGCTCCTTCGTGTCGAAGCTGACGGTGTCGGCGCGGGTCCGGACGAGGCCTCGAGTGCCGAAGGCCTCGGCCTCGAGGTCGAACGGATCGGGCTCGTGGGTGGGGTCTTCGTCCACGTCGGGCGCGCGCGCCAGCAGAGCGCGAGGCGCCAGGAGTACGACGAGGCCGAAGACGAGCGCACGCGCGCGCAAGGGCCGCGTTTATAGCCGGCCCGGCGCGGTCACTTCTTCTTGTTTTTCGCGGTCGTCTTCTTCGCCGGCGCGGCCTGGCTACTGTCGGCCGCCGGGGCGGGCGCGTTCAGCCAGTCGCCCTTCGGGAAGTCGATCGTGAGCTGCGCGCCCTTGTCGGTCATCTCGCCGATCTTGTACGTGGCGGAGGCGACCGCGCGCATGTCGAGAATGAAGAGGAGGTCGTTGCCCTGCGGGACGAGACGCGCGCGCGATACGGGCGTGCTGAAGTGCACCGTCACGAGGGCATTCGTGTTGTTCCACACGCGCGGGCTCGCGCCCTTCAGGACGTACGTGATGGTGCCGTTCGCCTTGCGCTCCTCGACCGGGACCGACTGAGAGAGCTGCACGAAGAAGCGCGAGCCGCCGTCCGCGGTCTGCTCGAAGCCGGGCATCGCGACGGTCGCCCCGGTGGATTTGTACCTCGTGCGCGGCGCGGCGCCGGGGGCGGGCTTGTCGCTGTACGCGTAACCGGCCGCGTCGTGCGCGGGCTTCTTCTTGTCGGTGCGTGCGTTCTCGGGCGAGGTCAGTGACGAGTCGGCCGGGCCGTTGGGGCCGCCCGCGCCCTGGTCGTTGCCGCCGCCGCCGCTCACCTTGTTCGCGGGCATGACGTCGGGTGTCGTTTGCTGCGCGAAACCCGGAAGTGCGATCGCGAGGAGCCCGATGGCGAGCACGGACGAAAGGACGAGGCGCGGCTTCATTCGTGGAAGTAGAGCACGCGGGACAACTGAGTCACAACATGAGGGGAACGCCGCCAGGACCGTGATTTCACTTCGATAAGCTACCCCGTTGCCGTCCTGCGGCGACGCTGCTACGCGGAGCGGACGATGGACGCTCTCCCCGCCACGGAAATCACGGCTCTTCTCGGACGCGGCACTCGTTTCGAAGGCAAGCTGTACTTCGAGGGCCGCGTGCGCATCGACGGCGCGTTCAAGGGCGAGATCAAGAGCGACGACACGCTGATCATCGGCGACGGCGCGGAGATCCACGCCGAGATCGACGTGGCGACGGTCATCATTCGCGGGGGCATCGTTCACGGCAACGTCCGCGCGAGCGAGTCGATCGAGATCCACGCGCCGGGCAAGCTGATCGGCAACATCCACTCCCCGTCCCTCTTCATCGAGCGCGGCGTCGAGTTCCAGGGCTCCTGCCGCATGGACGCGACGGAGGACGCGGACGCGAAGGCGCCCGAGCCCCGCGCCGCGCGCAGCACGAACAGCCAGCCGCGCGCGTGAGGGCGCTCGTCCTCGTCGCGCTCGCCACGGCGTGCGCGCCGGCGGCGCCGCGCGCGAAGCCGGTGCCGGTGACGACGCAGGCCTCCGCCCCGGACGCCGGGCTCGCGGACATGACCCCCGCGAAGGGCGCGGACGTGCCCTCGCTCGACGAGCTCGCGGCGCGCGGCGCGACGGACGCGCCGATGATGCGCGAGGTCCGGCGCCTCGACGGTGTGTCGAAGCCGACGGACCTCGAGGCGGGCGCGAGCGACGCGTGCTTCCGCGCCGTCGTCGCCGCGAGCGCGCCGGTCAAGGCCTGGTTCATCGACGCGACGCACGCCCCGCGTGGCGAGATCGCCGAGACGGCGGGGCTCGTCCCGCCGCGCGGCCCCGTCTGCGCGAAGAAAGGCGAGACGCTGCGGCTGGTGGTGCACGCGACGACCGCGGGCACGACCGCGCGCGCCGTCGTCTGGCAGTCGCCCTAGCCGCGTCCGATCTGACGAGGCGAAGGCCGCGAGACGTGTTTGCTGTCCGCGTCGAGGAACCGCCACGGCTTGTCCGCCCACTCGCCCGCATACGCCACGCCCACGCGCGCCGTCACCGCGATGCTTGGCCTCCGCGTGCGCTCCGTGAGCCAGATCCGGGCGCGCGCGCCGGTGAGGTCCACCTCGTTGTCCGCGCGCGTGATGCCGAGCGCACGTGTGAGGCGGCCGGGCCCGTTCGTCGCATGGCCCTCCTCGAGGCCGCTCACGGGCTCGACCCCGCGAATCAGTACCGCGTGGCCCCTGCCCTCCGCCATCCCAACCACGTTGAAGCAGTCGTACATCCCGTAGATGAGAAAGACGTAGCCGTGACCGGGCGGACCGAAGAGCGCCTTCGTGCGGCTCGTGAGCCCCGCGCGCGCGTGGCAAGCGAGATCCTTCGGGCCGCGGTACGCCTCCGTCTCGACGATGCGTGCAATCTGCACCTGATCGCGCGCGCGGCGCACGACGAGGTGCGTGCCCACGAGGGCGCGCGCGAGCGGGACCGCGTCGCGCGCGTAGAACTCCCGAGGCAACGGCTTCACGGCACGAGAGACTACCTCACGAGATCAGAGCGCCAGCTCGATGTCGACGCGGCGGTCCTTCGCCCAGCCGTCCTCGTCCTTGCCCGTCGCGTCGATCTCGCCGCGGCTCGTCGGCCGCATGCGGTCTCTTCCGACGCCGAGGTCGATGAGGTAGCGAAGCACCGCGTTCGCACGGCTGTCGCCGAGGCCCATGTTGTACTCGGGCTCGCCGCGCGCGTCGGTGCGACCGATGAGCGCGACCGACCTGCCCTTGAGCGCGCCCTCCGTCAGGCACTTCGCGACCTCGGCGAGGATGTCGCGGTCCGCCGGCGCGAGGGCCGACGAGTCGAAGTCGAACGTCGGCGCGGTCTCGTTCTTCGCCTCGCGCGGCTGGATCCCGCACTGCTGAGCCAGAAAATCGGAGACCGTGAGGCCAGGCGTGAAGACGGCCGGCTTCTGCGACGTGGGCAGCGCGGCCGAGGTGAGCTGGGTCGTCCCGACCGGCCCGCCGTGCTGCCCGGCCCCGGCGTTCGCGGTGGCGGCGCCGTTGCCGTCGGGCGCCTTCGCCTTCCGCGTGAAGCCCGGCGCATCACACGCCGCGAGGCTCGAGACCGCACCGACCAGGACCAGGACCTTCAGGCTTCGCGTTCGCAGGTAGGACATGGTGTGCATCGAAGCAATCCGCGCGGATTCCGGCCAAGTTTGTTAGAACGCGCCCACCTCATGGACGTTCAGAAGTTCGTCGAGCCCACCGTCAACGTCGAGCGCCTGGTCGAGCTGCTCGACGGCATGGGCCACGAAGGCCGCTACCACACGATCCGCACGTGGTCCGCGAAGGACCTGTCGCGCATCTTCGACGCCGTGAAGGGCCACAAGCCGGTGGACCTCGACTTCTTCGTGCCGATGTCCGAGCCCCTCGTCGGCGTGGAGCACGACCTTCACAACGCCCTGCCCGCCATGACGCCGCCGATCCAGAAGCGGTTCGCGCGTATCCCCGACGATGCGGACCACCTCGTCGGCTTCAATCCGCAGCCGTGGGGTCGCTTCACCGGCCCCGGCTACTTCACCGCCTACAAGGGCGAGGGCGAGCACGAGGGGGAGCTCGTCGTCGACTACACGAAGCTCCCGAGCGTGAAACCGGCCGACTGGCCGGCGATTCGGAAGAACGACGGCCTCATCGGCGGCATCGTCTATGGAGGCATGACCGACTACGTCCGCGGCATCTCCACGCACGTCTCGATTGGCGCCGCCTTCAAGGGCGGCAAGTCGCGCAACGCCTGGTTCGCGATGGTCCGCCGGGACCCGTGACCCTCGAGCTCCGCGTCGTCGAGAAGATCGCCGACGTGCCCGCCGAGCAATGGGACGCGCTCGTCCGTGACGACGCCTCGCCCTTCGTCGAGCACGCCTGGCTCGCGTGCCTCGAGGAGGCCGGCTGCGTCGGCGAGCGCGCCGGCTGGCTGCCGCGGCACCTCGTCCTGTACGACGTGAACGCGGGCGAGCGCATCGTCGCGGCCGCCCCGGCGTACATCAAGCTCAATAGCGAGGGCGAGTTCGTCTTCGACTGGGCCTGGGCCGATCTCTCCCATCGCATGGGCCTCGAGTACTACCCGAAGCTCGTCCTCGCGGTCCCCTTCACGCCCGCGACCGGCCATCGCGTGCTCTGGCATCCGTCGCAGGATCGCGCCGAGATGGTCCGCGTCTTCGCCCACGCGCTCCGTACCATCACGAAGGAGCTCGAGCTCTCGAGCGCCCATGTCCTCTTCCCCGACGCGGAGGAGGCGAAGCTCTGGGGCGCGGCCGGGCTCATGCTGCGCGCCGGCGTGCAGTACCACTGGTCCAATCACGGCTTCAAGACGTTCGAGGACTTCCTCGCGACCCAGCCGCAGAAGAAGCGAACGCAGATCCGGCGCGAGCGGAAGCAGCCCGCGATCGACGGTATGACGATCCAGACGCTCTCCGCCGACGACCTCGCTGCGGGCGGAAGCGCGCTCTCCGAGAAGATGCATGCGCTCTACCTCACGACCGTCGACAAGCACTTCTACGGACGGCGCTACCTGAACAGGAAGTTCTTCGAGCTCGTGCGGCAGCGCTTCGCGCATCGCCTCGCGTGGGTGGTCGCGAGGAACGCCGATAACGAGATCGTGGCGAGCGCCTTCAACATCAAGAAGAAGGACATCCTCTACGGTCGCTACTGGGGGACGACCGTCGAGCGGCCATTCCTCCACTTCAACGTCTGTTACTACCACGGCATCGACGACGCGATCCGCGAGGGGCTCGCCACGTTCAACCCGGGCGCAGGCGGTGAGCACAAACGGGTGCGCGGCTTCGTCCCGACCATCACCTGGTCTGCCCACCACATCGAGGACGCGCGCTTTCGCGCGGTGCTGGAGGCCCACCTCGCCCGCGAGCGTGCGGCGATCGAGGCGGTGACACGGAACGAGGCGGACGACAAAGACGAGGAATAACGACGCGAAAGAACCGTTCGCGGTGATACCTACATCTCCGCAGATCTCTTACTTTTTCCGCGCCTGAAGCCCACGAGCGAGAGTGTTCGCGATCCAGATCGCTGCGCGATTCGTCGGCGATCTTCGACGGTTCACGCTGATTCCCCCCTGATCTGCTCCGTGGTGGGAGCTGGTCCGCCGGTTGCTGAAGGGTTGTCACGCTGCGACGCAAGCAGCGGAAACGATTCAAGGAGCCGCCACCATGAAGACCGCGAACCTCTTCTCGCTCTCTCTCTTCGTCGCCCTCGCGGGCCTCATGACGTCCGTGGGCTGCTCGACCCCGGCGGTCGACGACATCGACAAGAACAACGCAGCCGCGTCCGAGGGGGATGACGACGACGACGACGACGACGACGACAAGACGAAGACCACAACGAAGAAGAAGACCCCGGCGAAGGACGAGAGCGACGTCGCCCCGACCAACACGCCTCCGGGCGACGGCGATGACGATACGGCGGCGCCTCCTGCCGGCGGCGACGAGGCGTGCGGCGCCTGCTTCGCGAAGAACGCGAAGGCGAAGAAGTTCGACGATTGCGCCATCGAGTGCAAGGACCAGGCGTGCGCGGACAAGTGCATGGAGACCAGCGGCTGCAGCGCCGATCCGACCTGCCAGTCGGTGGTCCAGGAATGCGAGAAGGTCTGCCAGGGTGGCGCCGGCACCGGTGACGACGACGACGCCCCCGCGCCGGGCGATGACGATGACGACGCGGCAGGCGGCGACGGCGGCGAGTGCCTCTCGTGCGTCGGCACGGGTCCCGCGGCCAAGTACATCCAGTGCTCGGACCAGTGCCAGGACGCGCAGTGCGACCAGCAGTGCTTCGAGCAGGCGTGCGGTGCGAACCAGCAGGCGTGCGAGTCGAAGCTCGACCAGTGCGAGAGCCAGTGCTTCGGGGGCCAGCCGTAAACGAGGCCGACACGGGCGTACTGAGGCCTACAGGTCGGTCTCACTCCCGAAGAAACCGCTTCAATCCCCGACGATCCAGCTCTCGAGCGGGATCACCCCGGAAAAGACGAGAAGAACCGGGATTCTGGGTTGGTTCGAGAGCTGCAGTAAGTGAAGAGCGCAACGGGGCACACACCGGCGCAAGACTCGAAGAAGAAAACAGGAGCCCATTCCAAATGAAGATCGCGACCCTCCTCTCCGTTTCCGCCGTCCTCGCCATGTTCAGCGTCGTGGCCTGCTCGAGCCCGACGACGCCGGCGACCGGAGACGAGGAAGACAACGCATCTTCGAAGGGCGACGATGACGACGGCGACAAGGCCGACAAGACGACGGACAAGACCGACAAGACGACGCAGACCACCCAGACCAACAAGGGTGGCGACGACACGGACACCACGGCGGGCAACGACGGTCCCAGCGCGGCGCAGAAGACCTGCAACACGTGCATGGCGGGCAAGGAGCCGAAGTTCAAGACGGCGCTCGAATGCGCGGAGAAGGCGACGTCCGCCGATGCCGCCGACAAGTGCTTCACCGACGCGTGCGGCACGACGGCGGGCAACGTCTGCGCGAAGGCACACGACGCGTGTTCGAGCGAGTGCGCCGCCTTCGACGCGGAAGAGGAGAAGGACGCTGAGGGGCCGACCAAAGAAGAGACCCAGAAGTGCCTCACCTGCGTGTCGGGGAACGCGTCGGCCAAGGCGATCGTGAGCTGCTTCGCGGGCGCGCAGAGCGACGCGGATTTCAAGAAGTGTGACGACCTCGACGCGAAGTGCGACTCGGGCTGCCAGGCGGCGTTCAAGAAGTGCAACGCGGAGTGCGGCGAGGGTGAGTGAGAGATGTCGGCCTCATCCCCTGAGGGCGAGGCGATCGAGACTGTAACGACATCGTTGATCCAGATCGCTCGAGGCCGCTTCTCCCGATCGCCGGGAAAGCGGCCTCTCCGCATCCAGAGCCGGAGATCACGCACTGGCGCGCCGGCTGCACGACCGAAGACGATCCCGGAATGAAGACCCCCTCTCTCCTCACCATCGGCTTCGGCGCCGCGCTCCTCGGCGCTGTGATCGGGTGCAGTGAGCCGGACGTCTCCAGCTTCCAGGGTACGGACGCCCAGCCGAGCGCGCGCGGTGACGACGACGACAGCGACCGCGTCCGCCCCAAGACGAAGGGCGGCGCCGACGAGCTCGACGACGACGACGACGACGACAGCAAGGCGAGCAAGGGCGGAAGCAAGACCGACAAGACGGAGAAGACCGACAAGACGGACACCACGACCGAGCCGACGAAGACCCAGACGCCGGAGGAGTGCTTCACCCGCTGCGTCGGACCGGTCCCGGAGGCGGTCGCGCTCGACACCTGCACGAAGACGTGCGCGGACAACGACACCGAGTGCCTCGGCGAGTGCTACGACACCTCGAACTGCGGGGCGAACCCGCAATGCAATCAGGCGATCGACCAGTGCGGGAAGAAGTGCCCGCAGAAGTGAGGCTGACCTGACGTTGCGTCGGGTATCACGGGCCGCGCGCTATCGCGCCCAGAGGAGGCCGAGCTCGAGCTCGATGGCGTCGAACGGCACGGCGCGCTCCTTCGCATCTCCGGAGAACACCTCGAAGAGGCGATAGCCCTTGGGGTCTCGCTCGAGGATCTCGAGCGTGCGTGCTTCGGGATCGACGAACCACACGTGGCCGACGTTGGACGCCGCGTACACCTTCAGCTTGTCCCCGCGATCGAGCGACGCCGTGCTCGGCGAGAGGACCTCGCACACCCAGTCCGGAGCGAGCACGAAGTAGGCCTTGTCGACCGGCATCTCCGGCATTCGCTCGCGCCGCCAGCTGGCGAGATCGGGGACCACGACGTCCGCGGCCAGGTGAATCTCCGGCTCGTCCAGGAGAAGCCAGCCGCCCGGACCGCCGCGGCCACGCTTGAACGGAGGGCCGAGCTCCTCCCCCAGCGTAGTCGCCGCCTGGGCGTGCTTCGGAGCCGGGCGCGGGTTCGCATGCAGCACGCCAAACACGAGCTGGCCGGTGACGTGGGGCGGCAACGCCAGGATGTCGTCGTAGGTCGCTGCTCGCTGCGCCGGTGCCGCCGTGAGTGTAGCGCTCGCCGAGCGCGCGGCGTAGCGTGCTCGAGCTCAGGCGCCGATCTTGAAGGCGTCCTTCGCCGCCCGGATCGCGCCGAGGGCCTCGGCGGGCGAGGCGCTCGAAGGGATGCCGAGCGTGCTCCGGATCTCCGCCGAGTCGACGCGCAAGAACGGGTTGTACGTGAGCTCGTCCGCGATGGTGGCCCCCATCGTCGGGCGGCCGTCCTTGCGGAGGCCTTCCGCGCGCGTCCTCGCGGTCGCGATCGCCGCGTTCGACGGCTCTACGTGCGCTGCGAAGCGGAGGTTCGAGACGGTGTATTCGTGACCGCAGAAGACGCGCGTGCGCGGGTCGAGCGCGGCTAGCTTGGAGAGCGACTGGTGCATCATCGGCGGGTCGCCTTCGAAGAGGCGGCCGCAGCCGCCGACGAAGAGCGTGTCTCCCGTGAAGACGACCGGATCGTCGGTCTCGTTCGAGACGACGTAGGCGATCGCGCCGAGCGTGTGCCCCGGGATGTGGAGCGTGCTCACCTCGAGGCGTCCGATCTCGAAGGTGTCGCCCTCCGAGATGTACTGCGTCTGACCCGGGATGCGCCCGCGATCGCTCGTGTGACCGTAGACGCGATCGATCCCGAGGCGCGAGCGCACCTCCTCGTTGCCGCCGACGTGATCGTGGTGGTGGTGCGTGCTGAGGATGGCGACGATGCGGACGTCCTCGCGCGTGAGGAGCGAGCTCACGTCCTTGCGCGAGTCCTGCGTCCCTGCCCCGCGCTCGATCGCGTCGAGGACGGGCCCGGCCTCCGAGACGTCGACGATCGCGGCTTCCTTCGTCTCGCGGCAGACGATGAGGTACGCGTAATTGTCGGACAGACACGGAATCGGGACGATGCGCATTGCGCGGCGCAGCCTACTACATCTCTCGGGGCTTCACCCCAACCGCTGGCGCGCGCTCATTTCTTCGTCGCGTACGCGCGATTGAGGCAGCCGACGTTGCACTGATACGGCGGCACCTCTTTGATCGTCTTCGCGATCTCGCGATAGCGCTTCGTCATCGCGTCGAACGTCTCGCCCTTCATGATCGGGTGCTCCTCCTTCGGATCGGCGGCGAGGTCATAAAGTCGCGGCGCGCCCGCCTCTCCGAAGGCGATGAGCTTGTCCTTGCCGTTGGCCGCGATGAGCGCGCGTCGCTTGTCGCTGTCGCTCGTCATCGGCAGGTCGACGACGACGTCGTGCTCGGCGGGCGGTTCCTTGCCCGTCATCTCCGCGACGAGCGACTTGCCTTCCAGCTTGAGCTCGTCGGGCGCCTTCACGCCGAGGAGCTCGAGGATGGTGGGCGCGAGATCGATCGTGCTGCGCGGGTTCTCGATACGCTTCGCGGGGACGCCCGGGACGTGGATGAACATCGGGACGCGCACGAGGTTCTCCCAGACCTCGAAGCCGTGCGACGTCTGGCCGTGCTCGCCGAAAGCCTCGCCGTGATCCGCCGTGATGATGATGGCGGTGCGCTTGCCCCACGGCCTCGCGTCGATGAAGTCGAGGAGCTTGCCGAGGAAGCGATCCGTGTAGAGCACCTCCGCGTCGTAGCGATCGCGGAGCGACTTGCCGAAGGGCGGGATGCCGTCGGCGTCGTGCGGCTTGTACTGATCGTGCGGATCGAGGAAGTGGTACCAGGCAAAGAAGCGCTTCGACTCGAGGTCCGCCTGCCCGAGCTGCTTCTCCGCGATCGCCTCGTGCTGCGGGCTCGTGACGTTGTTGTCGGTCGTGTTGTCGAACGAGATCCCGGCCACGACCTCGTACTGATCGAAGCCCTGCTCGAAGCCGGCGTCCTTGAAGTAGCCGTGCGCGTGGCCGGACATCGTGCGAATGCCCGCGCTCTGCAGCACCTCGGGGAAGAGCAGCTCGTCCTTCGAGTACTTGCCGAAGAAGAAGCCGCTCCGCTTCATGCCGCTCGGCAGCTTGCCGCCGAGGAAGCCGCCCAGGCTCATCGAGGTGTACGAGCTGATCGCGTACGCGTGCGTGTAGCTGACAGCGCGCTTCTCGAGCTCCGTCAGGCGCGGCGCGATCGCGCGCGGGTAGCCGCTCCACGGCATGTCCGCGCGGAGGCTGTCGATCGAGATCACGATGACGTTGAGGTCCTTCGGGATCGCGAGCGCTCCGGCGACCGCCCCTCCCCCGCCATCGGTGGCCGCCCTCGGCGACGACGCAGCGTCGCGGTCGCTGGAAGACGTTGCGGCGCTCGGAGACACGGGCGGCGGTGTGGCATCCGTCCCTTGCGCGGTCGATCGCACACCCCCGCGATCGCACCCGAGCAGCCCGACCGCCAGAACGCACGCGTAACGAGCGGAGATCGCGGTCACTCTGGGCTTTCTTCTCTCAGACCGCCGCCCTTCGCGCAACTTCCGCGAAGGGCGCGGACTATGACATCCGCGTCGTGCGCGCATCCCCCCTTTGCGTAGTGCAATTATCCGCAACCGTTCTCCCCCTTCTTTCCTTGCGGTGGTCGGCGAGCTTCTCTAAGGTTCACGAGGGTTCGGGCTTGCTTTTTCCGCGCCTGACTTCGACTCAAGGAGACGGTGATGCGTAACACTCGATGGCTTCGTGCAAGTCTTGCCTCAATGACGGTGATCGGCCTGTCGCTCGGCGCATTCGTCGTCGCCTGCGGCGATGACGATACGGGTGGCGGAGGCACCACGCCCGGCGTCGACAGCGGTCCCGATGCGAAGACCGATACCGGCGCTTCCTCGTCGGGCAACACGTCGTCCTCGTCCTCGGGCGGCGTGACGGACGCGGGCGACTCCGGTCCCAAGGACAGCGGTGGTGACGGCGAGGGCGGCACCGGTCCGGCCCCCGCGAAGATCTACTTCGTCCACGGCGGCACGAGCCTCGGCAACAGCACCGAGTTCGGCGTCAACGCCCTCTCCGGTGGCGTCCGCGTCTGCTTCCAGACCTCGACCGACAACGGCGCGACGTTCAGCACGTCGCCGTTCGCCGCGAACCCGACCGACGCGTCGATCCCGGGCGCTCCGCCGGGCCTCTACATCGGCCAGGGCGGCGTCTACCCGACGTCCGGCGTCGATCTCGAGCCGTTCGCGATCCGTCCGTTCCTCATGAACGCGAAGACCCTCGCGGCCAAGGGCATCGTCGGCGCAGACCCGACCGTCCCGCGTTGCCCGAAGCTCCTCGCGGACGGCGGCCTCGACGGCGGCCCGACCGAGAATCTCAAGTCCAACCAGGACTTCTGGCAGCTCCCGGACATCCCGACGGGCAGCCTCAAGAAGGGCCACACCTACCTCCTCGCGATCACGGGCTGCACCAGCGACGCGACCGCTCTCCCGGGCTTCTGCGGCAACAACCCGAGCGACTCGAACCCGTTCGTGCCCGACGCGAGCCCTGGCCCCGGCAACCTCAAGGTCCTCGTCCTCGAGCTCGACACGGCCACCACTGTTGCGGGCGACGAGCTCGCGGCCGGCGTCGTCAACCTCTCGCCCCAGCAGACGGCGACCCTCCCGCTCGGCGCTCTCGGCACCGGTCCGTTCCACCCGCGCATCATCAACACGTCGGACTACCTCGACGGCGGCGGCCCCGGCACGGACGCGGGCGACGGCAGCGGCCCGCCGGTCTTCAAGCTCACCACGGAGACGGCTTCGGGCACCACGTTCGACCGCGGCGTCACCGCTCCGACCGCGCTCGTGAAGCTGAAGGGCGTCGCGACCGACACCGGCTACTTCGCCTTCTCCGAGAACGTCAGCCCGATCACCGGTCAGGTTGGCAACGCGAAGCTCAACAACGTCAACGCGCCGGTCGTGCAGCGCACGGTGCAGTTCGCGTCGACGGGCTCGACGGACACCACCCAGCTCTACGTCAACGGCAAGGCCTACACGTTCATCCTCGTCGGTGACCCGGGCCTCAGCGACGGCGGCTACGGCTCCCGCGCGATGCACTTCGTCGGCTTCCCGAACCAGCAGTGAGCTGACCGCTCCCGCTCCTTCGACGGCGTCGCCTCACCGCGACGCCGTCGGCGTTTTGTGGTCAGGAAGAAGGCACGAAAAAGGACGACTGCAGAATTCTGCAGGCGTCCTCTCGACTCCGTTCGAATGCGCTTACGGAACGGCGCAGACGAAATCGGCGGCCGGGATCTTCGGGAGCGGATCGCCGTCCTTCGCCTTCACGAAGAGGCAGGTGTTCTGCTTCGGATCGAAGGTCGACGCGTACGGCTTCGTGAGCTGGCCCGCGAGCGTGGAGCAGAAGCGCTCGCCGGCGCCGTAGAGGCCGTTCAGCGTCGTCCCCTCGATCGTCGCGGCGCGACCGCTGATGCTGTTCGTCTCGGCGTCGAGCTGGATGGTGCCGAGGTTCAGCGTGAAGTGGCCGTTCTTCTCGATGGGCGTGGCCGGGACGTTGATGGGGCCGCCCTTCGTCTGCGATTTGGAGACCGAAGTCGGCTGGATGTAGATCGAGTTGGGCACGTCCCAGCCGAGCATCGGCGTCAGGACCATGGCGATCGAGCCGTTCGTCGCCTGCGACGAGTCCGGCGTGTACTTGCTCTCGACGTAGAAGCGGAGCGCCTGCTCGGGATCGCCCGCCGCCAGCTGCGTCACGCAGATGCCGACGTAGAGCTGATCGACGGTCTGCTCCGGCGGCTTCGTGTCGATGGCGGAGGCCTCGCTCGGCGGCCCCGAGTCGATCCCACCGCTGGCGGTGCCGCTGCTGCCGCTGCCGCTGCTCTGCCCCTGGACACCCGCGGTCCGGGACTTGAAGTCGTTGAAGTCGCCCTCCGGATCCGGAATGCAGGCCGCCACGAGGCCGACGAAGCCGCCGACGGTCGTGATCACGACGCCGTAGCGGACAAAGGAAGCACGAATGCCCATGCTCGAAGGCATAGAGCATCGGACCATGCACGCGCAAGGCGAGTCCGCCGTCCTTACGCTTCGCGTCATAGGCCGGGAGGCGTTGCCGCATGCAACGCTTGCGCGTCACGGCGAGATGCGAGGGAACGAACTTCCACACGCGAACGGAGCACGAACGGAAGTAAGCTCCTGCGCCATGCGCGCTCGCCGCCTTGCTATCTCGCTCGTCACCGTCGCTTTGTTCGGAGCATCCCTTCTCCACAGCCACGACGCGGAGGCGAGCGGCTATCTGACCGCGCGCTTCGGTGGCGACGAAGGCGCGCCGATGAACCCGAACGGCTACGCCGTCTACTTCAACCCGGCCGCGCTCGGCGGGACGAAGTCGACGACGATCACCGGCGACCTCTCGATGGCGCTCCGCTGGGTCCACTACGAGCGCACGCCGGACGCGCTCTCGCCCAGCAACAACCGGCGCGCGGCCCTCCTGAACGATCCGAAGTACGTGAGCGCCAACACCGGTGACGCGAACCTCTTGAACCTCGTGGCGGTCCCGCTCGTCGGCGTGAACACCGACTTCGGCACGAAGAACCTCCGCGCTGGCTACGCTTTCTACGTCCCGTTCGGCGGCATGGCCACGTGGGACCGCGACCGTGGCGTCAAGGACGCGATCGGCTCGAGCGACGGCGTCCAGCGCTGGCACAACATCAGCGGCCAGATCCTCACGTTCTACAACACGTTCGCGCTCGCCTATCGCCTCGGCGAGTCCGGCTTCAGTATTGGCGCGAGCCTGAGCCCCGTCATCCACCACGTGGCGACGGTGCGCGCCCGCACGCCGGACGACACGGACGAGATCGAGTTCGCCAACGGCACGCTCAAGGAAGGTCGGTCGTACCTCGACGGCAACGGCTTCAACCTCCAGGCCACGGGCGGCATCTACTGGCAAGACGAGGCGGGCAAGGTCCGCCTCGGCGCGGCCTACCTGAGCCAGCCCGGCTTCGGCACCACGCGCATGTCCGGCTCGCTCGACGGCATCACCACCGGCGGCGCCACCGTCCACCAGGACATCGACTTCCTCCTCGCCTACCCCGACATCGTCCGCATCGGCTCTGCCTTCCGCCCGACGGAGAGGCTCGAGGTCCGCGCCGACGGCGAGTTCGTCCGCTGGAGCGTGCTCGAGAACCAGTGCGTCGTCCTCCGGGGCAAGGACTGCACGCTGAACCCCAATGGCAGCGATCCGACGAGCAACAACGTCGTCATCAACATCCCCCGCAACTGGAAGAACGCCATCGGCTATCGCGCGGGCGCCGCGTACGACGTGACCGACCGCATCCAGCTCGGCGGCAGCCTCGCGTTCACCACCTCCGCCGTGCCGACCTCGACCATCGACGCGTCGACGGTCGACAGCTTCCGCCTGTACTTCAATGCGGGAGCTCGCTTCCGCGTCGGCGATCACGTCGCCGTCGGTGCAAACTACACGCATATCTACTTCCTCCCGGTCGACACCAAAGGCGCGAACCGGTTCAACGAGTACGCCAAGCCCTCGCAGTCGCCGAGCTCGGACGGAAAATACTCGTCGCAAATCGGCTACCTGAATCTGAACGTCGCCTACACTTTCTGAGCACGGATTCCGTAGAGAAGAGGCCTCACCATGAAACGTTCCCTTGGCTTGCTCGGAGCCCTCGGCGGGCTCGCGCTCATCGCTCTTCACTCCGCGGCGTGCTCGGACGACGATCCGGTCGTCACCACCAACCCGGCCGATGCCGGCTCGCAGACGGACACCGGCTCGTCGACGGGCACCGACTCCGGCAACGAGGCCGGCGGCGCCGTCACGCTCGGCGATCCCACGAGCGCGTGCACGGATGACGACGCCGCGATCTACGCCGATCCCGGCGCCATCCCGAGCGGCGACGAGAACCGCGGCAAGATCCTGAAGTGCAGCAAGGGCACCGAGCTCACGAAGGACGCGCTCGCGGCCGAGCTCACGCGCGTCGGCTACGCCGGCAAGCCGCCCTCGACGGGCGCGAAGGTCTACAAGATCACGTACGTGACGACGCGCGGCAACGCCGCCCACAGCCCCGCCGTCTCGAGCGCGCTCGTCTATGCGCCCACCACGCCGCGCGCGGCCGGGCTCCCCGTCGTCGTCACGGCGCGCGGCAGCCGCGGCCAGGCCGCACGCTGCGCCGTCTCGAAGCACGATCCCTCGCTGCAGGGCCTCAACGACGACGCGGACCGTCTCAACTTCTCGCTCGTCGCGAACGGCTACGCCGTGATCATGCCGGACCTCGCGGGCTACGTGAACTTCGGAGCCGCCGGCAATCCGCCGAGCGCCTACGCCGGCGCGGAAGACGTCGGCCGCTCCACGCTCGACGGCAGCCGCGCGCTGAAGGCGATGTTCCCCACCCTCGGCGACAAGACCGTCCTCGTCGGCCACTCCCAGGGCGGTCACAGCGCGTTCTCGGCGCTCTCGCTCGCCGCGTCCTACGGTGCGGTCAGCCCGATCGCGGGCGTCGCCGTCTATGCCCCGCTCTGGTTCAGCCAGCGGACGTGGGCCGCGCTCCTCTCGAGCGACATCGTCGAGCCGAACTCGTACACGACGACGAACCAGGAGACCGCGAGCGCCGTCTCGATCTTCTACACGTACACGCATGCCGAGCTCCTCGATGGGCCGGGCGAAGGCCTGAAGCTCTTCCAGCCGGCCAACCAGGCCTTCATCAAGAAGTTCGTCGAGGAGGGCTGCTACGGCGAGAACGCCGACCTCAAGGCGAAGACGGACTACTCGTACAAGCTCTTCGACGGGATCTTCGCCGCGTCCGTCGGCCAGGCCGGCCTCGGCACCTGCGTCGATGACCTCTGCAAGAAGTGGGAGGCCCGCTTCCTCGCGGACCGCCCCCACCTGACCGGCATCGCGGCCACGACCCCCATCCTGCTCATGTACGGTGGCAAGGACACCACCATCCCGCCGGGCCGCATGAAGTGCGGGCTCGACTACCTCCACAAGGACGGCGCGACGCTGTCCGTATGCACGGAGGCCGAGGCGACCCACGGCACGATCATCAACACGCGCGGCGACTACGCCGCGGACTGGATCGCGAGCCTGACGCTCGGCGCCGCCCCGCCCGCGGCCTGCGCCACGGGCGAAGAGACGATCACGGCGACGTGCGCGACGCCGCCGCCGAACGACTGAATCAGCCGTCGATCGAGACGCCGAGCTTCTGCCGGAGGCGGAAGTACTCGTCGCTCACGGAGAAGAGGACGAGGTCCTTCATCCGCTCCTTCACGGCGACGCTCGCGCCCTCCTCGCTCGAGCGCATCACCTCGGTCGCGACCTGGAGGTCGTGACCGAGGAGCAGGCCGACGCGATCGCCCGTGAGGTCGATCGCGGCGACCCACTTCTTCAGGTCGAGCGCGCCGCCCGCCTGGAGGAGCTTCGAGACCGCGCTGGTGAGGAGGTCCTTGTCCGCGCCCTTGAAGTCGTTGCCCATCGTCTGCATCGCCTCTGCCACCGCATGCTGGAGATCGGCGGAGACGGGGAACTGCGGGACACAGAGCTTGATCGCCGCGAAGAGCCAGGCCTTGAGGCCCGTGCCCGTCGGGACGAGGTGACGGACGTAGAAGCCCGGGCGGAAGCTCGTGAGGTGGCGGCCCGCCACGAACGCGAGCGCCTGGTTCGAGATGCCCGCGTCGAACGCGCCCTGCCCGAGCACGATGGCGGGCGTCTGCGCGTGGACGATGCCGAGGCCGCCCGGATCGTCGTTGTTCTGGAAGACGAGCGGCGGCGACATGCCGAGGACGCCCTGCACGTAATAGAGCGTCTGGGACACCGGGTACGGGTGCTTCGACGTGTCGATCGCGTAGCGCGGATCGAAGCCGAGCTGCTCGATCGGCTGCGTGCGCGCCTTGATGATCGTCGGCTGGATGATCGCGAAGAGCCGCGTCAGGAGCGGGTCGAGATCCCAGTGCGAGAGCAGCGACCAGCCCTCGTCGTCGAGCGAGGCCTGCGCCGGCGCCGCGTTCTCGGAGCGGTGCTTGCGGTAGAAGCGCTCCTCTTCGGGCTCCGCGAGCTTGAGGAGCGAGAGCGCCTGGCAGAGGCACCACGCCGGGTCCGCCTTCTTCGCGTTCGTGTAGAGCGCGCGCAGGAGCTTGTAGCTCTCGACGCGGTACGGGTTCCGGCGAAGGATCCCGGCCTGCGCCGCGACCGCCTTGTCGAGGTAGTTCGCCGGGTCCGCGGCGTAGATCTCCGCGAGGCGCTCCGCGCGCGCGCGGTCCTCCGGATCGAAGGCCTGCGCCGCCTCCAGGGCATCGACCGCGAGCTCGGGCTCGTTGAGGAAGCGCTGGTAGAGGTCCGCGAGGCGATCGAGGACGCGGATGATGCGGTCGCGGTCCTGCGCCACCTTCGCCGCGTCGAGCTGCATCTTCAGCATGTCCTCGACCTCGTCGTTGCGGCCGCGCTGGTGCAGGAGGTCGACCACCTCGACGAGCGCCTTCTCGTTCGACGGGTCCATGTCGATCGCGCGCTGGTAGAAGTCGATCGCGGTATCGGGGTCGCTCAGCTGCTTCGACGCGATGGTGGCCGCGGTGTGCATGTACTTCGCACGCATCCGCGCGTCGTCGACGCCATCCGCGAGACGGAGCACGACGTCGATGAGCTTCGCCCAGTCCTGCGTCTCACCGTAGAGCTGCATCAGCTTCGTGAGCAGCTTGCGATCGTCCGGGCGTTCCTGAAGTGCTTCCGTATACGCGCGCGATGCGCCGTTGCGGTCGCCGAGCTTCTGGAAGAGCACGTCGCCGAGGTCGAGACAGAGCTCGAAACGCTCCGCCCCGGTGGCCACCTGCAGGCGCGAGCGACGCACGCTGATCGACTGGGTCCAGTCGCCGCGCTCGTCGTAGACGCGTGCGAGGGCGCGATACGGGCGCGGGTTCGACGGGTCGATGTGCATCGACTCGCGGAGCGGGTTCACCGCCGCGTCGAGATCGCCGGAGCGACGCGCGCTCTCGCCGAGGTGGTAGAGGGCCTCGGCGCGCTCGGCGCCCGCGAGGACGTTGCCGTGCTTCTTGAAGAGGTCCTGGTGCATGCGATACGCGCTCTGCGGATCGCCGAAGTCGAAGAGCGCGTTGGCGGCGCGGGCGTAGGCGTCGACGTCCTGCGGCGCGAGCGCCATGAGCGCGTCGATCGCCTGCTGGACGCGCGGGTTCGTCACCGGCGGCGGAGGAACGCTGGCGGGCTGGGTCGGCACGACCGAGATGCGGCTCTGGCTCTGCGGGCCGGCCGAGAGCCACGCTTGCGACGGCGGGCCGGAGAGGTCCGCCGTCGACGCTTGGGGCGGCGGGATGGGCCGCGCCTGGGACTTGCCGAACGCCTCGAGGAAGCGCACGAGCACGCGGATGGCGTCGTCCTTCGGGAGCGCCTGCGCGCGGCCGATGAGCCCTTCGTAGAGCTGCGCCGCCTGACCGAAGACGCCGGTCTCGAACGCGAGGTCGCCGAGGACCATCACCGCGTCCGCGTTGGACGCGTCGCACTCGAGCGCGCGCTTCGCGGCCGCTTCGGCCTTGTCCTTGTCGACGAGCTGCGCGTGATAGACCTTCGCGAGCTCCGCGTAGAGGCGTGCCGCCGCGAGCGGAGACTCCGCGATGGAGAGCTCGCGCTCGACGAGCCCGACCACGCCGAGCCAGTCACCGCGCGAGGACAGCGCCTTGCGTAGCGCCGCCGCCGCGCCCACGTCGCGCGGGTTCGCGCTCAGCGCGAGCTTGTAGCGCTCGATGGCGCTGTCGCGATCACCACGTGACTCGAGGAGGCGTCCGGCGCGCATCCACTGCTCCGCCTTCGCCTCCGGCGTCGCCGCCTGGTTCGCGAGCTGCTCGATGGCGGTGAGCGCTGCGTGCGCGTCGCCGCTCGACTCGCGAAGGAGCGCGAGCGCCTCGAGCGCGCCCGCGTGCTGCGGCTGGAGGGCGAGGATCTGCTGATACGTCTTGGTCGCGCGCTCGGGCGAGCCGACCTGGTCCGCGAGGACGCGCGCGCGCTGGAGGAGGATGTCGATCCGCCGCGTGACGTCGGCGGTCGCGGCCGCGTGGCGATCGTAGATCTCCGCCGCCGCTTCCCAGCGCTCGAGGGCGCGGAAATGCCGCGCGATGGAGCCGAGCGCGCCGTCGTGGGATCCGTCGATGTCGAGGATGTGCTCGAGGGCGTCGATCGCGGCCTGGTGATCGAGGAACTCCTCGTCGTGGAGGGCGGCGATGCGTTCGTAGAGGTTGATCTTCTGCCGCGGCGTGGCCGCGACCTGGATCTGGCGGTGGAGCACGTCGAGGAGCTCGCGGTACTTCCCGGTGCGGTTGAAGATGCGGTCGAGGCCCTTCAGCGCGTTCAGGTTCGACGGATCGATCGCGAAGACCGACTCGTAGCGGCGCGTCGCCTCGCTGAGGTCGTTGAGGTGGTCCTCGTAGACCTCGGCCACGCGCGCGAGCGCCTCCGCCTTCTCCACGCCCCGGCGAGCCTCCGCCCGGCGCTCGAGGATCTGCACGAGCGTCTGGAAGTCGCCCGTCTTCTCCGCGATACGCGCGAGGCCGTCGGTGGCGCGGGCGTGGCCCGGGTCGTCGGCCACGATGGTCGCGAAGAGGTCGCGCGCGCGCTGCACGTCGTCGAGGCGCGTCTCGAAGATCTCGGCCGCCTCCGCGCGGAAGTCGCGGGCCTTCGGGGCGCTCGTGGCCACGTCGGCGCGCGCGAGCAGCAGCGTGGCGAGCTCTGGCCACTGCTGGGCGCGGCGGTAGATGCTCGTCATGCCCTCCGCGGCCGCCTCGTTCTGCGGCTCGCCCTGGAGGATCGTCTGCCAGGCCGCGAGGGCCATGTCGGCGCGGCCGAGCTTCGCTTCGTACCAGCGCGCCGCGCGCTGGAGGAGCGCGAGGTAGTCGGTCTGCCCGAGGGTCTGCGCGCGGAGCGTCTCGTCGATGGACGCGAGCGTCTCCGTCCAGACGTTCTGCTTCGTCCCACAGAGCCGCTCGACCTCGTTCGCGTACTCCTCGTTCGTGGGGTCGCCCGAGAGCGCCTGTGTGAAGGCGACGACTGCCTGCTCCGCGTCGTCGAGCTCGTGGGCATAGATGCGGCCGATCTCGGCGAACGCGCGTGCCTTGTCGTCGGGCGACGCCGTCTCGGTCCGCGCGAGGAGCATCTCGATGACCTCCTCGTACTTGCCGAGGGCCTTGCGCACGTCCTCGAGCGCGCTCGCCGCGATGTCGTCCGTGGGGTCGAGCGTGAGGATGTTCGAGAACATGCGCTCCGCGGCGGCCTTGTCCTTGCCGGCGCCGTCGAAGATGCGCGCCGCGCGGAAGAGCAGCGTCTTCTTGGTCTCGAGGGCCTCCGCCTGCCCCGCCGCGTCCTGCGAGCGGCCGACGACGCGCGTGGAGGCGGCGCCGAAGGCGGCCGCGACCTTGATCGGGTCCGCGCCCTGATCGACCGCGTGCTCGAGGTTCAGGGCCGTCTCCAGATCCATCGGATTGTCGAGCAGCTCCTGAATCATGTACTTTACACGTTCTTCCGGTACGCCCCCGCCCGCCTGGGCGGCCGCGCCGGAGCGACCGAGCTTCTCGAGCATGTCGAGGACCGCGCCCGCGTCCTTGGGGCGCTCGGCGGCGTCCTTCCGGAGGAGCGAGAGGATGAACGCGTCGACCTCGGGCGTGACCATGCCCTTCGGCGCACGCGCCGAAGGCGGCTCCGGCATCCGCGCCAGGTGCGCGAACGCGGCGTCGGCGGGGGTGTCGGTCGTGAAGACGGTCTGCCCGGTGAGGAGCTCGTACATGACGGCGCCGAACGCATAGACGTCGGACTTCGGGTCCGCGGGCCGACCGCGGACCACCTCGGGCGCGCCCGGCTTCGCCGCGCCCACGCGGAGGCGATCGGCGCCGAAGCCGATCAGCGTCACGTCACCCTGGCTCGAGACGAGCACGTGGTCCGTCGTGAGATCGCCGTGGACGAGATGCGCGCGATGAATCGCGGCGAGCGGCTCGAGGATCCCGCGGAGAATGGCGCGGAGCTCGACGTACGCGACCGGACCGGTGCGCGCGAGACGGACCGAGAGCGCCTGCGCGTCGACGTAGTTGTACGCGACGTAAAAGCGCGTCTCGGTGCCGACCTTCAGCTCGCCGGCCTCGAGGCCGCGCGGGATGCCGCTCGTGTCGAGCGTGCCCACGAGGCGGTTGGCGGTGAGGAAGCGCTGGACGGCGCGACGATCGCGCGCGGCCTCGCGCTTGAGGATGCGAAGGCCCACGGCCGTGCCCGGCCCCCCGCTGCCATCGACGCGCGTCGCCTGGTAGGTGAAGGCGACGTCGTCCTCGCCGAGCTTGCGCTGGATGGTGAAGCGACCGAGCTCCTTGCCCGACGGGAGCTCATCGGCGCCGAGGAGCTGCACGACGTCGCGCACGCGCGGGTCGACGTCCTTCTGGGAGTGGAGGATGACATCGACGAGCGCGTCGATGCGATCCCCGTCGAGGCAGTGCTGCGTCAGCGCCAGCGCGAAGCTCCCTTTCGCCGTCGCGCCCCCTACCTCCTCTGGCGAGAGGCCGAGGAGCCGGTCGCTCATGCGAGTCATCTCTTCGAGCGTGAACAGCCGCTCCAGTTCGCCGCGCAGAATGTCGATCGTCGTGTGCAAAACGGGCGCAGCTTAGTACGAAATCGCACCGGCAACGGCGTGAAAAAGCGTCGTGATTTCAACCACGAAACGGATCGGATCCGATCCTCCGCGTCGGGCGCGGGCGCTCAGCTGACGAGGCGCTTCAGCAGCGCCACGACCGCCTCCCAGAGCCCGGCCGCCTGGGTCGGCTCCTTGGCCCGCTCGAGCAGGAGATGGGCGCTCGCCCGCGGGACGAAGCTGCCCGCGCAGTCCGCGCACCGCAGGAGCTCGACGTGATCGATGAGGTCCTCGGCCGTGGCCTCGGGGAAGCGGAACGTGTCCGCCTGGAGCGCGCGCGTGCATCGGGGGCAGATGCCGTTTCCCGCCACCGCTGGACCGCTCGGGATAGGCGTCCCACGCTCGACCCTCGCCGCCTCCGCCTCCACGGCGAGCGTCGGAATATCCCCATCGAACCAGTCGATCCAGAGCCCGCCGCAGTGATCGCAGACGTCGACCTCGGCTGAAGGGACCGGCTCCTGCCGCATGATCTCCGAGCAGCCGGGACACCGGATGGTGCCATCGCGGTAGGCGGACCGGCTGCCGGAGAGATCACCCGAGCTCACGCGAGCATGCTCGAAGCGAGAGGGTCAGCGAACGTCGTTGCGCGTGCAACCGAAGAGGACGTCGACCTGACCGCGATCGTCGGTCTTCACCCGCTCGCAGACCTGCGGGCAGAGCACGATCTTCTTCGGCTTGGCGGGGTCGTCGAAGTACCAGCCAGTGTCCGGGGCCTTGGAGCACTGATCGGCGGTGCCGACGAAGCCGAAGGTCTGCGACGGCTTGTCCGGTACGGAGTACGTCACGTTGACCTTGGACGTGTCGAGCTGCGCCCCGTTCTCGAGCGTCGGGATGTCGTAGTCGCAGGGGACCGCCTTCTTGCGGATCGACTCGAGCGCCGCGAGGAAGGCCTCCTGGGCGTTCTTGGTCGGGTCGACCAGGATGGCCTTGCTCGTCCCGCCCGCGTCTGCGATCTCGTCGAGCGCGACGAGCTCGGTGCCGACGCCGATCACGAAGGTCGGGATCGACGGCGAGCCCGAGAGCGCGTCCTTCGCTGCCTTGACCGCGTTCGGGAGTGTGTTGGGGGTGTTCCCATCCGCGGTGCCCGTGCAGCTGTCGTCGGGGTAGCCGTCCGTCGCGAGGAGCAGGATCGACTTGCGGCTCGGCGCGGAGGCGGCGTGGGTCCGCATGTACTGCGTCATGCCGAGGAGCACCTGGGTCATCGGCGTACCGAGCTCCATCTGCTGGGCGTTGAGGGCGGTCGTGATCTGCGAGGAGACGGTCGGCAAGAGGCCGACCCCGACCGCAGGCGTAGCGTACTCGGTGACGGAGCACTGCTTGCGGACGGGGAAGAACTGAACGCCGAGCCCGAGCGTCTCGTACGCCGGGTTGTTCACGAACGCCTTCAGCGCGGCGCGGAGGTTGACCCACTTGTCACCGAAGTCCATCGAGAAGGACGTGTCGATGACGAGACCGATGTCGATCGGGACGGTCTCCGCGCGCTTCGCGGTGACCGCGCACGTGTTGTCGTCTCCCGACGAGGCGCCGCTCGTGCCGCTGGCGCCGCTCGTGCCGCTGGCGCCGCTCGTGCCGCTGGTGCCGCCGTCCGGGTTGATGAAGCTGCCCGAGGTGTTCCCGGAGCTGCCCGAGGAGGTCCCGCTGGCGGGGTTCGTGTCGTCGTCGCTACCGCAGCCCGCGGTGGTCAGCCATCCAAGGAGGCAACCACCGACGAGGAGCGGCAACGTCGTGGAGCGAAGGCGTGTTCCCATGATCTCTCTTCCTTTCGCCATGACGATCAACCGCCGCTGCAGGCCACCGTCACGCCGCAGCCGTTCTGCATCGAACCCACGAAGCCCGCGGGGCAAGGCGTCGGCACGCAGACGCACGTGCTGCCCTGGCACTTGTTGTTCGTCTTGTTCCCGCTCGTGTCACACGTGCGGTTGCACGTCTGACCGCAGCCGCGATCGAACGGCGCGCACGACCCACCGATGGGCGAAGGCGCCGGGCACGCGACGGGCGCGCAGCAGGAGCCCTGGAAGCAGGTGCCCGCCGAGCAGCCGCGGTTGCAGTTCTGGCCGCAGCCGAGATCGACCGTGCCGCAGGGTCCGTTGAGCGGACTGTTGCCGGGACAGGCCGACGGCGCGCAGCACTTGTTCTGGAAGCAGGCCGCTCCGCCCGCGCACGCGCAGGTCACGGTCTGGCCGGTGATGCAGGTGTTCGGAACGACGCAGTCGTCGCCCACCGCCTTCGGTGCGCCTCCGCAGGAGCCGGCCGGATCGCAGCAGGTGCCGCTCGAGAAGGTGGTGCCGGACTTGACGACCTGGACACCGCCCGATGCGCAGACACCCGACGTGCACGGCGCGTCCAGGCGACCGCCGCAGCCGTTGGTGATGTTGAACGCGCACTTGCCCGTGTTGGCCGTCCGCCACTCGCCCGCGTTGTCGGGCTCGGGGTTGCAACACGTTCCGCCGTTACAGATGTTCGCGTTTCCTTGCGCGTCCGGCTGGCAGACCTGGTTGCAATTGAGGCCGCACGTGCGATCGAACGTGCCGCAGGTGTCGCCTTCGGCGGCCGCCGCCGGACACGCGAGCGGGGCGCAGCACGCACCCGCCGCGCAGACCGGGGTGGGGCCCGCGTCCACGCAGGCCGTCGCGCTGCAGGTGACCGTCTGGCCGGTCACGCAGGCGTCGGGCACGGTCGTGCACGAGGTCGCCGCGTTGCAGTTCGCGTTGCGGTTGGTGCAGCAGAAGCCGATCGCCGAGGCGGTCGTGCCGCCGGGATCGGTGATCAGCTTGCCCGGGCCCGCCGCCACGTCGATGCACGCCGCGCCGTTGAGGCACGGGGCGTCGACCACGCCACCGCAGCCGTTCGGGATGTTGAACTGGCAGCGGCCCGGGTTCGCGGTACGCCACTCGGCCGCGCTGTCCGGCTCGGGGTTGCAGCAGACGCCCCCGTTGCACGTGTTGGAGTTGCCTTGAGGGTCGGCGGTGCAGCCGCGATTGCAGGTCGCCCCGCAGCCAAGGTTCTGCGTCCCGCACGTCTCGCCGACGGCGCCCGCCGCCGGACACTTGTTCGGCGAGCAGCAGGTGCCGTTCACACAGCTCCCCGCGGAGCAGCCGCAGTTCAGCTTCACGCCACAGCCGTTGTCGAAGAGCTGGTTACCGCACGCGTCCGCGCCGATGCCCGCCGGGCGATTCGAGCAGTCGAACTTCGGGACGCAGCAGGTGCCGCCGACGCCACCGTCCGTCTTGGGCTCACAAGCCGCCGCGCCGCCGGGGCACACGGGGCAGTCGGAGATGTTGCCTCCGCAGCCATCCGAGATGGGCGTGGAGGACGGGAGGCACTGCGGGCTGCCGAGGTCCGCGCACTTCTTCGGGACGCAGGGCGGACCGCAGACGCCGTTGGCGTTGCAGACGTCGGTGCCGGTGCACTTTCCGCAGCTGATGTCGGCGCCGCCGCACACGCTCTTGATCGTGCCGCAGTTGCGGCCCTCGGCCTGGCATTCGATCGGAGCGACGAACTTCTCGCAACGGTTGGCGATGCCGCCGAAGCCGCAGGTCTCGCCGTCGGCGCAGACGTACCCGAGCTCCGAGCAGTCGACAGTGCCGCCGCAGCCGTCCGAGATGATGCCGCACTCGAGGCCGCGCGAGGCCTTCGCCGCCTCGCAGAGCGCCTTCCTCGCGACGTCGGTGGTCGGAGCGGCGCAGGCCGGCTCGCAGACACGGAGGACCGAGTTGCAGCGCGGTCGATCCGCGAAGCCCGAACAGTCACCGCAGTCCGTGAGGTTGGTCTTCGGCCCCGCGCCGAGCCACGCCTGACCGCACTCGTAGCCGAGGTCGGTGCACGTGACCGACGTCGCGGTCTTGCACTTCTTCGTGTCCGGATCGCACTCCTGCGCTGCGGTGCCCTTCACCGGATCCGCGGCCGGACACTCGACGTCCGGAGTGGCCGGGTTCGGGCAGAAGAGATAGGTGCCGCAGCTGTTCCGGACACGGCCGCACTCGGCGCCGAGATCGGCGCACGTGATCTTCGGCGTGATGCACGTGTTCGTCTCGAGATCGCAGATCAGCTTGCCGCCCGCGTCACCCACGCCAGCGCAGCCACCGCACTGCTTCGCGATCGCGCCGGTGCAGGGGTTGCGGATCGGACCGCAGCGACCCGTGCAGTCGTCGAACCCGTCGGGCACCTCGCACTTGCGCGGCGGCGACTCCTCTTCGAAACCCGCGTCGAACTTGAACACCGGCGGCCCCGAGTCGTTCACGGGAAACGTTTGCTGCGGCGACCCGTCGGCGCCCGAGTCGACGCCCGTTCCGGGCGCGTCCGACTCGGATCCGCAGGCCGCCATCGTCCCAACACCGAGGACGACGGCGACGATGAACGCCCTCCGGGCTAGCGACAAAGCCGTGAGTGAGGTCGTGCGGTGAGGCATGCCTGACAATCGCGTGCTTTGCGTTGCGCTGCCAGCGGATTATTCACGGGACGACAAAATAAGTGATCATATCAGCGACACTTCCCCCTCAGCAAGAGGGGGCTCTTCGGCCCGGACTATCTCGAGCGGGAGTGAGAGGCCCTAGCCGGCGTCGGGGTCGCGCTTTTCCACGAGGCCGAGCCACGCCTTCACCAGCGTGACGAAGCGCTCCCACGGCAGCGGCTCGGCGCGAGAGGCCGGTCCCTTACTCGGCGGAGCCTCGTCGCGGGCGTCGAGGAACGCGAGGACCTCGGCGCTCGCGCGCGAGACGAAGGCGCCCATGCATTCCTCGCAGCGGAGCAGCTGCGCGCCGCTCGGCTTCCCGGGGACGAGCGAGGATTTCTCGGGACGCCCGTCGCGGAGCACGTCCGCTGTCATGACGTAGCTCTCGGGGACGAGCTGCCGGCCGTCGCGCGGGCATGCACCGATCGCGTCGGGCTCGCTGCTCCGCCGCGAGTCCTCGTCGGCGCTCGCCGGCGCGTTCAGGTCGGGGCTCGATGCGCGGAGGGTCTCCCTCGCAAGGGAGCGCAGCTCGCCGTCGAACCAGTCGAGCCACATGCCTCCGCAGTGCTCGCAGACGTCGACCTCGGCGTTTGCCTCCGCGAGATCGATCGCCGTCATCGGCTTCGCGCAGCCAGGGCATCGGAGCGCGATGCCGCGATGCGTCCCCGTCCGGCCCGTGATGTTCGTGTTCGACAAACCGCAGGCCTCCCTCCTCGACCTGTACGTGCTCGGCGGCTCGGTCAGTGATGAACGTGATCGCGCGTCAGGCCCGGGTGGGTCGGATCGCCCGGCTCGTGGCGCGGGTTCGCCGTCTCCTTCGAACCGTCGCGGCTCGTGAGGCCCATCAGGATGTCCTTCGGGTAGATGAACTGATCGCGCGAGTCGTACGGGACGGCGTGGATCCCGGTGTCCATGCGGATGGCGTCGCACGGGCATGCCTCGACGCAGAACCCGCAGAAGATGCAGCGCAGCTCGTCGATGACGAACTTCACCGGATAGCGCTCGTAGCCACGGCGCTTGTCGCCCTCGGGATACTCGCCGGCCTCGATGTAGATGCACTGGGCCGGGCACGCGGTGGAGCAGCAGAGGCACGCCACGCAGCGTGGGCTCTTGTCGTCGCGGAGGGTGAGGCGGTGCACGCCGCGGAAGCGCTCGGGGTACGGACGTTTCTGCTCCGGGTAGCTGATGGTCGTGACGCCATCGGCCCAGCGCTCGGTGACGGGATCGGGGCGGATGCCGCGGACCATGTCGCGCGTGTTCTTGAAGAAGTGGCGCATGGAGGCGCCGAGACCCTTGAAGATCTCGGGCAGATACGCCTGGATCGTCGCGGTTTTTTCGGTGTACTGCACCGGGGTCGCGTTGAGCGTCGCGGCAGGCTTCTTCGGAAATGCGCGGGGCATCGGGGGCAGGACCATACCGCCGAAATTCCCGCGAAAGAAGGCTTTTCGCTCGAACGAGCGGCCACATGCCGTCGGCGCCGACTATCCCGACCGAACTCTTTCAGATTCTGGGACGGTAACGCGACGGGCGCCGACGGAGGCTACGGCTCAGACTCCTCGGGCGTGCCTGCGCCCGAGAACGAAGTCGCCCGGCTGACGGCCCAGCTCGCCGCCCTGCGGGCGTCGATCGCGCAGGGCCGGAGCGACAAACGGGCGCTCGAGCGGCGCCTCGCCGAGCTCGGGGTGGAGCGCGACGACACGACCATCGCCATCGACCCCACGAGCCCCAACGCTCTCTGCCGCGCGCTCGAGCCCACAGTCGTGCGCGCGCGGCGCGGCCCAAGCCGTGTCGTCTCCGCGGGCTTCGCCCTCGCCTCCGCGCTCGTCACCGGCGGCATCCTCGTCGTCACGGGTCCGCTCGAGGTCGGAGCGTCCGCGAGCTTCCGTATGCCCCGCGAGCTCGCCCACACACCGGTCCGGGCCTCCACCTCGGTTCGGCCGAGGTCCCCCGCGGCGCCTGCGCCCGAGCCCGTCCGGGCCGCCCCGATCCGGGAGCCCGCGCCCTCCGCCTCGCGCGACCTCGACGTCCCGTCCGTGCGCGATGGCTCCGACCTCACACCGGTGCGCGTGGTCCGCAACGACGACATCCCCGAGAGCCGCGACTAGGCCTATGATCGGACCATGAGCGAGCTCGAAGAGCTACGCGCGAGCCTCGCCCGTGCACAGCGCGAGCTCGACGTCGCGAGGGATCGCCTTGAAACCCTCGAGGGCCGCCCCACCGCGACCGTCCTCACGCCCCGCGGGGTCGACCGGCATCGCCGCAAGCTCGTCGTCGTCGGCGCGCTGTCGTCGCTCGGCACCGCGCTCATCGGTCTCGGCGCGCTCCTCTTCTCGACAAAGCCGCCGCCCGCGCCCGTCGTCGCGACCCCGCCCCCGCCCCAGCCGACGGTCACGTCCCCGACCGACACGCTCGCGGAGCCCGAGCGTTTGCCGCCGCCCGTCGTCGTCACGCCGCAGGAGCCGCCGCGTCCTCCGACCCGCGTCGCGCGCGTCAACCCGAGCGATCCCCTCACGCCTGGACGCGCTCGCGAGCCGTCGGCGGCTCCCGAGGGCATGGGCTCGCTCACCGTGGTGTGCCTGCCCGTGAAGTGCGATGCGATCGCCGACAACGGGATCCCGCTGGGCCCTGGCCACATCTTCAGCCGGCCCGTCCCTGCGGGCGCACATCAGCTCGTCCTCCACAGCCCGAACGGGGTGTCGAAGACGATCAGGGTCGAGGTGAGAGCGGATCAGCTGAGAGACATCCGCGTGTCGATGGCGAACGCGAGCGACATCTTCTGAGAGACGTCGCTCGCGCCACGTTCACGCCGTGATGGGCGCTTCCTTGGAGCCACCGGCAGCGGCCGCGAGCTTCGCGCTCGAGCCGACGATGGTCTCGCGGCGGAACGGCGTCTTCGAGAAGCCGATGACGGCCCAGGCGACGAGGCCCGTGACGATGGCGGCGGTGACGCCCTGCGTGATGTCCGCGAGGAGCTTCATGCCCGACTGCGCGTTCGGACCCGCGCTCTGGAGCGCGAGCCAGATGATGCCGGTCGCGAAGATGTTCGCGAGCGAGGCCGGGAGCAGCACGGTCCAGCCGAGCTTCATGAGCTGGTCGTAGCGGAAGCGCGGGAGGCTCCAGCGCACGAACGCCTGGAAGAGGCAGACCACGATCGTCTTCCCGAAGAAGGTCAGGACGCCGAAGATGATCATCCAGATGTGCGGCATGCGGGTGTGGAACAGCTCGCTGTCGCCGAACGCGATCGTGATGCCGTCGCGGTGGAAGAACGGGAGCGCCCAGCCGCCGAGGAAGATGAGCACGAGGAGCATCGAGCTCGTCGCGACTTCCATGTACTCGCCGAGGTAGAACATGCCGAACTTCATGCCCGAGTACTCGGTGAAGTAACCGGACACGAGCTCCGACTCGGCCTCTGGGAGGTCGAACGGGATGCGCTTCGACTCGGCGATGGCGCACGCGAAGAAGAGGAAGAACGCGAGGGGCTGCACGAAGATGCCCCAGCAGTTCTGGTCCTGCCACATGACCATGTCTTCGAGGCGGACCGAGCCGTAGATCATGAAGCAGCCGACCAGCGAGAGGCCGAGCGTGACCTCGTAGCTGACCATCTGACTCGCGGCGCGGAGGGCGCCCATGAGCGAAAATTTGTTGTCGCTCGCCCAGCCGGCGATGGCGGCGCCGATGATGCCCTGGCCAGCGATCGCGAAGACGTAGAGGATGCCGACGTTGAGCGGCGCGACCGCGAGCTGAATGGCCGTCGCGGCGTTGGAGAGGCCGCCACGCGAGACCGCCGGCCACACCGTCTCCTTCACGTAGTCCGTCGGGCACGTGCCGTTCGCCGCGAGCGGCGCGAACTGCGTGCCGTGCTTGCACACGGTGCGCACGATCGACTCGGGCTGGATCGTGTCGCCGAACGGCATGACCGCGCAGAGCGCGATGACCGGGAACAGCGAGAGCATCGGCGCGAGGCTGAAGAGCAGCTTGTCCGCCTTCTCCGGCATGAAGTCCTTCTTCGTGAAGAACTTCACGCCGTCGGCCGCGGCGTGGAGGAGACCCGCGATGCGGAGCTCACCGATGAAGGGCAGCTTGATGCCGGCGCGGTTCGGACCGATGCGGTCCTGCATCATCGCGCCACCGCGGCGGTCGTACCAGGTGAGGAGACCGCCGGCGTTCACGAGGAAGCCGACCATCACGAGGATCTTGACGATGGTTCCGATGAGCTGAAGGGTGAAGTTGCTCATTCTGCGCTCGCAGTCGGGGCGGGGAGGTTCGGCGAGCTCTCGAGTCCGGCCGCGGCCGTCGTGAGCTTCGCGCGGATGTCTTTCTGCTTCGTCCAGCCGGGCTCCACGCCGAGCGCCTTGGCGAGGTCGCGGATGTGCTCCCAGGCCGGCTTGCTCGCCCCTTGCGGCGCGAGCGCGCGATCGGCCACCTGACGGAGGCCCTGTCGATTCACGTACGTGCCGGAGTGCTCGGCCCAGCTCGTGGCGGGGAGCACGACGTGCGCCGCCTCGGTGAGCGCGCCTTCGTGCGCCGCGATGACGACGAGCGAGCTCACCATGCCGAGCGCCGTCGAGTCTTCGGGATCGTTGCGAGGCGTGACGCCGCCAAGCGCGATCGCCTGGGTGACGCGGCCGGCCTTGATGTCCTCGATGAGCTGCGGGAACGGCCGCAGCGTCGGCACGAGGTCGACGACCCCCGCCGTGTTCGGGTTCTTGTCCTCGGCGATGAGGGTGTCGTCCTGGTAGCCCGGGCCCGCGCCCGTCACGTAGATCGCCTCGGCTCCGCACAGACGCGCGAGCTCGCGGAGCGCCCAGTTGTCCTCGAGCGAGTGCTGCGCGGAGAGGACGAAGGCGATGCCGCTCTTGTCGGCGTCGCCGTAGCGCTTGGCCGCCTCGGCGACCGCCGTGTTCACTTCGGCCTTCTTGCCCTTCACCTTCGCGCCGGTGACCCGACCGACGTGCGCCGCGCGGTAGCTCAGCATCCCGCCGTCGCACATCCAGTATTTGTTGACCGCCTCGTTGTCGCGCGGGCGGTAGCGATAGGCCTTGTTGTAACGCGGGTCGTAGTCGAGGTGCGCGTTGCAGCCGGTGGCGCAGCCCTGGCAGACGCTCTTCGCGGTGCGAAGGAACCAGACGCGCGCCTTGAAGCGGAAGTCCTTCGTGGTGAGCGCGCCGACGGGGCACACATGCTCGACCATGAATGTGTAGTGACCCTCGAGCTGGCGGCCCGGGGCCACGAAGATCTCGTTCAGGTTGCCGCGCTCGCGCATGTCGAGCACGGGGTCCTTCGCGACCTCCTCCATGAAGCGCACGCAGCGTGTGCACATGACGCAGCGCTCGGCGTCGTAGACGATGGTCGGACCGAAGACGACCGCCTTCGGTTTGTGGACCGGCTCGTCCTTCATGCGCTTCTGCGTCTTCTGGTGCTCGAGCCAGTAGTCCTGAAGCTTGCACTCGCCTGCCTGGTCGCAGATCGGGCAGTCGACCGGGTGGTTGAGGAGCAGGAACTCCTGAACGTTCGCGCGCGCGTCACGCACGTGCTGGCTCGAGTCGCCGAGGACCTCCTGGCCCTCCGTGGCGGGGAGCTGACACGCCGGCTGGAGCTTCGGCTTCTGCACCGGCCGGTAGTCGCCGAGCTGGGGATCGTACTCGACGATGTCGAGCATCATCGCCCGCTGGTTCGCGGCAGGCTTCACCTCGACGAGGCACATACGGCAGTTCGCCGGGACCGAGAGGCCCGGGTGATAGCAGTAGTGCGGGATGTCACCCCCCGCGCGCTGCACCGCACGGATGATGCTGTCTCCCGGCTCGAAGGGGACGTCTTTCCCGTCGTATTTGAACGTGGGCATACGCTTGGCGCAGGGATTTACGACGAATCCTGCGCCGTTGGAAGCGCTAAAACTTCGCGCGGCATCGGGGGTGCCGGCCGCGACCGCTCACGGGACGCTGATGAGGCCCAGACGGGCGAGGCGCGCGAGGATCGCGATCACTTCGTCCGACGGCATCCCGGTCGCATCGACGATGGCGGGCACGTCCGAGGTGCCATCGACGAGGGAGAGCACGAAGGCGCTGCGCGAGTCGAGGGGCGCGCTCGAGATGAGGGCCTGGCTCGCGATGACCTTCGGTGCGATCTGTCGCGTGTTGCGGGCGATGCGCGTCGCGGTGTCGCCCACGGAGTCGACGGCGAGCGGCTTCCGCGAGCGAGGACCGCTCGGCGCCTCGTCCTGCCACCGACCCGGCTTCGACGAGGGCGGACGCGATACCGGCGGACGCGACACCGGCGGACGCGACACCGGCCCGGCCGGATCGGAGCCGCCGGGGCGGCGCGACGAGGGAGAGTCCTGTGGATGTGTCTTCGACCCGAGGCCGACCGCGGTCTGCTGGCGCGCGACGGGGGACGAACCGGCAGGACGCGGGCGGGTCGCAGGGTGCGGCTCGCGGCGCGGCGCGCTCTGGAAGCGGTCCGAGCGCGGAATGGACTCCGGCGGCACGTCGTCGTCTTCGCGTGGCACGCGTGCGCGCGACGTGGGAGGAGGAGTGAACGCGCCTTCGGGCTTGGAGTCCCGGGCCACATCCCGCGTGACATCGATGTTCGAATTGCCGTCGCGAACCTTCTCGAGCTCCGAGCTCTCGAGACGCGTCAGCACGTCTTCGATGCCCAGTCCGGGTCGCGTAGGGGTTCGTTTCGGCGGTTGCTTCGGGATCATGCTTTGCGACCCGCCCCCGGTCGGACAAAGGACGTGCTTCGATAAGGCTCCCGTTCTGGGCCCGCGTCAACCCCCCTAGATCCTGACATTTGCCAGGATATCCCTATCGAGATGAAGAACCTCCATCGTTGTCCCAAGTGTTCCGGCCGGCGGATCTGGATCATCGAGCGCTACCGCATACCGGACGCTGAAGTGACCATGGGCAAGGAGCTCGCCGTCCTGCCGCATTTGGCGAGCGTGGGGGCCAGCCGACTCTTCTTCGAGAAGACGAATCCGGTCGGGCACTTTGACCTCTACCTTTGCGATGGTTGTGGCTACTCGGAGCTGTGGGCCGAGGGGTTCAAGGGCGCACTTTCTCCCGACCCGAGTAGAGGCATTCGGCTCCTCGATACGTCTGACGCGAACGAAGGCCCGTTCCGTTAGATGTCACCCACCCTCCGCCACACTCTCGCCTCTCTTTCTTCGATCGTCGCCGTCGTCGGTCTCGCGATGGGCGTCGGCCGCGAGTGGTACCTGCTCGTCGTTCCGCTCGCGCTCCTCGTGGCTTCCGCGCTTCTCATCCACCGCCCTTCCCTGGCGCCTCAACTCCTCGCCCGCGCCGTGTGGTGGGCGAACCTCGCGCTCGGCACCGTGCTCTCGACATCCACCAGCGGTCGCGAGCGGATGAGCGGCGCCATGCTCGCGCTCGCGACGGGCGCGGCCCTGCTCATCGCCGGCCGGAAGCAGCTCGGCGAGGCCAGCGGCGCGGCTGGGTACGTGCCCGCAGCGCTGCGCAGCATGCTCATGCTCCTCATGATCTTCGCGCTCGCCGACGCGCAGACGTTCCTCCTCTTCGGTAGCGTGGGCATCATCGACGGCTCCACCCATCTCGGCCGCGCGTGGCTGATGACGGGCATCGGCATCACGTACGCGATCGGCTTCGCGGGCCTCTATCGCCTGCAGGTCTGGGGCGCGCTCCTCAACACGGCGCTCTCGGCGTTCGTCCTCTATCTCGTGTTCGGCACGTCGATGATCGAGAAGTCCGAGATCGGGATCTTCCTCGGCGTGCTCGCGGTCGTGCACATCATCGTGGCCGCGCCCGTAGCCCTCTCCGCGCTCGGCGGCCGCCAGCTCCCGACGATGTCACCGCGCGTCCGGGGCGCGATCACGACGGCGGTGATCGCGCTCCTCATGCTGGTCGCCATCGGCATGTGGTGTCGCGGTCCGATCTGGGTGTACTGACGCGTCTGCGTCGTAGCCTCGGTGCTCGCGGTCTTCATCTACGTCCTCGAGCTGAGGACGAGCGCACATCTCGCGGCGGTCGCGCTCATGCTGTGGGCGACGTGGCGGGTGGCCCTTTGCTTCGGCTGACCGCGCGACGACCGACGAAGCGCACGCGCACGCCGTGCTTCGGGCCCATCGTGATGTTGTGGCGCACCGAGCGCTCTTCGCGATCGACCAGCTCGAGGTTCCAGTCGCGCGCGAGGAAGCCGATCGCGATCGCCATCTCCGCCTCCGCGAACGCGGCGCCGAGGCATCGGCGCGAGCCGCCGCCGAACGGCAAGAACTCTGTTGCGCTGTAGGTCCGCTCGAGGAAGCGCTCCGGCCGGAAGCGATCGGGCTCGGGAAAGATGCGTGGATTCTTCAAGATCCCCGTCATCATCACGGCGATCGTCTCGCCCTGCTCGAGGGTCCACTGGCGGAGCTGAAAGCGGTCCTTCACGACGCGCATGATGTCGGTCACGATGGGCTCGATGCGCAGCGTCTCGGAGCACACCGCGTTCAGGTAGGCGTGCTTCACGAGCGCGTCGGGCGTCAGCTCCGCGCCCAGCTCGTCGCGAAGCCGCGCCAGCGTGCTCGGCGTGCGATGGAGCCAGTAGATCGCCCACGCGATGGCGGTGGCGCTCGTCTCGTGTCCGGCGAGGAGCAGCGTGACGAGCTGGTCGCGGATCTCGGCGTCGCTGATCGCCTCGCCGTCCTCGTACTTCGTGACGAGGAAGAGCCCGAGGAGGTCGTCGCCGAGCGCGCCTCGCTTGCGGCGATCCGCGATGAGCCCATCGACCCATGCATCGAAGTCCGCGCGGGAGTCCGCGTACTTCCGCCACGGCGGGAAGAAGCGCGAGTGGAGGCGCGTGCTGATGAGGATGGCGGGCGCGAAGCACTTCACCATGCGGCGGAGGACTTTGCGTCCGTGATCGAGGTCGGCGCCGGAGGCGTCGCCGAACACGGTGGAGAGGATGATGTCGAGCGCGATGCTCTGCGTGACGTCGGTGAGCGCGATGGTGCGGCCGATCGGGACGTCGGCGAGGCGCGCCTGAACGACGCTTGCCATCGTCTCGTACATCGCCTTGATCCGCTGGCCGTTGAAGTGCGGGTTCAGGAGCTTCCGCTGCTTCTTGTGCGTCGGGCCCCACGTGGCGATGACGGACTGTGGGCCGAAGGTGTTCGGCGCGATCTGGGGCGTCCGAAACGCCTCGGGCGGGGCGGCGAAGACCTCGCGCGCGACGGCGGGGTCGCAGATGGCGATGCCGCGTCCGGCGAGCGAGTTGAACGAGATGACGTCGCCGAACTCCGCCTGCAGCGAGCGGATGTATTCGAGCGGCCTTGCCACCGCGCCGTAGGTCTGCCGGAACGTCGACGTGGTCGGACCGGGCGGTAGCCGTGACGGGATACGCTTCGCGAAGGAGATCATCTTCGTCCGAAGATGATGTAGAGCACGAACGCGACCGCCGCGAGCGCCACGATGATGGCGGTCCGGCGGCGAGGCGCGGCGGCGCCTGGCTCTTCGAGATCCTTGCGGAACTTCGCGAGGACGGCCGCCGACGGGAACCGCTTCGTCTCGAACCGCTCCGGCCAGACGTCGGCCACGGCCTCGAGAGCTCCCGGATCGAGCTCGAAGACGTCGGCGAGGTTTCCTGCCGTCTTCTCCGGCGAGCCGTCATCGAGCTCGACGACGCTCGTGAGCGGCAGCCACGTGCGCTCGCCCTTCTTCCAGCGCGTCATCGACATCTTCGCGACGGCGTGGACCATGAAATCCGCGAGGACCGGCGCGTCACTCTTGCCCTTGAAGCGGGCGGTGAGAAGATCGTGCTGAACGGCGTACGCGGGGCCGAGGTGGAAGAGCACCCGGTACTCCTGCGTCTCGGAGATGGGCCCCTCTCCCTTGAACGGCTCCCACTTCCCGGCGCGTCGCTGGAACGCAAAGTCCAGGAGCCCCTCCGGATCCTTCGCGCGCTCTGCCGCCAGTGTGAAGGCCCGATCCAGCGCGTCCGTGTCATTCGCGCCCACGACCATGATCGTGTCCTCCGCGGGCAGGAACACGACGGGGTCGCCGTCGAGGGTGAGCTCGTCGAACACGTCGTCGAGGAGCATGCGCTCCGCGGCGAACTCGTCCTCGAAGGTCGCGCGCCAGACGCCGGGCGCCGCCTCGGTGAAGCAGCCCGTCTGGTGGATCCGCTGGAGGTTCGCGAGCGCGAGCTCTTCCAGCTCCGCGACGCTGTAGCCGAGGATGCTCGGATCCTCGATGTACTCGACGCGCCGGTTGCGATCGAACGCGAGGCCGACGCCGAGGAGGTGCGCGAGTGGACGGTAGTGCGGCCGCTTCGGACGAGCATCGAGCTCGTAGAAGCGGCGCGGTCGGATACGAGGACGAAGACGATCGAGGGGGAGCGCGGACTCTCCCTCAGTCATTTTCCGGCTTCGTCAATGGTCGCACTCGCCGCCGATCATGTTCAGCGAGCCGAACGTCGGGACGATGTCACTCAGCATGGCGCCGTTGATGAGATCGCTGAGGCCCTGCGTGATCGGGAAGCACGGCGGACGGATGCGAACGCGCCACGGCGTGCCCGTCCCGTTCGAGACGAGGTAGAAGCCGAGCTCGCCATTGCCGCCCTCGGTGTACGAGTAGCACTCGCCCGCGGGGACCTTCGCGCCTTCCATGACCAGCTTGAAGTGCTGAATCGTGGCTTCGATGGTCGTGTAGACCTGGTTCTTCGGCGGGAGAATGACGCGCGGGTCGTCGCAGTTGACCGGGCCTTCGTCGGCCATGCGGTCACAGCACTGCAGGATGATGCGGCAGCTCTGGCGGAGCTCGCCGAGGCGCACGAGGAAGCGATCGAGGTTGTCGCCCTTCGTGCCGACCGGCACGTCGAAGTCGACCTCGTCGTACTTGAGGTACGGGTGAGCCTTGCGGACGTCGTACGGGACGCCCGTCGAGCGGAGGCACGGCCCCGTCCACGAGAGCGCGATCGCGTCTTCCTTCGAGATCGACCCGATGTTCTCGAGGCGGTCGATGAAGATGCGGTTCTTGAGGAGCATCCCCTCGCCCTCCTCGACCAGCTTGAGGATGGTCGGGATGGCGCCGCGACAGAGCTCCTTCAGCGCGGCCGTCGGCGGGTTCGCCATGCCGCCGATGCGGCCGAACGAGTGCGTGAGGCGAGCGCCGGTCTCCTCTTCGAGGATGTCCCAGACCATCTCGCGGGCCTTGATGTACCAGAGGAACGGCGTGAACGCGCCGAGCTCCATGGCCATCGCGCCGTTGCACGTCAGGTGGTCGCTGATGCGCGCGAGCTCGCCGAGGATCATGCGGTACCACTGGCACCGCTCCGGCACCTGGATATCGCACATCTTCTCGACCGCGAGCGCGTAGCCCACGTTGTTGAGCATCGGCGAGACGTAGTTCAGGCGATCGACGTACGGGAAGACCTGGGTCCACGTCCCGCGCTCGCACATCTTCTCGAAGCCGCGATGCAGATAACCGATCTGGACGTCGCTCTTCACGATCGTCTCACCGGACAGCTCGAGGACGATGCGTACGGTGCCGTGCATCGCGGGATGCGACGGGCCCATGTTGAGGTGCATCGGCTCCGCGGGGAGCTCGAGCTCGCTCTCCTCGAGATCGAGGTCGATCGGCTCCATGTTAGTTTTCCCTCCCCTGGGCTAGGGGTGCGGCTTGAGGGTTCTGGTCGAGCTCGTTCACGGTCGGGTTCTCTCCCCAGAGGCGACGGCCGAAGGGCATGCCTTCGTCGTGGCCGAACGGCGCTTGCTTCGAGAGCGTGACGCCGGCTTCTTCTTCCGTGCGGTACGGAACGAGCGGCTGGGTCTTCTGGGCCGGGTAGTCCTTCTGGAGCGGGTGCCCC
Source organism: Labilithrix sp. (assembly GCA_046351255.1). Taxonomy (GTDB): domain Bacteria; phylum Myxococcota_A; class Polyangia; order Polyangiales; family Polyangiaceae; genus Labilithrix. Next base: position 233,855 of record JAXLYU010000018.1, read on the forward strand.
TCGAACTCCGGGTACATGAGGATGCGGCGGAGGTCCGGGTGCCCCTTGAACGTGATGCCCATGAGGTCGTACGTCTCGCGCTCGTACCAGTTGCAGCCGACCCACACGTCCGTGAGGGAGTCGATCGCGGCGCCGTCTCCCTCGAGGTCGCCGACGCGAGACTTGAGGCGGAGGCGCTGGCGCTTGCCGATGGAGTAGAGGTGGACGACCACCTCGAAGCGCCAGTCGGTGGCCTTGTCGGAACCGATGTAGTCGACGCCGCAGAGGTCGACGATCATGTCGAAGGCCATCTGCGGGTCATCGCGGAGCCAGCGGCAGATCTCTTTCCAGCTCTCGGGCTTCACGACGGCGGTGTCGTCGCCGAGGTCGGAGTGGGTCTCGACGACGGCGTCGCCGAACTTGGCCTTGAGGGCCTCGAGCGCACGGACGCTCATGCTTCCTCCTTGCTGCGGCGAAGCTTCACGAGGTCCGCCACGGGGTCTTCGCGGGGCTTCACGATCCCGGGGCGGCGATCGCCGCTCGCATTGTGCGTGATCTTGTCCTGGAGCAGCATGAGACCGTCGATGACGGCCTCGGGGCGCGGCGGACAACCCGGGATGTAGACGTCACACGGGATGATTTTGTCGATGCCCGGGACGGTCGTGTAGTTGTCGTAGAAGCCGCCCGAGCTCGCGCAGGTGCCGAACGCGAGGACCCACTTGGGATCCATCATCTGCTCGTAGATGCGCTTGAGGACGGGGGCCTGGCGCTGGCTGATCGTGCCGACGACCCACAGGAGGTCGCTCTGGCGCGGCGAGAAGCGTGGCGCTTCCGCGCCGAAGCGGGCCGAGCCGTCGAAGCGCGGCGATGTGAGCGCCATGAACTCCATCCCGCAGCACGCGGTGACGAAGGGGTACTTGAACAGCGACCACTTGCGCGCCCAGGCGAGGAGCGCGTCGAGGCGCGTCGTCGCGAAGCCCGAGGTTCCGCTTGCGCCGCCTTCGATCGTGACCGTCTTGTTTCCCTCCGCCGAAGCGGCTCCGGGAGTCTTCAGCTCTCCCATTCGAGAGCTCCTTTCCGAACGACGTAAACCAGCGCGACCACGACGACGGCGAGGAAGCCGAACATCGAGCCGAGACCAACCCAGCCGAGCGACTTGAACTGCACCGCCCACGGGTAGATGAAGACGGCTTCGATATCGAAGACGACGAACAGGATCGCGGTCAGGTAGAACTTCACCGACAGCTTCAGGTGGTTACCGCCGGAGCTCTCGGAGCCGCACTCGAACGGCTTCATCATCTCTGGCCGCTTCTCGAGCTTTCCGCCCAGAAAGGTGGCGCCCGTGAAGAAGAGCGCCGCAAGGCCGATCGCGACCGCGATCATGAGGAACATCGGCAGGTAAGTCCCGATCATTGGCCCCTCTTCTCTCGCATCTCCGCGGCGGGGTCAACTCGAGTTATGTTCGGAATCATGGCGGATCCGGGGACGACGATGGCGAGCGCAGCGGAGCAGCCGGTTCCGGCCGAGCGCCAGGGCCCAAATCAGCCTCAGGGCGACGGCCTCCTCCAGCGCGTGGAGCGTTTGGAGCAGGAAAACCGCATACTTAGGTCCGAAATCGCGAAGGTCAAGGTCACGCGGCAATCCCTTCCCCTCCCGCACATCCTCGGGGGCCTCGCCCTCGCCGTGATCGCACTCCTGGTGGGAGCTGCGGCCGCACTGATGTTCGCGAACAAGCACATCCGGCCGAGGCCGCCGGCGGCGGAGGTCCCGCTGGTCCCGCCGCCCGTCTCGGGCCCGCCGGTCCCGCCGCCCGTCTCGGGCCCGCCCGCGCCGGGGACCGTCACGCAGCCGCCCGGCGCCCTGTGCAACCCGCCGTACTTCTACGACGACAAGGCCAACAAGGTGTTCAAGAAGGAGTGTCTCTGACGCGCCCCTGACGCGCTACATGAAGAGCATGGCCATCCGGAAGATCGCGACCATCGGGCATCCTGTCCTCCGCGAGCGCGCGCGCGAGGTGACGAAGGAGGAGCTCGCCTCCGCCGAGATGCAGCGCTTCATCGACGACCTCGTCGAGACGATGCACGACGCCAACGGCGCCGGGCTCGCCGCGAACCAGATCTTCGAGCCGGTCCGGATCACCGCGATCGAGATCAAGAACAACCCGCGCTACCCCTACAAGCCGAACTACCCGCTCACGATCCTCGTCAACCCGGTGCTCACGCCGACGACGGACGAGCAGTTCGTGAACTTCGAAGGCTGCCTCAGCGTCCCCAACCTCCGCGGCGAGGTGAAGCGCTTCACGGGCGTCCACGTGAAGGCCTGGGATCGTCACGGGAAGGACCTCGACTTCGAGGTGAAGGGCCTCACCGCCGGCACCTTCCAGCACGAGTGCGATCACCTCGACGGCAAGGTGTTCCTCGATCGCGTGCACGACACACGCAGTCTCACGACCTGGGCCGACTTCGAGCGCTTCCACATGGCCGGCTTCGTCGAGCGCGCGAAGGCGCTCGTCGCAAAGTACGGCGCTTAGGGCGCCCTAAGCGCGCTTAGGGCGCGGTGACGCGAACGTTGTCGACGAGCACACGCGCCGACGCAGCGAAGCCCGAGTAGAAGGCGCCGACACCGATCTCGAGGGAGTTCGGCGCGTTCGTCTTCGCGAAGGCGCCGCTCGACACGCTGTTCAGGGACGCGACGCCGTCGTAGATGACCTGGCCGCTGTAGTTCGAGGGCGTGCGCGCGACCTTGATCGTTGCGTGATGCCAGGTGTTGATCGGGTAAAGGACCGCGTTCGTGAACGACGGCGTGCCGCTAGGCGTCGTCTCATCGAGACAGAAGTTGTTCGCGGCAGCGTTGCTCGGCGCTCCCGGACACGGAGAACGCGGGTCGCGCGGGTGGTAGGCCGCGAGCCCGTACTCGGTCCCGTTCATCTGGAACATCGCGATGACGAGATAGTCCGTGCTCATCTCCTTGACCTCGAAGTCGAGGTCGAGCGTCAGGCTCTCCGCGTCATCGTCGAGGGCCGTGGTGGGTAGCGTCTTGAGTAACGCGACGGAGCGGTTGTCATTCACGTCCGCGTTGAGCAACGCGTCGAGGGCGCTCTTGCCGCGAGTTGCTCCGGCCGGATCGGCGAGGCTGAGCGTTCCGGTAGTCTCGAACGTGCTCGACCAACCAAAAGGCTTCGCCGTCGCCGACTCGAAGTCGGAGCAAAAGATGGAGGTGAGTCCCGTACAGAACGGCGGCGGCGGGCCCGAGTCGACGCCCGTGTCGGCGCCGGTGTCCTTCCCGGAGTCGACGACGGAGCCCGACGAGGAGCTGCTGCTCGACGAGCTGGTCGTGGAGCCGCTCGAGGACGAGGTCGCGCCGCTGCTGCTCGACGAGGAGCTCCCCGCCCCGCCGCTCGACGTCGAGCCGCCGCCCGCCTCGGGCGCGAGCGTCCTGGCGCCGCCGTCGCCCTCCGTGAACTCGCCGTCGAGACCGGCGATGGCATTGCACGCGGCGAGACCGAGCACGAACCAACCAAGCGTAGCGCCCCGACGCATCTGACCCGATCGTACTACTCGAGCAGGATGTCGTCGATTTCCACCACCGTCTGCCCGGCGACGGTGGTGTCGAACGCGCCGACGAAGAGGTTCACGCTCTTCGGAAACGCGCTCGTCGACGGGAGCCCCTCGGTGTCGTGCTGGGCAATGACGGCGCTGCCCACCGTCATCGTCGAGGCCCACGTGACGCTGCTGCCTCCGAGCCCCGACGGCTGTAGATGAATGCGCGCGCGGTACCACTGCTTCGGGTCGAAGGGCCGGCGGTGGTCCTTGTCCGTCCCGTCGTAGGTGTTCTCGCCGAGGCACGGGACGCCGGGCACGATCGTGCAACCGCCTGGGTACACCGCGAGGCCGCGGAGCGCGGGCCCCTTCGGCGTACCGATCTGGAGGCCGCCGATGACGGCGGGCGTGGTCACGCTCGACGCACGGAACGAGAAGCTGAGCGTGATGCCCGCCGCCGCGTCCGGGATGTCGTCGATGTTCACGAGATAGCGGAGCGACACCCAGTGCGGGCCCGGCCCCGCGTCCGCGAACACGGTGGACTGCAGCGAGCGGAGCGGCTCGCCGGTGTTGCCGCCGACGAGCTCGTGCTTGCCGCCGTCCTCGAGCACCTCGTTCCACCCCGTGATGCCGTCGTCGAACGAGAAGTCCCAGCAGAACTGCCCGATCCCCTCCTCCGCGGGGCTGCAGTACTTCGACGACGCCTCGAGCGCCGCGTCCCGCGCGCTCTTCGATCGATCCCACGCCTCCGGGAACGACGCCTCCACGTTCACGTCGAGCGCCGCCGAGTCCCGCGGCGCGGGCGAGCCCGCGTCCGGAAGATGCGGCTCCACCTTCGCCGCGTCGACGGGCTGCCTTACTTGCGGAGGGTTGTCGCTGTCGCCGCAGGCGCCGACCACGACGCAAAGGCCGACCGCCGTCATGCAAGAGAGCGCGGCCAGAGCTGGGAGACGAACCCTCATGACTCCTCAGTATTTCAGCAAGATGTTGTCCAAAAAGACCTCGGACTGAGTCGCGCCCTGACCGAGACGGAAGAGTCCGGTCGTGAGCTTCGGACCGACCGCGCCGTCGGTGAGGTCGCCATTTCCGGTCACGTTCGAGAGCAGGGTCGAGTTGACGAACGTGGCTCCGATGCGCGTCTCCACGTGCCAGGCGGTCTTCGTGTCGAACGTGACGTACACGAAGGCCCGGTACCATTGGCCCGGGTCGAGCACGACGCCGCCCACGAACGACTCCGGGTCGTCGACGATGGGACCGACGCGCGTCGCGCCACCGCAGGGGTCCTTGTAGAGCGCGAGGCCATAGGACTCGTTCCCGAAGTCGAAAGCGAGGATGGTCCCGGGCCGCGCCGACTGAGCGAGCTTGACGCTGAGCTCGAGCCTGAGCGGGCTGCCGAGGACCACCGGAATGGGATCCGCCGGGCTCGGGTGATCAACCCGCGTGTCCCAGTCCAGCCACGTCAGCGATGAGCCGCTGCCCGCCGGAGCTGCAGACCCATGGAGGACGTGCAGCGTGCCGGTCGTTTGCTCGAGGGCCCCGCCTGCGGTCGTGTCCGAAGAGGCCCAGCCGTAGAAGGCGGCGTCCGGGACCTTGTTGAAGTCCCAGCAGAACGTGTACGAACCGGCACAGTCACCCGAAGGCGTGGCGATCGTCGCCGGTGACACCGCGGATGTCTGCTTCGCGCACGCGTCGACGCCGCTGTCCGTGCCCTCGCTTCCGTCGCCGTCCGACTTCTGTCCGTCGGTGGGCGAGGGGCCATCCGTCGGGATGACCTGCCCATCCTGTGGCGTCTTTCCGTCCTGCCCGCCATCCGTCGTGCTCGGCGGAGCGGATCCGTCCGAGCTCTCGATGAATTCGCCATCGAGGCCCGCGATGGCATTGCAGGCGACCAGCCCGAAGAGGCTCATGCAGGCCGCGAGCTTGAAGCGTCGGCGCTGGCGCATCAGAACGTGCCCTTGAGGAAGAAGTTCGATGGGCCGATCCCGACATCGACCTTCGACTCGGTCTTCTTGCCGCCGGTCAGGAGGCCGACGATACCGACGCCCACGCCCACGCCGCCGGCGATGAACGCAATCGTGGAGACGGTGCCGAGCGTCTTGCCGGACTCCGCGCTGTCCTTGGCATCGGCGCTCGTGCACTTGCGCTTGCCGCCGATGTCCGGGCAGGCCGTCTCCGCGTCGCTGCCCTTCCCGAGCGCCATGATGCCCGTGATGGAGCCGACGGCGATGCCGACCACGCCGAGGCCGAAGCCGATGGGAACGAGCGGGCTCATGCCCCCGCTGGTCTTCTCCTCCGTCTTCGCGGGCGCCGGCGGCGGCGGAGGCGTGACGGTGCCGGTGGCCGGGCCGGCGTCGACCTCGATCGTCTGCTTGTCGCCTTCCTTCAGCGTGATGTCCTGCTTGGCGTCCGCGCGGCCGCGCGCCTTGACCGAGATCGTGTGCGGGCCCGGATCGACCGAGAGCGCGACGCCGAGCGAGGGCGCGCCGAGGGTGATTCCGTCGCGTTCGACGACCGCGTCCGGCGGCGCCGTCTTCGCCAGGGTGATCGTCAAGCGCGGGACCTTCGCGTCGAGCGCGGCGGCGCGCGCGGTGGCCTCTTCCTCGATCGGCTTCTGCCCTTCCGCCTGCGCCCGCGCGCGAGCGTCGGACCAGTGCACCATCGCGTCGGCGAGCTTGCCCGTCTTCTCCTCGCAGTCGGCGAGGTTGATCAGCGTGATGGCGCGTGGATCGAGCTTGAGGCTCTCCGCGAGGTGCGGGATCGCCTCGCCGCACTTGCCGTCTTGCGCGAGCTGATAGCCGATCTTCAGCTGCTCGCGAGCGGTGACCGGATCGCTCGCGCCGCCTCCTGCTGCGGGCGGCGCCGCGAAGACGAGTTGTTGCCAGAAGAGAGCCGCTACGCCAATGGCGCAGACCCTGAAGCGCATGCGCCCATTCTAGCGTCAGAACGGACGATAGACGTCTTTTCGGGAGGCCGGTTTCTTCGAGGTGACCGGGACGCTCGACGACGGCTGATACGGCTTCGCCGTCGTCGGCGGTGTGCTCACGACCGGCGCCTTCGGGGAGACCGGCGCCGGCGTGCCCGTCTCGGGCTTCGCAGGGGTCTCCGGCGTGGCCGGAAGGTCGTCGATCACGATGACCGCGCTGTCCGCGGGGCTCAGCGTGGGCGACGGCGCGGCCGTCTGTGGCGTCGTGGGCGCGGCCGCGCTCGGGCCCGGGTTTGCCGACGCGACCTGCACCGGCCCGCTCGTGCGGAACGCGAAGTAGAGCGCGATGAGCGTCATCCCCACGAGCGCGAGGCTCGAGGCGATCGCGAACACGACGAGCGACTTTTTCCGCGCGTTCGGGAAGAGGTCGTACGCGCCGGGGTTCGACGAGAGCGACATGTTCGCGACACTGTCGATGCGGCGATCGCTGTTCGGCTGCGGACCGCTGACCGGGATCGCGCCGTCGGAGTAGTGCGTCGGCTGGTCGGCGGCGTAGCCCACCGCGCGGAGCCGCTGCGACTCCGTCACGATCGTCGGCAGGTTCGGGTTCGACGGCGTGCGCTCGGGCGGCGGCGCGCTCGTGGTGCCGATGCGACGACCGGGGTCGGACCGCACGAACGTGAGCTCCTGGCGCATCGACGCGGCCGAGCTCCAGCGCTCGTTCTTGTCGAACGCGAGGCAGCGCGCAACCAGCGCCTCGACGTTCGAGGGGACGCCGGGCAGCGCCTTCGCGAGCGAGCGCGCGTGGAGGGTGGCCGCCTTCACGAGGTGCTCGGACGAGGTCTCCGCGATGTGGACGTGCTCGCCCGAGAGCAGCGTGAAGAGCGTGGCGCCGACCGACCAGATGTCCGTGCGTGCATCGACGTCGCGCGGGCGCGAGAGCGCCTGCTCTGGCGGCATGAACGCCGGCGTGCCGACCATCTGCCCCGTCTTCGTCGACGTGGCGGACGTGTCTTCCATGAGCCGCGCGATGCCGAAGTCGAGGACCTTGAGGCGCCCCGTCGTCATCACGAAGAGGTTCGACGGCTTGATGTCACGATGGACGACGTTCTTCGTGTGCGCGACCTCGAGCACCGCGAGGAGCTGATCGCAGAAGTCGAGCGTCTCCCAGAGGTCGAGGCGACCGCCCGCCTTCACGCGGCGATCCTCGAGCGACTCGCCCTCGAGGAACTCGAGCACGAGGTACGGACAGCCGTCGTCGCTCGAGCCGTGGTCGAGCACCTTCACCGTGCCCGGATGGTCGAGCACGTTGCCTAGCTGACCCTCGCGCACGAAGCGACGACACACTTCCTCGCTGCGGCTCAAGTGGTCGTGGAGCATCTTCACGGCGACCTGGTCGCCGTTCGGATCCACGGCGCGGAAGACGACCGCGGTGCCGCCGGCACCCAGTACTTCACGCAGGTGATATTTTCCGTCGAGCGTTGACCCGAGACGATCTCGGGCTGATCCGCAGTCGACGTTCATACTGCTCAACGTAGCAGGAGACCTGCGATCGACGCGCCCAAACTGCAACGATTCTGCGGATAATTCGAGGGCTAGAGTCCTCGCCGGGTAGGACTTCCCCCCTGAATATCGTCTGACTCAGATCACCCCCCGACCGGATGAAATTGAGGCTCGGTCAGCTCGCCTTTTCGACGGTGAGGAGCTTCGCCTTCCACGCCGTGAGGGCGGGACCCAGCTTCTGCTCGACGGTCCGGATGTCTTCTGCCAGCTCTTTTTCCGGGGCTCCGGCCGCCAGGGCGTCCTTCAGGCAAGCAAATGCGGCGACATAGCGACCCCGCTCGATGAAGGCACGGGCGAGCGGCGGCAGGACCTCCTGAGGGAGCCCGCCAAAGGCGAGGGCGCGCCGCAGTGGTCCGATGGCCTCGCCCGGACGGTCGTTCAAAAGGAGCGCCTCGCCGAGGCGGCGGAACAGCTCCGCCGCCGCCATCCCCTCCTGCGCGTACTGGATGCCGATGCGGAAGACCTCCTCCGCCTGCTCGATCTCGCCGACGTGCACGCACGCGGAGCCGAGGAGGCCGAGGCCCTTCGCGATGAGCGCGCGCGCCTCGGGCGCGAGCATCTGACCCTCCGGCGTGCGGAGGAAGATGGCGAGCGGGGCTGGCCACGTGCCGAGGAGCGCGATGACCTTCGGCCACTCCTTGCGGAGCGCGCAAGCTTCGGCGTCGGCCACCTTCGAGAGATCGATCGCCGAGCGGGCGCCCGTGGTGACGCGATCGAGCTCTTCTCGCACGTGTGCGCGGATGCGCAGGCGGAACGAGTCGAGCTCGTGCTTCTCCTCGACACCGTCGTGAAGCACCGTGATTTCCGGCCCGATCTTGTCTTCGAGCGAGAGCGTCGTCAGCGAGTAGCCGTAGAGCGGCGCGAGCAGGAGATAGCGAACGCCGATGAACAGCTGGATCGCTTCGATGTCCGTATCGCGCTCGGGCGCGGGCGCTTGCTTCTCTTCCTCGACGAGGAGCGCGCCGACGAGCCGGCGACGGAAGTCGGCGAGCGTGAGTCGTTGCGGCTCGAGGTCGCCGTCCTGCTCCGCAGAGCCGACGACGAAGTCGACGAGCGTCTGGTCCGGCGAGCGCCGGTCGATGGTGAGGGCGGTGATCCGCGCGCCCACGATGATCGAGAACGCGAAGAAGCGCTCTCCGACGATCTCGCAGAGCGCCTGGAAGCTGCCGATGCCCTCGCCGATACGCTCGAACCAACCGTCGGTTCGAAGCGCGTCGAGCGGGAATTGTTTTTTCGCTGCCATCGAATCAGTCCACGCCGCGCGGGCGGGGGAAGCGGCATGATCTCATCACAACGACGCGAAGTCACGCCGTCTTTTCCGTCGGGGCCGTCTTCGGGGACGGTTCGCCGCCGGCGCTAACGCCATCGAATGCAGACGGGGCGGACCCCGCAGCCTTCGCACCGGACGGGGTCCCGCCGGGAGGGGCAGCGCTGCAGCATCCCCATGTGACAGAGCGAAAAGTCGTAGCGGGTCGGGTCCGCGGGGTCGAAGGTGCCGAGCGCGGTCGTGATCTCGACCGCGGTTTTCCACGAAACATCGTTCCGGCGGGTGAACCCGAGGTTACGTGAGAGCTTATGGATGTGGACATCGACCGGCATGAGCAGCCGGGCCGGCGGGATGTCCCAGAGCCCGAGGTCGATGCCGTCCGCCGGGCGCACCATCCACCGCAGGAAGAGGAGAAGCCGCTTCGCTCCCCCGCCCGCTCGCGCGTTCGACAGGAGGCTCACCGGGCCGCGCCGATCGCCCCGCGCCGACTGCCCCGGGAGCGGGAGCCCGCCCGCGACGCGAATGCGGTCGCAGAACACGGCGAGCGCCTCGCGAAACGCCTCGTGCCGGTCGTTGGTCGCAGCGTCGGCGTCTCTCAACGCCTTTTTGAAGGCTTTTCCGAGGGATCCCGACTGCTTCTGCACGGAGCGCGCGCCGGCGAGGAGCTTGGCGACGTCCTCGCCCTTGAAGACGCGATGCTTCCAGCCGTCGAGCACCTCGTGGAGGCGCTTCGCGTCCTCGGCTGCCTTCGACGGCGACGGACCGATGCGGTCGAGCAGCTCCGACACCTTCAGCCGGATCGCCTTCACGTTGCCGAACGCGAGGTTCGCGGCCACGAGCGCGACGAGCTCGCGATCCGCGACCGACGCGAAGCGATGCACGAACTCGACGGGATCGTTCGCGCGCCGCGCGCGGAGATCGGCCCGTGCGCGCACGTCGTCGAGCGTCTTCCGCAGCGCGGCCTGACGCGCGGCGTCGGGCTTCTTCGCCGCTCGCGGCATCAGAGGCGAACGTCGCCGCTCTTCGGGATCGGCGGAGGCGGCTTGATCTTCGGCAGCGGCGTGACGGGCGCGCGCGGCGGCGTCAGCGTGAACGCCTCCTCGGGCTCCGCTGCCGCGGGTAGCTTCAGCGCCGCCGCCTCGGCTTGCTTCCGCTCTTTCGCGTACGTGGCGAGGCGCGTCCTCGCGACGGGCAGCCAGTAGTCCTTCTCCTTCGCCCGCTCGGCGCCCGTGATCCACGCCGTCATGAAGCGCTCCGCGCGGAGCCAAAGCTCGAGGCGCTCCTTCGGCTTCTGCTCGCGCCGGGCGGCGGCCGCGTAGGTGAGCGCGTCGTACCAGAGCACCTCGTACTCCGGGAAGAAGAAGACGTCTTCGTCGTGGAGCGCGTGCAGGTTGTTCCGCGCCATCGAGAGCGCCCGCGCCGCCGTCTCGTCGGCCTCATGGACCTCGCCTGCGCGGTCGAGCGCGACCGCGAGGCCCCAGAGGACGAGCGCTGGTGTCCGATCGCCCGCCTGGTACGAGCCGCAAAGACGGAGCGCCTCGCGGTAGCCCTCGATCGCCTCCTTCAGCTCGTGCGCGTGCATGTCGGTCTCGGCGAGGTTCAGCGTGGGCGTCGCGATCTCCTGGGGCGCCGTGCCATGCGCGATGATCTCGCGGTACATGCGCGACTCGCACTCGTGATCGCCGACGTGACCGCAGGCGATCGCGAGCTGGAAGCGCGAGTGGCGCGTGAGCGTGTGCGTCGGAAAATCCGCCATCGCGCCCTTGTAGATGGCGACCGCGCGCGAGTACTGCTTCAGCTCGGAGTAGGCCTCTGCCAGATCGAAGCGCAGCAGCGGGTTCTTGCTCTTCTCCGCGCCCGCGGACTGCAGCATCGCGAGGACGCGCATGAGCTGCGCGTCGAGGAACATCGCGGTCGCGGAGCTCGCGCGCCGAAGGTCCTGCTCCGCGAAGATCCGCTGCGCGGTGAGGTGAAGCTGATACTCGTCCGCCACCTCCGGCGCCTTCGCGCGGTCCCAGACGCTCGGCGGCGTCTCGGCGCGCGCCGCGCCCGCCAGGAGCAGCGCGCTCGCGGCCAGTGCCGCCCGGATCACACACCTCATCGCGGCGCCCTCGGCGCGGGCTTCGCCGGCGCCGGCTTCGCGGGCGCGCTTCCCGCGTGATCCTTCGCGTGATCCGCCCACGGCCCCTTCCCGCCTGCGCCCTCGAGGTACTTGCGCCAGGCCTCCTTGGCGCCCGCCGGATCGTGCCCCTCGAGCGCATAGCCGAGGAGCGCGTCCGTCTCCTGCGCCGCGCCCGCGTCGGAGAGCGCCTCGCGCACGCGCGGATCCCCGACGAGGAACGACTTCACGTCCGCATGCACGCGCTCCGCGAGGGCGGCGCGTGCCTCCTCCTTCTGTCCGCCGCGGTCGAGCGCGAGGGCGAGGGCCACGACGGACGCGACCTGCAGGGAGTCCTGCGCGTCCTTCCGCGCCTGGCGGAACATCGCGATCGCGTCGTCGATCGAGCCCTTGGTGCCCTGCATCATGACGGTCATGCCGGCTTCGAACGCGGCGGCGGATCTTTCTTGGGCCGAGAGCGCCGAGGTGCGCGGCAAGGCGGCCCGATACGCGGCCGTCGCCTCGGGGACGTGGCCGGTGCGCGCGTTGGCGCGGGCCCACGCGAGGAGCGCGACGGGATCGTCGAGCGCGCGGTCGTCGCGCTTCCTCGCCTCCTCGAGCGCCCTCAGCGCGTCGGCCGCCTGGTTCATGCGCAGGAACGCGCGGCCCTTCAACACGCTCGGCGACGCCCGGCCCGGAAGCAGCTTGTCCGCCTCGTCCGCGATGCCCGGCACCTCCTTGACGAGGATGGCCGAGCCGGAGCCGACGAGCTTGGCGGTGCCGCTCGCGAGGAGGTCGCAGTAGCGCCGGAGGTTCGGCTCCTTCGCCCGCTCCCACGGGTTCGCGGCCTTGAAGCCGTCCGCGAGGCCGCACTCGACGGGCCGGGCCGTGCCGTAGGCGGACTGCGTCGCAGCGGGCTGGAGGAAGACGGCCAGAACGATCGCGAGCGCGCTCACGCCCGAATGGTATCAGCCCGCGAATGGATCGCGCAGGACGATGGTCTCGGCGCGCCGCGGGCCCGTGCTCACCAGCACGAGCGGACAGCCGAGCTCTTTCTCGATGAACGAGAGGTACTCCCGGGCCGCGGCCGGGAGGTCGTCGATCTTCCGCGCCGACGCGAGCTCCTCTTTCCAGCCCGGGAACGTCTTCAGCACTGGCTTTGCGTGCTCGAGGTCGTCGATCGGGAACTCCGTCGTGCGACCGCTCGGCGTGTCGTACGCGACGCAGACGCTCACCGAGTCGAGCCCGGTCAGCACGTCGAGCTTCGTGAGCGCGATCCCGTCGAGCCCGTTCACGGCCACCGCGTAGCGGACGGCCGGGAGGTCGAGCCAGCCGGTGCGGCGCGGGCGTCCGGTCACGGAGCCGAACTCCTGCCCCACCTTGCGGATGCGCTCGCCGACCGCGTCATCGAGCTCCGTCGGGAACGGCCCGCCGCCCACACGCGTGGTGTAGGCCTTCACGAGGCCGATGACCTCGTCGATGCGGGTCGGACCAACGCCCGAGCCCACGCACGCTCCGCCTGCGGTGGGGTTCGACGACGTCACGAACGGATACGTCCCGTGATCGATGTCGAGGAGCGTGCCCTGGGCGCCTTCGAGGACGACCTTCTTGCCCTCCTTCACGGCGCGCTCGACGAGCGGCTGCGTCGTGCGGAGCATCTTCACGATGCGCGCGCGAGCCGGCTCGATCTTCGCGAGCACCTCGTCGACGGACGGCGCCTTCTCGCCGAGGGCCTCGATCGTGGGCTTCCAGGCCTCGAGCGCGCTCTCGACCTGCGCTCGCAGGCGCGCCGGATCGCGGAAAGCGCCGAGCACGATGCCGCGACGCGCGACCTTGTCCTCGTAGCAAGGGCCGACGCCGCGCTTCGTCGTGCCGATCGCGCCCTTGCCCTTCTCGCGGAGGCCGTCGATCTGCACGTGGTACGGCAGGATCGCGTGCGCGCGGTCGGAGATGACGAGCCCGGTCTCCGCGTCGACGCCGCGCTTCGCGAGGTCGTCGAGCTCCGACACGAGCGACGACGGATCGATGACCATGCCCTGCGCGAGCACGCACGAGACGCCCTTGCGGAGCACCCCGCTCGGGATGAGGCGCACGACGATCTTCTCGTCACCGACGACCAGCGTATGACCCGCGTTGGGGCCGCCGCCGTAGCGCACGACCATGTCCGCGTGCTCGGTGAAGATGTCGACGATCTTCCCCTTACCCTCGTCGCCCCACTGCGCTCCTACGATCACGACCGCCGGCATGGGGCCCGTCTTAGCATGGGGAGTCCGCGGAGCGTCCACTCACCGCGCGCGGCGGTAAATCGTGCTGTTCCCGAGCACGAATACCGCCTCGGGCGTGAGCACGACCGCCGCGCCCTGCCCCTCGGGGAACGCCCCCGCCTTCGTCCACGAGACGCCGTTCCAGTGCCAGAGGTGATCGTCCGTCGTCAGCCAGGCGTCGGTGGGGCTCGCGACCGCGAAGGCGCGCATTCCGTGCGCGTCGCCAGGCAGGTCCGCCTGACGCCAGGCGCTCCCGTCCCAGTGCGAGAGATGGACGTTCCGCGAGCCGGCATGCGCTGGCCGGCTCGCCACCCAGACGTCGTTCGCGCTGCTGCCGCCGATCGCGGTCACCGCCTCCTTCGCCGCGTCGGGGCGATAGACGAGCTTGCCCATCATACCGTCGCGCCATCGCTGCAGCGACGCCCCGCCGGCCCACACCTCGCGCGGCGACGGCGCGTAGAAGCCCTCCGCGGGCGACGGGAGCGCGATCGTGGAGACGACCTTGTCCGGTCCGGTGCGCTGGATCTCGCTGAAGAGGCCGAACGTGGCCGCGAACACGGTCCCGTCGGGGAACCCCGCGCGCAGGAACACGCGGTCGTCGTCGGTGGTCGAGTCGCGTCCGTCGGGCTCGAAGACGTGCCGGCGGAAGGTCTTCCGCGCGTCGTCGAAGTCGGTCGCCGTCACCTTGCCTGCGACGAGCGCGAGCCCGAGCATCGGAGCGACCGTGGTCGAGGTCGCCTGATTGAGCCGCGGATCGAACCGAACGAGCACGCGCGTCTTGTCCTCGCAGCGCGCGAACCAGATCGTCCCGTCGCCCGCGACCACCGCCGCCGGCGGCGACTCCCGCGTGCACGGCGGGGGCAGCTCGACGCGCTCCCATCGCGCGCCGTCCCAGTGCGAGACGAAGCGCGAGCTCCAGGCCCAGACGTCGTTCTCGCTCGCGGCCACGATGCCGTCGGTGGCCACGTTCGCCTGGATCGGCTCGAGCGGTATCGGCGGCAGCGTCCGGCAGCCCGTCTCGCCCTGCGACACCAGCACGCGCTGCCCCTTCGGCCCCCAGAAGAGCGTCCGGCCCGACGACTGCAGCGTCATGACCCATCCCGCCTCCGCGAGACGACACGCCTCGGGGGCGTAATCGAAGCGGCCGGCCTGCGAGCCCGGCGCTCCGGCGGGGCCCATCGCGAAGCGCCAGCCGTCCGGCTCGAGGCAGCCGTGACGGTCGAGGCCGTCGATGCACGGCCGCCCCGCGCCATCGAAGTAGAGCTGCCTCACGGAAGGGAACGACGGCGCGACGGGACAGAGCTGGTTCGCCGAAGAGTCACACGCCGTCGTCGCGGCGAACAGGTTGCGTCGCGCCGGAGCCGCAGCCGCCGTCGCGCCCGAGGAGACCGGCGCGACCACCACCGCCGCCGGCGCGGCCGCCTCCTCCGGCGGCGCACACGCCGCGAACGCGACGAGGAGGAGCGCACGCTTCATCGAGACCTCCGATAGATGGTGCCGTTTCCGAGGATCCAGACCGCCCCGCTGGTCACGGCGAGGGAGCGGCCGTGATGTTCGGGGAACGATCCCGCCCGAGCCCAGGCCTTGCCGTCCCAGCGGTAGAGATGAGTCGTGGTGGTGAGCCACGCTTCGCTCGGGCCGACCACGTCGAGGTCCGCGAGCCAGTGCTCGTCCTTCAGGTCGGCCTGCGTGTTCCAGGTCTTCCCGTCCCAGTGCGACAGACGGTACTCGAGGCCGTTGTCACCCTCGACGGCGCTCGCGACCCACACGTCGTTCGCGCTGCTACCGGCGATGCGCGTGATGTCTCCCGTCCCGGGCTGGCCCGGCCGGTAGGCCACCTTCGAGACCACGCCGTCGCGCCACCGGTAGAGGTGCTGTCCGCCGGCCCAGAGGTCGTGCGACGACGGCGCGTAGAGCGCACGAAGCGCGCCGGGCATCACGAGCCTCGTCGACGCCGTCCCCTTCTTGCGGAGGATCTCGCGCGTGTTCGCGAGCTCTGCGTGGAAGCTCACGCCGTCGTCGAAGGCGGCGCGAAGGGTCAGGAGATCACCGGCCTCGACCGAACGCGGACGCCCCTCGAGGTCGAACGCGTGTCGTTCGAAGCGCTTCGCGCCGCTCTGCTCGTCGAGTCTCTCGGTCGTGACGACGACCTCCGCACCGGAGAGCGCGAGCGCGCGCGCTCCGGTGACGCCGAGCTGTCTCACCGCCCTCGTCTTCGGATCGAGGCGGACAACCCCATTGCCGGCGCTCCCGCAGCGAAGAAACCAGATCGCGCCGTCGGCCGCGACGACGCGGCCGGCGTCTTCGATGTTCTCCGTGGAGCATCGCTGGGCGGTCGCCGTCCGCGACCAGCGCCTGCCGTCGAAGTGCGCGATCTCCTTGCGCGTCCAGAGCCACACGTCGTCCGGCGCGCGTGCGACGAGGTCCGGGATCTCGTCGATCGTGACCTCGACGGGCAGCGCGACCTTCGGCAGCGCCCGGCAGTGACCGTTCGCGACCTGGAATCGCTCCCCTTCGAACGACCAGAAGAGCAGATCGCCGCGCTCGCCCCCGAGCGGCAGGCGAAACGTATCGTGCACGGCGGTGTTGCACTCGTCCGGCGGCGGATCGCGGGTCGCGCGGAGGGGCGTCTCGTCCGGAGGGTTGCCCTCCGCGGCGTGGAGCTGCCAGCCGCGCTCCCCGAGACAACCCGATCGGTCGACCCCGACGAGGCACGCCCGCCCCTTCGCGTCGAAGGTCAGATCGTAGATCTCGGGGAGCGGCGGATCGATCGGGCACACCTCGTTCGCCGCACACGAGGTCTCGGCCGCGAAGACGTCGCGCTCGGAGGCCGGCGGGGCCTCGCTCGCGGGCGGCGTGGGGACCGTCGTCACGTCGATGCTCGGTCGCTTCGGCGGCGGCCGTGACTGCGCGCACGCCACGAGGAGCACGAGCGGCGCGAGACGACACCTCATCCCGTCCTTCTATAAATGGTGCCACGCGAGAAGGCGACGCCCAGCACGATCGAGATCCATCGAGTCGCTGCGGCCGTCGAACGCCAACCCGCGGCGGCGGCTACGCGGACGCGGACGCGGGCGCGGCGCGGAGCGCCCACTCGAGGGCGTCGAGGTCGATGCCGAAGCCGACCGCGGGCATCGGGGACCCGTAGCGCGCGAGGAGGTCGTCGTAGCGACCGCCGCCGCCGATGGGCTCTCCGGGGCCCGCGGCGTAGATCGAGAAGATCATGCCCGTGTAGTATGCAAATGCCCGGACCTCGCCGGGATCCGCGGAGAGGCGGGCCGGGATGCCTCGCTCCTTCGCGGTGTCGAAGAGCGCGAGGAGGCGCTTCGCGGGGACCTCGGCGGCGGTGCCGGTGAGGAGCGAGACCGCCTCCACGATCGCGTCGCGGCCGCCGTGAAGATGCGCGAGCGCACGGACGCGCGCGTCCTTCGTGAGCTCGTGCAGCGCGGGCTCGTCCTTTCGCGCGAGCGCGATCGAGATCGCCTCCGCGTTCGGCTCGCCCGCCAGCAGGGAGCGGACGATCTCCGCGTCCGAGAGGTCGATCGCGAAGGACTTCAGCCCCGCCCCTTCCGAGAGCGCGTCCGCCGCGAGCGCGAGGAGCTCGACGTCGCCGTCCTTGCCCGCGATCCCACAGAGCTCGACGCCGACCTGGGGGATCTGCCGGTGCTTCTTCGCGCGCGACGTCTTGCTGCGGACGACGGTGCCCTCGTACGCGAGGCGGAACGGCGGCGGGCGCTCGCGAAACCGCGTGCCCACGATGCGCGCGATCTGCGGGGTCATGTCGGGGCGGAGGACGCAGACCTCGCCGGACTCCGGCTCGATGAAGCGGATGTGATCGTCGGTTCGAAGCCCGCGCTCGAGCACGCTGGCGAGCTCGAACAACGGCAGCGTCACGATTCGATAGCCACGACGGGCGAAGCGCTCGAGGAGCGCGCGAGAGAGATCACGCCGGCGCTCCGCTTCCTCCGGAAGGAGGTCGCGCATCCCCGGCGGCAGCGGATGCTCGAGCGTCATGCCCCGGTCATACTCCGTTCAGAACGTGCCGCGAAGCCCCGCCCAGCTCGGCCCCACCGTCGCCGAGAGCGACGCTGGAGGAGCGGAGGCGGTCTTCGAGCCGCTCGGCGCGAGGATCCACACGACCACCGCGCCCGTGAGGAGGGCGCCGCCCGCCGCGAAGGCGACCGTCGAGATCGCGGCCTCCCCCGACGCGGAGCTGCGCTCGTCCGGTGTGCAGACGCTGCCGCCGTTCGCCACGGTGCCGTCCGCGCAGCTGCCCGTCATCGTCTTCACGCCGAAGACGCTGCCGATCACGACGCCGCCGAGCCCGACCGCGCCCATCACCACCGCGAGCGTCTTCTGGCCTGACCACGAGGAGGTGTTGTCGCCCTGGGAGGGCGATGGCTGGGGCGCACCGCTGCCGCCTTCGGCGATCGGCGTGGCCACGACGGGATCCTCTTCGGCCATCTCCGGGACCTGGACGTGGATGACCTTGTCCTTCGGCGAGCCGACGGAGATAAGGAGGATGGCCGCTTTCTTCCCCTTCGCGTGGAAGATGACCTTGCGCTGCGCCGACGCGCCCTGCTGCGGGGCCGGCTCGGCGTAGAACGGGGTGTACTTCTCCGCGTCGTAGATGCGCTTGTCCTCGAGGTCGACCTCGGTGAGGTCGTACTTCGACTGCGGGTCGACGACGACGCGCGCGAGCCCCTTCTCGAGCTCCTTCATCTTCTCGCGCGCGAAGTCCTTGCGCTGCTTGTCGGTCGCCTTGCTCTCCGCCTCGCGGAACTCGACCCAGGAGAGCCAGCTGGCGCCCATCTCCTTGTGGCAGTACGCGAGGTTCAGGAGCGTGCCCTGCTGCTGGTCCTTGCGGTACGCGGACTCGAGCTTGGGGCACGCCTCGGCGAACTTCTTCGCCTCCATGAGCGTCTTGGCCTCGTTGAAGAGGCGCTCGGCGTCGGCGTCCTTGTCGGTCGCGCCCTGGGCGTGAGCGAACGAGGCCCTGAGGACCAACCCAAGTACGACGGCGGTAGCGAAGGCGGGTTGTCGGATCGTCACTGGCGTGTGTCGGGCAGACCGAGGGGACGCTTGCCGCCGTTGTTCGGCGGCGAGGCCGGCTTCGGCGCGGGGCCAGCCGGGCGTGGCGGAGGCGGCGCGTGGGTCGGGGCCTGGGCCAGCGGACGCGTCGTCGGCCGCATGCCCGAAGGCGTGTTGTCCATCGGAGGCATCGGCGACGCACCGATGACGGAGCCCGCGACCGGGGCGGACGGCGCGACGACCGTCTCCGACGTCACCGGGTTCGCGGGGAGCGTCGGGTCGGCGGCGCTCGGCGGCTCCATGCCGAGCTGCGGCTCGTCGACGCTCACCGGGCTCACGCGGCCACGCATGTAGACTACACCGACCAGACCGATGCCGATGACGGCGAGCGCAGCGAAGAACGCGATGAAGGCGTAGGTGTACTTGCGCTTCGGCTGGAAGCCCACGACGACCGTGTTCGCGGTGCCATGGAGCTCCTGATGAGAATCGAGCCGGCGCTGGCTGAGGGCCTGCGTGGGCGAGGTGGGGATGTTCGCGGCGGGGAGCCGCCCCGTCGAGGAGGGACCGCGGAGCCGTGTGCCGCTCGAGCTGGAGATGTCCTCCATGAGCGCACGAGCCAGCGTGGCCTGGATGCGGTCGGGGGCCTTGATCCACGTGCCGGAGCCGAACGGCGCGATGGCGCGGGCGAGCTCGCCTACGTCGACGTAGCGATCCTCGCGATTCTTCGCGAGGCACTTCATGACGACCGCCTCGAGCTCCATCGGCACGCCATCGACGAGGCGCGTGATGGGGGTCGGCTGCTTCTCGAGGATCTGCGCGAACGTCTCCTGAATCTCTTCGCCACCGAACGGCATCGAGTTCGTGAGCAGCTCGTACATGCAGACGCCGAGCGCCCAGATGTCCGAGCGATGATCGATCGTCTTCGGCGCGCGGACTTGCTCGGGAGACATGTACGGCGGCGAACCGAGCACGCCACCACCACCGGTGAGCTTCTGACGTCCGCCGTCGTCCTGCGACTTGGAGATCCCGAAGTCGAGGATCTTGATGATCTGCGTGCCATCGACCTTGTTCGCGAGGAACAAGTTCGACGGCTTCAGATCGCGATGAATGATCCCGCGACCATGCGCATGCGCGAGGCCCTCGAGCGCTTGCAGCATGTAGTCGACGACGAGCCACCGCGGCAGCGCACCTCTTGCGTCGACGAGCTGGCAGAGGTCACCGCCCTCCAGCAGCTCCATGACGATGAATGGCAGACCGTCCGGTCCGACATCGACGTCGATCACGCGTGTGACGTGCTCGCTCTGAATCTTCGCGGCGGACCGCGCTTCCATCAGAAGTCTCGATTGTGCTTCGCGATCCGCGACGTCCTGCCAGAGGAGCTTCACGGCGACGCGTTGATCGAGCAGCTCGTGGTACGCCTCGACCACGACACCCATGCCGCCTTCGCCGAGCAGTCGCTCGACGCGGTACTTGCCCGCAAGGATGTCGCCGACTTTGAACAAAGAGCGGCCCGAGCCCGACACTGGCGGTCTGCCAGTTCGGCCATGTTGCGAGCGGGCCAGCTTCGCCGACATTCGAAGGTCATCGTAGCGAACGGCGATGAGCCGCTCCAAGCAAGAAAGCGCGATTTTTCGCGCGCATACAGGGCCCTACTCGTGTCTCGTGCGCGGCCACACATGCGGCTTTCAGCCTAGAAAAAGGGCATTTCAAAGCTGCAAGCTGTTCGCCCGTCTGGCAGTTGTCGGAACGGCGACAGAGGCTCCACCGACACGTTGGGGTCGGGAGCACGTCCAAGTTCGCGATTCTACGTCCTCCGATGCTCGAGGCCGGTATTCGGTGGCGTCGGCACGGTCGTCGCAAAGGGTGTCTCCGTACCTCGCGGTCGCCTCGAACAACGACCGCTTCGAAAGGACTCGGACCATGGCCTTCGCCATTCAGCGCGAAATTCTCGACAGTGCGGTTGCCGGCGACGCGGAAGCGCTCGACCACGTCTTGAAGACGATCTCGCCGCACGTCGAGCGCCAGCTCCTTCGTTATCCGGTGAGCGACGAGGATCGCCGCGACCTCCTCCAGACCACCTTGATGCAGATCGTGCGACGCCTGGGCTCGTTCCGCGCCGAGGCGAGCTTCTCTACCTGGCTCTTCCGCGTGACCGCCAACGAGGCGCTCATGCTCATGCGCTCGCGGCGCCGCCACCGCGCCCGCTTCATCGAGGGCCTCGAGTGGGAAGAGCTCGCGACGCTCCCCGCGATGAACGACCACGAGGAGAGCGACGTCGAGCAGAGCCTCGCCTCCCGCGAGCGCGACACGCAGGTTCAGGCGGCGCTCTCCGAGCTCCCCGAGGACTACCGCGACGTCGTCGTGGCCCACTACCACATGGACCTCGGCCTCCAGGAGATCGCCGATCGCCTGTCGATCACCGAGAGCGCGGTCCGCTCGCGCCTTCACCGCGCGCGGTCACGCCTCCGCTCGCTCCTCGAGAAGTCCGAGGTCGCCGCGGCGGCGTGACGCTCGAGCCGCAGTAGCCTCGGCTCGAGCTCACTTCGGCTTCTGTTCGAGCTCCTTGAGCCCGGCGCGCAGCTGGTTCATGCGCGTGACGGCCTCCTTGAGCTTGTCCTTGTTGGGCGCGAGGTCCTTCTTCTCGCCGGGGTCCTCGTTCAGATCGAACAGGTTGTAGCTGTAGCCGCCGTGGTGAATCAGCTTCGTGCCCGGTGTTGGGCCGAAGATGATCGCGCGCTTCGCCTCGTTGTACGGACCCGCGGGCATGTCGACGTAGACGTCGCGCTCCTCGTGCTTGTTGTCCTTGCTGAGGACGTCCGCGATGAGGCTGTGGCCGCGGAGCGAGCCGTCGTCGGGGATCGGCACGCCCATCAGATCGAGGATGGTCGGCGCGACGTCGATGTGCGAACGCTTCTCCTTCACGCGCTGCGGAGGCTGGCCCGGGACGTAGACGAAGAGCGGCACGTGGACGAGCTCGTTCCAGATCTGCTGGCCGTGCCACGCCATGCCGTGCTCGAGGAAGGCCTCGCCGTGGTCCGCGGTCATGATGATCGCGGTGTCCTCACCCCATGGCTGCGACGCGACGTAGTCGAGGACGCGCCCGATGTGCTTGTCCGTGTACCAGACCTCCTGATCGTAGATCTGGCGCGTCTGACCGTTGGCAGCGCCCGAGCTGTCCTTGCTGAAGTCGGGCGCCTCCTTGTGCGGGACGTACTGGGCGTGCGGATCGAAGAAGTGGAACCACGCGAAGAAGCGGAACGGCTTCTTGCCGCTGCCCTCCGGGGACGGGCTTCCCTCCGTCGGGAGATCGGTCCCGACCGTGTTCTCCGGCCGCTGGAGCAGCTTGAGCGCGAGATCGCCCATCCCCTGGCTCGTCACGGTCGTGTCGTTGTCGCCCATGCCCGGCGGGATCGCGGACGTGTCCCAGACGTCGAAGCCCTGCTTGAGGCCCGAGGACGGACGGAAGTACCAGTGACACATGCCCGCGAACGTGCGCACGCCCGCGTCGTGCACGCGCTCCGCGGTGAACACGTTCGCGTCCGAGTACGAGTTGAAGTGCGAGAACTCGGTGATGGTCTCGCTCGGGTACCGACCGATGAGCATCGGACCGACCGCCTTGCCGGTGTACGACGCCATCGAGTACGCGTTCTCGAAGATCGTCGCCTTCTCCGCGACCTTGTCGAGGTTCGGCGAGGTCGGGTACTTCCAGCCCATGAACCCGAGGTCGGGACGGAGCGTGTCGACCGTGATGAGGATGACGTTGTAGGTCTTCTTCAGCTTCGCGACGAGCTTGGGATCGTCGATCTTCTTCTGCGGGATGATCGGCGCGGGCGTGTCCTCGCCCGAGCAGTCCTCGTCGATGCCGTTGCCCGGGACGTCGATCGCGCCGGGGTTGATCGCCTTGTCGCCGTCGTTGCAGTCGCCGCCGGCGAAGCTCGTCGAGTAGCCGTCCTTGTCGCGATCGGTCAGCTTGCGGAGCGTCGCGAGCGCGATCTTGCCGAGCGGCGCGTTCTTCTCGATGCCGGTGGCGACGTTGGGCGGGTCGCCGATCGCGCTCGAGGCGCGGAGGCAGAGGCCGAGGAGGAGGAGATTCAGCGCGACGGCGGCGCCGGTGCCGACGAACGCCGGAGGCCCCACGCGATCGCCCGGATGCGCGGGCAATTGGCGCGCGAGCGCGGCCGGGAGCACGAAGGCGCCGAGCGCGAGCAGGCCGATGTTCGCGAGCGGGCGCAGGTCGAGCTCGGAGCGCTTGAGGACGCCGAAGATGCCGAGCGCGCCGCCGTTCGCGCCGCTGGCGTCCCCGAGGAAGATGCCGGTGACGAAGAGGAGCGCGACCACGATGAGCGCGACGCTGCCCGTCAGCGCCGGATCGAGGAGCTGCGGGATCGACTCGCTCCCGAGGTGGATGAGCCGCCGCGCGAGCGGCATGCACGCGAGCGCGACCGTGAGGGCCACGATGAGCATCCCGACCGCGGAGGCGCCGACGGCGAGCCCGGACTCCGGCACCTTTCCGGCGCCCATCGACACGCGGGCCAGATGCGCGGCCGCGACGGTCCACCCAAAGGCGGCGAAGATCCCGACCGGAACGGCGGCCGCGACCTGGAGCTTCTCGACGCCACCCCGCTCCCGGACGAGCTGGAAACGGTGAAAGAGGCCCGCCTCCGGCTTCGGCTGGAGCACGAGAAGGAGGACGCCGACCCCGAACCCGATGCCGAGCGCGACGGGCGACAGGATCCCGAGCTCCGCGAGAAAAAGGCCGCCGAATGGCGGAGCCTGGTCGTTCGCCTCGACCGCCGCCGCGCCCACCGCACGTGCCTCGACGAACGCGACGAGCAAGGTCGCAATGGCCGCGCCACCGAGGGCGAGAAGCAAGCGCAGGAGCGCGCGAAGCACGGATTCGGGGCGTAACCCTACTGCGATTTGCGCGGTTTCGCGAGCGGATGCGCCGCGTCGTAGACGGAGAGCAGGTGCGCGACCGAGACGTGGGTATAACGCTGGGTCGTCGAGAGCGACGAGTGGCCCAGCATCTCCTGGATCGCGCGCAGATCCGCGCCGCCGTCGAGGAGGTGGGTCGCGCAGGTGTGGCGGAGGGCGTGGGGGTGGAGATCGGCGCGGCCGGCGCCGGCGAGGCCGTAGCGCCGCACCACGAGCTGCGCGGCGCGCGGCCCGAAGCGCCGGCCGCGGGTGGAGACGAAGACCGCCTTCGCATCGAGGAACCGGGTCTTCGCGTGCGCGAGACGTGGGCGCTCCGCGAGATACGCCCGAAGCGCCGCCTCCGCCTTGCGGCCGATGGGGACGAGGCGCTCCTTGCGGCCCTTGCCCATGACACGGACGGTCTTCTCGTCGAGGGAGAGGCTCTCGAGGTCGAGCCCGCACGCCTCCGACACACGAAGACCGCTCGAGTAGAGGAGCTCGAGGAACGCGCGATCGCGCAGGGCGACCGCCTCCTCTTCACGTCGCGCGCCCGTGTTGTCCTCGTCCGGTGACTCGATGACGAGCGCGGCGTCCTCCGCGGAGAGGAACGTCGGCAGCTCGCGCCGCACCTTCGGGCTCGCGAGCTCCGCGGCCGGGTTCGTGTCGGAGTGCCCCTTCTGCTTCATCCACCGGCCGAAGGCGCGGACGCTCGCGATCTTCCGCGCGATGCTCGACGGCTTGCACGTGCGCGCGAGCTCGCCGAGCCAGCCGCGGAGCACGTAGAGGTCGAGCCGGGGCTTCTGGCGTCCCTCCACGAAGGCGAGGAGCGCGTCGAGGTCGCGCGAGTACGCCGCGACCGTGTTCGGCGACGCGTTCTTCTCGGCCTCGAGGTGGGTGACGAACGCGGCCTTCAGCGCGGCCAGGCTGGTCTCGCGACCGCGTGCGGCGGAGCCGCCCGGCCGTCCCTCGAGCGACTGCATTGTGCAAGGATATCGCTGCGTGGGCGCGATGCCCAGAATGCTACGCTGACTGCGTTGTTCGGCTGGCTCTGGCGCAAGATCAAACGGCTGTGGGAGCTGGCGAAGAACGAGCGCGCCACGCCACAGCAGATCGGCTGGGCCATCTTCCTCGGGGTCTTCGTCGGCTGCACCCCGGCGCTCGGCTTCCACACCGTGGTCGTCCTCGCCGCCGCCTCCCTCTTCAAGCTGAATCGGCTGTTCGCGTGGATCGGCTCGCGGTCGTCGAACGCGCTGGTCCTGCCGTTCATCATTCTCCTCGAGATCCAGGTCGCCCACTTCGCCCGCACCGGTACGTGGGCCTCGATCGACTGGCGGCACATCGAGCTGGAACACGCGTTTCAGCAGCTCGCGCCGCTCCTTCTCGACTGGATCCTGGGCACGATCCCCGTCGGCTGCGTCTTCGGCGCGCTCTTCGGGCTCCTCGCCTTCCGCCTCGCGCGGCGGCGGGATCGCCGGAAAGCAGCGGCCGCCGCGGCTGCCGCGTTGCAGGAACGGGAGCAAACGGGCACGATCGGGTGATGCGCAGCGCCGCCTCCGTGACGTGCCTCTCGCTTGCATCCTGCATCCTTCTCTTCGTCGCGTGTAGCAGCAGCGACGAAGAAGTGACGCCCGGAGGCGACGACGGGACGTCGAGCGGCAGCGCGGGCAAGAGCTCGGGCCAGAGCTCCGGCAGCGATGGCGGCCAGAGCTCCGGGCAGAGCTCCGGACAGAGCTCCGGCACCGATGCCGGCGGAGATCCGGACGCCGACAAGCCGGTCCCCGTCGGCGACGGCAGCCTGGGCGCGGGCTGCAACAAGGACGACGAGTGCAAGTCGAAGGTCTGCGCGATCGGTCACAAGTGCGTGGTGGCGCCCTCGTGTCGTGGCTCGAAGAACGGCGCGACCCCCGGCGTCGACACGTGCGGCGCCGCGGAGCCGGGCGACGAGAGCTGCTGCACGACGCTGACGCTGCCGAAGACGACGACCCGCACGCTCGACAAGTACGAGATCACGTCGGGCCGCGTTCGCGCCTTCATCGAGTCCCTGCCAGGCAAGAACCTGCGAAAGTTCGCCAAGGACTTCGCCAAGGCGAACCCGACCTCCGAGCTCGGCAAGGTGGCGACGGACTTCCCCGGCTACCTCGACGCCCTCCCCGACGCGGCCACGGGCGGCGACGCCACGATCCTCCCGCTCATCCTTGGCGCGTTCCCGAACGACGCGATCAACAAGTTCGACGGCTGCTTCGTCGGCCCCGACGCGTTCGGCGCGGCCACGTACTGGCAGGATCCCGCGATCTTGAAGCAGTTCGGCATCGGCTACGGCGATCCCGCCGACGGCAAGCGCAAGTACAGCTCCGCCGTCCTCGATACGAAGCCCGCGAACTGCATCCCGCCGGTGGTCCTGGCCGCCTTCTGTGCGTGGGACGGCGGCGAGCTCGCCCACCCGAGCGACTACTACGAGATCTGGGGGCACACGACGGAGACCCTCGGCCCGAACGAGTTCGGCCAGAGCGGCGGCAAGTTCACGAAGCCGTGGTCCGCGATCCTGAAGCCGGGCGAGTTCAACTGGCGCAACGGCCACGGCGCCGGCTGCCCCCTTCCCGGCTGGCCCGGCTGCGACCCGGCCGCCTCGGAGGACAACCCTCCGGCCACCTTCTTCTCCTTCCCCAAGGGCGGCAACTCGGCCGACGACGACGCGCCCGAGATCGGCGCGCCGGGCCGCTTCCCCAAGGACGTGACCGCGGTGAAGTCGCCCGACGGCTCGGGCTGGATGGACGTCGGCGGCAACCTCCTCGAGGCGGCCTGGGCGAAGAACGGGAGCGACATGATCCGCACCCCCGCGGAGTTCCCCTCCGCCCCCAGCACCCAGAACTGGTGCAACACCGCGAATCCCACCGATCCGGGCGATCCCGCCTTCTGCAACCGGAACGCAGGGCCGGACGACCAGCGACCGGGCACCCTCCTCTTCAAGGGCCTCCCCCCGCAGGCCGCCCTCATCGGCGCGAGCTTCGAGGGTCACATCACCTACGGCGAGACGTATTTCGCGGCCGCGACCGACTCGGAGACGAACCTCAAGTCCTACAGCTTCGCCGCGAACTTCCAGTACGGAAAGGTCGGCGGGCGCTGCGCACGGACGAAATAGCGATAGCCTCGGGGGATGCGCCTCGCCCGGCTCGCCTCCCTCTCGATTGCATCCTGCATCCTTTGCTTCGTCGCCTGCGGAGGCGATGAAGACACGAACGTCCCCGCGCCAGGACCGGACGGAAGCGCCTCGGGGAACACGTCCTCGGGGAACGCCTCGTCGTCGGGCAACGGGTCCTCGTCGGGCAGCTCCTCTTCCGGAGACGGGGGCGGCGACGACGACGACGGAGGGACGACCCCGGACGCGGGCACCGACGGCGGCTCCGACGCCGGCAACGTCTCGAAGCTTCCGCCGTCGTGCAGGGCGTCGAACGGCGCGGGCCCTGGCATCAACACGTGCGGCGCGACGGAGGCCGCCACCGACGACTGCTGCAAGTCGCTGACGCTGCCGCTGACGAAGACGCGCACGCTCGACAAGTACGAGATCACCGCGGGCCGCATGCGCGCCTTCGCGGAGGCGGTGCCGAACATCCGGAAGTTCGCGAAGGACTTCGCGGCCGCCAATCCGAACTCGCAGCTCGGCAAGGTGGCGACCGGCTTCCCCGCGAAGGGCGCGTTCGGGCCTTACCTCGACACGCTGCCCACGAAGACGAGCACCGACGATCCGCTCGACGCGACGCTCCTCCTCGGCGCATACCCTGCCGACCTCATCAACGACACCGACGGCTGCTACATCACGCCGGGCGGCTACGGCGCGTCGACGTACTTCCAGCCGCCCGCGAACATCAAGCCCTACGGCATGGGGCTCGGCACGGACGGCCAGGGCAAGCCCGACGGGACGCGCATCCTCAACAAGGCGCAGCTCGATCGGAAGTCGCTCAACTGCGTGTCGGCGCTCATGCTGGCCACGTTCTGCGCCTGGGACGGCGGCGAGCTCGCGCGCACGAGCGACTACCGCGAGGTCTGGGGCATCCAGAAGGTCGTCCTGCCGGGCACCGGTGGCGACACGGTGTTCGTGCCGTGGGATGCGATCGTCCCGTGGAGCGAGTTCAACTGGCGCAACGGCCACGACGGCGCATGTCCGAAAGGCTGGCCGGGCTGCGTGACGCCGGCGGCGGTGTTCTATTCGTTCCCGAAGCCGGCGACTCCGGCGAACGACGACGCGGCCGAGATCGCCGCGCCGGGGCGTTTCCCGAAGGACGTGACGAAGGCGGTGTCGCCCGACGGCGGCGGCTGGTTCGACATCGGCGGCAACCTCATGGAGCAGGCCTGGCCGAACGGGCCCCTCGTCCCGGCCACGAAGGACTTCTGCGCCACGAACGCGGGCGCGGGCGCCGGCGCGACGGCCTGCAACCGCAATCAGCCCGGCGATCCGCGCCCCGGCACGAAGCTCTACTCCGGTGACACGCCCGGCATCGCGCTCGTGGGCTACAGCTTCGAGGTCCACGCGCGGCGCAGCGAGAAGTACCTCTCGGGCGCGACGGACGACGAGGCCCTGATCGCCGCGGGCGACATCAAGCCCGCGCACTTCCAGTACGGAAAGATCGGCGGACGCTGCGTCCGCGTCGTGAAGTGATCAGGCGACGGCGGCGAGCAGCTCGGACGGCTTCTTCGGGATCGAGGCGGTGAGGTTGTCCGGCTCGCCGTCCGTCACGAGGATGTCGTCCTCGATGCGGACACCGATGCCGCGCCACTCCGCGGGGACCTTGTCGTAGTCCTTCGCGATGTAGATGCCGGGCTCCACCGTGAGGACCATGCCCGGCTCGAGCGGGCGCGACTTGCCGCCGACGTAGTAGTTGCCGACGTCGTGCACGTCCATGCCGAGCCAGTGACAGGTCTTGTGCATGTAGAACGGCTTGTACTTCTCTTCCTTGATGAGCGTATCGACGTCGCCCTCGAGGAGTCCGAGCCCGACGAGGCCCTTCGTGATGACCTCGACGCACGTGTTGTGGATGGCCTCGATCGAGCTGCCCTTGCGGGTCTTCTCGATGCCGGCGAGCTGCGCGTCGAGCACGAGGTTGTAGATCGCCTCCTGCTGCTTGTTGAACTTGCCGCCCACGGGGAACGTGCGCGTCACGTCGCTCGCGAAGTAGTCGTACTCGCAGCCGGCATCGATGAGGAGGAGCTCGCCGTCCTCCATCTTCCGGTTGTTCGCGCGGTAATGGAGGATGGTCGCGTTCGCGCCGGAGCCCACGATCGAGCCGTACGCGGGCCGCTCGGAGCCATGCTGGCGGAAGGTCTCGAGGAGCATCGCCTCGACCTGGAACTCGTGCATGCCAGGCTTCGTCGACTTCATCGCGCGGAGGTGGGCCTCGGCGGTGATGTCGGCCGCCTTGCGCATCGCGGCGAGGTCCTCGGAGTGCTTGAAGAGCCGCATCTCGTGGAGGATGGTGCCGGGATCGACGATCTCCGTCGGCCAGAGGTGGCCGAGCTTGCCGCGCGCGCGGGCGCGATCGATGCCCTCGAGGACCTTGTCGTCCATCGGTCGGTTGGGGCCGAGGCGGTAGTAGAGGCGCTTCTTCCCCTGGAAGAGCTTCGGCAGGCCGCATTCGGGATCGCTCAGCTTGTCGATCGTGAAGGCCTCGTCCGCGCCGAAGTGCTCCTTCACACCGTCGACGCCGTAGCGCGGCCCGTCCCACGTCTCGCGCTCGGGATCGCGCGGCCGGACGAACATCGTCACCTTCTTCCCGTCCATCACGAGGACGGTGCCGGGCTCGTTGAATCCGGTCAGGTAGAAGAGGTCCGAGTCCTGGCGGTACTCGTGCTCGACGTCGTTGTTGCGCGTGAAGACGGGGGCAGAGGCAAAGACGGCGACGAGGTCGGGCTCCTTGGCGGAGGCCGCCTCGATGAAGGCCTTGCGTCGCTTCGGGTAAACCTCGCTATGGCACGTGCACATTCCTATCCTTGTAGAACGACCTCACGCGGCGCTCAATGCCTGGACTTGGCTCGACCCACGTCAGGTGTGAGTTGGTGAGCTGATCCCCGGTCGGATCCGCGAGTGCCGATCTCCAAGGTCAGGATGGGACCGTGCGGGAAGATTCCTCGGTCACGAGAACCGACCTGAAATCAGCCACAAACGCCGGCAATTTCGGGGCTGCCCCCTGATCTGTCTCATGGCACGTCCGTCGCTAGTACGGAGGACATGACGTCGCTCAGCTCCAAGGTCCTCGTCCTCGCCCTCGCCGCCGTCGCCGTCGCCTCCCAGGCCTGCACGCTCGCGAGCCCCACGGAAGTGAAGATGGTCCCGGCGACCGGCGACGATGACGACGACACCGCGAAGCAAGAGTCGAACGCCACCGAGGCCGACACCTCCAAGTCCCCCGGCAAGACCTGCGACGCGAAGCTCGTGAAGGTCGACGTCACGAAGCTCACCGCGTGCGGCGCCAACTCGGGTCACTGCTACCCCAAGAGCAAGATCCCGGGCGGCGGCGCGGGCGGGATGCCCTGCGAGAAGGCGGACGAGATCTGCGTCGCGGACGTGATCCTGAAGGCCGGCGGCGACAAGCTCGACGCGTGCAAGGTCCAGGCGATGGGCAACGCCGAAGGCGTGTGCATCCCCCTCGGCACGATCCCGGAAGGTCCGGACAAGGAGCTCGCCAAGACGAACCTGAAGCAGGACGTGTGTCCCTCCGGCCTCGTCTGCTCTCCGTGCACGGACATCCGGACGAACACCTCCACCGGCCTGTGCGGCTCCGTCGGCGTGTCCGACGGCTCGTGCGGCGCGGGCGCGGGGGGCGGCGACGCGGCTCCGGCGAAGACGGCTCCGGCGCCGGCGTGCTGCGGTGGCAAGGGCCAGTGCATCTCCAACACCGTCAGCGACAAGATGGCGAAGGACACCTGCACCGGCGACCTCGTCTGCGCTCCCGCGTCGCTCACGAAGGGCCAGGCCGTCAAGTGCGACGCCATCCTCGGCAAGGGGATCTGCCTCGACGCCTGCTTCAACGAGATGCTCGCCGTCGGCGGCATGATCCTCGGCCAGTCGACGTGCTCCGAGGGCGAGAGCTGCATTCCCTGCGTCTTCGCGTCGATGATGGCGCCCGATGGCGCGCAGGTGCCCGGCTGCGAGGACAAGTGAACGGTTAGCCGCGCCCTTCGATTCCTACGAGCCCCAGAGAACCTCCATGTCCTTCGCCAGCAAGATCGTCATCCTCGTCTCCGCCGCGCTCTCCGTCGGCTCCGTCGCGTGCGTCGTCGGCGAGTCCCGCGTCGAGGTCATCGAGTACGACCCGCACCTCGCGGTGGCGGGTATGGTCTGCAAGTCGCCGTTCGTGAAGGTGGACGTGAAGTCGCTGAAGCCGTGCAAGGGCTCCGGCACCGGCAAGGGCCACTGCTACCCGAAGCTGAAGACCGGCATGGACGCCGAGACGCAGAAGCAGTTCGAGGATCCGACGTGCAAAGACGACGAGGTCTGCGTCGGGGACAACATCCTCGAGGCGGGCGGCGGCGAGCTCAAGGAATGCACCTTCAAGGGCGCCGGCAAGGCGGAGAAGGGACGCTGCATGGCCAACCTCGCACGGGACATGGCCGCGAACTTCAAGTACCTGAAGTCGACGGAGGTCCCCGGCGAGTGCGACGCGGACGAGGCGTGCAGCCCGTGCATCCATCCCATCAAGAAGGAGGACACGAAGATCTGCGGCAAGGTCGGCGTCTACGAGTCGAACTGCAGCGAGGGCAGTCAGAAGGGCAAGCAGGTCGAGCTGTGCTGCGCCGGCCTCGGGATCTGCATGCCCGCGGACAGCGTCCCGGACGGCGCCGCCGACTCGCTGCCGAAGGACAGCTGCAAGAGCAAGGACGCGCCGGTCTGCGCGCCGGCGTCGCTCATCGACGGCAAGGCCCAGGCGTGTGACATCGCGGGGATCAGCGGAGTGTGCCTCCCGTACTGCTTCGCCGAGATGGTCAAGGGCGCGCAGGCAGGCATTCGTTCGAGCTGCAACGCCCTCTCCTTCTGCTTGCCGTGCGCGGCGGCGAAGGCGTCCGGCTTCGACATGCCGGGCTGCGAGTGAGCGGCGTTCCACGCGGCAGCCCCTCTCCCTGATCCCGCGGATCGTAGCGATTTCAGGCTCATGAGCCGCGGGATCACTCCCGTCCGAAACCACACGGGAGTACGGCCACCTGCTCGCATGTCCCGCATCGCTCTCGTCCTCGGGCTCTCGGTGTTCGGCATCGCGGCCTGCACCATCGCGAGCCCCACCCACATCACGGTGCAGCCGACGAAGAGCGCCGACGGCACCGATCCCGCGAAGAGCAGCACCGGCGACGACGCCACGACGAAGAAGCCCGCGGGCGAGGCCTCCGGCGGCGAGACCGTCACGTGCGATGCCGACGACTTCGTGAAGCCGAACCTCGCGGAGCTCACGCCCTGCGGCGACGGCAAGGGTCACTGCTTCGACCGCGACAAGACGCCGATGGCGGACGAGCTCGTCGCCTGCGACGGCGGCACGCAGGTGTGCGTCCCGGACGAGATCCTGGAGGCCGGCGGCGACACGCTCTACGCGTGCAGCGTGCAGGCGCTCGGCGGCGCGGACGGCGCGTGCATCACGGCGAGCCTGTTCCCCACCATCATCGAGCAGGGCGGAGATGCGCTGAAGCAGGACGTCTGCGACGCCGGGCAGCTCTGTGTACCTTGCACGGATCCCACGCACGGCAACGCCCCCACGCCGTTCTGCAAGAAGATCGGCGTTCACGCCACGGCCTGCGGGAACGCGGCCGTGAGCCCGACCGCCGACGGCGGCCCCACGACGCCCGCGGCCGAGTATTGCTGCACCACCGACGGCGTGTCGAACGGCATCTGCATCGACGAGAGCGCGATCCCCGCCGACAAGCGCAGCAAGACGATCAAGGACACCTGCCACGCCGCGAAGAACAGGTGCGTTCCGCGCGCGATGGTCGAGAACAACCCCGTCACCTGCGACGGCGGCATCGCGGGCAAGGGGGTCTGCATGGACAAGTGCTTCAACTCTCTCATGGGGACGGCGGGCTCCATCGGCGCGCTGAGCACGGAGGGCTGCGGCGCACACGAGGTCTGCGTGCCGTGCGTGGCGGCGGGCAAGGAAACGCCGGGCTGCCATTGAGCGCGCGGCGCCTGCTTCCGCTCGCCTTCCTCGGCTCCATCGTCGCCTGCGCGATCGGCGAGAACACGCACGAGACCGTCATCGTGGCCACGCCCACCGTGCCGGAGACGCGCACGTGCGACTCCCCGTTCGTCGTGCCCGACCTCGGCGCGCTCGAGCCCTGCGGCGGCGGCCTCGGTCATTGCTACGACGCGACGAAGACGGCCATCTCCGCCAGGGACGTCCCGGCGTGCCCGACGGCGGGCGAGATCTGCGTGCCGGACAAGGTCCTGCTCGCGGGCGGCCGGAAGCTCGTGCGCTGCCAGTTCCTCGGCGGCAGGCTCGAAGGCGCGTGCGCGAGCCTCCTCCTCTCCGAGCTGAACGCGCACCGGGATCAGGTCACGCAGGAGAGCTGCGACGCCGACGAGCGCTGCACGCCATGCGATGACCCGCGAACCGGCGAGAATACCGGCACGTGCGATCCCGCGGGCGTGCACGAGAAGGCCTGCGTCGGCGGCGAAGGCGCGGCCGGTGAGACGTGCTGTCACGCGTCGGGGGTGTGCATGGATCGCGAGGCGGTCCCCGCCGACTCGCGCGACGACATGGAGCGGGACTCCTGCTCGCGAAAGGACCAGGTCTGCGCGCCGCTCTCCATGTCGGACGGGGCGCCGGTGAAATGCAGCATCCTCGGGATCGACGGCGTCTGCATCGACGTCTGCTTCGCGTCGATGCTGCAGGGCATCCAGCGCCCCGCGCGCGCCGAATGCGGTCCGACCGAGCTGTGCCTCCCGTGCGTCATCGGCAAGTCCCGCGGCATGCCGGGCTGCGACTGAGGCGGGTCTCACTCCATCAGCGAGAACACGACGAACAGGCCGCCGAGGATCACGATCCCGGCGACGATGAGGAGCAAGACGCCGGAGCCTCGGCCGATCTGCGTGCCGCTCTTCTTCCACCCGCCGCGGTTCTCGAGGCCGGTGCGCGACGAGATCGGCATCGGGGCCCCCGACGGCGGGAGCGAGGGGGCGGAGGACGGGACGATCGGCAGATCGCTCTGCGGCTTCGCCTCGTAGTGGAACACGCCGACGGTCGTGGGCGGCCCGGCGGCGAGGGCCTCGGCCGAGGGCGTGAAGGTCTGCGGCGCCGGCGGGCGCGCCGGCGTGAAGGTCTGCGGAGCGCTCGCGACCGCGGACGGGATGGGCCCGGCCTCGGGCGGCAGATCGAGCGCGAGGACGGTCGCCCCGACCTTGAGCATGCGCGGGCGCTGCCACTCGATGTTCGTGCCCTGGTAGACGGCGGAGCGGCCGAGGAACGAGCCGCGCGTCGAGGCGGCGTCATAGACGTGGATATTGAAGCCCCGGCGCGTGACCTTCAGGTGCTCGCGCGAGACCTCACGGTCCTTGAGGACGAGGTCGGCCGTCTTCGCCCGACCGATGATGTACTCCTTGTTCTCGAAGGCCAGGAGCACCTCGCTCCCGGCGTTCTCGCCCTCCACCACCCGGATGCGCGGGGCGTTGGCGGAGCCCGGGAGCCGGTTCGTCTGCCCCTCGATGGCGAGGACCAGCGGCCCGATCATGATCTCGTCGCCGGGCTGCACGAGGCGGCGGACGCCCGCGTCCATGGGAACGTCGCCGATGGCGCAGTCCGGCCCGATCGCGATGAGCGCGTCGATCGTGATCGTCGCGTGCTCGTCGTCGATGCCCGGCATGTCGATGCGGATCTCGCACTTCTCCGCGCGGCCGATGGTGAGCGGCCTCGCGCCGAGCGGGATCCGGCGTGATTCGCGGAATGATCCTCCGGGTGGGACGACCAGGTGCACGCTTCACCGAGTGTCGCACGCGCTACGGAGAGGTGAGCATTCTTTTTGGCCCATCCATCCACTCCGGACTTTGATACCGACATGGATGAACGCCGCCGCCGCCGCAGCTCCGACCCGCTCGTTGCTCTGCACTACCAGCTCAGCTCCGCGCGCACCGCAGGGGACCTCGATGCGATCGTCGTCGCCGATCCGTCGGGTGTCGTCGTCGCAGGCGCGGGATCATGGCCCGTCTGCGAAGAGCTCGCGGCCTACGCGCCGCTCCTCGCCGACGGCGAGTGGTCCTCGCTGAGCACGACCGTCTCCTCGCGCGTCGAGGCGCTCCGCCGTGAGGTCGACGTCCGCACCGTCAACGTGGGGGGCCAGGACGTCCTCCTCTGCACGCGACAAAAGCGCCGGGATCCGTCGATGGACCAGCACGTCGACCAGGCCGCCCGCGGGATCACCCGGATCCTGCAAGAAGCCGCGGCTTGACGCAACGCGTTGACGTCACTAAGACGGCGCCATGAGCGACTCGGAGAATCCCCCGCGCGGAGAGACCGACAGCGTCCCGCCGGAGGGCTCCGAGAAGCAGCGGCGCCGTCGCCTCGAGGGCGTCATTCCGGAGATCGTCCGCCGAGCCGTCGAGCTCGGCGTGGAACGGGCGACCGAGGCGCCCGACGATCTGAAGGAGCTCGTCAAAGGGCTCAAGCTCCCGAAGGAGGTCGCGCACTACCTCCTCACGCAGGTCGACGAGACGAAGAACGGCCTCTTCCGTGTGGTGGCGAAGGAGATCCGCGATTTCCTGGAGCACACGAACTTCGCGGGCGAGGTCCAGAAGCTCCTCACCACCGTCCAGTTCGAGGTCAACACGACCATTCGCTTCACGCCGAACGACGGCCCGAAGAAGAAGGACGCGAAGCGGTCGAGCAACCCGCCTGGCTCGAGCGAGGCTGGCGCGGACGACAAGGATGAGAAGAACGACAAGGACGACAAGGACGACAAGGTCACTTCCCTGCCGAAGCCGGAAGTGAAGACGTCCGTGAGCGTGCGGCGCGATTGATTCGCGACGACGATCGCCGTCGCCGGGCGACGGGGATCGAGTAAGCTGCCGCCCATGAGCAAACCGCTTAAAGCGGGTGGTGAAGTCGATAGCTGGTGCACCAAGTGCAAGCTCGTGCTGAATCACCGCATCATCGCGATGGTCGGTGGCACGCCCGTCCGCGTCGAGTGTTCGACGTGCGGCTCCCACCACAACTTCCGCGCGCGAGCGCCGGGCGAGAAGGCGCCGGCGGCCGAGAAGTCGCCTCGCGTCGTCGGCTCCAGCTCGTCGGGGCCCCGGTCCACGCGCATGTCGACCGTGACGAAGGCCGCCCAGGCCGCGGCCGATCGCGAGAAGAGCTGGGAGAAGGCGGTCAACGGCCGGGCCGCGAACGACTTCAAGCCTTACCGGGTGGATGAGATGTTCTCCGAAGGCGACTTGATCCGACACAAGAAATTCGGGGACGGCATCGTCACCAGGGTCATCGATCCGAAGAAGGTCGAGATCCTCTTCCGCGACGAAGCGCGAACCCTGGCGCAGGGCCTTACGGACTGAGAGGTAACCGATGAAGAAGAGCTTCCTTTCGATCGTTGGAGTGGGCCTCGTCGTCGCCGCATGCAGCAGCGCCAGTGACACCGATCCCACCGTCCAGGACGCGAACGTCACGACCGTGAACGTGGGCGGGACGGCCGGCAATCAGTTCAGCCCCGCCGAGGTGACGGTGAAGGTTGGGAGCAAGGTCCGATGGAACTTCGCCGCCGGCACCCCGCACAACGTCGTGTCGGGCGCCGACTGCGGGAACCCGCAGCCCGCCACGTTCTCGAGCGGCGAGCCGGGCGCGGTCACGACCTTCGAGCACCTCTTCGAGACGGCGGGCGACTTCTTCTATCAGTGCACCCTCCACTGCGCGATGAACATGAAGGGCGTCGTTCACGTCACGCCCTGACCGATGGCTCGACGCTCTTTGGCGGTAGCCGCCGCGGTCGGGCTGGTCGTCGTGGCGTGCAGCGACGATCCGGCGCCGCCGCCGCCCGTGGGCGCGGCGCTCGGCGAGGCATGCGCCGCGGACCACGAATGCGTGTCGCAGTACTGCGACCTCGAGAAGAAGCTGTGCAGCGCCATCGCGAGCGTGGACGCCGCCGGGAAGGGCTTCGCCCCCGCAGACGTTTCGATTCGCGTGGGCGAGACCGTGCGTTGGAACTTCCTCGGAGGCGATCACAACGTGGTGTCCGGCGACGGTTGCACCGCGGACGGCAAGTTCCGTAGCGGCGCGCCGCAGAAGTCGGGCAACTACGTCCGCCGCTTCGACGTCGAGGGTGACTTCCCGTACTTCTGCGAGACGCACTGCGACGACGGCATGAAGGGCGTCGTCCGCGTCGCGAAATGAGGGCGCGCGCGACGGCGCTCGGCGCCGTTGCCATCCTCCTCGTCACGCGGCGCGCGGCGGCGGAGGTGCAGATCGTGCCCTCGGCGCGGGGCGTCGTCGGCGCGTGGATGATGGCAGGCCCCTTCCCCGCCGCGGGCGCCGCAGACACGGCGCCGCCGGGGTCGAAGTGGAAGGTCGTCTCCACCGGCGGCCCCGGCCAGGATCCGGGCTCCGAGGGCGCCCGAGCCGTCGACCTCAAGGCTTCGCTCGACAACGCCGGCGGCAAGGATCTCGTCGCACACGCAAGCGGCCGGCTCCACGTGGAGACCGCGGGCAAGTACCTGCTCCTCCTCGGGGTGGACGACGGCGTGCGGGTGAGCGTGGACGGGAAGGTCGTCTACACGCGCGACGAGGGCCGGCCGCTCCGCGACGACGACGACATCATCGCGCTCGACCTCGCTGCTGGCGACCACGACCTCTCGCTCAAGCTGCACCAGCGCGACGGGGCGTGGGTCTTCCGAGCGCGCATCGTGGACCAGCGGCTGGCCGCGCCGCCGGGTGTGTGGCTGTCGCTCCCGGGGACGAACGACGAGGACGCCCGGGCGCTCGCCGCGAAGATGTCGTGGCTCGTGGTCGACCGCGCGTTCGACGGCCGGAGCGGGAAATACCGGCCCGTGCTGACGGTGCGTTACCCGGAGGGCGCCCCGCGGGGGGTGCCGATCGCGGTGAGCGCGAAGATCGAGGGCGTGTTCGATCTGAACGCGGGCGGGACCACGGGCGGCTCGGACCTCGTCGTCTCGCTGCCGCCCATCGACCCGTGGACGGGAACCGCCACGCTCGAGGCGGTCGTCGCTGGTCGCGTCGTGAGGTCCTCGCTGATCGCCCGGCCGGCGTCCGAGGCCGCGCTCTCCCGCCTGGACAAGGCGCTGGCGCGTACGCCAGGAGATGCGACATGGCTCGCGGCCGGCTCGCTGGACTCCGCGCGCCACCTCGGGCGGCGCCTCGCGCGATTCGTGGCGCGGGGCGATCAGGACACGGAGGCCCAGGCGGAGGAGGCCAAGGAGGTCGACCGCATCGCGGCGGACCTCGAGAGAGGCGTGGACCCGTATGCGTCGCGGACCGGCGCGATGCGGCGCGCGCTCATCACGCCGTTCGACGCGGCGCCGACGGAGTACGGCCTCTACGTCCCGCCGGGATTCAAGCCGGGCGGCTCGCGGAGGTACCCGCTCGTGGTGGGGCTCCACGGGATGAACAGCGCGCCCATGTCGATGATGCGCGCGCTCTTCGGTCAGGACGACGAGCACAAGGAAGCGGCATGGAAGGACCGGCATCCGGTGCCGCTGCCGCCCGTCGACGCGTTCGTCATCACGCCGTACGCGCACGGCAACACGATGTATCGCGAGATCGGCGAGGACGACGTCCTCTTCGTGATGGAGTGGGCGAAGAAGGCGTTTCCGATCGACGAGTCACGCATCACGGTCACGGGCCCGTCGATGGGCGGCATCGGGTCCGCCTCCCTCCCCTTCCACTACCCAGGCGTCTTCGCGGCCGCGGAGCCGCTCTGCGGCTACCACTCGTACTGGATCCGCCCGGAGCTCGGGCAGCGCGCGAAGCGGCCGTGGGAGAGGCAGCTCCTCGACGAGCGCTCGAACGTGCTCTGGGCGGAGAACGGCGAGCACCTCCCGCTCTACATCGTGCACGGCACCCGGGATCTGCCGGAGACGAACAGCGGCGTGCTCATCGAGCGATACGAGAAGCTCAAGTACAGCGTGAAGCACGAGCATCCCGACGCGGGCCACAATGTCTGGGGGCCAACCTACGGGGAGCTGAAGGGGCTCAAGTGGCTCCTCGACTTCAAGCTCGACGCCCGGCCCACGCACGTGCGCTTCCGCACGATGAAGACGCGGTACGCGCGGAGCAGCTGGGTCACCGTCGACGAGCTCGTGGCGCCGATGGAGTGGGCCGACATCGACGCGCGACGCTCGAAGGAGCGCGTGCAGATCACGGCCGCCGGCGCGGCGCAGCTCACGCTCGCGGTCGACCGGCCGGTCAACGTGACCATCGACGGCTCCTCGCTCTCGTTCGCGGCGGACGAGCCCGTCGTCATGCACCGCAGCGGGACGGCCTGGGAGAAAGGCCCCGCCGTGCACGCCGGCACGTTCAAGCACGGGCGCGTGACGGGGCCGATCCGCGACGTCTTCCACGAGCCGATCACGTTCGTCTACGCGGACGGCGACGAGGCACGCGCCAATCTGCAGGTCGCGCGCTCCTTCGCCGAGCGCCCGGGGATCCCAGCGAGCTACCCCATGATGACGGACACCGAGTTCCTCGCGCGCAAGGAGCCGCTCGCCAACGATCGCGCGCTCTTCCTCGTTGGACGCGACAACAAGGTGCTGAGCGCGCTCGAGGCGGCGGGCGCTGCGTTCCCGATCCACGTCGCCGCAGGGGTCGTGACCATCGGCGAGCAGCACATCACCGGCCGCGAGGTCGGCGCCGCCTTCATTCATCCGAACCCGCTTCGACCCGACCGCTATGTGGTCGTGGTCGCAGGCGCGGATGTCGCGGGGACGCTGCGCGCGGAGTCGTTGCCCGAGTTCCTGCCCGATTTCGTCGTGTGGGACACGAGCCTGG
>JAXLYU010000019.1:0-255417 GCA_046351255.1 Labilithrix sp.
GTAGTGTCGGGCCGCCCGTCGTGAAGAGCCCGTCGAAGCTGAAAAGAAAGCTGTGGTAGCCATTCGGAGGTTGCGGGGGCGTCCAATCGAAGAGCGTGCCGGTCGTCCCCGTGCCGTAAACCGGCGAGGCGGGCTGGACCTGTTTCACCAGCGTCCACACACCGCTCGAGTCCTGTACCGGCACGAACTGCACGCACTGGACCTGGATCTGCTCGAGGCGCGCGTCGGCCCCGCTGCCGAGTCGACCCACGATGCGGTCGACGGCCGTGTTCGACGGACAGTCGTAGTCGAAGTCCGTTCCACCCGTGTTGATCGCAGCGATCGGGCAGCCGACGTTCTTGTTGATGACGAGATCGTAGTCGTAAGGCGTCACCGTCGTGTCTTTTCCGAGAGTGATCGGTCCGCATCTCGCGCCGATGCCGATCACCTTGTCGCCTTCGACGCGGCCGCAGATCCCGACGATCGCGGTCGGGAACGCACAGATCCTGTTCCAGCTTTGGGCGCCGCTGACGCCCGGACCCGTGGTGTAGCCGTAGCGAGTGCTGACTCCGTCCGTTACGGAGTGAGTGAGGATGTCAGGACAGTGCTCGTCGGTGATGAAGTCGCCATCGTTGTCCTTGCCGTCGCAGATCTCCTTCGGCGGGCCGGCGTCGGCGTCGGCGTCGGCATCGCCGGTACTGCCAGCGTCGGAAGGCGCGTTCGCGTCGAAGCCTGCGTCCTCGCCGCCGACTCCCGCGTCGCATTCGAGCTTGTCGGAGTCGCAGTGTTTGTAGAACGGGTACTCGACGAACTCATACTCCTTCTTGAGCGCGTTGATCTTCTCGTCGATGCTGTCACTGCCGAGGGCGCTGAGCCACGGCGCTGCGAGCCCGGCCTGTCCGCCGCCGACGATCTTGAAGGTCAGGCACGTCTCGAACTCGCCCTTGCAAGGGAGGTCTCCGATCGACACCGACTTCCGCGCGTACTCGCCCTTCACGGCGATCGTCGGCGCGAAGTAGGGCCCCGCGCCGCCGAAGAAGAGGGCCTCGAGGCGGAGCACGAGCTTTGCCTCCGCCTCCACTGCGCTTGCTCCGGAGAACGGGTCGATCGTCTCGAGCATGCGTGCCGAGGGCTCGGTCGTGGCTGTGCTCCTGCTTCCGTTCTCGAGGTCGTACGTCGCGTGCCACGGCACGTTGAGCCCGGCGCTGAAGCCGAGCTTGTACTTGATGCTCGCCTCCAGCCGCGGAGCGAAGACGGGCGTGATCGGAAACACGCCCAGGACGACCGGCGGGAACGTGAGGCGCGGGAACTCGTACTCCGGCAGCTCGAGCGCGGCCTTCACCTCGAACTCGTACTGGAAGCCGGGAACAGCATCGATCTCGAACGCCTTCAGGGATGCGAAGCCGATCTCGAGCTTGAACTTCTTGATCTGGAAGCCAACCCAGATCGAGTGCTCGAGGTACTCGGAGGGCGACGGGAGCTTCATTTTGAGCCCGAACGAGACGGTCTCGGCGAGCTCGAACCCGGAGCGCGTCGAGCCGAGCGTCCTCGTCCGCAAGCCCCCACCGTCGACCGGGAACGGGAGTCGCGGCTCCAGGACCTCCGTCTGGAGCCCCTCGCAGCCAGCGCCGGCGCAGCGCACATCGTTCATCGGGAACGCGACGTCGCTCGCACCGAAGAAGCCATTCGTGATCGCTTCCTGAAGCACGGCCTGGTGACCGTCGACCGTGAGCGTCGCGCCCACCTTGCTCACGGAAGCGACCTTGAGCAGATAGCCGCCTACCAGCGTGCCCCAAAGGATGTCGCCGGGCTCGATGTTCGGGAGCTGCGCTTCGCTGGCGAAGGTGAGGATCACCTTCGTGTTCGGGGTCGCCTCGGCCTTCACGAAGCCCGGCATCTTCTCTGGGAACTTGGTGATGGGGGCGAAGTCGAGGCCGTTCGCGTAGATGCTCTGCGTCGCTTCGACGGTGGCGGTCCCGTCGCTTACGAGGAGCTTCGGCTTGTGCTCGCCGCGCGTGGTGTACGTGTGCGCCGGCAGCGCGTCGATCGGAGTAGCCTTCGTGTCTGCATCGCAATTCGGGAGCTCGACGTCGAAGTTGCCATCACCCTCCACGTCGAGGAGGCAGCGAAGCGGCTTGCCCGTCGTCGAAGTGACGCGCCAGGTGAAGTGGACGGCGACCGGCGCATCGCCCCAGCCTGCCTCGGCGACGTCGAAGGACGTGATACTCAATGCCGGAGTGCTCGGACCGGCCGGTGGCGCCGTGATTGCCGCGTCACGCTTTGGGGCGTTCGACGAGCACGCGAGCCAGCACGAAGCGAGCACGAGACCTGTCGCCAGTCCGAACGATCTGCGTCGCGCCATCCCCATCCGATCGAGGTTAGCGAGGCGCCCAGCAGCGGAACCATTCCCCGAACGGGTAGGGTTTCAGGACGTGTAGAGCGCCACGAGCTCGGTGCGCGATGTCACGCCGAGTCGCTGGTAGATCTCGCGGACGTGCGCTTTGACCGAGTCATGCCCGCAGCCGAGCGTGGCGGCGATCGCAGGGATTGTCGCGCCGTCTATGAGGGCCCGCGCCACCCGTCGCTGCGTTGGCGAGAGCAGCTCGTCGCATGGAAGAGCGGCGGGTGCCGAGGCGATGCGGGTCGGCCGCACGAACGTGACGATGACGGATGCGTCGGCACCGGGTCGAGGGAGGAGCGAGAGCTCGGCGTGGAGGTCGGTGCGAAGCCGGAAGACGCGGCCACCCGTGCCGGCCAGGAAACGAGCGTACGCGAGGCGAATCGCGCGCTCGATGCGGCGCCGCCCGCGTGCGCCGAAGCCAATGAACAGTGAGGTGAAGAGACGCTCCGCATTGGGCGAGAGCCACATGTCCTCCTTCCTCAGCACGGCATAGGCGTCGAGGCGACGGAGCGCGTTCTTTTGCGATTCGTGTGGCGAAGCTTCAATCGCCGCGAGGGCCGATGTGCAGCTCAGCGCGAGCTCGAGGAAGGGCAGTAGGCTCGCGGTGCGCGTGAGCGTGGCGGCGTCGAAGGTGGGTTGGCCGCGTGGTCGATACAGACAGAGCACCGCACCGGAGCGGCCCGCCTGCATGATCGCGGCGTCCTCGAAGCCGATACGCGTGAACGCGTCGTAGAGCGGTCGCTTGAATTCGTGCGCCTCCGAATGCGTGCGAACGCTGAACACGGCGTAAGGGCCGTTGCGAGCGAGGAACCGACGACCGGGATCCGCGCTCGCGTGCTCGCCGTAGATCGCGGGCCAGTCGGGATCGATGTTCCGCAGGAGCGGCACCGCCGCTAGGCGATACCCGAATGCGAGGGAGAGCCCCACGCATTCGAACGTGCGCTCGATCTCGATGCAGACCTCCGCGGCGTCGTCACCGCTCAGGACTCCGCGGCGGAGCAGCGATACGCATCGCGCGTACGACGACTCCCTCGCGCTCTCGCTCAGCCGGCCCATTCCTCGCCCCTCTTCGAGGGTAGCTCTTCTTCAGAGCGCGCGCACGAGCACCGGCGCCGACTCCGTTCGGACCTCGGGCTCGTAGTAGAGATACGCGACCGACGCGGGCGCGACGACCTTCGCGGAGCGAAGCGCGCGGAGGCGTACCCCCACCGTGAGCGGTTTGTCCGCGCGGATCGCGGTGACGTAGAGCGTGATCTTCCCGCCGCCGACGGTGTAGCGCTGGATGCCGTCGGGGTCCTTGAGGAGGGCCTCGAGATCGTCCGTCTCCACATCGAAGGACGGCGGAATCGGGATCTCGACGAGCGGCATCACGGCCGGGAGCTTTCCGCTCCAGGTGAGGCGCGCCTTCAGCAGCGTCGTCGAGCCCGGCGCGATCGCGGTCGATGCATAGGAGACGTCGAGCCCGAGAGAGCCACGCTCCGGCGTCTTCCAGGGCACCCAGTGCGTCGTCACGAGCTGATACGAGACATCCGCGTCGCCGGTGCTCTTCAGCTCGATCGTGTGCTTTCCCGTCGACGCGAAGCGGCGCAGATCGACGAGGTGGTGGACATCACGCGCCGCCGGCTCGAGGCGAATGCTGCCCGCCGGCGTACCGTCGACCACGAGGGTGACGTCCTGCGACGCCTTCGGCGTCGGCTTCGCCTCGTCGAGCATCGCGCGCATCGCGGCGATGGTCGCTTGCGTCGTCGACCACGTGCCGCGCGCGCCACGACGACGTACGAGCCAGTCGAGCGCGCCCGCGCGCAGCTCCGGATGCAGCCCCGCGAGGGCCAGCGCGTGGGTCGCGAGCCCCGTCACCTCGACCTCGAGCGACGAGCCGTACGAGTAGAGGACGCCGCTCTGGCTCGAGCCCCAGTGCACGCCCTCGTCGTCGCGGATGGCACGGGCGGCGAGGCGCTCGGCGAGCACCTTGGCCGCGTCGTTTCGGCCGCCGGCGAGGAGCGCGTTCACGCGTAGCGTGAGGCCGTACGAGTCCTCGGCCTCGTCGCCCGCGAGGTTGTGCACCACGTCGAGGACCTCGTTCACCTTCGGATCCGGCGTCTTCTCCAGCGCCGCGGCCGTGGCGAGCGCCCACGCCGCGTACGCGGTGAGGAGGAGCGCGTCGTTCTCCTTCGGACGATCCCACGCGTCGCGCGTGACGGTGATCCACTTCCCGTTCGGGCTTCGTTTGGAGAGGATGAAACGGGAGGTCCGCTTCAGCAGGTCCTCGTCGACGGAGCCCGTGACGCGCGCCATGTCGGCGAGCTCGAGCAGGCCATACGACGACAGCGCGACGTCGGCGGGCTGATTGCCGAAGAGCGAGAAGCCGCCGCCGCTCACCTCGAACGACAGGAGGCGCTGATACCCCTGCCCGAGGTAGCCGCGGGCCTTCTTCTCGATCTCCGGGCTCACCTGCTGCGTGCGCTTCAAGAAGTCGAGCACGAGGATGCTCGGATACGTCGTGGAGGATGTCTGCTCGAAGCAGCCGTGCGGCATCTGGAACACGCCGTCGAGCCCCTCCCCCACCTGACTCAGCGGTCCGCCGTAAATCTTGGCGTAGAGATCGTTGCCGCCCTCGATGGCGCCCTCGGGCAACGTGACCTCGGAGGTCGCCTCCTTCACGAGTCGCGCGTTCATCGTCTGGACCCGCTCCTTGCCGTTCGGGGTGACGATCACCTTCCGCTCTTCCACGTCCGCCCGCGACGCCGTGCTCGCCTTGATGCGCACGAGACGCTCGCCCGCCTTGTCGGCCCGCACCGTGAAGCGCATCCCGCGCGCCTCCTTCGGCTCGAGATGCAAGCTCACGTGGCCCTGCCCCACCGCCGACATGCCGTCA
This sequence comes from Labilithrix sp., assembly GCA_046351255.1. GTDB lineage: Bacteria > Myxococcota_A > Polyangia > Polyangiales > Polyangiaceae > Labilithrix. The sequence continues at coordinate 5,256 of JAXLYU010000019.1, forward strand.
CCCTCGAGATCCACGCTCACGTCCTGCGCGCGTTCGAGGTAGCTGAACACCGTCACTGGTACCGCGAGCTCGTCACCTTGGGTGAGCATCGCGGGCAGCGAGGCGTCGACGAAGAAGTCCTGCTTCACGACGAGCGGCGTGGTGGAGGCGCCGATCTGTCCGGTGCTGCTGACCGCGCGAAGCCCGAGGCGCCACGTGGTGATCGAGTCCGCGAACGGAACCTTGAAGGACAGGTGCCCCGCGTCGTCGGTCGCGATCTCCGGGGCCCAGAGCAGCGTCTCGGGGAACCAGTCGCGGACCACCCCTTCCGGCCTCTTCCCCGCCGACGCGGACTCCCCCTGAACGCCGTAGCGTTTGTTGCTGCCGCCGCCGGGCTTCGGATTTCCCATCGAGCCTTCTTCACCCTTTGCGCGCGTCCCCGTCCCACCTTCCTTGTTGTCGCTGCTCGTGTCGGCGGCCTCGGACGGAGTCTCCTCCTGCTGGTATTCGGCGAAGCTCGTTCGATAGTCGCGCGCCACCCGCACGCCGAAGTACACGAAGAAGCCGAGCGTGACCGGCAGCCCGATGAAGGTGGCGCGGCTCAGCAAGAGCCAGACGGCGCGGCGGCCCGTCACGGGCCGCGCGAGCGTCTGCCGGATGACGGAGAGGAAACCGAAGGCGAGCTGCACGCCCAGCACGACGAGGAGCACGATGAAGTAGGGGCTGTTGCGCGTATCGAAGAGCATGCTCACCCGCCCCGCCCCGCCGCCCACCACGAGCAGCACCGCGAGCTGGCCGAAGAGAGCGGCCGCCGGGAGCAACATCACGGAGCGACGCAACGTGGGCACGTCGGTCGCGACGGGGGTCCGGCGCACGCGGAGCGCGCCGCGGAGGAGCACCCAGGATCCCACGAGGGCGAGCACGGCCCAGCTGCCGAAGACGGTGTGCTCCCCCGACGAATACGAGTGGCGGCCCGTGAAGAGCTCGGCGCCCGCGAGCGCGAGCGGCGTCAGCGCGATCGGGACGAGCACCGCGACGAGCCAGTCCGTGAGGAGACCTCGCATCTCGATGCGGAACGCCTCGCGATACGACTCCGGCACGGCCGACGGAACGCGATGTCGAAGCCGAAGGATGCCGTAGACGCCGAAGAGGACCAGCGCCGCGAGGCTCGTCGCAGCGACGACGAGGACCCACCACGCCCGAAGCCGCGCGTTCTGCTCCTCGCGCGCCGTGGTCACGCGGCTCCGTAGGTCCGACGAGGTCGCGAACGGGAGCACGTCCGGCTCCGGCATCGTCGTGAGCACCGCGAGGATCGCGGCGCGAACGGAGCTCGCTGTGCTCGGGTCGTAGACGGCCTGCCGGTCGAACTGCGGTGGGACGTCCCGCTCGCTGGAGCTCCGCCCGACGCCGCGCTGGTAAGGGCGCCGCGCGTCGCGGTAGTCCGGATCGATCACGAAGAACTGGCGCTCGAGATCCGGTCGCACGTCGGCGAGCGCGAACACCGCCTCGTCCGCGACGGTGACGCCGACCCCCGCTTTTGCCGGTTTGCCGCCCGCGCCGGTCACGTCGACCGTGACCGTACCTTCGTCACGGGGCGCGTAGACGGGTTTGTCGGAAGAGACCTTGAGCGTGAGATCGCGGCCGCCGCCATCGACCATGATGAGTCGCTTCGACGTGAGGATCTCGCGCCCTCGCTCGGCGGGCATCGTGAGGGCCTGGATCCACACCAGGCCGGAGGCCGAGATCGGCATGGTGAACGGCACCTCGCAGCCATCGGCCGCGCTCGCGACGATGCACGTTCCGGTGAGGAGCGGCGTCACGCCCTTCATCAGCCGCACCGCGACGCGATCACCTGCGGCGGCTCCGACGAGGCGCACGCGCGACGCGGCTCCCGCCTCGTAGCTCTCGTGATCGGGTCGGATCACGAGGCCCTGCTTCTGCGCGTACATCTCTGCCGTGGCGGTCTCGCCGTTCGGACCGGTCGCGCGGAGCTTGACGTTCGGATCCGCGGGCCGCACCGTGACACGCGCGATGCCGTGGGCGTCCGTCTTCACGGCTGGACCGCCTTCGACCGCGACCTCGACGTTCTCGCGCACATTTCCGGTCACGACGGCGAAGACGGTCTGCTCGACCAGACCGACGAGCGTGCCGCTCTCGGGAAAGGCCTCGAGCTTGATGCCACCCGGCCCGAACTGCTCCATCGGCATCGTGGTCTCGGCATGGAGACCGCCTTCGAGCTCCACGCTCGCGCGCAGGGTGAAGGAGCCGGACGCGCTCGTGTCGCCCTTCTTCTCCGGCGGCGGCAGTACGAAGTGGAACTTGCCCTCCTTGTCGAGCTGTCCTCGAACGCTGCGCTCAGCGCTGCCGCCGTGGGAGAGGCCGACGACCACGGAGCCGCTCGTCACGGGCTCGCCGAAGATCCACGTCGCCTTCGCGGTCCCTTCGAGCGGCGCCGCCGCGCGGAGCGCCCCGACGTCCTCCAGCGCGACCTTCAGCTTCGGCAGCGAGTAGCGTTTGACCTCGACCGGCGTGCTCGCAGCGTCGATGCCGGGATCGCTGGGCTTGCCCTCGAGCGGCTCGGCGCTGATCCGGATGGTGTAGAATCCGAGCTTCACCTGCTCCGCGAGGGGGAAGTCGGCGGAGAGCACGCCGAAGGCGGACGTCGTTCGTGGCTCCTTGAAGACCCGTGTGCCGTCCGGTGTCCGGATCTCCACCGTCACCGCGCGGTTCGCCACGGGCGTGGTGCCCGCCATCGCGAGCGCGCGAACGTGCATCGTCTGCCCCGGCTGGTAGATGGGCTTGTCGGTGGAGATGAGGATATAGCCGGATGCGGGACGGCGCTTCTCGACGATGACGGTGGCGCGCGCATCCGCGACGCCGACATCGGCGATCGCGGAGATCGGCTCCGGACCTTCGAAGCGCTCGGGGAACGTCACCTCGAGGTTGACGCTGCCGTCGTCGCCCGTCTCGCCGCGCGCGAGCTCGTGAAACCCGTGGAAGTCGGTGCCGATCCGCACGCGCGCGTGCGGGACGGCGGCGCCCCACGTGTCTCGCACGAGCGCGCCGTAACGAACCTTGTCGCCCGGCGCCGCTTCACTCGGCCCCGAGAGCGAAACGACGGCGACGAGGGAGCTCGGATGGGCGACCCGGATCATCTGCGCGACGAGCCCGATCGAGATCGCGAGGAAGAGGCCCAGCCCCACGAGCCAGAATCGCTTCGTGCCAAGCCACGAGATCTCGGGCTGCGGCGACGGCGGCACGGGAACCGGGGGTTCGCGATACGGGCTCTGCTCGCTCATCGCGCGATGGTACTCGCTCCAGGTCATCCCTCGAGCCCGGATGTGGCGGCGTGAGCCACGCCGACTCGCGGAGCCGCGGGCCGATGGATATGACTGCACCCCGAAGCGAGCATTGCTAGGATCGAACGATGCGGCGGGCGTGGCTGGCAGTGGGCGCAGGGGCCATGTGGCTCGCGATCGTGGTGGCGTGCACGGGATCCGACCCCGACCCCGCGACGCCGCCCAGCGTCGTCAACAACAACAATTTCTTCGGGCCGGAGGGCGGGACGAGCTCGTCGTCGTCGAGCGGTGGGAGCACATCGTCATCGTCCTCGTCGTCATCCTCGTCCTCGAGCAGCGGCGGGCAGGACGCGGGCACGCTCACGTGCGGCGGGGTGAGTTGCGCCCCTGGCGACGTGTGCTGCGTGTCCTTCGACGCGGGTACGGCGAAGTGCACGCCGCCCGGCAGCTGCTCGCAAGGAGCGGACGTCGCACGCATGGAATGCGACGGACGGCGCGGCTGTGCGGCCGGACAATTCTGCTGCACGGTCTCCGCGATTCCCACCGGCGTGATGGACGACCTCCGCCTCTACAGCGCGTCGTGCGCGTCCGTCTCCGACGCGGGCGACTGCCCGCAGGGCGGCCCCGTCCTCTGCCACGACGGCAACGACGACTGCCCAGGCGGAAAGAGCTGCGGAACGCCGAATCCGAACGAGTTCTTTCCCCCGAACTTCAATGCTTGCCGGTGACCACCGCCGGCGCGTGATCGACGACGCGCGCGCGTCGGTGGCGTCCGTCAGCTCGGGCGGCGGCGGAAGTGCTGCATCTGCACGCCGGACGTCGTGCGCTCCGTCGACAGGAGCTCGAGGTGGGCCGGGCTCTCCAGCCCCTGGAAGAGCGTGGGGCCACGGCCCGCGAGGACGGGATGGACGACGAAGCGGTAGTCGTCGATCAATCCCCATCGCTCGAGCGAGAGGGCCAGCGCCGGACCGCCGAGCAGGATGCGTCCGGGCGTCTTCGCCTTGAGCTGCCTCACCGCCTCTGCCAGATCGCCTTCGAGGAGATGGGTGTTCTTCCACGAGAACTCGCGGCGGGAGGACGAGGCGACGTACTTCGGCTTGGCGTCGATCTCCTGCGCCCACTCCCGCAACGCGCGGGGAGCGTCGGGGTCTCCGGCCACCTGCGGCCACGCGGCCTCCATGAGCTCGTAGCTCACGCGTCCCCACAACACCGCGTCGGACGCCTTCACGATCTCGGTCCAGTAGTCGTGGAGCGCGTCGTCCGGGACGACCGCGAGATGATCGACGCAGCCGTCGAGGGTGAGGTTGATCGAGAACGTCAGCAGTCCCATGGTGCGCAATCTACCGCGTCAGGAGGGGGATGGACCGTCACGACTCTTCGCTAGTAGAAAGCCGCCGACCGCAATAGCGTCCGCCCATGGCAAAGGCGCACGACGCATGGAAGGTGTATCCCCACCGGCCGATCGAGAAGCTGAGCGAGAATCTGTGGCGCGTGGAGGGAGAGCTCGACGACATGCCCCTCGGCCGCATCATGACGCTCGCGCGAATGACGGATGGCAGCGTGGTCGTGCACAACGCCATCGCGCTCGAGGAGCCGCTCATGAAGGAGATCGAGGCCTGGGGACCGCCCCGGCACATCCTCGTTCCCAACGGCTTCCATCGGCTGGACGCACGCGTGTTCAAGGAGCGCTATCCGAGCGCGAAGGTGTATGCCCCGGCAGGCTCGCGCGCCAAGGTCGAGGAGGTCGTACCGGTGGACGGGACCTACGAGGACTTCGTCCCTGACTCTCGCGTGAGCCTCGAGACGCTCGACGGCATCGCTCGGAGCGAGGGCGTGCTCATGGTTCGCGACGCCGAAGAGGTCACGCTCGTGTTGAACGACGCGGTGTTCAACTGCCCTCACGTGAAGGGCTTCAAGGGATTCGTCCTGAACCACCTCACGGCATCGACCGGCGGGCCGAAGGTCTCGCGCATCTTCAAGCTGTTCCTCATGAAGGACCGCAAAGCGTTCCGAGCTCACCTGGAACGACTGGCGGACACGCCGAGCTTGACGCGCATCATCGTGAGCCATCGCGACGCGATCACCTCGGACCCGGCCGCGACGCTCCGCGCGGTGGCCGCGACGCTGACCTGACAGGGTCATGTAGCCCGATATCGCACACCGACTCCTCATGAGCCCCTCGCGACCTCCCTGGTGGAAGGTGATCGAGATCGAGCGGGAATCCGTGGACTTGGCCGGGCGTGACGGGGCGCTGTTTTGCCTACCTTTTTCCACGTCGGGCGCCGATCTGTGCCGTCGTGGGCCCGCGGATTCTGGAATGGATCCCATGATCTCGATTCCGGCACACCCGCTGCTTGGAGGTCAGCATCATGACGAAGAGCCTCCTCGCTTCGGTCGGCGCCGCCCTCGTTCTGGTCACCACGGCAGCAGGCTGCGCGAACGACGCGCCCGCCGAGCAGCAGGTGATGGTCGGTGTGAACACGACGAGCTCCCTCCAGGAGAAGTTCTACGTCGTCACGACGAAGCTCTGGCCGAACCCAGGCAACATCCAGGTCTGCTGGGAGGACGCCGGGTTCGAGAAGGAGAAGGCCTGGATCAAGGACGCCGTCGAGAAGGCGTGGGCGATTCCGGAGAGCAGCATTCGCTTCAAGGGCTGGTCCCGCTGCACCTCCAGCACGCCCGGCATCCACATCTCGAACGCCGGGGTGGAGGAAGGACCGCACACGATCGAGCTCGGCAACGCGCTCGACGGCGCGAAGAACGGCATGAACCTCGACATGCAGTTCAAGGGTCAAGGCTTCGAGAAGTGCCACGAGAGCGAGAAGATGCTCGAACAGTGCGAGCGCGCGGTCGCGGCGCACGAGATGGGTCACGCGCTCGGCTTCAAGCACGAGCAAGAGCGCAAGGACACGCCGAGCTCCTGCCCGGACAAGGACGTCTTCCCCGAGGAGGGCGACAAGACGATCGGCAAGTGGGACCTCATGTCGATCATGAACTACTGCTACCCCGATCGCGACACCGTCTACCCGGACACGCTCTCCGCCCTCGACAAGGCCGGTCTCGTACAGATGTATCCGGCCAGCACGACGCCCACGCCCGACGGCGATGACGACGACAGCGCCGACCCCGACACGTCGACCCAGAGCCAGGACAGCTCGGACGACGATGACGACAGCTCGTCGAGCGACGACGATGACGACAAGTCGTCGTCGTCGAAGAAGAAGAAGAGCTCGAAGGGGACCGGCGCGGCCACCCCGCAAGCCTCGGGCTGCGCCGCGGCTCCCGGCTCGTCCTCTCCCTCGTCGAACCTCGGCTGGCTCGTCGGCTTCGGTCTCGTCCTCGCGGCGCGCCGTCGCCGGTGACGAGATCGTGAAAAGAACGGCTCGGGCTTGCCGTTCCGCCAGAGGCCTGTCACACCCTCGGGCATGCGAACCGCCTACATTAGTACCTATCGTATGGCAATGTGTGCCTTGCCGATAACGCTCGCCATTCTGAGCGGTTGCGCCGATGAGCCTTCGGTCGGAGCGGACACCGAAGAGGTCCAGGCCGGAAACGCCGAGGCCCGACTGAAGGCCCTGAAGGCCTCTGTGAAGGGGACCGAGATCCCGCAGGTGACCGACTACGGCAAGTCGATCGCGCTCACGGAGTACCCGAAGGGCACCACGGTCGAGAAGATCCTCGCTGACGTGACCGGCTGGAACGAGGAAGACTTCGCAGACGATACGTTCTCGTCGGCCACGGGCGCTCGCGCCGTCGATGCGATGGCGATCGCGCTCGAAGACGAGGCGAAGCGCCTCCTCGAGGACGACGGCGAGGAGGACGCGCAGAAGGCTTCCGCGGCGCTGACCAAGGTCGCGTCCGACGCTCGCGCCTACTTCACTCCGACGCAGTTCACGAGCATCGTCACGAAGGAGCACGGCATCGAGGAGGACGGCGACCTCGAGAGCCACACCCTGATCGCCACGAACCGCGACGGCTCGCTGCTCGTGCTGAGCTACACCGACTTCCCGTTCTGAGCCGACGTCGCGCTCATTCTTCGTGCCGATGGCCGCCGTTCGGGTCGACCCCTCGAGAGTCCACGAGTTTCGCGACGAGCGAAGCTTCGACGCCTGGCTCCGCAAGCACTGGGACCGCGAGCAAGAGGTGTGGATCAAGATCCACAAGGTGCGCTCCGGGCTTCCGTCGATCACGCCGGCAGAGGCCATCGACGTCGCGCTCTGCTGGGGCTGGATCGACGGCATCCGGAAGGGCTTCGACGAGCAGAGCTTCCTCCAGCGGTACACGCCGCGGGGGAAGCGGAGCGTGTGGAGCCAGATCAACGTCGCGAACGTCGAGCGACTGACGAAGGCCAGGAGGATGAAGCCCTCCGGGCTCGCGCAGGTCGCGGCGGCGAAGGCGGACGGCCGCTGGGAGAACGCTTACCGCATGAAGGCGGAGCCGCCCGCCGATCTCCTCGCCGCGATCCGCGCGGAGCCGAAGGCGCGGGCGATGTACGAGAAGCTCTCGGCGCAGAGCCGTTTCGCGCTGACGTTCCGCACGCTCGCGATGAAGACCGAGGCCGGACGGAAGAAGAAGATCGCGGCCCTGGTCGAGATGCTTCGAAAGGGCGAGACGATCCATCCCAGCGGTCGCGCCGGGTAGACGCGCCCGGAAGATGTTCTGAAGACCAGGCGACGAAGAGCAAGAGCGCGCAGGCGAAGCACGCCGCGAGATCCAGATTCGTCGCGACGCGGAAGAGTGACGGATCGCGGCTCCCAGGCCGCGGCTCTGAGGCGATCGCCCCTCACCTGTGGGCGCGAAGACGCTCGCTCCGACGCGCTTCCATGGCCTCCGAGCGCGCCCGCCCGCGTGGCGCGCGACATGCAGCCCAGCGCGGTGGGGAACGCGATGAGAGCAGCGACGGGGAAGAGCGAATGAGCGACGGGAGACCACTCTTGCCGGAAGGCTCACCCTTCGAGCTGTGGGACGTCCGGCTCATGAGCGGAGACCTCAAGATGACCCTCGACGAGCTCGACGCTGCGTTCGAGGCGGGTCGCATCCACAGCCGCACGCTCGTGCGTCGCCGCGGCACGGTCCGGTGGGAGACGCTCGGCAAGATGGCCGGCCTGGACGACGCATCCGATGCGCCGCCGAGCGAGGTCGTGGGGCCGATCGTGGAGGTCGCGCGACCCGCCATCCCTCGGCCCGCGGTCCCGCGACCCGCCACGCGGCCGCCGCCGCTCCCCGCGAGCGAGTCCGTCGGAGTGATGCCCGCCGACGTGGTGGCGCACGTGTCGTCGCTACCACCGCCCGTCACCGTGTCGACCCGCGAGCCCTCTCCTTCCCCATCCCTCGGCGAGGACACCGTCGACGCCATCGAAGGGCTGCGTCCTCGTCGGGGACGAGGGCGTCTGTTCGCGGCGGTGTTCTTCGCCGCCCTCGTCGGCGGTATCGTCGTGACCGCGGTGAAGTTCCCGTCGCTGCCCGCGCGCGTCACGACCGCTCTTCACCGCGAGGAGATCGCGGCGCCTCCGAGCGCGCAGGCCCTCCCGCCTTCGTCCGCGCCGGTCGCGCCGGTCGCGTCGGTCGCGCCGTCGGCTCGCCCGGCGATCGGTCGTCCGCCTCCGGCCTCCGCCGCCAGGACGATCGTCGCCCCCGCGAAGTCGGCCGCGCCACGATCGAAGAGTGGCGCGAAGCCTGGCGCACTCCACGCGACGAGGTAGCGCGCGCACGCGGATCGCCGAAGAGCGTTAAGGTCCGATCACGATCCTTGAGCGTCTCCGTCTCTCGCAGAAAGTGAGGGATTAGCCAGGGCTTCGCGAGGTGCGGGTCAGAGGCATGTGGGTTGCTGCCTACCTCTGCACACGTTTCTTCAAGGAGACTTCTCATGCGCTTTGCCACTTCATTCGTCGGACTCGCTCTCGTCCTCTCCTCGGTCGCCGCGGTCGGCTGCACCAGCAACACGGAGGAGACCGAGACATCGCAGGCCGACATCACCGCGCGCCTACCCCCCGCAAACGCGGCCCCCGTCCTCGACGCCGAGGAGCTCGCCTTCGTGAAGGCGATGAACGAGTACCGGAAGTCGAAGGGGCTCGAGCCCTTCCAGGTGGCGATCGGCCTCGTCAAGGCGGCGCGCGGTCACTCGCAGGAGCTCGCCGAGCTCAACGCTCCGAAGGCGACGCACAACGACCGCGGTCTCGGCGACGAGGGGCCGCTGAAGAAGAAGGCGCTCAAGGCCACGCGCGCGCGCGTGAACCGGGACTACCCGATGGATGTGTGGGGCTCCGACGCGACTCCCGGTCCCGGGTTCGGGGAGGACTGCAAGCGTCGCGCGGACATCGGCAACGGCGCGGCGGCCTTCGCCGTGATGCGCGACGACCTCGCGGAGGCTTTCGGCGACGTCGGCTTCCCGATGATCGACGGCTTCGTCCCGCCTCCGAACATGCTCGCGGACTACTACAGCGCGATCGGCGTCGCCCGCGCGCGGTCGTCGGAGGGGATCTGGTACTGGACCGTCGACTACGGCATGTACACCGCCCCGGAGGCGCCGATGCTGTCGCTCGACGACGACGCGAGCCAGTCGCTGCTCGCGAACGGCAGCTTCGAGGAGCCGGCGGTCGACCCGTGGGGCAACAGCAGCATGGGATGGGGCTCGTGGAGCACCCCTGGTAGCTGGTACGCGGCGGACCCGTACCTGCCGTACCTGCTCGACAAGACCGACTACCGAGCTCTGCGGAAGTGGCACCGCTATGCGTCCACCGGAGGGAGCGTCGACGTTCGCGCGGACAACGCCTACTTCATCGACGACGGGCACCACGGCGCGGCCCACGGGCTTCGCATCGTCGATGCCGCGACGAGCAACGCCTCCGCGAGCGCGACCCAGATCGTGAAGGCAGTGCCCGGCGTCAACTACGAGCTGACGGCGCGCGTGCGCGGGGTGGCCAGCAGCCAGGATCAGCAGTTCGCGTATCTCGACTTCACCAACGAGAAGTTCGAGCGCATCGCCTTCACCAACGTGAAGAGCGGGACGCAGACGTCCTGGACGGGCGACGCGATCAGCGTCTCCGCGACCGCGCCGCCGAAGACCGCCTACGCTCGCATCATCCTGTTCGCCAGCGGCGGCTCGGGCACGGGCTCCACGTTCGACTGGGACGACGTCCGCCTCCGCGCCTGGTGATCGCGAGGCTGCGACAAGCTCGGCTCGCCGTCCGGCCACGGCGGGCCGACCGCTTCGATCAGGCCTTCGCTCTGCTGTGTCACGCGGGCCTGATCGTTCCGATCATGCGAATGAACGAGGTGGGTCATTGGATCGAATTTTCCAGCCCCTGTGGCCGGCCGATCGACCGTAAGTGATTGAATTTACACAGTGCAGGCCCCGAAACCCACATGGTACGGCATGTGCGGAGGGTGTGGTCATTATGCGCTCCCACCTGCTCGTCGCTTCGGTCTCCGCTCTCATGGCCCTCGTTGGCATCGCCGGCTGCGCGACGGAACAGGACGTCGCGGACGAGGAGCAGGGCACCGACGACCTCACCGCTGGAAGCAACAGTGACAAGTGGGTCTACAACGGGCCGCTCCCGCACCTCCAGGAGCCGAGCATCGTCATGTCGCGCTACACGCACACGGCGCGCATCACCGGGTTCCTCCCGGCGGGGTACGACGTCTCGAAGCTCCCCTTCTACGCGAAGGACCAGGCGCGCCAGGTCGGCGGGCGCACGCGCATCGACGTCGTCTACCCGGTCGCGACCGGCAGCTCGTTCAACCTTCCGCGCGGCAACTACACGACGGAGCGCGTCTGGCCGCGCCGCACGGACGGCTCGGCGCCGTGGGGCGGCTTCCCGTTCATCTCGTACGTCAACCCGGCCCTCTCCTCTTCCACGGGCGTCGCCTTCCACGGCCCCATCACCTCGTCGGACGGCGAGTGGGAGCTCATTCGTGGTCCGGTCTCGCACGGATGCAACCGCATGCAGGGTGAGCACGTCGTCGAGCTCGCGCACCTCATCGGCGTCGACATGACGACCCGGATCTGGTCGGGCAACTCGAACGCCGGGAACATCGATGTCCCGGTCAAGGTCCTCGTCGGCGAGACGGACACGTGGGAAGGCCAGAACGTCGACGTCGCGTACAAGGCGCGCGCCGAGGTGAAGCGCCCGACCACCAACGTGAAGATGTTCAAGACGTGGAGCTCGCAGGACTTCCCCGCGTGGGTGTGCCGCTACAAGGGCGCCGCTTCGAGCGGCATCCCGACCGACTACTGCGCGAAGCAGGGCCTCACCAACCGCTACGACACCGTCGCGGGCCCTGGTGGCGGCGGCTCCACCGATGCGCCGGCCGCCTCCGCCGGCTCGTGTGCGAGCGCGTCGCTCGGACGCACCGTCGACGAGAAGTCGTGCGTCCAGCGCAACCGCCCCGGTGACGCGGACGACCGCAAGTGGTTCCAGTGCGTCGCCGGCGAGTGGGAAGGCCCGAGCGCTCAGCCGCCGAGCTCCTGCGGCGAGAAGTTCCCGGTCAACTGAGGGCGGCAGTACGCCCGCCGCCATTCACGACGATCTCGTCAGTACGTCGTCGTGAACGAGTCCATCTTGCTGCTCGACGGCCACGAGAACGTGCGCACGTAGCGATCGATGCAGCCCGCGATGTCGGGATCCGGCGGGCTCGTCGAGACGCTGACCCCGGCCGCGCGGCCAAGCTTGATCGCGACCTTCACCGTCACCTTCATGCGGTCGGGCGCGCCGCACTCACCCACGAACGCGCCGCTGCGCATCGGGCCGGTGAGCTGGGCGTCGGTGAGATCGGGCTCGGCCTTGCCGCCCATCGTGATCTCCTGCTTGTTCGACGCGATCGCGGCCTCGTACGTCGGACCGGCGGGGCCACGACCGCGGAACGGAGGCTCGAAGACCTCGGGGCCGTCGTCCACCGTGTCGTCGCCAGGCTCGTCGACGCCGCCGTTCCCGCCGTTGCCCGCGTTGTCGTTGCCGCCGCCCCCCTGCGCCACGCTCGGCCTCGGTCCCGTGCGCGGCTTGCCCGGACGGCCTCCGCCCTTCTTCGCCGACCTCGACTTGCCGCGCCCGGCGCGCGCGTCCGCGGACGCGTCCCCCGCCCCGCCACCGTCGAGGTGCTCCGCGTCGGCCTCCGTGGGGAAGGCCTCCTTCCACAGGTACGCGCCGCCGGCGCCGCCCGCCCCGAGCGCCACGATCACGACCACCCCGGTTGCCCAGCGCCGCCTCGCCTCCATCCACCGCGATGCTATCCGCCCGCGAGGTCAGGACCGTAGCGTCATGAATTCGTCTGGCCTGGGACGTGCACAAACGTCCTTTGGATCGCTGCGTCACCGTCTTGACGCCTCATCCAGGCACCGAACCATGAACGAGGGAAACGCAATCCGCATGACGGGGCCCGTCCCGACTCTCCCCGCGTCGTCACGTTACGTGCTCCTCCGGTGCGTCGCGTCCGGAGGCATGGGGTCGGTGTACTACGGCATCCAGCGAGGCGCGGCGGGCTTTGCTCGCCCCGTCGCGATCAAGCGCGCCCACCCGCACCTCCTCGGGTCCGCCATCGTTCGCGAGGAGATCCTCGCGGAGGCGCGGAACGGCTCGGCGGTACGCCATCCCAACATCGTCAGCATCGACGACGTCGAGGAGATCAACGGGGAGCTGCTCCTCGTGATGGACTTCGTCGAGGGATGCACCCTGGGGAAGCTGATGGGCCTCGGCGGCGACCTGCGGCTCCCCCGCGCGGTCGTCGTGAGACTGCTCCTCGACATCTGCCTCGCCCTCGACGCGATCCAGACGCCGAGAGACCCCGAGGGACGTCCGCTCGGCCTCGTCCACGGTGACCTCTCCCCGCACAACGTGCTCGTCTCCGTCGATGGCATGGCGCGGGTCACCGACTTCGGACTGGCGAGGTCGGTCTGGGACGCTCGGCCGGCATCGCCCAACATGCGGCGCGGGACGTTCGGCTACATGGCGCCGGAGTACCTCGTGAGAGGCGTGAGCTGCCCGCGCGCCGATCTCTTCGCCGTCGGTGTGCTCGCCTGGGAGTCGCTCGCGGGCCGCCGATTGTTCGCCGGCGAGAGCCCGGTCCAGAGCGTCGAGCTCACGTGCGCGGCCGTCGTGCCGAGCCTGCGCTTCCACGACCCGAGCATTCCGGTCGAGCTCGAGGCCGTGATCAAGCGCGCGCTCGCGCGATCGCCGGAGGCTCGTCCTCGCTCGGCCGGGGAGCTCGGCGAGGCCCTCGAGCGCGCGGCGGGTGGCGCCCTCGCGTCCCGGTCGGTCATCGCTCGACTCGTCGCCCGGCAGCGCTCCACGAGCGGCACGTTCCCCGTCGCGTCCACCGCAGAGGCCACCCAGACCGGGACGATGGACGTGAACACGGCGGAGCTCGAGATCGTGCCGGAGCCGAAGCCGCGGAAGATCTTCCGCCCGTCGATCCTCGGCCCCTCGAAGACCCGACGACGCCTCGCCGCCTGAGAGGAGCAACGGGGACGAGTCGCGACGTATCGTAACCTGCGCCGGACGATGGCACCCGAGCCGGAGGTCCCGACGAAGAGCTTGCGTCGTCCGCTCAGTGCCGCTGGTCGAGCAGATCGTCGCTCGGCTTCGTCGCCGGCCGTGCCGGAGCGGCCCTCGGCTTCTGGACCTTCGGACGCGCCGACGCCGACGCCGATGGAGCGGGCCGCTCCACGGTGACGGAGAGGACCGGAGTCGGAGGGACGACGGCGGCGGGCGGCGGCGTCACCAGCCCGACCGCAGGCGCGCGCGTGTGACGGCTCGCGACGAGGGCGCCGAGCGCGACGACGAGCACGACCGCCCCGGCGCCGAGGCCGAGCCAGAGCCCAGCTCCCGAGGCGGGGCGCCAGTCCGTGGGGATCGACGCCTCCGGGGCCGACAGCTCGAGCGGTGGAATGCTCGCGAGCGGCGGGCCGCTCGTGCGCGCGGTCCGCTCGACGACACCGGCCGCGTGGCGAAGCGCGTCCCGCATCGCCGCCGCGTTCGGGTAGCGATCCGTGATCGAGAACGCGAGGGCGCGATCGAGGACGGCGTGGATGGAGGCTGGCGCTTGGGGCAGGAGCGACGCCATCGGCGCGACGGGCGTCGTCATGGCGACGAGGAGCGCCTCGTTCGCGTTCGCGCGCGCGTGGAGGCGAGCGCCGGTGAGCAGCGTGTAGAAGGTGGCGCCGAGGGCCCAGACGTCGGCGCGCGGGTCGGAGCCCGACTCGCCGCGCGCTTGCTCCGGAGACATGAACCCGATCGTGCCCACGGTGACGCCGGTGAGCGTCTCGCTCTCGGACGGCGCGCGCTGCGCGAGGCGCGCGATCCCGAAGTCGAGCACCTTGAGGGCGCCGTCACGCGTGAGAAAGAGGTTGTCGGGCTTCAGGTCTCGGTGGACGACGCCCTTCTCGTGCGCGGCCGCGATGACGTCGAGGATCGCGAGCATCACCGAGGTCGCCTCGGCGAGGCCGAGCGGCCCGCGCCGGAGCCGCTCGCCGAGCGTCTCTCCGACGAGCAGCTCCATCACGAGGAACGGCGAGCCGTCGTCGGTGACGTCGTCGTCCTGGATGGCGACCGCGCCGGGGTGCTCGATCGTGTTCGCGACGTAGCCCTCGCGGACGAAGCGCTGCACGAGCAACGGCTGGCGCGCGAGCTCGGGGCGCATGCACTTGATCGCGACGCGGTGGCCGTTGCGATGACGCGCCTCGAAGACGAAGGCCATCCCGCCGACGCCGATGAGACGCTCGATCACCCATTTTCCACGGAGCGTCGCGCCAACGAGGTGGCTCGTCGACGCCGGTCCGTGGCTGGCGAGCATCGCGAGGCCACCGACGCCCAGGACGGTCGGCGCCGCCACGTGCTCGGGAGTGAACGCGATCGTCGCGTCCAGCGGATTGACGCGCTCCTCGTTCGGGCGCGACACCATCAGAAGCCCCCCACGAGCGAGAGGCCCGTGGCTCGCGGTGACAGCTCGGGCGCGAGCGCGATCCCGCTCGCGGGCCGGCCCTCGCGCCGCGAGGTGACGACGAGATAGGTGCCGAGGCCGATCCCCACCGCGCCGACCGCGAACGCGACCGGGCTCACGATCTCGAGCGTCTTGCCGCGCGACGCGGCGTCGAGGCCCGTGGCGTCACACCCGGCGGCGTCGCAATGCGCGTCGTAGGTGCTGGCGGCCGAGCCCACCATGATGCCGGTGACGACGCCCGTGACGACGCCGGCGCCGCCCACCGCCAGCGCGCCGATGCCGAGGGCGCGACGTCGCGACACGGGCGCCGGGGGCGATCCCGCCGCGGGCGCGACCGTCATCTTCGCGGGCGCCGCCTTCGACGCGAGCGGCGGTCCGAGGTGGAGCCTCACGGTGAGCGCCTCACCTTCGCGGACGGTCACCGTCTCCATCGACGGCTCGCGGCCCTCGGCGCGGACGTGGAAGACGTAGGTGCCCGGATCGATCGGCAACGCGACGTCGAACGCCCCGGCCCGCAGCTCGACGTCGTCGCGGAGCACGGTCGCCTTCGGGTCCTCCGGCGCGACGACGGTGATGCTCGGGATCCTCGACTTCAGCGCGTCACGGCGATCGATCGCGGCCTTGAGGCGCGCGTCGCGCGGCGGGAGCTTCTCGATCGCCTCGACGAGGTGCGCATAGCTCACGGTCAACTTGCCCAGCTTCTCCTCGCACGCGGAGAGGTTGAGGAGCGTCCCGACCGCGGGGTCGAGCCGCTGGCTCTCCGCGAAGCGCGGGCAAGCCGTCGTGTAGTCGCCGCGCGCGAACGCGTCGCGCGCGCTCCGGAAGAGCGCGTCCGCGGCGGCCGGGTCGCGCCCCTCCGCGAAGGCGGGCACGGTGATGGTCAACCCGACGGCGACGAGAGCGGTGAGTGCGATGCGCAGGTTCATTCGTTCTCCTAGAAGCGAGCGCCGGGAGGGGGAACGGAGGCCGGGCCGAAGGAGCCCCAGCACGTGACCGAGCCGTCCAGCTTCACGGCGCACGAACGCGCCTTCCCCGTGCTGACGGAGCGGACGAGGTCCGGCGTGCCCAGGAGCTGGTCGTCGGTGTCGTAGCCGAAGCACGAGAGCGCCCCTCGCGCGTCGCGAGCGCATCCTTGAAAATCACCCAGATCCACGGTCACGAACGCGCCCGCCGGAGCGCGCACCGCGCCATCGTTCGAGGGCGCGCTACCCCAGCACACGAGGTCTCCCGTCTGGCTCTCGACCGCGCATGCCCAACCGCTGCCGACGCTCACGGAGCGCATCCGTCCGTCGGGACTCTTGTCGACGATGTCCGCGTTCGCGCCCCAGCAACGGACGTTGCCCGCCTTGGTGAGCGCGCAGGCGGCGTCGAAGCCGACGCTGAGGCTCTTCACGCGGAAGGGCGTCGGCTCCTCGTCGGGCGCCGCGACGTCTCCCCAGCACTCGACGAGATCGTCGCTCGTGATCGCACAGGCTCGCTGCTCGCCGGCGCTGACCACGAGATACTTCCCCGCGGGCGGGGTGGCCTTGCCGCCGGTGTTCGAGCCCCAGCACGCGAGCGTCTGATCTTCACGGATCCCGCACGTGTAGAAGGCGCCCGCGCTGATCGCGCGGAAGACGCCGGACGGCGGCGAGGCCTGGCCGAGCTGGTTCTTGCCCCAGCACACCACCGTGCCGTCGACACGGATCCCGCAGGCGTGATCTTCGCCGACCGAGACACTGCCCTCCGTCGACGTCTCCGGCTCGCAGCGCTTCCCGACGCGCACGTAGCCCGCGTCGCACGTGAAACCGCACGCGGACGCGCTGCAGGTCGCCTTGCCGTGCAGCGGCGCCACGCACGCCGTCGCGCAGTCACCGCAGTGATCCGCGTCGCTCGCGAGGTTCACGCACGCCCGACCGCACGCCGTCTCGCTGGTGGCGCAGCGAAGGACGCAGGCACCCGCGGAGCAGACCCGCGTCGAGGGGCAGACGACGCCGCAGGCCCCGCAGGAGTCCGGCGAGGCGAGGGACGCCTCGCATCCGTCCGCGGCGAGCCCGTTGCAGTCGGCATGAGAGGAGTCGCACGCGGCGATCCCGCACACGCCCGCCGCGCAGGACGGCGTCCCGTGCGCGACTGTGCAGGACGTGCACGTGGACGGGTCGTCGGGGCTCGAGACGGGGGCGGCGCCGTCCACCGACGTCGGACCGAAGCCCGATGACGAGGACGAGGACGAGGACGAGGCGGGCATCGTGGGATCGAGCGCGCGCTCGGGTCGCGCATGGGCATCGTCGAAGTCGACACCGAAGAGCGGCGAGCACGCCGCCACCGCGACCGCAAAGCAAGCAAGGACGAGCATCGCGGGGCCGAGGCGAGCCTTCGTCATGGCGCCGCGGTCTACTACGGGTTCGACCTACGACAAGGAGTGAGACGGTAATTTTCTCTGAAACATCCACCAGATACGGGGCCGTACGCTACGTCCGCACGCGTCGAAATCTCCCCTCAAATCGTCATCGGCAAATCGTGGGGAACGCGCTCCTCACGCAGGTGGCGAGGTCCTGGAACGTGCCCTTCTCCAGGCACGCCGTGAACACCGCCGGCTCGGCGAGCGTCTGGCCGCTCCATCGTTGATGACGCTCGTCGAGATCGTAGAGGGCGTTCGTCGTCGCGACCGAGCGCCGTCCGGCCAGGATCTCGACGATCTGATGGTCGGTGAACTGACCCGGCAGGTTGTCGGCGTTGTAGCTCGTCCACTTGAAGTAGCCGACCTTGCCGTCGCGATAGGCCTCGACCATGCACTTCAGCGCTGGCAACGCGCCTGGCTCGTCGACATACGAGCCGTCGCCCTTGTAGCGCAGGGTCACCTCCGCACAGATCTCGGCGCCACCGCAGGCAGGCTCCTGACACGCCTCGCGCCCGCACCTCTGGAGACACGAGGCGGGGACGCTCGCGCCGCAAGGATCGGTCGGCCCGGCCTCCGCGCCAGCGTCGACGTTCGTATCGGCCGTCGCGCCGTCCGCACCCGCATCGCCCGTCGGGGCGGGCGTCGAGGTCGTCGAGTCGTCGCATGCCGCCTCCGCGAGCGAGAGCCCGACGACGATCACGCCCACCCCCATGCCCCATCGCTTCGTCATGCGCCCAGGATACGCGATCGGCACTCATGGTAGGGATGAAGCCCGTGCTGAAATGGGAAACGATCGAGACCGCCCGGGTCGGTAGGAGCAAGTTCGTGCTCTCTCGTCGTCAGGACGAGTGGATGGTGCAGGTCGACGGGCGCGTGCTCATGGGCAATCGCCTGCATCAATCGGAGATCTCGCTCGCGGAGGAGGTCATCGCGCGCGCCGCCACACCGCGGCACGTGCTCATCGGCGGGCTCGGCCTCGGGTACACGCTCCGCGCCGCGCTCGACGTGCTGCCGCCGGAGGCGCGCGTCACGGTGGCGGAGCTGGTGCCCGAGCTCGTCGACTGGAATCGGCGCCACCTGAAGCACCTGACGAACGGCGCCTGCGAGGACCCGCGTTGCGAGGTCGTGGTCGGTGACGCCTTCGCGGAGATCCTCCGTGGCAAGGGTCAGTACGACGCGATCCTGCTCGATGTCGACAACGGCCCGGAGGCCATCTCGCAGGCCGGCAACCAGCGCCTCTACAACGACTCGGGCGTGAGGGCGTGCGCAGAGGCGCTGGTCCCCGGAGGCGTGCTCGGCGTCTGGTCCGCCGGACCCAACGAAAAGTACGCCACGCGACTGAGGCGCCATGGCCTCGCGACAGAGGTGCTGCGGGTCCCCGTCCGCAAGGGCGCACGCGCGACGCACGTCATCTTCATCGGCAAGCGAGCGCGAGCGTGAGCTGACGACTGAGGCCTTTCGTCATGATCCCCGGCGAGAGGCGAGATGCCACGCCTCAGACACCTCCATTTCCTGCGAGATTTCCCGGCCTCGTGCGAGGAGAGACGCTGGCGCGCCCCTCGCACGAGCTCGCGTCGAATCCATGGCAGACGGCTCTTCTTCCGACTCCTTCAAGCCCCCGGTCACGTCCTCCGTTCCTCGCGTCCCCATCGATGACCTGAAGTTCGATCGCGTCACGATGAGCCAGGCCGTTCGTCGCATCGTGAAGATGGCGAAGCGACGCGACCGCGCGCGCTACGTCTGCACCGGCAACCTCGATCACCTCGTCATCGCCGATCACGATCCCGAGCTCCGGGCCGCCTACGAGAACGCGGACCTCGTCGTCGCCGACGGCGCGCCGGTCGTCTGGCTCTCGAAGCTCGCCGCGCGCGCGACGGAAGGCGTCCTCCCCGAGCGCGTCGCCGGCAGCGATCTCTTCTGGGAGGTCGCCAAGGCGTCGGCCCAGACGAAGCTCCGCATCTTCCTCCTCGGCGGGGTCGAGGGCGCCGCCGAGGAGGCCGCCGCCGCGATCCTCGCGCGGCATCCGAAGGCGCGCATCGCCGGCACGTACTGTCCGCCGTTCGCCACCTTCGCCACGGACGCGGAACAGGCGAGGATCAAGGCGGTCGTTCGCGCCGCTCGCCCGGACATCCTGCTCGTCGCCTTCGGCGCGCCGAAGCAGGAGAAGTGGATCGTCGCGAACAAGGACGCGCTCGGCGTCCCGGTCTCCATCGGCGTCGGCGGCTCCTTCGAGATGGCGGCCGGCATCCTCCAGCGCGCGCCCGTCTGGGTGCAGAACGTGGGGATGGAGTGGTTCTACCGCTTCGCGCAGCAGCCGAAGCGCCTCTTCCGTCGCTACTTCGTCGATGATCTCCCGTACCTCGCAGGCGCCACCGTGCGGGCGGTGCAGCATCGACTGGCCGACGAAGACGACGCGATGCCCATCAGCGAGTCGCCCAGTAGCCTAGGGCCGCCGAGCGAAGGCCCGCTCAGCCACGTCGGTCCGCTCAGCGAGCGGGCGCCGGGTCCGATGAGCGAGCGAGAGCCAGGCTCCGCCTCGTAGGTTTCCCCTCCCAGGGTCCGGCTTCTGCGCTATACGCGTAGGATTAGCTGTCAACGAGGGCCAGCGATCCAGGGGGATGATGATGGTCGACGAGCAGATCGGACGGAGAGTGCTCATCGTCGATGACGATGAGCCTCTGCTTCGAGCCCATGCCCGAGCCTTGACGAGGCAAGGCTTCGAGGTCGAGGCCGTGACCAGCGGCGGGGCCGCGGAGGAGGCCATCCAGCGAACGTCCTACGGTGTGATCCTCAGCGACATCGACATGCCGGGGATGGACGGCATCACGCTCCTCGAGCACATCCGGCGTCACGATCTCGACGTGCCGGTCATCATGATCACGGGCGCCCCCTCGATGGACACCGCGATCAAGGCGATGGAGTACGGGGCCCTCCGCTACCTCGTGAAGCCCGTCGACCTGAACGAGCTGGGACAGGTCGCCAGCGACGCCGTTCGCCTTCACCGCCTCGCCAAGGCCAAGCGTCGGGCGCTCGAGCTCGCGGGCGGGGTCGAGCACCTCGTCGGCGATCGCGCAGGGCTCGTGGCGAGCTTCAGCCGCGCCATGGACACGCTCTACATCGACTACCAGCCCATCGTCTCGTGGTCGAACCGCACCGTCTTCGCCTACGAGGCGCTGCTCCGCTCGCGCGAGCCGAGCCTCCCGCATCCGGGCGCGATCCTCGAAGCGGCCGAGCGCCTCGGGAGCGTTCACGAGCTCGGTCGCCGGATCCGTGATCGCGCCATCGCGCCGATCGCTAGCCTTCCGGAGAACGCCCTCCTCTTCCTCAACCTCCACCCCGACGATCTTCTCGACGCCGCGCTCCTCGCAGCCGACACGCCTCTCGCCGCCGTCGCCGACCGCGTCGTGCTCGAGATCACCGAGCGCTCGTCGCTCCACGGCCTCGACGACGTCCAGGGACGCATCGCGTCGCTCCGCAAGCTGGGCTTCAAGATCGCCATCGACGACCTCGGCGCAGGCTACGCCGGCCTCACCAGCTTCGCGCTCCTCGAGCCCGACATCGTCAAGCTCGACATGGCGCTCGTCCGGAACCTCCACCTGCAGCCGACGAAGCAGACCCTCGTGCGAACGATGGTCACCATGTGCAAGGAGCTCGGCATCGTGGTCACGACCGAGGGCATCGAGACGCTCGAGGAACGAGACGAGCTCGTACGCGCGGGCTGCGATCTGATGCAGGGCTATTTGTTCGCGAGACCCGGCGCCCCCTTCCCGAACGTCACGTTTTGATCGACCGGCCCGCCTTCACGTGGGCCGTGACGAGATCGACGAGGCGGTCCCACGCGCCTTCGGCGAGGTCGTGGCCCCAGCCGTCGATCACCTCGAACGCAGCGCCCGGGATGGCGTCCGCGGTCGCGCGCCCACAGGCCACGTCGAAGATGCCGTCCGTCGTGCCGTGAAGGACCAGCGCGGGCACCCGCGTCTGACGGAGACGTGACCGCATGTCACCGGTCGCGAGGACGGCCGCGAACTGCCGCGCGAAGCCCGCCGGATGGACGCACCGATCGTAGGCTCGGCCGGCGCGCTCCGCGAGCGCGGCGTCGTCGCGGAAGAACCCCTTGCTCCCCGCGGCCCGGAAGAAGTCGAGCTGCCGGGCGATCGCCTCCGCCCGCGAGCGCGGCGGCGGGGCGAGGAGCTTCAGCATGACGCTCGGGCGGCCCGTGACGAGACGCCCGCCCGAGTGCGACATGAGCGATGACACCGTCGTCAACCGATCGCCGTGCGCGATCGCCATCGCCTGGGCGACCATGCCGCCGAGGGAGACCCCGAGGACGTGAGCCGTGGGCAGACGAAGCGCGTCCAGCAGTCCGACGACGTCGGCCGCCATGTCGAAGAGCGTGTACGGCGCGGACACCGGACGTCGCATCAGCGTGCGCAAGAGCATCCGCCTCAGCGGCGGGACCCCGGACGACGCGAGCTTCGTGGAGAGCCCGACGTCGCGGTTGTCGAAGACGATGACACGGAGGCCCCTGGACGCGAGGCGATCGAGCAGGCCGTCGGGCCACGCCACGATCTGCATGCCGATCCCCGAGACCAGGACGAGGGGCTCCCCTTCCCCTCGCTCCTCGTAGAAGAGATCGAGCCCGTTGGCGCGCGCGACTGGCACCTCACGAACCTACCGCAGGCCGCGTCGCTCCGTCAGAGATGCGGCTCGACGACGCGGCCGGTGAAGAGGACCGTCTTCGTCGGGACGTCGCGAATGACGAAGAGGAAGGGCCGATCGATCGTCACGACCACGGCCGGCACCGGGACGCCCGAGCCGCCCGAGCTCATGCCCGTGGCCGCCGCCGCCTCCGTCCCCTTCTCGTCGACCTTGAGGAAGCCCTTGTGGCGCACGTCGTCGGTCGAGAGGCGCACCTGCTTCGTGATCCCGGAGAGGTCCGCCGCGTCGCGTTCGAACGGCGCGCGCAGCCCGAGCGCCTGGAGGCTCTCCATCAGCGGCATCGCGTCGCCGTCGATCGTGAACTTCGGCATCGTGAGCGCGATGTTGCCCGAGGTCGGCACCTCGAGGAGCGACTCGAGGGCGTGGCCGTCGAGGGACTGTTCCAGCGCATCGAGCGAGGCCGGGACCATCGCGACGAGCTCGAGGTCGCCGCCCTCGTACGGGATCGCGACGACCGACGTGCCGTCCTTCGTCCCCGCCCGAATGCCGCCGCCCGTCGCGCGCATGCCGTCGATGCTCGCGTCGCCCGCGGGGCCGTGGAACGTGAGCGACTGAGACTCGAAAGGGCTCGCCCACGCCGCGTTGAAGTACACGGTGTTGACCATCACCAGGCGCGTCGCTTCGTCGATGCTCCCCGCGGGGAGCAGCTCCGCGATGCGGCCCTCGGTCTTCGCCTCGGTCCAAGCGTTGATCGCCGCCCGCGCCGGCTCCGCCGCCGAGCGATAGTCGACGAGGTTGATGCCCGCGCCGTACGACGTCGCGAGGACATCGAGATACGGCCTCTCCCACGCGAGCGTCTTCTCGCCCCAGAACGAGCTGTCGACCGCGAGGCGGAAGCCCTTGCCGTCGCTGCCCGCGCCGCCGTCCCTGGCGCGACTCTCGATCTCGAGCGCGAGCTTGTCGAACGCGGGATGGAGCTTGTCCGCATCGATCGTGAAGTGGAAGGTCTTCGCGATCTCCTTCTGCGTATCGCCGCGCGCGCCCGCGGCGAGCATCGCGAACGCGCCGGAGATGCCGTAGCCGGAGAGAAACACGTTCTCGCTCTTCGGCGTCTCCGTCGCGACGCGCTTGAAGATGTCCGCGCTGAACGCCGTGTTCCCGGCGACGAGCTCGACGAGCGTCGCGTCGTCGACGCTGGGGCTCGCGTCGCGGGTCAGCGCCGAGCGCGCCTCCGCAGCGGACGGCGGCGCAGGGGCACTCGGCTCCGGTAACGCTCGCGACACAACGTGCACAATACAGTGATCCACCCATCGCGCCGCGTCCTTCACGTCGCGGTGGCCTCGGTCACCGAGCATCCGCGCTCCGCGACGTTAGCTGCGAAGGTCCTTGATGAGCTGGCTCAGCGAGGGCTCGTCGAGCCGCGCGAGCACGTCACTCAGCTTCGCGGTGGGGGGCTCGCCCTCGGCGAAGCGCTCGCCGTACGTCTTTCGCAGCGTGGCGATCAGCGTGTTGCCGTGCTTCCGGCTGATCTCACCGTTCCTGTCGCGGTGGCGCGAATCGAGCCCGACTTGCTTCTCCATGGTTCTCCTCCTTCGATCGTTCGTCACGGCGCGTGCAAGCGGTGTGCACAGCGCGTCGTCGCGCTCGCGGTCTCGCCGCGCCCGGCGATCGTGGACGACCCCGACCTCTCGGACCGCGCGCAGATTGCGGGGGCCCGCACGGGGTGCGCGTCCGGCGTGGTCGTCGCGACGCGATCGCGCCGCCTTTTCCAGCGTCCGGGCCGGCTGGAACGCGCGGTGCAGCGGCGGGCCGCACGAGGTGAAGCAAGTGAACTCTACGACGCTCGGACGACGCACCTCCTGGGCCCTGGCTGCGGGCGTCGCGATCTTCGCCGTCGCCTATCCGTCGTCATCGTCATCGCAGACGCTGAAGCCCCTCGGGCAGTCGTGCTCGACTCATCCGGAGTGCGCCTCGAAGCGCTGCGACAACCGCCCCGGCGCCGGGTGCGTCGCGCAAGACGGCACCGCGGCCGGCGGGGACTTCTGCACGACTCATCAACAGTGCCGCTCGGGCGCGTGCAACGTGAAACCCGGCACCATCGCGGGCACCTGCACGGGCAACGATCGACCGCTCGGTCAGGCCTGCATCAGCCACGGCGAGTGCCTCTCCGGACGATGCGACAATCGCCCGGGCGCGGGCTGCGTCCCCAACGACGGGACCGGCAAGGGCTCCGACTTCTGCACCACGCACCAGCAGTGCCGGAGCGGCTTCTGCGTCGTCCCCGCGGGCAAGATCGCGGGGCAGTGCACCGCGTTCGATCGACCGCTGGGCGCGAGCTGCTGGTCCCACGGCGAGTGCCGCTCTGCGCGCTGCGACAACCGCATCGGCGCGGGATGCGTGCCGCAGGACGGCGCCGGCCTCCCGAACGAGTTCTGCACGACTCATCAACAGTGCCGGAGCGGCTACTGCAGCATCGCGAGCGGGCTCCACGGCACCTGCACCACCGACGGCCGCCGCGACGGCGACGCCTGTCACGTCGGGACGGAGTGCGCTTCGCGGAGCTGCCAGCAAGGGACCTGCAACACGCCCAGGCCGGTCACCCCGCCGGGCTCCTCGTGCGTGGGCGGCAAGGCGATCGACGGCTACACCTTCGTCGGGCAGCCGGGCTGCGCGACCTCGAACAAGGCCGATCACCCGAGCGCGTACCTCACGTGCGACGCGACCGGCTACTACTGCTGCGAGACCTCCTCCGGCGCGCGCACCAAGTGCGGCGTGGATCGATGGACGTTCGGCGCCGACTGCATGTCGTACTGCGCGTCGGCCGCCGGCAACTGCCTCATCGGCCCGATGGTCCGGGACGGCATCTTCTACGGTTGCTACAAACCGGTCGCGAAGTGAGCGCCGGCGCTCAGCGGCCGCGCCGTCTGGGCCGCGGCGGCTCCGGAAGGTGGCGCTTCCGGAGCTCGGCAAGGAACCCGGCGCGATCCGCGTCCCAGCGCTCGAGGATGCCTGGCGGCGCGACGCCGTCCTCGTACGTCGTGCCCCATCGATTGAGCTCGAGGAGCACCGGCGCCAGGTCGACGCCCTTGGGCGTGAGGCTGTAGATCCACTTCCGGCCGTCCTCCGGATCCGGCGCCTTCGTGATGACGCCCGCGTCGAGCAAGCCTTTGATGCGGTCTGCCAGGACGTTCGTGGCCACGCCCTCGGCCGATCGCAGGAACTCGTTGAACGTGCGGTAGCCGGCGAACATCAGGTCCCGCACGACGAGCAGCGTCCAGCGATCGCCCAGGACGGCGAGCGAGGCGTGAATGGGGCAGCGGCTCTTCATGAGTGTGCGACTCCGGTGCCACGACGTTAGGCATCTCACTTGCGATTTGCAATCGAGATGATAGCTTGCGCATCGCAAGTGACACCGACGGCCGCAAGAGCGCCGAGAAAGAGCCAGGGCATGACCGTTCGACGCATGGACCACGTGGGCATCGTCATCGAGGACCTCGACGCGTCGATCGCGTTCTTCACCGAGCTGGGGCTCGAGGTCCAGGCGCGCATGGTGGTCGATGGCCGCTGGGTCGATCGCGTGGTGGGGCTCGACGACGTGAAGGTCGAGATCGCGATGATGCGAACGCCGGACGGACACAGCCGGCTCGAGCTGACGAAGTTCTTGACGCCCGCGGTGATCAGCGGCGACCCGTTCCCGGCGCCGGCCAACACGCTCGGCCTCCGCCGCATCATGTTCGCGGTGGACGACATTCGTGACGTCGTGCGCCGCTTGCAAGGACACGGCGGCGAGCTCGTGGGCGAGATCGCGCAGTACGAGGACGCGTACTTGCTGTGTTACCTCCGCGGGCCCTCGGGCATCATCGTCGCGCTCGCCGAGCCGCTCCGGGAATGAGCGACGCCCGCGCCCGCGTCAGAACGCTCCGTCGAAGCACTCCGTCTTCAGCGCCGCCACCGCTTCGGCGCTGCGAATGATCGCGATGTGCGAGACGTCGGCGACGACCACGTTCGCGCCGTCGGGGAACTGACCGCCCGCCATCGGCGCGTCGATGATGCCGTCGTCCGGGGAGATGAGCGAGCAGCGCTTCATCCCCGAGAGCGCGGCGCTGCTCTTCGTCATGTAGTCGACGACCTGGTCGGATCGGTAAGGCGAATACATGGCGTAGACGTCGCTGCAACGAAAGCCGACCTTGCAGTTGAGGGGTTTGTCGTCCTGTCCGTAGATGGGCGACGACAGCGCGACGAAGGTGCGAACGCGGGGCGCGAGGCCGTGGTCCAGCACGGCGTGGAGGAGGACGATGCCCCCGAGGGAGTGGCCGAGGACGTCGAACTTGGTCCCGGCGGGATAACCCGCCATCACCGCCTCGATCTTCGTCGCCACCTCCGATGCCATGTCCGCGAGCGGCTTGCCGTCGTCGTAGTCGCCGAGGTCGTGGGCGTGGTTCGAGGCGTCGAAGCCCTCCTTCTCGAGGAGCTCCTTGAACGTGTCGAACGAGCGCATCTTCTCGACGAGGCCGCTCGAGCCGGAGCCGAAGCCGCGCACGAGGAGCTTCGGCACCGGGCCCGCCGGAGCCGGCGCCTCCTCGAGGGGCGGGGCCGGCGTCGCAGGCGCGCTCTCGCTCTTCGTGATGGGCGCGGGCGCGGGGACTGGTGGAGGCGGGGCCGCGACCGGATCGCCGCAGGCCGCGACCATCGCCAGCACCAGCAGCTGGAGAGACCAACGCATCGCCCGGTTCGCGAGCAATCACCGTTCCAGTCGGCCCGCGAGGCCTGGACGCCGGCGATCTCTCGCGATCCGCGCCCGCTCCCACACGACCCCCGAGCCCTCCACGCGGCAGGGTGTCCGTCGGTGTTACACGGCGGCGTGATGGACTAGCGTGCGGAGCGCGATGCGAACGCTGATCCTGGGCGGAACCGGCTTCATCGGGCGTCACCTGGTCGACGCGCTCGTGGCGGCCGGGCACGAGGTGACGCTGTTTCATCGCGGGCTCTCCGCGGGCGGTCGCGCAGCGGGCGTCCGCGAGGTGATCGGCGACCGGACGCGTGACCTCGGCGCGCTCGATCCTCGGGGCTTCGATCTCGTCATCGACACGTCGGGCTACGAGGTCGAGCCGGTCCGCGCCGCGCTCCGTCGTCTCAGGGAGGTGCCGCGCTGGGTCTACCTGTCGACGATCTCCGTGTACCGCGACCTCCACGCGATGGAGGAGAGCGCGCCGCTCAAGGAGGACGAGGCGGCCGAGGCCGCGCCGCTCGGCCTCGAGAGCTATGGGCCGCTGAAGGTCGCGTGCGAGCGCGCGGTGCGGGAGGAGCGCGGCGAGCGCGCGCTCGTGCTGAGGCTCGGGCGCACCGTCGGCCCGCACGACTCCGACGAGCGCGTCCCCTGGCTCTTGCGCCGCGTCGCTCAGGGCGGCTGGCTCATCGGGCCGGGCGATCCCGACGCGGTCGCGCAGCTCGCCGACGCGCGCGACGTCGCCGCCTTCGCCGTCCGCGCGGCGCCTCGCCTGACGGGGACGCTGAACGTCGTCGGCGATCCGATCCCGATGCGAACGCTCTACGCCACCATGATCGCCGAGACGCAGAGCGACGCGCGCGTCGTGTGGGTCGACGACGAGGCGCTGCTGAAGCAAGGCGTGCGGCCCTTCTCGGGACAGCCCTTCTGGCTGCCGCGATCGCTCGGATACGTGGCCGTCACGAGCGCGGCCGCGCGCGAAGCGGGGTTCGCGACGCGACCGCTCGCCGAGACGATCCGGGACACGTGGCGATGGCTCGAGACGGGCTGGGACGCGGACGCGGACGCGCGGACGCATCGCCGCCTCGACGTGCCCGCGGGGATCCCGCCGGAGCGCGAGCGCGCGGTCCTCCGCGACGCGGTCCGGCTGCGCGCGTACGAGCCGCGCGACGAGGCGGCCGTCGTCGCGCTCGTGAAGAGCGTGCTCGGCGAGTACGGGTTCACGGCCGAGGTCGGCGGCCTCGAGGGTGACCTCCGCGCGCTCGAGACGAGGTATCGCGACGGCCGCTTCTGGGTCGCGGAGCTCGGCGGCGAGATCATCGGGACCGTGGCGATCCGCCCGAAGGACGAGGGACGCTGCGAGCTGAAGCGCCTCTACCTGCGCCCCGACGCCCGCGGCCTCGGCCTCGGCCAGCGCCTCTACGAGGAGGCGGAGGCCTTCGCGCGTGCGGTCGGGTACGCGAAGCTGTGGCTCGACTCGTCGCGCCGCTTCACGTCTGCACATCGCCTCTACGAGCGGAACGGCTTCGTTCTCGTCGAGCGCCTCGACAACGACTGGGAAGACAACGTGTACGAGAAGTCGCTCGAGGAGCCGAAGGCGCCGTGACGGTCAGGCCCCGCGGGGAGGGCTCGACTAAGGGGCCTTCGCCGGCGCGGCGTCGTCGACCACGATGTCGATGTCGATCGTCCGCCTCTCCTGGCTCAGGCTCGTCTCCGGCGCCAGCTCGACGGTACGACCGCGATTCGCGTAATACCCCTTCACCGCGGCGAGATCGGCGACGAGGGTCGACCGGACGAACGTGGCGCCGCTCTTCGTGCGCATCGACGCGAGGAGGTTCTGCGTCGCGGACGCGTCGAGGCCCGACCTCGTGAGCCGGATCTTTCCTACGCGGAACACCGGGCCCTCGGTCACGTCGACGTTCAGCGGCACGCTGCCGTCGGACGCCCGGGTCCCGCGGTCGAGCTTCAGGTTCACCGAGACGTACCCGTGATCGTAGTAGAACGCGCTCATCCGGAGCGGCGCGTCGCCGAGCGCGTCTTCTCCGAGCGGCTCGCCAGACACGAGCCCGCTCGCCCCGCGGAGCCCCGCCTCGAGCGCGGGGGTGACCCCCTTCATCGTGATCGTCCCGATGCGCGAGCGCTTGCCCTCGTGAATCACCATGTGCACGTCGATGACGCCGTCGCCCGCCGGCGTGGTCTCCGGCGTGACCGTCGCCTCTTCGTAGCCTTGCGACACGTAGGCATCACGGAGCGCGCGCGCCCGGTCCGCGGCGTATCGAGGATCGAAATGCTCGCCCGTGTGCAGCGGCGTACGTCCGGGCGTCGGCTTCAGCTCGACGTTGACCGCCGAGGCGCCGTCGACCACGACCTTCCCCACGCGCGGGCGCTCGTGGAGCCGCAGGGTGATGGCCACCCCGGGTCCGAGCTTCCTTGCGTACACCGCGGCGTCGTCCACGATCCCGGTGCGGTGGATCGCCTCGAGCCCCTCGCGGAGGGCCTTCTCGGCGAGGACGGCGCCCGCCTCGAAGCCGAGCGCGCTCTCGACCTCCTTGCGCGCCTCGCCGCGCACGCCCTCGACGCAGATCACGACGACCTTTCGCCCGAACGCCTCGTCCTCGCTCGCGGGCTCGCCCGCCTCGTCGGAGCAAGGCGTGGGCGCGATGCCGGCGCCGGTCTTGGCGGGGTCGACGTTGACGACGTTGGGTCCGCGTGGGGTCCCCGGCGCAGACCGACACGCCGCGACGAGGACGAGCGCCGCGACGAGCGTCACGCCTCTCAGCAACGAAGAACGAGAGCTTCCCATTGTCCCTCCACATTCTCTACTACCGCGCGAGCCCATCGTCGACGCAGAGTGATGGGCTCGCCGCTCGGCGATCTATCTCGCGTGGAAGTCGTTCGGGATGGCGCCTACGCGCTCGACATAGAGCTTCATCTCGGGCGGGGCGCTCGGCCGCGCCGTGATCCCGACGGTGCACGTGCACGTGCCGGTGCCGGGCGCGAACACGCCCGGCGCGAACGCCAGGATCTCGCGCCAGCGAGGGGTGGCGGCGTCGAGCGTGCCGACGTCGACGTCGGGCAGATAGAGCTTCGTCTCGTGGAGCACCACCGAGTCGGCGACGCGGTGCGAGGTGAATCCCGGCCGAGGCCACGACAGGTGCAGGCCGGCCAGGACCGCGCGAAAAGGCGCCTCCGTCAGATCGGTCACGGTGTACGTCTTGACCCCCGCGTCGAGGCCGCGAGAGAAGAAGCCGAGCCCATAGACGGTCCTCGCCGGCGCCAGCCGCTCCGCGAGACCGACCGGCGCGCATCCGACGCCGCCGAGGAAGCTCAGTGTGGCTCCGATCTCCGCGAGGGTCCGGACGTAGAGCGTGACGTTGGGCGACGCGCCACGGCCGGCGCCGACGTCGACCTTCAGCCCGAGCATTCGCCCGGGAAATGTCGCGTCGCACTCACGGAAGCGATCGATCGAGGCGGCAGACGCCGCGAACCCCGCCGCCGCGCTCGCGAGCCCTTCCGCGCAACCTTTCCCGCCCGTGAGCACCTCGAACCCCGTCTCACCGAGCACGATCTCGGCATAGCTCCCGAGCCACGGCGCGAGGGCGCCGACGAAATCCTCCGGCGCGCCATAGAACCCGGCGACCGCCGACAGCTCACTGGCGACCGCGTCGGTCACGGAGACGCAGCCATGCGTGCCAGAAGGTCGCCGTAGATGCGCTCTCCGCCTCGCCCGACCATCTTGATGAAGGCGTCGAAGATGACGTCGACCGTCTCGAGCAGACGCGGGTCGCGCGAGGAGGTCAGCGGCTCGGCCTCGGTCCGGAGCTGCCGCTCTTGCCGCGCCTCGATGTTCACGTGATGCTCGCCCAGGTAGACGGTCTTCTTCTCGAAGCCGTGGCGGACCGCGTACGCGTGGAGGACCGGGAGCGTGACGTTGCCGGTCGCCTCCATGCAGATCAGAATGACGATCTTCTCGAGGTCGCTCGCCTCCTCGGCGCGGGCCAGCATGCGCGCGAACTGCAAGCGTGTCCCGAGACGCTCATGGGCGAAGACCGTCTCGACGTCGATGGCCGGAAAGCCCATCTCGACCAGGTCGCGCTCCGCCCAGCGGAAATGCGACGAGTCACGCCGCCGATGCTCCTTCGCGAACGCCGCGAAAGGTCCGTCGGTGATGTCCGTCGCGGCCCAGATCAGATCCTGGAACATCCTCGCCGTGAGGCACTGCTCGGGGAAAAAGTCACGGAAGCGCTCCCTGGGGATGACGTCCCGACGAAACGCCTCGAAGATCGGGAGCGCGGCGTACTCGGCATTGCGGCGCTCCACGCGCTCGAGGACGGTCTCGCTGCTCATGTCTGCTCCATGTATCGCGCCATACCGTCCCGCCAAGGATAGAGCGCCGCCAGCGCGGCGGACATTCCGATCAGGATCGCGATCGGACCCATGTTGTAGGCATGGTGGTGGCCAGCCACCTCGTCCGCGACGTGGACCACGCCGTGCGCGACGTTCGCGAACAAGCACAGGGCGAACGCGGCGAAGGATGCGCCCGGACGCCATGCCGTGAGGACGAAGCCGACCCCCAGTCCGAAGTCGGCGCCGTTGTGCATGCGCATGAGGGACAGCGTCTGTGGGTCCCAGACGTGGTCATGTCCCGTCATGACGTTCATCGCCGCATCGGGCCAGAACACACCATAGAGGCCGGTCAACACCATCGCGATGCCGTTGAGCATGCAGACCGCTCGAAACGCTTGGCTCTTCCTGTCCGCCTTCATTCCTCTACCCCCCCGGGCGCGATGGCCAGGTCGTCGCCACGCCCACCACCCAGACGACTTGACTGGCCATCATCATGCCGAGCTGACGTGTCATGCGATGGTACGCGTCGATCCGCGGTGATCGCGACCACCAAAGGCTATGCACGCCGGCAGCGAGCACGAGCAGCGCCCAGCACACCCAGCAGGCCACGACCGTCGCCGTGGGACGCGACGGGAGCGCCACGGCGACGAGGAGCGCGACGTGCACCCCGAAGAGCACGGCGCCGAGGCGCAGCACGCGGCGTGGGCCGACCCAGGCGGCCCAGTTCCGCGCCGTGTGCACGGTGTCCGACTCGCGCAGCTGGAAGATCTGCGAGGTCGGCACACCGCCGAACACCGCCACCGTGAACGCGGCGCCCACGAGACAGACGTGGAGCGACGGAGCGTGGCCCCGGGCGCTGGCGCCGAGCGCGACCGGCAGGATGCCGCACCCGCAGGCGTTGATAAGGTTGTCGACGCCCGGAACCTCCTTCCACCGGCGAAACCATCGATTTTGCCACGAGTAGAGGACCGACGCGGCCGCTCCGACCGCGGTCAGCGTCCCAGGCCACGCTCCCCGGATCAGCGCGAGCGCGACCGCGGCGGCGTGCAGCGCCAACCCGAAGGCGGCGAGCCCGCGCGGCAGGGGTGGCGGGTCTGGCAGGAGGTTGACGGGCCCCTCGTCGCGATCTTGCGACGAGTTGAATGCGTTCGCGCCGCCCCAGAGCAAGACCGAGTAGACGACGAGAAGAAACGCGAGGTCGATCGCGGTCTCGAAGGGATCGCCGTCGTGTGGTGCGAGTGCGTAGCCTGTCGTGACGAAGACGAACGTGATCAGAAAGGTGCGCGGGCGCGTGTACGCCACGAAGTGGGCGAACGGCGCGGGGCGCATCACCTCACGACCGGCGGGCCACGCCGGCGCGGCTCACTTCCGCACCTCGACGTAGTGCGCCGCGCGGAGCCGCTCGAGCGCCTTCGCGCGCGCGTCTTCCGTGGCCTTCCAGTAGGCCTTCTCGTCGCTCTTGCTGACCGTCACCGTGCTGCGCACGACGAGCATCGTCCACTTGCCGTCGACGATCTGGCGGCGCAGCTCCTCGCGGTACTCGTCGCGGGTCATGCCCATGCGCTCGACCTCCGCGAAGAGCTCGGCGGCGGTGATCTTGTTGCTCGCCGCGAGCTGCTCGACGGCGCGATCGACGTCCTCCGCCGTCGCCGAGATGTAGCGCGCCTCGGCGTCGCTCGCGATGAGTCGCTCGTCGATCACGTGCTGGAGGAGCTCGGCATAGAGCGCCTCCACGGCGGCGGCGTCGGGTCGCTTCCCCGTCTGCGACGCCATCTGGCGGAGCCTCGGGCGAGCCCGAGCGCGGAGCTC
Organism: Labilithrix sp.; assembly: GCA_046351255.1. Taxonomy (GTDB): domain Bacteria; phylum Myxococcota_A; class Polyangia; order Polyangiales; family Polyangiaceae; genus Labilithrix. The sequence continues at coordinate 38,389 of JAXLYU010000019.1, forward strand.
GGACCGCGTGATCGGGTGCTGGTCGACGACGGCGACGATGCGATCGAGCGGGGGCGCTGACGGCGGCGGCGGCGCGGCGCGGCTCTCGCCGGCTCCGAGGAGGCACGCCACGAGGACGAGGACGACCGCCACGGGCCCGCGAGGCATCCGCGCGAGCGTACTACAGGAAGCGCTGTGATCGCACCCTCGCGCGCGCCTGCGTGGTAAGAGAGCCGCGTGATCCCGCGCCTGGCGGAGCTCGAGCCTGCGTCCGCGACGACGCGGTCCTTCCTCGCCGAGATCCGCGACCGCGGGTTCTCCGGCGACCGAGCCGACGACCTCGCGACGCGCGTGGTGGGGGCGACCGACAACTCGATCTACCAGATCCTCCCTCAGGCCATCGTCTACCCGCGGACGACCGAGGACGTCGCGATCCTCATGCGCACGGCGGCGCGTGACGCCTTTCGGGACCTCAAGCTGACCGCGCGCGGCGGCGGCACCGGGACGAACGGGCAGTCGCTGACGAGCGGCATCGTGGTCGACGTGGGCCGCCACATGAATCGGATCGGCGCGCGCTCCGGCGACGTGGTCGAGGTCGAGCCCGGCGTCGTCCTCGACCAGCTCAACGCCGCGCTCGCCCCCGACGGCCTCTTCTTCGCGCCGAACCTCTCGCCGAGCTCGCGCGCGACCCTCGGCGGGATGATCTCGACCGACGCGAGCGGTCAGGGCTCGCGCGTCTACGGCAAGACCTCGCAGCACGTCTCCGCGCTCGAGGTCGTGCTCGCCGACGGCTCGGTGCTGACCACGCGCCCGATGAAGCGGAGCGAGGCGCTCGCCCTCCCCGCCTGGGACGCCGACGCGCCGCTCGCGGAGCGCATCCCCCGCGCGATCCTCGAGCTCGCGCTGCGCGTCCGCGACGACTTCGTCGCGAAGCTGCCGCGGCTTCATCGCTTCCTCACCGGCTACAACCTCGAGCGCGCGTACGACCCCGCGTCCGACCTCCTCGATCTCAAGTGGATCATCACCGGCGCCGAGGGGACGCTCGGGATCGTCACGCGCGCGTGGCTCGGCGTGGTGCCCATCCCTACCGCGCGTCGCGTCGCCGTCCTCGAGTTCCCGAGCTTCGACGCCGCGCTCTCGTCCGCGGAGATCGTCATCGCGCGCGACCCTTCGTCGATCGAGACGGTCGACGAGCGCGTGATGGATCTCGCACGCGAGGACGTCATCTTTCCCGCCGTCGCCGCCTACCTCCCGTCCCGCCCCGCGCCGTTCCCGAAGACAGCCGCGATCAACCTCGTCGAGTTCGAGGGCATGGACGTCGCCGAGGTCGAGACGAAGATGGCCGACCTCGTGGCGGCGTGCGAGCAGCACCAGGGCGAGCCCGGCTGGCCGATGGCGTGGTCGGTCGCGAAGTCCGACGCCGACCGCAACGCGCTCTGGCAGCTCCGCGCGAAGGGCGTGGGGCTCCTCGGCAACACCAAGGGCCGGCGCAAGCCCGTGCCCTTCGTCGAGGACACGGTCGTACCCCCCGAGAAGCTCGCGGCGTACGTCGCCGAGTTCCGCGCCGTCCTCGACGCGGAAGGCCTCACCTACGGCATGTTCGGTCACGTCGACGTGGGCTGCCTCCACGTGAGGCCCGCGCTCGACCTCCGCGATCCGGAGGACGAGGCGCGTGTCCGCCGGATCTCCGACCAGGTCGCTGCGCTCTGCACGAAGTACGGCGGCGTCATCTGGGGCGAGCACGGCAAGGGCTTCCGCTCCGAGTACAGCCCGCTCCATTTCGGCGAGCTCTTCGTCCACGTGGAGGCGGTGAAGACCCTCTTCGATCCGACGGAGCGCCTGAACCCGGGCAAGATCGCGACGCCGACCGGCAAGCGACGCCACCTCGCCACGATCGATCAGCCCACGCGCGGCCAGCAAGATCGGCAGATCGCCCGCGCCGCGCAGGACGCCTTCGCGGTCGCGATCGACTGCAACGGCAACGGCCAGTGCTTCCACTGGGACCCCGATCACGTGATGTGCCCGTCTTCGAAGGTGACACGCGATCGGATCCACACGCCGAAGGGTCGCGCCGGCGTCATGCGCGAGTGGCTCCGGCAGCTCTCGAACGCGAAGGCCTCGCTGCCGGCCGTGGACGCCGCGCCGGGCGCGCTCGCGACCGTCCTCACCGCGCCCGTCCGCGTCGCGAACACGCTCGGCAAGCACCTCGGCCGCTTCGACTACTCCCACGAGGTGAACCGCGCGATGCAGGGCTGCCTCGCGTGCAAGGCCTGCGCGACGCAGTGCCCGGTCAAGGTCGACGTCCCCGTCTTCCGCAGCGAGTTCCTGCAGAGCTACCACACGCGCTATCTCCGCCCGCTCCGCGATCACCTCGTGGCCGGTCTCGAGGGCGCGCTCTCGTTCATGGCCTTCGCGCCGTGGTTGTTCAACGTCTTCCTCTCGTCGTCGCTCTTCCAGCGCGTGTTCGGCTGGCTCTCGGGCCTCGTCGACACGCCGGTCCTCGCGCCCCGCCCGCTCCGCGCGCTCCTCCGTGATCGCGCCATCCCCCTGCTCTCGTCGGCGCCGCCGACGGGGACGAGCGACAAACCGCGCGTCGTCCTCGTGCAGGATGCCTTCACGAGCTTCTACGAGCCCGAGCTCGTGCTCACGGTCCGCGAGCTCCTCGGGCGGCTCGGCTGCGAGGTGCACATCGCGGCGTACGAGCCGAACGGCAAGGGCCTCCACGTGAAGGGCTTCCTCCGGCGGTTCGAGCGCCAGGCGCGGAAGACGGCCGCCTTCCTGCGCGAGCTCGCGGCGTCGGGCGCCACGCTCGTCGCGATCGAGCCCGCGGTCGGCCTCACCTACCGCGACGAGTACCGCCACGCCCTCGGCAAGGACCTCGGGTTCGAGGTGCTACTGCTCCAGGAGCTGCTCGCGCGCATCGTCCCGAAGCCCGCGGGCGACGCGCCGGCCAAGCCAGCCCGACCGGCGGGGCCGCGCTACCGACTCTTCGGCCATTGCACGGAGAAGACGCTCGCGCCGGCGTCGCAGAAGCAGTGGGCGGAGGTCTTCGCGCGCCTCGGTCTGGGCCTCGAGCTCGTCGCGACGGGCTGCTGCGGAATGAGCGGCGCGTTCGGTCACGAGCGCGTCCACCGCGACGAGTCGAAGGGGATCTGGGAGCTCTCGTGGGAGCGCTGGCTCGGCGACGATCCCACGCTCGTCCTCGCCACCGGCTACTCGTGCCGGAGCCAGGCCCATCGCTTCGCGAACCTCTCCCCGCGACATCCGGCCGAGGTCCTGCTCGCCCACCTCGACGCTGCCGGTTAGACGTCACGCCAGGGCCGGGTCGCGCAGCCGCCGGGGTCGCGCAGCCGCCGGGGTCGCGCAGCCGCCGGGGTCGCGCAGCCGCCGGGGTCGCGCGACCCCGGGCATCGGTCGCCGATGGTCGGGTTCGTGGGCCTCGCACTCACGTCGTCTCTTGCTGCCATCGTCTCGACGTGGGGCGCCGCGATCCTCCTGGCTTGCTTCGGAGGTCCTCCTCGCGCTCCGCGCTCGCCACGCCAGACGAGCTCGCGCTCCGCGCTCGCATGACCCCCTCACCGCCCATGCCCGCGGCCTGCTGCGATGAGGTCGGACCATCGCGTTGCACAGCTCGTCCACTTGCCGTCGAGCCGACGGGGCGGTGCACGCCCACGACGCGCGCCCGCGAATCGCGCCGACCCGCCGAGGAAACACTGCCCGAACTCAATCGCTGCGAACGCGACGTCGTGGCGAAGATTGCACGAGCGGTCGAGCGATCGAGCGGTCGAGCGTCCGCGCCGGCGGAGGTCACGCGGGCGTTCGCCTCGAGCCGCACAGCTTGTCCACCTGCCCGGGCGTCACGGCGAAACCGAACACGGACGCGCGCTGGGTCGACGAGATGCCACGGGCCTGGACGTCATCGAGGAACGCGGCGACGAGCGTTGGCTCGAGAGCATCTGCGAGCGGACGCGCCTGCACGCATTGGGCGACGTCGTGAACGACGGCGTCGGTCAGATCACAGCCGCGCTCGAGCCCGAGGGCAGTCGCGGCCTTGATGCAGCGGGCGACGGTCTTGCGGTCGCCGGCGCCCTCTCGCGCGATCTTGCACTCGCTGGGCCCTGCCGACCGGCGGCGAAGCACTTCTTTCACATCGTCCGAACATGTCGTGCGACCCACGACGCGCTCGCGTGGCAGACCTCCACGCGCTCGCGAACGCGTCGAGAATTACTGCTTGAAATCAAATGCGACTTCAGAGAGTTCCTGCCTCCCCCTTCCGCCGTGGAGACGATTCGGTCGAGCGGTCGAGCGGTCGAGCGGTCGAGCGGTCGAGCGGTCGAGCGGTCGAGCGTCCGCATCGGCGGACGTCGCGCGGGCGTTTGCACCGAAACGCCGCCTTCGCTCGATTGATCTCGGGCACGGCCTGGCGTGCGAGGCGCACAGCGCGAGGCTCGAAGTGCGAGGTGCTTCGCCGGGACGAGAGGAGGACGTCACACCACGGACGCGCACGACCGTCGCGCGTGCTCGCGGTGAACGTCGACGTATCCGCGAATCGCTCCGAGGAACACGGCCCGAAAGGACTTCCCGCCGCCGACGACGCGTCCGGCCTCGTTCACATGAGACGGTCGCGCACGTGGTCGAGCGGTCGAGCGACGGCGCCAGCGGAAGTCGCGCGCCGCGTGCCACCAAACCACCGCCTTCGCTGTTGATTTGGAGCATGGGGTGGCCCCGGCGCCGCAGGTCGCGATGGCCCGAATCCGGGGAGCATGAGAAGCGCGGAGCACGAGCTCGTGGTGGGGCTGCTTCGCGGGGACGAGAGGAGGAGCTCACAGCGCGAACGGAGGCCCGCGGCGCCCCAGGCCAGGACGATCGCAGCAAGAAACGAGGATGGTGCGAGGCCCACCATGGTTCTCCGGCGCGAGTCCCGGTTCGCGACGCGACACGACGGACCTCGACGCGAGCGGCCGCGTGCACGAGTCCGACTCCGTCCCCGCCGGAGCGCGGCGGGGCACGTCTCGCTCGGGCGGCGAGTCGTTCTCGAGGGACGGTGGCGCGACGACGCGAAGGTCCTCGACGGTTAGACGTCACGCGAGGACCGCGAGGACCGCGAGGACCGCGACGACCGCGAGGACCGCGACGACCGCGAGGACCGCGAGGACCGCGACGACGCCGGCGCCTCTGCGGGGTCGAGCAGGCCGCCGCGCGATCGCCACCCGACGCCGAGGAGCCACGTGCGCGGGGCGACGCGCGGCCACGGATGGAGGTCAGTGAAGGTCGCGGGCGGGCGCGCGTAGCCGTCGAAGCTGGCCGCGGACGAGCACGGATCCGCGAAGGCACGATCACCGATCACGCGGTGGTGCTTCTGCGCGTTCATCAGCACGTACCGCAGCGCGTTGCGCGTCTCGGTGGGGGTGCGGAGATCGCGGCGGTGATAGCGCTCCGACCAGAAGCGGCCTTTGCGTTTCAGCGCTGCATTGATGCGACGCGCAATACGCACCTCGAGCCCCGCCACGCCGCGCGCGAGCCCGCGCTTGTCGGGCGCCTCGACGATGAGGTGTAGGTGGTCCCTCTGGATCGTGAAGTGAACGACGTGGAAGTGTTCGAGCCCCTTCTCGCGCAGCATCTCCCGCTGCGCGAGAAGCACGCGCTTCACGATGCGCTCCAGCAGCTCCTCACGCAGCGACGGCAGCCGGTCCCGCACCCGTACCGTCACGTGCACCGGGTCACCCTTCCTGTGGGCTGGCCGCGCCCGATGCGCGATGAAGGTGCGATCGTCCTCCTTCTTCCGCGGTCGCCCCGCCCCCGGACGCGCGCCCCCGCGCCCTCCGCGCCCTTCGCGCCCTTTGCCCTTGGCCGACGGGTTGAGGTCGAGGGAGAGCTGCGCCTGACGCATCTCCTCGCTGGCGACGGCGGACTTTCCCACGGCGTCAATCTATGAATTCAGGCAGCGTTTGTCAAGGGCCGCGCCTCGTCGCCACTCGCGCCTCGTCGCCACTCGCGCCTCGTCGCCACTCGCGCCTCGTCGCCACTCGCGCCTCGTCGCCACTCGCGCCTCGTCGCCGCACGCGCGTCGTCGCCGCGCCGGGTTCATGCGTCGCGGGCGCTCACGCGGACTCGGGTCGAGACCTCGCTGCGCGTCGGGCCAGCTCGGGCGCGCTGCCAGTCGCGCTCGAGCGCCTTCATGACGAGACGGTCGAACGCCTCCGGCCGCTCCGGGAGGCTGGAGCCCGACCTGCGGATCGGGACCATCGCGGTCGCGCAGAAGGGCCTCGCCGAGCGTCGCGCCCGGGGTGGAACACGCCTCGCCGAAGCGCTGCTCCGGCGGCATGTACTCGATCTCGCCACCGCCGTACCGAGCCAGGGCGAGATCGCCGTCGCGGTTACGCACGAGACGTTCCGCGCGGGCTCACGATATCGCGGGGGTGGGGGCGGGGTGAGGGGGGCATGCGAGCGCGGAGCGCGAGGAGGACCTCCGAAGCAAGCCGAGAGGCGCGCCCGAACACGCACCGCAGCAACGACAGATCGCGGCGCCCCAGGTCGAGGCGCGCCCGCGATGGGGCGTTTGGCTCCGGAGTATGGCGTTCGCGCGACCGAAGTATTGATGCGAGAAGGGCGTGCCGTGGAGCGCTTCAGCGCCCAAGGTCGTCGAACGGTCGGTGGTGCATGCGGATCTCCGACACGTACGTACAAACCTCGAGGGAATTTCGATGAGATTTGGAATGCGGGGGCGAGCTGATGCGTCCGTGGTGGATGCGCCGCCGGCTCGCCTCCTGCCTCGTCCTGGGGCTCGCGCTCCTGTCGTCTCGGGAGGCCTCTGCCCGACCCAACGTGGAGATCACGACCACGATCGGTGGGGCCGACGCGAGCGAGTACCTCACGCGCATCGAGAACCCGGGCGTCACGACGGAGCGCGGGGTCCTCGAGCTGCGACGGCCAGGGGACGAGCACGTCGTGGCTCGCGCCCCCTTCGAGGTGCCTGCGAAGTCGACGCGGTACTTCCGGATGCCTGCCGAGAGAGGGCAGCGTCCCGACGCGTTCGCCATCACCGCGACCGAAACGGTGCGCGCGCGGGAGCGGTTCGGGAACGAGGGGTCGATCGTTCTCTTCGACATCCCGCCGCGCGACGACCACCGCCTCCGCGAGCTACGAGCGCATACGAGCAGCAACGCCACCATCACGCACGCGATGCTCGACGAGCAGACGCACGCGCCCGTGCTGACCCGGCGCGCCGGCGTCTATGAGGGCGTCAGCCTCGTCCTCATCCCGTCGGGCGTGTTCGTCGGGCTGCCGGCGCTCGAGCGGCAGGCGCTGGTGGACTGGGTGCGTACGGGAGGATCGATCGCCCTCTCCATCGACGACCCGCGCGACCTCCCTGGCCTGGTGGAGCTCGTCCCCGATCCGACGAGGCTGCGACCGGCGAGCTTCGGGACGGTCGGCGACGTGGGGCTCGGACACGTGCACGTCCTGCCCATGAACCCGTGGTCCGTCGAGGCCCAGGGCGACATCCCGCTGCAAGAGAAGCTCGTGGCGCTGGCAGAGCATGACCGCGCGCCTGCCCGGTTCAACGGGCCGTGGGCGGACGCGGTGAAGCCCGCCCTCGATCCCAACCAGAGCTATCGATCGGTGATGGCGCTCGCGGGCGTGCTGCTCGTCGTGCAGGCGCTCGTCACCGCGGTCGCGTTCCGGCGGCTCGCGCTGAAGCGCGGGATGGGACCCGCCTACCGCTTCGTGGTCGGCTCGAGCGCGGCGGGCTTCGCGGCCGTGATCGGGCTCGGCCTCTACGCGAAGGGCGGGTTCGGACCGCGCGCCCGCGAGGTCGCGTTCGAGGACGCTGCGTCGGGTGAGTCGGTGGCGTGGGTGGAGCGGAACCGTGCCTTCTACGCGAGCGACGCGCGTACGATCGACGTGGAGCCAACCGATCCCTCGAGCCTCATCAGCGCTCACGACTCGCACGCCGTGTTCCACGTCGATCACCCGGACGCGAGCGATCCGAAGGACGCGAACGTCGTCCTCACCAACGTCACCGTTCGTCCCTGGCAAGCGACGGCCGTGACGGAGCGGGGAACGACGACGATCGGTGGGGGCGTGAGGCTCGAATACGACGACGCCAGGAACGTCGTGGTCCGCAACGCGACCGGCGTGCGCCTTCGCAACGTCGTCGTGTCGGGCAAGGACGGCGCCTGCCTCGCCTTCGGCGACATCGAGAGCGGCACCTCGAAGACCTCCACCACACGGCATCGCTGCACTGACCTCGGACCGGCATGGGAGGCGTACTCTTATCCCTCCCCGTACGAGCGGCAGCTCTTCACGCCGCGTCGTCTCACGCTCCTCGGCGAGCTCGACCAGGCGCCCGGCTCCGTCAGCGGCTTCCGGCTGGAGAAGCGCACGACCCTCCTCCGCGTGACGGGAGATGCGTCGTGAACAGCGCGTCGAACGCATCTTCGAACGCGATCGTCCTCCGGAACGTGTCGCACGACTACGGCGGGCAGGCCGCGCTCTCCAACGTGTCCTTCGCGGTCGCGCGCGGCGAGATCTTCGGGTTCATCGGGCCCAACGGCGCGGGCAAGACGACGACGATCCGCTGCATCGCGACGCTGCTCGAGCCGACCTCGGGGACGGTGGAGGTGATGGGCCACGACGTGACCCTCGAGCCCGAGGCGGTGCGCCGTCGCCTCGGCTACATGCCCGACCACGCGGGCGTCTACGAGCGGATCACCGTGCGCGAGTACCTCGAGTTCTTCGCGGACGCTTACGGCGTGGGCGCCGTCACGAGCTACGAGCCGGTCGAGCGCGTCATGCGCCTGACCGATCTCGCCAAGCTCCAGGACCGGCTCGTCGCCTCGATGTCGAAGGGCATGAAGCAGCGCCTCCAGCTCGCCCGCGTGCTCCTCCACGACCCGGAGGTGCTCGTCCTCGACGAGCCCGCCAGCGACCTCGACCCACGCGCGCGCATCGAGATCCGCGACCTCCTCGTCGAGCTCCGGAACATGGGCAAGACGATCTTCCTCTCGAGCCACATCCTCAGCGAGCTCGCGGATCTCTGCACCTCGGTCGCGATCCTCGAGGGCGGGCGCGTCGTCGTCGACGGCCCCATCGGCGAGATCGGCGCGCGGCTCGAGCTCGGCGCCGCGCTGCCGCGCGCGGAAGGACACGCCTACCGCACGGAGGGACGGGACCAGGATCCCCACCCCGCCCCGAGCGCGCAGCGTGCGCGCATCCGTACGCTCGTACCGGCCGCCGACGTGATGCGGGCCCTCGCGGGCGCGCCCCATCTGCGCCACGTCGAGCCCTGGCAGCAGCAGTCCGTCGTCGTGAGCTACGGCGGCGACGACGCCGGGCTCGCCGCCATCGTCCGCGCCCTCGTCACCGCCGGCGTCCCGATCGTGGGCGTGGAGCCCGAACGAAACGAGCTCGAGCGCATCTTCCTGAAAGCAACGCGAGGCCAGGTCCAATGAACATCGCCGCCCGCGAGCCCATCGCCACCCGTGAGCTCCGCCAGGCCGCGCGCCAGAAGCGCGGTCCCCTCCTGCTCGGCGGAGTCGCCATCTGCGGCCCCCTCCTCGCGCTGCTCGTCTCCGCCGTGATGACGTCGCCGTGGACCTCGCCCGCCGACATCGGACGCGTCGTCTTCGAGGCGATCCTCACCCTCGCGATCTTCGTCGTCGTGGTCGTGGGCGTCACCGTCGCCGGCAGCAGCGTCGCGTCGGAGCGAGAGGGGCACACGTGGGAAGCGCTCCTTCTCTCGGGGCTCCGCCCGTCCGCGATCGTGCGCGGCAAGTTCCTGGGCGCCTTTGCTCAGGCCGTGCTCTACCTCGTGGCGCTCGCGCCCTCCGCCGCCCTCGCCTTCCTCGTGGGCGGCGTGACGGTGACGGAGATCATCGTCGCGTTCGTGCTCGTGCTGGCGGTGGCCGCGGTCGCCGTCTTGTTCGGGCTCGCCGTCAGCTCCTACGCCCGGACCGCGCGCGGCGCGCTCGCGGGCGTGCTCGTCGCCACCCTCGTCGTCTTTCCCGCGGTGTACGGGGCGTTCACCGGCCTCGGCTTCATGGTCGAGGACCTGATGGGCGACTCCAGCACGCGCGGCTCGACCTGGCTCGCGCATGCGATCGTCGCGGCGCCGTTTGGAGCCCGCTCGTTCGTCTTCTTCGTCCTCGACCCGCTCATCGCGCTCGTCGTGCCCGGCTGGCTCGTCCTCGAGCTGACGAAGGCCAACCTCAGCGATCCGTCGGACGATCGCTCGACCGGCCTCCGGCGCTGGTACGTGATCGCGACGCTGCTCCTCGTGATCGGCGCGCTCGCGACGCTGCTGTCCGTCCCCAGCCGGCACGACCTGCTCTCGGTGGGTCTCCTCCTCCTCATCGCCGTCCACGCCGGACTCAGCTCGCTCCTCTTCTGCGGGGAGCCGCTCGGGCCTTCGCGGCGCGTCATCGCCCGCGGCGCGGCGACGACGTTCGCGCAGAAGCTCCTCGGCCCGGGCGTCGCGACCGCCACCGCGCTGAACGCGAGCCTCGGCGCGACCGCGCTCGTCATCATCCTCGGCTTCGGCACCTCTCTCGCCGAGGAACACGTCTCGATGATCCTCGACTGCGCGCGCTATGCCGTCGCCTTCCACCTCTTCGTGGCGGGCGCCTCGGGCGCGCTCGCGGTTCGCTTCCAGCGACCCACCTTCGTGCGCTGCCTCGTGATCGCGGGCACGCTCGTCCTCATCGTCATTCCGCCGTTCGCGGGATCGGTGGGCCGCGTGCTGACCGGAGGCGGCGACGGCTGGCGCTTGCTCGAGGCGGTGAGCCCCGTCTTCCCGCTGATGGTGGGCCCCGAGCCCGATGGGCTGGCCCGTGTCTGCGGGTACGCGGCGACGATCGGCTACGGCGTGATCGGCATCGTGCTCGTCCTCTCGACGTGGGCGATGGTCCGCGCCCGCGCCGCCCGCTCGACGTCTACGGCGCCATGACGCGACCGGGGGCGCCGTTGGCCCCCGTGGCGGTGTGGCAGGTGTTGCAGTCGCCGGCGGTGAGCGCGGTCGCCATCGCGCGCTCCGCGGCTCCCTTCCTCACCTTCACGTGAAAGGGCGCCGCGATCTTCGTGCTCGTGAAGAAATTGCCGGCCGCGTTCACCTTCACCGTCGTCACGACGCCCTTCGCGTCCGTGATCTCGACGTCCATGCCGCCGTTCACGCCCGCGCACTCGTCCGGCTCGTGCGCCGTCGGATAGACCGTGCCCGCGACCTGGTACACCGGGCCGCCGCGGATCGAGTGGCACGTCAGGCAGGCCTTGCCGGGCTCCATCTCCGGTGATCCGTCGTCGTGGCGACCGCCGCCGGGGCCGAAGCCGCCGTAGCCGCCGTAGCCGCCATAGCCGCCGTAGCCGCCGCTGCTGCTCCCGCTGCTCCAGAACTTGTTGCTCGTGCAGACGAGCGGCGTGTTGTACGTCGTCGTCGGGGGCGGCACGCCGGCGTCCACGGCGGGCGGCGGGGTGCACGTCTCGCCGCGTGGCTCGTTCTTGACGACCCACGCCTTCAAGATGCCCACCTCCGCCGCGTCCGGCGCGGTGGCCGGCGGCGGCGGCATCGGGTTGGATGTATCCTGCATGCGTTCGACGGCGACCGCCGCCATGACCTTGGCCGGATTCGACGGGGCCGGCCTGACGAGATCGTCGTACGTGAGGAGCGGCAGCCTCGAGGTGGCGAGGTGACATCCGATGCACCGATTCTCGAGGAGCTGCTGCACGTCGCACGGCAGATCCGTGTCGGCGCCGGTGCCCGCGCCGACCCCGGTGGTGTTGAGCCCACCAGGATCGTCGCTCTCGGCGCCGGCGTCGTCGCTCGGTTCGGGCTTCGGATCACCACCGGAGGCGCCGTCGCCCCCTGCAAACGGCGCACAGGCGCCGACGACCATCAGAGCGCCGAGCGCCAGCTCACGGAGGGACCGCCGGCGCATACCGCGAGCATACCATCGGTGGTCAGTCGTGAGTCGCACCCGCGTCGACCGGATGCCAGCCCGACGACGACGATGACCAGCCGGATGCACCGGAGGAGCTCCAGCCGCTGCTCCCGCTCGCCCCGCTGCTCGACCAGCCGCTGCTCGACCAGCCGCTCGAGCCGCCGGAGCTCGAGCTGCTCGACGAGCCGCTCTCGCACTGGAGAGGGCCGCCGTGACCGGGGAGGAAGAAGCTCGTGCGATGCGCGTAGGTGTTGTTGACGAGGAGGGAGTGACCGGTGCGGTCGTAGAAGGTGCCGACCTCGATCGACGCGCCCGGGCCCGCGTCCGGCGGCAGGTAGCTGTATTCGACGTAGTACACGTCACCGAGGCCCTCGACCGGGAAGCGCGCATAGATGACCTTCGCGCTGGCGGGCGCGGGCGCGTGGAACGGGATGTCCGTCGACTGCACGACCGTGAAGTCGCCAACGTCCGCCGCGAGGTACGCGTTCTTCACGGCGCAGCCCTGCGCCTCGACGAGCGAGCCGTTGATCTCGGATGCGGAGGAGCTCTGCTCTTCCGTGCTCTCGGCCGAACAGCCGATCGTGAAAGCGCCGAACAGAGCAGCGACGAGCGAGACGGAGGCAGTGATGCGAAGGAAGGTGTTCATGCCGATCGATGCAGCACACTGTAGGCCACTGTAAGTAACGGTCGTCCCCGCCCTACTCTTGAGCACTTGCGCCACGACAGGGCTGGAGGCTTGGCGTGATTGGATCGCCAGCGGTTCACCAGGGCAGCTCACCGTGATCGACAAGGAGTTGCGCAAGCGCCTCCCTCGACCGCGATCCGTGCCCGGCGGGGGTGGAGTATTCGTACCACACCGGATCCAATGTAGGCAGGTATGCGCCTAGAGGAAACCCATACTTAGGCCTGCCGCCGGGTCTTCGGCAGCTGGCATGAACCTTGTTACATCTACCTACATGGTGCGAATCGGCTTCGTGGTTGCGGCGGTCGCGGCGCTCGTCGGGTGCGGAACCTTGAGCAACACCGCCGAGAGCCCTGCGTTCCACGGCCGCGCCTCCGGCAAGACCGCGGTCGTCACCGTCGAGTGCGACGGCGGGGCGCCGGCCGCGAACCTCACGACCGTGAGCGGCAACAAGATGAAGGCGCTCCTCGCCGCGAAGCACGTCGACGTGGCGGCGCCCTCCGCGCCCGCGCTCGTCTGCACCACCTACGGTCGTGGCATGGGCGGCGTCGATGGGTTCGACGTCCCCGCGAACGTCGCCTCGATGATCCGCGAGACCGCGAAGGCCTCCGGCGCGGAGACCGTCCTCGTGAACGTCGCCGCGTACCACCGCGGCTGCAGCGACAGCGAGCCGAAGTGCGACAAGAGCATCGACGGCGCGACCGTCCGCGACCTCCTCTTCTCCGCCGAGGGCGCGCTCCTCTGGAAGAAGTGGGACTTCGCGCCCGAGAACGGTGACGAGGCGGAGCGCGCGCTCGCGATGATGTTCGCGGACGTCCCCGCCGACAAGCTCGTCACCGCCTCCGTCGCTCCCGCGTCGAAGGTGGAAGCCAAGCCCGTCGCGACGCCGATGGTCGCCGCGGCCGTCCCCTCCCCGGAGCCCGCTCCGGCGCCCGAGACGTCGGCCACGCTGATCAAGCAGGTGAGCTCCGATGCGAGCCCCGCGTGCGTCGGTTACGCGAAGCTGACCTGCGACCGCACCACCCTCGACGCGTGCCGCGAGGCGGTCGCGTTCGTGAACACGCAGCCCGCGGCCGCGAAGTGCAAGACGCTCGCGAAGCGCGTCAGCGCCCGCAAGGTCGCCACGCGCTGATCGCCAGCCCAGGATCTACTTGCAGGCCGCGACCGGCCCCAGGGCAGCGGTGAAGCACGCCTTCACGTCCTCGCACGACTTCACGAGGCATGCGGTCATCGCATCGCCGACGCCCGGATACGCGTAGGCGCCCGGGTCGCAGTAGTCGAGGGAGTACGCGCTGGGACACGCGTCATGCTTGGCCTTGCACGTGGACACGTAGTCCGTGGCCGCCGCGCCGCCCACCTTCGTCCCGGCCTCCGTGAAACACGCGTCGTCGGACTTGCAAGGCGGCGCTCCGAAGCAGGCCGCGTACGCGTTCAGCGCCTCGGGGGACATGAGGCGGCCATAGATGCACTTGCCCGCGTCGCTGCAGACACCATCGCCCTTCGCGCAGTCCTTCATACGACTCGCGACCGCGTCGCAGTAGATCTTCTCCTGCGCCGCTCCGCTCGACGAGCTCGACGTCGCGCCCGAGGACGACGAGCTCGTGGCGCCGGACGAGGACGCGCTCCCGGAAGATCCGCCCGAGGACGACGAGGTCGACGAGGTCACGCCGCTGTCGGCCGGCGCGGGGATGCTCGACGCCGTGTCGTCGTCTCCGCACGCGAAGAACACGAGCGCAGCGGCGAAGGGACTTGCGTGTGCGAGGGACTTCATCGCGCGTACTTAGCACCTCGACGGGCCGCGCAGTCTGAACGATGATCCGCGACCGCACCCATGAAGAACCTCGACGAGATCCTTCGCGATTACGACGCCGACGCACCGCTCGCGCGAGCGTCGACGATCCCCGGGAGCTGGTACACCGACCCGCGCGTCCTCGACCGGGAGCGGGCGAGCGTCTTCTCGCGATCGTGGCAGCTCGTCGCACGCCTCGAGCAGCTCGAGGGCGCCGGCGCCTACGTGACGGCGGAGATCGCGGGCGAGCCGATCGTCGTCGTGCGCGGTCACGACGCCGAGCTACGCGCCTTCTTCAACGTCTGCCGCCATCACGCCGCCGCCGTGATGACGGAGTGCGCTGGCAAGGCCGACCGGCTCCGCTGCCCGTACCACGGCTGGACCTACGGCCTCGACGGCGCGCTGAAGACGGTGACGGAGCTCGAGGGCGTCGAGGACCTCGATCGATCGCGGCTCGGGCTCGTCCCCGTCCGCGTCGCGACGTGGCATCAGCTCGTCTTCGTGTGCCTCGATCCGAGCTCGCCTTCCCTCGAGGACTGGCTCGGCGAGCGGCTCCGCACGGAGACGGCCGCGCTCGGCCTCGACCGGCTTCGCTTCGTCGAGCGGCGCGAATGGACGCTCGCGTGCAACTGGAAGGTCTTCGTCGACAACTACCTCGACGGCGGGTACCACGTGCCCTTCCTGCACAAGGGGCTGAACAGCATCCTCGCGTTCAAGGAGTACCGCATCGAGTGCTTCGACCGTGCCTGCTTGCAGTCGAGCCCGATCACCTCGAGCGAACAGAACGACGCGATGACAGCGTCGGTCCGGAAGGGACACGCCGCCTACTACTGGCTTTACCCGAACCTGATGCTGAACTGGTACGAGGGATACCTCGATACCAACCTCGTGCTGCCGCTCGGGCCCGACCGCATGAAGGTCGTGTTCGACTTCTACTTCGCGGACGTCGACGGTGACGAGGCGCGCGCGAGGAACCGCGCCAGCATCGACGTCAGCGCGAAGATCCAGGACGAGGACCACGCCATCTGCGAGTCCGTGCAGCGCGGCCTCGGCTCGCGCGCGTACCGGGCGGGGCGGCTCTCCGTCAGGCGCGAGGCCGGCGAGCACCAGTTTCATCGCCTGCTCGCCGCGGATCTTCGCGCCTGAGCACGTTGTCTCGGCGACAACGCCTGGATCGTCGAGGCCCCGCCGTGCCTTTTTTTGTGGCGTCCGGTCGCTTCCCGAAAACTTTATTCCCGTCTGGTACGTTCAAAACGAGCTTTGCATCGGAAAGCCCTCCCCTACGTCCTGCTCGGTGTCACGGCGGTCTGCGGCGCGCTCGGCGTGTACAAGGCACGCGGGGAGACGTCGTCGTCACCACTGGGGAAGCTCCCCATCACGCCCGTGTCGCTCGTGGACCGCTCGAAGGGCGTCGTCCCCGCCGAGCTCCCCGTCCGGCTCACCTCGTCGGACGGGACCGGACTGAAGCTCCATGCGATGAAGGTGGACGCGGTCGTCGAAGATCCGCTCGCCCTCACCGAGCTGCACCTCACCTTCGAGAACCCGGAAGACCGCGTCCTCGAGGGCACGTTCCGCATCACCCTGCCGCAGGGCGCCTCGCTGAGCCGCTTCGCGATGAAGATCGGCGACGCTTGGCAGGAGGGCGAGGTCGTCGAGAAGCAGGCGGCGCGGGCCGCGTACGAGGATGCTCTCCATCGCCGGCAGGACCCGGCCCTCATGGAGCAGGGCGCTGGCAACGAGTTCAGCGCCCGCGTCTTCCCGATCCCGGCGCGTGGCTCGAAGGAGATCGTCGTCACCTACTCCGAGGTGCTCGAGGTGGGCGCGTCCTACCAGGTGCCGCTCAAGGGACTGCCGCAGCTCGGCTCGCTCGACATCAGCGCTCACGTCTCGGGCTCGAGGGCAGCGGAGACGGGCGGCAAGACCGACACGCTCTACGGCCTCCACCAGACGCGCTTCACGCCTGGCGGCGACTTCATCATCGACGCGAAGAACATCTCGCGCAGCCCCGGCCTCCGGGCCGGCGACCTCGCCATCACGCGCGTCATCCCGTTCGCGTCCGCGCGGCCGGAGCCGCTCGGCGCGACCATCGTCCTCGTCGACACGAGCGCCTCGCGCGGGCTCGGGCTCGCCGAGCAAGCCGGCGCGCTGACGGAGCTCCTCGCGAAGCTCCCTGGCGACACGGCGGTGACGGTCGCCTGCTTCGACCAGGACGTGGCCACCGTCTACGACGGCAAGGCGAGCGGCTTCGGCGAGAACGAGGCGACCGCCATCACGCGGCGCGGCGCGCTCGGCGCCTCGGACTTCGAGCAGGCGATCGCCTGGGCCGGGAACGAGGCCAGGAAGAAGAAGGCCTCGCGCATCGTGCTCCTCACCGACGGCGTCGCCACCGCCGGCGAGACGGACGCGCAGAAGCTCCGCCTCGGCGTGGAGAAGCTCCGCGACGCCGGGGTGACGCGCATGGACGCGGTCGCGATGGGCGGCATTCGCGACGACGCCTTCCTTCGGACCTTCGTGCGTGGCGTGCTCGATCGCGACGGCGTCGTGCTCGACGCGAAGCTCGGGGCGGACGCCATCGCGCGACGGCTCGGCGAGGCCACGAGCTCGGGCGTCGAGGTCAAGGTGCCCGGCGCCCGCTGGTCGTGGCCGGCGCAGGTCGACGGGCTCCAGGCAGGCGACGAGATCCTCGTCTATGCGCAGCTCGAAGGAAAGGAGAGCCCGCTCTCCGTCAGCGTCGGCGGGCAGACGTTTCAGCCGGATCTGCGGACGATCGAGCGGCCGCTCGTCGAGCGCGCGTGGGCCGAGGCGAAGATCCAGAGCCTCATCGATGCACCGAAGGAGAGCGCGGCCGCGACGCGGGCGGAGATCATCGGCCTCTCGACGCACTACCGCGTGCTCTCCCCTTACACGGCGCTCCTCGTCCTCGAGAGCGACGCGGACTACGCGCGCTTCAACATCAACCGCACCGCGAAGGGCGAGATCCTCACCGTGAAGGACGGCCGGATCGCCATCGCCGATCCCACCACCGAGGAGCTACGTCGCGGCGAGGCGGCGAAGGGCGAGCGCGCCGAGGGCACCGTCCACGACGAGTCGGAAGAGCCCTCGCAGTTCCCGTGGTTCGGCCGGCCGGTGTCCCCGCCGACGGCGACGGCGCAGCCCGTGCCGCAAGTGTACGAGCCTGCGCCGACGGCTGCGCCGCCACCGGTGGCGGCGCCGCCGGTGGCGACTCCTGATCCGATCGCGCCCTCTCCATCGAGCCCCGTCGTGACGCTCGCCCCGCCGGCCGCCCAGGAGCGGCCCGCAGCTCCGAGGCCGGCGCTGGCCCCGAGGAAGCCGTCGCGTGCGATCGAGCCCGAGAAACGGAGCGAGAGCGACGAGGAGTCCCGACCCGCGAAGCGGCGCGGCCATTCGAACGAGGACGACGAGACCCGCAAGGCCCTCGAGGAGCTCCGGAAGGCGCAGCTCGAGAGCGCCCTCGGAGACGGCGAACGCGACCGCGCCCAGCCCGCTCCCGCTCCCTCTACCCGCCGCTCGCCGCGACGCCCCCGCGTCGTCGAGACGAACGATGACAACCTCGCGCCGCGCACGCCCGCGATCACCGCCATCGTGAGGCCGACGACGGTGTCCGAGGTGAACGGCATCGACGCGGACGACGTCCAGGGCGTCATCCGCGGGGCGGTCCCCCGCATCCGGGCCTGCTACGTCACGGAGCTGTCGCACAACGCGGCCATCCGCGGGCCGCTCTCGATCGTGTTCACGATCGAGAAGGGGCAAGTCCGTTCCACCCAGCTCGCCGCCGCGCCCGGCAGCGACACCTTCCGCGGCTGCGTCTCTGCCGTCGCCAGATCGCTCCGCTTCCAAGGCGAGGCCTCCGGATCGTTCGCGCAGTCCTTCGAGCTCGTCAGCGGCGGAGGCGGCTCGCTCGAGAACCTGCCGCAGGCGGCGCCCTACGAAGGGCGCTTCAAGACGGTCATGGACGCGCTGTCGCGCGGGAGCCGCGAGGTCGCCTACCAGGAGGCGACGCGTTGGCACGCCGAGCAGCCGGGCGACATCCTCTCCCTCGTCGCGCTCGGCGAGGTCTTCGAGGCGCGGAACGAGCTCGATCAGGCGGCGCGCGCCTACGGCTCGATCCTCGAGCTCTTCTCCTTCCGCGCCGACTCGCGCCGCTTCGCCGGTGAGCGACTCGAGCGACTCCACACGGCGCGCGCTCTCGCGCTCGCGACCGACAGCTACGGAAAAGCGGCCGCGCAGCGCGCCGATCACCCCGCGAGCCATCGCCTCTACGCCTACGCCCTCGCGAAGCGCGGCGACTACGAGAAGGCCTTCGAGGCGATCCGGAGCGGCGTCGAGCGCACCTACCCCGCCAACCGCTTCCGCGGCGTCGACCGCATCCTGCGCGAGGACATGGGCCTCATCGCGGCAGCCTGGATGCGCGCCCAGCCGAAGCGTGCGGCCGAGATCCGCGAGAAGCTCCACGCCGCGGGCGGCGTCGACGAGAACGGGCCGAGCCTCCGCTTCGTCCTCGTGTGGGAGACCGACGCGAACGACGTCGACTTCCACATCTACGACGGCCGCGGCGGCCACGCGTTCTACTCGCAGCCGCACCTCGCGTCCGGTGGCGATCTCTACGCCGACGTGACGACGGGCTACGGCCCCGAGTGCTTCACGATCCGCGGCCCGCGCGCCGGCCTCGCGTTCCCGTACACGCTTCAGGCGCACTACTACGCGCGTGGGCCGATGGGCTACGGCATGGGAAAGCTCGAGGTCATCGAGCACGATGGGAAGGGCAACCTGACCTTCAACGAGCGCCCCTTCGTCGTCATGACCGACCACGCGTACGTGGACATGGGCAGCGTCGACAAGAGCACGAAGCTCGCATCACTCTGAACGACGCGACGTTCGAGCGGCTCACAGGAGCAGCTTCGCCCCCACGGGGGTGCGCTCGCTGAAGCCGGCGGCGAAGACCCCGTGGGAGCCGACGGCGAGGGTGGTAAAGCCCTCGCGTCGCGCGCCGGCGTGGAGCACGAGCGTTCCGCGCGGGGCGAAGCTCGTGTCGTAGGCTCCGTTCGGTCGAAGGACGACGAAGCCGAGATCGCGCTCGGCTGCGGGGACGATGCCCGTGCCGTGCGGCGTCGCCCCCTCCTTTTCGATCGCTCCCGCCATCACGATGCGCCCGTCCGGGAGCACGGCGATGCGGGTCATCTCGCCGCCCTGACCATTGCCCGCGTTGAAGAGCTTCGTACCGCCTTCGCCGAACGAGCCATCCGGGAGGAGGTCCAGCGTGAGCTTGTGCACCGCGATCCGGCTCGGTCCGTAGTCGCCTTCGTGTGGCGCGTCGCCGACGACGTAGACGCTCGTGCCGGAGACCACGACCTGCCGGAGGACGGGCGAGGCCGAGTCGGTCACGCTCCACTCGGCAGCGCCGCGGCGCGTCTTCCCCGTCGCACGTTCGACGCCGGTGACGGTCGCGAATCCATGGGTCGAGCCGCCCTTCCGCCCGACGAAGACGACGTCGCTCGTCGCGGCCAGCGACGCGGTCATCCCACGCACGCCTCGCAGGATCTGCCGTGTGAGCGCTCGGCCGCTCGGATCGATCCAGCGGAGCTCGACCTCGTCGCCTGGCTGATCGGCGGCGACCACGATCTCACCGCGCGGGGTCCGCGCGAGGTGGATGGGATAGGTCTCGAGCCCGTCCTTCGGGGGCGACGGGATCTCGATCAGCCCCGTGCCGCCCGCAAAGGACGAATCGATGGTGCCTGCGCTGGTCAGATGAAAGACGAACCGCCGGCCGCGACCGGGACCGTCGTCGTCGTGCGGACACGTCGACAGCACGCAGAGCGCCGTGGTCGCGACGATGATCGATCCGTCGGGAAGCGGCTGCATCTCGAGCGCGCCTCCCTGGGGTGAGGCGAGGAACGGGATCGGCGCCTTCGCGAAGGATGGGTCGGGCGCACCGCTGGCGAGCCGCCGCTCCGCGCGGAGGAGACCGCGGTCGTCGTAGCTTCCGGAGAGGAGGAGCAGGCGGCCGTCGTCGTCGTACGCGAGCGCGGCGGTGGACTCGGGCTCCACGTCCGCGACGCGGACGAGCCCGTCGTCGCCGTATCCGCGGTCGGCGGCGCCTCCTGTGAGGGCTTCGGCGACCCCCTCGTCAGGCGACGGACGCTCGCTCGCGGCGCAGCCAGTGAGCGCGACGGACATCAGCAGCAAGGAAGGGGCGAAGGAGCGCATACCGGACGCCTAGCAACTGGCGAGCCTGGCCGTAAGAATATGTATTCGTTACTACTTTCACGGTCGCCCCTGTCCGACGCATGGGACGTGATGGTGTCTACGATCCGTGCGCGGTCCGCGCCGGCTGCGCGCTCTCCTGCGCAACGGCGCCTGTGCTCATGACGCCCGCCGAAAGAGGAGGGCGCTGTTCGTGCCGCCGAACCCGAACGAGTTGCTCTGCACGATGTCGACCGCGACCTCACGCGCGGTGTTGGGCACGTAGTCCAGATCGCAATGCGGGTCGGCCTCGTCGTAGTTGATCGTCGGCGGAAGCACGCCGCGATGGATCGCGAGGACGGAGATGACGGCCTCCACGCCGCCCGCGCCGCCGAGGAGGTGGCCCGTCATCGACTTCGTCGATGAGACCGCGAGGCGCCTGGCGTGCTCGCCGTACACCGCCTTGATCGCGTCCGACTCGACGCGATCGTTCACGTCTGTTGAGGTGCCGTGCGCGTTGATGTAGCCGACCTCGGAGCGATCGACTCTTGCATGCCGCAGGGCCTCCACGAAGGCCCGCTGCGCGCCCTCCCCACCCTCGGGGGGCGCGGTGACGTGGTACGCATCGGCGGAGGAGCCGTAGCCGATCAGCTCGGCGTAGATCGTCGCGCCGCGGCGCCGGGCGTGCCCGAGCTCCTCGAGGACGAGCATCCCCGCCCCTTCTCCGAGCACGAAGCCGCTGCGGTTCCTCTCGAAGGGTCGGGAGGCGCGCGCGGGGTCGTCGTTCATCGTCTTGCAGATCGCCTGCATGTTCGCGAAGCCGGCGATCGCGAGCGGCTCGCAGCAGGCCTCCGCGCCTCCGCAGAGCATGACGTCGGCGCGATCCGTCTGGATGTGCATGAACGCCTCGCCGATGCCGTGCGCGCCCGAGGTGCACGCCGACGCGGGCGCCCAGTTCGCGGCGCGCAGGTTGTGGCGAAGGCTGAGGGTCCCCGGAGCGAGGTTCGAGATCGTCGACGGAATGAAGAACGGGCTCACGCGGCGCGGACCGCGCTCGAGGAGAGCGCGATGAGCCTCGAGGATCTCGCCGAGGCCGCCGAGCCCGACCCCGACGATGCAGCCCGCACGATTTCCCGCCTCGTCGTCGAGGCGGTCCGGCAACCCCGACGACTCCCAGGCCTGCTGGGCCGCCGCCTTGGCCAAAAGAATGAAGCGCGACGCGCGACGGACCTCGCGCGGGTGATCGACCCAGTCGAGAGGCTCGAAGTCCGGCACGATGCCCGCGATCGTCACCGGCAGCGCGTGACCGGCGAACTCGGCGCTCTTCCACTCCTCGACCGTGCGAACGCCGCTGCGGCCGTTCACGAGCCCGTCCCACGAGGCCTCGGTTCGGGTACCGAGCGGCGTGGTCATGCCGAGACCCGTGACCACGACTCGACGCAGCCCGCCGATACTTGTCACTTGCATCATGATAGTCATCAATTAGACTCGTCGCATGGAGCGCGCAAGCTTTGCGGAGATGGATTGCCCGATCGCGCGCGCGGTCGACGAGGTGGGCGAAGGCTGGACGCTCCTCGTCCTGCGCGAGGCCTTCAAGGGGTCATCGACCTTCAGCGAGTTCCAGAGTCGACTGCCGATCGCGCCGACCACCCTGACGCGGCGCCTCGAGCAGCTGACGGAGCGCGGCTTCTTCGAGCGACGAACCTACCAGCGGAGGCCGCCGCGCGAGCGCTACACGCTCACGGAGAAGGCGCTCGGGCTCCTGCCCATCCTCGTGGCGCTCGGCGACTGGGGCAATCGCTGGCTCGCCCCGGAGGGTCCGCTGCTCGAGATCGTCGACGCCGAGAGCGGCACGCCGATGGAGGTCACGGTCGTGGATCGGAGGACGGGGCGCCCCCTCCGTCCCGGACGCATCGGGCTCCTCGCGGGACCGGGGGCAAAAAAGGAGATGCGCGAGGCGCTGCAGAGGCCGCTCGTGCTCGGCGGCGATCCTCGGCGATCGTGAGCGGCCCGGGCGAGGGCGTTCGAAGGGGGCGCGGCGCCGGGGTAAGCTCGAGACGTGACGGGCGCGCTCCAGAGCGACGGTGGCGATGGCGTCGAGCGCTGCGCGTTCTGCTCCGCGGACGCGGCGGGACCATGCGCCTCGTGCAAGCGCTCCGTCTGCGGCGACTGCTGCGTCCTCACCGAGGGCGGGGCGCAGACCTGGGCCATCTGCCTCGAATGCGATCGCAAGAAGGGCCGCTCGCTCTCCGGGCGCTGGGGCGGCCTCGGCCTCTGGCTCGTCGGCCTGCTCGTCGCGATGGCCGCGGTCATCGCGCTCCTCGAGTGGGTCGCGCCGTCGAGCCGCTGATCGCGGTATCTTGGCCGGATGCCGGCCCTGTCGGAGCTCGTCGAAGAAGGCGCCTTTCGAGCCGCCTACGCCCGGGTCCTCCAGCTCTGGCAGCGGAAGCCGTACGCGTCGCTGGCCGCGCTCGTCACGGAGCTCGCGGCGCACGCGGTCCGGGAGAAGGCGCCGGCGGACGAGACGCTGCCCCGGCCCGACGCGGCGCGGAGCCGCCTCGACGGCGTCATCGACGAGCGCAACAGCGTGGCCTCTCGCGAGAAGCTCGCCGACGCGCTCGCAGAGCTCCCGCCCGACCCTTACGTCTTCGACTGGATGGTGCAGGAGCTCGGTCACCCGCGCTTCGATGTCGCGACCGGCAATCCGCGGCGCCTCTACGCCCTCATCGTCGAGGAGATGTCGAAGCTGAAGGACGAGCGCGTCGCGCCCTGGCGGGCCGACCTCCCCGCCTTCCTCCAGGCCCGCAAGGGTCGTCGCCACGGGCAGCTCAGCCCTGACGAGATCGAGGCGCTCGGCGAGATGTTTGCATCTCACACGTTCACGCCCCCGTTCCTCGAGGCGCTCACCGAGGAAGAGGAGGCCGATCTCGCGGGCGTACGGGCGCCGCTCGACACGCTCGAGGATCGCGCCGCGGAGCGCGACGGCCAGCGCGCGCGTCTCTTCGCGCAGGTGTGCGCCGACTTCGAGGACGACGTGGCGAAGGAGGTGTTCGCCGACTACCTCCTCGAGGAAGGCGATCCGCTCGGGGAGTACATCGTGCTCGGCCTGAAGCTCGCGCGCGAGGGCGCGCTCCCGCCCGAGCTCGAACGCCGGCGTCAAAGCCTCATGGACCACGCGCGCCGCTTTCAGCCGATGGGCTTCGGCTTCGAGCGCGGCTTCGCCGTGACGGTGCATTTCACGGACGGCGAAGGGGTCCGGCGTGGAAGCTACGGCCCCGAGGCGGGCTGGGGCACGATCGCGTCGAGCGACGTACCTCCGACGAGCGATGACTGCCACACGCAGTCGCTCCGCGAGCTCGATCTCGGCTCGACGTTCATCGCCGACCTCGCGAAGCTGAAGAAGCCGCTCCGCGTGACCAGGCTCAAGTGGCGCACGCCGAGCCAGGCCGGGCGCGCCAAGTGGAAGAAGGTGACGGTGCTGCCGGAGCTCGAGCAGCTCAGCGTCACGCATCCCGCGGAAGGCAGCTTCGACTGGCTCGTACGCGAGGGCCCGGGACGTACCGTGCGCGAGCTCGCGGTCGAGAAGGCGTGGAGCTGGGGGCGCCACGTCGCCTGGGTCGCGGAGCTGCTCGCGGCCCCACCGGAGGCGCTGTCGATCGTGCGCCTCGGGCCGCACCTCGTCTTCACGCGCCGCGACGACCGCGTGAAGCTCGCGATCGGAGTCCCCGACGCGCGCGTGCTCGAGGAGCTCCACCGCGAGCTCGCTCAGGCCCCTCGCCCGCTCGTCGACGAGGTCGTCGTCGATGGTCCCGCCGAGGCGAGCGTCTACGCGAACCTGCTCACGCTCGGCCGCACCGCGACCGCCGAGCACTCCACCTCTCCCGCGGCGCGTGACGCGCAGGTCACGCGCGAGGGGCACACGCTCACGATCGCGCCCGCGCCCGAGCATCCGGTCTTCGACGTGCCGGCGCTCCGCGCGGTGCTGGCGAGCACGAAGGGCGCAAAGCGAGTCGTGATCGGCTCGGCGGTGCAGGTCGAGGAGACCGGCGCGTATCTGCGAGCGGTCCGCGAGGCGGGCGGCGCCGAGCTCTCGCTCGCGGTCGGGCCGCCGGCGTGGCATCGGGGGCGCTTTGCGCTCACCGCGACCGCGGACGCGCTCGACGTGGACGTCGGACGGGCGGATCAGATCGCGCTCGTGCGAGGCGCGATCGCCTCCCTCGGCGGACGCGTGAAGAAGCTCGTCGTACGCCATCCGCCGTCCCTGAACGACGTCGCGACGCTCACGGAGCCGCTTCGCGCTCTCGCGGACGAGCTCGAGCTCGTGCCCGAGGAGCGCGTCCTCGCGGCCATGTGCCGCCTCGCGAGCACGAAGGGCCGCGTCGCCATCGAGCCCATCGCCGCCGGCGCGCGCCTCATGCCGTCCACCGCCGAGCTGGTGCTCGCGGGCAAGCCACGACCGAAGGAGCTCCGCATCGGCCAGCGCGACTTCGCGCTCGCGCCGTGGATCCAGTGGGTCGAGCGAAATCGGATCCCCGTGACCTTCGCCGTCGACTGGCGAGTGACCGCCCTCAGCAAGCTCTCCTGGGAGGACGGCATCGTCGCGCGCCTCTGGGTCGACGGACACTGGTCCGCGTTCGTCGCCGCCGCCGCCGACGTTCCGGACGAGGCCATCGCGCAGCTCGACCTCCGGAGCAGCATCGCCCCGACCGCAGAGGCAAAGGCGACCATCCGGCGGATCGCGAAGGCGCACTCCATCGCCTCCTAGCTCGAACGCGTGACGCCGATGAATCACCGGTGAGGCAGCGCCTCACTCGCACTGCACGGAGCTCTCGTCGCCGGACTTGCACGACAGCGAGGTCGCCGCGCACTGGAGACCCTTCAGGATCTGGCCGTTCTGGCAGACGATCCCCGCGAAGGCGTCGACCTCGCTGCAATGGAACCCGTCGGTCTTGCCAGCGCAGCTGTCGACGCTCGGCGCATGGCAGCTGTCCGCGTCCCCGGCGAGGTACGTGGGCCCGCCGAACGACTGCTTGCCGCTCCAGAGCGAGAAGTCCTTGCCGATGCCGAGGACGGGGATCTGCAGTCGCGCCGTGAAGCTCTCGGTCACGCCGTGCTCCTCGACGAGGGTGAACGCGGCGTCCGCGCCGCCCGCGTTGGCGTTCGCGCACGCGGTGGCGGTGAGGTTCGCGTATGGACCGATGCGCCCGGCGAGGCCCGCCGCGTCGAAGACGAGCACCTCTGGGTTCAGGACGATCTCGCAGCCCGTCGACACCGCCGCCTTGCCGTGGAGGCTCTTGGCCACGAAGCTCCCGGAGAGCGTGGGCTCGCGAGAGAGGTTCGTGGTATCGGCGTGATCGAGCGAGGCCGAGCCTTCGAAGCCGACGACGGCGTGCGCGCCGAGGTTCGCGGCGACGACGAAGGTCCCGTCCCCGCTCGCCGAGACGTTGCAGATGAGCTCGGGCGAATAACGGA
This sequence comes from Labilithrix sp., assembly GCA_046351255.1. Lineage (GTDB taxonomy): Bacteria > Myxococcota_A > Polyangia > Polyangiales > Polyangiaceae > Labilithrix. The sequence goes on from JAXLYU010000019.1 coordinate 64,445, forward strand.
TCGTGATCGGGATCGGCGCGGCGATCGGAATGACCGCCTCTGCCGCCTTCCACGAGCTCTCGCCGCTCGCCGACTTCGAGACGGCCCACGTGATCTCCGCCGCGAACGACGGGTCGAGCGTGAGCAGCGCCTTGAACGCGGTGCCCTTCTCGCTCTGCGTGTCGAAGAAGCCATCGAAGGACGCCTGGACGGTCACGGTCCCCGCCAGCGAGACCGACGCGTTCGAGAGCGCGAGCGTGTGCTCCACGTCGGTCGCGAGCGTGGCAGAGGCCGGGCTGCCCGTGGTCTGGCCGTCCCCCTGGAGCTTCAGCGTCTTCGTCGCGACGCCGGTGTCCTTCACAGCGGCGCCCGTGAAGAGCGATCGCCTCGCTCGGAGGTCGATCCTCCCGGATTTCAGCCAGTCCGAGAGCGTGGCCGGGCTCGTGACGAGCGTGGTCTCGCTCCCGTGCTCCTCGACGGCGGTGACCCGCCGCAGGAAGCCGTACGGATTCTTCGACCCCTGCCTCGCGCGATCGCCGGCCACGATCGCCCCGACGTCGATGTGATCCGCCATCGACGTCGGAATCACGAGCGATCCATCCTTCACGTCGACCGCGTCCGAGAAGCGCTGGTCCACGTTGACCGCCGACGCCGCGAAGACCGGGGTCTCCGTCGACTCGGCGTGGTCGACGTCGAGCACCGTCGGCCCCGCAGGGGGCGAGGCACAGCCACTGGCCGCGCTCGACACGAGGACCGCCATGAGGAGAAGGCGTTCTTTCACGATGCATGACGACTGCAGCCAGCGCGCCACGCGAAAAGCGCGAATTCGTCAACGATGTCGACTCCGTGATCGTTCGGATCAGGCATGAGCGACACCGAGATGTGACCCACGTCACTGCGCGACGGCGGGGCCCACCGTCTTCGCGAAGGACCAGCCCGACTTCGCCTCGTTCGGCGAGTCCCAGACGAACGCGCCGCGGAGGCCGCCCGTCTTCCCGTCGTTCGCGGAGAACGCGTCGCGATAGACGGAGGCCGGCGACCACGCGAGGCCCGCGTTCGGCGACTCGCCGCCGATGATGAGCTTCGACGCCGGGAAGTCCTTCACCGCGTCGGCGATGTCGCGCTCGATCACGCCGGCCTGCTGCGCCGCGTCCTTCGCCTCGGGGTAGTCGTAGAACTGAAGGCCGATGAGATCGAGATCGTCGCCGAGGGCGGCCGCGATGTCGCGGTAGGGATGCTCGTCCGCGCCCGAGCGGAACTCGAACGGACGCGGCGCGATGGAGACGATGAAGCTCGGTCCGTATTTCTGTTTCAGCTGGCGGCTCACGTCGACGACCACGCCCGTGTCGTAGGTGTCGGGTTGCTCGAGGTCCCAGTCGATCCCATCGAAGCCGTAGCTTTCGATGACGGGAGAGATCGAGTCGATGAACTGCTTGCCCTGCTCCGCGGTCTGGAGGCGAAGGCCGGTGTCGGTGCCGCCGCCGATCGAGAGGTAGGCCGATCGCCCGCTCCGCTGCCAGGCGTCGAGGTCCTTCTTGAACACCGTCTCGCCGCCCGCGGAGGGAAGCGAGAAGCTCACCTTGCCTCCATCGTTCGTCCCGAGCGCGAACGCGAAGTAGATGACGTTGTACTCGGGCGCGTTCGCCTGGATGTCCGCGAGCCGCGGCGTGTCGTACATGAAGAAGTAGAGACCCATGATGCGCGCGGGAAGACCGCCGGCGCCTCGACCCTCCGGGCCGGGCAGACCGGGCGCCGCGGGCCCGCCATCGCCCGTGAGGTCGGGCGCCACGCCGCCGTCTTCGTGGAGCCCGCCGCCGTCGTCTCGTGAGACGCCACTGTCGGACGCGGAGCGCCGCGCGCCGCTCGAGCGCGTGCGGAGCGAGTCTTCGCTGCCCACGCCGGGCGCGCACGCGAAGGTGGTGAGAGTGACGAAGGTCCATGAGAGGAGGAGCTTGGTGAGGTGGCGCATTCACGAGGAGGACCGCGCGCGCGAAGCGGTCTTGCGCGGGCCCCTCGTGATTTCATGAAACGATCGTGGTCACGGCCACTTGCGCGCGCGGATCGAGCGCAGCTCAGGGCGCGCGGCTGTCACGCCCCGTCGATCCATGATCGGACGAACGGGCGGCCATGCGCCCTCGTAACCTATCGGTTTTACTCACGATCGAACGAGCATACCTCTCGCTACATCCCTCGCATGAAGCTCCTTCTCGCGAGCGCGCTCGCTCTCGTCGCCGGGTGCGCCAGCGCTCCCTCCGAGGCTCCCGCCGAGCAGGGCGACGCGCTCTCCGAGACGCAGACATCGCTCGCGCTCCGGCGATGCCCGGCGGCGAGCGGAAGGACGATCGCGGTCGCACCATCCGGCGGCGACGCGCGAACCGTCCAGGCCGGGCTCGACGCGGCGCGCCCGGGCGACCTCGTGCTCGTGCGCGCGGGCGTGTACCACGAGGCGGTCCGCTTTCCACGGAGCGGCACCTCTGCGGGCTGCATCACGTTGCAAGGCGAGGCCGGCGCGATCCTCGACGGTGCGGGCGCGAGCGGCAACGTCGGCGTCACGATCGAGGACCGGAGCTGGGTCGCCGTCGTCGGCCTCTCGGTGCGCGGCTATCGCGGCGGAGACACGCCGACCGGGATCCGTGTCACCGGCAGCCCGGAGGTGGTCGAGATCCGCCAGAACCGCGTCACGGGCATCGAGAGCTCGCGAGACGCGCACGGGATCTCCTTTCACGGCACGGGCGCGACGCCCATGCGCGACCTCCTGGTCGACGGCAACGAGGTCGCGAGCTGCAAGCTCGGCTCGAGCGAGTCGCTCGTCCTGAACGGGAACATCACGCGCTTCGTCGTCTCGCACAACACCATTCACGACAACGACAACATCGGCATCGACTTCATCGGCTTCGAAGGCGTGGGGCCGAGCGGCCAGGATCAGGTGCGCGGGGGCATCTGCGTCGACAACGTGGTCTACAACATCAGCTCACGAGGCAATCCCGCGTACGACGGCGAGCTCTCGGCGGACGGCATCTACGTCGATGGCGGCAAGGACATCGTCATCGAGCGAAATCGCGTCTCGAGCTCGGACATCGGCATCGAGATCGCCAGCGAGCATCGAGGGAAGACCACCAGCGACATCACGGTGAGGAACAACTTCGTCTCGGGGAGTCAGCAGGGCGACATCATGGTCGGGGGCTACGCCGCCGACCGCGGCTTCGCCAGGAACGTCGCCATCCTGCAGAACACCCTCTACCGCGCCAAGGGCGGCGAGGTGATCGTGCAGTACAACGCGAGCGATCTGACGATCGCCAACAACGTGCTCGTCGGCCAGCCCGGCGTGCCGTACGTCGCGGCGACGGGCACCAACGACCAGAACATCCGGGTCGACACCAACCTCTACTTCGGCGCGAGCAGCTCGTCCGCCGGGACGTGGGCGGACGCCCACGCGCTCTTCGCGGACCCGAAGCTCGCCGGTGGCCCGAGCGACCTTCACCTCGGCCCTGGCTCCCCCGCGCGTGACGCTGGCTCCACGCTCGGTGCGCGCGCAGGCGCCGCCGACATCGACGGACAGGCCCGCCTCCGCGGCCCCGCCATCGATCTCGGCGCGGACGAGGCGGACTGAGGCTCACTCCCAGTCGGCGGTGACGTTGTCGAGATTGAGCTTCGGTCCCGGCGCCGCCTTCGGCGCGTAGGTGATCCCGATCCCGAGCGACAGCTCACCGAGCATCAGCTGCGTGAGCTTGGCGGGCCCCGCCCTCGTCACCACGCCGCTCGCGGTTCGCATCGCGACCTGGAATGACTTCGCGCTGAAGTCCACGGCGGCCAGGACCGAGACCCACTCCTTCGTCGACGGCAGCGGCAGCTCGAGCACCCCTGCGTCCGAGGTGCAGTAGTCGGCGAGGACGAGCCGGTTGTTCACCCGCCGGAACTGGACCGAGCAGAGCTTCTTCTCGTTCAGGACCTCCATCAGCTCGGTCTCGTTCGTGAGGGGCGAGTCGACGAGGAGGTCGAACGACCATCGAACCCGTCGGCTCAGCCCGCTCAGGTCCTGGTAGAAGGCGACGTCGCCGGTGACGTTGTCCTTCATCTTGATCGCGAGGTGGCGGTCGCCTGTCGCGGGCTCGAGCGCCAGCGTCCCGTTCTTGGACGTCCCCACGTCCACGCTCCCGTTGAAGTCGTGGCACATCCGCGGCCTCGGAGCGCGCGCGTCGCAGGCGACACCGATCGAGGGCGGGTCCCCCGGCCAGCTCTGCTCACCCGCTTCCGCCGAGGCCTCCGGCGCGCCTTCCGCATCGATCGCGCCGCCGTCCGAGGCGCCCGCGGCGTCGGTGACCGAGAGCGCGCCCGCGTCACCGGTCCCGGGCGCGTCGCCGCCGAACGAGTTGCACGCGAGCGCCGCGAGCATCAGGCCTCCGACCGCCGCCGGTACCGAGCGCATCGATCGAGAGCGTACTCCGAGGACCGCGGCGCCGGCAGTCGCCGCGACCCTTTGACAATTTCGTAGCGATATCGAGCGCCTACAGAAAATGCTCGAGCGTTGAAATTTCGGCGGGGCGTCGAACGACTTGTCTTGCGAGGATGGTTTCGACGCTCTTGTCATCGGCGCTCCTGCCTCCGGCGGCGGCTTCGCCCCTGCAGGACGAGGCCCGCGAGCTTCGGCTCGTCGTTCGCGCCGTGGTCGCCGCCATCCTCCGGGAGAGGCCCGACCACGCGGACGTCGAGGACTGCACCAACGAGACGCTTCGTCGCGCGCTCGAGGCGCCGCCGCGCACCGCGTATCGCCCGTGGGTGCTTGGCATCGCGCGTCATGTCGCCGTCGACGCCCTGCGCGCGCGGCAACGTGCGCGCGCCCGTGACGCGACCACGCCCGAGGCGCCGCCGTCGTCGAGCACCTCGCTCGTCGATCGCCTCGCCGACCCTCGCGCGGGCGCGGACGTCGAGCTCGAGCGCGCCGAGCACGAGGCGCGCGTCCGCCGCGTCATGGCCTCGCTGCCCGATGGCCCGCGGCGGGCGCTCCAGCTCTTTCACTCCGAGGGGCTCCCCTACCAGGAGATCGCGCGCCGGATGGGCGTGCCCCTCGGGACGGTCGCGACATGGATCACGCGAGGGCGGAAGGCGATGGCCGACGCCCTGGAAGACGAGGCTCGACGATGAACGAACAGCTTCCCGCCACCCTGCTCTGGGCCGAAGGCGGTCACGCGAGCGACGTCGTGCTCGCGGCGCTCGCCGACGGCCAGCACGCGATCGTCCCCGCCGACGTTCGCGCGCACGTGGAGCAATGCGCCACCTGCAGTGCGCAGCTCGGACACGCCGCGCTCCTCTCTCTCGAGGCCCACCGCGCGCTCGCCGCCCCGGCCCGCGTCCGCCGGATCCCGCGCGCCGCGATCGCGCTCGGGCTCGCCGCCGCCGTGCTCGGCCTCGTCCCGTCGTGGCTCTTCGGCGGCAGCGGCGCGGTGGCCGCTCCCGCGCGACAGCTCTCGAGCGCCACGCGCGGTCTCGCCACCCTCTCCGCCCGCCTCGACGGGAGCAGCAGCTCCACGCTGGGCCTCATCGCCACCTACGTCGCCGCCGCCTGTCTCGTGTTCGCGGGCCTCGCGCTCGCTCGTCTCTCGTCCAAGAAGGAAGTCTCGCAATGATCCGTCGTTTCGCCGCGCTCGCCATCGTCGCTCTCACCAGCTTCGCGCTGCCCCTCAGCGCCGGAGCGACCGTGAAAAAGGAAGGCAACTGGCCCGCCGTCGAGAAGAAGGTCGACCTCGAGGTCGACGGGCCGCCGAGCCAGGCCCTGAAGCAGCTCGCGCACGAGGCCGGCTGGAGCCTCGTGCTCCAGGACGGCGCCGCGATCGACCGCGCGGGGTCGGACGTCCACGTCGCGGTCGAGCACCAGCCCGCGGACGCCGTCCTCGATGCGCTCTTCGTCGGCCGTGACGTCGTCGCCCACCGCAACGGCCCGCTCCTCACGATCGCGAACAACGTGGCCCCGGCGAGCGTGGGGACCCACCCCTTGGGCACGCCTTCCGTGAAGAGCCCGAGCCCGTTTCCGACCGCGCGCGGCGACGATCGCGAGATCGTCGGCACGAACCTCGTGATCCAGGCCGACGAGGTGGTTCACAACGTGACCGTCACGGGCGGCTCCGCCGTCGTGAAGGGCACCGTGACGGGCGACGTCGTCGTGACCGGCGGCTCGGCCACCGTGAAGACCGGCGCCCACGTCGTCGGCGACGCGAGCGTCCTCGGCGGCAAGCTCCGCGTCGAGCGCGGCGCCCGGATCGACGGAGACGTCCACGTCACGGGCGGGTCGATCCACCGCGACGAGGGCTCCGTCATCGGAGGCAAAGCGAGCAGCACGGGCGCGCCCGCGGCGGACTTCACGGGCGCGCCCCGTGACGAGCCCGCCGAGCCCACCTCACGCCTCGCGTCCGCCGCGCGCAGCATCGGTCGCGCCCTCACGCGCGCCTCGCTCCTCTTCGTCCTCGGCTGCGTCCTCATGGCCCTCCTCGCGCCGCGCATGGAGCGCCTGCGCATCGAGATCGCCTCGCGGCCCATGCGCTCGTTCGCGCTCGGCCTCGTGGGCACGCTCCTCGGCTCGCTCGCGCTCGCGGTGCTGCTCGTCGTGCTCTGCATCACGGTCATCGGCATCCCCGTCGCGATCGCGGTCGTGCTCGCGCTCGTCCTGGCGCTCTATGGCTCGGTGACGTCCGTGCTCACCACGTTCGGCGCGGCGGTCGCCGGGCATCGTACGAGCAACGCCTACGTGCATCTGCTCGTCGGCTGCGCCGCGTTCCTGGTCATCACCTGCATCCCGTGGATCGGCGGCCTTGCCAGCACGGCTGTCATGATGATGGCGCTCGGCGCCCTCGTGGCCACGCGCGGCGCGGGGTTCTTCGAGCGAAGGTCCCGCCCCGCACTCCCGGCCTGAGGAAGATCAGGGGTCGAACAGGACGCACGCGCGACGAAGCGTGATCGTCACGTTCGGGATGTTGCCCTTCGCCGTGCCGCCGATGACCAGCGTGAGCGCGGTCGCGGTGGCGCCGGCGCTCGCGGTCGGAGTGGCGAGCGGCCACGACTTGCTCGGCGTCGTGACCCGGAGCTCGCCCGTGGAGTCCGAGCGCCACGTCGTCGCGACCACGACGGTGACGTTCGTCGCCTGCGGCACCGACATGCCGCCGAGGCCGAGGGTGTCACTGCCCGGCCGGATGTGAGCCTCGAGGACGTTCTGCGCCATGACCACGTCGTTGTTGACGGGCGCGTCGTCCTTGGCGCCGAAGTACTGGCGGAAGAACGGCACGTAGTCTCCGCCGCCCGCGCCCCACGTGCCGTCCCACGCGACGTCGACGAGGAGCTCCACCTTCGAGCGCGTGTAGGCCTTCCCCGCGTCGAACGTGCGGGTGAGCGCCACGCGCGCGTCCTTCTTCATGGCGATCGCGATGACCCCGCCGTCCCCGACGGTCCGCGAGTTCGGGTCGCCGTCGTAGGTGAAGTCGCTCGGCCCGACGCATCCGTCGGGGACGGCGATCGAACCATCCGCGTCCGGGACGGCGCCGCCGTCGAGCAGCGCCGGGCCATCGGACGCGCTCGCATCGACGAGCGCGATCTCGCTCGCGTCGGGGACGGTCGCGTCGGGCGCGACCGTGTCCTCGGGGGCAACGCCACGCACGGACAGACCGCACCCGCACGCGAGCCCAAACGCCCAGAGTCCCCGCATTCCACCGAGTATAGGGCCACCCCGTGCCGCTTCGAGTGGTCACCCTCCAGACCAGCCGATCACCGTCGCGCGCGGAGGAGCGTGCGGAGGAGCACGCCCGCGATCTTCATCGCCATGAGCGCCGGGAGCACGATGAGCACCGTGAGGCGCAGGACGAGGACGAGGACGAGCAGCGGCAGCGTCGATCCCGCACGGCCGAGGAGGACCTCCCCGATCGGATCCTGGGACGCGAGGCGGTGCGCGAGCAGCCAGCTCGCGAGCAGCAAGCCGGCGATCACGACCGCCCATGCGGCGAGGCGACGGCGGTTCACGGCGCAGGCCTTGCCGTGAGCATCGCGAGGAGGAGCGCGTTTCCGAGGAAGCCGCCCATCGCGAAGGCCTCGCGACCGTCGATGCTCGTGGGGACGCCGAAGAGGCTCGTCGAGCGATAGAGCGCGCGGAACATCGCGCGATCCCCCTGCGATCGCGCCGCGCCCAGCGCGAAGCCCGTCGCGCCCACCGAGACGCCGAACACGATGGGCCCCGCGTTCACGTCGCCTTCGCCGCTCGCGCCGCGCACGTACTCGCGGACGCCGCCGAAGCCGAGCACGTCGACCGCGAGCTGTGACGCGAGCGCGCCATGCAGCCTCCTCGCGAGGGCCGGCGTGGCGAACGAGAGGAAGTAGGCCGCGATCGCCGTCCCCGACCCGCGCGGCGCGTCCTCCGCCACGCAGCCGCCGGACACGACGCGCTGGACGAGGAGGCCGGACCCGGGATGGACCGCGCATGGCTCGAAACGCGCCGCCCACGTCGCGAGGAGCGCCGTGCGGTCCGTCCTCGTCGCGCGCGCATGAAGGCCGATCGACCCGACGACCGCGGCCACGTCCGGCGGCCACGTCTCGCCGGGATACGTCTCGATCATGCCGTGCGGCGAGGCCTCGATCCCGCGCGCGAGGTCCGCCGTGATCTGGTCGTTCAGCGCGGCGTGCGGGTTCTCGGGGTCGATCAGACGGAGCATCGAGAGCCCGAGGTTCGTGTAGCCGAGATACGCGTGCCCCTCGTCGTGCTTGCGGTCCGCCTTCTTCTCGTAGACGTGATCCGCGTACGCGATCGTCGACGGGTCCGCGAGGTGCGCTGCCGCCGCGCGCATCGCGGGGAGATATGCGGCGCGCTTCTCCGGATGCTCGAGGACGATCTGGCCGAGGCCGAGGAGCGCCATCTGATGGATCGCCACCGTCGACTGGCCGTCGAAGCGAAGGTTGCCCGTGCGATACGCGGTCGGGCCGTCCTGGGCCTCGATGCCGGCGATCACGGTCCGCGCGAGCGCGTCCTGCGCCTCCACCTCACCGTCGAAGTAGGCGCTCGCGCCCGCGCCCGCGAGCCAGCGCGGCACGAGGAGCAGCGTGACGAGGCCGATCAGGGCCTGCGCTCCCCAACGCTGCCAGCGCTTCACCCCCGCTCAGAGCTTCTTGTTGCGCGCCTTCGCGACGAGATCCTTGACCGTTATCGCCTCTCGACGCGAAGCGAAGCGGTGGTAAACGACCGTCCGATCGCGAAGCACACCGCGGTTGTACGCGTCCACGATCTCCTCGGTCGAGTAGGAGCGACTCGCCATCGCGTCCGCGCTCGTCAAGATGAACCACCTGTCGAAAGACTGCTCCGTCGCCACGTTCGCCAGAATAGCATGCCAGGCATGCGGTTCGCGGATCCGAACGCCATCCCGACGGCTTTCCTGATTCTTCGCCACCTCTACGACGGCGACATCATCGACTGGCCGATCCCAGACGACCACCCGCAGCGAGACATCTTCCAGCAGCTCGAGGCCGAGGGCTACGTGGCGCGCTGGGACCGCGTGTGGCCCCTCCACGATCGCTACCGCCTCACGGAGAAGGGCATCGCGACGATCGAGGCGGTCTACCAGCCCGCCGGCTCGGAGGCGTTCTTCGAGGAGCTGCGCCGCCAGAACCTTCGCCCCGCCGATCGACGCGCCTACCTCCAGTCGCGCCGCCTCGATCCGAACCTCTGGCCGGTCCTTCACGATCCCTCGACCCACTGGAGCACCTGGTACACGACCGGCGGGCTCTACCAGCGCTACCTCTGGGAGGATCACCACCCGCCGCCGCGCCGGAGGCCGCCCGTGAAGCCGCAAGGCGAGCAGCGCTTCGACGACGACGACGCGTGGCGTCGCGACCGTGACCGCGCCGCGTACAACGTCGACCTCGACCGCCGGAACGACGAGCCGGCCGGCCTCGCGACCCCCGACTACGACGTGTCGTGAACGGCGCGTCGAACGAGCGCCCGCTGAGGGTCCTGCTCGTCGCCAACGACGGGCTCTCCGCCGGTCACGTCGCGCGCATGATCGCGATCGCGGACGCGCTCGCACGGGTCGCGCGCGACCGCGACGTCGCGCTACGAACCGTGCTCGCCACCACCTCGCAGGCACACGCGCTGCTCGCGGGCTCGGGGACGGTCGTGGTGCAGCTCCCCGCGCCCGCCATCGCGCGACGGGCCGGCTTCTCCGATACCGAACGCCGCCGCCTCGTGAGCGGCGCCATCGAAGGCGTGGCCCGCGCGCTCGCGCCCGACCTCGTCGTGGTCGACACCTTCCCCCTCGGTCCGCATCGCGAGCTCGCGGGGATCGATCTCGGCTACGCGCGCCGCGCGCTCGTTCGCCGTCACGTCCCCGCGGAGGCGCAGGCCGAGCCGATGCTCGCGGACGGCCTCGAGCTCGTCGACCTCGCGATCCTCGCGGATGATCCGACCCCGATCGAGAGCTCGCTCGCCTGCCGGTGCGTGCACGTGCCGCCCATCACGCTCGAGCGCGAGACGCTGCCCCGCGCCGAGGCTCGCCGCGCGCTCGGTCTGCCCTCGCAAGGTCGCGTGCTGCTCGTGGCGGCCGGGGGCGGCGGCGACGAGGAAGCGACGCAGCGCGCGCAGCGGATCGCGCGCGCGATCGAGGACGCCACCGTCGCGCTCGCGCTCGGGCCGCTCGCGAGCGCGCCGCCCATCGCCGACGACCGCGTGATCCGCATCCACGCCGCGCCCCTCTCGCCCTACCTCCCAGCCTTCGACGGCGCGGTCGCGCCCGCGGGCTACAACACCGCGCACGAGCTCGCGCGGGCCGGCGTCCCGAGCGTGCTCTTCGCGCAGGCGCGCCCCTACGACGATCAAGCGGCGCGCGCGCGACGCTTCGGCGTCGAGCCGCTCGACGACGAGGCGCTCGCGCCCGCGATCGCCTCGATGAGGCCGCTCCGCGCGATCCCGCCCAGCGGCGCCCGGCGCGCCGCCGAGGCGCTCCTCGACCTCGCGACGGGGCGCGGATGAAGGTCGCGTTCCACGCCATCAACGGCGTCGGGCTCGGACATCTCGTCCGCGCCGTCGCGATCGCAGAGGAGATCCGCGCGCTCGTCCCCGCGGCGGAGCTCCTGGTGCTCACGAACGCGAAGGACACCGCGATGCTCACCGCGGCGCGCCTCGATTTCGTGCGGTTTCCGCCGCGCCTCGACGAGCCTCACGCGGACCCGACGCGCGTACACGTCGCGCTTCCGCCGCGCGTGGAGGAGGCCGCATTCTTCGCGACGCTCGCCGCCTTCGCGCCCGATCTCGTCGTCTTCGACACGCACCCGCCGCTCTCCATCGTGGCGCGGCTCGCGTCGATCGGCGCGCGCGCCGTCCTCGTGCAGCGCGAGCTTCGTCCGGACGCGCTCCGCTCGTTCGTCGCGAGCGGCGCGCCGCTCCTCTTCGATCGCATCGTCGTGCCGCACGATCCGGGCGAGGTCGGCCTCGAGCCCTACGAAGGCGCGCCGGTCGTGCTCGTCGGTCCGATCGTGCGCGCCCTTCCCCCCCGCGGCGTGGGAGAGCGAGCGCAGGTCGTCGCGGTCGGCGGCGGCGGTGGACAACCGGTGGACGCGGCGCGCTACTTCCGCGCGGTCGCCGACGCGCATCTCCTCGCGCGCGCGCGAGTGCCCGCGCTCGAGACCGTCCTCGTCACCGGTCCCTACGGGGCGCCGCCGGACGTGCGCTATGACGGGCTCACCGTCCTCCGCACCGCGAGCGATCTCGCGTCGCTCCTGGCGGGCGCCACGCTCGTCGTCTCGCAGGCCGGCTACAACGCCGTCGCCGAGCTCCGGGCCCTGAAGAAGCCGGCGATCCTCGTCCCCGCGTACCGCAAGGCGGAGGACCAGCGCCTCCGCGCCCAGCGCCTCGCGCGCGTCGGGGCGGCCGTGCTCGCGCGTCCCGAGGCGCGCTCGATCGCGGATCGGCTCGAGCGGCTCCTCCTCGAGCCGGGCGCGCTCGCCGCCATGTCCGACGCCCACGCGCGCCTGCCGCTCGCGCCGAAGAACCGCGCCGCGGCCGAGGCGGTGCTCTCCCCCATCTGGCGCGCGCGCCAGGCGCGGCCGTCACGCGTGGTCCTCGTCGCGCACGACTTCGCGCCGAAGCTCGGAGGGATGGAGACGGTGGCGCGCTCGCTCGCGCGCGAGCTCCTCGCGCGCGGCGTGGAGGTGAAGGTCTACACGACGAAGCGCCTCGGCGCGCGCATCGCGAGCGGCCTCGGCGAAGGCGTCGTCGTGCCGCTCTACACGCCGCTCGCCCCCCCCGGCCGGATCGACCTTCGACCGGATCTGCACCTCACGATCGACCGCGCCCTCCGCGACGTGCCAGACGTGATCCACCTCTGCAACGCGGGGCTCGGGCCGTGGATCCCCGACCTCCGCGCCGCCCTGCCCGCCACGGTTACATGCAGTGTGCACGGGAACGATCTGCTCGCGCCGTGGGTCACGTCCGGCGACGAGCCCGCCGCCTACCGCGCCGCCCAGATCGCCGGGCTCTCCGCGGCCGACGCGGTCGTCGCCGTCTCCGAGTTCTCGCGCCGCCTCGCCGAGACGAACGGCGTGGATCCACGGGCTCTGCACACGGTGGAGAACGGCGTCGACGCGCGACGCTTCGCGCCCGGCCCCCGCGACGCCCGCCTCGCGGAGCGGCTCGGGCTCGCGCCCGACGACGAGGTCATCCTCACCGTGTCGCGCCTCGCCCCGCGAAAGGGCCATCGCACCGTCATTCAGGCCCTCGCGAAGGTCGCGCGGCCACGCCTCAAGTACATCTTCACGGGCGCGAGCGAAGCCATGACCCGCGAGCTCCTCGACCTCGCGCGCGAGAAAGGCGTCGCGTCGCGGGTCGTCCCCGCCGGCTTCGTCGGCGAGGACGAGCTGCCCTCGCTCTACCGCCTCGCCTCCGCATTCGCGCTGCTCGCGGACGAGGAGGCAGCCGACGTCGAGGGCTTCGGCGTCGCGCTCCTCGAGGCCGCCGCGAGCGGGCTCCCCACCATCGCCTCGCGCACGGGTGGCATGCCGGAGGCGATCGCCGACGGGATCACGGGGCTCCTCATCCCTCCGGGCGACGCGACCGCGGCGGCCGAGGCGATCACGAGCCTCCTGCGAGACCCCGCGCGCGCCCGGCGGCTCGGCGAGGCGGGCCGCGTGCGCGTCGAGAAGAGCTTCTCCGAGGCCGCCGCTGCGACACGCCTCCTCGCTCTCTGGAGCGACCGCGAAGCACGCGCCGTCACGGGCGGCGCCGAGCTCGTCCGCCTCGCGCAACGTCACGCACAGGCGGAGCGAGAGGAGCGCCAGGTCCGGCGCCGCCACCTCCGCACCGCGATCGATCGGGGCCAGATCGTGCGCCTCCGCGCCACCGCCGACGGCGCGCGGCGCCTGCCCGACGCGCTCGAGGACTGCGCTCTACTCGGCCACGCGCCCCGCGTGGAGGTGAAGCTCCGTCGCTTCCTCGAGGCCGACTTCGCGACCTACGCGCTCCCGAGCCTCGCCGACGTCGAGCTCGTGCACGGCGTCCCTCATCCCACCGGTGCCGCGCTCTTCGGCGCCGTGCAGGCGCTCTCGCCCGCGGCGCTCGCGAAGGTGAAGACGCTCCGCCTCTTTCTCACAGAGGAGGCGCGCCATCGCGGCGATCTCGCCGTCACCGCCGTCCCCGAGACACACGCACTGCGTCGCTTCTTCGCCTCTCGGGGCGCGGTGGTCGTACCGCCGCCGGAGCTGATGCGCTACCTCTCGGAGACCCCCGCCGGCGGCCCCGACACGGCGATGATCGAGCCGACGAACCTCTGCAACCTCACCTGCCCGACCTGCCCGACCGGCACCGGCAAGATCAAGCCGCTCCCGCAGATGACACTCGCGCGCTTCGACGTCGCGCTCGACGCGCTGAAGCCGAGGCTCCGGAACCTCGCGCTCTGGAACTACGGCGAGCCGCTCCTCAATCGCGAGCTCCCGGCCATGATCGCACGCGCGAAGGAGGCGGGGGTCGGGGTCGTGAAGGTCTCTTCCAACGTGCACTTCCTCGACGGCGCGCGCGGCCGGGCGCTGCTCGAGTCCGGGCTCGACGTCCTCATCCTCAGCGTCGACGGCGCGAGCCAGGCCACGTACGAGACCTTCCGCCGCGATGGAGACTTCGCGAAGGTCGCCACCTCCGTCGCCTGGCTCTGCGCCGAGAAGCAGCGCCTGGGCCTGAAGAAGCCGCGGATCGAGCTGCAGTTCATCGCCATGCGCCACAACGAGCACGAGCTCCCGGAGATGCACCGCCTCGCCTCGGAGTGGGGCGTCGACGCGCTGCGCGTGAAGACGGTGGGCGCGGAGGACGACGCCACGAAGAACCTCGTCCCCGTGACGCGCCTCCTCTCGCGCTACGAGGATGACGCGACGACACCGAACATCCGCCATCCGTTCTGTACGATGGCCTGGGACCACACGGTCGTGAACGTCGACGGCTCCGTGACACCGTGCTGCTATCTCCGCCCGGACATGGGCGACGAGTTCGTGATGGGAAATGTCTTCGATGCCCCGTTCGCCAGCATCTGGAGAGGAGAGCGCTACCGTGCCTTCCGGGCGTCCATGCTGAAGGACCGCAGCACCATGCCCGTCTGCAATCGCTGCCGGGGCGGGACGCACGATCTCATCGCCGCCACGCACGAGGTCTCGCGCGCATGACGGATCTCTTCGAAGCCGGGACCCCGGACGAGCCGGGCCTCGCGCTCGCCGCGTATCGCGACGCGCTGAAGGCCGGCGGACGGCTGCGCTGGTTCGTGGACCCCGGCAACCTCGGGCTCCTGTCCCGCGCCGCCCGCGAGATCGAGAGGCCTCGCACGATCGAGGTCGTGCTCCGCGCGGAGGACCTGGCGGAGGACCGGACCGTCGTCGCGCACGAAGGCGAGCTCGCGCCGACGCTGCGCCGGCTCCGCCTCCCGCTCACGATGACGAACGGCCGCCCGTACACGCTGCCGCCGCCTGCGCTCGACATCTCGACGAACGATCTCTGCGGCCTCGAGTGCAACATGTGCGGAAATCGTGCGAAGTCGCGCGATCCGGGCACCATCTCCGCGGCGGAGGTCGACGCGCTCATCGAGGAGGCGGCGGCGTGGGGCATCCGCCGCGTGGCGCTCACCGGCGCAGGCGAGCCCTTCCGCGATCCGGCCATGCTCGACCACATCCGGCACGCGAACGCGCTCGGGCACCTCGTGACCATCACCACGAACGGCTTCCCGATCTCGGAGAAGATCGCGAGCGAGCTCGCGGCCTCCGTGATCTCCGTCTCCGTCTCGATCCACGGCGCGACGGAGGCGACGCACGATGCGATCGTCGGCGTGGCGAAGGCCGGCGACAACGCCTGGCGCGCGGTCCGCCGTCTGGCGCGCGCGCGGGAAGCGGCGAGCGGCTCGAAGCTCAGCGTCAACGTCTCGACCGTGATCCAGAAGGAGAACTTCGCGGAGATCCCCGCCCTCGTGCGGCGCGCGAAGGACGAGGGCGCCAATGGCATCAACATCCAGCCGGTCAACCTGCAGCACGGCTCGATCCGCGGCGACGAGATCGTCCGCCGCGACGACCTCATCCTCCTCGGCCGCCTCTGGCCGGCCCGCGCGCATCACGAGCCGCTCGACGCCATGTTCGACGAGCTCGACGCGCTGAAGGCGGAGCTCGGCAAGTTCGTGCACGCGTCCGAGGAGCGGCTGGCCCTGTTTCGCCGCTACTTCCGCGACTCGTCGCGCGACGCGCTCGGCGTCGCGTGCCGCGTGGGCGAGCACTTCCTCGCCGTCGATCATCGCGGTCAGATCAAGCCGTGCTACCGCCTGCCCTGGTCCCATGGCGACGCCCGCATCACGAAGCTCCGCACGCTCTGGAACAGCCGCGCCTACGCGAAGACGCGCGCCCTCGTGGACGCGTGCCCGCTCACCTGCATGAACAACTGCTTCTTCCGCGAGAAGCGGGTCGAGTCATGAGGATGGTGCGATTCGAGGAGACCGGGGTGGAGATCGCGGTGAAGAGCCCCGCGCTGGCAGAGGCGCTCGAGCACGCGATCGAGGCCGCGCTCCGCGACGTCCCCGCGCCGCCGCGCTACCCCGTCGTTCGCCTCCGCACCTTTCGCCGGCTCGCCGCGCTCGGCTCGAGCGCGCCCGAGAAACGGATCGAGGGCAAGATCGCGATCGTACGCGTGACGGAGCCCGGCCTCCGTCGCTTGCCGGCGCTCGTCGAGGCGGTCCGCGCGGCCGGCGTGCTCGGCGTCCAGCTCGTATGGGACGGCCTCGCGCCCCCGCGCGAGCGCGCGGAAGGGCCGATCTTCCGTGTGCTCGAGCAGGCGCGCGCGACCAAGGGCGGCCCTCCCGTCATGCTCGCCGCCGAGCGCACGCCCGTCTCTGCCCTTCGCACCGCCATCGCCGTACGGAGCTCCAAGCCATGATGAACTGTGAACGCGCCGCGGTCGTCCTCCGCGGGCTCGAGAAGAACGAGCTCGTCGTCACGAGCGAGGAGATCGAAGAGCTCCTCAAGCTCGGGATCGTGGTGGAGGCGATGCCCGACGATCTCGCGACCCTCGCCTGGCTCCGCCCCATCGTCCGCGAGCACGCGAACACCGACGTCGGCGATCCGAACGCGGTGCCGACGCTGTCCCGCGTCCTCCGCGCGACCGAGGAGGAGCTGAAGAAGGACTGGTACCGCATCAAGACGAGCAAAGAAGAGCTCGCGCGACGCGAGGCGAGCCGCGTCGCGATGCGCCGCGCGCTCGTGTACCTCTCCGATCCGCGGCTCGTGACGCCGCTCGTGAAGCTCGTGGTCGACGCGCAGCAGGTCGCCCCGGAGACGCGCTACGTCTGCTGTCCGCAGCTCGGCGTCGAGCACTACGCGATGACGCACAAGGGCTGGCGCATTCGACGATCCCTGCGCGTCCGCATGGAGCGCTTCGGATCGATGCCCCTCGCCAAGTTCGTTCACTCCTTCGACAAGAGCGAGGCGAAGATGCGGGCCTTCTCGGAGGAGGTCCGCACGCTCTCCACCGGCCTCGGCTACGTCCGGAAGAACCGGGAGCAGGTCGTCATCGGTCTCGTGAAGAGCGGAGCGCCGACCGCGGCCGCGCTCGACGCGTACCGCATGGGCATCAACAGCGCGCTCACGCCGGACGTCGCGGTCACGTGCACGCGCAACGCGAGCCGCTTCGGCTCCCCGCAAGCGGCGGCGGCGCGCCTCCGCGACGCGGAGGCGGCGCTCCTCGGCGCCGGATTCCCCGCGACGCCGATCGTCCTCGGCACCGCGAAGTCGCTCCTCGCGTTCGATCCCGTGACGAAGGGCCTCCAGCGCTACGTCGAGCTCATGAACGGCCTCACGCGTCTGTTCGTCGGCGTGGGCCGCGGCGCACCGCCGGAGATCTACTTCAAGTACGCAGCTCGGCTCATGTCGGCGACGGGCATGCCGGCGCAGATCATCGAGCGCGTGGCGGCGGCGACCGACCTGTTGCGCCGCTCGAACGTGCTCGACGTCTCGTGCCGCGATCCGCAGGCGATCGCCATCGCGATCGCGGCGATGGTTCCCAAGACGGAGGCGCTGGGCGAGCTCGTCAATCGCTTCGCGGCGGTCAAGCACGAGCTCCTGCGCGCCGGCGTGACCGTCCCGCACCACGCCGACAACGACGCGCTCGAGTGCGTCGCGTGTCCAGGCAGTCCGCACGAGGTCGTCGACACGGTCGGCACGTTGATGCGCCAGCTCGCGGCGGGCCGGCAGCCGGAGCGCGGCGACGTCGCCATCGCCGCGTCGTTCGCGAAGCGCTTCGCGTACTGAGGCGAAGCCGCTCAGTGCTTCGTGACGTTGGCCTTCGCGTCGATGACCCAGAGGCCCTCGCGATCGATCGCGTCGTCCTCGAACGTGTCGTTCTTGTTCGTGTTGGTCTTGTGAAGGTCGTACTGGCCGTTCGGGAGGTCGCGCTTCCGCTTGTACTGCTCCTCCCAGGTACGCGGCTTGGCGCCGTCGGTGTCGACCAGCAAGATCTGTCCACCGTTCATGACCTGCACCATCGGAACGGTCACTCCGTCGACCACGACACGCTCGTATTTCCCGTCGGGCGGGGGTGCGCCGGGCGGCGTGACGACCGCGGGCGGACCGCCGCTCGTCGCCGGCGCGGGCGTGGCGCTCGCCACCGTTCCCGTCGCCGGAGTCTCCTTCTTTCCGCAGGCGGCGAGGAGCACGAGACCGGTCACGATGACGTAGACGTTTCCCATGGCGGGCAGATTACCTCACGATAGGATCTCGAGTACCCGTGCGCGCATTCTCGTGGGCGATACGTGGACTCGTCGTGGTCGCGGGTGCCGTGCTCGCGCCCGCGGCGTGCGGCCTTGGGGTCACCGGCGTCGCCCCGGAGGGGATGACGCCCGACGCGACGAGCGACGCGGGACCGGGCGGGGTCGACGGCTCGACGATCGAGCCCGCCGATGCGAGCCAGGTGGCCGACGCGCCGGTCGACGCGCCCGTCGCGGAGAGCGACGCGGGCTGTCCGCCGCTCGTCCCCGTCCCCACGGACAGCAAGTCGCGCGGCGCGATCATCGCGCGCGCGTCGGCCGCGAACGCTCCCGACGCAGGGCTCGCGGCGCACGTCTTTCGCGAGTGCGTCTCGTTCGTGCTCGACTCCTCGACGGCGGCCCTCGTCCACGGCTCTCCGAAGGCAACGGCGAAGGTGCTCCTCGAGTGGGAGCCGTCCGCGCTCTGGATCCGCTTCGACGTCGAGGACGCGAACGTCGTCGGCACGGACGACACGCCATACGACAACGACTCGGTGGAGCTCTACGTCTCCTCCAATCCCGATCGCACGTCGAGCTACGGGAGCCTCGATCACCAGATCATCGTCGACCACCGCGGCGTCACCCTCCACGACACGGCGGGCCCACCGTCGAGCTACCCGGACGCGTTCGCGACGAAGACGGCGACGGGATACCGCGCGGTCATCCGCGTGAAGAGCCAGCTCCTCGGCGGAGGCTTCACCTCCGGCAAGCGCCTCTATCTCGACGCGCTCCTCAGTGACGGCATCCAGCAGGCGAGCTTCCTCGTCTGGGCCCAGGAACCCCACCCCCCACCGCCGGAGCCGTACCCTTCGAGCGATCCCCGCCTCTTCTCCCCGGTCACGCTCGAATGAAGCGATGGCTCGCACGTCTCGCCCTCGGCGCCGTCACCGGGTGCGCGGCGGTGAGCGGGCTCTCCGAGTACGAGATCGTCGATCCTTCCTCCGCCACCGACGGCGGCCTCGACGCGACGAGCACGACCCGACCGCCGGACGCCGCGGTGGAGGCCGGCGCCGACGGTGCCGCGCCCTGTCCGCCGCTCCTCGGCGACGCGCGCGACGGCGGCTCGCGCACCGCGATCATCGCTCGCGCGGGGGTGCCGTCGGGGACGGAGCACGTCTTCCGGGGCTGCCCCTCGCTCGTGCTCGATCCGTCCACCGCCGCGCTGGTCCAGGGCACGCCGAGCGCGAGCGCGATCGTGTTCCTCGAGTGGGAGCCGACCACGCTCTGGGTCCGCGCGGACGTGACGGATCCGACGTCGGATCGGCATCCGGACGGTGGGGCCCCCGTCTTCATGAGCGACTCGTTCGAGGTCTACGTCTCGACCGATCCGAACCGGGCCGTCGCCTTCGGAGCGCGGGAGCACCAGGTGATCGTGAATCGGTTCGGACAGGCCGCGTATCGGACCAACGGCACGGCCGTGCTCCCTTACGACCTGGCCACCGTCTCCACGACCGCCGCCGGATATCGCGTCGTCGTTCGCATCGTCCTCGGCGAGGAGCTGCGCTCCGGCCAGACGCTCTTCGTGGACGCGCTCCTCTCGGACGGGATCGAGCAGAAGAGCTACCTCCTCTGGGCGCAGGAGCCGCACGGCCCGCCGGACAGCTCGACCCCCGCACATGACACGAGGCTCTTCTCTCCCGTGACCCTCGAATAGACGCCGGCGCGTCAGGCGTCGACGACGACGGCGCCCACCGGCCGCGCCTGGCACGCCAGGACGAGCCGCTTCTTGCGGTCGTCCGCCGTGAGCGCGTCCTGGTTCTCCATCGCCACGCGACCGCGAAGCAGGCGTGTCTTGCACTGACCGCAGATGCCCGAGCGACAGTCGGAGGGGATGTCGACGCCGGCGTCCTCCGCCGCCTCGAGGAGCGTCTGCTCTCCGGTCACCTCCGCGGTCTCGCCCGTGGACGCGAACTGCACCGTGCGCGGGCCGGACGCGCCGCCCTCGTCCTCCCGCTCGACCTCGTCCCCCGCCGCGCGCTCGGGCGAGAGGAACGCCTCCGTGTGGACGTTCGTGGCGCCGAGCTCGGCGAGGACCACGCCCATCGCGCGCATCATCGGCTCCGGGCCGCAGAGGTAGACCGGCACGCGGCGCAGGTCGGGGACGAGCGCGCGGAGGAGCGCGCCGTCGATGGGACGCCGCGGACCTTCGCGGGTGAAGGTGGTGTGCACGCGGAGGTTCGGGGAGCGCTGCGCGAGCTCGGTCAGCTCCGCACCGAAGACCAGATCGGCCGCCGTGCGCACGGAGTAGACGAGGTCGATCCTTCCGCCCCAGGCCCGCGCCGTCAACGTGCGGATGATGGCCATGAGCGGCGTGATGCCGACCCCGCCCGCGAGGAGGAGTACGTGCTCGCTCGACGTCCCGTCGAACACGAACCGCCCGGCCGGCGCCGTCACGCGCAGGAGCGCGCCCTCGCGAATCGCCTCGTGGAGATGGCGCGACGCGCGGCCTTCGGGCGCTCGTTTCACGGTGATCTCCGCCCATTCCCGCGCCGTGGCGGGCGAGCTGATCGTGTACGAGCGATTCACGCGCCGCCCGTCGATGTCGAGCGACAGGTTCAGGTACTGCCCCGGCCGATGCTCGAACGGGAGCGGCCCGCCTCCCGGGGGGCCGAGTCGGAAGGTGCGGACGTCGTGGGTCTCCTCCGTCACGCGAAGGACCTCGAGCTCACCGGACCACGTCGCGCGCGGCTTCGCCTTCGTCCGGCGCAGGACGGCGCGTGACACGAGGAGGAGGCCGATGATGCCCGCGAACGCGAGGGGCTGGCGCAGGTCCGATTTGACCAGCAGGACGTAGTGGAGCGCGCCAAGCGAGGTCGCCAGGTAAGCGAGGCGATGCAGCCGCTTCCAGCGTCGCGGCCCCAGGCGCGAGATCATGCCGTCGGTCGACGTCACGGCGAGCGGCACGAAGAGGAGGAGCCCGACCGTGCCGATGAAGAGGTAGCGGCGCGCGAAGATCTCGGTCACCGTGCTCGAGACGCTCGCCTCGCGATCGAACAGGAAGAAGATCGCGAAATGGACGACGAGATAGACAAATCCGAAGAGGCCGAGCGTCCGGCGCATGGCGACCACGGCCGCCCAGCCCGTGAGGCGGCGCAACGGGGTGATCGCGAGCGAGAGCGTGAGACAGACGAGCGCGACGATTCCCGTCGTGTGAATCGCATGATTGACCCCGTTCGCGCCGAGCTCGTGGCGTATCGCGTCGATCGTCAGGAGGGCGATCGGCACCGCCGCATTGACGAACGCGAGCCGGCGCAAGAAGGCCGGCTCGGGCCTGAAACGCGGACGAAACGCGGCGATCTCGTCTTCCTCAGAAGTGGACACGCAGATCCATTCCCGCGTAGAGACTGGCCACTTGCTCGGCGTAGCCGTTGAATGGAAGCGTCTTTCGCCGCCCCGTCTCCCCGATGCGCTGCTCCGTCGCCTGGCTCCAGCGCGGATGCGGGACGTCGGGATTCACGTTCGCGTAAAAGCCATATTCGCGCGGCGCCTGACGATTCCAGGTCGTGTGCGGAGGCAGATCCGTGAGGGTGATCTGGACGATCGACTTGATGCCCTTGAATCCGTATTTCCACGGGACGACGAGGCGCACCGGCGCGCCGTCTTGCGCCGGCAGCTCCCGTCCGTAGAGGCCAGTCGCGAGGATCGCGAGCGGATGCATCGCCTCGTCCAGCCGGAGGCCCTCCACGTACGGCCAGTCGAGGACCTCGGTGTGCTGCCCCGGCATGCGCGCGGGATCGAGCAGGGTCTGGAAAGCGACGTAGCGCGCGGAGCTCCTTGGCTTCACCACGTCGAGGAGCTTCGACAGCGAGAATCCCGCCCAGGGAATGACCATCGACCACGCCTCGACGCAGCGCATGCGATAGACGCGCTCCTCCGCCGGCGCGAGGCGACGGAGGTCGTCGAGGTCGAAGGTCTTCGGTGAGTGCACGAGCCCGCCGACGTCGACCGTCCACCCTCGCGTGTCGAAGCTCGAGGCCGCCTTGGCCACGCCCTCCTTGCTCGTCGTGAACTCGTAGAAGTTGTTGTAGTTCGTGATCGAGGCGAGCGCGGTGAGCGCCTCGCCCTCGACCCGGAAGCCGCTCGCCCCGGCGTCGGGCGGCACGACGAGCGACGCCAGCTTCTTCGTCTCCGTCGCCTCGTGACCGACGCCGTTGAGGACGCGATAGAGCCCCGCCGTGGCGGCCGCGCTCGCGGCGAGGAGGCCGCCCTTCAGGAGCGCACGGCGATTGAAGTAGACGCTCGGCGGCGTGATCTCGTCGTCGGGCGCGCTCGCCATCGCCTCTCGAGTCTAGCGAATCTGCGGCGCCTTCAGGGCCCGAGCATCGCGGTCAGGGCAGCCACCATCACGTCGTTGCCGTTGCCGCGATCGCTCGCGACGCACCCGAAGAAGGTGACCTTCTTCTCCGGGAAATACAGGCCCCACGAGTGATAACCCATGATGTCACCGCCGTGGCCGATGGCGGGGCCCAGCCCGCCCGTGATCGACGCGTCGCTCATGAACACGCCGAGGCCGTAGCCGAGGCCCGGCTGCGGCGTGGCGACCTTCGTCGTGAGCTCCGCTTGCTCCGCCGGCGGCAGGAGCCGGCCGGAGCCGAGGAGCTCGAGGAAGCGCGTCATGTCGGGAGGTGTGGAGACCATCGCCCCGGCCGCCCACGCCCACGAGAGATCGTACGTGTTCGTCACGTCGACGCCGTTCTTGTCGAAGCCGGGCACCATCACGCCGGCCACCGTCTCCTCGCCGTCGAAGAACGTCTCGTGGAGATCGTTCGGCTCGAGGATGCGCGCGCGGATCGACTCCGCGATCGGGCGCTCGTCGACCTTCTCCACGAGGAGACCGGCGAGGATGTAGTTGGTGTTCGAGTAGTGCCAGCCGCCGCCGGCCGCGAAGTACGCGGGCCGCGCCGCGGAGAGCGCCAGGATCTCGTCGACCGAGATCGGCTGATCCGGATGCGCCGAGAGCGCGGTCCAGAACTCCTGCGTCTCCGTGTAATTGAAGAGACCGCTCGTGTGCTGCAGGATCTGGCGCACCGTGACGCCCGACGCGAACGAGGGCACGTCCGGGAGGTAGACGTCGAGACGGTCATCGAGCTTCACCTTGCCCTCGGCGACGAGCTGCAGGGTGACGACCGAGACGAACGACTTCGTCATGCTGCCCACGCGGACCAGGCGATGCTCGTCCACGTGCGTCGGCCCCACCGTGTGGAAGCGCGTCCCGCACGCGGTCTTCGTCTCCATCACCGCGTCGTACGTGGCGTGGGGGATCCGCGCGAGCTGCGCGTCGAAGCGCGCGGCCTCCGCGGCGCAGGCGGCGTCGCCCTCGAGGGCGCTGTCGCTGGTGACCGCCTCCTCGGAGGTGGTGGCGTTGCAGCCGGAGGCGACGAGAAGAGCGGAGAGCGCGAGAGCGGAGAGCGATTTCATGGCAAAAGGGTCCCTTCGCGCGACCCGCGGGTCGGGGCGCGCCTGGCATTCGGATGATGGATGAGGGTCAGGGAGCGACGGAGACGAGGAGCTTGGCGAGGACCTCCGCGGCGACGATGCCGCCGACGACGCCGGCCGCGAGTCGACCGCCCGTGGCGCCGGTGGCGCTGCGGAAGCCGAGGACGAGAAGGAGGATCTGGAGCGCGAGGCCCACGAGGGTGAGCAGCGCGAGGGCGGTGACGCCGCTCAGCGCGACGGGCAGCGCGAAGAGGACGGCGGGGACGCGCGCGAAGCCGACGGTGGCGAGCATGTCGACGGGGCGCGCGCCGCGACCGACCGCGAGCCGCCCCGCGACCCAGAAGACGGCGGCCGCGAGCGGGAACGCGGCGGCCTGCTCGATCCATGCGCGGCTCGTACCGATCGCGGCGTCGCTGCGCATGATGTCGAGGAAGCCGGGGAAGTGAACGTGGAGCGGCGCGAGCGCGAGGCTCGCCGCGCCCGCTATGACGCCCGCGCCTGCGAGGAGGCCGGCGCCGTAGCGGCGGAACGGATCGAAGCCCGGCGCCGCGACCGGCGTGGTCGGCTTGACGCTCGCGAGGAGGCGCGCCGCGTCGACGGAGCCGATCGCGTTCTTGCGCGCGAGCTCCTTGATGCGCTCTTCGGGCGTGGTCACAGCCCCACCTTCTTCAGCTCTTCGGCGGCGGCCTCCGCCGTGATCTTGCCCTGCTCGAGGGCGTCGAGGATCGCATGGCGCTTCTCGTCGACGCCCTTCTCGAGGCGATCGAGCTTCTGCAGGATCTCGTCGAGGCGGTTTCTCACCGTCGGGTAGCTGACGCGGAGCTGCTGGGCGACCGCCTTGAGGCTGCCGCTCGTGCGAACGAACGCGGTGACGAACGCGAGGTCGTCGGTGGCGAGCTGGAGGAGCGCGGGGATCTCGAACTTCCCCTCGAGCGCGGTCGCGCACGAGCGGCAGGTCAGGCGCGTCGCGAGGAGCTCGCCTTCGCAGCTCGGACACCGAACGACCAGTCGAGGCATGCGGACGTAGTAGTTCAGAACCAAACAAAGTCAAAGTCGGTTTGAATAAAATTGCTTCAAACTTTAATTTTGTGAAAGTGACAGTGATTTCCGGCGCTTGCGGCGCTGGCGCGCTAGGGCGTCACATCCCTCGCCGCAGCGGCCAGCTCTTCTGCCGTCTTGGCGCGGGAGTAGATGCGGATCGAGCGGACCTCGCCGAGGAACGGATCGCCGTTCGGGCTGTTCGAGAGCAGCGAGAACGCCTCCGCCGCCGGCGTCAGCGCCGGATCGCCGCCGTCGAAGGAGCCGACGCGCTGGCCACGCAAGAAAGACTCCGAGCGACCGAGCGCGCGAACGCACGCGCGATGAGCGAGGCCGCCGTCGTCCGTGTTCGGCGGGCTGACGGACGCGGCGCTGCCGCAACGCAGACTCCCGTCGATCCCGAGAAAGAACGCGATGTCGCCAGGGCCTTCGCGATCGACGAGGCCGTAGCGCACCGTCGACGGCGCCGGGTTTGTCCGCGCGACGACCTCGATCGTCACCTCGCTCAGCGGATCCGGCGGCGGACCGGTCGGTAGCGTGATGTCGGCCGTGCCCTCGGCGAGGAAGACCGTCCTGCCGTTCGTGGTCACGATCTTCGTCAAGCCCGAGACGTCGATCTTCCGGTGATACCGGGACTCGTCGACCAGCCCGTTGAAGCGAAGACAGAGGACGAGGGTCGGATCGCATGTGTCACAGAACGAGTCCGGCGAGACGCATGCGCCGGTATCCCGCTCGTCCCCGCCGTCGTTCCGTACGCCCGCCTCCTCGGGCCCCAGCGGCGCGCCGCTCGTCGATCCGCCGCTGCTCGTCGAGGTCGCGGCATCGGCGCCGCCGTCGAAGGCGACCGGTGCGACCCCGATCACGTCGAGCCCGCACGCCGCGATCGCGACGGCGGCGGCGACGACCGTTCCCCTTCGCCGCATTGCCGCATGATACGAGATTCACTCCGGCACGGCGGCCCCGCGTAGACCTTCTTCGACCGAAAGTCCCGGTCGTCGGAGCTTTTCCGGCGAGGTCTTGATACCCTCTGACATCGAAGGCGACACGGCTATGGTCTCCCACGACCTGTTGCGGCTGCCGCTCCTTCTCGCGGCCCTGATTCCGGCGGCGCTTTTTCTGTCCGCGGGCTTCGTCACGCGCCGGGCTCCGTTCGCCGCCGCGTCGTTCGTCACCGTGCTCACGGTCGAGGTCTCCGTCGTCGCCGTCACGCTGCACGCGCTCATCTCGTGGCTCGCGCGGGACGCGGGGACGTCGAAGCCCAGCTCGATGATGCGCGGGCTCGTGCAGCTCGATCTCGTCTCGAGCGTGATGCTCGTCCTCGTCTGCACCCTGGCGGTCGTGGTGGTTCGCTATTCGAGGCGCTATCTCGCGGGCGAAGGCGGGCTCGTCCGCTACGCGCGCTCGCTGCTCCTGACCCTCGCCGCCGTCACGCTCCTCGTGATCTCGAATCACCTCGGTCTGCTCATCGCAGGCTGGGTCTCGACCGCGATCGGCCTCCATCACCTCCTCACCTTCTATTCGAAGCGCCGTCAGGCCGTCATCGTCGCGCACAAGAAGTTCCTCCTCGGTCAAATCGCGACCCTCTGCTTCCTCGCCGCGCTCTGGTTCGTGGAGACGGAGATCGGCTCGATGCACATCGACGAGATCAACGCGTTCGCCGTCGCCCACGCCGAGCTCCCGACCTACCTCCATCTCGGCCTCGTCCTCCTCGTCGTCGGCGTCCTCCTCAAGACGGCACAGCTCCCCTTCCACGGCTGGCTCCTCCAGGTGATGGAGGCGCCCACGCCGGTGTCCGCGCTCCTTCATGCCGGCATCGTCAACATCGGCGGCTTCGTCATGATCCGGCTCGCCCCGCTGATGGCCCGCGCCACGCTCGCGCAGGGCCTCCTGCTCGGCATCGGGCTCGTCACCGCCATCGTCGGCTCCCTCGTCATGACGACACGCCCGAGCATCAAGGTGTCGCTCGCGTGGTCCACCATCGCGCAGATGGGCTTCATGCTCGTGCAGTGCGGCCTCGGCGTCTGGCACCTCGCCTTGCTCCACCTGCTCGCCCACTCGCTCTACAAGGCGCACGCCTTCCTCAACGCGGGGGCGGTGGTGGAGGCGTGGCGCGGGACGTCGCTCGTGCGGCCTTCCTCGCCTTCGCTCCGCTCGATCGCCATCGGCGCGCTCGTCGTGAGCCTCGCGGCGGCGCCGCTCTGCGCCGCCTTCGCGCTGAGCCCCCTCCACTCGTCGACCTCCCTCGCCACGTTCGCGCTCGCGCTGGCGCTCTCGTTCGTCCCGATGATCGGCAAGGCGGTGAAGGCGGGCGGACGGGCCTTCGGTCTCGCGGCCGTCTTCACGCTCGGGTCGGCCGTCTCGTACTTCGCCCTGCACGCGTTCTTCGAGGAGATCGCGCCTTCCCTCGACGTCGAGGCCGCTCCGTTCAAGTGGGTGATCGTCGTGACGGGGCTCCTCGTGCTCTTCGTCCTGCAGACGAGCCTCCAGACCAGTCCCACCGGACGGCTCGCGCGCCTGCTCCAGCCGCAGCTCAACAGCGGCCTCTACATCGACGAGTGGTTCACGCGCCTCACCTTCCGCCTCTGGCCGCCGCGGCTCGAGCGGCCCGCCTCCGTCTCGCGTCGCTCGAGCGTTACGCTGGAGGCTCGTTGATCGATCCCGCCACGCTGGCGGTCGCAGCAGAGCGGGCATGCGCCAGTATCGCGCCGAGCTGGCCGCTCGACCGTTTCATCGCCGTCAATCCGTTCTGGCCGCGTACCGGGAAGCCGCTTCCTCGCGTCGCAGGCGAGCTCGCGGCGCTCTCGGGGGCGAAGCTCCTCATGCCCCGATCGTGGTACGCGGCGGAGTGGCGAGCGAAGCGCCTCCGCGCAGAGCACCTCCGCGAGGCGATCGCGCAGAGCGGCTCGAAGAAGATCACGGAGGGGCACCTGAGCGGTCTCCTCCGCATCGACGAGCCGGCGGTGAAGCGCCGCCCGCTCGTGGTCGACGTCATGGACGCGCGCTGCCAGCGCGATCTCGAGGTCTCGTGGCGCGACTACATCGTCGAACGCATCAGCCGCTTCTGCGCCTCCTACTTCGACGACGGTCAGGCCCAGGTCCGACCGATCCGCGAAGGCGGCCTCTACGCGAGCTGGCGGAGCCAGGCGATCGACGATCGCGGCCCCGCGCTCTTCATGGACCTCCGCGACTATCGTGCGGCGGTCGCGGCGCTGCCCGCCACCGCGAACGAGATGCTGACGCTCGCCGCTCCCGAGCTCGGGGTGCCTGCGGACGAGCTCGAGGCGTATCTCTCTGCGCTCCTCCTCGACATCATCGGGTGGGCTTCGTGGTGCGCCTACCTCCGGTGGACGGCCCGCCTCGAGAGCCGTGATGATGACCACATCTTCGAGCTGCTCGCGATCCGCGTCGCGTGGGAGTGGGTCCTCTATCGCTCCGGCGGAGAGGAGCTGCGCATCGACTGGGGACATGCAGTGGCGAGCTGGCCGACCTTCGATGGCGTGGCCCACTCCGGGCGCGCCGAGGACTGGCTCCTGCAGAGCGCAGTGGAGATCGCCTGGATCTCGGAGGTACGCGAGAAGCTCGCCGACGGCTTCGACACCCCGCGCCCGAGCGCGCCGAAGGTGCAGGCCGCGTTCTGTATCGACGTCCGCTCGGAGCCCTTTCGGCGCGCGCTCGAGGCCCAGGGCGACGGCGTGCAGACGCTCGCGTGCGCCGGCTTCTTCGGCGTACCCATCGAGTATGCGCCCCTCGGCGCGGACAGCGCGCGGCCCCAGCTCCCCGGCCTCCTCGCGCCGAAGTATCGCGTCACCGACACCGGCGTCTCCCCCACCCTCGAGGCCACGCGCACCTCGCGCCTTCACGCCTCACATGCATGGAAGGCCTTCAAGTCGAGCTCGCTCTCGAGCTTCGCGTTCGTCGATGCCCTCGGCCTGACCTTCGCCGGCAATCTCCTCAACGAGACCTTCGCCTGGTGGTCGCGCGAGACCGACTACCACGAGCACGCCGGCCTCTCGCCGGCCGAAGATCGCTCCCGCACGCCTCGCATCACGAGCCGCGTCGACGGCCAGCCGCTCACGCTCGACGAGCGCTGCGATCTCGCCGCGAGCATGCTGCGCGGGATGAGCCTCACGCACGACTTCGCGCCGGTGGTGCTCCTCATCGGGCATCGCGGCGGGACGCGAAACAACCCGCACGCGGCGGGCCTCGACTGCGGCGCCTGCTGCGGCCAGACCGGCGAGGTGAACGCGCGCGCCGCGGCGGCCCTGCTGAACGAGCCGGACATCCGCGCCGGCCTCGCCGCCCGCGGCATCGCGGTCCCATCGACGACGCGCTTCTGGGCCGGCTTGCACAACACGACGACGGACGAGGTCACGATCTTCGATATCGGCGCCGGGGCCGGAGCCCGTGTCGCGTCCGAGCTCGCCGAGGTGCAGGGCGCGCTCGCGCGGGCAGGCGCCGCCGCCAGACGCGAGCGCGCGTCGAAGCTGGGGCTCGAGAAGCTCGCCGACGCGAAGCTCGAGGCGGCGCTCCTCGAGCGCTCGAAGAACTGGGCGGAGGTGCGTCCCGAGTGGGGCCTCGCGGGCAATGCCTCGTTCATCATCGCGCCGCGCGAGCGGAGCCGGCACCTCAACCTCGGCGCGCGCGTCTTCCTGCACGACTACCGCGCCGAGGAAGACGGCGACTTCGCCACCCTCGAGCAGATCATGACCGGGCCGATGGTGGTCGCGCACTGGATCAACTTCCAGTACTACGCCTCCACCGTCGACCCGACCCGCTATGGCAGCGGCAACAAGGTGCTTCACAACGTCGTGGGTGGGCACATCGGCGTCTACGAGGGCAACGGCGGTGACATCCGCATCGGCCTCTCGCTGCAGTCACTCCACGACGGCGAGCGCTGGGTGCACTCCCCGCTCCGCCTCAGCGTCTTCATCGAGGCGCCACGCGAGGCGGTCGAGCGCGTCCTCGTGAAGCACGCCAAGGTGGGCGAGCTCGTCGACAACGAGTGGCTCCACCTCTTCCAGATCGACGTCGCCTCCCGCTCGATCGAGCGGATCGGGCCGAAGTCCTCCGCCTGAACGTCGCGCGGTCACGTCGTGCGGGGGCGAATGCGCTTGAGCCGGAGCGGCTCGTCGATGCCCTTCACGGTCGCCTCGAACGTCTCGCCGGCGTCGACGGGCGCTCCCTCCGGAAGGACCTCCACGAGGTCCGCGGCGATGACCACCTCGCGCGGGCCGGCGAGGTGCTGCACGCGAGCGGCGCGGTTCACGGTCTGTCCGAAGTAGTCGACCGCGCCGTTCGCGGTGACGATGGTGCACGCGCCGTCGTAGACGCCGATCTTCAGATCGAGCGACTTCGCCGTCGGATGCTCGGACGCGAAGGCCGACCAGCGCGTGAGCATCTCCACCGCCGCGGCAACGGCGGCGCGCGAGTCGCAGAAGGCGGCCATCACGGCGTCGCCGATCGTCTTCACCACGGTCCCGCCGCGCCGCTCGACGATCTCGGTGCCGAAGGTGAGGCAGTCGGTGACGAGCCCGAAGGCCTCCGCGTCACCCACGCGCGAATAGAGCGCGGTCGAGCCGCAGAGGTCGCTGAAGAGGATGGCGACGTGCGCGACGCGAAGCGCGAGCCCCGGACGAAGCGCCTCCGCGCCGAAGAGCGGCCGGAACTCGGGCATCGTCGCGACGTGATGCGCGGTCGCTGCGTCGGTCGTGACGCTCGTGCGCTCGAGCTTCACGTGACGGCCCTCGCCGGAGCGGTTCTCGACGTGAATCGCACCTCCCGGCGCGACGGAGACCTGCGCCGGCGTGACGTCCTTGGCTCCGATCCGGAAGCGAACCGACTCGGGCGCGTCGCGGACGACCTCGACGGACGCGATCGCGCCGCCGCGCACGAAGAGCCGCGTACGTCCCTCGGTCTCGGGCGCCTCGAGCGTCCCCTCGGCGTCGACATCGACCGGC
Source organism: Labilithrix sp. (assembly GCA_046351255.1). Classification (GTDB taxonomy): domain Bacteria; phylum Myxococcota_A; class Polyangia; order Polyangiales; family Polyangiaceae; genus Labilithrix. The sequence goes on from JAXLYU010000019.1 coordinate 95,127, forward strand.
ACCTGCGCGAGGACGTGCGGCGTGAGCGCCGGCCCGCCGATGCAGTAAGGCCGGAAGTCGACGGCGCGCACCGAGGGATGCGGAGAGAACTGCGCCTCGACCGCGCGATCGAGGTCGGTGTCGTAGCGGAGATCGCACGCGTGGCAGTGCGCGCCGCCGTCGAGCTCGCGCAGCGACGCGATCGTGCTCGCCGCGGTCTGGCAGCTCGGGCACATGAGCCCCCACCGCAGCTCGAGCAGGCCCGCCGGCACGCTCTCGAGGCAGAGGCGGAGGAGCTGGAAGCGATCCACGCCCCACACCCCGGCCAGCGCGAACGGCCGGATCGGCGCGAGGTCGAAGTCGTCCGCGGCGGCGAGGTGGTCCGCGAGCCGCGAGACCAGCTCGGGCGGAAACTTCGTCCCCACGCGCTTGACGGCGGTCGCGAGCGCGTCGCGGTCGAGGCGCGAGACGACCGTCTTCCGTTCATCGTCGTCGACGGACGCGATGTACGACGCGAGCCCCTCGATCGAGCGACGAGTCGCGAACCAGACCAGCGGTCGAAAGATCGCCGATGCCGGCATCACGTCGATACGAACCGTGACGTCGCACCCGGGCCCGTCGGGGACGTCGCTGAGGTCGTAGCGCGTGGCGACGGAGCGAGCGGGCCCGCCGACGAAGACGCGATAGAAGGAGAAGTACTCCCCCACCGTCCACGAGAACGGCTGCTCGACGTACGTGACGGGGATGCCGCCGATCCGTCCGCGTAGCTCGAAGCGCTCGAGCCCGGTCGTCTCGCGCTTCTTCACGTCGAGCGTGGAGTTGCTGATCGCACGGTTCAGCCGGAGCGTGTCGGAGACGTGCTCCCATACCGCTTGCCGCGAGGCCTTGCAGCGAACGCCGCGGGTGAGCGTGACGGGTTCCACGCTACGGTCCTATCACGTCCGACCACGGTCCTGTCCCGGGTCGCGCCCGTGCGCTCGAGCGCGAGCCCGTGGCTACTTGACGAGCGCGGCGAGCTCGCGCGTGAACTCCGAGGCCGTGTAGCTGAGGCTCGCTCGGCCCTGGCGATGCGTCGCGGGATCGGTGCAGAGACGGGCGCTGCCCCAGTCCCTCGAGGCGGTCGCGGTGGGACCGAGGAGCTGATAGCGACCGGTCCTGGCGTCGAGCTGCATGATGCCCGAGCCGGAGGTGCCGTGGCAGCCGAAGAGGTCGGTCCACACGACGGTGCCTTCGCGGCGAAGACGCGTGCGCTCCGCGCCGTTCGACCAGTTGTTGGAGACGAGCGGCAGGAGCTGATTCTTGTCAGCGCCGAAGTAGTGGAAGTTCTGCTGCCCCGTCGGGTCGGCGACCGAATAATGATCGAAGAGATCGTTCGCGGCGGCGTCGTTCGCGGCGGGGACCGCCGTCGGCGCGTCGTAGATCTCGTGGAACCAGAAGGCCTTCACGGCGCCGCGCTCCGCGTCGGCGGGCGCGACCGGCACCGGCTCGCGGTCGGCAGGCAGGCCGGACGGGCACTCGAGCATCATGATGTCCGCGTCGGCGGCGGTCGCCTGCGGCGGGCACTCGTAGTTACCGTAATGACAACGATGGATGATGGTGCAGGAGAGGGTCGTCTTCGAATAGCCCTTCGTGATCGGGGCGTGCTCGTAGGCGGGGAACGTGCCCGTGAGCTTCGTGGCGTTGCGCCAGTCCGAGGTGGGGTCGACGTCGATGAGCTCGACCTCCAGCGGACGCGCGGGCGGATCGGGGACGTCGACGTCATCGGCGCAGTGGCCCGCCGTGATGGCATGCGTGCGATCGATGAACGTCACGCCGCACGTGCTGCGGATGGGCGTGCCGTCCGAGGCGGTGACGAGGGCGCCGTCGAGATAGCGCGGGGCGATGAGCACGCCGGTCGCGCGCTGCGCCTGCGCGACCGCGCCGGTGAGCGCGGTCGTGGCGACGGAGTAGTGCGGGAGCGTCGAGGTCTGCACGTTCGACGTGGAGTCGCCGTAGTCCTCCTCGGGCGCAGGCGGCTGGGCGCACGCCAGCATCGACGTCATCGAGATCGTCGACGTCCCGAGCACCAGCAACGCTACCCCCCAGCGCATCACGACGACGATCCAGCAAGACGTGCGCCGCGCCTCCTGGCCCCGTCTAGCTTGCGCAACACGTGCAAACTTCAGGTCCTCCTACATCCCCGCCGGATCGCCTCCGCATCGATCTTGGATCCCGCCGTTACAGGGCCGGGAGGGGCGGCTCGCCGAGCTTCCACGGCGACAAGCCGTTCTCGAGAGCTGATAACTTTCCGCGATGGGCTTTCGGCGACCGGCGCTCGCGATCGCGCTGATGAGCGCGGCGTGCGGGCTCGGGGTCGTTGGTGTCCAGCCCGAGGGTGACGGTGGGTCGGCGGTAGACGCGGGCTCGGGCGCGGACAGCACCGGCGACGGGGGCCTGGCGACCGATGCGAACGCGAGCGGGGACGAGGCCGGCCCCATCGGCGACACCGGTCCGCTGACCATCACGACGGCCGGCTCGCTGCCGGCTCCGACGGGCAACGCCCAGCAGACGCACCTGATCTACGCCGAGAACGAGCGTCGCTGGTGGCTCTTCACCATCGACTCCGCCGCGCCCACGGCGCTCCAGACGTGGACCTCGGCGGACTTCCTCACGTGGTCGAAGGCGCCCGACCTCGCGCTGCCGCGCGCGCACCAGGGCCGAGGCGCCGACTTCACGGTCGCCTACGCCTCGATCGCGACCCACGACGTCGTGCATCTGGGGATGGGGCTCGAGGGTACTGGCGGCATCCGCTCGCATTATCACGCGCGCGCGGTCGTTCAGGGCGCGGCCCTCGCGTGGTCCACGCTGTCGTCCATCTCCACCGTCGACGACTCGCTGCTCCTCGGCCCGGCGGGGAACGCGACCATCATCGGTCCCACGGGCCGCGTCACCGACTTCACCGGCTGCGCGCTCTACGGCGACCTCCCCGCGTACACCGGCAACGCCACCGGCTTCCGATCGCAGTCGACGGACGACGGCACGTCGTGGGCGCCGGGCTTCGGCTCGCACTTCGACATCGGGCTCGCCTCGAAGACGATCAACGCCCGCGCCGCGGTCTCGCTCGGCGGAGAGAGCCTCATGACGTTGTGGGAGTCGGCGGACGATCCGGAGCCCGACCCGGCGACCGTGCGCTCGTCGCGCTCTGCGAGCGGCGCGACGGGGTGGACCGATCCGGCGCCCGTGTTCTCCGAGGTGCGCTTCGGCGTGAACGACTGGGGCGTGACCGCGCTCACGACGACGGACGTGCACGCCATCCGGCTCGCCGGCTCGTTCGAGCACCGGCGCCACAACGGCACCTCGTGGAACAGCGGACACCCGATCGCGGCGGTGCCGGGCGGCGGAAAGAAGAACGCCGGTGTGGTCGTGCTCCACGACGCCACGCGCGTCGCCGTCGCCACCATCGCCGCCGACTCCTCCATCCAGATCACGATCTGGGCCGGCGCCTCGTGGTCGGACTGGCGGGCGCTGACGCCCGGAACGAGCGCGGTCCGCTCGAGCCTCTCGGGCTGGTGGTCGCCGAGCGCCGGCCTCGGCCTGATCTGGAGCGAATCGGACGGCGCCACGACCAAGGTCGGCGCTCTCCGCATCGTGCCCTGACGCGATCTTCCTGCCGCGAGCGAAAAATGCATCGCGACCCGAAGATGGTTCGCGAGCCAAGGTCGGGCCAGGGCTCGCGTCGAAGCCTCCGATGACCATCGCCCGACCTGGCCGCCGACTGCTCCGTGACATCCCCCTCCCCTTCGTGGCGCGCAAGGTGGCTGGCGGCGGCCAGCGGGCGCTCAACGCCCCGCTCTCGCTCACGAGCATGATCGACTTCCTCGTCGTCACCGTCGTCTTCCTGCTCATCCTCTTTCAACCCGGGCAGAGCGCGGCCGCCAACGGGACCACGTTGCCCGACGCGCTGAACATCGACGAGATGATCGACGCGCCGATGATCAGCGTGTCGCGGTCGCAGATCCTGCTCGACGGCGCGCCCGTCGGAAACACTCGCCACATCGACGACGCCCACAAGCTAGAGAACGTGCCGGAGCTCTCCCGGGCCCTCGTCGCGAAGCGCGAGACCTGGAAAGAGCTTCATCCCGAGAAGCGATTTCCGGGCGCGGTCGTGCTGCAGCTCGATCAGGACACGTCGAGCGTCGTCGTCAAGAGCCTGTTTCAGACCGCCGCGCACGCCGGATATCCGGCGATCAGCTTCATGGTCGACCGGCGCGACAAGTGACTGGCGAGCATTCAGTCGGCGCCCGCGTCGAGCGAGGCGCAGTCGGCGCGACGTTCGAGCTCGCGCTCGCACGCGTTCTTCTCCTCGATGAGCTTCTTGATGGCGCGAACGCGCTCCGACTCCGGCGTATCCTGGGTCTTCTTCAGCGTCGAGGTGAACTCCTCCGCGCGACGCTCCTTCTCGCGCGCGTCCCGTTCGAGCGTCCGATACAGCACGAAGAGGACGCCGAGGCCGACGATGACCGACGCCACGAGCACCACGATTCCCGTCACGCCGCGCGCCTCGGCTCGGCGCGAGGCCTCCACGAAGGCGCGCGCGTTCGCCGAGAGCGTGGTCGTCGGGGGAAGCTCGCGCGCCTCCCGCAGCGGCCGACCGCGGAGCAGGAGGCTCCGCTCCTCCTTGCGCTCCTTCCAGCGCGTGGCCGCCTGCTCGGTCTCCTCCGCGAGCTCGCGCTCCTTTCGTACCGACGAGGCCCACTGTCGAAGACGCGGCCATCGCTCGAGGAGCGCTTCGTGCGCGATCGTGAGCATCCCGTCCTCGACCACGACCAGGCGCGCTTGCTCGAAGGCGGCGAGCACGAGCTGCGCGAGCCGCGGATCGACCTTGGCCGCCGCGGTGACCTCTTCGCGCGTGCGACGCGTGCGCGTACCGCTGGGCGTCGTGAGCGACAGGAGGACGCTGCGGGTCGCCGCCTCGATCCGTCTCTCGGGGTCGTTCGGCGATCCGTGCTGGCGCACGAGCGCCGCCAGCGTGTGCTCCGCGTGTTGCTCGAGCGCGCCCGCGATGCCGCCGATCCGAGCGAGCGCGGCGCGCGTCAGGCGTCGCGTCCGAAGATCCCGCTCCGTCCAGAGGCGCGCGAGGGCGAACTCGAAGAGCGGCATCGCCTGCGGCGCGCCGCCGAGCTCGCGGGCCAGCTCCTCGAACATGGCCGGGTCCTCGAGGGCGAAGCCATAGACGCCGAGCCGGTCCTCGATCGCCTCCGCGAACGCCCGTCCGTCGAGGGGCGCCACGAGCTGGACCGATCGCGCGAGCGTCGCGCCGAGCGACGGGATCGCGAGCAGCTGATCGAGGAAGTCGCGTCGTGCGCTCGCGAGCACGCGCACGCCCGGGACCGGCGAGCGCGCGAGCCGCGCCAGGACGTCTGCGAGCCACGCCCGCTCGGTCGGGTCCGACAGCGTCACGAGCTCCTCGAGCGCGTCGAGGTAAAGGATGAGCCCGCACTCCGCCGCCTCGACGCGCGCGACGAGGCTCGCCACGAACGCATCCGGGAGCGCGTTCGCGGTGCCTGGACCAAACGTGCGCGCGAAAGCGGCGTCGAGGGCGCGTCGCGGAGACGGGCCCGGGCGCATCAGGATGGATCCCCAGCGCTTCGGCCAGCCGCCGAGCTCTCCTTCCATCACCGCGGGCAGCACGCCGGCGCGCGCGAGGCTGCTCTTGCCGGATCCCGACGGGCCGATCAGGGCCACCACGCCCCGCGTTCGCAAGGACTCGAGCGCCGTCGCGAGATCGCTCGATCGTCCGAAGAACACGTCGCGATGACGCTCGTCGAAGGCATCGAGCCCGCGGAACGGTCCCTCCTCGGGGAGCGTCCGGGGGCGCCCGACGCCGCGGCGCAGTCGCTCGAGCTCGGCGTGCACCGCCTCCGCATGCCGCGGCCGCCTGGCGCGATCTGGATCGATGAGCGCATCGACGAGCCGCGCCACCGCCTCTGGCACCGCAGGGACCACATCGTGGATCGGGGGCGGTCGCTCGACCCCGAAAGCGATCGCTTGATGGAGCGCCGTGCTCTGTGGCTTGGGGCTCGCCGGCAGGCGCCCGCTGAGGCACTCGTACAGCGTCGCGCCGAGGGCGTAGAGATCGCTCGAGGGATCGGGCGGCGCGCCCTTCAGGCACTCGGGATCGATGTAGCCCATCGTGCCGGCGATCAGCTCGCCGTTCGCGTCTTCGATCGTCGACGTCTCCGCGAGCGCGACCGGCGCGGTGACATGCGGCGCGCCGAGCACGAGGGTGCGCTCCTCGATGACGTCCGTTCCGCCCTCGATGGCGGCCGGCGCGTGCACGATGGGCGCCGGCACGAACGAGACCGGCGGCATGCCCGTCCGCTGCCGGCGCTGCGCCGTCGCGATGCCGAAGTCGATGAGCTTGTAGACGCCACCCGCGTCGATCACGTTGTCGGGCTTCACATCCCGATGAACGAGCCCGGCGGCGTGCACCGCGGCGAGCGCGCTCGCGATCGCGGCGCCGGCGGCGAGCGTATCGCCGAGCGAGAGCGCACCGGCTCGCGTGATGCGATACGCGAGCGAGTCGCCCCGCACGTGCTCCATCGCGAGCGCGACGATGCCAGAGGCCTTGTCCTCGTAGATCTGGAAGTATCGGACGACGCTCCGGTGCTCGACGCGACTGAGCGCCCGCGCCTCGGCGACGACCTGATCGAACGCGGCCTGCCCCACGCGCTCCGTGAAGAACAGCTTGAGGGCGACGATGCGAACCTCGACGCCGCCGTACTCCTCCGATGCAAGATACACGGGCGCAAAGCCGCCCTCGCCGAGCTGCGTGACCAGGCGAAACGGACCGATGCGTGAGCCAACTCCGATTCGACGGTCGGTCACACGCCTTCGACTACTCGCCCTGGTTCGTCAGGATCAACTGATTGGTGCACGACAGCGCGAGCACCGTGGCCGCGATGCCGTCGCCGTCGGTGTCGCCCTTCGCCTTGATGATGAAATACGGCTGCGTGGGCGCGATGCTCGCGCACTGGTCGGACGCCGGAGCATCGTCGTCGTCGGCCTTCGGCGCGGTGACGACATCGGGATCGAGGGCCTTCGGGGTGGGGCCGACGTCCGCGCCGACCCCCGCGACGGTGGCGTAGCCGTACATGACCGGCGCGCTCGGCTTGACGCCGAGCTTCGTCCAGCCGCGTGGGTCGTTGCATCCATCACACGGGCCGCCCCAGGCAGTGGCGAACTTCCCGGGGTTCGGAGCGGGATAGAACGAGTCCGTGTTCTTCGACACGGCGGCGTAGAGCCCCTTCTCGCTCTTGTAGGCCTCTTGCTCGCTCTTGATCATGCCGACGAGGTTCGTCGCTTCGGACATCCGCGCCGAGCGGCGATACCGGATGTAACCGACGAGCGCGACGGCAGCGAGGACACCGACGACCACGACGACGATCGCGACCTCGACGAGCGTGAAACCTCGCGTGCGATTCCGACGGAAGCGTTGCTGCATGGCCATCCCCGAGCGCCTGGAAGAATACGTCATCCGGGAGGGCGTTTCGAGGCCACGGACACGACCGTTTTCATACCTACAGCTGCGGCGCGAGTCGCAGAGTGGCGTCGTCGACGAAGACGCAGATCACGTTGCCCTGCGCTGCCGGATTCCCGGTCTGCTGCAGGTGCAGCTGGAGCTCGATCTGCGCCGAGTCCGAGTTGTCGAGCGACATGAGGGTCGTCGTGCGTTGCCACGATCCGTCGAGCGGCGGCCCCGGAGTGGGAGCGCCGACGTCCTGCACGCCGGAGAGCGCGAGCGAGGACCCGACGTACCCTGCCGCCTTGAGCGACTCGACGCTCGACGCGGCCTGGTACCAGATCTCCGCGACATACGTCTGGCCCTTCTTGCCCGCCAGCTTCGTCGAGCGCGTCAGCGTCGCCTCGAAGTTCGTGTCCATGCAGAACTTGCACGATCGCGCGCCGCCGTGAGCGACGGTCGCCTCGGCGACGAACCCGAAGCTCGGGGTCCAGCCCGCGCATCCGAGCTCGAAGTCTCCGTTGATGAGGAGGTTCGGCTGCGTGCCCGGCGGATCGCCCCCGTCGCCGCTGCTGCTCGCGGTGCCGCTGCTGCTCCCGTCGAGCGAGGGGTTCGAGCCCGACGACGCGCCCGAGGACGACGTGCTGCTCGCGCCGTCCGCGCCGCTGTCTCCGGGCGTCTTGCCGTCACCGCCCGTGAAGCCCTCCGCCTCGAGGATGCACGCGCTCCCGACGATGGAAGCCGCGGTCACGACGAGCACGGAAGGCCAAGCACGACCAGACAACATGGCGACAGAGCGTAGCTCAAGTGCGAGGCGGATGAAGGGCGTGCACCGCGGCGCAGATGCTTTTCATCAGGCGCGAGGTGGTCTCGAGCACGTCGACGACGCTCGGCACGTTCCATTTCATCGTGTCCGCCGCGATCCTCATCGACTACATCGTTCGTCGATGAAGCTCCTCCGGCGCCGCTGGTTTCGCATCACGGCGGCGCTCCTCGTGCTCATCGGCGTCTATCGCGTCATCCGCAAGCCCCTCCTCCTTCCGCGACCGCCGCGTCCCGACGCGGCCACCTTCGAGCACGCGAAGCGCGTCCGCATCGTGCGCGATACGTACGGGGTCCCCCACATCCACGGGGAGACGGACGCGGACGCCGCCTTCGGCCTCGCGTACGCGAACGCGGAGGACGATTTCCCGATGATCCAGGGCGTGCTCGCCGCCTCCACGGGGCGTCTCGGTTTGCTCGTCCTCTCGAAGGAAGCGCTCGCCAATGATTACTACGTCGGCCTGGTGCGGGTTCGCGAGCAAGTGGCGGAGGGGTACGAGAAGCTCTCTCCCGACTATCGCGCCGTCATCGAGGCGTATGCGCGCGGGCTGAACCTCTATGCCTACCGCCATCCGGACGAGGCGGACGGCCGCCTCTATCCGATGAGCGGGCGCGATATCGCAGCGGGGTTCGCGCACAAGATCCCGCTGATGTTCGATCTGAACAAGGTGCTGGGCGAGCTCAACGATGGTCCGCCCAGGCACGCGGGCGAGCGTCTGAAGACGGCCCTGAGCGATCACGAACGCGAGGCGTCCGGCCTGCCCGGCTCGAACGCGCATGCGGTCTCGGCGACGCGCGCGCCGGACGGCGTCACGCGACTCAACGTGAATTCGCATCAGCCGTGGGAGGGGCCCGTCGCCTGGTACGAGGCGCAGGTCACGAGCGACGAGGGCTGGAACATGACCGGCGGCCTCTTCCCCGGCGCGCCGTTCGTCATTCACGGGCACAACGATCACCTGGGCTGGGCCCACACCGTCAACTCACCGGATCTCGTCGACGTCTACGAGCTCCAGCTGGATCCGAAGGCGCCCGACCATTACCTCCTCGACGGACAGTCCGTCGCGCTCGAGGTGAAGGCGGCGCCGATCCCGATCGACACCGGCTTCTTCGTGTTCACGGCGCACGAGCCGGTCTACTGGAGCGAGCACGGCCTCGTCCTGAAGACGGACAAGGGCGCCTGGGCCATTCGCTACGCCGGTATGGGACGCGCGCTGAAGACGGGCGAGCAGTGGTTTCGCATGAACAAGGCAAAGACCTTCGAGGAGTGGAAGGCGGCCATGCGCTCGGCGGTCGTGCCGATGTTCAACACCGTCTACGCCGACGCTCGGCACATTGCCTATTTCTACAACGCGCTATTGCCCATTCGCGCGCCCGGCCGCGACTGGCAGGCGATCTTGCCCGGAAACGAGCGCGCGCTGATCTGGAAAGACTACTTGGCATTCGAGGAGCTCCCTCACATCGAGGACCCTCCCTCCGGCTTCGTCCAGAACTGCAACGGCACCCCCTTCCGCGCGACGACGGGCGACGCCAATCCGAAGCCGGAGGCGTTCTCGAGCACGTTCGGCATCGAGACCAACGTGAACAACCGCAGCGCCCGCTCGCTCGCTCTCCTCGGCACCGACGCGCCGGTCAGCCGCGAGGACTTCCTGCGCTTCAAGTGGGACCGCACCTACGCTCCCGACTCCGAGATCATGCGCGAGGTCGTGAGGCCGCTCGTGGAGCTGGCGACGGAAGATCCGCAGGAGAAGGCGGCCCTCGCCCTCCTGAAGACGTGGGACGGGGTCGTCGGCGAGGACCGGGTGCCGGCCACCATCGCGATCCTCACCTGGCGTCGCGTGAATCCCGCTCATGCCGGAGGCAGCGCGGCGCCCACCGACGTGAAGACCGCCTTCCGGGAGACGGTGAAGTGGCTCGTGCTCCACTTCGGAAGAGTGGAGGTGCCGTGGGGCGAGGTTCACCGCCTCCGCCGCGGCTCGGTGGATCTGCCCCTCGGCGGCGGCCCCGACGTCCTCAACGGCATCAACGCGCGCGACACCGAGGATCGCCTGGTCGGCCGTCAGGGCGATTCGCTGGTCGTGATCGTCGACTTCGCGCCCGGGAAGACGACCTCCGAGTCGATTCACCAGTACGGGAGCTCGAATCGTCCCTCGTCACCGCACTACGCGGATCAGGCGCCCATGGCCGTGAAGCGTACGCTGAAGCCGACGTGGCGTACGCCCGAGGAGCAGGCCGCGCATGCGGAGCGCTCCTATCACCCCGGGGAATAGCCACGCGGCTATTGCTTGATGAACGAGACCGGGATGCTCAGGGTGGTCGGGCTCGCCTGCGGATCGAACTGGGCGCGCTTCACCGCGCCCGCGATGCAGGAGGTCACCTCGGCGGAGAGGCCCGTGCTCGACGCGACGTCGGCGCTCGACACCTCGCCGTTCGGACCGATCTTCGCGCTGATGATGACCTTGCCGCTCATCGTCGGATCGAGGTTGAGGCCCTTCTGGTAGCAGGCGCGGAAACGATTGCGGAGACCGGCGACGACGCGATCCGCGCCGGTGACGGTCGTGCCGCCGCCGAGGGCGCCGATCTGCGGCTCGATCTTCGGCCCGCCGACGTTGCGCGAGTCGCCCGAGGTCGTCGTGGCGTTGCCGTGCGTGTCGCCGAGCTTGCCGAGGCCGTCGTTTCCGCGCGCCGCGACCGCCGTGCTTCCGTTCGACACGTGAAGCTCGCTCGCCGAGCGCGTGACGCCCTCGTTCGAGGCGGCGCGGGACGAGAGGTCGACCGGCGGAATGTCACCGCGACGGAGCACGCCCTCCACGGAGGACTTGCCTGCGGTCGACGCGAAGATGTTGAGCTCCATCTGATTGGCCTGCTCGGCGAGCATGGCCGCTTGCTGATCGCTCATCACGCGCGACGAGGATTTGCTCGTGCTGTTCGTGCTCTTGCCCGCGGTGGACTTCGTATTCGACGAGGTCGGGGTCGACGTCGGGGTCGACTTCGTCTCCGAAGGCGTGGTGTCCGCGGTCTGCTCCGTCGAGGGCGTCTCGATCGGCGCCGGCGGGAGGCTCTTCATCACGTCGACCAGCCCCGCCACGGTGCGGTGGTCGTCGACGACGACGTCCATCCAGTCCGAATACATCGCGCCGACGATCCCGAAGTGGAGGAGAAAGCTGAGGGCGGCGATGATCGTGAGCGACCAGTCGATCTGGCTCGAGAGTCCGCCTTTCACGGCGAGCGGGAGCTGCGGCCGGGGCTGCGGCGGCGGCGGACGCACGAACTGGAAGAGGAACGTGGTCTCGCCGACGCTCACCTTTCCGCGCGCCTCCTCGGGCAGCGCCACCTCCCAGATGCCGCCGTTCGGGCTGGTGCGCCCGCGAAGCCCGTCGAGCGTGACCACCTCGTGGGGGAGCGCGACCCGTCCGCTCGTATGCGCATCGAACCGCAGGACATAGCCGTCCTTGCGCCGCGCGAAGAGGTCGAAGCGCGGGGTGCGCGTGGCGCAGACGAAGGTCGCCTCCTCGCTCGTGCCGATCGACACCGTCGTGCGCTGCTTGATGATCCGCTCTTCGACGATGCGCCCGCTCTGCACGACGCCGATCCGCAGCACCAGCGGCACGTTCGGTGCCAGCGGCGTCTGCGCGGCACGCATCACGGTCGTCAGCGAGCCAGGCGTGGACGCGCCGGCCCTCACGCGGGGCGATTCTCCAAGCTGCATTGATCCTCGGTCGTCGGACCGCGGCCCTGCGCTGGAGTTCCCGGAGCCGCGAACTATTTTGGCGTGGGTCAGGAAGTCCCGGGAACGGAAGGAGTTTCGTCGCCGTCGCGCTACGCTCGAGGGGCTCATGGCTCTCCTCCGCCACCTGCATCGCGCTCTGGTGGTGCTCCTCGCAGGCTGTGCGGCGCCCGCGCCATTCGAGCCGGCGCCGAAGACGCCCCGCGGCGAGCCGCCGGTGGCCATCGCGATCGAGGAGCCCACCGAGACGCCCCCGCCCTCGCGCACGGTGCCGATGCGCTACGAGACGCGGCGCATCGGCCCGACCGAGGGCGAGCAGCGTCACTCCTGGTCTGGTCGCCCGATCGATCTCGACGTGAAGGACGCCGACATCCACGACGTGTTCCGCCTGCTCTCCGACGTCGGGCACGCGAACCTCGTCGTCGCCGACGACGTCTCCGGCCGGGTCACGGTCCGCATGAGGCGCGTGCCCTGGGATCAGGCGCTCGACGTCGTCGCGCGCGCCAAGGGCCTGAGCATCGAGCGCGACGGCAGCGTCTTCATGATCACCCGCGCGCGCTGACCCCCCGCGAACACGGGGGGGCGCTCCACGTATGTTTTCTCGCTTCGCCTCGAGTGATTGGATGGGGACCATGCGCTCTCCATCTCCGATCCAGCTCTCGCCTTCATCGGTCTCGCGACGTTCATCACCACGGCATGCGGTGATGACGACGCCCCCGTCGCCGCCCCCGGCGCGAGCGATGGCGGCGCGAGCAGCAGCGGAGCGACGACGTCGAGCGGTGGATCGAGCTCGGGCTCCAGCGGCAAGCCCGTCGTCGAGCCCACCTGCACGGCGACGGCGGGGGAGCCCTCGTGGGGACTCGTCGACACCAAGCTCGATTGGAAGACCCCGGACGGCGGCGGGCCGCTCGATCCACGTGACAACGGCGCGATCGGGCTCGCGTACGGCAACGGCGTCTTCGTCCTCGTCGCCGCCACCTTCAATCACGATCGCATTCGCTGGGCGACGAGCCCCGACGGTCTCGCTTGGACGCAGCACGAGCAGAAGACGACGGAGAGCGGCGCGTACACCGCGGGCTCCGAGGTTCATTTCAACGGGAAGAAGTTCGTCTTCTTCGGCGGACACACGAATAGTGGCACGTTCGCGTACTCGAGCGCGGACGGCGCGGCGTGGGAGGCGCACAAGGTCGACCCGGGCGCCGTGAACGTCTCCGCGTTCGCGTCGAACGCCGAGGGCTTCACCGTCGCGGCCGGCGCGAACGGCTCGCTCCGCAGCTCGCCCGACCTCGTCACCTGGGCCAACCACGGCGAAGGCGTCACCTCGTATCTCAACGTCGCCTTCGGCAACGGTCGCTGGATCGCCACCTCGAACGGCGCCGGTCAGATCTTCGGCGGCACCGACGGCTCGCAGTGGAGCCCGCTGACGATCACGCCGACGCCCCCCGGCGGCTACGCGAACCTCGTCTTCGGTCGCGGCTTCTGGACCCTCGCCGGCGGCGGCAACTACCTCCTCAGCGCGGACGGCGTCTCGTTCGCCCCGGCGGAGCGCACCGGCGACTCCCAGCTCGGCAAGACCTCGCTCGGGCAGTCCCGCTTCGCCGGGAACCGCCTCGTCCTGCCCTCCATCGACTACTTCACCGGCAAGGCGACGTTCGCGGCCACGACCGACGGCAAGCAATGGGACAATTTCGGGAGCTTCGCGGACACGCCCAAGGCGCAGGGGCCCGGCCTGCCGACCGCCCTCGTCTTCGGCCAGTGCCGCTACCTCACGCTCGTCAAGACGAGCCCCGACGGCAACCTTCATTCGAATTTCTACCTGCTCGGCGCAAGCTCCTCCCCCGCGCCGTGAGCCTGCGAGCCGCGGCGTTTCTGATTTCCGCCGTTGTGTGATCTGGATCACGTAAGCGCGGCCAGGACGGTGCTACCCGTCCGCCCATCATGAACGCCAAGTCGATGCTCATCGCCGCCGCTGTCCTCGCGACCCCCGCCTGCGCCGTCTCGGAAGAAGAAGTGACCTCCGCGTCGAACGACGCCGTTACCGCACGCGTCGACCTGCTGGGCGAGACGTACCTCTCGCGCGACACGTTCACGGTGACGGAGTACCGCCGCCGTCCGAATGGCGACTACGTCGAGGACACGATCACGGTCCGCTATCGCCTTCGCTTCATCCCCGCCGGCACCGACTACACCTACGACGGCGAAGGGACGATGGAGTACGAGACCGTGATCGACCGCGTCGAGATCGGCAAGCCCGAGCTCGCCTTCTCGGATGACACGAGCTACTTCGCGAAGCGCAAGGACCGGAACAGCTTCAGCCTCTTCGATTGCGACAGCACCAGCCGCTGCACCGACGGCAAGGACGTCTCGAAGCTCGACACCTTCACGCAGAACGGCAAGAAGGTCGTGAAGATCTCCGCGCTCAACCAGGGCGACTTCAGCCGACCCGGCATCTACCTCGCCGGCGTCACGCAGCGCGAGATCCTCTTCGACCCCACCACCGCCGCCCCCGAGGTCATCGCCCTCCCGAGCAAGATCACGTGCGAGGCCGGCGACCACGTCCTCACCATCACGCCCGCCGTGCCGCCGCACACCACCGGCGCGGGCATCGAGCTCACGGAGACGGCGACGGGCAAGGTCCTCGACGCGGACCACTACTCGCCCGTCGTCCGTGACGTGTCCGGCCACGTCTTCGTGGTCAGCGCGTGGTCCGGTCGACGCATCTCGCTCGGTGACGCCGCGGCTCGCTACGAGAACGAGGTGACCGGCGTGACGGTGGACTTCCCGTCCGGGACCTGCAAAGTCGCCGAGTGACGGACCCCGTCCGGACGTACCTGAGTGAGGTGATGACGGCGGACACACGCGTGTTCGCCGCTCCACGTGCGAGGCTCGCGGCTCTGCGGGCCGAGCTCGATGCCGCGCCGAGCCCGCGGTGGGAGGCGCTCGCCGCCTGGCGGCTCCTCGCCTCGAACACCCTCCGCGCCCGGGAAGGTCGCGCCGGCTGGGACCGCGCCAACGCGCTCATCGCCCGCGCGCTCGAGGCGGACGAGACGCCGAGCGTCGCGCTCGCCGCGCGCCTTCACGCGGAGCTCGGCACCGGACACGCCACCGATCCGTCCACGCTCCGCACGGAGCCCGTCTTCGCGGCCGACGAGCGCTATCTGGCGCCGGAGGAGATCGCCGATCGACTCGCCGAGCTCGATGCGGCGCTCGGCGACGCGGCCGATGCGCTCGAGGCCGCGTTTCGCGCCTACGTGGGCGTGGTGACGATCCATCCGTTCCCGAACGGCAATGGACGTGCCGCTCGGCTCCTCGCGGACTACGTCCTCATGAAGGACGCGTGGCTCCCGCTCTGCTTCGCATCGCCGGTCGCGTCCCACGTGGCGCGGACCTACAACGGCGCGAGCCGCTCGGTGGAAGGGTCGTTCGGGGTCTTCGCCGACGGCGTCGCGAACGCCTATCTCGCGGTGACGAAGCCCGCTCGGTCTTGATGCCCCGCCTCGAGCTCGTGGAGCTTCTCGGTGAGCTCGGGCGAGAGGGACGGCACCAGGATCGCCTGCGCGATGAGCTTCGAGCTGACCTCGATCTGAGCCTCCACCGCGGGACGGAGCAACGCGGGCGCGTCCTCGAGCGCGACCGCGTCGAGCCACGCCTTGAAGCGCCCGGCCACGACGGCGTGGAAGTAGGTGTCCGAGAGGATGTTCATCACCGCGTCCGGCGCCTGACCGAAGCCTGGCGCGTACGTCTCGGCGAGTCGCTGCAGGGCCGCATCGACGTTCTCTCGGAGGATCTCGTTCACCTTGAAGTGGTCGCGCTTGCGTGACTCCCGCGTCTCGCGGTCGTGGCCGATGCCCGCGATGACGAGGGCGTGCGACAGGTCGCGATCGACGTGCGCGTTCACGCCGAGCGAGACGTGCTGCGCGATGAGCGTGCGTTCGTCCTTCGCCGCGTCGAACGCGATGCGCCAGGAGCCGGGGATCTCGTCCGCGTGACCGTCGATGTACCCGACGAACGCGACGCGATAGAGCTCCGCGAAGGTCGTCATGTAGCGCTCGAGCCACTCGTTGTCCTCGAAGCGATGCGCGAGGATGGCGGCGTGCGCGGAGTCGGTGATGTCCGAGTACAGCGCGGCGAACGGGGCGCGGCCGTCGTGCTGAATCGTGAGCTCCTCGCGGAGGCAGCGAAGGCGCGTCTGCGCGTCGGCGCCGTCCTTCATCGGTTGGTCCATCAGGCGGCGCGGCGACTCGGGCGAGGCGGGATCGAGCCCGCACGAGGTCGACAGATCGGCGGTGGACGAGCCGGTGTCGTCGGTCGCTCCTGCACAACCGGTGGATGAGACGACGAGACCGAGGCACGCGCACGAAGCCGCGAGCCACCCGCGAAGGGAGAGCATGCGTACCTCCACGCAAAAGGTACACCAATGTAGGTGCACGTCATTTCATACAGTTATGCGGGGCTGGTGTGTCTCACGCACAGCCAGGGTCCACCCGCGATCCCCACCCCCTCGTGCGGGCTGCGCGGATTGCGCGAGATCTGCGCGATCCAACAGTGGCGGCGATCAGGAGCCGGGATCTACCCCTTCCTCTTCTTGAGAGCGGCCGCAGCGAGGGTCTTTCGATCGATCTTCCCGGACGCGGTCCGGGGCAGCTCGTCCACGAGCCGGATCTCGCGGGGCACCTTGAACGCGGCGAGCCGCGAGCGGACGAAGGCACGGAGGGTCTCGGGATCGACGTCGTCTGCCACCACGAACGCGATGCCGGCTTCGCCCCACTGCTCGTCGGGCACCCCCACCACCGCGCTCGCGATGACGGTGGAGTGCGCGGCCAGCGCCGCCTCGACCTCGGCCGGGTACACGTTCTCTCCGCCGCTGATGAACATCTCCTTCTTCCGCCCGATGACGGTCCAGCCGTCGTCGCTCGCGGCGAACACGTCGCCGGTGCGAAGCCAGCCATCGTCGGAGAGCGCAGCGCGGGTGGCCTCCTCGTCGCGGAAGTAGCCGGCGAAGACATGCGGTCCGCGGAGCAAGAGCTCGCCGTCCTCCGCGAGACGCGCCTCGAGATCGAACGTGGGGAGCCCCACCGAGTCGCGACGCCCGCCCGGGAGAGGGCGAAAGCAGTTGGGCCCGCACTCGGTCATGCCGAATCCCATGACGAGCCGTTCGCCATACGCGGCCACGACCTTCGCCGGACACGGCGCGCCGCCGACGAACCACTGCCTCACGGTCGGCGTGCCCGCGGGCGCGCCGAGCGCGGCCATCCGCTCGAGCATCTGCGGGACACCGAACGCGACCGTCGCGCCCTCGCGCTTCATCGCGTCGACCGACGTCTGCGCGTCGAAGCGCGGGGTCACGACGACGGTGCCGCCGAGCACGAGGAGCGGGGTCGCGAGCACGTTCAGGCCACCGGTGTGAAAGAGGGGCGCGTCGGCGAGGGCGATATCGGTCTCACCGAGGCTCCACGCGCGCGCCGTGCTGCGCGCGTTCGCGAGGAGGTTCGCGTGCATGAGGAGCGCGCCCTTCGGCTTGCCCGTGGAGCCGGACGTGAAGAGCAGCACGAGCTCGCGGCGCGGCTCGACGGGCGCGGCGGGCGCCAGCGGGGGCTCGTCCCCGACGCCCGGCGCCGCGGTGAGCACGAGCGCCGGCTCGGCGAGGGCGAGGAGCGCGTCGAGCTCGGGCTTCGGAAGGCGTGGATTCACGGGCGCGAGGATCGCGCCGCGCCGCGAGCATGCGAGGAGCAGCTCGAAGATCCAGGGCGCGCTCTCGCTCACGACGATCACGCGATCACCAGGACCGACCCCGTTCTTCGCCAGCCACGACGCCAGCGCGCGCGTTCGGGAGGCGAGCGCCGCGTAGGTGATGCGCGCGCCGCTCGGTGCATCGATCAGCGCGATCTTGTCGGGTCGCTCGCGCTCGTGTCGATCCACGGCCTCGTGCAGCGTGCTCACGCGGCATGAATATCACCGCACGACGCCCCGAAGAATGCCTGGTACCTTCGCCGCTCGTGGAGCTCTGCTCGACCTGCGGCCAAAGCGACTGCTCGTGCGGAGGAGCCCTGCCGGCCTCGGGCCTCGAGCTGGATCTCGATGTCGGTCGCGGACGTCCGAAGCCGGCGCCAGCGTCCGCGCCAGCGTCCGGACCTGCGCCGCTGCCCGGCGCGGCGCCTCCGCCGCGAGTAACGCCGCTGGCGCGCCCCGAGCCGCGTGCGCCGATGCCGCCTCCGCCCTCGAGCACCTCCCTTCCGCCCGTGGTGAAGCTCACGATCGGGATGCTCGCCGTGGTCGGGTTCGGATACGGCATCTGGTTCGGGGTGCAGAAGCTTCGCCGCTCGGTGGAGGGCGCCGCCGACGACGCGATCGTGCGGCCTTACGAGGCGCCCAGTCGCCTCGTCATCGCGAGCGTGAGGAGCGACTACGCTTCGTCCGCGTCGGACGATGGGGCGCTCCTGCTTCGCCGCATGCCCGTGGGCTCGGCGGCCGGTCTCGCCGCCTGGTACAGCGGCCGCGGCGGTCCCCCGATCGGGTCGACCGCGTACGTGGACGACGCAGTGCGCCTCGTCGCGGCCCACCCCTCGTATCGCGCGCTGGAAGCGCCCGAGGAGCCGTGCCGTGGGGACTCGGCTCCCGACAGCTCGAAGACCACGCTCGGCGAGCTCTCGTTCGACGACGATCGCCCGATCACGCTCTGGACGTGCACGCTCCAGAAGAGCGGAAACACGTTTCTCCTGGCCTGGGCCGCGCGCTCGTCCGACGTCGGCAAGGACCGGTCGGGGCTGATGTACATGCTGAAAGGCAGTCAGCTCGTGCGCGGCGATCTCTGCGCCGTCAATGTCATCAACGGCGGCTGCAGTCCTTCGGCGGCAAGGCTCATCGCCACGCTCATCGAAGACGCGCGGCGATGAGCGCCCTCGCCATCGCCCCCGGCAGCATCTTCGCGCGCGACTACCTCATCGAGCGCGCCCTCGCGGAGGGCGGCATGGGCGCGGTCTATGTCGTGCGCCAGATGTCGACCGGCCGGCACCGCGCGCTCAAGCTGATGCAGCCGGAGCTCGCGCACGACGACGACTTCCGGCGCCGCTTCCTGCAGGAGGCGAAGATCGGCGCGAGCATCGCGAGCGAGCACGTCGTCGAGGTGCAGGTCGCCGGCATCGACGAGAAGACCGGCGCGCCGTACCTCGTGATGGAGCTCCTCGACGGCGTCGATCTGCAGACGCGCATCGAGGAGCACGGCGCGCTCTCCCACCGCGAGACCCGCGAGCTCTTTCGGCAGATGTGCCATGCGCTTCGTCTCGCGCACGACGCTGGCATCGTGCATCGCGATCTCAAGCCTCAGAACGTCTTCCTCGCGAAGCCGAAGCGCGCCGACGACGCGGCCGGCCCGTTTCACGTGAAGGTCCTCGACTTCGGCATCGCCAAGATGACGATGGACGCCACGGCCGGCGGCGCGAAGACGGGCATGATCGGCACGCCGCTCTGGATGGCGCCCGAGCAAGCCGATCACGTGCCCGTCACGCCCGCGGCCGACGTCTGGGCGCTCGGCCTCATCCTCTACACGTCGCTCACCGGGCGGCTCTTCTGGCGAAGCGCGCAGCGAGACGCGTCGCTCCAGCAGATCATGCGCGAGATGCTCTTCGACCCGATCCCGCCCGCCGGCGTGCGGGCGGAGGAGCAGGGAGTCGCGTTTCCCGCCGCCTTCGAGTCGGTCGTCTCGCGCGCGGTCCTCCGGAGGCCGGAGCAGCGTCTGCGCAACGCGGGCGAGTTCTTCGATGCCCTCGAGGAGGCGTTCGCCGGCAAGACCCCGAGCGTGCGCACGGCCGCCATCTCGCCGACCTCCTCGGGCCTCGAGCTCGACGACGCCGTCACGGGCCCGTCACTCGAGCTCGCCGAGGTGACGCGGAGGCCCGCCTCGATCGCGAATCCGATCGCGCCCACGCTGCTACGGCCGGACGCACACGCGATCACGCGGCCCGCCTCCATCGCGCACCCCGCGCCGATCGAGATCCTGCCGTTGCCCGCGCACACGCGCCCGCTCCTGGCGGATGGCCGGAGCTGGCCCTGGTGGCTCGTCTTCGCGGTGCCGGTCGTCGTGGTCGCGCTTTTCGCGTTCGCGGTCCGGTCGATCACGCATCCCCCCGCGCCGCACGTCAATTGCCGACTATGCACCGTCGAGGAGGGCACGTTCGCGAACGGCTCGCTCTCGCTCCGCGAGCTTCGTCACGATATCGAGGCGCGCTTTCCGGAGCTCGACAAGGGCTGCATCCGTCAGGCGACGGAGCCCGGCCGCACGAAGATCAAGTGGGTCGTCTCGGGCGGCGACGTCGATCGTCGCAAGACGGAGTCGATCGGCGGCGGCCGGACGGGCGAGTGCCTCCGCGACCACGTCGCGCATGGCCAGTACTCGATGGTCCTCGGCGCGGGCGACGCGGTGCCGATGGGCTACACGGAGATCACGTACATCCTCGAGTGGAATCCCTCCCTCGACCCGCTCGGCGGCCCGTAGCCGCCCCGCACGGGCGGGTGCCGTCGCGGCGGAAGCGCGCGAGGTCGAGATGAAAGTGGTTGTTGTGCGCTTTATCGAAGAAGGGAGTGAGGACGTGGGAGAAGACGTCTTCATCGTTCGCACGTCGCGAGATCCCGCGCAGGAAGGCGCCATTTCGGGATCTGGGCTCGTCGTCGCCCTTGTCGAAGTCGCGATAGATATCGATCGTGCGGCCGTTCTCGAGCGAGATCCGGCCAATATCGATCGCGTTTGCGTAGCCGTGCTCGCTCATCGTCCCGGGCGCGGTCGGGATGACGCGACAGTGGTAGGTCCCGAGCTGCTCGATACGCACCACGCGCGTCTGGAGCGTCCGCTGCGCTTCCTCGGTCACGATCCTCTCCCAGGACGCGAGCGCGAGCGCCATCTGGCAGGTGAGCACCGGCGCCGGCTCGTACGCGATCTTCCCCGGGCCGCGCAGGAACATCACGACCTGCGGCGACCCGCACGTGTGCTCCACGCGGGACGCGCCCGTCCCCTTCCCCTCCGTGTGAACCGGGAGCTTTGCCGCCGTCCACGTCACGCCCGCCGCCTTCAGCTGCTCACCGCAGTCGGCGAGCGCCTCGGGCGGGCCGACCACGAAGTCGTCGGACGGATCCGTGTTGGCGTACGCGCCCGGCCGCCGTGGCGCTGGCGCTGACGCCAAGGGCGGCGGCGCCGCGACGGGCGGTTCGACCGAGCTCGCGCCTGGCGCGGCCGCTTCGATCCGCGCCTTCGAAGGCGGATGCGCCGGCTCGGACACGGGAGGCATGTCCGGAGCGGCGCATCCAATCAGGACGAGCGTGAGGAGGGCGGCGAGGGCGGCGACGGCGCGCATTCCCTCGGTTCATCGTCACGAGACGACGCGATGTGACGTCCGAAGCGACGCTTCAGAAGCGACCTTCAGAAGCGCTTCTTCACGTTCTCGAAGATCGCCTTGCGGTCGGTGGCGCGCTTCTCGATGTTCGTGACGAGGAGCTTCTCGAGCTTCTGCTTCGTGGGCTCGCACTTCTTCGGGGCTTCCATCTCCGCCGTCTTGCGGATGCCGCTCGCCTTGCCCCACTTGTCGTTGGCGGAGGCGGACGAGGCCTCGTTCTTGTCGAGCGCCTCCTTCGTCTTCTTCCACTGGTCGTTCATGCACTCCCACCACGCGTTGTCGGCGGTCTCGACCTCCTTGCCCGCGTCGGCGTTGATGTTCGCCTTGGCGAAGGCGCGCATGGTGTCGACGTCGAGGAGCTGATGCTGCAGGGGGGCCGGCCATTCCGCCGGCTTGCCGGCGCCCTTCTCGAAGAGGTCGACGTCCTCGTTGGGCGTGGAGAGCTCGTAGCGGCCGCCGTCGACGCTGACGAAGACGACCTGCTCCTTCGACTCCCACACGACGCCCGCCGTGCCCTTCGCGGGGGTGTCCGTCCAGCCGTTGAGGATGTGGAGATGGAGGCGATTCGGATCGCCGTAGTGCACCTGCATCGGGATCAGCTTGCCGCCGAACTTGGCTAGCCCAGCGCCCTTCGGGTCGAACTTGTCGTCCGTCGGATATCCGGTCACCGTGCCGCCGAGACTCTGGATCGTATGACCGATCTTCTTCGAGGCCGGCGCGTACTTCGCGCCCTTCGCGCCGGCTTCGGTGAGGCGCACGAACATGTCCGGCGGGGTGCTCGTGAGGATCTCTTTCACCTTCGCCAGATCCCCGGCCGCCTCGGACGCGAGCTCCGGGTTCTTCGTCTGGAGCGCGAGCGCGGCGATCTTCTCGCGCTGGATGTCGTAGGCGCTCTTCGGCGCCGTGTACTGTCCTGCGATGGTCGGCGCCGGCAGCGCCGCCGCTGCCTTGTCGCTGCTCAGGTGGATCTCGTCGCGACCGACCCACGTCTTCAGGCCGCCGCCGCTGCTCAGGTAGAGGACGTTCTTGCCGTCCGGCGCCTTCAGATACCAGCCGCGACGCTCACCCGCGTAGCGATCCTCGACCATCGTGAGCTCGATGACGTCCTTCTGCTTGTCGAACTGCACCTTGGGGTGCTCGCCCGAGCGATCGAGGACGAGCCCGGTCACACCGTCACCGCTCGCGTAGTGCGCGATCTTGAGCTGGCCGTTCGTCACCGGACGGAGCACGTCGTCCTTGGGCTCCGAGGAGGACGTGGTGGTCGAAGGTGGAGAGGCAGGCTTCTGCTGAGCCGCGTTGTTGGAGCCGCCACACGCGACCGCGGTGAGAGCAAGACCGAGAGCGACGACGGAGGCGGGACGGAAACGGATGCTCATGATCGGACTTTCATCTCCGGGTGATCGGGGTGGGGCTGCGCGCAGCCTGCGGTAGACGGGGATGCTCGGCCGAGCTTCACCCGTGCGGGAAAAAATCGACCACCCACCACGCCGCACAATCCTGATTTCGAGGAAGGCGCACTTGCACCCACATTGGCGCCCGCTAAACCTTGGCCATGCGAACGCTCGGCCTTCTCGCGGTCCTCGCCTCGGTTTCCCTCGTCACTCTCGCCGGTTGCGCGGACAGCGAGCCGGCGTCGAACGGGGGGGAGAGCACCGCCGCGGATCTCTCCGGCAGCTCCGCCAAGGTGCTCGCGAAGGACCTCCCCTACCCGGGCGACCTCACGTTCGCGAACGGCAAGCTCTATTGGTCCCAGGCGGTGCAGGTCGCGAGCGGCGACCCCGAGCTCGATCAGCAGTTCGCCTACTGGACCGGATCGATGTGGTCCTTCAACGTGACGCACAGCTCGAACGCGAAGAAGCTCGCGGAGCTCCCGAGCCCGGTGAAGAAGATCACGACCGCCGGGGACACGATCTGGATCACGCAGGCGGGCTTCGTCTCGAAGACGACGGCGGAGGATCTCGACGCGAAGAGGGAGTGGAAGACGGTCTACCAGGACGTCTCGCACTTCGACATCGACGAGGAAGAAGAGATCGCCTCCTCCGCGATCGCGAACGGCCGCGTCTACGTGCTCCGTACCACCGGAGAGATCGTCAGCGTGAAGACCGACGGCTCCGACTTCCAGAAGCACGTGAAGTCGAGCGCCTACGCCTCCAACCTCTTCGTCAGCGGTGACTACGCGCTGTGGGTCACCGCGAGCGACGACCAGCCTTACGAGCGCGCCGTCTTCCAGGCGAACCTGAGCTCCGCGAGCCCGCGCCCGAAGCGGATCGCGACCATCCACGACAGCGCGACCGCGTTCGTCCAGGACGGCGATACGGTGTACTTCGGCACGCAGTCGAAGCCGAACGAGCCGGCGGGCGGCGCGATCATGAAGATGAAGCTCGGCTCGAACGCGGCGCCGGAGCCCGTCGTGCAGGGGCTCGCGCATACCCGCGCCGTCGCGCTCGACGGCGACCAGCTGCTCTTCACCGGCAAGAAGGGCGCCGTCGAAGGTCTCTTCAGCGTACCGAGGTCGAACCTCGGCGCGGAGCCGAAGTCGGTTTACAAGCTGAAGGCCGCGGCCGACATCCTCTCGACGACAAACGCGATTTACCTCACGAGCACCGCGCTCGACGCGACCAATCACTACGACGGAAAGGTCGTCGAGATCTCTCGCTGAGCGGCACGCAAGGCCCGGTATCTTTGGCCTCGCTCTGCCGGGTTCGCGTAACGGCGCGAGCGCGCCGAGCAGGGGGGATCGATCGCTCGATGGCTAGCTAAGCTAGTCTAGTGCGTACCGAAGCTGCACCGCTCTTCGAAGACGCCGCCAGACTGCTCCTCGGTGGAGAGCGTGACCGGCGCCACGAGCGTCTGCGTCGCGAACTCGTCGAGCTCGACGCCGCGCGCCGCCATGATGCGCTTCACGAGCTTCTCGCCCGCGGTATCGGTCGGGTTCGCGAGATCCGCCTGGAAGCCGGCCCAGCCGTCGAGCTCGTTCGTGCGCGTCCAGAGGCCGCGGAACTGCCACGACCACGCGATGCCGATCCAGTAGACGTTCATGCGCTCGTACATCTTGAGCGCGAGCTCCGAGCAATAGATCTTCGCGTCGTCGTCCGTGAAGAGGAGGTCGTAGGGCTTGCCGTAGAACTCCTTGCCCGCCTCGAAGAGGGCCTTCGTCTTCGTCACGTCGAGGCCATCCTTGTAGCGAGAGGTCGAGAACTTCGACCCCTGCCCACGGCCGATCCAGGACTCGAGCGGCGTGATCTTCACCGGACCGACCGCCTCGTAGACCTGCCAAGCGCCCTGCACCTGGAAGACGACGCCCACATGCGTGAGCTCGCTCTTCGTCATGTATGCGATCGCGCCCGCCTGCTCGGAGCCCGAGCGATGGAAGATGAGATCGCCCGGCTTCATCTCGCAGTCGCCGCGCATCTTCGTCGCTTGCGCTTCGGCGTCGCTCAGCTGGTACGAGGCGGAGAGGGCGTCCGCGGACTCGGCGGGAAGCGTCTCCGTCTCGACGTCGGCGCCCGTGCAGCCGGGGACCGCAAAAAGGAGACCGAGAACGGCGAGGGAAGCTCGAGCGAGTGTCATACCCGGGCCTACAGCAATGCACGGGCCTGCCGGCGTCAATCGTTCTGGTCAACGGAGACCGCCCAGAAACGTGGGTGTCGAGTGACCACCGCGCGAACGTCGCTGAAATCGGCCGCCTCGGATCGTAGGTGATCATGGTGCCCCGGCGTCCGTGGTGTCTCCGCCTCGTTACGCCTGGATCGTCATGCGGGCGTCAGTTCGCGGCGGGCACGTCACCGCTGCCGTCCTGCCAGCGGTTGCCACTCCACACATTACCAGTGTTGCCAATCTCGAAGCTCGAGACAGGGCCGTAGTACCCGCACTTCGAGCCGAACTTCTTCCCGAACAGGTTGTCGACGTAGCGGACGTTCGTCGCGTGAGGGAACGGCTTGGATGACGAGCTGCCGCCGTAGACGCAGTAGCCGTCCTGCGTGTTGAAGAGGTTGTTCTTGAGCTCGTAGTCGTCGATCGGCGCGAAGTCGCCGTACATGCCGACCGCGGACGAGCAGAGGCCGTCGAACCTTCCGGAGTAGCTGCACTCGACGTTCGAGTGGATGATCTTCACCTTGCTGCCGCCGTGCGCGGCGATACCGCCCATATGATCGTCGGCGGAGACAGCGGCGAAGTCGTGAATGAAGGAGTCCTCGACACGCGCGTCACCCTCCGCGGCGATGCCATGACCGCCGCCGTGCACGTTGCAGCGGAGGCACGAGAACCCCCGCGAGCCGATGCCCGCGACGTTGTAGCCGCCGCCGCTACCGCCACCATCGACCTCGACGTCGATCAACGTGAGGTTGTGGCCCGGGCTCTGGTCGCCGGCGTCGATGCGACCCTTCACGAGCGAGCTTCGGATCGTGATGTCGTTCGCCTGGATCACGACGTCACCGTTGAAGCGACAGTTCTCGAAGACCTCACCGGCCTTCGTGAGCACGAGGCGATCGCTGCTGCAGTCCTGGAGCGTGACCCCCGGAGGAACGCCCGTGCACGCGGCGTCGGGGATGGCGGGAAACGGAGGGCAGCGACTCGCGGAGGTGGCGCCATCGGAGGACCCGCTCGAGGAAGAAGAGGAGGACGATCCCGAGGACGAGCCTCCATCGCCGGCGGAGCGCGAGGACGACCCCGACGAGGAGGAGGCTCCCGCGTCGCTGGCCGGCGAGCCGGCGGTGTCGCTACACGCGAAGAGGAGCGCGCAGGTTGCGACGAAGTGACCTCGCATCCAGCGAGCGTAGATCAGATGGATCGCAGCCGGTCCGGCGGGACGGGTCGAGAGGCACGGACCTCCCCTCCTTCGGGACCAAAGAAAGCCCTGAAATCAGCCCTGGCCTACATCCTGCTACACCGAGTCCCATGCGCTGGTTGGCGGGTCTCGTGGCGATGGTGGCGATGGTCGGATGCGCGGCGGCCCCGGCGGAGGACGAGGCGTCATCGGGCAGCGCGGCGGCCGCGAGCGAGACGCCGGCGAACGAGCCGATCGCGCGGAGCGAGATCCCGCAGGCGCAAGCGTTCAAGGGCTGGCGCGACAACGACTCGATGACCGACAAGCCGCGACCGGAGGATGCGACGCGCGTCCCGCTCGCGTGCACGGACAAGCATCTCTACCCCACCCATCCCTCGTCCGATCGGAAGCGCTATCACCGCGTGGCGGTGGGTTCGTTCGATCAGTTCAAGGTCGACGGGGACTCCAACGTCTGCAAGATCAAGGGCAACGGCACGAGCCCGCAGACGGGCCTCCGACGCTGCGCGGCGGCCGACACCCTCCAGTACATCGTCCTCTCGGACACGTTCGAGGACGGCTGCGGGAACCTCTACCGCGGGTTCTGGGCCGTCTCCTTCCTCACGATGGACGAGAACATGGGCACGCTCATGTCGCTCGGGCGCACCGTCTATCAGGACCCGCACTCGGAGTTCAAAGGGGACATGTACGACGCGCAGACGTACGCCATCGACGAGGAGCAGCTGCTCGTCCTCTCATCGCTCTTCGATGGCGACGCCGAAGCGATCACGCGCGGCCGTAAAGCGGTGACCGACGCGAAGACCCACGCGTACGACGCGCAGACGCATCTCTGGCAATACGTCGGCCCGAATCGCTGACGGCGACTCCGGCCTCAGGGAGCGGTGACGACCGTCGCGTAGGTGACGCCCGGGATCCCATCCACGATGTAGGGACCTTTGATCTCACCGTCCGCGAAGCGGAGGACGATCACGCCCGCGCTCGTCGCGAGCGAGAGGGTCGCCTCGGCGCCGCAGGGGTCGCGCACGAGCTGCGGCGCCGTCTCGAGCTTCGGATTCTCCTCCGCTACCAGGGGCGCCGGGTCGCTCCACGCCGGTGTCTTCTTCGGATCGAAGACGATGTACTGCCCCTTGCTCTCGTCATCGAGATACACGACGAGCGCACGGCCGTTGTCGAGGCCCACGCCGTTCACCGGGCCGGCCGGGGTCGCCTTCTCCGAGGTCGCCGTGTCCGCCGACCAGAGGCTACCGTTGTCCTTCGACGTCCGCGTCGACACGCGGAGCTTGCCCTCCGAGTTGACGTACATCGACAGGAGATCGAAATCGCCCGACGTCATCGCGATGAGGTTCGGGCGGATGGCCGCCGCCTGCACGGTCGTGGCCTTGATGCCCTTCGTGAACCAGGTCGTGCCCTTCCACTCCTGCCGGTAGATGCCTTTCGCGGCGTCGGTGTAGCCGACGACGATGCCGGCGCCCGAGAGGCCCGCCGCGCCCGTCGAGACGACCGAGGGATCGGAGACGCTCGGCGGCGGCGCGATCGTCGACGAGCCGACGAGCTCGATGCCGTCTTGCCAGCCGGTCGCCGATACGAACGTCGCGACATGGTGATAGCCATCGTCCTCGCGGAAGATGGCCTTGATCTTCCCGTCCCACGCCGTGAGCGCGGGCGCGCCGTCGAGCGATGCGCCCGCGACGGTGGAGGCCGAGCCCCAGAGCCCGCCACCGAACGACGTGGCGATGAGGCTGTTGTTCTTCGATCGATAGACGACCAGCGTGGACGCTCCGTTCGGCGCCAGCGCGGCCGCGCTCCTCATCGGCGTACCGCTCTGCGAGTACGGCTTGAACTTCGTCCCCTCGTATACCGCGCTGTACGTGAACTGCGCCTTGTCGCTGTCTTCACCGGCGATGATGGCGATCTTCCCGGCGCAGGCCGCATCGATCGTGTCCTTCGCGGGGGTGACGGGTGGCGGCTTCTGCTCTTCCCCCGGCTCCGGCGTGATCGGTATTGGCTTGAAATCGGTCTTCTCGACTTGCGGCGCGCACTGCTGGCACGGACCAAAGGACTTTCCGTCGTGCGCGCACACGTGGCGGCCCACGTAGGAGGCGGTGTCGCCGGCCGGCTTATCGCAGTTCGTGCAGATATTGCTCTGATCGGGAGTGCAGATGATGTCGCTCGCCTTCGTCTCGACACTGCACCCCGGAAAGGCGCAGAGGAGACCGATGACGGCAGAGAGTCCCAGTCCAAGGCCGTGGCGTTTCATCGCTTACCCCGCTTCAATTTCGCACGAAGAAAAGTCATTCCGAAGATCGAGAGCGCCATCGGTACGAGGTCGTTGCGCTGCGTCTCGGGCGCCGCCGAGCAGCCCTTGAGCTCGGGCTGGGGACCGCAGGTGTCCTGCAGACCGTGCTTTGGTGTCGGCTCGCACGTGGTCTGTCGTCCCGGTGGATAGACGGTGCAGATCGCGTCGATATCGTCCTGGTGAAGCTGGCGATTGAGCGTGCCCGACGAGTATTGCCAGAACATCACCGCATTCGGGTCGTCGCTGTGGTCGAGACCGAGGAAGTGGCCGACCTCGTGCGTCAGCACCGAGACGAGATCGTAGCGCACCGCTCCGGGCTCCTCGCTCACCGTGAAGTCGTGGCGCGCGGAGTTGATCGCGATGTCGGCGTCGACGATCTCTCCCGACTTGACGAAGTGCGCCTTCGTCTTCGCGATCACGCCGTCGAGCTCCTTCTCCGACTTGGCCTCCCAGCCGTTGTCGGTGAAGTAGATCGCGTTCACGTTCGGACCATCACCGTGATAGTCGCTCTCTGCGCACGTGGTCGGGCGCAGCGTGAAGATCTGGATGCTCGGGTGATTGCCGCCGCCGCAGTCGACGAGCGCCCACGCCTGGAACGCCTGATCGAACGCGGCGTTGAA
The DNA here is from genome assembly GCA_046351255.1 of Labilithrix sp. Classification (GTDB taxonomy): domain Bacteria; phylum Myxococcota_A; class Polyangia; order Polyangiales; family Polyangiaceae; genus Labilithrix. The sequence continues at coordinate 124,235 of JAXLYU010000019.1, forward strand.
CTCGTCGGCCGATAGCTGGCTCGTCCCGGCGAGGTTCGCGCTGAACCCGATGCAGCCGCCGTTCCACGCGATCGGTGTCCCTGTCGTCCGACAGCCATGCTCGTCACGCGGGCAGGCGCCGTCCGCCTGGCCGCACGTCGACTGCGGGAGACCGTTCTTCACCGGCAGCGGCTTGTCCGTCTTGCACTCGCACGTCGTCGTGCGACAGAACGCGGTCGCGTCCCCTTCGCTCACGACGACCGCGGCGGCTGCGATGGCAGCCAGGACGAACACCCGAGACATCGCGAAGCTCCCAAGAAAGTCGTACGTAGAGAGAGGCCGAAACGACCCCCTCTTCTTGAGCGCGAAGTCCCGGGCGAGCAAGGCGAAGCGCTCCACTTCAGATTGCCCTGTGTAGGCCGATGTAGGCCATCGACGGGAATGGCTACTTCGCGTTTGCCGGGCACGGCGTCGGATTCGGCATGGGGCGCGGGTTTCCGCGACCGGTGACGCAGTAGCAGCGGCTCGTGCCCGGCTCGAGGACGACCTGCGCCGTGCAGTGATCGAACGCGGGATCGTTCGCCTCCGCCGGACAGTCCACGTCCTCCGTCGCCTGCGTCTCCGGATCTCTCGACGCCACCTCGACGAAGCAGTGATCGTCGGCGCGCACGAAGACGGTGCGACCGGATGGGTCGTGCGGGTTCAGCGGTCGTCCGTTCTTGGGCTTCGTCCCGTCGCGGGCCCCCGGGCTCGGCGGTCCCGTCCGCGTGCGCTTCTTCTTCCCTGCGGGCATGGCGGACGGAGCCGCGGTTCGCGCCTCCAGAACCGCGTCGCCCGAGGGAGCCGGAGCAGGGGCGGCCGCGGGCGCGGCTCCCTGCGGTGAGCCACACGCGATCAGGACTGTAACGAGAGCGAACGCCATCCGCATCGAGCCCTAGCCTCGCATGGCTCCTTTGACTGGTCACAGACGTGAGGGAAAGGGTCGAGATCCGCCGTAAAAGCGGGGACCTCCCGCCGCCCGAGCGGGTTCCATGAGGCTGGCAGGCGCCTTGCTCGAGGGACCCGCATGCGCCTGGCCGCGACCGCTCCGCTCCTCCTGGTGGCGGCGTGTACGACGTTCGATGGAGTCACGGCCGAGAGCGGCAGCGCCGACAACGCACAGACCGGGGGCACCACGACGAGCGCCTCACCCACCTCGCCGTCCAGCAAGGACGAGACCGGCACGCCGGGCGCGGCGGAGGATGGCCCCGCCGCCGGCGAGGCGAACCCGAACGCGAGCGCCCCGAGCTGCGCGCAGAAGCACGGCGGATCGACCTGCGGCCCCGACGGCAAGAGCGACTGCTGCGCGGTCGCCACGCAGGGCAACGTGAAGCTCGGCAAGTACATGATCACGGCCGGCCGCATGCGCTCGTTCATCGACAAGGTGAACGGTGACGTCGCCGGCTTCGTGAAAGGCCTCGGCGCCGACAAGTGGAAGGCGGAGTGGACCTCGGATGCGCTGCCGACGGACCGCGCGAGCGCGGACGTCGCGCTCGGGCCGGCCGGGAAGAAGGCCTGCGAGCAGGGCGACTTCACCGGCCACACGTACTGGACGCCGAAGACCGATGGCGACTTCTCCGACTTCGATCAGGCGACGCTCGACGAGAAGGCGCTGAACTGCGTGCCGTGGCCGCTCGCGCAGGCGCTCTGCGCGTTCGACGGCGGCCACCTGGCGACGGTGAAGGATCTCCGGGCCGCGTTCACCAACAACGACACGACGAAGTTCCCGTGGGGCGACGAGGGCATCGACGCGGACGCGCCGGATCCAGGCGAGCGGCTGAACATCGAGTTCGGCTTCGTCACCGACAACGCGCCGGCGAACCCGGCGCATGCGAAGAACGGACAGCCGGTCGAGGCGAGCTTCTTCATCGCACCGCCGGGCCGCTTCCCGAAGGGCGACAACCGCTCGGGCATCGCAGACGCGGCAGGCAACCTGCTCGAGTGGGTCGGCGATGGGCCGCGCCAGTTCGTGTGGAAGGCCGATTTCGAGCACCACGGCGCCAACGCCGTCACGTTCAACGGCCTCAACGGCAAGTCCATCTGGATGGACAAGGAGACGACGTTCGGCCTGTCGACGGGTGCGCCGTGGACGTGGGGCACGAGCCAGCTCGCCGGCAATGCAGGGACCGCCGCCCAGAAGGACGGCTACTACGCCATCGGCGGCCGCTGCGCGTTCTAGGCGTCTTCTTCGAGGAGGTCGTCGCCCGGGATGCTCTCCGGCGCGGGCGGCACCGGTGGCGGAGGCGGCCGGACCGCGAGCACCTTCACGTGGAACTCGAGGTCCTTGTCGGCGAGGGGGTGAATGACCTTCGCGCGGATGTCGTCGCCGTCCGTCTTCACGACCTCGAGGAAAACGGCGCTGCCGTTCATCTTCGCCTCGAAGCGCGTGCCCACGTCGAGCTTCGCGTCCGCGGGAAAGGCCTTCTTCGACAGCTTCTGCTCGATCGTCGGAGCCGCGCCAAAGGCGTCCTTGGCGGGGATGGTCCCCTTCTTTTCTTCACCGATCTTCATGCCTTCGAGCTTCTGCTCGAGAGCGGCGAGGAGCTGACCGGAGCCGTGCTTGTACTCGACGGGTCCGCTCTTCTTCGACGACTCGATGACGTCGCCGCCGCTCACCTTGAGCTCACACTCGATCCGCACGATGCGCCCACTCTGAATCTCCATGCACCACCCTCAGCGGCGCGAGAATAACTGATCCGTTTGCTTCAGCTAACGTGGATTGTTGGTTAGTGTTCACGGTAGCGCCTTCCGGCGCAAAATCCGGATGCGACCCGATACCATCCTCGTGCCGACCGGCTGCGATCTGAGGCGTCTCCCGCTCGACGCGTCGGAGGTCTTCCTCCTGTCGCGCCTCGACGGGCAGCTCACGCTCGAGGAAATCGGTGAGATCGCGGGGCTCGGCTTCGACAAGGCGCGCCGGCTCGCAGAGCGGCTGGTGATCCTGGGGGCGGTGAAGCCGCTGAAAGGTGGGACGGTCGAGCCTCCCCCCAAGGCTGCATCGGGCGACGGCGCCCCGAAGCGGCGGATCGATCCCCGCGCGGAGGCGGGGTCGATGAGGCCGCCGCGCGCCGACGCGATCGACACCTTCAAGCCGAAGCGGGCGAGCCTCAAAGGCGGATCAATGCGCCCACCGAAGGGCGCGTCGTTGCGTCCGAAGGCGCCGTCCGTACGTCCCGCGCCGCCGCCCGAGGAGAAGAAGCGCCGCTCGACACGCTCCATGAAGGCGCAACGTCCGGCCATCGCCCCGCCGCTGGTCGAAGAGATCTGCGAGATCGACAAGGAGATGCAGGAGAAGATCCGCGAGATGGACGCGAAGCTCCGCACCGCGAGCTTCTACGAGCTCCTCGGCGTCGAGCGCGATGCCGACCGGAAGGAGGTCAAGCGCGCGTACTTCGCGCTGGCGGCGGTGTTCCACCCCGATCGCTTCTTCGGCAAGAAGCTCGGCCCGCTGCGGCCCGTGCTCGAGCGCGTCTTCGTGCGCCTCACGGAGGCGAACGACGCGCTGGGATCGCGGCAACGCCGCGAGGCCTACGACGCGATGCTGCCCCCGATGCCCTCGAAGCCGGCGAAGGCGGACGCGGAGGCGACGCCAGTGCCCCGGCCGGAGAAGAAGCCCTCGAAGACGATGCCCGCGCCGAGGCTCTCGCCGGCGCCGAGGCTCTCGCCGGCGCCGAGGAAGATGAGCAAGGCCATGCGCCGGTCACGGATGATGGCCGCAGCTCAGGCCGCGACGCCGCCGCCGGATCCCGCCGCGGACCGCGAGAAGTTCCAGCGCCTCCAGGCGACGGCGAAGCTGCTCGCCTCACAGACGCGCGCCGAGGCCCTGGTGAAGGCCGCGGAAGAGGCGGTACGCGCAGGCGACATCATCGGCGCCGCCAACAACTACCGCCTCGCGCTCCAGATGCACGAGGACCCGGTCATCAAGGAGAAGCTCGCCGCGATCGATCGTCACTCGCGCGATCTCCGCCACGAGAAGTACCTCGCGAAGGCCCGCGCCGCCGAGCGCGCGGAGCGCTGGGAGGAGGCGGCCGATCACTTCATTCGCGCGAACGAGGCGCGCAAGGACGCGGTGGTCGCGGAGCGCGCCGCCTACGCGCTGCGTCTCTCGAACGGGGACCTGCGACAGGCCACTTCGCTCGCGGAGCAGGCGGTCGAAGAGAACGGCAAGAACGCCGAGTACCGGGTCACGCTGGGCGAGATCCTCCTCGCGGCCAAGCTGATCGTGCGCGCGAAAGAGGAGAGCGCCGAGGCCCTGTCCCTCGCGCCCAACAACCCGCGCGCGAAGAGCCTCGCGGCCGCGCTGAAGAAGCTCTGACGAGCCCCCGACGCCCGCCTTGGCGCGGCTCGTGCGTCCGGCCCGCCGATGCCCCGCGCGCCGGCCCGATTTCCCCGCGAAGCGCGCCGGCGCGGACACGGTCGTGACCAGCGCGATGGCCCGACTGTCACGCGGCGAGGGGCGGGGTTTGATAACCTGTCGAGCGTGCGGCGAGTCCTCTTCGTGGCGGCCACCTACGGAGCCGTCGCGGCATGCGCGAGCATCGTCGGTGTCACCGACCTCACCGCGCCTCCGCCGGAGCCCGAGGAGCCGCCCGACGCGGGCCGCGACGTCGAGCGCCTCCCGGACACGTCGAAGCTCGAGGCGGACGACGGCATCGTGGTCCAGCCCCCGGTGGACGCAGGCTGCGACGCATCGCTCATCGGACCGCTCGCGCCGAGCGACTACCGCTTCGAGAGCAAGGACGACCACAAGATGAACTGGCTGAACGACCCGAAGACGGTCCAGGACGAGGGCGCGAACGAGTTCACGCTGCCGTCGGCCGCCCTCTCGGGCGGGTTCACCACGTCGGTGGCCGTGAAATTCCAGGGGTTCAAGCCGTTCGTCCCGAACAACAAGCGCATCGTCGGGCTCGCCGTGACGCTGAAGGCGAGGGCGAGCGATCCGGACTTCTTCAAGGACTTCCGGCTGCGGGTCGCGCTCGACGCAGACGGGACGATCTCGTCCGGCGATCACTCGAACCCCACCCCCTGGCCCACGAATTCCGAGACGAGGACGTACGGCGGCCTCGGCACGCTCTGGGAGCTCGAGAAGGTGCTCACGCCGGCCTCCGTGAACGCGGCCGACTTCGGCGTCGTTTATGTCCTCTCGAAGCCGACGAACTACTCGCTCCCGGCGTTCTATCTCGACTCGGTCAGGGCGACGATCTTCGTCTGCGACTGAGCCCGGCGCGCTCCGCCTTCACGGCCGTGACCAGTAGATTTTTGAAGGATCCCGCCGGGCCGGGATAGTCCAGGGAGAAACCGCCCAAAAACGTCGGCCAACGGGCCGATTTCAGAACGGCATCAGGGTTGCTCAAGGGGTACCCATGATGCGAATCCTCCCGGTCCTCGTCCTCTCCACGTTGGCGCTCACCACCGTCGGCTGCGCGGCGGAGGACGCGTCCTCGTCCTTCCACGGCCGGCGCGGCAGCCGGATGACCGACGAGGCGGAGAGCACGACCGAGACCGGCACGACCGGCACGTCGAGCCAGGCCGTCACCGTCAACGGCACGGTCGACAACGTCGAGGCCAAGAAGGTCGACATCATGGCGATGGACGACAAGGGCGATCTCACGAAGGTCGGCACCGCCGACGTGAAGGACGGCAAGTTCAACGCGGAGATCCCGGCCAACGCGAGCCCGACCGGCGTGTTCATCCTCAAGGCGAAGAACGCGGCCGACTCGGTCGTCAACTCCGGCCTCATCAACGGCCTTCCCGCATTCATCAAAGGCTTCGGCATCGACGTGCCGCTCGACACGCTGACGACCTTCAAGGCGGAGGTCCTCCAGACGATCGCCAAGAAGGGGACGCCGGGCGCGCAGAACTACATCAACGTCCTCGACGCCTACATCGACGGCAATCTCGCCGGCGTCATCGCGGTCGACAGCGTCCTCACGAACGACGTCGCCCAGGTCGTCGGCGCGACGGCGGAGGCGGTCATCGCCGCGGAAGAGGTCATCGAGGACGCGCTCCGCAAGGCCGGCCTCCCGGTCGACTTCGACGCGCTCCAGAAGGCGCAGGCCTCCACCGTCAGCGGCTTCCAGGGCTTCCTCCTCGACGCCTCGAACAAGCGCATCAGCTCCGCGAAGAACCTCGTCGCTGGCTTCGAGAAGACCCTCGCCGACATCGCCAAGCCGATCGACGACGCCATCTTCAACGCGGTCGTGAACGGCGGCGGCGCGTTCGGCGCCAAGATGAAGGAGAAGGCGCCGGCCCAGAGCTTCGCGGCCTCGAAATCGGCCTTCAAGCTCTCGTCGGCGCTCTCGTCCGACAAGATGAACGCCGCGTTCCTCGGGACGGACCTCGAAGGCATGGTGAAGGACGCGGCCAACGCGTTCATCACCGCGGTCGGCAAGGCCGCGAGCGCCGGCGACCTCGAGGCGGCCAAGAGCGCGTTTCTCCAGTCGATCCTCGGCCAGGACGCGGGCGCCGTGCTCGGCCCCTTCCAGGGCATCGTTCAGGGGCTCACGAAGGCGGTCCAGAGCTTCGATCCCGCGAAGGTCCTCGAGCTCCTCGGCCAGATCGACGACATCGCGATGCAACTGCCGGCGAAGCTCCAGGACGTGCTCGGCGCGGCGAAGCTCGCGCCGGCCCAGGACGCGCTCCGCCTCGTGCAGAAGCAGGTGGCGCAGTGAAACGCGGGCTCGTCCTCGGCGCGGCCCTCGCCGCCGCCTCGGCTTTCGCCCTCATGCCGCGCGCCGGCGCGGACGAGGGCAAGGACCAGCAGGCCCTCGCGAACGCTCGCTGCGCGAACCGCCTCTCGATCGCGCTCACCGGAAAGACGGCGGCCGACCTCGAGCACCCGAAGCAGAGCATCGAGGGCCTCCTCCAGAGCGAGGAGTTCAACGAGCGGTTCGCCCGCTTCATCAACACCGAGTTCAACGCCGCGCCGGGTCAGAACGCGATGGAGGACGCCCCGTACTACATCGCGAAGCGCGTCCTCCAGGACGGCCGGCCGTGGTCGGACACCTTCCTCGGCACCTGGGGCCTCCGCCCCGTCGCGGGCCGGGTCGCGGTGGCGCAGGACGCCAATGGCCTCGGCTACTTCCGCAGCGAGGATTGGTACAAGCGCTACGAGGGCAACGAGGAGAGCGGTATCAAGCTCGCCACCGCGTACCGCATCATGAACAACGTGGTCGGCCTGAAGCTGGTCGCGTCGACCAACTCGCCGTCGACGGACCAGACCGCCACCGGTCGTCATGCGTCGCCCTGCAATTCCTGCCACTTCGACGGGTGGTTCGCGCTCGACCAGGTCGCCTCCATCCTTCCGAAGAAGGGCCAGCCGTTCGACGCCTACAAGGGCGGGCCGAAGGCGATCCTCGGCGGCAAGCAGATTGCAAACGACAAGGAGCTCGTCACCGCGCTCGTCGAGTCGGAGAACTTCTCCGTCAACGCCTGCCGCCTCGCGTTCAAGTTCCTCTACGCCCGCGTCGACAACAAGTGCGACGGGCCGGTCCTCGATCGCTGCGTCGATGCGTTCAAAGAGAAGAAGACGATCCAGTCGGCGCTCAACTCCATCGCCACCGAAGCAGGATTCTGCGAATGAAAACCGCCTTCTATGTCGCCATCGCTGGCCTCGTGGCCTTCAGCACGGGGTGTGGTCCGCTCGCGAGCTGTCTCGACGACATGAGCTGCTCGGACGGCGACGACGATGACGACAAGAAGAACGCGGAGGACGCCGCGAGCGCGCAGAACGCGAACCAGACCGCGCCCATGTGTGTGACCAGTGGCAAGCCTCACATCGGCCTCGGCGGCATCGACCTCGCGGCCGCCGACGACGGCCCGGCGGGCGGCGATCGGGCGCGCGTGAAGCCCTTCAGCGCCCTCGTCACCGAGTATGGTCGCGTGCTCGGAAGCTCCCCCGCGTCGGTGAACAGCGCTGGATCCACGTTCGGAGTCGCGCAAGATCGTTGGTTTCTCGAGCCGATCGCGAGCGGCGTGTACGTGAACAAGGCCTTCGAGGTCGCCTTCGACGGTTGCCAGGACCTCGTCACGGGCGACGCCAGGTTCGAGGTCTCGCCCACGAAGGAGAGCGCGCACGACGCTTGCACTACCTGGACGCGACGCTTCTGGAGCCGCGAGGCCACCCCGGAGCAGCTCGACGCTTGCGTCTCCGCCGCCACCGAGGGCGGAGACCGCCCCTGGGTTTACGCCTGCGCAAGCGTCCTCACCGCGACCGGCTTCTTGACGTACTGAGCCGCATTCTCGAAGGGACAACGACGATGACGACGATCTCACGGCGTGCATGGCTGAAGGGTTTCGGCGCGATCGCGGGGGCCAGCATGGCCAGCCGCTTCATCGGCGAAGCGAGCGCTGCCCCCGCCGGCAAGGCGGCCGTCGTCTCCATCTACCTCGAGGGCGGCTTCAACGCGCTCTTCGCGAGCGCGGACTCCTTCGCGAGCTCGAACCTCTTCGGCTGCACCGCGAGCAACGTCGCGAACCTCGGCAACGGCCTCGTCGTCGACAAGGCGACCATCGGCTCCCTCCCCGCCTGGGCGCTCGGCCACATGGCCGCCATCGGCGTTCGCCACGGCGCGACCGACCACATCAACGCGCAGCGCAACAACTTCATGGACGGCGCGAGCAGCAACGCGGTCAAGCTCGCGGCCGCGATCGGCGGCGGCGCGGCGTTCAAGGCGGTGGCGCTCGGCGGCCTCCCCGTCCCCGGCCCGTCGATGGTCGAGGGCGGCGTCTCCCACCAGCTCCTCCGCACGATGGAAGACGTGGAGAGCGCGCTCGGGCTCGGCGCGCAGGACGCGTCGAAGCCGAAGCGCGCGGACTCCGCGAAGGCGCTCATCCGCGCGCAGCAGATGAGCCAGCGCGCGATCGACGCGAACCCGAGGTCACTCTCGTTCGCGAAGGACGCGTTCGCGACGGACATCGACGCGCTCCAGAAGCCGCCGGCGAAGATCGACGCGGCCGAGATCCGGCAGGCCTACGGCGTCGGTGGCGGCGAGCTCGGCAACGTCGCGTCGAAGCTCGCGGCGGCGGAGCAGATGCTGCGCGGAGGAACGAACGTGATCACGCTCTCGGACCAGGGCTGGGACACGCACGGCGATCGCGCCGGCGCCTCGGTGCGCCGCCAGATGACGAGCAACATCATCCCCGCGCTGAACACCTTCCTCACGCGCTTGAAGAGCGACGCCGAGCTGAACGCGATGAACGTCTCCGTCGTCATTCACGGCGACTTCGCGCGCAGCTTGCCGAGCTCGGATCACGCGCCGGCGCTCTCCGCGCTCGTCATCGGCCCGAACGTGAAGCTCGGCACGACGGGCAAGGTCAGCGCGTCCGTGACGCTCAAGGACGGGACGGGCGGCGGCAAGGAGATGTGGGCCTACCTCGCGGCGATCGCGAAGGTGCAGAACAAGGTCTTCGGCAATAACCCCCACGACCTCGTCTTGTGAGCTCGAACTGGCCACTCAGCAGGAGAGCTCATGAGACCGAATATGCAGCGCGCGCCGGATTTTCCGGTGCTGGGCGGAGATCTCGTCGGAGGCCGATACCGTGTGGACCGGCCGCTCGGTCATGGCGGAATGGGCGTCGTCGTGGCGGCGACGCACGTGGAGCTCCAGCGCCCGGTCGCGCTGAAGTTCCTTGCCCCGGAGCTCGTCGACGGCCCGCTCACCGAGCGCTTTCTCCGCGAGGCGCGCGCGGTGGGGCAGCTCCGGAGCGAGCACATCGCGCGCGTGTTCGACTTCGGGTTTCATCGCGAGAGGTATCCGTACATGGTCCTCGAGCTCCTCGAGGGCAAAGACCTCGCGCAGCTCGAACGCGAGAAGGGCTCGCTCCCCGTGCCGGAGGCGGTCGACTACGTCGTCCAGGCCCTCCGCGGCCTCGCCGAGGCGCATGCGGCGGGGATCGTTCATCGCGATCTGAAGCCAGACAACATCTTCGTGACGAAGCGCGTGAATGGCAGCACGCTCGTGAAGCTCCTCGATTTCGGGATCGCCAAGACGAGCGACACGGAGGGCGATCGATCTCTCACGCTAGCGTCAGCCGTGATGGGCTCTCCCTTTTACATGGCGCCCGAGCAAATGCGCTCCGCGCGGCTCGCCGACGCGCGAAGCGATATCTGGTCGATGGGCGTCATCCTCTATCAGCTCCTCGCGGGACAGCTCCCGTTCGACGGAGAGTCGGTCATGGACATCGGCATCGCGGTGTCGACGCTCGCGCCGCGCCGCCTGCTCTCCCTGCGTCCGGCGCTCGATCCGGCGCTCGCGGCGGTGGTGATGAGGTGCCTCGAGAAGGACCCGGCTCGCCGCTGGCAGAGCGTGCCGGAGCTCGCGAAGGTGCTCGCCGCCCACGGGCGATCGCACCGCGGCCCGCGGTCGGGCACGATCCCTCTGGTGGCCGCGCCCTCCGACGTCCGCCGCGCGCCGCGCCCGGGGTTCGCGAAGGGCGTCTTCGTCGGCGTCTGCATCACCGTCGTCGCGTTGAGCGCGTCGGCGTATGTCGCGCGACGCGTGCCGGCCGCGCAGAGCCTGGACGCGCCGCCGCGGGAGCCGCCCACGCTGACGTCCGCGACGCTGCCGCTTTCGCCTGCGAGATAGCGACTACGGATGCTCGAAGTCGTGGAGGCTACGCCCCACCGCCGCGCGCGCCGGCTTCCTCGTGGGGACGATCGGCTTGCGCGGAGGCGGCGGCGCCGGCGCCGGCGGAACGAGGGTCGGAGCAGCGTGCACCTGCGGGAGCGGCGCCGTGAGGACCGCGAGCGGCACCTCGACGGGAGGCGGCTCGGACGCCCAGAGATCGCTCGGGGCCGACGCGTGGCGATGGCCGAGCAGGAAATCGCCGGCGATCAGCGCGACCGCGAGGAGCCCGAACGTGACCGCGACGGCGTAGATCCAGCCCACGCGCGGACGAGCCGCCGCGAAGTGGGTCGTGGACAGCACCATCGGCGGGATCGTCGGGTCAGCGGACGCGCGCGGGATCGGGACGACCACGCTCACGCACTCGCTCGGCACCGGCGCGAGCGCGGGCACCGACGGCGAGCCGAGCTCCGCCATCAGCTCGTCGATCGTCTGGGCCGGGCGCGGCTCTTGATGGCGAAGGAGCTCCGCGCGCTTCGCGAGATGCTCCGCGCCGACGCGACGCACCCAGCGCGCGACCTCGTCCTCCGACGCGCGCTCGAACGGCGCGAGCGCCTCGAGGAGCTCGCGCGCGGAGAGGAAGCGCGAGCCCACGTCGCTCGCGGTGGCGCGAAGGACGACCGGATCGAGCTCCGGCGAGAGCTCCGGGTTCACGTGGCTCGGCGGCGCGATCTCCCCGCGCATCACCGCGGCGCACACGACGCGCTGGTCCTCGCCCTTGAAGAGCCGGCGGCCCGTGAGCAGCTCCCAGAGCACCACGCCCGCCGAGTAGACATCCGACTGCCGCGTCGCCGGGCGCTCGAGGAGCTGCTCGGGCGCGATGTACGCGAACTTGCCGCGCACCTCGCCGGAGCGCGTGTGCATGACGCGGCCCATCGCCTTCGCGATGCCGAAGTCGATGATACGCGGCACGCCGTCCGTGCCCACGAGCACGTTGTGGGGGGAGATGTCGCGATGGACGATCCCGAGCGGCACGCCGTCCGCGCTGCGCGCCTCGTGCGCCGCGTCGAGCCCGCGGAGGACGCCGCCGATGATGGCGAGCGCGATCGACGCCGGGATCCGCTCCCCCGCCCTCCGCGCCGCGCGCATGAGGACGTCGAGCCCCGCGCCCTCGATGTAATCGAGGACGAGGTTGAAGCCGCCTTCGCCGACCTCGAGATCGAGCGTGCTCACGATGTTCACGTGATGAAGCGACGACGCGAGGCGCGCCTCGTCGACGAGCATGCCGACGTGTTCGGGCTGGGCCGCGAGCTCTGGATGGAGTCGCTTCACGGCGACCACGCGGGAGAAGCCCGCGCTCCCGGTCATCCGCGCGAGACAGACGCTCCCCATCCCGCCGGAGCCGAGCCGGCCGAGGAGCGTGTACCGCGTGCATCCTGCACCCATGACCATCCCAGGCCCTCTTGCTGCAATGGCGGTGCCGGTGGAATTTTCCAGCGTCACGGCTCAGGCCCCCTCGAATCTCCGAGAAATTCTGAAAGCGGGCTGTCGCGGACCGGTCGGCCATGCTGGGGAATCGCCGGTGCAGCGTTCGTGTGGGTTTCCGGGAGCTCATCCCGATGCGCCCACTCGCGGACGTCAGTGTGCGAACGTGAACGAGAGGCCGTAGGCGCCCTGGCCGATGGTGGGACGGAGGGACATCCCGCTCTGCTTCCTCGGCGCGGTGAGGTGGAGCACGATGCCGCCGGCGAGGGCGGCCCCGCCGACGATGACGCCGACGGTCGAGATCGCGCCGAACGTGCTCGCGCGATCTCGGGCCGACTGGCTCGCCGTCTTGTCGTCTTCCGAGCCGCACTGACCGCCCGGACACTTCTCCTCGACAGTGCCCCAGCTCCCGAACGTGAGCGCGCCGAAGACGAGGCCTGCCGCGAGGATGGCGCCACCGCCGATCTCGAGCGCGATCCCGACGGTGCGCTGCGTGCTCGGAGCGTCGTCGGCCGGCGTCGTCGGCTCCGGAGCGGCCACGACGTCGAGGTTCGGGATCGTCAGCTTGGCGCTCGCCGCAGGCGCGACCTCGAGCTTGCCGGTCCACGGCTTCCGCCCAGGGGCGCTGGCCTCGATCGTGTAGCTGCCGTGATCGATCGGGACGTCGGTGTCGAAGGTCGCGGGATCGACCTTTTGGCCATTGCGCGTGACGGTGAGCCCCTCGATCTTCGGCACCGTGAGCGTGAGATGCGCGACCTGCAGCTGCTGCTTGGCCTTCGCGACGAGCTCCCTCACCTGCGGCAGGCGCGGATCGTTGACCCGCACCGCGAGCATCTCCGCCTCGTTCAGCGCGCCCCAGGCGCTCGCCGGCTTGTCGAGCGCCTTGAAGCACTCGCTGATCTGCACGAGCGCGCCGACGGACGGGACGAGCTCGTGACTGCGCTGCAGGCGGTCGAGCGCATCCGTGAATTGCCCGGCTTTGGCGAGCTTCACGCCTTCATCGAAGAGGTCCTTCGCCGCGCCGGCGTTGGCGGTGCTCGCGCCGGGGTTGGGCGCGGCCCAGGCCGGCGCGGACGCGAAGACGGCGGCAGAGAGGAGACAGACGGCGACGCGCTTCATTGCTTGACCCACGGATCCGTGGGCAGAGGAGGCTTCTTCGGGGTGGACGGCTTGGTCTTCGGCGCCGGCGGTCGCTTCGGTGGATGTGTGAGCGAGCCGGATCCGGCAGGGTTGGCGTCGATGGCGGGCTCCTCGACTCTCCTCTCGGGCTCGGGGGATTGCACGACCTCGGTCGCCGGCGCGGCCGGTGCCTCCGCCGTCGTGGCCAGCGTCGGCGGCGGAGGGACCGCCGGCGTCTTCTCGCGGCCGCGGAGGCCGAGGACGCCGAGCCCGATGGCGAGGACCACGAAGAACGCGCCGACCGCCACGAGCGGTCCGAAGCGGCTCGCGTTCGTCGCGGGCAGGCCGTTCGCCATCACCACCGCGCCCGCGGTGAGGCCGCGTGAGCTCGACGGCGGCTCGGGCGAGAGCGGCATCGGCACGGGCATGGTGCGCGCGACCGGCAGCGGTCGCGCCGTCGGCGGCGTGGGTGACGAGACGGGGGACGAGACGATGGGGACCCCGTCCGGCGGCGTGGCGCTCGCCTGGAGCTCGGCCATCAGGTCTTCCACGGAGCGGCTGTGGTCGGGATGATGGTTCTGCAGCATCTCGGCGCGCTTCGCGAGATACACCGCCGCGTTCGCGCGAACCCACCGGCCCACGTCGTCATCCGACGCGCGTTCGAACGGCGCGAGGTCGTCGAGGAGCTCGCGCGCGGTGAGGTAACGATCGCCCGTGTCGCGCGCCGTCGCGCGGAGCACGACCTCGTCGAGCGCCTTCGGGATGTCCGGGTTCACGGAGCTCGGCGGCTTGATCTCGCCACGCACGACCGCGGCGCACACCGCGCGTGCGTCCTCGCCCGCGAAGAGCCGCTGGCCGGTGAGGAGCTCCCAGAGCACGACCCCCGCCGCGTACACGTCGGCCTGGCGCGTCGCCGGGCGCTCGAGGAGCTGCTCCGGCGCCATGTAGGCGAACTTCCCGCGCACCTCGCCCGGGCGCGTCTGCACGACGCGGCCCATCGCCTTCGCGATACCGAAGTCGATGATGCGCGGCACGCCATCCGTACCGACGAGGACGTTCTGCGGAGAGATATCGCGATGAACGATCCCGAGGGGCGTGCCCTCGGGGCTCCGCGCCTCGTGGGCCGCATCGAGCCCGCGCAGCATGCCCTGCACGATGGTGAGGACGATGGGGCGCGGGACCTCCTGGCTCTCCTTCTCGGCGTTCCGCGTGAGGACGCTCAGCGCGGCGCCTTCGATGTACTCGAGGACGAGGCTGAAGGCGCCGTCGGTGGCGACGAGATCGAGCGTGTCGACGATGTTGACGTGATGGAGCGACGACGCGAGACGCGCCTCGTCGACCAGCATCGCCACGAACTCCTTCTGCGCGGCGAGCTCCGGCAAGAGGCGCTTGATCGCGACCAGCCGCGTGAACCCGGCGCTCCCCGCCATGCGTGCGAGAAAGACGGTACCCATGCCACCCGAGGCAAGGGTTCCGAGCACTGTGTACCGGGTCGACATATCGCCGAGGTGCGTGCGAGGGTATGCGGTACCCTCCGCGAGGCCCTCATGAGCGAATTTAGCACACGCACCATTCTGCGACCTCGAATCAGCGCCGCCGGGGTACGCGTCACGGTGGTAGCTGGACCTGCTACCGGGGGCGCCGCCGCGGGCCGAAAGATCGCGGTCGGACGCTCGCGCGTCGCGGACCTCATGCTGGCGGATGGGACGGTGTCGGAGTTCCATCTAGAGGTCTCCGCGCACGAGGGCGGAGTCGAGGTGAAAGACCTCGACAGCTGGAACGGGACCTATTTCGCGGGTGCGCGGATCTCGCGGGCCGTCATTCCCTCGGGCGGGATGCTCTCCATCGGCGAGTCGACCCTGCGCGTCGATCTCTCCAACGAGCAGGAGAAGCCGCGCCCCGAGCGCGACTCCTTCCGTGCGCTCATGGGCAAGAGCACCCCGATGCGCGAGCTCTTCGGCCTGCTCGAGCGCCTGGCTCCCACCGACCTCTCCGTGTTCATCGAGGGCCCGACCGGAAGCGGCAAGGAGCTCGTCGCGCGCGCCATCCACGAGGAGAGCACGCGCGCGAACCAGTCCTTCGTCGTCCTCGACTGCGCCGCACTCCCCGCGAGCGTGGCCGAGTCCGTCCTCTTCGGACACGCCCAGGGCGCCTTCACCGGCGCCATCGCGGCGCGCGAGGGCGTCTTCGAGGCCGCGAACGGCGGCACCGTCTTCATCGACGAGGTCGGTGAGCTCCCCATCGATCTGCAGCCGAAGCTCCTTCGTGTGCTCGAGCGGCGCGAGGTGGTGCGCGTCGGCGAGAACAAGCCGCGCCCGGCGGCGGTGCGCCTGCTCGCGGCGACG
Organism: Labilithrix sp.; assembly: GCA_046351255.1. Classification (GTDB taxonomy): domain Bacteria; phylum Myxococcota_A; class Polyangia; order Polyangiales; family Polyangiaceae; genus Labilithrix. The sequence goes on from JAXLYU010000019.1 coordinate 139,767, forward strand.
TGGCGTGACCTTCGCCGCATGGTCAACCAGGGGCAGTTCCGCGACGACCTCTACTACCGACTTGCCCAGTCGCGCGTCGTCATTCCGCCGCTCTCCGAGCGCCGCGAAGACATCGAAATACTCGTCCACGAGTTCTTGCGCCGGCTCCCGCGAAAGGTCGCGGCGGCGCGGTCGATATCCCAGGAAGCGCTCTCGGAGCTGACCTCGCGTCAGTATCCGGGAAACGTTCGCGAGCTCAAGAACGCGGTCGAGCGCGCGGCCTACATGTGTGACGGCCCCGTGATCCGCCCGCAGGACCTCGCGTTCGAGCGGCTCCTCGAGCGTGGCCACACGCCCATCGGCGCAGAGGCCAACGCCGATCTCATCGACGACGACGAGATGCCGCCGGAGTCGGTCCACGACTTCAAGGGCGCCAAGCGCACCGCCGTCGACGACTTCGAGCAGACCTATCTTCAGAAGCTGATGTCGAAGACGCAAGGCAACATCACGACCGCCGCGAGCCTCGCCGGGATCGAGCGCCACTATCTGCGCTCCCTCTTGAAGAAGCACGGGCTCCGTTCGCCCGAGTAGAGAAGCCATACCCCGCTCGAGGCACGCGACGTTCCACGCACATGGTGCGAGAAATCGCGTGCCGGCGTGGATCACCTGGACTGCCTCGCCGGTCACGGCCGTGACTGCGGCTACCGGATGAGCACCCACTCATGCGTGGTGAGCTCGAGGTGAAAGTGATTCTTGTGCTGCTCGTTCCAGTTGGGCGTCAGGATGACCTGGAACTGCCGGCCTGCCGCGCCGCACGCGAGGTCCCATAGCTCCTTCGCCTGGGGCGTCGGCGGCTTCGGTCCGATGTTCGGCTTGCACGTGAGGAGCCCGATCTTGCCGTGGAAGTCCTTCTCCACGTGGAGGAGCGAGCGGTCCTTCTTCTCGAAGACGCCGATGTCCGCCGCGAGCGCCGCGCAGTGCTGCTCGCCCGCATACTTGTTCGTGCAGCCGTTCTCCTTCGGCGTGCGGTAGGACGAGAAGACGTTCGCGCCCACGACGTCGTGCGCCGCGAGCGAGACGGAGAAGTCGTCGAGGGCGAGGACGAGCCGGCAGTCGAGCTCCGTGTGCGGCGCGCGGGAGTGGTACGTCACGCCGTGGAGCGGACCGTCGAGCTGCACCGGCGCGCGGACACCGGGCAGGTCCGCGGCGCGGTGAAACGCGATCTTCCGCTTCCCGAGCTCCGCCTCGCACGCGTCACGCGTGAGCGTCGCGTAGGCGAGGACGGGTGAGCCCTGCGGGAGCTGGAAGAGCGAATAGCTCGTCGGCGGCGCGCCGCGCCCTCGCCACGCCGCCGACGAGGGCATCCACGGCGTGAGCGGACCATCACTGCTCGCGGCGCTGAGCGGCGGCGCGGGCTCGGGCATCGGGACGTCGAGATCCTCCGCCGGCGCCTCGCCCGGCGTGGTCTGCGGCGTGATCTTGGAGGATGGCTTCGAGCACGCCATCACCCCCACGAGCGCGATCGGGCCAAGGCGTCTCACGACCCGGCCAGCGTATCAGGCCGGGGCGAGGGCTGGTCCGGCCTGGAGGTCGGGCTCGCGAGCGTCGCGCTCGAGCCGCGCCGCGCCGCGCGGCACCGTGAAGCCCGCGCCGAACGTGACGTCGCCGCCGTCTTCGTCCTCCACGTCCTCGACGTGGTACCAGGCGGCGTGCGTGCGCTCCTCGGCGACGGACAGGATGACGAACCCGTTCTTCGACAGGTCGACGTACTTGATGAAGGCCGCCTCCCGTGCGATCGCGGCCGCGTCGCGTGATTTGTTTCCGGGCGAGCTGACGGCGGGTGTGATGAGCTCCACCGCGAGCGGCGGTGACCCCTCGTCGCGCGACAGCTCCGCCGCCCACGAGGAGTGCACGTCGCCGGAGAGGACGACGACGTCCGCGACCTTCTCGCGCTCGAGCACGTCGTAGAAGCGACCTCGCGCGGCGGGGTACTCGTCCCAGCCGTCGTCGCGGAACCACGACGGCACCGACATCATCATCACCTGCTGCCCCACGAGCTTCCAGCGCGCGGTCGATGTCCGGAGCTGCTCCGCGAGCCAGGTCTCCTGGTCCGCGCCGAGGATCTGCCGGGTCGCGTCGGCGATCTTGGGGTCTCCCTCGGGGAGCTGGATATCGCGTCCCCAGATGCGAGTATCGAGGAGGAAGAGGTCCACGAGCGTGCCGTAGCGGAGCGCGCGCCAGATTCGACCGTCGGGCTGATCGCGGATCGGGATCCACTCCGAGTACGCCTGACTCGCCGCCTTGCGCTGGGCGGGCCACGGGCTCACGTCGGGGTTGTCGCCCGTGGTGCCCTCTCGGTACGCGTTGTCGACGTGCTCGTGATCGTCCCAGATGCAGATGAACGGGTGCTGCCGGTGCGCCTCCTGAAGATCGCGATCGCGCCGATACTGGGCATAGCGCTGGCGATAGTCGTCGAGCGTGCGGAGCCCGTGCGTCGGCTCCGAGGAGCGGACGCTCCCGTATTCGCCCTCGGCGTACTCGTAGATGTAATCGCCGAGGTGAATGACGGCGTCGAGGTCGGTGCGCGCGGCGATCGCGCGATAGACGTGGAAGTAGCCGTGCGGGACGCTCGCGCACGAGACGACCGCGAAGCGGAGCGCCCTGGCGTCGAGCGGCGCGGTACGCGTGCGGCCGATCGGGGAGGTCCGGCCGAGGGCGCGAAAGCGGTAGTAGTAGGTGGTCGCAGGAGCGAGACCCGTCGCGTCGATCTTCACCGTCCAGTTTCGCGACGCATCGGCCACGAAGGGCCCGGATGAGGCGATCGTGGCGAACGTGGCGTCCTGGGACACCTCCCACCGACCGTCGACACGCGTCGTCGCGGTGACGCGGGTCCAGAGGATCACGGCGTCGGGGAGGGGGTCTCCGCTCGCGACGCCATGGCTGAAAACCGGGTCCGCCGCGGGCGGGACCTCGTCTTTCGAGCATCCGAGCGCGGGCAGCGCAGAGACCATCGCCAGTCCAACCACACCTTGCAAAGCGGCTCTTCGCGTGAACACGAATCGACGCCCAAACAGGAAAGATGCCAATGGTCGCGCTCGGCAAGCTGTGGCGAAAGCGCTACGACCAGGTTCGATGTCGAGCATGAAAGCCACGCTGGCGATCGGCAGTGTCCCCTTCGCCGTGGCCTTGTCGGGCTTCGCATGCGGTCCAGTGAACGATCCCAACGACGTGGGCGGCTACGAATATTCGGCCCTCGAGGCGATGCCGGTGACCACGCCGGAGGAGTCCTCGGCGAAGCGCGCGACTCACCAGATCAAGACCGCCTTCATCATCGTGATGGAGAACGAGAACTGGCACGAGGTGAAGGGCGAGAAGGACGCGCCTTACATCAACGGCGTACTGCTGAAGGAGGGCGCGTCGGCCGACAACTATTACGACAACCCGCGCGAGGTTCACCCCAGCGAGCCGAACTACATCTGGATGGAGGCGGGCGACAATCTCGGCATCCGCGACGATCACATCCCGGCCGAGAATTTCCGCACCACGAAGAAGCACCTGACCTCGCTCCTCTCGTCCGCCCGGGTCCCGTGGAAGACCTACCAGCAGGGCATCGACGGCAAGACCTGCCCGCTCGTCGAGACCGGCGACTATGCGCCGAAGCACAACGCGCCGATCTTCTTCTCGGACATCACGGACAACAACAATCCGATGTCGCCCACGTGCCTCGAGCACGTGCGCCCGCTCGAGGAGCTCGATCGCGATCTCGCGGCAAAGACCGTCTCCGGCTACGTCTTCATCACCCCCGACCGCTGCCACAACATGCATGACGCCTGCGCGTCCGGCAATCAGGTCAAGAACGGCGACGACTTCCTCCGGGAGGAGATCCCGAAGCTCCAGGCGTCGGACGCCTACCGCAACGGCGGCGCGATCTTCGTGACGTGGGACGAGAGCGAAGGCGGCACGTATCCGATCGGCATGATCGTGCTCTCGCCCCTCGCCCGCCCCGGCTTCGTGTCGCACACGCGCTACACCCACAGCTCGCTCCTCCGCACGATGCAGGAGGTCTTTGCCGTCGAGCCCTACCTGCGAGACGCCAGGAACGCGACGCCGCTCGCCGACCTGTTCACCGCGTATCCCTGATCACTTCCTCGCCCGCCCCGCCGGGCAGAAGACGGCGCGTCTCTCCCCCGTGATCACGTTCTGAGTCGCTATTTCCAGAGCGGCGCCGGATCCTTGGCCGCGACGCTGATGAGATCCGACGTCCCGGAGACGACGGTGACGGCGACCTTCCCGTCCGCGCCGATCGTCCACTCCGCCTTCACGCTGCTCGAGGTGGCGTTCTTCTTCAGCTCGGCGAGCGTCTCGCGCAGGTCGTCGTCCATCTCCTTCGGATCCGGCGTGACGCCCGGACCGCAGCCGCTCCTCGCCTCGACGGGGATCGGCAGGGTGCAGCGCGTCTCGCCCGCGCCCTCGCCGATGGCGCAGACCGTGTCGAGCTTCGCGTGGTACTCGCAGAGCTCGAGGCCAGCCATGTTGAAGTCGTTGTCGTCCTGCGCAGAGTGGACGATGACGATGGTGTGACCCGCCACGTTGCGGGTCTCGCCGCCGATCACGCTTGCCTGATTATGCACGCCGAAGGCGCCAGGCTCGTAGTCGCTCCCGAGGCTGCGGAGCCAGCGGACGCGCCCCGCCTCGTTGACGACGAGGAGGTGCGCGACCTCGCCGAGCTCCTCGCCGCCCGCCTCGACGACGCCGAAGCGCCCGTCGCCGAGGGAGCTCGTGCCCACGCGACCGCACTTGAACTTGGAGGACGTGGGCACGAAGAGGTCGTCCTTCCCCTCCTCCTTCAAGCAGCGACAGAGCGCGGCGACGTCGGGGAAGCCTTGCTTGCAGCCGAGCCCGTCGGGCACGGGCTCCGTGCTCGTGTCGGCCGTCCCGAGCGCGTCGAGCCGGCGCTTCACTTCCTTGTTCGTGCGGAGCGCGAGCGACTCCCGGTACGCCTTCCGCGCCGCGTCGGGTCGATTGCGCGCCTCCGCCACGCGCCCCACGTTGTAGAGGATCGGTGCCCGGACGAGCGGCTCCTTCGTGTTCGCGAGCGCGCGCGCGTTCGCCTGCTCGGCGCGGTCGAGGCGGTTCGCCTGGAACGCGGCCCAGCCGACCTCGGAGAGGATGCGCGGATCGTCGGCCATGACGGCGAGCGCGCGGTCGAACGCCTCGAGCGCCTTCGACCAGTCCTTCGCGCGCGAGAGCTTGCGCCCCTCGCCGAGCGCCGCGATGGCGGCCGCGCGATCGGCGGCGGACGGCGGCGCGGCGGACCGCGCATCGGCGGCGGACGGCGCGGTCGCGTCCGGCGGCGCAGCGGACCGCGCATCGGCGTCGACGGGCCGCGGCGGCTCCGAGCGCGAGCACGCCACCGATGCGACCAACCCGAGGACTCCCAGACCGACGATGACTCGCACGACGCCCTTCGAACGCTCGAGACTCGATGACGCTTCCAGCGTCGTTTCAACCCGGGTAGTAGCTGACCGCGCATGCCCTGGAAGATCGTGAACCTCGACTACGCCGCTCGGCCGCACCTTCACCTGAAGGATCCGAACCAGCCGATTCATCTCCGCACGTTCTTCCAGGACCAGCGCGTCGAGATCGGGATCGGCGCCGACGATCCCGAGGAGTGCTGCGTGCGCGCCACCGTGACGCCCGACGATGTCGTGGTGAAGGCGACGCGCTTCGAGCCGCGCGACGTCCAGATCCTCTCTTCCATCCTCGCCTCGCTCGACGTCGAGCCCGCCGAGCGCGACGACGCCCTCGCGTGGATGCAGGACCAGATCCGCCGCGGCGGCGCGCTCCGCGGAAACGTCGAGGCGTTCCCGCCGCCCGCTGGCTGGCCCTACGATCTCGACAACGACGCGCTCCTCGAGTCGCTCGCGGATCGCGAAGGCGCCCCACACACGCGCATCAACGCGCTGAAGCGCGAAGCGGAGCGCCGCGGCCTCGTACGCCCGCCACCGCCGCGCGGCGGAGCGGGACCCGAGGTCGAAGTGATCCGCCGGCGCCGCTGATCAGAAGAACGAGCGCAGCCAGAGCCCAAACTGGCGACGACGCATGAAGCCGGGCAGCTCGCGCCAGGTCTTTCGCGCGAGCCGGCGCGCTTCCATGGCGCCTTCCTCGTTGCCGCGGGCGGCGCGGACGCGCGCGAGCATGATGATCGGCTCGAGCGTCGACGAGTTGTACGGAATACAGACATCGAGTGCGTCCTCGGCTTGCTCGAGGCGTTCGAGCTTCTCGAGCGCTCGCGCCGCGCCGAGATAGGCCTCCCCGTAGCGGCGAAACGTCCGCTCGTTGGTCTTCGCGCTCGCCGAGGAGAATGGCTCTCCCTTGTCCGGGTCGACGCCGACCGCCTCTCCGAAGGCGCGCAACGCCTCGTCGTACCTGCGGGTGCCGAGGAGCGCGAGGCCTCGTAGATAAGCCACTTCCTGATCCCGCGGGGCGCGCTTCTGGGCCTCGTCGAGGAAGCGTTGCGCCGAGCCATACCAGCGCAAGTCGAGATACGCCTGCCCCAGGTCACGGCGGGCGGTGATGTTCGCCGGATTCAGCTCCACTTGCCGCTTCAGAGAGCCGATCCGACCGAAGTTGCGCCAGATGACGACCGGATCGGGCAGCCAGGGACGGACCGCGAGCAGGAACAGGAATCCGAAGGCGATATACGGGTTTCGCTGCGCGACCGCGGCAAAGAGCGTCGCGGCGTAATAGAGCCAGTAGTAACTCCTCATCGCCGGCGCCGCAGGAGCACGGCGAGCGCGAGGAGAAGCAGCGCGCTCGAGCCGCGGCTCGAGGAGCCGGAGGTGGAGCAGCCGCTCTCCTCCTCCGCCGCCGGCGCGGTGACGGGCGCCGCGTCCGCGCCGCCGCTCGTGGAGGACGTGGCGCCGGGCAGCGGAGCGCCGCCGCTCGACGACGACGAGGAGGATGACGACGAGCTGCTCCCCGACGCGTCGGCGGGCGCGCCGGCGTCGGGCGCGCCGGTGCCCGCGTCGGACCCGGCATCGGCTCCCGCGTCGGTCCCCGCGTCGACCGGCGCCAGAGCCACGCATTTTCCTCCCGTGCAGTCGCCGCTGCCGCAATCGCTCTTCTTCGTGCAGGCGATGCAGCCGCCGCCGGGACCGCAGAGGTTGCTATCGCACTGCGCGGACCGCTCGCAGGCGAAGTCGTTCTTCAGCTTGTCGCCGCAGAGGTCGAGGAAGACCGAGGGGCCGACGCTGAAGTGGAGGCACGCGCCGGAGTGGCAGCTCGTGTCGAGCGTGCAGTCGGCGCCGTTCGGAAGGGTCGGGGCCGCGGGCATGTCGAAGCCGTTGTCGCGCAGCCACTGGGAGATCTCCGGCGCATAGAAGGCGACGGAGCTGTTGAAGTCGTTGCCGCCGGCGCAGTTTCCGCCCTGTGTCACGGCCGCGAGGCGCTCGGTGCCGGAGGAGGCGTCGATCACGGTGCCGCCGCTGTCGCCGAAGCACGTCGAGCCGTCGGGGCCCTTGTCGAGCAGCCACGTCTCCTGGAAATTCGAGAACGTGACGGCGAGCTTCTTGCGGACCGAGCTCGTCACCGACGCATCGATGCTCACGCGGCCATAGCCGACGATCGTGAACGCGGAGCTCGTGGTGTAGCTCACGTAGTCCGCCGGCTTCACGAGCGGCATCACGGGCAGTCCGGTCGCCCCGTCGAACTCGACGAGAGCGAGGTCGTGGTACTTCTCGAAGATGGCGCCGCCGCTGACGGGATAGAGCGTCCACTTCGTGGCCGTGAACTGCGCGACCGGGGCGTCGAAGTCGGGGCCCGTCGCGATCTTCACCGTCGTGGGGCTGAGCTCGAAGCAATGGGCCGACGTGAGGACGGTGCCCTTGCCCGCGCCGTCGACGCGCACGATCGTGCCGGAGCAGCGGCCGACCTGGGAGCCTCCGCCGCTCAGGAGGAGCGAGACGGTGGCGGAGTGCGTGGTGTCGAGGCTCCCGCCGACGATCGCCTCCCGCGTCTGGCCGATGGCTCGCGGGTGGTCATCCGCGCCGCCGTCGCTGCAGGCCGCCATGAGCCCGAGGGCCGAGACGAGGGTGAGCGCGACGGTCCCGGTGCGAGCGAGCTTCACCCGGCCGAGACTACGCGAGGTCCTCGCGTGCAGCACGCCACGCCAGCGGAATTCCGTCGATCCCCACCGCCAGCGCGACGACGCCGCCGGCGATGGCGCAGGTCGTATCGCGATCACCGAGGCCGGACACGGTCGTCCACATCGCGGCTTCGTAGTCGTCCAGGTGGCGCGCCGCGCACCACAGCGCGAAGGGCACGGTGTCGGAGGAGATGACCCCCGCCCCGTTCCCGAGCGCAGCGACCGCGGTGCGCACGTCGTAGGAGAACGGCAGCGACATCGCCTTCGAGAGGCCGTCGCGCGTGGCGCCGTCGGGGGTGCGCGCGGCGACCTCGGCGAGGAGCTCGGCGCCGGACGGCCTCTGGCACGCGAGGGCCGCCGCGAGGGCCACCGCGATCGCGCCCGCCTGACCATCGGGATGCGCGTGGGTCGGCTCGGCGGACGCGCGCGCGTTCGCGATCACGGCGTCGAGGTCCTCCGCGAAGCATGCGCCGATGGGCGCTGCGCGCATGGCCGCCCCGTTACCCATCGAGCCCTGCCCGCCGAACGCACGCCCCGACGCCTCCGGCCACGGGACGCCGAGGCCGATCGCCTGCAGGATCCCGTGGGCGGTGCCGCCGTACCCACGCCGGGGATCGGCGCGGTAGCGGTCGGCGAAGGCACGCGCGAGCGCGTCGCGATCGACGGCGCCGTGCGCGCGCAGCACGTCGACCACGGAGAGGGCCATGGCCGTATCGTCGGTCCAACCCCATCGTCCTGGGCGCACCTCCCGGCGGTCGATCCTCGAGCGCACGAGCTCGGGCTCGCCGAAAAAGGTTTCGCCGAACGCATCCCCCACCGACAATCCTTCGAGCGCGAGCGCGATCCGGTCCATCTTCTCGAAGATGGCACCGCCAGCAAGAGTATCAAGGACTTTATTCGTTCATGCCCTTCTTTCCCCAAAATGACGCCGAGCTCGTCCACGAGCGACGCACGTGGTTCGTCATCCACCCGAAGGGGCTCGTCGCGCGGCGCGACGGCGATCGCATCGTCTTTCCGACGGACGAGGACCTCGCCCTCCTGAAGCTCGACGCGGCCGAGGGCCATCGCATCGGCTCGCTCGACGACAGCGACGCGGTCGTCCTTCCGGTCGGCGGCCGCATCGAGGCGCCGTTCGAGCTCTTCGCCCTGCGCACCCTCGCGGCGATGCTGGATCCCGCGCTCTTCGGCGTGACGGGTCGCGCGATGCACACCGCCGACTGGCTCACGACGAGCCGCTTCTGTGGTCGCTGCGGGACGAAGACGGCGCCGATCGCCGGCGAGCGCGCGATGGGCTGCCCGAGCTGCGGGCTCCACGTCTATCCGCGCATCTCGCCCGCGATCATCACCCTCGTCCGGAAGGGCCCGCTCGCGCTCCTCGCGTCGAACGCGAAGTTCCCGGGCGCCTTCTACAGCACGCTCGCGGGCTTCGCCGAGATCGGCGAGTCGCTCGAGGAGACGCTCGTGCGCGAGGTGCGCGAGGAGGCGGGCGTCACGGTGAAGGACGTCCGGTATTTCGGGAGCCAGCCGTGGCCGTTCCCCAACTCGCTCATGATCGCGTTCACTGCCGAGTGGGCGTCGGGCGAGATCGAGATTGACCCGAAAGAGCTCTCGGACGCGAAGTGGTTCTCGGTGGACGCTCTGCCGATGATCCCACCGCCGCTCAGCATCGCGCGACAGCTCATCGACGCCTGGGTCATCGAGGTGACCGGAGCGGCGCCCGGAAAGGCACCAGGCTCGTGAGCCGTTGGTCCGTGAGATAGACGCCGAGCCAGGCGAAGATGCCGAGGACGACCGGGATCACGAACGGCTGACCGACGCGGAGATGGGTGACGGTCGCGCCACCGAGGTACCCGGTGACCAGGATCGCGCCGAGGATGCGCGTCCGGGGGACGGCGTACATCGCGAGACAGAAGAGCTCGAGCAAGGCCACGGGGAGCAGCGTGGACTCCTGAAACCCCATCTCCGACGTCCACTTCTCGAGAAAGCTCGGCGCTCGTGAGAGCTTCATGGCTGCGCTCATGGCGAGCACGAGGATGGGGAGCGCGGTGAGGATCCGACCCGCCCAGAGACGAGCGGGAGTGACGAGATTCGTAGCGGCGACTGCGGTTGCCATGTCATGACCTCCGCGACGTCCGATGCGGAGAGCGCGCTGGACCGACAGGGCCGGAACACTGAGTTGCCCGAAATGGAACACCTCGCCACGCCCGCTCCACCGATGGGTCGGCTAGATTTTCGTCATGGCGCTCCAGACGACGGAAAAGCTCGATCTCAACCGCGTCGCCATCTTTCTCCAGGTAGCCGAGGCCCAAGGCGTCAACGCCGCCGCGGCGAAGGCCAAGCTGCCGAAGTCATCGGTGAGCCGCGCGCTGACGCAGCTCGAAGCCGAGCTCGGAGTGGAGCTCGTGGTACGGCGCACGCGCTCGTTCCAGCTCACGGAGGCAGGGCAGGACTTCTACGACGCGGCGGCGCGTGGGATCGCCGCTGTCAGCGACGCGCGCGAGCGGCTCCGGCGCGACACGTCGGTGCCGCGCGGCAAGCTGCGCGTGGCGGCGCCGCCGGGATATGCGTCATTCCTCATCACGCCCGTGATCGCGGAGTTCGTGAAGCGTCATTCGGAGGTCGAGGTGGAGCTCTGCGTCACGGCGGCGCCGGTCGAGCCGAGCCGCGACGGCTTCGACGTCGTCTTCACGGCGGGCCCGCTCGGCGACTCGTCCGCGCGTACCCGCAAGATCGTCGGCGCGGAGCATGGCATTTACGCGAGTCCCGACTATCTGGCCGAGCACGGAGCTCCGAAGAAGCCGGCCGACGTCTCGCAGCACGCGTGCATTCTCTTCAGCCGTCAACGTAAGAAGTCGGTCTGGTCCCTGCTCGGCTCCGCCGCCAATGGCAATCTCGATATCCAGGTGAGGGGCCGCATCACGGTCGACGATCTGTTCTCCGGAATCGCCGCCGCCCAGGCCGGCGCGGGTCTCTTCGTGATGCCGATGCACATGGCGCAGATGGATCCCGCCGCGCGCGGCCTCGTTCGCGTGCTGCCCGGATGGACGCTACGCGGAGAGTCGCTCCAGATCGTCTATGCCGACTCCCGCTACACGCCGCGACGCATATCGGCCTTCGTCGATGCCATCGAAGAGCGGGTGCGCTCGGGCTGCCCGCGCACATGACGACGGCTCCGTCGCGCGTTCGCTACCAGCTCGCTGGAAAGCGCCAGTCCCGATCCATGACGTGAACCGCCCATGCCGCACCGGCGAGCGAGGCGAGGAGCACGGTGGCGGAGACCGAGCGCAGCACCTTCCGCGCGCGGCCGCCGGCGCCGTGACCGCCGGTCATGGCGAGCGACACGAGCGCGAGCGGAGCGGTGAGCGCGAATCCGAGGCACCACGAGGGCTCGTGGCACGCGGAGAGGATCAAGGCCCACGCGCAGAAGAGCGCGGCGTTCGCGGAGGTGATCGCCGTGACGCACGCGACGAGCGGCCCGAGCGGCAGCGGCGATGACTGCGCGCCGCACCACTGCGCCTCGGCGTCGCGGAGCGTGCGCCGGGTCTCCGCGAGGCGTGCGTCGAGGACGTCGAGCTCGCGCCGGCGAACGTCGCGAGTGCGCTCGAGACCGGCGACGTCAATCACGGATCGCCCCCGCCGCGCCGAGCGCGAAGAGCAAGGTGACGAACGCGATGAGCGCGAGCCCGCCCACGTAGGGCCGCCGGATCGTGGGATAGGCCGCAGCGACGAGCGTGCCGGCGAGCGTGGGCCCGCAGGAGATGACGTACGCGGGGACGAGCGCCGCGGGCGCCTCGTGGAGCGCTCCCGCGAGTCGGAGCTGCAGCGGGAGGACCGCGACCCCGACGCCGAGCAAGGTGACGACGAGGAGCGGTATGCGGAGGCGCCGGGCGCCGGCGTCCCCCCCGCCCGGCCCCTCCCGGTCGATGCGCTCGCGCACGCCGCGGAGCGCGGCCGATGTCTCCGCGAGCTCGGCGCTGCGGGCGGCGATCTCGGAGTCGAGGGCCGAGATCTCGTATTCCACCTCCTCTGCGCGCTGGAGAATCGCGGTGTCCGCGCTTCGGTAGGACACGGGTAAGCTACCGCCCCATGAAGCTGGGATCGAGGACGACGGCGGAGCAGGCGCTACGGGGCGCCTCGCTCGCGGGCAAGACGGCGATCGTGACGGGCGCGAGCTCGGGCATCGGCGTCGAGACGGCACGCGTGCTCGCGAAGGCTGGCGCGAAGGTCATCATGGCCGTGCGGTCGATCCCGGCGGCGGAGGAGGCCGCCTTCCGCATCCGCCAGGAGACCGGCGCGAAGGTCGAGGTGCGTCCCCTCGATCTGACGGACCTCGCCTCGGTGCGCGCGTTCGCCAAGGCATTCGAGGACGAGACCATCCACCTCCTCATCAACAACGCGGGCGTGATGGCGACCCCGCTCGGGGTGACGAAGCAGCACATCGAGTTGCAGGTCGGAACCAATCACGTCGGCCATTTCTTCCTGACGAACCTCCTCCGTCCGGCCCTGGCCCGCGGCGCCCCGTCCCGCATCATCAACGTCTCGAGCGAAGCTCACAAATCCGGCCGCGGCGCGCGCCTCCTCGAGACCATCGACGACGACCGCACCCACTCTCGCCGCAAGTACAAGCCGTTCGACGCCTACGGCGACTCGAAGCTCGCGAACATCCTCTTCACGCGAGAGCTGGCGAAGGTCCTGCCGAAGGGCGTCGAGACCTTCGCGCTTCATCCAGGCGTCATCCCCACGCCCCTCTCGCGGAGCCTCGGCGTGGGCGGCTTCGTCTTCCGGGTCGCGGGCCGTCCCTTCATGAAATCGATCGCGCAGGGCGCCGCCACCACCATCTACGCCGCCACCGCCCCCGAGCTGACGGGCCAGTCGGGCGCGTACCTGAAGGACTGCCACGTCGCCCATCCGAGCCGCGAAGCGCAGAACGACACGAACGCCAAGAAGCTCTGGGACGCGACGGAGAAGCTCATCGCCTCGGTGCTCTGACCTCGTCTCCGCTATCGCGCGCGATCGATGGCTCGCGCCGGGAGCATGCGCGTCGGGTAGCTCGTCTCGAGGGCGCGGTACTGCTTGCGGGCGGCGGCCTTGTCGCCGAGATCCCAGGTCGTGTCGGCCAGGCCGAGCTTCGCGGGGAAATACATCGGGGACTGCACGAGGATGTCACGGTAGCGCGCCTGCGCTCCCGTGAAGTCGCCGCGGGCGCGGGAGACCTCGGCGAGGCCCGCGAGGCCGTCCATCTTCGTCGCCGGGTTCTCCGCGAGCTCCTCGAAGATGTTGCTTGCCGTCTCGAGATCGCCCGCCGCCAGCGCCGCCTTTGCGCGGCTCGGTCCCATGATCGGCGGCTTCTTCGCGCCCGTGCGCGGGTCGTCGGACGGCGAGGCGGTCGGGGAGACGTGCGCCGCCGCGGTCTCGAGCGGGAGCGGAGAGACTCGCGCGCGCTCCGGATGTTCTGCCTCGCGCTCGGCGGCAGAGGCACCTGCCGGCGCGGGCTCCGCCGGCTTCGCACGCACCGCCGAGAGCGGGCTCTCGAGCTGGAGATGTGCGCTCTTCGCGAAGTGCACGCCGCCGAAGATGGCGACGCCCGCCGCGAAGAACGCCGCGAGCGCGGCGACGGGCGCGATCCGACCGCGCTTCCTCGCCGCGACCGCCGCCGGCGCCACCAAGGGAAGCGCGGAGAGCGGGCGCGGGGCCGCGAGCAGCGGCGTCGAGGGCCGGGGCCCATAGGCGCGCTGCGCCGGCGGGCGTGCGAGGAGCGCGCCGGAGATCTGGGCGGAGAGGTGCTGGGTCGCGAGCTCTTGCGCGGCCATGTCCTCGTCCGAGACGACCATCACCGCCGACGGACCGAGCGGGACCGTGGGACGAGCCGATGTGCGAGTCGTGTGCGCCGGCGGCGCGAGCAGCTCCTCGAAGACGGAGTTGGAGAGCGGGGTCAGCGAAGAGAGCAAGCGCACCTCGCTCTTCTCCTCCGCGCGCGGCACGGAACGCCCGCCGGATGCGTCCGAGACGAGGACCACGTCCGCGTCCTGCTCCGTGACGGTCTCCCAGGCGCTCTCGTCGATGGCCTTCACCTCGTGCGGCTGGAAGAACTTCGGATACTTCTTGGTGGAGTTCGCCATCTGGGTCATGACGCGAGACGGCTGGTACTTCCTGGCTGGCATGGGCTCCCTGGACGATCCGGACCGACGGCCACCGAGCGGCAAACGGCGACGGCGCGGTCCTTACCGAGAAGAACGCGCCTTTTCGCCAAACCTTCATCGCGGCGGCGACCTTTCGCGTCGAATGAGTGCGAGCGCCGGTGGCGCCGTGCGCACCTCTCCCACGGGCCCGCGAGCGGGACCGCGGGTGTCAGGGTTTGATGTTCGCGTAGACGGCGCGGCTCGGGCCGCCGAGGCTCGTGAACTTCACGTTGCCGCCGATGGTGCGGGCGTCGGCGCTCGAGATGTTCACGGCGAGGCCGTTGTTCTGGACCGGCACGAGCTGGACCTGACGGAGCTTCAGGCTCTGGTCGAAGAGCGCGCGGCCGATGACGTTCTTCGCCTGCGAGGCGCAGCCCGGATGCAGGAAGTTGCCGAAGCTCTCGAAGAAGACGCCCTTGCCGCCCCCGTCCTTCCGGACGATGCGGACCGGCTTCCAGATGTGCGGTCCGTGACCCATGACGACGTCGCCGTTGTACCTCTGGATGAAGTCCGTGCCGGTCTTCACGAGCGCAGGCTGCGAGTCCTGGCTGTGAAGCGCGAGGATGCGGAGGTCCGCGGGCGCGTCACGGAGGCTCGTCAGGATCGCGGTGGTGTCGTTCTGGCAGGCCGCCAGCGGGCACGACGCGCGCCCCGTGTAGATGCTTGCGAACGCGACCCGGATCTTCTTGCCCTTGATCTCGAACGTCTCGACCTTCGCCTTGGTCACGTCGGGCTGCGCGAGGCCGATGCCGGACCACATCCAGTGCTGGTCACTGCTGAGCTGATCGAGGAACGGGACACTGATCTTCGAGCTCGTGTCCTCACCTGCACCGTTCGAGCAGTCACGCGCGTGGTTGTTCGAGAGACCGATGAGGTTGAACCCGTGGTCGTAGGCCTGCGCCAGGTTCTCGGGACGCGAGAGGAACGCGTAGGCCCGGCCCGGGTTGTAGGGCGCCCAGAACTGGTTGCAGCGGTTGCCGACGACGGTCTCCCAGTTGATGAACGAGAGATCGCCGCGGAGGAGCTCGTGCGTCGGGTCGAACTTCGCGAGGGCCGCGCCGAAGCCCGCGGAGATGGGATCCTTCTCGTGCGTCTTCGACCAGGCAGAGTCGCCCACGCCACGAATGTCGATGAGGTCGGTCTCCTCGTGATCGAACGGCGCGGCGGCGAGCGCGTCGGGGGAGTCGGTCTCGTCGGGGCCCGCGATCGGCACGTCCGCCGTGAGGTCGCTCTCTGCCGGCTCCGCATCGTCGAGGTCGACCACCTCGTGCTCGGTGGCGCAGGCGACGAGCGCCACCAGCGGGAGGACGGCCATGAAGAGGAGGGAGCGCGCCTTCATGACCGGCGTGTAGGTGCATGTGCAATGCCAGCCTACAGACGCAGCGAGGGCGGAATCGGAGGGGCCAAGTGTTGGAAATCATGTCCTCGTCCTGGATCCAGCGGGATCGGGTGGAGGGGTCGGCGAGCCTGCTCCAGGTTCGTAACGAACCGTAAATCGAGGCATGGCTACCGCTGGCTGGCCGTCTGTCTGGGCGAAGGAGATGACGACGATGAGCTCGAAGATGCTGGGTGTAGTGATGGTTGGTCTCTCGATGCTCGTGGCGGTCCCCGCCATGGCCGACGAGCACGGAGGCGCGAGCTTCCCGATGCCTGCAGCGACGTTCCAGCAGCACGTCACCGCGCGCCAGGCGAAGGCGCGCGAGCACATGGAGAAGAAGGCGGCGACGCTCACCGCCGACCAAGCGAAGGAGCTCCGCGCGAAATTCGACGCGAGCATCGCGAAGCAGAACGCGGAGGTCGCGAAGGCGGTCGCCGACGGCACCGTGACGAAGGAAGAGGCCCACGCCGTTCGCGCCGCGAGCGGTCACGGCGGCGGCCACCACTGCGACAAAGGCAAGCCGAAGGCCTGACGAGCGCCGCGCCTTCGCCGCGCCGCGAGAGCGACCTGCGCCGCGCGGCGAAGCTTCGGACGAGTGATCCGTTTCGAGATTGTGAAGCACTGGAGGGGCATGCGATTGGCTCTCCCCATCCTCGGGTTCATCCTCGCGCTCGCGTCCGTCGTGGCGTGCAAGAGCAGCGGCGAAGCGACCGGCAGCACGTGCCCCACGAGCTCGACGCTCACCTACGAGAACTTCGGCAAGACCTTCATGACGACGTACTGTACCGACTGTCACTCGAGCAATGGCAAGAGCGAACCGCCCATTCTGGACAACATCACGTCCATCCGAAGCGCCATCTCGGCCATCGACAAGTCGGCCGCTTCCGGGCCGGATTCGTCGAACGACGAAATGCCCGAGGGACGCGACGTGGCCGAGGGGGAGCGCAAAAAACTGGGCGAATGGCTCGCTTGCGGCGCGCCGTGAAGAAGCGCGTCGATTGACGAAAGTAGAGTGACCGCCCCGTGGGGTTTGGGTTCTACTCGGGAGCGTGAGCCAGCACGGGCAAGAAGCCGTCTACGAGATGCTGTGGGACTGCAAGTTCTGCGGTCAGAAGAAGCTCCTCGGCGTCACCCATCGATTCTGCGCCAACTGCGGCGGTCCTCAGGATCCGAACGCGCGCTACTTCCCGCCCGACAACGAGAAGGTCGCGGTCCAGAGCCACGAGTACGTCGGCGCAGATCTGCACTGCCCTGCATGCAACCAGCCGATGTCCCGCGCCGTGAAGTGCTGCACGAATTGCGGCAGCCCCGTCGACAAGGGAAAGGAGGTCGCGCTCAAGGCCGAGCAGTACGTCCCTCCCCCCGGACAGATGGGCGCGCCCGGGATGCCCGCGCAAGGCGTCGCTCAGCCGGCGCCGGGACAGCAGCCGCCCAAGAAGAGCAACGTCGGCAAGATCATCATCGGCGTCGTCGCCGGCCTCTTCGCGCTGATCGTCGTCATCATCCTCGTCGCCGTGCTCTGGAAGAAGGAGGGCGTGTTCGCCGTCACCGGCCACACCTGGGAGCGGAGCATCGCGATCGAGAAGTACGAGGCCACGCGCAAGAGCGTCTGGTGCGATGACGTCCCCGCGTCGGCACGCATCGTCTCGCGCCGCCGCGAACAGAAGGGCACCGACAAGGTCAAGGACGGCGAGACCTGCGGCACCCGCAAGAAGGACATGGGCAACGGCACGTACAAGGAAGTGAAGGAGTGCACTCCCAAGTACAAGGAGACGCCGGTCTACGCCGACAAGTGCGAGATCGACGTGACGGAGTGGCATCAGAGCCGAACCGCCTCCGCCAAGGGCGCGAGCATGAGCGACGCGCCGAAGTGGCCCGACACGGGCGTCAAGGGCGGCGTGTGCCTCGGCTGCGAGCGCGAAGGCGCCCGCACCGAGCACTACAACGTGCTCTTCAGTGACACGAAGACGAACGACAAGGCCTCGTGCGACGTCGCGCAGTCGAAGTGGACGGCCTTCCCCGTCGGCTCGAAGTGGAAGGGCAAGGTCAGCGTGATGACGGGCACCGTGGACTGCGACGGGCTAGAGAAGCAATGACCCCGGCCCAGTTCCGCAGAGCAGCCCTCGCGCTCGAGGGCGCCGAAGAGAGCGCGCACATGGACCACCCGGACTTTCGCGTGCACGGGAAGATCTTCGCCGGTCTGAACCGCGAGGAGACGGAGGGCACGCTGAAGCTCACGCCGGAGATCCAGGCCACCCTCGACGAGGACGCCTTCGCTCCCGCCGCGGGCGCGTGGGGCCAGAAGGGCTGGACGAAGGTGTTCCTGAAGCAGGCCGACGCCGCCGTCGTGAAGACGCTCCTCCGCGAAGCCTGGAGCAGCATCCCAGCGAAGAAGTCGAAGCGCGTCTCGAAGCGCTGAGGGGAGCCGGCTCCTAGCCGAGGCGCTCGAGGACCGCGACGACTTGCTCGGGTGAGCGCTCGCAGAGCTTCTGGAGCTTGGCCGCGTCGAAGAAGGCGATCGTCGAGCCGGCGCGGGCGACGGCGTCGAACGGGGGCGCGATGCGGTGGATGGCGTCGCGGACGCCGTAGAACGTGTCGGGCTCGATCACGTTCGACGGAGTCTCCTGCGCCTCGCCTTCGTAGAGGCCGATCGAGCCACGGGCGACGAGGCACGCCACGTCCGGGATCTCGTTCGCGGTCAGGATGACGGTGTCCTCGTTGAACGTGGCGAGGCGCTGGATGCAGGAGAGCATGTCGTCGCGCACCTGGACGTCGAGCTGGCCCATCGTCTCGTGCATCGAGAAGAACGAGTCGATGCGGTGCATTTGCTTCGTCTGCGCGATGCGGAGACCGAACTGGAGGTCCTCCTCCATCGCCGCGCGCACCGCCGCTGCCGGCAGCGTCCAGACCTCGCTCACGCGCTCCGCCTTGAGGGTCGCGGTGCAGCGCGGGTCGTCGGGGACGAGCACGCTCGACTCGCCGAGGAGCCAGCCCGGGAAGCAGCAGCGCACGAGCCACGAGCCGCCCTCGGGCTTCTCGAGCCAGACGCCGAGCAGGCCGCTCTTCACGACGAAGACGTTCTGCGAACGATCGCCTTCGTTCACGAGCGTCTCGCCCGGCGCGAGCGTGCGCAGCGTCATCGAAGCCTCGAGGCGCGCGCGTACGTCATCGGGCAGGCCCGCGAAGCTGCGCGCGTCGACGATGCGATCGAGCGGGCGGAGGCGCGCGCGGCTCTGCTCGAGGAGCTGGCGCACGGGAGACACGGCGAAGCCGTCGGCGCCGTCGAGCTCCAGCGCGAGGGCGGCCGCCTGCTCGAGAGCTGGCAGGTCGAAGCGATCCGCGAACTCGCGCGCGGAGGCCTCGAGGTAGCCCTTCGCGATCGTCGGCTCGCCGAGCTTCACCTCGACCTCCGCCATCCGGAAGAGCGTCGCGCCCTGCTGATCGTGATCGGAGAGGAGGCGCGGCAAGAGCTCGCGTGCCTTGTTGAGCGACTCCTTGTCGCCCTTCGCGATCGCGTCGGTGATCTGCGACTCGAGCGGAGCGTCGAGCTCCACGAGCATCGAGAGCTCCGCGTCGGACGACGGGCCCGCGTCGCCGAAGTCGGCGAGCTCGTCGGGCACGCTGCCGAGGACGAACTTCTTCTGATTCTTCGCCGCCTCGATGACGTGGTCCGCATTGAGGACCGGTGTGATGGTGCCGTTGTCCTCGACGTTGAGATCGGCAACGTGGAGATCGCCGCTCGGAGCGACGAGGACCACGGTCACGATCCACGCGTCCCCCACCACCCGTCGGACGCGCCGGACATCTCGCACGTCGAGGAGGCGACCGAAAGTCGGCCGGAGCGCTTCCGAGACGCTTCGCCACACCTGTTCTCGTGTCACAGCCGGAGCATAACGAGCTGGAGCGCTTCCTGCATCTTTCAGGCGCTCGATGCCATCGATCTCGGTGCCGCTCTGGGCTTGGGGCCTGTTTGCCGGTGTCGTCGTGGCCAGCCTGGCGATCGATCTCATCCAGCACCGGGGCGATCACGCCCATGGGCGGCGTGCAGCGCTCGTCTGGAGCGGCCGCGCTGGCGCTTCGCCACGTGGATCATGGGCGCGTTCCTCGTCTTCACCGCCGTCAAGACGCTGCGCAGCGGCAGCGAGCGGCAGGAGCAGGAGGAATCGAAGATCATCGGGTGGCTCGGACGCCACGTCCCCATCACGGAGAAGCGCCACGGGCACGCGTTCTTCGCGATAGAGGCCGGAAAGCGCGTGGTGACTCCCCTCTTCCTCGCGCTCGTCGCGATCGAGGTCTCGGACATCATCTTCGCGGTCGACTCCATCCCGGCCGTTTTCGCGATCTCGCAAGAACCGTTCATCGTCTTCACGTCGAACGTCTTCGCCATCCTCGGGCTGCGCGCGCTCTACCTCGTCCTCGCCGATCTCGTGGCGGACCTGAAGTACCTGCACTACGGCCTCGGCGCGCTGCTCCTCTTCGTGGGCGCGAAGATGCTCCTCTCGAGCTTCGTCCACATCCACAACCTCTGGTCCCTCTTCATCACGATCGGCATCCTGAGCGCCGCCGTGATCCCGAGCTTGATCGTCCGGCGGCGCGAACGTCACGCGTGATGCGCGAGCGGATCGCGGAGCGTGGGGCCGACGACGCCTAGAAGCCGGCGCAGCCGCCGAAGCTGCAGGTGCAGGCGTCGTTGCACTTCGCAGTCATCAGACCGAAGCCCTCGTCGAAGTCGCACTTCCCCGAGCACGCTCCGGCGCCGCAGTTGATGGTCGCGCCCGAGCACGAGTCCTCGGTCGTGCACGTGATCTTGCAGGAGGCCTTGGTCGGGCAGAAGAACGTCGCGCCCGCGCACGCGTCACGTGCGCACGTGATCTCGCAGGGGCGATCGGGCGCGCAGTGGAACGTCGACCCGTTGCAGGAGTCGTTGCCGCATGCGATCTTGCAGACCCCGTCCGCGCAGCCGCCCACGCAGCTCGCAGGACAGTCGGCGGTCGACGCCTCGACCGCCGGGCACGTGCTCGGATCGCCCGAGGTGCTCGAGGACGGCCGGCCCGATGTCGAGCCGCTCGAGCCGCTCGAGCCGGTGCCGGAGGACGACGTCTTGCCGCTCGACGAGGACTTGCCGGAGGACGAGGTCTTCTCGCTCCCGCCGTCCTCCTCCGGGTCGTCCGCCTCGCCCGCATCCGGCATGCCCCCGCTGTACTCGCTGAGATCCCACGAGCAGGCAACGGCGATCCCGGCCAAGGCTGCTCCGAGCAGCGGTATGACACGCGCGCGCATCACACCATCATGGCACGGCGATGTAACGCGAGGCGAGCGGTCCCGTCTCCCGCACCGATAGACGCGTGGTCTTTCCGAGGCGAGCGCCACGCGCGCCGCCGAGACGGAAGCGCGGGACATGCTCCGCAGCGGTGATGATCTCCACCTCGGCTTCGAGGACTCCGCCCGACGCGTGATCGAGCAGGGCCTGAAGCGTCGGATATTGCTCGCCGCCGGGCGAGAGCGCGTCGGCTTGTTCCTGCGTGAGCGGCCCGAGCCGAACGCGGAAGCGACCGCTGCGATCCGCGACCGAAGCCCCGATCGCGAGGTCGACCCCGACCGTGGAGTTGCGCACGCCGAGCTGGACGCGCTGGTCCTCGCGCAAGCGCGTGCGGCGGAGGATGAAGCACTCGACCTCGAGCGGCACGCCCGGCAGTAGACGCGCCGCGAGCATCTTCACGGACGCAGGCGTGTGCGCTCTCCGCGCGAGGATGGGCGCGAGGCCGAGCCGGGTGAGCGGCGCGATCGCGTGGGCGTCCTCGGGCACGCTCGGGTCGACGCCGACGAACGTGAGGGCGCGCGACGTGAACGCGTCCTTCGCGTCGGAGCGGTGCGCGGCGTGGATGCGATTGCGCTGCCAGGCCCGGAAGAACAGGCTGAGCAGGCGATGATGGAAGATGTCGTAGAACTCGCGGAGCCCGGGCGTGTCGCTCTGCTCCGAGTCGAGCACGTCCTCCGTCATGCCGGTCGGCAAGGGCGACGTGACCCCGAAGAGGCCGAGGAACGTGGTGCGGATACGCGTGAACGGCGGGTCGTCCGTCGGTGACGGCGGGTGAACCCACTTCACGTCGCTCGGGTGGAAGACGAGCTCGGGATCGTGCTCGAAGCGAATCGCCTCCTGCCGCGCCGGCCCCGCTTGCCCGACCGGGGTCGCGTCCGCGCGCATGCGCTCGATCAGGTCGACCAGCTGGAAGAAGTCGAACCGATGCCCTTGGCGCTCGAAGAGGCGCCTCAGATGAGGGTCGACGATCCGTTTCGTGCCGGCCATACGAACCGCTTTCGCGAGGGGGAGCCTTCGAGCGTGACGCGCGTGAACGAGTTGATCGAGGCGTAGGAGGCGAAGAAACGCTCCAGCACCGCGCCGAAGAGGAACATGTCGCCGGCGCCGACGAAACCGCTGTCGAGCGCGCCGATGTCGATGCCGACGCCGCGGACGATGGCGCCGCGATAGAGGTGCTCGGCGGGCGTGAGCTGCACCTTCTCGAGGGCGGCCAGCCGGAGCTCGTTCGCGCGTGCAGCTTGCGCGTCGATGCGAGCGTGGAAGTTGTACACGTCGAGCGCGGCCCGGAGCACGCGCACGTTGGTGATCGCGGAGAGGTTCATCGCGGCATGGGCCACGACCCGCCACTGCTGATCGCGCCCGAACGGCGGAGGGACGTAGGGCGTCGGCGGCGCGAGGTTGCGGAACGTCGCCACCGCCGGAGACGACGCGGTCTGGACGGAGATCTCGCCCACGCGCAGGCCTCGCGTGAGCGCGCGGTTCGTGGCGAGCATGTCGATCGACACCGCCTCCGCGTCGACGAGGCGCCCCGAGTCGCGCGCCGTGCCGAACGAGACGACCGTGTCCGTGCCGTCTCCCGTCACGCTCGGGCGCACGTGCGCCGCGTAGAACGGCTTCTGCGACGCGGCCCCGACGTACGCGAAGTCGTAGAACGAGGGCACCTCGGCGCGTCCCCCGCCCTCGATGAGCGCCTCGACCCGCGTGATGCAGTAGACCTCCGCGTGGCTCGGGCTGAAGCCCGACGGCCGCACGAGGTACTCGTTCTTCGTCGGGACGATCGCCAGCGGCTCCGCGGTCGTGGCGAAGACGTTCACCACGGGAACGCAGTGAAGCTTGATCGCGTCGCGGCCGATGCGGATGTCCTGCGGCGGCGCGGCGTCGAAGCGGATCGCGATCGTGAAGCGCGTCGCCTGCGCCGAGGCCTCCGCGATGCGCCCGAGGCCGACGACATCCACGAACGCGAACTTCGCCGGGAGCGCGTAATACTCCTCGATGAGACGCGGACCGGAGAACGCGGTCGGAGGCGCCGGCAGGAGCGCCTCGTCGTCCTCGAAGCCGACGCTCCGGATCGCGCCCTTCCCGAGCACGATCTCCTTCTCGCCCGTGTTCGTGGGGACGATGATCGAGACCGACTCCGCGCTCTGATGCAGCCACATCAGCGTGCCGAGGCTCGTACGCTGCTCGCCAGCGAAGTGCAGGCGAACCGTGTTCGCCCCAAGCGGCGCGATGGGCATCGCGAGCGGCATCTTCAGGTCGATGCGGAGCTCGTGCTTCCCACCCGCGAGCGCGCCGAGGCGCACGTCGTCGATGACCCACGGCATCAGCTCGAGCGCGGTCGACGAGCGGAAGAGGCACGCCGTGCCGTCGACCTTCACGCTCGCGAACTCGGTGCCCGCCTTCACCTCGAGCCGCTCGCGCAGCACGGTGGGCAACGGGGTCAGCTCGAGGATCGCGGCCGCCGGCATTGGTCGGACGAGGTCGGGGAAGAGAAGCTGCGCGATCCCCTGAATCGCCTGGGGCAGCTCATCGTCCAACTTCTGTCGGACACGCCCCGTCAGGAACGCGACGCCTTCCAGCAGCCGTTCCACGTCTGGGTCGCCGCTGCGTTCCGCGAGCATCGGCGCCAGCGCGGGGTGTGCTTCGGCGAACTCGCGACCGAGCTCACGCAGGTAAGCGAGCTCGTCCTGGTAGTAGCCGGCGAAGTCGCTGCTCACGTCTTCTCGCTCACGTGTGCTCGATGCGAACGGTTCGCTTCGCGTCGATCACGGTGTGGAACTTTACCGGCGTCTTCCGCGTGCCGTTCAGGATATCGCCCGAGATCTCGAAGCGAATCGTGGCATCGCGGAGCTCGGACCCGGAGACATGCTTGACGGTGAAGCTCACGAGGCGAGGCTCGTACTTCTTGATCGTCGCGCGGATGCTCTTCAACACGTCGTCAATCGCATCCGGGCACGAGTGGACGATGTCGGTCACGCTCACGATTCCGTAATCGGACGCCACCAGCGCCGACCCCACCCGCGTGAGGAACATCGCGCGAAGATGATCCAGTACGGCCGCGCGCACCTCGTCGTCCGAGACGACACGACGAGGTGCGGCCAGCTCCGGTTCGCGGATTCTTCGAAGGAGCGAGTGACCAGCCATCCCTTAGGAGAGAGAGACTAAGGGATAACCCCGGGAGGGTTGGCCCTCAGGACTTCTCGCTGCGGTTGTAGTGAGCGACCTTGTCGCCCCACGAGAAGGTGATGTCGGTGTACTGGAGGGTGACGCCGACGTCGCAGCCGATACCGGCCCAGCTGACACTCATCGACTCGACCCAGGCGCCCTTGAGCGTGAACTCGCGGACCTTCTTCCAGGTCTTCTTGTCCGCCGCGTCGAGCGCCTGCGCGACCTCGCAGATCGTCACGTCGCCGAGATCCTTGCCGTGGAAGAGGGCCTGCTGCATCTGCGAGACCCACGGCCCGAAAGGCAGGCTGAAGGTGATGCCCGACTGGAAGACGGAGCCCGTGTCCTCGCCCGGCGTGATGGTCGCGTTCGCGGAGAAGGAGGGGGAGTCGATCTTGAGCTGCTTCTCGTAGCCCTCGGCCTCGCAGTCGCCCTCGATGGTTTCGTTGGTGTTCTTGAACAGGATGAGATTGCCAGCCATTTTCTTTCGCTCTCTTTTTCTTGGTTAGGGGTTGTTGGCTGGTCTGCTCAGGTCGCGCCGGTGGTGATGTTGCGGACGGTGAAGTCGGCGGGCTTCTTGTCGATCTCGATCAGGATCTTGTCGTACTCGAACACGAGGTTCGCGACGCGGTCGGTGCCGCCTTCGAACATCAGGCCGAGGTTGATGCAGCGCGCGTTCGTGAGGGTCATCTGCTGGAGGACGGTGGGCTTGCCCTTGGCCTCCTTGTCGACCGACTGCGCGAGCTGCGTCAGGACCACGTCGCCGAGCTTCTTCAGGTTGTACGTCGCCTGAAGCAGCTCCGCCGTCCACTTGCCCGCTTGCATCGTGACCTGCACCGGCGCGCAGCTGACCGACGTGCTGTCCTTCACCGCCGATCCCGACGACGTGCGCGATGCGGCGGAGGCGAACGCTACGCCGAGACAACCGATCGTCTCCTTGTAGCCCTCCACCTGGATGTTGCCCTTGATGTCCTTGATGCTCATCACAATGCCGTATTCAGCCATCTGCCTTTTGCCTCCCAGTCTCCTTCAATGTTCCGCGAAGAACGATTGAATCATGTGCCCCACCCACGAGAGGGTCAACGGTCAACACCGTCCCCAGGAAGGACGACGTCAGCGCACGAATGACGGTGGCGATGCATCTCGACAGGGGCTGAAGGTGTATCGGGTGTATCGCGATACACCCTGATACGCTGGCCGATCGATCGCTGCTCGGAAGCGCCCTCCCGCCGGAGATCGCTCACCCGTAGCGGACTTGAACGTTCTGGATCAGCGAGAGAAGCGCCTTCTTCGCGGCCTCCGTCGACGACGCCTTCACGAGCGCGCGGCCCTCGCCTTCGTAGCCCGAGGCGCGCGGCATCCCGACCTTCGGCGTGCGGAACTCGACGAGCGCGTCGCCCGCCTCCGCGACCGCCTTCTCGATGCCCTCGACGGACACGATGCGCTCGCCCTTGCCCTGCCCACGGAAGAACGCCGCGCCCGCGGACCACTTGCGCGCCTTCGGCGTGAACTCTTCGATCGCCATGAGGCGCGCCCAGTCGGCGAAGAAGTCCGTCTCGTGGGCGATGCTCATCATCGGCATGAGCTGCACGCCCGGCGGTCGCGCGCCGACCTCGTTCACGAGTGCGGTGCCGTCCTGCTGGAGGAACCACTCCATGTGCGTGAGCGCGGTGCCCGCCGCGGACTGGCTCGACGAGCCGAAGAGCGCGTCGAGCGCGGCCTTGTTGATGGGCGCGAATTTCTCGAACTCGGGGAGGTTGTCCTCGCGCGGGATGAGCACGCAGTACTGCATCCACGCGTTCTCGAGGACCTCGAGCGGCGTCGGGAAGTAGCGCGAGCCGGAGCGCCACACGGGCTTGCCGCGCACCGTCACCGTCTCGCACGTGTGCTCGCGCGCGATGACGAACTGCTCGCACTGGAGCGGCTCCTGAGACGTCGGACGGAGGCCCTGCTTCTCGAGGGCGACGAGGTCGTCCTTCGACGTGATGCGGAAGGTGTCGCGCGTGCCGAGGCCGGCCTGCGGCTTCACGATGATCGGGTACCCGACCTGATCGATGAACTTGTGCAGCGACTCGATCGACGTCGCGAGGCCGCTCTTCGCGACGGGCACCTCGTGCGCGCGAAGGACGTCCTTCATCCGATCCTTGTCGCGGAAGTTCTGCGCGACCTCCCCGTTGATGCCCTCGATGCCGAGCGTGTCACGCACCTGCGCCATCGGGATCTGGAGCTGCTCGAGGACGCCGATGAGGCGATCGACCTTGCCGATGCCCTTGCCGAGCGCGCGTGTGGCGATGGTGAGCTGCTCGGCGTCGAGCGTGTTCGTGACGCGGTAGTGCCCGGCCACCCTCGACTTCAGCGCGCGTGGGATCGACGACTCCGGATCCTGGCTGATCACGCTGAGCGTGATGTTGTCGATGTTGGCGAAGCCTTCGACGTAGCGATTGGTCGTTTCCAGGAAGAGGGGCGCGATGAACACGACGTGCGTCATAGGCCGCGGAATAACACAGCTTTGAGCCGCTCGTATGCGAGGTCGACGAAGGCGCTGGCGGCGCGGGTCGGCGCGACCGGCAACTGAACGAGCTGCACGGGGATCGGCGGGGAATCGAGGCTCGGGAGGACCGAAGCGAGGGCGCCGGACGCGAGATCCGCGGCGATCTGGTAGGAAAGGGCCTGCGTGATGCCGACCCCGGCCCGGGCGGCGGCGATGGCGGCCGGCCCCGATGACGTCGTCAATCGTGGGCGAACCGTCACCTTCCGCTCACCGAATGTCCAGTGGTCGAGCCAGGCGATGGTCGCGTGCCGGGTCAGCGCCTCGGCGCTCCGCGGCTTGCCAGCGCGCTCGAGGTACGCGGGCGAGGCGCAGAGCACCTGCCGTACGTGACCGACGACGCGCGCGCGGAGCGCGGAGTCGGGGAGCTCGCCGATGCGCACCGCCACGTCGATGCCCTCCTCCGCGAGCGAGACGACGCGGTCGTGGAGCACGAGGCGCACGTCGACGCGCGGGTGCGCCGCGAGCAGCTCGTTCACGACGGGCAGCACGTGCATCTGACCGAAGAGCACGGGCGCCGTGACCGTCACGAGGCCACGCAGCTCGCCCGACGCGGCGGGCTGCTCGAGGAGCTCGACCTCGGCGAGCACGCGGCGCGCCTGCTCGCGGAGACGCTCGCCCTCTTCCGTCAGCGAGACGGAGCGCGTCGTTCGGTGGAAGAGCCGCGTGCCGAGGCGGGCCTCGAGAGCAGCGACGGCGCGCGTCGCCGCCTGAGGTGAGCGCCTCCGCTCGCGCGCCGCCTTCGCGAAGCTCCGATGGGTCGCGACCGCGAGGAAGAGCTGCCATTCGTCGAGGCGATCCATTCTTCCACGGATTGGAACACTGTTCCCGATCCGGCGCCATTGTTGCATCACGATCCCAGGCTCATGCTTCGGGACCAGGAGCACGAGCCCATGAACGCGCACCCCCGATACGAGCCGCAGGCGGCGGACGTCGACGAAGATCTGGAGCGCTTCCTCGCCCGCATCGACACCGCGTTCGTCGCCACGACGAGCGCGGACGGGCAGCCGTACGTGCAGCACCGCGGGGGGCCCAAGGGCTTCATCAAGGTGCTCGACGAGCACACGCTCGCCTTCGCCGACCTCGCCGGCAACCGGCAGTACATCTCGACCGACAACCTGGCCGAGAACGATCGCGTGCTCCTGTTCCTGATGGACTACGAGCACCGCCGCCGCGTGAAGGTCTGGGGCCACGCGAAGATGGTCCCGGCCACGCCGGAGCTCGTGGCGAAGCTCATAGCGCCGGGCTACCGTGCGAAGATCGAGCAGGTGATGATCATCACGGTGACGGCCTGGGACGCGAACTGTCCGGCGCACATCCCGCAGAAGCTCGACGCCCGTGAGGTGCAGGAGGTCGTCACGAAGCTCCAGGCCCGCATTGCCGAGCTCGAGGCGGAGAACGCGGCGCTCCGCGGGTGCTGAGACCGCGCCGGCTCGCTCAGAGCGGCGGCGCCTTCGTGCAGCCGACGGCGCCGTCCTCGCCGAGGAAGCAGCTCCACCAGGTGTCGTGGAAGACACGCTTCGGGCGGCCGGCGCCGGTGACCTCGCGGTCGTACTCCTTGCCGTGGTTCTGCCCGTGTACGTGGAGCTTCCCGTTCTCGACGGTGAAGATCTCCCCGTACGCGCCGGCCATCAGGTCGCTCGGCACCGATCGCGTCGCCCACGGCTGCACGGAGTGGGCTCCGCTCCGGCGCTCGACCTTGGCGAGCCCCTTGTCGGTGAGGACGACGACGGCGTTCGAGAACGGCACCGCCGCCTTCACGCCGCCCACCTCCGCGACGTGCGCGAGCTTCACGTCGGCCCCCTTGAACGGTCGCACCGTGACGTCGACATCGAGCGGATCCTTGGCCGTGTGCGGATCGCCGACGAGGAGCGTGCCCGCGAACTCACCGTAGGTGAGGCGCTCGCCGTCGACGGCGTGGACCTGCCCGCCGATCTTGTTCACGAAGATCGCCTTCGGATCGGCGAGGCCGCGGAGCACCACTCCCGGCTCGGCGCGGTCCCAGGAGAGCGTGATGCAGCGCACGAGGTCGGCCTCGACCCCGCAGAGCAGATGCTCGGTGCCCTCGTCGAAGAGGAGCCGGCGCGGGGTGCCGAGCGCCATGAAGAGGGTCGGCTGCTTCGCGCCCTCCTTGAAGCACGAGACGCCCTTTGCATGGAGGACGCAGGGCACCGCCGCGAAGGCGCGATAGGTGAGCACCTGCGTGGGCGACTCGAACGCGAAGCGCTCCGACCTGTCGTCGCCCGGACGAAAGCAGGCCACCCCGCGCTCGTCGAGCGCGCAGGCCCGGCTCATGGTCATGGCGATGTCCTTCACCTGCCCGAGCCCGCTCACGACCCGCGCCGCGCCCGTGATGGTGCTCTCTTCGCTGCTGGCGCAGGCGATGCCCTCCGGCACGCGCGCACAGAGTCCCCCGCCCTGCCAGAGCTCCTGGACCTTGCCGAAGGCGGCCGGCCGCTCGGGCGTGACGCGCTCCTGGCAGCCGAGGAGCGGAAGGACGACCAGCGCCAGGAGGACTCTGGCTCGAACCACGCACGGCATCCCGCCCAGTTTCCGCTACCCTCGACCCGTGTTCCAGCTCTTCAAGCGGTGGCTGCGCGCGCGAGAGGACAAGCCCTTCCCCGAAGAGTGGAGGCCCTACATCGAGAAGAACGTCCCGATGGTCAGCGCGCTGCCCGCCGAGGACCGCGCCGAGCTCGAGAAGCTCTGCATGGCGTTCCTCGACGACAAGCACTTCGAGGGCGCCGGCGGGTTCGAGATCACCGACGAGGTGAAGGTCACGATCGCGGCGCAGGCGTGCATGCTGCTGATCCACCGCGACACGGAGGTGTATCCGGAGCTCGAGACGATCATCGTCTATCCGAGCACCTTCGTTTCGAAGCAGACCAAGCGCGAAGGCTACGTCGTCGTCGAGGAAGACAGCGCGCGCCTCGGGGAGTCTTGGTCGCGCGGCATCGTGGTGCTGGCCTGGGACTCCGTCCGCAGCGGCACCGCGAACATGCACGACGGGCACAACGTCGTCCTCCACGAGTTCGCCCATCAGCTCGACGCGGAGGACGGCGACATGGACGGCGCGCCGGACCTCGGCGCCCGATCGCGCTACACGGCCTGGGCCCAGGTGCTCGGCCCCGAGTTCACCGACCTCGTCGAGAAGGCCGACGCCGGACGCGGCAGCGACATCGACAAGTACGGCGCCACGAACCCCGCCGAGTTCTTCGCCGTCGTCACGGAGAGCTTCTTCGAGAAGCCGCGCCAGCTCCGGATGAAGCACCCGGAGCTCTACGACCAGCTCGTCGACTTCTACAAACAGGATCCCGAGAAGCTCCTCGCGACAGCGCCCGTTATTCAAAACGTCGGCGACAAACCGAAAAAGAAGAAGAAAAAGTAGCGAGCCCGTGCAGGCGAATTACATGAGCGCGTACGGTTGATCGCTCGGGCCTGCTTCCCAGTTGTCGTGACGGCCATCCCAGTGCTGAACCTTCACATGGATCGGATCCACGTCGTCGAGGGTGTTCATGTTCACGGACGCGTAGTCTCCGCCGAGCTCGGCGAGATGTCCTCGTCCGAAGACGTGGATGCCGCATATCGGACAGAAGTACCGCTTCGAGGTCTTCGCGCCCCACGCGTAGACGGCGGCCACGTCTTCCCCCTTGGTGACCACGAGCTCGTGAGGTTTCACGAGCGCGCCCGTCACGGAGCTCTTGAGACAGATGCTGCAGTTGCAGCGCCCTCCTCTGGAGACGTCGAGGACGGCCTCGTACCGGATCGCTCCGCAATGACATCCGCCCTGGTGGGTCTTCTTCTCGCTCATCTCTCGTCCTCCGGTGGTGTTTGGAACCAGCCTAGCGCCGCCGAATGACAGCTTTATGTCAGTTATCCTTGGTCACTTTCCTCTCGTAACCTCCTTCGTTCGAGGCCTCCATGCTCAAGCCGCTCTTCGCTGCGTCCATCGTCTCCTTGGGACTTCTGGCTGCGTGCAGCAGCTCCGACGACTCGACCCCCGCTCCCGGCGGCACGCCAGGCGGAAACACCTCTGATGGCGGCCCGTCGACGAACGTCGACGCTGGACCGACGACGCCGTCGCAGGTCTGCACGACGATCCACAAGTCGTTTCAGGTGAAGCCGGTGGACTGGTTCGGCGTCTTCAAGGACGAGGCCGAGGCGGTCGCGACGTACAACGTCGTCTTCCCCGACCGGAAGTGGCGGGCGGCCGGCAGTGACGACGCGAAGAAGGGTCAGAAGGCCACGGATCGCGTCTTCGAGGCCTACAAGAAGCTCTATCCGGAGGCGGTCGAAGGGCTGACGCAAGGCCCGGTCGTCGTGATCGAGGAGGATCCGACGCCGAACGCCTATGCGTTCTCGGGCCAGACGCTCTCCAAGGACAAGAAGCCGGTGGCGGGCTACACGTTCACGTTCACGAGCTCGTACATCGCCGGCGCCACGGACGACGAGCTCGCCTACGTGGCCGCGCACGAGCTCGGACACCTCCTGCTCCGTAACGGCCTGAAGGAGATCTTCGATCCGATCTACTGGAAGGTGACCACGCCGGACGAGATCAAGAACAAAATCTACGGCGAGTACCAGACCAGCGATCCGTCCGTGGAGACGGACGCCCGGAACATCGCCTCGGTCGGCGATCGCGCGGGTCAGATCGTGGCTCCCGAGATGAACGGCTACCCCAGCACGTTCGGCGCCGACAGCGGCGATGACCGGAGGGGCGCGCGTTATCAGCGCTACCTCTTCTACATTCACCTCGACTTCGGCCTCAAAGGCGCCAAGGCCGCCGACTGCAAGAAGGCCGAGCAGCTCTCCGGCCAGATCGGCGCCCTCATCAACGAGCACCTGAAAGACACGGACCCGGACGCCATCGCGTTCGGCAGCGACAGCGCCAAGATGGATCAGTTGACGAAGGACTACTGGGCGGCCGAGGCGTCGTGCGTGTCGGTCGCGAACGCGAGCTACCGGGCCGCCGTGAGGTACGCGAAGGAGCACTACGAGGACAAGGCCAACTACGCGGCGCAGATCGCCGCGATCGGAACCGACCAGGCCAAGCTCGACGCCTACCTCGACATGTCACCGAACGAGATCGCGGCCGATGCCGCCGATGGCCCGACGCCGTCGAACATCGCCCTGAAGATCCAGGGCCTCGGCGTCAAGGCGCACGGGGCGCTCCGCACGCTCTTCCAGCTCCCGGCCTATGATTCGATCCGGGCCTTCACCGCCGAGGACGAGAGCGACGAGGCCGCGGTTCGCATCGCGAAGATCCTGGGCATTCCCGGGGAGGTGCGCGTCAACAAGCTGCTCTCGCTCACCCAGAGCAGCTACGCCACCGCCTGCAAGTCGAAGCTCGCCGCCGGTGTGGTCCCCGAGTACGGCGGCATCGTCGACCCCCACCACGGCGTGTGCTGGCGCGCGTACCGGACGCTGGAGCTCGAGGCGGCGTTGAAGACCTGCCCCGCCACCTGGCCTCGATGAGCTGGCGCCGGACGCTCCCCGGGACGGCTCTCGCGGCGCTGACGTCGGTGGTGCTGCTCGGCGCCTGCTCGTCCGAGGACGAGGGCGGAGCAGCGGCGCCGGCGCCTTCCCCCGACGCGGGCAAGGAAGAGAAGACGAGCGAGAAAGGCGCGAAGAATCAGGCGCAGGCCTGCACGACGAAGCCTCGCGTCTTCGACGTCGCGCCGAAGGACTACTACCACGTGTACGCGTCCGAGGCGGAGGCGGTGGCGTCGATGCGCGCGGTGGTGCCGTCGATCCCGTGGGCGGATCCCGGCTCCGACCTGCAGAAGCGAGGGCAGGCCGCGGTCGCGAAGATCTTCGCCGCGTACCAGAAGCTCTATCCCGAGAGCGTCGAAGGGATGGAAGCGCCGCGCGTCCTCATCAGCGACTCGCTGGACTTCAACGCGTTCGCCTTCGTGCTGCCCTTCCTCCCCGAGACGAGCGGCCCGAAGCGCGTGCCCTGGATCTTCGTCTACAATCAAGGGTTCTTCACGCCGACCATCACCGACGAACAGATCACCCTCGTGGCGGCGCACGAGATGGGTCACCTCTTCCTCCGCAACGGCAATCCGACGTTCTTCACGCCCGTCCACTACCGGGAGACGCCCGACGAGCAGGGCAAGATCTTCGGCGAGTACGAGACGACGGAAGAGGACGTGAAGAACCTCACCCTCGGCGTGAAGGCGATCGGCGAGCGCGTGGGTCAGGTCTCGCTCGCCGAGCTTCACGGCGTGCCCACGACGATCGGCGCGGACGCGCTGCCGGGCGGAACGAGCTTCCAGTTCCCCCTCTACCATCGCATCCTGATTCGCCTCGTCCAGCTCGGAGCAAAGAACAGCCCGGAGCCGGACAAGTGCAACACCGGAGGAGACGCCTACGACAAGGTGACGCGTCTCGTCGGTGAGCACACGACGGCGGACAACGAGGTCGTGTTCGGCGCCGACCTCGCGGAGCTCGAGACGGCCGCGAAGACCGCGAACACCGATCTCGCAGCCTGCCTCGCTCACCTCACGGGTACGTTCCGGGACGCGGCCGTCGAGCTGAAGAAGATCGAGGACCCGAACTTCGAGACGGCGACCGCCGAGCTCACGACGGAGGCGGAGCTCGACGAGTACCTCGGCCTCTCGCAGAACGAGAAGGACGCCGACGCCACGAATCCCGATCAGAACCTCGTCACGAAGCTCTTCGACCTCGGGGCGAAGGCGCAGGAGGCGCTGCGCGCCGTCTACACGGACGGCACGGTGAAGTACGAGGAGTTCCGAGAGTTCACGATGGAGGACGACGCGGACGAAGCGGCCGTCCGCATCGCGAAGGTGATGGGCCTCGACGGCGATCAGCTCGCGAACGGCATCTTCACCGCGCTCGATCCAGGCTACGTGGCCTCCTGCAAGGCGGTGATCGACGGCGGAAAGGTGCCGAAGTACGGGGGCGCGATCGACCCGCACCACGGCAATTGCTGGCGCGCGTATCGCAATCGCAAGCTCAAGATCGCGCTACAGTCGTGTCCGGCCTCGTGGCCGAAATGATCAGAGGCGCTGGCCCGTGTGCGCGTCGCGCGCGTTCGCGGGCATGCTCGGGCAACGCGAGGTCTCGCAGGCCCACTGCGGCATGTCGAGCTGCGTGGAGCCGTCGGCGCGGCGGCTGACCGCCTGCCAGATCGGGAACACGACCGCGTCGGCGGGCCGGGTCCAGCCGGTGGCCGGGTAGTCGACGTCGAGGGTCTTGCCCTTGAACGTGTCGAAGCCCGCGATGACCTTCACCTTGAACCCGCGCTTGCCGCGGTCGAAGCCGGTGATGTGAGCGAGCTCGAGGACGTGCTCGCCGAGCATACGGTTGCACGCGTGCGAGACCGGACCGCGCTGCAGGTACCAGTAGCTCGCGCCGCTGACGTCCTGCGCGGTGATCGGACCGTGGAAGGCGATGCCGCCGCGGATGCGCCCGTCGTGGTCGCGATGACGGCAGACGTACTCCATGAACGGGAAGCCGCCGAAGGCGCCGACGTCGTTCGAGGCGTGCTTCATGTCGCCGCCGCACATCTCGTAGTCGTACGGCTCGGGGTTACGCGCCGGCAGACCGCCGACCGTGACCGAGCGTGTGTTGACGGTGGCGATGGGGTAGACCGCGTGCACGATCGTGCGACCGCTCGCGTCCTCCTCCGTCTTCACGTGGAAGGGCAGCGACGACGCGCTCACGTTGCGCGGGAGATAGCCCTGAACGTGGACGGTGTGCCCCTTCAAGGAGACGGTGAGCTTGGGCGACTCGAGCTCCGGCATGATGCCGCGGTAGCTCCACGACGAGGTGAGCGCCGTCTTCTTGAGGAGGTCGTCCTGGTCGCTCTCGACGTTCTCCTCTTCCGTCGCGTCCGCGGCACAGCCGGCGGTCCCGGCGAGGGCGAGCGCGAGGAGGGCGGCGAGGGACAGCTTCATCGACATTTTGGGAGTCTCCAACAAGTAGGCTTATATCCGTCCGACACCCACACCATGCCACACGACCGACTCCGTGCCAGTGCACTCGCCCTGAATCTTGCCGTCTGCGCTGTCGGCGCAGCCGCTTGCTCCTCGAAGGAACAGGCCAAACCGGGACCAGACGCCGCACCGGCCGTGCCAGCGGTCTCCTCCTCAAGTGTGGCGGCGCCTCCGGCCTCGAAGCCTCCGCCCGAGCCCCCGAAGACGCCGAAGAAGTTCGCGCGGATCCTCCACACCGGCGACTCGATGGTCGGCGGCGGTCTCGCGTGGACACTCGGGCCGATGATCAAGGCGGACGGGTCGCAGTACTTCCGCGAGGTCGTGGAGAGCGGCCCCATCCAGGAGTTCGCCCAGAACGACAAGCTCCCGAAGTGGCTCGCGCAGTACAAGCCGGACCTCGTGATCCTCAGCCTGGGCGCGAATCACGTCCCTCACTTCAGCGAGATCAACCTCGACAAGGACCTCGGCCCGTTCGTGGTGAAGCTCGAGAAGCGCCTCGAGAAATACGACTGCATCTGGTTCGCGCCCCCGCTCTGGAAGCCCGAGAAACAAGCCCCGTTCAACGCGTGGCTGAAGGAGCACGTCACCCACTGCAAGTGGTACGACGGCTCGCACCTCGAGATCTCGCGGCGCGTCGACCATATCCATCCCGACGAGGCGGGCGGGAAGGTCCTCGCGGAGGACTTCTTCAAGTTCTACAAGGGCGAGGAGCCTTACAAGGGCCTCGCTCCGTTCTACGAGGGTGGGCGGGACGGCGGTTGAGACGCAGCTCGGCCGCAAAATCGGCCCCGGAAATCTGGACGGAGGCGCACTTGGTGCTACATCGGGGCTCGTGCGCTCTCTCGCCTATATTTTCCCGGTCCTTTTCGCGGTTGGCTGCGCTTCTCAGAACGCGGTCGGCACCACCGAGACGACGTCGGCCGAGATGCCGGCAGCTCGTGAGTCGGGTCCGGGTCCCATCGCGGGCGAGCGTCCTGCCGGGCAGCTCGTCTGCCGTGCGTCGAGCGTCCACGAGGGTCAGATCGAGGTCTACCTCGACTGGAAGGGCACCAGCGCCGCAGGCACGCTCCGCCGCAAGACGCTCGCGGGCGACGTCTCGGAGCAGAAGCTCCACGCCGAGCGAATGAAGGGCGCGATCATCGCGGACGACGTGATGTCCCAGGATCTCGTCGTTCACGCCGCCATGCTCCGCGAGCACAAGGGCCACACGTACGTGCGCCTCGGCGACTGGAAGCAGGGCTGGACGCCCTGCGACTGAGTCGCGAGGCGATCAGCAGCCGGCGAACGTGCAGTACTTCGCGCGCGTGCGCGACAGGCTGACCGTCGGCTGGCCGTACGGCGAGAACGGCAGAGAGGCCCACTCGTAGGAGAGCTTCTTCATCGCGTTCGAGAACTCGGTCGCGGTGAGCGCGCGGGTCGTCGGCAGCGTCACGCCGCGACGCGTGATGAGCTTCATGCCGCCGAGGTCCTGGTTCTTCGGGCTGAAGGCGCCGAGACCGAGCGCGTTCCACGTGCGGTTGAGGAACTGGTAGCGCCCGGCCGCCGTCGACGTGTAGCCGCCCGCGGTCCACGCGATGTTCGGGTGGCGCGTGCAGCTGCTGAAGCAGTGGTAAGCGTAGCCCGTGTTGTAGCCGTCCTGACCGCACGAGCCGGCGGTGCCCTCGGTGTACGCGATCGTATCGAGCATCGCGCGGTGCTTCGCCGCGACGGCGCCCGTCGCGATCGACGGCGAGCACGATGGCGCGGAGAGCATGGCCTCCGTCGGATCCTCGGGCGGCAGCGGATCGGTCGGATCGGAGAGATCCATCGGCGCCACGACGCTCTCCTCCGACGATCCCGTGAGCTCGTCGTCGGTCGGCGCGGAGCAACCGATGATGAACGAGCCGGAGATGGCGGTGAGTACCAGCAGCGAAGCAAGCGTCTTCATTCGTTCGTTTCCTTCTTCAGTCGGGCCTTCGCGTCAGCGGCGGTCTTGAGCGCCTCCGCGCGGAGCTCTTTCTCGAAATCGTCGGCGGGCTCGGGACGGCTCGCGAGGCGAGCCACGAAACGATCGACCGCCGGCAGCGCGCGCGGGTCGCCGAGCGTGGCGAGCCGGTCCGCGGCCGTCGTCTGGAGGGCGAGGTCGGGCTCGTGGTCGAGCACGTCGATGAGCGACGTCACGGCCTCGTCGCCGCCGAGGTCGCCGAGCGCCTCCACGATGTTGACGACGTTGCCCTGCGCGTCGCGCGTGTCGCGCTTCTGTTCCTCGCGCAGCCAGCGCGAGAGCGTCTTGCCCGCGAGCGCGCGATCGGAGTCGCGGCCCTGCACCGCGAGGCTCGCCACGCCATGGATGATCGCAGGCGCGGCCTCGGGCTCCTTCGCGAGCTCCGCTTGCGTGAGCGCGGGGAGCTGCGCGAGGTCCGCGTCGCGAACGGCGGCCTCGATCGCGTTCCAGCGCGCGGCGAGGTTCGGCTCGAGATCGGGGGGCGCGGGAAGCGGCTCGGGCTTGTTCGCGTCCGGACGCGCCTTGGCGATCGGCGCCGCGCTCGTGTGCACGTGCGTGGTCGGGGCCGCAGTGTCGACCGCTTCGACGTTCGGCTGCTGCGCGACGGGCTCACGCGGCGCCGAGCGCGGCCATGCGACGAACGCGATCGCGCCCGCGAGACCGACTCCGACCACCATGACGATAACCCTGCGCATCGCGGCGCGAAGTTTCGGTCAATCGCGGATGGAAGGATCCGAGAAACGACGTCTGCTTTGGATTTCAGGATCGTCGACGCGACGCGCAATCCCGTGGTTTGCAGACTCGTGTCAGCGGGGGACGAGTGACCGATCAGCCGCCACCGCAGCCGCACTCGGATTCGTCGTCGTGCAGCCCGACGAGCTCGAGCACGTCCTCACAGGGTAGCCCCGTCTCCGCGTAGAGGATCTTCGCCGCGGTCGTGAGGAGCGCCTCGCGACTCGAAGGCTCTGCGGCGGAGGCCTCGCGGAGCACCTCGCGCGCGGTCGCGGGGACGTGTTCGCTGTGCATGAGGATCGGGGCCATGGACATCATCGGAGGAGCCTCTCTCTCTCTCGCTCCGATGCTCCTCGAGCACTCGGGTTTCTGTCGGTGATCCGACAGATCAGGGAGAGGCCGCAGGTGCGGACGCGAGTCCGCCCACGCGGCGAGGCTCGGCGACACCGACCCACTCGGCGCCCTCGCGGCCGATGGCAGGCGAGTCGGCGAGGTGTCCCCTCTCTTTCAGCGTGTAGCCCATCGCCTCGAGCTTCGTCCTCGTCGCGGGGACGAGCCCCGACTCCTCGTAGATCACCTCGTCCGGCAGGTGCTGCATGTGGAAGCGCGGCGCGCTCACCGCCTTGCCGACGTCGAGCCCGAAGTCGACGACGTTCATCAGCTCCTGGAACACGGACGTGATGATCGTGGGACCACCCGCGCCGCCGAGAATGAGCTCCACCTTGCCGTCGGCGCTGGTCACGATGGTGGGCGTCATCGACGAGAGCATTCGCTTGCCCGGTTGGATCGCGTTCGCCTCGCCTTGTACGAGCCCGAAGCCGTTGGCGGTGCCCGGCACGGCCGCGAAGTCATCCATCTCGTTGTTGAGGAGGAAGCCGCAGCCCTTCACCGTGACGCCGGAGCCGTACCACCAGTTGATCGTGGTCGTGAGCGCCACCGCGTCACCGCTGGCGTCGACGACGGAGAAGTGCGTCGTGTGCGGGCCCGTGCCGCTCGCAGGGCCGGTCGCGATCTCGGAGGACGGCGTCGCCTTGTCTTCCTTGATCGTCGCCTGCTGCGCCTTCGCCCACTTGTCGGAGAGCAGCTCGTCGAGCGGCATCTTCACGAAGTCGGGATCGCCGAGCTTCGCGTTGCGCGCGGCGTACGCGCGACGCATCGCCTCGAAGACGTAGTGGAGCGCCTCGGGAGACTGGAAGCCCTTCGACTTGAGGTCGTAGCCCTCGAGGATGTGCGCGATCATCGCCATCGTGACGCCGCCTGACGACGGCGGCGGCATCGAGACGATCTTGTGTCCGCGATACGTGAGCTCGATCGGCTTGCGCCACTTGGCCTTGTAGCCCTTGAGGTCGGCGAGCGTGATGAGCCCACCTTCTTCCTTCATCTGCTTCGCCATCGCCTCGGCGGTGGGCCCCTCGTAGAAGCCGGCCGGGCCTTTCACGATGCGCTTCAGCACCGCGGCGAGCTCGGGGTTCTTGAAGATGGTGCCCTTCGCGAGCGGCTGGCCGTTCGGAAAGAAGAGCGCGGCCGAGACGGGATGCTTCTGCAGGCGCTTGCCCGCCTGCTGCTCGAACGTGCCCGCGAAGCCTTCGTCGATCGGAAAGCCCTCCTCCGCGAGCTTGATCGCCGGCGCGAGGAGCTCGGCCCACGTCTTCTTCTTCGAGCCGTACTTCTGGAACAGCTCCCACAGGCCGGCCACGCTGCCCGGCGTCCCGACCGACTTGATGCCTTCGCGCGCCTCGGGCTTCGGCTTGCCGTCGGGCGAGAGATACATGTCGCGCGTCGCGGCGGCGGGCGCCGTCTCGCGGAAGTCGAGCGCATCGACCTTGCCCTTCATGCGCGTGACGGCGAAGCCGCCGCCGCCGATGTTGCCCGCCGTGGGATAAGCGACCGCCATCGCGAACGCGGTCGCGACCGCGGCGTCGACCGCGTTGCCGCCGGCC
Source organism: Labilithrix sp. (assembly GCA_046351255.1). Classification (GTDB taxonomy): domain Bacteria; phylum Myxococcota_A; class Polyangia; order Polyangiales; family Polyangiaceae; genus Labilithrix. The sequence goes on from JAXLYU010000019.1 coordinate 179,096, forward strand.
GCGAGCACGTCGCGACCGACGTTCGACGACACGGCGTTGTCGGTGACGACCATCCCCTTCGCGCCGCGCACGACGACGGGCGACGTGTACGGCCACGCCTTCTCCGCCTTGACCGGCGCTGCATCGGCTCCTGCGTCCGCGACGGGCGGCGGCAGCGGCGGCGGGATGGCCGTGGTCGGCGGCGGAGGCGGCGGCGGCGCGGGCGGAGTCCCGCAAGCGAAGAGGACGAGCGAGAGAGCGAGACCGCGGGCGAGGAGCGAGCGCATGAGGCGCCGACCTTACTACCACGCGTGAGCTCGAAGACGGATCGCCGAGGCGCGATCGCGGGGTCGATCTTCTTCGTGAAGAAGACGAAGACGGTCGCGACGCTGCGCCTGCTCCACGTCGAGCCGTGGGCTCGCGGGAAGAGGATCGGCGCGAAGCTCGTCGACGTGTGCCCCGCGTTCGCGCGCACGGTCGGAACCCGCCGCATCGAGCTGTCGACCAACGACCTCCGCGCCGCTTCGCGCAGACTTGGTCACTTGACCTACACGCTCCCTGATGGACAGGTCGGGATCCGACGATGCCTGCCTGACAACACGGGCGCGGTGGAAAAATCCAGGATTAACAGCCTTAAACCGGCGGCACAGCGGTTGCCTTTCAGAGCGGCATGCGTTCGCTCCTCATCCTCTCCACGGCGATGATGGCCTTGTCGTTCGCAGCGGTCGGATGTGCGGCGCCGTCGGTGGGTTCCTACGAGAGCCGCGACCTTCCGGATCGTAGCGACGACGACGATGACGACACGACGACGGGTGACGACGACGACGACACCACGACGACGAAGCCGAAGGGCTCGACGACGCAGCCGTCGACGGCCACGAAGCAGACGCTGACGGTCACGTCGACGGGTGGCGGCACGGGCGCGGTCACGAGCGATCCGCCGGGCGTCACGTGCGCGAGCGGCTCGTGCAAGGGCGACTTCGCAGCGGGCACGAAGGTGACGCTCTCCGCGCAGCCCGAGCCGGGCTCGATCTTCGCGGGCTGGACGGGCGGCGGCTGCACGGGCTCCGCGACCTGCACGACGACGCTCGCGGCGGCGTCCACGGTGACGGCGCAGTTCATCACGCTCGCGGGCACGTGGGCGGGCACGTACTCTCACTCGCAGTCGAACGGCACGTGCACCTTCAACAACAAGGGCACGCTCGAGAACACGATGGCGGGCTCGACCTCCGTGACCACCGCCGCGGAGATGGCGGGCTTCGAGATCCGCAGCAACAACGGCTGCGGCCTCGTGAACACGCTCCCCGGGAGCGCCGCGGCGAGCCCGGCCACGGTCGCTGGCAACAAGGTCACCGGCACGTGGAACATCAAGATCAACGGCATCAACGGCTCGCTCCCGTTGCCGTTCGAGGCCACCATCGTCGGCAACAAGATGAGCGGCAAGTGGACGTGCAGCGGCTGCACCGGCACGTTCGACGTCACGAAGCAGTAGTCCCCGACGCACAAAAGCCAGACGGCCTGGACGAGGCCAGGCCGTTGGTGTGTCAGCAGCGTTGCGCTCGGGAGCGCAGCGCGATCACGGGTCGATCGAGAAGTCGTCGAAGAACGTCTCGCGGGTCGGGCCCTGGGGACCGAGCGCCTGCGCCTGCTGCGCCTCGAACGCGACGTGCGCCGGGGTCAGCTCGAGCTTGCGCTCCGGGTTCTGGCTCCAGCTCGGGTACGGGTAGAAGCTCGCCTGACCGGTGGTCGGCTTCTTCTCGATGTGCGTACCGAAGACATGGTTGATCGGGCGGAGCGGGTTGCCCGACGCGTCCGTCTCCTTGATCCAGTTGGCGAGGCGCGCGGTGCTGGCGCGGAACGCGGTCCAGTCGGAGATGAAGATGTGGCCCGGGTAGAGCGTGTCGCCCGTCATGAGGAGCTTGCTCTTGTGGTCGTAGAGCGCGACGTGAGCCGCCTCGTGCCCCGGGATCGGAAGGACGTCGATGATGCGACCGCCGAGGTCGACCGAGCCGCCCTGGTTCGGCCAGTTGGCGAGGCCGAAGAAGGCCGCGACGTCGGTGGGGCGGAGGCCCGCGACCTTGGTGCCCGGGAGCGGCGTGCCGTCGGCGTTCTTGAACTGGTAGTCGCCCGAGACGTGATCGCCGTGCGAGTGCGTGTGCGTGACGAGGAGCTCCATGCTGTCGCGCGTGCGAGCAGAGCCGTCCGGGTTCGGGTGCGCGCCGAGCCACTCGCTGATGAGGCCTTCGATCGTGTCACGGATCGGGAACTCGGCCGTGAACTTCGGCTTCGTGTAGCCCTGCGGGACCGAGCCGGTGTCCTGGATGAGGACCTTGTTCTGGCCGAAGAAGACGTAGATGAAGTTCGCTTCGAAGTTGAAGCACTTGTTCTCGCGCAGGATGAACGTGTCCGCGTTGTACTTGAACTTGTAGATCGTCGGATCGTTGTTGTGGTGATCGACGCAGGCGCCGTTCGCGCCGTTGTTCGGCCACTGCGCCGGGAGCTCGGCGTCCGCCTCTTCCGTCGGCGTCACCACGGGGGGCGTCGAGCCGCTGCTCGTGCCCGGGTCGGTCCCACCCGTGTGCACCTGGTTCTCGGTCGAGGCGCTCTCGTCACCCGCCTGCGTCGCGCAGCCGGCAAGGAGGGCAAACAGTGCTACGGAGGACGCGGTGAAGCGGGTCATGGTCGAGGAAGTTCCGAACATGGCGTGCGCTCTACGACCTGATGCACCTACGTGCCAGGTGAATGTGTGTCCCACGTCGTCTCGCAGGCGTCTCGTTCACGAACTTCGAGCGAGATACTAACGCTTTCAAGCATATGCGGAATCAGAGTCGGCATGCCTGCTGAGACCCCTTCTGGCGGACGGCCCGAGACCATCATCTCGGTGCGCAACGTCGCGAAGACCTACAAATCGGGCTTCCAGGCCCTGCGCGGGGTCAGCCTCGACATCCATCGCGGCGAGATCTTTGCCCTTTTAGGCCCGAACGGCGCCGGGAAGACCACGCTCATCGGGATCGTCTGCGGGATCGTCAACGCCACACGCGGAACGGTGGTCGCAGCCGGCCATGACATCGTGGAGGACTACCGGGCGGCCCGGTCCGCGATCGGCCTCGTGCCGCAGGAGCTCTCGACCGACATGTTCGAGACCGTCCTCGCGACCGTCTCGTTCAGCCGGGGCCTCTTCGGGCGTCCACCGGACCCTCTCTATATAGAGAAGGTCCTCCGCGACCTGTCGCTCTGGGAGAAGCGCAACGACAAGATCATGACCCTCTCCGGCGGCATGAAGCGCCGGGTCTTGATCGCGAAAGCGCTCTCGCACGAGCCCAAGATCCTCTTCCTCGATGAGCCGACCGCGGGCGTAGACGTCGAGCTCCGCCGTGACATGTGGACGATGATCGGCAAGCTCCGCGAGAGCGGGGTCACCATCATCCTGACCACCCACTATATAGAGGAGGCGGAGCAGATGGCCGACCGCATCGGGGTCATCCGCAAGGGCGAGATCATCCTCGTCGAAGAGAAGACCGCGCTGATGAGGAAGCTCGGGAAGAAGCGCCTCACGCTCTTCCTCGAGACCCCGCTCGACGAGATGCCACCGGCCCTCGCCGGCTTCGCCCCCGAGGTCGCCAAGGACAAGCTCTCCGTCGTCTTCACCCTCGACACGCGCGCCGACGACACCGGGGTCGCGGATCTCTTGAGAGCGGCCTCCGTCCTCGACGTGCGGGACATCGAGACGCACGAGAGCTCGCTCGAGGACATCTTCGTGGAGCTGACCCACGCATGAACCTCCACGCCGTCCGCGCCATTTACCTGTTCGAGATGTCGCGGACGTTCCGCACCATCATGCAGAGCATCCTCGCGCCGGTCATCTCGACCTCGCTCTACTTCATCGTCTTCGGCTCCGCGATCGGCTCGAGCATGAAGGACGTCGAGGGCGTGCACTACGCCGCCTTCATCATTCCCGGCCTCACCATGCTCTCCATCCTCAGCGAGAGCATCTCGAACGCCTCCTTCGGCATCTACATGCCGCGGTTCGCGGGGACGATCTACGAGGTCCTCTCCGCGCCCATCTCGTGGTTCGAGATCGTCCTCGGGTATGTCGGCGCCGCCGCGTCGAAGTCGATCCTGCTCGGCTCGATCATCCTCGTCACGGCGCGTATGTTCGTCGACTACCAGATCGCGCATCCGCTCTGGATGATCGGCTTCCTCGTCCTCACGTCCGTCACGTTCAGTCTCTTCGGCTTCATCATCGGCCTCTGGGCGGACGGCTTCGAGAAGCTCACGCTCGTCCCGATGCTCATCGTGACTCCCCTCACCTTCCTCGGCGGCAGCTTCTATTCGCTGAAGATGCTGCCGCCGTTCTGGCAGAAGGTGACGCTCGCGAACCCCGTCGTCTACCTCATCAGCGGCTTTCGCTGGAGCTTCTACGAGACGTCGGACGTCGGCGTGGAGGCGAGCGCGGGCATGACCGCGGTGTTCCTGGTCATTTGCCTCGCCGTCGCGCGCTTCATGGTCGTGCGCGGATACCGTCTGAAGAGTTGAGCGCGCGAAGCGACGGCCCTTCGAACTGAGCTATGCTGACCGCGCCATGACGGAGCCCGCCACGCTCGGAGGAGGACGCTACACCGTACGTGGCGTGCTCGGCGAAGGCGCCCAGGGCAAGACCTACGACGCGGTCGACGCGAACGGGCGCTCCGTCGCCATCAAGCGCTTCGACGTGCGGGGCGCGAAGGGCTGGAAGGACGTGGAGCTCGCGGAGCGCGAGGCGCGCGTGCTCTCCACCATCGATCATCCGCTCGTGCCTCGGTACATCGAGCACTTCGAGGACGACGGCGCGCTCTTCCTCGTGATGGAGAAGGTCGAGGGCGAGACGCTCGAGACCATCCGCAAGCGCGAGGGCGCCCTCTCCGAGGACGAGGTCCGCCGCTTCCTCGCCGACGCAGATCGCGCGCTGACGTATCTGCATGGCCGCGCGTCGCCGATCGTCCATCGCGACATCAAGCCTCGCAACGTCATCCGGCGTCCGAACGGGTCGTACGTGATCGTCGACTTCGGCGCGGTCGCGGAGCTCATCCAGCGACGCGGCGGCGGGAGCACCGTCGTCGGAACGATGGGCTTCATGGCGCCGGAGCAGTTCCAGGGCCGGGCGCTGCCGTCGACGGACATCTACGCCGTCGGCGCCACCGCGCTCTCGCTCCTCGCCGGCGCCGACCCCGACACCCTCCCGCATCAAGGCCTCAAGGTCGACGTGCGCGGCGCGCTCGGCGACCGCGTGAGCCCGACGATGATCGCCTCGCTCGAGCACATGCTCGAGCCCGACCCCGATCGCCGCGCGCAGAGCCTCGGCAACGCGCTCGACAACGTCAGGAAGAGCACGTCGATCCCCGCCGGCGACCCCGTCGCCGGTCGCGCGGACACGATGGTCGCGCGCGGGAAGCCCGACGGCATCCGCTCGTACCCGCCCGGCCCGTCGCCGTTCGCGCCTCCGTCGTCGCAGCACCCGCAGCCGCATCCGGCCGCCGTCTATCGTCCGCCCGGCCCGGGAGACGAGATGGTCAAGAGCATCCGGCGCCTCCTCTGGGTGCTGTGGGGACTCGGCTGGGTCCTCGTCCCGGTCACCCTCGGCGAGCTCGGGATGAAGCGTGGGATCCCGCCGATCATGTTCGGCTCGCTCGCCCTCATCATCATCCTGACGTGGCACAAGGGCGCCGCCCTCCGCGCGCTCCTCAACGCGATCGGTATCCAGGCCGGAGGGGCTTCGCAGCAGACGGCCCCGCCGGGCTACACTTCCCAGGCGCCGCCGCCCCACGCGCATCGAAGCGCGCCTCCTCCCGCGCACCGGGCGCGGATCGATGTGGGCCCCCAGGCCCAGGTGCGCGTTCACACGACGGAGATTCAGGGCGATGAGCTCGGACAGACGGAAAGGACGAGCGCGCGGACTGAAGTGGCGGCCCCTCAAAGAGCGCGCCGGCTATAAACGCGGGAACCTGGGAGGCGACGAGCTGTCCTCGGAGGACATGCTCGCGGAGGAAATGCTTCGGACGAAGCCGCAGGTCCAGGAATCTCGGCCGTTCGCCGAGCCCGAGCCCGGCAGCACCGCCCCCGACATCCTGCATCCGGAGCCGCTCTGCCGGATCGACGTCGAGCAGACCAAGCTGGCGATCGCGCTCGCGTTCGCCTCGGGCGACTCGCCCGGCGTCTTCAGCGATGCGCTGAACGAGGCCGCGGTCGCGCCGTCGACGTGGTCGCCGGAGTCGTTCGCGAAGGACCTCTTCCTCACCGATTTCGTCAGCCTCTGCTTTCGCATCAAGATCGACGGCAAGGCGTTCATCACCACGAAGCCTCACCTCGTTCACCTCCTCGCGCATCCGCCGAAGGACGAGAGGACGGTCATGCACCGGCGCGCCATCCTCGCCGAGCTCGCAGCGCAGCCGGTCCTGAAGAAGGAGCTCGAGCGCCTCTATACGCTCATCGCGCGCTTCCGCTCGCTCCTCGAGAACGCAGGCGACGCGGCGAAGTGGGACCCGAACCGCCGCCACCTCGACATCCTCGCCGTCCTGAAGGAGATCTTCGACTGCACGGCGGAGGGCTTTTTGGGCGCGAAGTCCGGCCTCGCGCGGCTCGCCGAGTTCGGGCGTCGCGTGCAGGAGCGCGAGCCGTTCCAGTCGCTCGCGGATCTGCTTCGCTACGACGAGCGGCTCGCGACGATGAGCCTCAACATCCAGATCGGCGCCGACGGCCGCGTGCGCGGCTTCAAGGTCGTGTCCGTCCACGAGGACGAGAAGAATCCCTTCGTGCAGTCGCCGTGGCGGCGCTGGCTCGCGAAGCTCGAGCTCTTCGCGCGCGGCTACACGCTGTCGGAGCGCGAGGTCATGGCGCGCCTCGTCGATGCGGTGTTCGAAGGCCTGCAGGACGACGTGGTGCCGCTGGTGCAGCTCTTCGGCGAGATCGAGCTCTATCTCGGAGCCCTGGGCCTCGCCGAGCAAGCGAAGGAGGCTGGCCTCTCCATGGCCCTGCCCACCATCGTTCCACCCGGCGAGACCCCGGCCGCGAGGGCGCTCGAAGGACTCTTCAATCCCCTCCTTCTCGCGCACGGCGTGAGACCGGTCCCATGCTCGATCAACCTCGATCGGCACGCCGCGACCACGCTCATCACCGGCCCCAACTCCGGCGGCAAGACGCGGCTGCTCCAGTCCCTCGGTCTCACGCAGCTCCTGGCCCAGTCGGGCCTCTTCATCCCCGCGAAGTCCGGGACGATCGCGCTCGTCCCGGGCCTCGTCATGTCGCTCATCGAGGAGGCTCGCTCCGATCAAGCGGAGGGCCGCCTCGGCACCGAGCTCGTTCGCATTCGCGAGCTCTTCGAGCGCCTCCCGCCGGGCGCGATGGTCATCCTCGACGAGCTCTGCTCGGGCACCAACCCGAGCGAGGGCGAGGAGATCTTCGAGCTCGTGGTCGAGGTGCTCGGGCGCCTCGAGCCGCAGGCCTTCATCACGACTCACTTCCTCCTCTTCGCGGCCCGTCTCGAGCGGGAGAAGGCGATCCCCGATCTGCGCTTCCTGCAGGTCGAGCTCGGCGCCGAGCAGCGGCCGACGTACCAGTTCGTGCCGGGCGTCGCGACCACCTCCCTCGCGGGACACGCCGCAGCACGACTCGGCGTCACGCGCGACGAGCTCCTCTCGCTGGTGGAGCGAAACAAGAGCGCCGCCCGATGACGTTCCTCGTGAACAGGCGAATGCACCCGGATCTCGCGGCGCGCATCGAGGCGAGCGTGACCGGGAGCAAGCCGACGCGCGGCCGGCCGAAGCCGCGCACCGTCGCGATCCTGCGTATCGCGATGTTCGTCGCGATGGCGATCTTTCTCTATTCGGTGCTGACGATCTCGTCGCAGCGCGCTCAGGTGCGACCGTCGCCGGGCGGCGGACCGAAGGCCGCCTCCGCCGCCGCCATGTCCTCCGCGCCGAAGTAGCCCGCCACCATCTGGCGAGCGCCTTCGCGCGTGTAGACGTCGGCGCGCGGCGTTTCGATCGCGTCGGCGATGACCTTCGCGACCTCCTCGGCGGTCTGCGAGTTGGGCAGCGTTCGGGAGTCGAAGCCGCCGTGAAGCGCGCTCCGCCCGAAGTCCGTCTGCACGACGCCCGGATGGACGACGGTGACCATGACCTTCGGCATCGTCGTCCTCAGCTCCATCCGCAGGTTCGCGGAGAGCGCATTCAGTGCATGCTTCGATGCAGAATATGCGCTGCGGATCGGCACGAACGGGACGCGGCCGAGGAGGGACGACACGTTGATGATCTGCCCGCTGCCACGCTCGCCGAAGTGCTTCAGCACCGTCTGCATACCGTAGAGCGCGGACTTCACGTTGACCGTGATCATCTCGTCGAGGTCGTCGTCGGTGAGCTCCGACACCTGTCGACTGATGCCGCGGCCGGCGTTGTTCACCCACACGTCGATGTGTCCGAATCGGGCGAGGGCCTCGTCGCGGACGCGATCGACCTGGGTGCGCTTGGTGACATCGGCGGCGACGACGAGGGTCTCGCCATCGCATTTGCGGGCGATCTCCGCGAGTTTCTCCTCGCGACGGGCCGCCAAAACGACACAAGCGCCGCGCGCGGAGGCAATCTCCGCCAGCGCGGCGCCGATGCCTGCACTCGCTCCCGTGATGACGACGACACGATGACTCATGGCGTCGAGGCTAAATCACTTCTTCGACTGACGATCCTTCTCTTCACGCACACGTTCGGGAGTCGGCTCGTTCTTGGTCGGCTCCGTGGACGGTTCGAAGTGAATGCCGTCGAGGAGGTCGTGCTTCGGCTGCGGCTTCTTGTTCTCGTCTTTCGGGTTCATACGAGAACAAGAAGCATCGGCTGTGCCGATATCAGCAGGTGCGCCAGGAGAGCTTGAACTTCAGCTCGACCGAGCCGTCGACCGTCGTGTTGCTGATGTAGCCCGAGCCCGTCTTGCGGGGGTTGTTGCGGAGCTGAACGCGGGTCGCGACGTTGAGGTCGCGGTCGACGCCGCACTTCGACCAGACGAGATCGACGGTGCCGACGTTGTCCTGGAAGACGTACTCCTTGTCGAGCGGGCCGCGGAGGTCCGAACGGTTCTCGTTCGACGCGATCGGGTTGCCCTGGAAGTAGTACTTCGCCGTCTGCGCGGCGGCCATGCCGTTCTGGTCGAGGAAGGCGTAGCCCGAGTAGTAGAACGAGCTAACCGCGTAGGAGAGGCCGTTCGGGCTGTGGAGCTTGATGGCGAGCTGGCAGTCCTTGATCGCGATGGCCTTGCCCGGCTCGATCGTCGTCTCGTACTGCGAGAAGCGGAGCGTGAACGTCTGGCCGTCGTCCGAGATCGCCGCGTCCCAGGTGCCCGCGGGGCAGCCGGAGCCGTTCGCCGTGACCTTGGCGAAGTAGACGCCGTTCGGGTTCGGCACGTTGATGTACGTGCTGAGGTCGGACTCGGTCGCGTCGACGTTGGTGTCCACGTCGCCGGTCTCGGTCGAGCAGCCGGCAGCGCCGATGCTCATGAGGGCGACGGAGGAGACGAGGGCGAGGGAAGAAAGGATCTTGTTCATGGGGCTGCTCCTGGGGATTTCGAACGAATGAGTGCTTCATCTGAGCGCGAGGGTCCCCACGTATGCGTGGGGACAGACGGGGACGCGCGCCCAGTTGGCCACTTTTTCTTGGTGGTGGTTTTGGGGTGAATTCGGACGCGAGCGGGGACGGCTCGAGCCCGAGAAAACTCGATGAAACGAATGGTCGTGCCGGGGCACGCCGGAGATCTTTGGGTTGGCCTACGAGGCCGCTTCGCTCAGCGGCAGCGGCGCCAGCCGAGCTTCCAGGTCATCGCGAGCGAGCCGTCGTCGTTGCCGACGGTGCCGTCGATGGCGGAGTTGTTCATGAAGGCCGCGCCGCTCCGCTGACGGTTGTTGATGACGGTGACGCGGGTGTCGATGTTGAGTGTGCTCGAGCCACCGCACGGCGACCAGATGGGCTGGGGATCGCTCTGGAAGGTGAAGGACTCGTCGCGCGGGCCAGTGAGGATGTCGCGATCCGCGCGGCGCATGGTGCGGGGATCCTCGAGGAAGGAGTAGCGAGCGGAGTAGGACGCCCGCATGCCGTCGTTCTCGAGGAACACGTAACCGGAGTAGTAGAAGCTCGCGACCGAGTACGAGAGGCCCTGGGGGCTGGTGAGCTTCACCGAGACGCGGCAGTCTTTCGTGTCGCGATCCTGGTTGGCAGAGATCGACGCTTCGTACTGGTTGAAGCGGAGCGTGAACGTCTGGCCGTCCTCGGAGATGCTGGCGTCCCACGAACCGTCGGGGCAGCCGGTGCCTTGCGCGTCGACATCGGCGACGATGGCGTTGCCGGTGACGGGGTCGGCCGGCACCTGCACGATCTCGTGGCCGTGACCGTGGCCGTGGTGCCATTGCGGCGCCTGGCCGTTCTTCTTGCGACGATGACGGTGACCCTCGCCGTGAGCGCCCGGACCGCCGGGGCCGCCGCCGTGACCGCCGCCGCCCCAACCGCCGTGACCGCCCAGCTCCTGTTCGGTGGTGCCGTTCTCCTCTTCCTCACCCGCCTCGGTTGCGCAGCCAGCAACGGTGCTGGTCACGACTCCGAAAAAGGCAAAGCAGAGCGCTGTTCGCAGGGCTGCGAGCATGAACGGGACCCCCTTCAGGTGGTGGGAATGAAACGACTTTTCCGCGGACCTTCCCGCGGTGTTCCGCTCTTCAGCGGCGTCGGACAGGACCCCGTCTACTCCGGAATCCGACATGCGCCACCCCCCGAACGGATTTTTTTTGCGCGCGCCGTCGCGCTTCACGACGCAGTTTCATCGCGTGAAGCGCAATTCCTGTGTCATTTCGCAAAACTGCCTGGGGGGATTCTGACCACCCCCTGCGGTCACCCCACCCCCACTTTTTTTTCGTACGACCCGTACGGAGACCCCGCCGAGACGTGCGTGTAAGACATTGTATGCAAGCCGCTCCACGCCTGAAACGCTTTCGTTTCGATGATTTGGCGATCTACACGCCCGCCAAACATCCCGAGTGGCCCAACGCGGGTACCGACGAACCGCGTTGCGCGGACCGTCGCCAGTTCGTCTCCCCGCTGCCGGCGCAGGGTCCGAGTGGACGCGTCGGAGAGGCTCCGAGCCCATGAGCGATCGGCGAGCTCTCACGCACGCAAGAACGCGCCCGCGGATCTCCCTTCGCCTGTTCTTGGTCGCGGAGCCGCCCGCTCAGGACTTCCGGACGTGGTTGGGATCCATCCAGAGCACCTCCCAGTGGTGGCCATCGGGATCGTAGAAGCTCCAGCCGTACATGAAGCCGTGGTCCTGCCGGTCCATCGCGGCCGCGCCGCCGCTCTCGATCGCGGTCTTCACCAAGCGGTCGACCTCGTCCTTGCTCGCGCACGACAGCGCGAAGAGCGCCTCGGTGCCCTTGCTCGTGTCGGAGATCGGACGCTTCGTGAACGTCTGGAAGAACTCCTCCTCGAGCAGCATGACGTAGCCGAGGTCGCTGATGACCATGCACGCGGCTTTGTCGTCCGTGAACTGCGCGTTGTAGGAGAAGCCGAGCTTGGACCAGAACGCTTTGGTCTTCTCGAGGTCTTTGACGGGAAGATTGACGAAAATGCTTCGGTTCATGCTCGTTGGACTGGCGCTGCCGTCCGAAATCATCGGTGCGCTTGGCCGGCGCCGTCGATCTCCAACGCGAGCCCGAACCGCGGAAAGAGCGTCTCGACGTCGAGGAACGACGTCCAGCCGACGATCGCCTCGTCGTCGAGCTCGAGGGTCGTCAGGCTGAAGGCCTTGAAGCCGCCCGCCGGATCGACGCGGTACTGGCCGAAGGCCGGCATGCCGCAGGCGAAGGTTCGAACGAGCCTCGAGCCGCGGCATCCGCTCCCGCGACCGAGGAGCCACGTGCGCACCGGCGCGGGCCCCTGCAGCCAGAGCGAGTACGGCGGCATGCAGAACTTCGCGTCCTCGCGGAGTAGCGCGACGAGCCCGTCGACGTCGTAGGTCGCGAACGCGGCTTCGTAGCGATCGACGAGCGCCTTCTGCTTGCTCGTGAGCGGCTTCGGCTCGCGCGGATCGGGCGCCGCGAGGGTCGCGCGCGCCCGCTGGAGCGCGCTGTTCACGGCCGCGACGGACATGTCGAGCGCGTCCGCGATCTCGACGGCCGACCAGCCGAGCACCTCGGAGAGGAGCAGCGCTGCTCGCTGGCGCGCAGGCAGTCTCTGCAGCGCGTGCACGAACGCGAGGCGAATGCTCTCGCGAAGGATCGCAGCTTCCGCAGGGTTCGCGTCGGACGGGAGCGCCTTCGCGTCGGGGATGGGCTCGAGCCAGTGCGTGCGGTCGTACGAGACGAGATCGTCGTCGGTCGTGCCCAGCGGGCCATCGATGGGCCGCGCCTTTCTTCGCTTCGCCTGCTCGAGCGCATCGAGGCACACGTTCGTGGCGATGCGGTAGAGCCACGTCCGCATCGACGAGCGCTCCTCGAAGCGCTCCAACGCTTTCCATGCGCGCACCATCGTCTCCTGCACGGCGTCGTCGGCCTCCGCGGCGGAGCCGAGCATGCGATAGCAGTGACCGGTGAGCGCCACGCGATGATCTTCGAGCTGGGAGAGCGATGACGCCGCCGCCATGAATCGACACCATAGGGCGCCCCGTGCGCTGGTCCAAGAGGCGGGGCGCCTCGAGGGCACGCAGCTTTCCATCTCAAGGCGGCCGCCCCCGACGACGAGGCTGCGCTACGCTGCGCTCGATGCTCACGGTGTCGAACGCCGACCGCGTCGTCTTTCCGGCCATCGGTCGGACGAAGGGCGACGTCGTCGCTTACTTCGACCGCATCGCGACGAAGGCGCTACCGCACTTGCTCGATCGACCGCTGTCGATCAAGCGCTTCCCGAAGGGGCTCGCCGGCCCCGGCTTCTTCCAGAAGAACGTGCCGAAGCACTATCCCTCGAGCTTCGGTCATTTCGAGGTGCCACGGCAGGAGGGCGGCGTGACGACCTACCCCGTCGTGCGCGAGGCCGCGCACCTGCCCTACCTCGCGAACCAGGGCGCGCTCGAGCTCCACATCACGACGGCGAAGGTCCTCGAGCTGGACACACCGGATCGCATCATCATCGACCTCGATCCGCCGCCGGGCGCGATCGATCTCGTGCGCAAGGCCGCGTTCCACGTGAAGGATCTGTTCGAGGGCTTCGGCCTCACGCTCACACCGGTCGCGACGGGCTCGAAGGGCTACCACCTCATCGCTCGCATCCGACCGACGGAGCTCGGCGATACCCTCCATCACGCGGCCGCGCTCCTCGCGCACGTGCATCCCGAGGTGATGACGATCGCGTTCAAGGTCGCGGCCCGCGGCAAGCGCGTCTTCGTCGACTGGCTTCGCAACCGCGCGATGGCGACCGCCGTCGCGCCCTTCTCGCTCCGCGCGCTGCCGAAGGCGTCCGTCGCCACTCCCCTCACCTGGGCCGAGCTCGAGACGACGGCGCCGGACGCGTTCACCATCGCCGACGTCGATCGCCTCCTCGATCGCCCCGACCCGCTCGCGGAGCAGAAGCCCGCCGATCCGAAGCCGTTCATGCACGCGGTGAAGACAGCCTTCGAAGCGTCGGGCATCGTGCTCGAGAAGTTCGACCGCTTCCGGTCCTGAGGAGGTCTTCTCCGTTCGACTACTTCTTCTCCACCGTGATCGGGAGCGGACAGGTCGAGATCGCGGCTTCGAGATCGGAGCCGCCGTCCGCGATGCTCTGCATGAGCGCCGGCGCGCAGCGAGCCTGATTGAACTCGAGCGAGTTGTGACCCCCCTTCGTGGTGATCAGCTTCACCGCCGAGCCCTCGTGATGCTGGAAGTGATAGTTGCCTTGCCACGGCGGGGTGGCGACGTCCTGATCGCCAATGAAATAATACACCTTCGTATTGAATTGAAGCTTCGCGGAGTCGTAGGGATTGGTGACGTGGAGCTCACGGCATTTCGTGCCCTCGTCCGGCCTGTTGCGCACGAGATGGCCCGCGGAAAACAGGACGTCCATGTCGCTCGCCGGCACCGTATCCATGATTTCGCGACAGGCGATATACCGATAGAGCGCGACCTCGGACGGAGACGAGAGCTGCGTGTGATTGCCCATTTCCGTGAGCACCTGGAGCGACTCCGTCCGCATCTCCTCGGTGATGCCCTCAGCCGTCTTCGAGAGGGAATAGAGGCGCATCCCCGCGATCCCGATGGCGCCGGGCATCAAACCCATCATCGCGCGCGTGATCTGCTCGGGCGTGAGGCCGAAGGGCTTCGGGCTCGTATCGAGCTCCTCCAGCACGTCGGGCGGGAGCACCGAGCGAATGCGCTCGAACTGCGCGATGTAGTTCTCGCCCGCGAAGTCGGAGTCCGAGCTGCCGAACGCCTTGCCGAGCACGCCTTCGAGGACGACCGCCTTCGGCGCGGGCAGATGCTCGGCCTCGAGGCGATGCGCCACCGTCGTGCCCAGCGCCGTGCCGTACGAGATCCCGAAGAGGACGTAGTTCGTCAGCCCGCGCTCCTCGATCGCGGCGATGACGTCGCCCGCGAGCTCCGACGTCCGGAAGAACTGGGACGCGTCCTCGCCGGCAGGGACGCTGGCGAGCCGGTTGCAGCCGATGCCGCGCGGATCGGTCATGAGGTAGCCCCACTCCGGTGGGACGAACGCGGCGCCCGCTTCCATGGAGCCCTGTCCCGGACCACCGGGGAGGTACACGATCGTGGGCATGCCCGGCGCGCTCGGCGCGCGATAGCGGAAGCCCCACTCGAACGTGCCGCGGTCCGTGCGCGTGCTCGAGATCGGCCGCGAGATGCGAACGACCTCCGGATCGTGACAGTGGTCGGGGAGATCGGCCGCGAGCGCGACCTCGGCTGACGCCGTCACATCGGCGCTCGCCGCTCCAGCGTCGTCGTGAGAGGCGGAGGCGGCGCAGCCGGTGGCTCCGAGAAGCAAAAGTGACCTCAAGAAAGTACGCATGGCCCGCGCGAATGCACCCGTCGTGCCCACATCGAACGACATGTAGACACGAGTTATTCCATGCGTTTAAGAAACGAGCTCGCTGCCGAGCCCAGTCCGCCATCCCCCATGGGGCAGATCCAGGCGTCCGTTTGGATCAGGGTCAGCGCTTCAGGTCTTCAGCGTCCCCTCGAAGAGCGCGAACAGCGCCTCGAAGTGACGCTCGGTCTGCACGTGATCGTGCACGGGCGTGTCGGCCGGCACCCAGCCATGCTTCGCCGGGTACGTGACGACGGTGTGGTCGACGCCCGCTGCGGTGAGGGCGTCGTCGACGCGCTTCTTCTGCGCGTCGTCGAAGCTCTGGTCCTCGCTCGCGCCTCCGACGTACACCTTCGCCTTGATGTTCGGCGCGAGGAGATGCGGGCTGTCGGCGTCGTCCGTGGCGAGGCCGCCGGGGTGGAACGCGCCCATCGCTGCGATGCGCTCCGGGAACCAGCCGGCCGCCTGAAACGAGATGCGACCGCCCATGCAGTAACCCGTCGTTCCGACCTTCGGCCCCCGCACGTCGCCCTGCGCGTCGAGGAACGCGAGGAAGGCCTCGATATCGGCGCGAAGGTTGCTCTGATCACGCGTCGCGGCGACCTTCTTGAACCACTCGGCGCGAAGCTCTGGATCGCTGAAGAGCTTCGCCGGCTCGGGCGCGGTGTAGGGGCCGACCCGATAGAACATGTCGGGCAGGACGACGAAGTAGCCCCGATCCGCGATCCGCCGTGCGATGGGCTCGAGCGCGGGTCGCATGCCGATCCCGTCCATGAAGACGATCACCGCCGGCCACGGGCCCGCTCCGCTCGTGGGCCGGAAGACGCCCGCTGGACACTCCCCATCACGCGTCTTGATGCGTTCCATCGGCACGTCACGAATCTACGCGAACCGCTCTGCGAACGGCCGCACGAAGTGCCGATCTTCCGACCAGTCGAGCACCGCGAAGACGACCTCCTCGAAGACGCCTTTGAAAGCGCCTTCCAGATCGGCGCGGTACGCGTCCGCGACGACGACCGGGGAGTTCTTGAACACACCGCAGCCCCACGCGCCGAGGACGAGATGCGTGTGACCGTGCACCGCCGCGATGGCAAGGGAGCGCGTGATGCGCGAGCACAACGTGCGGTTCACCTCGTCGAGGCGATCGGGCCGGCGCGCGAGGACCTCGCCCGCGTTGGGCGCCGGGGCCGTGAGGAACGCACAGCGGTACGGCTCCTCGAGGAGCGCGCCGCTGTCGTCGTCACGGAAGACGGGGACGGACGGGGAATGGATCATCCAGTCGGAGTAGAGGCAGTCGCCGCACGCGCGGTGATGCGCGTACATCTCCGAGCGACGGATGCACTCGTAGAGTGAGCTGGCGCGTGCGAGCGACTCCTCCTGCGCGCGGGCGCCGTTCAGGAAGCCGCCGCCCGCGTTCTTCGCGGACGCGAAGTTGAGGACGAACGGCTCGTGACCGCGGGACGCGATCTCGCGGGCGGCCTCGAGCGAGGTGCCGTTGACGACCCGCATGGTCGTGGCGCGTGCGCCGGGCGAAGGCAGCCGGACCGTCTCCTCCGGACGGTAGTCGCGGGTGCCCGAGACGGCGGCGCGGACCGCGTCTGCGATGGTGACGGTGCGCCCCGACGGAGCGACGTACGAGCCGTGCTCGGTGATGACCACCGCCTCCTCGCCCTGACGGCGGGCCTTGGAGCGGTCGGGGCCGCGGGACGGGGTGTAGGCGAAGTCGAAATTCATGACCCGGTGAAGGATGAGCCCGCTTTTGATAAAGTCAATGGTACTATTTCTGGATTCGTCGGAGCAGCGCGTTTAGCGTGCGCCCCATGAGCAAGCCGAAGCTGTTTTATTTCGACGCCCCCGTGAGTCGCGGCGAGGAGTGCCGCCTCGCGTTCTCCGTCGCCGGGATGGACTTCGAAGACGTCCGCCTCTCGCGGGAGCAGTGGGGAGCGATGAAGCCAAGCTCGCCGTACGGCGCCGTGCCCATCCTCGAGATCGCGGGCAAGCCGCACCTCGCGCACTCGAACGCGATCCTCGGCTGGATCGGCTCGCAGTCGAACCTCCTGCCGAAGGATCCATTCGACGCCGCGCTGCACGTCGCCATGATGGAGGGCGTCGAGGAGCTCCGGCACAAGCTCGCGACCACGCTCTTCATCGAGGACGCCGAGGCGAAGAAGAAGGCGCGCGAGGACGCGGCCGCCACCACCATCCCGCAGTGGGCGGCGCGGGTCGAGAAGCTCGTCACCGGTCCCTTCGCGTTCGGCAAGGACATCAGCGTCGCGGACCTGAAGCTCTACATGATCGTGCGCTGGCTGACGGGCGGGAAGCTCGATCACATCCCCACCACCGTGCTCGACGCGTTCCCGAAGCTGAAGGGCGTCGCCGCCGCCGTCGCCGATCACCCGGGCGTCAAGGCCTGGCAGTCGAAGGCCTCCTGATGCGCGCCCCCGTCGACGTCGCTCGCCGCTGCTTGTGCCTCGAGCTCCTCGCGCAGCGCTCCGTCCTCGAGACGGATGACGCGCCGGACGCGGACGCGGTGCGAGCCACGTGGGCGAGCCGCGTCGGCGATCTCGGCATCACGCTGACCGCGGAGGAGGCCGCCTTCCTCGAGCGTCCTACCGGCAAGCTCACGGAGGACGAGCGGGATGATCTCGATGGCCGCTCCACCGGCGCCGCGATCCTGCTCTGGGCGCTCGGGCGAACGGACACGAAGCCCACCTTCGCGAACGCGGACGAGCTCGTCGCCGAGCGCGGGCTCCTCGGCGACGGCTCCATCGCAAAGGCGAAGACCGCCGCCGAGCGCGCGACGCTCCGTAGCGAAGCCGAGCTCGACACGGCGCTCGCCGCGTTCGTCAAGACGCGCGGCAAGGCGAAGGACCCCGACGCTCCCGAGCAGATCTACGCGGGCGTCGCCGCGCATCACCTCACGTGGATCCTCACGGACACGATGTCGTTCGACGAGGACATCACTATTTGATCACACAGAACGTCTGCTGATTCGCGGCGAGGAGCTCGCCGTTCGCGTCGTAGAGCATGCGCTCCTCGAGCTGAAAGCCTTCGTGCTCCGCGATCGTGCGGGCGCGAAAGAAGAGCGGCGCCTTCGGGTCGAGCTTCGACGGATCGCACAGGATCTCGGCCGTGAAGCTGATCGTCGCCATCGGCCGCGGCCCGTCCGCGACCGAGTAGAACGCGGGCCAGTACGCGTCGAGGTAAGCGACGAGGAGCGGCGCATCGACGACGCTTGGCGGCTCGCCGAGGCCGATCCAGCCTGCCGTCTCCGGCACCTTGGCGCCGCTCCATGGCAGCGGCCCCGTCACGTGCTGCGCGAAGTGCCGGAGAAAGATGGGGCGCCCTGGCGCGTCTGCTGGCACGTAGAGCGCGGTCTCCGGCGCCGGCGGGGCGTCGATGCGCGGCCGGAAACTCGGCAGGCCCGGCTTTCGCGCCGTGCTCAGCACGGACGACGCGAACGCGAGGATCTCCCCCGCTTGCCGGAGATCGACGCGGAGGTTCGACTGGTTCGCGCCGCGCCGGAGCACCGTGACGGACAGCTCGGCGGGGCCCGGTTGCACCGGACCCGCGATATCGCCGAGCAGCGTCCGCACCACGCGCGCGCGATCCGGCTCGCTCGCTTCGATCGCACGGAGCAACGTCGCGAGCACGAGACCGCCGAAGGCGCCGCGGCCTTGCTGCCAGCCATCGGGGATCTCGACGGAGAACGTCGTGTCTCCGGTCCGGTGCACCGCGCTCGCCGCCTCGAAGGTCGTCATCCGTCGAGCCCTCCGTACACGAGCGGCCAGAAGTCCTTGTAGATCGGCGAGAGGTCCGGCGGGCCCGCGCGCTGCGTGAGGAGCACGCCGACGAGCTGCTCCGCGGGATCGATCCGGAGCGACGTGCCCCATCCTCCATCCCACCCGAAGGCCCCCGGTGAGACGTGGGGCGCGGACCGCTTCGTCACCACCGCGCAGCCGAAACCCCAGCCGTACGACTGCGTCCAGCCCTTGACGAAGTGACGCTCCGCGTTCTCGGTGCCGTCGAGCTGATCGGTCGCCATGGCACGGACGGTCGTGCGTGCCAGGACGCGGTGCTTGCCGTGCGCTCCCTCCGCGAGGAGCATGCGCCCGAACGCGAGCAGGTCATCCACGGTCGATACGAGCCCCGCCGCGCCGGACGGAAACGCCGGCTCCGCGTTCCACTCGCCGTCGACCGCGGAGTCGGCGAGGGTGATCGGCTGATCCGCATCCATACCGAGATAGCCCGTCGCGAAGCGATCCGCCTTCGACGCCGGGCAGTGGAACGCGGTGTCCTTCATGCCGAGCGGCTCGAAGATGCGCTCGGACATGACCGCCTCGAGCGGCTTGCCCGCAGCGCGTGCGATGAGCACGCCGAGGATGTCGGAGCCGGCGCTGTAGAGCCACTGCTCGCCCGGCTGGAACATCAGCGGGAGCTCCCCGAGGCGGCGCATCCACTCGTCCGGCGGCGGGGTCTTCCGGGGGCGCGGAGGCCCGAGGTGGAGATCGCGAGCCTCGATGGCGGCCTGGATGGGGAGGCCGGAGGCGCCGAAGATCAGGCCAAATCCGAGCTTGAACGTGAGGAGATCGCGGACCGTGATGCGCCTCCGCGCGGCCACCGTCTCCTCGATCCTCTTTTCGGGTTCGATCGGGCCGTCGAGCCGCTTCAGCACGCGGCGGTTCGCGAGCTCGGGCAGCCAGGTGTCGACCGGGTCATCGAGGTGGATGGTCACGTCTTCGACCAGTGACAGCGCGGTGGCCGCGACGAGCATCTTCGTGATGGACGCGATGCGGAAGATCGCGTCCCGCCTCATCGGCTTGCCGTCGAACGCGAGCGCACCGACCGCATGCACGTCGGTTTGTCCACGTTGCACGACTCCGGTAACGATGCCCGGGGCGTTCCTTGCCGTGACGTGTCGCTGCATCGCCTGCTCGAGACGCTTCATGACGTTTCTCCGTCTCGCACTCTAGATCGGTATCATCGCGATCGATGAGAGCGCGCTGGGTTCTGGGGATCGTGGCCGCACTCGGCTGCAGCTCGAGCGACGAGCACAAGCCTGCGAACGACAAGGTCTATCGTCCGAACCTCACCGACGTCGCGATCGGGAAGTACGAAGGTGAACGCGACGTTTTCGCGGTCGCCGTCTCGGACGACGGGCGCTTCCAGTGGACCTTCGACTTCGCGTCGTGGTCGGCCGGCGCCGATCGACCGGGCGGCCCCGCGCTGCGCACCATCTCCGCCGCGACCGGCTTCTTCCTCCTCGGCGGCGACGACTACCGCCTCAGCCTCTGCCAGAACTCGCTCACGAACTGCGTGTTCAGCCAGGCGGGCGCGCCGCCGGGGGCCTTTCGCAAGAGCGCGGTCTGCGGGGGCTTCTACTACCTCGTCGGCGAGCACGGGACGATCGCGAGCTTCAGCGGTCCCGGGGCGGTCAGGGTCCCGAGCGGCGTGACGAGCACCGATGTCCTGTCCGGCGTCGCCTGCGATGGATCGCGGGTCGTCGTCGTCACCGAGAACGACGCCGCATACAGCGGCCCGCTCGGCGGAGACCTCGAGCGCGTCACGGGGACGGGCCAAGCGTGCGGCGTCGCCTTCGGCGCAGGCGTGTTCGTCGAGGCGCGCGCCGATGGGACGATCGAGACCTCGCCGGATGGCAAGACGTGGACGAAGGGCGCGACCCCGCCGTGGACGACGCCGGCGGAGAGCTGCGACGTCGCCTTCGGCAACGGCACCTTCGTCGTCTCGAACACCACCGGCGACCTCTTCAGCTCCGGCGACGGCAAGAGCTGGTCGCGCATCGACTACGGCGCCGCCGCCCGGCTGAACGGCGTCGGCATGAACGAGACGGGCAAGCTCCTGGCGGTGGGGGCGAACGCGGTGGCGATCGAAGGATCGTGCGCCGCCGGCGCCTGCCCCGGGCCGAGGAAACACGAAATCCTCGTGGAAGCCATGGGAAGCGGCGACGCCGGCAAATGAGCCTCCACGAAAAAAGCTCGCGCACATGGTACCCTGCACCCCGATGACGTGGGATCGTGACACGATCGAACGCGCGTTGCCGGCCTGGATCGAAGGTCGGCCATGGTCGCATGGCGCGCACCTCAAGGAGGCGAAGGTCCGCGCGCTCCTTCCCTTGCCCGGCGCGGAGCATGCGCGTGTCGCGATCGTCACCGACGATCTCGACCGCGTCTTCGCGATCCCGCTCGCGAAGGACGAGGGTGGTGTGGCCATCGCCGGAGACGTGATCGACGGGCTGACGGTGCCCGCGGTCGGCGAGGCGCTGGTGAAGGCGCGCGAGGAGAGCTCGGACTCGGGATACACGCTCCGCTTCCACACCCGCACCGCCAAGGCGCAGCGCTGGGTGGCGAAGGTCATCCACACGCTCGAGGGGGGCGAGAGCCCGGAGCTCGAGGTGGTCCGCTTCCTCAACGCAGCCGGCTACCGCTACGTCGCGCCGCTCGCGGGCTGGAGCGACGTCGTTCACGACGACCGCGCGTCCACGTTCGCCATCATCGAAGGCTTCGTGCCGCGCAAGGGCACCGCGCTCGACAACCTCCGCGAGGAGCTCAATCGGTGGTTCGACGAGGTGCTGCAGATGGGCGACATCGATCCGCCCAAGCTCGCCGCGAACGACATCCTCTCGCGTGCCCTCTTCCCGCTCTCCGACGACGTCAACGTCGCGGTCGGCGATTACATCCGCACCGCGGCCCTGCTCGGCGCGCGCGTCGGCGAGATGCACAAGCTGCTCGCGCGCACCGACGTGGAGGCGTTCGCGCCGGCGCCGCTCGACCTCGCCGCGCGCGACCGCATCGTCCGCGACATCACCACCGCCGTGGGCGACGTCTTCGCGCTCCTCGACGTGCGGGCGCCGTCCCAGCGCGAGAAGGTGCAGAACGCGATCGCGGCCCTCCGCGCGAAGAAGCCGACCATCGAGAAGCGCGTGCAGAACCTGCTCGTGGCGCCCGAGGGCGCGGTGCGCATCCGGATCCACGGCGATCTCCGGCTCGAGCGCGTGCTCTACACCGGCGACGACTTCGTGATCGACGGGTTCGAAGGCGATCGCACGCGCCCCCTCGCGGAGCGCAAGTCCAAGCGCTCCCCCATCGAAGACGTCGCCACCATGCTGCGCTCGATCCATCGCGAGGTGACGCACATCCTCGCGGAGCGTCCCGACGCGGAGCGCCCGAAGCTCGGCCCCTGGGCGAGCGTGTTCCATCGTGCCGCGAGCGCGTCGTTCCTCGGCGGCTGGCTCCGGTCCGCGTCCGAGAGCACCGTGCTCCCCGCCGCGCCCGTCGCCACGCGCGCGCTCCTCGACGCGTTCCTCATCCGCGCCTGCGTTCGCGAGCTCGACACGGAGGACGCGTGGGACCTCGAGGTCGGCCTGGAAGGCCTCCGCGAGGTCCTCGAGAACGAGCGGAAGCCGGGGCAGCTGCGGACGTCGCGCAGCTTCTCGCCGTTCTCCACCAGCCTGAAAGCGGTCAAGGTCGAGCCGTCGAAGCTCGACCCCGAGGATCCGCAGATCAAGGCCTTCAGGGAGGGCACCGCCACCCACGCGCACCGCATCTTCGGCGCGCACCACCGCTCCGACGGCTACACGGAGCTCGCGGTGTGGGCGCCGAACGCGATCCAGGTCGCCGTCGTCGGAGACTTCAACGACTGGTCCGGCGACGCGGGGCTCCTGGCAAAGGTGGGCGAGACCGGCATCTACGCCGGTCGCGTCCGCGCGGCGCGCGTCGGGCAGCGCTACATGTTCCGCATCCCGGGCGCGGACGACTCGCCGCCGCGGGACAAGGCGGACCCGTTCGCTCAGGCCCTCGAGAACGGGGGCCGCCATGCCTCCGTCATCGCGCGCGGCGAATACGCGTGGGGTGACGCGAGGTGGATGCAGGCGCGTCGCGCGAGCGCGAAGGTCGATCGTCCCATCTCCATCCTCGAGGTCGAGGTCGACGCGGGCTATCGCGACATCGCGCTGTCGCTCGCGGCCCGCGCGAGGTCGCTTGGCTTCACGCACGTCGAGCTCCACTTCCCGCGCGACGGCTTCTTCGCGCCCGCGGTTCACTTCGGCACGACCGAGGACCTCATGTTCCTCGTCGACACGCTCCACCAGGACGGCATCGGCGTCTTCTTCGCGTGGTCGCCTGCGGAGTTCACGCCGAGCGAGGCCGGCCTCGCCGAGTTCGACGGCATGCCCACGTTCGAGTCGGACGACTCCACGCGGCAGGTGCACCCCGTGAGCGGCCAGGGCCTGTTCGATCTCGGCAAGCCCGCCGTGCAGAGCTTCCTCCTCTCGAGCGCGCTCTTCTGGGTCGAGGAGCTCCACGCAGACGGCCTCCGCATCGACAACCTGGCGACCGCCGTCTACCTCGACGATCGACGCGCGCCCGGCACGTGGTCCCCGAACGCCAAGGGCGGCCGCGAGAACCTCGAAGGCTTCGCGTTCATCCAGCGGCTCGTGAAGACGCTGAAATCGAAGCACCCGGCGGTGCACGTCATCGCGGACGACTCGATCACGAAGAGCACCGACGTCTCCTCGCTCGGATTCGATCGCCGCTGCGACGCGACCTGGGTCGACGATCTACGCTTCCACCTCGGTCTCGCCGCGCGCGCCCGGGCCCATCACGATCTGCCCGAGCTGCCCACCGCGACGGACGTGGTCGTTGCCATCGACGGCGCCGCTGCGGCCGAGAACCTCGACCTCGCGGCCAGGAAGCTCTTCCTTGCGATCGCGTGGGCGCTCCCCGGCAAGAAGCTCCTCCTCATGAGCGAGGACGGCGCGATGTCGCCCACCATCGCGGATCTCAATCGCGTCTATCAGCAGACGGCCGGCCTGCAGGGCGCCGAGATCTCGAGGGTGGAGTCCGGTCCCGATATCCTCGCCTTCAAGCGCGGCGAGGTGCTCGTGGTGGCCAATCTCTCCCACGAGACCCGCACCGACGCCGCCGTCTCCGGCCGCTGGAAGGTGCTCCTCGATACGGGTCGCGAGACCGACGAGACCAGCGTGCTCGAGTCACCTCCCATTCCACCGCGTAGCGCCCTCTTCCTGGTACCAGCGTGACGGACTATCCTGAGGCCCTTGTCCATGTCTTCTGCTGAGCACGTCGCACACACGCTGCGCCGGACGAGCCGTGGGGACATCATCAGCGTCGATCCGCGCCTGGTCGAGGTGCTGGAGACGATCGATCGCGTGGGCCGCTCCACCTGCACCGTCCTCGTCACGGGCGAGAGCGGAACGGGCAAGGAGCTGATCGTCGCCGCGCTCCACGACGCGAGCACGCGTCACAGCGCGCCGCTCATCACGATCAACTGCGGCGCGATCCCCAACGAGCTCGTCGAGAGCGAGCTCTTCGGTCACGCGAAGGGCGCGTTCACCGGCGCGCAGTCGACGCGCCGCGGCCTCGTGGCAGCCGCGGAGGGCGGCACCCTCTTCCTCGACGAGGTCGGAGAGCTGCCGCTCGTCGTCCAGGTGAAGCTGCTCCGCCTCCTCCAGCAGCGCGAGTACACGCCGCTCGGCGAGACGCGCGCCGTCAAATGCGACGTCCGCATCGCGGCGGCCACGAATCGCGATCTCGAGGCGGAGGTCAAGGCGGGACGCTTCCGCGAGGACCTCTTCTACCGCCTCAACGTCATTCACCTCGAGCTCCCCCCGCTTCGCGAGCGCCAGAACGACCTCGAGATCCTCGCGCGTCACTTCTGCCGCGTGCTCGCGGACCGTTGTGGTCGCGACGACCTGAAAGGGCTCTCGCCCGCCGCCATCGCCGCCATCACCGCGTTCCCCTGGCCCGGAAACGTCCGCGCGCTCGAGAACGCGCTCGAGCGCGGCGTCCTGCTGGCGAAGGGTCCGTTCGTCGAGCCGCACGATGTCTTCGGACGCATGAAAGGCGGAAAGCCCTCCGGCGCTGTCGCCGAGGCCGAGCCCGTCTCCACCGCGCCACTCGAGCCGAAGCCGAAGGCGGCGGTGGAGGCCGAGCTCCGCGCCTTGCTTCCGACCGGAGACGCGGCGCCAAACGCGCCGCCGCAGCCAGCGCCGCCGCCGGAGGAGCCGGCCTCCGGGGAGGAGCTGCCGCCCTCGACGGACGAGGGCGAAGCGCCCGTCGAGCCGGAGCGGCCGAGCATCAAGCGCGCGTCGAACCCGCAGTTCCCGCGACAGCTCCCCGAGGTCGGCCTCGAGCTCTTCACCGCCGTCGACGCCTACCAGAACGATCTGATCCGGCAGGCGCTCGCACGGACGGCCGGGAATCGGAACCGAGCCGCGCAGCTCCTCGGCCTGAATCGGACGACCCTCGTCGAGATGATCCGGCGCCGGAAGCTCTGAGCCGTGAACGGCTAGGGTGCCGCTTTCACGTCGGCGGCGACGACGCCCCACCAGTCGGCTTCGATCGAGTACCTCACGTCGACGGAAGGCGCACCCGCGAACGCGGACTGAGCGGCGTTGCCCGCCCCAGCCGCGCACGTGACGTTCCGCACCCACCCGACGTAGTCCGTGGTGTCGCGGACGCTGCACCCCGACGCGAGCGCGGTGACGACCATGTCGTTCGGCGCGCTCGTGACCTCGAGCCTGGCCCGATCGCTGGCGCCACCGGCCTTCTCGACGTTCCGGAACGGCGTCGCCTGGTCGACCCCCGTGAAGCTGATCGACCCGGCGAGGACGAGGTAGGGAGCCCCCGTGAACGTGACCGTGACCGAGTGCGCTCCCGCCGCGGGACTGGCGACCGCCCAGAGCGTCGTGTAGCCCGCATCCTTGTTGTTGGTGTGCTGGATCCCGACGAGGGAGAGCGAAGCCTCACCATACTGCACGCTCGTGACGTTCACGTCCGTATCCGGGTCGGCGCTCACGGTCACGGTCACGAAGAGCGCCCGGTTCGTGCCCGACGTGGTGTGCGACCAGACGAGCGGCGAGGTCGTCGCCTCGCCGCCTGCTCCGGCCTTGGTGGGACCGATCGCGTCGAGCGCGACCGCGCTCGGGGCGCCACCATCGATTCCCCCCTCGACCCCCGAGAACGCGTCCGCCATGCTCGCATCGGTGGGGCTCGGCGCGACGGAGTCATCGCGCGCGGCCGCATCCGTCGACGCGCCGCCCTCCGGGGCATCGCCACCGCCGGCGCGGACGTCATCGGGGATCTCGGTCAAGAGCGAGCACCCCCCGAGAGCGAGCAACGCAAGCCCGACGCCGCTGCCTCCGCGCATGCCTCGAGGGTATCACGTCGAGGCAGCCAGACGGTCCAGCGCGTTCCGTAGCTCGGCGGGGAGCTCGGTGGGCCGGCGCGTGGCGCGGTCGACGAAGACATGCACGAAGTGTCCCTGCGCCGCCGCCTCGTCAATGCCCGGCGCGAAGATGCCGATCTCGTACCGAACACTCGAGCGACCAAGCTTTCCCACGCGCATGCCCGCGTCCAGGATCTGCGGATAAGAGACGGGCGCGAAGTACTCGCAGTGCGACTCGACACAGAGCCCGATGACCTCGCCGCTCGCGATGTCGAGCCCCCCCTCCCCGATGAGGTACCGATTGATGACGGTGTCGAAGTACGAATAGTAGACGACGTTGTTCACGTGACCGTAGACGTCGTTGTCCATCCAGCGCGTCGGCACGGATTCGAACCGGCGGTACGCAGCGCGGAGCTCACGCGGAGAGGGCATGAGCGGACCTTAGTCGAGGTCCGCCGGCACGGTCACCAGTAGCGGAGCGCGCCCTCGAACAGCGAGCGCATGGCGTCGCGATCGATCGCCCGCGGGGCGTTGTCGACGAGCCGCTTCTGCGCGAGCGCGCCCTCGGCGAGCGCGTCGAGGTCGCCCGGACCGTAGCCGACACCACCGACGCCGTTCGGCACGCCTGTCCGTTTCATCAGCTCGACGAGCGCCGCTTCGACCGTCTCGCCCCCGAGCGCGCGGGCGGCTTCGGCATGGCGCTCCGGGCTCGTGCCGCGAATGGCGCGAAACACGCTCGGCGCGTTCACCACGACGGAGAACCCGTGCGGGACCATGGGGTGGTCGCTGGGGTAGCCGTCGCACCGGTAGGGCTCGGCGGTCGTGTGGACGCGACCGGCGACGGAATAGGACATCGCGTGCGGCAGGTGCACCCCCGCGTTGCCGAACGCGATGCCGGCGAGCGTCGCCGCCCACGCGAGCTCCTCGCGGGCCTCCGTGTCGGACGGATCGGTCACCGCACGAACGATGTACTTTCCACCAATCTCGAGCGCCTCGAGGGCGCCGAGGTCGCTCCACGGGTTTCGCCCCTGGCTCATCGGACGCGCCCCGCCACGCGGACGCGCCGTGAAAGGCCGCGCAGTGTAGGACTCGAGCGCGTGGCAGAGCACGTCGAAGCCGCTCGCCGCGACGACGCTCGACGGGAGCGTATGCGTGGCCGTCGGATCGACGAGCGCGCGGCTCGGGCGCAGATGGCGCGACGCGATGCCCGTCTTCACGCCGCGCGCCACGTGATCGAAGACGGCGATGCCGGTGCACTCGCTGCCCGTGCCGCACGTCGTCGGGCAAGCCACGTGCGGCGGCAGAGGGCCGGGAACGGCCGCGCCCTGGCCGATCGGTGCGTTCACGTAGACGTCGAGCTCGGCGGGATACGTCGCGTAGAGCGCCGCCGCCTTGCACGTGTCGATGACGGAGCCGCCGCCGATCGAGACGTACGCTTCGAACCGCCCGTCGCGGGCGAATCGAGCGGCCTCGAGGAACGACTCGCTCGTCGGCTCGATCGTGGTCGCGTCGTAGACGACGACGTCCCGGGCCGCGAGCGCCTTCCGCGCGATCGCCACGCACTCGAGCTTCGCCACGCGCGCATCGGTGAAGATCGCGACGCGCCTCGCCTCGCCCACGTGCGCCGCGACCTCACCGATGGAGCCCGGTCCGAACGTCAGCGCATTCACGTCGACGGAGAATGCGTTCTCGCCGGCCTCGTCGATCGCGTATCCGTGGCAGCAACCCATCCGCCCCACCTCTACCACTTCGGTGCCCGCAGCCCGAGGTGGACGGACGAGCACCGACGCCACTAGCCTGGGCGGCCATGCGTCGCCGAAACGTCCTGCCCTCCCTCTTTCTGCTCGCGTCCCTCGCTGCCTGCCAGGACAAGAAGCCCTCGACCACGGGCGCGGCGCCCTCCGCGTCCGCCGTGACACCGACGCTCGTCGCCCCCGCCGTGATCAAGGCGGGACAACCGATGGCGATCGCGTGGACCGGCCCCAATGGTCCCGAGGACTACATCGACGTCGTCGCGCCGGGACGCGCGATGCAGGTCGGTGACGAGATGGCGTACGTGAAGACCGCCGCCGGCAACCCCGCCAAGCTGACCGCGCCTGCGAACCCCGGCACGTACGACGTGCGCTACGTTCGCGACACGGGCAACCGCGCCGTCGTCGCCCACATCGCGATCAACGTCGTGAAGTGACCGTTCCCGGGGGTCGGACAGTGGTGTCCGATGCCTCGGACACCCGGGGCCGATCGTCACCGTAACCATATGAAATCAATACAAGCGCACATGTCGGGGCGCCGGCATCAACGGTGCAGCAGAGCCTGTCATCATGAACAAGCTCTCCGGAACCGCCTTCGCCTCCCTCGCCTCCCTCCTTCTCGTCGCGGGCTGCGCCGTCGAGACACGCGACGAGGCGGGCGCCGCCAGCGCGGACCTCTCCGGCACGAGCGCCACGAGCGCGTACACCGACGTGAGCATCACGACCCCGCTCGACGCTTGCACGTCGACGCAGATGCCGGCCGGTGAGGTCGACGAGATGGGCGACCGCTACGACTGCGGTGCGATGGGCAGGTACACGCTCGTCGCGGGCGCGTACGAGGAGACGAGCGCCGCGCCGTTCATCCGTACGCCCACCGGCACTTACTACCTCGACGCCTTCAGCGCGGGCGTGAACACGCGCTACGGCTACCTCGGCAAGAAGGCGGAGTGGCGCGGTCGCGGCATCGCCATCGGTCAGGTCGAGCCGACCGCCCTCATCCTGCGCATCTTCACGCCGGGCCAGGACGAGACGGGCTACGGTACGTTCACCGGCGACAACAGCCTCATCGTCGCCAAGATCACGCCCGACAACGCGTGCGTCTTCGGCACCGTGAGCGGCGCGGTCGCGAACCACAACCAGCTCGCCCGCGACATGGCCGACTCGCAGGCCTTCAAGGACTTCGTCTGCCCGGCGCAGACGCCCGAGCCGCTCGCGCCGACGGGCTGCGGCACGCTCCAGCCCAACACCGGCCTCGAGGTGGGCGGCGCGCTCTCTTCCTGCTCCGGCTCCCACTCCCTCGTCATGCAGGACGACGGCAACCTCGTCATCTACAACCGCGCCGGCAAGGCGACGTGGTCCTCGCGCACCGCGGGGGCAAGCGTCCGCGCCGCGATCCTTCGCGGCGATGGCACGCTCGGCGTGTACGGCGGCGCGCTCGACGCGGCCTTCCAGACGCCGACCGCGGGCAACGAAGGCGCGACGCTCGCGATGCAGGACGACGGCAACCTCGTCATCTACTCGAAGGACGGCCGCGCGCTCTGGGCGAGCAACACCGCTGGCAAGTGAAGCCTGACGAATTGCGCCTGCCGCGCGATGCATTCGACAAATTGTCCGAGCGCACCCCGGCCGATGGACGAAGAAACGCGACCCGAGGAGATCGGAGGATCCAGGCCTGCTCGTTGCATTCGTGCGAAGACCGCATGAACGACTTCTGGCGCAAGCTCCTGTACCGCTGGTTCGTCCAGTACAACCCGCTCTATCTCGTCAGCGCGATGCTCGTCCTCGGCGGGACGATCCTCACCTCGCGCGGCCTCGCGACGGAGGGCTCTCTCTACGGTCCGCTCGGGGTGGCCGCGATCGCGGAGGTCTACGCGGTCGCGCTCATCGGCGGTGCCGCGCTTCTCATGCGCATCGGCCAGCGCCGGCCCGCGGTGATGCTCGCGCTCCTGACCGCGCTCTACCAGTGCGACCTCACCCTCCACACGGAGACCTGCGTGGAGCTCGGCGTGGCCGGCGCGTGCGCGGCGGCGGCTTGGCTCGCGCTCTTCGGACTGAAGCTCTTCGCGCTGGGCTGGGCAATGAAGGTTCGCCTCTCCCTCGGCGCGTTCGCGACCGCCATGCTCGGCGCCGCCACGCTCATGATCGGCCCCTACGTCGTGGAGCAGGCGAGCTACGCGACCGGGGGTGCGTTCGTCGCGCTCGCCGTGTTCGGGCTCGGCCTCCTCTTCCCGAAGGCGCAGGTCACGAGCCTCGTCGATCTCGACGCGTGGGGTCACACCGTCCTTCGCCGATCGCTCGCGACGATCTGGGGTCTGTGGGGCCTTCTCCTCTCGCTCCATGCCCTCTTCTGGGCCTCGAATCACAACGTCGCGCTCGCCGCGGTCATCCCGGTCGCCGTGCTCCTCCTCGCGCGGCGCGTGCAGAGCGAGGCGCTCGCGTGGACGCTCGTCGTCGTCACGCTCGGTCTCGTCGGCCTCGTGCATCCGAGCGCGCTCACGCTCGTCGCGCTGCTCGCCGCGGCCATCCTCACCCTTCGCGCGTATGGCCAGTTCTGGACGACGGTCGAGCGCACGCAGCACGATCCGCCCGGCCCCTACCGCATGGGCAACGAGGCGGGCCAGGCCCTGCACGGCGGCCGCCGCTTCGAGTACGTACAGCTGCCGCTCTCCACCGCCGCGAAGCTGCGTCACCTGACGGGCGCGCTCGCCGCGCTCTACCTCGCGCTCTGGACCGCGGGCTGGCAAGGCGGCCCGTGGCCGGCGCACAGCATCGCGGTCGACGTCGTCACCCTCATCCTCGCGATCGCGCTCTCCGTGCACCTCAAGCGCTGGACGATGATCGCGGTGCCGACGCTCGGCGGAGCCCACGCCATCCTCCTCTCGGGTCTCATCCCGACCCCGCACACCACGCTCGGCTGGGGCAGCTCTGCGCTGGTGCTGGGCTTCGCGCTCCTCCTCGGCGGCCTCGCCACGAGTTATCGCCTGCGAGGGCTCACGGCGCCGGAGCCATGATGCCGAGCTCGACCAGCCTCGCGAGTCGGTCGCTCACGAGGGCCTCGATCGCGGCGCGCACGTGTCGCTTCTGGTCCGCGCGCTCCGCGACGAGCTTGCCGTCGATGGCGAGCCGGAGCTCGTGCTTCTCGACGAAAGACTCGACCCACGCGTCGCGCTCGGGCGCGCGACACTCCGTCAGGACGCGCATCGCGAGCACCTCGAGCGCCGACGACCGATACGCGGTGCCCGCCGCCTCCGACACGAGCACGAGCGGCGTGTCGCTCGAGAGTCGGCGGAGCATCATCTGGTTGTACGGCAGCGGCACGACGAACCTCGCCGAGGCATCGACCGCCGCCGCACGCGTCGCACGCTGCATCGGCGCGACGAGCTCTGCGAGCAGAAGGCGGAGCGTCGCGGCGCGGACCTGGTCCGGCGGCCATCCTGCCAGCTCGGGCCGCGAGGCGCGGAGCTCCTCGATCGTCGCCGCGCCCTCGCGAAGCGCCTGGAAGAGCGGCTCGAAGATCGGCGCCTCGAGGCGCAGCAGGCGATGCGGGAGCTTCATCGTGCGCGACTCCGGGAAGCGCTCCGCCACCGCCGCGAACGGGGTGCGCTCGAGGAGCTCGTCGAGCGCCGCGGCGTGGCGCGACGTGCGACCTTTCACGTAGACGTCGCGGCGGAAGAACTCGTTGATGGCGAAGTCCTTGAGGCTCTCGAACGTCAGCCGGTCCGTCGCGTCGGCGAAGACCTTCTCGAGCGCCTCCGGCACGGCCGTGTCGCGGAAGTTCTGGTGGAGCGGCACCACGCCCGCGAAGTGGAGATCGCGCTCCGCGAGCTCCCACGCGACGCGTGCAAAGTACATGGGTGACCAGTGGTCATGCAGGTACTCGTGGACCACGTAGGGGAGGCCCACCTTCGTCATCGTCGCGAGCATGTCGTTGGCGGACGGGTTCCGCGCGAAGTACTCCGCGCCCGCGTTCGACATCGTCTGCGCGAAGTGGAGCCCGAGCCGAGCGCGGTCCATCGTGGAGGCACCTGGCGCGAGGCCGAGCGGCGACAGCAAGAGCTGCCGGAGCGGCTCGACCCCCGACCAGCCCGGCATCGCGTTGTAGCTCACGTAGAGGAGGCCGCCTGGCTTCAGCTTCGCGGAGACGAACCGGCCGAGCGCGCTCCGCTTCTCGGGGGAGATCCACGAGAGGACGCCGTGCGCGGCGATGAAGTCGAACTCGCCGATGTCCTCGTCGATGAGCGCCTCGAAGTCGTTCTCGAGGAAGCCGACGTTCTCGAGCGCCCCGTCCCGCGCGAGCTTCTTCGCCGAGGCGACGTGCTCGCCCACGATGTCGACGCCAAGGAAGCGCGCTCCTGGATGCGCCGCCGCGAGCGCCGCCGTCGTATCGCCGTGCGCGCATCCGATCTCGCAGTAATCGAAGTCGTCCGCGTGTGGAGGCGTCACGCCGCCGGTGGCGGCGGCGAGGCGCAGGCGCGAGGGGATCAGCTCGTCGATGAAGTGCCGGACGTACGCGACGTCGCTGATGTAGCCGCCGAGCGACTGGCTCATCCGAGACGCAGCCGCGTGAGCAGGACGAGGACGGACGCCGCGCCGACGAGGAAGGCGACGCTCCGGACCTTGGTCACACCGCCGATGTAGAGAAGGCCATGCACCGCGCGTGCGATGACGTACACGATGCACGCGATCGCGCTCGTTCGATCCGCCGCCCCGGACAGGTGCACGACCAGCACCGCGGTGAGAAAGACCGGGAAGTTCTCCTTGTGATTCGCGAGCGCCTTCGCCGACCGCTTCACCCACGCCGGCCACTCCGGCTCCGTGTCGCGATTGCCGATGTTCCACTCCTTCCCCGCCGCTTTGGTCTTCCCGATGACCTCGGCCTGAACGAGGACGACGCCCCAGAGCGCGTTTGCGACGAGGCACCACAGGTCGGTCGACATGGGCCCGATTATCGCCCGGGCGAGGAGCGACCTTCAGAAAATATGGCCGAAATTGACGTAGAGACCGCTGTCTTCGTCGCTGAAGCCGTAATCGACCATGATGACGGTCGCCTGATTCCAGTAAATGCGGCCGCCGCCGCCCTGCGTGCGGTTCCATCCCTTCAGGGACGTGCGCGGGATGCTGTTGAACACGCGGCCGATATCGAGGAAGGGGACGACGCCGAACGCGAAGCGCTGATGGAAGACCATCGTCTCGGCGAACGTGTAGCGAATCTCGTAGTTCGTGAGCGCCATCACGTGGCCCACGAAGCGATCCTGCTTGTAGCCGCGCAGCGTGCGGAGACCGCCCATGCCGATGCGCGGATCCTCCGTGAAGTTGAACGTATCCATCGAGAAGAAAGGCGCGCCCTGGCTCTGGACCTCGTAGACGCCGCGCGCCGCGAGGACGACGTCGGCGATCTTGGGGATCGGGCTGTAATACCCGCGCACCGCGAGCATCACGCGCGAGTACAGGAACTCCGAGCCGAGCGCCTGCGTGCCGAAGTCGCCCGCGAGATCCGCATAGATGCCCTTGTTCGGATCGGGCTCGAAATCGCGCGTATCGAACGCGATGCCGACCCGGAGCGTGTTGTCCCAGCCGCCGTTGCAGCCGACGATCAGCTTCGCGGCACAGTCCTCGTTGAAGCGCGTCGAGGCCTGGATGGCGCCGCTGTCGGAGCGGCTGCCGGTATAGTCGTGAATGTTGCCGTGCGAGATGGTCAGGCCGAACTGCGTGCGAAGGATCCCGCCGAGCAGCGAGCGCTCCAGCGTGAGCACTGAGAACGGTCGCTCGAGGAGGATCTGGTCGTAGAGCTGATACGTCGTCCCGTCGGGCCGCGTGCGCTCGAGGGCGTCCTGGTAAGCCGAGAACGACGAGAACGTGCGCGTGGGATCGCCCGAGAAGCGGAGGCGGCGCGCGCGCTCGTCGATACCGAAATAGTAGTTGCTCGTATTCCGCTGATAGATGGTCTGCGAGCGGAGGCGCCAAGGCGTCCCGAACAGCGCGGGCGCATCGAAGTCGAGCCAGTGGAACTGGAGTCCACGCGTGGTGAAGAAGAGCGTCACGAACGTGCGATACTCGTACGGCGTATAAGCAAATAGCGGATCGTCGCGCTTGCCGTTGTAGAAGTAGTAGGCGCGAGCGCCGGCGCCGAAGCCCGTATTCGAGTCGTAGTTCGCGAGCGGAAGGCCGGTGAAGTACCCGTCCTCCTTCTTCTTCGCCAGGTCCTCGTCGGAGAGGCGCTGCTTCGTGCCGAAGTCGGCTGGCGGGGGCGGAGGGTCGCCGGCGACGGCCGACGAAGCGAGGAGGAGATCGGCGATGAAGACGCCGGCGACGACCACACGCTTCATCGTGCGGGCCTCGTCATGGTCCAGATCGTCGGGCCGCCGTGCTCCGTGATCTCGACCCGAACCTCGTAGCCGAAGCGACGATAGAGCGGGAGGTTGTCCGGATTCGAGGTCTCCAGGTGGCACGGGACGCTCGCGGAGTCCGCGATCGTCGAGACGTGTCGGAGGAGCGTCCCGCCCAGCCCCTGCCCTTTGCGCGACGGGTGCACGCCGAGGACGTAGAGGTAGAGATGCGGCTCCGTCGGGTGCAGCTCGTGGATGCGACCGTCGAGCCAGAGGCCGGGCCGGATGAGGCGCCAGGTCGGAAGGCCGGGCGGGATCGGCCACGCGCCGAGCCCGCCCGCGAGCGACGGAGGCCACGTTCCTGGCGGGTACGAGAGGACGAGCCCCTCGCTCGGCCCGAGCGTGAACGCGCCCGCGACCGGCATCGTCTCGTTGAGGACGCGGCGATGGAACCAGCCGAGCCACCTCCGGCGCTGCTTCTTCTCCGGGAGGAGCCAGACGAAGAGCGGATCGGCATCGAACGCCGCGGCGAGCGTCTCGATCGCTTCCTCGCGCTCGGAGTCGAGCAAGAGCCGCGGCGTCACGCCGCCGAGTGTACACGCTCATGGCGTCCGCTCGACCACCACCTGCGCTGGCTCGGGCGCTGGTCACGGGGCGGGCGGCATCGACGCGACCCAGTCGGAGACGAGCTTGGCCCCGTCCACGTCGACGATGTTCTTGCCGAGCGGCGGCATCATCAGGTCGTGGTCGTCCGTCTGGAGGCGCCTCACGAGGAGCGAGCCGCTCGGATCGCCAGGCTCGATGAGCGGCGCGCTGCCCTGCGTGAGGCCGAGACCGGCGGCGACGGGGTAGTTGTGATTCGGCACGTTGACGAGGCCGCGCGCGGAGAGCGCGACGCCCGGCGAGGCGATCCACGTCTGGCCGCCGCCGGTGTAGCTCGCGCCCTCGTGATGGCAGCCCGAGCAGTTCGCCGCGAGGTACGCGAGGGCGCGCTCCTCGAGCGACTTGCCCGTGTCGGTCGGCTGGGTGAGCGGAGCCGGCCACCCCGCGACGAGGTTCGCGTCGAAGAGGCCCTTGTCCGCGAACATCTGGGGCTGGCCGTCGCGACTCGTCTGCTTCTGCGTGAAGCCGAGCACCCGATTCTCGGCGCGATGGCACTGCCAGCACTGGCCGAACGACGGAGTGTGCCAGACGCGCGTGCTGCCGCTGGCGTCGTCGGTGATCGTCTCGTCGAAGCCCTCGGGCGCGAGCGTGGCGTCGGTGCCGGCCGCGTTCCAGCGGTACGAGAGGCCATACGTGGTCGCGTTGCCCACGACGAGGACGCGCGTCTCGAGGTGCTTCGTGCGCCCGCGGGGCTGCACCGTGTCGGGCAGATCGAACTGCTTCACGAAGCGCGTGCCGACCGGGAACGCGAGCGTGCCGTCCTCCTTCACCGTCACCTTCTGGCCCGCAGGGACGCTGATCCAGCGTTGCTTGGAGGCGCCGTCGGACCAGAGCGGTGAGTTGATGGCATAGGGGACAAAGCCGTCTTCCACCGTCATCGTCGCCAGGTCTTTGAAGATCTTCGTCTCGAGGAGACGCTTCGGGACGTCGAGCGGAGCGGAGTCCTTCACGAGCTTTGCCACGCCCGTGTAATGGAGGAGGTAGATCTCGCCGTCGTTGTCCTCCGTCATTGCCATTGGCTGGCGATCCCACTGATTCGAGACGATCGTGGCGCGCGTCTTCGTGGCCGGGTCGTAGGCCCAGATGCGGTCCGACGGCCAATCCGAATAGATGTACTTGCCATTCAGCTCGGGGAGGGCTTTACCGCGATAGACGAAGCCGCCGAAGATCGCGGTCAGATCGCCCATTTCGTGGTGCGTGTAGAAGGACTCCGGATCGTGCGAAGTGCCGATCGTGATCGTCTTTCCGGCCTGGCGCACGAGCTCGCCCTCGCGGACCGGCCACTGGTAATTACCGCCCTTCTCCACCCGATTGATCTCCTCGCGGAAGGAGTCGCCGACGTCACCGACCCAGAGATCGTTCGTCTGGCGGTCGAACGAGAACATGAACGGATTGCGGAATCCGAGCGCGTAGAACTCCTCGAGCCCGCCCTGACCGACGAAGGGATTGTCGTTCGGGATCATGTAGCCGGTCGTGAATCCGCCCGCGGGCTGCTTCGGGATCGGGTGGCTCCTGGCGGCGTCCGAGTCGACGTCGATGCGAAAGATGCCAGCGAAGAGCGCGCGATTCAGCGTCTGGTGATTCGCGTCGTTCAGGTCGTCGCCATTTCCGAGGTAGAGAAGGCCGTCCTTGCCGAACGCCATGCGCCCGGCGTTGTGCTCGGGGTGCTCCTCTTCCTCCTCGATCATCACGAGCTTGGAGGCGGGATCGAAGCTCTGGCTCGCGGCGCTCCACGTGTAGCGAACGAGTCGCTGCTCGTTCTTCGTCGCGCCCTTCGCGTTGTACCAGAAGTACGCATACGGCTTCGGCCCGGAGCCGTCGCCGAACTGCGGGTGAAGCGCCATGCCGAGCGCGCCGCCTTCGCTCTGGAGCGCGACGTCGGCCGTGAAGTCGAGCACGTTGCGGCGCTTGCCGCTCTCCATCCGGATGACATTGCCGATGCGCTCGAGCACGAGCGGGTTCGCCGTCCACCCGACCGCGGCCGGGATCGTCATCTTCATCGTCGCGGGGAAGTATTCCTCGAGCGCATAGCCCCCCAGCTCGGGGGTATCGAGCGGGAAGTCTCGCTTCGGACCGGGCGGACCTTCGCCGTCGGGGATCTCGCCGCCGTCCGGAAGCACGACGTGACCGTCGGGCAGCTCGATAGAGCCGCCGTCGATGACGTCCCCGGACGACGTGCCCGAGGCGCCCGAGGTACCGGACGAGGCGCCGCCGTCGCCGCCGGGGCCCGCCGTGTCGTCGGAGCTGCACGCAGCGATGACGCCGCCGAGCAGGCTGGAAGAGAGGAGAAGGGTGAAGGCAAAAGAGCGGGATCGTTCGAGCAAGGCAGTCTCACCGTGTGGAGCTTTGCGACACGAACGATCCAGCGCCGCCCTGGAAATCCCAGGCGTTCGTCGAGATCCGAGCCGCACGGCACCGCCGTGCAACGGGGACGCCAGCGATTCGCCGGAGAAAGCGCCGGCCGACCGATGAGTTTCGCGCCTCGGGCCGGTCTACCTGGGAAAGGAGCTCCTCATGACCGTCCGCGCTGCGAATCCGTACGTCATCCTGAATGGCCACGCCGATCGCGCGATCGCCTTCTACACGACCGCGCTCGAGGCCCAGACCAGGGCGCTCATGCGCTTCGGCGACAACAATCCGAGCTGCGCCGAGGCGCTGAAGAACAACGTGATGCACTGCGAGCTACGCATCGGCGATGCGAGTGTGATGCTCAGCGACGGTCCCGGCGTGGGCGAATTGCCGCCGTCCGGGATCGTCCAGATCGCGCTCGACCTCGACGACCCCGAGGAGGCGAAGAAGCTCTTCGCGAACCTCGCGGAGCGAGGTGCGATCGTCCAGGAGCTGTTCGCGGCGCCCTGGGGCGCGCTCTTCGGTGCGCTCCGCGATCCGTTCGGCGTGCAGTGGATGTTCAACGCGAAGCTCTAGCAAAGGCGGCATCAGGTTCGCATCTCACCGCGTGGAGAAAAGGAGAACCCCATGGGAGAGAAGAGCAAGGCGCATCTGCAACAGCTCCTCGAGTCGTTCGACACGGCGATGCTGATGTCGGCGACGTTCCAGGGCCGGTTCGAGCTCGGTCGTGCCTCGATCGTCCGCGATCGGAAAAAGATCGAAGAGCTCTGGCAGACGTCTTGGAAGGCGTGGTTCCCGAACGGAAAGGACGATCCGAACATGGCCCTCATCCGCGTGACCGTCACCGACGCGGAGCTCTGGGACATGGCGGGCGCGAAGGGGATCCGCTACGCATTCGAGGTCGTAAGGCCGGTGCTCACGGGCGATACCCCGGACATTACGGGGGGTCAGCACGGTCGCCTCGACCCATCTCAGGGCGCCGCGCCCGTCTCGAAGGCTCACTGAATCACGCTTCAGTCGACGCGGCGGGGAACCGCACGGGCCGTCCGGTCGCACCTTGCCCCACAGGATCGATCCACGTAGTGTCGGCCCTTCTCCCACGGAACATTTCGCGTTCGCGCGTTCCGAAGGAGGACGGAGCCCTCATTCGATGCGTTTCTCCGCCTGCGTCGTCTTCGTCGCGATCCTCTCCTCTCCTTTAACAATCACCGGCTGCAAGAGCAGCAAGCCGGCGTCGCTCGTCGCCCATGGCGACACGTTCGCCGAGATGCGAGCCGTAAAGGGAGAGATCTCGGTCACTTCGGCCGGAGACGGCAAGCGCTCCCCCTACCCGCGGGAGCGCCTGTCCGATGGCTCCGAGCTCACGCTCGCGCCGGGCGCGCTCGCCTGGATCCGGCGCGATGGCGGCTCGGTCTGGCTCCTCGCCGGTCCGGCCCAGCTCACCGTCCACGAGGACGTCTTCAAGATGACGTCGGGCCGCGCGTTCATCGACAGCGAGGACGCCCCCTCCGTTCGCGTCGACACTCCACGCGGAATGATCGAGCTCGAAGGCGCCCGCGCGAGCGTCGAGGTGCCGGCGAGCGGCGACGAAGAGGTCTACGTGCTGCGCGGCTCCGCCCGGACGCAGAAGGCGGCCGACCGCGCGTCGTCCGGCGAGCGCCTCACGCTCAAGATCGACGGCAGCGTCGTGAAGTCGCCTGCCGTGGCGTGGGACGACTGGACCGGCGGTCTCGCCACCGCGGATCCCGCCGCGCAGCCCGCGCCTTTCGGCCTCGGCACCGTCGGCGCACGTCCGCCCGGTGACAAGGGCAAGCCCCGCTTCTCGCTCGTCATCGAGCGCCTCGACGTGCGCGTCACCGTCGATCACGACTTCGCGACGACCGAGGTCGATCAGACCTTCGTCAACCCGAGCTCCGACACGGTGGAAGGCATCTTCTCGTTCCGCACGCCGCCCGGAGCGGTGCTGAGCAAGTTCGGCGTCGATCGCGACGGCGACGTGGTCTGGGGCAAGGTCAAGGAGAGCGCCGCCGCGCAGCAGCAGTACGAGAGCAACGTCTACCAGGGCTCGACGGAAGATCCCGCGCTCCTCTCGTGGGCCGCGCCCGGCACGTACAACGCGCGGCTCTATCCGATCACGCCGGGCAGCAAGCGCCGCGTCGTCACGCGCTACGCGGA
Source organism: Labilithrix sp. (assembly GCA_046351255.1). Classification (GTDB taxonomy): domain Bacteria; phylum Myxococcota_A; class Polyangia; order Polyangiales; family Polyangiaceae; genus Labilithrix. The sequence goes on from JAXLYU010000019.1 coordinate 218,549, forward strand.
GTGGCTCACGCGGCAGGGGCCAAAATCGGACCGCCGCCTCTACGTCTACCCGATGGCGGCGGAGGGGGCGCGCGCCTCGCTCCCGCGTATCGAGGAGCTCCGCGTCACGCTCGACCTCGCGAAGTCCGGCGCCGACAAGGTCCGCGCCGGGATGAACGGCCGGACCGAGGGCAAGAACGTCGTCATCCAGGCCTTCGACTTCGTGCCGCGCGCGGACCTCGCGGTCGAGCTCTTCGACGGCGGGCAGAGCGACCCCGTGGCGTATCGCGCGCCACACACGCTCACGGCAGAGGACATCCCGATGAACGCGGACGCGAAGTTCGCGGCGAAGGTCTCCTCCGAGGAGCCCGACTATCTGCTCGTTCCGCTCCGCAGCGCGCCGCCAGAGGCGACGGCGAAGGGCATCGACCTCGCGATCGTCGTCGACACGTCCGCTGCGACCGAGCCGGGCGCGCTCTCCATCGCGCGCTCGCTCTCGTCCGCGCTCCTCGCGCATCTCGGGCCCGACGATCGCGCCGCGCTCTGGTCCGGAGACGCCAGCCTGCGTCCCGTGGCGGAGGGCTCCGGCGAGCTCGTCGCCGTCGATCCGAACAAGCGCCGCGACTGGCTCGCCGGCCTCGCGAACGTCGAGCGCGGCGGCGCGACCGACATCGGCGCCCTGCTCACGGAGGCGGCCGGCAAGCTCGACGGCAAGCGCCGCGGCGCCGTCCTCTACATCGGCGACGGCCTTCCCTCCGTGGGCGAGGTCACGCCGAAGACGCTGAAGGATCGCCTCGCGCGCCTCCCGGCCTCGACCCGCATCTTCGCGGCGGGCATCGGCACGCGCGCCAACATCGCGCTCCTCGACAACGTGTCGCGCGGCGCGCCCGTCGAGACGGTGAGCGACGCGTACAGCGCGGCGCGATCTGCGCTCCGGCTCCTGGAAGCGGCGCAGCGTCCGGCGTGGGTCGGCGCGAGCGTCGATCTCGGAAACGGCGTCGAGCGCGTCCTCCCGCGCGAGCTGCCGCCGGTGCCCGCGGACGAGAGCATACTCGTCGTCGGTCGCATCGCGGGGAGCACGCCGAGCAAGATCACCTTGAAGAGCGGCGATCAATCGACCGCAAGGACGCTGAGCGTCGTGCCCATCGAGGACGTGGGCGATCTCCGCCGTCGCTGGGGTCAGGGCCGCATGCAGGAGCTCATCGGCGAGGGCGCCGGCCGCGCTGCGCTCGTCGACATCGGTCGCCGCTTCGGGCTCGTCTCTCCGTACACGTCGCTCTACGTCCCCACGAAGCGCGAGGTCGAGCAGGGCGACGTCGCGCAGAAGGAAGAGATCGCGCAGGCCCGCGCCGACGCGATGGATCGCCGCCGCTTCTGGCGCCCGTGGTCGCACACCGGCTCGGGCGACTTCGAGCAGCGCGAGGCTCCGACGGCCGCCGCCTACTACGACAAGGAGGGTGGCACCGGCACGCGCGCGAAGGGCGAAGAAGGCTCGATGGGCAACCCGCGCCACGCGCAGAACGCGCCGGTCGCGCAGCCCCCGAGCGTCCCCATGAGCAGCGAGGATCAGCGACGCCAGGCGATGAACGAGGCGCAGCAGTTCGGGCTGATCGGCAGCATCACGACGCAGGCCGCTCCCGCCGCGACGGCCACCGGCAACATGTGGGGCGACACGCCCGGCGACGCGCTCGGCGCCGGCGGCCTCGGTCTCTCCGGCACGGGCGAAGGCGGCGGCGGCCGCGGCGAAGGCATCGGCCTCGGCAACATCGGGACGATCGGCCACGGCTCCGGGGTCGTGCAGGGCGGCGGCAAGGGCGGCAGCGCTCCCGCTGCTCCGCCGCCGATGAAGGCCGCCGCGGAGGTGGAGGGCTTGGCTCTGAAGAGCGTCCCGCGACCTGCGCGCGCCTTGACGAATCGCGACGCGATCGACGAGCCGGCGCCCGCGAACAAGCCCCCGAGCATCCGCCCGGGCACGCCCATGATCGCCGGACAGCTGCCGCCGGAGGTCGTCTCGCGCATCGTGCGCCAGAACTTCGGTCGCTTCCGCCTCTGCTACGAGAACGGTCTCCGCACCAACCCGACCATCGGCGGCACGGTGAAGGTGAAGTTCGTCATCGGCCGCGATGGCGCCGTCTCCACGGCCAGCGACGCCCAGTCGGACATGAACGATGCGGAGGTCGTCAGCTGCGTCGTGCGCTCGTTCCAGAACCTCAGCTTCCCGCAGCCCGAGGGTGGCGTGGTCACCGTGATGTTCCCGGTGACGATGACGACCGACAAGTTCAAGCCGGGCGCGCCGGCCGTCGCTAGCACCACGACGACCACGACCGTGAGCGTCACGACCACCACGGGTCCGATCGGCGTGATCGGCCACACCGCGCGTCCGTGCGGACCCGGCGCGAGCTTGCCGCTCTCCGAGCGCCGCACGCTCTGGTCGGAGCGTCTGGCGGCGCAGAACTCGGCCGGGACGGCGGAGGGTGCGCTCCCGATCTACCGGAAGGCGCTCGAGGACTGCGAGGCGCCCACGTGGCGCGAGCGCACGACGCTCCTCCTCTTGATGGTCGATCAGCTGAAGACGGTCACTGCGCGCGTCGCGCTCTGGAAGTCTCTCATCCTCACGCCCGCCGCGGACATCGTGTATCGCGCGATCGTCGTGCGCGTGGTCAACGTGAACGACCTTCACGAGTTCCACCGCGCCCTCGGCCTCGCCACCGTCGATCCCGACATGCTCGCGAAGATGGTCGACAAGGTGAAGACGCCGCAGGAAAGGGCGAGCGTGCTCCGCGCCGCTGCGACGAAGTGGCCCGACGATCTCGAGCTCGGCCTCCGCGTGCTCGACGCCTACGAGGACGCCGGCGACGACGCCAACTCGCGCGCGTGGGCTCGCCGCCTCCGCCGCCGCGCGGATGCCACCGCCCACGTGTGGACGAGCGTCGGCGAGCACTACCTCCGTCTCGCCACGCGCCAGCAGGGCGCCGACGCCGATCGCGATCGCATCGAGGCTCGCCGCACCTTCGGCGAGATCGTCGAGTTCGCTCCGGAAGATCCCGCCGCGCGCCGCCGCCTCGGAGACCTCCTCCGTGCGCACGGCTGGTACGACGAGGCGATGCGTCAGTACATGACGCTCCAGACGCTCACGCCCGACGACCCCGCCGTGCCGCTCCTGATCGCGGCCGCCGCGCAGGGCCTCGGTCGTGTCGAGGAGGCGGTCGGCTGGGCCGAGAAGGCGGCCGCCACCGGCTCGCCCGACGGGACGGCGCCCCTCTCCCGCGCCGCGCGCGCCACTGCGGTCGCGTTCATCGCGTGGGCACGCGAAGAGGCGCTGAAGGCTGGCCGCAAGGAAGACGCCGAGAAGCTCCTCACGCGCGCTCGTCGCCTCCTCGCAGCCGGCGGCAAGCCGGGCCAGCAGAACGACGAGCAGAGCGTGCGCGTGATCATCACGTGGTCGCATCCCGAGCTCCACCCGACGCTCTGGACGAACACGCTCGGCGCCCCGATGCCCTCGCCGGACAATTTCCTCCCCTTCGGCGTGGCGGAGGCGAAATTCAATGGGTCGCCCGCACGCGCCGAGCTTCGCCTCGATCCGGAAGACGCGGCCCGCGCGGCGCGGCTCCAGGTGAAGGCGATCGTCACCGTCATCAAGGGTGGCGGTACGCCGGTGGAGACGATTACCCATCAGGAAGTCGGATTTGGCACCGTGACCGCGCCCGCGACGATCACGACGATCAACTACGACGGCGCTATTTCGATGAGCGCGGAGAGACCCAAAGCCGATAAGGACAAGGACAAAGACAAAGCCCCTGCCGCTGCGAAGAAGCAGCCGAAGGAGGACCAGTGACCCCCGCGCTTCGTCGCTTTCTCGCGCGCGCCATTCGCCCGGAGACGGCGATCGGTCTCCTGACCCTCGGCGCGGTCGGCGCGGCCGTCCTCGGCACCCAGGCCCAGGGCGGCGGCACGGTCGCCATCACGTCACTCGAGACCACGGTGGGCGACCTCCGCTCGCTTCACGCCGATGTCATGATCCGCGGCAAGTCCGTCGCGGGCGACTCCCGACTTCGCGACGGTGACGATGTCAAGACCGGCTCCGGCGGCCGCGCACGCATGCGACTCGACGACGGCACCATCGTCATCGTCGACGCGAACGCCGAGCTCAAGCTGACGGGTCAGAAGATCTCGCTCGCGAAGGGACGCCTCTTCCTCCAGGCCGGCGCCGCGTCGCGCACCGAGGTCGTGATGAAGGACACGACCGCGACCGTCGTCTCGTCTGCCGCCGCCTTCGATGCGGGCGCCGACGGGAAGCCCTCTTCCGTGTATTGTGCACGCGGCGAGATCAACCTCTCCACGGGCGGCAAGGCGAGCCACGTGGCGAGCGGCGAGACCGGCACGCTCGCGGCCGGCGCGGTGAAGGTCGCGCCGGAGACCGCGTTCGATGACTGGACCGGCGGCCTCGCCGTGCCCTGGTCCGGCGAGAGAGCGCCCGCGAGCGCGATCGCCGAGCTCTGGGCTGGCTCCGGCGAGACGGATCCGGGCTCGCCGCTCGTGGTCCGGTCCGAGAAGGTGGCCGTCACCGTCGACGGCGAGCTCGCCACGACGCGCATGCGAACTACCTATTTCAACGGGTCGGACCGCGCGATGAACGCCGACGTTCGGCTCGCGATCCCCGAGGGCGCGATCGTCACGCGCGTGGCGCGCCAGGAGGAGAACGAGAAGACCGAGATCGCCGCCTCGCTCCAGCCGGGGCGCCCGAGCGGCGCGGACCGCTACTCCGTGCGCCTCGAGTGGGCCGGCAGCGGCTGGCTTCGCGGCAACCTCCAGAGCATCAGCGGCGGCTCGTCCGTCGATCTGCTCATCGACTACGTCGAGTGGCTCCCCGAGAAGAACGGCCGCGCGACCTACCGCTTCCCGATGGCGAGCGACATGGAGGCGCCGCTCGTGGGCGGCCTCGAGCTGTCCGTCACCTCTCTGTCGTCCGCGCAGTGGCTCTCCGCGAGCAACGGCGCTCGCAACGTGAACGGCGCCATCGAGCTCCGCCGCGCCGACGTCCGTCCCACGGGCGATCTCGTCGTCGAGATGAAGCCGGCGGTGGTGAGGCCGGGCGTCGCCCGCGCGTACGTCGATCGCTCGGATTTCAAGGAGGATCCGTACGTCCTCGTCCGCACCGAGGTCCCCGAGCTCGAAGAGAGCGGCGTCTCGCTCGCGCTCGTGGTCGACACCTCGAGCAGCGTCGGACCCGCGCTCCTCGAGACGGAGCGTGCCGCGGTCGACGCGGTGCTCGAGTCGATGGGCCCGAAGGACAGCGTCATCGTCCTCGCCGCCGATCAGAACGTGGTCGTGGTGGGTCCCGACAAGCCCTCGTCCGTGACCCCCGAGCTCCGCGCGAAGATCCGCCAGGACCTCTCCGCGGTGCGCTCCGGAGGCGCCTCGAACATCGGCATGGCCCTCGAGCGCGCCGCCGACGTCCTCGACGCGAGCGCGGATCCGAAGAAGCCGCAGAACCCGGGCATGGTCGTGTACATCGGTGATGGCCGGCCCACTGTCGGCGAGACGACCGGTCGCGAGCTCCGACAGCGACTCGGCCGCCGCGCGAACGGCTCCCCCCGCCTCGGCGCGCTCTCGGTCGGCCAGGGCGCCGATCGCTGGATGCTCGCGGAGATGGTGCAGGGCGCCGGCCCCGTGTTCGACGTGCTCGATCGACCAGACGCGGCGCGCGCCGCCTCCGCGCTCGTGGCGGACGCGCTCGCGCCCACCATCCGCGACGTCTCGCTCGTCCTCGGCGCCACCGTCGACCGCGTCTACCCACGCGACGCACGCGCCGTCCTCGCCGGCTCGACCGTGACCGTCGCCGGCCGCCTCCGCGGCGACCTCCCGAAGAAGATCGCGCTTCGCTACCGCAAGGGCACGGAGCTCGTCGAGGACGTGCTGTCGCTCGAGGAGATCAAGCTCCCGCAAGGCGCGGACGTGCCGCGTCGCTGGGCGGAGCAGCGGATCCAGGAGGCGGTCTCGCGCGCCGACGGGATCGAGCCCGCCATCGCGCTCGCGACCAAGTCGCAGCTCCTCACGCCGTGGACCGGCTGGTTCGCCCCGAGCGGCGGAAACGCGTCGGCGCCCTGGGAGGATCGCCTCCTCGGGCTCTCCCCCACCGTCGACACCGCATACGCCAATCGCGTGCAGCCGGCGCCGCAGCCGCCGTCGCTCCTCCTCGAGCCGCCTCCCGTCTTCGACGGCGAGGCGTCGATCGAGCAGGCAGCGGAGATCGCGGCGCGTCACTCGATCGAGAGCTCGATGTCGGCCATGGTCGCGTGCCGAGACGCGCGCGCATCGATCAAGCCCGGGGTGAGCGGTGATCTCCGCGTCGATGTCACCGTCGACAAGGACGGCAAGGCGACGAAGATCACCGTCGTCTCCCAGCGCCCCGGTGAGGACGATCCCGTCCTCGATCGCTGCATCAAGGTCGTCGTCGGCTCCGTGCCGTTCTACGACTCGGGCGTCAACGTCACGTTCTCGCACAACCTCTCGCTCCCCGCAGCGCCCTCGTCGCGCCGCACGGAGTGCTCGGTCGCATCCACGCTGCCGCTCGCGGTGCGCCGCGGCATCTGGCGCGCGCGCAAGGCGAAGGGACAGCTCGACTACTACACGGCGGCGCACTCTTGCGAGCTGCCGACCTGGGGCGACCGGCGCACGCTGCTCCGCATCATCGTCGACGGCATGACCGCGCAGATGGGCACGCAGATCGCGCGCGTCCTCTCCGCGCAGGGTGAGACGGACGCGGCGGCATTCGTGAAGCAGGAGCTCCTCCTCCACACGAACCTCTCCACGCTCGGCTACGACGATCTCCGCCGCCTCCTCATCGACGACGAGCCGAAGATCGATCGCGCCCTGGACAAGGCGTATCGCGCGGCGAAGACGGACGATCAGCGCCAGGCCGTGCTGCGCCGGTTCCTCCGCCTCGCCCCGCACTCCCCGCTCGGCCGCCGGCTCCAGCTCGCGCTCCTCGAGTCCAGGATGAACCGCGGTGGCCTGCTCGACGCGATCGAGCAGATCCGCAACGACGTGTTCGCCGACGCCGGGCTCCTCGCGGAGTCTGCCTCTGCGCTCCGCCGGCTCGGGATGGACGCCGAGGGCCGCCGCGCCTTCGGCGATCTCATCGAGCGTGCCCCGCGCGACCCGTGGACGCTCGGCTACGTCGGAGATCGCCTCCGCGCGGAGGGGCTCTACGAGGACGCGGTCGCCGCGTATCTACGCCTCGACGCGGCGATGCCGGACGATCCCGCGGTGACGCTGCGCCTCGCGCTGGCGCACGCCGGAGCCGGTCGCCTCGACGTCGCGACGCGCCTCCTCGATCGCGTGGCCCAGACCGGCGGCCGCGGCGATGACGGTCGACTCGGCGAGCTCGCGTCCGTGGTCGCCGCGTCGCTCCTCGCGAACGCACGCGGGGACAAGCCCGCGCCCGAGACCGACGCGCTCCTGGTTCGGCGCCTCGCGCAGACGCCGCTCCCGGACGTGTCGAGCATCATCCTCGTGCGAACGCCGCTCACGGACGACAAGGTCGAGGTGTCGATCGCGCGCAACGTGAAGGACAAGGACGAGCTGCCCGCTGATCTCGATGCCTCGGCGATGGGGCTCTCCGCGGTTCGCATCGAGCGCGGCGGAGGCACCGCTCGACTCCGGGTCAAGCGCACGGGAGTCGCGTCGGCGCGTCCCACGAAGGGCCTCGTGACGGCGCTCGTGCTCGGCGGACAGGATCGCAGCAAGGCGAAGCTCGTCACCCGCGAGATCGACATCGCGCCCGGTGATAAAGGTACGGAGCTCCGCTGGACGGGAGAGTCGTTCGAATGAGCAAGTCGCGTAAGCCCCAGGCGCCGCCGCCGGAGCCCGCTCCCGAGGTCGGGGAGCGCCCGTCGAACCTCCCCGAGCCTCGCGAGCCGTCGGTGGGTCAGCTCCCGGCGGAGCACGAGCTCCCTCCCGACGGGTACCCCCCGGAGGAGCAGCCGTACGACGAGCACGGCCAGCCGTATCCCGCGGAGGAGCAGCCGCACGAGCAAGCGTACGCGGAGGATGATCCGCAGCCGTACGACGAGCACGGCCAGCCCTACTACGACGAGCACGGCCAGCCGTACTACGACGAGCACGGCCAGCCGTACGATCCGAACGCGTACCCGCCCGACTACGCGACGGCGCCGATGCAGCAGATGCCCGGGCCGTACCCGCAGCAGATGATGCACCCGCAGATGCCGCACCTGCCGCATCCGCAGCTGCTGCAGCTCCAGGCGCATCCGCCCGGCGTGCCGATCCCGGCGCCGCCGTCGAGCCACGGCGGTCCTTATCGCATTCCGACCGCGCCGATCGAGCCGCCGATGCCCGCGTTCCAGGGCTTCCCGGACGCGAGGCCGCCGCGTCCGATCATCGGCTCTGCCCTCGCGGTCTACGGCGTCCTCCTCTGGTCGTTCGTGGTCGCGGGTCAGTTCGCGACGTCCTGGATCACGGGTACGCCCATGAGCCAGGGCACCGCCGCGTTCCTGGTGATCGTGGCCACAGGCGCGGCGTGGGGCTTCGCGCTCCAGCGCAGCCGCAACGCGCTGCCCTCGGCGACGATGGGCCGCTTCATCTGGCGAGGCATCGGCATCGGCGCGCTCGCCTTCCTCCTCTTCCTGCTCACCCTGATCGTCGCGACCATCTTCGGTCAGTCGACGCACGGTCACGACTTCCTCATCGGCTTCTTCCTGGTCGCGGTCTCGCTCGCGGCGATGGTCATGGGCCCGCGCCTGACGCTGCCGAAGCGCCCGGAGCGCACGCACCGCATGAAATTCGCGATCATCTCGATGTGGGTCGTGGGCGCCATCCTGACGTTCGTTGCGGGAGCGGAGCTGGCGACGAACGGATAGTCTGACCGCGTGAAGCTCGCCGAGCTCGCACCGGGGACCGTCTTCGCGTCGGATTTTCGCGTCGTTCGCCGCCTCAGCGAGGGTGGGATGGGCGTGATCTACGTCGCGGAGCAGATCAGCACCGGCCGCCAGCGTGCCCTCAAGCTGATGCACCCGAGCCTCGTGGGCAGCCCCGAGCTCCGGCAGAAGTTCACGATGGAGGCACGCGTCGGCGCGAAGGTCCAGAGCGAGCACATCGTGGAGGTGGTCGCGGCCGGCGTCGACGGCGACGTGCCATGGCTCGCGATGGAGCTGCTCGTGGGCGAGGACCTCTCGACGCTCATCTCCCGCCGGGGGCCGCTCCCGAAGGAAGACGTGGTGAAGATCCTGAGCCAGGTCTGCCACGGCCTCTCCGCGGCCCATGCCGCGGGCATCGTCCATCGGGACCTGAAGCCGGAGAACGTGTTCCTCGCGGAGGCGCGCCGCGCGAACGAGTCGTACACCGTGAAGCTGCTCGACTTCGGCATCGCGAAGGTGGTCGAGGCAGCGCGCGGCTCCAACACGGGCGCGATCGGCTCCCCGCTCTGGATGGCTCCGGAGCAGACGGAACGCAACGCTGTGATCGGCCCGCCGACGGACATCTGGGCCCTCGGCCTCGTCGCGTTCACGCTGCTCACGGCGAAGATCTTCTGGCGGTCGGGCGAGGACCCGGAGCTCGGCGTGAGCCAGTTCCTGCGCGAGCTCGTGATCGAGCCCATCCCGGCCGCGAGCGAGCGCGCCGCGGAGCTCGGTGTCGCGCCGCTGATCCCGCCGGGCTTCGACGGATGGTTCGGGCGCTGCGTGGTGCGCCCGGTCGACCAGCGCTTTCCCGACGTCAACCAGGCGTACACCGCGCTCTCGCACGGCCTCGGCGTCTGGACCACGGGGCCACAGCCGCAGCACGGGCTCGGAGCGCCGCTCACGAGCGGCACGGGGCCGATCACGGCGTCGTCGACCGCGTTCGCGACGGCGCGGACGCAGATCGACGACAAGCCGCCCGGAGGCGGGACGGCGCCGATGCCGACCGCCGAGCCAGAGCATGCGCCCGCGGTCGTGCCCGTACAGGGGCCTTCGCCTGGCCTCCTCGTGGCGGCCGGGGCGCTCCTCTTCGTCAGCCTCGGCGGCGCGGGCGTCTACTGGCTTCGCAGCCAGCGCGATGTGACGCGCGATCCGCTCCCGGACGCGGGCGCGCACACGCCGGCGCTGCCGATGTGCCAGCACGGCATGGTCCGCGTGACCGGCGGCGACTTCAAGATGGGCTCGAGCGCCGGTGAGAGCAGCGAGCAGCCGGAGCACGTGGTGACGGTGCCTGCCTTCTGCCTCGACGCGACGGAGGTGACGGTCAACGAATACGCCGGATGCGTCACCGCCAAGGCGTGCGCTCCGCCGAAGCCCACCGCAGACTGGCCGGGCATCAAGCCGGAGGAGCGTGACGCGTTCAGTGCATACTGCAACCATGCACGCCCCGACCGCCGCGACCACCCCATCAACTGCATCTCGTTCGAGGAGGCCTCGGCTTACTGCAAGTGGACGGGCAAGCACGTCCCCACGGAGGAGCAGTGGGAGTTCGCGGCGCGTGGCACGGATGGGCGCCCCTACCCTTGGGGCCCGGTGTCCCCGACGAGTCGAAAGCTCAACGGCTGCGATGACGGCTGCGCAAAGGTCGCGCGCCGCGCGGTGGAGATCATCGGCCCGCGGCTCGGCGGGGACGACGGCTGGGAGGGCACATCGCCCGCCGGCAGCTACGCCGAGGGCCAGAGCCCGTTCGGCGCCTTCGACATGGCTGGCAACGTCGCGGAGTGGGTCGATGCGCCGTTCTGCCCCTACGGGCAGGCGGCCTGCGGGACCTCCGCGCGCGTCACGCGCGGCGGCTCGTGGATGACCGATACGCCGAGCTCGCTCCGCACCACCGCGCGCGCCAAGGCGAGCCCTGACGCGCGGGTGCCGGACATCGGCGTCCGCTGCGCGAAGTGATCAGCGCCCGACGGTGAGCCCGCCGACGCTGGAGAGGCCGCTGCCGATCGCGCCGAGCATGGTGGCGGCACCGTCGACGAGGTTGATCTTGTAGAGGCTGGTCGTGCCCGTGACGGTGAGGGCGGCGTAGCCGAACCCGTCCGAGACCGCGGTGTTCGCGGTCGCCACCTTGACGCTCTGCGGAATATCGAAGCCACCGACGGCGGTGAATTCGAGCGCCGTGCCGCCGACCTTGACCGGGATCGCGGGCCCGAGCTTGCCACCGTTCGGAGGATTCACGATGTGAAGGGCCTTGTTCGCGGAGCTGAGCCCGTACTCGGTCGTCGCCGTGGCGCCTCCGCCGTTGGTGTAGGCGACGCCTTCGATCCCGAGGCCCGCGCCGTTGATCGCACCGTCCGGCTGCGCCCCGGCGACGTTCGAGTTGCCATCCACGGCGCTGCCGGTATTCGGGTTGATCCGGAAGTTCAGCCCGGTCGCGGTGGTCACGCGGATCCGATCGACGGTGGGGTTGAAGTCGAACCCCCATCCAGCGGTCGACGCCGGGAGGTCGATCGTGGCGCCTGCGTCCGTGGCCAGCGTGATCACTCCTGCGCTCGCGGAGACGAGCGACGCGGCCCCCGTCTGCGGATCGATGAGATAGAGCGTGCCGTTGTCACTGCTGTCGTTGACGCCGAGGCCGAAGAGCTGACCCGTGCTCGGCCGGAAGTCGATGCCGACGAGCGTCTCGCCGGCGGCGACGCCGCTGATGGCGACCGTCGTCGTCGTGCCAGGAGTGACCTCGTCGAACCGAAGCAGCGATGTCCCGGTCGCGGTGAGCGCGATGATGGCATGCGAGGTCGCGGGTGGTGCGAGAGTGAACCCGACGACGCCGTTGAACGGAAGCGCCCCGACCGCGGTCGTGGTGCCGTTCACGAGATTGATGGAGGCGAGCTGCGTCGCGGCGCTCCCGGTGAGCTTGACCAGACCAAACGCGCTGCCGCTCGCGACCTCCGCGTTCGAGGCGCTCACGTCCACGCCCTTCGGGATGTCGAAGCCGAAGACCGACTCGACGTTCGACAGTGGATGCGGAGCCGTGAGCACGCCGTTGTTCGGCGGGTTCTGGACGTAGAGGACGTTTCCCGCGATCGTGTAGAGCGTCGTGATGGTGGAGTTGGGAGCGCTATTCGTATAACCGGCCTCCATCGCCACCGTCGATGTTCCGCCGCTGAGCGCCGTGTCCGGCGTGTTGCCATTCCCCCCGTTCGCGTCCGAGTCGACGAACGCACCGGTCGAGGGATTCATGCGAAACGTCTGCCCCGCGCTGGTCACGACACGGATGCGATCTACGGCCGGGTTGAAGTCGATCCCGAACACGGGACCGGCGAGCGCAGGCGTGGCGGTGCTCGGCGCCCCGATGGGAGTGGCGAGCGCGCCGTCCGGCTCGAGCGCGTAGAGCTGAACCGAGCTTGCGGCGCTGTTGAAGCCAAGCGCGTACAGAAATCCGTTTTGAGGGCGGCGATCGAGAGAGACCAGCACGTCATTGCTGGCGACTCCCGTGATGGTCGTCGGGGTCGCTGCGCCGCCCGGGAACGAGGTCGCGAAGCCCGAGAGGCCGGTCGCCGTGAGCGCGTAGGCATCGACCGGCGGCGAGGTCACCTTGATCGTGAAGTTCGCGGTCCCGGTTCCCGCAGCGTTCGTGGCGGAGAGCGTGAAGGAGAAGTCCCCGGCCAGGGTCGGAACGCCGGCGAGCTTGCCGTCCGTCGAGAGCGAGAGGCCCGGCGGGAGAGCACCCGCGGTCACACCCCAGGTGATGGGAGTGGAGCCCGTCGCCTCGAAGGTGATGGTCGCGATCGCCGAGCCACCCACGACCGGCGCGAGCGCCGACGTGGTGATCTTCGGAGCCTCCAGGGCGCCAGCCTCGTTGCTCGTGCCTCCGCCATCGCCCGCGTCCGAGCCGGCGTCGTTCGGCTTTGCGGGGATGGCGCCGGAGTCGGCGCCAGGAAGGACGACCACGCCACCGCTGCTGTTGGCCGGGGTGTCGTCATCGCCGCAAGCGATGGCGGAGCCGAGAGCGAGGAAGAGAAACGGAAGAACCGCTGCGCGCTGAAGCTTCATGATCGGGGCTACTTCGGCGGAGGCGGCTGGAAGATCGGCGGCAGGTTCGACGGCACCGGCCAGGGCCAGGTCGACGGCTGCGTCGGCTGGTTCGGCTGGGGTTGCGGGTTCGGGCCCGGCTGGGGCTGCGGCTGCGGGTTCGGGTTCCAGCCCGGAATCGTGGGGATCGAGAGGCCGCCGAGGCCGGGGATATTGAGCTGCTGGGGGCCGGGCGCGGGGCCGTTCGAGCACTGGCCGTTGGCAGGATGCTGGCCGTCCGGGCAGGCGCCGGCGCAGAGCTTCGTGACAGAGTCGATGACCTGATCGCCGCGGCAGTCCTCGTCCGTCTTCGGGACGACCGGCGTACCACCGCCGGGGTCGACGTCCGTCTTCACCTTGTACGCGAGGTGGAGCCAGCGCGTGACCATGGCCTGGCTCACCCAGGCGTACCCCTGGTCGCCCCAGCTCACGCCCCAGCTGTTGTGGAGGAGGAACTGGTACTGGCCATTCACCTTGCGATAGCCGGAGATCGCGAGGGCGTGACCACCATCGACGAAGACCCAGTCTGGAATGACGAAGTTCGTCATGCGGCGGTTCACGAAGCTCGACGAGTCGATATTGAAGGCGGCCCAGATATCCGCGCCGCTCGCGAGGACGGCGACGATCTCGTCGATGTTCGGCGGCTGAACCTGAAGCTCTTCGAAGGCGATGATCTTGTGACCGTTCGAGGCGTCCGCGGTGCGAAGCTTGGCCTGCAAGGCGGGGTCGCTGGCGGCGCTGTTGGGCCGCACGTTGTAGGCCGCACCGCAGTCGTCGGTGGAGTCCTTCATGAGCTGACACGCTTCTTTTCCGGAATACGGAAGAGCCTCGTGCGTCGTGATCGGTTTATTGAGGTTGCTGCTCGCCGCGTCCTCCATCGTGGGCACGGCGTAGTGCGACCAGAGGTGCTCGGGGCTCGTGGTGATGTTCTGCGACGCGCGACGAAGCGAGTTGTCGAAGACGGAGGAGAGCGCGAACGACGTACACGCGCCGACGTCACCTTGATCCTTGATCGGCCCCTCCTGCCCGTTGAGGCGGTGGTCGACCATGTCCGGATACGTGCTCGGAGTGTCCGCCCTCACCGCCCCCGGTTGCTGGGGAAGCTGGACGCCGAGCGCCGCGAGCGGGTTCCACTTGAAGTTGCCCGCAGACATCATCTTCAGCTTCGCGGGAGTGGCATGGACCTGCGCGAGGCTCACGCGCTTGTAGGGGAAGCAGTCGAGGTGGACGAAGTTGCCGGGCGAGACCTCGAGCGGGATGTTGCACGCGCGCGGCGAGCTCGCGACGCGCTGGAGGTGCTGCACGTTCATGACGTCGCGAATGGAGAGCGCGGGCGGCATCGCCGGCGGACGCACCTGCGGCGGGGGCGAGTTCGGTGCGTAGTACGCGTACGGCTGGTTCTGCTGGTAGGCCTGCGGCGGAGGAATCGGCTGCTGGTACCCCGGCGGGACTTGCCCAGGCTGCTGCTGCGGCTGGTTCGAGCCGACGTGCACCGCGCAACCGGCTGCGAGGAAACCGAGAAGACAAGACGCTCTCTTCATGTGCCTGACTGTCGCGTCTCGCGAGCCTCGCTGCAAGAGGCGGCGGACGAGCCGTTCGAGTGGGAAAGCCGCAGCCACCCGGTTGGACGCCGGCGTCGTCCGCCCATTCAACGCATGCAAAGTGCAGACATTTCGCCGCTGCCCTTCTTGGGCCGCCAGCGGAGCAGCACGGATCTCCTGAGGCTCAACGGTCAGAGCAGATCACCCCCTAACCTATTGAATTCACTAGTGCGGAGCTTCCCCTACATGTGGCATCGCACCTGCAGCACGGCGGGTCGACATGAAGAAGGGCCTCCCCATCGCCGCCGCCTTCCTCGCCGTAGTCCTGGCCGGGCCTCTGAAGGGCCGGGCCTCGGATCATGCCGACGGACCGAAGACCGCCATCGACCTCGCGGCCGACCTCACGGACCTCTACACGTTCACGAGCCCAAAGGACCCGAACAAGCTGGTGCTCATCATGAACGTCCATGCGCTGGCGAACAGCCACACGACGTTCTCCGACGCGGTCGACTACAAGATCCGCATCCGCCAGGCGGACGGTAAGACGCTCAAGCCGGGAAGCAAGGAGCAGGACATCACGTGCACCTTCGCGGGCGGCAGCATGTTCGACTCGACGCAGGACGCCACGTGCGTGCTCGCGCTCGAAGGCGGCACCGAGACGGTGAAGTTCAAGACGCGCGGCGACGACGACTTCCGCGCCGGCGGCGTCGGACAGAAGGACGACATCAAGGTGTTCGCGGGCGTTCGCTCCGACACCTGGTTCCTCGATCTGAAGCGCACGGTGAGCTTCAGCAAGGGCGAGAACATTGACTCGAAGGAAGGCCACAACGGCCTCGACGGCTCGAACACGCTCAGCATCGTCGTCGAGCTCGACAAACGCCGCGTCGGCGGCCCCCTCCTCGCGGTGACCGCGCAGACGGTGAGGAAGTGATGAAGACGAACGCAAAGCTCTGGGCCGCTCTCGCTCTCGTGCTCGTCGCCTGCGGGGCGTCGGAGAGCCAGGACGAGGTCGGTGAGACGAACGACGAGATCAGCTGGCGCACCGGCGCGATCGATCACGCTGCCATCTCCGAGTCGACGACGATGATGCAGGCGGATAATCCCTTTTCGTTCCAGCTCGACGGCTACAACGTCGAAGACCCGTTCGCGATCAAGCCGGCGGCGTTCATTGGCACGTTCAAGGAGCGCCTCGCGCGCTTCGATGGCTACGACGGCAAGGCGGACTGGACGCCGGAGCAAGCGGACGAGTGGAACAACCGCATGGCGACGGCCAATTATCTCGTCATCGACACGTCGAAGCCGTGTGACTACCAGAACCCGCACACGTACCTCGAGATCGAGAAAGCCCACCTGATGGGCAAGGAGCACCAGACCTGCGGCGGCCGCATGATGAACGAGGACGTCCTCGACGCGACCGCGAACTTCCTCATTCGCGGCCCCGCCGCGAGCTACGACGACGAGGACGCGCTCACCGACGGCGTCGACCAGGCGACGCAGAAGAGCACCGATACGTTCCCCTACGTCGCCGAGATGAACGGCTGGCTCTGAGCCGCCGCGGCGGCGACCTCCGCCCCTTCATCCTCGAGAACACGAAGCTCGAGCCGGTACCCCTGGTGCCGGAGGTCTCCGTGTATCGCGCGGCGGCGGTCGGCCAGGTGTGGTTCGAGACCGCGCGCTTCGTGGACGACGACGACGCCGACGTCCCCTTCTGGTGCGTGCCGTGGGCGGGCGGGCAGGCGCTCGCGCGCTACGTCCTCGACCACGCGGAGCTCGTGCGCGGCAAGCGCGTGCTCGACTTCGCGTGCGGCGGAGGCGTGATCGCCATCGCGGCCGCCCGCGCCGGCGGACACGTGCGCGCGGTGGACGTCGACCCCTTCGCGGGCGAGATGGCCGCGCTGAACCGCGCCGCGAACGCGGTCGACTTCGAGATCGACGTCG
This sequence comes from Labilithrix sp., assembly GCA_046351255.1. GTDB lineage: Bacteria > Myxococcota_A > Polyangia > Polyangiales > Polyangiaceae > Labilithrix. Next base: position 234,990 of record JAXLYU010000019.1, read on the forward strand.
TGGACGTCGTCGGCGACGAGCTTGCTGGCACCGACGTGATCCTCGCGGGGGATGTCTGGTACGAGCCCGGGCCGTCCGCGCGCTTTCGCCGCTGGTTCCGCGCGCTCGCCGCGAGCGGCCGGACGGTGCTCACCGCCGACTCGGGCCGTCCCCACGTCCCGAAGCGCGTCGCCGAGCTCGCGCGCTACGAGGTCCCGACGCCGTTCGAGCTCGAGGCCCGCGCCTCGCGCATCGCGCGCGTCCTCGCGTTCGAAGCGTGACGCACCCGCTATGGGGTCGTCTTCTTCGCTGCCGTCTTCTTCTTCGCCGCCGTCTTCTTCTTCGCTGTCTTCTTCTTCGCGCCCGCGACGTACTCGAGCGCCTGCGCCGCGAGGTCGGCCCACTGCTTCGTGTGCGCCTTCGGGACGACGACCCATTCCTTCATCGCGCGGCCCATGCCCGACGGGTCGAAGAGGACCGCGCCCTTCAGCGCGAGGGCCCTCGCGTGCGTCTCGCCCGTCAGCTTGAAGACCATCGCGTCCCCGAAGAGGCCCACGAAGCCCTTGCCGTCCGCCTTCATCGTCGGCATGCCGAACATCGCGCTGTCGTCTGCGCCGAGCGCCTTCACGATCGCGTCGTAGGCCTTCTTCGTTGCCGCACTCGGCGGCGCCACCTTGATCATGCTTCGAGGGTAACCGCTCACTGTTCCGTCGAGCGCGCTAAGATTCGTCCGTGCCCCTCTCGGCTCCGAAATACGAGGTCCCGCGGGCCTTCAATGCTTCCGAGCATTTCATCGCGCGCCACGTGCGGGAAGGTCGCCAAGACAAGGTCGCGTACATCCACGACGGCGGCACCATCACGTACGGGGAGCTGGCCGATCGGACCGCGCGCTTCGCCTCCGCGCTCCGGAGCCATCGCATCCTTCCGGAGCAGCGCGTGGCGCTCTGCATGCACGATACCCCCGACTTCGTCGTCGCGTTCTTCGGGTGCCTCCGTGCGGGGGTCATCCCGATCCCGCTCAACACGCTGCTCACCGCCGACGACTACCAATACCTCCTCGCGGACAGCCGAGCGGAGGCGGTCTTCGTCAGCGACGTGCTCGTGCCCAAGCTCCCGACGAGCACGCGGCAGTTCCCCACGTCGACGATGGCCGGATTCCTCGGCGACGCGCCGCCGATGGAGCATCCCTTCCCGACGACGAGCGACGACGTCGCCTTCTGGCTCTACTCGTCCGGCTCCACCGGCCGGCCGAAAGGCGCCATCCATCTGCACTCCCATCTCCTTCATACCGCCAAGCTCTATGGCGAGAACGTCCTCGGGATGCGTGACGACGACGTCGTGTTCTCCGCCGCCAAGCTCTTCTTCGCTTATGGCCTCGGTAATGCGATGACGTTTCCGCTCCACGCCGGCGCCACGGCGGTGCTGATGAGCGAGCGCCCCACTCCCGCCTCGGTGATGGGAGTGCTCGAGAAGCACCAGCCCACGATCTTCTGCGGAGTCCCCACGCTCTTTGCCGCGATGCTCGCCGACGCCACGACCGCCACATCGAAGGGGTCACCTCGCCTGCGCGCGAGCATCTCCGCCGGCGAGGCGCTCCCCGAGCACACGGGGGTTCGCTGGCGCGAGCGCTTCGGCACCGACATCCTCGACGGCATCGGCTCCACCGAGATGCTCCATATCTTCATTTCGAATCGCCACGGCGACGTCAAATACGGGAGTTCGGGGAAGCCCGTTCCGGGCTACGAGGTCAAGTTGGAAGAAGAGACGCTCTGGGTGAAAGGCCCTTCGAGCTCGATCGCGTACTGGAATCAGCGAGAGAAGAGCCTCGCCACCTTCCACGGGCCCTGGACCTGTACCGGCGACCGCTACACCCGAGACGAGGACGGCTATTACACGTACTCCGGCCGCGCCGACGACATGCTCAAGGTCGGCGGGATATGGGTCTCGCCGTTCGAGGTGGAGAGCGCGCTTTCCCAGCATCCTGCGGTCCTCGAGGCGGCGGTCGTGGGACACGGCGACGAGGAGGGGCTCATCAAGCCACGCGCCTTCGTCGTGCTGAAGCCCGAGCACACGGCCAGCCCCGAGCTCGCAGGCGAGCTGAAGGCCTTCGTGAAATCGAAGATCGCGCACTACAAGTATCCGCGGTGGATCGACTTCGTCGAGTCGCTACCGAAGACGGCCACCGGCAAGATCCAGCGCTTCAAGCTGCGCCGAACGTGAGGATCGCGGTCGGCACGGACCAGCTCGAGGTCATTCGCTGGCCGGGGGGGAAGCCGCGCGTCCTCTATCTCCACGAAGGGCTCGGTAGCGCACGCCAGTGGCGTGATTTCCCGGCCCAGATCGGCCTCGACTCGTACGCGTACAGCCGCCTCGGCTATGGCTCTTCGGACCCGACGCCCTTGCCTCGTCCCCTCGATTACATGGAGCGAGAGGCCAGAGACTTCGTGCCACGCGTGCTCGACGCGCTCGGGCTGGAGCGCGCGATCCTCTTCGGTCACAGCGACGGCGGTTCGATCGCCCTCCTCACGGCCGCCGCGCATCCATCCCGCGTCGAGGCGCTCGTGCTCGAGGCCCCGCACGCGTTCGTCGAGGACATCTCGGTGAAGAGCATCGCCGCCGCGAAGACAGGATACGAGTCGGGCGATCTCCGGTCGCGCTTATCCAGGGTTCACGCCAACGTCGATATCGCCTTTCGCGGCTGGAACGACGCCTGGCTCGATCCGGGATTCCGGAGCTGGAATATCGAGTGGTGTCTGAAGGAGGTCCGCGTCCCCGTGCTGCTGCTCCAGGGCGAGGACGATCCCTACGGCACCCGCGCGCAGGTGGACGCCATCGCGCGTGGCGTGAGCGCCACGGCGACGGTGTGCATGATCCCGCGTTGCGGCCACGCCCCGCATCGCGATGCCCCCGACGAGGTCATCGCGAGGACGAAGGAGTTCCTCGCGACGCTCTCCAGATGAGCGGCGCATCGGTGGGGACGAACGCATCGCCGGGCACGGACTCCCCTTTTCCGACGACGAGAAGGCCGCCCGGCGCGAGCGACCCGGCGACACGCTCCGCGAAGGCGAGCTGCGTCGCCTCGTCGAAGTAGCTGAAGACCACGTTCCGGCAGAGCACGACATGCAGCGGCAGAGGCGGCACGAACGTGCGCACGTCGGCGCGAACGAAGCGAACGCGGGCGCGAATGGCCGGGCGGACCCCATCCCCGTCGAAGCCGACGACGCGGAGACGCTCGGGCAGCTCTCGCAAGCTGCTCGCCCCGTAACGACCCGCCGCCGCGCGCGAGAGCACGGCCTCGTCGCGATCGGTGGCGATGATCTCCATGGGTCTCACGAGATCGATCCGTCTTTCGGGATCGCTCGCGAGCATCGCCACCGTGTAGGGCTCCTCACCGGAGGCGCAGCCCGCGCTCCACACGCGCAGCGTGTCGCCGCCCGCGCCCAGCGCGCCCAGGCGATCGGCGAGGGCGTCGAACGTCGCGGCGTCCCGGTAGAACCGGGAGATGGTGACGAAGCACATCGCATCGAAGCGCTCGAGCTCGGTCGGGTCGACCTCGAGCCGCTCGCGGTAGGCGGTCGCGTCGAGGCCGAGCTCCTTTGCACGTGTGGCGATGCGCCGGCAGACCTGACGCCTGAGCTGGGAGAACCCACGCCAGCGGAGGCCGAGCCGAGGCATCGCCCACTGCAGGAGCTCGACGCACTCCGCATCCGTCATCGCGGAGGCACTATACGTCTCTCGTCGCGAAGTTGCGCGACCCAGCCGGTCGCGCGCAGGAGCGTGGCATCGCCGTCCGCGGAGTGCGTCCCCGGTCCGTCCGTCATGCCCGCGACCACGAGCGTCCCGTCGTCGTGACGCACGAGGAATCGCGCTTCGTTGTGGCGGGGCGCGCTGCTCGGGAGCGGCAACGCAATCGCCTCCGTCGTCCCGTCCTTCCGCAGCCGGCGCGCGAAGGCCTGGCTCGCCTCGTTGATGCTCGCTCCGCTCGGGTTCTGCGAATACCCGCTCGCCCCGACGACGAGGAGCGAGCCGTCGGTCTCCTCGAGCGCGTCGAAGGCGATATCACCCGCGTCGACGTCGAAGCGCCGCATCGTCACCTCTCCGCGCGGGGAGACGTGGGCCACCATCGCGTCGAACCCGGTGCCCTGGGCGTTCCAGTGCTCGCTGCGACCGAGCGCGTAGACACCATGGCGACCCGCTCGCAGCTCGTAGAGCTGCTCGTCGTCCTCCGTGCCCACCACCGAGGTCCCGAGGCGAACGCCTTCCGCGTCGACGCGCGTCACGAAGGCGTCGAGCCGGTCGGGGTCGGTCACGAGGACCTCGCCGAAGACCTTCTGGTGGGCCTTTACCATCGCGCCGGACTCGAGGCGTGCGTGACTGACGCCCACGTAGCCGATGTGGTCCGCATCGATGCCGACGAAGACTCCATAGTGGGCTTCGAGCTGGCCGAACGTGTCGTACGTGCCGCCGAAGATGGCGGTCGCGGGGATGGAGTGCGCCGGCACGACGAGCGTACGCCACGACGCGGAGTACGCCGTCCCATCCCAGTGCCAGCGATACGCGATCACGGAGTGACGCCCCGTCCGTAGCGCCCCGAAGACCTGCTCCCCGTCTGCCATGATCCGTCCCACGTCGTGGACGCGCTCCTCGATCCGTTTTTCGGGTTCGATGGGCGACGTCGACTCCGCCGGCGTGAGCACGGGCGGGTCCGTGAGGATCGCCGGATCCGAGAGCCGCGTCTCACCAAGCTTCTTCCCTTCCGCGTCGAGCCGGATCAAAGACCAGCCGTCGTCGGCCGCCTCGAGCACGGTGAGCTCCGTGGAGCCGTGCGCCGCCACGTCGATGAGCTGGCGGCCGGTCGCGGGAGCATAGAGCGGTCGGTCCTCGCCGCTCGCGCTCACCCGCCCGAGGACGCGCGACGGCAAACCGAACGCCTCGCGCAGCGCGACGGGTTTGTCGTAAAGAACGACATACCCGGTACCGACCGGGAGGATCTTCCTCGCAAAGCCCCCGTCGTGCCGGAGAAAGAACGGCTCGCCGCCGCCCGCGTCGTCGGGCGCTCCGCCATCGACCGCGCCGCCGTCGGCCGGGACGTCGGGTCCGGCGCCGGGCGGCGGGGCGTGCTCTACGCCACCATCGACGCCGTTCGTCGGAGGAGCGGCCGTGCCGCCCGAGGAGCATGCCGCCACCAACCACGCCACCATCATCACCGCGGGAGCTCGCATCTTGCCTGCCGCGAGGAGCATGTTCGATGCCGGCACGGCCGTGCAGCATTTCGCGCTCGCAGCGCGGCTCCGCGGCACGAGCTGGCACAGATCCGAGACGTGCGTGTCCGTCCCCCGTCGGGACGACCGCGCCGCGCGAAACGAGGGGGACCGTGCGATCATCGAAGAAGCCGTGGCTCGTCTTCCGCTCTCCGCCCTCGATCTGGTCCCGCTCTGCACGGCAGGGTCCAGTGCGGCATCGTTGCGGAGCACAGCAGAGCTCGCGCGAAGCCTCGACCGCTCTGGCTTCACGCGGCTCTGGTACGCCGAGCATCACAACATGCCCGGCATCGCGACCACGACGCCCGAGATCCTCATCGCCCATGTCGCGCCGCTCACGAAACACCTCCGCCTCGGCGCGGGCGGCGTGATGCTGCCGAATCACTCGCCGCTGAAGGTGGCCGAGTCGTACAAGCTGCTCAACGCGCTTCATCCCGGCCGCATCGACCTCGGCATCGGACGCGCGCCCGGCACCGACGGCCTCACCGCGCTGGCCCTGCGCCGGTCCCGTGCCGCGATCGGGGCCGACGACTTCCTCGAGCAGTTCGGCGAGCTCAACGCCTGGGACAAGAGCGATTTCCCGAGCGAGCATCCGTTTCGCGCCATTCGCGCGATGCCCGACGACTCCCCACTACCGCCGATCTATCTCCTCGGCTCGAGCGACTATTCGGCGCGCCTCTCGGCCGAGCTCGGGCTTCCGTTCGCGTTCGCCGCGCACTTCAGCCCAGACGCGCCCGACGCGCCTATGAAGCTCTATCGGACTCGCTTCGAGCCGAACGGCCCCGACTCGAGGCCTCATGCCATCCTCGCGCTCGCCGTCTTCTGCGCCGATACCCAGATCGAGGCGGAGCGAATGGCCTCTTCGATGAAGCTCACCTTCGCGCAGCTCCGCACGGGCAAGCCGGACCGCCTGCCGAGCCCCGAGGAGGTCGCGAGCCACGCGTGGACCCCCGCCGAGCGAAGCGTCGTCGACTTCGTCGATCGCATCCAGATCGTCGGCACGCCCGGGGAGTGCCGCGCGCGGATCCTGGAGGTCGCCGAGCGCACGAAGGCGGACGAGGTCATGATCGCGACCCACGCGTGGGATCCGGCGGCGCGCGCTCACTCGTACGAGCTCCTCGCCCGCGCCTTCGAGCTAGGCGAGCGGTCGTAGCGCGGCGCGCAGGATGCGCTGGCCGTGCGGGACGGCGGAGAGACCGAGCTCGGCGAGATCCCAGTAGTCGCGGTGGTGAACGACCTTCCCCTCGAGGAGCTTCACGCGTGTCACGCCGTCGACCGAGAACTCGGGACCGAGCTTCGGCTTGCCGCGCATGTTCCACTCGAGGCACGCCGAGTCCTCGCCGTCCCACGCGCCGAGGATCGACCACTCGAGCGTCCGCATCTTCGCGAGCAGCCGCTCGTTCATCGCGCGGAAGTCGTCCCAGCCACGGACGATCTGGATGGGATCGTGGAAGACGAGATCGTCGGCGTAGAGCTCGCGGAGCTCCTCGAAGATCGAAGCACGCCCAGGAACGAGGTTCACCAGCACCTGACCCAGCTTTTCGGAATGACGCATTGCTCCAACGATGAGGTCGCACCTTCTCCGCGTCAACCCCGACCTTGACACTTTGCGTCATCGCGTTAGTCTTGATGCGTCATGGACCTCGCGATTCACCTGCGGCCCATCGACCGAGCCGACGTGGACGAGCTGAAAGCCGGCTTGCTCCGGCTCTCGCCCGAGACGCGCATCAAGCGGTTTCACACGCCGGTGAGTCAGCTGAGCGACGACCAGTGGCGCTACCTCACCGAGGTCGACGGCCGCGATCACGTCGCGTACGTCGCCTGCCTCGACGAGGACTTCGCGGACATCGAGCGCGGCGCCATCGTCGGCGTCGGACGCTTCATCCGTGACCGCCACGAGCCCAACGTCGCGGAGGTCGCGTTCGTGGTCCACGATCCCTGCCAGCGGCGCGGCATCGGTCGGGCGCTTCGCGACAAGATCCGCGAGGAGGCGCTCGCTCGCGGCATCGACTTCTTCCGCGCGCACGTCCTCGCTTCGAACTTCGCGATCCGGCGGCTGCTCCACACGCCTTCGCTCATTCGCATCAACGAGCGCGAAGGCGCGATCCATTTCTGGATCGCACGCGCCGCCTGAACCGACCGGAGGCCTCGTGCACGAGCTATTTCATGCCGTAGCGCTTCAGCTTCTCGTAGAGCGTGCGGAGACCGATCCCGAGCTTCGCAGCGGCCGCCTTCCGGTTGCCGCCGACGTCGCGCAGCGTCGCCTCGATCGCGGATCTCTCCATGTCCTCCAGCGAGCCCGAATGGCTCTTCGGCGACTCCGAAGTATCCGCCGCGCCTTCCAGCCAAAGGTGCTCCGGGCGTAAGACGTCACCGTCGGAGAGGATCATCGCCCGCTCGAGCGCATTCCGGAGCTCGCGGACGTTTCCCGGCCAGCTCTCGCTCCGGAGGCGCTCCGCCAGGGCCGCGTCGATCTTCGGCGGCGCCTTGTCACCCGCGAGCTCGCGTACGAGTGCCTGCGCGAGCGGCACGATGTCCTCCCGGCGCTCACGCAGCGGCGGGAGCCTGATCGGGAATACGGCGAGGCGATGATAGAGGTCTTCGCGAAACGTCCCTTCCTTCACCATCGCGCGGAGATCGCGATGCGTGGCCGCGACCCAGCGTACGTCGACCTCGATGAGCTGCGAGCCACCCAGGCGCTCGAAGCTGCGCTCCTCGAGCACGCGAAGGAGCTTCGCCTGCAGCGAGGCCTTCAGCTCGCCGACCTCGTCGAGGAAGAACGTGCCGCCGTCCGCGAGCTCGATGCGCCCCCGCCGCTGCGCGTGCGCGCCGGTGAACGCCCCCTTCTCGTGCCCGAAGAGCTCGCTCTCGAGGAGCGACTCGGTGAGGACGGCGCAGTTGATCGCGACGAACGGCGCGTCCTTGCGCGGCGACGTGTCGTGGAGCATACGCGCCGCGACCTCCTTGCCGGTGCCGCTCTCGCCCTGCAGGAGCACGGTCGCGCCGCTCTTTGCCACCTTCATCAGCGCCGCGACCACGGGCGCCATGCTCGGCGCGCCGAACGTGAGCTGAGCTCTCGACGGCGCGCTCTCGGTCGGCTGCGCCATCAGCTTTCGACGCCCGAGCGCGTTCTTCACGAGCTCGCGCACCGCGCTCGGGCTCGACACGGGCTTCTGCAGGTAATCGAAGACGCCGAGCTTCATCGCCTCGACCGCGGTCGCGACGTCACCGAAGGCAGTCAGCACGACGATCTCCACGTCCGGCTGCTCCGTCCGCAGCGTACGGACGAGCGACATCCCGTCGAGCTTCGGCATCTTCAGGTCGGTGAGGATGACGTCGAATGGCTCCGCGCGCGCGAGCGCGAGCGCCTCCGCGCCATCACCGGCGGTGACGATCTCGTGCCCTTCCTTCTCGAGCGACTCGGCGACAAACTCGCGAATTCCCTCCTCGTCGTCCGCGACCAAAACGCGACTGGTCATGATGCGCCCGTCTTCAAGGTGAATATGGCCCCGCCGTCGGGATGGTTGTCGCCATCGAGGCTACCACCGTGCTGCTCCGCGATCCGGCGCGCGACGGCCAGCCCGAGGCCCGTCCCGCGAGTACGCGTCGTCACGAAAGGCTCGAAGATGCGCTGGCGATCCGCGGCCGCGATCCCTGGCCCGTGGTCACGCACGGAGATCTGGTCGCGCTCGACGCGGACCTCGACCTTTCCTTCGCCGGCCTTGAGCGCATTGTCGATCAGGTTGTGGAGCGCGCGAGAGAGCCGGTCCGCGTCGACCGAGAGGGAAGCGTCGTCCGCAATCGATATCTCCACGCGGCCTTTGGCGAGCTCCTCGAGATCGCGGAGCGCGAGGTCGACGAGCCGGCGAGGCGGAGTCTCCTTGCGCTCGATCGGCCCGTCGCGCACGAAGTCCAGGAGCGAGGTGGTCAGCACCTCGAGGCGCACCGCCTCCTTCACGACGCGCTCCGCCTTCGCGCGCGGCTTGCCCTCGAGGTCCTCGACCAGCAGCTGCGCGTGGCCCTTCAGGGAGGCGAGCGGATTCCTCAGCTCGTGCGCCATGACGGAGGACATCCCGCCGAGCGCGACGAGGCGCTCGTCCCGCGCCGCCTTCGCCTCGAGCTCGTTCAGGCGGCGCGCGTTGCGCGACCACGCCAGCGCGAACGCGAGGAGCACGACGCTCGCGATGCCCGCCACCACCGCGATACGCACGAGCCCGTGCTCGAGCGTGGCCACCATCGGCGGCTCGAGCTCCGCCACGAGCATCATCGGTCCCCCCATGGGCGGCAGCGGCGGTGGCGGTGGCGGCGGACGCCCGTGCGGGAAGCGGCGCGGCGGGCCGACCATCCCGAGCACGCGCGCGCGCCGGCCCTCGATCGCGGGCGCGCCGGGCCGCAGCGGCTTGCCCGCCATCGTCGCGTCGCCCGCCTCTGCGATCGGGCGGCCTTCGCGGTCGACGATGGCGACGTAGCGGAGGCCGTCCGTCTCGTGCGCCTTCAGCACGCGCTCCATCACCGCGGACGTCGGCGGCTGCTCTTCCGTGGCGAGGTCCGACGCGACAGCGCCAAGGATCACGTCGCCCTCGCCGCGCACGACCATGACGGACGCCTCGCCGAGCGCCCGCTGCGCCGCGATCACCGTCGCGCCGAGCGAGATCACGGAGAGCGCGGCCATCGCGACGCTGCCGCCGCGTGACCACGTCCACCAGCTCCGGGCCTTCGGCGACGTCATCGGCTGCACTCCATACTGCGGAAGCGGCATGCGATGGAGTGCGGAATCCGCACCTGGCCGCGGTCGGAACGACAGAAACGCGGAAATTTCGGGGGTGCGAGGGCTGGCAAGGCGCTTGCGATACTTCCCAGCATGCTCCGCGCCACGGAGTGTAGGAGAAAGCCGATTCCATGATCTCGTTCCGCATGATGTCTCTTCCGGTGTTCGCCCTCGCTGCCTCGCTGATGGCCTGCACTGCGGAGCAGAGCACGACCGCCAAGCCCGACACCGCGAGCACCGCGCAGCAAGCGGCGCAAGGAGACGGGCCGGAAGGCGGCCCCGAGGGTCGCGGTCACGGCCCGCGCGGCCACCACGGACCTGGTGGTCCGGGCGGCCCCGAGCTTCTCATCCACGCCTCGCTTCGCGCGCCGATCGACCTGACCGCCGCGCAACGCACGACGATCGAGGGGCTCTTGAAGCGCACGGATGTCCCGCCCGATCACGCCGCGCCCCCGCCGTTCGACGCGAAGAAGGCGCAGGACCTCGCCGCCGCCATCCGCGCCGGCGACGTCTCCGCGCTGCCGAAGCCGCCGCCCCCGGATCCGACGAGGATGCAGGCGCACCTCGCGGAGTCGGCCGCGAAGATGAAGACGCTCCACGACACGCTCGGCGCGGACCAGCGCGCGAAGCTCGTCGCCGACATCGAGTCGCACGCCCCGAAGGGGGGTGAGAAGCCCGGCGACAAAGGCGGCAAGCCCGGCCCAGAGCTTCGCGGCGGCCCGCACGGCCCGCACGGTGGCCCGGACATGTTCGCCCACGACCTGAACCTCACCGACGCGCAGAAGGAGCAGCTCGCGGCGAAGTTCGAGGCGAATCACCCGAAGCCCGACTTCGAGGCGATGCGCACCAAGATGAAGACCAAGCTCGAGTCCTTCAAGGCCGACAGCTTCGACGCGACCGCGTTCGTGACGCCGCCCGCGCATCTCCAGCCGAAGCCGGACGGCAATCCGCTCGCGGATCTCGTCTCCGTCCTCACGCCGGAGCAGCGCGAGATCCTCGCGAAGAAGATCGAGGCCGGCCCGCCCCCGGGCGGCCCGCGCGGTCCGCAGCACTGACGCGGGCGACGCCCGTCACCCCCAGGCGTCGATCCTGACACGCCGATCCCCGAGGCCGTGCGTTCGCTCGTGAAGAGTGAGCGTGCGGCCTTCGGCGATCACGATGGTCGAGGATCGCGTGCCGTAGCCGAGCTCCGGCAATCGGATGAACGCCGGCGAGAGCCGTCGCTCCATCTCGAGGCCGACACCCGTCTCGGGGAGCTGGTCATCGGGCGCCACCGCCTCGTCGGCGAGCGCGCGCCATAGCTCGCCCACGAGCTCGTCCTGGGTCGCGATGCTGTCCAGCGCGGACGCGAGTCGGGACTTCAGCTTCTCCGCCTTCGGCCAGGGTGAATCGATGCTCGCGTTCGAGAGCGCGTGAATCCCGACCTCGAGCTTCGTCCGCGGTCGCCCGTGGTTCGACACGTGCTCCATTTGCCCTTTCGCCAGCGCGAGGACGTTCACCCCCGCAAATCCGGATCGGGTGACGTGGCGTTCGAGCGCGTCGAAGTCGCCGTCACCGGCGAGCCAGATCGGCACGATCTCGCCGCGCGACGGCGCGTCCGCGGCGACGTGCTCGGGCGCGCGCACGTTCGTGACCAGCGCCAGCCATCCCTTCGCGTTCGCCCCGAGCCACGTGCCGCCGCCCTCGAGATCGCGTCCGCCGAGGACACCGTCCCACCAGTCGAGCGGCGCTGTCGGTCGCGCGTAGAGCTCGTCGCGATTGGCCGCGATCACGAGAGGGAACCGCTCGGAGACACCGAGCGCGATACCGACGAGGCACATCGCTCAGCTCATCAGCTGCAGCGTCATCTGCGCACGCTTCGTGATCGGGTGCTCGGCGCCGAGCACGTGCTGGTAGAACGAGAGCGCCTGCGAGTAGGCGACCTTGGCGCTGTCCCTGTGGTCGATCGCGCGGTAGGTCTCCGCGATGCGCATCCACACGTCCGCGATCGCGCGGTCGTTGCCCTGCGCCATCCCGAGGACACCGCACGCGTCGCGGAAGTGTCGATTCGCGAGCTTGAGCTCGGCGTGCGCCAGCGCGACGACGCCGAGGGCGATGCCGAAGACCGCGACCTCGCCGCCGAACGGATTGGCGGCGCGCGCCCCGTCGAAGGACTCGCTCAGGAGCGCGACGAGCTCCGCCTTGTCGGCGCCGAAGGTATCGACGCTGCCGTCGCTCTTCACGGCGGAGGCCCAGATCGCCTCCTCGAGGTCGACCGTCACGTCTTCTCCCATGGTGGGGACAGCGCCGTGGGCGGTGAGGACCAGCGAGCTCTCCTTCACGAGGGCGATCTTGGACGGAAAGCCGCGGATCACGCGGCAATCGCTCATCAGGATGTCGACGTCGGCGACGCGCACGGGCGCGCTGTCCAGGCTGCCATTGGCGAGATGCAGCATGAGGTCGGAGAGCGCGTGGTGGCCCACGGGCCTAGGGTACTCCGCCGCGGCGGCTCCGGCCGCATTTCTGCCCCATTGCCTCCGGGTTTGCGCTATCCGCAAGGCATGGGCGCACAGTGGAAGCAGAAGGGTCGTGAGGCGAACTCGGCGGCGAAGGGCCGTATCATGGGCAAGCTCGCGAAGGAGATCATGGTCGCGGCGCGCGGCGGCGCCGATCCCGCGATGAACGCACGCCTCCGCATGGCCGTCGAAGCCGCGAAGAAGGCGTCCATGACCAAGGACACGCTCGAGCGCGCCATCAAGAAGGGCGCCGGCCTCACGGACGAGACCGCGAACTTCGAGACCGTGACGTACGAGGGCTTCGCTCCGCACCAGGTGCCCGTCATCGTCGAGTGCCTGACGGACAACCGCAACCGCACCGGCGCCAACGTCCGCGTCGCGTTCCGCAAGGGTCAGCTCGGCGCGGCCGGCTCCGTGTCCTGGGACTTCGCGCGCATCGGCGCCATCGAGGCGACGCCCCCGCCGGGCGGCGCCGACGCCGACGAGGCCGCCATCGAGGCGGGCGCGCAGGACCTCGAGCCCGCCGAGGACGGCGCGACGCGCTTCTTCACGGAGACGACCGACCTCGACACGGTGAGCAAGGCCCTCACCGACCGCAAGTGGAACGTCACCTCCGCGAACCTGATCTGGAAGGCGAAGAACCCGGTCACCATCGACGACGCCACGAAGCGCGCCGAGGTCGAAGCCTTCCTCGAAGGCCTCGACGAGGACGACGACGTTCAGAACATCTACGTCGGCCTCGCCTGATCGGGCGCGGCGCCCGATCGATCTTCGTCTCCCGGATCGTCGGCCAATGCACGGCGCCGTCGACGGCAAGGCTAAGATGGACGCGCATGGCTCGACTGATTGTCGTCGAAGAGGCCTTCCGCGCGCGAGGAAGAGGTGTGCTCCTCGAGCCACGCTTCACGGCGCAGGGCAACGAGCATCCGCCATTCTCCGCGCGGCTCGTCTTCCCGGACGGTACGGAGCGCACCGTCCGGGCGGAGCTCGAGACATCGCACATGCGCGGCCAGGGCAGCGTGTTCGCGATGATCCGTCTTCCCGAGCTTGCCCCCGAGGACGTGCCCGTGGGTACGGAGGTCTGGCGGGACGACTCGTCGTTGGGCGAAGCTCGCCGGAATACTGATTGAGGTGCGAAGGACGCAGAAGCTGCGAGTCGATATCTGGTCCGCTATCGCGTGTCCCTGGTGTCACGTCGGAAAGCGGCGCTTCGAGGCCGCTCTCGCGAAGCTCGCGCATCGGGACGAGGTCGAGAACGGGAAACGTGGCCAGGCTCGCGGTCGACTCCGCGCCGACGAGCGCGAAGCGGCCGAGCTCGGCGTGACCGGCGTGCCGTTCTTCGTCGTCGGTCGGTACGCGATCTCGGGCGCCCAGCCGAAGGAGGTCTTCGAGCGGGCGCTCGATCTCGCGTGGAAGGAGCACTCCGAGGCGAAGACGGTGGAGACCTTCGCCGAGGGCGTGGCGTGCGGGCCCGAAGGCTGCGCCTGAGACTCACATCGCCGCGAACATCTTCTCCACGTCCTTCGGCCCCTTGAGAAAGCCGGTGCCGATCTGCGCCGCCATGGGATCGGGGAAGATGTCCTCGTCCCCGCGCACGAGGCCGTCGAGGAGGCCTCTCGCGACGTCCGCCGCCGACGTCTTCTGCATCTCGAAGCTCTTGATCATGTCGGTGTCGATCGGGCCTGGGAAGATGGCATGCACGCGGATCCCGCGCTTGCCGAGCTCGCCGCGGAGCGCCTGGGTGAGCGAGTACGCCGCCGCCTTCGACGCCGAGTAGCCGCCGAGCGCGGGCATGCTCGCCAGGGACGCCACGGAGAGCACGTTCGCGATCGCGCCCTTCCCCTTCTCGATCGCGGGGAGGAGCGCGCGCGTGACGGCCAGCGTACCGAAGTAGTTCGTCTGCATGTCGCGCTCGATGGCGTCGAGCTGGCTCTCGACGGCGCTGAACGACACGAGCAGACCGGCGTTGTTGATGAGGAGGTCGAGCGAGTCGACCTGCGCCGCGGCCGCCTTCACTTCCTCGGGGCGGGTGATGTCGAGGCGTACCGGGACGACGCGTTCGTGCTTCGGGATGGCCTCGAGCGAGCGAGCCGCGGCGTAGACCTTGGCCGCGCCGCGCTCGAGGAGCTGCTCGACGAGAGAGCGGCCGAGGCCGCGGTTGGAGCCGGTGACGAAGACGGTGGAGCCATTGATTTGCATGCCAGTCACCATGCTCGCGCCAGCGCAGAGTCGGTAGACGCCGCGCCCGAGAGGCACTATTTCACTTTTCGAAAGAATGGAGCTCGACGAGCTGAAGACCTTCGTGCAGATCGTCGAGCGCGGGAGCCTGAGCGCGGCGGCCCGCGCCACGCGGCAGAGCTTGCCGACGACGAGCCGCCACTTGCAAGCGCTGGAGGCCGACCTCGGCGCGCCGCTCGCCCTCCGCACCACGCGAAAGCTCGTCGTCACGGACGCTGGCCGACGCCTCTACGAGCACGCCCGTCGCGCGCTCTTCGAGCTGGAGCGTGCGCGCACGGGCGCGGACCAGAACGAGCGCGTCGTCGTGAGCACGGGCGTCACGATCGGCCAGCATCTCGTGCTCCCACGCATCGTCGACCTCCTGGCGCGGCGTCCTGAGCTCCGCCTCGAGCTTCGCCTCGAAGACCGCGTCACGGAGCTGCTCACCGAGAACGTCGACGTGGTCGTCCGCGCAGGCGTAGACGTCCCCGACCACGGCGAGCTCGTCGCCCATGCGCTCCTCACCTTCACGCGCACCCTCGTGGCGGCGCCGGTCTACCTCGACGCGCAAGGCCGCCCGCAGACCCCCGCCGCGCTCGGAGGCCACGCCTGCCTCGTTCAGGTGACGGCGGGCGGGCCCGTCGACCGCTGGCGGCTCGGCCGGAGCGGCCGCGACCGCACGGTGGAGGTCCGGGCGCGCTTCGCGTCGACGGCGCCCCACGTCCTCCTCGAGGCGGCGTGCGCCGGCCTGGGGATCGCGTTCCTTCCGCCCTGGCTCACGGCGGAGGCGGTCGCGCAGGGCCGGCTCGAGCGTGTCTTGCCCGGCTGGGAGTCGAGCCCGATCACGATGTACGCGGTGCATCGACGGAGCCGTCGCGGCTCGCCCGCGGTGCGCGCGTTCATCGAGGCGATGACGACGGCGCGCGCGCGGTGAAGAAGACGCACGCGAGGATCGACGCCCCGACGCCGGCGGAGAACGCGCGCATCGCGTCGTTCGGCGCGGCGGCGGCCCAGAACGCGCTGAGCAGCATGATCACGCTCACCGCGACGAGCCAACGAAACACGGCGATGGCGCCCGCCGCGGCGATCATCGCGATGAAGAAGCAATCCGACGCAAGCACCTGCGGCGCCGGAGTGCCTGCGATGAGCGCGAGCCCACGGTGCACCGTGATCCCGGCGACGATGACGAGCAAGCACAGGTTGGCGCGTCGATTCAGCTCCGTCGCGAGGAGCGAGCGCCGCAGGAGCGCCAGGAGCCCGACCACCGCGACGAGCGGCCCGATCGACTCGCGGAAGATGGCGGCCGTGTCGACGCCGCGGCGATCGCTCGCGAAGGCGCTCAGGGAGAGCGTGAGCGCGACCCCCGCCATCGCGACGAGCGCGATCATGCGCTGGCGTCGCGAGATGCCCGGGTCGAGCTCGCGCGCGAGCCTCTCGAGCTCCGCGGCGCGGGTCCTTCGCGCCGCCAGCAGCTCCTCGAGCGCCGACTCGGCGGCCGCCGCCTCGGGATTCTCGGGCCAGCCCCGGCGCGCCTCGTCGATCGCGAAGCGTGCCTCCGCCGCGAGGACGTCGATCTCGGCATGCGCCGCCGACTCCTCGACGCGCAGGCGCAACTTGGCAATCCGCTCGAGGGCCGACGCGGCGAGCGCGATCGAGCCTTTGTGGCTGAGGTAGTCCGCGATCTCCTGCCGGAGCTCCGCCGCCGTCGCAGGGCGCGCCTCGGGGTCGAACGAAGTGGCTTTATTGGCCAGGGCGGCGAGCGGCGCCGGCACCGTACTTGGATATTCGAAGGGGGCCGACTCCATGGCGCGAACGAGCGTGGCGCGCACGTTGGTCGCCACGTGACGGGGACTCCCCGCCAGCACGCGATGCAGCGTGGCGCCGAGCAGGTAGACGTCCGTGCGCGGAGAGAGAAGGCCGCCGACCACCATCTCCGGCGCCATGTACGACGGCGTCCCGCAGAGCGGCTGCACGTCCGCATTCGGATCGAGGCGAAGCGCGATGCCCCAGTCCGCGAGGTACACCTCACCGTAGCGGCCGAGGAGCACGTTCTCCGGCTTGATGTCACGATGCAAGACGCCGCGGGAATGCGCGAAGTGCACCGCGTTGCAGACCTGCATCAGGATCTCGAGGTGAGCCTCCAGCGACACGTCCGGCTCGGCGAGGCGATCGGACCACGTCGAGCCCTCGACCCACTTCATCACCAGCGCGGGTCGTCCGTCACCGTCGACGCCGAGCGCGTGCACGGGCACGACGGCGGGATGTTCCAGGTACCCCGTGATGGCGCCCTCGGAGAGGAGCGCGCTCCGCTCCACGTCCGTCGCTTGCTCGCGGATCGTCTTGATCGCGACGTCGCGATCGAGCGAGTGCTGCCGCGCGAGAAACACACGCGCCATCCCGCCCTCCCCGAGCGTGCGGAGCACCTGGAGGTCACGTGTGTCGGCCGGACGCGAGTGGTCCTCCGCGCGCGAACCGTCGAGCGCGCCGCGCAGGTCGATGGAGATGCTCGGAAGCTCGCGCGGTCCAGACGATGGCGGGCGCGCGGGCCGGATGGTCAGCCCGGGCGCGCGATCGGTCGAGACACCGCCGATCTGCCCCAGGCGCTCGTTGACCGTCTCCTCGCCCGACACGATCCCACGTTCTACATCGAACGGGTCGCCCGCACGAGACGCCATCCGACGGGCAGCAGCAAGACGCTCACGGCTGCCGTGAGGAGGTACGGGAGAGCCAGCGATCCCGCGAAGAGTGAGCTCCCCACGAGCGGACCGACCGCGCCGCCGAGGTCGGTCGCCACCTGGAGCGCGCCCACGCCGAGGCCACGACGCTCGGGCGCCACGAACCGCCCCAGCAGCGCGAACAGCGACGGGCCGAGGCCGGCGACGCCGATGCCGAGCAGCGTCATCCCGGCCGCGACGGTGGGAACACGCGTCGCGAAGGCCAGGATAGAGAGCGCGGGCACGGTCAGCGCCAGCCCCGCCACCGCGATCTGGGCGTGCCAGTTGCGACGATCACCGAGGCGCCCGAACGGCGTCGTGACGAGCGCCTCCGAGACGACGAGCCACCCCATGAGCACGCTCGCGGTGGCGCGCTCCGGCAGGCCGAACGCGGAGAGCCGGTAGGTGTGGACGAGCAGCGTCGTGGTCGTGAGCACCATTCCCGAGCCGCAGAAGGCGCTCGCGAAGCCGAGGATCCCGATCGCGGCCATCCGTCCGTCCGCCATCGCGCGCAGCGCGACCGCGATCGACGCACGCCTGGCGACGTGCACGCGCAGGTCCGGGATGAGCACGTAAGCGCATATGCCGGAGAGGAAGAGGCCGAGCGCGCCGGCGCCGAACGTGAGCGCGTCGTTCAGCCAGTCCGAGAGGAAGCCGCCACAGACGAGCCCGATGGGCACGCCGAGCTGGATCGCGGCCCGCACCGCCCCGCCGATGCGACCGGCGTGCTCGCTCCCTCCGCCGTGCAACGCGAGGGCGCCGGCGGCGACGAAGGTGCCCGCGGAGCCGAGGCCATGGACGATGCGCCCGAGGAGGAGAAACGTGCCGGGGAACGAGGTCGTCACGCCGAGCGTGAAGAGCCCCATGCCGAGCACCTGCATCGCGAGCCCGACGAGCATCGCGCGACGCCCACCGAAGCGATCGACGAGCGTGCCCACCGCTGGCGCCACGAGGACGCGAACGATGCGATTGGCGGCCAGGACGAGGCCAATGAACGCCACCGGCAATCCCACTTTGAGCCCGACGCTCGGCAGGATGGGAAACGCGATCCCCGCCGAGATACCCGCCAGCATGACGCCCGGCGTGAGCGCGAAGATCATACGACGAGGCGAGATCGGTTCCATCTAGAAGAGCGTCGTCTGGGCGCCGGCGATTCGTTCGAAATCGGTATTCATGAATGGCAACACGACATCGCAGACGGGTGCGAGCTGCTTCGCCAGATAGTGATCGTGGTCGATGGGCGCCGTCTGGCCGTTTACCGGCTCGAGCCCGTGGCCGGTCATGACGAGCACGAGCTCCTCCTTCACGTCGTTCTCCTTCTTCGACTTGCGATACACGAGCTCGTCGTCCAGCTTCCCCGCCGTCAGGTCGCGCGTGAGCTCGAGGAGCCACGACTCGAAGGGCTCGTCGTGGAACACGCGCCGCAGGAGCTCGAGCTGCACGCGGCGTGCGAGCGGGGTCCAGTCGCGGCGCACCGCCTCGAGGCCACGCACGACGAGCTGCGTCTTGCCATCCGGCTTCTGCACGAGCCCGGCGTAGCGCTTCTTCGAGCCGCGCTCGGCGTTGCGCGTGGTCGGCATGAGGAAGCGGAGATAGTGCGAGTCGAAGCGGAGCTCGAGGAAGCTCTCGAGGTCGTACTCCGCGCGGATCTCCGCGGCGAGGAGGGCGGTCAGTTCCTCGGCGAGCGCGGGCCCTTGGGCCGGATTCGCGCCGGCGACGAAGAGCGAGTCCGTGTCCCCGTAGATCACCTTCCAGCCGTGCTCGACGAAGAAGCGCCGCGCGCGCTCGATGATGGCGTGTCCCCGCCGCGTGATGGACGTCGGTAGTCGTGCATCGAAGAAGCGGCATCCAGGCGTCCCGAGCACCCCGTAGAAGGAGTTCATCAGGATCTTGATGGCGCGCGAGAGCGCGGCGTTCCTTGCTTCCATGGCGACGGAGCGTGCGCCATGTAGGGACGAGATCAGCTCCGGCAAGATCGCGCCCCGGCGCGCGAAGGTGGCGCCATCCTCGCCGGGCACGGGGTCGGGCCCGGGCCGAGCGAGCCCGAGCGGGTCGATCTGGAAGGTGCGAATGATGCTCGGATAAAGGCTTCGAAAATCGAACGCGAGGACGTCGCGATAGAGCCCCGGCTCCGAGTCGAGGACGTGCCCGCCAGGGCTGGGCAGTATTTCGATATCGGAGTCGACGTCGCGCGCGACGACGCCGCGCCGGTGGATCCTCGGCAAGTACAGATGATCGAAGGCGGCCACGGAGCCGCCCTGCCGGTCCATTGGCAAGCCGGTGAGCTGGGCGCGCTCCATCGCAAAGCCGAGCAAGTCGGTCTCCTCGAAGATATCGAGGACGAGGCGGCAATCCTCGAGGTTGTATTCGACGAGCTCGTCGGGAGCCTCCGCGTGCAGGCGGCGAATCTCGGCGATGGGGTCGACCGCGGGCGCGATCTTCTTCCCGCGTCCGAGGAGCGAGCGACTCACGAGCTCGAGGCTGAATCGATCGAACGAGTACGTGGCGGACCGGAGCGTCGCGATGCCGTCGAGGATGACGCGGCCCGGGACACGCGCGATCGATACCCGACCGCTCGTGCCGGCGAGGATTCGAGCGCGCTCCCCTCCGCGACCGATCGCGAACGGAACGCGCATTTCCTGCGCGCGACGGTCGAGGTGGGCGAGGTCGAACTCGAGGACGTTCCATCCACAGACGACGTCGGGATCGATGGAGACGATCTCCGCGAAGAGCCGGGTCAGGAGGGCGCGCTCGTCGGGCACCACGACCGCCGCCGCATGGGTCACGGCGACGCTCGATCGCCGCACGAACACGCGCTCGAAGCCCGGCGTCGCCACCGCCGCCGAGATCACCGGCCCGTTCACGCCGTCGGTCTCGATGTCGAGCGCGACGTGCGAGAGGGCGGGGCGGATGTCGAGCGGCGCCACCTTCACGCCGCGATCGAAGTAGAGGATGCCGTTCCGCTCGCGGCACGGCCCTTCGATGGAGAGGCCG
>JAXLYU010000020.1:0-234012 GCA_046351255.1 Labilithrix sp.
GTCGACTTTTCGGAGTCCGAGTCGTCGCTCAGATTGTCCTGCGACTGATCGCTGCCATCGCTCGACGGCGTCGTCGTAATCGTGCAGCCGGCGCCCGTCGCGCGCGCAGCAGAGGCTGAACCGTCGGCGAGACCTCTCCGCTGATGAGGCGCGGCCGGCGCTGGCGGTGGACGACCCGTTCAACAACCTGGCCCGCTGGCCGGCCCTGACCGGCCCGGACCACCGACCCGCGCGCGGAAGTCGCCGAGATGACTGAACCGACAGGGTGGCGTGGGGTGTGCCGATGAGCCGCGGGTTGTGGGTGCGGTCATTGCGTATGAGCGGCGGCGTCCCGAGACGAGCACGCTCTATCAAGTCGTACGTGACAACATCGAGACGCTTTATGCAGCCGTGGACGATCGCGCGCTGGAACGCGCGCTTTCCACAGTTAATTCCGAATTCTCCCGACCGATGGGGTCAGAACTCACCCCTAGGGGTGATGTTCAAGCTTTGCTCTCTGCCATAACCTCGCCCCGTCTAGTCTGTCGATTGGAGGCACAATGATCCGAGTTTTAGTCTCAGCGACTGTCCTCGTTCCCTTGCTCAGTGCTATGGCATGCAACAGCGCGGCAACCGAAACGAAGCCCGACGTCTCCAGTCCCGACCCTGGGCTACGCCCGCTGACGGTCGTGAATCCGACCGAGTTCATTGACCAAAAAGGCAGACATTGGGTGTACATGAAGACGGTTCCAAGTCGCTCCGAAGGGACTGAACCAGCACCAGAAGATCCGGTCGACGATCCGGAGCGCAGCGTCAGCACCTTTGTTCCGCCGACTGACCCCGTGGAACTCGCAGAGGGTCTGCGTCCAGTGCTCATTCGGCCAGACGGATCCCTCTGGCAGGCTCGCGACTTGGACATTGATGCCGCACGGCGAATCTTGGCGAATGGAATTCCGCCCGAAACGCTTGGTGATCGAGGCTCGCGCGGCCCGGAAGAGCAAGCGCAGATCGACACCGGCGTGAGCATACGAAGCGACGGCATAATCGGGAGCGATGACCGCGTAATCGTCGACGGGAGCGTGTATCCCTATCGCGCAGTCGGCCGATTCCAAAATCAGCAATGCTCGGGCTGGTTCGTTGGTTCACGAACGATAGCCACTGCCGCTCATTGCGTTTGGGACAAGACCAACGGCCAACCATACAACTACGGAGCGTTCGTGCCCGGGCTGCAACCATTCGCAGGGGCAGATTACGCGCCGTGGGGTTATTGGAGCATGCCCAATGGTCCAGTTATTCCCAGTGGCTACATAAATAGCGACAAGTACTATTACGACTTTGCTTTTGCAGATGTCGTCATCCCGGCTGGCTGGGTTGGATCGCCTGGCTGGTTCGGTACTGCAGGCAATCGGTGCCTGACGGCGTCACTCGCACTCGGATATCCGGGTCAAGCGCCGTGGGGAAACCCTATCGGCAATCAGCAGGCGGGCTCCCTCTACGGTGGCTGTCAGTATCTCTGCTACACGTTCGCGGGAGATTGCGGTAACCCCGTGCCATGGATGCTCACCCACACTCTCGATTGGACGAAAGGGATGAGTGGAGGTCCGCTCTATCATGTCGACGGAAGCAGTCCTATTGGCTATGCGATCAACACACGACGGGCCAACGGTGATAATTGGAATGGATCCCGTCGGTGGGACTCGACAACTTACAACTTTTTCGCCAACTCCGTGTATCTCTGGTGAGACATGAGGCCATTGCGCTCGGTCCTCGCTCTTCTAGCGTTTAGCCCGTCACTGCTCTTCGCTTGCGAGTCTGACGATTGTCCTGCCGCTTCCGACACCTGTCCAAGTGGATGTCAGGCCGTCATGGGCTTGAGATACGACTCGGAGAGGAAGTGCAAAGTAGGACAGGAGAGTATCTTGGGATGCCGAGGCGGAGAAGACTCAACGGGCGACCTGGTCTGTGCCATTCGGTCTGACGGCCAAGTCGTTCTCATGGCGTCCTCCGACAGGAACTCGCCAGGGTTCAGCTCCTGCGCTGCAGATCTACAGTCATCTGTCGTGAACGGTCCGAGTTGTCAGTGACGTTAGTGAGGGGTGCCCCTTGAGGTCGTCTGACAGTCGCATTGCCGACGCATGCTTCTGGGGAGCGTCCGCAGCAAAATCGAAGTCCATCGCACAGCTCTACTTCCCCGACGGTCCGTACAACGCGGATCCGTTCATCGACCGCCCACTGGTCGTGGAACCTCGGTCGTGTTACCCGTGCGGAGCACAGGCCGACGGCGGCGATCGTTCCCATCGAGATCGCGCTGCCAACACCGTCGCCACAGGCGGCCCGCCACCATAGGGACGATCGAGGTGGCCGCCGCGGGCGTCGCGATCCGGTGCGAGGTCGGGACCGACGTTGGGTACGTGGCCGCACTCGTGCGCGCGTTCGAGGGTCGATAATCGATGCTCGCATTGCCACCCCGGACGCGCGTGTATCTCGCGTCGCAGGCCATCGACATGCGCTGCGGGCACGAACGGGCTGTTCGCGATCGTGAAGAGCTGGGAGCTCGATCCATTTAGCGGCGACGTGTTCGCGTTCATCGGGAAGCGGAGCGATCGCGTGAAGCTCCTCGTATGGCATCGCGGCGGATTTCTTCTGGCGTACAAACGTTTGGAGAAGGGGCGCTTCCGGATCCCGGTCGTCGAGGCCGGCAAGCGGACGGCGACGCTCGACGGAACGCAGCTCGCGATGCTGCTCGACGGAATCGATGTCTCGCGCGTGAAGCGGCCGGAGCTCTGGGAACCACCGCCGATCACGACGAGCTGATTTCTCGCGACGTGTGTCCGTTGTCCACTTTGGCCGCCAAATCTGCGGGCGCCGAGCGAAGAACGCTTTCCATGTGATCGACGCTCACCGCCAGCGATGGCGTGGAGGACGCCGCTCGGTGAGGCCGCGCCCGAGGTCTCGATGATGATGCGCTTCGCGCCCGCGAGCTCGTCGAGCGCGCGAACGAGCTCGGCTTGCGTCGAGCAACAGATGCAGCCGCCGGCGATCTCGACGAGCGTCCGCGCCCGGAGGAGCTGGCCGTCGATGCCGACCTCGCCGAGCTCGTTGACGATGACGGCTGCGTCCTCACCGAGCTCGGTCAACCACCGATTGACGAGCGTGGTCTTCCCCGCTCCCAGAAACCCGGTGACGACGGTGACGGGCGTCATGCCCTCGAACGTATCAGCGGTGCGCGAGCGCGTCGGTCAGCGCTTCGTCGCGGCTGCAAACTCGGCGGCGAACGCGTCGAGCCCGCGCGGATCCTTGCCCGTGATCTCCTTCACCCACGGCGTGACCTGGCTCTCCCAGCCTCGGCTGTAAGCGGTGAAGTAGTCGCGGAGCGCGGTCTGCGTGTAGTCCCCGGCGCCCATCTTCGCCATGTTCTCGACCGCCGCCTCGACGGGGACGGGCTGGTACTTCACCTCCTTGCCGAGCGCCTTGCTCAGGGCGGCCGCGACGTCGGCGACGCCGACCGCGCTGGCGCCCGTCAGCGTGTACGTCTTGCCCGCATGCGGCGCGGGGTTGGCGAGGACCTTCGCCACCGTCTCGGCGATGTCGTGCACGTCGATCATCGGGAGCTTCGCGTCGCCGAGAGCGAAGAAGATCATGCCCTGGTCGACGATCATCTTCGCCATGCCCATGAAGTTCTGGGTGAAGAAATGTGGCTTCAGGATCGTGTAGGTGAGGCCCGAGCGCTCGAGCTCCGAGTCGGAGAGCGCATGGAAGCGGCTGTTGATCGTCGGCGCGTCGTGCGCCGCGCCCACGGCCGACATGCGCACGACGTGCTTCACGCCGCCCTGACGCGCGCCCCAGAGGCCGTTCGAGATCTGCGCCGGCGCGAGCTCACCAGGCGGGGCGAGGAGGAAGGCGGTGTCGACGCCTGAGAACGCCTTCTCCACCGTGCGGAGGTGCGTGAGATCGCCGACGCGAAGCTCGACGCCCATCGCCTCGAGGTCCTTCGCCTTGCCCTTGTCGCGCACGAGGCCGATCAGCTTGTGACCGGAGCCCTGCAGCGCCTGGATCGCCTTGCTGGAGATGTTGCCGTTCGCGCCCGTGATCAGGATGTTCGCCATGCCCGCATTGTCGTCATGGGCGGACCGGGCACAATCCTCGGAGGGGAGAGACACTGATCCATCCGTGGGACAATCGTTCAGCCCTCGGTGGCGTGGACTTTCCGCAGGTGCGCCGTCAAAAGCTCCAGCGCGGCGCGGACTTGCGGGGCGAGGTGCTGGGACGACGGGTAGAGCACCTGGACCGGCGTGGGCGCGGGCCAGTGGTCCACGAGGACCGGGACGAGCCGGCCCTCCGCGACCGCGCCACGGGCCATGTACTCGGGCATCCACGCGATCCCGAAGCCGTCGAGCGCGGCGCGCCGCGCGAGGACGAGGCTGTTGCAGACGAGCCGCGACGAGATGTCGACGCGCTCGTCGCGCTTGCCCCGGCCGCGAAAGCGCCAGCGCGTGCCGTGGGAGCTGCCGCTGAAGACGATGCACTCGTGGCCCCGGAGATCGCGCGGCGTCTTCGGGCGCTTGCGCTGCTTCAGGTACTCGGGGCTCGCGTAGTAGCCGGCCTGTCCGACGCCGATGGGACGCGCGACGAACGACGAGTCGGGCAGCGAGCCGGAACGGACCGCGAGGTCGAAGCCTTCGGCGATGAGATCGACGCGGCGATCCGTGAATTCCAGCTCGAGACGCAGCTCCGGATGACGGCGCACGAGCCCGAGCAAGATGCCTCCGACGAGCTCGTCCATCGCCTGCGTGGCCGTGATGCGAACGAGACCGCGTGGCTCCACCTGCGCTGCCATCACGGTGCGTCCCGCCTCGCCGATGGCGGCGAGCGCCGGCGTCACCTGCTTCAGGAACGCGTCGCCGGCTTCGGTCAGCGTCACGCGTCGCGTGGTGCGCTGGAGCAGGCGCGTCTTCAGCGCGCTCTCGAGCGACGAGATGCGACGGCTCACCGTCGAGCGCGGCACGCGAAGGGCGAGCGCCGCGCTCCGGAAGCTCGCGCTCTCGGCCACCGCCACGAACACGCGCACCGCCTCGAGCTCGGGAAGAGTGTCCCACCGCTGGATCACCCGACGTTGGTAGCACGCCCCTCTCTACTCGTGCGAGGCGGTGGAATTCTACGGTGACCATGGAAGATGCCGACATCGCGGGCGTTTTCTGAAACCGACTGCTACTCCTGAAATGTGCGAGCTTTCCCTACCGCTCTTTTCGGTCTCTTCGCCCTGGGTGCCGTTGCCTGCTCGAACCGCGTCGATGACGGCGCGACCAGCGACTCGGCGGAGCTCTCGGAGCAGGCCCCGTTACCGTGCACGGCGGGCACCTGCACGGAGCGCCCGGTCATCTGGGTCCATGGCCACGCCGGCACTCTGCACGACGGCGACAAGCTCCTCGCGGCGTTCACCGCGCCAGGCGAGCGCTTCGACGTCGTGCGCCAGGTCGGCACCGAAGATCACCAGGGCTGGGCCGCGCGCAGCATTCCGCGCCGCGAGTGGCTCTTCTCGTTCGACTACTACCTGAAGAGCGGCAACGACAAGGCGCACTCGTACACCGCGGGCCCGGGCCGCGTCGGCTCGTTCGACAAGCTGTGCCCCGATCACGAGGGCTACACCAAGGGCTTCGAGCACGAGTTCTCGCAAGACCTGGCCGAGCTCATCGACGACGTGCTCCGTGCGACCGGATCGAAGCAGGTCGACGTGCTCGCGCACTCGATGGGCGGGCTCATCACGCGCTCCGTGATCACGTTCGGCGGCGGCCGCGAGAAGATCAAGAACGCGCTCTTCCTCTCCACGCCGCACAAGGGTGTGCCTGCCGCCTCGCTCGAGACGCTCTTCAGCGACAACCCGGACTGGATGGCAGAGCACGAGCTCACGGAGCTCGATCGCTTCAAGCTCACGTCGAAGGCCGACTTCCGCCAGTGCGGCGAGGGCGGCTCCTCGCGTACCTTCCCGGACGCGCTCACCGAGGCCGAGCTCGCGACGCCGGAGGGCCCGGTCATTCACTGCATGAAGGGCTCGAAGGACCGCTTCATCTTCGACGACTCGGCCCGCTATGATCGCTGCGTGAGCTACGAAGTGCTCGAGGACGTCGATCACCCGGGCATCCTGTACGCGCCGGAAGCGGCCGCGAAGGCGCGCGAGGTCCTCGGCGGCACGTCGCGTTGAGCCGGGACACCGGACCGCTTCACCTCCTCGTCTACGACCGGACGTGCACCGAGACGTACGGCTTCGGCCTCTCGACGGTGTGGGGAGCAGGCTCCGGCGTCTACTCGATCCTGCGCCGGCAAAACGGCTCCTTCGGCGCGACGAGCTGGGCAGAGGCGCTCGCATGGATCGCGTCGTACGAGCCAGATCGTCCGATCGCGGAGCTTCAGTACTGGGGCCACGGAAAATGGGGCTGCGTGTACGTGGGCGCCGATGGCCTCGGCACCGGCGCGCTCGCGCCCGACCACACGCACGCGCCGGCGATCGATCGCATTCGCGATCGGCTCTTGCCGAGCGGCGAGTCGCTCGTGTGGCTCCGCACCTGCGAGGCGTTCGGCGCCGACGTGGGGATCGACTTCGCCTACCGGCTCGCGCACCGCATGCGCGCGAAGGTCGCGGGGCACACCTACATCATCGGGGCCCTGCAGAGCGGTCTCCGTGTGCTCGAGCCCGGGAAGCGACCGCGCTGGAGCGCGACGGAGGGCCTCTGCGAGGGCTCGCCCGCAGAGCCGAAGCGTGCGTACACGTCTCGGTTGCTCGCACCGCGCACGATCCATTTCATGACGAATTCGTTCCCGCGAAAGTGGTTCGAGGAAGACGGCGCGTAGCGTGTAGCGCAGCGATTTGCGCAACCGCGAGAGGAGCGCGCGGATAGGCGATGACCCGGGATCTGCGGGCGATCCTGGGTACCCGTTGTTCGTTGCGCAACAAAAAGCCCGACGATCATGGGGGATCGCCGGACCGGTCACGCGGCACGAGGGCTGCAGTCGGTAGAGGTATGCGACTCGTGGCGCTGGCGCTTTTTGGGGCTCTTTCGGTCTTGGCGGTGGGCTGTGCGACGGAAGACACGTCCGGCACGAAGACGAAGCGTCCGTCGATCGGCGTTCACGAAGACAGCGGCGACGACGACAGCGACAGCACGACGGCCCCCGCCGGCACGACCGGAGAGAGCGGCATCGCGAAGCCCGTCACACCGGCCGACGGCCCCGTCCCCGCCGACAACCCGGGCGCGGCGACGACGACCAAGCCCGTGATCCAGGCGCAGCCGATCGCGTGCAACACGGACGAGGACTCCGTCACGCAGTCGTACCGCGTGGCGCTCCAGCGTGACCCGGACCCGGGCGGACTCCAGAACTGGGTCGGCGCCATCCAGAACGGCGACACGCGCCTCGGCGTTTTGAACAAGATCCTCACGTCGCAGGAGTTCGTGTCCGTGCACGCGAACCTCACCGACGACGAGTTCCTGAGCTACCTCTATCACTCGTTCTTCAACCGCGATCCGGACCCCGGCGGCCGTCAGGGCTGGCTCAACGCGCTCGCGGGCGGACAGTCGCGCTCGTCGGTGGCGCAGGCCTTCGCCAACAGCGAAGAGTTCAAGAGCCCGAGCTCGAACCGCGCGACGGCCTGCTACTTCTGAGCGGTCACTTCCGAGCGGGCGCGTCTTGCGCCAGCGCGCGATGAAACGCGAATAACCGCAGGATGCGGAACCCGAACGACGCCGAGAAGAGCGTCATCACGACCGCGAGGACGCCGCTCCCCGCATAAGCGACGCGTGCATTCTGCACCGCGATGGCGAACCAGAGCGCGGCATCGACGAGCAAGAGGTACCGGTGCGGGCGGAGGCGCCCCACGATGCCGACCACGATGAGCGCTGCGCCGTAGCCGAGCAGCATGTACGAGTAGCCGTGGCTGATGACGGGCGAGCCCGCGAGGATCCACAGGAGACCGAGCGGTACCGCGTAGACGAGCTCCCGGCCCAGGCGCGCGTGCTCGAACGGCGCGAGGTCCTGACGGATCCACTCGAGGAACGGCTGCAGCTCGGTCACGGAGCAGCCGAAGGAGCGCACGCGGCCGGGCGTGGGCATGATGACGGTGCACCGCTCGTCGCGTGTCGTGAAATCGCAGGACGCGCCGATCCTGGCGCGGGAGAACCCGAGCTCGCTGCCGTCCGGGCCACGTAGAAACGCGGCGTCGGCCTCGAATCTCAGTGCCCAGCGCGTGTTGTCGCTCAGGTCGACGAGCACGACGTTTTGCACCGGGCTAGGATGCGCCGGCATGAAGGCCGTGTCGATCGGGTTGTGCGGAGCGAGCGCGCTTGCCCTCCTCGTTTTCTCCTGTGTCCCGGTCCCGCCGGGGACGCCGCCCCCGCCGCCCGAGCCGGACGCCGGGTCGGTCGCGCCGCCTTCCCGCGACGACCGGGCGCGCACGAGGGCCGAGGCCGAGCAGCGACGCGGCGGCGCGATCGAGGTCGAGCAGCCCGCCGACGGAAAGGATCCGCTGCACGGCAACTTCACCCTCGCCGACGCGACCGCGAAGATGCCGGGCTCCGGGCGCCTCCTCGCGAAGATCGAGACGAGCCAGGGCGTGATCGAGTGCGAGCTCTACGACGACAAGGCGCCGATCACCGTCGCGAACTTCGTCGGGCTCGCCAACGGACTGCGCCCGTTCAAGTCCCATCTCGATGGCCGCTGGGTGAAGCACCCTTATTACGACGGGACGACGTTTCATCGCGTCATCAAGGGCTTCATGATCCAGGGCGGCGACCCGAAGGGCAACGGCACGGGCGAGCCGGGCTACGTCATCCCAGACGAGATCTGGCCGGGCGCGAAGCACGATCGCGCGGGCCTGCTCTGCATGGCGAACCGCGGCCCCAACACCAACGGCGCGCAGTTCTTCATCACGGACTCCGCCGTGCCGCGCCTCGACGGCAACTACACCATCTTCGGCGTGTGCTCGCCGACGAGCATCGTCCACGCGATCGCGCAGAGCCCCAAGGACCTGCACGATCGTCCGAACACCGCCGTCGTCATCGATCGGATCACGGTGAAGCGCGAGGTCTCGGCGGTCAACGGAGGCGATACGCCGGACGCGGGGAGTCCCCCGTGACGAGCGAGATGTGACCCTCGATGATCCGATCGGGCTTCGGTCCGCGCTCCTCGATGGCGCGGACGGTCCGCGCGGACGTCCCGAGGACCTCGCTCTCGGGCTCGAGTTGCTCCGCGATCGCGACCTCGTCGATCCGGACGGGCAGGTCCTCGTCGGAGTCGCTATGGTCGTGGAGCACCATGCCGCCGAGGTGGAGCACGCGCACGTTCTCCGTGGCGACCGTCTCGGGCCACGGCTCGTCCGCGGCGAGCGTCGGCCGGGTCGCGACGTCGAACGCCGCCGCCGCGACCACGGTCGTCGCGAGCGCGGCCGCGATCGTCTTCGACGCGCGCTTCGCGTGACGCCGGCGCGCCGCGGGGGCGCACTCGGAGGTGAGCATCCGGCCGTCGGGCCGGCGATAGAAGCGGACGCAAGGCATCTCGCTCGCCTCCGCGTCGAGGTACCGCGCGACGAACGCCTCGGCGTCGACGCGGTCCATCGCGGAGAGATCGTAGACCGTCTTGCTGCACGTGCAGCAGAAGCGCGCCGCGTCGTCGCCGACCATCTCTTCCCACTTCGCCACGCACTGGGTGGGCACCGTGACGCGGTCGAGGAGCGGCAGCCGCGTGCGGGGGTCGGCGGGAGATCGATACGGCATTCTCCGGTCGAGACAGCCCGAGGTCGCGGAAGTTCCAGGCTCGTCGAGGAGTGCATCCGCATGCGTATGGCCGTACCATCGCCGCATGGGCCGCTACCACATCGATCTCTCCAAGGTCCCCGCCGGTCACACGTGCCCGCCGCTCCTCGCGTCGTTCGCGGACTGGCTCGCGACGCAGAGCCACGCGAGCGTCGGCTACTTCGACGCGCTGCTCGCCGAGGAGATCACGCATCACTGGGACGAGGACAATGCGGCGCGGCTGCAGAAGGCGGCGTGGTCCTTCCTGCATCTGCCGGACGGCTCGCTCGTCGCGCTCCTCGACACGGGCGTGAGCGGCTCGCCGCCGGCGGTCGTCCTCCTCGAATCGGAGGGCGAGGCGCGCACGATCGCGACGAGCCTCGAGGGCTTCCTCCACAAGCTCGCCGACGCGGACACGGGCGTGAGCGATCTCGACGACGGCGAGGCCTCGACGGGCAGACCGGCGCTGAAGGACTGGCTGAGAGAGAAGACGGTCACGACGCCGAGCGCGCCCGACTTCGACTTCGGCGCCTGGCTCGGGCGCTGAAGGTGCTCGACCTCGTTCGCATCTATCTCTTCGTCTTCGGCGCGATCACGATCGCCGGCGGCGTCATCGGCTTCGTGAAGGCAAAGAGCCGCGCGTCGATCATCGCGGGCGGCATCTCGGGGGCGGCGCTCATCGCGGCCGCTGCCCTCGCGGGCGGCCCGAACACGACCGTCGCGCTGGCCCTCGGCTTCGCGGTGTCGCTCGCGCTGACGGGCCGCTTCGGCAACGCGTATCGCCAGACGAAGAAGCTCATGCCCGCGGGGCTCATCGCGGCGCTCGGGATCGGTGGAATCGTGCTCACGCGCCTCTCGCTCCGTGGCTGAGTCGCTCGTCCTCGCCCCCACCCCCGATCCGCGCGTGTTCCTCGCGCCCGACGGCCGGCGCCTCTCGCCGCCCGACGGCTGGGCGTGCCTGCCCCCCGGCGACGCGGCGATCACGCGCAAGGTGAAGGCGGCCGGCCCCTCGTGGGCGGTGATCGAGAAGAAGGGCCGGAAGCTCTTCTCGAAGGGCCTCTGGGCGCCGCGCGAGAACATCGAGCGCGCGCGCGCGGAGGTCGCCGCCACGCGCGAGACGCCCGAGTACGCGAAGACGCGCGCCCAGGTCGCCGCGCGCCGCGATCGCGATCAGGCGGACTACGTCGTCGAGTTCGCGGAGGCGGTCGCCGCCTTCCTCCGCTTCTCGAAGGAGTGGCAGCCGCTCGCGACGGAGGTGGCGAAGCGCATCGCGGCCCACGCCACGCCCGTCGGCAGCGGCACCGTCGCGCGCACGAAGCGCATCCCCGTCGAGGAGCGCGCGGAGGCGGCCGTCATCGCGTGGATGCGCCACCAGACGACGGCGTACGACTCGTTGCAGATCGCACGCATCAAGGGCGAGCGCCGCGCCGTCCGCCGCGCGCTGGCGGAGGTCTCGCGGAAGGTGCTCGACCTTCACCGGCGCGACGTTCCGCACGGCGTCGAGCAGTGCCCGCTGTGCCGAGCGATCGTCGACGACGCGGATCCCGATCTGACGTAGGCGTGGCCGCTACTTCTGGCAGACGGCGGGCAGCCGCGTGAGCTGGGGCAGGACGTCCTCGTACGACTCGATGCGGCGGCCCGTGAACTCACCGTCGATCTGATAGAAGAAGCGGTGCGAGACGTCGGGGATGACGGCGTAGGCCTCGGAGTCGGTGGGCTTGTTGCCGAAGCCGAACGCGGGGACGAGGCCCTTCGTCGCGATCTGCGCGAGGTCGCCGCTCTTGAATTGGGCCGCGCCGCCATACGCGGACGGTCCGATGAGCGAGGCGGTCGTGTGAATGATGCCGGGCGGGAAGCCGTGCTGATCGAGGAACTCGCGCGTGCGACCGACGAGCCACTCGGGGCGCGCGGTGAGATAGAGCGGCCGGTAGCCCTTGTCGGCGAGCGCACGCAGAGCCTCGGGCGCCGCGGGATGCGTGGCGGGGATCGTGCCGACGAGGAGAGCGGCGTATTCGATGTTCTCGGACGAGGTGAGCGTGCCGTCGACGTCGCTGACGAAGATGGGGGTCTGCGGCGGGACGACGTCGATGAAGAGGTCGGTGAACGACTCGTCGCCGCGCACGACGAGCCGGACGCGGTGTCGACCGGGCCCGAGCTCCTTCGCCTTCGGGATCTCGAAGATGATGCGTCCGCCGTGATCGCTGATGCCTTCGACGTCGGCGTGAGGCTGACTGCCGCTCGTGGTCGTGGCGATGCCGAGCGACTCCCAGCCGCTCGCGCAGTCGCGCTGGACGAAGATCTCGACGTCCTCGTCTTCGAGGTCGACGTCGCTGAGGCCATACGCGAACTGCGCGATGATCGTCTGCGGCGCGCCAGGGTTCACGAAGAGGTCGCGCCCGCGATGATTCGGCACGGCGGGGAAGCCGGTGATGGCGTCGGTGGTGACGATGGCGGGCGTCTCGATCCAGTGACGCCAGAAGTGCCGGTGCGTGTTCGGTGGCGGAGGCGCCGCGCACTCGAGCGTGGGCAGGCAGGGCGCGGTCGTGAGCTCGCCCGCCGACGTGTCCGGATCGTCACCCGCCGTGGTCGAGCAACCGACCGCGAACAGCATGAGCCCGATGGCGCCAGCGGCAGCGAGAACGCGCATGCCCATCCCTCGAGCAACGAGGGTGCCAATGTAGGCAGGTGTAATTATCCTGCCCATTGCGGCCGAAATCGGCCCAGCTGCCGCGAAATGCCGGCCTCCATCTGGGGCCCCTGGATCGTCTCCGCGACCTGGCCCGCCCCATCCCAGTCGCCGCCAGACCGAGGACCTCCGTTGCCGGGGCGGCCGTCGTAGTGTCCATGTGGATAGCGACGGAGGCCAGCTGCCATGCCACGAGCGCTCCGGACACGGACGTGCCTCTTCCTTCTTCTTGCGTGCAGCAACGGCTCGTCCCCCGTTCGGCCGACGTCGTCGACACGAGCCGGCTGGGACCCGTCTGCGACACGACGACGACGTGCCCGGACGCCCACGGTGGCCGCACTCCCCGAACGGCGTCGGCCGAGTCATGGAGCTCGCCCAGGCGCGGAGCGGGGCGCTCGCGAGGACAAGGCCCTTGCGTCCGCGCTCGAGGATGCGGTCGATGATGGCTTGAGCGAGGTCCTCGTCGTGAAGGACGCGGCCCCAAGGAGCGGAGCGACTTGTTCTGTCGTGAAGATCATCGGTCGCCTCTCGAGGCGTCGTTCGTCGACGACGTGGAAGAGGACGTTGGCTGCCTCGCTGCCGTACGTGAGGTAGCCAACCTCGGCGATGACCAGCACGTGAGGATGCGTGCATAACGCAAGTGACTCTCGCATGTGTCCGCCGCGACTCGCGCGCGAGAGGTCGTCGATGAGCGCGGCCGCTGTCGTGAAGAGCGCATCGAAGCCGTTCTGGATCGCGCGATACGCGATGGCGATCGCGAGGTGTGTCTTCCCGCGTCTGGTCTTGCCGGAGAGGATCAGCCCGCGACCATCGCGTGACGAAGTCGGGCGAGAGAAGTCAGCCGGCCGAGTCGCGTCTGCTACCGATGCGCGACCTCCTCGGCGACGAGCGTCGCGAGAAGATCTCCGAAGCCCCAACTGTCTTTCTCTGCGCGAGAGACGAGATCGCGCAAGATGCGGCGCGCGCTAGCGGCGTGAAGACGCTTCAACAAATCGTCGATGGGAATGTCCACGTGAGGGTCTCCTGTTGAACGGCTTCGGCGAGCGCATGCACGCCGAGGTCGAGATAGTGGGCGACGCATTCGGCACCGAAGCAGCGCTCGCGAAGCGCACGTGAGTCGCACCGGTGAGCGCGCTCTCGCGATACGTCCCGAGGGAGCGCGTGCATCCGCTCGACTCCGGGTTCCACGCGAGAGGTCGACAATGGACGATCTCGGTGAGGTAGGCCTTCGAAGAGGACGGGACCGAGCCTCGAGCTGCTGGCGCTTCAAACAGCTTGCCTCGTTTGCCACTCCGGCTCACTGCCGCGACGCTGCGCGCCGCGATGACCTGGCAATGTCGACCTTGCCCGCGCTCGAAGAGGCGCTCAGAACTCGCTTCGAAGCGGCCGGCGACGATACGAACGGAGACGCGGAGCAGACGAAAGCGAGCGCGCTCTCCTGCGAGGCGGACGCTCGGAATAACGCCGGTCGCTCGCGACGGGCGCACGGTATTGACGCTCGTAACGTGCCACTCGGCGAGCTGCTGCGCGAGGTCGTGATCGTCAAGGCGAAGCGCCGCTGCTTCGAAGAAGAGCCATTGACCCACTTCACGAGATCTTCGACGGCGCCCTTCTCCTCGACCGCGCGCGGGCCAACAGACTTCGACGCCGACGCCCATCGCGAGCATCGCCTGCGCGAAGGTCGGGTTGTATTCGACGACGACCCGTGTCGCCACGTCTTCACGATCGTCTTCGGCTGCTCAAAGACAGCGACGAGCGGAACGCCGCCGAGGCGCTCGAAGTGCACGACGAGCGTGCGCACGATCGTCTCGGTCTGCTCGTTCTCCACGAGCGCGTCACGTCGATCCACGGCTGGTCACCCGTGGCGTCGAGTACTTCCGCCGCGTGGCGAAGAAGTGGACACGCCGGCTCGCGCCGCTGACGTTCGGACGTGGTCGCGTCGCTGCGCCGCAAGTGACCAACCTGTCGTGCGGTTCGAAGGACTGCCGGGCGAGCTCACGCAGCACGACTTCGGCCACGTCGACGACGGCCGACTGATGGGCCGGCGGCGGCGCTCGGCCCGCATCGTCGACGGTGGCGACGGCCGGCTCGGACTCGATCGTCCGAACCGACCGCCTGCCCGCTCACTCCGCCAGTGCTTGGCGACTTCCTGTCTGCGTGTGCTCCCTCCGCCTCGCGGAGAACCTGGATCGCATGCCGCTTCAACATCTCGTGCATCCCACCGGTCGCCCGGGCGCGGATGGTCCTTCGGCGGAGTCGGGGGCTTCACCGGGGACCGCGCAGATTCTCCGGAACGGATGCGGTCAGAGTCTCCGGAACCAGCAGCAGGGGGCCCGAGGTTCAGCACACACCTGGCCGATGCTCGAGCCCGCCCCACATGCCGAATGACGGCGGCCGAGTCGCGGAGTCGGCGCTCGCCGCGCGGTCCCCAGCGCAGGTGGCCGCCCACGCGCGATTCGCCCAGGCGCGGAGCGCGGCGCTCTGCGAGGACAAAGCCCCTTCTCCGCATTCCGCACGAATGCGTCCCCTCACGCCCACCGCCAGGGGCGCGTGGGCCGCGACCGTTTGCGAACGTGACACGCGCGGTCGAGCCGGCCGATGCTCGTGCCCGCCCCAAATGCTCGAACGCTCAAATGCTCCACGTGGCTACTTTTCCTCATAGGCGCCGAATTGCATTCTTCGGACGAGTGGGCTAGATTGGACGCATGGCGGGGGCTCCGAAGCACTCCGGAAGGGCAGGAGCAGCTCCGTTCGCGAGCGCGCGCGGGGGACTGTCGTTGCCGAAGGAGCCGCGAAAGCGTCGCCGTGGCGTGGAGCTCGGGCGGAGGCCGCGTCCGGAGCGGGTCGGGTTCGTGTCGCACGTGGCGCGCGAGGTCCATGACCGGCGGCATCCGGTGCACGTCTCCATTCGGCGCGTGAGGGGCGCGCCCAGCCTGCGCAGCGAGCGCATCTATCGCGCGATCGTCGGGCAGCTCGCGCGTGCCAAGAGCCAGGGCGTGCGCGTCGTGCATCATTCGGTGCAGCACGACCATCTGCATTTCATCGTCGAGGGGGAGGACCGTGGCGATCTGTCGGATCAGATGCGCAAGCTGTTCTCGCGCATCGCCCTCGCCGTGAACGCGATCGCGATGCGTCGCGGAAGCCTCTTCCGCGACCGCCACCATCGCCGCGAGCTCCGCACGCCGACGCAGACGCGCAACGCGCTCGTCTACGTCCTCTTCAACGAGCGCAAGCACGACTTCGAGGGCGGCGGGCCCATCTCCGAGGAGACGATGCACTCCCTCGACGACCGCACCTCCATCGGCTGGATCACGCTCTGGTCCGAGCGCGCGTGCGCGCGCCCGCCACCCGAGATGCTCGCGCGCCTCCGCGCCCGCAACCTCGATGACGAGGTCCATGAGACGCCCGTGAGCGCGCCGCGCACCTGGCTCGCGCGCTCGGGCTGGGCCGAGATGGGCGGCGGTCCGATGGAGCTCCACGAGCTACCCCGGTTCTGGTGAACGGACGGCGGCCGCCGCCAAGCCGAGCGCCGCGGCCGCCGCCAAGCCGCGCGCCGCCGCTCGTGCGTGGGCGAATGCGCATGGCCGACCGCCCGCGCCGGGACGCCGCCGCCCCCGCTCCGTCCTCGCCTCTTCGCGAGCTCCGTCGTACACACAGAGGCGGTCGCGGTGGGCGATCGTCTAGAGCTCGATGAGGGCCCGCGGCTGGAAGCTCCGATTGAGCTCGTAGCTCACGTAGCCGAAGGGGTTCGCGAGCACGTGCGTGGCGCCGATCGTGAGGTCGATCGAGTCGTGCGTGTGGCCGTGGATCCAGACGCGCGGGGCGCGGGCGCGCATGAGCGTCTCCACGTCGCAAAGGAAGAACGGGTTCAGCGCGTTGCCCTTCCATCGCGGGGCGATGCTCGCCTCCACGGGGAGGTAGTGCGTGATCACGACGTCGTCGGCACGGAGCTCGCGCTCGAGGAAATCGAGCGCGCGGGCGTTCTCGGCGTAGACCCAGCCCGTGAAGCCTTCGATCTGCACGAAGTCGCTCATGCCGCGCGAGAGATAGCCGGCCCCCACCGGCTCACGGAACCAGAGCGGCGTCCCGACGAAGCGGGCGCCGCCGAGCTCGACCACGTCGCCATCGAGCCACGCCAGGTTCGCGTTCCGAGCGCACGCCGCGCGCGTCTCGGCGACGACACGCTCGCGATTCGACCCGTAGAACTCGTGGTTGCCGTGGACATAGAGCACCTTCGCGGCCGCGTAATGGCCGCAGAGGAGATCGAGCGCTGGGCCGATCCCCTTCCCGACCGCGAAGTCCCCCGCGACGACCAGCACGTCGACGCCGCTCGGATCGAGCGAGTCGACGAACGAAAGGCCGCCGTCCGCGTGGAGCTCGAGGTGGAGGTCGGAGAGGTACTGAAGCTTCAAGCGTCTCCCGAGCGTAGCGCCTCTTGCGCGCGCCGCGCCCCGTGCTCATCCATGAGGCTCGCCCATGCGCTCCGACATGCATGAAATCATCATCGAGCGGCCCCGCTGGGGTCACACGCGGGGCTATCCGCGGCGCCGGGTGCGAAACATGGTCCGCGTGCGCGCTCGTGACAACGAGTGCGAGAGTGGGCTTGGTCGGCGCGGCGGTGGCGGCGGCGGCGACGATGACCTGCCGCTCCGCGAGCCGATGGGTGGCTTCTACGCGGAGAAGAACCTGAGCGACAACCTCGCGCCGCTCGAACGGTACCTCCGGTCGAACGTCGGCCGACCATGGCGAAAGGTCCGGTCCGAGATCGCAGCGCAGCTCTCGGCGACGAGCGCGATCCAGAAGCACGTGATGGACCACCTCCGCGAGTACGTCGTCGAGCGCGTCTGGCAGGACGCCGAGGGGAGGTTCTGGGGACCGGATCGCTACGGGCGGCCGTCCATGCCGTGGCGCTTCTTCGTGCACCCGCGCACGGGCGCGCTCGCGGAGATGCCGCGCCGTCCGCGGAAGCGCGCGAGCGTCGCGCGCCTCGCCCGCGCCCGGCCCGATGTGCGCGTCCTCTCGCCCGACCTCCAGCTCCGCCGCGTACGCGGCATCTGGTACGCGGTCACGATCGCGACGCTGCCGCTCGAGTACGGTCCGGATGCGGTCGCGTTCGTTCGCGACGCCATCGCGAAGGTCGACCCGCGCGAGGCGCACCGGGCCCGCGCACACGCGTCCGTGCGCGACCTCTGGGACGAGCAGCGCTACGCGAGATCGATCCGCCAGCTCTCGAAGCGCGAGATCCGAGCGCACCTCGGACCGTAGCGGTCGCCCGTGCTCGCATGCTCTTCGCACGCGCCACGCGGTCATGGACGCGCCAATCCTCGAGCTTGCCGGCGAACGGGGGACGCTCTGCGGCGAGCAACGTGCTACGTCTCACCGGTTCCCATGAGCATCGACGAGTTTCTCGGCCACCACCACCGGCTCGCGATCCGGCGATTCGCTTCGCCGGGCGCCATCCTCGCGGTCGGCGACGAGGACGTGTTGCTCATCGGCAGCGAGATCCCCGAGGGGGCGAAGGAGGGCGACGAGGTCGACGTCTTCATCTACCTCGACTCCGAAGCCCGACCGCTCGCCACCACGCGCCGCGCGAAGCTCGAGCTCGGCGAGGTGACGTTCCTCCAGGCGAAGGAGCTGACGAAGTTCGGCGCCTTCTTCGACTGGGGCATGGCCAAGGATCTCCTCGTCCCGTTCAAGGAGCAGACCGCGGACGTCCACGCCGGTAACCGCTACCCGATCGGCCTCTACCTCGACGACACGGGGCGCTTCGCGGGGACCATGCGCGTCAGCGAGATGCTCGACCGGGACCGCGCCGAGTGGCGCACCGACGAGTGGGTCGAAGGAGAGGCCTGGCGCGAGGATGCACAGCACGGCCTCTTCGTGATCGTCGAGCGCGCGTACGTCGGGCGCGTCCCCCGCGAGGAGCCCCACAACCTCCGCCGCGGCGACGCCGCGAAGTTCCGCGTCACGACCGTGCTCCCCAACGGCCGGATCGAGCTCTCCCTCCGCGGCCACGCGCACGAGGAGCGCGAGCACGACGCGGGCCGCATCCTCGAGCGCCTGAAGGGCCCGAGCCCGCCGCGCATCGGCGACAAGTCGAGCCCCGAGGACATCCGCGACCTCTTCGGCCTCAGCAAGAAGGCGTTCAAGCGCGCGATCGGCGGTCTCCTGAAGGAAGGCGTCGTGACGATCGACAGCGAAGGCTACGTGCTGCTCAAGCCGCAGAAGTAGCAGCGCTCGAACGAGCCGCCAGAGCCGGACGCCGGAACGGCGAACGGCGCCGACCCGGGAGGATCGACGCCGTGCGTGGTGCGCAGCAGCGCTGGCGCGCTCGGTCTTACTCTTCGGCCGCCGCGTCCATCGTCTGGATCGGGGCGCTGGCGGCGTTCTTCTTGGCCGCCTTCTTCATCGCGCGGAGCTCGCGGAAGAGGGTGAGGTCTTCCTTCACGCGCTCGGCGATGACCGGGGCGTCCTCCTTCGCCTTGACGAAGAAGTTCACGACCATGTGCGGCGTCTCCTCGACCGTCTTCTTCGTGCCGGTCACGAAGCTCGTGATGCGCGCCTTCCAGCGCTCGCTGCGCGTCTTCGTGATGTAGGGGGCCACCGCCGCGACGAGGTCGGCGTTGTTGCCGCAGTACACGTGCGCCGCCTTGTAGAACGGGCTGCGGAACTTCGGGCTCGCCTCGAGGAAGGCCTTCACCTGCTCGCGCGTGACGCCGTTCTCGTCGAGGGCGCGCTGGTACTCGGCCTGCGCCGCCTGCTTCGCCTTGAAGAGGTACATCTGGACGCGGGAGTAGAAGTTGACGCGGCCGTCGCCGGAGGTCTCCACCGGGCAGAAGATGGTGCCCGGGAACTTCTCGGTGATGGCGGACTGGACGCCGTCGGAGACGCCCGCGCTCGGCATGCAGCCGAAGGGCTTCACGCTGAGCGTCATGTGCGCCTTCGAGTGGACGACGTTCATGATCAGCTTGCCGACTTCCATGTGGCCTTCGCCGCCACGGAGGTCGTTGTTGTAGTACCCGTGCGCGACCTCGGCGATCTTCTCCATGTCAGGGAGCTTGAAGCCGTAGAGGCCCGTCACGTGCGCGAAGGTCTGGAAGAGCGCGCGGATGCCGAAGTCGCCGGCGTAGCCGATGGCGAGCTTCTGCAGGACGACGAGCGGACCGCCGCCGCCGAGGCCGTACTTCGCGGTGTCGAACTCGCGGAGGTCCTGGCGCTCCTTCGTGTCGTTCTTCACTTCCCAGAGCGTGTAGAGGATCCACGCCGCGAGGAGCTGGATGTCGCACTCGGCGCCTTCCTGCTCGAGGAACTGCTGGAGCTGGTAGTTGCCGTCACCCTCGGTCGTCATCGCCCAGAACTCGCCGATGATGGAGACCTTCGGCTTCACGATGGTCTTGTCGACCTCGACCTGCCGGAGGATCGGCTTGCACTTCCAGAGCGCGCCGAGGATGTTCTCCCGCGCCTCGAGCGCGTCGTAGATGACCTTCTTCGAGGCCTCGAGCGCCTTGTTCGTCGAGCCGGGGACGACCTCGTACGGGCGCAGGCGGTAGCCGATGGCGTTGATGACGTCGCCGGCGATCATGCCCTTCACGATCGACCAGAAGAAGAGCGGGTTCAGCTCGAGGCCGACCTCGTCGCCGGTCGCCTGCTTGATGCCGCCCGTCTGCTGGAAGAGCATGACGCGGAAGCCGTCGAAGCCGGCGTCGCGGAGGGCCTTGCGGTACTCGGTGACGTACATGCCGAAGCGGCACGGGCCGCACGCGCCGGCGGTGAGGAAGACGAACTTCTCGACGACTTCCTTCGCCGTCATGCCGTGCTTGTCGCGCAGCGTGATGAGGTACTGAACCAGGTTGCCGACGGTGAAGTACGTCGGGTTGCACTGGCCGCGGTTACCGAACTCCTTGCCCGTCTGGAACGCCTCCGTCGTCGGGCAGTCGAGCATCTGGACGTTGTAGCCAATGCCCTTCAGCGCGCCTTCGATGAGGTAATCCTGCGCGAGGGTGAGGCCGCCGATGAGGAGGGTGACCTTGGAGCGCTCCGACTTCTTGAAGCCGAGGCCGACCATGTCTTCGACCCACTGCTCGACCTTGCCATCGAGACCGAGGCGCTTGCGCTCCTCTTCCTCGAACTTTTTCATCTCGGCTTCGAGGTCGAGGGCCTGTCCCGCGATCGGGAGCTTGGTCTTCTTGGCGGTGACGGTGGTGATCTGGTTGCTCATGGTTTTCTCCGTCTATTCCTTCACTCAGCCGCGTTCGTCGAATCGGTGAGGACGGGAACGATCTTCCCGTCCGTCGTCTTGCGTCCCAGCTTCACGATGTTCTTCGGAGCGGGCTCGGGTTCCATCGGGCGGCCCTCGTGGGGCACGTACGCCGCGAGCTTCGCGCGGAGCTCTTCGATCTGCGCGACGAGCGCGGGATCCTGAACGCGGCGAGCGCTCATCTGCTGCGCCTTGAGCTGCAGGAGCTCGAGGCGCTTGTTGTCGATCAGGTTCTCGAGCTGATCACGGCGCTTGGCTGCGTCCTCGAGGCGCTCCTCGTGGAGCTTCAGCGCGTGCGTGTACGTCTTCACGCGGATCTTGATCGAGCCCGCGGGCTTGTTCGCGTCGATGTCGTGGAGCGCTGCGTACGGCGTCTTCGACTTCTCGATGATGGAGTCGATGAGGCCGTAGACGGGCGCGTCGTGGCCGCACTTGAACGACGAGAGGTCGAGCACGACGACGTTGGGGTGGTGCGCCGCGAAGACCGCGCCCCAGACCTTCTGCGCGCTGTTGACGGAGTAGTTCTCCGGCCAGACGTGGTTCAGCTCGAGCGGCGTCTTCATCACGCCGGCCTCGAGCTCCTCCTTGAAGTAGCGGTCGAGGTACGCGCGGTCCTTCGGGATCGAGCGGACGCTGAGGATCGGGTAGCCGCGGACCTGGAACTCCTCGGGGATGCCGTGGTTGAGGCCCGGGTCCGAGTGGTAGGGGCGACCGAGCAGGAGGATCGCGACGCGGTTCTCCGCCTCGACCGTCTCGAGGATGGCGCGGCCCTTCTCCTCGACGTCCTTCTCGAACATCGTGAGCGCCTTCCAGCCCTCGCGGCAGGCGTGGTCGTTCTCGTCTTCGGTGATGCCGAGGCGCTCGCCCCAGCAGTCGAAGAGGCGCTTCGCCATGAGGTTCGGCTCGACGAACGAGAGCGCCGGGTCGACGTACTCGATGCCGCGGGAGGCGAAGAAGTCGACCTCCTTCGTGAAGGCGGCCTTCATGACCTCGGGCGCGCCCGCGACGATCGGGCAGCACGCGTTATCCATCGTGTCCGCGACGAAGTTCGTCACGTGCGTGAGGATGGGGAAGAAGATGTACTTGAGCGGCTTCTTCTCGGTGTGCTGGTGAAAGAGCAGGTTGTGGACGTGCGCCTGCGCGACCTTGCTGGGATAGCAGGGATCGATCGAGCCGTACTTGCCGCCCTCGACCCACATCTCTTCCGTCGTCTCGTCGGAGAAGACGATGTTCTGCTTCTGGATGCCGAGCGACTGGAGGTACGCGCGGAAGAAGGGCGCGGTGGAGTAGAGGTTCAGGACGCGCGGGATGCCGATGCGAATCCTCCTCCGCTTCTCCGCCGCCTCCTTCGACGAGCGCTTGAACGGGCGCGTGATCTCGACGCGGCGCTGGCCGAAGATGCCCTTGCGGACCTCGATGTCCTTGATGGGCGAGCCTTCTTCCGGCTGCGGCGCCGGGTTGTAGAAGTGCATGAAGCAGCGCTTCGCCTCGTAGTCCACCATGTTGGGGAACTGCTGCGCCGTCTTCTTGCGGTCCGCGACGAGCGCGAGCATCGCCTCGTTCGACTCGACGGTGCCCTTCTCGCAGGAGAAGCCCGCGATGTAGCGGCTCGTGTTGCCGTCGGGCGTCTTCGTGTCGATGAACGTGCGCTTGCACTCGTTCGGACAGAAGTGACAGACCGTCTCCTCGTCGTTCTTCGTCGTGTACTCGAGCGCGATCGTCTGATCGAGGCCGATGAAGGACGACTTGCCCTTGCGCTTCACGACGCGGAGGGTCTCCATCGCCGCGCCGATGGCGCCCGCTTCGCCCGTGTGCGGGTGAACGAACACCTCGCCATTGGGCACGCGCTCCTTGATGTAGTCGACCTGCGCCTTGACCGCCGCGAGGTTGTACTGCGTGCCGCCCTGGAGGACGAACTTGCGACCGAGCGACGCGAGGCGCGGGATCTGGACGACGTACTGCCACACGTTCTTCGGGAGGACCTGCGCGAGGCCCGCGAGCATCTCTTCCTTCGAGAAGCCTTCCTTCTGGAAGTTGACCCGGTCCGTCTCCAGGAAGACCGCGCATCCGTAGCTGAACTTCGGCGCGAGGTCGGCCTTGAACGCGACGTCGGCGAAGTCGGTGACGGCGACGCCGAAGGAGTCGGCCGTGGCCTGGAGGAGCGTGCCGTTGCCGGCGCTGCAGCTGTTCGAGAGGCGGAAGTTGGCGATATCGCCGTTCTTCATGAACAGGACCTTGATGTCCTGGCCGCCGATATCGCAGATGACGTCGACGTCGCCGAAGAAGTGAACCGACGACAGCATGTGCGCGACCGTCTCGACGATGTTCACGTCGCTCTTCACGCACTCCTCGAGCACGTCGGCGGCGTAGCCGGTGGCGCCGAAGCCCTTGATCTCGAGCTCCGCGCCCTGATCGGTCACGAACTTCTTGAGCTGGGTGAGCAGCTCCTTCGTGTCCTGGATGGGGTTGCCCTTCGAGAGCTGGTAGGCCTTGCCGAGGATCTTGCCGTCCTCGTAGTCGACGATGACGGCCTTGCTCGAGGTCGAGCCGCCGTCGAGGCCGATGACGGCCTGG
The DNA here is from genome assembly GCA_046351255.1 of Labilithrix sp. GTDB lineage: Bacteria > Myxococcota_A > Polyangia > Polyangiales > Polyangiaceae > Labilithrix. The sequence continues at coordinate 23,276 of JAXLYU010000020.1, forward strand.
ACCTTCTGACCCGGCGTGAACACGGCGGGCGAGAACTTCGGGATCTTGTAGAGCTCACGGAACTCGAGGAGCTCCTGCTCGTCCTTCGAGAGCGGGGGGCCCGCGGTCTCGCCGAGGCGCGCCTTGCGGCCGTGGGTGATGAACTCCTGGAGCGCCTCGGTGCCCTTGAGCCAGCCGACGGTCGCGGGCTCGTGCAGGCCGTAGAGCACAGCGCCGAATGCGGCGTAGTACTGCGCGTTCTCGGGGACGAAGACGAGCTCCTCGATCGGGACGTCCTTCGGGTAGTCGTAGCCACGTTCTTGCCAGATCTGCGGAATACGCAGGCGCCAGCAGTCCTGGAGGAACGGGAGATACGTGTTCGGTCCGCCGAGGAGGAGGACACGCGCCTTCAGCGTGTTGCCGCGCGTGAGGACGGAGAGGTTCTGCATGACGATCGCGTCGGCGAGCGAGCAGAGGACCTCGGTCGAGGGGATGCCCGACTTGATCAGGTTGACGATGTCCGTCTCCGCGAACACGCCGCACTTCGCGGCGACGTGATGAAGCTTGGAGTCGTCGAAGCGGAGCGTGGTGACGAGCTCCGGCGGCGCGTTCACCTTGAGGAAGCACTTGTCGATCGTCGCGCCCGTGCCCGACGCGCACTTGTCGTTCATGGAGGCGAGGGCGGTCTTGTCGCCCGTCGTGGAGTCCTCCTTGAACATGATGATCTTCGCGTCCTGGCCGCCGAGCTCGATGACGGAGAGGACGTCGGGATGGAGGTGCTCGACCGCGAGCGTGACCGCGTTCACTTCCTGGACGAACTTGCCGCCCGTCGACTCCGCGAGCGGGGCCGAGCCCGAGCCGGTGAGGAAGATGCGCCACGCGTCCTTCGGGTGATCCGGGAACGACTCGTAGATCGTCGTGAGGAGCTCGAGGACCTTCTCCGGCTGCTTCGTGTGGTGACGCTGGTAGTCGCTCCAGAGGATCTTCTTCGACTCCGGGTCGACCACGGTGGCCTTCACGGTCGTCGAACCGACATCCATTCCGATCGCGAGGAAGCGCTTGTTCACGGCAGCGGTCATTGCGGGCTCCAGCTGAAGAGCGGACATGTAGAGGAGGAGCGGTCCCTCGAAGAGGAGGGGCCGTCCTGGACTGACACGTCAGTTCAGTCCGCCAGGGTACGCGCTTTCGGCGGCGCGGCAAACCAATTCGGGGGGCCGCGAGCCGCCGAAGACCTGACACAAAGTCGCATGAATTCCTCTGGTTACGAACCGCGGCACGGGTGTCTTTTCGCGCCAGGCGTCGCGATGTGGCCTCTCCTCATGTGTTCCAAGGGCAACAGGACTGACATCGGCACCATCCCCCATCGGGACGGTGGGCGTGGAATGCACGAGTTTTTCCTCACCGGCACGCGCCGTGCTGTCCTCGGCGGCGTGAGCTCTTCCCTCTCCCGGCGGATGCCGGTCGGCGTCCTCGCGGGCGTGGGCGTCGCGGTCATGATGGCCTGCACCACCGACGACCACGAGGAGGACGACACCCAGTTCCGGCAGGACGTGATCTGGTGCGAGGAGGCGGTGGCCCACCTCGAGGACTGCTGCGGCGCCACCTTCGACGCGCGGCAGATCGAGTGCCGTCACTACTACGAGAAGGACACCGGCTGCGGACAGACCTCGATCACGCGCATCGATCCCGCGTACACGACGACCGAGACGCAGTGCATCCGCGATCAATCGTGCGAAGCGATTCGCGGGAGCCAGATCTGCGAGCGCGCGCTCGCCGCGGGCAAGGCGCGGACGGCGCGCTACGAGTCGAACAACGCGAGCTCGTCGACGACGTCGGGCTCGCTCTCGACCTCGGGCCTCACCTCGTCCTCTTCGACGTCGGGCGTCGTCACCAGCTCGACGAGCACCACCAGCGGCTCGGCCAACTCGGGACCCATCTGCCCATGAAAAAGCGCGCGCTCTTCCTGCCTCTGTTCGCGGTGCTCTCGACGACTTCGCTCGCCTTCGCGCAGGAGTCGCCGACCACGACGCAAAACGGCGGCGTCATCATCGAGCAGGTGCCGACCCCGGCGCCGGCGACGTCCGCCCCAGCGCCGGAGCAGCCCGCGCCGCCGGCGCCGCCGCCGAAGAAGAAGAGCGTCCCGGCGGGGATCCGCGTCGACGGCGGATACGGGATTCGTTCGCTCGAGAAGCTCCCCGTCAACGGCGCCGACATCGGCGTCGCGTTCGGCGCGCAGCCGATGAAGTACTTCGCGGTGTACGGCGCCGCGCGGGGCTTCTTCGGGAGCACGGAGTTCGGGCTCGGCGTGAAGGCCCTCCGGCTCACGTGCGACTTCGACATCGTGATCGACCGCTTCCGCATCGGGTTCGATCCCGGCATCTTCATCGTCGGCGTCGATCGCGCCACCCGCGATCAGACGATCGTGGCGTGGGGGCCGAAGATCGGCGCGGCGGCGCGCTTCGACGTCGTCCGCGCGGACATCTTCGCCCTCTTCGTTCGTGCGAGCGCGGACGGCGGGCCGACGTTCTCCGACGGCTCGCTCTTCGGCGGCTTCATGTTCGGCGCGGGCATCGATTTCGACATCAAGCCGGGCGACCGAGAGTCGCTCTGAGCTCGACGAGCGCGCTTCGCAGTCGATCCCTGAAGGCTCAGGGCTTGCCGTACGGATTCGGCGGCGGCGTGACGGAAGCGGAGGGAGGCTTCGCGACGGGCGCGGGCGGGAGCGCGGGCTTCGGCGGCTTCTTCGTCGTGGCCGTCGTGGCGGGCTCGTCCGGCAGCGGGGGATCGCCCGGGATCACGAGCACGCTCGGCACGTCGGGGGCGAGCGTGCCGACCGAAGGCGTGGCGGATGGCGGCGGTGTGCTCGGCGTCGGAGTCTTCTTCGGCTCGTCGGTCGACACCATGATGACCGCGGCCGCGGTGATGAGGACGATGACGCCGCCGAGGAGGGCGAGGCCGATCTTCATCGCGATGCTGCCGCCCGACTTCTGCTGCGACTCGATCATCGGCAGGCTGCGCATCGGGCCTCGGCCCTGCGCGACGTCCTGCGCGGTGTAGACCTGGAACGTGACCGGCGAGCCGTCGTTCGGCATCTCCGAGATCTCGGGCGATGACCAGCGCTTGAAGTCGTACTGCTTCGGCGGCGTGCTCGGGCTCGGGCCGAACGCGCCCGGCGGGCGACTCGGCATCTGCGGGCGCACGGCGGGGGCCACGGACGGCGGCGTCTTCGGGAAGCCCCCGAAGCCGGCCGGCGGCATCGAGCCAGGACGATCCGTGACCATCACGCCGCCCTTGTTGCCGACGACCGCGATCGGCGCGGGCGTACGCTGTGGCGCGAGCGGAACGGGTCCCGTGCTCGGCTTCAGCCCGAGCTGGTTCAGGTTGAGCGGCATCGTGTTGCCGCTGATCGGCGACTCCTGCTGCGAGACGCGCGGCGGCGCGGGGACTGGACCGCCGAGGAGGCTCTTGATGACGTCGGGATCGTCCGTCATGACCGCCGGCGGCGGCGGTACGGACGGGCTCGGCGTGGGCTTCGCGTCGACCATCGAGCGACGGACGTTCGCCGCGAGATCGCGCGCGCTCGGGATCGCGTTCGCCGCCTCGAGCGAGAGCGGACGGTTCGGACCGGTGCCCGTGATGCCGTTGCCGAGACCGGGCGGCGACGAGGGCGGCGGACGGCTCATGGGCGGCGCAGGCGCGGACGCACCGGACATGCGCTGCGCGGTCAGCTGCGCGAGCGCGAAGGCGGGATCCGACCGCTCCTCGCGCGGGCGATCGCGCGTCGTCTTGTCGGCGGGCGGGATCGCCGGCGGGGCCTGGCTCGCGCGCTGCGCCTTCAGGCGATCGAGGGCAGCGTGGTAGTCGGTCGGCTTCATCGCCGCCGTCTCCGCGTCCTTGTCGATGATGGGCTGGAGCGTCTTGCGACGCTTCTCCGCCATCTCGAGCGCCTTCTTCGATTCGTCGCCGAGCGCAGGGCGCGTCTCGTCCTGCGGGTCGTCGAAGAACCCCTCGGGCTCGAGCTGCTCGCGCACGCCACTTCCTCCCGATGGCGGAGGCCGCGACTGCACTTCGTAGCCGTCGGGCTGCGACAGTCTCGGAGGAAGCGGTTGCTTGGGATTTCTCACGTCATCAGCGCGCGCGTCGCTACTCGAACGGCCACGGAAGCATATCCGTTCCAGCTCCCGCTGTCCTGTCCTCCGCAGGTGTCGGGACGGGTCAGAGATGCCCGATTTCGCCCCCGATTCCGCGGTGGATAGTCGCCGATCCATGGCGGAGACTTTCGCCGCTTGTGAGATACTGAGCGCCGAGCTTGGACAAGACAGAGCGCCGCCAGCAGATCCTGCAGAATGCACGCGATGTCTTCGCGAAGCACGGCTACCACGCGGCCAAGATCGACGACATCGTGGCCGCGGCCGGCATCGCCCGCGGCACGTTCTATTCGTACTTCGAGGACAAGCGCGCGATCTTCGACGAGATCATCGACCAGACGTTCGCGCGCATCGGAGCGTCCATCGTCCGCGTCGACACCGACGATCCCCATCGCTCGGTCGGCGAGCAGGTCCGGCAGAACATCCGCGCCATCGTTCACGCCCTCCTCGAGGATCGAGCCACGACGAAGATCCTGCTCTCCGACGCGGTCGGGCTCGACCCCGAGCTCGACAAGAAACTGATGAGCTTCTACGAGGCCATCGGTCAGCTCCTCGAGGGGTCGCTCACCGACGGTCAGGAGCGCGGCATCGTCGCTCCCGGCGACGTTCGCATGTTCTCCATCATGAGCCTCGGGGCCATGAAGGAGATCATGTACCAGGTGACGATGCGCGACCTCGGCTACCCCGAGGACCGCATCGTGGAGGAGGTCTACAACTTCCTCTGCCAGGGCTACTTGCGCAGCGCACGGTAGCTGAACCAGCACACGAGTGACCACGCGACGACGAGCACGATCTTCCGGACGTGCTTCGGATCGACGCGCCGCGCGAGGGCGGCGCCCGCGTAGCCGCCGGCGATCGAGCCCACCGCCGCGGGGATCGCTGCGTCGACGGCGACCTTCCCGTCCATGAAGAACGCCACGAGCGCGACGCCGTTGATGAGGAGGCCGAGGATCGTCTTCAGCGCGTTCATCTCATGGAGGTGCGCCATCCCCATGAGCGTGAACGTGGCCAGCATCATGATGCCCATGCCGCCGCCGAAGTAGCCGCCGTACGTGGAGATCACGAGCTGCAGGATCGCGCCGAAGACGAGCGGTAGCTGCCTCCCCTTCGCGGCCGCGTTGATGCGAGGCCCGAAGGTGAAGACGACCGCGGCGGTGATCATCAGGATCGGGAGGAGCTTCGCGAACGTGCGGTCGCTCGTCACGAGGAGCAGCTTCGCGCCGAGGCCGCCGCCGATCGCGGCGATGACCGAGAGCGCGATGAGCGTGCGCCGCTCGAAGCGCCCGAGGAACTGGCGGTACGCGCCTGCGCTCGCCAGGCCGGCGGGCCAGAGCGCGACGGCGGTGGTGGCGTTCGCGGCGACGTCGCCGATCCCGGCGAAGATCAGCATCGTGGGAAACACGATGAAGCTGCCTCCGCCGGCGACGGAGTTGAGCGCCCCGCCCGCCGCGCCGGCGAAGAAGAGCACGACGTAAGCGAGCGGCGACATCGACGCGGACAACCTACCCCGAAACGAGTAGAAGCGAGACCGATGCGAGCTACCTGGGGACCGGCTCTGGTCGTGGCGCTCGCCGCCTGCTCGAAGACATCGAAGGAGCAGCGGCCGGCGACGCACGACGCGGCGCCCGCGGCCGTCGTGAGCAACGTGGTCCTGGCACCTCCGATCGTCGACGTCGACGGCGGCGTGGGCCAGACGCGGATCGCCGGAAACTACCTCGTCCGCGCCGCGGTCGACGACGGCACGTCGCTGCTCCTCGCGACGCAGGAAGGCCTCGTCTCGGCGAGCAAGGACGCGGGGCTCGGGAATGTCTTGCTCCCGTTCGAGGACGAGGTGCCGGTCGGGCTCGCGCTCGTGAAGGGGGTCGCGTTCTTCGGGCTATTTCCGTTCGATCCGTCGAAGCGCAAGCCCAGGATCGCCGATCGGGTCACGGGGCGCGGCCGCCTCGTCGCTTACGAGCTGGCGACGAGCACCCTGAAGGTCCTCGATCCGGACGTGCCGCCCGACCTCTTCCGCATCGCGGCGACGACCGACCGCGCGCTCGTGCTGCGCGGCACGACCGACGGCGCCGAGATCGACATCTTCACGCCGAAGCTCGAGAAGCGTGTCTTGACGGTCCAGACCTCGAAGGAAGCGGCGTGGGGCGTGGAGGACGCGCTCGCGACGGACGGCGATCGCTTCGCGTGGATGGAGCGGAACGTCTCGCTCATCCCGCCGAAGCGACTGACGTTCGCGCGGCGCGTGCAGGTCCGCGACGTCGCCGAGCCGGAGCACGACCGCCCGCCGCTGATGCTCGCGGCGAAGACCAACGCCACGAACTTCGTGCTCGACGGAGCGGGGGTGTACGTCGGCGCGGAGGGAAACACGATCGTGCGCGAGGACGGCACGCCGGAGCATCGCCGCGTGCTGGTGAAGCTCGCTCACCCGCATCAGAGCTTCGACCTCGTCGGAAACGCGCGGTACCTCTGCGTGCTCGATCACGACGACGTCCTCGCGGTGCCGAAGGACGGCGCCTCAGCGGTTCGGCGCCTGTCGACCGGGTTCGTACGGCCCTGTCTCGCGGCGGACGCGAAGAGCTTCTACACCGCCGAGCATGGCGGGCTCACCGCGCTGTCGCTCGAGTAGCCCGCGTCAGCGCACGAGGCGGAGGAAGTTGCGGAGGGTCTCCGCGCCGTGCGGAGCGTCGACCGAGCGCGCGTGGATCGCCTTGGAGTCCAGGCCCTCCGCGTCGATCAAGTGAGCGCGGGCCTCGACGTAGCCACGCATCGAGTCGCCGTCGAACTCGGGATGGAACTGCACGCACTTCGTCGTCGGCCCGACCGAGAACATCGCGTTCGGCTCGAGCGACGTGAAACCCAGACGGCGCGCGCCGGGCGGCAGCGTGACGACGCTGTCGACGTGCGAGTGATTCGCGGTGAACGTCCTCGGCAGGCCCGCGAGGAGCGGATCCGGGGGCGCGCCGTCGTCCGTGATGGTGACGTCGACGGTGCCGATCTCACGACCGTTCGGATTCTTCGCCACGAGCCCGCCGAGGGCCTGGCCGATCATCTGATGGCCGAAGCAGATGCCGAGCATCGGGACCTTGGCCTCGTGCAGCCGGCGGATGAGCTCCTCCGTGCGGAGCATCCACGGCGCGCGCTCGGTGACGCTGCTGCTCGAGCCGGTGATGACGAAGGCGGTACCGTCGCCGAGCTTCGGGAGCGGCACGTCGACGTTGCGAACGTCGTGCTCGTGCCACTCCCCGCTCCACGCCGGGTCGCCTTCGCGACGGATCCAGGAGAAGAACTCGCCGCGACGGGCGGCCACGGGCGCGGCGGCGTCGCCGGCGCGGAGGACGATCAGCTTCACGGCTCGAAGATAGCGCGAATTCAGCTCGGATCTTGGCGGCGCGCGTAGAGCAGCGACCAGATCGCGGGGATGATGCCCGCGGCCAGGAAGCACAGGAGCGCGGCGAGCGAGCCGACCGTACCGCCGATGAGGGCGGTCACGCCGCCGAGGACGCCGCCGCCGACCATGGAGTAGCCGGCGACGCGGTGTGTGCGCGCCCAGTTCTCCTCGTTCGTCAGCGTCCAAGGGGTGCGAATCCCCATGATCGGGTTCCGGCGGAGACGCGGCATGAGGAGGCCGAGGCCGACGAAGAAGATCGACATCAACGCGAAGACGATCCGAACGACGTCCACGTGCGGCACGATCGCCACGTAGAGGACGACGACGTGAACGGCGCAGACGAACACGGTCGTCATCACCGCCACGAGCGGCATGGCGCTCATGGAGAGCCGCTGCTCGTCCTTCTTCGGCAGCACGACCCCGATGAAGCGCATGAAGAGCCAGAGCGCGAACGCGATCGCGGGGATCGCCCACGCGCCGTACACACGCGGCATCCATCCGTTCGGCCTGCCGTCGAGCCCGAAGTGCGTCGGCAGCGGCTCGGGGAGCCGGTCGTAGACCGTCCAGGTGGCGATGAACGCCGCCAGGATCGTCAGAAGCGCCACCCCATCCCATGCGCTCAACTTACGCATCGTCCTATCCGTCCTTCCAGTCGTCAGAGAATCAGTTCGCCGGCCGGCGCTTCGATCGCGCCGCCGGCTCGGTAAGCTCGAGAAGCTCCGCCGCGATGTCTTCGAGCACGTTCGATTGCAGCGTGTAGACGATCGACGTCCCGCGGCGCTCCGATCGAACGAGCCCCGCGCTCCGCAGCACCCGGAGGTGATGCGACATCGTCGGGTTCGTCAGATGAAAGGCGTCCGCGATCTCCCCCGCCGTCTTCGAACCTCCACGCAGCATCTTCAGGACCGCGCGGCGGGTGGGATCCGCGAGCGCGGCAAAGGGCGAGCTCTTGGCCGTCATTCGATATCGCTCTATTTAGACACGCATCGAAATAAGGCAAGCCCGGCTCGTCGCGCATCGAAGCGGTACGCTGTATGCGCCGTGCCGGAATCCGAAGAGATTTCGACGTTTGCCGACCGCCCTCGCATCGTCCGATGGCTCGCCGACGGGGCGCGCTTTTCACTCGTGCGGAGCGCGATCTTGCGGCTGCTCGGGGTGGTCTACTTCGTGGCCTTCCTCGGGACCTTCCTCCAGGGGCCCGCGCTGATCGGAGAGCACGGGCTCCTGCCCATGCGCGGATGGCTCGCGACGATCGCGCGGCTCACCGGCTCGTCGTGGAGCGGCTTCCTCGCGACGCCGTCCGTCTTCTGGCTGTGGTCGAGCGACCTCGCGCTTCGCTCCGTCACCGGCGCGGGGATGGTGCTCGCGCTCGCGGTCGTGCTCGGCGTGACCAACGCCGGCGTGATGATCGCGCTCTGGATGATCCAGTTCTCGCTCTACAGCGTCGGGCAGATCTTCTGGGGCTACGGTTGGGAGATGCAGCTCCTCGAGACGGGGATGCTCGCGGCGGCGATGTGTCCGCTGCGGACGTGGCGGCCGTTCGCGTCGGCGCCGCCGGTGGCGACCATCTGGATGTTTCGATGGCTCATCGCGCGCGTCATGCTCGGCGCGGGGCTCATCAAGATCCGCGGAGACCAGTGCTGGCGCGACCTCACCTGCCTCGTCACGCACTACGAGACCCAGCCGAACCCCTCCCCCATCTCGTGGCTGTTTCACCAGATGCCGGGCTGGTTCCACACGGGCGGCGTGCTCGTGAATCACTTCGTCGAGCTCGTGGTGCCGTTCTTCATCCTGGGCCCGCGCCCGCTCCGCCGCGCCGCGGGCTGCATCTTCATCGCGTTCCAGGTCACGCTCATCATCAGCGGGAACCTCTCCTTTCTGAACTGGCTCACGATCGTCCCCGCGATCGCCTGCCTGGACGACGACTTCCTGCGCTGGAAGAGGCGCGCGCCCGAGGCGCCGAAGACGCATCGCTGGATCGCGAACGGATATGCGGTCCTCGTCGGGGTCCTGAGCGTGGGGCCGGCGCTCAACCTGCTGTCGGATCGGCAGGCGATGAATGCCTCCTTCGATCCTCTGCACCTCGTGAACACGTACGGCGCGTTCGGGACGGTGAGCCGGACGCGCGACGAGATCGTCCTCGAAGGGTCGCGGGACGGCGCGCGCTGGGAGGAATACGAGCTCCCCTGCAAGCCCGGCGATCCGAGGCGACGGCCCTGCCTCGTATCGCCGTACCACTACCGGCTCGACTGGCAGATGTGGTTCGCGGCGATGAGCAACTACGACGAGGAGCCGTGGCTCATCGAGATCGTCGACAAGCTGCTCCGCGGCGACCACGCCATCGACCCGCTCCTGGCGAAGGATCCGTTCGCGGCCGGCCCGCCGCCGACGTGGGTGCGCGCGCGCCTCGTTCGGTACCGCATGACGTCGTGGTCGAGGCGCGGCGAGGGCTTTTGGGAGCGCGGTCAGAGCTCCGAATACCTGCGACCGATCGCGCTCGGGGATCCGGATCTGGAGGCCTTTCTCGCGGCGCGACGACTGCGTTGAGCTACGATCGATCGATGCTTCGGTACCTTTCCGTTGGCGTCGGCGTGGCGGCGATCCTTCTCGCGTGCGGGAGCGAGAGCTCGAGCGAGTTTCCGAACAACGGGAACGGGAACGGCAACGACGCCGGCGGGAGCATCGGTCTCGGGAGCGACGCCGGCCCGCCGCCGCCGGCGATCGAGTGCCGGAAGATGGACATCGTGTTCGTCATCGACAACTCGAGCTCGATGGACAAGGAGCAAGAGGCGCTCGCGGCGAACTTCCCGGGCTTCATCAAGCTGATCAACGAGTACAAGACGGCGGCGGGCGAGGAGCTCGATTACCGCATCGCGATCGTCTCCACGGACATCGGCGAGGCCGGCAATTTCCACCGCGAGCGCGGGAAGTCGCCGATTATCGGGACGTGCGGCCCGGGCGATCTGGAGATGCCGTGGCTCGAGCGTCATGACGGCATCGACGCCGAGTTCTCGTGCCGCGCTCAGCTCGGCGTCCTCGGCAACACACGCGAGCTCCCGCTCGAGTGTGCGCGCCTCGGGCTCACGGACCGCATCGCGGACGGCTCGAACACGATCAAGGGCGCCTCCTTCCTTCGCGACGACGCGCTCCTCGCGCTCGTCGTCATCTCGGACGAGGACGATGGCGGCGGCGACCACGACGCCGTGCAGAAGCCCTCGCCGCTCGACACGCCGGAGAGCTACGCGAAGTCCTTCGACGGCGTGAAAGGCGGCTACCGCGGCCGCTGGGCGACGGCCGTCATCGCCGGCGAGCGCTACTGCCTCGACGGTCAGTTCGGCACCGCGGATCAGGCGGTGCGGCTCCAGCAGTTCGCCGAAATCGCGAAGCCGAACAGCGTCTTTTCCTCGATCTGCAGCAAGGACTTCACGACCAGCTTGAAGGAGGCGTTCGACGTCTTCGCCAACGCCTGCAAGGGCTTCCCCGCCGTCCGCTGACGCGGTCAGTGCGTGCCGAGGGCGCCGAGCAGCTCGCGGAGCGGCGTGTCGGCGAGGTACGTCGCGTAGTTCTTGTCGTGCCAGGCGCCGTCGTGGATGCCGACGACGGCGAGCGTGGCGTCGTCGAGGACGGTCGCGCCGCTGCTCGCCGGCTCCGTATCGCACTCGTGGAGGAACTCGCTGCCGCCGATGCTCGCGTCCACGGGGAGCGGCTGCACCGTGCACGTCTGCGACCACTCGAGCGGACGGTGACTCGGGTGACTGAAGATGGTGACGGTGGCGCCGAGCTTCGGGCGCGCGGTGAGCTCGGGGCGGACCGCCGCGACCGGCGCCGGGCTCACGCGGAAGATCGCGTAGTCGGTGTCGCCCGTGTGCTGCATGGAGAGGATGCGCTCGCAGGTCGACGTGAGGTACGGCTCACGGTCCTGGCGATAGCCCCACGCGATCGCGTAGCCCCGCGTACCCGCGTCGGGACACGCGACGTCGTCGGTGCGCGTCCGCGGCGCGTCGAAGCAGTGGCCGGCGGTGACGACCACGCCACCGCCGACGTGGGTGACGGTGCAGTGGTTCCGGCCGTCGTCGAAGCGCATGAGCCCGAAGGCGTCGAGCGTGCGCCGGTACTTCGGCGCGAGGTTCGAGCCATCGGCCGCGACCGCCACGAGCTCGTTCGTGTCTCCCACGACCTTCGCCGCTCGAGCTTGTCTCACGTCCTCCGTCGCGTCGACCGCACAGCCGACGGCGGCGAGCACGAGCAGGGCGGGGAGCGCGCGGAGGATCAAGGCGGCGGGCTCATACCAGCGGGGCCACCGGGTGCGAAGCGCTTTACGCGAGCCGACTTCGCAGTGCGCGGCAACCTATGCGTCTGGCGCCCCATGCGGACCAATGATTCAACCAGTTATGTGGTTGAACCACTGGTCCACTTGTCGCATGGCGAGGACGTCCAATGATTCGAGACTGGCAGCCTCATCCGCTCACGCGCCGCGAGGTCGAGGTCCTGCGCGGCCTCGCCGGAGCGCTCTACGACCCTCACGGCACCGGCACGATCGCCCGCGATTTCCCTGCGATCATCGAGGAGCTCGAGGCGTGGCTCACCGCGCCGGACGCGATCGGGCGTGCAGGGCTTCGCGCCCTCCTCCTCGTGATCGAGCTCTCGCCCGCGCGGCTCGGCTTCGGCCTCCGCACGATGACCTCGCTCGGGCGGGAGGAGCGCCTCCGTTACGTGACCGAGCTCGAGGCCCGGCAAGCGACCTGCCTCGACGTCTGGAAGTCGCTCCTCGGCACCGCGTACTTCTCGCTGCCGTCCGGCGCGGCGGAGCTGCGGACGAGCGGCCCCGTTCCCGGAGCACGCCTCGTCGTGCTCGGAGGTGCCTCGTGATCGTTCGGGGGCGCGAGCTTCGCGAGGGCTTCGAGTGCTCCGTCGACGTGTGCGTCGTCGGCTCGGGCGCGGCGGGCGCGGTCGTGGCGAAGGAGCTCGCCGAGTCCGGGCTCTCCGTCTGCGTGCTCGAGGAGGGCGGCTATTACCGCCCCGAAGAGTACGGCCGCTTCAGCGTGGCCGAGAGCAGCCGGCGCCTTCTCCGCGGCGGCGCGGGCACGCTCGCCTTCGGCGTCGGGGACTCGCCCACGGTGCAGATCTGGACCGGCCGCACCGTCGGCGGCGGCTCCGTGCTCACCGGCGGCGTCTGCTTCCGCATCCCCGAGCGCGTGCTCGACGCCTGGTGCGCGGAGGGCCTCTCCGACTTCGCGCCCAAGCGGATGGAGCCGCTGTTCGAGCGCGTGGAGCGCGCGATCAACGTCTCCACCACGCCCGAGGCGCTTCGCTCCGGCTCGACACAGCTCTTCGTCGAGGGCGCGAAGGAGCTCGGCGTGCGTATTCACTCGATGCGCCGCAACACGAAGGACTGCGAAGGCGCCGGCCGCTGCACGCTCGGGTGTCCCAAGGAGGCCAAGCGCTCCGTCGACGTCACCTACCTCCGTGAGGCAGAGGCTCACGGCGCCACGATCTACTCGGACTGCATCGTGGAGCGCGTGGTCACGCGCGGCCGGAGGGCGGTGGGCGTGACGGGGCGCGTGCTCGGCGGAGCGCGCGGCCGTCGCGGCGCCCCCTTCACGGTGCACGCGCGGCGCGTGGTCGTCGCGGCCGGGGCGCTCCACACGCCGCTCCTCTTGCGCGCGTCCGGCGTCGGACGGCGCTCGCGCGCGGTCGGCCGGAACCTGTCGCTGCATCCGAGCTTCGGCGTGGCCGCGATCGCGCCGGGCCGCATCGACGGGTGGCGCGGCGCGCAGCAGAGCGTCTTCAGCGATCATCTCTCCGCGGAGGGCATCACGCTCGTCAGCGTCTTTGCCGGCGTGAACGTGCTCGCGAGCCGCATGCCCGGCGTCGGACAGGCGCACCTCGACTACGTGCACAAGCTCCCGCAGGTCGCGCTCTTCGGCGGTATCGTCCACGACACCGGACGCGGGGTCGTGCGCCGCGGGCTCGGCCGCGAGCCGATCGTCACCTACCGCATGTCGGCCCGCGACAAGGCCACGTTCGCGCGGGCGTTCGCGTTCGTCGGTGAGATGGCGCTCGCAGGCGGCGCCACGGAGGTGATGCTGCCCGTGAACGGGCTCGGGCCCATCCGCGACGTGCGTGCCCTCCGCGAGATCGCCGAGCGGCCGCCCGCCGCGTGGCGCTTCCAGGCGGTCTCGTTTCACCCGCTCGGCACCGCGCGGATGGGCCACGCGCCCGAGCGAGACGTGGTGCGTCCGAGCGGCGAGACGCACGAGGTCGACGGGCTCTTCGTGGCCGACGGCAGCGTCTTCCGCACCCCTGTGGGCGTCAACGCACAGGTGCCGATCATGGCCGTCGCCACGCGCATCGCGTGGGGCATCCGTGATGGCTGGAGGGCGTCATGCTGAGCGAGTGGCTCGCCTCGACCGCGGATCGCGCGATGGCGGCCGCCGTCATCCGCCCGAGCCTGCGGCGCACGGCGACGGAGCATGCCCCGATCGATCCCGACTCGCCCGTCGAGGCGCGCTGCTTCTTCCACGCGCGCGCTGCTTCTTCCGCGCTCCTCCTCGTGCACGGCTACCTCGGCGGCCGCTACGCGATCGAGGCGCGCGCGTGGCCGGTGCGGAGGTGGTTCGCGCGCGGCCACGATGTCGTGCTCCTCACGCTCCCGTTTCACGGCGTGCACGGCGGCCCGGCGCGGCGCATCTTCGAGCCCGAGGCGATCGCGAAGGCGATCGGAGACCTCCGCCTGATGGTGCAGCGCCTCCGCGAGCGCGGAGCGACCCGGGTGGCCGCGATGGGCATGAGCCTCGGCGGCTACCTCGTGTCGCTCCTCGCGACGCTCGAGCCGGCGCTCGATCTCGTGGTGCCCGTCGTGCCGCTCGCGGATCTCTCCGCGTTCGCGCGGGGCGAGCTCCCGGTCGCGCCCCCGCGCATCACGCTCCGGCGCGCGCCGGTCCGCATGCTCGTCGTGGGCGCCGAGCGAGACGCGATCGCGCCTCTGGCACACGCACACGCGCTGGCGAGCCACTTCCACGCGCCCCTCGTCACGTTTCGCGGCGGCCACGTGCTGCAGCTCGGGCGCGAGGCGGCGTTCGCCACGATCGATCGCATGCTCGAGAGGACCGGATCATGATGCTCCAGGAGACCCTCGCGGCGGAGCGCGCCGCCGTCGAGCTCGCCATTCATGGGCGCTGGCTCGAGCGCTGGCGCGTCGGGCTGCACGCGCTCTGGAGATTGACGCGCGATCCGGACGATACGCGACAGGCGTTCATCGTCGGCGCCGTGCTCGACCGCAACCACATCGCGAAGCCGTTCCTCCGCTTCATGATGGATCCGGGCGGCTTCGACCTGATGCGCGACCAGCCCGCGATCGACTCGACGACCGTCGACTTCGACGCGCTCGCGGCGCTGCCCGAGGGGACGCTCGGCCATGGCTACGCGCGTCACATGCGCGACAACGCGCTCGATCCGGATCTCTTCCTCTCTCCTCCCGGCGCGCCGCCCGGCATCGGCTACTTCGCGCAGCGTCTTCGCCAGACGCACGACATCTGGCACGTCCTCACCGGTCTCGGCGCGGATCTCCCGGGCGAGATCGCGCTCCAGGCATTCATGTTCGGCCAGTTCGGCACGCCCGCGCCGTTCTTCACCGCCTTCGCCGGCACGTTCCTCTGCATGCTCGAGGATCCGCTCGCCGCGCGCGACATCTGGCGCGCCTATCGTCGCGGAAGGCGGGCGAAGCCGCTCCTCGTCGTGCGCTGGGAGGAGCACTGGGAGGAGCCCGTCGGCGAGCTCCGCGCGCGTTACGGCATCGAGGCCGATCCGCCTGCCCCCGCGATCGCGCCGGCGGGCGCCTACCGGGTCGACGATCGGTCGCTCCTCTTGGGGCTCTACCGGCGCCTCCTCTGGGACCGGCTCACCAGGGCCATCCCACGCGCGATCCATCCGAACCTGCTCACGATCGCTTGCCAGCTCTTCGCCGTGCTCGCCGCCGTGAGCTGCGCGATCGCGATCGGCGGACATCCCCTCCTCTTCCTCCTCTCCGCGATCGGGTTCCTCGGCGCCCTCACCCTCGACAACGTCGACGGCGCCCACGCCCGCCGCACCGGCCAGTGCAGCGCGCTCGGCGAGCTCCTCGACCACGGTCTCGACGGAGTCACCGCCACCGCCACCCTCGTGACCACCGGGCTCCTCCTCCGCGTGCCGGGGCCGATGCTCGTCGCGATCTCCGCGCTGGGCGCGGTGGCGTTCGCGACCGTGTTCTGGGAGCAGCTCCGGACGGGCGTCCTCCGCCTGCCGCGCGTGAGCCCGACCGAGGGGCTGACGCTCCTCGCGGCCTGGGAGGTGCTCCTCGCCGCCTTCGGCGATCCGGCCTGGCTCCACTTCTCACTCACGCACGTGACGGCGGGCACGGTCGCGGTGCTCGCCTTCTTCGTGGTCCACGTGCTCGCCGTGCTCACGCCCATGCTCCGTGTGAAGAGCGCCGAGCTCCTCCCGCTCTTCGGCTTCGGCGCCCTCCAGGTCGGCCTCGCGCTACGCGGCGCGAACGCGTTCGTCCCTGCAGTTGCGATCGGGCTCACCGCGGCCGACGTCACGACGCACTGGCTCCGGCTCCGCCACCGCTGCCGGAGCGGGCCGGTGCTGCCATCCGCGCTCTATCTCGCGGCGGTCCCGTTCCTCCTCGAGCTCGTCTGGCCGAGCCCCACCGTCTGGGCCGCGCTCTCCCTCGCCATCGTCCTCGCCGACTACGCGACGCGGCTCGTTCGCCACGGTCGCGTCCTCGCGTGAAGCATCTTCGCGTCGCCGCGAAGTGGGCGCTCGCCGCGCTCGCGCTCGCCCTCCTCGCGCGCACGCTGTGGAAGGCGGACCTCGCGCACGCGCTCGATCTCGTGCGCGGCCTGGGGCCCGCCGCGCTCGCGCTCGCGGTCCCCGCGCTCTTCGTCCTCGTGTTCGAGACCATCGCCTGGCAGTTGTCGGTCGCGCCGCTCGGTCACCCTCCCCTCCTCCGCCTCGCAGAGGTGCGCCTCGCCACCGATGCCGTACTGATGAGCATCCCCGGCGGCGTGGTCGTCTCGGAGTGGCTCATCCCCGTCACGCTCCGCGATCGCTGCCAGATGACGCTGCCCGCGGCCACCGCCGCCTCCGTGGCGCGCAAGTGGCTCGGCACCCGAGCCCATGCACTCTACATCCTTCTCGCGGCCGCGCTCGGCTGGTCGTTCCTCGGACAGCGAAGCCCGGCCCTGCCCTGGATCGTCGCCGCGTCGGCGCTCCTCCCGCTGAGCCTCTCCGTGGCCATGGAGCTGGCGGCGTCGCGCGGGAGCGTGGCGACGCGCATCTGGTCGCTCCTGCCTCGCTCGTTCGCGACGCGGCGCCACGGCTTCGCGGCCACCGACGCGGAGCTCGTCCGCGTGATGCAGCAGGACCGGCGGCGCGCCGCGACGGCCACGCTGCTCTACCTCGCGGCGTGGCTCTGCGAGTCGGTCGAGGCGTTCGTGGTCGCTCGCGCGCTCGGCGCGCACCTCGGGTTCACCGACGTCCTCGCCGTCGAGGCGGGGCTGTCGCTCGTGCGGAGCGTGGCCTTCTTCGCGCCCTCCGGCATCGGGGTGCAGGATCTCGGCTACGTCGCCATCTTCGGCGAGGTGGGCGCGGCCTTCGTGCTCGTGAAGCGCACGCGAGAGCTCGCGTGGATCGCGGCCGGCTACCTCTTCCTCGTCGTGCGCAGCAGCTTCGTCACGAAGTGCTCGTGGAGCGCGCGGCGAAGCCCGATCAAGAGCGGCTCGAACAGCACCGTGCCCAGGATCGCGATCTCGAGCGAGGTCTCCTTGTCCGACCGCAGGATCTGACGCGTCGGCTCGCGCTCGATCTCCGCGTACGCGAGCGGGGTCAACCACGCGATGTACTGCTCCACGTCCGCGACCTCGAAGCGCTTGTCGGACCCGCTGGCCATCTTGCGCACCGCCGCCAGCGTTCGTGCCACCGTCTCTCGGGAGCCCGCGTGCGGGCGCACCTCGAGCTTCCGGAAGGCCTTCTTCACGTCCTTCCGGGCGCGCTCGAGCTCGGGATCGCCCTCCGTCACGGGCGGCGCGAGGGCGTCGATGGCGGGGCTGATCACGTCGACCGCGTCGCCCCCCGGCTCGTCGATGGCGGCGAGCGCGCGGCGAATGACCTCGATCGAGAGGCCGCCCACGTCCCGCAGGGCCCGGATCGTGGCGAGCCGCCGACGGTGCCGCTCGTCGTAGTAGGCCCGCCGTGGCCGTCCGCTCTCCGGCGCCGGCAAGAGCCCCTCGCGCAGGTAATACTTGATGCTCGCGACCGAGACCCCCGACTCGGCCGCCAGCTCCTGAATCGTCCAGGGCACGGGAACAAAACGATAGCGGCGCTATCCGATAGTGTCACTATCTGTTTGGAGGTCCCGTGACGCGAAGGAAGTGGCTCATCGGTGTGGTGGCGTTCGTGGGGCTCGTCTGCGTGGCCTACGCGGTGAGCCGGTGGGAGCTCGCCCGCAGGAAGCGGGAGCTGGCGGCGGCGATCGCGGCCGAGCGAGCGGCGCTGCCGCCGCGACCGCAGACGCTGGTCGATACGATGGATGACGTCCTCCTCGAGGCGGCGGCCGAGCCCTGGCCCGGCGACCTCGGAAGGCCGGACGCCGCGCACTTCGGGAAGACGATGCTCTACGTGCGCGCGTCGGTCCCGGAGCTGGCGCGGCTCGACGCGCTCGGCGTCGCGGTGCGGCGCTCCGAGAAGGACACGTTCGCGCTCTGCGCGGTGAAGCCTCCCGCCTCGGACGCGCCCGACGACGTGCACGCCGCCGCGACGCGCTTCTGGCTCGGCGGGGCGCTCTTCGACGACGCGACCCACGACGTGCTCCCCCTCCACGCCGTGCACGCAGGCCTCCGGCCGCTCTCGCGCGCGTTCGCGGCGGAGCTCGACGAGGCCGACGACCATCTCTCGATCCGGCGGCTGGAGGAGGAGCTCACGTTCCGGAAGCCCATCGCGATCGCGCTCTCGCGCACCGCGGCGGACGCCGAGCGCCTCGTCGTGGTCGCAGACGAGCTGCCGCCGGGGATGCCCGCGCCCGAGGTCGGCAAGGGGCTCACCGCCTCACGGCGGCCCGCGATCCTTCCCGACATCGAGAGCAAGCCGCACCATGTGCGCGTCGTCGTCTGGAGCGCCGACGAGCGCAGGGTCGTCCTGCGGCTGCGCGTTCCGGTCGACGCGCGGACGCGTCCGTCGAGCCGTCGCCCGGAGGCGGTGACGGAGATGCACGGCTGCCAGGCAGCGCTCCAGGCGCGAGGTGGCCCCTCGCTCAGCGCTGCGTCGACCCGACCGTGAAGTGCTCCGCGATCTCGGTCGCAGGTCGAATATGAGCGCCGGTAGTTGCCGGTGCGAGCGCCGACGTGAAACACTTAAGGAGAGTGAACACACCGAGCGAAGTGCCGCCCGATGAGCGTCCGCATACCCAGCAACTCGCGCTGCCGCTCGACGATTTCTCACGTGAAGGCCGGGGGCCCGGGATCCCCCGGCCGTCACGTGTATTCTGCAATCGAAACCTCAAGATGTCCGGCATCAGCTGGGTCGGCTTCGACATGGACTACACGCTGGCGATCTACGACCAGCCGGCGATGGACGACCTCTCCATCCGCGCCACGATCGAGAAGCTGATCAAGCGGGGCTACCCGGACTTCATCAAGACGATCCCGGTCTCGACGCAGTTCCCCGTCCGCGGCCTGCTCATCGACAAGCGCTTCGGCCACGTCCTCAAGATGGACCGCTACAAGGTGGTCCACAAGGGCTACCACGGCTTCCGCGAGCTCTCGAAGGAGGAGCTGCGCGCGCTCTATCACTCGAAGAAGATCCGCCCCGCGACGCCGCGGTACCACTGGATCGACACGCTCTATGCGCTCAGCGAGGTGGCGACCTACGCCGCGCTCGTCGATGCGATGGAGAAGAAGGGCTACGCCGTCGACTACGCGAAGCTCTTCACCGACATCCGCGAGTGCATCGACGAGGCGCATCGCGATGGGACCATCCTCGACGAGGTCTCGTCGAACCTGCCGCGGTTCGTGCACCGCGACCCGAACCTCGCGCCCACGCTCCACAAGCTCCGCAGCGCGGGGAAGAAGCTCTTTCTCCTGACGAACTCGCGCTGGGCCTACACCGAGAAGATGATGACGTACCTCCTCGGCGGTGCCATGAACGAGTACCCGTCGTGGCGGAACTTCTTCGACGTCGTCATCGTCGCGGCGACGAAGCCGATCTTCTTCACGGAGAAGCGGCCGCTCCTCGAGGTGACGGCAGACGTCGTGAAGCCCACCGGCGCCCAGGACTCCGAGCCGCGCGACGTGAACGCGGCCGCCAAGGCGGCCGATGCCGCCGCCTCCCATCCCGCGCGGAGGCTCGAACGCGGCAAGGTCTACGAGAACGGCAACCTCCACGACTTCGAGCGCGCGCTCGGCGTGACGGGCGACGAGATCCTGTACGTCGGCGATCACATCTATGGCGACATCCTCCGGTCGAAGAAGGACAGCGCCTGGCGCACGGTGATGGTCATCCAGGAGCTGGAGACCGAGATCGCCGCCTACGAGTCATGCCGCGACGACTTCGCCACCCTCGAGACCCTCGAGGATCAGCGCGAGAAGCTCGAGGACGACCTCCGCTACTACCAGGCGCGCATCAAGGACGTGACGCGCAGCTTGGAGCACAAGAAGGAGAGCAACAATCCGGCCGAGCTCGAGGCCGATCGGCTCCGTTTCAAGCGGGCGGTCGAGCGGATCCGCGGAAAGCTCCGGCAGATCGAGGCGGAGGTGACGGCGATCGAACGAAGGACCGATCTCCGTTTTCATCCGTACTGGGGATCGTTGCTCAAGGAGTCTTCGGAACAGTCGAGCTTCGGGAAACAAGTCGACGACTACGCGTGTCTCTACACGAGCCGCGTGTCGAACTTCCTCTCGTACTCGCCCCAGCAGACCTTCCGTTCGCCTCGCGACGTGATGGCCCACGAGATCGGGATGTGACGCTACCCCAAGGCACCTTCAAGGTCGCGCCCCAGGACTTCGTCGTCGACGAGATCCCGGCGTACGAGCCGAGCGGCGAAGGCTCACACCTCTATCTGCATCTCCGGAAGACGAACCGCACGACGGATCAGGTCGTCAGCGACGTCGCGCGCGCGCTCGGCGTCGAGCGTCGCGAGATCGGCGTCGCGGGGATGAAGGACAAGGTCGGGATCACCTCGCAGTGGATCAGCGTCCTGGCGAACAAGCCCGACCTGGATGATCGCGCGCGGGCGCTCCAGATCGAGGGGGTCGAGGTCCTCGAAGCGAAACGCCACGGCAACAAGCTCAAGACTGGGCATCTTCATGGCAATCGCTTCGAGATCGTGGTGCGAGGGATCGATCCCGCGCGTTTGTCGGAGGTAACCGCCGCGTTCGATCGCATCGCGCGCGACGGCGTCCCGAACGCGTTCGGCTTCCAGCGCTTCGGTCGCGACGGCGACAACGTGGAGCGCGCTCGGGCGTGGTTGACCGGGAAATCGCGCGCGCCCGGCGATCCGAAGCTTCGCCGCCTCCACTTCTCCGCGCTCCAGTCGGCCGGCTTCAACGCGGTGCTCGAGCAGCGCGTGAAAGATGGCACCTGGACCTTGCCCCTCCTCGGGGACGTGCTCAAAAAGGAGGAAACCGGTGGAATCTTCGTCTGCACGGACGTTCAGCTCGATCGTGAACGTGCTGCTTCAGGTGAGGTGTGTCCAACCGGTCCCATCGTCGGCGACAAGATGAGGCAGCCCGAGGCGGACGCGTTCGATCTGGAGCAACGGATCCTCGCGCCGTTCATCGAAGGCATCGACCTGCATCGTGCACGAACGCTCGGTGAAGGCACCCGCAGACCCCTGAGACTTCGCGTTTCCGAGCTGTTGCACACTCCATCAACTACTCAACTAAACGGTCCCGACGGGGACCCCCGATTCGTAGGTCAAAGCAACATCACGGTGCGTTTCGTGCTACCCAAAGGGGCCTACGCGACGACTGTTCTCGGGTCCGTGTTCGATTTGATCGAGGCGGGACGAGAGTCGCGACTTACCGACTCGGCCGACCATTCGACTGCCGAGACTTCGACTGAGAGTGAGCGAGTAGAGGAACAATGATCGAGAAGGTCAAAAGCGCGATGGTCGGTTTGGGGGCCGGCTGGGTCCTCATCCTGATGCTGGTCTTGAGCGTGGTCTCGCTCGCGATCATGCTCGAGCGGGCCTGGCTCTACTGGTCTCTCCGAGACGACGCGACGGCGCTGATGCGCGATCTCGGTCGGCTTCTTCGATCCGGTGACCTCGAGGGCGCTCGCAAGCGGCTCGAGCAGTCGCCGAGCGCCGAGGCCGCGGTCGTCGTCGCGGGCATCGTGGAGGCGCGCATGGGCGCCGACGCCGCCGAAGAGGCGATGGCCGGCGCGAGCGCCCTCCAGAAGCTGAAGCTCGAGAGGCGCATCACGTTCCTCGGCACGCTCGGCAACAACGCGCCGTTCATCGGTCTCCTCGGCACCGTCATCGGTATCGTCGGCGCGTTCGACGAGCTCGGTAAGGCGAAGAACGCGACGCTCACGGGCGCCTCGCAGGTCGCCCCCGAGGCGGTCATGGCGAACATCGCCGAGGCGCTCGTCGCGACCGCGGTCGGTCTCCTCGTCGCGATCCCCGCCGTCGCCGCGTTCAACTGGTTCCAGCGCATCGTCCGCGCCACGCTCGCCAACACCGATGCGCTCTCGCACGTCCTCCTCGCGCACCTCCGCGCGACGGGTGAAGGCGCCGCGAACGTGGAAGACGCCATGGCCGCGGCCGCGGGTCACGCGGATCGCCCGAGCCGGGCGCCGGCGAAGGCGGCTCGCTCGAAGGATGCGGAGTAGGCAGCGATGGCCGGCGGCGCATCCGAGAGCGATGACGCGATCACGGGGATCAACGTCACCCCCCTCGTCGATATCGTCCTCGTTCTCCTGATCATCTTCATGGTGACAGCCAAGCTCATCGTGAACAAGTCGGTCCCGCTCGACCTGCCGAAGGCGGCCAAGGGCACCGACATCCAGACCGTCTTCAGCATCGTGCTCGCGGCCGACAACACGACGATGGTCGACAGCAAGCAGGTCCCCAACGACGACGCCATCCTCGCCCTCGCGAAGAAGGCGCACGACGGGAACCCGGACCTCCGCGCCGTCATCAAGGCCGACTCCGCCGTGTCGCACGGTCGAGTGATCCACGTGCTCGACCTCCTGAAGCAGGCCGAGGTCAGCAAAATCGCCTTCGGAGTCCAGCCCACCGCTCCTGGCGTGGCGCCTGCACCTCCTCCGAAGTAACCCGCCGTCACCCCGCTGTAACCAACCATGAGCAGTTCCAACGGCAAAGCCAACGGACCCTATCGAGCAGCGGCGACCTCCGCCGTCCTCGACGACCCGATGGCGCGCGTCCTCGATACGGGCTCGCGCGTGCCCGGCGAGGCGATGATCGCCGGCGCGATCCTGCTCCACGTCGCGCTCGGCGCGGGCGCGATCGCGGTCGGCCTCTACGAAGACATCCACGCCTGGCAGCGCGGCATCCGCGATGTCGTCGCGTACGCGCTCTCGCAGTACGAAGTCGACGTCGTCAAGGACACGCCACCGCCTCCGCCGCCGCCAGAGGCCGAGAAGCCGCCAGAGCCGGAGCCCGAGAAGGCGCCTCCCCCGCCGCCCACGCCGCAGGACGCGCCCCCTCCCCCGCCGACCGAGGCGGCCGCGGTCCTCACGCAAGCGCCGAAGGACAACGAGCCCGTCGACCTCACGGGCAACGCGTTCGTCACCGGCAACGCCGAGACGTTCAAGGGCGGCCAGGCGAGCACGCAGGGCAAGGGCGACAAGCCGGTCTACAACCCGGCCGCGGCCAACACCGGCGTCGTCGGGGGGACGGGCACGGCGCCTGCGCCGCCGCCTCCGCCGCCTCCGAAGGAAGACAAGTCACGCGTCGCGGGGCTCCTTGGTTCGTCGGACTGGAACGACTGCCCGTTCCCCGGCGAGGCCGACGCGGAGCAGATCGATCGCCAGGCGGTGCTCATCAAGGTCCACGTGAAGCCCGACGGCTCTCCCGAGAGCGTCGACGTGGTGCAGGATCCCGGGCACGGCTTCGGCCGCGAGGCGCGCAAGTGCGCCATGCGCAAGAAGTACGCGGCGGGCCTCGACGCGAACGGTCAGCCGATCGCGAGCGTGACGAAGCCGTTCCGCGTTCGCTTCGAGCGCTAAGGCACCTCGAAGCAGTAGAGGTAATAGGCCGCGTCGCACGGCCGCTGGCCGAACTGGGTCCACGTGGCGTTCGTGGCCGCGGAGAGGCCGGCCATTCCGAAGTGCGCCGCATCGGAGGAGGTCCAGCCGTGACACGTCGAGGCGGAGAGGGAGCCCTCGATGCCGGTGCCCGTCCAGACGAAGTCGGTGCTGTGGAACGTGCCGATCTCCGTCAGCGTGATCGGATTCTCGAGACCGTCGCTCGCCATCCGGCTCGGGTCGGAAGACACGACCATGTGGTCGAGGCGGACATACCGATGGCCGATCGCCTTGTCGACGATGCGCGTCTTCGCCGAGATCGTGGAGCTCAGCCACGCGGCGAACTTCCGACCCTCGAACAGCGACTGGCGCAGCGCAAGGACGTTGCAGAACTTGTCCGCCTTGAGCTCCGGCTGATTGACCGCGAGCGCCGCCGAGGTCTTCTCGCTCGAGATGAAGACGTAGAGGTCAAGAGGCGGAGCGGCGTCGACGAGGCTCCCGTCCGAGAGCCCGCCGGCGTCCGGAGCCGAGCTCTCGAGACCGCCGTCGCCGGCCTGCAGGACATCCGGATCGAGAGGCTCTGCGTCCAAAGCAGGCAGGGTGTCGCCCCCGTCGAGCACCGATGACGGCGCGGACGGCGGCGCGTCTTCGTTCTCGTCTCCGTAGAGCCGGCACGCCGTGACGAGCACCACGAGCAGCGGCACGTGGCGGCGCACGAGACGCAACATCATGGCACCTCGAAGCAGTAGAGGTGGCGCAGCTCGCTGCACGCTCCGAGGCCCGACTGGGACCACGCGATGTTCGTCGCGCCAACGAGCCCGGTCATCCCGAAGCCCGTACCGCTCTCGGAGCTCCAGTTCTCGCAAGACGCGCTCGCGCCCGCGCTGCTCCTGAACGTGCCGGACCACACCTCCGCGGTCGCGGCCACGACGCGTGCGAGCTCGTCGACGGCGATCGGCGCGAGGAGTCCGTCCTCCAGCATCCGCTCCGGAGTGGTGGTGACCACCTCCCTATCGAGGCGAAGATACCGTCGTCCCCTCACCTTCGGGATCAGGAAGTCCGCCGGGCCCGTGCCCTGGTACGCAAGCCACGCCACGAACTGGCGGCCCTGGAGCAGCGGCCCCGTCTTCGCCACCGTGTTGCAGATCTCGTTCGCCTTCACCTGCGGATGCAGCGTGTCGATCAGGCCGTCCATGATCGTGCTCGTGGCGAAGACGTAGAGGTCGCGGGGCGCTGCGGCGTCGGAGCCGGCTTCGCGGGCCCCGCCGTCGCCGCTCGGCGTCGTGGGACCAGCGTCGAGCTCCGGTTGCACGTCATCGCCGGCCCCGCTCGCGTCGACCGTGCCGGGATCGCTGGCGGCGTCGACGTACGAGCTCGAGGAAGCGGGAGCGGGCGCGTCCTCGTCGCCGTACTGGCGGCAAGCGCCCGCGCTCGCGAGGAGCACGACGACGACGATGGCGCTGCGCTCCCCCGCCCGCCTCATGGGATCTCGAAGCAGTAGAGGTGATTCTTCGTGTCACACGTCTCGGCGGTCTCGAGCTCGGTCCAGGTCGCGTCCTTCGCCGCGATGTCACCCGCGCCGCCCTTGTGATCGGCGTCGGGGTTCGTCCAGGCGAGGCACGCGGTGAGCGCCGCTTCGCCGAGGTTCTTCGTTCCCGTCCACGCGTGGCCGGCGACCTTCGACTTCGACTCACTGAGATCGATCGCGTGGAGCGGGAGGCCGGGCTCGGCGGCGAGATCGGCCGCCTTCTTGGCGATCGACGTCCCGTCGAGGAGCTGGAACGGGAGCGTGCCCGCGGGCGTGATGAGGCGCTCCTTCAGGTTCGCGCTCGGCGTCGAGAGCCACGCGACCCACTTGCCCTTCGGCGAGATCTTCGCCGCCTCCGCCGCCTCCTTGCACTTCGTGTCCGCGCCGCTCGTGCCGTCGAGGTCGCCGCTGAAGGCCTCCTTCGTCACGAACACGCGCAGCGGATCGGTGGGCTTGCGCCCCTCCGGATCGGGCGGCGCGTTGCCGTCGGTCTCGTCGACGAAGGCCTTGCCGTCGCGCCCGGCGTCGGCGCCGCCTCCGGACGAGCTCGTCGTCGTTCCTCCGCCGCCGGGGGTCTCGGTCGCGTCGTCGCTGCACGCGACGACGGCGCTTCCGGCCGCGACCGCAGCCGCAAGAAAGGGGGTCGCCCTGTGGACAAAGCGAAGCATCTCCTCATAGTAGCGGCGGTCGCGAAGGCCGAGTACACCTTCGCCATGGCGCTTTCGGATCCGCGCGAGGAGCTCGCCAGCATCGCCGCGTCGCTGCGCGCGTATCTCGAGTGGCAGGTCGACACCGGCGCGGGCGGCATCCCGCGAAAGCCCCGCGGACCGGCCCACGCGCCGAGAGTGGCCGAGCGCCCGAGCGAGCCGAGCGCGCCGAGCGAGCCGAAGCCCGTCGTCGTCGCGGAGCGCCCGAGCGAGCCGAGGCCGCTCGTCGTCCCCGATCCCGTGCCCGTCCCGGCTCGTGCGCCGGCGCCGTCCGTCCCGCCTGCTGCTGCGTCCGCCGCGCCGCCGCGCGCGCTCGACGTCATCCAGGCCGAGGTCGCGTCCTGCACGAAGTGTGGCCTCTCCTCGTCGCGCCGGCACACCGTCTTCTCGCGCGGTAACCCGAGCGCGAAGCTCTGTTTCGTCGGGGAAGCGCCGGGCGCGGACGAGGACGAGCAAGGCGTGCCGTTCGTCGGACGCGCAGGCCAGCTCCTCGACAAGATGATCGCGGCGATGGGGCTCGATCCCGCGCGCGACGTCTACGTGTGCAACATCATCAAGTGCCGTCCGCCAGGCAATCGCCGTCCCGAGCCCGGAGAGGTGGACGCCTGCATCCCGTACCTCCACGAGCAGCTCGCCCGGATCCAGCCGACGGCGATCGTCGCGCTCGGCAACACGGCGGTCGGGGCGCTGCTGGGGACGAAGCTCGGTATCACGAAGGTGCGCGGCGCGTGGAAGCTTTACCGCGGCAAGGTACCGGTCATGCCGACCTATCACCCGTCGTACTTGCTCCGCGAGAGCCCGACGCAGGCCGAGTCGAAGCGTCAGGTCTGGGAAGACCTGCAGGTCGTGATGAAAGAGCTCGGGCTCGAGAAGAAGCCCCGCGCGTAGCCCGAGCCGAGCGACGCGAGCTCAGCGCGCCGCGATGTCGAGCGCCGGGATGTTCGCCGCGAACTTCGACTCTTTCTCGGCCGCCTGGAAGGCCGCCGTCGCGAGGCGGTTGTACGCGTCGACGCGGGTGTAGACGTGGTTGCCGTGCGCGCTGCAGCTGCCGCCGCGCGAGACGACGCCGACGATCTCGCCGCTCGTCACGTCGATGGCCGGGCCGCCCGAGTCGCCGCGGCAGGTGGCGCGATCGACCTCGAACTCGCGGGGGCCGAGGACGGCGCCGGTGGCTGCGTTCGCGCTCGGGCCAGTCGCGAGGACCGTGCTCTTGGAGCGCGCGACCTTGTGGCCGACGATGTTGAGCGGGCCGCCGCCGAAGCCCACCGGCACGACGACGTCGCCCGTCTCGACCGGCGCATGGAGGCGCATCGAGAGGACCGTGCTGTTCGCGACGGAGCGATCGAGGACGAGGAACGCCACGTCCGAATCACAGAGCACCTGACCGGCCGGGTGGAGCGTACGGACCGCGCGCGCCGCGGGGACATCGACGTCGGGACGAACGTGCGCGCCGACGTAGATCGCGATCGCGGCGGGGTCGACGTCTTCGGCGAGGTGATCACCATTGTGCGAGCGGCCGCGTGCGTCGCACGACGGCGTGGCGGTGACCGCGCGCGACACGCAGTGGCGAGCGGTGAGAACGAGGTTCGGCGCGACGAGCGCGCCGCTGCAGAGCGTGATGTGCGAAGGCGAGTCCGCCATCGTGGTCGCGATGGCGACGACGCCGCTCGAAGCCTCCTGTTCGACCTGCTGGACCATGCGGTCGTCCGGCACCTGCTGGCGACGCACGCAGCCGGCGCCGAGAAGCGCGAGCGCAGTGGTAGCAAGAAAGGTCGTGGTCGCTTGGAGCGGGAAGCGGCGCAGCGTGATTTTCATTCGTTGCAGATGAGGTGCGCGTTCGACATCAACAGCGCCTCACTCACAATGTTCATCGTGCACGATCGCCACGACGTGCGCGAGCGCAAGCACGCTTAAAAACGCCTTTAAAATAGGCCTACACGCGCGCTCTCGTGATCACGTCATCGCATGGATCAGAGATGTCCCGCTCGCGCTTTCAGACGCGCCTACATGCTGCGCGCGAGTGCTCAGACGTTCGTCCGGAGCGCGTCGCGAAGGCCCTCGAGCTGGGAATTCAGCTCTGCGCCGATGAGCATGGCGATGCTGATGAGCCACAACCACACCAGCAGCACGGCGACCACCGCGAGGGAGCCGTAGTACACGGTGTAGTTGGTCAGGGTCTGGATGTAGACACCGAAGCCCCAGGAGACGACCACCCACAGCGCGACCGAGAGCACGGCGCCTGGGAGCACGCGCCGCTTGACCCTCCGCGAGTGCGTGACCGCGAAGCGATAGAACGCCGCGAGACCGAAGATCGCGATCGCGAGTGAGGCGCCGAAGCCGATCATTCGCTCACCACCCGTGCGCAGAAGGCGGAACCGTCCGAGCTCGGTCATGTTCGCGATGTTGGTGACCTGTCCCCACTCGACGAGGACGATCGACGCGATACCGAACGCGATGAGCGTCGCGACGACCCAGCCGAGCGCGAGCATGCGCTTCCTCCACCACGGTCGTGCTTTCGCGCCGACGACTCGCTCGATCGCATCCATCAGCCCGTGGATGCCTCCGCTCGCGATCCAGAAGAAGCCGATGAGCGAGATCGGTCCGAGGCGATCTGCATTCGCGAGCGCGGCGACCTGATCCTTGATCATCGTCTCCGTCGAGCGGGGGAGGTTGTCGAGGAAGAGGCCGAGCACGGTGTGCACGCCGCTGCTCTGCGCGACGCGGCCGAGCACGTAGCCGACGAACGCGAGCAGCGGCAGGAGCGAGAGGAAGAAGTGAAACGCCATCGCGGGCGCCACCTGAAACACGTCGTGGTAGTAGAGGCCCTGCCCTAGCCGGAAGAGCGCGCGCCCGAAGCGACGCCAGCGCGGCGCGCTCTCCTCGAGCGGAGGACGGATGCGTCCGCGCGGATGAGAGATCTCCGGAAACGACGCGACGCGCGCGCGAGGCAGCGGCAGCGGCGTCTCCGCCAGGTTCGGCAGAGGCGTCGGCGTCGGCGCCGAGATGTCGTCGCGTTCCGCCACGGCATCGCCGATGAGACACCGCGGAGCGCGACGACGTCAAACCGCGCATGGATTCGCGGTACCGTCATGGGGGTGAAGCTTGTCGTAGTGCTTGGTGTTCTTGGCAGTTTGCTGGTGCTCGCGTGCGGCTCGCCGGACGACGACAAGCCGGCCACCACGCCCCCCGGAACCTCTCCCGCCGGCGCCGACGCGGGCCCCCCGCGGTGCAGCGCCGACCTCGCCCCGCCCGAGGTGCGCGCCGTCTCGTGCTCGGTGACGCTCGGCACGCCCGGCTTCCAGCAGCCCGCCTCCCAGCACGTTCCGCCCAACACCGCGATCAACTACTGCTCGAACCCGCCCACGAGCGGACCGCACTACGCGGTCTGGGCGGAGTTCAAGGACTACGAGACCGAGGTGCCCTGGCCCTACCTCGTGCACAGCGAGGAGCACGGCGGCGTCGTGCTCCTCTACAAATGCGACACGCCGTGCCCGGAGATCGTGGACGCGCTGAAGGCGGTCCGCGACCGCGCGGCCGCCGACCCCGCGTGCGAGCAGCAGGGACGCGCGGGCCAGAAGCGCATCATCATCACCCCCTCGTCGACGATCCCGACGAAGGTCGCAGCCGCGGCCTGGGGCGCGACCTACACGGGGGACTGCGTCGACGGCCCCACCCTCGACGAGTTCGTCGCGAAGAAGGGCCAGAACGGCCCCGAGAACCTCTGCTTCGCGGGACAGAGCGTGTTTCAGTAGTCATCGCCGCCCGCCTCGGACAAGCTCGGCGTGGACCGCCTGCGCGCACGCGTCGAACGTGACCTGCACGCCGTTGCCGAGGCGCGCGCAGGTCGCGAAGCTCGGCCGCTGACCCACCGCGAGGATGCGGTCGAGGAGCCTCGTGGACGCGACGTTCGGGAGATCGCGCTTGTTGTGCTGGAGCACGATCGGCATCGTGGCCGGGCTCTCGCCGTTCGCGCGGAGGAGCTCGCCGAGCAGATCGAGCTGCTCGAGGTTCGCCTCGAGGCGCTCGAACTGCGAGTCGGCCACGAAGACGACGCCGCTCGCGCCATGCAAGAGCGTCCGGTAGGACGCGGCGTTGTAGACGGAGCCCGGCACCGTGTAGACGTGGAACCGGAGCGCATAGCCGCGGATCGGCGGCAGGCTCGAGCGAACGTCGAAGAAGAGGGCTCGCTCCGTCTCGGTGGCGACGTTCGTGAGGCGGCCCTTCGTGGGCGCCGGAGCGTCGTCGTAGAGGCGCTGGAGGTTCGTGGTCTTGCCACCGAGCGGAGGACCCCAGTAGGCGATCTTCACGTTGAGCTCGCGTGCCGCTTCGTTGACGAAGGGCACGCTCGCTCAGCGAACGCCGCCCGGGGTGGGCGCGGCGCAGAAGCCGTTGACGCAGGTGGTGCCGTCGGCGGCGTTGCAGCAGTCGGCGGCGACCTTGCAGCGCTCGCTGTCGTTCGCGCAGCCGCTGGGCGGCGCGACGCACGCGTTCTTCGTGCCGCCGGCGCCGTCGTCGACGGCGCGGCAGAAGCCGTTGCAGCACTCGTCGCCGCCCTCGCAGCCCGCGCCGTCGGCCTTGCACGGATCGAGAGCCCAGAAGCCGCGCATGTTGCCCGCCTCCGTCTCCTGGCCTTCGAGCATGAAGGCGGGATGGCTGATGTCGGTCCCCGCGGCGCCGTTGATGTCGATCGCGGCGACCCAGAGCTTCTTGCGGTAGCCCTTGATCGCGCCGCCGCCGTCTTGCGTGTTGTCGAACGGGAGATCGCCCCCCGGCGTGACGGAGCCCGCGCCGTGCCAGATGAAGTTGCCGTACGCGCGGCGGCTCGTGAAGACGACCCAGTAGTAGCCACCGACCGCGACCGGCAGCACCGTCGGCTCGTAGTTCATGTGCAGATCCTGCGTGTTGCAGGGGTTCGGCTCGTTGTTCGCGGTGTCCGGATCCGGCACATCGAAGAACGGGAGGTACGAGGTCTTGCCGTCGTCGTTGTAGCCGTTGAGGCGGTTCAGCGCCGACGTCAGCTTCGTGGTCGTGTCGACCCACGAGAGCTCCCCGCAGTAGTGATGAAGCTGCGCTTTGTCGCTGAAGCCGCCCGTGTCGTACGAGGTGCCTTCGCCGTAGATGACGCCGTGGCTGTCGGGGAGGAACGTCGGCCAGCCGAGCACCTTCTGCGGGTTCTTCGCGAGCTGCGCGTTGTTCGAGAACGAAGGGGGGCTGCCGGCGGTGAGACTCACGTCGAGGACGGAGAGGCGGTGGCCGTCCTTGTCCGCCTCGCGGTCGCCGAAGGCGAGCTTCGTCGTGTCCGGAGAGAACGCGGGCGCGATCGCCTTGTGCTTGTTGCCGCCGCCGTCCGTGCCGAGCGCGCCAGTCCCGAAGTACGAGTCGTCGACGACCGCGCCGGTCTGTGCATTATACAAGCGGCTGTAGTAGTCGCCGCTGAGGCCACGGAGGTAGGCGCTCGCGTTGCCGACGAGCCAGTTGCCGTCGGGCGTGAGGCCGCCGAAGGGCATGCGCCGGCCCTCGTACGTGCTGGCACGCGCCGTCGCCTCGCCCGTCGTGCTGATGGAGAAGATGGCGCTGTCGTACGGGTTGTTGGAGTCGCCCCAGTTGAGGCCCGTGACGAGCGCGGTGCCGTTGGCGCTGACGGAGTGACACACGGTGCAGGTCGACGTCGTCTCCGACGTGGTCCCGTTCTGCTGCGTGGTCGTGACCTGCTTGCGACCGATGAACACCTCGACCGGAGAGCCGGGCTTCAAGCGCATGATCGCGCCCTCCGCCTTCGCCGCCTTCACGAGCGTCGAGTTGTACGTGTTGTAGAAGACGGTGCCCTTGAGGCTGCCCTGCGCGATGCTCCAGGTCTGCTCGATGGGGCCGGTGACCTTGTCGCCCTCGATCTTCGTGACCTGGATCTTCACGGGGTCGTTCGCGCCCGCGCTCCGCGTCACCATGTTCCACCACTCGTTGCTGACGATGACGCGGGGCTGCGGGCCGGACGCCTGGTAGTAGCCCGAGTAGTCGACGTTCTTCGTGCTGAGACGCACGAAATAGGCGGTCGGCGTGGCGCCGCCGAACATGAGCTTCGGCGGGAGGAGCCCGCGCGGGAACACCGTCTTGTCGTACGGGTAGAGCCACTTGAACTTCGCGGTGTCGGCGCTGCCGCCCGCCTTCAGCTTCGTCTTCTGATCGTCGGTGACGGTGCCGTTCGTCTCCTCGATCTTGAGTAGAACCGTCACCTCCGCGAGCGCGACGAGGTTTCCGACGCGCGCGCGCACCTTCGTCTTGCCGGCGAAGGTCGCGGTCTTGAAGAGGCCGGCGCTGTCGATCTTGCCGATGCCCGCGTCGTCGACGGACCACACCGCGTCCACCGGATCGGGGCCGCTCTCGAGGTACGCCTTGAACGCCTGCGAGCCGCTCAGGCTCGAGAGCGTGCCCGTCGCGGTGACGGTGATGGTCGCCGGCTCGATCCGCAGCGTATCGTTCACGCCCGGACCGCCCTCGCCGTTCGTGCCGTCGCCGCCGTCGCCGCCGTTCGGCAAGAAGCCGCTCGACGAGTTGAAGCCGGCGTCGCCGTTCGGATCCTTGGAGCCGTCGCCGAACTTGGAGCCGTCCGACGAGCCGCAGGCCGCGATCCACGACGCGGCCCCGACGGCGACAAAGAGACCAAAAGGCGAAAGGAGGCGGAGACTTCGGAGCGCCATGCCCCGAATCGTAGCCGGTCAGCTCCGCCTTAGGAAACGCGTTGCGTCAGCCGACGCGCGGGCCCTTGGGGGGCGGCTCGGGCGCGTAGCCGTCGTCGTATTTCACGTCTTCTTTCGGAGGCTCCGGCGCCGGCGGAGCGCCCGCGTTCGGCGCGCTCGCGCTCGCGTTGGGGGGCGCGGCCTGCGGCGGCTGCGTGCCGGTCTTGTTCGGGTGAATCAGCTTGTCGACCTCGCTGCCGATCGACTCGAACGCGCGCCCGACCTCCTTGGCGGCGTCCTTCGCGACGCCCTCGATCTTGTCGGTGGGGAGGGACTCGACCGCGCCCTTCGCAGCTCGGAAAAGCAGGCCAAGGCCTTCCTTCAGATCCTCAACGGGCTTCGGCTTGTCATCGCTCATGGCCCGAGATGATGCGCATGCGCGGCGCACATGTCCAGTCAGGCCGGGCTCAGCCGGCTTTCATGCGGGCGGCGGACGCGGGCGACCACATGGTCACCCGGTTTCGGCCGCCATTTTTGCTCTGATAGAGGGCCTGGTCCGCGCTCTTGAAGAGCTCGTCCCACTTGGCGCCCGCGGCCGGGAACACCGCCGCGCCCACCGAGCACGTCACCTGGAGCGGCCCGTTCGGGGTCTGGAAGACCGCCTTCGCGAGCTCCTCGCGGATGCGCTCACCGAGGTGCATCGCGCCCGTCTCGTCCGTCTGCTCGCAGAGGATCACGAACTCCTCGCCGCCGAAGCGCGCGACGACGTCCGTGTTGCGCTTCACGCGCTTCAGGATCTCGCCGAGACCCTTGATGACCACGTCGCCGACGTCGTGACCGTACGTGTCGTTGACCTTCTTGAAGAAGTCGATGTCGGTGACGAGGACGGAGAGCTTGCGGTTGAAGCGCTGAGCGGCGGCGATCTTCTGCGCGGCCGCCTCGAGCATCGCGCGCTTGTTGAGGAGACCGGTCATGCCGTCGGTGGTGGCCATGGTCTCGAGCTTGTGGACCATGCGCGCGTTCGAGAGCGAGACCGCGAGGTGGGACGCGAGGACCTCGAGCGTCGGCCGGACCGTGTCGCCGAAGGCGTGGCGGCGGCGCGCGCCGAGGATGAGGGTGCCGAGGACGCGGCCCTGATGGAGCAGCGGCAGCACGAGGAGCGAGGGCACGTTCGGCCACGGCACGCGCTTCGTCAGCACCGTCTGGTGCGCGGGGTCGTACTCGCCCTTGTACGGCAAGGGGAACTTGTTCGTGACCACCATCGAGACGAGGCCCGTGTTCTGCTTGAACTTCTGGCCGACGAGGTCGTCGATGTCGCCGCCGTTCGACGTGGCGGCGCAGACCTCGTGGTACTTCTTCACGTCGTTCCACACCGTGACGGCGGCGAGATCGAAGCTCGCGATCTCGCGTGCGGCGCGGACGCCGGCCTCGAGGACGTCCTTCTCGGAGAGCGCGGCGCCGAGGGCCTGCGCCGCACGGTAAAGCTTGCCCTGCTCGACCTTCGCGCGCTCGAGCTGCACGAAGACGCGCTCGTTCTGGATCGCGCGGAGGCAGTAGCGGGCGGCCTGGGCCGCGATGTCGTGCTCGTGCGGGGTGAAGGGCTTGTCGGAGAGGCGGTCGAGGCACAAGACGCCGCGGACGATGCCGTCTTCCATCACCGGGATCGCGGCCATGGCGCGAATCGGACAGGGCCCCGAATAGTAGGGAACATTGTAGGAGGGCCGCAGGTTCTCGAGGAGCACCGCCTCCTTCTTCGCAATGACCGCCGCGCAGACGCCATCGCCGATCGTGAAAGGGGCATCGTGAATTTCGTCCGACGCCGTCGAGAGCTCGCTGATCCGGAGGTGCGTGCCCGCGTCGGTGCGCCAGAGCAGCACCGCGGTGTGGAGATCCAAAGACCGGCGCAGGAGCTCGAGTGCATAATGCACGGACTGGTGAATCTCTTCGACGCTCGACCGGGCGAGGCGCTCCTCGGAGTCCTCTTTTTTCGGGGCCGATTCGCCGGCGCCGAGGAGGCGGTAGCTCCGAGCGTCCGCGCGAAGGCGCTCGAGCTCCTTCTCGACGCGGGTGCGCGCGGTCACGCGAATGCGGGCGACCTCGGCGCGGAGGAGGAGCAGGTTCAGGAGCGCGAACGCACAAGCGAAACCCGCCTGCGTGGCGAGCGCCTCGAGCGAGGCCTGGCCGAGCGTCTTCCAGCGGATGAGGGCGTCGAGGCCGACGACCCAGCCGACGACGGCGAGCCCCGCGAGGGGCCGGCCGAACGACGCCACGAGCGCGACGAGGACGTAGGTCGCGGGCGAGAAGCGCCCGGACAGCGTGCCGTCGAAGCGGAGCAGGGCCGCGTCGAGACCGATGGCGAGCAGGGCGCCGAGCTCGAAATCGAGGGAGAACGGGGCCTCTCCCGTCATGCGGAGCTTCGTCCGGAGGCGCTTGACGAGCAAGACCGCCCACAGAAGCGCCCCGGCCACGGGCACGGCGCCGAGCGGCGCCTGTGCGAATCCGAGGACCACGAACGCGCCAAGCGCGGCCACGAGCGCGAGCCCATGTGCGCCACGAACGAAACGGCGCGCGAAGAGGGTCGCGCGGACGAACGAATCCATCTCCATTATCCCGCTAACAAATCGGCGCTAAAGCGGCCAAAATCCTGGTGATGACGAGCGCTGACATCGAGGAATCCGGCCTCCCCTCGTCGAAGGCGTCCGACGAGCCGTCCCCCCGCGGCATCGATGGGGCCCCGGTGACCGGCGCCCTTCTGGCGGCAAATGCCGGGGTCTTCGCGGCGCAGGTGTCGCTGGCGGGAAACCTGCGCTTCGCGCTGGGCGGCTCGGGCGATCGCGATCCCGTCGTCTGGAACGGAATCCTCCGGTGGCTCGGCGGCAACGACTCCACGTTCACGATCGCCGACACGCGCATCGAGACGCTCGTGACCTCGTGCTTCCTGCACGGATCCATCCTGCATCTCGCGTTCAACCTGCTCGTCCTCTGGCAGGTCGGGCCTTTCCTCGAGCGTGCGATCGGCGCGGCGCGGTTCCTGCCGCTCTATCTCGGCGCAGGCGTCACGGCGTCGGTCTTCAGCGCCATCGCGGGTCGCATGTTCGGTGCGTCGCTGAGCATCGGCGCGTCGGGCGCCGTCTGCGGCCTCATCGGCGCGATGCTCGTGCTCGGCGCGCGGACACAGGGCTGGCGCGGCCCGCTCGCGCGGCAGATGGCGGGCTGGCTCGCCTTCCTGTTCGTGCTCGGGCTCGCGAAGAACCTCCAGGGCGGTATGGTGCAGGTCGACAACGCGGCCCACGTGGGCGGCGCGATCGGCGGCGTGATCATCGCAGCGGCGTGGCAGCGCGGCGTGACGTATGCAGAGCGGACGCAGAGGCTCATCGTGGCCGCGTCCGTCGGGGTCGTGCTCCTCGCGGGCCTCGCGGTCTACGTGCGCGATCGCACCGATCCGTATCTCTTCATGAGCCTCGACGAGCGCCTCGACGCCGCGAGGCGGGCCGCGCGTGTCGGCAAGTGCGACGAGGCGGAGGTCGCGCTCCAGCGCGCGGAGCGCCTGAACCCCGGCAGCGAGCGCGTGCGCTCCCGCGCGCGAGACGTCACGCGGCAGTGCCTCGCGGGACGCTGACCACGGAGCTCCTCGGGACTGCACCCACCGCAGTTCGAGGGAGCGCCGATCGGCTGGTTGTCCGGACACGCGCACACGCCGCCCCGGCACGAGGCCCCGCCGTTGCAGCCGCCGCACTCGACGATCCGACCGCAGTTGCTCGTCACCTGCCCGCACTTGCCGCCGGCGCAGGTGACGGAGATGGGCTCGCAGCAGCGGTTCGCGTTGCATGCGCCGCTCGGGCAACCTCCGCAGTCGACCTCCTGGTCGCAGTTGTTCTTCGTGATGCCGCACTCCTTGCCGGCGCAGGTCAGGTCCTTCGACTCGGGCGTGCAGCCGCTGCACGTGCCGTCGTTGCAGCCCCCCGTCGCGCACGGCGGACAGCTGATGGTCCGCTTGCAGTTGTCGACCACCGTCTCGCAGCGCCCCGCGCACCAGTTCGGGCTCGACATGCACACACACTTGAAGCCGTCACACTTGCGCGCGTCGCCGCACGGGGTCGAGCAGTCGCGCGTGAACCCGCACTTGTCCTTCAGCGCCGCGCCGCACTTGTCATCGCAATACGTGGCGTCTTCACAGGCGCTCGGCTCGGAGGCATCGACGCAGCTTCCTCGGCCCGCCCCCGAGCAATGGCGGGGCATGGGCGAGCCCGCCCGATCCGCCAACTGCCGAAGACTGCTAGGTTTGCGCTGTCTCGCAGGTCTTGCGCGCATCTTCCTGTTTGCACGGAGAGAGAGCGCGGGACCGTCGAAGGACGAAAACCGTGCGCGTGGCCGCACCCTTGCACGGGCGCCCGGCATGGACCCTCTCGAAACGCGAACCGTCCTTCGTCTTCTTCACGCGGTCGCGACCGCCGACGGAAGCATCGGCGCCGAGGAGCGCCGCGCGCTGACCGCCGCCGCCGAGGAGCTCCGCACGGAGCTCGAGGCCGACGGACCGGTCGACATGGCCGCCGAGGCCGCCCGCATCAGGTCGCAAGAGGTGCGCGTCGCCACGTTCGAGGCCGCGGTCGCGCTCGCCACGGTCGACGGTCGCTGCACCCCGGAGGAGCACGCCACGCTCGAGCGCCTCCGCGCCGCCCTCGGCCTCGACCTCCCCATGCCCGTCGCGGATCGCGAGCGCACGTGGGAGGCTCGCATGCGGACCGCCCGCGAGGCGATGCGCGCGGCGGAGGTCGACTTCCTCCACGGGCTCGCGAAGAGGCGCGACGTCGCGCAGGACGAGTACCTCGCGCGCGTCGAGGAGCTCCATCGCGCGCAGGTCGAGGCCCTCCACGAGACCTTCGGTCCCGCGCTCGAGAGCCCGCCGTCTTACGTCGTCCTTCCGCCGCGCTGAGCCGTGCTCGCGTAGCTCTCGAGCACGCGGATGTAGTTCGCGCGCTCGAACGCGCTCGGGTCGGAGACCTTGCGCTGACTCATCGCGCCGCGCAGCTGCTGGATCGACGCGTAGCCGTGGTGCTCGAGCCAATCGCGGGTGCCCCGGACGAGCGTGCTCATGTGCGCGGGGCCGTGCTTCAGGAGCGATGAGGTCGTCATCACGACGTCCGCCCCGGCGAGGACGTACTTCACGACCTCCTCGGGACCGTGGACGCCGGTGGTCGCGGCGAGCGATGCCTTCACCCGCCCGTGCAGGACGGCGAGCCAGAGGAGCGGCAGGCGCACCTCGTCGGTGGTGCTGAGCTGGAGGCTCGGGACGACCTCGCGTAGCTCGAGATCGAAATCCGGCTGGTAGAACCGGTTGAAGAGCACGAGCCCGTCGGCGCCGGCCTGGTCGAGGCGACGCGCCATGTTGCCGAAGGCGCTGAAGAACGGGCCCAGCTTGATCGCGACGGGGATGGTCACCGACGCCTTCACCGCCGCGAGGATGTCGAGGTAGCGCTGCTCGACCTCGGCCCCCGTCGCCTCGAGGTCGACCGCCAGGTGATACACGTTGAGCTCGATCGCGGCCGCGCCCGCCTGCTGGAGCTGCTTCGCGTAGTCGATCCATCCCTCGTTCGTCGCGCCGTTCAGGCTGGCGATGATCGGGACGCGCGCCGCCTCGCTCGCGCGCCGGAGGAGCTCGAGGTAGCGGCCCGGCCCTTCGTCATGCTGCTTTGGGTTCGAAGTAGCTGAGCGACTCCCGCGAAGCTCTCGGTCCCGGCGAGGATCAGATACTCAGGCGCGGCGCTCTCGTGCCGAATCTGCTCCTCGAACAGGGAGAACTGCTGACGATCGGCCGCTGCGCCGTCCTCGAGCCGCCGGATGCCGTCGAAGTCCTTCGACAGCGGCGACGGCGACGCCGAGCAGGTGCGGGAAGCCGAGCCCGAGGTAACGCGTGCGCATGTCCACCATCGTGTTCACCATCATCCGCTCCGGCGCCCAGCCATCTCCTCGTAGACCTTCCATCGCGCCTTCACGGCGAGCTCCGCGCTCCGCATGAGGCGATCGCTCTCCTCGGGTAGGAGTGGGCGAGCATCCGGTAGCTCGCGTCGGCGTAGTCGCGGAAGCAGGTGCGAGGCGCGCCCGAGTCGAGGAAGAACGGCACCTCGCCCGCCGCGCATCGCGAGGTCGTAGCGGACGAGGAAGCGGCCGGTAGCCGCTGGTCACGGCCGCCGCCTGCTGCGGAGGCCAGCCGCCATGTTGATGCCGACGATGCCGGTGCAGGCGCGATGACGACGACGGTCCCTCGCCGCCTCTGCCTCGCGGGCGCGAGGGCGTCCTGCTGCGGGACCGCCGAACGCGACCGCGCCACGTAGACGTTCTGGTACGCGATGGCCTGGAGCGCGAGGTCCGCTTGCCTTCCCGATCTGCTTGCCCGCGGCGGCACCCCGCGGCCGCGCCGAGCAGCGTCGCCTTCGAGGCCTGACCGCCCGTGTTCGAGTAGACCTCGGTGTCGAGCACGAGCACGTTGACGTCACGGCCGCTCGCGAGGACGTGGTCGAGGCCACCCGAGCCGATGTCGTAGGCCCAGCCGTCGCCGCCGACAGGCCACGCTCCGCCGGACGAAGTGGTCACGCCACCGAGACGAGCTCCTTCGCGCGCGCGGATCCGCGAGCGTGGCGGCTCGCGCCTTCAGATCGTGCACCCTCGCGCGCTGGGCGCGGAGCTCGCTCTCGCGCCGAAGCGGCGCTGCCAGGATCGCGTCGACCAGCGCCGGCGAGCGCCTCGCGGGTGTCGCGCGCGAGCCGGCGCGCGACCTCGAGGTGGGCGTCCGCGGCGAGCCGGAAGCCGAGGCCGAACTCCGCGTTGTCCTCGAAGAGCGGTTCGACCACGCGGGGGCCCCGGCCTCCGCGTTCGTCCGTCCATGGCGTGGTCGGCAGGTTGCCGCCAGCGGATCGACGAGCACCCGGTGGCGTTCGCGGCCACGAGTCGGTCGCCAGAGCTGGGAGAGCAGCTTCACGTACGGGAGGTCGCGCAGCCCGCGCACGCGCCGAGAACTCGAAGAGCGGCTCGAGGAACTGCGCGCCGCGGACGGTGGAGAAGTCGACGCGCGAGCGATCGTTGACAGGGATCGACTCGAAGAACTCTGCTGTTCGCGCGAGGAGCGTCGAGCGACGGAGGCTTGTCGACCATGTTGATGGCGCGGCGGCCGGACTCCTCCTTCGCGCGCGCGGGAGCAGACCTCAGCAGAGGGCACAGCCGGTGCAGTCCTCGGCGTAGACCTGCAGCGTGTAGCGCACGTCCGGGAAACCGCGCGCATCGATGGGCGCGCTCTCGGAAGAGATGCCGGCGCGCCGTCGGGCCGCGACTCGTCGTGGGAACTTCGCGCGGATGACGCCGTGCGGGCAGACGAGCACTGGTTCCGCACTGGATGCACACGTCGGGCTCAGCGCGGGATGACCGGCGCGATGTTGCGCTTCTCCCACCCCGGCTCGTCCGCTCGGATAGGTGCCGTCGATGGGGAGCGCGCTCACCGGCGGCTCGTCGCCGCGGCCCGCCATGCGCGCCGTGACGTCGCGAACGAAGACCGGCGCGCGATCGGGGACAGGCGGCAGGCGCCGGCGCTTGCTCGTGACCTGGCGCGGCACCTCGACGATGGAGCCGTTCGAGCGTCAGATCGACCGCGGCGAAGTTCCGGCGCGCGACCTCGGCGCCCTTCGCGCCGTAGGTCTTCTCGATGTACTTGCGGATCTTGCCGAGCGCGACCTCTACGCGCGAGCACGCCCCGGATCGCGAAGAAGCAGACCTGCGCGTCCGTGTTCGTGCGCGAGCCGAAAGGCCCGCGCGGCGCGCCGCTTCGCGAGCGTGGAAATCACCCAGAACGCGATCTCCCGATCGACGATGTCCTGCTGGACCTCGCGCAGGAGCTGGTCCCGAACCTCGTCGGGGCCATGGGTCAAGTCGAGGAGGAACGTGGCGCCACGCGAGTCTCGCGCGAGGACGTCGACACGATCCAGGAACGTCCACTGATGACAGCCGATGAAGCTCGCGCTCTGGACGAGGTAGGCGGAGCGGATGGGATCGGGGCCGAAGCGAAGATGGGAGACCGTCTCCGAGCCCGACTTCTTCGAGTCGTAGACGAAGTACCCCTGCGCGTGGACGGCGGGGTCTTCACCGATGATCTTGATCGTGTTCTTGTTCGCGCCGACCGTGCCGTCCGCACCGAGGCCGAAGAACATCGCGCGCACGACGCGATCCGACTCGGTGACGAACGACGGATCGACCTCGAGGCTCGAGTGCGCCACGTCGTCGTGGATGCCCACCGTGAAGTGGGGCTTCGGCGAGGGCTTCGCGAGCTCGTCGAAGACCGCCTTCACCATCGCGGGCGTGAATTCCTTCGAGGCGAGGCCGTAGCGACCACCGATGATGCGCGGCATCGGCATCGGCAGCGTCCCCGCGGCGAGCCCCTCCGCGCAGGCCGCCACCACGTCGAGGTAGAGCGGCTCCCCCACCCCGCCCGGCTCCTTCGTCCGATCGAGCACCGCGATCGCCTTGGTCGTCGGCGGGAGCGCGCGGAGGAGGTCCGCGGCGGAGAACGGCCGGTAGAGATGGACCTGGACGACGGCGATCCCCTTCTCGCCCCGCGCCGCGAGGAAATCGATCGTCTCCCGGATCGTCTCGGTGGCCGAGCCCATCACGATGATGACGCGCTCCGCGTCCGGATCGCCGAAGCGATCGAACAGGTGGTAACGGCGGCCGGTGCGGCTCGCGAGGGCGTCCATGGCCGCCTCCACCGCGGCGGGCGTCGCGGCGTAGAACGGGTTCACCGTCTCGCGCGACTGGAAGAAGACGTCCGGGTTCTGTGCCGTGCCGCGGATGAACGGGTGCTCGGGCGAGAGCCCGCGCCGCCGGTGCGCGAGGACGAGATCGAAGTCGACGAGCGCGCGGAGGTCGTCGTCCGAGAGCAGCACCGTCTTCGCGACCTCGTGGGAGGTCCGGAAGCCGTCGAAGAAATGCACGAAGGGCACGCGGGCCCGCAGCGTCGCCGCGTGCGCGATCGCGGCCATGTCGTGCGCCTCCTGCACCGAGCTCGACGACAGCATCGCGTAGCCGGTGGATCGAACGCTCATGACGTCGGAGTGATCGCCGAAGATGCTGAGCGCCTGCGTCGCGACGGCGCGCGCCGCCACGTGGAAGACGGCGGGCGAGAGCTCGCCCGCGATCTTGAACATGTTGGGGATCATGAGGAGGAGCCCCTGCGACGCGGTGAACGTCGTGGTGAGCGCCCCCGTCTGGAGGGCGCCGTGCACCGTACCCGCGGCGCCCGCCTCGCTCTGCATCTCGATCACGGAGGGCACCGAGCCCCACACGTTCGTCCGCCCCTCCGCCGACCACTGGTCCGCGAGCTCCGCCATCGTCGACGATGGCGTGATGGGATAGATCGCGCACACCTCGGACAGGCGAAACGCGACCGAGGCCGCCGCCTCGTTACCGTCGATCGTGGCGTACGTCATCGTATCCCCTCCGCCGCCGCCACCATGTCGATCGCGTGGCACGGGCACTGCTCGAAGCACACCGCGCAGCCGGTGCAGCGGTCTTGGTCGAAGCGATAGCGCTTGCCTTTGCCCAGCTTGATGACCGCCCCCGACGGGCACGCGCCGAGGCAGCCGTCGCACTCGTAGCAGTTGCCGCACGACAGACAGCGGCGCGCCTCGAAGAGCGCGTCGGCCTCCAGAAGCTCGCCACCACCTCGTCGAACGTCGAGCTTCGCTGGTCCCCCTCGAGCCGCGCCTGCACGCGTGTCGCGGCGTCGGTCTGGTACCAGACGTGGAGGTCGTCCGCCCGGACGACGCGGTGCTTCTCGCGCGGCTCGAGGCGGGCCTGGCGCAGCCGGCGTCGATCGCGCGCGGCCTTCCGTGACGACCGCGGTCGCGACGTCGCCGGACGGCACCATGTCGCCGCCGGCGAAGATGCCCGATAGCCCGTCATGAGATCGGGCCCGACCTTCACGACGCCGTCGGACGCGACCTCGATGCGGGACGAGGCGCAGAAGCCCGTGTCCGCACCGGCCGAGGGCGAGGACGAGCGCGTCGGCCTCGATCGTCTCGAGCTTCCCCGTCGGCCGCGGCTTCCCGTTCTCGTACGATCTCCATCACCTCGACCGTGAACGACGTCTCCTCGATCGACTTGATGGTGCGAAGCCAGTGGACCTTCACGCCCTCCTCGATCGCCTCGTCGAGCTCGAAGCCGTGCGCGGGCATGTGCTCGCGATCGCGGCGGTAGATGATGAGGGGCTCGTGACCGAGCCGCCGCGCGACGCGTGCCGCGTCCATCGCCGTGTTGCCACCGCCGTAGATCGCGACACGCCGGCCGAGCCGCGGGCGCTCGCCCTTCGCCACGTCGGCGAGGAACGAGATCGCGTCGAGGATCTTGCCAGCGTCGCGCGACGGGATCGCCGTCTTCTTCCCGATGTGCGCGCCGATCGCGACGAAGACGGCGTCGAAGCCGCCCGCCGCCTTCTCCGCGAGGATGTCCGTGACCTTGTGGTCGAGCACGATGCGTACGCCCATCTGCTCGATGCGCGCGATCTCCTCCGCGAGCACGCGGCGCGGGAGGCGATACGCAGGGATCCCCACCATCATCATCCCGCCCGCGACGGGCCCCGCATCGCGGATCTCGACGTCGTGGCCGAGGCGGCGCAGATGGAACGCGGCCGAGAGCCCGCTCGGTCCCGCGCCGACGACGAGGACGCGTTTTCCCGTCGGCGGCGCGTCGAGGTGCACCTTCCAGCCCTCCGCGCGCGCGCGATCGCCGAGGAAGCGCTCGACGGCGTGGATGCTGACCGCGCCGTCGAGATCGGCGCGGTTACAGCCCGACTCGCACGGGTGATAGCAGACGCGCCCGTGCACGGCGGGGAGCGGGTTGTCCCGCACGAGCGACTGCCAGGCCGCCTCGTAGCGGCCCGCCTGCGCGAGCGCGAGCCAGGCCTGGATGTCCTCGCCGGCGGGGCACGCCTCGTTGCACGGCGGGAGGAGATCGACGTAGACCGGTCGCCGCGCGGCGAGCGGCTGCATCGGCTGGCCATGCGCGAGATCGGGCGGGCGGACGAGATCCGGTTCGTTGCGCTTCATCGTCGTCCTTCTTCCGCCACGAACGCGTCGAGCGCGGCCGCGAGATGCGCGGACGCCTCGCTCGAGAGCTCGTCGCCGAGCTCGAAGCGCTCCCCGCGGATCGCGAGCACCCACGACTCCGGCGCGGTGCCGAGCACGCTCTGGCAGGTCTCGAGGACCGCCTCGGGCGACATCGCGTGCGTCGAGAACGACGCGTCGCGACGCGGCGTCACGCGGGAGAGCTCGAACGGCGGCGCGGCGCGCACGCTCGCGTCGACGAAGACGACCCGCGCTCGGCCGAGCAGATCGAGGGCGTGCTCGACCTGGAGCTGGAAGTCGGTGAGCACCTCGACGTCGCCGTGGGCGATCTCGTTCGCCATCGCCTCACGGACGCGCTCGACGAAGAGCGGCCCGAGCGCGTCGTCGCCCCGCGAGGGGTTACCGATACCGAGGACGAGGAGGGGCGCCGTCACGAGGGCCCGCCGTCCCGGACGAGCCGCTCCACGAGCACGCCGTCCGCGCCGACGATCTCGACGACGAGCGGCATCTTGCCGAGCGCGTGCGTCGCACACGAGAGGCACGGATCGAAGGCGCGGATCGCGACCTCGACGTGGTTGAGGAGCCCCTCGGTCGGCTCGTGGCCCTCGATGTACTGGCGCGAGACCTCGCGGATGGCCTCGTTCATGGCCTGGTTGTTGTGCGTGGTCGACACGATGAGGTTGCACATCGTGACGAGGTCCTGCTCGTCGACCTCGTAGTGATGGATGAGCGTGCCGCGCGGCGCCTCGATGATCCCGACCCCGGCCTTCTGCCTCGGACCGCTCGCCAGGAGCTCCTCGCCGAGGAGCGCGGGGTCGTTCAGGAGGGCCTCGATCACCTCCGCCGCATGGAGGAGCTCGATCATGCGCGCCCAGTGGAACGAGAGCGGCGAGTGGATGATCTGCCCCGGCGCCGTCGCGAGCCACTCCTGCCGCGCCGCCTCCGCGCGCGGGGTGCCGATCGCGTCGCAGTTCTGGAGGCGCGCGAGCGGCCCGACCTTGTACCAGCCGTTCTCGGGGCCGACGTCGACCATGAACGGGAACTTCATGTAGCTCCAGGAGCGCACGTTCTC
The DNA here is from genome assembly GCA_046351255.1 of Labilithrix sp. Classification (GTDB taxonomy): domain Bacteria; phylum Myxococcota_A; class Polyangia; order Polyangiales; family Polyangiaceae; genus Labilithrix. The sequence continues at coordinate 68,119 of JAXLYU010000020.1, forward strand.
GCGGAGCTTCGTGCCGTAGTCCGTGCTCGCCACCCCGTCGAAGAGGATCGCGCCGTTCGCGTCGCGCGCGCGGAGCACGCCGTCGTAGAGATCGAGCTTGCCGTCGGGCGCGACGATCGAGAGGAGGCTCGAGGGCACGCGACCGAATCCCGTGTAGAGCTCGGGGTCCTTCTCGAAGAGCTCGCGGATGAGGCGCACGCCCGCCTCCGCCCAGGCGAGCACGTTCGGGAGGTCGCGCCGCAGCTCGTCGCGCTCCTCCGCCGTGACGCGCTTGTTCACGCCGCCCGGGATGGAGCCCGTGCCGTGGACGCGCTTTCCGGCCGTGATGCGGATGACCTCCTGCCCGTACTTGCGGAGGAGGATCCCCTGCCGCGCGATGTCGGGATAGGCGGCGAGGACACCGGCGACGTTGCGCTTCGCGACCTCGCTGTCGAACCCGAGGAGCAGATCGGGCGACGCGAGGTGGAAGAAGTGGAGCGCGTGCGACTGGAGGATCTGGCCGTGGTGCATCAGGCGGCGGATCCGATCCGCGGCCGCGGTGAGCGTGCGCGCGCCGACCACCGCGTCGAGCGCCTTCGACGCCGCGAGGTGATGGCTCACGGGGCAGATCCCGCAGAGCCGCTGCACCATCACGGGCACCTCCCAGTACGGCCGGCCCTGGATGAAGCGCTCGAAGCCGCGGAACTCGACGATGTGGAGGCGCACCTGATGCACCTTCTTCTGGTCGTCGAGGAGGATCGTGACCTTGCCATGCCCCTCGACGCGGGAGACGGGCTCGATGACGATCCGGCGCAGCTTCTCCGGGCTCGCGGCGGTGTCGAGGTCACTCTTGGGAACGGGCATCGGTGAAGGGTCCTCGCGTCGGCGCTAGTCGTAGTGGATGAGGCCGTGCTGCAGATGCGGGGTCCGGCCCGCGATGATGTCGTTCAAGAACTGCCAGATCGCCTCCGCGGAGGGCGGGCAGCCGGGGAGGAAGTAGTCGATCTTGACGACGTCCTGGAGCGGGTGGACCTGCTTCAGCGGGAGCGGCAGCTCGGGATCGTTCGGGATGAACCCGCGCTCGACGCCGGTGCCGGTCAGGTAGACGGTCTGGAGGCAGTCGCGGATGTCGAGGTGATTGCGCTGCGCGGGCAGGCCGCCGTTGATCGCGCACGCGCCCACGGCGACGAGGACCTTGCAGCTCGCGCGGAACTCCCGGAGCTTCACCACGTTCTCGGCGTTGCACAGGCCGCCTTCGATCAGCCCGACGTCGCACTTCCCCGGGTGCTTGATGTCGGTGAGCGGCGAGGCATCGAGGTCGACGAGCTCGAGGAGCGGCTCGAGTCGCTCGTCGATGTCGAGCAGAGACATGTGGCAGCCGAAGCAGCCGGCGAGCGAGGTCGTGGCGACGCGGAGCTTGGGCCGGCTCATGGCTCGTCCTTTTCGGCGCGCGCGGCCGCCTCGGCGACGGCCACCTCGCGGATCGGATGCGCGTCGTACTTGCGCTCGCCGATGGGCGTCGCGAAGCCCTGGCGCTTGCGGAGGATGACGCCTACGGGGCAGACGCTCATCGCCTTGTCGTCGACGGAGAGGTTGGTATCGGCGAGGCGCCCGGACTCCGAGCTCACGATGAGGTGCTTCGTGATCCCGCGCCCCGAGAGCGCGAAGACGTGCTTCTGATCGACGAGCGCGCTCGCGCGGATGCAGAGCTCGCAGAGGATGCAGCGGTTGAAATCCAGGAGCACCTCGGGGTGCGAAGCGTCGAGCGGCCGGTCGGGAAAGAGCGGCGGATAGTGCGCCTCCGCCATGCCGAGCTCGTAGCCGACGGCCTGCAGCGTGCAGCGGCCGCTCGCCTCGCACGACGGACAGAAGTGATTTCCCTCCGTGAACAGGAACTGAACGAGGCCGCGCCGCATGGCGACGAGCTCCTCCGTCTCCGACTCGACCACGTCGCCCGCGCGCGCAGGCTTGGTGCAGCTCGCCTGCGTGCGGCCGTTGACCTTCACCGTGCAGACCTTGCAGCTGCCGTGCGGCTCGAACTCCGGGCTGTAGCAGAGGTACGGGATGTACCGTCCCGCGGCGAGGGCGGCGGCGAGGATGGACTGCCCCTCCTCGAACGGAACGTCGACGCCGTCCAGCTGGAACGTCGGCTTGTCGGTCATTTCGAGGCCTCCTCTTCATCGGCGGGCGCGAGCGAGCGACCGGACGGCGTGAAGTGCGCGCCGGCGTCGTCGCGCGCGGTCGCCTCGCGCGCGGGGGCGAGGGCCTCGTCGAGATCGAACGTCGGCAAGACATCGAGCGATCGCAGGCGCCGATCGAACGCGGGGCGGAAGCGGGCGAGCGCGTCGAGGACGGGGTTGCCCGCCGTGGCGCCGAGGCCGCAGTGGCTCGCGGAGCGCATCAGGGTGGAGACGCGCGCGAGGTCCTTGAGCTCGCGTTTCGAGCCGTGACCGTCGACGACACGCTTCATCGCGCGCGCGTTCAGCGTCGTCCCCACGCGGCACGGCGTGCAGAAGCCGCAGCTCTCGTGCGCGAAGAATCGCGTGAAGTTGTCGACCACGGCGAGGATGTCGCGTGACTCGTCGAACACCATGAAGGCGCCCGCGGAGGGGACGTCCTCGAACGCGATGCGTCGATCGAGATCGCTCGCGCCGAGCAGGACGCCGGACGGACCGCCGACCTGGACCGCGAGCGTGTTCACCGCGCCTGCGTCGGCGAGGACCTGACGTATGCCGACGCCGAACGGGTACTCGTAGACGCCCGGCCGGGCGACATCCCCGGACACGGAGAGGAGCTTCGTCCCCGACGACTTCGGCGTCCCCACGGCGCGGAGGAAGTCGGCGCCGTGCTTCGCGACGAGCGCGGCCGCGGCGAGCGTCTCGACGTTGTTCACGACCGTGGGCTGGCCCAGATAGCCATGGGTGACGGGATAGGGCGGCCGATTACGTGGGATCCCACGCTTACCCTCCAGCGACTCGAGCAGCGCCGACTCCTCGCCGCACACGTAGGCGCCGGCGCCGATGTGGAGCTCGATGTCGAAGTGAGCCCCGAGGAGGCCGCTCTTGCGGCGGGCCTCGAGCGTCGCGAGCAGCGGCGGGACGAGGAAGGGATACTCCGCGCGGAGGTAGACGACGCCGCGCGTGGCGCCGGTGGCGAGGCCAGCGACGGTCATGCCCTCGAAGACGAGATCCGCGTGATGCGTGAGGAGCTCGCGGTCCTTGAAGGTCCCGGGCTCTCCCTCGTCGGCGTTGCACACGATCCAGCGCTGCGCTCCGGGCGCGGCCGCGCACGCCGACCACTTCGCTCCGGTCGTGAAGCCAGCGCCGCCCCGGCCGCGGAGGCCGGAGCGCGTGACCTCGTCGATCACCGCCGCCGGCCCGCGGGAGCGGGCGGCCTCGATCGCCTCGCCGGGCGCGAGCGCCGTCCCGAGGAGCAGGTCCTTCCGCTCGATGTGCGAGTCGATCGTGAACAGGTTGTCGGGCCACTCGTCGAGGGGAGAGCCGCCGCGGATGAGCGAGGAGATCGCGCCGATGCGCTGGCGCGTCAGGCGGGCGATGGCGCGTCCGTTCACGAGCATCGCGGGGCCCTGATCGCACAGGCCGGTGCAGCTCGTGGTGTCGATGGAGACGAGGCCGCCCTTGCTGATCTCGCCGGGCTCGACGTCGAACGCATCGAGCATCCGTTGCCGGAGCTCGCGGCTCCCGGACAGCTCGTCGGTGATGTTGTCGCTGAAGAGGACGCGGTACCGACCGCGCGGCGCATCGTGGAAGAAGGCGTAGAAGCCGACCACGCCCTCGACCCGACCGCGAGGGATCGCGAGCCCCCGTGCGACGTCGGAGATCACGGAAGGCGCGACGTGACCGGCGGCCGCCACCACGTCGTGGAGGATCTGGACGAGCCTCGTCGGATCCCGATGATGGCGGTCGAGGATGGCTTCGAGCTCGGTGGTGGAGAGATCGCTCACGGTTGGGCCCATCATCCGGTCGTCGCGATCGGCACGCCCGAGGAGCTCGGCGGGTGCTCCCAGAGCTGTTGCTGTTCGGTCGCCTCCGTGACGGCGAGCCAGAGGCCACCGTCGGGGTTCACGCGCTTTCGCTTGTTGACGATGAGCGCGAGGGGAACGTGGGTGAAGACGCGGTGGATCCGGCCGATCACGACGTCGGTCTTGCCCGCCATCGCGGCGTGCACCGCGTTCCGGGCCAGCGCATCGCAGAAGATCGCGTCCTGCGCGTTCGCGGGCACGCTCCGGATCATGTAGCTCGGGTCGATGTACTTGACGGTGGCGGGGATCCCGCGCGACGCGAGGTGCTTCGTGATCGCGTCACGCAGGTGCGTGCCGACGTCGAGGTCCTGGCTCGCGTAGCGTGCGTTTCCGGACGCGTCGCGCGCGTTCCGGTCCAGGCCGAGCTGCATCGCGCAGCCCTCGGCGACGACGAGCAGCGCGTGCCGCCGGTGTTCGAGCCGGCGCTCGAGCGCGGCGAGGAGGCCGCGCTCGCCGTGAAGGTGAAACGGCACCTCGGGGATGAGGCAGAAGTTGACCTCACGGCTCGCCAGGGTCGCCGCGGCGGCGATGAAGCCCGCGTCGCGGCCCATCAGCTTCACGATGCCGACGCCGTTGTACGCGTTGAGGGCCTCGGTGTGCGCCGCGTCGACCGCCGCGCGGGCGAGGTCGACCGCGGTGTCGTAGCCGAAGGTCTTGTCGATGTACTCGATGTCGTTGTCGATCGTCTTCGGGATGCCGATGACCGCGAGGGGAAGCGAGCGCCGTCGCGCCTCGAGCGCGATCGCGTGAGCGCCACGAAGCGTGCCGTCGCCGCCGATCGCGAAGAGCACGTCGAGGCGGTGGCGTACGAGCGTGTCCACCATCGCGCCGACGTTACGGGCGCCGCGCGAGACGCCGAGCATGCTGCCGCCCTGGCGATGCACGTGGAGCACGTCCGAGGGGAGCAGCGGCTGCGGCTCGAGCCGCGACTCGGGGTCGAGCCCCTGGTAGCCGTAGCGAAACCCGAGGATGCCTTCGACGCCGTACTTGTGATGCAGCTCGAGGACGAGCGAGCGGATCACGTTGTTGATGCCGGGGCAGAGACCGCCGCACGTCACGATCCCGGCGCGCACCCGGCGCGGCTCGAAGTAGATCCGGTGACGCGGACCGGCCTTCTCGAAGAGCGTCGGACGCGCGATCGGGCTCGCGGCCGACGACTCGACCTCGAGGGTGACGCGCACGTCGTCGGGGACGTAGTCGGGGATGCCGTCGCCAAGGCGCGTCGACAGGCCGAGCGGCGAGTGAACGTTGCACGGACCGAGGGTCGTGACCGCGAGCTCTTCGGCCGAAATCTGGAGCGGGGGGACGGTCTGCATGGGCCGCGCCCCGCCCAACGCAAGCGCCGTACCTTCACGGGAAGCCGCTCCGGAGCCTCCACGATGGCGCGCCGCGGCGAGCTTTGCGCCGCGGCGCGCAAGCTTTGCGCTACTGCGCCGAGCCGGTGGTCGCAGGTTGGGACGCGGTCAGACGGCGGAGCGCCGCGGCGAGCTGCGCGGCGGTGAAGGGCTTGTGGAGGAGCCGGAGCGGCGCGACCTCGCTCTCGGCGATGTCCACACCGACGAAGCCGCTGACGAAGAGCGCCTCGAGCTCCGGGCGGATCGCCCGCATGCGGGCGAAGGCGTCCGGCCCCTTCAGCTTCGGCATGATGACGTCGAGGAGGACGAAATCGAACGCGTCGGGCGTCTCCTCGAACATCCGCAGCGCCTGCTCGCCGTCGTTCGCGGTGATGACCTCGTAGCCCATGCGGCGGAGCATGCGCTCGGTGAGGCGACGGAGACCATCGTCGTCGTCGGCGAAGAGCACCCGCAGGGCGCGCGTCCTGACCTCGACGGCGGAGACGGGGGCGGCCGAGAGCGGGAGGTAGACGGAGATCGTGGTCCCCTTCCCGACCTTGGAGCGGGCACGGAGATGCCCCTCGTGCCGCTCGACCACACCGTGGACGACGGCGAGCCCCAGCCCCGTCCCGCTCGCCTTCGTGGTGAAGAACGGCTCGAAGATGCGCTGCAGCGTCTGGTCGTCCATCCCTTCGCCGTCGTCCTCGACGGAGAGCTCGACGTAGCTCCCCGCGCGCGCGCGCGGCAGCCTCGACCCCCAGCTCGCGTCGATCTCCACCTCCGAAGTCCGCACGACGATGGCGCGACTCCCCGCCTGGCCCGCGTTGAGCACGAGGTTCGACACGAGCTGCTCGAGCTCGACCTGATCGCCCATGATCGATGCGCGCGCGGCGCCGTGCTCGAGCGTCAACGTGATCTGCTCGCCCAGCAGCCGCCTCAGCACCACGCCGAGGTCATCGACGACGCGGACCAGATCGAGAGGCTCTCTCGTCGTGGTGAAGCGCCGGCAGAAGAGCATCAACTTCTTCGTCAGGTTCGCCCCGCGCACGACGGCGTCCTCGAGCGACTCGAGGTCTTCCCGCACGCTGTCGGTGCGAACGACCTCGCGGACGCTCTGGGCGCAGCCGCTGATCACGCCGAGGAGGTTGTTGAAATCGTGCGCGATGCCGCCGGCGAAGACGCCCATCGCCTCCATCTTCTGGGCGTGACGGAGCTGAGCCTCGAGTAGATCGCGTTCGGTCCGGTCGCGGACGACGGCGATGCGCGCGGGGACGCCGTTGAAGACGATGGGGTTGTCGACCACGTCGGTCACGATGGTGGAGCCGTCACGCCGGCGCTGCCTCGCCGTTCGCCGGCGCTCGCCTGACGTCGACGCGAAATCGGCGGTCACGCCCTCGCGCTCGTCCTCGTGGAACAGCCGGTCCCACGTGAGGACGCGCAGCTCTTCCCGGCTGTACCCGTACAGGCGAGCGGCGGCGGGGTTGGCGCCGATGATCTCGAGCGACGGCACCCCGACCACGATGACCGGGTCGGGATTCGACTCGAAGAGCGTCCGGTAGCGCACCTCGGAGGCGCGGAGCTCCTCTTCCGCCCGGCGAAGGTGGGTCTGCTCGGTCCGGACCAGCAGGAATCGAGGCGAGCCGTCGGACTCCTGGAACGGGACGCATTTCTCGACGAACCAGCGCTCGGAGCCGTCGAGCGCGTCGATCCGCACCGCCTCCTCGACGACCGCTTTGCGCGTCTCTCGCGCCGTCTCGAGCATGGTCCGGAGCCGGACCGCGCGTTCGGGCGAGAGGAACTCCTCGAGCAGCTTGCCCTCGACGTCGTCGTGGGACGCGCCGCGAACGCTGCGGTTGAGGAAGAGAGCTCGACCACCCTCGTCGACCACGCCGACGAAGTCGCTCGTGTGGTCGGCAAGCGCGACCGCAAGCGCAGCCGAGAGCGGTCCTTTCGTCGGAGTTTCCCTTGAACTCATTGCTGAATCGAAGCTCGGGCGACGTCTGACCGTAACGCAACGTGAAGCCCAGCGCTCCCCCCATTCATCGGAGAAGTGGGTTTAACGCTTGTGACAGGAGAAACGCGCCAATGACAAAAACGATCGATCACGACGCAAATCGGCTTTACACGCTCCTCGCCGACGGCGGCCTCGCCCTCGCGCGCACCAACACCGGCTACGGCCTGGTGGCGATGCGCAGCGAGGCGGTGCGCCGGATCTACGCGCTGAAAGGCCGCGCCGCCGAGAAGCCGTGTGTGACGGTCGGCACCATGACGATCCTCGACGACGTGGCGAAGCCGCTCGATACGGATACCCGGGCCTGGCTGGCCGGGGCGGTGGAGCGCTGGCCGATGGCGCTCATCGCCCACCAGAATCCCGCGTCCACCCTGCTCGCGAGCTGGGAGCCGTTCGTCGCGACGCAGTGCACGAAGGGTGACACCATCGCGACCTTCTTCGGCGTCGGCGATCTCATCGCGCGCGCCGCCACGATCGCGTTCGGGCACGGCCAGCTCATCGTCGGGTCGAGCGCGAACCTCGCCGGCACGGGGAACAACTACACCCTCGACGCCGTCCCCGACGTGATCCGCAGGGCGGTGGACCTCGAGCTCGACTACGGCGAGGCGCCGTTCACGTCGGACGCCAAGCTCGCGTCCACGATCCTCGATCTCACCCGTGGCGGGATCTTCCAGCGCAAGGGCGTGGCGTTCGACGAGGTCGCCGCGTCCTGGCACGAGCACGCGCTCGCGCGAGCCGCCTGACCCGTCGCCTCGATGCTCGCCAGGGTGATCCCGATGCTCTGCGCACCCCGGCGCGCCTCGGATCGAAGTGATCGCGACGGTGCGATCACTTCGAGCGCCGAGCCCGCATCCATGCGAGACGACACGGTCCGACGCACCCCGACCTGGTGGCACATCGACTGCAGAATCGATCCGCATGGGACTCGACTGGAAGCGGACGGTGGTGGCGGGGCTCGCGGTCGTAGGGACGGCCCTGAGCTCGATGGCGTGCAGCAGCGCAGACGACGTGGCGGTCGTGGCCGAGTCGGCGCAGACCACGGAGGGAGAGGCCTCGCTCTACCGTCCCGGCAACCGCTTCGCCGGCTGGGGCGGCACCGGGGACGAGTACCTCGACGAGATCCAGCCCATCCTCGCCGAGCGATGCGTGACGTGCCACGGCTGCACGACGTCCCCCTGCCAGATGAAGCTCACGTCTTACGAGGGCGTCATGCGCGGCGCGAACGCGCACAACGTCTTCAAGAACACGCTCCTCGCGTCGAGTACGGGGCCGACGCGGATGAAGGACGCGACGACCGAGGCGGAGTGGCGCGAGAAGGGCTTCTTCTCCGTCACGAGCGGCGGCAAGCAGTCGATCCTCTATCAGCTCCTCGAGCACGGAAAGGACAACGAGGCGGGCTTCGATCTGCGCGAGCCGTACGCGCTCTACGACGGCAAGGCGTCGGAGCTCGATTTCCAGTGCGTCGACAGGAAGGGGCTCGCGTCGCGCGTGCAGAAGCCCGGGACCGGCATGCCCTTCGGCCTGAGCGCGATCCCCGACGCCGAGTACGCGAAGCTCCTGTCGTGGGTCGAGCGCGGCGCGCCGGGCCCGAGCGCGGAGGCGCAGAAGATGCTCGCGACGCCGCGCGACCACGCCACGGTCGCGAAGTGGGAGGCGTTCTTCAACCAGGACTCTCCCAAGGCGCGCCTCGCCATGCGCTACCTCTACGAGCACCTCTACTACGCACGCCTCCACATCGACGACAGCACCGAGGGCCGCGGCGACTACTTCGAGCTCGTTCGCTCGAAGACCAAGAGCGGCCCCATCGTGGAGCGTGTCACGGAGGTCCCCGGCGACGATCCGGGCGGCGACTTCACGTATCGGCTGAAGAAGCACACCGAGATCATCACGGCGAAGGACGCCGTCATCATGCACCTCGACGACACGACGCGAGAGCGCTGGGGCGAGCTGCTGCTCGACGGCAAGGTCAACGAACGGACGACGATCCCGTGGGACGTCGCCCGCGCCCCCGGCTACACGACGCGGAACCCGTTCGCTTACTTCGAGGCGATCCCCGGCCGCGTCCGCGCCGAGCTCATGAACGAGATGTCGGGCGCGCTCATCGAGGCGATGGTGAAGGCCGACGTCTGCAACGGCTCCGCCGCCACCTTCGCCATCCGCGACCGCTTCGGCGCGATGTTCCTCGATCCCGACTCGGATCCCTCCGCCATCGACCCGAAGCTCGGCCTCTCCGACTGGTCGCACCTCGATCCGACGTCCTCCTCGAAGCTCTCCGATCAGCGGTTCGCGCGCGCCTTCGAGGCGGGCCTGAAGAAGGTCCGTCCGCGCGGCCTCGGTGTCGAGGACCTCTGGGACGGCCAGGGCTCGCTCGAGAAGAAAGACAGGAACGCGTTCATCACCGTGTTCCGCCACGGCAAGAGCGCCTCGGCCCATCGCGGACCCATCGGTCAGATGCCCGAGACGATGTGGGTCGTCGACTACGGCAACTTCGAGCGCCTCTACTACGATCTCGTCGCGCTCTATCGCCCGTGGGCCGCGCTCCCGCACAAGCTCGGGACCTGGCGCACGATGAGTCACATCCGTGCGCACGGAGAGGACACGTTCCTCCTCTTCTTGCCCGAGAAGCTCCGCGACGGCGTCCGTCACCAGTTCACGCCGGGCGCCCTCGGCGCGTTCGACACGGTCATGAACGGCGACGGCATCCCGAGCCCCCTCGACGGCCAGATCGACGAGACGCGGCCGGTCGAGGATCTCCTGTCGCGCGCGCGCAAGCACCTCGGCCCCGAGATCGCCGGCTTCACCGCCCTCGATCCCGATCCCATGTCCGCGCCCCCGAGCGCCACCGGCTCGCTCGCCTCGGAGAAGGACCTCGACGCCGCGCTCTTCGGTCTCACGGTCGATCGCGGCCGCGTGACGGAGGCCTTCCCGGACATCACGTGGGTGACGATCGAGGACGGCTCCGCGAAGAAGATGACCTACACCATCCTCGCGAACCGCGTGTACTGGTCGAACAGCCGCATCATCGGCGACGTCTTCGGCGTGAACCGACGCCCCGAGCTCGACACGCTGCAGGTCATCCGCGGACGCGTCGGCGCATTCCCCGAGCTCTTCCTCCGCATCCCCGCGAGCGATCTCCCGGGCCTGGTGAAGAAGATGCGTGACCCCGCGGCTCGCCCCGCCATCCGCAGCACCTACGAGGTCCGCCGTAACACGCCCGCGTTCTGGAGCTTCCTCGACGAGGAGCACGCCCGCGCCGTGACCGAGCGCCCGCTCGACGCCGCCATCGTCGACACGAGCGAGTACCTCTGGCCGAAGAACCTGCAGGGGACGAAGGAGCCGCTGAAGAACGCCTCGTTCCCGCAGGACGCGGAGTGAGCACGTCGCGAAGGAGCTATCTCCGGGCCGGCGCCTTCGTCCTCACCGCGCTCGGCGTCTTCCCCGACCAGCGACGGAACGCGACGGAGAATCCGGAGGCGGTCTGGTACCCGACCACCTCCGCGATCTCCTGGACGGACGCCTGGCCGGCCTGGAGCAGCTCCGCCGCATGCTCCAGGCGAGCGTTCGTCACGTAGTCGATGGGAGCGCGACCGGTGTGGCGCACGAACTGATCGTGAAAGCGCGACTTCGAGCGACCGACCTGCCGGGCCAGGGTCGCCACCGTCCAGGGCCGCGCGAGGTCGGCATGGATGAGCGCGATCGCGAGGGTGATCGCGGTGTCCTGATCGTGGAGCGATCCGGAGCCCTGGACGAGCAGCTCGCGCAGGACCACGCCGAAGAGCGACTCGGTCAGCGCGACCGACGCCACGAGGTCGCGACGCTCGCACTCGAGGAGCGCGCTCAGCGCCCGCGCCACGTGCGAGGTCCATGCGCTCGCCGCCCCGGGCGAAAGGACCACGACCTCGGGCGCCGCGCGCAAGAGCTGCCGCGCGTTCGCGCTGCCGACGCGGAAGCAGAACGTGTCGACCTCCGCCTCCCGCCCGCCGCGAGCCGGGAGGTGAAGGTCCTCGCCGCGGCCGCCGCCGTGCTCCGCGCAGAGATCGGCGATCGGTCGCGTGCGCGCGTCGGGGTGGCTCGCGAGGACGTGCGCGCTCCCGCGCGGCAAGAGCGCGACGCTGCCCTCGACGAGCTCCTGGAAGCGCTCGCCGCTGCGGATCCACGCGCCGCCCGACTTCACGACGTAGAGGCCGGGCTCTCCCGTCGCGGGGAGCGTCGCCCCCCAGGGCGCGCCGAGCACGAGCTGCGACGCGTGGGGCGACTCCAGCCCGAGATGGCAGAGCGGGACGACCGGCTGCGCGGAATTCGACGCCACGTGGAGATCCTCGAACGTTTCCTGGAGTCTTGCAAACGTGCCCGCCCGCGCGCTCCGGGAGGATGTCCCCAGGAGGAGATCATGGTCCGAGGCAAGGTCATCATCGTCACGGGCGGCTCATCGGGGATCGGACGAGCGACGGTCGAGGTCCTCGCGCGACACGGCGCGAACCTGGTGGTCGCGAGCCGGCACGACGCGAGCGCGGATGTCGTCCCCCTCGCGGAGGCGCATGGCGTGAAGTGCGTCCATGTCAGGGCCGATGTCGCGGTCGAGGCGGACGTGGAGCACGTGGTCGCGACCGCGGTCGACACCTTCGGCCGTCTGGACGGCGCCTTCAACAATGCCTCGCCGGGCGGCGGCATCCTCAAGGCGCTCGCCGATTTCACGACCGAGGAGGTCGACACGACCCTCGCCAACAACCTCCGGAGCGTGTGGCTCTGCATGCGGGCGGAGATCAAGGCGATGCTCGCGCAGTCGCCGCGCGGCGGCGTGATCGTCAACACCGCGTCCGTGAACGGGCTCGGCGCGGCGCCGTTCGGCGCGCTCTACTCCGCGGCGAAGGCAGGCGTCATCGCGCTCAGCAAGGCGGGCGCGCTCGACTACGCGGCGGCGGGCATTCGCTGCAACGCGCTCGTCCCGGGCGCGTTCCGCACGCCGATGCTCGAGAGCGTGCTTCGCGCCGCGTCCGGCGGCGACGCGGCGAAGGAGATGGAGCGCCAGTACGAGGCGCGTGTCCCGCTCGGCCGCATCGGTCGTCCCGAGGAGGCGGCGGAGGCGGCCGCCTGGCTCCTCTCGGACGCGTCCTCCTACGTCACGGGCGCGAGCATGATCGTGGACGGCGGGATGACGAGCTTCGCGCGCTAAGCCTGGATTTCTCGTCAGCCCGATGCACCGCCTCCGAGGCGCGCCCCGACGAGCGACTGCCAGTCCGCGGCCGCGCGATAGACGGCGTCGAGCGCGCGCTCGACGTCCCGGGAGCGCTGGTGGCGGGCGGTCACGAGCGCGGTGGGCACGCGCAGCGCGAGGAGCGACGCGCGCGGCACGCGCGGGTGATGGCCGCCCTCCTGCGACGCGGCGAGGATCGCCTGAACGCGCTCACCGAGCAGGAAAGGAACGAGGAACGCGATGGACGCGTCGCCACACGGGGCGAGCACGTAGAACTCCGACGAGACGGCGAGCGCGTGCCCGGCGGCGGCCACGGCGACGGGATGCACGTACGCGATCTGCCGCAGGTACGGACGTAGTCGCGAGACGATGACGTCCCCCGCGAGCGCCGCCTTCTTCGTGCTCTTCGCGGTGGACGGCGCGCGGATCGCGGAGGCGATGTCGAGCACGCCGTCGCGCGCGTGGGTCGTGTCGAGGACGAGGCCCTCCGCGATCTCCGAGCGGGCGGTGACGAGCTCGCCGAGCGGCACGCCCTCGCCAGAGCCGGCGTCGGCGACGTAGCGCTCCGGCGCGAGGACGAGGTCCTCGCCGAGCTCCGCGAGCGTGCGCACGGCGGACTTCATGCCCCGAAGCCCTCCGCGCGGAGGAACGGACCGAGCGAGCGCGCGACGTCGGCGAGGTCGTGATCGAGCGCGCCGGTGGCGGTGAAGATGGGCTCGCCGCCGGTGTCCTTGCCAGCGCGCTCGCTGATCGCGAAGAACGTGCGCTCCGCCGGGGACGCGGCCCGGCCGGCCGCGCGCTTCCGCGCGAAGAGCACGAACGTGCGCTGCGACGTGTGCGGGAGAAACGTCTCGCGCGGAAGCCCGACCACGGCGAGCACGCGCGCGCGCTCCACGAGCCAGCGCCGCATCCCCGCGAACGCGGACGCGCTCGCCTTGTTGTAGGGCAGGACGATGCCGAGGCGCCCGCCGGGGCGCAGCAGCTCGAGGGCGCGCTCGAGGAAGAGGACGTCGCGTTCGGGGGTTCGAACGACCTCGGCGACGGAGAAGCCGCTCCCGTCGACGCGCCCCGCGAACGGCGGGTTCGTCGCGACGACGTCGGCCGTGTAGGCCGGCCGCGCCCGGAGCGAGTCCTCCCGTTCCACGGTGTCGATCCCCGCTCCCGCCGCCGCCGCGAGGAGCCGCGCGACGCGGACGGCGCGGCCGTCGACGTCCGCGCCGCGCGCCTTCGCGCCCGCCGCCCGCGCGCGTGACAGGAACGCGCCCGAGCCGCACGCGGGATCGACGACGAGCTCGCGCTTCCTCGGCGCGAGCATGTCGATGACGAAGTCGACGACGGAGCGCGGGGTGAAGAACTGCCCCTTGTCGCCCTTCGCGACGCGCGGGACGAGAGACTCGAAGATCGCGTCGAGCGTCGACTCGTCGTGGAGCGCATCCGCGAGGAGCGCGTCGACGCGAGCGAAGAGCTTGCGGTCGCGGACGCGCGCGACCTGCAAAGCTTGCGCGCCGAGGCGTTTCGCCGCGACGGCGTAGACCGTCTCGAAGGCGTCCTCGCCGCTGGTCGCGAGCACGATCTCCTCGATGTGCCGCAAAATGCTGGCCGCGCTCGCTCCCGGCCGGTGCCGCTTCGGCATCGCCCGGCGACCCTACCACGGCTACCCTGCATCCCATGACGCTCAAACGCATCCGCGACCTCGACGACGCCTGGCGCACGTCCGGGCACGGCGCTCAGCTTCGCGCCGTCAAACGCGTTGCCGAAGGCCTGCGTGAACGCTTCGCCGCCGGCCCCCGGTGCATCTCCGTCCGCACGATGCCGCTCACGACGCTCGCGTATCCCACGCGCTACGCGTTCTGGGCCGCCGCGCTCGCGCCGGCGCCGCTCGTGACCATGACCCATCGCTGCACGCTGGTGCAGTTCTTCGAGCAGGGCGAGCTGAAGAACCTGCTCTTCAACCCGACCGACATCGACGGCGCGCGCGAGACCCCGTTCTTCGCGCGGCTCATCGAGCAGGTCGGCGAGCGCATCTCCGAGCTCATGGCCAGGCGCTTCGATCCGCTCGAGGACCAGCTCGCGGCCGCCGGCCTGAAGCCCACCGACATCGACTACGTCGCCTTCGATCACTTCCACACGCAGGATCTCCGCAAGCTGCTCGGCACGACGGACGGCGCCCTCAAGCCGCGCTTCCCGAACGCCACGCTCCTCGCGCCGAAGAGCGAGTGGGAAGACTGGGACGACCTCCACCCCTTCCAGCGCGCGTGGTTCGTGCGCGACGGCAAGGCGGGCGTGAACACGAAGAACGTCCTCCTCACGGAGAACGACCTCGAGCTCGGTGAGGGCGTCATGCTCCTCCGCACGCCGGGCCACACGTCCGGCAACCAGACGCTCTTCATGAACACGTCGTCCGGCGTGTGGGGCATCAGCGAGAACGGCACGTGCGCCGACAACTGGTCGCCGCTCGCGTCGAAGATCAAGGGCCTCGCGTTCACGTGCAAGAAGCAGGACCTCGACATCGTCCTCAACGCCAACACGCCCGAGTTCGGCGCGGTGCAGTACACGTCGATGGTCCTCGAGCGCACGATCGTCGATCGCCTCCACCGCGCGCCCGCCTTCGTGCAGATGTTCCCGTCGAGCGAGGTCACGCCGAGCCTCCTCGCGCCGGGCCTCTCCCCCACCGTCGTCCACCGCGAGCTGGTCCACGGCGACGTCGTCCGCCCCGCGGCGCGGGCCTCGGCGGCGTGAGCGAGACCTCGTGAGCGAGACCTCGTGAGCGAAGACACGAAGAGCTGGGGCTACCCGTCGTTCGCCAAGGATTTCCCGGCGAACGACGAGCTCGCGCGCCTCGTCGACGCCTTCGCGCGCGGCGACTACGCGACCGTCCGCACGGACGCGCCGAAGCTCGCCGCGAGCACCGACGACGACGCGGTGAAGAAGGCGGCGCAGACCCTCCGCGAGCGCATCGAGCCCGATCCGACGTCGCGGCTCCTCTTCGTCTTCGCCTTCCTCCTCCTCGCGTTCCTCACGTTCTGGTGGGTCACCCACGACGGTCCCGACGGCAACGCCGCCCCCCCGCTGAAGCCCGCGCCTCCGCCGAAGGTGGAGCACATCCACTGACGCCGGCTCACCGGAGGTCGAGCGCGGCCCGGGCGACCTCGACGTCCGAGAAGCGAACCACCTCGTCGCCGAGGTGCATCGAAGTCTCGTGGCCCTTGCCCGCGACGAGGATGACGTCGTCCGGGCCCGCCTCCGTGATCGCGGTCGTGATCGCCTTCTCGCGATCGAGGATCGTCCGGCGGCCGGGATGACCGACGAGGCCCTCGGAGATCGCGCGCGCGATGTCCTTCGGATCTTCGTCGCGTGGGTTGTCCGTGGTGACCAGGACCACGTCGGCGGGGCGCGCCGCCTCGCCCATCGGCCTCCGCTTCGCGCGATCGCGACGACCGCCCGCGCCAAAGACCACGAAGAGCCTCGCGCCGCTCGTCGTCAGCTCGCGCGCGATCGCCACCGTGCGGGCGAGCGCGTCAGGGCTGTGCGCGTAGTCGACGACCACCCACGGGCGCTCGTGGATCACCTCGAAGCGGCCGGGCGGCGGCGGGGCGGACGCGAGGGCGGCGGCGGCCCCCAGCGGATCGACGCCCGCTGCCACCGCGCCGAGCAGCGCCGCGAGCGCGTTCTCCGCGTAGACCGCGCCGATGGCGCGCACGCGAAGCTCCTTCGGCAGCGACGGGTCGGTCGTCTCGCATTCGATGCGCGTGCCGGTCCAGTCGACGGTCACCGTCTTCGCGACGATGTCGGGCGTGCCCTGCGCTGGTCCGCGCGACGGGACGGCGTAGGTCCGGAGCGCGACGCCCGGGGGAAGGACCTCGCGCAGGAGCTCGAAGTTCTCGTCGCTCGCGTTGAGGACCGCGGTGCCGCCCGCGGGCAGCGAGACGAAGAGCTGCGCCTTCGACGCGAGGTAGTGCTCCGGCGAGCCATGCGCGTCGAGGTGGTCGTGCGTGAGGTTCGTGAAGACGCCGACGCGGCACGGCCACGCTCGCGCGAAGCCTCGCGCCAGCGCCTCGCTGGTCAGCTCGATGGCCGCGTAACGCCCGCCGCGATCGAAGGCACGGCGCATCCCCTCCACGAAACCTTCGTAGCTCGCGGCAAGCTCGCACCGCGCGTCGTCGAGGAAGAAGCCGACGGTGGTAGCCCGGGCGACGGGCGCGCCATTCGTCGAGAGGGTCCGCAGCGCGGCCGCCACCCAGGCGGTCGTCGTCGTCTTGCCGTTCGTGCCGGTGACGCCGACGGTCAGGAGATTCGCGGCCCACGGCGGCGGGTTCGGCACGGCAGCGGCCATTCGCCGAGCTTACACGGCGCCTCGCTCATCGACAGCAGACGGTCCGCTGTCCCTCGAGTCTCGGCGCGCTCGGCGTGCTCGTCCCGGCCGCGGTGCACGTCGCGGCGACGGAGGCGTTCACGCGATACGACTTCCACTGCTTGCCGGCGAGCGCGGAGGCGCGACAGATGCCATCGACCGGATCGGTCGCAGTGAGGCCAACGCAGCCGTTGTCCGCGTAGGCGGTGAGGGTGCCCGTGCACTTGCTCTGCGTGACGGTGCAGGTGCAGGTCTCGGCACAGTCGAAGGCAAAGTCCTCGGCGAGCAGATGCTTGCTACCGAAGCCCTCTGGACAGACGCCCTCCCCCACCGTGTTGGCGACGCACGAACGAAAGGGCGCCGGGATCGACGGCGGAGAGTCGCAGAGCCGGACGAGCCGGTCGACGTCGAACGCACCGACGTCCTTGACCGCCTTCGCGACACACGCGGTCCCCGTCGGATCCGCCAGGGAATAGCGCTGGTACCCGTTGATCGTCCCCGGATAGATGTCGCTGCCACAGGTGCCCAGCGGCGCGTCCTTCAGGAATCCGGGATCGCCCTGCGGGCAGCTCGACGTGGTCCCGAACGCGTTGGTGATCTCACGAGCGCACGTGCCACCGGTCGTCGAGCACGTGCCGCACGAGCACGCGCTCGCGCGAACGCGCGGGTTCTCGGCCAGCGTGCTCTCGCGCGCGGTGCCCGCGGGACAGGCGGGGAGCTGGTCCAACGTAGCGTTCTCCGCGTAGGCCACGAACGTCCAGCCCGAGGGAAGCGCTCCGGCATCGACGAGCGCTCCGGCATCGAGAGGGCCGCCGTCTCCGCCTCCGACGATGGTGCTCGCGCCGTCGCCACCGTCCTCGCCGTTCACGGGGCCGTCGGTGACCTCGTAGGCATCGAGGCCCAGCAGGGAGGAGCACGCGGTGGTGACCATCGCGAGGATGAGCGCGCCTCGACGCATCACCCTCAAGCTACCCGATCTACCACCCGAGATCTCCGACGACCGTCTCGTGCGTCGCTCCTCACTCGATGGTCGAGCTCTTCACGGTGATGCCGGTCTTCCCGGCCTTGTCCGTCACCTCGGCGTAGATGCCCTTGTGCAGCTCGCCCTGGACGTCCTTGCCCGTCGTGTTCGCGCGCGACGTCACTCGATCGAGGAGCACGGCTCCGGTGAGGTTGTTGCTCACGTAGAAGATCGCGCCACCGAGCTCGTTGGCCTTGTTGTCCCTGATCTCCGTCCCGCATAGCGACAGCGTGTACGTGTTGCCGTCGTTGTAGATGGCGCCGCCGTTGCCGCCCTGACCGCTCGACTGCCCGGTGCCGGTGGCGGTGTTCCCCTCGAAGCGGCTGTTCACGATCGTCCAGCTCACGCCGATGGATCCGAGCGCGCCGCCGCTCGCGGCCTGGTTACCGTTGCCGGCGGCGCCGAACGTGCTGCCCGACACGAAGACGGGCGCGAACATCTGGACCGCGTAGACCGCGCCGCCGGCGTAGTCGGAGCCGAGGGTCTCGACCACGTTCCCGAGGAAGGTGGTGTTCACGAGCGCGAGCTGTCCGCCTTGCACGTAGACCGCGCCGCCGCCGAGGACACCGCTGCTGGCGATCGCCCGGCCGCTGGCGAGGGTGAGGTTCTGCAGGACGAGCTTCGGGTGCTCCTGATTGTTGCAGTGGGACGTCGTCCAGTGGAGCTCCTGTTCGCACGTGTTCTGGTAGAGGATGCGGTTCTTGCCGCCGCCGCTCAGCGTGACCTTGCCGCCGCCGTCGATCGTCAGGTCTCCGTTCTTGGCCGCCCCCGCGTCGTTGAAGAGGCGCAGCTCCGGCACCTCGATCGTGATGGGCGCGCTCCCACAGTCGAACGTGATGACGCCTGCCTTCGCGACGGCGGCGACGACCGCGGCGCTCGTGCAGCTCGCAGGGGTGCCGTCTCCGATGACCGTGGTCGGACGCGAGACGTCCGCGAGCCCACCGCCGGGAGGTGTCGCACACCCGCCGGTCGCGTTGCCTGGCGGGGCGGCCGGAGACGGAACGCCCGACGAACCGCCCGCACCACCGTCGGCCGAGCTCGGAGTGCTCCCTCCGCTCTCGTCACTGCTGCAGCCGGTTGCGCCGATCAGGAGCAGCGCGAGCGTGCTGACAGCGGCACACACGAGAGAACGACCGGTCGAGCCTTCGCGGGTCATGGACCGAGCGTAGAGGCACTCGCCGCCTTCTCGGCCGACGATCACGGATCGTCCCGAGAAGGCGGCAAGGTGCGAGAAGAGAACCTGGCTCACGCGCGATCCAGGGCGCCGCGGCGGAAACGCTTGTCCCGGAGGCCGCGGCGCGTCACCATTTGGCAGATGGGCAGCGTCACGAACGGCCACAGGGTCGGTCGGTACCAGCTCGTGCAAATGCTCGGCGAAGGGGGCATGGGCACGGTTTGGCTCGCCCATCCATACGACGACCCGGACACCTTCTACGCGATCAAGACGGTCTCCCCGCAGTTCGCCCGGGACCCGCGCGTATGCGGCATGTTCGTGAAGGAGGCGTCGCTCGCCGCCGCCATCGAGCATCCCAACGTCGTCCACCTCTTCGATGTCGGCGTCCACGACGACGTCCCGTATTTCGTCATGGAATGGGTCGACGGATGCTCGCTGCGCGACGTGGCGCGGCGCGTCGTCGAGACCGGCGAGCGCGTGCCGCCCAGCATCGCGCTCCGCATCGCCGCCGATCTCTGCGCCGGTCTCCACGCCGCGCACGAGCTGACCGACGACGACGGTCATCCCCTCGGCCTCGTCCATCGCGACGTCTCTCCTCACAACGTGCTCGTCACGCGCGAGGGCGTCGCGAAGCTCATCGACTTCGGCGTGGCCAAGGCCCGCGATCTCGCGACGAACACGGAAGAATCCATGGTCGGCGGCATCAAGGGCAAGGTGCGCTACATGGCGCCCGAGCAGGCGATGGAGAAGGACATCGATCGCCGCGCCGACATCTTCAGCGTGGGCGCGGTGACCTACCAGCTCCTCTGCGGGCGCGCCCCGTTCGAAGGGCCGAACGAGGTCGCGATCATCAACTCGCTCCTCTCGACGAACCCCGTGTACGTGCCGGACGATCTGCCCGAGCCCGTGCAGTGGATCCTGCGCCGCGCCCTCGCGCGACGGCCCGAGAACCGCTTCAGCGACGCGGCCGAGATGCAGAACGCGATCGAGCTCGCGCTCGTCGAGATGGGCGCGCCCGACAAGCCGTGGGACGTCGCCGAGTGCCTCGCGTGGTTCGTGCCGCCGACGGAGCCGCTCGAGGCGATCACCGCCTCTCGCAAGCACCACCACATTCCGTCCGCGCCCGAGTCGGACCTCGCGACGCAGCTCCGGCACCAGTCGAACAGCCCGCCGCCCCCTCCTCTCGCCTTCGCCGCGCCCACCAACTCCATCCCTGCGCGCCGCCCGTCGCTCATCGATCCGGACGAGATCGCGATGCAGCAGCGCAACCAGCGTGGCGGCGGCGGATCGATGCGTTTCGTGCTCCTCGCCGCGGGCGCGGTCGGCCTGCTCGGCGTCGGCGCCGCGATGCTCGTGAAGGATCCGACGCCGTCGTCGAACCACGGCTCGGATCAGCCATCGACGACCGAGGTCGACACGGCGCCCATCACGCCCACGACCAGCACCGCGACCCCGTCGACGCCCGCCGCGAACAACACCCCCATCATCGACATGGGCGACGTCACGGACGAGCAGAAGAAAGAAAAGAAGAAGCACCGCCGCCCGAAGGCGAGCAGCGAGACCGCCCCGATCGCGGCGCCGAAGCCCGCGCCCGCCGGCGGCAAGGATCTCGCCGGCGACGTCAAGGTCTGGAAGTAGTGTTCAGAACTTCGACGTGACGATCTCGGTCGCGATCTCCTCCGCGGTGCCGAGGAGCGGGTTCGTGGAACGGACGACGACGACGCGCTTGCCGTCGATGCGAAGCGCCGAGTTGTTCTGCTTCTGCGCCGCTGCGCTGTAGTCCGCGACGAAGACCTTCACCGTGAAGGCGTCCTTCTTTCCCTGCAGCGTGTAGCGACGCATTCCCTCCACGCTCGGCGTCTCGGCCGGCGGCGCCGGGATCTGGATCCCGAGCCCACGAAGTCGGCCGAGGAGCTCCGCTTGCCCTCGCCACGGCCTGGCCACGAGCGCGCTCGCGGCCGCCAGGTTGTCGTTCAGGCCCTCGATCGCGACCGCCTGCTCCGCACCGATCGCGGCGTTGGTGACCGGGCTGCCATAGACGTCGCTCGCGTTCACGAGGGAGACCCGGAAGCCTTCGCCGTACCACTCCGTCTCCTCGCCCACGCCGTGCGGGCGCGAGGGCCGGCCGACCGGGGCCGCCCGCTCCTCGAGGACGCGATCGATCTGCGTCGTGCCGTACTTCCCGAGCCCCTTCTCCGCGGTGCCGTCGCGCGCCGCCTTCGCCGCCGCCTCCACGTCCTTGTCGCCCATGATGAAGACGCCGAGCACCCGACCGAAGTGCGAACCGACCTTGTTCCGTGCCTCGTACGCGCCCGTGGTGCCGTCCGACTTGCCCTCGACCCAGTCGCGCTCCGCGACGACCTTGCCCGTCTTCTTGTTGGTGATGATCTCCTTGCCCTTCACCGTGCCCTCGCTGCCGTAGGCGCCTTCGCCGCCGTCGAAGCCGAACGCGCACGTGAGCTTGCCGGTGTCGCCGTTGAAGACGAACACGTCCGCGGTGAGGTGGAACTTGTCGGAGCTCTTGTGATCGCGAATGAAAATGAAGTGCTTGATGTCCTTCAGCTGATCGAGCTTGCTCGTCTCGTGGTAGGTCAGCTTCTCGGAGTCGAAGTAGCCCTTCCCCTGGTTGCGCCGGCGGAGGTCGAGCGAGTCCCCCAGCGCGTTGGTCCAGCCCATGGCGCTGCCCGGCACCACATCCATGTTGTGAACGCCCTGTCCGTAGGCGCCCCATGACCACGAAGGATCCGGCTTGCAGCGGCCGACCTGCTTGATCCCGCGCTCGGGGATCTTCGCGATCGCGGCATTGCCCTGCGCGATGATCTTGTCGATCCGCGCGAAGTCGTCCGCGTGCTCCTCCAGCGCCGAGGACGCCCGCTTGCTGCACCCGCACGCCAAGAGAAGCCCGACCACGAGGAAGAACCGTCGCATTCGGCGGACACGGTGCAGCCTCCGGTCCATCGGGTTTCCCCCGAGAATCGACGGTTCGCCCTGTAGCGTCCGGGCCATCGACCCGTAGCGCCGGACGCTACAGGTTCACGGCCTCGCTCACACCGGGTCGCGGCGCTTCAGGAGGACGAGCAGGATGCCGACCATGAACACCGTCATCACGAAGAGGATGGTCGAGGGCAGCCAGATATCGAGGTAGTTGGTGAAGCCCCACGCGCCCTGGAGCGTGCTCGAGCCCACCTGCGCGACGGCGCACTGGAAGAACCCGCCGACCACGTAGTTCGACGGATCGTTCAGCGCGGGGTTCTGCAGGTTGACGTACCAGGCCGGATCCGTCGCGAGCGCGAGGCGCTCGTGGGTGATCGAGCCCTCGAAGCCCCAGCGCGCCGGCATGATGTACATGAGCGGCTTGAGCATCGGGTTCGTCGTCATCGGGACCATGAGACCGCCGAGGACGACCTGCGGAATGAGCGCGATGGGCGTGAGCGACATCGCCGCCTCTGCGGACGACACGCCGGTGGAGAGCAGCAAGCCCAGCGCGGTCGCGTTGATGGCGACCATGATCGTCACGGTGAGCTCGAGGATGAACGCCACGATCCCGCCGTGGAACCCGAGCGAGAAGAAGACGATGCCGAGCAGGATCGTGCACTGGAGCACGCAGATCAGGCTCAGGATGATGAACTTCGAAAATACGTAATTGACCAGGCCGAGATTGACCATTCGCTCACGTAGATAGATCGCGCGCTCGGTCACGATCTCGCGCGCCGAGTTCGACGTACCGAACCAGACCGCGGACACGACGACGAAGAACATCGCCGCGGTGTGGTCCTGTGTCGGCTGCATGCGACCGAGGAGGTCGCCGGAGCTCTGCGAGGTCGCCGGCATACGTTTGCCGAGCTCCTGGAGCGCGCCGAGGCACCAGAACGGGACCGCCTTCTGCTGACCGAAGAAGACGAAGGCGAGCATGATGCCGATGATCGGCGCCTGCAGGAACATGATGGCGGCGCCCGCGCGGTCGCGGATCTTCACCTTCCAGTACCGGCTCATCAGGAGCAGGAGCTGCGCGAACTGCGCCACGCTCGGGCGATGAGGCACGCCACGCGCCGCGGGCTCGGTGCCGACCGAGCGTCTTCCCGAGTACATCTCCTGGAAGATGGGGTTCTGCGGATTCATGTATTCCCCACGCCACTCGCGCGCCGCCTCGAGCCGCGCCATCGGTCGTGGGATATTCGGATTCTGTTGCTTCATCCGATCGTGCACGACGCGCTCGCGCACGTTCAGCATGTCGAACATGTCGCGAGGGTTGTCGATCGAGCGGTTTTGCAGCGTCGGAAGCCCGCTGTACTGCGGATTTCGCATGATGCCGCTGAAGAAGCTGTAGCTCGAGTCCCTGGTGCGCCCGTAATAAACCGGGATACCGCCGTAGCCCATGATGAACGCGAGATTGAACTTCTCGTATTCGTCCTTCGCGGGCTGGTGGATCGTCATGATGATCGTCTTGCCGGTCTTCTTCGTGAGATCGTGCAAGAGGTTGATCAATGCGGTCGTGTCGTCCGACGCGAGACCGGAGGTGGGCTCGTCGAGGAAGAGGATGACGGGGTCGGTGACGAGCTCGAGCGCGATGTTCACGCGCTTGCGCTGGCCGCCGGAGAGGACCTTCTTCTCCGGCTTGCCGATCTGGAGGTGCTTCTGCGCCTCGAGACCGAGGTCCTTCAGCGTCTGATCGACGCGGGCGTCGATCTCCTGCTCCGAGTAGTCGTTCGGGAGCCGGAAGCGCGCCGAATACTTCACCGCCTCGAAGACGGTGAGCTCCGGGTGAACGATATCGTCCTGCGGGACGTAGCCGATGACGCCGCGGAGCGCGTCGTAGATGGCATAAAGGTCCTCGCCGTTGATGCGGACCTGACCGCTCGTGGGCGGGAGATAGCCGTTCAACGTCATGAGCAGCGTCGTCTTGCCGGCGCCGGACGGGCCCATGAGCGCGATCATGTCGCCGGGGAGCGCCTTGAACGACACGTGGTCGAGCAGGGTCTTCATCTCCGCCGGGTTGTCGCGATCGGGCACCTGGAGGAAGAGGTCCCACGCCTCGATCTCGTAGAGCGGCTTGCCCGCCCACGAGGCCTGCTGGTCCTCGACGACGACGTTGACCTGCTTGCCGGCGATCTGGATGACCAGCGGCATCGGGCCAATGAAGACCTTCTCGCCGTTCTGCACCGGCACGCGCTGGTTGCGCACGAGCCGCTGGCCGCGGACGAACGTGCCGTTGCCGCTGCCGAGGTCCTCGAGGAAGAGATTGCCGCCCTGATCGATGATCTGCGCGTGCTTCGCGGAGACCTGGGGGTGCGGGACGACGATCTTGTTGTCGGGGGTTCGACCGATCGAGATCGCGCCGCCCTGGAGCTGCGCGAGGTTGAGCTCGCCGATGACGGTGCGGTGCTTGCGATGCGCCGCCGGCTGCCCGGCGCCCGGCGCGCCCTGCGGACCGCCTGGCATGGCTGGCGCGCCCGCGACCAGGTTCGGCTGCGAGCCGTGCGCCGCGGGAGCCCCGCCGTGCATCGCCTGCGTGATCTGGCCGAGCAGCGAGACGGGCACCGGGATCGGACCGAAGGCGACGACGCCGTTCGGATCCATCGGGACCGGCTGGTTCGCGGGGATGCGCTGCCCGCCGACGTACGTGCCCGACGTCGAGCCCGAGTCCTGGACCATCATGCGGTCCATCATCACGGTCGCGTGCGAGGCGCTGACGGCGGACGACTGAATGACGAGCGAGGCATTCGCCGCCTCGCGTCCGACGAGGAGCTGGCCGGGGGGCGCCGAGGCATTGCCCTTCGCCATCGTCATCATGACGATCGCCGGGTGCGAGAGCGGCACCTGCGTCTGACCGAGCGCGAACTGCGTTCGGAAGTCGAAGGGCACCGGCACGTTCGGCTGAACGGGAGCGCCGTTCGCGTACGTCGGTGCGGCGCCGTTGTCGATGAACTGCAGCGCGTTGCCTTGCTTGACGATCCGCGCGTGGTTCGGCGCGACGCCGGGGCCCTGCAGGACCACGTCGTTGTTCGGGGCGCTGCCGAGCGAGATCTGTTCCTTGCCGAAGCCGGGAATCATGGGGCCGCCATCCTAGTCGACGGCGCGCCCTAAAACTGCAGAGAAACTCCCTGCCGGTAGAATCCCGTGGTGGACCGTTTCTGCGGCGCAACCAGCCACAGAACGACGCCGCCGGCGAGGAAGACACCGCCCGCGATGAGGCCAACGGTCGAGATGTCCGCGGCGCTGCGGGCGTCCGCGCGAGCCTCGAGGCCCGGCGCATCGCAGCGGGTCACGCAGTGATCGCGGGCGTCCGACGCGTGCGAGAGCGCGATGCCGCCGAAGACGCCTCCGAACGCGAGGCCCACGACGCCAAGACCGCCCGAGGCGAGCGCGGCGATCCGCAACGGGCCGAGCCCCGGCTCGGGCGGCGGCGGCGGGGGTGGCGGGGGTGGCGGCGGCGGCGCGGCCGTGACCGCTTCGTCCTGCAGCGGAGGCACCGCCACCATCGCGTTCTCCGCGCCGGTGATCTTGAGCGACTTCGTCCACGGCTTCTTGCTCGGCGCCGAGGCCTCGATGACGTGGTCGCCGGGGTCGATGGGCACCGGCGTCCGCAGCTCCGCGGCGTTGACCGTGTTCTCGTCGAGCTTGATGGTCACGCCGTCGGGCGCGTCGATGGTGAGCTTCGCGAGCTTCGGCTGCAGCTTGTCCGCGAGCTGCTTCGCCTGGGCCTCGCGCTTCGGGTTGTTCTCCTTGTGCGCGACCGACACCAGATCGCGATACGCGACCCACGCGCTCGCCGTCTTGTTCAGCTTCTCGTAGCAGCGGCCCAGGTTGAGGAGGGTGCCGCTCGCCGGATCGAGCTTGTAGCTCGACGCGAACTTCGGACACGCCTCGGCGACCTTGCCCTGATCGAAGAGGCGGAGCCCCTCGTCGAAGAGCGCCTCGGCGGCGACGTGATTGTCGTCCGCACGCGCAGAGCTCGTCGCGAGGACCGCCGCTCCGAGCATGAAGGTGCATAATGCACGTTTCATCGACGGGACCTCGCCATGTCGTCTTCCTTCGGCTTCAGCGGCGCCGGTTGCGGCCGGGTGACCATGGCCGGCTTCTTCGGGGAGGCGCTCGCGGAGGCCACCGGATCCAGCGTGGTCGGCTCCGCCGTCGCCGCCGCGGAGAGGATCGCCGAGGGCACGGGCTTGAGCGCCGGCTCCTCGACGCTGGGCGGAGGCGCGCTGATCGTGCTGGCCACGATGGGGGCGGGCGACGCCGGACGGCGCAGCACGACGAGGATCAGGCCGATGCCGATGAGCGCGAGGCCTCCCATCACGATGAGCGCGATCGCGATCCCGCTCGCGCCCGACCGCGGCGCGCTGACCGGCGGCGGCGCCGCGAAGGCGGTCTTCCCCGTCGGCGCCTCCGGGGCCTGCGGATAGGGCGCGGCCACCATCGAGCCGGAGGAGATGGGCGCCATGGGCGACGGTGACGACGGGTGCGGTGCGTCCTCGTCGGCGGAGCTCCGCTCGATGGCGGCGACGGCGGCCGCGCGCATGGCGAGGTTGTCACGCACGAGCGACTGCACCCACGCCGCGATCTGCGACGGCGTGGCGAGGCCGACGTGCTCTTCGAGCGCGAGGGCCATCTCGCGTGCGTCCGTGAAGCGGTCGACGCGGTTTCGCTCGAGGCCGCGCATGATGATGAAGTCGAGCTCCGGCGGCGTCTCGGGGACGAGGTCTCGCGGATGCGGGACGACGCCGTACAGGATCTCGTTCACGGTCGCGGCGGGCTCGCCCTTCGGGAACAGCGAGCGTCCGGTCACCATCTCGAAGAGGACGACCGCCATCGCGTAGATGTCGGTCTGACGATCGACCTCGTGCCCCGAGACTTGCTCGGGCGACATGTACCGGATCTTCCCCTTGAGATGTCCCTCCTGCGTGGTCTGCAGGCGGTTCGCGGCCTTCGCCACGCCGAAGTCGAGGACGCGCGGCACACCGTCGACACCGACGAGGATGTTCTGCGGTGAGATATCGCGATGAACGATGCCGAGCGGCTGCCCCCGCTCGCTGCGCGCCTCGTGCGCGGCGTGCAGACCGTGGAGCGCGCCCGCGATGACGGCGGCGGTGATCTTGTGGGGGACGAGCGACGTCGACGCGCGCATGAGCCGCGCGAGCGACTCGCCGTGGACGTAGTCCATGACGAGGACGAGCTGGCCCTTCTCCGCGACGACGTCGAGCGTGGGGACGACGTTCGGATGATGGATGCGCGCTGCGAGCCGGGCCTCGTCGAGGAACATCGCGACGAACTCGGGATCCTTCGCGAACTGCGCGTGGAGCTCCTTGATCGCGACGGTGCGCGCGAATCCCACGGGACCAAGCAGACGACCGAAGCTGACGGTGGCCATGCCACCCGCCGCGATCTCGTCGTAGATGCGGTAGCGCCCGATATCCCGGACCGGATTCGGCAATCCCACTCCGGCCATTCTCGAGGATTCTAGCCGTTCGGGACAAACCGAAGCTACTCTCGTCGATGATGGGCGATCGTTCGCTGACCGGGCCCCGGCCTCGTCCCCCTCGCGTCTGGGCGGCTGCGCTCGTTCTCACGGGCTGCCGGGCGCTCCTCGACCTCCCGCCCGTGGGCGAAGAGCTCTCGGAGGCCGACGGCGGTCCCACGAGTTCCGTACCGACAAACGAGGCTGGCCCGGCGGCCGAGACCGGCCCCGTCGGCCCGACGTGTGCGACGGTCTCGCTCCCACCGGAGGGCGACTACATCTACACCCCCGTCAATCCCGCACGAAAGGGCGAAGAGCAGCTCTTCATCCTCAACAGCGACGGGACGGAGAACGGCCCGTTCGGCGGGATCACGACCATCCCGGAAGGAACGAACACCTCGTTCCTCGCGCGCGTCACGCATCAGAACGATCACACGTACCTCTCGCAGTTCTTCCTGAACGGCAACCACACCGACGAGTACACGTTCAACGCCTCGCCCAACTCCGGGCTCCAGGTCGTCAACGTGAAGCAGCGCCAGCTCGGTGACGGGTTCATCGTGAACGCGAAGTGCGATCCGCCGGTCGACGTGATCAAGTGCGCGATGACGCCGAACCAGGCCTGGCGCGCCGGTCCGAAAGGCACGTTCATCTTCAACGGCAACCAGGGCTCCTTCAACACCACGATCGACTTCCAGTACGTCGTGGACGACGACGCGGGCCTCGCGTCTCAGCTCTCGGTCGACGGCAAGCTCGTCGACACGTACCACATCAAGGAGACCCGCTCGCTCAACGGCAACCTGTACGGGACGCAGCTCGCGGAGTACTGGTTCTCGCGCCAGAACGGGCTCCTCATCCGGGCGTCGTTCACCACGGGCGACATCACGTCGAAGAAGACCGACGGCATCACCCTCCGCCTCGGCGAGCTGCTCTTCGAGTTCAAAGGCCACGCCGAGTTCGTGCTCTCGTCGCTCGATCCCAAGCCGCTGCCCGACGCGGGCCCGCCGGCCGACTCGGGCGTCAAGGACGCGAACACGAAGGACGCGAAGGACGCGAACTAGGTCAGACGAGCGCGACCACCGCGTAGGCGAGATGTGCGGCGATGCATGGGCCCAGCGCTCGGGCGCGCAGGTAGAGGAGGCTCGTCACGAGGCCGAGCGAGAAATGCGGGACGAAGTGGCTCAGCGGATGCGCCGCCGCGAACGCGAACGCGCCGAGCAGCGGCGTGAGCCACCGGCGGCGAAGGCCTGGGGTCAGCTCGTCCTCGATGCATGGCAGGAGCCAGCCGCGAAAGAAGATCTCCTCCGCCACCGGCGTGACCAGGATCGCGATCGCCGCGAGGAGCCAGCGCGGCTCGGGCGCGGGCTCCGCGACGAGACGCTTCATCACGAGGGCGACGAGGCCCGTGGTGACGCCGCCGGCGAGCGCGGCAGCGAACGCGAGTATGCGCTCGGGTCGAAAGCGAAGTCGCGGCGCGTCGCGGCGGCCGTGGAGCGTCATCGCGAGGAGGACGAACGCGGACGCCGCGTTCTCGATCGCCATGCGTACGCCCGGCGCGAGCTCGCTCATGTCGACGAGGCGGCTCGAGAGGCTCGCGGTCGACGTGAACGCGGCCAGCACGAGGAGCGCACGCCAGATCGGCGTCTCGCGCTCGAAGTCGTCGGCGTCGTCGATCCAGCGAACGCATCCGAGCGCGGAGTTTCCCGCCTCGCGTGCGACGAAGCCAAGGGCGAGCAGCGGCACCACCGTCGCCCACGCGATGGTCGCGGTCGCCACGCCGAGGAACGGCACGAGCACCAGCACCGACTCGACCACCATCCCGCCCATCGGACCGCGGCGACTGCCCGCGCCCACGGTGAGGAACGCGATGGCCGCGCCCGCCTTCGCCGCGAGCGCCGCCGCGACGAAGAGCGACGCCACGCGCCACGCCGTCTCCACGTGCAGCGCCACCGACCACGGCGTCGCAAAGAGGGTCAGCAGCGGCAAGCAGACGAAGAGCGCGTCCGCGCGAAGGCGGCTCACCTTGCCGCCGAGGAGCGCGCGCGGCTCGATCGGGAGCGGCGCGAGGAGCGGCCGCGCGGCGACGTCGCGCGAGGCCATGCGCGAGGCGCGCGCGCTCAACACGACGAACGAGCCGAACGCGGCGACGCCGCACGCGAGACGGATCATCGACGACGAGTCGAACGTCGGGTTCTTCACGCTCCACGCGTATGCGACGATGCCCGTGCTCACCACGCTCGTGTAGGCCGCCATGAGCAGCGTGCTCCAGCGGCCCCCGGGCTCGCGGCGGCGCAGCACCTCGTCGATGCGATCGATCACGAGCGCCTCGACCTTCGTGCGGCGCGGGCGACCGGTGGGGACGAGATCGATCTTGTCGTAGCCGATGCGCTCCGCGGCCACGATCACCGCCACCGAGAGCACGAGGAGCCCCACGAGCCCCACCACCACGAGCAGGCCATCCTTCCCGCCGAGCAGCGCGGCCGCGATCTTCGACGGCCAGCCGCCGACGAGCACGCCCGTGCGCGGGCTCCGTCCGAGCGACGGCGCCTGCACGAGCGACATCAGGAAGACGATCTGACCGCCGACGAGCAGGTACGAGCGAAGCTTCGCCACCGTCATCGCGGGGACCAGCACGCGCGCCACGCGCATCGCCGCCTCGCCGCCAGTCACGCCGACCGTCGCGACCAGGAACGCGATGGGCACCGTCGCGACGCCCGGCGCCAGCCCCATGAAGGCGGCCACCGCGAGCGTGTAGACGAAGAGCCGCTCCACGAGGCCGATCGCGAGACGGTTCACCTCGCGGATCGGGAGCGCGTCGAGCATCGGAGTCTCGAGCGGCGACGGCTCGCCGCGGAGCGTGGGGCCACGCGAGAGGCCGCTCCACACGATGGCGAGCCCGAGCACGCCCACCACCATCCACGCCCCGCCGCGGAGCCGCTGATCCTCGTGCGTGAGGCTCGCGACCGTGCGGCCCACGCCATGTCCCGACGCGCTCATCAGCACGACGTACGCGAGACGAAACACGCCGGCGGAGGCGCGCCGGCCCGCGTTCTTGCGGAGCCGATTGGGCAAGGACGCTCGCGCCCAGTGCCGGAGGAGCAGCCGCATCAACGCGAACGTCTGCGTCACTTCACGAGCTCGAGGAACGCAGACTCGAGGGAGGCGCCGTCCGCGACGCCGGCTTGCGCCCGCACCGCCGCTGGCGAGCCCTCGGCGACGAGCCGGCCGCGATGCAGGACCAGCACGCGATCGCAGAGGATGTCCGCCATCTCGAGGAGGTGGGTCGACACCACGACCGCCGCGCCCGCGTTGGCGCGCTCGCGGAGGAGCCCGCGGACGCGCGCCGCCGTCGGTGGATCGAGGCCGTTCGTGGGCTCGTCGAGGAGCAAGAGCGGCGGCTCGTGCGAGAGCGCGAGCAGCAGCGCGAGCTTCTTCTTGGTGCCGAGGGAATAGCTCGCGGTCGGCGCGTCGAGCGCGCCCTCGATCTCGAGGGCATCGACGAGCGCGGGCAGCCGATCGCGGATCGCGGCCGGCGTGTTGCGCACGTTGAGAACGAAGTCGATCGTCTCGCGTCCGGTGAGGAAGTCGTAGAACGCGGGCTCGTCCGGCGAATAGCCGAGACGCTCCTTCACCGCGCGCGCGTCACGAGTGCAGTCGAGCCGCGCTCCGTGGCCACTCGAGAAGGTGGCCCAGCCTCGCGACGGCTTCAGGAGCCCGAGCACGAGCTTCATCGTGGTGGTCTTGCCCGCGCCGTTCGGACCGAGAAGCCCGACCACCTCATTTGGATGCACACTGCACGAAAGCTCGGCGAGCGCAGGCTGGGCGCCGAAGTCTTTCCCCAGCTTGTCGAGGACCAGGACCGGCTCGGCCAAGGAAGCCCCTACGGCACGCCGCCGCTCTCGCGGCATCGCTTCTCGAGGCGCTCGAGGAGCCCCGCGTCCGCGTTGCCGCGATCGCGGACACGCCGGTACGCGCCGCAAGGCTCGGGGAGCCCGCCGTCCGGCAGCATCCACGGCTTCAGCGTGGGCGCCGGCATCACGGGCGGATCGACGGTCGCGACCGTCTCTGCCGGCGGCGCCGAGTCGGAGGGCGGCGGAAAGGGGAAGAAGCCCGCGTCGACCACCGTCGCGGGCCGGTGCGTCTTCTGGTTCGTCGTCACCATGACCGCGACGACGATCCCCACCGCGATGAGCGCGAGGACGATGCCGACGATGGCGGTGAGGGCCTTCGGCCGCTGCGGCGCGTCCTGAGAGATCGGCGGGTGGCCTGGCGCGCCGGCGGGCGGGCCCGAGACGTGCGGCGGCATCGCAGGCGCCTGGATCTGCGTCGCGGGCCCCGGCGTGATCGGCGCGTGAAGCGCGGTGCCGGTGGGGCCCGCGCTCCCGTCGATCGTGGGCGTGAGCGCCACCGCCGTCAGCGGCACCGTCTTCGCGACCGCGCGCACGTTCTGCTGCGACTCGCTCACGGTCGCCGACGTCTTCATGCGGATCACCATCGCGGTGATGTTGTCGTGCCCGCCGCGCGCGTTCGCGAGGTCGACCAGCTGGCCGGCCGCCTGCTTCGCCGAGTTGGTGCCCGCGAGGTCGAGGATCTCCGCCGGCTCGACGAGGTCGGAGAGGCCGTCGGAGCAGAGGACGAAGACGTCGCCGTTCACGAAGCCGAGCGGGTTCGCGCGCAAATCGACCTCGACCTCCTTCGCGATGCCGAGCGCGCGCAGGATCTTGTTCGCGTCGGGGTGCTTCGCCGCGTCCTCCGCGCGGATGATGTTGCGATCGACCATCTCCTGGACCATCGAGTGGTCCCGCGTCACCTGCGAGATGGCGCCGCCGTGAATGAGATAGATGCGGCTGTCGCCGACGTGGGCGATCTCCGCGCCGCCGTCGTGCGCGAGGATCGCGACGACGGTCGAGCCCGGACGGAAGCCGGCCTCGGCGGTGGGCATCGACCAGATCTTCGCGTTCGCCTCCTCGATCGCGCGCTTCAGTGCCTGGCCGGGGTTCGCGACCGCGGGCGCCGCCTCGACGATCTCCACGATCGTCTTGATGGCGAGCTCCGACGCTTCCTTTCCGCCCGCGTGGCCGCCCATGCCGTCGCATACGACCGCGAGCAGACCGAGCTTCGTCTCGACGTGGACGTTCGAGTCTTCGTTGACCTGTTTGTCCGGATCGCGCCCCGGATCCGTGCGGACGGCGATCTCGACGGCCGGTACCTTCGATGTCTCCGCTTGGGCCATCTATTCGATCCTTACAACGAATTCGACCGGCCCGAAGCGAAGTCGGACCCCCGGTGAGACGGGCGTCCACGTCGCCGCGGGAATGCGCACGCCGTCGAGGTGGGTCCCGTTGTTCGAACCGTCGTCGCGCACCAAGAGCTGTCCCCCTTCGAACTTCAACGTGGCGTGATTCCCGCTCACCTTCGGATCCGAGAGCGTGATCGGGCACGTGCTCGGATCACGCCCCACCCGGATCTCGCCGCCCGCCTTGATCGCGAACGTGCCGGCGGCTCCGATGAGCGACGCGGAGGTCGCCTTGGGGGCGCCGTACGGATTAGGCGGAGGGCCGAGCGGAGACGCGTCGAGCGCCCCCGTCAGAGGAAACGCGGGGCGTCCGGCCTGCGCGCCCGCCACGACGGCCGGCGGTGGCGCCGGCATGGCGGCGGTTCCGATGTCCTTCGGCAGCGGCTGTCCGCACGAGAAGCACACCGAATTCGATCCGGGCATCGCCATCGTTGCCATTCCGCACGCGGGGCAACGCACCTCGATGGGTGCGTTCCCCGCCACGGCTAAAGGGTGGCCACCTCCCTTCGGCGCCGCGTACGGAGCGTACGCGGACGGTGAGGTCGATGGTTCCGGAGGTGGCCCAGGTGGCGGAGCGACTAATGGAGCGGGGGGAGCGACCGGCGGCGGCGCGACGTACGCGTTGACGACCGGCGCGGCCTCCATCGGAGCGTACGGCGAGGCCCCGTAGCCGCCGCCACCACCGTAGCCGCCCGGCGGAGGACCGCCGTAGCCGCCGCCCGGCGGAGCGCCGTAGCCTGGTGGAGCGCCGCCCGGCGGAGCGCCGTAGCCCGGAGGCGGACCGCCGGCGACGATCGGCGCCGGCGGAGGCGCGCCGCCCTTGCGCCCCTTGCCGCCGCCGCCGCCGCGAAGCAGGACGACGACGAGGAGCAAGATGACGACGACGATGCCGGCCGCGCCGAGGATCATCGGGAGGTTGAGCGTCTTTTTCCCGGCTTTCAGCGTAAGCACGGTCTCCGCAGTAACGCCGGAGGCACGCTGCGCCTTGTTGTCGTAGATGACGACCCGCGTGACCATGTTGTCGCCCTCGCCCTCGAGGAGCTTCTCCTCGTCGGGGACGTTGAGCGTCACGTAGGTCGCGCTCGCCTCTTCGGCCGTGCCGTGGAGGTTCTGCGCGATGAGGTTCTGCATCGCCTTCTTGGCGATCTCGGGGTCGTTACGGTTGACGTTCTGGTTCGGGTTCGTGCCGGCGGGGACGAAGTAGGCCTCCGCGCGCTCCTTCGTGCCGCTCCAGCAGAAGTCACCGAACACGCGGAACTTCCCGCCGGGACGGACCGGGTTCGCGTCCGCCTCGGCCTTCGTCTGCGCGATGTTGATGTCGAGCGGCCACGACGTCGGATCGACGCCGATCGGGACGTCCTGGAACGAGCCGTCCGGCTTCACCGCCTGGGCGCCCGAGGTCGGGAAGATCAGGTTGAACGTCTGCGTGGGCGTGGTGTTGAGGCACGAGAGGCGCCACTTCACGACCCACATCGCGTTGAAGCGCGCCTTGACCTGCGACAGGATCGCGGTCGCCTTCATCACGCCCTGACCGCTTCGGACGATATCGAAGAAGCCGCCGATCTCCGGGTTCGAGATGTCCTGCATGAACTGCATGTCGTTCGATGCATAGAGATCGTTCGTGAAGCCACGCGGGTTCGGGAAGTAGACCGCGATGACCGGGAGCGGCGTCTTCGGCGAGAGGGGGTTGTCCTCGGGGAAGCGACCCTTGTTGAAGTACTGCTTCATCGCCTCGGCGCTGATCGATGCGCTCGCGGCGTCTTCGCGGCCGGAGCCGTTCGAGAGGAGCACCATCGCCTGGTGCATCGGGACGTTGACCGAGCCGAGGTTGCCGAGGTCACCGAACGACTTGGTGATGTTCTTCACCTGGTTGAACAGCGGACGCGAGCGCTGGTGCGACGGCTGCGTACCCGGGTTCGCCTGGAGGATCTGGATGAGCGACGCCTTCTGCGCCGACGGCACCCACGCGGAGTTCGCGACGTACGGGGCGATGCGGTCGTCGAAGATGACGAGCTTCGCGATGTCGTTCGGACCGAGCGCGTTGATGATCTGGTTCGCGACCTCGCGCGCGTCGGCGTAGCGCGTCGCCATGAGCGACGACGCGTCGAGCGCGATGAGCCACGCGGTGCCGACGAGCGGATCCTTGAAGGAGGCGCCCCACGTCGCCTTCGACTCCAGCTTCGCCGGCTGATCGGCGCCGTCGACGCGAACGAGAAGGCGCGCTCCCGGATCCGGGAACTGGAACGCCTTCCACATCACGTTCTTCTGCTCGACCGCGTTCGAGATGCAGTCGAGCACGGCGTCACCCTGGACCGTGCCGCAGCCGGCCGAGGTGACCACCTCGCTCATTGGCTTGAACTCGATGGTCTCGATGACCGTGGTGATGACCGGGACCCCGCCCTGAACACCCGCTCGCGGATCGATCCGAAGGATGTGAGCCTCCGGCATCGCGAACGATGCTCGTGGTGCGAGGAGCACCACGAGGAGGGTCAGCCAGGGCAGAAACCGGAAGAGCCCTTTGCGCGCTTTCACGCGCCGGACTCTACAACAACTACATCCGGCCGATAACCTTCACGATCGTCGTATAGCCGCCGAAACGAATCTTATCGCCGTCTCGAAGGTCACGCTTTCCGTTGAAGCCGATGTGCTCTTCGTTGACGAACGTTCCGTTTGTCGACCCCGTGTCCTCGATCTGCACGGTGCCCGCCGCGCCGTCCACGACGAGTGCGGCATGCCGCGACGAAATCGTCGCGTCCGAGAGCGGGATATCGACCTGCTCGCCCGAGTTCGCGCGGCCGATCGTCTTGCGACCGCCGTTCAGCGCCCAGAAATCACCCTGGGTGTTGGACTGATACGAGACGAGGAAGCCGCGAAGCGCGTTCGGCGGGAGGTTCGCCGGGACCGCGGGCGCGGGGGCAGGCGCGGGAGCGGCGGGCGCGGGCGCCGCCTGCGCCGCCATCGGATCGGGAAACCCGCCGCCGGCGGGGGCCGCGCCGGGGAAACCAGGCTGCGAGCCGTAGCCGGCGCCGCCCGGCGGAGCGCCGAAGCCGCCCGGCTGCGGGGGCGGAGCGTAGCCGCCACCGCCGAACCCACCCTGCTGCGGAGGCGGCTGACCGAAGCCCGGCTGGGGCTGCTGGCCGTAGCCGCCGCCACCGTACTGATCGTTCGCGAACGGGACCGGACCGCCCGGCGCGCCCTGCGGAGGCGCCCCGTACTGGTTGGGCGGCGGCTGACCGAAGCCCGGCTGCGGCTGCCCGTACCCCTGGTTCGGATCGGGGTAGCCCGGCTGCGGAGGCGGCGCGCCGAAGCCACCCTGCTGCGGCTGGCCGTAGCCACCGCCGTACTGCGCGTTCGGGTCAGGGTAACCTTGCTGCGGAGGCGGCGCGCCGAACCCGCCCTGCTGGCCGTACTGAGGAGGCGGAGCTCCAAAGCCACCTTGCTGCGGGGGAGGACCAAAGCCCGGGGGACCAGCCACGACCGGCGTTCCGCAGATGTTGCAGAACTTGTCCGACGGTTGAGGGATCGCACCGCACTGCGGACAGGGATTCATCGTCAGGTGTCTCCATGCAAGCCCCGAGTCCGCGGCGTCCGCGGGGGAGGAGGCGTGCGGTCTGGGAGCATATCGGGTTGGAGGAAAAAATCCGAAATTCCGGAGGGGTGGTCCCCCTCCGCTATTTAACGAGCACTGCGCTGGCAATAAGCCCAGCGCTGGCGGTCATCGCGGCGTCGATCACCTGGCGAAGCGGCACGCCGTGCGCCCTGGCAGCGGCGATGCAGGCGTCGACCTCAGGCTTCCGCTGAGGCGGCCCGAACGGCCCACCTGCGACTTTCACGGGGATTTCGCCGAACGGGGTCTTCACGGTCGCGATCTTTCGCGGCCGCTCCACGCGATCGACGGCGTGCCGGCGGACGCCGAGGGAGGTCGACTCGCGAAGCATCGCCGAGGCGACGTCGTCGGCGCGCTCTTCGGACGCGAGCGCGCACAGGACATGCGCCGGCCGCCCCTTCTTCATCGTGATGGGCGCGGTCCACGCGTCGAGGGCGCCAGCTTCGAGCAGCGACCCGATGTTGTGCGCGAGGAGCTCCCCCGTCGTGTCGTCGAGGTTCGCCTCGAGCACCACGTGCGTGCCCTGGGAGGAGGAGCGCGCCTTTCCGCCGACCGCGGTCCCGAGCACGACGCGAAGGAGGTTCGGGCGATCGGGCAGGTCCTTCGTGCCCGCGCCCCAGCCCGTGGCCTCGGGCTTCATCGACGGCCACTGCGAAGAGCCTTTCGCGTGCGCGCCCATCACCGCCGCGCCCGTGGGCGTGACGAACTCGAAGGCGAGCCCGCCGTCGTAGGTCTCGAGGCCCTTCAGGCACTCCACCGTCGCGGGGGCCGGCAGCGGGAGGATGCCGTGACGCGCCTTGATTCGCCCGTGGCCCATGGGGAGTGGGGAGACGATGACCTCGGCGCCGAGATAGTCGAGCGCGGCGGCGGAGCCGACGACGTCGACGATCGCGTCGATCGCGCCGACCTCGTGGAAATGCACGTCGGCGATCGGCATGCGATGCACGCGCGCCTCGGACGCGGCGAGGCGCTCGAACGTCGCGATCGCATGCGACTTGATGCGCTCGCCGAGCTTCGCCTTCTCGATGATCTTCTTGATCGCGCCCCACGTCCGCTCGGGTTGCTTGCCCTCGACGTGCACATCGAACGCGGTCGCGATGATGCCGCTTCGCTCGCGCGTGCCGAAGTGGAGGTGAAAATCGTCGAGGTCGAGCGCGGCGACGGCGTCGCCGATCACCTCGTGGGGCACGCCGAGATCGCAGAGTGCGGCGATGATCATGTCGCCAGCGAGGCCGGAGGGCGCGTCGAAGAAGAGGATCTTCCCCTTCCCCGCCCCGCGCGGCAGCGCTGGTCGCTCTACCCATGCGTGGTCGTGCGGGTGGTCGTGACCGTGATCGTGGTCATGTGCATGATCGTGAGCATGATCGTGAGCATGATCGTGAGCATGATCGTGAGGATGACGATGCGCGTGCGTCTTCGTCTTCGCCTTCTTCTTCGCGCTCATCGCGTCTTCTTCCGAAGGATGCGGGCAGCCGCGAACGCGGCGCCGAAGCCGTTGTCGATGTTCACGACCGTGATCCCCGACGCGCAGCTCGTGAGCATCCCGAAGAGCGCGGTCTGGCCGTGCATCGCGGCGCCGTAGCCGATCGAGGTCGGCACGGCGATCACGGGGCAGTCCACGAGGCCGCCCACGACGCTCGCGAGCGCGCCCTCCATGCCGGCGATGACGATGATGACGGACGCCCCCTCGAGGATCGGCCGGCGATGCAGGAGCCGGTGAATTCCGGCCACGCCCACGTCGAAGACGCGCTCGAACTCGATGCCGAGCATGCGCATCGTCTCGGCGCACTCCTCGGCGATCGGCATGTCGCTCGTGCCGGCGCTGACGAGGGCGAGCTTGCGCCCGTCGTTGAGGTTCGCGATCGGCGACTGCTCGAGCGTGCACGTGCGCGCGAGCGGATTGTGCTTCACGTCCGGCAATGCCTCGACGAGCGCGGTCGCCTTCGCGACGTCGATTCGCGTGACGAGGACGTTCTGTCCCGTCCGCGCGAGCTCCTTCGCGATGCCGATGATCTGCTCGGGCGTCTTGCCCTCGCCGAGGATGACCTCGGGCACGCCCTGGCGCAGGGCGCGATGATGATCGACCACCGCGTAGCCAAGATCCGCGAAAGGGAGCTGACGCAGCTCGGCGAACGCGGAGGCAACGTCTTGCGTTCCGCTCTGCACCCGCGCGAGCAGCTCTTTGAGGCGAGCTTCGTCCACCCCGCCCTCTTAGCATATAAGGAGTGCGCCATGCCGCTGCCGCTCGCGATGCCGATCGGGCTCTTGCTCGGGCTCAGCCTGGCGTGGATGGCGCGGGTGGAGCTGGCGCGATCGGACGTCCCGCTCGTCCTCGCGCGGCCATTTCTCGTGGCGCTCGGCTTCGGCGCGATCGTGTTCGGGCCGGTGGTGGGGTATGCGGTCGCGCTTCACGGGGACTGGGCCTACCTCTATCTGCTCAGGTTCTCCCGGGTCCCGTCGGCGGTCGACCTGGGCCTCGTCATCGTCGCGGCGGCCTCCGTTCCGGCGGGCTTTGCGCTCGGCGCGCCGTGGGCGCTGGCGAAGCGGGCGGCGCCGTTCGTGCGCGTCGGGGCGGTCGCGCTCGTCGTGGCCGTGGCGATCGCCGGCATCTGCGTGAAGCGCCTCGCGATCAGCGCGTCTTACGCGCAGTACCACGAGCATTTCGGCGGCGTTCCGATCGGCCAATCCCCGCTCGGCCGGGGCGTGCTCCTGAGCTGGGTGGCGGTGGCGGCAGGGTTTGGCTGGGCGGTGCGCGCGCTCCGCACGCCCCGCATGCTATGAATTCGGCGTCATGTGGGTTCGTGGCGCAGCGATTCGACCGGTGCCCCCGCACGCGATCGTCGCGCGCGAGGTCCTCGAGCGCGTCGAAGACGAGTTCGCCGGCAACGGCCTCGGCGCGAAGAGCGAGCTCGACGACGCCTTCGAGCGCTTCGAGCGCACGCAGCCCGCGCTCGCGCAACAGGCGGCCGAGATCCTCGCGCGCCCGCTCGACGAGACGGCCCTCGCCCTCGGTTACTTCCTCACCATCGCGGTGTGGCTCGCCTTCGAGCGCGCCTTCGGCTCCCGCCTCGCGCAGGTGACGGAAGAGGAGCGCGCCGCCGCGGACGAGGCGCTCACCCTCGAAGAGGAGCTCCGCGCGAGCCATGCGGAGGAGCCGCTCGAGCTCGAAGACGTGATGGCGATGGAGCAGCCGGGCATCCTCGCCTTCGTGAACGAGCACGTCGAGGCCGCGCTCGAGCCCATCGACGACGGCAACGGCGTCCCCCGCGAGGTCGACGTCGACGATGTTCACGTCGTGTATCGCAACATCCTCGTGCAGACCCTCGCGCTCA
This sequence comes from Labilithrix sp., assembly GCA_046351255.1. Taxonomy (GTDB): domain Bacteria; phylum Myxococcota_A; class Polyangia; order Polyangiales; family Polyangiaceae; genus Labilithrix. The sequence continues at coordinate 107,912 of JAXLYU010000020.1, forward strand.
GCCACGCCGTGAAGTCCACCGAGACGCGGAGCTCACGCGAGCTCCTCGCGTGACTCAGCGCTTCGCGGTGCCGAGGCCGTCGATCTTCACGGTCGCGAAATCGCCGACCTCGGGGATGAGCGCGTAGCCGCCGTCGATGTGGTCATACGGCGTGTACACTGCGACGTCCTTCGCGACCGTCTTGCCATTCGCGTCCTTGAACTGGACGTCGTGCGTCTCGCCCTGCGGTGCCTCGAGGAGCTCGATGCGGTTGCCCATGGTGAGCGAGCCGTCCGGGTTCACCTCGACGAAGCGATACGGGAGCTTGATCGCGAAGGCGCCCGGCGGCGTGGCGACCGCGGCCTGCGCGTTGACGTACGAGAGGCGCTCGAAGAGCTTCCGGTAGTTGTAGTCGCTGATCCACTTCGGCTGGCAGTAGCTCATGAGGTCCTTCGTCGTCGAAGGATCGAGGAGCTTCTGACTCGTCGGCGCGTAGGCCCACTTGCCGATGCTGCCGTCCGCGTAGGGGAAGCTCGGATCGGGGCCCGCCGCTCCGCCGCAGGGCGCGTGTGGACGGCCGTGCGCGTGACCGATCTCGTGCGCCATGGTGAAGGAGGCGCTCGAGCCCGTGAAGCCGACGCCGACGCTGGCGCGCCCATCCGTCGCGTCCGGACCGTAGAGGCCCGAGAGGCCGGTCACGCAGCCGCCGGTGCAGTACTCCTGGAAGGTCGCCTTCGGATTGAACGCGCCCCAGTAGTAGACGTCGCCCGCCGCGCCGTCCCGCGCGCGCAGCGCGAGCATCTCGCGGAGGATCTGTCCGAAGCCCGAGCCGTTCGACTTGATCTCGGTCGAGAACTCGTACGGCGCGTGCATCGTGATCTCGACGTCGGCGAGAGGGTAGAGCGACATGAAGACCTTGCGGTCACGCTCGATCTGCTCCGGGCTCGTGTCGGGGAGGAGGTCGGCGCCGCCGAACGTGTAGTGCACGGGGACGAAGACGATGCGGAGGTGCTCCGCCTTGCCCGTGATGCCGAGCGAGGCGCGCGAGCCGTCCGCGGGGAAGCGCGCGTTCGCCGGCGCGGACGCGTGCGACAGGACCGGCGTGGTGAGCGCGACGCGGAAGGTCGCGCCCGCGGGCAGGCTCGCGGCCGGGACGCTGAAGTTGAACGTCGAGGCGAGGTCGCCTTCCGTGGACGCGCCCGCGATCGCCTTCGTGTCCTCGAACGTCGCGATCACGTCTCCGTCCGCCTCGGACACCTCGAGCTTCGCGGTGACGGTCTCGGCGCCAGCGCCCGCGATCGGCTTCGCGTAGACGCGAACGAGCGAGTCGCGGTTCGCGAGGACGGGGAGCGAGGCCGGGACCGCCACACCATCCTTTTCCAGCGTCACCTTGAGCGACTGGAAGACGGCGATCTCGGAGATGGAGAGGGAAGACGCGAGCTGCGTCATCATCTCGTCCGAGGTCTGGTCCTGCGTCTGGCTCGTGCCCTCGTCCGCGAGGGACGAGCTGCAGCCTGCGGCAAAAGCGATGAGCGCGAGCGCGACGAGCGAATGACGCATGGCGTAGTCCTTCTGGCCGCGAGGCTCACGCGCGACGGCGCATGTCCTCGTTCAGCGACGCGCACTCTGGCTCACGATCCCTGCATCGACAATCGCTATGTGACACACGTCATTGGAAAGGCAGCGTGTACGATCCGGCAACGATGCAAACCGAAGCGATGGTGATGATGGCCACGGGAGGCCCCGAAGTTCTCGAGCGAAAGACGATCGATCTGCCGGATCCCGGCCCGCGCGAAGTCCGGATTCGCGTGCGCGCGGTGGCGCTCAATCACATCGACCTCTGGGGTCGTCGCGGACTGCCACACTTCAGATACGAGTTTCCGCACCGTCTCGGCGCCGATATCGCTGGCGAAGTCGAGGCGCTCGGTCCGGGAGCGCAAAACGCAACGGTCGGTGACGCGGTGCTCGTGAATCCCGGCCTCTCCTGCGGCGCGTGCGAGAAGTGTCTCGCCGGCCACGACGTCATGTGCCGGCGTTACCGGATACTGGGGGAGAACACCCAGGGGGGCTACTCACGCCACGTCGTCGTTCCGGACGCGAACCTCCTGCCGAAGCCGAAGTCGCTCTCGTTCGAGGAGGCGGCCGCGTTGCCGCTCTGCTTCCTCACGGCGTGGAACATGGTCGTGAAGAAGGGCGGCATCGAGCCCGGGCAGACGGTGCTCGTGCAGGCGGCGGGCAGCGGCGTGTCGAGCGCGGCGATCCAGATCGCGAAGATGTTCGGCGCGCGCGTCATCACGACGACGAGCACGGACGAGAAGGCGAAGCGCGCGAGGGAGCTCGGCGCCGACGAGGTGATCAACTACCTCACGCAAGACTTCGTTGCAGAGTGCAAGCGCCTCACGAACAAGAAGGGCGCCGACCTCGTGATCGAGCACGTCGGCGGCGAGGTCCTCGCGAAGAGCATCCTCGCCGCGACGTGGGGCGGCAAGGTCATCACCTGCGGCGCGACCGCGGGGTTCACCCCGGAGATCGATCTCCGACACGTGTTCTTCCGCCAGGTCCAGCTCCTGGGCTCCACGATGGGCTCGAAGGGCGACCTCTTCACCATCCTGCGCCACGTGGAGGCGGGCAAGCTGAAGCCGGTGATCGACCGCGTGATGCCGCTGTGGGATGCGGTGAAGGCCCACCAGCTGCTCGAGGAGCGGAAGGTTTTTGGGAAGATCGTGCTTGCGGTCGACTGAACCGTGGTCAGGTTGAGGGACCTCTTTCATGGGCGTCAACGAGAGCGACTGGAAGCGCCGCACGGAGCTCGTGGACGGGTATTACCGCCTCGACACCGAAGACACGGGCGGCGTCCCCGTTCGCCTCTTTCTCACGCACAAGCTGCTCAACGAGGCGGAGCCGACGCTCTATCGCCAGATCGTTAACGCGACGCGCTTCCCTGGCGCGAAGCTGGTGAGCATCACGCCGGACGTCCACTACGGCTACGGCGTGCCGGTCGGCTGCGTCATCCTCACCGATCGTGACGAGGGCGCGGTCGCGATGGGCCCAGTCGGCTTCGACATCGGCTGCGGAATGATGAGCGCGTCGAGCAACGTGCCCGCGGAGCTCGCCACGCCGGATCGAAAGCTCGAGTTCAATCAGGAGGTCACGAAGCGCGTGAACCTAGGCGCCGGCGGCAAGAGCGTGCGGCTTGGCGCCCTGTCGAAGAAGGAGCTGCAGACGCTCGTGCGTGGTGGCGCCGAGTATTACGTCGACAAGTACGGCGCCAGCTTCGATCGCAGCAAGGCGGAGCGTCATCGCATCCCCGTCGACGACGAGTGGGACATCCCGTGGGGCGGCAAGGGCTCGCCCGAGCGCGGCCTCGATCAGCTCGGCTCGCTCGGCGGCGGCAATCACTTCATCGAGCTACAGCGCTGCGAGGGCACGGGCACCCTCTTCGTGCAGGTCCACACCGGCTCGCGCGGCTTCGGCCACGGTCTCGCCACCAACTACTTCAATATGGCGAAGGACGAGCGGCCGGGTGAAATCAAGGATATCGACCTTGGCTATTTCACGCCGGACTCGAAGCATTTTCGCGATTACCTGAACGCGGTCGCCGCGGGCGGCAACTATGCGATCCTCAATCGACTCGTGATCTACGAGCAAATCGCGGACGCATTCCGGAAGGTCTTCAAGGAAGATCTCGAGCTCATTTACGAGATCAGTCACAACCTGGTTCAAGCCGAGACACATCCCGAGTTCGGTAAGGTGTGGGTCCACCGCAAGGGCGCGACGCGCGCGTTCCCGGCGGGCCATCCGGCGCTGAAGGACACGCCGTGGCAGGACACGGGACATCCGGTCCTGATCCCGGGATCGAACCGCGATTACAGCTACATCCTGATGCCGGAGCCCGGCGCCGCGAAGAGCGGCTATTCGGTCAATCACGGCGCGGGCCGCCGCCTCTCGCGCGGCGAGGCGATTCGCCAGCTCGATCAGCGCAAGGTCGATGAGCAATATCGCCGCGACGACATCCTCGTGAACCTCGACGGCCGCGTCCCGCTCGACGAGTCGAGCGCCTGCTACAAATCCTGCGAGGAGGTCATCGAGGCGGTGGTCGGCGCTGGCCTCGCCCGCATCGACAAGACGCTCTGGCCCCTCGCCTCCATCAAGGGCAACGAGGAGAGCGCCGCCCGTGCACGCCGCAACGACCGCAAGGGCAAGGACAAAAGGCGCGACCGCGACCGCGACACGGCACGACGGACGAAGGGGCACTTCTGATTCAGGCCTCGTCGCCGCGCAGGAGCGGGGCGATCCACTTCTGGTAGGGGGTGGGCCCGTTCTGCGGATCGGGTCCTCGCTCGTCCACGAGCTCGGGCGGCCGCGAGCGGTCACGCGGCGTGAAGTAGCGGATATTGGGAAACGGAAGGTACCGCCAGAACGGCGGGTGCCGAGGTGACCCGTGGTCGTAGTGAAAACACGATTCGTCGCCGAACCCGAGCGCGATCATGTCGAGCGTGTCGAAGACGTAGTCGAGCGACTCGAGGACGTGCTGCGTCGGGCGAAGGTTGCGCACGAGCATCTCGAAGTGCGTGGCGATCTGCCGTCCCCGGAACGTGATGCGCATGGCCTCCCACGTCTTGCGGAGCCCGAGCTTCGTGAGCATGACCGTCTTCACGCGCCGGTCCCCGTAGTCCCGCTGACGCGTGATCCACCCCAGCTCCTCCAGCCGCCGCAACATCTTCGAGATCGTCGAAGCATGAAGCCCGAGCCCCTCGCAGATGCGCTTCTGCGTCGTGTACGCGAAGTCCTTCATCTTGCGCCGGATCCCCCCTTGCCGCGCGAAGCACAGGATGTCGAACCGCGCCGGCGTCATCCCCGGCACGTCATAGAGGATGCGCTGGTTCGTATGGGTGGTGCAGAGATGTGCCCGCTTGAGGAGGAAGGAGATGGAGTGCATTCTCGCAAACACGGGCACGGGGCATGCCAACCTCTCAAGGCCCCTCCCCGCCCCGCCCCCGCCCGAAATCCAAACTCAATTGCGTAGCCAACTGATTTTGGATTTTCGCGGGGGGTGGCACGGGCCGGCCGGGGCCATGCCAGGGGCCAGGTTGTTGAACGGGTTTGCGACACGTTGTGCACATGCGCTGGCGCGCTGGCGGAACCATGAGCGCGAGGTCGTGCTGGGCGCTGCAGCGGCGCGCTTCGTCGCGGGTCGAGCGGGCGTGGCCCATCCGGACGATGCGCTTCTTCTGATCATCGATGGTGAGGCGCCTCGCCCACGACCGGCCGGCGCCGCTCGTCGGAAGGCACCGGCACGCTCAGGCCGCCGTTCAGGCGGGCGCGACCGCCGATGGCACCTCCATCGCGGAGCGAATCTGGGACGCAGACCAGCTCGCGAAGGATCCGATCGGCATCATCCACTTCGACGTGTCGGCGCCGTAGAACTCGCTCCGTAGAACTGGGTATCGTGGCGATGGACGAGGGTTCTTCCCATGACGAAGCTAGCGACCGTCGAAGCGAAGTGCCCCACGTGTGCGAACACGTGGCCACAGGTCATTCATGCATCGGCGAACGTATCTCTCGATCCGACGCTGAAGGAGCGCGTGCTCTCCGGCGACATCTTCAAGCTGAAGTGCCCGAAGTGCGGGAACATCACCCTCGCGCAATACGACTGCCTCTACCACGACATGTCGAAGGCGCTCATGGTGAGCCTGACGAGCGCAGAGGGGCTCGATGCGAAGATCCAGGGGCTCACGAGCGCGCTCGGCGCCATCCCGCAACGCGACCTCTACACGCTGCGCATCGTGCACTCCGTGCAGGACCTCTGGGAGAAGATCTTCATCTTCGACGCGGAGCTGAACGACGGCATCGTCGAGCTCTTGAAGGTCGTGTTGCCCGGACAGGACGAGGCCTTCAAGGGGGCTCAGCTCCGGTTTCAGGCGCTCGACGACGCGGGCGCCCTCGCGTTCGCGGTCATCCGCCCGAACACGAAGGTTCAATTTGCGAGCGTCCCGCGCGATTATTACGACGCGGTGAGGACGAAGGCGTTTTCCGATCTGGAGAAGCTGGCGAGCCAGGGCGGCCAGTGGCTCAAGGTCGACTACGATCTGATCGGGAGGTTCATGATGAGCCGCAAGCCAGCATGAACTGCCCCGGGTGCGGCCTCGATGTTCCGCCCTCGCCGCCGCACGAGTGTGCGTATCGGAACTTCGCCAAGCAGATCATGGTCCGCCTGGTCGCGCAGGCCGACGCGCCTCCGCCGAGCATCGACGGCATCCAGGGCTACACGCTTCGCACCGTCACCTCGCTCCCGGAGCTCGTCGAGAAGGTACGCATCTTCGACGCAGGCCTGAACGACGCGGTGGTGGAGCTGTGCAAGATCTCGTTCGTGATGGTCGAGCATTCGCTCCTCAATCCGCCACGCCTCTACTTCCAGACGCTCGATGACCGCGGCGCGCTCTCGTTCGCGGCCCTGCCCCGGACGGAGGTCCCTGCGTTCGTCGCCGCCATTCCGCGCGCGTTCTACGACGACAAGCTCCGTCGCCGCGCCCACGACCTCGTGGAGGAGACCTCGAAGAAGGGCGTGTGGCTCCGCGTCGACGCCAACTACATCCGCGCGTTCGACCTCAAGCAGCGCCCGTAGCGCGGACGATCTCGCGGGTCGGCTCGTCCGCGTCCGCTGGCGACGGACGGACCTCCGGCGCGAGGAGCTTGTACAGGACGGGGGTGATGATGCGCGCGAGCAGCGTCGAGCTGATCAGGCCGCCGAGGATCACGATCGCGAGCGGTGAATAGAGGCTCGAGCGCTCGAGGATCAGCGGGATGAGCCCGCCGATGGCGGTCAGCGTCGTGAGCAGGATGGGGACGAAGCGCGCCTCGCCCGCCTTGCGGATCGCGTCGTCGAGCGGCTCGCCCTTCTCGCGGAGCTGATTCGTGAAGTCGACGAGGAGGATCGAGTTCTTCACCTCGATGCCCATCAGCGCGACGAAGCCGATGTTCGCCGTGAAAGACAGCGTGTTCCCGCTGACGAAGAGCGCCACCAGGCCGCCGATGATGCCGAGCGGCAGGACGGACGCCACGATGAGCGTGCTCTTGAACGTGCGGAACTCGAGCACGAGGATCGCGAGGACGCCGAAGATCGCGATCACGATCGCCGCGCCGAGACCGCCGAAGCTCTCCTGGCGATTCTCCAGCTCACCCGCCGGCTCGAAGCGCACGCCCTTCGGCAGCGGCAGCGTGCCCAGCTTCGCGAGCGCCGCCTTCGTGAGGCGGTCGGTGTTGTAGCCCTCGCGAACCTGCGCCGTCACCGTGACGCTCCGCTCCTTCTGGTAGTGGCGCATCTTCGAAGGTGACGCCTCGGGGGCGATGCTCGCGATCTGCGCGAGCGGCAGCGCGCGACCGCCCTGCCCGCTGACGTAGAGGCGATCGAGCGTGCCGATGTCCGGTGCGGAGCCGGGGTTCCGGCGCGGAAGCGTCACGCGGATATCGCGCGCCTCGTCGCTCGTCGCGTCGCGGTACTTCCCCGCGACCACGCCGCCGATCGCGAGCCGCACGGCGCGGTCCACCTCCGGCGGGGAGACGCCAAGGACCGCCGCCTTGTCGCGGTCGACCTTCACGCGGAGGTCCGTCCGGCGGTCGTGAGAGGGATTTCGCACGTCACGCGTGCCTTCGACGCCCGAGAGGACGCCCTCCACCACGTCGGCGGCGCGCTCGAGGGCCTCCGAGTCGTCCCCGAGGAGGCGGATCGCGATGGGCGCCTCGAGCGGAGGGCCGTTCTCGAACTCCACCACGTCGAAGCGAGGGCCGGGATAATCGCGCAGCTTCGCGCGCACCGACTCGATGAAGGCGCGGGGCGGCTCGTGCCCTTCGAGGACCACGAAGACGTCTGCCACGTTGGCGCCTTCGTTGCGCCCGACGATGTTGTAGTAGACCTGCGGGTGGCCTTTTCCGACGGTGGTGGCCACGTTCGCGACGTGGGCCTCCTTCGCCACCACCGACTCCACGAAACGCGCCGCCTTGTCCGTCTCCGCGAGGCTAGAGCCCTCCGCGCCGTCGATCGAGATCAGGACCTGAGGCACGCCCGCCTTCGGGAAGAGGCTGAATCCGATCTTCGGCACCAGCGCGAGCGCAGCGAGGAACACGGCCAGGCCCGCGACGAGCGTGAGCTTCGGGAATTTCATCGCGCGCTCGAGGATGCGGCGATACGAGCCCTCGATGACCCAGGTGAGGGCACGGTAGAAGATGTTGCCGTGCTCGGACTCCGCCACCAGGAGGCGGCTCGAGAGGAAGGGCACCACCGTGAGGGACACGAAGAGCGAGGCCGCGATCGTCATCACGACCGCCACCGGCAGCGAGCGAATGAACTGACCCGCGTTCCCCGGCAGCATGAGGAGAGGAAAGAACGCGAAGAGGAGCGTCGCGGTGCAGCCGAGGACGCTCACCGTGATCTGCTTCGTGGCCTTGATCGCCGCGTCGACCGGCCGCTCGCCGTGCCGGATGTGGCGCGTGATGTTCTCCACCACCACGACCGAGTCGTCGACGAGGAGCCCGAGAGCGAGCACGAAGCCGACGATGCTGAGCTGGTTGATGCCGAAGCCCGCGGTCTGCAGGAAGAAGAGCCCCATCGCGAGGCTGAGCGGGATGGAGACCATGACGACGATCGACGCGCGCCACCCGAGCGGGAGAAGCGTGAGGAGCACGAGGAAGATGGCGAGCGCGAAGTCCCGCGAGAATCCCGACATGCGGTGCTCGACGTTGCGGGACTGATCGAAGCCGCGCTCGAGCCGGATACTGGGCGCGAGCGTCGACGCGAACGAGGTGAGCTCCGCGTCGACGGCCTGCTTGGTCGCGAAGATGTTCTTCCCTTCGCGCTGCGGCGCCGCGATGAGCACCGCGCGCTTACCGTTGAAGCGCGCGAAGGGCGCGTCCTCGGCTTCGTGGTACGTCACGTCCGCGATGTCACTCACGCGGATCGAGCTCCCGCCCGCGGAGCGCACGATCGTCGAGCGGATCTCGTCGACCGAGCCGTAGTCTCCGCTCGTCTGCACGTTGAAGCGGCGGCTGCCGGCCTCGACGCTGCCCGCGGGCACGTTCGCGCTCTCCGCGCCGATCGCGCCGAGCACCTCCTGCGGGTGCACGCCGAGCGCGACCATCCGCTCGAGGTCGAGCGTGACCGTGACCTCCTGCTTCGGCAGCCCCGCGACCGACACTTCGCCGACGGCGCTCAGGTTCTCGAGCCGGCGGCGGAGCGCGCGCGCGGCGATGTCCAGATCGCGATACGACGCGGTCTCCGAGACGAGCGCCACCTCCACGATATTCACGTTGGCTGCGTTGAATTGCTTCACCTCGAGCCGCGCCAGCTCGGGCGGCAAGGTGGGCCGGAGCGCGGTCGTCTCGCGGAGGACGGCGTCGTGCTTCTCGGTGGGATCGGAGCCAGCGTTGAACTCCACGCGAATCAGCGCGAGACCGTCGTCGATCTCGGTCTTCATCGACTTCACGTCGGAGAGCGACTTCAGCTTCGTCTCGAGCGGGTCGACGACCAGGCGCTCGACGTCGTTCGGGCTCGAGCCCGGCAAGACGGCGACGACCGCGAAAGTGGCAAACGGGAAAGTCGGATCTTCGGACTTGGGAATCGTGAAGAGCGACTGGAGTCCCAGCGCGGCGAAGGCCAGGAAGACGACGAGCGTGAACTGCCAGCGCTTGACCGCGAATCCGCTCACGGCACGACCCGCACGCGAGCGCCGTCATCGAGGCGCGAGGCGCCCGCCTCGACGACCTTGCCGTCGAGCGGGCTCGCGAGCGCGACGCGCGCGCCGTCCACGAATGCCACTTTCACCGGGATTCGCTTGGCGCGGGCGCCGTCAATCGTGGTGAATACGGCGGCGTCGTCGCGGGAGCCGAACACGACCGCCCCCGCGGGGACGACGGCGCTCACCTCCTCCGAATGGGCGATTTCCACTTTCGCGGTGAGGCCCGAGAGGACCGACTCGAGCCCGCGAATACGGACTTCGACATCGAACGTGCCTGCGCCGGGCGTGGCGACGGTGGCGACCTGGCTCACCTTCCCCTCGAGCGCGCGATCCGGCTGCGCGTCGAGCACCACGCGAGCCTCGTCGCCCTCCTTGATCCGGAGGACGTCGCGATCGCTCACGCCGATGCGCACGACGGCGCCCTTCGACTGGCCGCTGAGGTGGAAGATGGGACGTCCCGGCGCGACGACCTCGCCCGCCTCGACGAAGCGCTTGTCGATGCGACCGTCGTCCGGCGCGACGATCGTGCTGCGCGAGGCGTTGAAGGCGGCCGCGTCGGTGCCCGACTGCGCGAGCGCGAGCGCGGTCTCCGCGTTCTGCAGCTCGATGGGCGCGATCGCGCCGGTCGCCGCGAGCTTTCGCGTGCGCTCGAGATCGCGCTCCGCCTTCGCGGTCGTCTCCTTCGACTGACGAAGCGCGGCAGCGACCTCCGTCGGATCGAGCCGGGCGAGTACCTGCCCGCGCCGGACCTTCGCGCCCTCCTCGACGAAGACGTTCGCGACGATGCCGCCGACCTTGAACGAGAGGTCGACCTCGCTCTTCAGGCGGAGCACGCCCGTGCCGCGAATGGGCCGGGCCACCGGTCCGCGCTCGACCTCGGCCAGACGCACGGGCACGACCGATTCGTCCGCCACCTCGGGGCGGCGCGTGGCCGCGTCCGCGCTGTGGCAACCGGCGGCGCCGAGCGCCAGAAGTCCAACGAGAACGATTCTTCGCATGCGCATCTCCTAGACACTGTCTATAGACACTGTCTAAGATGCTAGCTTGACACTGTCAAGACGAAGGATCAGATAGATTGCATGGAGGTGGCAGCGCGCAAGAGGACCGCAACGGCAGAGGTGGCCCGAGCATCGGAGGACGACGCCCGCGGCGCGATCCTGTCCGCCGCCGTGGCGTCCATCGAGGAGGGCGGCCTCGCAAACGTGAGCATGCGCGAGGTCGCGCGTCGCGCGGGCGTGAGCCACCAGCTGCCCTACCACTACTTCGCGGATCGCGAGGGAATCCTCGCAGCGGTGGCGCAGGCCGGCTTCGAGCTCCTCCGTGAGCGGTTCATGAAGGCGATCGCGCTCGACGGGTCCGGCGCGGACAAGCTCGCCGCCGCGGGCCGCGCCTACGTGGAGTTCGCCTGCGACCATCCCGCGCACTTCCGCGTGATGTTCCGCCAGGACTTCGTGGCCATGGAACGCCACGCCGATGCGAAGGCGTCCGCGGACAGCTGCTTCGCCCAGCTACCGCTCATGATCGCGGAGGCGATCGAGGACGGCCTCCCTGCGCACCCGAATCCGCGGGCGCTCGTGGTCATGGCGTGGTCCGTGGCGCACGGCCTCGCCTGCCTGCTCCTCGACGGCCCCCTGGCGCAGAAGCTCCCGGAGGCCGCCGGCGCGCGCGAGCAGACCGTGCAAGACGTGATGGAAGCGATGCGGGCGCTCATCGACGGCTCGACGAAGCCGAAGAAGCGTCGCTGAAGCACGACGGGCCAGGAGCATCGCTCCCGGCCCGTCTGTGGTTCGCGGTTACGTCGGCCTATCGGGCGCGACGGCGGCGACGCACGAGCGCGAGACCAAGGCCGAGGAGGCCGAAGGTCCCGACGCCCGCCGTGCCGTTCGAGCCCGGCGTCGATGCGCAGCTCACGCCGCCGCCTTCGAGCGAGCCCTCGTCCTCTGGAGGCGTGACCGGCGCGCCGCTGGTGCCGCCGCCGTCGACGCCACCGTCGGTGCCCCCGTTCGGCTTCGACTTGTCGTCCGCGCCGTGACCGAGCGTGGGGTCGGTCTCGCCCGGATCGAGCTTGCCGTTGTGGTTCGCGTCCTCCGTGCCGTCGACGACACCGCCGTCGTCGGTGTCGCTGTCGAGCGGGTTCGTCTTCGTCGTCGGATCCGCATCGGCGATGCAGGTGTTCTTCGACTTGTCCGTGGCCGCGTCGTTGCAGTCGCGGCCCGTCTCGGTGCCGTCGAACAGGGCGTCACCGTCGCTGTCGGGATCGATGACGTTCGGCTTCCCGTCGCCGTCGGTGTCCTCGGCCGGATTCGCTTCCTGACCGTCGAGCACGCCGTCGTCGTCGGAGTCCTTGTCGTTCTTGTTCGAGCCGATCGCGTCCTCGAACGCGTCGGAGAGATCGTCGCCGTCCGTATCCTTGTTCTGGTCGGTCTTGTCGTCCGCGCCGTGGCCCGTGGTCGGATCCGTCTCGGTCCCGTCCTGCTTGCCGTTGCGGTTCGCGTCCTCGGAGCCGTCCGTCACGCCACCGTCGTCCGTGTCGCGGTCGAGCGGGTCCGTCTTCGTCGCGCCGTTGTCGGCGTCGGGCACGCAGCGCTTCAAGGACAGGTTCGTCGCCGGGAGCGAGCAATCCTTGCCCATCTCGGTGCCGTCGAAGAGACCGTCGTTGTCGCTGTCCGCGTCGAGGGCGTTGATGAGGCCGTCGCCGTCCGCGTCCTCGCCCGGCTTCGGCTCCTCGCCGTCCTTCAAGCCGTCGTCGTCGCTGTCGGCGTCGTTCGGGTTGGTACCGATCTTCTTCTCTTCGTCGTCGGTCAGGCCGTCGCCGTCCGCATCGCCGCCGCCCGGGTTCGGGCTCTTGTTGTCGTCCGTCTTCACGAGCGGATCGCGCTCGCCTGCGTCGACCTTGCCGTTGTGGTTCGCGTCCTCGGTGCCATCCTTGACGCCGCCCTTGTCCGTGTCCGGATCGAGCGGGTTCGTCTTCGTGGCCGGATCCGCGTCCGCGATGCAGTTGTTCTTCGTCTTGTCCGTGGCCGCGTCGTCGCAGCTGCGGCCCGTCTCGGTGCCGTCGAAGAGGAGGTCGCCGTCGCTATCGGGATCGATGACGTTCGCCTTGCCGTCGCCGTCGGTGTCCTCGGCCGGATTCGCTTCCTGACCGTCGAGCACGCCGTCGTCGTCGGAGTCCTTGTCGTTCTTGTTCGATCCGATCGCGTCCTCGAACGCGTCGGTGAGGCCGTCGCCATCCGTGTCCGTATTCTTCGGATCGGTGTCGTCGGCGCCGTTGCCCGCCCGCGGATCGGTCTCGGTCGCGTCGAGCTTGCCGTCGCGGTTCACGTCTTCCGCGCCGTCGATCACGCCGCCCTTGTCCGTGTCGCGGAGGAGCGGGCTCGTCTTCGTCGCCGGATCCGCGTCCGCGATGCACTTCTTCTTCGAGTTGTCCGTCGCCGGATCCGAGCACGGGAGGCCGAGCTCGGTGCCGTCGAAGAGGCCGTCGTTGTCGCTGTCCGCGTCGACGACGTTGCGGAGGCCGTCGTCGTCGGTGTCGTCGGACGGGTTGGGCTCGAGGCCGTCGAGGACGCCGTCGTCGTCCGTGTCCTTGTCGTTCGGATTGGAGCCGAGGAACTCCTCGAGCTTGTCCGTGAGTCCGTCGCCGTCGGTATCGACGAGCGCCGCGTCATCGCCGCCGTTGCCGGTGGTGGGGTTGCCCTCGCCGGGGTCGAGCTTGCCGTCGAGGTTGAAGTCCTCGGCGCCGTCGCTCTTGCCGCCGCCGTCGGTGTCCTTGTTCAGCGGATCGGTCTTTGTCGCCGGATCCGCGTCCGCGCGGCAGTGGTGCTTCGTGACGTCCGTCGCCGGATCGCTGCAGCCGTTGCCGACCTCGGTGCCGTCGAAGAGACCGTCGTTGTCGCTGTCCGGATCGAGCGCGTTGATGAGGCCGTCGCCGTCGGTGTCCTCGTTCGGCTTCTGCTCGTCGCCGTCCTTGATGCCGTCGTCGTCGGAGTCGGCGTCGTTCTTGTTGGTGCCGATCGTGTCTTCGAAGGCATCGGGGAGGCCGTCGTTGTCGGTGTCGGTGCCGCCGATGGTGATGGTGACGGTCGCCTGCGCGGTCACCGTGCCGTCCGACACGGTGTACGTGAGCGTGTCCGTCCCGGTCTGTCCGACCGCGGCGGTGTACGTGATCGTCTTGTCCGCGTTGATGACGGCGGTCCCCTTCGTGGCGCCCGTGACCTGCGTCACGTTGAGCGTGTCACCGTCGGGATCGCTGTCGTTGGCGAGGACGTTGATGTTCGTCGGGATGCCCGGGATCGCGTTCGCCGTGTCGTTCTGGACGATCGGCGGATCGTTGGTGCCGGTGACGGTGATGTTGACGACGTCGGTGTCCGTCTTCGCCGTGCTCGGGGTGGGGCCGGTGGCGCCCTGATCGTCGGTGAGGATCGTGAGCGTCGCCGCGCCGCTGAAGTTCGCGTCCGGCTTGTACTGCAGGCCGAGCATCGCCGTGTTGAGCGCGGCGACGGTGCCCGTCATCACGATCGTCGGGTCGTTCGTGCCGTCGCCGGTCGTGAACGAGACGCCCGCGAGGTTGCCCGGCAGCGTGATCGTGCCGTGCGTCGCGGTGAGCGTGACCTTCTCGGTCTGCGCGCGCGAGTCGATGTCCGTGAAGGAGATCTGATTCCCGCCCGCGAACGTGAGCGTGGCGTCTTCGTTGACGGTGCGCGTCGCCGGCGCGGTGTTGACCGGCGCGTAGTTGAAGTAGCAGGTGAGCGCGTTGAGCTGATCGAGCGTCAGCGCGGTCGCGGTCGGGAGACCGTTCGACGCGTCCGTGGCGCCGTTCTCCACGAACTCGGTGAGCGAGGTCGAGGTGGTCGTGCCGCCGACGCCGCCGTTCGCGACGCGCGTCGCCGGGGTCACGCCCGCGCTGACCGCGATGTAGCCGCCGCCACCGCCGCCGCCGGGGCCTTCCGCCTCGGCGTTGGTGATGAGCTGGTTGCCGCCGTTTCCGCCGTTCGCGGTGAGGTTGATGCCGGTCACGGTGGGGCTGACGATGACGATCGAGCCGCCGGCGCCGCCGCCGCCGGGCGCGTCGTTGTCGCCGCCCGTCGTGTTGCCGCCGTCGTTGCCGTTCGCGCGGATCGCGTTGCCGCCGCCGCCGTTACCGACGAGCGATCCGGCCTGGATCATGATGAGGCCGCCGCCGCTCGCGCCCGCGGTGCCGGTGTTGTTGTTCGAGTCGCCCGCGCCGCCGCCGCCGCCGAGGAAGTAGCGGATCGGCAGGTTGCCCTGCGGGCCGGCCGCGAGCGGACGACCGCCCCAGCCGCCGACCTCGCGACGATCATCGCCGCCCCAGCTCCCCGTCCCCGGAGCGACCGCGGTCGCGTCCTGGTTGCTCGCGGAGAAGGTGTAGCCGCCGCGGCCGCCGCCGATCGAGCTCGTGCGCGCGTTGCCGTTCGCGATGAACGCGGGGTCGAGGCGCCACGGATCCGTCGCGGGCGGGTAGTTGCCGGTCATGATGCCCTGACCGTTCCACGTGCCCGACGGCGGGGTGCCGTTCGCGCCGCCGCCGCCGCCGGCGTTGTGCGCGTTGCCGCCGCCGCCTCCGTTCGCGGGCGCGCCGCGGCCGAAGGCGCCGCCGAGCGCGGTGTACTCCGCCGTGAAGCCCGCGATGGACTCGCCCTTCTGCGCGCCGTCGACGTCCTGGGTCCCGCGGAACGAGGTGATGCCCGTCGTCGACGCGGCGTTGTCGAAGAGGCCGCCGCGGAAGCCGAAGCCGGAGGCGTCGATGAACGCGTTGCCGTTCAGCGTGATCGCGCCGGCGGCCCGGATGACGACGACGCCGCCACGCTGGCCGTTCCACGCGAGCGGGATGATCGACCCGCCGTTGTTGATCGTCAGCGTGTTGTACTCGGGCGTCAGGATGACCTGCGTGTGGCCCGCGGCGGAGTAGGCCTGCTTGAGGCCGCCGCAGCCGTTCTCGACGGTCAGGGTGTTGCCCTGGATCGCCTGGATGTGGACGAACTCGAAGGTGCCGGCGCCGTTGAGATTGGTGACGTTGCCGTACTGATCCGTGTTCGTGGCGTTGATGGTCGCGCCCTGCATCTGCATGACCATCACGAGGTCACCGACGGCGGGCGGACCGAGATCCGCGATGTTGCCGACGGTGATGCTCGTCCCGCCGACCGCGAGGTCGTTCGTGACGTTGGCGTACTTGTTCACCACCGTGGGCAGCGCGATCGTGATGTTGCCGTTCGCCGCCGGACCCCACGCGCTCTGCGCGGTCCCGATCGGCTCGAGCGCCTTCTCATCCGGACCGGCCGAGGAGCAGGCCCCGACGGCCAACAGCACCGACGCGATCCCCACTCCTCTTTTCAATGCGCTCGTCATTGGGCCTTCTCCTCGGACTCGATGTGGAACTCGACTCGGCGATTCTCGCGACGGCCTTCGTCCGTCGTGTTGTCGGACATCGGACGATCCTGTCCGAAGCCCGTGCTCGAGAGACGGCCCTGGTCGATGCCGTGCTTCACGAGCCACTTCACGACGCTAGCCGCTCGGCCTTCGCTGAGCTTCTGATTGGCCGCCGGTTGACCACGGTTGTCCGTGTGGCCTTCGACGCGAACCTTCTTGATCTCGGGGTGATCGACGAGGACCTTCTTGACCGCCTCGAGGATCGCCTCGCTGTCCTTGCCGGGAACGATCGCCGTGCTGCTCGTGGCGAACTTCACCTGGTCGAGGATCTTGATCTGACCGTCCTTGATGAACGCGGCCGGACAGCCGTTGCGGCGTGGGTCCTTGTCCTTCTTGCCGGGCTCGTCCGGACACGCATCTTCGCCGTTCGGGACGCCGTCGTGATCGCGGTCCGGATCCTCCGGGCAGCCGTTCTGCTTCGGATCCTTGCTCGCGACGCCCGGCGTATCGGGGCAGGCGTCCTGCTTGTCGATGATGCCGTCCTTGTCGCGATCCGGGCAGCCGTTCTTCTGCGGATCATCCGAGGGCGGGCCCGCATCGTCCGGACACGCATCCTTCGAATCGATGATGCCGTCCTTGTCGCGATCGGGCGGCGGGAGCGGCGGCTCTTCTTCCTTCTCGACCGGGCAGCCGTTCTTCTTCGGATCCTCGGAGCGCACGCCCTTCACGTCGGGGCACGCGTCCTCGTCGTCGAAGATGCCGTCGCCGTCGCGGTCCTTCCGCTCCTCGATCTCGGGCATCCAGTCGATGCCGAGGAGAACGCGGTACGCGGGGGAGCCGAAGCCGCGGGTCAGACCGGCGCCGATGCCCGGACCGATGCGGAAGCCGCCGCCGATCTTGTAGTGGGCGCCGATGAGGCCCTCGACCGGCGTGGAGCGCTTCTCGAACGCCCCGCCCTTGACCATGACCGTGGAGCCGTAGAGCTCGGGGCCAATGACGAGCTTGCCGTCGGCGACGCGAACGCCCGCCGCCGCGCCGAAATTGAGCTCGGTGCCGAGCTGGCCGCCGCCGATGCTCTCGTCGCGGCTGCGGTACATGACGCCCAGACGGGCGCTGTACACGAAGACGCCGATCTCGCCCGCACCGATGAGGTGGGGCTGAAAGCGCATGCTGCCGTCGCTGGAGTAGGCGCCTTCCGTGGCGGTCGGGACCCAGAGGTCGACGCCACCGGCGAGCGAGAACGCCTCGCGGTACTCGCCCAGGATGCGCACGTCTCCACCGATACGGATATCGCCGATGCTCTGCGCGCTCGTCGGAGCCGCGAGCCGCTGGCCCTGGACCGTGCCACCGTCACCCGTCGCGTAGACGTACGCGGGAATGTTGAGGTTGAAGCGGAGCCGGTCGATCAGGTTGACGCTCGCCCCGATGTGCAGGGCGATCTGGTCGGAGACGACCTCGGCCCGCGTGGACCCATCCTTGTTGTAGATGACGAGAGGGTCGTGCGCCCACTCCCCCGTGATGCCCACGGCCGGCCGGCCGCTCCCGCGCATGTCGAGGGTATCGAGCACGAACCACTCGCTCCCGCGAGCGGCGGGTTCGAATCGGTTGGTATTGAAGCCGCGCGCATTTTGCGCGGCGGCTGGGGTCGCGGATGCCGCGATTCCAGCCAGGATCAAGCCACATACGAAGGCGTGTCTCATCGTCCCTACCTGATAAGGAGAACCCGAGGAACTATCTCGGCACGGATTCTCCGCGGCGTAAAGTCCTACTCGATTTTTGGCGCGGATAGTTGGCAGATGACACCGCGCCTAGAAATTCCGTCCACGGGACCCGGCGCTGAAACTGCGTACAGGGTCATCGCACTGGACGAGTCCTTCGTTCGCCTGAGTGCCTTGTGCGCGTTCCGTTTCGACAAACCTAGCCGCGAGCGACGATAATCATCAGCCACCGCATCGACCGGGCGTGACGCACTTCCCATTGCCGCAGGCCCCGCTGGCACACTCGTCATCGTACGTGCAGGCGTCGTTCTTCTGGACGAGCGCCTTGCAGACCTTCGCGTCGGGATCGCAGCGCATGCCCTCCGCGCACCCCTGATCGGGGACGCACGGGGCACCGGCGGCCGGAAACGACTTGCAGGTGGTGTCGCAGATCCCGCCCTTGCACGAGAAGTACTGCCCGCACGCTGCGCCGTCCGCGACGAGCGGCTCGACGATGGCGGCGTTGCACATCCCGAACGCGTCGCCCAGGTGCACGCGCACGAGCCTCGCGTGGAAGGCGGAGCACGAGAGCCCGCGCACCTCCGCCACGCACGAAGCGCTCCGGTCGAGGTGCACCGCGATGCGCGAGGCCGCCTGCTCCGCGTCGGTGGCGGCCTTGTACTCGCGCCCGTTCTGCGAGTGCAGCGCGATGCAGCCGCTCAGCGAGGGCGGCGACTTCGTGTCGACGAAGGAGAGGTCCGCGAGCTCGGCCTCGGAGCAGCAAGAGAAGATCTTCTCGCAGAGCACCTTCGCGTTGTCGTCGATGGCGGAGAGCGTCGCCGCGTTGGGGTCGTCGTCGTCCCCGCACGCCACGACGACGCCGCACACCACGATCATGGAAGCCAGGCGCCGCAACACGACGCTCAGCTTAGCAGGTCGACCTTCCGGGTGAACGCGGTTGGCGCGATCGTCGGCGATGGTCGCCGTCAGGTCGCGTCGAGGTACGCGAGCACGCTGCCGGGATCGCCCTCGAGCTCGATGCGCCAGCGTCCCGCGGCATTCACGGTGAAGCGCTGCTCGCTGCCCTCGGTGCGCGTCGGCATCTCGCTCCCGTCCGGAGCGAGCACGCGAGCCCGGGGCGGCCCGAGCCCTTCGAGGTGCACCGACACCGCCGCGCCGACTCGCACCGCCGTCGTCTGGGGCGGCGGATTCTCGCGTCCGCTGTACACCACGAGCGAGAGCTTGACGGGTGCCGGCGCCGCCGGCGCAGCGTCCTGGTGGCCGCACGCCGCGAGCAGCAGCGCGAGCGCGGCGACGAGATGACCCTTCATCGGAATTTGTACGTCGCGCCGAGGCCGACGATGTTCGCGTGGCTATCGTACCGTCCCGCGTTGATGGGAACGGGCGTCGTCGGATTGCCCTTCAACGGATTGACGGCGGAGACCCCCGCGGTGGCCGGATTGACGTCCACGCCGAAGCCGAAGAGGTGCGCATACATGAGGTCGAGACGGAGGTTCTTCATCGGCGAGATGCTCCCGCCGAGGCCGAGCGTGACGTGATCGAGATCCGTCGTGAGCGGTGATTGGTAATCGTCTGGGACGGCGCTCGTCTCGTAATTGACGCCCGCGCGGACGTCGACGCCCAGCACGCGGTCGTCGTTCGGCTTCAGCACCGTCAGCTCGCCGCCGAGGCGGAAGGAGTTCGAGGCCTGGAAGTTTCTCGGGATGCTGACCGGGGGCACGTTGAACGGGCTCGGAAATCCCGTGATGTTGCTGAAGCTCAGCGTCGTCGGCTGGATCGCGAGCTCCTTGTGCACGTTCCAGAGCTCGCGCACATAAGCCGCCTCGATGCGGAGCGTGTCGAT
Organism: Labilithrix sp.; assembly: GCA_046351255.1. GTDB lineage: Bacteria > Myxococcota_A > Polyangia > Polyangiales > Polyangiaceae > Labilithrix. The sequence goes on from JAXLYU010000020.1 coordinate 127,567, forward strand.
CGGCCTCACCTCCACACCCACGCGGAGCGTGGCGGGCAAATCGGTTTTGACGCGGGTGCCGGTGCCGGTCTGGGTCGCGCTGTCGAAGGCGGTCGCGCGGGGGAGCGTCACCTTGAGCTCGGCGGGGACGTCGATCTTGTACGGCAGGTGCGCGGCCGCGCCGATGCGCACCTTCTCGTGCGGAACGGCGGTGACGCCGAAGTGAGCGCTCGGCGCGAAGATGGTGCTCGTCGAGAGCTTCGCCTTCGCGTCGTACTCCGGGCTCTCCGGCGCGGCGAGCAAGCGGTCCTGCGGGCTCGCGCTGAAGATCAGATCCGACTCCAGCTTTCCGACGAGCGCCTCGAAGCCGACGCCAATACGGATTTGCTCGATCGGCTTGAAGGCCACGTACGCCCCGACGACCGCGAGCACGGAGCCTTCGAGGGAGACGAGCGAATAGCGTGAGCCGGCGGGCTGGCCCGCGACCGTGGTCGGATATTTCGAGAGTGACGCATACGGCGCATAGACGCCGAGCGCGAACGTGAACATCTCGTGCGGCGAATACGAGCCGGCGATGGTCGGAATGGGCAGGAACGGGGTCTCGCCCTTCGCGGTCGGGGACGTGGCGGTGGTCGGGTTGCCGGCCGCGTCCGTGACGATCGCGCGTCGCGTGAACTCGGTCGAGACGTTGACCCACGCGAGGTCGAGCAGGAGCGCGGACTTCGCGTCCGCGAGCCCCGCCGGGTTGTACGTGATGGCGCCGAGATCGTCCGCACCAGCGACGAACGCGCCGCCGCGACCGAGCGGGCGCACGCCGCGCTCGGAGGTGTACATGCCCGTGGCGCTGGCCGTGGAAACCGTGCCGGCGATGGACAGCCCGACCGCAGCGATGAGGATACGTTTCACGGAAGGGGTGTCCTGTTCGGGTTCACCGCGCCGTGGCGTTCTTCACGCTCGCGTAGAGCTGCTCGAGGCCGCTCTTCGGATCGGTCAAAAGCTCGTGCACGTTCTTGAAGACGTTCATGTAGTCATCGGGCTCGAGCGGGCCGTCGCTGGACGCGTCCACACGGTTCACGTCGGCGATCGCATCGAGGAAGATCTGGAGGGCGGGCCTCGTCGGCTTGCCTTCGACCGTCACCGGTAGCGAGAGCCGCGCCAGGCTATTACGGATCGCCTCCTCCGGGTCGAGCTCCTTCGAGCAAATCTCGTTGCCGTTCGCGTCGTACGCCCGCGCGTTGAGGCGCGAGAGGAGCGAGAGCTGCGGGTCGAGATCGTCGAGGGACTTCGCGAGGAAGGGATACATCCGCCGGACGTCGGAGAGATCGCCGACCGCACCGAGCGCGTCCACGAGCGCGGCGAGCGACTGGTCGAGGACGCCCGGTCCCTTCTTGCTGCCGCTGAACGGCGTGGAGGACGCGGACGCGGTGGTGTCCCCGCCCAGCTTGCCGTCGGCGCGGAACATGTAGCTCGTCATGCGGCCGATCTCGCCGCGCATCGGCTTGTCGGCGAGCACCGCGTCGAGGAGATCGAGCGCGGAGGTGAAGACCGGCTTCTTCAGGTCCTCCTCCATCTCCTTCGAGAGGTCCTGGCGAAGCGCGGGACAGTCCGTGTCGCTCTTGCACTTGGCGAGGCGCTGGGCGCGGAGGAGGCCGATGATGACCGGCGCGATCTGTGGGATGCCGGGGTCGGCGAACTTCGCGTCGGCGCCGCGGCCGTTGATGGTGAGGAACTCGTCGACGATGTTCGAGCGCGCCTTCAGCCACTGGTGCTCGCGCGTCTTGTCCCGGGCGAGGACCTCTTCTTCCTCGTTGATGGCATCGCGGAGGAGGCCCATGATCGTGATCGGCTTGCCCGACTTCGTGGTCGTCTTGCCGCGGCGATCCGTGACGCCGGCCGCCTTGGCCCGCGCGGGATCGACGAGGGCGCGCACGCCCTCCGCGAGCACCGTCACGGCGGGGACCGACTCGTGCTTCGCGCACTCGTTCTTGCCCGAGGCGACGCAGCGGTCGATCTTCATCTTGTTGGTGACCTTCGCGAGCTCACCGAGCGACGTGATGAGGTCACCCTTGAGGATCTCGGCGAGCGCGGGCTCGGAGCTCGCGATGCCGCCCTGGACGCTCCAGCTCTTGTTGAGCGCGACCATCAGGTCGACGAGGAGCGTCTCCTTCTTGTGCTTGACGAACACCTCGGCGAGCGGCGCGAACGCGTCGATGCCGTGGTTGTACTCGAGCGCGAAGAGCGTATCGGGCGCGCGCTCGTCGAGGTTCTCGCCGGGCTGGCAGCTGCGAAGGCCGTGAATCTTCTTGTCCGGCGAAGGATCGACCGCGTCGTTCGGGGTCAGGCTCGAGCCCGGCGGCGACACGAAGTATGGATCGTCGATCGTGCGCTCCTTGCAGACCGACGAGGGCATGTGCGAGCCCTGGAGATCGCGGATGACGCAGTTCGTGGTGAGCTTGTTTCCGCTCTCGTCCGAGCAGCTCATCGCGTCGTCGACCTTGAAGAAGACGAGACGATTGAGGAACTCCGGGCGCGGATAAGCGTAGTCCTCGTCGCGGCCGTCCGGATTGCCCTTGGCCGAATTCCAGAATCCGGTGATACCCGTCGATTTCTCCATGACCGCGGGGCTGAGGAGCGCGGGCTTCGCGGGATCGGTATAGAGGGTATTGCGCAATACCAACTTGGCTTTGCCGACCATCGCCTGGAGATAGAAGACCGAGAGATTATCGATCTTCAGCATCGTGCACTCGGGCGCCGGATCGCCGATCGCGTCCGCGCCGAGCTGCGTGGGCAGATCGATCGGGACGAACTGCCCCGTGGCCGGCGACTTGATGTAGCCGTGCAGGCGCGCGCCTTCCCGGTTGCAGAAGGTGACGCCGTTGGTGTCCGAGAGGAGGCCGAGGAAGCGCTGGAAGATGGAGCGGTTCCAGCCGACGTTCGGCTGCGTGCGATCGACGAGCGTCTCCGGTGGCCCGCCACCGGTGGTGAAGTTCTTCGGCAGACCGTTGAGCGCCGCAGGATCGTACGAGATGCGATCCTTGTTGAGCATCATGGCGGGGATCGCCTGCTTGATGTACTGGCCGCGCTCGTCGCTCATCGAGGTGAGGATGTCCTCGAGGAGACCGGGCTCGGCGGCGAGCTTCACCGCGACGTCCATGAGGTCGTCGACGAGCGTCGAGCCCTCCGGAATCCTCGCCTCCGGATGCGCGTCGAGGACGGCCTTCAGGTCGAGGAGATTTCCGGCCACGCGCGCCATGAGGTCCGGCTGCTCCGTGAAGAGCTGCCCCATGAGCGCGAGCGCGCCGTCGGTGCCGGGATCGGCGGAGATGTTGCCGCCCGCATGGACGAGATCGAGCAGCGCCTCACGGCCACCTTCCCGGAGGAGCGGCTCGATGCCTTCCGCGGCGTTGAGGAGCGACTCCTTGCCGTTGTCGGGATCGGCGAGCGGCGCGAGATGGCGAAGCATCGCCGACGCGGCGGTGGCGCGCGCGTCGATGTACTCGTAGGTCGGATCCTTCTCGCTCGTACCGACGAACGGATCCGGGCCGCCGCCGATGAAGCGACCGAGCGAGTCGAGATCGGGCAGCCCGTCGTCGTCGCTGTCGCGGAAGGGAGCCGGGAGCTTGCCGTTCTGCTTCTTCACGACCGCCATACCGCGGTAGTCGCGCTTGACGACGTAGAGCGGATCGCCGTTCGAGAAGACCGGATTCTCGGTGAGCAGCACAGCGCGCGTGAGCTCGAGGGCGGTGCGCGGACGGGAGAGGATGGGGCGACCGGCGGCGTCGGTCGTGGTGGTGAGCGGCTTCTCCTGCTCCACCGGCTTCCGCATGTCGTCCTGGAGCGCGCCGATGAACTGCTTGAACGCGCCGTAGCCTTTGCCCTTCGTGTTCGGTCGATCGTACGGGTCGGCGTCGGGGCCAATGTTCGTCATCGTCGCGCCGAGGAGGTCGCGGAGGCGCGGCGCGGTGAGCACGGACGCGAGCAGACCGGTCGAGAGCTCGGGCGGCAGGTAGCCGCGACGAGCGGCGAGATGCGTCATCGCGATCCGAGCGTTCGCGCCTTCCTCGGTCGTGAGCGGCTCGATGGTGCGCGCGACGGCGCGGCTCGACTCGGGCACGGTCTCGTCGCCCTCCTTCGGGAGCAGTCGGGAGAGAAGACCGCGGAGCTGGTCGCGGCGCGTCTTCGAGCTGACGGGATCGCAGGTCGCGGCGGGGTCGGACGCGTCGAGGTTCTTGCCCACGACGAGGTCGTCGGGGAACACGGTGTCGAGCGCAGCGATGATGTCGGGCTTGTGGCGGGCGAGGGCTTCGACCTTCGCGACGGAGGTGGCGCGGACGTTCGCGTCCGGCGGAGCGGGGAGCTTCGACTGGTCGACCGTCGTCGCGGTGCCATGGCAGATGTCGTTGTAGGAGGCGCCGGAGAGGTCTTCGTGGAGGGCCTGCGCTCCGACGCGATCGCAGAGGACACCAAAGATGTCCTGACCGAGGGTCGGTCCAGTCGGTCGGGTGTTCGTCGGCTCGTCCTTCGCGCAGCCGGCGAACGACCAGAGGCCGAGAACGAACAGGAGGCGAAGACTGCGCATGGCTCCGTTTGTCGTAGCGCACCTACCTCCCCCGACAAGGCGTGATTTCTCGGGTTTTTCGGCTGATCCACGATCCAGGTAGGATCATGGCTGCACATATTGCGCAAGTCGCATGGTGTATGGATCGTCCGTGAATCACCCATCATTCAATGGGGTTGCACGGTTGAACGGAGAGGCCAAAAATCAATCTGACGTCACACAAGGTCGCCTTGACTCCCACCTATGGAGCGCTAATCCGTGCGCATCTCATCCGCTCCTGTTCGTCCCTTCTTGGAGGCCACCATGTCGATCATCCGAAATGTCACGTCGCTCGCTCTCGTCGCTCTCGCCGCTTCTGTGGTGGCCTGCAGTGGAAGCGCAGCGGATGACTCGGCCGTGGCCAACCAGAACCTCAACGACGGCGACTGCGATGCGAACGGCACGTGGGCCATCAAGATCGAGACGCCGGTGCAGTGGGCGAACTCCTTCGTCGTCCAGGGCGGCACGGGCACCATCACGAACTGGCTGAAGAGCACGCGCACCGCGAACGGCACCGAGATCACGGACGTGGCCTCGCTCTGCGGCGTCAGCGTTCCGGACTACTCCTCGCAGGCGGCCTTCGGCGGCGAGAAGTACGGCATCCAGTTCCCGGACGCGCTCTTCGAGAGCGGCACGCTCCCCACCGTCGAGATCGCGGGCCACCTCACCGGCCTCGCCCCCGGCTCCTCCTTCGCCTCCGATCCGGCGGCCGCCATCCTCGGCGCCACGATGACCAGCCCGGCGACGGACCCGTGGCCGGCCAACGGCGCCCAGCTCTCCGCGCAGGACACGGACAACGACGCGAAGGTCGGCGTCTCCGTCGATACGAACAAGTCCGCGGGCTACAAGAACCCGCCGCTCGACGCGTTCCTCTCGGCGCGCGCGCAGCGTGTCTACACCGCCTTCCGTCAGGTCCTCTCGACCCAGGGCACGATCAGCACGTGTAACCGCGTCGACGGTTCGGGCACGATCGCGGTCATCAACAACAAGCCGGCCATCGACCAGCACGTCCTCGGCTGCCAGCGCGAGAACGGCACGGACTGCTCGGCCTCCGAGTACAAGCTCCTCGACAGCGCGGCGCCGGTCTACAAGCCCTCGGGTGACGCGGTCGTCACCATGGTCCGCATCCCGGCGGAAGCGACCTGCGCGGACATCCGTGCGATCGACTTCGCGACCGCGACCGGCGACCTGCCCTGATTGATCAAGCGCTCGTCGGTTCCAGCCCTCGCCATCGCGGCCGCCATTCCGGCGTGCAGCATGGTGACGGCCGCCGACGACACTGACACGACCCGCGACTCGATTCGCGGTGGAGAGGCCGAGAGCGGAATGCCCGCTGTCGGCCTCGTCGCATTTGGTAGTTCGTATTGCACGGGCACGCTCATCGCACCCAACGTGGTGCTCACCGCGGCGCACTGCATCGGCCCGCTCCCGACGACGTTCGACGGAAGACCGGTAAGCGAGAAGCTCCCGTATCCGTCTTACGTCAATCTCGGTTGCCCGAATCCGACGCGCGACATCGGGCTCCTGCGTCTGGCGACGCCCATCACGAGCATCGCGCCGATGGACTGGGGCGCCTCACCGGCGAAGGAAGAGACCTGCACCGTCGTCGGCTTCGGCCGATACGACGGCATGGAGCGAAGGAAGCGCTCGGGCACGAGCCGTATCGTCGACGTGACGGGCAACGCGGTGAAGGTGACGTGGGGCGACGCGCTCGCGAACGCAGGCGACTCCGGCGGTCCGCTCGTCTGCGGCGATCAGATCGTCGCCACCGCTGCCTGCCACACGGACGGCGACGGCCCGAGCCATCGTCACGAGTACTACCAGCGCATCGACGAAGCCCGCGGATGGATCGAGAAGACGATCGCCGCGTGGACGCCTTGATGTAGCAGCTCGCGATCGTACGAGACGTCGAACGCGCCGCGGTGGAAGGCCGGCGCGCGGCGGTGATTCGCACGCAGGATCAGCGCACGCGGCTCAGGACGGCGAGCGCCGCCTCGTGCACGCGCGGATCGCCCGACGCGACGACGCGACCACCGTGTTGCGCGTCGCCGCCGTCCCAGGTCGTGATCTTGCCGCCCGCGCCCTCGATGATGGGGATGAGCGCCTGCACGTCCCAGGGCTTCAGCGCCGCCTCGACGATGAGGTCGATGAAGCCCATCGCGAGGAGACCATAGGCGTAGCAGTCGCCGCCGTAACGGGTCATGCGGACGCCTTCGCCGAGCTCGTCGAAGGCGGCGCGCTCGGCGTCCGTGAAGTAGCCCGTGGGGTGCGTCGTCGTGAGGATGGCGCTCGCGAGCGACTCGCAGGCGCGCGTGCGGAGCTTCTCGCGCCCCGTCGCGGTGATGAAATGCGTGTGACCGCCCGCGCCGACCCAGCGCTCGCGCGTGATCGGCTGGTCGAGGATGCCGAGCACGGGCCTCGTGCCGTCGTTCAGCGCGATGAGGATCCCCCACTGCGACTGGCCGCAGATGAAGGCGCGGGTGCCGTCGATGGGATCGAGCACCCAGATGTAAGGATCGGCGCCCTTCTCCTCGCCGTGCTCCTCACCGAGGACGCCATGGAGCGGATACTTCTCCGCGATGAGCCGGCGCATGGCCGCCTCGCCTTCGCGGTCGGCCTCCGTCACCGGATCATAGCCCGCGCGGCCCGTTCCCTTGTCGACCACGTCGAGGCGAACGCGAAACCAGGGACGGATCACGTCGCCGGCCGCGTCGGCGAGCGTGTGGGCGAACGCGAGATGCTCTTCGGTCATGCGCTGGGAAGATACACGCGCGCATCGGCGAGCACATCCTCCGGGCAACCGACGAGCGCCAGAAGCGCGATCGCGTTGCGGGGGGCGGCACGACCGGCGTGGAGCACGTAGTCGAAGTGGAGGCAGCCGTCTTCGATGCGCTCCGTGAAGTAATGCGGGTCGAGCTCGGCTTCGAGCAGGTCCATCAGCTCCCCGTCGTGCGTGGCGGCGACGACGAAGGCGCCGCGGCGATGCAGCCCGCGCAGGACGGCCGCGAGGTCGTCCTCCACGTGAATGAGCGTGCGCACGCCGAGCGGCGGAGCGGCGTAGCCCTCGCACGTGGTCGTGGCGACGGACTGCGCGAGGACGGCCTGGAGCGCGATCGCCTTCAGGCACGTCGACTTGCCCGACATGTTCGAGCCGAGCACGAGCCAGCCGTGGTTCGTGAGCGACACGTCGTTCGGGACGGCGCTCGCCTCGTCGATGAGGGGATGCCGCATCGACGTGAGGACGATCGGCCCGCCGCGGCGGCCGATGGCGGGAACGCTCCACGTGCGCGTCCCGGCGCGGAAGCTCGCGATGGATCGGGCGACGTCGAGCTCGCCCACCGTCTCGAAGATCCTCCGGAGCGCCGGCGTGCCCTGCCGGAGCAGCGTGAGCGACGCGACGTAGGCGTTCACGTCGAGGAGAAAGAAGCAATTCAGGTAGGTGACGACCGACCCGAGGACCTCGTTCAGGTTCGGGGATTCGAGCGTGGCCCACGTGAGCGACCGGCGCCACGGCGCGACGACGGCGAGCGCGGCGCGCAGGTTCTCGAGGTCGGCGCGGAGCGCGGCGCTCTCGATCGAGCCGACGCGATCGGCCGAGGCGACGAGCCTCGCGATCGTGGAGAGCGCCTCGGCGTGCATGGTCATCACGTGATGCAGATGCAGGCGAATGGCGATGTTGCCGATGACGAGCCCGATGAAGACGAGCAGGGCCAGCGGCCAGACGACGGACACGGCGGCGGCGAGGAACGTGACGCACGTGGCGAACGGAAAGAGCGCGGCGGCGCGGGGGAGCGGCGGCGGCTCGCCATAGAGAAGAGGAGCGGCGTCGCCCTCGACCCGGCGAACCGCCTCCTGGAACTGGGCGCGGAGCCGCGGATCGTCGCCGAACGCACGGATCTTGCGGTCGAAGCGGGCGACATCGGCCGCGGAGTCGCTCGGGCGCCGCAGCCTCCGGTAGAGGGTCTGCTGGCCGACCATGCTGACGCAGCGGTCGAGCTTCGCGAACACGTCGTCGAGCGACAGATCGCGCCACGTGCGATCGGCGACGACGAACGGGTCGCTCACGCCGCCGAGAGTCGCGTCGAGGCTCGCGATCATGGCAAAGTCCCGGCGCGCGGCGCAGGCCGAGCCCCAGGGCACGTCGGACGTGCCTCGCCCTCGCTGCCAGCGCATCATTTGGCGCGCCATCAGTAAGCACGGGCCCGGCGATGTCAGCCCCCGTTACGAAAGTTTGCACGGGCCAGCGGCCGGCGCGACAACCTCTCGACTATCGGCGTAAAGCGCGGTAATCAGGCACCATGCAGCGCGGTACCGCGGAGATCTTCCTGGGGATCGGCCTCATTCTTCTGGGCATCTTTGCTCTGAAGCTGACCGACCAGAACTACTGGTGGGGCGCCATCGCGCTCGGCGCGGCGGTCGGCTCCAAGGGCGGCATCTCCGTCTCGCAGAAGGCGCGCGTCTGAGCCGCGCCCCCGGCGTCGAAAGCCGGGAATAAAGCCGTCGTCCCGCGGGCTTTCGCCGCGACTTCGTGTGTCCGTCGCACGAGGTTCGCGAGCGAAATCATGGTAAGGACGCGCCGATGGTAGACGCACGGGAGCTCAACGAAATCGTCGCGCGCGAGAGCGCGTTCGTCGACCGGATCCAGAACGAGGTCAGCAAGGTCATCGTCGGCCAGACGTACATGATCGAGCGCATCCTCATCGGTCTCCTGACCGGCGGGCACGTGCTCCTCGAAGGCGTCCCCGGCCTCGCGAAGACCCTCACCGTCCGCACGCTCTGCGATGCGATCAGCGCGAAGTTCGCGCGCATCCAGTTCACGCCGGACCTCCTCCCCGCCGACGTCATCGGCACCGTCATCTACAACCAGCAGAAGGGAGAGTTCACGTCGAAGCTCGGCCCCGTCTTCGCGAACCTCGTCCTCGCGGACGAGATCAACCGCGCCCCCGCGAAGGTGCAGTCCGCGCTGCTCGAGGCGATGCAGGAGCGCCAGGTCACCATCGGCGACAAGACGTACCCCCTGCCCTCGCCGTTCATCGTCATGGCGACGCAGAACCCGATCGAGCAGGAAGGCACCTATCCCCTGCCCGAGGCGCAGGTCGACCGCTTCATGCTCATGTGCAAGGTCGGCTACCCGACCCGCGAGGACGAGCGGAAGATCATGGACCGCATGACGAGCCTCGTCCCGCTGAAGGCGGAACCGGCCGTCACCCCGACGGAGCTCGTCGAGGCGCGCAAGACGATCGGCCAGATCTACGTGGCCGACAAGGTGAAGGACTACATCGTCGACGTCATCTTCGCGACGCGCGAGCCCGCGAAGCACGGCCTGAAGGACCTCGCCCCCCTCATCGAGTTCGGCGCCTCACCGCGCGCCTCGATCGCGCTCAACCTCGCCGCCCGCGCGCACGCGTTCCTCCGTCACCGCGGCTACGTCACTCCGGAAGACGTGAAGGCGGTCGGCCCCGACGTCCTTCGTCACCGTGTCGTTCTGACCTACGAGGCCGATGCCGAAGAGGTCACGAGCGAGCAGGTCGTGCGCCGTGTCTTCGAGGTCGTCGAAGTGCCGTGATCCCGCGCGAGATCCTCGCAGCGCTCCGTACGATCGAGATCCACACTGCCCGTCTCGCAAACGAGCAGCTCTCTGGAACGTACAAGTCGAGCTTCAAAGGCCAGGGTCTGGCCTTTCGCGAGGTGCGCCCTTATCAGGCGGGCGACGACGTCCGCACCATCGACTGGAACGTCTCCGCACGCATGAACGAGGCCTTCGTGAAGGTCTTCACGGAGGAGCGCGAGATGACGGTCATGCTCGCGGTGGACCTCTCCGCGAGCGAGCGCTTCGGGACCCAGCGCGCGCCGAAGGCCCGCGTGGCCTCGGAGGTCGCGGCGCTCCTCGCGTTCAGCGCCATCCGCAACAACGACCGCATCGGCCTCATCCTCTCCACGTCGAAGGTCGAGCGCATCGTCCCGCCGAAGAAGGGCGAGAAGCACGTCATGCGCGTCGTCCGCGAGATCCTCGGCTTCGAGGCGCCGCAGGCGGCCGGGGCGCGGCACGCGGAGGACCGCTTCGTGCGCAAGGCCTCGAAGAAGAAGCCGCAGAACGACCGGTTCGCGGCCGCGCCCTACCCGAACCTCGGCGCGCAGACCGACCTGAAGGCTGCCCTCGAGGCGCTCGTTCACGTCGCGCGCCGGCGCAGCGTCGCGTTCGTCGTGTCCGACTTCCTCGCCGCCGGCTACGAGCGCGCGCTCTCGCTCGCGAGCGCGAAGCACGACGTCATCCCCATCGTCCTCGTCGACAAGCGCGACTTCGAGCTGCCCGACGTGGGCCTCGCCACGTTCGAGGACCTCGAGAGCGGCGAGATGATCGTCGTCGACACCTCGGACAAGTACGTCCGCGCTCACTTCGAGCGCGAGATGAAGAAGATCCGCGACGCGCGGCGTCAGGTCTTCAACAAGCTCGGCCTCGACTCGGTCGAGGTCGACACCGGCGGCTCGTTCGTCCGCCCGATTCGCGATCTGTTCGCGCGACGGGCGCGGAGGGTGCGCGTCCGATGAAGCGTGTCTTCTTCGTCCTCACGAGCGTCTTCCTGATGCTCTTCGCCTCCACCGCGTCCGCCGACGACGCGGGCGCGGGCGACTCGACGTACGGCTGTGTCGAGAGCGTGCCCAAGGGCGCGGAGCGGCCGGTCGTCACGGACGTCTTCCCACCACGCGGCACCAGCGGCTACGCGACCGCGCTCTCGATCTCCGTGCGTCACGGCAAGGGCGAGAAGGTCCTGCCCTCCGGCCTCGACATGGCCAATGCGGTCGAGGCAAAGAAGGTATTGAAGCAGGCCGGCTTCGCGATTCCCGATCAGGACGGCGGCGCGGCGGCGCGCATCTGGTCGGATCCGGAGGATCCCGCGACCGGAAAAGCGGTCACGCATTTCGAATTACCGCTCGTGCTCCTGCCGCCCAATCCGGGCCGCAATGTCATGTATCTCCCGCCGATGCCCGTCGCGGTGGCGCGCGCGAACGGCGAGATCGCGACGATGTGCACGCATACGCACTCGATCCTCGTCGAGGATCCGACCGCGAACACGCCCGCCGCCATGCCGAAGCTGAATCCACCGGGCGTCCCGCAGCGCGAGGAGTGGACCGCGCTGAAGAAGGCGGTGCTCTGGGGCGCGCTCGGCCTCGTCGTCGGCGCGATCCTCGCGCTCTTCGTCTGGCGACACCTGAGCAAGCCGAAGCCCGTGCCGCCGCCGCCTCCGCCGCGCCCGCCGTGGGAGGTCGCGCTCGAGGAGCTCGAGTCCGTGCGCCACGCCGGCCTCCTCGAGTCCAATCGCTACGGAGAGCACTTCGACCGCACCAGCGACGCGCTACGTCGTTATCTCGGCGCGCGCTTCGGGTTCGACGGCCTCGAGTCCACCACCGACGAGATCCTCGCCGCGCTCAAGAAGCAGGCAGCGGGCTTCATTCGACTGGAAGATCCCGAGCCCGGCATGGTGGCATTCGCGCCCGGAATGGCCTTCAGCAAGATTGCCAACTTCCTCCGCGAAGCGGACCTCGTGAAGTTCGCGAACCTGACGCCGACGCCCGAGCAGTGCGCGCTCTCGATCACGACCGGCGAGTCGATCGTGCGCGGGACGATGCCTTACTCCGCGGGCGGCGCAGCGCCAGAAGAGGCCGAGCCGGTGGTGGCCGATCCGGTCGCGGCGGCGGGGCTGCGGTCGCCCGAGGTCGCGGTCGAGAAGAAGCCCACGCGCTCCCCGTACGAGCCGCCCGAGCCCGACGAGCCGCACGAGCCACCTGCGACGGTCGTCGATCCGCCGCGCGATGACGAAGGAGGCGCGTCATGAGCCGCGCCGGACGGGCGTTCTCGGTCATCGCGGGCACCATCCTGCTGACCGCGCTCGCGCTCCTCTATCCCGCGATCGCGCGCATGGACGCTTGGTCGAGCGCGATCTGGTCCGTGCCCGTCCTCGCGTGGCTGCCGCTCGGCGCCCGGCTGCCCGTGCTCGGGGGCATCGCGCTCGTGCTCGCGGGGACCGTCGTCTGGCGGATGACGCTCGCCTCCGACGCGCGCACGCCGCGCATGCGGATCGGCGCGATCGCTCCGCTCCTGACGGGTCCGCGTGGCTTCCGCACCAAGCTCCGGGACGTGCCCGGCATGCTCCGCGGTGCGGCCATCGTCGTGGCGGTGCTCGCGCTGGGGCGGCCACAGAACGTCCTCCGCGGAGAGAACGCGGACGAGAAGGGCATCGACATGGTCGTCGTGCTCGACCTCTCCAACTCCATGAAGGCGCTCATGGACGCGGATCAGCCCGCGGCGCAGGCCTCGCCCGGCCAGCCGGTCCCGCGCCCGCAGCAGCGGCTGACTCGCCTCGAGACGGCCAAGGAGGTCATCCTCGACTTCGTCGCGCGTCGAAAGAACGACCGCATCGGCGTCGTGGTGTTCGGACGCACCGCCTATATTCTCTCTCCGCCCACGCTCGACAAGTCGCTCCTCTCGACCCTCGTGTCGAAGATGGAGCTCGGCCTCATCGACGGCGCGGGCACCGCCATCGGGGACGCGGTCGGCACCGCGGTGGCGCGGCTCCGTCGCTCGACCGCCCGCTCGAAGGCGGTCATTCTCCTCACGGACGGCGACTCCAACGCCGGCTCCATCGCGCCCGACTACGCCGCGCACCTCGCGCAGGAGCAGGGGGTGAAGGTCTTCACGGTCCAGATCGGCAGCGGCGACGACGTCGACGTCCAGGAAGGCGTCGACCTCTTCGGACAGCCGAAATACGTGCGGGAGCATTTCCCGACGAATCCCGAGTTGCTGAAGCGCATGGCCAGCTCCACGGGCGGCGACTCCTTCATTGCCACCGACAAGAAGGGCCTCGAGTCGAGCATGCACGCCATCCTCGACAAGCTCGAGAAGACGCTCTTCGAGCAGCAGCGCTCGACGATGGAGGACCTCTTCGGATTCCTCCTCATCCCCGCCGTGGCGCTCATCGCCCTGGAGGCGCTCGTGCGGTTGCTCGTCGTGCGGAGGTTCCCGTAATGCGATTTGCGTACGACCTCCTCATCATGCCGTATCTCGCGATCGCGATCGCGTGCGCGGTCCTCGTGGGCGGCTTCGCGACGGCGCTCATCCTCTCGTCGGTGCGCCGCGGCCGCGCCACGAAGGCGTTCGGCGATCCGGCGCTCGTGACACGGCTCGAGACCTTCGACGCCTCGGGCCGGCGCGCGCTGAAGGGCGTGCTGCTCGTCATCGCGCTCGTGTTCGCGTTCCTCGCGCTCGGGCGCCCGCAGTGGGGCCGCGGCACGAAGCTCGTCCCCGCCACGAACCTCGATGTCGTCATCGTGCTCGACTTCTCGAAGAGCATGTACGCGCGCGACGTCGCGCCCTCGCGCATCGCACGCGCCAAGGCGGAGATCGCGAAGCTCGTGAAGGAGCTCCCCGGCGCGCGCTTCGGCGCGGTGGCCTTCGCAGGCGAGCCCATGAGCTTCCCGCTCACGAGCGACTCCGCGGCGATCGCGCAGTTCTTTCGGCAGCTCGAGCCGAACGACATGCCCGTCGGCGGCACCGCGATCGGTCGCGCGCTCGAGCGCGCCCGCGAGGTGTTCGCCCGCGATCCGAAGTCGAAGGATCACGTGCGCGTGATCGTGCTCGTGACGGACGGCGAGGATCTCGAGGGCGATCCGGTCGCGGTCGCGAAGCAAGCGGCGGAGGAGAAGACCCGCATCGACGTGGTCCAGATCGGCGGCCGCATGCCGGAGCCGGTGCCGGAGGTCGGTCCCGACGGCAAGGTCACCGGCGTCCGCCGCGACGACGACGGCCAGACGCTGACCACCTCGCTCACGGCGGAAGGCGAGCAGCAGCTCTCCGACATCGCGACGTCGACGGGCGGCGCGATCGTCCGCTCTTCGAAGGGCGAGACGGGCATCGACGACGTCGCCCGCGGCCTCAAGAAGATGATGCGCGAGGAGCTCGCCGAGCGTGTCGAGGTCGCGTTCGACGAGGAGTACATGTGGCCGCTCGGCCTCACGATCCTTCTCCTCTTCATCGAGGGGATGATCCCCGAGGCGCCGCTGCCGAAGCTCGTGCTCAGCTTCGTCGGCGGGATCGCGGCGGTGAAGGACGCGCCCGGCGCGAAGGTCGTCCCCGGGAAGAAGAAGCCCGCGAAGCCAAAGGTCAAGCGGAAGAAGGAGAAGGCATGACGCGTCTTCGCCGCATCTTCTTTGCCTCCTTCGCGTGCGCGGTCGTGGCTGCGTGCGGCTGGGATCCGTCGCGGCCGTTCGATCGCGAGGCGCCACAGGTCAACGAGGCGCTCTCCGAGTACGACGCGGGCGAGGCCGGCAGCGCGGCGGAGCTCCTCGAGGACTACCTCGCCACCGGGGGCTGCGCGGAGGGCAACATCGGCACGCCGCCGCGCCTCCGCGACCGCCCGAATGGCAGCTTCGACCTCGGCCTCGCGCTCTTCAAGATCGCCGAGAAGTACGGCCATCGCTTCGGCGACGAGGAGAACGACGCCGGGTTCCTCGATCCCAACCTCGGCAAGCTTCGCCAGCAGCAGGTGGACTGCGCGCTCCGCGTCGTCCGCGCGGTGGCGGAAGACACGGCGCAGCCCGTCCCGCTACGGGCGCGGGCGCGCTACCTCGAAGGCAATCTCCTCTTCCTCACCGCCGACTACAAGGCGGCGGTCACGGCGTACGAGAAGGCGCTCGAGCTCATCCCGGCGATGGGCGATGCGGGACCGATCGGCGCGGCCGACTCGGGCCCCGCCTTCGACGTGGACCCGATCGGACGCGACGCAGCCTGGAATCGTGCGGTGGCGCTCCGGCGGATCGAGGACAAGAAGGACGCCGGCAACGACGCGGCGCCGCCCGATGGCGGCAACGGCGACGGCGGCGACAGCAACAACCCCGACGGCGGGTCGAAGGACCAGAACCAGGA
This sequence comes from Labilithrix sp., assembly GCA_046351255.1. Taxonomy (GTDB): domain Bacteria; phylum Myxococcota_A; class Polyangia; order Polyangiales; family Polyangiaceae; genus Labilithrix. The sequence continues at coordinate 143,064 of JAXLYU010000020.1, forward strand.
CGGCGGGAAGGACAACAAGGACAAGGACGGCGGCAAGAGCGACGACAAGGGCAAGGACGCGGGCAAGGACGGCGGCGACAACGACAAGAACAAGGACGATCCGAACAAGAACAAGGACAAGGACCAGCCCGACGCCGCGCCCCCGCCGCCTCCGTCACGCCAGAACCAGGACGACCGCATCCTCGACCAGCTCGAGAACGCGCCCACGGTGCAGCAGGAGGCGGCGAAGAAGCAGGCCCGGCAGCGCCGCGTGAAGGGAGGCGCCGACAAGTGAGCCTCACGCGCCTCCTCTTGGTCTTCGTCACCACGCTCGTGCTCCTCGGCGGGACTCGCGTCGCGTTCGCGCAGAGCATCGACGTGCAGTCGAGCGTCGATTCGAACGAGATCGAGCTCGGAGACAGCGTCGTCTACACGCTGCAGGCGATGTCGAAGACGAAGGAGCAGCCGGGCGACCCACAGCTCCCATCGCACCCGGGATTCTCGATCGTGGGCTCGAGCGCCTCGCCTTCGCACATGGTCTCGATCATCAACGGCCACGCGACGGAGAGCCACGGGCTCAACGTGTCGTGGCGCCTCCGTGCGGATCGGCTCGGGACGTTCTCGATCGGTCCGGGCAGCGTCGCGTTCGGCGGAGGACGCGCGAACGGCGCGGCGCAGAAGGTGACCGTCATCGCCCCCGGCACCGGACGGCCGAAGCGGCGGCCGCGCGATCCGTTCGGCGGCGGCTCGCCGTTCGATCCCTTCAAGGGGTTCTTCGACAACAGCGACGATCAGGACCTCGGCGATCCGTTCCGCGGCATCCAGACGGATCCGAGGCTCTCGATGGCCGCGGAGCGTGCGCCGGTCGCGTTCCTCCACTCGACGATCGACAAGCCGCGCGTGGTGGTGGGCGAGCAGGTGACGCTCTCCGTCTACCTCTACGAGGACCTCCGCCAGCGCCAGGGCCGTCCCTCGGACGTGCACGAGGCCACGGCCACGGATTTCGTGAAGCGTTCGCTCCTCCAAGACGAGTCGCGCGCCATCCTCATGGGCAACGCGATGGTCGGCGGCAAGCCGTGGAGCGTGAAGCTCGTGCGCAAGAGCGCGCTCTTTCCGATCAAGTCGGGCCGCCTCCAGATTGACCCGATGTCGCTGACACTGCCCCAGGCGCGCGTCGGTCTGCGCGAGAGTGAGCGGCTGGAAGTCGAGGTCATCGAGCCGCCGATCACGGGACGCCCCGCCGGCTATCAGCTCGGCGACACGGGCGATTTCTCGCTCTCGGCGACCGTGACGCCGCGCGCGACGGAGCAGCACGGCGCGATCGGCGTGAGCGTGGAGCTCCGCGGCACGGGAAACATTCCTTCGACGCTCGCCATGCCGGAGCTCCCAGGGGTCGAGTGGCTCGAGCCGCAGGTGCGCGAGGCCCTCGGTCCCGTGACGCAGGACCAGTACGGCGGCACCCGCACGTTCAATTACGTCGGCCGGGTGCACAAGGAGGGTCAGGTGGATCTCGGCGAGGTGCGATTGCCGTACTTCGATCCCCGGACGCGCGCCTATGCGGTGGCGCGCGCGGGCCTCGGCATCATCCGCGTCGCCAAGGGCGAGGGCCACGACGCGGGCGCCGACGTCGCGGAGCCGATCCTCGCCAATCTGCCCTCGGCGCGGACGACCCTCGAGGGCAAGAGGGACCAGTCCTTCATCACGGAGAAGCCCGTCTTCTGGATCTCGATCTTCGGCTCTCCCCTCGCCTGCGCGCTCGTGATCGCCGCGAGCGACGCGCTTCGCCGCGCGCGAGAGAGACGCGCGAACGCGACGCCGTCGAACGAGAAGGTGGCGAAGGACCGCCACGCGGAGGCGGAGGCGGCGCTGAAGGGCTCGGACGGAAAGGCGGCCGCGGGCGCCATCATCAAGGCGGTCGAGGCTGACGTGCTCGCGCAGCACGGCGTGAACCTGCGTGGGACCTCCGGCGACAACGCGGTGACCGAGCTCACCGACGCAGGACTGAGACCGGAGCAGGCGAAGGAGATCCTCGCCGTGCTCGCGGAGTGCGAGTCCGCGCGCTTTGCGCCTTCCGGCGTCGACATCGAACCCATGCGCGCGCTCTGGAAGCGCGCGCTGGCGGCGCTCGGCGAATGAAATCCCGCGGGCTCATCCTCGCCTTCGCGATGGTCGCCAGCGTCGCGCAGGCGGACGAGGCGGACGAGCAGCTCGATCCGGCCGCGCTCTTTCGTGGCGCGACCGAGGCGATGGCCGCGGGCAAGCCGAACGAGGCGATCGCCAAGCTGGAGGCGCTGGGCGACCGCGGCGTCGTCGACGCCGTCGTCAGCTACGACCGAGGGCTCGCCTACGCCCTCCGCGTCCGCGCCGGCAGCGAGCAGCCGGGGGATCTCGGACGCGCCGCGCACGGCTTCGAGGAGACGCGCGAGCTGACCTCGGACAAGCACCTCGCCACCGACGCGACGAACGCGCTCGCCGCGGTCCGCTCCGAGATCGCTCGCCGCCGCTCGCGCGCGGGCGAGCCGGTGGAGATCGAGCACGGCTTCTCGCTCGGGCGCAGCATCGTGGAGCTCATGTCCGAGAACGCATGGGCGATCCTCGCCGCCGTGATGGGGCTCGGGCTCGCCATCGCCATCGCCGTCCGCCGCGCGATCCAGCAGGGCCGCGGGCGCGTCGCGGCCACCACCTCCGCCGCGATCGCGGGTGGCCTCCTCGTGGTCACCGCCGTCCTCGCGTACGCCGCGCGCGACGCACGCCTCCACCTCCGCGAGGGCGTCGTCATCGCGCCCAACGCGCGTCTCCTCGACGAGAAGCACCTCGTCATCGATCGCGTCGCGCCCGTCCCCGAAGGCGTGCGCACGCGCATCCTCGAAGAGTCGGGCGGCTTCAGCAAGGTCACCCTCGCGGGCACCGACGGCTACCTCCCGTCCAGCGCCGTCCTCCCGCTCGCGAAGCGATAGCTGCAGTCTGCACGCAACTCGAAGTAGCGCTTTTCGAAGGCGCAACCCAAATCGCCCACATGTCGACTTTCGGCGACAGGGCACTTGTCGGAAATCCGACTGCGACCAAGGTTACGCAGCAACTCCGGCCAAAAAGGAGCCCCTCGTCAGGGGCTCTGCCGGGGCAACTCCGAGCGACGGTCGGGCGGCTCTTGCCGCGCGCAACGGTCGCTCGGGAAACCTGGGAGAGACAATTCATGTTGGCGTTGATGAGCCCGCTTGCGCTCGTTGGGGTCGGCTTCGGGCTTTTTCTGATCCTCGTCTTGCTATCGGGCATCCGGTACATCCCGAACGACCGGGTCGGCGTGATCGAGAAGCGCTGGAGCCTGGGCGGCTCCGTCAAGAGCGGCTTCATCGCGCTGAACGGTGAAGCCGGCTACGAGCCCGAGATCCTCCGCGGTGGTCTCCACTACCGCATGCCGTTTCAGTATCGGGTCCACACGATGCCGCTCGTGACGATCCCGCAGGGTCGCATCGGCTACCTCTTCGCGCGCGACGGCAAGCCGCTCGCGCCGACGCAGACGCTCGCGGCGAACCCGCCGAACGTGAACTACCAGGACGTCCGCAGCTTCCTGGCCGCGGGCGGCCAGCGTGGCCCACAGCGCACCATCCTTCGTGAAGGTACGTACGCGATCAACCTCGCCCAGTTCCTCGTCGTCACCGAGGGCAAGCTCTACTACCTCTCGATGAACCGCGACGACGACGCGGTCTTTCGCCAGATGGCCCATACCATCGCAGAGCGCGGCGGCTTCACCCCCGTCGTCATCAAGGGCGCTGACGACGCGATCGGCGTCGTGACGGTGCACGACGGCGCGTCGCTCCCGCAGGGCGAGCTCATCGCGCCGATCGTCGGCGACGACCCGAACGTGAAGGCGACGTATCACAACAACTTCCAGGACCCCGAGGCGTTCCTCGCGGCCGGCGGTAATCGTGGTCGCCAGCTCCAGGTGCTCGTCGAGGGCACCTATTACATCAACCGCCTCTTCGCGACGATCGAGCTCATTGCCAAGACCGTCGTCGAGGTCGGCCACGTCGGTGTCGTCGTCTCGTATACCGGCGCCGCCGGCGCGGACACCTCGGGCCTCGAATACAAGCACGGCGAGCTCGTGGCGCGCGGCGAACGCGGCGTCTGGAACGAGCCGCTCCTCCCCGGCAAGTACGCATTCAATACGTACGCGGGTAAGGTCATCATGGTCCCGACTACGAACTTCATTCTCAAGTGGACGAAGGAAGAGACCGGCAGTCACCGGTTCGACGAGAATCTCTCCGAGGTCTCGCTCATCACGAAGGACGCGTTCGAGCCCAAGCTCCCGCTCTCGGTCGTCGTTCACATCGACTACCGCAAGGCCCCGCTCGTCGTTCAGCGCTTCGGTGACGTGAAGCGTCTCGTCGAGCAGACCCTCGACCCCATGGTCGCGGCGTACTTCAAGAACGTCGGCCAGACCCGCACCCTCATTCAGCTCCTCCAGGAGCGCGCCATGATCCAGGCGCTCTCTAGTGAGGAGATGAAGGCTCGATTCTGCCACTACAACCTCGAGCTCGAAGAGGTGCTCATTGGCACGCCTTCGGCCGCGAATGGGGACAAGCAGATCACCACCATTCTCGAGCAGCTCCGCTCGCGTCAGATCGCCGAGGAGCAAGTCGAGACCTACGCGGTGCAAGAGAAGGCAGCCGCGAAGGAACGTCAGCTCCGTGAAGCGATGGCGCGCGCCTCCAGCCAGAAGGCGCTCACCGAGTCCGAGCTCGCCATCACGGTCGAAGCCAACCAGGGTAAGGCGGCCTACGAGCGCTCGCTCCAGCAGGCGGCCCAGCAGAAGACGATGGCGGAGGCCCAGGCCACCGAGGTTCGCCTCCTGGCCGAGGCGGAGGCCACCCGTATCCGCACCATCGGTGAAGCGGAGGCCGACAAGGCGGCCCGCGTCGGTATCGCGGAGGCGGTCGCCATCGACGAGCAGGTCCGCGCCTACGGCGGCCCGAAGTATCAGGTGACCCAGCAGGTCATGAATCGCTTCGCGGACGCGATCTCCGAAGCGAAGGTGGATGTCGTCCCCCGTGTCGTCATCGGCGGCGCTGGGACCAACGGCGCGAATCAGACGGGCGGCATCGCGGAGACGCTGCTCGCCCTCCTCCTCTCCGACAAGCTCGGAGGCGACGTCGCCGACCTGGCGCCGCGTACCACCCGTAACCCCGAGGTCGACGCCATGCGCACGCGCTACCGCGCCGATGTCCTCGCGACCAGCAGCCATGGAGGTGCCAACGGCAACGGCGTCAAGGTCGTGATGCCGCCGCCGGCCCCCAAGTCCTGAACCACGATCCATCGTCCGAACCAGCGGCGCGCCCTCTCCGGGGCGCGCCGCGCTCTTTTGTTCCAACGCTCGCGCTTAAGCGCCGGCGCGGGCAGGCCGTTGGCTCCAGGGAGGACCCAGATGGCTGCGCAACGCTCCGATGAAATCATGCTCGACGACGAGGCCGTCTCGCGCGCGCTCAAGGCGCCGCGAGCGCCGCAGTTCTCGTCGGGCGTTCGTCCGAAGTATCGACTCGAGGATCGGCTCCCCGGCGCTGGCACGCTCGGCTCGATCGTGCCACCCTCCGAGCGCGAGCTCGAGGCCATGCGCCCGACCTACGCGCCGGCGCCCGGCTCGTCGCGCGCGACCATGCTCGCGATCGTGCTCGTCGTCCTCGCCGCTGTGACGGGCGGCGTGGTGTACCGCGATGTGCACCGCGAGCCGCCTCCCGCATCGGTCACCGAGAGCGAGTAGGTCCGGCTCACTCCCAGTCGACGCGGACGTCGTCGAACGACACCGCCGCGCCGCGGTGATCGCAGTGTGCGCCGAGGTGGATGCCGACGTTGGCCCAGGCCTTACACTCCGGGAATTCGTTCGTGTTCGAGACCGTGAAGCCGTTCGCATCCATGAACGTCGTCTCGTAGATGGCGCCGCCGTTCGCTCGCTTCGAGATGACGACCTTGATCTGGGACCACGCGTCGGCGGACGGGAATCCATCGAGCTCGAGGTGGTGATCATCGATGACCTTCGACTGGACATCGATGTGCGCCGAGGTCGGCTTTCCGTTCTTGGACGCGACGAAGAAGAGCGCCGCGCAGTACTCGTCCGTCCCGTTCGCCTGGGTATCGATGACGAAGGGGATCATCTCACTGGGCCAGGGGCTCTCGAGGCGCATCCACGCCGTCACGGTGATCCGCGGACTGTCGCCGATATTCTTGAAGTCGCGATCGAGGCGGCTGTACTTGCAGCCGTCGGGGAGATCGTTGACGGTCACCCTCGCCGCCGACGGCGGAGAGAGCGAATTGACCGACTGGATCGTGGCCTCTCCGTTCTCGTCGTCGACGTGCCAGTCGTCGAGGCCGGCGTCGCCGTCGAAGTCGGCGCAGAACTTCGGCGCGGGCTGATAGCTTTTGCAGCCGCGCAGCGCGCTGCCGTCTGCGCCGCCCTCGGCTCCGCTCTCGCCTGCGCCAGCTTCGCTCGGTCCGCCGCTGCTGGACGAGCCTCCGCCGTCCGCGAGGACGGCGACCTCGCGGGCATCATCGAGCTCGCCGGCGAGGAGCAGCGAGCAGCCGGTGAGGAGCGCGCCGCCGCCGGCGAGGAGAGCCCGCGCGCGCATCTCGGGCTATTCCGCCTTGAACGTGAGCGTCAGGGTGGCGGCCTCGCGCGCCTTCACCTTCAGCTTTGCCGTCTGGCGGCCGAAGACCTCGTGCCAGGCCTCGATCTCGTAGTCGCCTTCCGGGACGTTGTTGAGCGTGAAGGTGCCCGAGGCATCCGTGACGGCAAAGAACGGATGCGGAACGACGCCAATGAACGCGCTCATCCACGGGTGGACATCGCATTTTGCGCGCACGGGCACCTCGGTCTTCTCGAAGACCTTCTCGATGCGCATGTCCTTCGTCGGCATCATATCGTTGAACTCGGAGTTCTGCTTCGTCTCCGAGTGGACGTTGTGGAGGACGGGATCGCTGTTGAGGACGACGACCTTCTGGCCGACGCGTGCGCCGATGACGTGGGGCTTGTAGATGCAGCCCTTCTGGTCGAGCACGACCGGCTCGGCCGGGACGTCGCCCGCCTTGTAGGCGTCGAGGCCGGTCTTGATCCACACGAACGAGTTCTGGAGCTTCCCGCCCTTGACGAGGACGGCGTCGCTCGTGACGGGGCCCGTTGCATCGCTGACGCACGTGCCGAGGTTGATCGGCTTGTTCGGCGGCGGCGTGCCCTCGAGCACGATGGTGCCCTTGACGCTGCCCACGGTGGACTCGTTGGCGACCTTCTCCGGTCCGCCTACGTTCGTCGGCACGCTCGCGACGAGTGGCTTCGAGGGATCGGTGGTGCTGGTGGGCGCTGCGCTCGACGTGAGCGCGGAGTGCACCACCGTGAGGAGACCGAGGAGCACGGCGATCAGCACGCCCGGCGAGAGCTCCTTGAACGTATTCTGGATATGCCGGATCGACGAGCCGACGACGATCAGGACGGCGAGAATGATCCAGTTCGAGGAGTGACCATAAACACCCGGGAAGTGATTGCTCAACATCGCGAGAATCACGGGGTAGGTCATGTAATTGTTGTGCCGCGAGCGCGTCTTGGCGTGCTTCGCGAGGTGCTCGCTCGGCGGCTTGCCGGTCGTGACCGCGTTCACGAGCCCTTGCTGCGCGGGAATGATGTGGACCCACACGTTGGTGGCCATCCATGTCCCCATCATCGCTCCCGTGAGGAGGAACGACGCGCGACCGCTCACGTGATGCGACAACCAGTAGAGGACGCCGACGACGAACGCGTAGGTGCAGGCCGCGCCGAAGTAGACGTTCTTCGCCGCGTAACGCCAGAAGACGTCGTAGACGAACCACGAGCCGACCAGGATGGCGATGACGATCGCGGTCGCGAGCGACGGCTTGAGGTCCGAGACGTTCGGGTCGACGAGCGTGACACCGCCGCCTTGAAAGAAGACGATGTCGAGGAGGAGCCAGCCGGAGAGAAGCGTGAAGCCGGCCTCCCACTTGAACCAGTGGAGCTTCTTCGGCATCACCTTGGGCGCGACGAGCGTCTTCTGGACGTCGTAGAAGCCACCCGAGTGCACCATCCAGAGCTCCCCCTCGAGCCCCTTCCGCTTCGTCTCGTCGTTGATCTCGATCCGGGGATCGAGCCAGTTGAAGAAGAGCGAGCTACCGATCCACATGATCGCGGCGATCACGTGAATCATGCGAACGGCGAGGTTCAGCCACTCGGTTACGAACGCCGGGCTCATGGAGGTGGCCGATCATGAAGCAGAGCGAGCAGAAGGTCGAGATTGTTCACCTCATCGAACGGTCCGTTCCGCGCAAATTCCGCGCAAAAGCTTGTCAGGGGGCTCGGACCGGGTCTAGAAGCAGGCCGTGCGCACCCTCACCACTGCCATCGCCGCTGCTTCTCTTCTCGTCGCCTCGCTGATCGCTTGCGGCGGCGGAGAGACCAACACCCCACCTCCGAACGTGCCGACGCCCGCCTCCGACGCGAGCGCCCCCAGCACCAACGCCCCGTCCGACGGCGGCGGAGCTCCGGGCCCCACCGCCTCGTCTCAGCCCGGCCCGGAGAAGCCGGCCGTCAAGGATCCCGAGCCGGTCAAGTTCGACAGCCTCCCGAAGGACAAGAAGGTCGAGATCATGTCCACGAAGGTCGTGCCGAACGTCGGCAAGGACTTCAAGGACTTCGACGCCAAGCGCTTCGGCAGCTTCGGCTGCGCGACCTGCCACGGCCCGAAGAAGAACGAGGACCCGCACAAGGTCCTCCCGAAGCTCACCATGTCGAACGGCGGCATGGAGAAGATGCAGAAGAACAAGCCCGAGGTCTTCAAGTTCATGGCCGAGAAGGTCGTCCCGGACATGGCGGCGGCGCTCGGCGAGAAGCCGTTCGACCCGTCGACGAAGCAGGGCTTCGGCTGCGGCGGCTGCCACGAAGTGAAGTGATTCGCTCCTGACGAGCCGGCTCCCGACGAGCCGAGTCCGACGAGGAAGGCCCCGCCAGACGGGGCCTTCTCTCTTTTTGTCACCAGCTCGCGGAGTCGACGGAGAGACTGCCGCTCCACGAGGAGGCGAAGCTCTGCCCGTGAGCTCGATTCGCGGCGGACCTGCGCGTAGACGAACCAGCGCGGGAATCCGTACTTCTGCGCGGTTAGCTCCGCCGAGGCAATATGACCGACTCAGCTCCCGCGGTACGTCGAGTAGCCGTGCGCACTGAGCAGAAGCGGCACGTGGTAGTGGCTATTCGGATCGCGAACGATGAATACGATCGCAGCCTCGGGATAGAAGCCCTCGAGGTTCTGCGCCGCGAAGTAGGCGCCCGTATCGAAGGTGATTCGATACGTCCCGGCCTCGAGCTGCCCCTCGGGGACGAGGTCCTTCACGCGCCCGTCGCCGTCGGTGGTGCCCGCCTTCAGGACCTCGAACGCCTCCGCGTTCTTTCGCTCGAGCTTCACGGGGACGCCCGACGCCGGACGGCCGCGGTGGATGTCGAGGACGTGAGTCGAGACGCTCTTCATTCGCGCACCATTTTCTCGAGCCGGAGCTCGGTGATCTTGCGCTGCTCTTCGGCGGCGCGTTTCAGCTCCACGTCGGGCGAGTTGCCCAATCGCTCCTTGGCGATCGCGAGCATCTCCTCGGCGGACTTGCCGGTCGCGCACACGATGTAGATCCGGCCGAACTTCTCCTCGTAGGCCTTGTTCACCTCGCGGAGCTCGGCGCGGACCGCCTCGGAGGCGGTGTCCACCTTCGCCTGCTCGTTCTTCGACCAGGTGTGGGCAGTGACGCTCTGATGAGCCTCGGCCTTCTTCTCGCCGATGCGCGGATGCGCCTTGAACGCCTCGTCGAAGTCCGACTCCTTCAACGCGTTCCAGAGGAGCGACGCGCGCTCCTTCATGGAGTCGAACGAGTCGAAGGGACGCTCGCTCATCATCGCGCGGATCCAGCTCGTCGAGCCGCAGCAAGCCCGCAGCGCCGCCTCGAGCTCGGGCTCCGGCATCGCGCGGACGTACTTCAGACCGGCGCGCTCGCGCCCGGCCGCGCTCGCGATGCCCATGAGCCGCAATCGACTGATGCCGCCGTCCGGCCAGATGCGAAGGCGTACGTGCGTGGCGTCGCCGCCGTGCACGTCGAACACGTGCTGGGTGTGAGGCTGGAGGGGCGTCCGCTCGAGCAGCGTGCCCCAGCCCTCGTCCTTCGCCCCGTCGGGGTCGGTAGCCGAGCGGCAGATGTCGATCGCGCACGCGTCGGGCGCGTTGCCCTTGAAATGCAGCGTGTCGACGATGGCTCGCTCGATCGCGCCCTCCGTCGCGAGGCGAACCACGACCCAGTCCGGGCCCTCCCGACGAGAGCGCTTCGTCTCCCAGCCGTCGCCCATGTTCACGCCGCGCCCGGGCATGATCAGGTTGTGACGCGAGCCGAAGAACATGTCGTTGCAGGAGACGACGAGGCCGCCGTGCTCCGCCGCGGCGAGGTCGACGAGCTGCGGTCGCGCGACCCTGCCCATCCAGCGCGCGCCGGGCATGACGTCGCCGTGGACGCGGAGGCGAGCCACGCCGCCGTCGGGGTAGATGTGGAAGCGGAGATGCGTGAAGCGCTGCGGGACGTCGACCGCGAAGAGGTTCTTGCTGTCGCCCTCGAGGTCGACGCGGGGAAGGATCGGCGTCCACGCGACCTTGTCGGAGGTGAGCTCGCTCACGTCCGGGTGGCCCTCGATGCTCGCGCCCTCGATCGCGCAGGCCTTCGGATAGTTGCCTTTGAAGTGCGCGGTATCGACCACGAACCCTCGCACGACGCCGGAGAGACCGAGCCGGATGATGGCGGAGTCGTAATCGGGATACTGACGCGACGACTCGGCGTACTGCCGCTTCCGTCGTGACTCCCAGCCGTCCATCCACTTGCCGCGGTCGGTGTACTTGCCGTCGATGAAGATGGCCTCCGCCGGCTTGAGGAGGTTCTCCTTCTCTGCGAAGAAGTCGTCGGTGGCCCAGAGCACCGAGCCGCCGAGCCGTTCTGCTGCCAGATCGATGAGCGATGTGAAGTCTTCCGCCATGCAGCGGCGAGCGTATCAGGCTCGGCGTACCCAGCGTCCACGACGACTTTCGCCGAACGGGACGCCTCGCTCGTAGATGGTTTCGCCGCGCAAAATCGTGCGGAGCGTGGAGCCGAGGAGCTTCCGCGCGTGGTACGGCGTGATCTTGTTTCGGTGCTCGAGCGACGCGACGTCGACGGTGAACTCCGCGTCGGGATCCCAGATCACGAGGTCCGCGTCGTACCCCGCCGCGATGGCACCCTTGCGGTCGGAGAGGCCCGCGAGCCGAGCGGGCGCGGCGCTCATCCACTCGACGACGTCGCGAACGCCCCGGCCGCGCGCCTTCGCCTCCGTCCAGATCGCGGCGAGACCGAGCTGCAACGACGAGATGCCGCCCCACGCCTTCATGAAGTCGCCCGAGCCGGAGCACTTGAGCTCCACCGTCGAAGGAGAGTGGTCGGTGACGACCTGATCGATGACGCCCTGGCGGAGCGCGTCCCAGAGCTTCTCGCGGTTGTTGCGCTCGCGGATGGGCGGCGCGCACTTGAACTCGGTGGCGCCGTCGGGGATGTCCTCGGCGGCGAACGTCAGGTAGTGCGGGCAGGTCTCGACCGTGAGCTGCGTCTTCTGGTCCTTCGCTCTCCGGAACATCGTGACCGCATCGGACGAGGAGAGGTGCACGACGTGGGCGCGAGCGCCGGTCTCTTGCGCGAGGCGGAGCACGAGGTCGATGGCGGCGTCCTCCGCCTTGCGCGGCCGCGACGCGAGGTACGTCGCGTAGCGGCGCGGGTCGAGGCCGAGGGCCGCCTTCTCGCCCTCCGCGAGGGGCGCGGGCAGCTCCGCGTGCACGAAGAGGGGCGCATTGATGCGCGCGAGCTCGGCCATTCCGGCGCGGAGCTCGGCCTCGTGGACGTGCGAGAACTCGCCCACGCCGCTCTCGGCGAGGAAGCACTTGAACGCGAGCACGCCCTCGTTGAAGAGCTCTTCCAGGGAGCCGTTGCCGGCGGTGGAGGGCACGAGGCCGCCGCAGAGCGCGACGTCGACGCGGGCCTTCTCCTCGAGGGCCTTCACCTTTGCGCGCAGGCCCTCGAGGGTGGTGGTGGGAGGCACGCTGTTGAGGGGCATGTCGACGAGGGTGGTCACACCTCCCGCCGCCGCCGCGCGCGTGGCCGTCTCGAAGCCCTCCCACTCGGTGCGGCCGGGCTCGTTGATGTGGACGTGGGTGTCGACGAGGCCGGGGAGGACGCACTTGTCGCCGGCGTCGATGGTCTCGACGCCCGCAGGAGCAGCATCGAGATCGGTGACCGCGACGACCGTACCCCACGTGCGATCGATGTGTACTGCCGCGGGGCGTTCGCCGACGGGGGTGAACACGCGCTGACCACGAACGACGAGATCGACCTTCATCGGGGGGCGAGCGTATCATCGAGGATGATGCTGCATTCGGAGAGCACGCTCCGATCGGCGGCGCCTAGCGTCCCGGACGACGAGAAGGCGCGCGCGACCGCGGAAGCGCTCGTCCTCGCGGGCGGGTCGCTCGTCGAGCTGCATCCGCCGAAGATCGTCCAGACGGACCTCGTGCTCCGCGGCCCGGTGATCGAGCAGATCGGGAGCGCAGGGACGCAGGGCCTGCCGCGTGTCGACATCAGCGGCTGCCTCATCACGCCGGCGTTCACGATCGCGCACACGCATCTCTACATGTCGCTCGCGATGGGGATGCCGCCTCCCGCCCGCGCGCCGCGCAATTTCGCGGAGCACCTGGAGTCGATCTGGTGGACGCTCGACCGCGCGCTCGACGACGAGCTCGTGCAGACCTCCGCGCTCGTCGGCGGCATGATGGCGGCCAAGGCGGGCGCGACGTGCATCGTCGATCTCCACTCGTCGCCGCGCGCGATCGATGGCTCGCTCGACCGGATCGAGGCGGCGCTCGACGAGATCGGCGTGCGCGGGATCCTGGCGTACGAGACGAGCGACCGCGAGGGCCGTGCGCGTCGCGACGCGGCGCTGCGGGAGAACCGTCGCTTCCTGCAGAAGGTCGCGCGCGGGGAGACCAATCATCGCTCCCTCGTCGGCGCGCACGCGCTCATGTCGCTCGCGGACGACGCGCTCGAGGCGCTGAAGGACCTCGCGACCGAGCACCATGTCGGCATGCACCTCCAGGTCGCGGAGGACGCCTCCGACGCGATCGACGCGGAGCGAAATCGAAAATCGAAGCTCGCGCAGCGCCTGCAGGCGCTCGACGCGGTCCGGGCCGGATCGGTCCTTGCACAATGCAACGAGCTCGGCCCCGAGATGCTGCCGCGAATTGGCGACGTGGGCGCGTTCGTGGTGACCTCTCCACGTTCGAACATGCGCCAAGGCTTGCGGACATTCCTCGGGAGCGGCGGCCACGTCGCGCTCGGCACCGACGGGATCGACGGCGATCTCCTCGAGGAGGCCCGCGCGTACGCGCTCCGGCACGCCGAGCTGAGAGACGGGCTCTCGGCGGAGGTCGGACAGCGCCTGGTGGCGGGTCAGGTCCTCTCCGCCCATCTCTTCGGAGACTGCGCCGCGCCGCGCTTCTTGCCGGGCGCGCGCGCCGACTTCGCGGTGCTCGACTACGCCCCGCTCACCCCGCTCCACACGGGCAATCTCATCGAGCACGTCATCCGGGCGTGGAGCGGCGCGAACGTCCGCCACACGATCGCGGGGGGGCGCTTCATCGTGCGCGACCGCGTCCTCGTCACCACGGACGAATCGGCGCTGGTCCAGCGCGCGCGCCTCGCAGCGGCGCGGCTCTGGGAGAGGATGCAGGCCGGCTGATGGAGCAGCTCGCCGGCACCAAGTACCAGATCGTCCGCGAGCTCGGCGCGGGCGGGATGGGCGTCGTCTATCAGGTCGTCAAGCCGCCGAACATCCAGGGCGTCCTCAAGCTGATGAGCAGTGAGCTCACCAGGCACGAGGACCTACGCGTCCGCTTCTTCGACGAAGTCCGTATTCTGGCGCAGCTCGATCATCCAAATATCGTCCGCGTATTCGATTATGACCAGCTCCCGGACGGGACTCCCTATTACGTCATGGAGCTCCTCAACGGCCGCACGGTGCGCGACGTCCTCGGCACGGTCGACCGCGTCTCGCCGCGCGTGGCCTTCGAGATCACGCGCCAGCTGCTCGAGGCCCTCCACGCCGCCCACACGAACGACATCCCGGTCGTGCACCGGGACATCAAGCCGGAGAACATCTTCCTCCACGCCCCGCGGCACGGCGATCCGATCGTCAAGCTCATCGACTTCGGCGTGAGCTCGCTCGGCGATCGCAAGCACGACGACACCTTCGTGGGCACGTGGGCCTATGCCGCCCCCGAGCAGATCCGCGGCGAGCGCCCGACGGCGGCGACGGACCTCTATGCGGTCGGCCTGGTCCTCTACGAGATGCTCGCCGGCCGAGGCCCGTTCGATCATCACCGCGACTGGAAGATGCTCTCCCTCGCGCAGATCGAGGAGATCCCGGCCCCGGTCTCCCAGTTCGCGCCTTGGGTACCCGAGTCGATCGTGCATCTCATCGCCCAGGCCCTCGCCAAGGATCCGCGCCAGCGCCCGCGCGACGCGCACGCCTTCGCCGAGAAGCTGTACGAGCTCCAGTGGGCAGAGGGCCCGAGCGTCCCGACGCAGCCAGGCCATCCCGCGCTGCCGAACGCCCCCCTCACGCAGATGCTCACCGAGATTCACGCCGCGCGCGGCGAAGCGCCGGTCATCGGCGCCCCCATCATCGTCATCCCCACCCCGGCGCGCCCGAACGACACCTTCGCCTCCTCGCACTCGCGCGACGCCTATCCCGCGACCGCATCCCCGCGCTCGCGGACCGTCCTTTACGTCCTCGCGGCGGCGATCATCGTGCTGGGCATGCTCGTCGCGGGCACAATCCTCGTGCTCGGACGCCAGCGTCCGACGGCAGCGACGACCGCCGCGACGACCGCAGCGGCGGCCGCGCCTCCCCTCCCCGAGTCGCCCGCCGTGGCCGTGCTGCCCACGGCGCGGGAGCAGCCCGGTCCGAGCGCCTCGTCGGCTCCTTCGACGTCGGCGTCGGCTCCTCCGACGTCGGCGCCGGCGGCTTCGACGTCATCGTCGGCGCGACCGCTCGCGAAGCCGAGCACGGGCCCTGGTCCCACCCCCAGCCCCGCGCACCATCGGCCGGACTTCGCGACGGATCTCTGAGCGCATGAGCGAGGACGCGAACCATGATGAGCGCCAGGCGACGGAGGAGCTCCTCGCGGGCTTCGATCGTCCGGGCCGCTCTCCGCGCGCGCCGGCGGTGAGAGCGGGCCTCGACTTCAACGCCACCGCCGCGGCCGCCGCGAGCTCGAATGTCGCCAGCGGCGACACGGTCCTCGTGACCCGAAGGCGTCAGCGCGCGCTGTGGCCCTGGCTCGTGCTCGCGTTCCTCGTCTCGACGGTCCTCGGCGTCGTCCTCCTCACCTGGGCCACGCGCCCGCGCCCGGGCGCGGAGCCGATCGCGCAGAGCGCGACGCCGGCGGTCGAGCCGGCGCCAGCGGCAGCGGTCGAGTCGACGACCCCGTTGGCGCCAGCTCCGGCGCCGGCGACGGCGGTCGCGCCCATCGCGACAACGTCCGCGTCGAGCCCCGCCCCGAGCAACCGCCGGACGCCTCCACCTCCACCGCCGGGCACGTCGAAGCCCGAACACCGCCGCGACTTCGTCCCGAGTTTGTGAGGGCGCGCACGCGGCGAACGGGCGCATCGTGCGCACCTCGACCTGCTGAGTCACTCCCGCGAGTGCGACCTCGTGCTCGCTGGGCGATGACGCCCCAACGCGATTTGTCACTTTGAAATCGGGCGGCGTTTGGTTCTGAGCACCACGCGTCGGATCATCGCAGGAGGTTTTGCGTGAGACGGCGCTCATCCGAGGGTCGCCAAGCGATCTGCGCGGAGTGCCCGGCAGGACACTCGACCTTCTTTGAATTCGGGCGACGTTTCTGAGCGCGGTTCCGCGCGTCACGCCTTGCAGGCTCACGGTGGCGTCGCGATTTCGCCTTCGAGTCCGTCGGGGCCATCGTTGACCGTTGGCGTGCCGCCCAGACCTCCAGAGCCTTTCGAGCCTTCGTCACGAGCGCGCCCCTCTCCTGCGGTTGGAGCGGGCGCTGAATAGAGCTTCATCGTGTCGGGCGCGCCTCATGCGAGCACAGGGTCGCCAAGCGAGCTGCTCGGAGTGCCCGGCAGGACATTCGACCTTCTCTGAATTCGGGCGGCGTTTTGCCTGCTCAACCGCCGTCTTGTACGACACACCGAGCCGGATCTTCACGACGTGCGCGCCCGGGGCCAGCTCGACGGGCTGCTTCGCGTCGACCTCGCGCGCGTCCACGGAGGTCGTGGCCACCTCCGAAACGTCCAGCACGAGCGAGGTCGCCTCCCTCGTACGACGAGGTCAGCAGGAACAGGAGCACGCACATCGAAATCAACGCTGCGAGGAGCCTCCGGACGGCGCGAAATTACCAGAAGCCTGACTTCGGCCACGAGTTGTGAGATCACTTCATTCGTCCTCATGCGGATCCGGGCGATTTCGGCGGTGATGGTGGGGCTCGTGGGACTGGCGTGGCCGCTCGCCGCAACGCCCGCCCTGGCGCAGCCGAAGGCGCCGGCCGCCGACGCGACGATGACCGAGGCTCGCCAGCGGTTCAACGAGGGCATCAAGTTCGCCGACGACGGCAACCACGAGGCTGCGCGGCTGAAGTTCGGACAGGCCTGGGCCCTCCTGAAGAGCCCCGCGATCCTCTACAACCTCGCGCGCTCCGAGCAGCTGTCGGGACACCTCGTCGACTCCCTCGAGCACTACCGCCTGTTCCTCAAGATGGCGTCCGATCCGAAGGTCACCGAGGTGCAGAAGCAGCGCGCGACCGAGAACGTTGCCGAGCTCTCCAACAAGCTCGGTCAGGTCGACGTCGACGCGGCGCCGAGCTCCAAGATCACGATCGATGGGAAGCCCGTCGAGTGGACGGCGCAGAACGACCCCATCCCCGTGCTGCCCGGGTCTCACGAGGTCACGGCGACCCTCGACGGGAAGACGAACAAGGTCACCGTGGAGTGCACGCCCGGGACCGTGTCGAAGGCGAGCCTGCGAGCGCCTCGTGAGCCTGCGACGCCTCCGGCTGCGACCGCGACCTCACCCTCCCCGAACGTCACGGCCGAAGCTCGCCCCGACTCCGGGCACGGCTTCTGGACGACCGGTCGCGCCGTGGGCGCAGGGCTCGCGGTCGCTGGACTCGCCAGCATCGGCGTGGGCGTCGTCTTTCATCTTCGAGCGAGCGCGACGGTCGACGACATCGACACGATGAAGTCGAAGCTGACTGGCTCCAAGTCCACGGCATGCAACGCACCCGTCCCCGCGGATCAGGCCACGTGTCACGCGCTCACCGACAAGGCCGACGAAGTGAGGTCTGCGGAGACCCTGCGCACCATCATGTGGATCGGTGGCGGGGCGCTCGCGGCCGGCGGCATCGCGCTGTTCTTGCTCTCCCCGCCTGGGCGCACGAGCGAGCCCACGCGCGGCCTGCGCTTCGTTCCCTACGCGTCCGGACGCGATGCCGGCATCGCGGCGTTCGCGAGCTTCTAGAGCTACAGATCCAGCTGCTCGGTCGAGGCCGTGAGCGCCGTGCCTCCATAGCCGAAGGTGCCCGGAGCCCCCGAGCTGCTCGTCGCTGCGGGGCCCGCTTTGCCGCCGCCGCCGGCCTTGCCGTGAGTCCCGGGCACGAGCTTCACCACACCGACCTTGGTGACCGACCCACCCAGGCGCACGATGGGCACCGAGATGCCGCCCGCGCCGCCCGCGCCGCCGCTGCCTCCGGCGCCGATGCCGCCTGCGCCGCCTTTGCACGTGCTCGTCGTGCTACCCACTGCGCCGCTTTCCCCCTGCTGGCCGTCGCCGCCGACCTCGGCATCGCCTGCGGTCTTCGTCTCGATCGTGCAGTCAGCAAGCGTGAGAGTCGACTCCAACGATGCGATGCCAATGCTCGAACCGCCCGCGCCGCCGCCGAATCCTCCGGCGCCACCACAACCGCCGCACCCGCCACTGCCTCCGCCCTCGCTCGCGTTGCCGCCGCCTCCTCCTCCACCCGCTCCCGGTCCGCCCGTAGCACCGTCACCGCCGTTGCCCGGCTCCCAGCCGTTCGTCGTCATGCGACCGACCTTGGGCGCTGCCACTCCCCCCGGTCCCGCCAGACCATCGATCCCCGCGGTGCCTTCACCGCACGAGGCCGCGCCGCCCCTGGAGGTCTTGGGGCCGCTCGGGACCACGGCAGGGTCCGCGGTCCCGTCGCCTCCAGGCTTGTTTGGCTCACCCCCGGCTCCGCCAACCGTCGACCCCTTGAACGTGCACGCGCACTTCACGGCCGGAGCCGCGTGGCCACTCGTACCCGGCTGTCCATTGCCGGTCTCGACGCGCCGGTTGTTGGGCGTCGGCGTGAGCCGACCACGTGCGCCGTCCTGGGCATGAATCGCGACGCGCCGAAGCGTGACGGCGGCGGAGATGATCTCGAGCCCGATGCTCGACGCCCCAGCATTCACGCCCTGGCCGGGCGTGAGATCGAAGTCAGTGATTTGAACCGCTCGTGTGGAGCTCGAGACGCGGACGAGGGCGCCGGCAACATCCGTGTTCACGATCGTGACCTTTCCGGTCGCCGGCAGAAAATCAGGCCGATCGGCGCCTCCCGCGAGGGTGACTCCCGGCGGAAGAACGAACGAGCCAATCTGCGGCGCGCTGGTGACGTAGATACGCCCGCGTCCGCGGAGGACGTCGACCTTGGTGGCTGCGCCGATCGTCTTCAGCGGCTTCGCCCGGGTCCCGGGATTCACGGTGTCGTCGCCCGTCTCGGCATCCACGAAGAGCGCATACGTGTCGTCGATGCACGCCGGCGCTGACCTGGGATCGGAGCCTGGGTCACATCCATTCGGAGGGTCGACGGGCGGATAGATGCCGCCACCATCTTCGCCCCCGTCCACCGCGACGCCGCCTTCGGCGAGCGGGCTCGGCGCCGCATCGTTCGACGTCGCGACGCCACCACAGGTGGCGGTCAGCTCACAGTCGCCTCCTCGGCACGCGTTGATGCACAAAAGGCTCGACGCTCCGACCACGAGAATCGCGGCAATCCCGGATTGCATGTCCGACACGCATCATACCTGCTCGCGTGCGCGAAGGAGTGCTCGACATGGCCTCCTCCGGCGTTCGAACGTTCCAGGATGGCGTGGTAAGACCGCAGGGTGGTGCTCCACGTCACCGTCGTCGAGCTGCCATCCCGCTGGGGTGAGCCCGAGCGTGCGCTGCTCGAGGTCGACGAGATCCTCGGTCGCGCGCCGGCGACCGAGGCCGCGACGGAGCGCCTCGTCCTCCTGCCCGAGGCGAGCCTCACCGGGTACGTGTCGCCCGAGATCGACTTCGACCTCACGCCCTTCGCCGAGCCCATCGACGGCCCGACCGCCCGCGCCCTGGCGGGGCTCGCGCGGAAGCACGGCACGCATCTCTTCGGACCCCTCATCCTCGAAGAGGACGGCGCGCTCTACAACGCGACGGTGGGCTTCTCACCGAGCGGGGAGCGCATCGTCACGTATCGGAAGCGCCATCCGTGGGTCCCCGAGCGGTGGGCGAGCGCCGGCACGAACGAGTATCCGCTCCTCGACGTCGCGGGCGCTCGCGTGACCATCGCCTGCTGCTTCGACGTGCACTTCCTCCACCGGGAGGCGGCGCGGACGCTCGACGAGGCGGACCTCCTGCTGTTCCCGAGCGCCTGGGTGGAGGACGACATCGACACGCGTCCGCGCCGCTTGAAGACGATCGCGCGACGGCACCGCACCGCGGTCGCGGCCGCGAACTGGGGCCGCGGAGCGGTCCGCGTGCCAGGTCAGGGCAACTCCTTCATCCTGAACCGAAGCGGGGACGTGGTGGTGAACGTGCCGCGCGGTGCGCGCCGCGCAGATGCGTCGCTCGACCTCTGAATCGCTCTCCCCCTCCCCGGCCGACCGGCCAACTGTGGAAAACGTGGGAGGGGCCCCGGAACGACGTGATCTTCGTGGAATGGCTGATATCCTCGTCGGTCTCATGGGGCTCGTACCGGGGCAGGTCCTCGCCGGGACCAGTTACCAGGTCGTCCGCGAGATCGGCGCGGGCGGCATGGGCGTCGTGTACGAGGTGGAGCACGTCCGGCTGAAGAAGCGGTACGTCGCCAAGATCATTCACGAGGCGATCCGCGGCGACGAGACGGCGCCCGTCCGTATGGAGCGGGAGGCGCGCGTCCTCGCCGAGATCAATCACCCGAACGTGGTGCAGGTTCACGACTTCGGCACCACCCCCGACGGCACGAGCTATTTCGTGATGGAGAAGCTCGAGGGAAACGACCTGCGTCACGCCATGAAGAGCGGCGCGCTCTCCTCCGCGCGTGCGGTGAGCATCTGCGCCGACGTCCTCGACGCGCTCGACCACGTGCATCGCCGCGGCATCGTCCATCGCGACATCAAGCCCGAGAACGTGTTCCTGGCGGAGATGCCGAACGGGATCGTCACCAAGGTGCTCGACTTCGGCATCGTCCACATCTTCGATGCCGAGCGCGCGTCGCAGGCCCGCATCACCAAGACCGGCGGGTTCGTCGGCACGCTCTATTACGCCGCGCCCGAGCAGATGCAGGGCAACCCGGCGGGCCCTGCGAACGACGTCTACGCGTGCGCCCTCGTGCTCTACGAGATGCTCCAGGGCCGCGGGCCCTTCGACGACGACGCCGGCGTCGGCCTCTCGCGCTGCTTCAAGCCCGCCCCGCGTCTGCCTCCGAGCGATCGGATCCCCTCGGCGCTCTCCGAGGCGGTCGCCTCGGGCCTCGATCAGGATCCCGAGAAGCGTCCCACCGCCGGCGTCCTCTCCGCCATGCTGCGCCGGGTGCTCACGCTCGTGCCCACCGATCCCGGGACCGTGCGCGGCGACGTCGATCGGCTGCTCGGCAACATCGACGCGAGCACCGCGCCGAGCCCCGGCATCTCGCTCGCGCTCACCGCGTCGCCCGCGACTCCCCTCATGGCCGGCGCGCCCGCGTCGCCTCGCTCGACGGCGCCCGTCAGCACGAGCTTCGGCGCCGTCCCGAACGCGCCTTCGGCGCTCGCGTTCGCGCCGACGCTCGGCTCTCCCGGCGTGGTCACGCCGCCGAACGTCGACACCTCGCCCGGCGTCGCCTCCACCATCGATCCGGCGCCGCGCGCGTCGCGCCTCGCGATCGCGGGCGCGCTCGCCGCCGCGATCGCCGTCCTCGCCCTCATCGCGACCGCCGGCGTGAGCGCGCTTCGCGGGCGGGCGCCCGCGAGCGTCAACGCGACGAGCGCCGTCGCGCCGCCGCCGATCGACTCGGAGAAACGCGGCGCCGATCCGACCTCCGCGCCCGCGCCGGCACAGCCCGCCATGGCGCCGTCGACCGAGGCCTCGGAGCCCGTACCGCCCGCAGACTCCGTCGCGAGGCCAGCCGCCGCCACCTCCGCCGGGAGCCCCGCGCTGCCCACCACCGCCCCGCCCCGTCCCGGCAAGGGCCGCGGCAACGCGGAAAAAGACGGCTACTTCAAGCCGAGCGACCTCTGATAAAGCCTCTTCCATCACGATGAAGAAGCGCATCAGTTCGGGGCTGACGACCGTCCTTCTCATCGTCACCGCCGTCATGGCGTACGAGAACGTGATCTCGGACGACAAGGAGGTGCGTGACCTCGCCAAGAAGACGGCCACCGAGGCGGCGGGCTGCGGAGGCGGCTGCCGCATGAGCGGCTTCCGCGGCGATCGCGGCATGATCCACGAGACGATCGAGTATGACTTCGATCCGCAAGGGCACTACGTGATCTCGTGCCGCCGCGCGTACGTCGCGATCGGCGACTATTCGTGCACCGTCACCGAAGGCAAGACGAACGGCTCGGCATCGGCGCCGGCGGCGTCGCCCGCGCCTACTCCGCGGCCTTCACACTGACCGCGTTCGACTCGTCGTCGAGGCGCGTGCGGATCGCGGCGCGGATCGCCTCGTGCGTCGCCGGACAGCCGAGCGGAATCTCTCCGCCCGCCGCTCCGAAGGCGGCGATCGCGTCGCGGATCGCCTCGCGCACGCTGAGGGCGAGCATGAGCGGGGGCTCACCCACCGCCTTGCTGCCGTGAATGACGCCCGCCTGCGCCGCGTGCGGCAATAGCTCGATATCGAATCGCTCGGGCGCGTCGCCGATACTCGGGATTTGGTACGTGCTCGCAGAGTGAGTGAGGAGCTTTCCGTCCTTGCTCCACTTCAGCTCTTCACCGGTGAGCCAGCCCATGCCCTGCACGAACGCGCCCTCGATCTGGCCGCGATCGACGCCCGGGTTCAGTGACTCGCCGACGTCGTGGAGGATGTCGACGGCGCGAATGCGCTTCATGCCCGTGTAGCCGTCGACCTCCACCTCGGTGACCGCCGCGCCATATGCGAAATAGTAAAACGGCTTTCCGCGCCCCTTCGAGCGGTCATATCCGATGCCCGGCGTGCGATAGAAGCCCGAGGCCGAGAGCTGGACCTGCTTCATGTATGCGCGGTCGACGACCTTCTCCCATTTCACCTCGTAGCCCGGCGCCTGCGGGGCCTTGCAGATCCCGTGGTCGAACTGGACCGCCCCGGACGGGATCAGGATGGACGACTCCGCGGTCAGCATCTCCGCCGCCACCGGCGCGAGGCGCGCGCGGATCTGCTCGCACGCGTCCTTGACCGCCTGGCCGTTGAGGTCCGCGCCGCTCGAGGCGGCCGTCGCCGACGTGTTCGGGACCTTGTCCGTCTGCGTGCGCATCATGCGAATGATCTCGGCTGGCACGCCGAGCTCGCGCATCGCGACACCGCGCATCTTCGTGTAGAGGCCCTGCCCCATCTCCGTGCCGCCGTGATTCACCTGGACGGAGCCGTCACGATAGACGAGCACGAGCGCGCCCGCCTGATTCAGCCATGTCGCGGTGAAGGAGATACCGAACTTGACCGGCGTGATGGCCAGTCCGCGGCGCGCGCCAGTCTTCGTCGCGCGATTCCACTCCGCGATCGATTTACGGCGCTCCGCCACCTTCGCGGAGTCCATCAGCTTGTTCCAGATATGCGGGATACGCTGGTCGGCGAGCTCCTGGCCGTAGTGGGTCGTGTTCGTCTCGCCCTTGCCGCGATAGAGGTTCCGCTCGCGCACGACCTCCGGGTCGAGCCCGAGACGCCGCGCGATGCGGTCCATGACCTCCTCGATCACGACCATGCCCTGCGGCCCGCCGAAGCCGCGAAACGCAGTGTGCGAGGTCACGTTCGTCTTCGCCACGCGAGAGGCGAAATCGACGTTCGGGAGATAATACGCATTATCGAGGTGGAAGAGGCCGCGGTCCGCGATCGACTCCGAGAGGTCCAGCGCCCAGCCACCGTCCGCATAGAGCCGGACCTTGGCCGCCTGGATCTTCCCGTCGTCGTCGAAGCCCACCTGGAAGGTGGCGTGGAACGGGTGGCGCTTGCCCGTCAGCATCATGTCGAGATCGCGATCGAGCTGAACGCGCACGGGCTTGCCCGTCTTCTGCGCCGCGAGCGCCGCGAACGACGACCACGTGTTGCCCTGCGTCTCCTTGCCGCCGAAGCCGCCGCCCATGCGCGGGGACTGCACCGTCACCTTGTTCCGGGAGATGTCGAGCACGTGCGAGAGCACCTGCTGCACCTCCGACGGATGCTGCGTCGACGAGGAGACGAACATCTCGCCGTCCTCGCCGGCCTCGGCCCAGGCGGCGTGCGACTCGAGGTAGAAATGCTCCTGACCGCCGATGTCGAGGTCGCCATCGAGGTGGTGCTTCGCCTTCGCGAACGCGCCGTCGTAGTCGCCGCGCTCGATGACGTGCGGCATGGTGTGGAAGCTCTCCTTCGCCACCGCCTCGCGCGCGCCGATCACCGCCGGGAGCGGCTCGTACTCGACCTTCACCTTCTGCCCGGCGAGGCGGCACGCCTCGTACGAAGTGCCGACCACGACCGCGATCACGTGGCCGTGGAACATGGCCTCGCCGCCGACGGGGGCGAAGAGCGGCTCGTCGTGACGGACGGCGCCGACGTCGTTCATGCCGGGGACGTCCTTCGCGGTGAGGACGCACGCGACGCCCGGCTGCTTCTCCGCCTCCGACGTATCGATGGAAAGGATGCGCGCGTGCGCGTGCGGCGACATCACGGGCCAGAGCTCGTGCATGTCGCGGCGCATGGCCACGTCGTCGACGTAGAGCGCGCCGCCGGTCACGTGCCCGATCGCGCTCTCGTGCTCGAGGCCCTTGCTCACGTCGTCGCTCTGGCGTGCGCCACCGGAGCGAGGCTCGAAGACGAGCGGCTCGTCCTGCGGGTTCGAGCGCTCACCGCTCCAGAATTTCCGGAACAGGCTTACGATGAGGTCGCGGCGATACTCCTCGCTCGACCGCTGATCGGTCATCGGCGTGAACTCCGTGGGGAGGATGGCGCAGGCGCCCTCGAGCGTGGCGGCGTCCCACTTCTTCCCGGCGAGGAAGGCCTCGGTCTTCTTCGCGCGCGCAGGCGTGGCCGCGACGCCGCCGAACGCGAGGCGCGCGTGCGTGATGTGTCCGGACGCGTCCACGTCGACGATGAAGGCGCCCGACGTGATCGAGATGTCGAGCTCGCGACGCTTGCTCACCTTGAACGAGTCGATCTTGCGGCCGGCCGGCCTCGCGTTGCGCGGGAAGACGACCCAGCGCACGACCTCGTCCGCCGCGATGGCCGGCTTGCGATAGCCGAGGAAGAACTCCGAGATCGGGAGCGTGCGCGTGGCGCCCTTCTTCTCGAGCACGACCTGCGCGTCGAGCGCGAGGAGGAGCGGCGGCATATCGCCGATGGGCGAGGCGGTGACGATGTTGCCTGCGAGCGTCGCCTTGCTGCGGATCTGACGAGAGGCAAACGCCCAGAGCATCTTGTCGATGAAGGGATATTCGCCGTTCAAGGCCTCCTCGAGCGCGGTCAACGTGGCGTTTCCGCCGATCCGCCACTCCGCCGCTGTCTTCTCGATCGTGGCGAGCTCGCGGACGCCGTCCGTCGAGACGAGGAGCTCGTACCGGCGATGCGCCTTGTTGATGTAGACGCCGATCTCCGTCGCGCCCGCGACGAGCTCTGCCTTCGCGCCGTGCTCGGCCTTGATCTCGAGGAGCTCGGCGAGCGACGTGGGACGGAGGAAGCGCTCACCGCCAAACTCGTAGTCCAGGGCGGGATATTTCGGAGCCGGCGCGTCCTTGCCGAGGCGTAGCTGGAAGATGTCGTCCTCGGGTGACCGCGTCTTCTTCATCTCGAGCGCGTCGAGCATCGCGTCGCGGATCGGTCGATAACCCGTGCACCGGCACAGGTTGCCGTTCAGTTGATCGCCGATCTTCGCGCGCGCGTCGTCGCCGAGGTCCGTGCGGTAATAGGCCTCGAACATCGAGCAGATGAAGCCCGGCGTGCAGTAGCCGCACTGCGAGCCATAGCGCTGGACCATCGCCTCCTGCACGGGGTGCAGCGCGGCCGGCGTGCCGACGCCTTCCACGGTCACGATCTCGCGCCCCGCCACCATCGGCAGCAGCGTGATGCACGCGTTGATGGCGCGGAACGTCTTCTCGCCGTTCGCGTCGGTGTCGACGAGCGCCACCGTACACGCGCCGCAGTCGCCCTCCGCACAACCTTCCTTCGTGCCCGTGCGCCCGGTCCCGCGGAGGAACTGGAGGAGCGTCGTGTGAGGCGTGACCTCGGAGGCCGTGACCGTCTTACCGTTCACGACGAGCTCGAAAGAAGGCGAGCGTGCCATGCGCACGATGATAGCGTCGTCGCGATGGCCAGAAGGCTCGTTTTCGTCGGGCTCGCGGCGGCCCTCGGGTGCACGGAATCCACGCCGAATCCGCCCAAGTCGAGCGCGCCCGCGAAGGCGCTCGCGAGCGTTGGCGCGAGCGTGACCGACGCGTCGCCGCCATCGACGACGAAGATCGAGCACCCCGAACTCGCCGACGCGGGAGACGTCGTGACGATGCCCGAGAGCAAGCCGGGCTGGCGCTCGACGCCGAAGGAGTCGAACGGCTTTTACCCCGTGCTCGACGGCCTCTGCTCGAAGCTCGGCATGGGGCGTGTCGGCAAGGACATCATCGTCTACTACGGCGGCTCGCCGACCAACGCGGAGAGCACGAACGAGCGCTGGGGCATGGCGTCCTTCATCGCGCTGAAGGACAGCGGGCTCGAGTCGATCGGCGATCCCAGCATCAGCTCCCCCACCGGCCTCGCCGGCATCTCCGCCGACGAGTTCTGGATCGCGAACAGCACCGGCAGCCGGAGCTCCGAGGGCGCCGTGCTCCACCGGCGCACGGGCGGCACGTGGAAGACGTACGAGAAAGATCAGACGCACCTTCACGCGTGGGTGGACGGCGGCATCATCGGCACGCTCGGCATGGCGCGGACGGACGGCGACGTGTGGGTGGACGGCTCGGCCACCAAGCCGCCGAACGCGCTGTGGGAGGGCTTTCACTTTCCCGTGCTCTCCGCGTTCCCCACCGGCGAGATCTCGCTCCTCGTGCAGACGGGCGAGTGGGGAAAGTCGCCCTGGGCGGCGAGGCACTGGGCGCCGGGCAAGAAGATCACGCAGCACGCGCTGCCCTGGTTCGAGCCAGGAGAGTGGCCGCACTTCGTCGAGACGGCGCCCGACGAGCTCTACGCGTACGACAAGGACGTCGTCGCGATGTTCGACGGCACGACCTGGAAGCTGCTCGGCAAGACCTCGCATCGCGACAACGTCGCGTGGGCCAAGCGCGCCGGCAAAGGCGAGCTCTGGGTGCGCCTCGAGAACGGCAACGTGGAGCGCAGCACGCCGACGGGGTTCGTCGCGGTGGCCACTCCCGAGCCACTCGAGGCGATCGACGGCATCGACGTCGGCGCGCCGTGGGGCGTCGGAAAATCCGGGAAGCTCTACAAGCGAAATGGCGAGACGTGGACGGAGGTGAAGATGCCGCCGCCGTCCTTCGGGCTCGCGACGGCGGTGAAGGCCAAGGACGTCATCGTGGGCGCGCCCGACGACGTGCTCGTCAAGGCGGCGTACTGGGAGAAGGGCCTCGGCTGGACGGAGCAAGAGCTCCACTGGATGCTCCTCCGTACCAGGGCTCCGAAGGAGACGATGCGTTGCAACGAGCCCGACCCCGAGAACAACAACATCTACATGGGGCGCGGGTTCCAGTCGTGGCCGCCCTTCGCGACCGCGGAGTGCAAGACGCCGTTCGTGGTCCTCGCGCGCCGGAGCAAGGCGAAGTCGAAGGTGCCGACGGAGAACGACTGGAAGGCGATCCGCGGCGCGCTCAAGGGCAAGGGCGATCTGGGCGACGGCAAGCTCGTCGAGCTCGTGTCCGGCGACCGCACGTTCCTCGGCGCGAAGGCCAAGGACCTCGAGAGCGCGAAGAAGCTCGCGACGCTCGCCGCGGCCAAGGATCGGCTCCGGCCCGAGGTCGTGTGCGGCGAGCCGGCCGCGATCACGCGCGAGATACCCCTCGATTGACGGACGATTCGACGCGACCACGAGTCGCGGACCGCCGGCATGGCTCATGTGCGGTGGCGACTGATACGAGTGGAGGATGACTCTTCGCGATCGTCACAACATCCACGTCATCGGCGATGGCAAGACGGATCTGATCATGGCGCACGGCTACGGGTGCGACCAGAACATGTGGCGGCTCGTCACGCCGGCGTTCGAGAAGGACTATCGCATCATCCTCTACGACCTGGTCGGCTCGGGGGCCTCCGACCTCGGCGCGTACGACAAGGCGAAGTACGGCAAGCTCGATGGCCACGCGAAGGACCTCCTCGCGATCGCGGCCGAGCTGACGCGCGGCCCCGCCGTGTTCGTCGGCCACTCCGTGAGCGCGATGATCGGGCTCCTCGCCGGCATCGCCAACCCGGGCGCCTTCGCGACGCACGTGATGATCGGCCCGTCGCCCTGCTACATCAACGATGGTGACTACGTCGGCGGCTTCTCGCGCGCGGACATCGAGTCGCTCCTCGACACGCTCGACAGCAACTACCTCGGGTGGGCGAGCGCGATGGCACCGAAGATCATGGGCGCGCCCGACCAGCCCTCGCTCGGCGTGGAGCTCACGAACAGCTTCTGTCGAACGGATCCCGACATCGCGAAGCACTTCGCGCGCGTCACGTTCACGAGCGACAACCGCGCCGATGTCCCGAAGCTGAGCGAGCCGGCGCTCCTCCTCCAGTGCTCCGACGACATCATCGCTCCGCGCTCGGTGGGCGAGTACCTCCATCGCCACCTCCCCAAGAGCAAGCTCGTGGAGATCGACAACATCGGACACTGTCCCCATCTGAGCGCGCCGCAGCAGATCATCGATGCGATGCGCGACTTCCTTGGCTGATCCCTCATGACGGCCTCGAGGTGCAGCTCGAGCTCGTGGCCGCCGACCGCCGCAAGTACGAGCGCGAGCTCCTCCATGCGCGCCGGCGCGCCGAGGAGCTGGTGGACACGCTCGCCGCGCGCGAGGCCGAGCTGAAGCAACGCGCCGCCTTCGCGGAGCAGCTCATCGGCATCGTCAGCCACGACCTCCGGAACCCGCTCAACGCCATCCTCCTCGGCACGCGGCTCCTCTCCGGACCGGTCGACACGGCGATGCGCGACAGCACGGTGCGGCGCATCACCAACGCCGCGCTCCGCGCCACGCGGCTCACGTCGGAGCTGCTCGACTTCACGAAGGCACGCCTGGGCGGCGGCCTCTCCGTCGAGCGTCGAGAGGTCGACGTGAACGCCGTGATCGCCGAAGCGATCGAGGAGCTCCGCCTCGCGTGGCCGGAGCGTGAGCTCGACTATCGCCACGCCGGAGCCGACAAGGCGAGCGCGGACGCGGACCGGCTCGCGCAGGTCATCACCAATCTCGTCGCCAACGCGATGTCCTACGGCACGAAGGAGCGACCGATCACGGTCACCTCCGAGCTCGACGAGGCGAAGCTCGTGGTCCGGGTGCACAACGAGGGCCGCCCCATCCCGATGGAGGTGCGCGACCGCATCTTCGAGCCGCTCCAGCGCGGCGAAGAACAGGTCCAGCGCGGGTCACGCAGCGTCGGGCTTGGCCTCTACATCGTGCGCGAGATCGCACACGCCCACGGCGGCGAGGCCCTTCTCGAGTCGACCGCCGACTCCGGGACGACCTTCGCCGTCGTCCTGCCGCGCGCGATTGGCTAACCTCGGCCCATTCGCCGCGCCATCCTCGTCTTCGCCCTCGCGAGCTGCCACCGCGCGGAGCCCCCGCATCGGCTCACCAACGCGGCGTGCGAGGGCTGTCATGTCGAGGTCGCGAGCGAGCATCGCGCGTCCTTTCACCGCGTCGCATTCACGGATGCGACGTACCAGGCGAGCCTCGCGCTCGAGGAGCCGAAAGATCATGCGTTCTGCAACGGTTGCCACGCGCCCGACGGCGAGCAGGACGGAGTGGGCTGCATCGCGTGCCATGGGGCTACGCCGAGGGCATCTCGCGCATCGGCCACGTCGCCGCACGCGCTGACCGTCGACCCGACCTTCGCGACCGAGCGCGCCTGCGAGAGGTGTCATCAGTTCGAGTTCAACGACGGTCGGCCAGACCTCGTGCAGCGAACGCTCGAGGAGCACGCCCGATCCGACCTCGCCAGCTCGCCTTGCCAGCAGTGCCACATGGCGGCGCGCGGTCCGCGGCGGAGACACCGGTTCGACTCGGGCCACTCGCTCGAATGGCTACGAGGGTCCGTGAAGATCGTCGCGTCGCGCACGACGGGCGGCGCGCGGATCGATCTCACGGCGTGGGCGGGTCACGCCTTTCCGACGGGCGACATGTTCCGCCGCGCACGCCTCCTCGTGTTCGGCGAGCGCGAGGACGGCGCGATCGTCGCGTCGGAGGAGCGCGTGTTCGGACGCACCTGGGGCGCGGACGCGCGCGGGCTCCGCAAGGAGCTCTCCGACACCCGGATCCGCGGGCATTTCGCCGAGGACTTCGCGCTCGCCGGGGATGCCCCCATCGCGCGCGTTAGGTACGTGCTCCTCTTCGAGCGCGTCCTCGCGCAGCGCGGAGGGAACGCGTCACTCGTCTCGAGCGACGCGATCGCGGAGGGTCTGGCCGAGTAGCGCGGCCTCGGTGAAAAGGCCGACCGTACCGTGCGTGATTCTTGGCGCCCGGTGATTCACCGCCTGATCTTGCGCCAGCCGATCATCTCCGCCGCGATGGCGATCGCGATCTCCTCCGGCGAGCGGGCGCCGATGTCGACGCCGAGCGGCATGCGGATACGAGCGCGATCGTCCTCGGAGAAGCCCTTCGCCTCGAGGCGCTGGCGCGTGCGCTCCGCCTTCGCGCGAGAGCCGACGCCGCCGATGAACGCGAACCCACGCTTCAGCGCCCACTCGATGGCCGCCTGATCGAGCTGATGATCGTGCGTCATCACGAGGCAGATGCCGCCCTCGGGCGCGACCGCCGTGCCGACCTCGTCGAACTCGCCCGTGATGCACGTCACGCCCGGGATCCGGCCTTCGTGCGCCCAGGCGTCGCGCTCGTCGACGACCGTGATCGCGAAGCCGACGCGCGAGAGGATGGGCGCGAGCGCGGTCGCGACGTGGCCGCCGCCGATGACGAGGGTGGGGACGAGCGCGCCGAGCGGCTCCATCAGCACCTCGAGGCGGCCTCCGCAGCACATGCCGAGCTCCGCGCCGAGCTTGAAGGTCCGGATCGCGTGCTTCGCCTGGGGGTCCTTGACCATCTCGCCGAGCGCCTGGAGGACGGCGTGCTCCACGGCGCCGCCACCGACGGAGCCGACGCACGTCCCGTCCGCCGCGAGATAGAGCTTCTGCCCCGGGGTGCCCGGAGAGGAGCCGTGGCGCTCGAGGACGGTCGCCATGGCGCCCGGCGTGCCGCGCCCGATCCCTGCGGCCGCGGCCGCAAGCACGACCGCAACGTCGGCCGCTTGCGGGAGCGGGACTGGTGGACCGAGCGGGATATCCGGCGCATTCGCCGGGGCATGCGGCACGACGGCGGGCTGCGCGGCCACTTTGCTGCTCATTGTCTCGATTCTACCGACAGCGCCGGCAAATGCCCTATCTTGGGTCGGCACGAATGCCGACCGCGGCCCCGCACTTCGATCCGAGCCAAGTCCTCGTCATGGTCCTCGCCGGTGGAGAGGGCAAACGCCTCTACCCGCTCACACTGGACCGCGCGAAGCCCGCCGTTCCTTTTGCGGGGCGCTACCGCATCATCGACATCGTCCTCTCGAACTTCGTCAACTCGGGCCTCACCCGCATCAAGGTGCTGACCCAGTACAAGTCAGCGTCGCTCGAGGAGCACATCGCGCGCGTGTGGCGCCTCTCGCCGATGCTCGACCAGTACATCGAGGCGATCCCGGCGCAGCAGCGCACCGGCCTCTCCTGGTTCAAAGGCTCGGCAGACGCCGTCTACCAGTGCCAGCACGTCATCACGGACGAGAAGCCGGAGATCGTCGCCATCTTCGGCGGTGACCACGTCTACAAGATGGACGTCCGGCAGATGATCAGCGCGCACATCGCGCGGAACGCGGCCGCGACCATCGCCGCCATCCCGGTGCCGAAGAAGGAAGCGACCGACTTCGGCGTCCTCGAGGTCGACAAGGACGGTCGCATCGTCGCCTTCCACGAGAAGGTGAAGAACCCGCCGACGATGCCGGGCAACTCGGAGATGTGCCTCGCGTCGATGGGCAACTACATCTTCCGCACCGACGACCTCATTCACGAGCTCAATCGCGACGCCGCGGTCGAGACCAGCAAGCACGACTTCGGTCACGACATCCTTCCCCGCATGGTCGCGGACGGACAGGACATCTACGCGTACGACTTCGCCACGAACCGCGTGCCGGGCGAGGACGATCGCGCGATCGGCTACTGGCGCGACGTCGGGAGCATCGAGGCGTACTGGGAAGCCCAGCTCGACCTCATCTCCATCCACCCGCTCTTCAACCTCTACAACGATCGCTGGCCGATCCGCAGCGGCATCACGCATCACCCGCCCGCGAAGTTCGTCTTCCGTGACGAGGCGCACGCGCGCGTCGGTATCGCGACCGACTCGATGGTCTGCCACGGATGCATCATCTCCGGCGGCCGCATTCACCGGAGCGTCCTCAGCGTCGGCTGCCGCGTGAACTCCTTCGCCGAGATCGAGGAGAGCATCCTCTACGAGAACGTCCGCGTCGGCCGCCATGCGAAGCTACGGCGCTGCATCATCGACAAGGACGTCGAGGTGCCCGCGGGCGTCGAGGTCGGCTTCAACGTCGAAGCGGACAAGAAGCGATTCTTCGTGAGCGAAGGCGGCCTCGTGGTGATCCCGAAGCGCGCCAAGCTCGACGACGAGAAGATGTGGCGCCTATAGACCGGGCATGCGGACGATCATCGTCGGCGACGTGCACGGGTGCGCGCACGAGCTCGAGGATCTCCTCGACAAGGTGGCCTTCGCGGCCGGAGACCGGCTCGTCTTCGTCGGTGATCTCGTCGCGCGTGGTCCCGCGTCGCTGAAGGTCCTCGACATCGCGCGCGCGACCGGCGCCATCATCGTGCGCGGCAATCACGAGCAGAAGCTCCTCGACTACGAAGACGCGCGCGGACGATGGATCCGCGGTGCCGCGACGCCGAAGGACGACACGCGCGTGGCGATCGGCAAGATCCACCGCGACCTCGCGCGGAGGCTTCGTCCCATCGACCTCGTCATGCTTCGCTCGTCGCCGATCTGGTTCGATCTTCCAGAGCACGATCTCAGGGTGGTGCACGCCGGCGTCGATCCCACCCTCTCGTTCGAGGCGCAGAAACCGAGCACGATGATGCGTATCCGCACCGTGCCCTCGGTGAAGGGGCACGTCCTCTGGGGCGAGCGCTACGTCGGGGCTCCGCACATCGTCTTCGGTCACAACGCAGCACCAGGCCTGCAGCTCCATCCGTGGGCCACGGGGCTCGACACCGGCTGCGTGTACGGAGGACGCCTCACCTGCATCGTCCTCGCGCAGAATCAGCGGGTTCCGCGAGCCCTGGCCACCCGCCGTGCCAGCCTCGTCTCGGTCCCCGCGCGAAAGATCTGGTTTTCGCCGACGCGCGCCTCGGCCTGAGCCGGTTTACGCTACGATCCAGATCGTGCGTCGCTTCACAACGCTATCGATCACGACGCTGACCGGCCTCGTCGTCGGGCCGGCGGCGTGCGGTGCGATCGTAGGCATCGATACCAACCGCTACGTCGACGACGCGGGCGCGGCGAGCAGCAGCTCCAGCAGCGGCGGCAGCAGCAGCGGCTCGACGTCGGGCGACGCGAGCGGATCCACGCCCGATGACGGCGGCAACACGTCGGACGCCCCGCAGGGGGCGTGCAACCCGGGCCAGTGCCTGGCCATGGGCGGAAGCTGCACGGACGGCAGCTGCCGGCGCGAGCAGTGCTCGGCGATCGACCTCCTCTGCCCAAAGACCTTCATCTGTCCCGAGGGACAGACCTGCGTCTTCATCTGCCATGAAGATGGATGCAAAGGCCTCGACTGCTCCGGCGGCGGGACCTGCGTCTTCGACTGTCGCGATGGGAGCTGCGAGAGCGCCGACTGCGAAGCGAACACGTGCAAGTTCATCTGCGGGACGGGGAGCAGCTGTGAAAAGGCGGAGTGCCACGGCGCGAACAAGGTGTGTGAACAGGAGTGCGCGAACGGCTCGGGCGCGAAGGACTTCTGCAACAAGCTCGTCGAGTGCTGCACCGGGAACGGGGACGACGACGACGCTCCCACGCGAACGTGCCCCGGCAAGAACCCCAACTGCCATTAGCGACCCGAAAAACCTCCGGATTGCCGCGTGTTGCGACGTCGCTGGTGGTCGGTAGCGCCCTCCGTCCACGACGGATAAGATCGACACGAGTGTCTCGCTCGCTCCACCCGCCGCGGAGCTCCGTTCCCCCCGAGGCTTCGCTCCCGATCGCCTTCGGCGAGGTCCTCGCCGGGAAGTATCGCGTCGACCAGCTCCTCGGCCAGGGCGGTATGGCGGTCGTGCTCGCGGGTACGCACGTGGAGCTCGACGCGCCGATCGCGATCAAGGTGCTCTTGCCTGGACGCGCCGGAAACCCGGACGCGGTGAGGCGGTTTCTCACCGAGGCCCGCGCCGCGGCGAAGCTGAAGAGCGCGAACGTCGCGCGCATCTCCGACGTCGGCACCGCGCGGACGCGCAGCGGCCCCGTGCTCCCGTTCATCGTGATGGAGCGCCTCGACGGCGTCGACCTCGCGACCTTGATGGAGCATCGCAGCAAGCTGCCCGTCGACGAGGCGGTCGACTTCGTGCGCCAGGCTTGCCTGGGCCTCGCGGAGGCACACGCGCAGGGCATCATCCATCGCGACATCAAGCCCGCGAACCTCTTCCTCACTCGCTCGCGCGAGGGGGCGCCGGTGATCAAGGTCCTCGACTTCGGCATCTCGAAGACCCTCGCGTCGATGGCGACACAGGAGAAGCGCGCCGTCACCGCAGATCAGGAGGTCATGGGCTCGCCGGGCTACATGTCTCCGGAGCAGGTGAAGGCGGCCAAAGACGTGGACGTGCGCACCGACATCTGGTCGCTCGGCGTCGTGCTCCACGAGCTCATCTCCGGCAAGGAGACGTTCGCGGGCGACGAGATCCACGAGATCTTCGCGAGCATCCTGCACGGCGAGCCGGCCCCGCTGGACGACGACGTCCCGGGCGAGGTCCGCGCGATCGTGAGGCGGTGCCTGCAGAAGGACCCGAGCCGTCGCTATCAATCGATCGCCGAGCTCACGGACGCGCTCTCGCGCGCGGTCGATCGCGCGGACGGGGTCCCGAGACCGCGCGACATCGGCGCTCGCGGGCCGATGGTGGCGGCGCTCGCGGCCGCGATCGTGGTCATCGGCGGCATCACGATCTTCGCTCGCACACACGCCGAGCACGATCCGTCGGCCGCCCCGGCCGCGCTGTCGCTCGAGAGCGCGATCGCGATCCCCGTGGCGACGAAGGATCCGCCCGCGCCCAACGAACCCGAGAGACGGATCGAACCCGAGAGACGGATCGAACCCGAGAGACGGATCGAACCCGAGAGACGGATCGAACCCGAGAGACGGATCGAACCGCCCGCGGAGCCGGAGGCCTCGGCGATGGAGCTTCCAGCGTCGGGTTCCGCCACGAAGTCGCGTCCCACGACGAAGGGGTCCCCGTCCGCGTCGCAGAAGTCGCCGCCCTTGGCGCTCCCGGCGGCGCCCGTTCGCGAGCCGCCGTGGACCAACCACAAGCGTACGACATGGTGATAGCCTGCTCCTCGCGCGATGGGCGTACGAGCCACCTGGCGATGCGCGCTGTTTTCCGCGGCGATCGCACTCTCCGCGGCCTCCGCACGCGCTGAGGATACGAATCGGGTCGCCGCCGCCACCCTCCTCTTCGACGAGGGCGTGCGTGCGCTCGATGCGGGACGGCTCGACGAGGCCTGTCAGAAGCTCGCGAAGAGTCAGGAGCTCGCGCCGAGCGGAGGCACCTTGCTCGCGCTCGGCGAGTGCCACGAGCGCGCGGGGCGCGTCGCGAGCGCGTGGGTCGCGTTTCCAGGGCCACCCGCGCATCTGCGCAGCCAGCAAGGCCGACGCCCACGGAGCGAAGCGCCTCGGCCGCCGCTCGGCTCGAGCCGAGCTCGCTCGGCTCACGATCAAGACCGCGCCGGCGCGGCGCCTGGATCCAGCTCGTGCGCGACACGGGCGTCGTCGACATCACCGAGATCGGCGTACCGGTGCCGGTCGATCCCACGGCCAGCCACGAAGTCCACGCAGGCGCGCCCGACGCGAAGGCGTGGACAGGCCAGATCAGGTGCCCGCAGGCACCTCGTCACGATCGAGGTCCCCGGGCTCAGGCGGTAGCGGCGGCCCTCGGCGGGTCGTAGCGCAGCGGAACAGGCAATCCGAGGCCTGCAGCACGCGCTCGGCATCACGGCACGAAGTCGGCGTAGGCGCGCTCGCCAGCGGACATCTTCGTCATGGCCATCGCCACCGAACTCGACGGAAGCCGGGTATCGGCGGGCGTACTCCTGAACAGGCTTCGAGCAGGGATCCAGCAGCAGGCGTGCGGCCGGCGTCGCGACCGTCTCGCTGGCCAGCAGACCGCGCTCGTCGCCGGCGGCGCGGCGCTCTATCTCACGGCCCCGAAGGGACGCAAGACCGCGTACCTGGAATGGTCGACGGCGACGCTCCACTGGTGACCCATGAGTGAGCCGAGATATCCGTATGTCCACGTGGACGTCACGCCCGAGCAGGTGGACGAGATCAGCGCCCTCCTGTTCGAGCTCGGCGCCGAAGGGGTGGAGGAGCGTGACCTCGGCACGCTCGCGAAGTCGAACGCGTCGGACAAGGTGACGCTGGTGGCCGCGTTCTCGAGCAAGGGCGACGCGGACGAAGCGATCGCGGAGCTCGGGAATAGCGAGCTCGTCGCGCGCTACGAGGAGATCGTCGGCGACGCGTGGCGCGACGCGTGGAAGGAGCACTACCGTCCGTTCGCGATCGCGCCCGGCGTCGTGGTGCGACCGCCGTGGGAGACATACGAGGCAAAGCCCGGCGAGCACGTCCTCGAGCTCGAGCCGGGGCGCGCGTTCGGCACCGGGCTCCACGAGACGACGCGCCTCGTGGCGCGCTCGATCCGCGAGCACGAGAGGGCTCGCCGGCGTGACCGTCCTCGATATCGGCTGCGGGAGCGGCGTCCTCGCGCTCATCGCGCTCGTCCTCGGCGCGAAGGACGCGGTCGCGGTCGACATCGACGCGGAGTCGATCGAGGTCACGAAGGAGAACGCGCAGCGGAACCACCTCGACGCGCGCATCGACGCGAGCACCACCGATCTCGCGGACGTGAGCTCGTCTCGCCGTTCGTGCTCGCGAACATCGAGGCGAAGGTGCTCATCGCTCGCGAGCGAGATCGCCCGGCACGTCGCGCCCGGCGGCCTCCTCTTCCTCTCCGGCGTGCTCGTGCCCCAGCGCGACGACGTGCGCGCGGCCTACGCCGACTTCGAGCTGCTCTCGTCTCCGGAGCTCGGCGAGTGGACCTTGCTCGCGCTGCGCAAGCCGTGATCCGCGCGCCGATCGCCGGCCTCGCGACGACGCTGGCGCGAGACCGCGCGCTATCTCGTGCGCGTCCGGCGGCTCCGCGCGGGCGATCGCTTCATCGCGTTCGATCCGGAGGCGAGGACGGAGGCCGATGCCACGCTCGTCGACGAGCGCACCATCTCGATCGAGAACGTTCGTCCCGCGAGCGTGGTGGCGAAGCGTGAGCTCGTGCTCGTGTACTGCCTCGCGAAGGGCGACAAGGTCGATGTCGTGGTGCGCGACGCGACGGAGCTCGGCGCCTCGCGGGTGATCGTGGCGCGCGCGGAGCGATCCGTGGTGAAGACGGATCCCGAGCGCGCGGAGGCGAAGCGCACGCGCTGGCTGCGCATCGCGGAGCAGGCGGCGCGCCAGTGCGGGCGCGGCGACACGCCGGCGGTCGAGGGCGTGCTCGACTGGACGGAGGCGCTCGAACGCGCGACGTGCGACGCGCGCTTCGTCCTCGATCCGCACGCGACCGAGCGGCTCGGCCCCCTCCTCCAGGTGTCGGCGTCGTCGTCCGTCGCGTTCGCGATCGGCCCCGAAGGCGGGCTCGCGCCCGCCGAGATCGCTGCCGCTCAGGGCCGCGGCTGGGTCCCGACCTCGCTCGGACCCTTCGTTTTGCGGACGGAGACCGTGGCCGCCGCCGTGCTTGGCGCCGTCATGCTGGCCGACCGTCCGTGATGACGGACGGAGCGACGGAAACCGCATTCGAAATGAAACCACCGGGCGTCACCTCGCGTACCGTTGGGCGCGCGTGGTGACCCTGCGCCAGAGAGAATGAAGGAGGAGAATCATGAACGCGAAGAAGACTGCCCTGATCGCTGCTGCTGCCGCTGGTATCCTCGGAGGCCTCGCGGTTGCGTGCGGCGGCGACAAGCCAGCCACCGCTTCGCCCGACGGCACGTCAAACCCACCTCGGCGCCGGCGACCAGCAGCGCGCCCGCGGCTCCGGCTGCGAAGCACGCGTGCAAGGGCCAGAACGACTGCAAGGGCCAGGGCGGTTGCAAGTCCGACAAGAACGCCTGCAAGGGCCAGAATGCCTGCAAGGGCCAGGGCGGCTGCAAGACGGCCTGATCGGCTCACGAAGGGCGCGAGTCGTGGCGCTACCTGGTAGCGCCCGACCTCGCGCTCTTTCCTTTCCCGCAGTACCCCATGACGAATCGTTTTGGAGTCCCCGAGCTGGGGATCGGGCTAGGGCTGAGGACGGTGCATTATGCACACATCCTCGAGCACTCCCCGCCGGTCGATTGGTTCGAGATCCTGAGCGAGAACTACATGCTGACCCAGGGTCGGCCGCTCGCGATCCTCGATGAGATCGCCGAAAAATATCCGATCGCGATGCACGGCGTGTCGATGTCGATCGGCTCGTCGGACCCGCTCGACCGCGCGTACCTGACCGAGCTGCGCGCGCTGAAGCAGCGCACCCGGGCGAAGTGGGTCTCCGACCACCTCTGCTTCACCGGCGTCGCCGGGCGGAACACCCACGACCTCTTGCCGATGCCGTACACCGAGGAGGCGCTTCGTCACGTGGTGCGCCGCGTGAAAGAGGTGCAGGACTTCCTCGACGCGCCGATCGCGCTCGAGAACCCCTCGAGCTACCTCGAGCTCAAGGGCGGCGACTTCACGGAGTGGGAGTTCCTCGCCACGCTCGCCCGGGAGGCGGACTGCGCGCTCCTCCTCGATGTGAACAACGTCTATGTGAGCTCGCAGAACCACGGGTACGACGCCGAGACCTACCTGAACGCGATCCCCTGGGACCGCGTCGTGCAGATCCACCTCGCGGGTCACACGAATCACGGCACGCACATCGTGGACTCGCACATTGGTCCCGTGCCCGATCCTGTCTGGGACCTCTACCGAACGGTCCGCCCGCGCACGAACGCCTCGGTGCTCCTCGAGTGGGACGCCGAGATCCCCGAGTTCGAGGTCGTCCACGCCGACGCGATGAAGGCCAAGTCGTGAGCACGCTGGAAGAGACGCAGAAATGGCTCGTCGGCGCGATCATGGCGAAAGACGAGTCGCCCGACGTCGCCGAGTACGTCACGCCGAGCTCGAAGCAGACGCCGAGCGATCGACTGCACGTCTATCGCCACGCGTACGTGGCGCGCCTCATCGAGTGCCTCGAAGACGACTATCCGGCCGTCTTCCACGCGCTCGGACGCGAGCGCGCGGAGGCGCTCTGCCGCGAGTACATCGAGACGCACCCGTCGCGCTCCTTCAGCCTGAACGTCTTCGGGCAGTCGATGCCGGCGTTCTTGAAGAACAAGGGCGAGCACTTCGCGTCCGATCTCGCGGCGCTCGAGTGGTCCGTGGTGGAGGCGATTCACGCCGCGGAGTCGACGAAGATGGCGCCCGACGCGCTCGCGAAGATCGATCCTTCGGAGTGGGGCAACGTCGCGCTCGTGGCCTCCCCGAGCCTCCGGCTCCACCAGCTCGAGTACCCGGCGAATGCCTACTATCAGGCGTTTCACGACGAGGCGTCGCCGGCGATCCCCGCGCCTGCGTCCGAGCGGGTCGCGGTGTATCGGCTCGACATGAAGATCTGGCGCATGTCGCTCTCGCCCGGCCAGTTCGCGCTCCTGAGCCCGCTCGTCCGCGGGGCCTCGCTCGACGAGGCCTTCGAGAGCGACGTGGGCGACGAGGCCGATGTCGGCGCGTGGTTCCAGCAGTGGGCCGCGGAAGGCTTCTTCTCCGGGCTCTCACGCAGGTAGGACTTCGCCCGCGGAGATGGAGACGCTCGGTACCCTTCGTGCGCCCTGGCCCCTGTAGCCGTTGACAACCCTGTGGCGACCATCGACGATCTCCTCGAATGGGAGGCGCCGAGCTCGATGAAGCCGACGTCGTAGCGCGCTCCCGCATCGGCAAGGTCCTCCGCGGAAAGCTCCGTCTCGACCGGCTCCTGGGAGTGGGCGGAACGGCCTCGGTATATGCCGCGACCCACCGGACGGGGAAGCGTTACGCCGTCAAGGTCATGCATCCCCAGCTCATGCTCAACGTGAGCATTCGAGAGCGATTCTTCCGCGAAGGTTACGTCGTCAATCGCATCGAGCATCCCGGTGTGGTCGCCATCCTCGACGATGACGTCGATGAGGACGGGGTGATGTTCCTCGTCATGGAGCTCCTCGAAGGGGAGGACATCGCTTCGCTCGCCGCTCGCGTGGGCGGCCGGCTCGCCCCTGGGGACGTGCTCTTCATCGCCGAGCGCGCCCTCGATGTCCTTGCGGCGGCGCACGCGCTGAACGTCATCCACCGTGACTTCAAGCCGGAGAACGTCTTCTGCACCACCGGCGGGGGCGTCAAGGTCCTCGACTTCGGGATCGCTCGGCTCCGAGAGCTCGGACGGACGAGCCTGACCCAACCCGGTTCGCTCATGGGAACGCCGGCGTTCATGCCACCCGAACAGGCGCGCGGCCGTGTGGCAGAGGTCGACGCGCGGTCGGATATCTGGGCGGTCGGAGCGACCATGTTCACGCTGCTCTCGGGACGACACGTCTTCGAAGGACGTACCGCGAGCGAGCTGCTCCTCGCTGCGATGTGCGAGACGGCGCCGCCGGTCCGGCAGATCCTGTCGTCCATACCATCCGACGTCGCGGAGATCGTCGACCGGGCGCTCCTGCCCGAGCGCGACGCGCGCTGGCCCGACGCGAGGACGATGCAGGCCGCGATTCGCGACGCGCTCCTCGACCATCCGCCCGAGGCGCTGGCATCCGACTTCGATCCCGACCGGACGGAGAACGACAGCGGCTGGGCGAGCGTGAAGGTCGATCCGCACGTGAACCCGCTCGGGACGACGAAGTCCCCATCCTCGCGGCCCCCCTCCCGGCCGAGGACGCTCGTCGACGCGACGTTCCGGCACACCATCCACCTCGACGAGAGCGGAGTCGGCGCGTTCCTTCGCCGCGGCGTCTCGAGGCAAGCGAGCGGCGATATCGAGGGCGCGATCGACGACTACTCGAGGGCGCTCGAGCTCGACCGTGGTTGCGTCGTGGCCTATCAGAATCGCGGAGCCCTGCGCCACGCCCTCGGTGACCATGCAAACGCGCTCACCGACTACCGCACCGCGCTCCAGATCCTGCCGGAAGACGCCGACCTGCTCTTCAACACCGCGTTGACGCTGCAGTCGCTCGGCGATCTCGGTGGCGCGCGGCACGCGGCGGAGGCGGCCGCCCGCATCTACGGGAGATCGCGCGAGCGGGACGACGAGTCGAGGCAGGCGCAGGCGCTCGTCACGATGCTGTCCGCGCGATGAGACCGACTCGCGCCCGTGTGGGCGCGAATCCTGGCCTCGTCTTCGCTGCGCTCACCAGACCTCGCAGCGATCCTTCCGCATCATCTTCGCGTCGGCGCCGCACGAGAACGCCTTCGCGAACTCGGGGAGGTTCGACAGCGGACCGTTCACGCGGAGGTGGGGCGGGCTGTGCGGGTTCGTCGCGACGAGGGTGCGGAGCTGCTGATCGCGCATCTTCGTGCACCAGCCCTGCGCGAAGCCGAGGAAGTACTCCTGCTCCGGCGTGAACTCCGGCCTGCCGCCCGGCGGGGCCGGCGGCTGCGCTTGCAGGGCCTTGAGGCCGAGCTTCACGCCGCCGAGGTCCGCGATGTTCTCGCCGAGGGTGAGCTCGCCGTTCACGTGGACGCCGTCGAGGACGGTGTAGTCGTCGAACTGCTTCTTCACGCAGCTCGCGCGGCGCTCGAACTCCTCGTTCACGCTCTTCGCCCACCAGTCCTTCAGGTTGCCTTCGGCGTCGAACTGGCGGCCCTCGTCGTCGAAGCCGTGCGTGAGCTCGTGGCCCATGACCATGCCGATGCCGCCGTAGTTCGTCGCGCGGGGCGTGGAGTTCGAATAGAACGGCGGCTGAAGGATGCCGGCGGGGAACACCATCTCGTTGAGCTGCGCGTCGTAGTACGCGTTCACCGTCGGCGGGCTCATCTGCCACTCGCTGCGGTCGACCGGCTTGTCCATCTTGGACACCTGGCGCGCGTACTCGAAGGCGCTCGCCTTCGATGCATTCTGCACATAGTTGCCGCGAACGATCTCGAGCTTCGAGTAGTCGCGCCACTTGTCCGGGTAGCCGATCTTGTTGCCGATCTTGGCGAGCTTCGCGAAGGCCGCCTTCTTCGTCGGCTCGTCCATCCACGCGATCTGCTCGATGTTCGCGTGCATGACCTTCTCGATCGCCTGCACCATGCCGACCACGTTGGCCTTGCCCTCGGTGCCGAGCGTCTTCTTCACGAACGGCTGCGCCAGCGCCTCGCCCATCTCGCTGTCGACGGTGCGCACGCAGCGCTTCCAGCGCACGGGGAGCTTGTCCGCGCCCGTGAGCTCGCGGCGCCACTTGAACTTCTCGTCGACGAACTTCGCGGAGAGCTCGTTGCCGTGGATGCGGAGCAGGTGCCAGCGGAGGTAGGTCTTCCAGTCCGCGACTGGCACCTTGGCGATCATGACGCCGACCTCCTTCATGAAGTCGGGCTGTCCCACGTTGAACAGCTTCACGTCCTTCACCTTCGCGCCGTCGAGCCACGCGTCCCACTGCACGCCGGCGGCGGTCTTGCCGAGCTCCGCCTTGACGGTGCGGTGCGCGTACATCTTCGGCTTGCGGAGGTCTTCCTTCGTCATGGACGCCTTCGCGAGGCGCGTCTCGAGCTCCATGACCTTCTTCGCGCCGGCCTTGGCCTTGTCTTCCTTGTCGCCCGCGAGCATGAGCATCGCCGCGACGTGCGCTTCGTACTTGGTGCGGAGCTCCGCGAACTTCGGCTTCGCGTCGAGGTAGTACTCGCGCTCGGGCATGCCGAGGCCCGCCTGCCAGAGCTGGCCGAGGACCTGGTTGGCGTCCGAGTAGTCCTGCGCCGCGCCGATGTCGAAGACGATGCCGCTGCCGAGCTCCGCCTGGAAGCGGCCGAGGAGCTTCGTCAGCGAGGCGGGGTCCTTCACGCCGTCGATCGCCTTGAACCACGGCTCGAGCGGCTTCACGCCGGCCTCCTCGATCGCCTTCTCGTCCATGCACGAGCCGTAGAAGTCGCCGAGCTGCTTCGCGTAAGGCTCGCTCTGGCTCTCGCCCTTCGCGTAGCTCTCGAGGATCTGGTGGAGGATCTCCTCGTTACGATCGTGAATGACGTTGAAGCTGCGCGACCACGCCGACTCGTCGCCGGGGATCTCCGTCGTCTTCATCCAGGTGCCGCAGGCGTACTGGTAGAAGTCGTCGCAGGGCTTCACGCTCGGGTCGAGCGCCGCCTTGTCGACGCCCGTGGGCGCGGGCGGCTCGCCGGTGATCTTGTCCGGCGGCATCT
Source organism: Labilithrix sp. (assembly GCA_046351255.1). GTDB lineage: Bacteria > Myxococcota_A > Polyangia > Polyangiales > Polyangiaceae > Labilithrix. Next base: position 186,449 of record JAXLYU010000020.1, read on the forward strand.
GCATCACGGTCGGCGCCGGCGGCGGCGTGTTGGGCGGCGGCGTCTCCCCTCCGCACGCGAAGACGAGGGCAGCAACTCCGAACGAGGCGAGGATGGCGACGGAACGCATTCCGCGGCTTTATTCGCAGTGTGGCCGCGATGCAATCGGCGCGCCGCGACCGGGTGATCGAGACGGCGATGCGCCGAGTCGATGGCTGACCGGTCAGCGGCCGGTGCGCGCGTCGATGGTGTCCTTGAGACCGCGCTTGCTCTCGCAGTAGTTCGCCGGGATCTTGCCGCCGTGCACGTCGGCGCCGTTGAGCGCGCAGACGAAGCTCTTGAGCTGGTTCGCGTCCCACGACTTGAACATCTGGACGTCGCCGGTCGGGCGCTTCACGCCGGGCTGGGTCGGGTAGTCGACGTCGACCTGGTGGCCCTTCCACGTGTCGGGCTTGCGAATGACGGTGACGGGAACATCGAGGCCCGTGACGCCGGCGCGATGCACTTCGTCCGTCATGTCGACGCCGATGAGGTTCGCGAGCTCGGTGACGTGCTCGCCCTTCATGCGGTTGCAGCCGTGCGAGACGGGCCCGCGCAGGAGATGCCACTGCCCGTCCTCGAACGTGATCGGGCCGTGGAACGCGATGCCGCCGTTGTACGGAATGAAGGGGAAGCCGCCCCACGTCGCCTTGCTGTCCGAGGGGACCCACGGCGACGCGCGGTTGATGTGATAGCTCGTGCCCTGCGAGTTGACGTGCGCCCCGGTCGCGATGGGGTAGACGACGGCGATCTTCGTGCGGGCGCCCTCCTGGAGGGTGTCGGCGTAGTACGGGAGCTCGTTCTTGTCGTAGCCGGCGGGGAGATAGCCCGTGACGCGCGCGGTGTGCACCGTCAGCGACACCGTGATCGAGGGATCGTCGAGGTGCGGGAGCGTGCCTGCGTAGACCCACTGCTCCGCCGAGCCCTTCTTCAGCTCGTCTTCGGAGACCTCGCCCTCGGCCTCGTCGCTCGTCTCGTCGGCAGCGCAGCCCGTCATGGCGAAGGAGCCGACCAGGGCAAGGGGGAGAGCGAGGACGGTGAGGCTGCGAGCGAGGTTCATCGGGAGGGTTCCTTGGTGAGCAGGCGGTCGGCCCGCGTCGTGTCACCCACTTCAGCACACACAATGCCACCCTCTCCACCCAAGTATTTTCAACAACTTAGCCGCACCGACGTTGATTTTTTGAGCCTCGCTGGATCCAATTGTCTCCGATGTAGGACACCAGCGTACCGCTCGATCAGGGGTGGGGCCTGGCGGGGCCGGCGTCGGTCGCAGACTCGTGTACTCTCGGGCACTTCGGATGCTCGAACGCATCGCGCTACACCAGACCCGCCTCCGGACTCCCGGTCTCGGTCTCGAAGGCAAGGGCGTCGCCCTGGGTGCGAAGGGGCTCGTCCTCCTTCCCTCCCTCGATCGCCTCGTGGCCTGGCTGTCGGTCTACACGCGGGAGCATTCGCTCGAGGATTTGATGTCCTCGCTCGTCATCGAGCTGGTCCAGTCGAAGCTCGGGACCCGCGAGATCACGCTCACGTTCGCGGCGGAGTCGAGCGATCGCATGGACCGCGTCGCAGAGACGGCGCGGCTCGTCGGCGGCTTCACCTTCACTGGCACGTCGCGTCACTTCGTGCAGTACCGGGACGCGGCCGCGCCCTTCGGGTACGACGCGACGCAGCTCATCTCCACCGACGCCGCGCTCGTCCTCTATCACGATCGATTCACGCAGGTGTACGGCGTGGACAAGACAGTCGGCCTGAAGTCGCTGCTCCTGCGGCTCATGCCTCACGTCGACCCCTCGACGATCGACGACAACGGCCCGCGCTTCATCGTCGCCGAGCAGGGGCTCGGCCCCGCGCTCATCCACTACTTCGTGCGCTCACGCGTCGAGGGCGAGGTCGCGGTCGGCGAGTGGCCGCCCGAGAGCGCCTTCGACGAAGGCCCGGTCCGCCGCTACGTCATGCGGGTCCCCGAGCTGCCGAAGCGCATGCGGCCGCTCATGGCCGGCACGCCCGGTCTCACCACGTTCCTGCCCGCCGGCCCGGGTGTCGCGGTCGAGATGGGTTATCGCCACCCCGTCGCCCTCCGCGCGTGCCCCGTGTTCGATCCGCAGGGCATGGTGCTCCTTCGTGGTCGCGGTGACGAGCCGTGGACGCTCGAGAAGATGCCGCAGATGGGCGACCTCCGCGCGTTTGCGCGCGTCGAGCTCCGGAACGACACCGGCGGCGACGCCCTCAAGGCGATCGCGACGAAGCTGCCCGAGCCGGTGCGCGTCCCGCTCCGGGTGGTCCCCTCGCCTTCGCCCTGGAAGAACGTCACCGCGACGTGGATCCCGCCGAACCAGATCCCGCTCCTCCGGCGCATCGCCTACGCGCTCCCGCATCAGACGATCCTCCGCTGCCAGGTCGCCCTCACGGAGAAGGGCGCGTTCCTCTGCTCGAGCCAGGGCATCGAGGCAGTGCCGCTCGGCATGTTCTTCGTCGAGTTCCATCCGAACCTCTTCATCCCCGCGGGCTACGACGTGACGCCCGCGGTCGCGCCCGAGGTCCTGTACCGCGCGCTCGGCGCCGCGTCCTCGCAGGTGCTCTTCATCGACACGACCGCGCGCGCGATCGCGGTCGAGGAGAGCGCGTTCTCGCCGCTCGAGACCGCGCTCCTCGAGGCGCAGGCCTGGGAGCCCCTCGTCGCCGACGCGATCGCGAAGGCGCTCGAAGAGAAGCCCGTCGACCTCAAGCTCGAGCCGCTCGGCATGTTCGCGCTCTCGCAGGTCACGCCGCCCGAGGCTCCTCCCGAAGGCACCCCACAGCTGCCGCCAGGACGCTGAATGGCGAAGGACGATCCGCAGACGCTCTGCGAGCGGCTCTTCAGGACGTTCCTGGGTCCGCTCGTCGTCGGCGGAGAGATGGTCCCGGAGAAGCCGTTCGGCGGAAAGAACGCGCTCCTCATCGGCGACCATCGCGCGCCCGTCCTCGATCCCGATCTCCTCTCGCGCTGCGGCCTCGCCCGTGTTCGCACCGCGCGCAAGCTCGCCCCCGTCGACATGTTCGATCCCGCGCCGACCGGCAACGAATGGGCGCTCGCGGCCGTGCTTCACGATCTGGTGCAGGCCACGCACCCCGGCTTCGACGCCACCTTCCGCCGGAGCGGCCCGAAGCGCCTCCTCGAGGTCGCGCAGCTCACGCTCGATCGCATCCCGCCGCCGGAGAGCGTGGGCGACGCCCTCTCGCGCCACACCTGGTTCGCGCGCATGTTCGACCTCGCACGCACCGACATCGACGTGCGCTGGTGGACCGGCTCGCAGCGCTTCCTCGGCACGGAGCCGCCCGCGCGCCTCACTGCCTGGCCGGAGCTCCGCCGCGTGACCCAGACGAAGACGCCGCGTCCGCTCATGGACCTGCCGACGAGCGGCGCCGCCGTCGATCTGAATCGCTTCGCCTCCGTCATCGAGGCCTTCCTGCAGAAGACGCCGCTCACCGACCTCGCCACCATCGACCGCGCCACGCCCGCGTTCATCTGGTCGCACCAGAACCTCTCGCTCACGGCGACGCACGCCGGACGCACCATCGTCACGCGCGCGCTCGCGCTCCTGCCACAAGGCGCGGTGAACACGGCGCTCGGCCGCGCCACGAAGCGCCTCTTCCTCGGCCGCGCGACCAAGGCGCTCTTCGTCGCCGTCGACCTCCTTCGCGATCGCGCGCTCGCCGCCGCGACGCAGCAGCTCGGCAAGGACGATCCCGAGCCGCTCGTCCTCGGTCCGGAGCAGAACGACGCGGCCTTTGCCGTCGGCGCCGGCGCGCTCGTCGCGAGCCACTGGATCGCGCAGACGGGCGGCGGCTTCAGCGCGACGGAGCGTCAGACGATGCTGCGCGTCCTCGCGCCGGCCGCCAGCTCGACGGCCGCACGTGAAGTGCAGCAGCTCCTCGCCTGAGCGGGAGCCTGAGCGGGAGCCTCACGAGGCGCTCAGTGGCAGCGCTGCTGCTTCGACTGATAGTTCGTGAGCGAGGGGTCCCCGGACGCGCTGGAGCACGTCCCACACTGGACCGTGTAGCCCGTCTTTCCGCAGTCGACGATGGACGAGAAGAACGCCGAGTTGTTGTCGCTGTAGCAGCTACAGCCGTGCACGCCTTGCTGGCCCGCCGAAGAGCACGACCCTAGGTACTTCGCGATGCACACCGGAAGGATGACGGGCGAGACCGGCTGGAACACATAGCTGTAACAGACGCCGCAGTGGAAGGTGTCGTTCGTCTCCTTGTCCGGTCCGCCGGAGCAGTTGTAGTCGAACGAGGGCTGGCCGTCGGCATCCGTGTAGGCGGTCGTGAACCACTCGGCCTGGTTCGGATGAACCTTGGGCCCGACCGGTCCGACCGCGTCGAAGCAGTCGGTGTGGTCCTCGACGAAGCCCGCCGGAGGCGAGCCTGCGCAGGCGAACTTCGCGTTGCCGTTCGCCGTCGTTCCGCGGACGTCGCCGTACCCATCCGCATCGGCATCGCGGTAGTAGAGCTGACAGGTGCCACCGGGGCACGCGCCGCAGACGCATTGACCGAGCTTGCTGGGAGTCGAGCACGACCCTCCGCCTGCTACCGACGTGTCACACGCGGTGTTGCAGCAGATGCCGTCGATGCAGTAGCCGGTCGTGCACTCGATCCCGCGCGTGCACGACACGCCGGTCGCGAGACGCGGCTTGCAGACTCCGGTCGCGCCTTCGCAGAAGTGGGTCTCGAGACAATCCTCGGGCGCGGCGCAGGCCGTCTTGCAACCTGCGGACTTGCTCGGGCACGCGTAGGCGGTGCACGTCCCGGTCTCGTACGTACAGTGACCCGCGCCGTCGCAGACCGCGCGCGCTTCGGTGGAGGTGTTCCCGCAGAAGCTGGGACCGCACGACGTGTCGTTCTTCGGGTACGCGCACGCGCGCTTGCCGTTGCACTTGCCGGCGCACGCGGACTCGTTCGTCGTCGGATACCCTCCGTCGGGGAGGTCGAACGACGGAGCGGGCGGCGCCGCGTCCGCCGGCTCGCCTGCGTCGCCCGCGTCGTCGCCGCCGTCCGTGCTGCCGTCGCCTCCAGCGTCCGCCGGGGGCGCGCCGGCGTCGGGCAGCGGCGCGGGGAGGCACTCCTTGTCCGGATCCTGACCTTCCGGCACCGCGGAGCAGACGCCGAGCGCGCCGGCCATGTTGCACTTCTCGCAGACGCCGTCGCACTTCTCGGCGCAGCAAACGCCGTCGATGCAGAGGCCCGACTGGCACGTCTTGCCGTCCGCACACTGGACGCCGTTGGCACCGAGCGCGGCCGGCCCGGGCGTCGTCTCTTGCGCTGGCCCGCTGTCACCCGCCACCGCCGCTCCGATGGGTGCCTCGTCGCCGACGCAGGCAGGCATGACGATCGCGCCCGTGGCAAGCACGAGCGCACCGATGACGACGACCCCCAATCCGCGCCAGCTCATGCGTAGAGCCTACCCCTCCGGTGCGCGGGCGTCGACGGGGCCGTCGGCCTTACTTGTTCTTGAAGGCGGCCTTCTCGGGCGCCTGCTCGACGTACTCGACCTTCTCGTAGGTCATCACGCCGTAGGTCGGATCGGAGACGATGCCGCTCGACGCCTTCGAGAACGAGTAGCCGTACTTGCCCGTCACCTTCACCTTCGCGCCGACGGCGGGGAGCGGGAACGGGACGTCGACCTGCCACGTGTCGTCCTTGAAGAAGTCCTTGGCGGGATCCTTGATCTCCTTCATGTTCTTGTACTTCTCCATCGCCTCGAAGACGGTGGCCCAGTTCTTCGCCCAGCCGAGGACGCGGATGCGCGGCTTGTCCTTGCCGGCGCCCTTCTCGTCCGCGATCCAGAACGAGGGGATGTCGATCGGCGGCGAGCCCGCGGGCGGGCAGTCATCGGGATCCTTCTTGCCGATCTTGTGGATCGCGCACTTCGGGGCGTCGCCGATGTTCTCTTCGACGATGTAGCCGACGATCGTGATGCTCGCCTTCGTCACGTCGTTGTTGTGGATTCGCGAGCGAAGGTGATGCGAGGCGCCGTAGATCGAGTACGCATCGCCGGCCTTGATGGGCGTCGACGGGAGGGTCGGCGGCGGCGGCAGCGAGGGCTTGCGGCCCGACCATTCCGGCGTGGGCTTGTACGGCTCGTCCGCACCGCTGGAGCAGCCGATGACGAGAACTGTCAGCCCAAGGCCAAGGCGCCAAAGCTTCATGGTGCGCCGAGGAATATCACGGTCAAATGAGGAGGGACAAGGTTGCTTCGGAGCGCGGAGCAATTGCGAAAAGCCGCGGGGATGCGCACTTATGGAACCCATGACCGGCCTCGAGATCCGCGACGCCGAGGCGGGAGACTACGAGGCCTACGTGCGGCTCTTCGCCGAGCTCGGCCTCGACGACGCGCCCGTCTCGGCCTCCAAATTCGCCCAGGAAATGGCGCCAAACTCCGCGTTCGCGGAGCGGGGCGGTCGGGTCGTCGGGTTCACCTTCTGGCGCCCGCTCGCGGACACGACCCACCTCTCGCAGATCGTGTCGGCGCCGGAGGCCCGGCGCACCGGGGCGGGGCGCGCCCTCCTCCTCGACGTGCTCGCCCGCGCGAAGGCGCGCGGCGCGACCGCCGTCACCCTGAACGTCGATCCGCGGAACGTCGCCGCCCGGACCCTCTACGAATCGGCCGGATTTCGCGCGCTCGCGCGGAGCCGCGCGCTCCGGCTGACCTGGGACCGCGTGCCGGCCCAGGGCTCCGGCGCGAAGGCGATCGAGCCCGCTGACGACGAACACCTCGAGCGCCGCTTCGAGCTCGCCCGCGGCACGTTCGCCGAGCATCGACGCCAGCCGGATCGGGTGCTTCGCCAGCTCGACACGGGGACGGGCGGCGCAGCGGCCATCTTCGACGTCGCGTTTCCCGGCTGCAGCCCGTTCCGGGCGACGGACGCGGCGCATGCGCTGGCGCTGCTCGATGCGCTCCGGCCGCACGCCAGACCGGAGCACGCGTTCCTCAACCTCGCGCTCGAGCATCAGGTCGAGCTCGCCGATGCACTCGTCGCCGCCGGCGCGACCCTGCGCTTCGACTTCCTGAAGATGCGCGCCGGGCTCTGATTCGAGGCGCGATCAGCCCTTCTTCACGTGCTCGTTGAGGAACTTCGCGCTGGCCTCCCAGCCCTCGCGGGTCTGCTTCTCGAATGTCTTCTCGATCATGCCGCCGATGCCGAAGATCTTCGCCTCCATCGTGATGTCGACGACGCGCGTGCACTTGTCGCCCTTGGGCTCGACCTTCACGACGCCCTCGTTCTTGATCTTGTCTGCCATCGTGGTGGGCGTGATGACGAACTTGTAGACCTTCGTGCCCTTGTCGAAGGTGCCCTTCTCGCTGTAGCCGAAGCCGTCGCCGATCAGCTTCGCGACCGGGCCGGGGACCTCCATCTTCGGCTGAGCCTTCGTGACGCGCGTGATTTCCTTGTCGCCGTCCTTGAAGTCGACGACCTCCCACTTCGGGAAGGCGAGCACTTTCAGAAAGATGTCCTTCTGAAGATCGTTGTTGAAGAAGAGCTCCCAGAACTTCTCGGCGCTCATGTCCATCTCGTGCTTCATCTGGAAGGTACTCATGGCGGCGAAGGTATCGCGAATCTGGTAGCTTCGGGCCATTCGAGATGGGAACTGCCGGAAAATCCCTGCTTCTGGAGATCGGAACCGAGGAGCTCCCCTCCTCCTTCGTCGATGCCGCGCTCGCGGCGCTGCCGAACCTCGTCAAGACGAAGCTCGACGCGCTCCGTCTCGCGCACGGCGAGATCCGCGCGCTCGGTACGCCGCGTCGCCTCGCGGTGCACGTGGCCGACGTCGCCACGCAGCAGCCCGACCTCGACGAAGAGGTGGTCGGACCGCCGGAGACCGCGGCGTTCAAGGACGGCAAGCCGACGAAGGCGGCCGAGGCGTTCGCCACCAAGCTCGGCGTGTCGCTCGAGTCGCTCAAGGTGGAAGACAAGCCGGCCGCTGGCAAGACGAAGGCGGGCCGCTACCTCATCGGCCGCCGCCAGGAGAAGGGCAAGGACGCGCGCGAGCTCCTCGGCAAGGCGCTCGCCGAGGTCTGCACCGAGATCCCATTCCGCAAGTCGATGCGCTGGGGCGCGGGCGACGCGACGTTCGGCCGTCCGGTTCAGTGGCTCGTGGCGCTGTCGGGGACGGACACGATCGACGTGTCGTTCGCGGGCGTCCGCTCGGGCAAGACCTCGCTCGGCCATCGCTTCCTCACCGACGGCAAGCCCGTCGCGATCGAGAACGCGGACGCGTACGTCGACACGATGCGCAAGGCGCACGTCGTCGTCGATCGGAACGAGCGCGCCTCCACGATGATGGAGCGCGTCGCGGCGGCCGCGAAGGCGGCCGGCGGCGAGCACGATCCCGATCCGAGCCTCATCGACGAGAACGCCTCGCTCGTGGAAGAGCCGTTCGTCGTCACCGGCGGCTTCGACGAGGCGTTCCTCGCCCTCCCCGCCTCCGTCATCCGCGCCGCCGCGCGCGGGCACCAGAAGTACTTCTGCGTCGCGAAGCCCGGCTCTGACGAGCTCCTGCCGCACTACCTCACGGTCGTGAACACGGCGCTCGCGCCCGAGAAGATCGCGAAGGGCAACAACAACGTCATGCGCGCGCGCCTCTCCGACGCGAAGTTCTTCTACGAGGAAGACCGCAAGGCGAAGCTCGAGGATCGCGTCGAGAAGCTCGGCGGGATCGTCTTCCACAACCGCCTCGGCACCGTGCGCGAGAAGATCTCGCGCCTCGAGGAGCTCTCCGCGCACATCGCGGCGCAGGTGAACGCGAAACAAGAGAGCGTGCGCCGCGCGGCGCATCTCTGCAAATTCGATCTCGTGTCGCTCATGGTCGGCGAGTTCCCCGAGCTGCAGGGAGACATGGGCCGCTCGTACGCGCTCCACGCCGGCGAGAGCCCCGAAGTGGCGAACGCGGTGCGCGATCACTACCGTCCGATCGGCGCCGAAGGCCCGATCGCCGCCGATGACATCTCGGCGTGCGTCGCGCTCGCCGATCGCCTCGACTCGCTCGTCGGCTGCTTCGCGGTCGGTCTCTCACCGACCGGCGCCGCCGATCCGTTCGCGCTGCGCCGCGCGTGCATCGCCATCCTGCGCACGCTCCTCGAGAGCCCGGCGCGCAACGCGGCGTACGCCAAGCTCTCGCTGCATCAGCTCTTCGCGTGGGCCTACGAGGGGCTCGCCGCCACGGGACGGAAGCTCGACCTCTCGAAGGAGGACACGCTGAGGAAGGTCGGCGAGTTCACCGCCGAGCGCCTCCGCGGCCTCATCGCGACGCAGACCTCGAACACCGTCGCGGACGCGGTCTGTGCGGGCGGCGATCTCGACCATCCTGCGCACGCGATGGCGCGCGCGCGAGCGCTCGAGGCCGCCGTCGCCGCCGGACGCGAGTGGCTCGCGAAGGCGAAGACGGTCGCGAAGCGCCTCTCCGGCATCTCGAAGGAGTCGAAGCCGGTGCTTCACGGCAAGGACGCCTTCGAGAAGGCGGACGATCACACGATCGTCGACGTGGTCGTGAAGATCGACGCCTCGACGAAGGCGCTCGAGACGGAGGAGGCGGTCAACGCCGCGCTCTCCGGCGCCGAGGCGCTGGCGGCGAGCCTCGACGACATCTTCACGAGGACGCTCGTCAACGATCCGAAGGACGAGCGCACGCCGAAGCGCCTGGAGCTGCTCTCGCACGGAGCGCAGTGCATGCTCCGCATCGGCGACTTCTCTCGCCTCGGCTAAGGGATCGCGACGCCGCACTCGTACCAGGCGGCCGAGTACGCGCCGGCCGACCACGGCTCGTAGGTGAAGTCCTCGCCATAGAACGCGCGGCCGAAGACGTACGCCTGCGTGCCCGGCCCGTCGTAGCCGGAGTACTCGAGGTCGCACGCCTGGCAGCCGCTCTGGATGTCGTCCTCGTCCGGGAGCGTGAACGTCGGATTCACGAGCTCGCAGTGGTCCTGCCCGCTGCCGGCATGGTCCGCGACCTCGCGGAAGACGCCTTTGCGCGCGAAGCCGAGGTAGATCTTGTAACGATCCGGGCGGCACAGCTCGACGCCGACCCAGAGCCCGAACTGCAGCGAGGGTCGGACGAGCTTCTTTCCGCCGGAGCACTCGCTGTGCGGCTTCGCGTCCGTCGCGAAGTCGAGCGGCTTCCAAGCGAAGGAGTCTTCCATCGGCGGATCGTCGAGCGTCGGATCGGGATCCGGGAGCGGGAGCGGCTTCGGCTTGACCGGCTTCGGCGTCGGTCCCACCGGCGCCGGCGTGGGGATCGGCCGGCCCGAGGTGCCGCTGGTCCCTCCCGTCGCGCCCGCGATCGGATCGTCGTCGAACGTGTCGACGGGCGCGATCTTTCCGCCGCACGCGGCCATGCACAACCCTGTGATCGCGGCTCCGACCACGCCTCTTGCACGGGGCATCGATCACGAGATTATCCCCAGCGTGTGCCGGGATCGAAGCCCCGCCAGGGTCGTTTAACCAAAGGGACGCGCGGGGCCTGATCGAGTAGAGTGCGCGCCCAGTCATGAAGCTCGTGTATTCGTTCGGTGAAGGCAAGGCCGAGGGGGATCCGACTCGCCGCGACATGCTCGGCGGAAAAGGCGCCGGGCTCGCGGAGATGACATCGCTCGGGCTGCCCGTGCCGCCCGGCTTCACGATCTCCACGGAGGCCTGCCGCGCGCACACCGCCAGCGGCCAGATGCCGCCGGAGCTGATGCCCGAGGTCGACGAGGCCCTCTCTCGCCTCGAGACCCGCATCGGAATGCGCTTCGGCGACGCGAAGGCGCCGCTGCTCGTCAGCGTCCGCTCCGGCGCGCGCGCCTCGATGCCGGGCATGATGGACACCATCCTGAACCTCGGCCTGAACGACGCGACGGCGAAGGGGCTCGCGGAGAAGACGGGCAACCCGCGCTTCGTCTACGACGCGTATCGCCGCTTCGTGGCGATGTTCGCAGACGTGGCGCTCGGCGTGAAGCGCGAGCACTTCGAGCACGCGCTCGACACGGTCCGCGCGAAGATCGCGAAGGAGAAGGGGGTCGACGCGACGCGCCTCAACGCGGAGGAGCTGCGCCGCAAGGTGACGGACGCGGACATCCCGGCGGCGGACCTCCAGGGGCTCGTCCAGACCTTCAAGGGGATCGTCAAAGAGCACACGAAGAAGGAGTTCCCCGAGGATCCGAAGGAGCAGCTCTGGGGCGCGATCGGCGCCGTCTTCCACTCCTGGATGAACCCGCGCGCGGCCGTGTACCGCAAGATGCACGACATCCCGGAGAGCTGGGGCACGGCGTGCAACATCCAGGCGATGGTGTTCGGCAACCTCGGCGACACGAGCGCGACGGGCGTCGCGTTCACGCGCGATCCGTCGACCGGCGAGCGCCTCCTCTACGGCGAGTGGCTCCCGAACGCGCAGGGCGAAGACGTGGTGGCCGGAATCCGCACGCCGATGCCGCTCCGCTCCATCCCCGGCCGCGAGGACGAGGCGCTCGAGCGGCGCATGCCGAAGGCCTACGCGACGCTGATGGAGATCGGCGAGCGCCTCGAGAAGCACTTCCGCGACATGCAGGACCTGGAGTTCACGATCCAGGAGGGCCAGCTCTACATGCTGCAGTGCCGCTCCGCGAAGCGCACCGGCCCCGCGGCGGTGCGCTGCGCGGTGGAGATGGCGAAGGAGGGCCTCATCTCGAAGGACGAGGCGATCGTTCGCGTCGATCCCTCGTCGCTCGATCAGCTCCTCCACCCGACCCTCGATCCGTCCGCGCCGAAGAGGCTCCTCGCCCGCGGCCTCTCCGCGTCGCCTGGCGCGGCGCAGGGCAAGATCGTCTTCAGCGCCGACGAAGCGGAGCGCCGCGCGGGTCAAGGCGAAGCCGTCATCCTCGTGCGCGTCGAGACCTCGCCGGAGGACATCCACGGCATGAAGGCGGCGCGCGGCATCCTCACCGCGCGCGGCGGCATGACGAGCCACGCCGCGGTCGTGGCGCGCGGCATGGGCAAGCCCTGCGTCGCCGGGTGCTCGGCGCTCGCCGTCTCGTACGCCGAGCAGACCGTCACCATCACGCGCTACGACGACGACGGGCGCTCGATCGACAACGTCACGCTCAAGAAGGGTGACGTCATCACGATCGACGGCGGCGCCGGTCAGGTGTTCGAGGGCGCCGTACCGACCGTGAACGCGTCGCTCACGGGCGAGTTCGGCGAGCTCATGGCCTGGGCGGATCAGGTGCGCACGATGAAGGTGCGCGCGAACGCCGACACCCCGCTCGACGCGCGGACCGCGCGCGCGTTCGGCGCGGAGGGCATCGGCCTCTGCCGCACCGAGCACATGTTCTTCGACGAGGAGCGCATCCGTGCGGTGCGCGAGATGATCCTCGCGGACGACGTGACGGCCCGCGAGACCGCGCTCGCGAAGCTCCTGCCGCACCAGAAGCAGGACTTCATCGAGATCTTCCGCGAGATGAAGGGGCTGCCGGTCACGATCCGCCTCCTCGATCCGCCGCTCCACGAGTTCCTCCCGCAGGAGAAGAAGCAGATCGAAGAGCTCTCCGGGCTCCTCAACGTCTCGGTGGCCAAGCTCGAGAACCGCATCAAGGACCTCCACGAGTTCAACCCGATGCTCGGGCACCGCGGCTGCCGCCTCGCGATCACGTATCCCGAGATCTACGCGATGCAGGTGCGCGCCATCCTCGAGGCGGCGGCGGAGGTCGGAGCCGAGGGCAACGACGTTCAGCCGGAGATCATGATCCCCCTCGCCATGACGCGCGAGGAGCTCGAGCGCATGCGCACGATCGTCGAGCGCGTCGCCAAGGAGGTCGCGAGCAAGACGAAGAAGCCCGTCACGTACCACTTCGGTACGATGATCGAGCTTCCGCGCGCCGCGCTCCGCGCCGGCGAGCTGGCGCAGGTCGCGGAGTTCTTCTCCTTCGGCACGAACGACCTCACGCAGTGCACGATGGGCCTCTCCCGCGACGACGCCGGCAAGTTCCTGCCCGCCTACGTCGAGACGGGCGTCCTCCCGAAGGATCCGTTCGTCTCGATCGACGTCGACGGCGTCGGCGCGCTCGTACGGCTCGCCGTCGAGCGCGGTCGAATGGCCAAGAGCAACATCAAGCTCGGCGTCTGCGGCGAGCACGGCGGCGATCCGGACAGCATCAAGTTCTTCCGCGACGCCAAGCTCGACTACGTGTCGTGCTCGCCGTTCCGCGTCACCATCGCGCGTCTCGCCGCGGCCCAGGCCGAGGTCACGCAGAAGCGCAGCGCCCGTCCGAGCACGACGAACCTCTCGTCGCTGCTCTAACGGGGGCGAGATGCGCGCACTCGTCACGGGCGGCGCCGGCTTCATCGGCTCGCACATCGCCCAGCGTCTGGTCGGTGAAGGCCACGAGGTCACCGTCCTCGACAACCTCTTCACGGGGCATCGGCGGAACATCGAGGCGATCGGCGCGGGCGTTCGCTTCGTCGAGGGCGACGTCCGGAGCCTCGCCACGGTCGAGGAATGCGCGCACGGCTGCGACGTCGTCTTTCACCAGGCCGCGATCGTGAGCGTGCCGTTCAGCGTCGAGCGCCCGCAGGAGTCGCACGACGTGAACATCCAGGGCACGCTCAACGTGCTGCAGGCGGCGCGGGCAGCGAAGGTGCGGCGCGTCGTGCTCGCGTCGTCCGCCGCGGTCTACGGCGAGGAGCCGACGCTCCCGAAGCACGAGGGCATGCGGCCGGAGCCGATCGCCCCCTACGGCGTGGAGAAGCTCACGAGCGAGCATTACCTCGCCACGTGGAGCAAGCTCTTCGGGGTCGAGTCGGTGGCGCTGCGCTACTTCAACGTGTTCGGCCCGCGCCAGGACCCAAGGTCGCCCTACTCGGGCGTCATCAGCGTCTTCGTGGACCGGATCCTCGCTGGGAAGCCCATCACGTTCTTCGGCGACGGCTCGCAGACGCGCGACTTCGTGTACGTCGCCAACGTCGTCGACGCGAACCTCCTCGCCGCGACCACGGCCGGCGTCTCGGGCCGCGTGTTCAACGTGGCGTGCGGGCGGAAGACGTCGCTCCTCGAGCTGTGCACCATGATCGAGCGCGCGGCCGACAAGAAGGTCGAGCGCACGTTCGGCGAGCCACGCGCGGGCGACATCAAGGACTCCGTCGCCGACATCGGGCGAGCGCGCAAGGAGCTGGCGTACGAGCCCAAGATCGACGTCGAGACCGGGCTCCGGAACCTCGTGTCCCACGTCGCGGCCGGCTGAGGCGCAAGGCGTATTGAGCGAGCCGCTCCTCGTCCGCGTCGGCCTCAAGTATCTCCGCGGCTTTGCGGATGGCGGCGCGCGCCCCGTGGCACAGGACGCGATCCACGTGCTCAACCCCGAGGAGCGGAAGCGGCTGCGTGCGATCGAGCGCGGGGCGATCGCTCGTGCGGCGCTCGCGGGGGCGCTGTCGTCGCTCGTGGCGGCGGTGGTCGAGCTCGAGGTCGCGCGCCCCCTCCTCGGCGCGCGGCCGCGCTACGCGACCTTCGACGATCAGGTGAGGTTCTACGCCGTCCTCGGCGCGGCGACCGTCATCGCGTCCGCGATCGAGATCGCCTTCCTCTACTGGGACGGCCTCCGCTCCGTGCACCAGCTCGCCCACGCGGCCGGGCTCGACCTCTTTCCCGAGACGGAGGACGACGACGCGGCGGTGGCGGCGGCGATGGCCCGCGCGGCGCTGGAGCTGCCGAACCCGATCCAGAACCTCTTCGGCGTGAACCCGCGACGGGAGGCCTCGAGGCTCCGCCTCATCGTCGCGTCCCTCGTCTACAAGGCGAAGATCAGCGTCACGAACTTCCTCGTGAAGATGCTCGTACGCCGGACGGTGGGGCGCGCGTTCGTCCGCTCCTGGCTGCCCTTCGTGGCCGTGCCGCTCACCGCCGCCTGGAACGGCGTCGTGTGCCGCCTCATCATCCGCGAGGCGCGCATCCGCGCGATGGGCCCGTCCGCGGCGAAGGAGATGCTCGACGTGATCCTCGAGGCCCACGGAGGCGAGCTCGGCCGCGAGGCCCGCGACTGCCTGGTCCGCGCCGTCGCGAGCTCGATCGTGCGCACGGAGGACCTCCACCCGAACCTGGTCGCTCTCTTCCGCGAGGTCGCGGCGCGCGCGAACATCGACATCCCCGTCGACGTGGACGACACGCGTGTATTCCTCACACATCTCCCGGAGCTCGGCCCGGACGAGCGGACGTGCGTGCTGCGCGTGCTCTCCGTCGCCTCCATCATCGACGGTCGCCTGACGCGAAACGAGAAGCGCCTCATCGTGGACGCGCGGAGGCGCTGCGGGCGAGACGCGCGCCTCGACGCCACGATGGCCCTCCGGCGCGCGTTCGTCGACGGCGATCCGGTCGAGCCGGCGCTCCTCACGGCCCTGGCGTGAGGGTCAGGCGGCCGCGAACGCGCGCGTGCCGGGCGGCGCGGGGGGCTGGACGATGACGCGATCGCGTCCCGTGTGCTTCGCCGCGTAGAGGGCCGCGTCCGCGGCGGCGATGAGCTCCGCGGGGGCCATCGCGCCGACCTCGCGCATCTCGGCGATGCCGAAGCTGGCGGTGACCGTGACGGGCTCGCCGCGGGGCGAGAGCTTCATCCCGGCGAGCGCGGTGCGCACGCGCTCCGCCACCTTCGCCGCGATGACCGAGGCCACGCCCGGAAGGACGAGCGCCAGCTCCTCGCCGCCGTAGCGGCAAGCGGCGTCGCCCGTGCGGACACACTGCGTGACGAGCTCGCCCGTGCGCTGGAGGACGAGATCGCCGAACGGGTGGCCGAAGCGATCGTTCAGCGACTTGAAGCGATCGAGGTCGAGGAGGACGAGCGAGCACGGGCGATCGAGGCGGGCCGAGTCCGTCATCGCGTTCTGGAGGAACTCGTCGAAATAGCCGCGATTGTGCAGGCTGGTGAGCGCGTCGAGCTTGGCACGCGCGCTCAGGAGGTCCTGGTAGCGCTTGGTGCGCAGCGCGGAGCGAACGCGCGCGCGGAGCTCGGCGGGGTGAAAGGGCTTCGTCACGTAGTCGATCGCGCCGAGGTCGAAGCAGTGCACCTTCGTCTGGACGTCCATCGCGCCGCTGAGGAAGATGACCGGAATGCCCGCGGTACGGGGATCCGCCTTGAGCGCACGGCAGAGGTCGAGGCCGGAGTGCTCGGGCATGTCGATGTCGAGCAAGATGAGGTCCGGAAGCGCGGTCCGCGCGAGGTCCCAGCCCTCGCGCCAGCCCAGGGCCGAGACGAGCTGCACCCCTTCCGGACGGAGGCGAGCGCCCAGCAGCGCATGGACGTCGGGTGCGTCGTCGATGACCAGAACCGTCGTGCTCATGCGGCTCTCCCGGCCCGCGCGCGCCCACACAAGTCAACGACCTCGGCCAGCTTGTCCTCGACGCCCGGCTCCTTTTGCTTCACCGCGTGCTCCAGGACGGCCGCCGCGTCGGTGATGCACATGAAGCCGTAGCCGCCCGCCGCGCCCTTGAGCTGATGGGCGACGCGCTGGAGCACCGCCATGTCGTTGCTCGCGAGCGCGACCTGCGCTCGCTCGATGGACTCCTTGAGGCCGCCGACGAAGTTCTCGACGAGCTCCGTCATCTCCTCGTCGTCCGCGAACTCGCTGAAGATGGGCGTCGTGTCGACCTCGCGCGGGGCCACCGCCGGCGGAGGGGCCACGCGGGCCTCCGAGCCGAGCGTCGGCACGATGCCGCTCTCGCACGCCGGCGGCGGCTTCGACACGAGCTCGAGCGGCTCCGGCAGCGGCGCGAGGCGCGGGTCGTCGATGTTCTCGCGCAGCGGCACGCCGCACTTCGGAGCCTTCTTCGCGTAGTCCGCGACCGCATCGATGAGCTTCCTCCGCGCGATCGGCTTCGTCAGGTAGTCGGTGCATCCGGCGCCGATGCAGCGCTCGCGGTCGCCCGCCATCGCGTGCGCGGTGAGGGCTACGATCGGGCCGCGGTAGCCCTTGCGGCGCAGCTCCCAGGTCGCGGCGTAGCCGTCCATGACCGGCATCTGCATGTCCATGAGGATGACGTCGTAGGGACGTCCCGCCGTCGCCGCCGCCATCGCCTTCTGCAGCGCGAGCTGGCCGTTCTCCACCACCGTCACCGTGATCCCCGCACGCGTGAGGTGCTTCGCGATGAGCACCTGGTTGTCGGGGCCGTCCTCCGCGAGGAGCACCGTCGCGTCGACCTGCGTCGTGACCTTCTCGTTCGCCACGACCGCGCCCACCTCGGGGATGCCCGCCTCGGTGAGGTCCTCGAACATGCGCACGCCCGTGAGCGAGCCGGTCGCGACCGTCACCTTGAAGGAGCTGCCGCGGCCGAGCGAGCTGTCGATCGTGATGTCGCCGCCGAGCATGCGCGCGAGGCGCCGGCAGATGGCGAGGCCGAGGCCGGTCCCGCCGAACTGACGCGTCGTCGAGGAGTCTGCTTGCACGAACGGCTGGAAGAGCTGCGCCTGCTGGTCCGGCGAGAGACCGATGCCCGTGTCGACGATCTCGACCTCGAGCTTCGAGTCCTCGCCGGCCGGGATGCAGCGCGCGAGCACGCGGATCCCGCCGGTCTTCGTGAACTTGATCGCGTTGCCGACGAGGTTCATCAGGACCTGGCGTACGCGCGTCGGATCGCTCTGGATCGTCTCCGGGATCGCGTTCTGATAGTGCACCTCGAAGAAGAGGCCCTTCTCCGCGGCGCGGACGCGCATGAGCGAGGCGACGTCGACGATGATCGCGCTCGGCGAGCACGGCACCTTCTCCGTCGTCATGCGCCCCGCCTCGATCTTCGAGAGGTCGAGGATGTCGTTGAGGATCGAGAGGAGGTGCTCGCCATTGCGGCGGATGGTCTGGATGTGGCCTCGCTGCTCCGCGCCGGTGGTCTCCGGATCGAGCAGGAGGTCCGCGTAGCCGATGATGGCCGTCATCGGCGTGCGGATCTCGTGGCTCATGTTCGCGAGGAACTCGCTCTTCGCGCGATTGGCCTCCACCGCGCCGGCGAAGCGGACCTCGACGTCCTTCTTCTGCTCGAGCTTCGCGTGGCGGGCCGCGATGGACTGCATCTCGTGCCGGCCGCGCGTGACGCCGAAGTAGAGGCACACGTCCTCGAAGACGACCCAGCCCGCGTGCTCGAACCAGCGGAGCGGCTCGATCGAGTCCACCCCGTAGATCGTGGCCGGAGACATGAGGCCGCGGCCGACGTGGTCGATCACGACGACCACGGTCGCGGCCGCGATCACCTTCCAGTCCCGGTAGAACGCGAGGAACGCCAGCGAGCCGAACACGTGGAAGTGGGTCTCGATCCGGCCGCCCGTGAGATGAATGAGGAGCGCGCCGAACAGCATCTGCGCGACCGCGATCACGTAGCGCGTGATGGCCGCGTCTGGCCGGAGCTGCGCGAGCCCGATCGGAAACACGGCGAGGAGACCGCCGAGGAAGACGGCCGCGTACACGTGCAGGTGAATGGTGGGCTCCGCCCCGTTCCACGTGTGGGGCGACCGCCAGACCGCGAGGACGATGCCGAACACCCATTGCGTCGCGAAGATGTAGGAGAAGAGGCGGTTCGTCTTCCGGGCGAGCGCGTCGTACGCCTGCGTGAAGATCTCGTGAGCGCGGTCTTCGAGCGCGCGGTCGATGCTGATGGGAGGGAGCGAGCTCGTCACTTTGGTCGTCATGGCGTGGGCTTCGAATGGAGAGAGCACCCGTAGACAGGGGTGGCGTGAGGGCCGGAGGTAGCGGCGGCACGAGAGAGGAGGTCCCGGATGGTGTCGGCGCCGGCGTTGTCGCCTTCGTGTCCGCGCGAGGGCGTGATGCCGCCCGAGAACTTCAGCGCGCCGCTCGCGTCGTAGAAGAGGACGGTGCCGGAGGTGTGGGCGCCGAGGCTCTTCGCGAGCTCCTGCCTCGGATCGTCGACGATGCGCACGCCCTTCATGCGCTCCGCCTTGCCGCGCAGATCGCTCGCGACGAGATCGGGCTTCGGGCCGCCCGCGAACAGGATCACGACATCCGCGTCGCCGGCCCCATGAGCGAGGATGCGTTCGAGCTCGTGAAACGTGGCTCGGGTGCATGGACACGCCGGATGGGCGGCCACGACGAGGGCCGGTCGACCGGCGGTTCGGAGCGTCCCCGCGAGGGTAGCCGGGGCCTCGGGCGCCGCCCCCGGGGCCGCGCCGTGCGCGGCGATGGTGTAGAGGCCGCCGGCGGTCGCGGCCGCCCAGACGCCGAGGGCAACCACGAGTCGCGCGCGCTTCGATGCCATCGATGATGGAACGGCCGAGCGTCAAAAGCGTTAAGGGCGCCGGGGGCATTCCCCCGCGCCCTCGTGTCGCGCCATTGACGCCGGAGCTCAGGCCGCCTGGGCCAGGACCCGCGTTCGCGCGCGGCGGCAGAGCGAGGTCAGCGTCGCGAGGGGCCCGGCGATCGCACCGCCGCCGAGCGCGGCCTCCTCCAGCCTGCCCGCCGCCTCGCTGATCGCCATGAACCCGAAGCTGCCGGCGGCGCCGCGGAGACGATGCGCGATGTGGACCAGCTCGGCCTTGTCGCCCGTGGCGTGCGCCGCCTCCACGTCCGCCGCGTCCTGGTGGAGGCGCGCGACGAAGCCGTCGAGCAGCTCCTGCATCTCGAGGCCATCCTCGAGCTCACTGAAGAGCGGCTCGTCGTCCTTGATCGGAGGCGGGGGCACCGTCGCCGCCGATCCGAGGGCGTGCGTGGCGACGGCCTTCACCAGACGCTCGCGCGTGATCGGCTTCGTCAGGTAGTCCGTGCAGCCGGCGTCGAGGCAGCGGCCGCGATCGCTCGTCGTCGCCCGCGCGGTGAGCGCGAGGATCGGCGCGTCGTACCCGCGACGGCGAAGCTCCGCGGTCGCGGTGCAGCCGTCCATGACCGGCATCTGGATGTCCATGAGGACGAGATCGAAGGGCTTTCCACGCTCGGAGGCCGAGGCGACCTCGGCGAGGGCAGCCTCGCCGTTCGGCGCGATGGCCACGGAGACGCCGGAGCGCACGAGGTGGTCGGTGAGGATCTTCTGGTTGTCGAGGTCGTCCTCGACGAGGAGGACCGAGCAATCGAGGCGGCGCGACGACGGAACCTCCACCGTGCCGGGCCGGGGCTCGGGCGGGGCGACCTTCGTCGTGTCGGAGATGTCCTCGAGCCGGTCGAGCAGCTGCTGCCCGTTGCGACGGATGCGCTGCACGTACGAGCGCGGGTCCAGCTGGCGGTTCTCGAGCAGGATGTCGGCGCTCCCGAGGATCGCGGCCATCGGCTGCCGCAGCTCCTGGCTCATCGCAGCGATGACGTCGGCGCGCATCTGCTCCATCTCCGCCTGATGGCACGCGAGGGCGGCCAAGTCTGCGTTCCCGCGGCGGGCGGCGTAGACGGCGACCGCGCCGATGCATGCGGTCCACATCGTCCACACCTCGGCGGCAGGCAGATCGGCGAGCGCAAACGTCTGGAGAATACCGAGCACCGTGCCGGTCACGACGACGAGGGGATCGCGATAAAGCGCGAGGATCGCGAGGGAGAAGAGGACATGCACGTGGGTCGCGGCGGCGCCCTTCGTGAGATGAACGAGGAGCGCACCGTAGAGCATCTGCGCGACCGCGATCGCGTGCCGGGTCGCGGCGGCGCCCGGCTTCCACACGACGAGCATGGTCGGCATGCTCGCGATGAAGGCGCCGATGACGATCGCGGTGAAGAGGTCGTCTTCGTGCTGCGGGTGGAACCATGCAAGGGCGATCCGCGATCCCCACTGCACGAGGAAGAGGCCGGCAAAGAAGCGATCGATCTTCGCGGCGTTCTTCTCGAGCTCCGTCGCAAAGATGGACTCGACGCGATGATTCTGGCTCACGCCTCGTGGACGACCAAACGGCGTCCGACTTTAACCTTTAGAGGCGAAGGAGTGTGTCGAGGTAGGCCGCGAGCTCACGCCCGTCGGCCGGCTGGCTGCGGAACCCGACGTAGAGATCGGGACGGATCAAGTAGAGGCACTCCGTCCGCGCGCCGTAGCGCTCCTCGAGCTCGAGGCCGTCGTCGTGCAGGACGATGATGTCCTCGGAGAGGGCGCTGGGACGGTCGGAGCGCGGCGTCACGACGTAGATCGCCACGCGATCGCCCCATTTTTTCCGGGTCGCGGTCGCGATCTGCTGGAGGTCGTCGTAGCCGTCCGCGGACGAGCTCTGACCGTCGAAGAGGAGCAGCGTGAACTTGCACCCGCCCCAGAGCGACGAGAGACGGATGCGTTCGTCGCTGCCGCTCTTCCGGACGTGACCGTCCGGCGCGCGCGAGCCGGGGACGGGTCCGCTCTGGAACGCGAGCCGGGTGCCGACGGTCGGGGTCTCGCCGTCCGCCGTCTCGCCGATGCGCGCGGCGAGCAGCGGGCTCGTGTGCTCGCTGTTGAGCGGGCTCGAGTCGTACGAGACCGAGAGCTCGGAGATCGCATCGATGAGCTTGCGGCGGACGGGGTCGAAGCCGGTGAGGAACTTCGCGACGTGATTGCGGACGCCAACGAGGGTCGGGTTCTTCAACGTGCCGATCTTCGTCGCGAAGTCGGTGGTCCGGAGGAGGGCGGCGCCGACCGCGTGCCGCTCGATGGCGTAGCTGTCGAGGAGCACCTCCTGCCCCTTCTTCTGGTGAACGAGCGCGAGCTTCCACGCGAGGTTGTGCGCGTCCTGGATGCCCGTGTTCATCCCCTGCCCGCCCGCGGGGCTGTGGATGTGCGCGGCGTCGCCGGCGAGGAAGATGCTGCCCTTGCGGTAGCGGTCGACCTGGCGGCAGTGGATCTTGAAGCCCGCGATCCACGTCGCGTCCGACATCGGCGCCGGCCGCCCCGCGCGCAGGGCGGTGAGGTTCTGAACGAGCTCGAGCGTCGGGTCTGTCGTGTCCGCCGGCACGGCGATGATGACGCGCCAGCGATCGTCCTTCATCGGGAAGCACGCCGCGATGCCGTCGTCGGCGAAGAACGTGGTCACCCGATCGCGCGGGACGTCCCAGCTCACCTTCACGTCGGCGAGGACGAAGACGTCCTCGTAGGGATGCCCCTCGAAGGTGGCCCCGATCGACTTGCGCACGATGCTGTGCGCACCATCGCACCCGATGAGCCACTTCGCGCGCACCGTCTCGGTCGACTCGTCGGCGAGGTTGGCGAGGTCCGCGACGACGCCGTCGTGCTCCTCGCGCACGCGGACGAGCTTCCTTTTGCGCTCCACCTTCCCGCCGTGCTTCGCCACGAGGTCGATGAGGACCGACTCGGTCTCCGCTTGCGAGATGGAGAGGACGAAGGGGTAGTGCGTGTCGGCGCCCGCGAAGTCGACGGTCGCGATCGGGTCCTGCTTCGACCAGAGCGAGGCGCCTGCCAGCTTCACGCCACGCTCGAGGAGGGCGTCGGCGATGCCGAGATCGGCCGCGATCTCGAGCGTGCGCGCGTGCACCGCGATCGCCTTCGAGAGCGTCGTCGGGGCCTCCGCCTGATCGATCAGCTTCACGCTGAGACCGCGACGAAGAAGCTCGCTCGCGACCGTCAGGCCGGTCGGGCCGGCGCCAGCGACGAGCACGTCGACGTCGGGCGCCGTCATTTCGCGGCCTCGAAGGACTCGGCGGCGGCCTTGATCGTCGCGTCGACGATGGCCTCGGTGTGCGCGGTGGAGATGAACGCGGCCTCGTACTGCGAAGGCGGCCAGTACTGTCCGCGCGCGAGCATCGCGGCGTGCCAGACGCCAAAGCGCTTCGTGTCCGACTTCACCGCGTCGGCGAAGGTCTTCACGGGGCCCTTCGTGAAGAAGGGGGTGATCATCGAGCCGACGCGCTGGACGCAGACGTCGAGGCCCGCCTTCTGCGCGCCCTCGTTCAGGCCCTTCTCGAGGCGAGCGCCGAGGGCCTCCAGCGTCTCGTAGACGGCCGGGTTCAGGTGGGAGACGAGCGCGAGCGCCGCGCTCACCGCGATCGGGTTTCCGCTGAGCGTGCCCGCCTGGTAGACGGGCCCGATCGGCGCCACCTTCGACATGATGTCGCGACGGCCGCCGTAGGCCGCGAGCGGCATGCCTCCGCCGATGATCTTTCCGAGGCACGTCATGTCGGGCCGGAGCTTCGCGCGCTCCTGCATGCCGCCGCGCGCGACCCGAGAGCCGGTCATGACCTCGTCGAAGATCGAGACCGCACCGTTCTTCTTGCAGAGATCGATGATGGCCTCGAGGAAACCAGGCTCCGGCGGGACCACGCCCATGTTGCCGACGACGGGCTCGACGATGACGGCGGCGATGTCCTTGCCCTGCTCGGCGAAGATCTTCTCGAGGGCGGCCACGTCGTTGTACGGCGCGGTGATGGTCGCCTTCGCGGTGTGCTCCGGGACGCCGGCGGAGTCGGGGACGCCGAACGTGAGCGCGCCCGAGCCGGCCTTCACGAGGAGGAAGTCGGCGTGGCCGTGGTAGCAGCCCTCGAACTTCACGATCTTCTCGCGGCCCGTGAAGCCTCGCGCCACGCGGAGCGCCGCCATGCACGCCTCGGTGCCGCTCGACACCGCGCGCATCATCTCGATGGAGGGATAGAGCTCGATCACCTTCTCCGCGAACTGGACCTCGAGCTCGGTGGGCGCGCCGTAGCTCGTGCCGTTCTTCACGGCCTCCGTGATGGCGGAGATGATCGCGGGATGCGCGTGCCCGAGGATCATCGGGCCCCAGGAGCCCACGTAGTCCGTGTACTGCTTGCCGTCCGCGCCGAAGAGCGATGCGCCTTCTGCGCGCTGGATGAATACGGGCTTGCCGCCCACGCTACGAAACGCACGGACGGGGCTGTTCACGCCGCCGGGGATGATCTTCTCGGCGCGATCGAGGAGGGCCTGGCTCTTCGGGTCGGACATGTTGCCCGACACTCTACCTATTTTTTCGTGCCCGTCGTGACCGACTGGAGGACGCAGGGGGTCCCGGGGGCGCCGGGCGGATCGCTGGCCACGAAGATGGACGTCGTGTCTTTCGCGCCATTCGCCTCGTCGAAGTCGATGAGATGGTTCGGGCCGATGGCGACCTGGATTTCCTTGTTGTCGGCGTCCACGGTCGTCTGCTGGTAGGCTTGCTCGGCGCCGGCGAGCTGGCAGCGATCCTTGGCGAGGCCGAGCTTGAGGACGTTGGCGCTCCCCTTCACCGTCATCTCGTAGTCCTCTTCGGCGATCTTCGTGAACGTCACCTCACCGAGGGGGCCGCCGTTCTCATTGAGCGCCTTCGAGTAGTTGTCGCAGACCTTGCCCGCGGTCGTGACCTTCGAGGTCGCCTTGCCGAAGGTGTACACGCCCTCCGGCTTGCAGCTCGCCGGGCGTGTCTTGACCTCGCCGCTCGACGACGAGCCCGCGTCCGTCTTGGAGTTCGTGGTGTCGTCGTCGTCGTCGCCCTTGTTGCTCTTGGTGTCATCGTCGTCGTCGTCGCCGGCGGGCGCGGCGGTGGTGTCGCTGCTGCAGGCGACCACTCCCAGCATCGAGGTGAGGCCCCCGAGCGAGATGACGCTGGCGCAGGTGAAAAGGCGAACGAGCTGACTCGACATGAACCCCTCCTCTACTTCTTCGTGCCGGTGGCCGTACCGTCGACCTCGCAGGGAAAGCCCTTCACGGTCGCGTCGGTCGCCGTGATCGTAGCCTTCAGCGTGACGGTCATCGAGTTTCCGTTGATGACGTACTTGTCGGTGCCTTTCAGCGTGCCGGGCGAGGTCTTGCCGTCGGTGCCGGTCAGCTTCGTCACCGACAGGGGCGTCTCCTCGCCGGTCAGGGTGCAGTTGGCCGCGTCGAACGTGAGCTTCGTCGGCTTGTCATCGGTGTCGGCGGGCTCGCTCTCGGTGTACGTGCCGTCGCTGTTCTTGGTGAAGACGTGTACCGATTTGGCCGCCCCCGCGCTCACGGACGCGGCGGTGTCCGTGCACGCACCGTCCGCGGTGTAGGCCGGCGCGGTGAACTCCCACGAGCCTTCGGGGTTGCAGCCGCTCGCGGCGGTGCCCGAAGACGAAGCGGAGGTGGCGTCGTCGCTGCTGCTGCACGCGACGACGGTGATGAGCGTCGGAACGAGGAAGAGGATGGTTCGTTTCATTTGGGCCGCTGGCTCTCCTGGAAGGTGACCTCGAGCTTCACTTCCTTGCCGTCGCGAAGCACGACCGCCGGGACGGTCTCGCCCGGCTTGCTGCTGTTCAAGACGAACATGAGATCCTCGACGCTGGCAATTTCGCTCTTGCCGAGTCGGATGAGGACGTCGCCCTTCCTCATTCCGCCCTTCTCCGCCGCGCCGCCCGAGCGGACGCCGGAGAGGAGGACGCCCTTCTTGCCCGCGCCCGGGCCGCCGTAGTCGGGGATCGTCCCGAGGGAGGCGTTGAAGCTGCGCATGTCGCCGTGAGGCGCGGGGCCCTCGGCGTCCGCCTTGAAGGTGAGCGGGGCCTCCCGCTGCGTCGTCGCCAGCGCGATGTCGGCGCAGATCTTCCCGGTCTGCATGGCGCCCGCGGCGTTGATCTTGTCGGGGGTGTCGGAGGGCTTGTGGTAGTCGGAGTGCGTCCCGGTGAAGAAGTGGAGCACCGGCGCGCCGCCGGAGAAGAAGTTGATCTGGTCGCTCGGGCCGTAGCCGTCCCCGCTCGGCGCGCAGAGGACCCGGTTGTCACCGCAGGCCTTCTCGATCATGGCGTTCCACTCCGTGGCCGTCTCCGCGCCGAGGACCTGGAGGCGGTTGTCGCGCATGCGGCCGACCATGTCCATGTTGAGCATGGCGTAGAGATCGGTGAACTTCGTGCTCGGCTTCGTCCCCTTGGGGGCGTGGTCGTTGGCCCACTTGATCCACTGCTGCGCGAAGTGCGCGGAGCCGAGGACGCCCGACTCCTCGCCCGAGAACGCGACGAACACGACGTCTCGCTTCAGCTCCGTGCGGCGGGACGCGAGGTCCTTGGCCACCTCGAGGAGCGTGGCGGCGCCGGAGGCGTTGTCGTCCGCGCCGACGTGGAAGTCCTCGGAGTGAGGCGCGAGCGAATAGCGACCGCCCTTGCCGAGGTGGTCGTAGTGCGCGCCGACGACGACGACGCCCGGGTACTTCTTTCCGTCCTTCGGCTCCGCCACCAGGCGCCCCGCCACGTTGAACGCCTGCGACGCGACCGGCGTGAGCGCGACGTTGATCTTCGCGCGCACGGGCTGCTTCTTCGTGAGCTTCTCGATGATCTCCTTGCCCGGCGCGCGCTTCAGCACGATCACGGGCAGCCCGGCGTCGGAGTAGCCCTCCGGCTGGAGGCCCGGCAGGCGCGCCTCGTCCGGCGCCTTCCAGTCCGCCGGCTTCGGGCTCGGCGGCGCGGGCTCGTCCACGACCACGAGCGCGGCCGCGCCCTTCTCGCGCGCCCAGAACGCCTTGCGGCGGATGTCGCCGAAGCGGCGCTGCATCTCCGGCGTGTTGAAATCCTTGTCGTCCGGCACGAAGCGGCGAACGACGACGATCTTCTTCTTCACGTCGAGCTTCGCGTAGTCGTCGCGGGCGGGCTTCTCCTTCGACGAGATGCCGTACTCGGCAAAGACCAGATCGCCCGAGACGCTGGCCTTGAGCGGCGAATACCCCTGAACCGCGTAGTCGTCCCTCTTGAGCGCCTTGCCGGCGACCTCGAACGCGGTCGCGTCTTCTTGCTTCAGGCTCGTCGTCACCGCGAACGCCTGGCGGAAGGTGCTCTTGTCGCCCTCGGGGGTGAAGCCGAGCGCCTTCATGCGCTCTTCGATGTACGCGCCGGAGGCCTCGAGCCCCGGCGCGCCGACGCCGCGGCCCTCGCGCGCGGGGTCGGCGAGCCAGACGATGTCCTTCTTGATGCGATCCGCGCCGGTCTCGACCGTGGTCTGCTGATTCGCGTCGTTCCACGTGGCGATGAACACGTTGGTGTCGTGCTTGCCGGGCGCGGTGGCGCGGTTCGAGGCAAACGCGAGGAGCTTCCCGTCTGGCGAGAACATCGGGAATCCGTCGAAGCCCGGCGCGTGCGTGACGCGCTCGAGGCCGGAGCCGTCCGTGTTGATGGCCCAGATATCGAACTCCCGCCCCTTCGGATCTCCGTAGTTGGATGAGAAGAGGATGCGCTTCTGGGACGGATGCCAGTACGGCGCGAAGGAGGCCGCGTTCAGGTACGTCACCTGCTGCGCCTCCGATCCGTCCGCGTTCGCGACCATGAGCTCGAGCTTCGACGGGCGAACCAGCGGCGGGCTCTGCTTCAGGAGCCCCTGATAGTCGTCGAGGTCCTTGCCCGGCTTCGGACGCGACGCGCGCCAGACGATCTTCGAGCAGTCGGCGTTGAAGAACGCGCCGCCGTCGTAGCCGGGCGTATTCGTGAGTCGCTTGACGTTCTTTCCATCCGCGTCCATCCGATAGAGGTCGATGTCGCCGTCGCGTAGGGACGTGAAGACGATCGACCCGTCCTTCGCGCAGACGGTGCCCTCCGCGTCGTACCCCTTCGTGTCCGTGAGGCGGACCTGGTTCTTGCCGTCGCTGTCGGCGGAGAAGATGTCGTAGCTGTCGTAGAGCGCCCAGACGTAGCCCTGGCTGTGATCCGGTTTGGGCGGGCACTTCTCGCCGCCGAGCTCGGTGGACGCGAAGATGACCTTCTGATCGCCGGGGAGGAAGTACGAGCACGTCGTCGCGCCCTTGCCGTCGGAGACGGGGATGAGCGGCGGAACCGTCTCGCGGCCGCCCGGCGGCACGTCGAGGACGCTGCCGAGCGGCATGCGATAGATGCGGTCGCAGTCCTGGTCGCCCGTGCGCGACTGGAGGATGAGATCGCGCCCGCCGAATGCCCAGTAGGCCTCCGCGTTCTCGCCCGCGAGCGTGACCTGCTTGATCTCCTTGAGATGGACCTCCGCGGGGACGGGGGTGACGGGCGAGAGCGGGATCTTCGGGGGCTCGACAGGGACCTGGGGCGCGGGCTTTTCGCGCCCACACGCGCCGAGGAGGAGACCCATACCGACCGAACCGAGGAAAAACGCGCGTTTCATCGAGCGCGGCGACCATAACACCGTCCCGTGATTTAGACTCTCGCTCGTGGCTCGGCCCCGGCTCACGATCGGCGCGCTCCTCGCGGTCGCCGCCGCGTGCGGGAGCTTTCGTGCCGACCCGGGCGCGGCGGTCGAGGCCGGCGCCTCGGACGGGGGCGCCGAGGGGGGCGCCGTCGAGAGCGGCGTCGTTGTCGATGCGGATGCCACTCCGGCGTGCGCGGGCGATCTCTGTGACTCGTTCGAACGAGCGGACGTGACGGAGGGGTGGACTCCCTGGCTCGAGGGTGACGCCGTGGTGACGACCGGCAAGGGCCACGACTCCGATCGATCGTTTCGCTCCGAGGCACGAGCCGTCGACGCTGGTGCCCGCACGCGACGCGCGCTCCTCTCGAAGGTGTTCTCGGACGTGTCGTACCTGACGTGCGCCTTCTGGATGCGCGTCGAGGTCGCGAACGCGGACAGCGACTACCTGAAGGTGATCTACGACCGGAAGGGCGAGGTGATCTCGGACGTGTGGGTCGACAGCCTGGTCGACGGCACACGGCTGAACCCCAACTACGATGCGCTTCCACTCATCGGCAAGGACTGGGAGCGGGTCAGCTTCACGCTGGACGCGAACCAGCTCCGGCTCTCCTACGGGACGACCCTCCAGGGAACGCAGCCGTTGACCCTCGAGGGCCCGTTTCCGAAGGTCGAGGTCGTCCTCGGCGTCTACACGGACGAGAGCGGAGAGGCGATCATCGAGTACGACGACATTGTGTGCTCGACGCATCGCTAGCGTGGCTTGCGGAGCAACCGGTTCAGCGTGGCGCCACGAGGTGTAACGCGGGCGCAACACCATCTCTCGCGGGGCGCCCCGCAAATTTCCGCGGAAATTCGCGCCCCGCGAGCTGGCCTCACCGTTGCTCTACGAAAGGCCATGCGTTTCGCCGTCCTGGCCGTGGTTGGAGTCGTGACCCTCGGCGTCTGCACTCTGCGTGGCATGGTGTATGTGTGAAAGGATGGTCGGCGAGGAGACGCGGACAGCGACGACGGGCGGAAAGCCCATTCTCATCGTCCGATCCGCGGTCCTCACCGTCGTCAAAGGTCCGGAGACCGGCCGGACCGCGAGGCTGTCGTCGCCTCAGTTCGTGATCGGCTCGGGGGCGAACGCCGATCTCCAGATCGTCGACCCGTCCGTGTCGCGGGAGCATCTCCACCTGTCGCTCGAGCACTCGGGCATCCGTGCGCGCGACCGCTCGAAGAACGGCACGAAGCTCGGCGGCGTCCGCATCAACGACGTCCTCATCCAGGCCGACACCGTGCTGTCGCTCGGCTCCACCTCCATCGCGCTCCAGCTCGAAGCGGAGAGGCTCGTGCTCCCGCTCTCCGAGCAGAGCACGTTCGGCGATGCGTTCGGCAGTGCGCCCGTGATGCGTCACCTCTTCTCCATCCTGGAGGAGGCGGCGCGCTCGGACATCGCGGTGCTCCTCGAGGGCGAGAGCGGCGTCGGCAAGGACGTGCTCGCGCGCGCGATCCACTCGGCCTCGCCGCGAAAGAACGAGCCCTTCGTCGTCGTCGACTGCGGGACGATGCCGCCGAACCTGATCGAGAGCGAGCTCTTCGGTCACGTGCGCGGCGCCTTCACGGGCGCCACCGAAGATCGCCGCGGCCTCTTCGAGGAGGCGGACGGCGGCACCATCTTCCTCGACGAGATCGGCGAGCTCCCGCTCGACATGCAGCCGAAGCTCCTCCGCGCCCTCGAGGCGAAGGAGATCCGTCCGGTCGGCGGCAAGAAGACGAAGAAGGCCGACGTCCGCGTCGTCTCCGCGACCAACAAGAAGCTCGCCGAAGGCGCGAAGCGCGGCACGTTCCGCGAGGACCTCTACTACCGCCTCGCCGTCGCGCGCGTCGCCGTCCCGCCGCTCCGCGACCGTCCAGAGGACATCCTCCCCATCGCCACGCGCTTCCTCCGCCACACGACCGGCGACGCGAACGCGCAGATCCCGGCCGATCTCGGCTCGATGCTCGCGGAGTACTCCTGGCCCGGCAACGTGCGCGAGCTCCGCAACGTCATCGAGCGCCACGTCGCGCTCGGCGACTCCGCCATCGCGCTCCTCGTCGACGAGAAGAAGGTCGCCCCGCAGCGCGAGGACCTGTCCGCCCTGCCCTATCACGAGGCCCGCCAGCTCGTGCTCGAGCGCTTCGAGCGCGACTACATCCCCGGCGTCCTCGCGCGCACGAACGGCGTCGTCGCGCGCGCCGCGGAGCACGCCCAGATCGCCCGCCCGAGCTTCTACCGGCTCCTCGAGCGCCTCCGCATCGCCGACGACAAGAAGGGCGACGAGTGAGGAAGGTCGCCGTCGCGGCCATGGCCGTCGCGGCGGCGGCTTCGCTCTGGCTCGGCTGCACGATCTGGAACGACGCGGAGCTGCCGGCCGTGGCGGAGCTGCCAGACGCGAGCAGCTCTTCGAGCGGCGGGGAGTCCGGCGTGACGCCCACCGGCTGCGAGCGCGCGCCCATCGACGCGGCAGTGCCCCCGTCGACCATGGGGACCGGCGGCAACATCGACATCGTGGTCGCGGTGGAGAAGATCACGCTCGGCTCCACGAAGGGAAAGATCGATCGCGACTTCGGCTACGACCTCGACGGGGTCTGTGCGCCGTCGTGCATCTCGAAGGTCGATGCGAGCGCGCTCGAAGGCAACCTCGGACGCGACGACGCGATGGGCGTCATGCTCGCGAGCCTGCCGCTGAAGCAAGATCCCGCGGACTACGCGAACGAGAGCTTCAAGACGGGGGGCATCGGGATCCTCGCGCGCATCGAGGACTACAACGGTCAGGCGTTCGACGACGACGTCCTCTTCTCGCTCTACCGCACCACCATGACCGAGGGCGGCGGCGCCCCGAACTTCGCGGATCCGGAGCAGGCGTGGATGGTCGACACCACGGATCTCAAGTTCGGCTCGGGCAGCGACTTCACGTCGAACACGAGCGGCCACGGCTTCGTGCGGAATCACCAGCTCGTCGTCTCGGGCCTCGAGAGCTCCAGGATCCCGTTCAACGGCGACTCGGACATCCTCTTGAAGAGGGTCACCTTCACCGCCGATCTCGAGGAGGACAAGGCGATCGGTCGCTGGCGCGTGAAGAACGCGATCGGCGTGGGCCGCTGGGCCTCGAAGGACGCGCTCGAGACGATGGCGCACGTCCGCGATCCGAACGACGATCAGAAGCGCCTCTGTCAGAACCCCGCGCTCCTCGCCCTGGCGAAGCAGGTCGTGTGCAGCTCGATGGACCTCAACGTCAGCTCCGACAACGGCGCGAACGCCTGCAACGCGCTCTCGGCGGCGGTGAAGTTCGACACCGCCCCCGCGCGCCTCGGCACGAAGGACACCCCCGTCCGCGAAGAGGCCTGCGAGGGGATCGTCATCGGTGACTGCAACTGACGTGGAGCGCCGCGCGCGGTCGTGTCACTGATACGGGCTCTTGTGGAGCTCGCCGTCGGAGGACGGCTTCGCGGGCGGCTTCGGGAGCGGGCCCTTCGAGGTCTTCGCCGTCGTCAGCTTGATCATGGTGGGACCGCCCGCCTTCGCGGCCCCCTTCGCGCGCGCGCCGCTGGCGAGCTCCACCTCGATCGGGAGCTCGCCCTTGAACGGGGCCACCGTCACGAGCGCCCTGCCGTCCTCGATCGCGAAGCGACGATAGGCGGGGCGGATCACCTTCGCGATCGGCGCGTCGGCGACGAGCTCCAGCTTCGGATCCGTGCTCTCGGGCTCCGGCTCCGCGACGACGCTCGGCTCCGGCGGCGGCGCCGGGGCCGGGGCCGGCGCCGGCGCGGCCGACGTCGCCGGCTCGGGCGGGACCTCGCGGAAGCTCTTCAGCACGAACGCCCCCGCGACGATCGTCGCAGAGAGGCCCAGCGCGAACGCGAGTCCCAGGATCGGCTGCGGGCGGGCGCGGCGCGGGGGCGTGACCATCACCGCCGGCGCGGTGACGGGCTCGGGGCTCGCGGGCGTGGTCACCGGATCGAGACGCGGCGGGCGCTGCGAGCGAAGATCGGCGACGGTCGCCTTTTGGTCCGAGTCCGTGTCGAACGTGAGCGTCTTGTCGTCCGGATCGCGCAGCTTCGACGGCGGGACCGGCGCCACGATGAGCTCCGCCTGCCCCGCCACCTGCTGGATGCGCGGGAGCAGCGCCGCCCGCGAGGGCGAGGCGAGCGGCGCGAGGGCGGCCGCGAGATCGCTCACCCGACGAAAGCGCTCGTCGAGCGAGCGCGTCAGGCACTTCTGGACCACCGCGGTCATCGCCGCGCTCGCGCGCGCGCCGAGCGGCGGGATCGGCTTCGACATGACCGCCACGAGGACGTCCGCCAGCGAGCTGCCCGCGAACGGGAGCTGGCGCGTAAGTGCATAATACATTGATACGCCGAGCGACCAGATGTCGGCGCGCTCGTCGACGCCGGAGGGGTTCTGGAGCTGCTCGGGGCTCGTGTACTGCGGCGAGCCGAGGAGCTGCGCGCTGTCCGTGACGGTCACCGTCTCCGTCTTGCCCTGGTTCTCGTACGCCTCGTACGTCGTCATGCGCGAGATGCCGAAGTCGAGGACCTTGAGCTCGCGCGGGGGCGGGCCGTCGAGCACGAACAGGTTCGACGGCTTCACGTCGCGATGCACGATCCCGAGCGCGTGGGCGTGCGCGAGGCCTTCGCACGCCTGGAGCATGAGATCCGCGACGGTGCGCTCGTCGAGCGGCGCCTGCTCCACGAGCGCCTTCAGCGTGTCGCCCTCGAGCCGCTCCATCACCATGAACGGGACCTTGCCGTCGATGGATCCGACATCGATGACGCGCACGACATGCTCGCTCTCGATGCGCATCGTCGCCTTGCCCTCACGCTCGAAGCGCTTCACGTGATCGGCGTTCGCATCGAGGACGACCTTCAGCGCGAGCGGCTGGCCCGTCGTGACGTCGACGACGTCGTAGACCGCGCCCATGCCGCCCTCACCGAGGACCCCGTCCACCCGATACCGGCCGGCGACGACCTCGCCGATGGTGACCGCCCCGGGCGCATCCATGAGTCTCGACGATGCTAGCATCGGTCGGGCTATGTCGCGCCGCCGCTCGACTCGCCTGGCCATCGCCGGATTCGCCGTGTGCATGCTGCTCGGCTCCGCCGCGTTCGCCGCCCCCGGCGACGACGACAGCAAGAAGGCGCAGGACGCCTTCATCCGCGCCACCAGGGAGTTCGGCGCCGGCGACTTCCGCGCCGCGGCCCAGGATTTCGAGGAGGCCTACCGCCTGAAGCCACACCACGACCCGCTCTGGAACGCGGCCCGTTCGTGGCAGCGCGCCGGCGAGAGCGTACGCGCCGCGAACCTCTACGCCCGGTACCTCCGCCTCGCGCCGGCGGGCACGAAGGATCGCGACACCGCGACGAGCGCGCTCACCGAGCTCAGCGCGAAGCTCGGCAAGATCACCGCCCACTCGAGCGGTCCGACCGAGCTCAAGGTCGACGATCAGCCGAACGATCCCGACGGCCTCTACGTCACGCCCGGCGAGCACGTCGTGAGCGGCCTGCACGAGGGCAAGCCCGTGCGGAAGTCGGTCACGCTGAGCGCCGGCCAGACGCTGAGCGTCACGCTCGAACCGCCGCCTCCGCCCCCCACGATCGTCGTCGCGCCGCCGCCGGCGCGGCCGGAGCGTCCGCCGGGGTTTCACCTGCCGTGGATCGTCGTCGCCGTCGGCGGCGCGCTCACGCTCGGCGCGGCCGGCGTCACGGTCTGGTCCGGGCTCGACAGCCGAACGAAGCGGAACGAGTTCCGCGACCGCTACGACGACGGCACGGCCACCCAGGACGAGCTCGACGACGGCAAGGCCACGCAGACCCGCACGAACGTGCTCATCGGCGTGACGGCGGGGCTTGCCGCGCTGACCGGGATCTCGGCGCTCTTCGTGGACTGGGGCGGGAGCTCGAAGGCCTCGCTCGCCGTTCAACCTTCCCTCGGCGGGTTGGTCGTTCGCTACACGAACTGACGGCTACTGGCACGAGCCTGCCTTGCAGAGCAGCGAGCCCGGGCAGTGAAGATCGACCTTGCAGCCCGCGACGCACTTGCCAGCGCTGCGGTCGCAGACGAGGCCGGTGCCGGTGACGAGCGGGTTGCAGCCATCGTCGTCCGAGCACGCGTCACCGAGCTTCGGGGCGGCGCGCGGCGCCGGCGTCTCGGGCTCGACCGTGCCCGCCGGCTCCTCGGTGACGTCGGCGGCGCCGGGCTCGGTGTCGTCGTCGCCCGCGGCCGCGACCGCCGGCTCCGCGTCCGGCATGCCGTCCGCGCGCATCGCCTTGAAGCCCTGGCTCTTCAGCGAAGCGACGGTGCGGACGCCGAACTGCATGTCCGAGGCGGTGCTCGCCTCCTCGAGCACGCAGGCGTTCTCGTGCGCGTCGTCGTCCCAGCCGACGAAGAGGACGGCGTGACCCGCGCCGCCCGAGCGACGCACGAGCCCGTCGCCGGGCTGGAGGTCCTCGTACGAGCCGAGGATCGTGTTGTCCGCGGTGCCGGCCGCGAAGTCCGCCGTCGTGTAGCTCTGCTTCAGGCCCCAGCACATCGAGACGAAGCCGGAGCAGTCCGTGCGATAGCCCTCGTGCTGCGCGCTCTGGCTGTAGGGGACGTTCGCGTCGAGCCACTCGAAGCCGCGCGAGATCGCCTCCGCGCGCGTGGTGCCCGCGTTCGCGAGGAGCTGATCGCGCGAGGCCGAGCACCCCTTGCTCACGTGGCTGGTGGTGGCCCCGAGCTCATCGCCTGCGTCGCCCGCGAGGGACGGCGCGGCGGCGGTGCAGGCCGCGAGAAACACGATGGGAGCGAGAGCGAGGAGGCCGCGCATCTACGCAGCGGACTGAGCACGCTGCATTCCACGCGCGTCCGCTCCGATCGACGATGGAAATGGCTGTATTTCAGGTTCGCTGCGGACCTCTGGGAGACACGCCGGATCGCGATCATCCCTGAGGCCGACACGGTGCGCCGGCCTGAAACGCCTTCATGCGCGGAGCCTCACCTCCTCGCGCCGGCGAGCTTCGTCGACGCGATCGGCTTGAACGAGCTCTTCCTCAGGGAAGAGACGGTTCGCACGCGGAGCTGCATGTCGCTCGCGGTGCTCGCCTGCTCGAGGACGCACGCGCCGTCGTGGCTGTCGTCGTCCCATCCGACGAAGAGCACGATGTGCCCCTGCCCGCTCACGCGTCGCACGAGGGCGTCGCCCGGGACGAGCGACTCGTACGAGGGGAGCGGCTTCCACTTCGAGCTCGAAGCGGCGAAATCGGCGGTCGAGAAGCTCGTGCCGAGCTGCCAGCACATCGAGACGAAGCCCGAGCAGTCGGTCCGGTAGCCCTCGTGCGTCCGGGTCTGGCTGTACGGCACGTCGTCCTCGAGCCACTCGAGGCCGCGCGCGATCGCCGCGCGACGACTGCCAGAGGCGCGGTCGAGGATCTCTCGCGCTGAGAGGTGGCACCGCGTGACGGTGGCGAGGCTCTCGGTCGATCCGAGCTCTTCGCCGGGGTCGCCCTCGTCGTCGGCGGCGGTAGGGGCCACGCATGCGGTGACGAGCAAGACGGAGGAGAGGAGGAGGCGCATGGAGCGGTCCCCACCGCATGGTGTGTTCCACCGTCACGCGATCATTTCGCGCGGAAAAACGCGGTGTCTTTCAGATTTTTCGGGGTCTGCCGTCTCTGCTTCGCGACACCAACGGCGTCCGATCCGACTTCCCCATGAGCCCCATGATCACCGGCGATTTTCACGAAGAAATGTCGGCGCAGGTAGTCAAATTCCGCAGGCATGTCGGTTGCTGAGTGCACGTCATCATGATGTCCCGCGCCGTCGTCGCCGCTCTCTTCGTCTCGTCCCTCGCGCTCGGCGCGGGCTGCGCCTCGGAGCCCATGGAGGACGAGATGGGCTCGAGCGAGGACGCCATCACGGGCAACGCGACCGTCGGCGCGACCTTCAGCACGACGGCGCGCTTGAACCTTCGCGAGAGCCCGTCGACCGACGCGAAGGTCCTCCTCACGATGCCGAACGGCGCGCAAGTGACCGCGCTCGACGCGGCCCCGCAGGCCGGCTTCTACCATGTAAAGTACAACGATCAGACCGGCTGGGCGTACGGCCAGTACCTCGCGGGCGCGCCGGTGAAGGCCGGCATCGGCGAGCCGCCCGCGACCGAGACGCCGATCGACACGGACGAGGACGCCACACCGGACGTGTCGTTCACGGGCCGGAAGTTCACGGGCGTCACGATGCTCTACCAGGGCGACTGGGACTTCCTCGTGAAGTGCGACTCGTACTCGCGAAGGCGCGGCAGCGTCCTCTTCTACTGCGGCGACGCGCAGTCGAAGAGCTTCGTCGACGACGGCGCGTGGATCGCGATGCCCGGCTCCTCGATGAGCCGCAAGATGTGCAACCAGATGGCCAAGGTCTGCAAGGGCGACAAGTGCATCGCGGCGCGCATCGTCGAGAAGTCGGAGACGTCGGGCCGCTGGGAAGGCAGCACCGCGGTGCTCGCCGCGCTCGGCGTCGACGCGGGCTGGAAGAGCTGCAACAGCAGCTACGGCACGGCGACGGGCGTGAGCGTTCAGCTCGCGAAGTAGCGTGCCGCCGCGATCAGGGGTCGAGCTCCGGGTAGTGCCGGAAGATCCCGTCTTCGTTGAAGGCAATGCGGCGCGACGACGCGAGATAATCGGCAATCCGCGGACGCTCCGCCACGCGCTGCACGAGGCCGACGAGGTTGGGCGTCTTCTTCGACGCCGCGGCGTACGCGTTGGGAAACGCGTAGTCGAGCCCTTTCATGATCTGGAAGAGTGAAAGATCCGTATACGCAAATTCGCCGCGCACGCAGCGCTCGAAATATCCGAGGAACTTCGGAATACGGTGCTCGATGAAGGCGGCGGCGCGCTTCTTCGCCTCCCCTTTCTGGTCCTCGTAATACGCCGCCGTCGACACGGGATGATGTGTGTCGTGCACCTCCGCGACGAAGTCGGCGATGGTGAGCTGGAGCTGCAGCGCGTGACTGCGCGCCGCGACCGAGGCGTCGGGGAGGAGCGCCGGATGCTTGGTGGTCAGATAATCGAGAATGGCGGCGGTCTGCGAGACGAGCACATCGCCGTCCTTCAGCACGGGAGGCGCGAAGTGCCGGATCCCGCCCATCCCCTCGAGCGCCTCGAAGATCGACTTGGCCGACTCCTCGCGCGCCACGTCCACGTACGTCGCGCCCGCGTCCTCGAGCGCGAGCCGCACGAACTCCCCGCGTCCCTGAATGCTCGGCCAGTAGAAGAGCTGATAGCCCGCGTCGCTCATGCCCGGATCGAACCGTTAAACGACGACCGCCGCCAGCGACGAATTGCCGGAGCGCGCCTCGGTCAGCGCTTTCCGGCGTCATGGTGGGCGGCGATGCGAGGGGCCGTGAGCGCACGATCGTAGATCGCGACCTCGTCGAGATCGCCCGAGAATCGACCGCTGGCGAGCCCGCCGATCCGCAGCCGCGACTGGCCCGCGATCGAGCGCTCCGACGGCGCCGAGCTCCGGAGCGAACCATCGAGCCAGATCGACAGGATCGCCCCGTCGTACGTCGCGACGACGTGGGACCACACGCCGAGCGCTGGAGCGAGCGCGGTCGTGACGGTGTCGCCGTCGTTGTCCCGGTAGCGCTCGATCCCGATGCCGCCCGACTCCTGATCGACGACCCAGAAGAGCCATCCCTGGCGCACGCCGCCGACCTCGTTCGTGACGATCCGCCGATAGATTGGGTCGACCACCGTCGGGCGGATCCATGCCTCGATCGTGAAGGGCGCGTTGCCACCGAAGTCGTACCGGGCGCCCGGGATCGTGATCTCCGAGACCTTGCCGTCGAACCCCATCGCAGGATTGTCGGGCTGAATGCCGGGGCGCCCGAGCTCGATCGCGCCCGCGAAGGCGCCCGCCACGTTCCCGGTCTCGTCGATGACCGGCCCCAGCGCGTCCGTGTCGCCGAGACGCCAGTAGCCGATCGGGCGATCGGCGAGGACGACGTCGCGATAGGTCCCGGGCGCATCGGCCTCCGAGCCATCCGCCGCGTCCACCTCGCCGTCGCGTCCGGCATCGACCAACGCGCCGGTGCCAGCTCCCGCGTCGGCTGCGCCGCTCCGCCCATCCAGGCTCGTGACGAGCGAGCATGCGGATGAAAGCGCGACCGCGATCACGACGATCGCGTCTCTCCGTACCATCGGCCCAGTCTATTCCTTTCACCGCTTCAAATGGCGACCGCCGCCAGCGACGAATCGCGGCGGCGGAAGCCTGCTCGGGGGTGGGCTCAGTGGACGTGGAGCTTGCCGTCGTCGCCGCTGCTCTTGGTACCGCAGGCGCAGCTGCCGTAGTCGATGAGCTCGTCGGGGAAGCCGCCGCCGCAGCCCGGGCCGCTGCAGCCATCCGGCTCCGGCGGGCACGTCTCGGGGTTGTCGTTCGCGCCCTGGCAGGACTCGCCGTCGTCGTGCGCGCCGTGACCGCCCGCGCCGCCACCGCCCTTGCCGTCGCCGCGGCCCGAGCCGGAGCCGTTCTGACCGCCGCCGCTCGACGAGCTCACGTTGCCGTTCGTACCGCCGTTGCCGTCGCCCTTGCCCGTGCCCTTGCCGGTCTCGCCGCTCGACTGGCCCGGCTTGTTCGCGTTCGGGCCGCCGCTGTTGGCGTCGTCGTCGTCGTCGCCGCCCGGCTGGGTCGGGTTCGTGCCGCCGCTCCCCGGGCCGCCCGGGTTGCCGCCGTTGCCGGCGCCCGCGCCCGGCTTGCCGCTCGGGCCGCCGTTGTCGTCGTCGTCATCGCCGCCGCCGGGCTGGGTCGGGTTCGTGCCGCCGTTCCCGCAGCCGGCGCCGCTGCAGACGCCATCGTCGTTGCCCGAGCACGAGCCGTCGCCGTGCGATCCGCCAGGGTTGCTCGAGCCCGGCGTGCCGCTCGAGCCCGGCGTGCCGCTGCTCGAGAGCGGGTTGCCCGCGTCATCGCACTCCGCCGCGCTCTTGTCCTCCGCTGGCGCCGCGTAGGTGCGCGTGCCCGTCGGCGTCGCGCAGGCGACCTTGTCCGAGAGCCAGCCGTTGAGCTGGTCGACGC
Source organism: Labilithrix sp. (assembly GCA_046351255.1). GTDB lineage: Bacteria > Myxococcota_A > Polyangia > Polyangiales > Polyangiaceae > Labilithrix. Next base: position 225,492 of record JAXLYU010000020.1, read on the forward strand.
GCGCCACATAGAGGCTGCCCGTCGTCATGCCGCGCCCCGACACGATGCCGACCACGCCGCGCTCGTCGTAGACCGCGCCGCCGGTGTCGAGCGTCTCACCGCCGCTGATGTTGCCGAGCCAGTTGTTCGGGCTCGTCGAGACCTTCTTCAGCGTGACCGGGAGCTGCTCGAAGCGGGCGCCGGTGCCACGGATGCGCGTCGCCTCGAGGTTCGGGGCCGCCTTGTCCGCCACGAGGCGCGGATACGCGTCGAGCCTGATCGCCTCGTCGAGGTGAATGACGCCGACGTCGTGGCGACGCGGGTGCGCCTTCTGGCTGTCGTAGGTCATCCAGTCGTACGTCATGCCGCGCGAGCCGAGGACCCGCTGCTTGCCGTCCGCCGACGTGACCTGCCACTTGTACTTGCCGCTGATCGCGTGGCCGGCGGTGAGGACGAGGCGCGGCGCGATGAGCACGCCCGACGCGTCGCCGATGCGGTTGCCGTTCTCGTCGAGGAGCGCGATCTGAACGCTGGCGTTCTGGACCGTCTTGGCGGTCGGCGCCGCCTCCTTGTCGTCGTGGGCGCTGTTGCACGCGACGAGGGTGCCGAGGGAAGAAGCAAGGACGGTCGCGAGGACGGCTCCGAGGAAACGCATGCCTCGACGATGTGCACGCCGCCTGCCAAACGCGCTCCGCGATTCGAATCCGCGTTTCCCTCGGGAAACCCGGGACGATCCCACATTCTCCGCGTTGCAGCCTGTTCGTCTCAGCCCTGGATCGGCCGTTCTCTCGGTGCCGGACGCACCACTGTTCTCGAGCGCTCAGGCTGTATTTCGACGACGCCGCAGGACGAAAAGCACCATCAGGACGGACGCCACGAGCAGCGCGCTCCACGGCGAGAGCGCGCCGTCTCGCGATGACGCGTTGCATCCATCGTCCTCGGGCGGCGGCGACGCCGTCGAAGGCGGAACGGACGTGCCGGCGTCCGCGACGGGCATCGGCTGTCCCTCGAGCCACGGCTGCGCGTTCACTCGCGCGTAGCCGGCGCGGATGAAGTCCGCGTGGCCCACCGTCGACGTGAAGATGTTCGTCCCGCCGAGGCAAGCGTCGGCGCCGATGTTGTTGGTCCCGTTTCCGCCGCGAGAGAGCGCGCCCAGGACCGCGCCCTGGGCGGAGAAGGCGGGGCCTCCGCTGTCGCCCGAGCACGTCCCCTCCCCGATGCGGAACTCCGCCGGGCCGAGGCGCTCGTTCGGGCCCGCGCTCTCGATCGTGACGCCGCTCCGCTGCTTGCGCGTCTCCGGGTTGTTCTCCTGGTCCGAGATCCCCCAGCCGACGACGGTGACGGTCTCGCCCGCCGCGATGCTCGCGTCGAGGCGCACCGGCGCGATGGTGGCCCCGCTCACCGGCTTGTCGAGCACGAGCAGCGCGATGTCGTTGTTGCAGAGCGTGCTCACGCCCGTGGAGAGGATTTCCCTGCCGCGCGACGGATCGAACTTGCCGGAGAGGAAGTCCGGGCGCGTGGCTCCGCCGAAGACGTAGATCTTCGCCGGATCGTGATCGCCCATCACCTTGCCGCCCGTGATCGCCTTCCCGCTGCCGTCGCACGCGGCGCCCTCGTCCGTGATCGACACGCAGTGACGCGCGGTGAGGACGAGCGTGGGCGCGAGCAAGGTGCCCGTACAGCCGCTCGCTGCGCCGCCGCCCGCCGCGAGCGCATCGTAGTGCATGACGAGCACGGTCGCGTTCTGCGAGGCGTCGGAGTCGGTCCCCTTCACGATCGCGGAGCGCGCAGCGCCGAGCTCGGTCATCGGCGACGTCGCACGATCAGGAGGCCGAGCGCGAGGAGCCCGGCGCTGGAGAGCGGGCCGGGACCGTTCGTGCCGCCGGTCTGGCATCCGCCGTCATCCGCCGGCGGAGCGGCCGCGGGAGGCGGCGCCGCGCCGCGGCTCGACGCGCCCGCGTCGGCGCCCGGCTCGGGCGTCTCCGCCGCCGGATCTCCGATGTGAATCGTGAACTTGGCGTCGCTCTTCTTGGTCGTGATGCCGCTGACGATGACGAGCACGCTTCCGTTCGCGTTCGCGGGCAGCTTCTTCGCCTGATCGAGCTCGAGCACGTCATCGACGATGGGCACGACCACGCCCGCGTTTCGCGTCGCGTCCGTCTCGAGGCGGATGTTCTGCTCCGCGCCGAGCGTGCCCTTGTAGGCGAAGTATCCGAACCCCGACGTGATGTCGCTCGCGCCGTCCGCGAGCTTCTCCGTCTTCTGGCCGGGATACTTCGCGGCGTCCGGATAGCCCCCCGCCGACTTCAGCTTGCCCGTGCCGACGTTCCACGCCGCGAAGAGCGGGTACTCGTCGGCGAGGGAGCTCGGCTCTCCGGGGAGGGCCTTCAGCGCCTGATCGATCGCGGCAAGCGGCTCCGCTCCGTCCGCCTCGCCCTCGAACGCGGCGCGGACGAGGTCGTCGCCGTGCCGCAGCGAGAGGAAGAGCGGCCACACCGCCGAGCCGTAGAGGAAGCCCGCGGTCACGCCGCTCGGCGGCGCCTCGATCGAGCGCGAGGGCTCCGCGAAGAACGCCGGCAGCTGGCGCTCGAAGTCCGCCAGCTCGGGATGGACCTTCTTCATGGCCCACTGCGCCGTGCCCTCGGCCCAGAACGGGGCGTCGGCGGGTTTGTATGTATTCTGCACGGCATGAAAGAGCTCGTGCGAGACGACGGTGCGAAAGCCTTCCTGCGCGCTCGCGTAGCCCTTGCCCTTGAACGTCGACTCGACGAGCGCGAACGACGAGCACTGCCCGCCCTCGCACTCCGCGTGCGTCGAGCCGTCGGCGGCGGTGAAGTGCACGAGGTAGATGTCGACGAGCGCATCGCCGCCGTTCGACGGACAGGCGGCGTCGCTCGGGATGGCGTGGTAGCCCATCGCCTCGTACTTCGTCAGCGCCTCGTCGCCGGTGGTGGCCGCGAACGCGACCGTGTCGGGGACGCCGTCCGCGCGCGTGCTCGTGAGCGTAGGGGCATGCGTGCCGCTCGTCGCGTAGTGCACGCGGACCTTGGTGCCCGCGAAGGACTTCACCTCGGCCGCGGTGGCGTAATCGAAGCTCGCGAATCCCGCCGGATCCGTGGGCCGGCCGACGCAGGCCGCGCTCGCGGTCTTCGCGCCGAGGAGGACGCCCAGTGCTGCGAGCGCGCTCCATCCGGCCACGCGCTTCACAGCTTCTTCACCTGAAAGACGTACTGGCCGGTGGCGCCGCCGGTGGTCGAGCCGTCGTTCTTCCCCTGATAGGCGAGGAGGGCGATCTTGTAGAGGGTGCCGTCCGCGGACTTCATCACGAGCGTCCGATCCAGGAACGGCGTCGGGATGTGGGTCTCCTGGTCGTAGTCGTACCAGTCACTGAACGTGGTGAGGACGAAGCCGGCGGCATCCTTCTGGGGCTCGCAGTCGCCCGTGAAGAACTTCTCCTGCGCGAGGCCCGTCGCGTCGGCGCTGGTGACGGCGTCGAACGCCTTCTTCACGACGAGGCCCGCGCCCTTGCCGGGCCCGGCGTCGCCGCCGTTCGTGAAGATGTCGACGCGCTTGAACGCGATGTCCCACTCCGTGGACTTCGCGGCGTCGACGTCGCTGAGCTCCGCCTTCGTGCCGTCCATCTTGAGGTACACGCGCGGGTTCTTCGAGCTCGCCATCGAGCCGCCCGCGCTCGCGTCGACGTAGATCTTCGTGACGCCGCTCTCGGTGCCGAGGATCTTCACCTCCGCCTTCGACACCGTCGTCTGCGGGTAGAGGAAGGTCTTCGCGGCGGCGGTGCACTGGTTCGTGGCCCCTCCGCTGTCGACGTCGTCGTCGTCGCCCGGCCCCGCGAAATCATCGTCGTCGCCAGCGGGCGTGGTGCCGGCGTCGGGGGTCGTGCCGCCCGGGCCCTGCGCGACGGTCTTGGTGGTATCGCCGCACGCCATCGCGAATGCGAGGGCAGGGGGGAGAACGAGAAGAAGCGACTGCTTGATGTTCATTGGACGGCTTTCACTCGCATGACGACGGTCCCCGGAGTCGTGGACGTCGCCCCCTCGAAGCGGGAGAAGCCCACGAGGTAGCTCTTCTTCCCGCCGGCGCCAACTACGAGCCAGGCCACCTTCGCGGGGGCCGGGGGAGAGGCGCCTTTCTGCAGCCAGAGCGGGGTAAATGCGCTGACCACGCGGTCCCCGCGGAGGGGCTGGCCGTCGAAGGCGGCCGCGTTGATGGCCTCGAATTTGGGCGCCTCGCTCTCGGGCGTGAGGCCGCTCACGACGTCGAGGGTCTCGGTGGCGCTCTTCGCGGCGTCGAAGTCGACGGCGGTGACGCCGCGCGGACCGCCCTTCTCGCCGTTGACGGAGATCGCGTCGCGGCGGAAGCAGATGTGCCAGTCGGACGTCGCGAGCGCCTCCGCGGGGGTGTGCTTCACCTTCGTGCCGGTGCCGAGATCGACGCAGTCGTTGGCGGCGTCCTTCGCGCCGGTGCCGTCGATGAGGTCGAGCTCCTTCGCCGGCTGTCCGACCTCCGCGTAGCGAATCTTGTAGAGCGCAGGGACCGCGGTGTTGTCGCGCTGGCCGTAGTAGCCGAGCACCTGCACGCGATAGAGCTTGTCGCCGTCCTTCACGCCATAGGTGTGGAAGCGGCTGTAGAGCACGTGATCCGGCGCGCCGGAGTAGAACCACCAGCGGAGGAACGCGCCGCCGGTCGCGTCGGTCGCGAGGAACGGCACCTGCGGCGGGGCGTTGTCGAGGAACGTGATCGTGTCGAGAGGTCCGAACGCGGACGACGAGCCGCCGCCGGACGGCCCCGAGTTGGTGAAGACGTCGTAGCCCTCGAACGCCATGTCCCACGAGAGGTCGGTGGCGGGCGCCGTCACCGCCTTCACCGAGGGCGGCGACGCGAGCGACACGAACACGCGCTGGCCGTCGGGGACGGGCACCTCGAGCTCCTCGCCGACGTCGAAATCGGTCGTGCCGCCGCCGCCGTCACCGTCGCCCGCGTCGGTGCCGGTGATGCTCGGCCCGGCGTCGTTCTTCTTTCCGACGTCCTCACTGCACGCGAAGACGAGAAGAGCCGGCACCGCCGCGGCGCCGAGCAAGCACCAAGACTTCATGACCGAATTCTAGCGTCCCGGCGGTCGCCGGGTCATGCGGATGTTGGCGCCACACCGATTCTTCACGCAGGCGCACGCGCCCACGTCGAGCGTGTTCGGGGCCACGTTCTGCGAGCAGCCAATGCCATCGCAGCGCGGCGCCTGGCCGATGGCGTTGCACGTCCGCGCATGGCAGCAATCGGACGGGGCGCAGTCCGCTGCGGTCTTGCAGCTCCCGGCGCCGGGGACGTGCTCCTCCGTGCGCTCGGGCGTGGGCGCGGGCGCGGGCGACGGCGGAGGCACCTCGGGGAGCGCGGCGAGGCTCGGATCGCCGTCGCAGGTGATGGGCGTGATCTCGCGGAACGCGATCCAGGACGGGCTGCGATCGCTGCGCACCGTGAGGGTCCGGGACCGGACCGGCGCGCCGAAGAGGACCACGTAGGTCGTGCTCGTCTCGAGCGAGGCCTGCACCGTGAAGAGACGCTCGTGGTCGAGCTCGATCACGTGGCGCGTCGGTCCATTCGGCGTCATCTCGGGCACCAGCACGAGCGCCGCGACGGCGACCTCGTCCTGCGGGCCGCCCAGCCGTGCGCGGATCGCCTGCGGAGCAAACCCGCCCGCGTTCCAGAGCGTGCTCGCGTCGCCGTCGAACGCGAGCGCCGGGCTCGCCTTCGGATCGCCCGTCGCCTCGTGAGCGTGCGTCGGGATCGCGCGGCAGCTCCCGAGCATCGACGGGACGAAGGCAGACGGTGCCTTGCGCACGACCGCTTGCGCCCCCCGCCCCTCGCTGTCGAAGGCGGCGAGCGGCGGAAGCGGATCCTCCTTCGGCGGCGGAGGAGGAGGCGCCGGAGGAGGAGGACGAGGCGGCGGCGGCGACGCGTCGGCCTCGACGACCGGCGGCGACGGCGCGGGCGCACGGGGCGCGCAAGCGGCGAAGACGAGCGCCGCGACCAGCCACCTCACGGGTCCTCCCACGGGAAATCTGCCCTCAATCCAATGTAGAATACACGTCCGAGAGGCGGGCGGGTGTCGCCGAGGCGATTCGGGTCCTGTTTCACGTCGAAGATGTCGAGCGCGCCCACGTACGCCTGCGAGCGGGGCCACAGCGCTCGCCCGACGCGGAGATCGACGGTCTGGTACCCCGGGCTGCGGCTGCTCTCGTCGAGGAAGGCGCTCGTCGTCACGCGCGCGCGCGCCACGAATTCGAGCTTCCAGCCTGGCTCGAGGCGAATGGCGGAGGTGAGCGCGTGCGGCGGTCGTCCCGGCAGCGGCTGCTCGTTCACGTCGTCGCGGGTCCAGGTGTACGCATAGCTCGTATCGGCGCTGATCCACTTCGCAGGCTTGAAGCGCGCGTCGAGCTGGGCGCCGGCGGTGCGGGCCTTTCCGAAGTTCGTGTACGTGTAGGTCGCGACCGGTCCCTCGAAGACGCCGTTGCCGAGATCGAGATCGATGAGGTCCTCGACCCAGTTCGCGTAGACGCTCCCGCGGAGGCTCATCGAGTCGCGCGTGGGTCCCGGCATCACGGTGACGTCCGCGTTCACGCCCCAGCTCTTCTCCGGCACGAGGTCGCCGTTGCCCTGGATCTTGTAGCCGTAGACGGAGTGATCGAAGACGAAGCCGAGCTCCTTCGCGCTCGGCGCGCGGTAGCCGCGGCCGGCGGAGGCGCGCACCGTCACGCGGTCGCTCGGCTGCCACGCCGCCGCGAGGCGCGGCGTGAGGCTCTCGCCGTAGCGCGTGTGCACCTCCGTTCGGAAGCCGGGCATCACCTTCAGGTTGTCGCGGATGGCCCACGTGGTCTGCGCATAGAAGGCCGCGATGCCGTACGCGAGCGGCGTGACCTCCGGGACCGTCGTCGTGCTCGGCCCCGCGCTCGTGCTCTCCGTCTTCGTCAGGTCTTGCTCGAAGTGCTCCGCCTCGAAGCGCGTCCCCGCGACCCACGTGAGCGGTCCCGTCGGCACGGTCGCGATCGCCTCGAGGCTCTGCATGCGCTGATGCCGGTCGTGGCGCTCGTCGATCGGAGAGCCGCGGCGATCATTCATCGTGAAGTTGTCGAACTGCTGCCGGCCGATCGTGAGGCGCAAGCTCGCGCCGCCGCGCAGCCTCGTCACGTGAATGACGTGGAGCGTGTAGCGATCGGTCTGCGTCGGTAGGTCCGTGATGAAGCGCCCGAGCCCCGGCACGAGGCTCGACTCGATGCCGTCCTGCCGATCGCGGAAGATGCGCGCGCGGACGCGCACGTCCATCGCGTCGTTGAGGCGCGCGCCGGTGCGCAGGCCGAGCATCCGATGGTCCGTCTCGGGGATGCGCAGGTCAGGCACGCCGCCGCCCTTCTCGATGCCGTCGGCACGCGTGTAGTTTCCATCGACCTCCGCCCACGGATCGCGAAGGCCGACGAGCGGCGCGGGCGATTTGTACGCGACGTTGCCCTGCAGCACGACGCCGTCGAGCGAGCGATACTCCGCGCGACCGCGGCCGCTCGGGCCGAAGAGCTTCGGCGGCGCGGTGATGACGTTCACGACGCCACCGAGCGCGGCGGAGCCGTAGAGCGAGCTCGCGGGACCGGAGACGACCTCGATGCGCTCGACGTCGCCGATCGGGATGTTCGAAAGATCGATCGCACCACCGACGTCACCGACGACGCGCTCCCCGTCCTCGAGGATGAGCACGCGATCGCGATCGAAGCCCTGGATCTGGAGCGCGCTCACGCCGCCGAGAAAGCCGTAGTTCCCCGGGTTCACGATGAGACCGGGCTGCGTCGCGAGCGCGTCGGCGACGTTCGTCGCGCCGCGCCGCTCCGCCTCCTCGCGGGTCACGACGTCGGTCTTCACCGTCGCCTGCTGGATGCGCTCGGGCGTGCGCGTGCCCGTGACGACGACCTGCTCGGGCTCGTCGGCGCGCGCGAGCGTCGTCGTCGCGAGGGATGAAGCGACGACGACGAGCGCGACTCGCAACGGTTACTTCGGGATGTTGAAGCTCGTCTTCACGGTCTGCGGCGAGCCCTTCCAGGACTTGGTCCTCGAGCGCTGGAGCAGCCCCTTGACGCAATCGCCCGTGGGCGTGCCGGCGTAAGGCGCGTCGACCACGACGGTGGCGACGGAGCCATCCGGATTGATCGTGACGCTCGCGGAGCCCGGTCCCGTCACGCCGCCTTCCTTCTTGCAGAAGGCGACGTTCGCGCCGGCCAGCGTGGAGCGCGCGGAGGCCTCGTTGAACGCGTCCGGATCGACCGGTGCGGCCGACGGCTGCGCGGGCGCGGGTGCGGGGGCCGGCGCGGGCTGCCACGGCTGCGTGGGCTGGGTCGGCTGGGTCGGCTGCGTGGGCTGACCGTTGCCGTTGTCGGGCGGGTTCGTGTTGGCGGCGACCGCACCACCGGCGTCGGTCTCCGCGGCGGCAGCGGTCCCGGCGTCGGCCTCGGGCTCCGGCGTGGGGGTGGGCGTCGCGACGGTGGTC
>JAXLYU010000021.1:0-230380 GCA_046351255.1 Labilithrix sp.
CGTGTGGGACACGAGCCTGGCGCCGGCGCGGGGCCAGGTGCTGCTGGGCTCGGGCAAGCTGCGTGCGGGCGGGACGTTCACGAACGATTGGGCTCTGCCGTCGACCACCTTCGACCCGCTGGCTCGCTGACGCGCTAAGCTTCGGAGCAAGCATGGCTCTCCGGCGGATTTTCGCGTGGCTCTGGGCGTTCGCGATCCTGTTCGCCGTCGTTTTCGCGCCGGCGCGCGCCCGCGCCGAGGCGTGGACGCCGCCGCCTCTGAGCGGGCACGTCGTCGACACGGCAGGCGCCCTTACCCGCGAGGAGGCGCACACCCTCGACCTCAAGCTCGACCGCGCACGTCAGGACACCGGCTTCGCCATCGTCGTCTTCATCCTCCCTCGCCTGCCGGACGGGATGAGCATCGAGGACGTCGGCTACCAGGCCGGCAACACGTGGCATGTCGGCTCGAAGAAGGGCGACGACGGCGTCCTCCTCATCCACTCCGTCGCCGAGCGCAAGCTTCGCATCGAGACGGGCAAGGGCGTGGGCGGCGCGCTCACGGACATCGAGTCGAGCCACATCAACCGCGAGGTGATCGGTCCGCTGCTGAAGCAGAACCGCACCTACGACGCGATGAACGCCGGCACGGACGCCATCCTCAAGTCGCTCGTCGAGAACACCCCGGGCGGCAAGAGCGCGCCGGGCACCGGCCAGCAGACGTCGACACAGACGAAGGGCGGCAAGAGCGCGGTCGAGTCCGCCTCGCTGAGCGACCTCGGTCACATGGCGATCTGGATCGTCGTCGTCATCGGCGTCATCGCGCTCGCGATCTTCTCGCCCACGTTCCGCCAGATCCTCTTCTTCTTCCTCTTCTTCGGCCGCGGCGGGGGAGGAGGAGGTGGCGGCGGCGGCGGCGGTGGTGGGGGCGGCTCGGGCTACGGCGGCGGCGGCGGCAGCTTCGGCGGCGGCGGCAGCAGCGACGACTACTGACGGACCCGCACGGAGCCCGCGAGCGCCCCACCCTCGAGGCGACCGCCGGTACGGCGGGGCGCGGCGCTCAATGTTGTGCATCATGAATCAACGTTGATTCAATAATCATTAGTATGTTGCATGTCGTGGATAGTTCGCCGTGGACGCGGGGCGAGCGGCGCGCGCTCACTTGCAGGCGCGCTTCAGGCCGGCCTTGCACGCCTCGCCCATGCGCTTCTGCGCCTCGGGGGTGCCGCCCGGGATCTTCTTGGCGGCGGCGGCGTGGCCGAGGAACGCACAGGCCATCTTCTCGCCCTTCACGCACCACTCCTCGAGCGCCTTCGACGCGCCGGCGGGGTCGCGAAACACCCCTCGCCCCTCGAGGCGCATGCGCGCGTGGTGGATGCAGCCGCTCGGCACGGTGGCGGAGCACGCCTTGGCGTAGCTCTCGGCCGCCGCCTCGTCGATCTTCGCCTGCGAGTCGCGGTAGCGGTCGGTCCTGGCCTCCTCGAGGAGGCCACGAATGACCCAGCCGCGGGGAGACAGGGCGTCGAAGCGCCGGAAGAAGCCGCGATAGAGCGCGGAGATGTAGAGGTCCATGCAGGCCTCCCAGTCGCGCTCCTCGCATTTCTTGAAGCACTCGATCTGGCCGCCCGCCTCGCAGAGCTTCGGTGAGGAGTACTCGCCTGGCTTCTCGATGTTCGCGAGGGCGACGCACTCCTCGCGGCGGTTGTCCCAGCCTTCCTGCTCGCAGGCGTCGTGGAGCGTCGCGACGAGCTTCGGCCGATCCGTGACGAGGGCGGGCTCGCTGAGCGCGTCCTGCGCCAGCCGCACGCAGGCATGGCGGAGTCCCGTGGCGCAAGCGCGGAGATCGAACGCATATGCGGCGGCGTGGTCCTTCGTGCCGCCGATCCCCCACCAGAGCGAGTTGCTCGCGAGGGCGCACGAGAGACGATCCGTGACCGAGCCCATGACGTGCTCGCGCGTCTGCTCGATGTCGATCGCGCAGCCCTTCTTCGCCAGCGCATAGCCCTTCGACGGATCGGGCGGGACGCTGCATCCGCGCTGGAGGAGGAAAGCTCCGATCCCGCAGCCGATGCCGTCGCCCTTGTCGCAAGGCGTGCCGACGAGCGAGAGCGCCGTCGTGTGGTCCTGCGGCGGCTCCGAGAGGAGCGAGCTCGCGAGCTGGGAGCATGCGGGGTAGAGCCCGGCCTCGCACTCGCGCTTGAGCTGGGCTCGATCGGCCACGATCGCGGGCGCCTCGGTGGCGTGGCTTCGCTCGTGCGCGCCGACGTAGCACGAGGACGCCGAGCCCTCGCGGCAGTCCTTCTCGCATTCGGGCGCGCGGATCCGGCACGAGCCGTGGAATTCGGGCGCGCCCTTCGTGCTCGAGCTCTGCGGCTTGTTCGACTTCGGCCGGCTCACCGCGACTGGCGGACCGGGGCGCTTGACCCCCTGCTTCTCGGCCTCGTCGCAGCCGCCCCATGTGGGCGTGAGGTCCCGCCCGTCGCGCCGGATGATCCGGAACTCGACGCGACGGTTCTTCGCGAGCGCCTCCTTGGTCCCCGCGGGGTCGAGCGGGCAGTGCTCGCCGTAGCCCATGGATCGGAGCCACTTGGCGTCGACGCCCCGCGCGACGAGCGCGTCGACGACGGACTTCGCGCGCTGGTTCGTGAGGGTCACGTTCTCCTTCGCGTTGCCTTGCTTGTCAGCATGACCGGCCACCTCGACGAGCTCGATCTCCGGGTTCTCGAGGATCGCCTGCGCGATCGCGGCGATGAGGGATCTCGAAGCGTCGAGGATCTTGGCGGAGCCCTTGGCGAAGTGGATCTGCTCGGAGATGTCGATGCGGTCGCCCTTGACGACGACCTTCGGCAGGTCGGGCCACACGGTACGGCCGCGCGTGTGATCGGCGTCGGCGGCGCAGCCGTCGAAGGGATGCGGCTCGCGCCCGTCCTCCGCGCTCGCTGGACAGAGGTCGTATTCGTCGTCGATGCCGTCGCCGTCGTGGTCGTTCGCCGGAAAGGCATACTTGTCGGCGACGACGCGCGCGGGCAGCGCCGGACGCGGCGCGGCCTCGGACGCATCGATGACGTGGAAGCTGCCGAAGCTCGGGTCGCGCTTGATCGCCGCCTCCGTGTCGATGCACTCGAACTTGGCGTTGCTCGGGACCGGCTCCTTCAGCGGATCGCCGGGACCGTTGGCCTTCGACGCCGTCACCGCAGGCTCACGCCCGCCACACGCCGCCAAGATGACCGCGACCAGAACGGGAGTGAGCCGCAAACGCACGACCTGCCGAGCGTATCCGCGCGACGTGCGTTCGCGCCACCATGCACCGCAGAGCGAGACCGTTTCAGCGCCCGCGCGGCCCGCGACCGGAGCCACCGCCGCGTGTCGGGCCGCGTCCCGGCCCCCGCGCCGGTGCGCCCTCGGCGGGGGCGCCACGCGCCGGTCCACGCGCCGGACCGCGCGCCGGAGCCCCCTCGCCGCGCGCATTGGCGCCCCAGTTCTCGCTCGCGCCGGTGTCCCGGCTGCGCCCGCCAGCGGCGCGCGGCGCCGCCTCCGCGCCGAGGTTCCGCTGCGCGCGACCAGCGGCGCCCTTCACCGCGCCGCGCACGTTCACCGCACGCGCCTGGATGCGCTTCGTGGGCTGATCGTCGGCCGCCGCCGGGATCGAGCGCGGGACGCCGTACTCTTTCTTGAGCGCCAGGAGCTCGTCTCGCGTCAGGTGTCGCCAGCGGCCAGGCGCGAGCCCCTCCGCCGAGATCTCCGCGAATGCGACGCGCGCGAGGCGCATCACGGGGAACCCCGTCGCCTCGCCCATGCGCCGGATCTGCTGGTTACGACCTTCGCGAATGGTGAGCTCGAGCCACGTCTTGTCGCCCTCGTGGCGTAGGAGCTTCGCCTGCGCGGGGAGGGTCATGCCGTCCTCGAGGCGGACGCCCTTGCGCCAGAGCTCGAGGTCCTCCGGCTTCATCACGCCTTTGACCTTGAGCACGTAGGTCTTCGGCACCGCCTTGCGCGGATGGAGAAGGCCGTCGTGCATCTCGCCGTCGTTCGTCACGAGGAGCACGCCGCTCGTCGCGAAGTCGAGGCGACCGACCGGATAGACGCGGCCGCCGATGGCCTGCAGCAGCTCCTTCACGGTGGGACGCCCCTCCGGATCGCTCATCGTCGACACCACACCGCGCGGCTTGTGGAGCACGACGTAGACGGACTCCTCCGCGACGACGCGCTTGCCGTCCACCTCGACGCGGTCGTGGCGCGGGTTCGCCTTCACGCCCAGCTCCGTGACGACCCGACCGTTCACGCGCACGCGGCCCGCGCGGATCAGCTCCTCCGCTGCGCGCCGCGAGGCGATCCCACCGTGAGCGAGGATCTTCTGGATGCGTTCGAGCACGGCCGCGGGTCTAGCACATCACTGGCAGCGACGTCCTTGCCCTCCGCCTTTGCACTGCCCCTCGAAGCAGATGTCGTCCTTGTCGCCTCGAATGCAGCAGTCATCGCCCTCGAAGCCGCACTTGTGCTCGCAGCCGTCCGCCGCGATGCGGTTGGCGTTGTCCCAGCCCTGAAGGCAGTCCCGGAACCCGCATTTGCCCCCCGAGCACGTCACCTGCTCCACGGCCACGTGATCGAACGTGCATACGTTCCCGCAAGCGCCGCAGTTCTTCGGATCCCGTGACGTCTCGGTCCCGCACTGGGCCTCGCCACAGGTGGCGTGGCCCGCCGTGCAGTCCGCCCCGCACTTGCCCGCGCTGCACTTCGGCGTGCCGTCGGTGCTCGCGCAGACCGTCTTGCACGCGCCGCAGTTGAGCACGTCCTGGGAGACGTCGAGGCAGAGCCCGCCGCAGCATTTCCCCGGCACGCCGCTGTTGTTGCAGTCGGTGCCGTCCGCGCCGGCGCAGGCGGCCACGCACGCGCCGCTGTCGCTACACTCCTGCCCGCCGGGACAGCTCGATTTGTCGAGGCACGTCACGCACTGGTGACGCGCGGTGTTGCAGATCGGGCTCAGCTTCGCGAGCTGCGCGCACTCCTCCGACGTCTTGCAGCCCACCGCGCACTGGAACTTCGCGTTGCAGTAGGTGCCCGCGCGACACTTGTCGTCCGCTGGATTGCACTCCACGCAGGTCTTGGAGTCCGGGGCGCAGAACGGGCGGTCGGGATCCGTGCACTCTGCATTCGTGTTGCACGGACACGGATCGCAGGTCGCGGCGCCCGCGTCGGGCTGCGGGGCGCCTGCCTCCGGCGTCTCCGAGCCCGGAAGCACGCAGATCTTCCGGACCTGATCGCACGTGTAGCCAGGCCCGCACGGGCAGGGCTTGCCGTCGATGCTCACCTCGACGCCACACGCCACACCGACCGCGAGCAGGACGCCCACCGAGAACAGGTGCGCGCGCATCAGAACGTCCCTCCCACGCCAGACGGCGCGAACCGCAGCATCGCGCGTCGTGACGAGCCTCCGTGGTCGAGCGCCCACCACACCGCGCCAGCGGCCAGCAGCACTCCTCCGGCGATGAACGAGATGTTCGCGACCGTGGCGAACGTCGACCCGGTGTCCCGAGCGTCGATCGCGCCGAGCTGGTTGGGCGCCGACTCACCGTCGCTCTCCTTCCCCTTCGCCATCAGCCCGAACACGACGCCCGTCGCGAGCCCCGCCACGCCCACACCCCCGACGACGTATGGCAGCACGCTGTGCTTCTTCGGAGCCTGCGGCGGCGGCGCTGCCGGTCGTTCGTTCCGTTCCTTCTCGAGCGCCGCGCGCTCCTTCTCGGCGGCCAGCTTCTCGTCACGCTGCCGCTTCAGGGTCGTCAGGCGTTGCTCGATCGCGCCTCGATCGGGAGAGGTCGGTTCCTCCGAGAGGTATTGCTCGTAGAGACGGATCGCCTCGTCCGTGTGCCCCAGCCCCTCGTGCGCGCGGGCCTGGTTGTAGATGAGCACCGGCTGAGGATCGAGCTTGTACGCTTCCTCGAGGTTCGCGATCGCCGCGGCGAAGTCTCCTTTCAAGTAGGCCTCCGAGCCCTTCTTGAAGAGCGCCGTGGCCCTCGTCTTCTCGGCCGACGCAGGCGGAGCCGCCTCTGCATGCGTCGTGGACACCACGCTTGCCACCGCCATCAGACTCGAGAGGACCAGCGCGTTCCTTGTTCGCCGATACTGCATTCGTTAGCCTCCAAAGCTCATGGTGGGCGAAGCGAGCAGCGCAACGACGGAGCGCCGCTTTGGGAGTTATGAAGTCGCGGGGACGATCGCGGCGCCGCGATCGTCGGACGGCTCGTCGATCTTCATCGCGATCGCGCGCCCTCCGAAGGCAGAGCGTGACACATCTGGAAAACTAGCGCTCAGTTTCAGTCCATCGAAGCCGAACGAAGCGACGAAGACTCTCCAGCGTCCCCTCGTCATCAAGCAGATCGCTTCGAGCTTAACGGCGGACAAGGCGAAGCTCGATGCCTTTCTGGAGGCGGCACGTGCAGCGACCACCCTTCGCCATGCGAACGTCGCAGAGATCGAGGCGGTCGGAGCGGATGGCGACGACGTCTACCTCGTCGCCGACTATCTGCTCGGAGAGACGGTGGCTTCCCTCCTCCGGCGCCTTCAAGCCGAAGGCGACCGGCTCAAGCCGGCCCTCGCCGCGTACATCGCGGCGCAGATCTGCGGAGGCCTCGACGCGGGGCACTCGGCCGGCCTCATCCACGGCCGTCTCACCCCCCACGACATCTTCATCAACTACGACGGCAGCGTTCACGTCTTCGACATCGGCATCGCGGATGCGCGTGCGAAGCTCGCCGACGGTCGCATCTCGGGGGTCGAGCTCGAGTACGCCTCGCCCGAGGTCTGCCGGCAGGAGACGACGGACCCGCGCACCGACGTCTTCACCCTCGGCGTCATCCTCTGGGAGCTGCTCAGCGGGCTCTCGCCGTTCGAGCGCGCGGCGGACGCGGACGTCGTACGCGCCATCTGCGACGAGTCGGTCGTTCCGCCGAAGAACATCGTGCCCGGGCTGCCGCGCGAGCTCTCCGCGATCACGCTCCAGGCGCTCACGCGTGATCGTGCCGAGCGCTTCCAGACCGCGAAGGCGCTCCGCGCCGCCCTCGACGAGGTGGTGAAGAAGTTCATCGTCGGGGCACCCGCCGACCACCTCTCCAAGGTGATGAAGAAGCTCTTCGAAGCGCGAGAGAAGGACAAGCGCGAGATGTTGAAGCGCGTCATGTCCGGCGCTCCGCTCGAGGGCCTCGATTTCGCCGCCGCCGACCGCAGCATGGCCCCCGCCCGACGGGTGCCGCCCGCGCCGCCGCCGCCCGCGCCGCGCGCCCCGCCTCCTCCGCCGCCCGACGCGGACGAGCCGACGAACATCATCGCCGTCCAGACGGCGATGGCGCCGGCGAAGAGCCGTCTCCCGGATCCCGGCGAGGACGACCAGCCGAGCGTCGTCATCAAGGGCGCGCCCGCGCCTCCTCCGCCCGTGGGAACGCTGGTGTCGACGCTCCCATCGGGCGAGCTCCAGCTCGAGCCCGAGCCCGAGCCCGAGCCCGAACCCGAACCCGTCCGACCGGAGGTCCCCGCTCATTTCCAGCGCCTCGACGTCGACGACGTCCCGCCCGTCGTTCCCGTCCAGCGCATCGGGGGCGGACGCATGGTCGCCATCATCGGCGCCGTCATCGGGGTGGCCGTCATCCTCGCCGTGGTCCTCGGGCGTCGCGGCGCCCCGGCGAAGCCCGTCGCGGATCTCGAGCCCCCGAGCGCGACGGCCGCGGCGCGCGAGTCGCCGCCGCCGCCCGCCCCTCCCCCCGAACCAGCTCCAGCTCCCGCTCCCGCTCCGGCCGTGTCCGCCGCGACGGCGGAGGCGGAGGCCACCCTCCACATCGAGACGATCCCCGCACAGGCGAGCATCTTCATCGCGGGGGCGAAGAAGGGCACGTCACCCATGGATCTCCGCGTCGCGAAGAGCGGTGAGGCGATCACGCTCGAGATCCGTCACCCCGGCTACGCCACGCTGAGAGAGCGCGTCGTTCCCGACATGAACCAGCGGCTCAAGCTCACGCTCCTCGCCACGGGCGGCAAGGCGCCTTCGCCGGCGCCGACCGCGAATCCGTACAAGAAGTTCGAGTAGCGGCCGCTACTTCTTCTTCGCCGGCGCCGTCGTCTTCTTCGGCGTGCTGCCGGCGTCCGGAGTGCTGATCGAGGGGGGCGCGACCGTCGCCGTGCCGCCGTCGTTCTCCGCTTCACGCGCCTTCTTCTCGGCGTTGTCGGCCTCGTACTTGAGCTGCTCGTCGCGATCCCAGCGATCGACGTGGCCGTCGTAGGTCTCGTCGGTGCCGACGCGGTCGAGCCGGCCCTTCGAGTACATCTCCCACTCGTCCGGCTTGCCGTCGTTGTTGCGGTCGCGGCGGATGCGCTGGAGCTGGCCGTTCACGTAGAACTTCCAGACGTCCGGCTTGCCGTCCTTGTTCGTATCGACGTCTTCTTCCGCGAGGCGGCCGTCGACGAAGTTGATCCACACGTCGATGCGGCCGTCGTAGTCGCGATCCGCTTCCTCGTGCTGCGCTTCGCCCTTCGCGTTGAAGGTGCGGACGACGTCTTTGATGCCGTCGAGGTTGGTGTCGATCTCGCGGCACGCGAGGGTCTTGTGGCGGTTCTCGCCTTCACCGAACGTCTTGTAGACGCGGCGAACGTTCGGCTTGAACGCGCCGGGTCCGATCGTCTCCGCGACCTCCAGCTCGGGCTTGTTTCGCCAGTCGCACATCGAGCGGTCGTCGGACGGCCACTTCGACGGATCTTTCGAACCGCCAGGGGCGGTCGGCGTCTTCACTCCCGCCGCCTTGTCGCCGCCGCCGCACGCGATGGCGAGCGCCACGCACGCCGCCATGCCTCCCACCCAGATCGCACGATTCATCGCTTGGCTGCTCCGCGCTTGGGGGGACCGGCATCGGGAGTGTTGGACGTGGGCGCGGGCGGCTGCGGCTCACCGCTGGACGCGACCGGCGCGGAGGAGGGCGCCGGAGCGCCAGCGTCGGACGCGCCCGGCGAGGCGGGCGCCGCGCCCGACCCGCCCATCGTCACGACCGCGTCCGGATCGGGCTTGCCATCGCCGTTCTTGTCGCTCGCGACGGTGACCTTGTCGCCGTCGTAGGTCCACCACTGGTCGACGCGCCCGTCTCCGTTCGAGTCGCGCTCGCGCTTGATGCGCTTGCCCGCCGAATCGAAGGTGTCCCAGGTGTCGATGCGGCCCTGGCTCGTCGCGTCGAGCTCTGCGCGAACGAGCTTGCCGTTCTCGTAGATCTCGATCGAGTTCACGACGCCGTTGTCGTCGTAGTCCGCCTCGCGACGCCGCAGGTTCCCGGCCGCGTCGTAGTACTCGAACATGTCCGGCTTGCCGTCGCGATTGAGGTCGCTGATGCGGCAGATCTCGTGGCCCCCGTCGTACACACGCTTGATGTCGGGCCGGCCGTCGTTGTTGACGTCGACCTGCTCGACCTTGTGACCGCCCTCGGAGCACTGTTCGTGCTCGATCGACTGCGAACGGACCCCCTCGGGCAGCTTGGCGCTGGCCGTCGCGGTGTTGTCGCCGCCGCAGCCGATCGCCAGTCCCACCGCCAACACGGCTCCGGCCGCGAAGATGCCGAACACGACGCTTCGCATCCCGAGCACGATAGACGGCAGCTTACCCCAACCGCAAGCCGCGCCGTGCCGCACGGTCGGAGACTCACCTACATCGGCGCTGCTCGGCAGGTTTTCCAGTCGCGTCGCGGGGTTGGAAGGGGGTGCGAGCTCATCCTTCCAAAGGTTGTCCACAGCTTCACCGTCGTCCTTGACCGTCACGTATGTTCACGTAGTGTATATCCATGCGGAGCGCACTTACGGAAGCGCGGCTCGCCGATTC
This sequence comes from Labilithrix sp., assembly GCA_046351255.1. Classification (GTDB taxonomy): domain Bacteria; phylum Myxococcota_A; class Polyangia; order Polyangiales; family Polyangiaceae; genus Labilithrix. The sequence goes on from JAXLYU010000021.1 coordinate 9,826, forward strand.
AAGGAGCTAGTGGCCGAACCAACCGTGCGTTAGACGATCTGTAGGTCCCCGGGTTGACCCGTCGACAACGCACCGAAACGACAAGCGAAAACACCCCCGATGCGGAAGAAGATTTCGACCACCATCTACGTGACGCCGGAGCAGGCTGACAAGCTGAAGCTCCTGCACGAGCGTACGAAGGTCCCCGTCGCGGTCTACATCCGAGAGGGGATCGATCTCGTGCTTCGCCACTACGCGCATCTCCTTCCAGGTCAGCTCACGCTCGTCGAAGAGACCGAGTCGCCGCGTCCGCCGTCGGTGCAGGAGCCGCTGCTCGCGTCCGAGCCGCCGCCGTCGCTCGCGGCCGCCGGCAAGAAGTGAGCGCATAGGCATTCGGTCTGGGGCGTTGCCCCAAGAAAAGCCGACGCAGATCGACTATGTACAGGCGCGCGTCCTTTCGACGCGACGCCCCGGTCGTCCCCACGCTATGCCCACGACGCCTCAGAACAAGATTCGAAACTTCTCGATCATCGCGCACATCGACCATGGCAAGTCGACGCTCGCCGATCGCATCCTCGAGGTGACCGGAGCGCTGACCGCGCGCGAGGCGAAGGAGCAGTTCCTCGACAAGCTCGATATCGAGCGAGAGCGCGGCATCACCGTGAAGGCGCAGAACGTGCGCTTGAAGTTCACGGCGAAGGACGGCGAGACCTACCAGCTCAATCTGATCGACACGCCGGGCCACGTCGACTTCAACTACGAGGTCTCCCGCTCCCTCTCCGCATGCGAGGGCGCCATCCTCGTGGTCGATTCGACGCAGGGCGTCGAGGCGCAGACCCTCGCGAACGTCTACCTCGCCATCGATCAGGGCCTCGAGGTCATCCCCGTCCTCAACAAGGTCGACCTCCCCTCCTCCGACCTCGACAAGACGAAGCAGGAGATCGAGCAGATCATCGGCCTCGACACGTCGGACTCGATCCCGTGCTCGGGCAAGACCGGCGTGGGCGTCCCCGCCATCCTCCAGCAGATCGTCGAGAAGTGCCCGCCCCCGAGGGGCAACCCGGACGCGCCCCTCCGCGCCCTCATCTTCGACAGCTGGTACGACAGCTACCGCGGCGCGATGGTCATGTTCCGCGTCGTCGATGGCAGCGTGAAGCGCGGCGACGTCGTGAAGTTCATGGCCACGAAGACGCAGTACGAGGTCACCGAGCTCGGCACGTTCACGCCGTTCTCGACCGCCCTCGACGAGATCGGCGCCGGTGAGGTCGGGTTCCTCGCCGCGAACATCAAGTCCGTCCACGACACGAAGGTCGGCGACACGATCACCCACCCGCACAGCCAGACCACCCGCGAGGCGACCGAGGCCCTCCCCGGCTTCAAGGAGGTGAAGCCGATGGTCTTCGCGGGCGTCTTCCCGACGGACGCCTCCGACTACGGCGCCCTCCGCGACGCCCTCGAGAAGCTTCACCTGAACGACGCCGCGTTCAACTTCGAGCCTGACTCGTCGGAGGCGCTCGGCTTCGGCTATCGCTGCGGATTCCTTGGGCTCCTCCACATGGAGATCATCCAGGAGCGCCTCGACCGCGAGTTCAACCTCGACCTCATCACGAGCGCGCCCTCCGTCGTCTACCACGTGTGGAAGACCGACGGCTCCATGGTGGTCGTCGACAACCCGACGAAGCTCCCACCGCCGCAGGTCATCGACCGGATGGAGGAGCCGTACGTGAAGCTCACCATCCACGTGCCGCAGGAGTACGTCGGCGCCGCCATCACGCTCTGCCAGGAGAAGCGCGGCACCCAGGTCAACATGACCTGCCCCAGCGCGGACCGTTACATCATCGTCTACGAGGTCCCGTTCGCGGAGGTCCTCTTCGACTTTCACGACAAGCTGAAGAGCGTCAGTCGCGGGTACGCCTCGATGGACTACGAGTTCATCGACTACCGCGTCGGCAACCTCGTGAAGGTCGACATGCTCGTCAACGGCGACCCGCTCGATGCGCTCTCGATCATCGTCCACAAGGATCGCGCCTACAACCGCGGTCGCGGCCTCGCCGAGAAGCTGAAGGAGTTCGTCCCTCAGCAGCAGTACGAGGTCGCCATCCAGGCCGCCATCGGCGGAAAGATCATCGCCCGCGAGACGGTGCGCGCGCTCCGCAAGGACGTCACCGCGAAGTGCTACGGCGGCGACATCAGCCGCAAGCGCAAGCTCCTCGAGAAGCAGAAAGAGGGCAAGAAGCGCATGAAGCAGGTCGGCAACGTGGAGATCCCACAGAAGGCCTTCCTGGCTATCCTCAAAGTCGAGCAGTGAACCGGAGGCTGGTCGCTACCCTTCTCGCGCTCGCCACGCAGGGCTGTCTTCCCCTCATGACGCCGCCCTTGAAGGGCGACCTCGGCTACGCCGCCCGGCTCGGGGGCGACTCGGGCTATCGGTTCTCGGCCGGCACCGACGTCGCGAGCCTCATCCCGAACGACGAGCTCCCGCTCATGGCCGGCGGCGGCTACGTGCAGACGAGCACGACGTACGGCAAATCGCGGACACCCGTGCACGGCCTCTATCTCGAGGGTGGGCCCCGTGTCGTCGGGGGGCGCTTCTGGCGCGTCTTCGCGGGGCCGAGGCTCGAGTACTACTTCGCGCCGAAGGGGGCGGACCCGGCCTACGCAGGGATCATCCGCACCTCGATCGAGCTCTTCGGCGCCTCGACGGGCGAGGAGGCGCTGAAGAGCACCGCCCGATCGCCGAGCGCCTGGTGGGGCGTCGCCTTCGGCATGTTCGCGGTCGGCGCCTACCTCGAGGGCGGCTACCAGCACCTCCCGAACGACGCCGGTTTCCCGCTGATCGGTGGTGGCGCGCTCCTCCGCATCCCCGCCACCGCCGGCGTCGTCTGCTGCGCCTGGGATTTCACCCCGAAAAAGTGAGCGGCGGCGGTCGGGCCGAATGCGTTACGATCCTCGGTCGAGCCGGTGAGGAAGACGCCGCAGAAGAAGCGCGTCACGCGCAGCATCAAGCCGCGCAGCAACGTCGATCCGACCCGCGTCGCGCTCGCGGCGCTCGAGCGGATCAAGACCGTGCTGCTCAAGTCCGGCTACAAGGACCGGCTCGGAGATCCGCTGCCGATGAAGGAGCTCGCGGCGCAGTCTCAGCTCCTCGGCACCGAGCTCCCTCCGAGCTACGTCGCGGCCATGCGCGTGGCGAGCCGCATCGGCGAGCCCGACGTGTTCCTCCTCGTGAGCGAGATGGAGGCGGAGAGCGACAAGCTCGTCGCGGAGGGCGGCGCGGAGGCGGCGCGCTACGCTCCCTTCTGCCGCGGCACGGAGCACCTCGTCTGCTTCGACAAGGGAGGCGGAAAGCGGCTCGTCAGCTCCATCCGGCATCACGGGGAGCTGCCCATCATCGAGTGGCGCGACGGCACCGCTACCCCCATCGCGGCCCACTTCGGTGAGTGGCTCGACTCCGTCGCGGACCAGCGCGAGGAGCAGGTCGAGGCGGCCGCGAAGATGCCCGAGCGGCTGAAGCGCCTGCTCTACGAGCTCGGCTTCCGCTTCGAGTACCCCGTCGTCGGGCGCATGGAGACCGCCGACGTGGAGGCGATCGTGGACCTCATCGGCCCCGAGCTCGCGCGCACCGTGCGCGGCGACGTCGACCGGCTCTTCGACAACAGCGGCAAGGCCTCGCTCACGCTCAACGTCGACGAGTTCACGCTCGCCGCCTCGCTCCGCACGGGGATCTACGTCTTCGAGGCGGAGGACGTCTTCCGCTGGCTCCGCACGTTCCGCGACGAGAACTTCTTCAGCGACGTGGTGAAGCCCGCCGCCCACGGCGACAACATCCGCGACCTCCGCCGCGCGCCGCGCGAGGCCCCGCTCATCCAGCGCGGCGTGCTCCATGTCGCCGTCAGCCCCGCCGCGAAGCTCACGTTCAAGTCCGCGAGCGGAGTGAACGCAGACGACTTCTATCTCCTAGGCCGCACCGCCTCGACGAGCCAGAAGGCGGGCAGCGTGATCATTCACGTCGTCGACGGCAAAGCCTCCGGCACGGAGGAGGTCGGCGAGCCACTGAATGACTTGTATGTTACACGCGACGGCACGGTGTGGGGCCTCACCACGACCCACGCCGTGAAGCTCGCCCATGGGCGCGTGCAGAGCTACCCGCTCCAGCGTCCCACGTACGGGCGCCCGTGGTGGTACGGCATCGGCGGCGGCGGCGAGCGCGTGCTCGTGTGGGGCACGGGCGCGCTGCTCGAGTTCGACGGCCGGCAGTTCGTGCCGTTCCGGCCGGACGCCCACCTCGACGAGAACGAGTCCGTCATTTCGCTCCACGCGCGCGGCCTCCGGCTCTTCATGCTCGTCTGCGGCGATCGCGTCGGTGCCGTGGCGCGCTTCGACTCCGTGGAGTGGGCCGCCATCACCGAGAATCAGGTCATCGACGGCAGCCTGACCGACATGGACGTGTGGCGCGGCACCGCCTACGTGCTCGACCGCGAAGGCGGCGTCTGGACGATGGACCAGAACGGTCCGCCCCGTCCCGTGGGCTTCCTCAACTACCACCAAGCCTACCTGACGGAGGCGGGCACGCCGCGCCCCTTCCACGGGATCCGCGCCTACGACGGCGGGATGCTCCTCGGCAGTGACGGCGGTGTCATCGCCGTCGGTCACGGAGAGCCCCTGTTCCACGCGGTCCCGAACGGTCGTGAGCCCGTGCGCCTCGTGCGCGTGGGCAGCGGCGGTGACGCGGACGCTCGCGATTCTGCGATCGTCGCGCTCAGCGGGGGCAACGCCTGGGTTTGGCGCATGCAGGGCCGAGATCCCGCGGGATTCAGCGTCGTTGACCTGCACAACTGGTGATAGAACCGACGCTACATGAGTGACTCGAAGCTCGCCGCGCTCGTCGCGCGCTTGAACGAAGAAGCTTCACCCAACGCTCGCTGGACGTTCGAAGGCTCGATTCCTTTCGGAGACTCGAGCCCGACGGGCGAGCCGGCGCCGCGTCTCCTGCGCTTCCGTCTCGGCAACGGCCTGCGTCTCTTGCTCCTCGTCGACAAGAGCGCCCCCGTACTCTCGTACTTCACGTGGTTCCGCGTCGGCTCGCGTCACGAGAAGGAGGGCAAGACCGGCCTCGCGCACCTCTTCGAGCACCTCATGTTCAACGAGACGGAAGGGCTCGCCGCCGGCGAGTTCGACCGCAAGCTCGAGGAGAACGGCGCCGAGTCGAACGCGGCCACCTGGCTCGACTGGACCTACTACTACGAGTCGCTCCCGAAAGACCGCTTCCCCCTCGCCGTGAAGCTCGAGAGCGAGCGCATGGCGCGCCTCGTCCTGCGCGACCCGCAGGTCGCGAGCGAGAAGGACGTCGTCGCGAACGAGCGCCGCATGCGCGTGGACGACGACGTGGAGGGGACCGCGAACGAGATCCTCTACAAGACCGCGTTCACCAAGCACCCGTACCACTGGCCCACCATCGGCTGGATGAAGGACATCGAGGGCTTCACGCCCGGCGACTGCGTCGACTTCTACAAGACGTACTACGCGCCCAACAACGCGACCGTGGTGGTCGTCGGCGACGTGAACGAGAAGGACGTCCTCGCCAAGATCGGCGCCGCGTACGGCCCGATCCCCGCGTCCGAGATCCCGGAGGAGGACACCCATCCCGAGCCGCCGCAGTCCGGCCCGCGCGAGATCTCCTTCAAGAAGCCCACGCCGAGCGAGAAGCTCCTCGTCGGCTATCGCGGGCCTGCCCTCGGCGACTCCGAGCACGCGACCCTGGTCGTCCTGAACGAGGTCCTCTTCGGCGGGCGCGCGTCGCGGCTCTACCGCGAGCTCGTGATCTCGAACGAATCCTGCACGGAGGTGCGGGGCTGGGTCTCGACGTTCCGCGATCCAGGGCTGTACGAGCTGTATTTCACGGCGCGTCCCGGCATCGCCGGTGAGGCCATCCTGAGCACCCTCGACGCGCAGCTCGAACGAGTGAAGGACGAGCTCATCGACAGCGAGGAGCTGGAGCGCGCGAAGGCGCGGCTCGAGCTCGGCCTCCTCCAGTCGCTCGAGACGACGAGCGGCAAGGCGGAGCAGATCGGCTTCTACGACACCGTCCTCGGCGATCCGACGGCCGCGTTCCGGCGCCTCGAGCGCTATCGCCGCGTGACGGCGGGTGAGCTCCGCACCGCCGCGCGACGCTGGTTCGTGAATGACGCGCGCACCATCATCCGCGTCCTCCCCGAGCCGGAGACGGAAGTGGACGCGGTGGAAGGACAGACGACCCCGGAACAGGCGAGCGCATGAGCACGATACGTTTCGACCTCGACGGCGGCGGTGTCGGCTTCGTCGAGAGCAGCACGGCGGTGCCGCTCGTCTCCATCGTCATCTCCGTGCGGAGCGGCGCGATCGCGGATCCGGAGGGCAAGGACGGCGTCTGCCGGCTGGCGGCGCGCATGCTGCGCCGCGGCGCGGGCGACCTCACCTCGCAGCAGATCGAGGCGAGCATCGATCGCCTCGGCGCGGAGCTCTCGCTCGACGTCGGACCTTCCACCGTGAGCTTTCACGGTCAGGTCATCCGGCGCAACGTCGACAAGTTCGTCGACCTCCTCGTCCTCCTGCTCTCGAAGCCGACCTTCGATCCGGAGGAGGTCGCACGCCTGAAGCGCGAGACGGCGGCGGAGATCGTCGAGTCACGAGACAGCGATCGCGCGCTCGCGAACCTCGCGTTCCGGCGGGCCCTCTTCCCGGGCCATCCCTACGCGCGCTCGGCCGCGGGCCGCCTTCCGACCATCGAGGGCATCACGCGTGACGACGCGGTCGCCGCTTACCGGAAGCACTTCGTGCGGAAGGACCTCGTGCTCGGCTTCGCCGGCGCGCTCTCCGCCGACGAGGCCATGGCGATCGGCGCGCGGATCGCGGCTGCGGTCGGCGAAGGCCCGTCGCTCCCGATGAAGCCGCCTGAGCCGCCCGTCCCGAGCGGACGGAAGCTCGTCTTCGTCGACAAGCCCGAGCGCACGCAGACGCAGACGCTCATCGGATCGCTGGGGACGTGGCCGCACGACGAGGACCACTTTCCCCTCGTCACCGCGACCGCCGTGCTCGGCGGCACGTTCACGTCCCGCATGATGCGCGAGATCCGCAGCAAGCGCGGGTGGTCGTACGGCACGAGCGCCCGCCTCTCCATCGAGCGGCGGCGCCATGCGTTCACCATGGCCGCCGCACCGGCGGCGGGCGACTGCGCGCCCTGCACCGAGCTGATGCTCCAGCTCCTCGAGGAGTTCGTCGAGAAGGGCATCTCGAAGAAGGAGCTCGGGTTCATCAAGAACTACCTCGTGCGGAGCTACGCGTTCGAGGTCGACACGGCCCCGAAGCGGCTCGGCCAGGCGATCGAGACGGAGCTCCTCGAGCTGCCGCCGGACTATCACACACGCTACGTCGACCACATCAAGGACGTGACGCTCGAGCGCGCGGTGGCGGCGCCGAGAGCACGCCTCTCGTCGAAGGACCTCGTCGTCATCGTCGTGGGCACGGCGAGCGAGACCCTCGAGGCGGTGAAGGCGAAGATCCCGGACCTCGCGTCCACGGACATCGTCCCCTTCGATGCCGACTGAGCCGTTTCGCGTCGTCGTCAGCGGGGAGCTACTTGGCGACGCGCTCGAGGTTCTGCGCGAGCACGCCGAGGTGACGGTGGTCGAGAGCGTGCGATCTGCCCTGCGCACGCCCGCGCTCGAGCGCGCGGACGCGCTGATATGCCTCATCACGGACCGCATCGATGGCGAGGTGTTCGACCACGCGCCTCGTGTTCGCATCGTCGCGAACGTGGCCGTGGGCGTCGACAACATCGATCTCGTCGCGTGCGCGACGCGCGACGTCATCGTCACGAACACGCCCGACGTCCTCACCGAGGCGACCGCAGATCTCGCCTTCGGGCTCCTCATCGACGCCGCGCGGCGCATCTCGGAGGGCGATCGTCTCGTGCGCGCGGGCGGCTGGAAGGCCTGGACGCCGAGCTTCCACCTCGGGACGAGGGTGCACGGCATCGCGCTCGGCATCGTGGGCTTCGGACGCATCGGCATGGCGATGGCGCGCCGGGCTCGAGGCTTCGGCATGCCGGTGGCGTACACGCAGCAGAGGCGGCTCTCCGAGCCGATGGAGCGCGCGCTCGGCGCGCACTACGTCGCCGACCTCGACGAGCTCTGCGCGACGAGCGATGCGATCTCGATCCACTGCCCGCTCACCGCCGAGACGCGTGGCCTCTTCGACGCGAAGCGCCTCGCGAAGATGAAGCCTGGCTCCATCCTCGTCAACACCGCCCGCGGTCCGATCGTCGACGAGCCGGCGCTCGCGCATGCGCTCGAGCACGGGCCCCTCGCCGCGGCCGGTCTCGACGTCTACGCCGACGAGCCGCGCGTCCACCCCGCCCTGCTCGCGCGGCCGAACGCCGTCCTCGCCCCTCACATCGGCTCCGCGGAGCGAGAGACGCGGGAGAAGATGGCGGCCACCGCGGCCGCGAACGTGATCGCGGTGCTCCGGAGCGCGCCGCCGCTGACGCCCGTGCGCACGTGATCCTCAGTCGTGGCCGGAGATCTCCTCCCACGGCTTGCCGTTGATGCGGTTGTGACACACGAACTCGTGGCCCTGCCCGTCGAGGGGGCGGTGGCAGCCCGCGTATCCGGTCGCCGGCTGGCGCAGGACGAGGTTCAGGTAGTCGGATCCTCCCTCGGTCGAGGACCAGTGGGACTGGTACGTGATGTCCGCGCGCTCGAAGTGAAACACGTACTGGAGTGCATCACCGGCGGAGCGATCCTCGACCGAGGTGAAGCGCCCCACCGGATCCGACGCCATCGACGTCGAGCCATCGTCCTTCGCGAAGCGGTACGCGAGGTTGGCGACATGGGGAAGGAGGCGGGTGACGTCGCGGTTCGGGGGACCGAACCCGCTCTTCACCTGACGCACGACCGCGCGGCCGTCCCAGGACGGGATGTTGTCACCGAACGTGTGCTCGATGTTCGACGGCACGATCGCGAAGACGAGCTCGGCCTTCCCGAACGTCATGACCTCGAGGCCCGCGTGGTCGTAGTCGATCGCCTGGTACGCGCCCTTGTAGCCACCGAGCGGGAAGCGAAGCGCGAGATCGAGCGAGAGACCGCTGAGCGCGAGGGTCGGCTCCGGGAAGGTCGGCACGCTGACGTCGAGGTCGACGCACACGACCGGGTCGAGCGCCGCGCCGGCGTCGTTGGTGTAGAAGAAGGCCGCGCCGCGTGTGTAGCGGCGCATGTTCCACCGGCGATCGCCCGCCTCGAGCCTCCGGTAGCAGGGACCGGCCTTCACCGTCGCCTCGGGTCGGGTGCGATCGGGATCCTTCACGAGACCGAGCGCGCTCTCGAGCGTCGCAAGATCGCTCACGCCCGTGAGGTCCTCGGAGGCGCTCGTGGCCTCCTCATCGGAGGACGCGGGCGCACAGGCCACGGCGACGATCGCGAGCGGAAGGGCGAGAATCATCGAACGGTTCATGACAGGCTCCACATGTAAGCGTTGCCCCGACCTCAGCACCCAATGTGCCAGATCCATGCGGGCGTAACCCCTCGTGATCGCTGGGGTCATGGAGGGCCATGCATGAGCCGTGGATCCGGCGTAGTAGAGTGAGCGGATGCTCGGTCGCGTCCTCTCGCTGGTCTCCGCGTTCGGCCTTGTCGCCGCCGTCGCGTGCGGCGGAAGCGACGACGCGACCCCGACCACGGACGGCGGCGCGGCCAGCGCCACCGTCCACTGCCGCGCGATCCCGGACGCCGACTCGTTCTGCTCGTGCGAGGTGTCGGCAGAGGCGCCGACGGACGGCATCGACACGTGCGAAGCGACCTCGACGAACGTTGCATGCTGCAACCTTCCCGGCTCCACCGGCGCGGGCAACGGCAAGGGCCTCTGCGGCTGCAAGGCGATCTCGTGCAGCGAGTTCACCGACGGCTCCTGCACGTGTCGCACGGGCGACGCCTCGACGGAGAAGCCGGTCGAGGTCTGCGAGGCCCCAGACGAAGGTCACTGCTGCAAGTCCGAGGGCTCGTACTGCACGTGCAGCGCGTCCCCGTGCTTCGCGGGGGACGAGGAGGTCACCTCCTGCAACCCCGCCGAGATGGCGAAGACCGCCTGCGCGAAGGACGAGACGAAGGTCACGGACTGCAAGGCGTCGCTCAAGTAAGCGCCGTGCCGCAGGAGCTCGAGCGACGGACTCTGCGTGAAGTAGCGCGGCTTACTTCGAGTTGAACACCGCGTAGATCGCGGTGTCGGAGAAGGCGCCGTTCGCGAAAACGTTCTCGCGCAGGATGCCCTCGCGCACGAAGCCGAGGGTCTCGGCGAGGTGAATCGACGGCGCGTTCTTCGGGTCGATCTCGGCCTGGACGCGATGGAGCTTCAGGTCCTCGAACGCATGCTTGAGGATCGCTGCGGCCGCTTCCCCCATGAGGCCCTTGCCCCATTCGTCGCGGCGGAGCTCGAAGGAGATGCTCGTACAGCGGTTCTCCGCGTCGAAGCGAGGGAGACCGATCGTACCGAGCAGCTTGTTCTCGCCGGGACGCGTGAGGGCCCATGCCTTCACCGACTCCATGCGCGTGAGCGAAGCGAGGGCTTCGTCGACGGACTTCGGCGGCGGACGCAGCAGATACCGCGCGACCTCCGTGTCGTTGCGCATCTCGAAGTACGCGTCTGCGTCTTCGATGCGAACGGGACGAAGGATGAGTCGCTCGGTTTCGATGGTGGGAACGGTATCGCTCATGCGCGCTTCGCCAGGACCTCCGCGAACTTGGTGTCGTACTGCCCCGCGCGGAACTCGTCCGACGCGAGCGTCTTCCGCAGGAACGACAGGTTCGTCGTCGCCGGCGTGATGGTCGTCCCCTCGAGGGCCTTGTCGAGCTCCGCGATCGCGGCATCGCGTGTCTCGCCCCAGGCCACGACCTTCGCGATCATCGGATCATAATACGGTGTGATCTTGCTCCCTGCCTTCACTCCGCTCTCGACGCGGAGCGTCTTGGTCTGGACCTCCCCCGCCCCGTTGGCCCAGCTCAGCGCGTCAATCGGACCCGGCTTCGGGATGAAGCCCTTGCTCGGATCCTCCGCATAAATGCGGGCTTCGATGGAGTGGCCGGCGGGTTTGACGCCCGACAGGTCGGGGAGCTTCTCCCCTGCCGCAACGCGCAATTGGAGCTCGACGAGGTCGAGGCCCGTCACCATTTCCGTCACCGGGTGCTCGACCTGGAGGCGCGCGTTCACCTCGAGGAAGAAGAGGTTGCCGCTGTCGTCGGCGATGAACTCGCACGTGCCGGCGCCGCGATAGCCGACCTTGGTCACCACCCGGAGCGCTGCGGCATAGAGCTCCTGGCGGCGCCTCTCTCCCTCGGCGCCCTGGAAGAACGACGCGGGCGACGGAGACTCCTCCAGGATCTTCTGGTGCCGCCGCTGGAGCGAGCACTCACGCTCGCCGAGCGCGAACGCCTGCCCGTGGTCGTCGCAGAACACCTGCACCTCGATGTGGCGCGGCTGCGAGACGTAGCGCTCGAGATAGACGCGCGCGTCCGCGAACGAGGCCTTGCCGCGATCGCTGCACGACTTCAGCGCTCGCTCGATCCCCCCCTCCTCCGTCACCACCTGCATGCCGATGCCGCCGCCGCCGCCGACCGCCTTCACGACGATCGGGTAGCCGACCTTCGCCGCCACCGCCTTCGCGTGCGCGACGCCTTCCTCCGTGTCGATCGCGATGGGCTCGTCGGTGCCCGGCACGGGGCTCGTGCCCGCCGACAGCGCCACATGGCGCGCCTTCATCTTGTCGCCGAACGCGTCGAGGTTGTCCGGGGTCGCGCCGATGAACACCGCGCCCGCGTCGGCGACCGCCCGCGCAAAGGCGGACTTCTCGCTGAGGAAGCCGTAACCCGGGTGCACCGCGTTCGCGCCCGTCTTCTTCAGGACCCCGATGATCTTCTCGATGTCGAGGTACGAGTCCTTCGCCGGCGCGGGGCCGATCGCGACCGCCTCGTCTGCGTCCGTCACGAACGGCGCGTCCGCGTCTGCCTCCGAGAACACGGCGACCGTCTTGATGCCGAGGCGCTTGCAGGTGCGGATGACTCGGCGAGCGATCTCACCGCGATTGACGACGAGGACTTTCTCGAAGGGCATGGAGCCCTCGATAGCACCTCAGAAAGAGGCGGTCAGCCCCGCTCCGTAGAGGCCGGGTCCGATCGCGGGAAGGAGTCGCACCTGGGACACCTCCATCGCCCCGGCGGGCCGCGGCGTCGGCTCGACGCGCCGCGGCGGAAGGATCGCGATGGGCGGACGATCGAAGACATAGAAGAGGACGCCGCCCGCCACGATCGCGGCCCCGGTCGCGCTGAGCACGATGGCGCCCACCCGGTCCGCGTCGCGCCGGTCGACCGCCTCCTCGTGCGATTGCCGCTGCTTCTCGGTGAGCGCGCCCTTCTGCGCCTCGATGTCCCTCGCGCGGCTCTGCTCGCCGAGGGCGGCGAGCGTGACCAGCGCGCCGAGCCCGACGAGCGCGCCGCCGCCAGCCATCATCGTGACCGCGAGCACGCGCTGCCCGCTCGTCTGGAGCGCCGGCCGCACCTTGAACGGCTTCGCGCGCTCGAGCACGACCTCCTGCGACCACGGACGATTGCCGTTCTTCGCGATCGCGATCACGTGCGGGCCCGAGGGCACCTCGATCGGCCGGTTCACGGGCGTCTGCGCGACGAGACGTCCGTCGACGTACACGTCGCTCTCCGTCGAGAGCTCGATCGACACGAGGGCGGGCTTCTCCTGCAGGGTGAGGTTCACCGGCTCGTCGCCCTTGTCGCCCGAGATCTCCTGCTCCGCGTCGAAGTAGCCGTCCGCGAACACCCGCACCTTGTGCTTGCCGGGCTCGAGGTCGGCGAAGTACGGCAGATCCGACGGCGCGCCGCCGTCGATCGACACCTGCGCCCCGGACGTCGACGAGAACACCGTCACGCGAGGCTTTCGCCTCTCGGTGGGGGCGCTCGCCGTCTCCTTCGGGTCGAGGCGCGCGAGCCGACCCTCGAGCTCCGTCTTGGCGTCCTGCGCCTCGGAGCGTCGGCCGCCGCTCGGGACCACCTTCAGGTACTCGTTGTAGTGCGCGATCGCATGGCGGAGCGCGGTGGCGTCCGCGCGATCGAGGAAATCCTTTCGCTCCGCCTGCGCGAGCGAGAAGAGCACCGTGGGCCGCGGCGCGAGCGCGTAGGCCTGCTCGAACGAGCGCACGGCGTCCGCGTACTTGCCGGCGGCGTAGGCCTGGGCCCCTGCGTTGAAGAAGGTCCGCGCGCGTTCGGTGTCGTCGGCGCGGGCGGCGGCCGGGAGGAGGAGCAGCGCCAGCGCGAGAGCGCAGGAGATTCGCGTCTTCATTCGGTGGTCGGCCTCTGCGGGATGACGCGCACGCCACCGCCCTGCGCCACCGCGAGGTCCGGGACGCCGTCGCCGTTGATGTCGCCGCCGACGATGGCGGTGAGCGGAGCGCCGTTCTTGCCGAGGACGCTGCTCTGATCGGTCACGTGGAACGTCCCGTCCTTCCCGAGCTCGACGAGCCAGAGCTGCGAGCTCGTGATGACGCCGACCTTCGTGACGGAGCCGGCGTCGAGCTTCGCGAAGCGTACGGCGTCGCCGGTGAGCGCGGTCCCGGCGGTGGTGATGGGCGTGGAGAGGAAGCTGCCCTTCCCGTCGCCGCGCAGGACCGAGAGGGCCCGCTTGCCGGACACGGTGATGATGTAGACGAGGTCGAGATAGCCGTCGCGATCGAGGTCGAAGAGCTCGATCGGATCGCCCTCGTTGACGCGTGCGTCCGGGATCGTGGCGACGAGGACGCCCGGGTTGCTGCCGAGCGCGGTGTGCACGGCGACCACTCCGACCGCGTTCTGCCCGGCGATCGGCGCCATGTTCACGAGCTCGTCGGTGCCGTCCTTCGGGATATCGATGTCGCCGGCGGCGGTGATCAGCCGGAGCTGGCGCCGGCCCTGGTTGGCCGCGTCCACGTCGACGCCGATCGTGTTGTCGAGCGCGGCGACGTTGACGAACGGCGCGAGCCCGCCCACCGCGGTCGCGTCCGGCATCGCGAGCCACGCCGCGGACTTGAAGCCCGAGAGCTGCTTTCCCGGGTCCTGGAGCGGATCGACGATGAAGCCCGTCGCGATCGAGATGATCGCTTGCTGGTTGGGAGCGGTGAAGGCGCCGATGTTGAAGCTCACCGGCTGCCAGATGCGGCCGAGCTCGGGATCCGCCATGAAGAGCGGCGCGACCTGCTGGCGACCGCCGTTGCCGAAGAGCACCGAGATCGAGGTCGTCGACAGGGTCGCGCCCTGGTCGGTAGAGGACTGCACCACGGCCAGGCTGTCCGTGCCGTCGATGCTGTGGAGAGCGCTGAAGCCGCGCGGGTTCTTGAACTTCCCCGCCGTGCGCGGCGCCTCGGGGCCGCCCACCGCGCTGCCGAAGGCGAGCGTCAGCGTGGCCTCCGTGTTCGGGCCGAGGTCGGTCGAGGACTGCAGAAACGCGACGTCCTCGATCCGGTCGCCGTCGAAATCGCCGCTGGTGATGCCGCGAACGATCTGCTCGGAGCGCACCGTGAACGTCGTGAAGCGACCGTTACCGGCGTTGCCCATGACGTCGACGTCGAGCGAGTTCGAGAACGAGACGAGCACGTCCGGCAGGTCGTCGTTGTTGAAGCGTCCGATGCGCGCCGCGGACCAGCGCAGCTGATCGCGCGCCTTGATGGTGCGGTAGTTCTCGAGGTCGTCGATCGCCCCGCCGCCCGCGTCGGCGGTGGCGAGCGGATCCGGGGAAGAGAGCCGGATCTCCGACCGGAAGACGAAGTCGGGCTCGCGATCGCCGTCGAGGTCGCCCGCCGCGAGCGGGAGGCCAGTGGCGGCCGAGAACTTCGAGGCGGGAATGAAGGTCTTCGTGTCGGGATCGAGCTTGAAGAAGGTGTCCTTGGGCACACCTGGCTCGCCCTGGACGTGGACCACGATGGCGTCCTCGTCGAGGTTCCGGAGCGGCCCGACATAGACGTCCTCGACGAGCTTGCCCGGGAGCGGCACGCTCACGGTCGCGAGGTTCGGACGCCAGAGCATCGCGTCCGTCGCCAGCCCGAGGCCGGGCGTACACGGCGAGAGGATCTTGATCGAGTCCGCCGTCCGGAAGATCACGTCTCCGCAGCCCGATCCGTTCGGCGACTCGTT
The DNA here is from genome assembly GCA_046351255.1 of Labilithrix sp. GTDB lineage: Bacteria > Myxococcota_A > Polyangia > Polyangiales > Polyangiaceae > Labilithrix. The sequence goes on from JAXLYU010000021.1 coordinate 24,999, forward strand.
CGGAAAGATCCGGCCGACCTTCGGATCTCCGATGACGTCCGTGGCCGCGAACGGGAGCGCCGGCTCCGTCTTGTCCGAGATGCTCTCCGCGCAGACGTGGCGAAAGAAGCTCCCATCCGCCTTCGTCACGACGCCCACGGCGCAGGCCGGCAAGCCGCCGGGCAAGCGAACGTTCGGCGGCGCGGCGTTGATGACGACGAGACGCGCGTCGGTCTGCCGGTACGTCACGGAGGGGAACACGATGGTGGAGAAGGTCCGGTCGCGCTGCCCGGCGAGCGCACCGAAGGCCCCGGCGGCGAGGTTTCGCACCGCGAAGCCGATGTCGTCGACCTGGTCGCCGTCGAGATCGCGGACGACGGGGATCGAGATCGACACGTCGAGCGTCGTGATGGAGGACAGGTTCGCGTCGCGGTCGAAGTAGTGAACGCGCGAGCCGCCCGCGCTTCCGAAGGGCGGCGAGCCCACGATGTCGATGCGGCCGTCGGCGTCGAAGTCGCCTGCCTGCAGCGTCGTGACGTTGGCGGAGACGGCGGCCTTCGCCTCCTTCAACACGCCGGTCTTCTGGCGGCAGATCTTGTCCGTACCGCACCCCCACCCGTCGGGGCACGTGGTGAAGCCGAGCTTCTCGTCACAGGTGAGCCGGCACGAGACGCACTGCTTGTCGGCCGCGTCGTCGCAGTCTTCGTTCGTCTCGACGACGCGGTTCCCGCAGCCGTCCACCGGGTACGACGCGAGGTCGGCGCAGTCGAGGAGCGCGGCGCCGACGAGAAGGAAGATAGGTGTAGAGCGCATCTATGGCATCGGCTCAGAACGTCTCGAGGTCGTGATGGATCTTGGAGCCGGCGGGGGCGGCGTGCTTCGGCGCCGGCGTCGGCGCGGGCGCCGGCGCGACGCTCACGGCGGAGGTCGCCGCGGCCGGCCCGACGTCTCGCTCGAGCGACACCGAGATCAGCATGTTCTCGTCGGGCGTGATGCCGAGCTCCTTCGGCTTGTAGCCCTTGGCCGTGAGCTGCAGCTTCGTGGCTCTCTGGCGCGGGACCTGGAACGGACCGCCGCCCGTGCCGAGCAAGACGCCATCGGCGGTGACGGTCGTGTCGGTGGGGATACCGTCGATGCGGAGCTCCACCGTCGTCGCGGCGGGCGCGGAGGAGGCCTGCACGAGCGGCGCCGGCGCCGGCGGCGCCCGGCCATGGAGGCCGATGGCCACCACCGCGGAGGCGCCCACGCAGAGCGCGAGCACGCTCGCCACGATGAGCGGCGCGCGCGACTTCCTCGGGGGCTCGATCGAGGTCGCGGCGTCGAGGAACGTCTGGGCGGGCGTCGCCGGTGACGAGACGCTGGAGCCGGACGGGCCCGAGTGCGGCGTGACGGCGGCGCCGTCGAGCATCACGGTAGGCGCGACGGCGCGCTCGGCGGCCGACAGCGAGGCGGAGTCGAGCTGGAAGCGGCGCTGCGAGTCGACGGGCAGACCCGCGGCGCGCGCGAGGAAGTCGACCGCCTCGCCCACGTGAGCGGGACGACCGTTCGGATCCTTCGCCAGGATCTGCGCGAGCGGGCCGTCGAGAGACGGCGGCACCGCCGGACAGCGCGCGGACGCGGAGGGCGGCGGCGAATTCATGTGCTGCACGAGGATGTCGAGCGTCGACGTCCCCGTGAAGGGCACCTCGCCCGTGAGCACCTCGAACGCCATCGCGCCGAACGAGTACACGTCCGTACGAGGATCGACCTCGAGACCTCGGCACTGCTCCGGCGACATGTAATAGGGCGTGCCCATCGGCGTGCCCGTCTTCGTGTTGTGGCTGCCGCCGCTCCCCTCTTTCTGCTTGGTCGCGTCGAGGAGCTTCACGAGCCCGAAGTCGAGGAGCTTGGGCTCGAAGCCGCCGTCGTCGTGGCGAACGAGGTACACGTTCTCGGGCTTCAGATCGCGATGGAGAATGCCCTTCGCGTGAGCCGCGTCGAGCGCGCGCGCGATGCCGCGGAAGATCGGGAGCGCCTCTGCGAGATCGAGGCGCTTCTTGCTCGCGAGGTAAGCGTCGAAGCTCATCCCTTCGAGGAGCTCCATGATGTAGTACTGGCGCCCGTCCGCGAGCTGGCCGAACGAGAAGATGTCGATGATGTTCCGGTGACGGATCTGGTTCACCGCGCGCGCCTCGGCGATGAAGCGCGAGACCATCTGTGGGTTCGACGAGAACTCACGCGAGAGGACCTTCACCGCCGCGCGCTTGCCGATGAGCGGATGGACGGCCCGGTACACGGCGCAAAACCCGCCCTCGCCGAGCTTCGCCTCCACGGTGTACTCGCCAACGGTCGTCCCCGGGGCGATGTCGCGATCGACGTGCGCGAAGGTCGCGTCCGGGACGAGCTCCACGCCGTCGGCGGTGCAGCGCGCGGCCCCGTCGGGATACTTCGTGAAGCAGGTCGGACAGGTCGGCATACGGGTTCGGATACAAGGCGTGGAGGACGAGAGCCCCCGCGGATGGAGCAATGTTCGCGCCTTCTCGATCCGCGGGAAAGTCCGCTGATCGTTACGAAGTGTGAACGTCCGTGAACGGGTCCGGCAGGCTCCGAGGATGCACGGCCGCGCGTTCGGGTGGACCTCCGTGGGTTCAGCGACCCCGGCGCCTTAAGCCGTCTTCGAGGTCGCGACCACGACGCGGTTTCGACCCATGCGCTTCGCCTCGTACATCGCCTGATCGGCGCGGCGCTCGAGTTGCTCAGGGGATTCGCGCTGATCCCACGTCGCCACCCCGACGGAGACGGTCTGGCGGATGCGGAGGCCGCCCTCGATCTCCATGTCCTCGGCGGCGAGGGTCTGCTGGATGCGTGTGCCCGTCGCGTGGGCCTGCGTCGCGTTCGTCTGAGGCATCACGAGGACGAACTCCTCTCCGCCGCGACGGATGAGGACGTCCACGCGGCGCACCGCCTTGCGAACGCGGTCGGCGAACATGCGAAGGACGACGTCACCCACCGCATGCCCGAACTTGTCGTTCACGGACTTGAAGTGGTCGAGATCCATGTAGAGGAGGCTCACCTCCCCGCCCGAGCGTCCTGCGCGCTCCATCTCCTCGACGATTCGCGGGTTCAGGTAGCGATGGTTGAACGCCATCGTCGTGTCGTCGAACATCGCGAGCCGGCGGAGGCGGGCGCGCTCGATCGGCGGCGCGGAGCAGTTAGCGAGCAGGCGCAGCACGAGCTGATCGGACTCGCTGAACGCGTCCGCGCGCGCGGACGTCACGGCGAGCACGCCGATCACGTCGCCGCTCGACCACAGCGGCTCGGCCATGATGGAGAGGACCTCGAAGCCCTGCTTCTTGCCCACGATCCAGCGGGGATCCTGCGACGTGTCCCGGATGCGCACGGGCTGGCTGTGGTCGACGACCCAGCCGAGGACGCCGTCGCCGCGCTTGAACTCCATCGGTCGATCCGACTCCCCCGAGCCGCTGCGCGCGCCGGTGAGCAACATCGAGCGTGAAGGGTCGAGCAGACGAATGCTCGAGTGATCCGCGGGCAGCATCTCGAGCGACGCGTCGGTGACGGCCTTGAGGAAGTCCTCGAGCGGTCGATCGTCCGTGAGCTGCGCCGTCAGCTGCAGAAGGATCTCGAGGATCTGCTCGGGCGCCGCCTTCACGTTCTCATCGTAGCCCCTTAATGGAAGTCGCGGCTCATGCTCGCGAGCCGAGGGATCGCGCGGTCGAACGCCTCGAGGCGCTCCGCAATGACGTAGACGACGCTCTGCGGCACCTCCGGATTGGGAGGGCGAAGGCCCTTCGGATCGTCGGAGCGCTCGATTTTTCCGTGCACGATCAGCATCTTCGACGTGGTCGCGACGTGGCGGTACTTCTCGAAGACCCGCGCCCAGAGCACCAGGTTCAAGAACCCGTGCTCGTCTTCCATCGTCACGAAGACGACACCGCTCGCGGTACCTGGGCGTTGCCGGCATGTGACGAGCCCCGCCACCGTGACCCGTGTGTTCGGCTTCAGGGAGAGCACGTCGAGCGACGTCTTGAACGGCTTCGGCAAGGTCGGCCGAAGCAGCTTCATCGGATGATCCGTCACGGAGACGCCCGTGCGTTCGTAGTCGAGCACGAGCTGCTCTGCGCGCGACATCGCCTTCAGCTTCGCGGCCGACTCTCGCTTCGTCGTGCTCGCGAACATCGGCTCGGGCCGCGGCGAGACGACGTCCCAGATCGCGGCGCGCCGCCCGTTCGCGAGCGCATCGAGCGCCCCCGACTCCGCGAGCGCCATCGCGTCCTTCCTGTCGAGGCGCGCGCGCGCGAGCACCTCGTCGGCGCTGGAGTACGGGCGATTCGCTTCGATGCGCTGGCCGACCTCCTTGCCGAGGCCGGAGACGAGGCGCAGCCCGAGACGGATCTTCGGCCTGCCGTCATGGCCGACGCACCGGCAGTCCCAGGCGCTCTCGTTCACGTCGATGCCGAGGAGCTGCACGCCATGGCGCTGCGCGTCTTGCAGGATCGTCGACGGCGAGTAGAAGCCCATCGGCTGGCTGTTGATGAGCGCGGCGGCGAACTCGGCCGGGTAATAGAGCTTCAGCCACGAGCTCGCATAGACGAGCAGGGCGAAGCTCGAGGAGTGCGAGTTGTGAACGACGAAGTCGTTCGCGAGGAAGTTGTGGTCCTCCTCGATGGTCAGATCGAACGTCTCGCGCATGCCGATGCGCTCGATGGAGACGATCTCGTCCCAGCACACGTCACCGGCGCCGTGCGGGGCGCTCGCCAGCTTGTGAACGATCGTGCCGTGCACCCGTGCCGTGACGCCCAGTCGCAGGAGCAGATGCTGGACGAGCCAGGCGCGCTCGGCGCTGCCCGCGTCGTAGACGTTCTTCCCGCGGCACAGCTTCACCAGCGATCGTTCGATATCGGCGGGGAGGAGCTCGACGTCGAGCTCGTCGCCTTCCGTCTCCTCCGCGCGGCGATGGCCGAGGACCGGCAAGCTTCGCGCCGCCGCGATGCGATCCCGCACGGAGAGCTCCCCGAGCGGTCGCCAGCCCTCTCTCGTGAGCAGCGGATGCGAGGCGGTGGCGGTGAGCTCTCGCCCGAGCGCGGTGCGGACGCGAAACACCTCGCGGACTCCGGAGCTGCGCGTGGCGAGGATTCGCCGCTTGCGAAGTCGCTTTTGCGCATCGCACGCGATCGTCTCGCGCACCGGCACCCGGCCCGAGACGATGTCGGCGATGGGGACGCGCCGCCCCGTCTCCGCGTCGATGATGAGCGTGTCGCCCACGACGCACTCGGGGAATCCGTACTCCGCGAACCCGTGGATCTGCTGATAAAGCCGCTCGCCGAACTCCTCGGGAATGCCGCGCTCGCGAAAGCCCGTCATCAGGCGATCGCGATGACGCTCGAGAGAGCCCGTCTTGCGCCAGGCGGCCATGTCGCGCCGCAGGCGATCGGCCTCGCCGCCGCTGTAGCCGGCGCCGACAATGGCGATCTGCATGACCTGCTCCTGGAAGAGCGGGACGCCCAGCGTGCGATCTAGGATGGGCTGGAGGATCGGATGCGGCGGGACAGCCTCTTCCTCTCCGGTCCGGCGGCGGAGATAAGGGTGGACCATGCCGCCCTGGATGGGACCCGGGCGGACAATGGCAACTTCGATAACCAGATCATAAAAGCAGCGCGGACGTAAGCGAGGGAGCATCGCCATTTGCGCGCGGCTCTCGATCTGGAAGACACCCACCGTATCGGCATTGCACAGCGCATCGAAGACCTTCGGATCCTCCGGGGGAATACGGGCGAGGCGCTCGATGGCGCTCTCCGTCAACAGTGGCCTGGCCGCGTAGTCGGGAGTCTCCTCCGCCACGTCTCGAACGAGGTCGAGACATTTGCGAATGGCGGTGAGCATGCCGAGGCCGAGGACATCGATCTTGAAGAATCCCAGCGTGTCGATGTCGTCCTTGTCCCACGGGATGATCGTGCGATCGTCCATCGTGGCGGGCTCGATGGGCGCCACCTCCACGAGCGGCGTGGCGGACAGGATGAAGCCTCCGACGTGAATCGAGAGATGGCGCGGGAATCCCTGGATCGCGCGCGCCATCACCAGCGTCTGGCGCACGCGCGGATCGTTCGCCGAAAAGCCGATCGCCTTCAGCCGCGACTCGCTCACCGCCGACATGCCGTCCCACCACGAGACGACGCCGGCCAGGCGATCGACCTGCTCGAGCGAGAACCCGAAGACCTTGCCCACTTCACGGAGCGCGCTCTTCGAGCGATACGAGACGACCTCGCACACCATCGCGGAGCGGTCACGGCCATACGTGGAATAGATCTCCTGGATCACCTCCTCGCGGCGCTCGTGCTCGAAATCGACGTCGATGTCCGGCGGCTCGCGGCGCTCCGCGGAGAGAAAGCGCTCGAAGAGCAGGTTCGATCGGCTCGGATCGACGGCGGTGATGCCGAGGCAGAAGCACACCGCGCTGTTCGCGGCGCTCCCCCGCCCCTGGCAGAGGATGTCTCGCCGGCGTGCCATGTCGACGATGGCGCGGACGCTCAGGAAATAAGGGGCGACATTGAGCTTCTGGACGAGCGTGAGCTCTTTCTCGATCTGCGTCGCGACCTTCTCGGGGATCGCATTTCCCCAGGTCGCCCGCGCGCCGTCGTACGTGAGGCGGCGGAGCGCCTGATCCGCGGACTCCGCCCCCACCGACCCGTCCGGGTGGCGGAAATCGCGATGAACGAGGTCGGCGATCTCGTATGGGAAATTGTATTTCAGCTCCTTGATCGAGAACTGGCAGCGGTCCGCGATGAAGCGCGCACGTGCCAGCCACTCCGGATGAAGCGAGAAGAGCTTCGTCATCTCCTCTTCGCTCTTCAGATGCGCCTCGACGTTCGGGCGGAGCTCGCGGCCCGCCTCCTCCAGGGTCTTGCCCTCGCGGATGCAGTGCAAGACGTCGAGGATGGGCTTGTCCTGCGGGCGCGCATGAAGGACGCGATTGGTCGCGCAGATCGGTAATCCGAACGTGCGCGCCACGCTCTCGGCGCGCGAGACGCGGGCGCGATCCTCGCCGTCCTTGTGGAGATGCACGGCGACGGAGAGGCGGTGGCCAAAGGCCTTGACCATCTCGCGCCCCGCCGGCTCTTCCAGGAGCGTGGCGTCGGCGAGCGCCCAGAGCCCCGCCGCGTGCTCGTTGACATAGGCGAGCGGGACACCGGCCCAGGTGTTCTTGGGGAGGTCTTCTTCCTCGAGCTCCTCCTTGCGCTTCAGCGGGAGGTTCTTCGGATGCCGCCGATGACTCTCGCTCAGGATTCGACAGAGGTTCGTATATCCATCGTGATTCTCGACGAGGACGGTCACCGTACTTGGCTTGCCCGGGATCTCCGGCAGTCCCTCGAGGCCCGCGCGCTCGAGCGTCAGCTCGCAGCCGGCGATGACGCGAATCCCGTGTTTGGCCGCCTCCTCGCAGGCGCGGACGAGGCCGTAGAGGCCGTCGCGGTCCGTGATGCCGATCGCGTCGTAGCCGAGCTCCGCCGCGCGAAAGACCATGTACTCGGGCGGCGTGGCGCCGGAGAGGAAGCTGAAGTTCGTGCGCGCGCACAGCTCGACGTAACGGCTCGGCCGCGACGCGATGCTCGCGCGAAGCGCATCGAGCTCCTTCGAGAGCGGCGACGCGCCTACGAGCGGCGCGGAGGTGCCCCAGTCGTCCGCTTCCATCCGTGCCGAGCGACCGTCGCGCGCGGCAAAGCCGCCCGCCCGTAGCTCGGGGGGCTCGTCGCTCTCGTAGGGCATGCGGGACGACGGATCGATGCGAATGCGCGGCGGGCTCATGTCAGTCGAACCACCCGCGCACCTTCATGGCGCCGGTGGTGCGGTCGATCTCGACGAACGCGGAGCCGTCGTCGGTCCAGGCCTGGACGTAGTCGACAGGCTTGCGGGTGTGGCCGCCCTCGCGCGGCGGCTGCTTCCACCACTCCACCGCCTCGAGCCGCGCGAGATGGCGCACGATGCGCGCGTCTTCCCGCGCCACGCGCATCGGCTCGGCCAGCAGCCGGGTCGGCTCGGGGACGCTCGCGAGCATCTTGCGCCGCTTCTTCGGGCTCTTGGCGAGCGAGAGGCTCGCCGCGGCCTTGGCCTCCGCGGAGCCGAACGGCACGAGCTTCGAGCGCCCCTCGAGCGCCCAGCTGTCGCCCACGGTGAGGATCGAGACCGACTCCGGGCCGAGATCGGACACGAGCTCACCGACGAGCCGCGGTAGCGCGCGCTCCGCCCGCGGCTGCGGCTCGAAGAGCGAAAGCGCGGCCGCGCGCTGGTGCACGAGCACGGGAGCACGCAGCTTGGCGGAGAGCACGGGCGCCGGGAGCGCGAGACGCTCGAGCTTCGGGCGCAGCGCGGCGAGGACATCGCTCGCGTTCGAGAGCGGCGCGGGCAGATCCAGGCCGACCGTGATGAGGCCCGCGCCCGCGCCGCTCTCGGCCAGCACGGCGGTATCGAGGCGGAGATCGAGCTCGACGCGCGACGCCGCGACAGCGCGGCCTTGAAGGCGGGCCGCGAGACGATCCGTCAGCGTCTTGGCCACGAACGTGAGCGCCTGCGTGCCTTCGATGCCGTACTCGAGGGTCGCCTCTTCCTCCGGGATCTCCGGGGGAACGTAAGCATTGAGCGGCGCGCGGTCGTCGCCGTGCGCGAGCGCGATCACCTCGCGCGCGCGAGGGCCGAGGCGCGTGGCGAGGCCGTCTCGCGGGAGACCGCGCAGGTCCTCGATGGTGCGGACGCCGACCTTCGTGAGCCATCGCACGTCGTCCGGCGCGAGCGGCAGCGCCCCGATGGGGAGCGGAGCGATCGCGGAGGCGTTGCCTCCCGTGGGCACCACGAGCGGCTCGAAGATGGGCAGCGACCCGCGCGCGCGCGGCGTCTTCTTCGCCTTGGTCCAGGCGTTCGCGGCGGACTCCGCGATCGTGCTCGAGAGCATGGCCGCGATGCGCGGGCCGTCGGCCACCGCCACGAAGCACACGTGCCCGAGGGACGTGATGGCGCCCGTGAGCCGCGTCGCGAGGACGCCCTCGCCGTCGAGGAGGCCCTCGGAGGTGGTGGAACGAGCATGCAGATGCGCGCAGCCAGTGATGTCGATCCAGACGAGGTCGCCCGCGCTGCGAGACTTCACGTCTCCCGCGGCGGCGTAAGCGACCGTGGCGCCGAAGGCGAGGCCGACCTCGGCGATGCGCGCGAGCACGTCTTTCACCGCCTCCGGACGCGCCACGCGGACCAGGAGGTCCGACGCGCGCGCGCGCGCTTGCGCGATGGTGTGGCCGGGCTGCACGCCGAGCGCGCGGGCTTCGCGCGACACGACGGAGAGGCGCGTGTTGCCGAGGAGCTCGCGCTCCGTGAGCGGCGGCTCGGCCACCACGACCGCGAGCGGGCGCTCTTGTTCCTCGGAGGGCATGGAGCTCCGGACGAGCTCGATCCGAAGCTCGGGAAGACTCACAGCGCAGACACGCATGGCGACCTCGTTAGCTGGCGAGACGGACGACGTGGTGGGACGAGCCGGCGCCGCGACGATCCTTGGCGATCCGGATGGCGAGCGCCTCGGGGCGGCGCTCCACCTCGAGGCGCATGGCGACGGGCCAGGGCACGGCGCGAGGTTGCAGCGCGCTCGTCAGCAGCAACGAGGTGGTGCCGTACTCCTCGGCCGCGAGCGCGAGCTTGCGCGTGACGACAGCGCCCTCGTTGCCGTGAAAGACCGACCCGTTTCCACGGGTCCTGGAAGCGAGCGAGGTCTGGGACGAAGCCCCCTGCTGGGGGACGCAGCGCGGGATGTCGACGACGACCATGACGAACGCGCCGGACGACGCCGCCTTGACGACCGTGCGCGAGAGCGCGGGCGCGGGCACGCGGACGATGAGCAGGCGATCGAGATCGACGCCGGCCTGCGCGAGCGCGGGGGCGTAGAGCGAAGGCGTGCTGTCCGGCGCGATCCACGCGCACCACGCGCGATCGTCCGCCGCGTGGGCCGCGCGAATGGCGGAGATGGCGATGGTGGTGGTGCCGCCACGCATCGACTCGAGGCCGTGCCCGTGGCGGACGGACGACGTCATGCGCGGCATGGCGGCGAGCTCGATGACGCCGCGCGGGAGACCGCCATCTGGCAGGGCTTTCTCGAGCTCCGGCCAGTCCAGCCCGAGGACGGATGGGGACGGAAGCATCGTGTCGGTGCCTTGGAGGACGCCGAGACGAGTGAGCGTGCTAGCATCGAGAGAACCGCCGCGAACCCACGTGGCCGGAAGCGCCGACATACTGAACATCCTATCAGTGTCCGCGCGCTCTGCAAGCGCGTGCTAGGAAGGCTCGTAGTGCTGCTGACTTACGCGTTGCCCGACGACCCCAGGATGGCTCGCCTCGCCTCGATCATCGAGGGCATGGGATCCGTCCTCGTCTGCTACTCGGGCGGCGTCGACAGCGCGTTCGTGCTCGCGGTCGCGCACAAGGTGCTGGGCGATCGGTGCGTCGGTATGACGGCGGTGAGCCCGAGCCTGGCGAGCTTCGAGCTCGAGGACGCGGTCCGCATCGCGCGCGGCATCGGCGCGCGCCACGAGCTCGTGGACTCGAACGAGATCGAGAACGAGTCGTACGCGAAGAACGACGTCGACCGCTGCTTTCACTGCAAGAGCGAGCTCTATCGCATCAGCGCGAAGAAGCACGCCGAGTGGAAGCTCGCGCACGTGCTCAATGGCACGAACCTCGACGACCTCGGCGACTACCGCCCCGGCCTCGAGGCGGCGAAGGAGGCTGGCGCGCGCTCACCGCTCGTCGAGGCGCAGCTCACGAAGCGGGACGTGCGCGAGCTCTCGCTGGCGTTGGGCCTCGGCGTCTGGGACAAGCCCGCCGCCGCGTGCCTCTCGAGCCGCCTCCCCTACGGCACGCGGGTCACGCGCGAGCGCCTCGGTCAGATCGGCGCCCTCGAGGACGAGCTGCACAAGCTCGGGATCCGCCAGGCGCGCGTCCGCTGGCACGCGTCGCAGAGCGAGACGGTCGTCGCCGTGAAGGAGGCCGCCATCGCTCGCATCGAGGTCGCGCGCGACGAGATGCTGAAGGCCTTCGACGCGAAGGAGGCGATCGTCGCCGCCGGCAAGAGGCTCGGCTTCGCGTACGTCACGCTCGACCTCGCGGGCTACCGCACCGGTAGCCACAACGAGGTCCTCGCGAAGCGCACGCTGCCCGTCCTCAGCTGAGGATCAGCGGCACGTCAGGCCGTCCGGCACGGAGACCTCGCACGACGCGAGCTTGAACGTGCCGGCGAGGGTCGAGCCGTCGTCGAAGGCGAGGTCGAGGCTGCCTTCGACGTTCGTGTCCGTCAGCGCGGTGAGGTTGATCGTCTTGTTGCCCGTGACGCGGCCCGCCTTGGCGACGTTCTCGGGCTTCTCGACCGAGCCGCCGGTGGCGCACGTCGACGCGATCGCGGCGTACTTCATGTCCTCCGAGGTCACCGTGCCCACCTCCGCCGGCTGCGAGCCGTCGGACGCCTTGCCAAGCGTGAAGAACTGCACGAGCGTCTCGCCGGCCTGGATCTTCGTCTCCTTCGCGTCGGTGCACGCGCCGTCCTTGTCGGTGAAGATCAGATCGATCGTCGAGTCTTCGTTCTTGAAGAAGAAGCCGCTCTTGAAGACGAAAGGCTTGCCGTTGATGGTGCCGGCGAGCGGGCTGGTGACGCTGCCGCTCGTGCTCCCCGAGGACGTGCTCCCCGAGGACGTGCTCCCCGACGTGCTCCCCGAGGACGTGCTCCCCGAGGACGTGCTCCCCGACGAGCCACCGCTCGAGGACGAGGTCGAGCCCGCCGGCGAGTCCGCGTCGCTGCTGCACGCAGCGACGATCCCGACGAGAGAGAGAGCAATGGAGGCGAGGAGAAGCTTCGAGCTCATCGCCGCTCTCTACGTCAAGGATGCTGCCGGTGCCAGTTCTGCGCGAAGGTCTGCACGACCGGAATGCGGATGAGCGGGTTCGGATGGTCCTGGAGGACCGCGAGCGGGTTGAGGAGCGAGAACGGGCCGCCGCCGCCCGCCGCCTTCTCGAGGCGCGCGAAGTAATCGAGGAGCGTGACCGCTCCGTACTCGGACCACTCGTACTGCGGGCGGCGCGCGCGTCCGGCGTCGAGGACGTCGAGCATGCCCGCGGAGTCGGCCGCCGACTCGTTGAACTGGTTGATGAACGGGATGCGCGAGATGATGCGCCCCGTCTTCATGAGCACCGGCGGCGCGCCGAGCGGCTGGCCGTGCGCACAGCCCGTGTGCCCGAGGTAGTGGTGCGCGAGCTCGTGGCCGAACGTGAACGCGAGCACGTCGTCGAAGATCTCGTGCGCGCGCGACCAGCGTCGCGGATCGGCGCCGTACTGGAGCGGGATGATCCCCGCCGGCAGCGCCGAGCGCGCGGTCGGGCTCGAGACGATCTGCGGCAGGACCTGAGCGCAGTACTGGTCGTAGGTCTGCGTGCCGAAGAGCTCGTCGGTCGCCTTCGTCTGCGCGATCGCGTCCGCCGCCTCGAGGATGCCCGCCGTGGCGGCCATGAACGGATTGCCGTTGTCGTCGCAGCCGGCGTACGCGTTCACCTCCGGCGTGGGGTCGACCGACAGCGGGATCCCCTGCACGAGGGGCTTGTTCTGCGGAGAGAGCGCGTTGATCAGCTCGGCGAGGATCTGCCGGACCTCGGCCTCCTGCGCCGACTGGCCGATGAGCGGCGCGAGGAGCGGTCGCTGCTGCGGGGCCGGCGGCGGCTGCGGACCCGGCGCGTACGGACCGGGCGGGTACTGACCCGGCGCGTACGGACCGGGCGGGTACTGACCCGGCGGGTACTGACCCGGCGGGTATGGATACTGCCCGATCGGCTGAGCGGGCGGCGTCTGCGTCTTCGACTGACAAGCGGCGAGCGCGAGCGCGCCCGCGAAGACCAAGTAGCGAGGATTCACCTCGTGAGATCTACCACGGCTCCCGAGGCCGCCGCGCGCGCTACGGCTTGTCGCTACCCGTGCTCGACGTCTCGCCGTCCGCAGCGGGCTCGAGGGCGCGGATGGCAGCGAGGAGCGAGCGAGCGTCCTGGAAGCGCTCCGCCGCGTTCTTCGCGAGGGCGCGCTCGATGAGCGCGCGCCACTCCGGCGGCGCCTGGACAGGCCCGGGCGGGATCGGCCCGGGCACCTCCGCCGCCGCGGCCGGCGCGGCCGAGGGCATGCGGCGCGAGGCCGGCTGCACGCCCGAGTCCGCGCGCATGCTCCCCTCCTCCGCGAGACGGATCGCGTACGAGCTCGGCGGGCGCGTGCCCGGAGTCCACATGTCGCTCGCGGAGATCGGCGGCGGCTCGCCGACGAGGCACTCGTAGAACACGGCGCCTGCCGCGTAGAGGTCGCTGCGCCCGTCGACCTCGCCGCCCGTCTCCTGCTCCGGAGACATGTACCCGGGCGTGCCCATCGGCGCGCCGATGTTCGTGATGCGCATCTCTTCCCACTCGACGCGGGCGATGCCGAAATCGAAGACCTTCACGCGCTCTCTCGGGCCGTCTTCCGTCGTGTCGTCGGGCACGAGGTAGATGTTCGACGGCTTGAGGTCGCGATGGACGACGCCGGCGGCGTGGATCGCGACGAGCGCCTCCGTCACCTGCTTCGCGATCGGCAGGAGCTCCTTCGGCGTGAGGCGCACGCGATACTTCAGCCGCGTCGCCAGCATCTCGCCGCGGAGCAGCTCCATGATGAGGTAGCTCGTGCCGTCCGGGAGGTGGCCGTGATCGATGACCTCGACCACGTTCGGGTGCCACGAGAGGCCGAGCGCCTCGGACTCGCGGCGGAGGCGGTCGGAGGCGGTCACGTCGTGCGCGGTCGCCGCGCGAAGCAGCTTGATCGCGACCGGGAGGCCGTCCGTGAGGCGCGCCGCCTCGTAGATGACGCCGCTCGCGCCCGAGCCCATGCGTGGCCCGATGCGGTACTGGCCCGCGATGACGGTCCCCTCGAGGTCGCCGCTCGCGCTCCGCGACGACGTCTCGCGCAGCGCGAGGCTGCGCTCGAGCGCGCTCACGCGGATCGCCTGCGCCGCCGTCTCGATCTTCGCGACCTGGCTCTTCGACCAGAAGAACCCCGCCGCCGCGCCCGCGAGCGGGGCCAGCGCCGCGACGGCGAGCGTCATCGGAGAAGCGTGCACACTGCACGCGATCGCGCCCGTGACGCCGCCCGCCACGAGGCCCGTGACGACCCCGCGTCGGGCCGTCGGCAGGGTCCACCGAACCTCGAACTCCTGCGCCTCCTCCGTCTTCGAGAGCAGCGCGACCTCGCCGCGCGGATAGCCGAAGAGCGTGGGCACGATCGAGAGATCGACGACCCGGGCCTTCGCGAGGAGGCCGTCCTCTTCGAGCCCCGGATCGTGGGAGATGTGGACGCGCCCCTTCCAGTAGCCAGGACGGCGCTCGACGGTCTCCCAGCGCGTCGTGCGGGCGTGCTCGCTCTCGCCCGACTCCATGCGCGCGAGCGCCTCCTCCGGCGCGCGCGTCCCGCGGAGGACCCGGGCCCAGGTGCCGAAGTTCTCGCGGGTGGCGACGTAGGCGGCGCTCTTCTCGATCCCGTCCGGGACGCGCTCGACGAACGCCTCGAGGGCAGCGCGGAGCGCGACGAGCGGCAGGAGCCGCGTCTCGTCCTCGAGGTCCCCGCGCGCCAGACGCAGCTTCTTCAGCCACTCATCGGCCGCCGCCTCCCCTTTTTCCGCGTCCAGGCAGGCGAGCAGCGCCTTCAAGCGCGACGCGCTCGTTTGCCCCGGCGGGAAGGAATGGCGAGCCTTCAAAGCGTCCCTGACCTCGGGCCAAGCGTACGCCCAAGAAAACCCCGTCCGCCATGGCGCGCGTATGATCCACCCGTGCCCCTGCTCGTCCAGGAAGCCGCGTGTGCGGAGCGGGTCGTCGTTTTGAAGGTGCGCGCGCCCGGCCGTACCTCGCTCGTGATCGTCGCGGCGGCCGGAGCCGGGCTCCTCGACCCGGAGGTCCGCCGCGCGCTCTGGGGCGGGAAATTGCCCGCCGGCGCGGTCCGGCAGCGCGCGCGGGAGGACGCGCTCGAGGGCGCCATGGTGGTCGCGCTCACCGAGCGCGAGGCGTTCGTCGACCAGCGCGGCGACCCTCGCGTGCTCCGGGCCGTCAACGGGCGCGTCGTGGTCACGGACGGCACCGCCGCCTCCTGCGATGGCGATCCGTTCTTCGGGTTCGATCGCGCGGAGCTCGAGGCTCGCGGCCGTCGCATCGCGGAGGCGGTCGCGGCGGAGTCGATCGATCTCCACCGGGCGGACGTGCAGCGCCTCCTCGATCGCGCGGCGCAGAAGATCACGCGTCGACGGGAGGCGATCCGCGGCGACCTCGACAAGATCGCGCAGGCGGACGAGATCGCCACCCAGGCGCAGTGGCTCGTGGCCGCCGCCGCGCGGGCGCCCCGCGGCGCGACCTCGCTCACGGTCACGGACTGGTCGACCGGCGAGGCGGTGGAGAAGGTCTTCCCGCTCGACCCGAGCAAGAGCGCCAAGGAGCAGGTCGACGCGATGTTCAAGCGCGCGAAGCGCCTTCGCCTCGGCGCCCGCGTGGCGCAGGATCGCCTCGCGCAGACGGAGACGCAGCTCGCCGCGATCGTGGCCGCGAAAGAGGCGATCGCGGCGGCGGAGGCGCTGCCCGCGATCGAGGCGGCGATGCAGAGCGCCAAGCGCGCCGCCCCACGCGACGTGACGTTGCCGGCGAGCCAGGCCGGGGCCGCGGGCAGCACGAAGTCGAGGAAGCCGGCGGCGCGCACGCCGTTCCGCGCCTTCTTCGCGCGCAGCGGACGACGCCTGATGGTCGGCAAGGGCGCCGCCGACAACGACGAGCTCACCCTCCACCACGCACGCCCGCACGATCTCTGGCTCCACGCGAAGGACCGCACCGGCGGGCACGTGATCGTCCCCCTCGACCGCGGCCAGACCTGCAGCGCGGAGGACCTCGTCGACGCGGCGCACCTCGCGGCGCACTTCTCCGAGGCCCGCGACGAGAAGGTTGTCGATGTACAATACACCGACCGGCGCTACCTCCGGAAACCCAAGGGCTCCGCCGCGGGACTCGTGGTGGTCGATCGGGAGAAGGTGCTCGTCCTCCGCGTCGAGCCCGACATCCTGCGCGGTCTCCTCGAACGCGAGGATGTTTGAACGGGGCTGCGGCGCGGCCGCGCCTCGACTCAGCGCCGGTACTCGAGCGCGAGGACGAATCGCTCCCATTCGTCCCGCGGAGGGAGCGGCGGGAGGGCGTGGTCGCGGTACTGCTTGTAGAATGCAGGCAGTCGTCCCTGCTGCTGGAGCCAGTAGAGGACGTAGCGCGACGTCGCGTAGAGGAGCGGTCCGCGCTTGCCGTCGAAGTCCCGGCGCCAGCCCTCGACCATCTCGTCGAAGCTCGGCGCCGCGTGCCTGCGCAGCGCTTCTTGGAGCGACGGCAGGCGCCAGTTCAGCGCGCCGTGGAGGTGGCCGCTGACGTCGATCGGCTGCTCGAACAGCGAGCCCATGCCCTCGTCGAGCCACGTCGGCGCGCTCGGAAAGTCGGCCGCGACGTACGCGTGCACCACCTCGTGCACGAGCGTGCCCCAGCCGTAGCCCGCGTTGACGATGAGCGAGCGACTGAACGGGCGGTACATCCCGTAGGGCGTCGAGGGGACCACGCCGAGCACGGCAGAGGAGCCGCTCATGTACGAGGCCTCGTCGGGCCAGACCCAGATCGTGATCACCTTGCCTGGCTCCGCGTCGAAGAAGTCCGCGCGGAGCCGCGTCTCCGCCCAGGTGAGCGTCTCCTCCGCCTCCTTCAGCGTCTCGCGATCCGGGGCCATCACCACGAAGGGATGGATCACCTTGGACACGTATCCTGCGCCCGCCTGCTCGACCCGGTCTCGCCGCTCGTCCTCGAGCTCCGCGGGCGTGAGGTGCCCTGGGCCGACGCGCCAGCACGCCGTCACCAGAATGGAGACGGCGAGGAGCGCGCCTGGGCGGACGAAGGACACAGGACGTGAACCCCTGTCCTCCGTTTGGGCTTGGGCACGCACGACAAGGGAGCTTTAGGTTCCTCTCGTGCCGTTCAAGACCAAGCTCCACTACATGATGCATGCCATTGTCGCGACGAAGGTCGCCCGCGTTCGCCAGACCGCCATCGCGGCGGGAGGACACGTGACCTGGCGGTTCTCGCAGGTCGAGAACCCGGTGCGGTCGCTCATCTGCTCGCACGCCGACACGAGCGGCGGCATCTGCGAGATGGTCTCGGCGAAGTGGCTCGAGGCACACGCCAAGGGCGATCACATCGCCAACTGGCTCGAGAAGGGCGGCCCGATCGACGCGAACAAGATCCGGCAGCTGATGCAGCTCTTCGCCATCGGCACGACGATGCACCCGGAGCGGATGCGCGGCGGCGATCAGGTCCTCGACGACACGGCGGACGACCAGGACAAGGCGACGGCGATCTGGCTCCAGACGAAGGGGATCGTCCGCAAGACGGGCATCGTCGGCGTGCAGTTTCTCCACGAGGGGCTCAAGCACGTCCCGTCGGGGGCAAAGGCGGAGCGCAACGGCCGGCAGCGCCGCGTCCTCGCGCGAACCCTCGGCGAGGAGATCGCTCGTGGCTTCGGCACCTACAAGACGGTCGGCTTCTCGGGGCCGCACTTCGCCCACGCGTGTGCCGCGTGGAGCCATCGCGACGTGACCTGGTTCGACCCCAACTTCGGAGAGTTCTGGTTCGAAGACCGCGCCGCGTTCATCGAGTGGTTCCCGACGTTCTGGCACACGGCCGGCTACGGCACGCCGCAGATCGGCCTCAGCGAGAGCTACGACGTGCGCGAGTACTACTACCCGCTGAAGCGCAACGCCGCGTGATCAGGGCTTGAAGACGACGAGCTTGCCGTTCGTCGGGACGACGACGCGGCCCTTCGCGATGATCGGGCTGTTGAAGTACTGCATCGTCGCGCCCAGCGCGTCCGTGGGGGCGCCGCCGGCGAAGAGCTTCTCGCCCGTGTCGCCGTCGTACGCATAGAGCTTGTCGGACGCGTCCCAGAGGATCGCCTTCGAGGTGCCGTCGACCGACGACGCGATCGGCGAGCCGAGCTTCTCGTCCGTGCACCACACGACCTGCGCGCGCGGCGGGTTCTCGGGGATGATCTTCGTGACCGCGATGTTGCCGCGACCGCCGATCGGGCAGCCGTTGCCGTGACCGTAGGCCGCGCGGAGCGCGACGTACGTGCCCTGGCTCGTCTTGTACGAGGCGCTGGCGCCGAGGATGGCGCCGCTCGCGACCTTCGTCCGCGACTTGGCGCCGCCGATGCCGCCGAGGTCATCGCGGTTGCCGATGTAGAGGTTCGCGTCCTTGCCGAAGGCGAGGACGAGGCGCGGGACCGGGGCGCCCGGCATGTCGATGAGGACGGGGTTCGAGCCACCGAGGTCGACGTCGCCGTTGTCGAGCTCTTTCCAGTCCGTCGGCGCGAAGAAGTCGGCCGGCTGGCTCGAGAACGTCGGGCCCGCCTTCAGCTTGACGATCGCCTCGCCGCCGGCCCACGAGCTCGCGCCCGTCGTGTTGCCGGTCGCGGCGTAGATCGAGACGCCGTCCGAGGCGGTGCCGCCCGTCGACCAGATGCCGCCCTCTTGACCCGCCGTCGCCCAGTACTTGGCGCCCGCCGGGTTGTTGACCGGGATTCCGACCACCGTGCCGCGGTACGGATCGCAGTCGCCGAAGTGACCGCCATAGGGGATGTAGAGGATGCCGTTGACGAGATCGAGCGCGCCGCGCTGGTTGTGATGCGGGGATGAGGCGCCCGTCACGATGTTCGAGAAGTCGAGCGGCCAGCCCGCCTTCTCCGTGCCGTCGTCGAGGGAGATCGCGTGAATGAGGTGCTTGAAGCCCGACGTGCCATTCGGCGACGTCATCGCGTCGAAGTAAATGGTGCGCGACGCCTCGTCGATGACGGGCGTGCCCGTGATGCCGAGGGGACGGATGTTGCCGCAGGGCAGACCCGAGCGCGCCGGGGAGCCGAAGGTCTGATCCCAGATCACGTTGCCGGCGCTGTCGAGCGCGGTCACGTGGTTCTCTTCCGTGGCGACGATGAACGCCTCGCGCGCGTTCGGACCGTTCTCCACGTACAGCGGCTGTGCATAGACGGCGCCGGTGACCGCGCCGTTGAAGGTCGCGTCGCGATGCAGGGTCGCGAGGTTCGCCGGGGTCAGGGTCGGGTCGACGTAGAAGCCGTCACGCGAGGAGTTGCCGTGGAACTTGATGACCGAGCCGCTACGCGCGACCGCCGGGAGGGGCACGCCGAGCCCGTGGTTGCTGACCTCCTGGTCCTGGCTCTCCGCATCCGTCGCCTCCGCCGAGCAGGCGGGCTGAAGGAGGGACATCCCCAGGAGAAGCGAAATTCCAGCGGAAATCGTGTAGAGGGCAGTGCGCATCGAACCTCCCAAAGGATTGCGCGGGGGGCTTACCACCCGTTCAGGTTCGCGCACGTGAAATCCGCCCTACATCGTCGCTATTTGCGGCGCTGCCCGGTCTCCGCGCCCTCATTCGGCCACGTCGAAGGAATGAGCTCCGCCTGTATCGTCGAACAGGAGGACCTTCCATCCGCTCTTCGGGTTCGATCCGTCCGCCTCGGCGCGCCCGAGGTCGGTCTTGCCCTCGAGATCATGGAGAAATACGAGATTGTTGCCGTCCGTGGAGGCGCGCGGGCGCCGGAAGCGGTGCGCGCCGCACGGATCATGAAGAAGAGGAGCCTCCCGCTCGCCGAGCACGACGATGTCGCCGTCGCGGGCGACGAGCACCTCCTGGCCGCGAAACGTCGGGTCGGCGTCCGTCGTCCCCTGGGAGAGGCGCTGCAGGTGCGTGCCGAGAGATGTCCCGTCGAAGTCGACCACGTACGTCGAGGTCCGGGCGCCTCCGGTCGGATCGGCGGTGAACGCGAGTCGATCGCCGTCCCTCGACGCCGCCACCTGCACCGCGAGCCTCGCGTCGAGGTCGTCGAGGTCGATCGAGGTGGTCTTCGACGTCGCGAGATCGAGGACGACGAGGCCGTCCTGCACGAACACCACGCGCGTGTTGCCGAGGAACGACAAGCTCTTCACGCCCAGACGTGCGAGGACCTGCTTCGGGTTCTTCGCGTCGAGCCCGGCCACGAAGATGCCGGTCCCGTCGCTGTACACGAGCCTCGAGAGGTCGGGCGCGATGTCGAGGTCGCCGTTCGCGAACGTCGAGATGAACGCGTTCGTGAGCGGCATCGAGCCGGTCGTGACGAAGCACGCCTCGCCCGATGGCGAAGCCGGAGGCGGAGGGCTCGACGGGACCGTCGTCACCGCGGCCGATGCCATGGGCTCGTTGTGCTCGTCCACGGACGCGGGCTCTTCGCCATACGGAGTCGAGCAGCCGGCGAGCAGAAGCGAGACGAGCACCCATCGCATACGAGCGCTCAGGAGCGAGGGGCGTGCCGCCCTGAAACCTCGAGAGATCGTGATCTCCGCCGACCTCCGCCCCATCCGGGCCCCGGCCCGGGCGAGGTGATCGCCCCATGATCTACTTTGTCGGGGGGAGGCGAATGCGGTCGAACATCGTGAGGCCGGCCCGGATCCGCGGCGACTCGACGAGGGCGGCGGGCACGAACGCACGCAAGCTGCGCGCCCGCCGGATCTTGGGGAGGACCACCACGAGCGAGTCGTCCTCCGGTCCCGGGATGGGGAGCTCTGCCCTCGGCACGAACGCGATGCCGAGGCCTGCGATGGCGGCCTGATGGAGCATGTGTACGTCGGTCGTGATGAGCCACGGCTCCACGTCGAGCTCGCCGTCGCCACCGACCGGCCAGACGCGCGGATCCGCGTCGGGCGGCGCCCACGCGAGGAGACGGCGGTCGGCAAGGTCATCGGGATCGGAGGGCGTGCCGTGCTCCTTCAGGTATGACCGCGAGGCGACGAGCATCTCGGGCGTGCTCATCAGATCGAACGGGACCCAGCCCTCGGGCGGCTCGCCGCCGCCGAAGGTGAGGACCACGTCCGCGTCCGACGGCGCCTTCGAGACCGGATCCGCCTCGAACGTCGTCTCGAAGCGGATCTTCGGATAGGTCGCGACCATCATCGTGAGGAACGGCGCGAAGAGCTGCGGGGGCAGCCCGACCGGCGCCACGATGCGGAGGCGCCCGAGGGTGGCGGTGCCGATCTCGCGAACATGCGTGACGAGCGCCGTCGCCTCGTCGATGACCGCCCTCGCCCTGTCCGCGAGCACCTTCCCCGCCTCGGTGGCGACCACGCCCTGACGGCTCCGGACGAGGAGCGGCACGCCGGTCCGCGCCTCGAGCTCGCCGATGCGCCGTCGCAGGGTGGGACGCGGGACGCCCATCGTGGTCGCCGCGGCGAGAAAAGACCCGCTCTTCACGACCTCGATGAACATGGCCAGCGCGTCGAGCTCCATGAGCTCCCGGCTTATCAGGGAAATAGGAACGCCGCCCCACTGTCCGAGAGCGCCTCGTTCAGGCGATCGCCCCCGACCCCGACCGCGGCGCTGTCCTCGCCCGTCGCGCCGACGACCAGGACGCCATTCGAGATGGCGAGCGACGAGCCGAAGCTGTCGAAGGCGCGCGTCCCCGTCGTCTTCAGCTTCGCCTCCTGGAACCAGACACCGCCGACCCGGCGGAACGAGTAGGCCGCGCCGGAGAAGAAGTCACCGCCTCCGTTCTCGAGGGGCGTGGCCACGATGAGGCGGTCGCCTTCGAGCCCGAGCTCCGCTCCGAAGCGGAGCTGCACCGCGGGGTTCGACGCCTTCACGTAGGCCTCGAACGCCCACGTCGTCGCGCCGCGGCGGTAGAGGTACACCGCCCCGCCCTCCTTCATCGAGGTGTCGTTCATGTTCGACCCGACGCCGCTGCCGCCGCCGTACTCGAACGGATCCGCGACCGCGACGAGATCGCCGGAGAGCCGGACGCGCGAGGCGAAGGCGACCTCGTTCACCGCCGCCGGTCGCGCGTTCGGCGCCTTCAGGATCGCCTCCTGATCCCACTCCGTGCCGGCCCGCGCGTAGACATACGCGGCGCCGGCGCGGGCGGCCGCGGCGCTCGCTTGCCGGGCGCCCACGACGAGCCGCGCGTCGTCGATGGCCACGCTGATCCCGAAGCCGTCGCCTGCGTCCGTGCCGACGAGCGCCTTCTCCTCCTGCCACGCGCCGCCGGCGCGATGGAACACCCACGCGCCTCCGGTCGAGCCGTTGCGCCGGATCGCGCCCACCGCGATCCGGTCGCCCTTGATCGCGACGGAGCTGCCGAACTCCGCGGCCGCGACCGCGTTCGAGGGCTTCAAGTACGCCTCCTGGGTCCATGTCCCGCCGACGTTGCGGAAGACGTACGCCGCGCCGCTGTTCGACGAGGCCTCGTTCGCCTGCACCCCGTTCACCGTGTTCGCGTTGCTGTCTTCGAAGCGCGCGCCGACCACGAGCGTGTCGCCGTCGAGCGCGAGCGACTCGCCGAAGCGATCGCCGGCGCCGATGTTCGACGCCTTGAGGTAGGCGATCGGCTGCCAGGAGCCGCCGGTTCTCGAATACATGTAGACTGCACCAGCCCCGGCGGCCGAGTCGTCGGTGGGCGTCCCCGTGAGGCCGCTGGCCTCGTTGTACGCGCCGACCGCCAGTGTGTCGCCGGACAGGGCGACGGCGCAGCCGAACGAGTCACCGCCGCCAGGATTGCTGGCCTTGAAGTACTCGGACGTGTCCGCCGCGCGCACCATCTTCACGGCGTAGATCGACGATCGGTCGCCACGGCTCACGGTGATCGAGACGGTCTTGCCGTTCACGATCGACAGCGGCGTCGAGGGCGACGACGAGGCGACCAGCGCGCCTTCGACCTGGATCGTGTCGCCCGCCGCGCCGGAGGGGACCAGCACCGCCGCCTCGAGCCACGCAGAGACGGTGAGATCGTACGAGAGCGTGGCGGGCGAGAACGCAGGCGAGAGCACCCCGGCAGACACGGCGAGCCCGGTGAGGACCGGAGGGGGCCCCGCGTCGAAGCCCGCGTCGGAGCCCGCGTCGGACCCCGCATCGAAGCCGGCGTCGGGGGTGGCATCGGGCGCGGCGTCGAGCGGCCCGGCGTCCTCGACCTCGGCGTCCGCCCCCGCGTCGTCGACGGCCGCGTCCGCGGCTGCCTCTTCGGCGTCCGGCGGCCGGCGCGCGTCGAGCCCCGCCGCGGCGTCCGCCGTCGTCGCGGCGTCGGGCGGCTCCACGTCGACCGGGTCGTCGATGCTCAGCGACCGGGAGCCAAAGCACCCTGCGAGCACACCTGCCACCACGAACAGCACCCAGCGAGCGAAGCGCGAGGACATCCGAGATTGGGGGTAACAGGCGGCGCCGGGCTCGGATGGTCAACGATGGCCAGCGATGGACAACGATGACCAGCATGGCCGGGTCGATTCGCGAATCATGAGACGACGCCATGAACCGTCCTGCCCTCGTGGTCGCGATCTCGACGCTCCTGATGACCACGGCTCACGCCGCCTACGCGCAAGAGCCGTCCGCCGCCGACAAGGAGACGGCGCGAGCGCTCCTCAACGAAGGCGACGGCCACTTCACGAAGGGCGCCTTCCCCAAGGCCCTGGAGGCCTATCGCCAGGCCGATCGCCTGATGCACGTCCCGACCACGGGCGTGGAGGTGGCGAAGGCGGAGGCCGCCGTCGGGCTCCTCGTCGAGGCAAAGGCGACGTGCCTTGGCGTCGTCAATCATCCCGTGGCGACCCCGGAGCCGCCCGCGTTCGCCTCGGCGCGGCGCAAGTGCACCGAGATGTCGAACGCGCTCTCGACGCGCATTCCGAGCGTGACGTTTCACCTCGTCGGGGTCTTTGCGGACGCGGCGCAGCCGACGCCGACCGTGAACCTGGACGGCGCGGAGATCCCGGCCGAGACGCGGCGGCGGCTCAATCCTGGGCCTCACACCGTGACCGTGAACGCGCCGGGGTACGAGGCGTTCTCGAAGACGTTCGACCTCCACGAGGGAGAGACGGCCGACGTGCCGATCTCGCTCCGCGCGAAGACGATGGACCCGGCGCGGGCCCCCGCGGCCGCGACGCAGCCCGTGCCAGCCGCGCCGCGCCTCGTTCGCGCGCCGATCCCGACGTACGCGTGGGTGGCGATGGGGGTCGGCGGCGCCGCGCTCGCGGTCGGGGGCGTGACGGGCGCGATGTCGCTCGGAAAGCTCGACGACGTGAAGGCGCAATGCCGCGGCGACGTCTGTCCGCCGGCCGCCCGCTCGGATCTCGACTCGACGCGGACCTTCGAGACGGTCGCGAACGTCTCGTTCGGTGTCGCGCTCGTCGGAGCGGTCGTCGCCACGTACGGCATCCTCTCCCGCGGTCACGTCGAGGAGCGCGTCGCCTGGAGCGCGCGATGAGCTTCGAGGAGGCGCTGATCGGGCAGCGCGTGGGCGGCAAGTACGTCGTCGATCGCATCCTCGGTCGCGGCGGGATGGGCTGCGTCGCGCTCGGGCATCACGAGGAGCTCGGCCAGAAGGTCGCGATCAAGTTCATGCTCGCCGAGGTCGCGAAGGACGCCGGGCTCGTCGCCCGCTTCTCGCGCGAGGCGCAGCTCGCGGCCAAGCTCCAGAGCGAGCACGTCGTGCGCGTCTTCGACGTGGGTCGCCTCGACAGCGGCTTGCCATACCTCGTGATGGAGTACCTGGAAGGCGCGCCGCTCTCCGACGCGCTCGCGAAGGGCGCGCTCACGCTCGAGACCTCCGTCGACCACGTGCTGCAAGCGCTCGAGGCGATCGCGGAGGCGCACGCGCTCGGCGTCGTGCACCGAGACTTGAAGCCGGAGAACCTCTTTCTCGCGCGCAAGGCCGGCAAGCCACCGATGGTGAAGGTGCTCGACTTCGGCATCTCGAAGACGGTGGACACGGCGCCCGACCAGGCGAAGAGCGCGCTGACGCAGACGTCGTCGATGCTCGGCTCGCCGATGTACATGTCACCGGAGCAGATCCGGGACTCGAAGACGGTCGATACGCGCTCCGACCTGTGGTCGATCGGTGTCGTGCTCTACGAGCTGGCGGAGGGCCGGCCGCCGTTCGACGGCGCGAGCGTGGGCGAGCTCCTCGGTCGCATCCAGTACGAGGCGCCCGCGCCCATGACGGCGAGCCCCGCGCCGTTCGCGGAGGTCGTGATGCGATGCCTGACTCGCTCTCCGCGCGATCGGTTCCAGAGCGCGGCCGATCTGGCGCGCGCGCTCCGGCCGTTCGGCTCCGCCTCGGGGGCACGATCCATCGCCGTCATCGAGCAGCTCCTCGCGACGGCGGAGCCAGAGCTCGCCCTCCGCGGGACGGTCGTGTCGGCGCCCTCACCCGTCAATCACGACGCGCCGACGCGGAGCGAGGGGCGTCGCCCGGCGCCCGAACCGTCGACGACGGCGGTGCCCGTCTCGGCCGCCGTCACCGCGCCGGCGCGGCCCTCGATGGTGCCGCGCTTCCTCGCGATCTGCGCGGTGCTCGCGACGGGCGGCGTGATCGCCGGCGCCTTCGCCCTGCGCGCGCGGACCACGCCGGCGCCCGCGACCTCCATGGCCGCCGCGCCGCCGCCCCTGCCCGCCGAGGCGCCCGCCTTGCCCGTCCCGCCCGCACCGCTCCCGGTGACGGTGCTGCTCCCCGCGCCATCGGCGTCGGTCGCGGCGCCGGTCGCGGTCACAGCGCCGGTCGCGCCCTCGCCGCGGCCCGTCGCATCGGCCACGAAGAGGCCCGCGGCCGCCGCGAGCGAGGCCCCCGCGCTCGCCGAACCGGACCGCGGCTTCTAGTGATATTCATGAGCCATGTCGCGGCTCGCCGAGACGATCGCGGGGTGGTTCGGACGCGTCGAGGTGGTCCTCGCCGGGGTCGAGGGCTACCTGCGCGACGGCGAGGAGGCGCTCGCGCGCGGCGACGCGATGACGGCGCGCAAGGCGGCCAAGGCCATGCTGCAGCGCGTCCCGCACTCGCCGCTCGGCCTCGCGCTGCTGGCGGACGCGTGCGAGGCGGCCAAGCTCGACGCGGAGCTCGCGCTCACGCTCGAGGAGCTCGCCTCCCGCGTGGCGTCGCGAGCGGAGGTGTGGGTCCGCCTCGGCAAGGCGCGCGAGCGCGTGGGCTCGCCCATCGAGGAGGCGCGCGACGCGTTCCTCCGCGCGCTGGCGGTCGCGGAGGCCGGCAGCGACGCGCGACGCGAGGCGCTCCTGTGGCTCGCGGACCACGACCTCGCGAGCGGCGACGGCGTCCGCGCCGAGCTCTGGCTCGAGCGCCTCGGCGTCACCAAGGACGCCGACGTGCAGCTCCGGCGCGCCGAGGCGAGGCTCCTCCAGGACGACCTCGACGGCGCGAAGGCGGTCCTCGACGCGCTCGAGTCGGACCCCACCGACGGCCGCGCCGCGCTCATTCGCGGCCGCGTCCTCGCGCACGGCGGCGACGCGGCGGCGTTTCCGCTTCTTCTCCGCGCGCTCGTCCTCGAGACGCGTGGCGCGAGCGAGGCGCTGGCGTCGGCGCTCACGTGGATCCCTTCGGACGAGGCGACGCGCACGAAGATCCGCACCGTGGTCGCGGGCCAGGGCGAGATCGAGACCGCGCGCTGGAAGGCCGCGTTCGCGCGCGCCGAGGGCCGGCGCGACGAGGCCCGCGCCGCGCTCGTGACGGCGGTGCGCGGCGGCGATGCGTCCGCGGTGCGGCCGCTGCTCGATGCGGCCCTCGAGGATCGCGATCACGGCGCGCTCCAGGTGGCGCTCGCCGCCAGCGATCCGAACGACTTCGTCGTCGCCGAGGCGCGGCTCCTCCCCTCGCCCGCGCGCCTCCGCGACGCGGGTGAGGCGTCTGCCATCCTCGATCAGCTCGCGGGCGTGTCGAGCCCGCGCGCCCGGGCGTGGTCGGAGGCGGCCCGTCTCGAGGCCCTCGGCACCTGGATCCCGACCTCCGGCGCGCCGAGCGACTGGACGAAGGTGCTGACGCGTCTCGACCTCCATGCCCGCCAGCTCCACGCGCTCGACGCGACCGCGAAGGTGGCGGAGCTCGCGGTCGAGCGATCGCGCCCCGTGCGCGTGGCCATCGTGGGCGAGTTCAACGCGGGCAAGAGCACCTTCATCAACGCCGTCATCGGCGCCGACGTGGCGCCCACGGGCGTCCTCCCCACCACCGCCACGCTGCATCATCTGCGCTACGCGCCCGATCCGTTCGCGCGCATCCAGCTCCACGACGACGCGCCGAGCGAGGTGAAGGAGCGCATCGTGCCCTCGAGCGAGCTCCGCGCGGCGCTGAAGAGCGCGGGCGAGGAGTGGGTGAAGCGCGTCGAGATCCTCCAGCCCATCGCCTCGCTCACGCGCGTCGAGATCCTCGACACCCCGGGCTTCAACGCGCCCGATCTGCGCCACACGGTGGCGGCGCGCTCCGCCTTCGAGGAGGCGGACGCCGCGATCTGGCTCCTCGACGCAGGCCAGCCGCTGAAGCAGAGCGAGCGCCGCATCCTCGAGGAGGCGAAGGCCTCTTCGCTACCGGTGCAGATCCTGGTGAACAAGGCGGATCGCCTGAAGCCGCCGGACCTCGAGACGGTCATGAGCGTGGTGCATCGCGAGCTCGAGGACACGGGCATCCGCTCCTGGGCGGAACCGCTCGCGCTGTCCGCGCGCCTCGCCCTCCAGGGCAAGCTCGGCGACGAGGCGGCGCTCGCGAAGTCGAACTGGGAGAACGTGCAGAAGCTCCTCGACGAGCAGATCGTCGGACGCAGCGTGGAGCTGAAAGAGCGCGGCCTCCGGCGCCGCGCGGCGCGCGTGGTGACGCTGATGCTCGAGCGGGCGCGCGAGGCGGCGAACGACGAGCGCGTCCGCCTCGACGCGGCGCGGAGCCGGGCGCAGGAGCCTGCTCCGCGCCGCGAACCTCGAGCGCGAGGCGGACCAGGCGGCGCAGGTCGTCGCAGGCGCGCTCGCGAGCTCGGCCGCGGAGTGGAAGCGCGACCTCGACATGGTCGTCACCGGCCGGGACAAGGATCAGGCCGCGAACGATCCCGTCCTCCTTCGCTACCGCGTGGACCGCGCGCGCGAGCGCCTGGCCCCTCCGCTGGCGAAGGTCCTCGCGTCGATCGCGCGCGGCCAGGGCACGGCCGGGGTCGACGGCGCCGAGCCCGACGATCTCCTCCCGTTCGTGAATGCGGCGGTCCGTACGTTCGCCGCGTCGAGCGGACGCGCCGACGCGCTCTTGCCGCTGACGAAGAGCGCGATCGCGTCGCTCGTCGAGCACCTTCTCGATCTCGCGGGCGCCCTGCTCCCGCAGGGGCATGCGGAAGGCCGTGTCGGCGAGCTCGAAGCGATCGTCGCCGCCCTCTCCGCCCGCTAGCCGCCGTCATATGTGGTAGTCTTTCCTCATGATCGCGCGGCGATTCCTCGCGTTTGCGGTGGTCCTCGGGGCCTCCCTCGTGGCTCACGTCGTTGCGGCCGAGCCGCTCCTCGACGTCGGCAAGGGCGACGTGGGCGTCCAGGCCGACTCGCTCGAGGTCGACGTGGCGACGGGCACCGCCGTCCTGACCGGCAAGGTCGTCCTCTCCAAGGGCGATCTCTCGGTGAAGTGCCCCCGCTTCGACCTCAAGTTCGACGCCACGCCGCACGTCCGCTGGGCGAAGGGCTCGGGCGGCGTCGTCGCCGACGTGCGCGGCGTCCACGGCGAGGCGCCCGAGGTCGAGCTCGACATGGTGAAGCAGACCCTCGAGATGCGCGGCGGCGTGAAGCTCTCGCGCGGCCAGGGCTGGATCCAGGCCGAGAAGGCGACGATCGAGCTGTCGACCGCGAAGGTCACCGCGACGCAGATCAAGGGATCGATCCCCGTACCGAAACCGTGACGGCCGACGGGCGCGACGATTTGGGCACTCCAGACGGCAAGCCGGCGATCGCGGGCACCGACGTCCGCGTAGCTCGGGGCACGAAGACGATCCTCCGCGGCGTGAACATGAGCGCGCATCAGGGCGAGGTCCTGGGCGTGCTCGGCCCCTCTGGCGCGGGCAAGTCCACGCTCTTCCGGGCGCTCGTCGGCGAGATCCAGCTCGCGAGCGGCCGCGTCGACCTCTTCGGCGACGACGTCACGAAGCTCCCGCTCTGGGCTCGCGCGCGCCGCGGCCTCGGCTACGTCCCGCAGACGCCGAGCGTCCTCTGGGACCTCACCGTCCGCGACAACCTCTCGTCCTATCATCGCGTCGTCTACCCGAAGGCGACCGCCACCGAGGAGGAGGCCGCCATCGCGAAGCTCGCGAAGCGCGTCGCGCTCGACGATCGCCTCGACGTCCGGGCCGGCGAGCTCTCCGGTGGCGAGCGGCGGCGCCTCGAGCTCGCCCGCGCCCTGACGCGTCCGCCGAAGGTCCTCATCTGTGACGAGCCCTTCTCGGGGGTCGACCCGCAGCAGGCCTCCCGCCTGGGCGACATGCTTCGTGCCCTCGCCGAGGAGCATGGGGTCTGCGTGATGCTCGCGGACCACCACGTGGAGGAGGCGCTCCGCGTCTGCACCCGCGCCCTTCTCCTCCTCGACGGCGAGGTGGCGGCCGAGGCGGATCCCCAGGGCTTCCGGGTGCACCCGCTCGTCGCGTCGCGCTATCTCGGGAGCTGGGCGCGGACCATCCCTCCGCCCCGACTCTGACGGACTCGGGCGCGGGCCGCTCTGACGCGAGCTCGGACCTGACCTGGTGTCACGCGGAGTGAACGATGTGGACACTCGCGGCGTGCCTCGGGGGCGCCTCGACCGTTGCCTTCTGAACAACAGGCTTCACCTGAAAAGCCAATGAAACCGCGCTGGGGGCCACCATGATTTCAGAAGACAGGGATGATCGACGCCCACCTGGTGCTTCATTTCGTTAGGGGGTGATCGACGGCGGTCCGGGCACTTAGCTACTGCAAACCCGATCATGTCGGACAGTTTCTTACGGCACGCGGAGTGCAGTGTTTCCTCCCCGAAGAAGGGATGGTTCCAAATGCTTCCGGCTAACGACGATCTTCAGGCGCTCGAAACCGAAAACCTCCAGCTCGTCATCGCCGCTGGCGCCGAGTGGTTCAAGCTCCCGGGCCAAAGCCTGGTGGCGCTCGAGACTCGGATCCCGCTCCGTCGTCTGCTCCTCGCTCTC
Organism: Labilithrix sp.; assembly: GCA_046351255.1. Lineage (GTDB taxonomy): Bacteria > Myxococcota_A > Polyangia > Polyangiales > Polyangiaceae > Labilithrix. Next base: position 55,058 of record JAXLYU010000021.1, read on the forward strand.
GGCGAGCTGAAGATGCGGAACCCGAACGGTGTTCTCCCCGTCACCGCCGCTTTCGAAGCGGGCTGGCCGGGCGAGCGCGCGACCCCCGCCGCCGCTGCGATGCGCGTCTACACGGCGGTCCACACGCTCCGCCGCATGGGCCTCAAGGGCCTCCTCGTCCGCCGTCGTCGCGGCTACGTCCTCGACATCGACGTCCGGATCGCGGCCAGCGAGTCGCAGATCCCGCCGGCGATGGAGTCGGGCGAGAGCGTGATGGAGGAGGAGTCTCTCGAGATGCTCGCCCCCATCGCCCAGTCGGCCTGAGGCCATCGCGGGTCGAACCGCGTCGAAGCGCCAGGTCATCGAGGCTCCGCAGGTCGGGGCCCCACGAACGAAACGATCACCTGGTCCACGCGTTTCAGAAGTTGTCGCGCGTCGAAACACCAGGTCTGTGCCGGGTTGGGGCCCGTCTCGAGACCTGAGCCTCGACAAGCGACCTCCGCAACGATGCCACCTTCGCTTGATGCGCTGGCACGCCGTCGGCTCGAGCTTGCCGTTCGCCCCGCTGGCTCCTTCGCCTTCGCCCGGCGGGCTCCCGCGACCCTCGTGCACGCGCGCATGCACGCGCGCACGAAGCGGAACGCGAGGTCTCGCGGCATCGAGGCTCTGCACCGCTTCTCCACGTTTGCCAGCGAATGCTCTCTGCCGCTATGAACGACCGACGCTCCGGCAGGCGGCAAGCACGGGAGCGGCGCACCAAGCAACCGCTGGTCGGGACGGACTACGAGCCACGGCCTGCGAGCCCACGCGAGCCCGCAGCCGACCAGACCAGCGAGCACAGGCGAGCGGGCGAACGATGCTTCTGAGCATCGGTATCCCGCGAGCCGGGGTGCAGGGGCGGAGCCCCTGCGTTGATACAGAGCATCGAGATCACGCGAGCCCGCACTCCAACCCGACCCGCCCCACCAGCAAGCACAGGCGAGCGGGCGAACGATGCTTCTGAGCATCGGTATCCCGCGAGCCGGGGTGCAGGGGCGGAGCCCCTGCGTTGAAGAGCTCAGCCAGACTGGCACTGTTTTCGCTTTCGCGACCCGGATCGGCGTGTAAGCTTTCTCTGGCGGGGCCTTCCCACCGAGAAGCACGATGGAAATCAAACAACAGCTAAAGCTCAGCCAGCAGCTCGTTATGACTCCGCAGCTCCAGCAGGCGATCCGCCTGTTGCAGCTCTCCCGGCTGGAGCTCATCGAAGAAATCCGTAAGGAATGCGACGCGAACCCGGTCCTCGCCGATGAGGATTTCGAGCCGCGCGCGCGGACGTCAGAGAACAACAACGCCTCCACCATCGAGACGACCTCGATGGAGCAGGGCGAGCGCCGTATCGACATGCTCGACGAGCGCAAGCGCCACGAGACCGGCGAGGCTCAGAAGACCGACAACAAGCAGACGAACGAGATCGACTGGGAGCAGTTCCTCGAGAACCGCACGCTCCAGCAGCCCCTGCCTGCCAACCGTGGTGGCTTCGAGGAGCTGCCGCCGATCGAGCAGAACCTCACGAAGGGCGAGTCGCTCGTCGACCATCTTCGCTGGCAGATCCAGATGAGCGACATGACGGACGCGGAGAAGCGCTTCGCGGAGCTCGTCCTTGGAAACCTCGATGATCAGGGCTTCCTCGACCTCAAGGGTGTCGAGCGTCCCGACGGTACGCGTACGCCCGACCTCACGATCGAGGAGCTCGCGAGCGAGGCCGGCGTCGACCCGGAAGACGCGCCAGAGGTCCTCCGCATGATGCAGGAGTTCGATCCCGTCGGCGTCTGCGCCCGCGACCTCCGCGAGTGTCTCCTCGTCCAGGCCGAGGTCTTCGGCCATGACGACCTCGACGTCCAGATCCTCGACAAGCACCTCCACAACCTGGAGAAGCACAACTACCAGGCGATCGCGCGTGATCTGAAGGTCCCGGTCGAAGAGGTCTACGAGTCGGTCAAGGAGATCCAGAAGCTCGAGTCGCGCCCCGCACGCAACTTCTCCGAGACGGACGAGAAGCAGATCGCGATCACGCCCGACGTCTACGTCGTGAAGGAAGGCGAGAAGTTCCTCGTCTCCGACAACGACCGCGGCGTGCAGCGCCTCTACATCAACGAAGCGCTCACGAAGCAGCTCCTCAAGGACCCGAACGCCAAGGAGTTCATCGGCGAGAAGCTCCGCAACGCCCAGTGGCTCATTCGCGCGATCGAGCAGCGCCGGAAGACGATCATTCGCGTCACGGAGTGCATCGTCGAGAAGCAGCGCGAGTTCTTCGAGAAGGGCGTCAGCTTCCTCAAGCCGATGATCCTTCGCGACGTCGCGGAGTCGGTCGGCATGCACGAGTCGACCATCTCGCGCGTCACCACGAACAAGTACGTGCACACGCCGCAGGGCCTCTTCGAGCTGAAGTACTTCTTCAACTCGTCGATCCGGCGCGTCGCGGAGGAGGACATCGCGTCCGAGTCCGTGAAGCAGGCGATCAAGAAGATCATCGACGGTGAGGACAAGTCCAACCCCCTCTCCGACCAGGCCATCGTCGAGATCCTGGCGAAGCAGGACGGCATCCAGATCGCTCGTCGTACGGTCGCGAAGTACCGCGAGATGCTCGGCATTCTCGCGTCGAGCAAGCGCAAGAAGCTGTTCTGAGCGAAAGGAAGCCCGCTGAGATCATTTTCTCCGCAGGACTTCATCCAGCTTCCTCCCCTCGGGGAGGCGGGCACCCTCACGCTCGTCGAAGAGCTCGAGGCGGTGGCGCGGCGCGAGAAGCTCCCGCCCGAGTCGCGGGCGGCGATGGCGCGCGTCCTCGAGGCGACCAACGAGCTCAAGCGCCGGATCGTGGCGCGCGAGCGGTCGGGCTCCTCGATGGATCCGCGCGCCCGCGCTGCCGACCGCGTGCTCGATGACGCGTGGGGCGCCTTCCAGAGCTGGCTCCTCGGCTGGACGAAGGTGCCGGAGGACTATCACGCGCGGATCGCTCACGCGCGGCACATCTATGGCGCGCTCTTCCCGAAGGGCCTGCAGTTCCTTACGCTCGACTTCAAGGACGAGTGGACGGAGTCGCAGAACCGGATCGACCGCATCCACCACGACCGCTGGGACATCGTGATCAGCGACCTCGGGGGGCGGGCGTTCCTCGAGCTACTGGTGAGCGCCCACCACGCCTACGGGGCCGCGCTTCACATCACGGGCACGGGCTCGACCCCCGAGCCGGACGCCGCGGTCCGGAAGGGGCTCGAGGAAACCCACATGTGTCTCCGGGACTATGTCGCGCAAATCGCGGCCATGGTGCGGCGCAACGAAGCCGCGTCGGTCGACATGGCGATGCGGCTCTTGGGGCCCTTGAATCAGCGTGAATTCGACGATGACGTGACTGAGGTTTCGCGGCGATCGGTATAGACTCGAGAACAGAGCCGAATAAACACGGCAGGAGGTTCGCGGAATGAACATTTCCATCACCTTCCGGCAGATGGATGCGACCGAAGCGGTCAAGGGCTACGCCAACGACAAGGTGGCGAAGCTGCAGAAGTTCCTAAGGCAACCTCTCCACGGACAGGTGACCCTCAGTTGTCAGAAGACTCTCCACCTCGTGGAGGTCGATCTGACCTCGGGTGGCCAGCACTACCACGCGCACGAATCGAGCGAGGACATGTACGCCTCGATCGACAAGGTGATCGACAAGCTCGAGCGCCAGATCCGCGACGGGCATGGCGCGATCAAGAAGAAGGGCGCGGACCGCGCGTCCGATCACCTCTTGCCCGAAGAGCCGGAGGAGTGACCGCGTCCACGCGTCAGCCCTGCTGATACGCGAACGGAAAGGCCCAGAAAGCCATGCGTCTCACCGACCTACTCTCGCCGGAGCGCGTTGGCATCAAGCGCGTCGACAAGGCTTCCTTCACGAAGGAAGCCGCGATCGCGGAGCTAGCGCAGCTCATCGGACAGCGGCCAGGCGTCGGCGTCGTGGAAGTGGAGCAAGCGCTCCTCGACCGCGAACAACTGCAAAGCACGGGGATTGGTGAGGGGGTCGCCATTCCACACGGGGCGTTGCCACAGCTCCACGAGCAGGTGGCAGCGCTTCTCATCGTCCCGAACGGCGTCGAGTTTCAAGCCATCGACGACGCTCCGGTGACCATTCTGTTCGGTGTCATCACGCCGAAGCTGCGCACGGGCGAGCACCTGAAGACGCTCGCCCGCGTGTCGCGGCTCCTGCGCAACAAGGACTTCCGCCACCGCCTCATCACCTCGGCGGATCCGGCGGCGGTCTTCGAGCTGATCCGCTCCGAGGAGGCGTCCACGCCTTCCCTCCCGGCCGACCGGCCGAGCGAACGATGAGCGTGGCATGAGCACCTCGGATCCGCCGGCGCGATCGGCGCCGCCGCCGATGGCCGACATCAGCGTGCGGGAAGTCGTCGATGACGTCAGGCTCGGCATCAAGCTCACGCGGCTTGCCGGAGAGAGCGGCCTCGGCCGCCCGATCCGGCATCCGCGCGTGCAAAAGAGCGGGCTGGCGCTGGCGGGTCATTACTACGGCGTCGTCCCGACGCGCGTGCAGGTGCTCGGCGAGACCGAGCTCTCGTTCCTCGAGACGCTCTCGAACGAGCAGCGCGGGGAGTCCTCGCGCGGCTTCTTCTCGCTCGGGCTGTCGTGCGTCGTCGTCACGAGACGAAGCGAGTGCCCGCGCGCGATCATCCAGGCGGCGGAGGCGACGGCCACGCCGCTCTTCATGAGCGACGCGCGATCGAGCCGGTCCATCAACGCGCTCCACGCGCTCCTCGACGAGAAGCTCGCGCCGTCCACGTCGTTGCACGGAGTCCTCGTCGACGTCTTCGGGATCGGGCTCCTCCTGCTCGGCAAGAGCGGCATCGGCAAGAGCGAGTGCGCCGTCGAGCTCGTGCTCCGCGGTCATCGCCTCGTCGCCGACGACGTCGTTCGCTGCGAGTGGCGTCCGCCGGGCATGGTCTTCGGCTCGCCGGCCGACATGCTGCGGCACCACGTCGAGGTGCGCGGCCTCGGCCTCCTCAACATCAAGGATCTCTTCGGGGTCACCGCGGTTCGCGAGCGCAAGCGAATCGACATGATCGTGAGACTCGATGAATGGGACGAAAAGAAGGAATACGATCGTCTCGGCGTGGACGACGAGCACTACCCCATTCTCGGCACTCCCATCCGGCTGGTGACGGTCCCCGTCCGGCCAGGCCGCGACATGGGCGCGATGCTCGAGATGGCGGCGCGCAACGAGCTCCTGCGCCGCGCGGGCAAGCACTCCGCGCGCGAGCTGCTGGCGCGCCTCGAAGAGAACGTCGGGATCGCGCAGGAGATGGCGATCGAGGACCAGCCCGAGAGCGTGGTCTCGGCGCCGGTCTCGGGCAGCTCCGGGCGCATGAACATCCCCGCGCCGAACAGCAGCGTCGCCATCGGCGGCTTCAGCGGCGACTCCGACCGGCACATCCCCGCTGCGCGCATCACGAGCAACGAGAGCTCGGCGTGGATCCCCGTGTATCGCCCCAACGACGACAAGGGAGGCCGGGACCCGTGACGCCGACCCCCTCGGCCGTGCGCAAACCGATGGTCGTCGTCGTCACCGGGCTCTCCGGGGCCGGGCGAACGACCGCGCTGCGCGCGCTCGAGGACCTCGGCTTCTTCTGCATCGACAACCTGCCTCCGGTGCTCGCGGCGGACGCGATCAACGTGTGCGAGAAGGGCGGAATCACGAAGGTCGCGCTCGGAATGGACGCGCGGGTCCGCGTGTTCCTCGGAGAGGTCGGTCAGGTGTTCCGTCAGCTCGACGACGCGGGCCGCCGGGACCTGCACGTGCTCTTCCTCGACGCCTCCGACGAGACGATCATCCGCCGCTTCAGCGAGACGCGGCGCCCGCATCCGCTCGCGACCTCGGGCTCGCTCACTCCGGCCGCCTCCGTGCTGGAGGGTGTCACGATCGAGCGCGAGCGCCTGTCGGGGCTCCGCGCGAGCGCCACGCGAGTGATCGATACGACCACCCTGAGCGTTCATGATCTACGCCGGCAGGTGCTGGCCCTCTTCGGGCCGACCTCGGGCAGCACCGAGCGCATGGCCCTTCGCATCCTCTCCTTCGGCTTCAAGTACGGCGCGCCGGCCGACGCGGATCTCGTCTTCGACGTGCGTTTCCTGAAGAACCCCTACTTCCTCCCGGAGCTGAAGCGCCTGCCCGGAACGGAGCCCGCGGTGCGCGACTTCGTCATGGGGCTCCCGGAGACGAACGAGTTTTTGGCCCGTACTCTCGAGCTCTTGCGCTACGTCGTGCCGAAGTACGAGCAAGAGGGCAAGAGCTACCTTACGATTGCCTTTGGATGCACCGGGGGGATGCACCGCAGCGTCGTGCTCGCAGAGCACGTCGCCAGGGCACTGGACTCGTCGCTTCACGCGCCAGAGATGGCGCCGTCGAGCGACCAGGGGGATCCCACGTCTTCGTGGGGGAGAAACCCAAACGCGGGTCTGCGCATCGAAATTGCGACGGTGCACCGTGACGTTGCGCGGAAGGAAGCTCCCGCGCTCACCATTTCGAGGAGCACGCCGTGAGTGATCGCAGCCCAGGAACGGATCGCGCGACTGAGCAGTTCAAGATCGTGAACGACCTTGGCCTTCACGCGCGAGCGGCGACGAAGCTCGTTCAGCTCGCCGCGCGATTCCCGTGCGAGGTGACCCTCGCGCACGGCGGTCAGAACGCCAACGCGAAGAGCGTCATGGGGGTGCTTCTCCTGTGTGGCTCGAAGGGGACGGTGGTGGAGGTCTCGGCCACCGGCGATCGCGCGCAGGAGTGCGTGGAGGCGATCGGGAAGCTCATCGCCGATCGGTTCGGGGAGCCGAGCTGATGGCAGGAAGAAAGAGCCCGCCGCCCAGGCCGCCCACTCCGCTGCCGTTCCCCTCCCCCGCCGTGTCCGAGCCGGGGTCGGGACCGACCATGCGTGATTCGAAGGGAAAGCTCCCTTCCGTGCCGCCCTCCTCGACGGAGATCGAGCGACACGAGTCCGTGCAGCTGAAGGGCATCGCCGGCTCGCCAGGCGTCGCCGTCGGCCCGGCCCTCGTCCTCGGCGATCTGCGTGCCTCGTTCGTGCGGCGGCACGTGCAGCACGGCCAGATCCAGCACGAGCTCGACCGCATCAAGCAGGCCGTCCACGACGCGAAGCGCACGCTGCGCGAGGTCTCGACGCGCATGCCGCAGGCGATGCACGACGCGACGCCGATCCTCGAGGCTTACGAGATGATGCTCGCCGATCCGACGCTGCACGAGCGCGTCGAGAAGCGCGTCCGCCACGACAAGAAGTGCGCGGAGTGGGCGGTCAGCGAGGCCTGCGAGGAGATCGTGGCCATGTTCGGGCCGCCCGACGCCGCCGAGCGCGACGCGTACATCTCCGAGCGCCGTCACGACGTCGAGTTCGTCTGCGACCGGCTGCTCCGCGCGCTCGTGGGCGATGACGGGCACCATCCCGTGCGCCTCGACGAGCCCATGATCGTGGTCGCCCGCGACCTGTCGCCGGCGGACACGGCGAGCATGGTGAAGGAGCCCGCGCTCGCCTTCGTCACGAGCGTCGGAACGCGCACGAGCCACACGTCGATCATGGCGCGCGCGCTCGAGATCCCCGCGTGCGTCGGCGTGACGAACGCGGTCGCGGAGATCCGCACGGGCGACATCGTGATCGTCGACGGCCTCACCGGCATCGTCACCGTCCATCCGACGGATCAGGCGATCAAGGAGGCGTTGCAGCGATCGGAGCAGCACCTCGCCTTCGCGCGCCGGCTGCTCTCCGCCCGCCACAAGCCTTGCGTCACGAGCGACGGCGTCCCGGTCGCGCTCAAGGCGAACGTGGAGCTCCCCGCGGAGGCGATCCTCGCCGTCGATCACGGCGCGCAGGGCATCGGCCTCTACCGCACGGAGTTCCTCTACATCGACCGCACCACGCAGCCGGGAGAGGACGAGCAGTACGAGGTCTACCGCGCGATCGTGGAGGCGGTGAGCCCGCAGCCGGTCACGCTGCGCACGTTCGACATCGGCGGCGACAAGTTCGCGTCGACCTTCCAGATGCCGGCGGAGATGAACCCCGCGCTCGGCCTCCGCGCCGTCCGGCTCGCGCTCCGTCAGCCCGAGGTCTTCCTCACCCAGCTCCGCGCGATGGTCCGCGCCAGCGCGCACGGCGACGTACGTGTGATGATCCCCATGGTCGCGACGATGCACGAGATGCGCGAGTGCAAGCGCCTCATGGCGCAGGCGGTCGAGCAAGTGCGCGCGCGAGGCCTCTCCTTCGAGGAGCACATCCCCCTCGGCATGATGATCGAGGTCCCGGCGGCCGCGGTCATGGCCGACATCTTCGCGCGCGAGGCCGAGTTCTTCAGCCTCGGCACGAACGACCTCGTGCAGTACTCGCTCGCGATCGACCGAGCGAGCCAGTCGCTCGCGCGCGAAGCGAGCCCCTTCAATCCCGCGATCCTCCGGCTCATCAAGGGCGTCACCGACGTGGGCCATCGCTTCGAGCGCCCGGTCTCGCTCTGCGGCGCGATGGCGAGCGATCCGCTCGCCGCCTGTCTGCTCGTCGGGCTCGGCCTCCGCGACCTGTCGATGGAGGCGGCCGCCATCCCCGAGATCAAGGAGGCGATCCGCCGCCTGACGGTCGCGGAGTGCGAAGCGCTCGCGGAGCAGGCGCTCGCCTGTGACAGCGCCGAGGCGGTCGAAGAGATGCTCCAGCGCGAGCTCGCAGGTCGCTTCACCGACCTCCTTGCTGGCCTCGCCGACGAAGGCGTCCTCAGCACGCGCTCCAGTGTCCCGCCGGGTGTCGCCAATAACTAGCTACGCCGGGATCCAGATCGTAACGACCCCGAGACAACGGTAGGCGGAGGTCGGAGCGCTGGATCCGGCGAAAATCGCGCGCTTCTGTGTGGCACCCTGGGTGCACCAAGGAGCCGCGATGCGACTGTTTGCAAGCGCCCTCCTCGGGATCGGGATCGTCACCGTGGTCGGCTGCGCCGCGCCCGAGGGCGTCACCGAAGCTCGGGGAGACTCCGAATCGCACATCGAAGAAGGCTCGACCGCGGGCGACGGCTGCGACGTCGCGGCGGGTCAGGAGCGCGCGAAGGCGGTGCTCGAGCGGACGACGAGCTGCGCGCTCGACGCGGCGACCGCGGGCCTCGGCTCGAAGTTCGAGCTCGCGGCGAAGGCGTTCGGCGACACGAAGGACCTCGTGCAGAAGGTCCGTGCGTTCAAGAAGCTCGTGAAGGTGACCGACCTCTCGTCCGCGCGGGCCGCGATGTGTCTGGCCGCGGTCGGAGAGTATGCCGCGGACGCAGCGGTAGAGGACATCCTCACCTCGCTCGCGGTCGGCCTCTCCGCGGCCGAGATCTCGGATCTCGCCGACTCGGTGAAGGGGCAGTTCTCGCTCGGACTCACCGACACGTTCACGTCGTTCAACGAGATGACGGCGTCTCCGAGCGCCGAGACGATCACCTCATTCCTCACTCAGCTCGCGAGCAACGGCACCGAGATCGCGGACTTCGTCAACGTGTGCGGTTCGGCGCTCGCGCCCTTCGGCACGGTCGCGATCCCGAACATCGCCAGGTACAGCAAGATCTTCGAGACCGCGGGCACCATCACCAGCATCATCGACTGCGGCGCGACCGTGATCTTCAACGCCCGTGACGTCTACAAGGAGTGGACGTGCTACGCGGCGGACCTCAAGCGCCTCGAGCAGCAGAGCAAGCAGCTGCAGAGCGCCAACGACGACCGCTGCGCTGCGTTCGCGTCGTACGTCCAGGATCCGATCATGTCCGCCGTCATCGGCGCGAACGGCGACCGCTCCGACGCGCGCGTGGACGCGTGCTACGCGGTCGTTCATCACTGGGGCTCGTGCGTGTACGACGCGAAGCGCTCCGGCATCCTGGGCCAGACGAAGCTCTCGTGCGACGAGTGCGCGAAGGTCTGCGAGGGCTACGTGAACGACGCCGGTGACAACGCTTACCTTCGTCCCGTGATCGACGGCGGCTTCTCCCGCGCCGGCGCGACCCGCCAGCAGATGCAGAAGCTCGTGATGGACGCCAACAGCTGCGCTCGCGAGATCCTCGCGGACGGAAACCAGGCGTGCATCAACTTCTGTCGCGGCCAGGTCGCAGACTGCCCGTAAAAGAAGCGCCCCGGGGGCACGGGGTAGCGCGCGGCCTTGCGCGACTTGCGCTAAAGCGTCGGGCTCGATCCTGGAGGATCACCGATCACCATTGGCGCGGGCCGCAAGTCCGTGACACGACTCACCAATCTTCATGCTCAAAGCATCGCTCTGGCTCTGCGCGCTCCTCGTCGCCGCGTGCGCGGCCGATGACTCGCCCCCCGGGGACGAGGCGGCACCGGTCACGCGCGACGCGGCGCCGGGCGCGCCGTCCGGCGGCTCGAGCACCTCCGATGGCAGCACGTCCCCGACGACGCCGGCCGAGCCGCCGAAGCCGGTGCCCGGCCTCCGCGCGGAGTACTTCGCCGGCTATCACGACCTCGAGCTCGCTCGCGTCGAGCCGAACCTCGATCACGCGTGGGGCGAGACCGCGCCGGGCGAAGGCGTCGGCAAGGACCGCTTCTCCGCGCGCTGGACCGGCACGCTCGCGCCGAAGATCGCGGGCAAGACGACGATCGGCATCGACGGTGACGACGGCGTCCGCGTGTGGATCGACGGCAAGCTCGTCATCGACGACTGGCGCGCGCACTTCGAGGAGCGGCACAGCGCGATCGTCGATCTCGATCCCGCGAAGCCCGTCTCCATCCGCGTGGACTACTTCGAGGCCGATCTCGACGCGCAGATCCGCCTCTGGTGGTCCGCGGGCGGTCTGGCGGAGGAGCCCATCCCCGCCGAGCAGCTCACGACCGTCGATGTCGCCACCGGCCTCCCCGGTCCGAAGCCGCCGATCGCGAACCCGGTCTTCCCGACGAGCTGCCCGGATCCCGGGGTCGTCGCCAACGGCGGGCTCTTCTACATGGTGTGCACGGGCGGAAAGTTTGGGATCAAACAGTCGCGGGACCTCGTGACGTGGACGTCCGCGGGCGCGTCGATCCTCCCCGATGGCAAGCCGACGTGGGCCGCGAACGGCGGGCGAAACTGGGCGCCCGAGATCCACGAGATCGGGAACGACTTCCTCGCGTACTACACGACCGTCAACGACGCGAACGTGCTCTCGATCGGCGTCGCGAAGGCGCCCAAGCCGACCGGACCGTACGTCGACTCGGGCAAGCCGCTCGTCGAGAACGGGCTCGGCGTCATCGACGCGACGCAGTTCACGGACGACGACGGATCGAGGTGGCTCGTCTACAAGATCGACGGCAACTCGCAGGGCAAGCCGACGCCCATCCTCGTGCGGAAGCTCGCGGCAGACGGGCTCTCGTTCGCCGCTGGCTCGAGCCCGAAGCAGATCCTCGTGAACGACGCGGGCACGTGGGAGGGCGGCGTGGTCGAGGCGCCGTGGGTCGTGAAGCACGCCGGCAAGTACTTCATGTTCTACTCGGGCAACGTCTACGACGAGCGCTATCGCACGGGCGTGGCCCGCGCGACGACGCTCACGGGCGCATGGGAAAAGAAGGGCGCGCCGGTGCTCGCGAACAACGACGCGTGGGTCGGCCCCGGGCACGGGTCGGTGGTCCAGGTCCCCGGCACCGACGGCGAGACGCAGGACTACTTCGTCTACCATGCGTGGCGAAACCAAGGCGGCGGCGTGGCGAACAAGGATCTCGGCCGCCTCGTCCTCGTCGACCGCATCGAGTGGGGCGCGAACGGCTGGCCGACGATCGGTGGCGGGACGCCGACGACGGGCACGCAGCCGTGGCCTGGCGAGCCCTTCTGACGGGTCTTTCGAGGAGGCGCCGCGATGTGCCTCGACCGCGAAAGAGACGCGAGAATGCGGATCTTTCCGCGCCCGAGCATGGTAGATGACTCGGGCTGCAATGGGTCTGCTTGCGCGCATCTCCGCGGCTTTGGCCTGCATCGGTGGGCTTGGCTTTCTGGCCGGCTCGCAACCTGCGTGCTCCTCGACCGTCGAGGGCGGCGCGATCGAGCATCCCTGCCCCGATCCGTCGAAGCCGTGCGACGTCAGCCTGACGATCCTGCACACGTCGGACATTCACTCGCGGCTCTTCCCGTACGAGCAGATCATCACCCAGGTCGACGCGACCCTCGGCCTCGGCGAGCTCAACACCGTCGCGAACATCGGCGGCGTCGCGCGCATGTCGTACGTGCTGCAGCGCGAGCGAGCGCGCGCGGGGCGGTCGATCCACGTCGACTCCGGCGACGTGTTCCAGGGCGCCCCGATCTTCAACTACTTCAAGGGCGAGCCCGAGGTCCGCGCCATGAACGCGCTCGAGTGCGACGCCATGGTCATCGGCAACCACGAGTTCGACTCGGGCGCGCAGAACGTCGCGACCCAGTTCGGGCGCTGGGCCAACTTCGGCCTCGTCAGCGCGAACTACAAGTTCGACAACACGTCGAACGACGGCCCGCAGGCGACGAACGCGCGCCTCGGCTCGGTCGCTCGCCCCTTCCGCATCGTGAACTCGGGCGGCCTCAAGATCGCCATCATCGGCATGGCGAACCTCGACACGCTCACGTCGCTCTACGATCAGCCGAACCGCCTCGGCATCACGCCGCTCAACACGGTGGAGGTGGTGCAGTTCTACGTCGACCTCCTGCGACCGTATGTCGACCTCATCGGCGCCGTCTCGCACCTCGGTCTGCAGAACGACCAGAAGGCGATCCGCGGTACGACCGGCCTCGACTTCATCATGGGCGGCCACAACCACGTCGTCATCAACCCGCCGCAGGAGATCCGCGACTGCTCCGCGGACGAGAACCACCCCGGGTTCGTCTGGGCGATCGACCCGAACCAGAAGGTCGACCCATCCTTCACGCCGCCGGACGACCGCGATCCCGCCCTCGCGGGCCCCGCCGGCGACCTCGACCCGGTCAATCATCCGTTCGCGTTCAAGCGGCCATGCAAGCCCCGTCGCGTGGTCATCGCGCACTCGGGCGCGTTCGCGAAGTACGTCGGTCGTCTCGACCTCGTCGTGACGAACGATCCCGTCCGCGCCTCGCCGACGGGTCAGCTCGACGCGGACGGTGACGGCAAGCAAGACTACGACCCCGTCAACGGCTTCGAGATCCAGGCCATCCGCTACCAGGCCTTCCCGATCACGGCGCAGATCCCCGAAGACCCGGTCATGGTCGAGATGCTCCAGCCCTACCGCCGCATCCTCGACACGGTGGCGGACCTCGACATCCTCGTCGGCTACAGCCCGGATGGCTCGCGGCGCTCGTCGACGACCGGCGGCGACGCCCCGCTCGGCAACATCGTCGGCACGGCGATCTGGCTCCGCCTCGGCATCCAGACCGACTTCGCGATGACCAACACCACGGGCATCCGCGCCGACCTGAACCCGGGGCCGATCACGGTGGAGCAGATGTTCAACATCTTCCCGTTCGACAACTCGATCGCGAAGATGCAGCTCTCCGGCACCGAGGTCCAGGAGCTCTTCGACTTCGCCGCGCGCCGCTCCTCGCAGCGCGGCTGCACCTCCCAGATCCAGATCGCCGGCGCGCGCGTGCGCCTCGACTGCACCGGCTGCCAGCGCCTCGAGATCCCCTGCCAGAACGACGCGGAGTGCATCAACGCCGGCCGCGACGCGTGCGACGCGAAGAGCCAGAAGTGCATCGTCCGCTGCGCGAAGGGCCAGGAAGATCCTTGCCCCACGCGCATCAAGGGGAGCTCGTGCAACACGGAGGAGGGCTTCTGCGACATCTCCGCGTGCGCCGAGAACGTCTACATCGGCACGACCGGGAAGACCTGCCAGAAGGACGAGGAGTGCAGCACCGACGGGAAGATCCTGCCCGGCTCGTGCTCGAAGGCGGAGGGTCGGCAGTACGGCCTCTGCCTCTCCCAGATCCAGCCCACGAACCTCTACGAGCTCGCGACGAGCAACTACCTCGCCTCGGGCGGCTCGGGCTTCCGCGTCCTCCAGCGCAACACGACCCAGTTCGACACGAAGGTCCAGCAGCGCGACGCGCTCATCGACTACCTCCGCCAGGGCAAGCCCTGCGGCTATGACGCGAAGGCCGGCACCGAGGAAGGCCTCAAGGCCTGCACGAGCGACGCCGACTGCGACACGGTCTCCGTCTGCGCCTGCACCGGTCACTCGAAGGAGAAGTCGCCGGGCATCTGCGAGACCGACGGCACCTGCGCCGCCGGCTCGGGCCGCTGCGTGCGACGTGGCTGCCGTGACTCCGTCGCTGCGTTCCACAACCAGCGCTGCGCCGGCCTCAAGCCGGAGCAGGTCGAGGCCTGCAAGACGCCGCTCGCGGCCTGCCAGCTCGCTGGCGAGGAGTGCAAGATCCTCAGCTGCATCGACGCGACCATCGGCAACTTCAGCGACGGCCGCGTGGAGATGATCGGCCGATGAGCGTCGCCAGGAGCTTCGCTCGGCTCTCGCCGCTCGCCGTGCTGGCCGTCACGCTCGCGGCGCAGCCGGCGTGTCAGGGCGACTACTTCGGCAAGCGCCACAGCGCCGCGCGCCTGACGGTGGAGCTGATCAACGAGGAGGAGGTCGCCGGCACGCGGCTGAAGCGCCTCCCGCTCAAGGTGAACCAGCCGCAGCCCTTCAAGGTGAAGGTCACCGCCATCAACGAGCAGGGCGGCATCGACACGAACTTCACCGGCTACGTGCGCATGTCCTCGAAGCCCGGCGCGATCGACCGCATCGACTCCCCCGTCGCCGACGGCCGCAACCTGCAGCTCACGGCCGGCGTCTCGCCCGAGGTCACCATCATGGTCTCCAACGCGTACGGCAACACGTTCATCATCGCGGACGACCTCGGCTACTCCCCCGCCGATCCGATCGGAAATCCGCGGCCGGCCTGCGCCGACGGTCGCGACAACGACGGCGACGGCAAGGTCGACTTCCCCACCGACGAGGGCTGCGCGTTCGCGAACGACAACACGGAGACCGGCGGCACGTTCAGCCAGGGCTCGACGCCTCCCATCTACTACGCGCTGCCCCGCGTGGCCGATCTCCGCGGCCTCACGTGCGACGCGGACGGGAAGAACTGCTCCGGCACCGGCAAGACGCCCTACCCGCGGGAGCAGCTCCTCATCGACACCGGCCTCCACGACAAGGCCGACGCCACGCAGAAGTTCGACTTCGACATGGTCGTCACGCGCATCGCGTCGGATGGCTTCTTCGTGCAGGACACGAAGGACAAGCGCACCGGCGTCAACGGCGAGCCGGCGGGCTTCAGCGGCGTGTTCGCCTTCAACTTCAGCGCGCCGCCGGGCATGCGCGTCTGCGATCGACTGAAGACGTTCACCGGCACCGCGACCGAGTTCTTCGGCTTCACGCAGATCTCCTATCCGACGTGGACGCTCGAGGCGTGGAATCCCGAGGTCCGTCCCTGCCTCGTCCCCGAGCCCACCGACCTCGACCCGAGCAGCATCCCGCACCCCGAGGTGAACGCGGCCACGGGCAAGCTCGAGTGGGTGGTCCCGACGTCGCTCCTTCCCCGCACCGCGGGCCTCATGCGCGTCATGGCGGACCCGGCGAAGAACCTCGTCGTCTCCGTCACGAACAACTTCGGGCCCGGCCTCGTGCAGAAGGACCCGACGACGAAGCTCTTCACCCCGACCCCGGACGCCTCGAACTGCGACCTCAACGGGGACGGGAGCATCGACTTCGCGCCCGGCGCCGACGAGGGCGCATGCGCCACCGCTTGCACGCTCGACACGGACTGCACCGAGTACTCGAACTTCATCAGCCGCAGCAACTTCCGCCTCCGCGTGCTCGACACGAGCACGAACCTCTCGGGCGCCATCCAGGTCGACGCGACCACCTCGTCCGAGTTCAAGCCTCTGTCGCCCGAGCGCAAGGGCAAGCCCATCAAATCCTTCACCGGAATCATGACCTTCTTCTCCGGTGGCTCGCAGTACACGATCGAAGCGCGTTGCCCCGACGACATCGTCATCGACCTGAACGCGCAGCCCATTCCTTCCGATAAAGCGTGCGTCACGCCGCGCACGGACCTCGACGAGAACCCGCAATGACACGACTCTTGTCCTCTATTGTCGCGGATCCGCCGAAGGCGGGACGCGTGACGACGAATCTCCGCCGAACCGTCCTCGGCTCCTTCACGTTCGCCGCGTTCCTCGCCGCGCCCGCTGCATACGCGCAGAAGACGGACCCGAAGACGCCCACGCCGACCACCACCACCACGTCGCCGAACACACCGGCGCCCGGCACGCCGCCCGCTCCGGGCGACACGAGCGCGGCCGGCGGCGCGAACGCCGGCGCGACCCCGCAAGGCGTCGGTCAGGGCGCGGTCGGTTCGCAGTCGACGACGGTGGACGCAGCAGGCACGGCAGGCGCGCGCGCGGCCGGCACCCCGCCGCCAGGCGCCGCCGAGGGCCGCGGCTTCATGGATACGCGTCTGACCTGGACGTTCGGCGACGACGACTTCCTCCACAAGACGGGCGAGCTCGTCCCGCTGTCGCCCACGTTCAGTGTCGGCGAGCGCCCGCAGTACCGCCTCTTCTTCGACAACCTGAACTCGCGCTTCTCGGGTCGTGAGAACCTCACGCACCTCGTCATGTACAAGAAGATGCCGGCGTTCATCGACAACCTGACGACGGAGGCGGCGCTCGTCCTGCGCTTCGACCTCGCGCAGCTTGCGGCGAACTCGGGCAACCTCAACGCCGCCCTGTACGACACCGGCTCGTACCTCCGCGCGTTCTACGCGACGGGCGGAAACGACGGCAAGAACGGCCTCGGCGTCACGTTCTTCCCGCTCGACACGGACCGCATGCGTCTCGGCTACCTCTACGACCTGTCGTGGGGCGGCACCGCGGGCGCGATCAACCAATCGATCTTCCCGCGCCTCCAGGGCGCCGCGCCGGGCGCGAAGGTCCAGTTCGATCACGAGAAGGGCTACGCGTTCCTCGGCTTCAAGACCGCGACCATCATCCAGCCGCAACAGGTCCTGAACCCGGGCGGCGAGAGCGAGGTCGAGACCGTCCGCGTCGGCGAGACCAACTACGGCGTCCTCGCGGGCGGCGGCGTCGATCCGCTGTCGTTCCTTCGCTTCGACGTCGGCGCCGGCTACTTCCAGCAGGGCAAGTTCGACCTCGAGGACGTCCGCGGCAAGTCCGTCTACACGTACGGCGGCTCTGGCCGCGTCGTCGTGCACCAGAACATGCCGGTGCCGCAGTCGGTCGACTTCCTCCTCTACCGCAACGATCCCGCCAAGCCGCTCATCCTCTTCAAGCCGGCCACCTACGATCCGAACCAGTTCGCGTGGAGCGTCTCCGGCGAGGTCGACGTGCTGCAGCAGCACCTCAAGGACTTCGACGCGGCTGGCGCGGTGAAGGACCAGACCGCGATCGCGGGCGCGGTGCAGGGCGTGGTGCAGGCGGGTTACCTCCGCTTCAGCGCCACCGGCATCTACCGCAACCTCAACTTCGTCGTCCGTAACGTCCCGGGCTTCATCCCGTTCGAGACGCTCCCGAAGAGCGCCAAGACGGACCCCGAGCTCTTCGGCGCGGTCGCGGCCGACTACCACATCCCGCAGGCCCACCTCACGCCGGGCATCGGTGGCGGTCTCCAGCTGCCGTCCACCTTCCGCAGCGAGTTCACCGACGGCGGCGTCCCCGCGCAGCGCGTGATCATCGTGCGCCAGCAGGGCGACGAGTCGATCCTTCCGTACAACAAGGAGCGCACGCCCATCCTCCAGGCGCGCCTCTCGATGCGCTGGGACATCTCCGAGATGTTCGCGCTCGTCGGCTGGGTCCAGTTCGTTCGCGACAACAACGGCACCCTCGTCGTCCGCGACCCCACGGAGGGCTCCGCCTCGCTCCGCGTGTTCCAGAGCCCGAACCGCATCGGCGCCGCGGTCGCGGTTCAGGCCCGCTTCTGATCTAGCTAACTCGCGGGAGAGGTCACCAGAAGAAGACATCGCGTAGGAGCGAGCGCCACTCGTCGATGCGGTCCTCCGCTTCGCGGCGACCGTGGAGCAGCGCGAGCTCCGCGTGGAGCTTCTCGCGCTCCTTCGTCTGCATCTTCTTGTCTTCCGCCTCGCGCGCCCTGGTCTTCACGAGGCCGCCGCTCGCCGCGAAGGCGATGACACGCGTGAGCTCGCCGCCGTCGAACCAGGTCCCGTGCGGTTTGCACACGTCCACGATGACGCCCGACACGCGCCCGAAGTTCAAGCGGTTCATGGAGGCGTGGCACAGCGGGCACGAGACGTAGCGGACCTCGTCGAGCGCAGGGATCTGGCGGCGCGGTGGGTCCGCGAACGGGCCGCTCACCTCGGCGCGGGTCAGGAGCTCTGCGAGGACGTCCTTCGGTACGAAGACACCGCCGCAGCGCGGGCACTCGTGCAGGCGACCGCCGGCCAGGTCGTCGCCCGACGGCGCCTCGAGCGGCGAGCGACAGCGCGGGCACGGCGCGTCCGTCGGATCGAGGAGCGGCTCGAGCTCGAGGGCCTGGCCGCAGCGTTGGCAGTTGAACGCGCCCGGCGCCTGGAGCGAGTAGCAGCGACCGCAGCGCACGTTCTCGAGCCGCACGTCGCAGTGCGGGCACACGCGCGCGAGCGCGGGGCACCGGTTGCTGCAGTAGGGACAGACGATGTCGGTCCCGTCGTTCGGCGCGAGGCTTGGCCCGCGATACGGCCCGCTGACCGGCGGCGTGGCGGCGATGATGGGCGTGGGGATCGACGCCCGGTGCCCGCACGCGCACGACACGGTCGCGCCGGGGAACGCGCTCGGGAGCTCGCGCCCGCAGCTGACGCAGATGCAGCCGGACATGTGCCTGGTCTACTCCGGACGGCGCTTGCGCTGGCGGCGCAGGAAAGGCGCGAACCCGCCGATCGAACCCGCGATCGCGATCGTGAACACGAAGAGGACCATGTCCCAGAAGCCGCTGGCGAGACCGGTGGACCGACGGAAGAGCACGGTGTGGATCACGCGCCCCACGATGGCGAGGCTGCCGTACGCGGCGAGCGCGGCGATCGTCACGCGCTTGAGATCGGTCGCGAGCTGGAGCGCCTTCACCGTGTTCGGCCAGATCACCCTGCGGAGGTGCATCACGTACAGCGCCGCGGGCGTCGCCGCGGCGAAGAGACAGCCGACGATGAGGAGGAGCGCTTCGGTGAGCGTCACCTCGCCGTTGTGGAGGACGCGCACGAGACCGGCGAGCGCCGAGACGGTCGCGCCGACGAGCCAGGCGCCGACCGCCGCGCTGGTGATGATGATCGTGGGACGCGCGTGGCGCGCGAGCTTCGCGCTCTCGGGTGACGGCGGCGCCATCGAGTCGGTGCCGAGCACCGCCTTCGCCACGTCGAAGGCGCGCTGCGCGCTGGTCGCCTGGCGCAGCCTCGGCTCCGACGGCTGAGAGAGGAGCATCTCGCGGCCCGATGGCACATGCGAGAGGCTCGAGCGCTGGCTCGAGCTCAGCGAGGCCAGCGCCGCTTCGAGCTCGAGCATCGTGCCGTAGCGCTCGCTCGCGTCCTTCGCCATCGCGCGCTGGATGATGAGCTCGAGGCCCTCCGGGATGCGCTCGTCGATCTCGCGCGGCCGAACCGGGTCCTCGGTGAGGACCATCGAGATCGTCGACGTGGGGTCGTCCGAGTCGAAGGGGCGGCGGCCGGTGACCATGAAGTAGAGGCACGCGCCCACGGAGTACACGTCCGCGCGCTGATCGACCTGCCGCCCGCGCGCCTGCTCGGGGGACATGTAGCTCGGCGTGCCCATGATCACGCCCGTCTTCGTGAGGTTCGATGTGTCGCTCGGGCCGGCCTTGCTGATGCCGAAGTCGAGGACCTTCACCTGGAGCGAGCGCATCGTGCCGCTCTCGACACCGGCGATCGACGCGGAGAGCACGAAGATGTTCTCCGGCTTCATGTCGCGATGGATGATCCCGCGCTCGTGCGCGGCGGCCAGCGCGTGGCACACCTGCCGCGTGACCTTCGCCGCCATGCGGGCATCGAGCGGGCCCTTGCGGCCCACGTAGTCCGCGAGCTCCTCGCCCTCGAGGAACTCGCCGACGAGATACGGGGTGCCGTCCGAGTGGTGCACGTCGAACACGTCGACGACGTTCGGGTGCTTGATGGAGCTCGCGGTCTCCGCCTCGCGGAGAAAGCGAGCCGCCATCTCCGGGTTGCGCGCGAGATCGGCGTGAAGGGACTTCACGGCGAAGCGCCGCTCCTTCAGGCGAAGGTGACGCGCCTCGTAGACGCGCCCCATGCCGCCTTCGCCGACGACACGCGTGATGCGGTACGTGTCGCCGAGGAGCTTGCCGAGCATCGGGTCCGGCGCCTCGCCGGAGGCGGCATCGACGAGGGGCGTCGCGTCGCGCGGGCAGACGAGGAAGTCTGCCGGGTAGAGCTCGTTGCACGTGGAGCACTTGCGGCTGAGCGCGGCCGCGGCGGGACCGAGCCCCACGCTGGTCGGCTCGGAGACCGGCTGCGGCCCCGAAACGCCCGGGTTCGTGCGCGGGGCGGGGCTCGGCGTCGGGTTCGGTGACATCGGCGTGGCCGCCGGACGGGGAATGGGTCCGGGCGCCAGAGGTGCGATCGGTCCCTTCGCAGCGATGCCCGACGGGCCGCTCCGCGCTTTTTGTGGCAGCTCCGGACCGCCGACTTTGGTTGGCTCGGGCGCGCTAAATATATCCCGACCGATTGAGCGCACGGCCGCCCCCGCATCGGCGTCCGTGACCTCATTAAATGCGGGCGGACGCTCGGTATCCATGGTGCCCGTGACCTCTCCGCCAGCGGTCGGGCTGATTCGGTCCGGGTGCCTCGCCATGGAACGACTCAGCGTACCCCTAAAAGGCGCAGGTTGACGGGGAAATCTCCCTGCCTATACTGCGCGCCTCAACGCGGCACTTGGCGGTTGATTCTGCCTGTTGCCCTACAAGGTCACGACATGCCCCTCCATACCGAAAAGAAAGCGGAGCTCGTTGGTAAGTTCCGCACGCACGAGACCGACACCGGCTCGCCCGAGGTCCAGATCGCTCTCCTCACCGAGCGCATCGGCTACCTCACCGAGCACTTCAAGACCCACGCGAAGGATCACCACTCGCGCCGCGGTCTCCTGAAGCTCGTCTCGAAGCGCCGCCGCCTCCTCAACTACCTCAAGAAGGCGAGCCTCGACCGTTACCGCAAGACGGTCACCGCGCTGAACCTCCGCAAGTGATTCTCCGAAGGGGATGGGTCGACCGACTCATCCCCTTCCAGTTTGAAAATTCATCTCGCAGTTAACCGCCGATCTTCACTCTTCGATGGATGCCCGCGACCCCCGCGTGGCCGGCATCCACCGAGGAACGAAGACGGCTCTCCGGCTCCACCGTGGAGCCACAAAGGAACGCACATGTCTTTCGTTCGCGAATCCGTGATGGTCAACGGCAAGCCGATGACCTTCGAGACGGGTCGTCTCGCCAAGCAGGCGCACGGCTCGATCCTCATCAGCTACGGCGAGTCGGTCGTCCTCGTCACCGCCGTCGGCGGCGATGAGCGCCCCGGCATCGACTTCTTCCCCCTCACCTGCGAGTACGTCGAGAAGACCTACGCCGCCGGCAAGATCCCGGGCGGCTTCTTCAAGCGCGAAGCCCGCCAGCGCGACGAGGAGATCCTCGTCTGCCGCCTCATGGACCGCCCGTGCCGCCCGCTCTTCCCGGATGGCTACAAGGGGGACACCCAGGTCATCGCGACCGTCCTCTCGTCGGACAAGATCAACCCGACCGACGTGCTCGCCGTCACCGGCGCGAGCGCGGCGCTCCACATCTCCGACCTGCCGTGGGCGGGCCCCCTCGTCGGCGTCCGCGTCGCGCGCGTGAACGGAGAGTTCATCGCCTATCCGATGCTCGAGCAGCAGCAGGCGGCCGACATCGACCTCGTCGTCGCGTGCACGAAGGACGCGATCACGATGGTCGAGGGCGGCGCGGCGGAGGCGCAGGAGTCCGACATCATCGACGCCCTGATGTTCGCCCACAAGGCGGCGCAGCCGATCCTCGAGCTCATCGAGAAGCTCCGCGCGGCGGTGGGCAAGCCGAAGAAGGTCTTCGAGCCGAAGAAGCTCGACTCCGCCATCGCGAAGCGCGTCAGCGAGCTCGTCGACGCGAAGATCGTCGAGAGCTCGCTCATCAAGGAGAAGCACAAGCGCTACGCCGGCTACAAGGCGGCGAAGGACCTCATGGTCTCGACGCTCACCGCCGAGCTCGGCGCGGAGAAGTTCGCCGAGAGCGAGAAGCTCATCAAGGGCGAGTTCGACGAGCGCAAGTACGAGGTCGTTCGCGACTACATGCTTCGCGAGAAGAAGCGCATCGACGGCCGCGACGGCAAGACCGTCCGCAACATCATGATCGAGGCCTCGATCCTCCCGCGCGTCCACGGCTCGGCCCTGTTCCAGCGCGGCGAGACGCAGGCGATCGTCACCACGACGCTCGGCACCTCGAGCGACGAGCAGAAGATCGACGCGCTCACGGGCGAGCGCTGGAAGCGCTTCCTCCTCCACTACAACTTCCCTCCCTTCTCGACCGGCGAGACCAAGCCGATGCGAGGCCCCGGCCGTCGCGAGATCGGTCACGGCGCGCTCGCCGAGCGCGCGCTCGTGCGCCTCATCCCCGAGCAAGAGAAGTTCCCGTACACGATCCGCGTCGTGTCCGAGACGCTCGAGTCGAACGGCTCGTCCTCGATGGCGTCGGTGTGCGGCGGCTCGCTCTCCCTCATGGACGCGGGCGTTCCGATCAAGGCGCCCTGCGCCGGCATCGCGATGGGTCTCGTCACGGACGGCCCCGTCGACAAGTCCGAGACCCGCTACATGATCCTCTCCGACATCCTCGGTGACGAGGACCACCTCGGCGACATGGACTTCAAGGTCTGCGGCACCGCCAACGGCATCACCGCCATCCAGATGGACATCAAGATCGCCGGCCTGAACCGCGCGATCCTGAGCGAGGCGCTCACGCAGGCCAAGGAAGGCCGCCTCCACATCCTCGGCAAGATGAACGAGGTCCTCGCGCAGACGCGTCCGGATCTCTCGCAGTACGCGCCGCGCATCACGACGCTCAAGGTCAAGCCGGACCAGATCCGCATCATCATCGGCCCGGGCGGCAAGACCATCAAGGGCATCGTCGACCAGACGGGCGTCGCGATCGACGTCGAGGACGACGGCACCGTCAACATCGCGTCCGCGGACAGCGTCGCGGTGAAGAAGGCGATCGACATCATCAAGGGCCTCACCGCGGAGCCCGAGGTCGGCGCGACGTACAAGGGCACGGTCCAGCGCATCACGGACTTCGGCGCCTTCATCGAGATCTTCCCGGGCACCGACGGCCTCCTTCACGTCAGCGAGATGGCGCACACGCGCGTCGAGCGCGTCACCGACGTCATGAAGGAAGGCGACGAGGTCGAGGTGAAGGTCATCGAGGTCGGTCGCGACGGCAAGATCCGCCTCTCGCGGCGCGAGCTCCTCCCGCTCCCCGAGGGCGACGAGGGCGAGCGCGCGAAGGCCCGCATGATGGCGTCCCGCGAGGCAGGTCCCCCGCCCTCGCGCGGCCGTGACGGCGGCGGCGGTCGTGACCGTGGCCCCCGCGGCGGTGGTGGCGGTCGTGACCGCGGCCCCCGCGGCGGTGGTCCGCGCTGACACGCCCGGGGTGAGGTACGCTCGTCGTCCGATGACGATGGACGTAGCTCGATGGACGACGGCCGTGAGCGTTGCTGCGCTCGCGGCCGTCTTCGCGTCCGGGCTCGGCGCCTGCTCGCTCTTCGTCGACACGTCCGGGCTCGACACACCCATGACGAGCTCTCCCGACGCGGGATCCGACGCGACGACCGCGGACGTGCTCGCGCCCGACGCCGACGCAGGCCCCGCCGACGCCGGCGCAGATGCGTGCAATCTACAGGTGACGAGCCCACCCTCCATTCTCCCGCTCGACGGCACGAAGTGGACGCTCCGCGGGGCCGCGACCACCGACGCGACGTCGGTCCAGCTCACTTCGAACGACTTCGAGAGCGCAGGCGCGGTCTGGTCGACGGAGCCCGTCACGTTCGAGCGCTTCGACATGACGGCGAGCTTCCGGATCGACGACAACGACAGCGACGGCACGATCGCCGACGGGCTCGCGTTCGCCTGGATCGCAGGAGAGGCGGTCCCCGGGGTCGGTGAGACCGGCAACGGCCTCGGCGTCCAGTCGCTCTCGGGGTTCGCGGTCGCCTTCGACACGTTCACCGATCCGAAGACCCAGATCTTCCTCGCCATCATCGATCCATCCCAGGACTCCCTTGGCGACGAGTGGGCGCTCACGGACCGCGACATCAAGCTCGCGGGCTTCACCGGCGTCGAGCATCTCCTGCGAGTTCGTCTGGAGGCGGGCGCCCTCTCCGTCTGGCTCGACGGCTCGACCATGTTCGACGCGTTCCCCGTCCCGAATTACGCGCCCTTTCGCGGTCATTGGGGCTTCACCGCGGCCACCGGTGGCGTCGCAGCGTTCCATCGGATCACCGGAGTGTCATTCACCGATCTCACCAGGGCCTGCCCATGAGCCCAGCCCCGCGCTAAGGTCGTGAGGCCGTGTCCGATCCCACCCGCGACTCCACCGACTCCGACATCGTCGAGACGTCCCCCGAGCTCTCCGCGCTCACCACGGTGCTGAACAAGGTGCGACCGACGGTCGTCGTCCGGCGCCGCGTCTACGAGGTCGCACGCGAGACGGCGCCGAGCCCGGTGGGCTTCGTGGACGTGGAGGACGACGAGGACGGGCCGCCCTCCTCGGTGAACGTCGCGCGCGCGCTCGCGTCGCTCCGCGGCGACGAGCTTCGCCGCCTCGAGGAGATCCTGATGAGCTCGGAGACGGAGGCTTCGCTCCCCGCCGCGGAGCCCGTCGAGCCCGATCCCGAGCCGCCGCCGGTCGAGGCCACCCCGGCCCCCGCCTCCGTGAAGACGATCCCGGTCGCGTCGACGATCACCGTGCCCGAGCTCGCGAAGCGCCTCGGCGTGCCCACGAACGAGCTCGTCACGACGCTCGTCGCCGCAGGCTACTTCTCGACCACGGCCAAGTCGACGCTCAAGCGCGCCGAGGCCGCCACCGCGGCGTGGATGTTCGGCTTCACCGTCGAGCACGTCGAGGACGACCCACCCGCGAAGAAGTCGGGCGCGAAGAAGAAGCGCTAAGTGTGCGGGACGAGCTTGAAGCGTAGCGTGACGGACGGGAGGCTCGGCGTCTGGTTGCAGGTCACCTGCTGCACGACGCCGCTGAAGTTCGCGGCCGAGATGCCGATCTTGCAGCCGCCGACCTGGTCGTCGTAGTCGAAGTCGTCGTCCCAGATCTCGAACGACAGGTTGTTCATCAGCTCCTTCGCGCTGATGCCCTTCAGCGGGACCTCCGTGGTCCACGCCGGATGCAGGTTGTCGGTCTGGAACGCGGTCTGCCCCGTGTGGGAGTCGGCGCCGAGGTTCGAGTAGAGCTTCACGAAGGGATCGGGGGCGCCGTAGAACGGGTCCCAGTCGCTGTCGTTCAGCTTCTTCGCGGGGATGTCCGCGCCCGTGACAACGACGTCCCAGAGCGAGCTGGTGTCGAGCACGCACGCGTGGTTCGTGCACTGCTTGCCGTAGCCGCACGTCACGCACGCGCCGGCGTTGATGCCGCATGCCTGGGCGGTGGTCCCGGGCTGGCAGCCCGTCGCGGTGCAGCAGCCCTGCGTGCACGTCGCCTTGCACGAGCCGTCGATGCACTTCTGGTCCGCGCAGACGAGCTCCGGGTTGTCCGCGTCGCACTTCGTGCAGGCCTCGCCCGCGCCGCCGCACTTGTCCGTCGTCTCGCCGGGGATGCAGTTGTCGCCGTCGCAGCAGCCCTTGCAGTTGTTCGGGCCGCAGGGCTCGTGGCACTGCCCCTCCTCGGTGCACTTCTGCACGGCGCTGCAGGTCTGGCAGGCCAGGCCGCTCCGGCCACACGCGTCCTCCGTCTTGCCCTCGACGCATCTGTCTTCGCGGCAGCAGCCCTGGCAGTTGTCCGCGGTGCAGGACTGGATCTGCGGGCCGCCGCTCGTGGAGGTGGTCGGACCGCCGGGCGTGGTCGCCGGCTCGTCGTTCGTGAACGCGCCGCTGATGCACGACGCGAGATCGGCGGACACGAAACCGTTCAACGCAGTCACGATGGTGTCGTTCGCGCAGGTCGAGAAGTTCGCGCGGCACGCGCCCGCGTCGGCGGTGCACGCATCGGCGACCGCCTTCGCGACCGCCCCCGAGTACGGCAGCACGAGCACGCCCGGGAGCTTGCTCTTGGCCTGGTAGAACTGGGCCGCGCAGTCGGCGACGTCCGGCGCGCACGTGGTGCAGTAGCGGGTCGCGAGATCGGCGTGGGCGTCGGTGGGTTTCGACGACTTGAGGGCGCGCGTCAGGCAGAGGCTCGCGCCGCAGACGCCGGACTCGAGACAGTCCCTCGACGCCGCGAGCGCGGTGGGCGACACCGCTTTTTCCACGGAGCCGCACTGCGAGGTCAGGGTCGTGTCGCAGCTCTGCGGCGACGTGCATTTCGTCGACGCGGACTTGGTGACGTCGCAGTACGCCCTGTCTCCACCCGCCGGCGGATCCGAGCTGCACGCGACCACGATACAACCGACGAAGACCGCGCCTACGGCCCACGAAGAAAAGCTCACGTGGGCATCATAGCAGGGCCCGCGCTCCGCTCACTTCGAGTCGGACTCGATGGTCTTGCCGGGCACTTTGAAGCCCATCTTGCCGATGTTGTTCGAGCCAAAGTCCGACCCGAGGGAGTCGCCGATCGAGGTGGCCTTCGACGCGGGCTTGTCGGAACGCTTGCCCTCCATCTTGCTGCTGGGCTTGGCCGGAGCCGGTGCCGGCGACGGCGCAGCCTTCTTCCTCATCTGCGTCTTCGGCGGCGCCTCCGTGGAGTACGGCGCAGGGGTGAAGCTCTCCTTCCCGTCCTTGGTCGGGACGTACGAGCTCGTGGGCGCCGGCTTCGGCGTCACGTCGGTCGGGGCCGGCGGCGGCGTGTCGTTGTTCTCGAAGACGGACGTGGTCGGCGCCGTCGGGGGCACTGCTTTCTGTGCCTTCGCTGCGTTCTCGCGAGCCTGCCGGACGGTGGGCTGGCTGTCGCCGGCCGGATCGAGCTTCTTCGCGTCGTCGAGCTTGTGGACGCAGTCGTCCCACTGCGCGGCGAGGCACTTGTCGAACGCCTGCTTGCGCATCTCCTCGGCGCGCGCGACGTCCTCGTTCGCGATCTGGGGATCCGTGCTCGGACGGCGGAGGAAGAGGATGAGACCGGTCATGAGCACGCCGAGCGCGGCGAGGACAGCGACCTCTTTCTGCCAGTGCTGCTTCAGGTGGCGGCGAAGGCGCGAGACGCGCTGGCGAACGCGCGGCGCCGGCAGGTGCTCCGTCTCTGCGATCGACTCGAGCTTCTCGCCGTCGCCTTCGCGGAGCATCCACTCGAGCGTGGCCTTGTTCTCCTCGCCGGGCGGGAGGTGCTTCTCGGCCCAGCGGAGCAGATCCGCCTCTTGATGCGGCGCGGCATTGCCCGCCACCTCCGGCACCTCGAAGGTCTCGCGGCCGGCGCGGCGGTGGTAGTCGACCACCTTGTTCTTCGCGACGCCGAAGATCCAGCGCCGAAACGACTCCGCGTCCTGCGGTGCGTGCGGCGACGCGAAGGCGTCCGCCAGCGTCGACTGGACGATGTCTTCCACCTCGCTGTCGGGCACCCGCTTCTTCACCATCGCGACGAGCGCGTTGCGAAGGTCCGGACCGATCGGCGGAGAGGCGTTGGACATGGCGGCGGAGCTGATCAGCACGTGGACCCTTCGGGCGGTGCCCTGAAAGTGTGACCCAGCTCAGACGACTTTTTTCGGATTGTGTTCACCCGCCAGAATACGTTTGAGAACGAGGGGTTGGGTGTGCTTCGCGCCCACATCGCCCGACGTCGCTTTTGCCGACGCAAGGGCCCGGGGCGACTTAGGATCTGCCGCGTCTACGCATGGTGAAAAAGAAGGTCTCGCTCGGGAGCTCTCCCGACGTGGGTGATGGGACGGTCGCGGAGGCACCGAACGCGCCAGGCGCACGGGCCGCCAGCGTCGACGTCCTCGAGCTGTTCTTCAACACGGGCATCATCCTCCACGAAGTGAGCTTGCCGCGCGGCCTGCCGGACGTGGTCTCGAGCTTCGTCGTCATGAAGGGCGCCGACGCCGCGAGCGGTACTGCGATCTCGGTGCGCCGCGCGCAGTCGGGGGAGGAGCCGGACGTCGAGATCTCCGCCGTCGATCATGTGAGCGAGCTCGCGGGCCGCTGGCTGCCGATCCCCTACCAGCTCTCCTGCCCGTTCTGCGTGCAGGTCTATCTCGCCGGCACCGCGGGCGGCGGCGCGCGCGCCGTGCTCGCCATCGACACGCTCGAGGCCACCGGTACGCAGGGCCGCCACCTCGACGCCGCCTTCGACGAGGGTCGTCCCTTCCGCGCCCTCGACAAGAACGAGGTCGGTCAGTTCTTCGAGCACGCCGAGACGCGCGAGCTCGTTCGTCGCCTCGAGCGCGGCGGCATGGAGAAGGCGGTCTTCAAGCTCGCGGCCCTGATGGAGACGCTCGCGCCGCTCTTGCCGAAGATCCGCTTCTCGCGCCTCGACAACGCGCAGCCGATCCCCGTCTCGCTCGTCCTCGATCTCGGCAACTCGCGCTCCACCGCGCTCCTCGTCGAGGGCCGAGGCGAGGGCGTCTTCGGCGTCCCGCTCGAGGTGCGAAGCCTCGGCAATCCGCTCGCCACCTCGCAGGAGGCGTTCGACTCGCGCATCACGTTCCTCCCCTCGCCGTGGGACAAGACCGTGTTCCCCGTCGCCACGGGTGACTCGTTCCAGTGGCCGAGCATCGCCCGCATGGGCCGCGAGGCGCTCGATCGCGCGCTCGAGACGCCGCATCGCTACCAGACGACGCTCTCGGGTCCGAAGCGCTACCTCTGGGACGATCGCCAGACGGACGAGCGCTGGTTCTTCGCCACGAAGGTCGGCCAGGTCGCGCCCGGGCAAGGCGGCGAGCATCGTCCCGTCTTCGGCAAGATCCTCAAGTACGTGCCCGAGGAGTCGGGCGGCACGTTCCTCCGCGAGGACGGCCCGCAGACGCCCGCCGATCCTCGCTACGCGCCGCGCTCGATGATGATGTTCGCGCTCATCGAGATCCTCTGTCAGGCCTACGCGCAGATCAACAGCGCGGAGTACCGCATGTTCCAGGGCAAGGAGGGCAACCCGCGCGTCCTGCGGCACCTCGTCCTCACCTACCCGTCCGCGATGCGCGAGGAAGAGCGCCGCGTCTACGACGTGCTCGTGCGAAACGCGGTGCTTCTCGCGTGCCACGTGCTCAACATCCGGCCCGATCTGCGCCCGAACTGGAACGCGCAGACGCAGCAGTTCGATCCGTTCCTCTTCGTGGACGAGGCGCTCGCGGCGCAGATGGTGTTCGTCTACCAGGAGGTGCAAGGCACCTTCGCGGGATCGATGGAAGAGCTCGTCTCGGTCTACGGCCACTCCACCCCGAACGGGCCGCAGACGCTGCGCGTGGCGTCCGTCGACATCGGCGGCGGCACCACCGACGTCATGATCGCGGAGTACGAGGACAAGCTCCCTGGGACCGGCACGTCGCTCTCGATCAAGAAGCTGTTCCAGGACGGCGTGTCGATCGCGGGTGACGAGGTTTGCCGCGCGATCGTCGAGGACGTCGTCTTCCCGCAGATCCTCCACCAGCTCCCGACGCAGCAGGCGAAGAACAAGTTCCTCCACCTCTTCGGCGAGGGCGACGCGGGCCATGGCTCGGCTTGGCGCACGCTCCGCGCGCGCCTCGTGCCTTACCTCTGGCTGCCGCTCGCGCGCTGCTACTGGGCGGTCGCGGAGGGCTTTGCGCTGCCGAACCACACGCCGGATCGGCACTACATGGTGTCGACGATCTTCGAGTCCTTCGGGCTGCCGGCTGCCTCGCCGGCGATCATGGCAGAGGGAAACAAGTTCCTCGAGCACGAGGTCGAGGGATTCCCCGGCCTCGAGAACCTGTTCTTCCGCTTCGACGCCCAGCTCGTCGAGAAGGCGATCGAGCGCGTGCTGCGCGAGCCGCTACGCCGCTACGCGGACATCCTCGCGCAGTTCGACGTCGACCTCCTCGTCCTCGCGGGCCGGACGTCCGCCATCCCGTGCATCAAGCGGCTCTTCACCTCCGAGATGCCCGTCTCGCCGCCGCGCATTCGCTCGATGGCGCGCTACAAGGTCGGCGAGTGGTATCCGTCCAAGTGGAAGGACCAGAGCCTCATCCGCGATCCGAAGTCGACCGTCACGGCCGGCGCGGCGGTGCTCCACCTCGCGAGCCGCAACAAGCTCCCCGGGTTCCTCATCGACAACACGAGCGAGGCCGAGCAGAAGCCGATCTACGGCCTCTATCAGGACGCGGAGCCGCACATCGCGCGTGCCAACGAGCTCTTTCCCAACGGAGCGCAGGAGTCGGCGCCGTTCGTCTACACGCACGGCATGCGGATCGGCTTCCGTAACGTCGATTCGCAGGAGATGGAGGGCTCACCCCTCCTCGAGGTCCGCCCCGCGAACGCGGACGTGGAGTCGGCGCTCCTCGAGGACCGCGTCGCGATCCGGTTCGGACGGGGACGGGACGGCACGATCCAGATCTCGAACGTGCAGAGTCAGCGCAACACCTACCAGTTCGACGCGAGCGACTTCAGCCTCTCCCTGAAGACGGCTGCCTTCGATCGCTACTGGCTCGACACCGGCGTGTTCAAGGCGGGGGCCTGATGGACGAAGAGGCGATCAAGAAGGCGGTCCTCGCCGCGATCGAGCGCACCGTCGACGCGAACCAGCTTGCGGACGTGGTGCGCCAGTACGCGCGCGGGCCGCGGCCGACGCATCCGGAGATCCCGAGCGACTCGATGCCGCCGCCCTCCCCGGGGGCGCAGAAACTCCTCACGCGCATCGTGCTGGGAGACATCCTCGACGACGGGATCCTGGCCGCGCGGCCGAGCGACCCCGCGTTTCCGCTGCGCCTCTTCTTCGGCGAGCTCTCGCGGCTGCTCGCGGCCGAAGATCAGGAGACGATCTCGGATCAGGCCTTCACGCTCGCCGCCGGCCTGAACTTCTTTTTTCGGGCGCCGATGGATCCCGAGGCGAAGATGCGCGTCGGAATCGAGGTGAGCAAACAGCTTTATGCCCTCGCGAGCGCCGCCTCCCTGGACCGACACATCGTATCGAAATCGACGCCGCTGCTCGCCGCGCTGATGACGAACGAGCTCGAGCGACTCAAGTTCGAGAGCGTGGATCACGTCAAGGTGTTCGACTCGCAACTTCACGAGCGCGCGGCTGGCTCTGACCCGACCTCCTTTGCGATCACGCGCCCCGCCTCGTTCCTCTGCCGGGTCGCTTCCAACAATGCCGTGAAGGCGAAGGCCGAGGTGTTCACGTGAGCGAGTCCACCTGGCTGCCGAACCTCGTCGGAGGGACTTCCATGTGGAAGCTCGCCGTCGACCTCAACGAGTCGAAGTTCTTCGACGGGCGCCTCCTCGTCCCGGAGACGGAGGGCTCCGAGAGCCTTCCCGTCACCGTGCGCTGGGACCTGACGGGCCTCATCCCGCTCGCGGAGGCGCGAGCAAAGCACGGCGAGGACGTCACGCAGGCGCTGAAGGACTTCCAGGCCGCGCTCGAGCGCGTGGCCAAGGTCTTCGCGACGCCGAACAGCGGCTTCGACAAGTACAAGTCGGCCTTCACCGTCCCGTCGCTCGATGCGGACGACGGCGCCAACTACTTCTACTCGGCCGCGAAGAAGAAGCTCTTCGTCATCAACTGGGGCGCGTCTCCGCGCTCGATGGGCGGCAAGGCCGAATACGTCTTCGGCTTCGAGGACTGGGCGAAGCAGTGGGCGGACCCGGCCGTGCTCGCGGCGGGCGCTGGCGCGGTCGCGGGAGCGGCCGTGGCCACGGCCACGACGGCCAAGGCCCCGGAGGCCCCGAAGCCGGACGAGGCCAAGAAGGACGACAAGAAGGAGGAGAAGAAGAAGGACGACAAGAAGGCACGCCCGTGGTGGGTGTGGCCGCTCATCGGCCTCATCGTCATCGCGCTCCTCCTGCTCGCCCTCTTCCTCCTGAAGACGTGCGAAGAGCAGAAGATCAAGGAGGTCGCCGAGGCCGGCCTCAACTTGCCCGACGGCGCGACCTTGCTCGAGGACGGCGCGGTGCTCCTCGCAGATGGCGCGGTCGTGTCCATCGACGCGGCGGTGGCGGTGGCGGCGGCGGACGCCGGGGCCGACGGCGGCGACGCCGGCGCGCTCGCCGATGCCGGCGGCGACGGCGGTGACGCGGGCGCGCTCGCCGACGCCGGAGGCGACGGCGGCGACGCGGGCAAGAAGAAGCACAAGGACGGCGGCGCCGATGGCGGCGGTGGAGACGACGACGACGACGACGATGACGACGTCCTCGGCGGCGGCGGCGGTGGTGGTGGCGGCGGCGGAAAGGTCATCGTGAAGACCTTCCCCGGCGGCCCCGGCACCGGGAACGGCCAGAAGACGAGCGTTCACCGCAAGCACTACAGCAACGACGCCACCGCGTGGCGCGTCGCTGGCAACACCGGCAAGGTCTCACGCACGGAAGACAGCGGTCACCGCTTCGACGTCTGGCTGAATCCGGGCCAGACCTTCGAGGGTGTCCGTGTCGAGTGGCAGGACAAGAACGGAAAGTGGCACGTCCATTGAGGACCTCACATGAGTGACCCGGTAGCGATCCTCGAGCAGGCGATTGGCGAGACCCAGGGCATCATCGCCGGCAATCCCGAGGCCGAAGGCGAAGCGCTGGTCCTGCGGGACCTCGCGCTCCGCGCCCGGAAGCTGCGCCGCGCGTGGGCCCGAAAGCAGAGCCTCGGGCTCTTCGGGCCGTCGCAGGCGGGCAAGTCGTTCCTCGTCGGCGCGATGCTCTCGCACGAGCTCGGCTCCCTCGAGGTGCTCGGACGCAGCGGCGCGGTCGACTTCCTGAAGCAGATCAACCCGGCGAAGGGCGTCGAGTCGACGGGCGTGGTCACGCGCTTCTCGGCGCAGCCTGCGCCGCCGCTGCGCCGCGGCGACTTCTACTGTGAGCTCCTCTCGCTCGAGTCGGTGCTCCAGTCGATGGCGACCGGCTTCCTCGTCGAGTGCACGTCGCCCGCGGTCGATGCCGACCGCGTGGAGCGCACGCTACGTGAGGCGCGCCTCCAGGCGGGACCGCCCGCGTCGCCGATCTACGCGCGTGCGTGGGAGACGGTCTGGCACGAGCTCACGAAGAAGTACCAGGACCGTCATCCCTACCTGAACGAGCTCCGCCGGCATCCAGCGCTGAAGACGGGGATCGACGTCGTCACCGCCGCGGGGTGGCAGCTGGTGTATTCGCTGCTCTGGGGCGGACCTGGCTACGCGAAGGACATCGACTCGCTGATGCGCACGCTCGTGACGGGCATCGAGCAGCTCGGATATGCAGACGCGGTCGAGGTCGGCCTCGAGCACGTGCGCGCCTCGAGCGATCGACCGAGCGTCATCGATGCCTCCTGCCTGAACGCGCTCGGCACCTCGCGCACGGTCGTGCCCGCGACCACCATCGACGGACGCGACGTGGCGCTCGATCCGGGCGTCCTCGCGGCGCTCATCGCCGAGATCCGGCTCCCGCTCCGCGCGGTGCCGGGCTCGCTCCTCGACAAGGCGGACCTCCTCGACTTCCCGGGCGGGCGCGCGCTGAAGGGCATCAACGGCTTCGGGCCCGCCGAGCTGAACACGGGCAAGCTCGAGAACGCGATCGAGGTCTACAAGCGCGGCAAGCTGACGTTCCTCTTCGAGCAGTACTCCGTCGATCGCGAGATCACCGCGCTCCTCCTGTGCTCGCCCGGCCCGACGAAGCCGGAGGCGATCCAGCTCCAGTCGCAGGTCGAGAGCTGGCTCGCGATCCGTCATGGCTCGCCGACACCGAAGGACCCGAAGGAGATCGAGGCGCCTTCCCTCTTCATGGCGCTCACGAAGTTCGACATGAGTCTCGGCGCGCTCCGCAGCGACAACGCGAAGGACCGCTGGGACTCGCGCGTGGAAGAGGCATGCATCGACTTCTGGGCGCGGAGCCAGAGCTCGTGGCTCCACAACTGGGGCGCGAAGGGCCGGCCGTTCACGAACCTGTTCTGGATCCGGAATCCCTATTCGGATCAGATGCAGGCCCTCAAGCCCGGCGACTCCGACTACGAGACGGTGAAGCAGGGCTATCTCGCGGCGCGCGCCGTGAGCACGTACATCTCCCAGCCGGCGGACAAGTGGGCCGCCGTCGAGGGGACCGACCCCTCGAACAACCTCCCGAAGAGCGGCATTCCCCTCCTCGCGACGCACCTGAAGACGAAGCTCGCGGAGGACATCAAGGGCAAGGAGCTCTCCGCGGAAGCGCGGGCGATCCGCTCCGAGCTCCTCAGCGTCCTCAAGGCCCTGACGCCGTCGCGCGACGAGACGGAGGCGAAGGCCCGCCGCATCGAGGAGGCCAAGCAGCTCGTCGATGCGATGGACAAGGAGATGCAGCGACGCTCGAGCGGCGCGGTCTTCGGCGAGTTCGTCAATCACATCGTCCCGCCCGAGAACGAGGTCGAGGCCGAGGTGCGCAAGGTCCTCGATGCGGTGCTCCCGATGAGCATCAAGGCGAGCGACAAGGTGAAGAAGGTCCTCGTCCACGTGCTGAAGTGGTGGGCGCGGACGGCGGCGGAGCGCCTCCGTGGTAGCGAGCTCGCGATCCCTCAGGCGCAGGCGGAGAGCTTCGTGCGCGAGGTGTGCACGTCGAAGCTGCTCCTCCCCATCCTCGGGCAAGCCATCTTCCCCTACTTCGGGCGCACGCAGATCGACGTGGGACTCGTGGCGATGATCCTCCGCGTCAAGATCTGCGACGGGATGCTCGCGCTGATGACCCCGGCCAAGCGCCGGACGCCGGAGGCGCCGGTGAAGCTCTCCTACGCGGAGGACAGCGTCGAGACGGCGGCGAGCGTCGACTGGAGCAACGTCGACTTCGAGGACGAGCCCACCGAGGCGGGCCCGGGAAGCGGTGTTTCCATCGTTTTCGCGGGCAATCGCTACTATTCGATGTGGTCGAGCGGGCTCGCCGACTTCTACGTGAGGAGCGGCGGCTCGCGACCGAACTTGATGGAAGACGCGCGGGCGACCAGACTCCTGGAGGTGCTCAAGCGAGTCGAGACGGCGGATGCCTGAGGCGCGAGCCAACCCCGAGGACGAGGAGCCGGAGGAGGAGCTCGAGAGCGATCTCGAGAGCCTGAAGCTCCGCGGCGACGTGGACGCGCTCCTCGAGCTCGCGAAGGCGTATCGCTCGGGGCGGCGCGGCGTCACGCGCGATCTCAAGCGGTGCTTCGAGGTCTACAAGGCGGCGGCGGAGCTCGGCAGCGCAGAGGGCGAGTACGCAGTGGCGCTCTTCAACCTCACCGGCGGCGTGGTCCCGCAAGACCTCAAGGAAGGCACGACTCGCCTTCGCGCGGCGGCGGAGAAAGGCAGCGTCCCCGCGAAGGTGTATCTCGGCAACCTCTACGAGCTCGGGATCCACTACAAGCAGGACAAGGAGAAGGCGGACGTCTGGTACCGCAACGCCGCGCGCGGCGCGCAGGTCGACAGCGAGCAGGGCACCGACGACTACCGCCAGGAGCTGGCCGAGCTCGGATGCGTGCGGCACTTCCTCGAGCTGTCTCAAGAGAACAAGCTCGACGAGGCGGACAAGACGCGCCTCCTCCAGCGCGTGAAGGCGCACGGCTACCAGCTGCGGATCAAGGGCGAAGGCAGCAACCCGAGCGTCCTGCCGACCGAGCCCACCGGCGATCGACCGACGCTCCAGGCCGCGCTCGACGCGAACGAGATCCCGGCGAAGCTCTCGGACAAGATCCGCCTCGCGAGCACGCCACCTCCCCCGCCCCAGGTGGCGAAGGACTCGAAAGAGGCGAAGGACGCCGCCGCCGAGACGGTGAAGATCAAGTCGCTCGGCCCGACGCAGACGTCGATCGCGCTCGGCGCGTTCGGCTACGCGCTCCTCTTCGTCCTCGCGGGCACGGGCGCGGGCTACGCCGCCACGCATGGCGCGCGCGAGCTCCTCGAGCACGGGACGAAGCTGCCAGGGCTCGGTACGCACACCGAGTACGTGTTCCCGATCGTGCTCTTCCTGTTCGGCCTCTACCCCGCGGGCGTGGCCTACAAGATGGGCGCCTGGCTGAAGGCCCTCATCGCGGGCGCGGCGCTCGGCGGCGTCGGCTGGGTGGCGTGGGGCACTGGCATGGCGGCGCTCCACGCGAGCCGCTTCTATCAGTCGATCGCGTTCGGCCTCGTCGGCTTCCTCGCTGCGCTCCTCGTGCTCGGGCTCTGGGGCGGAACGAAGAAGCAGCCGCCGCGCGCCCCGCGGAAGAAGATCTGAGCCTTCAGGCGGCGCGTGCCTCGACGAGGCGATCTCGGACGTAGTCGTTCCATGCGATGCGATCGGGTCCGGCGAGACCGAAGAAGTGCATGCCCGCGCCGCCCCGCTGCGCGTGCGCGACGACGCCGTGCACATGCTCGCTGCCTCGCACTACCTCGACCGAGAGAGAGACCACGACGCGCGGGTCCCAGCGAAGATCGTCCATCACCTCGTCGAGTGTCTGCGTCTCCCCGAAGCGATGATCGCGAGCTTTCGCTGACGCGGCGCATCGTCGAGGACCGAGCGCTGTGGCGATCTTGCGAGGCCGGGTGGTCGGAGCAGGGTTCGTTTGCACGAACGCCACAGGGGCACTTCGTCGCGTTGTGAGAACGAGACTCTCTCGATAATTCTTCGATCGCGTGCTTGCGCGCCGTACTCGCGACGGCGCCGCCAAGGTCGTGAAGGGATTGTTCCATGCCGTCGAAGTCGACGCTCGCCTCGGACCGTGTCGCCCCCAAGAAGAAGAAGCCTGGCAACGGCAACGGCGACGGCCATCCGGCGCACGCGAATGGTGAGCGCGGCGAGCGACACGACGCACGCAACGGCAAGACGATGATCAACGCGGTGGGTGACACCGTGCCCGTCACGGAGTGGGACCTCCTCTCCGCGGAGACGCGCAAGGAAGTCGATCACCTCATCGAGGTCCTGAAGGCGATCAAGCAGGGCGATTTCCAGGCCCGCGTCGAGTACTCGAAGAACGGCATCCTGAACCGCGTCGGCGAGCTCGTGAACGACATCGTTCAGCTGAACGAGCACATGTCCGGCGAGCTCGTTCGCGTCGCGAAGGTCGTCGGCCAGGAAGGCCGCATGCACGAGCGCGCCTCCGTCGGCGCGGCGCGCGGCGCCTGGGCCGCCGGTATGACGAGCGTGAACCAGCTCATCGCCGACCTCGTGTCGCCGACGAACGAGGTCGCGCGCGTCATCACCGCCGTCGCCCGCGGCGACCTCTCGCAGAAGATGGTCCTCGAGATCGAAGGTCGCCCGGTCCGAGGCGAGTTCCTCCGCATCGGCACCACGGTCAACTCCATGGTCGATCAGCTCAACTCCTTCGCCGCGGAGGTCACCCGCGTCGCGAAGGAGGTCGGTAACGAAGGTAAGCTCGGCGGTCAGGCCGAGGTCAAAGGCGTCTCGGGCACATGGAAGGATTTGACCGACAACGTCAACGGCCTCGCCGCGAACCTCACCGCGCAGGTGCGAAACATCGCGAAGGTCACCACCGCCGTCGCGAAGGGCGACCTCTCCCAGAAGATCACGGTCGACGCGAAGGGCGAGATCCTCGAGCTGAAGAACACGATCAACGTCATGGTCGATCAGCTCTCCTCCTTCGCCGCCGAGGTCACGCGCGTCGCGAAGGAGGTCGGCAACGAAGGAAAGCTCGGCGGTCAGGCCGAGGTCCGCGGCGTCTCCGGCACGTGGAAGGACCTCACCGACAACGTGAACGGCCTCGCCGCGAACCTCACGGCGCAGGTCCGCAACATCGCGAAGGTCACCACCGCCGTCGCGAACGGTGACCTCTCGCAGAAGATCACGGTCGACGCGCGGGGCGAGATCTACGAGCTGAAGAACACCATCAACACGATGGTCGACACGCTCCGCTCGTTCGCGGCGGAGGTCACCCGCGTCGCGAAAGAGGTCGGTAACGAGGGCAAGCTCGGCGGCCAGGCCGACGTCAAGGGCGTGTACGGCACGTGGAAGGACCTCACCGACAACGTCAACGGCCTCGCGTCGAACCTCACCGTCCAGCTCCGCGACGTATCGCGCGTCGCGACCGCGATCGCGAACGGCGACCTCACGCAGAAGATCACCGCCGACGTGAAGGGCGAGATCCTCCAGATCAAGGACGTCATCAACCGGATGGTCGATCAGCTGAACAGCTTCTCGACCGAGGTGACGCGTGTTGCGAAGGAGGTCGGCACCGAGGGCAAGCTCGGCGGGCAGGCCGACGTCAAGGGCGTCTCCGGCACATGGAAGGACCTCACCGACAACGTGAACGGCCTCGCCGCGAACCTCACGGCGCAGGTCCGCAACATCGCGAAGGTCACCACCGCCGTCGCGAACGGCGATCTCTCGCAGAAGATCACGGTCGACGCCAAGGGCGAGATCCTCGAGCTGAAGAACACGATCAACGTCATGGTCGATCAGCTCTCCTCGTTCGCGGCCGAGGTGACGCGCGTCGCGAAGGAGGTCGGCACCGAAGGAAAGCTCGGCGGCCAGGCCAACGTCAAAGGCGTCAGCGGCACATGGAAGGACTTGACCGACAACGTCAACGGCCTCGCCGGAAACCTCACGGTGCAGCTCCGTGACGTGTCGCGCGTCGCCACCGCGATCGCGAACGGCGACCTCACCCAGAAGATCACCGCCGACGTGCGCGGCGAGATCCTCCAGATCAAGGACGTCATCAACCGGATGGTCGATCAGCTGAACAGCTTCGCCGCCGAGGTGACGCGCGTCGCGAAGGAGGTCGGCACCGAAGGAAAGCTCGGCGGTCAGGCCGAGGTGCGCGGCGTCAGCGGCACGTGGAAGGACCTCACCGACAACGTGAACGTCCTCGCCGCGAACCTCACCACCCAGGTCCGCAACATCGCAAACGTCACCACCGCCGTCGCGAACGGCGACCTCTCGCAGAAGATCACGGTCGACGCACGCGGCGAGATCTTCGAGCTGAAGAACACGATCAACGTCATGGTCGATCAGCTCCGCTCCTTCGCCGCGGAGGTCACGCGCGTCGCGAAGGAGGTCGGCACCGAAGGAAAGCTCGGCGGGCAGGCCGATGTCAAAGGCGTCTCGGGCACCTGGAAGGACTTGACCGACAACGTGAACGTCCTCGCCGCGAACCTCACCACCCAGGTCCGCAATATTGCGAAGGTCACGACCGCCGTCGCGAAGGGCGACCTCTCCCAGAAGATCACGGTCGACGCGAAGGGCGAGATCCTCGAGCTGAAGAACACCATCAACACGATGGTGGACACCCTGAACAGCTTCTCCGCCGAGGTTACGCGCGTCGCGAAGGAGGTCGGCACCGAAGGAAAGCTCGGCGGGCAGGCCGACGTCAAGGGCGTCTTCGGGACCTGGAAGGACCTGACCGACAACGTCAACGTCCTCGCCTCGAACCTCACGGTGCAGCTCCGCGACGTCTCGAAGGTCGCGACCGCGATCGCGAACGGCGATCTCACCCAGAAGATCACGGTCGACGTCAAAGGCGAGATCCTCCAGATCAAGGACGTCATCAACAAGATGGTCGACCAGCTCAACTCCTTCGCGGCGGAGGTCACGCGCGTCGCAAAGGAGGTCGGCACCGAGGGCAAGCTCGGCGGCCAGGCGGAGGTCAAGGGCGTCAGCGGCACGTGGAAGGACCTCACCGACAACGTGAACGTCATGGCCTCGAACCTGACGAAGCAGGTGCGCGGCATCGTCAAGGTCGTCACCGCCGTCGCGAACGGCGACCTCTCGCAGAAGTTCGTCCTCGAAGCGAAGGGCGAGGTCGCCGCGCTCGCCGAGACGATCAACAACATGACCGACACGCTCCGCATCTTCGCGGACCAGGTCACCACGGTGGCGCGCGAGGTCGGGTTCGAGGGCAAGCTCGGCGGCCAGGCCAAGGTGCCGGGCGCCGCGGGCACGTGGCGTGACCTCACCGACAACGTGAATCAGCTCGCCGGAAACCTGACGAGCCAGGTGCGCGCGATCGCCGAGGTCTCCACCGCCGTCGCGAAGGGCGACCTGACCCGCTCCATCGCGGTCGAGGCGCAGGGCGAGGTCGCC
The DNA here is from genome assembly GCA_046351255.1 of Labilithrix sp. Classification (GTDB taxonomy): domain Bacteria; phylum Myxococcota_A; class Polyangia; order Polyangiales; family Polyangiaceae; genus Labilithrix. The sequence continues at coordinate 95,315 of JAXLYU010000021.1, forward strand.
GCGCTCAAAGACAACATCAACCAGATGATCGGCAACCTGAAGGACACGACGCACAAGAACCAGGAGCAGGACTGGCTGAAGACCAACCTCGCCCGGTTCTCCAGCCTCATGCAGGGCCAGCGCAACATCGTGTCCGTGGCGCAGCTCATCATGAGCGAGCTCACGCCGCTCGTCGACGCTCAGCACGGCGCGTTCTACATGCTCGACGAGTCGACCGGCGGGCCGCTCCTCAACCTCATCGCCTCGTACGGCTTCGGCGGGCGCAAGAGCCTGAACACCTCGTACAAGGTCCGCGAGAGCCTCATCGGCCAGTGCGCCTTCGAGAAGAAGCGCATCCTCGTCGTCGACGTCCCGCACGACTTCATCTACATCTCCACCGGCATGGGCGAGGCGCCCCCGCGCTCGGTCGTCGTCCTGCCTGTCCTCTTCGAGGGCGACGTGAAGGCGGTCATCGAGCTCGCCACGTTCCGCCGCTTCGACGCGAATCACCTCACGTTCCTCGATCAGCTGATGGACTCCGTCGGCGTCATCCTGAACATGATCTCGAGCTCGATGCGCACCGACGAGCTCCTCCAGCAGCTCAAGAAGTCGAACGCGGAGCTCGAGGCCCAGGCCGCCGAGCTGAACGACAAGGCGAAGCTGCTCGAGGTGAAGAACAGCGAAGTGGAGCTCGCGTCGCGCAGCCTCGAGGAGAAGGCGGAGCAGCTCCAGCTCATCTCCAAGTACAAGTCCGAGTTCCTCGCGAACATGAGCCACGAGCTGCGCACGCCGCTCAACTCGCTGCTCATCCTGTCGAAGATGCTCGCCGAGAACCCGGGTGGAAACCTCACCCCCGAGCAGGTGAAGTTCGCGCAGACCGTCTACACCTCGGGCAACGATCTCCTCTCGCTCATCAACGAGATCCTCGATCTGTCGAAGGTCGAAGCGGGCAAGATGCCGATCGACCCGCGTCAGGTCCCGATCGTCGAGACGCAGGACTACCTCGAGCAGACCTTCCGTCACGTCGCGGACCAGAAGGGCATTCACTTCGAGGTGAAGCTCGACCCGGCGACGCCGAAGACCCTCTTCACGGACGTCAATCGCCTCCAGCAGATCCTGAAGAACCTGCTCTCGAACGCCTTCAAGTTCACGTCGAAGGGCTCCGTCACCATGGCCCTCAAGCCCGGGACGAGGGAAGGCGGCGGGACGGTCCGGTTCATCGTCACCGACACCGGTATCGGCATCCCGATCGAGAAGCAGAAGCTCATCTTCGAGGCCTTCCAGCAGGCGGACGGCACGACGAGCCGCAAGTACGGCGGCACGGGCCTCGGCCTGACCATCAGCCGCGAGATCGCCCGCCTCCTCGGCGGATCGATCGAGGTCGTGTCCGTCCCCGACCAGGGCAGCACGTTCACGCTCGAGCTGCCGGCGCAGTATGCCGGAGCCGAGGTCGCGCCCGACGGCGCCACCGCGGAGACCGAGCCGACGCGCGAGGTCCCGCCCCTCCCGAAGGACGCCGACTTCGCCGGGACGAAGGTGCTGCTCGTCGACGACGACATCCGCAACATCTTCGCCATCAAGAGCGCGCTCGAGGCGCGCGGGATCGAGGTCCTTCATGCCGAGAACGGCAAGAAGGCGCTGGAGCTCCTCAACGCGGAGCCGAACGTGAGCCTCATCCTGATGGACACGATGATGCCCGAGATGGACGGCCTCCAGGCCACGCGCGCCATCCGCGACATCCTCCAGTTCCAGACCCTGCCCATCATCTCGCTCACCGCGAAGGCGATGAAGGGTGACCGCGAGAAGGCGCTCGAAGCGGGCGCGTCCGACTACGTCACGAAGCCCGTGGATCCCGAGCACCTCCTCTCCGTCATCTACATGTGGCGGCGCCGCGCGAACGCGCTGCAGAAGCAGCTCTCGTGACCCCCGAGGCGGAGGAAGCCCCCTCGGCGAGCATCTTGCTCGTCGACGACACGCCGGCGAACCTGTTCGCGCTCTCGGCGCTGCTCAGGCCGCTGGGCGCCCGCATCGTGGAGGCCACGTCCGGCCACGAGGCGATCGACCACGTCGCGCGCGAGTCCTTCGCGTGCGCCCTGCTCGACGTGCAGATGCCCGGCATGGACGGCTTCGAGGCCGCGGAGAAGATCCGCACGCTCGACGCCGGCCGCGAGCTGCCCATCATCTTCCTGACCGCGATCCACCGCGACGAGGGCTTCGTGAAGCGGGGCTACGGCGCCGGCGCGGCCGACTACATCACGAAGCCCTTCGACGCGGACGTCGTGCGCGCCCGCGTCCGCGCCTTCGTGAAGCTCTACGAGCAGCGTGAGCACACGCGGCGCGCCGAGGTGGGGCTTCGCACACACGAGCGCGACGAGGCCCTGCGACGGCTCGTCGCCTTCGAGCGCATCTCGACCGCCGCCTTGAAGAGCGCGGAGCTCGAGCCATTCATGAAGGAGCTGCTCGACGTCTTCATGAGCGCGACCGCGCACGCCGACTCGGGCACCATCCTCCTCCGTGACGGCGACGCCCTCCGCATCCTCGCCAGCATCGGCGCGGAGGACATGGTGAACACGGTCGTCCCCATCAATCGCGAGACGGTGGCCGGAATGGTCGCCGTCGATCGGAGGCCGACCGAGATCGCCGACGCCAGCGCGATCGGCATCCTGAAGAGCGCGTCCCTCCGCGCGCGCGGGACCAAGGGCGTCTACGCCGTCCCGCTCATGCACGACGGCGAGGTCCTGGGCGTCGCGCAGATCGGCTCCGACAAGTCGAACCAGTTCACGGACGCGGACAAGCGCCTCTTCGGCGCGATGGTCGAGCGCGCCGCGTGGGCGGTCTCCGAGCAGGTCAAGCGCGCGCGCCTGCACGAGATCCTGGCCTCCGCCCCCGCGATGATCGCGATCATGAAGCAGGGCCGCGACCTCGACTTCCGGAACGAGGCCTTCGACGAGTTCTTTGGCCAGGACGCGCCTTTCGACGCCTCGCTCGCCGCGCTCGCCGACGAAGCGCATGCGAGCGGCAAGACGCGCGCCGCGGACGAGGTGAGGGTCGCCGGCGATCGCGTCGTCCGCGCCGCGGCGAAGCCGCTCCACAACCACCTCGGCTCGGTCGACCGCGTGGTCGTCTTCGCGATCGACGTGACGGCGCAGGTCAACGTCCGCTCCCAGCGCGCCCGCCTCCTCGAGCTCGAACGCACCGCGCGCGTGGAAGCAGAGACCGCGAGCCGCATGAAGGACGAGTTCCTCGCCACCGTCTCTCACGAGCTACGCACGCCGTTGAACGCGATCCTCGGCTGGACCGTGACCGCGCGCGCCAAGGCGCCGCCGGAGCTCGATCGCGCGCTCGGCATCGTGGAGCGCAACGCCCGCGCGCAAGCGCGTATGATCGAGGACGTGCTCGACGTCTCGCGCATCGCGAGCGGCAAGCTGCGGCTCGACCTCTCCGAGGTCGTCCTCGACGACGTCGTGCACGGCGCCCTCGACGCCGTCAGGCCAGCCGCCCTCTCCAAGAACATCACGCTCGCGGTGGAGATCTCGGGCCGCATCACGTTCCGCGCCGACGCTCAGCGCATGCAGCAGGTCGTCTGGAACCTCCTCTCGAACGCGATCAAGTTCACCCCGCGGGATGGTCACGTCTCGCTCTTGGCGAAGGCCACCGAGGCGGCGGTGGAGGTACGCGTCGACGACGACGGCGAGGGCATCGAGGCGCCCTTCCTCCCGCACGTGTTCGAGCCGTTCCGGCAGCAGGACGCGTCGACCACGCGCCGGCACGGCGGTCTCGGCCTCGGGCTCGCGATCGTGAAGCAGATCATCGACGCGCACGGCGGGACGATCGGCGTGACGAGCGAGGGCCCCGGCAAGGGCGCGACGTTCACGGTCGTGCTTCCGATCGCGCCGGCCGTCGTCCCGGAAGAGGCACGCCTCGCGCCTTCGCGCCCGCCGCCCGCGGACGGCGACGTCACGTTCGAGGGCGTGAAGGTCCTCGTGGTCGACGATGACGACGACGCGCGCTCGCTCCTGGCGCACATCCTCATGGAGCGCGGCGCCTCGGTGGCGGAGGCCGACTCGGCGAACGCGGCCTTCAAGGAGGTGGAGCGCTTCCGACCCCACATCATCGTGAGCGACATCGCGATGCCGGGCGGCGACGGCTACGGCCTCATCCGCGCGGTGCGCGCGCTACCGGCGGATCGCGGCGGCCGCACGCCGGCGATCGCGGTCACGGCGCACGCCCGCCAGAGCGACGGCGAGCGCGCGCTTGCCGCGGGATTCCAGGGGCACATGCCGAAGCCGGTCGATCTTTCCCGGCTCATCTCGATGGTCGCTACGCTCAGGGCTGAAAGCTGAAAGGACCCATGGCCTCATCCACGAAGAACGGCCCGCTGGCCGCGGCCGCGGCCGCGCTCGAGAACGAGCTACGGCGCTACGAAGAGACGAGCGCGGAGCTCGAGAAGCTCGCGCTCACGTCGGAGAAGACGCTGCAGCGCGCGCGCAAGGTCCTCGAGGAGTGCGCCTCCCATCAGGAGAAGCTGGCGACGCTCCTGCCCGAGTTCGCGCAGGCGATGCAGGCGGCCCAGGCGAAGCAGCAGGAGTGCATGGAGGTGACGGCGCGAGGCACGGCCCGGATCAAGGAGCGCTTCGAGGACCGGATGGCGCTCCTCGAGCGCGTGGCGGCGCTGGGCCAGAAGGCGCAAGACATCAACGGCCCCGTGGCGGCCGTCGTCGAGACCGAGGGCGAGCGCACGCCGGCCGAGCTCTTGAAGGCGCTCGAGGAGGTCGGTGCGCGCACGGAGGCGGTCATCGCCGAAGCCGCCTCGGTGCACGAAGCCGCAGAGGGTGCCGACTGGCAAGACATCGCCCGCGACACCGACGCCCTCCGCCAGCAACTGCAGTCTGCACGCAACAAGATCCTCGTCGCCCAGCGCAACGTCGCCGCTCGCGCCCCGTCCTAGGGAACGGCAAGCGGCGTGCGCCGCCGGCAAGGGTGGGTCACTCGCCGCACTCGGCGGGGACCAGCTGCGCGCGCCACATCTTCGTGACGTTCGGGTTCGTCGCGCGCTTCGCCCAGGAGCCCGCGAAGGCGAGCGAGGTCTCCGCGGGGCACGAACCGTCCGAGGCCCAGCTCACGAAGCTGGAGAGGCGCTTCTCCTTGCGGCTCATCACGATCATGCCGGAGCGGACGAAGTAATCGAACGTCATCGCCTGGTGACCGTCGATGCCGATCGGCGTGTCCGAGCCGGGCACCTTCTTACCCCACGAGTTGCGGAAGAGGATGATGCCGCCCTCGTCCTTCATGCGCAGGCCGAGCGGGCTGTTCAGGCGGATCTCCATCTTCTCCGCGTCGGTCCTCGCGGCGTCGATCTTGGCCTGATGGGTCGGGTCGACGATCCCGAGCAGCTTGTCGAACATGCCGTTGCCGAGGAGCCCCTTCGATTGCTCGGTGACCTTGCCGAGATCGTCGTAGGAGACGTAGCCGACGGCGACGACGGCGTGGCCGCCGCCCGGCTCGAGCTTGGTGCTCCAGATGGGCTGAATCATGGCCTGCGGGGCGGCCACGCCGAGCATGACGGCGTCGCCCGCCTCGAGGAGGCCGAGCGCGAGCTGGAGGCTGTGGCGATACTTGTCGTACTGCGCCTGGGCCATGAGGTCGGCCGCCTTCTTCAGGTCGGTGCACTGATCGCCGCTCGGGACGAGGTCCGGATTGCGATCGAGCTTCGTCAGCTCGGCCTGCGCGTCGAACTCGCACGTGAAGTACTGCGCGGGCTCGAAGTCGAAGCACATCTTCAGCGCTTCCTTCGGCGTCACCGAGAGGCGCGGCTTCGTCGAAGGATCGGTCGCGAAGCAGTCGTAGATCTTGCCGTCGAGCTCGACCTGCGGGAGGCGCGCGTTCGGCTGGAGCGTGGCCTTGAGCGGGAGCTTGACCGGGTACGGGCCGGCCGGGAGCGCGCCGCAGTACTCGGGCCTCTCGATGATCGAGCTCCGCGCCTTCGACATCGGCTCGGTGCCCTCGACCGCGTCCGTGAGGAGGACCTGCGTGTCGTCCGTCTGGAGGCCCTGCGCCGCGTCGGCCTCGAAGCGGATCGCGTTCTTCTCCACGCCCGCGTACGGGTAGAGCTCCTCGTCCATCACGCCGACGTTCGCGGTGAGCTCGGCGAAGCGGTGGATGACGGGCACGCTGCCGCCCATCGTCCCCGTCTGGAGGAAGTTCGAATAGAGCATGAAGCGCTCCGAGAGGTCCGGCGTGATCCCGCGCTCGTTGAACATCTGGTTCTCGATGAGACCGAGGAAGGAGAAGCTGGCGCACGAGGCGATGTGGCCCTGGTCGCGCACGTTGCTGCCGAAGTCACCGATGACGGTGCCGGAGGGCGTGAGCGGCTCGAGGCGATGTAGGCCCGGGCGAACGTCGTTCGCGTAGGGGCCCCACTCGGCGTTCGTGCCGTCGGTGGCGTTGGCTTCGGCAGAGTCGGAGGCCTCTTCGCGGGAGGCGGTGCAGGCGAGGAGAAGCAGCGGAAGAAGAGCGAGAGAGCGTCGCATGGCTACCCTGTAAGCAAGGGTAAGACCAGCACTGACAGCGAGAAATTACGGTGATTTAGCGCCGTTCGGGAGCATCCAGCGACCCTCATCATGGAGAAGGTCCCGATCCAGCTGCGGAGTGTCCGTCGCTGGCGGTGGGGTCGGCGCAGCGGTCCGGCGACGAAACACGACGTACTCCGTCGCCGTCTCGCCGAGCGGGAGCTTCTCCGCCGCCTCGAAGCGCTCGCGGAAGAGCGGCGCATGGAGGAGCCGGCTCTCGACCGCGCGCGGCGGCGTGTAGACGAGGACGGTGTCGACCTGACGATCGAGGAGCATCGCGGGGTCGACGCTCTTCGACGTGTGTCCGCCCGGAAGGAGCGCGATGGCGGGATCGGTGAGCCCCGCGAGATCCACGATCATGGCCTCGGAGGCCGCACCGACCCAGCCGATGTCGAGCGCCGCGATGACCTTCGACGACGCGAGCGCGGGCCGCGCGCGCTCGATGAGAGCGGCGCGGTCGCGCCCGACGTGGCGCCCCGCCGGCGCGGCGCCTTGAATCGTGTAGACCGCAAGCACGGCGGCGATCGCCGCACGCGCGAGCGTGGCGCCGCGATGCGCGACCTCCGCCACGTCCGCCGCCGCGAGCGCGAGGCCGGGGAGGATCGGCACGATGAGCCGCGCGTATGGCATCCAGTCGCCGCCGACCGCGACCATCACGAGCGCCTGGACGAGGAGCGCGACGACGAGCGTCTTCGCGCGCGGCGAGGCGCGTCTCAGCGCGAGCGGCGCGAGCACGAGCAGCGGCAAGAGGCCGACGACGAGCGCGGCGACCGCGTACACGAGACCATGCGCGGCGTCGCTCGGCTTCGCCGCCAATGCGAGCGGGACGGGCTGCCCGAAGGCGAAGAGCCGGATCGCGACGCAGAGCCCGAACGGGGCGAAGGCGAGCAAGACGGGACGCGCGCGGCGCGTGGTCGGCCGGGCGGCGATGGTGGCGCCCGCGGCCAGCGCGAGCGCCCAGGGCGCGAGCTCCGGGCGGAGCGCCGCCGCGAGTCCCGCGAGGCCTCCCGCCAGGTTCGGGCGCTCGAACCGCGTGACGGCGAGCGTGGCGAGCGCGGTGGCGAGGCCCGTCTCCATGCCGCTCGCAGCCCACGCGCCGATCGGAAACGCCGCCGCCACGAACACGAGCGGCCACGCGCGCGCGAGCGAGGCGAAGCGCATCCCGAGCGCGGCGCCGGCGGCGGTCCAGACGAGGACGCCGAGCACCTTCGCGCGCGCGAGGGCGTCGAGGAGGTCCGCGCCGTGTGCGAGCGGCACGAGCAGGAACGTCCACGGCAGGGGGGTCACGCCATCGGTCGCCGGCGCGCCCGCGTTGAAGGCGTAGCCGGCGCCGGTGCCGAGGTGATGCGCGTAGCGAATGGAGATCAGCGCGTCATCGACCGTGAAACCCCACATCAGACATGCGGGAACGAGGGCCGCGAGCGCGCCCGCGAGCGCCCGGTACCAAGCGCTCCTCGCACTGTCCAATCTGCTGCCATTCATGCCGAAAACTACGAATGAACCTCGGGGCTTCTTAGCATCAGTCCCGTCCACCGCATGCGTAGCTTCGAGATCTTCGTCGAACCCGAACTGCAGCAAAACCACGCCTGGAACGGTCCGGCCGCCGGAAGCCCTGCTTCCTCGGTCCCGCCCGAGCCCGCGAGCTCTTCCAGCAAGGGGTCACCGCTCCCGTCACCACTGAGCAGCGTGGGCGAGAAGCGCGTCCGTCCGAACGAGGTCCTCGACCTGTTCATCCACGGCGCCAACGTGACCGCCCGCGTCGCCGAGCGCCATGCCTCGTGCATCCTTCGCGACCTCGCGACGGCCCTCACCGAGCTCATGCCGCAGGCGCGCGGCAAGCGCATCGTCCGCTTCTACGACGACGCGTGGGAGCTCTGCGTGGAGCGCTCCGGCCGCGGAGCCACGCTCAGCGTCTACCGCGGCGGCGCCGAGCCGACCGTCCTCGTCTACGACCGCGCCGTCGTCTGGAGCGAGATGTGCGCAAGCGTCCTCGACGCGATCGACGCCACGCTCGCCCGCGGCCCCGGCGGCGTGGCGCGCGAGCTCGAGCTCGTCCGCACCGCGCTCTCCACCACCACCAGCTCCGACGAGGAGGTCCCTCTCTCCGTCGCGCCGCCCGTCAGCATCGACTTCGAGCCGAACGCGCCCCTCTCCTTCTCGTCGGAGTTCCCGATGCGGAGCAGCGACAAGAGCGCGTCGAACGCGGAGCGCGGCATCGAGCGCGCCGACCTCCACGCCCTCCTCGTGCGCGGCCCGATGCGCGCCGAGGTCCGCGGTCGCTCCGTCGATCTGGGCGAGGGCTACCCCTTCCTCTTCGCCGAGCGCCTCCTCGATCTCTCGCGCCGCGCCCTCGACGCCTGGGAGCGCGGCCAGCCGTTCTACACGCGGATCGAGGCCGGCGGCGTCATGCTCGGCCTCCGATCGAACGCAGAAGAGAACCCGCGCGCGGCCCTGACCATCATGCCCGAGAGCAAGCTCGAGCTCGTCGCGGAGGGCCCGCCGTCGTCGAGGCGCGGCCAGACCACCTTCCCCGAGCTCTCGCTGTTCGACATCGTCGAGGCCGCCCTCGCCTTCGGTCGCGGCCTCGTGCGCGCCATCGTCCGCCGCGACCGCGCCCAGAGCGCGAACCTACGCCTCTCCGCGTTCCGTCGCGACCTCCGCACGACCGAGGGCGCGCTCCGCGACGTGCGCCGCCAGGACTCCCGCATCAATCCCGCGCCCGAGTCGTACCGCGCGTTCGCCGAGTCGCGACGCCCCGCCGCCGACGACGGCCCGCCCCTCTCCGCGTCGGCTCGCCTGCGCTACGCCCAGCGCTGGCAGGCGCTCGTACCCGGCATCGACCTCCGCTCCACCTTCCTCTGCGGCGATCGCCTCATCATCGGCGCCGCGGCGGAGACGTTCTGCCTCGAGCGCACCACTGGCGCCCTCCTCTGGCGCAAGACGACGCCGCGCGCCGCCTCCGTCGTCACCCCGACCGGCATCGCCCGCGTCGCGCCCGACGGCGCCATCGCCCTGCACGACTTCTCCACCGGCGACGTCACGCTCCGCACGTGGATCGCCCCGCGCGTCACCGGCCCCTCCGCGGGCGCGGTCGTCTCCGCTTCCGGCCTCCCTCGCCTCCTCATCGTGACGGAGGGCGAGCGCCACCTCGTCGCGATCGACCTCACGAGCGGAGAGGCCCGCTGGCGCTACCAGTGGACCTCCTCCGGCCGTTCGGGCGCGCTGCGCCTCAAGCGCTCCGGCAAGCTCCTTTACGTGGCTTCCGGTGATAGCGCGCTTACCGCGGTGGACGTTCAAACCGGAGCGGTGGTGTGGCGCATGCGGGACCGCCTCCGCTTCGTGGCCGCCCCCACCGTCGATCACGAGTCGCTCTTCGCGATCGCGGGCGGGTCGAGCAGCGCCGCCGCCCTCCACGCCATCGACCCGTTCTCGGGCACCTCGCTCTGGATCGCGCGCCTCCTCTCGACGCCGAACAGCGTCGAGGGGCCGCCCCTCCTCGCCTCCTCCTCCGTGTGCGTCGCGGTCCGCGCGCGCCGCGGCCTCCGTCTCGCTGGCTTCGACCGCGAGACGGGCGACCAGCTCTTCGAGACGGAGGCGCCCGTCGCGCCGGTCGGAACCTCGTGGCTCGCGGTCGACGATCTCCTCGTCGGCAACACCCCCACCGGCGAGCTCGTCGGCGTGGATGCGAAGACCGGCGCCGTCCGCTACCGCCACGTGTTCGGACGCACCGCCGAGTCCGACGTCCCCCGCCGGCTCGAGCCCGTCCTACGCTCGGGCGCCCTCTTCGTCCCCCACGTCGACGTGCACGTGTTCCGGCCGTCCGACGGCGCGCACCTCGCTCAGATCGGCCCCTGCGACGCGATCCCGGACCTCCTCCGCGTCGACGAGCGCTGCGACGTCTACGTCGCCGAGGAGAGCGGTCACATGGCGGCGTTCGGGGTCGGCCCCCGCCTCGCGCTCGTCAAATAGCGTGCTAGAAACGGCCCCGTCGCCATGGCAGACGGGGCCTACGGAAACGCACGGGTCGACTCGCTCATCGGGCGAAATATCGGCCATTTCCGCGTGGACTCCGTCGTCGGCTACGGCGGGATGGGGGCCGTCTACCGCGCGTTCGACCTGAGCCTCGAGCGCCCGGTCGCCCTGAAGACGGTCCTCCTCGACAACCCCCAGACCCGCGCCCTCTTCATGCGCGAGGCCCGGGCGCAGGCGAAGCTGCGCCACGCGAACGTCGTGCCCGTTCACTTCATCGGCGATCACGAGGGCCTCACCTACCTCGTGATGGAGCTCGTCGAGGGCGAGTCGCTGGCGACGAAGGTCGAGCGCGACGGCGCGGTCCCCGAGGCGCGCGCCCTCGAGATCGTCGACGGCGTCGCGGCCGCGCTCGAGTCCGCGCACGCCCAGGGGCTCATCCACCGCGACGTGAAGCCCTCCAACGTCCTCGTCGAGCCCAGCGGCCGCGTCCTCCTCGCCGACTTCGGTCTCGCGAAGGTGGTCGGCGCGGGCGCGGCCGACGACGCAGCAGGCCTGCCGCCGGCGCAAGGTAACGCCCTCGTCTCGCAGACGAGCACGAAGGGCGCCATCGGCACGCCTGCGTACATCGCGCCCGAGGTCACGTCGGGCACGGGCAAGGTCGACCACCGCGCGGACATCTACTCGCTCGGCGTCACGCTCTACGAGCTCGTCACGGGCCAGCGCCCGTTCAGCGGGCCCACCAACACCCGCGTCGCCGCCGCGCACGAGCGCGCGCCGGTCATCCCCCCTCGCCTCATCAAGCCGAGCGTCAGCAAGGCGTGCGAGACGATGATCCTCCGCATGCTCGCGAAGGCGCCCGACGAGCGATTCCCAACCTACGCCGAGCTCCGCGCCGCGCTCGCCCGCGTTCGCCAGCGCCACGTCCCGGCCGCGTTCGTCTCTCGCTTCGTCGCCTTCGGCATCGACGTCGTCCCCTGCCTCGTCGTCTTCTTCGCGCTCCAGGCGGCGCTGGGCATCGGCAAGAACGAATGGGCGCAGTCGCTCGTCTGGCTCGCGTCCGCCTTCGTGTTCGCCCTCTTCGAGTCGCGTCGCGGCCGGACGTGGGGCAAGGGCCTCATGGGCATCCACCTCATCGACGAGCTCGGCCAGCGCCCGCGCTTCAGCGCCGCGCTCGTCCGGTCGCTCGTGAAGCTCTGGGGCCCGATCCTCGCCTCCGCGCTCACGTTCGCCGTCCGTGCCGCGATCCACTCCTCGAGCCTGGTCACCGTCCGTCTCGAGCTCGGATTCCTCATCATGATGGTCTGGGTGGTGTGGATCCTCGAGATCGCCGTGCTCGCGCTGGTGGGTCCCCGCACCACGCTGCACGATCGCGCCGCGCGCACGCGCGTCGTCGTCGATCTCGAGGCCTCGTGACGCTCACCATTCGCCCCGTCCGCGTCGAGGACATGGCGGCCATCGCTGCCATCTATCGCCACGCCGTGCTCCACGACACCGCCTCCTTCGAGCTCGAGGCGCCGGACGCGGCGGAGATGGAGCGACGTTGGAGGTCCATCTCCGACGCCTATCCCTACCTCGTGGCGGAGCGGGCGGGCGCCGTCGTCGGCTATGCCTACGCCGGCCCGCACCGGACGCGTCCGGCCTACCGCGCGACCTGCGAGGACAGCATCTACATCGCCCGGGAGGCGCAGCGCACGGGCGTCGGCCGCGCCTTGCTCGAGGCGCTCATCGCCGCCTGTGAAGCGCGCGGCTATCGCCAGATGATCGCCGGCGTCAGCGGCGGCCCGGCGTCGATCGCGCTTCATGAAGCGCTCGGCTTCCGCGTCGCCGGCCGGCTCGAGGCGGTCGGCTTCAAGTTCGGTCGCTGGATCGACCTCGTCCTCCTGCAGCGCGCGCTCGGCGACGGCGCGACGAGGCCCCTGTGAAGGCGCGCCTCGCTCTCGCCGTCCTCACGCTCGTTACCCCGCTCGCCTGCGACCCGGGCCCGAGCTCCACCGCGAGCTGGCCTGGCGTCCAGCCGCAGACGGCCGGCGCGACGCCCGCCGCCGCCTCCCCCGCGTGCGGAAAGGCGGCTACGAAGGGCGTCCTCGCGAAGAAGGTCACCGTCTTCGGCAAGAGCCGGAGCTACACCCTGGTCGTCCCCGCGTCGTACGCGCCCGAGATCTCGCAGCCGCTCGTCTATGTGCTCCACGGCCACGGCGGCTCCGGCGCGCAGGCGCGCGCGTCCTTCGATCTCGAGGGCGCGTCCGCCGGAAAGGCGCTCTTCCTCTACCCCGACGGGCTCGGCGGCGGCTGGGACCTCGACTCCGAGACGGGCAAGAACCGCGACGTGGCGTTCTTCGACGCGATGCTCGCGCAGGTGCAGAGCGAGTACTGCGTCGACCTCCATCGCGTGTTCCTCGCCGGCTTCAGCAACGGCGCGTACATGGCGAACCAGATCGCGTGCCGCCGGGCCGAGCGCGTGCGCGCCGTCGTGACCCACTCGGGCGGCGGTCCCTACGACAACACGGCCGGCGCGAAGTACGACGACCACGGTCACCTCGAGTGCGCGAAGCCGGTCGGCAGCCTCGTCATCCACGGCGCCGCCGACGGGACGGTCGCGCCCGGCGAGGGCCAGAAGAGCATCGACCACTGGACGGCCGCGAACCACTGTGGGGCCGCCGCCGCCCCGAGCGGCCCCTGCGCGACGTACGCGGGCTGCACCAACCCCGTCATCGCGTGCAAAGTACACGGGCTCGGGCACAGCGTCTGGGGCGAGGCTCCGAAGCGCGCGTGGGCGTTCTTCGATTCCCAGCGCTGAGCTACTTTGCGAGCAGGTAGACCTGCGGCTGGTTCCGGATCGTCCAGTAGACGGCCGCCTCGTCGATGGCGACGCCCGCCACGTCGTTCATGGACGCGAGCGTCACGGTGTCGCCGCCCTTCTTCTCCACGCGGTAGAGGCCGCCCCCGGTCGAGCCGCCCGCGGCCCAGTAGACGTATGTGCCATCGACGGCGAGGTCCGCGTCGTAGGTCACGTAAGGCCCGGTCCCGATGCCGATGGCTGGGCCGCCCGCGCGCGGCGCTCGCCAGACGCTCGGCCCGAGGTAGTCGAGGAAGTAGACGTTGTCGCGGTCGAGCACGAGGCGCCGGCACGGGTGCTCGGCCACGACCTTGTCCTGACCGGTCACGAGGTCGTACACGCGAACGCCACCGGCCGCGCGGTCGAGGCCGTTCTCCCCGTAGTACATCTGGTCGCCGTCGATCTCGATCGTCTCGACGCCGCTGCGGTCCTTCACGATGACGTGCTCGCCGCTGCCGTCGGCGCCGGCCTGGTGAATGCGCGCGCCCCCGACCCCCTGGCCCTCCGCCCAGAAGAGCCCCTTCGCATCGATCGCGACGAAGCCGATGTTGGTGGCCGGCGCGAGGTCCTGCCTGGGGCCGCCCTGCTTGGGCACCCGGCGGACGTGCTCGGCCGTCTGGTAGTAGACGTGCTGGTCGTCGATCTCGAGCTCGTAGAGGAACGGCTCGTCGTCGGCGAGGACCTCGATGGGGCCGCCTCGTTTGGGCACCCGCGAGATGACGTGCTTCGCGGTGTCGGCGAAGTAGAGGTGCGTCGCGTCGGCCCGGACGTGAAAGCTCGTTGCCCCCGTCGTGAGGAGGACGGGCTGACATGCATTCTGCAAGCATGCGCCGCCGAGGCAATCGTGCCCGCAGCGGCCGCAGTTCTTCGGATCGGCCGTGAAATCCTGGCCCGGCGCGCACGTGACCACCGGCGCCGCGTCGGCGGCGGCGTCGCCCGTCGCGGCATCCGCAGGGACGACGGCCGCCCCCGGCGTGCTGAAGCCGTCGAGGTCGGTGAAGACCGAGCAGGCGGTCGCGAGCGCGAGCGTGGAGAGAGCGAGGCGACGGATCACGGCGGTGCGAGGAGCTCGACGGCGGCGACGGCGCCGGGCGGATCGCCCGCGGTGGTGGCCAGGCGGCTGGAGGCCACGCCCTTGTCGCGCGCAGCGGCGGCGATGGCCTTCGCCGCCTTCTCGCCGCCCTTCGCTTGCACCTTGAAGTAGGCGCGCTCGAAGACGCCGGAGAGGAAGTGGATCTGCGTCGCGACCTTGTCCGCGTCGCCGTCGGTGGCGCGGTACATGACGAGCGGGACGGTGCCGGTGGGGAGCGGGCCGAACTTCTCGGCGCCGGCGTCGCCCTCGGGGGCGGTGGGGGCCGGCGCGTCCTTCGGGGCGGGGGCGATCGCGGTGAGGATGCGCGTGTCGACGGGGAGCGGATCGGGCGCGGCCGCGGTGGCGAGGCCTGCGCCGCGCGAGAGCTGCCACGTGCGCGTCATCAGCGTCTCCAGCGTGACCGGTGACTTCGCGAGCGGCCCCATGATCGACGTCTCGCGATCGAGCGCGACGCGCTCGATCAGGCCGAGGCGCTCGACGAGGACGAGGGCCTCGGGCGCGCCGCCGACGCCGCTGGCGAGGCGAACGTCGGTCTTCCCGGCGAGCTTGCGCGAGACGCCGGGCACGTCGTTCGCGACGGCGCCGAGCCCCTCGAGCCACGACTTGCTCCAGTCCTGGAGCTCCTTCTCACGCGCGTCTAGGACCGCCTTCGGGGCGACCGCGACGATGGGGACGAGGCGCGAGGCGTCGGCGGTGGAGAACGCGAGCTTGCGCGTGTCGGAGGTGCCCTTCACGACGGCGGAGAACGCGGCCGCCTTCACGTCCGCCTCGGCCGTGACCATGCGAATGCGCGACGGGGCGACGCCGAGGAGATCGACCGAGAAGAGCGCGAGCACGTTCGCGGACTCGCTGCCGCCGGAGACGACCTTCACCTCGTCGGCGCCGGGCGGAGCGCGCAGGAGCGCGCCCGCGTTCGCGTGCACCTCCTCGCGGCCGTGCGAGAAGCCGACGACGAGGAACGCCTGCAGCTTGAGCGCGCTGAGGTGCTCGTAGGACATCACGAACGAGGGCAGCGGCAGGATCGCGACGTCCGCGCCTTGCGGATCGGAGCCGCCGCGCGCGAGGCGCTTCTCGAGCTCGTCGAGCGACGCCTCGGGGGCGACCTCGACGGACGACGTCGCGCCGAGCGTGGCGGCGGGCGCGGCGAGCTCCCAGCCGAGCGTGGCGACGCGGAGCGACGCGGCGGCGGGCCCGGCGTCGACGGCCGCGGCGTCGACGGCGGCGGGCGCGGCGGACGCCGACGACGCGACGGTCGGCCCGGCCTCGGGGCCGGCATCGGCCACGGGCGCCTTCACCTCGATCACCTCGGCGGGCGCGTTGTGGGACTCACGCGCGCGGGTGAAGAGGAGGAACACGAGCCCGAGGCTCATGGACGCGATGAGGAAGAAGGTGGCGTAGTGCTTCACTTGCTTGCCTTCGCGGAGGGAGCGGTGGACGCGGAGCCGGCGGGCGCGGGCGGGCGGTCCTCGGGGAACACGGGGCTCACGCCGCCGAGGAAGTACGTCAGGCGGGCCATGCCGCGAGAGCCGGCCTTCGCGTAGCGATCGCCCTCGCTGACGAGGAGCGGCTTCGAGACGAAGTCCGCCTCGACGAGGAGGAGCGCGATGCCGAGAAGGACGATCGCGAAGAGGTCCGCGACCATGGCTGCGCCGCCGCCGAGCCTGGTGCGCTTCAGCACACGATCGGAGACGAAGGCGGGAAAGCCCACCACCACGACGAGCGCCACGAGGAGGCGCGCCCAGAAGTTGTCGGTCGCGAACCCGACGATGGACATCATGCCGACGAGGGTGACGAAACCACCCAGCAGGATGCCGACCGTGCGCGCGATGCGCATGAGCCGCAGCATCTGGGGCGAAGGTCCGCTGCCCGAATCGGACGAGGCAGAGCTCCCGGACGACTTCTTCGCCGTCGCGGAGGCCTTCTTTTTGGGCAGAAGATCGTCGTCTTTGGCCACGGCGGGAGAGGACCCCGGATAGGGGGTGGCGTCAAGGCCAGCCGACCCGGAGACCACCTAAAACGCCGCGACATTGCGCAGTGTTCCCGGGGCCACCCCGCGCCCTATGCTGCGCGCCGCGATGAGCGATGAAGGCGAGCTCGGGCGGCTCGGCTACGCCCAGGAGCTGATCCGCCGGATGGGCGGCTTCTCGAGCTTCGCCGTCAGCTTCTCCATCATCAGCGTGCTCACGGGCTGCATCACCGCGTACTCCGACGCCTTCGGCGCGGGCGGCCCCGCGACGCTCGGCATCGGCTGGCCGCTCGTCTCCGCGGGGACGCTGCTCGTCGCGCTCGCGATGGCGGAGCTGGCGAGCGCGTTCCCCACCGCAGGCGCGCTCTATCACTGGTCGGCGCTCCTCGGCGGGGCCGCCGCGGGGTGGTTCACGGCCGCCATCAACATCATCGGACAGCTCGCGATCGTGGCCGCGATCGATCTCGGATGCGCGAACGAGCTCGCGCCCATCGTCGGCGTGGGGCCGCTGCCGCTCCTCGGAGTCATCCTGGCCTCGCACGCGCTCATCAACATCGTGAGCGTCCGCGTCGTGGCGTGGCTGAACGACTTCTCCGCCACCGTGCACATCGTGGGCGTCGTCGTGATCGTCGGCGCGCTGCTCGCGCTCGGGCGCGCACATCCCGCCGGCTACTTCTTCGCCGCGAAGCCGGCAGGCACGAGCCTCGGCTTCCTGAACGGCCTCGTCCTCAGCATGTTCACGTTCACGGGCTACGACGCGTCCGCGCACCTCTCCGAGGAGACGCACGACCCCGCGCGCCGCACCCCGTGGGGGATCCTCTCGAGCGTCCTCGTGAGCGCGTGCTTCGGCTACCTGCTGCTCGGCGCGATCACGCTCGCGGTCGACGACTCTGGGGTGCCGCTGACGGCGATGACGCGCGCCCTCGGCGATCGCTTCGGCCGCGCCGCCATGTCGCTCGCCATCGCGGCGATGTGGTTCTGCGGGCTCTCGAGCGTCACGAGCGCGTCGCGCACCGTCTACGCGTTCGCGCGGGACGGCGGCCTCCCCGCGTCTCCCCTCCTCGCGCGCGTGAACACCCGTACCCGCACCCCCGTCCCCGCCCTCCTCGCCGTCTCCGTCGCGCCGATGTTGCTCGTCCTCGGCACGCACGCGCTCTCGACGGCGGGCCTCTTCGACGTGATGGCGAAGATGGCGACGATGGGCCTCTACGTGAGCTACGCCATCCCGATCTTCCTGGGCGCAAATGCGCGACGGGCCGGCCGCTGGAAGCGACTCGGCCCGTTTCATCTGCGCCGCTACGGCGGCGTGGTGGCGTGGGCGGCGGTGGCGTGGTGCGCCCTCGTCCTCGTCGTGTGCTCCCTGCCCCCGAACTTCCTCGCCGCCGCGATGCTCGGTGGTGTGGTGCTCGCGCTGGCCATCACCTACTTGGCGGTGGTGCGCGCTCGGTTCCAGGGGCCGAAGGTCGATCTCGCGATGCTCGAGACCCGGGACTGACTCAGCGGCGCGGAGGCTGCGCGAAGCGCGGATCCGCGGGGAACGGGCTCGCCGAGTCGCGGAGCTCGAGCTCGCGCTGGGAGTCGAAGGAGTCGCCGCGCTCGCCGAAGAACGCGACGCCGATGACACCGACGTTGCGGGCGGAGCCGGTCTGCGCGGCGTACGACTCGCCGACGGAGGCGAAGCGGAAGGCCGCGACCGCGTTCGACGACTGGCGGAAGCCCTCGATCTCGAGCGTCGCGAACGGGAGGAGGACGTAGCCGCGGTTCTCCGCGGTGCCGGGCTTGCCGTTGATGACGTCGAGGCCGTCGACGGTGGTGACCGCTTCGAAGCGGTGGCCGGTGTGGTTCGTGAGGACGATCGAGTAGCGCTGACCTGCCTGGCCCATCACGAGGGTCTTGTCGCCGACGCGCGCCGCCTCGAGGTTGTTGCCGTTCGCGTCGCGGAGCGAGATCGTGATCGCGCCGCCGCCGGTGGAGACATCGCGGCGCGTGTCGCGGACGCCCTTGGCGTTCATCATCGCCTCGACGCCCTTGCGGTCGTTGTAGTTCATCGTCGCGATCGCGAAGGGACGGCTCGAGTCACGGACGAACGTGACATCGTGAACGCGCGAGTTACGCGTCTCGCCCCACTCGGTGCCGAGGCCGGGGCGCGACTCGGGCGACGGCTCGCGGGTCGCGCTGCGGGGCGCGCTGTCCGCGCTCTTCGCCTCGGCCGGCGAGGCGCCCGGCTGCGCCTGCTGCGGGAAGCCGGCAGGCGCGCTCGGAGCAGGGGCCGCGGCGGACTCGGTCGCGAAGCCGCCACCACCGCCACGCGACGGCGCCTCCGCCGCCTTGGCCGACGGGCTGTTCGAGGCCCCACCACACCCAGACAGGACGAGCAGCAGGGAGAGAAACAGCCAGAATTTCTTCGTCGTCGACATCGCGGCCTCCAGTGCGAAGACGAACGGGCGGGACGGCGGGGCCTTACAGCGAATTTTCCGACGCGGAGCTACCCAATGATTCCAGACACTTAGCGAAGAGTCAGGAGGAGGCTCTTCATGTGGACGTCGCGCCCGATGGCGGGCGGGAAGTCGGGCGCGTCCGGGAGGTCCTTCAGCTGCACCGCCTCGCGCCGGGCCTCGCGGACGCCCTCGTGAACGAGGCGCCGGAGCTTGGCGCGCGCGAGCTTCCGATGATTGCAACATGCAATGATGCGCCCGCCCGGCGCGACGAGCGCGCACGCGAGGGTGACGAGCTCGCCGTAGTCGGTCTCCGCCACGAAGCGGCGCTTCTTCGTGGAGGAGTAGCTCGGCGGATCGAGCACCACCACGTCGAAGCGCTCGCCCTTCTTCGCCGCCCGCGCGAGCCAGGCGAAGCAGTCTTCCCCGACGAACGTGTGCGCGGGACCGGTCGTCCCGCTGAGCGGGATCCCCGCCGCCGCGAAGCCTTCGCGGCCGCGCTCGAGGGCGAGGAGCGAGGCGTCCACGCTCACGGTCTGCCTCGCGCCGCCGCGCGCCGCCGCCACGCTGAACGCGCACGTGTACGCGAAGAGGTTCGCGACGCGCGCGCCCTTCGACGTCTCGCGCAAGGCGCGGCGGTTGAGGCGCTGGTCGAGGAAGATGCCGGTCGAGAGGCCGTCGTCGAGGCGGACGAGGAACGGGACGCCCTCCTCGTGCACCACGAACGGCGAGGCCGGCGCCGGCGCGCCGCGCACGGGCGCCTTCGGGGCGAGGTCGTCGCGACGCGTGTCGACGAGCACGTTGGCCTGCTTCGGACGGACCTTGAGGTAGACGCCGTCGAAGCCGAGCGCGTGGAGCGCGTCGAGCACACGATCGCGCCGGCCCCTGGCGTCCCACTCCTCCGAGGCGTAGAGCTGCGCCACGAGATGCCCGCCGTAGACGTCGACGGCGAGGCCGGGCAAGGCGTCGCCCTCCTCGTTCACGAGGCGGAACGCGCTCGTGCGGCGCTCCTCGGGGTCGCGATCGGCGCTCCGGCCGAGGCGCCAGCGCCGCTCCACCGCGAGCGAGAGCGCGCGGGCGAGCGCCTCCGCGTCGTCGTAGACGCCGAAGCCGCGGTCGCCGTGGGCGAGCCAGTCCGCGAAGTCGGTGCGCGCGAGCTCGTCCTTCACGACGAGGCGCTTCTTCGTGCGCGGATGATCGAGCGCGAGCGACGCGGCGTGGAGCATGAGCCGCGGCGCGGGGCCTCCGCGATAGAGCGGATCGCCCGCGATGGCCGCGCTCGCATGCGCGAGCTGGACGCGGGCCTGGTGCGTGCGTCCGGTCTCGAGCACGAGCTCGAGCAGCGCGCGGTCGCCGCGCGACTCCTTCAACGTGACGTGCGTGACAGCGCGCTGACCGCGCTTGCCGCCGCGGACGACCTGCATCTCGCCGGACTCGCCGGGCGCGAGCATGTCGGTGAGCGTGGTGCGCTTCGGTCCGCGCCAGCCGATGACGCCGGCGAGGTAGCGCTTCTCGACGGTGCGCTTCTCGAGCTGCGCCGCGACCGCCGCGTTGAGCTCGGCGCGCTTCGTGAAGAGCATCACGCCGCTCGTGTCGCGATCGAGCCGCTGATGGACGCCGAGATACGCCGCCCTCCCGTCGCGCGCGGCGAGGAAGGCGTGGAGGCGCGTCACCACGTCGTCGGGGCGCTCCGGATCCGCGGCCTGCGACGAGACGCCCGCGGGCTTGTGCACGGCGATGACGTCGGCGTCCTCGAAGAGCACGTGCTCCGCGCGGAAGTCGGGCCAGATGCGCGAGCGGTCCACGACGCGTCCTTGTAGTCGAGGGCCGGCGGCTCCGCTCGAAAATGGGCGGTCGAGGGTCCAAATCTAGAAGCGGCCGCTCGCGCCGAGGACGCCGCCGTCCACGACGGGCGTGAGGCCGATCCACACCGGCCGCTGCTTCACGGAGTCCTCACGGTGGAGGTGCACGACGAGGCCGCCCACGGCCGCGCCCGCGAGCGCGCCCGCCATCACGTCGGTCGGGAAGTGATTGCCGCTCCGCACACGCTCGTACGCGACGAAGCTGGTGAGCGCGGCGCCCACGCCGAGCGTGATCCAGGGGCGAACGCCCTTCGGCGACCGGCTGAACGCGATGTACGTGGCGGCCGCGCTCATGGCGGCGACCTGCGACGAGTGGGCCGAGAAGAACGAGAGGGCGCTGTCCGTGTCGCTGTTGTCGTACGTGTTCGGATCGCCGCCCTTCGCGATGTAGTCGTTGCGCTCGATGTAGGCGATCGGACGCGGGCGACGGAACGCGATCTTTGCGAGGTTCGTCACGCCCTGCGTGATGGTGGCCGCCTCCGCGTACATGATGAAGTCGACGAGGGCCGCGATCTTTCCTTCGCGGAAGATGTCCGCGATGGTGTCGCCCGCGACGTACGCGATCGACGCGTAGAGGCCGAAGTTCGAGAGCTGATTCGCGTTCGAGTCGAGCTTCTGCGTGATGGCGCCGCGATCGATGCCGAGGAGGTTGGTGGTCTTGAACGTGGGGCTGATCTGCTGAGGCTGAATCTCGCCGGTCGACAGGATCTCGCTCGAGAGGATGCCGAACGTGAGGCCGAGCAAGATGATGCCCGTGTCGCCGACGGGGTCCGCGGTGAACCGCACGTTGTGGTGAGGCGGAGCCTCGGTCGCCTTCGGGGTCAGCTCCTCACCGAGCTGGCGGAGCGGCTTCGAGCCGGGCGCGGTCGGGGGCGCCGGCGCCTGGTCGGCGGGCTTGTCCGCGGGCGGCTGGGCGGCGGGCGGCGCGGGCGCGCTCGGCTCGGTGGGGTCGACGGGCGGCGCGCCCGCGGGCGGCGGGGCGGGCTTCGGCTCGTCCGGCTGCGCGAAGGCGGGGCCGGTGAGGACCAGGGTTGCAGCGACGATTCCTGCGCGACCGACGGCCTTCATGCTTGCTCGGAACGAGACATATCGATGCAACCTGCAGGAGTCGCCGCGATTGTCGATCCCAGTTTGGCCTTCGTTTGGCTCAGCCCGGCTCGAGGCCGATCTCGGAGAGGCTGCGGGTCGAGTCCTCGGAGTCGCGATCGCTCTCGAGGCGCTCGAGGCCGCGCTTGTGCATCACGAGGGTGCGGTGCTCGATGTGCTTCGCGCCGCCCGACTCCACCTCGACCGTGATCGGCACGCGGTAGCAGCGCGGCGCATCGATGAAGCGAACCTTGCGGGTCACGTCGTCGAGGACGGGCACCGGCTTCGTCGCGTCGTCGAGGCGCGCGAAGAGCGGCGAGAGGTCGTAGCGGAAGACGTGCTTCACGCGGCGCACGCCGGAGCCGAGGAGCACCGCGTTCGGGACCACCTCGCCGTTGTGCTCGTACTTGAGCACGGTCGTGATCGTGCTCGCGCCGCACTCCGGGTTCAGCGGGTCGGGCGTGTTCTTCACGGCCTGGCTGAAGGTCTCTCGCGCGCTCACCACCACGTCGCGCGCGGGCAGACGGCGGCGCGGCGCGCGGTAGCGCGTGATGCGCTCGGCGCCCCACACCTTGTGCACGCGGTGGGTCATCCAGTTGCGCCCGATCTCCTTCAGGCGATCCTTCGACGCGTAGACGATGCCGGCGACGACGACGAGCATCAGGAAGCCGGAGCTCAGGGTCGCGCTCGCGTTGTTCTGCTGCGCGCGCTGGAGCAGCGCGAGTTGCCACGCGAACGCCCACGTCGACGCGACGACGGCCGCGAACGCCGCGATCCAGTGGTAGGCGCGCTCTGCCGTCTTGAAGCTCTCTTGCTCGAGGAAGAGCACCTCCTGGAAGTGCTTCTTCAGGCGGCTGGCGCGATCGAGGTACTTCTCGAGGGCCTGCGCCGAGGTCGGGTCCGCGACCGTGTAGCCGTGCTTCGCGCGGTAATCGAGCTCGCCCGCGAGCGCGCTGCCGAGCTTCTCCTCGACGACGGCGAGCACCGGCTCGAGCCGCTTCACGTACGGGCTCTTCGAGTCGACGATGTTCGCGATGCCGCGGCCCGCGCCCGCGAGCATCTCGAGCACGCGCACGCTGACGTACTCGTCGACGAGCTTGCGCTCGCGCACGAGCTCCACCGGCTCCGGCGGCTCGCCCACGCAGAGCCGCTCGCGCGCCTCCTGGGCGATGCGCACCGCGGCCTCGATCCAGATGGTGAGCGCGTCCTCGAGCTCGCTGTGCGGCGCGGTCGCGAAGAGCGAGCCCGCGAGGCGGCAGTGGCGCTGGAAGCCGTCGCTCGCGCGGGCGAGCTGGTTCGCCATCGCGAGCGCGCCGCGGCGGAGCGCGTCGATCGTGACGACATCGCCAATGGCGGCGTACGCGGGACCGTCGAGGCGCGTGAACGCCTGCATCTGGTCCCACGGGACGTGACGCACGTACGCGTTGTGCGGCACGTGCATCTCGACGCGAAGCGAGTAGCGCGAGGCGCCGTCCTTCGGTTCGGGCAAGGGAACCGAGAGGGACCACTCGAGCCGGGACGCATCATGGACCCCGACCCTGACCCTGCCCGCCCCCTCGGCGGCGGCGTCGCTTGCCGCAAAGACTTCCTGCGTCAGCTCGACTATCGCCATAAAAAGTTCACAGAACCGTCACGGAACGGCTGATCACTCTTTGACGGATAAGTCTCGGTCACGCAATCGGAATTTTGAAATTCCGCGCGGAGGAGCTTGCCACGGGCGGCCGCGGGGGCGCTGTGAGCAAATGTGGGACCGAAGGCCCCGTCAGCCGGGCGTGAACGTCAGCTTGTCCACAAGGAGCGCCTGGCTCGCCTGGCCCGGGCCGCCGGGGAGCTGGAGATAGGCATGGAACGCAGGGATGCCGCTCGCGCCCTGACAGTCGACGGGCGCCGAGGCGGCCTTCACCGGCGTGCCGCTGTTCGGGGCAACCGTGAACGCCTTGAACGCGGGCGGACCACCGAAGTTCGCGTCGGCCTGCACGGACTGGGGAAGCCCGGCGGTGACGAACAGGTCCGCGGAGCCCTGCGCGGCTTGCCCGCACGTGCCCGCGACCGACATCCGGCGCACCCAGACCTGGCCCGGCGGCGGCTGCGGGAAGAGCTTCTCGGCGTTGAACGACTTCGGCGTGAGGGTCTTGCCCGCGACCTTGTCATTGCCCTTGAAGACGTCGACCTTCGGGAGCCCGATGGGCCCCTGACAGTTGAGCGGCTTGTCGTGCATGACCGTCATCTTCCTGGTCTCCTTCGGTGCCAGGTCGAAGGTCTGCGTCTTCACCGAGTTGCCGACCGTGAAGACGACCTTGCCCGCGTAGGGTCCAGAGCCGTGGTTCGTCACGTTGACGTACGCGGAGTAGTTGCTCCCGCATGTCATCGCGATCTCGGGGATCTCGACGCCGCTCGCGAGCTCCGCAGACGCCCGCGACTGTGGCGTCATCCCGGGACCGATGGCAGGTTTGTCGCTGCCGGGCGCGGCATCGGCGACGACGGCGAACGCGGACAGCGCCGCGACCACGGCGATCGATTGAGTCTTCATGCTTTCCCCTGGGCCCGTTCGACGGAGTCGAGCGGGCGTTGGTATGTCATCCGGAAGAGCTACATCGAGAGGCCGCCATCGACGTCGATGGTGCGGCCGTTGAAATAGTCACACTCGATCACGAACTTCACGCCGAGCCAGATGTCCTCGGGCAGGCCGATGCGGCCGACCGGGATCGCGGCCACGAGCGCATCGCGCGCCTTCTGGTTCATGCCCTGCGTCATCGGCGTCTCGATCATGCCCGGCGCGACGGCGCCGACGCGGATGCCGAAGGGCGCGAACTCCTTCGACCACGTGACGGTGTTCGCGGCGAGCGCGGACTTCGCGGCCGTGTAGTTCGACTGACCACGGTTGCCGTGGCGCGCGATGCTCGAGATGTTGACGATGACGCCCGGGCGCGAGTTCGTCTCGGCCATCTTGGCCACCACGTCGCGGCAGAGGAGCGTCGCGCCCGTGAGGTTGACGCCGATGACCGCGTCCCACTGCTCCTTCGAGAGCTTCTTGATCGCGCCCGACTCCTTGTCCTTCTTCACGAGGAGACCATCGCGGAGGATGCCCGCGTTGTTGATGAGGCCGTTGAGCCCGCCCATCGCGCCCGCCGCCCACTCCACGTACGCGCCGACCTCGTCCTCCCTGGAGACGTCGAGCTTCTTCGCGTGGATCTTGCCCTTCGCGCCCTTCGAGGCCTCGACCGTCTCGGCCAGACCGACCTCGTTCACGTCCGCGATCGCGACCTGAGCGCCGGCCTCGGCGAGGCGCAGCGCGAAATGACGGCCCATGCCCTGGGCTCCACCGGAGACGATGATCTTCAAGTCTTCGAGCTTCATGACGCGGACTCTAGTGGTCCGCGCGGCCGGCGAAAACGCCGAACTTGGCCCGGCCGCCGCCGCCCGGGTTCGATTCCGGCGTGGTGAAGGTCCTGCCGGCGGCGAAGGCCGCGATTCACTACGTCTCGGCGCATACGGGCGTACCTGCCCTGCTCGTGGCCGCCGTCGCGATCGTCGTCGGGTACAAGATCCTCAAGCGAACCGCGAGGTTCGCGGTCGAGGTGACCGTGATCTCGCTCGCGCTCGCCGCTGCGACGGAGCTTGGCTGGCTCCGCTGGTGACGCCGTGCCATAAGCCTGCTCGACGCCATGGCCAGCCAGGCAGCGCGAATGGACGATGCGGTCGAGTCGGCCTCCTCCGACGACAAGCGCACGTCCTCGCGCGGGCAATGGATCGGCCTCGGCGCAGTCGGCGTCCTCGCCGTGCTCGTGTTCTGGGCGTTCGACGCCCTTCCCTTCCAGGACCTGCCCGCGCACGCCGGCCTCATCGCGCTCCGGCATCGCTTCGCGACCTCCGCGTTCGATCAGAAGTACTTCGTCCTCGCGCCACACATCGGGCCGTACTCGCTCTTCCGCTTCCTCGGCGAGACGTTCATGAGCGCGACGTCGCCGCTCACCGCGGTGCGTCTCCTCGGCTCGCTCCCGGTCATCGCCACGCCGCTCGCGATGCTCTTCGCGCGCCGGCGCCTCCACGGCGACCACGCGCCGACGTACGGGTTCCTGGGCCTCACGCTGTCGTTCGGGATCATGACGCTCATGGGCTTCGCGAGCTATCTGCTCGGCGTCGCGTTCCTCCTCCTGGGCCTCACGCTGTGGCTCGACCTCATGGTCCGCGTCGACGAGGCGGGGGCCACGCGGAGGCTCGAGCTCTTCATCGCCGCGTTCACGCCCGCGATCTTCGTCGCGCACGGGCACGCGTTCCTCCTCTTCATCGCCTGCGCCGGCCTGTCCGCGCTCGTGACCGGAGAGCGCAAGGCTCGCTTCGTCCGCCTGCGCGCCCTCATCCCCGGGCTCGCGCTCGCCGCGTACGTCGCGTGGATCGAGCGGGGCGGCACGCCGCCCGGCACCGTCTCGCGCTACCACGACACCGTCCCTCGCTTTCAGGGTCCGCTCGACAAGCTCGGGCTCCTCGTCACCCCTACGCTGATGACGCGCACCGGGATCGACTCCCTGGTCGGCGCCTCGCTCCTCCTCTTCACCCTCGCATGCGCGGTGATGACGGTGCGCTCCTTGCGCGGCCGTCAGGACCGCGCCGCCCGTACCTCGCGCGCGCTGTACGCGTGCGCCGGCGCGATCGGCGTCGTCTTCCTCGCGCTGCCGCACGCCGTGGGCTGGTTCGGGTTCGTCGACGGGCGGCTCGTCCCCGTCGCGCTCATCCTCGCGCTCCTCGGCATCCATCGCGAAGCGCTGCCGCGCCCGCTTGCGCTCGGCCTCTACTGGGGCCCGCCCGTCGTCGCGTCGACGGTCGCGCTCCTCGCGATGGTGGCGTCATACCGGTTCCAGGCCGAGGCGCGCGGCTACCGCGAGGTCCTTGCACGTGTGCCGGCGGAGGTCCGCCTCCTCAACCTACCGCTGGATCCCAACAGTGACGTGTTCACGGCGCACCCGTTCGTCCACTACGACAAGCTCGTGATGGTAGAGCGCCCCATCGTCGTCAGCGATATCTGGCTGCATCAAGGGACGGCCCTCTACGCCACCCCGGAAAATCCCGTTCTCCGGCTTCCGTCCAGCTACAGCGAGAGTAATCTGAAGAGCATCGACTGGCCGGCCTATCATCTCGAGGATTGGGACTACGTCCTCATCCGCACCCGTCCGGACGCGGCGCCGCCGCAGACTCCGGACCGTCTGACCCTCGAGGAGCATCGCGGGGGCTGGTGGCTCTTCCGCCGACACCCGGAGCGAACATGAATCGATCTTTTCAATTCGGGCCCCTGCTTCTCACCGCGCTGGTGGCGCTGTGTGGTCTCGCCTCCGCGTGCGAGTCGGAGACCGGCCCCGACGCTCCGCCACGCACCGGCAACGGCTGCATCGACACCGACTGTCAGGTGTCGTCGAGCTCGGGCGGCTCCGGGAACAGCTCGGGCAGCACGTCGAGCGGCTCGTCGGACGCCGGCGGCGACGCCAAGTAGCGCGCGCACGCTTGCTCCAGGGCGACCGCAACACTAGAACCGCGCTCAGAAATGCGTCTCGTCGTTTTTGGTGCTGGATACGTCGGTCTCGTCAGCGGCACCGGGCTCTCGGACCTCGGTCACGACGTCCTCGTCTACGACATCGATCCGGAGAAGATCGCGAAGCTCTCCGACGGCAAGGTGCCGATCTACGAGCCGGGCCTCGCGGACCTGATTCACCGCAACCAGCGCAACGGTCGCCTTCACTTCTCGACGAAGATCGACGCCCCGTTCGACTCCGTCGACGCGTACTTCATCGCCGTCGGCACCCCGCCCGGCCCCGATGGCGCGGCCGACCTGTCGTACGTCATGGCCGCCGCCGACACGATCGCGAAGGTCGCGACGAAGAAGGCGGTCGTGGTCGTGAAGAGCACGGTGCCGGTCGGCACCTGCGACAAGGTGCAGGCGCGCCTCTCGACCTCGAAGGTCGACCTCGAGGTCGTCTCCAACCCGGAGTTCCTCAAGGAAGGCGACGCGGTCAACGATTTCTTCAAGCCCGATCGCGTCGTCGTCGGCGCGCGCACCGACGAAGCCCGCGAGCTGCTCCGCGAGCTCTACGCGCCGCTGCAGCTCTCCGGTGAGCGCCTCGTCGTCACCGACCCGCGCTCGAGCGAGCTCATCAAGTACGCCTCGAACACGATGCTCGCGATCCGCATCTCGTTCATGAACGAGCTCTCGCGGCTCTGCCACGCCACCGGGGCCGACATTCACTCGGTCCGTCGCGGCGTCGGCACCGACTCGCGCATCGGCAAGAAGTTCCTCTACGCGGGCCCCGGCTACGGCGGCTCGTGCTTCCCGAAGGACGTGCAGGCCCTCAGCGCGCTCGGCCGCGAGCACGACGTGCCGATGCGCATGGCGGAGGCGGCGCACACCGCGAACGAGGAGCAGGCGCACTTCCTCGCGCAGCTCGTCGACAACGCCCTCGAGGGCGGCATCGCCGGCAAGCACATCGCGATCTGGGGCCTCGCGTTCAAGCCCGAGACGGACGACATCCGTGAAGCACCGTCGGTGAAGCTCGTGAACGTGCTCCTCCAGAAGGGCGCCAAGGTCACCGGCCACGATCCCGAGGCCGGCCCAAACTTCCAGAAGCTGTTCGGAGACAAGGTCACGGTGAAGAACCGCGACTACGACGCGCTCGACGGCGCCCATGCGCTCGTCCTCCTCACGGAGTGGCGCAGCTACCGCGCGCCGAGCTTCGCCGACATGAAGAAGCGGCTCAGCGGCGCCTCCCCGCTCGTCGTCGACGCGCGCAACATCTGGCGTCCGGGCGACGTGCTCAAGGCCGGCCTCCGGTACCAGGGGATCGGCGTCGCCATGAACGTCCGCCCCGACCGCCCGTCGGCTTTTTGAGGCATCGCGGGTGAAGCGCTGGCTCGTCAGCGGAGGCGTCGGGTTCATCGGCCATCACCTCTCGACGGCGCTGCTCGAGCGCGGCGACCGCGTGCGCGTCGTCGACGACTTCTCGGACGCGCCCTACCCCGCCGCCTTCAAGCGACGCCACGCGGCCGAGCTCGCGAAGCGCTACGCCGAGCGTATCGAGGTCATCGAGCAGTGCGTCACCAAGCGAGACCCGACGCTCGTGGAGGGCATCGACGGGGTCATCCATCTCGCTGGCCTCGCGGGGGTGCGCCCCTCGTTCGCCGATCCGGCGCGCTACATGGCGGTCAACGTGGAGGGCACGGCGAACCTCCTCGACGCGGCCCAGCGCGCCGGGATCGAGACGTTTGCGTTCGCGTCGAGCTCTTCCGTCTACGGCAACTCCACCCCGCTCCCGGCGAAGGAAGAGGAGCCGGCGGTCGAGCCCGAGTCACCCTACGCCGCGAGCAAGCGCTCCGCGGAGCTGGCGGCCATGGCCATGGTCAAGAAGACGCCGTCGATGCGTGTCCCGATGTTGCGCTTCTTCACCGTCTACGGGAAGTGGCAGCGGCCCGAGATGGCGATCACCTCCTTCCTCCGTGACATCATGGCGGACAGGCCGATCACGATGTTCGGCGACGGCTCGATGCGACGCGACTTCACGCACGTCGACGACATCGTCCCTGGGATCATCGCCGCCGCCGAGAAGGCGCCTGCCGGCGCTCGCGCCTACAACCTCGGCTCCGGCGCCCCGATCTCGCTCGCAGACCTCGTGACCGCGATGGGCCGCGCGTCGGGGAAGAAGCCGGTCATCGAGCGGGCCCCGGTGCCCCTCGGCGACGTGGAGGCCACGTTCGCCGACATCTCCCGCGCCCGGCGCGAGCTGGGCTGGGAGCCCCAAATGCGGCTGGAGACGGGCCTCGAGACGGTCGTGGAGTGGCTCTCCACGGTCGCTAGCCACCCCTGATCGGCTGAACTTCGTTTACGCTCGTCCGTTCTTCGGTAGTCGGCAAGGTTTCGCCGGAAAAGAGGGAGCGGATGACGGACAAGTTTCGCCTCGTGACGCGCAGTGACTTCGACGGCCTCGTGTGTGCAGTGCTCCTCAAGGAGCTCGGCATGCTCGACGAGATCAAGTTCGTCCATCCGAAAGACATGCAGGATGGCAAGGTCGAGATCACGAATCGCGACATCACGACGAACGTCCCGTACGTGAAGGGCGTTCATCTCGCCTTCGACCACCACGCGAGCGAGGCGAAGCGCGTCGCGGAGAAGCCCGAGAATCACATCATCGACCCGAAGGCGATGAGCGCGGCGCGCGTCGTGTACGACTACTACGGCGGCAAGGAGAAGTTCCCGCGCATCTCCGACGAGATGATGAAGGCGGTCGACCAGGCCGACGCTGCGCAGTACTCGAAGGAGGACATCCTCTCGCCGAGCAAGTGGACGCTCCTCAACTACCTGATGGATCCGCGCACCGGCCTCGGCCGCTTCCGCGAGTTCCGCATCTCGAACTACCAGCTCATGATGGACCTCATCGACATGTGTCTGACGAAGACGGTCGACGAGATCCTCGAGACGCCAGACGTGAAAGAGCGCGTCGTCCTCTATCGCGAGCAGGAGGCGAAGGCGCGCGAGCAGATCATGCGGTGCTCCACCGTGCACAAGAACCTCGTCGTCCTCGATCTCCGCCACGAGGACAACATCTGGGCGACGAACCGCTTCATGATTTATGCCCTCTTCCCGCAGTGCAACATCTCGATCCACGAGATGTGGGGTCTCAAGAAGCAGAACACCGTGTTCGCGATCGGCAAGTCGATCCTCGACCGCAGCTCGAAGACGAAGGTCGGTGACCTCGCGCTCTCTTATGGCGGCGGCGGTCACGACGCGGCCGGGACGTGTCAGGTCGACAACGAGAAGTCCGACGCCACGCTGAAAGAGCTCATCGAGAAGATCAACGCCGACGGCTGAACGTCACGGTTCGATGCGTCTTCCGGGAGCGCTCTCCCTCGCGTTCGCGTTCTTCGCGCTCGCCTGCACCCCCAGACCGGAGGAGCAGGCGAAGCTCGAGGACGGCGTCGTGGTGCCGGCGGTCTACCGCTGCAAGAAGGTCGGCTCCGACACCGACTGCCACCTCGAGCTGAAGACGCAGCCGGCCCTCGACATCCAGGTGCCGCCCTGCGAGCGCGCCGAGCTCGCGGAGGACGCGTCGGGCAAGGCGATCGCGCATCGCTGCGGGCCGGGCAAGCCGTGGAGCGTGGTGCGGCTCCGTCGCGCCAATCGCTACCTCGCGGACTGCAACGCGCCGCTCGGGTCCGGGCCGAAGCCGGAGTGGTCGAAGCTCGGCGCGGTCGAGCCGCGCGCGATGCAGATCCTCGACTGCGAGAGCGGCTCCGCGCGCGCCTGGGGCGAGATCGCCCAGGCCATCGCGGAGGACAGCGGCCCCGAGCTCGCCGCGAAGTTCGTCGTCGCGACCACCCTCCGCCCCGCGCGGCCAGGGACCGACGAGGACGGCTGGGTCCGCGCGTTCGACGAGCTCCCGCCGCCGGCGCAGGAGCTCGTGCGAAAGGAGACCTGCCCCGCCCTCCAGAAGGCGTCCGCGTCCTCGCTCCTCTACGTCCGCGCGGCGCGACGCTGTCCGCTCGACGCGCCGAACGTGGCCGAGATCGGGCTGCAGGCCTACCAGAATCACATGAACGCCTCGCGCCGCGAGTTCGCGGGCTCCGACACCGATCGCGTCGGGGCGTCGGTCGCGCCGCGGAACCTCAACAACGCCGAGCTCGCGCTCGTGATGGAGGCCTTCGTCGCGCTGAAGCAGAAGCCGAAGGAGGCGGCCGCCACCGCGTGCGATCGCATCGGAGTGTTCTCGCGCGAGTACGATCCGGTTCGCGTGGTCGTGGCGGCGTCGGTCCTGTCGCTCACGAAGACGCGCTGCGCCGCGCTGGACAGGAAGAGCGACCTCTGGCCGTGCGACCTCGTCGCCCCGCAGAAGTCGAAGATCTCGGAGCGCGTGGCGCAGTTCGGCGCGCCTCCCGCAGGCGCGATGCCCGTCCTCGTCAGCCCCAGCGAGGCCGTCTTCGACGCCGTCACGATCGACGGGAAGTACCCGCCCGACTGGAGCTGCCCGTGAGCGCCCTCGCGGTCGCGAAGCTCGCCCGCCGGAAGGACCTCCGGATGTGGATCGACCACTACGCGCAGCGGTGCGCAAGCTGCGCGGACCTCGAACGGGTCTGGCCGCGCCTCCTCACCGCTATTCGATGAAGCGCGCGCCGAGGAAGCTCAGGTAGACGCCCGGGTTGTCCTCGAAGAACTTCGTCAGGTCCTCGGTGCCGATCGAGAAGAGCTTTCCGGTGCGCGTGACGCGAGCCGAGCTCTTCGCCGGTGAGCCCGTGCGGAGCGCGTCGACCTCGCCCACGAACGCGCCCGTCGCGAACGGCTTCAGATCGCCGTCCGGACCGCGCAGCGTCACGATCGCGTCGTCCACGAGGTACGCGTTCGCCGGCACCTCTCCCGCCTGCCAGAGCACCTGCGGCTCGCTCACCTCGCACGGCACGAGGTACGTCTGGAGCTGCGTCTTCTGCGCGCTCGTGAGCGACGCGAGGACCGCGTTCTTGGCGAGGAGCTCCCACGCGCCCTCGTCACGGACCCGGACGAGGCGCTCGAGGCGCGTGAGCATCTCGCTGCCGCGGAGCACGGAGAGGAAGTCGTTCCGATCGATGGCGATGAGGTCGACGTCGCTGATCGCGACCGCGTCCGCGGAGCGAAGGCGATCGAGCAGGATCGCCATCTCGCCGAAGTAGTCGCCCGCGCGATAGCGATTCACGGGCACGCCGTCGCGCACGATCTCCACCGTGCCGTGGACGATGATGTAGAAGCTGTCGCCGTGCGTGCCCTGGGTGACGATCTTCTCGCCCTGCGGGATCGTCATGCGCATCGACACCTGCAGGAGGTGGCGCGCGCGTGAGAGCGGCAGGTCGCGGAGGAAGTCGACCATCGCGATGTTGTCGAGGAGCTCGATCGCGTCGCTGAAGCGGGGCGCGCTCGTCGACTCGACGCGGATCGTGTGCTCGAGCCCCACGCGCGCCGCGACGAGGCCCTTGTCGGTGGGGACGTCCTTGGCCGCGATGTGCACGAGGTAGAGGCGCTTCTTCACCTCCTCGGAGAGCGCCGCGAGCGCGGTCGTCGGCGTGTGGAGCGGCGGAATGCCGGCCTCGTGCAGGATGGCGGAGTGGTGCTCCGGGAACGCGACGAGCGACTCGTAGCGCTGCTTCGTGAACACGCCCTCCTCGTACATCTTGGTGATGCGCTCGGGGTCGTAGAGGGTGTCGCCCGAGATCGAGATGCTGCGATTGCCGTAGAACGCGTCGACGCCGATCGTGGGGATGGAGTGGAGCGTGTAGCGGAACCACAGCTCGCCGCCGCGGACGTGCACCGGCTCACCGATGCGCACCGGGTAGAACTGGAACGTGCGGCGGAGGAGGTCCTCGGAGAGGCCCGACAGCGCGGAGTATTTCCGGAGGAACGAGCCGAGGATGTGCGGCGTCGTGTAGAGGCTGATCCGTGACTCCTCGAGGAGCTTCTGGAACGTGCCGGCGTCGTGATCGGCGTGGCAGTGCGTGAGGATGACGCCGTCGATCGTCTTCGGCGCCACGCCACGGACGCGGAGGTACTCCGTGGAGTCGGTGGGCGGATCGACGAGGATGGCGCGCCCGCCGATCCAGAGGAGAAAGCCGGTCGTCTTGCCGGAAGGGTCGAAGCCGTGACTCGCGCCGAGCACCGTCACGCCGAAGGTGGGCGGGCTGAACGAGAGCGGCGGCGCGTCCGGATCCGTCTCCTGGCGCGGCGGCAGGCTGATGGTGGCGCCGATGGTCGCGAGATCGCGGACGCCGTCGGTGACCGTGATCATGTCGCCGCCGAACGTCAGCTTGACGTCCTGGACGACCGCCACACCGTTCTCGTCGGCGACGATGAACTCGAGCAGGTCGTCGACGTTGAGCCGGCCCTTGCCCGGCACGGTGCGGAAGTAGTTGCTCTCCTTCTCGAAGTCCGGCCGGTGCGACTCGGGGAAGCCGTCGGCGTACTCGCTCGGGAGCGGCTGAGAGCTCGGACCGAAAAGCGACTCCTGGAAGATGGACCGGACGCGGCGCTCGACGTCGAGCGAGGCGACCACGAGCCGGCAGCGACGCTTCAACAAGAAGAAGCTGTAGTATGCAGGGAACTCGAACTCGGCCACGGAGAGGCCGCGGCGCCGGTCGAAGAGCTCCCGCGGCAGGACATATGCGATCGGAACGTCGAGCTTCAGCTCCATGACGTCCTTGATCGTCTCGGGCGGCATGCCGATCTGGATGGGGCCCTTCGACGTGGGCACGTAATACCCGCCTCGCGGCAACGCTCGCCACCCACCGAGCGTTATGGGTCCCATCGTCGTCGAATGCCCCAAAGCGCTGCGAGGATAGCCGTAAAGCGGCCGCCCGATCGCTGCCATTCTTTCGTTGCCCCCAGCGAAACCTGATAGCTTTTCTGCACATGAGCGTCGTCGGCATCGACCTTGGGACGACCAACACGGTCGTCGCCGCCGTCCGTGCAGGAAAGGTGCATGTTCTCGCGGATGAGAAGGGCGCCCGACTCCTCCCGAGCGTCGTGTCTTTCCATCCGAACGGTGATGTTCTCGTCGGCGGCGCCGCGAAGGCGCGACGGGTCATCGACGCGCGGAACACGGTGTACAGCCACAAGCGGCTCATCGGCCGTTCGTGGGGCAGCCCGGAGATCGTCCAGGCGAAGCAGCGCTTCCCGTTCGAGCTCCGCGAAGGGCCCGGTCAGGGCCCGCTCGTCCACGCACGCAATCAGGACTACACGCTGCCCGAGATCAGCGCGTTCGTGCTCAAGCGGTCGCGCCAGATCGCGGAGGCGGCGCTCGGCCAGCCCGTGGAGCGCGCCGTCATCACGGTGCCCGCGCACTTCAACGAGCTCCAGCGCGCGTCGACGAAGGTCGCCGGTCGCGTCTCCGGCCTCGAGGTCCTCCGCATCCTCAACGAGCCGACCGCGGCCGCGCTCGCCTACGGCCTCGGGCGCACGGGCAGCGAGCGCGTCGCCGTCTACGACTTCGGCGGCGGCACCTTCGACTGCACGCTGCTCGATCTCAACGGCAACGTCTTCGAGGTCCTCGCGACCGCGGGCGACTCCTTCCTCGGCGGCGATGACGTCGATCAGCTCATCGCCGACCGCATGGCGGAGAGCTACCTGAAGCAGTACCGCCAGGACGTCCGCTCCGATCCGCAGGCATACGAGCGCCTCAAGACGACGGCGGAGGAGATCAAGATCGCGCTCTCCACCGCGGAGACGCACACCGTCGTGATGAAGGAACTCGCCCACGGCATGGGCGGCTCGTCGATCAACTACACGTTCACGATGACGCGCCGCGATCTCGAGGCGGCGATGACGCCGCTCGTCGATCGGACGTTCAAGGTCACGCAAGACGCGCTCACGCTCGCGCGCCTCTCGCCGACCTCGTTCGACAAGGTCATCCTCGTCGGCGGCTCCACGCGCGCTCCCCTCGTGCGGAAGCGCGTCGAGGCGTTCTTCGGCTCGCAGCCGATGGACCGCGTGAACCCGGACGAGGTCGTCGCCATCGGCGCCGCGATCCAGGCGGCCGCGCTCACGGAAGGCCAGAAGCGCCGCTCGATCCCCGCCCCTCCCGGCCGCGGCGCGATGAAGCCCCAGGTCGACAAGCAGGAGTTCACGCAGACGAGCGAGCTCGATCCGTCGATGCTCAAGCCCGCCTTCGCGAGCGAGCCGCCCGCCTTCGGCTTTGCGTCGACGGTCGGATCGCAGGCGCCGCCCGGGCACCTCGGCTTCGCGTCGACCGTCGGCTCGAACGCGCCGCCGGTACAGGCGAGGCCCGGCCAGGGACCAGGGCTCGGAGGACCGGCCAACCAGCGCCGCACGAATCCCGGCCTCGCGCCGCCGCAGACGCAGCCGAACCCTGGCGGGCGCTCGCAGGCGTTCGAGGACGATCCCTCGCTGCAGTCGCTCCCCGATCTGCAGGCGCCCGCGCCGTTCGAGTGGGTGCCGCAGGGTCAGCCCTCCTCGGAGGCGGCCGACCCGAACACGGTCACACAAGCCGCGCCGCAGCCGGGTCCGCCGGGAGGCGGCCAGGGTCGGTCGCCGTTCGCGAGCCACGTCCCCGACTACAACCGCATCGACGAGCCGCCCTCCGTCTTCGCGACCTCGACCGGCCGCATGCCCCCGCACCTCGCGCGTGGCGGCCAGAAGGGCTCGCAGCCGCCGCCCTCGTCGCGCCGGATGCCCGCCGCGTCGCCGTCCGCCCCGCCCGCCCCGCCTCCGCCTCCCGCGGAATTGCCGGATGGCCCGTTTGGCGCGGTCGCCGACCTTTCCCTGATTTCCACGACGGGCGTCAACACCAACGCCGGCGTCACGAACCCGGGCTTCGGCCAGATCGGCGACCTCTCGCTCGTCTCGACCTCCTCCTCCACGCAGACGGAGACGGGCGTGACCAACGAAATCGCCGCCGCTCGCGCGAAGGCGCTGGCGGAGGGCTTCGTCGACGACGGCAGGAGGCCCCCGGAGACGGTGAAGGGCATCGCGCCCGCGCTCGGCGCCGGACGCACCGTGCAGCTCGAGCCGGGCGAGAATCCGGCCGCCAAGAAGGACGCGAGTCTTGTCCCCAGCGGTCGCGGATCCGGCGAGGCCGGGGCGCGTGACGAGTCACTCATCGACCGGCAGGATCTTCCGGCCGTCGTCGCGCGTGCGAAGCCGGCGCGGAAGCCCGGCCAGCAGACGGTGCCGTCGATGGGCGCCAAGCCGCCGCCGCTCATCGCCCCGCAGCCTTTCGGGCCGATGGAGAAGATCGGCGACGAGCCGCCCCCCTCGCAGCGTCCGCGCGTGCCTCCGGGCGCGAAGCAGCCGCCGCCCGCGATCAAGCAGAGCCAGGCGAAGATCCCGGCCGCCAAGCCCGACGCGCCGCCCGCCACGCAGGCGATGCCCGCGCGCACCCAGATCTCGCCGCCGGGCCCCGCTCCCGCGCCGCCCGTCCCGCAGCCGAAGCCGGCGCGCACCGTCACGGCGCCGCCGCCGGCCCCACCGCCGATGCAGGCGCCGCCGCCCGTCCCGCAGCGACCGCCGATGCAGGAGACGACGCAGCAGTTCCAGGTGCCGCCGGTCCAGCCGCCGCCCCCGCAACAGCACTTCGCGCCGGCGCC
Organism: Labilithrix sp.; assembly: GCA_046351255.1. Lineage (GTDB taxonomy): Bacteria > Myxococcota_A > Polyangia > Polyangiales > Polyangiaceae > Labilithrix. The sequence goes on from JAXLYU010000021.1 coordinate 132,209, forward strand.
CCAGCCGTCCGCGCCGCCGCCCCAGCCATACTCGCAGCCGCCCGCGTTCGGCGGCTTCGGCTCCGGTGCCCCGCCCAACCCGCAGCCATTCGGTGGGTTCGGCTCTGGACCGCCGCCGGGCTATCCGAACCAGAATCCATCGCAGCCTCCGGCCTTCGGTGGCTTCGGCACCGCGCCGTCCAACCCGCCGCAACATCAGCCGTCGCAGCAGCCCCAGATGTTCGGCGGCTTCAACTCCGCGCCGCCGCCGGACGCGTCGGTGCCGCTCGACTTCGGCGCGGGCGCGTTCCAGGGCGCGCCCGGCCAGGACATCTCGATCCCCCCGCAGGGCCCGACCCCCGACATTCAGTACCAGTCGCCGGTCCTCGTCGACGTCACGCCGCGCGGGCTCATCGTCGAGACGGCGGGCGGGTACACCGACATCATCATCCCGCGAAACTCCAAGATCCCCTGCGAGCGCACCCGTCGCTTCGCCACGGGCCGCGACATGCAGACGACCGTGCGCGTGCGCGTGGCGCAGGGCGAGGGCACGATGTTCGCCGAGAACACCTTCCTCGGCGAGGTCGAGCTCTCCGGCCTCCGCCCGGCCTCCCGCGGCGAGGTCACGGTCGCGGTCACCTTCGAGGTCGACGCTGACGGCACGCTGAAAATCCGCGCCCGCGACACGCAGACGGGCCAGGAAGCCCGCGCCACGCTCCAGCTCATCGGCGTCGCCGACGAGTCGTCGGTCGTCATGATGATCAACCGGTTCGCCCAGCAGCCGGTCGTCGGTCAATCGTCCTGACCCGAGACGACCGTGATGACGTAAACTGAGGATCCGGCGATGGACACGGATGCTCTTCGAGCGTGGCTGCAGGCGCTCGACTCGATCACGTACTACGACCTGTTCCGCGTCCCGCCGACGGCGCAGTACGACGACATGCGCGCGGCGTTCCATTCGTTCGCGGAGACGTTCCATCCCGACGCCCACCGCTGGCGGCATCCGAACGAGCAGGCCGCGATCGGTCGCATCTATCGTCGCGGGATGGAGGCGTGGCGCGTCCTCTCCGAGCCTCACCTCCGCGCGCGCTACGACGAGGCGGTGAAGAACGGCATCCTCCGTCCGGAGAACCTCATCGTGGAGGCGGAGGGCAGCCCGATGTCGGTCAAGCGCCCGCCCGGCCCCGCCGCCGCCGACTCGAAGGCGCCGCTCGTCGACAAGATCCGCTCCCCCGGCGCGCGTCCGTTCGTGCTCCGCGCAGAGGAGCTGTTCAAGAAGGGCGATCCGAAGCAGGCCAAGATCCAGCTCGTGATGGCGCTCCACATGGATCGCGGCAACACCGCCCTGGAGGCGTTCGCGAAGCAGCTCGACGAGGCGATCGCAGCGAAAGCGGACGCCGACAAGAAGAGCTGGAACAAGTGATCGAGCTCGTCGGTACGTGTTAATGTGGCGGCGGTGACGACTACGAAGGCGTCGAACGGAGCGAAGGGCAGCTCGCTCTTCTACGCGCTCGCGGCGCTGTCGACGCTGCTGCTCCTGCTCACGATCTACTGGACGTTCCTGAAGGCGCCGATCGAGGCGACGATGGGCATCGTCTACAAGATCTTCTACTTCCACGTCCCCGCCGCGTACGCGATGTACATCGGCGCGACGGTCTGCTTCCTCGGGTCGGTAAAGTACCTCCTCAAGCCGACGGACGGGTCGGACGCGTTCGCCCGCGCCGGCGCCGAGCTCGCGATCGTGATGGGGCTCATCGTCATGGTGACGGGTCCGCTCTGGGCCGCGAAGAGCTGGGGCTACTACTGGACCTGGGATCCGCGCCTCACCACGTCGCTGCTCTCGTGGCTGATCTACGTGGCCTACGCGGTCCTCCGTTCCTTCTCCGGAGACGGCGCGTCGGAGCGGAAGTTCGCGGCGGCGCTCGGCATCCTCGGCGCGGCGAACCTCCCGATCATCCACTACAGCGTGCAGAAGTGGGGCGGCCAGCACCCGTCGGTCGTGACCGGCAAGGCCAGGGGCTCGCGCACCCGGACATGCGCATCGCGTTCGCGCTCGGCATGATCGCGTTCACCGTGTTCTCGGTGACGCTCGTGTATGCCCGCGTGAAGCTGGAGCTCGCACGGGCGCGCCTCGTGCGAGCGGAAGAGGACGCCCTGGAGCTCGGCCTCGATGACCGAACGGAGGCGTAGAGAGTCATGACCACCGATCCCACGCCCGACAACGCGACCCAGATGCAGGCGACCCCCGAGACGGGTGAGCACTTCAACGGCTACACGCTGATGGTCGAAGCGTACGCCGCGATCTGGCTCATTCTCATGGGCTGGCTCGTGATGCTCTGGCGGAAGCAGGCCTCGCTGACCACCCGCGTCGCGGGCCTCGAGGCGGCGCTCGATCGAGCCGAGAAACGGGCCCAGGACGTGGCGGTCGCTCCCAAGAAGAAGGATGCGACAGCCACGAAGGAGGACTGAGCGTGGGCGTCCCCACCTCCGAGCACGTCATCTTCATCCCGGGCGTCCTCCTCGTCGGGATCGTCATCGGCTGGATGCTCGGCGCTCGAGCGGCGCGGAATCAGATCGCGGAGCGCGCGCGCAAAGCGAAGGAGTAAGATCGCTCCGTGAGCGGCGGTTCGCACGGCAAGACCGCGCTCGGGCGCGTCGCCGACCTCTTCGGCCTGGTCGTGGTCTTCGGCATCTTCTGGGCGGGCGCCAGGCTCATGCCCGGTCACGGCGGCGACGCCGCGCTCATCGCGACGCTCGGCTTTCTGCTCCTCGCGGGGACGCTCATCTCGGAGCTCATCGAGATCATCGGGCTCCCTCACCTCACCGGATATCTCGGGGCCGGCATCATCGCGGGGCCGTACGTCGGCCACCTCATCGATCACCAGACCGTCGAGCGCCTCACGCCGGTCAACACGCTGGCGCTGTGCCTCATCGCCCTCTCCGGCGGCGCCGAGCTCCGCATCGCGCAGGTGAAGGAGGGCCTCCGCACGCTCGTCTCGGCGACCATCTTCCAGACCGTCATCGTCCTCTTCGCGGTGGGCGCCACGTTCTTCGCGCTCGCGCCGTTCATGAGCTTCACGCGCGATCTCGGGCCGATGGCGGTCATGGGCGTCTCGCTGCTCTGGGGCTGCATCGCGATCGCCCGCTCGCCGTCGGCGGCGCTCGGCATCATCTCGCAGACGCACGCGGAGGGCCCCCTCGCCCGCTACACGCTCGCGTTCATCATGACGTCCGACCTCGTCGTCGTCGTGGTGCTCGCGGCGGCGATGACGGTGGCGCGCACGCTCATCGACGGCGTCGCCCTCTCCGGCGACGCGTTCAGCGTCCTCGGACACGAGCTCCTCGGCTCGATCGCGCTCGGGACGACGCTCGGCCTCATCCTCGCCGTCTACCTTCGCCTGATCGAGAAGCAGCTCCTCGTCGTCCTGGTCGCGCTCGGGTTCGGCGTGACCGAGGTGCTCAAATACCTGCACTACGACGCGCTCCTCACGTTCATGGTCGCCGGCTTCGTCGTGCAGAACATGTCGAAGCAGGGCGACAAGCTGATCCATGGTGTCGAGCAGGCCGGCGCCGTCGTCTACGTCATGTTCTTCGCGAGCGCGGGCGCACACCTCAACGTGCCGCTCATCAAGCTGCTCTGGCCCGTCGCGCTCGCCCTTGCGCTGTCACGGGTCGGCTTCACGGTCGTCGCGGCGAAGCTCGCGAGCCGGGTCGCCAACGACGCGCCCGTGCTCCGCAAGTGGGGCTGGGCCCCGCTCGTCTCCCAGGCCGGCGTCGCGATCGGCGTCGCGCAGGTCGCGGCCCGCGCTTTTCCCTCGTTCGGCAAGGGCTTCGGCGACCTCGCCATCGCATGCATCGCGATGAACGAGATGTTCGGCCCGATCATCTTCAAGTTCGCGCTCGATCGGTCGAAGGAGGCGCGGGCGCCGCAGCCGTCGCTGCCCGAGGCCGCGCCCGAGACGCCCGAAGAACCGGCGTGACGCCGGGCGGAGCGCATGGAATCCTTGCGCCGCCATGATCGACTTCGAGCTGACGGAAGAGCAACAGGCCCTCATCGACATCGCTCGCCGCTTTGCGCGCGAGAAGATCATCCCGGTTGCGCCCGAGTGCGACAGGAAGTCGGAGTTCCCGATGGAGGTCTTCAAGGAGGCCTGGAAGATCGGCCTCGTGAACCCGACGCTCCCCGCGGAGTACGGCGGGCCCGGGCTCTCCGATCTCGACTCCGTCCTCGTGACCGAGGAGCTCGCCTACGGCTGCAGCGGCATCCAGACGAGCATCACCGCGAACACGCTCGGCCTCACGCCGATCAAGCTCGCGGGCAGCGAGGAACAGAAGAAGAAGTACCTCGGCATGCTGATGAGCGAGCCGATGCACGTGAGCTACGCGACCACCGAGCCGGGCGCCGGCAGCGACGTCGCGGGCATGCAGTGCCGCGCGGTGAAGCAGGCGGACGGCGGCTACGTCCTCACCGGCACGAAGGCGTGGATCACGAACGCGAATCTCTCGCGGTTCTACGTCATCTTCGCGACGGAGAACCCGGAGCTGAAGCACAAAGGCATCGGCGCCTTCATCGTCGAGCGCGACGCGAAGGGCCTCAGCATCGGCAAGCACGAAGACAAGCTCGGCCAGCGCGCGAGCGACACGGCGCAGGTCATGCTCGACGGCGTCTACGTCCCCCCGGCGCAGGTGCTCGCGCCGCCGGGCCACGGCTTCAAGCTCGCGATGGAGACCTTCAACCAGACGCGCCCCGACATCGGCGGCATCGCCTGCGGGATCATGAAGCGCTGCCTCGACGAGAGCGTGAAGTACGCGAAGGAACGGAAGACCTTCGGCACCGCCATCGCCAACCACCAGCTCGTCGCGGCGATGATCGCGGAGATGGCGATTCGCCTGAACGCGACGCGCCTCCTCGTGCACAAGGCGGCGTGGAGCCTCGACAAGGGCATCCGTGATCCGCTGACCAGCGCCTGCGCGAAGGCGTACGGAGCCGACGCCGCGATGCAGAGCGCGACGGACGCGGTGCAGGTCTTCGGCGGGAACGGGTACGTGAAGGAGTACCCGGTCGAGAAGCTGATGCGCGACGCCAAGATCCTCCAGATCTACGAGGGGACGGCGCAGGTGCAGCGGATCGTGATCGCGAAGCAGCTCTTTGCGTGAGCCTCGCAGGGGGTACGCTCCCCGGGTGTCCCGCGACGTGCTGGTCCCTTGCGCCTTTGGCGTGATCGCGGTCGCGGCCTGCACCCCCTCCCCGCGGGACGTCGTCCCGGAGTCTCGCGACGTCCGCGAGCAGCAGGCGCCCGTCGCCAAGGGCAACCCCGACACCTACGAGTACGTCGTCAAACGCCCGCACGGGATCATCGCGATCGCCGAATCCCGCGGCCTCGCCAGGGCGGACGCTCGCGCCGTCGCCGACGAGCTCGCCGACCGCTTCGAGCAGTGCGCCACCACCCTCGAAGAGCAGGGTCTCCTCGTCGAGGGGGCGGCGCGGGTCATCGCCGAGCAGGAGGCCAGCTGGTCCGCACCTGCGGCGTCGCTTCGCGTCGCGCCGGGGGGCGCGGTCGCCCAGAACGCCCTCCTCTGCCTCGTCGCGCCGCTCCGGACGGGGCGTCTGACGCCCGAAAAGCCGAACACTCGTGCAGGTATGGCCATCGAGGCGACGTGGCAGCCGGTCCGTCTCCGTGGGGTCTCAGAACCCCCCAAATAGCGAGAAATTTCCGCTTTTAAGGTGGCGCGAACGCCAGGCGATGGTACGGACCGCGCGTCCCTGGGGCAGGTATTGCTCAGGTACTGAACGATCCACCCGAACGACCTGAAAGCAGAGCGGGATGCGGACCAAGGCCGGGCTTTTTCTTATCGCGACGATGGGTCTCATCGTCGCCTGTGGAAGCGATGAGCGGACTCCCCTGGGTGGCGGCGAAGCGCCGAAGGAGGAGCCCAAGCAGGAGCGGGACCCGAACCTTCCGAGCGATCTCCTCGTCCCGGGAATCAAGGTGAAGGACGTCGCCGTCTTCCAGGGCGTCAAGGTCCCGGTTGTCGAGAAGGGCGCCGTCTACGACGGCAAGGTCACCGCCCCCGTCGTGGCCGACCGTCCCGGCATCGTCCGCGTCTATGTCGACACCGACTCCAGCTTCAAGAAGCAGAAGGTCACCGCGGAGCTGCGGCTCGTCGGTCCGGACGGCACGGCGTTCCCGACCATCCGCGAGACCAAGTCGATCGACGGTGAGTCGGCGGAAGAAGATCCGGACACGACCTTCAACCTCGAGTTCCCCGCGACGAGCTTCCCGGAGGGCGTGAGCTTCCAGGTGTGGCTCACGTCGACGACCGGCGTTCACGCCGAGGACGCAGACGTGAACGACGCGCGCTACCCGCAGGACGGCACGCTCTGGCAGGACCTCGGCGCGGAGCCGGCGGGCAAGCTCAAGATCGTGCTCGTGCCGATGATCTACGAGGCGGACGGCTCGAACCGCGCGCCCACGACGGACGAGAAGCAGCTCGACATCTACAAGAAGACGCTGATGGCGCGTTACCCGACCAGCGAGGTCGAGCTGACGCTCCACAAGCCGGTCAAGTACGACCAGGAGATCTCGGGCCGCAACGGCGCGAGCTGGAGCGCCGTCCTCTCGACGATCCGGGAGCTCCGCTACGCCGACCGCGTCGACGAGGACGTCTACTACTACGGCTCGTTCATGCCGACGAAGTCGTTCTCCACGTACTGCGTGGGCGGCTGCATCGCAGGCCTCTCCACCGTCGCCGAGGACTACAAGCAGGACACGCTCCGTGCGAGCGTCGGTGTCGGCTACCCCGGCCAGGACGCGGCCGACACCCTCGCGCACGAGGTCGGTCACGCGCACGGCCGTGAGCACGCGCCATGCGGCAACCCCGACGGCGTCGATCCCAAATTCCCGTACGAGGACGCCGAGCTCGGCAGCTGGGGCTACGACATCTTCACGAAGGACTTCTTCTCGCCGAAGGAGAGCCACGACATGATGGCGTACTGCCCCAACGAATGGGTCAGTGACTACACGTACAACGCACTCTTCAAGCGCATCCGCAACATCAACAAGTGGATGGCGACGAAGAGCAAGGGCGACGAAGACGCGCGCGTCGTCGGCGGAGGGAACCTATCGACGCCGAAGGAGCTCGAGGATGGCTACTCCGTCGCCTCGCTCGACGGCGACGGCAACGCGAAATGGGAGCGAGACACCTTCCGTCCCGTCACCGGCGGCATCACGAAGATGGCCACGCTGATCGGCCATGCGGGCGAGACGCTCCGCAAGACCACGGCCCACTTCTTCCCGTACGACCACATCCCGGGCGGCCTCCTCTTCGTCCCGCGACGGGCCAACGAGAGCTTCAAGCACGTCTCGCTCGAGGGTTACGCGCAGAAGCTGGTGCACTGATGCGAGTCGCCTTGGGGGTGGGGGCGACGCTGGTGGCGCTGCTCGCCAGCTGCAAGGACGAGGGCGGCGGCGGCGATGTGTGCTCGCAATACTACGACGCGACGATCAGCTATCAGAAGAGATGCTCGAAGGTGGTGGAGCCGAACGCGGAAGCAGAGCGTTCGCGCTTCCTGACGGTCTGCTCCAATCTCGTCAACGCTCCCGGCGCCACGAACATCGCTGGAGCGCTCCAGAGCTGCGCGAGCCAGATCTCCGCGAACGACTGCTCGGTCGGCAACGACTGCGACGTCGAGGTGGTGGGCACCCTCCCCGACGGCGCCGCGTGCCTCGACGGCTCGCAGTGCGCGTCTGGCGGCTGCGATGACGAGGACGGGCGCTGCGGGCACTGCGTCGCCCTGGCGGCGATCGGCCAGCCGTGCGGCTCGAAGACCAGGTGCGTGAAGGACGCGAGCTGCGTGTACAGCGCGAGCACGAACGGTGACGACCCGGTCGGTACCTGTCGCGCCGTCGTTCGCCGGAAGGCCGGCGAGAGCTGCGAGTCGTCGACGACGGAGTCCATCCGCTGCGAGAAAGGCCTCGCCTGCTCGCCCGACGCGAAGTGCGAGGCGGGCGGCGCCGCGGGCGCGGCCTGCTCCTCCACGAGCGAGTGCCAGAACAACCTCGTCTGCGACGGCGGTACGTGCGGCGTCGGCCAGGCGGTCGGCGGGGCCTGTACGAACAGCGGTGGCACGGCGGGCAGCAAGACCTGCGCGCACGGACTCGTCTGTCCGGACGACACCAAGACGTGCAGCGAGATCGCGTACGTCGCCGTCGGTCAGCCGTGTGATTACGCGACCCGGCAGTGCCTGGGCGGCTATTGCCGCTTCGACCGCGTGAGCTCCGGTGCCGCCTCCGGCACGTGCACCGCGTACCTGGCGGACGGCGCGGCCTGCGACGCGTCCTCGACCGGCAGCATCGACCAGCCCCGCTGCGACCGCTACGCGGACTGCATCGACGGCAAGTGCCAGATCCCGAACCCGGCCGCCTGCAAGTGAGCGTCGCTCGCGACGGGCGTCGCCGAGGAGACGGGCGTTCAGGCGCTCGAACGTCGCGCTTCCTAGTCTAGCTAGAAGGTCGTCGCGAGCGAGAGGCGCCAGTAGAACGAGCTGAGGTTCAGGCCCGGCAGCGCGGTGCGCTCGTCGGTGCCGAGCGCGTCCTTCGCGTCGCGATCGGGACGCGCGTCGAGGCGCGCCGTCGTCGCGAGCGTGTAGCCGATCTCCGGGACCGCCCAGAACCGCACAGAGCGCTTGTCCGCCTGGTCATGGCCGCGCGGCCCCATGAGGATGGCCGCGCCCGCGCTGAGGTCGGAGGCGAAGACCCACTGCGTGTCCTCGATGCGGTTCGGCGAGGAGCCCTCTTCCACCGAGGCGACCACCGCGGTCGTACCCGGCGCGACGCGCGCGAACGCATAGCCCCATCGGCCCACGTGGTAGCGGCCCTCGATCGGGACCTGCAACGTGTGCACGCCGAGGGCGGTCTTGTCGCCGCGCGTCGTCGCGGTGCGCGCGCCGCCGGCGTAGCCGAGGCCGACCCCGAGCGCGAAGCGACCCCGGCTGAGGACCGGGTACTGTCCTTCCAGCGACCACTGCGCGAGCACATCGTTCGTGGAGAACGTGTCGAAGCCGGCGCTCGGGATGTAGCTGATGCGCGCCCCGGTGCTGATCTTCCAGAGGTCGGTGCGTAGCGTGGTCGCGGGCGCAGGCGTGGACTCCACTGCAGGCGGTGGTGCGGCGGCCGCAGGCTGCGGCACCTGAATCGTCACCGGATCCGTCGGCGGCAGCGGCGGGGGCGTCTCGTCGTCGGCGAGCGCGGAGCGCGTGGAGAGGAGAGCGACGAGGCCGAACAGCCACGCCGCGCGAGGCGAACGAGAAGAGCGTTTCACTGCAGTCCCTCCAGCATGAGGCCATAGTACGAGTGGCTCGCCGTGGTCTCCGGCGCGAGCGCGTCGAGCACCGTGGCCCCGACGGAGCCGCGTAGGTCCAGGGCGATCAGCGATCGACCGCCGTCCGCGCGCGCCACGTCGTAGACCTGCGAGATCGGTCGATCGAGGGTCAACGGAACAGGGTGGAGGTTGTCGAGCGTGACCTCCGCGAGCTCCGCGCTGTTCCGGCGGAACGCCCAGAGCCGCTGCCCGTCACGCGCGACGTGGATCGACGGCTGCTGGAGCGTGATGAGCGGGGCGGCGGTGCGCGAGGCCAGGTTCAGCACGAAGCCGTTCGCGGTGCCTCGAGGACCTTCAGCTCCGGGCGAGGAGGCGGCACGTCACGCACCTCGTCGATCGCGCTCGCGAGCGACACCACCTCGACCGTACGGTACGTCTGGCCCACCGCCTTGCCGAGCGAGAGGAAGGCGACGCCTTGCGAGCCGTTCGCGCCGAAGAGGAGCGCGGTGTCGGTGCCGCTCGGCGACGAGACGACGTTCGTGATGAGCGAGATGCGCGAGAACGTCCCGTTCACGTCGACCTCGTTCGTGATGCTCGTCGTCGGATCGAAGAGCACGACCCTCCGGGTCGATGGCACCACCGCCGCGAGACGAAGTCCGAGGTCGGTGCGCACGAAGACGATGTCGCCGGGGATGCCGCCGACCTCGGTGAGGTTCACCTCGGGCCGGAAATCGTTGGGGACCGTGTCGGGCTCCTCCGAGGTCTGACCCGGTGTGGCGGGCACCAGCGTGAGCGTGAAGACGCTCGGCGCGTTCGAGACGCGGATGCCGATCCGCGCGTCGTCGCTCCTCGCCGGGTCGCCGTCGTCGACGACGATCGCGGCTGGGCGGAGCGCCTGCGTGGAGGAGCCGGACGTGAGGCGCACCGTGATCTCGGGGCGGCGCGGCACGGCGCGGATGTTGTCGAGATCGAGCAGATGCACGTCCTGATCGGTCTCGACGACGAGGAGCCGGCGCGAGCCGCCCGGCAGGGAGAGCGGACTGGTGAAGGAGACGCGCTGCGGCGTCCCGCCGAAGGAACGCAGCGTGCGTGGGGTCACAGCGGCGGCGAGATCGGGGTTCTCGAGGTCGATGATGACGATCTCGTTCGGGTTCTCGACGAACGCGGTCTGCCCCCCGCCCCCGTCCGGCGAGGCGAAGAGCGCCACGTATCGGCCCTGCGGATCGATCGCGAAGCCGGAGTGCGGCGACTCGAGCGCGTAGCGTCGCGAGCCGCCCGCGTCGTCGAGCACGGTGAGGCTCGCCTTCTCGTTCTTGTCCTTGCGGCGCGGCACGTCGCCGGCGGCGAGGACGAAGAGGCGCTTGCCGTCGGGGGCGACCTCCGCGCGCACCGCGTTCTTGCCGATGCCGACGAACGAGCGATCGAGCTTCGCGTCCGCGACCGGAACGAGCATGGCGACGCGGTTCGCCGCCTTGTCGAGCACCGCGACGCGGTTCGTCAGCGCGAAGGACTCCGCGTTCGCGGCGACCGCCTCGTCGTAGACCTCGGGGCGATCTCCGCACGCAGTGGTCGAGAGCGCGGCCAACAAACCGCCGACGAGCAGGCTTCCAATCACGCGCTTCACGGGCGGCTCCCATCCACGACGCGGGAGGAGAGCTCGAAGCCCGTGAGCGTCCGCGCGATGCCGCTCTCGAGGTCGATGAAGGTCAAACGACCCTCGGGATGCTGCTGTGCGATGAACGCACGTCGAGCGTTCGGCACCGTGCCGACGGCGATGGGCGGGCTCGCGAGCGCATACCGCTCGCTCATGAGCTGCGGCATCCGCACGAGATGTGCGCCGTAGACCTTCCGCGCGTCGTCGCGCTCGGCGATGACGGCGCGATCGTCGAGCGTCGCGACCGCGGTCGGCTTGGCCTGCGTCGCGACGATCTTCGCGGGCAGGTTCTGGCCGATGGGCACGACGCTGAACGCGCCCTCGGTCGCCGTCTCGGTCTGATCGTGGAGCACGATCGCGTGCTGCGCGTCCGGGGTCGAGAAGATCCCGAGCACCGGCGAGTAGAGCCGCACCGTGCGGAGCTGCGACTGGCCGAGGTCGAGGATCGTGAAGCGCTCGCTCGCGGTGGCGTTCGTGTAGAGGAGCGCCTTGCCGCCCCCGGGCGCGATCGCGACGGAGCCGATGGTCTCTCCCGCGACCTCGAAGTCCTTCGGGTTTCCCGGGTCCGCGATGGAGAGCACGGATACCTTCGCGGTGTCGCGCACGACCGCGACCGCGCGATCGCCGGTGTCGGCGAGGTCGAGGTCGGTGACGGGACCGGTGAGCTCGATCTCGGCGCGCGCGTCGGTGGCGAGCGTGACGACCGTGATCTTCGACGATCCGTCGCGACGGATGAAGGCGCGGTCGCCGGCCTTCGTGACGAAGACGTCGCGCGTGCCGGGGTCCTCCGTGGGCGTCTCCGAGATCGCGACGTTCCTCGTCACGACCGGCGCCGCCCCGAGGTCGATGAGGGCGATGCCGTCCTGGGTCACGGCGTACGCCTGCACCGGCGAGGCGCCCGACGCCGACGCCGCGAAACCGACCGCGACCGGGCGATAGCCGACCGCGAGGATGGTGGAGGCGCCGGTCGACAGGTCGAGGATGGTCAGGTCCTGGAAGCCCTGCGTCTTCAGGGCGGAGGGCGTCTTGCGCGCGTCCGCCCAGACGATGGCGAATCGACCGTCGCTCGAGAACACGGTGGAATTCGCCTGCTGCGCCGTCTTGAAGGTCGCGGTCTGGATCCCGGTCGGCGTCGACTTGAGGAGCGTGGCGTCCGCGGAGAGGACATTCAGCACGAGCGTCGTGTCGACGGGCTGGTTCGGGACGCTCGCGAGGTAGGTCGGCGCGTTGCCGGCCTCGACCGTCTTCACGGCGAGGGTCTGCGCGTCGACCAGCGCGACGCGTCCGGACTTTGGATTCGCGATCCAGACGACATTGCCGGTCGCGACGGGCGCCTCGTAGTCGGACTCGATCTCCTTCTCCGGCGGCAGTCCGCCATCGGAGGCGGACGCGCCGCCCGCGCCCTCGGGATCGGACTTGCTCGCGCCCGCGTCGGGCCTGTAGCTCGAGCCCGAGAGAGACGCGTCGCCGAGATCGGCACCGCAACCACAAAGCAAGACGGCGAGCGGCAGCAGCCGTTCGATGAGCACTCGGCGCATGGGGCCAGACCTCCATCAGGCGGTCATCGCAACGCATGTGCCATGCGGGCATCGACCCACGAAACCTCGTGAATTGCCGCGTTCTACGCGCGGGCGCGCAGCGTCAGGTCTGGCAGGCGTGTCACTGGCGGCCGTGTCAGGCCTGGCTCAGCTGCCGATCCAGACGCCGCGCTGGTTGGCGGCGGCGATGTCGCGACGGAGCTCCGCCTCCTTGCGATCGAGATCGACGCCCTTCTCGCCGCGCCGGCGGCGGCTCTTGACGAAGGCGAGCTCGACGAGCTGGAGCTGCTTCTGGCGGCGCTGGCTGAAGGCGGACCAGCCCTTGGAGAAGAGGACGCCCCAGTTCTTCATGCCGAGCGCGAAATAGCTGGAGACGAGCTGCAGCTCCTTCGGGTGGAGGAGGCCGCCGACCTCGCCGAAGAGCTCCCGGATGACGATCGACCGGTCACGCACGACGAGCAGCGCGAGCAGGATGAAGAACATGATGTCGATCGCCCACGAGATGAGCAGCATCATGACGAGGCCGCCGTCGCCGAAGAACGTGGGCAGCGAGTTGTGCATGCAGTGCATGAGCATGGCGCAGCCGAAGCCGAAGATCGGGGCGCAGATCTTCACGAACCAGCTCTTCGCCTCGGTGGCGATGCCGAAGCCGAGCCCGGTGCACGCGGTGAACGTGCAATGCGACAGGCCGAGGAGCACGGTGCGGAGGAAGAGGAGCACGACGAAGCCGCCGAGGCCCTGGGTCGCGAACTGGTTCGAGACGTAGAGGATGTCCTCCGTCAGCGTGAAGCCGAGGCCGACGACACCGCCGTAGATCGCGCCGTCGAGCGGTCCGTCGAGCTCGCGCAGGCCGAGGGCGCTGATGAGCGCGATGAGGGCCACGCCGATGCCCTTGAACGACTCCTCGAAGATGGGCGCGAACACGGTCGCGCCGATGACGTCGAGGTCCTTCGGCGACGCGTCGATGAACGCAGAGGTCACGGCCTGGGCGAACGAGGAGGTCAGGCCGCCGCCGAGGGTGGCGAAGATCGCCCCCCAGAGGAATGCCGCCAGGATGAGCCACCAGGGCTCGGGCTCGAAGCGGTCGACCCACCGGATGAAGAACAGGTAGGTGAGCACCAGCGGCGTGACGCAGATGATGCCGAGAATCAGGCCTGCCAGCATGACCCCCGAACGTTAGCAGAGTCGGCGCTCGTGGTACGTTCGAGGCGAACATGGATTCGACGAAGGGCGTCGTCGCGGCAGGCGACCCGCAGACCGCAGACGCAGGCGCGCAGCTTCTCCGGGAGGGTGGAAACGCGATCGACGCGGCGGTGGCGGCGGCCTTCGCCGCCTTCGTGTGCGAGCTTCCCCTCTGCTCTCCGCTCGGAGGCGGGGTGTGCGTGATCGAGCGCGAAAATGGCGAGGACCTCGCCTTCGACCTCTTCGCCCGGACGCCAGGGCTCGCACGGGACGAGGCCCCGCCGAGCGTGGCGCGCGATTTCGGGCCGATCACCGTCAATTTCGGGGCCGCGGCGCAGGTCTTTCACATCGGCCGCGCGAGCGTGGCGGTGCCCCTCGCCCTGTCCGGGCTCATCGACCTGCAGAAGCGCTTCGGCGCGCGGCCGCTCGAGGCGGTGCTCGCCCCCGCCGTCGCCCTCGCGAAGCATGGCTACGTCCTCGGCAAGGGCTGCGGCTACGTCTTCGACATCCTCGGACCCATCATCAACCGCACCCCCGAGGGGCGGGCGCTCTTCGCGACCGCGGACGGCACGATCGGCGGGGTGGGCTCTCACCTCACGAACACGGACCTCGCCCAGACCCTCACCGACATCGCGAAGCGTCCAGCGCGGGTGGCCGAGATCTACGCCGCCCTCGCGAAGGAGTTCGGTCCGGACCGCGGCGGCCTCATCACGGAGGCGGACATCGCGAACGCGCGCATGACGGAGCATGCGCCCGTCATCGTCCCCCACGGGGACTGGCATCTCGCGACGATGCCGTTCCCGTCGACGGGCGGGCTCCTCGTGGCGCTCGGCGTCCGCCTCCTCGAGGGGGTCGGCGAGTTCGCGTTCAAGTCGAAGGAGCACCAGCTCTTCGTCGGCCGCGTGCAGGAGGCGCTGCTCGCCGAGCGCGACGAGACGTTCCGCGAGCGCGTGGCGGACCGGGAGCTCGCGCGTGCGATGCTCGCGGACGAGCGCCTGAAGGTGGCGCGCGCCAAGGCGCGGAGCCAGCTCGGCTCGACCACCCAGATCAGCGCCATCGACGCGCACGGCAACGCGGTGTCCCTGACGCTGACGAACGGCGAAGGCTCGGGCTTCGTCCTCAGCGGCACCGGAATGATGACCAACAACATCCTCGGTGAGGAGGACCTCCATCCAAAGGGCTTCCACAAGGACACCCCCGGTACGCCGATCAACACGATGATGGCGCCCACCATCCTCGCGCGCGGCGAGGACCGCATCGCCCTCGGGAGCGGCGGGTCGAACCGGCTGCGCACCGCGATCCTCCAGACCATCGTCGGCCTCCTCGAGTTCGGGGTCTCCGCCACCGAGGCGGTGCACGCCCCTCGCCTTCACGTCGAGATCGACCGCGACTCGGGCCTTCCCAGGCTCGCCTTCGAGACGGCGGGCCTCGCGCCCGACGTGGCGGAGGCCCTGAGGGCGGCCTATCCGTCTGCCCCCGCCGCCTTCGACGCCCCGAACCTCTATTTCGGCGGCGTCCACTGCGCGATCCGCATCGACGACGCCTTCGAGGGCGTGGGCGACGATCGCCGCGGCGGCGCCCGCGTCGTCGTCTGATCACGGCGACGGCGGGTAGTCCGACGGCGCGACGAGCTGGGCGTCGAGGGGCTCGATGGCGGCCGCGATGGCGGGGTAGCTCACGCGGGTCTGCGTGACGTAGAGGAACGGGGGCGCGTAGGCGGGCTGCGCGCCCGACGGGAACGCAGGCTGCGGGTTCCGCGTCAGCGGCCCGTCCTCGCCGTACCGCGCCGCGAAGCCGATCGCGGTCGCGCCCGACGCGGCGGTGCCCGTGTAGAGCACACGCACGTGGAAGCGCCCCGCGGGCGTGATGCGCGTCGCGGCGACGGGGTCGGCCACGCGCGCGGAGTCGAACGGCTCCGCCGCTCCCGGGACGAGACCCGACGGGCCGAGGACCACGCCGGGGAGCCGCGTCCAGGTCGCGCCCCCATCCCCGCTGCGCGCCTCCTCGAGACCCGACGCGGTCGTGAAGAGCATGGCGAGCGCGCCGCTCGGCAGCGCGAAGACGGTCGGGGCGCCCACCGCCCCCGCGAGGATGGGCGCGGAGGACTTCTCGAACGAGACGCCGTCGCGCGAGCGCGCGAGGCCGATACCGCCCGCGCCCGCGTAGAAGAGCAGCACCTCCGCGTCCCGCCGGAGCGCGAACGGCCCTGCCAGCGCCGCGCCTTCCCAGGGCTCATCCGGCGCCAGCACCACCGCGGGCGACTTGCCCGCCTGGCCGATGCCGTAGAAGGTGCGCCCGTCGAAAGAGCGCGTCTTCACGATCTTGCCGCCGCTGACGGCAAAGAGGATCACGCCCGCGCCGTCCGCCAGCGCGGCGGCGTCCGTGTATTGTGCACGCGAGTCGTCGAGCACGAACGGCGCGGTGCCCTTCAGCTCCCGGTTCTGGAGCGCGCGGAATGGCCCCATCTCCGCGCTCGGCACGTCCGTCGCCGGCGCCGCCTCGTCCGCGAGCGTACCGCAGGCGGCGAGCGCGAGCAGGAGCACGCGCTTCATCGTCCCTCCGGCGAGAACGCGAACGTGGCCGTGACGCCGAGGCTGAAGAAGCGACCGCCGGCCGTGAAATCACCGGTGAAGTCGGCCGGGTTCGCCTTCCGCGTCGTCTCCGTGGGCACGAGCGCGAGCTGCGCGTGCGCGTCGAGCGAGAGGACGCCCAAGAGCTCGCGCGCCGGGCGCGTCAGCGCGTAGCCGAGCCCGAGCGAGAACGAGTGGCGATCGCGATCGACGTAGCTCGTCAGCCCGCTCTGGCCGTCGAACGGCGAGCGCATCACCTCGTAGCCCCCGCGCACGAAGCCGGCGTGGCGCCGGAGATGCAGCGCCTGCCACTCGAGCCCCAGGTGCGGCACCAGGCGATCGTGGAGGCGGAGCGGCACGAGCGCCACCTTCGGCGGCGCCGCCGGCGGTGCGATGGTGGCCGGCCACCCGCCTGCGGGCGGCGGCACGTCGAGCACCGTGGTCAGGTCCGCCGCCGGCGCCACGTAGGCGCTCCACTCGATCCAGGTCACGTCGAGCATGGCACGAAGGTCTCGTGTGAGCTCCCACGAGCCGCCGAGCACGCACTGCCTCGGCACGAACGCGTTGATGCTCTGCGTCTCGAGCTGGTAGAGCGCCGTCGTCAGGCCCGAGATGTCGCCCGCGAGGCGCGCCTTCACGTCCAGATCCAGCTCGAACTGCCCGCGATACACCGCCGCCAGCGCGACCCGCGGTGAGAGCGCGACGCGGACGCCTGCCTGCGGATAGCGGACCGCGGTCAGATCCGCGTCCACCTCGTGACGGAGCTGCGAGTCGTCGGACTTGAAGATGTTCGCGCTGCCGGTGATGTCGAGACGCGCCGTCGTGGCCGACATGAACGACAGACCGCCGCCGATCTGCAGCCACGGGAACGGCTCCACCGCGAGGTTGGCCGCGAAATAGAGGCGCTGGTTGCGCACGTCGTAGAGCTCCCAGCGCGGCGTCTCCTGCCGCCGCGCGCGCACCTTCGAGAGCGAGTCGTCCGGGAGATGCAGCGCGACTCCGAACGCGAACGGCACGCGCCAGACGCGCCCCGGCACGACCAGGCCCGTCACGACACCGTGCACGTCCTCGACGTGGCTGTCCTTGCCGTTCATCTCGAGGTGGTGGCTCGCGCGGAAATACCCGACCGAGACCTCGAGCCCGCGCGAGCGCGCCAGCGCCGCGGGATTGTAGTAATTCGCGGAGACGCCCCGCACCTCCGCCGCCGCTGCGCCGCTCAGCGCGGCCTCGCGCGAGCCGAAGCCGTAGGTGTCGGGCGGGTTCGCGCGGGCGCTCGACCCCGCCAGGACCAGCGCCGCCGCCGCCGAGATCCGGACCGCGCGCCTCAAAACCGCACCGTCCCGGTCAGCCCGAACACCGTGATTCGCCCCTCCCGAAGGACGATATGCTCCTGGGCAAACGTATCGATATCGAGATATCGAAGTCCGATACCCATCCCGAGCGTCGGCACGATACGCGTGCCGTCGTGATAGCGGA
The DNA here is from genome assembly GCA_046351255.1 of Labilithrix sp. Taxonomy (GTDB): domain Bacteria; phylum Myxococcota_A; class Polyangia; order Polyangiales; family Polyangiaceae; genus Labilithrix. The sequence continues at coordinate 149,929 of JAXLYU010000021.1, forward strand.
CTGCGGCGGGCATTCGGTCCGGCAGGGCGCTCGACTCGACCCAGCCGCCCGCGCGCACGTGCAGGCGCGCGCCTGGCGCCAGGTCGAATCCTCGCTCCGCGCCCACGCGCACCGCGAACGTATCGCCCCAGTCGACCTTAGGCGGCTGGAGCCCGCAGCTCGTGCTGCCGTCGCTGCACACGACGGTCGGCGAGAGGAGCCCGGGGAAATCGCTCCAGCGCTTGTACGCGAGCTGCACGGCGATCGTGCCGTCGTCGTCGGAGCGGGCGATCTCGAGCGCGGCCTGCGCGGGATCGTATTGCGCCATTCCGCCGATCGCGAACACCGGGATAGGCAAGGACGTGAGCTTCGATCCGTCGATCGTGACGTCGAATCGGGCGTCGAGCTTGCCGCGGAAGACGGCACCAATTCGGTAATCGCCGCGCTCCCAGCTCAGGCCGAACGAGGGCGCGTATGTCGCCACGAGCGAGTCGTCGACCTGCGTCCCGCTCGCCGCCGCCACCACCTTGCCCGAGAGCTCCGCGAGCGCGGCGATGCTCACGCCCGCGCGCACTCCCCACCCGATCTCCGCGCCGACTCCGCCTCTCAGCGTGACCGACTGCGAACGATCCACGAGGAGCGGATACTGGACTTTCTCCGGATAGAGGACGCGCCCGCGCACGACCACGTTGCCCGGCGTGTAGAACCCCAGCGTGAGGCCGACGCGATCGTGCCATTTCCCGCCGAACGGGATCGGCACTCCGGCGCCGATGATCACGCCGCGCGCCGCCTCCGCGTCGACCGGCAGCGAATAGACCCCGTCCTGGAACCCGAGCGTCAAGGCGTTGTGCCGGATCCGCGACGCGAGGGCCGGGTTGTGCCAGGCCGCTTCGCCGTCCGACGCGTGCGCCGTCCCCGTCGCGCCCATCGCGTTCGTCCGTGCGCCGTAGCCGAACAGATCCTCGGGCGACGCGGCGGCGTCGGTCGACCTGAGGACGAGAAGTAGCGCGGCGACTGCAGCGAGCGCGAGCCTCATCACCCGCCGTCGCGCACGATCGAGACCTCCAGGCCATAGAGCCTGGTCTGCACCGTCGCTCCGACGGGCAGCGTGCTCAGCTCCTCTTCCGTCCTCGGATCGTATTCGCGCTCCTGGCCGTCCTCGTATCGGAGGAATACGCGATAGCTCTCCTTGCGGACCTCGCGCTCCGTCCCCGGCCGGATCCCTCCGTCGGCGAGCTCCGCGCCCGCGTCCCGCGGCGCGCCGGCGTCGGGCCAGCGCGGCGACGAGCCATCGCCGCTCTCCTCCGCCTGCCGGACCTTCACCCATTCCCACGTGGAGAACGTCGACCAGGGCGCGTTCCTCGGCTCGGAGCGGTACTTCGTCACTGTGCGTGGTCGCTTCTCCTTCCGCGTCTTCGGCACCTGGCGCGTCTTCGTGCGATCGCAGTACCGCGTGGAGCAGCGCCGCTCGGTGCCCGTGCACACCTCGTGGCAATCCTGACCGCCGCCGGAGCAGACCTGCCTGCACGACGCGAAGCCGTTCTTGCTGTTCGTGCAGACCTCCCGGCAGCTCTGCGGGCGGGACGTGCACTCCTGCCGGCAGGTGCGGCCGGAGCCGATGCAGTCCTCACCGCACTCCTCGCGCGCCGAATACGTCTCGGTGCGATAGCCGTCCGGCACCTCGACCTCGTCGTAGACCGTCTCGTCGTGGTCGAAGACGTCCTCGTCGTGGTGGAAGTGCTGCCCCGCCGCCTTCACGTTGACCGCTTCGGCCGGCACGTCCGCGGTGAACCCCTCGTGGTGCGCGAGCTGCCAGCTCTGCACGACCACCTGTCGCGACCACGTCGATCGCGCGACGGTGGCCGGAAAATCCGTCCGCGGCGGCGTCGCGGTGTGGACCTCCAGCTCGCGCTCCGGCAGCTCCACGGGATGCGGGCGCGACCTCTTCAGGTAGACGCACGTACCGAACAGCATCACGACGAACGCCACCCCGATCACATGCAACGGCGCGAAGCGAGCGGGCGAACGATGCTTCTGAGCATCGGTATCCCGCGAGCCGGGGTGCAGGGGCGGAGCCCCTGCGTTGAACAGCGAACGATGCTTCTGAGCATCGGTATCCCGCGAGCCCTGCGGCCGGCCCGCGCCGCATCGCGCGCAGCCGCCGTCGTACGCGCGCTGGTGGCTGCCGCAGTACTTGCACTTCCAGTGCTCACCGGCCTTCGCCATGCGGAGGAGACCGGGATCCTCGACCGTCGCCGCGGACGCCGTGTCGCCCGGCATCTCGTACTCCTCGTGGTCCTCCTTCGGCTTCCCGCAGGACTGGCAGCTCATGTGCCGGCCGAGATTGCGGTTCTTGCACGTGGAGCAGCGCCACGTCATCTCGATGTGGCGTTCGCTCATCCGCGCGCTGCCAGCTGACCGCAGGCGGCGTCGACATCGCCGCCGCCGCTGTAACGCTTGTGAGAGAACACGCCCCGCTCCCGGAGCGCGTCGCGGAACACGTTCTCCGCGCCGTCGCTGGTCCGACCGAAGGGATCGGGCGCGCCGATGGAGTTGTACGGGATCACGCTGAGGCGCGGCGTCTTGCCGGTCCGCTCGCGGAACGCGCGCACGAGATCGGCAAGGGCATGGGCGTGCTCCGGCCCATCGTTGACGCCGGCGAGCAGCGTCACCGCCCACATCGGGGCAAGGCCCGTCGCGGCCACGTGCTCCGCCGCGGCGTCCATGACCTCCGCGAGCGAGTGCGACCTCTCGATCGGCATGAGGCGGCGGCGCGTATCGGTCACGGCCGAGCCGAGCGAGAGGCCGAGCCGCACCTTCGGCTGCGCCTGCGCGAGGCGCCGGATCCCCGTCGGGAGGCCCGACGTGCAGACGGTGATCCCGCGCGCGTCGATGGCGAGCGCGCTCGGGTCCGTCATCACCTCGATCGCGGCGAGCACACGGTCGAGGTTGGCCATCGGCTCGCCCATGCCCTGGAAGACGACGCCGTGCACACGCGCGCCCGCCGGCAGCCCGCGGCGGACGACCCGCACCTGCTCCACGATCTCCCAGGTCTCGAGGTTGCGCTGGAGGCCCATCCGCCCGGTGGCGCAGAACGAGCACGCGAGCGCGCAGCCGACCTGCGAGCTCACGCAGACCGAGAAGCGCCCGGTCGTCTCGAGGGGGATCCGCACCGTCTCGACGATGTGGCCGTCCGCCGTCTCGAACGCATACTTCACGAACGGATCGACCTGGCTCGCCCGCTCCGCATGCAGGCGGAGCGCCGGGACGTGCCCGGCCACGACCACCGCCTCCCGCGATCCCCGCCGGATCCCCGAGGAGGGGGTCGAGACCGCGATATCGCGATGGACCTGGGAGACGACCCGCCGCGCCTCCTCGATGGACAGCGCCGGGACCGCGCGCGAGAGCGCGAGCGGGGTCATTCCCTGGAGCGCGACCGGTTCCCTCACCCGCCATGAGATAGCAGTAGCGAGTCCGGGGGACTACCCGTGGTAAGTTGCTCCTACCTTGTTCGGCTTCAGCTTCTCGGAGCTCGTCGTGGTGATCGTCGTGGCGCTCATCGTCATGGGTCCCAAGGACTTGCCCAAGATGCTCCGCCGCCTCGGCCAGTGGTCCGGCAAGATCCGCCGTGCGGCCGCGGATCTCCGGGCCCAGTCCGGCATCGACGACGCGCTCCGCTCGGAAGGGCTCGCCGACGACATCGCCGAGATCCGCAAGCTCGCCCGCGGCGAGCTCGACGCGGTGCAGAAGGCGGTCAAGGTCGAGGACCAGCCAGCGGCCGCCACCCCGCGGTCGGACTTCACCCGTGGCGACGACTTCCACGTCGTCCGCGATCGTGAGTACCCGCGGGACGGCGCCGACTCGTACGGCGCGCTGCCGGACAACGCCATCGTCTACGCCGAAGGCCTCCCGAAGAGCCCGCTCGCTCGCGATCCGCTCTACATGCTCGGCGACGCCGACGCCGTGATGCCGCCCGAGCCCACGCCCGAGCCGCCCGCTGCGCCCGAAGGCACCGTCGCCGCGGAGGCCCCGTGACCGAGGAGCTCACGCATCACGATCCCGAAGACGACGTCAAGATGACGATCTGGGAGCACATCGGGGAGCTCCGCAAGCGTCTCGTCCGTGCCGCCGCCGCGCTCTTCGCCGGAGCGGTCGTGTGCTGGAACTTCAAGAACCAGATCTTCGACTGGCTCCTCATCCCGTACACGCACGCGTGGAACGAGCGCTTCCCCGATCTCGTGGCCAAGGGCCAGGGCCCGACGCTCCAGACGCTCGCGCCCGCGGACGCGCTCGTCAATTACATGCAGCTGTCGCTCGTCGGCGGCCTCGTGCTCGCGATCCCGGTCGCGTTCTACCAGCTCTGGGCGTTCATCAGCCCCGGCCTCTACTCGCGCGAGAAGCGGTACATCATCCCGTTCGTCATCTTCTCGACGACGCTGTTCATGGGCGGAGTCGCGTTCGCGTATTACGTCGCGCTCCCGGGGAGCTTCCCGTTCTTCCTGTCGCAGCTCGGTCTCGTCGGCTCGCACTCCAACGTCACGCTGAAGAGCGAGCCGACGATGGAGTACTACATGGACTTCGCCGAGCACATGCTGCTCGCGTTCGGTTTCGTCTTCGAGCTCCCGCTCTTCATCGGCTTCCTCGCGCTCGCGGGCATCGTCACGCCGCAGCAGCTCGTGAAGTTCAGCCGCTACGCGATCATCGGCGCCTTCGTCATCGGCGCGTTCATCACGCCGGACCCGGGCATCACGGGACAGATCGCGGTCTCGAGCGCGCTCATCGGCCTCTACTTCCTCAGCGTCGGCCTCGCGTTCCTCATCGCGAAGAAGAAGAAGGACGCGCGCGACGAGTCCGAGGCGTAGTTGCGCACGGCGCTGCGCAACCACGTGTAGAGGACTCGCGTCTGGCCGATCCAGACTGGAGGACTCTTTGCGGTCCTTGGCTCGCGCGTATCGCGCGGAAATCGCCGATATTTTCGCAAGTCACACCTTGCGGTACATGGTGTGCTTTGCCGCGAGCATGACCCAACGCGCTTGCTTCGCCCTGCCGCTCGTCCTGCTCGCGTGCACCGTCGACCGCTCCGAAGTCGCGACCGCCGCCGAGGCGGAGCTTCATCTCGAAGAAGGCCCCCTCCCCACCGCGCTGACCGAGCTCAAGGCGGGTCAGCCCTACCTCCCGGGCATCGACGAGTCGCCTCTCGCGATCGGCGCGCCGTGCGTGGGCGATCCGAAGACGACCATCACCCCGGGCCAGGTCGGCTCGACGGCAGCGGTGGTCCAGTCGCGTGACAGCCTGAGCCGAGAGCTCGGGTTCAGCATCAACGGCACGATCCCCGTGGCGGGCGGGATCACGGGCGCGGCGGGGCTGACGTACTCGACGTCGTTCGACAACCAGTCGGCCGTGGTCCTCTTCCAGAGCACGGGCACGTACGAGTCGGTGCTCACGGGCGCGTCCTCGATGGCGGCCTACGATCCGGCCCAGGTTTCGCGCTGCGGCTACGGCTTCGTGGCGCGCGCGAGCCACCGCGTGACGGCGGCGCTCGTCGTGAGCGTCCGCGCGACCTCCTCGGGACAGGACTTCAAGGCCAACGTCGGCCTCGGCAAGAGCGGGATCGCCGAGGCGAAGGCGAACATCGGGAACCTCATCCAGCGCGGCGAGGTCGAGATCTCGATCCGCTTCGCGACCGACGTGATCCCGAACCTCCCGAAGGCGCCGTTCGCGGACAGCGTCATCGTCGTGGGCAAGACCGACGCCGACAAGACGGCCGCGCAGCAGAAGCTCGATCGCTCGCTCGCCTGGCTCGGCGACGCGCAGCACACGATCGAGGGCTACCTCCTCGATCTCCGCGCGCACGCGGACCAGGCCCCGCCCGCGCCCGCGCAGTCGATCCTGTTCCGTTACTACCCGGGCACGCCCACCGCGGTGCGGAGCCAGGTCGATCGCGCCGTGACGGCCGCCAACGACACGAAGACGGCGCTCCGCAAGGCGCGCGCGTCCGTCGATGCGTGGGAGCACTACGAGGCGGCCTCCCGCGAGAACACGGGCTACGAGTGGAACATCCCCCTCGCGCCGGCGAAGACGGTCGCCGAGCTCGACGCGAAGAAGGGCGCCGCCCTCGAGAAGCTCCGTCCGTACCAGACGCGGCTCGAGGACGACCTCGACGCGTGCCTCAACTCGATCCGCAACGATCGCAGCGCGATCCCGACCTCGTGCGTCACCCCCGCCGGCTTCCCCATCGACGAGCGCGCGAACGACATCCGTCACATCGCGTACTTCTCCGTCGACACGGTGCGGAATGGCAACCCGGGCTGCCCCGCGGGCCAGCGCTTCCCGAAGGAGAGCGAGGCGCCGCTCTTCTCGCCGTGGAGCAAGGCGCGCCGGAGCGTCACCGACGAGGGCATCTGGATGAGCGAGCACCACTGCTCGCTCAGCGGCGGCTGGATCTACGACGGTGCGCCTGGATGCTCGAGCATCTGGATCGCGCAGGAAGGGCTGCGCGTCTGCGTGTCGGACGCGAGCGGGCCGATGCCCTCGCTCGACTGAGCGCCCGGCGACTCAGAGACGCGATGCGTTCGACGCCGGCGCGAGGAGGATCCCGGCCAGCCTGGGGCCGGCCTCCTCGAAGCCGGCGACGATCATCGCATCATAGACGTACGCGTCGTCCTTCTGGTTCGCCGGAAGATTGAACCAGTCGACATTGACCGTCTCCGGCGCCTGCGCGCGGAGCGTGAACGCGAGGACGCGCTGATCTCGCGGGATCTGCGCGAGGACGTCGACCTTGATCGCGAGGCCGAGGTAGCGGCGCTTGAGGTCGCGGGCGAGGAGCGTCGTACCGGCCCAGGTGACGTCGACGTCGATCACGAGCGTGGGCGCGGTCACCTCGGCGAACGGCGGCTTCGGGGGCGCGGGCATCGCGGCCGCGTCTGCGTCCGTGATGGGCGCGCCGAGCCGGAGCGGGATCACGTCCGCGGGGAACACGCCCTTGAAGGCGCGCTCGATGCCTTTCACGATCGCCGCGTCGCGCGCCTTGCCCTCGTCGCCCGCGAAGAGCGGGGCGATCTCCGCGTTCCCGTTCGGCGCGGGGGTGCCGTCGTCGTCGAGGAGACCCTTCGCGAGGAGCTTGTCCGTCGATGCGAGGGCGGCCACGTTGCGCCTCCGGAAGCGCACGTCGAACGGCGTGCCGCTCGACTCGGCCCACGTCATCAGCGCCTCGACGATCGGACCGATGCTCTTGTCGGTCGTGCTCATCTTCTGGCGAAACGTGGCGCGCGTCTGATCGTAGAGCTCCTTGATCTTCGCCGCGCCCTGGAACGCGTCGGGCGCGTCGGGCCAGCTCGCGACGAACGCACGCACCCCCGACACGGTGGTCTGCGACGCGAACTGCTCGTGGAGCGCGTCGCGGAGGAGCGTGCGCGCCTCCGCCTCCACCGCCGACTTCGGGTAGGCCTTGAGGAAGCGGTCGAGCGCGACGATGCGCTTGTCGCCCGTCTCCTTCTTCGCCTCCGCGAGCGTCGCGCGCGGAATGATGGACGTCTGGACCTCGGAGGCGCGAAGGCCCCCGCCCTTCACGTACGCATCGGCGAGCGCGATGTCCGGCCGGGCCTCGAGCCGCGCGAAGACGCGCTCGTCGCTGCGCCAGTTGCGGACGCGCCAGGTGCCGACACCCGCGGCGAGGCCGAGGATGAGCGTGATGGCCCAGATGAAGCGCGTCCAGGTGGGACGGCCCTTCGCGAGCAACCCGAAGTCGTTCGTGGGCAGCCAGTTCCGCGCGCGCGCGTCCGCGAACGGGTCGAACGCGAGGAGCTCCGAGAGGTCTCCGCGCTGGATGGCCTGCATGAGGACCTGCCGCGCGCCCTGCACCGCCGCGAGCTGCGACTCCGCCTGGTCCTGGCCCTTGATCTCGAAGACGAAGGACTTCTCGGCGAACACGAACCACAGCGTGGAATGCGTGTACCTTCCACCTTTCGTGTGGTGGACGGGGTCGAGTGACTGCAGCTCCGACAGCGGATAGAGCTCGAGCTCGCGGGTGCGCGCGTCGACGAGGTCGAGGGGGAAGACGTAGGTCCCGGGCTGGAACGGCAGCGAGCCCTTCAGCGCGCTGCGCCGCCCGAGCATGGAGATCGCGAGGCCGATGAGGGCCCATGCCGCCACGTAAAACGCGAGCCAGCGGCGATCCTGGACGGGCGCCGTGGTGGCCGCGAACTGGTGCATCACGCCGACGACGACCGCGGAGACGGTGACGAGCAGCAGCAGGTACCAGGCGACCGGAGACCTCGGCTTCGACTCGCGCCGGCAGATCGGCGCCGCCGACGGCGAGACCGACACCAGCGAACGCACGAAGCGCTCGCGACTGGTGCGCGGTAAGTCGTTGAAGTCAATCTGGCGCAATGCTGGGCCATGCAGCCTAGCAAAGCCGTAGCGCCGGATTAACTCGGGTTTTCGTCCAGGGGCACTGGGACGCGGCGCGCGTCCATCCAGAGCCCGTCGATATCGTACGCGGCGCGGGCGTCGTCCTGGAAGACGTGGACGACGACATCACCGAAGTCCATGAGCACCCAGTTCGCGTGCGGCAGGCCTTCGACGGCGAGCGCGCGCTTGTTCTTCTTGCGCAGCGCCTCCTCGATCGCGGCCGAGAGCGCGGTCACGTGGCGGTCGCTGCGACCCGACATGAGCACGAGGAAGTCGGCGTAGTCGACGCGGCCCGCCACATCGATGACCTCGAGGCCGGACGCTTTCTTGTCGAGCGCGGCGATCGCGACGAGCACTGCGATCTCGCGGGCCTCGTCGCTCGCCTGGCTCACGCCCGCGGGGACGCGGTTCGGCGAGCCCGAGAGCGAGCCGCCGCTCTGCGAGACCGGCGCGCCTGCTTTCTTCGGGCCTTTCGCGAGGACATCGCCACGCCGAGAGCGCGGGCCGCCGGCGGCGCTCTTCGGACCGGCCGCGCGTGCGGACGGCAACGCGGGACGAGCGCCCGCCTTCTTCTTCGGAGTGGTGCCGCGCCCGGCAGTGCCGTGCGAGGACCGAATCATCGGGCGATCACCGCCCCCGGATTTTTTAGCGGCCAAGCGCGGCCATTTCAGCGCGTTTGCCCCGCTCCGTCCACCACCCATTTCATCGTCGTCAGCGATTCCAGGCCCATCGGCCCGCGCCAGTGCAAACGGCTCGTCGCGATGCCGATTTCTGCGCCCAGGCCGAGCTCGCCACCGTCGTGAAACCGCGTCGACGCATTCACGACCACGCAGGCGGCGTCGACCTCGCGCCGCCAGCGCTCGGCGTGCTCCGGATCGGATGTCAGGATCGCCTCCGTGTGGCCCGAGCCGTAGTCGGCCACATGCGCGAGCGCGGCATCGAGGCCGTCCACGACCTTGATCGCGAGGACGCGGTCGAGGAACTCCTTGCCCCAGTCGTCGGCGGAGGCGGGCTTCGCCTGCGGGAGGATGGCGCGCGCGCGCTCGTCGGCGTGGAGCTCGCAGTCCCCGAGCGCCCTCGCGATCACGGGCAGCGTCCGATCCGCCTCGGACGCGTCGACGAGCAGGCACTCGAGCGCGTTGCACACGCCCGGACGCGAGAGCTTCGCGTTGGCGATGATCCTCGCCGCCTCCTCCGTGTTCGCGCCGCGGTCCACGAAGAGGTGGCACACGCCCTTGTAGTGCTGGACGACGGGCACGCGCGCGTTCTCGGTGACGAAGCGAATGAGCGCCTCGCCGCCACGCGGGATCGCGAGGTCGACGAGCTCGGACTGCTGGACGAGCGCGCGCACTGCGTCGCGATCCGTGAACGGCAGGACCTGCACCGCCGCTCGCGGAAACCCCGTCGCTTCGAGGGCGTCACCGATCGCGGCCGCCAGCGCCTGGTTCGACTGCGAGGCCTCCGAGCCACCACGCAGCACGATCGCGTTGCCTGCCTTCAGCGTGAGCGCGCTCGCCTCCACCGTCACGTTCGGACGCGCCTCGTAGATCATCGCGATGACCCCGAGCGGGACGCGGACGCGGCGGATCGAGAGGCCGTTCGGCCGCGCGTCCTTCGAGATGACCTGGCCGACGGGGTCGGGCAGCGCGGCGACCTCGCGGACGCTCGCCGCGATGCCGGCCACGCGCTCCTCGTTCAGCGTGAGGCGATCGCGCATCGCGCCGGACGCCTGCGACCGCGCGAGATCCGCCTCGTTCGCGGCGAGGATGGCGCCCTTCTGGGATTCGACCGCCCTCGCGATCGCCTCGAGCGCGCGGTTCTTGTCCTCGGTCGAGCGAATCGCCACCGCGCGCGCCGCCTTGCGCGCAGCCACACAAGCTTCACGGACTCGTTCGTCGAGGGTCATCGACGAGCGAGTCTAGGACGCTCAGAAGCCGATCGCGAGGTGGAGGCCTGTCTGCACGTAGCCGTGGAGGCCCTTGATCTCGTCATCGACGGGGCCGATCAGGCCGCCCGTGACGTTGGCGCCCACGCGGACGTCCGCGTCCTCGAGGCCGAGCGCGTACTCGATCGCGAAGCGGCCGGTGCCGACGCCGGCGAACCCGCTCTTGTCGTCGGTGCGGCTGACGTGGATGACGCCGGCGCCCATGCCGATCATCGGATGCCAGGGGCCCCGCTTGTGCAGGTCGAGGGTGATTTCACCGCTGTAGATGCCGACCGCGTCGCCGGTCGGGGTGCTGGCGCCGTTGTCGCGCTTTCCCTCGCCCCGGAGCCAGGCGGCGGAGAGCCGGCCGCCGACGGAGCCCGTGCCGATGTCCGCGCCGAGGCCGACGCCGTACCCGAAGCCCTTGCCGGTCGTGATCCCGGTCGGTCCGAGCGCCACGCGGAACGGCGAACGGCGGAGCTCGGGCTCACGCGCGATGAAGCCGTCGTCGACCCGGACCGGCTGCGGAGCATTCCAGCCCGGATTGTTCGCCGGCGGATCGTTCGGCGGATCGGAGAATCGCTGCGGAACCGCCACCCCGACCGTCGCATCGTCGGCTTTTGCCTCGTGCATCAGGGTGAAGGTGCAAACGGCAACGGCGGCGGAAACGAGGAGCGGTTTCGTCTTCACGAAAGGGAAACGAAGCCCGCCGGTCGACCTTACAGCCCACGTCGCCCGCGGCGTCTCGAGGCGGGGCACACGGGGGTCGTCCCCCACGGAGCGCGGCTTTTGAGGTATTCTCCGCGTCATCCCGCGCTATGCGTCGGTTTTCCTTCCTCCTTTTGCTGGCCGCGACCAGCATCGCGGTTCCGGTCTTCGCTCAGCCGAAGACGCGGGAAGCGGCCACGTCCGCCGAGGATCAGAAGAAGGCGCAGGAGCACTTCCAGAAGGCGCGCGACCTCTATTCGTCCGGTCGCTACGGCGACGCGCTCTCGGAGCTCGAGATCGCTCGCGCGCTCGATCCGAAGGCGAAGGACCTCGTCATGAACCTCGGGATCGTGAACGAGAAGCTCGCGAAGTACGACGAGGCGATCACCGCGTTCCGGACGTTCCTCGACATGGACGACATCACGCCCGCGGAGAAGGCACGCGCGGAGGGCTTCATCAAGCGCATCGAAGGCGCGAAGAAGGAGCAGGCGGCAAGGAAGCCTCCGCCCGCGTCGTCGAGCGCGCCGCCGCCGAGCAGCGCGCCCACCGCGACTCCCCCGCGCCCCGACAAGACGGACGCGCCGACGGGCCGCGTGGACGGCCTCACCATCGGCGCGGGCGTGCTCGCGGGCGTCGGCTTTGCGGCGGGCGCCACGTTCGGCGCGTTCGCGCTCGCGAAGCGCCCGAAGGACTTCACCACTGGCCGGGACGGCAGCTACGTCGACCTGCAATCGCAGACCGACACCGCGCACACGTTCGCGATCATCGCGGACATCGGCCTCGGCGTGGGAGTCGTGGCCGCGATCGCAACGCTCTACCTCTACTTCGGACGCACGAAGGAGCCCGCGCGAACCGCCAGCACACCATGGGTGGTGCCCACGCTCCGGGGCCTGGCCTTCTGATGCGCCGCCTGCGTCGTGCCTACGTCGTCTCGGCCGCGCTCGCCGCAGGCGTCATCGGCTGCGAGCTCATCGTCTCGAGCACGGTGCCCGACTTCCACTGCACGCCGGGCGTCGCGGGCGCATGCCCAGCGAACATGTTCTGCGATCCGGCCTCGCTCTCGTGCGTGGCTGGGAACGGCAACGAGGGCGGCTTCTTCGACGTCGATCCGCGGACCGACGCGGACGCCAAGCCGGGCGACGACGACGACGACGGCCCCGCCGCGACGGGCATCCCGATCGGGGAAGGGTGCACGACGGGCACCGGCGCGAAGCCCTGCGTCGCGGGCGCGCTCTGCGGCGCGCCGAGCATGCTCACGACCGCGGTCGTCGCGGCGAACGAGTCGATCTGCACCAAGACGTGCTGCACGAGCGACGACTGCCCGACCGGCTTCGTCTGCTACGGCGCCGGTACCGGCGGCAACTACTGCGTCTCGGCCGTGCGTGCGAAGCGCGCCGATCTCGGGGCCAAGAAGCCCGGCACCTCCTGCACGGACAACGGCGAGTGCCGCTCCGGAGTGTGCACGGACGACAAGCGCTGCCTCGATACGTGCTGCAAAGACGGCGAATGCGCCACCGGCACGGTGTGCCGCGTGAAGAGCATCTCCGCGCCTCCGCCCGCGCGCGAGACCTGGGTGTGTGCGCCCGCGGAGGCCGACGCCGAGCTCCTCAACGCCTCCGGCTGCAGCGGCGGTGTCGGGCGGTGCAAGAACGACAACTGCTCCGGGATCCCCGCCGTCTGCCGGCCGACGTGCTGCAGCAACGCCGACTGCGTCTACCCCGGCAAGAGCCTCGCGTACTGCGCCTACGGATCGTTTCCCACGACGCAGACCAAGGCCAAGTGGTGCTTCAACGACGCCGGCGGCGCGCCCGTCGGCACGACGTGCAACGGCGACGGCGAGTGCGCCCAGCGCTTCTGCGATCCCGACTACAAGAAGTGCGCGACCGTCTGCTGCATCGACAAGGACTGCGCGCCCGACGAGGCCTGCCAGCCGGTGGCGTCAGGTCAGCCGTTCCTTCGCTGCGTGAAGAAATGAGCGCGGCCCGGGCGGGGGCCCCAAGAGGCGCCCTCGCGGTATAGATTGGAGAGCCCATGGCGCTCTCTGCTTCGTTCAAGTGCTTCCGCGGCTGCGAAGGCAGCTTTCCGCTGACGCAGGCGATCTACCGCTGCCCCAAGTGCGACGGGCTCCTCGCGGTACGCCACGACCTCGGCGCGCTCGAGGAGAAGACGGGCACGGAGTGGAAGAAGCTCTTCGACGAGCGCTGGAGCGCGCGGAGCTCGTCCGGCGTGTGGAACTACCGCGAGTGGGTCGCGCCGGAGATCCCGGACGAGGCGATCGTGACGACGGGCGAAGGCATGACGCCGCTCTACCCCGCGCGCCGCCTCGCCAAGGAGCTCGGCTTCGGGGACCTCCTCGTGAAGCAGTGCGGCACCACGCATACGGGCTCGTTCAAGGATCTCGGCATGACGGTGCTCGTGTCCGTGGTCAACCACGCGGTGCGCACGGGCGCGCTGAAGATCAACGCCATCGCCTGCGCCTCGACGGGCGACACCTCCGCCGCGCTCGCCGCCTACGGCGCCGCGGCCGGCCTTCCGGTCGTGGTGCTCCTGCCGCGCGGCATGGTGAGCGTGGCGCAGCTCGTCCAGCCGCTCTCGCACGGGGCGCGTGTCCTCGCGCTCGAGACCGACTTCGACGGGTGCATGTCCGTCATCCGCGAGCTCGCGTCGCGCGGGCTCGTGTACCTCGCGAACTCGATGAACCCGCTCCGCATCGAGGGCCAGAAGACGGTGGCGCTCGAGATCGCGCAGCAGCTCGGCTGGAGCGTCCCGGACTGGGTCGTCATCCCGAGCGGCAACCTCGGCAACTCCGCCGCGCTCTGGGCCGGCTTCTCGATGGCGAAGGAGCTCGGCCTCGTCGACAAGGTCCCGCGCCTCGTCATCGCGCAGGCCGCGAACGCGAATCCCATGTATCTTGCATTCAGCTCGGGCGCGCTCAAGACCGGCGAGGTCACCTCCGTCACGGCGAAGGCCACGCAGGCGTCGGCCATCCGCATCGGCGCGCCCGTCAGCGCCCCGCGCGCCGTCGCCGCGCTCGACGCCATGAACGGCGTCGTCGAGCAGGCGACCGAGAACGAGCTCGCTGACGCGTGCGCCCGCGCCGACCGCTCGGGTCTCTACGCGGACCCGCACACGGGCGTCGCCATCGCGTGCGCGCGGAAGCTACGCGAAAAGGGCACGATCGCCGCGGGCGAGCGCGTGGTGATCGTCTCCACCGCGACCGCCCTCAAGTTCACCGAGTTCAAGCTCGGCTACCACGAGCGGAAGCTCCCGGAGATGGAGTTCCCGCTCGCGAACACGCCGGTGCCGCTCCCGCCCGACGTGGACGAGGTCGCGAAGCATCTGGCGTGAGCACGGCCCGCGCGACGCGGGCCGTAGGATCAGCCGTCCTGACCGGCGTCCTGGATGCCCGAGTCGTTCGCGTCTTCGCCGGCGTCCGTCGTCGTCGAGGAGTCCGCGCCGGAGTCGTTGCCCGAGTCTTCGCCCGGCGTGGCGCCGTCGCCGAGGCTCGCCGCATCGATGAGGCCGCCGGAGTCCACCGTCTCGACCGGGATCTTGGTGCGGTCGAAGTCGACGATGAGCTCGCAGCCACCAGCGAGGACGCCGGTCGCGATCGAGACGAGGATGAGGGCCTTCTGAACCTTGATGGTCTTCATTTTCGTCTCGCTCAGAACTGGAAGAGGCCGCCGAAGCCGCCGCCGTGCTGGTTGACGTAAGGAGCCGGCGTGAACTTCACCGCGGGCTGCTTCTTCGCCTGGACCGGCTGCGCCTTGGGGAGCGCCTTCGCGCTCGACGGAGCGTCGTTCGAGAGGAAGAGCACCGCCGACGTGACGCCGAAGGTGATCGCGATGCCGAACATCATGTCGGCGACGAGGGCGTTGTTCTCGCCGTCGTCCGCCGTCTTCGTCGTCGGCTTGTCCTTGAAGTCGCTCGAGTCGCCGAGCGCCTTGATGCCGAAGACGGTGCCGACCGCGGCGGCCGCGACCGCGACGCCGCCCGTGACGTACGCCGGCACCTTGCTGCGCGGCTCCGGGGGCGGAGGCGGCGGCGGAGGCGGCGGGGGCGGCGGCTGCTCCGCGACCACCGGGGGCGGCGGAGGCGGCGGAGCCTTCTTCGTCAGCTCGATCTTCACTTCCTGCTTCGAGCCGTACTCGACGTCGACGTCGTAGTTCGAGTTCTCGTAGTCCTGCGCGCCGATGAGCAGCTTGTGCTTGCCCGGCGGGAGGGAGAGGTCCGTCGGCGTCGTCTTCTCGTACGGCGTCTGGGCGCCATCGAGGACGATCGACGCGCCTTCCGGCACCGTCACGACGTGGACCGTACCCGGCGTCGCCTTCAGCGCTTCGATACGCTTCTGCGCCTGCGCGACGTCGTCCTTCATCTTCGCCGCGCCCGGATCCGCGATGAACTTCTCGTAAGCGGCGACCGCTTCCTTCGCGTGATTCAGGTTGTCGTGCGAGAGCGCGATGTAGCGGAGCGTCGCCGCGTCCGACTTGGCCGCGCCGGCCGCCTCGAAGTCGGCGAGCGCACCCGCGTAGTCGGAGGCCTTGAACTTCTTCTCGCCCGACGCGAAGAGCGCCTTCGGATCCGCGGGCTTCGCGGCCGGGGCCTTCATCGGATCGCCAGCCGGCTTGTCGGCCGGCTTGTCCGCGGGCTTCGCCGGGGCGGGCTTGTCCGCGGGGGCGCCCTGCGCGTACGCGGGGCTGACGAAAAGACCGAGCGACGAGACCAAAGCAATCGCGACGCCCGTCGCGAGACGCCTGGATTTCCCGAGGAGGATCATGGCGGCGGAACTTACACCAACTTGGGCAAACGGGTGCCAGCTTTCCGCTCGCGAATCACCGATGCCCCGAGGCGCCGTTCGGGCGCTCGCGGTAGGCTGTGGTCCCCCGCCCGATGATCTCGGTTCTATTGCCGTTTCGGAACGCGGCGGCGACGCTGGATGAGGCCATTTCCAGCGTCCTCGCGGACATGCAGGCTGCGGATGAGCTCGTCCTGGTCGACGACGGCAGCACGGACGGCGGGCCGGCCATCGCGGAACGCCACGCCCGGGATCCCCGTGTCATTCGTGTGACAACGACGGGCGTGGGGCTTCCGGGAGCGCTCGCCCGGGGCCTCGAGGCCTGTCGCGGGGAGCTCGTCGCCCGCATGGACGCCGACGACATCTCCCTCCCCGGCCGGCTTGCCGCGGAGGCTGTCCTCCTCGCATCCGATCCGAGCCTCGGCGCGGTCGCCACCCTCGTCGAGCCGTTCGGGGAGCCAGGGCCCGGCATGCGGCGCTATCTCGGTTGGCAGAACGGGCTCGTCACGCCCGAGGACCACGCGCGCGCGATCTTCATCGAGGCGCCCATCTGCCATCCGTCGACGATGTTGCGTCGCTCCGCGCTCGACGCCGTCGGCGGCTTCCGCGCCGGGGACTTCGCGGAGGACTACGACCTCTGGCTCCGCCTCGTCGCCGCGGGCTGGGGCATCGCGAAGGTCCCGGAGGTGCTCTTTCGCTACCGCGTTCATCGCGCGAGCGTCACGTGGAACGACAGCCGCTTCAGCTTCGAGAAGCTGCGGAAGCTGCGCGCCCTCCATCTCGCGCCGCGCCTCACCCAGCCCTTCGCGCTCTGGGGCGCGGGCATGTGCGGGCGGCGACTCGCGCGCGAGCTCGAGGCGCACGGGCGGCGACCCGAGTACTTCATCGACATCGATCCCAGGAAGATCGGCCGAACCGCGCGCGGAAAGGCGATCGTCGCGATGGACGCCGGCATCGATCGGGCGCGCCGCGAAGGCCTCCTCCTCATCGTGGGCGTCGCGGCGGCGGGCGCGCGCGAGCTGATTCGCGAGCGGCTCGATCGCGACCGCCTCGTCGAGGGCGCCGACTACTTCTTCGCCGCCTGAGGCTTCTTCTTCGGGGGCGCGGGCTTCGCCGGCGTCGCGGGCTCCTTCGGCTGCGGCGGCAGCATGTCGAAGCGGAGGAGCTGGAAACGCCCGAACTCGCGGCGCACGACGAGGTCCTTCGTCTCCGCCCCCACCCTCACCTTGAAGCGGACGCGGTCCATCGTGAGGATGTGCTCGAAGTCGTCGGCCTCGGGGTGGGCGCAGATCTCGTAGGGATTGAGATGCGCGAGCCTCGCCTCCCGGACCAGCCGCTCGACGACCGCGACGCGGAGCGCGTCGATCGGCTCCTCGAGGAGCATGAGCGAGAGCTCGCGATCGGCGACCTGGTTGAACGAGGTCGAGCCCGACTCCGCCACCATCGCCAGCGAGATCCGCTGATAGAGCGCGTGCGAGCCGAAGAAGCTGGTGAAGCTCGAGAGCTCCGCGATCACGTCGACGCAGGCCTCCGTCGCCTCGCGGCGCAGCGTCTCGGCATCCATCGTGCGCTGCGCGCGCGCCACCGCGTTCGCCACTTCCAGCGCGGGCACCGACATCGCCACGTTCTCGCGCTCGCGGATCTTCAGCGTATTCACGCCGAGGACGAGGCTCTTCTCGCTCGTGAGCGGACCGCCGCTGTTGCCGCGATCGATCGGCGCCGTGTGCTGGATGTACGTCTGCCCGTCGTACGTGTCCGTGAAGCGCTGGTTCGAGACGTAGCCGCGCGTCGTCTGGTACGACGGCTTCGAGCCGAGGCCTGGATAGCCGGTGGCGATGACGACCTGCTGATCCTTCGCCGGATCCGGGTCGAGGCCGAGACCGTACGCGATCTTGAGCTCCTTCTCCTTCTTCGGGTCCGGCTTCAGGACCGCGAGGTCCGCGTGCGGATCCGTGTAGAGGATGTCGGCGCCGACGTTGGTGCCGTCGCTCGTCATCAGGACGGCGCGGTCGCCGTAGTCGACGACGTGTCGATTCGTGACGACGTAGAGCTCGCCCTCCTTCGGCATCACGAAGAACCCGCTGCCGAACCCGCCCTGCATGGCGGCGGAGAATGCCTCCCGCTTCATGCCCGAGGAGACGGCCGCCCAGTCATCGAGGCGCGCGCGGATTCGCCCCTCGGGGAGCACGCGCACGACCATCACCATCTTGCGGAGGTCGGGCTCCTTCGAGGTGACCCACTGGGGCTTCTTGGTCGCGAGCTCCGCCTTCTCGAGCGTCTCGATCCCGCAGCGCTTGAAGAGCGCCTCGGTCTGGGTCTTGAGATCGTCCTTCTTCGCCTCCGCCACCTTCTGGATGGCCTCGCCCTGCTTGGTCCCCTCCGCGAGCGCCCGCTCGGCCTCCTCGAGCTTCTTGGCGAGCTCGTCGCGCTTGCCCCGGAGCCCGTCGTCCTTGAAGGTCACGGCCGAGATGTCGGCGCGGGTCTTCGCGAGGAACAACGGCCCCCAGAGGACCCGCTCCATGGCGCCGTCGACCTTTGCCTTGGATGCGCAGTCGACGTCCTTCTTCCCGCACACGCCGGGGACGGCGAAGACGGTCCTTAGCTTCTCGGCCTCGGTGACGATCTCGCGCATCGTCTTCGCGCTCGACTCGTTCTGCTTCGTCACCGCATCGAACGACGCGATCTCGGTTGCCAGCGTCGCGTCGAGCGCGTTCACCTCGGGAGCGAGGCTCGGATCGAGGTCGAGCGCCTGCTTCATGTGGGCGCGGAGCGCGGTGAAGGCGTCCGAAGAGCGTTTCGCGAGCCGGAGGATGCCCGCGGCGGACGGCGTGAGCTCGCGCGTCCGGACGAGCGAGCCGAGCTCGGAGAGCCCGAGCGAGAGCTCGTTGCACGCCTCGGCGGGCTGGGGCGCCTTCGCGACGGGCGCGGCGGGCCCCGGCGCGGCGGGCGTTTGGGGCGGAGGAGGCTCGGCGCCACCACAACCAGCGACGACGGTCGCCAGCAGCAGCAGCGACGGCGCGAGAGTCTTCACTTCTTCTTGGTAGTGGTCTTCGCGTTCGGGCGGAAGCGGATGCGCTCGTAGCGCGTGGTTTCCGTCACCAGCGAGGTGACGCCGTCCGCGTCGAGAGCGACCGCCGTCGCGTTGCGACCCGTGCCCGCGAGGGCCACGGAGCCGTCCGCGTTGCGCTTCGTCACGACCGACATCGCGCCGCTCGGCGTGAACACGGTGAGCTTCGCGGGCATGTTCTTCTTGCTCGCGGCCGCGGTCTTCACGCGCTGGTTCCAGGCCGGCCCGAGCTCGGACATGACCGCCGTCTTCGCCGGGAGGCGATCGTCGACGACCTTGCCGTACGACATGCCGGTCACGCGCCAGCCCTTCTTGTCCTTCGTCGCGTGGATGTTCTCCGCCACGAGCTCGCCGTCGAGGACGGTCTGCACGTGGATGCTCGTCTCCTCGCCCTTCGCGTTCGCGGTGGCGGTGATGGCGCGATCGGTGCCGACGATGACGCCGCCTTCGACCTTCACCTCGGTCTCGTTCGTGTACGTCGTCGTGCCCTTCTTCCCGTCGGCGAAGGTCTCGACCGTCTTGTAGCCGGTGACCTTGCCCGCCGCCTCGACGCGGTAGGTCTGCACCTTCGTCGGGGCCGCGCTCGGCGGGTCGACCGCGAGCGAGCCCATCGCCTCCGACACCATCGCGTTGAAGCGCTTGTCGAAGCCGACGGTGCGATCCGAGCACGAGAGCGTGTACTCGGCGGTCGAGGTGAGCACGATCTTGCGATCGGCGATGACCTCCGCGGACTCGTTCTTCACGGTCGCGCGCGCCGAGATCTGAGGGCGGCCGGTGACGGTGGCGACGTCGAAGCGCGTGAGCTCGCTCTTCGTCTTCGCCTCTTCGTCGGGCGTCTCGGAGCCGTCGTTGGCCCAGTCGTGCTCGCCCGTGAGGTCCGCGGCGACGAAGCCGCCCGGCCAGACCATGCTCGCGTAGGCGACGCAGTGGACCGTCTGCTCCTCGGAGAGCTTCACGTCGAGGGTCGAATAGAGGAGACCCTTGGTCGTGGCGCGTGTCTCGAGCTTCGGCACCTCGACGGCGTGGACCTTCAGGGTCAGCTTGCCCTCGAGCATCGAGACGTGGTGCTCGTTGCCGGCGTACTCGCCGTCGCGGGTCAGCCCGACCGGTTCGGCCTTCACGATCGGCGCGGCGGGGGGCGCCGCGGCCGTCTTCGGCGCGACGGGGACCTCTCCGCCGGCGCAGCCGACGACGAGGGAGGAGAGACAGGCGGCACCAAGAAGGAATCCCCAGCGTTTCATGTAAAGCGGCTCTCCGGAGCGGGTCAGGTAGGCAAGAGTAAGTCTCTGTGGCTTACGACACCGCGACGGAAACGCAACCCGCACCACCAATTACGCGGGTCGCCGTCGAAAAATTCCAGGAGGTGGCCCCCACCAGCCGAAGAGCCCATCTGCGCCGATCGGGATACTAGGCCGTGCCGTGGTCGGGCTCGACGAGCTCGATGAGCACGCCGCCCGTCGCTTTCGGGTGCAAGAACGCGACCTTGTGCCCTCGAGCACCCTTCCGAGGCGTCTCGTCGATGAGCTGCACCCCGAGCGCCTTCAGGGTCGTGAGCGCGCCCTCGATCCCCTCCACCTCGATCGCGATGTGGTGGATGCCGGGCCCCTTCTTCTGGAGGAAGCGAGCGAGGCCGTCGTTCCCCTTCGGCGAGATGAGCTCGAGGCTCGTCTCTCCGATGGGAAGCAGCGTGGCCTCGGTCTTCTGCGATGCGACGACTTCGCGCACCTCGGGATCGAGCCCGAGCACGTGCTTGTATTTCGCAATCGCCTCGTCGGTGTCCGCCACCGCGATCGCGACGTGATCGATCTTCTTGATGCGGATGCCCTGCATTTGGCCTTCAGCATAGTCGAGCGTCGTGTAAAGTCCGCGCCCCATGAAGGCCATGCGTCTCGCTTCTGTTGGTTTGTTCGCTCTTGCCGGCTTCGTCATGCTCTCCGCGCTCACGGCCGAGACCGGCTGCAGCTCGGCGCTCGCCCAGCCGTTCGAGCAGATGAAGGGCCAGCCGATCACGATTCACCGCCTCCAGAACTTCGAGCCCCCTGCCGCCGCCACGCCGGCCGCTCCGGGCGCCGCCATCCCGGGCATCCCCCCGCAGGTCGCGCAGTGGGCGCAGCAGGCGGCGTCGATGCTCCCGCCGGGCCTCATCCCGCCGGGCATCATCCCCGGCTCGCAGGCGCAGCCGGCCGCGGCCGACGCGCCCAAGTTCTACAACTTCCGCATCCTCGGCTCGGTCTCCGTGACCGACAGCAAGATGCGCGACGAGATCAACGAGCTCTTCGGCAAGGAGTCGAACTTCGAGGCGCCGAAGCAGTCGTGCATGTACGCCGAGTTCGGCTTCTCGATCGGCGCCGCCGCCGCGCAGCCCGGCGTCCAGGGCGCGCCTGGCGCCGCCGGCACGCCGGCCGACGTGCTCGTCTCGCTCTCGTGCAACCAGGTCCAGCTCACGACCTACGCGTGGCCGTACGGCTCGAAGACGGGCCTCACGGGTGACACGGCGAAGAAGATCGTGACCATCGTGCAGAAGGCGTTCGGCGGCTGAACACGTACGAGCCGAATCCGGCTCTCGCCTGGGTCTACCGCCGGTTCTTCGAGAACATCGCGGTCGACGAGACCTGGGCGAAGGAGGTCCGCGAGGCCGAGGACCGCGGCACGGTCGTGTACGTGCTACGGAACCTGTCGTTCGTCGACTTCCTCGCGCTCGACCACCTGACGAAGAAGCTCGAGCTCCCTCGGGTCCGCTTCGCGAACGACCTCGGGCTCTGGGTCTTCGAGCCGAACATCGGGAGCCGCACGATCCTCTCGTCGGTGCTCCCGCGCAGCGAGGCGGACGACGTCCAGCGGCTCCGCCAGGCGATCCACGGCGGCGACTCCGCGGCGCTCTTCTTGAAGCGCCCCCCCGCCCTGCTCGAGCCCGCGCTCCGGAACCTCCCCGCGCGCGGCAAGCGCGAGGGCGACGCGTTCCTCCGCGAGCTCTTGATCGCGCAGCGCGCGCGGGACGTGCCGATCCTCCTCGTACCGCAGGTCTTCGTGTGGACGCGGAGCCAGGACGAGCGGAAGCAGAACGTGGTCGACGCGCTCTTCGGACCGCGTGAGTGGCCCGGGAAGATCCGCACCGTCGCGCAGTTCTTGATGAACTACCGGCACGTCACGCTCCGCGCGGGCGAGCCGGTCGACCTGCGCGAGTTCCTCCGCGAGGAGACGGACGCCGACGACGCCGTGCTCGTGCGCCGCCTCACCTACACGCTCCTGCGCCGCCTCGAGCGCGAGCGGCGCGCCGTCGTCGGACCGACGAAGAAGGCGCCCGATCGCCTCCGCGACCAGGTCGTGCGGAGCCCGCGCCTCCAGAAGGTCATTCGCGAGATGGCCGGCGAAGGCGAGGCGGAGCGGCGCGTGCTCGGCCTCCGCGCGCTCGACATGCTGCGCGAGCTGGAGACCGAGATCGATCCGAACGCCCTCCGCGCGCTCGACACCGCGTTCGATGCCACCGTCGCACGTATGTACTCGGGCTTCGAGGTCGACGAGGCGGGCATCGAGCGCGTGCGCGCGGCGGCCAAGGACGGCACGCTCGTCCTGCTCCCGAGCCACAAATCGCACGTCGACTACATCATGCTCACGCGCATCTTCATGCACGCGAACATGCCCGTGCCGCTGGTGGCGGCCGGCGACAACCTCTCCTTCTTCCCGCTGGGTCCCATCCTCCGTCGCGGCGGCGCGTTCTTCATTCGCCGGAGCTTCCGCGGCGACCGCCTCTACGGCGCCGTCGTCGACGCGTACATGCGCCGCCTCATCCTCGACGGCTGGCCGCTCGAGTTCTTCCTCGAGGGCGGCCGCTCCCGCACGGGCAAGCTTTTGCCCCCGAAGTTGGGTCTCTTGTCCATCGTGGTCGACGCCGTGCTCGGCGCGGCGGCGGACGGACCGCAGCGCAAGGTCTACTTCTGTCCGATCTCGATCGGCTACGAGCGCGTCGTCGAGGAGCGCGAGTACGTGCGCGAGCTCACCGGCGGCGAGAAGAAGAAGGAAGACGTCCGCGGCCTCTTCTCGGCGGCGGAGACGGCGCTCGGGCGCTACGGCCGCCTGAACGTGCAGTTCGGCGAGCTCGTCACCATCGACGGCATCCTCGCGGAGCTCGGGTCCGCCGCGCGCGGCGGTCGCGAGGGACACCTGAGCGCGCTCACGCCCGCGCGCCGCCGCGCGCTCGTGACCCGCCTCGCGTACCGCGTGATGAACGAGATCAACCGCGTGACGGCGGTGACGCCCTCCGCGCTCGTCGCCGCGGCGCTCCTCACCCACGGCCGGCGCGGCATCACCCACGACGGGCTCGTGAAGCGCTGCGAGGAGATCGCGAACTTCCTCTTCGCGGAGGGCGCTCGGTTCACGCCGTCCGCGATCGTCCGCACCAATCGCGACACCACGCTCCGCCACGGCGCGGTGCGCGAGGCGTGCGAGCTCTTCTACCGCGCGGGCAACCTCGAGGTGCATCAGCCTGGCCCCGTCGGCGAGTCGAGCGCGAAGCCCCGGCCCGGCCCCGACGCGACCTACGTGGTGCCCGACGTGGCGCGCCTCTCGCTCGACATCGCGAAGAACCTCCTCGTGCACTTCTTCGTGACGCGCGCTGTGCTCGCGACGCCCCTCGTGCCGGGTCCGCTCACGCTCGCGCAGCTCCAGGACCAGGCGCAGGCGCTCTCGCGCATGTTCAAGTACGAGTTCCAGTTCCGCGCCGACGCCACGTACGCGACCATCTTCGCGGAGACGCTCGAGACGATGAAGAGCTCGGGCGAGATCGACGCCCGCGACGACGGCACGTTCGCGCTGCTGCCCCGTGGCGAGATCCACGCCCGCATGATCCGGAGCTTCGTCGAGGGCTACCGGGTGGCGGCCCGGGGCTGCGCTGCGCTGCTGAAGGGCCCGCTCCTGCCGAAGGACCTCGCGAAGCGCGCCATCGCCACCGGCGAGCGCATGTTCCTGGCGGGAGAGGTGCAGGCACGCGAGGCGGTCACTCGCAGCACCATCGACAACGCCTTCCTCGCCTTCGTGGACCAGGGCTACCTCGGCCGCAGCGACGGCAAGTACGTCCTCCCGGAGAGCTACGCGAGCGCGGACGCGGTGCGCGTCATCGAGGGCCGCATCGCGGCGTGGCTGCCAGCCGTGATCTGACGTGGTCGCACGCTAGCGATCGGCCTGGAGGATCCGTGGCGCATCCTCGAAGTGCACGCCGCGGACGCGATCGAGCGCGAGGCTCCAGCTCACGCTCGCGACGCCGCCTTCGGGCTGGCTGAAGGCCATCGCCCCCACGACGCGCGTCATGCAGGCGTCGAGCTCGCCGTCCTGGTGCGTCTGCGAGGTGGACTTCGCGGCGCCGACGCTGCCGTCGCGCGCGATGGTGAACGCGAGCGACTGGGTACCGCTCACGTAGGGGTTCCGCTGGAGCGCGAGGTCGTAGCAGGCCTGGAGCTGATCGACGTGGAGTCGGGTGGCCCAGGCGACGACCTCGGGGACGACGTTGCCGCTCACCATCGTGTAGTCACCGCGGAAGATCGGCGGCGACGCGCGTGGCGATGGAGGCGGCGCGGGCGGCGGCGACGGGATAGCGCGCATCGCCTCGCAGGGAGAGACGAGGCGCCCCGGATCGCGGACGGTGAGGCCGGCGACGCTCGGACCGACCGGGTCATCCTCGTCGGCGACGGAGCAGTGGAGCGCGAGGAGCCGCTCGCGATCGCGCTCGACCTGCTCGGAGCAGCTGGCGCGAGCCGTGGCCTCGCGCTGGCGATGGAGCGCGACGAGGTACATCGCCGCCGCCTCCCGCGCCTGCGAGCGCCCCGGCACGAGGGCGATCTTCGCGAGCGTGGCGGCCGCCCGCTCCCACTGCTCCGCGCGGTAGAGCGCTCGTCCCTGCTGGAGCGCGAGGTCGGCGTGATCCCCCTCCACCGTGCACATCACGCGGCGGCCCAGCTCGAGGAGCTCGGTCTCGGCTTGCGTGAGCGGCCCTCGCGTGGTTCGCGCCTCCGCGGACGCGCCCGCATGGCACCTCGCCGCGCTCACGAGCGCCGCCGCGCGAAGCGCCCCGGCCGGGTCGTAGCTCGGCAGCCCGGGCTTCGACATCACGGCGGCGAGGTTGGAGAACAGCGACCCGCACTCGGCCCAGTCCTTCCGGAAGAGCGCGAGGTTCGCGCGCGCGAAGGCCAGGCGGACCGCGGTCGGCCGCCCTTCGTCGGCGAGCCACGGGAGCCGGAGCGTCGGTCCGGACCACGGCACCCGCCTCTCGAGCAGCTCGAAGAGCGCGTCCGCGCTCCTCATCACGCGCATGTCACCGCTCCCGCGCACCGCCTTCCACCCGACGGCGCCGACGTTCAACGCGGACGCGAGCTCGGTGAGGAGCGCGACGTTGGCCTCGCGGCATCGCTCGGAGGTCGTCGCCTCCTCGAGCTTCATCTGGTCGCGCACGCGCTCCATGAGGCGCGGGTGGGAGGGACTCTGGACGATCCACGTGGAGACTTGCCTCGCCCCGTACACGCACGCGGCCGCAGGATCACCGCGCTTCGCGAGCACGCCGAGCGCGGTCCGCGCCGCGTCGTAGCGCATGGCATCGACGTACGCGTCCGCGATCGCCTCGACCTCCTCGTCGGTGAACGAGCCGACGTCGTCGGGCGCGCGCTTGCTCCGCGCGTAGAGCCGCCCGAGGTCGCGCAGCGCACGATCGGAGCGCGAGACGGCGAGCTCGGCGATGACGGCCGCGAGCGCGTCGTCGATCTGCCCGAGGTTGGCGGAGAGCAGCGCGACGCGGCCGTGCGCGTAGGCGCGCAGCGCATCGTCCTTCGGCGCGTCCTTCAGGAACGCGGCATAGGCGTCACGCGCGAGCCTCCAGAGCGGCTCGAGCACCCGGGCGCGCCTCCGGGCGTCACGCTCCTCGAGCGCCGCCGCCTCGTGCGTCGCCGTCGCGAGCGCCTTCTCGGCCGACTGCAGCTTCGGCCGGCTCGGCGCGAGCTTCGCCACCTCGTCGGTGAGGCTCGCCGGCGGGACGGGACTGACCCACGGCCTCCGTGGCGGGTAGTGAAAGAGGTAGTCCCCGCTCGGCCACGCGGGTGCCAGCGGCGCGACGCGCACGTCGTCGGGGGCGCAGGCGAGCTCCTTCTCCACCGCCGTCGAGACGCAAGGCTCGAGCGGTGGCGACGGCGCCACGGCGATGACGGGCGGCGCCGCGAGCCGGGGCGCGGACGGAGACGACGGCGCAGGCGCGGGCGCAGCCGGCCCGCACGCACCGAGAAGCACCATCACCATCACGCCCCGGCGCATCGTCCGCGAGGCTACACGAGCACGGCACGATGCAGCACCGAAGGCGCCCGGCCGAGGCTCTCGCGTAATGGCGGTGAAGCAGCGGTGGCTCGTGCAAACCGAAGGGACGGACGTGTACAACACGTTCGGCCGTTTCACGCACGATGGTGGGCATTTCATCGTCAGCGCGGGTGGCATGCTCGACCGTTGCCCGATCGCCAGACGTGGTGTCCAGACACCATCGCGCCCGGGCGGCGAGGACCTCGCGGTCGCGGAGTACGAAGAGGCGCTCGGCCTCGACTCGGAGTCGGCCTGCGAAGTGACTCAGCAGAGGCGGGGCTTGCGGTCGGAGAGCTCGAGGTTCTTGAGCTCGTCGACGAGGCCGGCCGCCATGGCGCGGGCGATGCGGGTCGAGTGGGCGGAGGTGTCGGCCGGGGTGGCGGAGGAGGAGGTCTCCTCGAGGAGCTCCTCGACCTCGCGGGCCAGCCGGAGCGCACGGGCGAGCGGCGTCTCGTCTTTCGGGGGAAGTGGGGATGTCCCCCAGATGCGCGGACCCTCGAGCGCCATGCGAAATGCCTCCGTTGCCTCGAGCGTTCCAATGACGAGCGCCCGGACGAACGCTTCTCTAGTCGCGATCATGCGACGTGCAAGGCAACGCGACGTGAAATCGGCATGACGCGCGAAACTGCGTTAAATAGAGGTGTGCGGTCGGGACTCGCGCTCCTCTGCCCCCTCCTTCTCGTGCTCGGCACGGGCTGTGGCCGCACGCCGACGCCGCTGAACCCCGCCATTTCCGGGTCGATCGGCTCGCCCAACCGTGGCGTCCTCACCCGGTCCGTCGAGCTCCCCCGCTCCGGGGAGGGTTTCAAGTGGCTGCGGAACGACGACCACCATCACGGTCTGCCCCGCTTCGTGAACGCGATCGAGCGCGCCGCGGCGAAGGTGGCGAAGGAGCGGCCGGGCGCCATGCTCTCCGTCGGCGACATCTCCGCGCGCAGCGGAGG
Source organism: Labilithrix sp. (assembly GCA_046351255.1). Taxonomy (GTDB): domain Bacteria; phylum Myxococcota_A; class Polyangia; order Polyangiales; family Polyangiaceae; genus Labilithrix. The sequence goes on from JAXLYU010000021.1 coordinate 177,084, forward strand.
CCGGCTCATGCCCCACCTCTCGCACCGGAGCGGCCGCGACGCCGACCTCCTCTTCTACTGGACCACGCTCGACGGCGCGCCCGTGGAGACCCCGGGCTGGATCCACCTGGAGGCGGACGGGCTCGCATGGGACGAGAAGGGCAAGCGGTTCCTCCGGTTCGACGTCGAGCGCGAGTGGCTCCTCGTGAAGACGCTCGTCGAGGATCCCGAGGCGCGCGTGCAGTGGGTCTTCGCCAATCACAACGCGGAGGCGCTGCTCATCGAATGGGCACGCGCGCGAGGCGAGCCGAGCGAGACGATCGTGCGCGCGATGGATGTCATGCTCGAGCCGCATCCCGGCGGCGCGCACGACGACCACGTCCACGTGCGAACCCAGTGCACGGCCGAGGAGATCGTCGCCGGCTGCGAGCCGACCGGACCGCCGCGCGAGTGGCTGGTGAAGCTCGACCGCGCGGTCGATCCGCCCTCCGACCACGAGCTCGCGCTCGTGCTGTTCCACCCGTTCAGCAGGCCGTGAGCGTCTTCGCGACGCTGCCCGTGAAGCCGCCCTCGTGAATCACGTCGTCCACGGAGATGCGCTCGCGCTCGGGAGCCACGTCCCTCCCGGTGCGGCGGACCTCGCGTACCTCGATCCGCCGTTCAAGGTGGAGCGGACGTTCGCGGCGCGCCTCTCGCACGGCGAGTCGCGTGCGAAGGGGACCGTCGCCTACGACGACACCTGGGCCTCGCTCGAGGCGTACCTCACGTGGCTCGAGGCGCGCGTCGCGATCGTCCACGGGCTCCTCTCCCCGAGCGGCACGATGTGGCTCCACCTCGATCAACGCGCGGTGCACGAGGCGAAGCTCGTCTGCGATCGCGTGTTCGGGGCAAAAGGCTTCCGCGGCGAGGTGATCTGGCTCCCCGGCAACGGCAGCAAGAGCCGCTCGGGCCCGGGGATGAGCCACCAGACCCTGCTCCTCTACGCACGGGGCAAGGAGCCGATCTGGAACGCCAAGGACCCAGCCCTTCGCGCGCCCTTCGCCGCCACGAGCCAGGCGATGCACTTCCAGAACGTGGACGAGGACGGGCGCCGCTACCGCGATCGCACGGTCGGGAAGAAGACGTACCGCTACTACGCAGACGAAGGCCGCGCGCTCGGCAGCGTGTGGAGCGACTGCCCGTCGATGAGCGCCAACACCCCGCTCCGCAAGGAGACGACGGGCTACCCGACGCAGAAGCCGCTGAAGCTCCTCGACCGCGTCGTGCGCGCCTCTTCCCTGCCCGACTCGCTGGTGCTCGATCCGTTCTGCGGCTCGGGCACGACCCTCGTCGCGGCCGCCCAGGCCGGCCGGCGCTTCACCGGCAACGACATCGGCGCCCTCGCCATCCAGACGACGAAGAAGCGCCTCGACGAGGCCGGCATCGCCTACCGCACCGTCTAGGGTGCGTCCCTCGAGCGCGGCTCGGAGTGCATTCGAATCGTACGCCTTGTCCCCGATGAGGCAGCGCGACCTCGCGCGTGCGATCAGGTCCTGCGCCGGCTGATTGTCGTGCCGCTGCCCCTCGGTGATTTCGAACGTGAGCGGCAGTCCGAGCGCATCGACGACCAGGTGAACCTTCGTCGAGAGACCTCCACGCGAGCGACCAATCCCTTCCTGCGCAGCCCCCCTTTTCCGCCAGCTGCATGCTGGTGGGCGCGGTTGATAGTGCTGTCGATGCAGTGCCATTCATCGTCGCGGTCGCGCTGAAGCGCCTCGAACACCTTGTTCCACCGGCCCGTTTTCGACCATCGGTCGAATCGATTGAACACCGTTTTCCGAACCATCCCTCAGATGGAACACACCAGGCGAGCTATGGATAGTGCGTGCGGTGTACACAGAAGACTCCGACGACGCCGAAACGCCTCTCGTCTCGTCTCGAACGTGCTCGTACCCGTGCCCGTGCCCGTGCCCGACTTCTCGCTCGCGGTCTCTCATAGCCTCGACCGGAATAGGGACACACCGTCTAGGCCGGACGTCTACGCCCGCGATTTGAACGCGCGCACGAGCTCGGGGAAGCGCGACGCCATGGGCGTGCCGTGAGCCTTCCACTTCTCGCGGAGCGCGCGCGCGGCGTCGACCCAGTCGGCGTCCGGAAGGAGCTGCTCGAAGAGCTCGCGCATCAGGCGCACGAGCGCGGGGGCCTCGCCATCCGACGAGATCGCGACCGTGAGCGGCGCGCGGCGCAGGACGGCCGCGGAGTATGCGGAGCCGTTCGGCGGGTCGTCGATCGCGATGGCGAAGACACGGGCGTGCTCCGCGAGATCGCAGACCTCCTTCTGCACGGCCGCGTCCGAGGTGGCCGCGATGACGAGCCACGGCACGCCGAGATCGCTCGGCTCGAAGGCGCGCTCCGCGAGGTCGATCTTGCCGGCGGCCGCGAGGGCACGCACCGCCGGCGTCGCGTCGAGCGCGACCACGCGCACGCGCGCGCCGGCGCTCGCGAGCTCGTCGATCTTGCGCTCCGCGACCGCGCCCGCCCCGACGACCAGCACGTCCTTGTCGCGGAGGCGCAGAAACAGCGGAAAGAGCATGCGCGCGCTACTTGTCCTCGAACATCGAGACGCGCCACGTCTCGGGCTTACCTGTCTTCGAGCGGACCTCGACGTAGTACGGCACGTTTCGCTTGAACGGCAGCGTGACGCCCGGCTGCGTGATGTCCTGCGTGCCGCCATCGCCCGCCGTCACGAGCACCTGTACGCCGTCGCCGTGGTACTGCACGTAGATGTCGGTGGCCTCCTTGCTGATGAAGAAGGTCATGAAGTCGCTCTCCGGAACGAGCCCTGCGTCCACGACCTCCGCGTCCCCGGCGTCGCCCGCGTCTCCCGCGTCGGCGTCCGCGCCGGCGTCCACCGGGCCGGCGGGCCTCATCCGCGCCACGCCGCAGCGGCTCGAGGGCGGGTTCAGCGGGTTCGCCGTCTCCGGCGTGTCGTTGCCTTCGATCTCGAGCTCACCGCCCTGCACGCACGGGATCCCGCCGTCGATGTCGCCGCCGTCGAAGCGCTGGAAGTCCTCGACGCCCGCGTCGTACGGGCCGTGCACCTTCGGCGGCTTCTTCACGTCCTCGTCCGGCGCGTCCTCGTCGATGATGATCGTCGCGTCGCCGCGCGGCGGCGACGTGTCCTTCGTCGCCGCGTCCTTTCCTTCGGGCGTCGGCGAGACGGAGACGTCGTCATCACCGCACGCGCCCCACACGAAGAGGCCCGCGAACGCGACCCCAAGGGCCAGGCGCCGGCCCCACTTCCGCCCGTACTTCCGCATGCTGCAAGGATGCCACGCCGTCCACGCTCACGACACGTTTCTGGACCACCTCACCGATGACGACCAGCGCCGGCGTCGGGAGCTGCGCCTCGACGACGGCGGCCGCGATCGTCGCGAGCGTGCCCATCACGACGCGTTCGTCGGGCAGCGTGGCCCGCGAGATCACGGCCGCCGGCGTCTCCGGCGCACGCCCGGACGCGACGAGACGCGCGCTCGTCTCCGCGAGCGTCGAGAGGCCCATGTAGAGCACGAGCGTTCCGCGCTTCGGCAGGTCCCCGAGCGGATCCGCCGGCGGATCGCGATCGGCGGCGTCCCAGCGGAGCTGTGCCGTCGCGAAGGTGACCGTCGGCGAGGCCTCCCGGTGGGTGAGCGGGATTCCGCTCGTCGAGGCCGCACCGAGCGCCGCGCTCACGCCGGGGACGATCTCGAACGGGATCGCGAGCGCCGTCAGCTCCGCCGCCTCTTCTCCGCCGCGGCCGAAGATCATCGGGTCGCCGCCCTTGAGGCGCACGACGTCCTCGCCCCCGAGCGCGCGCTCGAGGACGGCGGGATGAATCGAGGGCGCGTTCGGACACGTGCCCTTGCGACGCCCGACGGCGATGAGCTCCGCGCCTCGCGGGACGAGCGCCATGATGCCGGGCCCGACGAGCTCGTCGTAGGCGACGATACGTGCATTCTGCAAGACACGCAGCGCCTTCACCGTGAGCAGGTCCGGATCGCCGGGACCGGCGCCCACGAGGTACACGCGCCCGCGAGGCGCCGACTTCGCGACGATCATGCGAGCGTCCCCCATCGACGCGCCACGAGGCGCTCCACTGGACCGAACAGAAGCCGCTCGCTCGCGCGGCTGAGGACGACGATGACGACGACCACGCCGAGCACGAGCGCCGTGTCGGCGAGGTCGCGGCCCGTCTCGAGGAGCTGCCCGAGCCCGCCCGACACGAAGAGGAGCTCGCCCGCCATCAGCGAGCGCAGCGCGAAGGTCCAGCCCATCTTCGCGCCGGTGAGGATCCCCGGGAGGGCCGCTGCGAGGAGCACGCGGAAGAGCAGCGTCGGTCCCTTCGCCCCCATGGTCCGCGCCGCGCGCTCGATCGTGGGCGGGAGCTGCCGCACGGAGCTCTCCGTCGCGAGCGTGATGGGAAGCGCCGCGCCGAGGACGACCACCACCTGGATCGCCGCCTCCGACAGGCCGAACCACACGATCGCGAGCGGCAGCCAGCAGATCGACGGCACGCTCGAGAGCCCGAGGAGCAGCGGCCCGAGCGCGCGCTTGAGGAACGGCACGCGCGCGAGGACCACGCCGAGCGGCACGCCGGCGAGGAGGGCCACCGCGTAGCCGAACACGAGGCGGACCGCGCTGACGACGACGGCGCGCACGAGCGTCCCCTCGCGTGCGGATGCAACGAGCGACCTCGCGACCTCGACGGGCCCAGGAAAGAGCGCGCTGCTCGCCGCCCGCGACGCGGCGGCCCAGATCACGAACAGCACGGCGGCGCCCGCGAGCCCGCGCAGGACGCTCGACCGCGCGGGCATCAGATGCCACCGCCCAGGTGACGGCGCGGCTCGCGTCGCTCGACCTCACCGCCCCACTCGCCGTCGGCCTCCTCGCGCGCCGCCTTCTCCACCTCGCTCCGGATCGCCTCCGCGATCTGCTGAGCGATACGCATCGCCCTGGGATCGTCCGGCCGGCGCGGCCGCGGGAGGTCGACGTGGACCTCGCCGATGATGCGCCCCGGCCGAGCGCCGATCATCAGCACACGGTCGCCCAGACGCACCGCCTCGTCGATCTGGTGCGTGACGAAGACCATGGTGGTCCGCGAGGCGCCGACGAGGCGCTCCACCTCGCTCTGCAGGAGCGCGCGCATCTGGCCGTCGAGCGCCGCGAACGGCTCGTCGAAGAGGATCATCCTCGGCCGCGGCGCCATCGCGCGCGCGATCGCCCCGCGCTGGCGCATGCCGCCCGAGAGCTCGTGGGGATACATGCTGCGGAACCGGGACAGGTGCACGAGCTTCAGCAGCTCCTCCACCCGGGCCTCTCGCTCGCCGCGAGCGACGCCGGCCACCTCGAGCGGAAACGCGATGTTCTGCGCGAGCGTCAGCCATGGGAAGAGAGCGGCGTCCTGGAACACGACCGCCCGCTCCGGGCTCGGCCCCTCGACCGGGGCGCCGTCGAACGTGACGCGACCGCGCGTGGGCTCGAGGAGCCCCGCGAGCAGGTTCAGTATCGTAGACTTTCCTCCACCCGATGGTCCGACCAGGCAGAGGGCCTCGCCGGGGCCGATGGTGAGGCTGACGTCCTCGAGGATCGGCTCCCCGCCGAGAGAGAGCCCTACTTCTTCGAGGCTCGCGGTGGCGAGGCCGCGACGGACGGGCGACTCCGAACGCATCGCCGCGCCGAACAGGGGCTTAGACGTCGCGGACACGCATTCATTATAATAGACACCGCGCGACCAAACAAGCGATCAGCGCTCGTAGAGGATCACGTTGTGGTAGCGCGCCTCGGAGGAGCCGTTGTTCTCGTAGGCGTGGGAGCGATCGGCCGGGAACGAGACGCTGTCGCCGGCGAGGAGCTCCAGCGTCTCGCCTTCCACGTGCAGCTTCAGCGAGCCGGACAGGACGACGAGGAACTCGTGCGTGCCCGCGGCGTGCGGCTCCGAGGTGTGCGTGGCGCGCGCCGCGAGCCGCAGCTCGTAGATCTCGACGAGCGACGACGTCCCGGCCGGCGTGAGCGGACGGCTCTCCAGCTTGCCGTCGAGCGACCGTAAGACCTGCGCTTCACCGCGGCGAAGCACGCTGATCCCCGTCCGCGGCTGACCGAGCAGGTCCTGGAACGGGACGCCGAGGCCGACCGCGATCTTCCACAGGAGACCGACCGTGGGATTGGTCTTGCACGTCTCCACCTGGGAGAGGGCGGCGCGGCTCACCCCCGACGCCCGCGCGAGGTCATCGAGCGAAAGTCCGCGCAACTTGCGCTTGTGGCGGAGGTTGTCCGCCACCCGTCGCGCGAGCTCGGCCGCGCCGACGTCGTCGCCGAGGGACTCTGGCCCCTTGGCGCCGGTCTCGTTCTCTTCCCCTGCCCTTGCTTTCCGCTTGCGTGCCGCCACCGACGTCTCCATTATAATAGACAACTGCTTGTTATGACGAAAGCCGCTACTTCACCGAACGTATCACGCGGGGTCGTGGTTTGGCTGACGGGCCTCTCGGGCGCGGGCAAATCGACCATCACCGACGCGCTCGCGCCCTCGCTGCGCGTGGCCGGAAAGCGGGTGGAGGTGCTCGACGGGGACGTGGTCCGGACGCACCTCTCGAAGGGCCTGGGGTTCGGCCGCGAGGATCGCGACCTCAACGTCGCGCGCATCGCGTTCGTGGCCCATCTACTCGCGCGAAATGGTGTCTACGTCATTGTCGCCGCCGTCTCGCCTTACCGCGCCGCCCGCGAGGCGGCCCGGGCGCTGATCGGCGACTTCGTCGAGGTCCACGTCGCGCCGCCGCTCGAGGCGTGCGTCGCTCGTGACACGAAGGGGCTCTATCGCAAGGCGCTCGCCGGAGAGATCCCTCAGTTCACGGGCGTCAGCGATCCGTACGAGCCGCCCGCGTCGCCCGAGCTCCGGCTCGACACCAGCACGATGACGGTCGCCGAGGCCGTCGGGCGGATCACCGCCCATCTCGCCGAGCACGCGTGGCTCGACGCGAGCCCCACCCCCGAATCGAAGGCATCGACATGGCAGCAGTGACCCTCCCCCGCTTCTCCGATCCGCGCGACGTGACCGAGTTCGTCGCCAAGCTGGAGGCCTTCGAGAAGGGCGAGATCGGCCCCGATCAGTTCCGCGCGTATCGCCTCACGCGCGGCGTCTACGGCCAGCGCCAGGAGGGCACGCAGATGATCCGCGTGAAGATCCCCTTCGGGCGCCTCGACGAGGCCTCGCTGAAAGCGCTCGCCGACGTCGCGGACCGCTGGTCGCGCGGCTTCGGTCACGTCACGACGCGCCAGAACGTACAGTTCCACTTCGTGAAGATGACGGACGTGGAGGCGGTGATGAGCCGCCTCCACGAGGCCGGCCTCACCACGCGCGGCGCCTGCGGGAACTCGGTCCGCTCCGTCACCGCATGCGAGCTCGCCGAGGTCTGCGGGACGGCCCCGTTCGACGTCACGCCGTACGCGGAGGCGATCACGCGGCTCTTCTTGCGCCATCCGCTCTCGGAGACCCTCCCGCGCAAGTTCAAGATCGCGTTCAGCGGCTGCGCGAACGACTGCGCGAAGGCCGCCATCCACGACCTCGGCTTCATCGCCTCCGTGAAGGACGGAGAGAAGGGCTTCAAGGTCGTCGCCGGAGGCGGTCTCTCGTCGTCGCCTCGCAACGCGCTCGTGCTCCACGAGTTCGTCCGCGGCGCAGAGATCGGCCGCGTCGGGGAGGCGGTGCTGCGCATCTTCGATCGCCTCGGCAATCGCGACAACCGCCAGCGCGCACGCCTCAAGTACGTGCTGAAGAAGCTCGGCGACGACGGCTTCCGCGCGAAGTACGACGAGACCCGCGCCGAAGTGGACGCGGAGGCGACGGCGCAGCTCGAGCTGCCGGAGCTCGCGACGACGACGCCGGGCCTCCCGATCGAGGCCGACACCGCTCGGCGCAGCTCGGACTACCTCGCGTGGCGCGCCACCTCCGTCGTCTCGCAGAGGTCGCACGAGCACGTCGCGGTCTACGTGCGGCTGCTCCTCGGTGACGCGACGAGCGCGCAGCTCCGTGAGATCGGCGAGAGCGCCTCGACGTTCGGCGACGGCACTGTTCGCCTCACGATCGATCAGAACCTCCTCCTGCCCTGGGTCCACCCGAGGTCGCTCCCCGCCCTCTTCGAGCGCCTCTCCGCGGCGGGGCTCGCGAAGCTCGATCTCCACACCGCGCGCGACGTCACGAGCTGCCAGGGGGCCGACACGTGCAACCTCGCCGTCACTTCTTCGCGCGCCGTCTCCGCGGCGATCACGGAGAAGCTCGAGGCGATCGGCCTGGGCGCCGAAGGCGAGGTCGCAAAGACGATCATCAAGGTCAGCGGCTGCCCCAACTCGTGCGGACAGCATCACATCGCGGACCTCGGCTTCCACGGCGGCGCGAAGACGGTCGGCGCCACGACGGTGCCCGTCTACCAGCTCCACCTCGGCGGCGGCGTCGACGCGCGCGGCGCGCGCTTCGGCCGTCAGGTCGTGAAGATCGTGGCCAGACGAGTGCCGGACGCGGTCGCGGTCCTCCTCGAGCTCTATCGCGCCGAGAGGACCGAGGGCGAGACGCCGGCCGCGTTCTTCGAGCGCGGCGACGGCAAGCGTGTCGTCGCCGCGCTCGGCGACCTCGTCTCCGCCGCGCCCCGCACGGAGGAGGCGGCCGACGTCGGCGAGGACAAGGGCTTCCTCGTCCAGCTCGGCGAAGGCGAGTGCGCGGCGTGACCTTCGACCCGGTCGCCGCAAGTGCTCGCCTCCGCGACGCCACGCCGCGAGCCATTCTCTCTCATGCGGTCGAGCAGTTCGGTCAGGGGCTGCTCTTCACGTCCTCGTTCGGGGCGCAGTCCGGCGTCCTGCTCCACCTCTGGAGCGAAGTCGCACGACCTCTCCCCGTCGTGTTCCTCGACACCGGCTTTCTCTTTCCGGAGACGCTCGCCTACCGCGATGCGCTCGCGTCCCGGCTCGGACTCACCGTGAAGACGCTCGTGCCCGACATCCCGAACGCCGACTTCGTGGCGAGGTACGGTACCGACATCCAGGAGAGGGACGCCGATTTCTGCTGCGGCGTGAACAAGGTGGCTCCGCTGGCGCCCCTCCGGGACGCCGCGACGGCGTGGGTCTCCGGGCTCCGCCGCGATCAGAGCCAGACGCGCGCCGCGACGGAGCTCTTCGAGGCCGACGGCCGCCTCGTCCGCGTGCACCCGCTCGCCGCGATGACGCGCGCCGACGTGGCCGCCTACCTCGCGAAGCACGCGATCCCCGAGCATCCGCTCGCCGCGCGCCGCTACCTCTCGATCGGCTGCGCGCCGTGCACACGGGCGGTCGGCGAAGGCGAGGACGAGCGCGCGGGGCGGTGGGCCGGCTCGTCGAAGACCGAGTGTGGCCTCCACGGCCGCCGGGCGACGGCATGAGCACCACCCGTCGCGCCTTTCTCGGCGGCCTCGCGGCGGCCGCGCTCACGGGCGTCACCGGGTATGCCCTCGCGCGCCGCGGCGGCCGGGGCGAGCGCGATCCCATTCGCCTCGGCGCGATGGCGAACCTCACGCATGCCCCGATGCTCGCGGGCCTGGGCTCGGGACGCATCGCGAGCGCGATCGGACTGCCGGTCGAGGCCCGGATCTTCCGCGCCGGGCCCCGCGTCGCGGAGGCGCTCGTCGGCGATGCGATCGACGCGGGGACAGCGGGCCCGGCGCCCATCGTCGTGCATCACGCGCGTCATGGCGGGCTTCGCATCGTGTCGGGCGTCTGCTCCGGCGGCGCGTCGCTCGTGGTCGCGAAGCAGAGCGGGATCGAGCGAGCGACGGACGTGCGCGGAAAGCGGCTCGCCGTGACGCAGCTCGGCACCACGCAGGACGTGGCGCTTCGCACATGGCTGAAGAGCGCCGGGCTCAGGGACCGCGCCGCGGGGGGCGACGTCGTCATCCTTGCGATCGCGGGCGCGACGATCCTCGATCAGATGAAGCGCGGCGAGCTCGACGGGGCGTGGCTGCCCGAGCCGTGGGCCACGCGCATCGTCAGCGAGCTCGACGCGGTACGCCTCGTCGACGAGCGAACGCTCTGGCCGGACGGTCGGTTCTCCACCGCCGTCCTCGCCACCCGGACCGCGCATACCGGCGCGGACTGGAGCCTGCGCCTCGAGCAGGCCCTCGCGGAAGAGGTGAGGCGCGCGCAGGGAGACCCCGAGGCCGCGATCGCAGAGGCCCACGCCGAGCTCTCCCGCCGCATGGGCAACCCTGGATCATCGAAGCTCTTCATGAAGGCGGCCGCATACGTCGACTTCACGTCCGATCCGCTCCGGGGCTCGATCGAGCGATTCGGGGAGTCCGCCGCGAGCCTGGGGCTCGCTCCGCCGAATCCGAGCTTACATCTCTTCCGCGATTGAGCAGAGGCGGGGTACGATCCCGCCTCGGATGGGGCGGCTCGCCAATCAAGATGCGCTCCAGCCGGGCACCGTCCTGGCGGGTCGTTATCGCATCGAGCGCACCGTTGGTCAGGGATCGATGGGCATCGTCCTCGAGGCCACCGACCTGACCCTCCACATGCGTGTGGCCCTCAAGGTCATGTCACCCGAGCGCGCCAACAACGACGAGGCGCGGAAGCGGTTCGTGCGCGAGGCCCAGGCCGTCCTCAAGCTCACGAACGAGCATGTCACGCGGATGTACGAGGTCGGCGCGCTCGCCGACGGCGTTCCCTTCCTCGTCATGGAGTTCCTCGTCGGCAACACGCTCGAGCACCTGCTCTTCAATGGCGGAGGACCGCCCGCCATCGATGTCGTGCTCGACTGGTCGCTCCAGGCCCTCGAGGGCCTCGCGGAGGCGCACAGGCTCGGGTTCGTCCATCGCGACGTGAAGCCGGAGAACCTCTTCCTGCACGAGCCGCCCGGGTCTGCGCCGATCGTGAAGGTGCTCGATTTCGGCGCCGTCAAGGAGATGATGTCGAAGATGACGAAGCTCACGCGGACCGGGTCCACGATGGGCTCGCCCGCGTACATGCCGCCGGAGCAGGTGCGCGCAGAGGACAACATCGACCAGCGCGCCGATGTCTGGGCGATGGGGGTCACGATGTACGAGCTCCTCACCGGCAAGCTCCCGTTCGGCGGCGAGTCCGTGCCTCAGACGCTGGCCGCGATCCTGCGCGACTCGCCCGTGCCGCTCCTCAAGCGCCGTCCGGACGCGCCCGTCGAGCTCGACGCGATCGTGGCCTGCGCGCTCAACAAGGATCGCCAGGGCCGCTTCGCGAACTGCGGCGAGATGCTCGAAGCGCTGAAGAGCGTGCGCGCGAAGCTGCAGCAGACCTCGCCCGTCACGAAGACGCTGTTCTTCAACCCGCCGAGCACGCCGCGCCCGCACGCGGGCTCGATGTCCGATCCCTACGCGGAGACGACGGCGATGCGCCAGGCCGCGGTCGCCGCCGCCGCCGGCGAAGACCCGAGCCGCGTGCGCGAGAAGCCCCGCGTGGTCATCAACGAGCGCGGACACGTCGTCACCGTGAATGGGCGGCAGCCGACCGGAAAAGCCACACGAGCGGCCATCCTTCCTTTCGTGATCGCGATCGCGGGCGGCCTTCTCGTCGCCGGCATCGTGGTGCTCATCGTGTCGATGAGGGCGGGCAGCGCCGACCGCTCGCGGCCCCCGACGCCGTCGGCGTCAGCCAGCCACCCCAGGCGCTGAGAGCCAGCCCGCGAGATCCGCGAGCGCGCGATCCGCCATCGCCTGGTAGCGGTCGCGCTTCTTCAGCTTCCCGTCCGGCGGCGGCGGGATGCAGGCCCAGGTGATGTTCGACGGCTGAAAGCGCTCGTTCTCCCGCATGAGGTGGGTGCGGATCCCGCCGAGCGCGGTCGTCTCCGGCGGCGGGGTGAGCGCCTGCCCTTTCATCGTCTGCGCGAGCATGATCGCGCAGACGAGACCGCCGGCGCAGCTCTCGACGTAGCCCTCGACGCCCGTGATCTGACCTGCAAGATACACGTGTTCGCGCGCACGGAGCTGCATGCGTTCGTCGAGCATCTTCGGCGCGTTGATGAACGTGTTGCGATGCACGCTGCCGAAGCGGAGGATCTCGACCTCCTCGAGACCGGGGATCATGCGGAAGACGCGCTGCTGCTCGCCGTACGTCATGCGGGTCTGGAAGCCGACGAGGTTGTACGCCGTCATCGCCTGATCCTCGGGACGGAGCTGCACGACGGCGTAGGGACGGCGGCCGGTCTTCGGATCCGTGAGCCCGACCGGCTTCATCGGACCGAACGAGAGCGTGCGCTCGCCGCGCGAGGCCATGACCTCGATCGGCAGACAGCCCTCGAAGTACTTCACGTCCTCGAACGAGCGCGGCTCGACCTTCTGTGCCTCCACGATCGCCTTCACGAACGCGAAGTACTCGTCCTTCTCGAACGGGCAGTTCACGTAGGCCTCGTCGCCGAGCGCGGTCGCGTCGAGCTGCTCGGCCGGGTCGGCGGTCTCCGAGCCCTTGCCCCAGCGCGACTGCTTGAAGACCTTGTCCCAGTCGATCGAGTCGGCGCTGATGATGGGCGCGATCGCGTCGTAGTACGCGAGGTGCGAGGCCCCGACGGTGGCCGCGAGGTCGGCCGCGAGGGCGTCGCCCGTGAGCGGACCGGTGGCGATGATGACGGGACGCTCGGCGGTGGCCTTCGGGATCATCTCCACGATGTCGTGAACGATCGTGATCCTCGGGTGCGCCGAGATCTTCTGCGTCATGACGTCGGAGAACACGTCGCGATCGACGGCGAGCGCGCCGCCCGCCGGCACCTTCGCGATCTCGGCCACCTGCATGACGATGGAGCCGGCGCGACGCAGCTCCTCCTTCAAGAGACCGACCGCGTTGACGAGCGCCGCCCCGCGCATGGAGTTCGAGCAGACGAGCTCGCAGAGCTTGTCCGTGTTCTGGGCCGGGGTGCGAGCCTTCGGCTTCTGCTCCACCAGCTCGACGTCGATCCCGCGTTCTGCGAGCTGAAAAGCGGCTTCGCACCCCGCGAGCCCCGCACCTACCACAAGCACCTTCATTGGCTCTTTCGTCAAAACATGGGTCGCAAAGGGAAAAGCGTTACGCTCGCTAGTGGATGTCTTCGAGCCGCGTCAAGCCCGGCGACGTTCTGGGCGACAAGTACCGCGTCGAGCGGATCCTCGGCGCGGGTGGCATGGGCGTCGTCGTCGCCGCGCGGCACATCGAGCTGAACCAGCGGGTGGCGCTGAAGTTCATGCTCAAGGAGGCGATGACCGATCCCTCCCACGCCGAGCGCTTCCTGCGCGAGGCCAGGGCCGCCGTCCAGCTGAAGAGCATCCACACCGCGAAGGTCGTCGACGTCGGCAAGCTTTCGAACGGCGATCCCTACATGGTCATGGAGTACCTCGAGGGCTGCGACCTCGACGAGGAGCTGAAAAAGAAGGGCCCGATGATGCCGCACGTCGCCGTGGAGTACATCCTCCAGGCGAGCGAGGCCCTCGCCGAGGCGCATGGTCTCTCGATGGTCCACCGTGACGTGAAGCTGAAGAACCTCTTCCTCACGTCCACGATCGACGGCCGTCCCCTCGTCAAAGTCCTGGATTTCGGCCTCGCCAAGACGCTCGGCCAGCACAACGACGTCTCGCTCACGGCGGTGAACTCGGTCTTCGGTTCGCCGCAGTACATGTCGCCGGAGCAGATGCGCTCTGCGAAGGACGTCGACTTCCGGAGTGACATCTGGTCGCTCGGCGTCTGCCTCTACGAGCTCCTCACGGGTCGAGTGCCGTTCGACGCCGCCGGCGTCGCCGAGATCTGCGCGATGGTCCTGAAGGACCCCGTGCCGCGACCGACGCAGTTCGCGCGCGTCCCGCCCGATCTCGAGAACGTCGTCATGCGTTGCCTCGAGAAGGATCCCGCGCGGCGGTACCAATCGATCGCAGAGGTCGCGTTCGCCTTGCAGGCCTATGCGTCGGACGAGGGCTCGGCGCGACGCATCCTGACCGTCATGCAGCAGTCCCAGGCGGTGGCGCAGAAGATCGAGCACAACACCTTCGTCACGCCCGACGCCCCTGGCGTGGACGGCACGGGCAAGACGCTCAACGCATGGGACTCCGGCCCACGCTCGCGGACGATGCGGGAGCTGACGCGCAATCAGCTCGCGGGGGTGATCGGCCTCTGCGTGGCCATGGCCGGCGCCGGCCTCGGCCTCGGTATCTACGTCGTGAAAATGCGAGGCGATGCCCTTCGTCCGGTCTCCACCACGGCCGATCCGACGCCGGCGGTCAGCGCCGAGCCACCGCCCGAGAGCAACATCACCCTGCCCCCACCGAGCGCGACCACGAGCGCCAACCCGGTCGCGACGAACGCGCCCGAGCCCGATGACAGCACGAAGAAATCGCCGCCGCCGCGGCCTGCCCCCGTCGGGGCGGCCCCTCCGCATCCGCCGACCGTGCGCCCTCCGCCCGCGGCGTCGCAGAAGAAGCCATCGACGCCAGGTCGCGGCGCCGAATACATGTGATCGTTCTCGAAATGGGCGACAATGGCGGCGATGCGGGCTCGTGTCGTCCTTTCGCTTGCCTTCGCCGCGCTGGTGCTCGGTACGAGCGTCGACGCGCGCGCGGACGGTGACGCGGAGGGTGCCAAGAAGCACTTCGAAGCCGGCCGCAAGCTCCGCGCGGAGGGCGACTGCGCCAAGGCCATCCCCGAGTTCGAGGCGAGCCTCAGCGCCGATCGTTCGATCGGTGCATATTACAACCTCGGCTACTGCCAGGAGCAGCTCGGTCGCCGCCAGGACGCCTACGACGCGTATCGGCGCGCCCGCGATCTGGCGAGCACCAAGAAAGACGACCGCCTCAAGGAGATCAGCGGAGCGCTCGCGGCGCTCATGGAGACTCCGCACATTCGCCTCGTCCTCCCGCAGCCGCTGCCGAACGCGTTCACGTTGCAGGTCGACGGCGAGACCGTGGCGGCGTCGCTCTTCCAGGACGAGACGGTCATCTTCACCAAGGCGGGCGCGTCCCACACCGTTCGGGCCAGCGCGCCCGGCTTCGAGGACACCGTGGTGACGGTGGAGACGCGACAGCTCAAGGCGATCGATCTCCGGGAGACGGGCAAGACCCTGTTCGCGCCGCCACCCCCGCCCCCGAAGGAGCCCAAGCCGGCGCCGCTCCACCGCCGGCCGATCTTCGGAGGCGCCGTCGCCCTGACCGGCATCGCCGCGATCACGGCCGGCATCATCGTGGTCGTGAAGCAGCAGCAGGTCATCGACAGGTACGACACCGAGGCCAAGAACCTGCTCAAGGTGTGCGGCCCGAACGACACCCCGCTCTCGGAGAGCGCCTGCCGGGCCAGCAGTAACCCCGGGTTTCGACGGGATCGCTACATCGACGCGGCGAGCACGCACAACGATCGGTTGAAGCAGGGGCAGGACCTCGGCTTGTTCCTGGTCGCTCCACTGGCCGTCCTCGGCGCGGTCGCCATCGGCTACGGCGTGTACGTCTTCGTGACCGCAGACTCGGCGGTCGCGGAGGCGAACGCTGCGAAGCTGAAGCCGCCGACATTCACGCCGGTCGTGGGTCCGACCTACGGCGGCGCCGCGATGTCGCTGCGTTTCTAGCTCTCGCGCTTTACGATCACGACGTCGCGCGGGAGAATGCAGTGACGTGACGATCCTCCGTCGAGCCATTCCGACCGCGCTCGCGGGCGGTGCGCTGTGGGCGTGTACCGCCCTCAGCGGCGTCGACGATCTCGAGGCCTCCGGCGTCGACGACAAGCCCATCACCGAGAGCCCTGACGCGGCGACGACCCGTGGCTCGTCGAGCAGCGGCGGAAGCAGCGGAGCCGTCGACGCGTCGTCCTCGTCGAGCACGTCCTCGGGCTCGTCGTCCTCGAGCTCCTCGAGCAGCGGAGACGCCTCGAGCTCCTCGAGCTCCTCGAGCTCCTCGAGCTCCTCGAGCAGCACCGGTGGAGTCGACGCCGGCCAGGACTCGGGCCCCCCGCAGCCGACCGTCTTCCAGGACGACTTCGACCGCGCCGCGAGTGTGACCGTCGGCAACGGCTGGACGGAGAAGACCGACCACTTCTCGATCCAGAACAACCAGCTCGTCAACGTGAGTGATGACGCCGACGGCTACTTCAACATCGCGTGCTTCTCACCGCTCGTCGGCCGCGACGTGCAGGTGGACGTCGACGTCACCTTCCCCGCCACGGACAAGGCGATGAGCGCCGATGTGTCGATCGTGATCCGCGCCCCGGACGACACCATGTCGACCTACGACACGTACGACGGCTACACGTTCTGGTTTTACCGTGACGACGCCGGGATCGACCGCGAGGAGAAGCCGGGCGACACGGTCACCGGTCTCACGGAGGCCGCGATCGCACCCGTGCTCGACACCGGCGTCGCCTATCACGTCCGCTTCAGCGTCATCGGCGTGAGCCCGCCGCAGGTCACGGCGACGATCACGGACCCGCGCACGAACACCGTCGTCTCGTCCCTCGGTTACACCGACAACGACGCGACGAAGCGCATCACTGCGAGCGGCCACGTCGCGATCGGCACGGGCACCGCAGGCCAGAACGTGAAGTTCGACAACTACGTTCAGACCGTGTTCGACAAGCCCTGACGCCTCACGCGCGCTCGACGGCCACGACGCCCTGGACCTTCTGGAGGGCTTTCATGACGTTCTTGAGCTGCGAGAGGTCGGAGCAGACGAAGGTGAAGACGTTGACGGCCTTGCCGTCGTCGCCGGCGCGGCAGTTCGCTTCGCTGATGTTGATGCTGAGCTGGCTGAACGTGTGACCGACCGTCGCCAGGATGCCGGGGCGGTTCGCGGTCACGACGCGGAGCTGTACCGCACGGTTGATCTTCGCCTTCGAGTCCCACGTGATCTCCACGCGACGCTCGGGGTCGGTGTCGAACGCCTTGGGACAGCCGCGGCGGTGGATCGTGATGCCGCGGCCGCGCGTGATGAAGCCGAGGATGTCGTCGCCCGGCAGCGGATTGCAGCATTTCGCGTAGCGAACGAGGACGTCGTCGATGCCGTTGAGGCGAATGCCGCCGTCGTCGCCCTTGATGACCTTGCGGACGAAGCCCGCCAGACGCCCCTCGCGGAGCTGCTCCGGCGGCACGCTCTCCTTGCCGTCCATCGAGGGCGGCGCGAGGACGTCGAGCACGTCCTTCGGGTCGATCTTGCCGTAGCCGATGCCGATGAGGAGCTCGTCGATGTTCTGAACGTTCAGGACCTCGAGGATCTTGCGAAGCTCGTTCTCGTTCTTGAGGAGCTTGGTGAGCGAGACCGAGGCCTTCTGGAACTCGCGCTCGAGGAGCTCGCGGCCGAGGCGGAGCGACTTCTCGCGCTGCTCGGTGCGGAGGAAGTTGCGGATCTTCGCGCGCGCGCGCGTGGTGACGGCGAAGTCGAGCCAGTCCTTCGACGGCTGCTGGTTCGTGCTCGTCACGATGTCGATGACGTCGCCGTTGCGGAGCTTGTAGCGGAGCGGCTCGAGCTTGCCGTTCACCCGCGCACCGGTGATGTGCTCGCCGAGCTGCGAGTGAATCGCGAACGCGAAGTCGACCGGCGTGCTGCCGCGCGGGAACACACGCACCTCGCCCTTGGGCGTGAACACGTAGACCTCGTCCTGGAAGAGGTCGACCTTCACGCCCTCGAGGAACTCGGCCGGATCCTTGAGGTCCTTCTGCCACTCCATGAGCTGGCGGAGCCAGCCGAACTTCTGCGCGTCCGTCTCGGCGATGCCGCCGCCGGGCTGCTTGTCTTTGTACTTCCAGTGGGCCGCGATGCCGCGCTCCGCGACGCGATGCATGTCGTGGGTGCGGATCTGGATCTCGATGCGCTCGCGACCGGGGCCGATGACCGTCGTGTGGAGCGACTGGTACATGTTCGGCTTCGGCAGCGCGATGTAGTCCTTGAAGCGGCCGGGCACCGGCGTCCACTTCGAGTGGATGACGCCGAGGGCCGCATAGCAGTCGCTCACGGACTCGACGAGGACGCGGAACGCGATGATGTCGTGGATCTGATCGATCGACGAGTCGTTCGCCTTCATCTTGCGCCAGATCGAATAGAGGTGCTTCGCGCGGCCGGTGACGTCGGCGGCGAAGCCCTGCTCCGCGAGACGTGACGAGAGCGTCTTCGAGACCTCGACGATGTACTTGTCGCGTTCCTTCTTCGTCTTCGCGACGCCGTCCTTGACCTCGGAATAGCCCTCCGGCTCGAGGTACTTGAACGAGAGGTCCTCGAGCTCCGACTTGAACGCCTGGATACCGAGGCGGTTCGCGAGCGGCGCGTAGATCTCGATCGTCTCGCGCGCGATGCGCTCCTGCGCCTCCGGCTTCATGTGCTCGAGCGTGCGCATGTTGTCGACGCGATCGCAGAGCTTGATGAGCAGCACGCGAATGTCGCGCGCCATCGCGACGACCATCTTGCGGAAGTTCTCCGCCTGACGGTCTTCCTTCGAGGTGAAGTTGATCTTGCCGAGCTTCGTGACGCCATCGACGAGCGACGCGATCTCTCCGCCGAACTCGCGCTCGATGTCCTTCGTCGTCGCGAGCGTGTCTTCCACCACGTCATGGAGGAGGCCCGCGCAGACGCTCGCGGTATCGAGGCGGAGCTCGGTGATGATGCCCGCGACGCTCGCCGGATGAATGAAGTACGGATCGCCGGACTTCCGCTTCTGCCCCGTATGAGCTTTCTCGCTGTAGTCGTAGGCGCGCCTGAGCAAGTCGATATCCGCTGCCGGTTGATAGGCACGGACGCGATCGATGAGGTCGGTCGACTCAATCATGAGCGAAGCGAGGCGGAACGATGGCAGCAAAAACGTAACACCCGCCCCATTCCCGGGCAACGTTGCCGCGCTCCTCGTCGTGATAGTCTGGGCTCTAATCGCGTGAACCACGTGCGCGCTGCCTCCCCCCTCAGCCAAGGATCCGCCGTCGATCGGTACACGATCGAGGCGCTGATCGGCCGTGGGGGAATGGGAGAGGTGTATCGCGCTGTCGACACGAAGCTCCGGCGCAAGGTCGCGCTCAAGGTCCTCCGCATGGACGAGCGCCGGCCAGACGGGGATCGCCGGGCCGACGGAGAGACGCACCCGGACGGCGTGGCGCGACTCTTCCGCGAGGCCCGCGCCGCGGCCGCGCTCACCCACCCCAACACGGTCGCCATCCACGACCTCGGCGAGAGCGACACCGGCCTCTTCTATATCGTCATGGAGCTCGTGAATGGGCAGCCGCTCCTCGCCTACGTCGGCGACGAGCGCGTGTCGCTCGCGCGGCGTCTCAAGTGGCTCACCGAGATCGCCCGCGCCCTCGCCACCGCCCACAAGGCGGGCGTCATCCATCGTGACGTGAAGCCGTCGAACGTCATGATCAGTGACGACGACGTGGCCAAGGTCCTCGACTTCGGTCTCGCGAAGCCGATGCCCAAGGCGGGAGAGCCGGAGAGCTTTGGCTTCAAGACGCAGGCCGGCCGCGTCCTCGGGACGCTCCGCTACATGGCGCCCGAGCAGATGATCGGCAGCGAGGCGGACGGGCGAAGCGACCAGTACTCCCTCGGCATGACCGCCTTCGAGCTCATCGCCGGTCGCTATCCGCCGGGCAAGGCGTTCGACGTCCCTCCCCTCCTCAACACCATCGTCGCGGGCTTCCCCGCCGACGGCGCGCTGGCGATCGCACGCATGCTGAAGCGCATTCCGGAGGATCGCTTCGGCTCGATGGAAGACGTGGCGAGCGCATTCGAGGACCTCGCCACGGGTCGTCCGGTACGGGCGCTCGGCGAGCCCGTGGGGCCGAAGCCCGCGCGCAAGGCGGTGGTGATCGAGGACAAGACGGTGCTCGATCCCCCGCAAAAGCATGGGCCGGAGACCCTGCCGGAGAAGCCGATCGGCAGCACGCTCACCTCCGCCGAGGACGCCACCCTCTTCCACGGCAGCGGCGCTCCGAAGGACGAGCTCAGCGTCGACACGGTGAACGCGGTCGAGGACGCCCTTCAACCCACCGTCTCCCCCACGGATCTCGCCCTCGCGAGGACCATGCTGCCGAACGAGCCCGGCGCGAAGGAGCCGACCGTCCCGCCGACGGAGGCCGCGCCGTCGCACGACGACTCCGGCCCGGTCTCCTCGAATCCGGCCGTGTCGCGGACGCTGCAGTCGGCCGACGCGGGCGACCGCGTGCGCGACATCCGCGAGGCCACCGCGAAGCAGATGGCGGAGGAGGAGGCCGACAAGAACGAGCGGCCCGTGTCACGGCCGGCCGCGGTCGCCACGACACTCGCCTCCGGCAAGCCGAGCGATCTCGTGCTCGAGCTGCGCAAGGCGACGGACGGTGAGCCCAAGCCGAAGAGCGCCCCCGCAGGGTCGACGCTGGCCTCGCAGGGCCCGAGCGAGGCCGTGCTGGCGGTTCGCGCCGCGACCGCGAAGCCGAAGGCGCCTCCTCGCGTCGAGTCGGTGCCGCCACCCCGGAAAGAAAAGGAAGACGCCAAGGACAAGGACAAGGACAAGGAGCCGGCCGCGGTCGCGAAGAAGAGCTCGAACCTCGTCTGGATCGTGCTCACGATCGTGTTCCTCGCGCTCGCGGCGTTTGCCGGTAACTACTTCGGGGCGAGATCGCGAAAGAGCGAGTGACCTCGATCTACGTCCACTTTCCGTGGTGCCTCGCGAAGTGCCCTTATTGCGATTTCGTGAGCTACGCGACCGAGCGCGGCGACATCGAGCACGCGAGCTATGCGGACGCCGTGATCCGCGAGGCCGAGGCGCGGGCCGACGGGCGTGCCATCGGGACCGTCTTCTTCGGCGGCGGCACGCCTTCGCTCTGGGAACCGGGCGAGCTCGGCCGCGTGCTCGCCCGGTTGAAGAGCCTCTTCGCGGTCGCGCCCGACGCGGAGGTGACGGTCGAGTGCAATCCCACGTCACTCGACGACGACCGAGCACGTGCGCTCCTCGATGTCGGCGTGAACCGACTCTCGGTCGGCACCCAGTCGCTCCGCGCGGAGCAGCTCAAGTTCCTGGGCCGCCTTCACGACCCGGCCGGCGCGCGTGCTGCGGTCGCGGCCGCGCAGAAGGCCGGCGTCCCGCGCATCTCGACCGATCTCATCTTCGGCTTGCCCGAGCAGAGCGTGGAAGATGCACGCGATCAGGCGGCCACGCTCGCGGACGCCGGCCTCACGCATCTGTCCTGCTATCAGCTCACGATCGAGCCCGGGACGCAGTTCGGCGAGCGGAAGAAGCGCGGCCTCCTGCCGATGGCGGACGACGGCGCGGTGGCCGACGCGTTCCTCGCGATCGACGAGGAGCTCGAGTCACGCGGCCTTCGTCACTACGAGATCTCGAACTACGCGAAGCCGGGCGAAGAGGCGCGACACAACCTCGCCTACTGGCGCGGTGACGAGTACATCGGCCTCGGCTGCGGCGCGTACGGCATGACCCGCACGAAGGCGGGAGGCGTGCGCTGGCGCAACGCCATCCTCCCCGACCGGTACGTGGCCGGCGCGCCCGTACTGTCGACGGAGGAGCTCACGCCGGACGACCTCCTGAAGGAGCGCATCATGCTCGGCCTGCGCATCGCGGAGGGCATCGATCTCGGCGCGTCGGGTCGCGAGCTCGGCGTCGATCCGTGGTCTCCCGAGCGCCTGCGCGCGATCGACAAGCTCGTCGAGCGCGGCCGCCTCGAGCGCGACGGCGATCGCCTGCGCATCCCGCGGGCGGCGTGGCTCTTCACGGACGACACGGCCGCGCGCCTGTTCTAGCGCGGCGCTTCGTGAAGCCAGCCGGGGCAACATCCCCTGGACCGAGAGCGGAACGCTCGACGGTGGTCATGAAGAGGCCGTTCTATTTTCGGTCGCCCATCGCGCGATCGGGATCCGGCGCGGGCGCGGGAGGCGCCGTGGCGGGCGCGGGGGGCGCGGGGGTCTTCGTGTGTTTCGCACGCTTCGCCGGCGGCGAGGCGCTCGGGGCGAGCGGCGGCGGCGCCTCGCTCGCGGTGACGGCCGTGGTCGTGCTCGCCGTGGCGCTCGGCGGCGGCGGCGGTGGCGGCGACGACGCCGCAAGGGCGGACGCGGGCGGGGCCGGCGGCGGCTCGCGATGCATGTAGGCGCTTCCCGGCGCTGATGCCGATGAGCGCGATGACGATGCCGAGCGCGCCCACGATGCGACCGCTGCCACCGCAGGCGCGAGCTCCGGGGCGCGGGAGGAGTGGCCGGCGTCTGCGAGAGCGCGGGCGTGCTCGGGACCGAGCCGAACGGACCGCGCACCGCGCCGGCGCCGGTCCCGGGGCCGTGGCTGAGCACCGGCGGCGGACGCGGGATCGGCACGCTGCGCGAGCGGCCGGCGACGCGGAGGATGCGATCGATCGACGTCTGCGCGGGCGCGCTCGCGAGAGCCAGCGCGAGGAGCGTCGCGAGGTCGGCGACGCTCGGCACGCGCTGGTCGAGGCGACTTGGCGAGCAACGCATGATGACGTCCTCGAGGAGCTGGGGCGCGCCCGGGACGAGGGCGCGGGCGAAGGCGTCGGCGAGGTCGCGATCATCGCGCAGAGGCCCTGCACCGTGTCCGCGCGTTCCACACCGGCCGGCCCGAGACCAGCTCGAGGATCACGCCGAGCGCCCACACGTCGGTCGCGCGTCGACGTCCTTCGCCGAGATCATCTGCTCGGGCGACATGTAGCGCGGCAAGCCCATCATCATGCGCCAGGCTCGTGAGCTGCTGGTTCGCGCTCTCGCCCATCGCCTTCGAGATTCGAAGTCGAGGACCTTCACGAGCGGCGAGCCGTCCTTGCGGCGCGCGAGGAAAATTCGCGGAAGCGAGATCGCGATGCACGATGCCGAGCTCGTGCGCTTCCACGATCGCCTCGCACGCCTGCAATACGTACTCGACCGCGTCCTCCACGCGAGCGGCTGCGGATTCGCGCCCAGGTCCGCGCCCTCGGGGGTACTCGAGGACCCGGTGGGGCGCGCCGCTCTGCGAGCACGCCCGTGGCCGATCACGCGCGCGACGTGCTCGCTCGTGATGCAGGCCGCCGCCTTGCCTTCTCGGAGGAAGCGCGCCACCGCGTCGGGCGCCTTGCAAGCCTCCGGGAGCAGGAACTTCAGCGCCACGCGCTGGTCGAGCTGCAGATGACGCGCCGCCACCACGACGCCCATGCCGCCCGCGCCGAGCACCCGCTCGACGACGTATTTCCCGGCAAGGACATCGCCCGCTTTCACGGGCGCGAGCACCGGCGTCGCAGCCGCCGTCTCGGCGCTCGGCGCTCCCCCGCCCTGGAGCGGCGTCGCGGGTGTGGTCGGCGCGACGGCGAGCGCTCCGACGACGGGCGCGCCCGGCTTCGCGACCGGCATCATCGACGACGAGCGGACCCACGCCCCGACGAGCGAGCGGCACTCGTCGCACTCCGCCATGTGCTGCTCGACCATCCGCCGCGTCTGCGGATCCCCCTCCCCGCGGCCGAACGCGAGGATGGTCGCTTCGTCGGGGCAAGGCGTCATCGTCGGCGCGTATTAGAGCGCATTTTCCCGGCGATCAGGCGCCGAAGCGGATCGGCGCGCGGATTCGGGTGTGTTAGGCAAGGCCCATGCGCATCTCGCCCCTGGTCCTCGCCGGCCTGTGCTTTGCGAGCACGGCCTCGGCCCAGCCCAAACCGGCGCCTGCCCCGCCGCCGACCCCGGCCGCGAAGCCCGCGAACAAACCCGCCGCGGCGACGGTGGCTCCTGCTCCGGCGCCCGCTGCGGCGGCCACGCCGAAGCTCAAGCTCGACGTCAAGAAGGCGAAGCTCGATAACGGCCTTCGGATCGTCATGCTCGTCGACCACACGTCACCGACGGTGGCGGTCGACGTCGTCTACGACGTCGGCGGACGCAACGAAGAGCGCGGCCGCTCCGGCTTCGCACACCTCTTCGAGCACATGATGTTCCAGGGTTCGGCGAACGTCGCGCGCGGCGAGCACTTCAAGCTCGTCACCGCGCACGGCGGGTCGCTCAACGGCACGACGTCGGAGGACCGTACGAACTACTTCGAGATGCTCCCCTCGAGCGAGCTCGCGCTCGGCATCTGGCTCGAGGCGGACCGCATGAAGTCGCTCGACATCTCGCTGAAGAACTTCGAGAACCAGCGCGCGGTGGTCAAGGAGGAGTACCGCATGCGCGTCGAGAACGCGGCGTATGTCCCCGCGGAGATTCGCCTGCAGGAGCTCACCTATCAGGGCTACTGGCCCTACGAGCACTCCGCCATCGGCACGATGAAGGACCTCGACGCGGCGCAGCTCGAATGGGTGCGCGCGTTCCACGACAAGTACTACGCGCCGAACAACGCCGTCCTCGCCATCGCAGGCGACTTCGAGGAGAGCGAGGCAGTGGCGCTGGCGAAGAAGTACTTCGGCGACGCGAAGCCGATCGCGCTCCCGAAGTACGAGCCCCCCGCGATGCCGGAGCAAACCTCGCCCCGAAACGCGGTCGTGGAGGACACGCACGCGAAGCTCCCCGCGGTCCTCTACGGCTGGACCGTCCCCGCGAGCGATCACCCCGACCACTACGCGCTCGCCCTCGCGGGTCGCCTCCTCTCCGACGGCGAGAGCTCGCGCCTCTACCGCGCGCTCGTGCGCGAGCGCAGCCTCACCGTCGACACGAGCGCCGAGCTCGCCGGTCACCGCGGCCCCGACATGTTCGAGATCAGCGCGCGGCTCGCCTCGGGCGCGAAGGTGGCGGACGTGCAGAAGCTCATCGACTCGCAGATCTCCGACGTCGCACGGCTCGGTCCGAGCGATGAGGAGATGAAGAAGCTGCGGGCGCGCGTCGTCTCGAGCTTCCTCTTCGGCCTCGAGTCGAATTTCGCTCGCGCGCAGGAGCTCGCCGAGTTCGAGCTCTACCGTGGCGACGCCAACCTCCTCGACAAGGAGGTCGACCGCTACCTCGCCGTGACCAAGGACGACATCAAGCGCGTCGTCGCCAAGTACCTGACCCCGCAGCGCCGCAACTTCATCGAAGTGAAGCCGGCGGCGGCCGAGGCCCCGAAGCCCGCCGAAGCGCCCAAGCCCGTGGAAAAGCCCAAGCCCGTGGAGAAGAAGAAGTGACCCAGACTCGATCGATCCTCGGCCTCCTGGCCTGCTCCGCGCTCGGTCTGGCGGCGTGCGGCGACACCGTCGCCGCGACGACCGGTCCTGCGAAGGTCGTCATCCCCGCGTACGACGGCCTGCCGCCGCCGAAGAAGAAGCCCGCCGCCGCGCGGCAGAGCCCGCCCTCGTCCGGCGCGACGAAGGAGTCGCCGTTCCCGAACGTCGCGCGGTCGAAGCTCGCGAACGGGCTCGGCGTCGACGTGGTCACGGTGAAGACGCTCCCGGTCGTGCACGCCCACGTCGTCATCAAGGCGGGCGCGGGCTACGGCGCGGTCCCCAACCTCGGCGCGCTCACCGCGGAGATGCTGAAGGACGGCGGCACGCGCGCGATGAGCAGCGCGGAGCTGCTCCGCCGCGTCGAGACGCTCGGCACCGACCTCGCCATCTCGGCGCGTGGCGACTCGACGACGATCAGCCTCAAGGTCACGAAGGACAAGCTCGCGGAGGGCCTCTCGCTCCTCTCCCAGGTCGTGCGCGAGCCGCGGTTCGACGACGGCGAGCTCGCCAAGCTGAAGAAGCGCGAGGCGGACGAGGTGGAGGCCGCGCTCCGCTCGAGCGGAAGCTTCATCGCCAAGTACGCGATGAACCACGAGCTCTACGGCGCGACTCACCCGTACGCGATGCAAGACGCGCTGCCGGCCGACCTCAAGAAGATCGATCGCGCGCAGGTCGAGGCGCACCACAAGAAGTTCTTCGTCCCGAGCAACGCCGTGCTCATCCTCGCAGGCGACATCGAGGAGGCGCAGGCGAAGGAGCTCGCCCAGAAGAGCTTCGGGAGCTGGACGGGCGGCACGGCGCCCAAGCTCGATTTCGCGGATCCGAAGACGCCCGACAAGACGCGCGTCATCGTCGTCAATCGCGCGCAGAGCGCCCAGTCGGACGTGTTCGTGGCCACCACGGGCCCCGATCGCCGCGCGAAGGACTGGGCGAAGCTCAAGGTCGCCAACCAGATCCTCGGCGGCGGCGTCGCGAGCCGGCTCTTCGCGGACGTGCGCGAGACGCGCTCGCTCGCGTACTCGACCTCCTCCTCGATCACGGAGTACGCGCACGGGAAGCTCCCCGTCACGCTCTACGCCGGCACGCAGATGGCGAAGACGAGCGAGGCGGTCACGGGGCTCCTCGAGAACCTCGACCGCATGAGGTCGAGCCCGCCCACGGGCGCGGAGACCGAGACCGCGCGCCGCTACATGAGCGACATCTTCGCCATCTACATGGAGACGGTGGGCTCGGTGGCCACGCTCGTCGGAACCCAGGAAGTGCTCGGTCTCCCCGACCGGTACTGGGACGAGTACCGGAAGGAGCTTCGCGGTACGCAGGCGCCCGAGGCGGCGGAGGCAGCGCAGAAGCTCTTCGGGGACGCACGCGCCCACTCGCTCATCGTCGTGTCCGGTGACGCGGCCGCCATCGCTCCGGAGCTCTCGCGCTTCGGCGACGTGACGGTCCTCGATCCGGAGAAGGATTTCAAAGCCGTGAAGACCATTCCTGCGAGCGTGAAGTAGATGGCGGCCGCGAAGAAGCGAGCCGGAGCGGGCCCGGGCCCGAAGCGGAAGCGGCTGCTCGAGAAGCGAAAGGCAGAAGAGCGCGCCAATAGCCCGGCGCCGAAGGAGCGCGAGCTCACGGGCGCGCAGGCGCGTTACCTGCGTGGCCTCGGGCATCACCTCGATGCGATCGTACAGATCGGCAAGGAGGGCGTGACCGACGGCCTGGTGAAGGCGCTGAAGGACGCGCTCCTCGCGCACGAGCTCGTGAAGGTGCGCCTCCTCCAGGAAGCGCCGATCGATCGCAAGGAGGCAGGCCCCGAGCTCGCGAAGCGCGCCGCGTGCTCGCTCGCGCAGACGCTCGGCCGGACGCTCCTCTTCTATAAGCGCCATCCGAACAAGCCGAAGATCGTGCTGCCCAAAGCCGACAAGGTGCCCGCGCCTGCCGCAGAGTGAGGCAGGCGTCCCGCGCTGTCGGCGAGAACCGGTGAAGAACGAGGGCTGAAGGCCTCAGCACGCGCGGAGCCGTCGCGTCCTACGAGGACAAACCTCGACCCCGAAAATCGGGAAGGGCTACGCTGGAGCCATGCGGCCGGCGTGTCGTAATTGCGGATTTCAGCACGACCCGTACGCGGCGTGTCCTCCGCGATCGGGGCGACCACAGGCGATGCCTCCTGGGTATAGCTCGTCGGTCCCTGGCGGCGCCGTCGAGTCGAGCCTCGTCGGCAAGGTCCTCGCCGAGCGGTATCGCGTCGGTGAGCTCCTCGGGAGCGGCACCACCGGCTCGGTCTACGCGGTGGAGCACGTCGCCTTCGCGCGCCCCGCCGCGGTCAAGGTCGTGCGCGCGCGTCATGCCACGCCCGAGCTCGTCACGCGCGTCTTCCACGGCGACGCGATGGCGGCGTGGGGGCTCGCACATCCGTCGCTCTGCGAGGTCTTCGACATCGGCACGCTCCCGGACGGCGCGCCCT
Organism: Labilithrix sp.; assembly: GCA_046351255.1. GTDB lineage: Bacteria > Myxococcota_A > Polyangia > Polyangiales > Polyangiaceae > Labilithrix. The sequence goes on from JAXLYU010000021.1 coordinate 204,584, forward strand.
ACTTCGTCATGGAGCGGCTCGACGGCGAGACCCTCGCGACCCGCGTGGCGCGCGAGCGTCTCTCGCTCGCGGCCGGCATCGACATGATGATGCAGCTCCTCTCCGCGATCGTGGCGCTTCACTCGCGGGAGCTTCTCCTGCGCGATCTGCGGCCGTGCAATGTCTTCCTCGTCCATCGCCGCGGGTGCCGGCCCCTGGTCAAGCTGATGGACCTCGGGCTGGGGCGGCTCGCTCCGATCGATCGCCTGCAGGAGCACTGGACGAGCGCCGGACCGCAGCCAGGCGGGCATCCGCACTACCTCTCGCCCGAGCGCGCGCGCGGTGAGCACCTCGTCGAGGTCGCGAGCGACATCTTCGTGGCCGGCGCGATCTTCTACGAGGCGCTGGCCGGCGAGCGCGCGTTCGGCGGCGGGTCCTGGCGGACGATCGTCGAGCAGATCTCGCGCGGTGAGCCCGCTCCTCTCCACGAGAAGCGCCGCGACATCCCGGTCGAGCTCTCCCAGTTCGTCTCGCGGTCGCTCTCCGCGAACCCGCGAACCCGTCCCGCGACCGCGAAGGAGATGCAGGACGAGCTACGCGCCATCTTCGAGGACGCGCGCAAGGCATCGGTGTCGATCTACGCGCCGCCGCCGTCGATCGAACCCGAGAGACGGATCGCGAAGAAACGCGAGGAGCCGCCCTCCGCCTCGCGCATCGCGGCGGAGCCCTACGCCGACGAGACCGAGACACGCCGCTCGCCCCGGAGCACGCGCTCCGTGGACGCTCCGCTCCCCCCCATCGGTCAGATCGCCGATCCCATCCCTCATCCGGCGGCGCTCGACGAGATGGAGCAGACGCTCGAGCGAATCGACAACCCGGGCGCGCGCAAGACGGCCATCAGCGCCATCGCCGGCGCCACGGGCGAAGAAGACGAGACGCAGACGACCAAGATGAGCCCCGAGCTTCGCGCGCGCATCGATCAGCTCATGATGGGCGACTCGAAGAAGCCGCCGAGCCGCCAGTAGCGCACGCACGCAGGCGGCCGCGGCCGCTCAGAAGCGGATGCCCGCGGACCCGAAGACGCCGAACGAGGCGCTGACGCCGTCGACCGGAACGAGCAGGCGCGCGTCGCCGCCCGCGAACATGCTCGTGCTCGGGATGTCGTAGCTGACGGCGCAGCCGGGGTAGATGGCGAGCGAGTCGTTCGACATGGAGACCGCGTCCTGGCCGGCGCCGGCGACGCTCACCGACGCCTTGGCGAAGAGCATCCCGACGCCGCCGTACGGGCGGATCGAGAGCCGGTCGGTCGGGCGAAGCTCGTAGCCGCCTTCGACGGAGGGGTAGAACGCGCTGAAGTTGCTGCTGTAGGGGCCCGCCTCGATCGAGTAGCCCACGTGATACATGAAGGCGCCGCCGACGTAGATGCCGCCCTTCGGCGCTCCGCGGCCGCCCTCCGCGCCCACGGGGAACGTGTATCCTGCACGCACTCCGAAGCCGAGGCGCAGACCCGAGCTGCCGAAGCCCGCGAGCGGCGCGATGCTGAACGGCTTCGCCGCGGCCTCACGCGTCGCCTCGCGGTCTTCCTGGGGGCGGTCGGCGCCGGGGGTGGCGGCGCTGGAGGTCGTGCTCGGCTCCGTCTTCGCGGCGGGCCTTGCAGGCTCGTCCGCCTTCGGCGGGTCCGGCTGGAGCGGCTCCGGGATGACGACCGGCGCCGCTGGCGCCGCGACCTCGACCGGGGGCGCCTTCTTCTTCGCGACCGACTTCTTCGCGGGCGCCTTCGCCGGCTTCCTCTTCACCGCCGTCTTCACGGCGCCGGGCTCGTTCGGGGATTCGGCTCGAGCGACGGAGGCGGTGAGGAGCGCGAGGGCGACACAGACGGAGGCGGCGAGCGATTTCGTGTTCATCGACGATGGGTGATTGCAGCGCCCGCGCCAGCCTCGGCCGGCGTGGCGGCGCCGCCAAGTGTTTGGATTCACGTCACATCTCGCCTGGTGCACCGTGTGGCGCCACGCGTGGCGCCTCGGACGGAGCGCTAAGGTGCGACCGCGTCCACGATGACGTCGTCGAACCGCATGACGTTCGAGACCGCGGTCCCGTTGAAGTATTGATCCGGGATCCCGAGCGTCAGCGTGAAGCGCTTCGCGAGGCCTGGGTACCCAAACGTCGAGCGTGCCACCTCGGTCCCATCGACGAATGCACGTGTCACGGGGGCTCCCGCGGCGCTCATCACGACCTCCACCGAGACGTCCGTGAACACACCGCTCGCGCCAAGGAGGGCGCCCGCCGAGACGCTCGCCTGATCGTAAGGCTCGTACTTCCGGACGTAGATGTGCGGCTGCCCCTCGAGGAACTGCATCGAGACGGCGAACTCACCGGCGTCCGTCTCCACCGCGAGCACGAAGTAGATGGTCCAGCCGTCGGTGTTGAGGCGGTCTCGCGCGAACCTGGCGCGCGCGGTGATCGTGCGCGCGGCGACGTCGAAGCTCTTCTGGAGTGACGGGCCGGTCTCTTCCGAGGAGGCCACCCGCAACGCTCCTCCCTCGATGGTCATCGAGCCGCCGCTGAAGCTCGCGTTGTCGAAGCCGACGGCGGGCTCCGCCCCGTCGAAGGTCGCGCAGAAGAGATGGCCGGCGCACGCCCCTCCTCCGGACGACGTCGCGTCGGTCCCCCCGTCCGCGGAGCCGCGATCGGAGGCGTCTGCAGCGAGCGGGACGGCGCCATCCGCGCCCGTCTTCGAGACGTCGCTCGTCCCGCCACCGATACCGTCGAGATCGACGAACAGCGAGCAGGCCGGGAGCAGCGCGAGCAGAGAGAGCAGCAGCCACCGACCCATGATCGTCCTTCCAGTCACCAGCGTCCCCGCGAGGCGTCCTCGAAGAGAATAGCGCGTGTCTCACTCGGAGAACCCTGGACGAGCAGGAGACATGCCCAGGAGTCGTTCGCAGAGGACGAGCCCCCTCGAGACGACGTGCGATCTCGCAGATCGCACGTCGTCGCGCCACGATCCACCGGCAGGCACACGCCGAGACGTTCTCCGCGGTGAATCGAGCCAGGACGATCGGCCGGGGGCCCGTCGAAGGGCCGGCTCGCGGGTTGCAGGATGGGCGGCGATGAGACGTGATTGGACGCTGCTCTTCGTCGCTGCGCTGGCCCTCGGCTGCAGCGCTCCCCTCCAGCCCGAGGCAGCAGAGAGCGCCCCCGAGCACCTGTCTCCGGCCGAGCCAGCGTTGTTCTCGACCTCCGACGTCACCGACACTCCGAGGATTCGCTTCTCGCTCGATGACGGTCCGATCATCGAGCCGATCGCCGCCGTCGTGGTGCCCTCCACGGACACGCACCCCCTCGCGATCCAGGGCCGGGACGCGGCGGCGTACCCCGCGGTCTACTTCGAGGTGGGGCGCGGCGCGGGCGCGCTACGGTCCGGCGTCTATGGCTGCGCCGAGGGCGAGGCGGCCGCGCTCGTCCTGCTCTCGAACCGGGATAGGCTCGACACGGTCGAGACCTCGACCTGCACCGTCACCATCGACGTCCTTGCGTCCGAGCGCGTAAGCCTCTCTGTGCCGGTCGACGCGCCGTTCGCCCCGCAGGGAGGAGCCTCCGTCGAGCGTCTTCGACAGCGCATCCTCGGGCGGGTGGACGCGCTGGTCGTGGACCCCGGCCCCGGCCCGAGCGAGGTGCGCCGGCTCCGGATCACCTACGCCGCCACCTTCTATGCGGAGATGAACGGCCCGCGACAGTGATACGTTGATCGGGTAGGCGTGTCCCTTCCATGACGGAACGACTCGATCAGTACGAGCTGCTGGCGGAGTTCGCTTCCGGCGGGATGGCGAGGGTGCACTTCGGGCGCATTCGACGCCCCGGCGGCTTCGCCAAGACGGTCGCCATCAAGCGGCTCCGGTCCGAGTTCGTGCGTGACGCCGAGGTCGTCGAGCTGCTGTTGCAGGAGGCGCGCCTCACCGGCCTCTTGCACCATCCGAACATCGTCGAGACCCTCGACGTCATCTCGACGAAGGACGATCTGTTCATCGTCATGGAGTACGTCCGCGGCGTCTCCCTCGATCGCGTCTTCGCCGTCTTGCGCGAACAGAAGGCGCGCGTTCCTCCACGCGTCGCGGCGGCGATCCTCGCGGGCGTCCTCCACGGTCTCCACGCTGCCCACCGGGCGACCGGGCCAGATGGTGCGCCCCTCCAGATCGTCCATTGCGACGTCTCCCCTCACAACGTGCTCGTCGACGTGGACGGGGTCGCGCGCGTCGCGGACTTCGGGGTCGCGCGCGTACGATCCGGTTCGCGCGTCTCGTCGTCGACCGAGGACGAGCCGATCTTCGGAAAGCTCGCCTACCTCGCGCCGGAGCTGGCGCTCCTCTCCGCGCCAGCGACCCCGAAGAGCGACATCTACGCGGCGGGCATCGTGTTCTGGGAGGCGCTCACCGGGCAGCGCCTCTTCCGCCGTCACGATCGGGCGGAGACCATGGACGCGGTGCTCACGTACTGCCCTCCGCCGCCCAGCCGTATCGTGACCGAGATTCCCGCCGAGCTCGACGAGGTCGTCCTGCGCGCGCTCGAGCGCGAGCCGGAGCATCGCTTCGAGACCGCGCGCGACATGGCGACGGCGATCGAGGGCGCGATCTCCCTCGCGCTTCCATCCGAGGTCAGCCGCTGGATCGAGCCGCTCCTGGCGGACGCGATCGCACAGCAGACCGAGCTCCTGGCGCAGACGACGAAGGTGGCGCCGATCCGCACGTTCGCCTCGACCGACGGGGGTACGGTCGTGCTGGCGGGCACCTCCGCGCGCGGCGGTACGGCGATCCTCGCGTCGACGGAGCGCTCCCGTCCACGGCTCGCCTGGCGCCTCGGCGCCGCGAGCCTCGCCGGCGTCACCGCTTCGGTCGTGCTGGTCACCGTCCTCGGAGCGCGCGCTCGACCGGAGGCGGTCGCCACCGCCGCGGGAGATGCGGCGGTCGCGGAGCCGCTCGTCGAGCCAGATCTGCCGGCCCGATCTGCGGCCGCGTCGGCGGCGGCACCGGCCGCCGACGAGCCGATCGCCTCCGCGGAGGCGGCTCGCCCGACCGCGTCGTCGCGCCCGCGGCGACCGCTACACGGATCTCACGTGGCGTCTCCCCCACCGGCGGCTCCGGCCGCGCTCGACTGCACGAAGAAGTACTCCGTCGACTCGGCCGGCCATATCATCTTCCGAAAGGAGAGTGCCTCTGACCGCGAGACGATCGCGCATGCTCCGTGTCGCCTCCGCTCGAGCGCTGCTCTCGGCGCTCCTCCTCGCTCGGAGTGCGGCGGCGGACGAGCGGGCGCTCTGCGTCGACGCGGCCACCGCGGGGCAAGTGGAGCGCGACCGCGGCGGCCTCCTCGCGGCCCGTGCTCACTTCCTGACCTGCGCGCAGGACTCCTGCCCCGCGGTCGTGAGCACGGCGTGCGCGCGGTGGCTCGCACAGGTCGACGAGCGAATCCCCTCCGTCGTCTTCCGCGTCGAAGACGGGCGCGGGCGCGATCGAGGGGACGCGTCGGTGAGCGTCGATGGAAGGCTCGTGCCGGACGCGTCGAACGGCCGCCCCGTTCGTCTCGACCCGGGCGCTCACACCGTACGGATGGAGGCGAGAGGCGCTCGAGCGGCGGAGGTGTCGATCACGCTCGCGGATGGGGAGAAGTCGCGCCTCATCGTGGGGCGACTCGGCGAGGAGCCGCCCGCCGCGGCTCCCCCAAGCCGCGCCCGTGGTGTCGGCGCGCCGGCCTGGATCCTCGCCGGGGCCGGCGTGACTGCGCTCGGGGTGTCGGGCTACCTCGGACTCACCGGGATCAACGATGCGAGCGCGCTGCGCGACTCGTGCGGCCGGAGCTGCCCCGACGGCGATCGAAGCGAGCTCGAGCGCCGATTCCTCGCCGCCGACGTCCTCCTCGGGGCGGGGCTCCTCGCCCTCGGTGGCGCGCTCTATCTCTGGCTCGCGAGCAGCGAGCGCTGAGCGCGTCATCCGTCGCTATACTGGTTCGACCGCGATGCGAGACCCGGGACCGAACAAGTCGGCGGACGAGAGTCAGGCCCTCACCGTCCCGAACCCCGGACCACGCTCGGTCGACCGCCCGCCAGGGTTCGCGTTCACGCTCTCGATCGGCGGCGCTCCACCTGCGCTCGTGTGCGATGGTTCCCGGGCGGGCCGATACTTCGTCGGGAAGAGCCGCACGTGCGATCTGTGCCTGCCGGACCCTTCGGTCTCGCGGCGCCACGTGTCACTCGAGGTCGAGCCGGCGGGTCTCCACATCGTCGACCTCGACTCCACCAACGGCGTCAGCGTGAACGGGGTCCACGTCAAGGAGGCGTGGCTGAAAGGCGGCGAGTCGCTCGTCCTCGGCGGCACCGAGCTCCGGGTCGCGATCTTCCAGCGCGAGCCCGCACCGCTCGGCAACGCGGTCCGCTTCGGCAAGGTGATCGGCGCAAGCCCGGCGATGCGGCGCCTCTACCCGCTCTGCGAGCGCCTGGCGAAGGCCGACATCCCGATCGTCATCGAGGGGGAGAGCGGGACCGGGAAAGAGGTGCTCGCAGAGTCGCTGCACGAGGCGAGCGCGCGTCGCGGCGGTCCGTTCGTCATCTTCGACTGTGCTGCGGTCGCTCCGACGCTGGTAGAATCGGCCTTGTTCGGTCACGAGCGCGGGGCGTTCACGGGCGCTGCCAGCGCGCGGCGCGGTGCCTTCGAGGCCGCCGACAAGGGGACGCTCTTCCTCGACGAGCTCGGGGAGCTGCCGCTCGACATCCAGCCGCGGCTCCTCGGGGCCATCGCACGAGGCGCCGTCCAGCGGGTCGGTTCGAACGAATGGACGCCGGTCGATGTCCGCATCATCGCGGCGACCCGGCGCGATCTCGACCGCGAGGTGCAGGAGGGGCGCTTCCGCGAGGACCTCTACTACCGGCTCGCCGTCGGTCGGATCGAGCTACCCCCGCTGCGCGCTCGCGTAGGAGACGTCCTGCGCCTCGCGAAGCAGTTCTATCGCGAGGTCTCGAGGAGCGACGCGCCGCTCCCTCCCGAGCTCGCCGCGCGCATCGAGTCGTACGCATGGCCGGGCAACGTGCGCGAGCTCGAGAACGTCATCGGACGGTGGTGCGCGATCGGGGATCACGGGCTCGACGAGCTCGAGGGACAGCTCGACGCCGACTCGTTTCATCCGTATCTCGAGGCCGACCTCCCGCTCGCCGCAGCGCGGGAGAAGGTGGTCAAGGCGTTCGAGCGGCGGTACATCGAGCGCGTCCTCGCGCGGCACGGCGGCAACGTCTCGCGCGCGGCGGCGTCGAGCGGGCTGGCGCGTCGCTACTTCCAGCTCCTCAACGCGAAGCACCGCGACAAACCCTGAAGCGGGTCACTGCGGCGTCACGACGACGGCGTCGGACACGGTCGTGCCGTTCAGCGTGCAGCGGATCCCGTAGGTCGTCGGGCCGCTTCCGGTGAAGACGATCTTCTGCGGGTTGCCGTTCGCGGTCGACCAGTTGCTCGTCGTCGCGACGCAGGTCGCGCCCGGCGTCGCGGTCCATGACATGGCGAAGGTCGAGTACCGCGGGCAGCGGGTCGAAGAGCTCGCGTTCGCGACGAGCTCGACGGAGAGCGGAACGGTGCACGCCTCTTTCGTCACGGGGGTGCCCGCGCAGCTCGCGGGGGTGGCGCCGAGGACGGTGCGCGTCCGGCTCCCGCCCACGCAAGCCCCCCACGCCCCGTAGGTGTACGAGCACGCAGGCGTCGGAGCGGGGGCCGCGGCGGGCTGGATGTGGATCGACTTCGAGACAATCTGTCCCTGCATCGTCCAGCCGCCGACGTTCTGGGCCGGGCCGACGCACTGGAGGACGTAGGTGCGGTCGGTCGTGAGCGCCGTCGTCGTGTACGACCCCGTGGCGGGCAGGTTCGTCGCGATGCGCGACGTCGAGGCCCCTTGCCCGAGGGTCGCGTTGGCGAAGTTGAGCGAGCAGGTGGCGTTCGCGAACGACCACCGGATCACGACCTGGGCGCTCTGCGGGATCGTCGTGTAGATCGCCGGCCCCGTCGCGGGGTTGTTCAAGTAGTACGAGGTCGGGGTGTAGCCATCCACCGTGAATGACTGGATGGAAGGTCCCGACGCGACAAGGCCGCGCATCGGTCCGATCTCCCTGGAGGACTCGGACGGGGTCGTGTCCTCCGACGCGTTCCCCTCCTCCTCGATGGACGCCTCGTCTTCCGCGGGCTCGGGCGGCGTGCTGCACGCCACGCCGACGAGAGAGAGGCACACCACGGCCGCGCACTTCGAGATCTCGTTCATCCTGTCCTCCGCTTCCGAGGACCGGTAGCGCAACGTCCGTGCCCGACGGCGCCGCCCGAAGACCTTCGAAAAGTCGGCCTACGCGTGCGATCGGCGAGATCGCACCTCGATCCTCGCGGGCACCAGCGCCGGTCAGCGCTGCTCGAGCTTCTGGCACCCCGGGAGCACGACCACCTCCTTCGTCGCCGGGGCGATCGTCACCCGGTGGAGCTCGTTTCGGCCCGTGTCGTCCATGAGCTGGATGATGTCGCCGTCACTCGCGCGCTCCTCGTCGTGCGTCGACGTGTTGAGCGAGGTCTGCAGATCCGCCCCGGGACGCTTGAAGTAGAGCCGGACGGGCTTGTTGCACGCGTTGTACATCGCGATCCGCTCGCGCTTCGGTGGCGGCGGTGGCGGCGGCGGCGGCGCGGCGGTCGCGGTGCGCGCGGTCGTCGTCGAACCCGAGACCGACATCGCACCGGGACGCGCAGGCGGCGCGGGAGAGGGCGGCGCCGGCGATGGAGGCGGTGTCGCCGCGACCGTCACGGACGGAGGTGGAGGAGCGGGCGCCGAGGCGACCGCACGTGGCGAGACCCCCGAGGAGACCTTCTGGTCCTGCGGAGGAGAAGGGGCCGAGGTCCCGCACGCGGCGGCGAACATTCCTGTCATGAGCACTTCGAGCCATCGACGCATGCCACGAGCTTCGCCGGCGAGAGCGTCCGCGGACATCCCGAGAACGGGGACGCTCGAACGGCGTACCGAATTCGAGGTCACCCGTTCGGGGGACGATGCTGCATCAACGGTCGGCTGCGCCGCTGGTCGGGCGAGCCGTCGGCGCGCTGTAACGCGGAAATGACAGGCGACTGATGCTCGAACGCCTAAGGCGATTTCCAAAACAACAAACGAATACCAGTGGGGGTGCAGCGTCGAACACGGCAACCAAGGAGCGCTCATGAACAACGTCGTTTCGGTCCTCGCCTCGGCTCTCGTGCTCGGTCTCGCCGGCTGCTCGCTCTACTCGGCGCAGGAAGACGCGAAGACGTCGGAGAACGAGCAGACGGTTCCCGCCGACGACGTCGAGACGACGAGCAGCGGCACGTCGAACGGCCGGGGCAGCAGCAACGGAGGCGCGGTCGGCGTGCCGTCGACGTCGGTGTCGTTCCAGGGACCGTTCGTGATCGGCGATGGCACCGGCAGCACGGGCGACACGAAGTGTCGGAGCTCGCTCGGCGCGAAGACGCCGCCGGCGACGGGCGCGCTCGAGCTCGCCGTGCAGCTCTCGGGCAAGGTCACGCAGCTCCAGGTGAAGGCGGGCAAGCTGTGCGGCGGCGACAACATCTACGGCGGCCAGATCGCGCTGATGAAGGGCGGCGCAACCATCGCGAAGGAGGACCTCGCGTTCGCCGACTCGGAGGACATCGTGCGCGACTCGACCGTGACGTTCACGGCGGAGGACGAGGAGGCAGGCTTCGAGCCGGGCGACTACACGATCGCCGTCCTCTCCGACGACTCCTCGTACCCGACCTCTGCCGGCGCCTACAACGAGATCGCGGTCGGGTCGCTCGACGTCGGCGTGATCGGCAGCGGCAAGGTGGCGAAGGTCGGCGCGGGTCCGGCCCTGACGCGCTCCGAGGTCGAGTGGAACGAGGCCTTCAGCGTCGGCGACAACGCATGGCAGACCTATTACGAGAAAGAGACCGACGAGCTGGCGTGCCGGAGATCGCTCGGGGCCGGCGCGGCCACCTCCAACACGAAGCGGTTCTCGATCGAGATCGCCGGCACCGTCACGGATCTCGCGTTCGAGCTCGAGAAGACCTGCGGCGGCAACAACATCTATCAAGCGGAGCTCCGCGTGTACGAGGGCGACAACCTCCTCCTCGTGAAGAACCCGGTCGACTACGACGACGAGCCGAACGTCATCTCCTCCGTCATGCACGTCAACGCGCGCAACGCCGGCCGCGAGCTCGCGCCGGGCATCTACACGCTCGAGGTGGCGGCGAAGGCGGCCGGCGGCGGCTTCGACGACGTCGCCGTGTCGGGCGTCCGTGCTTGGGTCATCGGCAAGAACGCGTCCGTCGAGAAGCGCTGACGGCTATGAAGTGAGCTCGCAGCCTCGTAGCAGATGCGCGCCTCGCGCCCGCGTGCGTCTCGGTGGAGGCGACGAACGAGCTTCTGGATCGATCGCTCGTTCCATACGTACTACTTGCAGCAGCGAAAGCCGACATCGCTCGCCGTCGCCGAGCGCGGGAAGCCGCTCGCGGCACGGCAGGTCGTCACGTCTCCGAACCCGTAGGATCCGCCATGGAACGCGACCCCGTCCTTCGACGGTCCCGCGTCGGAGGTATCGATCGTGAAGTCGACCCACTCCCAGACGTTGCCGACCATGTCGAAGAGTCCCTTGTAGCCGCCTTCGCACGCGTTCGGGGTCGTGCTGGAGTGGCTCGCTCCGCCATCGGAGCTCACCGCGCATGCGCCTTCGACGTAGGTGTCACCGTAGGGCCACGGGAGCGATAGATCGCGAGTGCACGCGACGAGCCATTCTTGCTCCGCCTCCTGCACCGGGGCGCCGGTCTGCTCGTGATGAATGCGTCCGCAGAGGTGCTTGCCCACGGACGTGCAGTAGGCGAGCGCGTCGCAGAAGTCGACTCCGACAACGGGGTACGATGGATCGCCGTTGGCGAGGGCGGACTGAGGGACAAACGAGTTGTTCCAGGCGCAGCGTGGTGGCTGCCCAAGCGTCGACGCCGTGTTGACGAAGGAGAGGTAGCGTTCACGGCTCACCTCGTGCGCATCGATGCAGTAGGCGCCGGCCCTGGCGTTGACGAGCACCATCTCACTCGGGCACGCGACGTCACCACCATCGCCAGCGTCGCCACCGTCGCCACCGTCGCCACTGTCGGTGACGCCGCCGTCCGCGAACGCATCGGCCTCGGCATCCCCGCCGCCATCCGGGAGGTCGCCGCCGTCTGCAGCGTCTCCGCCGTCGGGACGGTCGGGAGAGGCGTCGAGAGCGTCGAGCGCCGCGTCCGGGGCACCGTCCAACGCCTCATCCGTCGCGTAGTCGCTGCACGCGTTCGCCGCCAGTCCCGCCACGACGTAGACGCCACAGAGCAAACGAAGTGCACGACGCATCGATCATGCATCGTAGCGCAGACGAGAACGTTCCTGTCCTCACGCGCCGCGGAACGGTAGCCTGTGTGCGACCGCGGCCAGCCCCAACCACCGAACGTCATGCACGGCCAGCACCGCCGGACCAGCGCGTCGAGCACGTCCCCGAGGAGGCGGCCGCCAAGGAAGGGGTGTCTCGAACGCGAGACGCCCGGTGTCTCGCGGCTGGGACAGTCCTTCGCAAGATCCTCGAAAATACCGACACTTATTCCTGGTCCGGCGGGTGCACAACGGAACCTCGGAGGTTGTCGAATGCGCCGTTTCGATCTCGTCGCCGTGGTTGCTCTTGCTGGTCTCACTTCCGTCGTCGGCTGCGCCACCGCGCCCGAAGAGGAGCCCTTCGAGTCCTCGAGCGCCGGCCTGATCTCCACGGAGCAACAGCACGCGCGAAAGACTCGGCAGTCCACGAAGAAGATGCTGGAGGCGATCGAAGCCACCGAAGCGACCGACACGAACGAGAAGGTGATCGCCGACCTGACCGACCAGATCAACGAGCTGGTCGACGCCTCGGAGCGCCTCGTGGAGGCCGTCGATCGCGAGCACGGCGCTGCGCATACCCAGGCGCTTCATCCGACGCGATACGGATCGGAAGACGGCTACACGCCGTCCTCGGTCTGGTACGAGGAGATCGCCGAGATCGCTCGCGGCATCAAGGCGGACCTCGACGCGTGGCAGGCCGACCTCCTGCGCCGGGACCTCGAGGAAGCCTCTGCGATCCAGCGGCAAACACAGCTCGAGCTCCGGAAGGCAGAAGAGAACGATCGCGCAAACGTCGCCCGCCTCTTGGCGTCGATCGACGATGTCTTCGTCGACGTCCCCAAGACGAAGACGGCGACCAAGGGCCGGTGACCACGCGGTCGACCGTGATGGCGGAGGCGAGCCGGCGCACCGGACCGTCAAGAAGCGCTGACCACGGTCCGGAACGAGATCGTCTCGCTCCGATCGAGCGCGTCGTCGAGGAGAAGGTACTTTACATGCGAGTCGTTCGGGCGCGGACCGCGCTCCGGGAGCCACTCGCTTTCGCCCGGGGGCAGAGGCGCGCCGCCCCGCAGCATCACGAAGCGGGTGTGACCGTCCGTATGCTCGCTCTCCGTCAGCTCCCACGGACCGCCGGCGGCGAGGCCCAGGGTGTCGGCCGCGAGCTGCCACTCCGCCTCGGACGGCAGGCGCTCGCCGCGCCAGGCCGCGAACGCGCGGGCGTCGGAGAGGCTCACGTAGGTGACGGGCGCGGCGTCCTTCCCTCCCCGGTCCGGCCACGCGTGGCCCGTGGCGCGAACGAACGCGCGGAACTCGGCGTTCGTCACGGGGCCACGGCGGATCGCGTAAGGCGGGAGCGAGACCGGGATCTCGTGCTCGATCACGTCCTCGTAGTTCCAGCCCCACATCGCGGCGTCGGTCGCGCCGAGCGGGTAGCAGCCGCACTCGCGCCGCCGGTGACGGATCTTCATCGTGAAGTCGCCGCCCGGCAGCGGCGCGAAGTCGGGCGGGATCGCGGTCGCGACGACGCGCGGCGCGGTCACGAGGCGCGGGCGCGGCGTGCGCTCGTCGTCGTCCGGGAGCTCCACGTCGGCTCGGCGCGAGAGCGCGTCGAAGTGCGCGAGCGCGTCCGCCGCGTCCGGATCGACCACGACGGCCTGTACGCCGAAGGGCTCCACCGTCACGCGGCCGCGATCCGTCTGTCGGGTGCGATCGCCCCAGAATGCCTGCCCGTCCCCCGACCACGCGAGCGACCTCCCGGTGCGATTGCGCAGCGTCGTGATCGACCGGCCGCCGAGCGTCCAGCGGTTCGCGTCGAGCCCCGGGACGCCGGTCGGGATCAGCGGCTCCCACGTGCCGTGCACGAAGAGCTCTTCGTAGCGATCGAGCACGGCCGCCGTCTCGGCGATGAGCCTCCGGTCCGCGCGATCGTAGGGGTTCCACGCGCCGAAGACGTTGTCCCAGAGCAAGAGCCCCGAGCCGTTGAAGAAGCTGTAGACGATGTCGCCTCGGCGCGAGCGGTCCCAGCGGCGGATCGTGAGCTGCCGGTGTCGTGGCACGAGCCAGCGATGACGCGGAACGGAGGGGCCGTCGCCGACGTCCGCCCACTGCGCCCAGGCCTGGCGGTACACGGCCAGGTCCTCGTCGCACGGGCGGAGCTCGGGCGCGAAGACGACGCCCGGACGACGCGCGCGGACGGAGCGGGCGAGCGCCTCGGGCGCGGAGGTCATCGTGTCGAGCATGACGCCGTCCGCGTCGAGCGTGGCCACGATCTCGCCGAGCTCCGCGTACCCGGCCTCACCGCTCGGCTCCGCCCAGGGGTTGTAGTCGACGAAGACGCGGATGCCCGCGGCGTGCAGGACGTCGCTCACGTCTTGGCGGAGACGATCGAGCCCGCCCGGCATGTCGCGGTAGAAATCGAACTGCCCGCGAGCGTCGAAGCCGAGGCGCGGATACGCATGCCAGAGGAGGACGGAGTCCACGCGGCCGAACCGCGCGCGCCACCTCTCGACCAGCGCGGCCGTCTGGTAGGCGCCGCTCGCGAAGAAAGATGCATCATACATGAACAAGAAGAACTGCCGGAACGTGCGATCGCTCCAGTCCGTGGTCGGATCGTCGTAGTCGCGGACGCCGGCGCGGGCGCGCTCCTCGAGCATCGCGTGGTGCCACTCCGTCCAGGCCTCGGGCGAGGGCGCCTCGAGCCCGAGGTAGGCGTCCTTCGTGGCGCGGAGGATCATTCGAGCCCGCACGCCCGCGCGACGTCGCCGGGGTAGAGGTCGCGCACGGTCGCGGCGGTGGCGAGCGCGGAGCCGTTGCCCCACGTGAAGATGGTGAACGTGCCGATGGGGTCCGCGCTGCCGTGCCCCTGGTTCTCCATCATGAAGCCGTAGGTCTCGGGCCCGAAGAACGGGAACCGCGCCTCGTAGGCGCGCACGAGCGCCGGGTTCTCGGGCGCGTAGAGCATGTCGAACGAGGCCCGCACCGCGCTGATGCCGCGCTCGAGGAGCTCCGCGTCTCCCGTCTCGCGCGCGAGATCGAGGTAGAGCAGCGCGAAGAGGCTCTGGCGCGCGTCGTTCCATTCGCTGTCCGCGTTCATGACGCCGAAGCCTCCGTGCGCGGGCGCGGGCAAGAACGGCGGATCCCACACCGCCTGGTAGAGCGACAGCTCGTCGACGCAGCGCCGGGCGAGCCGGAGATGGCGCGGGGCCCGCGTCGCGCGATACGCGCGGAGGAACGACTCCGCGCACCACGCGATCGAGAGCGTGTTCTGCTTGTAGACGCCGTTTCGCTCGACGCGCTCGCCGGGCGTACCCCACGGCGCGCACGAGTAGTAGGTCTCGAAGTCCTCCCAGCGCCCCGCTCGCGCGATCTCCTCGAGGAACGGCAGGCCCGCGAGCGCGCGCTCCGTCGCGCCGAGCTCGAAGAGGAGCGAGACGGACATCGCGGACTCCGGCCCCTCCGCGAGCGCGTCGGGGACGTGCTCCGGGATCGCGCCGTCCGGGCCGACCCAGCCCGGAAACGCGCCGCTCGGACGCTGGAGGCGCGTGAGGCGATCTGCGAAGCGGTCGACGTAGGCGCGCGCGCGGTCGTCACCCGTGAGCGCGTGCCACTCCCGGAGCATGCGCGCGGTGAACGCGGCGTCGACGAGGTGGCACGCGTCGCCGGAGACGCCGGGCGGCCGGCGATCCGAGCTCGTCCAGCGCCAGGTCGTGGCCTCCAGATCCGCCTCCCCCTCCGCGCGCAGCACGGACGGAAAGAGCCCGTCCGTCTGCGGCGCGGCGAGCGCGATCTCCGTCATCGCGCGCGCACGGCGCTCGAGATCGGCAGAGCCGATGCGCCGCGCGTGGCGGAGGAGCCCGTTCGCGCAGCGCTGCGTCGAGAACCACGCCTGATTCCAGATGCTGCGAGGCTCACGCCATCTCCGCGCTGCCGGTGGCACGGACGGATGGCGCGACACGTCGACGATGAAGACGGGCGCCCCGGCGTCGAGGCCGGAGGCCAGCGTGACCGGCTGCCAGACGCTCTCGGTCCAGCCGCTCGCGAAGGCCCACCGCACGACGTGATCCATGAGCGGCGCGAGCGGCCGCGGCGGACGGCCGGCGCGATCGAGCCCGCCGTGGCCCCAGCGCTCCCAGAGGAAGCGCGCGACCATCCCGTAGGGATTCTCGACGTCGGCCGGCTCCGCGCTATCGAGGACGTGCAGCCGCATCCGGACGGGCTGCCCAGCGCCTGCCAGCGGCTCGCGCACGTAGAAGACGTGGCCCTCCACGCGGTACGCGCCGGCGGCGAAGGTCAGGAGTCGGCGCGGGTGATCGTAGTCGAGCCACGCGCGGAAGCCCTGCGCGTCCCGCACGTCGTCGAGATCGGGGACGTAGGCGATCGCGCGCGCGCCGTCCGCGAGCACGATCGCGGGGGCGCGAAACACCGCGTCACCGATCACGTAGCCCGCGGCCGGCGTGAGGTGCGGGAGCCAGAGTTGGTCCGGCGAGCCGACCGGCGGCGTGATCGCGAGCGTGAGCGTGGCGTCCGCGCCCAGGCCGAGGACGCCCTCGAGGATCATCTCGCGCGCCTCCACACGAACCAGACTATCGCGCCCGCGACGAGGGCAAAGGCTCCGTAGGCCGACTCCGCCGGCGCCCGCACGAGACACGATACGGCGATGCCCACCTGGATGAGGAAGAGGAGGCCGCCCGCGCCCGGAAACGCGTAGCGCCGCTGCCGCGCGCGCAGGAAGACGATCGCGATGGCGGCGGTGAAGACGGCGTCGGCGAAGGCGATCCCGGTGAGGAGCACGTCGACGCGCGACGAGCCGACGAGCACGGCCGCGCCGCCGAGCGCGCCCTGGAGCGCGACCGCGAACGCGGGGCGGCCCGTCCGAGGATCGAGCTTCCCCGCCCTCGCGAAGAACGCGCCGTCGAGCGCCATGGCGCGGATGACGAAGGGAAATCCGAGGCAGACCGTGTTCAGGATGCCGGCGGCGGAGAGCACGATCGCGATCGCGACGACCTTGCCCGCGATCGGCCCGAGCGCGATCGCGATCGCGTCCGCCGCGGGCTGCTCGCTCCGCGCGCGGCCGTCGTGGCCGAGCAGCCCGAGGTAAGCCACGTTCGCCGCGAGGTAGAGGACGAGCACGATCGCGATGCCCGCCGCGATGCCGCGCGGGACGGCGCGCTCCGGATCGCGTACGGAGCCCGCGATGAACGTGCCGTGGTACGCGCCGCCGATCGTGAAGAGCACCGGGACGAGACCGAGCGTGAGCCAGGTGGCCGAGCTCCCCGGCGGCGCTGGCAGATCCGTCGGCGTGAGCACCCTCCCTGCCTGGCCCCACAAGAGCCCGACCCCCACGAGCATCGCGAGCGCGGCGATCTTGAGCCCCGCCACGACCAGCTGCACGCGGCCGCCGATCCGGAGCCCGAGCAGGTTTGCGCCCGTGAAGACCGCGATCGCACCGCACGCGGCGAGCCGCTTCGCGAGCGCGCCGGTGGGCCCGAGCACGTAAGCAGCGTGATCGACGAGCACGACCGCGATGATCGCCATCGCGCCCGGCTGGACCACGAGGAGCTGGAGCCAGCCGTAGAGGAACGAGAGCGCGGAGCCGACGGACCCGCCGAAGCCCTCGCGCAGGAACACGTAGAGCCCGCCCGCCCGCGGCCATCGCCCCCCTAGATCGGCGAAGACGAGGGCGCCCGCGAGCGACGCGACCGCGCCGAGCGCCCAGATCGCGAGCACCCAGCCCGCGCTCGGCACCGTGCGCGCCAGCGTGGCGGGCGTGAAGAAGATGCCGACGCCGACGATCGCGCCGACGACGATCGCCGCCACGTGCCGCGCGCCGAGCGGCCGCTCCTCGCTCACTCGAGCGCTCGCGTGATCGGCAACCCCTCCGCCCCCGGGAGGCGGAGACCGAGGAGCGACGCGAGGGTCGGTCCGACGTCGATCATCTCCACGTCCCCGAGCGGGCCCGGACGCACGCCGTCGCCCCAGAGCACGAAGGTGGCGCCCATCTGCGGCATGTCCGGTCCCCAGCCGTGCTGGCCGCGCGTCTTCGTGGGCGCGACCATCGGCGCGTCGTAGCGCTCGCTGAACGTCGCGTCGGGGGTGGTCTGGAGGACGACGATGGCGCCCGGCAGCCCGCCTTCACGCTCGACGCGCTCGCCGTCGAGCACGGCGCCGATGTGATTCGCGGGGTCGGACGCGAGCGACTCGAAGAGCGCCTTCACGCGCGAGGCGGTCGGCTCGGCGCGGCCCTCGCGGCCCATGATCGCCGCCGTCGCCCCGCTCCGCCAGGTCACCGCGTCGTAGGACGCGAGCACGTCCTCGGTGCGTCCGCCGCTCGATTTCGTGTATGCGGTGAGGAGCCCCACGCGCCGGAGCGCCACGTTGGGGCGCACCTCGGTGTGGATGGCGGAGAAGCCGTGATCCGACACGATCGCGACGGTGAGGCGCGGCGCGCTCGCGGCGGTGAGGATCTCGCTCACGAGGGCGTCCGTCCGCTCGAGCGTGGCCCACGCCTCGGCGGACATGGGGCCGAACTCGTGCTGATCCGTGTCCAGATCGGCGAGGTACACGAGCGCGAGCCCCGGACGCCGTGTGCGGAGGAGATGGATCGCAGCGTCCGCGCGGGCGCGATCGCGGCGATGCTCACCCGGCGGCGGCGCGGCGTGCGCGATCTCGGACCAGAGCCCGGGTGTCGCGAGCTGTGCAAAGAGCTTCTCGTCCTCGTCGATCTTCGCGCGCCAGAACTGCGGGAGGTTGTACGGAATGCGCGCGCCGACGGTGACAGGCCACGTCACGTTCGCCACCGGAATGCCGGCGTCCGCGGCGACGTCCCACAGCGCCGGCACGCGAATGTCGGACGCGTACCAGTACCAGCCGCCCTCGTTCTTCTCGAAGGGATCGAACGCGACGTTCGCGAGGATCCCGTGCCGCGCGGGCGTCGCGCCCGTGACGAGCGTGGTGTGCGCGGGATACGTCACCGTCGGCCACACGCCACGCAGCGTCCGCGCGTACGCCCCGTGGCTCCGTAGCGCGCGCAGCGTCGGCAGCGCGTGACCGGGGTCGTCGAGGTAGTCGGGCCGGAGCCCGTCGATCGAGATCACCACCATCGTGCGCGGGACGACGGGCGCAGGCGCAGGAGACGCCGGCGGCGGCTCTTGCCCACCACACGCGACGAGCAGCGCCAGGCCAGCGACCGCGATCCGCATCGCTCGCCATCCTACGCCGCGCCGCGCGGTCGCGCGCGCTCGCTCACGGGATACGGCGCTTCAGCTCCTCGCAGGCCTTCTGCGGGCTCGTATCGCTGATGTCGATGCACTGGCCGTTGATCGAGATGCTCCAGGACGAGCCGCTCGACGCGAGCGCGCTGCAGTCCGTCGTCTCGCGGATGTTCGTGAGGAGCGAGTCGGCCGCGCACGAGTCCGAGCTGCCGAAGATGCTGTAGCCCGTGGGGATCCGGCGCTTCAGCTCCTCGCAGGCCTTCCGCGGATTCGTATCGCTGATGTCGATGCACTGGCCGTTGATCGAGATGCTCCAGGACGAGCCGGTCGCGGCGAGCGTGCTGCACTCCGTCGTCTCCCGGATGGTGGAGATCAGCGAGTCCGACGCGCACGAGTCCGAGCTGCCGAAGATGCTGAATCCCGTCGGCTGGCGGCGCTTCACCTCCTGGCAGGCGTTCTGCGCGGTCGTGTCACTGATGTCGACGCACCGGCCATCCACCATGATGCTCCACGCCGAGGTCGAGCCGAGCGTCGCGCAGTCGGTGGTCTCGCGGACGTTCGCGACCATCGAGCTCGACGCGCACGAGTCCGAGCTGCCGTACACCGTGCCGATCGACTTCCTCTGACAGACGCGATTGCCGAGCACGTCTTCCTGCGAGACGACCTCACGCGTGCCGTCCTTGCAGACCACGTCGAACTTCCCATCCGACCGCGACTGCATCGAGCTGATGTCGCCCACGACGGCCGCCTCCCCGCTCGCCACATCCTCGCTCTTGTCTGCAGCGCAGGCCGCGACCGTGGAAATGGAGAGGAGAAGTGCCGCCAGCCCGGTGCGCCCATTGTGTGCCATGGTGCGACTGACACTTACATGGAAATCGTCTGCTGCAAGTGGACGGGCGAAAAAAAATTCGAGCGAAGAACCTGTGGACAATACCTGAACGGATTGGGAGGAGCCTAGGGACAGCCTGCTGACATGCTGTTCACGCCTGAACACAAGACGTGAGCTTCCATGGAGTTACCGTTCAGTGTTTCGACGGAGGTCGAGGCTGGGTCCATCGGGGTGCCCACCTACCAGATGATGGATGCCTTTAATCTTGCCACCACAAGATGTAGCGGTATAGAACCGACTCCTCGCTCGCGGGTTGGGCTTGGGCGTCTCGGTCCGAGGTTGCCTTCCCGTCCTCCCGCAGGGCTTCCGTCGGCGTTCTAGAGCACGTACCCTCTGTTCAGTAAGACGAGTTCGAAACACCTGAGCAACGGAGCGCCCGTTCCCCTGACAACCTGAGCAGCTCACGCTGAACAGGTCGTCGGGTCCGGACGCCCGATAGACCCGATGGAAGCGCTCCTCATGGAGCGCCACCAGGCGCCCCTCGGCGCAGCAAGCATCGAAAGAAGAGAGCGACGAGAGAGGCGGTCCCCAGCCCAAACGTGGTGGGGGACAGCGCCGTCGGCATGCGCACGTCCCCAGGCTCTCCACAGCCTGGCCCTCGTGTGTCTGTTTCCGCCGGCGTCACGGCATCACATGCAACGAAGGCCCGGATGACGGGTGAAGCGGCGCCGCCGCACACGACGTCATCCGGCACACCTGAGCAGCTCGGGCGGGTACCGGGCAGGAGCTGGGAAAAAATGGCGATGGGAGTAGGTTCGGGTCGGGATTCGATGAGCGCAGACAAGATGCGTAAGCAAGCGCAGTCGCAGGCCAAGGCGAAGCCGCAGCAGAGCTCGAAGAAGGCGCGCGGCGGTTCGTCGGCGGATCGCGCCGCGGGCGGTGGGCCCACGCTCGCCGCCGCCGTCAACAGCATGCGCCCGCGCGCCGCTCGCGGCGTGAGCGTGACCCGCATGTTCACGCGCCCCGGCGTCGACCCGCTCGAGTCGGGCGCCCCCGCTCTCCCCACCCCCACCGGCCAGCCCACCGAGCTCGTCTACGAGCGCCGCTCCTCCGTCATCACGAACCCCGATGGCTCGATCGTCTTCAAGATGGAAGGCGCGGAGATCCCGTCGACGTGGTCGCAGCTCGCGACCGACATCGTCATCTCCAAGTACTTCCGCAAGGCCGGGCTCCACGGCGACGCGAAGAAGGGCGAGAAGAGCGTCCGCGAGGTCGTCTACCGCATCGCGCACACGATCCGCGACGCGGCCGACAAGTTCGGCGGCTACTTCGCGACGAAGGCGGACGCCGATGCGTTCGAGGCCGAGCTCTCGTTCCTCATGGTGAACCAGTGCGGCGCGTTCAACTCGCCGGTGTGGTTCAACTGCGGGCTCTGGGCCGAGTACGGCATCACCGGCTCCGGCGGCAACTGGGCGGCGGCCGTCCCCGGCCTCAGCACGCACGGCCACAACACGCACGTGAACGGCAGCAAGAAGGCCGGCCCGCAGCCGACGCAGGTCTTCGAGACGAAGAACGCGTACGAGCGCCCGCAGTGCTCGGCGTGCTTCATCCAGGCGTCGAGCGACGACCTCATGGGCATCTACGAGCTCGTGAAGTCCGAGGCTCGCCTCTTCAAGTACGGCTCGGGCACGGGCTCGAACTTCAGCTCGATCCGCGGCCGTCAAGAGAAGCTCTCCGGCGGCGGCACGTCGAGCGGCCTCATGAGCGTCCTCGAGGTCTTCGACCGCGCCGCGGGCGCGACCAAGTCGGGCGGCACCACGCGCCGCGCCGCGAAGATGGTCTGCCTCGACATGGATCACCCGGAGATCCAGGACTTCATCAACTGGAAGGTCCGCGAGGAGAAGAAGGTCCACGCGCTCATCTCCGCGGGCTACTCCTCCGACTTCAACGGCGAGGCCTACCGCACCGTCAGCGGCCAGAACTCGAACAACTCGATCCGCGTGACGGACGAGTTCATGAAGCAGGTCCAGGCCGGCGGTAAGTGGCAGACCATCATGCGCACGACCGGCGAGGTCTGCGAGACGCTCGACGCGAAGGATCTCTGGAACCAGGTCGCGAAGGCGGCGTGGGGCTGCGCGGACCCGGGCGTCCAGTACGACTCGACGATCAACAAGTGGCACACCTGCCCGAACTCCGGGAAGATCAACGCGTCGAACCCGTGCTCCGAGTACATGTTCCTCGACGACACGGCGTGCAACCTGTCGTCGATCAACCTGACCAAGTTCCTCAAGGAGAGCGCCGACGGCGTCCAGAGCTTCGACGTCGAGGGCTTCCGCCACGCCTGCCGCATCTTCTTCATGGCGCAGGAGATCCTCGTGGATCTCTCGAGCTACCCGACGAAGGACATCGCGCGTAACTCGCACGACTACCGCCCGCTCGGCCTCGGCTACGCGAACCTCGGCTCGCTCCTGATGCAGATGGGCGTCCCGTACGACTCGGACGAGGGCCGCGCGATCGCCGCTGCGCTCACCGCCATCATGTGCGGCAAGGGCTACGCCGCGAGCGCGGAGATGGCGTCGAGCAAGGGCGCGTTCGTGGGCTTCGCCAAGAACCGCGAGCCGATGCTCAAGGTCATGAACATGCACCGCGACGCGGCGTATGGCATCAACCGCGACAAGTGCCCGCCGGCCCTCTACCGCGCCGCGTGCGAGGACTGGGACCGCGCGGTGCAGCTCGGCGAGAAGCACGGCTACCGCAACGCGCAGGCCACGGTGCTCGCGCCGACCGGCACGATCGGCCTCCTCATGGACTGCGACACGACGGGCGTCGAGCCCGACTTCGCGCTCGTGAAGTTCAAGAAGCTCGCCGGCGGCGGCTACTTCAAGATCGTCAACCAGTCGGTGCCGAGCGCGCTGAAGAAGCTCGGCTACAGCGCGACGGAGATCCAGGAGATCGTCGCGTACGTCAGCGGCACGAACACGCTCCTCGCGGCGCCGAACGTCAACCGCAAGACGCTCAAGGACCGCGGCCTCACGGACGCGGAGCTCGCGAAGGCGGAGGCCTCCCTCCACGGCCTCTTCGATCTCGACAGCGCGTTCGCGCCGTGGGTCCTCGGTGAGGAGTGCTTCGAGCGCCTCGGCATCACCAAGGAAGCGCGCTCGGTGCGCGGCTTCTCCCTCCTCAAGACGCTCGGCTTCACGCAGGCGGAGATCGACGAGGCGACCGACCACATCATCGGCCGCATGACGATCGAGGGCGCGCCGTACCTCAAGCCGTCGCACTACCCGGTGTTCGACTGCGCGAACCGCTGCGGAAAGACCGGCCAGCGCTTCCTCCCCGCCATGAGCCACGTGCACATGATGGCGGCGGTGCAGCCGTTCCTCTCGGGCGCGATCTCGAAGACGGTCAACCTCCCGAACGACGCGACGGTGGAAGAGGTCGCGGAGGTGTACGAGGAGGGCTGGCGCCTCGGCCTCAAGGCGGTCGCGCTCTACCGCGACGGATGCAAGGCCTCGCAGCCGCTCTCGACCTCTTCGAAGGAGAAGGGCAAGGACGCGAGCGAGGTCGCGCAGCTCGAGGCGAAGGTCCGCGAGCTCGAGGAGCGCCTCGCGTCGCAGACGCAGCACTCCGGCGAGACGCTCATGCCGATCCCGAAGACGAGCGAGCCGCAGGACGCGACGCAGCTCTCGCTGCTCAACAACGCGGGCACCACCGTCGGCGGCCGTCCCAAGGGCCTCCGCGTTCGCCTCCCGAAGAAGCGCGTCGGCTTCACGCAGGAAGCACGCGTCGGCGGTCACAAGATCTTCCTCCGCACCGGTCAGTACGAGGACGGCTCGCTCGGCGAGATCTTCATCGACATGCACAAGGAAGGCGCCGCCTTCCGCTCGATGATGAACTGCTTCGCGATGTCGGTCTCGATCGGCCTCCAGTACGGCGTCCCGCTCCAGACCTACGTGGAGCAGTTCACCTTCACGCGCTTCGAGCCGCAGGGCATCGTCGAGGGTCACCCGTACGTGAAGATGTCGACCTCGATCGTCGACTACCTCTTCCGCACGCTCGCCGTCGAGTACCTGGGCCGATACGACCTCGCGCACGTGAAGCCCGAGGGCGAGGATCCGATCCCGCACGCCGGCTTCGTCGGCGGCGGTGTCAAGGAAGACCGCCCGTCGGAGCGCATCCGCGCGGCCCGCGACTCCCGTTCCCAAGGACAGGAGGAGGGCGGCGCCCAGTCTCTCTCCTACACGCGTGAAGCGATCGAACGCATCGGAGCCGAGGCGGAGACGCTCGAGCGCACCGACGCGTACGAAGCGGCGCAGGGCACGCTCACGACGACGGGGCGCGCAGAGCCCGCCAAGGCCCCGGGCAAGACCCACGCGCACACGTCGAACGAGCCGGCCAATCCGCTCGACGCGCAGCTCGACGCGATGATGGGCGATGCCCCGGTCTGCGATGTCTGCGGCCACATCACCGTTCGCAACGGCGCTTGCTACAAATGCCTCAACTGCGGCAACTCGATGGGCTGCTCCTGATCGCCTCGGGTAACGACCGCGCCCGGTAAAACAAGCCCCGCGAGCACGAGTGAGAAGCTTGTGCTCCGCGGGGCTCGCGCTTATGAGGGGACGTTTCGATGGCTCGGCAGGGAGAAGCAACGAACGGCTCGGTCGGTGAAGAGGACCTCACGGTCCCTTCCCTTGCGGACTACGCGCTCGAGGAGTCTCGGCGGCATCGCGCCGTCACGGAGCTGAAGCTCCCCAACGCTCCCGACGCGACTCGTCCGGCATCGACGATCCCGCCCGGCAGCAAGGACGCGACCGGGATGCTGACCGACGAGCTTCGCGAGGGGCTCTGGGCCGCGATCAGCACGTTCGTGTTCGTGCCGCCCGCGGCCGACGCGTGGGCCGGCTCGCCGGGCGCGCGGCCGACGGTGCATCGCGTGTGGACGTCTCCGCCGATCGGCGCGGGCGCTCCGCTCGACGGCGACGGCGAGGTACCGGAGGACGTGGCCGATCTGATCGAGGAGTGGTTCTCGCTCGCGAAGGACGGCGACGTCTACGCGCTCGTCGAGACGGTCCTCGCGTCGCTGCCGGACGCGCATCAGGTCCACTTCGCGAGCGCATGCAACCTCGTCCTCGAGCGGGGCCTGAGCGATCACCGGTTCGTCGGGCGGCGGCTCATGCCCATCGCCTCGAAGAGCGACGTCGCCACCATCGAGCGCGCGCTCGTCTCCGCGCGCGCGAAGCACCTGTCGGACGCAGAGGCGCAGATCCTCGCCGCCCTCGACCACCTCGCCGCGAAGCCCGAGCCCGACGCGCCGGCGGCGGTGCACGCGGCCATCCGCGCGGTGCAGGCGACGGCGTTCGCGCTCACCAAGGAGCGCCCGCTCGACCTCGCCGACACGCTCGACATCCTCGAGGAGAAGGGCTTCATCGATGCCGCCATCAAGGCGCGCCACGGCGGGCTCTTCGCATGGGTGGGCACGAACGGACGAAAGCCGCGCACCGAAGACGCGCGGCTCATCCTGGTCACGTGCGCCGGCTTCGTCACGTACCTCGCCGGCCTGGTGTAAGCGCGGCTACTTCGCGAGCACGGTGCTCAGCTTCGTGGCGAGGTTCTCGAGGATGGGGCCGTAGCCCGAGCCGGGGTCGACGGAGCAGATCGAGGCCACGAGCCCGCGATCGCCGAGCGCCTTCACGAGGCGAAGCTCGCGAATCGTCGGGTATGCCTTCGCACGGATCTGCGTGGCGGAGCCGTCGGTCGCGCAGAGCGGCGTGTTCGACAGTGGCTTCCCCGCCTGCGACGGATCGTCCGCGCACTCGCACGAGTCGGAGTTGCCGGCGCAGGCGCGCTCCACGGGCAGCGCCACGGTGCACGCGTACTCGAGATCCTTGCCGCGCGTGTCCCAGTCGCGGCCGTGCACGGGATCGGTGCCGTTGTCGCCGCGCTTGGAGGTGATCGGGTCCCCGCCGGTGATCTGCGGCCGGGGCACGTTCGACTGGATCATGTGCGGGTCGATGCCGGAGTAGTCGTAGCGATCGGGGTCCTGGCCGAGGATCGCGGTCCAGTTCGGCGAGGCGCCGGCGAGCGCGGGCGGAAGGCCGCCGATGAGCTGGAACATCACGAGGCGGCGCGACCGCGTCCCCTCCGGCAGCTGGCAGTACTCCTCCTTGCTCGAGCTCGGCAGCTGAGCCGCGAAGAGCGGGTTCGTGCACGTCTCGGCGTGGACGTACTTGCCCGCCGCGTCGTGCTCGGTGTCGCGGCGCGGCACCTTGCGATACGAGAGGCCCCTCCGGTAGCGATCGATGGGGAACTGAGGGTCGACGCCGAACCGCTGCTTCATGTGGAAGAAGCGGACGTTGATCTCGT
>JAXLYU010000022.1:0-211694 GCA_046351255.1 Labilithrix sp.
TCGATCTCGGCGAGGCGCTCGTTGAGGAGGACGTGGTTCGGGTGCTTGGCGAGCTGCTCGGTGAGGATCGCGCGCGCGTCGTCGTAGAGGCCGCGCGAACAGAAGAACTCCGCCTCGTCGAGCGCGTCTTCGATGCCCTGCGCCGTCCCCATCGAGGGCGGCGGCTTGGACAGGTTCCGCGGCACCATCGAGATGCGGCCGAACGCGGGCGGCGGCGCCGCTCTCAGCTCGGCCGCGCTCTCGGGCTGCACGCTCGGCATCCGACGCCCCTGACCGCCGCCCGGCAGCGGACGCATCGGCGGCGGAGGCGGCGCGGCCTCCTCTTCCTCCTCGTAGGCCTCGGCCTGCTCCGCGTCGTCGAGCGGGAAGCTCGGGAGCTCGTCACCGCCCAGGCCCGGCGCTTCCTCTTCGTAAGCCTCGGGCGCCTGCGACTGGCCGCGAACGTGGACCTGACGCTGATTCTCGTAGTGCGGGGCGACGTCTGCCGCGCCCATCTCCTCGAGGTCGTAGGAGGGGAGGCGCTGCTGGTGCGGCTGCTCTTCTTCCTCTGCGTACGGATCGCCGGCCTCGAGCGAGTGCTCCTCGACGTTCTCGTTCTCGTCGACGATCTCGTAGCCGAGCTCCTGGAGCATGTCGATCGCGCGCTGATTCGACGGATCGAACGCGAGGACGTCCTGGAGGGCGCGCGCCGCGGACTCGCCGTCGAGCGCGTCCACGTAGAGGCTCGCGATGACGAGCATCTCCTCGACCGCCTCCTCCGTGAGCTCCGACTCGATGAGGACATCACGATAGACCTCGTGGAGGTCCATCGATCGCGGCTCGATCTCGAGCGCCTGACGAAGCACGTCGAGCGCGCGATTGTAGAGGCGCACCCTCCGGAAGCCGGCCGCTTCCTCGAGGGTCCGATTGATCATCTCCGCCGTGTCCTGGCCGGACTCGGGCGGCAGATCGTTCTCGTCATAGCCCTGAGGCTGCCCCTGGCCGTCGGCGGTCTCGTACTCCTGCTCGCCGCCTTCGACGTAGCCCTGCTCGTACTCCGCGCCCTCTTGCTGCTGGAACGCGTTGGGCTGGCCGAAGCCGCCCTGCTGGCCGAAGCCGCCCTGCTGGCCGAAGCGATCGGGCTGCTGGCCGAAGCCACCCTGCTGGCCGAAGCCGCCCTGCTGGCCGAAGCGATCGGGCTGCTGGCCGAAGCCACCGCGCGCCTGGGTCGGTGCGTAGCCGTCGTTCTGGTCGCCGGTCTCTTGATCGAGCTCGTTGTTGCCGTAGCCGTAGCTCGGATCGTTCGGGTCCTCGTACCCGCCCTCTTCCTCGACGACCTCGGCGTCCTCGACGACCTCTTCGACGTCCTCGTAGTTTTCGCCGTACTCCTCTTCGTTGATCTCGTGGACGTTGCCGCCACGCGCCGGATACGCCTCGGTCTGTGCGCGCGGGACGGGCTGCGTCATCCCCGGACGAGGCGGGAGTGGCGCGGGCGCGGGCGGCACGTACGGGATCGCGCGCGGCTCTGCCGCCGGCGGGGACGGCGGCGGCGCGGCCTTGCCGTACACCGCCGCGGGCTCGTTGGGGTACGAGGGAAACGGGTTGCGCTGCGCGGGCGCTGCGGGTGGGGGCGGCGCGTGCTGCTGGAAGCTCGGCGCGGCGCGCGGGGGCTCGGGCGTCGGCGGCGGTGCAGGTGCAGCCGCGGCGTAGCCACCGCCGCCGCCACCGCCACCACCGCCACCAAAGCCGCCGGCCGGTGGAGCAGGCGCTGCGGGCGGGGGCGGCTCCATCGATGCCGCGCCGTACGGCGCCTGGACCGACCCGGTCTGCTGCGCGAGACGGCGGACGCCTTCGTCGTGCGGGGCGACGCGGTTCAGGCGCTCGAGGATCTCGCGGAAGAGATCCATCTTGCCCGTGTCGCGAGCGACACGAGCCATCTCCTTCTGCACCTCGATCGCCTTCGCGCCCTGGCCGATCGCGTTGAACGCACGAGCGAGGAGCGAGAGCGTGTCGAAGTCGCGCGGGTTCGCCTGGAAGCAGACCTGGAGCTTCGCGAGGGCCTGCATGCCGTCTTGCGGTTGTCCGCGCGCGAGATAGAGCTCCGCGCAGACCTTCGCCTGCTCGGGATCCTGCTTGTGATGCAGGAGGCGCTCGAGGACCTTCAGCGCGTCATCGCGGCGCCCGATGCTCTGGAGCTGCTGGGCGGCGGTCTTGAACTCGAAGACCGCGCCGTCGATGTCTTTGACGCGCGAGAGCGCCTCGGCAAGACGGAGGTGCGGGAGAGGGTTCGTCGGATCGAGCTCGACGATCTTTCGAAAGACCTCGATCGCCTCCTGATCCTTCTGCTGGCGCTGAAGCCGCGTCGCGACCTCGTCGAGCGCAGCGAGCGCGTCGCTCGTCAGACCGAGCTGCTGATAGAGCTCGGCGAGCTTCGGGGCGATGTGTCCGTAGCGCTCCTCGAGCTGCGGGACGTGCTTCGCAATGATTTCGCGAATTTGCTTGTATACTGCAATGGCCTTGAGCGCGAAGCCCTGCGTCGCGTAGAGCCGGCCGACCGACTCGTACGTGTTGATCGCGTCGCCATGCGCGCCCTGCTTCGCCTGCAGGTCGCCGATCTTGAGCAGCGTCCGAGCGTCGTTCGGATCCGCCTCGACCAGCTTTCGGAGCTCCGCGACCGCCTTGTCGTATTTCTTCTTCTCGACGAACTTCTGGGCGGCCTCGAGAACCTTGTCTCGGTTAATCGCCACGTCGAGAATTGCCTTCCGTGTGGAACATGCCGCGGACCTTCAGAATAACGCTACTTCCGAATGGTTGCCTACTCGGCTGGGACGGTTTCTCGCATTGCATAAGTGCAAGCGGTCCGCGCGGTCGAGGTGGTGCGAGGAACGCCGCCCTCGCACCGCAGCGCTCCCGCTTCGACGGCACCGGAATGGTATGACCACTAGATAAATGGTCAGGGCGTGGCCGTCCCAGCGCGGATGTTGGGGATGCGAGCCTGGAATTTGCGCGCTTTCTCGGGGCGGAGGCCGGATCCTGAAACCGGCGGAGTACTGGTTGAATCAGTTGATGAGTGTACCTGCTTTGCCTTCATGCGTCAGCTTCTCCTACCGTTTGCGCTCGGTCTCTCCCTCCTCGGATGTGGATTCGGTCCCTTGAACCCCCGCCAGGAGGTCTCGATCGACATCGACACGGAGGGGACGATCGGCGCTCGAGCCTACGCTTACGTCTACGGCGAGTCGGTCGAGCTCGGTGGGCTCGAGCCGGAGCCCCACCGAGGGGACTGCATCGGTTGCTTGGAGTGGGCGGATCGCGAGGACCTCGGCGCGACCTTCACGTCCCTCGCGTGCGAGCCCGCCGAGGCCTGCGGCGACATCCAGCTCGAGGGGGCGACCGCGTCCTGGACTCCGCTCGCGACGAGCTACACGGCGAGCGTGGTCGTCGACGGGAAGGGCATCCACCGGACGAAGACGGTCGCGGCCTCGGCCAACCGCGTGCGGTAGCCGCAGCGAGGTCGAGAGACGAGGTGGACGAGAGGCCGAGCTGGAAGGTCCGCCACATCGGAGGTAGGGTGGGCGGTCATGGCTACGCACTCCGCGCTCTACAAAGCTCCCTTTGGTCCCGGCGGCGCGAGTGAGGTCGATGTGAAGATGGCGGAGCAGCTGCTCTCCATCGCGCTCGACCGGGGGGCCGACTACGCCGACCTCTTCTTCGAGTACCGCGCTGCGGGCGGCCTGGTCTACGACGAAGGCATCCTCAAGAGCGCGTCGCGCGGCGTCTCGATGGGCCTCGGCGTTCGTGCGGTGCAGGGTGACGCGACCGGGTACGCGTACACGGAGCGGCTCGACTGGGACGCGATGAAGCGCGCCTCGGAGACGGCGGCGTCGATCGCCACCGGCGGCGGCAAGCAGACGCCGCACGCGGTCACGTCGAACGTGCTCCCCGCCCGCTACGACCTCGACAAGGTGACGCTCGACGTCGCCGGCATGGAGAAGCGCAAGATCCTCGAGCGCGCCGCCGCGGCCGCGCACGCGTACGACCCGAAGGTGGTGAAGGTCGAGTGCTCTTTCGCCGAGGAGATCCGCGAGATCCTCGTCGTGACGAGCGACGGCCGTCTCGCGCGTGACGTGCAGCCGCTCATGCGCTTCGGCATCCGCGTCATCGCGGAGAAGGACGGCAAGCGCCAGGAAGGCTCCTCGGGCGGCGGGGGCCGCACGACCATGGGCTACTTCGACGGCAAGTCGCCCGAGTGGCACGCGAAACAGGCGGCGCAGCAAGCGATCACGATGCTCGACGCGCAGGAAGCGCCCGCAGGCCAGATGGAGGTCGTGCTCGCGCCCGGCGACAGCGGCATCCTCCTCCACGAGGCGGTCGGCCACGGCCTCGAGGCCGACTTCAACCGCAAGGGCACGAGCAACTACGCCGGTCAGATCGGCAACATCGTCGCCAGCGAGCTCTGCACCGTCGTCGACGACGCGACGCTCCTTCAGTCGCGTGGATCCATCAACGTCGACGACGAGGGATACGAGCCCCGCTCGAGCACGCTCATCGAGAAGGGCAAGCTCGTCGGCTACATGCACGATCGCCTGAGCGCGAAGCACTACGGCCTCGGGCCGAGCGGCAACGGTCGCCGCGAGAGCTTCGCCGCCTCGCCCATGCCGCGCATGACGAACACGATCCTCGTCGCCGGCCCCCACGATCCGGAAGAGATCCTGAAGAGCGTGAAGAAGGGCATCTTCGCGAAGCGGTTCGGCGGCGGTCAGGTCGACATCTCGAACGGCGACTTCGTCTTCTCGCTCACGGAGAGCTATCTCGTCGAGGACGGGAAGATCACCGCGCCGCTCAAGGGCGTGAACCTGATCGGAAACGGCCCGGACGTGCTCCGGAAGGTCGAAATGCTCGGCCACGACGTCGAGACGTCGGACGGCATCTGGACCTGCGGAAAAGACGGGCAAAGCGTGCCGGTCGGGGTCGGCTGTCCGACCATCAAGATCAGCTCCATCACGGTCGGCGGCACCAAGGTGTAGTAAAAGCGCCCGTCGTGGGCGCGTTCGTCGTGGTGGTCGGCCATGGGCCGGATCTCGAGGCCGAGATGGGCCCCGCCGCGATGCTGCGCACGCTGGGCGCGGAGGTGAAGACGCTCGACCTCTGGGAGGACGCGAGCAAGCTCTTCGAAGACAAGAACGCGAAGGCCCGTGCCGTCGTCGTCGACGCGGGCGAGCGCCCCGATCTCGCGGCGTCCGCGCTTCGCTCCGTCCGCAAGACGGAGACGCTCGCCGAGACGCCCGCCATCGTCGCGGTCTCGGCGCGTCAGGTCTCGCGCATGGACCCGGCGAGCGGCTTCGACGACTTCATCGTCACGCCGTGCACCCCGGTCGAGCTCTACGCGCGCATCCGCCAGCAGGAGTGGAAGCGGAGCGAGTTCTCGACGGAGGAGCGCTTCAAGGTCGGTCCGCTCGTGATCGACCGCGCCGCGCACGAGGTACTCGTGGACGGTCGCTCCGTCGTGCTCACGGCGAAGGAGTTCGCGCTCCTCGCGTTCCTCGCGCAGAACCGCGGCCGCGTGTTCTCGCGCGAGACCCTCCTCGCGCGCGTCTGGGGCGCGCGGTACGAAGGCGGCCCACGCACCGTCGACATCCACGTCCGCCGCCTGCGCATGAAGCTCGGCGACGCCCTCCCGCTCGAGACGCTCCGCGGCGCGGGCTACAAGCTCCGCACGCCGGGCGAGCGATGATCATGTCGAAGCCGAAGCCGACGCCGAAGCCGAGGCCGAGCGCGACCACGGCGTCGACGTCGCGGCCGGCGCCGCGCCTCGCGATCAGCGTCGGATGCCCGTGTGGGATCGGGCCCGAGGTCTCGGTGGTCGCGGCGGCGAAGCGAAGAAACGTGATCCTCGTCGGCGATCGAGGCGCGATCGTCGCGGCAGCGAGGCTCCGCGGCGTCGATCCTGCTCGCCTGAACATCGTGCAGCCGGGCCCCGCGCTCGCTGCGTCTGCGCGGAGGCCCGGCCATCCGACGCGCGCATCCGGCGCGGCGCAGCTCGCGTGGATCGATGCCGCCACCGATCTGGTGCGCGCGGGCGATGCGGACGCGCTCGTCACCGGCCCCGTGTCGAAGGACGTCATCGCGCGCTCGGGGGCCGGCCCGATGGCGGCGAAGTTCCTCGGTCACACGGAGCATCTGCAGGAGCGCCTCGGCGCACCCGAGGTGACGATGGCGTTCTGGTCGGAGAAGCTCACGACCTCGCTCGTCACGACGCACCTCGCGCTCGCGGACGTCCCGCGCGCCATCACGCCCGCGGCGGTGGCCCGGGCCGTGTTCTGGACCGCGCATTTCCTCGCGAAGATCGGCCAGGGCGGGCGCCCCCCGTGTCTGGCGGTCGCCTCCCTGAACCCGCACGCGGGCGAGGGCGGTCTCCTTGGCAAGGAAGAGTCGCGCTCGATCACGCCTGGCATCGCGCGCGCGAAGGCGCGGCTCGCGAAGGCGAAGATCCAGGTGGAGCTCGTCGGCCCCGTGCCCGCGGAGAGCGCCATCCGCATCGGCGCGAACGGCGGCTTTGCCGGCGTCGTCGCGATGTACCACGACCAGGCGACCATCCCGATGAAGCTCCTCGGCTTCGGTGAAGCGGTGAACGTCTCGCTCGGCCTCCCGATCGTGCGCACGAGCGTCGATCACGGCACGGCCTACGACCGCGCCGGCAAAGGCACCGCCGACGCACGCGGGATGCTCGAGGCGATCGATCTCGCCGTGCGCCTGGTCTAGCCAGCGCCGCGACGCACGCGCGCCAACGCACGCGCCCCGACCGAGCGACCGCCATGGCGCATTCGCCCAGGCGCGTGCGTTCGAGTTTGTGAGGACACAGCCCTGAATCCTCGCGACCCGCGACCGCGATCGCGACCGCGAAGCCGCCGGCGCGGAATCCGCCCCCGAGCTCGCCGCGCTCCGTGGGGATCAGAGCTCGACGAAGCGAAGCATCATGCCGAGGCTGATGCTCGCGGTCATGAACGCGCCCATCGCGAGGGCGTGGCGTGCGGGGGAGTTGCGCGCGCGGAGCAGGAGGAAGACCGCGCCGAGCGCGAGGAGCCAGGCCTCGACGCGGACCACGACCCGGCCGTCGGCCTGGCGGAAGCCATGGATGCTTATTGGCTCGTAGTCGTACGTGTAGCCGGTGGCGTAGTCGTCGTCCTCCACGAGACACATGCGCTGGACGTCGTCGCACCGGAGCGCGCGGCTACGGCAGGAATAGATGATGCGCGCACGGTGGTTGGCGAGCTGCGGGGCGTTGCTGTCGGCGACGACCTCGCACCAGGCCGAATCGAAGGCGTCGTGCTGCAGGCGATAGGAGACGCCGTGCGCGACGACCGGCGCACCGTCGACGACGAGGACGCCCGCGAGCGACATCGAGTGAATGTCGGAGGTCTCGGGGCGAGAGGTGTGATCTCGCCAGAGCGAGCGGGGGAGGGAAGGGATCGAGATCGCGATGCCCGCGAGCGCCGTCATCACCACCGCGAAGCCGATCGTCACGCGCGGCAGACGCTCGAGGAGGACCCCCACGAGGAGACCCGCCAGCCCGATCATCGGCGCGGCGCAGACCACGACCGCGACGTATGGCTCGCCCTCCTCCGCGATCGGCTGGCGCGCCGCGAACGCGTAGAAGCCGAGCGGGGCGAGCGCGCCAAGGGCTGGCGCCAGCGCGCCATCGTTCTCCTTCTTCAACGCGAGGAAGAGGCCGAGGCCGAGGGCGAGCAGGAACGTGGGCCAGACCGCGACGAGGCCCGTGTAGGGCTGGAGCGTCGTCATCGACTGCGCCACGAGCCCCAGCCCGATGGCGCCGAGCGCAGCCGCGAGCGCGACACCCGCGCGGAGGAAGAGCGCCTTCATCTCGAGGTCAGAACGCCCCGCCCCGCCCAAGCGCTTCCTTCTCCGGCTCGCATCATGAGCCTCAGTGGCGATGGGGAATGATGAGCGCGTAGACCAGATACGTGATGACAATCGCGAAGATGGCCGCCGCTGCGGCCGTCCACTGCCAGGGCGTCTTCGTGGCCGCGGGCGTCTTCGTCGCCATCAGCATCTGCGTGGCGGCGAGCACGATGCCGTCGATCTTCTTCTGCGCGCGGGCGCCCTTGTCCGGATCGTCCTTGAGGGCACGGTAGCGGCCGGCGAGGTCCGGGAGCTTCTCGCTCTTCAGCGAATGCTCGAGGATCGCCTGGTGGGGCTTGTCCTCGTCCCACGCCTCGAGACAGCGCTTCCAGAGCGCTTCGAAGATCGCGTCGCGATCTCCGATCTCCTCGAGCGCCCCCGCGGACGTCTCGGGGGACGCGCCAACGGACGCCTCGGGGGAGGACGTCTCGGGGGTGGACGTCGGTTCCTCGCTCACGCCTAAGTCTTACGCGCTTTTGAGGCTGTCGATCCAGATCGTCACGGGGCCATCGTTCAAGCTCGACACCTTCATGTCTGCCCGGAACCGGCCGGTCTCGACCCGGATCCCCGACGCGCGCGCTTCCGCGACGAACGCTTCGTAGGCTTTCTCGGCCTCCTCCGGCGGCATCGCGCCGTCGAAGCTCGGGCGCCGGCCCTTGCGGACGTCACCGTAGAGCGTGAACTGGGAGACGACGAGGAGCGCGCCGCCGACGTCGACGACGCTCCGGTCCATCTTTCCGGCCTCGTTCTCGAAGATGCGAAGGCCGAGCACCTTGTCGAGGATGTACTTCCGCTCGTCCGGGCCGTCCCCCTTGCCCGCGCCGAGGTACACGAGGAGCCCGCGCTCGATCGCGCCCGTCGTCTCGATCGCGCCCGCCGTCGGGCCGTCGACCTCCACCTTTGCCCATGCCACTCGCTGCACGACTGCACGCATCTCGGACCTAGAGCCTCATCGCCTTCCGGAGCTCGGCCACGATCCGGAACCACTCCTGGCGCTCGTAGGGCTCGTTCAAGATATGGAAGTCCTTCCTGGAGAGGCCCACGCAGCCGAAGCAGTACGTGCAGCCGCTGCAGGCCGTGCAGCGCACGAGATAGGCGCTCTGCGCGCAGCTCTCGCAGCGCTCGCAGTGCGAGCAGCCAAAGCAGCCCTTCGAGTCCTTCGTGTGCGAGCACTCGGTGCAGTCGACGCAGCGCTCGCAGTAGTTCGAGCGCGTCACGTTCGTGCAGTCCTTCAGGAACGTGGAGTCGGTGCAGCGCTCGCAGCGCTCGCAGGCGAGGCATCCCGAGTTCTCGACGATCTCGGCGTGCGCGCGGAGCAGGTCGCGCAATTGCGCTTCGAATTCAGCGGGCGTCACGGCTCGACACTCTGCCACGAAAAATTCTTTCGCAGCTTCTTTGGCCAACCTCGCCAGATGTAGGAGTTTACCTACACACGCCGGCGGTAAACCCGAGCGACGGGCGAGTGGGACTCCACTCGCAACGGTCGCGAGACAAACCTGCCTGAGGAGGACTCGCCATGAAGCCCGTCGTTTCGTCCCTCGTTGCTCTCGTCATCTCCCTCGCACCGCTCAGCGCCATGGCGAAGGAGCCGGCGCATCACCACGCCAAGACCGCCCACGTCCACAAGGCGGACAAGAAGGCCGAGAAGGCGGAGAAGTCGGAGAAGACCGTCGCCGACAAGGGCGAGAAGTCCGAGAAGCACGAGAAGGGCCCGATGGTCCGCGTGAAGGCGGGCAAGAAGGACGGCGCTCACGCGAAGGCGGCCGTGCACCACGCGAAGGACGCGGACATGAGCGGCGCGGGGCACCACGAGCCGTCCGTCAAGGACACGCACGGCGGCGCGATCGTCTCGGCCTCGATGACGACCAAGATCGAGCCCGTGAAGAAGACGGACAAGCACGAGAAGGTCGCCGACAAGAAGGCGAAGCCCGTCTCGAAGGACATGCCGAAGCTCCCGGCGCCGAAGGCGTCGAAGAGCGGCAAAGAGGGCACCAAGAAGGGCTCCGAGAAGAAGAGCGAGCCGGCGCCGTCGTCCGACGATGGCGAAGCTACGCGCGACGAGGAGCTCGCCGAGCTCGTCGCGCGTATCCGCGGCATTCACAGTGAATCCGCGAAGTCGGCACCGGGAGAGAAGGGCGCCGACAAGGCCTCCGACAAGTCTGCCAAGCACGTGAGTCACACGACTCCGGCGGCTCCCGTGAAACCCTGTCTGAAGGAGCCCGTGGAGATCGTTCGCGGGCCCGAGGTCGAGCGCTTCGAATTGACGAAGTGCGACGGCTCGATCGCGCCGGCCGCGCTCGAGCGTTTCTCGGTCCTCATTCGCCCCGGAGGCGCGGCCCGTCCGACCGTTCCTCCCGCCGAGCTCGCCAAGAAGGCGGGCCCCGATATCGCGCCGGGCATCAAGCGCGTCGATCCGCGACTCCTCGAGCGTGTCCAGGCGGTCGCAGATCACTTCGGCAAGAGCGGCGCGAACGCGAAGTTCTTCGTCATCTCGGGCTACCGTCCCGCGTCGGTCGGCAGCATGCACTCGACCGGTCGCGCGATGGACTTCCGCATCGACGGCGTGAAGAACGAGGACGTCGTCGCGTTCTGCAAGACGATCAACGACACTGGCTGCGGCTTCTATCCGAACAGCTCCTTCGTGCACATGGACGTGCGCGAGGCCGGTACGGGCCACACCGCCTGGATCGATGCGAGCGGCCCGGGCGAGACGCCGCGCTACGTGACGCAGTGGCCGCCGCCGGAGCCGCCGGTCGCGACGCACGAGACGCACGAGAAGAAGGGCCCCCTCGAGCGCACGGGCGCGACCGAGCGCGTGGCTCCTGGTCTCAGCGGCCTCGAAGAGGAGGGGGAGGAGATGCTCCGCGCGAAGCGCCCCACCGATGACGGCGAGTCTTCCGTTCCGGTCGATGAGCACCCCGCCACGCCCACGTACGAGACGCCGTGACGACCCCGATCTGACCGTGGCGCGAGCCCGCGCTCTGACAGTTGAGTCAGTCCGCGGCACACGGATCATGGCCCAGACGCGTGCTCTTCCCCCGGAGAGCGCGCGTTTCGGCGTTTTGTCGGCCTTTTCCGGATCGGCACGCGCCTCGCAGTGCTCCGCCGCATGAAGCGGATCTCGATGGTAGCGGCGGCGTTCTCGGTGATGACTCTCGTGGCATGCAGTGCGGACGACTCCGCCTCTTTCTCCGACGGCGCCGGTGGCGCGAAGAATGTGGGCCCCGCGTACGGCAGCAGCAGCGGCGGGAGCGCGGCCCCCAGCGGGTCGTCGGGCAGCGTCACGGGCGGGACCAGCTCGGGGAGCGTGCCGGCGCCTGCGGAGGAGAAGGACTCGGCGGACGCGGAAGGCAAGCCGACCCAGAACGCGCCGCAGGCGGGGCAGCTCACGGCCGGCGTGTGGGACGACAACCTGAACTTCGACTTCTACAAGAAGTACCTCACGCTCTCGGGCAACCCCGCGGAGCGCGGCCTTCCGAGCTTCTCGCTCGAGGAGCGCACCACGGCGCGCACGCAGCTCCTGCAGCGCGGCGCGAAGACCGAGCTCGATGTCACGTTCGTCCTCGACACGACGGGCAGCATGGGCGACGAGCTGAGCTACCTGCAGTCGGAGATCGACGGCATCGCGCAGTCGATCGCGGCGAAGCACCCGCAGATGCAGCCGCGCTTCAACCTCGTCGTCTATCGTGACTCGTACGACGACTACATCTCGAAGGGCTTCCAGTGGGGCTCGGCCGCGGACCTCAAGAAGGTGCTCGACCAGCAGTCGGTCAACGGCGGCGGCGACTACCCGGAGGCGGTCGCGGCGGGCCTGCAGACGACGGCGGATCTCGACTGGCGCCCGGGCGCCAACGTCGCGCGCATGGCCTTCTGGGTCGCGGACGCGCCGCATCACATCGGTGAGGAGACGCAGGTCCACGACGCGATCGTGAAGGCGAGCAAGAAGGACGTTCACCTCTACCCGGTCGCGGCGAGCGGCACGGACGATCGCGCGGAGTTCACGATGCGCACGGCGGCGCAGATGACGGGCGGTCGCTACATCTTCTTGACCGACGACTCGGGCATCGGCAACGACCACGCGGAGCCGCACATCCCCTGCTACGAGGTGACGAGCTTCCGTGGCGCGCTCGTCCGCATGGTGGAGAGCGAGCTGTCGGGCGCGCGCGTCGCGCCGGCCGCGAACGAGATCGTCCGCACCGTCGGCAACCCAGAGAACGGTCAGTGCACCATCAGCTCGGGCAACGTCTCGATCTATTGATCACCGGTACGGGACGCTCGCGGGGGCGACGAGCGAGAGCGCGAGACGGATGGCGGTGACGACGCCGTCGCCCGTCGTCGCGACGGAGGGGACGAGCTCGGCGTGCGGCCAGCGGATCCAGGACGCGAGCTCGGTCAGGGGCACGGCGCTCGGGAGGTCTCGCTTGTTCGCCTGGAGGACGAGCGGGATCTCCGTGTCGCGCCGGCCGAGCGCGCGGAGATCGCTCCGCACGCGCTCGAGGGACGCCTGGTTGGCCTCGCGTCGCTCCGGCTGACTGTCGGCGACGAAGACGATCGCGTTCACCGTCTCGAGGAAAGCGAGGTGATCGGTCAGGTAGGGACGCATCGACGGGTTCCGCTTTCGGACGTCGAAGGAGTCTTCGAAGTACGAAGGGATGCGCGGATCCGTCTGCGCGACGAGATGGATGCCTTGCTCGGTGACGTTCTCCAAGCGGTACCGAGGGTAACCTTCGAGCTTCAGCTGACACACCTCGGCGAGGTGTCGGAGCGACGTCCCGACACCGGAGAGCGCGGGGCCCGTGTAGAGGATCCGCGCTCCGGCACGACCCCGGGTCAGCCCGGCAGGGCGCAGAATCCCTCGTAGTCGATGTATTTCGTGATGGTCGGGCTCGGACCACACACGATGCAGTTCGGATCGCGGCGCAGCTTCAGCTCGCGGAACTTCATCTTCAGCGAGTCATAGGTGAGCAGGCGGCCCGCGAGGACGTCGCCGCGGTTCAGGACGAGCTTCACCGCCTCCGTCGCCTGGAGGACTCCGATGACACCCGGCAGGATGCCGAGGACGCCGGCCTCCTGGCAGCTCGGCGCGAGATGCGGCGGCGGGGGCTCCGGGTAGAGGCAGCGGTAGCAGGGGCCGGCCTGGATCCCGAGCTTCTTCGCCGCTTTGTCCGGCACGAAGGTGGTGAGCTGGCCGTCGAACCGGAAGATCGATCCGTGCACGACCGGCTTGCCGAGGAACACGCTCGCGTCGTTCACGAGGTAGCGCGTGGGGAAGTTGTCGGTGCCGTCGACGATGACGTCGTAGTCGGCGAAGATGCGGTCCACGTTGGAGCTGTCGACGCGCTCCTTGTAGCCGACCACCTTCACGTCCGGGTTGAGGTCCTTGATGACCTTCTCCGCGCTCTCGATCTTCGGCGTGCCGACGCGCGACGTGGCGTGGAGGATCTGACGCTGGAGGTTCGACGCATCGACGGTGTCGGCGTCGACGAGGCCGAGCGTGCCGACCCCGGCCGCGGCGAGGTAGAGCGCGGCCGGCGAGCCGAGGCCGCCGGCGCCGATGAGCAGGATCTTGCTCTTGAGGAGCTTCGCCTGCCCGCTCTCGCCGACCTCGGGGAGGAGGAGGTGACGCGAGTAACGGTCGCGCTGTGCGTCCGAGAGCTGCGGCGGGGTCTCCATCGGATAGCCGAGGTCCTTCCATCGCACGAAGCCGGGGTTCGCCGTCTCCACGTTCGTGTAGCCGAGCTCCGCGAGCGTCCTGGCGGCGAGCGCGGATCGCGTGCCGCCCGCGCAGTACGCGACGATCTTCGCCGTCTTGTCCGGGAGGCGCCCCTCGACCTGAATCTCGAGGAAGCCGCGGGGGATCGAGATCGCGCCTGGGATGTAGCCCGCGCGGTACTCCTCCTTTTCGCGCACATCGAGGAGCGTGTACGGCTCCTTCGCGTCGAGGCGACGCTTCACCTCGTCGAGTGACACTTCCTTGGTTTCACGGCGCGTCTGGGCGATGAGATCGGTGTAGGTCGTCGGGGGCATGGCGAAGGATCCGTTATAACGGACATCGGATGCTCCGTCGAGCGAGGGCGTTGCGGGGCTCACATGCCAGGCGCGAGCTTCGAGGCCGCCGCCCACTGGCGAAGCAGGTGCGCCGCCATCGCCTGGTAGGCCGCGGGATCTGCGATGCGCACGAGGAGCTCGTCGTTGCTGACCTGCGCGTCTCTCGTCCAGTTGTGGCTGCCGGTGAACGCGACCCGCTGCGGCCGGCCGTTGAGCTTGGCGTCGATGAGAAAGACCTTGTCGTGCGTGTACGAGTACTTCGCCTCGATGCCCGCGGACGCGAGGCGGTCGAAGGACTCGCGGTTGATGTGATTCACGAGCACCTTCACCGTGCAGAACGTGGTGATGCGCTTCACCTCTTTCCAGATCTCCGGCCGCGTGTCGAAGTGGATCATGTTCTGCGAGATGGCGACGTTGCATGGCGCGCCCGCCTCGATGTTCGCGAGGCGGTCCGCGACGAGATCGTCCGCGCTCGGTGAGGCGTAGACCACGGTCTGCGAGTCGCCGGAGACGATCGTCCCGGGCACGGAGCTCTTCGCAAAGAGGTGGTCGAAGTAGCGATCCT
The DNA here is from genome assembly GCA_046351255.1 of Labilithrix sp. Classification (GTDB taxonomy): domain Bacteria; phylum Myxococcota_A; class Polyangia; order Polyangiales; family Polyangiaceae; genus Labilithrix. Next base: position 14,510 of record JAXLYU010000022.1, read on the forward strand.
TCATCGCGTCGTGGAGCTTCGCGTCGCCGTAGATGGCGACCGCGTTGTTGAACGTGTTCGCCCCCGTCTGCGTGGTCATGTTCGCCGAGCTCATCCAGCTCACGCTCTTCCGCGCCTGGCCGTTCTCGTCCTCCGTTGCGCTGAAGAGGAACAGCTTCGAGTGCATGATGCCGTCCTTCGCGTTGCTGATGCACCCGTCGCCGCCGTTCGGCTGGCCGCAATATTCGAAGGCGCCCCTGGGCGAGGCGGCGAGTCCCTTGCGGAGCTTCTCGGGGAGGTCCTTGCCCCTCGTCGCGCCGTTCATCACGACCTTCACCGTCGCGCCCTTCTTTGCCTTGGCGACGAGGGCGTCCGCGACGGGCGCCTCGTCGACGCTGTGGATGGCGGCGAAGATCTTCCCGTCGTTCGGGGTCTTCTCGATCATGGCGACGACGCGGTTCAGGATGCGGCGCTTGCCGAACGCGGGGTCTGCGTTCGACTGCGTCTCGATGTGAACGCCGCCGGACAGGTTCGACGTCGTCTCTCCGTCCACCTCGAAGCTCACGTCCCCGTCCTCCGTCCCCGGCGCGACGCAGCCCGCGAGCGAGACGAGAGCGAGGAACGAGAGGGGGAAGGCGCGCTGCAGCATCATCGGAGTGACGAGTGACCTCGCAAGGACCTCGCCAGGCCGAGGACGCGTGGGGCTTCACCCACCGGCGCGCGCCGTGAGCGAGCGGCTGCTCAACCTGCGCGAGCGCGGGCCGCCGCCTGTACAAAAAGCGGCGCCTCGCGCTGGCCCAGCGCCTCGCGCTGGCTCACCTCATCACTCGATGTGCACGTCGTTCGGGAAGGGCGCGCCCTTTCCGTGCTCGAGCAGCGACTTGAGGCTCATCATGAACGTGCCCCACTTCGTCGAGCAGTGATGCATCATGTCGGTCGCCTCGCGCCAGCCCTGGTGCTCGAAGAGCACGATCGCGTCGTTCTGCTTCTGCTTCAGGTCGAAGACGATCCTCGTACCGCGCCACTCGCCGGTCTCTTCGAGGACCTCCCAGACGACCCGCTGGCCGATCTCGAGCTCGGCGACCTTCATGTCCATCGTCTTGCTGCCGAAGTGAAAATGGAGGACCCCGCCGACCTTGCCGCCGTCACCGGTGGTGGTCGACGTCCACCAGCCGCACAGCCCCTCGAGCGTGGTGAGCGCGTGGTAGACGCGGTCCGTGGTCGAGCCCTTGATTCCAACCTTGTGAATGATGTCCATGCGGTTGGTTTACGGCGCCGCCACCGGACCGGGGAGTAACAACTCTGGCGCGATCTGAAACATGGGTACGCGCGCGTTCTCATCGTTTGACCGAACCCGCTTTGCGCATCACCAAGAGGGCAGTGAAACGCGCTCTTTTGTTCGTGAGTCTGATGGGTTGTGTGTCTCCGGACGGAGACAACGCAGAGGTCTCCAGTGCTCGGATCCAGGGAGGCGAGATCGACACGACCCACGAAGCCGTGGGCCTCGTCTGGTTCGGCGACGCCATGTTCTGTAGCGGCGTGCTCATCACGCCCGACGTCGTGCTCACCGCCGCGCACTGCGTCTCGCACGAGGTGAAGGGCTTCTACACGGGACCCGGGAAGTCGGGCGATGCGTACGTCGAGCCGAAGGAGGGGTTCACCTTTCACGCCGTCGATGCGCAGGTCGCTCACCCGGACTACATCGCGGACTCGAACGAGTGCCCCAAGACGACGCCCGACCTCGGCCTGCTCCATCTCGTGGAGCCGATCGTGAACATCGCCCCGCTCGGACTCTCGCCAGCGGAGCCGCCACCGCCCGGGACCGAAGCCACCGCCGTCGGCTACGGCACCTACAAGAACGGCGTCTACTTCTACAAGGGGCGCCGGTCGGGCACGTCGATCGTGAGGTCGATCGGTCCCGCGCAGATCGAGGTGACCTTCGGGACCGCGATCGCCGACTCGGGAGACTCGGGCGGGCCGCTCCTCGTCGGCGGACGCATCGCCGGCGTCACGTCGTGCCACGACGATGGGGACTGGCCGGAGCATCGTGTCGAGCACTACGCGCGCATCGACGTGGCGCGTGCGTGGCTCGAGGCGGAGCTCAGTCGTCCTGGTCCTGGTCTTCGTCCCTGGTCCTCACTGATATCGTCGAGGGTGCCGGGGACGAGGTTCCAGCGCCTCTTGCGCTCGTCCCACGCGAGGCCGAGCACCATCCAGTCCTTGCCGTCGAAGCGGAGCGCGCCGAGGTCGCCGGAGACGAAGAGGTACTTCCCGGACGCCGAGAGCTGGCCGGCGATGCGCGCGTCGACGAGCTCGAGCTTCGCTCTGCGCTGGACGAAGAGCCCGAAGCCGGCCCCGTCCCCGACCGTGGCCCAGTAGGTCTTGCCTGCGAGCTCCGCGATACCGACGACGACCTCGGCCTTCTTCGGCAGCGTCACCGCCGAGAGCGCGTCCGGCGGCCCGCGGAGCGCGAGGCGATGGCCGCCGACGCAGAGCTCGCCGCCGGCGCTCACGAAGATCGACTCGAAGCGCGCGTCCTCCGGGGCCGGGAGCGCGCGAACCTTCGCGCCCCGGAGCTCCACGAGCGCGCCGTCCTCCCCGGCCGCGTAGACCGCGTCCTTCCCCGCCGCTGCGCACGAGAGCTCGCCGCCCTCGTAGGTGAGCATCTTCCACGACTTGCCGTTCCAGTGGAGGACGCCCTCGCCGACGGCGTAGATGTCCTTCGCGCTCGTGCCCGCGATCGCGTTCACGTGGACGTGACCGGGGAGCACCTTCTGCGCGGGCTTCTTCAGTGTCCCGCTCGCGCGATGAACGTGATGGCGATCGACGACCCAGAGGTCCTTGCCGTCGAAGTAGGCGTCCCGGACGGACTGCGCGACGGCGAAGAGGCGCGACGTCTTCGCGAAGCCCTTCGCGGAGAACACGAGCGACATCTCGGTGGAGAAGTCGTCCTCGTCTTCGAACCGGAAGGCGAGGACCGCCTGGTCGGGTCCGATCGCGACCACGCGGACGGCCTCGACCTGCAGCTCTGCGCTCCGTGGATCCAGCTCCTCGATCATGCGCGCATGCTACACACGCCGCGGCGAGACGAGGCCCGTGCCATTCGGCCGCGGCTCCTGGTCCCGGTCCCGCAAGCGCGGATACGCGTGCCCGAGCGTTCGAGGCGGGCTGCGGGGGCGTTGCTCAGCCTAGGCCGAGCTCGACGCGGAGGCGCGTGACGATGGCGCGGCCGTCTGCCGGGCGCGCGGCGTCCGGGCCGGTGCAGGCCGCCGCGAGCGCGCGATACGCTGCGATCGCGGGCGCGTGCTCCTGTCCGATCGCGGCGAGCGCGTCCTCGAGGATGCGGCCGAAGCCGTAGATGTCGTCGCGCGGATCGCTCGGACGGCCCTTCATGCGCTCCGGTGAGATGAAGCCGAGGGAGCCGGGCGGGGGAGGCTCGCCGATCTTCCTCGCGGTGCCGAAGTCGGTGAGGATCGCGGCGTTCGTCCGCGAGAGGATCACGTTCGCCGGCTTCACGTCGTGGTGCACCCAGCCCGCGGCGTGAACGCGCGCGAGCGCGTACGCGAGGGGGAGGGCCCAGCGCTCGATCGGGACGAGCCTCGCGATGTCCTTGCTGCGAATGGGATCGCGGAGCGCGCCCGCAGGGGCCCACTCGAGCGCGATCCAGCCGTGGTCGGGATCGACGTCGAACACGCGCACGATGCCCACGCCCTCGAGCGCAACGGCGACGCGCGCCTCGTGCGCGAGCTGCGTCTTGTCGCGCTCGGGCTGGTGATAGACCTTCAGCGCGACGTGGCGCCCGAGCTCGCGATCGACGGCCTGATAGACCGCCGCCGCGCCGCCGCGACCGACCTCGCGGAGGAGGTCGAACGGCGCGTCCGGCTCGCGCGCGACGACGGTGGCGCCCGCCGCGACCGGCTTGTGCTCGAGATCGAAGCCGAGGGAGGCTCGCCAGCGGCGATGCCGCTCGCGAGCGCCGGGATGATCGAGATCGCGCAGGAGCACGCGCTCGATGAGCGCGAGCGCGGTCGCGAGATCGTTCCGTTGCTCCGCGAGGTCCGCGAGGAGCACGAGGGCCGGCGACGAGGTGGCCACGGAGAGCACGCGGGTCGCGCCTTCGGGCTCGCCGCGATCGAGGAGCGTCGCGCCGAGGGCGAGCAGGAGGCCGTCCGGCAGCTTTCGCATCTGCGCCACGCGCGAGAGCTCCTCCACCGCGCGCGCTTCTTCCATCGTGCCGCGAAGGCGCGAGAACGCGTCGATCGCCTCCTTTTCCTCGGGGCCGCCCGTCTCGCCCGTCTTGAGGACGCGCGCGAGCTCTCGCGAGACGCCCGGCACGGGCGGCGGCTCGACCGACCTCGGCGCGGGCGCCTCGACGGCGGGCGCGTTCGCCGGCTCCACTTTCTTTCCGCGAAGGCGGTCCCAGAAGCCCATCAGAAGCCCATCAGATGCTCACGACTCGCAGGAGAGCCTCTTCGCCGCGCGTCGTCGAGAGAGAGTCGCCGAGGAGCAGCGTCGCCCGCGGCGTCAGCTCGACCTCGCCGAGGAAGGCGTGGCCCACGAGCTCGAGCCAGCCGTCCGCGCCGGCGGCGAGCTCGATCCCGGTCACGGGCGTCTTCGTCGGTCCGAGCGAGGCGAAATACGTGCTGCCGGCGACCTCGATCTCGACCGCGCCCGCGATCTTGCGGCTCGGCGTGATGCGGAGGGGCACCTCCTTGCCGAGCTTCAGCTCGATGCCCTCTCCGACGGGCAGGGCGCCCGCGACGTTGATCCCGCGGAGCTGCGTGCCGTTGCGGCTCTCGAGGTCGCGGATGACGATCTGGTCGCCGTCGCGCGTGATCTTCACGTGCTGGCGGCTCACCGCGTTCGACGGCACCTTGATCGCGCCGTCGGTTCGCCCGATGACGACCTCGTTGCCGGTCACGATCGTCCAGCGCTCGCCGATCGACTCGATCGTGACGAGCGGCGCGAGGACGCGCCGGGCACGGAGGCCGTTGGCACGCTCGCGGAGCGGCGCGTCGTCGGGCGTCTCTGCGAGCATCTCGTCGAGCGCGCTGAGCGCCTCGCGCCGGCGCCCGCACCCGATCATCACGTCGACGTCCTTCGTTCGCTCGTCGCGCGCGCGGCTGCTCCGCTCTTTGTACTGCTCGGTGGAGAGGAGGAACTCGAGGGCCTCGACGTCGCCGGCGGCCTGGAGCGCGCGGGCCTCGCCTTCCTTGTCGCCCGCGCGGTGATAGGCCTCCGCCGCTTTCAGCGGCTCACCGATCGCCTCGAGGTCCTTCGCTGCTTCCACGATTTCGTGGCGCGCGACGGCGGAGACGGCGGCGTCGCCGGCGAGCGCCAAGAGCAGCTCTGCTCGCTTCAGCCGGGCCGATTTGTTCGTGTCGGTACCCTCGGGTGCCAGCTTGGAGGCCTGGGTGAGGAGCTGGAGGCGGGCCCGGGCGTCCGGCTCCGCCTCGGCACGCATGACCATGACGCGGGCCACTTCCGCGTTGTTTTCCGCCTGTCCGAAGAGCTCGGCCGCCTTCGCGAGATCGCCACGAAGCTCCGCCGCCCGCGCCTGCGCGGCCAGTCGTCCCTTGCCGAACCACTTCTCATAGAACGCCATTGCGCCGCAGCGGAGGAGTGTATTCTACGACGGACATGTCGAATACCAATCGGCTCGGTGAGCTTCTCGTTCGCGAGAAGCTGATCTCGCTCGCGCAGCTCCGTCAGGCCCAGGACGAGCAGAACCGCTCGGGGCAGAACCTCGGGTACACGCTCGCGCGGCTTGGGTACATCAGCGATCAGGAGATCACGAACTTCCTGTCGCAGCAGTACCGAGTCCCGACCATCAATCTCGAGGAGTACGAGATCGATGCCGAGATCCTGAAGCTCGTCTCGAAGGAGCAATGCGAGAAGCACCGGGTCATCCCCGTCTCGCGCGCGGGCTCGTCGCTCATCGTTGCGATGGCGGATCCCACCAACCTCCACGCGATCGACGATCTCAAGTTCCTCACCGGGTACACGATCGAGCCCGTCATCGCATCCGAGACGGCGATCGCGACCGCGGTCGAGCGCTACTACTCCGCCGGCCCCTCGTACGACGAGGTCATGGCCGGCTTCGACGAGTCCGAGATCGAGTTCACGGGCGACGAAGAGGAGATGAACGCCCTCGAGCTGGAGAAGGCCAGCGAGGACGCACCCGTCGTTCGTCTCGTGAACATGATCCTCCTCAACGCCATCAAGAAGGGCGCGAGCGACATTCACATCGAGCCGTACGAGAAGAAGCTGCGCGTGCGCTACCGCATCGACGGCGTCCTCATCGAGGAGATGACCCCGCCGCTGAAGCTGAAGAACGCGATCGCGTCGCGTCTCAAGATCATGAGCCAGCTCGACATCGCGGAGCGCCGTCTCCCGCAGGACGGACGCATCAAGCTGAAGCTCGGCAAGGGCCGTGAGATGGACTTCCGCGTCAGCGTCCTCCCGACGCTCTGGGGCGAGAAGATCGTCATGCGCCTCCTCGACAAGGGCAACCTCCAGCTCGACATGTCGAAGCTCGGCTTCGATGCGAAGCCTCTCGAGGACTTCCTCTGGGCGATCCGGCAGCCGTGGGGCATGGTCCTCGTCACCGGCCCCACCGGCTCGGGCAAGACGACGACGCTCTACTCCGCGCTCTCCGAGCTCAACAAGATCGTCACCAACATCAGCACCGCGGAAGACCCGGTCGAGTACAACCTCGCCGGCATCAACCAGGTGCAGATGCACGACGAGATCGGCCTGAACTTCGCGATGGCGCTACGCGCCTTCCTCCGTCAGGACCCGGACATCATCATGGTCGGCGAGATTCGAGACTTCGAGACCGCGGAAATCGCGGTCAAGGCCGCGCTCACCGGCCACTTGGTGCTCTCGACGCTCCACACCAACGACGCCCCGGCGACCATCTCCCGCCTCCTCAACATGGGCGTCGAGCCCTTCCTCATCACCGCGTCCGTCAATCTCGTCCTCGCCCAGCGTCTCGCGCGCAAGGTCTGTGTCGATTGCCGGCAGCCGATCCAGATCGAGCCGCAGGCGCTCGAGGATCTCGGCTTCACGCAGGAGCAGATCAACATCGCGCAGGGCCGCCTCGTGAAGGGCTTCGGCTGCCGCACGTGCAACGGCACCGGCTACAAGGGCCGCGTCGCGCTCTACGAGGTCATGCGCTTCAACGATGCGCTGAAGGAGATGGTCCTCCAGGGCTCGTCGACCGCCGAGCTCAAGGCGGCCGCGATCAAGCAGGGCATGATCACCCTCCGCATGGCCGGCATCATGAAGGTGCTCGACGGCGTCACGACGACGGAGGAGATCCTTCGCGTCACGATGTCCGACTGATCACGGCGCGCAGCACACCGTGCGCGGGCTACCGAGCCCCGTGGTCGCCGTGAGCGGCCCGGTGGCCTGGTAGCTCGGCGTCACGGTGGCGTTGTAGATCATCCCGCCGACGCCGCTACCGGACGCGCCGCCCGTGTTGGTGCACGCATCGGCCGGCAGGTGGAACACCTTCGTCGTGCAGCTGGTGCCCGAGAAGAGGTCGATGCTGACGTTCGTGCAGGTCGCGGTCGCGGTGCACGATGTGCACGCCGCGCAGCTCAGAGTGGGCGTGCCCGCGAGATGCTTCTCCGTGAAGCCAGGCGCGTCGCACGCCACGTCACCATCCGTCACGAGGCAGGCGCGGAAGCCGGCCGGCGCCTTCTTCGCGCAGAGGTCGGCGGAGCAGGCCTCGGTGCACATCGTCAGCGCGGACGATCCGAGCTTCGACATATCGGTGGTGGTCTCCGCGGTGCAGCTGCCACCGGACGGCGCGAGCGAGGCGAACGCGACGCTCCCGGCGAGCGAACCAGACACGGGATGGCAGCTCGAGCTGTTCGAGCTCGTCGCCACACCGGTCGCGTTGCAGCCGCCGTTGACCCGGAACGTGATGGTGCCCGTGTTGCACACTGGCGCGACCGGGTTCACGGGCCGGCACCCGCACGCGCCTGCGGCCGCGACGGGATCGGTTCGCAGGACGTCCGTCGCGCCGCTCGGACATGTCGCAGGCGACGCACCGATGGCGACCGCGATCGGCTTCCACTTCGCCCCGAGCGCGGCGCAGGCGGTGACGTCGCAGCCGAGCGGTGGGTTGACGACATCCTGGCCCCCATCGTGCGGCCCCGCCTCCTCGATGAGAACGTCGCCTGGGCGCGACGCGTCTGACGCGTCTACGGAGGGGCCCTGGGGAGCGCCGCTCTCCGGGCCAGTGCCCTCCGGGGCGACGCCGACGACGTCCAGCCCACACGCGGTCGGCAGGAGGACGAAGGTCAAGAAGAAGAGGCCGCCCGACCGACGAAGGAGCACGCTCCGTCGAATTTAGCGTCAACCGACCCGTCACGCTGAGGCTTTGCACCGCGCCGACGTCGTGAGGAAGCTCAGGCGCTCGTGTGTGAACCTCGCACGCATTTGTGGGCGAATCTTACCGGCAACTTGAAAAGTCCGGTGCGATCCCGACCATTGAGGCCCCCGAGAAGGAGCAGTTCGGAATGCGTCGGCTTTTTTCGCTTGGTCTCATCGCTACGGGTGTCGTCTTTTCGCTCACTCAGGCGTGTGGCAGTGACGATCCGGATAGTGGGCAGTTCCCGCCGAGCACGAGCAGCAGCGGTGATGGCGGTACGTCGAGCGGCTTTGCCTCGAGCGGCTTCTCTTCCGGGACGTCGGGCACGAGCAACGGCGAGACGTCGTCCAGCGGCGTGATCGACTCGGGGCCGATCAACGACGCGCCCACGCCGGTCTGCGGGAACGGGATCCAGGACGGCGCCGACGAGTGCGACGACAAGAACACCGACTCGAACGACGGCTGCTCGTCGACCTGCAAGGTCGAAGACGGGTACGTCTGCACCGTGCCGGGGACGCCGTGCGCGAAGCTCGGCGGCTGCGGCGACGGCATCCTGCAGAAGGACGAGGAGTGCGACGACAAGAACACGGTCGACGCCGATGGCTGCACGAAGTGCAAGGTCGACAGCGGATGGATCTGTCCGATCCCTTCGACCGCGTGCGTGGCGAAGGAGTGCGGCGACGGCATCCTCGCTGGTGACGAGGAGTGCGACGACAAGGACAAGAACAACACCAACGGCTGCACCAACGCGTGCAAGATCATGGACGGCTTCAAGTGCCCGACACCGGGCGCGGCCTGCGAGCCGACGACGTGCGGCGACAACAAGATCGAAGGCACCGAGCAGTGCGACGACAACAACACCATGCCGTTCGACGGCTGCTCTCCGACCTGCACGAAGGAGCCCTCGTGTCCGAAGTCGGGTGGAGAGTGCACCGGCGCCTGCGGTGACGGCATCGTCTTCCCGGGCGAGGCTTGCGACGACGGCAACCTGAAGGACGGCGATGGCTGCTCGCACGAGTGCAAGATCGAGCAGGGCTTCGAGTGCACCCTGGAGCCGGGGTCCCTCCCGAACGTGATCGATTCGCCGATCATCTATCGCGATTTCTCGCGCGGCGATCAGAGCGGCGTCTGCTCGCCCTCGGGGTGCGCGAACGGTCACCCGGACATGGACACCTACTCGGGCACGGCGAAGGGAATTCCCGGGCTCCTCTTCAACAACGGCGATGCGACGAAGACGGGTGTCCTCGATAGCGAAGGAAAGCCGCAATACAAGTGCACGCTCGGAAGCGCGAGCGCCTGCACCGTGACGAGCGCGGCCTCGTTCACGCAGTGGTATCGCGACCTGCCGGGCAACGGCACCACGACGCGTGTGAACTTCACCATTCCGCGCACGCTCCCGCTGACGAAGATCGACGCGAGTGGCACGTATCAGTTCGACAGCGCGGGCAGCACGTTCTTCCCGATCGACGACGTGAATCCCCCGAGCTCGTTCGGCCATCAGTACAACGGCAGCGAAGCGGGCGGCGACCACAACTTCCACTTCACGAGCGAGCTCCGCTTCTGGTTCCAGTACGACCAGAAGGCGATCGATACGCCGCCGAGCTTCGATTTCACGGGTGACGACGACGTCTTCGTCTTCGTGAATGGCAAGCTGGTGGTCGATATCGGCGGCGTGCACACGGCCCAGGACGGGACCGTGACCATCAACCCCGCGAATGCCGCCTTGCTCGGCCTGCAAAAGGACAAGGTCTACGAGTTCGCGCTCTTCCAGGCGGAGCGCAATCGCTCGCAGTCGAACTACAAGGCCACCTTCAAGGGCTTTGCGCGCGCGAAGTCGATCTGCACGCCGAAGTGCGGCGATGGCTTCAAGACCCCGAACGAGGTCTGCGACGACGGCGCGCTGAACGACACCACGAACACGCCGGGCTACGGCAAGTGCGCGAAGGACTGCAAGAGCCGCGGCGGCTTCTGCGGCGACGCGATCAAGCAGGATCCGCCGGAGACCTGCGACGACGGTCCGTTCAACGGCGGCTACAACAAATGCAACGCGACCTGCAACGGCCCTGGACCGCGCTGCGGTGACGGGAAGATCGACTCCATCTTCGGCGAGCTCTGCGACGACGGGGACGCGAACGACAAGGGCGACGCCGGCGCGCCGGCCTACGGCAAGTGCGCGTCGGACTGTCGCTCTCGCCCGCGCTGCGGCGATGGCATCATCAACGGACCCGAGGAGTGCGACGGCGCCCAGGTGAAGGGCCAGCCGTGCAAGCCCAACTGCACGATCGACACGAGCGGCGGCCCGCGCTGAAGGCGGTCCGCGCCGGCTCGAGGCAACTCGAGGCGCCCGCGGCACCGATCGCCCTTGGTCGTCCCCAGGACCGGGAGGTGGGGGCGGTCAGGGGGCTCGTGATTCGGCACGGAAGTGCCCCGTGGCCTCTTTCCGCGGCGGTAGCACGCTGGGTTCCGTCCGCCCAGCGCGCGGCCCCTTTCCGTAGTACTCTTTCCGGTCATGACGCAAGGCGCAGAGGCACCTCGGGTTGGACTCCAGCAGCTCCTTCGAGCCATGGTGGAGAAAGGCGCGAGCGACATGCACATCACCGTGGGTGTGCCGCCGCTCCTTCGCATCGACGGCGAGGTCATTCCGCTCAAGCTTCCGCCGCTGACGAAGGAAGACACGAAGCAGCTCGCTTACTCGATCATGACCGAGGAGCAGAAAATCCAGTTCGAGAAGGACAGCGAGCTCGACCTCGCGTTCGGCGTGAAGAACCTCTCACGCTTCCGCGCCAACGTCTTCTTGCAGCGCACGAACGTGGCGGCCGCGATCCGCACCATCCCGTTCAAGATCCTCTCGTTCGACGACCTCGGGCTCCCGCCCGTCATCACGGAGATCTCGAACAAGCCGAGCGGCCTCGTCCTCGTCACGGGGCCGACGGGCTCCGGCAAGTCGACGACGCTCGCGTCGATCATCGACAAGATCAACACCGAGCAGCGCGTTCACATCCTCACGATCGAGGACCCGATCGAGTACGTGCACCAGCACAAATCCGCGGTCGTGAATCAGCGCGAGATCGGGCAGGACACGGCGAACTTCAAGGGCGCGCTCCGTTACGTGCTCCGTCAGGACCCCGACGTCGTGCTCGTCGGCGAGATGCGCGACCTCGAGACCATCGAGGCCGCGCTCACGATCGCCGAGACCGGTCACCTCGTCTTCGGCACCCTCCACACGAATACCGCCGTCTCGACCATCAACCGAATCATCGACGTCTTTTCGCCGCACCAGCAGGATCAGATCCGGAACAAGCTGTCGTTCGTGCTCCAGGGCGTCATCACGCAGCAGTTGCTGCCGCGCGCCGGCGCGCCGGGCCGCTGCCTGGCGATGGAGATCATGGTCCCCAACGTCGCGATTCGAAACCTGATTCGCGAGAACAAGATTCACCAGATCTACGGCTCGATGCAGGTCGGTCAGGAGAAGTACGGAATGCTGACGCTCAATCAGTCGCTCCTGAACCTCTACATTCGCCGCTTCATCACGCTCGAGCAGGCGATCGGTCAGTCGACCGAGCCCGAGGAGCTCAAGAACATGATCGAGAACGCCAACGCGAAGATGGGCGGCCAGGCCGCACCGCAGCGCCCGCCGTATCGCTGAACGCGCGGGAATAAAGGCGGCCGCTGGACTATAAGGCGGCCATGGAACTGGCGCTCACCGGCGTCTCGAAGACCTACCCGAACAAGGTCCGCGCGCTCGACGACGTGACGCTGACGATCCCGCGCGGCATGTTCGGACTGCTTGGTCCGAACGGCGCGGGGAAGTCGACGCTCATGCGCAGCATCGCGACGCTCCAGCAGATCGACGCGGGGGCGATGACGTTTGGCGATATCGACATCGTCGCGCAGCCGGATCGACTCCGCGAGGTGCTCGGGTACCTCCCGCAGGACTTTGGCGTCTACCCGAAGGTCTCCGCCATCGACATGCTCGATCACCTCGCGCAGCTCAAGGGCATGAGCGACCGCAAGAGCCGCACGGAGGTCGTGCGCGCGCTCCTCGGAAAGGTGAATCTCTGGCAGTTCCGCGATCGTCGCCTCGGCGGATATTCGGGCGGCATGAAGCAGCGTTTCGGCATCGCGCAGGCGCTGCTCGGCAATCCGAGGCTCATCATCGTCGACGAGCCCACCGCTGGTCTCGATCCCGTGGAGCGGGCGCGCTTTCACGATCTGCTCTCCGAGGTCAGCGAAGACGTCGTCGTCCTGCTGTCGACGCACATCGTCTCGGACGTCGCCGATCTCTGCCAGAACATGGCCATCCTCGCGCAGGGCAGGGTGGTGATGCACGGAAAGCCGCTCGAGGTGATTCGTTCCTTGTCCGGACGAATCTGGAAGAAGCTCGTCCGGGCGGAAGAGATCCCGCAGATCGCGCAGTCGCTCCGACTCATCGCCGTGCGTCGCACGGCAGGAGAGCGCCTGGTGCACGTCTATGCCGAGAGCGATCCGGGCGGCGGCTTCCAGGCCGCCGAGCCGGACCTCGAGGACGTGTACTTCAATGCCCTCCTGGCGGCCGCCGCGTGATGGTGCACGCGCTCGTTTCCTTCGAGCTGGTGCGACGGCTCAAGATGCTGTCGACGTATGTCTACGGCCTTATCCTCTTTGCGGCGGGCTTCTTCATGATGCTCGCGAGCGGAGGGGCCTTCAGCGGCGTGGCCGTGTCGAGCGGCAACGAGAAGGTGAATGCGAATAGCCCGCAGCTCCTCTTCGGCAATATCTCGCTGATCGCCCTCTTTGGCATCTTCACGGTGGCGGCCATCTTCGGGCAGGCCGCGTATCAAGATTTCGGACACGGCACGTGGATGATCATCTTCACGAAGAACGTGAAGAAGCGGCCGTATCTCATCGGTCGCTTCCTCGGCGCCTTCATCTTCAGCGCGCTGCTATTCCTCACGATCGGCGCGGGGCTCGGCGCCGCGTCCGTCGTCGTGTGGAAGATGCATCCCGAGAACCTCGGCCACACGATGATCACGGCCTACCTGTGGCCGTACCTCGTCGAGGTGTGGCCGATGCTCTTCTTCACGGGCGCGCTCTTCTTCACGCTCGCCGCCGTGACGCGGAAGATGGCGCCGGTCTACGTCGGCGCGGTCGTCCTCGTGCTCGGCTACGTCGTGGCGACCGCCCTTCTCGGCGACGTCGCGAACCGCTCGCTCGCCGCGATGCTCGATCCGTTCGGCTTCCTCGCCCACGGCGTGACGACGCGTTACTGGACTCCGGTCGAGCAGAATCGCGATCTCGTGCCGGTGTTCTCGCTCTTCGGCGCGAATCGGCTGGTGTGGACGGCGGCCGGGGTCGGCCTCCTCGCGCTCGCGATCGCCCGCTTCCGCACCACCGTCGACGAGCAAAAGGGGAAGAGCACCGACGACGCGCCGAGCGTGGCCGCGGTCGGCCCGATCCCCGCTTACACCACCACGTCGTCGGCGCTCGGCTGGCTTCGCGCGTGCGGATTCCTCACGAGCGCCTACGTCCGCGAGATCCTCCGCTCGGCCGTCTTCTGGTCGCTCATCACTGCGGGCGTGCTGCTCGGCACGGTGGTGGTGTTCGTCTCGAAGGAGATCTTCGGCACCGCGACGCTGCCGGTCACCTATCAGGCCCTCGAGCTCACGAGCGCGGGCTTCAAGCTCTTCACCGTCATCATCGTGATCTTCTACGCGGGCGAGCTCGTGTGGCGCGAGCGCGACGTCGGCATTCAAGACGTGCTCGACGCGACACGCGCGCCGAGCTGGGTGGGCTTCGTCGCCAAGCTGCTGGCGCTCCTCGGCGTCGCATTCTCGATCAAGCTCGTCGTCGGTCTCGTGGCGCTGATCTCGCAGGTCGGTCGTGGATACTTCGCGATCGAGCCGAAGCTCTATCTGATGGAGCTCTTCGTCCTCGGCTGGACGGGTACCGCGCTCACCTGCGTGCTCGCGCTCGTGGTCCACGTCCTCGTGAATCACAAGTACATCGCGCATTCGCTGATGGTCCTCTATTACGTATTCGGCGCGATCCTCGCGGCGGTGGGCGTGGAAGAGCCGCTGGTGCGCTACGGCTCGGACACCTCCGTCCAGTACTCGGATATGAACGGCTACGGGCATTTCCTCGATGCCTTCATGTGGTTCCGGATCTACTGGTGGGGATTCGCGCTGATGCTCCTCGTGCTCGGCTACGTCGCGTTCGTGCGCGGGCGCGAGACGGGGCTCGCGGCACGCCTCCGCGCCGGGCGCCGGACGCGGCTGACCATCCCCGCCATCCTCGCGGCCGCGATCGGGATGGGCGCGTTCGCCATGGCGGGCGGCTTCATCTTCTGGAACACCCGCATCCTGCATCCTTACGAGACGGCCAAGGACAGCGAGCGCGACAAGGCGGCGTACGAGAAGAAGTTCGGGGCGGAGAAGACGAAGCCTCAGCCGAGCATCATCGCGTTCGACGGCTCGTTCGACGTGTTCCCCGCCGAGCGCCGCTGGGTCTCGAAGGGCGTCTATCGGCTGAAGAACAAGACCGCGCAGCCGATCTCGCGCGTGATGCTGAACGTGAACGACCGCGCCAGGTTCGCGGCGCTGACCATCGCCGGCGTCCCGGCCACGGAGAGCGACGACCGCCTCGGCGTGAAGATCTTCACGCTGCCGGCGCCGATCGCGGCGGGCGAGGAGGCGGAGCTCGCGTTCGACATGAGCGTCTCGTCGGTGGGCTTCAAGCACGGCGCGCCGGAGACGCAGGTGGTGGAGAACGGCACGTTCGTGAACAACTTCGCGCTCCCGATCGTGGGCTATTTCGAGCGCGCGGAGCTGGCGGGTGATCGCGATCGCAAGCGCTACGACCTCCCGGCGAAGGAGCGCATGGCGTCTCGCGACGACGTCCACGCGCAGCAGGTGAACTACCTGCGGCAAGACGGAGACTTCATCGATTTCAAGATCACGGTCAGCACGTCGCCGGACCAGATCGCGATCGCGCCGGGCTATCTGGCCAGGGAGTGGACGGAGGGCGGGCGTCGCTATTTTCGTTACGAGATGGATCAGCCGATCCTGAACTTCTTCTCCGTCCTCTCCGCGCGCTACGAGGTGAAGAAGGACGTGTGGCACGGCGCAGAGCGCGACGTGAATCTGGAGATTTACCATCACCCGACACACACCGCGAACCTCGACCGGATGATGAACGGCATGAAGGACTCGCTCTCGTACTGCAGCGAGGCGTTCGGTCCGTACCAGCACCGCCAGGCGCGCATCCTCGAGTTCCCGCGCTATCACACGTTCGCTCAGTCATTCCCGAATACGATCCCGTATTCGGAGAACGTCGGCTTCATCGCGCGTGTCCGCGACTCCGATCCGGACGACGTCGACTATCCGTATTACATCACGGCGCACGAGATCGCCCATCAGTGGTGGGCGCACCAGGTGATCGGCGCCAACGTGCGCGGCGCGACGATGCTCTCGGAGTCCCTGGCGCAATACTCCGCGCTGATGGTGATGAAGAAGAAGTACGGCGCGGACCGGATGCGCCGCTTCCTCAAGTTCGAGCTGGACGGCTATCTGCGCGGCCGGTTCACGGAGCAGAAGAAGGAGCGCCCGCTCGCCGAGAACGAGAACCAGATGTACATCCACTACCAGAAGGGCAGCATCGCGCTGTACGCGCTGCAGGATTACATCGGCGAAGACCACGTGAACGCGGCGCTGAAGAGCATCGTCGACAAGTGGAAATTCCAGGGACCGCCCTATCCGACCACGAAGGATCTGATGGCCGCGTTCCGTGCCGAGACCCCGCCGGAGATGGGGTATCTCATCGAGGACCTCTTCGAGACCATCACCCTCTACGACAACCGCACGAAGTCGGCGACCGCGAAGCAGAGCGGCAACGAGTGGACGGTCACGCTGAAGTACGCGGCCAAGAAGCTCCGCGCGGACGCCCAGGGGGAGCAGAAGGAGGTCGACTTCGATGACCTCATCGACGTGGGGGCCCTCGATGCCGAGGGCAACGCCATTCACGTCGAAAAGCGTCGCCTCAAGAACGGCGCGGGGGAGCTCACGTTCAAGGTGGACCGGAAGCCCATCAAGGTCGGCATCGATCCGCTCAACAAGCTGATCGATCGCGACTCGAGCGACAACGTCACGGCGCCGGGCGGCGACTGACGCGTCGTCGATACGCTGAGCTCATGGGAGATGACGCCCGATCAGAGCACGTTCAAGGAAGAGAACGCGTTCATCGAGCGTCACCTCGCCGCCGCGCCGAAGTGATCACATGCCGGGAAGCGGCATCACCTCGACGATCTCGATCCAGCCGTCCGGCATCATGAAGTGCGGGTGGCCGTCGAGCGTCTTCACGAGCGCCTCCTTCGACTCCGCCTGCATGAGCGAGTAGCCGCCGAGATCGTTCGTCTTGTCCGACGCCCCGGCCGGCGTCACCTTCTGGCCTTTGCCGAGCGGGGCGCCCATGTCGACGATGGAGCTCTTCGCCTTGTCGCCCCAGGCCATCCACGCCTTCATGCCCGCCTGCTGCTGCTCCGGAGTCGCCTTCTGCATCTGCTCGAAGGCATCCGACGGCGCGTGATAGAGAACGAGAAACTTTTTCATGTGCCTACATCCTTTCGCGAACGGGAATATCCGGACGCAAGGTCGCGGGCAAGGGGCGGCGGCGGCGCGCGCGCCTACTTCTTCTTTTTCTCGGCGATCTTCGGGAGATTGAGCTTGTCCGCGATGAAGACCGCGTCCGGGCTCGCGTACCCGGTCGCGATGACCGCCTTCGCGTGGTCGCCGCCGTGCTTCACGTCCTTCATCGCCGCGTAGGCCATCGCCGCGATCACGCGGAAGGCGAGCGGGGTGGTCGCGGGCGGCGGATCTTCCTGCGAGACCATGCCCTTCGCTTCCTCGATCTTGCCGTGGCTCGCGGTCGCGTAGGCGCGGAGCCACTTCGTCATCGGGCCGCCGACGTTCGGGTAGGTCTTGAAGAGGGCGAGGGCCTCGTTGTCCTTCTTCGCCGCGATGAGCGTGAAGACGCGCTCCGAGAGCGCGCGCATCGTGGGCGTGCCGGACTCGAGGCCCATCTTGCTGAATTTCTCGGCGTCCTCGAGGCGCCCGTCGTAGCGCGCGAGGCGCGCGAGGCGCACGGCGCGCATCGCGCGCGGCTCTCCGCGCCACGTCGCTGCGATCTTCTTCGCGACGTCGATGTCACCGCTGTCGAGCGCCCAGTCGATCGAGACGAGATCCGCCCACGGCGCCTCGTCGTCCGAGCTCTCGAGCGCCTTCGCCTCGCTGAGCGTGTCGAGCTTGCCCGCCATGAGCGCCTGGCCCCGGACGAGCGGCTGCACGTAGACGCTCTTCCGTGCGTCCTCGCTGATGCCCTCGAGCGCCCGGCTCATGCGCTCCGAGTCGAGCTTCTCGTAGGAGGCGGCGGCGGTGACGATCGCGACGTCGGGGCCCGTCGTGGGGAGGTCCTCCGTCGCCTTGAGCGCCTCGTCGAGCCGCGCCGCGAAGAGGGCGACGCGCGCTGCGAGGACGCGGGCGGGCGGATAGGCGGCGGAGAAGGAAAGGGCCGCCAGCGCCGCCTTGCGCGCGAGCTCCTCGTCACCCGTCACCAGCGCGATGCTGCCGAGCCAGGTCGCCATGCCTGGCGTGTCCGCGAGGTTCAGGCCTTTCTGCAGGGAGCTGCGCGCCTCGTCCGCCATCCCCTTCGGGATGGCGAGGATCGCGCGGGCCGCGTACGGCACGCTGCGGAGCGCGAGCGGCAGCGTGTCCGCCTTCTCCATCACGTCCTTCGCCTCTGGTGGCGGCTCGCCGCGGTTCGGATCGCGCGCCCACGCGAGCAGCACGAGCGCCGCGCTCTCGATGCGGTTCGGCTGGCGGATGCGGATCTCCTTCGCGAGCTCGCCGGCGCGCTTCGGATCGCCGTCGACCGCCATCGCGCGATTCAGGAGGATCTGCGCGAGCACCATCTCCGGCGCGAGGCGCACCGCCGTCGAGTAACGCTCGAGCGCGCGCGGATCGCCCGCGCGCTCGAAGGTGGCGCCGGCGAGGAGCTGGAACCACGGATCCTCCGCGCAGGGCTGATCCCACTTCGCGACCACCGCCGCCGCGCCCGCGGTGTCGCCCTGGAACAAGAAGGAGGCGACGTAGGAGAAGGCGAGCTTCTTCTCCTCGATGCCGACCTCCTTGGCGCGCGTGTTCGCGTCTTCGAAGGCGATGTCCTGGCCGCCCTTGAGGAGGCCGAGCACCACGCGTTCGTGCAGCCACGTCATCGCTGCGTGCGGCGACCGCGACTCGAGCTCGAACGTCTTGCTGATCGATTTTTCGGCCGCGTCGAGGAGCTTCGCGTCGCCCTGGTCGAGGTCCTTGTCGACCTGCGCCAGCGTCTGCTCCGCGATGACGTGATCGCGGGCGCGGGCGTTCGTGACCATGACGAACGTCGTCACGCCGCCGATGACGAGCGCCACCGCGAAGCCGATGAGCACGCCCATCGAGCGCTTCGAGACCTTCTTCTCCGGGCGCGTCCACGGGAAGACCTGCGGGACGGAGACGTTGTCGGGCTCGTAGACGCCCGCGGACTCGAGCGCGTCGAGGACGTCGCGAGCCTCGGGCATCGCGGCGCCGCCCAGCTTGATGTCTCCATGGGCGAGCTTCTCGAGCAGGATCGGGCTCGACGAGATCGGCGCGGGCGGCTCGTAGACGCGGAACGAAGGGGGGCCCTCGAGGCCGCGGCGGCTCGACTCCGGCGCGTGGTCCTGGGCCTGGAAGCCCTGGTTCTGCGTGCGCGCCGGCATTCCCGGGCGCGACGACAGGGGCGCGGGCTCGATCTGCGGGAGCGGGCCCGTCTCGCCGGGGATGTCGAACTCGAGCGCGCGTGTCGGCGCCTTCAGCTGGATCTCGTCGTGCGGCGGATGGTCGGGCATCGACGGCACGCGATTGACCGCGCCCGTGCCCATCTGCTTTCCACGGCTGGAGCGCGGGGCGGGCACGCGCGGGTCCGAGCCGCGATCCGGGTAGTCGCCCGGCTCCGAGAGCGGGTTCAGCACCGCCTCGATCTGCGCCTGGAGCGCGTCGGCGCTGCGGATGGCGGTCTCGATCTCGCCGTCCGACTCTGGCGGCATGAAGCGGCGGGATCCTGCGAACGGGCCCGTGATGTCCTTGCGGCCGATGCCGCGGCCGGCGCGCTCCTGCGCGACGAGCTCGGCGACCGCGCCTTCGCCCGCCGCGTGCTGCGTGGGGATGAGACCCCGGGCGTGCTCGAGGACCGGGATCGCGTTCGTCTTCGATCCGAACTGGACCGCCTTCTCGAGGACCTTCTCGGCGCGCTCGGCGTCGCCACGCCGGAGCAGGACCTCGCCGAGCCAGCGATAGATCTCGCCCTCGCGCGGCTGCAGGCGTCCGGCGGCGAGGAGCGCGGACTGAGCGTCGTCGAGACGCTCGACATCCATGAACTTTCGCGCAGCCGCGATCAGCCCACCGACGTCGGCATCGCGGAGGGCTTTGTCGTAGTGGGCGTCGACCGACTCGTGACTCATGGTCCGTGGCGGAAACAGCGTACACTGGCCTGGATGAGCGAGACAGAAGCAACATTCCAGCACCAGGCATCCTTCGAGGCAGGCGAGGTCGCCGGCAATCTGCGCCACGGCAAGCTCGAAGCGATGTACGAGGAGCTCTTTGCGGATGTAATCGAGGACGGAATCATCACGCAGGAAGAGCGGAACCAGCTCGATAAAATGGCCGATAACCTCGGCCTCGATCGGGCTCGCCTCCGGAAGCTGGAGGCCGCCCTGCAGGCCGCGTACGAGTCGCGGCACCGGATCGTCATCAAAGATCTGTCGTTCGTCGACGAGCCGCCGCCCGCGACGATCATGCCGCTACAGCCGGCCACGGATCAACGTACTTTGGCGCTGGAAAGGCGAATCAAGTTCCTCGAGGACCGCCTCAAGGAGCTCGAGGCGGAGCTCGAGGAGGCCCGGGCCAACGTGGCGGTCGAGGTCGATCTCTCGGACGTCGCGCCCCCGCCCAGCCAGCGCGGGCCCGTCCCGGACGACGATCCCGCGGAGCTCGCGCGTCGGGTTCGGCACGATCCCCGGGACGTGGACACCCTCCATGCCCTCTTCCGCGCCTACAAGAAGCAGGGCGACACGGACCGCACCTGGTGCGTCACCCAGGTCCTCAACTATCTCGATGCGGCTGAAGGCGAGGAAAAAGAAATTTTCATCCGCCACCGCGAGACCGCCCTCATCCGCCCGACGGCGGCGGTGACCCAGGAGGCCTGGAAGCGCCTCCTCTTCCATCCCGAAGAGGAGGTCCTCATCGGAGAGATCTTCTCCGTCGTCGTCTCGGCCGTCCTCCTCGGCCGCATCTCCGCGATGCGCCGCGACAAGCAGCTCGTCAAGATGGACCCCGCGAACAAGCAGGATCCCGCGACGACGACGGTGCAAGCGGTGCGCTGCTTCTCGTGGGCGGCGGCGATCCTCGGCATGCAGTCGCCGGCCCTCTTCACGGACGTCGACTACGACGGCTTCGTCGAGATGGTGCCCGGCGTCCCGCCCGCCTCGCGCATCGGCGCGAAGTCGCTCTCGGGTCGCAACGCAGCGGAGCTCGCGTTCCTTGCGGGGCGCCACCTCGCGAACTACCGCGAGGAGCACTTCGTGAAGATGCTCGTCCCCACCGCGCGTGGCCTCGAAGACATCTTCCTCGCCGCGCTCTCGATCGGCAACCCCGGCCTGCCTCTCGCCGCGAACGTGAAGCAGCTCGTGGTCCCGATCGCGAAGGCGATCGAGCCCATCCTCGAGCCGCAGCAGGTCGATCGCCTCCGCGGCGCGTTCCTCCGCTTCGTGGAGGAGGGCGGTCGCGCGAACCTCCAGCGCTGGCAGACGTCCAGCGATCGCACCCTCGCTCGCGCGGGCCTTCTCCTCTCGAACGACCTCAGAGCAGCCCACAATATTTTCGCGCTCGAAGATTGCCACCCCGAGGAACGTGCCGGCGGCTCCGCCGCACGCAACGGTTCCTCGGCACACCCCGAGGAACGGGCGGGCGGCTCCGCCGCACGCAACGGTTCCTCGGCACACCTGAATGAGCAGATGGACGACCTGATGAGCTTCGTGGTCTCCGATCGCTATGCGAAGCTTCGCAAGCAGATCGGAATCGCGATCCCCAACGTCTAACGGCGGGTGACGAGAAAAGGACGATGACCAGCACTCAGAAGATCATCGCCGCCGTCGTGGCGGTGGCCGCCCTCACGGTCGTGGTCGTGATGGCCAGCGGCAACGACAAGGAACCGAAGAAGGCGGACGCGGGGCCGGAGCCGACCGCCGTCGACACGAGCGCGCCGCCGATCGTGTCGGCGCCAAGGCCGACCACGTCCGCGCCGCCGCCGTCCTCGGCGCCGACCGCGGCGGGCACGTCGATCGACATGGCCACCGCCGCCTACGAGGCGAAGATGGTCACGCGCGCGCAGGCCGCGCTCGACAAGGGGGACTACAAGCTCGCCCTGCAGGAGATCGAGGACTACGAGAAGATCCCCGATCGCGTGCTCCTCACGCAGAAGGCGACCGTCATCAAGATCATCGCTCTCTCGCACGTGGGCCGTCGTACCGACGCGCTCGCGCTCGCGATGGAGACGCGCGACGACGAGAACTTCAAGGACTACCACGCTCAGATCGAGGACATCCTCATCGACGCTGGCCTCCGCCAGCCTTGAAGGGTCGATCCGCCAGCGCCGGCCGGCCGCCGCGCTCGCTCGCGTCCGCCGGCGCGCGTCTGCGCAAGATCCCACGCGGACCGCCGCCTGCGCCTACAATGTAGGATAGTGGCACGGGGCTCGCAGGACAAGGGTCGCTCCAACAACACCCAGCGAAAGAAGGTCCGCGCCGCAGCTTCACGCTCGCGAACCCGCCGCGCCTCGTCGTCGACGTGCTGCGCTGAGCTGCGCGGCACGACCTGACGCGACTACGAACGCTCGAGGACCATCGCGGCCGCGAGGCCGGCGCCGGCGCACATCGCGACCACGCCGGTCTTCGCGTCGCGCCGCGTGAGCTCGTCGATGACGCAACCGACGAGCATGCCGCCCGTCGCGCCGAGCGGATGGCCCAGCGCGAGCGCGCCGCCGTTCGGATTGATGCGTGCAATGTCCACGCTCTCGCCGAGCTCGTGCTCGAAGCGGAGCTGCGTCGCGGCGAACGACTCGTTGTGCTCGAAGACGGCGACGTCGGAGACGCGACGTCCCGCCCGTTCGAGCGCGCGATGCGCCGCAGGCCCGGGGCCCGTGAGCATGGCGACCGGCTCGCTGGAGAGCGCGATGTACGACGCGACGCGGGCGCGCGGCGTGAGGCCCATCGCCTTGCCAGCCTCGAGCGAGGCCACGACGACGAGCGACGCTCCGTCCGCCTGTTGCGGGGACGTGGCGACGGTGTGGAGATGCTTCACCGCGAGATCCGGATACGCGGCCGCGACGGCGGGCGTGAGGAAATCGGCGAACGCGGCCGGGAAGGAGGCGAGCTTCTCGGCCGTGACGGGCTTCATGCCGTCGTCTCGCGCGAAGTCGCCGACGGGCACGATGGAGCTCGAACTGGGCGCGGACGCCGCCCGCGCGTGCGAGCGAGCCGCGACCGCGTCGAGCTCCTCGCGCGTGCGACCGTCGAGCGAGGCGATGATGTCCGCCGACACGCCCATGTGCACGAAGCGGGTCTTCGCGGCGATCTCGGGGTCGGCGAACCACGCGCCCTTGTCTGCCATCATCGGCACGCGGCTCATCGACTCCACGCCGCCGGCGAGCACCACCTCGCAGTGACCCGCCGCCACCTTCGCCGCCGCGAGGGCGACCGCCTCCAGGCCGGAGATGCAGAGGCGATTCACGGTCTGCGCCGGGACGCGCTCCGGCCATCCCGCGACGCCGAGCGCCGCCTTGGCGATGTTCGCGCCCTGGTCGCCGACCTGCGTCGAGCAGCCGAGGATCACGTCCTCGACGCGCGCGGCGTCGAGGCCGCGCTTCGTGAGCGCGTCGAGCAGCGTCCCGACGAGCGACACCGGCTTCACTGCCGCGAGCGCGCTCGTGCCCTTGCGAACGACCGCGCGCGGCGTGCGTACGGCCTCGAAGATCCAGGCTTCCGACATGGCTCCTCCGGTTACGCGCGTCCGATGACGAAGCTCACGCTCGTCGTGGCGCTGCCGCCGAGGTTGAGCGTGGCCACGCGCTTCGCGTTCGGGACCTGAGCCTCGCCCGCCTTGCCCGTGACCTGGTTGAACGCATCGAGCGCCATGCGCACGCCCGTCGCGCCGACGGGATGCCCCGTCCCGATGAGGCCGCCGGTGGGATTGAGCGGCTTCTTTCCGCCAAGCGCGAGCGAGCCGTCCTCGATCGCCTTCCAGCTCTGGCCGGGCGGGGTGAGCCCGAAGTGATCGATCGCCATGTATGCCGTGGTCGTGAAGCAGTCGTGTGTCTCGATGACGTCGACGTCCTCGATGCGCGTGTTCGCACGCCCGAGCGCGTCCGTGATGGTGCCGCGCACGTGCGGGAACAGGTACTCGCCGCCCTTCGAGGCCGCGAGCTTGTCCGCGAGCGCCATGCGTGCCGTGCGATGGCCCCAGCCCTCGATCTTCGCGAGCTGGTCGAGCGAGAGGCCGCGCTTCTCCGCGTAGGCGCGCGCCGCCTTCTCGTTGGCCAGGAAGATGGCGGTGCCGCCGTCGGTGACCTGACTGCAGTCCTGACGCCGAATGCGTCCCGCGAGCGACGGGTTGACCTCGTCGTCCTCGGCGAAGCCGCGCTCGTCGAACGTCCACCCACGCGTCTGCGCCTTGGCGCTCTTCTTCGCGTTCGCGAAGGCGTTCTTCGCGAGCCACACCTGGTGCTCGCGCTTCAGGCCCCAGCGCTCCTCGTACGCGTCGCCGATCTTCGCGAAGAGATCCGGCCACGGGTATTTCACGCCCTCCGTCTCGCGCGGCACCCAGGCCGCGACGCCCAGCTTGTGCTGCGCCTCGAACGCGGTGTACGAGCGGAGGATCTCCGCGCCCACGACGAGCGCGCAGTCGTAGCGGCCCGACTCGAGGTCGGCGCCAGCCGCCAGCATCGCCAGCGAGCCCGCCGCGCACGCGCCCTCGTGACGCGACGTCGCGATGCCCTCGAGCTTCGGCTCCGCCTCGATGACGAGGCCGCCGAGGTTCGCCTGATGGCAGAAGAGCTCTCCGACGAAGTTCGCGACGTGCGCGCAGCCGACGTCCTTCGGGTCGACGCTCGTCGCCTCGAACGCGCCCTGGATCGTCTCGCGCATCAGCTCCGCGATGTCCTTCTTCTCGCGCGTGAAGTGGCGCGCGAAGTCCGTCTGGTATCCACCGAGAATGTAGAGAGTCATTCTGTCACCGCCTTCTTCGCGTCCTCTTCCGAAATCCACCACGCGTGATAGCCGGCCGGCACCCGCTGCGGGATCGGTACCCGCGCGAGCGGCGGCCCGAAGTCACGCGCCGACCAGATCCAGAGCTCGCTCTTGCCGGTCGCGTGCTCGATCGCGAACGACACGACGTACGCGTCGTCCTCGCCGGTGCTGCCAGCGCGCGGGCACACGACCGCTTCGCCCGCCGACCAGCCTTCGGGGTAGCGATGCACGATCTCCGTGTCGTTCGAGAAGTCGTGCTTCACGAGGCCCTCGAACACGACTGTCGGCTCCGACGCGACCTTCGGGTTGAACGAATAGCGGGACTTCTCGCCGAGGAGGCGGTTGTCCATGCGCGGGAACTCGATCATCACGTCGGAGAGCTGCCGCTCCGTCGTCTTGCCCGTCTTCAGGTTGAACCGCCACTCGTGGAGGTACGGCTCGAGGCGCTGGAGCCCGATCGACGGCACGGTGAAGCTGCGCTCCGGGTTCGTCGGATCGCCCATGAGCGGGTCGGCGATGTGGCAGCCGACCATGACGACCTCGTCCCCTTCCTCCCAGGCATTGATTGTATGATACACGTAGCTCGGGGACGCCTCGAACCACTTCACGTCCGCGTCGGTGCCGCGGCGGGGGATGAGGCCGAAGCGACTCGGCTGGTCGCGGAAGAACTTCACGCGGCTCTTGCCGACCTTGAGCATCTCGGGGTCGGGGTACATCGGGAGATCCATGAGGATCGTGTACTGAGCGGTGATCGCGATGTCGTGCTGGTAGCGAGGGCCGGGCACGCTGTGGATGGGCGTGAAGTGCACGAGCTCGCCCTTCGCGTCGATGACGCCGTACGAGAGGTATGGCGGGAAGATACCGAACGTCATGAACAGCATCTCGCCCGTGCGCGGGTCGACCTTCGGATGCGCGGAGATGCCGGGCTTGTGCTCCTTGCCGAACAGCTCGCGGCCGCACGTCTCGAGATCGGAGAGGCGAAGGTTGTACGGCACGCCGCTCTGCCACCAGAGCGCGAGCAGCTTGCCCGCGTGGAAGACGAGATCGGTGTTCGCCGTGTTCTTGAACGGACCGCCGGGGTTCGACAGATCGATCGGCTCGAGGATGCCGGTCCAGAGCGGCTTGCCCGCTTCGATCTCCGCGAGGAGCCCCTTCGTCCGGACGAAGCGATTTCGATACGTCGCCTTCCCGTTCTCGAAGGTGATGCCGTGCACCATCCCGTCGCCGTCGAACCAGTGATAGCGACCCTTCGGCGGCAGCTTCGGGTTCGCGCCGTTGCGAACGAACGTCCCGGCGAGGTCCTTCGGGATCTCGCCGTGCGACGCGACGAGATCGCGCGCGACGATCTCCTCCTGGACGGGAGCGTACGGGCCTTCGAGATACGGGTTGGCGGACTGCGTCTCCATGGGAGACGAGTGTAGCTTTACGAAGCCTTGCGCCAGCCGGTCTTCTTCGGTGCTGCGCCACAATATCCGCACTGCGGCGTGCTCGCGTGGAGCGGAGTGTGGCAGTGCCAGCACATGCAGGCGGGGCTCGCCTTCTCCGCCTTGCTCGCATAGCCGAGATAGGACGCGGTGTGCGGGGGCGGGGGCGTGCCCGGCGTCGCGGCGCGGGCGAACCACGCGGACGGCGTGCTCTCCTCGATCTTCGGGATCGCGGGGCCGAGCGCGTTCAGCTTCAGCGGGAGCGCGGCGCCCGAGACGGGCATGTGGCCGGACGCCGCCGGACGCGCCGAGAGCGCGAGGACGTGGAACGCGTCCATGCACGACTCGATGACGTCGTCGTCGGGGATGGTGATCGCGTCGTCGTCGATGTAGAGGCGGCGGCCGTCGAGGAAGAGGCGATCGGGATCGATGTCGCGCCACATGATGGTGCACGCGGTGTCGTTCCGGTTCTTCCAGCAGAGGCGGCGCATCGTGATGATGAAGCCGCCCTCGGCGTTGCCGAACATCGACCCGTCGTAGAGCGCGAGGATGCGCTCGGGATCGGGGAGGTGAACGATGTGCGCGCGCCGAGCCGACGCCTCCTTCTTCTCCGGGATCTGCGGGGCGAAGAAGACCGAGCCGAGCGCGCCGAAGTGGCGGTGGAGCAGGTCGAGGACCGCCTCTTCCGTCATCGGGATGCGCGCGGCGTCTTCGCCGGCATGGCTCGGGCGGTCGAGCGGGAGGTTCCGTTCCGTCGTCGGTTCGTTCACGGCCAAGATTTCCCCCGTTCGTGAAAGATGCTCGGTCCCGCAATGCGCGCATTGCACCGACCCATCGACCATCGTCGGCAGGGTGGCACCACACTCGTCGCACGTGAGCAGGTCTTCCATTGCGCTCTTTCCTACGCTCCTCGAGTACGGATTCTTCGCACGCTGGGCCGCGAAAAGGCGCCTCCGGAGCGTCTCGAACGCGATCCAGTGGGGCGAGGTAGGTGTAAGGATTCTGCGGGTTTGTGCAGGTAATTCAGTCTGAAAAGTCGTTCGTGAGAAAGAGACGTCCGCCTGAGTAGAAAACCCCCACCCCGATGCGGCGGAGCTCGACGCTCATCATGTTGTCGTAGTGCCCGCCGCCCGGGCCCTCCGCGAACATGAGCTCGAGCATCGTGTCGATCTGCTTCTGGCCGTTCCTGACCTTGTCTGCGTCGAGCGGAGGGACGCCGCTCGGATCGCCCTGGTTCTCCGCCGCCTTCGAGCCGAAGCCAGGCGCGCCCTGCGCCTCCGCCTGGAAGTGCGCGTGTGGGTGATGATCGCTCGCGAGCTGCTGCGAGCCGGCCATCGCGAAGTTGCTGATCCTCTGATCGTAGAGGTACGGCGGGAGGTTCTTCCGCGCGCGGTACGCGTTCACGCGCTCGACGTTGTAACGAACGAGAGGATCGGCCGGATACGGATCGGCCGGACGTGCGGGCGGCGGCGGCATCGGCACCGTGCGGCGCGTGGTCTTGATCGTCGTCTTCTTGATCGAGCCGTCGGGCATCTTCTCGATGATGACCTGCTCGTCGGACTCGCCGGCCGGCGCGCTCGCCCCCGGCGCAATCGCGCCCGTCGAGCCGCCGCCGCACGCGACGAGAACCATCGCGAACGAGAGCCGCCTCATGCCGGAACCTCCGAGGCCTCGAACGCGCCGCACGCCACGCCGCGAGCGAAGAACGCCTCGATGGCGCGTGCCGTGGCCATGTCGTCGAACTCCTGACCGACGCGCGACGCGCGCTCCGCCTTCGCACGGAACGCGGTGAGCCGTTTCGCCATCGCCTCGCGCGCATCGAGGAACGTCGCGAACACGGCGCCCCAGCGCGCGGGGAGCTGCGCGGGATGCAGATCCCATCCTTGCCAGATGCCGAGCCGGATCGCGTTGCGGATGTTCGAGGCGTGCAGCGACCACGCGCGGAGCACGTCCTCCTTCGTGCCGATCGGCATCAGCGTGGTCGCGCCGTCCGAGACACCGATGTCGGGGAGATGAAGCTTCAGCATCATGCGCGCGAGCTCGTTGTACGGATGACCGAGCGACTGATCGCGCGCCGTCACGCCGAGCTCGGCGGTGAGATCGTACGCGCCGAGGTGCACCGCCACCACGCGGCCCTGCCCCGCGTCGACGAGCGCGCGTGGCGCGAGGAGGGCGGCCGGCGTCTCGATCATCAGCTCGAGGTCGAGGTTCGGGATCTTCTTCGCGAGCGCTTCGACCTCGTGCGGTGACATCACCTTCGGAAGCGTCACCGTGAAGCCCGGCGGCGGTGAGCCGAGGGCGTCGAGGAACAGATCGAGGGTTCGCTCCGCGCGAGCGCGGGTCAGCGCCCCGAACGACTTGATGCGAATGCCGACGCGTGTGGTCGAACCTGCGCGAAGCTCCGCGCCGGTGCGCTTCGCCTCTGCGTCCTCCTCTTCCTCCGACCGCTGGCCATAGCCGTCCTCGAAGTCGATGCAAAGCGACTCCACCGCCGCGCCTTGCAGCTTCGTACGCACGCGGACCGCAACCTGTGGATCGGACGATCCAACCGCCGTTGCGAATTGCGCAACCTCATTTCCAGAGGCTTCGAAAGCGACGCGCGCATTTTGCGCCAGTTTTTCCGGGAGGGAACGGGAGTAAAGGTGGGCACCTCCATACATGACGTGGAGGGGTCGGTTGGATAAAAGCGGCACCATATGATCGCAGATTGTAGGCCCGTGGCTTGCTTCAAGGTTCGGTAACGTCGCCGCGGCCCTCCTGGGACGCGGAGGCGTGGTGGAAAGGGAGCGACCGATGTTGTCGATGCGCCTTACTTGTATCCTCGCCCTGGCCGGCGCCTTCGGGTTCAGCGCGGCGACCGTGGCGTGCACCCAGCAGACCGCGGCTTCGCCGAACACGGGCGATGACGACGACGACACCGACGGTGATGACGACACCGCGGGGGACGATGACGACGACAAGGCCGATGGCGGCTCGTCGAGCGGCTCGGTCATCTCGTCGTCCTCTTCTTCCTCGAGCGGGGCCCCGGTCGACGCCGGTCCGCCCCCCAAGTCCAAGATGACGTTCTTCATCACGAGCGTGCCCGCCGGCACGGGCGGCAACCTCGGCGGCCTCGACGGTGCAGACAAGAAGTGCCAGGAGCTCGCGACCGCGGTACAGGGGGGCGACCACACGTGGAAGGCCTACCTTGGTGCGCAGAACCCGGTGACGAACCCGAAGGATCGGATCGGCAAGGGTCCGTGGCAGAACCAGAAGGGGGTCGTGGTGGCGACCGATCTGGTGAGCCTCCTCGACATCCAGAAGCAGCTCTCGGACACGGTGTTCGTGGACGAGAAGGGCGGGGCGATCCCGGCGGAGGGCCGCTACATCCTGACGGGCAGCCTCGCCGACGGCACGCCGACGCAGAACAACTGCCAGAACTGGACGAGCGCCGCCCAGAACGCAAACGCGAGGTACGGCGACACGACGCCGGGCTCCAACCCCAACGCGGGCGCAAACTGGGCCTTCGCGAAGGCGGCTCCGGGCAACAACAACAACAGCAACTGCACGACGGACGGCATGAAGGCCGTGAAGAGCCAGGGCCGCATCGCCTGCTTCGCGACGGACTGAAGAGCCACATCGTCGAGGCGGAGTGCCTCGACGTCTTGAGAGAGCTGCCGGACGAGTCGATCGATCTCGTCTACGTCGATCCTCCGTTCAACACGGGCAAGGTCCAGCAGCGCGCGCGCATCCGCACGGTGCGGGACGACGCCGGAGATCGCACGGGCTTCGGCGGCCGCCGCTACCGCACGGAGAAGGTGGCGGCGCCGGATCCGCGATACGTCGACACGTTCGACGACTACCTCGCGTTCCTCGAGCCGCGGCTCCGCGAGGCGCATCGCGTCCTCAAGTCGACGGGGAGCCTCTACTTCCACATCGACTACCGCGAGGTCCACTACTGCAAGGTCCTCCTCGACTCGATCTTCGGCCGTGCGAGCTTCATCAACGAGATCATCTGGGCCTACGACTACGGCGCGCGCACGACGAAGCGCTGGCCGGCGAAGCACGACAACATCCTCTTCTTCGCGAAGGATTCGAAGCGCTTCCACTTCGATACGGCGGAGGTCGACCGCATCGCGTACATGGCCCCGGAGCTCGTTGGTGAAGAGAAGGCGGCCATGGGCAAGCTCCCGACCGACACGTGGTGGCACACGATCGTGAGCCCGACGGGGAAGGAGAAGCTCGGCTACCCGACGCAGAAGCCGATCGGCATCCTTCGCCGCATCGTGAACGCGTCCGCGCCGAAGGGCGGCGTCGTCCTCGACTTCTTCGCGGGCAGCGGCACCGCGGGCGAGGCCGCGCTCGAGCGCGGCTGCACGTTCCTCCTCGTGGATCAGAGCGCGGAGGCGATCGACGTCATGGCCCGGCGCTTCGCGAAGCACGCGAACGTCGAGGTCACGCGGCGACGTCCAGCTCGAGCTCCTTGAAGAGCGGCGCGAGGTCGGCGCGGCCACGGAGCGGGCGACAGAAGCGCGCCGTCAGCTCCATCAGCTCGGCCTCGAGGCGGTCCGCCTCGGCGGCCTGCTCGCTCACGCCGCCCTGGACCTTGAGGCGCTCCTCGTCGAGCTGCTTCTCGTGCTCGGTGAGCGCGGTGCGGAGCTCGCGGAGCTGGAAATCCAGGTCGTTCGCGGTGCGCTCCGCGTGCTCGACGACCTCCTGCGTGCGGCGCGCCTCGGCCTGCAGCGCGATCCACTCGTCGACCGCGTCTGCGATGCCGCGATAGGCCTGTGCGAGATCCGCGGACGGCTCCATGAAGCCACAGCGGCCCTCCCAGAAGAGCGCCTCCTTGTGGGCCGCCTCGAACTTGCCGCGCGCCGTCTTCGCCTCTTCTTCGGTGCGTCTCAGCGTCTCGCGCGCGCTCCGGAGCTCTTCCTTCGCCTTCGACGCGTCGACGCCGAGCTGATCGACCGCGAAGCCGAGCTGCGCGCGCTTCTCGCGGCCCTTCTGATCGATGTTCTGGATGATCTCCTGCGACTTGAAGCTCTCCATGCGCAGGCCCACGACCTTGCGCACGCGCTCGTTGGCCTCGTCGAGGATCGCGTTCAGCTCGGGCGGCGCCTTCGCCTTCGGACCGAAGGCGAGCGTGAGCATCTGCTCGAGCACGAACACCCGGCGCGCCCACTGATCCGCGGGCCCGGCCGCGAGCGTGACCGGCGCGACCGAGATCGAGTGCTCCATGTCCTCGCCGGTCGACGGAGGAGCGGCGGCGTCGCGCTCCTTCATGATGTCGAGGAGGTCCTGGTGGATGCGATGGGCGTCGACGGGGCGGTCCGACGCGGACTTCGCCAGCATGCGGCGGACGAGGTCCTCGAGCTTCTCCGGCACGCGGTTGTTCAGCGTGCGGACGCCGCGCGGCGTCTCCTCCATGTGCTTGATGAAGAAGGTGGCCACGTCGGGCGCGGTGAAGGGGAGCTCGCCCGTGAGCATCTCGAAAAAGACGACGCCGAGGGCGTAGATGTCGCTCGCGCCGCCGCCGCTGTCCTTGCCGGTGATGCGCTCCGGCGCCATGTATTGCGGGGTCCCGAACAGCTCGCCCTGGGTCGTGAGGCGCGAGTCCTGCCGGCTCTTGGCGATGCCGAAGTCGAGCACCTTCACGAGGTCCGAGCCGTCCTCGCGGCGGACGAGGAAGATGTTCTCGGGTTTGATGTCGCGATGGATGATCTCGAGGTCGTGCGCGCGGGCCACGCCACGCGCGATCTGGATCATGATGTGGAGCGCGCGATCGACGTCGAGGGGGCCCCGCGCGATGACGGGCGCGAGCGACTCGCCTTGCAGCAGCTCCATGACCATGAACGACGTGCCGTCTTCGGTGTCGCCCTGGTCGAAGATCTCGATGATGTTGGGGTGGGTGAGCCGCTGCGCCGAGCGCGCCTCGCGCCGGAACCGCTCGCGGACGATCGCGTCCGTCGCGAGCATGGGGTTCATCACCTTCACCGCCACCTGGCGGTCGGTGATCTTGTGGCGGGCGCGGTAGACGGTGGCCATGCCACCCTCGCCGATCACCTCCTCCACCACGTAACGACCCGCGATGACGGAGCCGAGCCGGGGATCCGGGAGCTCGACGAGATCGGACCCTTCGACGAAGCAGTACGTCGCGTCGTTCGGGTACCGCATCTTGCATTGCGGGCACGTCTTCACGCCGACCAAGCATACCTTTCCCATTTGGACGTGGATGACGGATACTTCGAGCGGCGTTTCCTTCAGCGGACATGCATTTCCCCGATCCTCCGAAGACCTACGTGCCGCCGCCGAGTCAGGGCCCTCGGAGCCCCGGCCGGCACGCGCCGCCGCCCGTCCGACGGACACGCTGGGGCCTGAGGCTCGGGCTCTGCGCGGGAATGTTTGCGGTTTTGGGCGCCGGCGCGCTCGTCGCGAAGGGCCGCTACCTCCCGGACGCGCGGATCGCACCGGGCGTGAAGATCGACGGCGTGACGGTGCCTGCGGGCGCGGATCCGAAGGCTTTCTCCGACGAAAGGGCGAAGACCCTGCTGGCGCGCAAGGTCGCGCTCGCGCTTCCCGGGCACGACAAACCCATCCTCGAGGGCACGCTGGCCGACCTCGGCGTCACCGTCGATCTCGATCGCACCGTCGCGAACGCGGAGCGTGTCGCCAAGGAGGGCGACCTCCTCGGCCGCGCCCAGGCCGCGGACGACGCGCGCGAAGGTCGCGTCGACATCCCGCTCTTCGTCACGCTCGATTACGACTCGCTCCTCCAGCGCCTCGTCGTCCTCAAGGAGACCGAGGACACGCAGCCCATGTCGGCGCGCCTCGACCTCGACAAGCACGAGACCATCGCCGAGAAAGAGGGGCGCTACATCGACGCGGACGAGACGCTCGCCCTCGTCGAGATGGCGGCCAAGACCCCGCACGGCAAGGAGCTCGAGACGATCACCCTGCCGACGAAGGCGTTCGCGCCGCGCATCTCGTCGGCCTTCCTGAAGAGCCTCGATATCTCCACCGTCGTCGCGGAGTACGAGACCTTCTTTGGACGTAACGGCGACCAGCGCAAGCGCGGTCAGAACATCGACAACGCGGCCCAGAAGCTCGACGGCCACGTCATCTCGCCCGGCGAGCTGATGAGCTTCAACGAGGTCATCGGGGAGCGCAGCGAGGCGAACGGCTTCTCGAAGAGCTGGGAGATCTTCAAGGGCGAGATGGTCGAGGGCGTCGGCGGCGGCACCTGTCAGGTCGCCTCCACGTTCCACGCCGCCTCGTTCTTCGGCGGCTTCGACGTGCTCGAGCGGCTGCCGCACTCACGTCCGAGCGCGTACATCCCGATGGGACTCGACTCGACGGTCGTCTTTCCGGCGGTGGACCTGAAGGTGCGAAACCCGCATCCGTTCCCGATCGTGATCCACGCGAAGACGGAGGGCGGAAAGCTCCGCGTCGAGCTCCTCGGCAAGTCGAAGCCGGTGAAGGTCGGCTTCGGTCGCGAGGTCACCGAGACGCTCCCCTACAAGCGCAAGGTCGAGGAAGACCCGGCGCTCACGGGCAAGAAGGTCGTCGTCAAGCAGCACGGCATCAAGGGCTACAAGATCAAGATCACGCGCACGTTCACGTACGCGGACGGCACGACGAAGAAGCACGAACAGAAGGACCAGTACCCGCCGACGACGGAGATCTACAAGGTGCCGGTCGGCTTCGACGTCGCCCAGCTCCCTGCGCTGCCCGAGCCGGACGAGGAGCTCGGCGGAAATCCAGCCCCCGCGCCGCCCTCCGCGAGCACGCCCACCGCGCCGGGCACCGACGCCACCGCCAGCGCCGACAAGCCCGCGAGCGACATCGAGTTCGTCGACGCGCCGGGCGCGCACGCCCCCACCGCACAGCAGCGCGATCCGACGAAGACCCTATTTCTGCGTCGCTGACGTACGCTGAAGGGCGTGCGTCGTGCACGGCTTTGCCTCCTCGCGCTCGCCGCGTGCTCGTCGTTCGGCGCCGACGGCCCGAAGGGCTCGTCGCCGGACGGCGGGGACGGCGGGACCTCGAACACGAGCCTCGACGCCGGGACCGATGCGGATGCCGGGTCGTCGGACGCCGATCGGCCGGCGCCCCCGGTCTGTGCTGCGGGGGCGGACGGCGTCATGTGCGAGGACTTCGAGGTCGAGCCCTTTCGGACCGGCTGGGACACGACGCCGCTGACGTACACCACGCGCGTCGCGAACGCCGACCCCGACCAGCGCGGCGTGGGCCGCGTCAGCATGAGCACGAAGTTCTCGCGTACCCAGGTGGAGGACTTCTTCGGCCGCAACGTGCCCGTGGACTCCAGCCAGCGACGCGCGGTGGGCGTGAGGCTCAAGCTCCGCGTGAACACCTTTCCGGCCGGGCAGAACGTCGAGGTCCTGAAGCTCGACGCTGGCAAGTACGTCATCCACATGAACCTGCGCCGAGACGAAGCGGAGGCGATCTTGGTCGAGACGCGTCAGTACAACGTCGAGGAGAACAGCGAAACGAACACCAAAGACATCGCCTCCTTCGTCGGTAAGAGCTGGATCTCGCTCGCGCTCGAGCTCCGCACCGGGGCCGGCGAAGCAAACGAGTACGACGCCAGCTTTGGCGAGGCGAAGACGCCGGTGGCGGTCAAGGCCCCTTACGACAAGACGACGGCGACGAGGGTGCTGGCAGGAGCGGGGCTCACGTACGTCGACGAATTCTCCGGCGCCTTCGCTTACGACATCGACGACATCATCGTCACGACTGGCGCTCGTTGATGCCCGGACGGCCTGCGCCTCGGCTTCAGCCCCCGGCTCGCGTTCGTCGCCTCCTCGCCGATGTCGCATATTTGACGCCACGACGAGGCGATGCACATGATCGCCGGATGCGGACGGTCGCCTTCGCCCTCCTCGGTTTGCTCGTCGCGACGCCGGCGCTCGCAGCCGACGCGGGCGCCCCGCCAGCCGCGCCGCCCCCCGCGCCCGCGAAGCCTGCGACCACCCCGGCGCCGAAGCCCGTCGCTCCCGCCGCCGTCAAGCCCGCGCCGAAGGCAGCGCCGCAAGCCCACGCCGCCAAGACCTCGACGAACACGTCGCCGCGCGCGCCGCGGACCACCGAGAACGCGATGCGCCGCGCGATCGCGAGCGGTCCGACCTACGACGAGACGGCGATGGGCGCGGACACGCCCGAGCTGCGCGCGCTCGCGGCTGCCGAGCGCGAGCTGTTTCCGCCGTCGCAGCGCGATCTCTCGTCGCCGTGGCCGGAGGAGCTGCCGTTCCCGGTCGCCGCCACCGACGACAAGCCGCGCGTGCATGCCTCCGGTCTCCCGCCCGCGCCGCCGCCGAGCACGCCACCGACGGCGGGCGAGACCGGCAAGGACCTCTCGTGGGTCGCCAAGCTCGACATGCCGGATCTGCCCGTGCGCTGGGATCCGCGCGTCGTTCGTTACCTCGAGTTCTTCAAGGACGACCCGCGCGGACGCGCCACGTTCACGATGTGGCACCGCCGCTCCGGCCGGTACATCGCGGCGGTGCGGAAGGCGCTGCGGAAGAAGAGCCTCCCCGAGGACCTCGCCGCGCTCGCCATGATCGAGAGCGGCTTCGTCCCCGAGGCCCGCTCGCCCGTGGGCGCGCTCGGCATGTGGCAGTTCATGGCCGAGACCGGGAAGATCTACGGCCTCACGATGGATCGGTGGGCGGATCAGCGGATGAGCGTCACCGCCTCCACCGAGGCGGCCGCGGATCACCTCGCGGATCTCCATCGCCGCTTCGGTAGCTGGGACCTCGCCATGGCCGCCTACAACATGGGCTACGGCGGCGTCCTCCAGGCGGTGCGTCGCTACAACACGAACGACTACTGGGCGCTCTCGAAGCTCGAGGGCTCGCTCCCCTGGGAGACGACGCTCTACGTCCCGAAGATCCTCGCCGCGGCGGTCGTCGCGCACAACCTCGCCGCGTTCGGCTTCCAGGACGTCACTCAGGACGCTGCGCTCGAGGGCGAGGAGGTCATGACCCCGCCCGGCACCGCGCTCGCCACCGTCGCGCAAGCGTGCGGCGCCACGAACGACGAGCTGAAGGCGCTGAACCCCGAGCTCCGCGCGCAGCGCACGCCGCCCGCCCAGGAGGACTGGCCGGTGAAGGTCCCCGCCTCGAAGGCGAGCGGCTGCGCAGAGCGGCTCGCGCGGACGCGGAAGGAGCAGCCGACGGATCGCTACACGGTGCGCTTCGGCGAGACGCTCGAGCAGATCGCGCAGTCTCGGCGCACGACCGCGGCGAAGCTCATCGACCTGAACGGGATCCAGCCGGGCGAGGTGATCCGCGGCGGCACCGTGCTCGTGGTGCCGAAGGTCGATCCGAACGCGCCCGTGGTCGAGAATCCGAAGGACAAGAACAAGACCGCGGACAAACCCGTCGTCATCGTGCCGCAGGACGTGTTCGTCTATCCCGACCGCAAGCGCGTCTTCTATCGGGTGCAGGTGGCCGACACGCTCAAGGACATCGCCACCGCTTTCAGGGTCGGCCCCGACGAGCTCCGCCGCTGGAACGACATCGATCCCTCCGCCCGCCTCGTGGAAGGAATGTCGCTTCAGGTCTTCGTCCCGTCGTCCGTCGATCTCTCGCAGATGGTCGTCCAGCGCGAGAGCGACGTGCACACCATCGTCGCGGGTACGGAGGAGTTCTTCCGCCACTGGGAAGACAAGGGCCGCCGCCGCACGGTCGTGACCGCCAAGCAGGGCGAGACGATCGAGCAGATCGGCCGCCGCTTCGGCGTCTCCGGCGCGCTCATGGAACGGATCAATCGCCGCAATCGCGGCGAGGTCCTCGCCGAGGGCACGCAGGTCGTCGTGTGGAGCCCTGGGCCGCAGGCGCCCATGCCGGCAGACGCGCCGCAGATGGCCGCGCTCTCCAAGCCGCCGATCGCGCCGGAGCGGACCCCGCCGCTCTCGAATGCGCCCGCGCCTTCGCAGCTGCCCGCGCTACCCTGAACGGGTGGTGCGTATCGGCGGTCCCGTCGTCCGTCCGATCTGGGCGGTCGGTGCTTCGCTGGCGATCGGCTGCAACGCGATCCTCGACTGGAGCGAGCTTCACAAGACGCTCGCGTCGGCGAAGGACGACGACGGCAGCTCAGCGACGAGCTCGGGAGAGACCTCGACGTCATCGTCGTCCTCGAGCGGAGCGGGCTCGTCGTCGAGCGGCCAGCCCGTCCCCCGGTGCGATCTCACGAAGCCGTTCGGTGCGCCCGTCGCCGTCGCGTCCCCGAGCTCGCAGGAAACGGCGCCGACGACGATGGCCAGCCGTACCTGACGCCGGACGGAACGGAGCTCTTCTTCACATCGAGCCGTCAGAATGGCCAGCGGCACCTCTTTCACAGCGTGCGCGGGCAGAGCGGCTTCGCGAGCCCCGAGCTGCTCTCCGATCCGCCCGGGCGGGCTCGGCAAATCTGATATTTGGACCGCCACGCGTTCCGCCCAGACAGCGACGTTCGGGAGCCCCGCGCACGTCGATGGGCCGGTGAACACGGCCGATATCGACTGGCCCAACTGGCTCTCTGCCGACGGCTGCCACCTCTATCTCGGCCACCTCGAGACGACGACGGGAGACATCCTCGTCGCGACTCGCCCTTAGGCTAGAATGACCGCGTGCGCATCGCGGTCCTCGGCGTCGTGCTCGCGGTAGCGACGATCGCGTGCAACGCGATCGTCGGCTTCGGCGACCTGACGAAGCAGCCCGCCGCGCCCGACTCGGGCAAGAGCGGGGACGATGACGACACCACGGACGACGACGATGACGACACGGCGCGTGACGGCGGCACGTCGAGCTCTTCGTCCTCCGGCGACGGCGGATCTTCGAGCGGCGTCATCCCACCCGCGTGCAACCCCACCGCCGACTTCGGCGCGCCGCAGCAGCTCCCGGGGCCGGTCAACACGTCGAGCTTCGAGAACTCGCCTAGCCTGACCGACGACGAGCTGACGATCGTGTTCCAGCGTTCGGTCGGCAACAAGAACACGCTCATGATCGCGACCCGCGCGAAGGTGACGGACCAGTTCGGCGAGCCAACGACGCTCGCCCTCACGAGCTCGAACTTCAGCTACCAGCCGTCGATCTCGCGCGACGGGCTCACGCTGTTCTGGGCCGAAGTACAGGACACGATGGATGTGTTCTTCGCGACGCGCGCGACCGTGACGGGGACGTTCGCGAACCCGAACCCCACCGGCGTCGCGAACCCGTCGTTCGGCGAGTTCTCGCCCGTCGTCACCGGCGATGGCAACGAGCTCTTCTACACGTCCGATCAGAACGGCGTGAACAAGCCGCGCCTCTACCACGCGACGCGCAGCGGCGCAGAGTTCGGCAATCCGCAGAAGCTCCAGGAGCTCGCCGACGGCTCGGACGGCGACGAGGAAGCGATCACGGTCTCGAAGGATGGTCTCACCATCTTTTTCGGCTCCACCCGTAGCGGCGGGCTCGGCGATCTCGACATCTGGACCGCGCATCGCGCATCGCGTTCTGAAAAGTTCACCGGCATCACGCACGTGAACAACGTCAGCTCGAGCGCGATCGAGTGGCCTTCCTACGTATCTGCCGACGGTTGCCGTCTCTACTTCGGCAGCGAGCGAGATGGGAACGGCAACCTGTGGGTCGCGAGTCGGCCCTGACGCCAGTAGGATGAGGACGTGCGATTCGCTTTTGCGGCGCCCGCTCTGCTCGGTCTCGTGGGCCTCTTCGCGTGCAACGCGATCGTGGGCTTTCACGACCTCGAGAAGACGCCCGGCAAAGGGAGCGGATCGAGCAGCAGCGGCGACGACGACGACGAGGTGATCCCCGACCCCGACTCGCCCTGCGACCTCACCAAGGACTTCGGCGCGCCCGTGACGCTCGAAGGTCCCATCAACTCCAACAACAACGGCTACAGCGGCTCGGCCACGCTCTCGCCCGACGAGCTCACGATCTACTTCCAGCGCTCGACGCCACCGACGGGGCCGGACGCCGGCGCGAGCGGGAGGCTCCTCAAGGCGACCCGGAAGAAGCGGACGGACCAGTTCGGAGAGCCGACGGAGCTCGTCGAGCTCGCGCCGAGCGGCAACGAGGCCGTCCCGGCGCTCCGCGCGGACGGCCTCGCCCTGTTCTACGCGGTGGAGATCCCGGTCCCCGACATCCCGAACGCGAGCCGCTATCAGCTGAACTTCGCCACGCGCGCGACCCCCACCGGCATCTTCGAGAAGCCCTCCCGCTTCAAGGCCACGGACTCCGCCTTCAGCTACGACACGAACCCGTTCCCGAGCGCGGACGGCACGGAGGTGTACTTCGCGTCCCTACGGAACGGCGAGAGCAAGGGGCTCCGACTCTTTCGTTCGTCGAAGCCCGCCGGCAAGACGGACTTCGGCGAGCCCGAGGAGCTCGTGGAGCTTCGCTCGGACTCCGAGGAGTTCCACGCCATCGTCACGAACGACGGTCTCACGATGTACTTCGCCTCCGACCGCACGCCCCTCCCGAAGAACGGCGGTCAGATCGACACCTACGTCGCGAAGCGCAGAGACAAGACATCCAGGTTCGAGAACATCGAGCCGCTCGACAGCATCAACTCCCCTGCCATCGA
Source organism: Labilithrix sp. (assembly GCA_046351255.1). Classification (GTDB taxonomy): domain Bacteria; phylum Myxococcota_A; class Polyangia; order Polyangiales; family Polyangiaceae; genus Labilithrix. The sequence continues at coordinate 54,204 of JAXLYU010000022.1, forward strand.
CGCGCCGTCGTGGATCTCGAAGGACAGCTGCCGCCTCTACCTGGAGCGCCAGATCTTCGAGGGGGACCCGCGCGAGGCGAGCGCGCCTCCGTTCGGCGTGATCATGATGGCGGAGCGCCCTCCGCGGTCGAACTGAGCGGACGTCAGAACTTGTAGTTTACACCGACGCCGAGGATGAGCGCTCGCGCCGAGTAGAGGCCGCCGTTGATGGACTCGGTCGCGACGGGGTTGCCCTGCACGGGGTTCACGCGCGGGACCTTCGCCTCGGCGGGGTCGACGTTCGTGCCATTGAGGAGCGCGAGGGCGGCGAGCGCGTCCATGCGCCAGTGCTCGCCGATGTGGAGGCCGCCGCCCACGCTCGCGACCACCTTGTTCGCGTCGTAGACCTGAGGCGAGACCCATTCCTTCGGCACGCCGCTCGTCTCGTAGGAGACGCCGGCGCGAAGGTCGATCCAGTAGTCGCGAATGAGGTTCTTCAGCGAGTACTCGGTGCCGAGGCGGATCGAGTTCGAGTCCTGGAAGTTCTTCGGCAGCGTGATGGGCGCGACCCCGAACGGCGAGGGGAAGCCCGTGATGTTGTACAGCTTGATGTTGTCGGGGCGGATGTCGATCGACTCGAACATGCTCCAGAACTCGCGCACGTAGGCGAGCTCGACTCGGATCTTCGACTGCTTGCCGATGTCGGTACGGAACTCGGCGCCGACACGCGCGATCGCGGGGAGCGTCATCCGCACGTGCGCGTCTTCGCCTTCCTGGCGGGCGCGATCGAACGGCGCGGCGGTGGGGAGCCGGACCTGGATTTTCGCGGGCGTGTTGATCCAGAACGGGAGCTGTCCCGAGATGCCGAGGTGAATGTGCTCGTTCGGGATCGCGATCATGCCCGCGTTGCCGCTCGGCGCGAAGATGGGGCCCGCCGTGAGCTGGCTCAGCGCATCGTATTGCGGGTCCTCGGGCGCGCCGATGAGACGATCCGGCGGCGACGAGCTGAACACGACGGACGACGCGAAGTTGCCGACGATGGCCTGCGCGCCGATGCCGACGCGGAACTGCTCGATGGGCTTGTAGGCGATGAAGAGCCCGGTCACCACGAGCGCGGAGCCCTCGAGCGAGACCAGCGAGTAGCGTGATGACGCGGGCTGGCCGTTGACGGTGAGCGGGTAGGACGCGATCGCGGTGTACGGCGCGAGGATGCCGCCAGCGAGCGTGAGCTCCTTCTTCTTGCCGAAGTTGTACGAGCCGCCGAGGGTGGGGATGGGAAGGAACGGCGTCGTGCCCTTCACCTGCGGGGACTCGACGGTGCGGATCGTCCCGCCGGCGTCCACGACGTTCGTGCTGCGCGTGTACTCCGCGCTGAAGTTGAGCCACGAGAAGTCGACGAGGACGGAAGACCCGGCGTCGGCGAGGCCGGCGGGGTTGTACCAGATGGCGCCGAGGTCATCCGCGCCGGCCACGAACGCGCCGCCGCGCCCGAGGGGTCGCACGCCGCGGTCGGTCATGAAGAGACCAGCCGCCTCCGCCTGCGCGGAAGCGAGCATCGTCAACGCGACGCCGAATAGTAAGCCCCGGACCTTCACGCCGCCCGCCAGCGTATCAGCCGTCGCGGAGGCGCGGGTGGCTTACTTCCCGGCCGCCCGTCGTGTCCGCGCTCGCGGCGAGACGGGAGCTCGTCGAGCCGATGCACGACGACTGCGACGAGGGCCTCCTCTGCAACACGTGGTGCTTCTCGAACCGCGCGGCTGCGAGCGGTTCCGAGCGTCCGGAAGGACTGCGCTGCTCGCGACCCCGCTTGGCACTGCCGAGGCGGGCATGCAGCTCACCGCGAGCGCGCTCTTCCGCCCGGACGGAGGGGAAGGGCGCGCTCAGGATCGATCGCGACCCTCGTCGGTCGCGTCGCGCGCCTCGGAAAAACGAGGCGCGCGCGCGGACGCAGCCGCGGCATGTGCGTTGCTGCCTTACGTCTCATGCGCCCCATCGCTTGCCTGATCTCGATGCTCGGACTCGTTCTCGTCGGCGCGTGCGCCTCGGCGCCCGAGGAAGAGGCTTCGGGCTCGTCGAGCGAGGCCCTGCTCTGCGCAGGCTCGTGCAGCGGCGGCCAGCTCGACGGCGACGATCTCCTCGTGCGCGTCGACCGCACCTCCGGGCTCCTCGCGAGCTGGGCGCCGAACACGACGCCGCTCCCGGATCACTACTACGTCGGCGCGAACCACGACCTCCGGCCCGAGGCCGCGGAGCCGTTCGTGGCGATGCTGAAGGCGGCGTATCGAGAGGGAGTCGATCTCTACTGCATGTCGGGCTACCGCTCGTTCTCGACGCAGTGCACGCTCTTCGAGCGCTACGTCGCGAGCGACGGGTGCGCGGCCGCGAACACGTACAGCGCCCACGCCGGCCACAGCGAGCATCAGCTCGGGACCGTCTGCGACATCGCGTTTGGCGACTACGTCAAGGCAGGGAAGGCGGAGCCGTTCGTCCAGTCCGGCGACGCGGGCGATCGATGGCTGACCGCGCACGCGTGGGAGTATGGCTTCGCGAGCTCGTATCCGTTCACGGACGCCGCGCAGAACGACGGCTACATCCACGAGCCCTGGCACTACCGGTACATCGGCAAGGCAGCGGCCGCGGAGCTCCACCGGCGAGGTCGCGTGGCGGTGCCCGTCTTCCTTCGATCGCTCTCCGCCGCGGAGCGCGCCGCGCTCGGCGGCTCGGCCGCGCCAGATCCACCGCCGACCGACTGCGCTGGCCTCCAAGCCTCCGGGCGCTGCGATGGAACGGTGCTCTCGTGGTGCAAGAACGGAGCGCCCGCGCGCGTCGACTGCGCGACGACGGCGCACGGCTACACCGCGTGCGGTCTCGATCCGAATGCGGCGAACGGCCACAACTGCGTCCGGCCGAGCGCTTGCCTCGGGTACTCCGAGGCGGGCACCTGCACCGGGACGGTGCTCGAGTGGTGCAAGGACGGGGCGTACGCGCGCGTCGACTGCGCGACGAAGTCGGACGGTCGCACGCGCTGCGGTGCGGACCCGAATCCGGCGCTCGGGAACAACTGCATCGCGCCTTGAGCTCCTCAGGTCCTGTTCTCCTCCGGCACGAGCTGACGGAGCTGCCAGGCGTGCAGGCGCATGAGATCGTCGGAGCGCTGGAACGTGCGCCGCAGCGCCGCGATGAGCAGGCCGGGGACGAGGATCATGGCGAGCACGGCGGCATACATGAACGACGGGAACCACTGCGGGTCGAACGACATCGCCGGGGAGTGCAGCACGAGGTCGCCGTCGACATAGCGGGTGGTGCGCTCCAGGAGACCGATGCGGTCGCCGAAGACGATCGCGGTCCACGAGCCAGCCGCCATCACGAGCGAGGCGCTCCGGAACCAAGGCGTCTTCGCAAACGAGAACGCGACCGCGTGCGCGAGGAGGAGCGCGGACACGAACGGCATCATCGAGCTGAAGAGGTTCGCGTCGTACACGCAGCTCACCATCGCGAGGACGCAGCCGCCGAAGAAGTGGAGCGCCGACGGTCGGGCGTAGGTGACGCCGGAGAGGACGATGACGCCCGCGGACGGGAGGAGGCAGCGCGCGATCCTCTCGCCTTCACCCGCGGACAGGCAGAAGAGGACGAGAATGTGCGCGATGATCAGCGCGTGTGCCGCGAGGAGGCCAAGGGCAGCGAGACGGACTTGCTGTCGCCAGATGGATTGCTGCTCGAGCACGACCTCCTGCGGGATGATCCGTGGCGGCGTGGTCAGCAACGTGACGAGGGTCCCGAGCGCGGACCGGTTGGTCGCGTCAAGCGCGAGCGCTCGTCCGACCTCGCGCAGCGCGCCGGCACGGAGGTCGAGCTCCCGCTCCTCGGCGACGCGATTCACGCGGTCGGCCTTCTCCCCGTCCTCCGCGGCGACGGCGCGAAGCGCCTCCTCGGTGCGCCTCCGCGCCTCCTCCGCGTGGGCCCTCGAGCTCTCGCGCCGGAGCTGCTCGTCGCGCTCGCCGTCGAGGTGCGCCTCGATCGCCTCGTTGAAGGCAAGGGCCGAGGGAAGGCGGTCCTCGACGTGGAGGCGGGTCGCCGCGACGCAGAGGGCCTCGAGCTCGGGCGGCACGTCGGCCTCGGGGCACCGCACGCTCGGCCGCGTCTCGACGCCCGACAGGATCGTGGCCGCGACGACGCTGAACGGCCCCGATGGATGGAGCGGCTGGAGCGTCAAGATCTCGAACAGGACGGCGCCGAGCGCATAGACGTCGGCCCGAGCATCGACCTCGTCGCCGCGCGCTTGCTCCGGCGCCATCGTGCAGAGCGAGCCGATGACATCCCCGCTCTGGGTCGGGTCGGGCGGCACCTCGGACGAGCGCTTCGGCTCGGCTCCGCGCTCGTCCGTGAGCTCGCCCGCGAGCTTCGCCACGCCCCAGTCGATGAGGTAGACCTCGCCGTACGGTCCCAGCATGATGTTGCCGGGCTTGATGTCGCGGTGGACCACGCCGCGCTCGTGCGCATAATGCACGGCGATCGCGACCTGACCGAGGGCCGAGATGAGCCTCCGCCGTGAGAGCTTGATGGTCTTGCCCTCGCGCTGGGCGCGCAAGATCTGGGCGAGCGACTGGCCGCGCACGCGCTTCATGGTGAAGTACGGCTCGCCGTCGGCGCTCGTGCCGAGGTCGTACACCGGCACGATGGAAGGATGCTCGAGGCGCCCCTGGATGCGCGCCTCGCGAAAGAAGCGGACACGCGCGCTCGAGTCGTCGCGCGTGCCGGCGTTCATCGACTTGAGCGCCACCTCGCGGTCGAACCGGTCGTCGCGCGCGACGCGCACCGTACCCATCCCGCCGGCGCCCAGGACATCGCTCGAGGGCGTGTAGCGTACACGCTCGCCGGCGTGCTCAGACCCGGCGGCGGAGACGCCATCTCGGCGCAAAGGCAACGTCGTCGATCCGTCTGCGCCGTCTCCCTCCGGCAGAGTCGACGACGTGCGTGGCAGCGTGGCACCGTCGAGCGTCGCCGACTCGTGCGTGTGATCCTTCCCCATCCGGAACGAGGGTAGTCGGGAGGGGTGAAATGAAAAGAACCGATGGATCAGGCGGCGGTCGCTCGTGCGCCCGTGCCCACCAGCTCGAGGATCGCGTCGGCGGCGGCGCCGGCGCCGTCGACGTCCGCGTACGAGGCGGCGAGCTTCTTCGCGCCTCGCCGATAGGAGGCGTCGTCGAGCATCCGGCGCGTGAGCGCGGCGAGCTTCGGGGTCGCCGCGTCGGCCATCGTGATGCGCGCGCCGGCGCGGTGGCGCTCGAGGAGCTGGCCGTTGAAGTCCTGCTCGGGCTGGAGGGGGATCGCGATGAGCGGCGTGCCGGCGGCCATCGCGGTCTGGACGCTGCCCTGACCACCGGCCGTGATCGCGAGATCCACCTTCGGCATGACGAGGTGGCTCGGGAGGACGCCCTCGACCATGACGTCGTCGCTCGCGAGGTCGTCGAGGTCGTGGACGGTCCCGGCGACGAGCACGCGAGCGTCCGTTGCGCGCACCGCCTTCACGATGGCGCGGACCTCTTCTGCGGTGGTCGACGTCGGAGCGACGTAGACGATCGGGCCGCGGCCTTCGAGGAAGCGCGCGACGCGCTCCGGGATCGGCCGATCGAGCTGCGCGAAGATGGGGCCGGCGTAGCGAAGGCGGGTCGCGGGGCGAAGGCCAGGCCCCTTCGGGCGCCAGGCCTCGAGATCGGCGGCGCTGATCCCGAGCACGTCGGGGGTATCGGTAACGAGCGTGAGGTCGCCGAGGAGGAGCGCGGCGAGGCTCGGCACACCTTCGACACCGAGCTCCTTGGCGACGCGATTGAAGCCGCCGCAATGATGCTTGATGCGCGTCGCTCCGAGGTTGGCAAGGAAGCGGCGCATGAACATCGGCAAGCGAAGCACCCCGGGGATCGTCGAGACGAGATACGGCTCGACCATCTTTCGCTCCCAGATCGGCGGCACGAACGATCCGGCGTGCTCGGTGACGAGAGGAATGCCCGCGACGCGCGACGAGAGCAGCGCGGTGAGGGTGAAGCCCGTGACCGCGACCCCGACGTCGTTCTCGCGGAAGAACCTCGCCTCCTCGGCCACGTAGGCGCGGATCTCGTCGTCGGACCACATGCTCTGGTCGGTCGGTCCCATGCCGGCGCCGTTCCGCACGAAGGATCGCGAGCGCTCCTCGGAGAAGCGCTCGCCGATGATCGTGTACGGGATCTTCTCCGTCTCGAGCACGCGCTCGTGGGTACCGCCGTGCGTAGCGACACAGACGTCGGCGCCGCGCGCGACGAGCGCACGGTAGATCGCCATCATGCGGGTCGTCTCCGAGAGGTAGGGACAGAGCGGGAGAACGCAGATTTTCCGGCGAGCGGCCATGAAAGGTAATATATTACATAAAAGAGAGAGAGCCCAGCCGTACCCTGGCGACAGCGATGAGCGACATGTCTTTCCTCGGGCTGAGCCCGGAGACCGCCGAGGCCATCGGCGCGGAGAAGGCCGCGATGGTGCGCACGTTTCGGCTGCTGCACCACCTCGGGCAACAGCTGCATTTCCTCGCCGATCATCTCTACCGGGAGGGCGGGATGACCTCCCAGCAAGCCATGCTCGTCGGGATCGTCCAGGTCCTCGGTGAGCCTTCGCTGACGATGGCCGCGAACGTCTTCGGCTCGAGCCATCAGAACGTGAAGCAGATCGCGTCCGCCCTCGTGCGCAAGGGCTTCCTCGAGATGCGTGCGGACGAGAAGGACGGCCGCGTCCGTCGCCTCGCCACGACGCGCAAGTGCGCGCGCTACTTTGCGTCGCGCGATCTCGGCGACTTCGATGTCGTCGCGACCTGGTTCACGGCGCTCTCCTCGGAGGAGGTCTCGACCCTGCTCGGTCTCCTCCTCAAGCTGCACGGGAGCGTGCGCGACGCTGCGCATGGCGTCCGCCCCTGAGCATCGTGCGCGCACGAGCGCGGCGAGTGCGGGAACGGCGCTCGGCCGCGCGTGACCATCGTATGTGCTCGAAACTACGATATCGAGTCGGCGTGCGCGGCTGGCCTCGAGCGTGCTGTAGAGCCTCTCACCAACATGTTCCGCAAGCTCTTCGCTCTCCTCCCGCTCGCCGCCTGCCTCATCTCCGCCAACGCCTCCGCGGTCTCCGTCGACCAGTACGGCACGGGCACCGACCCCGATCCGGACGACTGGAACGCGCCCAAGGTCGCGCCGAGCACGGTGTGTCAGTCGCTCATGCTCTTCCTCGCGGACGTGCCGAACGACGCGACGAGCATGCGCCGCTACCGGTTCACCGGGACCTGCACCATCAACACGGCCCGCCAGGGCAAGCTACCGAAGATGAAGACGGTCGACGTGCTCGTCGACGCCGAGTACTCGCCGCGGCTGAAGCGCGCTTCGGAGCGCGTCGTGGTCAAGGATCCCGACCTCGGCATGGAGCTCTCGACGTGGGCGACCTGCCCGAACGATCCGTTCGTCGGGACCAGCGCCGCGTGCACCAACAAGGGTATGGGCGCGAACAAGTTCGACAAGTTCATCAACAAGGACGACGCCCCCTTCGCGCATCAGCGCGCGTCGGCGAGCCAGGTCAGCGTGGCGAGCCAGAAGTGGGCCCTCGCGAAGCAGCGGGGCGCGACGCCGACCTCGTTCTACGAGAAGGTCCAGGTCCACGGTCTCGTCCCGATCGCCAAGACGACCGCGGGCACGAACGCGCAGGTCATCCTGAACCTCAAGGGCGGCGCCGGCTACTGCCCGTCCGAGCTCGACTTCGGTGACGGCACCAAGCAGCGCATGCTCCTCTGGTCGTCGAACATCGGTCCGTACCAGCACACGGTCGAGCACGCCTTCGCGAAGCCCGGCTTCTACAAGGTGACGTTGCGGTCGCTGCCGGGCTGCGAGGGCGAGCACCTCGCCTACGCTCTCGTGAAGTGACCTCGTCGTTCGCGCGCGCGCCTACTTCAGCCCGTTCCGGACGACCTCGTAGAACTGCTCGAGGCCGTTCTGGGGGTCGATGAGGAAGTCGACGACGTTCTTGCTCATGTTCGCGTAGTCGTCCTTGTGGAGGGTGCCGTTGTAGCTCGCCGCCGGGTCGACGCGGTTCACGTCCGCGATGACGTCGATGATGACCTCGAGCGGCGTCTGGCCCTTGAAGTCGCCGTCTTTGATGGGCGTCACCGCGCGGCTCATGATGGCGGAGAGCACCTGGTTCGGATCGACCTCGTTCGAGCAGATCTCGGTGCCGTTGCCGTCGAAGTACTTGCCGTTCATGCGCGCGAGGAGCGCCATCTGAGCGTCGATGAGGCTCTTCTCCGTCAGGCGCCCCTGATCGTCGTACTTCGAGCCGTCGACCGCGGCGGCCGCGACCTTCAGGAGCGGGATGAGGTTCTCGTCGTCGCGGAGGATCTGGATCATGTCGTTCGCGGAGGCGAGGACGCCGGCGAGCGCGTCGTTCTTGGAGTTGGAGTCGACGAGGTACTCCATCATCTTCTCCATCTCGCGCCGGGCCTGCGGATCCTTCCGCATCGCGTCCATGACGTCGATGCCGGTGGTCGCGAGCGGACCCGCGAGCGAGTCCGAGGCCTTCTGCACGAGCTCGGTCCGCGCCCACTGGCACACCGGATGGGGCTTGCCGTCGTCGAGCGGTGAGAGGAACGTCTCCGGGCAGTGCGCCCAGAGCTGCGCGCGTAGCATGTCGAGGATGACCGGCGTCATCTTCGCGATGGTCGGGTTCGCGAACGAGCTGTTCGACTTGATCCCGCTCACGCCGAGGAACTGATCGACGAGCTGGGAGCGCGCTCGACGCCAGCCGATGCGGCGCTCCGTGTCCTTCGGGTTCTGCTCCTCGTACTTGTCGAACGCGATGTCGATGCCGAGGAGTGCGTTCGTGAGGAGGTACGCCGGCGTGACCTGGGCCACGGGCGTTCCGTCGTTCTTCGTCGTGCCCGGGTTACCCTTGCGGTCGGTGAGCTTGATGTTCTTCGCGCGGTTCGGATCGAGCGCGGCGCGTGTCGTCGCGGCCATGACGTCGATGCCGCTGTTGAACTTCACGTTCGCCTCGGGGCACGCGCCGTTCGCATCGAGCGGGCCGTCGCAGCTCTTCACGTTCATCGTGTCGAGCACCTTCACGAGCTCGCCGAGCGCGGGCACCACGTCGCCGCCGAAGGCCTCCGCGATGATGGGCTCGTAGCTGACGGCGTTGTCGCGCGGGCAGTCCTTGCCGCCCGCGCCCTTGCACTCCTCCGCCGTGGCGTCCTGGTTCGGCAGGTATTTGTAGATCGCGGCCGACAGCGAGAGGAAGAGGTCCTCGCGGTTGTGGCGGATGAACGCGGTGACGAGCGGCTTGATCGCGTCGTAGAAGCCGAAGTGCTCGAGCGGGAAGAGGCTGTCCTTGTCGCGTTGCTCCATCCACATGCCGTCGGGGCAGTTGCGGAGGCCGTGGACCTTGCCGTCGGGCTCGGTCTGGATGTCGTCGACGGGGTCGTCGATGAGCCGCTCGGGGCACGCGTTGGTGCCGAAGTGCTCGCCTTGAAGATCGGAGACGAAGAGCTTCGTCATGTCGTTCTTCGTGTCGCCCTTCTGATCGAAGAGCACGAGCCGGTTCAGGAAGTTCGGCTTCGGGGCGATCACGGAGCCGAGCCCGAAGACACCACCGACGGCGTCGTACATGCCCGTGATGCCGCTCGAGTCTTCGATGAGGCTGCCGGACGACACGGCGCTGAGAAGGCCCGAGCGCATCTTGATCGTGCCCGGCGGCGGGAGGTTGTCGACGAGGTTGCCGTTCCGGTCCCGCTTCTTGTCGGGCGCGTTGTGATACGCGTCGCCGATCGACTGGACGTAGAAGCGGGCGAGGTCCGGGATCTTGAAGACCTCGCACTCCTTGAAGGAGAGGAAGGGGATGTCGGGCAGGCCCTTCACGTGGAGCTTCGCGTCTTGACGGTTGCACGCCGTCACGCCCTGCGTGTCGTAGATCGCCTTGAGGAACCGCATGAGCAAGCTGCGGTTGTCGCCCGTGATCTTGGCCGTGCGATCGACCGGCGTCTTCGGCTCGGCCGTGTTGTTGGTCGTGAGGTTCTTCGCCGGACCGTTGATGTTGTCGCGGTCGTAGCTGATGGCGTCCTTGAACTGCGCGAACTTGGAGAAGATGACGCCGAGCTGCTGCGACTCGGGCGCGGCGAACGCGCGGAGGACGTCCTCGAGGAGGCCCGGCTCCTTCACGAGCTCCGCCATCAGCTCGAGCTGCTCGTCCCAGAAGAGGGACCTCCGCGGGACGGCCGACTCCGGGTGCTTCTGCGCGATGTCGTAGGCGGTGTTGATGGCGCCCGTGACGCGCGCCATGTTCTTCGCGTTCGTCGTGAAGAGGTCGCGCGTCATTGCGAGCGTGAGGTCGGCCGTCTGATCGCCGAGGATCGCGCCGAGCGCCCACATGAGGTCGAGCATCGGCGACTCGTTGACCTTGATGCCGTCGAACTGGACCTTCGTGCCGTTCTCGTACGTCTTCGTGCGGGTCTCGCGCGGACCCATCATGATCGGCAGGCCGCCCATCATGTCCATGAGCGTCTCGTGCTTGGCCTCCGGGTCGGAGTTCACGAGCGGCTTCATGTCCTTCATCATCTGGGCCGCGAACGTGCGGCTCGTGTCGAGGTAGTCGTAGACGAGCCCGCCGCCGGCCGTCGCGCGGTCCTGCGCGTCGCGCGAGAACGCGCCGCTGCCCGGATACGAGAACGGCGACGGGGCGAGCGAGCCGTTGGCGGTCTTGAAGTTGCCGACCTCGTCGAGGTCGGGCAGGCCGTCCTTGTCGTTGTCGAGGAAGGGGGAGGGGACCTCGCCGTTGCGTATGCGCGCATAGCCGCGCGAGTCTCGCCGCACGATGAAGCGCGAGCTGCCGTTCACGAAGGAGTCGTCCTCCGTGAAGAGCAACCGCTGCATCATCTCGATGTTGTCGCGCGGGCGCGAGATGACGACGCGGCCGGTCGGATCGACGGACTCCTTCAGCGCGGGCAGCTTCGGGTCCGCCTTCACCGCGAGGAGCTCCTCGTGGCCGACCTCGAGCATCTTGTTGAAGGCCGCGTTCGCGGTGCCGGCGACGGGGATGCGCTTGCCCTGCGCGTCGAAGCGCGGATGGAGATCGTACGGGTTCGAGTCCGCCGAGAGGAGGCGCAGCGACGAGTTCGCGAGGTCGCGGAGACCCGGATACGAGACCATCGGGCGCACCGCGCCGAGGGCGGTCTCGACGGGGCGATAGCCCTGGCGTGCGCTGATGCGCTGCCACGCCTGCTGCGCTTTCTCGTCCTTCTGGAAGACGTCGACCACGCGCGCGAGCGACTCGGTCGACTGCGGGAGCGTCCCATCGAGGTAGAGCGGGCCCATCTTGCCGAGCATGTCGGCGAGCGCGTCGGTGAGGAGCCCCTCGCCGCTCTTCGCGGGCGCGTCGCAGCTCTTCGTCGGGTCGGCGGCGCCGATGTTCTTGATCGCGATCGTGTCGCCTTCGGGGAACGTCGCATCGAGCGCGCGAATGAGGTCCTGGCGTCGCCGCGCGAGGGCCTCGATCTTCGCGACCGAGCGATCGCGGTCGGCCTTCTGCTTCTCGACGGGGACCTCGTTGCCCTGCGTATCGCGGGCGCCGATCGTGAGCGGCGGGAGGAGATCGCGATTGACGTTGCTGGCGAACTCACCGTCCTTCGGCTTGTGGCATACGTCCTTGAACGAGGCGCCGGTCAGATCCTCGCGGAGCGCCTGAGCCGCCACGCGATCACAGAGGACGCCGTACATCTCCTGCCCCACGGACCCGCGCGGCGGGAGCTGGCGGGTGGTGTCGAACTCGTGGCAAGCGGGAGCGCCGGCGAGGAGCGTGGAGAGTCCGACGAGGCCGAGAAACGTGACGCGTCTCGTCAAGGAGCCGCCGGCTCGGGTGGTACGAGACAGGACCTGACTATCCGAGTCGGGATGTCTGGAGGATCGCGTCGGATCCAGATCACATCGACTAAAGTCGATGCTCGCCGGTTTCTCCGTAGCTTCCGCTCGCAGCGGTCGATTCCGTCGCATCAAGATCCCTCTCCACTCACTTCTCAAGCGAAAGACGCGCCATGTTTTCGAACGACCGCCAAGCGACCAGGACGACGGCTGTGGTGTTGGCCGCGGGTCAGGGCACCCGCATGAAGAGCTCGCTCCCGAAAGTTCTTCACCCCGTCGCTGGTCGGCCTCTCGTTCATTACCCCGTACGCGCGGCGCTGGACGCTGGTTGCGCCCATGTCGTCGTGGTCGTGGGACACGGACGAGAAGCCGTCGAAGCATATCTGGCAAAGGCCTTCGGATCGAACGTCACGACAGCGGTGCAGAAGGACCAGCGCGGGACCGGAGACGCGGCAAAAGCCGGGCTTTCCGGCGTGGGGCCGGGGTGCGAGCGCATCCTCCTGTTCTACGGCGACGTCCCGATGCTCCGCGCCGAGGACATCGAGCCGGTTGTGAAGATGCTCGATGTCTCGCCCGACGCCGCCATCGCGATGGCGACCTGCACCATCGACGACCCGACGGGCTACGGCCGCGTGCTCCGGGACGCGAAGGGCGAGATCGTCGAGATCCGCGAGCACCGCGACCTCAAGACGGACGCGGAGAAGGCGACGAAGGAGTGGAACCCCGGGATCTTCGCCGCGAGCCGTGCGTTCTTCGAGGAGGCGCTCGCCTCGCTCCAGCCGAACAACGCGCAGGGCGAGTACTACCTGACCGACATCGTGTCGTATGCGATCAAGCAGGGGAAGCGCGTCGTCGGCGTCCATTCCGACGCGAGCGTGATGGACGGCGTGAACGATCGCTCGCAGCTCGCCGCCATCGACGCGGCCATGATCGCGCGCATCTCGAAGAAGCACCGCGTGGCGGGCGTGACCATCCGCGACGGCGCGCGCATCGAGGACAGCGTGACCATCGAGCCCGACGCGACGATCGAGAGCTTCGCGGTCCTGCGGGGCAACACGAAGGTCGGCAAGGGCGCGCTCGTCGACGTGGGCTGCGTGCTCACGAACGCGGTCGTCGAGGAAGGCGTGGCGCTGAAGCCGTATAGCGTCGTCACCGACGCCATCGTCCACGCGCGCGCGCAGATCGGCCCCTTCTCGCATCTCCGGCCCGAGAGTGACGTCGGCGAGGACGCCCACGTCGGCAACTTCGTCGAGCTGAAGAAGACGCGCCTCGACAAGGGCGCCAAGGCCAACCACCTCGCGTACCTCGGCGACGGCTTCGTCGGCGAAGGCGCGAACATCGGCGCCGGCACCATCTTCTGCAACTACGACGGCTTCTCGAAGCACATCACGCGCATCGGCAAGGGCGCGTTCATCGGCTCGGACTCGCAGCTCGTCGCGCCCGTTACCATCGGCGACGGCGCGTACGTCGGCACGGGCACCACCGTGACGAAGGACGTCCCCGAGAACGCCCTCGCGATCGGCCGCGCGAAGCAGGAGAACAAGGAAGGGTATGCCTCCCGTCTCAAGGCCCGGTTGAAGGCCGAGAAAGAGGCGAAGGCCAAGAAGGCCTGACCGCGGGAACAATCCCGCGGGCGCGCGCGTCTTCCCCCCGTGCGCCTCGTGGTCGTGCTTGCCCTCGCGGTCCTCTCCGCCGCCTGCGGGAAGCGGGATGTGCGCGATCTGGACGAGACGCCGTGGGAGCCGGCCACCCTCGAGAACGGCTTTCATGCGGTCCTGCCCCCGCTGTGCACGGCTGCCCCGCGCGGCCACCGGCCCGAGCCGACTCCGCCCGTCTCGGTCCGTGAAGACATCATCACGAAGCGGCCCGTCGATCACGTCGCGACCGACGCGAGCGGCGTCTACTGGGCGGAGGACCGGGTGATCCATCGCGCCGCGACCGCTGACCCACCATCGGCATCGCGCTGGCCTGACCACTGGGTCGACGGCGCGGTGGCGACCTCCGAGACACGCGTGCTCGACCTCGCGGTCACCGACGGCCGCATCTACTGGGTGTCCGGCGACGCCGACCGGCGGATCCTCTCTTACGTCGAGAAGCGCGACCCCGCGCGCGTCGTCCACGGCTTCTCGGAGATCGTCACGGTCCCGATGTCGAAGCTCGTCGCGCGGGGGACGAGCCTCTTCTACGCGCTCCACGACGCGTCGTACGAGGTCGAGGACGGCGGCGCCGTCTGGACGCTCCCCGCAGGCGGAGCGTCGACCGTGCCCGTCATCGCCGTCGACGACCACGCCGTCTACACGTACTCGCGGTGGAGCGGCCTCACGCGGATGCCCCGCCGGCAGCCCTGGCAGATGCCGAGGACGATCGCCTCCGCGATGGACCCGACCGATCTCGTCACGGACGGCACCGTCGTCTACTGGCTCGAGCGCGGGGAGCGGAGCGACGGCCGCCTCCGTCGCGCGCCCGTCTCGGGCGGGACCGCGGAGGACGTGTACGGCGATATCCGTTATGCGTCGGGGCTCACGATGAACGGCGGCGAGGTGTGGATCTCCACCCGCGAAGGCCTCGTCCGGTACGACCCGACCTGCTACCACGCGCCCGCCGTCCTCGCCGGTACGGCCGAGCTCCGCGGTCGACCAGCGCCGTTCGGCGACGCGCTCGCCGTCGCCAAATGGAGCGAAGAACAGCCACGCGTCGGCCTCGTGCGGAGCGAGTAGCCCGGCGTCCGCGAGCGCGTCCGCGCTCTCATTGCTTGGCCTCCGCGGGTTTTTCCGGCATTTGTGTGGGCCATGGATGCGCTGCGGATCAAGGCCACCGGCAAGCCTCTCGTTGGAAAGGTGCGCATCAGCGGCGCCAAGAACGCGGCCCTCCCGATCCTCTGCGCCACGCTCCTCAGCGATGGCGCGAGCAAGCTGCGCAACGTCCCGCACCTGCGCGACATGGAGACGACGAGCGCGCTCCTTCGCTTCCTCGGGCGCGACGTCGCGTTCGCGGCCCCGGAGGTGCACGTCGCGGCGGGCTCCAACGTGAAGCCGGAGGCGCCGTACGAGCTCGTCAAGCAGATGCGCGCTTCGGTGCTCGTGCTCGGCCCGCTCGTCGCGCGCTTCGGCCGCGCGAAGGTCTCGCTTCCAGGCGGCTGCGCGATCGGCGCGCGTCCCATCGACCAGCACCTCAAGGGCCTCGAGGCGATGGGCTGCACCATCAAGCTCGAACGCGGCTACGTCATCGCCGAGGCCGGAAACGGCGGGCGGCTGAAGGGAGCGGAGGTCGTGTTCGACATGCCCACCGTCACCGGCACCGAGAACCTCATGATGGCGGCGGCGCTCGCCAAGGGCCGAACCACGCTCGTCAACTGCGCGCGCGAGCCGGAGGTCGAGGAGCTCGGGCGCATCTTGAACAAGATGGGTGCCGAGGTGAACGGCGCTGGCACGGACGTGATCCACATCGTCGGTCGCGACCCCGGCGACCTCGCGCCCTTCGATCACGCGATCATCCCCGACCGCATCGAGGCCGGGACCTATATGTGCGCAGCAGCGCTGCTCGACGGCGGCGACGTCGTCCTCGAAGGCGCCGAGATGGGCGATCTCGAGGCCCTCGCCGTGAAGATGCGCCAGGCCGGGGTGGAGGTGGCGACGGAGGACCAGAACATCCGCGTACGCCGCCGCGGCCCGCTCCGCGCCACGAACATCACGACCAATCCGCACCCCGGCTTCCCCACCGACATGCAGGCGCAGTTCATGACGATGATGTGCCTCGCGCGCGGCGAGAGCGTCGTCACGGAGACCATCTTCGAGAACCGCTTCATGCACGTGCCAGAGCTGCAGCGCATGGGCGCCATCATCGCGCCACGCGGCAACACGGCGGTGGTGCAGGGCGTCGCGAAGCTGTACGGCGCGTCGGTGATGGCGACCGACCTCCGCGCCAGCGCCTCGCTCGTCATCGCGGGCCTCGCCGCAGACGTGGGCGAAGAGACCGAGGTCCGCCGCGTCTACCATCTCGACCGCGGGTACGAGCGCATCGAGGAGAAGCTCGGCGGGCTCGGTGGTGACGTGAAGCGGGTCAAGGGCGCGGAGTCGTGAGCGTCGCGCTCACGATCGCCCTCCCGAAAGGCCGCACGCTCGGGCCCGTCACGAAGCTCTTCGCCAGGGCCGGCATGACCGGTCCCGACGGGACGGAGCTCGCAGCGGCCCTCGACGAGAACAGCCGCGCGCTGATCCGCCAGGCCGACTTCCAGGGCCACCGCCTCCACATGCTCCTTCTCAAGCCGGACGACGTACCCACGTACGTCGAGTACGGCACCGCTGACCTCGGCGTCTGCGGGCGCGATGTGGTCGCGGAGCGCGACCTCGACGCGTACTACCCCGTCGATCTCGGGCTCGGGCGCTGCCGCCTCTGCGTCTGCGGGAAGGTCGGCGATCCGCTCGCCGGGCTCGCGCGGATGCCGCGCATCGCGACGAAGTATCCGCGCCTCGCCGCGAAGCACTTCGCGAGCCGCGGCGTGCAGGTCGAGATCGTCAATGTGCAGAGCTCCGTCGAGCTCGCGCCGCTCACGGGCCTCGCCGACCTCATCGTCGACCTCGTGGAGACGGGCAAGACGCTCGCCGAGAACGGCCTCGAGGTGAAGGAGGACGTCCTCGCCGTCTCGACGCTGCTCGTCGCGAACCGTGCATCGTACAAGCTTCGCCAGGACGTCGCCGGCGCCCTCGTACGGGCGCTCCGCGTCTGACGGGAGCACGAGCGGCCGCATCACGGTCCTCCCGCGTCGCCCCGGGGCGGCGGATCGAGGCGCACGAGCGGTCTCAGCTTCTTGATCGTCGCGCGCCCGATGCCCTTCACGCGCAGGAGATCCTCGACGCGCTGGAAGCGTCCCATACGTCCGCGCAGGGCCACGATCGCCTCGGCGCGCTTGGCGCCGATGCCAGGCAGGCGGCGCAGCTCCTCCGCGCTCGCGTAGTTCACGTAGACCGGATCGCCGGTGGAGGCGGGCCCCGCGACGGCGCCTGCGGTGGACGCTGGCGCTGGCGCGGACGCGGGCACGGCCGCGTCCACCGCGGCGCGCTCCGTCGCGGGCAGTGCCGCGCGCAGATCACCGGCGTCGACGGATGCGCTGCTCGCGACCGCCGCCGCTCGCCGCGCCGCGAAGCGACCGATCGAGGCGAGCACCACGAGCGCTGCGGCCACCATGACCACACGCGCGGCGACCGTGAACCACCGCGAGCCGGCACCCTCCTCTCTCCCTCGCGTGCGGTCGATCTCCTGGCTGAGCTTCGTGTCCCCGTCGACGAGCGGCATCGCGCACCTCCGCCACGCGCTCTAACAAGCCCCGCGCCAGCAGAGCGCGCACGCGATCTCGCGGAGTTAGCGCCCTCCGCAGGTGGCCGGGCCATGCCACCTGGCCGGCCCGGGCCAGGTGGTTGAAGAGGTCCTGCACCGGTCGTGAACACGCTTCGTCGAGCACGCATACGGGGGCGTGGGGCCGCGCGTCCGCTCTTCTGGCGACCCCGGGTCCATACGTGTAAGGTGTCGAGAGCACGGAGGCTTTGTCATGAACGAGAAGGACGGCATCGCGTTGATCGAGCGGGAGCTTTCGGGCGATCCGAGCCTCGGTGGCCTCTCCGTTGGTCGCCGCACGTTCATGGGAGGCGCCGCGGCCGCGGCCGCCGCCGTCACGACGCTCGCGTCGGGCACCGCGCAGGCGAAGTCGCTCGCGGCGGCCCCGCCGGACGGGTTCACCCCGTTCAACGCACCGGGCAAGGTGGTCAAGGTCTCGAAGGCCGACTGCATGCAGGCGAACAAGACCTATCCGAAGGCCGACGACGCCAAGGCGATGCTCACCAAGGCGCTGACGGAGCTCACCGGCAAGGCGGACCTCAAGACGGCCGTGATGCAGTTCGTTCACCCGAACGACACGGTGTGCGTGAAGGTCAACGGCATCGCGCAGCCGCAGTTCGCCACGAACAAGGAGCTCATCCTTCCGTTCCTCGAGGCGATGATCGAAGGCGGCGTCCCCGCCAAGAACATCACGCTGCTCGAGCAGTACCCTGGCTTCTTCAACGCCACGCGCCTCTCCGCGCAGAACGTCCCGGCCGGCATTGCCATCCAGACGCACGCAAACGGCAACGCGACGATGGACGAGCGCACGATCCCTGGCACCGGCGGCGTGAAGACGAAGTTCGCACGCTGGCTCACCGAGGCGACCGCGTGCATCAACTTCGCGCTCGTGAAGCACCACTCCATCTGCGGCTACACCGGTGCGATGAAGAACATGACGCACGGCTGCTGCGTCAACCCGCACGAGTTCCACGGCCACCACGCGTCGCCGCAGATCGCGCTGCTGTACGCGCAGGACGTCATCAAGAGCCGCGTTCGCCTCAACATCGCGGACGCGTTCAAGACCATGCCGGACGGCGGGCCGCTCGGTAAGCGCCCCGAGTACAACAAGGTCTACGAGTCGATCTTCGCCTCGACCGATCCCGTCGCCATCGACGCGATCGGCTGGGAGGTCATCGACAAGCAGCGCGTCGAAGCGAAGCTGAAGGCTCTCGGTGAGGTCGGCCTCGAGCCGTACTACATCAAGATCGGCCAGGATCTCGGCCTCGGCATCGCCGACCGCGCCCGCATCCAGCTCAGCGAGTTCACCGTCTGAGCTACCAGCTCGCGGCGCCGAGCGTGATGCCCGCATACATCGCGACGGCCTGATCGAAGTGCGCCGTCGGGCTGCCCGGCGGCCCGCCGAAGCGCGCGCTTCCGCGGAACATCGTCATGTCCGCGCAGATGCCGAGCTTGCCCGCGATCCCGCAGAGCGCGGCGTGGCCGATGTCGACGGGCGAGTGGTCGCCCGTCTTCTTCGCATCGATGCGCATCGCGTTGGCCTCGAGGCGGATGAAGTCGAACTGCATCGACGCAAACACGCCGACCTCCATCGAGCCCGAGATGCTCCGCACGCCGTCGTCGCCCGGGTTGAAGCGGCCGGTGAGGATGGGGCCGGCGCGGCCGCCCATCTCCAGCACCGTCTTCTGCGACATGAACTGCCACCCGAGCGACATGCGCGGGAGCTCGAGCGCGGAGAAGTAGAGGCGGTCGTTGCCCTGGAGGCGCCCGCCTGCGCCCGCCCGACCGAAGGGCCCCGTCTTCTCCGTCACGTTCGCGCGGTAGCCGAGCTCGATGACGCCCGCGAGCATGCCCTCGAAGCCGGCCTGGCCGCCACCGAGGACCCACTGCGCTTGCGTGTGCGCGGTGTCCTTCAGCGCATACCCGTCCGCTGCGCCGGCGAAGGCGACGCCGAGATCGGTGGTCGTCGCGCTGCCATTCGCGACCCGCGTGACGGAGGGGCGGATGCCCGTCACGGAGAGCTCCACGTCCGATTGGCGCCGGCACCGGCAGCGACAGGCGTCCCTCTTCTCGTCTCTCTCGGAGCCGTCCTTCGACTCCTCCGAGGACGACTTTCCCTCGGAAGAACACGGCGATTCGTCGTCGGCCCATGCCGCCGGAGACCAAGCAAGCATGACGCAACAGACGACGAAACCGAGCCCAAATACCGCTCGTCTCATGGGGTGGTTACCTGAGCCGGTAAGACGGCCCCCGGCTCGTCTGATTCATTTTTGGGCCCAAACCCCGACGAACCGTATGATCGGTACGTTGAGCGACGACCGTACCGAGACCCCGGCAGCTCGTGCATGCCTCGTGGTCATCTATGGCCCCGAGCTGGGCAAGCGTGCGCCGCTCGGCGCGGGCAGCTTCGAGATCGGCCGCTCGTCGAAGTCGGACCTCCCGATCGACCAGGAGAGCATCAGCCGCCATCACGCGCGGATCACGTTCGATGGGCGTCAGCACGTCATCGAAGACCTCGGCTCCACGAATGGGACGTTCGTGAACGAGCAGTCACAAAAGAAGTCTCCGCTGAAGGACGGCGACACGGTCAAGCTCGGCCGCTCGATCCTCAAGTACATGGCGGGCGACAACATCGAGTCGGAGTACCACGAGGAGATCTATCGCCTGATGACGATGGACGCCCTCACGCAGACGCACAACAAGCGGTACTTCAACGAAGCGCTCGAACGCGAGTACCTTCGCAGCGTCCGCTATCGTCGCGCGCTCTCGCTCCTGCTCTTCGACATCGATCGTTTCAAGCAGGTGAACGAGACGTACGGCCACGTCGCAGGCGACAACGTCCTGCGTCAGCTCGCGCTCGTCGTGAAGCCGCGGCTCCGCCAGCAGGACGTCCTCGCGCGCGTTGGCGGCGAGGAGTTTGCCGTCCTGCTCCCCGAGGTCGAGCTCCCGGGCGCGCTCGTCGCGGCGGAGAAGGTGCGGCGCCTCGTCGAGAGCGCGCGCTTCATCGTCGACGACAAGCAGTTCGGCTGCACCGTGAGCCTCGGCGCGGCGTCGTTCAACGCCACCGTCATGTCCGCACAGGCGCTCTACGAAGGCGCCGACCGCAACCTCGAGGAAGCGAAGAAGGCCGGACGCAACAAGGTCGTCGGGCAGTAGATCGTCAGGGGCCCGCGTCGGTGGCGCCTGCGTCTGGCGCGGACGCTGGCGCCGTGACACCGCCGCATCCGCCGCACTCCGGCGCCGGGGCGCCCTGTGCGATCCAGCGGCGAACGCGCTCGCGCTCTTCGAACGTGAGCGGCTGCGTCTCCGGCAGCACGGTGCCGCTCGGGTACGGCATGAAGCGACCGAGGATGTAGTCGGCGAGGCGCTCACGCTCCGCGTCCGACGCCTGCGCGACGGGCGCGCGCGATGTGTACGGATCGCCGGGGGTGAGCACTGCGTCCGAGCCCGCCGGCGGCGTGCAGAGGTACGTCGACGAGGTGGGCGAGGCCGCGTCCACGACGGGAAGGGGCGCCATCTCGATCTTGTACATGAGCCAGCTGAGGCCTGGATTTCCCTTCTCGACGAGGGCCATGTCGACCCCGAAGATAGGGCTCGCGGGCGCGGGATCGAACGACCTCCCGCCCGTGTTCGAGCCTTGCGCGACGCGACCGATGGCGGTGACGCGAACGCCGCTCGAGCTGCTGAGGATGAGCGACGCCGCGGGCTGCGTCCCGCCCGTCGGGTTCGGTGGCGCGCCGTGGCACGTGGGATCGCTGCACTTCTGCGCGAAGATCGGCAGCACGTCGGCGCAGAAGTTCACGGGCGGATCGACCGTTCGGACCGGGCCGCCCTTCGGCGCGGCGGCGCGGAAGACGAACGTGTACGTCTGGTCGAGCGGCGACCGATCGATGGCGCGAAAGCCGCCCTGATCGGTGGCGTCGTTCGGCGGCACGAACAGCACGAGCTTGTACTCGAGGCCCTCCTTGAGCCACGGGGTGCCGATACCCTGCGGGCCCGCGATCGAGACGGTGCGGGCGACCGGGTCGTAGATCGTCTGGAAGCCCTCGACGGGGAGGAGCTGATTCGTATTGTCCGCGATGCCGTAGCCCTGACGGAGCACGGTCGAGGGAAGCAGGTAGCGATCGAACGAGATCTGGATCGCGTCGTCGGAGGCGACGGTGCCGCCCGTTCGATCGAACGAGGTCCCGATCACGCGGACCTTCGGCCCGAACGTGTTCTGATCGTGCTGCGTGTCCTTGATGTCGCAGGCGGACGAAGCGATCGCAGAGCTGAGCGCGGCGGCCGCGCTCAGCAGGATCAGCTTTCCGCGTACATCACGAGCTGCTCCTTCATGACCTGATCGTTCACGCCCGTCCGGATGTGCTCCTTGAGCACGTCGGCCAGGGTGATGAGGAGGTCGTCGACCCCCTTGTCCTCGATCAGCTTCTGAAGCAGCGCCTTCGACTCCCGGCTCTCGTCCGTGCGGAGGTACTGACGCACCTGATCGAGCGAGATCTCCCCCTGGAAGTCCACATACAGGTTGTCCAAGAGGTACCGAACCAGCTCTTTCACGGAAGGCCTCCTCAGGCGAAGGGAGATACGTAGCCGAGGGGCCCGTATAGTCGGCCGCAGCGCCGAACTGCAAGCCAATTTCGGGCTCGCGCCTCGACGACCCGCAAATGAGCGCCTCCGGCGCGCATCTTATTTTTCGGTTCGAAGCTGCCCCGCTCACTGGCACCTCCGCAGCACGGGTGCGCCGGGGTCGTGACACACGAAGCAAGGCCTCGGATTTCGGCGCATCTGCGACGCGCAGCTCGAGCTGAAGCCCGCGCTGTGAGGATTGAAGCCGCCGCCGATGCCCTGACCGCCGTGACAGACGACGCAGTCGCGCTCGATGTGGCAGCTCACGCAGGCGTTGAGGTTCCGCATCGCCTCGAAGGCGTGGTGGCCAGGACGCCGCGGCGCGTCGCTCCATTCGCTCTTCGGCGGGTGGAAGCGGCCGGGCTCGCGTACGCCGGTCGGGCCGCTCATCGAGACGCCGAGGCGCTGGTGACAACCGAGGCAGAAGCTCTGCTCGCGGTGGCAGCTCGTGCACTTCTGGGTCGCGAGCCGCGCCTCGACCGGGTGCAGGTTCAGGTAGTCGGCCGGGTGGATGTTGCGCGGGCGCACGCGCCCGTCGTGGCAGCCGACGCAGAAGTCTTCCTTGTGGCAGTTGGCGCAGAACTGAGAGTCGTTCGCGGCCACCATCTTGTGGCGCTGGAGGAAGTCGGGCGCGTGCTGCGCGTTGTGCATCCAGCGGGGCGGGTTCATCGTCCCCGACGCGAACATCGTCCGGATCTTGCCGCCCTCCGACGAACCCGCCTTGATGTGGCAGGTCTCGCAGGCGCTCTTCGCGTCGCCCTGCGAGGCGGCGTTCGGCGCCTGGTGGCAGCCGAAGCAGCCGCGCATGCGCGGGAGCTGGTCGCGTGTCGCGAGCTCGAGCTCCTGCACGTCGCCGTGGCACTGCTGGCAGTTGATGTTGCGGGCGGCGTGCTTCTGGTGACTGAAGACCATGTTCGGGCGCGGGATGCTCACGCGCGCCACCTTGTTGCCGTCACCGTCCTTGTAGTTGAGGTGGCAGTACTCGCACTTGCCGACCGCCTCGTCGCCCGCCTTCACGTCGTCGAGGTTCGCGTGATTCGAGCCGTGGCATCCGTCGCACGTGGTGGCGGCAGGGAGCAGGCCGTCGGCGGACGAGTTGCTCGTGACCGCCTTCGCGTGACACGTGTCGCACTTGAGCTTCTGCGTGCCGACGTGGAGCTTGTGATTGAACTTCAGCGGCAGCGACTGCGGCGGAAAGACGGCGGTGGACGGGCCGCGGTCGTCGGCGAACGCGCCCGGCGGCATTACCTTGAGCGGCGTGGGCGCCGCGGGATCGGCCGACGCGAACGCGATGCAGAGCGCCGACAGGACGATCGCGACGAGGACGAGCAGGTACCGCTTCATCGGCCCACCCCCGTCGTCGACGAGAGCGCGATCGTGAGCCAGAGCATCGCGCGGAAGCGCTGGCCGGCGATGCGGTTCATGTCGTGCTGGAAGTCGGCCAGGAGCAACGACTTCGGAACGAGCTTGTAGCCGATGCCCACGGAGTAGCCGAGATCGGTGGCCTCGCGATCGGGCCTCAGCTTGTCGTTCCATTCCCAGACGCCGACGCGACCCTGGAACACGTAGCGATTCTCGAGCGTTCGGTCGCCGTAGACGTCCATGCCGATCCGGTTGCCGTTGCCCGCGACGTCGGCCGCGCCGCGACCGCCGAAGCCACCTTCGCCCATGCGCCAGCGCGCCGAGAGCGTCGCGCCACCGACGGGGGACATGCTGCTCGCGGGGTAGTAGTTCGCCTGCGTGAGCCCGGCGGGTGACTCGTTGGACACACCTTTCTCCGGCGCGGTCGCGACGCTGAAGATGCGGGTGTGGAGGCTACCGGCCAGGCTGAGGCGCTGGTTCGGATCCCAGGCCGCGCGGAAGCCGAGGTCGTTCATCGGCATCGCCATGAAGAAGTTCCAGATCGAGTCCGCGTCGAACGTGGGACGGAAGTAGTCGTAGTCGAGGCTGAGGGTGACCTTGCGGCTCGTGTACCAGTCGAAGGACGCGAAGATGTTCGCCATCGTCTTCACGTAGAGGTCGTAGTTGAAACCGGCCTTCACGCCGCCAAGCGTGGGCAGCGCGCCGTCGACGGCGTAGCCCACGCGCTCCTGCGAGATGCGCGTCCCGTCATAGGAGACCGGAGTCCGCGTGCCGTTCGCAAATTGCGAGGCGGTGACGTCACCGGTGTTGTAGACGCGGCGGTAGGTGGCGCGTCCGTGGAGCCACGTGATCCCGGCGGACTCGACCGCCACACCGACGGCGGGGGCGATGTCGTTCGGCTGGAACGATGGGTAGGCGTTGGAGGCGAAGTCGGTTCGATCGCCGCGCCAGACGCCGTCGCGCTCGTAGCGCGACGTGGAGAGGGGGAGCCCGCCCCGCTGCTCGAGGCCACCGTAGGCCTCGAGCGTGAAGTAGTAGGGCGTGGTGATTTGTACCTGCCCGCCATCGAAGGACCACCATCCCAGGGCATCGGTGACGTACTGCCGCCCCAGCCGGAAGTTCATCCAGCCCTTCAGGAAACGGCGGCCCTCGAGGTAGCCGTACATCAGGTCCACCGGCCCCCGGTTGAATCCGGGGATCAGGCGATCGAGGCGGCTCTCGTTGGTCTCCTCGGTGACGCCGCCGTAGTCCGCGTCGTAGCGGAGCCGGGCCCGGAAGGTGAGGGTGGGGCCGTTGACGTAGGGCGCGCCGTTCGACGGCCGGTCCAGGAGGTCGTACACCGCCACGCCGAGGGTGGTCGTCAGGCGGCGCCGAGCGATGATGGTTTGGCCGGATGGGCTGCGGAGCTCGTAGAACTGAGCCGCCGTATCGCTCGTGATTTCCGCGTCCGTCGCGGTCGCCCCGGCGACGGCGGTGGGCTTCGAGGGCGCTGGCGCATCATCGGCGCGGGCGTCGGCCCCCGAGGCGAGCGCCGCGATCCCGAGGACGGCGGTTATAGAAGGGCGGGCGAAGGGCAAGCCGCGCGCAGCATCCGTAAAGGCTGTGCTCGTGTCAACGAACGCTGCGCGGGCAGAGACAGGTTGACGAGGCCAGAGGCGGGGTGAGACGCTCTGTAGTGCCGGGTCGCCCAGCCCAAATGACCGAGAGCGCACAAAGATACCGCGTCGTCGAAAAGCTCGAGTCGGGCGGTATGGCGGAAGTGTTCCGCGCGGAGAGCGAAGGTCTTCAAGGCTTTCGCAAGCAAGTCGCGATCAAACGCGTCTTGCCGCACCTGTCCGAGAAGAAGCGCTTCATCGCGATGTTCCTCGACGAGGCGCGCATCTCTGCGCAGCTGACGCACTCGAACTGCGTGCAGGTGTTCGACATCGGCGTCGGCGACAACGCCTACTTCATCGTCATGGAGTTCGTCGACGGCGCGAACCTCAAGTCGATCGCGGAGTCGCTGAAGAAGCAGGGCAAGGACTTCCCCGTCGCGGGCGCTGCCTTCGTGTGTCACGAGATCTGCAAGGGTCTCAGCTACGCGCACGAGCTGACGGACCACCAGGGCATGCCGCTCAACATCGTCCATCGCGACATGTCCCCGCCGAACGTGCTCGTCACGAAGTACGGCGAGGTGAAGATCGTGGACTTCGGCCTCGCGAAGGCGAGCTCGCAGCTCGAGAAGTCCGAGCCCGGCATCATCAAGGGCAAGTTCTCCTATCTCTCGCCCGAAGCGGCGATGGGCCAGGAGGTCGGCCCGGCGACCGACATCTTCGCGGTCGGCATCATCCTCTGGGAGCTGCTCTCCGGGCAGCGCCTCTTCCTCGGCGAGACCGACTTCCAGACGGTGAAGAAGGTCCAGCAGACGCAGGTCCCCTCGATCTCGCAGGTGAATCGACGCGTGCCGCCCGAGCTCGAGCGCATCGTGAACAAGGCGCTCGCGCGTGATGTGATGGCTCGCTACGCGACGGCGCGTGAGCTCGGCCAGGACCTCAATCGCTTCCTCTTCTCCTACGGCCAGGCGATCGGCACCTTCGACATCGCGAACATCGTGCAGTCGACGATGCGCGACAAGCAGCGCAATCAGCGGCAGCCGCAGGGTTCGATCATCGACAAGCTGATCGAGGAGGCGCTCTTCGAGTTCACCTCCCTCAAGGAAGACGGCGCCTCGCAGGCCGGCATGAAGGTGAGCCTCGCGGGCTCGCCGCTCGATCCGCATGCCTTCGTCGATCCGACGAACTGGGCGGAGGAGATCGCGCAGGGCCGCACGGGCGGCCCGCAAGGCGGCTACGATGCGATCGCCCGGACGTCTCTCCCGGGCGACATCTTCGAGCAGGGCAACCTCTCCGCGCTCGAGGACGACGCCGTCGCCTCGTCCGGGCCCATCGCGGCCGTGATGCCGCATCACGCTCCCCCTCAGCTCGAGTCTCGCCCTCCGCCGCGGCCTCCGTCGATGCCGCCGCCGGCGGGAGGAGCGGCCCCGCTCACCGGCTCGCCGCCTCCGATGCCGCTACGCTCCGGATACAACCCGAACGCGGGAAAAGAGGGGGGCGGTAGCGGAAAGGCGATCGGGATCGTGGTCTTCCTCGTCGTCGTCGTTGCCGCCGGCGCTGCGTGGTTCTCGGGCCTGATCCCGCACCAGTGACGGTTGCGTATCGCCAAATGTGCGATAAGGTACGCGCATGCGCCGCCATTCGCTTATCGCTCTCGGGTTCCTCGCGCTCGCCGCGTTCCCGTTTCTTCTCATGATCACGCCGGCTTCCGCCGAAAGCTCGCACGCCTTCGTCGCCGCTTCGGGCTCCGCCAGCGGGTCGCACAGGCCGCCGCCGCCCCCGATCCCGTCGGGCTCGGCCTCGTCCCACAAGAAGTAGGTCCAGCGCTGCTGGAAACAGCGCCGACGAGTGGCGCCGGGGGTAGCCCTGAGCTAGCTCTCGTCCCGTGGCGAATGTGACCCGCTCTGTGATCGTGACGTTCGGCGTCCTCGCCGCGTCGTGCTCGCTGTTCGCCACGTCGACGCCGGCGGACGCCACGCGCGGTCCGTGCCCGCCGGCCATGAGCTACATCACGACCGAGACCGACCCGAAGGGGTTCTGCATCGATCGGTACGAAGGCTCGATCGTCGAGATCAGGGACGGCAAGGAGGTGAACCACGCGCCTTACGAGCCCGTCACGGGCTTGAAGGTGAAGGCCGCCTCGCGCTCGGGCGTCGTCCCCCAGGGCTACATCTCGAAGAACGAAGCGGAGGCGGCGTGTCAGGCGTCGAAGAAGCGCCTCTGCACGAGCGCGGAGTGGCAGACAGCGTGTCGTGGTCGCAAGCCGACGAAGTATCCGTACGGCGACGAGCACAAGGACGGCTACTGCAACGACTCTGGCCGCGCGCCGGTGATGGCGCTCCACCCCGAGCTCAGCATGGAAGAGGTCTACGCCTCGAACGCGGCGATGAACGACCCGCGCATCAACCGATCGCCGAACACGGTGTCGCCGACGGGCTCGCACGAGCACTGCAAGAACGGCTACGGCGTCTTCGACATGGTCGGCAATCTCCACGAGT
Organism: Labilithrix sp.; assembly: GCA_046351255.1. Classification (GTDB taxonomy): domain Bacteria; phylum Myxococcota_A; class Polyangia; order Polyangiales; family Polyangiaceae; genus Labilithrix. The sequence continues at coordinate 81,498 of JAXLYU010000022.1, forward strand.
GGACGTCGGAGACGAACGGCTCGCGCGGCGTGTTCCGTGGCGGCTACTACCAGGACACGCACCTGAACGGCGATGGCTGCAGCTACAAGACCGACGCGCACGACGTCAGCTATCACGACTACTCGACCGGCTTTCGCTGCTGCTCCGACCTCAAGTAGCCAAAGCGGTCGCGCTCATTTGCAGTCGACGGAGCGACCGTTCTTCGTCGAGATCGTGCAGCCCGTCTTGCACGCGCGCGAGCGCGTGAACACGCCTCCCTGGCAGATGAGCTCGAGCTTCCCGTCCGCGGAACAGCCGATCTGGCCCGGCGTGCCGCACGGATCGCCGAGCAGCGAGAGCGACTCGTCGCACGCGGGGCCCTCCTTGGCATTCGGCACGCAGCCGTTCACGCCGCGGCAATAGCGGAACGTCTCGAGCTTCCCGAGCTTGCAGATGAGCACCTGCTTGCCGTCCTCGGAGCAGGCGAACGTCTCGGGCTTCTTGCAGGGTTCGCCCTTCGCACCCACGGAGACATCGCAATTGGGAATCCTGCCGTCCATCACGCAGCCCCCGGCGCCGCGGCAGCTCAGCGACGTCTCGAAGCGGCCCTTCTTGCAGACGACGAGCTGCTTCTTGTCCGGCGAGCAGGCATATTCGTCGTCCTCGCCCATGCAGTTGTCGCCGGGGCCTCCGATCGACGTGTCACAATTGACGTGGTTCTCGAACTTCGAGCACGCGAGCGGACCGGCGCACGTGACGGTCGCGAAGGTGCCCGCGCGACAGACGAGGGCGTGCCCCTTGTCGGCGCAGACTTGCTCGTTCCCTTTGCAGGTCCCGCCCTCCTGCTTGCGACACGCGGTGGCGACGAGGACGAGCGCGACGGCGGCGAACGCGAAGACTCGTCTCACGCGCCGCCGGGATCGGGGTGGTTGTAGAATGCACTGAGCACACGCGTCATGAACGCGGGGTCCTTCGCTCCGCAGAGCTCGCGGATGGAGTGCATGCTGAGCATCGGATTGCCGACGTCGACGGTGCGAATGCCGAGCAGCGTCGACGCGATCGGGCCGATGGTGCTCCCGCACGGCAGGTCGGTGCGGTGCGAGTAGTGCTGGAACGGCACCTCCGTTTGCTTGCAGAGCTCACGGAACATCGCAGCCGTGGACGCGGAGGTCGCATACCGCTGCTGCGCGTTGATCTTGATGACCGGGCCGCCGTTGAGCGCGGGCTTGTGGCGCTCGTCGTGCTTGGCGGCGTAGTTGGGGTGAACGGCGTGGGCCATGTCGGCCGACACGCAGAGCGAGCCGGCGAGCGCGCGGTGGAAGTCCTCGCGCGAGCCGCCCTTCGCGCCGACGATGCGCTCGAGCGCGCGCGGGAGGAAGCCGGAGTGCGCGCCGTACGCGCTCTCGCTGCCGATCTCCTCGTGGTCGAAGAGCACGACCACGGGCACGAGCTCGCCGCCGGCCGCCTTCGGCGCCGCCTCGACGAGCGCGCGTACGCCGGCGTGCGACATGCCCAGGTTGTCGAGGCGCGCGGAGAAGATCATCTCTTCGTCGCGGCCGCCGAGCGTGGGCGCGACGACGTCATAGAGCATCAGATCGATGGCGGCGAGGGCGTCCTTCGACACCGCGAGCTCGGCGGCGACCATCGACGCGAGGTCGGGCGCGCCGTCGCGAGCGAGGCCGAAGATCGGGGCGAGGTGCTCCTGCCGATTGAGCTTCAGGCCGTCATTCACGTCACGATCGAGGTGGATGGCGAGCTGCGTCACGCGGCACATCGGCTTCGTGAACTTCACGAGGCGCTGTTCCAGCTTCCCCGTCGACCCGTCGCGCACGAACGCGCGTCCGGCCAGCGAGCAGTCGCGGTCGAGCCACGAGTTGAGGAGCACGCCGCCATACACCTCCACGCCGAGCTGGGCGTAGCCCTCCTTCTTGTACTCGGCGTTCGGCTTGAGCCGGAGGTTCGGCGAGTCGGAGTGCGCGCCGACGATGCGGAAGCCCGCGATCTTCTTTCCTTCCGGGATGACGAACGCGAACAGGCTCGAGCCGCCGTGGATCATCGCGTAGCGCCCGGGCGCGAGCGACTCCCAGGCGTCGCTCTCGGCGAGCGGCTGGAAGCCGGAGGCCTGGAGGCGCGACATTGCGTTGGCGACGGCGTGATACGGGGTCGGCGAGTCGCCGAGGAACGAGAGAAGGTCGGGGACGAGGTCGGTCACGGCGCCATTCTAAACGAACGCAAAAAGGGCGTCCCTCGTTGGAGGAACGCCCTTCATGGCTCCTTCGACGAGGGGCCCGAGACGCGAGGCCGAGCTTACTTCTTCTTCTTCTTCGGCTTGGGCTTCTCGGCCTTCTTCGCCGGCTTTTTCTCGGGCTTCTTCGCCTTTGCGGGCGCAGCAGCGGCCTTCTTCTTCGCGGGCGGCGCGGCGGCGGCCTTCTTCTTCGCGGGCGGGGGCGGAGCGGCGGCCGCCTTCTTCTTCGCGGGCGGCGGGGGCGGGGTAGCCGCCTTCTTCTCCGGCTTCTTCTCCGACTTCGGCGGGGGCGCGGGCTTGGCGATGATGGGCTTGCTGCTGCCGGGCTTCGCGCTCACGGGCTTGCCCTTCGCGGACTTGGCCGGCGGCGTCTCCTCCTCTTCCTCCTCGTCCTCGTCGGGCGGGGGGATGGGCCGGCGCGGCGGCGGAGGGTTCCTCGGATCGGGGAGGAACTTACTGAAGAAGACACGCATCGGACCGAAGTACTGGTCGTTCCAGATGGTGCGGACCTTCTCGCCGAGGCCTTCCGGGATCTCGGTCTGGATGAGCGTGATGCGCGTGCTGCCGCCGAGGGCCTCGAGGTGCATCTCGACCCGGGAGTCGTGCGCGTCGCGTGGGAAGTCGGAAGACCTCCAGGCCATGACGAGCCGCCGTCCGAGATCGAGGATGACGAGCTTCCCGCTGACCAGCCCGTTGAGCGCGCTGAATTTCGCGCCGACGGTCGGATCGATTTTGGCCGCACCGCCGCCGGTCATTGCGCTGTGCTGCTCCTGGGAGAGCCAAGCGTAATAAAGCGTGGTGGGAGCCGCCGGGATCGTCGTAGAGACGCGGATGGCCTCCTTCTTCATACCGACAAGCGTAATACGCCGGTGAGAGGCACATCTAGTTTTGATACGACTTTGGTGGATCGGGAGGGAATTGAACCCCCATAGCCTTTAGGGTCCTCGTTTACAGCGAGGCGCGGCCAGCCAATATCCGCGTCCGATCCATGGGAAAACTCGGCGTCTCGTTCGGGGGGACCGAACTTGGTCCATCCTTTGCAGCGGAAGCCAGGTGAGTCGAACACCATCCCTCGCGGGACCTCCCCATTAGCAGCGGGGCCTCCCGCCACCGGGAGTTTAGCTTCCATAAGTACGTGGTCAGGGGCGTGAGCCCCGGTACGGGACGAGAGGATCGAACTCTCCTGGGCCTCCGTGTGAGGAAGGTGTCATCACCAGATGACGGGTCCCGCGTGTCTCGGTCGTCGAGGCGAGGTTCTGGAGGAGGGATTTGCACCCCCATCTCAACGGTTCAAAGCCGCGCATCCTGCTGTTGGACCACTCCAGATCGGTCGCTACGGGCAGAGTCGAACCGCCTCGGCCGCGCTTATGAGGCGCGCCTCCCTCCGAGAGTCGCAGCGAGAGTCACCTGCGTCGCCTCGCGAAGGTGCCTCGACCTTCGGCGCTCGGCCGGTGATTGGAGCGGTGACCGGGAATCGCACCCGGGTCTCAAGTGTGGCGCACTTGGGTTCTGCTGTTGAACTACCACCGCGAAAGCGACGCTGGAGAACGTCGCGGCGATGCGCACGAGGCGCATCGAGAGCCACCTGAGGGATTTGCACCCTCCTCATTCCTCGCTACCAGTGAGGTGCCCCGCTGTCTGGGCGTAGGCGGCAAGAGAGCGACCGGCAACGAATGGGTCGCGGCGAACCTCGTTCGCGCGCGAATTTGCCGTCACTCCGTCGTGCGTCACACGTTCTCGATCGTCACCGCCTGGATCGCGCCGAGGAACCCCTCGCCGCCGGTCCCCTGGCCGACGAACGCGCCGACGACATCGAACACCGCATCGGAGAAGCCTCCGACGTTGAGGACGTCGTCGCGGTTGTCGACCTGCGTGGTCCCGTTCGGCTGAAGGTCGATGAGGACGAGCTTCGCACGCGGGTTACGCTTGCGGAGCCGGTTCCATTCGTCGGACATCAGCGTCCCCGACGAGCCGGACTGACTCCGCGAGATACGGAAGTCGGCCCAGGACTGATTGTCGGACACGAAGACGACGAGGTCGGGCGCCTCATCGTTCTCGTTGAGCCACCGGAGGGGCGCGGCACAAGCCGTCCCGCCGCTGGGGAGTGACGAGAGCAATTTGGCATTGGAGACGATCGAGTCGAGCGCGTTGAGGGGCTGCGGAAGCGGCACCACGTGATCGCTGAAAGGGATGACCTTCGCGCTCTCGTTCCTCCGCAGGAAGGCCGCGGTCGCGAGCGCGGCGACGTCGATGCAGCGAACCTTGGAGGTCGCGCTGCCGCGGTGGCCCGTGACCGACGAGTGCATCGATCCCGAGACATCGGGGCAGAGGGCGACCGTCCCCGGGACGGCGGGGACATTGCCGACCGCGTGCTCGACGGCGCGGCCGAGCGCCTGGACGATGGGCCGGGGCAGCTTCTCGTCGACCGCGCGGTGCGCGGCGAGGAGCTGATACGGCATCGTACGAGAGCGACGGATCGCCTCCGGATCCTCGAGTCGCTCGGCGATGTCCTCCACCATGGCGGCGTCCGAGAGGACGCCGTGACGAAAGAGGGTGTTGAGGTTCTGGCGAAGCTGACCGAAGGTCATCCTCTTGGCCAGATCGGTCCAGTGCTCCTTGCGTAGCGGGAGCGCGGTCAGCATCTCGAACGGCACGTCGGGGAGCGGTCCTCCCGATGACTTGAATGCCTCGTAGGCAATCGCGAGCGGGGGGAGATGGGCGCGGTCCACGTTCTTTCCGATGAGGTAGCCGTAGAGGGCCTCCCGGACGGCATCGGCTTCGCCCTTGTCGTTCCGAGGAGGAGGGCGAACCATCTTGATGACGTCCGACATGGACGGGCTTTGACCGATGGACTGGCGAAAGATGGTCTCAGGAGTGCGTGCCGCGAACCACGCGCGGAGCGCGCGCTTCGGCGCCGAGCCGAACGACCTTCGGCCGGTGACTCCAGAGCGAACGATCGCGACGAATGCGCGAAGCATGCGTGCGTCGTCGATGACCTGCGGAAAGACTCGCAGCATGAGCGCGACGTCGCGCGTCGCCAGATGCGCCACCAGGAATGCTGGGACATCCTTCATCCGGCCGTGCTTGCGGCAGTAGATGGCGATCTTGGCCACGAGCTCCGGCGCCACCGAGGCGGCGAGCTCCTTGACCTTCTCGAGCTGCTCGGCGTCCGACGCGTAGAACGTCCCGTGGAACGTTCCGGTCACGGCATACTGCGCGAGCGCATGCTCGGGCGAGAACGCAATGGCGGGGCCACCAGCCTCGTTGTGAGTCTTCTTCGAAAACAACTGCTTGTTCATCACCATGGCGTTCTCCTTTCTTGGGTTGGGGTTGGAGCTCTTGAGTGGCGTTTCTGACGGGATTCGAACCCGTGTTCCTGCATTGAGAGAGCAGTGTCCTTGGCCGTCTAGACGACAGAAACGTGATTGAAGACCGACCGAGCTCGTCGAGCGCAGATGGTTGTGACACGGGATTCGAACCCGTAACATCCAGCTTTGCAGGCTAGTGCCCTACCTTTGGGCGAGTCATTTGCGTGTAGGCTCGACGACAATGGCTGGTCTTGGATGCAGCGACTGGATTCGCACCAGTGTCTCCAGCTTATGAGGCTGGCAGGGTGACTACTCCCCCACGCTGCCGTGCATTTTTGCGATCGCCCGAGTGGTTCGTGCACATGATCTGGTTGACCATCAACCGTCCAGCCGGCGAGAGATTACGGCCCTCGCAGGCTCGACGGTTTGATGGTCATGCGTTATCAGCGCATTGCGTGTAGGCACGTACGGATTGGACGATCGAAATCTTCGACCCAGGATCTGGGCGGCACCTTCGCCGGGAGTCGAACCCGGGAGACGAGCTTCGGAGGCTCGGGCCTGTTCCGTCAGGACGAAGGTGTAGGCGGGCCAAGGCCCCCTTTGGTCCCCTCGCCAGGAATCGAACCTGGGCCATTGGTTTCGTAGACCAACGCGTAGAATCCACTACGACGAGGAGAAGCTTCTGTTTCGACGAGTGAGCTGGGCGGGGAATCTAGCCACCTGGCGTTCCCCGTGAGCGGTGGAGAACAAGGGAATCGAACCCTTCTCGATCTTCTGCGTAGGAAGATGATTGCGTGTAGGCCCTGATCGATTGTCGAAACGGAGAGGAAGAAGGAGGTCTCGAACCCCACGCCTCTCGCGAGGACGCGCTCTGCTTTCAAGGCAGCCCCGGCTCCCTGCCGGTTCTTCTTCCGCCGCATACGTGGCGGCGACATTTTCGAGACACGACGAGTGTGTCGAGCGCGGGGAATTGGCAACGTCGTGTTACGGACGAAGGCGCACCAAGCGCAGACTCCCCATAAGTGGTGAGGAGTTTTGGATTCGAACCAAGGTCTCCCCGAAGGGATGCTTGCGCAGCCTTGCGGGAAGATTTCTCTTTGCGTGTAAGCTCGAGGCGGTTGTCGTGTCTCGGGAGGAAGAAAGAGGGGTCGAACCCCATACCCCTCGTGGGGGTACACATTGTTTTCGAAACAAGTCTGGTCCCGGACCAGTTTTTCTTCCGTTATCGGTCGCCAGTGAGGGAATCGAACCCACTACGCGCAGTGCTTCAAACTGCCGCTCTACCTTTTGAGCTAACTGGCGATTCAGAGGAAAGCAGAGGACTCGAACCTCACACGGTTTCATGCCGTGCACATCGCGTTCCAAGCGATTACCGCGGCCTCGCGGTTTTGCCTTCCGTTCTCGTTCGATGAGTCAAGGCGGCAGGATTCGAACCTGCGCTCTTCAGTCCCCCAGACTGACGCTTTTGCCAGGCTAAGCTACGCCCTGAGATGGTCCAGTTTCGAGTCATGGACCAGGACGTCAGGAGTGGTGGTTCGGCCGTCGTCATCTCGACTCAGGCGGAGAGGGGCTCCTGAGACAGGAAGCCATCGCAGTACGGCTGCCAGGTCTCGGGGAGGTGTCCTTCTTCCAGCCTGATCGGCGGGACGACGGGGAGAGAGGCGGGCTTGCGAGGCTGCCGCAGCAGCTTCATGCCAGCCTGCTCCGGGGTCCGGCTTCCCTTGCGATCGTTGCACGGGTAGCAGGAGGTGACGATGTTCTCCCAGACCGTCTTTCCTCCCTGAACCCGGGGGACCACGTGGTCGTAGTTCAGCTGCTTGAGGGTCTTCTTCTCACCGCAGTACTGGCACCGGAACTTGTCCCGGGTGAACACGTTCACCCGGGAGAACCGGACGCTGGACTTCGTCGACACCGACCCCTTCTTCAGCCGGACGACGGCGGGGGCGAGCATCGAGGTGCTCGGGCCGCGGAGCTCCGCGTCCCAGGTCTCGATGACTTCGACCTTGCCGATGTAGGCGAGGACGACAGCGCGTTGCCAGGAGATGATCTTGTGAGGCGCCATCCAGGGGGTCAGCATCAGGGTTTGCATGGGACTACCGTTTCTTTCGAGTGAGCACGGGACAGTTCTCCTTTCGGAGGGTGATTCGTACGCACGAGAAATCGCGGCCTCTTCTCGATCGATGCAGGGATAGCGCTAGTGTCGCCGGAGGGACTCGAACCCTCAGACTCCGGATGGAGCACAGCACCTCAAGCTGTTGTGTATGCCAAATTCCACCACGACGACGTATCGCGTCCCGGGCATCGCGTTTCGATTGGGGCCTTGCTCTACGAGCGCGGCCCCGCTAAGGCGCGAATTCCCGGACGTTCGGTACCGATGGAGGGAGTCGAACCCTCAACTTTCCGTTTCTGAGACGGACACCTCTGCCAGTTGGGATCACATCGGTATGTGACGCGTTCCGTCCGGGGGACTCTCGCATGCGTGAAGCTCCGCTGGGGCAGGGCCTCGGGCGCATGGTCGTTTCCTCGCGGAACAGGCGCGTTCGTCTTTTAGAGAGCCCGCTTACGGATTAGCGACCGACGAAGTCGCCTGAGCTCTATCTTGAGTCTGTCCAGGAGGATTCGAACCTCCAATCCTTCCGACCCGAACGGAATGCTCTAGCCAGGTTGAGCCATGGACAGGTGTCTGAGAAGTGACTTCATTGCCAGTGAATCTCCCTTCGCAGGAAGCCGCGTGAAGCGGCAGTGGACGAGCCGGGAGTCGCACCCGGAAACTCTGTTTGCAAGACAGCGTTCTGACCTCTCAGACAAGCCCGTTTCGGTTCATTCGTGAGGAGCGAGGCGCGCAAGGCCTCGCGGTACGGCGCACAGGGATCGCACCTGTCTGGTCCTGTTAGTCATACAGGTGTCGTCCCTAGACGACCCGCGCCGCAAAAAGATACTCCTCGCGATCTGCGAGTCGTGGATTACCTGCGAATCGAACGCAGTGCGGGCTCCTTATCAGAGAGTCCAGGGTAACCAACCCGTCGTAATCCAATTGCCCGGCCAACCGGGTCCACTAGTCTTTGGTCGCGCTGGCGAGCGCGCCGCCGAGAGAGCCGAGAGGGAGTTGAACCCTCGCGCACCGGGTTGCAGCCGGTGATCCTCGCCGGAGAATCAGCTCGACAAGGCCAGCGCTTGCGCGCCAGCTTGAGCGGGTAGAGGGGATCGCACCCGTCATTCACGGTTTGGAAGACCGTAATCCTTCTGCTTGGACGATACCCGCGTGATTGATGTTCGATGAAAAAGAGAAGTCTCGACGAGATTGAAGAAGACGTCGCGGCTCGCTGCTCTCGCAGCTCCCCGCAATCTGCACATTGGGTTTGCTCTTGCGAGCTCGCCCCGTTCGCCCCGCACCCTCGAGTCGGAGACTCTCCGGTGCCATCGCTGAGTCGGTCGCCCGAACGTCGCTACCTTAGGACCGTTATAGTTACGGATGTAGTCCTCTTCTGCATTCGAGACAGTGGAATCGGCGGGAATCGCACCCGCAACCTCCTCGATGCCATCGAGGCACTCTCCTGTTTGAGCTACGATCCCATGGGAAGGCGGGCCTCTCGACCCGGTGGAGCGACGGGGAATCGCACCCCGATTTATGCGATGCGAACGCATCGTTCTCCTGTTGAACTATCGCCCCATTTCGTGAAGTACACGGCCTCGTTGTCGCTGCATCCAGCGTCGTCCGCGAGCGGACTCCGCAGCAGGCCGTGAAGGAATCGAACCCTCTCTTCGGGTTTTGGAGGCCCGACCGGTCACCATGACTCTACGACCCATGAGCGCCTCGTACGGGGATCGAACCCGTCTCAAGCCTTAGACAGAGGCTCCGCGACCCAGTCGCGTCACGAGGCATTGTTTGCGCCAGAGGCGCGGTGTCCCCGGCAGGAGTCGAACCTGCCTGATGCTCGTTTAGAAGGCGAGCGCCTCTCCGATCGGCCACGGGGACATTGTCTGAGTGTCCCCGGCAGGACTCGAACCTGCATCGACCGGTTTAGGAAACCGGCGCCTCGTCCGTTCGGCCACGAGGACATTCGGGCCGAAGCCCGGGGTGACGTGCGGGGATCGCACCCGCCTCCACTGATTCACAGTCAGTCCTCGTCTCTAGACGAGTAACGTCACACGATTAGGGCGCTTCAGGTCTTGCGACCATCCACGCCTAGCACTCCCGACGGGGATCGAACCCGTACCATCCGCTTGAAAGGCGGAGATCCAGACCACTAGATGACGGGAGCAGAAGCGGCGCGGCTTTTCGGCGCGCGCCGCCGGGAGAGTTTACGTCCGAGTGAGCAAGCCATTGTCTCGTGAAGACGGCGTGACAGGCCGGTACCCTACCTCAGGGTCTCATCGAAAGGTTTTGGCTTCGATGGCTGGAATCGAACCAGCTATTTCCTTTGCGTGTGGGGCCTGCTCTAGCGGACGAAGTCTCGAAAACCGTGCGCGGTGCCCGAGTGAAGAAGCCGCGATGTGCGGCGAGGCCGCGGAGCCGTTGGCCGGGGTCGAGCCGGCAAGTTGGCGTTCATGGTCTCTTCGTGTGGGCAGCGAACGTCGGAGGGCGTCGCGCGTATCGCGCGGTCGCGGAAGAGTAGCGCCTGGTCGGCGGCGGGCCGCCAGGCGGGGAGCGCGAGGTGCGCTCGGCGCCTCCAGGCCTCTCGGCCGGCGACGCGGGAGTCTTGTTCGGCTCGAGAGCCCAGGGACTCGTGTCGGAGCCCGTGTCCGGAATCGAACCGGAGCCTTCCCGCTTACAAGGCGGGTGCTCGTCCGTTCGAGCTACGCGGGCGACCTCGCCGCTTCGGCAGGAGCGTCGCGGCGACAACATCGTCACTCGCTCGCCGCTCCGCAAGGGGCGCGTTTCATTTTCCTTCTCGCTGTCGCGTCGTCGTCCCGTCGTCTCGCTCTCGCGTTCCGGCCGGTCGGCGCCGCCTCAACTTGTGTCTTCGTCTTGTCTTCGCAAGGGGGGGAGTTGCTATTTCGTGGAGCGACCGCTTGCGATCGTCAGAGCCCGTGTCCGGGATTGAACCGGATCCTCCCGAGTACGAAACGGGTGCTCGTCCAATCGAGCTACGCGGGCAAGTGCCTGCGGTGCAGCGCGAGCTCCTCCCGGCGAGAGAGGGGGCGCGGCCGGCGCAGGCAGGTAAAAGATTGTGTTCGTCCGAGTGATGAAGCCGGGTCTTTTCAGACTCGTTCCAAAAACGAGCGCCTTTACCAGTTAGGCTATCGCGCCGGATCCCGTCCGTGGGCGGGGCGCACCGGAGGTGCGGGTGGCGCGAGTTGGATTCGAACCAACATTTCTATTGCGTGTATGACCTTATCGAGTGGACGAACGCAGCTCCAACGGGAGGAATCGAACCTCCTCGCACCCACCTGGGGTGCCCGTCGCTCCAGCGACGCGCTGAAATGTTCTCTTGCCCGAGTGAGGAAGCCGTTCTTGATTGCTCATTCACGAGGTGAGTTGCCTTCCAGTCGGCCATGCGGGCTCGGTGGCTTCGGGCCGATATTTCTTCGGCTCGAATCGTGATTCGTCAAGGCCGTTTCGTCGGTCTCGTGAATCGGTACCCGCAGCTGGATTCGAACCAGCATGTTTTTGCGTGTGTGACCTTCTCTAGTGGGCAAAGAGGGCTCCAGCGGAAGGAATCGAACCTTCGAAGACCCGGTTAACAGCCGGTTGCCTGACCATTCGGCTTCGCTGGAATATCTGGCTCGTGGCGCGCGAGCTTCGGACGCGCTCGAGCTTCGAGAGCGGACGAGGCGCGTGCGCGACGAGCCGGTTGACGCCAAGTTTTCAATGAGCGAGGAGCCATTCGTGTGAATGGGTCCGTGCAGTTCCGGGTACAGGATTCGAACCTGTCTTTCTGGGTTCAGAGGCCAGTGTCCTGCCAGCTAGACGATCCCGGAATGTGATGTGCGATGCCTTTGCGACGCGTTGGGGTGATGCTCGTGATGTGTGTCGGTCGGAACGGAGACTGGTAGGTCCGGAGGGAGTCGAACCCTCAACATGCTGGGTAAGAGCCAGATGCGCTGCCGTTGCGCCACGGACCTGTGATGCTTCTCGTGATGGACAGTGGTTGGAGGACGTGGAGGTCGGGGAAGAGGGGCGACGAGGGCCGAGGTCTCATCTCGCGAGCGAGACGATCACGAACGAGGAGGGCGCGGCGCATGGATCGAGACGCTTGGTGAGCGCCGATGACGGAGCCTCGAGCGAGCGATGCGCGCGCGAGTCTCCGGCACCGACGGAGGTCGGCGGGACCGATGACGTGAGTGGGACGCGAGGGAGTCGAACCCTCATCCCTCGGGGTAAAAGCCCGGTGCTCGGCCGATTGAGCTAGCGTCCCGCGTCGACGAGAATGTCGTCGGTTTGAAGACGGCGAACGTGTGTCAGATACCGAGTTTGAGAAGCATGATTGAGTTCGAAGACAAAGCCGTATTGAGTACGCGCCGCGAGCGACGGTGCGCTGCTCTGTCCGACATCAGCTCCTGGGAGGTGCTTGCCACGTTCGAGCTTCGTGAGAGGCGCGAGGCGGCGCTCGCCGTTTCGCCGGTGGGCCGTGGTGGCCGCGGACGAGGGGCGTGTTGTCGGAGAGGAGCGGCGAGCTCCGGGACGCGCCGCGAGCCTTGGAGGCGCTGGGCGAGGCCGGAAATGCAGAAAGGCCACCTCGGGGTCTGCCCCGGGCGGCCTTCGCGTGTCGACTCCGACGATGGGAGATCGATGGCTTGGACCGCCGTTAGGCGTCGCCCTCCTGCTGATTTGCGCTCTGATCGCATCCGAGGACCGGACCGAGCCCGAGCGAGAGAGGGGCGTGCATGCGGAAGGCGCCGGTGGCGAGACCCTGCGGGGCAGGGGTGCCGATGGACGAACTTCCGCCGAAAATCGAACAGAACACCGCCGGGAAGGCGGGCGTGGCTTCGACTGGCGTCGCCGCCGGGATCGAGGCCGAAAGGACCGGTTTGACCGACGCCGATCGGAGGCCATTGCCCCCGCGCCATTCCTGCCCGTCCAGGCGATACGCCCCCGCGTCCAACGCGAGGCACGCCTGTCCGTTGCGCTTCAGCGCCGCGGCGGTCGTCCTGTTGTTGGAAGTGGAGAGGTTCACGCGAGACGAACACGTCCGGGAGCTCCGGTACGTGCCTCCTGAGGAGTTTGGGTTTGGTGTTCGGTAGACGTCCCCTGCGGAACGCCATTCAACGTATAGCCTGCCGATTTCGGCAGCGCAAGGTGTTAAATCGAAAAAGTGCTCTCTCGAGCGCTCACCCTGCGATGCGTACAAACGTCAGTGTTCCACAAGACAGCGATCCTTCAAGCGGGTTCTTTCGTCCCACGCGAACGAAGGCACATCGCCGGCGCGGCGGTGGCTCGGCGGCGGCTCGCGGCGCTCGGCCCGGAGAGGCGATGCTCGCGGGACGATGCTCTTGTCGCTCGTTCTCGCCGCCTCGCCTGCCGCCGCGCGCTCACCCATGTCGTCGCGGCCGGCGTCCGGAGGAAGATGCGAGGGAAGACCACCGCCGGCAGATCCCACGAACATCCTGTCGACAACATCTTCAACAACCTGGCCCCTGGCCTGGCCCTGGCCGGCACGTGCCAGGGCAAACCGACGCCAAGTCATCGGAACCTCGTCGCGCGAGCGCTGGCATGTCACTCGCTAGGGCAGCGGCATGCTCGCCGTTGCCGAGAGTGCCGTGTTGATGGGGCTGACCTCGCAGCCCGTTCGCGTGGAGGTGAAGGCGGTACGCGGGATTCCTGCTTTCGAGCTCGTCGGGCTCGCGGAGACCGCGGTGCGCGAGTCTCGCGTGCGCGTGAAGAGCGCGCTCGCGCAGGTCGGTGTCGACATCAACGAGTACCGGATCACCGTCAACCTCGCGCCCGCCGACGTGAAGAAATCCGGGTGCGCGTTCGATCTGGCCATCGCGCTCGGTACCCTCGTCGCGGTCGAGCAGCTTCCGCAGGACGCCATCGACGGCATCTTGATGCTCGGCGAGCTGTCGCTGAACGGCGTCGTGCAGCCGCTCCGCGGAATGGTCGCGCACCTGCTCGGTGGCCGGCAGCGCGGCGTCACGCGTGCCATCGTTCCCGCGGCCAACGAGAGCGAGGCGTCACTCGTCGATCATATTCACGTCGCGCTCGCGCACGACCTTCGAGCCGTCATCGACGCTTTTCGCGGCAACCATTCTCTCCCGCGGCCGAAGAGGCCTTCGGTGACCTCGGCAGACTCGAGCCCCAGTCTTGCTCACGGCGACGACCTCGCCGAGGTCCGCGGCCAGCACGCCGCGCGCCGCGCGCTCGAGGTCGCGGCCGCCGGCGCGCACAACCTGTTGATGATCGGCCCGGCCGGCGCCGGAAAGACGATGCTCGCGCGGAGGCTGCCCGGGATCCTCCCTTGCCTGACGCGCGAGGAGCGGCTCGAGGTGATCGCCGTGCACGGGATCGCCGGCCTCGCGACGGAGGCGATCTCCACGCTCGGCCGGCGGCCGTTCCGCGCGCCGCACCATTCCGTCAGCGACGCCGCGCTCGTTGGCGGGGGCGAGTCCGCGCGTCCGGGCGAGGTCAGCCTCGCGCACCGCGGCGTGCTCTTCCTCGACGAGCTGGCCGAGTTTCGGCGTCCCTCGCTCGAGGCGCTGCGCCAACCGCTCGAGGATGGCGTCGTCGCGGTCGCACGCATGAAGGGCTCGGCCACCTTTCCTGCCGAGCCGATGCTCATCGCGGCGACCAACCCGTGCCCGTGTGGGAACCGGGGCGACGGGACCGGGCGCTGCGCCTGCAGTCCGGACGCGGTTCGGCAATATCGCCGCCGGTTGAGCGGGCCCCTGCTCGACCGCATCGACGTTCATGTCGTGCTGCCGCCCGTGGGGGTGCTCGATCTCGAGGAGACGACGCGCGGCGAGTCGAGCGCGGTCGTTCGCGAGCGGGTCGAGCGGGCGCGCCAGCGACAGCTCGTGCGCTACCAGAGCGGACTCACATCCGCGACGACGAACGCGCGCTTGCGACAACGAGACATCGAGATCGTCTGTCAGGTCGACCTGGCCTCGCGCGCCTTGCTCGAGGTGGCGGTGCGCAAGCGCGGGCTGTCGGCCCGGGGCTACGGGAAGGTGCTCCGCGTCGCCCGCACGATCGCGGACCTCGCGGGAGAAGAGATGATCGCCACCGCGCACGTCGCGGAGGCGGTGGCCGGTCGGGTGCTCGATCGCGACACCGGCGAAAGCAATGAATCCGTCGTTCGGAAACCACAAGGAGAGACCCATGCTCGCTGAGCTCGCTGAGAAGATGAAGACGCTGAAGAGCGTCATTGGCACGGTCGAGAAGCAATTTGGCAAGGGCGCCATCATGGCGCTGGGCAACGAGGAGGCGCTCGAGCCCGTGCCCGCCATCCCCACGGGCTCGCTCGCGCTCGACCTCGCCACCGGCATTGGCGGATATCCGCGGGGGCGCGTCATCGAGGTGTTCGGGCCGGAGTCGAGCGGGAAGACCACACTCGCGCTTCACGCCATCGCGCAGTCGCAGCGCGCCGGTGGGGTGTGCGCGTTCATCGACGCGGAGCACGCGTTCGACGTCGCCTATGCACGATCGCTCGGCGTCGAGACGGACAAGCTCCTCGTCTCCCAGCCGGACACCGGTGAGCAGGCGCTCGAGATCTGCGACGTGCTGGTGCGCTCGGGCGCCATCGACCTCATCGTCATCGACTCCGTCGCGGCTCTCGTGCCGAAGGCGGAGATCGAAGGGGAAATGGGCGATTCGCACATGGGGCTCCAGGCTCGCTTGATGAGCCAGGCGCTCCGCAAGCTCACGGCGATCTCGCACAAGACGAGCACGACGCTGATGTTCATCAATCAGCTCCGCCAGAAGATCGGTGTCGTATTCGGTAATCCGGAGACGACGACGGGCGGCAATGCGCTCAAGTTCTACGCGTCGATGCGGCTCGACGTGCGGCGCATCGGCCAGGTGAAGGTCGGCGACGAGCTCGTCGGCGGCCGCACGCGGGTCAAGCTGGCGAAGAACAAGCTCGCGCCGCCGTTCTGCGAGGCGGAGTTCGATATTCGCTACGGCCAGGGCGTCGACACCTTCGCCGAGCTGATCGACCTCGGGACGGCGCGCGGACTGCTCGAGAAGAACGGCAATCACCTCTCGTTCGCCGGGGCCACGCTGGGGAACGGGCGTGAGCGTTCGCGCGATGCGGTGGCCGCGAATCAGGAGCTTCAGACCACGCTGCGTCAGGCGATTCTCGCCTCCGGTCCCGTGCGCCCGGGTCGGCGCACGGACGCCGCGGCGGCGTGAAGCATGCGGGGCGGCCCTCGGGAGGAGCTGGGAACGCGTCCGTCGAGTGACGCGAGGGCCGCCCCGCGGCGGCGGGCGTTGGCGAATGGTGGAGAGGAGCACGGACGATGGACCCATATGCGGAGTGGACGACCCCGAAAGCAGTTTATGGAGATCCCGAGATGCGATTCGATATGTGGGAATGGAGCCGCTGGAAGCACCCGCGTACGACCCAGTTTCTCGATCATCTGATATCGGTCGATTTCGCCGACCGGTATGACGCCCTCTGCCGCGCGCACCCGGTTCGCGGCGAGAAGGTGCCCGTGCCGCTCCGCACGGAGGCGATCAACAACGTCGGCCGCCCGATGTACTGGTCGAGGCCGATGCGCCGCTACATGTGGCGGGAGGGGTGGCGGGTTCCGTCGTCTCTCCCCAAGTACTGCGCCATCGGGCTCGATGTCCGTATCGAGCAGCGCGTCGAGCTCGAGCTCCTCTTCGTCACGCCGGACGGGCATCTCTCGGGGCCGTTTCACCGCTACCTCAAGCAGATCCGCCAGCTCACCACTCCGCACTACAAGCACAACAACCCCGCGCCGCGGATCCGCATGCCGGAGGAGCTGCCGGCCATCCTCGCGGAGAGCCTCGCGCTCTACGACGACATCGCGAACGCGCTCCGGGCCGACACCTGGTGGGAATGGGTGCCCAAGCCCTGGCTCTACGACAAGTCCGTCCGGCACCTCTACGAGAAGAAGGATGAGACGAAGGAGGCCGCATGAACGAGGAACCGAAGCGAGGGCGGCGAGGACCAGGCCTCGCGAAGGCTGTTCTGAGGGCGACGGCCGTCCCGAGGGCCGTCCCAAAGACGACGAGCGACCAGATGCACGATGGCGCGGGGCGAGCTAAGGACGAGCGTCGTGAAGCCGCTCCACATCGTCCTCCGGAAGCTCAGCGAGCGTGAGCACATCCTCGACGTGGACGGAGATGGCGTCACCTGCGAGACGCGGAGCCTCCTTCGCCACGACCTCCTCCACTACGCGGTCGAGGCCGAGGCGGGGCTCGCAAGCGGGTTCTGGGGCAACCTCGCGCGGGGCGTCCGGGTGGGGGAGCTCGGCGACATGGCCGAGGGCGGGCCCGAGCTGCTCGTCGTCGAGCGGCTCGTGGGCGCGCTCGACGGGGCGGCCAAGGGCCAGGACGCCGCCGCCGTGGTGGCGGCCGTGCGCCGGTACGACGAGACCAGCGGCGTGGCCACGCCGGCGTGGCTGACGGAGGCGCTCGTGCTCCGGGTGCAGGAGCGCATGCGGCGGCTCCTGGGCGAGTGGAGAGCGACGCCCTTCGGCGGTGCAATGGAGCTGACCTGGCCGCCGCGCTCCGACTAGGATGCGCGCCGCGTGCTCTGGTCCCAGCGAATCGAACGTGGAAAGACGAAGACGGTGAACGCGATCGCCATCGCCACCGCCTTCCTTGCGTTCTCCGTTCGCTTCTTCTGGACCATGCGGGTCCAGAATCCGCTCCAGGCCCTCTACTCGGACATGGGCGGGTACCACCAGCGCGCCATCGATCTCCTCGACGGGCAGATCCACGGCGACCCGCGCGGGTACGCGTTCTTTCCTTGGGGCGCCCATGCGCTCGTCGCGGGGGAGCTTTGGCTCGTTGGGCGGACGAACGCGATGGGCATCGCGATCGTCCAGTCGATCGCGAGCGCGATTCCGGCGGTGTGCGTCGTGTTCTTCACGGCACGCGTGGTGAAGTCGCGATGGTGGATCGTGCTGGCCGGCTTCACGGCCGCGCTCTGGCAGCCGTCGGTGGTTCACGCCGGGTTCTTCATGTCGGAGCTCTGGTACTCGGCGTTCCTCGTCCCGGGCACGCTCTACCTGCTGCGATACCTCGAAGGGAAGACCGGAGCGTTTCGCGCCGGGCTCTGTCTGGCGATCGCGACCGTCGTGCGTCCACAGGTGCTCCTCACCTTTGCGCTCGTGGGGGGCGTCATCGTCCTTGCAGAGATCACGCGGCCTCTCTGGACGTCGATCCGACCGAAGACCTCGATCCGGAACTGGATTCGCTTCTTCGTTCCGGTCGTCCTCATCCTCACGTTCAGCGCGGTGCGCTTTCACAAGTACACACATCACTGGGGGCTCGTCTCGGAGAACGGGCCGATCAACCGTGCGTTCGGCGCGACCCACCTCGGGCGCATCGAGGCGTACTGGAATTACGGCGGCGGACGATATGGCGCCTGGTACACGCCGCCTGCGAAATCACCGGTGAAGAAGGAAGACATGATCGTCTTCGAGGGCTACATCGGTGAAGAGGAGATCCTCGACCGAATTCGCAAGGAGCACTACGCGCGCGAGAATACCCGGCAACACATCAAGCGAATGCATCGCAATACGAAGATGCTGATCTATCGCTTCATCTTTCCCGAGGATGATTTCGCAGGGAATGGCGAGCACGAGAATCGCGCATGGCTACAGCGCACGTTCCGCACGATCCTCATCAACATGCTCCCGATCAGCTTCTTCGGGCTCTTTGCGATGTTCGCGACGAAGCGCCAGCGTCTCGTCGGCTTGCTCTTCGCCGCACATGCGATCACGCTCATCGTGGTCGCCGCGCTCTACTTTGCCGAGGCGCGCATGCGGATGCCCTACGACCCGTTCCTCATCACCGGCGCCGCTGCTGGGCTGTCGGCGGTGTACGCGCTCGTGCAGAAGGTCCATCGGCGCGCGCTCGAGTACCTCGGCCGGCCGAGCTAGGCGCGCGCTGTCCCCGCCACCCGCGCCGCCCGCCGTCCCACGGAGCGCCTGCGGGCCGGCGCCGTGCCTCGTGCCTCGTGCCTCGTCTCAATACGGATCGTCGCGTTTCACGAGGTCGCGCAGCAGGCGGCACGCCGCGATGGGGTTCTCGGCGAGGTAGGACTTTGCGCACTTGCCCCGGCGCCGGGGGCGGCGCCAGATCCCCGTGGGGAGATCGGGCTCGAACGGCGGCGCGGGCGGTGGGATCTCGGGGCGCCGGTCATGGTCGTCGTTCATCGGATGATCGTCGGGTGATGCTTGGGGACCGGCGGCGCGGGGGCGCGCGGCGGCGGGGACCACCCGACGTGGGGCGCGGGCCTCGGCGCCGCCGCGGGCGCGGCGGCCGCCGAGGCGGCGGGAGCGCACACGGGGGTCGGCGATGGGGTCAGCGTTGGCGCCAGCGTCGGCAGCGTCGGCGCAGGCGCTGGCGGGATCGAGATGAGCGGGAGCTCGACGGTCGTGGTCGGTGCGACGCCGAACCCGCTGGGCGGGACGCCGAGCGCCGAGGGCGTGGCGCCGGTCGCCGAGGGCGCGACGAGCGGAGTCGGCGGAACCTCGACCAGCGCCGCCGGCAGCGGTGGGGGAGAGGGGGAAGCTGCTGCCGGCGGCGCGGGCGAGGGACTCAAAGGCCGCGAGACGAGGAACGCGGCGGAGAAGATCGCGACGGCGGCGGCGAACCACGAGAGCACCCGCGGGCGACGCTTGGCGATCTCCAGATCGGTGGCGCGGGAGAAGGTGCTGATGGAGGTGGGCGGGCTCGAGCTCGAGGCCTCTTCCTCCGCGATGTCGGTCACGTCGATGGCGTCGGCCTCGACGAGGCGCGCCTCCGGCATCGGCACCGTCACGCGATCCGCCTCGCTGTCGTCCGCCGTGGTGCGATTGCCCCGGCGCGAGAGCGTGGCCACCTCCACGCGCGAGACCGAGCGGAACTCCTCTTCACTCTCGGCGAGCGAGCGTCGCATCTTCGCGAGGTGGTCGCCGGCCGTCTCCGCCACCCACGTGGCGACGTCGCCCTGCGTCGCTGGCGGATGCGCCGCGACGATGGCCTCCGCCATGTCGAGCGCGGTGGCGTAGCGATCGCCCGACCTCAGCGAGATCGCCTTCATCACGATCGCGTCGAGGGCGATGAGGCGCTTCCAGCCCGCCTGACCCATGCTCCGGCGCCACGCGCTGCACTCCTCGACGAGGCTCGGGACCGCTCCCTCGAAGAGCATCGTGAGGAAGTCTGTCTCGTCGCGGCCCTCCGCGATGCGGCGATTCGCGAGGAGCTCCCAGAGCACGATGCCCGTCGCGTACACATCGACACGGCGCGTGAGCGGGTCGACACGGATCTGCTCCGGCGCCATGTACGAGAGCTTGCCCTTCACCACGCCAGGGCGGGTCTGGTGGCTGCTCGTCCTCGCCTTTGCGATCCCGAAGTCCAGGAGACGCGGGACGCCCTCCGTGCTCAGCATGACGTTCTGGGGAGAGACGTCGCGATGAATGACGTCGAGCGGAGTGCCCAGATCGTCCTTCGCTTCGTGCGCTGCGTGGAGGCCCGCGAGGATGCCGACCGCGATCGCGACGGAGATGGGGGTGGGAATGGGCTTCAGCGATTGCCGCGCGCGGCGCATGAGCACGCTCAGCGGGACGCCGTGCACGTACTCCTGGACGAGCATCACCTCGCTCTCGGTGACGACCACGTCGAGCACCGGGACGACATTCGGATGATGAATTCGCGACGCGATCTTCGCCTCGTCGTGAAACATCGTCACGAACTCCGGATCCTCCGTGAACTCCGGGTGCAGGCGCTTGGCGGCCACGAGGCGGTTGAAGCCCTCCGCGCCCGTGAGCCGCGCCGCGTGCACCGTCGCCATTCCCCCGCGAGCAATCGATTCGTGAAGGACATAACGCCCGACGGTCTCCGCCATGACCAGGGCAAGGGCATGTGCTGGTCCATCGCCGAACCACGGAGAAAACGAGGATTCGGGGTCGCGTTTGCGGGGTCGTCCCCGCAGCGATCATTGCGGGGTGCTCACATCAGCAGAAATGCGTGTGCGGCTGGTCAGCGCGGCTTCTTGGGATAAACGAGGCCGTGTTTTTGCGCGAGCTGATGGAGATACATCCGGTCCATCTTCGCGGTCCGCGCCGCCTTGCTGAAGTTGCCGTCGCAGCGATCGAGGAGCGGGCCGAGGAACGCCTTCTCGAACTCGGCGATGGCGCCTTCCTTTGCGTCCTTGAAGCTCACGCCCTCCGGCACGAACGTGCCGCCCGGCGTCTGGAACTTTCGCACCTGGCCGCTGCGATGCGGAGGACCCGCCTCGCCGAGCACGAGCGAGCGCTCGACGTAGTTGCGTAGCTCGCGCACGTTGCCTGGCCAGTCGTGGAGCTGCAGATCCTCGAGCGCGTCTTCCGGGAGGGGGCTCGTGGCGAACGCCTCCACGAGGAGCGGAATGTCCTCGAGGCGATCGCGGAGCGGCGGGACGCGGACGGTGAGCTTCGCGAGGCGGTAGTAGAGATCCTCGCGGAAGCGATCGCGGTTAACCTCGGGCTCGAGGTCGCGGTTCGTCGCCGCGATCACGCGCACGTCGACACGCTTCGGACGGTTCTGGCCGACGCGCCGAACCTCGCGCGCCTCGAGCGCACGAAGGAGCTTCGGCTGAAGCTCGAGCGGCAGCTCGCCGATCTCGTCGAGGAAGAGCGTCCCTCCGTCCGCGGCCTCGAAGGCGCCTTCGCGCTCGCGATCGGCGCCCGTGAAGGCCCCGCGAACATGGCCGAAGAGCTCGGATTCCACGAGGGAAGGCGAGATGGCGCCGCAGTCGAAGACCACGACGGGTCCGTCCGCGCGGCTGCTTCGCTGGATGAGCTCCGTGGCCACGAGCTCCTTGCCCGTGCCGCTCTCTCCGTGAATGAGCACGTCGATGTCGCTCGCGGCGACACGCTCGAGGATCGCGTAGAGCCGCTGCATCGCGACGCTCTCGCCCACGATCGCGCCGAAGGACTGGCGACGCGCCGACGGCGGGTTGGAGGTCGCCGCGCCGAGACGGACCTGCACCGTCGAATCGCCGAGCGTGAGCGTGGCCGTGCGCTCGAGCTCCGCGGCGAGGACGCGCACGCCGTTGAGGCGTGTGCCGTTCTTCGAGCCGAGATCCGTCAGCTTCCAGACGCCGCTCTCGCGCGCGAGTCGACAGTGAAAGCGCGAGACGGTCGGATCCTCGATGACGATCTCGTTCGAGGGATGGGAGCCGATCCTGACCACGTCATCGAACTCACGCGTCACGTTGCCGAAGGTCACTCGCGCGACCTCGACCAGCAGCGGATTCTCACGCTTCGCGGCGGTCGTTTCCTCTCGACGCATTCGAGTCGATCCTAGCGCGCGGTCGCCGCTTCTGCGTCTTGCTTCTCCCACCGCGACTTCAAATACGGGTAGGTCGTTTCGCCCATGGCGTGCAGCTGTCGTACGTGATCGGAGGCACGAACGCCCTGGAAGCCTCGGATGTGGAAGCTCCCGTCGTCGACGGTATAGAACTGATGCATCTTCGGTCGAGGGCCGTCGATCGAGCACTGCTTCCGCTCGAGGTGCTGGAGCTCGAGCAGGGTGCCCACGCATTCCTGCACGCTCGGGTAGGGCCCCGTCGGGATCGTCGTGTGCGTGATCGAGAAGAGCTTCTCGTTCTTCCGCGCCTGCTCGGCCAGCTTCACGAAACGGGCAAGCCCGTCCCGGTTCACGGTCCGTCTCTTTGGATCCGTGAAATTCGTGAAAAAGCCGTCCGCGAGCAGCACCGCGTCGACCTTGTCCGCCAGCGCGTCGGGCATGACGCTCATGACCCGCGACACGGACGAGAACCCTGCGCTCCACGCCGAGAGCGCCAGACGATGGAGCTTCGGCGTCTGGCCCGCGCGGCCGTCCTTCGTCACCTCGGTCTGGACATCAGCGAGGAGCCGGTCGAAGACCTCGGGGTTCCGGAACGTGTTCGAGTATGGGTCCGTCCCCATCCCGAGGTTGATGCTGACGACGGCGACGTTCAGCTTTGCACGCTCGACGTTCGCTTCCTGCCAGCGTCCTTCCCCGTGGAAATGAACCATGAGGTCGTACTGGCCGCTCGTCCCGGCGAAGGTCGGCGGTAGATAGAGCTCCGAGCCGCGGAGGGTGAGGGCGGTCCGGAAGGGGGGGCGAGGTTCCGCCGGCGTTACAGGTGGCGGCGGTGGGCCGGCGTCGACCACCGCGACGGGAGAAGAGGAGGCCGGAGGGGCGGGAGGACGCGCCCGGTCGTGGGAGCAGCCCGCGAGCAGCGACGAGCCGGCCCCGCAGCCGCCTACGAGCAGCAACCCGACCGTCCAGCCAGCAATTTTCCGGTGAATCTTCACGACCTGCGGGGGTTCTCTGAGTGATCTATGCAGCAGGGTGAGCAAAGCGCGACTCAGGCATTTGCCCGGGCTTGCGCAACCCATGATCAAATAGTGCCGGAAGATCCGGGGCGATCAAGTTCATGACCGGTCGCGGGCACCAGGCATCACCCTTGCGATAAGGCTGAACCGGAGACCGCTGATGGCCCACCCGAAGATGCCCGCGATGCCCGCGCGTCCGATGACCCCGTCTGCCCCGGTTGCCCCGCTGGCGCCGCAAATTGGAAAGACGACCTCGGGGATCGCCCCGCGCCCGCCGATGCCCGTGACCACATCGGTGCCGGCACCGCCCCCGCTCCCCACGGCCGTGGAGACGGAGTCGATGCCCATGAGCGGCCTCTCTCCGAACCCGACCATGCCGGAGATCCCGGCGTCGGCCCAGCCCGCCCAGGCGCCGAAGAGCATCCAGACCGTCCGGCAGCTCGTCGAGAGCGTGTCCGTGCCGCGCATCTCGCTCACCATCGAGCGCGAAGGCGGCATGCCGGCGCAGCGCACCATCGTGCACGACGGCGACGTCTGCAAGATCGGCTCGCACGCGTCGAACGACATCGTGCTCCGCGACCCGATGGTCTCGCGCTTCCACTGCCGCCTCGTTCGCGAGGAAGGTGTCTGGCGCCTCCGTGACTCCGGCTCGATGAACGGCACCAAGCTCGAGGGCGTTCGCGTCCGCGACGCGGACCTCACCGACGGCGGCGTGCTCACCATCGGCGACTCCGTCGTCCGCCTTCGCGCCGGCGCGGCCCAGAAGGAAGACGTCGTCCCGATGCTGCCGTCGTTCGGCGCGCTCGTCGGCACATCGATGCCGATGCGCCGCCTCTTCGGTCTCCTCGACAAGATCGCCCAGAGCGACATCAACGTCCTCATCGAAGGCGAGAGCGGCACGGGCAAGGAGCTCGTCGCCACCGAGATCATGCAGCGCAGTGCACGGGCGGACAAACCGTTCGTCGTCGTCGACTGCGGCGCCATCAGCCCCTCGCTCATCGAGAGCGAGCTCTTCGGTCATATCCGCGGCGCGTTCACGGGCGCCGATCGCGACCGCATGGGCGCGTTCGAAGCAGCCGACGGCGGGACCGTCTTCCTCGACGAGCTCGGTGAGCTACCGCTCGAGCTCCAGCCCAAGCTCCTCCGCGCCCTCGAGGCGCGCGAGATCCGCCGCGTCGGCGAGACCCGCGCTCGTCGCGTCAACGTCCGCGTCATCTCCGCGACGAACCGTGACCTCGAACGCGAGGTCAACAAGGGTCGCTTCCGCGAGGACCTCTACTTCCGCATCGCCGTCATCTCTGCGCGCGTGCCCTCCTTGCGCGAGCGCCCCGACGACATGCTTCTCCTCATTCGCACCTTCCTCTCGCAGCTCGGAGTGCCGGAAGAGGAGCGCCTCTTCGGACCCGCCGCGCTCGCCGAGATGGCGAAGCACGACTGGCCGGGCAACGTCCGCGAGCTCCGCAACTACGTCGAGCGCTCGGTCGTCCTCCAGTCCGCGAGCCCCGGCCTCCGCCGCGGCCAGGGCGGCACCCCCAACGTGAGCGGCGGTCCCGCGAACGGGATCGATCTCTCCGTGCCCTTCCGCATCTCGAAAGACGCCGTCATCGACTCGTTCGAGCGCGGCTACCTCTCGCAGCTCCTCGAGGCGGCGGGGGGCAACATGAGCAAGGCGGCCCGCATGGCGGGCATGGACCGCATGTATCTCCACCGCCTCGTGCAGAAGCACGGCCTCCGCGGCGGTCGCAACTCGTCCTCGCCTCCGAGCGAGGGGATGATGCGCGCGGCGAGCCCCGTCCCGCTGCTCAAGTAGCCAAGCTACTTCTTCCGTCGAACGATCGACATCACGAGCGCGAGGTCGGCCCTGCCGATCTCGCGTGTCGCGATCAAGAGGCCAAGGTACGCCGCGGCGAGCAGCGGCGCGACGGCGAGGGTCGCGAGCTTGCCGAAGGGCGGGGTGTAGAGACCCGCGAAGGCGGCGAGCGCCACGCAGAGACCGACGCGGAGCGCGGTCATCAGCGGGATGAACGCGCCCGCCGTGCGCTTGGCCGTGAACACGCCGACGACGAGGGACACCGCCAGCGCGCCGACGACGGCGGTGGCCTGGCCCATGAGCTGCGCGCGCCCGAACTCCGCGTAGGGGACGAGGCCGAGCGAGCTCAGCACGAGGAGCGCGAGCGCGAGGCCGTTCAGCGACATCGCCGCGCGCTCCTTGCCGAGGCTGACGAGGATCGTCGTCACGAGCCCGAACATCGCGAACGTGCCCTGACCGAGGACCAGGATGCGCAACGTCGACGCGCCGGCAGCGGCCACGTCGGCGCTGTAGGCGAGGCGAATCATGGGCTGCGGCATCGCCACGATGACCGAGACCATGAGCCCGCACAGGATGGCGCCGATGCGAGAGCCGCGCGCGACGAGCTCCGCCACGCGCTCGTCGCCCTCGTCCTGCTTCGCCTTCGCGAGCATCGGGAAGAGGACCTGCGTCACGCTGAAGAGGAGCTGATAGGGGAGGAACGCGAAGAGCGCACAGGCGCGATAGACCGCGACCCACTCGTTGGCCGCCTTGCCCGCGTCCATGAGGACACCGCCGGGCCCGATCGGCGCGGCGACCGCGCCGATCGACGCGTAGCGACCGAGCACGAAGATGTCCGCCTGCATCAGCGCGTTCATCAGGAGCTGCGCGATGATCACGGGCGCGATCACCTTGATGTACTCGCGTGGCGTGGGAACCGTGCTCGGCCGCGCGCCCTCGAGCTTCTTGCCGGTGCCGGTCCACGAGAGCGCGAGGAGGAAGATGCCGGTCGACGCGAGGACGGCGCCCACCGTCGCGCCGAGGAGACCGGGCAACGTGCCGAGGGAGCGGGCGAAGCCGTCCGCGTTCTTCACGAAGAACCAGCCGACGCCGACCATGCCGCCCGTGCGAAGGATGGCGGCCGCGACGTTCAGCCCGGCCTGCTTGCCGAACTGGCGGCGCCCGTTGAGATAGCCGACGAGCGGTGCGTACACGCCATACACCGCGAGCACGCCCGAGATCACGATGATGGGCGAGAGGATCTCCGGGGCCGCCTGCAGATACGAGACGACGGGCGCCACGCTCGCGAGGAGGGCCGTCCCGATGAGCGCGATGCCGACGTGGACACGGAGCGCGACCCGGAACGCCTGCCGCTCAGCATCGCCCGCGGCCGCGGTCACTCGGCTCACGCCCTGGATCGAGCTCGAGACGATGACGTTGTTGAAGATGTTCGAGACCGCCGACACGCGCGAGAACGCGCCATAGTCCGCGAGGCCGATCGCGCGCGGCAGCAGCGCCTGCTGCACGAAGCCGGTCATCATGAAGAGGATGTTCGCGGCGAGCAGCGCGAGGCCGCCGCGTCCTGCCCGTTTCGATTCGTCTTCGCCGCTCATTGCCTTGCCGCCTGCAGCCCGACCGGCGGCTGCGGGAGATCGATCGGATGGCCGGTGTCTCGAAGCGTGCATGCCGCGGTCAACGCGAGCTCGTGCACCTGATACTTGCCGTTCGAGGCCTGACGGCGATCGCCGACATAGAGCTTGCCGTCCCGCCAGACCAGTCCCTGGAGGTCGAAGCCGGGGGTGGGACCGAGCACGGGGGCGGCGAAGGTGCTGAGGACCTCGCCCGTGGTCGGGTCGAACGTGACGAGGGCGCTCGGGTTCACCTTGGGGATGGGGGCGACGACGATGGCGGCGCCGCAGCCGTCCGTGACCGCGATCTCGGTGACGCTCCCGCCGACGTCGCGCTCGCGTACGAGCAGCTGCGTGGTCGAGGTCATCGTGTCGAAGCGCTCGATGCCGCCGAGCTCCTCGTCCGCGACGTCCGTGTTGTTCGGCTCTGCGAGGAACAGCGCGCTGCCGAGCTGGGCCATCGCGTTGAAGGGGTTGCGGCCGGCGAGCTCGATGATCGCTTCGGCCGTCCGCGTCGCGACGTCGATGCGGAGCATCTGCGACGGGCGCCGGGACTGGAGCGGGGGGTCGGATCGGTCGTCGAGGCGCTCGAGCGCCACGAAGGCCTTGCCGTTCACGATGCGCACGGACTCGGCCTGCGGGTTACCGTCTTCGTCGTACGCCGACAGATCGATCGGCGGACCGTCGACCGCGTCGCCCTTGACGAAGACGAGCGCCGGCGTGTTGTAGAGCGCGACGAAGAGCGTGCCGTCGTCCGCGACCGCGACGTCGTGCGGATTGGCGCTTCGCTTCTTGCCGCGCGCGTCGGTGCGGGCGAACGCGTCGAGCTTCACGCCTCGATCGGGTGTCCCGCAGGAGGGATCGATGTTGAAGATCGTGTCCTCGTCGCGCGCGAGGAAGAACGTCCGGCCGTTCGAGCTGACGAGCATCGGGTCCGAGCCGAGGGGGCGACCGGTGGTCTTGCCGGCCACCTCGAAGCACCCGGGCGCGCCGCACGCGACGGCCGAAGAGTAATCGCTCCCGGCCACGAGGAGCCGCACCTCGGGGCAGGGGCCGTCCCCGCTGGACGCGCCGTCCGCGCCACACGCCAGGAAGGCGGCGAGCAAGAAGGGGAGGGGACGGCGCACGTCCCGCTTATTACTCCAAAAGACGCTGGGCTCGTCAGAACATGTTCTTCGGGTCGAGCGGCTTGCCGTCCGTGCCGCGACCCGCGCGGCGCCAGGCCTCTTCGTCGCTCGCCTTCGGCTCCGCTGGGCGAGGCGTCACGTCGCGCACCATCATCGTGCTCTTCATGGGGCCATTCCGCAGCGGCCGGATGTCGATGCTGAGGACGCGCTTCGGCTCCGCCGGGACGACCGCGTCTTCGAAGGTGGTCCCATCGGCGCCGGCCGCGATCTTGGTCGTCTTCACGCGCGCGCGCACGAAGTTCGAGAGCTGCTCTGGCGGGAGCTGACTCTCGACCTCCACCGCGTCCTTCAGGCGGTACTGCACGTGCGAGCTCAGCGGCAGGATCAGCGCGAACGCCTTGTCGCGGCCCTCCGGGATCTCGCCCCGACCGAGGCGGTCCGGAGCAGGCGCCGTCTCGACGACGTTCGGCGCAGGCGGCGGTGGTTTTTTGCAGCCGGCGCTGCAGACGAGCAGCGCCGCCGCGAGAGCTTGGCTTACTCCAGGACGAGAGACCATGAGTTGATCTGCGTCGGCATGCGCGGGAGCGGGCGATTCACGCTGCCACGAGCCGCCTGCGCCTTGTTGTTGTCTTTGGTGTTCGGTCGCGAGATGCCGAACGAGAGGCTGTACTGGGTCTGCGAGACGGTCGAGAACATCGAGTTGCCGTACTCGTCCGTCGTATCGTTTCCGACACACGCCTGGCTCGAGGCGAGGGTCACGCCGGGGATGATGTCCTTGCCGAGGCCGGGATCGGTGGGGTTGGCGTCCTTGGCGGACTCCTTCTCGAGGAGGGACGGCGCAGTGCAGAGGCCAGCGCCCGTCGCGGTGGTGTCGACGGAGGCGGCGGGGCACCAGCGGTTCTCACCGCCGTCGCCCGCGACGCCCTTCGGCGTGATGTAGCTCATGCCCCAGAGCCAGGCGGCGCCTGGGCTGTTGCACGAGGCCAGGGTCGTACCGCCGCGTTCGGGGACGTACGTGGCGAAATAGAGGGTCTTGTCGAACACCGTCATCGGTCCGGTCACGCGCTCGGATTTGCTGAGCTTCTTGTACCAGAGCAGCTCCGCCTTCGGGGTCGTGTAGCTGACGCGCGCGTCGCGGAGGGCGTAGACGAAGTTCTCGAGGGTGTCGCTCGCGACGATGCTCTCCTGGTCACCGGTCGCGGCGTTGATGATGAGGCCGCCGTTCTCGTCCGTCGAGAGCACCGGCGGGACCTGGATCGGCTGGCTCGCCGCCGCGTCCGCGCTCGTGGCCTTGCCGATGAGGTCTGCGAAGAGCCCCGCCTTCCAGTCGGCGGGATCGGTGCTCGAGAGATCGATGCGCCAGAGCGTGCCGTCCGCGTCGCCGATGAAGACGCGCTGGATGGGGACACCGACCTGATCCGGGTAGACGACGGGCGTACCGACCATGGGCGAGTCGAACGGCGTCTCCACGAGACCGCCGGAGCCCTTGAGCTTGTCCGCGAGGCGGGTCGGGGTGTCCTGGACGCGGCCGAAGACGCGGAGGATCTCGCCCGTGTCGAGGCGAACGATGGTCACATTGCGGCCTGGAACCGGCGCCGTGTCACAAGAGCCCTTCGCCCACTTGCGGACGCGGGTGCGGTAGCCGAGGGTGCCGCCCGCGAAGCCGGTCGCGTCGTCCAGGCGCTGGGCGGCGCTCTTCGTCGCGCGGGGGCAGTCCTCACCTGCGAGCGGCGGGTCGTCGTAGCCGCCGGGCAGGATCGCGATGCCGACCTGGTGCTCGGGCGAGGACGCGTCGGCCTTGATCTGGACGGTGCCGATGGCCGGGGTGCCGGTGTTCTTGCCGAACAGGGCCGCCATCTTGACCTTGTCGATCAAGGACTCGCGGTTGATCTTCGCGACCTCACCCGAGGTCGCCGCGGGCACGTCCGTGAGCTGCCAGAGGAAGTGAGGGCCGCGCTTCGGCGTGCCCTCGTTGCCCGCGGCGTCGACGGGGAGGCCGACGTCCTGCGCCTGGCTCTTTCCGGGCGCGACGTACTTTCCGAGGCAGTCCTCGCTGCCGCCACCGTCACTGCAGTCGCCGTCGGTCACGTTCATGGCGTAGTAGCCGCCCGTCGTGCCGAGGCCTGCCACGAGGGTGGTGTGCCACTTGCGGCGCTCGTTGAGCTGTGTCGCCACGCGGTCCCAGACGACTTCCTTCACGACGGGGGCGCCGTCGAGGATGATCTGGTTGCCGCCTGGGTAGTTCGCGGCGAGCTTCGGGAGGACCGCGGGAGGCGCGAACGCCCAGAGCTCGTGATGCAGCTCCGGTCCGCCCTGCTTCATCGCGTCGAACGCGTGGAGGAGACCGTCCGTCGTCGCCGCGTACATGATGGTGCGGCGCTGGGCGTACTTCTTCTGGTGGTCGCGGAAGCCCTCCTCGCGGAGGAAGCTCGTCGGCGGGCCGACCACGGTCGGCGTGGAGTGGTAGATCGCGCCCATCGCAGCGCAATCCGGGACACAGGTCTCGCCCGACCCGCAGACCGGGTTGGAGGGGACGCAGTTGGTGCCGCTGATGGAGCACTTGCCGGTGGCCGTGCTCGCGCCGTTGCAGCGAACGTTGAAGTCGTAGCCGCTGTACTCCAGCTTGTCCGGATACGCGGTCGCGAAGCCCCAGATCACGTCCGAGCACTGGGCCGTGTCCGTGAGCGCCGGAATGATCGTCGTACCGCGGCCCGTGCCGGTGCCGCGCTTGACGGCGCGGCCGCCACGGCAGGTCTTGTCCGTCACGTTGAGGGCCAGCGGCCAGTCCGCACCGGCGAAGTTCAAGGCGTAGCCCGTCATCGCGAGCTCGGTCGCGACGTACGGAGAAGAGCCGGCGGTGGCTGGGCTGCCGAGCGCATCGAGGCCGCTGAGCGCGAAGGGACGGATGGTCGCCGACGAGTCGATGGCGGAGCTGGCCTTGTCGGCCAGGGCCGTGATGATGATGCGCTCCTTCTTGTTCGCCTGGTTCGCGACGTTCTCCGACTGGAAGTCGCCAGAGGCGCGAGAGAGCGGCTGGGGGGTCGAGATCCCGGACTCGCAGAGATATCGCGTTCGATCGAGCTCGCCCGACCACGGCGTCTGCGAGCTCGGGATGTAGGAGGCGATGAACTGCGCCGACGAGGCGACCGAGGTTCCGCTCTTCTCCTTGGCGAACGACGAGAACTGAACCGCCGGCGAGAGCGCCGGGAGCGTCTTCGTGCTCGCGCTGTGAATGATGTTGGCCATGATGCGGCCGAACGCCAGGACGATGTCGGCCTGAGACTCGGCGAAGAACGCCCCCTGCTCGGAGCCCTGGAGCGCGATGCGATTGAGCTGGCAGCAGGCCTCGCCCGTCGTGCCCGCCGCGGGCGGCGTCGCGACGCATGCATCTTCCATCTTTTGCGCGGCGACCTTCTCGTCGGTCACGCCACCGGCCGCCGTGTCGAACCACGTCTTGCAGTCGTTCTTCGTGAGGCCGGGCGGGAAGCCGTCGGCGCCGGACACGGGCGAGGTGCCGTTGACGGAGAAGCCGATGACGAAGGTCGTCACCTTCTGCGCGTCCGGCAGCGTGAACATGTCGTGAGCGACGACCTCCGCCTTCGGGTAGGGGCACACGCCGTTCGTCGCTTCGCACGACGGGCGGAGGTTCAGGTTGGGCGCGCCGTCCGTGAGGAGGATGATGTACTTGTCACGGCACTTGTAAGTGTCGTCCTTGGGGCCCTGCGGATCGTTGAAGAGGAAGTCGCGGGCGTCATCCATGAGGCCGTCGATCGGCGTCGCGCCGTAGGGACGGGTCGCGATGAGGGTCTGCTGGATGAGCGCGTTCTGTGCGTCCAGATCGTAGAGCGTCGCGTCGGGGTTGGCGAAGGGGATGAGGCGGCCCTCCCACGGAGGCGCGCCAGCGTTGCGCGCGCCGACCTCCTGGAACGTCGGGAGACACGCGGGGGTCGTGCCGGGCATGCCCTGCGCGCCGTCGCCGATCCCGCTCGTGTTGCTGGCCAACGAGAAGAACGGATTGCCGGTGTGGCGCAGATAGCTCCACATACCCTTGAACGGGTCGACCTCGTTGATCTTCTCCGTCGGATACGAGCCTTTGAGGCCGGTCTCGCGGTCGACGAGGGAGTCGAACGTCATGAGCGCGAAGCGCGCGTAGGCCTTCGAGACATCGAGCTGACCGTCGTTGTTCTGATCGAACGTGCAGATGCCGCTCGCGTCGAGCGCGTCCGGCAGGCCGGTGCCGAGGGAGGTGTACTTGTACGCCGCGAGCGCCGTATCCGGGTAGTCGGTGGCGTAGCCATCGGCGCCGAGCTTGCCGCTGCCGACGCCGTCGCCCGTGGCCGCGCCGGGGAGCTTCCACGGCGCGATGACGCAGGCGTCGCCGTCCGTGCCCGTCATCGGCTGGTGGTAGGGAAGGAAGTAGTCCGTGTCGTACGGGTCCTTGCCGGCGATCGAGTAGCGCGCCACGAAGTTGGGGTTCGTGGCCTTCGAGCGGGAGACGGCCCCGCAGCTGAAGTACGGCATGAAGTTGCCGGTGAGCGCCTGGAGGAGCATGCCCCAGCGGTTGATGTCCTTGCTCTTGCCGGCCTCGCAGGTGGGCAGGTTGTTGTCGGGCTTGCGCTCCATCGAGCCGGAGTTGTCGACGAGGAGCAGGACGTTCGGCAGCGGACGACCGGCGGAGCCGGCGACCTGAGCGCTGGCGTCTTTGCTGACGCCCACGAGCGCGGCAAGGCCACCGAGGAAGGCGAGGCCAATGCGAGACGTTTGGCGGTGCACGGTGGTTCTCCTCATGATGGTCACGGCATGTAAGGGCCGACGACGAGTCGGCCGCGGCCCACGGAGATCGTCTCAGCCGTGGCGTTGGGTTCTTTGACGGGGTCGGGCCGCATCTCGACGAAGACCGTCGCGCGGATCTGGGTGAAGACGGGCGACCGCTGGCCGACGGCGTTACCGGACGGCGCTTCCCAGTCGATCGGGTTCGTGAGCTCGACGCGGATGTTCGGATAGAGCGGCACTTCGCCGAAGCTCTCCGGCGAGAAGGGCACCGTGACCGGGGCAGTCGCGGTCGGCCAGCTCGCCGGGTTCTGCGCGAGCGCGCCCATCGTGGTCGGGGTGAGCACGAGACACGCCATTCCGTCCCTCGCGAGCGCGGCGTCGGCCGCGGTGTACGGGATGGCGGAGCGGCACACCTCCGTGCCACGCGCGGTGCCCTCCGCGCGGAGCTTGTTCACGACCGTCTGGGCGTTGTTGGGCTCGAGGATCTGCGACGTCATCACGATCGCCAGCTCCGCCGCATGCTGAGACTGCGCCGCCTGGCGCTCGTGACCGGCGGCACGCACGTCGGCCGCGGTCGCGGTCAGACCGTAGACGCCCATCGCGGCCAGGAGGCCGAGCGTCACCGCGACGATGAACATCGCCGCGCCTTCGGAGCGCCGGCGCGCCCTCGAACGGGAGAGGAGCGCGATCTTCCTCGTGTGCGACTTCGGCGCCATCATCAGTAGAACATCCCGGCCTGGTTGGTGAGGACGACCTCGGAGGTGACGGTGCGGACGCGCGCCCAGCCCTTCTTGCAGTCGGCCGGGTCGTCGTCCACGCAGTAGCGCGCCTTGACCATGCCCGCGTCGAGGGCGAGGTCGGCGTTGCGATCGGGGACCGAGGCGCGCGCAGCGAGACGGAAGCGCACCGCGCGGACGCGCTGCGGACCGGGCTTCGTCGGGTCGATGGACTCGGCCGACGAGGTCGTCTTCCAGATGTCGCCCGTGCCCGGGTCGGAGTCGATGTCGAGGATCTTCTGGCGGTTCGCCCCCGCGCCCGCGCGGTCGTCGATGACGAGCCCGAACTTCATGTCGACGACGTACTCCGCGACCACCTCTTTGAAGAGGGGCTCGCCGCCAAAGTCGAGGACCTCGCGCACGAGGTCGGTCTTCTTCGTGGCATCCTCGACGGCGGGATTCGGCGCGAGGGCGGGGCCGGAGACCTGGATCGACCAGCGGATGCGCGAGAGGGGGGCGATCGTCACGCGCCCACCCACGGCCGCCCCACAGTTGCGCGCGACCTTGTCCTGCTCGGCCGCCGTCGAGTTCGAGTAGAGAACGGCGCGGTTGTTCGCCGGCGCATCGACGAGCACGAGGAGCACGGGCTTCGGCGCGCTGCCGGTCACGACGACGTCGCAGACCGGCACGTAGTGGTTGCAGCCCATCGGGTCGGTGACCTGGGCGAGGAACTGCTTCTTCGCGACCGGCATGAACGCGGCGCGGGCGTTCGCGGTGAGGGTGGCCAGTGCGACGTTGCCCGTCTTGTCGCCGCCGCCGAGGGTGAAGGTCGCTGCATCAGCAGCGGTGTCGAGGCGGATCGTCTGCGCGTTGTTGCACGACCCGTCGCCGCTCGTGCCGCCCGCACCGTCCTCGATCGTGCCGGAGTACGCATCGTCGGTCGTGTAGTTGCCGGCGAGCTCGATGGCGTCGGGCTTGAGGCCGTTCTGCGCGAGGGTCGCGGGCGGACCGCCGTCGGCCATGCCCACGTCGACCTTGATGCCACGAAGCGTCGCGAGCGCGGGGTAGCGCGGGATCTTCGTGGCGTCGGTGCCCGCGCTCTCGAACTTCGCCACCTTCGGGTCGAGGATGATGTTGCCCGTCGACATGTACGAGGCGCGGCCGAGATCCTGACGCAGGCGGTTCGACGCGGTGCGGATCGTCATCTCCGTCGTCGACGAGCGCGCTTGCTCGTGGAAGGTCGTGGTCGCGGTACGAGCGAGGCCGACCGCGGCGAGCGCCACGATGAGGCCCATCACGAGCGACACCATGAGCTCGGTGAGCGTGAAGCCGCGACGATGTCGCTTCGCGGTCGTTTTGCGGAGGAGCTTCATCATGGAGCAGGGTTCGGGCGGATGGCGGTCGTTGCGTAGACGAAGTGGTAGTCGGTCTTGGCGGTCGCGCCGTCGGGCGTCGCGCTGCTGCACGCGAGGATCGGCGCGTTGTCGAGGCGAGCCCAGAAGACGCGGACCTCGGCCCTCATGGACGCGGTCGTACGGTACGGCGCGCCGCCGCCCGGGTCCGTGATCCACGACAGGCGGTACTGGGCGCAGAAGATGTGATCGTTGCTGTCCGCCGGGCGGTCCTGTCCGAAGAGGTCGAAGTTGCCGCTCCGCGCGACGTAGCTCGTGCTGATGTCGGGGTTCTTCCAGGCCGAGACGCCGCTCGTGGGGCAGTCGCTCAGCCAGAAGGTCTCGTTGATGTTGAGGCCGGTGTCGTTCGCGTTCGGCTTGGTCCAGAAGGCGGAGTCGCGCTGCAGACGCGAGGTCCACATGTGAGCGATGTTCGTCGCCACGTCCATGCGGCGAGCGTCGTCGCCGCCGAGGATGGTGACCCGCTGCATGCTGATGACGCCGGCCGCTCCGATCGCGAAGAGCGTCATCGCGCTCAGCACTTCGACGACGGTGTAGCCGCGGTTCCTCGCGTGGCGCTTCTGCGGCTTCATTCGGACTTGATCCTCGGCGCACCGGCGCCCGCGATGATGACGCGACGGTTGAGGCCCACGGGGGCGTTCGAGGAGTCGTGGCGCTGGACGTCGACCTCGATCACGTCCGTGAACGGCGTGACCGCCGCCTGCATGTTCTTGATCGCATCGGAGGCGTTGGCGCCGGACCCGAAGTAGGTCGTCCCGTTCGGGGTGGTGCAGAGCGCGAACGCGTCGACCGCGCCGGGAGCGCTGCTCGACGCAAGCGTGAAGCGCGCGACGAGGCGGATGTTCTCCTTGATGATGATGTCGCTCGTGTTGGTCGCGTTGACGTTCACGGCGTCGACGACGGCGGCGCTGTTGGTCGCGTCCGTGCCCCCGGCCCACGCTCCTGCGAACGCCCACTGGTTGGGGCGCCGGCACCCGGGCCACGGGTTCGGGCCCTTCGGCGTGGCGGTGTTGTCCGTGCCGTCGAGGCCCTCGAAGACGAGGACGCGCCCGCGATCGCCGCCGGCGATCGACTGCTCGTAGACCACGAGATGCGCCGCGCCGCGACCGGCCGCACGCGTGCGTGCAGTATGCACGGCGTCGGCGACCTGACGCGCGTAGCTGAACGCGAGCCGGTCGCCCCGGGCGGTGACCATCGACGGCGCCGCCATCATCGCGAGCATCGCGATGAGGATGACGACGACCATGAGCTCGATGAGCGTGTACCCCGCTCCCGAGGCGCGCGCGCGAGTACGTCGACGTGAGATGCGACCCTTCATTAGGCTCCGACCCGTAGGTTGTTCAGCAAAGGGTATGCCCCGGTTTGGGCGTCGTCGAATAACGCGACGAGCGCAGGTTCCATGGTGTCGGCGCCCCGCTGCTTCGAACCGTTTGCGTGGCTACGAAAAAAGTAGCTACGGGCTTTCCGGTCCCTTGGACTATGAACCGACCCCATGAAGGCGGTCTCAAGGTCGGTTCTGACGGTCCCTCTCCTCCTCTCGATCGCCGGTTTTTCGATCGCCGGATGTGACGACAAGGAGAAGGCGAAGCCGACCCCGCCGCCGGGCTCGTCGACCCCGCCGCCGTCCACCTCCGTCGCGAGCGCGACGGTCTGCGAGAAGGGCGGCGGTAACCTCAGCGATCCCGTCTCCGCCGGCTTCTTCCCGAAGACGGTGGGCGGCTACTGCGTCGACCCGCAGGGCGAGATCAAGACCTACGGCGAGAAGGGCAAGCTCTCGATGGACGAGGTCTGTACGACTGCGTTCGATGGCGAGTGCGAGGTCTACAAGCGCTACGGCCTGAAGCGCGTCGTCTCGCTTCATTACGTGGACGGCTCCGGCAAGGGCGGGCAGGTCGAGGTGAACCTCTCGCAGTTCGCGGACATCGGCGGGGCCTACGGCATGTTCACGCTCCGTACCGTCGCGGGCGATCCGGCCGAGCCGTCGACGCCGAAGGTGCTCCAGGCGGGCGGCGCGGGCGCGATCGGCACCGGGCGTGCGTACGTGTGGCGCGGCATGCACCTCGCGGAGCTGCAGTACGTGAACGAGAACGAGTCGCCGGAGCAGCTCGTGAAGTCGAGCGAGGCCATCCTCACGAAGGTCGGCAAGGAGATCGGCGATCGGCTCCCGGGCGGACCCGACCTCCCGCCTGCCGCGGCGATGCTCCCGGCGGCGATGCGCGTCCCGCAGGGCATCACGTACGCCCCGAAGGACGTGCTCGGCTGGAACGGCGTCGGGCCTGGCGCGATCGGCTACTACAAGGACGGCGACCGCCGCTGGCGCGTGCTCGCGATCGTGAAGGACGACGCGGAGCAGGCGAAAGACGCGCTGAAGACGATGAAGTCGAAGCCCGGCTCGCTGCCGATCCCGAACAGCGGCGGCGACGAGGGCGCCCACGTGGTGCTCCCGGGCAACGGCGATCCCAAGGTGGAGATGTTCGTCGTGCGGAAGGGCAACGTGCTCTGGGGGGTCGGCGACGAGGAGTACGCGCTCCGCGCTGCGAACGGGGCCGAGCGCGAGAAGGTCCGCCTCACGAAGGACGAGGCGACGTCGAAGATGAAGCCGCTCCTCGAGATCAAAGCTCCGGCAGGCGCTGGCTCCGCTCCGAAGGGCTCTTCTTCGGCCGCCCCCGCGGGCTCAGCGCCGAAGAAGTAGCCTGCTGGGCCCCGATCGACGTCCGCTCGAAGCAGTGCGGCTCGATCTTGAGGCGCTTTCGCACGAGCTTCGTCGCGTCGATGAAGCGCGCCGTCACGGGGTCGTGGTAGCCGCTCGCGTCGGGCTGTTCGGGCCCGTGAAAGCGGATGATGCGGCGCATGAGGTGATCGCGCACCCACTTGCCGACGAGCGACGCGAGGCCGACGAGCATGTGCCCCTCCTCGGCGTCGCGCAGGAACGCGAGGCGGCCGAGACCGGGGAACTGGTAGTCGCTGCGGGCGCGGCCCTCGGCGAGCACCACGTGGAGGCGGCCGGCGAGGGGGCCGAAGCGGTCCGCGTAGAAGTCGAAGCCGCCGACCTTGCCGCAGAGGGCGAGGACGTCCTCGCCGGCGTCGCCGCGGGCGGCGAGGGTCAGGCGCTCCATCGTGTGGAGGTCGACGTCGAACCGCGACTTGCCGGCGTAGACCGCGTCGTTCAGGCGTCGCGCGCAGACGATCGCGACGCGCACGCGAAGGACGTCGAGGCCCTTCTGCGCGAGCTTCTCGAGGTCCGCCTGGCATGCCGCCACCGCGTCGTCGGTCGACGCGAGCGCTTCGCCGGCGTCGCTCCAGCACATGTCCGTGTGATGGCTCGGGCAGAGTGAGCGGAGCTCCGCCTCGGGATCGTGCGCGATCGAGCGGAGGAGGTCGGAGGGGCTCGACGACGGCGCGGCGCCGCCTCGCAGCGCGAGCGCACGTGCCCAGGCCTCGCCGAGGACGTTGTCGTCGAAGGCGACGAGCCGCTTCGAGTCGCCGATGCGCTTCGCCATCGCACCGCGCGGCTTCGTGGTCGCGAGCTTGGCCCCGTCGCC
Source organism: Labilithrix sp. (assembly GCA_046351255.1). Taxonomy (GTDB): domain Bacteria; phylum Myxococcota_A; class Polyangia; order Polyangiales; family Polyangiaceae; genus Labilithrix. The sequence goes on from JAXLYU010000022.1 coordinate 119,441, forward strand.
GCTCGCACGTGCGAGGACGGACGTGACCACGAGCGGTCCCAGTCGTGGGCCCATGCCGTTCTCGTCGATCCCGACGAAGTGACGCCCAGCGAACGGAGGGAGCGGCGGAGCTTTCGGCACGCGTCGGGTCTAGCGCGATCCTCGCGAGCTGCGACCGTGGAACGAGCGTCGTAGAGGCGGAAAAACGTCGCGGCTATACGCGTAACCTGTGGATAAGAGATGGAAAAGCCGTGCGCATGTGGCCCATGCTTCCGATGGCATACCCACTGTCGGTCGCTGGTTGACCAATGGAAGGGCGATGCGTACGTTGGTCGGCCGCTTCGTTAAGCCTGGCTCGAATGAGCGCGTAGCGGTTCCTCGTCGGAGGCTGTGATGAACAAAGTCCAACTCAAGAAGTTCAAGACCCTCCTCACCGAAAAGCGGGACGAGATCGTCAAGAAAGCAAAGCAAACGCTCGAGGAGGACATGACCCTCGACGCCAACGACCTCCCGGACGAAATGGACCTCGCCTCGAGCGAGTACCTCCAGTCCTTCACCTTCCGCCTCCGTGGCCGCGAGAAGGTCTTCCTCGACAAGATCGAGAAGGCCCTCCGCAAGATCGAAGAGGGCACCTTCGGCACCTGCGAGGAGTGCCAGGAAGAGATCTCGATCAAGCGTCTCGAGGCTCGCCCCGAGACCACGCTCTGCATCCGCTGCAAAGAGGATCAGGAGCGCGAAGAGAAGAACTACACCTGAGGCGTCGCTCGCCACGCGCCGAGGCGATCGGCGCGGGCACGAAGGCCCGGTGAAAGACGGCCCTGCGCGGCTTCGCGCAGGGCGGTCGCCATTTCGTCGACGCTCTCGAAGCGATCGGCGGGGTCCTTCGCGAGCGCGATCGCGAGGAAGCGATCGAGCTCGCGCGGGAGCTCGGGCACGAGCTCGCTCGGGCGGAGCGGGTGCTCGTGGATGATCGCGTAGAGGAGGGCGTGCGCGTTCGAGCGCGTGAAAGGCGGCGTCCCCGTGAGCGCGCGATAGATGACGGCGCCGAGCGCGAAGAGGTCCGTCTGCCGCCGCGCCGACTCCCCGTTCGCCTGCTCGGGCGCCATGTACGCCGGCGTGCCGACGATCCCGTCGGCGGTGAGCGTCCCGCTCGATCCCTCCTCGGTGCACACGCCGAAGTCGAGGACCTTCCAGCCGGTGTGCTCGTCGAGGAACAGGTTCGCCGGCTTGAGGTCGCGGTGCACCACGCCCGCGGCATGCGCCACGCGCAAGCCGACCGCGATCTGATCGATGAGCTCCACCACCGCCTTCACGTCGAGCCGGTCCTCGCGGCGAAGCCGAGTGCCGAGGTCCTCTCCGTGGAGGAGCTCCATCGCCAGATACGGGGTTCCGTCGCCGCTCTGTCCGACCGCGTACACCTCGACGAGGCCCATCGAGCGGAGCTTCGACGCGACGCTGGCCTCGCGCACGAAGCGCGCGACGCGCTGGGGCTCCTCGTGGGTCGTGGCGAGGAGGAACTTCATCGCCGCGGGGCGTCCATCGCCTTTCCGCGCCGCGTAGACCTCGCCCATCGCGCCGCGGCCGATGAGGGCGCCCACCTTCCAGCCGTCGATGGTCTCACCGGTGTACCGGCCATCGCGGCCGCGCTGCGCCCGGAGCGCTTGCTCGAGATCGCCGCGCGCCTCCTCGAGCTGCGCCTCGCGTCGCTGCGCCTTCACCGCCGCGGCGCGGGCGAGCTCGATGCTCTCGATCGCGGAGCGGCGGCTCGAGCGCCCATGCACGAGACCGACGAGGAACATGCCCGAGACGAGCACGGTCTGCGTGATGCGCTCGCGCAGGGGCACGTCGTGGGCCGAGAAGTGCCCCACGTCGGGGATCACGTCGAAGGAGACGAGCATCGCGAGCGTGACGTAGAGCGCCATCTTCACGAGCACGAGCGTGACCACGATCTTGCTCGATTTCAGCCGCGCGAAGAACGGGATGCCGAGCACGCTGGCCGCGATGACGGGCGAGAAGATCCCGACGTCGAGCTCGATCGACGCCGAGCAAAGGACGGCCGTGACGCCGAACAGGATCATGAGCGGACGCGAGTAGACCTGCTTCTTCGCGGCCAGAAACCAGAGGAGGGTGGCCTGGACGCCGAGCGCCAGCACCGTGGTGCGCGCGGCCACGGCCGCCCACGTCCCGGTCTGGTTCACCCACTGCGCGATGAACCCGCCAAAGCAGATGAGCGCGGATCCGCCGGCGAAGCTCCTCGTTCGCGCGAGCTCGTCGTGGCGGAGCTCGGCGTCGTCGGCGCCATCGCCGCCGCCGAAGAGCACGTCGCCCTTCGCCGGCGCGAGGACGAGCGTGGCCGGCTCTTCCCCCTCCGCCACGTCACACCGCCGAGGCGGCGGCCGATTTCTTCTTGGACACGGGCTTCGCCTCCGCCCGAGCGAGGACCTCGGCGAGGTAGCGGCCCGTGTGCGAAGCGGGCGTCTTCGCGATGACCTCGGGGACGCCCGCGGCGACGATGGATCCCCCGCGATCGCCGCCCTCGGGACCGAGATCCACGACCCAGTCCGCGCACGCGACGACGTCGAGGTTGTGCTCGATGACGACGACGGTGTTGCCCTGATCGCGGAGCTCGAGGAGGGCGGAGAGCAGGATCTCGATGTCCGTGAAGTGGAGGCCCGTGGTGGGCTCGTCGAGCACGTAGAGCGTGCGGCCGGTCGCCTTCCGGGCGAGCTCGCGCGCGAGCTTCACGCGCTGCGCCTCGCCGCCGGAGAGCGTCGTCGCCGGCTGGCCGAGGGTGAGGTAGCCGAGACCGACGCGGCGGAGCGCATCGAGCCGCTCGCGGACGCGCGGGATGGCCTCGAAGAACGGGATCGCGCGCTCCACCGTGAGGTCGAGCGCGTCGGCGATGGATAGGCCGTTGTACTCGACCTCGAGCGTCTCGCGGTTGTAGCGCTTGCCGCCGCACGTATCACACGTGACGAAGATGTCGGGGAGGAAGTGCATCTCCACGCGGAGCACGCCGTCGCCCTGGCAGGCCTCGCAGCGTCCGCCCTTCACGTTGAAGGAGAAGCGCCCCGCCTTGTAGCCGCGCGCGCGCGCCTCGGGCTTGCCGGCGTAGAGCTCGCGGAGGAGCGCGAAGACGCCCGTGTAGGTGGCCGGGTTCGATCGCGGGGTGCGGCCGATCGGCGCCTGATCGATCGAGATCACCTTGTCGACGTTCTCGAGGCCCTCGACGGCGTCGCACTCGCCGATGGGCGCGGTCGCCGAGTAGAGCTTCGCCCGCGCCGCCGGGAGCAGCGTGTCCACGACGAGGCTCGACTTGCCGCTGCCGGAGACGCCGGTGAAGCACGTGAAGAGGCCGGTCGGGACCTCGGCCGTGACGTTCTTCAGGTTGTGCGCGCGCGCCCCGACGATGCGGACCATCGCGCCCTTGCCCTTGCCGCCCGCCTTGCGCGTCTTCGGGATGGGGAGCTGCTTCTTGCCGGAGAGCCAGGGGCCGGTGATCGACTTCGGGTTATCCATCACCTGCCGGGGCGTGCCCTCGGCCACGACCATGCCGCCATGCGCGCCCGCGCCGGGGCCCATGTCGATGACGTGATCGGCGGCGAGGATCGCCTCGCGATCGTGCTCGACCACGAAGACGGTGTTGCCGAGATCGCGCAGGCGGATCTGCGCCTCGATGAGGCGCGCGTTGTCGCGTGCGTGGAGGCCGACGGACGGCTCGTCGAGCACGTAGAGCACGCCGACGAGGGCGGCGCCGATCTGCGTGGCGAGGCGGATGCGCTGGCCCTCGCCGCTCGAGAGCGTCTGCGCGCTGCGGTCGAGCGAGAGGTAGTCGAGGCCGACGTCGATGAGGAAGCCGAGGCGGGCCGTCACCGCGCGGAGGAGCGGCTCCGCGACGGCTGCCTCCTTCGCCGTGAACGCCTCACCCTCCTTGCCGAGGCTGCCGAGGAACGCGCGGAGCTTCTCGAGCGCCATGCGCCCGAGCTCGGCGATGTCCTTGCTGCCGAGCTTCACCGCGAGCGCCTCGGGCCGGAGGCGACGGCCCTTGCACGCGCTGCACGTGCGCGTGACGAGGAAGCGCCCGAGCTCGTCGTCCGCGATGCCGCCTTCGTCCTCGTCGGGGTCCTCCTCGTCGTTCGCGGCGGGCTCGCTCTCGAGCCGCGCCTCGAGGCGCGGAATGATGCCGACGTACGGCTTCTTCTTCTTGCCCTTGCCCTTGGGCATCTCGCCGCCGGTGCCGTGAAGCAGCATCTGCTTCATCGCGTCCGGTTGCTTTTCCCACGCGAGATCGGGATCGACGCCGAGCGCCTCGACGGCGGCGTTGAGCTCGGTCGCGAGCGCCACCGACGCGCGCCGGCCCCATGCCAGCATCACGCCCTCGCGGAGCGAGCGCTTCGGATCGCCGATGACGCGCTCCGGATCGACCACGGTGCGCGCGCCGAGGCCGTCGCAGGCGGGGCACGCGCCGTGCGGGCCGTTGAACGAGAACATGCGCGGCTCGATCGGCGGCAGCGAGATGCCACAGTCGACGCACGCGAACCGCTCCGACAGCCAGAACGGCTCCTCACCCTCGACCGCGATGAGGAGGCGACCCTCGCCGGTCTTCAGCGCGAGCTCGACGCTCTCCGTGACCCGGCCCTTCACGCCTTCCTTGTTCACGATGCGGTCGACGACGACGTCGAGGTCGTGGGCCTTGCTCCGGTCGAGCTCGATCGGGTCGCCGAGGTCGACGACGGTGCCGTCGATGCGTACGCGGACGAAGCCTTCGCGCTTCAGCGACTCGAGCTCGAGCTTCAGCTCACCCTTGCGGGCGCGCGCGACAGGCGCGAGGACGCTGAAGCGCGCGCCTTCGGGCAGCGCGACGACGCGGTCGACGATCTGCTGCACCGTCTGCGCCTCGATGCGCTTGCCGCAGCTCGGGCAGTGCGGGATGCCGATGCGCGCGAAGAGGAGGCGCAGATAGTCCGCGATCTCCGTCACGGTCCCGACCGTGGAGCGCGGCGACTTCGAGAGCGGCCGCTGCTCGATGGCGATCGCAGGGGAGAGGCCGTCGATCCGATCGACGTCGGGCTTCGCCAGCTGCTCGAGGAACTGGCGCGCGTAGGCCGAGAGCGACTCGACGTAGCGGCGCTGCCCCTCCGCGTAGATCGTGTCGAAGGCGAGCGAGGACTTGCCGGAGCCGCTGGGCCCCGTGAACACGACGAGCTTGCCGCGCGGGAGCGTGATGCTCACGTCGCGCAGATTGTGCTGGCGCGCACCCGTGACGATCAGCCGGTCCATCCGGGCAATTTACCCTAGTAGCGCGGCGTCGAAGTCGCGAATGAGGTCATTCGCCGACTCGATCCCGCAGCTCACACGGATGAGCCCATCGCCGATGCCGCCCAGCTTGCGCGTCTCGGCGGGCATCGTCGAATGCGTGGTGGACGCCGGATGGACCACCAGGGTGCGCACGTCGCCGAGGCTCACGGCGTGCGTCGCGACCTTCAGCGCCTCGATCACGCGGCGGCCGCGCTCGATGCCATCCTTCAGCTCGAAGGACAGGAGCGCGCCATACGCGTGCATCTGTCGTGTGGCGAGCGCGTGACCGGGATGGGAAGGCAGCGACGGATGATGCACCACCGCGATGGCGTCGTGCTCGGACAAGCGGCGGGCGAGCTCTGCCGCGTTCGCGCATGCGCGCTCCTGACGCAGGGCGAACGTTCGCAGCCCGCGGGCGACGAGCCAGGCGGAGAGGGGCGGGAGGATGCCGCCGAAGCCCTTGATGACGGTGTCACGCACGCGATCGACGAGGGCCTTCGAGCCCGCGACCACGCCGCCGATCACGTCGCCGTGGCCGCCGAGCCCCTTCGTCATCGAGTGCACGACCAGATCGACGCCGTGCGCGAGCGGCGTCTGTGCGAAGGGCGTGGCGAAGGTGCCGTCGGCGAGCACGTACGCGCCGCCCGGGCGCAGCTTCGAGATCGCCTCGAGATCGACGACCGCGAGGGTCGGGTTCGCCGGCGTCTCCACGTAAAGCATGCGCGTCTTGGCCGTGACCGCGGCGGCGTAGGCCTCGACGTTGCCGTCGACGAACGTGGTCGTGATCCCGAGCTTCGGCAGGCGCTCGCGCAGCAGGCGAGCGCTCTCGGCGTACATCGAGCGCGGCGCGACGATGTGATCGCCCGCTTCGCACGTGGCGAGGATCGCCCCCGCGATCGCGGCCATGCCGCTCGCGGTGGCGCAGGCGCTCTCCGCCCCCTCGAGCGCGGCAAGCTTCTCTTCCAGCGCGGCGACCGTCGGGTTGCCCCAGCGTCCGTAGATCCACGCGGGCTCCTCGCCGGTAAACGCGCGCGCGGCGTGCTCGGTGTTCTCGAACGCGAACGCGCTCGACATGACGATCGGCGGATCGAGCGCGCCGCCCTCCTGGGGTGGCTCTCCGGCGTGAACGCAGATCGTCGCGATCGCCTCCGACCGTTCTCGAAGCTTCAGGGCGTAGGCGCTCATCGGATCCGTCACGGCGGCGATGGTACACGCGGTCGTGTGGTGACGAGGACGCCACCGATCATCACGAGGATCATCCCTACCGTCGTGGTCGGGCCGAGGTGCTCGTCGAGGAATACGGTGCCGAGGAGCGCGCTCGCCGGCACCGCGAGGTAGCTCATGCCCCCGACGCGCGCCGCGTTCTCGAGCGAGTAGGCCCGGGTCATCGAGAGCTGTCCGATGCCGGCGCAGATCCCGGCGAGGAGCATGAACACCGCGTCGCGAGGGGAGGGGGCGCGCAGATCGAAGAGGGAAATACCGGTCAAAACGACGGCCGCGAAGCACGAGAAGTGGAACGCGATCGCCTCGGGCGACTCGGTCTGGCCGACGCGGCGGAGCATCATCATGGCGATCGACGTGGAGAGGGCGGCGCCGATCGCGACCATCACCGTGACGGTCGCGCTCGGGCCGCCGGCGTGGGCGATCGAGCCGGAAAAGGCGATCGCCGCGCCGCTCCCGAAGACGAAGCTCGGCCGTACCACGAAGACCACGCCCGTGAGGGCCACCACGATCGCGACCGCGACCAGCTTCGAGGTCCGTTCCTTGAGGACAAACGGGGCCAACAGCGCGAGAAATAAAGGCGAAACGTTGAGGAGCGTCACCACGTCGCCGAGGGAGAGGGTCTTCGACGACAGGGCGTAGAACGTCGACAGCATCGAGATCGTGCCGAAGAAGCTCCGCCAGAACACGGCGCGGTAGTCCTTCGCCGCGACCGACCCGCCGCGGGCGCGTGCCACGCCGTACGCGACGACGGCGCCGATCACGGCCCGGGTCGAGGCGATCGTGGCCCACGACGTCGACGCGGTCGCCACGCGGGCGAGGAAGTTCATCGTGGAGAAGAGCAACGCGCTCAGCGCCATCAGACCGAGCGCCAATCCGGGGCGAGGTCCTACCTTCGGGTGGTCCCCCGACGTCCCGGCCGCGCTCGAAACTGGGCCGGAAATCGGGGAGGACACGACAAGCCAGCTTTTACGACGCGATAGGGCTTCGTGATAGCCTCTTCCGACATGCTGAAGGTCGAGTGCGAGTCCTGCAAAGCGCCCTACCAGGTCGATGAGCGACGCGTTCCGCCGACCGGCCTCAAGATGCGCTGCCCGAAGTGCGGGCACACCTTCCTCGTCACCGATCCTTCGAAGGGCGCGGCGCCTCCGCCGGCCGGCGTCATCGACATGCCCGTGCCGAAGGCGCCGCCGCCGAAGAAGGCGACGATGGTCGGGCTCGCCCCGAAGCCGGGCGGACAGGCTCCGTCGACCACGTCGCAGGCGGCGCCGCCCGCGGCCCCCGACCTCGATTTCGGCGACATCGGCTTGCCGGCGATGAAGCCCGCCGCTCCGAAGCCGGGCGCGGCTCCCGCTCCTGCGCCCAAGCCCGCGGCCGCGCCGCAGATGCCGCCGCCGTTCCCCGGTCTCGACGATCTCGATCTGCCCGCGCTCGCGAGCGATGCCGCGCTGCCCGCGCCCGTGAACCGGCCGAAGCCGGGGCCCGCGCCGATCGCGATGCCGCCGACGCCCGCGCCCGCACCCGCACCCGCGGTGCCTAAGGCCTCGTTCAACTTCGACGTCGATCTTCCCGCGGTGCCCGCGCCGCCGACCGCCGGCGGCGGCGGCTTCGGCTCGATCGATCTGCCGTCTGCGAAGCCGTCGCCGGGTCGTCCCGCGCCGCCGCCTGCGCCGGTGGCCGCGCCCGGTCCCCCGCCGGGCTTCTCGAGCAGCTTCGGGTCGCTCGACCTCCCCGCCGCGAAGCCCGCCGCGCCGCCGCCCGGACCTCGGACCTTCGGTTCGCTCGACCTGCCGTCCACGAAGGGGACCGCCGATCTCCCCGCCGTGCCCTCCGGCGGAGGCTTCGGCGATCTGCCCACACACAAACCGAGCTTCGGCGATCTGCCCATCGTGCAGGGGAACAACCTCCCCGCACCGAAGGGTGGCTTCGGCGAGATCGATCTGCCTTCGCTGCAGAACGACCTTCCTCAGCACTCCGGTCTCGGTGGCATGAACCTGCCCGCGGCCGCCGGCGCCCAGGCGCACTTGCCCTCCGCGATGGGCGCGAACGCGCACCTCCCGACGGCGATGGGCGCGAACGCCCATTTGCCCTCCGCGATGGGCGCAGGCGCGCACCTCCCGACGGCGATGGGCGCGGGCGCGCATCTCCCGACCGCGATGGGTGCGAACGCGCATCTGCCCGCCTCGATGGGCGGCCATGCGCATCTCCCGTCGGCGATGGGTGACGCCGCGCACCTCCCGACGGCGATGGGCGCCAACTCGCACCTGCCCTCGAACATCAGCGACGACCGCCTGCTCCCCGGCCGCGGAGGTCCTTCGCCGATCGCGTTCGGCGAGATCGATCTCCCGCTCGTCGGCGGCCCCGGCCCCAGCTTCGGGGGCGCCCCGGCGTTCGCGCCTCCTCCCGGAAGCAACTTCGGCGAGGTCGATCTCCCCGCCGACCACGGTCCCCCGCCTGGCTCCATGGGCGGCGGCGGCGGCGGCGGTGGCGGTGGTCTCGGCTTCGGCGAGGTCGATCTCGGCGGCGGTAACGACGGCCCGGTCGCGGGTCCGCCGGCCGCGATCTCTGCGGGATCGATCTCCTTCCAGGAGGCGTCGCTCGACGCGGGCGCGCCCTCGCAGAAGGGCGGCCCGGCCGCCGTGCCGGGACGCCTCCGCCAGCGCGCGGAGAGCGGTCCGCCGTCGAAGGCGCTTCGCTACGCCGCGATCGGCATCGCCGCCGTCGTCGTAGGCGGCGCCGCGCTGCAGCTCACGCCCGTGGGCGCGTTCGGTCACGTCTGGATCGGCGATCGCCTGCACTCGGGCGAGAACGCCGCCGCCGCGACCGCGAAGGGCGATTTCACGCGCAAGAAGCTCGCCGCGGACACGTTCGTGAACGCGCAGGCGGCCGCGGACGACCTCGCGGACGCGAAGAAGAAGTCGCCGCGCAGCAAGCCGCTCGGCGCCTACGCCGCGTTCGTCGAGTACATGGCGCAGGTGCGCTTCGGGAACGATCCCGCGCGCGCGGCGCGGGCCGCCACCTTCATCAACGACATCCCGCCGGACGTGGAGGTGAACTACCTCCGCGCGGCGCAGGCGGCCCAGGCGGCCCAGGCCGGCGACTGGTCCAAGGCGAAGACCCTGACCGACACCGCCGCGTCGAAGGAGCCGAAGGACGGCATCCAGCACGAGCTCGCGATCCTCAAGGGCGAGATCGCGCTCGCGCAGAAGGACTCCACCAACGCGCTCGCCGCGTTCAACACCGCGCACGTGAGCGGCGGCTCGGCCCGCACCTTCTTCGGCATCGCGCGCGCGCAGTACATGGCGAAGGCGTATCCGAAGGCGCGCGAGGCGGTGGACAACACGTTGAAGGCCTCGCCCACGCACGCCGGCGCGCTCACCCTCCGCGCGCAGCTCCTCTGGGAGATGCAGCGCGATGACGTGGCCGCGATGAAGGACCTCGCCGCAGTGCTCGACGACAAGAACAAGAAGAGCCTCGGCACCTCCGAGCTCGCCACCGCCCTGACCGTGAAGGGCTGGATCATGTTCGCGCGCGACCGCGCCGGCGAGGCGCGCGCCGCGTTCGACGAGGCGGTGAAGGTCGACCCGCGTAACGTGAGCGCGCTCGTCGGGCAGGGCGAGGTGCTCTTCGCAGACGGCCGCTACACCGACGCGTCGTCGCGCTTCGGTGAGGCGCTCTCCAAGGAGCCCGGCAGCATCGCGGCGCTCCTCGGCTCGGCGAAGTCGAAGGTCGCGCTCGAGCAGCTCGCCGACGCGAAGACGCAGCTCCAGGCCGCGCGCCAGCAGGCGCCCAAGGACATGGGCATCACGCTCTTGCTCGCGAAGGTCGAGGACGCCCTCGGCAACAAGAAGGCGGCGGAGGAGCTCTACAAGGCCTCCATCGATCTCGCGTCGACGGACAACCCCGACGCGATCCAGGCCTACGCCGCGTACGCGAAGTACCTCGCGAAGGCGGGCAAGACCGTCGACGCGCAGGCGACGATGGACGCCGCGAAGACGAAGCTCCCCGACGGGCCGCAGCTCCAGCGCGCGCTCGGCGAGGTCTGCGAGCAGCAGGGCCAGAACGAGCAGGCGATCGAGCACTTCGAGAGCGCGCTCTCCAAGAACCCGAGCGACATCGGCACGCGCTTCCGCCTCGGCACGACCTACCTCAAGATGCGGCGGCTCGATCTCGCGGCGAAGGCGCTCGACGAGGTCGCCGCCATCGACAAGGAGTACCCCGGCCTCTCGCTCCAGCGAGGCATGCTCCTCGAGGCCTCGGGCGACTTCACGAAGGCGCTCGAGCAGTTCAACGGCGCCCTGCAGAAGCAGCCGAACGACATCGACCTCAAGCTCCGCGTCGGCGCCGCGTACGTGTCGATCGGCGAGGTCGAGAAGGCCCTGCCACTCCTCAAGGACGTGCAGAGGGAGCGCCCGAACAGCGCCGAGGCGAATCACTTCCTCGGTCGCGCGTACCTGAAGCAAGGCGGCATCGATCAGACGACGGCGCTCCGCTTCCTCCAGCGCGCGGTGCAGCTCGACCCGAACAAGGCCGAGTACCACCTCTACGTGGCCTGGGCCGCGAACGAGTCCTCGCAGCTCGGTCTCGCGCGCGACGAGGTCGACAAGGCGCTCGCCCTCGACAAGCAGCTCGCAGATGCCTACTGGCAGCGCGGCGTGCTCGAGCGGAAGCAGGCGGCGGTCAAGGACGCGATCAAGGACCTCAAGCACGCGCTCGAGCTGAAGCCCTCGCGCATCGAGGCGCACGCCGCGCTCGCCGAGGCCTACGAGGACAGCAACGACACCGCGGGCGCCATGGTCGAGTGGCAAAAGGCGATCGGAGGCAACGACAAGGAACCGTACTGGCACTGGAGGTACGGCAAGATGCTCGCGGTGAAGAACCAGAACGGTGACGCGGCGAAGCACCTCGCGGTCGCGGTGGAAGACGGCAAGAAGATGCAGCCGCGCCCGGCCTGGGTGACCCTGGCCGCGTTCGAGGCCGGCGAGACGCAGCGGAAGACGGGCCAGAAGAACGAGGCCTGTGCAAACTACAAGTTCTTCATCGAGACCGCGCCCCCGGGCTCGGCGGACCGCCGGGACGCGACCCGCGCCGTCGCCGAGCTGGCCTGCCCGAGCAGCGACTGATCCGCGCGTGGTGACCTAGACGTACGCCGTCACCAGCGCACCTCTCGAGAATAGGGAAGGCTGCCCAGACGCACATGCGTCTAGCGGTTGCACTCGCGGTCAGGCGGTTCGCAGATCGCCGAGACGCGAGGCCATGCGTGCGTACGCCTCGACGTCGAGCGTCTCGCCGCGCGCGTCGAGGCTGATGCCGGACGCCTCGGCGGCGGCGGCGATACGCGCGGGGTCCGCCACCTTCGACCACGCGTTGCGAAGCGTCTTCCGGCGCGCGCCGAACGCGCCCTTCACGAGCGCGCGAAACGTGTCGGTCTCCTCGGCGATCCGCGGCCGGCGCGGCTCGAGCAGCACGACCGCGCTCGTCACGTCGGGCGGCGGGTAGAACGATCCGGGCGCCACGTCGAAGAGCTTCGTCACCTTGAACGCGGCGCCCACGAAGATGGTCAGCGCGCCGTAGTCCTTCGTGCCCGGCGATGCCGCGAGGCGCTGCGCCACCTCGAGCTGCACCATGAAGACGGCGCGCGCGAGGGCATCGGCATGGACGGTAGCGAGCTCGAGGAGGCGTCCCGTGATCTGGTACGGCAGGTTCCCCGCGAGGACGCGGGGCTCCGGCACGAGCCCGCTCGGATCCGTCGTCTGCGCGTCGCCCTCCACGATCTCGACGTTCCCGAGCGCGCCGAGCTCCTCGCGCAGGACCGGGACGAGATCCCGATCGCGCTCGACCGCGACCACGCGCCTGGCCCGGCTCGCGAGCGCGCGGGTGAGCACCCCGGTGCCCGCGCCCAGCTCCACGACGTTGAACGACGGATCCGGCGCGCACGCGTTCGCGATCGACTCGACCGCATGCGAGGAGACGAGGAAGTTCTGGCCAAACGAGCGCTTCGGAGCCAGGCCCGCGCGCTTCAGCACCGATCGCGGGTCGGTCATGTCTTGGGCGGCTCTTCCACCACGACGGCGCTGAGGGCGCGGCGGCGCTCGACGGGACGCGCGCGGACGCCGAGGCCGCGGAGGTGCTGGTTCGCGCGGGCCTGCGAGGCCCGGACGCGCATCTTCACCGCGCTCTTCACGACCTCGTCGACGGTGGCGAAGGTGCCGGGCGTCATCTCGAGCGCGGGCTCGAAGGACGGCATCGTCCAGCGGAGCTCCACGTGACGCGTCTTGAGCTTGCGCATGCTCCTCGCGATCGCCTCGCTCTCGGCCGCCGGCGGCGGCGCCCAGATGTGCACGACGCTCGGCTTCTTCCGCTTCTCGAGCGCGATCTTCTCGAGCACCGAGCCGAGCTGCGCCTCGGCCTTCTCGCGCTCGCCGTCGACGCGCGGCGGCACCTCGATGCCGAAGGCGGCGAGGTAGTGGCGGAGCCGCTGCTCGCGGGGGGTCGGGGCGAACGGGAGGCGGGGCGCGAAGGGCGCGCGCACGCGGAGCGCCTCCGCGCGCGTCGCGAGGGCCTCCACGTCGTTGCGGCGAACGTCGCCGAGCCCCCGCGGATCGAGCGGGCGGAGGTGCTCCGCGACGCGGGCCGCGAGCTCCGCTTCGTCGAGCTCGGAACGGTCCGCGTCGACGGCGGACGCGGTGCTCGCGAGGGCGGCCACGATGCGCGTCGCCTGCGCGGGGCCAGAGTCGGCCACGAGCCACGTGCGGATGCGCGACGCGAACACGACGAGCCCGACCTTGTCGCCGCGCGCGAGATGGCGTGCCGCGACGGCGCCGACCTCGTCGACCGCGATGTCGAGCGGCGCGGTGCCTTCCTCGCCGGCCCAGAGCTCGACGGACGCGTCGATCACGAGCCAGACGATGTCGCGCTCCTCGCGCTCCATCTCGCGCACGAGCAGCTTCGAGCGCCGCGCGGACGCCTTCCAGGCGATGCGCTTGAACGGGTCGCCGGGCATGTGCTCGCGGAGCTCCTTCAGCTGCTCGCCGTCGCCCGGGAGCGGCGCGGAGCGCCCCGAAGGCGCCGCCGCGCGCGCGCGGCCGCCCTTCGCCGACTCGAGCATCGCGAGCATCGGCTTCGGCACCACCTCGATGCCGTGCGGGTTCGCGAACATGAGCGGCACCTCGTAGAGTCCCTCGCCGCCGAGCGGTGTACCGCGGACCTCGAGGGCGATGCCGTGAACGCCCCAGCGTCCGACGCGCTTCGCCTTCACCTTCACGTCGAAGCGCACCTTCGACGCAGCGGGCAGATCGAGGATAGGCGGGCTGATGGTGACCTCGAGCATGCTCGACGCCACCGGACGCAACGACACGCCGCGCGCGTCGTCGAAGCCGCGATTGCGGAGCTCCGCCTCGATCGTGACCTCTTCGCCGCGCTCCACGCGCGTCACGCGACGGGTCATGCTCCAGACCATCTCGAAGCCCGAGGCGCGGATGCGCGTGACGGTCGCGAGCGCGAGCGCGCGACCGAGCGTGACCGCGAGCAGCATCGCGCCGCCGAAGGCGACCGCCGCAGAGACCTTCGCCGCGACGCCGACCGCGACCATCGCCGCGCCCGCGAGCGCGACCTGGAAGGTGTTGCGCGTCGGGTGCAGCTGCATGACGAGGGACTCTGGGCCTAGACCGCGCGGAAGCCGCGGCGGTATCCGACCTTCGTGAGCGCCTCTTCGACGATGCCGTCGCGGATACGCGTGTCGCCTTCGGCGTCGGCGATGAGCACGAGGCGGTGCGCGAGGACCATCGGCGCGACGGCGCGGATGTCTTCCGGCACCACGTAGCTCCGCGCGTGCACGAGGGCGTGGGCCTTGGCCGCGTTGATGAGGCCGAGCGTGGCGCGCGGGCTCGCGCCGAGCGCGACCTTCGGGTGGGTGCGCGTGTAGCTGCAGATGGCGACCGCGTAGTCGTTGAGGTCGTCGTCGACGTGCAGGCGGGCGGTGAGGTTCTGAAGCGCGATGATGTCTTGTGGGTTCAGGAGCGCGCGGAGCTGCGGGGGCTCGACGCCGTGGGTCTTCAGCATCTGCGCTTCTTCGCGCGCGCTCGGGTATCCCATCGGCACGCGGACGAGGAAGCGGTCGATCTGCGCCTCGGGGAGGGGATAGGTGCCCTCGAGGTCGATGGGGTTCTGCGTCGCGAGGACGAGGAAGGGGAGGGGGAGCTCGAACCGATCGCCTTCGATCGTGACCTGACGCTCCTGCATCGCCTCGAGGAGCGCGCTCTGCGTCTTGGCGGGGGCGCGATTGATCTCGTCGGCGAGGACGACGTTCGCGAAGATCGGACCCGCGCGGAGGCTGAAGGTGCCGTCGCGCGGGGAGAGCACGTACGTGCCCGTGATGTCGGCGGGGAGGAGGTCCGGCGTGAACTGGATACGGCGCGCCGAGCAGCCGAGCACGGTCGCGAACGCCTTGACGAGCGTGGTCTTCGCGACGCCGGGGACGCCCTCGAGGAGCACGTGCCCCTTCGCGAGGAACGCGATCATCATCATGTCGAGCGACTTGGTCGAGCCGATGTAGAGACGCTGGACCTCGCGGCGGAGGTCCTCGATGCGTTCCTTGGCCGCGGTGACCTCGGGCGCTCCGCCCTGGATGGGCTGGGTGCTCAAGCCGAGACTCCAGCGCTCGCGTTCGCGCGCGCGGAATCCACGATCTGCTTCACGGAACGGGCGATCGAGACGACCTCGTGGTCGCGCACCGACTGCACCATTCCTCCCGAGCGCTGGAAAACCACCATGGTTTCGACGTTCGCCATTCGTAGCAGAAGGCGGCGGAGAGCCACCATGCCTTCGGCGTCGAGGAGGCGGCGGGTGCCCATTATTTCGAGCAGCTCCGTGTGCCCCGGGACCTTGTCGAGCCCGAGGACGGTCGCGAGCTGCTCCTCGAGCGCGCTCTTCAGCTCCAAGATCGCGAGAACGCGGGTGGTTTGGGGCGCCGCAATGACCGCAGCGTGCCCCGCCACACCTCCTTGTGCGACCTGCGGGATCTTCCGGGTGAAGCGCGGGACGAGCGGCTTGTGGAGGCGGCCGGCCCGGGAGCCGACCCAGACGACGAGGGCGAGACCGAGCGCGATGGAGGCGCCCCAGGCGAGGATGGCCGGTAGGCCCTCCTTCCGGATCTGATCCGTCAAGTCCCGGAGATCACGGAGCCATTCGGAGAACGCGTTCTGCTCCCCGCCATAGGCGCCCTTCTGCTCGAAGGTGCCGGCCGCGATGAACAGCTTCCCGCCACGCTTTCCCCAGGCGTCGCTGTCGACCGCGTAATGAATGAGCCCGCGCGCGAACGCCTTGTTTCCGGCGTAGCGGAGCATGGAGTTCATGACGATCGACGGGTCGCCCACCGCGAGGAGTCGGCCCTGGCCGACCGCCCCGGCCACCGCGATCGTCACGTCGGGCTCGCGGTTGTTCGAGCGGATCTTCAGGACGGCGCTGAGATCGGGATGCTGGAGGCCGACGGGGTGGTTCGTGACGACGCGGCTCACGTCCGCCACCACTGGATGCGCGCTGGCCGGCTCGGCGAGGGCGAGCTGGGGATTGTGCCGTAGCGACTCTGCCGGGCTCCGGGGCGCCGGGACCCGGTGCATGTTGAACGCTGTAAGGAGCGAGTCGCCGCGGCCATAGTCGTCGAGGAGGACCACCCGCCCGCCGGCGCGCATGAATTTCGAGAGCTCGGTCTCGTCGAGCGACCGTTCCGGATAAATAAGGAGGAGGCCGTCCTCGGGTTTCAGCTCCGAGAAGTCGATCTGGTTGGTCGTGACTACATGTCCGGGCTCGAGCTCCGCCTTGGCGAGGCGGACGAGCTCTGAGGCGCCCTCCCAGTCGTCTCCGCTCAAATCGAAGGGAATTGCCCATGCCATCGAGGGGCCGAGGAGCGTCCCGAGGAGGACGGCCACTGCCGCGACCACGCGAAGCGCGGCCGCAGAGGGGCCTGGCATGGTCGAACCTCGACGCACTGCATGAGAAGGTATCAAGCTCGTTGCCAGCCGGCTACTTGACCCGATCAAGGTCGTTGCTACCTTCCATGGAGAGTCTCTTTTTGCGGTTGTCCCTCAGCGAGGACACTCACGGATGCTCCCTCCTTTCATCATCGAGCAGATCAGGAAGCGCGAAGAAGAAGAGCGGCGCCGGTACGAGCAGCAGCCGCATCTTGAGCTGCCGCTTGCGCCGCCCGGCCATCCAGGCGTGCAGCGCCGTCGCGAAGAGAGCGACGACGTCCAGCGCGGCGTGATCATCGTCGAGCTCTGACCCCGTAGCGACCACACATTTGGGAGCCAACAAAGGCTCCCCGTAAGGTCCCGGCTGTACTAGGGTCCTCGCCGCTATGGCTTTCCTTGGAGCGCGGCGGATTGCCGCTCTCTTTTCACGTGCGGGCGCTTCGCTCCCGATGGCGCTCGGCGCCATGCTCGCCGCCGGCGCCTGTTACGACACGGGCGACGGCACGGCGCCGCCGACGGACGCCTTCTATTACCCGGTCGGGCTCCGGGTCTCGCACGGCGGCAACGTCCTCTACGCGGTCAACTCGGACTTCGACCTCCAGTACAACGGCGGGACGATCCAGTCGTACGACCTGCACCTGATCCGCCAGCACGCGCTGAGGTCGATCGCGAACCCGGCCGATCCGACGATCCCGCTCCTTCGCCCCGGTGACGTCAACGCGTGCCCCTCGAACCCGCCCGTCCAGAAGAACGGCGAGATCGGCCGCCAGACCCTCGGCGAGACGTGCGCGCCGCCGGTCAGCTCGCAGTTCTACTTCCGCGACTCCGCCGTCATCGGCGCGTTCGCGACGGATCTGCTGCTCTCTCCGTTGCCGAGCGCGCTCGTGTCGCTCACGCTCCGCGCCAGCGCGAGCGTCCCGAAGCCGACCGCCGCTGCCACCTCGACGGATCGCCTCTTCGCCCCCGTCCGCGGCAACGCCACGCTCACGTGGGCGACCGTGGTTCGTGACGACCCCGCCACGTCGCCTGCGCCGACGGACAGCAAGCTCCAGTACACGCCGTTCATCATCCAGTGCGGTCAGGACCGCGCGAATCGTTGCGACCACGGTCACGCCGTGGGCGAAGACATCGACGAGCGTGGCAACACGCGCCGCATCCTTCTGCCGGGTGAGCCATTCGGGGCCGCCATCAGCGAAGACGGCACGTCGATCGTGATGACGCACCAGAACGATCAGAAGGCCTCGCTCTTCGATACGGGCATGGGCTTCACCATCGGCGAGGACCAAAAGGTCTCGCCTGCGCTGAAGTTCGTGGCGGAGAACGTGTCCGTCGGCGGCGTCGGCGTCGTGCCCGTCCCGCACGACCCGGACGCGTTCCTCGGCGCGCCAAGCCTCCCGCGCCCCGCGTTCTACGTGAGCCACCGCGCGGTGGCGCAGGTCACGCTGCTCCGCCAGTACAGCGACACGAACCTCGGCACCGGCGCCTCCACGCCGCGCCCGTTCCTCACCGTCGAGCGCGCCTTCCCCGTCAGCGCGAGCGCGGGCGCGGTCGACTCGCGCGGCGTCGCCGTCGACATCACACCGCGCCTCGCGTGCAAGGCGAAGATCACCGCCACCGATCCCGCGGAGGTCGACAAGCAGATGAAGGCTTGCGCGCGAAAGCCCGCGCGCATCTTCATCGCCAACCGCAGCCCGGCCGCGCTCCTCGTCGGAGACATCGGCTCGAACTCCCTCAGCGGCGACGACGCGTACGACGCGGACCGCCTCCAGATTCACTCGTCAATCCCGCTCTCGGCGGGGCCGTCGAAGGTCTACCTCGCGCCCATCGTCGACAGCAAAGGCAACTACGCGCTCCGCGTGTTCGCCGTCTGCTTCGACTCGGCCACCGTCTTCGTCTACGACCCCGAGGCGGGCGTGCTCGAGAACGTGATCAAGGTCGCGGTCGGCCCGTTCGCGATGGCGTTCGATCCGTTCAACCTCGACGACGTCGCGCAGCACAAGCCCGTCCCCATCGACAACCCGGCGCGCGACGGCGAGCAGCCGATTCGCCACTACCGGTTCGCGTACCTCGCGAGCTTCACGCAGTCGTACGTGCAGCTCATCGACCTCGACAACGCCGTCCCGGCCACGCCGACCTTCGAGCACGTGGTCTACACGCTGGGCCGCCCCACCAACCCGAAGGGCACCTGATCGTGCTGCGAGGCCTCCGCTGGAAGCTGCTGCTGCTCGCGCTCGTCGTGATCGTCGGCGCGGGCGTCCTCTTCGCGTGCTCGCAGACGCCTACGAGCGTGCCCATTCGCACGTTCGAGCGCGCACAGCGGGTCGACACGATCTGCCTGAAATTGAGCGGCCCCAACGCGCCCACGCCGCAGCCCGCGGCCGCGTGCGCGCCGGTCCCGTCGGACGTCAACGGCATCAACCTCGACAACCAGCTCTTCGCGCTCGTCACGCAGTCGAGCCGCGGCGAGGTGGCGGTCGTCGACCTCTCCGCCGGCCAGGTCGTCGACCGCAGCAAGGCGGTCCCCGGCATCAACTTCCTCCCCGTCGGCGCGATCCCGACCGACATCGCGGCCACACCCGACGGCCGCATGGCGTTCGTCGCCTCCGCGGAGCCGAACAAGTTCGCGATCTACGGCATCCCCGGCCATCGCATCCTCGGCGACTTCATCTCGCTCTTCACGGGCGCGCCGGATCCGGAAGGCCCGATCACGCTCGGCTCGTGGCCGGTGTGCACGCTCCCGCAGCGTCCGGGATCGCTCACGGTGGTGCCGCGCGGCACCCTCGACGATCTCGCTGCGTACGAGCTCGTCGCCGTGCTCCCTGGTAGCAGCACCGACTCGGCGAAGATCGTCACCATCGATCCGAAGCCGTTCCTCCGCGCGTCGCCGCACAAGCTCGAGGACGGCGGCGTGGAAGAGTTCGGCGCTGGTGACCGCCTCGTGCCGGGTGAGCCCGTGCCGTGCGCCATCACCGGCGCGACCGAGATCGCCGGCTCCACGCTCGGCGCCGACGGCGGCGCGCCGCTCGTCCCCACCTCGTTCACGCCCGGCGCCCGCTGGGACGACGGCGTGAAGTGGGTCGACGGCGGCGTCGATCTTCGCTGCGAGCAGGCGGACCTGCCGCTCCGCTGCGGCGGTCGCCCCTGCGGCTGCCCTGCGACCGTCGTCGGTCCCGATGGTGGTGCTTCGGAGGACGCGGGCGCGTGCCAGGCCGACGCGGGCGACCCCTCGTCCGCGCCGGTCACGGTCGATCACGGTCCGCTCGACCCTCCGCTGCCGATCGCGATCGCGCGTGACGACAAGACCATCTTCGTCGCCGACGACGGGCTTCCGCTCGTCCACGTGTTCGATCTCTCGGTGCCCGGGAACCCGGTAGAGCTGCCGCCCTTCGTGGTGTCGAGCGTCATCGATCCGGACCGCGTCGCCACCGTGCGCGACATCGCGATCAGCCCGCCGACGCGCGACTACAAGCGCTTCCTCTACGCCGTCGATCGCAAGGACGGCACCATCGCCGTGTTCGACGTGACCGACGTGGCCACCGCGAGCCGGACGCCGATGCGCCGCCCGCACCCGGAGCTGAACCCGTTCCAGCCCGAGGACCGCCTCGCCTTTGGCTCGCCCGTGGTCGCGGTCGCCTTCGCGCGCCACGACTGGCCGCTCACGAGGTCCGGCGGAGCGACCTTGCCGGCCTCGCAGACGGGCGTGCTCTGCAATCCGAACCCGCGCGTCGAGGCGGTCCCGAACCCCGTCGACTACGGCGCGAGCTACCGCGCGAACTCGCAGGACACCGTCATCGCGCTGTCGCCGGCGCGTCTCCGCGGGATCTTCGCCTTTGCCACGCTCGCGAATGGCCAGATCGTCGCCATCGACGTCGACGACTGGGACGCGCCGTGCCGCCGCCCACAGGAGCTCGTCGGCCCGAGCAACGACAACGGCGTCGCGGTCTCGCTCGGCGCGCTCGCGGTGAAGCAGCCGGAGCCGGCCGAGGGCGACTTCGACCCGTACCACGCGCCCCGCGCCGCGGAAGGCTCGGTCACGCAGGAGATCTTCTTCCCCGTCTCCGCTCCACACCGCATCCGCTCCACGTTCTATCTCCGCAACGACAGCGTCAGCGGCAATCACGTCCCGTTCCTCGTCTCGCAGCCGCAGATCCAGGGCACGGGCGCGCCGCTCCCGCAGACGGGGCCCGGCAGCGAGTCCACGCCGAAGCTCCGCCCGACGACCGCGCTCCCCGGCATCTCCGTGGGCACGGAGGACATCGGCATCCGCTTCTCGATCGACACGCCGGACGTGCACTTCGATCAGGACTGGACGGTGCAGTACGAGGGGCCGATCCCCGGCTTCCAGGGCCTGCCCGCGCCGCTCACCACGACGGACGACTACAACTCGCTCGTCCTCACGCAGGAGCAGGCGAAGTTCTGCGCCAAAGGCGTCGAGGACTGGACCGTCGGCGGCGAGCGCGCGCTCGCGGTCACGAACGCGCTCCGCCAGGCGGGCCGCGCGCTCCCGCCGGAGCCGCTCGAGCGTCGCATGATGGACTACGTCCAGATCGTCGACGAGCTCCTCCCCGCGACGGACGAGTTCTGGAGCATCAAGGAGGACCCGAACGATCCGCAGGCGTGCTTCGTCACCGAGCCGTCGCCCGGCGTGCGCCAGCTCATCACGGATCCGGCGGACCGATACAACACGTGCGCCAGCTACTTCGGCACCGCCGCGCAGCAGAGCGGCACGCGCGACTTCCCGATCCTCGAGGCCTACGACGACCACCTCGTCCTCGGCCGCTTCGGCAAGACGACGAGCGACATCAAGGCGACGCGCGAGGCGATCTACGCCGATCCGTCGAACCGGCCGTTCATGCGCCTCGCGCGCTGCTGCTTCCACAAGCAGGTCAGCTTCGCGGTCCGCGGCGGCGCGCAGTGGGTCACGTTCGGCTCCACGCTCGGGTTCATGAGCCACCTCACGACGGACACGAACAACCGCTGCGTGGCCTCGTGCGATGCACGCAACTCGCTCCTCAACGCTCGCGTCCCGTCGCTGCCGTACACCCCGAACGCGCCCGATTTCGCGCCCCATCGCGACACGCCCCTCGCGATGCGCAACCCGGCGTTCTCGTTCTTCATTCAGAACGGCTTCAGCTTCGACCCGGCCACGCAGCAGCAGGTCAACGCGCAGCCGACGCGCGACACGTTCTATCACTTCTCCACGCGCGGGCAGTTCACGCCGCTCATCATCGACCTGGCGGGCGGGACCGGAAGCGTCTCGGTCAACCCTCAATCGATGCGCTTCATCGAGTCTCTCGGACAAATCGCGGTCGTGGACGGCGCGGCTCAGGGCCTGGTCTTGATCGATCTGTCCCTGGTCGGGATTGCGCGCGCGCCTTACTTCTGACAAGACCTCCCTCAGGGTCGAATGTCGAAGACGGGACACGGCGCCGATACGCCGGTGATGAAGCAGTACCTGGCGGCGAAGACGGCGCATCCGGATGCGATCCTCTTCTTTCGCCTGGGTGACTTCTACGAGCTCTTCTTCGAGGACGCCGTCGTCGCGGCGCGTGTCCTCGACCTCACGCTGACGAGCCGGAACAAGAACGCGGAAGAGCCCATCCCCATGGCCGGCGTGCCGTACCACGCCGCCTCCGTCTACATCCAGAAGCTCCTCGACCAGGGGTACAAGGTCGCCATCGCCGAGCAGATGGCGGACCCGGCGAAGACGAAGGGCATCGTCCCGCGCGAGGTCGTGCGCATCGCCACGCCCGCGCTCGCATACGACGACGCGGGCATCGACTCGCGGAAGAACCTCTTCCTCATGGGCATCGACGTCGACGCGCGCGGGAAGGTGGGCATCGCGGTGCTCGACTTCTCGACCGGCGAGCTCAGCGCCTGCGAGGCGGACGGCGAGGAGGCTGCGATCGCGGAGATCGTCCGGCTCGATCCGCGCGAGGTGCTCATCCGCGCCCCGAAGCTCCTCGACTCCGTGAGGCTGAGCCTCCCCCGCGCGACCGTGCGCGAGGAGAAGGAGGAGGCCGATGTCGCCGTCCTCGACGAGGTGCTCGGCAAGGGCACGGCGCGGAAGGCGTGCACGAGCGACGTGGCGCTCGTGGCGGCCGCGCGCTGCGTGCATCTCGCGAAGGTCTGCGAGCCGGGGCGGAAGCTCCCGCTGACGAAGATCGTCGAGTACACGCTCGGCGACACGCTCGTCCTCGACGACGCCACGCAGCGGCACCTCGAGCTCGTCCGCACGATGGATGGCGAGACGAAGGGCTCGCTGCTCGAGCAGATCGATCTGACGAAGACGTCGCCCGGGGCCCGGCTCCTGCGGCGCCGCCTCCTCGCGCCAAGGACGAAGGTGCCCGAGATCCGTCGCCGTCTCGACGGCGTGGAGCTCTTCGTCACGCAGCCAGGGCTCCGCGCGGACGTGCGGAGCCGCCTGTCGTCCGTGGCGGACATCGAGCGGCTCGCGGTGAAGCTCACCGTCGACCGCGTCGCCCCGCGCGAGCTCGCGAAGCTGCGCGAGTCGCTCGCGGAGCTGCCCGCGCTCGACGACGCGCTGAAGGCGTGCCCCGACAAGGGCGCGAAGGAGGCGCTCGAGATCCCTGCGAAGGAGAAGGGCTTCGTCGATCGCTGCGAGGACCTGCACCAGACGCTCGTGGCCGCCATCACGGACGATCCGCCGCTCCGCGCGAGCGACGGCGGCGTCTTCCGCGACGGTTACGATCGCGAGCTCGACGAGGCGCGCACGCTCGCCAAGGACGGGCAACGGCTCATCGTCGAGCTCGAGTCGCGCTGCCGGGAGCAGTCGCAGATCTCGTCGCTGAAGCTCCGCTACACGCGCGTCTTCGGCTGGTACATCGAGGTGACGAAGAGCCACCTCTCGAAGGTGCCGAAGGCCTGGCGTCGCAAGCAGACGATCGCGACGGGCGAGCGCTTCACGTGCGACGAGCTCGACACACTCGCGGACAAGCTCGCGCACGCCGAGGAGCGACTCTCGTCGCGCGAGGGCGAGCTCTGGACCGCGCTCGTGGCGGAGCTCGCGAAGCACGACGAGCGCCTCCGCGCGGTCGCGAACCGGCTCGCCATGATCGACGTCGCGTCGGCGCTCGCGGAGGTCGCGCATCGAGACGACTTCACGCGCCCCGACGTGGACGACTCGCTCGCCCTCGAGCTCGTGGATGCGCGTCATCCCGTGGTCGAGAAGCTCGCCGCGGCGGGCAAATTCGTGCCGAACGACGTGTCACTCGACGCGGCGCCGGACGGCAGCGATTCGCGACTCTGGATCGTCACCGGCCCGAACATGGCGGGCAAGTCGACGTTCATGCGTCAGGTCGCGCTCGCGGTCGTGCTGGCGCACGCGGGCTCCTTCGTCCCTGCGAAGCGCGCGCGGATCGGCGTCGTGGACCGCGTGCTCACGCGCGTCGGCGCAAGCGACAACCTCGCGCGTGGCGAGAGCACCTTCATGGTCGAGATGAAGGAGACGGCGAACATCGTGAAGCGCGCCACGCGGCGGTCGCTCGTGGTGCTCGACGAGATCGGCCGCGGGACGAGCACCTACGATGGCCTCTCCATTGCGTGGGCGGTGGCGGAGCACCTGCACGACATCGTCGGCTGCCGCGCGCTCTTCGCGACGCACTATCACGAGCTGACGGAGCTCGCCGCCGCGAGCGCGCGGGCCGAGAACCACAGCGTCAGCGCGCGCGAGCACGCGGGCACGATCGTCTTCTTCCACAAGGTGCAGAAGGGCGCCGCGTCGCGCAGCTACGGCGTCGCGTGCGCGAAGCTCGCGGGGCTGCCGGAGAACGTCCTCGCTCGGGCCAAGGCGATCCTCGAGGGCCTCGAGAAATCGGGCACGCTGCCGAACGGCTCGCGCGCGAAGGGGCAGAAAAAGAAGCAGCTCGGGCTGTTCTCGGTCGTGCCCGCCGAGCCGGCACCCGACGGCAGCGGAGCGCCCGTGCCGGACGACCCCGCCCCCAGCCCCGCGCTCGACATGCTGCGCGCGCTCGACATCGATCGTCTGACGCCGCTCGAAGCGCTGACGACGCTCGCAAAGCTCAAGGACCTTGCCCGCGAGCCCTGAGCCGAGGCGGGTCGTGGGCTACGCGCTGGTCGCGGCCGCAGCATGTGGCTGGGGGATGTGGCCGCTGGTGCTTCGGCACGCGACGATGCCCGCGTCGCTGCAGGCCGCGATCATGATGACGGTGCTGACGCTCGTGAGCGGGCCCGTGATGCTGCGCGACCGATCGCCCGTGCGCGCCACGCGGCGCGACTGGCTCACCATCGCGTGGCTCGGCGTGTCGGACGCGCTGAACACGGTCTTCTTCTTCGCCGCCTACCAGCGGACCTCGGTGGCGATCGCGGTCCTGACCCACTACCTCACGCCGATCTTCGTCGCGCTCGCGGCCCCGCTCGTCGTGCACGAGAAGCTCGGCCCCCGGACGAAGGCTTCGGTCGCGGTCTCGTTCGCCGGCCTCTTCCTCCTGCTCGCGCCCTGGCGCTCGGGGCTCGGCATGGGGGACGTGGTGGGGGCCGCGTTCGGGGCGGCGAGCGCGGTGTTCTACGCCTCGAACGTGCTCACGAACAAGCGGCTGTCGAAGGTGTTCTCGGGCTCGGAGATGATGTTCTTCCACGGCCTCGTCGGGGCGCCCGTGCTCTGGGCACTCGTGCCCGAGCGCGCGCTCCCGGAGACGTCCTCCACCTCGTTTGGCCTCGTCCTGGCGGGCTCGCTCGCGCTTGGCAGCTTCGGCGGTCTGGCGTTCTCGTGGGGCCTGAAACGGGTAAAAGCGAGCCACGCATCGGTCCTGACCCTGCTCGAGCCGTTCGTGGCCGTGCTGATGGCGGCGCTGTTTCTCGGGCAAGGCCTGGGAGCGCTTACTCTCGTCGGAGGAGTCCTCATCCTCGGCGGTGCCGCCCTTGTCGTAGTACAATCGGAGGCGGAACCGTCGTGACCGCTCGTGATTCGATGCTTGCGTCTGCCGCCCCGATCGCGGCGGGCGAGATCCTCGTCGTTGCCGACGAAGCGACGAGGCACGCGGTGATGAACCACGTGAGCCTGCTCGCCATGCAGACGGCGCAAGCAGACAGCGTCGACAAGGCGATCACGGTCGCGCTGGAGAAGTCGGCGACGCTCGACTGCGTCCTCGTCGACATGAGCCTCGGGCTCGACGCCTGGGAGATGCTGAAGCGCCTGCGCCAGGACGCCGACACCTCGACCATCCCGGTCGTGATGATCATGAGCCACGCGCCGAGCGAGTCGGACCTCGTGAAGCTCCTCGAGGCCGGCGTGATGGATCACATCGTGAAGCCGCTCAGCGGCGCGCTGCTCTGCGCGAAGGTCCGCGCCGTCTCCGAGCGCTCGAAGATCCAGCGCGAGCTGAAGAGCAAGCTCCGCGTCGCGATCGAGTACTCCGCCCACGACGCGTTGACCGGCCTCTACAACCGTCGCTACTTCGAGCGCCGGCTTCGCGAGGAGTCCGCGCACGCCCGTCGGCACAAGCGACCGTTCGCGCTCGTCATCGTCGACATCGATCACTTCAAGCTCGTCAACGACACGTACGGGCACGAGGACGGCGATCGGGTGCTGAAGCACGTGGCGGAGCTCATCGCGAGCTCGCTCCGCGAAGACGACATCGCCTGCCGCTATGGCGGCGAAGAGTTCGTGCTCCTCCTCCGCGCCACCCCGGGCCCGGCGGCGCGCGTCGTCGCGAATCGTCTTCGCTCGGCGTTCCAGGGGAAGGGGATCCACCTCGGTGAGAAGGCCGAGGAGCGGCACATCACCTTCAGCGGCGGCGTCGCCGCTGCCGACGAGCGCAACAACTTCAACTGCGAAGGCATCGTCGACCGCGCCGACAAGGCGCTCTACCGCGCCAAGCGCGCCGGTCGCAATCGCGTCGAGATGGAGTAACGGCCGGCGCGAGCGAGGCTTCAGCCCTCACTCGTGTTTTCTCGCGGCTCGGAGCGACGCTTAATTTTCGCGGCGGGCCGCCGTCCTTTGGCCCATGGCTGCGTATGTAATGCTCATCGATGACTCGCCCACGGTCCGGCTCCAGGCCGGGCGGGCGCTTTCGGCGGCAGGGTTCGGCATCATCGAGGCGACCGACGGCATCGATGCCCTCGAGAAGATCGCGACCGCCGACGACGTCGCGCTGATCATCTGCGACGTGAACATGCCGCGCATGAACGGCATCGAGTTCGTGGAGGCGCTCTCGCACAGCGGCGCGGTGGCGCCGCCGGTGATCATGCTCACGACCGAGGGCAATCCCGACCTGGTGCGAAGCGCGAAGGCGTGTGGCGCGCGTGGGTGGATGGTGAAGCCGTTCAAGCCCGAGCTGCTCGTCGCCGCCGCCAAGAAGATCACGGGCCACTGAGCCCGCCGGTCCGGCCAGAACGATGCGCGGAAGCGTCCAGGCCAAGGTGTTCGCGGTCATCGCGCTCGTCGCGGTCTCGCTCGTGCTGGGGCTCACGGCGTACTTCAGCCGGCGCCAGGAGGTGGCGACGCGCCACGAGCTCGACGAGCGCCTGCGTGTCTACGTCGCGCTTGCGTCGCATGAGCTCGAGCCCGCCATCGCCCTGGGTGACGAGCGGAGCGCTCGCGAGATCTTCGATGTGCTCGCCGTCGCCGACGAGCTGAGCGCGGTCGCGGTCTACCGTGCGGACGGCACGCTCATCGCGTCGCGTGGCCGGCTCGGCGCGCCGTCCGTCGTCCGCCGCACTCAGCGGGTCCGATCCCGCGATGGCGTGAGCGGCACCATCGTCCTCGAGCTGTCCACGCGGATCTCGGACGCGGAGATCTCCGCGGCGAACGGCTCCGCGGTCGCTGTCGCCGTCCTTGCGCTCGTGCTCGGCCTGGGCGGCGCGTGGCTCATCGCGCGGCATCTCAGCAACCGCATCGGCGCGGTCGCGTCTGCCGCCTCGAAGATCGCCGAGTCCGAGGCGACCGCCGCCGCGCCGATCGTGGTCGACGAGGAGGACGACATCGGCCGACTCTCGGGTTCGTTCAACCGGATGGTGAGTCGCCTTCTCGCCGCCCAGAGCCAGGAGATCTCGCTCCTCCTCGCGCACGTCGCGAAGGGCTTCGTCATCGTCGATCGCGAGGGCAAGCTGGGCGCGCATCACTCCGCGGTCATGGATCGCTGGTTCGGCGATGCGGTGAAGAAGGGCGTGCCGCTCTGGAGCCTCTTCCGCGACGACGGACGCACCGCGAGCCATCTCGAGCTCGCGTGGGAAGGTCTCTTCGAGGAGTTCCTCCCCACCGAGGTCGCGCTCGATCAGTTTCCGAAGCGCCTCCGCCACGGTCCCCGCACCCTCGAGCTCATCGTACATCCGATCCGCAGCGAGGAGGGCGCCCTCGATCGTGCCCTCGTCACCCTCGCGGACGTGACCGACGCGCTCCTCCGCGACGAGAGCGACGCCATGCGGAGCGACCTCGTCACGCTCTGCGAGCGCGCCGTGGCCGACCGCAGCTCCGTCATCGACTTCGTCAACGAGGGCGACTCCATTCACCGCGCGATCGAGATCGGCGAGACCCTCGGAGACCTGCGCCAGGCGGTGCACACCATGAAGGGCGTCGCGGCCCAGACCGGCGCCGCGCACATCGCCCAGGCGTGCCAAGCCATCGAGCAAGGCATGGCCGAGAGCGAGGACGGCAAGCCTCGGCCAGCCGACATCGCCGCGCTCTCCACGCGCTGGTATGCGCTCACGAGCCGGCTACGCATCCTGTTCGCAGGCGCGGAGCCGACGCTCCGCGTGACGCGCGGCGACATCGACTCCCTCGTCGCGTCCATCGCCAGCTTCGAGCCGCACGCGCTGCTCGCTCGCAAGGCCCGCATGCTCGCGCTCGAGCCCATGCAGGTCCGGCTCGATCGCATCAAGGAGGCCGCGCGCGCGCTCGGCATGCGCCTCGGCAAGGAGGTCGAGGTCACCGGCTCTGCCTACGGACTCCGCTGCGATCCCGCCACGTGGACCCCGTTCTGGTCCGCCTTCACGCACGTCGTTCGCAACGCGCTCGACCACGGCATCGAGGGCGCCGACGTCCGGATCGCCCACGGCAAGAGTCCGGCCGGTCATCTCTCCATCGACGTCGTGCGTCGCCAGGACAGCGTCGTGGTCGAGGTGATGGAAGACGGCGCCGGCATCGACTGGGACGCGGTCGCGCAGAAGGCCCAGGCGCTCGGCCTTCCCGCGGCGAGCCGCCGAGACCTCGAGGAGGCGCTCTTCGCCGACGGCCTCACGACTCGCGAGCACGCGACGGAGCTCTCCGGCCGCGGGCTTGGTCTCGCCTCCGTGCGCGCCATCACGGAGCGGATGGGCGGCCGCATCGGTGTCGTCAGCATGCGCGGGGTCGGCACGACCATCCGCTTCACGTTTCCTGCGGCCGCGCTCGGGGTGACGTATTCCGAAGAGGATGCTCGGGTCGCCGCCTGACGCCTCAAGATTCCCTGGCCACGGCCGTTCGATCCGCTGCCGATTCATGACGTCTCCCGTGTTCCATCATCGTCGCGTGGTGCTGATCGATCCCGTTGCCGAGACGCGCGAGGTGTTCGCTCAGCGCCTCCGCACCCACGGATTTGCGGTCGACGAAGCGGCCGACGCGGTGGCGGGCGCGGAGATGGCGCTCGCGGATCCTCCGTCGGCGGTCATCTGCGACCTCTGGCTGGCCGGGGTCTCCGGCGTCCAGCTCTGCCGCTTGCTGAGGGCCGAGCCCGCGACGATGAGCGTGCCGATCGTGCTGCGCTCCGAGACCGACGATCCACGGAGCCGCTTCTGGGCGCGTCACGCGGGCGCGAAGGCGTTCGTGATGAAGGGCCGCATGGGCGAGCTCGTGCGCGCGCTCGACGACGTGATCGAGGACGCTCCCGACTCGTCCACGAGCTTCTTCTTTCGCATGTCGGGCGCGTACGACCTGCGCGACCGCATCGCGGAGCACCTCGACACGGCGCTCTTCGAGTCGGTGGTGGCGGGTGAGGTGCGCGCGCTCTCGAGCGCCAGCTCCTTCGAGCGCATGTTCGACTCCCTCTCGCAGCTGATGACGCAGCTCGTGGAGTACCGCTGGCTCGCGGTCACGACCGTCACCCCGGCGTATTTCGCCGTCCATGCGCACCGCAGCCAGGCCGAGAGCGCCGAGGCCGAGGCGGCCAAGGTCCTGATGACCACGTCGGACCCGAAGCGCACGATCCGTATCCAGGACGACGACGCGAAGGACATCTCGTCGATCGAGCGCACCCTCGTCCATGACTTGAAGCTCGGAGGCGTGCGGATCGGCCAGCTCGCGTTCGGCGTCCCGGCCGGCCCGTCGCGCGTCGACACGATCGCGCCGGCGGTGGCCCAGGAGCTGGCCGCGGTCGTGCGCCTCGTGCTCCTCGTCGAGGAGTCGCAGCGACTCGCGACGACGGACGGCCTCACGGGGCTCATCAACCGCCGGGCGTTCGTGACGGAGCTGAAGCGGGAGATCGAGCGCGCCGCGCGGACGGGCGCGCCGACCACGTTGCTCCTCCTCGATCTCGATCACTTCAAGGTCATCAACGACACGCACGGTCACGGGGCCGGCGACTCCGTCCTCGTGGCGGTGGCGCGGACGCTCCAGCGCGAGTCGCGCGCCTACGACCTCGTCGGCCGCTGGGGCGGCGAGGAGTTCATCATCGCGTTGCCAGGGACGGACGAGGAGCGCGCGGTCATCGTCGCCGAGCGCCTCCGCGAAGCGATCGCGGGCCTCAAGGTGTCGAACAACCTCGGGAAGGTGATGGCGCTGTCCGCATCGATCGGGACCGCGCAGCTCGAGCCGGGCGCCGAGTCGCTCGACCAGCTCGTCGACCGCGCGGACCGCGCGATGTACCGGGCAAAGGTCGGTGGCCGCAATCGTGTGTGCAAGGCCGCGAGCGAGTCGGGGAAGCCGGAGAGCGGCGCCGCGGACAAGGCGGCGTGAGCTGACGACGGCTATTCGCAGGTGGTGACGGACGAGATCCAGCCGTCGATGATCGCGGTGCCCATCGGATCGACGATGGCCGAGGCGAGGGGCGGCATGCGGTTCTGATCGAGCGTGTGGGTACGCAGCGAGATGAGCGACTTGCCCGGATCGCCCGGGACGAAGAGCTTCGCGCCCGCGACGCCGAGGTCGCCGGCCTCCGGCTCCGCGTTGCAGACGTGCGTGCCCTCGAAGCTGCGCGAGAAGCGGAAGTCGGCGGCGCCGCGACCGGGACCGCCGGGGCGGTGGCAGAAGCTGCAGTTCGCGTGGAGGTACGAGCGCGCGCGCGTCTCCGGCCGCAAGAGCTCGTCGGCCGGGCTCGGCAGCGGCGCGGTGTAGCCCGCGGGCAGCGGCGCCGCGAAGAGGCCCTGCGCCGTCCAGCGCTCGAGCTGGCCGTCGCGATTGAGCTGCGCGAGCTCGAGGCCGAGGCTCGAGCCGGCGCTCGAGTTGTGGCAGGTCATGCACTGCGCGCGGCTCGGATACGTCCAGCGCTGGGGCGAGCCGCCGGCGCCGGGTACGTCCTTCTGCTTGCCGTCGACGAGGAGCGTGGCGTCGGTCTCCGCGTCGTCCCATTCGTAGGTGTAGCCGGCCCAGCTCGAGTCGGTGTGGCGAACGAAGAGACGGGTCTCGATGCGCTTGCCGCCGACCTTGAACTCCTTCACGAGCACGGTGCCGACCGGCAGGTCGAAGTCGCCGTCCGTCGCGAGCGAGATCTTGCCGTTCGCCGGCAGGCTCATCCAGCGCGCCTTCTCCGCGCCGTCGCTCCAGAGCGGAGAGACCACGTCGTAGGGGAGGAGCTTCGCGGTGGGGACCTTCGGGCTGGTCGCTTCGAAGCAGCCCGTCTGCGAGAGCTTCACCGGCAGGCCGTCGCTCGAGACCTGCTGGACGAGGCGGTGGATCTTGCCGCTGCCGTAGTCGAGGACGAAGAGCTCTCCCTTGTTGTCCTGGCCGAACGACGAGATGGACATCGAGGTCGCCGCCACCGTACGCATGGCGGGCGGGGCGTCGCTCTGCACGGTCGAGATCGACCAGATCTTCCCGCCGAAGTCGCCAAAGACGTACTGGCCGACGAGGTCCGGGATCGCCGAACCGCGATAGACGAAGCCGCCGGTGATCGAGAATCCCTGCGAGTGGTCGTATTCGACGACGGGATGGATCGCGCCCGGCACCTCCGGGCACGGCTCCGTCTTGTAGCAATGGAGCCCCTCGCGAACGCCCCAGCCGTAATTGCCGCCGAGCTGGATGCGGTCGACCTCTTCGTATTTGTTTTGGCCGACGTCACCCGCCCAGAGCTCGCCGGTGAGCTTGTCGAAGCTGAAGCGCCACGTATTGCGGAGTCCGTAAGCGTAAATCTCGGGCTTGCCGCCGCCGTTCGCGAACGGATTGTCCGCCGGGATCGAATAGAGGTCTCCGTGGTCGATATCGAGCCGGAGGATCTTCCCGAAGTAGACGTCCTTCTTCTGGCCATTGCCGAGGGGATCGCCGCCGGAGCCGCCGTCGCCGAACGACGCGTAGAGGAAGCCGTCGTGACCGAACGCGAGGTGTCCGCCGTTGTGATTCGAGTACGGCTGGTCGAACTGCATCAGCTCCACGAGCGACGACTTGTCGAGCGTCAGCCCGCCATCATTGCTCTTCGCGCGCGCGATGACCGAGCGCAGGTTCGCGGGCGAGGTCGCGGAGGGCTTCGTGTACGAAAGGAACACGAGCCCGTTCGTCGCGAACGACGGATGTAGTGCGACGCCGAGGAGCCCGGCCTCGTTCGGCGACGAGTTGATCTTGTCCGCCATGTCGACGAAGAGCGTCTGCGCGCCGTCCGTCGCGACGCGATGGATGGAGCCCGTCTTCCGCACGACGAGGAAGTGATCGTCATCGCCGGGGAGAGGAAGGACCGCCACCGGGTTCGCGAACGACTGGCCGCCGAACGTGGGCACGAGCCCGAAGCCGCTGTTCGGTCGCGGTCCGCCGAGGCAATCCTTCACCGCCGTCGCGCTCGCGACGGCGTTCGTCTGCTTCTCTTCGTCGCTGCTCGAGGCGCAAGCGACGATGGCGGCCGACACCGCCAGTCCGATCGGGAGAACCAAGGAAAAGCGGGCGCTCATGCAGGATTCTGCATACCACCGTGGCCTCCGAGCGTCCGTCTCAATATCGGTCACCGGGCTGCGATCGCGTCGCGAGCGCTGGTACGCTGGAGCGGATGACCACGGGTGGCCCGTCGCATCGCCACGTGCCGACGCTGTCCGTACCGGAGCGCCCGGCCGGGCTGTCGGACCGGCCGCGGTCGCCCGGCTCACCGGCGCCCGGCGACCAGGTGGGACGGTACGTCGTCGAGAGCGAGCTCGGACGCGGCGGAATGGGCCGAGTCTTCGCGGCCAGCGACCCCGCGCTCCAGCGCCGGGTCGCGCTGAAGGTCGTGCGCCCCGACGACGACCAGGAGGCCCGGGAGCGCATGCTGAGGGAGGCCCGCGCCATGGCGAGCCTCTCCCACCCCAACGTCGTTGCAATTCACGACGTCGGCACGCTCGACGACGGCCAGATCTTCCTCGCGATGGAGCTGGTCGACGGGCACTCCCTACGCGACGCGCTGCACGACGATGAGGGGCGAAGCCAGCGGGCGCTCCTCGACCTCTACGTCCAGGCGGGCCGCGGTCTCGCCGCCGCGCACGAGGCGGGCCTGGTGCATCGCGACTTCAAGCCCGAGAACGTGTTCATCGGAAGCGATGGCCGCGCGCGGGTCGGCGACTTCGGGCTCGTGTGCGGCGAACCGAGAGCGCCCGAAGGCGCCGCGGGACGTCAGCCGACGCTCACCGCCGCGGTCCTCGGGACGCCGCAGTACATGGCGCCCGAGCAGCACGTCGGCGCGCCCGCGTCACAGGAAACCGACCAGTACGCGTTCGCGGTCGCGCTCTACGAGGCCCTCGCCGGCGTTCGGCCGTTCGACGGCACGTACCAGGAGATCCAGGGAGGGAAGCTCGGCGCCGGCCGGCCGCCCTGGCCGCCGCACCGGTCGCTCCCGCCCGCGCTCACGACCGCCATCGATCGCGCGCTCTCTCTCGACCCACGCGGTCGCTATCCGTCGATGCGCGACTTCCTCGCCGCCATCGAGGCCGCCGGCTCACCTCCGGAGCCGATGGCCCCCCCGCGGCGGTCCGACCGCCGACCGCGATGAGCGCTCCGCTCGCGCCGGGCGCCTATCCGCAATATCCAAATACGCGTCCGGCGCCGCAGGTGCAGATCGTGGCGCCGCCCAGACCCGATCGCACTCTCTTCTATGTCCTCGGCGCGGTCATGGCCGCCGTGATGGTCATCGGTCTCGTCGCCGGCGTGGTGATCCTCGAGGTCCGTCATCGGGACCCCGGCGCTCCCTCGAATCTGCGAAGGATTCCGCCGGCGGGCCCCCTGCCGACCCCGCCTGCTTTCAGCGTCACGCCGTCGCCGACGCCCGAATCGAAAGTCGCATGTCCGCCCGGGAGCACGTTCCGGAAGGAGCAGGGGGCGCGCGTCATCGAGCTCTATTGCGCCACGTCGTCCGTGACCGACAGCCGGGACGGGACGGCCATGAAGTTCGACCCGATGACGCGCCGTCTCGTTCGTTACGAGACCCGTGTCCACGGCAAGCTTCAGGGCCAGATCTGGTCCTTTGCGAGCACCGGGAGCCCGACGACGATGGAGGAGTACTCCGAGGGCATGCTCGACGGGACGTCCTGGCAATTCGCCTCGAGCGGCTCGATCCATGCGCGCGACCATTACGAGAACGGCAAGCGTCACGGCCTCACCGAATACTGGAACGCGGCGACGGGCGCGCCAGGCGGCGCGGAGCTCTATCAGAACGGCGTCCTGGTCGGCCGCTCGTTCTAGCTAACTAGCCGGTCGGGCGCTCTCCCGCTACATGCTGTCCGGGTCCACGCACGTCGCTGCGTCGCCGGTGGCGGCCATGCGCTCGTCGGGAAGTCCGATGTCCGAAGGGCCAAAATGGCGCGCCTGAAGAATGCCAAGTACCTCTTCCGCGACGTCCTGGTAGATGACGCGCTTTGCGTCGCTGTCGAACCAGATCGTCAGCTCGCGCAGGCGCATGCCGCCGAGCATCACGTGGCGCCGCAACGTCGTCATCATCGCGCTCGCGCACATCTCCATCGAGACCCGGGCGTACCCGGTCCCGAGCGCCGGCGCCGAGAGCGAAATGCAGCTGTTTTCTTCGGCCAGGAGCAGCGCGCGCGCGAAGGCACGCCCCACGCACGAGCACTCGTTCCACGCGCTGACGGCGTGAAATACGTGCTTCGTGGAGAGGGCGCCGGGGCCCGTGCGCACGCACGAGCCGAGCGGCTGCTCCCCGTTCCTGGTGGCCTCTTCTTCGATGATCTCGCCTCCCTTGAGCCTCAGCGCCTCGCCGACGCCCACGCGCATGCGCATCTCGAAGTTGGCGCTCGACACGATCGCGTCCGTCGTCGCCTCCGCGATGTTGCCCACGACGAAGCGCAGGATCACGCGGCCGAAGACGATCTCGTTGGCGCTCGTGCGCGCCGCTTGCGGTGGCGTCGGCTCGAGCGCCTTCGACAGCATCGTGAAGTGATAGAGCGGCGCGAGGATGTCGTCGGGGCGATGCCCGAGGTCCTTCGCGAGCATGCGCTTGATCACGTCCTGCAGATACGCCTCCGCGGGGGAGAGCGGATGCGGCAGGCGGGGAGGGGCCTCCGGATCGAGGATGCACTCGAGGTTCGCGAACGGCGGATGTCCGTAGCGGAGGTCGCACGCCGTCGCGCCCGCGCCCCACACGTCCGTGTAGCGGCCGACCTCGCCGCTCTTCAGCTGCTCGGGCGCCATGAAGGCGGGCGTGCCCGCGCCCTCCGGATGCGAGGTCTCGCTGCGCGCGACCGCGATGCCGAAGTCGCCGAGGCGAATGCCGAGCTCGGGCTCGCCGAACACGTTCGACGGCTTGAGGTCGCGATGCACGACGCCCGCCTGATGGGCGGCGCGGAGGGCGAGGCACACCTCGCGCATCGCGCGGCACACCGACCAGAGCGGCATGCCCACGCCGAGCGCGGCGCGCCGGCGCCCGTCGAGCTCGGCGAAATCGAGGCCGTCGACGTATTCCTGCACGAGAAACGGCGTCGATTGCCCCTCGTCCACGACGTGGCCCGCGTCGAGCGCGCGCACGATGCGCGGGCTCGAGACGCGTGCCATGAGCCGCGCCTCGGAGAGGATCCGATCCGCCGCCGGCGTCGACGGCCGGAGGTGACGCCGGAGCGTCTTGATCACGACCGGCACGCCGAGCGCGTTGTGCTTCGCGAGCCACACCTCGCTCATTCCTCCCTCGCCGAGGAGGCCCCAGACCTCGTACCCGGGGATGGTGAGCTTGCGCATGGGGACGTCGGCCGCGCGGCCTCAGTGCGCGGCTTCTTTCACGTGCTTCTCGTACGCGTCCTTGTCCATGAGGGCATCCACGCTCGCGCTGTCCGCCGCCTCGATCACGATCATCCACGCCTTGCCGTACGGGTCCTCGTTGACCGACTCGGGCGCGCTATCGAGGTCCTTGTTGATCTCGATCACCTTGCCGCTGATCGGCGCGTAGAGGTCGGAGAGCGTCTTCACGCTCTCGATCGTACCGAAGCCCTTCCCCGCAGTGAGCTCGTCACCGACCTTCGCGTCGATCGTGACGAGGGTGATGTCACCGAGCTGCTCGACGGCGAAGGCGGTGATCCCGACCGTGACCTTCTTGCCCTCGACCTTCGCCCACTCGTGGTCCTTCGTATACTTGAGCCCTGCGGGGAATTCCATTTTCGCTCCTGAGTTATGCGCGCTTGTAGAAGGGAGTTTTCACGACCACGGCTTCGACGTCCTTGCCGCGGCAGTCGACGACGAACTTCGTGCCCACCGCCGTGAGCTCCGCTGGCAAATATCCAAGTCCGATATTCTTGCCGACGGTCGGGCCCGGGCTGCCGCTCGTGCACTTGCCGACGACGTTTCCGCCCGCGTCCTTGAGCGGATATCCGCCGCGCGCGATGCCTCGGCCGGTCACCTCGAAGCCGACGAGCTTGCGCTTCAATCCGGCCTCCTTGACCGCGACGAGGGCCTCCTTGCCCACGAACATCGCTTTATCGAGCTTCGTGCACCAGCCGAGGCCAGCCTCGAGCGGGTTCGTCGTCTCGTCGATGTCGTTGCCGTAGAGCGAGAGGCGCGCCTCGAGACGCAGGGTATCGCGAGCGCCGAGTCCGATCGGCTTCGCGCCGAGCGCCACGAGCTTGTCCCAGAGCTTCGGCGCGTCGTTCCACGGGCAGAAGATCTCGACGCCTTCCTCGCCCGTGTAGCCGGTGCGCGCCGCGGTGCACGTCACGCCTTCGATGGTGCAGTCGCGGAAGTGGAAGCTCTTCAGCTCGCGCAGCTTCGCCGCGTCTCCGCCGACCTGATCGAGGATGTCGAAGGCCTTCGGCCCCTGGAGCGCGAGGAGCGCGGTGGCGTTCGTGAGGTCCTTGAACGTGCAGTGGTTCTCGGCCGCCTTCTCGAAGTGCGCCGCCATCTTGTCGTGGTTCGAGGCGTTGCAGACGATGAGCCAGCGCTCCTTCGACGCCCGGTAGACGATGAGGTCGTCGAGGATGGTGCCCTGCTCGTTGCATGCGCAGGTGTACATCGCTTGCCCGTCGACGAGCTTCGACGTGTCGTTCGTGCACAGGTAGTCGACCACGGCCGCCGCGTGCTCGCCCGACATCTCGAGCTCGCCCATGTGGGAGACGTCGAAGATTCCGGCGCTGGTACGGACGGCCTGATGCTCGTCGACGATGCCGGTGTACTGGATCGGCATCTCGAATCCCGCGAAGGGGACCATGCGAGCCTTGGCCGCGACGTGGCGATCGTGGAGCGAAGTGCGGCGCGTCTCGGTCATGTGTGACGAAGCACACTAAACGAGGCGCGCCGCGTGCGAAAGAGCCGAGGTTCGGGCAGCGCGAGGCGTCGCTCAGCGAGGCACGGCGGGGGCCGCGTCGGCCTTGGGGTCGAGCTCCGCGGAGTAGGCGCAGGAGGCGCTCACCTTGATGGTGGTCCCGGAGTTGGCGATGTTGCCCGAGCCTTCGAGGACGATCTTGGCGGGGACGGTGGAGCCCACCGAGTACGAGAGCGTGGTGGGGGTGTAGCCGCCCTTCGGAACGTTCATCGTCGCCGAGCTGCCGAGCACGGCGCTCGAGGCGCCGTCACGGGCCACGAGCTTCAGGCCGTTCTGGGCGGACGCGGTGTGGTTGACGACGCCTCCCTTGAGCTTGAGCGCCTTGTCGCACGTGGGCGCTTGCTCGATCGCGAAGTTGTCGGCGTAGACCGTGTTCTCGTGGATCGCCTCGACGTGGTCGGGCGTCATCAGGTTCCAGGGGTTGCTCACGCTGGCCGTGATGGCGCACTGCGACGCGTGGAGGAAGGCGTGATGGCCGACGACCGGGCCGGTGCCGTCGCCGATGACGATCGCGTAGTCCTTGCTCGACGCGAGGCTGCAGATCGGCGGACCACCCGTCGGATCGGGGAAGACGAAGTGCTTGACCGTGTGCGCCGGGACGTCGACCGCTTGCTGGATCGCGTTGGCGCCCGCACCGCTCGCGTGGGCCTCGACGACGACCTTGGGCTTCGTCACGCTGCCGATGTTCTCGACGCCGACGTCGATCTGGAAGACTCCGTTCACGTCCGGCGCGCGTGTCACCGAGTGGAGGCGGAGGACGTTGATCTGGACGCCGGTCGGCGGAAGCGTGGGCGGCGGCAGCGACGGCGCGGTGCCCAGCGGCGGCGGAGCCGCGGCGTCGCTCGTCGAGACGAGAAGGACGAGACCGAGAATACCCAGCACGCCAATGGAGAGCTGTTTCATGGCGCGGCTGGCAGGCGAAATCCGAGCCATTTCACGTCACCATGGAGAGGCCGCAGATTCTCGAGGTGCCGCGGCGAGCCCGCCGGGTTCCGGGCCGACCACCGCGAATTCAGTTCGCACGGCGCAATTCCTGCGCCCAGCATTTCGAGGCCGAGTCGTTGCTCGTCTCGAGATCGAAGTCGTAATCGCTCTTTTGACCATCGATGTGGAGCCGGTAGTAGCGATTCTCGTCCTCACCGAGGAACGTCACCGAGGCGCCGAGGAGATCCGCCCTGCCGACCGTCGCCACGCCTGCCGCCATGGCGAGGAGCTTCACCGACGCGCGGCAGTCGTCGTCCGCGGGCTCGATCGTCACGGGCGCGCCGACGCTCGCCTCGCCGCTCTTCAGCTTCGACTTCGCGTCGCCGGCGAGCTTCGCGTCGTTGTTCATCACGGCGGAGAGGAGGAAGCACTTCGAGGCGCTGTCGTTGTCGAGCTCGACCTCGAAGCTCGCCGCGTACGAGTCGCCGGCGGCGGTCACGGTGTAGAGGCGCGTGTCGGTCGCGGAGGTGAGCGACACCGTCACGCTCTTCGCGTAGTCGAGGCCGACCGCGCCCTCGGCGAGCCCGAGGGCGAGCGGCGCGAGCACGTCGCGGCACTCATCGGCGATGGGGAGCTTCACCTTCGAGTGGCTGATGGCGTCGGCCGAGGACGTGCTCGCGTCGCCCGGGGGCTCGGCGCAAGCGAAGAAGGCAAGGGGAAGGAGGCCAAGAGCGAGGCGTTTCATGCGGGTCCTTCTGGCATCGCGGGCGCGCCCCTTCCGTGATCGAGATCACACAACGGCCGATTCACAGAACCGTTACCATCCGGCCATGGCAGCGGCGGCCCCTCCGGCTCGGCCCCTCGGGCCGGCGCAGTTCGCGAAGCGCCTCGGGATCGCTCCGCTCTTCCAGGGCCTCGGCGACGAGCCGCTCCTTGCCATCGCGAAGCACGCCCAGCTGCGGTCGCTCCGCCGCGGGCAGATCCTGTGGAGATACCGCTCGCACGCCTACGAGCTGGCGTTCGTCTGGGACGGTCATCTCCAGGTGAGGCGCGCCGAGGAGAGCTCGCTCACGTTCCGCACCGTGCGGCAGAACGAGATCATCGGCGTGTCGAACGCCATGGGCCTGACGCCGTGCACCGTCGATGTCGTCGCGGGCGAAGCGACGCGCGTGCTCCTCGTGCCGGGGGAGCTCTTGCGATCGCTCGTGCCGAAGTACCCCGAGATCGCGTTCCGCGCGCTCGATCACATGGGCGAGCTCCTCGGTCGCCTCAGCGACGAGGTCGAGCTCCTCCATCGCGGCTCGCTCGAGGACCGCGTGGTGCATCGACTGCGCTCGCTCTCCGCGGGGCGGCAGGAGGTGAAGATCACGCACGAGGAGCTCGCGGAGCACGTCGCGGCTCGCCGCGAGAGCGTGAGCCGCGTGCTCTCGACCCTCGAGAAGCGCGGGATGCTGCGCTGTCGCCGCGGTCGCATCGAGCTCACCCCCGAAGGATCGTGACGGTGCGGCCGGCTCGCGCGCTCCTGATCGGCGCCGCCGTGGGCGCGGTGGGGGCGATCTCGAACGTCTTCGTCTCGCTGAAGGCGGGCTGGAGCCTGCCGGTGATGACGACGGCGGCGGTGGTCGGGCTCGGCGTCGCCCGGGCGCAGCGCCGCGAGCTCGGCGCGAAGGAGGCCGTGATCGCGACGAGCCTCGCCTCGTCGATCGCGTTCATGACCGGCGGCGGCAACCTCGCGGCGGTGCCGGCAGGCGCGATGCTCGGCCTCCCCGTGCCCTCCGCGCCCGCGCTCGTCGTCTGGTTCGCGCTGACCGCCATCCTCGGCACGCTGCTCGCCCCGCTCCTCGGTCGACCGCTGCGCGAGCTCCGTTTCCCCACCGCGACCGCCGCGGCGACGCTCGTTCGACACGCCCCCTCGTCCGGCGCGCCCCGCTCCGCGCTGTGGGTCTCCACGCTCGGGGGCGGCGTCCTCGCCCTGATTCGCGGCGTCGCACGCGTCCCCTCGACCATCGGCGACGTCTGGACGTTCGGTGTCGACCCGAGCCTCCTCCTCGTCGGCGTGGGCTCGATCATGACATGGACGACGGCCTGGTCGACGCTGCTTGGCGGCGTCGTCACGTACGGGCTCATCGCGCCGAGGCTCGTCGCGGCGGGGATGGCGGAGGCCAGCTATCGCTCCCTCGTCGCGGTGATGGTGTGGCCAGCCGCGTCCCTCCTCGTCACGTCCGCGCTCACGGAGCTCGCGCTCGACGCGCGAAAGCTCCTCCGCCGGTCGGACGTCTCCGCGCCGCGGAGACGCTTGCTCGCTCCGCTCGCTGCCGCGCTCGTGGCGGTCGCGCTCGCGCGCTACGTCTTCGAGCTCGCCTGGCCGGTGCTCCTCGCGTCGCTCCCGATCGCGGTCGTGTTCGCGTACGTCGCCGCGCGCTCGATGGGCGAGACCGACGTCGTGCCGACCAAGGCCCTCGCGCCGCTCGCGCAAGCGACGGTGGCCCTCGCGGGCAGCGGCGTGGCCGGGCCCGCCATCGCGCCCAACCTCGCGGGCGCCGCCGCGCTCCACGCCGCCGACACGCTCGGCTCGGTGAAGCTCGCCACCATCCTCGAGGTCCCGCCCGAGATCGCGGTGCGCGTCCGCGTCGCCGGATGCGTCGCCGGCGCCGTCGTGGTGGTCCTGACGCTCCACGTCCTCGTCCCCGATCTTCGCGCGCTCCCGACCAAGGAGCTCCCGGCGCCTGCCGTGCTCGTGTGGAAGAGCGTGGCCGAGGTCGTGGGCACGGGGCATCTCCCCGCGTCGATGCATGCGCCCATCGTGGCGGGCGCCGTCCTCGGCGTCCTCCTCGCGCTCCTCGCGCGCGCCCCGCGCTTCGCGCCGTACGTCCCGTCGCCGATGGGGCTCGGCAGCGGCATGGTGCTCCCGGGCTCGGCAGCGCTCTCCCTCTTCGCTGGAGCCCTCACGCGCCGAGCGCTCGAGCCGCGCGCCGGACTCGCGGTGGTGACGGCGATCGCCTCGGGCGTCATCGCGGGCGAGAGCCTCGTCGGCCTCGCGCTCCAGCTCCAAAGGTAGCGGCCACCGCGGCCGGATCGCGCACGGGTTAAAGTGTCATTGACTCTAAATCGGGTGCCCGTGCCCTCAACGC
Source organism: Labilithrix sp. (assembly GCA_046351255.1). Lineage (GTDB taxonomy): Bacteria > Myxococcota_A > Polyangia > Polyangiales > Polyangiaceae > Labilithrix. Next base: position 160,841 of record JAXLYU010000022.1, read on the forward strand.
AGGTCAGCGTGACGACGCACCTTGCCGCTTTCGGCCCTTGCTGCGGATGGCCTATCCTCGCGCGCTATGGGCACGCCGTGGGATCGCGCCGCCGCGAAATATCTCGAAGAATGGGTCCCGCGGTTCGTCCCGTACCACCTCGACCTCGTGCAGGAGCTCGTCCTCGCGCAGGGCCAGCGCGTGCTCGTGACCAGCACGGGCCCGGGCGCCGAGGTGCTCGCGGTGGCGCGCGCGGTCGGTGACAAGGGCGTCGTCCGCGCGACCGACGCGAGCGAGGAGCTCGTCGCGATGTGCGCGAAGCAGGTGCAGGGCGCCGGCTTCACGTCCGTCACGTGCGAGCGCGCCGAGCCCGACGACGTCGGCAGCGGCGGATGGAACGCCATCGTCTGCGCCTTCGGTCTCTGGAAGGTCTCGGACCGCATCCGACTGCTGAAGGCATGGGCCGCTGCGCTCGTACCGTCGGGCAAGATCGGCATCCTCACGTTCGGTCCGCCCGACAACCAGGATCCCTTCGAGATGCTCGCGCAAGCCCTCCGCGAGCTCGAGCCGGACGCGGTCGCGACGCCCGCGCGCATCGCCTCGGATCGCGAGTCGATGACGCGCATGTTCGAGGACGCCGGCCTCTCGCTCGTCCGCCACACCGTCCTTCGTCACACGCTCACGTTCCCGAGCGGCGAGGCGTTCATCGCGGCCATTCGTGAAGGCCGCACGTGGCGTCGCGTCTGGCAGGAGCTCGGTGACGAGCGAATGAACCTCGTGACGGCGCGCTTCTACGATCGCATCGGCGGACCGACGGAGCCGATGTCCTTCCAGCCGGCCGTCACGTGCGCGATCGCGGCGCAGCCCGGCGCGCAGGTCGACCTCGCGACACGCCATAGCGTGAAGGTGCCGGCGCTCTCGAGCTCGGCCGTCCCTGCGCCGCCGTCATCGAAGAGCGTCGCCGGCAAGGATCCCTACAAGGACGATCCGTTCCGCGACTGACGCGCCCACCACAGCGGCGGCGCCGTGCCACCCCGGTCGGCGTCCGTTATAGCGGACGCGTCCGCAATAACGGACGGTTTAGGCTTCCGCTGGGCCCGCGACCGCGGTATGGCACCGGCCACACCTCAAGGGCGCAATCCGCGCTCTCGTCGATGGCCGCGCGCGGCCTAGGAGTAAACAGCAGATGGCACGTTATCAATTCACGTCGGAATCGGTCACCGAAGGGCACCCGGACAAGCTTTGTGACCACGTCTCCGACGCGATCCTCGACGCGATCCTCGCGCAGGACAAGAAGGCGCGCGTGGCGTGCGAGTCCCTCGCGAAGACCGGCATGGTCGTGGTCGCGGGCGAGATCACGACGACGGCCTGGGTCGACATCCCGAAGGTCGTCCGCAAGACGGTCGCGGACATCGGCTACACGCACTCCGACATGGGCTTCGACGCCGGCTCGTGCGCCGTCCTCACCGCCGTCGAGCAGCAGAGCCCGGACATCTCGCAGGGCGTCACCGAAGGCGAGGGCCTCCACAAGGAGCAGGGCGCGGGCGACCAGGGCCTCATGTTCGGCTTCGCGTGCGACGAGACCCCGAACCTCATGCCGGCGCCGATCGACTATGCGCACCAGCTCGCGCGCCAGCTCACGGGCATCCGCAAGTCGAAGAAGGTCGACTTCCTCCGCCCCGACGGCAAGACCCAGGTCACGCTCGAGTACGTCGACAACGTGCCGGTCCGCGTGGACGCCATCGTCGTCTCCACGCAGCACGACGAAGCCGTGAAGTACAAGACGCTCCGCGAGGCGGTCGTCGAGCTCGTCATCGAGAAGATCATCCCGAAGAAGCTCATCGACAAGAACACGAAGATCCACGTCAACCCGACGGGTCGCTTCGTCGTCGGTGGCCCGATGGGCGACTGCGGCCTCACCGGCCGCAAGATCATCGTCGACACCTACGGCGGCATGGGCCGCCACGGCGGCGGCGCGTTCAGCGGCAAGGACCCGTCGAAGGTCGACCGCTCCGCTTGCTACTACGCGCGCTACGTCGCGAAGAACGTCGTCGCCGCGGGCCTCGCCCGGCGCTGCGAGGTCCAGATCGCTTACGCGATCGGCGTCGCGAAGCCGGTCGGCGTCCACGTGAACACGTTCGGCACCGGCAAGATCTCGGACGAGAAGCTCGAGGCCTACATCCTCGAGAAGTTCGACATGCGTCCCAAGGCCCTCATCGAGGAGCTCGACCTCCTCCGCCCGCAGTACCTCCCCACCGCCGGCTACGGTCACTTCGGCCGCAGCGAGTTCAGCTGGGAGAAGACCGCGCGCGCCGCGCAGCTCACCGCCGACCTCCTCGGCGGCAAGGGCAAGGGCACCAAGGTCGTCGCGTCCTCGACCAACGGGACCAACGGCACCAACGGGCACGGGAAGAAGAAGGACGACAAGAAGAAGGGCAAGAAGGGCAAGAAGGACGTGAGCGCGAGCGCCTGAGGGCGCCGCTCGGTACGGCCTGGTCTTTCAGCTCGAGACGAGCGTCGCGTCCCAGCACACGGGGACCGGCGCTCGTTTCGTATTTTTGTTTTGAAGCTGCCCCGCGGGGAGCCCTGCCGCGGCGCTGGATTTTTCCAGCCGACTCACCGTGATCGCTCCCGACACCGCGAATCACCGACGCCCCACGGCCTGGGTGGTGTCGCCCATGAGATACGTTCGCCCGGGAAATCCTGAAGGATGACCGCGCTTCGCTGGAACACGCAGCAAACCGCGGGCGAATCGCGCGCGGGATGGCGGCGGGAGGGCGCTGGTATGTGGGGTGCACTCCTACATCGGAGTCATGAACACGTCGCGTCTTGGTTGGTTGCTGGTGGCAGGGGTGATCGGATTCGGCGCGGGCTGCGCGACGAAGGACGACGCGTCGCGGGGGGAGGACCCCAAGGAGGACGAGTTCGCCGTCCTCCCCGTCGACCAGCTGTCGTCCGTGCTGCCCGCCATCGAGGACAGCGAGGGCCGGCCCGACATCTGCGTCGGCATGATCGGCTTCACCCCCTCCGAGGCGAAGACGAAGCTCGAGGAGCTCGAGCTGCAGCTCACCGACGCGATGAATCAGTGGAACGCGCTCCTCGCGGGCAACCCGCTCTGGCACTTCAAGGGCCGGATCGCGCCGAACTACATGATGCAGTCGACCGAGTGCACGCAGACCATCTACACCGGGTTCAGCGTCAACCTGTGGAAGGACGTCGCGCGCTTCCGCTCCGACTACTGCGCGAAGAACTTCGTCCCCGATTCGCGCTGCGCGTCGGCCGCGTACACGAATCGCCGCATCTTCTATCTCGGACCCTGGAACCGCACCCGCGAGGTCGAGGCGCTCGACTGGTTCACGCCCCTCCACGAGTACGGTCACCTGCTCGGCCTCGGTGACACGTACCAGACCGCCGGCCTCAACGAGTGGAAGGGACAGCAGCCGCCGTCCGTCATGAACGGAGAGTCGATGTCGCTCACCGACGACGACCGCCTCGGCCTCTGGGCCACGCTTCGCCAGGTGAAGACCGGCGTACGCGGCTGCGAAGGCACCAAGGAAGCGCAGTACACCATCAACGGCTACGGCTCGATCCTCTGCAACGCGAAGTCCGAGCCCATCGTCACCCACGGCGACCGCGGCAACGACCAGCAGATCTTCGCCCCCCCGACCGGGCCCATTCCGGAGTCGACGCTCCGCGAGACGCAGGACTACACCGTCGCTTCTCTGCAGCTGAACTGCCGCGCCGGCGCGGGCACCGAGCACGCCGTCATCACGAAGCTCAATCAAGGCACCGCGCTCCGCTCCGCTGGGCGGATCGGTTACTCCACCGAGGGGCGTCCCTGGCTCCTCGTCAGCGTCAACGGCACCACCTGCTACGCCTCTGCGAGCCTCTCGTTCATCACGCCGCAAGGCCCGATCCCCATGTCGACGATCAACGAGATCAGCGACTACGCCGTCTCCACCCAGCGCCTCAACTGCCGCGAAGGCGCCGGCACCGAGTACGGCGTCGTCCAGGAGCTGCCGCTCGGCACCAAGATGACGATCGAGGGCAGCGAGCGGGTTCGCTACTCGATCGACGGCAACCCCTGGATCCACGTCCGCGCGAACGGCCTCAGCTGCTTCTCTTCCGCCAACTTCAAGTTCCTCGTACCGCAGATCTTCTGAGCCGAGGAAGCCGTCGTCAGGGGGCGGTCGGTGACTCGTTGCCGGCCGTCGCCAGCGGATCCGGAACGGGGTTGTCCTTGCACTCGTCGGCCGGGATGAGGTCGAAGCAACGCTCCTCGAACTGGGCCACGCGGCCGCCGATCCGGTTGATGACCGCGTGGCAGTCGATGCTCGATCCCTCGACGTACTTGCGCGTGGCCTCGTCGAACTTCATCCGCGTGATGGAGTAGTCGCAGTAGCCGCCCCGCGCCTCGGCGTTGAAGGTCGGATACGTGTCGGCGGACGGGGGACCGTCCAGGTAGAGGCTGCTGAACGGCGTGAAGTTGACGCCGAAGACCTCACCCAGGGTCTCGTCGGAGTGCGAGCTGAGATGGATCGTGTACGTGCAGCCTCCCGACCCGCAGAGGTCTCGGCGCGTCTCCCACGACTCCGCCACGCCATCGCCGTCGAGATCCGGGATCTCCCGTGCGACCGTCTCGCCGTCGAGCATCGCCGACTCCGCAGAGCTTTGCCCTTCGTCCAGAGGAGGGCTGGCGCACGCCGTGAGCGCGAAAACGAGAGCACCGACACCCAGGAGACTTTCGATCTTCATGTTTGGACGTTCTGCAGACGGCAGGCCGGATGAGGAATGGTCCAAGGGCTCGCTCCAACCACGTCATTTGCCCCAGTTTCTCGACGCTTGCCTCGCTCCGGCAGACGGATCGAGAGCGGGTCCCGGGGTTCGAGCGGTCCAGAGCTCGGGGCGACGGACAATGGCCACGGCGCCGCTGGGTTTCCGGTATCACTCGAGGCGTGTGGAGGAGAGCCGTCGTCGCATCTGCGCTCCTCTTCTTTCCATCGCTGGCGCACGCCGAGCCGGCGTGCCCCAATGTCGTGGGTGGCGAGCGGGAGCTCGACGCGATCCCCATGGCCGTGCGAAGTCGCTGGCTGGACGCGACGCTGCGGCACGAGTCGAGCAAGGCGAAGGTGTGGACCTGGACGTGGGTCGCCCTCGGCGCCGCAGGCACGGCCGCGAACCTCACGGTGGGCGCGCTGGTCTCGTATCACCCGCGCGTCGATCGCTTCGTCGCCGCCGGGAGCACGTTCGGGCTCGCGGTCAGCACGCTCCTCTTTCCGCTTCGAATTCGGACCGACGACGGCGCGCTCACCGACGACGACTGTTCCATCGTGGTGCGTCGTGAGAGGCTGCTCCTCGACGCGGTCGAGCGCGAGGAGCGCGGCCGGCGGTGGTTCGCCCACGCGCTCGGAGTCGTCGGAGGGCTCACCGCCGGTGCGATCCTCGGTTTCGGTTACGACCACTGGACCTCCGCCGCGATCAACGCGATCGGCTCCGTCGTCGTCAACGAGGTGAAGATCTGGACCCGCCCCGCGGGCGCGGTCGCCGCGCTCCGTCGATATCGCGAAGGCGCCCTTCCGGTCGATGGCTACGTCGGTCTCGACGTCGTCCCGGTGATGGTCGGCCCCGCGTCGGGTGGCGCCGCGCTGGTGCTGACCTTCTGAACGGCGGCTCGGGTCGAGCTTCCCGAGCGTTACTCCAGGTAATCGCGGTGCGCGCGGAGATCGATCACGTAGCTCTCGCTCCGGCCGTCGACCACCAGCGCACGATCCGCGCCGATCCAGTACGCGTTGCTCTCCGCCGATGTCGGCTGCTTGGCCTTCACCCAGATGGTCCCGCGCGCCTCGAGCGTCGCCGAGTAATGGCCATCGGACCTCGTCCTCGTCGCCACGTTGCCGACCACGAGCTCGAGGTTCGACATCGGCCGTCCGCCGAGGGTCACTCGCCCCTCCACCTTCACCCTGGACGTGGCGGGGAGCTCCACGTCCGACGGCTCGAGGACGTCGACGATGCCGTCCTCCGTGAACGTCACGAAGCCGGTCGGCGTCTTGCGAACGCCCTTCGCGGCCACGCCGATCGACGAGAGCACCTGACCGCTCGCGCGATCGATCGCGGTCAGGAGTCCGTTGTCGATCTCGTGGTAGTACACGCGGTCCGGCGTCACCCACATCTGCGGGAGATCGCTCGCGTAGCGACGCACCGTGAACGTCAACTTCGTGCTCATCACGCGCGTCGCGGTGCGCACGTCGACGCCCTCGACGACGACAGTCGCGATGCCGCCGTGCTCGGGCACGTTGCTCGACGACAGGAAGACGGTATCGCCGTCCGCCGCCATCGCCTCCAGCCGCGCTTGGGCGCTCGTCAGCCGTCGCACTTCGGCGCCGTTCGCGTCGAGGAGAGTCGTCTCGTTCGGCGCCGAGCGATCGAACCCGAGAGACGGGTCGAGCGCGATGAATTTTCCGACCACCCGGCCGCGCACCCTCGCCTGCGGATGGGTGCGCTCCCAGAGCGTGTGGCCATCCTTCGCGTCCCACGCCTCGAGGCCGTGCGGGTGCTGCGTCGCGACGATCTTTCCGTCGATCTCCGTCATCGACTCGTAGAGCTCCGGCGGACGCTGCTTTTGCTCCCAGAGCGCATCGCACGGACAGGGGCGCTGCCAGCCCAGGGCGCCGCTCGCCGCGTCGCGCGCGATGACGGCGCAGCTCGGCTGGCAGGCATCCCCGGCCTCCTCGATCACCCATCGCCCGGCGATGAAGACGCGTCCACGCCGGCTGCGCAGCGCGCTCCAGCGAGGCTCGAGATCGAGGCGATCGATGACGGTGATCTCCTTCGCGTTCCAGAGCTCGATCGCGCCCGTCGGGAGGAGCGCGTCGTTCACGACGCGCTCGTCGAAGGGCAGTCGCGCCGTCATCACGCCCGTCTTCGGATCGAGCAGCCTCAGCCCACCGCCCTGGGTCCAGACGGAGAGGCGATCGCAGAGCGACTCGACCTGCACGAAGCGACCAACGCTGTAGCTCGCGCGCACCGACAGGTGGCGACCGCTCACCGCCGCCGGAGCGGGGCACGCGTGCGCCGGCTTCGGTGGCGCGGGCGGCGGGATGGTCGGGATCGTGAGCGGCGGCGGAGCGATCGGCTCCGGCGGCGGTGACGCATGGCCACACGCCGCCGCGATCAGGAGCGTGATGGCTCCGCGGCCTCGGCTCAAAACGTGACGACGCCGCGGATCGACTCGCCCTTGCGCATGAGCTCGAAGCCGCGGTTGATCTCGTCGATCGGCATCACGTGGGTGACGAGCGAGTCGATGTCGATCTTCTTGTCCATGTACCAGTCGACGATCTTCGGCACGTCCGTACGGCCGCGCGCGCCGCCGAACGCCGTGCCCTTCCACTCGCGCCCGGTGACGAGTTGGAACGGACGCGTCGAGATCTCCTGCCCGGCCCCCGCGACGCCGATGATGACGGAGACACCCCAGCCGCGGTGGCAGCTCTCGAGGGCCTGGCGCATGAGCTGCGTGTTGCCGACGCACTCGAACGTGTAATCGGCGCCGCCCTTCGTGAGATCGACGAGGTACGGGACGAGGTCGCCCTGGACCTCCTTCGGGTTCACGAAGTGCGTCATGCCGAACTTCCGGCCGAGGGCCTCGCGCGCCGGGTTGATGTCGACACCGACGATCATGTCCGCGCCGACCATCCTCGCGCCCTGGATGACGTTGAGGCCGATGCCGCCGAGGCCGAAGACGATGACGTTGGCGCCCGGCTCCACCTTCGCCGTGTTGATGACGGCGCCGATGCCCGTCGTCACGCCGCAGCCGATGTAGCAGACCTTGTCGAAGGGCGCGTCTTCGCGGATCTTCGCGAGCGCGATCTCCGGGTGCACCGTGTGGTGCGAGAACGTGGAGCAGCCCATGTAGTGATGGATCTTCTCGCCGCCGATCGAGAAGCGCGAGGTGCCGTCCGGCATCACGCCCTTGCCCTGCGTGGCGCGGATCGCGGTGCAGAGGTTCGTCTTGCGGGAGAGGCACGATTTGCACGCCCGGCACTCCGGTGTGTAGAGCGGGATAACGTGGTCCCCCTTCTTGAGGCCGGTCACGCCCGGGCCGACGTCGACGACGATGCCGGCGCCTTCGTGACCGAAGATGACGGGGAACATGCCCTCCGGATCCGCCCCGGACAGCGTGAATTCGTCGGTGTGGCAGATGCCTGAGGCCTTGATCTCTACGAGGACCTCGCCGGCCTTCGGGCCTTCCAGATCGATCTCCTCGACGGTGAGAGGAGCATTCACCTTGTGAGCGACAGCAGCACGCGTCTTCATGATGCCGCAGCATACCGCGGCCGGTTGCCCCTTCACGCCGAGAAACAAGCGCCGTAGGGTGCGGAATCGTGTCTAGCGAGACCTTTCACGAACGATTCGATGATCTGACCGCCGAGACCCGCGACCTGCACCGCGCGATCTCCTCGCTGATGGAGGAGCTCGAGGCCGTCGACTGGTACCAGCAGCGCGTCGATGCCACGAAGGACGAGGAGCTCAAGGCCATCCTCGGTCACAACCGCGATGAGGAGATCGAGCACGCGATGATGGTGCTCGAGTGGATCCGGCGCCGGAACCCCACGTTCGACGCCAACGCGAAGACGTACCTCTTCTCGAAGGGCAACATCACGGAGGTCGAGGGCGCCGCGACGGGTGGAGACACCGGCAGCGAGCCCGACTCCGGAGAGACTGCGACGAAGTCTGCACCGCGCGCCGATGGCTCGCTCGGCATCGGCAGCCTCAAGCTGACCTGAACGAGTCGCGAAACCAACTCTGGGAAAGAAAATACCGTGGATCTTCTCAAGCGCAAGCTCGCTCCCATCCTCACCGACGCGTGGAAGCTCATCGACGAGGAGGCGACGCGCGTTCTCAAGCTTCACCTCGCGGGTCGCAAGATCGTCGACTTCTCCGGTCCGAAGGGCTGGCACAAGGCCGCGGTCTCGACGGGCCGTCTCGAGATGATCGAGGACCCGGTGCTCGGCAAGGACGTCGGCATCGGCATTCGCGAGGTGCAGCCGCTGATCGAGGTTCGCATCCCGATCGTGCTCTCCATCATGGAGCTCGACACGGTGGCGCGCGGTGCCACGGATCCCGATCTCGACAACGTCGTCCTCGCGGCGGAGAAGATCGCGGCGGTCGAGAATCGCGCCATCTTCCACGGCCTCTCGAGCGCCCACATCAAGGGCATCTTCGAGGCGAGCCCGCATCCGACGTTCCCGCTCCACAACGACGCGACCGACCTTCCGCGCGCGATCCTCGGCGCGAAGGACGTGCTTCGTCGCGCCGGCGTCGGCGGTCCGTACGCCCTCGTGCTCGGTCCGTACCTCTACGATCAGGTCTTCGCGACCACGGAGGAGGGCTATCCGCTCGCCAAGCGCATCGAGCAGCAGCTCGTCGACCGTCCGATCATCCGCGCGGAAGGCGTGCGCGGCGCGGCCGTGGTCTCGCTCCGCGGCGGCGACTACGAGCTCACCGTCGGCCAGGACCTCTCGATCGGCTACGCGTACCACACGAAGGACGAGGTCGAGCTCTACATCACCGAGTCCTTCACGTTCCGCGTGCTCGAGCCGAGCGCGGCGGTGACGATCGCGGCCTCGGATGTCGTGAAGCCCTGAAGCTCCGGTGAAGCTCGCGCCGGCCGCCGCGCGCATCGTCGCAGACGCTCAGCACGAGGCGTCGCGGCGGAAGCATGGCGCGGTGGCGGCGGAGCATCTCCTCTTCGCGCTCCTCGCGCACGGCGTCGCCTGGCGCGCGAAGCTCCCGCCGCCCTGCCGCCAGGGGCTGCGCGCGATCGTCGCGCGCGAGCTGGATCGGCTCCCCGCGACGAACGCCTATCGCGACGCGATCCCGCCAGCGCTCGCCAGGGACGTGGTGGACGCGCTACGGCCGTCGCGCTGGTCGATCCGCGAGACGCCGCTCGCTCCGCGCGAGCTCCTCGTGCGCCTCTGCCTGGTCCCCCGCGTGCGTGACTGGTTCGGGGAGGCGCAGATGGACGACGCGCTCGTCGACGACGTGGTGATGGACGCGACCGCGCTGGCGGCGCGTCTCCGCCACCTCACGGTGCAGCCGGAGCACTTCCTGCGCGTGATCGCCGGCCAGCGCTGGCTCGATGCCCCGCCTGCCCTCGCGGCGGAGCTGGATCGGCGCCTGCCGCTCCTCCCGAGTCATCTCCGCGACGAGCAGCCATCGCTCCGCGAGGACCTCGCCGTGCTCGTCGCGAAGACGAAGGTGAACGCGCGCATGGCGCAGCGGCCGGCGACGGCCGACATGCTCCTCTGCATCGCGCTCCGCGACGACGAGATCTTCGCCCTGTTCGAGGTGGCGGACATGAACGTGCCGGCGCTCCAGCAGTTCCTCGCCCATGGGCATCGCGACGTACCGCCCGCGCCGACGTCCGGCCTCGTCGACGTCGTCTTCCACGACGACGACTTCACGCCCATCGAGCTCGTGAAGGAGATCATGGAGCGCAAGTTCCAGCTCCCGCCGGGCGAGTCGAAGCAGCGCATTCACACCGCGCACGACGAGGGCGAGGTCGTGGTCGCGACCCTGCGCGCGGACGACGCCATCCTCCGCGCCGACGAGACCCGCCTCCGCGCGCGGGACGTCCGGGTCCCGCTCCGCGTCACGCTGCGCTCCGCCAGCTAGCGCCGCTCGCTGTCGAGGCTCTTCATGGTCGCGACCGGGTAGCGCGGGCCCGTCTCGAGCTTCGCGTGTTGCCGCGCGCCAGTGAGGCCCAAAGACGACGGGGAAAGGCGGTAAGGTGGAGCTCGTGCACCGGTCTCTGCTCTCCCTGGTCGTTCTCTGCGGGCTCGTGGCGTGTGGAAGCGATCCGCCGCCTCCGCCCTTGCGTCCGATGCCCGTCGCGTCGGCGGCTCCGGTCGAGGGGCCGCGCGCGCCTGCATGCACGCTCACGATCAGCGATACGGAGCTGCGGTCGAAGGACGGCGCGAAGGTCCTCGACGACCTCGTGAAGCGGATTCGCCTCTCGCCGGAGGACGAGGCGCTGCGAAACCCGAAATCGATCGACGACGTGCGGAAGATCCTCCGCCGCGACACGGTCTACCTCTTTCCCGCCGCCGCCGCCTTCGCGCGCTCGCTCGACACGAAGGAGGGGCGCCAGAGCGAGGCGACGTTCGAGCTCGTCATGGGTGAGTCGCAGCTCGTGGCGGCGCAGGTCCTGAGCCAGCAAGAGGCGTGGGTCGGATCCGATCTCCGGATCGCCCGCGCGACGCTCGCGACGGAGCCCGGACCGCCGACGACGGATCGCAACCGGCTGCTCGCCCAGCTCATCAAGGTCGTCGACGACGGAAATGCCATCGGCGCCGCCCTCGCCGCGACCGCTCCCTCGCACGTGGCGCGCGGCGCCGAGGTGGTGCGCGCGCTGAAGACGGAGGCGCCCAATGAGCCGCAGACGGGCCTGCTCGTGGCCGAGTATCACCGGCTTCGCGGCGAATGGACGGAGTTCGATGCGGCGATGCAGATCGCGGAGTCGGGCAGTGACCGCGAGCGTCCGCCGCTCCGATATCTGCGCGCGATGGAGCGGATCGAGCGTCATCGCCGCCGCGAGGAAGGCGCGCAAATGATGCGCGACGCGCTGAAGGCATATCCGAAGTTCGTCCGGGCCCAGGCCGCGCTCGTCCTGATGGCGCCGAATCCGCGCGCCGCGCTCCGCGAGCTCGAGAAGCTGAAGGCGATGAACGAAGACCATTATCTGGTCATGCTGCTCCAGCCGACGCTCGCAGCCGATCACGAGCTCGCCCGCATCGAGAACGCGACGGGGCAGGGCGGCGGCGGCGATGCGAAGTAGTGTCCTTTCCCTCCTCCTGCTCGCAGCAGGCTGCGCGGCGGAGCCGGCGGGGCCCGTCGCCGTGCCGATCGTGTATCCGAAGAACGCGCCACCCCCGCCGGTCACAGCCGCGGCTCCGGCGACGCCGCTCGCACCCACTCCGGCGCCGGCGCCCGCGACCGCTCCGGCGTCGCCGCGGCGGCCGCGGCCCGCGGGCGTGCCGGCGACGCTCGTCGGCAAGGACCCCGCGGCGGACGAGATCCTCGCCGGCACGACGAGCTCCGTGATGAAGACGGTCCTCGCGTCTCCGGAGACCTATCGCTTCCAGGTCCTCTACAGCGTGGTGAAGGAGGGCGCGAAGCCCACGCTCGAGCGTCACGGATGGCGCACGGACGCGGAGTACTTCTTCCCCGCGAGCTCGATGAAGGTGCCCATCGCGCTCGCCGCGTACGAGCGCATGAACGCGCTCCGGAAGGCCGGCAAGGCGGGCTTCACGCGCGACGCGATGATGCAGATCTATCCGTCGAAGGGGACCGGGGCGCCGACGACGACCTCGCTCGCGCGCGAGACGGCGCGGGCGCTGATCGTGAGCGACAACTTCTCCGCGAACCGCCTTCTGGCGATCACGGGTCATCGCGAGATCCACGAGACGTGCTTCGGGCTCGGGCTCTCCTCCACGCGCGTCCGCTCCGGTTTCGCGACGGGCGAGGAGCTCGACCCCGCGGAGGTCTCCCCGCGCATCGTCGTGGGCGGCGCGGAGCTCCCGGCGCGAAAGAGCACGCTGACCCTTCCGCCGAACGACGCCAAGTCGCTCGACATCGGTACCGCGTACATCGACGACAAGGGCCGCAGGGTGAACGAGCCGATGCCGTTCAAGGAGAAGAACGCGATGCGGTTGCAGCATTTGCAAGACGCATTGATCCGCATCATGCGGCCCGACCTGCTGCCGACCCGTCTGAATTCGATCTATGCCGCGGGTGCCACGAGCGAGGATGTCGCGTATCTGCGAGAGACGCTCGGCACGCTGCCGAGCGAGTCCGGCCTCGCGGGATACGATCGGAATATCGTCGCGGACTATCCGCTGAGCCCATTTCTTCGCGGCATCGAGCGCGTTCGCCCGCGCGGTCAGTTCCAGATCTTCCAGAAGGTGGGCCAGGCTTACGGGTTCTTGATCCACAACGCGTACATCGTCGACAAGGCGAGCGGTAAGAGCTTCTTCCTCATCGCCGCCATCTACGCCAACGCCGACGGCGTCCTCAACGACGACCTCTACAACTACGAGACGGTGTCGTTCCCCGCGCTCGCCGACGTCGGAGAGGCCTTCACGCGGGACGCCTTCGAGGATTGAAGGGCTCGTCATCACAGTCTCGGGAAGACGGAGCTGTCACGAAGACAGAACGGGCTGGATCGGCGCTGGTCCAGAAGACCGGTGTCGGTAAAAGGGGCACATCCTGAAATCATGGCGCGGGCCGAAGGAGGGCCGCCGGCATCCGTCATGCACACGGGTGAAGCATGGCGTCGACCGGTGAAGTCCCCGCGCTCCGGACCGTCCTCGACAATCGCTACGAGCTGACCGAGGAGATCGGCCGCGGCGGATGTGCGGCCGTCTTCGAAGCGCACGATCATCGGCTCGGACGTGCCGTTGCGGTGAAGGTGCCGGTCGGCTTCCTCGGCGACGCGACGAAGATCGCACGCTTTCAGCGCGAGTCACGCGTCGTCTCCTCGATCCACCACCCGAACGTGTGCGCCGTCCTCGACACGGGTGCGACGCCCCGTGGGACGCCGTACCTCGTCATGGAGCGCCTCTTCGGCGACTCGCTCCGGGTGGTCCTCTCCCGCCGCGAGCGCCTGGCCGTTTCGGACACGATCTCGATCGCGCTCCAGCTCCTCTCGGCGCTCGACGCAGTCCACAGCGTCGGCATCATTCATCGCGACATCAAGCCGGACAACATCATCCTCGTCGGTCGCGGCGGCTGCGACCCCATCGTGAAGCTCCTCGACTTCGGCCTCTGCCGCCGCTCGAGCGCAGGCGTGAGCCCGGAAGCGACCATGACCGCCGACGGCGCGATCGTTGGCACCCCCGAGTACATGGCCCCAGAGCAGGTGCTCGGAACGAAGCCCGACGTCCGCGTCGACACCTATGCCGTGGGCGTCGTCATGTACGAGATGCTCACCGGCGATCGCACGTTCTTCGCCAAGACGGTCCGCGAGATCTTGAGCGGCGTGATGAACAAGCGCGTCCGTCCCATTCGCGATCTCCGCCGGGACGTCCCGCGCACGCTCGAGGCCATCGTGGCGAAGGCGATGTCGCGTGATCCGAACCATCGCTTTCAGACCGCGGTCGAGCTCCAGGAGGCGCTCTGCACCGTGAAGCACGAGATGGCGGCCGTCGCGCGCGCAGCGCAGGTGAAGGCGCTCGAGCGGCCGGAGAGCCCCGAATGGGAGATGCCGACCGCGCGCATCAAGCAGCCTCGCGAAACGAGCCGCGAGAGCCGCGAGGAGCCGCGAGGAATGTTGCCACCGCGCGAAGCGCAGGAGCGCGTGGTCGTGGCGCCCAACCCGCTTCGAATCTCGACGCGGCCCCCGGTGGCGCCGGAGCCCGCCACGCGCATTCGCCGCGAGCGCCGAGAGACGGGCCCGATGCGTTCCGCCGACTCCGCCACGAACCGCTTGCCCTTGCCCGTCCCGCCGCCCCCGCTCCCGCGTCATTGAGCGATCCGTCCGCGGAATAGCGACGACGCCACCGGGCGTTTTCGAGAACGAATGCGTCGTCTGCTCGTCCTCGCCGCGATCGCTGGCTGCACGCGCTCGACCTCGACGGCGCCGTCGCCCGTGGCGCGCATCGCGAGCAGCCCTCCGCCCTCGACCGCCGACGCAGGCGCGAGCGTGGAATCGCCCCCGCCGTCGCCGGCCGCGTGCGCGCCGGCCGTGGTCGACACGATCGACGACGGCGAAGGCGTCCTTTCCCCCACGGGATCGATGGACCTCGGCGACGTCCAGGTGATCGCCGACGGCGACCGGATCGGCGTCTCGTGGACGCGCCACTCGAACTTCCTCTACGGCGACTCCTGGCGCAGCCCGAACTTCGCCTCGCGCGTCGACGGCACGTGGAAGCAGGTGAAGCTCCCGACGCTCGCGTATGCGTGCGCGCTCTACGGGGCCGCCGCGGTCAACACGATCGAGCGCCCGTTCGTCTCGTGGGGCGTCGCGAACAATGGCTCGTTCGAGGTGTTCGATCATTTGCCGGCGCTGAAGGACGCGCTCGACATCGTGCCCGCACACTCGAAGCCCGTCGCGGAGGTGACGACCCCGAGGCAGACCGTCGATCATTTCGTGGTCTCCAGGAACGTCGCGCTCGCGATGCTCTTCGAGAACGCATGCGAGCCTTCGTGCCTCTGCGCGAGCCCGAAGAAGAGCATCTCCTTCTGGGTGCGCCGCCTCGAGCCGGCGCGCTCTTCGGCCCAGCGCGTGAGCCTCATGTACGAGTACGACGACAAAGCCGGCGCGCCCGCGATCGCGATGGGCGAACACGGCGGCATCGTCGCGTATCGCGCGAGGTCGAAGCTTCATCTCGCGTGGCTCGACGCCGATGGCCGGCCGCTCACGGCGAGCCCCGCCGTGGAGTTCGACTCCGGCGACGTCGGCGCTCCGGCCGTCGCGATGGCGGGCGACGAGGCGATCGTGGTGTGGGCCCGCCGCGCGTCGAAGGACGACGCTTACCAGCTCCGTAGCCTACGCCTGACCCACGGCGCATCTCCGGGCGCGCCGGCATCGATCCCGACCGCGGGGAGCGCATTCGCGCCGTCCGTCGTCGCCGACGCCGGGCACGTCACGCTCGCGTGGATGGAAGGTGATGGCGGCCGGCATGGCGAGATTCACGTCGCGCGCTCGCTCACGGGGCCGAGCGTGGTGGTCTCCGGCGACGAGACGAACGCCCGCGACCCCGAGCTCTCCGGCGATCCCTCTTCGCCCGCGATCGTCTGGCAGTCGTTCACGAAGGAACGCATGGCCGGCGTCATCAAGGTCGCGCGCCTCGACTGCCGAGACCGCTGATACGCCTGGCCCGGTGCGGATCTTCCTCCTGAATATTCGCGGGGTTTCGCGCGTCATGAGGGCATGCAGAGCTTCCATCTTCGCGCCGCTCTCGACGATGTCATCGCGGCCGTGACCGACTACCTCGGCGGCCGTGGCTTCTCTCCCGTCGAGGCTGACGCCGACCCTTCCGCGCGGCGCATCGCGTTCTACGCCGATGGCGGCTGGGTCGGGCTGGCGGAGGAGCCATTCGCGGCCGCCGAGTGGGGCCCGGTGCTCTCCGAGGCGCTGGGGTCCGAGGTCATCACGCTCGAGGGCGAGGGTGACCATGCCTTTTACACGCATGTCTTCGTTCACGCGGACGGGGCAGAGAGGCACGCCGCGCGGGTCCCGGACGACATCACGCTCGACGATGATGGCGAGCACCGCCTCCGCGCGAAGTTCCTCGGTGAAGCGCTCGCCGTCGACGAGCTCGGCGGCGAGGGTAACCTGGAGCTCATCGGCGCGAGGCTCGGTGTCCCGCGCCCGCTCTTCCACGTCGACGACGCGCCCGCGCGGACCCTCTACTTCGCCTACACGAGCGACGCGCCCGGGAAGGGGACCGATCTCGTAAAGCTGATGGGCATCGAGCTCGCGCCCGGTATGCGCGCGATCATGGGCGTGCGAGCGAAGAGGACGGACGGCCCGCCGAGGCTCGTGGCGTGTCAGGAGTCGAATTCGCACGAGGTCTTCGCCCGCGAGGACGGGCACGTGTGGGCCTCGTTCCTGCTCGAAGATGCGGAGGCGGCGAAGGGCCTGACGGTGAGCCTCTACGGCGACGGCCTCGCGCTCTTCGACGCGGCTCGAATCCGCGCGCGTGCCGGCGACCAGGAGTGGACCGCGCTCCCCGCGATCGAGGACGGGCTCGTGACGTTCTCCCTTCCGAACGTGGAGCTCGCGCAGCCCGCGGCGCGCCCGGATACCTCGCATCTCCCGCTCGCGGAGCGGCTGCGTCAGGGCATGAAACGCCTCGGCGTGCGCGCCATCGGCGGCAATCGCGCCGAGGTCACGCTGTGGATCGAAGGGCGCTTCACCGCGCACGGCGAAGGCGAGCTCGCGCTCACGGTGCAGCTCGTCGGCCACCAGGCGAGCGCCGCCACGACGGACATCGCGTTGAAGGTGAAGCCTGCGGTGCGCACCCCGCTCCTCCCGCCCGGCGCGCCGAAGCCGCATCCGGTGTACGTCGAGAGCTACGACGCGCGCGATCTCGCGTACGGCTGGGTGGCCTTCGATGCGCCGTGGTCCGACGTCCGCGACGTGGTCATGGCGATCGCCCAGGAGGCCGAGCGAGCGCTCTCGGAGGCGACGGGCTCCTCGAAGCTCGAGGGCGTGGCGCAGCTTCGCTCCGGCAAGCGACGGACGCTGAAGAAGGACGTGTGGGCAAAGGCCGAGGCCGCGCTCGAGGCGGGGGCGGACGTATCGCTCAGCCTTGGGAAGCTCTTCGAAGGCGCCTCGATCGACCTCGTCCATCAGGTCGACGGTCCGAACCTGCTGCCAGGCTCGACGTGGCCGAAGGACGCGGGGAGCGTGCGCCCGCCCGCGGTCTGGCTCGCATGGTGGTGCCCGCGCCCCGACTCCGATGCTGGGGTCCGCGCGCTGGCCCGGTTCGCGGAGCGGGCGCTGGAGCGGGCGGCGAAGGTCCCGAGCAACGTCGGCGGCCTCGCGTCCGCGCAGCGCGAGCGAAGCATTGGCCACTTCGACATCGCCTACGACACGATCGCGAACCTGCGCGATCGCACGAACCAGGCGAGCTGGCTCCGGAGGCATCCGCGCGGCCCGGGCTGGCGCGTCCTCGTGCCGAGCGAGGGGCGCATCCTGAAGTCGCCCGCGCCGGACCCGTTCGAGTATTCGCCGAGCGACGCCGAGGCGATGGAGCGCCTTATTTTGCCCCTGCTGGCGTAGGCGGGGGCAGGGGCGGGCCCGCCGCGCACGGCATCGTCGCGCCCGCGTGGGCGGTCACCGCGACGTACACGCGGAGGTAGCTGCCGTGCGGGTTCGCCGAGGTGAGCTCGACCTTGTCGAGGTCCGCCTTGAAGCACGTCGCCCCGGTGCCGAACGTGAGCTCGCTCGAGACCTTCTCCTTCACGCTGCGAAGGCGCTCGCCGAGGTCGAGGCGGAGCGCCTGGCGGGCCTGATCGCGAATCTTGTCACCCTCCGCCACTGCCTTGAGGGAGAGGAGAAAGCTCTTCGTCTCGATGGTCGGCTCGAGATCGGGAATCTGTACTTCGTTATCGACGACGCGGAGGTGACCGCTCAAGAAGAGGTCACCGTCGAGATCGGCGTCGATACCGAACTTGTGAACGGGTCCCTTGATGTGCACCTTGAGGACGATCTGGCCCTGAGACTCGTAGACCTCGGGGTTCTCCAGATAGAGCTTCGGAAACTCCGGCGAGAAGAAATATTTCCCGTCCGTGAAGAGCATTCCCATGGCCTTCTGCAGCTCGTCCCAGCGCGCCGCGATCGGGATCGTCACCGTGAACGGCCCAGACGGCACCTGCGCCACGTTGGCGAACGCGGGCAGGGGCGCGACCGTGTCCGGCGCCCCGCAGGGCACGCTCACCTGCGGCGCGACCACGAGGGCGACGTCCTTCTCGAGGCCGTCCGCGACGATCGTCGGACCCGCCTCGACGCCGATGACCTTGAGCCACGCGCAGGCCTTGGCGTCGCCGAGGGGAATGTCGATCGGCTTGGTGAGCCGGGCGTACGCCTCCTCCATCGGAGGCTTCGCGTCGTAGCTGAAGCTCTTCAGCTTCGCGTGAATCTCGCTCCCGATCGTGTCGAAGATGCTCGCGAGCTTGTCGACCGTCTTCACGCGGCGGTCCGTCGAGGTCACCTTCACCTCGGTCGACTGGAGCTTCACCTTGTACTCGGAGCTGATGACGGGCTCCGCGATGACCTTGATGTCGAGCGGCGCGTCGATCGACGTGACCATGTCGACGGTCGCGTCGACGTGGGTCTCGAGGACGATGCGGCCCTGCGAGAAGCTCACGTCGAAGTTGCTGCGCTTCCAGGTGTACTTGCGCTTCGTCTTGAGGAGGTCGAACGAGCCCTCGTCCTGACGCGGGACCGCGTCGTCGACCGCGTCGCGGAGGCCCTGGCGCGTCACCGTGATGTGCGCGACGACCCGGGACGGCGCTGGATCGGAGTCGGTGGGGCCGGGGGAAGCGGGGGGTCGGGGCGGATAGACGGCGCCGAACGACGTGCACGCCGCCAGCATCGAGGCGAGGCAACCGATACGCACGAGCTTCATCGTGCGCGCAGCTTAGTCGAGAAAGCCATCCCGCGAGAACGCCCGCGGCGCCGGGGTCATTCCGCGGGCGCGAGCTCTTCCGCGAGCGCGCGCTTCTCGGTCTTCGCCGCGTCCGCGCGGTGGTCCTTGGCGATGAGCACGTAGAGCGACGGCACGACGAACAGCGTGAAGAGCGTGCCGATCGACATCCCGCCCACGAGCACGATGCCGATGGAGTTTCGCGCCACGGCGCCCGGGCCGGAGACCAGCGTGAGCGGGAAGTGACCCGCCACCGTCGCGACCGTGGTCATGAGGATGGGGCGGAGGCGGGTCTCGGCGGCGGCCTTGATCGCCTCGAGCTTCGATTTGCCAGCCTCCTGCTGCGCGTTGGCGAACTCGACGATGAGGATGCCGTTCTTCGAGACGAGCCCGACGAGCGTGACGAGTCCGACCTGGGAGTAGATGTTGAGCGTCGTCGTCCAGGAGTCGGTGAGCCCGAAGGTCATGCCGGGCGGGCCCGTGAACTTGAGGAACGTGAAGATGAGCGCGCCGAACATCGCGAGCGGCACGGAGCCGGCGAGGATGACGAACGGGTCGCGGAACGAGTTGAACTGCGCCGCGAGCACGAGGAAGATGAGGAGGACGGCGAGCCCCATCGCAGGCAGGAACTTGCCGCCTTCCTGGCGGTGCTGGCGCGACTCGCCGGTGAAGTCGACGCGGTAGCCGCCGGGGAGCTTCTGCGCCGCCGTCTTCTCCACCGCCTGGAGCGCCCCCTCGAGCGATTGCGTGGCGACACCGGAGAGCTTCACCGAGTTGAGCTGCTGGAAGCGATTCAGTGTACGCGGCTCGACGGAGTCCTTGAGCGTCGCCACCGCGCTGAGCGGCATGAGCTGCCCGTTCGGGCCGGCGATGTGGATCTGCGTGAGCTGCTCCGGCGTGAGGCGACCCGATCGCTCGATCTGCGGAATGACCTTGTAGCTGCGGCCGTCCATCTGGAAGCGATTGACGAAGTTTCCGCCGAGCGCGGCCGACATGTCCGCGCCGACCTGCTGCATCGACAGGCCCATCGTCGCGATCTTGTCGCGATCGAGGACGATCTCCGTCTTTTGCTGGTCGATGCGCACGTCCACGATGGGCGGGAACGCGAACTGACCCGTCTTCATCACCTCTTCGATGAGCGGATCGACATATCGGAGTATCTCCTGATGCGACGCGGTCGACGCGATGACGATCTCGACGGGGAAGAAGCCCGGGCTCGGGAGCGGCGGCGGCAAAAAGACGGGCGCGCGAATGCCCGTGATGCTCATCGTCTCGGCCGACAGCTCTTCTTGAATCGGAAAGATGCTTCGCTTTCGCTGGCTCCAGGGCTTGACGATCATGCCGCCGAAGCCGGTGCTCGCGAAGGTGATCTGGAACGAGTGGTCGAACTCGGGAATCTTCTCGAATTTCTCTTCGACCTGCTTCGAATAGGCCGAGACTTGCTCGAGGCTCGCGTTCGCCGGCACCTCGAGCGCCCCGAACACGCCGCCCTGGTCCTCGTTCGGCGCGAGCTCCTGGGGCGAGAACATGTACATCGGCACGACGACGATCGAGAGGGCGATCCACACCATGTAGACGAGCGGGCGGCGATTCAGCGTGCCGCCGAGCAGACCGAGGTAGCGGCCCTTGATCGCCTCGAAGACGCGGTCGACCTTCTTCACGAACCAGCCGCTCGCGTGCTCGTTCTTCAGGAGCTTCGACGACATCATGGGCGAGAGCGTGAGCGCGACCACGCCGGAGATGAAGACGGCGCCCGCGAGGGTGAACGCGAACTCGCGGAAGAGCGCGCCCGTGAGGCCGCCCTGGAAGCCGATCGGCGCGTAGACCGCGGCGAGCGTGATCGTCATCGCGATGATGGGACCGACGAGCTCGCGTGCGCCGACGAGGGCGGCCTCGAGTGGCTTCTTCCCCTCGCGAATGTTGCGCTCGACGTTCTCGACGACGACGATCGCGTCGTCGACGACGAGACCGACGGAGAGCACGACCGCGAGCAAGGTGAGCAGGTTCACGGTGAAGCCGCAGAGCTGCATCACGAAGACGGCGCCGATGAGCGAGACCGGGATGGAGACGATGGGGACGAGGACGGTGCGGAAGCTCCCCAGGAACAGGAAGATGACGACCATGACGATGAGGATCGTCTCGAGGAGCGTGTGGACGACCTCGGTGATCGCGTCATCGATGTAGGTGGTGGAGTCGAACGCGATATCCGCCTCCATGCCGGTCGGGAGCTCGCGCTTGACCTGCTCCATCTCCTTGCGGACCGCGCCGATCACGTCGAGCGAGTTCGCGTTCGGCAGGACCCAGACGCCCATGAAGGTCGCCGCCTTGCCGCTCATGCGGACGTCCTGATCGTAGGTGTCGGCGCCGAGGACGACCTCGGCCACGTCGGCGAGGCGAACGAGGCTGTCCCCCTGTCGTTTCACGACGAGCTTCCGGAAATCCTCGATCGAGCGAAGATCGGTGTCGGCCGTGAGATTGACCTGTACGAGCGCGCCCTTCGTCTGGCCGACGGCCGATAGATAGCTATTGGCCGCCATCGCCTGGCGCACCTGCGCGGGCGAGACGCCGAGCGCGGCCATGCGCTCGGGCTTGAGCCACGCACGGACGGCGAACGTGCGCCCGCCGAGGATATCCGCGCGCTGCACGCCTTCGATCGCGGACAATCGAGGCTGCACGACGCGAATCAGGTAATCGGTGACCTGATTGTCTTCGAGGATGCTCGAGCTGAAGCTCAGATACATCGCCGCGATCTGCGCGTCGGAGGGCTCGATGCTGATGGACGGAACCTCCGCCTCCGGCGGCAGATCGGCGCGTACCTGGTTGACGCGTGCGGTGATGTCCGCGAGCGCGTTGGCGGCGCTGAAATTCAGCTTCAGGCGCACGTTGATGGTCGATAGACCCTGCGTGCTCTGGGACTCGATGTAGTCGATGCCGTCGGCGGCGGCGATGGATCGCTCGAGCGGCGTCGTGATGAAGCCCCGCACGAGGTCGGCGCTCGCGCCGATGTAGGCCGTGCGCACCGTGACGGTGGCGCTCTCGACCTTCGGATACTGCCGGACGTTGAGGGTGCGGATCGCCTGGATGCCCGCCACGATGACGACGAGGCTGACGACGATGGCGAGGACCGGTCGCTTGATGAAGATATCGGTGAGCTTCACGACTCACCTCACTTGTTTTCGGGGGTGGGGGCGAGCTTCGGGTCGGTCGCCTTCTTCGAATTGTCGACCGTCACCGGCCAGTTGTTTCTCAGCTTGAAGGCGCCGGCGGTGACGACCTCCTGCTTCGGTTTGACACCGTCGAGGATGGCCACGAAGTCGCCGCGCGCCTCTCCGAGCCGCACGAACTGCTGGCGGGCCTTCTTGCCGTCCTCGACGATGAAGACCGAGTCGCCGTAGGTGGCATGGATGATCGCGGTGGCGGGGACGATCGTGTACTTGCCCTTCTTCGGGAGCACGACCGCCACCTTCACGAACATGCCGGGGCGAAGCGCGCTCGCCTTGTCGTCGGCGACGTCGGCCCGGACGCGTACGGTGCGGGTGGCGTTGTCGAGGACCGGATCCACGGTCGTGATCTTGGCGTCCTCGGAGCTCCCGGCCCCCGCGTCGCCGTCGTCGAGCGTGATGCGCGCGGTCATCCCGACCTGGACGTCGGCGAGGCGCTGCTGGGGGAGGGTGAAGTCGACGTGCGCCGTCTCGGCGCCCTCGAGCACGGCGACCGCCGTCCCGGGGTTCAGGAACTGGCCGAGGTTCACGCTACGGGTGCCGACCTTGCCTGCGAACGGGGCCCGGATCGTCTTCCGCGCGATCTGGGCGCTGATCGCCTCCGCGTCCGTCGTCGCCTGCCGGAGCACCGCCTCGTCGTTGTCGAGGGTGGCGGGCGCGATGGAGCCGCTCTTCACGAGCTGGCGCGAGCGGGCCGCGCTGGTCTCCGCGAGGTTGCGCCGTGCGATCGCCGACTGGAGCTGCGCGCGCTCGACGGCCGAGTCGAGCTCGACGAGGACCTGGCCCCGCTTCACGTCGGCCCCGGACTCGAAGCGGATCGCGGTGACGACGCCGGCCACGTCGGTGCTGAGCGCCACACCGCGAGCGGTGGTGACGCTACCCACGGAGGCGATCAGCTCTTCCCATTCCTGCTCCTCCGCGATCGCGGTGGAGACGGCCTCGGGCGGGGGGCCGGAGGCCTCCATCTGTTTTCCGAACCCGATCAGCTTGGCGATCTGGGCGCCCTTGATGCCGACGAGCACGCCGACGACCAAGAGAATGCCCAGCACCGTGACGACATAACGCACGCGGAATCTCCCTCTCGAAGCGCGTTCGATGCCGGCAACGTAGTCGAGGGGTCGTCCCGTGTTCAGGAAATGACGCACGTCACGAAGCGCGCCGCGACCTGCGGCCCAATCCCGCGGTAAGCTCTTGCCGTTGACGGTCGGAGCCTGCCCGTGACCGACGAAGAGGAGCTTCGCGCGATCGTCGAGAAACGCATCGGCAGCACGGTTCGCGACCGGTACCGCCTCGACCGGCTCCTCGGTGTCGGTGGGATGGCGGCCGTTTACCGCGGCGTGGACGGCGACGGGCACAGGGTCGCGATCAAAATCCTTCATCCGAGCCTTGCCCCGAGCGCGTCGACCTCCGCGCGCTTCCTCAAAGAGGCCAGCGTCGCGAACGCGATCGACCACCCTGGCGTGGTCCGCGTGCTCGACTCCGACCGCACGTCCGACGGCGCGTTCCTCGTGATGGAGCTCCTCGAGGGCGAGAGCGTCGACGTGCGCTCCGCGGAGACGGGCGGCCGCCTTCCGATCGCCGAGGTCTGCGATATCGCGCTGGCGATCCTGGGCGTCCTCGAGGTCGCGCACGCGCGGGGGATCATCCACCGGGATATCAAGCCCCCGAACGTGTTCCTCACGAACACGAACGAGGTGAAGATCCTCGACTTCGGGATCGCGCGCATGCACGAGGGCCCGGACGCCATCGTCACGCAGGCGGGCGCGGCGATGGGCACGCCCGCGTACATGCCGCCGGAGCAGGCGCAGGGCCTCACGCACGAGATCGACCCCCGCACCGACCTCTGGGCGGTGGGCGCGTTGATGTTCACGCTGATCACGAGCGAGTACGTGCATCAGGCGGAGACGCCACAGCGCCTCCTCGAGTATGCGGTGACGAGGCCGGCGCGCCCGATTCTCACCGTGGTGCCCGCGGTCCCGACACGGCTCGCGCGCGTGATCGACCGCGCGCTCGCGTTCGACAAGAAGGAGCGCTTCGCCAGCGCGGCGGAGATGCGCGCCGCGATCGAGCGCGCGCTCTCGCCGTTCGCCGACTCCGTCGCTCCCGTCGCCCCCGCTGTCCCGCCGGCCGAGCCCGGGACGGCGCCCCCGGCCATCGTCGCGGCGGCGCCGCCCGCGCCAAGGCCGCCGCGACGTGCGTCGCTCGTCGTCGCTCTCGGCGTCCTGCTCGTGCTCGTCCTCGTCGCGCTCGTGCTCGCACGCACACGAGCGCGCTGAAGTCGGTCAGCCCGCGAGGCGATCGACGAGCGCGACGTACTTCGTCATCGCGTCGTCCTTGCTGATGCCCTTCTTCTTCGTCCACGCGTCGAACTTCGCGCGCCCCTTCATGTCGAGCATGCCCGGACGTGAGCCGGAGACGTCGCCAGCGGTGGCTTGCTTGTAGAATGCATAGAGCTCGAGGAGGTCGTCGGTCGACGGGGCCTTGGAGAGCGACTTCACGCGCGTCTGCGCGTCCTCGAACTTGGCGGACAGGTCCATCGCGAAAGAATAGAGCGAGTCGAATAGAGCGAGTCGCCTCCTCGTCCGTAGAAGTCGGAATGACGGGATTCGTGCGCCGCCTCGGGCCCATGATTTGCCTGTCGGTCGTGGCGTGCCGGGGCGGGCCGGCGAGCGCCCCCACCACACGGCCCTCGGCGTTCACGGTCGCGATCGAAGGCAACTGCGCGAAACTCCACGTCGAGACAGCGGGCTCCCAGACGATGGTGGTGCTCGGGACGTACGGGCTCGACGAGGCAAGCGCATGGTCGGGCAAGCAGACGGCCCATGCCGCGCAGGCCCTCGCTATCGTGCGCGAGCGGACGGCCACGATGGAGCCGGATTTGCTGTCGGGCTTGCCGCTGACCTCGCGGGGCTGGATCGAGGGGGACGTCCAGGTGGGTGGCAGCGGCCGGGGCGGCCTCTGGCTCGAGCGCGTCGTTCGTACGCCTGCTGCGCTGAACAAGGGCGCGCTCTTCGAGGTCGAGCGTGATGGCTTCACGTGGACGGGCCGCACGTGGCGTCCGTCGGCGGGTCGCAACACGATGCTGCGCGGACCGCACGCGGCGCTCCCCGTCGCGGCGATGTTCTGCGGGAGCGAGGAGCGCGCGTTCTCGCTGCTCGCGTCGGAGCGCGCGGACGACGGCACCACGTTCGTCGCCGGCCGATGCGAGGACGAGCTGCATCGTCCGAGCGGCGGCCTTCATCTCGCTCGCTACGACGTGCGTGCCCACACGTGGCAGCGCATCGTGACGCCGACGGGCGAGCTCTTCGAGGGGCCCGACGCGATCGTGAACGCGGGCATCGTCGTCGTGTCTCCCGACGAGGCGTGGGTCCACGCATACCGCCCGTTCCGCGAGACGGAGCGTGAGCAGCCGTATCTGCTGCATGTCGGGCCGGCGTCGGCGACCGCGGTGCCGGTGTCGTTCGAGCGCGGGGTCGTCTCGCTCGCTCGCGCCGCGGACGGCTCGCTCTGGGCGGTCGCGGGCTTCTCGGAGCTGCATCGTCGCACCGCGGACGGTCGCTGGGAGGCGGCCACGCTGCCGCCGCTCGAGTTCGTCGACCCCGTGCCGTCGCAGGTCCGCCTCCTCGAGGTGCAGACGACGACGAAGGACGTGTGGGTTCACGGCGCGGTGCCGACCGTCCGCGCGGACGGGAGCGCGAGCCGCGAGCACGTCCTCTTCACGACCGCGCCGTGGTCCGCACCGCTCCACTGCGATCGCGAGAAGGACCCGCGCGCCGCCCTCGGTCCGAGCACGTCGAAGGTGCGCCTCGCGGTCGTGCACAAGCAGAAGGAGCCCGTAGAATGAGGCCGCGGGCCTTGCTCCTCGCGCTCGCCAGCGTCGCGGGGTGTGCACGTGCGCCGAGGGCGCCGGCGACGGCCGCGGAGCTCGCGGAGGCTGACCCGATCCACGACACGATCGGGGAGTTCCGTCGCAGCGAGCGTGTCGCCTGCGCCGAGGGGACGGACCTCGTCTACGTCGTCTCGCGCGACGGCACGCTGCACTCCTTCGATCCGAGCGAGCTTCGTTTTCGTCGCATCGGACGCCTCGACTGTCCCGGCGTCGGCCGCTCCCTCCCCGAGTCGATGGCGGTGGACCGCTCCGGCCAAGCGTGGGTCGGCTTCGACAACGGCACGCTGGCGCTGGCGAGCATCACCACCGCGCAGTGCGTCGCCTCGCGCGTCAACGTGTACTCGGCACATATTGGAACGCGCTTCGGCATGGGCTTCGCGCCGACGGCGGAGGGCGGCATCGGCGGCGAGTCGCTCTTCCTCACGACGGAGCCCTCGTTCGGCCGGCTGCCCGACGGCCGCATGACGCGCGGCCAGAGCCTCCTCGTCCGCATCGACGACGGCGCGCACCCCAGGCTGGCGGGCGTCTTCCCGTCGGAGGTCCGCGGCCTCACGGGCGAGCTCTCGAGCCGCTCCGACGGCCGCCTCTTCGGCTTCTTCACGGGCGAGCCGTACTTCTCGCTCGCGGAGATCGATCCGGCCACCGCCGCCCTCCGCTGGCAGAAGCGGCTCACGGGCATGCGGTTCAACAGCGCCGCGGGCGGCTCGTGGGCATTCGCGGCGGTCGGCGCGGAGTTCTACTTCTTCTGGGCCGACGGCCGCGAGTCCTCCACCGTGACGCGCCTCCGCGAGGACGGCACGCTGGAGCACGTGATCCGGGACGCGGGCATGCGCATCGTCGGCGCAGGCGCCTCCACGTGCGCGACCGCGAAGCCATCGAGGAGCGATGTCGCCGTCGAGCCGCCCCCCTCCGACCCCGCGCCGGCTCCCGCTCCCGCGCCGAAGGCCGAGCCGACGCCTGCGCCCTCGACGCCGTTCTCGAAGCTGCCGAAGCTCCCGCCACCGCCGCCGCCGCCGCCGCCTCGCAAGCCTCGTTGACCTTTCCACCACTACCATTCGAGGTCCGGCTGTGCCCGCACCTGGCGCATGCACGGGTTCTCGACGTTCCCACTCGCGTCCTGACGTCCTGACGGTGCTGAGCTTCGTGCATGCACGGGTTCTTGCTCGTCCGCCGCGGCCGGCACTGGCAAGTACGAAAAGACGATCGAGGACGCGAAGATGGTCACGGTGGTGCGAAGATTCATCGGGGGCTCTCCTTGGTCATCTGGCTCATCACGAGGGACATGACGCGGACGCGAAGCCAGCGTCCGAGGAACATCAGCGACGCCTCGAGGAGCTTCGACAGCCAGCCAGGGCGTACCGTCGTGCGCTTCCCGAGGGCGGCGAGCGTGGGGCGAGCGACCGCGCGCGCTCGCTGCGCAAGTCCCATCGTCATGCGCGCGCGAGCGGCGAAGCCACTGCGGATCGGGCCCGGCGCGCAGGCGAGGACCGCGACCCCGAAGGGCGCGAGCTCGACGTGCAGTCCTTCGGCCAGCGACTGCACGTAGGCCTTCGTCGCGGCATAGTTCGCGGCGCGCGGCACGCCCTGGAAGGCGAGGAGGGAGCTCATGAGGACGATGCCGCCTCGCCGCTGGGCCGCGAAACGGCGACCGAAATGGTGCGCGAGGGCACAGACGCTCCGGCAGTTCACGTCCACCATGGCGAGCTCGTCGTCGAGCGATGCGTCGACGAAGCGCCCGGACGTGCCAAACCCCGCGGCCGCCACGAGGAGACCCACGTCTTTGCCCTCCGCGGCCGCGACGACCTCCTCGACGCCTTTCGACAGATCGGTCGCGACGACCTCGGTGTCGATGCCGTGCGCGGCCGCCAGCTCGTCCGCCAGCGCGCGGAGCGCTCCTGCGCGCCGCGCGACGAGGACGAGCGAGAGCCCGCTCGCCGCCAGCTCCCGCGCGAGCTCGCGGCCGATCCCGTCCGAGGCGCCGCTCACGACGGCCCATTCTCCGTACTGTTTCAGCCATGACATGATGATCATCATTCCTTGGTGCAAAAAAAGAGAGCCGTGGGGAGTGATCGCTCGGCGTCAGGGGCGCCGCGCGGCGGCCACGATGCGTGCCGCGAGGGCTCGGTCGTCGACGAGGCGCGCGAGGACGATCGCGCCGACCATCCGTGAGGCGACGCGGAGCGCCTCATCGCTCACGCCGCTCTTCGGCTTCGGACCGAGCGCCGTCTGCACGTGCTCGAGGAATCCTCGCGCCACCCGCGCAAAGGCCTTTCGCACCGGCGGGCTCTGGTTTCGCGCGTCGGAGCCGAGCGCGGCGAGCACGCAGCCCTCCTCGGGGTGCTCGACGTGCGGCTCGGACAGGTAAGTGTCGAGCACGCCCTCGATCCCGCGGTCCGGCGCGAGCGCGCTGGCCGCGGTCCGCTCGGCCGCCGCCACCACGGCCTCCGCGACGAGCTCGTCGCGATTCGCGAAGTGCACGTAGAAGCCACCGTGGGTGAGCCCGGCCTCCTTCATCAGCTTCGGCACGCTCACGCCGGAGAGACCGAAGCGCCGCAGCGCGCGAGCGGCATGCGTGAGGATCTCCGCACGCACACTCTCCTTGTGACCCTCCGGGTAACGCATTGAATGATGCCTATCATGTCATAACTCGGGCGCGGCGCAAGCGCCATGAGTCCGGCTTCGCGCCGGCGGCGGAACGGTGTACGAGGGCGGAGTCGTGCCGAGACGCCTCCGGAGGAGCTTTCGCTTTTGTGCGGCGTACAGCGTGTTTCTGGCGTCGGTCACGCTGCTGACGGCGCAGAGCGGGCTCCTCCACGTCCCGCTGAGTCCCTTGCTCGCGTGGGTCTTCGTCATCGCAGGCGCGGCGCTGGCGGTCGGGTTCGACCGGTGGCTCGTGCCTCGCTGTCCGCTGCCACGGCGTCCGCTCTTCCGCGAGGCGATGGACCCGCAGCTCCACGAGCGCTGGTGGGGCGCGCTCGCCGTCCTCGGAGCGCTGGCCTACGCGGTCCTGTGGATCCCCGCGTACTGTCATCCCGACATGAGCTGGGACGGGATGTCCTATCACATCCCCACCATCCATCAGTGGGCCCTCAAGGGTTACATCCACTGGATCGAGCCGATCCCGGAGGCGGGCAAGGACTGGAGCTACATGTTCCGCGCCGTCTTCAACGGCTACCCGAAGGGCGTCGAGACGATCGCGTTCCTTCTCGCTCGTCTCTCCGGCGACAAGCTGATCAACGCGCCGAACCTCGTCTTCCTCCCGCTCGCGTTCTCGGCGAGCACCCTCGTCGCGCGGGAGCTCGGGGCGCCACGGGCGCTCTCGATCGCGATCTCGCTCCTCTTCGTCACTGTCCCCACGAACGTGGGACAGAGCGTCTCGACCTACGTCGACACGGCGTTCTCGAGCGCGGTGATGGCGTCCCTCGCGCTCGGCTTCCTCATGCTGCGCTGCGTGCTCGCACGGAGGCATCCGCCGCTGCCGCTCGTCCTCGGGGCGAGCGCGGCGCTCGGGCTGGCGCTCGGCGACAAGGCTCCGGGGACCGCCTTCTTCGGCCTCTCGCTGATCGTCTTTGCCGCGACGAGCCTCGTCGTGATCCGTCGCCGTCGCGTCCGCGCGCCCCATCTGAAGGCGCTGGCCGTCTCGCTGGCGCTGATGAGCGCCATCGCGCTGTCGGTGGGCGGGATCTGGTACGTGCGCAACTGGGTATTCGCCGGCAATCCGGTCAATCCGATCGAGGTTCGGATCGCGGGCAAGGTCATCTTCAAGGGCGACGACCTGAGCACCCAGATCGGCGAGGTCTATCAGACCCCGTACCACGTGAAGACGTGGTCCATGCCCGGGCGCATCGCGTACACGTGGGCGCAGAGCGGCCGTCTCGAGTGGCCGATCGACGGCGCGAAGGAGCACGACGAGAAGGGCTACATGCTCCCGATCCCCGAGGACGGTGATCCCGCGTGGCCGCGCTCGGTGCGTGGCTACGATCCGCGGGCGGGCGGCCTCGGCTTTCTCTGGCTCGGCGGCTGCGTCCCGTCGCTCGTCTTCGTCGGGATCTACGCGGCGCGGCGCTACCGGCGCGCCTCGGGGCGCGAACGCGTGAAGAGCGCGCGGGCCCTCGCCCTCTACGTGCTCCTCTTGATCCCGATCGTCGTGCTCTTCAAGATGGTCCCGATGCCATGGTGGGCGCGGTACACCCTCTGGCTCTACGCGCCCGGCCTTCCCGCGCTGGCGTTCGCGCTGTCGGTGGCGGAGCGTCATCGCCAGCGCCTCGTGTCGGCCGGCGTCCAGGTCGGCTTTGCGGCGCTCGTGGCGATCTCGTTCTTCGAGTACCTCTACTCCGGAAAGTGGAGCCTGACGCGCGACCACTTCCTGGGGCCCGCCCACACCGCGTCGCCAGGTGACGTCTGGTCCGGGCTCACGACGACCAGCGACCAGGGCCGGCGCGTGCAGTGGCACGAGGCGGAGGGGCTTGCGCGTGACGTGATGAGCGGCGACGCGATCACCGCGCTCACCTACGTCTCGGCGCCGAACGAGATCTTCGTGGGCCGTCTCTCGATGCCGATCGGCAAGCGGAGGCTGGTCATGTTCGACCCGGCCATCGGCAACGATCGCGAGGCGGCGGGCAGGTTCGTCACCAGGTATCTGCCGCGCTACATCGTGTGGGATCACGATCGCTACGGGCCACCGAAGGTCTTCCTCGAGACCGCCACCCGCTGGGAGTGGCTCGGCACGATGATGCTGTTCGAGTTCGGCGACGACAAGACGAGCCCGCCGCTCTTGCTTCCCGAATAGGGAGGAGAGCGCTCGTCGCGCGACGGGTCAGAACGCAAAACGGCGAAGACCTCGCGGTCTCCGCCGTTCGCGGCGTCGAGGGGAGATCCCTCAGATATCGAAGTAGA
This sequence comes from Labilithrix sp., assembly GCA_046351255.1. Classification (GTDB taxonomy): domain Bacteria; phylum Myxococcota_A; class Polyangia; order Polyangiales; family Polyangiaceae; genus Labilithrix. Next base: position 191,977 of record JAXLYU010000022.1, read on the forward strand.
GGTTGAACTCGTGCGGCGTCGGGCGCATGCGGATCGGGTTCAGCTCCTTCGTGCGCTTGTAGTCGAGCCACTCGTGGATGGCGTCCTTCGTGAAGACGTCGCCGCGCAGGAGGAACTCGTGATCCTTCTCGAGCGCGTCGAGCGCCTGCTCGAGATCGCCCGGCATGTGCGGGACGTGCGCGAGCTCCTCGGGGGAGAGCGCGTAGATGTCCTTGTCGAGCGGATCGCCCGGGTCGATCTTGTTCTGGATGCCGTCGAGTCCGGCGAGCATCATCGCGCTGAACGCGAGGTACGGGTTGCAGCTCGGATCCGGGAAGCGGACCTCGATGCGGCGCGTCTTCGGGGAGGGGCCCGTGATCGGGATGCGGACCGACGCGGAGCGGTTGCGGCTCGAGTACGCGAGGTTGACGGGGGCCTCGAAGCCCGGCACGAGACGGCGGTAGCTGTTCGTCGTCGGGTTCGTGAAGGCCGCGAGCGTCTTCGCGTGCTTGATGATGCCGCCGATGTAATGGAGCGCGGTCTGCGAGAGGCCCGCATAGCCGTCGCCGGCGAAGAGGGGCTTGCCCTCCTTCCAGATCGACTGGTGGACGTGCATGCCCGAGCCGTTGTCGCCGAAGAGCGGCTTCGGCATGAACGTCGCCGCCTTGCCGTGCTTACGGGCGACGTTCTTCACGATGTACTTGAACCACATGAGCTGATCGCCGCACGGCAGGAGGCGATTGAACTTCATGCCGATCTCGCACTGACCGCCCGAGGCGACCTCGTGGTGGCCGACCTCGACCTCGATGCCCGACGCCTGGAGCGCGAGCATCATCTCCTGGCGGACGTTCGCGAGCGTGTCGGTCGGCGGGACCGGGAAGTAACCTTCCTTGTGGCGGGTCTTGTAGCCGAGGTTCGGATACTCCTCGCGGCCCGAGTTCCACGCGCCCTCGACGCTATCGAGGAAGTAGTAGCCCTCGTTCGGCTTCGAGTGATCGAAGCGGACGTCGTCGAAGAGGAAGAACTCCGCCTCGGGACCCATGAAGCACGTGTCGCCGATGCCGCTCTGGCGGAGGTAGGCCTCGGCCTTCTTCGCGATGTGGCGGGGGTCGCGCGAGTAGGGCTGCTTCGTGATCGGGTCGAAGACGGAGCAGACGAGCGAGAGCGTCGGATGGGCGAAGAACGGATCGAGCTTCGCCGTCTCCGCGTCCGGGATCATCGTCATGTCGGACGCGTTGATGGGCTGCCAACCGCGCACCGACGAGCCGTCGAACTGGATGCCGTCCTCGAAGAGGGCTTCATCGAGCCGCGCCACCGGCAGCGTCGTGTGCTGCCAGATGCCCGGAAAGTCGATGAACTTGAGGTCGACGAATTTGACGTCGTTCTTGTGCGCGAGCTCGATGGCTTCCTTCGGTGTCATTCCTGTTCTCCCGGTCTCTTGGACCGCATTCGCCCGAGTGAACCTGGTTCACTCAGATGGCTTCTTTGCCGCGTTCGCCGGTGCGGATGCGCACGGCTTCTTCGATGGGGCTGACGAAGATCTTCCCGTCGCCGATGCGCCCCGTCTTGGCGCTCTTCTCGATGGCGTCGAGGACATCGTGCACGAGCTCGTCGGGGACGACGATCTCGATCTTCACCTTCGGCACGAAGTCGACGACGTACGCCGATCCTCGGTAGACCTCTTTCTTGCCGCCGGTGCGGCCGAAGCCCTTCACCTCGGTGACGGTCATGCCCTGCACGCCGACCTCACTCAACGCGTCTTTGACTTCGTCGAGCTTGAACGGCTTGATGATGGCCTCGATCTTCTTCATCGCGAGTCGCGCAGCATATTTGGCCACCCTGGGTTTCGAAAGTGTTTCCGCCCGTGACAATCGGTAACTATCCAACGCCCGTCGAGCCGCTCGGGTCGCGTCATGGCAACCTGTGGATAAAACGGGACGACCTCGTCGCGCCGCGTTATGGCGGCAACAAAGTGAGAAAGCTCGAGCGTCTCCTGGTGGACGCGCGAGCCCAGAAAAAACGACGGATCGTGACGATCGGCGCCGGCGGCAGCCACCAGGTGCTCGCCACCGCCATCTACGGAGCCGACGCCGGCTTCGAGGTCGAGGCCGTGCTCGTCCCGCAGCCGGGAACGGATCACGCGCGCGCGAACCTGCGCCTCGGCCTCGCGCAAGGGTTGCGGGTCGTGGTCGCGCCGTCGTGGAGCGCGGCGCCGGCGGTCATCTCCGCGTTGCTCGGACGCGACGCATATCTGTTCCCGCTCGGCGGCTCGAACGCGCTCTCGTCGCTCGGCTTCGTCGACGCGGCGAAGGAGCTCGAGGCGCAGGTGCGCGCGGGCGAGGTCCCGGAGCCGGACGTGATCGTGGTCGCGCTCGGCTCGGGCGGGACGGCCTCCGGCCTCGCGGTGGGTCTCGCCGCGACGTCCCTCGCGACGCGCGTGGTCGGCGTCGCGGTGTCGCCGCCGCTCAAGGTGGTCGAGCTGATGACGCAGCGCCTCGTGAAGAAGACGGCGGCGCTCGCGGGCGTGACCATCGACGATGCACGCCCGGCGCGTCTCGAGATCGATCGCCGGTGGCTCGGTCGCGGCTATGGCTTCTCGACCCACGAAGGCGACCTCGCGATGGCGGAGGCCTCGCGGTTCGGGTTGCTCCTCGATCCGACGTACACCGCGAAGGCGTATGCCGCGGCCCTCGACCACGCGCGCACGAAGCGCGTCCTCTACTGGCACACGCTCTCCAGCGCGCCGATGTCCCTGGCGGAGGTGCCGCCGCTGCCGGCCGAGTACGAGCGCCTCTTCCGACCCTGATCGTCTCGGATCATCGGGTTCCGATCCCCCCAACGCAGCGAAAAACGCCGAAGATCGTGGGATGACAATGTAGGCACGGGCCGTGAAAGGGATGGGTCACCCTCCACTCCTACAGCTTGGCTTACCGCTTCGACTCCTTCGACTGTCTTCGCCTGCGCGCGGTCGCCATGGGTCTGCGCGACTTCCTTGAAGCGCATCGGTGCAGGGGCAGAGCCCCTGCCTCGAGACTTTCTTAGAGAAGACTCGGGACGGGCGCCGGATCTGGTTCCGGCGCCGGTGCCGGCTCGGGGGCCGGCGCGACCGAGTCGCTCGGCTGCGAGGGACGCACCTTGAGCTTCGTCACCGGGCGGTAGCGCAGCTTCACGCTCGCGGATGGCGCTGCCGCGGGCGATGGCGTGGCTGGCTCGGAGGGCGGCGCGATCGTCGGTGGCGGCGTGATGTCCGTGAAGACCGGCTGCGGGGTCTTCGCCGTCGATCCGGGCGTGGACGGGGTCGCCGTGGTTGGCGACGGATGGCCGCTCGCCGGCGTCTGCCGGTGCCGTGCGACCCAGCCGCCGACCGCGATGCCGACCACCGCGAGGATGACCGACGCCGCGATCGCTCCGCCGCCGCGCCTCGGCGAGGCCTCCGGCGGGGGCGGCTTGGTCGAGTGGAGCGGGCGCATCTCCGACGGCGTCGTCGGCGGCATCTTCAGCGTCTCGAACTTCGAGGACGGGCCCGTGACGTACGAGACGGAGCCGGAGGACGACGAGGCGGCCGGCGGCGCGAACGGCATCGTCTTCGTGCTGCTGCTCGGGAGCGGCGGGAACGCATCGCCGAGCGTCGAGAGCGAGTCGCTCGGCGCCGGCGGTCCGCTCACGCGTCCGCTCGGGCCCGTGGTGGGGCCGACCGGGCGCTGCTGCACTGCCGACACCTGGGTGCTCGTGAACACCTCCGTGTCGCTCGTGGCGTCGGCCACGCCGGCCTCGTCGCTCGGGACGATGACGGCGGTGTGAAGGCCGGTGCCGTCGGGATGCACTGTGGGAAATGCGTCGAGCAGGCGCTGCGTGACGGTGGCCGCGTCCTTGATGCGGAGGTTTCGGTCGTGGACGATCATCGCGTCCACCACCTCGGCGAGCTTCGCTGGCACCCACGGCGCGACGCTGTGGAGCGGCTTCACCTTGCCGGTGAGAATGCCGATCAGCGTGTTGTGGTAGCTGCCGCGGTCCGGAAAAGCGGACTCGCCGCAGAGCGCCTCGTAGAGGACGGTGCCGAAGCTCCAGATGTCCGCGCGGCCGTCGACGTCGTCTTTGCCTTCCGCCTGCTCGGGCGCCATGTAGAGCGGCGTCCCGATCGGCGAGCCCTGGCCCGTGATGCGAGAGTCGGCCGGGATGTCGACGAGCTTCGACACGCCAAAGTCGAGCAGCTTCACGAGCATCTGCCCGTTGTCGCGCTTCGTGAGGTAGACGTTCGCCGGTTTGAGGTCGCGGTGGACGACGCCCGCCGCGTGCGCCTTGACGAGCGCGCGCGCGATCTGGTGACCGATCATCACCGCGGTGCGGACGTCGAGCTTCCGGTCGCGCTCGAGGCGCTCCTGGAGGTCCTCGCCGGTGAGGTACTCCATGACCATGTAGAGGCCTACGCGCTGATCCGCGCCGACGTCGAAGACCTCGACGATGTGCTCCGAGTCGATCTGACCGAGCGCGCGGGCCTCTCGCTTGAAACGAGCGACGATGAGCTCGCTCTCCTTCATCGACTTGTCGATCAGCTTGATCGCGACGCGCTTGCCGAGGTCGACGTGGGTCGCCTCGCAGACGACGCCCATCCCGCCCGCGCCGAGCACGCGCTTGATCTCGTACTTCCCGCCAAGGGAGACCCCGACGAGGGATGTGTACGTCGCCGCCACGGGGGATGGAGAATAGCGGCGCGCGTGCGAGGGCGCGACCGTTTCGCCTCACCCGAGACGGCGTCGTGACCAAGCAATTCCGAGCACATAGCGCCGGATCGGTGGCTGCATGAGTGCGCCTGTGAGGATATCGCTTCGAATCGTGCTCGCGCTAAGCCCCATCGCCCTCGCTGCCTGCGGCGTTCACACCGACAAGGCGGTGGCCAAGGCGGCGGTGAACGTGTCGACGGAATCGCAGCGGCAGGACAGCTTCGAGGCGACGGCGCAGCTGCTCGACGAGAAGCCCCAGCTCGTCGACGAGCTCTACACCGTGATGCGTCTCCATCCGAAATCGCTCGACCGCTTCATGGCGAACGCTTCGACCGATCTCGATCAAAAATGGATCGCGAAGAACATGGCGGGCTACCTCGCGAAGAACCCGGCCGGCCTCGAGGAGGTCATGAACGCCGCGATCCCCACCATCGCGAAGGAGCCCAAGGCGCGTGTGGCGCTCAACAAGTCGCTGGCCGCGAGCTCGGATCAGACCGCCGACATCCTCACGGACGATGCGCAGGCAATGGCGAAGGTCGTCAAGTCCCTGCTCGCGGTGACGGAGAAGAAGCCGGCCGCGCGGAAGAACCTGATCACGGCGGTGCACGCCGATCGCGAGGCGATCGTCGCGTTCGTCAGACAGGACAAGGCGCTCGCACGCGCGATCGCCGTCGAGGTGCTCCGCGAGTCCGTGAAGGACAAGCCCACGCTCGAGAAGGTGCTCGGGATGACGGGCGCGCTCGACACGCCGAAGGGAGCGCCGGAGCCTGCCGCCCCCGAGAAGGCGAAGGCGCCGGCGAAGCCGGTCGCGCCTGCGACGCCGCCCGCGGGGGGCGGTCCGACGCCCGCGCCTGTGCTCGGGAAGTGACGGCGGGTGTGGGCGGAGCGCGCCTGAAATCCGCCGTGTTTACGCGTTGCTGAATGCACTCGGGCCTGCTGCCTGGAACCCTCGCATGGTCAAAGCGCGATCACCTCGAAGCGAGGTCTTTCCAGGGTTACATCGTCGCCGTGATCCGAAAATGACGAGGTTTTTCGTGGGGCGCGCGCACTTTTCCAGTGGGAGCCGATGGTTCGGTCTTTGCTCGATGGTGAGCATGGTCGGTTCCGGCGCCAGCGCTCTTCATGCCGCTTCGGTTCGCGCCCAGCACCGCACCCTCATCGAGGGCTTCATCGCGCTCCGGCCGAAGAAGCGGACGAACAAGGTCTCGTGGGTCATCTTCGGCGGCTGCGCGTACTTCGTCGTCGCCCTCATCGGCGACGCCTCCGTCCGCGAGGCGCTCTTCGCCCCGCGAGGCGAGGCCCGCGCTCCGCAGTACGTGGCGACCGCGCCAGCCGCGCAGCGCGCTCCGGTGGAGGTGCCGCATGCCCGGCCCCAGCTCGCGCAGGTGACGCAAGGGCAGACGCAGGCGACGCCGCCGGCAGTGGTGACCTTCCCCGTGTTCGCCGTCCCGGCCGGGCCCGCTGCCGGAGCGACCGACGCGCCGCTCCCGCACGCGAAGGCGCATCACACCGCGCCGACCCACCGCGCGCACTCGCGCAGCACGAAGCGCACGAAGTAGCGCGCGCCCGCCACGGCGGAAGAGCACGAAGAGCCCGCGGGTCCCTCGACCGCGGGCTCGCTGCTTTTGTCATGCGTGCATGATGCATACATCTCCGCCGGCCTCGTTCATCGCGTACATGATCGACTCCTTCATGGGTGGATGCGTCCGAAGGATCTCCCAGATCCGTTGCTTGGCTCGCACATCCCGGGGCGGCGGACAGTTCCAGTGCCGATGAGCGCGAACGACCCAGATCGCCCCTGATTTCCAGTCGGAGAGAACGTCTGCATGATCGTTTCATGCGCGTCTCGTGGCCTGCTGACTGCACTTGGTCCTGGTCGAGGGACGGGGCTAAACGATGCAGAATGTATGGGTCGTCGTCATCAGCTCTATCTTGCTTACGACCGCGGCGTGCGCAGCAATGGAGCCGGTCGAGGGGACCGGGACGTCCAGATCGAACATGACCGAGGAAGAGATCGACCGCACCGAGCCGGCCGGCGATGACGAGTCAGAGGAGTCGGAGCTCGGCTATGGCTGGGAGACCAAGCTCCGGGACCCCAAGATCGGTAACTATTCTCTCAGCGATATCGTCACGAGCCCGAAGGTGAAGATCCGCACCGACGGTCGCTCTTGTGTCGGCTGCCACAGCTGGGCCGAGTATCAGGATCGCGATAGCTTCTGCGGCCGCGTCGACGCCTTTCTTGCGCTCCCAACGTTGAAGGCGGGCGAGGTCGACCCGCAAAAGAAGCCCGCCAATCTCAAGAAGCTCCTGCGAGACTGGAAGGAAGCCGGCTGCCCGGACTGACCCGCTACTTCGTTATCAGAGCTTGGGGCGATACATCGCGGTCACGAAGGCGAGGAGCGCGTCGATGTCGGTGCCGCGAATGAGCTCGGACTGAAGCGTCAGCGCGAACTGGCGGTTCGGTACGAGCGATCCGGACGCCCCGATGCCGTGTTGCGACCGTGCGTCGCCGCCGGCGTCGTAATTGATATTCGAGAATCGGTAATAAGCCCCGAGGTCCAGTGTGTCCTCGAAGAACGTCACGCCCGGCCCGCCCGTCAGGCCGAGCATCCTCAGGTAGGTCGCCGTCGAATAGCTGGCGCCCACGTCGGCACGGAAGTGCTGCGCGATGCGCATCACACGGCCATTCGCAAAGACGCCGAACATCGACGGCAGTCCGCCGATCGCGACGTCGCGCGCCGTCGTTGCGCCGCCCGCGATGATCACGTTCGCAAAGCTCACCGACGCGTCCAGCGCGCCCTCGACGCGCGTGGCAGTGCGGCCATCGCACTTCTCCGCCGGTATGGGCGTGCCCGGATTCACGGGCGGCGGCGGCGCGGTCAGGCAGAAGAAGGAGAGGGGAAGATACGACGCGAGCCACCGCGAACGCTCCGGTTTGCGCATCTCGATGCGCGCGCCGATCTGGAGCGGCCCGAGAATGACGGAGCCGTCGGCGCCGGCATTGTTCAGCTCGACGGAGCCCGCGCCAAACGGATTGTCCGCCGCGTAATTGCCGGCCTCGAAATGGCCGCCGAATCGCGCATGCCCCGGGAAGACGCCGAAGATGCCGCTGATGCGTCGCTCGTCGAGCTTCCCGCCGAACGTCGATCCCTGCACCACGAGCGCCGCTTCGGGGCGCATGGGCGCGTCCAGCGCCGTGTAGCTCGCCTCGACGCCGAAACGCTGCGCATCCACCGCTGGCGCTCCGCTCAGCGGTTCGGGCAAGAGCCCGCCGAACGCCGCCAGCGCAAACCCGCTATCGCCCACCGTCGAGCGGAGCCGGAGACCGTCGAGGGTCCCCAGCGTCGACGCCGCATAGCGCATTCGACCGATGTTCGCGGCGAAGCCCTGCTGCGAGCCATACGCGAGCATCAGCTCACGCGCGCGAAGGACGGGCCGAGCCGAACGGCCGGCGCGATCGCTCATGCCGGGACCGAACCAGTTCTGCAGCGACGCATCGAGGAGCAGGGCGAGGGGGACCGTGAAGGGCTCGGCGCGCACTCGCGCATTGAGCTCCGCTCGCGCCGCCGCCCCGCCGCGTTCACCCGCGGGGAAGAGGCCGCCCGCCAGGACGGTGAACCTCATATCCGTCTTGCTGTCGGCCGTCGAATCACCGAGCGGAACGTAGCGAACGGCCTTGCCGCTCGACGGCGGAACGGGCGCCGGCCAGACGTCCTCGAACGCGCTGTCCGGCCGCGGCTTCTTCAGCTTGGCGACGGGCTCCTCCGCCTCGTCGACGGCGACGGCGCGGCCCTTTTCGCCTTCCTTCGGCGGCTCGTCTCCGAGCTCGACGATCGCGAACGACGCGGTCGCCATCGACACCGTGTATTCCTTGTTTCCCAGCGTGACCTTCGCGCCGCGCCGCACGCCGGCGCTCGCGCCCGGCTTGATATAGGCATGTCCGGCCGCGATCTCGGTGACCACGACCTCGACCGTCACGCCCTTGACCGACTTCTTCGGCGGCGCGGCCATGGCGGAGCCCGCCATGAGCAGGGTCGTCAGCGCGGCGGCGAGGGAGTGCCTCATCGCCTCATCCCCGCCGGGTGACAGGACAGGCACGAGCTGGCGAGCGGAGAGGTGGTGGATTTGTGCTGCGCCGCCAGACGCACCGGCTCGTGCGCGTGGCAGCCGACGCAGCGTACCTGCCGCGGCATCGCCATCTGCTGGTGGCAGTCGTCGCAGGTCGCGGTCTTGTGGCTGCCGAAGCGGATGGGGAACTTGACGTCGTGGCTCGGCGGCGCCTGCTGCACGAGGGGAATACGCGAGTTGCCGGTGATGATCGCCGCATCGAACTTCGCCGGCGCCCACGCGAGCGCCCGGTGGCACAGGCTGCAGTCTCGCGGGAACGCGGGCTGCCCCGCGACCGAGCCGTTGTGCACCGGTCGCAGGTCCGGACGGCGATAGTCCTTTTCGTGGCAGGCGAAGCAGTCGATGGGAGCGCCCGTCCACTGGTGCTCGCTCGCGCGGCGATGGCACTCCGTGCAGTCCGTGAGGACGTGCATGCCGGTGAGCGGGAATCGCGTCATCCGGTGCATGTCGAGCGGCTTCGTATTTCGCCAGGCCGCCGGCGTATGGCAACGATCGCACTGCTCGCCGAGACGCGCGCGGTGCGAGTCGGTATGGCACGAGACGCATTGGCGCTTCACCGCGCGCTTGCCGTCGTGGCAGCCGACGCACGGTGTCTTCACGTGCGAGCCGGTGAGCGGGAATCCGGTCTTCGAATGATCGAATTTCGGCGCGCCCTCCTCGCCCGCTTCGGGCTCCTTCGCCTTCCAGCCGCTCGTCGAGTGGCACGCCGAGCACGGGATCGAGTCCGTCACCGACGGCGCCTGTGGCCGGTCCGGCACCGCCGACGACGAGCCGGACGCCGACCACGACGGCTCCTTCGGCTTCTCGTCGTCCGCCCACGCCATCGTGACGGAGCCGACGAGCGCACAGACGAGCGCGAAGATGGCCCACCGCCGCGTCACTGCAGCACCACCTTCTTGTGGGGATCGGCGTGGCAGAAGCTGCACTCCGTCGACGGGAGCCGCCAGCGAATGACCTGCGTGCCGTTCTTCAGCTTCTCCGGATCGTGGCAGCGCTCGCAGCTCAGGCGCGCGTGCTCGCCCGTGAGCGGATAGCTCGTGAGCTTGTCGTGATCGAACTTCGGAATCTTGAAGAGCGCGGTCGAATGGCACCTGGCGCAATCGGTGATGACCGGCTCGCCCTTCTTGAACTGGCCCTCGTGCGCGTCGTCGTGGCAGCCGTTGCAGGCGGTCGGCGCGCCCTTCCAGCTCGGCCCGGAGCCTTTCTTCCGGTCCTCCGCGGTGGGGGTGTGGCAGCTCTCGCAGCGCGCGCCGGAGTGGGCGCCGGTCAGCGGCCAGAACGCGTGCTCGAATTTCGGCATGTCCCAGCCCGAGGGCTTGTGGCAGTGCGCGCAGCCGCCGTCCTTCATCTCCTTGGCGAACTGATCGCCGTGCGGATTCTGGTGGCAGTCTGCGCACTCCTTCTTCGAGACGTGGAGATCGAGGCGCGGCTTCTGGTTCGTGTGGCACGCGGAGCACGCCGTCGCCTGGTGCTTGCCGATCAGCGGAAACGCGGCCTTCGCGTGGAGCTGCGTGCCGAACAGCGTGGGCCGGAAGCCGGCGGTGGCGTGGCACTGCTTGCATTCGGCGCCGAAATCCGATTTCGCGAATTCGCCCTTGTGCTGGTCGCCGTGGCAATCCATGCAGCGGCTGAACTTCAGGCCGCGATAGCGAGCAGCGCGTGGCACCGACGTCTTGTGGCAGTCGCCGCACGTCACCTCCCGGTGCTTGCCGGTGAGGGGATAGGCGGTGCGATTGTGGACGCCGAGCCCCACGGACGCGGGCAAGCCCGTCCACAGGATCGGTGAGTGGCATTGCGCGCAGCCGTTGCCGAACGGCGCCTTGTGAACCGCCTTGTGGCACGAGGCGCACTCCGTGCCCTTCGACGGCGCGGCGAGAACACCACGGTCGTGGCAGGTCTTGCAGCCGACGTTCGAGTGCCCATTGGCGAGGCTGACGCCGGGATGCGCGCCGGGCCGCAAGGTCGCGGGGCGCCAGGCGTTCTCGCTGTGGCAACCGGTGCATTGCGGCCCGAGCCGGCCGGCGTGCGGGTCCTTGTGGCAGTCGGTGCAATTGGCGAATTTGAGTCCGAGATAGACAGGCGGCTCGTGGTGGCACGACGCGCACTGGACCCGCGTGTGGGCGCCGCGGAGCTTGAAGCGCGCGAGGTCGTGATTGAACTGGCTCGTGACCTTCGCGTCCTTCCAGCTGGTCTCGTTGTGGCAGCTCTGGCACGTCGTGCCGAAGCGGCCTTCGTGCTGGTCCTTGTGGCACGCGTTGCAGGCGGGCGAGACCCCGAGGAACGTCGGTGCGCCACGCGCGTTGGCCTTGTTGTGGCATTTGTTGCACGTCGCGTTCTTGTGCGCGCCGTTGAGCGGCCAGCCGGTGTCGGCGTGGTTGAGTGCCGTCTGGTCGCCGCCGGGCCAGCGGATCAGGCGGTTCCCGACGCCGTGGTGCTCGACGTGGCAGCTCTCGCACGCCTTTCCTCTGAAGGCGCGCCCGTGAAGGCCCTGGCCCGCGTTGATGCGCGCGCCGAGGTCGTTGTGGCACGTGAGGCAGCTCGTGGGCTCGATGCGCTTTCCCGACGAGTGGCACTTCGTGCAGTTCTGATCGCCCTCGAGCCCCGCGTGGCCCTTGCTGAGCGGTCCGGGCGAGAGCAGCTGGGCGGAGGCGCCGCGCGCCACGAGGAGCAGCGCGAGGGTCAGGAGGACGCGAAAGAGCCCCCTCATGAGAAGATCCACCGATAGCCGTACATCCACGCGACCCAGATGTGCACGGTGACGGAGAGGACCATCAGGATGGCCATGAAGCCGTGAATGCCGCGCCACGAGCGCATGAGCGCGGCGCCGGCGTTCGAGTCGATCTCGGACGCGGCGAGGTCCATCATCTCGGTGACGAGATCGATCACGCGCTCGTGCTCGACCTGCGCCAGCAGCTGGAGCGCCGGATCGCGCTGCGCGACGCGCTCGACCACGCGCCGCCGCTCGCCGGCCTCGACCGTCCACTTCGGGACCGCCGCCATCGTCCGCCAGAAACCGGCGTTCGGCGGCAGCCGCGTGGCGGGCGACTTGCCGATCGCCTCGCGGATCTCCTTCGCGAGCTCGGGCAGCACCTGCTCGATCTCGCCGAGGCGCTGCTGGAGCGCGACGCCGCCCGGTCTCGGGACGAGCCGATAAATGTAGAGGCCGACGGCGCCCGTCCCGACGAGGACCGCGAGGCTGATCGAGGTCGTCGTCGCGATCGGGGAGCGGAGCTGGAAGGTGGAATGGAACGCGACGAGGATCGCGCCCACGAGGCCGGCGACGACGTGGACGTCGAGCCACGTGGAGAGCCGTCCGAGCGTGAATTTCGCGAGCCGGCGCCGCAGCAGATACGCGAGGTTCGCGATGATGAGCGCGGTCCCGACGATGCCGTACCCATGCCCGATCGGGCCCGACGGCTTGAGCACGGAGAACTCGGGGTGCTCGAAGCGCGCCTCCGTGGGCGCGATGTAATAGCCGTGGGCGCGCGCGTAGAGCGCGGCGGTGAGCAGGACGAGGCCGCCCAACGTGAGCCAGGGCGCGAGACGCCGCTTCTGGTACGGAGCCTCCGTCGCCATCGGTCATCCGCCGCCCTTCGTGGGGAGCCACGCGCCGCCGGCGTTGTGGCAGCCCGCGCACGTGGTGGGGATGTTCGCCTGCTTGTGATTCGGCTTCGTCGTGTTCTCGTAGTTCGATTGATGACAGCTGTAGCAGTCCTGCTTGCCGAACGTCTGCGTGGCGTGGATGTCCTTCGGGAGAGGTGCGTACTTCTCGGTGTCGTGGCAGTCCTTGCAGTCGGTCGGGAAGTGTCGCTCCGCGTGCGGCGGCTTCTTGGTCGCGTCGTACTCCTTCTGGTGACAGCTCACGCACTCTCTCTGCGCGATCGCGTCCAGCTCGTGAAACTGGGGAATCGGCGCCCACGCCTTCTTGCTGACGTGACAGTCGTCGCACGTCTGATCGAAGACGCCCTCGTGCTTCGGATTCACCGCCGCCTGATACGCGGACGTGTGGCAGTGAATGCAGTCGTTGGTCTTCGCTTCCTGCGTCTCGTGGACGTCCAGCTTCGCGCCGCACGCGAGCCCGGAGAGCGCGGCCACGAGGGCTCCGCCGATGAAGAGGACGAGAACGCGATCGAGAGTCATGTGCGCCAGGCCTCTCCGTACTTCTTGACGACCTCGACTCCGAACTTCTGGAGCAGCTCCGAGGGAGCCGTGCCGCCGATCTGCACGATAATGGAGTCGTTCTGGAGCTTGACCTCGTTCCCCTCGGATTTCAGGTAAACCGCGTCGTTTTCAATTCGAGAGATCTCGCTCGGCATCAGCGCCTGTACGGCGCCGATCGCGATCGCCTCGTCGATGCGGCGTCGATTTTCCGCCCGGCAGCGCGCAAATGCGCCCTTGCGGTAACTGATGGCCACGGAGGCGCAGCATTGTGCATCGGAGAGCGACAGCGCGCTCTCGACCGCGCTGTTGCCGCCGCCGACGACGAGCACGTGCTTGCCCGCGAACTCCTTCGGCTCGAGGAGGCGGTAGTGGACCTTCGGTGACTCCTCACCCGGACATTCGAGCTTGCGCGGGGAGCCGCGGCGGCCGAGGCCGAGCATGACGTTCGCGGCGCGGATGGGGCCGCCCGAGGTCTTGAGCCGCCACATGCCGTCGTCGTCGCCCTCGACCCCTTCGACGAGCGTGCCGACCTGCACCGGGAGCTTCACCTCGCGCATGATGCGCTCCCAGAGCTCGACGAGCTCCTCCTTGCTCATCTTCGTCGCCTTCACGCGACCGACGAGCGCGAAGTCGAGCGCGCCCGTCATGACGACCTTCGCGCGCGGGTAATGCATGATGGTGCCGCCAAAGGCCTCGCGCTCGAGGAGGATGACCTTCAGGTTCGCCTCGAGGAGGCGAAGCGTCGCGCTGATACCGGCGGGGCCCGCGCCGACGACGGCGACGTCGTACGCGTCGCCCGCCGCCCGGCGCGTGTTCTTGATGACGTGATCGGCGGCCTGTTTTCCCTGCGAGACGGCGTTGCGGATGAGGCCCATGCCGCCGAGCTCGCCGATGACGTACACGCCGGGGCGCGTCGTCTGGAAGTTCTGATCGATCTTCGGGAGCTCGACGCCCTTGTTCGCGGTCCCGAACACGACCTGGATCGCGTCGACAGGACACGCATCGACGCACGCGGAGTGACCGACGCACGCGAGCGGATTCACGAGCACCGCCTGCCCGTGCACGACCGCGAGCACGTCTTTCTCCGGGCACGCGCGGACGCACGCGCCGGAGCCGATGCAGCGGTCGAGATCGACCTTGGGATGGAGCGTGTCGGGGACCACCTCGCCGAGCGCCGCCATGTCGGCGAGCGTGGCGATGGCCTTCGACTCCTTGCCTTTACCGATGAGCCCGAAGAGCCAGTAAATGATGGCCGAGAGGACGATGCCGAGCGCGATGTACCCGTACGTCGTCATCGGCCACGTTCATCGAGGTGCAATCGAGGCGAGCAGCGAGTCGAGCTCGGCGCGGGCGGACTGCACCGTCTTCTTCGGCCCCGTGATCTTGAAGAAGTGAGGCATGTCGGGCGTCTCGACGATGGCGCCGAGGAGGCCGGCGTTCTCTTCCGCCTTGCCTCCGCCCATTCCCCCGCCATAGGTCCCTTCCGCCTCGACGATGGTGACCTCGAAGTTGGCAATCTTCTTCTTGGTCGTCTTCGACTTCGACTTCGCCTCGGCGCCGAACTGGCCAATCCAGCGGTCGACATTCGATTGCACGGTGCCGCCCGCCTGCATGACGGAGACGTCCGCATCCGCGTCGTCGCCCGCCGCACGCGGGACGCGGTAGGTGGCGAGGCGCATCGAGCTGGTATTCGGCATTTCCTTCCAGCGCGGCGGGACCTTCCACGTGATCGTCGTCGCGGGGAGGGCGCCGTGGTCGTCGTGGCCCGCGCCGAGCCCGTGGTCGTCGTCCGGAGCGCTCCCGATGGGGGGGTGGTTCGGCGGGAGCTCCTGTTTGTCGTCGAACACCTGCGGCGGGGCGGCGACCGGCGGCGGAGGCTCCGCCTGCATCGCCTGCGTGGTGCTCACCGGGTTCGATGCGATCGTCGAGCGGCCGGCCGCGAACGCACCGGCGCCGACGATCGCGCTGACCGCGATGAGCGTGGAGAGCCGCACCTGGACGTCCTTCATGTCTGGCCGCCGTCTGCGGCGGACCGCGACAAAAGGTGGAACCGAGTCATATCTCGCCGTACGCCCGCGAGACGACGCGTCGAGCGACGGTCTGGATGCCGGTGTGCTCGAACGTGTTGGTGGCGAGGTCGAGCGCCGCCGCGACGAGGTCGAGCTTGTCGTCGGCGACCGCCACGTACTCGCGCACCTTCGCGAGGACCGTCTCCTGCGTCACGCCGCCGTTCTGAACCATGGACTCGAGATGGCCGCGCGAGTCGTTCACGGTGCGGAGGACGAGGTCGCGCTGGTCGGCCACGCCGCCCGGGAGATGGGACGAGACGAACTGGAAGACCCGGCTGTTCTCGATCGACTCGAGTGGGCCCTCGAGGGCCTCGGTGATCTTCTGGATGAAGTCGGGGCCGAGCGGGAGGACGCAGTCGATGGCGAGCCACGACGCGAGCCGCATCTTCTCCTCCTTGCCGTAGTTCACGAGCGCGGAGCAGAACTCGCCGATGCTGTCGCCGGGGAGGCCGTTCGTGAGCGTGAAGCCGACGAGCTCCGCCGCGAGCTTGAGACCGGCGTCGATCGCCTGCGTCGTGTCGGGCTTGGGCGTGACGTCGCCGAGGAAGGAGAGGATCTCGAACTGCTGGCTCGCCATGCTCGCGAGGGCCGTGACGCCCGCGACGGTGCTCGCGGAGTCGACGCCCTTGAAGACTGTGACCGCGCGCTGGTAGCCATTCGACTCGTCGGCGTAGAGCGCGAGCGCTCGCTCGCCGACCTGCTGGATGAGCGACTCGTCGGACTCGCCCGTCACGTCGCGGATCATCTCGTCGAGGCGGACGATGTTCCGCCACTCTCCCGGAACGATCCAGTCGAGCGCTCCGAGGACGTGCGTGGTGAGGCTCGACTCCGGTAGCTCCTCGAGCACCGTGTGCAGCGCTTCGCTCATTTGTTCAATCCTTGAAGGTCGAAGGTTCCGATCATCGCTTTGCGGGCCTCGTGGTCGAGCGTCGGGCTCGAGCACTTCACCTGGAAGCGGTCTTTGACGAGGACGGTGGTCTGGTTCTTTCCGACCGTCATGGCCGGGAATCCCGCGACCTTCTCGGTCGACTTTTCGAACTTCGATTTCGCGTCCGGGGTCTGGTCCGCGTCCGAGATCGAGAGCGTGGCCACGTCTTTGCCGTCCTTCTGGAGCTTCGCCTCCGCGTAGCCCTCCTTGTCGGCGGTGAAGACGCGCGCATATCCGCCTTCGCCGTCCTTCGGGAAGAAGCGGTTCAGGGCTCCGGTCGGGAGCTTGGGGACGGACGACGAGGGCGCCGCCGTGGCGAGCGCCGCCGCGGCGTCCTCCCAGCGCGAGGATTTCGGCTCGTCCTTGCTGCAGGCGAGGAGGAGGAGCGCGGCGAGGGTGAGCCAGCGATTCATCAATCTTCGTCCTTCTGGAGCTTCGCGAGGATGCTGAAGTCCTCGAGCGTCGACGTGTCGCCTTGCGTCTGCACCGCGCCCGACGCGATCTCCTTGAGGAGACGGCGCATGATCTTTCCGGAGCGCGTCTTCGGGAGCGAGTCCGTGAAGCGGATCGAGTCCGGGCGGGCGAACTTCCCGATCTCCTTGTCGATGTGCTCGGCGAGCTTCGCCTTGAGGTCCTTCGGGTCCTGGCCGGACTTCAGCGTCACGAAGACCACCAGGGCCTGCCCCTTCAGATCGTCGGGCTTGCCGACGGCGGCCGCCTCCGCGACGGCGGGGTGCGAGACGAGCGCGGACTCGATCTCCGCGGTGCCGATGCGGTGGCCCGCGACGTTGAGGACGTCGTCGATGCGGCCGACGACCCAGAAGTAGCCGTCCTGATCGCGCCGGGCGCCGTCGCCCGTGAAGTAGACGTTCGGCATGACGTCCCAGTAGGTCTTGAAGTAGCGCTCGTCGTCGTTCCAGAGCGTGCGCGCCATCGACGGCCACGGTCGCCGGATGACGAGCTTGCCGCCCTCGTTCGGCGCGCACTCGTCGCCGCGATCCTTCACGACCGCGATGTCGACGCCGAACATCGGGAGGCCCGTCGAGCCCGGCTTCGAGTAGCAGGCGCCAGGGAGGGTCGTCAGCATGATGCAGCCGGTCTCCGTCTGCCACCACGTGTCGACGATGGGGCAGCGATCGCCGCCGATCGTCTTGTGGTACCAGGTCCACGCCTCGGGGTTGATCGGCTCACCGACGGAGCCGAGCAGACGAAGCGAGGAGAGATCGTACTTCTTCGGCCACTCGTCGCCTGCGCGGATGAACGCGCGGATGGCGGTGGGCGCGGTGTAGAGGATCGAGACTCCGTGCTTCTCGATGATGCTCCAGAAGCGGCCCCAGTCCGGCGCGTTGGGCGCGCCCTCGTACATCATCACGGAGGCGCCGCAGGAGAGCGGGCCGTAGACGAGATAGCTGTGGCCGGTGACCCAGCCGACGTCTGCCGTGCACCAGTAAAGGTCGCCCGGCTTCATGTCGAAGACGTACTTCGTAGTGACGTGCGCGCCGGCGAGATAGCCCGCGGTCGTGTGCATGACGCCCTTCGGCTTACCGGTCGAGCCCGAGGTGTAGAGGATGAAGAGCGGGTGCTCGGCATCGAACGCGTCAGGCTTCCTCGCGAGCGCCATCGACTTCTCGGATGGGGTCTTCGCCATGACCTCGTCCCACCAGAGATCGCGGCCTTCCCTCATCTCGACAGGGCACTTCTCGGCCCCGATGCGGCGAAGAACGATCGACTTCTCGATCGTCGGCGTCTGCTCGAGCGAGACGTCGGCCATCTTCTTGAGCGGAACGACGTTGCCGCGGCGCCACGCGCCGTCCTGGGTGAGCAGGATCTTCGCTCCACAGTCGTTGATGCGGTCGCGGAGGGCGTCCGAGCTGAAGCCGCCGAAGATGACGGAGTGCGTGGCGCCGAGGCGCGCGCACGCGAGCATCGCGATGGCGGCCTCGGGCACCATGCCCATGTAGATGGCGACGCGATCGCCGGCCTTCACGCCGAGGTCGGTCAGGATCGCGGCGAGGTGCACGACCTCGTAGTGGAGCTGGTAGTAGGTGAGCGTCTTCGTGTCACCGGGCTCGCCCTCGAACACGATCGCGGCCTTGTGGCGATTGTCGTTCGCGAGGTGACGATCGAGGCAGCTCTCGGTGAGGTTCAGCGTCGCGCCGACGAAGAACTTCGCATGAGGGAGCTTCCACTCGGAGAACTTCTCCCAGACCTTGCGGAAGACGAGGTCCTGAGTGTGCTCGTGCCAGAATGCCTCAGGCTCTTCGAGCGAGCGCTGATGCATCGATGTGTACTCGGCGTGCGACTGAACGCGCGCGTGTTTCGAGAACTCCGCCGACGGCGGGAAACGGCGATCTTCCTTGAGATGCGACTGGATGCTGTCCGTCATGGAGTCTCCTGGGACGTCGCCATACCGTGCCTGAAAGCAGGAGCCAAGCAGCGGAGGCGGGCCGCAGAAAGGATCTGGCACGGGACGCGCTTGCAGCACGAGCATGGCTCTCTCGAAGGCCCGCCTGGCGGCCTGCATCGTCCTTGGTTTGTTCGCGGCGACCGGCTGCAAGCAGCACGACTCGGACTCCGACCCCGATGGCTCCGGTGGTGGGACCAAATCGCCCACCACGAATCCGGACGGCACGGCTGTGACGCCTGTGACGAAGCACGACATCAACCAGATCCTCTCCACCGGGCAGTCGCTCTCGATCGGTCTCGACGGCGGCAGGGCGATCTCGCTCACCCAGCCCTACGGCAATCTCATGCTGAAGACCGGCGTCATCGCCGGTGGCAATCCTCCCGCGCAGCTCGTTCCGCTCATCGAGGGCAAGGGGACGAACCCGTCGCATCCGGACCAGGAGACGATGTCTTCGGGGCTCGCGAACCAGATCACGAAGTGGGCCCTCGACTCGGGACAGGAGCACACCGTGCTCATGAGCGTCCATGGCGTCAGCCACTACGTCTACGCGCAGCTGAAGAAGGGGACCCCGCCGTACCAGGCCGGTCTCGCGCAGGCGCGCGCCGCTCACGAGGCGGCGACCGCGATGGGGAAGAACCACGTGGTCCGCGCGGTCACGGTCGTCCACGGCGAGTCGGACGATTTCGATCACAACGAGGACTACCAGAGCGAGATGCGCGAGTGGCAAGAGGACTACGAGAATGACGTGCGTGCCATCACGGGGCAGACGGAGCCGATCCCGATGCTCCACTCGCAGCTATCGAGCTTCGTCAAAACCAATTTGACCAGCGACCTCCCCATCGCCCAGCTCCGGGAGCACGTCGCGAGCAACGGCAAGAGCGTGCTCGTCGGGCCCAAATACCATCTCGTCTATGCCATCGACGGCGTTCATCTCACGAACGACGGATATCTCCGTATGGGGCAGGAATACGCGAAGGCTTATCGAAAGATCGTCCTCGAAGGAAAGCGGTGGGAGCCGCTCCGGCCCGACCAGATCACGCGGTCTGGCAGCGTCGTGACGGTGAAGTTCATCGTCCCCGTGCCGCCGCTCGTCCTCGACCAGAACCTCGTCAAGAACCCGGGCGCGTTCGGCTTCGAGCTCCATCAGGAGGGCGGCGCGCCGGTGACGATCAAGAACGTGCAGATCGTCTCGGAAGACACGGTGCAGATCACGCTCTCGGGTGAGCCCACGGGTGCGAACAAGCGCCTGCGCTACGCCTATACCGCCTCCGCGGTCGGCGTGTCGGCCGGGCCGGTCACGGGCCCGCGCGGCAACCTCCGCGACT
>JAXLYU010000023.1:0-195658 GCA_046351255.1 Labilithrix sp.
GCTCGGAGGTCTTGGGCGTATCGAAGGCGGAGGCGGCAAGCACGGCCTTCCGGCCAAGAACGCGTATCCCCTTCTCGAGGCGGAGCCTTCGTGCGTCGAGCTCGGCGCGGGCGACGCCATCGCGAACGCGCTCGGCCCACGCGGCACGCGACTCGTCGCGTGCGCTGCAAGGAGGCTGCGCCGCGACGAGCTCCGCGCGCTCGGGCATCGCCCCGTCCGGGTCGAAGAAGAAGTCCGGGCGCTCATGGACGGTGCGCCGACCGTCGAGATGATGAAGCGAGGTCATGCCGGGCCAGTCGACGAGGCGATCGACCAAGCGACGGGATTGGCGAGAACGTAGCAAACCTTCTCGAACACCGCGTCGGGGGTGGCGAGGAAGGTGGCGCAGGTCGGCTCGCTCGACCAGAGATTCTCCCATCGGCTCCAGCGAACGTTGAGGCAGCGCGCGAGCATGGCGTGGAGGCGCGTGAGGAACGCGGGGAGGCAGCCGTCGGGATCGTGCACGACGGCGTGGAAATGATTCGACATGGCAACCCACGCGATGAGCTGGATCCCATGGCGCTTCGCGGCCTCGGCGAGGCAGTAGGCGAAGACGCCGTTGGTCTTTCTTGTCGGGCCGCAGCAAGAACTGACGCTGCGAGCAGCGCCTCGTGACGAGGTACGTCCGCCCCGGCAAGATCTCCCTCGGCACGGTCATCGCGGTGGGCCATCGGCCCGCCGAGGGGATGGTTGCGCGGTTTCTTTACCGTGGCCGGGCCTCAGTGGACATGGTTGTCGTCGCCGAGGAGCGTATGGAGGAAGTCGCCGGAGGCGAGCTTCGCGGACGAGAAGGCGTCGGCGATCCTGCCCTTGGGTGAGTGACAGCGGCGGCACGGTAGCACTACGCCCCGCCTGCCTTCTCTCCTTCGTCGCCTCTCGAGCTACACTCGACGACGCCGATGCGTCGCCTGGTTCTCGCGCTCGTCTGCATGCTCGTCGCGCTCCTTGCGACGGCGCCCGCATCCGCCCGCGTCGTGCCCGTCAACGCCTCCGCCATGACGGCATCGAGGCCCGCAGACTCGCGTCTGGGCCTTAATGGCGAAATTGCATATTACACCTATTGCTTCTCGCTCCGAGAGCCGCGACTCGCCTCGAGAAACTCTGTCGTCGGACTACGACGCGCGTCGGACCCAACACTTCGATGGAAGGGGCGCCCACGGCAGGTCTTCGGGGGCACAGAGGTCTACGACATACGGGCGCGGCAGTGGGTGCCCGAGATGGGGAGCTTCCTCTCCATCGACGAGTACGCCTTCCATGACGGCAGGAGCACGCTCTGGGGATGGCCGCGGCAGAATCCGATTCAACGACGCGACCCCTTCGGGCGCGGTGACGAGGCGAATCCGGCGATTGCCATCGCTGCAGCGATTATTGGTGGGGCGGCGACTGTTCTCGGATTTGGCTCATCAGCACCGTCAGACACGAGTTCGGCACCGGCCGATATCATCGGGATGATCGGCTCGGTGCCTGGGCCAAGCCTCGCCCGATTGTTCTTGGAGGAGGCTGCGAGTCGAGTACCGGGTTTAGCGCCGCTCCTCAAAGCGCCCTCGAAGTCACGGTTCGGGCCGATGTCGAACGTGGAGTGCCGTGGTGCGTCGAAAGCCCTTATCGAGGGAATGACAGATCCTGCGGATGCTCAATTGATTGAGATGACCGCAAAGAATGGATTCAAACTTCCTCACAACTGGGACTACCACGTTGCAGTCGAGATGGCGGACGGGTCAGTCATGGATCCGAAGTTGGGTGTGACATTTCCATCCGCGGAGGCCTGGCAACAAGGAACCGCTGGCGGAGCGGACGTCCTCATCAGTAGAAGTCCCTGGCCTCAACCAGCCGCGCCTGGACTTTCCGGCGATGGTCTCGACTGGAGTGATCTGCAGTGACGATCCCGATGAGACACATTGTTTATGTAGGCTGTGCGCTCGCCGGTAAGGTTTATTCGCTTAGGTCGGCTCTTCAACGCAATCATCGGCCTTTGCCCGCATCAGATTACGGTCTTCGCACAGCAGGTCACCGCGTTGCGTTGATGCGAGATGGTCGCGCATTCGTAGACCTCCGCGTACGAGTGTCTGACCGCCGCGCAACGATGACGGCGTACGAGCCTGACACACGGGATCTACAACTTTGTGCGGAAATTGAAGAAATAGCTGCCGCCGACGGTCTCATCATGGTCCTTGATTCCCGCATTGGTCGCGAGGAGGCCAACGTCAAGGCATTCGACTATCTACAGCGCGATCTGGCCTCTCGCGGAATCGAGCTTGCGTCGAAGCCTGTCGTCTTTCAGGCCAATAAGCGAGACCTCGATGACATCGTGACTATGGATTGGGTCCGCGAGAACTTTAAGACGAGTCGGAGCTTTTATGTTGAGAGCAGTGCGATGCAGCACACGGGTACGCTAGAGGCGATTCGCGCGGTGCTCCATCTCACGAATGCCGTTAGATGATCCGGACCGTGAAGAACCCAGCAGGGTCGCCGCGTGACCCATCAGCGACGTGACCCGTCGGCCAAGTGCGGCGAGCCGAGTCGAAGGCGCTCTGGCGGGGCGGCGACGCGACGCTCAAAGGGACTCGTTACTTGTGGCTTTACGGAAAGGAGAACATCCCAGAACAGCGCACTGACGAGTTCTCGTCCCTGCGCGCTCTCACGCTGAGCGATCCAGACCGGGGTCTGCCCCGACGGGGTCTGCCCCGACGAGGGGCTGCCCCGACGAGGGATGGGATAGCGGGAGGGTGGGCTTGAAGCAAACGTGAGCCATCAGCCACGCCGGGATGCGGATACGCCTGAGGCGTGCTGGGTAGTGGGCGTCCCCGCGTCGGCCTAGCCGAGCGCTTTCTTGAAGGCGGCGGGGGTGAGCGCGTCGAGCGGGAGACCGAAGACGTCCCGATGAGTTCCGAGTCGCTCGAAGGCCCAAGCGAGGTAGGCCTCGATCGGCACGCGTAGGGCTCGGCAGGTGGCGACAATCCCAAGGAGCACGCACGCGCGGTGGGCGCCTTCGGTACTGCCGGCGAAGAGCATGTTGAGCCGAAGCTTCGCGACGTTTTGAAATTCGCGCTCGGTGGGCGAGTTATCGATCGGGACTTCGGCGTCGTCGACGAATCGGAACAGTGCGTCGCCGTGCTTATCGTAGTAGCGAATCGCCGCCGTCAGCGGCTCGGACGGGAGGAGCGTCGGCGCGACGGCTCCGCGCCAGCGCGCGAAAGCCTTCATGATCGGTCGCATACTTCTTTGGCGATACTTCTTGAGAGCATCGCCCACGAGCCCCAGGGCCTGCGCCTTCTCCTCTTCGCCGTAGATCGCGCCGATGAACGCGCCGCCTTCGACTGCGAGGATCGGCTGAGTGTCCTCGGCGTCGCGGAACTTGCGTCGCCCATGCCCGTTGCAGCCGGCTTCGATGACGCGGCCGGAGGCGTAGACCGAATTGAACCGATGCTCGGCATCGGCGGTGAGCGTTCCATGAAATGATTTCAGCTTGGTCGCAACGACGTCGCCGGTCTTATCGGCTTCGTACTGAAACACTGCGAGCTCGCGATTCCGATAGAGCTCGACGTACCCGTTGTGCGCCGCCGAGAGCTTCGGAATCAGAACCTTCAAACCTGTTCCGTCCGTCGCCATCCACGACCCGGCGAGCAGCTGCTTCCAATGCAGGCCATCGATGCCGGAGAGCAGGTCGGCGGCGCGCTCGATGAACGAGACGAGCGAGCCCATCGCGATCGGAATGCCGCGCTCGGCAAGATCGCGACGCACGCGATCAAGCGGGGTGAGGAGCGAGAACTTCTGATGGACAAGCCATGCGAGCCACTCGCACGTTACCTTCGAGTTTTCGTAGGACGCGGGCAGCGAGCGGCGGGTGGTACGTTTTCCGCACTGTCGACATCGGCACGTGGTTCGGCGGACGACGCGACGACGCTGATGTTCTTTGATGACGTGAAGCTTCTGTTCGACGAGCGTGTCGACGACGTCGAGCCCGGTCGTCGCGCCGCACTCGGCGCACGCGGCGGGGCGAAGGTCGTGCTCGTCGGCGGGAAGATGCGCCGGAACCGGATTGCGTCCCGTGGGTTTCGTCGTCGCCTTTGGCTTCGGTTCTTCAATGGGCTTTTTGGGAGCGGTCGGCCGCGTCTCGAATGCGCGTCGCGTCTTGGCATCGACGGTAGGCGGCGCCGCCGGAGGCTTTTCGACCGCGGGCTTTCGCTGTTTCCGCTGCGCGACGGCGAGCAGCTCTCCGACGCGCTCGGTAAGGCGCGCAATCTGGGCGATGAGGAGCTCGATCTGCTTCCGCTGCTCGGCGTTCTCCTTTCGCAGCGCCTCGATGTCGCCCATCGAGAAGTAGAGATCATAATCGGCAGCCCATGTCGCTCGTCTTCATCTCTTATTCGCACATCGACCTCCGGTACCAGCCGCGCCGAGCTGCGGTGAAGTCAATGCCGGCGAGCAGCGAGGCGAAGGTCGAACCGTCGATCGAGATCTGGGGCTCATCGCCGTCAAGCGGCGGCAGCTGGAAGCTCCCGGCCTCGAGGCGTTTCGCGAGAACGCACCATCCGGAGCCGTCGAACCAGATCGCCTTCGCGAGCCGCCTACGCCGATTCAGGAAGAGATAGAGATGGCCATCGACTGGATCGAGCCCGAGCCGGCGCACGGCTCCGGCGAGTGCGTCGAACGATCCGCGCATGTCGAGCGGGTCCACGGCGACAAATACCCGTACCGTCGGCGGGAGGCTCAGCATGAGCGCACCACGAGCAAGACGCGACGGAGCGTGTCGGCGGAGACGTCATCTCCGAACTCCACGCGCACGCCATTGTGCTCGAGGATGTACTTCGCGCTGGTCGTTACGACTGGCGCGCGGGGTACGATCTCGACGAGCGCCTGCTTTGGAGATCTTTTCGATGGGCGCCGCGCGGCCGGCGCTGAGTTGCGCCTGCGGTTCAATGCCATGTTCCACACGTGCAGAGACCGTCCGTCGATTCCGTGTGCTCTCGCCCACTCGCCGCCGCCTTGGCCCGCGCGCTCCGCCGCCATTACGAAGCGGCGAGCCTCGTCCTCGTCGCTGATCTTCCGTCCTGCTGCCATGATCGACCTCCGGTGCGGGAACCTGCCGGCTCGCGTCGCGGCTGTCATCCCGGTGTCGCTGATGGCTCACAGCGCAACCGCTTCGCGGACGCGAGCGGCCCAGGCGGCGGCAGACTCGCGGCGAGCGCTGCGCGGCGGCTCCGTTGCCACGAGCTCGACGCCCTCGGGCGTGGGCCCGTCTGGGTCGAAGAAGAAGTCGGGCCGCTCATGGACGTCAGAGGTATCTGCCCGCTTCGAGCGCGCGCATGGCCGCCCTTGCGGCCGCGGCGGCGTAGGACTCCTTACGGATCTCCGCCTGCTCGGGGGTCGCGCCGGGACCGATGACGCCGAAGGCGACGGGCTTGAGGTGCGCGAGGGAGAGGTTCACGAGCGCGGTGTGCACCACGTGGCCCATGACCTCGCCATGGAGGGTCTCGCCTCGCTCGATGTACCCGAGCACCACGACCGCATCGACGTCGGCGCGAGCGATGGCCTTTCGCGTGACGAGCGGGAGCTCGTACGAGCCAGGGACCGTGATCTCGAGGCGCGTCTCGGCGCCGAGCTCGGCGATCGTCGCCTTGGCGGTCGCGATCATGACGCCGATGAGGGGTTGGTTGAACTCCGCCGCGATGATGGCAATTCTGTACTTATTCATGGCGTGCCTCCGTCACCACACTGGCATTTTGGTCCGAGCCCGCCGTCGGACCCCTTCGCGAACGTGACACCGCAGCGCGGATCGCACACCTTGTTCACGAGCTTGAACGTGTAGACGTAATCGAGCGCGCACTTCGAGGGCGGCTGGGCCTTGGGCGGACACTTCGAGGCGTCGCCGTAGTCGCGGGTGTATTCCACCTTGACCGAGTTGCTCGTCTGCTCGAGCACCTTGTACGAGGTCGACGTCTCGTACTGTGGGCACTGCGAGCCCATCCCGCTCAGGGTGGCGCGGGCGGACGCGTCGTCGCTCGTGGGCGAGAGCACGATGTCCGAGCGCGCCGTGCCGAAGCCCTTCGCGCGGGGTAGGGGGAGGGGGAAGTTGCCGGTCACGCGCTCGTGGCCGCTCTTGTCGCGCCACACCTTCATCTGTACGAAGAGCGTCACGGGATCCGGTGTCGCGGCGCCAGCGTCGCCCTTCGAGCAGGTGTCCTTCTTCACCTCGGTCGTGATCTCGTAGTCGCCCGAGGGGAGGAGCGCGCCCTCGACCTTCGACGCGGGCGGCGGAGAGGCGTCGAAAATCGAGGGCGCCGCGGCGGCGAGCGCGGGCGGTGACGTCGTGGTCGTCGCCGGAGCCGCGTCGACCCGTGGCGCCTCGGGCGCCGCGGGTGGGGGAGCCGGCGGCTCGTTCCCGCAGGCGAAGCCGGCGATCACGGGAGCAAGAGCGAGCAGGGCGACCAGCGGCCGTACGTTCATGCACGATCGACCATATCGCAGTCGCGCGAAGCTCGTCTGACTTCGTCCTGGGCCGAGCGTCACTTCATGCAGACGCGCATCGACGGGGCCCGTCGGGCTCGTCGCGGGTTGACTCTACCGACGTCGGGCGCGATCGTGGCGCATGCATTTCGATCTCGTCGCGATCGCGCGCGACGTCGCTCTCCGCGAAGGATTCGTCGTCGAGTTTCCACCGCATGACCTCGTGGAGAGGCCGCTCGACGCGCATGACGCTTCCATCGTGGACGAGCGCTCGCTGCCGTGGTCGTCGATTGACAATCGAGAGTCGACGGACCTCGATCAGATCGAGACCTCGGAGCGCCTCGCGAACGACGTGATCCGCGTGAAGCTCGGGATCGCCGACGTCGACGCCTTCGTCCCTCGCGACTGCGCGCTCGACCGCCATGCGGGCCGCAACACGACGTCGCTCTACGCAGGCATCGCGACGTTCCCCATGCTCCCCGACGAGCTCTCCAGCGGCGCGACCTCGCTCCTTCCCAACGCGGACCGCCTCGCCGTGATCACGCAGATCGACGTGGCCAAGGACGGTCAGATCGTCGCGGCGAAGGTGTATCGCGCGCTCACGCGAAACAAGGCGAAGCTCGTCTACGAGGACGTCGGCGCGTGGCTCGAGAACCACGGGGACGCGCCGCGCGACGCCGTCATCGCGGAGCAGGTAAAGATGCAGGACGAGGCGGCGCAGCGTTTGCGCCGGCGTCGCATCGATCACGGTGCACTACAGTTCGAGACGGTGGAGGCGCGCGCCGTCGCGAAGGACGGGGAAGTGGTCGATCTCAAGCTGACCCTCAAGAGCCGCGCCCGCGAGCTCATCGAGGACCTGATGATCGCCGCCAACGGCGCCACCGCGCGCTGGCTCGAGGAGCATCGCTTCGCCTCGATCCGGCGCATCGTGCGGAAGCCGAAGCGCTGGGACCGCATCGTCGGCCTCGCGGCCACGTTCGGGGTGACTCTGCCGGTCGAGCCTGACGCCCCCGCGCTCGCCGCCTTCCTCAACGAGCGGCGCGCGAAGGACCCGAAGCGCTTCGCCGAGGTGTCGCTCTCCGTCGTGAAGCTGATGGGCCCGGGCGAGTACGCGGTCGCCGATCCCGATACACCGGAGACTCACTTCGGTCTCGCGGTCGACGACTACGCGCACTCCACCGCGCCGAACCGTCGTTATGGCGACCTCGTCACGCAGCGGCTCCTCAAGTCCTGTGCGCGTGGGGACCGACCGCCGTACTCCGCGGCGGAGCTCCTCCCCATCGCGGAGCGCTGCAGCGAGCGCGAGGACCATGCCCGCAAGTTCGAGCGTACGATGCGCAAGGTGGGCGCCGCGCTCTTCCTCTCGACGCGCATCGGGACGGAGTACGACGCGATCGTCACCGGCGTGAACGCGAAGGGCACGTTCGTGCGCACCATCGATCCGCCGGCGGAGGGCCGCGTCGTCCAGAACGAGGAGGGGCTCGACGTCGGCGACCGCACCCGTGTGCGCCTCGTCGCGACGGAGCCGACGCGCGGCTTCATCGACTTCGTGCGCATCTGACAATTGTGCGATGACCCACGCGACGAGCGACAAGTTGGCAGAGCCCCGTGCCTCGGGGGCCCGAAAGAACGGCCGCGTGGTGGCCGAATCCTGCTGAAATCGACGCGGTCTTGCGTTTGCATCCGCCGCGGCGCAATGACCATGACACTCCGTTCGATGGGCCTTCGCCTTCTCCCGATCTCCGTTCTCCTCGCCGGCGCGGTGGGCTGCCAGCATCCGCAGCAATGTCCGCCGGCGGTGTCGTCGACGCCGCCGGCGCTCACGTCGTCGCCTCTGCCCCCGCCGAGCGCGCCGCCGCCGGTGTCGCACGCGCACCCGCCGCCTGGGGATCGGCAACACGTCTGGCGCCTCGACTTCGTCCTCACCCCGAAGGACGCGAGGGACACCACGCTCACGCCGACGACCTTCACCGTGAACCTTCCGGAGCACTCGAGCGGCGAGATGATGGTCGGCAAGAACGTGCCGCTCCAGACGAGCGCGCCGGTGCCGCCGCCGCCTGCCGGCAGCGGCCCTCCGTTCCACGCGGGCGGCGTCGCGCGGCAGGACGTGGGCCTCAAGGTGAAGGCGCATATCCAGCCGTTCCCGGGCGGCGCGGATGACTTCCTGCTCGACGTCGATCTCGAGCTCAGCGCGGTCGAGGGCGGAAGCGGGGCGCCGGTCGCGACGATCCGCAAGATCACGTCGCACGGCTCGGCGGTGGCGGTAGCGGGGAAGTCGACGCTGATCGTGAGTCTCGACGAGGACAAACGCCATTACGAGCTGACTGTGACCCCCACCAAGCTTCGTTGATGGAGACGCAGCGACTACGTCATCTCTGCGTCGTGGTCGAGACGGGCGGTCTCCGCGAGGCGTCACGCCTACTGGGCATTTCGCATAGCGGGCTATCGAAGAGCCTGAAGCTGCTCGAGCAGGAGCTAGGGGTGGCGCTCTTCGCGCCGAGCGGGCGCGGCGTGGTCGTGACGGACACGGGGCGCCGCGTGTACGAGGCGGCGCGGCGCGTGCTCGCGCAGACGGACGATCTGTCGAGCGTGGCGCGCGGCGTGGTCCCGGCCGCGCGCCCGCTGCGGATCGCCACGTTCGAGGTGTTCTCGACGTACTTCGCGGGCGAGCTCGTGGCGCGGTCCTTCACGGGTCGCCGTCTCCAGCTCAAGGAGGCGATCCCGGGCGCGATCGAGGAGGCGCTCGCGAACGACGCGGCGGACATCGGCATCACCTATCTGCCGATGCCGCGCGTCGAGATCGAGTATCTGCGCGCGGCTTCGCTGGAGATGGCGATCTACGGTCGGGCCGACCGGTTCGTGGGCGTGGCGGTGGAGGAGCTCCCGTTCTGCGCGCCCGCCATCCCGCTCACGGGCATGACGACGGCGATGCGTGGCCTCGATGGCTGGCCCGACGACGCCGTCCAGCGCACCGTCCATTACGCGACCGACATGCTCGAGACCGCGCTCGATCTCGCGCGTCGCGGGATCGGGGTGCTCTACGTCCCGTCGTTCGTGGTCGCGCTGCACAACCGTACCGTCAACAAGGCGCACGCGCTGCAGCGACTCCCGACGCCGAAGGAGGCGAGCCTCAAGAAGCGCGACGTCTTCATCGTCAAGCGGAGGTCGACGGACGAGTCCGACGACATGAAGAAGATCGCCAAGGCGCTCAGGGAGATCTGCCGGCTCGAGGCGTGACCGCCGTGATCCCGCAGGCGTCACCGTCGCGGTCGCTGGCAGGGCCAGGCGCAGGCCGGCGGCGACGGGTTGACGCTGGGCCTCCGCGGTACGATGAAGGGGAGGCCATGAACGCCACGCGCGCCACGATCCTCACGCGCGCGTCCGCCTGGGATCGGACGCCGGAGGATCTGCGCGAGCTCGGCTATCCGCGCGATCCGAAGCACCTCTTCGGGCGCCTCCAGCGCGTGGCCACGTGGAGCGCGGACGGCCCGTCGCTGGCCCGGGTCGGTCGTGAGCTGGTCGACGGCGTGCTCGATCTGTCGTTGCCGCGGATCGTCGAGGAGCGTCCCTCGTCGGACGGCGCGACGCGCGTGGTCCTCGAGCTCGCCGACGGCGCGAGGATCGAGGCGGTGCACATGCCACGCGCCGTGAAGCGCCCGCGCACGACGATGTGTCTGTCGAGCCAGGTCGGCTGCGCGATGGGCTGCACCTTCTGCGCGACGGCGCGCATGGGGCTCGTGCGGAACCTGTCGGCGGCCGAGATCGTCGGCCAGCTCCTGGCGCTCATGCACCGCTTCGGCCCGCGGAGCGCGGAGTCGCTCAACGTCGTGTTCATGGGGATGGGCGAGCCCCTCCACAACGTCGAGGCGCTCATCCGTGCGCTCGCGGTCCTGTGCGATCCGTCGGGCGTCGGCCTCGCACCGGGGCGCATCACGGTGTCGACGGTCGGGCACGTGGCGGGCCTCGAGCGCCTGAAAGAGAGCCCGTACCTGCCGCAGCTCGCGGTGAGCGTGAACGCCGCGAGCGACCCCGTGCGCCGCTCCCTCATGCCGGTGAACGCGAAGTGGCCGATGGCAGAGCTCCGCGCGGCGCTGGTGCGCTGGCGTGCGTGCAAGCTCACGCTCGAGTACGTGCTCCTCGCCGGTGTCAACGACGACGACGAGAGCGCGCGTCGCCTCGCGGCGTGGGTCGGCGATCTCCGGCACGTGGTGAACGTGATCCCGTTCAACGAATGGGAGGGCGCTCCCTATCGGGAGCCGTCCGCCGAGCGCGTGGCTCGGTTCTGCAAGGTGCTCCACGAGAACGGCTGTCTCGCGAAGATCCGCCGCTCCCGCGGGCGCGACGTCCGCGCCGCCTGCGGCACGCTAGCCGTTTGACGCGAGGAACGCCCCCACGCGCGACGCCACCTTCTCCCGGAAGGCGGCGTCGAACGGCGGGCAATGCTTGCAGTTCGCGAGGAGCTCCACCTCCGCGTGCGGCGCGAGGACGCGCATCCGCTCGAGGAGGGCGCTCCCCGGGAACGACACGTCGCGGTCCCCGCCGAAGACGAGCAGCGGCCCGTCGTAGGCCACCGACGAGAAGAGCGGCGGTACTCGCATATCGAGTCGATAATCGAGCAACGCATCGCCGAAGTATCTCGCCCAGGTCTCGTCGTACGAGGAGAACATCGCCTCGACGAGGCGCTCGAGCCGCGCCGCGCTCGGCGAGAACCGATACACCATGAGGGGCCAGCCGACCTCGGTGAATCCCCGCCAGGCCGGGCCCGCGACGATCCCGGCCGGCACGTAGAGG
The DNA here is from genome assembly GCA_046351255.1 of Labilithrix sp. Lineage (GTDB taxonomy): Bacteria > Myxococcota_A > Polyangia > Polyangiales > Polyangiaceae > Labilithrix. The sequence continues at coordinate 11,278 of JAXLYU010000023.1, forward strand.
ACCAGCGCGGACACCGCCGCCGGAAACGCGCTCGCCGTCTTCAACGAGACGAACCCGCCCCAGCTGACGCCATACAGCGCGAACCGCTCGAGCCCGAGCGCGGTGGTCGCATCCATGACCCAGCGCGGATATCCCTCGTCCGCGTCGAGGTCGAGCCGCCGGTCGACGCTCATGACGGACTGCCCGACCACGTCGAGCGCGTAAATGCGATATCGCCCGACGAGGCTCCCGAGCTCGCGCGCGACATGCGCCGACGAGGCCATCGCGCCATGCAGCACGACGAGGGGCGGCGCATCCGCCGGCCCCGCGATCAGCACGTGGGTCGCGCCGGCGCCCGTCTCCACGGTGCGCGTCTCGTTCTCGAACGGCAGCGCCGCGCGGAACGTCTCGTACCACCGTGCGATCCGCGCCCGCGCCGCCGTGTTGACGAACATCGGCGTCCTGGCGCCCCCCTTCTCCGCCCGCGCTACCACGTAGTTCGATATCGCCGTCATGCTCGATTGCCCCTTACGCGCGCTGTCGCCGACGCGCCCGTCGCCGGCGCGTCCGTCGCCGTCGTTCTCGTCACTTGCGTCGCCCTCATCCCGCCACCCGATGCACGTACGGACGGAGGTGCTGCTCGAGCATCTTCTCGAAGAGCACCTTCGGCGAGGGGTGTCCTCCCTGCACCCACGCGAGGAGCGCGAAATAGTAGAAGGAGAAGAAGGACGCTCCGAGCACGTTCGCGTCGAGCGGCGGGACGCCTTCCGCCTCGTACTTCGTCAGCTCGCCCCGCAGGCGCGCGTCCTCGGTGAGCTCGACGACCCGCGCGTGCACATCCGCCACCTGTCCGACGAAGCGCTCCTTCCACGGCGGCTCCGCGAAGAGCGACTCGCGCAGCAGCTCGCGCGAGAGCGCCGGCTTGGCGGCGTAGTAGTCGAAGAACGTGTTCGCGATCGCGCAGAGGTCGCGGACGAGGCCGTTGGTCGGCTTGCGCTTCTTCGCGCGCGTCCACGTGGCCGCGAGGTCTTCGAAGAACGCCGCGTGGAGCAGCTGCTTCTTGTCGCCGAAGTGAACGATCACGGTCCCCGCCGACACCCCCGCCATCCGCGCGATGTCCCGGATATTCGTCGCCTCGAACCCCACCTCCGCGAGCCGCGCTCGCGCTGCCTCCAGCAGCCGAGCCCGCGTCAGCTCCTTCGACTCCGCCCGAGCCCCGCTCGTCACCGCCATGGGAGACGACCTTAGCCCAATGAACGCGTTCAGTAAACGTGTTCAATAAACGTACTTAGTGAACGCATGTATTGAACACGTTCCATGAACGTGTTTATTGAGTGCGTTCCGTCACCCCACGTGTTCACGAGAGGTCGGGGGCTACGGTGACGGCCCTGATCGGGAGCCGCTGGCCCGGATCGGCAGGGTGGGCGGAATTTGCCCAGATTGCGCAATGAGCCCACGCCAAGTCCTGGAAATGACGGGTGTGGGTCAGCGGCACACACCGTGCGATGGCTCCGGACATCATGAGCCTCTCGATTCGCCTCCGCCTCCTCGCTCTCGGTTCCGCCCTCGCTCTCGCGGCGTGCGCCACGGGTTGCGCGGGTGACGCTGACGGCGCGGACGAGGACGCGGATGGCGAGACGACCGACTCCGCCTTCACGGGCACACCGAACAACGACATCGGCCAGTTCTTCATGATCGAGCACTTCGGCGTGAACTCGACCGGGTTCGCGGACGTGCACTCGATGATCAAGAACAAGAACCTCGGAGCGCTGATCCTCTGGAACCCGGAGAACGCGTCCGGCGAGGTCGCCCGCACGATGGCCACCAAGTACGCTGCGACCGCGAAGGCGGCGGGCAAGGACGAGCTCTTCATCGCCGCCGATCAAGAGGAGAAGGGGACGCAGCGGTTCAAGTCGCGCCACGGCTTCACCGATCTCGTCTCCGCGGCGCAGCTCGGCGCGGCGGTCGCGAAGAACGGCAGCACCCGCGTCTGCGAGCTCCACGCGCAGATCACCTCGCGCGAGATGTCCTCCGCCGGTCTCAACATGACGCTCGGCACGGTCTCGGACATCTTCACGCGCGACTCCGGCACGCCGGGCATGTTCCGCACACGCTCCATCGGCTCGGACTCCGATGTCGTCGCCGACTGCATCCAGGCGATGACGACCGCGTACGGCAAGGAAGGTCACGTCGTCTTCGTCACGAAGCACTTCCCCGGCCTCGGCAACGCGAGCGGCAACACGGACGTCGATCCGAACGTGAAGACCTACTCCGATACGACCGCGGAGATGGAGAACGAGCTCAAGCCGTATCGCCAGGCGAGCGGCTCGGTGAACCAGCTCGGGTCGTCGCCGCTCTTCGGCTCGATGATCAGCCACTCGAGCTACGCGATCCTCGACGGCACGAAGTCGCCGGCGACGCTCAGCCCGCAGATCTTGAGCACGTTCTTCCGCGGAGCGCCGAACCGGGCGATCACCGGCGGCAAGGACAAGAACGGCCAGCCGGCGAGCTTCAACGGCATGGGCTTCCAGGGGATCACCGTCAGCGACGCCTTCTGGACCTGGGGCGCGACGAAGGGCCTCAACAACCTCCAGAAGCAGCGCCTCATGATGCGCTCGTTCCTCGCGGGCATGGACGTCCTCATGATCGCGAAGGCCGAGTTCAACGGCGCCTGGGACTACTTCCAGATGCTGAACGCGGGTCAGCTCTCGGACGCGGAGAAGGCGGCCATCACGCAGGAGGCCGGCTTCCCGTCGTTCGCCGCGCTCCAGGCGAAGTTCAAGGAGCGCGCCGCCGAGTCCGCCCAGCGCATCCGCGCCTCCAAGCACAAGGTCGGTCCGGTCAGCGGCATGATTGGCCAGGGCCCCGCGAGCAACGCCTCCCGGGACATCGTCGCCGAGTACCAGCGCCTCACCCGCTAACGAGCGGCGGCGGCGACGGACGCGTCGCGACAGCGCGTCGGGTCATCCGAACGGGTGACACGCGCGAGGCGTTCACGCCGCGAAAAAGCGGATGTCCGGCGCGCCATCGAGCGTAGAAGAGGGACGCATGGGCGTGACCAACCGCCACCTCTCTCGGATACTCGCGTGGCGCTTCGTGGGGCTCGGGCTCGCGCTCGTGGCCATGCTCGTCTCCGGGGCCGCGTGCACGCGACGCGAGGCGCCGCCGCCGAGCGCGGAGGTGAACGTGTCGCGCGGCGACGCGAACGCGCCCACGTCAGCGTTGGCGTCGGCGCCTGTGTCGGCGTCGGCGCCGGCGCCTGCGTTCACGTCCACGCCCGCACCCACGCCGACGCCCGTTCGCTTTGCCGTCGTGCGGAACCTCGAGCAGAGCCCGTATTGCATGCCGTATCCGAGCGACATGACCGAGGACACGAGTGAGCGGTGGGAGCATGGACGTCACGTGTTCGTGATGCCGAACGAGCGCGCGCGGATGGACGTCGCCGCGATGTGTCCGTCGCGATCGCTCGCCGAGCTCTACGCGGAGGCCCGGCGCGACGTCGAGCGTGTAGCGGCGCCGGGGGCGATCACGGTGAATACGCTCCACACGGGCGACTACGTGCTCTCGTGGCGCGCCGGGGGGCGGATTCACTGGATGAAGGTCTGGGCGCAGCCCAAGGACGCGGGCTGCTTCGTTCGGGTTCACGTCGACTACGTCGAGGCCGAGCGGCCGCGATTCGACGGTGTTCTTCCCGCGATCAGCGCCGCGGATCCGGGGAGCTGCCCGGCGGACTGAGCGGAGCTGAGCGTTCCGGGGCGCTCCCGGTGGCTCGCTCTCGTTACTGGCAGAAGTCGCCGTCGCCGGAGCAGGCCGGGAGCTTCTTTTCACACTTCGTGATCGGCGTGATCTCGGTGCAGCTCGGCCCGACGCAGTCGACCTTCACGTCGAGGCAGGGCGATGGCTCGTGGCAAGAGATGTCCACGTCGGCGATCTTCGCGAGCTCGTTCGGACCGACGACGCCGGCGAGCATCGCCTCCGTCTGTGTCGTCACGAAGTCGAGGTTGTTGTCGTCGTTCTCGTCGATGATGAACACGACGTGGAACGTGCCATTGCCCTCGCTCCACATCGTGTGGTTCTCGGCCATGTCGATCGTGAAGGGGACCTCGCCCGTGCTGGGGTCCTCGATGGGGACGTTCGTCCAGCCGTGCAGGCGGCCGCCGATCTTCTCCTCGCCCCTCACCAGCGCGAACGAGTGACGAAGCACGACGCGGAGCACCGGCTGCGAGCCGGCCGCGAAGCGCGACGGATCGAAGTGCACGACCCCGCGGACCCAGGCGCCGTCGTTGCCGGCCTTGCTCGGGCCGGGGATCATCGGGCACGCGTTGCTCGCGACCGGCGTGTCGTTGTCGACGAGCGCGGTGTCGATCGGCGCCTCGGACGCGCTCGACTGGAGCGGAGCGTCGGCGGCGGTCGTCGGTTCCGGGGCCGCGGCGCACGCCACGAGGGCAGAGGAAGAGAGCGCGGCGAACGCGAGAGCAGGAAGGAGCTTCATGACGAGCGACGAAGTACCCGCGGCTCGGCGCTCGCGCCCGTTAATGCATGTTAAACCGGGGCTCGAGGGCACCGCGGACGCCGGCAAGTGCACGGAATCATGACGCTCAGGGCAGGGCGCCAGGATCCAGAAAGTAGCCCGCGTCGGACGTGAGCAGCACGCTGGCGAGGCCGAGGCGGCGGAGCGTGGAGATCGCGACGCGGACGCGGTTGCCGCCGGCGTCGCCCACCACCTTCTCGCCCGGCCAGCCGATGGCGAGGAGGTCGTCCGCGCCGAGGGGCTTGCCGCGCGCCTCGACGAGCGCCGTGACGATGTGGCGGAGGGCGGCGCGGCGCGTGAGATCGACCGATGGCTGGTCGCCCACGCGGAATGCGCGCGCCCCGGGGTCGAGGTGGAGCACGGCACGCGTCGGCGCCGGCGCGGAGCCGCGGAGCGCACGCTCGAGCAGGCGCACCGCGAAGCGCACGTCCTCGGATCGGTCCGCGAGCCGAACGTCCCGAAGCCGCTGCTGTGCGCGTGCGACGAGGAGCGCCGCGCGCTCCGCCGCGGCCGAGGTGCCCTCGGTCGCGCCGGTCGCGGGCATCCCCATGGCCGCGGTGCGCGCGAGCAGGAGATCGATCTGGCCGCGATGGACGTCGAGCGCGGCGACCGCGGACGGCGGCGCGCCCGTGGCCAGCAAGACCTCTGCGCGATCGAGCTCGCGCAGCGCGTCGTCGACGCGGCCGTCCGCCGCCTCGAGCGCCGCGAGGCACGCGCGGAAGTGACCCTCCGTCGGCGCGATGCGGAGGGACGCGAGGAGCTCGAGCGAGGTCGAATAGATCGCGCGCGCAGCGGCGAGGTTGCCGCGCTCGTGCTCGAGCCCGGCGCGATATCCCAAGTGCGCGCCTCGTAGCGCCGGTCGCCGTGCTCGCGAAACCGCACGAGCGCCTCGTCGTACTCACGGGCGCTTATTTCGTATTCTCCGGCCGCCTGATCGAGCTGCGCCAGGTTCGCGAGCGGCAGCGCCTCCGACCAGCGGTCGCCCGCGGCATCGAAGATCGCTCGCGCCTGCAGGTTCGATGTGCGCGCCGCTGGCGCCTCGCCCAGCTCGAACAGGAGGAGCCCCATCACGGCGCGGCAGGCGCCCTCGACCCGTGGCGCGCCAGCGTCGCCGAGCGTGGCCAGGGCCGCTTCGCCCGCGGCACGCGCCTCCGGGAATGCGCCGAGGTTGCGATGGCGCACGCCGCAGAACATGAGCGCCTCGGCCTTCACCACGCGGTCCTGCGCGATCGCCGATGCGCGTTCGAAATCGGCCAGGGACTCCGCGAGGAACCCGCGGATCCCACGCGCCGCGCCGCGGGCCATCACGAGGCGCGCGGTCAGGTCCGGATCCCGGCTCAGGGATATTCCTTTCTCGAGCGTCGCGATCAGGTCGTCATAGCCGCTCTCGACCGCGAGCGTCGGCTCCAGATAGAGGATCGCCAGCGGATCGTCCCCCACCACCAGGAGCTCGTCCTTCGCCGCGGCCAGCGCCTTTCGCGCCTTCGAGGCGCCGGTGCGCGCGAACTCCTCCCAGAGGGGGCGCGTCGACTCGAGGACCCAGGCTCGATGTCGGGCCGCCAGCGCCGCCCTCGACGAAGATGGCAATCGCTCCGCGGCGAGCTCGCGAATCGAGACGTAGAGCGAGAAATGACCGTCGCCGCTACTTCGTAATAGCGACCGATCGACCAGGGAGGCGAGCACGTCGACCACGTCCGGCGCCTCGAGGACGGCCTCCGCGTCCTCCACGGAGAAGGGACCCGCGAAGATCGAGGACTGCGCGAGCACCGAGCGCTCGACCTCGTCGAGCAGCTCCCACGACGCCTCGATCGCGGTACGCAGCGCCGAGAGCACGTCGCGTTTGCGGACGAGTCGCTCCAGCACCTTGGCCGGCCCCAGGATCCGGCTCCGCGCCGCGGCGAGCTCGATCGCGAGCGGGATCCCGTCGAGCGCGCGGAGCAGCTCCCGTGTCGGCGCCACGCGCGCGCGGTCCTCGAACATGGCGACCGCGTCCGTCTCGAGATCGAGCGGCGGCACGTCGATCACGTGCTCGCCAGGCGTCCCGAGGCGCACGCGCGAGGTCACGAGGAAGAACGCCTCCGGCGCCCGCGCACACCAGTCCGCGAGCACGGGCGCCGCCGCCGCCACGATCGACTCGACGTTGTCGAGCACGAGGACGATCGGCCCCGCGTCCGCGATCGCCCCCGCCACGTCGTCGGCGCGGAGGACGCCCAGCGTCCGCGCGACCGTCGCCGCCATGTCACCCGCTCCCCGCGCGGTCGTCACGTCGCAGAAGTGGACGCCGCCCTCCGCGCGCAGGTCCAAAAGAAAGCGGCGTGCCAGGCGCGTCTTGCCGATCCCGGGCGGTCCGAGCAGCGTGACGAGCCGCTCCTTGCGGGCCACGGCGAGTGCCGCCAGCTCTCTCTGGCGACCGAAGAATCGGTCCACGGGCAAAGTATAGGCCGGATTGCGCGGGGGAAGGCGCGTGGCCACGCTCTCGAGGTCATCACGGAGATCGCCCTGACGGCGTTCGGATACATTGAGGGGCCATGACCACGGCGAGCCTCGCAACCTCGAGCCCCGAAGTCGAAGCTGCCGCCACGCGCTTCCGCGGGTTCTTCCAAGAGCTGTCGCGCACGTTCGTCGAACGCGAAGACCTCCTCGCCCAGGTCGCGCTCGGCCTCCTCTCGCGCGAGCACGTCCTCATGACGGGGCCGCCGGGCACGGCCAAGAGCGGAATCGCGTCTGCCGTCGTCGGGCGCATCGTCGACGAGCGCACGAGCAAGCCGAGCGTCTTCGCGCGTCAGTTCACGGAGAGCACGGTCCAGACCGATCTCGTCGGCCCGATCGACTTCAAGACGCTCATGCAGACCGGGCGCACCGAGCACTTCACCGACGAGGGCATGCTCGGCGCGGTTCATGCTTTTCTCGACGAGGTCCTCGACGGTCGAGACATGCTCCTTCGCACGACCCTGAACGTGCTGCAGGAGCGAGAGCTCAAGCAAGGCACGAAGACGACCGCCGGTCAGATCGAATGTGCGCTGATGACGACGAATCGTTATCTCGCCGAGGTCCTCGAGGGCTCTCGCGAGACGCTGCTCGCGTTCGTCGACCGCATCGCGTTCGTCTCGTTCGTGCCAAAAGGCTTCACCGACCCCGCGAGCCTCGGACGCGTCGTTCGCTCCCAGATCGGCGGCGCCCGGCGGCCGCTCACCGCCTTGCTCACGATCCAGGATCTGGACGTCCTGCAGGCGGTGACCGACTCGGTGGTCGTCGGTGACGAGATCTGTGCGTCGCTGTGCACGCTCCTCGAGCACCTCGACGCAGACCTCGCCAACGCGGCCAAGCACGATCCGACGTTCCTTCCCACGCGCTACCTGTCCACGCGCACGGCGGTCCGTCTCGGGCGCATCCTCCGCGCCATCTGCGTCTACGACGCGATCATGAACGGAAAGGCGCGCACCCCCGAGGCGGAGCATCAGGACCTCGCGCTCCTCCGTCTCAGCGTGCTCCTCAGCGGGCCGGACTATTCGCAGATCACGCGGCTGCTCGAGAAGGAGACCGATCCTCGCGAGCGCCGCCAGCTCTCCATCCTCCGCACCGAGCGCGAGATCTTCGACCGCGCGCTTGCCCGCGTCCCGCGGAAGGAGAAGCAGAAGCGAGAGTCGACGACGATCGGAAAGCTCGAGAAGAAGGTGGTGGAGGCGGTCCCCGTCGCCAGCCCCACGCCGCTGCTCGAGACCGCCGCCGAGCTCGCGAAGATCAGCGACACGAGCGGCCCAGGCGCCAACGAGGCAAAGGAGCTCCTCGAGAAGACGCTCGCTCACCTCGCGGAGCGCGCGCTTCGCGCCGGCACGACCGCGGGCGCGGGCCCGGAGAACAAGGCGGGAGCGAGCTCGAAGGTCCTCGTCGGAGGCGCGCCGCAGGACGTGATCACCGAGCTCTCCACGCTCGCCGACGGCCTCGAGAAGGCGAGCGGCTCCACGCGTCCCGTCGCGCGCTGGCTCCGCGGGCGCGCCATCGGCATCCTGCTCGACACGGCCGCGCTCTCGGGCGCGAGCCACAAGGACTCCGAGGCCGCGCTCGGCAGTCTCGAGAAGGTCTTCGCCACCGTCGCGTCGCTGCGCGCGGGCGGCGCGGACGTGCCCGAGCCCGACATCGTGGAGCGCTCGACGCAGATCGCGATCGGGCGCGTCGAGGACGAGCTCGTCGAGGCGTGGGACGAGAAATTCCGCGACGCGGTCGGCGCGGCCCTCAAGCGCGTCGGCGGCGAGCAGCTCGGCGTCCTCCTCGCCGCGCTCGGTCCGGCGCTCGCCGATATCGACGCGCGCGGCGCTCGGCTCGGCGCGCTCGGTGGTCAGCGCGACTCGCTCAAGTCACGCGTCGTCGCGCCGCGCATCGAGCCGCTGGTGAAGGCCGCGTTCGACCGCGTAGAGACGACGGATCGCGTCGAGCTCGTGGCTCAGGTCGGCGGGCTCGTCGATCACCTGCAGGAGAGCAATCTCCGCTCCGTCCTGCCCAAGGCCATCATTCTCCGCTTCGCGATCCAGGCCCTCGTCCGGTCCGAATATTCGAGAAACTCGGTCGCAGTGCCCCTCGTGCACGACTACGAGGGATATCGCAACTCCCGACTTGCGGAGCAGCGCGTCTCGCTCGCTTATACGACGACGGAGCTCGCGCTCCGGATCAGCCCCGAGAAGCCGCCGGTCGCGAGCACGCCCGACGATCTCCGCGCGGGCATTCAGCAGGTCATCGCGGCGCTGCCCGACGCGCTCCGGGCCGAGGTCATCACCCTCGACGTGGCCCGCATCGACCGCGCCGTCACGCTGCTGGAGTCGTGGTGGAAGGCGCTCCAGAAATCGGCCGCCGGCGATCCGGACAAGGCCCTCGCCGCGCTCGTGAAGAGCAAGTTCTTCACCGTGACCCGCGAGGAAGGCGCGCTGCTTCGTTTCGCGCTCGAGGCGAGGGTCGTGGCCGACGTCTTCCCGGAGGCCTCCGAGCGCATCACCGCGCTTCGCACGCGTATCGACCACCTCGAGCGTGACTCGAGCGAGGTCCTCAACACGCTGCGCCGCGGTCGCGCCGACGCCGCGTGGAACGAGCTGCTCGGGTCGCAAGCGTAGACGAGGATGCGCAGGTAACGCTTGGGCAAGACCGACGACCTCGCCGTACGCCTCGACCGGATCCTCGCGGGGCCAGAGGCGATCGAATCACAGACGTTCTTCCGGGTGGTCCGGCCGCTACTGGCCATCACCGGCTGGCGCGCTCAGCTCACGACGAAGTCGACCATCGAGCTCGTCGCGCTCCTCCGCGCGCCGGATCGAGACTGGGAGGCGACGAGGAAGACCCTCGACCGCGCGGAGAAGGAGCTCGAGGAGAACATCGGCACCCTCGAGCGCGTGACCATCGTGCGCAAGCAGGCGCCGGTCGCCCACGTCATGTGGCTGCGCCGCGTCGTCGGTGTCCTCGGCCTGGCGCGCGCCGCGGTCGAGCTCGACGCCTCTCCCGACGAGGTGCGCGCTGCGACGAAGGCGGACCACAGCGTGGTGTTGCCTCCGCTCGCGCCGCTCCGCGATGGCGGCGAGCAGTCGATCGAGGAGAGCCGTCTCGTCGACCTCGAGCTCGCCGCCATCGATCACCTCATGGCCGCCGCGCGCGCGGAGAGCCTCGTGCTCGGCCGCAAGCGCCGGCTCCTCATCGCGGCGCGGCAGCGTCTCCTCGAGGCGTCGGCCGCGCTCCCGCTCGAGCGCGAGGGCGTGGGCGATCGTGCGCGGTGGCTCGCGATGGAGATCACGCGCGTCGATCGCCTCGAGGCGGCGGGCCTCTCGCCGGACGTCTCGCTCGTGCATCAGGCGCGGCAAGCGCTCGCCCGTCGCGACGCCGATCGTCTCTACGGCTCGCTCTCTGCGATCGAGGCCAACTCGCTCGCGTGCGGCGATCGCCGCCTCGCCTCCATCGCCGGCCGGGCGCCGCGCGGCGAGGCCAAGGGCTCGCTCGAGCGCTCCTTGAAGGAGCTCCTCGGCGCGAACGTGGACGCCATCAACGACGCCGTGCTCGACGCGCGGTTCCAGATCCAGAACCGCATCGATGTCGGCGGGACGCCGGCCGAGCGCGCCGCCGCGCGGAAGGCGCTCGCGCGCTTGCCCGCAGACGCCGACGCGTCGCTGGCGCGCGCCGCGATCGCGGCGGACGGCTTCTTCGAGGTCGGCGGCGCGCTCGCGCCGGTGCGCGTGCTCGAGGAGCAGCGAATCCCGCGTGTGGTGAAGCACCCCACGAAGGACCTCGTGCTGCAGCCGGCGGAGGACGTGAACGACCTGCGCGACGCGATCATCGGCGATCCGCGCTCCGTTCTCCTCGACCTCGCCATCGGTCGCCTCTTCGCGCGTCGCTTCGCTCGCGACGAGCCGATCCAGCGCTCGCGCATCGTGATGACGAGCGAGGTGCGGGCCTACATCCTCGATGGCTCCGGCTCGATGGTCGGTCCGCGTGCGCGGGTTCGGGATGCGATCCTGATCGCCGAGCTCTGCACGCTGATGAAGCGTTTGGAGTCGCCGCGTGACGTGCGCTGTACCCTCTTCTACCGGTATTTCGACGAACAGCTCGGTCCGTCGCACAAGGTCGAGTCGATCCAGCAGGCGAAGGACGCGATCCGGGACGTCGTGGGCAATGACCGGACGGGAGGCACCGATATCCAACTAGCCCTGCTGTCCTGTATTCAACAGATCTCCGACGCTCGCGCCCTCGATCCCGAGCTGGCGCGGGCGCAGATCGTGCTCGTGACCGACGGCGAGTCGCCCGTCGACGAGGCGGCCCTCGTGGCGGCGCGCGACGCGATCGAGGGAATTCCGATCGGCGTCAGCGTGATCGCGCTCGGCGAGGAGAACGAGGCGCTCCGGGGGCTCGTCGCGCGCCAGCGGGCCAAGGGCGAGGCGGCCTTCTACCATTACCTCGACGACTCGGATCTCGACGCCATCGTGAATGGGCTCATCACGAGCGACTCGGTTCACGCGCCGGACGAGTGGACGCGTCTCGCCGAGGACCCTCGCGCGCTCGAGGAGGAGCTCGGCGGTCTCGTCGACGAGCTCGAGGCGATCGATCGCGAGCGAGACGTCGAGGCGCTCGAGCGCATCGAGGAGGAAGCGCAGGCGAGGCGAGACGTGGGCCTCGACGCGCCCGAGACGGAGCACCAGGGCGAGCTCGCGCGCGTGGAGGCGCTCCGCAAGGATCGGGTCGCGCTGGACGCCCGCTTCGCGCGCTGGTTCCCGATCGTCCAGGACGACGCCATCGACGAGCCGACCACCGTCGATCGCGACGACCTCGATGCGACCACGTGCGCGCTCGCCTCGGTCGCAGAGGTCGTCTCCTTGCTCGGCGGCTCGCCGCTCGCGCGTCAGGCGGACGCCATCGATCTCCTCGAGCGCCTGCTCCCGGACGCGCGTCTCACGAACGCTCGCTATCGCGCCGTGCTCCGCGAGTTTCCGAAGGCGGTGGCGCCGTCGCTCCGGGCGGTTCACGACGCGGTGGGCCGGTCGCGCCCCTGATCCGGGAGGACGACCTACATCGTCACCGGGTCTCGGTCCGTCACCCCGATGAACCCGATTGGATATCCAGAGACCCAGTTGTGATGCGAACAACAGGCATTCTTCCAGGTTCCACCCGGGTATGACATCTCGTACCTGATCGGTTTTTCGCCGGCATGCGGACTGCACGTCGAACCAAACATGCGCTTCGTCGTCATGGGGGTCGCGGCCATCGTGGGCATCGGGATCGGGACGGTCTCCGCCGTCGCGGTCGCGCACCACCCGGTGGCGAAGGCGAACGACTTCGAGATCGCCTCCACGAACATCGATCAGGCCCAGACCACGCTCAGCCATGGCGACATCGGTGCTGCTCGCGCGCACCTCGAGACCGCGAAGACGCGCACCGCGATGTGCGACGCGGACGCGGCGTGCCGCTCCCGCGTCGACAACTTCAACCTCCACGCGCGCCTCGACCAGGTCGAGCGTCGTGTCGCGCTCTGGGCGAAGAAGTAAGCTACTTGTAGTACGCGTCGAGCGGCTGCGACTTGGCTGCGATCGTGTCGTGGATGAAGCGTAGCTTCTTCGTCGCGGGCTCGGACAGCACGAACGGGTAGGCGTCGTCGTTGCCGAGACCTCGATTGAGGTTGTTGAGCACGTACGTGATCGGCGCCCAGGACTCGATGAGCCTCTCGAAGCTCACCTCCTCGTCGCCGACGGGGTTCGGGACCTCGGTGAGCGTCGGCTCGTCGTGTCGAGGCGGCTCGATCTTCACGCCGCACGCCGACGCGGTCTCGAGGGTATCGACCATGTGGAGATAGTGCGCCCAGGTCTCGGCCCAGTCTTCCCACGGATGCATCGCGGCGTAGCCGCTCACGTACGAGTCCTGCCAGTTCGGCGGCGGCCCTTGCTGGTAGTTGCGATGGAGCGCTTCCTGGTAGTCGGCGCGGTCGTCGCCGAAGAGGACGCGGAAGGCGCCGATGGACGGCGAGTCCTTGATGAGCCGGTCCCAGTAGTAATGGCCGGACTCGTGACGGAAGTGGCCGAGGAGCGTGCGATACGGCTCCTTCAGCGCGATACGCGCCTTCACGCGCTCCGCGTCGTCCGCCTCCGCGACCTTCACCGTGATCACGCCCTCCGCGTGGCCCGTCATCGCGTCGTCGAGGAACTCGAAGACGAGCCCGTTGTCGGGATCCTCGATCTTGCTGCGATAGGGGAGACCGAGCTGATCGAACGTGTAGAGGAGCCGGCGCTTCGCGACCTCGAGCTTGTACCAGAGGCGATCGTTGCCCGGTGTCGACAGGTTCGGGATGGTGCGCGTGAGCCGGCACGCGCGACAGAGCGCCTCCGGGTCGTCCTCGCGGATGGCCCAGTTACACACGTTGTGTTTCACGTAGTTTTCGCAGAGGCGATAATTCTTACCGGTGCGCGTGGAGCGCCAGAGGTTCGCGCCTTCGCGGTCGAGCGCGACGAGCAGGCTTTCCTCGGGGACGTACGCGAGCGCCCGACCGCAGCGCATACAGACGGAGTTTTCGTAGAAGAGAAGCTGCGTGCAGTGCACGCAATGGAACACCCGCATTGGCGAGCACAAGGTAACCTGACCGCCTTCGATGTCCATTCACGTCGCTCTGCATCACCGCACGTCGTATCGATACGATCGCCCGATCTCGCTGGGGCCGCAGAGCGTGCGGCTTCGACCCGCACCTCATTGCCGCACGCGCGTCCTGTCGTACTCGCTGAAGGTCCGGCCGGCGAAGCACTTCATCAACTGGCAGCAGGACCCGCAGTCGAACTACATCGCGCGACTCGTCTTTCCGGACCAGACCACCGAGCTCGAGATCGAGGTCGATCTCGTCGCGGAGATGAGCGCGATCAACCCGTTCGACTTCTTCGTCGAGCCGTACGCGGAGAAGTGGCCCTTCGACTACGACGCGGGCCTGAAGGAGGAGCTTCAGCCGTACCTCCGCCTGAACGAGGAGACACCGCTCCTCCGCGAGCTCGTGGCGAGCGTCTCGCGCGAGCCGCGCGCCGTCGTCGACGTTCTCGTCGAGCTGAACCAGCGCCTCAACGGACAGATCAAGTACGTGGTGCGCCTCGAGCCTGGCCTGCAGACACCGGAGGAGACGCTCGAGAAGCGCTCCGGAAGCTGCCGCGACTCGGGCTGGCTCCTCGTCCAGATCATGCGGCGCCTCGGCTTCGCGGCGCGCTTCGCGTCGGGGTACCTCATTCAGCTCGTGGCCGACACGAAGCCGCTCGAAGGACCCGAGGGGCCCACCGCGGACTTCTGCGATCTGCACGCCTGGTGCGAGGTCTACATTCCGGGCGCGGGCTGGATTGGCCTCGACCCCACGTCCGGGCTCCTCGCCGGGGAAGGGCACTTGCCGCTCGCGTGCTCCGCCGAGCCCTCGCTCGCGGCGCCCGTCAGCGGCCTCCTCGATCCGTGCGAGACCACGTTCTCGCACGAGATGAGCGTGACGCGCGTGCACGAGGACCCGCGCGTGACGAAGCCGTATACGGACGAGGAATGGACCAAGATCGAGGCGCTCGGCGACGAGGTCGACGCGCAGCTCGACGAAGGCGACGTCCGGCTCACGATGGGCGGCGAGCCCACGTTCGTCTCCGCCGATGATCTCGAGGGCGCAGAGTGGAATACGGCCGCCCTCGGACCCACGAAGAAGAAGCTCGCCGGAGAGCTCTTTCACCGGCTGCGCGACGAATATGGTCCCGCCGGCCTCGTCCATTTCGGACAGGGCAAATGGTATCCAGGGGAGCCGCTCCCGCGGTGGAGCCTCGACCTCTTCTGGCGTACGGACGGGACCGCGCTCTGGTCCGATCGCGCGCTCATCGCGGACGAGACGAATCCGGATCCGGAGCGCGCGACCGCCGCCAATGCAGAGAAGCTCGCACGGTCGATTGCCACTTATCTCGGCGTCGACCCGGAGCACGTATTCCCCGCGTACGAGGACGCGTACTACTACCTCTGGCGGGAGCGAAAGCTGCCCATCAACGTGGAGGCGACCGCGCCGAAGCTCGCCGATCCGCTCGAGCGCGAGCGCATCCGGCGTCTCTTCACGGACGGGCTCGACAAGCCCATCGGCTCGGTGCTCCCGATCGGCAAGGACCTGCTCGAGGCTTCGGCGGCCAAGGCGGCGAAGGCCAAGGGCGAGGCGACGCCGTCGGTGAAGTGGCGGAGCTCGCCGTGGCACTTCCGCGGCGATCACTGCTACCTCGTCCCCGGCGACTCGCCGCTCGGCCTCCGGCTCCCGCTCGACTCCACGCCGTGGGTCGATCCGAAGGACGTTCCTCCGCCGGGGCTCGCGCGGGAGGGCGTGGTCGTGAAGACAGCGCTCTGCATCGAGCCGCGAGGCGGCGCGCTCCGGGTGTTCATGCCCCCGGTCGACTCGCTCGACGACTGGATCGAGCTCGTCGGCGCGGTGGAGAGAGCGGCGAAGGAGCACGCGCTGCCGCTGCTCTTCGAGGGCTACACGCCCCCTCGCGACGCGCGTCTCGGACGCCTGAGCGTGACGCCCGACCCGGGCGTCATCGAGGTGAACATCCATCCGTCCTCGAACTGGAAGGACATCGTCTACCGCACGACGCACCTCTACGAGGCGGCGCGCCAGACGCGGCTCGCGGCGGAGAAGTTCATGATCGACGGTCGCCATGCCGGCACCGGCGGTGGCAATCACGTCGTGCTCGGCGGCGCCACTCCCGACGATTCGCCGTTCCTCCGGCGTCCCGACCTGCTCCGCAGCATGATCGGGTATTTCCACCAGCACCCGGCGCTCTCGTTCCTCTTCAGCGGTCTCTTCATCGGTCCTACCTCGCAGTCCCCGCGCGTGGACGAGGCTCGGAACGACTCGATCTTCGAGCTCGAGATCGCATTTGCCGAGCTCGACCGGCGGACGAAGGCCGGAGAGGACGCCCCGCCCTGGCTCGTCGATCGGCTCTTTCGCGATCTGCTCGTCGACCTGACGGGCAATACCCATCGCGCGGAGTTCTGTATCGATAAGCTGTATTCACCCGACGGCTCGACCGGCCGTCTGGGGCTCCTCGAGCTCCGCGCGCTCGAGATGCCGCCTCATGCGCGCATGAGCCTCGTCCAGCAATTGCTACTACGGGCCCTGCTCGCGAAATTCTGGAAGACGCCGTTCGCGCCGGCGCGCCTCACGCGCTGGGGCACGGAGCTGCACGATCGTTTCATGCTGCCGTTCTGGGTGTGGCAGGACTTCGAGGACGTCATCGCGGACCTCAAAGCCGACGGCTTCGCCTTCGAGACGCGCTGGTTCGCGCCGCACTTCGAGTTCCGCTTCCCGAAGATCGGCGACTTCGACGCTCGCGGCATCACCGTCGAGCTGCGTGCCGCGCTCGAGCCATGGCACGTGATGGGGGAGGACTCCACCGCGGGCGGCACCGCGCGCTACGTCGACTCCTCGCTCGAGCGCGTCGAGACGCTCGTGCGCGGATGGAACGCGGAGCGGTTCATCCTCACGTGCAACGGGGTCGAGGTTCCGCTCCAGCCGATCGGCGTCGAGGGCGTGCGCGTGGCCGGCATCCGCTTCCGGGCGTGGCAGCCGCCGCGGTGCCTGCATCCGCACATCGGCGTGCACACCCCGCTCGTCTTCGATCTCATCGACAAGTGGAACGGCCGGAGCCTGGGCGGCTGCGAGTACCACGTGAGCCACCCGGGCGGCCGGAGCCACGAGACGCGGCCGATCAACGCCCTCGAGGCCGAAGGGCGGCGCCAGGCCCGCTTCTTCCGGACCGGACACACGGGGGCCAAGAAGGGCGAGAAGACCGAGCTCATCCAGCCCCCGCCGAACCCGGACTTCCCGTTCACCCTCGACCTCCGCCGGTCGACCGCGCGCACGGCGCGATAGCGGAACCAAGGGCTTTGGACGGAGCCCTGACGAGAAGAGCGCGCCTGGAGTAAAAAGCCGTATAGACTGGCCTTTCGCAGTCCGTGGCCCTCGGCTTCCTCTCGAGTTACGCGCCGCCTCCATCTCGTTACGACGAGATGGTCGACGGCGGGCGGAATCCGCGCCCGCACTGGCAAGCGTTCCTGAATCACCTGGCGACCCTCCCCGAGGAGTCGCTCCGGGAGCGCACGCAGTTCGTCCACGACGCGATCGCGTCGGACGGCGTCTCGTACAACGTGTACGCCGACCCGAAAGGGCGAGCGAGGCCGTGGGAGCTCGACCTCCTGCCGCTCATCCTGCCCACGAGCGAGTGGCAGCTCATCGCCACCGCGGTCGCCCAGCGCGCGCGCCTCCTCAACGCGATCCTGAACGACCTCTACGGCGAGCAGCGCCTCCTCGCCGAGGGGCTCCTGCCACCGGCGCTCGTCTTCGGGCAGCGCGCGTTCCTCTGGCCGGCGATGGGCATCGCGCCGAAGGACGACATCGCGATGCACCTCTACGCGGCGGACCTCGCGCGTTCGCCGGACGGTCACTGGTGGATCCTCGCGGACCGAACGGGCGGTCCCTCGGGCGCGGGCTACGCGCTGCAGAATCGAATGACGATCTCTCGCGCGCTGCCCGACGCGTTCCGCGAGCTCCAGATCGAGCCGCTCGCGCCCTTCTTCACCGCGCTGCAGGACACGCTGTATCGCGGCGCTCGCGGCAACACGGGCGAGACGCCGCTCGCGGTGCTGCTCACGCCGGGTCCGTACAACGAGACCTATTTCGAGCACTCGTTCCTCGCGCGCTATCTGGGTTTTCCGCTCGTCGAAGGGCAGGACCTCATCGTGCGCGGAGATCAGGTATTCCTGAAGACCCTCCGCGGCTTGAAGCGCGTGCACGCCATCCTGCGCCGCCTCGACGGCGACTATTGCGATCCCGTGGAGCTGCGCGCGGACTCGGCGCTCGGGATTCCCGGTTTGCTGCACGTCATTCGCGCCGGAAACGTCCTCGTCGCCAATGCCCTCGGCAGCGGCGTGCTCGAGAGCGGCGCGTTGACCGGCTTCTATCCCGCCATCAGCCGTCGCCTCTTCGGCGAGGACCTCGCCATGCCCGGCATCGCCACGTGGTGGTGCGGTGAGCAGCCGGCGCTCGACTACGCCGTTCGCAACCTCGAGCACCTCGTCATCAAGCCGGCGTACCCCACCATCCGCATGGAGCCGATCTTCGGTGACACGCTCGACGCGGATGGCCGCGCGCGGCTCGTCGATCGCATGCAGGGACAGCCGCACGCCTACGTCGCGCAGGAGCACGTGCAGCTCTCGCATGCGCCCACGTTCGGTCGCGAGACGCCCCTCGCGCGCCCCGCCTCGCTTCGCGTGTACGCCGTGGCGACGCCCAACGGCTATCAGGTCATGCCCGGCGCGCTCACGCGCGTGGCTCCGACGGACGGCGGCGACGTCGTCTCGATGCAGTGGGGCGGCTCGAGCAAGGACACGTGGATCCTGGCCGAGAAGCCCGTCATTCGCGTGCCGCTGCGGCGCCCTCGGCTCGGCGCGGCGGACGTCGTCGGCAGCGCCGTCGACATCGCATCGCGCGTCGGCGAGAACCTCTTCTGGATGGGTCGCTACGCGGAGCGCTGCGAGGCGGTCGCGCGCTTGCTCCGCGCCGCGCTCGTGCGCGTGGCGGACGCATCGCCCCAGGCCATGCACTCGCTGCGCACGCTGTCTTCCGTGAGCGCGCGCATGGAGGTGCTCCCCGCGCCAGACTCGAGCGGGGATCTGAGCGCGCCGCCGCCGTCGACCGAGGTGGCTCGCGACTTCCTCGCCGCCGCCATCGATCCGTCGGTGCCCGGGGGGCTCGTCGCGAACGTGCTTCGCCTGCATGGCAGCGCCAACCAGGTGCGCGAGCGCATGTCGAACGACAACTGGCACGTACTGTCGCGGCTCCCAGCGCGGCTGCCGAAGAAGGATGCGGGGCTCGGCGCGGCGCTCGAGTCGCTCGACGAGGTGATGATGGCGTGCGTGTCGCTCGCGGGGTTCGCGATGGATGACATGACGCGGGACGAGAGCTGGCAATTCTTGCCGATGGGCCGCAGGCTCGAGCGCCTCGCGCACCTCTCGCGCATGATCGCGCACGTGCTCTCGATGCAGCCGAACGATCGGGCCGAGTCGCTCGAATGGCTCCTCGAAGGCGCGAACAGCATCGTCACCTTCCGGGCGCGGTACCGGCGCGCGCCCGAGCTATTGCCCGTCCTGCACCTCATCGTCCTCGACGAGACGAATCCCCACTCCGTCGCATTCCAACTACGTGAGCTCGCGGTGGCGCTCGTGCGTACGCACGCGGAGCTGGGCGGCGAGCCGACCGGCGACGAGCTCGGCGCCCTCATCGCCGCGCTACGCAACTTGCCGCTCGTCGGCTTCGAACCCGAGAGAGGCGAAGAGCTCGAGAAGGCGTGCCGCAATCTGGCCGCGATCCTGGACCGGACGGAGCGCCTCGCCTATGCCGTGTCCGACGATCTCCAGCGCCGCTTCTTCACGCACACGCGCCACGGAGCCACGAAGTGAGCGATCCCGAGCAAGACTCGACGTCGCCGCCGCCCGGGTTCGGGCACATCGACGTCTACGACGACGACGATGACGCGACGTCGGCCTACGTGCCGAGTCGTCCGTATGCGGTCGTGCACGAGACGATTTACAAGTACGAGCAGCCGGTCAGCCTCTCTCGGCAGATCGTGCACATGGCGCCGCGCTCGCTGCCTCATCAGACGTGTCGCTCGCACAAGCTCACGGTCACGCCCGTCCCGGAGATCCTCTCGGAGACGGAGGACGCATTCGGTAATCCGATAACGTCGCTCTTCATCGAAGCCGTGCACGAGGAGCTGAGGGTCTCCTCCGAGATGTGGGTCGACGTCTCGGTTCGAGACTATCCGGACGACCTGAGCACGCCGCCCTGGGAGGAGGTCCGCGCGCGCCTCGCGTATCAGGCCGGACGACCGCCGCACTCCGCCGATCTCGAGGCGATGCGCTACCTCTTCGAGAGCTCGCGCGTGCGAAACAAACGCGAGCTCGCGGCGTGGACGCTGGCGTGCTTTCCGCCCGGACGGCCGATCCTGGCGGGCGTGCGCGCGCTCATGAATCGCATTCACGAGGAGCTCACGTTCGATCCCAAGGCCACGACCGTGTCGACCCCGGTGATGACCGTCTTCGAGCTGAAGCGCGGCGTCTGCCAGGATTTCGCGCATCTCATGCTGAGCTGCCTGCGCAGCATCGGGCTCGCGGCGCGTTACGTGAGCGGATATCTGCTCACCCATCCGCCGCCAGGTCGAGAGCGCCTCGTCGGCGCGGACGCCAGTCACGCCTGGATCAGCGTCTACGTGCCGGACGCGGCGGGCGGGGTGTGGGTCGACGCGGATCCGACGAATGGCCTGTTCCCGAGCGTCGAGCACATCACCGTCGGCTGGGGCCGCGACTACGACGACGTGATCCCGCTGCGGGGCGTGCTCCTCGGCGGCGGAGAGCACGAGCTGGATATCGCGGTCACGGTCGCGCCGGCGGCCGACTACGATCGCCTCTTCCGATGAAGCGAGTCCGCATCCGAAAGGCCGGCGGCTACGAGCGCCTCGAGCTCGAGGACACCGCCGACGCCACGCCCAGAAGAAACGAAGTCCGCATTGCGGTCGAGGCGATCGGCGTCAATTTCGCCGACTGCATCGTGCGCATGGGCCTCTATGCCTCGGCGAAGGAGTACGTCGGCTGGCCGATCACGCCGGGCTTCGAGGTCGCGGGGAAGATCGACGCCGTCGGCGAGGGGGTGACGCGTCACGCGGTGGGCGACCGCGTCATCGGCCTGACGCGCTTCGACGGATATGCGACTTCGGTCGTGATCCCCGAGCACCAGGCGTTCGGGTTCCCGGCCGAGTGGTCGATGGCCGACGCGGCGGGCTTCTCGGTCGTCTACCTGACCGCGGACTACGCGCTCTTCGAGCTCGCGCACCCACGGAAGGGGGCGAAGCTCCTCGTGCACTCCGCGGCGGGAGGCGTCGGCGGCGCGCTGCTCCAGCTCGCGCGCGCGCACGACCTCTTCGCCGTCGGCGTCGTTGGACGAGCCGGCAAGGTCGATGTCGCGAAGGCGCAGGGCGCGGCCCACGTCATCGACAAGAGCACGCAGGATCTCTGGGCGGAGGCGGAGCGCTTCGCGCCGAAGGGCTACGACGTCGTGCTCGACGCGAACGGGGTCGAGACCCTCGCGCAGAGCTACGCGCACCTTCGGCCCACCGGCCGGCTCGTGATCTATGGCTTCCACACGATGATGCGTCGGGGCGGGCCAGGCACGCCGAACTGGCCCAAGCTCGCGGTCGACTGGTTGCGAACGCCCCGCTTCAATCCCCTCGACCTCACGAACGACAACAAGAGCGTGATGGCGTTCAACCTGAGCTACCTGTTCGAGGAGCGGCAGATCCTCGACGACGCGATCACGCGGCTCATGGGCCTCGTCCGCGCCGGGAAGATCGCACCGCCCGCCACACGCACGTTCCCGCTCGCGCAGGTGGCCGAGGCGCACCGCGCGATCGAGTCGGGGACGACGACCGGGAAGCTCGTCCTGACGACGTAGCCGCGCTTCGCTCAGCGCTTCTTGCGGCGACCGCGGGCGAGGGCGGCGATGCCGACGCCGAGCACCACCGCGAAGGAGAGACCGCTCGTGTCACCCGTGGTGGAGCAGCCGCCGTCGTCCTTCTTCTTCGCGGCGCCGGCGTCCTTTCCGCCGGTGGTGGAGCCGCTCGAGGACTTGGAGTCGTCGTCGTCGTCACCGGTGGAGCCGCTCGAGCTGCTCGCCTCGCCGCTGGAGCTGCTGGTCGCGCCGGAGCTGCTGCTGCTGGAGGACGAGGCGCCGGCGTCCGCGGGCGCGCCGGCGTCGCTCGTCGGGCTCTCGGGGCCGCACGGGACCTCCGTGCCGCCGACGTCCCACGGCGTGAACGTGCGGAGCTCGCCCGAAGGGTTCTTCGCCGTCTGGATGTTGCCGTAGAGCTCGGTCTCTTCCGCATTCAGCGCCGCGATGAAGTCGTCGTTGAGGACGACGTTGAACGACGCAGGGGAGGCGACGGGCGGCAGCTCGATCTTCACCGTGCTGTCGGCCGTCGGGTCATTGGCGGGGGCGCGGTGAATCAAGATGCCAGTCGCGGCGCCGGTGAGGCCCTTGTACTCGAATTTGCCACAGAGCCGCTTCGTCGTGTCGTCGAAGGTGGCGGTCAGCGTGCCTTCGGGCTGGCTCTCGCCGAGGTCAGGCGAGACGTTCTCCTGGTCGGGCGACATGTCGACCGTGAACGTCGTCTTCGCGGCGCTCGCCGAGGACGTGACGAGCAGAGACGCACCCAGAGCCGTGAGGACGTAGGCAACCTTCATGGTGGTAGATCTTTGCGTGGATCGCGGTGCAAATCCAGTTGCTTGGATGAGGTAGGGAGGCGATAACACTCCCGTAACTCCCTCGCACCACGCCCATGCGCGCCGTTGCCTACCTCCGAACCGAGAACCAGCGTGAATTCATCACGCAATGGGCCAAGCGGCACGCCGTGGAGGTGGTGGGCTGGGAGCTCGACGAGGCGGTCCTCGGCGAGACTCCCATCGCGGAGCGCCCCGGGCTCCTCGCGGCCTACGCGAGCATTCGGGACCGCGGAGCGGGGCTCCTCGTCGCAGCGAACGCGGAGTGCTTCACCCGCGACGAGCTCGTCTCCTGGCTCATCGAGCGCGCGGCGCTGGAGGAGGGGGCCCGTGTCACCACCGCGGACGGCTCGGCGCTCCCGCGTCCGGCGCCTGCCGTCGGTCACACGCGTCAGGCCCTCGATCTCGCCGCCGCCTACGCGCGGGTCATGCACCGCCATCGCATTCGCATCGCGCTCGCAGAGCGTCGCGCGCGCGGGCTTCGCGTCGGCAACGTGGCCTATGGCTTCCGCCTCGGCGCCGATGGCAGGCTGCTCGAGCCGAACCCTGCCGAGCAAGAGGTGATCGCGCTCGTGAAGACGCTCGCCGCCGACGGCCTCTCGCAGCGCGCGATCGCGTCCGCCCTCGCGCTCCGTGGCGTGAAGGGCCGCACCGGCGCGCCGCTCGGCAAGACGCAAGTCGCGACGATCCTGCGCGGTCGCTGACCGGCGCAGGCGGGCTGCGACTCGATGTCGGTGGTCGATGAAGCGACCGCGCGCGCGCCGGTGTTTCGTGCTGAGATGCCGCCGATGCGCTGGCTCTGGTCGCTCCTCCTCGTCGCTCTCGTGGCTCTCGGCTCGGCGCGTGACGCGCGCGCGACGAGCATCATCAAGAGTCCCGGCGATCATCCCGACTACCACGTCGAGATCGAGCCTCATCTCCTGCTCGGGTGGGCGCATCTCTATCACGACAACGCGGTCGGCGTCGGCGCCCGCTTCACGATCCCCATCGTCGACAACGGGTTCGTCAAGACGATCAACAACAGCGTCGGTATCTCGTTCGGCCTCGACTGGCTGCACTACGGCGGCTGCTACTACCGGTACCGCGGCCGCGACTACGGCTGCAGCGCGAACTACTTCCTCTTTCCCGTCGCGATGCAGTGGAACTTCTGGCTGACGGAGAAGTGGAGCGTGTTCGGCGAGCCGGGCCTCTACATTTACCACGGCAGCTTCGACGACGATTACTGCAACGGGGTCCCGAACTGCGATACGCCGAGCCACACGAGCGTGGAGCCTGCGTTCTACGTCGGCGGGCGCTTCCACTTCAACGACACGGTCGCGATCACGCTGCGTCTCGGCTACCCGACGCTCTCGTTCGGCGTGTCGTTCTTTCCCTGATCAGTTGAGGAGGGTCGTCAGCAGGTTCAGGGACAACGCCAGGATGGTGGTGTTGAACCCGAACGACACGAGCGCGTGCATGAGCGCGGCGCGGCGCACGCGGAGGCTCGTGATGACGACGTCGGAGACCTGGAAACACATGCCGATCGTGAAAGCGAAATAGGCAAAATCGAGATCGCTCGGCGTCTTCGTCCCCGGGAACTGCAGGCACTCCGACGGCCCCGTCTTCCGATAGAACATGTGCGCGTAACGGAGCGTGAACGATGTGTGCGTCACGATCCAGGAGAGCGCCACCGCGGCGAGCGCGAGGCCGGTCCAGACCGGAACCTGCGCCGATGGGAGCTGCTTCAGCTCCTTCAGGACCGCGACCGCGGCGAAGAGGCTGTAGATGCTCGACCCGATCGCGATGAAGAAGACGAGGCGGCGACCGGGATCCTCCTGCGCCGCGCGCTGGGCGGTGTGGGTCGGCGTCGCTCGCAGGATCATGAGCCACGCGAGCGTCGCGTAGAGGAGCGCGCCCGCATCCCAGCCGACCATGCTGCGCACGTGCCACGGCACGGTGCCCGGCGTGAGCAGCGTCGCGAGCGTCCCCGCGGCGGCGCCGAGCGTCACGCGTCCCGTCGCGAAGCGGGGATGAATGAACGAGTGACGCGGCCGCGGCGCGAGGCTGTCGTCGACCGAGTCCGGCGCGTCGTCCGCTCCCACGACGCAAAACGCTACGCTTCATGCGCGGGACGGCCCAATTTACGGAGAATCCGTGGTGTCGGGCCGCGGCCTGGGCCAGTCCGGCTGTCCGTCGCGCGAGAGCGAGAAGCTCCTGGGGACGAGGCTCTTCGTCTCCTCCACCAGTGGGACCTTGCCCGTCGAGATCTCCGTCTTGTGGGTCGCGATGTAGGCGGTCCAGCGCGCCTGCACCGCGCGCGCCTCTTTCGCCTCGAGCTCACCGCCCGAGTGGCCGTTCGTCCCGAAGAGATCGAGCAGGTGGCCCATCGCCCGCTCCGCGACCGTGGGGTCCGTCAGGCGCCCGACGAGCGCCTGGGTCGCCGCGAGACGCGCGTCGAGCGCTTGCGCCGCGCTCCAGACGGTGCCGAGCAGCCATTCGTCGCGCGTGCTCGAGATGAGCGCCGCGACGCGCGGGCCGAGGGCGGTCAGCTTTGCCTGCTGCGCGAGACCCACCGCGGCGACCTGCACATCGCGGTCGGCGCTATTCAGATTATCGCCGACGTCGCTTGCGAAATTCGGTGGCACGTCCGACATCGACTCGAAGGCGATCCGGCGGACGTAGAGGTTGGAGTGATGCAACGCTGCATGGAGCGTGGACTCCCACTTCGACGGTCGCCACGAGGTCTGAAATCCTTCGAGCCACTCCGCGAATTCGCCGAGCGATTTTGGAGGATCGGCGGGGCCGAGGCCACGCTCGAGGAGTATCCTCGCCGCGCGTCGCAGCTCCTGGCAGGCCCCGCGCGGGGGCGGGGAGACGTGCGTCTCCCGCGACACCGTGGCCGTCTTCGCGATGGCGCGATTCAGGGCGTCGAGGAGAGGCGGGTTGTCGGCCGGCGTCCCGACCGCCTCGAGGAAGAACGCGCCGCTGCTCATCTCGGCGTCGTCGCTGGACGCGAGGAGCTTCTTTGCGCGATCACGAACGCCCGCCGCCAGGTCAGGATGCCAGCTCAGGCCGGAGAGGTATCTCCGCCGCGCGGTCATCTCGTTGAAGAACGGATTCCGCGGGCCGAGGCTCCCCGTGAGCGCGGGGTCGGGGAGGCGCATCGCGAGCTCACCGCGAGCGGCCTTCGCGATCGCCGGCTTGGCGGCGTCGACGAGCCGGAGGAGCGCACGAGTGGCGTCGACGGTGGGGATTTGCCCGATGCCGGCGATGGCACGCTCGTCACCCGAGCCGGCGCGCTTCTCCAGGTGCGAGAGATAAATCGGATATCGGAGGGCGGTGAAGTCCGGATAGGGCCTCGTCCGCTCGCCTGCGCTGCCGCTCTCGGCCTCGGCCTGCGCTGCCATTTTCTCGATCACCTCGGCCGCCTCCGCGTCGGACGGCATCGCGAACGTCATGCTGGTCTCGCCGCTCGGCGCCGTCCCCGCGGGCCAGCCGAGGTCGTGCGTGACACGAATCGTGTACGTGCCCGGGGCGTCGATGCGCGCGTAGCGGTGGAGGGGGAGCGAGCGGCAATACGATCTCCCGGGCCGAATCTCGCTGTCCATCATGAGCCCGCCGAGGTTGTACGATTCGGGATCCGGGTCGTCCAGGACGGTGCCCTTCGCGTCCGTCACCTTGATCCTGAAGCGGCCGCTCCGCGTCCCGCCGCGGTAGTCGCCGCCGAAATTGACGATGAGCACCTCGGGGCTGGTGTTCTCGACGCAGTAGTCGACGAGCACGTTCTCGCCGAGGAGCCGGCGCTCGGGGTGGTGGACGGCGAGCGTGACGCGCGCGCGTCCCGGAGACGTCACGGGAGGCATGTTGCTCGCGGTCACGATGGGCGGCGCGTTGCTCGCCGAGGATCGCGGAGGCACCGCGACCGCGCTCGTCTTCGAGGCACACGCTGGCACATGCGCGAGGGCGACAAGCAGCAGAACGGCGGAGAATTCTTTCCCCATTGGCTTGCGCAAGGAGTTTCGCGTTCGCTGAAAAACACTGACGATCATGGATCTCCTACCCTGATCCCACATCCCGAGTCCTCTGGCACCCGCGTTGCTGAACGTGCTCGTGAATGCATAAGCTCCTCGTCCTCGCGGCGGCTGCCATGGCCCTGGTTGCTTGTGGATCCAGCGGCGACGCTCCGGAGAACAAGGTACCCGAGAAGAAGACCGATCCGGGGGTCGTCGAGACGCCGGGCCCCGATCCGGAGCGCCCCGAAGGCTCCGACGACGAGCCCCGCGACACGCCCGGCGATCAGACGCCCGATCCGGGGCCCGTCACGACCACGACGCCCGTGCAGCCGGCGTCGCCGCCCGACAGCTTGTACGACGATGGTGGCGCCGCCGCCCCACAGGATCCGATGCGAGCCGTGCTCTCGTTCGCGATGCGTGACGCCGATGCGCTCGACGCGATCGACGACCCCTCGTCTGCGCAGTTCCACAAGTTCCTCAGCCACGCGGAATGGATGGACAAGCATGCGCCCAAGAAGGAAGACGTCGACGCGGTAAAGACGTTCCTCGAGGGCAAAGGTTTCAAGGTCCCGCATGTCGCGACGAACCGGATGCTTCTCGAGATCTCCGGGACGGTCGAGCTGTTCCAGAAGGTCTTCGCGACCGAGGTCCACGTCTTTCACCGCACCGCGCCGGGCGGCTCGAACGCCTCGAAGCTCCTCATCTCGGTCGTGAAGCCGATCGTCACGCCCAAGGAGATCGAGGACAAGACGCGCGGCGTGCTCATCACCGCGCCAGGTGCCAGCACCACGCCGCTGCCGGAAGAGACGCCCACGAAGCAGGACTCGCCGCCCGACCCGGGCTCTGCGCTCTCGCCGTCGAACGTGGCTGCTCACTATGGCTTCGATGCGCTCGGCTCGCAGGGGGACGGCGAGACGATCGCGGTCGTGATGGGCGCTGCGTTCAAGCGCCCGGATCTCCGCGCCTACTGGAAGGCGATGAACATCACGCGCGAGGAGCCCGAGGTCGTGCTCGTGGGCGAAGGGCCGGCGATCCGCGCGACCGAGTCTTCCGTCGACATCGAGTGGTCGACCTCGATGGCGCCGAAGGCGAAGACGATCGCGTACCAGGCGGCCGACGTGCACGACCTCTCGCTCATCCTCGCGTTCAACGAGGCGGTCGGCGCCGGCAAGGCCACCGTCGTCACCGACTCCTTCGCGCATCGCGAGACCAACGTGTCGAAGGCGGTCGCGTTCCAGTACGAGATCTCGGCGCGCATGGGCGCGGCCCTCGGGGTCACGATCGTCTCCCCGACCGGCGACTCGTTCGGAGTCGACATCCCCTCCACGTGCCCGCACGTCGTCGCCGTCGGCGGCACGTTCCTCGAGGGCGATCGCGAGTCCGTGTGGACGCCGACCGGCGCGGGTCCGTCGCACTACTTCGACCGCCCGACCTGGCAAAAGGCGTCCACCAACAAGCGCCGCATGATCCCGGACGTGTCCCTCGCGGCGGGGACGCCGTACTGGACGCTTCACCTCGGCGAGTGGAAGAAGCTCGGCGGCACGTCGTTCGGCGCGCCCGTCTTCGCGGCGATGGTGGCGGCGATCAACGCGAAGCGCGTCGCGGCGGGCAAGGGCCGACTCGGCCACTTCAATCCGTCGCTCTACGCCACGCCGGCGATTCAGGCCTCGTTCCGCGACGTGACGACCGGCGCCGCGGACACGACGCCCGCGGTCGCGGGATGGGACGCGGCGAGCGGCTGGGGCTCCCCGCACGCGAGCAATCTCGCGGCATCGATGCTTTGAACGAACCCTCGAACCATCCATCCGCGTCGCGTCGCGTCGCGTCGCGTCGCCAAGCCACGTAGCGCCTATACTCGCCGGTCATGCGCCTCGTCACCATCGCGAGCTCGATCGTTCTGCTCGCCGCCGGCTGCTCCAACGAGAGGAAGCTCGCCGCGGCTTGCGAGAGGGGGGAGCCCGGGGCGTGCGACGTGCTCAGCGCCCGTTACGCGTATGGCGACGGGGTGACGAAGAACGAGGCGCTCTCGAAGCAGATGGCGTCCCGCGCGGCGACGCTCTGCCTCGACGCGGGCCCGGAGTCCGCGGAGAGCTGCGGGCGCTACACGGTGAAGGCCGTCCCGCTCGATCTGCCCGTCGGACGTCAGGCGGGGAGCGGGGAGATCCCCGTGGTCTTCACGGTCGTCCTCGCGGCAGACGGGACGACGCAGGTCGACGGCAAGGTGATCCCCGGGGACGAGACGGTCCTGCCGCTCGCGCGGAGCGCGCAGGAGCACAATCCCGAGCTCCGCGCTGTCATCAAGGCCGATTCCGCGGTGCCGCATGGGCGCGTCGTTCACGTGCTCGACTTGCTGAAGACCGCGGGTGTCCACAAGATCGCCTTCGGCGTCTCGCCCCTCGACCGGGGAATTCAAGCGCCTTCGCCGTGACCACTTCGATGTTCGGTCACGATCTCGTGCGCGATAGTCGGTATTCGGTCGCGATATCCCGATCAGAAGATGGGCTCCTCCGACTCCGAGCTCGAGCCATCGGGGCTCGTCTGCGCCGGGGCGCTCGTGGGCTGGGTGGGGTTGTCGATCGCGGGCTCCGCGTCGGTGGGAGTCGTGTGGTCCTCGAGCGCGTCCGGATCGACCTGACGCGAGAAGCTCGCCTTGATGTTCGGACGGCTCGCCGCCTCGTACGTGACGAAGAGCTTTCGTGCTGCGACGAGCTTGCTCATACCGGCGTTGATGGCGGCGGCGCTGCCGGTGTCGGTCGAGCCCGCGAGCTCGAGGACGTCCTTCTTGAAGGCGTCGAAGTTGCCGAGGATCTCCACGCAGCCCGCGGAGCCCCAGCCCGAGTCCTGGACGCTCTCGGGACCGGCGTGGATGTAGAAGCCGCCCTTCACCACGATCGCGCCGCCGAACGGCGAGTAGCGGTTGTGGACCTCGTAGTCCGGCTTGTACGTGCCGACCGCGAAGCGCGGGACATTGGAGAGGCCGGCGGTGACGAAGCCGACCGTCTTGTACTCGTCCTCGTGTCGCTCGCCGGCGGGGTTGTTGTACGGCATGTAGCGCGGCGCCTTCCACTCGCGCTTCTCGCGGACGCCGTTCGCGTTCGTGCCGATCACGTACACGTAGTAGACGGGCGCGCGGTAATACTCGATGAGGCCGTCGTCGTTGACGTCGTCGACGGGGTAGGCGCGTGCCTCGTAGCTCTCGCCCGTCTTCTTGGCCGAGATGACGACGTCGACGGCGCGGTACGAGCTGCCCGTCGCCGCGCTCTCGGTGCCCCCGACGTCCTCTTCCGAGGGCGCTGTGGCGCACGCGACGATGGAGACCGAGAGGAGGAGGGTGCCCAGGAGACCGAAGGGACGGACCATGACACGGCACTTCTACACACGGCGTGCCTACATCTCGGCACATCCTGAAATGCGATTTGGCGACCTTTTTCGATCACCCCCCTCCCAAATGTGGACCTCTGGGGATCCAGGTCGTGGGGTGCGGATGTCCTACCAAGGCGGATTCCGCCTACAGCGGCACGCCCGCCGCCCACCCTCACTCGATGAAGCCGCCCGACTGGTGATCCCAGAGCGTCGCGTAGGCGCCGCCCCGCGCGAGGAGCTCGTCGTGCGAGCCCTGCTCGATGATGCGGCCTCCGTCGAGGACGATGAGGCGATCCATGCGGCGGACGGTGGAGAGGCGGTGGGCGATGACGATCGCGGTGCGATCTTTCATGAGCGCCCAGAGCGCCTCCTGGATGTGCTTCTCGCCCTCGGAGTCGAGCGCGCTCGTAGCCTCGTCGAGGACGAGGATGGGCGCGTCCTTGAGGATGGCGCGTGCGATCGCGATGCGCTGGCGCTGGCCGCCCGAGAGCTTCACGCCGCGCTCGCCGACGAGCGTGTCGTAGCCCTCGGGCAGCGACTCGATGAACTCCGACGCGTACGCGAGCTCCGCGGCGCGGCGCACGTCGGCGTCGGTCGCCGCCGGACGTGCGAAGCGAATGTTCTCCGCGATCGTGCGGTGGAACATGGCCGGCTCCTGCGGGACGGTGGCCAGGTAGTGGCGAAGCTCCGCCTGCGGGACGCGCTCGATGTCCTGCCCGCCGATCTCGATCGCGCCCGCGCTGACGTCCGCGAAGCGGAGGAGCAGGCGAGTCAGCGTGGTCTTGCCGCCGCCGGAGCGGCCGACGAGGCCGACCTTCTCGCCCGGCGCGATCGTGAGCTGGAAGTCGTCGAAGAGGGGCGGGCGCGAGCCGTAAGCAAAGCGGACGTCGCGAAAGCGGACGCCTGCGTCGTTCGGCTCGAACGGGACCGCGTCCGGCGCGTCGACGATCTTCGCTGGCGCGAGGAGGAGCTCCGTGAACTGGGCCGCGTCCGTGAGGGCGGACTCCATGTTCCGGTAAACGCGATTGAACTCCCACATCACGCGGGTCGCGGTGGAGAAGTAATTGAAGGTGAGGAATACCTCTTCGATGCCGATCCCGCTGCGCCGCCCGAGCGCGAGCGCGACGATGAGGCCGAACGTATTGGTCAATACGTAGAGGGGTGAGGTCAGGACGTCGACACGCGAGTTCTGGTAATTCCAGGAGCGCAGCATCTTCGCCGTGTAGTCGTCGACGTTGCGCTGATGGATCGTCGCCTCCTCCGGCTCGCGCGCGAAGGCGCGCACGGTCTCCGCATTCGCGATCGAGTCGGCGACGTGCCCGGCAAGGACGTTGCTCGCGTCTTCCCGGATCTGCACGAGCGCGTGCCGCCGCGCCACGAGGGGGCGCACGACCGTGAACGTGATCGCGAGCATCGCGACGAGCACGACCACGAGCCAGCCGGAGAAGCGCGAGAGCACGACCAGCGCGAACGCGAGCGGGATGAGGTTGGCGCCGATCGAGAAGGCGCAGATGTCGATCACCTCCTCGTAGCGACGCGCGTAGCCGAGCGCGCGCTTCGTGAGCGAGCCGGCGAAGTTGTCCTGGAAGAACGTGGTGTCCTTCACGAACAGCTCGTCCATCGCCTCGAGGTAGAGCTCGCGAATGCCGTGGTACTCGAAGACCGAGATCGCCCAGCCGCCGAGGCGCCAGATGCCCTCCCCGGCGAGCCACGCCACGAAGAGGAGGACCACGGAGGGCGTGAGCTCGGCCAGGGACGCCTCGCCGTTCCGCGCGAGGAGCCCGAGCAAGTGCGCGATCGCGAGGGGCGGCAGGTACCAAACGAAGATGTTGCCGATGCCGGGCGCCAGGAACGTCGCCGCCGCGAGCCAGGGCCTCGCGCGCACGCGGGCACCGTACCGGCGGAGGACCAGCGCGAGGGACGCGCGCAAACGGGAAGGATCCGAGGCCAAGGGCGGCGAACGGTAAGCACGCCTCCCGCCCGCGCCAATGAATCCTGCGACTATTTCGACCCGGCGTGGAACCCTGCAGGACGCCGGGGCTCGGCGACGCGGATCGCCCCCGCCGCGACCGAATCGTAGAGCTCGGCGAGGGTGCGGGGCGCGCGGCCCGAGCGGTCCGCCACGGGGCCTGCGCGCGCCGCGAGCCAGGCTCTCGCCTCGTCGTCGTCGAAGGGGGAGAAGCGCACGAGGGCGGCGCAGCGTCCGGGGCGCGTTACGGCCGGATGCAGGCGTCCGATGTCCTCGTTCGTCGTGATGAGGATGCGCGTACGAGAGCCCTGACCAGGGAGGCCGTCGGTCAGGTTGAGGAGGCGCGAGAGGCCATGGCCCGTCCTCGCCATCGCGTCCGCCCCGAGGAGCTCGCCGGCGTCCTCGAGCACGATGAGACGCGCGCGCCTCTCGGCGGCGCCCTCCTGGTCGTCGTCGGCGTCCCCGCTCGGATCTTCGCCACGGAAGATGGCCATGACGTAGTCGGGGCGCTCGAGCAGCACCTCGGGGTCGAGGACGTAGTGCACGTCGAGATGCGCGCGTTGCTCCCAGGCGAGCGCACGGAGCGCCCACGTCTTGCCGGTGCCGGGCGGCCCGAGCCAGAGCGCGAGCTTCCCGGTCGACGTGAGGCGAGGCGTCCGCATGAGCGGCTCGAGCCCACCGCGCGTGGTGTGGTGATAATTGCCAGCGATCTCGTCCCAGGCGCAGACGTCGATCGTCTCGTCGTGCGAGCGCCCGCCGTAGCGATAGCACCATTGCTTGATGACGACGCGCGCCCCCTTCGGCCTCTCGCGCGGGAAGAACGCGCGAAGGCGCGCCACCGCCTCGCCGATGTCCTCGTTCGAATGTCCGCCGAGCGAAATGTGGAGTCGCCCGCGCTGCCCGAACCAGAGATAAGCGGTCACGCGATTCATCGCGATGACCAGCTCGCCGCCGAGCGGAGGCCGGCGGAGCGCGAAGAGGACGCCGCCGAGCTCCGGCGCTCGTCTCATCGCGCCGGCGGCGTCGGACATGGTCCACGCGTCGGAGTAGAGGATGGACTGCTCGAGCTCGGCGACGCGGCCGCACCAGTAGGCCGCGGGCAGGACCTCGGCAGGGGCGGTGCCGAGCGAGTCCTGGATGGAGAACCACCGCATCGCGCGGATCGCGCGCGACTGTATGTTCGACTGCATGGAGGGGATGAGGGCGCTCGTGCCACGCGGAGTCCGAGGCACGCGAGCGACGGCCACCGTAAGCACGACCGGCGCGACCGCAAGGGGAGAGACGGCGAGCCTGGGCTCAGCCCGCGCGGTCGAAGAGGCGCTCGAAGAAGCCCGACGTGCGCCGGCGCTGGGGCAGGGTCACGCGATGGATGCGCCCGGCCTCGGCGTCGACGAGGAGGATGCCGTCCACCTCGAAGGCATGGTGGTAGTCGAGGAGCTGGCGGCGCGTGGCGGGGGTCGTGATCTTCGTCGCCACCGCGCCGGTCTTCACCTCGGCGACGAACCGCTCGCCGCTCCGGCAGACGACGTAGTCGGCACGGACCTCGACCTCGATCGGCGCGCCGTCCACGTGCAGCGTGTAGCGGCCGCACACCTGCGCGCCCTCGATCGCGAAGCCGTGGGACTCGAGGAGCGGGAGCGCGGCGCGCTCACCGGCCGCGGCGCGGTCGAAGCGATGTCGCAGGCGCGCGCGGCGGAGTACCCCGCGGAGCCAGCTCCAGACCACGAACACGAGCCCCGCGGCGGCGATCGCCACGAGCCACTCGCGCGGGACGTCGTCGAGCGTCACCTCGCCATGTCCGCACGGTCTCGCGGAGACGGCAAATCTTCTGCGCGCACGTCACGAGCAAAACCTAGAATGAGCGTGCGATGCCGGAGCGGGTCGAGGTGAAGTGCCTGTCGCCCTTCGAATGGCGCCTGGGATGGCTGAAAGGGCTGTTCATCTTCCTCGCCTTCATCATCGGTGGCGTCGTTCTCCAGTCGCGGTCTCGCGGCTACGACTTCACGCTGCCGCTGGCGCTCGGTCTCCTGCCGTTGTTCCTCGCGGCGTATTTCTGGCCCGCCCGCGCGGCGCTGCTCGAGGATGGGATCAGCTACAAGAGGTACGGATTCACGAAGTTCATCCCTTATTCCAAGATCCGGAAGACGGAGACCATCCAGAGGCTCGGCACGGGCGCGGGCAACACGAGGAAGGGTGAGTCGGCGTCGTCGTGGACGGTCTATTGCGGAGTTCGCCTTCACCTCGAGGGCGGGGAGATCTTCGACATCGGCACCGGCGCCGAGGAGCTGAATACCGGCGGGGGCGCGCCCGGAAGCCTCATCATGGGCACCTATGGACATTACGGCGTCTTCGACCGCAACGGATGGGAGCTCAAGCGGCCGCTCGACGCCCGCCTCGAGGCGCTCCGCGAGGCTCGCGCGCCGAGCGCCCCCATCGCGGAGGGGCTCATGCGCGGAGAGAAGACGATCGCGGAGTGGCTCGCCGCCATTCACGACGCTGCGCCCACCCGCGACGAAGCGGCCTATCGCGGCGCGGAGGGCGCGCAGGAGGCGCTCTGGCGTGTCCTCGAGGACGACGCGTCGCCGCGCGAAGCCCGCGCCGGCGCCGCCCTCGCGCTCCGCCGGCACCTCGACGAAGAAGGGCGCCACCGCATGCGCGTCGTCGTGGACACCTGCGAGTCGCCGAAGCTGCGCGTCGCGATCGAGACCGCGCTCGACGACGAGGCCGGCGAGCCGCGCCTCCTCCACGCGCTCGAGCAAGCGTCCCTACCGCGCGACGAGTAGCCCCGCTAGAGTGCGCCGCCATGAGCGAGCGCATCGGGACGTGCAGCTGCGGGCAGCTTCGCGTCGTCTGTCAGGGAGAGCCCATTCGCGTCTCCATCTGTCACTGCCACGCCTGCCAGAAGCGGAGCGGCGGGCCCTTCGCGGCGCAGGCAAGGTGGGCGAAGGAGAACGTCCGGAGCGAAGGCACGGCCCAGGAGTGGGGCCGCACCGGCGACGAAGGCGGCAAGGCCACCTTCCGCTTCTGCCCGACGTGCGGCTCGACCGTCTTCTACACCCTCGACGCGATGCCGGACCTGGTGGCGGTCGCCATCGGCGCGTTCTGCGATCCCACGCTCCCGACGCCCGTCTATTCCGTCTACGAAGATCGGATGCACCCGTGGGTTCGATTGCCGGACGGCATCGAGCACATGGCGTAGCTAGGGCGTACCGGGGTCGATGCGAACCATCATCGGGGCGGTGAGCGCGGGGGGCTCGTACGGCTCGGTGGTGCCCGCCGTGCCCGCCGCGCCCGGGCTGATGATGCGGAGGTCGACCGTCTGCGCCCACGACGTCGTCGCGGGCACGTCGATGAGGCCGTCGCGCGTCGTGTCGTAGCCGCCCGCCGCGCGCGGGCTCGCGCCCCACGGGTTCCGCATCGTCACCATCGTTCCGGCCTCGGCCGGCCGTGCGATCATGTATGCGTGCGCGGTGACGGTCTTGAGGTCGCCGATGGGGAGCACCTCGTGGAAGCCGCCGATGATGATCTTCCCGCGCGCGAGCTCCTCGCGCACGACGCGCGTGAGCTGCGCCGGCGTGAGCGAGCCAGGGTAATAGGCATAGCTGTCGCCCGTGCCCGTGAAGATGGGGGAGGCGAGCTCGGAGCCGATCCCGCCGATGCGACCCACGATCGGATAGACCTCGAGGTACTTGAGGGCCGCCTTCTCGAGGACGGTCGCCCAGTCCGCCTTGCCGTTCTTTGCCGAGACGGCCTCGAGGTCGTTCGCGTTCCGCGCGAGGAACTTCGAGTCGACGTTGATCACGAGCCTGCGGCCGGCCGGATCGAAGACGTGCACGCCGAAGGTGCCGTCGCCGTGGTCGTCGATGAGGCTCTGCACGAACCCGGGCGCCTGCATCGCGAGGCTGGCCCACACCGAGGCGGCAGAGCAATCGCCGATCGCGTGCTGGTTCACGTCCGACGGGCTCGGCACACCGCTGGGGTAGAGGTCGACCTCGAAGCGCTCGAGGTGGAGGCTCGACACGGACGGCGGCACCGCCGGCTCGCGCGTCGCGTCGGTCAGGAAGGCGCGCTCGTCGGCGCTCGGGACCTTCGAGGCGAACCGCTCGTAGTGGATGCCCATGGGCGTGATCGCCGAGTGCGTGCTCGCCTCCGGCATGGGGAGCGGCGCCTCGAGCGCGGACTCGCCCGCGGAGACGGGCTCTTCGCCGGGACCGGCGCAGGCGGCGAGGGCGAGAAGCGGCAGGCTCGCAAGGCAGACAAAGCGCATGGCCCGCACGCGATACCACGGCAAATCCGATGCTCTCGTCGCGGACTCGTCTCAGCGACCGATTCGCGATTTCCGGGAAGTTTCTTTCGTGGCGGCTCGTCATGGCAGAGATGCCGCGACGCCGAATTGCGCCAATTGCGCGGGTCGTCGCGCTCCTCGTCCTCGCTGGCGGGTGCGGCAAGACTCCAAAGGAGCCGCCGCCGCCGGTCGTGTGGCGTTCGCTGGCAGAGGGGGAGGCGCTCGCGCGGAACGAGCGCCGGCTCGCGCTCCTCCATTTTGGCGCCGACTGGAGCATGGCGGATCTGGAGATCGAGCGCGAGACGATCGCCTCGGACGAGGTCCGCGCTGAGCTGCGGGACTGGGTGGTGATCAAGGTCGATCTGACGGAGGACGGGCGCCGCGAGGTGTTCCAGGCGTGCGACCGCTTCAAGATCGTCGGCACGCCGACCACCTTCGCCGTCGACTTCGAGACGGGCCGCGAGCTCTTTCGCTTCAACGAGGCCATGCCGCCGCCAGTCCTGGCGAAGGCGCTCCGAGACGCTAGAGCGAGACGGACTCGACCGGC
The DNA here is from genome assembly GCA_046351255.1 of Labilithrix sp. Taxonomy (GTDB): domain Bacteria; phylum Myxococcota_A; class Polyangia; order Polyangiales; family Polyangiaceae; genus Labilithrix. Next base: position 47,776 of record JAXLYU010000023.1, read on the forward strand.
AGCACGTTGAGACGCCGGCGCACCGACTCGAGGTCGGCGTCCCACTCCTCCTCGAATCGCCACTCCGTCGACAGGTCGCAGCTCACCAGCGAGCCGCGCTTGTGGTGGAGGACGAAGCGGCGCGGATCGATCTGATCGGGCACGCCGGGCGCGAACGGAGAGATCACGAGCCCGACCTGGAACTGGAGGGCGACCGTGAAGAGCCAGAAGAACGGGTCCTCCTTGCGGAAGCCGGCCATGAACGCGACGACCTCGGCCTCGCCGATCGGGTCCGTCGGATATCCGCCCGCCACGTGCAGCATGTCGTGCCACATGCCACGCTCCGCGATGCCGCCCGCCTCTCCGGGAAACGAGAGATCGTTCTGCGTGATCAGATCGAAATAGGCCCGCGCGACGGTGCCCTTCGGATATTCGCCAAACGCGATGTATTTTCGTGTGACCTCCGGATCCCGGGCGAGGCCGAGCAGGGGGCCGAAGGTCCGATATACCCCGACCAGACCCTCCTCCTTCGCCGTGCGCGTGAGCTCCTCTCTCGCGTACCCGCGGCGCGTGAGATCGAAGCGCATCCAGCGCACACGGCCCTCCGCGAGCTGGCGCAGGTTCTCCACGCGCGCGTCGCTCACGCCTGCGCGCTCGGCGACGGACTTCACGAGCTCCGCCTCTTCCTTCGACGCCGTGCCGTCCATGATCGCCATCAGGATCATCGCCTGGACGATGCGCTCGCCGTCCGGGCCCGTGGCCTCCTCCGTCGAGAATCTCGGGAGATCTTCGATGCTCGTGGGGCCGAGGCGCAGGGCGTCGCGCGAGACCTCGAGGAGGGCGCGCTCCTTCGGCGTGATCTCCCCGTCCGCCTCCGCCACCGCGCGCATGGCGCGGAGCATCAGCGCCTTTCGATTCTCGTCGACGTCGAAGAGGAACATCGGGCTACCGCTTCTCCAGGAGCGCGGGCTCGTACGACGTGATGAGCTTCTTCAGGCCCTCCGCGAACGCGTCCATCGTTCCGTCCATCGAGCGGCGGAGCCAGAAGCCGATCACCGTCTTCGTGACATTGCCGTCCACGCCGCCGTCGAAGCCGTTGCTCGAGAAGTAATCGAAGCCGTGATTCGCCCCGAGACCGGTCTTCGCCTTCGCGCAGAACTTGGGGTTCATCCAGTAGAACCAGCGCTCGTAATAGCCTTCGGGCAATTTCTTCTTCGCGATCAGGTCGGAATAGGCCTTCTTCTCCCGCTCGAAGCACTCCGGCTCGGATTTCGCTTTCTGGAGCGTGACCCAGAAGATCTTGGCGAGGGGCTCGAGGTGCTTGTCGTAATACGGCTGTGTCGCCTTCTGCACCGCGCTGTCACGTGGGCTCGGCGGCGCCTTCTCCACGAGCCACTTCACGAACTCGGGATTGTAGTGGCCAAACTCGAAACGGGAATCGAGCGCGAGGTCCGTCTTCGAGTGCGGGCCCGATTTGAAGATATCGACGCCGGCGAGCTGCGCCAGCGCCTCCACCGTCGCGCGCGCCGGCTTGTGGCACCAGAGGCTCTGGAGGCCGCCGGTCGGGTGGTAGTCGAACGAGCTACAGCTCGTCTTCTTGGTCGCGTCGCGCAGGTAGGCTTCGAGCGGGGACTCCTTCGTCTCCGGCGGCGCCTCGGTCGTCGCGACCGGCGGGGGCGGGGGAGGCGGCGGCGGACCGGGGGCGACCTGCGGCGGCTGCGGCGGCACCATGACCGGAGGTGGTGGCGGCTCCGAGCCACAAGCGACGAGCAAGACGACGAGCGCGGACCGGCGAAGCATCGCCCCGGATCATATCGTCATTCGCCGGACGAGATCCGTCAGCGCGTCCCCCGCCGCCGCGTCCACCTTGAGCGTCGCGCGCTCCTCCCCGCGGACCGGACCACGGTTGACGATCGCGATCGTCATGTCGCGCTCCGCCGCCTTGAGGAGGAACCGATAGCCCGAGAAGACGGCCAGAGAGGTGCCCGCGACGAGCAGCGCCTCGGCCTCGTCGAGCATCGCGAAGGCGCGGTCGACCACGGGCTTCGCCACGTTGTGGCCGAAGAACACGACGTCCGGCTTCATCGCGCCTCCGCACACGCCGCACGATGGCGGGACGAAGCGCTCCACGAGCTCCTCGGCGAGCTCCGCGTCGCCGTCGGGCGCAAGCGGCGCCGCCCCGTCGAGCCAGCCCGGGTTCTCCGCGCGCATGCGCGCCTGCACGTCGTCGCGCTCCTCCATGCGATGGCACTCGAGGCAGACGACATCGGCGAGCGCGCCGTGGAGCTCGACCACCTTGCGGCTGCCCGCCTTGTGATGAAGGCGATCGACGTTCTGCGTGATGAGCCCCACGAGGGCTCCCGAGCGCTCGAGCGCGGCGAACGCGTGATGGCCCGCGTTGGGCTCCGCGCGGCGGAAGCTCTCCCAGCCCACCATCGCGCGCGCCCAGTAACGACGGCGGAGCTTGGCGCTCCGTACGAACTCCGGGCCCTGGATGGGACGGCGCGGCCGTTTCAAGGCCTCCGGGCTCCGGTAGTCGGGAATCCCGGACTCCGTGCTGAGGCCCGCGCCGGTCAACGCGACGACGCGTCTTCCTCGCAGGAGCGCGGCGATCTCGTCCACGGGCGAAGCTTAGATCGCGACTGCGTCGTCACGCCAATGGTCGCGGTCGTGATCGGGTTCACCTCGTCCCGGTCGTTCAGCGTGAAGGTCTCGCCCGGCTCGAGGCGTCCGTCCTTCCTGGTCCACGGGTATCGCGCGCGGGCGATGGTGGAGGCGGTGACGGCGGCAATTCGGCGCATGAGCTCCCGGTGTGCCGATACGTATGGTGACGGGAGCGGTCCCCGGCGCGTAGACTCGCAAGCCTTCCGATGGCGGTGACCGAGGCCGAGGTGAAGCGGCTCCTCGCCGACGCGACCGGCAAGCGCCTTCATGCCACGCGCTTGCAGAGCCTCGAGCGGCTGCGCGAGCACCTGAAGAAGGAGGCTCGGAAGAGCGTGGCCGTCACCGCCGCGGTGGACGGTCTCCTCGCGATCGCGACCGACGCGAAGCAGCCCGCCGACGTGTGCCTCCGCGCGGCGGAGGTGCTCGGGACGGAGATCGACCTCGACGCCCTGCGGGAGCGCTTTCGCTCGTGGCCGGAGGGGTGGACGGCGCGCTTTCGCACGATCGCGCGCGCCCCGGAGCTTCCGGAGGAGACGCGCCTCCTCGCCGTGCACACCATCCTCGCGCGCGTCTACGAGGAGCGTGGTCTCGAGGAGACCGCGACGGGGCTCTTCGTGGAGCTCCTCTCCGCGTCGCGCGAGCCCACCGCGATCCGCGTCGCGTGTCTGCACGCCCTCGCCGACATCCATCGGTCCACGCCGTCCTTCTTCGCCGACGAGCGGCGCATCGGCGGGCTCGTCACCGCGCCGCTCCCGCGCACGGACGCCTGGAGCGACCTCTCGCCCGAGGAGAGATCGCTCGCCGCCGCGCTCGCGGATCCGGTCGCGCTCGCGGACCTCATCGACAAGCGACCGAGCGCGCTCGAGGCGGCCTCGCTCCACGTGCAGTGGGACCCGAGCTCCGCCAAGCTGCTCGCGGAGCGCGTCCGCGTGCTGCCGCTCGATCGCGAGGTCGAGGCGCGCCACGCGGCGCTCCTTCGCGCCGCCGTCGAGTACGACCGCGCGCACGGCGTCCTCGAGCTCGACTGGATCGCGCCCGCCATCGTCGACGTCGCGCTCGCAGCCGCGAAGCAGGCGCTCCAGTACGAGCAGCCACCGCAGTTCGACGAGCACGTTCGCTTGTGGATCGATCTCTTTCGCGACAACGCGCGTGGCCTCGCGGAGCGGCTGCTCCAGCGCATCCGCGACGACGCCTTCGCGCTGCCGTGGATCGCCCTCCACGCGCTCAGCGCGAACGCGGCGGACCTCGCCGCGGAGGGCGACCGCCGCGCCCTCGCGCTCGTGCGCAGGGAGCCGAAGCCCGCGCGCCTCGATGTCCTCGTCGGGCTCGTCGTGCCGGAGCTGGCGCTGGATCTTCAGGAAAATGGCCTCCTCCCTGCGGTGGACGTGCCGACGGAGGAGGAGCTGGCGCGGCTCTACCGCGACGAGGCGCAGACGTTGCCGCGCCGCGTTCGTCTCGCGGATCTCGCGAAGCACGTGGGCGACGTCGACGACCGCTTCCTCGTCTCGCTGAGCCTGCTCCCCGAGGTCATCCGCTGGCTCCCGAGCGAGCTACATCGCTTCGAGCCGCTCCTTCGCGCCTCGCTCGACGTCATCGGCTCGCGCACGGATCGCAAGCTCCGCGCGGGGGCGAAGATCCCGTTCGACGCCATGCTCCGCATCCTCGAGGGCCTCCGGACGAAGTCGCCGGTCGCGCTCGTTGCCTTCGCGCGCCACGCCAGCATCCACGGGCTCCCCGCCTCCGCGCTCGCGCCGTTCGCGGCCGACGAGCCGGATCTGCGCGCCTTCTGGAGCGCGCTCGTGCGGTCCCAGAACCTGCCGCTCCAGAAGCGGATCGACGCATGGGGCGCCCTCGACCTCCTCGCCTGGCCGGAGAAGGAAGACGAGCTCGGCGAGCTCGCGGAGGAGCTCCTCGTCCGCGCGGACGACTCCGAGATGAACGCGTTCCTCGTGGAGCCGTTCCGCCGCCGCTGGCCCATCCGCTTCGCCACCATCGCCTCCCGCCTCCGCATCTCGGTGCCGCCGATCTCACGCATCTCCGTGGCGGCGCGCGACGCGCTCGCGGCGGCGGTATCGGCGGAGGAGACCCTCGCGACGATCGAGGCCGGCCATCCCATCGAGAAGGTCCTCGGCGCGCTCGCGCTCGTGCGCGGCGTGGTCGCGCGGCGACCGGACCTCCGCGATCGCGCGCAGAAGGCGCTCGCGAAGCGCGTGACCGACAACCGCAGGCACGAGGAGACCTCGGTCGCGGTGGCCGCGTTCGGGGAGCAGGTGGCGCTCTTCGAAGGCGACGCGGCGCAGACCCTCGCGCGCGCGCTGGATCTCGGCGAGGACCTGACCCAGGCGACGGAGCTCGCGCGGCGCTTCGCGGAGACGGCGACCACGCCGATGAAGCAGTCCGCGCTCGCCGAGCTCGAGCGCGGGATGTCGCGTCTCCTCGGGCGCGCGTCGCGGAGCAGCTTCCAGATCGAGTCGATCCTCGGCGCCTACTGCGAGGCGATGGCGCTCCTCGGAGACGCGGTCCGCCTCCGCGATCGGCTCCGCCGTGTCATGACGGATCGTACGGCCAAGGCGGGCGCGCGCTACGCGTCGTTCGCGGTCCTCGAGGCGGCGCGGGACGTCGATCGCGAGGCCATCCTCGACGCGGCGGTGGCGATGTTCTTCGATCCCCAGGAGGATCGCGCGTTCCGGGCCTTGCTCGGCGGGGTCGTGACCATCGGGAAGCCGCAGGCGTTCGTCGACATCGTGGACATGAATCTCCAGCCGTGGGTCGTGCGCCGTCCGGAGCACGTGCATCTTCCCGCGAACAGCTTGCCAGCCAACATGCCGATGTCGTGGCTCATCGCCACGCTCACGAGCGCGGAGCACGACGAGCCGCTCGCGCGCGCCGCGGCCGAGATCGCGACGCGCATCGAGCCGGCCAGGTCGTGGGAGTGGGCGAAGGCGCGCGTCCACTTCATGAACCTCATGAAGGATCAGGAAGACGCGGTGCGCCGCGGCCTGCGCGACGCGGTCGGCGGCTCGCTCGACGCAGCGAAGCTCCTCGCCCTCTTCGGCAACTTCGAAGACACGGAGGCGCTCGCGAGCGTCGCGGGGAAGGCCTGGATCACGCCCGAGCAGGAGGCGGCGCTCCCCGACACCGTCTTCTGGCGCCCGGCCGGCAAGTCGCCCGCGTTCGGACGCTACAGTTACCTCGAGCCGTGGCTCGAGGCGGGCTTCGGCACGCAGGACCGCTACCGCATCATGAGCCTCGCGTATGCGGATCTCGCCGAGCGCGCGGAGGGCGGAGACGCCTCCCGCTACGCGTACGAGGCGTTCTTGCTCGATCCCGGCTCGGCGCGGGCCAGCGAGGCGATGTCGAAGTTCGGGTGACCGCGCCGGCGGAGCGCGGACTCAGTCCTTCAGGACAGCGGTGGAGCGCTCGGTCGCCGCGCGGAGCTTGTCGTGGAAGATGTCGATGCGCGTGTCGAGGAGCTGGAGGCGGCTCATGACCTCGTCCAGGTTGTCGCTGTCCGGGTCGTCGACGCGCTGGGCGAGGCTGGCGAGCTCGCGGTCGAGCGCGTCCGCCTCGTCCTGGGCGCGCGCGCGGCCGCGGGGATCGCGGAGCTCGGCCACCATCAGACGGTCTCTTTCCATCTGCTGCCGGGCCTCGGCGACGAGCCGGCGCACGACGCGCGGCGTCGCGTCCGGCGGAGCCTCGACCGCGATCGGGCCCTGCCCGATCGGCGGCTCGGGCGGGACAGGTGTGGGCAGGTTCGACTCGCACCCTGCGAGGAGGCCGGCCGTCGCGAGGACCAGGGAATGGATGAGAAGGGCAATCGGACCGCGCATGCCCTGGATCAACGCAGGACCGGATTCCACCTTACACGGCACCGGTGTATGTCCGACGCATGACCGGAACGTTGCCGAAGCAGGCGCGCGTCGTGGTGATCGGCGGCGGAATCATTGGCTGCTCCGTCGCCTACCACCTGGCCCATCTGGGGTGCAAAGACGTCGTTCTCCTCGAGCGCGACCGCCTCACCTCGGGGACCACCTGGCATGCCGCGGGCCTCATGGTCACGTTCGGCTCCTTCTCGGAGACCCAGACCGAGATGCGGAAGTACACGCAGAAGCTGTACGCGTCGCTCGAAGCCGAGACCGGCCTCGCGACCGGCTTCCAGCCCGTGGGCTTCATCGAGGCGGCCGCGGACGAGGACCGCCTCATCGAGTACCGCCGCATCGCCGCGTTCAATCGCCATTGCGGGGTCGACGTGCACGAGATCTCGCCGGCGCAGATCAAGGAGCTCTTCCCGATCGCGCGCGTCGACGACCTGAAGGCCGGCTTCTACGTGAAGGAGGACGGCAAGGCGAACCCTGTCGACGTCACGATGTCGCTCGCGAAGGGCGCGCGCATGAAGGGCGCGACCGTCCTCGAGGGCGTCGCGGTGGAGCGCGTCACGACGAAGACGGTGGCGGGGCGGCCCGCGGTCACGGGCGTCGACACGAACCTCGGCCACATCGAGTGCGAGTACATCGTGAACTGCGCCGGCATGTGGGCCCGGCAGCTCGGCGCGCGGAACGGCGTGAGCATCCCGCTACAGTCCGCGGAGCACTATTATCTCATCACGGATCGCATACCCGGGATCGGCAACTGGCCCGTCCTCGAGGACCCGGCGCATCACGGGTATTTCCGTGAGGAGGTCGGCGGCCTGATGGTCGGCCTCTTCGAGCCGATCTGCACACCATGGAAGGTCGAGGGCGTGCCCGACGATTTCTCCTTCGGTGAGATCACGCCCGACTGGGACCGCATGGGCCCGTATGTCGAGCGCGCGATGAGCCGCGTGCCGGCCACGCTCGAGGTCGGGATCCGGAAATTCTTTTGCGGCCCCGAGAGCTTCACGCCGGATCTCTCGCCGTGCGTCGGAGAGGTGCCCGAGATCAAGAATTACTTCGTCGCCGCGGGCCTCAACTCGATTGGCATCTTGACCGGCGGCGGCCTCGGGCGCGTGCTCGCGCACTGGATCCTCGACGGCCGCCCCGACGTCGACGTGACCGGATTCGATATCGCCCGCCTGCAGGCCTATCAGACGACTCCCGAATATCGCCGAACGCGAACCGTGGAGTCGCTGGGCATGGTCTATCAATGCCATTATCCGACGCGCTCGCTGATGACGGCGCGCGACGCCAAGCGGAGCGCGCTGCACGATCGCCTCGTGGCACAGGGCGCGTATTTCCGTGACGTCAGCGGCTGGGAGGGCGCGGACTGGTACGCGGGCGCGGGCATCGTCCCGGAGCCGGGGCCGCTCACGTGGGGCAAGCCGGCGTGGTTCGAGAGCTGGCGCGCGGAGCACGAGGCGGCGCGAAACGGCGTCATCGTCATGGATATGTCCTTCATGTCGAAGTTCCAGGTCCAGGGACGCGACGCGGGGAAGATCCTGAACTGGATCTCGGGCGGCAACGTCGACGCCGAGAGCGGGCGCGTCACGTACACGCAGTGGCTCGACGAGGCGGGGAAGCTCCAGGCCGACCTCACCGTGACGAAGCTCGAGGACGGTGATTACTTCGTCGTCGCCTCCGACAACACGAAGCGCCACGTCGAGTGGTGGATGAAGAAGCACATCGGCGACGCGCACGCGTTCGTCTCCGATCAGACCTCCGCGTTCGCGCAGATCAACGTGCAGGGCCCGCGCTCTCGGGAGCTCCTGCAGTCGATCACGAACCACGACATGTCGAACGACGCGTTCCTCTTCCGCGACGCCCGGCGCATCGACATCGGCTATGCCCGCGTCCTCTGCCTCCGCATCACGTACCTCGGCGAGCTCGGCTACGAGCTCTACGTGCCGACGGAGCAGGCGGTGCACGTCTACGATCGCATCGTGGCGGCGGGCGCGAAGCTCGGCCTCCGGCATGCAGGCCTGAAATCGCTCGGCAGCCTCCGCATGGAGAAGGGCTACCGCGATTACGGTCACGACATCGACAACACGGACTCGATCCTCGAGGCCGGCCTCGGCTTCGCGATGGACCTGAAGAAGCCGGGCGGCTTCCTCGGGAAGGAGGCGGTGCTGAAGAAGAAGGAGGAGGGCCCGCTCCGGAAGCGCCTCCTCCAGGTCCGCGTCACCGACCCCGAGCCGCTCCTCTTCCACGCCGAGGTCGTCCGTCGAAACGATGTGCCGGTGGGATACGTGCGGGCCGCCTCCTACGGTTTCTCACTCGGCGGCGCGGTCGGGCTCGCGATGATCGAGTCGGGCAGCGAGTCCATCGACCAGAAGTGGCTGGACGCCGGCACCTGGGACATCGACATCGCGGGCAAGCGCTGGCCGGCGGTCGCTTCGCTACGTCCGATGTTCGATCCCGGTAACGAGAAGGTGAAGGCCTGACGCGGCCGGACGTGGTTTACTAGGCGTCGTGAAACGCGGCAGCCTGGCCCCCGTCCTCGCCGTCGCTCTCGGCGTCGCTCTGGCGAGCCGAGGGGTGCGTGCCGACGACGTGGACGTCGCGGCGAAGAACGAGACGTGCGCGATGCGGATCTCCGTCGCCATCACGGGCGAGGCGCCGACCGCGACGCTCCTCGCATCGGCGGATCCGCAGTCGCAGGTGCCGACGCTCCTCAAGTCCGAGCAGTTCCGGGAGAAGTTCGCGCGCTTCATCAACGCGACGTACAACCGGAGCCCCGCCGACGAGCCCGGCGGCGACGCGCCGTACTACCTGACGAAGCACATCCTCGAGCGGGGAAAGCCCTGGAAGGATCTCTTCGTCGGGCCATATGACCTGCAGCAGGACGACGAGGGCAACGTCACCATCACCGACAATCCGGAGGGCCTCGGCTACTTCCGTAGTCGCAAATGGCTGCAGCGATATGCGGGTAACGAGCTCGAAGGGCTCAAGATCTCGACCGCGTATCACATGCTACAGAACACGATCGGCCTGAAGCTGGTCGCGGTGACGAACGAGCCGAACGTCGACGTCTCCGCGAAGGGGCGTGCGAATCAGCCGTGCGCGGGCTGCCACAAGGACCCATGGTACGCGCTCGACAAGCTCGCGACCGTGCTCACGCGCCGCGACGACGACGCGAACAGCGACGAGATCGAGTTCAAGGCCCCGGAGGGCGGCCCGCAGACGGTGCTCGGCGGGATCACGGTCAAGGACGACAAGGAGCTCGTCACCGCGCTCGTCAATTCGGACGCGTTCAAGTTCCGCCAGTGCCGCCTCGCCTTCAACTACCTCTACGGCCGCGACGAGAACCTCTGCGAAGGCCCGATCTTCGACACCTGCATGCAAGCCTACGGGGCTCAGGGCACGATCGAGTCGGCGCTCGGCGCCGTCGCCCAGAACAAGGCGTTCTGCGAATGACCCTCCCGTTCCGTTCCCGGGGTTCGATCAAGCGGGCGATCCTCGTCCTCGTCGGGGTCATCTTCGGGCTCGCGAGCTGCGACGACCCCGAGGAAGAGGGCAAGCGCCGCAACGTGGGCGGGCCCGACGAGAATGATCCCGCGACGCCGAAGTGCACCGAGCAAGGCCTCACGTACAAGGGCTTCGCGGACACGAACCTCAACGACGGCCGCGTGAACGCGAAGATCAACGTCGACCGCGCTCGCATGAAGCCGTACAGCGCGCTGCGCGGGGAGTACGAGCGCGTGATCGGCGTCACACCCGACTCGCTCGAGGGCGCGGAGTCGACCTTCGGCCGCCCGCCCGAGCGCTTCACGCAGGAGCCGAAGGGCAGCGCGATCCAGCTCTTCACCGCGTATCGCGTGGCCTTCGACGGCTGCCTCACCTACGTCGACAAGAACAAGGCCTCGTTCAGCGCGGCGCCGACGCCCGAGAGCGCCGCCACGCAGTGCAAGACCATGGCGCGCAAGTTCTGGAGTCGCAACGCCACCGACGAAGAGGTGAAGGCGTGCACCGACGTCGCCCTCACCGACTCCGCCTCCGAGCCGAACGCGCAGCGGCGCTGGGCGTACACGTGTGCCTCTCTTCTCTCGGCCTCCGGATTTCTGACGTACTGAAATGAAGAAGCCGCTCGTCTCCCCAGGTGTGATCAGCCGCCGGTCCTTCATCAAGGGGCTCACCTACGGCGCGGGCGCCGCCATCGGCACACGCCTCGTGGGCTCGGGCCGCGGCTGGGAAGGCGAGGCGAAGGCGGACAACGAGAAGCCGGCGCTCTTCTGCGTGTACCTGCGCGGCGGCTACAACGCGCTCTTCAGCGCGCCGAGCGGCATGAAGGGCAGCTTCGGCATCGACGACGGCAACATCGAGGCGATCGCGAACGATCTCTTCATCGACGCGCCGACCTACGGAACGCTCGACCCGAAGGTGAAGACGAAGCTCGCGACGATCGGCGTCGCGCACAACCTCACCGACCACGACGACAGCCAGATGCAGAAGTGGTGGTCGAGCCAGTCGAAGAGCTACGTGCTCCAGCTCGCCGACGCGCTCGGCGGTGACGCGGCGATCAAGGCGGCGGTCCTCGGCAACGACAACGTACCGGGCATCAAGACGCCGGAGAACGGCGTCACGCTCCAGACGATCGCGGACATGGAAGCGACGATCGCGGCGCTCGGCGCGGCGCAGAACAGCGAGCGGAACCCGGACCGCACCATCACCGCGGCCGCGCTCGAGCGCGCGGCGCTGATGTCGAAGGGCACGCTCGACGCCAATCCGAGCTCGTTGCTCGCCCTCAATCAGGGCTATCCGACCGCCTCGGCGCTCCTCCGAAAGCCGACGAAGCCCTTCAGCTTCGCCAAGCTGAATCAGGACTACGGTCTCAACGACTCGACCTCCGTCGACGACTGGAAGTCTCGCGTCGCCGCCGCCGAGCTCATGATCACGGCGGGCGCGAACGTCGTCATCGCCATCGATGACGGCTGGGACTCCCACGGCGACACCGGCGGCAACGAGGTCCGCAACAAGATGAACAACGACATCTTGCCGCCGCTGAAGAAGTTCTTCGAGAACATGTGGGCGGAGGCGGACCGCAACGTCGTCGTCTGCGTCTTTGGCGACTTCGCGCGGAGCCTCCCGGGCTCCGATCACCAGCCGAACTGCGCGGTCACGGTGATGGGCAAGTACGTGAAGTCGGGCTCCACGGGCAACGTCGGCAAGGACGTGAACATGAAGGACAACACGCCCGACATTCCGGGCATGTGGGCCTACCTGAACGAGGTCCTGAAGTCGCCGACGAAGCCGTTCGGCGCGAACCCGCACGCCCTCGTGCTCTGAATCACCGAGCGCATGCTCGGTGATCAGAACGTCGCGCGGAGGCGCGCGAAGTCGATCTTCACCGCGCCGACCTTCGCTTCGGTCTTCGGCTGGATGAAGAAGCCCACGACGCCGACCGCGATGCCTACGCCCGCGACGATGAAGCCGATGGTGGAGATGGTGGCCTTCGTCTTCGCGCTGTCGAGGTCGCCCTCGACCGACTTGTTGCACTTCTTCGTGCCGCCGCACTTGTCCGAGAGGTCGCTCTCGTCGCCGATGGCCATGATGCCCGTCACCGTGCCGACGGCGAGGCCCGCCGCGCCGACGCCGAAGCCGATCAGGCTCAAGGTCGAGACGTGGAACTTGCTCGGCGCGGCCTCCGGCGTCGCCACCATCGCCGTCTTCGGGTCGCTGCCGCCGAGCGGGACGTCCTTGGTCTCGCCGGCCGCGACCGTGATCTCGACGCGCGACGTGCCGTCGGTGACGACGTGCTTGCCGGGCATCACATGCGCGATCCCGTCGGGGGACGCGACCGCCGTGTCGTCGATCTTCACGCTCGCGCCTGTGGCGGCCGAGATCTTCAGGTGGCCGAGCTTGGCGTCGAGCTCCTTACCGAGCGCCTCCGCCTTGGAGCGGGCCTCCGCGAAGGGCGCGGGATCGCTCGGCGACACGGGGAGCTTCGCGATCGCTTCGACCGTCTCGCGTGCCTCGACGAGCTTGCCGACCGCCTGCTGCGTCTTCGCGACCTCGTAGCCGGTGGTCGGCACGTGCATGATCGCGTCGGCCTGCTTGAAGGCCTCGAGCGCGCCCGCGACGTCGTTCTTGTCGCGCTTGTCGCGACCCTCCGCCATCAGGTCTCTCGCGCGCTCTCGTTCTTGCTGCGTCGGCTCCGCGAGCGCGCCCGATGAAAATGCGAGAAGGGCGCTGCCGATCAGCGCCGCCGTCATCCACTTAGAAGCCGTCATCGACCCTCGGTTTCTTGCGTCCCGATCCTGCGGGCGCCGGCCTGAACGGCTGGCCGACACCACCACTCGTCACTGGATGAGCCACGGGCGCCGGCGTGGGCGCGACGGGCTTCGCCGCCGGATCTTTCGCGGGCGTCACCGGCTCGGGCGCCGGCTCGGGCGCGGGCGCGGGTGCGGGCGCCGCCGGCAGCTCGTCGGTCGGCGGGGGAGGCGGCGCCGTCGTCGCGGGCGCGCTGGCCGTGCCCGTCGAGGGCAGCGGCGAGAACTCCGAGTCGAGCTTCTTTCCGCCGCCGCGGCCGACGCTCACGGCCAGGAGGAGGACTCCGATGAGCGCGAGCCCGCCGCCGATCCCGCCCGCGATGAGCGGCACGTTGCGCGGGCGCCTCGTGCTGATCGAGGAGCTGATGGACGCGAGACCGAGCGAGCCGCCGTTCGTGTTGGTGTTGTCGTTGAAGGCGTTGTCGTAGCTCGCATCCAGCGGCGGGAGCGGCTCCGTCGGCATGGTCGGGGCGCCGAGGAACGGCGGCGGAGTCGCGGTGATGGAGGGCGGGGGCGGCGGCGGGACCGGCAGCGCGACCGCGACCATGGCCGGCTCCGTTCGCCGCGGTGTGTTGGGTAGCGTGCCGATGCCGGGGTTCGTGTTCGGCGCGGTCGGGAAGGAGTGCGGCGTCGGCGGGCCGATGCGCGGATCGCTCGGCGGCGGCGGGCGGTGCGGCCCCGTCGGGGTCGGCTGCCGCGCGTACACCCCGAAGTTCGGGAGCTGCTTCGGATCGATGCGCTGGGTCGAGCCGCCCGGCTCCATCATCGGGGTCGACGAGACGGGCATCGGCGGCATCTGCATGACCGGCGGCGGCGCGCCCGTCTCGAGGCTCTGGATCGCCGACGCGATCGCCGAGCGGCGGCGCTCCGCCATGTCGCCCAGGTGCTCGCGGACGAAGTCGGCGACCTCTTCTTGCGTCGCGATGAGCCCTGTCTTGTCGATGGCGGCGCGCATCTCCGCCGCGGTCTGGAAGCGCTGCATCGCGTTGTGCGTGAGCGCCTTCTTGATGATGTCCGACACGGACGTGGGGACGTTCGGGTCGAGCGGCGCCGGCGGGCGGCCGCGCTGGAGCAAATTCAGGAGCGCGAGCTGATTGTCGGCCTCGAACGGCGGGCGATTGGCGACGAGGTGATAGATCACCGCGCCGACCGCCCAGATATCCGCGCGCCGATCGACGTTCTTGCCGAGCGCCTGCTCGGGCGCCATGTACTGGACCTTGCCCTTGACGTAACCCGTGTGGGTCTCCGCCGTGAGGCGGCCGGCGGCCTTCGCCACGCCGAAGTCGATGAGCTTCGATGAGCCGTCCGTGGTGATGAGAATATTCTGTGGAGAGACGTCGCGATGTACGACGCCGAGCGGCTTGCCGTCGACGCCTTTCAGCTCGTGCGCGGCGTGAAGTCCCGCGAGCACGTCGGCCATCACCTTCAGCGCGATGCCGACGGGGAACGTCTTTCCCCGCTTGTTCACGATCTTGCGGAGACGCGTCAGCGCGTCGCCGTCCACGTACTCCATGACGAGGTAGAGGATGTCCTCGTGCTCGCCGAGGTCGTGGATGTGCGCGACGTTCGGGTGATCGATCCGCGAGGCGATGCGCGCCTCGTCGAGGAACATCGTCTGGAAAGCTTCATCCTCGGCGAACTTCGGGAGGATGGTCTTGATGGCGACGAGCTTCTCGAAGCCGTGCTTGCGAAGGAGCCGCGCCACCCAGACGGTGGCCATGCCGCCTTCGCCGATCGGCCAAAGCAGCTCGTACCCGTCGAGCTTCGAGCCCGAGGCGAGCGGGCTCTCTCTGGCAGAGTCCGGCGGCATTCCCATGGATGGTCGCGCCATTTCACCGGCATTTCCAGTTCGGGATGCTCGTCCCCTGTAGGACGGTGTCGGCCCCGAGCGGAGGTCGGTCTCGAGACCGACACGCTTCCTCGAGCGAACAGGAACTCCGATCCGGAGAAATGCCCGTATTCTGTGGGGGGTGAGCCGTCATGGGGCGTTCTTGCTGCTCGCCGCCTCGAGCTGCGCCGCCATCACGGGCCTTGGCGACTACGAGGTCGGCGACGACGCGCTCTTGGACGGCGGGCGTCCGGATGGTGGGCTGACGAGCGCTCCCTCCGACGCGCGAGCCTCGACGGACGGCACGATCGCGCTGTCGGATGGGAACGTGATCGCCGCGCCCGATGCCTCCCGGGTGCCGACCGATGCCGGGATGGATGCGACGACGAGCGGTCCGACGTGTGGGCGAGTCTCGTGCGTGCCGAGCAGCGCGACGTGCACGGCGGACGCATGCGGCGACGAGAAGGTCTGGGACAACCAGGGAATGGACCCCGTCTTCAGGCGCATCGCCGGGAGATGCGTGATGCAGAAGAAAGGCTTCCTCGAGGCGCAGCTCGCGGGCGCATCGAGCTTCGCCTTCGAGGTCGGCTTCAAGGTCGGAGCCGTGAGCGCCACGACGGAGGGCAACATCCTGGAGCTCGGCGCGGGCGGGAACGCGGCCCTCACCATCGTCGTCGCGAACGGCAAGCTCAAGCTCTGCGCATCGACGACCAGCTGCACACTGGGGTACGAGCTGCCGCCGGCGGCGAGCAGCGACTCGTTGGACGTCGACGTCTATGGCGTCTACGCCGAGAACACGTGGACGGCGTACCTCTCGGTCGGCACGAACGTCTGCCCCGGCGCCGCGTCGGTCAAGAGCTCCGCCGGCGCTGGCAACCCCGTCCGGCTCAAGCTCGGTTGCACGCAGAACACCGACGAGTGCGCGCTCGCGATGGACGACGCGACCTTCAGCGTCATTCCGAAGTAGCGGGCCGCTTCTCGACGAGCGCCCTCACGACGTCGATCAGCGCGTGCAGCTTCCGGCCGGCGCGGCCCGGCACCGCGACACCACCGATGTCGACCGCGCCGTCCACGCCCGAGGGGAACGCGCGGAGGGAATGCACGTTGCCCTGGGTGACCTCGCGCGTCACCTGCCGTAGGTCGATATGCGTCTTTGGCAAGTAGCCGCCGCCGCTCGCGAAGAGCGATATTTCGTATTTGCCCCACGAGCACACGACGTCCGTGTCGCGGACGAAGGTACGCCACCGGGCGTGCACGTCTTCGAGCGTCGTCCCGCGGTCGAGGACGTCGAGGTCGAGGCCCGTGTGCTTCGGCGTGCCTGGCGAGAGCGCGCCGAGCGGCTTCACGACGAACGACTGCGTCTCGCCCGTCGACGGGCGATGCACGGCCCAGTGAATGAGCTCGTCCCTCCGCGAGGGATCCTTCGCGCGCTCGGCGTACGCCCAGGAGTTCGCCTCGCCCACGACGATCACGATGTCCTCGATGCGCTCCTCGAAGGCGCGGGGCACGCGCATCCGTCGCTCGCGCGCGCGATGCTTGGCGTGGCGGACGCGCGCGCCGTGCAGCGTCGACTGGCACGCGATCTGGTAGTCCACCATCGCGCGAAACGGTGCCATCATCGCCGCGAACCGCTCGGGGTCTCCCTCGAGCGCGGAGAGCGTGTGAATGAGCGCTTCGATGGTCGAGACCGACTCGAAATTGGGCTCGCGCCGGATGCGGTATTCGCTCGCGGCGGGCGGGATGAACGCGTATCGCGGCAGCGACTGGAGGATCGGATTCACGCGCACGATCTTCTTCGTGAGCGCCCATGTCCCATCGACGACGACCAGCGTGACCGGGCCCGGCGGCGGATGCTTCTGGATGTCGATCGCGTCGGCCCCTGGATAGAGCAGGATCGGCGAACGCTCGGGATCCGAGAGCGCACGCTTCAGGGGCGCGGAGTCGGTCCAGTCGATGCCGACGTGGAGCTCCGAATTCTCGAGGCAGAGGCTCGCCATGCGCGCCGTGCCGATGGGCACCTCACGCTCGCGCGGGTGCTGGAGAAGGACGAGGCGCGTCTTCGTCGCGATCGAGGGCAGGTGCGCGC
This sequence comes from Labilithrix sp., assembly GCA_046351255.1. Lineage (GTDB taxonomy): Bacteria > Myxococcota_A > Polyangia > Polyangiales > Polyangiaceae > Labilithrix. The sequence continues at coordinate 64,513 of JAXLYU010000023.1, forward strand.
AGTAGCAGGCTGGGCGCGGTCGACAGCAGCGGTCACACGTCTCCCGGCCGGTGTAGCTCCGGCTCCGGGCGCGGTTCTCTTCGAGGCTCGTCACGCCGAGGAGCGTATACGCGAGTCCGTCGAGGTTGGAGGATCGCGATCGACCAGCGTGTCACGGCTGAGCGACGCCGGATCGGCCTCCGTGGGAGCCAGACCGCGGAGGCGAGGCGACTTCGTCATCGGCTCGCCCTTGATCGACACCGTCGGCACGTCGGCGCACGCGGCCTTGAGCGCGGCCGCGAGCTCCATCGGGGAAGGGAAGCGCTTCGTCGGGTCCTTCGCGCAGGCCTTCGCGAACCACGCGTCGATGGCGGGCGTGAGGACGGGGTTGCGCGAGGAGGGGACGGGCGGGGGCGTCCCGCAGATCGCCTTCATGATCTCGGGGAGGGTGTCGCCGTCGAAGGGGATCGTGGCGGTGAGCGCGGTGAACGCGGTCGCGGCGAGCGCCCACATGTCGAGGCCGGGGTTCGGCGGCGCCTGGGCGCGAAGGTGCTCCGGGGACATGTAGCTCGGCGTGCCCGAGATCATGCCGCCCTCGGTCGTCTCCGTGGTCTTCGGCTTCGCGAGGCCGAAGTCGACGAGCTTTGCGAGCCCGAACGGACGATCCTTGTCCTCCATGAGGATGATGTTCTCGGGCTTCACGTCGCGATGGATGATGAGGCGGTCGTGGGCCTCGGTGAGGGCCTTCGCCGTCTGCTCCACGTAGTCGGCGACCTCGAGCGCGGGGAGGGGGCCCACGCGATCGATGCGGTCGCCGAGGGACTCGCCTGCCAGGTACTCCATGACGAGGTAAGGCACGCCCTCGGACGTGACGCCGTGATCGTAGATGTGAACGATGTGCTCGTTCCGGAGCTGAGCCGCAGCACGCGCCTCCCGCTCGAAGCTGGCGTAGTCGGGCTCCTCGGCCATGCCCGGCTTCATGAACTTGATGGCCACGTTGATGCCGAGCGACAGGTGCATGCCGAGCCAGATGCTCGCCATGCCGCCCTCGGCGATCTTCTTCTCCATGCGGTACTTGCCGCCGAGGATCGACGCGCTCGGCGGGGCGTAGACGAGACTGTTGCGCTTGATGCCCTTCCGCGCCTCGAGGGCCTTGTGGAACGCCACCGCCTTTGCGAGGCGGAGCTGGAGCTCACGCGAGTTGAACGGCTTCGTGAGGAAGTCGTCGGCGCCGGCCTCGAGGGCCTCCACGAGGTCCTCCTTGTCGAGTCGGCCCGTGAGCATGAGGACGTAGACCTGCTCGCCGTGCTCGGCAGAGCGGAGGAGACGCACGACCTCGAGGCCCTTCAAGCCGGGCATGTCCCAGTCGATGATGACGACGCGCGGGGAGTCCGACCGCTTCAGGATCTTCCAAGCGGCGCTACCGTCGACGGCGATCGTGACGTCGTAGCCCCAACTCTTCAGGCAACGCTCGAGGACGTTGCGTATGCCCTGGTCATCGTCTGCCGCGAGGACGCGCATTCGTCTTCCTGTGCTCCGGTGAAACTTATCCCAATGAGTATCTTATACGCATATCGACGTTTGACACGTTTTAACCGTCTCCTCCTTGTCCAAACGGAACGGCGCACTCACGCCACAGTTGAGCATGGAGGCGCCATTTTTCGCGGCATTTTGCGGCGCATTCGGCGCACCTCGATGCAACACATGCGCATCGGCACGCCGACTGCGCGCACCACGCATCATGTCCACGCCCGCGTTTCCCGCGTCTTCCCGTCGCATGCCTCGTCGGTCCTTCATCGCTGGCGCCACCTTGGCCATGGCTTGCAAGAAAAGGGCGCCGCACGAGGCCTCGAAAGAAGGGCCGATCGCACCGAGCCGAACCAGGCCCAGGCTTTCGATGCCGCGACGTCCGCTTGGTCGCACGGGAGGTGACAGTCGTGTGGGTCGGTGAGCGGAGCCATGTTCTCCACCGTCGAATGCCTTCACGATCCAATGAACCCCCGGTTTCCGGGCCGTCCATGCGGCTGGGATCCTCAGCGACTTAGACGCAGCGCGTTGCAGAATCTGAAGTCGGTGCTACAGCGTCACCACTGTAGCCATGAAACCTACCTTTTCTCACCTTACCCAGGCCGTCCTCCTCCTCTCTTCCATCGCCGCCATCGCTGGCTGCTCGACCGGAGAGCCCGAGCCCGCCGTCGCCGAGGACGAGGCGGCGCTCGTCTCGTGCGGCGCGGCCAAGTACAACGAGGCGCTCGCGCACTACAAGAACGCGGTCGCGTGGTCGAAGGAGCGCCTCTCCCAGGGCGTCTGCGAGAGCGACAACGGTTATCAGTGGGGGATCGCGGACGAGGCCTCCCAGGCCGTGATGATCTGCGGCGCGTTCCACGAGACGATCAAGTCGAGCCCGTGGGCGGCTCCGGTCCGCGAGGTGCTGAAGGACTCCCTCACCCTCTCGTCCCTCACGGGCGAGCTCCTCGTCATCAAGGACAGCCAGTGGCAGAACTGGACCGGCGTTGAAGCGCAGCTCCCGGGCAAGCAGTTCTGGGCCCAGGCGAACGGCGCCGTCGGCTCCGCGAAGCAGATCGTCTTCGGCAAGAATGGCAAGGCGACCTTCCGCTGGGTCGACGTCTGGGCGAACGAGTGGAAGGTGAACGAGGACGCCGCGACCTACACCGTCGAGAAGCCGAACGGCGACAAGGGCAAGCGCCGCATCGTCGTGAAGCACGGCGGCCTGACGGAGACGTACACGCTCGGCGTCGAGCCGGGCTGGACGTACAACGACGCGCCGATCTTCACCATCACCCCCGAGCACACGGGCTCCACGCACGACGCGGGCGTGAAGATGTACAGCCTCGTCAGCGAATGCGACGCGTGAGCTACTCGCTCAGGCTCTGACAAAACTCGGCGAACACGCGACCTTCGACGGAGCCCTCCGCGAAGGTCGCGTCGATCTCGAGCTCCACTTCCGTCTCTCTCCCCGCCGCGCCCTCGATGGCGACGATCTCGATCATGACCGCCGTCCCCTTCGTGAACGGGGTGCCCTCGGGGAGCTGATCGCTGACGAAGTCGAGGAACGTCGCGTTCGCGCCCTGCGCCTTCGTCTGCTTCGTGCCGGGCGCGGCCGACTTCACGCCGCTGAGGATCACGGTGCGCTTCGGAGAAGGCGAGGTCTGATCCGGGCACGCCGGATCGCCGCCTTCGTGCGCTTCGATGTGAAATGTCCCGTCGGCATCGAGGCCGAACTGCGCGCGCTCGAGCGTGCGCTTGACGCCGTTGATCGTGACGACGGCCGTCGTCTTCCTCGCGGGCGTCAGGCCTGACGGGCTCGCGTCGCCTCTGCCCGAGTCCTTGCCGGCGTCCTTGGAGGGCACGACCTCGACGACGTCGTCGTCGTCGTCTCCGGTCGTGGTCGACGCGTCGGGCGCGCCCGGCGTCGAGCTCACGGGAATGTGCACCTCGCGCGTCGTGGTGCAGGCCACGACGAGCGCGAGGAGGATGCTGGTCACGGCAAAGGCGCGGCGCACACCGATCAGTCTACGCGCTCGACACGTCCGTCGGCATGCTTTGCGAAGCGGGTCTCCTCGCGGGGGTGCACCGGATCGTCGCTCGGCCAGGGCCAGCCGCCGTACTTCGTGCGCTGATAGTCGCTGATCGCCTGCTGGATCTCGGCGCGCGTGTTCATCACGAACGGACCGTGCTGCACCACGGGCTCGGCGATCGGGCGGCCCTGGAGCATCAGGATATCGACGCGCTGCTCGCCGGCCTCGAGCTCGAGGGGGAGATCGTTCCGCACCACGATGGCGGCGTGCTCCGTGAGCTTCTCGCCGTTGATGGCGAGCGACGTCCCGCGGAAGAAGTAGAGCGTGCGCGTGACGCGAGCATCGCTCGCGGGCGGCATCGTCCACTTCTTGCCGGGCTCGATGACGATGGACCAGATGGCGACGCCCGTGTCCGCGCGCGACGCCCACGACTTCGGCGGCGCCTTCGCCGGCACCGCGTCCGCGAGGGGACCTGCGATGACCATGACCTCTGCTCCGTCCGCCTTCACGCGCGGGATGTCCTTGTTCCAGAGCATCGAGAAGTGCGGCGTGACCATCTTGTCTTCGCTCGGCAGGTTCAGCCAGATCTGGAAGAGCTCGAGCGGGTTCGGCTTCTCCTTCGAGAGGAGCGGGAACATCTCGCAGTGGACGATGCCCTGGCCGGCGGTGAGCCACTGGACGTCGCCAGGGCCGAAGCGCGCGGTCGCGCCGAGCGAGTCGGAGTGATCGATGAACCCGCTTCGCAGGATGGTGACGGTCTCGAAGCCGCGATGCGGGTGCTGCGGAAAGCCCGGCACCGTCTCGCCGTGGTACATGCGCCAGCCGTCCTTCCCCTCGAAGTCCATGCCGAGGCGGCGGCCGGCGAGCGACGCCTCGGGGCCGAGCTTGTCGTTGCCCGCAGGGTACTTGTCGTCGTGGTGGACGCAGAAGAGGAAGGGATCGGCCGTAACCCACGGAAATCCGAGGGGCAGCATTTCGAGGATGGCGGACTCAGCAGGGGGGGGCACGGCGCTGAAACATAGCACCGGGTGCTCGGAGCGCGTCCCGAGCTGCGCGGTATCAGGTGACGAGGGAGCCCAGCCGAACTACAGCAAGCCTTCTCCGAGGAGCCACCCACCATGTCCGGTCCGACTGCCGAACCCCAGCGCTACGCCGAGCCCACGAGCCTCGGCCTGTTCGGTCTCGCGATCGGCTGCGCGTCCCTCCTGCCGGTCGCCTTCGGCATGAAGGAAGCGTTCGCGCCCGAGGCGCTCCGTACGACGGCGCTCTTCTGTCTCCTCTTCGGCGGCGGCTGTCAGTTCCTGGCCGGGCTCATGAGCTTCGGCAACAAGAACATGCTCGGCGGCACGCTGCTGACGACGTTCTCGTTCAACTGGATCGTCAACGCCTGGGCGATGAAGGAGCTCAGCGAGGGCCGCGTCCCGTCGAGCCACGTCATCCTCTCGATCGACGTGTGCTTCCTCGTCATCTTCCTCGTGATGACCTACGCGTTCGGCTTCTTCTCGCGCCTCCTCCTCGCGTTCCTCGTCGACATCGATGCGCTCTACGTCTTCCGCATCACGCGCGAGGTGCTCCACGTCCAGGCGCTCGCGCTCCCGATCGCCTTCGCGACGGTCGTGCTCATGCTCCTCGCGCTCTACATCGCGTTCGCGCTCGTGCTCGTGAACGCCTCCGGCCGCCAGATCCTACCGATCGGCACGCCGGTATTCACGGCGACGCCGCCGCCGAAATAGCCGTCGCTACTCGTCTCCCGACCGGCTGGAGGGCGGCGCTTCGCGCTCGTCGGCGGGGACCCAGCCCTGGCGACGCAGGAACGAGCGGATCTTGCCGACCCACTCCACCGCGTCCATGTGCGCCACGAACTGGTCGCTCAGGCGCACGGGCTCCTGCTCGTCCGCGAGGTGGAAGACGATGCGGGCGACGTCGACCTCGGGGCCCACGCTCGTGTCGATGAACTGCACGGCAGGGATCGCGTCGCGGCCGGGCACGACCTTGCGGATGCTCTTCGTGTCGAGCGCGACATCGAGGACGTTGACGAGGCGCTCTCGCAGGAGCGCGTGCTTCGAGCCGCGCGTCGCGACGGTGATCGTGCCTTGCTCCACCGCGATGACGATGCCCGCGACCTCCGGTGCGCGCCGCCAGCGCCAGAGGCCGAGCCCCGCCGAGGTCGCGAGGACCAGCACCCCGATCGCCGGCGCGCCGGCGCCCGCCGCGACCACGCCGCCGACCGCGCCCGCGATCCCGATCTGCAGCGCCGCCCGCGTGGCGCCGACGACGCGCTCCTGGTCTTTCGAGACGTAGACGAGCTCCGCTCGCGCGTCGGGGACTGATTCGACGACGCGGTACGGGCTCTTCACTTCGTCCGGCGCTCGCTACGGCTGCGGCTTGTGCGCGAGACGTTTCTTCGTGCCGTCCGGGAGCTCGACCTCGATCCAGGTCTCGCCGACGCTCGTCGCGACGATCTCGCCGAACTTCTTGTGGATGATCCGCTGGCCGAGCTCGAAGTGCGAGTCGGCGCTGTACGGGACCGGTCCCTTCGGCGCGAGGGACTCCGGCGTCTGGTCGACCGGCTTCTCCGGCGGCAGCACGTGCTTCTTCAGGATGTCCGCGATGGAGCGGCGCATCTCGGGGCCGCGGTGGTACTCGCTCATCAGCGCGATGCGCGCGAGGAGCTCCTCTTCGACGCTCTGGATCGCCTCGAACAGGCCCGAGGCGTCGTCGTTGCCCGCCGTCCACGCGACGTGACGCGCTGCCTGCGGGACGCGATGGCCGTCGCCGAAGGTGTCGTTGCGCGCGGCGGTGCACTCCTTCGCCGTCGACTTCACCACCTTGAGGTTCTCGACCGACGGGTTCGCGAGCCACGCCTCCGTCGCGTCGAGGGCGGCCTGCGGCCTCTTGTCGTCCTTCCGTCGATCCGTCCATTCCTCGAGGATGAGCGTTCGAATCAGGTCGATGTCGGCCCTCATCAGCGTCTCGCGGGGTATCTCCTCGAGCGCCGTCTGCCAGTCGGTGGCAGGCAGTCCCTTCACGGGATCACCTCGAAGAGCCAGGAGACGCTCGAACTTCGCATTCAGCGCAGCGCGGTCCACGTGCCCAAAGTATCATGCTCACGCGTTCTTGCGACGCGACTTGAGCACCTGGAAATAGCGGTGGGCGATCCCGCTGTTGGCGGCCGCTCGTGCGACGTTCTGGCCGGCTTTTTCGAGCGCCCGGTCGACGTAGCGGCGCTCGAATTCGGCCAGAACCTCGTGCCGCGCCCGGACGAACGGGAGCTCGCTGTCGACCACCTCCGCCAGCACGTCCGCGGGCGGCGCGCTCGACCGCTGCCCGCCGGCGACGATCTCGACGATGTCCGACACCGTCTCTTCGGCGCCGTGACGCAGGCGATCCTCGACCGCGATGCGGAGCTCGCGGACGTTGCCCGGCCACTCGTGGTCGACATAGCGCGCCACGAAGTCGTCCGGCAGCGACCCCTCGCCGCCGAGCCGCGTCCAGAGGCTCCGCGCGAGGATGCTCACGTCGCCGTCACGGACACGGAGCGGCGGAAGCGTGACGCGCTCGATCGCGCCGTCGACGGGGCCGCGCGCCCCGAAGATCACGCGCACGTCCCCCGGGAGCTCGAGGCCCGCCGCTGCGTCCGGCGCGGCGTCTTCCACGAAGAGCGTGCCGCCCTTCGCGAGCGCGAGGAACGGCGCGATCGACGCCGAGCGCCGCGGCGCCACCACGAACGGGCCGTCCTTCCAGGGGCCGTGCGCGTGCAGCTCCTCCGCGAGGAGGCGCTTGCCCGTGCCGCGCTCGCCGTGGATGACGAGCGGCGAGCGCGACTGCGCGAGGGTCATGAAGACGATGAACAGGGCCCGCATCGGCTGGCTCTCGCCGATCACCCGGCCGAACGAGGTGACCTGCATCGCCGCCGTCTCGCGCGCCGACTGGCGACGTACGGCGAGCGCGGTCTGGCCAACACGAACGATCTCGCCGCCCACGAGGAACGCCTCGTGTGCACAAACGCCGTTCACGCGCGTCTCCTTCTCGGGCGAGAGATCGAGGATGCGGAGCTCGGTGCCCGTCATCTCGATGGAGCAGTGGCGCGGGGCGACCAGGTCGTCGCCGAGGCGGATCGCGCAGAGCTTGCTGCTCCCGACGAGGACGACGGAGCCAGCCTCGATCGCGAATGTCCTCCCGGCGTCCGGTCCGTCGATGACGTGGAGCTCGAACGAGGTGCTCGCGGGCGGACGAGAGCGACGAGTGCTGCGTGCCGTGCCTTCCGACCAGTCCGATGCCATGGCCCGGAGAGATGCACGGGCGATGCCGGATCGGCGCCTCGTCGAAGGCCCGATTTCCTCGAGAAATCGCGGATTCTGAAACCTCTCGCGCAGAGGATCGGATCGATCCGCTCCGGATCGAATCGATCCTCAGTACGATCTCGACCATGAACGACCTCCGCGCCATCCAGCGCGCCCTCGAGGACGGGACCTCCATGCCGCTCGCCGTCTTCGAGACGGTGGCGACCGCGGCGCGTGACTCCACCTCGTTCGGAGCGCGGGCGTTCGCGGGTGGTCTCCTCGGCTCCATCGCCGGCCGTGCCTACGACGCCTCGTGGGAGCTCGCGGAGCGGGCGGCGTTCGCCCTCCTCGACGTGGCGCGCGACGCCGACACACCGTCGGAGCGCGTCGTGCTCCTCGAGGCGATCGGACGCGGCTTCAGGAACGCGTGGCTCATGCCGTACGTGCACAGCCGGCTCTTCGACGAGGACGACCTCGTCGTCGAGGCCGCCATCTCCGCCGCTGGCGGGCTCGCGTTCCCTGCGCTCGAAGAGACGGTCACCTCGACGTTCCTCGACGCGGCCGCGCCGAAGCGCCTACGCCTGGCGGCGATCGCGGCGCTGGGACGGATGGGCGCGGAGAGCGCGGCCGAGCGCATCGCCGCGTTCGTCGAGCCGGGGCGCGCGGAGTGCGCTCCCGCGCTGTCGGCGCTGACCGAGATCCGCTCGCGGGCCGGCGTGGCGAAGGCGCGCGCGCTGCTCGAGGCGGATTCGATGAACGTGGAGGCCGTGCGCTACCTCGCGGAGGTCGGTGACGACGCCGCGAGGGCCCCGATCCGCGCGCTCACCCGCGACGAGGACGCGGCCGTCCGCGTGGCCGCGACGTACGCGTGGCGCGCGTTCGAGGCGGAGCGGAAGAACGACCCCGACGAGCGCATCCTCGCCGCGCTCACGGAGACGGACCGCGCCGTGCGCTCCGTCCTCGCGCGCCGCCTGCGCACGCTGCCCGCCTCGGACGTCCTCGCCCGCGCGGAGGTGCTGCTCGCCGACGACCCGCGCGGCGTGATCCAGGTCATCGCCGAGATCCGCACCCCGGAGGTCACCCGCTTCCTCCTTCGCATCGCAGCCGACGAGACCGCGGAGGTCCTCGTGCGCTCGCGCGCCGCCGGCTCCGTCGAGGCGGACGAGGAGTGGGAGCGCGACGCGCTCGTGGAGCTCATCAAGGCGGTGCGCGAGCCCGCGGTGCGCGTCGCCGCGACGCAGACGCTCGGCGCGTTCGCGGCGCCGTCGTACGTGCTCGATCAGCTCGCAGATCTCGCGGACGACCGATCTCCCATGGTGCGCGGCGCGCTCCTCTGGGCGCTCCAGCTCTCGGCGCGACCGCGCGAGCTCGCGGGCAAGGACCGCATGCGCGCCGAGGCGATCGTGAGGAAGGCCCTCACGGACACGGACGTCAACGTGCGCCGGCGCGCCGCGTACGTGGCGGGCAATCTCGACTCGATCGCGCTCGTCCCGGACCTCGTCGAGCTCGCGCGGCGCGAGAACGAGAACGCGGAGCTCCGCATCGCCGCCTTCGCCGCCCTCGGCGACATCGGGGTCTCGTCGCGCTTCGCGGACCTCGTGCACCTCTGGAACCGCGAGGACGACCCGCGCGCGCTCTGGTCCGCGTCGCGTGCCCTCGAGCGGGCGCTCCTCATGCCGGAGACGGACGACGCTTCGCCGATGACCCCGCGCTCACGGCCGCCGCCCTCCACGTCCCCGCGCTCTGCGCCGCCGTCGATCGCGCGCGTGAACGATCGCCTGCCGAAGCTCCTCGCGTCGGCGGATGCGCGGGTGCGCGCCGCCGCGGCCCGCGTGGCCGGCCTCGCCCCCGGCGTCGTCCCCGCCGCGCTCGTCGTCGGTCTCGCGCACGACGCCTCGCCGCGCGTGCGCGAGAAGGCGATCGCGGCGCTCGGGCGCGTGCTCGGCGCGGCGGCGGAGGACGTGCTCACGGAGGCGCTGAGCGACGCCGAGCCCGCGGTGCGCGAGCGCGCGGCGGAGGCGCTCATCACGATCGACAGCGCACCTGCGTTCGCGCGCGTGGTGGTGCTCGTCGCGACCACGTCGGACCGCGCCGCCGCTCTGCGGATCGCGAGGGCGCTGCCGGTGCGCTCGGACGACGACGCGATCGCGGCCCTGAGCGGCGCGGTGGCGAGGGTCGATCACGACGACCCCATCTACGAGCTCCTCCTCGCGTTGAAGCTCGCCGCCATCGAGAGCTCGCGCCCCACGCGGTCGAACGCGCCCGTCGAGGACACGATCGCGCAGGCGTTCCCGATGTGGACGAAGCTCCGCGACGTTCGCGGCTTCGTCCCGCTCGCGAAGAGCCTCCGCACCGCGGAGATGCTCTACGCGTCGAACCAGGGCGGCCCGCGCGACTCGGATCAGAGCGCCGCGATCGTGCTCTGGATGAAGTCGCTCGAGGGCTACCTCCACGCGTGGCTCGCGCCGCGGCTCCGCTCGTTGCAAGATCGCTCGGGCACCGTGTTCGAGCTCGCGGACAAGATCCTCGGCGGAGGCTGGAACAGCTACCAGCGCTGGCTCGGCGAGCGCTGGATCGATCCGGTCACGGTCGGATCCGTCGCGGTCGAGCTCCCGCTCCGCTCGGTGGTAAACGCGCTCCGCGATCTGCAGGAGCGCCGCGGCCGTCACGTCGATCAGCCGATGAGCGTCACGGAGTGGGCGCGCACGATGCTCTTCTTCGCGCTCGATCATCCGTCCGGACCCAAGAACCTCCTCGCCATCGCGTGCCGCGACGCGGATCGGATGGCGAGGCTCGCGCACAAGCTGCAAGTGCTCGCGCAGGTCCGTAACCTGGTCACGCACCGCTCGACGGCGGACGCGGCGACGGTCGAGGCGTTCCGCGCGCGGTACTACGCCGCGTTCGAGGAGCTCACGGGGATGGCATGAGGCCCTACACACTCGTGATCCTCGCGGGCCTGCTAGGGACCGCTTGCTCGCCGGCGGAGCAGAAGCGTCCGGATCTCCTCACCACGCCTACCGCCACGGTGACGCCGCCCGCGGTCTCCGCCGCGCCGCCGCCGGCGGCCTACCCCACGCCTCCACCGCCAGCGCCGGTGCCGCGTCCGCCGCGGGGGAAGTTCCTCTCCTTCTCGATCGCGCCGTCGAGCGGGAAGATCGACAAGATCGGCACCAAGGACGGCGCGCTCGGTGCGGACGGCGTGAAGGACCTCGTGTTCGAGGCCGAGCTCGAGGGCGCCGCGATCGCGCTCATGGTCGTCTCCACCGACGCGAGCGGGAAGCCGAACGGAAAGCTGACCGCCGACACGTTCGTCGGCACGCAGCTACCGCCCTCGGAGGACGGCGCCGAGATCAAGCCCGGGCTCATGACCGCGGGCATCGGTGTCTTCGAGAACGATCGCCTCCTCAACGCGAAGGATGGCTCGCTCGAGCCGCTCGGCGAGGGGAGGCATCGGCTCACCCTGCACGTCTCGCTACCGAGCGCGCCCAATGGCACGTTCAAGGCGTTCGCCGTCTTCGACGATCGGAGCCTGGTCGCGAGCGGCGTCGCTACGCCGTGATCTGCTCGGGCACGTGCTCGCCCTGGACCTCGATGTTCGCGCCCGTCTTCTTGAGCCACCACAGGAGACCGACCACGAGGTAACGCCGGTCCTCGACGAAGCTCGGCTTCTTGCCTTCGAAGTAGTGGCCGACGAACTGGAACGTCCAGCCGACGCTGAACATGGTCGCGGCGAGCGGCAGCCCCACCACCGTCGCGCCGATCGGGAGGCTCGCCGCGATGAGCGGAATGCCGACCTTGTGGCACGCCTGATTCAGCGGGTCAGTGTGATCCGCTTCGTAGTTCTTCATGAGCTGCGACCACTCACCGCCGAGTTTCATGCCCCGAGCATAGCTCAGGGCGCGAAGCAGCTCGTGCTCGAGAGCTTGTTCGCGATCTGGAGACGGCGCGTGACGGTTGCCTTCCGGCCGCCGCGGTCCTGCACCTCCACCGTCACGTCGAGCGGCTGCCCCAGGTAGGGGAGGACGGATCGGCCGTCCGGATCGAGCTGGAACAGGACGCCTTTCAGCTCGCAGTATCCCGGGAGCGGCGCGGTGCCGCCGTCCATCGCGGGCGCCGCCTGATAGAGGCGAGCCCCCGTGGAGGCCGTGATCAGCGCCGCTCCCGCGTCGGTCGCGGGGGCGCGGAGCGTCACGATCGGCGCTCGCTGATCGAGCCCCGTCGTACGCACGCCGAGCCAGAGATGGTGTCCTCCTTGCGGGCCGCACTCGATCGTCACCGTGTCGCCGTTCGCGCGCTCCGAGTAGAGGTCGAAGCCCTCGCCGAGATGGACGTCCGGGAGGTTCGAGCCGCACGGGCTCGGCGCGTGGGTCTTCCAGTCCTCGTAGTACGGCTCGAGCGCGAGCTCCTCCGCGCGGCACTGGCCCTCGTAACACCACTGGTGCGGGTCCTCGCAGCCCTCCGTGTGCGAGGAGTAGACGCAGCCGCCGTCGACGTAGAGGTAGGCGAGCTGGTGCTGGCTCGGCGCGAGCTTCGCGGTCGCGACGCGGCGGCCGCTCACGTAGCTCGTCCCGTCCGAGAGCTTCGTGGTGCCGAAGATCTCGATCTCGACGGGCACGGCGCTTCCGGCGGGGAACTGGAGGAGCCGCTCGTGTTGCGACTCGCCGGAGTACACCTCGTCCGCGAGCGGCTGCCCGTCGGCCGTGACGCGGATCGTCCACGTGTCGACGATCACCGAAGGATCGACCTCGACCGCGATCGTGAGCTCCGTGAGGCGCGGCGCGGTCGCGTCGTCCGCGGTGATGTCATCGCCGCTGGGCGCGGTGATCGGCAGTGGGGTGACGTTCTCGTTGGGAACCGCGCGCGCCCTCGGCGGCAGCTCCGACCCGTCCTCACGGCAAGCCACCACCAGCCCGAACGCGAGCGCAAGGAGGCCGGCCGCGACGGTCCCGGCTGTGCCACGAGCTGACGCGCGCGTCGTTCCCAGACGATGAAGCCTACGTGAGAAAGCCTGAAATGCCCGCCCGACGACGTGAAATCGGCGGTGGGTGAGGGGCAGCTTTCGCTTCCTCCATGGCGGCAACGTCTCCGTCGGCGACGACCTTCGATGCGGTCTCGCGCAAAGCGTGCGCTTACCGTCGCCGGCCTCGCTGCCGCATTCGCAGGCGCCGCCGGTGCTGGTCCGTCGACCGATCCGAGCTGAAGTCATGTATCGTCGCTCCGGTGCCATCGGGCAGAGCGATGCGGGTTGGAGTTCCGAAGGAATCTCTCGAAGGTGAACGTCGTGTCGCGGCGACGCCGGAATCGGTAAAGAAGCTCCTCGCGATGGGGCTCGAGGTCGTCGTCGAGCACGGCGCCGGGGCCGCCTCCGGATATCCGGACGAGGCGTTCGTCACCGCCGGCGCCTCGCTCACGGACGATCCGTGGACGACCGACATCGTCATCAAGGTCCGCCCGCCGACGGAGGCGGAGGTCGGGAAGATCCGGGAGGGCGCGACCCTCATCTCGCTTCTCCAGCCGGAGCGAAACGAGACGCTGCCGGCGCTGCTCGCGGCGCGAAAGGTCTCATCCATCGCGCTCGAGCGGATCCCGCGCGTCACCCGCGCGCAGAAGATGGACGTCCTCTCGTCGATGGCGAACCTCGCGGGGTATCGCGCCGTCGTCGAGGCGGCGCAGCACTACCAGGGCTTCTTCGGGCCGCAGGTCACGGCCGCCGGCACGATGCCGCCGGCGCGCGCGCTCATCATCGGCGCGGGCGTCGCAGGCCTCGCCGCGGTCGCGGCGGCCAAGGCGCTCGGCGCCGAGGTGCGCGCGTTCGACACGCGCAAGGCGACGAAGGAGCAGGTCGAGTCGCTCGGCGCGAAGTTCCTCACGGTGGAGATCGAGGAGGAGGGCGAGGGCGGCGGCGGCTACGCGAAGGAGATGTCTCCCGCGTTCATCGCGGCGGAGATGGCGCTCTTCAAGCAGCAGGCGTCGGAGTGCGATCTCATCGTCACGACCGCGCTGATCCCTGGGAAAAAGGCGCCGACGCTCATCAAGAAGGAGGCCGTCGACGTCATGAAGCGCGGCTCCGTCATCGTCGATCTGGCGGCGGAGCAAGGCGGCAACTGCGAGCTCACCGTCCCGAATCAGGTCATCACGACCGACAACGGCGTCATCGTCGTCGGCCTGACCGACCTCCCGAGCCGGATGGGCGCCTCGGCCTCGCGCCTCTTCGCGAACAACATCGTTCATCTGATGAGCGAGCTCGTCGACGGAGGCAAGGTCCACTGGGACCTCGAGGACGACGTGATCCGTCCCGCGCTCGTCACCCACGAGGGCGAGGTGCTCGAGCGACCGTCCCCGAAGCCGGTCGTGCCGCCGCCGCGCCCGAGCGCGCGACCTCGTCCTCCGCCGGCCGCCGAGGCGAAGCCCGCGCAGACGCAGATTCGATCCCCCACGCGGCGCGCCTGGGGCACGACCGCCGGCGGCCTCGTCGTCATCGTCCTCCTCTTCTTCGCGGGCCGGTTCGCGCCGCCCGATCTGCTCCAGCACTCCACCGTCTTCATCCTGGCGTGCTTCGTCGGATGGCAGGTCATCTGGAGCGTCACCGCCGCGCTGCACACGCCCCTCATGAGCGTCACGAACGCGATCAGCGGCATCATCATCATCGGCGGCATGGTGCAGATCACGAGCAACCTCAACGTGGCCAGCGTCCTCGGAGCGCTCGCCGCGCTCTTCGCCGCCATCAACATCGCCGGCGGCTTCCTCGTCACCGAGCGCATGCTCCGGATGTTCCGCCGATGACGACCGGGGCCGAGACCAACCTGTTTTCGGGGACGGGCATCACGACCGTCGCCTACCTCGTGGCGGGCGTCCTCTTCATTCGCAGCCTCGGCGGCCTCTCGAAGCAGGAGACCGCGCGCCAGGGCAACCTCTCCGGCATGCTCGGCATGGGCATCGCGGTCGTCATCACGGCCGCGGCGTGGGCCAATCGACCCGGCGGTAGTGACCTTCAGGCCTATGGCCTCCTCGGCGCGGCGCTCGTCGTGGGCGGCGGCATCGGCGCCGTGCTCGCGCGGCGCGTCGAGATGACGGGCATGCCCGAGCTCGTGGCGGTGCTCCACAGCTTCGTCGGTCTCGCGGCCGTGCTCGTAGGCTTCGCGTCGTACCTCTCGCCCGAGGCGGCGAAGATGGAGCCGAGCGTCGAGCGCACGGTCCATCTCATCGAGATTGGTGTGGGCATCGCGGTCGGCGCGCTCACGTTCACGGGCTCGATCATCGCCTGGGCGAAGCTCCGCGGGAGCCTCTCCGGCAAGCCGTTGCTCCTGCCCGGACGCCACGCGCTGAACGCGCTCATCGCCATCGCCGTGTTCGGGCTCGTCGTTCCGATCGTGATGGCACACGGCGCCGAGGGCCTGCCGTATCTCGGCGCGATCGCGGTGCTCGCCGGGGTGCTCGGCATCCACCTCGTCATGGCGATCGGCGGCGCGGACATGCCCGTCGTCGTCTCGCTCCTGAACAGCTACTCGGGCTGGGCGGCGGCGGCCGCGGGCTTCACGCTCGCGAACGACCTCCTCATCGTGACGGGCGCGCTCGTCGGCTCGAGCGGCGCGATCCTCTCGATCATCATGTGCCGCGCGATGAACCGCTCCATCGCGAACGTCATCTTCGGCGGCTTCGGCACCGCCGACGCGAAGGCGCCCGCCGCGGGCCCGCAGGCGGAGGCGGGCGCGGTCATCGAGATGTCGCTCGCCGACGTCGCGTCGATGCTGCGCGAGTCGAAGAGCGTCGTCATCGTGCCCGGTTACGGCATGGCGGTCGCGCGCGCGCAAGGCGCGGTCCACGACCTGACGCGCGTGCTCCAGGAGCGCGGGACGGTCGTGCGCTTCGCGGTGCACCCCGTCGCGGGGCGCCTGCCGGGTCACATGAACGTGCTCCTGGCGGAGGCGGGCGTCCCGTACGACCTCGTCCTCGAGATGGAAGACATCAACCACGACTTCCCGAAGACGGACGCCGTCCTCGTCATCGGCGCGAACGACATCGTCAATCCGGGCGCGCTCGATGACGCGTCGAGCCCCATTTACGGCATGCCCGTCCTCGAGGTCTGGAAGGCCAAGACGGTCGTGGTCCTGAAGCGCGGCATGGCAGCGGGCTACGCGGGCGTCGAAAACCCGCTCTTTCACCTGGAAAACACGCGCATGCTCTTCGGCGACGCCAAGAAGAGCATGGACGGCTTGGTGACCGCCCTCCGTTCCTGAGATGGGCGCGGTTGCCCGCAAAACACTGCAAACTTCGGAGGGACTTGCGCGGGATCTTGCGCGATCCAGCCCTGAACGGATCGTTCGCGTTCCCCGCGAAAAAATAGGGTTCTTTCCAGCTTGCCGTTCCCAGGTCGATTGCTATGAACCCGATCCGATGGGTCGTCTTGCCTCAACTTTTGTCGTCTTTGGCGCGGTTGGCTTTGCGGCATTCGCGACGGCGGTCGGCTGCGCAAACAGCCCCGTCGATGACGGAGCCTTCCCCGATGTCTCGACGACCGTTCCGACCGACGCGGGCTCGGATGCTAGCAGCGGCAAGGTCATCCCGAAGAAGGATGGCAGCACGACCCCGTCCGGCGACGACGACGACACCACGGGCGACGACGACACCACGGCCGACGACGACGACGACTTTGGCGGCCCGACGGATGGTGGTATGGACAGCGGGGTCGACGCCGGTCCGCCCCCGCCGCCGCCGGTCAACGAGGGCGATCCCTGCACGACCCAGGACGAGATCCGCAAGCAGGCGTGCGGCATGTGCGGGACGCACACGACGGTCTGCGAGAAGAACGCGCGCGGCCAGCTCCGCTGGAGCAGCTTCTCTCCGTGCGAAGGCGAGCACGGCGAGTGCGTCGCGGGCACCACCCTCCAGGAGGAGTGCAACAACTGCGGTACGCGCTCGATCACGTGCTCTTCGGCCTGCAAGTGGTCGCCGGGCACGTGCAGCACGGCCACGAACACCGGGTGCTCGCCGCTCACGTACGACATCGTGAACGCCGGCTGCAGCGGCCCGAACCTCGGCCTCTATCGCGTCCGCCAGTGCAGCCCGACGTGTGGCTACGAGCCGTACTCGCAGTGCTCGGCGCCGCCGACGGCGATCGAGGTCGGCCGCACGGTCGGCGCGGTGAGCTCGACGGTCGCCCAGCTCGGCGGCTCGATCACGAAGCTCAGCACGAACAGCTGCCCGGTCACCACGCTCGGCACCATCGCGACGGCCTATGCGTACACCCAGGTCCACAACCCGCTCCCGACCGACGTGACCGTCATCGTCTACAACTCGGTCGCGCCGGGCGGAAAGGTGTTCGACACCGCCATCGCGGTCTACGCCGGAGACAACGCCCCGACGACCCTCGACGCGCGGAAGGCCTGCCAGAAGGGCTCGAACATCGGCAACGCGACGTTCACCGGCGACACGAAGTTCGCCTCGCTCGACGCGACCGCGAAGCTCGTGACCATCCCGGGCAACGGCAGCATCACCGTCTACTCGACGGCGGAGAACGCCACCGACAGCGGCCCGGTCCGCGTCAGCGTGAAGACCAGCGCCATCGCGAAGCCCTGAGGCGCCGCTCTCGCACATGACACGCCCTCGTCGCTGAGGGCTATCGGGCGGGGGACTGTGGATCCAGTCGACCACCGTCGCGTCTCGATGGTGTCGCGGAACTTTTCCACGAGCCGAAAATTCAGGTCGATTTCGCGTTAAAATCCCGCGATCTGAACGATCCGGCCGGTGGCAACGGTCTTGCAGCACGGCAGGACATGGACACGCGGGACTCGGGAGTCATCGATCTCTTCGCGATTCACAAGGAAGAGGAGGAGCGCATCTCGGCTCCCTCTGCCGCGCCGAGCGCCCCGCCGCCGGCCGTAAGCTTCGACACGAACGTCGCGGTCGGCGAGGACGCCGACGTCGACGGCTTCGCCTTCGCCCAGGCGAAGTCGAAGAAGAAGGCGAAGATCGTCGGTGGCGCCATCGGCGGTCTCGCCGTCATCGGCATCCTCATCGCGGCCATTGCCTCCGGTGGCGGCGCGACGAAGGAGCCCGCGACGGCCGCGGCCGCTGCGCCCCCGCCGCCCCCTGCGGCGACCGAGACGCTCCCGGCCCCCGCGCCCGTCACGCCGGCCGCCGAGCCCGCGAAGACCGAGGCGAAGTCGGACGCGAAGGCCGACGACAAGGACAAGGGCGGCTACACGCGCTCGCAGGCGATCGCCGCGGTGAAGGGCAACAAGAAGGTCGCCGCGAAGGCGGTCGCCGCCAAGTCGTCCGGCCCGAAGATGCAGAAGGTCCAGAGCTCGGGCACGAACTGAGGGCTCCGCTCAACGGGCGAAGTCGAGCGTCGTCAAGAGCTCCAGCAATGGCGCAGACAGCTTCCGGTCGAACGCGATGAGCCATGGCTCGGCCTTGCCAGTGGCGAGCTTTGCGTCAGACGGCATGCCGCGCGTACGGTGAAGCTCGATCGCCATCTCGAGGGAGGAGACGCCACCGCCGTGTCCGTATGGCGGAGTTCGCACCGCCCCACGCAATGCTGGGGTCTTGAAGGCGCCGCGCTGCACGTCGTCGATCGTGACGATCCGCCTCGGCTGCGGAACATCCGCCCACTTACTGTCGGCCCGGAACTCCGCGGTCTCGTATCTCGGCCCACCCGCGAAGCGGCCGTCATCGGCTGTGAAGTCCTCGTGACCCGACGGGAAGCGGAGCACATGAAAGGCGTCGTCCGTCAGACGTGGCCCCCAGTGGCATTGCGCGCAGCCGGCCTGGAAGTACGCGGCGAGGCCGTCCTTCTGCGCCTCCGTGAGCGCTCCGCGGTCGCCCTTCGCGTACCGATCCGGTGCATTCGGCGTGACGGCGAACGTTCGCTCGTACGCCGCCATCGCCTTGCCCACATTCACGAAGATGCGGGTGATGATCTCCTGGTCCGCGGGCGCCATCCTCTCCCACGCTGAATCGCCGGGCTTCGCATCGAACGGGAAGCGCGTCGCATCGTCGATGCGTGGCATCGGACCGAAGACCGACTCATAGGCCTCGCGCCAGTGGTTGGCGATGCGATGGGCGACCCACGAACGCGAGCTTCCGAACTCCTCCGGGTTCTCGAGCGGGCCGAGCGCTTGCTGCCAGAGCGTGTCCGCTCGGCCGTCCCAGAACTGCCACCGCTGCCATGCGGCGAGCACCACCGTTGGCGTGTTGCGCTCCGCGTGGCCCACGCCGCGCGTCGGCTTGTCGCCGCCATCCGTGAACTGGCGATCGACCTCGTGACAACTGTTGCAGGATACACGCTCCGACGGTCCCAGTCCTTCGTCCTTGAAGAGCTGGAATCCCAGGACTGACGCGCCGAGGTCGTCGGCCACCGCGTTCGACGGATCCGGCGGAGGAGGACCCTCGAGCGGGAACGCCTGGATCATCGCCCACTGCGTCCTCGTGAAGCGACCGTCGACGAGCTCCTCCGGGACGTCATGCTCGATCGCGGCGGCGATCGCGCGAGGGGTCGGGTCATCGAGGTCTGCGAGGATCTTCATCGACGGCGGATCGACGATGAGTACGCGCGGGAGCCGCCGACCGTCGACGACGAGCGACGCTGCGGAGTCGACAGCGACCGTCGTGCGAACGTCCTGGAGCTTCTGCCAGCGCACCGCGACCGCGCTCTCCGGCGTCGGCGCCGCGCCATCCTCGTCACGCACGACGATGTCGAGGATCTCCGACTCCTCGCGCACGACGGGCGGGATGGCGTCCGCGGCGTGCTCCGCGCTTGTCCGGCACGTCCCGCAGAACCCGGCCTGCACGCGGATGACGAGGTTTCGCTTCGTACGGAGGCTTGCGTACGAGATCTTGCCTGGCACGCCCGCCGCCGTGAGGCCGGTCAGCGTCCGATCCTCGAGGATCTCGCCCACCTTCGACCCGTACGGCCCAGGCGGGTATGGCGCTGCCGGGGCGACGGTGGCCGGTTCTGCCGGCGCACCACGGGCGCCGTCGGAGCCACAGGCGAGGAGGACGAGCGTGAGGACGGTTCGCCACCCGCTCATTCGAGCGGGAAGATCTTGATCGTACGCACCGCCGTACCGTTGCTATCAGCCACGAAGAGGCGCTTGTTCGTCTTGTCGTACGCGAGGCCCTTCGGCTTCGAGAGCGGGAGCCCGCCAGTGTCGAATGACGTGACCGTCTTGCCGTCAGCGGAGATCTTTCGGACCTCGAGCTTGCCGCCGTCGGTCGACGCCTTGAACTGGCCTGTCAGGAACGTGTCCTTCGGCCCCTCCACCATCGTGTCGGGGAAGGGCACCGTCGCGAACACGTCGTAGGGCGCCACCGCGCCGCCGTCCGTGGGCAGGATGTAGACCGTGTCGCGGCTCTGATCGACGACGTAGAGCGCCTTCCCCTTCACGACCGTCGAGACGACCTTCTGGAAGCCGGCCGCGTACGGCTCTTCCTTCGATGTCGTGACCCTCGTGACCACGCCCGCGTCGTCGCCGGTGGCCTTGATGAACGTCGCTCCGTACATCGTCTGACTGCCGTCGCCGGTGAGCGCGACACGCTTCAGGGTCGCGTCGACGCCAGGGACCTCGCCCTTCGTCGTCGCGTCCTTCACGAACGCGACCGCGCTGTTTCCGCCCGAGCCACCGAAGCGCGGAACGACGAACGTGCCGTCCGGCAGCTTCACGAGCTGGCCGACATCGGTGGGGAAGGGGCCCGTCGCGTTCGAGTTCGGGATCTTCAGGTGCTTCGTGAACGTCCGGTCCTTGTCCGTCCACCTCCAGATGTCGTTGTTCTTGTTGTCGGCGACGTAGAGCACCTGCTCGGCGTCGTCCCAGACGAGCGAGGTCGGGTCCCCGTTTCCGTCCTTGTCGAAGTCGAGCGAGACCGGGCCGCGCATCACGCCAGGCGTCGACGAGTCGGTGTCGTCGTCGTCGCCCGTCGTATCGGCGTCGGCGGTCGCGTCGTCATCGCCCGTCGGCGTCGTCTTCCGATCCGCCGAGGCGTCGGTCCCTCCGCTCGACGTGCTCCCCGGCGGGGCGGTCTGCGCGTCATCGTCGCCGCACGCGGCGTAGACTGCGAGGGGGAGCGCGATGAGGACGGAGAGCCACAGCTGGCGTGAGCGGCGCATGAGTCTCTGCGTAGCGGCTCTCTTTGCCTGCGTTCGTTACACGTCGGCCTCGGTCGTGACATGCGGGTTACATGCGATCGCCCTGCTCCCCGCGTGCGCCCGACCCGCGCCCGCGCGGCTGGCGCCGGTCGTGGTGGTCGCCCCCGGAGCGCCCATCTACGCGCCCGCCGAGGACGACGCCGAGGTCGCGCGCCGCCGCGTGCTCGAGCTGCTCGACGCGGGCGCTCTCGCGGCCGCCGCCGCCGAGCTGAGCGGGCAGCGGACGCCGATGGCGCTCGCGATCGCCAAGGCGAGCGTGAAGCCGAGCGCGCTCGCCAACGTGCTCGCGCACGAGATCCGCGAGCTCCCCGCGCCGACCGCACCGCGAACGGTGGAGAAGCTCGGCGGCACGGTCATTCCGACGCCGCACGCGTTCACGCAGGAGCTCGCGGTGGCGGCCGGGACGTCCTACTCGGACGGCGTCGCGTCCTCGTCCGGTGAGCCGCCGCCCGCGTCGGTCCCGCCCCGCCTCGTCGATCGCTCGCTCACGCTGATGCGCCCCGCCGACGGCCGCTGGCTCCTTCACTACGAGCGACGCTTCGTCGCGGTGCTCGGCGGCCGCGTGGGCGCCACCCCCGCGCTGTTCGACTTCGGCGAGCTCGGCGTGCGGTCGGCGGATCTCTCCGGTGATCTCCTCGTCGTCAATGTCGAGCGCCCCCACGCGGGACCCACTCTCCTCGGGCTCGACCTCGAGACGGGCGCCGTTCGCTGGCGCGCGGACGAGCTCGTCGAGCATTTCGTGATCACCGCCGCCGCGATCGTCGCGGTGGAGGGCGAGGCGCCGGCGACCTCGATCGTGACGCTGTCGAGGGAGACGGGCCAGCGGCTCGCGCGGCGCTCCGCGCTCCCGGTCCGCGGTGAGCTCCTCGCGGCGGACGGCACGCTCCATTACGTCCCGCGCTCGCAGGTGCATCCCGGCGCCGTGCGCGGCGAGGTCATCGATCTGAAGATCGCGATGACGCCGAGGCCGCCACCGCCGGAGCCCGGGCCGGCGCCGGAGCCGCTGCGCCTCGACGCGCGTAGCCTCTCCAAGGCGCAGACCGAGGCGCGGCTTCGCGCGTGGAGGCAGCTCGACGAGGGCGACGCGCGCGGCGCCGTGCTCACGCTGCGCAAGGGCCAGGTCGGCGATCTCGGCTCGAGCCTCCTCGCAGAGGCGGCGTTCGTCACGCTCGAGGCCCAGCGGAAGGCGGCGGCGGAGGTGATCGTGAAGAAGGGCGCCGTCAAGCCGAACCAGATCCCGGTCGGGCGCGCGCCGATCCCGCGCCCGCGCGCGCATCGCTTGAAGGTCGTCTCGACGAAGACGATCTCGATGGACCGCATCTGGGCCGAGCTCCCGCCGCCGTCGGACGACGATCTCTTCCCGCCGTCCTACGTCCCGGAGAAGCTCGCGAGCCGCGGGCGCAACGTCGACGCGAGCCACGTCGATCGCGACTCTCGCGTCGACGTGTACTGGGGCTACGGGCAAGACGCCTGGACGGTGCTCTTTCGTCACGGCGCGCTCGTGGGGACCATCGAGCAGCGGTACGAGGCGCGCGCGTCGGGCGCGGTGGGCGACGTCGTCGTCAGCATCAACAACTTCCACGGCACCATGCTCCTCGAGGCCAACGACGCGAAGACGGGCGCCTTCTACTACCGCAGCGCCGATCCGCTGGCGGATCAGGCCTTCGTCATCGAAGACGGCTACGTCATCGCGAGCGGCCTCCAGGGCGCGAGCATGGACATCGTGCTGCTCGAGGCCGACACGGGGAAGCTCGTCGACCGGGCCTACCTGACCGGCTCGAGCTTTCCCTTCCTCGTGATGCGCAAGGACGAGAAGATCATCGCCGTGAGCGAGCGCACCTCCGCGGTCGTCGAGCTGCAGTAGACGCGCGCGCGGCACTAGCTAGCCCGTGTACGACTCGTCCTGCTCGATGCGCGAGAGGACCCAGTCGAAGTCGCCCGTCGTGACCTTCACGTTGCAGAACTTGCACGTGCCGACCATGTTGACGTCGAGCGGGGCGCCGCAGTTGGAGCAGCCGAGGTCCGTCTTCGTCGGGCCCTTGCGGTTCGTACCTCGGATGAGCGTCCAGTACTCCGTGTACGCGCGCTGGCGGGAGCGGCTGCCGCTGACCACCTTGCCGTGGTCGTCGATCGTGTAGTCGAGGCTCGTGGCCGAGAGGCGCACCGTGATCGCGTCGAAGAACGCGTCGCTCACGCACTTCGCGAGCTCGATGTTCGTCACCGTCGCGCCGTCCGTCATGTTGCGGAGGTGCTGCTTCAGGTACTCCTGCACCCAGTACTGCTGCGTGGTGAAGAGCGCGTCGCTCAGGAACGGGCGCATCTTCGTGAGGTCGCGGCCCGACCAGCCGAGCTGGAACTGCCGGAAGATGAGGTTCACGCGCGCGTTGAACTGCGAGACGTCGAACGCGGGGTCCTTCTGGCGGAGGCGCTGGAGGGCCGCCGGGAGGTCGGGATCGCGCACCGTCGGCAGGTTCGTGCCCTGCTCCTCGACGTTGGCGGTGAGGATGGGCGGGCGATTCTCGCGCTCCATCACGCTGACCCCCTGCACGGACCAGTCGAACGAGCCGTCGTTCACGATGCGCGCGCAGTTCCGGCACGAGCCGCTGAAGAGCGAGTCTTGCGGGGCGCCGCAGTTCGGGCAGCCGAGCTGGCGCACCTTGTCCGGGGTGCGAGACTTCGCGTTGGGGCCGCGCGCGAGCGTCCAGCGCTCGACCACGTACTGGCCCTGGCCCGCCTCCGTGTAGTTCGACTCGAACTCGATGACGACGCGCGAGCCCGAGACGGGCGTCGCGCTCGCCTCGAGGAGGCGCACCGCGCCGACGATGACGTTGTCGACCGGCCCGCGGGTCATCTGCTGGAGGGCCGTGATCGTGTTGGGCGCGAGGTAGGCGCTCAGGCGGTTCAGCTGCCCGAGGCCGCGCGCGCGCTGGACCTCCGCATAGAGGCCATAGAGGAAGTCCTCGAAGACGACGCGCGAGAACTTCGGGTCGAGCGCCTGGAGGACGTCGTAGTCGACCTTCGCCGTGGCCGTGAACGGCGGCGGAACATAAGGAGGGAAGGCCTGCCGCGCTTCGTAGACCGGGGAGGCCACGCCGGCGTTCCAGTCGCGCTGGCGGCCGCGCCGGTTGCGAGTCCAGATCACCCACGCGATGAACGCGATGGTGAGCGGGATGCCGATCGCAGGATGCTCGATGCAGAGCCAGACGAGGAGCTCGAGGACCGCGCCGCCATCGCCGCCGCCGCTGCCGCCGCCACCGCCGCCGCTGCTACGACTGCCACCACCGCCACGACTGCTGCCGCCCGAGTACGAGCTGCCGCCGCCCGGGCGCGCCGCGGCGAAGGCGGCGACGAGGAGCACTGTGACGCAGACCGCGCCGAAGACGGCGAGCGCGAGCCACCGGCGCCGCCTCATGCGTACCCCATCTCGTCGGGGAGCTCGTTCACGTCGTCCGCCTGACGCGGCATCGTCTGACCGAGGATCGGGCCGAGCGACTCGAGCGCCGCGATGAAGGCGGGGAAGTCCGGGGTCGCGCGGTCGACCGAGGACTTGATCTGCTCGCATGCGGGCGCGATCACGAACGGGTCGACGGCCGTGTCGGCCACGATCGCGACCTTGTGCTCGAACAGGCCGACGAGGACGAGGATGCCGTTCCGGCCGGTGCAGCGGCCGATGCCGAGCTCGTGGAACGCGGCGCACGCGGCGCGATAGGTCTCGTCCTCGCGGCGCGCGCTCGGCGAGAGGAGGCGCCGCAAGGTCTGCACGTTCCGGCACAGGAGCGCGCCGGCCGCGAACGCCACCGCCACGTCGACGGGGATCCAGGTGAGCGCGAACTCCTTGTCGGTGAAGAGGATGAAGGCGAGGCTGACGATCGCGATGAGGGCGCCGAAGCCGAAGTCCGCCTCCTGATAGGACGTCCCCGCCTGGCGCCGGACCGTGACGACGAGCTCGGCCGACGTCTGGCTCTCGACCTTCTGGATCGCTTGCCGAACGGCGGCCTTCGCGGCGTCATCGAAGAAAGCTTGGGTCGACAACGACCCGCAGCTTACACGAGGCGGTTGCCTCCTAGATCAGTCGAAAAATTCCGGGGTTCGGACCTGCATGAACGACCGGATGAAGCCGGCGTCTCGTGGCGTGAGGCCCTCGAACTGCACGCCCATGCCCGGCTTGACGTCATCGACGTATGCGCCGCCGAAGACCTCGCCGCCGCGGGCGGTGGCCTCGGGCTCGCGGATCCAGCGGACGACGCCCGCGACCGTGACATCCACGTCGAAGCGCGTCAGGTGGAACTGGAGCACCACCGGCGTGCCGACGGGGAGGATGTGCTGCGTGGCGATGAAGACACCGCCCGTCGAGATGTCGGACGTGATGCCGGTGTAGAAGTTGTTGTCGCCGCGGAGCGTGATCGCGAGCTTGAGGTGGTAGCGCGGGTGGACGCGGCGGTCCTCGGCCGGGAGAGTATCGGCGCTCGTCAGGGTCTTGGCGGCGGGGGCGTGCGACATCGTCATGTACCCCCTGAACGGCCCTTCTCCGGCCGGGTTCAGGGGGGCCGCGTCGTTCCGGTCCCGCAAGTCTTGCGTCGCGTTGAATAGACCTCCAGCGAACGGCGTTTTCGGGGGCGATGCGGCGTCGATATGGGCTCGGAATCATCGTCATGGCTGGGGTCGCGGCGTGTGCGCGACCGGACGCGCGGGTGGTCGAGAAGACGGCGGGCCTCACCCCGCGCCCTGCCTCCGTCGTCCGTCCCGCGGCCGAGCCGCCGCCTCCGCTCCCGCCCGCGGCCAAGGTCGAGCGCCTCCCGTCCGCCACCACGGGCTCCGGGGTGCTCCTCGCGAACGTCGACGGGAGGCGCGTCGCCTACATCGCCGACGAGGACGCGTCGCTCATCCGCGTGGTCGACGTCGAGGCCGAGCGCGAGCTCTCCACCTTCGCTCCCGGCGGCGCTCCCGCGCAGCTGGTCATGCTCGCCGACGGCCGGCTCGTGGCGAGCGTGCGCGACGCGAGCAAGCTCGTCGTCCTCCGCGGCGGCGGGACGAGGGACTCGAAGCTCCACGTCGACGCCACGATCGACATGCCGGCGGAGCCCATCGGCCTCGCGCTCACGCCCGACGACGAGTCGCTCGTCGCCACGTCGGGCTGGGGTCGGAGCGTCGTCGTCCTCGACGCGCATACCTTCACGCGCAAGGCGACTCACGAGGTGGGCCGCGAGCCGCGCAGCATCGTCGTCTCGAGCGATGGCAAGCGCGCCTTCGTCTCGCACGCGGTCGGCCCGTCGCTCGACGTGATCGCGCTCGACGGCGCGAAGGCCAAGACGATCCCGATGAAGGGCGACGAGGAGCTCTCCGCCACGCACGGCACCCAGCCCCGCATGGCCTGTCAGGGCTTCGCGCTCGCGAAGACGGACTCCGGCCGCGTCCTCGCGCCGCACGTCCTGGTCTTCCCCGGCGACGACCAGCCGTCGGAGGGCTACGGCGGCGGCTTCGAGGGGCGCGAGGCCGAGGTCTTCCACGTGCCCGTGATCGACGAGGACTCCGCGAAGGTGGTCGCCAGCTCCTCGGACCTCCGCAGCGGGTTCGAGCGCCCGCCGTCCTGCGCGCTTCCGCGAGCGGCGGTGGTCGGCAAGGCCGGTCTCTACGTGACGTGCCTCGGCGAAGACACGGTCCAGCTCTACGACGCCGACGCGCTCAACCCGCACGACGTCCCCGTCGCGAAGTGGTCCGTCCCCTCCGGCCCGACCGCCATCGCGGTGGACGACGAGAACGACCGCGCCGTCGTGTGGTCCCAGTTCGCGCACTCGCTCACGACGATCGCCACCGCGGCGAAGAAGCCGTTCGCGCTCTCGTCGGTGACGTTCGAGACGACGGAGGACGAGAAGATCGCGAAGGGGAGGAAGCTCTTCCACGCCACGGGCGACCGCCGCATCTCGGGCGACGGGCGCGCGTGCGCGAGCTGTCACCCCGATGGCCGGGACGACGCGCTCGTGTGGTCGTCTCCGAACGGCCTCCGTCAGACGCCGATCCTCGCCGGCCGTCTCTCCGGCGCGGCGCCCTTCGGCTGGAACGGCGACGCGAACGACGTGAGCACGCACCTCGTCTCCACCATGAAGCGGCTCGGCGGCACCGGCATGGAGGGCGAGGACAAGGAGGCCCTCGTCGCCTACGTGCAGTCGATGAAGGGCCCGGTGACGCGCGAGGCGAAATCGGACGCGATCGACCGCGGCGCCGCGCTCTTCCGCTCCGAAGAGACGCAGTGCGCGACCTGCCATGGCCTCGGCGGCGACCTGCCCGACGGCTCGCAGCACGACGTGAAGAGCCGTGGCGCGAGCGATCTCAAGGCGAAGTTCGACACGCCATCACTCCGCTTCCTCGGCGGCTCCGCCCCCTACTTCCACGATGGTCGCTACCCCGATCTGAAGACGCTGCTCGTGAAGTCCGACGGCAAGATGGGCCACACGAAGCATCTCTCGCCTCGCGAGCTCGACGACCTCACCGCGTTCCTGGAGACCCTGTGATGAAGCTGCGTGCCTTCCTGACCATCACGTCCGGCCTTCTCTGCCTCGGCGCCCCGGCGTTCGCCGGCGAACGCACGAACCTCGGCGACATCCCCACATTGCCGGCGCCCAAGGACGCGACCGACGCGCCGAAGACGATGGGCGTGCCCGGCCTCACGCTGAAGGAGGTGCACACGAGCCGATCGTCCTATTACGAGGTCCACGCTGCGAGCGCGCAGGGCTATTGCCTCGTGAATCGCGATCACGTCTTCGAGCTCCAGACCGACACCACGGACATGGCGAGCGACGAGGTCTGGCGTCTCGTCGAGAAGGACGGCACCGCCACGCTCGAGCGCACCCGCTACGAGATCGCTCCGTTCGTCGGCAACGTGTGGGTGAAGAGCAAGATCACCATCGAGCTGAAGGCGCTCGCGACGGACCTCGGCCTCACGGCGTGGGGCATGCGCGAGGCGAACGGCGACGTGGTCATCCTCGCGAAGCGGGTGACCTTCGGGCAAGAGTCGGGACCGCAGTCCGAGACGGGCTTCTCGAGCACGACGTCGGGGTGCATCTTCGGGGCGGCTCGGATCCGCGCCGCCGCGCTCAAGACGGGCGGGGGGACGGCGCAGCTCACGGGCCGTCTCCCGGCCGAAGGAGAGGGGAAATCGCGGGTCGAGCCGCAGTTCGTCATCGACGTGAGCGCGGTCAAGGTCTCCCGCCAGCCCGAGCCGGTGGTCTCCGTGCGCTTGCGGAGGAACCGCGAGGGCTGACGGGAGCGTGCTGGCCCGGGACCAGGAAGCCGCGGCGCCGCGCCGGCTTGTTGCGTTCGGGACCGGAATCCGAGGACAATCCGGATCGTGATCCGGGTCGTCTCATGGAACGTGCTCGCCGACGCGTACCTGCGCGACGAGTACTTCCCGCACACTCCCGAGGCGGTCCTCGAGCGCGGTCCGCGGCGCAAGGCGGTCGCCGATCGGCTCGAGAAGCTCGCCGGTGTCGAGGTGCTCTGTCTCCAGGAGGTCGATGCGCAGGTCTTTGCCGCCGCGCAGGAGCGGCTGAAGGACTCGACGGGCCACCACTTCAAGAAGCGCGGCAAGGGTGAGGGCGTCGCGATCTTCGTGCGGCACGCGCTCACGCAGGAGCCGAAGTTCAAGGAGCACGCGTTCAAGGACCTCTCGGGCCACGTCGCGCTCGGCGTCTCGTTCGCGGACATCACCATCGTCACGAGCCATCTCAAGTGGGCGCCGGATGGGACCGCGCCCGCCGAGCATCCCGGCCGCGGTCAGCTCGCCGAGATCCTCGATACCTGGCCGACGGGCATTCGCATCGTCTGCGGCGACTTCAACGCCGTCCCGACGAGCGATGTCCTCGCGCTCGCCCGCGAGCGGGGCTTGAAGGACGCCTATGCCTCGATGGACGAGGCCTTCACGTGCAACGCCAACGGCAAGTGCAAGCGGATCGACTACATCCTGCACACCGCCGATTTCACGGCCTCGCCGACCGCGCTTCCCACGATCAAGGACGACACGCCCCTACCTTCGGAAAACGAGCCGTCCGATCATCTTCCGATCGAGGCTCGGCTCGATCGAGTCACGTAGGCGTGGAAGACTGACCCTGTCGGTTTGCGCCTCTCTCAGCTCGTTTGGATTGGGGTGGGGGCCCTGGTCGTCGCCTGCGGTGGTGACGGCAAACCGAAGATCATCATCCTCTACGGCTCGCCCGAGCAGTACGCCGACCTCCGCGCAGACTCGAACCGCGACGGTCAGGTGCGCTTCGATGACGAGTCGGACGCGAACAAGATGGACTGGGACGACAAGGTCGGCGCCGTCTTCCTCGCCAACATCGACGACGACAACTCGCACTGTCACTGGACCGAGAACGACGACCAGATCGCCCTCTGCAACGACGCGGCGGACGAGGTCATCAACGGCGAGGACGACGCGCTCGACCTCGCCCGGCTGAAGACGCGTCCCGTCGCCGACGCGACGGACGACATGACGGCGAACGTCAATGTCGACACGCTCGAGGCGATCGATCGCGTGCGCCTCTTCTACCGCACCGGACCGGACCCGACGGACCTGAAGGTCTTGGCGCCGGAGACGACGTTCACGGCGTCGCAGATCCGCGCCGGCCTCGAGCTCGCGATCGAGGCGAAGGACATCGTCCGCGACCGCGCGACCTGGGACGGCTTCGTGAACGTCCGCTTCACGATCAACACGAGGCTCGGCCCGTCGAGCGACACGGTGCGCATGCGCGTGGCGCCGGTCATGACGTACCACCATCTGTTGCCCGCGGAGGAGGTCTGGGTCTCGAACACCCAGCGGCCCGGCAACGCGGTGATGCGGACGGATCTCCGACAGGCGTGCGTCGCGTCGGGCCTCCCCGAGCCGACGGAGGTGACGGACGAAGATCCGTGGGCGCAGGACTTCTTCGAGCCCGCATACATGTCGATGCCGAAGGACGGCGGAACGCAGCACGTGATTCGCGTGAACTACCGATCTGCGAACGTCTACGCGCCGCAGAGAAAGGAGAATCCGCTGAGGCCCGCGGGGACGCTCGTCTTCCGACTTCGGGGAAAGGACATCGCCGGCGTGCAGCAATTCGACATTGCGCACGATCCGAACATGGACACGCTGAACTCGTTCGGCAACCTGGAGACGATTCCGCCGCATACCGCGAATGGGACGACGTTTCCGTTCGGACGAATCCTGCGTGGGGAGACCAAATCGTATTTCCCCGATCGCGCGTTCGAGACGATGCTCGAGGCGCAGGGCCAGCAGCCGGCGATCCACATCGATACGTCCTGGCTCCTCGTCGGCCACGTCGACGAGACGCTCTCGTTCGTGAAGGCCCCGACACCGCGCGGCTGGAAGCTCCTCGTGAACGACGCCCGGCTCGCGAAGAAGATGCTCGAAGAGCAGGTGGCGGCCGGCCATGGCGATAGCACGATGTTCGCGGGGAAGCTCTGGTTCGACGAGAACACCGGGGACTCGGCGCCCGCGGAGATCTCCATCGAGGACGTCCTCGCCGACTCGCTCGTCATGCAGGCGAGCGCGGAGGCGGCGGCGGAGGTCGACACGCAGCTCGCGGTGCTGAAGAAGGAGCTGGCGCTCGCGGAGGACGAGATCATTCACGTGCCCTTCCTGCACCACGCGCGCGCCGGCCTCTCCTCGGCGTATCAGCCCGGGACGGTGAATGGCGTTTATCTCTCGGATAGCCACTTCGCCGCGCCGGACCCCCACGGCCCCGTCATCGACGGACGGGATATCTTCCGTGAGGCGCTCGCGAGGCCGCTCGCCGAGATCGGGATCACCACCGACTTCATCGAGGAGTGGGACGAATACCACGTAGCCGTGGGTGAAGTTCATTGTGGCACCAACGCCACGCGCCGGATCCCGGACGCGAAGTGGTGGGAGAGCGGCCGATGAAGCGAGCGCTCTTCTCCGCCATGACGCTCTTCGTCGTTTCGACGCTCTCCGCGCCCACCGCCGGCGCCGCGCCGGTGAAGCTGTCGCCCGCGCTGCAGCAGGAGGTGACGCGCGCGCGGCTCGCGGACACGACGCCCTTCGCGACCGTGTCCGCGATCGTCGGGCAGGCGCCGATGGCTCATGCGAGGGCCCAGGGCCGGAAGGCGCCGGTCGCGCAGCAGCTCGCGCGCCTCGGCCCGGCCGCCACGTTGCCGATGCTGGAGAAGCTGTCGACGGAGCAGCCGGCGCAGGTGCGGCGCGACCTCATCGAGGCGGTGGGGCTCCTCCGCGACAAGCGCGGCGTGGCGGCGCTGAAGGACGTCCTGTCCGATGCGGCCGAGGAGGTCGAGACGACGCGCACGACGGAGTAGGCTCTAGCGCGCATTGGCACGGACGAGGCGGCCACGCATCTCGTCGCCACGCTCGACGGCCTGACGGGCTCCGCGGCCAGCGGCGACCGCGCGCGTGCCATCGTCGCCGGCATGGGCGAGCTACGGAGGCTCCGCGTCACGGAGGCGCTCGCGCGGCGCGCGCGCACGGGCGACGACGCGATGGTCCGCGCTGCGGCGCGCGCGCTCGGCCGCGCCGGCAATGCCTGGGCCTGGAAGACGCTCGCCGACCGGAGCGAGGAGCAGAAGATCCGCGAGACCGCGGCGCGGGCGCTCGTGGACGCGTTCGTCGCCCACGACGGCGAGGTACGCCAGGCGGCCTCGAACGCGCTCATGGTCGTCGACGCGCCGAGCACGCCCGGCCTCATCGCGACGGCGCGCGCGTCGGCCGAGCCCGCCACCCAGGCCGCGCTCGACGCGCTCGTCGCCCGCTTTGCGATCAATCCGACGCGCTAGACCCAGCGTTCAGCTCGGTCGTGCGGTGACTCAGGGCGTGGTGCGCGGGAGCTGCTGGAGCAGCTTGCGGGAGTCGAAGCGCTCGCTCAATGCGGAGTACGTGTTCGACATCGTCTTCTGCGACTCGTACGTGAACGTCTTCCCGCAGCTCCGGATGCGCCACGGGGCGGGGGAGTCTTCGGCGTGGTCGGTCTCGAAGATCACGCGCTGGTGCGCGTCCCATGCCGCCGTGAGCTCGAGCCCCAGGTGCGTGGTGCGGCTCGTGTCGCTGACGATGACCCGTCTCTCCGGCGGGATCAGCTCGGTCGGAGATCGGATGGCGGCCCGAAGGCCAGCGAAGAGCGCCTTCGCGTCCTCGTCTGCCAGCGACACCGGGCGTGAGTCCACGAGCAGCGCCTCACCGAGGCGAGCTCGATGCGCGACGGTCAGCACGCCCGAGAAGGTCTTCTCCCACTCGCGCGAGAGCTCGACGTGAACCTCCGTGAAGCCGCCGTGGCCATCGGTGACGCTCCACATGCGGATGCGCTTCGTCTGCTCGAGCCACGAGAGCTCCTCGCCGCACGCCGGCTCGTCGTCCTCTACCGGACCCTCCGGCGGTGGCGGCGTCGGGGGAAGCGCGCTCGTCGCTGGCGCGCACACGGGCGCCGTCGCGGGCTCCGGGCGTCCGCACGCGAGCAGAGCAAGCGTCGCGCCGGACACCCAGGATCGCATCACCACAGGATACCCAACGGAATGAGCGGGCGGGCGATAGCGTTCATCGACACATGCGCTGGATCTGGCCGCTCGCCCTTTGCGCATGCACACGCACGCCGGCGACGATCGCGGCCGACGCCGGCACCGCGGAGGCGGCCGCGCCGCTCGCGGCGGCAGACGCCGCGCCGCCGCCGCCGACGGTACCCCGTCTCGTCCTCGTGCCAGGCGGCGATACCCGAATCGCGAGCTCGTGTTCGTGGGGGTGGACGCGGACCGGGTCGAGAAGCGGCTGAAGCTCCTCGTGCCCGACGACCTCCCTCGCGCGACCCAGAACGTGGCCGCGGCGCAGGCCGAGCTCGACCGGTCGACCTGGACGCCGCTCGTGGCGGTGCCGTCCGTGTGGAGTCGTACGCTGATGCGTGCAGAATACAAGTCGCTGCCGTGCCAGTTCGAGCCGTGGCTCGAGCTCATCGCGGTGGACCCCGCGCGGCACACGCTCGTGATCATCGTCGGCCAGATGGAGGTCGGTGGCGGCGATCGATGCGAGGCGCCCAGCGTCGCGCACGCGTTCCGGATGTGAGCGCTACTCGGCGTGGATCTTGATCGTGTCCGACGCCTCGCGCGCCATCGCGAGGGTGGTGTCGTGATCGGGATCGCGGACGACGAGGTTGCCGTCGGAGAGGAACGTCGCTCTCCAGTCGCGACGAGGCGCGCCGATGGGGAGGAAGTCCACGCGCGCGATGCGTGAGCCGTACTTCGCCTTGAAGGCCTCGAGCCCCTCGTAGCGCGTGATGCGACCCTGGCCCTTCGCGCGGTGGAAGATGATCGCGGCGTGGTACTTCTGCTCGAGCGGCACCGCCACGCGGCCATGGGCGACGGCGCGGGCCCACTCGACGAAGAGGTCGACGTCACCCGCGTAGTTCATGAGGTCGACCATGTTCGCGCCGGGCGCCCGGCAGGCGATCTCGCCGAACACCGCCTCGCCCGTCCTCTTCGAGCGAAACCACTCCATGTGAGTGAAGCCGCTGCCCATCCCGAGCGCGGCGATCGCCTTCCGGCCCATCTCCACCGCGTCCGCGACCTCGGGGCTCTTCCGGTCACGGAGCGTGAGGATGATGGGGCTGATCCACTCCTTCTTTCGCGCTTCGAGCACGTTCGGGTAGTAGCGCGTACATCCTTCATAGACGGGCACGCCGTCTGCGCAGATCGTCTCGTAGGTGTACTCGTCGCCTTCGATGAGCTCCTCGACGCTCGCCTCCGGGACGTGCTGTGTGTGCTTCAGGACGTTCTCGTATTCCTCTTTCGAGTGCGCGGCCCAGGTGTCGGCGGAGCCGGCGCCCGCGACGGGCTTGAAGATGAGCGGGAACCCGACCTTCTCGGCCGCCTCCCACGCGTCACGTGTCGACTGCACGCGCGCCGACTTTGGCACGCGGATCCCCGCCGCCGCCACGCGCTCGCGCATGGCGACCTTGTCGCGGAAGCCGTGCACGGCGTCGCTTCGCATGCCGGGGAGGTTCCAGCGCTCGCGGAGCTCGGCCGCCAGCTGCATGAGCACCTCCCAGTTCGTCTCGACGCGATCGATCCAGCGCCCGCGCAGCCACTTCTCGAGCCGCTGCCGCACGTCCTCCGTGTCGAGCGAGCTCGGGACCTGCAGGTAGTCGTCGAGCGCGTCACGCAGGCGGGGCGGGAGCGCTCGCGCCGGCGTGTCGCCGACGCCGATGACGGACACGCCGACCTCCGCGAGGCCGCGCGTGAACTGCTGCATCTCGGGCGGGTACGCCGGGGAAAGAAAGAGAATCTTCACGGACCGCCGAGTATACCGTGCCTCACGAAGTCGCATCAGCCGGGTATGATGCGCGGATGCGCTCGCACGGCCCGTGGCTCTTCACCTCGGCCATGCTCCTCCTCGGATGCGGCAGCGCCCCGATCGCGGCCTCGCCCGATCGCTGCTCGGGCGAGCGTCCGGCGCCTTCCATTCACGCTCGCCAGATGCCCGCGCGCGGCGGGGCGAACGCGTGGTTCGAGCTCGGCTCGTCGCACCTCGACGCGAGCGCGTCCGACAACCACGTGCTCCTCGACGGCCGCGAGATCCCGACCGCGCGGGTCGCGAGCGGCGGCGATGACGAGCACGCCGTCGACGCGACCGCCGGCCAGCTCACGCCGCGCCAGTCCCGCACCGCGGACGCCAAGGGCAGCGGCAACGTCATCGGCTTTCGCATTCCCGCGGGCACGCCTCCGGGCGCCCACACGATCGCGCTCCGCACCTGCAACGCCACGTCGGACACGATCGCCTACGAGGTCCTGCCGAGCGCCGCGCCCGTCGTCACGGGCGTCCGCGTCGTTCGCGGCGCGGTGTGGCATTCGCTCTACGTCACGGGCGCGAACCTCGCCGGCGCAGAAGAAGTCATCCTCGTGAGCCCGGACGGCGCCTCGACCCCGCTCGCCAACGTGACGCGCATCGACGACGGCCAGCTCAAGGTCGCGGTCGAGAAGTCCGGCTCGTTCGACGTCTTCGTGCGGAGCGCGAACGGCATCGGCGGCGGGCCGCCGAGCGGCACGGTCGTCGTGCGCTGAATTCAGGGACCGTCGGTTCGCGTTCGAGCGTCAGTTCACGTTCGCGAGATACCCGCGCGCGCCCTTCACCGCCGCCGTCACGAGCGAGAGGCGCGGCTCCGTCATGCTCGGGATCACGGCGTAGTTGTCGAACCAGTCGAGCGCCTCGGCGCGGGTCATGTCGCCGCGGATACCGCCGAAGTCGAGGGCGCGGAAGAACGCGTCCAGCTGCACCGCGCCCTCCGCCTCCCGGCGCTCGGCGCCGCGCGCCGCGTGGAGCAGCTCCGCCGTCTCCTTGGAGTCGAGGTCGAAGATCTTCTGAGTGATGCGAATGCCGAGGAACCGGAGCGGAGGCGCGTCCTCGAGGCTCGCCGCCTGCGGGGCGACCGTGAGGAGCCACTGCACGTCGGCCGGCCCGAGCTTCACGTCCTCGACGAGCACGCGGAGGAGCGCGGGCTCGGCGTCGAGGATCGTCTTCACGAGCTTGGCGTCGAGGCCCGTCTTCGGGAGGCACGCCGCGATGTCCGCCTGCTCCTGGCGCGCGAGGCGCCGGTCCTCGAGCCAGTCCGCGAAGAAGGAGAGGCCGATCGCGACCGTGGCGAGGATCGGACCGACGGGGCCGGCGCCGACGAGGACGAGGATGCTCGCGCCGATCGCGAGGACGTCGCCCACCACGCGGACCTTGTCGTCGAGGCTGTCGTTCCACTTGCCCGCGTCGTGCCAGAGCGCGAGGCCGTTCGTGATGATGCCGATGCCGACCGCGATCTTGCCCGACCACTTCACGACGGAGTCGGCGAGCGGGGTCTTCTCGATCCCCATGACGACGCGCCGGAAGAGCGCGGTCGCGGAGGCGATGCCGGTCACGGCTGTTGGCGTGCTGGCGAGGAAGTCCTGGAGGAGCTGCTCGGCCTGGCCGCGGGCGATGTCGTCGCCGAGCTTCCAGATCGCGATGAGGCCGGCGATGGTACGAAGGCCCTGGAGCGTCGCGTCGCTCGAAATGTTGAGCGAGCGGGCGAGGACGTCCGTGTCGTGGAACGCGTTGTATTTCTGCAGCCAGCTCGCGATCTGGAGCGCGGTGCCGGTGCCGGTCTCGAGGACGCCGATGGTCTGGTTCGTCGCCTGTTCGACGGAGCCGGTCTCGAAGAGCGCCGCCAGGTAGCCGCCAGCGAGCGCCGGGCCGAGGACCTTCTCGAGGATCTCGTCGTCCTTGACGCCCTGGAGCACGACGCGCCGCGAGAGCACGTCGGTGCCGAACTTCATCGCCACGATCGCCTGCGGCGTGCGCGCGACCTTCGCGTACGCGTCGAGGAGCTTCCGCGCGCCGTAGGTCCGGACCGCCTCCGGATCCACCTTCACCTTGTCGAGCTCCGTGGCGAGGTTCTGGGCCTTCGCCTGGTAGTTTTGCTCGATCTGCGTCACGTCCGGCAGCTCGTTGAACGCGCGTACGAAGTCGGCCTGCTGCTTCGCGGTGAGGATCCCGCCCGCGCGGCCGACGGCGCGGCCGAGCCGCGTGTCGACCTCCTCCTTCTTCTCGATCGCGTCCTCGAGGTCGCTCACCGCCGTCCGGGCGGCGGTGGTGTCGGTCGCGGCTCCGGCGTTCGACGCCACCTGCTCCACCCCCGCGTCGGCGCAGCCGACCAGCGCGAGGGCGAGGAAGAGGAGAGAGACGAGCCACCGAAGACGCCGAGACATCCGGAAGGCACGGGTCGCATGCCGTGTGCCGAGATGTAGGCAAGGCGGGTGATCTCATGATTCCGTGTACTTAGGCCCTGAAGCCATGATCGATCATGGATCCACCGAACGCGTCACGATCCCGGGGCGTTTCACGACGAGGCTCGTATGCAGCGCCTCCGCCCCCTCGCCATCGCTCTCGTCGTCGCCGGCTGCACGCGTGTCGCCGGAGCCCCGCGCCCGGCGCCGGCCCCGACCGCTCCGTCGCTCGCGCCGCCGGCGGTGGCGGAGGCCCCCGACGCCTCCACGCTGGTCTCCGAGGTCGAGAAGGCCTCCTACGCGTACGGCAAGCGCACGCGTCGCGATCCGACCGACCTCTGCGAGACGGTCGAGGAGAACCTTCTTCGCGCGGAGAAGACGATCGTCTCCGAAGATCGCTCGCGCGTCGCGCCCGCCGCGAGCAAGGCGTGGGACCGGAGGACTCCGCCGAAGTACCTCGACATCGTCGATCGCCGCTTCTCGCTCACCGCGAACGAGCGCGCTCTGCTCGCGAAGAACGGCTTCGTCGTCCCGGCGCGGCTCGCCGGTCGCGGCTTCGCGAGCGCGCTCCACGACGTCTACCAGTCCCAGCTGCCGATCTACGTCTCGTCCGACGCCATCCTCCACGCGATCTACAAGGGCAATGACGCGGCGCTCATCGCGGGCGAGCGCACGCTCCTGCCGCGCCTCGAGTCCGCGCTCGCGTCGATGCACCAGAAGCTGCGCGAGGGCCCGCCGTATCCGGTCGAGGTGCGCGAGGACCTGGATCTCTATCTCACCGTCGCCCGCACGCTCCTCGCGGATACGGAGAAGAGTCAGCCCGACAAGCTCGCCGCCGCGGAGCCGTTGATCGCCAGTGCGCTGAAGGGAAACGAGGGACTGCAGACGGTGAAGCTCTTCGGGCGCGCGCGCATCATCGACTGGTCGCAGTACACGCCTCGTGGCCATTACGCAGGCGACGCGGACCTCGAGCGGTATTTCCGTGGGACGATGTGGCTCTCGCGTCTGGAGCTCAATCTCGTCTCGCGCTCGTCGAGGAGCTCGCAGCCCGGCATCACGCCCGATCCCTCGGAGACGCCGCGCGAGGCGGTGGACGCGCTCGCGCTCGCGGACCTGGCGGACCGCGCCGGCGCGCTCCCCGAGCTCGACGTGATGGAGCACATGTGGACCGAGTTCGCCGGCAAGCGCGAGGACGTGTCCCTCGATTCCCTCATCGAGCTACGCAAGCGCGCCGGGATTGGCGACTTCGTGATTCCCGACTCGGCGGAGAAGCTCAAGGCGGCGATTGGCAACGATTATCAGCGCACCGCGCGTATCCATTACATGCCTCAGGGCTCGAAGACGCTCCCCGCCATCGCGACGATGCTCGGTCCGCGCATCGTGCCGGATACCCGAGTAGAGACGAATCTCGTGCACTCCGCGATCGACGGCCGGCCCATGCCTTCGTTCGCGGACGTGGCGTTCATCCTCGGGAGCGATCGCGCGAAGGTCTATCTCGCGGGGGAATTGGCGCGCTACCCGTCCCTCGAGAAGGCCCTCGAGAAGGGGCGGAGCGAGATCGAGACCATCGACCGCGCGAGCCTCTACACGGCGTGGCTCGCCGCCATTCGCGACGGCTCGGCCACACCGAGCGGCGCCGTGCCCTCGTTCATGAAGACCGCCGCTTATGCGGATATGAAGGTGAACACCACCGTCGCCGCGTACGGGCAGCTCCGTCACAACTACGTGCTCATCGCGGGCCAGGCCTACGACGAGGGCGGCTGCGAGATCCCGGACGGCTACGTGGAGCCCAATCTCGCGCTCTACGAGTCGCTCGTGACCTACGCGCAGCGGGGGCTCGCGGCTTCGAAGTCCATCGGCGCATCGAAGGAGATGATCGAGTATTTCGGGCGGCTCGAGCGGACCCTGAAGGTGCTCGTGGCGGTCGTGAAGGACGAGCTCGCGGGGCGGCCGCTCTCCGCGGAAGAGAAGCGCTGGCTGGCGATGACCTCGGAGATCGTCCCGCCGTCCTCGGACGGCCCCGGCTACAACGACGGCTGGTACTTCGACCTGTTTCCCTCGTCGGACGACGCGTTCAGCGAGCACGCGTTCGTGGCGGACTGGTTCACCTCGTCGAACGCGAGCGCGGTGGTGTACGCCGGCGCGCGCGAGCCGCGCTTCGGGCTCTTCGTCGTCGACGTGAACGGCGAGCCGCGCGTCATGGTCGGTCCGGTGGCGCGCGCGTTCGAGCATGTCGGCTCGCTCGACGGGCGCCTCGCGGACAGGGACGCGGGGAAGATCGTCGCCCTTCGTGAGCCGTGGGCGGCGAGCTACACCGCGCCCGAGGCGCCGTTCCCGCCGGCGCTGATCATGCGGGTCTACACGGACGACGATCACGCGCAGTCCTTCGTCCTCCGGAGCACGCACGACATCGGCCCCATCACCGTCGAGCTGCTCGATCATCACCGCACGCCGGTGGCGAAGGGGACCGTCACCGTGGGCGTGGGGTGGAAGAAGGTGACCATGAGGACCACGGCCGAGGACTACGTGTCGGTGATCCGCCTCCGCTCCGGCGAGGTGACCCGAGAGATCTCCAGCCTCTACGGGGCGATGAGCGCCGGCGTCGGCGGCATGAAATCGCTCGAGTGGGAGGAGGCGGAGAAGATTCGTCAGAAATTCGAGAAAAGGCAGTGATTCTACGGTCTCATGGCCGGACCGGGGGGTGGGTATGACTGGCGCCGAAACTTTTGGCGTCCTCGTACGTCTCCTAAGGCCGGCCATCCATGCACGAGAAGACCCTCCTCTATAGCGCCCTCGGCGTCACCGCTCTCGCCACCATCTTCGGAGTCCTCCACGCCAAGACCGAAGCGCCGCGCACGGACATCGCGCCGGTCCCCCTCGTCGACTCCTCGAGCACGGTGGCGACGGCAGAGGTGCCCATCAAGCTCACCGCCTCCGATGGCACGGGCCTCCGGCTCATCGCGCTGAAGGCGGAGGCGGCAGTCGAAGACCCGCTCGCGCTCACGGAGCTGCACCTCACGTTCGAGAACCCGAACGACCGCGTACTCGAAGGAACGTTCCGCATCACGCTCCCGCAGGGCGCCTCGCTCAGTCGCTTCGCGATGAAGGTGGGCAACCAGTGGCAAGAGGGCGAGGTGGTCGAGAAGCAGGCCGCGCGTCAGGCCTACGAGGACTTCCTGCATCGCCGGCAGGACCCCGCGCTCATGGAGCAGGGCGCCGGCAACGAGTTCTCCGCTCGCGTGTTCCCCATTCCCGCGCGGGGCACGAAGGAGATCATCATCACGTACTCGGAGAACGTCGCCATCGGCGCCCCGTACATCCTCCCGCTCCGTGGCCTGCCGCAGCTCGGCAGCCTCGACGTGAACGTGCACGTGACGGGCAAGAACGCCGCCTCCGACGGCAAGACGGACGCGCTCTACGGTGTCCACCAGACGCGCTTCACACCAGCCTCGGACTTCGTCGTCGAGTCGAAGCAGCTCCCGCGCAGCCCGGGCCTCCGTGCGGGCAACCTCGCCATCGCGCGCGTCATCCCGTTCGCGACGTCGCGTCCCGATCCGGTTCGCTCCGCGGTCATCCTCGTCGACACCAGCGCCTCGCGCGGCCTCGGCATCGGCGAGCAGGCGCGTGTCCTCAAGGACATGGTCGCGAAGCTCCCCGGCGACTCGGAGATCACCGTCGCCTGCTTCGATCAGGACGTGGTCGCGGTCTACGAGGGCAAAGCGTCCGGCTTCGGCCAGAAAGAGGTCAGCACCATCGTCGCGCGCGGCGCGCTGGGCGCCTCGAACTTCGAGGGCGCGCTCGCATGGGCCGGCACCGAGGCAAAGAAGAAGAAGGCCGATCGCGTGGTGTGGGTGACGGACGGCGTCGCC
Organism: Labilithrix sp.; assembly: GCA_046351255.1. Taxonomy (GTDB): domain Bacteria; phylum Myxococcota_A; class Polyangia; order Polyangiales; family Polyangiaceae; genus Labilithrix. Next base: position 105,083 of record JAXLYU010000023.1, read on the forward strand.
ACTGCGGGCGAGACCGATGGCCAGAAGATGAAGGCGAAGGTCGAGGCGCTCCGCGAGGCCGGCGTCACGCGCATGGACGCGATCGCGATGGGCGGCATCCGCGACGATGGCTTCCTTCGCACCGTCGTGCGCGGCGTCCTCGACAAGGACGGCGTCGTGCTCGACGCGAAGGTGGGCGCGGACGCGCTCGCACGTCGCCTCGGCGAGATGACGAGCTCCGGCATTCCCGTGAAGGTCGAGGGCTCGAAGTGGTCGTATCCGCAGCAGCTCGACGGGCTGCAGGCGGGCGACGAGGTGCTCGTCTTCGCGGAGATGGACGGCAGCGCGCCGGTGAAGGTCACGGTCGGCAATCAGCCGTTCGCGCCGGACCTCCGGACCATCGAGCGTCCGCTCGTCGAGCGCGCGTGGGCGCAGGCGAAGATCCAGAGCCTCATCGAGCAGCCGCGCGAGAACGCGGCCGCGACGAAGACGGAGATCGTTCATCTCTCCACGTCGCATCGCGTGCTCTCGCCGTACACCGCGCTCCTCGTGCTCGAGACGGACTGGGACTACCGCCGCTTCAACATCGATCGTACGGCCAAGGTCGACATCCTGACGGTGGAGGACGGCAAGGTCGCGACGACGGAGAGCGGCCGCGTGAGCGGCGACGACGCGCGTCGGCTCGCGCTGGCCGAGGGCACGAAGGGCGGCAGCGACGACCAGCGTTCGAAGAACAAGGACAAGGCGGAGAAGAAGGCGGTGGCGCAAGAGGCGCCCGCGGCGACGGCGACGGCAGCGGCGCCCGCGCCCATGACCGCCACCACGCCTCCGGCCGACGGCTTCGGCAATGCGGCGCCGGCAGACGCGCCCGCTCCGCCTCCCCCCGCGGCGGCGGCCGATCTCGATCGCGCCCCGGGTTCTGCGCTGCGCAAGGGCGATTCGGAGCGAACGATCGACGGTCTCGGCGCGCTCGGCGGCGGCACGGGTGGCGGCGGCGCTCCGCAGCAGGGCCAGCTCGCTCTGGGTGCGCCAGCCTCGCGTCCGGTCGCGCCGGAGCCGGCGGCGAGCGCCGCCTCCCCGCGGCGGGGGCGTGCGCACGAGCAGGAGCCGGCCACCGACGAGTCGGTGGCCGATGGCGTCCTCCCCCCCGCGCGTGTCGCGGGTCCACAGGGGCAGGTGCGCCCGACGACGCTCACCGTCGACAGCGGCATCGCGCAGGACGAGGTGCAGCGCGTGATGCGCGGCGGCGTCCCGCGTCTCCGCGCCTGTTACCAGACGGGCCTCAGCGCCGATCCGTCGATGCATGGCACCGTCGCGTTGCGCGTGCGGGTCGACAAGCTGGGCGCGGTCACCGCCGCGACGGCGACGGGCGACGGTGTCTCGCCGTCCACGCGAGCGTGCATGGAAGGCGTCGTGAAGCGCATGCAGTTCCCCGCGCCCGGCAGCGGTGACGCGTCCTTCACGCAGACCTTCGATCTCGTCGGCGGCGGTGAGAATCCGATCGCGACGAACAACGGCAATCCGAACGGCAACGTCCCGAAGGCGCTCCCGTACGAGGGCCGCTTCAAGACGGTCATGGAGTACCTCTCGACGGGCGCCAAGGACGCGGCCCTCGAGGAGGCGAACCGCTGGCATGCGGATCAGCCTGGCGACATCCTCTCGCTCGTCGCGCTCGGAGAGGCCTTCGAGGCCCGCAACGACCTCGATCAAGCGGCCCGCGCATACGGCTCGATCCTCGAGCTCTATTCGTTCCGCGCCGACTCGCGCCGCTTCGCCGGCGAACGCCTCGAACGCTTGCAGAATGCAAAGGCCCTCGCGCTCGCGGTCGATACCTACGGCAAGTCCGTCGAGCAGCGCCCCGATCATCCGGCGAGCCACCGCCTCTACGCGTACACCCTCCTCAAGAAGGGCGAGCACGAGAAGGCCTTCGAGGCGATCAAGGCCGGCGCGACCCGCACGTATCCCTCGGGCCGCTTCCGCGGCGTCGATCGCATCCTCAAGGAGGACATGGGGCTCATCGCGGCGGCGTGGATGAAGGCGCAGCCCGCGCGCAAGGCGGAGATCACGCAGAAGCTCCACGCCGCGGGCGGCACGGACGAGAACACCCCCTCGCTCCGCTTCGTCCTCGTCTGGGAGACCGACGCGAACGACGTCGACTTCCACATCCACGACGGCAAGGGCGGCCACGCGTTCTACTCGCAGAAGGAGCTCCCGTCGGGCGGTGAGCTCTACGCGGACGTCACGACGGGCTATGGCCCCGAGTGCTTCACGATCCGCAACCCGCACGCGCGGAGCGCGTACCCGTACACGCTCCAGGCCCACTACTACTCGCGCGGCCCCATGGGCTACGGCATGGGGAAGATGGAGATCCTCGAGCACGACGGCAACGGCGGCATCTCCTTCCAGGAGCGCCCGTTCGTGGTCATGGTCGATCGCGCCTATGTCGACATGGGCACGGTCGACAAGAACACGAAGCTCACCGCGATCCGTTCTTCGGGTTCGATGTGACGCGCGCTATTCCGGCTTCGGCGCCGGCGGGGGCGCCGGAGCAGGATCGGCGGAGAGCACCCCCTCGGGCGGGTGCGTGAGGATCGACCAGGCCGGGTTGAACTTCGGCTTCGCCGGTCCGGCGTCGGCCTCGACCTTCGGGGCGGGGCCCGAGCCGCTCGGCCACGTGAGCTTCTTGCCGCCCGCGTCGGGCGCGGCTGCGGGCGCGGCGGAGGCAGAGGCGGGGGTGACCGGGAGATCGAGATCGAGCGCGGACGCGCTCGGCGGCGGCGTGGTCTGCGCCGCGGTGGACGGCGGGGCGGAGGGCGGCGGCGCCGCCGAAGGCGTGGGGTCGGCCACGGTGTTGTTCTTGTTGCCGCGCGGGAAGAGGATGAACGTGGCGGCCGCGACCACGACCGCGGCCGCGATCCAGAAGCCGAGGCCGCTGCCCTTCTTCTTCGTATCGTGGAGCTGATCCCGGAGCGAGGTGCCGCCCGTGGAGGTCGCGCCGCCGATCTCGCTGACCACGCGCTCGGGATCGCTCTCCTCCGGCGTGGTGCGGCGGGTGAGGGGGACCGCGTCGTCGTCGTAGCTCGCCGTGACGGGGGCACGCTGCGACACCTCCGTCGCCGCAAAGGCGATCTCGCCGGACGGGGTGTCGAGCGTCTTCGAGCTCGAAGGAGCGGAGACGGGTACGTTGCTGAACTTCGTCTGCGGGCCCGTGCTGCCGCCTTCGACCGGGCGCTGGTCCGCGGTCTCGATCGCGCGTGCGATCGTGCGCTGGCGCTTCGCGCCGAGGTCGGGGAGGTTCTCCTTCACGAACGCGCCGATGTCGTCCGTGTCGACCGCCTTGCCCATCTCGGCGAGCGCCTGGTCGATCGCCTTCTTCATCGCCGCGCAGGAGGGGAAGCGCTTCTCGCGGTCGCGGACGAGCGCCTTCTCGAGGATCTTCGTGACCGCCGGCGGCAGGTCCTCCGGGATGGGCGCCGGCGAGTCCGGCGTCATGAGGCTCTTCACGACGTCGATGTCGTCCATCGGGTCCCACGGCTGCTTGCCGGAGACGAGCTCGACGAGGCACATGCCGCACGCCCAGACATCCGCGCGGTGATCGATCTGCGCGGAGCCGCGGCCCACCTGCTCGGGCGCCATGTAGCGGATCTTGCCCTTGACGATGCCCTGTTCGGTCTCGGCCGAGGTGCGGCCCTTCGCCTTCACGAGGCCGAAGTCGATGACCTTCGCCACGCCGTCCGAGCTGAGGAGGACGTTTTGCGGAGACACGTCGCGATGGACGACGCCGAGGAGCTCGCCGGCGGGGTCCTTGAGCTGGTGCGCGGCGTGGAGGCCGGCGCAGATGTCCGAGACGATGCGGAGCGCGTGCTCGACGGGGAAGGGCTTGCCCTGCTTCAGGGAGAGGCGATGCACCTTCGCGAGCGAGTCGCCGTCGACCCACTCCATGACGAGGAACAGGATGTCGTTCTCCTCGCCGAGCTCGAGGATCTGCGCGACGTTCGTGTGGACGATGCGTGAGGCGATGCGCGCCTCGTCGAGGAACATCTGCGTGTAGTTCGGGTCGCTGATGAGCTCGGTCTTGATCGTCTTGATCGCAAAGAGCTTTTCGAAGCCGCGCTTGCCCCGGAGGCGCGCCAGCCACACGCTCGCCATGCCGCCCGACGCGATCGGGCAGAGGAGCTCGTACCGATCGAGCCGGTACCCCGGAAATAACGAGCTCTCGGCGGCTTCCATAAGCGACGTGGCCATCCTAACAAGGGATGGACCGTCGGCATATAGAACGCTGAACGCCCGGCGAGGAATTCCCGATGTGGGCGGCGGCCCTCACGCGGAGAGCGCCCGCGCGCTCACTCAGCGCCTGGCGAGGCCGGTGTCGGCCTGCTTCGCCGCCTGCAAACCGATGTCGACGCGGCGGTCCCTCTGCCAGCCCTCCTCGTTCTTACCCTCGGCGTCGAGGTCGCCACGTGTCGTCCGGGCCATGGCCGCGGGATCGACACCGAGACGCGCCAGGTAGTCGGAGACGGACTCCGCGCGGTAGTCGCCGAGCACCATGTTGTACTCGACCTCACCACGCGGGTCGCAGCGCCCGACGAGGTCGAGGGCGCGACCCTTCAGGGGACCGGTCGTGATGCACTTCGCGATCTGCTCGAGCACATCGCGGTCCTCCGGAAGGAGGTCGGCGTCGTCGAAGTCGAACTTCGGCGCGCGGTCGACGTTGGAGAGCTGGATCTTGCACGCCTTCATCAGCTCGTCGGACGCGATGACGTTCGACTTCTTCGCCCGCGCGGACGACAGGTCCGTCGTGTCCTTGGCGGGCGGCTTCTTCGCGCAGCCGATGGTCGTAGCGATCGAGGCGACGAGGGCGAAGGCGAGGAGGGAGCGCATGCGTCGTGCATACGAAGCCCCGCCGCGCTGGGCCAAGTTTCTACTTCTCGCGCTTCGCGTCGCGGTCGGTGTGGCGGGGGAGGGCGCTCCAGGCCACGTCGTAGACCTGGCCCGGGTTCCAGAGGAGCCACCCGCTGCCGCCGTGCCGGTCGCTCGAGCGGAGCTCCTCCTGGATGTAGCTCGCGCCGTAGTTGGTCGCCGTGTGGCGCATCGCCGAGGCCCACGGACGGATCTTCGCGCGTGGCGCCTTCACGCCGTGCTCGTCGATCTCGTCGTTCATGTGCTTCACGCCCATGCCGACGAGCTCGGGATGGTCCGCGGGCGCCTCGAGGTTCATGAAGCCGGGATCGAAGTGCGACGGATAGACCATCGGCGACAGGAACTCGGCGTGCTTCGAGAGCACGGCCGGGTCCTGGCCCAGGTTGCGGATGTCCGTCACCTTGCCGAACGCGATGACGCCGAACACGTCGAGCGAGAGCGGGATGCCGCGCGCGCGCGTCACCTTGTGCACGCGCTCGACGAAGCTCGTGATCACCTCGACCTTCGCCTCCGGATTCGCGATCGTGTCGAGGCCGTAGTCGATGTTCTTCATCCCGATGACGGGGAAGCGCACGTAGTCGAGCTGCACCTCGTCTGCGCCGTTCTCCATGGCCTCGCGGGAGAGAGCGATCACGTACTCTTGCGCGGTCTCGTTCTTCGGGTCGACCCAGCCGTTGTGGTAGACGTGCCCCGAGACGCCGCGGATCGCGAGCGACGGATGCGCCTTCGCGAGATGGTTGTCGTTGAAGCACGACACTCGGGCGATCACGCGGAGCCCTTTCTCATGGGCGAAACGCACGGCGCGCGCATACGAGCGCATGGGCGGGTTGTGCACCGCGCCCGACTCGTTCGCGAGCGGCACCTTCGACGGAAAGGTCAGGAGACCGTCGAAGTCCTTCACGTCGAGGACGATCGCGTTCATGCCATGGGCGGCCACGCGCTCGAGGAACGCCGGATAGCCATGGCCGCCCGCGGTGACGCCGCGCACGTAGAGGCCCTTGACGATGCCATCGGAGGGGAGACCGATCGGCCCGTTCTTCGGCGCGTGCTCGAGGATGTGCGGGATCGTGACCTCGGTCCCCGGCACCGGCCCCTTCTTCGACTCGGGCAGGTTCTCCTTCACGATGTCCTTCGCGAGATCGTCCGCCGCGTACACGCTCGTGAAGTCGACGTACTGCTCCGCGATGGAGCGCCAGGAGTCGCCTTTCTGGATCCGGTGAGTGACCTGCCCGCCCATGAGCGAGCCATGCGGCGGCAGATGCGGGCGCACCCATGCCTTGAGCGCGAGCGGGCGCGGCTCGGCGTCTTCCTTGGCTGCTTCCATAAGCGCGACGCGCTTGATGCGGGCGTGATGGCGTCGCGCGTCGGCGTGGCCGGTCAGCGTGATTCCGATCCCCAGAGCCAAGAGAAAGCCCACGCTCTGCGCGCGCATTTTCATGGATCGAATTGGAGTATGCGGATGTGGGATAGAGCAAGCTTTGTGCTGCGTCAGCGGTGCGCACGGCCGCCACCGTGCTCGGCGCCGGTGATGACGAGGTCGACGATGCGCTCGCGGGTGGCGCGGTCGACCTTCTCGCCGAACTTCACGATGCGGCTCATGATGGGCGCGAAGATCGAGTCCATCACCATCGTCGCGTCGGTGTCGGGCGGCAAATCGCCGCGGGCCACCGCGTTCGCGATGATGCGCGCGCGGTAGGCGCGGGAGTCGTCGCGCATCTGGCGCGCGAGCTTCTCGAACTCGCCCGCGACGCTCTCCGTCGTCATGACACGGGCCATGGCGCGCCCCTGCGCCGTGTTCACGAGGCGGACGGCGCGCTCGAGCAGCGAGAGGATGTCCTGGCGTACGTCGCCGTGGTTCGGCAGGGGGTCGTGCCAGCTCGTCACCTGTCGCAGCGCGTCCCCCACCAGCTCGATCTTCGTGGGCCAGCGTCGATAGATCGTCGTCTTCGCAACGCCCGCCCGGGTCGCGACATCATCGAGACGCAGAGCCGTGTAGCCGACCGACGCGAGCTCCATGAGCGCCGCGTCGAGCACCGCCGCGACCACGCGTTCACTGCGGCCCCCCGTGCGTACCCCCGCGGTCTTTCGGCTCGGTCCTGCGTCGTTCATGGTCGTGGTCCCGCCGCGGCGGCTCGTCCATTTATGGCAACAACGAGTTGCCATTGCAAGCCCCGGCTCGTACAGTCGTAAAGGCAATCATGAGTAGCGTTAGCATTCCCAGCGGCACCGCGGTCCCCGCCACTCCGGCGACGGTCGCGCCGGCTGCCAGGTCGAAGAAAGGCCCCTTGGCGCTCGGGATCCTCGCGCTCGGCGGCCTCGCCGTCGGCGCGTGGTACTTCGTGCACCGCGGTTTCGAGTCGACGGACGATGCGTTCATCGACGCGGAGGTGGTCGGGCTCTCGTCGCGCACGTCGGGCGTCGTCACGAAGGTCCTCTTCGAGGACAACACGAAGGTCGAGGCGGGCGCGCTGCTGGTCGAGCTCGACGCCGAGCCCGCGAAGGCGCGCCTCGCGCAGGCGGAGGCGAACCTCGAGGGCGCCAAGGCCGCGCTGCTCGTGGCGGAGACCGACGCGAGGCTCGCGGGCACGAACGCGAAGGCCGCGAACCGCGCCGCGGTGGCCTCGCTGTCGGCCACCGCCTCGGGGGCGACCGCGTCGCGGGACCAGATCAACGAGGCGCGCGCTCGCCTCGCGGCCGCGGAGTCCGCGGCCGCGCAGGCGAGGCTCGACTACGAGCGCATCGGCCGGCTCGCGAAGGAGGGCGCCGTCTCGCAGGCGCAGCTCGACAGCGCACGCACCCAGAACGACACCGCCAGCGCGCAGCTCGCGCAGGCGAAGGCCTCGCTCACCGTCCTCGAGGCGAACGCCGCGCAGGCCGGCGCGCGCATCGGCGAGGCCTCGGCGAAGGTCGAGCAGACGAAGGACGTCGACGCGGTCCAGGCGATGGCGGACGCGAAGGTCCAGGGCGCCCGCGCCAAGGTGGCGGAGCTGACCGCATCACGCGATCTCGCCGCGCTCGACCTCTCGTACACGAAGGTGACGGCGCCATCCGCCGGCTACGTCTCGAAGAAGAACGTGGCCGTCGGCCAGACGCTCGGCCCCGGTGCGCCCATCGCGCAGATGGTGCCGGCCAAGGCGGTCTGGGTGACCGCCAACTTCAAGGAGACCCAGATCGGCAAGATGAAGGCCGGTCAGAGCGCGGCGATCGAGGTCGACGCGTTCGGCGGCCAGCACCTCCGGGGCTCCGTCGAGAGCTTCTCGGGGGCCACCGGCTCGAAGTTCGCGCTCCTCCCGCCGGACAACGCCACGGGCAATTTCACGAAGGTCGTCCAGCGGGTCCCGGTCCGCATCAAGATCGAGAATCCGCCCGAGGGACTCCGCCCCGGCATGAGCGTCGAGATCTCCGTCGATACTCGGTAATTCACGTGCACAAGAAGTGGCTAGTCGCGATCGCCGTCGCGCTCGGGGCGCTCCTCGAGATCATCGACACGTCCATCGTCAACGTGGCGCTGACGGAGATGCAGGCGTCGCTCGGCGCCACCGTGACCCAGATGAGCTGGGTCGTCTCGAGCTACGCGATCGCGAACGTCATCATTCTCCCGCTGAGCGCGTGGCTCGGCAATCGCTTTGGCAAGAAGCGCTATTTCGTATTCTCGCTGATCGGATTCACCGCCTCGTCCGTGCTCTGCGGCGTGTCCACCTCCCTGTGGATGCTGACCGTCGCGCGCATCCTGCAAGGTCTCTGCGGCGGCGGCCTGCTGGCCAAGGCCCAGGCGTTTCTCTTCGAGACGTTTCCGAAGGACGAGCAGGCGCAAGCGCAAGGCTTCTTCGGCGCGATCGTCATCGCCGGTCCCGTCATCGGACCCACGCTCGGCGGCTACATCGTCACGAACATCGGCTGGCGCTGGATCTTCTTCATCAACCTGCCGGTGGGCATCCTCGCGACGCTGATGTGCCTCGCGTTCCTCCCCGCCGACCCGCCGATGTCGGAGCTGAAGAAGGACCCCGTCGACTGGATCGCGATCGGCCTCCTCGCCCTCGGGATCGGCTCGTTCCAGGTCTTCCTCGAGGAGGGCTACTCCGAGGACTGGTTCCAGTCGCCGTTCATCGTCGTGATGGCGTGTCTCTCGATCGTGGGGCTCGTCCTCTTCGTGATCCGCGTGCTCGAGTCCGACCACCCCGTCGTCGATCTGCGCGTCCTCCGGTATCGCTCGCTCGCCGGCGGCAGCATCCTCTCCGTCGTCGTCGGCATGGCGCTCTACGGCGCCCTCTTCTCGATCCCGATCTTCTCCGCCACCGTGCTCCACCTGACGGCCCAGGAGATCGGCCTCCTCATGCTCCCGGGCGCGCTCGCCTCGGCGTTCACGATGCCGATCTCGGCGAAGCTCTCGCGCACGATGGACCCGCGCCTCCAGCTCACGATCGGCGCCGCCATCCTCGGCGGCTCCGTGATGATGCTCGGCCGCCTCACGACCTCGACCGGCCAGGGCGACCTCTTCTGGCCGATGCTCATCCAGCGCTTCGGCACCGTCCTCATGTTCGTGCCGCTGAGCATGGTCTCTCTCGGGTCGATCCCGAAGAAGGACATCGCCGCATCGACCGCGCTCTACAACCTCACGCGCCAGCTCGGCGGCTCCGTCGGCGTCGCCGCGCTCACCACGATCCTCGGCAGCCGCCAGACGTTCCATCGCTCCGCCCTCGTCGAGCACCTGTCCGTGAGCGATCCGAACGTCCAGGCGCGCGTCGCCGGCATGACCGCCGCCTTCGTGGCGAAGGGCCAGGACCCGGTCACCGCAAAGCAGACCGCGCTCACGCTCCTCGACGGCTCGGCGCGCCTCCAGGGCTCCGTCCTCGCGTTCAACGACACGTTCCTGCTCACGGCGTGCCTCGTCCTCTTCTCGATCCCCGTCATCTTCTTCCTCGGCAAACCGCAAAAGAGCGCCGCCGCGGTCGACGCGCACTGATGCCTGTCTTCACGAAACGGTGGAACGATGCGGTCGCCCCGGAAGATGGATATCGGCTCCTCGTATGCCGTTATCGGCCACGCGGCGTGACACGCGAGGGCGAGCCGTGGGACGCGTGGTGCAACGCGCTCTCGCCGAGCGTCGAGCTCCACGCCGCCGCGTATGGCAAGGACGGACAGCCGAAGATCGAATGGCCGGAATACGAGCGCCGATTCCTCGAGGAGATGACGCGGCAGCGATTCTGGATCGAGGGCTTCGCGGCGAGGCTTCGAAGAGGCGAGACCATCACCGTGCTGTGCTCGTCCGCGTGCACGGATGCCGCGCGGTGCCATCGGACGATCGTGAAGCGTCTCCTCGAGGAGGCGGCGTCGCCGCCCCCGCCGTCTCAGTCCGCGCGCGCCGTCGTTCGGCGCCGGTAGAGCGCGGCGAGCGCGAGCGCGAGGCCGGTGAAGACACCCCCGAAGGCCACGCCGCCGTGCCCCGGGACGTCGCAGCCGCAACCGCCTTGCTGCGGCGGGACCGGCGGCGGCGCGTTCGGCCCCGCGTCCACGACGGGCGACGGCGTCCCCGCATCGTCGGTCGCGGGTGGGGTCGCAGGAGCGGGCGCCGCGACGACGGGCGAGCCGAGCGGCGTCACCGCGCCCGGGAGCGCGAACGCGTCCGGGACGGCGCCCTTCACGAGGGACGCGAGATCCAGCTTTCCGCGCGGCGCGAAGGCCAGGTTCTGCGCCGGCGTCGACCTCGGCGCGCGCCCGCCCGGCGGCCCGCCCCAGCGCCCGCGCTGCGGGCTCTTGCACTTGATGGCGCCCGTCCACGGGTGGCGAACGGCGTAGCGCGCCTGGAAGTTGTTGTAGAGCTGGTTCACGGTCGCGTCGTGCTCGAGCGCCCCCTTGGCGTCGCGCATCTCGCGGCCGCCGAGGATGGGCGAGGCGGTGCGGAAGACGAGGTCCTCGCCGAGCGAGTCCTTCGCATAGCGCGCGTGGAGGCGCGTGAGCGTCATCCCTCCGCTGCGCATCCGCGGGCGATCCTCGAAGTCGCCGGTCTGCACCGTGTCGAGGCCGAGCACGTCGAGCTCCTGCGGCGAGAGGGGCGGCGTGGGGCAGGGATCGCACGACATCGCGTCCCACGCGTACTCCGTCACCACCACCTTCGGGATCTTGGCGAGCGCCCGGTCGAAGAGCGCCGCGTAGAACGCCCCGAACTGCCCCTTGGCGCCCTCCGCGACATCGAAGTTCGTCGGGATGGTGGCGTTCGGGTAATTGGCCACTTCGAAGCGCGTGTGCCGGGCCAGGATATTCACGATCAGGTCCTGGGTGCCGCTCGAGTTCATGAGCCCGAGGCGCACGGGGAGCGAGAACGTGTCCGAGTCGTAGTGGAAGCGGAGCGGGGAGAGCTGCGCCATCCCGTTCGCGAACTTCACCTTTGCCGTGTCCACCTTCGCGACGAAGAACTTGCTGCCGGCCTGCACGTAGGGCGCGAGATACGGCGCGGCGCCGTCGGGGATCTTGTAGTTCTCCGCCTTCAGCCACCGGTCGAGCCCCCCCGAGTCCTTCGCGGAGAGGATCACGATGTCGTATTCGCCGACCGTGAACTTGGCCTCGATCTTCACGCCGAAGTCCTCCGACGACTTCTGCGGCGCGCTCGGCACGGCGCGGGGCATGGCGCCGCCCTTCTTCAGCGACCAGCCGGACTCGTCGTCGAGCCCGCAGGGGTCTTGCTCCCAGTACTCGACGAGGCGAGGCGCCGACAGCTGGTCGATGTGCTCGAAGACCTCGTTGTTGAGCGTCTTCACGTTCTCCTTCTGGAGCACGACCGGCACGGGCACGACCATCGCGAAGCTCTGCGGCGGTCCCTGGTAGTTGTTCTGCATCGAGAGGATCGTGCGTGTGCCCTCTCGCATCAGCACGACGTGCGTCGCGTTGTTGAAGAGCTTGGCATCCGCGCCGCTCACGTAGAACCCGCAGAAGGCGTCCGCCGCGGGCGTCGCCGCCGTCACCGCCGCCGCGAGCATCAGACCCACCCCGAGCTTCTTCATGCGAGCCGATGCTACACCCCGGTCGTCGACGGCGGCGGGCGGATCGAGAAGCCGTTGTCGTCGATGCGCGCGGTGATCTCCCAGACCACGACGGGCCTGGTCTTGCCCTTGAACGCGAGCTCTCCGAGGCTCTCCGTACGAAACCACTTGCCGAGCTCGGCCTGGACGTCGTCGCTCACGAAGATGCAGGTGTGCTTGCCGTCGCGCGAGCGATCCTGGATGCGCGCGGCCAGGTTCACCGTGTCGCCGACGACGCCGTACTTCACGCGCTCGCGCGAGCCGATATTGCCCTCGACGATGTCGCCCACGTGGATGCCGATGCCCATGTTGAGCTTCTTCACTTCCTCGTTCTTCGTGTTTTGCTTGAGGGCGCGGAGGGCGTCCTGCATGTCCCACGCGGCGTGCACCGCCGCGAGCGCGCCGTTCTCGCCGTCGCAGCGAAAGACCGCGAGCACGGCATCGCCGATGTACTCGTTGATGTCGCCGCCGCGCCTCGAGATCGCCTGGGTCATGCCGTCGAGATACTCGTTCAGCAGCGAGACGACCTCCTGTGGCTCGAGGCGCTCGGAGATCGAGGTGAACCCCCGCAGGTCGGAGAAGAGAATGGCGGCGCGAATGCGGTGTCCGCCCAGCTCCAGCTTGCCTCTTCGGTCGGCCGAGATCTCCTTCCGGGCACCCGTGGGGACGTATTTCTCGAGGACCTTCTTCTGCCGGAGCCCCGCGAGCATCTCGTTGAACGCATGACCGAGGTGCGCCACCTCGTTGGTGCCCTTGACCTCGGCCTCGTTGTCGAGCTCGCCGTCGCCGACCGCCTCCATGAGGAGCGCGAGCTCCTTCACCGGCTTCGTGATGCTGCGCGAGAGGAAGAACGCGGCGATGATGACCGCTACGAGACACACCGCGACGCCGATCGTCGCGCGCTGGATCGTCGTCGCGAGCGTTTGATCCGCCCGGCGGAGCGAGATCCCGACGCGCACGACGCCGAGCCGGATGGTCGTGAATCGCAGATCCATCGCGACCTCGATGACGCGCTCGCCGCGCTTCGCGGTGCGTCCGCCAGCGGTCACGTCGTGGAGGAGGTGCGTCTCCGAGACCCGGACGTCGCCCTCCTTCATCGCCGTACGCGACACCGGGAGCGGCACGATGTCGGTCACGAAGCGGTCCTCCTGATCCGCGGGGAAGGCGAGCGGAATGCGCTCCGAGCTGGGGGAGCTCACGATCAGGTAGACGAGATCGGGATTCCGCTGCATCAGGAGGTCGGTGACGATCCGCGCCTGATTCCAGTTGTCGTCGGCCACGAAAGGCACCAGCGAGAGCGCGAGGGTCTGCGCCACCGACTGTCCCTCTTGCTGCGCCTCCTCGCGAATGAGCCTCTGCGCGCTCGAGTACCACTGCCAGAGGACGGCGCCGACCAAGGCCGTGATGAGGAAGAGGACACTGACCAGGAGTCGCGTCGTGATCGACGAATACCAGGGTACGGGCGTCTGACTGCTCATCCGCCGTCCTCCGCCGTGCCGCCGTCCAGCTTGCCGGCCGCGCCCCCGGGGACGATGCTGATCTTCTCCACGTAGAGCGGCCAGGCCTGATTCTTCGTGGCCGCGGCGCAGGACTTGGGAAATGCGAGGACGGCGGGGCCGCCCTGCACGGAGGGAATGAGCGCGTGGTCGTCGCCAAAGCGCGTTCCCACGATGATGTCGCACTTCAGCACGTCCTCGACCGGGATCGTGAGCGATAGACGCGCGGGGATATCGCTGTTCGGCTTGCGATCGATCCGGACCGCGGCGCTGGGGTCGAGCCTGGCCTTGGCACCGACCTCGATCACGTCGCGCAGGAGCGGTCCGTGAATGGAGATGACGGCGGCGGACCAGCGCGAGCGAAATCCGACCTTGCCGCTCACCATCTTCTGCGAGAGACCGTCGAGGTCGCGCGCGTCGAGCTTCTTCCCCACGACGTCGATGGCGAGCTTCTCGGTGCCTACGATGATGGTGGTCACGTAATACGTGCCGCCCTCCGGCGACTCCTTCAGCGTCTCCGGGTGCGTGGAGTGAGGCAGCACCTCGAGGAGCGGGCCGCCCGTCTTGCGCACGAGAGGAATGCCGTCCTCCTCGATCGCGAGCATGAGCGGATTGCGCCGGTAGAACCCGATCGGATGCGACTGGCGGAACCCGTCCGCCGCGACGAGGGTGAGGTCGTGACCGCCGGGCCCCTCGTCCTCGAACGCGCCGAGCTCGTCGAGGAGATCCTTGATGACGATCCCGCGGTAGTCGAGGACCTTCTTCACGTCCTGCGTGTGCGTCGGCGCGGTCGTCTTGATGTGCGAGGTGGCCCGGCGCTCGATCTCTTTCCAGTCGAGCACCACGCCGCCGCCGCGCACGTTGCCGCGAATCGTGAGCGTCCAGCTCTCGGCCTCGGCCTTGCCGGCCTTGATCTTCAGCGTCTCGTTCTCGGCGCGCGCGGCGGCCAGGTCCTGATCGAGCTGAGCATCGGACGGACCACGGGTGCACGCCAGGGCGAGCGTGGCGAGCGCCATGATTCCGGTCCGCGCATGCACGGAGCGGAGACTACTCGATCTCGGAGCTCCCGATCTCAGAGCTTCAGGACGTTCCGGAACGCGGCGCTGCTCGCTTCGAGCTCCGCGAACGGGCCTTCGCCGACGAGGCGCCCCGCCTCGAGGACGCGGACCTCGTCGCTCGCGCGGACCAGCTCGGGGTCGTGGCTCACGGTGATGACCACCCGCTCGTGGGCCCACTCCCTCAGGAGCGTGCAGACACGCGCGCGGCTGTTCGGGTCGAGCGCGGAGGTCGGCTCGTCGAGCACGAGCACGGGGGTCCGGCGGAGCAGCGCGCGGGTGAGCGCGATGATCTGGCGCTGCCCGCCGGAGAGCCGTGTGCCGCCGCGACCGACCTGGAAGGCGAGCCCGATGCGCGTCATCTCGTCGGTCAGCCCTTCCTCGGCGAGCGTGTCGAGGATGATGCGCTCGATGCGGCCCTCGGCGCGCGAGTTGGGCGCGTCGAGGCGTCCGAACACGAAGTTGTCGCGCCACGTGAGGTGCGGGTGGAGCGCGGTGGCATCGAACGGGACGGACACGCCGGCGAGGAGCGCGCGGAACGGGGAGGGATCGCCTGCGGGGAGGTCGCCGTATTCGCGCACCTTCGACGTGAGCGCGACGAGCACGAGATCGCGCAGGTCCGCCTTCGTACCGAGGACGGCCACGCGCCTCTGCCAGACTGGCTCCGGGATGGGATGCGGCGCGAGCTTGGCGTAAGCGGCATAGGAGGAGAGGCCGAGGAGCGCGCGCGTGTCCTCGAGCATCTTCGGGACGCGCGAGGCGAGCGCCTTGCCGAGCGGGGTCTCTGCGAGCGCGGCGACCTCCTTCTGGCCGGCGGGACGAAAGAGCTGCTCGACGAGGCGCACGCGGTCGGCGCGCGAGCTCGCGAGGCGCTCGATGACGGTGTCGTCGGGATCGCGACCGCCCTTCTCGAAGGGAGTGACGACGAACCCCTCCGCCCCCAGACGCTCGCGCATGCGGGCACGAAGCTCGGTCATGCGCTCGGCGAGCTCGTCGTCCTGGTGGAGCGGCACCATCGTCAGGGCCTTCGTCCGGCAGATCGCGCCGAGCCCGGTCTTCTCGATGAGCGCGAAATCGTCGACGTCGAGGATGCTCGTGTCGCGCGCGAAGACGAGGTTCTCCGCGATGGTCGCGTCGAGGATCGCGAGCGACTGCGGCATCAGGGTGATGATCGACGCGCGATCGGCGGCGTTGAGCGTCTCGTAGCCGGCCTTCCCGAAGCGGACCTTGCCGCTCGCGGGGGCGGTCCGTCCGACGATCAGCTGGAGCAGGGTGGACTTCCCCGAGCCGGCGGCGCCGACGATCGCGGTCCAGCGACCGTCGGGGAAGATGGTGCTCACGTCGACGATGCCGCCCTGCAGCGTCCCGTCGGCGGTGCGATAGCGGTAGGTCGCGTCCTCGACCTCGACGGCCGCACGCGCGGGTAGGTCCTTCGTCGCCTCGGCGACCGTGACGGCGCCCGAGTCGTATTCGAGCAGCCGCTTCTCGCTGGTATCGGCGAGCTGGAGATTCAATCGTTGAATGACCAGCTGGGAGGCATTCGTGAAGAGCTCCGGCAGCGATTTGATGACGACCGGGATCAGCGCGAGCTGGAGGTTCGGATCGTGCGCCTCGGAGAAATAGACGAGGATCACGCAGAGCGAGACGAAGGCGAGGAGATAGGCCGTGCCCGACACCACGTTGATGCGCTCGCGCAGCCACGAGAATCGAAGAAAGAGCGTGCGTCGTGCCTCCTGCTGCCTCGCGAATCGCTCGCGAATGGCCCCGCGCAGATCCGCCACCTGCGCCTCGGGCGAGGCGCGGAGATAGTCCTCGAACATCGCCTTCACGCGGTCGTCGGTGGCGAGATAGGTCTTGTCCATCTCCTTCACCGGCAGGGTGAGGCGCTGCATGGCCCACGCACCGGCGGCGCAAACCGCGAATGCGGCGAGGGCGAGCCGCCAGTCCTCGCGGAGGAAGAAGTAGATGTTGCCCGCGATGAGGAAGATCGCCTGTCGCTGCTGATTGCGCGTGTTCCGTCGTTCGATGACGCGTCCGATATCGGACGACAGACGATTGAGGATCTCGGCGGGCGGTCGCGCCGCGAAGAACGCGTCGTCCTTGCGGAGGAGGTGATCGAGGATCGTCGCCTCGAGGTCAGCGCGCGCGCGCTGCGAGAGGGTGGCGCTCGAGATCCGTCCCCCGACCTCCGCCGCCACGCGGCCGATGCGAAGGAGCGCGAACGTCGCGAGCACCACGAGCGACACGCGGAGCCCGCCGCTTCGAGCCACGGTCGCGAAGAAGCGGAGCAGCCAGTCGTCGCTCGCGGTCTTCTCCGCGAAGGAGCGCCCCAGCTCCGTCAGGACGACGTTCTCGAGGTACGCGAGGATGCCGGTCGTGACGGCGTAGAACCCGAGCTGGAGGAGCTTCGGGCGATAGAGCGGATGCCACGCCGCGAACCAGCTCGCCAAGCTCGCGTTCGCGCGGTCCTCCATTCGAGCGCGCGATGATACGCTAGGAAGATGAACGCGAGAGGACGAGCGCAGGTGCTCGCGCAGGCGCGCGTGTTCTCGCAGATCCCACGCGCGGAGCTCGCCGTGCTCGCGGAGATGATGCAACCGGAGTCGTTCCCGAAGGGGAGCACGGTCTGCGAGATCGGCGAGCCGGCCGATCGCGTCTACGTGGTGGCGAGCGGCACGCTCTCCGTCTTCCTCAAGAACGGCACCACGCCGGCGCGCCACCTTCGCGCGGGCGACGTCCTCGGGGAGTACGGCATGGTGGCCGCCTCGGCCCGCACCGCCACCGTCAAGGTCGCCGACGAAGACGCGGTGCTCCTCGCCCTCGACTACGAGCGCTTCCGCGCGTACCTCGTCCGCTTCCCGGAGGCCTTATGGGTGCTCTTCGAGGGCGCGGCCAAGCGCCTCTTCGAGGCGGAGCGGCGCTAGCTGTCTTGATAGGGATAGCTCGCGGGACGCGCGCGAGGCGGGACGCACGCGAGAGAAACGCCTGACCTGCTGTCAGGACGGACGAATCGCGGGCGTCCTCCCCCCATGAACGCGGGGAGGGCAGCGATGGTCGTTGCATTGCTCGCGACGAACGTGGATGCTCGCGGGGATCATCCGCGAGTGTCTCACGAGCGGAAAGTGACGGAGGGATTCGCAAATGGCTGACGGCGTAAAGAAGGGCACGAAGATCACCGAGGACGAGGCGAAGACGCTGGACCGCGCGCAGATGGGCGTCGCGATCACCGGGCAGGCCGAGGTCGAAGGGCAGGACCCGTACATTGGCCGTGTCGAGTGTCCGTGGTGCGGCAACATCGGCCGCGCCATCCTCGACACGGACTACTACAAGTGGTTCGCGTGCGGCGCCTGCGGCCGTGCCTTCCGCGCCTGAGTCGTGATGAAGAAGAAGGGCGGCGCTCCTCCCATACCGGAGGAGCTGCCGCCCGTTCCTTATCGGAAGCTGTTTCGGTGGGGGTGGATCGTCGTCCGCGGGGCGCTCGGCTCGTTCACGGTCGCGACCGTCCTCGGGATCATCAACCTCGTCATCCAGCAGCTCGGTGCGCAGCTCCTCGGCGCGATCACGGCGCGGCTCTCCGCGATGGGCATGCCGGGGCCGGCGAAGAAGGCGGGCGGGGATCTCCTCTCGGCGCTCGTGCCGGAGAGTCCGCTCCACGCCTTCGAGTTTCTCGTCCTGCTCACGGTCGTGGGCATCGGGACGATCCTCGCAGAGCGCGCGACCACCACGTGGTCGGACACGGTCATGCTCGCGCGTCTGCAGCACCGCCTGCACGATCGCTTGCTCGAGCTCGGCCCGAGCTATCACACGCAGCACGCGTCCGGCGAGACCACCACCATCGTGTGGCGCTACGCGAACGGCGCGCAGATGCTGCTCCGCGATCTCGTGGCGTTCCC
Organism: Labilithrix sp.; assembly: GCA_046351255.1. GTDB lineage: Bacteria > Myxococcota_A > Polyangia > Polyangiales > Polyangiaceae > Labilithrix. The sequence goes on from JAXLYU010000023.1 coordinate 123,442, forward strand.
GGTCGTGCGCGGCGTCGGCCTCGCGACCGCGCTCGTGCTCCTCTTCCAGAACCTCTCCCGCCTCGGCGACACGCCGGTGGGGCTGAAGCTCGTCTTGCTCGGCGGCGTCCTCATCACGCCGATCGTGAGCGCGCGCGGCGCCAAGGGCCTCCGTACCGCCTTCCAGAAGGTGCGCGCGAGCGACGTGGCGGCCAACGAGGAGCTCCAGAACTCGCTCGCCGCGCCGCTCGAGGTCCAGCTCATGGGCGCCATCCCGCAGCGGTCGAAGGCGTTCGGCGACCGCGCGATGGCGCACGCGAAGAATCGCCTCCGCGCCTCGATGCGCAACGACCTCATGGGTCAGGCGCGGTCCAGCATTCCGCGCATGCTGCAGCTCGGCTTCCTCGGGTATGGCATCTACCTCGCGGCCGGCTCGGGCGATCCGATGGCGGTCGGCGCCGTCGTGACGATCAACGCGCTGGTCCCGCTCGCGCTGCAGCCGCTGACCGACCTCGTCATGTTCTTCAACTCGATCGGCATGGCGTGGCCGGAGTGCGAGAGCGTGATCGAGATCCTCGAGCGGCCGACGGACGTGAAGGATCCGGAGTCGCCCGAGCCGCTGCCGGACGGAAAGGCCCCGATCTTCCTCGAGGACATCGTCTTCACGTATCCGGGTCGCGCGAGACCCGTGCTCGACGGCGTGAGCTTCTCGTTCACGGCCGGGAGGTGCGTCGCGATCGTCGGCGCGTCGGGCTCGGGCAAGTCGACCATCCTCTCGCTCGTGGCGCGCCTCTCCGATCCCGTCTCGGGCACCGTGAAGATCGGCGACACCGATCTCAAGAAGGTCCGCCTGGCCGACCTCCGCAAGAAGGTCGTCCGCGTGGCGCAGTTCCCGCTCTTCGTGGCGGACACGGTGCGCGCCAACTTCCAGCTCGCGAAGGCGGACGCGACCGACTCCGAGATCGAGGAGGTCTGCAAGGCGACCGGCCTCTGGGACGTCCTCACGATCGCGAGCCCGGACGCGCCCCTCGACACGATCCTCCCGCGCGACGTCGCGCAGGGGCTCTCCGGCGGCCAGCGCCGCCTGCTCGCCGTCTCCCGTGCGCTCCTCCTGAAGCCGTCCGTGCTCCTGCTCGACGAGCCGAGCGCCGGTCTCGACAACCTCACGCTCCAGAAGCTCATTCGCTTCCTGAAGACGCAGACGTCGGGCCTCACCGTCCTCGTCATCGATCACGATCTCGAGGGCTTCGTGGCGAAGATCGCGGACAAGATCGCGATCCTCGAGCACGGCAAGATCGCGCTCTCGGGCACGCACGAGGAGCTGATGAAGACCGACAACCTCTACCGCCGCCTCGTGGAAGCGCCGCAAAAGGAGGAGGTCGCGCCGGAACCGAAGATCGCGCCCATGCTCGACGGTATGATGCTCGCGGAAGCAGACCTGCCGATGATGGGTGAGATCGACATGCCGATGATGGCCGAGGCCGACATGCCGAAGACGATGAAGAAGGAGAAGAAGGGATGACGCAGGCGGCGGATCTCCTCGCACTGCTGGCGATCGAGCCGGCGAGCGCAGAGGAGCGGGTTTTGCGTGTGCTCATCGAGCTCGGCGCGCAGGTCGTCGACGCGTCGGAGGGCTCGCTCCTCGTCTACGACCCGGCGAAGAACGACCTCGTCTTCGCGATGACGGTCGGCGGCCCGAGCATCCTCATCGGGCAGCGCCTCGCGCTGGGGCAGGGCCTCACGGGTCTCGCCGCTGCCACGCGCGAGGTGCAGATCGGCGCGCCGACGTTCCAGGGCGTGCAGCAGGTGTCGAAGGGCCCGGAGGCGGTCATCGCCGCGCCGATGCTCGTGGGCGACGAGCTCATCGGTGTCATCACCGCCGTCAGCTTCGTGTCCGGCAAGCGCTTCACCGGTCGCGACGGCGATCTCTACGGGCGCCTCGCCGCGGTCGCGGGTGTGGTCGTCGATCAGCGCCGCCGCCTGAACGCGGCCGCCGGCAAGGTCAGCCAGCGGGTCGAGAACAGCATCGAGCACGCCGTGGCCGCCTCGATCGCGCGCATCGCGAAGCAGCGCCCGGACGCGCTCGCGCGGCTCGCCACCGTCGTCTCGGAGATCGAGTCCCTGGTCACGCCGCCGGGGGGGGACCTCGAGATCTGACATGGCCTCTCCGAGCGAGCCCGAGAAATGGATCCAGCGGGTCCTGGCGGAGCGGCCCGAGACGCTTCGCACGCGCGAGCTGCCGAGCGTCGAGGTCGCGGTGCTCGATAGCGGCGTCGACGCGACGCACCCCGACCTGAAGTCGCGCATGGTGAGGGCGTTCGCGGCCGTGACGAAGGACGACCTGCCCACCGAGATCGTCGCCCACGAGCTCGCCAATCACGACACGTACGGGCACGGCACCGCTGTCTCGAGCATCATCTCGAACGTGGCGCCCAACGCGAAGATTGTCGATTATCGCGTGCTCGGCCCCGACAACACCGGCGCCGGCGACGCGCTACTCGCCTGTCTGCGCCACGCCGTCGAGGCTGGATATCGCGTCATCAACATGAGCCTCGCCGCCAAGGCCTCGTTCGGGCCTCAGCTCTTGCCCCTCTGCGACAAGGCTTATCGCAACGGCCAGGTCATCGTGGCCGCGAAGCGCAATATGCCACTTGCGGATCTCGGATATCCCGCCGAGATCAGCACCGTCGTCTCCGTCGATCGCACGAAGTTCGAGGCCCCGTGGGGCGTCCGCTACGTCCCGTCGAGCATCATCGAGTACATCGGGCACGGCGAGGACGTGCAGGTCGCGGCCCCGGGCGGCGGTTATACGATGAAGACGGGCACGAGCTTCGCCACGCCGGCCATCAGCGGCGTGGTCGCGCTCCTGCTCGGCGCCTATCCCGATCTGCGCCCGTTCGAGGTGAAGACGGTATTGCGGGCGTGGTCGCAGGACCGGGTATGAACCTCTGCGGCTGGCTGGTGATGGTCTCGGACCCCGGGCTCGCGCGCCGGGAGCGCAACGACATCGCCACGCGCATTCATTCGACGGTGGGGACGTGGGCGAAGCCGTATCTGTTCCGGGTCGCGCCGTGCCGGCTCGGGGAAGACGACGTCGACGAGGCGGTCCAGCACCTCCTCATGCGGTGCACGCTCGGCTCCTCGCGCTTCAAGGGCACGACGGAGGGCGAGGCGCATTCCTGGTGCATGCGCGTGCTGGCGAACAAGGGGCGCGATATCTGCCGGAGCAAGCGGCGGCTCGTCCCCGGCACGCTCGACGCGAGCGACGACGACGACGATCGCCCGCGGGTGGCCGAGCCGTCGGTCGATCCCGACCAGAGCGCGATGGCCATGCGCACGCTCACCGCGATCTTCGAGGCCATCGCCGCCGAGCTCCCGCGGCTGCATCGCAAGCAAGACGTCGAGGGCATCGTTCGCTCCGTCCGCGTCCATGTCGAGGCGCGCATGGGGGCGACCATCGAGGAGCAGTGCGCGACCTACGGTGAGGGCGAGCCGATGTCGACCAGGGTCCAGAATCGCGTCTACCAGTATCGAAATCGCGGCCGCAAAGCCGCCTGCGAGGCCCTCTCGTCGCTCGTCGCCCAGGGCCGGTTCGCGCCCGAGGACGTGGAGGACGCGCGGCGCCTTCTGGGCTGTGACGTGGGCGGCGACGTGTCAGAAACCCCGGGCGCCGGTCGTCCTTCGAGGTCCTCATGACGAACGAACCGGGAGACCAGATCGACGAGGCGATCCAGCTCGGCCGCCGTCTCCGCGAGGGCACCTTCCCGAAGGAGCCGGCGATGAAGACCGAAGCCCTGTCAGAGAGCTCTCTCGAGGCCGCGGCGCTCGCACGGATCGATGCCGTGGAGCCGTCGAACCTCGCGGCCGCGGCCGAGGCGCGCGACGCGGCGGAGAGCCTCCTCGTCGTGCTCGGGCACCTCGGCGCGGCGGAGGCGGAGCGCCGTGTCGCGGCGCGCCTCGCGGAGGCGGACGCGAAGATGCTCGCGCGACGCGACGAGTGGTCCGCGAGCGCCGTCACCGGCGACGCCTGGCTCCGGCGGATCGCCGCGCTCGACGCGTCCTCGTGGTGGCTCGATCTGGTCGCCCTCTCCGCGCTGCGGGAGGCGGCAAAGGCCTTCGACCCGGCCTTCGCGTTTCGTGACGGCCCGCGCCCCGCGATCATGAAGCTACGCGCGCGCGCGCACACGACCGCCGCCTCGCAGCGTCTCTATGCCGAGGTGGTCGGGATGGACGACGACCCCGCCCGCCTCGCGCTCGAGCGAGGCGCCGTCGTCGCGCGCCTCTTCGACGGTGAGATCGAGGTGTTCGCGATCGGTCTTCGTCCCGATCAGGACGATCTTCCGGCCGGCCTCTGCGTCGTCCGCAGAGGCGGTGGCGTGGCCGGCATCACGCACGTCGCGCTCGGCGGCGTGGTCGCGGGGCAAGGGCAGTCGGGCTGGTGGGCCTCCATCCCGCAGCCGCTCGCGAAGCCGGGGACCATGGATCTCGTCGTACGCATGGGTGATCGAGAAGAGGCGCTCGCCATCGAGCTCGTGGCGTGAGACCTCGACGCGCAGCGCCGAAGGAGGCAAGGTGGTCGGATCCTTCCACCTCGCATCACACGAGGGTGATCCCGTGATCTCGGATAGTTGGGGATCCGCCCTGCCCGATTTCTGAAGCGGTCGGACGGCACGGCCCCTGCTCACGGAGGTCGTCATGACCTTCCTTCCCCGCACGATCGTGGCGCTCGCCGCGCTCGCCCTCGGCTCCGTCGCGTGCGCCGAGCCGCCCATCGTCGACTCGGACGAGGACCTCCCGGCCGCGAACGCGCCGAAGGATCGGTCGAGCCCGGAGGACAAGGGCGACAAGGACCGGGATCTCCCGCTCCAGGTGCAGAGCGCGGACGAGTGCTCCGATGCGTGCACCGCGGGCGCGAAGCGTTGCTCTGCGACGTCGGGCGGCGGCACCGAGATCTGCGCGAGAGGCTCGAACGGCTGCACCGCATGGACGCAGGGCGCCGACTGCGCCGCGGGCAGCTCGTGCGACGCGACGAAGAACGACGGCTCGTGCGTCGCCGGCTGCACCAACGACGCGGGCTGTAGCGCGACCAACGTGGGCGCGGAGAACTGCTCGGCGGAGGGGGGCCGCACGCGCATCGCGTGCACGAAGGTCGGTGCGTGCTTCCGTTGGGCGTCGGCGCCGTCGTGCTCGCCGGACGAGGCGTGTCACGCGGGCAAGTGCGAGTCGACGTGTACGAACGCCTGCACGCTGAACGCGGTCCGCTGCGCGAGCGCCCGCGGCCGCGAGTCCTGCGTGAAGGGCGTCGACGGCTGCACCGCATGGAAGGCGACGACCGGCTGCTCGCCGGACGAGCAGTGCTCGGGCGGCGCCTGCCAGTGAGGCGCGCTCGACCTCCGTTTCGCAGCGGGTTCGCTCCGTCTTGTAGCCTCGGCGGGCCCCGACTAGACAGCGGGCATGGCGATCTCCTACCGGGAAGCGGGCGTCGACATCGATGCCGGTGATGAGCTCGTCGAACGCATCAAGCCGTTCGCGAAGGCGACGCGCATCCCGGAGGTGCTCGCGGACGTGGGCGGATTCGCGGGGCTCTGCGCGGTGCCAGGCGGCATCGAAGAGCCGGTCCTCGTCAGCGGCACCGACGGCGTCGGCACGAAGCTGAAGGTCGCGTTCCTCACCGGCGTCCATGACACGATCGGCTTCGATCTCGTCGGCATGTGCGTGAACGACATCGTCACGTGCGGGGCGCGCCCGCTCTTCTTCCTCGACTATTTCGGCACCGGCAAGCTCGAGCTCGGCGTGGCCGAGAGCGTGATCAAGGGGATCGCGGCGGCGTGCCAGGAGTCGGGCTGCGCGCTCCTCGGCGGCGAGACGGCGGAGCTCCCCGGCATGTACGCCGCGGGCGAGTACGATCTCGCCGGCTTCGCGGTCGGCGTCGTCGCGCGGAAGAAGATCGTCGACGGCAAGCGCGTCGCGGCGGGCGATCGCGTGATCGGCGTCGCCTCGAGCGGCCTCCACTCGAACGGCTACTCCCTCGCGCGTCGCGTCCTCTTCGATGCGATGAAGCTCACGCCGGCGGACCGCCCGGAGAAGCTCGGCGGCAAGACGGTGGCGGAGGCGCTCCTTGCGCCCACGCGCCTCTACGCGCGCCACGTACGGGCGGTGCAGGAGGCGGGCGTCGACATTCGCGCCATGAGCCACATCACGGGCGGCGGTCTGCCGGGAAATCTCCCGCGGGTCCTGCCCGAGGGCCTGGGCGTTCGATTGCCGGATACGGCATGGGCTCGCCCCGCCATCCTCGAGCTCATCGCGGAGCGCGTCGAGGAGGCCGAGCTCCGGCGCGTCTTCAATCTCGGCGTCGGCTTCGTGTTCGTCGTCCCCGCGGCGGACGCAGACAAGGCGATCTCCGCCATCGGCGAGCCGACGATCGACCTCGGCGAGATCGTCGCCCTGCCGGCCGACACCGACTTCGAGGCGCGCGTCGTCTTTCCCCAGGGAGATCGTCGCTCGTGAGCGCGCCGCCGGCGTCGTTCTGCCTCGGCGTGCTCGTCTCGGGTACGGGGACGAACCTGCAAGCCATTCTCGACGCGATCGCGTCGGGCGAGCTGAAGGCGCGCGTCGGCGTGGTCGTGTCCAACGTCGCGACCGCGAAGGCGCTCGACCGGGCGAAGGCGGCAAAGGTCCCGGCCATCGTCGTCGACCACAAGGCGTTCCCCGATCGCGAGGCCTTCGACGCCGCGGTGGTCGAGGTCCTGCGCTCGCACGGCGTCGAGTGCGTCGTCCTCGCAGGCTTCATGCGTCTCATCACGTCGACCCTCCTCGATGCGTTCCCGAACCGGATCGTGAACGTGCATCCCGCGCTCCTGCCGTCTTTCCCGGGCACGCACGCGCAGCGCCAGGCCCTCCAGTACGGCGTCGGCGTCTCGGGGTGCACCGTGCACTTCGTCGACTCGGGCGTCGATACCGGGCCCATCATCGTGCAAGGCACGGTGCCCGTCCTCGACGACGACGACGAGGCGACGCTCGGCGCGCGCATCCTCAAGAAGGAGCACGAGCTCCTCCCGCTCGCGCTCCAGTGGATCGCGGATGGCAAGGTGACGATCGAGCAGCCGAAGGATGGCCGGCCGAGGGCTCGAGTCCGTCGATGAGCGCAAAGCACTACGACGTGGTCGTCCTCGGCAGCAGCGTCGGCGCGCTGACCGCGGCCGCCCTGCTCGCGCGTCGATCATGGCGCGTTCTCGTCCTCGGTCAGGGCTGGCGCAAGGCGATGTACTCGCATGACGGTGTCGCCCTCGCGCGCCGGCCGTTCACGTTCCTCTCCGCCTCCTCACCCGCGTGGGGGCGCGTCCTCGTCGAGCTCGCGCAGTCGCAGACGTTCCGCCGCCGCCTGTCCGCGCTCGACCCGATGCTGCAGATCCTCGCGCCCGACATGCGGCTCGATCTCCCGCCGGACAATCAGGTGTTCGCCCGCGAGATCGATCGCGAGTTCCCCGCCGTCCGGCGCGTGGTCGATGACCTGTATTCGGAGCTCGCGAAGAAGAACGCGGACGCGGACGCCGCGTTCGAACGTGATGCGGTGTGGCCGCCGGGCGGCTTCTGGGAGCGTCGCGAGACGGCCCGCGCCCTGGCCGCGCTGCCGTATCTCGACGGCGTGGACTTCCTGGCCGAGCTGCCGCGCGAGCACATGTTTCGCGACGTCGTCACGGCGCCTGCGCGCTTCGCGTCGGACCAGATCGACACGCTCCCTCCCTTCGCGGTGGCGCGCCTCCACGGCGCGTGGACGCGTGGCGTGAGCCGCCTCGCGGACGGTGAAGACGAGCTCACCGAGTTCCTCATGGAGCGCGTTCGCGCGCACGGCGGCGACACGCGCATGAACGATCGCGCGCGCGCCATCGTGCACAAGGGCGGCAAGGTGCGTGGCGTGGTCGTCGACGGCGACGAGGCACCGACCGGCGTGACCTTCGTGGTCTCCGATCTGCCGACCGCGAGGCTCATGGAGCTCGCGCCCGATTTCGAGGAGACGCCGGACGAGCGCGCGCCGATCGTCGAGCCTGCGGGCGCGCGGTTCGTCATGTCGCTCGTGGTGCGTCCGGAGGGCCTGCCGGCGCTGCTCGCGGCCGAGTCGTTCCTCCTTCCGAAGCAGGGCCGCGCCGTCCACCTGCAGAAGTCCGCGCCCGCGGCGGACGGCTCGGTCCTCCTCGTCGCGGAGGCGCTGCTCGACGCGTCGACCCCCGACGTGACGCGCGCGCGCGAGGAGCTCCTCGCCACCGTGATGGAGCTGTTGCCGTTCGTGGAGCGCCATCTCGTCGTCGTCGACTCTCCGCACGACGGCCGTCCGCTCTGGGATTTCCGGTCCCCGAACGCGGCGGACCTGACGATCGGCGACAAGGCGTGGGGCCTCCGCGCGCAGGCGATCGATCGTGCGCGCCTTCGCTCCACGGGCGGCTCGCTCGAGCCCGAGCCGATGGTCCCGCGCTTCTCCGTCACGCGTCCCGCGCTGGAAGGCCTCGGCGGCGAAGCGATCCGCACGCCGCTCGGGAACGTCTTCGTGACGGGCAAGAGCGTGCTGCCCTCGCTCGGTCAGGAGGGCGAGCTCCTCGCGGCCTGGGGCGTGGCGCGGGTCATCACGCGCACCGATCGCCGTAAAGAGAAGATGCTCCGCGAGATGTGGAGCAAGGTGGAGCTGTCGTGAAATCGATCTTCGCGCTTGCCGTACTTGCGACGATGGCCTCCGCCGTGCTGGTCACTGGCTGCGATAGCGCCGAGCGACGCGACGCGCAGGTCGTCATCGACGCCATTCGTCGTTTTCGCCAGGCGCAGGCGGAGGACATCCCTCCGCTCGTCGAGGCGCTGAAGGCGACGGAGTGCAAGTTCGAGGACTCGTGCCGCGCAAAGACGGCGTGTCTGAAGACCGGCGAGCCGACCGCGAAGGCGATCAAGCTGAAGTCGAATGCCGAGCGCGTGCTCCACGGCATCGATAGCGGCAAGCTCGAGACGGACAGCGCGGAGGCCCTGACCGTCCTCAAAGGGCTCGATGACGCGAGCGCGCTCCTCAAGGAGGGCCAGGCCGCGATCCCCGCGTGCGACGAGGCCGTCGACGCGCTGAAACGCAAATACAGCGCCTACTGATTCAGTGGTCCTTGGCCGCGTCTTTTCCGGCGTCCTTGCCGGCATCACCCGCGTCCTTGCCGGCGTCCTCGCCCGTACCGGTGTCTTCCTCGGTGCCGCCGTCGCCGGCGTCGTCCTCGGGCTCGGCGTCCGTCGTCGCGGCCTCCGCCGCCGCGTCTTCCTCTGGCTCCTCGGCGCCCGAGTCGACGTCGTCCGGCGCATGATCGCCGATCGGTGACGGCCCCGTGTCGTCGCACGCGACGAAGAAGATCACCGGCTGCAAGAGCAGCAACGTCGCGAGGACAGGTAGTCCCCGCCAAGCCATCAGCCGCGTCGTCAGACTTCGCATTGAGTTCCTCGCGTTTTACGAGGGTCAGCCGGATTGTCAAACGTGCTGGCGTCGGGGAATTGCATGCGTATGCATGTGTATTGTGCAACGACTCGTCGTGACCGCGATTGACAAATCGCCGACCCACCAGTTAGGTGCGCCTCACTCGCGAAGGCGGGAATACTCGCGAAGGCGGGTTCAAGGGGTGCTCGATGAGCTTCTATCGCCACGCTCTCTGGTCGACCGCCGCCGTGGTCACGATCATGACCGCCTCCGCGGAGGTTCGTGCGCAGGCCGGTGAGGCCACGCTGAGCGGGAAAATCCTCGACGCCGCGACGAAGGCGCCGGTGCCCGACGTCGTCGTGACCATCACCTCACCGGCGGTGCAGGGCGAGCAGACGGTCGTGACGGACGCGGAGGGCTACTACCGCGCGCAGGGCCTTCCGCCTGGCAAATATCAGATTCGTCTCGACAAAGAGCAGTACAAGCCGTACTCGCGCGGCGACATCGAGCTTCGCGCGGACGTCACCATTCGCGTCGACGCCGAGCTCCTCCCGGAAGGCCTGAAGGAAGAGATCGTCGTCGTCGCAGCGCCGCCGACCGTCGACGTCGGATCGAGCAATACCGGTCTGAACATCTCGGGTGATTTCGCGAAGCGCGTCCCGCTCGTCAATCCGGGCTCCGCCACGAGCGGCGCGGTTCGCTCGTACGAGGCAGTGGCGCAGGCGACGCCGCAGGCGTCCGGCGACACCTACGGCACGAGCATCAACGGTACGACGTCCCCGGAAAACAACTATCAAATCGATGGTCTGTCCCGGAACAACGCCGGCTTCGGCGTCAACGGCGCGCGGCTCTCGATCGAGTTCGTCAAGGAGGTCAACGTCCTCACCGGCGGCTACATGCCCGAGTACGGCGCGGCGGGCGGCGGCATCCTCTCCGCGGTCACGAAGTCGGGCTCGAACGACTACCACGGCAGCGGCTGGTTCTACATCACGCCCGGCGCGCTCGAGGGCGATCGCAAGCTCGTCTCCGCCTTCGGGCAGACGGTGAAGACCACGCGATCGCTCGGGAACATCTTCGACCTCGGCGCCAACGTCGGCGGTCCGATCGTCAAGGACAAGCTCTGGTTTTACACCGGCTTCATCTACGCCCGCACGTCGTACGACCTCGAGAAGGTCATCCAGAACAACAACTCCGGACCGCTCAACGACACGATGCGGACCTACCAGTCCGGCCGCGAGGACATCCAGGTCTTCGGCAAGCTGACGTGGGGCGTCGACAAGCACAACAAGATCACGGTCACGGGGTATGCGCTCCCGACGCAGTCCGGCGGCAGCAACCGCGTCCAGATCGATCCGCTCCTCGGGGTGCCGGGCGTCGGCAACGTGGCGGGCTCGCCCGACTCGCTCTTCAACGAGGTCACCACCAACACGTTCAGCCTTCAAGGCGACTGGGACACGGAGACCTCGAGCAAGAAGGTCCTGCTCAAGACGACCTTCGGCTGGATGCACCAGACGGAGAACACGTACGCGAACGACGGCAGCGCCATCGGCGACCGCACGGGGCTCGCGACGATCCCGGGCGTGGTCTGGCGCCGGAACACGCCCGGTCCACACTCGATCGCGGACTTCGAGCCCGTCAACGCGGGCGAGTGCGATCCGGCCGGCACCGCCAACGCCGTGCTCTGCCCCGCGAAGTCGTACGCGACCGGTGGCCCTGGCTTCCTCTCGCTTCGTACGTTCGATCGCTACCAGGCGCGCTCGGTCCTCACGCTCCTCGGCGAGCTCGGCGGCCACCACGTCGTCAAGACCGGCGTGGAGGGCGACTTCAACCAGTACGTCAGCCAGCGCGGCTACTCCGGCGGCACCGTCCTTCGCGAGAGCCCGTCCGGGACGTCGTTCTCCGACTACCGCAACTACAGCTACCTCACCGCGCCCGATCAGCGCGTGCAGCTGAACAATCTGCACTGGGTCACGCACTCGTTCATGGCGGGCGTGTTCGTGCAGGACAGCTGGTCGATCTTCGACAAGGTGACGCTCAACGCGGGCGTTCGCTACGACTGGCAGGTCCTCTTCGGCGGCGACGGTCAGGTCGCGGTCACCATGCCGAACCAGCTCTCGCCGCGCGTCGGCCTCGTGTGGGACCCGACCCAGAAGGGGCGCTCGAAGATCTACGGCAACTACGCGCGCTACTACCAGGCGATCCCGCTCAACATCGCCGACCGCGCCGGCTCGAGCGAGCCGCAGACCACGGCGCGCCGCAACGCGAACTGCAATCCGCTGAACGCCGGCTCGCTCACCGGCGCCTGCCAGGATCCGGCGAACTTCACGAACATCGGCTCCGCGACGTCGCCCGACCGCAAGTACTCGGTCGTCGGCGCGGGCAAGACGCCCATCGACCCCGATCTCCAGCCGCAGTACTCGGACGAGCTCGTCTTCGGCGCCGAGTACGACCTCCTGAAGTTCGGCCGCCTGGGCACCTCGTACACGCACCGCGAGGTCGGCCGCGTCATCGAGGACGTGAGCCGCGACGAGGCGCAGACGTACTTCATCACCAACCCGGGCCAGGGCGCGACGGCGGACTTCCCGAAGCCGGAGCGCGTCTACAACGCGTTCACGGTCTTCTACCAGAAGACGTTCGGCGGTGGCTGGGAGGGGCAGGCGAGCTACACGCTCTCGTTCCTCCGCGGCAACTACGCCGGTCTCTATCGCCCGGAGACGGGCCAGCTCGACCCGGGCTCGAACTCGGACTTCGACCTCAAGTCGCTCACCGTGAACCGCTCCGGCTGGCTCCCCGGCGACAACCGCCACGCGTTCAAGGCGTTCGGCTCGAAGACGTTCGAGGTCTCCGAGAACAACGATCTCTCGTTCGGCGGCGCCTTCCGGGCCACCTCCGGCGGTCCCACCGACTACCTCGGCTCGCACCCGATCTACGGCGCGGAGGAGGTCTACATCCTGCCGCGCGGCTCGGGAAATCGCCTGCCGTGGACCTACAACATCGACGGCAACGTCCACTTCGATCGCCGGCTCGGCGACGAGCGCTCGGTCGGGATCTCCCTCGACGTCTTCAACATCTTCAACCTGCAGGAGCTCACGAGCCGCGATCAGGAGTACACGTCGTCCGACGTCGTTCCGCTCGCCGGCGGCTCCCGCGCGACCCTCGGTCAATTGCAGACCATCAACGGCACCCGGCTGAAGCGGGGTGAGGTGAATCCCAACTTCGGCAACGCGACGAGCTACCAGGCGCCGCGCCAGATCAAGTTCGGTATCCGGGGGACCTTCTGATGAACACCCTCAAGTCTTTCCTGCTCCTCGGCCTCGGGCTCGTCGTCGGCAGCACGATCCTCGTCACGTCGAGCACGGGCTGCGACCAGCCGGCGCCGAAGTGCTCGAGCGCGCGCGGCGACTACATCGTTCGGTACACGTACGTGAGCGGCTCCGAGGCCTGCAAGACGCTCATCGGCGAGCGCGTCGGCGTCCAGACCTACAACGCGGTCGGCAAGGACCAGAAGCCGGATCTCGATCGCGCGAGCGTCGCGATGCAGGCCGAAGGGATCGGCTCCCTGCGCGACAAGTCGGAGGAGGCCGAGGTCCCGGACGTCGATCCGAACGACAAGGCGTATGCGCTCGGCGACTTCACGACGAACACGCCGCAAGGCAACGTGTGCTTCGTCTCGAACCTCACGCCCGCGCAGCAGAAGATCGACGCGATCAAGGGCGACGACGCGGGCACCAAGCCGTCGCCCGCGACGACGCTCGGCTACGTCTGGGGCAACGTCCGGTTCCTCGTGACCGCGCAGTACTACGGCTCGCAGTTCTCGGCCGACCTCACGATCAACCGCGACGGCGACGAGTGCCGCTACTCGGCGCAGGGCCTCTATCCGTACGTGGACTGCTTCGCGGTCGATCCCGCCACCGGCGAGCCGGTCGTCGATGCGGACGGGAACATGCAGCCCGACGAGAGCTTCTGCGCCCCGGAGGCGAACCCGCCAGCCCATCCCACGGGCTCGGGCATCAACCCCGACTTCAAGGTGCACTGCGATCCCCAGCTCTTCGCATGCGTCCTGAACTCCACGACCTTTCCGTCGATCAAGTGATGTATGTGCACGCATAGGTTTGGGATTCCTTCCGTCCCAACCGCGTCACAAAAGCGTCTTCAGGCTGCTGGTGCTTTTCACCACGGCATTTGTGGGTCATGGACGTGTGCGCAGATTGCGCAGGTTCCCACACCATGTTTGATGCCGTTCTCAACCGACACGTAAAGGGCCCAAATCGTTGGGGTCGTGGCGTGATCGCGGCTGGCGTCCTCCACGGGATCGCCGGAGTCGCCATCCTGATTGCGTCGGTTCGTGCGCATACGCACAAGAACGACGCCCCGACGGTGACCTTCTTCGAGGCCGTCCCGCCGCCTCCGCCGCCGCCCCCTCCACCCCCTCCGGCGGGCGGTGGTGGCCACGTCGAGAAGAAGCCGAAGGTCGAGAAGAAGATCGAGAAGAAGCCCGACACGATCGTCGAGTCGAAGAAGAAGGAAGTCATTCCCGATCCCGACCCGCCGAAGACCGAGTCGCACGCGAAGCCCGATCCGGCCGGCCAGGCCGGCGGCGTCGAAGGCGGCGTCGCGGGTGGCGTCGTCGGCGGTACGGTCGGCGGCACGCTCGGCGGTCAGCTCGGCGGCAAGCCGGGCGGCACCGGCGTGGTCCCGTTCGGCGAGGGCATGACGCGTCCGTCACCGCTCGCGCCCGACGAGATCCAGTACACGCGCGAAGCACGCGAGGCGAAGACGCAGGGCGTGATGATCGTCAAGTGCACGATCCAGCTCGATGGCTCGGTCTCGAACTGCCGGATCGTCAAGGGCGTGCCGCTGATGGACGGTCCGGTCCTCGCCGCGCTCTCGAAGCACAAGGGCTCGCCCGTCATGTTCCAGGGCCACCCCGTGTCCGTCGAATACACCTACACGATTCGCCTCAAGCTCCCCGACTGAGCGACCCCACCCGAACGAGAAAGAACCATGGACCTGACCGTATCCGGCATGTGGCACTCGATGGGCCTGATGGCCCGTCTGATTGTCATCACGCTCTTCATCATGTCTCTCCTCTCGCTCGTCGTGACGGCGGAGCGCATCCTCTACTTCCGCAAGTCGAAGGCGGACTCGATCCGCTTCGCGATCTCGATGGAGCGGATGCTCGCGGAAGGTCGCCTCTTCGAGGCCGCCCAGCAGCACGCGGGCAAGGACGGCGGCTACCTCGGTCGCACGATGGAGAGCGGCCTCAAGGCGTTCGTTCGCACCTACGGCTCGAGCCGCGAATACGTCCTCGAGACGGTCGGCCGCGCGCTCGAGAAGCAGACGCAGCGCGAGCTCCAGACGATGAAGCGCGGCCAGGGCATGGTCGCCACGATCTCCTCGACCGCCCCGTTCGTCGGCCTCCTCGGGACCGTCATGGGCATCGTGACCTCGTTCCAGTCGATGGCGGCCTCGGGCTCCGGCGGTCTCGGCGCGGTGTCGGGAGGTATCTCGGAGGCGCTCGTCACGACCGCCATCGGTCTCCTCGTCGCGATCCCCGCCGTCTTCTCGTTCAACTGGCTGCAGTCCTGGATCGACGCCCGCGGGATCGACCTCGCGGAGTCGGGCAACGACCTCCTCGACATGGTCGGCCGCGCTGTCGGCGAGGCCCACGCGCCCGCCCCGCAGTCGCACGCTCCCTCGGAGAAGCACCGCGTCCCGGCCGCCATCATCCCGCGCGTCTCGCAGACGGCGCAGCACCTGATCCCGTCGCAGCAGCAGCTCCAGTCCATGCCGGCCATCAACGCGCCGGGCGGCGGCTCGAACTTCCCGCCTTCGGTCGCGCCGTACCCGCCGCAGCCGTCGATGATGCCCCAGTCGGTCTCGCAGCCGGCGGTCTCCCAGCAGCTCCAGCCCACGATGGCGCAGCACGCGTATCCGATGAACGTCCCGGGAGGCGCGCGCAGCTAGCGCGAGACGACCATGGCGTTCGCTTCCGGTCGCAAAGGCGTCAAGAGTGACATCAACGTCACTCCCCTCGTCGACGTCGTCCTCGTCCTCCTCATCATCTTCATGGTCGTCACGCCCATGCTCCAGCGTGGCAAGGACGTCACGCTCCCGTCCGCGGGAAAGATCGAAGAAGACAAGGGCGCCGACCCGCTCATTCTCTCGATGACGTCCGACAAGAAGACGTACATCGAGACGAACCTGGCGGAGGGCGACGCCCTCGAGAACGGCATTCGCGAGGCGATCAAGAAGGAGCCGAACAAGCGCGTGATGCTGAAGGGGGATGACAGCCTCAAGGTCGGCGACGTGCGCAAGGTCATGAGCCGCGTGCGCAACGCCGGCGCCAAGGGCGTCTCTCTCGCGGTGCAGGAGAAGCAATGAGCGGCGGTACTGGCATCATCGGCAAGAAGAAGGGCTTCGTCATCAAGGCGCAGAGCGCGATGAATGGCGAGATCAACGTCACGCCCCTCGTCGACGTCGTCCTCGTGCTCCTCATCATCTTCATGACCGTCACTCCGCTCATCGAGCGCGACATCAAGGTCGTCCTCCCGAGCACGGAGAAGGTCGAAGAGTCGAAGGACGTCCCGGTCGAGCAGCTCGTGGTCAAGGTCGCCGTCAACGGTGACATCGAGCTGAACGGCGCGAAGGTCGCGATGAACGACTACGTGCCCACGCTCACGAACAAGCTGAAGGTCCGCGCCGACAAGACCGTCTTCATCATGGCCGAGGACGACGCGAGCTACGCCCGGTTCGTCAAGGTGCTCGACGGCGCCCGCGCCGCTGGCGCCACGACCCTCGGCATGGCGACGGACGCGCCGTCGGTCGCCCAGTAATTTCAGAAGTTCTACGTTCAAACATGTTAAGGGGAACCCGTCATGAATAGCTCCAGCCGTATCGCCGCCGCCGCCCTCGTCGCCATGATGGCCAGCCTGGCCGTCGCGTGCGAGGACACGTCGCAGCCGGACGTCGCGGAGGCTTACGCTTCGGACCTGACCGACGGCACCTCCACGTCCACGGACGGCACGGAGCCCGCGGCCGCCGAAGAAGAGACCGCTCCGGTCAAGACCCCGGCCCAGGCCGACGCGGATGACGCGACCTCGGTCGCGAACCGCCGCGCCGCGCTCCACTCGGTCGAACGCGCCGCGAAGAAGCCGCTCAAGGCGGAGTGAGCCGCGCTCGCGCCGTCGCCCTCCTCGTCGGGACGACGCTCGCCGCGTGCGGCCTCGACGTCGTCGGCGTGCCCCCCGCGGGAGTCGCCGCCGGACCGACGGGCGAGGCCGGCGCGTCCGGGACCGGGACGAGCAGCTCGTCGTCCGGCTCGCCGACCGAAGGCGGCCCTGGCGTCGACGCCAGCGATGGTGCGCCCGCGCCCTGCGTGGCGAGCACGGATCTCCAGACGAACGCCGATCACTGCGGCGCGTGCGGTCACCCCTGCCGCGGCGCCACGTGCTCGGGCGGCGTCTGCGCTCCGACGATCGTGATGTCGGGGCTCTCCGGCCCGCACGGCATCGCGCTCGGCCCCGCCGACGTCTACGTCGCGGAGCACGCGGGCGGCCGGATCCTCCGCGTCCCGAAGGCGACGCCGGGCGGCGGCGGAACGCTCGTCTTCGACACGAAGCAGGCCCCGCGCGCGCTGACGCTCGCGGAGGGCCGGCTCTACTGGCCGGAGCAGACGAAGCTGCGGAGCGTGAAGACGAGCGGCCTCGAGGAGACCTCCCGCCCGCTCCTCGAGGGAAACGCGGTCATCGTCGCGGGCGAGGACGTCTATTTCAACGAGCTTGGCCTCGGCGGGGCGATCTGGGTGTCGCCGCTCTCGCTCGCCGACGATCACCTCGTCACGGGCGCGGCCTCGGGCAGCGCCGGCGTCGCGGCGGACGCCGACTTCGTCTACTGGTCGGAGTCGAACAACGTGTCGCGGCGCGTGCGCTCGTTCGCCGACCAGTCCGAGACGTGGATCCCCGGCGAGGATGGCCCCGAGTCCGTCGCGATCGGCGGCGACCGCATCTTCTGGGCGGCGCGGACCGCCATTCGTGCGTCGACGCGCACCGCCACGCCCGCGGCGGCCGACCTCTACGCGGGCCTCGGCCGTCCGCGCTCGCTCGTCCACGACGGCGCGAACCTCTACTGGTTCGACACCGTCGCGAAGACCCTCGTGCGCGGCAGCCCGAGCGGCGGCGATGCGACGAAGCTCGTCCTCGCCCGCGGCGTGAACCAGGAGGACGTCTCGCTCACGACGGCGATCGCGACGGACGACACCTGGGTCTACTGGCTGTCGTCCGTCGACGGCACCGTGAGCCGCGTCGCGAAGTAGCTCACTTCGCCTTCGGCACCTCCGGCGCCTTCGGGTCGATCTTCGACGCATCGCGCTCGAGGATCGTGAACGCGACGCGGCGGTTGTTGGCGCGGCCGGTCTCGTTGTCGTTCGCATCGATCGGCTGCTCCTGCCCGTAGCCCTTCGCGATCAGGCGCTCCTTCGCGATGCCGTGATCGGTGAGCCACCTCATGACGGAGTTGGCGCGCTTGTCCGAGAGGGATTTGTTGTAGTCGGGGCGGCCCACGTTGTCGGTGTGGCCCTCGACGCGGATCTTCTTGATCTCGGGATGGTCCGCGAGCACGACCTTCACCGCGTCGAGGATCGTGTCCGACTCCTTCAGGATCTCTGCGCGGTCGAACTCGAACTTCACCTGCTGGAGGATCTTGATCTCCTTCTCGGTGATCACGACCAGCGGGCAGCCGTTCTTCTTCGGATCCTGATCGCGCGGGCCGGCGATGTCGGGGCACGCGTCGTCCGCGTCCGGGATCCCGTCCGCGTCGCGATCGGGCGGGCAGCCGTTCTTCCTCGGATCCGCGTCCTTCACGCCCGCGACGTCGGGGCACGCATCGTCGGCGTCGGGGACTCCGTCGCCGTCGCGATCGGGCGGGCAGCCCTTCTTCTTCGGATCGGGGTCGGCGATGCCCGGGACGTCGAGGCACGCGTCCCAGCGATCGGGGATGCCGTCCCGGTCGCGGTCGGGACAGCCGCTCGTCTTCGGATCGCTCGTCTTCGGGCCCGGATCGTCCGGGCAGGCGTCGTCGCCGTCGAGGATGCCGTCGTGGTCGCGATCGGACGGCGGTAGCGGCGGCGGGCAGCCGTTCTTCTTCGGATCCGGATCGCGCAGGCCCGCCACGTCCGGACAGGCATCTTCGCCGTCGGGGATCCCGTCGTGATCGCGATCGGGCTTCTCGTAGGCCGGGACGTACTCGAGCGAGAGGAGCGCACGGAGCTGCGGGGCGCCGTAGCCGCGCGTGAGACCGCCGCCCACGCCCGCGCCCGTGCGGATGTCGGGGAGCACGTCGTAGTGCGCGCCGAAGAGCCACTCTGCCGGCGTGCCGCGCGTCTTGAAGAAGGAGCGCTCGTCGGTGAAGACGCTCGTCGCGTACACCTCGGGGCCGATCACGAGGCGCTGGTTCAGCGTCTTCAGGCCCACCGCCGCGTTGCCCACGAGCTCGCTGCCGAGCGCGCTCCCGGCGTAGGCGTCGTCGCGCCCGCGATACACGAGGGCGAGGCGCGCGGCGTAGGTGATGGAACCGAGGTCGCCCGCCGCCATCAGCTGAGGCGCGATGCGCGTCGAGCCGTCGCTCGTGAACTGGGTCTTCGATCCGGTGGGGAACCAGGCGCGGAGCCCTCCCGCGAGGGTGAATGGGTCGCCGTACTCGCCGAGGATGCGCGCGTCCACCGCGAGCCGGATGTCGCCGAACGCCGGTTTGTCGGCGGCGCGGAAGAGCCGATCGCTCACGACCGTCGTCTCTCCGTCCTGGTAGAGCGCGACGGGGAGGTTCACCGCGAAGCGAAAGCGATCGGCGAGGACGACCCCGCCGCCGACATGCGTGAAGAGCTGGTGCCGCACGATCGCGGCGCGCTCGTTGCCGCTCGGGTCGTAGGCGACGAGCGGCTTGTAGCCGTAGTCCATGACCACGCCGAGCGCGGGCCGCAGATCGCCACGGAGATCGAGGCTATCGGCGGTGAAGAACTGGCTCCCACGCTCCGAGGGTTCGAACCGATCGAGCGCGAAGCCCGTCGCTCCCTGTGCGCTGGCGGTGCTCGCGGCGAGAGAGGCGGCCGCGAGACTCAGAGACCCCAGAGCAAGCTTGTTCGTCTTCATCGCCTTCATGCTCGCCTCTTACGAGTCCCACGACGCCGGAACAGAACGACCACGCCCGCCGCGCCGCCGAGGAGCGCGAGCGGGGAGGTGGCGGAGGAGACGGTGCTCGAGCACGAGCAGCCGCCGCCCTCGATGAGACCGAGCGTGAGCCCGCTGTCACCCAGGCCGCCGAGGCCGCCGCCGTCCGGGATGCCGGCGTCGCTCGTCTGGCAGTTGCCGATCGGGCCGCCGTCCGGCGAGACGCAGGCGGCGCTGGGTGGGCAGACCCCGTTGACCACGCCGCCGTCGGCGGGCGTGCTCAGGCCCGGCCGGCAGCCGTCGACGCACGTGTTCGTCGCTGGATCACAGACCTGCCCGGGCGCCGGACAGTCGGTGTCCGAGCCGCACGGCTTGCCGGAGCAGACTCCGTCTTTGCAAAGGTCGCTGCGGCATTGCCAGCGACCGGTACACGGCTGGCCATTCGGAAGCCCGCAGAGCTTGTCGGAGTAGCAGAGGCTCGAGCGGCATTGATTCGGGTCGCCGCACGGAGAGCTGTTCTTCTTTCCGCAGAGATCGTCCGACTCCTCGCACACGGCCGAGAGACACGTGCGCTGGCCGTTCGCCGGCGTGCACTCGCCGTCGATGGGCGCGTTCGTCGGCACGGGCTGGGAGTTCGGCACCTTCGGCACACAGACACCCGCGGTCGATACGGCGGGGTTCGTCGGCGCGCACCACTGGGTGGGCTGACAGTCCTCGTCCTTCGTGCAGGCCGTGCCGCACGCGCCGCTCGCGACGTCGCAGGTCGGGCCCGGGTGCGTGCCGGTCGTGCAGTCTGCATCCTTCGTGCACTTGCCGCAGGAGCCCGCGACGCTCTGGTCCCCCGTGGTGAAGCAGGTCGGTGCGTTCGCGAGCTGGCACGCGTTCGGCGTCGCGCCGCCGAAGTCGCCGTCGCATGGATGACACGTGCCGTCGGTGCCGTTGCACACCGGCTTCGTCGCCACCTCGCACGGGTCGGGCGGGCCGCTGCCGAACGGCCCGGAGCATCTCGTGCACTGACCGCTCGTGGGATCGCAGACGGGGGAGGCGTCGGGGCAGGTCCCCGGCACGCCCGGCGAGGCGGGAATGCAGAGGGGAGGGAGATCGGGGACGGTCGTGCCGGGCTGGCCCGGCTGCGCGCCGCTGCCCTGGTCGTTGCCCGCGCCTCCGGGGGTGACGGTGACGTTGCAGCTGCCGCTCTTCGATGCGGCCTGGAAGAGCACGCGCCCGCCGCCGCCGCCGCCGCCCGCGCCGAGGACGGGCAAGCCCGCGACCTGCGCGCTGCCGCCGTTGCCGCCATTGCTGTTCAGCTGACTGCAGTCGAGGTCGCCGGTGAGGCGCACGACGATGCTGCCGCCCGCGCCGCCGCCGCCGGAGCTCTCGCTCACGACGGGCTGGGGCAAGCCCACGAGGCCGCTGTCTTCGCCGTTCGCGCCGTTCGCCTGCAGGACACCCTTTCCGGAGATCGACGTGCCGCGGATGTAGATGACGCCGCCGCCGAAACCACCGAAGCTCACCTGGCTCGCGAGGCCGACGATGTGCCGGCCCGCGCCGCCGCCGCCGCCCATCGAGAGGCGCTGGAAGAGGTCGTAGTCGAGACCGACGCCGCCGAGGCCGTTCGAGGTCGCGCCGAGCGCGGCGCTGCCGTTTCCGCCGTTGCCTTGATTCGCGCCGCCGCCGCCGCCGCTCTCGAGGCAATTCCCGCCGCCGCCCGCATTCGCGATATTGCCTTTACCGCCCGAGGTGCGCCGGAACTTCGATGAGACGACGCCTTCGCCTTTTGGCGCAGACGCGCCCGTCGTGGCCGCGGGATCGCCGTCGACGGAGCTTCCGTCGCAGAACAGGCCGAGACTGCTGATGAGCCGCTGCTCGGGAGTCGCGCCGTGAAAGCCGCGACCATTCGCGTGAATCGCGCCCTCGTTGGTGATCGTGCCATTCGCGAGAAAGACGACGATGCCGCCCACCCACTGCGCGTTCGGATCCGGATTCGCGTAGTCGGGCGCGCCGGTCGTGAGCTGCTGCCAGGGCGCGGCGACGAGCGAGGCGCCGGCGGCGACGTTCACGGTCGTGAACTCGGGCACGCGCACGATCTGCGTCCGCGTCCTGGCGAACGCGCTCTGCATCGGCTGCTCGAGCGTGAGGACGGGCCCGCTCACGGACTTGATGCGCGCGAGCTCGTACCTTCCCACGGCGCCCGCGGTCAGCGTCGTCGACGTGGTCGCGAGCGCGCTCGCGAGGTCGAGGCGCTTCGTCTGGTTGCCCGACGGCGCCTCCGAGTCGGCCACCCCCGACGCGCGCCAGACGAGGACGAGGTCCTTCGCGGTGAACGCGCCGCCGCCGACGAGCTGCGTGGTGGTGGTGATCGTCGTCGCGCCGGCCGCGATGTCCTCCGCCACGCCGCCGTACGTGTTCACGATCGTCTCCGGCGCGGTCACGCTACGCGGGCCGGAGTGACCATCGCCGAGACCGAAGGCGTCGCCTTGCGCCTCCGCGATCGACGGGGACCCGAGGCACGCGAGCGCAAGTGCCGACACGACAGCGAGACGATGAAGCCGCATGCGATCCTCCAGAGGGTGCAGAAGACGCGATTATCTCAATAAGGATATCGATCGAGCTCTGGCGTTGTACAGATGAAAACAAAACGTCCGCGAAATCATTGCGATCGCGGGTCACCCCCTCGCGGAGACGCGGGGGGCGCTTCCCGGACGCCCCTCCTTATATACGCCCCGGGAGGGGAGCGTCCGTTCACTCGCCCATCGCTCCGTGGTAAGTCCGCGGCTCCCCTATGTTCGACGCGATCGCGAAGGGCTTCAAGCAGGCCAAGAACCGGCTCGCCGGTCTCACCGAGCTGACCGAGAGCAACATCGAGAGCGCGCTCCGTGAGGTGCGCTTGAGCCTCCTCGAAGCGGACGTGGAGCTTGGCGTCGCCAAGGCCTTCCTCGCCCGCGTGAAGGACAAGGCGCTCGGCGAGGTCGTTCGCATCAAGGCGAAGGGCCGCGACGGCGAGAAGATGAACGTCTCCGCGGGAGACCAGTTCACGAAGATCTGCCACGACGAGCTCGTCGCTTTCATGTCGCCCGCCGAGGGCGATCCCGCGGTGCGCTACGCTGACAAGGGCCCGACCGGCATCATGATGGTCGGCCTCCAGGGCTCCGGCAAGACGACGACCACGGCGAAGCTCGCGCGCTACCTCCAGAAGGAGAAGCACAAGCCCCTGCTCGTCGCGGCCGACATGCAGCGTCCCGCCGCCGTCGAGCAGCTGCAGGTGCTCGGCAAGCAGGTCGACGTCCCCGTCTTCAGCATCCCGGGCGCGTCGCCCGTCGAGATCTGCTCGAAGGCGGAAGAGGAAGCGAAGAAGCTCGGCTGCGACGTCATCATCTACGACACCGCCGGCCGTCTCGCGATCGACGAGAAGCTCATGGAGGAGCTCGGCGAGATCAAGACGAAGACCGAGCCGGAGAACATCTTCCTCGTCGTCGACGCGATGATCGGTCAAGACGCGGTGAAGGTCTCGAAGGGCTTCAACGATCGTCTGGGCATCACGGGCGTCGTCCTCACGAAGCTCGACGGCGACGCCCGCGGCGGTGCGGCGATGAGCGTGAAAGAGGTCACGGGCGCGTCGGTGCGCTTCGCCGGTATCGGCGAGGGCATGGACAAGTTCGAGGAGTTCCGTCCCGAAGGCATGGCGAGCCGCGTCCTCGGCATGGGCGACGTCGTCGGCCTGATGAAGGACTTCCAGGACGTCATCGACGAGGAGCAGGCCGCCAAAGAGGCGATGAAGATGCTCGAGGGCGACTTCGGCCTCGACGACTTCCTCTCCCAGATCCGCATGATCCAGAAGATGGGCAGCCTGAAGGACATCGTCGGGAAGATCCCCGGCATGGACCAGCTCCCCGCGGACGTGAACCTCGACGACCGCGAGCTCGTGAAGATCGAGGCGATGATCTCGAGCTTCACGAAGTTCGAGAAGAAGGACCCGTACGCCCTGATTCGTGAACCCGAGCGCGTGAAGCGCATCGCGAAGGGCTCGGGCACGCCGGAGCAGGCGGTGAGCGAGCTCGTCCAGCGCTTCCTCTTCATGAAGCAGATGATGTCGAACATGGGCGGCATGGGCGGCATGGGCGGTCTCCTCGGGAAGATCCCGGGCATGAACCAGCTCGGCGCCATGAACAACATGCGCAAGATGGCGAAGGGCATGCAGGGCGGAATGCCGGGCATGGGCGGCTTCCCCGGAATGCCGGGCGGCTTCCCGGGCATGGGCGGGATGGGCGGCTTCCCCGGCATGGGCGGCTTCCCGGGTATGGGCATGCCGGGGATGAGCGGCGCGCCGCAAGAGTCGATGACGAAGATGAAGCAGCTCTCCGAGAAGGAGAAGAACGCCAAGAAGGCGCAGCGTAAGCGCGAAAAAGAGGCTCGGAAGAAGAGCCGTAGGTAAGTAGGATGCGCGGCCGATGAAAGCCTCTTCGCTCCGTTCCTGGGGTCCGATCCTCTTCATCGCTGCGCTCGGGCTCGTCCCCGCCAGCGCGGCGTGCGTGGGTGGAAAGCCGCAGCTCTCCTCCGAGGACAAGGAGCGGCTCAAGGCTTACATCCTCGATGCCGTCCCCGCCGACGCGAAGAAGACCGACGTCAACTTCGAGAACAAGGTTCACCTCGTCGGCTACAAGGTCGAGCCCGAACAGGCCGGCCCCGGCGCGGCGGTGAAGCTCGTCTACTACTGGCGCTGCGACGAGCCGCTCGACGCGGGCTGGCGTCTCTTCACGCACGTCCAGCACGAGGGGTTCCCCGGTCACGACGGCCTCGACGGCATCGGCCCGCTCCGCGAGGCGCGCGGTGAAGGTCAGGTGCTCGGCCCCGACCGCTGGGAGCGCGGGAAGATCTACGCCGACGAGCAGACGTACACGATGCCGAAGGACCTGAAGGGGCCCGACTCGATGGTGTACGTCGGCATCTTCAAGGGCGACGCGCGCCTTCGCACGATCAGCGGTCCGAACGACGGCGACAATCGCGCCATCGTCGCGAAGATCAAGACGGGCATCGCGCCGAAGCCGGAGAACAAGCGCGGACAGAACGAGGTGCCGGAGCTCCAGCCGATGAAGCTCGGCGCGAACGAGAAGATCACGGTGGACGGCAAGGCCGATGAAAAGGCCTGGGGAGGCGCAGCGAGCACCGGCCCTTTTGTCGACGTGGGAACGGGTAAGCCAAATACCTCGTTCCCGATCAATGGCGACGCGAAGCTCCTGTGGGACGACGAGAACCTCTACGTCTTCATCACGGTGAAGGACCCGGACATCGTCGGGTACTTCACGACGAAAGAGGAGCAGCCGAAGGACTGGACGGCGACGGGCCAGCCCATGACGTGGAACCGTCACACGTCCGAGATCATGGTCGATCCCGACGGCGACGGTGACAACGTCAACTACTACGAGCTCCAGATCAACCCGCAGAACAAGGTCTTCAAGTCGCAGTTCGACGGCTACAACAAGCCGAAGACCGAGCCGCAGGGGCCCTTCGGTCACGAGGACTGGGACCCGAAGATGAAGACGGCGGTGGTGGTGAAGGGCACGCTCGACAACCCCGCCGACAAGGACGAGGGCTACTTCGTCGAGGCCGCCATCCCGTGGAAAGCCTTCGAGAAGGGCGCGAAGCAGCTCCCGCCGAAGCCGGGCGACACGTGGCGCTTCAACTTCTACGCGATGGCGAACAACGGCGGCGTCGCGTGGTCCCCCATCCTGGGGCAGGGGAACTTCCATAAGGCCACGCGCTTCGGCCGGGTGACCTGGGCCACGAAGGAGTGGCTCGCGGGCGGCGGCGACGCGGGGGCGCCCGACGGCGGCGCGGCCGCGGACGCGGGGGCGCCCGACGGTGGCAAGCCCGTTCGCCAGACGAAGACGCCGGACGCGGGCAGCGCCCCGTAAGGGACGTCTCGACTTCTCGCCACGTTTTTGTCGCGGCGCTGTGGGGCGTTCTACCCTGGAGCCATGCGTCGTATTGGGCTCTTCGCCTCTCTCTCCGTTTTCGCCTACGCCGGACTTGCGAGCGCGCAGCAGGCACCGCCAGGAACGGATAAGTCGAATGGCCAGTTCGACCTTCGACAGAACAAGGCGGGTGATGCGGACGTCGCCACGGCGCGCGGGCGCGCAGCCGCCGGCGACTGCGCCGGCGCGCTGACGAGCTTCGATCAGGCGCTCAAGACCTCGCAGGAGCCCGAGGTCCGGCGTGATCGCGGCATGTGCCACGACAAGCTCGGAAACAAATTCCCCGCGCTCGAGGACCTTCGCGCCTACCTCGCCGCGAAGCCGAACGCCCCCGACTCCGAGCAGATCCGCGGACGCGTGCAGCAGCTCGAGACGGAGCTCGCCAACGATCGACCGATCACGAAGGGCGCGAAGAAGAGCGCATCCGAGGAGACCGACGCCGACGTCTACGCCTCGAGCCGCGGCGAGCAGGAGCGAAGGCGGTCGCAGATCATCGGCGCGAAGCCAGGCGAGCAGGAGAAGGACTACGCCTATTACAAGAAGCAGGAGGAGCTGATGGATCAGGCGAACGCCTCGGCGTTGCGCCTGGGCCACGGCCTCGTGGTCGGCGCGTTCCTCGGCATCCCGCGCTACTTCATCATCGACGGCACAACGAGCAACCTGAGCTACATGGCCGGCGCCCGCGTCGGCTACTCCACCGGACGATGGATCACGCTCTATGGCGAGCTCGGTCTCTCCGGTCTCACGTCGGGCGCCGAGGAGCAGCGCGATCGCAATCGCAACTCGAACACGGGCGTGCTGACCGCGCTCGGCGCGGAGCTCCGGCTCGGCCTGAACGACCGCGCCTCGGACCAGATCCTCGTGCGCCTCGGCGTCGGCTACGAACACCTCGTCAACGAGAACAACCGCGCCGTCCTCCACCTCGTCCCGGGGCGGCTCGGGCTCGGGTACCGGCACGTCTTCGGCCCGTCGGTCGGCCTCGAGGTCCTCGTCGACGGCGGCCCGGGCGTGGCGATCGACGAGAACAGCAACACCCAGTTCTTCGTGGGGATCGCGGGCAACTTCGGCATCGCCGTCGGCTTCTGATCCCGCGCCTCTGGCTCGTCGGGAAGAGATTCGCTCCGACGCCGCGCGATGCTAAGCACGCGTGCATGCGCATCGTCCTGTCGTCTCGTTGGGCCCTCGCTTCGCTGATCGCGTTCGGCGTCTTCGCCTGCGGTGAGGACCCGCCGCCGCCGCCGAAGGCGCCCGTGCCCCCGCCACCGGCGCCCACCGTCGCCGAGGCCCCGAAGCCCAAGGAGCTCCCGCCGTACGTGGCGCCCGCGCCTCGCTTCGAGAACCCGGGCGGCATGTGGATGCCGCATCAGATCAAGGAGCACTCCGCGAAGCTGAAGGAGCTCGGTCTCCAGCTCGATCCGGCGGACCTGTCGAACCCGACGTCGGGCGTGCTGTCGGCCATCGTGAGCCTCGGCGGCTGCTCCGCGTCGTTCATCTCCGCGGACGGCCTCATCGCAACGAACCATCACTGCGCTACCGCCGCGCTCCAGCACAACTCGACCCCCGAGGCGAACCTCCTCAAGAACGGCTACCTCGCGAAGACGCGCGCCGACGAGAAGAACAACGGCGCCGAGGCTCGCGTGTTCGTGACGCGCGCCGTGACCGACATCACGCCGAAGATGCGCGACGGCCTCGAGAAGATCGCGGACGACAAGGCGCGCTTCAAGGAGATCGAGAAGCGCCAGAAGGAGAACATCGCCGCGTGCGAGAAGGACAAGAAGGGCATCCGGTGCGGCGTGCAGCCGTTCTACGAGGGCGCCTCCTGGTTCCTCATCGAGCAGCTCGAGATCAAGGACGTCCGCACGGTGTGGGCGCCGCCCTCGGGGATTGGCAACTACGGCGGCGAGATCGACAACTGGCGCTGGCCGCGGCACACCGGTGACGTATCGATGTTCCGCGCATACGTCGGTAAAGACGGCCAGCCGGCGGATTATTCGACGGACAACGTCCCCTACAAGCCGCCGCATTTCCTGAAGCCGGCGTCGAACCCCCTCCGCGAGGGCGATCTCGTCTTCGTGGCGGGATATCCGGGCCGCACGCAGACGCTGAAGACGAAGGCCGAGGTCGACGAGGCCATCACCTACGCGTATCCGCGCCGGCAGAAGTACTACGAGGAATATCTCGCGCGCCTCGGCGACGCCACCAAGGGCGACAAGGAGGCCGAGATCCGCGCCAACTCGTATGTCCGCCGATTCGGCAATTTCCTCACCAACACGAAGGGCCAGCTCGAGGGCCTCG
This sequence comes from Labilithrix sp., assembly GCA_046351255.1. Classification (GTDB taxonomy): domain Bacteria; phylum Myxococcota_A; class Polyangia; order Polyangiales; family Polyangiaceae; genus Labilithrix. The sequence goes on from JAXLYU010000023.1 coordinate 151,284, forward strand.
TGAAGGGCGGCCTCGCGGAGAAGAAGGCGCAGCAGGAGAAGGACCTTCGCGCGTTCATCGAGACCGACGCGAAGCACAAGGCGGAGTGGACGAAGGCCCTCGACGACATCGCGGCCGAGGTCAAGAAGCACGAGGCCTGGCGCGAGAAGGACATGCAGTTCGACGAGCTCGACCTCCCGAAGCTCGTCTCGTCCGCCCTCACGATCGTTCGCATGGCGGAGGAGCGGGGGAAGAAGGACGCCGATCGTGACGTGGCCTACCAGGAGCGCCAGTGGGTGCGCATGGAGCAGGTCCAGAAGAGCGTGACGCAGAGCTACAACCGCAAGGTCGACGAGGCCCTGCTGGGACTTGCGCTCGAGCGCATCGCGAAGCAGCCGGAGAAGGACCGCACGCCGGCCTTCAACGAGGTGATGACGCTCGGCGGCGGGAGCGCGAAGGACACGAGCCCGGAGGCGATCAAGAAGGTCGTCGCGAAGCTCTACGAGACGACCACGCTCGGCGACGAGAAGACGCGCCTCGAGCTCTTCAAGACGGGCACTGCGGCCACGCTGAAGGCGAGCAAGGACCCGCTCGTCCAGCTCGGCCTGAAGCTCCGCCCCCTCCAGAAGGACAAGACGGCGCGCCACGAGGCCTTCGAGGGCAAGATGATGCTCCTCAAGCCGAAGTACATGGAGGCCTTCAAGGCCTTCAAGAAGGACGTCCCGTTCGCGCCCGACGCGAACAGCACGCTCCGCGTCACCTATGGCACGGTCCGCGGCTACAAGCCGGCGCCGGACGCCCCGCCGTATCGCCCCTTCACGACGCTGAGCCAGATGGTGGCGAAGAACCAGGACAAGGAACCCTTCGACGTCCCGCCGGTCGTGGTCGACTTCTTCAAGCAGAAGAAGCTCGGCCCCTACGGCGACGAGACGCTCGGCGGCGAGATCCCGGTCGACTTCCTCGCGGACCTCCACATCACGGGCGGCAACTCGGGCTCCGCCACGCTCAACGCGAAGGGTGAGCTCACCGGCCTCGTCTTCGACGGCAACTACGAGGCGATGGCGTCGGACTGGGTCTTCACCCCGAGCCTCACGCGCAGCATCCACACGGACGTCCGCTATATCGAGTGGCTGCTCGATGGCCCGTTCGCGGGCGACCACGTCCTCCAGGAGATGGGCGTCACGCCCAAGCTCTAGGAGGACAGCGCTCTACGCGAGCTCTACGCTCACGCGAGATCGAACAGGAGCACCTCGCCGCCGGTCGTGCCGGCGAGCTCGATCTTGCCGCTCGTCTCGATGGCAACGGCGTCGCCCGCGACGAGCTTCTCGCCGTTCACGGTGAGCTCGCCGCGCGCGACGTGGACCCACGCGCCGCGGCCGGGCTTCAGCTCGTACGTGGCCTTCTCGCCTTCGGCGAAGAGGCCGGCGTAGAGGCGCGCGTCCTGATGAATCGAGACGCTGCCGCTCTGGCCGTTCGGCGAGGCGACGAGGCGGAGCCTTCCGCGCTTCTCGTCGTCGGAGAACGTCTTCTGCTCGTAGCCGGGCGCGTGGCCGGTCTTGTCCGGGACGATCCAGATCTGGAGGAAGTGGACGCCCTCTTCCTTCGAGCCGTTGTACTCGCTGTGGCGGACGCCGGTGCCCGCGCTCATCCGCTGCACGTCACCGGGCTTGATGACGCCGTTCGTGCCGATGGAGTCCTTGTGCTCGAGGGCGCCTTCGAGGACGTAGGAGATGATCTCCATGTCGCGGTGGCCGTGGGTAGGGAAGCCTTCGCCGGCGATCACGCGGTCCTCGTTGATGACCCGGAGCGCGCGGAACCCCATCGCCTTGGGGTCGTAGTAGTCCGCGAACGAGAAGGTGTGGTGGCTATCGAGCCAGCCGTGCTGCGCGTGGCCGCGCTCGCCATGGCGTCGGATTTTCATGGGCAAGAACCTAAGCCGGAGCGCGGGGCGGGACCAGCCGGGTCCCCGCGATGTCACCCATCTCCCGCGGAGATGGGTAGCCCGACGCCCCAGGACACGCACAAACGCGGGAGATTGCCGATGAGCCAGCGCACCGTCGGTCGCGAGCGGAGCCCCGGCGGGAAGATGAGGCCGAGCGGGATGCGGTGCTCCTCCTCGCTCCACGCCTCCACCTCGAGACGCGTGAGCTCCCCGAGCGGCGCGGGGAGGTTGCCCCAGCCAAGGCCGCCCGCGATGAGCTCGCGCTTCGTGACGAGGTCGACCACCCGCCAGGTCCGATCGGAGAGGACCGCCTGATCGGGCGAGTCGCCGCCGTCGCGCTCGCTGAGGACGATCTGCCGCTCGTGGCGGAGTCGCTCCGTGGGGATGGGGCGGGCCTCCGCGGCGAGCGGATGCGAGGGCGCGCACGCGGGCACGAGCAGGATCGACCCGACCGCGACACGCTCGACCGCCTTCGATGCGGCGAGCGGCCCCGCGATGCCGACGTCCGCCTCGCGCCGCAGGACGCGCGCGCCCACCGCGCCGAGCGTGTCCGTGTCGAGGCGGAGCTCGAGGCCGGGGAACGCGTCTTCCATCGCGTGCATGAGCGAGACGAGCGCGCGCGGGGGAAAGAGCGCGTCGATGCACATCGAGAGCTTCTCGCGCTTTCCGCCGCGCAGGCCTCTCACCGCGTCGTGCAGGCGGTCCACCTCGCCGAGGACGCGCCGCGCCTCGCCGAGGAGGCGCCGGCCGCGGTCGGTGAGCGTGGCCGCGCGCTCCGAGCGATCCCAGATCTTGAAGCCGGCCGCGTCTTCGAGCGACGCCATGGCCTGGCTCACGGCCGACTGCACGCGGCCGATCTGCCGCGCGGCGGCGGAGAAGCTGCCCGCGTCCGCGACCGCGGCGAAGACCCGCAAATGATCGAGCGTCACGCCCTCGAACGGCTCCGGCAGCTTCTTCTTCGGCGCGGTCATTGCTCTGCCCCGAGCATGCACCCGCACCGCATCGTTGACGAGCGCGCTTTTGCAGACACCCTGGAGCTCCCCGTCGTGGCAGATCCTGACCGCTGTGACGAAGAGCCCATGCCCGACACGCTCGACGAGATGCCGGAGACGGTCCCCGATGGCTCCGTGCTTCGCAGCCTCTCGATGGGCCGTCGCCGCGGCGACCTAGTCGTCGAATAGCTTGAGCTGCTTCGACTTCTGCCGCAGATCGGGCTTGTAGCCGGACCTCCGGCCCTTCGAGCTCCGCCGTGTCCCCGCCGCCTCCTCGCGGTGGCCCGTCGCGAGCTGCTCGTCCCAGATCGCCTGCACCGCGTCGATGGTGTCGATCTCCTCCGGCGCCTTGTCGTCGCGGATGCGCATGATGCGCGGGAAGCGGAGCGCGAAGCCGCTCGAGTGGCGCTGCGAGCGCTGGATGCCGTCGAAGCCGACCTCGAGCACGATCTCGGGGCGGACGGGGATGAGGCCGCGCTTCTCGGGCGCGAGCGCGATCGCCTGGAGCCGCTCCGTGAGCGCCGCGATCTCCGCGTCCGTGAGGCCGCTGTACGCCTTGCCGATCGTCGCGAGCCCGCCGCCGGCGCGGACGGAGAACGTGTAGTCGCTGAGCACGCCCGCGCGCTTCCCCTGGCCACGCTCGGCGGCGACGATCACGACGTCGAGCGTCGCGAGCGCCTTCTTCACCTTGAGCCACGAGAAGCCGCGCACGCCCGCGGCATACGGCGCATCGAGGCGCTTGAGGACGAGACCCTCGTGCCCGCGCTGGCGGGCGGCCGTGAACTCTGCGTCGAGCGCCGTGTCCTTCGACTCGCCGACGATCAGCGGTCGCGAGTCGTTCAGGACGATCGGGAGATGGGCATTCTCGATCCAGCGCTCCAGGCGGGCGCGTCGCTCCGAGAACGGTAATGGCAATAGCGTCTCGATACCCTCGTAGAGGATGTCGTAAACGATATAGTGGACAGGATGATCGCGAATCAGCTCCTCGTCGGGAGTGGTCTTCTTCAGCCGCGGCTGGATGGCAGAGAAGGGGCGCGGGCGCCCGGTGTCGGTGACGACGACGATCTCGCCGTCGAGGATGGCGTCCTCGAGCATGCCGTTGCGGGCGCCTTCCTCGAGCGCGCGGACGATCTCGGGAAACGCGGTCGTGACGGAGCCCTTGCCGCGCGCGAAGAGCTTCACGCCGCCGCTCGCGACGTGCGCCTGCGCCCGGATGCCGTCGATCTTGTCCTCCACCGCGTGCGGCACGGTGAGGTCAGCGCCGCGCGCGGACTCGATCGGCGTCGCGAGCATGAAGCACACGGGCCGTCCGACGATGACGCGCGCCTCTGCGAGTCGGTCGGCCTGCGCCAGTCGCGCGAGCTCGCCGACGTCGGCCACGAGGCCGTGCGCTGCGCGGACGTCGGCGAGGGGGCGTCCGAAGGCCTTGGCGATCGCGTCCTCGACGATGCCCTCCTTCGCGCCGACGCGCATCTCACCGAGGATCGCGCGGACGAGGTAGCGCGCCTCGAGCGGGGTACACGCCTCGAGAGCGGTGACGAGGGCGCGGAGCTTCTCGCTGCGGCTGCTGCTCTCCGCCAGCGTGAGCGCGGTGGCCTCCGCCAGCTCGATCGCGAGGCCAGGGCCGGATTTCCCGCGCGCGAGCATCACCTCGTACATGCCCGTGCCGAGGTCGCCGTTCTTGCGCGCGACCTCGCCGAGCTCGGTCGACGAGGCGCCGCTCACGAGGACGCACGCCTCCCAGAGGAGCGCGCCGCCCGTCCCGAGCGTCCGCTCGTCGCCGGTGGCGAGGAGGGTGCCGGTGAGGAAGCGCGCGACGAAGGGCAGGCGCGCGAGTGGCATCTCCGCGAGCGCGGTCGCGAGCGCGCTGACCTTGGCGGTTCGTGCTCGAGCTCCTTCCGCCGCGAAGAGCGCGTCGGCGACGGGCTTCACTTGTCGTCGCAGACGATGGTGCCGCCGATGGCGGTCGGCGTCGGCGCGGTCTGCGCTCGGGTGCACGCGTCACCGAAGAACTGGAGCCAGCCGAGGCGCCGATCGATCCACTCCCACCCGTCCTGCTTCGAGGGGTCGTGCGGGATCTTTCGGCCGCTGATGTTCACGGTGATCGAGTCCGGATCGTCCGGCGCGGAGGGCGTCAGGTACGTGCAGTTCGCGACGCTGTCGCGGATCGTCTCGAGGGCGACCGTCAGCTCGTCCTGGGAGTTCGCGGCGTAGTACCTGCGCGCGCCCGTGGCGCGAGGCCGGCCGCCGGCGACGGCCATGTTGTCGAGGACGTCGAGGAGATCGGGGCGGTCCGTACTGCCAATTCCGATGACGTAGACGGGAATTCCGAGGTCCTCGTTCGTATGCCGGATCGTCTCCACCGTTCGGTCCTGATCGAGGCAGTTGTATTCACCGCCAGCGGTGATGTGGCACGAGTCCTGATCGCGCGCGTTGGTGCAGGTGCAGGCGCTCTTGTCGAGCGAGCCGTTGCAGTTGGGCGCGCCGTCGGTGGCGAGGACGATGGTTCGAGCGACGCCGCGGCTCGCGGAGAGCGCCTCCGCCGAGACGCGGATCGCCTCCGAGGTCGGGGTGCCGCCGACGGGCTCCGTCTGATCGAAGAAGCGCAGGATGTTCTGGGCGTTGCCGCGCGCGGGCTGCACCGAGATGGTGCTCTCCATCCGGCAGGCCTGGGCGGGATCGCGGGACTGGCTGTCGTCGATCACCTCGGGGAAGAACTTCGCGCCCATGGCGATCTGGTTGTCGAAGGTGGTGATCGTCTGCGCGAGCGAGTTCTGGAGGATGGACCAGCGCCACTGCTCGCGCGGCATCTGGCGAACGCCGCCGAGCGTGAACGCCATCGAGCCGGACCGGTCGATGGCGAACATGAGCTGGGTAAGCGCGAGCTCGAACACGAAGTCTCCGGGCCTGCAGCCAACGAAGACGTCCTCGCCGCCCTCGTTCCGGGCGCTCGCGTCCGCGTTGAGGTCTTGCTCGGCGCCGAAGAGGCCAGTGCGCGAGCCGCACGCGCCCGCGAGGAGGAGCAGGCCGGCGGTGACCAGGGTGGAGGAAGCGAAGCGACGAAGAGTCATCCGTGAGAGCTAGTGCATCCTAGCCCACGGAACGGCTCACGGCCATTTGGTCAGCCGCCGATGTGGATCGCCGGGCCGATGCTGAGGGCCTTGTATTCCGTGCCCGTGATGGCCTCGTAGGTCGCTTCGGCGCCGATCGCGAGGACGCGGCCGAAGTGGATCATGAGGCCGCCGCCGCCGATCCAGGCGAGGCCGCTCTCCGACGCGTTCGACAGCCAGCCCCCGCCAAGGCCGCCCAGCGCGTAGGGGGCGAGGGGACCCACCGGGACCGTGATGCGAAAGGTCGGCATGGCGGTGCCGATGAAGCGCTCGGAGAGGAGGTAGCCGGCGAGGCGCCCGCCCGGGGCGAGGACGGTCGGGCCGGCCTTGATGCCATAGCGGCCGTCGAGCACGAGACCACCGCCCATCGGGCCGCCGTCCGTGGGGAGGAGCAGCGCGGGACCGAAGCCGAAGCGGAGGCCTTTGTTGGCCCGCATGGCCGTACTCTCGCTCTCCTCCTGAGCGCAGGCGATCGACGGGAACGAGACAGCAGTGACGAGGGCGATGGCAGTGAGCAGGCGGCGCATGATGGTGAGCACGAGTGCAAGAGTGGGGCCGACCTCGCGAAATGGATCACGCGTTGCAGCCGGGTATCGCGAGCGCGCCCGGCTGGCGGAGCGCCTCATCGTGGAAAAAGGCTTCGACGCAGTCGCGCATCGAGCCGTTCGATCCTAGGCGGCGGGGCACTTCTCGCTGGTGCCCTCCCACGGATCGAGGAACTCGAGCGCGACGTCGTGGATGGTCTTCACGATCGGGCTCGGCTCCTCACCCTGCACCTCGTGGTGGGTGATGCGGGCCTGTCCGACGAGCGCGTCGAGCCGGCTCACGAGGCCGCGGGGTCGCACGAGCAAGCGCACCTGACCGCGGGCACCGACGTGCTCGAGGAGGAGCCGCACGCGGGCGCGGCGGATGGCGTTCATGAGGGCGCGGTCGCCGGGGCCGGCCTCGTAGGCGGCGACGATCTCGGAGTCGATCGACATGCTGCGATTGGTGAGGTTCGCGGAGCCGACGATGAAGTAGCGATCGTCGACGATCATCAGCTTGGCGTGGATATAGACGTAGATCGGAGCACCATCGGCGCGGTGACCGGCGACGACGTTGTAAATGCCCAGTCGATGGCCGTGCTCCTGGGCCTGGCGCTGGAGCACCGCGAGGAGGCCGGCCTGTGGCACGCCGACCGTGACCTCTTCCTTCAGGCGCTCCGGCTTGTGCGGAAGGATGATGACGATATCCAACGTGGGGCGCTCGCGATTGGCCATTCGATTCAGGAGCGCGTCCCGCACCGCGCACGAAGTCAGATATTGAGATTCGATATAGATGAGCGCCTGCGCCGACTCGATGGCACGAACGTAGAGCTCGCTGACCTCCCGCACCGCCTCGCGATTGGGCACTTCGGGAATGGTGCGCGAGAGTCCGATGCGCGCCGCCGGGATCGGGAGCGTGATGGGGAACTCGAGTCCGGGCATCGCGTCCTCGGTCCGGTCGATGAGCCGTTCGCGATCGATCTGCTCGCCGGTGGCGCCGTACCACCGCCAGACGAAGAGGTCGACGAGCGAGGAGACTGGCTCGCCGGTCAGGGCGACCTGGACCTCGTGGTAGGGCTGGTGCCAGTCGCCGCGGGCGAGCCGGTGCTCGTTGTCGACGCGGTGGGTGGAGTCGTCCCAGCGCGACTGGCAGATGTCCTGGCTGCCGAAGAACGCGATGCGTCCGTCGATGATGGCGACCTTCTGGTGGTGCGAGCCGCCGAGCGGCACCGTGTTGTCCCAGCGGAACTGGAAGCGGCTGCAGGAGATGGCGTCGAAGTAGAGCTTCTGCAGCACCTCTCGCTCGAGGGCGAAGACGACGGAGTGGTCCCAGGCGAGCACGCGTGCCTCGAGCTCGGGGCGCTCGCGGCAGAGGCGGTCGATGAAGCGGAGGAGCTGGACGTCCTCGGGCGCCACGCCGTCGGGCAGGTCCTCGCCGCGGAGGAGCTGGACGTCGGAGTCGAACTGCCAGCCGAGGAGCAAGATGCTCTTCCTGGCGCCGAGCGCGGCGGCGTAGAAGGCGCGGTAGTAGTCGCGGCCGTCGATGAGAAGGGCGCTCTCCACGCCGTCGTGAATGCGCCAGGCGGTATCCGGATCGAGCAACGTCACGCCCGCGGAAAAAGCCAGAAGCGGGCCATGCGAATTTCTCGGAAATGACGCGCTGCGCCTGAGCCGGACCGAGCCAAAACGCCACGCCACATGGCGTGATGGAACGCGCGCCCCGGTTGGTCTAGCGTGCGCCGCGACATGGACAAGGTGATGAAAAGCGCGCGGGATGCGGTCGCCGACATCCCGTCGGGGGCGACGATCCTCGCGGGCGGCTTCGGTCTCTGCGGCATCCCGGAGAACTCGATCAAGGCGCTCGCCGAGCTCGGCGTGAAGGACCTCACGTTCGTCTCGAACAATTGCGGCGTCGACGACTTCGGTCTCGGCATCCTGCTCAAGAACAAGCAGATCGCGAAGATGGTCTCGAGCTACGTCGGCGAGAACAAGGAGTTCGAGCGCCAGTACCTCTCCGGCGAGCTCGAGGTGGAGCTCTGTCCGCAGGGCACGCTCGCCGAGCGTCTTCGCGCGGGCGGCGCGGGCATCCCGGCGTTCTTCACGCCGACGGGCGCGGGCACGGCGGTGAGCGAGGGCGGCCTCCCGCTGAAGTACGCGCCGGACGGCTCGGTCGCCAAGGCGAGCGCCAAGAAGGAGACGCGCGAGTGGAGCGGCAAGGAGTACGTCCTCGAGCACGCGATCACGGGCGACTTCGCCATCGTGAAGGCGTGGAAGGGCGATCGCTTCGGAAATCTCGTCTATCGCCACACGGCGATGAACTTCAATCCGATGTGCGCGGCGGCGGGCAAGGTCACCATCGCGGAGGTCGAGGAGATCGTCGAGGTGGGCGAGCTCGACCCCGATCATATCCACACTCCCGGCATCTTCGTGCAGCGCATCTTCGAGGGCGCGAGCTTCGAAAAGCGCATCGAGCGAAAGACGGTGACCAAATGAGCCTCAATCGCGAACAGATCGCGAAGCGCGCGGCGCAGGAGCTCCGCGACGGCTTCTACGTCAATCTCGGGATCGGCATGCCGACGCTCGTGGCCAATTACATTCCGGCCGGCGTCGAGGTCGTCCTCCAGTCGGAGAACGGCCTGCTCGGGATTGGCCCCTATCCGAAGGAGGCCGATCTCGACGCGGACCTCATCAACGCGGGCAAGGAGACGGTCACGATGCTCAAGGGCTCGAGCATCTTCTCCAGCGCGCAGAGCTTCGAGATGATCCGCGGCGGCCACATCGACCTCGCCATCCTAGGCGCGATGCAAGTCTCGGAGCGCGGCGACCTCGCCAACTGGATGATCCCCGGCAAGATGGTCAAGGGCATGGGTGGCGCGATGGACCTCGTCGCGGCCGCCAAGCGCGTCGTGGTCATCATGGACCATGCGTCCAAGGACGGCGCGCCCAAGATCCTCAAGGACTGCAACCTCCCGCTCACGGGCAAGCGCGTGGTCCATCGCATCATCACGGACCTCGCGTGCATCGACGTGACGCCGGACGGCCTCATCCTCCGCGAGGTCGCGCCCGGCGTGAGCGCTCGCGACGTCCAGTCGAAGACGGAGCCGACGCTGAAGGTCCCGGCGGACCTCGCGGAGATGAAGCTCAGCTGACGCGGCTTGGCTGACGCGGCCGTCCTGACGCGACTGTCTTGACGCGGCTCAGCTGACGCGACTGTCCTGACGCGGCCGTCCTGCCGCGCGCTGGCGCTCACGGCCGTCCTCGCGGCGTCCTCGCGGGCGTTTTCGCGGGCGTTTTCGCGGGCGTTTTCGCGGGCGTTTTCGCCGGGGGGAGGGGGGGTCAGTGGTCCGGGTCGGCGCGCACGTTGTAGAGCACATCGGATCGGTCGAAGAGGTGGCGTGCGAGGTGCCGGAGCTCGAACCAGAGCTCGCTGAGCTCTTCTGCGATGTGCCAGGCGAGGTTCTTCTTCTTGGTCAGGTGCTGCTTGGCGATGTAGCGCCGGTAGTGTCGGGCGAGCTGGCGTCCGGTGAAGACGAGGTGCATGGCGCGCTTGATGCGCGCGGCCCCTTCCTCGGTGAGCTCCACGCGTTTGTCGCGCCGGCCGCTCCCGGCGTAGGAGCAGGTGACGAGCCCGAGCTGAACGAGGCGCTTCACGGCCTTGGAGATCGTGGCCCGCGCGAGTCCGAGCCTTCGCACCAGCTCGCTCATCGCGATCGATCGCGGCGCCGGCGTCATCGGTCCCATCTTCCTCCCGAGCACGAGGTAGAGGATGTCGAAGCGCGCCGGCGTCATGTCGGGCACCCCGTCGTAATCGGGATCGTCCGGCTTCTTCGTCCCACGGAAGATCTTCCGCCCGATCGCGACCGCACACAGATGCCCGCGCTTAAGCTGATACGAAATAGCGTGCATGGCCCCCGGCCAAGCACCCCGTGTACCCTGCACACGTCCTGCACACCTCGACCCCGCCCGCACCCGCAAGCATCCCCCGTGCCTTGCACACCTCCTCAACCCCTTATGAACACCCCACCCCCGGGTCCCTCTTTTCGACCCCAAATCCAATATTGGCTTGCTAACAATTTAAACACCCCCGTGGAGGGGCACACCCTGGGCGGGGGCACTATGTGACCATATGTGCAAAGTGGCATATGCCGGCCAGGGCCAGGCCAGGGGCCAGGGTGTTGAACGGGTTGCAAACGGGTTATGCGCGGAGGAGGCGAGAGAGGTAGCGGGCGCGGTCGTTGAGGAAGTCGCGGGTGAGGGCGACGTGCTCGAGGTCGTCGTAGGCGGTGGGCGTGATGCCCTCGTCGCTGAGGCGATAGATGAGCGCCCCCGGATACGCGAGCACGATGGGCGCGTGCGACGCGATGAGGAACTGCGAGCCCTGGCTCACGAGCTCGTTCATGCGGACGAGGAGGGAGAGCTGGCGGGAAGGAGAGAGCGCCGCCTCCGGCTCATCGAGGAGATACAGCCCGCGCGGCTGGAAGCGATGCTTCATGAGCGCGAGGAACGACTCGCCATGCGACTGCTCGTGGAGCGAGCGCTCGCCGTACCCACTCACGCCCAGACGCTCCACCTCGGTGCCACGTTGAAGAAGCTTTCGGCGCGAAGGAAGAACGCCATCTGCGGATGCCGCGGTCGCGTGAGGCGGAGACAGCGATGCAGATCCGACTCCGAACGCCGCGTCGCGAAGTTGAAGTTGCGCGTGCCGCCCTCCGCGTCGCGACCGGCTGCGACCGCGATGGCCTCGAGGATCGTCGACTTCCCCGAGCCATTCTCGCCGACGAAGAAGGTCACGGGGGCGAGCTTCAGACCGTCTAGCGCACGCACGGCTGGAAGGTCGACAGGATAGATGCCCGGGTTCGGGATCTTCTCCGCCATCACGAGGACGTTGCGTAGAAATGGCGCTTCCGGCGGCTCCGGCATCGACCTCATTCTCCGGGATTTTGGCCCTCCGCGCCCGGGTGTGATGGGGTCGAGAGATGATGGCGGTTCGGACCTCGCTCGTGATCCTCGCTGGGCTTCTCGTCGCGCCAATGGCGCTCGCAGGGCCGCCGCCGCCCAAGCCCGCGCAGCCCGGCCATCCCGCGCACCCCGCGCATGCTGCGCATCCGGCGCACGGGCACCTGAAGACGGCCAAGCTCGCCGAGACGCCGCGCCGCGACAAGCCCATGGAGACGCCGAAGGAGGCGCCGAAGCCGGCCCCCGGAAGGAGCGTCGGATCTCCCACCGCCGGAAAGCTCATCGGCGGCGCGCACCTCAGCGACAGCGATCACGTTCGCGTCGTGCCGTCCTACGCGCCCGGCGACTCGCGCTGGGGCCTCGAGGCGCTCGTCAGCATGATCGACCGCGCCGCCAAGGCGGTGAAGAAGCAGTGGCCCGACGCCCAGCTCTCCATCGGACACCTCTCGCGACAGGGCGGGGGAGAGATCGATCGCCACGCCTCCCACGAGTCCGGCCGCGACGCCGACATCGGCTTCTACGTCCGCAACCAGCAGGGCAAGACGATCTACGCCGACCACTTCGTCACCTTCAAAGGCGACGGCACCGCGCCCTCCTGGCCCGGCGCTCAGTTCGACGACGCGAAGAACTGGCAGCTCGTGACCTCGTTCGTCAGCGACGTCAACGCGCACGTCACGCACATCTTCGTCGCTTCGCCCATCCGCGCGCGGCTCCTCGCCTACGCCGAGAAGATCGGCGCGCCCGCCGCCGTCCGTACTCGCGCCGCCGAGCTCATGGCGCAGCCTCGCGGCTCGCTGCCCCATGACGATCACTTCCACGTCCGCGTCGCCTGCCCGCCCGGCACCACCGACCTCGCGACCAACAAGTGCATCGAGATCCCCCTCCCGCACCACGGGAAGGGCGGAAAATCCGCGCTCGCCAACGCCCACCAGGGCAAGCCCCACGCGGCGCCGGCCGCTCCCATCGCCAAGGCGCCCGCGAAGCCGGGTCCCGCGACCCCCGCGACGCCTGCCACGCCTTCGAAGGAGAAGGACGACGACAGCGCGGAGAGCAAGAACGACTTCCTCCCGAGCCTCGCGCCGTCGATCCCCGGCCTCGACTCCGCCGTCATTCCCAAGGCCCTCGGCGGCAGCGAGAGCAAGGAAGAGAAGAAGAGCGATGCCGACAAGGCCCTCGAGCCGCTCCCGCCGATCGACGACCCCGACGGCGTCTACGAAAACCACTGACCATGCGCGCGCTCGCGCTCGTCGCCGTCCTCTTCAGCCTCCTGGTCCCGGGCGCGGCGCGAGCGCAGGCGCCCTCGGCCGCGCCGCCGGCACCCGCGACCGACGCGCCCGCCGACGCCGCGCTCGCCACGCGGGGCCAGCAGCTCATGCTGGCCAAAGGCTGCTTCAGCTGCCACTCCACGGACGGGACGGCGCGAAGCGGCCCGACGTTGAAGGGATTGTGGGGCCAGAGGCGCCCCGTCCTGCGCGCGGAAGGCGGCCTCTCCGTGCGCGCCGACGACGCGTACATCGCCCGCGCGATTCGCGATCCCGACTACGAGGTCGTCGTCGCTTATCCGAAGGGCCTGATGCCCAGATACGATATCTCCGACGATGACGCCCGCGCCGTCGCCGAGGCGATCCGGCACCCCGAGGCGATCGATCAGGGCGCCGCGCGTCGGGGCGGCACCATCGCTCCACTGATCGGTTGTTGTGCCGCCTTCGTCTTATTGCATTTTCTCCTCTCGTCGATTCCGGTCCGGCGGCAGGTGCAGGCCGCCATGGGGGCAAAGGGGTTTGGCGCGGTCTATTCGATCCTCGCGTTCGCCTCGTTCGGCGGGATGATCGTCTACGCCCGGACCGCGCCCCTCATCGAGCTCTGGACACCACCACACTGGACGCGCTGGGTGCCCGTCCTCGTCATGCCGCTCGCGCTCCTCGGCATGGTCACTGGCTTCTCGACACCGAGCCCCACCGCCGTCGGCCAGGAAGGCAGGCTGAAGGAGGCACGCCCCATCGGCATCACCGCCGTCACGCGCCACCCCGGGCTCTGGGGCTTCGCGCTCTGGGCCCTCTCGCATCTCGCGACGAACGGGGAGCTCCACGTCGAGCTCGTCGCCGCCTCGATCTTCGTCCTCGCGATCGGCGGGATGCTTCACATCGACGCGCGCCGCAAGGCGGCCGCCGGCGCGGACTGGGACGCCTACGCCGCGCAGACCTCGGTCGTGCCCTTCGTCGCCATCGCCCAGGGGCGCGCCCGCCTCGTGCCCTCCGAGATCGGCATCCGGCGCGTCGCCATCGCTGCGATCCTCTACGTCGTCATTTTCTTCGCTCATCCATACGTCATCGGCGCATCGCCGAGCCCCTGAACCGGGGTATGCTGAGACCGGGAAATGGGCGAGAGCATGAGCATGGCGCCGGCGGGCTTCGGCGCGATCAACCGCCGGACGTCGCTCGTCGGTCGCGACGAGCAGATGGCGGTGCTCGAGTCCGCGCTCGCCGCCGTCCGCGACGAGAAGCGCGGTCGTGCCGTCACCATCATCGGCCCTGCCGGGATCGGCAAGACCCGCCTCGTCCGCGACTTCCTCAGCAGGCAGCGGCAGGTCGTCTCCGGGGCGCCCCGCGTGTTCCGCGGATCGGCGCGCGAAGGCGGCAGCGCCTACGACGTCTTCGCGCGCGTCCTTCGCGCTCGCTTCGGCATCGTCGAGGGCATGGACCCCGAGGCCGCGAAGACCAAGGTCCGCACCCAGGTGGCCGAGGTCCTCGAGGATCGGAAGGTCGGCGACGTCTGCTTCTTCCTCGGCCAGCTCCTCGAGCTCGAGTTCCAGGACTCCCCGCTCATCCAGGCGGTGCGCTCGGATCCGAGCCAGATGACTCCTTCGCCGCGCCGTCATCAAGCGCTTCCTCGAGGCGGACGGCTGGGCGGGGCGCAAAGTGGGAGTCGCCGAGCACCCGACGGCGCTCTCGAGCTCCCAGTTCCCCGCCGCGCCCCCCATCGACGCGCGAGTCCGATCGCGGATCCAGATCGAGGATCGAGATCCCCGGCGAGCCTAGGGCGCCGCGCGCGCCTGCGTCCTCGTCTTCGACGATCTCCAGTATGCCCACGACGAGTCGCTCGATCTGCTCGGGCGCCTCGTCGATACCCTCGAGTCGCCGATCCTCGTCATCTGCATCGCCCGGCCGGAGATGGTCGCGCGTCGCGATGACTGGGTGAAGCCAGGCGCCAAGCGCCACCGCCTCGTCGAGCTCTCGCCGCTCTCCGAGGAGCACTCGGAGGACATCATGTACGAGCTCCTCGAGCCGTGCGGAGACGTGCCCGGGGTCGACGAGCTCACCGCCGCCGCCACGTCGCTCGCGGCGGGAAATCCCGCCCTTCTCGAGCGCATGGTCGTCCTCTTCCAGGACATGCGCGTCATCGAGCAGGTCGATCCGCTCGTCGAGCACTCGGCCTGGCAGATCCACCTCGATCGCCTCTCACAGGTGAAGCTCCCGCTCACCGTCGACGACGCGATCCAGGCGCGCATCGGCGCCCTCGCGCCGCACGAGCGCGACCTCCTCGAGCAGGCCGCCATGATGGGCAGCGTCTTCTGGCTGGGCGGGCTCGTCGCGATGGCGCGCCTCGATACGCCCGTGCCGGACGTCTGGGCGGTCACCGAGGCGAAGGCCGATATCGCGCGAATTCGCGAGATCCTCGCCGATCTGAAGGAGCGCGATTACCTACTATCGCTCCCGGACGGAACATTTCCAGACGACGAGGAGTGGGTCTTCAAGCACAACCTCGAGCGCGAGACGCTCCTCAAGCTGCTCCCGCGCGCGCAGGCGCGCCGCCTTCATCGATGTATCGCGGACTGGCTGTCGTTCAAGAGCAACGTCCGCACGCACGAAGAGTATCTGGGAATGCTCGCGCATCATCAGGAGGAGGCCGGCCTCTATCAGCAGGCGGCCTCGACGTACCTCGATGCGGCGCACCTCGCACGCGATCGCTACTCGAACGTGCGCGCGGCGGAGTACTACGGCAAGGGCCTCGGCCTCCTCCGCGACGGAGCCGAGGCGGGCGCCTCCGAGCAGCTCCGCGCGCTGCATCACTACGGCGACGTGCTCCAGGTGCTCGGCAAGAGCGACGAGGCGCTCGACTGCTACTCCGAGATGCTCGTCCGCTCGTATCGCCTCGATCTCCCCGCGAAGGGCGGCGCCGCGCACGGGCGCATCGGCCGGCTCTTCCGCGACACGGGACGCCTCGACGACGCGAAGGGCCACCTCGAGGCGGCGCTCGCGCTCTTCGAGGACGCCGCCGACGAGCGCGGCATCGCGAGCACGGTCGACGATCTCGGCAAGCTCCACTGGCTCCGCGGCGACTACGATCAGGCCGTCGCCGCCACGCAGCGCGCGCTGCTCTTGCGGCGAAAGCTCGGCGACCGACGGTCCATCGCGCTCTCGCTCAACAACCTCGGCCTCGTTCATCAGGACGCCGGGCAGTTCATGAACGCCCTCGACGCGTTCGAGCAGGCGCTCCGCATTCGTCGCGAGATCGGCGATCTCGTGGGCGTCGCCATCTCACTCAACAACCTCGGCACCGTCGCCCAGGACCAGAAGGACGACGCGCGCGCCCTCCAGCTCTTCCTCGAGGCCTTCGAGATCGCGAAGGAGACGGGCGACAAGGGCCGCATCGCGCTCGTCCTCACGAACCTCGGCGAGACCTACAACCGCCTCGGCGATCCGACGAAGGCGATTCACTACCTCACGCAGGCCGAGGTCATCACCGACGAGCTCGGCGACAAGACGGGCCTCGGCGAGGCGGTGCGCGGCCTCGGCAAGGCCCACCTCGCGCGCGGCGAATACGAGGAGGCGCGCACCTATGCGGAGCGCGCGGTCGAGATCTTCCGCGAGACGAAGGCGAAGGTGCAGCTCGGCGTGGCCCTCCGCTCGCTCGGCGAGATCCTCGGCGCCGGCAATCTCGGGGGCGACGGCTTCCTCGCCGCGCGCGACCGGCTCCTGCAGTCGCTCTTCATCTTCGAGGAGATCGGCAATGACGTGGAGCTCGCGCGCACGTGCCGGCTCTACGCGGCGCTGCTCAAGGCCTCACCGGACTTCCAGACCGATCCCGTGATCGCCCGCGACGCGGCGCAGTTCGCGGAGCGCGCGGACAATATCTTCGCGAAGCTCGAGGGCCGCACCGCGGATGCGGCGACCCTCAGCCGTCGCTGATCACTTCTCGATCGTGAGCTCGCCGTTGCAGGGGACCTCGAGGTCCTTCTGCGCGGCCTTGTCGTTCACGGCGACGGTGTGCATTCCGCAATAGACCATGAAAGAGCGGTTGCCGTTGCCGAGCATCCGCTTGCCGTCGAACCAGACCTGCTTCTTCGTCGCGGCGCCCTTGATGGTGAGCGTGCCCCAGCGCTTCTTCGGATCGGTCGCGTTCTCGCCGACGACCTCGGCGGGCGCGGCGGCGGGGGCCGCCGGCTCCGGCGTCGCCACCTCGGTCACGGGCTGCGGTGGCGACGGAGGCGAGACGGCGGCGACCGTCTCGACCTTCGGCGGCTCGACGGCGGCCGCGGGCGCCGGCGTGCCCTGGAGCGACGCCACGATGTACGCCGCGATCGAGCAGACCCCGACCGCGCCCATCGTCGCGCCGATGAGGCCCACGCGGCTACGCTTCTCCTGGATGACGAGCGAGGGCTGACGCTCGGCGGGGACGACGTCCGCCGCGACGATGAGGGAGCTCGGCTCGTTCTCGCTGGTCGCCGCCTTCTGGTGCGGGACGGAGGGCGGGAACATCGCGTTGATGTCGGCGAGTCGCGAGGCGGCGGTCGGACCGGCCGGGACCGGCGCGGGAGGCGGCAGATCGGGGCTGCTCATGAAGGCGACGCCGGCGCGCATCGCGGCCTTCGCCGCGAACGCCAGCTCGCCCTCGACACGGCTCTCCCGGTCGAACGTGATCCAGGGGGTCGAGACCGGGCGCATGAACGCCCTTACATCACTGTCGATTCGCCCGCGATCCGGTACGGAGGGGTTCTGAGTCACCCCGGTCGGCTCGGAAGCCTTGAAATCTTGCGTGTCTCGACGGGACGGCCAACGCATGACGACCCGAGGTGCAATGCGCAGGCCGTCTCGCGTCCGTGCCGATTGGACTTTTCTATCGTGGGGTTGCAACACCTACACGTCGAAAATGTGGCAGAGTGAGGCCCGTGAAGGCCCGATCCGTCGGCTTCATCGTGGGGGTGGTGGCGGCGCTGGTCGTCGCGCCAAGCAACGCGCGCGCGGACGAGCCGAGCTACGGCCTGCCCGCGCCGCGTCTCGTCCCACAGCTCTCGCTCGCGAAGGACAAGGGCGTCGAGTCGGTGCAGGAGAGCACCTGGGAGACGAAGAAGAGGCAGGTCAACCTGATGGGCGGCTCGCCCGGCAGCCCTGCCGGTATCGTCGGCCTCGGCTTCGAGTACGCGCCGACGAAGTACACCGTGCTCGGCGTCGGCGGCGGCTGGGCGCCCGACGGCGGTCTTCGCGGATCGTTCATGCCGCGCCTGCGTCTGCCGCTGAACCGGTTCTTCGCGATCGGCATGGGCTTCCCGCTCACGCTCGGCCCCTACGAGTACTCGCAGCGCGTGCCCGAGCAGTGTCCGTTCGCGGGCTGCTCCACCGGCTACCGCACGACGCGCACCTGGGACATCGCGTTCTGGGGTCAGCTCGAGCCCAACGTCGAGTTTCGGATCGGGAGCTCGGGCGTCGCGCTCCGCGTCTTCGGCGGCTGGGCGGCGGTGATGAACAACGAGAGCGACTCGTGCAAGTCGACGCTCTCGCATGGCTGCCCGTCGAAGATCGGCGAGCAGAAGTGGTACGGCGGCCTCGCCGCCGGCTACGCGTGGTGACGCGGGCCTACGTCCGGAACTGGATCGAGTCGTCGACGGGGCCGAGGCGCATGGTCAGAAAATCGAGCAGGTAATTCTGGCGCAGGTACCAGGGCGCCCGGCCTCCTTGCTTGGGCAGCTCCGACTCCGCGCGCGTGACGTAACCCGAATTGAGGCCGAGGAGCGGACGCCGCTCGATATCGTCGTTGGCGGGCTGGGGGGTCGCGACTCGATATCCCTTTTTGTCCATCAGGTTCAGGAGCCGGCAGACGTAGCGCGACGTGAGATCCGCGCGCAGCGTCCACGACGCGTTGGTGTAGCCCACGCACCAGGCGAGGTTCGGGATCCCGCTCAGCATGAGGCCCTTGTAGACGATGAGATCGCTCGGCTTGATCGCCTTGCCGTCGACCTCGAACTTCACGCCGCCCACGGCCTGGATGCGAAGCCCGGTGGCGGTGACGATGATATCGGCCTCGAGCTCCTGGCCGCTCGAGGTGCGAATGCCTCTTTCGGTGAAGGTCTCGATCGTGTCGGTGACGACGCTCGCCTTGCCGCTGCGAATGGGGACGAAGAGATCTCCGTCGGGCACGAGGCAAAGGCGCTGATCCCAGGGCCCGTACTTCGGTTTGAAATGCTCCTCCGGGAAATCCTTGGGCAGGAGCTTCTGCACCTGCTTGCGGAGGAACCGGCTCGCCTGCTTCGGAGCGCGCCGGCAGAACTGGTACATGCCGAGGCCCAGCAGCATGTTCTTCGTGCGGACCACCTCGTGGGCGGTCTGGACGGGCAGCACCTTGCGGATCGCGTTGCCGATGGGGTCCTCCGCCGGGAGCGAGGCGATGTACGAGGGCGACCGCTGGAGCATCGTCACGTGCGCCGCCTTCTCCGCCATCGCCGGCACGAGCGTCACCGCCGTCGCGCCGCTGCCGATGACGACGACCCGCTTCCCCGAATAATCGAGGTCCTCGGGCCACCACTGCGGATGGACAATCTGGCCCTTGAACCTCTCGCGGCCGGGGAACTCCGGATTGTGCGCCTCGTCGTAGCTGTAATAGCCGGCGCAGAGGTAGAGGAACTTGCAGCGCAGCGTCTTCGCTTCGCCGTTCACGTCGGCCTCGAGCGTCCAGCGCTGCGCATCGCTCGACCACGAGGCCTTCTTGATCTTGTGGTGGAAGCGAATGTGCGGGTCGATCCCGAACTTCGTCGACACCTCACGGATGTACTCGAGGATGGCCGCGCCGTCGGCGAGCGCCTTCGCCGCGCGCCACGGGTAGAACGGATACCCGAGCGTGAACATGTCCGAGTCGGAGCGGACGCCGGGGTAGCGGAAGAGATCCCACGTCCCGCCGATCGAGCCGCGGGCCTCGAGCACCGTGAAGCTCTTGGTCGGACACTCGGTCATCAGCCGATACGCCGCGCCGATGCCGGAGAGGCCGGCGCCCACGATGATCACGTCGAATTCGAGGCTGTCAGACATGGTTTGGTACCGCCGCGTACCAAACTGTGGTACCAAACAGTACCGGATGCAAGAGGAACCGCACGCGGCGCGCATCCTCGAGGGGTTCACCGCCGCGCTCGCCGAGAAGGGATATGCGCCGACGACGATCGCGGACATCGTCGCGAAGGCGCGCGTCTCGAAGCGGACGTTCTACGAGCACTTCGAGGACAAGGAGGCGTGCCTCCTCGCGGCCTATCGCGCGGCGACGAGCGCCATGATGGAGGCGATGGCGGCCGCCTTCGACGCCAACGCGGCACGTCCGTGGCCGGAGCAGGTCGAGGCCGTCATCGACGCCTACGTGACCGCCCTCGAGTCGACGCCTTCGCTCACGCGGACGTGCCTCGTGGAGATGGCCGCCGCTGGCCCGCGCGCCCTCGAGCTCCGGCGCGAGGTCCACGAGGCGTTCGCGACGCAGCTCCGGGCGTTCGTCGACCGCGTGCGGAAGGAGCATCCGGAGGTGCAGCCGATCCCGGCCCCGCTCGCGACCGCCATCGTGGGCGGCATCGACGAGCTGCTCCTCGCGCAGGTCGAGAAGGGACCGCAGCATCGCCTCGCGAGCCTCCGCGAGACGGCGAGCGAGCTCCTCCGCGCCGTCCTCACCCGGAAGCCCGCGCGCCGGCGCTGAGGCGGCTCCTCGCTCTACGCGTGCGGCAGCGGCTCGAGATCGGGATCCATGAAGTGCGCCCGCGCCGCGAGCGAGAAGAGGCGCTCCTTCGTGTAATGCCGGAGCGGCGCCTCGCGGCCGAGCGCGCCGGGATGGCGCTCGAGGAACTCGCGCGAGTCTCTGCCGCGCGCGACGTTCTTCGCCGCCGCCACGAGGAGGAGCCACACGCGCGTGAGGGTCTCGTGATAGCCGCGCGTCGGCGTCTCCACGAGGCCGTGAAATGCGTTGAGCTTGATGATGCCGACGCGCAGCAGGAGATGCGCCTCGTCGATGGATCCGTCCTCGAGGGCCAGCCACGCCATGCGCAGGTGCGCGTCGTGGGTCCACTCGCTGGCCGGTAGCTCGGTGCTCCAGAACGCCCGGGAGAGCTCTTCGTCGGTCATGGAGGCGTGATGGATAACCACTATTTCCAGGCGCGGAAGAGCTCCATCGTCCGCACGTTCTCGCGGACCTGCTGGATGAAGGTGTCCTTCCACTGCGCGTCCTGGATCATCGCCGTGCGCTCGAGGATGCGGACCCGCGCCGTCTGGATCGCCTCGCGCGCGCCCGCCATGTCGCCCACCGCCTCGCGCGACTCCGCGTACGTCAGGCGAATGAACGCCTCGCCCTCCTCGACGCCGCCGAGGGCCTCGAGGAGCTGGAGCGACTCGCGCGCGCAGCCGTCCGCCCGATCGGGGCGGCCGCTCTGGAGATGCACGTGCGCGAGGATCGCGAGGCCGAACGCGCGGAGGGGAGGGGAGGCGCCGGCGCTGTCGAGGGCGAGGCGCACCTCGCGCTCGGCGCGGGCGAGGTCGTCGCCGAGGGCGAGGAAGTAGCCGCGGTAGAGCCGCGCGCTCGCCTCCATGTGGCGATCGCCCTGGGCGACGAAGGCGTCGATGGCGGAGTCGGCGAGGCCGAGCGCGGCGCGATCGTCGCCCATGCGCGCGAGGAGCATGCCCTGGTGGTGCCAGACGGAGGCGCTCACGCCGGAGAGGCCCATGTGCTGAGCGGAGGCAAGCGCGTCGATGAGCGCGCGCTCCGCCTCGCGATACGAGCCCAGCTCGATGCACGCGGCGGCCGCGCTCACGAGGTGGCGGCACGCGGCGCGCGTGTCGCCTGCGGCCTCGAAGTTGGATATCGCGACATTGAACATCGACAGCGCTGATCCGGTATCGCCGGACACCAGCGCGCGATAGGCCCTGGTTCGATAGACGTGCGCGGTGGCGAGCGGATCCTCGGGTGTCCCGCCGCGCCGCGTATTCTCGTAAGCGGCGTCGATGGTGCGGAGCAGATCGTCGGCAGAGGGGTAATTGCCGGCCGACATGAGCACGCACGCCGCGCGCGTCAGCGCCACGAGGTGCGGCGCGGAGAGAGTGCCGGCGGAGCTCACGTCGCAGAGATCGTCGACGGCGCGATGGAGCTCGCTCTCGTCGCCGAGGCGCGCGCAGGCCTCGACCGCCTCGCCCGCGGCGAGGAACCAGCGGCGCCCGGAGCGCGGCAGGAGCTCGAGGGCGCGCTGCGCGCAGTCGCGTCCCTTGACGTTCTCGCCACGCCAGCGATGCGCCTCCGACTTCCGCAAGAGGAGGCGACCGAGCACCTCGCCCTCGGCGCCGCACGCGATGCCGCGATCGGCGCGCGCGAGGCAGGCCTCGAGGTCGTTGCCCTCGAGCGCCTGGGCGGCGGCGCGGCGGTAGAACGTGATCGCGCGCTTCGGCTCGTTGCCGCGCTCGAGGTGCTCGGCGAGCACGACCGCCTCCGATTCGCCGTTCTTCTCGAGCCATTGCGCGGCGAGCTTGTGCCCGAGGACGCGGTCCTTGTCCGTGAGCATGCTGTACGCCGCTTCGGCGACGAACGCGTGGCGGAAGTTGTACTCCGTCTCGTTCTTGAACTTGGTGCCGTCGCGCTTCGTGACGATCTCGCGGATGGCGAGCTCGTCGAGCCACGCGCCGACCTGCGCTCCCTCGTTCTCGCCCGCGGAGGGCCGCATGCCGGGCGGGACGTTGTCCGCATTGGCGCCGCTGAGGAGCGCGACCACTCCGCCTCGCCAGAAGGTCTGCCCGAAGACGCTCGCGGCCCGGAGGACGCGGCGCGCCTCGGACTCGAGCGCCTCGAGACGTGCCTGCACCATCGTGAGCACCGTCTCCGGCACGACCACGGGCAGCACGGAGCGCGTGCGCGTCGAGACGGACACGGGCGGCATGTCGACGGAGGACGCCATGCGGCTCGCCGCGCTCGGGCCCAGCGTCGAATAGGAGCGAATCAGCTCCTCGAGATAGAAGGCGTTTCCGCCCGCGGACTGGACGATCTGCGCGACGTGATCGTCGGTGAGATGCTCTCCGAGGACGCCGCGAACGAGCTTCTCGCTCGCCTTCTTCGACAGCTCCTTGAGCCGCAGCTCCTGGACGCCGCGCTCGGCGAAGAGATCGGGGAACAGGTCCTTCACCTCGGGCCGCGCGAGCGCGAGCACCATGAGCGGCCGATCCTGGAGCGCGCGGAGCGCGGAGTCGACGAACTTCACGCTGGGGAGGTCGCCCCAGTGCAGGTCCTCGAGGACGAGGAGCACCGGCTGCGCCCGCGTCTCGGCGGCGAGCCAGTCCTCGAAGGCGCGGCGCATCTGATCGCCCATGAGGACGGGATCGTGCCGCGCGGCGCGGAGCTGGACGTCGTCCTCCTCGGGCATCGAGACGCCGAGCGTCTCCGCGAGGAACTGGGTGACGCGCACGAGATCGCGCTGCGGCACCGTCCGCGCCACGCGCGCGCGGATCTTCTCGCGCTGCACGCGGGGCGGCTCGCCGTCCTGCGTGTCCGCGGCGGCGCGGATGATCTGCGAGAGCATGCCGAATGGCGAGCCCGCGCGCATCGGATCGCCGCGGGAGGTCCAGACCTCGTGCGACGTGCCGCGGTGCCGGAGCGTGCGCAGCACCTCGTAGCGAAGCCGCGACTTGCCGACACCCGCGGCCGACGTCACGAGCACCGCGCGCGCCACGTCGTCCGCGACGCACTCGGCGAACACGGACTCGAGCATGACGATCTCGCGCTCGCGCCCGACGCAGGGCGTGGGCTTGCCGAGGAGCATGCGCCCCGCGTCGACCGGCGCCTGCTCGCCGACGAGCTCGAGCCCCCCGTCCGACGACCCGCGCGTGTTGAAGCGGGTATCGAGGAGGCCCGCGGTGACCTCGTCGATGTGGATCGGGAGGCGTCTTCCGCTCGCGACGCTCTCGATGTCGGAGTCCTGGTAGTGCGAGAGCATCCGCACCGCGCGGTCGGTCGCGTCGCCGACGGGCACGCGCTCCGACATGATGGCGCGTCCGGTGGCGAGCACCATCGGAACGTTGGGCGCGACGGCGCGCATCGCGAGGACGCAGCGCGCCGCGCGCGTCGCCTGATCGGTCGCGGAGTGCCGCCCGGGCAGCGTGACGACGATCATGCCGGTGGCGAGCGACTCGAGCCGCGCGCCGAAGGGCGCGATCGCCGACCGGAGCGTGTTCGAGAGCGAGGCGAGGCCCTGCCAGGTGCCGTCGTTGATCGTCAGCTCCTCGCTGTCGACGTCGACCGCCGCGCTCGCCGCCACCGCGACCACGCTGACGAGCCGCTGCTCGCCGCGGGTGATGACGTCGCCGTGCGCCGCCGCCGCGCGCGTGTGGCCCGCACCGCCTGCGGTATCGAAGGAGCCGAGGCCGGCGAGCTCGGCCGCGACGATGCCGCCGTCCGCCGGCCGCTGCAGCGGATCGCGCGAGAGCATGCGCGCGATCAGCTCGTCGAGCGCGGGCGGCACGTCCTTCTTGAAGTCGCGCACGCGCGGGGGCTGCTCGAAGAGCATCTTCGCGAGGATCGCGATCTCGTCGTCGCCCGCGAACGCCGGCAACCCGGTGAGGCACTTGAAGAGCACGGCGCCGAGCGCGAACACGTCCGCGCGCGCGTCGAGCTGCTTCGTCCCGCGCGCCTGCTCGGGCGCCATGTAGCCGAGCGTCCCGAGCATGACGCCCGTGTTCGTCAGCGGCGAGGCCCCGAGCCCGATGCGCGCGATGCCGAAGTCGATGAGGACGGGATCGTCCGTGTTCTGCTCGCGGAGGATCAGGTTGCCGGGCTTGATGTCGCGATGGATGACGCCCTTCGCGTGCCCGGTGGCGAGGATCTCCGCCACGCGCGTGACCATGCGCACGCTCTCCGCCATGGTGAGGCCCGTGCGCGAGAGTCGCTTCCCCAGCGTCTCGCCATTGATCCATTCCATGGCGAGGTAGGGCTTGTCGCCCAGCTCGCCGTGGGCGACGTACTTGACGATGCCGGGATGCGAGAGCTTCTCGAGGACGCGCGCCTCACGATAGAGGCGCTCGCGGTGCTCTCCCTCGTCGCGCCCGTAGAGGATCTTGATCGCGACGATCTGCCCGGTCTGCCGGTCGGTCGCGCGGAACACGGCCGACATGCCGCCGGCGCTGACCCGGCGCTCGATCTCGAAGCGCTCCGCGATGACGGTGCCGGCGTCCACCTGGCCGGGATCATAGCGGAGATCGGCCTAGGTCAGCTCGGCCTTCCCGGAGGCGAGATCGGCGAGATCACGGAGGTAAGTCACTTCTTTGTCCGAGAGCGGCCCCGAATCCATCGCAAGGACGAGCTCCTCGATTTGCTTCGGGCTCGCGGGCGCGCAGAGGATCCCGTCGTGCTCGCGACGCGTGAGCGAGTAGCGGTAATAGTCCGTGACCGCGGGTCGCCAGTTCTCCTTCGGCAGGCCGAGCTCGTCGCAGTGTTCGGGGCGGACGTTCTGAAACGTGCTGCTGAAGCCGTAGAGGAGCGGCTTTCGGTCCGGCACGAGATGGGGGAAGAGGTCGACCTCCGCCCCCGAGTGCGCGGGGTTGTAGCGGCTGAAGGCGATGTCGATCATACCGTGATTGACCGCCATCACGACGGCGGGCCGGTCGTGGAAGCTCGCGCCGACGCTGCGCGCGCCCGGAACCATGCCTCGTCGATGACCGGCGTATTGCCGTGCCCGAACCATGAAGTCGGGCGCATAGACGCCGCCCATGATGGTCAGGTCGATGCGCTCGAGCTTTGGAATCGACTCCAGCGTCTCGAGGAACGGTATGAAGCAGAACTCGGGCTGCGTCACGTACGACACCACGCCGACCACGATGTCGTCGCGGATGCCTCCGCCGCGCTCGAGCAACATCGTGAGGCCACGCCGCACGCCCTCGTAGAAGGGCCAGTGCATGTCCGCCGTGACGAAGAAGAAGTTGATGCCGGCGTCGAAGGCGGCGCTCACGGCGTGCGGATCCGCGGTGGCGCCAATGCAGAATGGGCTTACACGGAGCGGCGAGTCACCGAGCTGATAGCGGTCTCGCGGCTTGGGAAGCCCATCATGGATACGTCCGCTCGGCCGGGTCATGAGGCCTTGCGGCGGCGACGCGCGAGGGTGCCGGCGCAGAGCGCCAGGAAGCCAGCGAGCAGTGGGAAGCGGGAGGGCGACGCGGGAGACGTGGAAGAGGCCACGTTGCAGCTCGAGTCGGGCGGTGGGGGCGGCGGAGCGAGGCAGACCGAGAAGCCATTCCCCGTCGCGGTGCACTCCATCGAGGTCGGGCAGTCTGTCGATGCGGTGCAGACCTTCGAGCAGGTCCCGTCGACGCCGGCATCGCTCCCGATCTTCACGCAGTAATTGGAGTGGCAGTCGTTGTTCTGCGCGCACCGTCCGCCGACATCCGACGGCGGGCTGCTGCGACCAACGCGCGTCGGCATGAGCCCTTGCGTCTGGAAGACCCGCTCGATGAAGGCGGTCTGGGTCCAGAAGGGGATGTAAACCGCGACGCTGTCGGAGCAGCTGCCCACCTTGCTGTCGCCCCCGGCGAGGACACCGTGCAGCAGGCCGAGGATATCTCCGGTCGCCGACCGAACGAGCGGGCCACCGCTGTCACCCTGGCAAATGAGCATGCTCGCGAGCACATAGCCGCCGGGCACGCTCACGGAGGAGCCGGAGGGCGTCGCCGTCTGTCCGCCGCGGTCGATGCGGCCCTGGCTATCGAGCGGGAGCAGGCGTCCAGTCGAGCGCTGCCGGACGTTCAGCGTCGTCCGGTTGTCGTCTACCACCCCGAACCCGATGGCGTCGACGGACTCGTCCTTCACGGCCGGACTGTCGAGCTGCAGCGGTCGGAAGTTGATCCCCGTCACCGACTCCTTGAGCTCGAGCGCCGCGACGTCGTTGTCACAGGTGAGCTTGGAGAGATCTGCAAAGACGCGGGACACTTCGAGCGTGGCCGTGGGCGGGTCGTCTCGTGCGCCGAGCGCGATCTTGAAGTTCTCCGGTGAACCTACCGCGGTCCTCAGCGTGCACGTCTGCTGATCGTTGAAGGTCCCGAAGGCAACGTTGCCGCCGATGCAGTGCTTTGCGGTCAACACCAGCCGAGGCGAGACGAGGATCCCGGAGCAGAAGGTGTCGGGCGGGAGGGTGATGCTGACGACGAAGTCCTCCGAGCTCGGCGAGTCCGTGCCGCCGACGATCGGCGAAACGGCGCGCCCGGTCTCCTTGGTCTCCTCGTGCTCGGGCCGGGACGACGCACAGGCCACGAGCAGGAACGCGAGCACTCCGCTAGGGAGAAACGCAAGTCGGCGCACCGGATCCCTCCGTGAAAGTGACGAGCCCCCAGGTCCCTGATGCCATCAGGCAATACGTCGAGTGGTCGGCGGTCGGAACGTGGGTCGTCCCGTTGAAACCATAAATCGCGTTTGCCCCGGTCATCTGAGTCGTCGAATTCTCTCCACGAAGATCGTTCAGCGCGCCGTCCATGTCCGTGAGCAGCGTCGTGAGGTTGAGGTTGTTGGTGCCCCCACCGCCCGCTGTTCCGATCCCGCGAAAGATGTCCTCGGAACCGAGGCTCGGTGCGGTGATATCCCGGTTGAGAGCCTGGGCCTTGAATACTCCATAGAGCGCGGCGAGCATGCAGTCGTTGTACGCGGCAGCCGCGAACGGCGGCTTGATTCCGGCCGAGTTGGCTTCCGCCGCGAGACGGGTCAGGAGCGCCCCGTAGTTGGCCTCGAGCGCGCTGCCCGTCGGACGAGCCACGTCCACCGCGTAGACGTTTCGCGGAGTGTCGCTGAAGGACTTGATGGCCTCGACGAAGTCGGGGACGGTGCGCATGATGACGTAGACAGGCCTCGCCGCCTTGCCCGTGGACGACCAGCGGGCCTCGATGTCGTTCACCAGTCTTCGTGACCACGCTCCTCCGCTCATCACGACGATGTCGGGAGTCGTTCGTACGATCGCGGCCGCGGAGACGAGGATGTTCGGGCTCGCGTCCTTGGTGAGGACGGTGTCGATGTCGAAGCGCGATGGCGTGAGGCCGGGCGCCTGGGTCGCGAGCTCGGCGATCACGCGGTCGAGGAACACTTTCTCTCCGTCCGCACGGCTGTTGTGCACGAGCGCCACCTTCACGGCAGAGAGCCCGGCGAGGCTCCGGCTGACGACGGTAGCCGACGTGGCGTCTCGGACCAGCTTCGCGAAAGGCTGGACCGCGTCGGCGAGGTTCGAGGTGCAGAAGTACGGCTGTCCAACTCCCGACGTCTCCTTGAACGAGGGAGCCTCGCCCATGGGAGAGAGGATGGGCAGCTCACCCTTCACATCGTTACGTAGCTCCTGCAACGCAAGCTCGGTGAGCGGACCGACGATGGCCTTGACGCCGAACGTCCGGAAGCTGCTCGCGGCCTTCTTGATGTCCCCCTCGTCGCAGATGAGGAGGCCGACGCGTGGTGGGGCTGGCGTTCCCTTGAGCTTGTCGAGGCTCGTGTTCCACTCGTCGGCGATCGCGCCGACCACCGCGGGGAGGGTCCGCGTGATGTCGGTCCCCACGCTGCCCGGTGTCGCGGGCCGGAGCACACCGAGGAGCACACCGCTGTCGTCCACCGTGTTTCCGCGGACTTCGCACTCCTTGGGCAGCGTCACGCACTGCTGGTTGATGCATCGCCCGAGCGAGCTCGTCGTCAACGAGCAGTCGACGTGGGAGGCACAGACCTGGGTGGGCGGCGGCGGGGCGGCGATCGGCTGGCAGAGTCCCTCCTTGCACACCGTGGTGGAGAAAGCGCCGTCCTTCTCCTTGCAGTCCGCCGTCGATTCGCACTGATAGCCGGTCTTTGCCGTGATCGCCGTGCACGCGACGAGCACGAGCGGCAAAAGCGACCAGACCTTGGTTGAGCGAGACATGCTCCGTGCTTTTGCCGCTGCCTACTTGTTGCGGATGATCCGGAAGCCGAGGAAGCGGGGATTGGGCTTACCGTCGGGCAGTTTCTCCGTTTCATCCACGCCATTCCCCAGCTGCACGAGCGTGAACGAGGTCGCCGAGCCGAGATCCGCCTGGGTGAGCCCCGACAGTTGCAGCGTCTCGGCCGTGGGGAACACCTGCGCGGGGAATCCGGGCGGGATGAAGTAGAAGGACGAGGCGGTCGACACCGTCGGAACGAGTGTTCCGGGATGCGCCGGACCGCTCGCCACGACGTACGGGAACGTCGCTCCACCGTCCGGATTCGACGGATCGCCAGGTCCCTGGAACGGGACGGACGCATCACCGTACGTCGCCCCGACCTCTCGATAGTTGAAGAGACCCGAGAGCCGCCAGAGGTCGTCTGTCTGCACCACCTGCACGCGCGACTGGCCGGCCGGGGGCGCCGCGCTCGTCGTGTCGAGCTCGATCAGCCATGCGTAGAAGTCCTGGAAGGGCTCCTCACCGAACGACTTGTCGTTGTTGCAGTAGAGGAGGGCTCGGTTGGGCGCCTGGCGGTGCGTACAGCCCGACGCATAGAGCAGGTACGTCGCGTCCGGCTTGATCGTCGCCGGAGGAATGACCTCCTCCGAGATGTCGAAGTCGGCGAACTGTACGAGCTCGAGGCCACCCGGACCACCACCCATGGGTACCGACATGGGCGCGGCACCATCACCGGCGTCAGCGTCATCCCCTGCATCACCCGCGTCTGCATCGGGCTCGGAGGCGTCCGCATCACCTGCATCGGGGTCGCCCGCGTCGTCCGAGGCATCGACCCCGGAGTCAGGCGGCTCGACGACGGGCGCCAACGTCGAGATCGCTGCGAGCTCCTTGCACGTCTTTCCCGACAGTCCGAAGGCCGACAGTGACTCCTCGTAGTAGACGACGATCCTCACATGGCTGTCGGCCAGGGCGCGCGGGATCCCCGTCTCGGTCAACGCGCCAGCGGAGAGGGCAGCGGCGGGCACCGGAGGGGAGTCGACGCCGTCCGCAAGTGTGGGCGGCCCCGACTTCGAGGCCAGGAAGCAGAATCGGATGGGGCTCTCGACGGTGACGAGCGCGTTCATCGCGATCGCGCGGGTGGCGCCGCCATCCGCGACCGTGCTGCTGTCGCCGCTCGGCTTCGCATCCGACGACCCATCGACGCTGGCCTCGGGCGAACCTCCATCCGGGGTCGTGTTCTCGGGATCATCCGAACAATGAACGAGACCGAGAATCCAAGATGCCGCCGCGCCAAGACCAAAGAGAAAGCGAGCTTTTCGCATCCGTCCCAGCTCGCAAGCCACGAGCCGCTCCTCGGAAGAGAGGATTAGACGCGGTACTCCTTAGAAGCAAGAATCAACCTGGAGGGACGGCTGGGTGTGAACCAGCGATCGACACGGGCGCCCATGAACCAGCGATCGACAGGGTGAGAACCCGCAGGTCACGGGTTGGTGAACGCCGAGGAACAGAACGGCCGCTCCGACGAAAGATTCACCGTTTAGCAGTTGGCCTCGCGTTTGCTTGATCACCTTCCCATGAAGACCACGCAAGACACGAACACGAATGAAGGCACCGCTCCCGAGACGACCGCTGAGCCCCGCCTCACGTTGAGCGTGAAGCGCGTTCGCACCCACGTCCGTGGCGGTTTTGGCGACCTGGCTCTCCAGGGACCGCGGCTCCCCAATAGCTCCGTCCTCCTCGAGTCTGGCAGCCTCAACACGGCGAACAACCCGACCAACAGCCAGGGCAGCGCCGTCAGCAGCAAACTCTGGTGATCACGAGAGGAGTCCTACTCCACCACACCTAGCGGAAAGATTTCGAGGATTCCCATGAGCGACCAGCAGCAGCAGCCGAACACCACCCCTGAGACCACCCCCGCCACGGAGACCCCCGCGCCGGACGCGCGCCTTGGTCTGAGCGTCAAGCGCGTGAGGACCCACGTTCGAGGTGGTCGCGACGGTCTGACCTCGGACTTCTCGGGAAGCGCCCTGAGCAGCATCCGGAACTGGTAGCGACAGGTCATCGTCTGTGTGGTGTTGGAGGTTCGCGAGGTCACTCGCGGACCTTTCTTCATTTTGTCGCTCCGTTTCCGGACGGCCTCGACCATAGGATTCGCTTGCTGGTCCACAGTCGTGAACGGCCAGAGCACGGAGTGAACTTGGAGAGCACAGTCGTCGGCTTCCGAAGGGTGAATCTCGGCGGAAAGTACTGGCCCCCTCCTTGCTAAACCTCTCCTCGCTGGCCCGAACCAAACTCGACGCATCCTGAGGCACCCCATGAGCGACAACTCCAACTCCCCCGACTCGAACCCGACCTCGACCTCCTCCGACGCGCGCCTCACGCTGAGCGTCAAGCGCATCCGGACCCACGTGCGTGGAGGTGCGAAGGGCGACTCGATCTACGAACCCACCAGTGTATCGAGCTCGTCAGGCCCGGTCTCCACCTCGGGCAGCGCAGGGACGGCCACCCGCAACTGGTAGGGGCTCGGACGTCAGAGGTTCGCGGCGAGGCTGCGGACCTCTTTGCACTTTGTTTCCGGCGAAAAGAAAGATAGGCCGGCGCCGTGTGCGGTATCGGTGGGTTCGTCAGCTTCTCGCGCGACTCGGCTGAGCGCGAGGACCGTCTCGCGACGCTCCGTCGAATGAGCGCGCAGATCGCGCACCGCGGTCCGGATGACGAGCAGTTCTACGACGACGACCACCTCTCCCTCGTCTTCCGGCGCCTCTCGATCGTCGACGTCGGGGGAGGTCGGCAACCGATCTGGAACGAGGACGAGACGGCGTTCGTTTGCGTGAATGGTGAGCTGTACAACCACCGCGAGCTGCGTGGGACCCTGCGCGAATCGCACGTCTTCCGCACGGCCTCGGACTCGGAGATCGCCCTTCACCTCTACGAAGAGCTAGGGCCCAGCTTCGCCGCCAAGCTCGCGGGCAAGTTCGCGGTGGCCCTCTGGGACAAACGCCGGCAGCGGCTCGTGCTCGCCCGCGATCCCATGGGCATCAAGCCGATGTACCTGGCAGTCACGAGGGACGGGCTCCTTTTCGGGTCGGAGCTCAAGGCCCTCCTTACGCATCCTGCTTGCCCACGGAAGGTGCGCATCGACGATCTGGAGGAGGCGCGCCTCAAGATCGATCGCGTTCCCAGTTATGTCGAGGGTGTCGAGCTCTTGCCGGGCGGGTGCTACGCCACGTTCGATCGCGAGCACGGCCTTCGGGTGGAGCGGTACTGGTCGCTCGAGCCAGCGATCGAGCGGTCGTCTGCGGATCCACACCCGCCGTCGTTCTACGAAGAGCGTTACCGCGAGCTGTTCGTCGACAGCGTTCGGATGAGGCTGATGGCCGATGTCCCCATCGGCGCGTTCTTGAGCGGTGGGATTGACTCGTCGACCGTGGTCGCCACGGCCGCGCACCTTGGCACCAAGCTGCGCTCGTTCAACATCGTCACCCGCACCACGGCGAGGAACGGTGATGCGGCCAGCGCTCGGAACGTCGCGAGTGTCCTGGACGTTCCCCTTCACCAGGTCGCCTTCGACGAGCGCACGTTGCCGGCGACCCTCGACCTCGGGCTATCGACGCTCGAGGCGTACGTCTGGATGATGGACTCGCCACGCTTCGACGTGGCCTGGATCTACACCCACGGCCTCCACCATTTCGCGAAGACGCATTTTCCGGCGATCAAGGTGATGATGCTCGGTCAAGGCGCGGACGAGTTTGCCGGCGGATACTCGCGCATGCACGCCGCCTCACCAGCACAGTCGTGGCAGAACTACCTCGACGAGCTGCTCTCGGGGCAGCGCGTACGGGCCCACATGGCGCCCGACGTCGCCGCGCTCATGAGGCGACCCGACGACGGAACGATCGTGCACGACGAGATGCGGACACGGCTCTGGACCCTCCAGTGGTTCAATCTCTGGCACGAAGATCGGACCGCCTCGGCGGAGGGGATCGAGTCACGGGTGCCCTTCCTCGATCATCGCCTCGTCGAGCTGCTCGCGAGCGTGCCGGTGTCTCTGCACACCGATCTCTTCACGGACAAACGGATTGTACGGGGAGTCGCGAGGGCATGGCTGCCCGACGCCGCGGTGACGAGGACGAAGGTCGGCTTCTACGTGGACGATGACATGCGCCCCGTCGACACCCTCGTCCGGGAGATCCTCTTCCGATCCGTCGACGCCTTTCGCGACAAATATCTCGGTGGCTCCGATGCCATCCTCGACCGGCGGGCCTTCGACACGCTCGTGCGCTTCGCGTCGACATCGACGGCTCCCAACGGCGCCCGTGTCGTTCGCACGTTGGTGCGTGGGATGGCGTTCGCCATCTTCGAGCGCATGTGCGCCCGCATCGACGATTTTGGCGTGGCGCCCTTGCGGTCTCTTCCCCTGCTCCCCGAGATCGGCGCGCCCCCGCCCGAATGGATCGACCCGCCGACCGTCGGTGAAGAGCTCGCCTGGGCGTCCGCGGATCGGGTGGCGCTCTCGCCCGGCATCCAGATCGCTCGCGCCGTAGACGGGAAGAGCGAGCCGACCCTGCTGATGTACGAAGGCAACTCGATCCTTGCCGATCTGGAGCTCCCCGACGAAGCGCTCGCGCAGCTCCTCGGGCACGTGGTCGATCCCGATCACGGCCACACCGTGGGGGACCTCGCGCGATCGATGAACGCGTCGATCGCCGATTGCTCCTACGCGCTCCAGTTCCTCGTCGAGCGCGGTTGGGTCGTCCGCGTCCAGGCGGAGCGAGGCAAGGACCTCTCGTGATTCCCGTTCAGTCCGGCATCGGCCGCAAGCACCTCGAGGTCCTGTGGGACGTCCGATCCGAAGGAGGGGACGCGATGGCCCTGCTCGCGAGCCGCGAGCCCACGATCGTTGCCCTTCTGGACGAGATCGTGGCGGGCTGCCCTGTCGTCGAGACGAGCCGCTCGTTCCAGGGGGAGCACTTCGAGCGCCCGCGTGGCCATGCGCGCTCCTTCATGCTTCACCTCGAACGCGGCGTCGTCGTCTTCAAGGGCACGGAGCCGTTCAGCGCGGACTATCGCGGCGTCATCGAAGAGGCCTGGAAGAAGCGCGAGTTCGGTCGCTGGTCTCCCATGGACCACTTCGCGCTCGCCGAAGACGAGGTGTATCTCGGCCTGACGAAGCGTGTCGCCCTCGGGGGCGCACGACAGACCTGGGCCTGGGTGAGCGCGCACGTGAAGACCTTTCACGAGCTGCCCCACACCCCGTTTCCGCTCATGACCCTCCGCGTCCCGGAGGATGTCACGAGCGAGCTCGGCGCGACGTTGCTTCCGATGCTGTCGGACCGTCTCCAGCTCTCGGCGCGCAAGAAGGTCGAGGGACTCCTCGCGGAAGGGCTCGGCGTCTACCTCTACTACTACCCAGGCCGGCCCATTCGCCTCGCGCATGCGCTCGGTGACTTCCCGGGATCATTCGGCGTCGGTGCACAGGAAGACGAGGCGATCGACTTCGACATCGATGCCGCCGTCGCCTCGTGGACGGACCTCTTCGCACGAATGCTGGTCGCCGGCTTCGTGCCGACGACCTCCGTTCACACCGGCAACTGCCTCCAGTCACAGAACGTCGCCGTCGACGGCGGTCTCTGCGACGTCGACTCGGTCGAGCCGCTCTCGTCCATTGCCGGCACGCGCGATCTGGCGAGCGCGCTCTCTTTCTCCCTCGAGGTGTTCTCTCAGACCGTGTCGACCGCGACGGGGCTCCCGTTCCACTTCGTGGGCGCCTACCTCTGGCAAGAGATCGCGCATCGCACGCGGGAGAGGGCACGCAGCGCCCCGTGCGATCCGCGGATCGCCGAGCTCGTCGAGCTCGAAGGGATGGCGGGGCTGCGCTGGCTGGCGCGGGCGAGCGCGAGTTGACCCATGATGCCCACCCGGTACCCATTCTGTGCTCCTATTCATCGTCGGAGGTCTCGTGAACGGGCGTAAGTGGATGCTTTCTGGCGTCTTGGCCGCGTGGATGTCGAGCCCGGCCCTGGCCTACGCGGAGCCGCAGTCCGACCCGGCGCCGGCGGAGTCCAAACCGTCCGCCGCCCAGGAAGAGGCGCGGACCCGGTTCAACCGCGCACTCGAGCTCGCCGATGACGGTCAGTTCGACGCCGCTCTCGTGGAGCTCACGCGTGCCTACGAGCTCGCACCGAGCTACCGCCTCCTCTACAACATCGGCGTCGTTCATCAGCAGCTCAAGGACTACGCGCGGGCGCTCGACACGTTCGAGCGCTACCTCTCGGAGGGCAAGGACGAGGTGCCTGCCGCGCGCCGCGAAGACGTCAACGGGCGCATGGAGCGGCTGCGCGGGCGCGTCGGCTTCCTCGACGTGCGCAGCTCCGACGCCGGCGCGGAGGTCACCATCGACGATCGCGTCGTGGGGCGAACGCCGCTGCCGCCCGTGCGCGTCAACTCGGGGCAGCGGAGAGTCACGGTGACCGTTCCGGGGCGCGCTCCGCAGAGCCGCGTCCTTCCTCTGGCGGGCGGCGAGACGCGAGAGGTCTCGTTCGACTTCACGATCGCCACGGCGCCCCCGCCGCCCCCACCTCCTCCTCCGACGAAGATCAACATCGCGCCGCTGGTAGGGTGGGGCGCGACGCTGGTCCTCGCTGGTGGTGCGCTCGGCACCGGGGTCGTGGCACTCGGAAAGTCCAACGACTACGACGACCAAGCCGGGAAGTTCGGCGTCAAGAGCGACGACCTCGCCTCCGCGAAGTCCGAGGTGAGGACGTTCGCGATCTTGACGGACGTACTGCTCGGCGGGGCCATCGTCGCGGCGGGCGTGTCGACCTACCTCACCCTCTCGTCCGGGAAGAAGAAGACGGGCGCTGCAGATTCCATTCGTATGGGCTTTGGAATGGGGACCGCCTCGCTGAGCGCGAGATTCTAGGAGGGGAGAGGTGGCGGGCTTCGCGCGAACACTCCGAGCGGTGGAGCGAGATCGCCCTCGGGCCCTGATCGGGTTGTCGATGCTCCTGGTCATCTTCGCGGGCGGGCTCATCGCCTGGATGGTGTCGGCGAGGACGACGCTCTATGTCGTGTCCACCGCGAGCCGCGTGGAGGCGAGCACCAATCCGATCCCGGTGCAGTCTCCCGTCGCGGGCGTCGTCGTGGGCGCGGACCTGACCCTTGGCCGGGTCGTGTCGCGCGGTGACGTCCTCTTCTCGCTCGACGCTCAGAGCTTCGAGCTCCAGCGTCAGGCGCTCCAGGCCCGCGTCGCTGGCGACCGGGCGAAGGTCGTGAGCATCGGCGAACAGATCGCGGCGGAGGAGCGCGCTCGCGACGCGCAGGGTGTCGACGTCAGCAGTAGCATCGAGGCCGCGCGCGCCAAGTCCGCCGTCGCCCGTGCGGCGCAGGCGGGAAAGCAGAGCGAGGCGGACGCCATCGGCAAACTTGCCGATCAGGCGCTCGCCTCGAAGCTCGAGAAGGCGCGCACCGCGTCCGAGCTGGAGCAGAGCTCCGCGCAGGTCGCCGCGAGCGCAGCCGAGGTGCAGCGCCAGGCGTCCACGGGCGTGACGGCGATCCGCGACCGCGACGCGCGCATCGCGTCGCTGCGCCACCAGTTTGCCTCGCTGGAGGCGGAGCTCCGGGTCGACGAAGCGCGGGTCACCGAGCTCTCCTACGAGGTCGAGCGTCGAACCGTGCGCGCGGCGCTCGCCGGCACGCTCGCCGACGTCGCCTCCGTCGCACCCGGCACGACCCTCGAGCCGGGGGCCAGGGTGGCCACGATCGTTCCGGCAGGCTCGCTTCGCATCGTCGCCCGCTTCGCGCCGGACGACGCGGTCGGGCTCGTCACGAAGGGGCAGCGCGCAGAGATGCGCGTCGCGTCGCGACCGTGGACGCAGTTCGGCACTCTCCACGCGCGCGTGCTCAACGCGGGAAGTGAGCCGCGAGATGGGACGGTGCGCGTCGAGCTCGAAGTGGTGGAAGAGAATCCACGGCTGCCGCTCACCAACGGCCTCACGGGCAACGTCGAGGTCGCGGTCGCGGAGCTCTCGCCGCTGGAGTTCCTCTTCCGCCAAGCAGGACAGCGTCTGGCGCCCGCGAAGGGCGGGACGGCGGAGCCCCCGACGAGCTCGCCGATCTTGACCGGCGGCCGCTGAGGCTCCCGATGGGTCGCAACTTTCTCGCGCCCGAGGTCGTCCAGATCTCGTCGATGGACTGCGGCGTCGCCGCGATGTCGTGCTTCCTCAACGGGGTCGGGCTCCAGGTCTCTTACGAGCGCCTCCGCGAGGCGTGCCACACGGACGTCGACGGAACCTCGATCGACGCCCTCGAGGACCTCGGCAACCAGCTCGGCGTCGACTGCATCCAGCACCTCTTGCAGCCGGAGTCGATCCTCCTCGAGGCGAGCAAGCGACTGCCCGCGATCGCGGTGACGTCGGGCCTCGCGGACTACGCCCACTACGTCGTCCTCTGGCGGCGCGTCGGCAAGTACTGGAACGTGATGGACCCGGCGCACGGTCGCCGGTGGATGCACGAGGACCGCCTCCTCACGGCCCTCAAGTCTCACACCCAGGTCTTCCCGCCGGAGGACTTCGTGGCGTGGGCGCTCAACTCCTCCTTCGCGCAAGCGCTCGGGTATCGGCTCGCGCGAATCGTCGGAAGGCAGCGCGCCGAGCAAGCGCTGGCGGCGGCGAGGTCCGACGGTTCGTGGCGCGCCATCGCCGCCCTCGACGTCGCCGCTCGCTTCACGGAGGCGATTGTCGGCACCGGGAGGCCCTCCTGGTGCGCCGATCTCTTCTTCCGGGCCGTGGCGACGGCGCGCGACGAGCGCACCGCGCACGAGATCCCGGAGCGATTCTGGGCGATTCGAGAAGGCGCAGACGCGACGGTATGCTTGACGGGGAACATCCTGCTCGCGAACGCAGAGCCCGTTCCGCCCGTCCACGACGGACGTCCCCCGGCCGCTGGCGTTCCGGCGAGCCTGGTTCGCGCCGTCTCCGAGCCCGAACCCACGCTCTGGCAGATGATGCGCGGGCTTGCGGGCCGGTCCTTCTCCAGCCTGGTGTGGCTGATCGCGCTGCTCTCCGTCGCGTCGGCGGTCCTGTCGCTGATCGAGGTGCTCGCCGCTCGTGCGTCGCTCACGAGCTCCTCGTTCTTCGCGCAGGTCACCCAGAAGGTCGGTCTCTTGGTCTGGCTCGCGAGCCTCTTCGGCGCGCTCGTCGCGCTCGAGTGCGTCGCGGTGCTCCTTCTCCGTCGGCTCGGCCGTCAGATCGAGACGAACCTCCGGATCGGCCTCTTCGAGTCGCTTCCCGGCCTCGACGACACGTTCATCCGATCGCG
Source organism: Labilithrix sp. (assembly GCA_046351255.1). GTDB lineage: Bacteria > Myxococcota_A > Polyangia > Polyangiales > Polyangiaceae > Labilithrix. The sequence continues at coordinate 189,249 of JAXLYU010000023.1, forward strand.
CCCGACCTCCGACCTCGCGCAGCGCGTGCAGGGGGCGCCCGGGACGCGCGAGCTACCGTCCGTCATGGCGAACGCGTTTCGCAGCGGCCTCAGCCTCGTCTTCACGGTCGGGGCAATGGCGACGCTCGATCCCTGGATCGCGCTCCTCGCGGTCGGCTCCACGGTCTTCTCCGCGATCTTCGCCTCCGTCGTGCGCTCGAAGGGGGAGGAGCTCGAGTCGAAGGTCCAGGCCAACGAGGCCGGGATCCTCCACGTCATGCAGGACGCCCTGCTCGGCAGTGTGCCCGTGCGCGTTCACGGCGCCGAGCCGGCGATGGTCCGCGAGCAGCGACAGCGGCTCCTGCCCTGGGTGATGACGCAGCGCGAGCGGCTCGGATTCCACTCCGTCGCGACGGTGGTCGAGCAGGGTGTCGTCTACCTCTTCATCCTCGCGATGCTCTGGCGCGGCACCACCGCGTTCCCGCACGGGGCCGGATTCCTCATCCTGATCTTCTGGGCGCTTCGCATCCCCACCGCGACGGGAGGACTGATCGGCGCCGTGCTCGCCATGCCCCTCTATCGCGTCGCGCTCCGTCGCGCCCTGGAGCCACTGCGCAGCACGGTCGTCGCTCCCCGCGAGGCCGCGCTGCCACGCGAGCAAAGCGGCGGCGTCGCCATTCGCTTCGAGGACGTTCGCGTGATGGCCTCGGGACAGCCGATCCTCGACGAGGTGCGCCTCGATATTCGCCCTGGAGAGCATATCGCCGTCGTCGGTCGCTCGGGCGCCGGGAAGAGCACGTTGATCAGCGTGCTGCTCGGCCTCCACGTCCCCGCCTCGGGAAAGATCTTCGTCGACGGAGAGGAGCTCACCCGCCCGCGGCTCGAGGCGCTGCGCCATCGTACGGCGTGGCTCGATCCCAACGTGTTCCTCTGGAACGACTCTTTCCTCTACAACCTCTCGTACGGAAACCCCAAGGCCGGCTTCCACGAGACGCAGAACGCGCTGGAGGTGACGGATCTCACGGGCGTCGTCGAACGCTTGCCGAACGGCTTGATGTCGGTGGTCGGAAACAGCGGCATGCTGCTGTCGGGAGGCGAGGGGCAGCGCCTTCGCCTGGCCCGTGGAATGCTCACGCCCGCGCCGCGGCTCGCGCTTCTCGACGAGCCGTTCCGCGGCCTCGATCGATCGGCGCGGGCGCGCATGCTGCGCATGGTGCGCGAGACGTTCTCGCGGCAGACGTTGCTCGTCGTCACCCACGACGTCGAGCACGTGGAGGCCTTCGATCGCGTCCTCGTCATCGAGGACGGTCGGATCACGGAGGATGGGGTCCCGGCGGAGCTGCTCAAGCGCCCCAGCCGCTTTCGCGATCTCTTCGAGGCGGACTGGCACAACCAGGACCGGGTCTGGGGCGGCTCGCGCTGGCGCTACGTCGAGGTCCAGCGCGGCCTCGCGCTCGTCGACAACGACGCGGACGCGACCTGGAGCCGTCGATGAGCTTCGCGCTCGAGTCCGTCCTCTGGCCGATGGCCTCCGTGCGCGAAGGGCTGCAGAGCCTCGCGGTGGAGGCGCGCTTGCCCGTGCGCAACGCGGTCCTGCCGCCCGTCGAGCCCACGTTGACGTGGCTCGAGACGGCCTGCGAGTTCCTGGGGCTCGACGTCGAGCTCGCGCAGGGACGCGCGGACGAGCTCGCCGCCGCCCTCGAGACCCTCGCGCCGGGCACGATGGCGATCCTCGAGGCGCAGCAGGTGCTCTTCGCCGTGCGCGGGGACCGGCGACACATCACGTTGCTCGCGACGGATGGCGCACTGATCCGGGTCGCCGTCCGCGATCTCGCGCGTGCCGTGCGTCTGAGGTTCGACGTTCCCCCCGCGACCCCGGGCTTCCTGGCCGAGTTCCCTGCCGCGAAGGCCCGCTACGAGCGGATCCGTGTGGAGCTCGACAGCCCGCCCGATCCGCCCTTCTTTGCGGCAGCGCCGATCCGCGTCGCCTCCGAGCAGCCCCTCGCGACCGAGCTCGCGAGTCAGTCGTTCGGCACGCGGATCTCGGGCGCGCTGGCCCTCATGCTCGCGGAGACCCTCGTGGCCGCGATCGCGACGCTCCTCCTTGGACGGAGCGCCGCCGCGGGATGGGTCGACCGCGCCAGCATCATCGGTTGGGGGATCGCGATGGCGATCCAGACGGCCTTGACCGCGCTCCTTGCTCTCAACGTCGGACAGCTCAACATCGAGCTCAGCGGAGCCCTGAAGCGGCGCCTCCTCGCCGGCGCGCTGCGCCTCGAGACCGACTCCGCGCGGCGCGACGGCGTCGGCGCGAACCTGGCACTGGCGGCCGAGTCGGCGGTCGTCGATCAGCTCTCGGTCCTCGACATCGCCCACGCCCTCAGCACGCTCGTCGTCGTGCTGACGGCGGGCTTCTATCTCGCGCGTCAGGATGGCATCGCAGCGCTCGTTCTCTTGCTCGTCTGCGTATCGATGGGCGCGCTGCTCTATGACTCCTACCGGCTCGCCGCGCAGACGGTGCGCACCAACGTGAAGCTCACCGACATCTTCGTCGAGCGGGTCCTCGGGCACCAGACCCGGCTCGTCCAGCTTCCGCGCGGCGAGTGGCACAAGGGCGAGGACGAGCCGCTGCACCTCTACACCGAGCTGGTCCAACGTCTCGACCGGCGATCGGTCGCGCTCGCGATCCTCCCGCGGGTCTGGCTCTTCGTCCTCGCGCTGCTGCAGTTCCGGCACCTGTTCGACGCGTCGACCTCACGCCTGGACCTCATCCCGTTCGTCGCCGGGTATGCGGCGAGCCAGGCGCTCGGCCAGTTCATCGCCGGGGCGCAGCGGCTCCTCCGATGGCCGATTAGCCTTCGCCTGCTGCGTCCGATGCTCGACCAGGCGGTCGTCCCACGCAGCCCCGAGATCACCCAGCTCCCGGAGGGCACGCTCGACGACGGCGACGTCATCATCCAGGCGTCAGGGCTGCGCTTCTCGTACGCCGCGGACCTCCCGAGCGTACTCAACGGTCTCGACCTCGAGATCCGCACCGGAGACCGCCTCCTCGTCACGGGCCCATCGGGCGGCGGAAAGTCGACCCTCGCAGCGGTCCTCACCGGCTTCCGCAAGCCCACCGCCGGGCTCGTGATGCTGCGCGGCGTCGATCAGCCGAGCGTGCGCCCGTCCGTGTGGCGACGCCACGTCGTCTCGGCGCCGCAGTTTCACGAGAATCACGTGTTCCAGAACACGCTCGCCTTCAACCTCCTGATGGGCCGCGGATGGCCCGCGTCACCATACGATCTCGAGCAGGCGACGGCGGTCTGTCGCGCGCTCGAGCTCGGGCCGCTCATCGATCGGATGCCGGCGGGCCTCCAGCAGGTAGTCGGTGACACGGGGTGGCGGCTCTCCCACGGCGAGCGCAGCCGCGTGTACATCGCCCGCGCGCTCCTCCAGAACGCGGACCTGCTCATCCTGGACGAGAGCTTCGGTACGCTCGACCCCGAGATTCTCTCGACCGCCATGGAGGCCGTGAAGCGCTTCGGCCGCACTCTGATGGTGATCTCCCACCGATGAAGGACAAGACGGATCGATGAACAAGGCGCCGACGTATGCTCCTTCTGGCTTCTTCGCGTTGCGCACTCCGCTCTTCCCACGCGCCGTCCTCTCGACGTTCAGCGCCGAGCTCGAGGCGTCGAAGACGGAGGCGAAGGACACTCCCGACCTCGCCGCCGCAGTAGAGCGGGATCGCGCCACGTTGCGCGCGCGGCTGCGGGCGCTCGTCGAGGACCCGGTCGTGCGCGACGCCCTGTTCATCGCTTCGCCGTCGCTCGACGATGCTGTGACGGCCTGGACGACCGATCCCGACGGCGCGCGCGCGCGTGGCGTCGAGGAGATCCTCGTCCGCTACCTCGGACGGATGACGGCACGCTGCACGCCCTTCGGCCTCTTCGCGGGGTTGTCGACGGGCGCGGTCTCGGCGGCACGGAAGACGGCGCTCGCGCCGCGCGCCACCTACCGGCGCGCTTCCCGGCTCGACATGCACTACCTGACGGCGCTCACGGAGGAGCTCGGGAAGGATCGCGACCTAGCGTGGTCGCTCACCCATGTCCCCACCACCGGTCTCTATCGCGCGCCCGGCCAGCTGCGGCACTACGAGGGGCGCCCTGATCCGAAGACGAGGGCGCTCTCGTACGATCTCCTTTCGATCGCGGAGACCGCGCCCCTCAATGCGCTCCTTGCTCGAGCCGAGCAGGGCGCGCGGCCCTCGGATCTCGTCGAGACCCTCGTCGCGATGGGCTACTCCAAGGAGGAGGCGGTCGCGTTCGTCACGGCGGTGCTCGATACGCAGACGCTCGTCTCTACGCTCGAGCCGCCGGTCACCGGCACGCCGCCCATCGACGTCGTGATCGAGACGCTCGGGGCGAGCCCTGCCGGGAAGGGTTACGCCGAGACGCTGCGCGAGGCGAATGTCGCGCTGCAAGCGATCGACGCCACGGGCCTCGGGGGAAGCACGTCGCGCTACCGCGACGTCGCCGCGACCGTCGGTCGCCTTCCGGTGAAGGCCGAGCTCGCGCGGCTCTTCCAGGTCGACCTCTTCAAGCCACTCGCGGAGCAGGGGCTTCCCGGCCCGGTCATCGCCGAGATGCGGAGGATCATCGGCGTCCTCGCCCAGATCACGCCACGCCCCACGAATGATCCACTCACGCGCTTCCGCGCCGCGTTCGTCGAGCGCTTCGAGAGCGCGTGGGTCCCGCTCGCGACCGCGCTCGATGAGGAGAGCGGCATCGGATTCCCCTCACACGGGAACGAGACCGGCGATCCGGCTCCGCTCATCGACGGGCTTCCGTTTCCTACGGGCCCGGGCGCGTCCGAGCCGTTCACGGGGCGCGACCAGTACCTCTGGGGAAAGCTCGAGGAGGTCCGCCAGAGCGGCGCCGACGAATGGGTCCTCGGATCGAAGGACCTCGAGGTGCTGTCTGCACCCGTACCAGCGAACCTCCCCGATGCGATCGCGGTCATGACGACGATCCTCGCGAAGAGCTGGGACGAGGTGGCCAAGGGCGACTTCCGCCTCGCGCTCGACGGCGTCAGCGGTCCGTCCGGCGCGAACCTGCTCGGTCGGTTCAGCCACGGCGATCCGGACCTCCTTCGCTATCTCCGGGAACACGTCGCGGCGGAGGAGGCGCTTCGCGAGGACGTGATCTTCGCCGAGGTGGTGCACCTCGCCGAGGGACGGCTCGGCAACATTCTCGGGCGGCCGGTGCTCCGTGGGTGGGAGCTTCCGTACCACGGGCGCTCTGGCGCCCCCGCCGATCGTCAGATCCTCATCTCCGATCTGCTCGTCACGGTGCGCGGCGATCGGGTCCTCCTCCGCTCGAAGAAGCACGGACGGGAGGTCGTGCCTCGCATGAGCAACGCCCACAACTGGGGGGGCGCGAAGCTCGAGATCTACCGCTTTCTCTGCAGCCTGCAGGGGCAGGGAGTGACGGGGCTCGGCTGGAGCTGGGGCGTGCTCGGGAACGCAGCGTTTCTTCCGCGCGTCCGCGAGGGCAAGACGATCCTCGCGCCCGCCGCCTGGTCTGTATCGAGGGAGGAGCTCGAGTCGCTCTCGAAGGCGAAGAAGGGGCGGGAGCGATTCCTCGCTGCCGCGCGCCTGCGTGCCTCGCGAGGCCTCCCCCGATGGGTCGGCGTCGCTGACAACGACAACGTACTGCCGGTGGATCTCGAGAACGTGATGTTCGTCGAGAGCTTCGTGGAGCTCGTGAAAGGACGCGCTCGCGTGCGACTCATCGAGCTCCCGGGCGCCGATGACCTCTTCGTCGAGGGCCCGGAGGGACGCTTCGACAACGAGGTGATCGTTCCTTTCGTCGTCGAGCGTGCCCCGGCCGTCGCGCCGAGGCAGAGCCCGCTCGTAGGGCCGTCGACCTCGCAGACGACGCGCAAGTTCGCGCCCGGCTCCGAGTGGCTCTACCTGAAGACCTACTCGGGCACCGTCACCGCCGACACGCTGCTCTCGAGGGTCGTCGCGCCGGTGCTGGCGGCGGGGCGGGCATCGGGGGCGATCGAGAGCTGGTTCTTCATCCGCTACCACGACCCGTCGTCACACCTGCGCGTCCGTTTCCGCGGGCGTCCAGAGCGCTTGCTCTCCGAGGTCCTGCCGTCCTTCCATCGCGCCGTCGCGCCGTTTCTGGAGGACGGCAGCACCTGGAAGCTCCAGCTCGACACCTATCACCGAGAGGTCGAGCGCTACGGCGGGCCCGAGGGCATCGCGCCCTGCGAGACGATCTTCGAAGCCGACAGCGACGCCGTGCTCGCGATCATCGATATGCTCGAGGATGAGGACGATCGGTGGCGTCTGGCGCTGCGAGGCCTCCACCACCTCCTCCTCGACTTCGGGTTCGACCTGGAGGCACGCAGGTCGCTCCTCCGCTCCTTGCGCACGTCCT
>JAXLYU010000024.1:0-184795 GCA_046351255.1 Labilithrix sp.
AACGGGACCGCGTGCGGAAGCGACGGCGCGGCGGCGAGCACCTCCTCCTCGTCCTCCTCGTCCTCCTCGTCCTCCTCGTCCTCCTCGACGTCCTCGACGTCCTCGACGTCCTCGTCCTCCTCGTCCTCCTCGACGTCCTCGACGTCCTCGTCCTCCTCGATGATGGCGCGCACACAAGCCGCCGTGGTGATCGGGAGCGTGGCGCCCGCCGCGAGGATCGGTGCGGCCTTGCTCTCCCACCCATGCGGGGCGGCGTACGTCACTCCCTCGTGGGTGAACGTGACGGCGGCTGCCGCGAGCGTCGCAGCGTGAATGGCCTTGCCGCGCTTGCGGAGGTCCGCGATGAATCCGTTCCACTGCTCTTTGGTTGCATGTTGCATAGATTGTCTCCTCAGGCGAGCCCGCGTGGTGCGAGCGTGATGTGAAAAACCGTCTCGTGACGGAGCGTGTCGAGCGCGATCCACTTCGCGGCGTTGAAAAGCTCGGGTGCGTCGCTCGCGCAGGTGGCGGACGGCGCGAGCAATTGGAAGATGCGGATGACCTTCTCGAGGTCGGCGTCGGTGCGGATCGAGGGGAGCATCAGTAGCCGCGGCCTCCGCGCGGAAGGCGCTCGTGTGGCGGGACGCCGAGGTTATGGAAGTGGTCGACGCGCCGGCGACGCGACGGCCAAAGCGTCGGCTGGTGCTCCCCGACCGCAACGCCGTGCATCGCGCCGGCGAGAGCGTCGACCTGGTCATCGCAGCGATCGCGCACGCCGGTGAAGCCGAGGACCTCGTTCAGAAAGGGCGTTACCCACAGCGCCGTCTCGGCGGCCGGCACCATGATCCGACCGGCGTTCCAGAGCGCGGCCGCGGGCTGTGCGCGCACGAACTTGTCCGTCGTCGCCGGTACGGCGTTGATGTGGATGCCCGCGCTCGACATGAAGTCGATCGTTCCGCGCTCGGTGCCGCCGATGAAGCTCGTCTTCGTCGCGCCGGGGTAGAGGTCGCGGAGTGCCTTCAACGTCTTCGCGAAGTCGGGCGCCGTCACCTGCTCGCGGCGTACCTCGAGGATGAAGTGATGCTTGTCGTCGAGGTCGGAGGCGACGACGACCGCAACGCTGCAGTCACTCCGCGTCTTCGCGGTGTATGCGAAGTCGACACCGATGCGGACGCGAAACTTCTTGGGGAGCTCGACGTACGTCGTCGCGTTCCGGAAGATCGCTCCCCCGCGCGGCTTCGGCTCGCCCTGAAAGAGCGATGCCCATGCGTACTCGCCAACCTGCTCGCGGATCTCCATGAGCTTCTCGGCGGAGTACCGCTCCGGCCAGAGCGCGCGCCCGTCGTCGTCGAGCGCCGGCAGTCGCACGTGCTCCCATCCCGCGCGGATGAGGCGGCCGGGGATGTCGTCCTCGTGCCATCGCGTCATGAAGACGATGAACGATCCCCCGGGCTCGAGGCGCGTGTACGCGTCGTCCGTGAACGCCGTCCAGAGCTTCTCGCGCTCGAGCGCGCTCTCTGCGTGCGCGCGGTTCTTGACGAGGTCGTCGCAGAGCATGACGTGGAAGCCCTCGCCGGTCATCTGCCCGTCGATGCCCAGCGCGAGCACGCCGCCATCGTCAACGCCCGTGCGCCAGTCCCCCTTCGCCGCCGCCTTGTCGTCCAGCGGGACGCCGGCCTTCTTCGCGAGAGCCAGCGCCTTGCGGCCCTTGCGCGTCGCGATCCCAGCGGCGTACGAGATGTACGCGATCTGCAGGTCGGGACGCTGCAGGAGGAGCCACGGAATGGTGTGGATCTCGAGCTCCGACTTCCCGTGGCGCGGCGGCCCCGACACGACGAGCCGCAGAGGCTCGACGAGCGCGCGCTCGAGGCGAGCGACAATCGGCGCGAGATGGTCGGGCCGCTTGAAGCGCGGGGAGAGTGCGGGGATGAAGTCGGCCAGTCCGACGAGCTTCTTCACGTCTTTCCTCCATCGGAGACGAACCAAGGAGCAGCGCCGGTCTTCTTCTTCGACTCCGCGCGAGCGTCCGCTTCACGAACGGCGATCTCCCACGCGCCCATGTCGTGCGTGCGCGCCGTCGCGGTGAGCGCCGCCGCCGTCTTGAAGAGGTCGAGGTCTCCCGTCGACGCGGCGCGCTCGCATGCCCACTCGCCGCCGGCGTAGAGCCAGCCAGCGCACGCGACCATCGCGCCCACGCCGTGCGACACCTCCCCGGTCAGGTCGGTGAGCTCCTTCATCCGCCGCCGAGTCCAGTCGATGCGACGGCGGTTGTGTGGGGCGAAGTCAGCCGCGCACTCGATGTTGTGCGGCAGGTAGCGCCGCCGGCGCGGGCGCTTGGCGAGCTCGCGGGCATCGGCGGGGGTCGCGGGCTGGCCCTTGGCGTTGCGGTTGACGAGCGGTGCCGCTGCCTCCGCTGACACGCGCGGCTGCTCATCTTTCGGCGCCACCATGGCCCGCAGCGCCTTCTGACTCCGCTGCAGGCTCACGTGGGCGTCCCCCGCGCGCGCGCCGCGGGACCGCGCCAGCTCGACGCCTCGAGCACGACGCCGGCATGGCCGACGACGCGCCAGGCGCCGTTCACCGAGGCACCGACGCCGGCGAGGAAGCCCTCGCGGAAGCGACGGTCGAGCGCGGACCACCCCCGCGCGTCGAAGGGCACGAGCACGTCGTTCATCCGACGTTCCCGTTCGAGCCGCCGCGGACCACGACGACCACGCCGTCGTTCGTCTGGACGAAGACGGCCATCTTCACCTCGCGGCGAATGGCCTCCGCCGCGGCGGCGACGCCAGAGCGGAAGTTGGGGTCGGCGGCGAGCCACGCCGCGTTGCTGATGTCGAGTTGTGAGCGAACCATGCTGTTACTCCTTCGGAAAAAGCGCGCTCACCCGCGGCGCGCCGAGCTACGAAAACGCGCCGCGGGGAGCGCAGAGGGCCTCGAAAGGATTGAACTTTCGCATCGCTGGCCGGCGAGAAGACGGTAGAGAAAACCGCCGACCGTGCGAGCTCACCAGAGAGGCCCGTGAGCGCCCGCGAGGGGCGCGTAAGTCGTTCACTCGCTCGTTGAGCTAGTGCTCGCGAGCGAGAAAGGTCGAGGAAGCGGCAGTGCGCCCCCTCCGCTGGCCAACGGGACGGGGGCAACCCGTTCACCGACGCCAGGTGAACGCTGCCCGTGCGCCGGCCGAGGTCATGCGGTCGCGCATCGCTGCACGTCGACACGAGGAGCGCGAGCGCGAGAACGGCGCCAGGACCGCGCGGCCGCGCGCGGGGTGCCGATGGTGCGGCCGCGGTCGTGCGAGGCCCGCAGAAGCCGAATGCGGCGCGCGGTGAGGCGGTCTTCTTCCGGGGCGCGCGGAAGAAGTCAAAGCGAGGGCCCTCCATCACCCCGCCGCGGGTGGTGCACGTGGTGGAGGTGGTGCACGGAAAGTAACTTGTTCCGCATGCGCGCATGCGGGCGCAGGCGCGCGCGTGTGTACTTTTAGAAAACTGCACCACCTCTGCCACTTCGCTCCTAAGCATCGGAGCCTCCTGCAGAATTCGCGTGGTGGTGGTGCACCACCTGTGCACCACCTGCACCACCTCCATCGAGCTTGAAGCGGAGCGGAAAGACGGTGCCGAAGTTGGCCTCGATGGCCTCGTGCCCGAGCTCGCGGAGCTTCCCACTGAACTTGTTCTTCGTGATGCTCTTGTGACCGCTCTTCTCCGCCCACGTGCGGAACGCGTCGTAGAGGACCGTCGTGGTGGACCCTGCGCTGCGAATGCTCTCGCCATCGCGGAGCGGCGCAAGGCGCTCGTCGACGAAGAGCGCGACGGGGTTGGAGTTGCGTTTCCACGACGCGAGCGCGTCGATCGACGATTGCGGGATCACGTAGTGCCCGCGCGCCATGAGCCGACGAGCACCCTCGACCATCCACGCGACAACGGCGTCACGCTCCTCCGCGATGATGCGGTCCGCGAGCTCAGGGTCGGCCTGCGCGCCCTCAAACTTGCGTTCGAAGCGGACGACGGCGAAGCGGCGCCAGAATCCGTGCGTGGTGTCGTTCGACGACGGCAGCTTGTTCGCACCGAAGAGATGCCCGGCGCGCGGGGTGAAGTGGAAGAGCGGCTTGTAGATGTGACGCCCCTCGATCTCGTCGCCGGAGATCACGGCCTTGAACGTCTCGCTGGCGAGGATGTCGTTCTCGGGGAGCTCGCTCACCGCGTTGAGGAGTGCGCCGGCGAGCGTCGCGCGACGGTACTGATCTTCCCACCGCTGCGGAGGGACCGCGACGACCGCGGCCCGGGGAAACGCGCTCTTGATGATGGCGATGAGCGTCGACTTTCCGTTGGCGCCGTCGCCGACGAGCACGAGACAGAGCTGGTACTTCGTGGCGACTCCGAGCAGCGCGGCGCCCGCGAACTCCTGGAGCAGCATGATGCGCTCTGCTGCGTCCTTCACACCGGCGAAGACGTCGGCAAGGAAGGCGAGGAAGCGGCTCGGGTCGCGGCTCGTCGCGAACGCGGAAGCGTAGCCGTAGCGCGCACGATTCGTTGGTGAGTGCGCACGGGTAACGATGCCCTTCGGCGTGACCTCGACGAAGCGATCGGCGAACGCGAGGCCTGACGGCGCGGATGCGAAGAACGCTCGACGCGTGAGGCGCGCGTGCGTCAGCTTGATCACGCCGGAGACGTCGGCGGACGAGATCGCGAGCTCGGTCTCATTCGGTTGTCCCGTCTTCTTGTCGACGGTCACGAGCGGAGCGCCCGAGTAGGACTGCACTCGGCAGCTCTCCTCGGCCTCGGTGAGGCTCGAGTATAGACCGCTCGACGCGTCGTAGACGAAGACGGCGCCATCATCGAAGACCGCTTCCGCGCCGAGACTGCGCGCGTAGGTCGTCGCGATCTCGACGTGGTCGCCCAAGGTGAAGCTCTCCGCGCTCGAGCCGGAGCCGGAGCCGGCCTTCGGCGCCGCGGCCTTCTTCGTGCGCGTCGTGGACGTCGGCGGCGCCGGCGAGGCTGGCGTTCCACACTTCTGCTCAGCCGTCAGGTACGCGTTGTACGCGGCACGTGCTGCGGCGAGCACGTCCGGATCGCCGGAGTCTTGCGCGTCGGCGATGGCGCGAAGAAGGCGGTAGTTCTCGCTCACGTCCGTGCGCCCCTCTCCGTCTCGAGCAGCTCGTCGATGAGGCTCGGATCGTGGAGAGCACCGCGAGCATGCTCGATCGCGATCTCGAGCTGTCGTCGTTGCGGAGGGCCAAGCCGGAAAACCCGGCAGACACTCTCTCCCGCGACGAGCCCGATACGCACCGCACGACGCGGCAGCGGCACCGTCACGAGGTGGCGGTGCCCGCCGAGACTCACTCGTGCAGCGACACCGGCCGCGAGTGCGGCGCTGAGCTCGCGGAGAGACTCCACCGGCAACACGACCTCGAGCTCGGCGCGCCCCGACTTCTTGCCGAGTCGCTGCATGAGGATGAGGTAGACGCGATCGGTCGAGAGCTCGCACGAGCGATACCCGAGGTAGTTGGACGGCTGGCGCGCGACGAGGAATCGCTCGCCGACGTTGAGGTGGACCTTCGCAAGGATCATCCTGCGACCCTCCGCGCGCCGACACGGCCGAGCGCGATGGTCTCCCCGTCCGCGTCGTTGGCGGGCTTGACGTTGCGATGCGTGATGCGCCGCTCGAGCCACGCGATTACGTCGGCGGTGCGCGCGATGATGAGGCGGCGTTCCTTCGTCCAGAGGAACATGCCGGCGTGCGCTGCGGTGAGGTACTCCTTCGGCGGGATGCCGAGATCGCCTTCAACGCGGCGCTGATGCGTAAAGACGGGCCGCTTCGCTTCGTCGCGAGCGATACGGCGCACGTCCGCTTCGTCCAGGATCTGGAGAGCCATGGTCGTCGTCCTCGACCGTTTCCCTCAGGCCGCGCGCGGCGGGCCGAGGACGTCCAGATTTGGCGCGTTCGCCTCCGCGAGTGCGCGCGTCCCAGCATGCGTGGGCAGCCCTCCGCCGAGCCGGCACGTCGCTTCCGCGCTCAGCCCCAGGGCCGCCGCGACGCGCTTCGCGCCATGTTTTTCGATCGCACGCCTGATTCGGTCCCGTAGCTCGTCACCCATTGGCGACCTCCGAGCTTCTGGTTTCCCGCCGAACGGGCGGTCGCGCGAGTCAGTATCTTTTGCTAACGGTTAGGTGCGAACACTAACGCGTCGTTTTGGACCGACGATTTTCGATACTTCGACATCGCCACCTTCGCAGCTTCCACGGAGATTTTTTCTCCGGCGATCTTCTGCCAGAGCCGAACCAGCGTCGCCCATTTGCCGCCTGGTGGGGGGTCAAGGCAGGCGTTGACGGCATCGGCGATCAGCTCCGGCGTTGCACGAGCGGCGAGCAGTGGGTCAAGCATCGAGAGGCAAACCTGCACATAGCGTGCGGCGCCACCGTTCGTGATCGTATGCTTTCGCACCGCGAGAATGGCTGATGATGCGGGGCTCGTCGCGCCGGTCTGAAGATCCGCGACGTTCTGCACCGCGCCGAAGAATGCACAACGAAGAGCCTCCTTCGAGTCGCCGATACCATCGAGGATGCGGAGCGCACCGTGAATCGCGTTTGCCCACCGCATGCCGCGGAGCAGGAAGTCGATCATCGCTGGATCGTCAGCATGGCGACGCAGCTCCTGCGCATAGAGGGTGAAATGGTCGGCGAGCGTCTCTGCCGCCGCGATCGCCGCAGTCACTTCATCCCGGGAGATGCGCTCCGGTGAACGTTGAGCTATTTTCTTCTTCGACGGCACGACTCGTCCTCGTGTTGTCTCTGGCGCCTCGGTGACCTCGTCCGTCGCCGGGGCGCGTGTCTTCAAACTACCACCCTCAATTGACGCTCGCTCGCCGATGCGCAACGACCGAGGAATGAGTGATTGGCTCACATTCTCGTTTGGCGGCAAAGACCGGATCCCTGCGGCGGACGTCGAAACACGCTGTATCGGTCCTTCGCGAGCACTAGCGGTCGGACTTCGCGACGCTTTGGCCGACGTCGTTTGCCCACTTCACGGCGTTCCGAAGTCGGTTCATTTCCGTCTTGGCGTCGGCCCAGCGTCAGGCGGAGTAGCGAACTGCGATGGCCATGACATGTGCGATGCGCTGGGGGACGAGATCAACCGAATCGTGCGCGCCCTCAACGAATCGCACGAAGCCTAGGCTTCCCGAGTAGCCCCATGAGCCGCGCCGCTTCGGCGTCGTCTCCGGCGAGAACGGCCGCCGCGATCGCCTTCCGAAGCTCCGCGGCGTTGCCCACCGCGTTGCCCACGTCGAGCTGAGGGGTATCGAGGGGACCGAGCAGCGCGGCCACCCTCGCGATTCGCGGCCCTTCGCTATCCCTCGAGTCGCCCGTGCCGCTTGACACGGTAGGGGTCGTTGGTTCGACACCAATCGCGCCTACAACATAGCCCTCGGAACGCACAACGTTCCGGGGGTTTCTCCTTTGTGGTCCCTCCGCGTGGCACCACTTGGACGGGCCGGAGCACCACTCTGGGCACCACTTCCGCCGCGCCGTCGCTCGGATCCCTTCTTGGTGTTAAGAGGCGGGAGAAGGCGTCCGGTGCTTTCGCGCACTCGACCGGCGCCGCGGAGCGCTTCCTCATCGAGCGGCGGGGCGGGCGCGAGTCTCGACTTCGTCGAGCGCGTCCTCGAGATCGCGCGTTGCCGCGGTACCAATCGCACCAGACGAGCGTGAGCGTGATCGGAATACCCGTTCGGCGCTCGAGAACATCGGGGAGCAGGCTGGCGGCCCGTGCTCGGAATCTCGAGCGGACGCGCAACGCTCGAGAGCTCCGCATCGACGAGCGCGAGGAGGTGGCGACAGACTCGGCGATCTTGAACTCGCCGTCGCGTTGGCGAGGCCACATGCGAGACGCGAGATGCGAGATGCGAGATGCCCAGAGCCAACCTCCTCCAGCCGCGGCCGGTCGATGTCGTCAACCGTAGACGCGCGTGAGGAGGTCATCCAACGCGTCGATGATCGCGCCACCGTGCGCGGTCAATGAGGCCACCGCCTTGCCCAGCTTATCGACGGGCACAGAGACGATCTCCAGCGGATGCAGCACCACGGCCGCCCCCTTTACGGTGAACGAAGGGTTGAAGCGGGCGTGGGGCACAGTCCGGAAGTCTGCCTTCTTGACCAGGGGCACCACGACGCGCCGCCGATAGCCGTCAAAGACCGCCGACTGCACGACGACGACGTAGGGGATGCGCTCGCGATGCTGTCCTGGATTGCGATGAACGTCGAACTGCGCCATCAGAGCGTTGAGAACTCGTCGGCGAATGACCCATGACGCTCGGCGTATTCGTTCCACGCGGCCGCGGCCCGTCGCAGGCGCTCGGCCTCGGCCTCACGCGCATGGGTTTGGCGCGCGACGAAGTCGGCGAGCAGCGCCTCGACCTCCGCCGAGAGATTGTCGGTCAGGCGGCGGGCTCGTGCAACGAGGTCTTCGTTGAGCGAAAGGTTGACGGCTCTCTTGATGGCGCGGGCGTCGTAGATGGGCTTCGTCACGCATCCCTCCCATTCATGCGCATTGTATGCGCATGAGCGGCGATCTGCAACTCGTCCGTCAATCTCGATGCCCGCGCCAGATGCGCGCGCGGTCCGGCTCCCCAGGTAAAACCATGTCCGTGAGCCTTCGTCGGCGTCAGTCGTTGCAGCTCGGTCCCCATCTCGCATCGGCAGGCCGACTATGGCTTCCTTCGTGCCGTGGCGGCGTCACGCTCGCGGTCGTGACCACGCTCGACGTCGATAAGAGCGCGCCGCGCGTGACGGTGCGAACGGTCGTGCATCTTGTGGGGAAGCTGGCGAGAGGCTGCGGTGGACGTGTGGAGAAGCGGTGCCGAGGGCGGAACGGCTTGGTGAAGGCGCGAGCGTCGGGTAATCGCGTCGCATGGCCCTCGCGTTCGACGAGACTCGATGCACGCTCCTCGATCAGGCGCACGGGCGCTTCGGCGAGGTGCCGGAGGCGCTCATCGTCGAACACGTCCTCGTCGTCACGCACGGCGCCGATTTTCCCGTGCGCGAAGCCGCGCTCGAGGCGCTCGAGCGACGATGGAATTCGGCCGAGCGCGAGGAGCTGGCGGTCGCGTCGTCGCCTCCGAAGAGCGTCCTGGGATCGTACACGACCGCTGCGCGCAAGCAGCGTGCGGACGGCACGCGCGCGCGTCGCGACGCGCGGCCTTACACGACAACGCTCACGTCGATCTCGCCGATCACCGCGAGCTGCGATTGCGCCGACTTCGTCCGCGGAGGTCTTGGCGTCTGCAAGCACGTGCTCGTCGTCCTCGCGCACGTCCATGCGTCGCCGCGCCGGCTCGCTTCCGCGCACAAGGAGGCGGTCGCACGCGTCGTGTCGAGACGGTCTCGCCTCGACTGGGATGCGGTCCTTCCGCTGCGCGGCGAGCTCGATCGCGTCGCCAGTATGCGTCTCTCGCTCGGACCGTCGAGCCCGACGACAGGCCACGAATGGTCGCGCGTCATGCGGGCGCTTCGTCGGGGGAGCTTCGTCGAGTCCGTTCGTCAGGATCCCGAGCGTCGCCGTGAGGTTCTCGCCGCGCTCCAGTCCTTGCTCCGCGGCGGCCTCGATGCGTCGCCCGCCGCGCGCGTTGTCGTTCGCGAGGAGCTCGAGCGCGCCGACCGGCGGTTCGCCGCGGCGGCCGCCGTCCCCGACGCGCTCGCGAGCCTTCGCACGCTGAAGCGCTGCCTCTATCCGTACCAGCGCGAGGGTGTTGCGCGCTTTCTCACCGCCGGACGGCTCCTGCTCGCCGACGACATGGGCCTCGGTAAGACGACGCAGGCGATCGCCGCGTGTCATGCGCTTTTCGCGACGAAGCGCGTGAAGCGCGGGCTGCTCATCGTGCCCGCGAGCCTGAAATCGCAGTGGCTCCGCGAATGGAACGAGACGACCGACGTGCCGTGCGCCGTCGTCGATGGAACGCCGGACGAGAGAAAGAGGATTTACCGCAAGCTCGAAGAAGGATTCCTGATTCTCAATTACGAGCAGCTCCTGCGCGACGTGCACCGCGTCCAGGCGATCGGAGCGGACATCGTCGTCCTCGACGAGGCGCAGCGTATAAAGAACTATGCGTCGAAGTCCGCTGTCTACGTCAAGGCGCTCCAGCCGGCGTATCGACTCGTGCTCACGGGCACGCCAATGGAGAATCGGCTCGAGGAGCTCGCCTCCATCCTCGACTGGATCGACGACGTCGCGCTCTCGCCCAAGTGGCGCCTCGTCCCCTGGTATACGCAATGGGACGGCGACGGGGCGGGCGGCAAGGTTGGCGCGCGGAACCTCGACACGCTGCGAAGGAGGCTCGAGCCTTGCCTCGTCCGTCGCGTGCGCAAAGACGTGCTCGCGCAGCTCCCCTCGCGGACCGACACGCGCGTGCCCGTGGAGATGACAGCACAGCAGGCGGGCGAGCACGACGAGCTCGTTCCGCCCATCTCCCAGCTCGTTCAGATCAGCAAGAAGCGTCCCCTCCGCCAGCCCGAGTTCCTGAGGCTGATGCAGCTCCTCACCCGGCAGCGGATGATCGCCAACGGGCTCGGTCAGCTTCGCTTCGAGGAGCTCTGGCCCACGTACAGCCACGCGCGGCCCGAGCCGACGCTGCTGGAAGGCCTCTTCTCGCCGAAGCTCCTCGAGCTCCGCCGGCTCGTGCGCGACCTCGTCGTGGACCAGGGGAGGAAGGTCGTCGTCTTCAGCCAGTGGCGGCGCATGCTCCGGCTCGCCGAGTGGAGCATTCGTGACGTCCTCGGCGACGCGGGCCATCGCGCCGTCTTTTTCACCGGCGCAGAGAAGGCCTCGCAGCGGACGAAGAGCATCGTCGACCTCCACGACGATCCCGCGGTGCGCGTCATGTTCCTCAGCGACGCCGGCGGCGTCGGCCTGAACCTGCAGAAAGCCGCAAGCGCATGCATCAACCTCGAGCTGCCATGGAATCCGGCCGTTCTCGAGCAGCGGATCGGACGCATCTACCGCCTCGGCCAGAAGCTCCCGATCGACGTGTACAACCTTGTCTCGGAGGCTTCGATCGAGGGGCGCATCGCCGGCCTCGTAGGGGCGAAGCAGGCGCTCTTCTCCGGTCTCTTCGACGGCACGAGCGATGAGCTCCGCTTCGACGCAGCCGCCTCGTTCCTCACGCGCGTCGAGCGCCTCGTCGAGAAGGAGCCCGCCGCCGCGCCCAACCCGACTGAGCTCGTCGTCGAAGTCGCGGCATCCGAGTCCGCGTCGTCCGACGCCGAGCTCTCCGACGACGTGCCGCCTCCGCCACCGCCGCCGAACCCGATCGCCTCCCTCTTCGATGTGGTCCGTGTCGAGCGCACGCCTGCCGGCGCGGTGCGAATCGAGGCGCCGCCCGAAGCGGCCGAATCGCTCCTCGCGCTCTTCGAAGGAATGACGAAGCTCCTCGCCGGCGCTCGCGCTCCGAGCTGACTCTCGAAGGTGCCGCTTGCGTCTCCGTCGTCGATCGCAGTCTGCAGTTTCCGCAGCTTCTCGTCGTAGAGAGCGTATCGCTCGGAACACACAAGCCCGTGGCCGGTTGAGCGATGGTGCAGACCCAGCTCGAACTCACACATTCGCATTCGACACCGTCCGTGTACCCGTGAAGAATGCCGGGGGTGTTCTCTGTTCCAGGGCACGGCTCGAAGATCGTCATTCGACACACCTCACCGGGAACGGTGCAGCTTCCCGACGGAATCGCCGAGGCTTGCCAACTGCTTGTTGCTGGATAGAGCTGCGCTACACCACATCGCGGGGTACAGAGTGGTGAAGACGCCGTCACCTTCGATTGTCACCAGATTGGAAGCTGCGTCGACTTTCATACGCTGGTCCAGTCGAGCAATCAGATCTCGAGGCAGCTGGAGTTCCTGACACGGGCGGATCGCTGCTGCAAGCGGCCGCGGTCATGACAACAACGAATGAGGCGACGGAAACGACTAAGCTCTTCATCACAACAACCTTCCTATTACTTCTTATTATCGCCGAGGAACGTCCGCGCTTCGGCTACCGTCGCGTGCACGCCATCCTCCGACGCGAGGGCTTCGAGGTGAACCGCAAGCGTGTCTACCGCATCTATCGCGCGGCAGGCCTGAACGTGAAGCGCCGCAGCCGTCGCAAGCTACGTGCAGTTCGTCCTATGCCGAATTCGATGGTAGCGCGCCCGAACCAGCGCTGGTCGATGGACTTCGTGCACGACTACCTTGCCGACCGTCGCAAGCTCCGCACGTTCAACGTCGTCGACGCATTTACGCGCGAGTGCCTCGCCATCGAGGTCGACACCTCGCTGCCAGCACGCCGCGTCGTCGAGGTGCTCGACAAGCTCGCATGGCTCTACGGGCTCCCGGAGAGTTTGCGCGTCGACAACGGGCCGGAATTCATCTCGGTCGCTCTCGAAAAATGGGCGCCCGCGCACGGCGTGAAACTCGATTTCATTCAGCCCGGTAAACCGTAAGTTCTCGCCCTGCCCCGTCGTGACGCGGGCAAGCGCGCGGGGTAGGCGGCGCCGCGTTCAGCTCGCCGCGGCGGCCACGAGCTCGTGAGGCAACAGCACCTCGCCGCGCGCGTCGGCGAGCGCGGCCTCGCGGAGGTAGTGGGCGGGGTCCACGCCGACGAGCTTCGCGGTCTCGAGCAGCGTGTAGAAGATGGCGGCGACCTCGGTGCCGCGCATCGACTTCGAGCCGAAGTGATTCCGTCGGCCGACGACAGGCCCGCGGATTCCTCTCTCGGTAGCGTTGTTGTCGAGCGGGATTCGCGCGTCATCGACGAAGCGGGTCAGTCGATCCCAATTCGCGATGACGTACGCGGCGGCATTCCCGATCGAGAGGCTCTTCAGGCTCGCTTGGTTCCAGAGCCAAGTCTTCATCGTCGCGAGGATGGCCGTACTCTCCTTCGAACGTTGCTCCGCACGCCTCTCCGAGTCATCGCCGGCGCGTTCATCAATCTCGTAGAGCTCGCCAATCCACTTCATCGCGAGGTTCGCCTCAGGATGATCGGGAGCGGCCTCTTCGAACTTGCGAAACACGTGAGCCCAGCACCCAGCGAGCGCGATGGCGTCGTTGCCGCGCACCCCGGCTTCATGCGTCTTGAGCGCATCGCAGACGATCACGCCGTGGTAACCGCCCACGATGTCTCGGAAGGTGTCGGCTCCCTTGTCGCCGCGGATCCGATGAACGACGGCGCGCGGTCCCGTGAGGCACCACATCTGCCATGGCTTATCGCCCTTCCCATCGAGCCGAGGCCAGCTCGTCTGGTCGAGTCCGATCACGGCCTCCGCGAGCAGCCGCGCGAGAAGCGCGTTCGATGCCGACTCCAGACGCCGTGCGAGCGCGTTCAGCTGATCCCACAAAGTCTGCGACGTGAGGACCGCGCCGTGGCGCTTCAGGATCCGCTCTTGGCGCGCGAGCGGAATGTGGTCGATGTACTTGTCGACCGCGACCTTCACCGCGAAGTCGAGAGAGTACCGTCCGCCTTCCGTCGCGCGCTCGGGGCCGGGCGCAGTCTCGATGCACCCTCCACACGCACAGCGGTACTTCTGCTGCTTCACCTTCACGACGCGGTAGCTGACCTCAACGACATCAATCATCTCCGACGTCTCGAACTCGCCCTTCCAGGGACGGAGGGCGCCGCCACAGCTCGTGCAGACCGCGTCCGCATCGTCGAGCAAGAAGACCTGCTCGACGATGGGAAGCTCGGTCTGCTCAGTGTTGCCGAACTGCTCACGCTTCTTCTTCGGCTTCTTCGCGCCCGGTGTGAGGTCCTCGATCTGCTTGGCAACCGTCTGCGCCTGGCGCGTCAGCTGCTCGACCAGCGCGAGCTTCTGTTGCAGCTCTTGGTCGTTGCCCTTCAGCGCGCCGAGCTCCTCGGCCTGCGCCTGCAGCACGCGAAGCAGCTGCTCGATCTGGACCTGCTGCGCGAGCGCCACACGCCGAAGCTGCTCGATGTCGCGCTCGCGCCGAAGGTCCACGCCTTCACTCTAAGGTCCATCGCGCCGTTGTCGATCGTCTCCTGCGTCTCTTCTCGATCACACGCCGAGCGGCTGCGGAGTAATCGCCGCCGGCGACAGAGCACGGCGCCCGACGAGCTCGCAGCCCTCGATGAAGAGCGCGAGCTCGCTCGCCGTCAGCGTCACGATCTCCTTGTCGTCGCGCCAGAGCGCGGCGAAGCGCGAGCGCTCAAGGCGCTTTTGAAAGATGCAGAGGCCGGTGCCGTCCCACACGAGAACCTTGCATCCCTTCCGCCTCGCGTTGACGAACAGAAAGAGATCTCCGGAGAGAGGATCGCGACCGAGCCCCTGCTTCACCAGACCGAAGAGCCCGTCGTAGCCGTTGCGGAGATCGACGGGCTCGGGGTACGCGTAGACGCGTACCGAGCGACTCGTTCCAAGGATCATCCGAGCGCACGGATCAGCGCGACGACGTCGTCGAGCACGACTCCCTCGACGCGGAGCCCATTGGGGGACACCACCGACAGCTTGCGCGTGACGACGACGGGATCCGCGACGACTTCGACCGCACGAAGGCGGAGCGCTTTCTCCTCCTTCTTTCCGCGAACGCACCAGCGACGGACGGTTTCGAACGTCGCTCCGAGCTCCGTCGCGATCGCCGTCCAGCTCGCGCGCTCGCCCCGCCGGCGCTTCGCGTACGCGATCACGCGCTCCCGCAGCTCCGGCTCGAATCGCTTACCCCGCCCGCTATCTCTTTGCCGCAGCTCCGCGCGGAGCTTGCCGGCCTCATCCTGCATTTTCATGCGCGCACGCGAGCATGCGGCCGCGCGCTACGTCACGACGGGGCAGGGCGAGACCTTACGGTAAACCGACCCAGAACGCGCATATCGAGTCCTTCAATGGCCACTTCCGCGATGAGTGCCTTGCCCAAGCGCGTTTCCCGACGCTCGCTCGTGCGCGCGTCGGGATCGAGGAGTGGCGGATCGACTACAACTGCGAGCGTCCACACAGCTCTCTCGACTATCGGACTCCGAAGGCCTTCGGCGATATCGCTCGCAGCAAGGTGCCGCCTTCGGCGGGGCTAAACCGTACTCGGTGGTTCGACTTTGGGGGTCAGGTCAGCCCCTCCCACTCCTTCGTGAGACGGATCATGTCGCTGATGGCGGCCGAAATATTTCCCGCCGAGACGCGCTTGGCCCGCCTCTTGAGCTCCGCGAGCTCGCGCTGGTCGAGGGAAATGCTCAGCTTCACGGTCCTGCCTGCCCGGGCGGCCATGGTAGTACAGTTAGTAGCACAACTACGCTGACTCATCACGCGACACCTCCGACGCCCACGATGAGGAGATCAAATTCATTGAAGACAAGATGACTGCAGACTACACGCAGGCAGCGTAGTCAAACTGTCCACGAATCGGGGCAGACTCACGCTTCGTCATCGAGCAGCGGCTCGAGCGCGAGCCTCGACTTCGTCGGGCGCTTCGTCGAGATCGCGCGTAGGCGCGGTACCATTGAGCTCGGCGTGGCAGCGCGCGCGATGGATCACCGCGAGACGGGCCGTCGGCTTTTGACACGCTGAAGGCTCTCACCACGTGCAACACATCCGGTGGGCGACGGGCTCCGGTTTGCAGATCGGGGCGTCGAAGGTCAGCCTCTTAGGATGCGCGTCGGTCAATACCACGTCGATCACTCCCCGTAGCCGGGTCGACGTGACCTCGGTGATCGTCAGGGTCCCGCTTCCGGACGAGTTGCCCGCGCCCCCGGCGGAAATGCCTGCACTGCAGCCACCCTGTCCGTCCGGCACGGGCTGAACGACGATCGAGCACTCGGGACCGCCGCCCAGGCTCTCGACCCAACCCCCGTTCGCGTCGAGCGGATAGCTGCCAGGCGTGAAGGGCGGAGGTGCCTCCGTCTCGGATGGCCCGACCCGCGTGACGCTGAAGCTCGCGTAGCTGACCGCGAGCGGGCCATACCCGGCGATGCGAAGGTCGCACTCTCGCAACGCGGTCGTCCGCGTGATGATGAGGGTGCGGGCCTTGCGCGTCGTGCCATCGGCGCCCGTGACTTCGGTGATCGCCTCGTCGATGTAGATATCGACGTAGGGGGCAGACGATTCGGCGTTGTCGTACGCGAACGCGCCCGCGGGCGTGGTGTTCGCGCCGAGGGAGGCACACGTGGGGTACGGTGCTGGAGGTCCGCCGCAAACGTCGTAAGTTCTCGCCCTGCCCCGTCGTGACGCGGGCAAGCGCGCGGGGTAGGCGGCGCCGCGTTCAGCTCGCCGCGGCGGCCACGAGCTCGTGAGGCAACAGCACCTCGCCGCGCGCGTCGGCGAGCGCGGCCTCGCGGAGGTAGTGGGCGGGGTCCACGCCGACGAGCTTCGCGGTCTCGAGCAGCGTGTAGAAGATGGCGGCGACCTCGGTGCCGCGCATCGACTTCGAGCCGAAGTGATTCCGTCGGCCGACGACAGGCCCGCGGATTCCTCTCTCGGTAGCGTTGTTGTCGAGCGGGATTCGCGCGTCATCGACGAAGCGGGTCAGTCGATCCCAATTCGCGATGACGTACGCGGCGGCATTCCCGATCGAGAGGCTCTTCAGGCTCGCTTGGTTCCAGAGCCAAGTCTTCATCGTCGCGAGGATGGCCGTACTCTCCTTCGAACGTTGCTCCGCACGCCTCTCCGAGTCATCGCCGGCGCGTTCATCAATCTCGTAGAGCTCGCCAATCCACTTCATCGCGAGGTTCGCCTCAGGATGATCGGGAGCGGCCTCTTCGAACTTGCGAAACACGTGAGCCCAGCACCCAGCGAGCGCGATGGCGTCGTTGCCGCGCACCCCGGCTTCATGCGTCTTGAGCGCATCGCAGACGATCACGCCGTGGTAACCGCCCACGATGTCTCGGAAGGTGTCGGCTCCCTTGTCGCCGCGGATCCGATGAACGACGGCGCGCGGTCCCGTGAGGCACCACATCTGCCATGGCTTATCGCCCTTCCCATCGAGCCGAGGCCAGCTCGTCTGGTCGAGTCCGATCACGGCCTCCGCGAGCAGCCGCGCGAGAAGCGCGTTCGATGCCGACTCCAGACGCCGTGCGAGCGCGTTCAGCTGATCCCACAAAGTCTGCGACGTGAGGACCGCGCCGTGGCGCTTCAGGATCCGCTCTTGGCGCGCGAGCGGAATGTGGTCGATGTACTTGTCGACCGCGACCTTCACCGCGAAGTCGAGAGAGTACCGTCCGCCTTCCGTCGCGCGCTCGGGGCCGGGCGCAGTCTCGATGCACCCTCCACACGCACAGCGGTACTTCTGCTGCTTCACCTTCACGACGCGGTAGCTGACCTCAACGACATCAATCATCTCCGACGTCTCGAACTCGCCCTTCCAGGGACGGAGGGCGCCGCCACAGCTCGTGCAGACCGCGTCCGCATCGTCGAGCAAGAAGACCTGCTCGACGATGGGAAGCTCGGTCTGCTCAGTGTTGCCGAACTGCTCACGCTTCTTCTTCGGCTTCTTCGCGCCCGGTGTGAGGTCCTCGATCTGCTTGGCAACCGTCTGCGCCTGGCGCGTCAGCTGCTCGACCAGCGCGAGCTTCTGTTGCAGCTCTTGGTCGTTGCCCTTCAGCGCGCCGAGCTCCTCGGCCTGCGCCTGCAGCACGCGAAGCAGCTGCTCGATCTGGACCTGCTGCGCGAGCGCCACACGCCGAAGCTGCTCGATGTCGCGCTCGCGCCGAAGGTCCACGCCTTCACTCTAAGGTCCATCGCGCCGTTGTCGATCGTCTCCTGCGTCTCTTCTCGATCACACGCCGAGCGGCTGCGGAGTAATCGCCGCCGGCGACAGAGCACGGCGCCCGACGAGCTCGCAGCCCTCGATGAAGAGCGCGAGCTCGCTCGCCGTCAGCGTCACGATCTCCTTGTCGTCGCGCCAGAGCGCGGCGAAGCGCGAGCGCTCAAGGCGCTTTTGAAAGATGCAGAGGCCGGTGCCGTCCCACACGAGAACCTTGCATCCCTTCCGCCTCGCGTTGACGAACAGAAAGAGATCTCCGGAGAGAGGATCGCGACCGAGCCCCTGCTTCACCAGACCGAAGAGCCCGTCGTAGCCGTTGCGGAGATCGACGGGCTCGGGGTACGCGTAGACGCGTACCGAGCGACTCGTTCCAAGGATCATCCGAGCGCACGGATCAGCGCGACGACGTCGTCGAGCACGACTCCCTCGACGCGGAGCCCATTGGGGGACACCACCGACAGCTTGCGCGTGACGACGACGGGATCCGCGACGACTTCGACCGCACGAAGGCGGAGCGCTTTCTCCTCCTTCTTTCCGCGAACGCACCAGCGACGGACGGTTTCGAACGTCGCTCCGAGCTCCGTCGCGATCGCCGTCCAGCTCGCGCGCTCGCCCCGCCGGCGCTTCGCGTACGCGATCACGCGCTCCCGCAGCTCCGGCTCGAATCGCTTACCCCGCCCGCTATCTCTTTGCCGCAGCTCCGCGCGGAGCTTGCCGGCCTCATCCTGCATTTTCATGCGCGCACGCGAGCATGCGGCCGCGCGCTACGTCACGACGGGGCAGGGCGAGACCTTACCAAACGTCGGCCGATGCAGACGTTGGTTTCGCGCTTTGGTTTGAATTGGATGCTGGTGGAGCGGAGGGTGTGGCCGGGGCTGGGGGCGAGGCTCGCGACGACGTCCCCTCGTCCACGAGACCACCGCAGCCCGCGAGCCCGATCATCCACGCAACGCACAACGAGAAATGACGCGTATGCATGCTGGCGCTGACCGCAACCCGCATGCCGCGAGCCTATTCTGATACGCGACCCATGCGAGACGTCTCAGGAGATCCATTCCCGGCTGATCATTCGCGTCTCCGTGCAAGGTTGCGCAGCCGGCGCGCGGCGCGGCCGATCCGATTGCCCCGTCGGCGATCCAGGCATTGCCTCACCACGTGCGAAGGGATCATGTTTGTCGACGCTCACGTGTCATTCGAGCACATCGACCTCGCGCTTCAGAAGGCCGATCCCATCTTCGGTGAGCCCGACATCGTCGTCACCGACGACATCCTCGGCTTCGCTGGCGTCGCGCCGCCGTCCCTCCGCGTCTACCCGCTCGAGACGCACATCGCCTGAGGAGTTCTTCGCGGCGAAGGCCGCGGGACGAGGCCCAGCAGCAGAGATCGCGGACTACGCCGAACTGCTGCTCGACGCCACGGTCGGAAGTCCACAACAGGTCCAGCGGGCGATGAGTATGGCGATGGCGTTCTGGAACCTCGCCATCGTGAAGGACGACGGCAAGCGCCGCAGCAGGCTCGACAGCAGACTCAACGAGATCGTGACGACAGCGTTCGACACGAAGATGAACGAGAAGACACCGGAGCATGTTCCCCGGGAAATTCACATCTCACGCTGGCGGACGTCATCCACCTCGTCGTCGAGAAGGGCGGACGCGGGTGAGCGTCGGCCTGGCGCGCTGAACGAGTCGCGGAGGCGGCTATCATCGAGAGGCACCGCACCACGCCCACTCGCGATCTCGAGGAGGCGCTCGACGAGGTCGAAGCTCACGCTCGATCGGCCGGCCAATGAAGGAGCGCCGCCACGCGGCGCGGGCGCGCGCTTGAAATCGGTCGATGGACACACGTGCACGAGACGAGGGGGTGAATCGATGTTCGAGGCTCCTGCCAGCCCTTCAGCAAGGCCAGGCAACGCGCGAACGTGCAGGATAGAACGTGCCCGGATCGAGGAGGTCTGCCGCAAGCGCGAACGCGGTTGGCGCCAGAGCGCAGCACCGACGCTAGTCTCGGAGCGTTGAGCTACGACGTCCTGGTCTTCGGCAATCTCGTCTTCGGGCCTGGTGGCCAGGACCGATGGCTTGCGTGTTCGACGTCCCCGCGCTCGGCGCTCGAGAAGAGGTGTGTTCGGGACGTGATCGACGAGCTGACGGCGTCGGCGAAGGCGCCCTCCTTCGTCCGCGTGAGCGAAACGGCACGTACGTGGAAGCTCCGAGGGAGCTTCGAGAAGAGTGAATTTGCGACCGCACGGGCGAGGCTGAAGACCCTCTTCATGCTGGCAGCGAGGGCGGGTGCGAGGGGACAGCTCGGCGCCGTGGGAGCCGAGGACGCACCGCGCGGCGTGGGGTGGGTCGGCGAGATCCACGACGGCGAGTTTCGCTTCCTCGCCGCGGCGCTTCGCGAGTGCTCCATCCTTCGAAAGGATCCAGGTTGCCGCGAGATCGAGAAGGAGCGCCGAAGGGCCTCACGAAGGGTCGTCGCCGAGGTCACCGCCACCATCACCGCGCGAGCACCACTCCCGGCGGGAGTGCAGGCTCTGTGGTCCGAGGTCGAAACGTGGCTTCGCGCGACGGATGCGGAGCTCCTCCATCGTCGATGCCGCGAAGCGGAGATCCATGCGTTCCCGAAGAAGGGCGCGGTCGCGCACGTTGCCGACGTCTTCGCGAGCGCCGAAGAGCTGAAGGCGGCGCTCCTGACGGGGACCTCTCCGCGGCTCGACCGACTTCTCTCGTTCGACTTCTACGCGAATGCACTCCCCGTGCTGGCGTGCGTGGACACGCGTGAGGCGCAGGCGCTCGCGCGGCTCCTCGTTGCCGATCCCGACACGCCGCCGGAGCTCGCCAACGCCGCCGCGCGCACGCTCTTCTTCGAGGCGACCTCCGCCGAAGCCGGCGCGCTGCTCGATGCAGCGGTCGCCCGAGCCCCCACGGCCGAGGCGCGAAAGAACCGGCTGACGCCCGACCTGCGCCAGTACCTCGGGTCGGACCTGGTCCGCGCTTGCGCCCGTCTGCCGGTCGCCGATGTCGACGAGCAGGTGCTTCGTCGCCTTCACGCCGCCGTCGGAGAGCCCGAGCGGATCTCCCTCGACGAGTCGCATCTCGGGCCCGCGGTCGTTCTCGCCGTCATCGCGATCCGCCGGGGTCTCGTCCCCGCCGAGTGGCTCGATCGGATCGAGCAGAGTCACCCCCACCCCGTGTTCGTCTCCTACGTGAAGCAGGAGTGGCTCGGCGCGCGCCGAGCTCACGGCGGCTCGCTCCGCGAGTGAGCGCGCGAGCGAGGAACGAAAGACCGATTCTGCGCCGCGGGGGGAGTCGAGCTCGCTAGAACCCGAGGTCGCGACGCAGATGGATGCGGACCGCTTCGCAGGCCCAGCTCGGGTCGACATCTTCGAGGGGACCGCGGCCCTCGAGGTCACGAGCGGACTCGCGGCGGAAGCGCTCGCTGTCGAAGGTGGTGCCGGCCCCCTGCTCCTCCACCCTCGGCGCGCGAACGGGGCCGCTCACGCGGTACATCCGGCTCTTGCTTCCCTCCGATACGACGACGTAGGCGCTGGCGACGGGGTCCGCATCGGTCGAGACCATTCCGCCCAGCATGAAGAGCTTCGACATCACCTCGAAGCGTAGCCCACGCATGGTACGTTGGCGCGTCGATGCGGACGCGGAAGCTCCTCCTCCCGTTCCTCCTCCCTCTCGTCGTGCTCGGATCATGCACGACGGCACGGACGGGGCCGAGCTTTCCCCCGAGCGCGCGCCCGATCCCCGCCACGTTTCCTCCGCTCTCCGTCCACGGGCTGCCGAGCGCCTGTACCGGCAAGGTCTACTACGAAGCCTCGACCTCGCTCTGCGCGGCTGGGCTCACGTTCTTCCTGTGTGACGGCAACTCCTACACCCACTACGACTGCACCCGCCCCGGTGATGGCTGGACACGCGAGACGTTGACCCAGTACGACCGCGTCGCCACCGGCCCGCCCGCCTGCGGCCCCGCCAGCGATGCGCTCTCCGGAACCGTCTTCGTGGAAGCCAACGCCGCCGCGCCCGGCCAGAACGCGATCCTCGCGTACCGCTACTGCAACGGATCCATGCCGGCCTTGCTCGTCGGCCGTTATCTGACGGGCGGCACCGGCGGCGCCGACCTCAACGACAACGGGTTCCTCGACGCGGATCAGCAGGTCATCACGAACGCCGACCAGACGCTCCTCTTCGCCGTCAATCAGGGCTCGGACACGATCGCCGTCTTCCACATCGGCGCGAACGGAGTGCTCAACGCGGTGGCGGGCTCCCCCTTCGCGAGCGGCGGCATCGCGCCTGCGTCGGTCGGGATCAGCGGCAACGTCCTCATCGTCGCGAACAAGGCGTCGGACGGAGTTCGCGCTCTCCCCGACGCGATCCCGAGCTTTGCGACGTTCCTCATTCAGCCCGAGGGCGGGCTCGTGCCGACCGGCAAGTCCCACGCGCTCCCGGCGAAGTCCTCTCCGACCCAAGCCTTCGTCGCGCCCGGCGGCAAGCTGCTCTTCGGGACGGAAGAGACCGGCCTCCTCCGCGCCCTCCAGATCTCGCCGGACGGCACGCTCACGCTCGCGCCCGGCTCTCCGCTCACGCTCCCCGATTCACTCTTCCTCGAGACCGACGGCGGACGTCCGCGCATCGTGTGGCCCGCCGGACTCTCGGCGCACCCGACCCAGGGCGTCCTCTACACGGGAATCCCCAATAGCAGCAGCATCGCCTCGCTCGACTTCACCCCCGATGGGACGCTCTCCGTGATCGGCGGCACGGTGGACCGAAATAGCTATTTGCCATGCTGGAGCGTGGTGAGCCAGGACGGGCGCCGCCTCTACGTGGCCAACGCGGGAAGCGGAAATCTCTCCGTCTTCGACATCGCGACCGATGCACGGCATCCCAAGGTCCTCCAGACGTACACGCTGCAAGGCGGAGGCAATCCGTGGGGCCTCCAGCTCGATGGTACGGGGACCATCCTCTTCGTCACCGCGCCGCGACAGGTGCACCAGGTGCCGCTCGGCCAAGGGCAATTCCTGCACGGGCTGAAATTGACCGCCGATGGCCTGATCGACGAAGAGCTCGCCGGCTCGCCCGTCGTGCTGCCGGTCGCCCCGCTCACGAACCCCCTCGGCGTGGCAGTGGTGGCGAAGTGAAGCGTCTCCTCACGGCCGCCGTCGGCGTCGCCGGCACGGTCATCGTGCTCCGCGTCGCCGCACAGCAGCCCGTCGCGGCGCCAGCGCTGGAGTCCGACTCCGAAGCGCCGGACGCGTCCGTGGTCGATGCGGCTCCCGACGCCGACCCGATCGCCGAGCTGCGCGCGAAGCAAGCCGAGCTCGAGCGTCGCCTCGAAGTCGCGGAGGCGAACGTGGCCAGAGAGTCACCCCCGCCGCCGCCGAAAGCGCCCACGCCGGGCGTCGCCGTCTCCGTCCTCGGCGTGCCGGTACGTGTCTTCGGCACGATGACGCTGCGCTACGACTACTCGACGAACTCCGACCTGACCGATCAGCTCACCGATGGAATTCAAGCCAATTGGCTCCTGATGCGTGTCCGCTTCGGCGCCGAATTCGGTGACACCCAGGCCGTCATCGGCGGCATTCGCATCTCGAGCGGCGAGAGCCCGAATCCAACCGTTCCGTTCGTCGTCCTCTCCGACGCCTATCGGCCCGCATCGTTCGGCCTGGACCAAGCCTGGGCGGCGGTGCGCCCCTTCTCCGACCGCGAGCGCCTACAGCTGGTGATGGGGCGCCTGAAGAATCCATTCTGGCGCGGCTCCGTCGGAACGACGCGCACGCAGCTTCTTTGGGACGACGACGTGAATCCGGCGGGCGCTGCCGTCCTCGGTCAAATATACAAATCGAAGGCGTTCACCCTCGAAGACACGCTGTCGTACATGCAAGTACAGTCGCTCCTCGACAGTCGCTTCGTCGGTCTCACCGGCGTCGTCGGCGGGGCCAGTGACCAGCTTCGATTCTTGAGTCAATATGCCGACGCCGCGATCGCCTATTACCACTGGTGGAATCTCAACACCGGCCTCAGCGTCCCCACCGCCCAGCCCGCGCAAGGCTTCGTGAGCCCCCAGAGCGCCACCTCGGCGTTCCTCCTTGGTCCGGGCTTGCAGCAGACGAACACGACCGTGAACTACGGGCCCGCCAATGGCGCGGCGACGGGTCTGCTCGATGACACCTATCGGATCTTGAACGTCACGGCGCAGGCGAAGTTGCCCATCAAGGCGCCCCGACTCGGCGATCCCGAGGCCTTCATACTCGCCGACTTCGCCCACAATTTCGTCGCGGAGCGCGAGCTCACCGCGCAGGGCAATCTCGCTTCGCCGAACGCCGGCTCCTGCGTGAGCTGCACCCCCGTCAAGACGAGAGACGGATCGACGAGGACCGCCGCGCAACGCAACAACGGCGTCGGAGCTACCCTCGGCGCTCGCCTCGGCGACAAGACCTACGATCGCCCCTTTCACCCGCTCAACGTGTGGGCCACGTACCGTTACGTGGAGAGCGACGCGACGCTGGCGACGTTCACCGACTCCGATTTGGGCGCGGGCACGGGCTACAAAGGACTCGGGCTCGGCGCCAACTACCGCGTCTTCAAGAGTCTCATGGCGAGCGCTCAGTATTTCGATTTCAAGGGGTTTCCGCTCATGGAGAATCACGTCCAGCGGCTGTTCCTCGACGTCATGGGGGAGTTTTGAGCATGCGCCGAGCCGTCACGTGCGTCTCCCTCGCGATCGTAGCGTGCAGTTACGGCGCGATGACCGAGACGCTCTCCATCGAGCAAGAGCGAGACTTCTCCGGCATCGCGACGCCCGGGACGGGAATTCCGCGCCACCCGAACCTGCACGCGCGTGACACCTTCGGCAGCGCGCTCTCGTATGAAGCCCTCGGCTTCGAGAACGCGCCGAGCAACGTTCGGAGGCTCTTCGAATTCTCCGATCCCGCGGTAACCGCGCCGCCGGACATCGAAGATCAATCGCCGCTTCAATTCTTCGCCACACCTCACACCGACGAAGAAGGCGTCGGGCCGCTCTTCAATCAGCGCTCGTGCTTGGGCTGCCACAACAACTCGACCGACAATCGCGACAATCGGCTCGAGGGGCCGAACCACGTCAATACGCCCGTTTCGCGCGGCGGGCGGCAAGGGCTAACCGACTATTCGCAGATCACGAAGCTCGTCGGCAATCCACCGACCGTCGCCTTCACCCTCTATGGCGACTACAACCCGAATACGGGCGCCTTCGATCCGCTCACCCAGTTTGGTGGACCGCTGCAGCACGTCGTCGCGACCGGTTATTGCGCGATCAATCCGATTCCGCCCATTTCGATCGATCCCAACCTGGCCGGGGGAATCGATCCCGTCACCGGCCTCAGCCCGCTCGGCCAGCGACGCGTCACGGGCGAACGGGCAGCGCCGCCGTACATTGGACGAGGCCTCATCGAGGCCATCTACTTCGGCGACATCGTCGCCAACGAAGATCCGAGCGACGCGATTCGCACCTACTCGACGCTGATGCCGATCCCGGACAGCTATATCTGTCCCGGAGATTGCATCTCGGGCCGGCACAACCAGAGCGCGGCCTCGGCGAGCTTCGTCGGCGGCGATCCCGTCGTTCGGGTCGGCCGCTTCGGGCTCCGCGGCGCGGGCACGACGCTGCTCCAATTCGACGTCGGCGGAACGCAGGGCGAGCTCGGATTGACGAGCCCGTTTGCGCCCTCCGAGCAGCCCAACCTTGCCTCTACCGATCAGAATTGCAACGCGGGCGGGCCCACGCCGAACATCAGCGCCGCGCGCGTCGAGAGCTTGCGCGATCTGATCCGAAATATCGCGCCGCCCATGCCGGACTCCGCGCTCTTCGGCGATCCGCAGACGGATCCGAAGGCGGCCACGGTGCAGGCCGGCGCTCGCCTCTTCGGGCTCGACCTCGAGGCCTTTCGCGATCGGATGACGCGCGACGATATCGATCCTGCGCGCTACTCCGACGAGACCAATCACGCCATCGCGAACGATCGCCAGCTCGGCTGCGCGACGTGCCACATTCCCGTCTTCCGCACCGGCGGCTCACCGGCGGGGCTCGGGGGCGCAGAGAACCTCTCGAACCGCTGGGCCCCCATTTTCTCCGATCTGCTCATTCACCAGAATCCGGAGGTTCCTTATTACCTCCTGCAGCAGTGGCTCAACGCTCGGCCACTCAAGATCGATCCGGCGAGCTGCACCGCCTCCACGCCCGCGTGCGACCCGACGAGGCTCGTTCCCGCCGGCTATCCGTTCGACATCGACATCCACGCGCCCGACGTGCGGGTGAGCCGGGACCTGACCGACTACGCGATCGTGCCCAGCGTGACCGGGCTCGCGCTCGGAAGCGAGTTCCGCACGCCGCCGCTCATGGGTCTCGGCAAGGTCGGTCCGCCGTTCGGCCACGACGCCCGCATCTTCGTGAACAACATCGGGGCCGGCACCTATCCGGGGCAGCAGCCGAATATCCCGGCGCGCATGGAGTTCACGAGCGCCGACGGCGGCACCCGGACGCTCTTCATCACCACCGTCGATCTCGCCGTGCTCGCCGCGATCGAGATGCACGATCTCCCGGCCCCGCCCATCAATCCGGCCACCAACGCGCCGGACTACGCGCTGTGCCCCATCGTTCCGGAGAAGCTCGATATCTGTTCCCGGCGGAGCGCGTTCCGCGGTGAGGCGCGAAACACGATGGAGAGGTTCCGGGCGCTCACGCAGGCGGAGCAGCTCAGTGTGGTAAAGTTCCTCGAGAGCCTATAGCCTCCTTCGACATGCGCGCTGGGACGAAGGGTCTCTTGGTTGCCGCGGTCCTGCTCGCCGGGATCGTGGCCTGTTCTTCGTCCGACGACTCCGGTCCGGGATCCCCGAGCGCGAGCGCGCCGCCCGCCGGCGTCACGTTCGTGGGCGGAGCGTTCGGCGGGACCTGCAAAGGCCGCGTCTACACCGACGCCGGCACGGGCTACGCCTTTTGCAACGGCGGGGTCTGGGCCTTCACCACCCAGGACCCCAGCGGCTTCCAGTTCGGGAAGCTCATCGTCGATTCCGACGGCGGCGTCACGAATCCTTGTGAGGCTCCGTGCTCGTGCGGCTCGTGCAACGGACAGGGCGGTCAGGGCTAGCCGTCGGTCGCCGAAGCCTGAGCGATGAGCGACCTCGTCAAGGGCATCGCCTCGGTACGCATCTTCCAGCATCTCGGCAGCGCGGATCTCAAGGCCGTTGCGAAGATCGCAAAACCGAAGAGTCTGCCGCCGCAGACGGTCGTCTTCTTCGAGGGCAACCGGGCGGAGGCGGTCTTCATCGTGATGTCCGGCTCGCTCAAGGTCTTTCAAACCGCGAAAGACGGACGGGTGAAGACGCTCAGCACGATCGGCCCGGGCGAGACCTTCGGCGAGCTCGCGATGCTGGACGGTCAACCGCGCTCGGCGTCCGTCGAGACGGTCGCGCCATCGGAGCTGCTCGTCATCTCTCGCAAGGACTTCCAGAAGCTCGCGCTCGCGACCCCCGGGATCCTCTGGGGCGTCCTCGAGAGCGTGTGCGAGCGCCTTCGCGCGCAGAACGACTCGGAGCTCGAGGCCGCCTTCCGCGGCACGCATTACCGGGTCGCCAAAGCGATATTGAAGCTCGCAGAGAAGCACGGCAAGACGGTGAACGGTCGCGTGCGAATCCCGGAGACGTTCGGCTCGAAGGACGTGGCGGAGATGGCCGCCACGACCGTCGATCGCGTCACCCGAATTCTCGAGAAGCTCGAGGATGACGATCTCGTGGTCATCGACGGCGAAGAGATCGTCGTCCCCGACGTCTCTTCCCTTCGCCGCGCGCTCGACTATTTCGGGTCGCCGTGAGAGGGAGCGGGAAGCTCGATCTCGTCCGAGGGGTGCTCGTCCCCATGCTCCTCCTCTATCCGGCGCTCGCGTTCGCGCACGAGCGCTTCGTCAAGCACGGGCTCAAGCAGCCGCTTCACGACGAGTTCTTCCGCCGTCACGCGGGGCAGTTCCTTGGAATGCACCCCAGCATGCTCCGCATCGCGCTCAACGCGACGTTCGTGCTCGCCGCCTTTCTCGCGCTCTGGTTCGTGCGTCGCTGGCTCGAGGAAGCGGTGGACGCGCGGTTCGTCGGGGCCGGTGGACGCGTGCAGCGCGTGGTCCACGCGCTCGTGTGTTTTGCCTCGGACCGTCCCGTGCCGAGCAAGATCTTCCGCGCCGCGAGCGAATGGTTCGTCATCATGTTCCTGCGCGTCCCCGGCCTCGTGCTCATGTATTCGGCGGCCAACAACGCGCTCGTCATGCCGAGCTACCCGCTCGAGCCGAACACCGAGTTCTTCTTCAAGATGGTTCAGGTGGTGCTGGCCGTCCTCATCCTCACCCAGACGCTATTGCCACTTTGCGGCGCGCTGCTCGTCGGGACTTGGCTCTATCTGAGTCGTTGGGGCTGGCTCGTCGCCGCAGATGCGCTTCCCGTCTTGAGCGTCGCGGTCGTCTACATGTCCTCTCCGTGGGAGTCGCACAAGCGAACGATCACGAGCATCAGTGAGCTCCAGACGCGCTGGATTCGCCTCACGCTGGGCTTCGGCTTCTTCGTCCTCGGCTGGCTCAAGATTTACAATCACGACCTCGTCGCCGGCGTCGCCGATCAGTACCCCTCGATCCTCGAAGATCCGATGACGAAGCTCCTGGCCCTCGGCGCCGACCCCGCCTTGCGACGCGAGACGTGGGTCGTCTCGTTCGCCCTCGCCGAGGTGATGAGCGGCTTCATGCTGATGACGGGCACCTTCACCCGGGTCTGGGCGACCATCATGGCGTTCGTATTCACGAAGCTGATGCTGGTCGATTTCGGCTGGAACGAGATCCCGCACCTGTTCCCGATCGGGGCGCTCACCGCGCTCGCGTTCAACAACGGACTTCACGCCGAGCTCGAGCCACTCGTGCTGCGAGCGGAGCGCGCGGGCCGCCATGGACGGGTAGTCGAACAGGCGGCGATCATCGGCGTCACCGCCGTCGGCGTCGCGGTCGTCCTCATTTTTCCCACGATTTACGGGCTCACGTTCGTGTCGCGCACGGGCCTACGCTAGCCATGCATTTCGCCAATGCCCGTACGCTGGCGGTGATGGTCCTCGGCTGGACCTTCTTCTTGTTTGCCTACGACCAGCACGCGAATCCAAGACCGCTCGCGACGTACTGGGAAGAGATCACGGCTTCGAAGCCGCTGCGGAGAGCCGACGCGCGGACGGACCGCGCGCGCGTGCAGCTCGTGATGCCGCGCCTTTGTTGTGAAGACTGCATGGGCGGCGTGGCCGAGGCGCTCCGCCGGTTGACGTGGCTCGGACCTCCCCGTCAAGTGGCGGGCAAGCCGGCCCTGGAGCTCGACGTCACCGATGTGGAGCATGCCGATCTCGCCGCCATCGAGAGGGTCCTCGCCCTCTCGGGTCTCGCCCCCGACGCGATCGAGGTCTTCGGAATGGGCCACTTTCGTCTCGCGGTGGAGCTCGGCGCCGCCTTCACGTGCGGTGGGGGCGCCGGCGACGATCTCGAGCGCCTCATTCGAAAGGAGTCGCAGGATCGGTGGCTCGACAGCATCGCGACCAACTCCGCCGATCCACGCCGGATGCTCGTCTACCCGCGCTTGAACGCGATCGTCGACCTCATGGATCTGACCCGCGGCCTCGCACGTGCGGGTCTGGCGGTGCGGTCGATCGAGCTGATCACGACCCCCGAGTGAGCTCGCGCTGGAGTAAGATGGCGCGCATGCGGCGTCTGCTCGGTCTTCTCTTGTTGTGTGCCTGCGATCGAAGCGGAGGAGCGGCAAAGCCGGCGGACAGCGTCGACGCGACGGCTCCCGCGGCCGCTTCCGCCGCCGCTTCCCCCGCCGCTTCCGCCGCGCCGGTGAAGAGCGCAGCTCCGCCGAGCGCGACGCTGCCGAAGGTGGAGCGCGTCGAGGCAAAGACCTGCCCGGCGCGGATCGCGTCGGTGAAGCTGGCGGAAGGGCGCGTCGATCTGACGGGATGTCCCGAGGACGCGAAGACGCGCACGCCGGGCAAGGCTCGTCTCACGCTCGTCGACGCCAAGGGCACGGAGAAGAGCGCGGTCCAGCTCGCGGATGGCGCGGAGCATAGCGAGAAGCTCGAGGTCAACGACCTCTATGGCACCGGTCGTCCCGTCTTCTTCGTCACCGTCGCCGAGCCCACCGCGGGCGGCTCGAACGGACCGATCACATCGATGTACGAGGTCGAGGGCGACAAGCTCGTGCCGCTCCGCGTCGCGGGCAAGAACGGCGGCACCGGCGGCGAGATCACGATGAAGGACTCGCTCACGGTCCACTGGTGGCTGCACCCCGCGCGCGGCGGCCGCGGGCAGGACATCTACCTTCTCACGGCCCCCCACAGCGGCGCCGTCACGGGCTATCGCTACGCGTTCGAGAACGGCAAGTGGGTCGTCCGCTCCGGCGAGCTGAAGAAGTGGACCGGCGAGCATCTGAAGGACACCGAAGCCGAGTTCCCCTGACATGGGGCGGCGTGCCTCGCTGAGGCGCGTCGTGAAAGAAATGACCATGGCCGCCTGAGCTTGCGCGCAGCTACGTTCCTCCTGGGGCAGCCGTGGGAGACCAGGTCGAGATGGGGCTTTTGTGAACTCCGGCACCATCGTCGACGCGAAGTACCAGGTCACGCGCCTCCTCGGACAGGGCGGCATGGGTGCCGTGTACGAGGCGCGGCATCAAGGCACGGGGCGGCGCGTCGCCCTCAAGGTGATCGTGCGCGAGGCCCTCGTCTCCGGAGACCGCGAGATCATTTCGCGATTCCAGCGGGAGGCGCGCGCGAGTGGCGCCATCGACTCGAAGCACGTCGTGCAGGTGGTGGATACGGGCGTCGATCCCCAGACCGGAAGCCCGTACCTCGTCATGGAGTACCTCGCGGGCGAGGATCTTCATCACCTGATCGATCGGCTGGGGCCGCTCTCTCCTGACCTCGCGCTGCGCATCATCGCGCAGGCGTGCTCCGGTCTGGCGCGCGCCCACTCGGAAGCGATCATTCATCGCGATATCAAGGCGGCGAACCTCTACATCGCGCGCGGCGAGGACGGCGACCTCGTCGTCAAGCTCCTCGACTTCGGTATCGCCAAGGTGCGCGCCGATCCGATGAGCGCCGCGAGCGGCAGCGTCACGCGAACGGGCACGATGCTCGGCTCCCCGCTCTACATGTCGCCGGAGCAGGTCGTCGGCAAGAAGGATGTCGATGCACGCGCAGATATCTATTCGCTCGGCATCACCCTCTACGAAGCGCTGACCGGTCGCACGCCGTACCACGACGAAGAGACGATCGGCGCGCTCGTCCTCGCGATCTGCTCGGGACGCGGGATGCCCCTTCGTACCGCCGCGCCGTGGCTTGCACCCAGCGTCACTGCCATCGTCGAACGTGCCACCGCGATCGAGCCGAGCCATCGCTTTGCCTCGGCGGAGGAGATGCGCGCGGCGATCATGACGCTCCTCCCCGCGGGGGCCGCTCTCCACGAGCGCATGCTCGTGAAGACGCGACCTCCGCTCGATCGCACCGCTGCGCTCGATCCATCGTCGGCGATCGCCTCGGGAGCGTCGAGCAGCTCGAGCGCATCGACGGCCGAGGTCCAGCTCGCCGCGCAGCGTCTGCTCCCGCGTGCGCCCGGGTCGGCCACCACGCCTTTCGGTGCGGTGACGCCGCCGCCGGGTGCGCGATCGTTTCCGGGCAACACGATGGACGCTTTCGGTGGGACGAGCTCCATCCCCGTTCACCGGTCTCCCATCGCGGCGGTCCTCGGTGGCATCGTTGCGCTCGCCATCTTCATTGCCCTCGGCGTCTTCATCGTGAAGTCACGTTCGTCCACGTCTGCGACCGTCGCCGCGTCGACCGTGCCCCTTCCCTCGGCCACTGTCGTGACGAGCTCGGAACGAATCGCGGCGGAGCCCGTGAGCGCAGCCCCGGCGACGTCTGCCTCGTCGGCGCCGAGAATCACCATCGCGCCGCCAGCGAAGCCGACCCCCAACGCATCCGTCGCCCCCGCCTCGCCCATCGTATCCGCGCCAAGCGTGGCTCCGGTAGTCGCGAAGCCGGCGACAAAGCCCAACTGCAATCCGCCCTTCACGATCGACAGCAGCGGCGTGCAGCATTTCAAAGAGGAATGTCTATGAAACGAATCGCGTGGGTCGTGGTCACCGCCTCCCTTGCGTTCTCGACGCAGGCGTTCGCCGATCCGACCAAGCGTGAGTGCATCGACGCCAACGCCGATGCCCAGGTAAAGCAGAAGGAAGGCCAGCTCCACGCCGCGCAAGGCGCGCTGAAGGTCTGCATCCATGCCGCGTGCCCGGCTGCGGTGCGTGATGACTGCACGCAACGTCTTGCAGCGCTCACGCCGCTCATCCCGGCCGTCGTCTTCGAGGCGAAGGACGCGAAAGGCAACGATCTCAGCGCGGTGAAGGTCACGATGGATGGCCAGCCACTCGCCGAGAAGCTCGATGGCAATCCGATCGAGGTGGATCCTGGCGAGCACACCTTCACCTTCGAGACGGCCGGTGCACCGGTCGTCACCAAGAAGCTCGTGCTTCGTCAGGGTGAGAGCGCGCGGCGCGAACAGGTCGTCCTCGGCGCCGAGACCCCGGCTCCGGCTCCCGTCGAGCCGAAGCCCGCTGCGCCCCCCGCCTCGCCTCCTGCCGAGGTCTCGGGCCTCAAGACGGTCGGCGTGATCGTCGCCGGGGTGGGTCTCCTTGGAGTCGGCGCCGGCGCCGTGCTTGGTGCGATGGCGGGTGGGAAGTGGTCGGACGCGAAGGATGCTTGCTCGACGACGAGATGTCCGGATCGTTCGGCGGCAGAGGACACACGGAGGTCTGCGCTCTCGCTCGCCACGGGCTCCACGATCGCGTTCATCGCGGGCGGCGTGCTCATCGCGGGAGGGGTCGTGCTCTGGATCGCGTCACCGTCGAGCTCGAGTCGCGTCGGTGTTGCACCTACGCCGAACGGGGCGCTTCTCACGGGGAGCTTCTGATGATGGGTCGCACCAAGCTCAGCGTCGTCATCGTCGGCGTCAGCGTGTTCGCAGGATGCGCGGCCGTGATTGGCATCGACGAGCTCCCGAAGGAGCAAGAGGGGACCGGAACCAACGAGGGCGCGAGCTCCACGAGCGGTCGTGCCGTCACGTCGACCTCGGGTGCGTCGACCTCCGGCGCGACCTCCGGCGCGTCCACGTCCGGCGCGTCCACGTCCGGCGCGTCCACGTCCGGCGCGTCCACGTCCGGCGCGTCCACGTCCGGCGCGTCGACATCATCTGGAACGACCTCGAGTGGCGCGCCGAACACCTGCGCCAACAACGACAACTGCACCATCGTCTGCGGTGCCGGCAAGACATGCACGCCCCGGTGCTCGGACAACAGCTCGTGCGATATCGACTGCTCGGGCTCGAACTGCACGATCGCGTGCGAGGATAACGCCGTATGCAGCGTCCACTGTGGCGGTGGTGGCCAGTGCACGATCGGCTGCACGGGCGACTGCAACATCGCGTGCGCTGGCGGTACGTGCAATTGCCTCGGCGTC
Source organism: Labilithrix sp. (assembly GCA_046351255.1). GTDB lineage: Bacteria > Myxococcota_A > Polyangia > Polyangiales > Polyangiaceae > Labilithrix. The sequence goes on from JAXLYU010000024.1 coordinate 33,255, forward strand.
GGTTGTCCGTGAGAGCCGCGCTCGGGGTCCCAGTCCGAGAGCCTTCGACGCCTGGTGGCGAGACGCCAGAGCGAAGTATCAGGCGGTCGCGGAGCCGGTCGAAGTGGATGCGAGGGACGGGGCGCACGAGGTGCGCGCGAGAGTGACCGGCCGGTTCCCCGGTAGTCCCATCACGCTCACCTTCGCCTTCCGGATGCAGGACGAGCGGATCGCGGCTCGGAGGATCGGAGCCTGAGCGGCGGGATTGCAGGACCCCCGAGCGTCCCTTCCTGGAGGGCCAACACCGGAGGGCCTCGTGCGATCGGCCCGTCCGCCCGAGCGCCGACGCCCAGGCCTCACTTCTCCTCCTGTACGCTGCAGAGCGCGTGAACTTCCATCTGAACAGCAGGCAGCTCGTGGCGCTCCTCACCATCGCCGCGGGCGCCCTCGCGACCTGGGTCGTCGGGGCGAATGCAAAGGTGCCCGGACCGATGCTGACGCCGCTCATCGGCATCATGGCCATCGCGGGCATCGTCGCCGTCTTCGTCTCCGCCGCCAGCGGGCCGGGGGAAGACCTCAGCGCCATCGGCGACGGTCTGCGACGGGCGCGACGGGGCGAGCGGCCCTCGCCGCCCGCCGGCGCTTCGCCGGACCTCGGGCGGGTGTTCGACGACCTCGCCCGCTTCGGCGAAGAGGAGGACAGGCGGCTGCGCGAGGCAACGGGCCGAGAGGCCGAGATCGACGCCGCCACGCGCAAGCTCGTCGGGGGCGTGGAGACGCAGGCCGTCGTGGCCGAGGACACGGCGACCCTCGTGAAGGACATGGACGGCGCCGTGCGGGCGTTCTCGTCCACGGTCGACGCGCTGACGCACGAGGCGGAGGGATCGGGATCGTCCGTCGTACAGACGAGCAAGACCAGCGCGGAGGTGGCGTCCAACCTCGGCCATCTCGCGACGAGCGTGCGCGATAGCATGAGCGCCATCCAGGAGCTGGCGGCATCGATCAAAGAGGTCGCGAGGAGCGTCGATGCGCTCTCCCTCACCGCCGAGGAGACGAGCTCCTCGATGAACGAGATGGATGTGTCGATCGGTCAGGTGCAGTCGAACGCGATCGAGACGGCACGCCTCTCCGAGGAGGTCGCGGTCGATGCGGAGAAAGGGGCAGAGGCGATCCTGAAGACGATCGCGGAGATCTTCCGGATCAAGGAGAGCTCGGGGGACGCGGTCACGGCGATCAGCGCGCTCGGCTCGCGCATCGACGCGATCGGCCAGATCGTGAATGTCATCGACGACGTCGCCGAGCAGACCAACCTCCTGGCGCTCAACGCGGCGATCATCGCGGCGCAGGCCGGCGAGCAGGGTAAGGGATTCGCCGTCGTCGCCGACGAGATCAAGGACCTCGCCGAGCGCGCCGGCGCCAGCACGCGCGAGATCACCGACCTCATCAAGACGGTCCAGGCCGAGAGCAAGAGCGCGATCACGGCGGTCCAGCGCGGCGCGCACAACGTCGACCGCGGGGTCGAGGTCTCGAACGACGCCGAGCGCGCCCTGAAGAAGATCCTCGAGTCGAGCAAGAAGTCGACGAGCATGGTTCGCGCGATCGCGCGTACGACGGTCGAACAAGCGAAGGGTTCGCACCAGGTCACGGACGCCATTGGCCGCATCGCGGCGACGGTGCAGCAAGTCGCCATCGCGACGGGCGACCAGGCTCGCCGCTCCGAGCTCATCATGAGCAGCGCGGAGACGATCCGCGCCATCACCCAGCAGGTCGAGCAAAGCGCGACCGAACAGGCAAAGGGAGGCCGTCAGATCACGACCGCGATGGAGAGCATCTCGGGCCTGGTCGCGGACCTCGACGCGGGCCGCGGGTCCCTCGTCGTCGGGGTGAAGCAGCTCACGGCGATGATCACGAAGGTCGAGGAGAGCGCGCGCGTCCAGGAGGCGGCCCTTCGCCAGCTCACGAACGTCCTCGCCTCGGCGCGCGATCGTTGAGCCCTTGTGGGCCCGGCGCCTCAGCGCCTCATCGTGCGCATCTGGAGCAGGCGGAGAGCGCCCTTGACCTGCCGCCGGAGCGCCGCATAGTCGCCCTTCTCGGTGAAGGCGCCATCGAAGCCCAGCTCGGCGAACCTCTTCGCGACCGACGGATCGGCCGTGTAGAGGTAGAAGAGGCAGGTCCGCCTCGTCGCCTGCGCGGCCGCGCGGAGGGACTGGATGACGCCTCCGCCGTCGATGCCGGGCATGTGAAAGTCGATGATCACGAGATCGCAGTCGACCAGGAAGCGAGCCGTGCCGACGGTCTGCGTCGTCGTCGTGACGTGATAGCCGTCGGCCTCCGCCTCGAGCGCCCGGCGGACGTCGGCGAGGATGACCTCGCTGTCGTCGATCACGAGGATGCGCTTGCCACCGACCCCCGGCTTCGAGTCCCCCCGCAGAAAGCTCGACGAGCCGCTCCCGGGCTCGCTGTCCTGAGCCCGCGACCGGAGCGAGCTCGATGGTGGAGCCCCGCCGGAGCTGAAGGATGGCTCACGGCTCGACGCTGGCGGGCGAGAACGCAGAGAGCTCGGCGTCGACGAGGGTGGTGCCGCGGGTATCCGTGTCGAGCTCGGGCTGGGCTCCGACGACGGACGCGCCATGATCGCGGTGGCGATGGCGATGTGCGACTGACTCGACGGCGTACGCGGCGGAGCCGGCGGTCTCTCTCCTTCGAGGAGCTTCTTCACGTGCTCGGCGCGCCGCGCGAGTGACGTCGCCGCGAGCGCGCCCACCCAGTCTCCGACCCCCCTCGCGCGCGCGGGCGGCATCGCGCGCTCGAGGGCTGCGCTCATCGCCTGGGCCGTCGCGAATCGCGCGGCCGGATCCCGCGCGAGGGCGGTGGCGACGACCGCGTCGAGCGCAGCGGGGACCTCCGGACGGTGCGCGCTCGGCATGGACTGCGGGCCAGCGAGCACCATCCGAACGAGCGCGCCCTCGCTCTCCGCGTCGTGGAGGCGGCGCCCGGCGAGGACCTCCCAGAGCACGACCCCCGCCGCATAAACGTCGGACGCCCGCGTGACGTCGTCGCGTTCGAGCTGCTCGGGCGCCATGTAAGCGATCTTGCCCTTCAGCTGGCCGGTGCGGGTCGAGTGGATGCGACCCGCGGCCTTCGCGACGCCGAAATCGAGGAGGCGCGCGTAGCCGTCGATCCCGACCATCACGTTCTGCGGGGAGACGTCGCGATGGACCACGTTGAGCGGCGCGCCATTGTCGGCGCGCGCCTCGTGAACGGCATGGAGCCCGTCGAGCGCGCCGGAGATGATGCTCGAGGCGATCGGCAAGGGGATGCGCTCTCCCTTCGTCCGCGACGCCTTGATGATGCGAGACAGCGTCTCGCCTTCGACGTACTCCATGACGAGACAGAGCTCGCTGCCGGTGTTGAGCACGTCGAGCGTCTCGACCACGTTCACGTGACGAACGCGCCTCGCGATCATCATCTCGTCCATGAACATCGTCACGAAGTCGATGTTGGAGGCGTACTGGGGAGGGAGTCGCTTGATCGCGACCGGCCGCGAGCTACCGACCGAGTGCCCGATCCAGATCGTCGCCATCCCGCCGGCCGCGAGCTCGCCGCAGATCACGTACTTCCCGATCCGGGTCTCGCTCGAGGACACCTCGCCTACCTCACGATGACGCGTTCGGTGGCGTACTTGAACGAGATCGAATAGGCGGCCGCGGCGAGGCAGGTCTGAAGCGCCACCGGGGCGCCAGCCTTGTCCTTGCACGCCGTGACACGCTTCGACGCGTCGACGGTGAGGGTGTAGGCCCCGCCCGCCCCAGCGACGGGCGCGGCCGGATCGACCTGGTCGGGCTGCGTCGCCTTGATGGCCACGATCTTGAGGGCGGTGACCTTGCACCCGTTGACCATGACGTCGAGGAGGCGGTTCGCAGGGCCGTATCCCTCGACGCATGCGTTCGCGCCGCCCGGCAGGAGATCCGTGGGGACGGGCGAGCGATCGAGCGAGAGCGCGCTGACGTTGCCGCACATGCGAGCGGTCGGCGACGCGACCGTGTTGCCGCCACGCTCGAAGGTCTGGAGACCCGAGACGAGGTTCTCGCTCGCCAGATGTCCGGGTGGGCTCGTTCCCGCGGCCGTCTTGGGGACGGACGTGGGGCCGATCGGCATCTTGATCTTCGCGCCAGAGACGGCGAGGTTGGCGAGGCCGTTTCCGACGCTGACGATCATGTTCATCGAGCCGGTGGCGTTGAGCTCGCCGCCCGCGAACGCGCCGGTCAGCGTCGCGCGCGGCCTCCGCGCGTCGTCGATGTGAGAGGCGGTCGGCGTGTACCACCAGTCGAGCGCGTTCACGCCATCGTAAGGCGGCGCGTTCGTGGTCGGATCCCCCGAGAGACTCCCGAGCGTCGCCGCGCCGGACACGCCTGCGAGGTCCGCGCCGCTCTGGAACGCGAAGAGGGCCGAGACCGAGCCGTCCTTGATGCCGCTGTCGATCGATCCCTGAAAGCTCGACTGCGCGAAGAAACCGATCGCGCCGCCGAGCCCGTTCGCGGTGCAGTAGGCGTCGGTGCCAAACTGCAGCTTGAGCGAGACCACGCGATGGTCCTGCTCGAACTTGCACTTCGCGTCGCAGGCGTCGAGGTTGACGACGTTGCCGTCGTCGCACTGCTCGCCGCGCGCCGCGTCGCGGAACCCGTCGCCGCACACCGATGGCGCGCACGACCCGCCACGACAGATGCTGCCGACACCGCAGGTCGAGCCGTCGGACTTCGGGGCGCCGGCGACGCACTTCTTCCCGGCCTGTCCGTTCACGGTCACGTCCGTGCACGCCGGCGAGCCGACGCACGCGTTGGGATCGGGGCAGGTGCTCGTGCACGAGAGCTTGCAGTTCGTCTCGCAGCCTTTGTTCGGTCCGTTCTCGGGGCCGAAGTCGCAGTCCTCGCCCTGCTCCTTCGTACCGTTCCCGCAGACCGCGCCAGGAGCGACGCACGCGCCATTCGAGCATTGAAAGCCGGTGCCGCAGGCCGCGCCGTTCTTCGACGGATCGGGGGTAGAGATGCACGTCTGCGCGGGACCGCACGCGGTCTTGCCGCAGGGATCGGCGGGGCAGTCCTTCACCGGATCGCTGCAGGTCTTCGTGCAGTTCGACTCGCAGCCTTTCCCCGGCCCGTTCGCGACGCCGTTGTCGCATTGCTCGGGCGCCGTGACGATGGCGTCGCCGCACTGACTGGTCTCACAGACGTCGCCCTTGCAGAGCCCGCCATCGCCACACGCGGCGCCGGTCGGCTTGGGCTTTCCCGCGGCGCAGGTGTGCTTGGCGGCGTCGCATACGCCGTCCTCGAGGCAGGGCGCGCTCGCCGGGCATCCGCGGGCCGCATCGCCCGCGACGCAGCTGAAGCGGCACGTGGGCTCGCAGCCTGCGCCAGCGGCGTTGAGCTGTCCGAGGTCGCACTCTTCCGGGGGCGTGACGAGGCCGTCGCCGCACGCAGCATCACGGCAGCTGCTGTTCACGCAGACGCGGTTCCCCTCGCAAGGCGTCCCATCAGCGGCGCCGAAACACGCGGTCTGCGCGCCACCGTCGGCGGTCGGAGCGTCCGGAATCTTGGGATCGTCGGGGCTACCGCACGCGACCACGAGCGCGAACGTCACGAGGACGCACGCGCGTGAAAGCCGCCGCTGTCCGACACTCACCACCACTCCATGAGGCTATCAAGAACGACGCTGGTCGCAGACCTGAGATGCGAGCGCGGACGTCTGGGTCAGAAGCCCACACCGCCCTCGGTCAGATCACAGTCCACGGGGCAGTTCTTCTGGGCGCAGAGGACGAGGCCGAGGAGGTAATTCGTGACGATCGGGTCGTCGGTGCTCGCGACGCCGGCCTCCTGTGCGCAGGGCAGACCACACCGGATCTTGTCGTCGAGGACCGGGAGGTCGAGGCAGGTGTTGGCGACCATGCAATCGTAAATTCCGCCACACTCGGGATTTTCGGGATCGCTCCGGCAGGCGGCGATGAGCGAGGCGCAGCCCGCGGGTGACTCGAGGCACTGCACGCACTTCGTGCTCGTCGCGCTGCTGTCCTTGATGACGACGATGGGGGTCACGTCGAGGCAGCTCGGAAGGGCACGAAGCGCGATCCCTGCGAGAAGGACACCGACGGCTACGGCTGCGTGCCTTCGTACGCGCATGATCAGAGATCCAGATCGTACGACAGCCCGACCGCGGTGCGGAACTGGTCGACGGGAAGGAGGTTGGGCAGCGGCGCGTTCTCGTCCTTGAACTGGTTCGGCCCGACCACATACGGCGCCTTGTCCTCGAAGGCGTAGGTCGCTTGTGCCCGGTAGGAGAGCCCTTTCAGGAGCGGGACGGGTCCGGTCAGCGTGAGCCGAAGCACGAGCTGCGGGCTCACGATCGTCCCCGTCGTCCAGCCCGCGTCGTAGGCGCGGTCGATCGGGCGTCGGCCCGATAGAGTTCCCGCGACGCCGATCGTCGGCCAGCCGCGAGGCAGCTCCCATGCGACGTGAGCGTTGCCGAAGAGCTTCGGCGCGACGGCGAGCGGAGCGGCCGCGAGGCCGCGCTCCTGGCGCTCGGCGATCGAACCGGTCGCATTCACCCCATAACGAAGCACCCGGTACGCCGATCCGTCCAGGCGAGCGTTCCAGCCGAGGTTGTCGATCGACGACACGTTTCGATACTGGCCGACGCCGAAGGTCTGGATCGAGATCTTCCCCTGGTTCACGAGCTCCTGCTGCTCGGCGATCGTGAGCTGCCGATTCTCGACGAGGTCTTGCCACCAGGAGCGGAAGACGCCGAAGAAGAGACGCTGGGCGCCCACCTTTTGCTCGAACGACACCTCCGCCGAGCGCACACGCTCGGGCAGCAGCTGGTCGGCCTTGATCTGGAGCGGCTGCGAGATGTCGCTCTCGATGAAGGACGGCGCGCGGAACGCCGTCGAGTAGACGCCCTTCAAGGTGCCGCCCGACCACGGCACCACCGCCGCCGCGAGCCGCGGCGACACGACCGGGTCGAAGCGCGTGACGAGGTCGAGGCGAGCGCCGCCGTTGAAGCTGAGCCACGACGCCGGGAGCCACGTCTGCTGGAGGTAGGCGCCGAGCAGGTTGTCCTGCCGGTCGACGATGCCCGTGCTCGAGGCGAAGGGCACGCGCGTGCTCGCGTCGAGGAAGTCGATCTTGAAGCCGGCCTGCCGGATCCGCTCGTCCACGCCGAGCAGCGTCACGAAGCGGTCGTTCTTCAACCAGTCGAAGCTCCCGCGCACCTCGACGCCGCCCCAGCGTGCCACGCCACGGCCGGCGAAGGTGCAGGTCGGGATGTTGCCGTCACCCGCGGAGAAGCAGGCGCTGCGGCTCGATGAGTTGACGTCGGTGTACCAGTCCCAGAGGTCGACGTAGGCCCGAGAGGTGAGCCGGACGATCGACGACAGCGTCGCGCGATGGGTGACGTCGAACCAGAGGTGCCGCTGTTCGTCGTAGGAGCTCGGGTCGTCGAAATCGAGGTAGCTCTTGTCGAACTTCGAGCGATAGGGCGCGGCGCTGCGATGGATCTTCGCCTGGGCGGAGAGCTCGAAGTCACCGAGCGTGAGGCGGAGGACCCCGGCGGGAGTGCGCGCGTAGTACGCGTCTCGCGCGACGCCGCCCCAGTACCCGTTCTCCAGGCCGCCTCGCGAGGTCCGGAGGGGTCTCTGGCTGATGCGATCGATGCCTGCATACTGCAAGTCGTAGAGGAGCGCGGGGCCGTCTTGCTTGTAGAGCTCGAGCCCGACCGTCAGCTCGGCGGGTTTGTCGATGTGGGGCACGGCGAACGTGAGGCCCGTGCCTGCCGTCACCCGCCAGGAGCGCCCGATCTCGACGACGGTGCCCGCATGAACGCCGGGCCAGTCCTTCGCGCGTTTGGTGATGACGTTGATGACGCCGAGCATCGCGTTCGAGCCGTAGAGCACCGAGCCCGGACCGAGGACCACCTCGATGTGGTCGATCATTTCGATCGGGATCCCCGCCCCACGCCCGAAGCTGGAGCCGGTGAAGAGCGCGTCGTTCACGGAGTGACCGTTGATCAAGAGGAGGACGTGGTCCCCGTTGTCGAGCGGGAGCATGACGCCACGCGCGCCGACATCGATGCGGTGCTGCGAGTCGGAGGTCGCAGCGCCGAGGGAGAGAAAGTCGATCGCCTCCGCGAGGGTCTGGATCCCCTGGCTCTTCAGCTCCTCGGCCGTGATGATGGTCGCGGTCGCAGGCGCGGTCGCGCCGACCTCGCTCGACTTCGACGCCGTCGACACGACGTTCTCGTCGAGGAGCCCCTCGAGGTCGCTCGTGTCCTTGCCGCCGGGCTCGTCGGCGAGGGCGGACGCGGGCGACCAAGCCGCGGCGGCAGCGAGGACGATCGCGAGGAGGCGCCACGCCTGCTTCATTCGATGACCCGTGCGAGCTTGAGGAGCTCGGAGCGGAACGCCACGTCTTGCTTCTTCGCCTGCGTGAGCTGGACGACGATCTTCGGCTTGCCCGAGACGAGGTCGAACCCGAGCACGATCCCCTTCGCGACGTCCTCCGCGTTCGCGCTGACGCTGAGGACGCTCGTGCCCTCGAGCGCGGCGCGGACCTTCGGGACCTCGTCGCGGAGCCCGGGGGCGAGGTAGACGATCGCCGCGCGCTTCGACTTGCAGAGCGCGACGAGCTGCGCCGACCCGGGATAGGGCACGATCGTCTCGTCGTGGGGCAGACCGGCGATGGCGGGGAGGCCTCCGAGCGCGGTCTGGATGCTGGTCCCGAAGGTCGTCGAGTCCGGATTCGTCGGGAGCACGATGATGAGCACGTGGGCGCGATCGCCCGCCCGGGTCGCGAAGTTCTTGTCGTAACCCGCGACCTTGGCCACGAGCTCCGCCTGGAGCGCGGGGGGGACGAGCACCTCCTCCGCGGCCGAGAGCGTGCTCTCGGAGAAGAGCCCGCACGAGACGATCGTGAGCAGGACGAGGCGGACCCGATGCAATACGCTGCCCCCTCTACCATGGTTTCAGCGAGGCTGAAGCGGCCGCGGCTCTCCATCGGCGCGAAGCTCGCCCTGGCGACGACCCTCGTCTTGGTCGTCGTATCGAGCCTGTTGTTTCGTGAGCTTACGCGCCGAGAGCGGCAGTCGCTCCTGTCGGCGAAGGCGACGGCGGCGACGATGGTGACCGACCTCTTCGCCGCCTCTCTCGCGGCGCCCCTCGACTTCGACGACGGCGACGCGATCACGAGCGAGCTCCACAACCTCGAGACGAACGCGGAGGTGCTCTGCGCGTCCGTCTTCGCCCGTGACGGCAAGGTCGCCGGGGGGCTCGACCGCGGCTGCCACGGGACAGAGCTGGCTCCGCCCGGCGACGCGGGCGAGACCACGACGCTCGACGATCGGATCGTCGTCACGCGCGTCGTCCGTGGACGCAGCGACGTCATCGTCGGGCGCGCCCGCCTCACCTTCTCGCTGGCGCGCGAGAACGCGGCCTACGCCTCGAGCCGCACGCGTATCTTCTGGCTCTCTCTCCTCCTCGCGGTCGGGACCGCCGGCGTCCTCATCCTCGTCTCCCGCAGCCAGATCGTCTCCCCTCTCCGCCGGCTCGCAGAGGGCGCGCGGCGCGTCGGCCACGGCGACTTCAGCACGCAGATCACGCTCGAGAGCGAGGACGAGATGGCGGACGTCGCTTCGGCGTTCAACCGCATGAGCGCCGAGATCGGCGACCGCGAGAAGCGGCTCAAGGACGCGACCCAGAACCTCCGCGACCTCTTCGACCACATGGGCCAAGCCATCGTCGCCTTCGATCGAAAAGGAGACGTCCGCGGCGCGGTCTCCCGCCAGGCGACGAAGGTGTTCGCGAACGAGACCCTCGAGGGAAAGAAGGTGCAGGACCTCCTCTTCGGAGCTGGGAGCATCGACGTCGAGGCGCAGGCGTTCGGGGAGTGGGCATCGGTCGCCTTCGACGCGAGCGTCGGCGCGTGGTCGGAGATCGCGGAGCTCGCGCCGCGAGAGGTCACCGTCTCGAAGTCGGGAGCCCCGCTGACGCTCGCGCTCGAGTTCCGCCCGGTCGAAAAGGACGGTGCGATCGATCGCGTCATGGTCCTCGCGACGGACGTGTCGGAGAAGAAGCGCCTCGAGAAGGCGATCGACACGGCGGCAGAGGAGCACAAGCGACGCATGGCCGCGATGCGCCGCCTCGTCGCCGGAGGCACCCAGCTCTTCGTCACCTTCCTCGCGCAGACCGAGGAGCGCCTCGAGCGCTCGCGCCGGGAGGTCGCCGAGGCGGACGACGACGAGCTCGGCGAGCTCGCGATCGAGATCTTCCGCCACGTCCACACCGCCAAGAGCGAGGCGCGCGCCTTCGAGCTCGACGACCTCGAGGCCGCGCTCGAAGAGGTCGAGGCCGTGCTCGCCGATGTGCGCCGCGGAGAGGCCGACGGAGCTGCCGTGGCCCTCGGTCTCCGGCGCGCGCTCGACGCGCTCGGCGCGGCCCGCGAAGACTTCGTCGCCGTCTCGCCCATCGGCCGGACGGCGCTCGACCTCACGACCGTCCGTCGGAGCGACCTCGAGTCCGTGCTCGCGAAGGCGGGCGAAGGCTCTGCGGCTCTTCGCGACGCCGTCGATCGGCTCGCTTCGCGCCCCTTCGGCGAAGCAACCGCGACCGTCGCCGAGCGCGCGCCGGACTGGGCGAGGCGCGACGGGAAGCGGGTCGAGCTCCTCATCGAAGGGCGCGAGGTCCCGATCCCGCCCGCGCTGGCAGGCGTCCTCGGCGGCGTCATCGCGCACCTCGTCCGGAACGCGGTCGCGCACGGCATCGAGCCGGAAGACCAGCGCGTTGGAAGCGGCAAGGAGCCCGTGGGCGCGGTGTGGCTCTCCGCTACCGAGGGGGAGAACGGCCCCGTGGTGGTCGTCGAAGACGACGGTGGCGGGATCGATCTCGAAGCGGTCCGCGCGCGGGCCGAGGCGCTCGGCATCGAGGGCGAGCCGATGGAGCTCGTCTTCCATCCCGGCCTCTCGACTCGTGCCACGAGCGACGGCCTCGCCGGCCGCGGCGTGGGCCTCGACGCCGTCCGCGCCTACTTGCGCGACGCTCGATACACCGTGACGGTCGTGACGGAGCGCGGCCACGGCACCAAGTTCGTCCTCGCGCCGTCGTGATCTCGCTATCGTTTGCGAGTGCATTCCGCGTGCTTTCGCATCGGGTCTCTCGTGCTCCTCCTCCCGAGCTGCGCGGCGGGTGTGCGCGGTGGGCCGCGAGCCGAGGTTCAACGCGGCGACGCGATCGTGCAGGGTGAGATCACGGGCGCGGTCGGAATGAATCGGGCACACCAGGCCGCGGTCTCGGTCCCCGTGACGTTCGCCGGCGGAGCCAGGCTGCGGGACGGCCGCGCCTACACCTCGCTCGAGAGCGGGCTGGAGCTCGGCTACCCGCTGGAGGACAGCCCGCTCGGACTGCGTAGCAGCGTGCGGCTCGGGAGCTCGCTCGGCGGCCCGAGCGGCGCGTATGCGGGGGTGAGGCTAGGGCCGATGCTCGCGCTCCAGAGACGCGAGGTCGTCCGCTACGGCGAAGCGCAGCTCGTCCCCACGCTCAGTCTCGAAGGGTTCGCGAACCTCGGGCTCGGCGGTCAGACCGAGGGCGTGCCGACGCTCGGAGCCTCGGTGACGTTCGGCTACGAGCTCATGACCTCGATCGATCTACGTATGCGCCAGGGGCGTCCTCTTCCGGGCGGCTCGGGCTCGGTCGCGCCCCTTCGGCGCGGCGCGGCGTGGCGCGCGCGCGCCGAGGTCGACCTCGACGGGCTCGACGCGAGCGCCCGACGGCGCCTGGGCGAAGCGTGGCTCGAAGACGCGCGGGCCGAGCACGCCTCGATCGCCGCCTTCGCGCATCTGTCGCTGGATCTGATCGCCCTGGGTGCGCCGCCCGCGCTCCTCGCGCAGGTTCAGCGCGCGGCGCTCGACGAGATCGAGCATGCACGTCTCTGTTTCGGCATCGCCGCCGAGTACCTCGGCGCCGACCTCGAACCGGGGCGCTTCGAGCTCGCGGCCACGCGCCCGCCGCCCGATCGGGCGACCCACGTGAACGTGGCCATCGCCTCCGTCACGGACGGCCTGCTCGGGGAAGGGCTCGCCGCACGGGTCGCCTCCGCCCGGGCGAGGCGCGCACGTGACCCCAACGTGAGCCGGGTCCTGCGACGAATCGCGCGCGACGAGGCCAGACACGCCGCGCTCGCCGGCGAGGTCGTGAGATTCTGTGTCGGCGCAGACCCCGACTCGGCCACGCCGCTGCTCGATCTCCGCTCGGCCGCGCCGCCGGACCTGGGCGAACGCCCCGATGACGACGAGTCCGAAGCGCTCGGGCTCCCGACGTCGCGCATGGTGCGTCGTGCGCGGGTGTCGACCGAGCGCCATGCGCTCCGCGTCGTCGCCGAGATCGCCGCCGCTGCCAGCGGCGCTTCGACCTCGACGACCTCGCCCGGCAGCAGGGCCCGGGGCCTGCGCCAGAGTACCGAGCTCCTCCTCCCGACGCGGCGCGGCTGCGACCGAGATGTCGTCGCAGATCGGTCTCATTTCCGACCGTTGCGAGCGAGCCGCGTTTGGGACGGGTGCCTCGGGGCTCGCGGGGGCATGCGTGGGGGTGGGGGTTCTGGATGCCCGTTTCTTCCACGACCGTGCGTGTGGCAGGACTGACCGATGTCGGTCTCGAGCGAACAAAGAACGACGACTCGTTCATCATCGAAGATCTCAACGCCGCCGCCGACGACGAGCGGTCGTGCGGGACCTTCACGTGTCTCCGCGACGGCGTGCTGCTCGCCGTCGCCGACGGCCTCGGCGGTCATGCCGACGGCGACATCGCGAGCCGGGCCGCGAGCCGCGAGCTCGCGCGCGCGATGCGGGAGGAGCATGGGCGTACGGCGGATCGCGTGCGCCGCGGCGTCGAGCAGGCACACCAAGCGGTCCGGGAGCTGGCGAAGGGACGCGAGGGTGCCCAGCGCATGGGTACGACGCTCACCGCGCTCCACATCGACGGAAGGCGAGCGCACATCGGGCACGTAGGCGACTCCCGGATCTACCTCGCGCGTGGCGGCGTCCTCGCGCTCCTGACGTCCGACCAGACGACGACGGAGGCGATGATCGCGGCCGGCTTGATGGATGATGCCGAGAGGGAGAGCTCACCCTGGGCGCATCAGCTCACGCAGGTCGTCGGCCAGGCGCAGAAGCGGCTCACGGTCGCCGCCTCGACGCTCGAGCTCCGCCAGGGAGACCGCTTCGTTCTTTGCTCCGACGGTCTGACCAACGCGGTCGGAGAGGATGAGATCCTTCGCGCGCTCGGCGATCACGTCACGCTCGAAGCGGCCTGCCGATGGCTCGTCGACCTCGGCAATCTCCGCGGCGGCGACGACAACATCACCGTCGTGCTCGCGGAGGTACAAGGCGACGACCTGCCCACCGCATGCGCCCACGAGGCGATCGCTTCGACCCACCACCTGATCCAGACCTACGACGGGACGGCGCGCGTTCGGGCCCTCCTCTCGCCGTGGCGGTTCGAGCCCGCGGCGGTTCAAAGCGCCTCACCGTCGAGGCGCTCGGTGAATGGCATTCATCCGGAGCCTCACGGCTGTCGCAGTTAGTCGTTCGATCTCCCGCTTGTCGTGTTTGACCCAGGTGAGCTTGGGTGCATCATGTTCGATGGCGATGAGAGCGATTTCCTTTGTCCTGTTCGCGCTCACAACGGCGGGATGCGCGGAGCGCGGAGTCGTGCTCCAGCAGCCGGTGGGAAGCACGATCGCGACGGCCGCTCCCGGAGAGAGGCCGTCGGTGGCTCCCGCCACTTCACACGATGCCCTGCCCGATCCGGCGCCGAGCGCGAACGCCGATCCGTGCGCGGATCCGCCCGTCGTCGCGTTCAGCGGAGACTCGACCGCGGTCACCGCCACACAGATCGATGCGCTGCTCGGCCTCGCGGAGTGCCTCAACGCGCCGCCCAACGAGGACACGACGGTCGTCCTCGTCGGCTACACCGACCTCATGGGAACGATGCCCGCGAACATCGAGCTCGGGCTCACCCGCGCACAGCGCGTGATGAGACACCTGATGAGCGGCGGCGTGGCCCCGGGACGCATCGTCGTGGCGTCTGCCGGAGAGCTCCAGCGCCCGTCCGCACGCCTGGGCCTGCATGCGCCGCGCGTCGAGATCCTGATCGCCCGTGGTGGCCCGCCCCGTCCGAACGAGGCGCCGATCGCTCGCGGCATCGACGCCCAAGGCCTCATGCGCCCGCCGCCGAAGAACACGGTCTCGAGCCCGCCGGCGCCCACGCCCAATCGACCCGCGAGCGCGCGCCCGCCCCGACGCTAGAGCTCAATGACGAACGCGAACGGTGAAGCTGCTGCCGTTGCCGACCGACCATCTGTCTCCCGAGGCCGCGCACGAGCGGCCCGCCTTCGAGACCACGCTGACCCAGACCTCCCTCGGCGCGTCCTTCGGGAGCTCGCCGGCGCCAGACTTCCGGTAGGTGCAGCTCGAGCCGAGGCAGTTCGTGCCGTTCTGCGCCGTGAGCGCGAGGAGCGCGCCCTTCTCGGGATCATCGGTCCGATCCTTCGTCACGAAGACCTGATTCATGATGAGCGGGTCGCATGAGCCGTCGTCGACCTTCGCGACCATGATCCCGTCCACGTCGAGGACGGCGCCCGGGACGACCGCGATCTTCCCGCGGTAGGTGACGTGGGCATCGCGCCGGCCGGAGCCGCCGTTGTCGTCGACGTTGTCGATCTTCATCGAACCACCGGAGACGTCGTCGAGCTTCACGGTGCGCCCGCCAGGGTCGGCCCCCGCCCCGAGGCGCGTGACATAGACGCCGCCGTGCTTCTCTTCCACCTTCATCAGGTCGGCATTCGTCGCGCCATTGCCCTCCGCCGCGACGACGAGGTTCACGAACTTCGAGCCGCTGAAGCCCTTCTTCGTGCCCTCCCCGAGGACGAGCGTGCAGTGGTGCTCGCGGCGGTTGCAGATCGTGTCCCTCGCGTCCGTGAGATCGACGCCCGTCGCGTCGTTGGCGGATCCCGCGAGGACGATCTTCGTGATGAAGCGCGGGTCGAACGGCGTCACTCGCTTGCAAGGCGCGCCTTCGCTCGGCACGCACGTGGAGAGAGTGACCTCGCCGCGTACGGCGAGGGTCTCGTCGGCGCGAAGGTCATCGACGGGGACGGAGAACACGACGCGGAAGTCGCGCTGGCTCTTCTGGATCGGGACGCTCGTGATGCGCTCGTTCGCGTCCCGTCCGAACACGATCTCGTTCGCGCGCGGCGCGGTGAGCGCATCGGTGCGGCTGCCCTCTTCCTCGGTGATGGCCTCCGATGTACAGCCGACGACGCAGGAGAGAGAGAGAGCGAGCGCGAGGGGGAGAGCGAGAGCGCGAATCACGGCACCCCTCGAAGCAGGCGGTGTGCCGGGCCACGCGCCCGCGAAAGAGGCAGGATCGCCGTATTTTCTCGCGGTCTGGGGGGTCGGCCCCCGGCGCCCCGACCGCCCCGCGGCGCTGCGCGAGCGCGCGAGGGTCTGCGCAAGCGACGCTCGGAGCCGAACCCCCAGACGCCCTCCTTTACAGGTGTGCCTCCGACCGATCCAGATCAGGTACGAACGGCGGCGAAACATGCGGAATCATGGGTGGCACTGCGCATGCTGCGGAGGTCCGCATGTCCCGACACCGACTCTTCGTCTCCGGCGGCGTCACCGTCGTCTCGTTCATGCTCGCGGCCTGCAGCGCGGACGCTCCGCCCGAGCCGCAGGGCGAGAGCGAGTCCCATCTCGAGGGCGACAACGAGTGTCGCCCCTACGGCGTGGCGGGGGGCGGTCACGACTGCGGGGCCGAGCAGGACTGCCTGTGGCTCGACGGCGCCTATCGATGCCGCGCGCGTCCGCCCGAGGAGCAAGGCCCCGTGTACGAGGACGAGGCGAAGATGATCAACCCCGTCGATTGCGCGATGCAAGGGCACGAGTGTGGCCCCTGCGCCAGCCCTGGTGCCCCCTCCCCCAACTGCAACGACACCTCCGTGTGCGTCTATGGCAAGTGCGTCAATCCGTGAGCGACAGTCGCCTCTCCCGGATCGGCGGTAGCACGAAGCCACTCAAACGTAACACCAATCGTGTCACGACCTGGCGCGCCGCGAGAGAGAGAAGACCGACTCCGGGTATTCCCGAAGCTGGCTGCCTCATCGCGGCAGCGCTTTGCCGCCCTCCGACTGTGGGTCAGGGGGTGAAGTTGTTCTTGATCTCGCACTCGCCGTCGGCGTTCATGTGCCCTCCCGACGCCGCCGAGTATGCGAGGTACGCGGCGAAGCTGTTGGCCTGAGCGAAGCTCGTGCCGTTCGTGTCGAACTTCAACTGGCCCGCAGGCGCGGTGTAGTCCGAGACGAGGCTCCGTGCCGGCAGCGTGTCGCCCGTCTTGGTCTTGAAGCCCGTGACGTCGGCGTTCGCGAGGTCCTCGATCGTGACGGTGCCTGGACTGCTCGGCGTCCCGTAGGTCGACGCATTCGCCGCGATCGGATCGAAGTGGAGCGGCGTCCCCTCGACATTGAGCTTGTCCCAGAAGCCATGATCGGTGTGGATCGTGATTTGGACCGTCGTGGACTTGCTCGCGTTCGCCTGGATGCCGCGCGGGAACTCGTCGCCGGTCGCCGTGAGATCGGTGTTCTGGCAGTTGATGTAGCTCGACGGGTTCTTCAGCCCGAGCTTGAACTTCACCACCGTCGGAATCTTCTCGAAGACGGAGCCCGCCGCAGGCGCCGGGCCCTTGTAGGTCGCGGTGCCGGCGTAGATCATCGACCAGCCCTTTTGCGTGGCCTCCTCGTAGAGCGCGAGCCCCTCGGCGTCGAGGTTGACGATCTTCGCGTTCGCGGCGGCCGCCACGAGGTCGTAGCTGAACGCATAGCGTGTGGCCGGATCGAACGCCTGCCCGTTCGACTGCTTGCTGAACGCGGCGATCGGCACCGTCTTCTCGTCGGGCGAGCCGCTCTTGCCGACGACGCTTCCTCCGATCGTCGCGTCGACGGCGAAGGGACCATCGGCCGATGCGACGACCGCGCCCACATCCTGAGGGTTCCCTTCGTCCTTGTCGGGATCGGCGTTGACGCGGATCTTGTCGACGGTGACGATGACGTGCTCGAACGTGACGGCCCAGCCGTCGACGAAGCCCGGCGGGTCGCCGTCTGCGAGCGACGAGCTCGTCCAGTCGTAGCCGACGGAGGCGAGGTCTTCACCGGAGACCGTCACCCAGAAGCCGCCGGGGCCCGGGTCGGCGGGAGGCGTGAACGCCGTGCCATTGCCGCCGTCGTCGCCACCAGGGCCACCGTCCTTGCCACCGCCGGTTCCACCGTCATTCGTGGGAGTGGGGTTCGACGCGTTGTCGTCGCTGCTGCACGCAACGAACACTCCCGATCCGACGAGCAGCGCGAGGATTGCGAGCCCTTTGATTGCTCTTGCCATAATCAATCTCCTGTATTTTCGATACTATTGCAACTCAACAAGCACAAGCGTCCACGGCCAAGACCATGCGCGAGACCTACGGGCCGACCCAGCGGATGTCGTAGGTGCCGGTCGACGCCCGCAGACCTTGATAGAGATTGGTCATGACCTGGTCGGTCGTGACCTTCCCGGTCTTTGCTTGAACGAGCACCTTGGTGCCGTCCTTGTCCGCCGGGTTCGACTCGAGGTTCGAGAAGTCGGCGCCGCGAAAGAGCCGCGTCACGTCGAAGCGCAGCTCGAGGTGACCGCCCTCGCTCGGAACCATCGGCGCCGGGATCCCGCGGACCTTCCGGAGGTCGGTGATGGGCACCGTACTGCGAGAGCCCGCCGGTGCGTCCGGCTGCCACGCGTCGTTCAGCGTGAGCGCCCCTCGAAAGCGAACGGTGTCACTGCCCTTCGTCGCTTCACCGACGACGTCGAGGGCGACCGTATCGATCTTGGTCGTATCGGGGGAGACGCCGGGATCGGGGTAGAACCAGACCTCGGCCGTCCGGATCTCCTCCTGCGTGATTGAGCCCGTGACCGGGAACGAGACGAGCTCGGGCGAGAGCGCGCTGAATCGTAGCTGGCCGAGCACCTCGCCGACGATGCGGCCGGACTCGAGATGCCCTTCGCCATACGCCCACGCCCGTCGCTCGAAGAGATCGAGGAATGCCCATCGCGCGTCGCTTCCTCTGGTGATGCCGTCACGACGCAGTAGCGAGGGCGCGAGGCCCTGCGTGTCGTCCCGAAGAGGTGGAACGACGTTGAGATAGAGCGGACCGATCGTGACGTCCGCCTTCGTGAGCTTGATGGTCCACCCTCTCTGATTGGAGAACGTGAGAGGTCCGCCGCCGTCCTCGCGGAGAGCGCCACCGGCGCGAGCCTCGAACGAGAAGCGCTTGCTCCCCGTTTCTCCTGCGCATCCGAGCTCCACCAGGGGGCCGAACGCCGTGGCCACGAGCGTCGCGACGACGGCCCAGACAAAAGGACGCTTCATGGGTGACCTTCCTCTCCATCGAGCGTGACCGTGAGCGTGCCGTAGATCGCGCGCGGCTCTCCCGCAGAGAAGTGTCGTGCTGCGACGAGCGTGGGGTACGGCTGGCTGCGGAAGTCCGAGGCGTAGTTGTACTCGCCCAGACGATACTTTCGGTCGAGGAGGTTCGTCGTGATGATCCCCAGCGACACCGCGCGCCACTTGACGGAGGCCCCCGCGTCGATGAGGAACGTCGTCTGTGACTCCTCGTTGAAGGGAAGAGGACGCGCACCGACGAACGAGACGCCGGTGCCGAGCGAGCCTTCGAGCTTGCGGCCCTGGATCGCCACCGGGAGCTTGCCGAAGAGCACGCCATCCGCCCGCGCGACCAGACCCGGCGCATACGGGATGAGCAGATGCGTGTCGTCGAACGTGGCCCGGACGAGCGTGAGGTTCGCCGCGAGGTCGAAGAATGAACCCGTCGCGCGGGCGTTGCCCGCCCAACCCGTGCGTGTCGTCCCGTTCGCGAGCGTATTCCGCCCTTCCGTCTCGTTGAAGAACAGGTCCTTGTCGACCTCCGTCTCGAAGAAGACCGACCGGACGGTGAGATCGACAGCGCCTGCCGAGCGGACGTATGCGACGCCGGCCTCCTTCGCCGTCACCTCGGCGAAGGGCGTCTTGAGGTCCTGGTTGATGTACTGCGGATCGAGGCTTCGTGAGCCCTTTCCAAAGCTCGCGCTGAAGGTGAAACCTCGGAACGAGTCGATGAGCAGCGTCGCGCGCGGTTGAAGGATCGAGGCCGAGGTCGAGGCGGTCTGATCGGGACTCCGGTACCCTTGGCGGTCGGAGGAGAAGCACTCGGTATCGAGAGGGTCGCCGCCAAACGAGTTCTGGGCGCCGAGCGCGCAGTTGTTCGTCACGCGGTAGTGGTAGAGATCCCCCCGAAGACCTCCGCGCAGTGTGACCCAGGACAGCGGCTTCAGACTCGCGTCTGCATACAGACCGACGTTGACCAGGCCCGAGGCGAGGTCGAGGTCCTTTCGGTACGGCGTGGTCGTCCCCGTGCGATCACGCTGCTGGACGGCATCGATCTTGTCGTACCGGCCGAAGTATCCGAGCTCGAGCTCCTGCTTCTGGCCGAAGAGCGTCCACCCTTGCCGGGCACTACCGCGACCGCCGAACGTGATCTGCGCCGAGCGCTGGTCGATGAGATCGCCGCGCTGCGTGTGGATCGACTGCCACGTCTGCTGGGGATCCTGCTGGAAGCCGGTGAAGTTCTGGCGGAGGCGGTAGTCCCGGAAGACGAGGAACGTCGACTGCGAGACCTTCGCGCTGCCGACACGGCCGTTCAGCGTCGCTCCCAGTGAGTGGCGCGTCGAGTCGCCTCCCTGCGACGTGTCGTAGGTGTCATAGAAGCCCTTGCGCCTTGCCTGGACGTCGTCGAGGCGCAGCACGCCGGCGGCCCCATAGTGCGTGGCGTACGATGTGGCCAGGATCCGGTACGAGCCCGTCTGCCCGAGCGTGCCTTCGTAGCCGCCCATCGCCGTCGCCCGCTCCCCGGCGCGGTTCTGGCCAAAGCCATCGGTCGAGAAGAGCTCGACGCCGCCGAACGTGTGATCGGAGAACCCCTCCGGTCGCCAGAGCAGCAAGAGGCGCTTCGTGTTGAACGAGCCCACGCGTGTCTGGAGCGTGAGACCTGACCGTTCGAGGCCGAGATCGTAGAGCGCGGAGCCGGCGACGGCGAAGTTGCCCTGCTGTGGAGCAAAAGGCCCCTCCACGACGCGCAGGCGGTTGACGAGCTCCGGGATGATGAAGTGCGTATCGGCGAGCCCGTTGCCGTGGGGATTGCCGACCTCGTTGATCGGGATGCCGTCGACGGTGAACTCGATGTCCTGTCCTTCGCGTGCATCGAAGCCACGAAGGAAGATCTGGTACGGGTGGCCGAGCCCGCCCTCGTTGGTGAGAAGGACGCCGGGAGCGAGTCGGAGCAGGCTCGCCGAGTCCATCCTCGGTACGGCGGCCAGCTTGCCGATCGGGATCTCGTAGTCCCCGGCGCCGCGGCTCGGGATGTACGAACGACCGATGACGCGCACCTCCTCGGTGTGCTCGGGCTCTCTCTCGTTCGGCGTCGGCGGAGACGACGGACCAACCTGGCCCTGGATTGCGGGCGCGAGGACCTCGGGAGGCGCGGGTGCCTCGGGAGGCGCGAAGTGAAATGGAACGCGGATGCGCGAAGCGACCGGTGTACCGTCACGCGTTGCCGGAGCGAACGTCCAGAGGCGCATCGCAGCGATGGCTGCGTCGTCGAACGCCTTCCCGCCAGACTGCGCCACGCTGACCTCCGTGACGTGTCCTCCCGCGTCGATCGACACGAGAAGGACGACCGCGGCGTGCTTTCTCGCGGCGAGCTCGTCGGACGGATACACGGCCTCGTGGTGATGCTCCACGAGTGGCGGCGCGACTCCCTTCGCTGCCGGTGCCTGCGCCCATGCCGGCATCGCCCATGCGAGGACGCCGAGGGCGACGATATGAGCCAGCGCGGTCCGCACTGGATGCTCGTGGTGTCGATGGCACACTAGCGGATCCGTCGTGCCGACCGTGTGGGGTCAGGGCGCGATCGCCCGTCCTCCGCGGACACATCCCGGGAGAAGCGACCTCCTTGCCAATGCGAGCTCCTAACCAATGCGAGGGTTTGGTTACCACTCGAGCAATTGAGTTGCAACTACCAACGCGATTCGGTCGCGCCCGAGGCTACGAGCAGTTGTCGCACACCCCTTTGAGCTGCACCGACACCTTCTTCTTGGCGACCGACTTCGGCGCCTTCGCCGAGCCGTCTACCCTCAAGGTCACGCCCGAGAGGCAAGAAACCTCCCCGCAGTCGATGCACACGAAGTGCGGGTGCTCTTCGGTGTGCTCGACCCCGTCGACGCCCTTCTTCAACTCGAACCGCCACACGTGGTCGCCGAGGTCGGTTCGCGACAGGAGCTTCACCTCCGCGAGATCCATCAGGATCCGGTAGATCGTGGCGCGATCGAAGCCGCGATCCTCCAGCGCCTCGAAGATCTCGGCGTGGCTGTTCTGGCCTCCGTTGGTGTGGAAGTACTCGAGCACGGCGATGCGTGGCGTCGTGCTGCGGAGCCCAGCTGTGCGCAAGAGGGCCTGGAAATCCTTGACGTTCGGAGGGGTGGCCTGCGGCCTCGCCTTGGTCGCCTTCGTCATGCTGGACCGTTTGTTCAATTGCACCACTGCTCAAGTGTACTACTTCCGTATCCGGGTTGCATCTGATTCGTGCCCCCCCGAACGTCACGTGGACCATCCCCGCCGCACCAAAAACATAGCGTATCAAGCATACACATGCAATCAGGTTGTCTTAACCGTGACGCTCTGGTCTAGTCGTCGGTCATGGACGCCCATCACTCCCACGGCCATTCCTGCGCGTGCGACCACCATCACGAGGCGCCGGGCGCATCCCGAAACAGCGCGATCTGGTCCACCCTGCTACCGATCCTGGCGTGTGCGGTGTGCCCAGGTTGCATCGCCTCGTACGCCAAGATCCTATCGATCGTCGGTGTTGGCATCGCGCTGAGCGAAACGCAGCACCTCGGACTTCTGGTCGTCTGCATCTCCCTCTCCCTCGGCGTCGGGCTGCGAGAGGCCCGGATGACGCGAAGGTGGGGACCGCTCCTCGTGAACGTTCTCGGCTGCACCGTTCTCGTCGCCATCCACGCGATGGGGGAGCAGAGCGCGCCGCCTTGGTCGTCTTGGTGTGGCATCGTGCTCCTCCTCGGTGGGGCGGTCTGGGGTCACAGGATACGGCTCGCGCTACGACGAAGCTCGCCGCCTCCTTCCGTCCCGGTCCCGACGTCGCGACGATCCGCGAAAGACGTCTCGCTCCTCGACGCCGAACGAGCATCGTGACGACCGGAAGCGGCAAGACGAAGCTCTTGCGACAGGTCCTCGCCGAGCCCGGCGGCCTGCCGCCGTCGATGGTTCAGGCGATCCAGCAGGGTCTCGAGCGAGGCGCTACCCGCGTCGATGTCGGGTGAGAGCCACGTTCTGGGGCGTGCGCGGGAGCATCGCGTGCCCAGGACCATCGTATGCCCGCGTCGGCGGGAATACGAGCTGCGTGGAGATCGACGTCGGCGGCGAGACCATCATCCTCGACGCTGGGACTGGCCTCCGTGGCCTCGGAGAGTCGCTCCACGAGCGGAGAGCTCGGAGCTCGACGATCCTCCTCTCGCACACCCACTGGGACCACACGTGCGGCCTGCCGTTCTTCAAGCCGATGTACGATCCGGAGCACTCGGTGCAGATCGTAGCGGGCCACGCGCTCGCGTCGCCCGGCAGGATTCACGGGGTCCTGAGCGCCCAAATCACGCCGCCACACTTTCCGCTCTCGCTCGAGGAGATGCACGCCTCGGTGTCGTTCGCCGACCTCTCACCGGGGACATCGTTCGAGATCGGCCGACGCGTCGACGTTCGAACGACCGCGCTCGCTCACCCCGGAGGCGCAACCGGGTTTCGTATCGAGCATGCGGGACGGGCCCTCGCGTATGTGACGGACACCGAGCATGACCCGCTTCGTCTCGATACGAAGATCCTCGCACTCATCGATGGCGCGGATGTCGTCATCTACGACTCGACCTACACGGACGAAGAGTTCGATGCGCATCGTGGATGGGGACACTCGACCTGGCAGGAGGGCGTTCGGCTCTGCCGCGCGGCAGGAGCGAAGCGGCTCGCCATCTTCCACCATGATCCGGCACACGACGACGCGTTCATGAGGAGGCTCGCGCACGAGGCGAAGCGTATGTGGGAAGGAGCGTTCGTCGCGCATGAGGGCCTCACCATCGAGCTCGCGACAGCGTGACTCGTGCGTTCAATCGTTCAATCGTTCAAATGGCAATGCAATTGCGACTGCAACAAATATTGCTTTACTCGATTCATGGCGACCGGGCGTCGGACCAAGACGACCAAAGGTGCGTCGACGGGGCGCGCGCGCGGCCAGTCCTCGACCGTGTTCGAGCGCGCCGCTGCGACCCTGCACGTGATGGGGGTCGTGGAGAATCTGCGCCTCCTGATCGCTTTGCTCGCTGGCCCGCGCGCGGTCGCCGAGCTCGCCATGGCGACAGGCAAGTCGAGATACCTCGTCGCCCGCCGTCTCGCGAAGCTCTCACGAGCGGGTCTGGTCGTGCTCCGGAGCCGGACGCATTGCGAGCTTCGAGGGGAGCGCTCCCGGCGACTCGTACGTTTCGCCCAGGAACGACTGCGGGAGCCGAAGAGACGTGGCCGTCTTCCACGACGCTCCTCGGCTGCCGATCTCGAGCGCCTCGGACGCTGAGCCGCGGGACGGATCCAGACGCGGACGCGCCACGAGGCGCCGAGGAAGAGCGCCCCATCAACATGAATCAACCCGTGAATCATCACCTCCCGACCGTCGATCCGTCACGGTCCAATTCGCCCTGGGTCCACGCGTCGAGCGGGGTGCACTTCCTCCAGCGCTGGGAGCACGTGCAGGCCGACGGCTGTCACCGCTACGACGCGGTCGGAGAGAACATCTCCGTACGCTACAGCGCACCGTCATCGCTGGTCGTCTCGGTGTTCGTCTTCCCGGTCGCGTCCGGCACCAACGCCGTCTACGTCGCATTCGCGCAGTCTGTCCAAGACATGCTCGCATCGCTGACGCGCCCGCAGAGGGCAGAGCAGCTCGAGGTCGGGCTCGCTCGTCCGGGAGCGGCTCCCCTCCGAGGCCACCGCGTCCAGGCGGTCGGAACGCCTGCGGGTTCGTCCATGGCGCCGTGCGTCGCGATCGTGGAGCAGTTCGCGGATGCGGGATGGATCCTGAAGCTGCGCGTGACGTGTGCGCCGAAGGCGCTGGCCCTCACCGAACGCTTCCTGGATGGGTGGCTCCGTGAGTCTCGATTCGCTACGCAGATGTCGGCCGATGCGCGCGACGTAGGCCGATCGGCAGGACCGAGAGCTGGAGCATAGTCTCGTCGAGCGCGACGGCCCAGGCGCGGCGGCGAGCAGCGTCGACAACCACGCCGAGGCCGCGCACGACGTCCAGCGTGCGCGCAGGACGAAGGTGGTCCCCCTCCAGGGTGAGCCGAGCGATCCGGAGCCCGGTTGGACCGCTACCGCTCCGCGTAGCGACGAGAACGCCGCGCGATGGCAAGGTCCAGGCTGCGATCGGCACGCCAGCCTCGCGCAATCGAAACCCGCGCCAGAGGTCGTCGGCCATCTGCTGCCACACGAACGCGCGATCGCTCCCCTGCTCGAGCTCGACGAGGACGGGAGCCACCTCCGCGCCCTTGGGCGATTCGATGAGCATCCATGGTTCGAGGCGCGGTGTGGAGATGGTGATGCTCTCGTCCGATCGCCGGATGTCGAGTCTCGCCGGCTGGATCCGTGCGCGGGTCGGTTGCGACGCGCCCCACACGACCCGTTCCGAGCCGCCCGACGCGGAAATGGCCACGAGCCGCCCCTCGCACACGACGTGGCTCGGTAGAACGTCCGTGCCCGTGAACGGAGGACCATCACGAACGGTGATACCACCCGCGAACGACACGACGTGATGCTCCGCCTCCGTCGTCACGAGGTGGAGGTCGGCGCCCGACGCAACGGCGGAGATCGGCCTCCAGCCGGGATCGGAGACCAGATGAACGATGATGGGCGCGACCGATCTCCCGCTCTGCACGGCGTGGAGCCGCACCTCGCACACGTTCTCGGAGACGCGATGAACGGCCGCTACGCACTCGGCGCCGTCCACATGGACGAGACCGTCTGCGAGGACGACGCTCGAGTGCTCTTCCACGGGCTGGCTCGCGGTCGCGATCGCTCCGCGCAGACGACGGCTCGAAGACCGAACGGCCGGCGCTTCACGGGGGACGACGGGCGCCCCTGTGTCGCGGCCCGGCGCGACGCTACGGAGAGGGGCGAGTACGCGCGCTATCTCCGGAACATGGGCGAGGATCACTGCGTGCGGAGCGATCTTCGTCCACGCCCGTTCCTCGGGCAGCGCGTGGCTCGCGTCATGCCACGCGGCGGCGGCTCGCGCGATCGCTCGGTCTCCGTGTGGCGCCGTCGATAGGAGCTCCACGAGCTCGAGGAGTCCTGTCTCGTTCATCCTCCTCGCCTCTGCCCGAACGTCGCTCGGAAGACGAAGGTACGAGAGCAGGGTCGCTTCGTCGGGGCTCCGCTGCGCGAGGTCGACGATCTCTCGAGCCGCTTCCTCCACGCGCTGGCTCTTCAGTGCTCGGCTCGCGCGATCCACGAGAGCGCGCTCCTCTTCCGACAGGAAGTCTCTCATGGGTTCCAGGTCCGCGATCACCGCCGCCACGGCGAGCCGGTCGGCCGCGGCCTCCAGCGCGTCGAGCCTCTCGAGCAATCGCTCGACGCTCTCCCGGCAGCGACGCTCTCGCGCTCGATCGCGGAGCGCCACCCGCGCCGGGTGGTTCGGCAGAAGGAGATCGACCAGATCCGCGAGACCTCCCTCCATCGAGATCTCCTCTGCGGAGACGGCTTGAAGGACGGACCGAACCCTCTCCTCTTCCTCGCGGAGTCCGGCATGAACGCCGACGCCTTGGTACGTGGCGTCTCGGCGCAGGAGCTCGATGCCCTCCTGGACGACAGGCCAGGCCCGCTCCCGAAGCGCGCCGCGGACCACCTCCGCAACGGCGTTCGCCCGCGCGGAAGTCGGCCCGCAGCGCAAGTGCTCGAGCGCGAGATCGAATCGGCCGATCCGCATCGCAGCGCGGCCGAGCGCAAGGCGGCTCTCGAACGAAAGCTTCAGGGGCCGATTCTCCTGCGCCGCGCGTAGCGCATCGTCGTCGCGTCCGAGGTAGTCGGCGTAGAGCAGGATGAGCACGTCCAGCGCACGCGGCGCGTCGGCGTTCGCGGCGCCGACGCGCTCTCGAAGCAGGCGCTCGGCGCACTCGAAGTCGTAGTCATCGATGAAGCGTAGGGCACGCTCGACGTCGCTCTCGGGCGCCGGCCGCGGGCGAGGTTCGCGCTCTGGGCTCGGGTTGACTTCCTTCGCGGAGAGTCGCGCCTCGAGCACGTCCCGAGCACGTACCGACAGATCGCCGAGGACGGCGTGTCCGGCGCTCCGATCGAGGCTCGGGACCGAGAGGCTCACGATCCCGGGCATGTCGTCGTGGACACGAACGACGACGCGCTCGCCGAACTCCTCGACGAGCTGGCTCTGCAGGTGAGCCTTCTCCTCGTACAGAGCGCGCTCGTGTCGACGCGACAGCGCGCGTCCGGTCGGGTTGACGGCGAAGATTCGTTCGAGGAGCGCGTCGAGCGCAGCGTCCTCCTGCGAGTCACCTCGACGTCGCCTGTTTCGTGCAGGACGCTCGGATGCCATCGGGCTTCACGTTCCGCCGAACGACTCGCCCATCGTCACGTTCGTCATGCGACCATCGATGGCTCACCCACGCTTGGGCCCCACGAGGCGAAAGGATCGGGGAACGCGCGCCACTGCGAGGGCCCCAGCTTCATCTCGGCGTCGGTGAGCAGACAGTGCTCCAAGCCAGCGCGGAGCGACGCTTCGTCCATCCTGATGCCGATCAGCACGAGCTCCTGCCGCCGGTCTCCGAAGGGTTCCTGCCAGATGCTCTGGATCTCGCGCTGGCGCTCCTCCTCCGTCGGCCAATGCTCCCGGGGGACGCCGGCCCACCAGAAGCCGGCGCGTGACGTGCGGCACATGGGGCCCGCTTGTGACCACGAGCCAACGTCGTTCATGCGCGTCGCCAGCCAGAAGAACCCCTTCGAGCGGAGGACGCCCGTCCACTCGCTCGCGAACAAGGCCGACAAGCGCGCTGGATGGAAGGGCCTCCGCGCGCGGTAGACGAAGCTCGAGATCCCGTACTCCTCCGTCTCCGGCGTATGGATGCCGGCGAGCTCCCTCGCCCAACCCGCGTACGTGGAGGCCTTCGCGTCATCGAACAGCCCGGTGCCCACGACGTGCTTGAGCGCGAGCCGGCCGAACGGCGCGCGAACGATCCGGGCGCCTGGGTTGAGGTGGTGCACGATCCCTTCGAGGCGCTCGACGTCATCATCGGTCACGAGGTCCACCTTCGTGAGCACGATGACGTTTGCGAACTCGACCTGGTCGACCAGGAGGTCGGAGATCGTCCGCTCGTCGGCTTCGCTCAGCGCGATCCCACGGGCCCGCAGGTCCTCCGTCGTGCTGTATTCGCGCAGGAAACCTTGAACGTCGACGA
This sequence comes from Labilithrix sp., assembly GCA_046351255.1. GTDB lineage: Bacteria > Myxococcota_A > Polyangia > Polyangiales > Polyangiaceae > Labilithrix. The sequence goes on from JAXLYU010000024.1 coordinate 60,921, forward strand.
CGGTGACCATCGTATCGAGGCGCGCCACGTCGGACAGACTGAAGCCGTTCTCGTCGCGGAACGAGAACGTCGCGGCCACCGGCATCGGCTCGGAGATCCCCGTCGACTCGATGAGGAGGGCGTCGAAGCGTCCCTCCTTCGCCAGGCGTGTGACCTCCTTCAAGAGATCCTCCCGGAGCGTGCAGCAGATACAGCCGTTCGACATCTCGACCAGCTTCTCCTCCATCCGGTCGAGGGAGGCGCCGCCGGTCTTTACGAGCTGGGCGTCGATGTTGACCTCGCTCATGTCGTTCACGATGACCGCGACGCGACGGCCCTCGCGGTTGCTGAGGACATGATTCAGCAGGGTAGTCTTTCCAGCACCCAGGAATCCGGAGAGGACCGTGACCGGGAGCCTGGTGGCGCTCGTGGAGGTTTCCATCAGCGCGTCGGATTGGGATCGGTGAACGGCAGGAGCGCGATGTTACGTGCACGCTTCACGGCGAGCGCGAGACTACGCTGCTGGCGAGCGGAGAGACCCGACACGCGCCGCGGGACGATCTTCCCGCGCTCGGTGATGAAGTACTCGAGCGCCTGCGGATCCTTGTAGTCGAACTCGTGATCGCGGGTGAGGTTCAGCCGCTGGGCCAGCTTCCTCCCCCGGCGCGCCGTCCCACGCGCCGCCTCGTTGACCACCGCGTTGTCTTCGTAGTCGTCGTCCTTGCCAGCATCCATGTCGAGCCCTCCGGACTGGCGAGGACGCTTACATTAACGCAATACGATTGCAATAGAATATTGGGTACACCATTGTCGCTGCGAGCGCCACGCGTTCATGCTGCATGGACGAGGCGCTCACCGGCGTTTCTCGCTCCGATGATGTTCCGCGCCGACGGCCCGAGCTCGAGCTCGGCCAAGGGACCCGATACGAAGAGTGGATACGGCGTCGCCGTTGGAGCAACCCAGCGAAGCCCTTGGTCGACGACCGGATACCCGCACTCGGCGCACGAGAGCCCGAGCGCGTCGATCGCTTCATCGAGCCAGCGTCCGCCGGGGCGATGTGTCTCGAATCCAGTGGCCAGGAGAACCCGGTCGACGATCACCGTCTCACCGCCCGCGAGCTCCACGCCGAGATCGCCGGTCTCTCGAGCCACCACGCGGAGAATGTCGTCTTCGGCTCGCACGAGCGCGCGCGTCTCGAGGGCGCGCTTGAGGTCGACATAGATCTCCGGCGGCACCGACCCCCGATTCCGCGCCTCGCGGATCAGGCGTCGTCTGGTGCGCAGGTCCGAGGTTCGCGCGAAGCCGGTCATGTTCCGAGGGCCGAGCCACCCCGGATCGCTGTCGAATCGATGCTTCCTCAGCGCGTGGCGGGTGACCAGGGTCACACGTCCTGCCGCCTGCCGCGCCAGGGCAAGAGCCACCTGCGCGGACGTGATCCCGCCCCCGACCACGACCACGCGTTCGGTCGGGGCGACGTGTTCCGTCCGGAAGCTGCCGTCGAAGAGGTGGTCGATCCGCGCGCCGGCAGCCATCGCCTCCTTCGCCCACGCAGGTATGCATGGCTGCTCGGAGAGACCGAGGGCGAGCACGACGTTCTTCGCCTCGAGCGATCCCTGTGAGGTCTCGACGCGGAGTCCGGCGGAGCTGCCGCCGAGCCCTGTCGCACGGCACGCCAGGCGTACCTCGCGAAGGCCGTGCTCCTCGATGAGCGATGCCGTGTGCGCTCGAAAGAGCGCGAGGCCGGGGCGCTGATAGGGCGGAACGAAGCGAGCGACCCTTCGCCCGAGGCCTCTCTTCGCGAAGCGCGCGAGCCCTTGCGGGTGGAGGTCGAGGTGGTGGACGGCGGGCGACCGCAGGTACTGCATCCCCGTATTTCGGGTGAATCGATCCCAGCACGACAGCGGCTCTTCATGTGGATCCACCACGCGCAAGCGGTCCCGCGCAACGCCGGCCTGACGGAGAAGCAGGTGCGACAGGTACGTGCCGTGGACCCCTCCCCCGACGATGAGCCAATCGAGCGGCGCCACCGTCACGCCACTCCTTCCCCCGCCCCCTCGGCTCGATCGTCCCATGGAGGGAACGGGTCCGTGAACGTCCGCCACGACGTGGGGCCGTCTTTCATCTCGGCGTCGGTGAGCTGGCAGGATCCGAGGCCTTCCAGGATCGCGCTGCGGTTCATGTCGACCCCGATGAAGACGAGCTCCTGGCGGCGATCACCCCACGGCGCCTCCCAGTCCGCCTCGAGCTGCGCGCGACCGTCGGGATCGTCAGGCCACTCGTCTTTGGGAAGCGCCGCGTACCACATCCCCGCGGCTTCGGCGGAGGCGGAGCCGCCCGCCTGCGACCAGACCCCGGTCACGTCCATGCGTGTCGCGAGCCAGAAGAATCCCTTGGAGCGGACGACGCCCTGCCAGCTGCCACCATCTCCGGAGTCGTGAAGAAAGTCCCAGAAGCGTTGCGGGTGAAACGGGCGCCGAGCGCGGTAGACGAAGCTCGAGATGCCGTACTCCTCCGTCTCGGGGACGTGCTCCCCGCGCATCTCTCTCATCCACCCCGGCGCCAGCGCGGCCTTCTCGAAGTCGAACAGCTTCGTGTCGAGGATCGCCTTCGGTGAGATCCGTCCGCGCTCGGACAGGAGGATCGTGGCCCCCGGATTGAGGTGATGCAGCATCGCTTCGAGACGGGCCACGTCGTCACGGCTCACCAGATCGATCTTGTTCACGACGAGGACGTTCGCAAACTCGACCTGCTCCACGAGTAGGTCGGCGACCGTTCGCTCGTCGTCATCTCCGAGCGCGGCCTTGCGTGCGCGGAGGTCGTCCTCGCTCTGCCAATCGTCGAGGAAGGCCTTGGCGTCGACGACCGTGACCATGGTATCGAGACGCGCAATCTCGGAGAGGCGGGTCTTGGTCTCTTCGACGTCGAAGGTGAAGGTCTCCGCGACCGGCAGGGGCTCGGAGATGCCCGTCGACTCGACGAGCAGGTAGTCGAACCGACCTTCCTTCGCGAGCTTCGTCACCTCGATCAGGAGGTCTTCGCGAAGGGTGCAGCAGATGCAGCCGTTCTGCATCTCGACGAGCTTCTCGTCGACGCGTGAAAGAGCGACGGGCCCCCCCTTCACGAGCTGCGCGTCGATGTTGACCTCGCTCATGTCGTTGACGATCACCGCCACGCGAAGCCCTTCGCGGTTCGCGAGGAGGTGGTTCAGGATCGTGGTCTTCCCCGCGCCGAGGAATCCCGAGAGGACGGTCACCGGAAGTTTGTGCGCTGCCATGCGTCTCCTCGATATCATTTCGCAATCGTGTTGCAACTGATTCCAGGACGCGATAGTAGGCTAGTATGTTCGGTCGAGACCGATCCTCGCCCGAGCGCGCGGCCAAGGTACGCACGCTCAAGGAGTGGACCCGCGAGGCGATGAGTCTCCCGGAGGACGCCGTCATCTTGGCCACCGAGCTCCGCTGCACCGAGCCAGGCTGTCCGCCGCTCGAGACCGTGGTCGCGGTCATGCGGGTCGGGGACGACCGCCAGCAATTCAAGATCCACAAGCCGCTCGCGGACGTGGTCCACGAGGACATCGTGGATGGCGCGGCGCGGCTGCTGCGCGGAGACGCGCACCGCCCATGACTCCCATGTCGACGCTCTTCCTCGGCCTCGTGCTCGGGTTGCGGCATGCGACGGATCCCGATCACGTGGTGGCGATGGGAACGATCGTGACCCGCGACCCACACCTCCGCCGTGCGATCGGCACGGGCGTCTTCTGGGGAATCGGGCACACCGTCACCGTGCTCGTGGTCGGCGTCCTGATGCTGATGGGCGGCGTTCGGGTGCCCGAACGAGTCGTCAATCTCATGGACCTCGCGGTTGCGGCGATGCTCATCGCGCTCGGGCTCGTCGCGCTCCGAACGCGACGGGTCATTCCCACGGACGCTCCTGTAGAGGCGGCGGGACTCGCGGAGCGGATCCTGATCTCGCCGCTCCGGCCGCTCCTGGTCGGGATCGTCCACGGGCTCGCGGGCTCCGCCGCGATGACCCTCATCGCGCTAGCGACGATTCGAGACGAGCGAGGTGCGCTTCTCTACCTCGGGCTCTTCGGCGCGGGTACGGTCCTCGGAATGGTGGGGATAACGACGCTTCTCTCTCTCTCTCTTCGATGGGCCTCTGCGAAGAGCACGACGATTCCGATCTGGATCGCGCGGGTGTCGGGGACGCTGAGCATCGGGGCGGGCGGGCTCGTGGCGAGCCGTGCGCTCCTGCCGCTCTGACGAACCGGCCGGGGTCATGACATCACGAGTGCAAGAGCGTCACGGTTGCGCTATTTTCGCAATCAAGCTACGAAAGCACTCAACCTACAGAAGCTATCACGCGGCGTAGGCCCACCGAGAGGCGCACATGGAGTCAGGAAAGATCCCGGTCACCGTTCTCACTGGCTTTCTGGGATCGGGGAAGACCACGCTCTTGAATCGGATCCTCACCGAGAACCACGGCAAGCGCATCGCCGTGATCGAGAACGAGTTTGGTGAGATCGGCATCGATCAGGCGCTCGTCATCAACGCCGACGAAGAGATCTTCGAGATGAACAACGGGTGCATCTGCTGCACCGTTCGTGGCGACTTGATTCGCATCCTCGGAAACTTGATGAAGCGACGCGACAAGTTCGATCACATCCTCGTCGAGACGACCGGAATGGCTGATCCCGGGCCGGTGGCCCAGACCTTCTTCGTCGACGACGAGATGCGCGACATGTTCAAGCTGGACGGCATCGTGACGATGATCGACGCGAAGCACGTCGCGCTCCACATCGACGAGTCCGACGAGTGCAAGGAGCAGATCGCCTTCGGTGACGTCATCTTGCTCAACAAGACCGATCTCGTCTCCGACGAAGACGTGAGCCGGCTCGAGGCGCGGATCCGATCGATGAACGCTCTCGCGCGGATTCATCGCTCGGTCAACGCCGAGGTTCCGGTCGCGGCCGTGCTCGACGTGGGCGGGTTCGACCTCGATCGAGCGCTCGAGAAGAAGCCGACGTTTCTCGAGCCCGAGTATCCGTTCGAGTGGGCCGGCACGTTCTCCCTCGATGAGGGCGTCTACGAGCTATCGCTGTCCGACGGGCCCGACCCGAGCATGTCGCTCGTCATCTTCCCGGTGACCGGCGACGCGACGAAGGAGCCTCCGAAGGCGCTCCTCGAGGACGCGGTGCGTCTCTACTCGGACTCCGCGAAGAAGGTAGACCCGAACGCGACGCTCACGCCGGGGGGCACCCACTGGGATCTCCAGCTCACAACCCAGGGGCCGAAGACCTTCTCGCTCCGCGTGCCGAAGAGCGGCACCTACGGCCTCTTCACCGAGCATCTCCCCGAGGAGCTCTCGCTCACGTTGAAGGGGCCCAAGAGCGCGTGCGAGCCGACGTTCGCGAAGGAGTACGCAGCGGGGCATACCCACGACGACACGGTGTCTTCGGTGGGGATCCGGCTCGAAGGCGCGGTGGACGAAGCGAAGTTGAACAAGTGGCTCGGGACGCTGCTCCGGGAACAGGGAACGGACATTTTCCGGATGAAGGGCATCTTGAACGTCCAAGGGAAGGACATGCGCTACGTCTTCCAGGGCGTGCACATGCTCGTCGACGGGCGCGAAGACAAGCCGTGGGGTGACAAGCCTCGGGTGAGCGAGCTCGTGTTCATCGGTCGGAGACTCGATCGAGAGTCGCTCAATCGCGGGTTTTCATCGTGCTTGGCCTGAATGCCAAGAAGACGAAGCGGGGGCTCACGGAGGACTGGCGATTCGCCGCGGGCGACTACCCGACGGCGCTGGCGGTCTCGAAGTCGGGCGATTTCGTCGCCGTCGGCACCGGTGCCGGCGCGCTCATCGTGCTGGAGAGCGGCACTGGCAAGGAGCTTTGGCGGCGCGACGCGCATTCCGGCGGCGTCCTCTCCGTGAGCGTTGGTCCGCGGGCGGTCGCATCGTCCGGGCAAGACGGCAAGACGCGCACGTTCTCCTTCGGCGGCGAGCTCCTCCACGAGCTTCCGGGCAACACCCCGTGGGTCGAGCATGTCGCGTGGAGCCCGGACGGCTCGAAGCTCGCGACCGCGTCCGGGAAGTTCGTCCGCATCTGGAACGAAGATGGCACGCCCTTTCTCGAGACTCAGGCTCACGCGAGCACGGTGACGGCGCTTCAGTGGAGCCGTCGCGGAGCCGAGCTCGCGACGACCTGCTACGGCGGCGTGTACGTGTGGACGATCGGTGCGGGGGAACATCCCAAGCTTCTTCGATTCAAAGGCTCGCTCGTCTCGCTCGCCTGGAGCCCGGATGAGAAGATCGTCGCCTGCGGCAGCCAGGACTGCTCGGTGCACTTCTGGCGGCTCGACACGGGACGGGACTCGGAGATGACCGGGTACCCTTTCAAGCCGAAGGCGCTCGCCTGGGACGCGAACTCCTCCATGCTCGCCACTGGCGGTGACGCGTCGATTTGCGTCTGGAGCTTCTCGGGGAGAGGTCCCGAGGGCACGGCACCGATTCAGCTCCGCTCGCACGAGGCGCAGGTCACGGCGCTGGCGTTCCACCCGCGGAAGGCGATCCTCGCATCGCTCGGCCAGGACATGGGGGTCATCGTCTGGGAGCCGCGCAAAGGGACCGAACCCGTCGCGTTCGCCTTCACGGACGACACGCCCGAGGCTCTCGTGTGGCATCCGCAGGAGAGCCGGGTCATCACGACAGATGTCGCCGGAGCGGTCGTCTCCTGGAGCCTACCGGGATCGATCAGGTAGCGAGATCGCGAGGGGGCGAAGCCTGCGGAATCATGCGTGGCATTGCGCGTGCTTCCAGGGCCGCATGTCCCGATCCCTCCATGCCTCGGCGGCTTTTCAGAATTCTGTTGAGCCGTCTGGTTCCGGGAGAGTCAACCCTTCGAGCATGAGCCAACACATCTGGAGGATCTCGCTGGGGCTCTTCGTGGCCTGCATCGGATGCGGCGCGGAGGTAAGTCTCGATGGGCGCGTCGAGAAGACGGCGAGCCCGCAGAGCACCGATGCTCCGAGCGTCGATGCGGCCGTCGCCGATGTAGCCGCAACACGAGCGAGCATCGTCATCGACGGAGTGGAGTGTGCGGACGCCACGACGGCGACGAACGCGTCGACCTTCGTCTACGAAAACTGGTGGATCCTCTACCTCGACGTTCCCCGCTGCAACGCGAGCCTGCAAATCAGCGGCGTCACCGATCGGCCCTATCCGCAGGTCGGCGTGCTCGCGCACGAGGGTCAAGAGGTCATGAAGCTCTTCACGCGACTCGACCCCAGCACGTACGAAGACGAGCATCTCCTCTCGCACCTCAGCACGGAAGGTCACGAGAGCACGGTGACGATGGGGCCGACCGGAGCCCCGGCGAGCGGGCGGGTCGTCGCGCACGGCGTGCTCCCTCGCTGGTCCGAATGGACCGCGCTCGCCAACGGCCAGGACGCACCCGCGAAGCGCGAGGTGACCGTCGATATCAGCCTCACGCGCTGAGCCTGCGCGCTGACGCGGAGCCCGTCAGGTGCGCTTCGCGTCTCGACTGCCGCGGAGCGGAGGGCTCTTGCGCGCGACGAGGTACGCGTTCCACACGGGGTCGTTGTCGGCCTTCGACACCCGGTGGAAGGTCCCCGAGCCGTGGCGTCCCGTGGCGTCGGTGCCTTCCCAGTACGCGTCGACGCCGGCGAACCCTGCCTCGAGGAGCACGTCGCGCAGCTCGGAGAGCGAGTAGAGCCGCCAGTCGTACGTGAAGGCGCGGCGCAGCGCGGTCCCGTCGCGAAACTCGAACGAGATGTGGCAGAGGAAGCCGCCGTTGATCACGTCGTAGTGTTCCTGCTCCCAGATATACGTCCAGCCACCGTCCACGCGTCGCCGCTCGATGCGGGGCCCCGCGGTCTCGGCGCCGCCGAGCGCATCGAGGACGAAGAGCCCGTCGTTCGTGAGCGAGCGATACGCGGCCCGGAAGTACTTCAACAGCACCTTGCGGTCGCGGAAGATCTGGTAGCTGAAGTTGTAGGCGCCGATCACCTCGACCTTGCGGCGCGTGGGCACGAGCACGTCGTGCTCGAGGAGCGTGACACGCTCGGCCGCGGCGCCGATCGCCGACAGGTTGTGCGCGCGGCCCCAGTCGAGCGTCGGACGATCGATGTCGAGCCCGAGCGCGCTGCGCTGCGGATCGCTCTTCGCCCACTGCGAGCAGAGCAGCGCCGTACCGCAGAAGTCCTCGCGCAGATGCAGCGGCCGGCGCCCTGTGTGACCGCGGAAGACCTTGTTCAGGAAGCCGATCTCCTGACCCGGAAGCTGGACGCTGCGCTGATAGAGGTCGTGACGATCGGCGGTACGTGCGGTGAGAGGCTGGGCGGCGCGACGCGCCGAGCTCCGCGAGGACGAACGGGTCATACCGCCCTCCTACCCGGCCGGACCCTCGGAAGGCGAGAATGATCCGCGGCTCGCCCCGGCGGCGTCTCGCGCGTGCGACACCGACGGGGCCTTCAATACGCGAGATTTCCGGCATTTCATGGCCCTCGCGCCCGGCACGCTCCGTGCGGCAGGGGGGGCATGCGCTCCTCGCTCCTCCTCGCTCTCCCGGTCCTTGGTCTCTTCGCGTGCGCCTCCGCTCCGGCGGAAGACACGGCCTCGTCGGAGGGCGCGGCGACCGCGAGCGCTCCGGCCTTGCCGAGCGCAGGCACGTACCACGCGACGTGCGTCACGCGTTACAGCTCGATCGAGCTGACCGCGACCATCGCGAGCGGGCGGGTCACCTCGCTTCGCGGCGACATCGACGGCCGCGACGGCAAGCTCATGGTGCAGCACGTGACGACGTCGTGGACGGGTCGGCTCGACGGTCAGGTCAGCAAGGTGTCGCCGCTGCCGGCAGCGAGCTCTGCGTCGCTCACGCTCGACGGCCAGATCACGCCGCTCGACGTGAGCAAGCTGACGATGGAGCGCGAGAGCAGCGAAGAGCCGACGACGGTGAGCACGTGTGGAACGAGCGCGCGGCTCACCGGCCTCGACCTCCGCGCGCGCATGACGCCCGACGGCTACTCACGAGGCATCACCCTCTTCGGCGTGGCGCCGGAGAAGGATTGCTTCGCGGAGGCCACGCCGCTCGACGAGGAGCACGCCTGGGACTTCGACTGCGACGAGGACGACGTGCACTCGTCGTCGGAAGGCCTCGTCGAGCTCGTCGATGCGCTGAACAAGCTGTAACTACGGGCCGGGATCGGTTCGGATCGCGAGCGCGATGCTCCCGATCGCCGCCGCGTACCCCGCGCAGCCCGCGTCAGGGGTGCACGATGGCCTGCCAGCTCTCGTGGGCGGTCTTGAAGTCCGACGGGAGCGTGACCTGCCATAGGCGCTCGCGCACGCAGGTCTCCTTCACGGCATCGCGGGTCGGGGTGAGCGCGACGTCGCGCACATCGACGATCTCGTCGATGGTGGACTCGAGCTTCGCCGTCACCCCCAGCGCGGGATCGACCATGCAGGCACGGGCCGCGGTCGCGAGCTCGCGATCGAGAAAGGCCTGCGGATCGAACGCCGAGCCGGGGCCGCCTCCCGCATGGCCGATCGTCCCGATGTTGCCGAGACCGATGCCTTCGGCTCTGCCGCCACCACCTGCGCCCTCGCCTACTTCCAGTCCCTCGGTCGACGGACGCACGCCCGGCTCGATCGCGAGGTAGCTCGTCACGGGTGAGACCGCGCGGCCCGCGAGCGCGAGGGTCATCTGCTCGCGCTCGCTCAGCGCCGGCAGAAGCGGCGAGCCGAAGACGAGACCGGACCAGCGGCGGCCCTCGGCCTCCGACGCGGTCGTCGACCAGCGCATCGGTCGCGACCAGAGCTCGCCCTCGAGGACGACGGTCGCGACCGGCGCCGTCTCGATGCGGAGATGCTCGAGCCCCTGACCCTCGAGGAGCATCTCTGGCGCGACGAAGCCTGCGGGCAGCCCGGTGACCTTGAGCTTGTCGATGCGGACCGGACGCGCCCACTCTTCGAAGACCTTGCGATCGGTGGCGCTGGCGCGGACGTCACACCACGCGTTCCAGTAGAGGCCGCCGGTCGCGCGCGGAAGCGTGGCCCACGCGCTCTCGTCATCGCGAGAGACACGGGCGAGCCCGGAGTGAACGCTCGCCAGATGGAGGAGCGCGCCGCTCGCGAGCGTCCGGCGACCGAATCGCTCGGCGGTCAGCGACTCACGCGTGCGGAGATCGGTGAGGAGGAGGACCCGGCGGGCGGACGCGGGCGCAGGAGTGAGCGCGAGCTTCGCGTCGGCGCGGGCGAGCGCCTCGTCGACCTGGCTCCCGTTCGCGGGCGTGGGGGAGAACGACGAGAGCCGCGAGATAGCGTCGCGCGCGCTCATCGCACCGCCGAATGGCGAGTGCACCGCGCGATCGAACGTCATCACCTCGACGCTCGCGCTCGGCGGCAGGTGACCGAGATAGGCGCTCGCCGCAGTGATCGCGCTCGGGAGATCGTCGCGCATCGACACCGACACATCGATGAGCACCACCACCGCCGCGCTCGCCGGGACCTGGCCGAGCCGCGGCGCGACGTCGATGCGCGCGTGCACGAGGACACGGTCGCGCGCGAAGGCGGTCGAGGAGAGGGCGCCATCGATCGCCGCGGCGGGCGACGCCGGCGCGAGGGGGCGTGGCCGGAGGTGAACCTCGAGGTCGCGCGACGCCACGAGCGAGTTGCCTGCCGTCACGCCGACGCCGTTCACGAGCACCGTCTCGTTGGGGTCGGCCGCGACGAAACGGACGTGCGCCGGCAGCTCCGTCGTGCCGAGCTTTGGCAGGCGGAGGACGTACTGGCCCTCCTCGTACGCCATCGGCATGCGAAGCGTGTACTCGATCGTCTTCGTGCTCCGGGCGGGGACCGGGAAGACCTGCAGCGCGAGGTGATGCTGCGATCGCCACGAGAGCAGGGCCGGATCTTTCGGGTAATACCCGCCGATGCCGGTGAGCTCCTGGTACTTCTTCGCCGCGGCCTCGGCCTCCATGAGCTCGCCTTCGAACCAGATCGGCTGGCCGTCGCGACCGACCCCCGCGGTGCGGAGCCGGGTGGCGACGGCGCCTTCGGGTAGATCGAGGTGGAAGAGCGCCTGATCGCTCCTGCCGCCCGGATTCTCCACGACACGCGTGACGACGAGCGTCGCATGACCGTGCTCGAGCCGGACCTCGACGGAGTGGGCACGCTCGACGACGTCGAAGCGCGTCCCCTCCACCGTGTCCGCGCGCGCGGGGACGGAGCCCGCGAAGACGAAGAGACCCAGGCCAAGCGCAGCGACGACACGACGGAGCCCCATGGACGACGACGGACAGCGCGGAACGCCGCGAGTTCCGGCTCCACGACGTGGGGACGAGCTTCGCGTGACGCTGGATTCGTCCGGTCCGCTCGAAGGCGCCATCAAGATCATGCGGTGGGGATCGCGCGGCGCGCTTATCCTGACGGCATGGGACGGCGCTACGCCGGCGGCGACAACTACGAGGCCACCATCGATGGGCCGGTCGCCATGATGCGCGTCTGGCGGCGGCCGGACCTGTCGTTCGAGCGCGGCGCAGTGCTCGCGGCCGAGGTCGCGTCGCACCTCCAGGACTTCGCCGATGGCAAGGCGCCCGGCGTGACGGCCATCATCCTCGACATCACCGCCGCCCCGGAGCACGTGGGCAAGAAGACGCGGGAGGCGGTCGGCTTCGTGCTCACGCGCTGCGAGACGCTCGGCATCCGGCTCGCGCTCGTGATCTCGACGAACACGCAGGCCGTCATCATGGACCACGTGGTCGCGCGCAACGGGGTCGCGCCCGAGCACGTCCGTGTCGTCCGCGACGTGACCGAAGCGCTGGCCTGGGTCCGGGGCTGACGGCTCGCGGCGTGGCGCGCTCGGGCCGGACGTCGCGCTCGCCTCGCCGAGGGTGAGGCGACCGTGCTCGACCTCGCGGCGCCGTTCGCGAGCGGAGCGCCGTCGTCGTTGGCTTCGGCGCGGTCGAGATCGGTTACACCACGCTCGAGAAGCTGGCCGAGCACCTTCTCCCGGCAGCGAAAGGTCGCTTCATCGCGGCCTCGGCGACTACTGGGGCGACACGGTGACCGTATCGGTCGCGGTCGCTCCGTTCAGCGAGCAGGAGATTCCGTAGGTCGTGGTGGTGGTACCGGTGAAGACGACCTTTTGAGGGCTGCCGTTCGCGGTCGACCAGTTGCCGGTCGTGGCCTTGCACGTCGCGCCCGGCGTCGATGTCCATGACATCGTGAACGTCGAGTAGCGAGCGCAGCGGGTCGAGGCACGAGCGTTCGCGACGAGATCGACCATGACGGGCGCGGTGCACGCCTGGCTCGTCACCGGAGTGCCGACGCAACCCGACGGGGTCGCGCTGGCGACGGCGCGAGCTTGGCTCCCGTTGACGCAGGCGCTCCATGCGCCGTACGTGTATGTGCAGCTTGCAGGTGCTGCCGCGGGGATGAAGTGGACCGATCGGGACGTGTTCTGGTTGACGCTATAACCGCCGACGTCGATCTTCCCCGCGCAGCTGAACACGAAGGTCTGCTCCGTGTTGATAGGGGCCGTCGTGTACGAGACGACACCGCTTGCGCTGATGAGATTGGTCAGGAGCCTCGTGCTCGTCGCGGGTTGTCCAAGCACGTGGTTCGAATAGCCCAGCGAACAGATCGCGTTCGCGTACGACCAACGTAAGACGACCTGAGCGTTCAGAGGAACGGTGGTGTAGATGGCCGTCCCCGTGGACGGATTGTCGAGGTAATAGGACGTCGGCGTGTAGCCATCGACCGTGAAGCTGTTGATGATGGGCCCGGTGCTGGCGAGCCCACGGATGGGGCCGATCGGCCTCGACGCGCTGTCCTCGCTCTCGGCGCCGGTGACGTCCGTCGCTGCTCCCGCCACCTCGCTCTCGTCAGCGCCGGACGGGCTCTCGTCGCCTCCCATGGGGAGTGCGCTGCACGCGGCGCTGAACAGAGCGATCAAAGCAACCGACATGCGCTTCAGGTTCTCGTTCATCGACTCTCCTCCACTTCCGAGGCGTACGTCCCGCAAGGCTCGCGCCAGCCGGCGAACCTCCAGAATTCGCGGAAGAGAGGGCGCGACGTGCGATCGTGGCGATCGCACGCGATGCCTCAGCACGGTGGCAGAACTATCAGGTGCGCGCGACCAACCGTGGAGCCCCCCGTCCATCCCACGGCCCGCCGCCGAGGCCGGCAGGTGGGGGCGAGCCAGCCAACTCACGAGAATCATGGGGACTCGATGATGGCATCCGGCTTGCTGCTGCCCTTCGCATCATGAACCCCCTCCGATTCGTTCCCTTCTGCCTTTCCTTCATCCTCGCGAGCGCCGCCATCGGGTGCGCATCGCCCGACGGCACCGAGGACGAGCAGTCCTCCGCAGCGGCCATCTCCGGCCGGCTCTCCGATGCGAAAGCGTGCGCGGTGCGCGACGCGTATCTCCGCGCCTCCGTCGACGACCTCGTCACTGTCGCGGTGGACGCGCTGCCGCCAGCCGTACACGCGAAGCTCGGGCCCCTCGCCATCACGGCGTCGGCCTCGTTCGAGGTCTCCGGGGTCGGTACGGTCTACGCCATCGAGTACACGTGGGCCGGTCAGCCCGATGATCCGGAAGCGACTTCGGTCATCTACTTCTTCGATTCCTCCGGGGCGACGCCGACGGTCGCTCGCGCCCATGGTCGCGCCACCGAGACGAACCTCGAGTTCTTGGTGGGCTACACGAACGCGGCCGCGGCGCCCGGGGAGACCGCGACCCTGCCCTCGACGCTCCTCCAGTGCACCTCTTCCGAGACGCCGCGATGAGTCCCCGTCATGCAGTCCGCGTGGGCCTCGTCGCGATGGTCGCGAGCGCGGCCCTCCTCGCGTGTGGCGCCCCCGCGTCGACCGACGACGCCGAAGCCTCCGCGGATCGACTGGGCGTCGACGAGGCGGTCACCATCGCCAACTGGCAGCAGCACCCGGAGGTGAAGGCGGTGGAGCTCGAGGTCGGAGAGGCACGAACCGCCGTCGCGGCGGACGCTCCGAGCGTCGTGTCCGAGGACGTCTGCGGGCTCACACGGTCGAAGCTGCTCGTCTCCGGCACCTTCCGCTATGTCGGCCGCTACTTCGATGATCTCGAGTGGCGCGACACCGGCTTCTTCTACGACCACGAGGGCAGGCTCAGACTGGTCACGAGGCTCGTCGGTGGTCCCTTCGGTATCGTCGAGGGGCGCGCGTACTTCGACGAGAGAGGGAGCCGCTTCTGGGAGGTGACACGCATGGCGCTCGAGAATCTCGACTTCGACGTCGAGCAGGCGGAGTGGAGCGCGGTGGAGGCGACGCCGATGGAGCTCGAGCCCGACGCGTTCACGCCTGCGCTTCTCTTCGAGCGCACCCGAGGGTGCGCGAGCTCCGGGAAGACGCCTGACGCGCGTTGAATCCTGCATCGAGTCGAGAGAGAGTGCCGCCGTGTTCTCCGCCGTATCGCGGTTCCGCCGTCCCCCCGTCGAGTTCGCGGTGGGGGTCGCATTCGAGCGGCGCTTCCGCATCTACACGATCAATCGTCGCGGGCTGCGCTTCGACACCCGCTTCTCACCGGCCACCGCCGGGAGCATGGACGGCGTCATCGTCTACCTCCTGCTCGAAGGCACGATGCGCTGGGACGACGGCCTCGAGCTCGTAGGACCTGCGCTCCTCGTCATGAGGGAGCGCGACTTCGAGGGCGCGGAGGGCATGCGGACGCGCGGCTTCCGCTCGTGGGGAGAGCCGTTCCAGACCGTCGAGCTGCGGATCCCTGCGCACGAGTGCGCGGTGCGCCTCGACGGACCTGCACGCGTCGTCCCGCTCGACGGCGACGATGATCCCGTCCTCGCAGCGGGCAGGCTCTACCTCCACGCGAGCCACGCCACGAAGGGCCAGACCCGCGCCGCGGAGCTCGCAGAGGTCTACCTGCGAGGTCTCCAGGCTCGCGGCATCATCGTCCAGGACCTGGCCTCCACGATGACGCTCGACGAAGGGCTCCGGGGCCTCTTGTGGGACGCGCTCCGGCCGGCGATCGAGAGCTTCGGCGGGGCCAAGCAAGAGGTCGTGGTGTCACGCGTGGGCTGGAACGGACGTCGCGTGCAGCGCGAGCTCACGCGGATGGCGGTCGCGCTCGGCGTCGGGTGGATCGGGAGCTGGCGCGACGTCGCCCTCCGTTACCGCGTTCGCTTCGCGGCGCTGCTCCTCTCCAATGCGACGCTGTCCGTCGGCGAGATCGCCGAGGCGGTCGGCTACTCGAGCGTCGAAGCGCTCGCGCACGCGTTCGAGGCATGTGGCCTGCCGCCGGCGACCGAGGTTCGTCGCCTTCTCGCCGGCGAGTGACGACTCCGACGCCGGAGCGCTTGGCTCGAGCTCGATCTTCTCGCGCGCGAGAGGCGCATACTCATCGTCACAGCCGCGAGCAGGTACTGCGCGAGTCCGCTAGGATCGAAGGGTGAGAGAGGTGTTGAGGGCCGTGATGATCGGCGCGGCTTTTTCGGTGGCGTATGTCGCCTGCTCGTCGCCTTACCAGGAAGCGACGGTGTCCACCGATGCGGGGAACGACGTGCTTCCCGAGGCTGGCGCGGACGTGGCGAGGGACGCTCCGTGCTCGGCGACCTTTTGCGACGACTTCGATCAAGAAGGGCGCCCGGACGACATCAGGGGCGCATGGGACGACTACGCCAGCGCTGGTGGTGCTCATATCGAGAGCGACACGGACTTCTCCGTATCGAGTCCGCGCTCCATCCTCTTCGTGTATCCGCCGAGCAACGGCACTCCGAACGTAGCGTACCTGGAGAAGCGGTTCAGCGTCGCTCCGACCTCGATCCAGCTCGCCTTCGACTACCGTCTCGACACGGTCGCAACGCAGGGAGTGGCCGCCGTGGTCCTCGCGCTGACGATGGGAAGCGGCAATCCAAGCTATACGGCGAATGTGCGGGTGCGGCCAGAAGGGTCGCCGGTCCTCGGCGAGACCATCCCGCGGCAAGATGGCAGTGTGGGGTATCCCTCCCAGAGCTCCCCCACGAAGATCGCGCGCTACAAGCCCGTACGCCTCGCGGTCGACGTCACGGTATCGGATAGCGCCAGTGTCCTGGTCCTCAAGGTGAACGGGGTCGAGGTGGACAGGCGCGCTCTCAGCGCCCATCAGTTCCGCGGCCCGCTCACGGTTCGTATCGGCGACAGCAACCTCACCGAAAACGAGGCGAGCTGGACGTTCCGGATCGACAACTTGATCCTCGACGTGAAGTAGCCGCGACCCAACGTGCGCGGTTCGGCGACCGAAGGTCCGTCACTCCGGCATGCAGAACGCGCGCGAGAAGATGGAGTCCGAGTCCGCGAACGCGCTCCACGACCAGTCGCCGTTCGTGACCGTATAGAAGACCCCCCCACTCGAGTGCGTCATCTCGCCCTTCGCGCCCTCGACCTGGCTCGCGGTGAGGTGGCAGGCGCGGCGGACCCGGCCGATCGCCCAGTTGCTCTCCGTCGGGTAGTCCGAGGGAGACGGTCCGAAGTCGGCGCCCGTGAAGGCGTCGGCCGACTGCTCTTCGCCCTGTCCTTCGTCCGCGTCTGCGGCGCAGCCCGTAATGGCGGCCAGGACGACGGCGAGCGCCGCAAGCGCGAGCGAGGAGACGAGCGACGACGACGTGGTGGTGAGGCGACGGTTCATGAGGAAGCTCCTTCGAGGTTTCCCGAACGTCGCGGCAGGTGGGTGACTGTCGCACAGATCTCGGGCGGTTTCAGATTTCGGGGTCGAGCGGCGTTTTCCGGCGCTTTTCCATCCGACGGATGCCGCGCATCGACGACGCTCGAGACGAACATGAAGTTCGATGGAGTGCTCGACCTCGCGCGGCTGCCTTACTTCGAGGCCGACCCCGAGGAGCGCGAGCTCCGGATCGCCGATGCCTCCATCGGACCGGTCATCGACATGCACACGCACCTCGCGCTCGCCTACGTGCTCCCGATCCAGGTCGACCTCTTCGCGGAGCACCCCAGCACGGAGCACTACCTGCCCGCGTGTTGCTCGGTCGACTTCGAGGTCTACATCAACCGGAACTTCACCCCCGAGCAGCTCACGAAGATGAAGGTCGACCTCGTCCTGAAGAGCGCCACCGGCGCCGGTATGCGGAAGACGCATACGGTGCCGAACCTCACGCGCGCGATGGCGAGCCTCCGGATCGAGCGCAGCACCGTGCTCCCGATCGACTTTCCCGTCCTCTCCCGGAACGCGCACAACGCCCTCGAGTGCGCGAAGCGTGACGAGCGCGTCATCGGCTTTGGCTCCGTTCATCCCTATTCACGGGACGTGCGCTCGAAGCTCGACGAGCAGGTCGCGCTCGGCGCGCGAGGCATCAAGGTCCATCCGTCGGTGCAGTGCGTCCGGCCGGACGACCCTCGTGCGATGCGCCTCTACCGGCTCTGCGCCGAGCGCGATCTCCCCGTGCTGTGGCACTGCGGACCGGTCGGCATCGAGCCTCGCCTGGGCCGCTACCTCTCGCAGGTGAAATGGTACGAGCGGCCGATCGCGGAGAACCCGCGGACCCGGTTCGTCCTCGGTCACGCGGGCGCGCTCCAGCCCGAGCTCGCCCTCGAGCTCGTGAAGCGATACCCCAACGTCTACCTCGAGACGTCGTCGCAGTCGCTCGGCGTACTCCGTCGCATGGTCGAGATCGTGGATCCTCACCGCATCGTCTTCGGCTCGGATTGGCCCTTCTATCATCAGGCGCTTCCGCTCGCGAAGGTGCTCCTCGTCACCGAGAGAGATCGCGCGCTCCGTCACGACATCCTCTACGGAAACGCCGCGCGCCTCCTCAAGCTCGGAGCGTAGGATCATCTTCGGCAGCCACGATTGGAGTCTACACGCTTGGCTCGAGGCCCGTTACGCTCGCGCATCGTGCGTGGAGAGAAGCTCGAGCCGACGACGCGCATCATCGAGGAGATCTTCGCGCGCGGACGCGCGGCCTGGCCAGGCGTCGAGGTCTCGCGCGAGGAGCTCGACTCGTTCCTGCGCGCCGGGTCGGCCACGGACGTGCCCGACGTCGAGCCCCATGCCGACGTCTACCTCGCCTGCGCGTGCACCCAGCGAAGGCCGGCCGCGTTCGAAGCGCTCGAGCGAACCATCCTCGCGGACGTACCGAAGGCGATCCGGCGCGTCGACCCGAGCCCGGATTTCGTCGCGGACGTCGCGGGAGATCTCCGCGTGTCGCTGCTCGACGGCGGAGACGACGGCTCTCCGCTCTCGCGCTACCGGGGTCGCGGGCCGCTCCGCTCGTTCGTGATGGTGCTCGCGATGCGCCGCGCGATCGATCGCAAGCGCCGCCAGAGAGAGGTCCTCACCGACCCCGCGGATCTCCACGAGGGCGGGGCCGATCACGCCAGCTTCGCGCGCGTGGACGCGGGCGACCTTCGCGCCGCCTTCGCCGCCGCGCTCCGCCAGGAGCTCGAGGCGCTCTCCCCCCGTGACCGCAACATCCTCCGCCTCCACGTCGTCGAGGGCGTGCCCGTCGAGGTGGTGGCCCGCATGTACAACGTGCATCGCGCGACGGTGGCACGCTGGATCACGCAAGCGAAGCACGCGGTGTTCGTCGAGACCCGCGCCTCGATCGAGCGCCGCTTCGACGTGTCCCCCGCCACGTTCGAGAGCTTCGCGCGTGGAGCGGCCCTCGGCTTCGACGAGGAGCTCTCGACGTTCCTGCGCGGCGAGCCCGGCAAAGACGGCTGAGAGGACAGTCGTTCTTGGACGGCGGTGCCCGGCGGTCCTGACGCGTTTCAGATTCCTCGTGTCGTTTTCCATGCGACAGCCGGCGACTCGCCGCGACGTTCGGGTGCGCGCTGGCAAGGTGCGCGAAAGGAAGCCGAATGTCACCGACTCGTCCGAAGCTCGCCGCCGCGCTCCTCGCCCTCCTCGGCGCCGTGGCCACGAGCGCCTGCGCCGAGACGCCCGAAGACGCGCCCCTGACCGCGTCCGCGGAGGTCACCGCTGCCCCCGACTTCGGCCCCTTCGAGCAAGTCGTGTTCGACGGCAGCGCCCTGACGGAGGGCGTGATCGTCCAGCATCACGGCGTCGTCGTGTACGAGCGCTATGCGGCCGGCTACGACGCGTCGAAGCGGCACCTCGCCTATTCCGTGTCGAAGAGCATCGGCAGCGCCCTCCTCGGGATCGCGATCCACGACGGCCTGCTCGGCCTCGACGACAGCGTCTGCCAGCACGTGCCGCCGCCGCCCGGAGCCGCGCCGACCCTCTGCGACACCACGATCCGAAACCTCGTGCACATGGCGTCGGGCCTCGACTTCGGCGAGAGCTACGTCGACCCCACGACCTCGAACGTGCTGCCGATGATGTACGGCGACGAGGACGACACCGGGCTCTACGTCGCGACGCGTCCGCGCAAGACGGCGGCGGGGACGACGATGGCGTACTCGAGCGGGGACAGCAACCTCCTCGCGCGCGCCATCCGCGGCGCCCTTCACGGGCGAGACATGCGCGACTGGGCCAGCGAACGGCTCTTCGTCCCCGCAGGTCTGTCGAGCGCCATCTTCGAGTCCGATCGCTCTGGGACCCTGCTCTTCGGCTCGGGCGCATTCCTGACGCCGCGCGACCTCGCGCGCTTCGGACAGATGTACCTCGACGGCGGGCGCGTCGGGAGCACGCAGGTGCTGCCCGCGAGCTGGGTCGAGTTCTCGAAGACGCCGGCGCCGCCGGTCTCCACGCCGACGCCTCACATCAGTGACGAGCTCGGCGAGCGCGGCGGCTCGTACGGGGCGCAGTTCTGGCTGAACGCCGCGACCCCGACCGCGCCCGCCGACACACGGCTCTACGCCGAGGCGCCGAACGAGATGTTCTGCGCGCAGGGCAACTGGGGCCAGCGCGTGTGCATGGTGCCGTCCCGCGACCTCGTGGTCGTCCGCGTCGGCAACGATCGGGCAGGATTTTACGACATCGGCCCCGCGATGGCGGCGGCCATTGCGGTCATCGACGGAACGAAGGGAGCAAAGTGATGAGCCTCGCACGTATCTCGAAGCGCGCCGTGGCGCTCGCGACCACCGCCGTCCTCATCGGCGTCAGCGGCGCCGCGAGCGCTCGGCCGGTCAATCCCCTCGAGCTCATGACCGGCTTCGCGGCGAAGGAGGGCTGCTCCTGCGTCTTCGTCAGCGAGCAGACCGACGCCTATTGCACCTCGTTCGCCCAGCCCGGACCCGTACCGATCGCGGTCACGATCGATCACGCGGCCCAGACCGTGACGGGCTCCGTGGCGGGCGTCTCACGCACGGCGCGCTTCAGCGCAGGCCGCGGCTGCGTCCTCGACGGCCTGCCCTGATCCTTCAGCGCGCGCCTCGCACGGCGAGCTCCGCATCGGTGATGCTCGATAGGTCACGCGAGCGCGTCGCCAGGTATCATCACGTTCGTGAACGACGGCTTGCGGCTCACCTCTCTGGCGATGCTCGTCGCAAGTCTGACCATGGCGTGTCGTGGCGCGAGCAACGAGCCGGAGCGCCCGGCCGACCGCACGGTCATGACGAACGGCTTCGTACCGGCGCGGGACCTGGACGCCGTCGACCAGCCCGAGAGCCGACGCGTGGTCGGTCGCCTTCGCGCTGGCACCGCGTACACGCTCTCGAAGCGGGGCGGTCCGGGGAGCAATTGGTGCAAAGTGCATGTCGACGGCGCAGAGGGCTGGGTCCTGTGCATCGAGGCGACCGCGGCGCCACCGAATCCCGTCGCGACGCCGCGGGCGACGCCGGTCGGGACCGGCTTCGGGTACTGGGTGCTCACCCTGTCGTGGTCGCCTTCGTTTTGCGCGACGCCGGCCGGATCACGCAACGCGGACCAGTGTGGTCCGGGGCGCCATCATGGCTTCGTCGTGCACGGGCTCTGGCCGCAGAACGAGCGGGGATGGCCGGAGGACTGCCCGGCGGGAGCTCCGCCCTCGAAGGAGCTCGTGGCGCGCACGCTCGACCTGATGCCGAGCGCCCATCTCATCGAGCACGAGTGGGAGAAGCATGGGACGTGCAGCGGCCTCGGCGCCGACGACTACTTCGCGACCCTGCGCGCCGCCTTCGCCTCCATCCGCATCCCCGACGCGTACGTGCAGCCGAAGCAGCCGTTCACGACGAGCCTGGAGGAGATCGAGAGGGCGTTCATCGCTGCGAATCCGCGTCTCGATCGAAGCGGTCTCTCCATCGAGTGCAGCGGCGACCTCGACGAGGTCCGGATCTGCCTCGACAAGCAGCTCGTTCCACGCGCTTGCGGCGCCGATGTCCGTGACGTGTGCAAGGGCAAGGTCACCGTCCCTCCGCTCCGCTGAGGAGCTCTGGGGAGCGGAGCTGTCGAGGTCCGGCCCGTTCGGAGCTACCATCACGAGATGGACCTTCGCCGCTGGATCTCGGGGAGCGCTCACCAGGCCTGCGTGGCGCGCCTCGGCGAGCTTCGCGCATAAGCACCTCGTCCGGCGATGACGAATGAACCGCGCGGAGGTCTTCCTCGGTACGCCCCTCGAGTCGAGATATCGCCTCGAGACGGTGGTGCGCGAGGCGCCCGACCTCCTCGTCTTCCAGGGCCGCGATCTCGAGAGCGGCGCGACGGTCGACGTTCGCATGGCGCGTGCGCTGCGCGGCATGTCGATCGAAGAGCTCCTCGACGCGGTGGATGCCTTCAACGCCGAGGCCGCGTTGCTGCGCCGGCTGTCGAACGCATCGAGCCACGTCGAGCAGCTGCTCGCGTCCGGCAAGATCGACGGCCCCGACCACGAGCACCTCGCGTACTGCGTCTTCGCTCGGGTCGAGGGCGTGCCGCTCTCGCAGGCGCGCCCGAGAGGGAGCCCGCCCCTCCCGCTGGCGCGCGCGGTCGCGATGCTCGAGCCCATCGCCGCCGCGCTCGCGACGGCGCACGACCTCGGCGTGTTCCACGGAGACGTGCGGCCCGAGAACATGCTCGTCATCGACGACGTCGAGCGTCCGACGATGAAGCTCGTCGGCTTCACGCGCGCGACACGCCTCGGCAACGCCGCCGCCGCCCGTGCGTTCTCGGCTGAATACGGCGCGCCGGAGCACCACAAGAAGGCGCAGGGTGAGACCGGCGTGGGCCCCGCGACCGACACGTACGCGCTCGCGCTCGCGCTCATCGAGCTCGTGACCGGACAGCCGCCGCTCCTCGGGAGCTCGGCGAGCGAGCTCTACAAGGAGACGATGGACATCGCGAAGCGGCCGACGCTGCGCGCCCGCGGCGTGGCTGTATCGCCGGAGATCGACGCGATCATCGAGCGCGCCGTCGCGGTCAACCCCAAGCTTCGCTGGCCGAGCGTTCGCGAGTTCTGGTCCGCGCTGACCACGGCTGTGGCGATCTCCGCGCCCGAGCCCGTGTCCTCGTCGAAGACGAGTCCCGTCGACACGAGCGCGCCGTCGCTCCGACCGCTCGACGAGGGGCTCGAGGATACGCGCCCGCCGGCCGCGAGGAGCTCCGGAGGGTCGACGAGAGCCGCGGTGGCGGGCGTCGTCATCGTGATCGTGGCGGTCGGGATCGCCATCGGCGTCGGCCTCCGTCGAACGCCTTCCGGCGCCGCCCCCCCTCCGATCGACGCGCCCGCGCCGCCCGCCCCGGTCGCGCCCGCGAGCACGCCTCCGCTCTCGAGCGGCGTGGCCCCGGCACCGGCTCGAGCCGCGCCCGAGGGCATGGTCCGCGTCCCGGCCGGGGCGTTCACGATGGGCAAGGACGACGGCAAGATCGAGCGGCCCGCGCATCGCGTCGTCCTCACGCATGCATTTTACATCGATCGCACCGAGGTCACGATCGACCGCTACAACGCCTGTGTCGACGAGGGCGCTTGCACGCCGCGCATCGTGCACCTCAGGAAGAACGTCTCGGGAGCGTGGGGCTGCAACCTCGATCGGGAGCACGGGGCTTACCCGGCCAACTGCGTCGACCGAAGGCAGGCGATCGCGTACTGCGGATTCGTGAAGAAGCGGCTCCCCACCGAGGCGGAGTGGGAGTACGCCGCGCGGGGCGGCGACGGGCGCGAGTACCCCTGGGGCAACGCCGCGCCGAGGACGTGCACCCTCGCCGTGCTCAGCGGGATGACGGGCGCGTGCGGCGATCGCCACGGCGCGAGCCCCGTCGGAAGCGCACCCGACGGCGCGAGCGCGTTCGGCCTCCTCGACATGGGCGGCAACGTCTGGGAGTGGGTCGCGGACGATTACGCGGCCTACCCCTCGAATGAGGTCACCGATCCCCTCGCGACCGACGCGGCCGACGCGCCGCTCCGCGGCGTGCTCCGCGGCGGAGCCTGGGACTACGGTCCAGAGAGCGCGAGGGCGACGTATCGCCTTCCCTTCATCGCGGAGGCCGGCAACGCGAGCATCGGGATCCGCTGCGCGCTCACCGACTGAGCGCGCGCCGGCGGCGCAGAACGACGAGCGCGAGCGCGAGCGGCGCCAGCGACGCGCCATCGAGCCCGACCGAGCGCGGGGTCGCAGAGCAGCCGCTCGACGGCGCGGGGTCCGGAGCCGCGAAGTAGGTCGGCGACGGACGCGTGCTCTTGCTCGAGGAGCCGTTGTCGTTGTCGTCTTCGACGTCGTCATCGTCATCGTCGTCCGAGTCGTCGTTCTTCTTGCCCTTCGAGCCCTTGTCCGACTTGGGCGCCTCGCCATCCGTGCCTTCCTCCGAGGCCTCGCTCGTGCCCGCGGACGGCTCGGCGACGCCGCCGTCGCCGGAGCCGGCGTCTGGCGACGGCGCGGCCGGGGGAGCCGGCGCGGCCGGCGCGGCGGCGTCCGCCCCCGCCCCCGCGTCCGCCGGCGATCCGGTCCCGCCGAGCGGATGGCCCGCCGCCGCGAGCGCGGTCTTGATCAGCGTCGCGTGCGCGGCGGTCGACGAGAAGATGGCGGGCGTACCGACGCAGCCGAGCGAGGTGCCGCGCGAGGTCGTGCCGAGGACGAGGCCCTTCGCGTCGAAGAGCGGGCCACCGCTGTCGCCATGGCAGACCGACTCCCCGGTCATGAAGTCGTTCGCGGGGACCTGAACGCCGACCGTCTGGCCGTTGGCGGTGGCGGTGCGGGACGCTGGTCCCACCGCTTCGACGGGGATGTTCGTGCGGATCTTCCGGCCCGTGGTCTGCTCGCTCTCGTCCTGGCCGTAGCCGATGGCGGTGGTGAGCTCGCCGGCGGTCGGGGCGGTCAAGCGGACCTGCTTCGGCTTCACGCCGGGCACGCTCTGATCGAGGAGGATGAGCGCGATGTCCTGCCCGCACACGGTCGAGGTCGGCTCGACGAAGAGCCGGGCTCCCCGCGCGACGGGCGACTGAGAAGAGGGATGCTCGCCGAGCGAGACCGTCATCGACGACGGCGCCTTGTCGGCGCCGAACGGCTCGCACTCCGCCTGCCCCGCGCCGGGCTCGGAGACGCAGTGACGGGCTGTGAGGAGTAGGTTCGGGGCGATGAGTGTCCCCGTGCAGAAGCCGTTGCCCAGCCAGAGGAGCGTGACCGCGTCGTCGTCCGGGTTGCTCGACGCGGTGCCGTTGATGATCGAGCTCGCGTGTCCGCGATGCCCCTCTCGTTCGACGACGGGGGCATCGCAGGCGAGCACGGCGAGCGCGATGGGAGCGGTGAAGAGGAGCGGGAGAGCGTTGGAGCGCATGCTCGGTCCTGGTGCATCGCTCACGCCACGCTTCGTCGTCGATCGAAATGCGCGCGAAGAGCGCTCACGGCAGAAACGTGCATCACGCAACGATCTCCAATCTCATCTCGCGAAAAAGTTCGCACCGGAGCGTCATCGCGCGTGAGGACGACGAGCCCCACTTGGATCCGCACCCGACCTGGTAGCGACAAAAACCGGCGAGAATCCCGGACATTTTGGGCCGCTGTGCCCAAAGAAACGACATCGTTTTTATAACGCGCTCGATTTCATTTTCCGGCGTGCAGCGCGCCGGCCGATCAGAGGCGCTCCGCGACCGCGCTGACGAGATCGACGTGCGGGCGCACGCGCGCCGCCTCGTCGGTGATCCGCGACGAGCCCTCGAGGACGATCTCCGGGACGGAGCGATCCTCGGAATACGAGATGGTCGCCTTCTGGCGCAGCGCCACGTCACCGATCTTCCACACCGCGTGCGTCGCGGCCGTCGCGGGCGCCCATCCCGGAGGACGAAGCCGCCGGCCGAAGTAGTCTCTCCCCGCGAGCACAGTGCCGCCCGCGGCGAGCGCGTCGCACAGCGCGGTGGCGAGTGGCGCGCCGATGTGCCGGTTCGTGAACATGAACGCGCCGCGCTGCGGGCCCTCGTGGAGCGAGATCACGAAGTCGGGGCGCACGTCCTCGAAGACGTCTCGCACCGCCCGCGCCTCCCGCGTGGCGAAACGTGCGAAGTCCCGGTTGATGTCCCGCCCGCCCGCGTTGCGGCGGGTATTCGCGGCCGCCCCGAAGGGGTTCACCGGCGTCATCACGACGAGCCGAACGCGCGGTGAGCTCCAGGCCTCGAGGATCGACGGCACGGCGAGGATCCCGCCGGGCTCGTCGCCATGCACGCCGGCGAGCACGAGGAGCGTACGCTCCGCGCCGCCCGTCGAGCGCACCGAGAGCATCGCGTAGTCGCGCTGCCGATGATGGACGGTCGCCGCCGTCGTGACGGCGAAGCGGGCGCCGTCGAACGATCGAATGCGTTCGAGGTACGTCGCGAGGTCGAAGCGCATCGACCCTCACCCTAGCAGCTCAGTTGTTCGGAGCTCCGCACGCGAGCCAGGTGTCGACCGCGGTGACGAGGGCGTTCGGGACCACGCCGCCGAGCGGAGGCATCTTCACGCCGCACTTGCCGGTGAGGTGGCAATGGATCGAGGAGTCCTCCGGAGCGAGCGCGCCCGCCTTCACGTACGGCTTGCCGCCGATCGCGAAGGTGGTGAGCGACTCGTACGTCAGCGCGGGATCCTCGACCTCGATCCGGATCCCGCGCGCCAGACGCGTCCCGTGGCACTGGATGGCGGCGCACCCCGCGGCGTCGAACGCTGGCAGCACGCGCTTCGCGAAGCTCACGCCGCACGACGGCCCGTTCTTCGCCTTGTCCTCCTTCGGCCCGGGATCGGCCTCGTCGTCCGCGGTCTTCTCGGCGCCTCCATCGGCGGGCTCCGTCGCGGCGGCGACCGTCTCCTCTTCCTCCGGCGGGCTCACCTTCTTCTGCACGCAGGCGACGAGCGCGAGCGCGCCGACGGCCGCAGAGAATCGACGGAGGGCGTGCGATCGCTCGACATTCATGGTGGCCTCGGCTCGTCCGTCGAGCAACCGGCGGGCCATCCCGCAATAAAACAACCGTGGCTCTATCATCGGGGTTTCGTGCCCGATGGGCCGCGCCGAGGTGTCCATCGCGTTGACAACGTGGAGCGCGGATGGACCGGTGCGACCACAAAAATTCGAATTCCCGGAGCAAACAACGGGACGAGTCCTCCGTCTAAGGCCGACCATGCGTTTGTCCCGCGCTGCCCTCACGACGCTCCCTCTCCTTCTCAGCGTGGCGTGCGCCGGGCGGCAGACCACCCCTTCGGCCGCGGAGACGGCGGCACCTAGCGGGAATTGCTCGGCTTCTTCCGACGCTCCGCACCCGCTGAGGCCCCTCGGCCTCCCACGAACGAGCAGCGGCATCGCGCTCGCGGAGCAGGACGGTCGCACCCTTGCCCTCATCGCCGACGAGGACGACAAGGCGCTCCACGTCCTCGACGTGGCGGCCCGGCGAGAGCTCGCGTCCGTTCCCGTTCAGGGCGCGCCCTCCCACGTCCTCGTCGCCAGCGACGGTCGCGTCCTCGTGACGCTGCGCGACGTGGGCCTCGTTCAGGTGCTCACGCCGACCGACCGAGGCAACGGGGCGCTCGCCGGGCGATGCACCGTACCCACCAGCGCGGAGCCGATCGCGATCGCAGAGAGCCCCGACAAGTTCGTCGTCACCGCCGGCTGGGGACACGCGATGGATGTCTTTGCCCGCCGCGAGCTCGGCGCCGCGACGCACATCGACCTTCCCCGCGAGCCGCGCGGCGTCCACGTGTCCGCCGATGGCAAGAGCGCCGTCGTCGCCCACCTCCTCGGCTCGACGATGAGCGTCGTCAACCTCGAGACCGGCGTCGCGCGACAGATCGACACGCGGGGGCCGGCGGAGATCCGCACCATCAACGTGCGCAAGCCGCCGGCGAGCGCGAACGCGAGCATGAACGCGCCCAAGACGGCGAAGACGACGACGCCGAGCGGCCTCAAGCCTCGCCCCGCTCGCAGCTTCGGCGGGTTCGAGACCACGACGCGCGAGGCGACCATCCGCCGCCACTCCATCCAGGGCGGGTCGCTCCTGCAGATCGCCTTCCAGCCTGGCCGCGGCACGGGACTCATCGGTCCGCGCGTCCTCGTCGATCCCGGCGAGCCGGACGAGATGGCCACGTACTACGGCGCCGGCGATCGGCCGCCCGAGGTCGCCGACGTCCTCATCCTCGACGACCAGCTCACGCCCGTCGCGAACGAGGCCAAGGAGGTGAAGGCCTCGCCCTTCGGACGTCGTGTCCGCACGAGCCAGGAGACGGACGAGGGCTGCGGGCTGCCGGCAGGCATGGCCGAGAACACCGCCGATCACACCGCGCTCCTCGCGTGCCTCGGTTCGGACACGCTCCTCGAATACGCCATCGAGACCGCGTCCGGCGTACCGCGCGCCGTGGTCCGTGGTCGATGGCCGGTCGCGAAAGGGCCCACCGCCGTCGCGTACGATGCGAAGGGCAAGCAGGCCGTCGTGTGGTCGCAATACGATCACGCCGTCTCGTTCGTCGCGCTGCCGACCGGCTCGCTCGACGAGCGCGTGGTCCCGCAGGACGAGCGCGTGACGAGGCTCTCGCTCGCGCGCCCTGCGTTCGTCGAGAAGGGCGGCGAGATCGAGCTCGGTCGCGCGCTCTACCACGCCACGGGCGACCATCGCATCTCGCGCGAAGGTCTCGCGTGCGCGAGCTGCCACCCCGACGGCCGCGACGATGGGCTCACCTGGGCCACGCTCGAGGGACCGCGCAACGCGCCGATGCTCGCCGGTCGCCTCGACGGCACCGCCCCCTTCGCATGGGCGGGGTCGAGCGAGCGCGTGTC
Source organism: Labilithrix sp. (assembly GCA_046351255.1). Classification (GTDB taxonomy): domain Bacteria; phylum Myxococcota_A; class Polyangia; order Polyangiales; family Polyangiaceae; genus Labilithrix. The sequence continues at coordinate 88,987 of JAXLYU010000024.1, forward strand.
CGAGCACCTCGAGCACACCGTGCGGAGGCTCGGTGGTCAGGGCCTCGGCAAGCGCGAGATGGAAGCGCTCGCCGCGTACTGCCTCCACATGAAGACCTACTCCTCGCGCACGCCCGATGCGGCGAAGGTCGCGCGCGGCAAGGAGGTGTTCAACGCCGCGGAAACGAAGTGCGCGTCGTGTCACACGCCGCAGAACAACCTCTTCACCGACAAGAGCAAGCACGACGTCGGCACCCACACCTTGACCGACTCGGAGGGCAGCTTCGACACGCCGTCGCTCCGCTTCGTCGGCGGAACCGCGCCGTACTTCCACGACGGCCGTTACAAGTCGCTCCACGACCTCCTCGTCGCAAAGGACAACACGATGGGGAGCACGTCACAGCTCTCGGCGACGGACGTTGACGCGCTCGAAGCCTACCTGAAGACCCTGTGAGCTCCGTGCTGACGAGGCGCGTGCTCATGACGCTCGCGGCGGTCGCGGGCTGTGCGGGTGCTCCCGTGCGTCCGGCGCCCGCCGTCGCGAGCGCGGCCGCGGGCGCGCCGCCGCCGCCATCGATCGCTGCTCCCGCCGCTGCGCGAGCTTGCTCCGGCGCACCTCCGCCGCCGTTCACGGTGATCCCCCAGAGCGGAATGGGTGGGGGGTCGGAGCTCCAGTTCTCGAAGGACGGGCGAATCGCCGCGGCGAAGCCATCGCCGCTCGAGATCCAGCTCTGGAGCGTGGCGAGCGGAAACAAGGTCGCCGTGATCGCGCCCGTCGCGCCGATCGCTCAGTGGTCGCTCCGTCCCGACGGGCGGATGGTCGCGATCGTCTCGGAGGGCCGCCTCTCGCTCGTCGATCCCGCGGGGCGCAGCACCGCCATCGCAGTGGCCATGCCCGCGAACGTGGAGCGCGTCGACTGGAGGGCCGATGGCAAGGTCCTCTTCGCGACGCGCGGACACGAGACGAGCGTCGTCGACGCCGCAGGCGCGGTGACCGCGACCGTCGCCGCGGTGTCCGCGCCCGGCGGCATCAGCGCGGACGGACGCTTCCTCTTCTCGCGCGAGGGCGCGCTGTGGGACGTCGCGACCAACCAGTCGCGCTGGAAGGCGGCCGGACCATCGACGTCGGTGGCGTTCAGCGATGATGGTCAGCACATCGCGCTCGCGAGCAGCCAGGCGTTCGCGGTGCACGACTCTGCGACCGGGAGCAAGCGATGGGACGCGACGACCAGGGGCGGGCTCGCCAGTGAGATCGCCTTGAGCCCGGACGGGCAGAGCGTCGCCGCCTACGATAGCGGCGAGTCCACCGACCGCGGACTCGAGAATCGCGGGATGACGCTCTGGAGCCGCGGGAAGCGGACGCGCGTGTGGCAGCCGGCCGATGCGCTCGCCACCCGCCCCTCGTTCTCCCCCGACGGCAAGCTCGTCGGCTTCATCGCGACGGGCAACAACGGCGTCGAGCTCCGGCTCGCCGACGCGCGAACGGGCGCGCGCGTGAAGCAGCCGAAGAACACGAGCGAGATCCGCGCCGACCCGCCACGCTGGAGCGCGGACGGACGCACGCTCTTCCAGCCCGGGGTCAACGGCCTCGTCGTGTTCGACCTCTCGAGAGGCGCAGCGAACGAGAGGCGCGTCTTCGGAAAGAGCTCGACGGAGGCCTCGCCCGCGACCACCACGCATCGCGATGCGGTGTGGAGCCCGGACGACGGCGCCATCCTGATCCTCGCGGACCAGGGCTCGCGCTCCGTCGCCACGATCGTCGATCTGAAGACGGGCGCGCCTCGCGAGAGCCTCGAGGGCAAGCGCTTCCGGGCCGCGGAGTGGAACGCCGCGACCGGGCTCATCGCCATCGACCGAAGCGACGGCGTCTCGATCTGGGACGGCCACGCGAAGCAGCCGCTACGGGCCGTGGATGCCAGCAATGGCGACATCAGCGAGCGGCAAATCGCGTTCTCTCCGCAAGGTCACCTCCTTGCGACGCTCGCAACGCCGAACAAGGAGGTGAGGCTCTGGGATCCGAAGACCGGCGCGCGCGTCCGCGCGCTCGGCGTCGCCGGCCCGAGCGGCGAGGACGGCACGCCGGCGGGCTCGCAGATCGAGGCGATGGCCTTCAGCGCCGACGGGTCGCGCATCGCGCTGCGCGCGCTCCTCACCACGGGCGGCGAGCAATCCACGCACATCGCGATCTTCGACACGGCGAGCGGCGCGCTCGTCCGCACCCTCCACGCTCGACGGCACTACACTTACGGGGTGTGGGGCGGACGCAACGCGCTCCAGTTCACGCCTCAAGGGCGCGGGATCGTGTCCATCGACGCCACCGGCCGCGTGGATCTCTGGAACGCGTCGAACGACGATCCGCCGACGACCCTGATCGAGAAGACGACGCCGGGACCGTCGACGTTCGCCGACTCCGGCAACCTCCTCCTGATGGGCTCTCCGGGGCTCGACGTCTGGGATCTGCGAACACGGACACTGACGCGCCAGCTCCGCGGCGACGGAACGCCCGTCGTCGGCGCGCACATGGCGAGAGGCGCGGGCGCCATCGCGATCACGCGCGCGGATCGCGTCGATCTCCATCGTCTCGCGGATCGCTCGCACCTCACCCTCCGCCTGTCGCCGGCGGGCCCGAGCATCGTCGCCGACAGCGGCGCGTTCGCCGGCGCGCTCTCGGTGACGGAGCCGCTCCGTGCGCGCGAAGGCACGGAGCTCGAGGTCCGCAGCTTGAAGCCGAACGAGGTGACCGCGCTCCAGCGCCCGAGCCTCGCGCTCGACTTCGTCGCCGGATGTCCGATCGCGCCCGGAGAACGGATCGAGCAGGAAAAGCGCGGCGACGCGTCACCCTGAGGCTCGGTGCGTCAGGGAGAGCGGTCGCGCGTACGGAGGTTCCGGGCGATACTGTCGCGATGAAGCGACGCGCATGGTTCCTCGCCGTGGTGGGCCTCGTCTCGTTCGCCTGCAACAAGAAGCCCACGGACACCGTGCCCGCCAACGTCCTCCAGGCGATCTGCAAGCACGAGCCGTGCGGCGGGAACCAGCCGGTGGTGAACGTCTACCGCAACTCGAAGGGAGAGGTCGCGAAGCTCTATCGGCTGTACGGAGCCTGCTCTCACTCGCCCGGGCTCTACTTCGAGCCCAACGGGACGCTCGTGGACACGATCCCCGAGGAGCCCATCGTGGCGGGCTCCCCGGAGGCGCTGGCGCTCCAGGCGCGCCACGACAAACAGGTGAAAGGACTCACGTTCACGGACGTGGTCCGATGTAGCGACGGCACGCGCCTACCCCCGAGCTGACGAGGCGATACGCTCGAGGCGTGGACGACGTTCGATCGCGTATCCGCTCTCACCTGACCGCGCTCAGCGCGGCCAGCGTCATCGTGGCGTGCAACCATCGCGCGTGCGGGAAGACGGACGGCGGCTACGGCGTCGTCGATCCCTTGCCGCCCCCGAGCTGCGTGGACAAGGGACAGCCGACGGCGACCGCGTCCTTCGTGATGGTCACCGATCCCGATGCGGGCGCGGCGAAGGCCAGGGCGGTGCGCATGACGATCCGGGTCGACATCGAGGGCACCGAGTACAACGGCGCGACCACGGTGAGCGGTCGCATCCTCGAGCAGAAGACGACGACCGAGGGCCTCGAGCTCGTCGTCCTCCCCGCCCCGGCCGCGACGGCGCTCGACGTGTCCGTCGCGGTCTCGTGCAACGTGGGCTCGTCGTCGTTCCATGTCCGTCTCGCGCTCGAGCAGGACGGCGGCGATGGCGGGCCGCCCGTCCCGCAGATCACGCGCTGGTAGAGGAGCATCGTCCGCGCAGGACGCCGCCGTCACACACTCCCCTACAGAAAGGCCTCGGGCCATGAATCGGCGCTCGCGGCTCGCGCGCACGCGGCTGGTGGCTCCGTGGACAGCGCAAATGAGGTCCCGTAGCGTCGCCCCATGTCAAGCTTCAGCCCCGCGATTCGCGAGCTCATCGCGGCCCCCGAGGCCGCGCGACGCCTCGGGCCGTACTGCTGCAAGGAGCTGCTCGACACCGCCGGCACCGCGCCGGTGTTCAAGGCAGTCGAGGAGCACGCCGGGGTCGTCCTGCGCGAGGTCGCGATCAAGGTCTTCGACATCGGAGCGAAGAGCGATGGCTGGCAGGAGCGCGTCATGCGCGAGGCGCGCGCGCTCTGCCGTGTCGAGCACCCCAACGTCATCCGCTTTCACACCCTGGCGACGGATCCGGCGCGCGGGCTGATGGGCCTCGTGATGGAGTTCGCCAGCGGGATCAGCCTCGCGCGAAGCCTCGGCGAGCTTCCCCGCGGCGACGCGCGACGGATCGCTCGCGCGGTCGAGGTCGGCGTCGATGTCGCGTCCGCCCTCGCCGCCGCGCACGAGGCCGGCATCGTTCACTGCAACGTGAAGCCGTCGAACATCGTCTTCACGGACGGCACCCACAAGCTGATCAACTTCGGAATCGCGGCCTCGCTCGCGCAGGGCGACGGCGCGAAGGAGGAGGCGCCGCCCTCGAGTCGATCGCTGAAGTCCATCGCGCCGGAGTCGATCGGACAGAAGGCGTCCGCCCTCGACACGTCGGGCGCCGAGGCGATCGCGGGGACGATCGGCTACACCGATCCCGTCTGCATCCGCACGACCGCCTCGCCCACGACCGCGAGCGACCTCTACTCCCTCGGCGCGACGCTCTACGAGGTCGTGAGCGGTGACGTCCCCGCGAAGCGCCGCGACGGCACCGGCGTCGACACGAAGGTCCTCACCGGCGAGACGCCCGCGACGCCCCTCGCGGAGGCCGCCCCGTTCGTCCCCGCGGAGCTCGCACGGCTCGTCGATACGCTGATCTCGCCCGCGCGCGAGTCGCGTCCGCGCTCCGCCGACGCCGTCCGCCGCGAGCTCGAACGGATCCGCAGCGCGCTCGCCGGCCATCACCGCGCGCTGCCGCCCGAGGAGCGCGGTCCGTTCCCCGGTCTCGATCGCTACGACGCGACCGATCGCGACGTCTTCCTCGGACGCTCGGCCGAGATCGCCGGCGCCCTCGAGCTCCTGCGCAGTCGCGGCCTCGTCGCCATCGTGGGGATGTCCGGCAGCGGCAAGAGCAGCCTGACGCGCGCCGGGATCGTCCCCGCGGTGGAAGAGGGCGCGCTCGGCGGCTGGCCCGGGACGTTCCGCAGCGTGCTCGTCACACCAGGCAGCGATCTGATGGCGGCGCTCGAGAAAGCGATCGGCCTTCCGCTCGCCGGCGAGCCGGACGCGATCATCGAGAAGCTCCGCGCGGAGGTCGACGCGAAGGGATCGGGGCTCGTCGTCCTCATCGATCAGCTCGAGGAGATCATCATCCGCCACGAGCAGCCGCCGCTCGCGGCGCTCGCGCTCCTCTCCCGGCTCGCGGACGCGAACGCCGGACTGCGCGTCATCGTCGCGGTCCGGCAAGATCTCCTCGACGAGGTCCTCGCTCTCGATCCACATTTCGGGCGCGCGCTCTCTCGCGGGATCCAGCATCTCGGGCCTCTGACACCGATGGCGTGGGAGGAGGTCGTCGACCAGTCGCTCGAGGCCTACGGCTACCGCTTCGAGGACGAGACGCTCCGCAAGGACGTCCTCGCCGAGCTCCGAGGCCGCGCCGGCGCGATGACGCTCGGGCAGTTCGGGCTATCGCGCCTCTGGGCGTCGCGCGACGCGAAGAAGAAGACGATCCCACGCGCCGCGCTCACCGAGAAGGGCGGCATGCGCGGCGCGCTCGCGGAGCACGCGGCGGAGGCCGTGGCCGCGATCGACCTCCCGCAGGAGAAGCTACGCGAGCTCCTCTTGAAGATGACGACGCCGGATGGCTCGCGGTGTCACGTCGAGCTCGACGCGCTGACGGAGAGCCTCGGCGAGCCGGCGAGGAAGGCGATCTTCGCGCTCGCCAAGGCGCGCCTCGTGGCCTCGGAGAACGAGGGCTTCACGTTCGTACACGACACCGTCCTCCGCGAGTGGGGCCTCCTCCGCGGCTGGATCGACGATGCGCGCGACGATCGCCAGCTCCTCGCACATCTCGAGCGCGACGCCGCGCGATGGGCGGTGTCCAGGGACGCGGCCGAGCTCTGGCGCAAGAGCCGCCTCGCCGCCGCGCGCGAGCTATGGCGGAGCCGCACCGTCACACCGAGCGACACGGCGCGACAGTTCGTGACGAAGAGCGTGAACGAGGAGGGCAAGACACGGATCGCCTTCTTCACCCTCGCCGCGATGCTCGTCATGATCGTGGTCGGAGGCTCGCTCGTCTACGCGAAGCAGAGTCGTGAGCACGCCGACGCGCTCGCCGCGGCGCTGGCGCAGGTCAAGCAGCTGAAGCAGGAGGCGGAGGAGAACGCGATGGAAGCGGCCGCCAGCGCCAAGATGCTGCACGATCTGCAGAAGCAGATGGCGGACGAGCGCGCGGCGTACGGCGCGAACGTCGAGGCGGCGATGAAGAAAGTGGCGAGCGCGACCACGCTCGACGGCGCGCAGAAGGCGTCGCAGGAGCTGCAGGCGCAGCCGGCCGCGCCCACCCACGACAAGGTGGTCCCGCTGCCCCTCAACCTCCTCACCACGAACGGACCGAACCTGCAGATGGACACGTCCGGTCCCTCGCCATCGGTGGGAAGCGGCAACTTCGACCAGGGCGCGATCGAGCGCGTCGTCGCCGCGCGCAAGGCTGGCGTGAAGCGCACCTGCCTCGACCGCGGCGGCAACACCGCCGCGAGCACGAAGATCACCGCCTCCCTCACGATCGCTCCGAACGGCTCGGTGCAGAGCGTCACCTCGAGCGGCGACGATCCGGCGATCGCCAGGTGCATCGAGAACCAGCTCCGGACCTGGACGTTCCCCGCGCCGGGCGAGGTCAAGCAGGTGCAGATCCCCTTCGTGTTCGTCCGCCAGTAGTCCTCCCCGTCGAACGAGATCCCACGGGTGATGGAGCTCGTCTCTCGACTCCGCCGTCACCTCGGCAACATCAGGACCTCGAGCGCGGCGACGACGGGGAACGAGAGGAGCCGGCGTAGCTCGTCGGCCGAGCTCCGCTCGCGCGTGTCAGGGGCATCGCGGCTACTTCGGCGCGAGCGGCTTCGCGACGCGACGGATGTCGCGGTGGAGGCCGCTGTCGTCGCTCGGCGACTCGGAGCTCCAGTACACGAAGCCTTCATCGACGCGGAGCTCGCTGGGGCGGTTGCCAAGACCGGTGAGGACCTCCTTCGGCCCGGCGGGACAGCCGGTCAGCGGACAGGTGAGGATCGCGTCGTACGCCGGCGAGAGCCAGTAGAGATCCTTCTCGTCGGCGACGATCTCCACCGGATACTGCGTGGACGGCACGAGATCCGACGGGGGCGTCGTGCATGGGAGGTCGCATTGTCGAATGTTGCCGGTGGGCTGCGACTCGGAGCCGGACGTCATCAGGAGCAGCTTCCCGCCACTGATGATGTTCGCGGTCGGAGCGTCCGTGACGACGACCGTTCCGCCGTCGCACCCCGTGTTCGGATCGCAGAGCACGAGCTCCGTGCCTCCATCCAGGTTCGAGCGGCCATACGTGAGATGGGTTCCGTCCGCCCCGCCTCGCTGAGGGTAGCCGACGGTGCCGGAGCCCTCGTCGACGAGCTTCGTCTGGGTGCATCCCGGATCGCCCGCATCCCCCGCGTCGCTGGGATGGCACTCGATCATCTGGATCGGCGAGTCGTTGCGGCCACCGGAGAGGAAGAACCGCCCCTTCGTCGCGGCATAGATGTGGCGGTAGCCGTTGCCGCCGATGTCGTTTCCGAGACAGCCCGTCGCAGGACAGATCTTGATCCCTCCGCCCGAGCTTCCGACCCGGTTCCCGTGGAAAGCGATCACTCCGCCGGTGGCGTGGAGGTCGCTGATGCTCGTGCCATTCGCGGTCGCCGAGTAGAGCTGCTCGGCCGGCGCGCAGCCCGACACGGAGCAACGAAAGACGTCGGACTTGGTGTGAGGGTCGTCGTTCGTCACGAAGTACACATACCCGTCCATCACGTCGTAGCCGCGCTCGTCCAGGATGTCCGCGACGACCAGCGCCGGACCGCACACGGCCAGCTTGCAATCGCCGCCACCACAGCTGTGACCGCACGCGCCGCAGTGGTCCTTCGAGGTCGCCTTTGCAGACTTCGCGAGGCAGGCGCCGTTGCAGAGCTCCTCGTCGCTCGTGCAGGTCGGCCCGGCGTCGGTGCCCGCGTCGGTGACGTTGCCGCTGCTGCTCGATCCGCCGTTCCCGCTGCTGCTGCCGCCGCCACTCGTGCTGCCGCTGCTCGACGTCGAGGCATCCGGCAAGACCGTGCTCGCGTCGGGATCCGACCCGACACACGCATAGAGCAGTGCGAGCGCCCAGCACGCGAAAGAACCAAGCACCACCCCTCCGATACGTCTCATGGTGCGAGAGTATTCGAGCCGCGCGGAGTGACAACCGCTGGAGCGCCGAAGCGGCGACGCACGTTGTAAGGGGACCTGCGCGGCGGGGCGCGGGGCGCGCGCCAGGCTGCTATCGTCGGCGATCCGTGACGCGCAGGATCGCTGGCCGCTTCCAGATCAACCAGCACGCCCGCAGCGGCGGCATGGCCTCGGTCTACAGCGCGCTCGACGAGGTGACGGGCACGCAGGTAGCGGTGAAGCTGCTCTCGCGTTCCAGTCCCGAGGTCGTCGACCGGTTCCTGCGCGAGGCGGAGATCCTCGCCGAGCTCTCGCACCCCGCCATCGTCGGACACGTCGCCCACGGCATCGACGACGGCGCGCCGTACCTCGTCATGCGGTGGGTCGACGGCGTGTCGCTCGGTGAGCTCCTCGCGCGGCGCCGCACGCTCACCGTGCCAGAGACGATGTCGTTCGCGCGGGCGATCGCCGATGCGCTCGGCCTCATCCACGCGCGTGGGATTGTTCATCGCGACGTCAAGCCGTCGAACATCATCGTCGAGGATGGAGCGATCGACCGGCCGGTCCTGCTCGACTTCGGCATCGCCCATCTCGTGACCGCGTCCGGAGAGCTCACGCGCACGGGCGAGCTGCTCGGGACGCCCGGGTATCTCGCGCCGGAGCAGGCGTCGGGGCACGAGGTCGACGCGAGCGCGGACATCTTCGCCCTCGGCTGCGTGCTCTTCCGATGCCTCGCCGGGAGGTCGCCCTTCGAGGCGCGCGATGCGCTCGCGGGCGCAGTGAAGGTCCTCGTGGAGGACGCCCCGAGGATCTCCGAGCGCGTGGCCGACGTCCCGCGCGAGATCGACGAGCTGCTTCACCGCATGCTTGCCCGGGACCGGCGGCTCCGGCCGAAGAGCGGCACGGAGCTCACGGCCGCCCTCACGACCCCGCTCGATCCCCCGACGCTCGACGACCGCACGTTGCGCCGGGCGCCGCGCTCGGCGAATCCGGGCAGCACGCGCACGCTCGGCGGCGAGGAGCGACGCGTCGTCTCGATCGTGATCGCGCGGAGGCCGGACTGGGAGCCTAGCCTCTCCTCGATCGATGCGGTGCGCGAGATCCTCGACGAGTCACTCGAGCCCCTCGGCATGCGCGCGTCGATCCTCGCCGACGGAACGATCGCTGCCGCGGCGCAGGACGAGGCGCCGCACGACGCGGCTCTTCGCGCCGCCCGCGCCGCGAGCGCCATCCTCGAAGAGCTCCCGCAGTCGCAGGTCGTGGTCGCGACCGGGCGCGCGGAGATGGATGAGGAGATGCCGGTCGGTGAGACGGTCGAGCGAGCGATGAGCCTCCTCGACCGCAAGCGCGAAGGGATCATCGTCGACACGACGACGGCGGGTCTGCTCGCGGGGCGCTTCACGATCGAAGAGCACGCAGCGGAAGACGGAACGCTGCGCGTCCTGGCCGGGGAGTCCCGCGCCGTGCGCACGCTCCTCGGCCGTCCGTCGCGGCTCATCGGACGCACGCGCGAGCTCGTGACGCTCGAGGCGATGCTCGACGAGGTGCGTGGCGAGCGCGTATCACGCGCGATGGTCGTGCTCGCCGAGCCGGGCTTCGGGAAGTCGCGCCTCGTCGCGGAGCTCGGGCAGCGGGCCGCGGCAAACGGGACGACGACGTGGACGTCGTGGGGCGATCCCGCGACGCGCGGCTCTCCCCTCTCCATGCTGCGCGGATTCATGCTCTCGGCGGCCGATATCTCCGACGCCGATCGCGCGCCGATACGGCAGCGCAAGATCGCACATCGCGTCGCTCAGCTCGGATGCTCGCCGGAGGTGGGCGAGCTCCTGACCGAGACGGTCGCTCCGCTCGAGCCGGGCGGCCCCGAGCTCCGCGCGGTCCGGCGCGATCGACTCCTCTTCGCGACGAGTCTGCGAAACGCGTGGTGCGCGCTCGTCACCGCCGCGTGTCGTGCAGGCCCGCTGATGCTCGTGCTCGAGGACCTCCACTGGGGAGACGCGCGTACCGTCGAGCTCGTCGATGCCGCGCTCCACGCCGCGCGCGATCTGCCGCTCTTCGTCGTCGCGGCCGGCCGGCCGGATCTCGCGAAGACGTTCCCCGATCTCTTCTCCGCGCACGGCACGCAGCAGCTGAAGCTCCTCGGCCTCACGCCACGGGCGAGCGCCGAGCTCGTACGGCATGCGCTCCCGAGCCTCCCGGAGCCCGCCGTCGCTGCGATCGTCACGCGCGCGCAGGGCAACGCGCTCTTCCTGGAGGAGCTGATCCGCGCCGCGGCGGAAGGTCGTAGCGACTCGCCCGAGACCCTCGTGGCGATGATGCAGCAGCGTCTCTCCCTCCTCGGGTCGGAGGCGCGGCGGGTGCTGCGCGCGGTGGCGATCTTCGGCGAGAGCGCGCCGCTCGATGGCGTGCACGCGCTCGTCGCCGGCGATCGCGCCGCGCTCGTCGCGGAGCTCGGACGCCTCGCCTCCGCCGAGCTGCTCCAGCCGATCGAGAGCGGCTATGCCTTTCGCCACGCGCTCCTCCGCGAGGCCTCGTACGCGACGCTCACCGCCGACGACGCGAAGCTCGGCCACCAGCTCGCGGGCGAGTGGCTGGAGGCAAGGGGCCACGACTCGGCCATCCTCGCCGGGCACTTCCTCGCCGCGGGCGACCACGCACGGGCGCGCGACTACTTCTTCACCGCCGCCGAGTCCGCGCTCGCGAACAACGACCTCGACGCGTCGCTCGCGCTCGCGGCCCGGGTAGAGGCGCTCGAGCCGGAGGTGGAGACGATCACCAAGGTGCGCCTGCTCCAGGCGGAGGCGAACCTCTGGCGCAACAACCCGGCGGCGGTCCAGCAGGCCGAGGAGATCCTCTCGCTCGCGCCACCCGCGAGCCGGACCTGGTACCGCGCCGCGGCGGGCGTCCTCTTCCTCGCCGGTCAGGTGGCCGATCTCTCGCGGCTCGTCTCCGTGGTCGCGCGGCTCGAGGCGGACCCACACCGCGCCGACGATCGACCGACGGCGTCCATGCAGATCATGGCCTACAGCATGGCGGCGTGGCTACTCGCGAGCATCGGCGTCCGCGAGCGCGCGCGCGGCTTCATCGAGCGGGCGCTCGACCTCGACTCGCGCGGCCTCGCCGACGAGACGGCCCAGGGTTGGCTCGGGATCGGACGCCACTACATCGCGCGCTACGACGAGGGCAATCCCTGGCGTGCGCTCACCTCGGCTCGCGCCGCGTACGAGCGCTTCTCGTCGATGGGTGACGTGCGCCTCACCGTCCTCGCGCAGATCATCGAGGCCCTCACCTTGATCGAGCTCGGCGCGCCGGGGGAGGCGCTTGCGATCTTCGAGCGTGTCATGACCACGTGCGATCTCGTCGATCTGCAAGCGGCCCGCGGCGACGCGAAGCGGTGGCAAGCCGGTGCTCTCGCCGCGCTCGGCCGGACCGACGAGGCGATCGTGATCGCGCGCGCCGCGCTCGCGGAGACGCGCAGCGAGCTCACGTTCGGAGCCGCGGCACAGACCACGCTCGCCGCGCTGCTACTCCAGAGCGGACGCGTCGAGGAGGCGAAGCGCGAGGCCCGGGCCGCCGCGGACGCGCTCGCCTTCGCCCCCTCCGCCGGCGCGCACGCGCTCGCCGTGCTCGCGCAGGTCGAGCTCCGCGCAGGTGATCTGGACGCGGCGCTGGCCGCCGCCGAGCGCGCAGTCGGCATCGTCGAGGCGACCGGAGTGATCGCCGGCGGCGAGGCAAGCATGTATCGCGCGGCGGCGGAGGTCCGCGAGGCACGCGGTGACCATGCCGGGGCCACGGCGGCGATCGCGCGCGGCGTCGCGGCCGTCCGCCGGCGCGCCGAAGGCATCGCCGATCCCACGCTCCGTCGCAGCTTCGAGCGCGTGGCCGACAACGCGTGGCTCCTCGATCGCGCGTGATACGCTGCGGAAGCGAATGGCCGAGGAGAAGGAGAAGACGATCTGGAGCGACATGACGACGAGTCGGTCGCGCGTCTCCGACCTCGTGTTCAACCACCTCGCGGGGGCGATCCTCCGCGGACATCTGGCGCCTGGCGAGCCGCTCCCTGCCGAACGTGATCTCGCCGAGCGCTACGACGTCTCGCGCGTCCTCGTCCGCGAAGCGGTGCACAAGCTGAAGGAGCTGGGGCTCCTCCGCGTGAAACAGGGCGGGCAGACGATCGTGCTCGATCCCGCCGCGGCGAGCGATCCGCGCCTCATGGCGCTGGAGCTCGAGGTCGACGGCGCGACGCCCGATCTCCAGCGCGAGCTCATCGAGAAGCTCCTCACGCACGCGATCTCCCTCCTCGAGGTCGTGCACGGCCGCCTCGAGGCAGCGACGATCGAGCAGCTCACGAAGGACGCGGCCGCGATCGAGTCCGCCCCGGAGAGCGGCAAGGGTGCGCTCGTGACCCGCTTCTGGCTCGACGTCGCGAAGGCGACCGACAACCGCCTCCTCGCGCGCGAGACCCGCTTCTGGCTGGAGCTCGCCGAGCGTGGAGGCGTGTTGCATTGCCTCTACGCCCTCGACGAGGGGCTCTACCTGCGCCTCGTCGAGCGCCTCCGGCACGAGAAGGACGCGGCCACCATCATGCTGCGCCTCGTCCGGCCCGCGCTCGCGCGACGGCCGTCGCTCAAGGCCTGACGGGAAGCGCCAGGCCCACGACCGGCCCGGCGACCCGCCGGGGGGCTTGCGCAACCACATGTGCGCCGATGGATCGGGAGCTCAAACGGCTCGCCGACGAGCCGGGGGGCTTGGGCTGATTTCCCGCCGGATCGCGCATTTCCGCGTCCGCACCGCCCCGGCACCGTCCTTGATGAGTGTCCACGTAACTGGGTTACCCAGTAACGCCAGCTCCCTGAAGACTGTCCGCGAGGAGATACCCATGAAGCGTCCGTTCCACCGCCGCGCCGTTGTCAGCATCGTCGCCGTTCTCGGCCTCATCACGCTCTCGACCGCGTGCAACGATCCCGACTGGGTCGGCGCCACGGAGACCGACAGCGTCGAGCCGGCCTCCGCGGCGAAGAGCGCGGGCAGCGAGGGCGAGAGCGACGACGAGTGCAGCGACGACGACGACCAGGGCGCTGGCGGCGACGACGACGACGGCGCGGGCGGCGGTGGTGGTGCCGCCGGCGGGGGCGGCGCGGCGTGCTGCGAGGACAAGCTCCCCGGCAAGGCGCACTGCGTGGCGGAGAGCGATATCCCGGCATCGACGCGGAGCTCCCTCGACAAGTGCGACAGCGGCGGCCTCTGCGTGCCCGACTCGCTCCGCGGCGGAAGCGCCCCGAAGTCGTGCGAGAGCGGCTACGGCCCCGGCGTCTGCGTGAGCACCTGCGTCAAGGCGATCGCGGACAAGGCGAGCCTCCTCAAGCAGCAGACCTGCGCGAGCGACGAGCTCTGCGCGCCCTGCATCAGCCCGATCGACAAGAAGCCGACCGGCGCGTGCGAGCTCGGCAAGTCGTCGAAGAAGACGCTCGCCACGGTGGCGAAGAAGCCGTGCGCGAAGAAGAGCGGCGGCGCGGCGACGGACAAGGCCGCGGGGAGCGACGCGCCGGCGAAGGGCGGCGAGACGCCCGCAGAGAAGGACGACGAGAAGACGACGACGACCACCACCACCACCACGACCGGCGGCGGGTGCTGCGGCGGCAAGGGTATCTGCGTGTCGCCCTCGCTCGCGGGGGACCAGGCCGATCACCTCGAGGCCAAGGAGTGCGAAGGTGACAAGCTCTGCGCGCCGACCGAGAACGCGAACCCGGCGTTCAAGCCGAAGAGCTGCACCGGCAAGGCCCTGACCGGCTCGTACACCGGCGTCTGCCTGAGCACGTGCATCAACTTCGGCCTCCTCGAGACCTTCATCAGCGATCAGGGCAGCTGCGACTCCGATCATCGCTGCCTGCCGTGCAAGACGCCGCTCGGTACCGACACGGGCGCGCCGGGGTGCGAATGATGCGAGTCGCGCTCGGGCTCCTCGTCGCCGCCTCGCTGATGTCCGTCAGCAGCGTCGCTCGCGCGGGAGGCATGGACCTCCCGGACAACGGCACCGAAGCCCTCGGTCGAGGCGGCGCCTTCACCGCGAAAGCCGATGACCCGACCGCGATCTATTACAACGTCGCCGGTCTCGCGCAGCAGCGCGGGACACGCCTCCTCGCCAACGCGAACGTCTCGCACTCGTCCCTCTCCTTCGAGCGAGCAGGCGTGTACCCGGGCGACCCGACCACACAGCCCTACGCCGGCAAGCCCTTCGCGCCCGTCGACAGCCAGGGCGGCATCTCGACGATCCCGTTCCTCGCCATCACGAGCGACTTCGGCCTCGAGAACGCCACCTTCGCGCTCGGGAGCTTCGCGCCGCCAGCGGTGGGCGGTCGCGTGTATCCCATCACGACCCCCGATGGCCGGCCCGGCCCCGCGCGCTACGACGCGATCGGCGGAAAGCCGAGCGTGGTGCTCTTTCACACCGCCGCTGCTGCCATCAAGCTCGGCGACTACGTCGAGGTCGGCCTCGCGGCGCACGTCGTCCAGATCGAGATCGGCACCCGGCTCGTCAACTACATGACGATCGGCGACAACTGCAAAGCGACCCTCGAGAACCAGGCGTGCGACGCGCGCGGCGAGGCGACCACGAAGGCGTGGTCCGGCACCGGCTCCCTCGGCGCGATGTTCCGTCCGCGCGAGGACGTGTCGATGGGCTTCAACGTGAAGGGGCCGACGAAGATCAGCGCCCAGGGCGTCGCGGAGCTCACCGCGCCGAAGTCCGCGATCTCCATCATGCCGACCATCCCGCCCACGCGCGTCGCGCTGAAGACGGAGCTTCCGTGGGTCTTTCGCGCCGGCGCGCGCAAGACGTTCGGCGATCTTCGCGGACGCCGGAACCCCCAGCCGACGGCGGACCTCGAGGTCGATGCGACCTACGAGCTCTGGGGGCAGGCCATGAACCCGGGCCCCGAGATCGTGCTCGAGTCGGTCCCGACGGTGACAGGGCCGATGCGCAAGACCGCGGTGCGTGGCTACCGCGACACGTTCAGCGTCCGCGTCGGCGGCTCGCTCACCCCCGAGCTCCCCATTCCCGTCACGCTTCGCGGCGGCGCGTACTACGACTCCAGCGCGACCGACTCCCAGTACACGCGGCTCGACACGGACACCCTCGACAAGGTCGCGCTCACGGTCGGCGCCGGGCTCCGCTTCGAGAAGTGGCATGTCGATCTCGCCTACGCGAGCGTCTTCGACGTCTCGCGCAACGTCGACCACGGCGCCATCACCTCGTCGAGCGCGAAGGACGCCACCGTGGTGAACGAGGGCGTCTACCGCGGCCACACGCACGTCGCGTCCCTCGGGATCACGCTCGAGCTCGACCTCATCGCCGGCAGCGTGCGCCTCCCTCACCTCGAGCGCGGCGAGACGCTCGCCAGGCGCTGAACCCTCTTCACGCCATCCACTCTGGAGTCGTCATGACGAATGCTCGTTCCCGGTTCTTCGCGCCCGCGTCGCTCGTCGCGACGGCATTGATCGGATGCACCGCACCCGTGCCCGCGGAGGGGCGGGGCTCGACGGAGTCGCGTGCCCTCGGCAACGCACGCAGCATCGGCCGCGTCCGCGTCACTCACTACACGCTGGCGCGCGAGGCGGACTTCGCGAGTGAGGAAGACTTCCTCTGCTCGGGCCGTGGCGTCGCGATGCAGGGCACGGGGATCCGGCGCGACGGATCGTACGTGACGTACGTGAGCGGCGGCGGCGGCTGGTGCGGCGACTACGCGTATCTCTGCAGCTGCGGCTCCGCGACGTTCCGACCGAGCCCGGGCCCGGTCGGAGCGAGCGGGCGCATCGTGAAGAAGAACTACTCGATCGCGGTCGATCCCGGCGTCATCCCCCTCGGCTCGTACGTCTGGCTCGAGTCGCTCGGGCGCTGGTACCGCGCCGACGACACGGGCGGCGGCGTCGACGGCATGCACATCGACGTCTACACGGGCGAGGACGATCCGAGCCTGCCGGAGTCGAGCGACGCCTACGTGACGAACGAGCCCCACGGCGAAGACGAGGCCGGACCGAGCGGCCAGACGCCGAGGCCTTCGCCAGCGGGCCCGACGCCCCAGCCCTCCACCTCCCCGCGCCCCGCGGGCGGCAGCTTCGAGCCGCTCGACGTGCGCGCCCCCGTACGCGAGGGAGGCTACGTCACGCAGTGCTCCGACGCCGGCGGCGAGGCCGGGAGCGAGCAGGTCTGGCAGGCGTCGTCCGGGGGAAAGAACGCGTCGTCGCGATGGGCGGTCGCGCGTTATCCGCAGATGGCGAGCGGCGGCTGCGGGTCGCCGTCGGGCGGCGTGTATCCGCTGGTCCTCCGGAGCGAAGGCGGGGGCAGCTTCGGCGGGACGTGGATCACGCAGTGCCGTCGCGAGAAGGCGGGCCAGGCCCGCGTGTTCCGCGTCGAGTCCGCGAATGTCGATGGCCACCCGGCCGCTTCGTATCTCTACACCGAGGAGGACGCGTCATGCGCCAAGTGAGCTTGCTGTTTGCGTGTGTCGTGTCGATGTGTGCCGCCGGCGCCGCTGCGTGCGCCGCCCCCTCGGTGCCGATGGAGGGCCACGGCTCGAGCCGCTCGCACATCGAGGGCGGGCGCTACAATCCGAACGAGGCCGCGCCGCAGCAGCCCGACAAGTGGTCGTGCTCGGTCCACACGACGACGTGGATGCTGCGTGCGACCGGGAACGATCAGTCGGTCGACGCCGTCTCGCGCTACATGCTCGACCACGAGCGCGTCACCAGGCAAGACGGGCTCTCCGACGCGAGCGGCGCGGGGCTCGCCCAGACGCTCCGCGAGCTCGCGGAGGGTAATCCCTCCATCGGGAGCACCGGCGCCGCGTCCTTCGACGAGGTCGCGGCGCGCGCGGGCAAGATGGCGATCGGGATCGGCGGCCGTGCGTGGAATCACTGGAGCGGAGTTCGCGGCTACGACGCGCAGGCGGACGTCCTCCTTCTCGCCAACTCCGCCGTCGGCTTCATGAGGGTGGGCGAGACGATGACCCGCGGGGACTTCGATCGCCTCGGCGCGATGTCGATGGTGTGGATGGACTACGGCGACGGCGCGCGAGCGACGCCCGCGAGCCCCGCGCCCACCACGCCGTCCTCGTCGCGTGGCGGCTCCTCGTTCGTGCCCGCGACGCGCCCCGCGAGCGATCCGTTTCCGCCGCTCGAGGTGCGCGCGTCCGTCTCGGCCGCCGTGTTCGTCACGCAGTGCAACGCGGAGGAGACCGCCGAGCGCGTATGGCAAACCGACGGACGCGGGCCGAGCCCCGACACGTCCTGGGCGCCGCCGAAGTACCCGCAGGAAGCGAGGCAGTCGTGCGGCGCGGCGGGCGCTGACGGCGTTCACCCGCTCGTCTTCCGTAGCCTTCGCGCGGGCGCGCTCCACGGCGCGTGGATCGTGCAGTGCAGCGGATACGGCGACGGCGCGCAGCACGTGTTTCGCGTCGACGGCGAGGTGGAGGGCCACCCCTCCGCGTCCTTCCTCTACAACGAGCCGAACCCCGACTGCGATTGAGGCTCGGGCCCACCCGCGGTTTGCTCGTGACGATCCTCGCGCCTCGAGCGCAGATCTCTGCGCAATCGTGCACGCGGTCTCGCTGGCATGAGAGACGCACACATCCACCGCATGCTTGCCCGCTCTTTCCTCGGCGTTGCGCTCGTCGCGATTGGTCTCTCCGCGATCCAGGGATGCGCCATCGAGCAACAGAAGTCGGAGCCGCTCGAGGACGACTCGTCGTCCCCGACGCCGGTGACGCTCGTCCCGGAAGCGGTGACCGTGCCCCAGACGTTCGCCGATGCCGTCGACGTCCAGGCCGACCGCCTGGTGGTTCCCTCCACGCAGCCCGACCTCGCGTCGATCAAGGTGGGATCCATCGTGGCCGGCAACCGCGCCGTCAACATCGCCGACCTGGACGCGAGCAAGAATCCCGTGGGCTTCCTCCGCCGCGTGACCGCGATCGGCACCGAGGGCGGGAACACCGTCCTCACCACCGAGCACGCGGATCTCGCCGACTGGATCGAGGAGGGCGACCTCGACTTCGGCTCGGACGAGGTGCTCGTCGGCGCGCCCAAGGCGCTCACCCCGCGCGGCCTCTCTCCGCAGGGCGGCTCGAGCGACAAGAGCGTCGAGGGCAGCGGCACCGCGAAGCTCGACGGCTCGCAGACCGCCGATCCGAAGGACGGGAGGAAGATCGGGGTCACGAGCACGTTCAAGTTCACGAACGCGAACTTCAAGATGAACGCAAAGTTCGCCGGTCACTGGAACGTGAAGAAGAAGGGGTTCTGGAAGGCGAAGGTCCCGGTGGGTCTCGATACCGGGATGCTGCTTACCCTGGATCCATCGCTCGCCGCTTCCATCGAGGCGACCGTGAACATCGGCGCCGCCGGCGGCGGCCAGGCGACGCTCTTCGAGAAGTCGTGGAAGCCGCTGCCGCGTCCGGTGCAGATCCCGCTTCCGGGTCCGATCCCGGCGACGCTCTCCTTCGAACCGATCCTCAAGTGCTCGCTCACGGCGGGCGCCTCGGCGCAGGCCGTCGCCTCCGCCTCGATCTCCTCTCACGCGCAGGCGGGCTTCAGCGCGAAGGCCGGCCTCACGGACTGGGAGTTCGACAACCTCACGCAGGCGCCCTCCGCGCCCGTCGCCGAGATCAAGCTCGTCGCCAGCGGCAAGGCGGAGATGAAGGCCGAGTGCGAGGTCCTCGTCGAGGCCGCCATCCAGCTCTTCGACGCGGCGCAGATCTCGGTGACGGCGGGACCGAAGATCTCGCTGACGGCGAGCGCGTGCGCGGCGGCCGACGGCGTGACGGGCGACACGAAGGCGGCCTTCTCGCTCTACGAGAACCACAGCTTCAGCGCCGACTTCAACGTCCGCATCCAGGTGCCCGTGATCCATGCGGGCAAGGACGAGCACCTCGGGACGTACCGCACCGCCGACAGCGCTCCTTACTACCTCGTCGGCAACGGCGACACGTGCGAGCTGAACACGGTGAAGTACGCCGACAGCTGCGCCGGCAAGAGCGACGGCTTCTACTGCAGCTCGCTCGCGGCCAACTCCGGCATCTACTGCGTCGGTGGACAGACCGCGCATGGCAAGCAGTGCGCGAGCAGCCTGAAGTGCATCGGCGGTGACAAGACCAGCATCCGCTGCAAGTGACGCGCGCGATCGAACCCGAGAAACGGATCGACGGCGAGGTGGAGGTCCACCTCGCCGCGTCCTCGCTCGCGGCTCACGGGTCGAGGTCGACCGCGAGCACGCTCATTCCTTCTTCTTCTCACCGAGCTGCTTGGGGCCGCCCCCTCCTCCGATCTCGATGCGGCGCGGCTTGGCCTGCGGCTTCTTCGGGATCTGGATGGTGAGCACGCCGTCGGCGAGATCGGCCTTCATGTGCTCGGCGTCGACGAGCTCCGGCAGGGTGAACGAGCGCTCGAAGGAGCCGTAGCTGCGTCCGAGCCACACTCGGTCCTTCTCGCCACCTTCGTAGCGACGCTGTCCCTTGATCGTCAACGTACCGGACTCGATCGTCACCTCGAGGTCATCGTGCTTCAGCCCGGGAACGTCGCAGACGAGGACGACCTCGTCGGCATTCGTGCGGACGTCGACCGCGGGGCTGAACGCCGTCGGCGCGCTCACCGGACCGAGGGCGGTGCCGGCGACGCCACTCATGACGTCATCGAACAGACGATCGAAGATCGGAAGTGCATTCCATGCAGTCAACATATCGGTCCTCCTTTCATTTTCGGCGCCGGCTGGCGGCGCCGCTATTTGCCAATCACCTGAATCCACATTTCATCGTGTCAACTGGGCCGACGACGCACCCGATGCGCGACGGACTTGCACGCGTTCTCGATGCGGTCCGCCACGGGACCGAACGAATCGAGCAGGACTTCGCCCGCGCGGTTCGCGTACTTCTCGAGCATGGCAATCCAGTCGAAGCGCGGGGGTCCGCCCGCGGCGTGCTGAACGGCGTTCATGGGAACCTCCTTTCGAGCTACGAGGTAGGTAACGCACCGGCCTGCATCGTCAAGCGCCCGCCGTGCAGATCGCGCTCCGGGTGGTACTCTCTCGCGGCGCGATGACCGAGCGGTACAGACCCACCGAGCTTCGAGCACGTGGTGCGCCGGACCGATTGGTGGTCGTGTTCAGTGACATCGAAATGGGCGCGGGGGGCCGCTATGACGACTTCCCGCGCTCCGATTTCCTCGCCGACGTCATTCGTGGCTACGGTCGAGACCCGTACCGCTGGCTCGCCGTCGATCTCGTCTTCAACGGAGACACGTTCGACCTCCTGAAGACGCGCTCGCGCGGCGGATGGCCGACCCACGTCACGCGCGACATCGCGATCGAAAAGATGGAGCAGATCGCCGGCTCACACCCCGCCTTCTTCGAAGCGGTCCGCGATCACCTCCGTGAGGATCCGGAGCGACGTCGAGCCTTCTTCGTGGCCGGCAATCACGACATGGAGCTCTTCTTTCCCGAGGTGCAGGCGCTCGTTCGCCAGCGCCTGGGTCACGCGGAGCAGGTCTTCTTTCCGGGTCACGAGATGTCGCTCGGACGCGTCCAGATCGAGCACGGGTCGCAGCTCGATCCGCTGTTCGTCGTGAACCCCGACCGGCCGTTCCTGGAGACGAAGAGCGGAGAGCGCATCCTCGGCCTCAGCTGGGCCGCGGTGGCGCTCCTCGACGTCGCGATCCCGCTCCAGCCGCTCCTCTACCATCACGACCGCTTGAAGCCGAAGGAGCTCGTCCTCGAGCTCATCCCCGAGGTGCGGGAGCTGCTGACGGGCGAGTTCTGGACGTACTGGACGGGTCGCTACTTCCGCGATCTCGTGGCCGGCGATCCGCTCAAGTCGGTCAGCTGGACGATGCTGAAGGAGCTCGTGCGGCGTCACGTCTCGTGGGAGATCGACGTCGACATGGGCGACGCCGCGCAGCGGCGGATGATGCAGAGCGAGCGGTACGACCTCTACCTCATCGGCCACCAGCACGAGCCGGGCTGGTGGAATCACGGCCATCGCCGCGTCCTCCGCACGGGATGCATTCGCGACGAGTTCATGCTCGTCGAGCGCGGCCGCGTTCAGATCCCCATCAACAAGACGTGGGCCGAGGTCTATCTCCGCGGGGACGAGGTCGTCCGCTCCCACCTCGTCGACCACGTCGCGCCCGAGCGCCCGGCCGGCACGTATCCCGATTCGATCTTCGATGTCGTCCCGATGGTGCGCGAGAAGCTCGCCGCGCTGCGCGCCGCCAGCGGGCCGCAGAAAGCGGCGCAGGACGAGCAAGAGGCGCGCGAGCGTGACGCGTAGCTCGGGGTCTTGACACGCCTCGAATCGAATTTATCCGTGCCTTCGTGAGGCGCGGACCCTCACCGCGCCGTGGTTGAACCCGAGAAAGGAGGCCCCCCATGCGACGACCTGAAGTCGAGCTTCTCGATGAAGACCTGGACGATGTTCCTACCCTTGACGGATCGGAGCTCGGGCTCCCGATCGACCTCATTCGCGAGGACCTCGAGGACGAAGACGAAGACGATCTCGGCTTCCGTTCGCTCTACGAGCATCCGGAGGCGATCCTGCCGCCCTCGCGCTGGCCACACGCCGCGTGACCCGCCCCCCGGAGACGTCCGCCATGGTCGTATCGTCCCGCGGGCTCCTCTGCGATGAGGGCCAGAGCTTCTCCGACACCGCCCGCTCCGCGCTCCCAAGCGTCGGAGACCCGTCATGGTTCGCCCCGCCCGTCGATGTAAGGCGCGAAGGCGACGCGCTGACGATCCTCTTCCACTTCCCCGAGTCGCTCCCGTCCCCACGCGCCGAGGCGTGCGGCTCGAGCTTGATCTTGCGCGCGCGCCTCCCCGCCCGCAGAGGCGGGTGGCGCTCGCACCACGGAACGCGGGTGTTCGCGCTTCCGTTCGAGGCGTCACCGCATTCGATCACGCTGTCTCGCAAGGACGAGATCCTCCGGGTCCAGGTGCGGCGCCTCCATCCCGATCAACGAAGGCTTCCGGCCGAGCCGGAGCCGAGGGAGCAGTCGCCATGATCCTCTCCGTTTGCAGGCCTGGACACGTGGCAGGCGCGATCCGTCACGTCGCCGAGGCGCTGCAGGAGCCCCTCCGGACGGCCTCTGTCTCGGATCCCGATCTGTTCATGCACGCGCTCGGCTGCCGGACCATCGTCTATGCAGCCGAGCCGCGCCTCCTCGACGCTGCGCCCGCGCCCGACCCGGAGCGGATGCGCGCCGTCGTGCGCGCGTCGCATGCGCCCGGCGTGAAGCGCGTGGTCGTCGTGTTCCCGATCGGCGAGGCCTGGCGCGCGGAGGCAGACGTGCTCCAGCGAGACGGCGTGGCTTACACGATCCTCCGCTCGCGTGCGCTCGTCGACGAGCTCGCCGACTCCACGAACCTCCACACCGCGCGCTCCGTGTGGCTCCCCCGCGGTCAGACGGTCGACCTCGTCGCGCGCCCGGCCCTCGCCTCGACGATCGAGGACGCCATCACACGGGACGACCTCTGCGGCGGCGAGCTCGACGTCCCTGCCGAGCGAATGGAGATCGCCGAGGCGCTCCGCCGGGCCGCGAGCGCCGCCGGCGCGGCGGTTCACGTGCACGAGGCCTCTCCGAGCATCTCCTTCGCCATGCGGAAGCTCTCGCTCTGGATGGGCCTCGAGCCGCCCGAGCTCGAGGGCATCTTCGACCGGCTCGGCGAGCGGCGGATCTCGAGGCTCAGCGCGACGTGATGCGACGAAGCTCGCCGAGCAGGGCGCTGACGCCAGCCGCAGGCTGAACGTCCGGACCGACGGCGCACGCGCTCATCTCATCGACGTATTCGCCGCCAGCGCCCAGCGTGCTCGCGAGGACGTTGATGCGGGAGAACGGTCGATTCGGGTTGCACCAGCCCTGCTCCGCGACCCTCACGGCTCGGAGTCTCCGCGAGCGACGCGATCTCGTCGTCCTCGAGTCGCCGCGCCTTTCCGCGGGAGCGAAGGTGGCCGTGCACGTCCGGCTCGCAGTCCATCCAGAGGATGTGCGTGAACGCAGGTGAATAGTCGTACCACTCCGATCCCGGCGCGCACTCCGAGCCTTGAGGGATCCGGCCGGCGCCGCCGACGCGGATCCAGATGCTGTCGGATCGCGCGTCCCAGACCGCCTTCCCAGCCTCGCCGTTCGGCCTGGCCACGCCGAGCGGGTGAGGGCTGGGCGTGAAGAACGCTCTCCGTACGCGCTGGATCACCTCCTCGAGCCCGTGTACCGCCGGCCTGACCGTGGAGGCATCGCAAGCGTAGCGCTCGTTGATGAACCGCTGGGATGGGAGCTCGGCTCCCGTCGCGTCTCGGGGCTTGTCGATGACGAGCTCCTCGAGCGGCGCGTCGTCTCGGCAAGCGCCCTCGTTCGCGTACGTGATGCGGCGTACGCCCTGGATGATCTCGTCGATCTGCTCAGGCGCGAGGTACACATCCCAGCGTCGCTCGAGCCGCAGAGGCGCTCCGAGGCATCGGCTCAGCGTCGCGATGGGAATCCCGATCGCGTTCGGCTGGAGGGTGAAGGTCTCGTCCCCCGGCGCGCACTCGTCGCCGACCTGCATCACGCCGCTGCCATGGACGCGAAACGTGAAGGTCTTGGCCGTGGCCGCCGTGAACACGGACGTGGAGAGCGAAGCGGTGTCGGTCGTGACGTCCGCGTTCGACGCCACGCAGCCCATGACGAGCGCGATGGACAGGAAGCAGGAAAGGAGACGGGCTCTCATGACGAGCGGCGTATCGCACAAGGTGTGCCGCGCTCGGTCGTCCTGACTCCGGACACTTACGAGCGTGGAGGTGACCTCGCAGGTCACCCCGACGCCCCGCGTCGTGCCGCGACGAGACCCGAGGCCCCTATGATCGCGCCATGCGCCGGGCGCTGCCACTCGTATGCCTCCTGGTGACGTGCCTCGTCGCGTGCTCGAAGACGCGAGAGACGTCGTCCACCGCACCGGCCGGCTCATCGGCGCCGGCCCTCGGCTCATCGGCGCCGTCCGCGACGACGCGGGCGGTCACGGCCCCCGACGCGTCGGCGCTCCCGGGCGAGGTCGATCTGCTCCACTGGACGCCGGCCGAGGTCTGCGTCTCGTCGAACGTGAAGAACCCGCGCGACTATCCGCAGCACCTCGTCGACAACAAGCGCGAGACGGCGTGGAACAGCAAGACGGACGACCTCGTCGGCGCCTACGTCTCGTTCGCGGTGCCCGCCGAGACGCATGTAAAGCGCATCGAGCTGTCGGCCGGCTTCGACAAGTCGGGCCCGCAGGGCGACTACTTCGTCATGAATCACCGCATCACGAAGGTGCAAGTCTTCGCGCTCGGAAACACGGAGAAGCCGTGGGACGGCGTGGAGGGCGCGCTCGGAGACTTCACGCTCGATCCGAACGAACGCCGGCCACAGCCGATCCCCATCGACAAGCCGGGCGGCGTGTTCGTGATCCGCATCGTCGGCGTCGTCGCGGGCACGAAGAAGGAGTGGCGTGAGCTCGCCCTCTCCGAGCTCCACGTGATGGGCGACCCCGGTCCACGTCGCCTCTCGCACGCCCGTATGCCGGATGTCTCGATCGGCCGCTACGCGAGCCCCATGACGGCCCCACCGAAGCCGTCGGCGGAGGATCCCGACCCCACCGCGCAGCTCCCGATCGTCGCCTCGTCGATCGCCGCAGCATGTGCGCGCTGGGACGAGATCGTGGCGCCGATCTTCGCGAAGAAGTTCTCCGTCGACGTGTATCCGGGACCGCCCGAGCCACCGTTCTGCAAGCCTGGCCCGCCGACCGCGCTACCTGCCGGTGGTAAGGCCAGAGCCGTGCGAACGGTACAGCTCACGACGGTCGACTTCGTCGAGCAGCACGTCGTCATCGAGACCGATGAAGGCGTGATCATCCCGCGCGACGCACGCGTGAACATCCAGAGCCGGACGTACAGCATGACGGACAGCACGGCGAAGATCGTCCGCGCCAACGTCGAGGGCGCCGAGGTCGTGGCGCTCGTCGAGGCGATCGACCGCCACGAGTTCTACTGCGTCGGCAGCTCGCCCGGCGAACCGACCCGCTTCTACCAGGCGACGTCGGAGTTCGATCTGCGCTGCGGCCTCGACGCCAAGCCGATGACGTGCACGAGACAGGCACGAAGCTACCGCTGCGTCGGTCCGGACTGCCCGCCATGACCACGGAAGCGTCCGGCGCCGCCTGGATCGATCCCCCGCTCTTGTAACGCTCGAATTACGGCGGGCGGGGTCGGACAGCAATAAATCACGGATGTTTTTATCGGCACTGGACTCGCATGGGGGTGGTCATGGTCGTCCGCCCTGCTCTCGTCGCTGTCCTGCTCGCCTCGATCGCCTGCTCCGAGACGTCCGCGAACGGACTCGACACCCACACCGGCCCCGAGACGGGTGGCGCGGACGAAGGCGCCCCGCCCGGACATGCGACGAACGCGCCAGCGGCCGAGGAGGAGGACGCGAAGGGCCCCTTCCCCATCGTCCTCCTTCACGGCATGGGCGGCTTCGTCGAGACGAAGGGGCTCGTGAAGGTCGAGATGTTCACCGGTGTCGTCGACGATCTCACCAAGAGCGGGAACCAGGCCTTCCAGACGCTCTCCCCGCCCTTCGACACGAGCGAGGAGCGCGCGAAGATGATCGCCCCGCAGCTCGAGAAGATCCTCGCCGACACGGGGGCGAAGAAGCTGAACCTCGTCGGCCACTCGCAGGGCGGCCTCGACGCTCGCGTCATCGCGAGCCCCGGCGGCCTCGGCCTCGGGAAGAAGATCGCCTCCATCTCCACCGTCGCGACGCCGCATCTGGGCAGCGGCGTCGCCGACTTCGCGCTCGGCATCACGGAGAAGGTGCCGGACGGTTTGATCGACAAGGGCTCCGACTTCTTCCTCGGCATCGCGGAGAAGCGCATGTCCGATCTCGACAACGACCCTGCGCTCCGCGCGCAGGTGACGGAGCTGAGCTCGCCGCACATGCGCGATGTCTTCAACCCGAAGTACAAGGACGCTCCGGGCGTCCGCTACTACTCGTGGGCGGGGCGAACGAACCGGCAGGACGGCGCAGGCGTTTGCGACGACGGGGAGCAGAAGAACGATCCCGAGGACGTCCGCCTCGCGAGCCCCAATCTCATCGCGACCGCGAAGCTCCTCGAGAACGGCGAGGGCAAGGCGAACGACGGCCTCGTCACGGTGGAGAACGCGAAGTGGGGCAAGTTCCAGAAGTGCGTCGCCACCGACCACAACGGCTTCGTCGTCCAGTCGCCACTCGGCTTCGATGTCGTCCCGTTCTACCGTGAGGTCGTCGCCCGCGTCCGGAAGGACGGTCTCTGAGCTCAATCCACGGGGGCGAGGGTCACCTCGAGGAGTGGGCGGCGCTCTGGTCGCGCGATGGCGTTCGACGAGTACAGGCACACGCCATCTCCCCCGGGCGGGACCTTGAGCAGGATGCCGTGGTTCGTGTCGGGGCTCGAGACCCAGATCGCGACGAGCTCGGTGAGGGTAGCGTTGAACTCCGAATCGAGCCCTGGAAAGGTCATGGTCTGCGAGGGGTTCGTGCCGATCGAGCTCCCCGTGGCACCGACGCCGAGCCATGGCACACCTGGCTTCCGCTCGCTGAAGTTCGTAGCGCCGGGGCCGCCCGTCGAGGTCCCTTCGTCCCAGTCCTCGAGGACGCGAAAGATGGACGCCTTGCCGTTCAAATTGCACCCCTCGTCGGGGGTCGTCGCGAGAGTCAGCGTGGCGCTCGTGACGACCCGCGTGGTCGGGATCGCACGCAGATCGAAGCGCAGGAGCGTCACGATCTCCGCGCCGGGGTCGCTGTCCGCGACGAGCACGCTCAGCTTGCCATAGTTGAAGTCCCGCTCGAGGACGGCAGCGTGGAGGACGGTGTCGGTGGTCACCCCGTGCTGGTCGGTCCCGGGCCGTTCCCCGAACGTGACGACGTTCTGGCTCGTCGGGATCGGCGAGACCAAGCCTCCATCGCTCGCGTCCGTCGTGACGCCGGTGTCCGCCGTGAGGCCGGCGTCCTTCGCGACGCTCGCGTCGCCCCCCGACCCACCCGCGCCGTCGCTCGTCGCGGCGTCGTCACGGCCCACCCCACTCGTCTCCTCCGCATAGTCGGAGCACCCGACGAACACACCGAAGGCGGCGCAAACCGCGAGGGCCAGGAGCGGCAGGGTCCTCGCGGCTCGCAGGTTCGCCATTCCTGCGAGGATATCGCAAGAGACGGATGCCGACCGCATCGAGGGATCGCGTACGCTGCGATCGTGGACGGGATCATCTTCGGTGTCTTCGTCCTCCTCATCCTCGTCGCGGGCGTGTTCGGCATTCGCTGGGGGATGCGGCTCCAGAAGAAGCTCGCCGACGACCTCGCGAACGACCCGGAGTACATGGCCGTCCCGCGCGGCTCGATGATGTGGCCGACCATCCGCACCCGAAACGCGGCGCGCGTCGCGGAGGCGGACCTCGAGACGATCGATCACGAGCCACATGGAACTCCGGTCCGGATGTTCGTGTGGCGAGCGCGCGTCCATCGCATGGGCCTCGCCCATCGCGCGACGTTCCGCCTCGACAAGCTCGGGATCCCCGCCGGCTTCGCCCAGAGCTATGGCGCGGCGGGCGGCTTCCCGTACGGAGGGTTCCCCAGCGGCGATCCCCGCTTCGATCTCCTCTACCGACTCGAAGGCACCGCGGCACCAGTCTCGGGCGCGCTCGTGACCGCGCCCGCCGTCCGCATGGCGCTCCAGAACATGGAAGAGATCGTCCGCGTGGTGAAGCTCGAGCCCGACGACTCGCTCGCGGTCGAGGTCCTCGCGCACGCGGTGGACGCCGCCGACGCGAAGCGCGCGCTCGGGCTCGTGCGCCAGCTCGCCGAGGCCCTCCACACCGCCGGCGCAGGCATTCGGGCCGCCTGATCCGCGCGCTATTCCGCTTCGCCCGCGGCGCAGTCCATCTTCACCCGGAGCTCGCGATCGCGGCGCGCGTGCACCTTCACGTCGGCGTGGTCGCTGCCGTCGAACGTGACCGTGATCGAGGCGTCCTTGACGAGCGGGCCGTCGACGGTCGCACGAGCGACGCCCGCCGTCGGGCACGCGTCGCGACAGCCGTGGAAGCCCTCGATGGTGAGATCGACGTCGTACTTTCCGATCGTGCCGCGCGAGGCGCCGTCGATCGTCAGGCACTGCGCCGCGGTGTCGACCGACACGGTCAGGTCCGTCGACCGCGAGAAGCTGCGCCCGCGCGCCGTCGTCCCGCTCGAGTGGCCGTGGTACGTGAGCTTGCGGACGGCGCCATCGAACGCGATGTCGGTGTCCGATCCGTAGCTGAACGCGGCGCCGTTGGAGGTCGCGCCGTCCTTCGCCGCGAGGGCGACGTGGAGGACGTCGGGGGACGTCTTCGAGAACGTCGCGACGAGCTTGCCATACACCGCCATCTTGCCGAACGGGCCCGTGCAGCCGTTCGACTCGAAGGTGACCACGTTGCCTTCGCGCGTCTTCGTCAGGCAGCCCTCGGGCTGGAGGTCGCGCGTCGGCTGCTCGACCACGATGCGTGCCGCCTCCTCCGGCTCGGGCGCGGCGCCCCCGCTCACCTCCGTCACCGCGTCGACGAGGCCCACCTGGCTCTGCGCCTGGAGCGCGCTCGTGGTGGTGGCGGTGGCGTCGTCTCCGTCCTCGTCGGCGTCCTTGGCACAGGCGAAGAGGGAGACGGTGAGCACCAGTGAGAGCGCGATCGGGGCGTTACGGAAGGACATACTCGAAACCTCCGACCGCCCCTGCAGCAGGGGCCGTACCAGGCCGCTTTTCTCGCAAATTCCGCGGCCCCGTGCTCGACCGTGAACGAGCGCTCATACCCACCGCCAGCGCCGCCGCCTGCACGCGCGTGCGTCCCCTGGACGCCGGATGTTCCACGTCGGCCCGTCGGGCCCGCGCCGGGACTCTATTCTCGCGAGGGTGTGGGCGTGGGCGTGGGAGCCACCGCCCGCGCGGGACGCCGTGCGCTACGGGTGAACGAGGGGGGCCCGGCTTCCGATGAGCGCGCCGATGATGTTGTCCTGCTCGACGTAGGACGCGCCGGGGACGTTGCTGAAGCGCATGTTGCTCGTGCCGTCCGTGATGCCGCGGACGGCGCCGCCGGTCTCCTGGCCGTCGGGCGCGACGATCCACCCTGCCGAGATGGGCGTGCCGTTCCGGTCTCCGGTCGCCCATAGGAGCGCGCCCTTGCCCGTCGCCTTCGGCGCCGTGAACGGGTGGTTCGTGCCCTCCGCCGCGATCGAGCCCGTCACGTTCGCGCCCTCGACCTTGATCTGGAGCGTGCCGAGGCCGGCGACGTCGGTCTGGTACGCGCCCGACGTGAGCGTGGCGTCGACGCGCCGTCCGTTGTGACCATCGCAGACGTAAACGAGCGCCTTGTCGCCCTCCACCACCGCGGCGACGGAGACCGGCGTACCCGAGATGTTCCCCGTGAACGTCGAGGCCTGCGCGGTGGTCGCGGGCGTCGCGGGATCGCTGTCGTCACCGCAGGCAGCGAGGGCAAGAGCGGCGAGGAAGAAGAAGCGACGCGAGAGCGATTGCACCATGCGCCGAGCGTACTCGAGCTCCACGCCTGCGTGGAGCTTCATCCTTCCGGACAAACCGGCGTCAGGACACCTTCTCGAACAGCTCGAGCCAGCCGCCGGCCCACGGCTCGCGCGTATGGCGCTCGTAGCCCGCCGGGACGACCCCGCCGAACCCGCAATAGGTGACGATGCGCATGCCGCGCCGTGCGCTCGCGAAGAACTCCTCCGCGCGCGCCACGTCCTCCGCGGCCACGCCTGCATAGCGATCCGCGGCGTAGACCGGGATGCCGGGGAGCAGGATCGGCAACGCGAACGGGTTGAAGAAATACGCCGCGTCGCACGACTCGACGTGGCTCGGGTGAAACGTGCTCTCGACGAACTCGACGTCGATTTTCATGCGTCGCGCGGCTTCGCGCGCGACCGCGACGAGCTCAGGTCGGTGCTCGATCCCTTGCACGCGCGCACGGCTCATCGCCGCCGCGACGATGCAGAATTTCCCCGCGCCGGAGCCCACGTCGATGAGGCGCTCGTTCTCGCGCATCGCGAGGAGCTCGACGACGCGGGCCGCGACCCTCACCGGCGTCCAGTGCACGGCAGAGGCGGCGGTGATCGCCGGCGGGTAGATCTCGTCGAAGGCGTCGTCGCTGACGGTCCGGCCTCGCCGCAGCACGTGAGCCAGCACCTCCGCTCGCGCCGTACGTGCGGCCGTGGCCGGTGGAAACTCGAGCGACTCGGGCGGCGGCCGGGGCTCACTCGCGCCATCCTCGCCCCACGCCTCGCGCACCTCCTGCTTCATGCTTCGCCGGCGAGGGGTGCAAGCCACATTCCGGTTCCGCGAGCCACGGCGAGACCGAGAGATCGCGGTGAGTCGTGGAGATGGGCCTCGATATCGGACAGATTGTCATAGCCACGATCCGGGTTTTTGCGGGTAGGCGACGAGTTGGCGCTGCACGTACTACCCGCGAGCCGCTAATGTGTCCTCCATGCCTCGTGCGAAGCGTCCGGCGGACGTCGTGTTCGAACCGGTCACCGAGTCGCGATCGATGCGCGAGCTCGGCCGGGTCCTCCGCGCGATCGCGGCGAAGGAGGTCGTGGTGTGCTTCATCGGCGAGAGCGGCACCGGCAAGGACGTGCTCGCGCGAAGGCTCCACGAGATCTCGCACCGGAGGAACGGTCCCTTCGTACCGATCAACTGCGCCGCGATCCCCGAGGCGCTCTTCGAGAGCGAGCTCTTCGGTCACGAGAAGGGCGCCTTCACCGGCGCGAGCGAGCGGGCCCGCGGCAAGATCGAGGCGGCCGGCGGCGGGACGCTCTTTCTCGACGAGGTCGGCGAGATGCCGATGTCGGTACAGGCGAAGCTCCTGCGCTTCCTCGAGAACCGCAAGTTCATGCGCGTGGGTGGCTCGACGAAGATCACGGTCGACGCCCGGCTCGTGTGCGCGACGCTCCGTCCGCTCGAGGAGGAGGTGAAGGCAGGGCGCTTCCGCGCCGACCTCTTCTACCGGCTCCAGGGGATCACGCTCCAGGTGCCGCCGCTCCGCGAGCGGCGCGCCGATATCGGTCCGCTCGTTCGCCAGCTCACCGCGGAGCTCTCCGCGCGACACGCCACGCGTGCCCCGAGCTATTCGCGCCTGGCGATGTCCGCGCTGCTCGCGTACTCGTGGCCCGGCAACATTCGCGAGCTCCGCAACGTGCTCGAGCTCGTCTGCCTCCTCCGCGACGGCAAGGTGGTCCGCCACCAGGACCTCCCCGCCGCCGTCCGCGAGGGCGTGGAGGCCAGGCCTTCCCAGGTCGACGTCTCCGATGGCGGCACCGAGAGCCTCGTCGTTCCCCTCGATCGCCCGCTCGACGAGATCGTCGACCGCGTGGTGCGCGCGACGCTCGAGCTCGAGGGTGGCAATCGCTCCCGCGCCGCGCGCCGGCTCCACGTCAGCCTCCGCACCATCCAGCGCTACGCGGCGCGGGGACGCCTGGCATCCTGAGATCCGGGCACGCTCATGGCGTCGCGAGCGGCATTCTTTGGATCTGAGCATGACAATTTGTCGTTTCTGACCTGAGAGGGCGTCTACATCTCCTTCGCTTGCGATCCGTCCCTGCGTCGCGGCCTGGCACCGCCGTTGCTGTGGGCACGAAGCGATGGCTCCGAACGACACGCGAACGGTCGCGATCCTCTCCGATAACCCGGAGACGATCGACGGGCTCGTGGGCTATCTGCGGAACGTCGGCATCCCCGCGCAGGGCCGTCGCGACCTCGACGTCGCCCGTCTGCAGACCTCGAAGCCCCGCGCGATCGTCCTCTTCCCGGACGACTTCGCCGAGGCGGGCGTGACCACGGCGCTGCAGACGCTCATGAAGAAGGACGATGGCTTCCTGAAGCTCATCGTCACGGGCAAGCCCGCGCCATACGAAGCGCTCCTCGCGGGTCGCAAGGGCTTCGTCGTCCACACGCGACCGGTATGGGGCTGGGCCATCGTCGATGCCATCCGCGCCCATGAAGACTCGGGGACATGAGCACGCCGGAGCTGGAGACGCTGCGAGAGGTCGTCGCCCATGTGGGGCGGCTCCTTCCCGCGCAAGGCCCGATCAGCGTCTTCATTCATCACAACCTCCTGCACGCGTTCGAGGGTGCTCCCTTCGAAGACGCGGTGGCGCAGGCGGCGCGCATCTACGGGGCGGAGCCCTTCTGGCCCGCGGCGCGCTACCGCGAGCTCTACGAGACGGGCCGCACGACGGACGACGACCTCCGCGAGGTCCTCGACGAGGCGCTCGGCGATCAGGGAGAGGAGCGCGTCGGCGGGATCGCCGCTCGACGCGAGCTCGCGTTCGTCACGACGCGCTACGGAGTCCCGTTCCTGCGTGGCCCGGCCCTCGAGTGGCATCTGCACGAGGAGGGCGCGATCCACCGCTTCCGGAGCGACCTGCCGCCGAGCGCACGCGCGGCCGTGGCCGCCACCGGCGCGGGCGACGAGACCGACGTCGGACACGTCGTCCGCGCCCTCTGGAACGCTTGCCTCGACGCGATCCGAAAGGCGCCGCCGCTCGACGACGCCGGCGTCGCCCCGCGCCGCACGAACCGACACCGCGACTTCATCCTCGACGCGACCGGCGTGGACATCGACGACGAGGTCCATCCCCTCCTCGTCCGGTTCGTCTCGGCATACCTGGATCAGGGGCAATCCCTCTGGCCCATGCCCGCGCGCGAGAACGGCCTCTTCGCCGCGTTCCTGGAGTCGTACGATCGGCGAAGCGTCGCGGCGCTCCTCGGCCCGTGGGGACGCTCGCTCGTCGACCTCCTCGACGTCGAGCGCCAGGCCGGTCGGGACGGGCTCGCGTCGCTCGCCGAGTCTCTTCGCGCCCTCGGCGTCGAGCCGCTCGAGCAGGAGCGCTTCCTCCTCGAGTCCGCGCTCGCGCTCAAGGGCTGGATGGGCATGGTGCACCAGCTCGAGCTGCGTCCGGATCGAGTTCCGGTCTGGCCGGTGCCCGCGCGTCTCGTGGACTTCCTCGCGGTGCGGCTGCTCGTCGAGCGCGCCGTCCTTGCGCACGTCGCCCGTGCGCACGACCTCGCGATCGCGCGACTCGACACGCTGCGCGAGGAGCTCGCCTCGAAGACGCCGCGCGCGGACGCGCTCACGGTCGAGGAGCGCGCCTTCGTGCTCTTTCACGTCGCGCAGCTCATCGGGCTCGACGCCCGTCGCATCAAGGCGCTGCGTTCACCTCGGATCGGCGAGATCGAGCGCGAGCTCGTCGCGCACCGGCGCCAGCACGAACGACGCTGGCTGCACACCGCGTTCGAATGGCACCTGCGCAAGCGCTTCTACGATGTCATGAGCATGCATCGGCCGGCCGCGCCGCCGCGGCCGCGTCTGCAGGCGATCTTCTGCATCGACGATCGCGAGGAGTCGATTCGCCGTCATCTCGAGGAGCTCGAGGAGACGATCGAGACCGCGTCGACGGCGGGCTTCTTCGGCGTCGCGATGTACCACCAGGGGGCGCGTGACGCGCGACCTCGACCGCTCGCGCCGGTCGCCATCACGCCCACGCACTACATCCCCGTCGAGCTGCCCGAGCTCGGAAGAGCCGGGGGCTTCGCGCGCGATCTCGATCGCCTCCGCGCGCAGACTCTTCACGTCGGAAGCCGCTCGCTCATCAGCGGCGCCGTCGTCACCGTCGCGGGCGCGCTCTCGCTCCTCCCGCTCGTGCTGCGAGTCCTCTTCCCGCGCTGGCTCGGGCGCGGCGGAGAGCGGGCGCGCAACGAAGGTCGCATCCTCGTCGAGCGCGTGGACGGAGCGCCGCCGCCGCTCGGAGACACGATCGGGTTCACGGTCGAGGAGATGGTCGCGATCACGCACCGCGTGCTCGGCGAGCTCTCGCTCGGCGACGGTCACTACGCGCCGCTCGTCGTCGTGTGCGGACACGCCGCAGCGAGCCTCAACAATCCGCACCGCTCCGCCTACGACTGCGGCGCGTGCGGCGGCGGCCCCGGCGGCGCGAATGCGCGTGCCTTCTGCACGATGGTCAACCGGCCCGACGTGCGCGCCGCCCTCGCGGAGCGCGGCACGGTGATCCCGGACACGACCTACTTCGTCGGCGCGGAGCACAACACCACCGACGACTCCATCACCTGGTACGACGAGGACCAGCTGCCGCCTACGCACGCGGAGGCGCTCCGCCACGCACGCGAGTCCTTCGATCGCGCCTGCCGGCGCAACGCGGAGGAGCGATGCCGGCGCTTCGCGAAGGCGGCGACCTCGGCGCCCACCGCCGACACCGCGCTCGCGGCGGTGCGCGCGCGGCGCTGGGACCTCGCCGAGCCGCGCCCCGAGTACAACCACGCGACGAACGCGTTCTGCATCGTCGGTCGGCGACGCCGGACGCGCGACCTCTTCCTCGATCGACGCGCGTTCCTCGTATCCTACGATCCGACCCGCGACGACGCCGACTCGGCCACGCTGCGACGAATCCTCGACGCCATCGTGCCCGTCGTGCTGGGGATCAACCTCGAGTACTTCTTCGGCGCCATCGACAACGAGGCGTACGGATCGGGCACGAAGCTCCCGCACAACGTGGCCGCCCTCCTCGGCGTGATGAACGGCGCGCAGGGAGATCTCCGGACCGGGCTCTGGTCGCAGACGGTGGAGATCCACGAGCCGGTGCGTGTCACGGTGCTCGTCGAGACGACGACCGAGAAGCTCGCGAGCGCGATCGCCGCGAGCGCGTCCCTCTCGCGACTCGTGCGCAATCGGTGGTGCTTCTTCGCCGCGCTCTCGCCCGAGACGCAGGACGTTCACGAGCTGACGAGCAGCGGTCCCCGGCTCCACGTCGCGAAGCAGGAGCTCACCATCGTGCCTGGCTCTTCGGCCCAGTGGT
The DNA here is from genome assembly GCA_046351255.1 of Labilithrix sp. GTDB lineage: Bacteria > Myxococcota_A > Polyangia > Polyangiales > Polyangiaceae > Labilithrix. Next base: position 124,268 of record JAXLYU010000024.1, read on the forward strand.
TTCGCGGTAAGCGCGGTCATCTCGGGTTCGTGCGGATCGCGACCGCGAGCCGGAGCTCGAGCGAGGAGCTGCGATGACCGCACCGGCGCGCATCGTCCAGATCTTCCTCCTGCTCGCGCTGGCCAGCCCGGCGGCGCTGATCGCCATGCTCGCGATCGGGTCGATCCCGAAGCGTCCGCTCTCCGAGCGCGCGGTGATGCGGATGACGAGCGCGGCGGTGGTCACGCTCGTCACGAGCCTCGGCTGCGCGCTCGCCACGTTCCTCGCCACCGGCCTCGAGCCGCAGACCTGGACCGCGCGCGAGTGGTTCACCACCACGCAGGGCGCGCTACAGCTGGACCTGCTCGTGGACGGCTGGGGCCTCACGTTCGCGTTCGTCTCCGCCATCATCTGCGGCACCGTCTCGGTCTTCTCCTATCGCTACCTCCACCTCGAGAAGGGGTTCGTCCGCTACTTCCTCCTCTACGCCTGCTTCGTCCTCGGCGTGCAGCTCGTCGCGCTCGCCGGCTCGAGCGAGGTGCTCTTCGCGGGCTGGGAGCTCCTCGGCCTCAGCTCGTCGCTCCTCATCGCATTCTTCCACGAGCGCCGATCGCCGGTGGTGAACGCGCTGCATGTATTCTCCATCTATCGCGTCAGCGACGCTGCCATGCTCGTGGCGGCGGTGCTCATCCATCACCTGGGCGGCACGGGGAGCCTCACGATCCTGTTTCGCGAGGGGATGCTCTCGTCGACGCGCCCGGACACGGCCGTCCCGCTCGCGGGCATCTCCTTCTTCGTGCTCCTCGCCGCCGCGGGAAAGAGCGGCCTCGTTCCGTTCTCGGGCTGGCTCCCGCGCGCGATGGAAGGGCCAACCCCCTCGAGCGCGGTCTACTACGGAGCGCTCTCCGTCCACGCGGGGTGCTTCCTCTTGTGGCGCGCGGGCCCCCTCATCCACGCCTCGCTCTTCGCGCAGATCCTGGTCATCGCCGCCGGCCTCGCCACGGCCGTGCACGCCGCGCTCGCCGCACGCGTGCAGACGAACGTGAAGTCGGCCCTGAGCTACGCGACGCTCACGCAGGTCGGGCTCATCGTGATCGAGATCGCGCTCGGGCTCCGAACGCTCGCGTTCGTCCACCTGATCGGAAACGCGTGCCTGCGCCTCGTGCAGTTCCTCACCGCACCGAACGTGCTCCTCGACCTGCACGGCCTCGAGGGCGCGAACGCCGGCCGCGGCCCGAAGCGCCACGGGCTCTACGCGTTCGCGCTGCAGGAGGCCGGCCTCGACGTCCTCCTCGATACGCTCGTCGTCCGGCCCTTCCTCTACGTCGTCCGTCTCGGCTCGCGTCTCGACGTCTTGCTCTCGGGGGAGCGCGCCCGCAAGGCACCCGTCGGAAGAGAGACGATGCCGTGATCACGATCCCGTCGATCGTCTGGCTCGCATGCGTCTTCGGGCTTCCGCTCGCGTGCGTGCTCCTGTCGAAGACGGGGATCGGGACGGTACGGCTGCGCTTCACCTCGATCGCGATCGCGACCGTGCTGACCGCCGGCACGACGCTCCCGTTCTTCTGGGCCGCGCTGCGGGGGTTCCACGTCGATCCCCCGAGCTTCATGCCTGGAACGGGCGCCCTCCTGCGGCTCGACGAGCTCTCGCTCGTGCTGCCAGCGCTGGCGGCCGGCCTCTGGCTCTTCACCATCGTCGTGACGCCCACCGTCGTGCTCGGCGCGGACGGCCTCCGCTTCACGGCTCAGTCCACGCTCTTCACGCTCGCCACGTTCCTCACCGAACATCCGCTGGTGCTGGCGCTCGCGTGGGCGGGCTCGGTCGCGGCGCTCCGCGGCGCGTTCATGACGACGCGCAGCAAGAAGCGCCATTTCGCAGGCGTGTACCTCGGCGTCTCGACCATCCTCTTCGCGTCCGGCGCGGTGCTCCTCACGCTGCCAACGGCCCGCGGCAGCGCGCTCGATATCACCGCTCTCGGCCTCCTCGTCGCCGGAGCCATGATCCGGAAGGGTATCTTCCCGGCCCATGCCTGGGTGCCCGCCATGTTCGAGCACGGGCGCCTCGGACCATCGATCCTGTTCAGCTCGCCACAGGTCGGCACTTATGCCGTCGCGGTGCTCGTCGTGCCGCGCGCGCCCGCGGAGCTGCTCCGCGTCGTCGCGATCCTCTCCCTCTTCACGGGCGTCTACGCGGCGGCGCAGGCGATCGTCCAGCGCTCGGCGCGCCGCGTCTGCGCCTACCTCTTCGTCAGCCAGTCGGCGCTCGTGATGGCCGGGCTCGACAGCACCTCGCACGAGGCGCTCACGGGCGCGCTCGTCCTGTGGCTCGCGTCGAGCGTCTCGTTCGCGGGGCTCGGTCGCTGCCTCGTCGTCCTCGAGGCTCGCCGCGGCGAGCTCGATCTCGCGCGGTATCACGGGGCCTACGAGCGAAAGCCGCTCCTCGCGGCCGCCTTCCTGGTGCTCGGCCTGTCGTACTCGGGATTCCCGGGCACGCTCGGGTTCGTCGGTGAAGAGCTGCTGCTCGGCGGCGCGGTCGGCGCGTTTCCGTGGCTCGGGTTCCTCGTCGTGGCCTCGAGCGCGCTCATCGGCATCGCGGTGCTCCGCATGTACTTCTCGATCTTCACCGGCCGCTCTCTCGAGTCGCCGATGGTGCTCAAGCCGAGCGAGGCGGTCGGCTTCGTGGCGGTGGCCGCGGTCCTGGTGCTGACGGGCCTCGTCCCCGCTCCACTCGTGGCCTCGCGCGAGCGCGCGAGCGCGCACCTCATCATGGAGCGCACGCTGAGCGGTGTCGCGGTGCTCGTCGATCACCCCGCTCGATGACCGATGACGCAGGCTGGCGCGCGGCCCACGCCGCCGGCGCGCACGTGACGACGGCCGTGTGCCACAATGCGGCGTGCGCACACGACGGATCGTTCTGGCTCTGGTCCTCGCCGCCTGCTCGCCGGTCCCGGCGCAGCCCCCGCCGCCTGCGCCGCTCGCGATCGCGAGCATCGGCACGGCGCCTCCGCCTCCCCCTTCCGCTGCTCCGCCGGCCGTGGCCGCACAGGTGCCGGAGTATGCACGGCCGCTCCTGCCCGAGTCCGGCGCCACGGACGCGGACGTCGCAGCGGCGGCCAAGGAGCTCACGAGGCGGGCCGAGGCGAGGGAGACGATCGAGCCCGGCGCGAGCGACGCCCTCTGGCAAGGGTTCGCGGCATTCCGGCCATCGAAGACGAAGTCGATCAGCCTCGTGAAGGCGCTCCACGACGCGGTGCTCGCGGTGAAGGCTCCCGCGTACGGGCCGAAGGCGGCGGCGTTGCTCGCGGTCCAGCTCCGGGATCCGCACGACACGGCGGAGATCATGGACCAGGTCCAGTTCCTCCAGAACACCGCCGCGCAGGTCATCGGCGCGCTCGAGTACACCGGCGGCGCGAAGGCGCTCGTGAAGGTGCTCCTCACGCCCGACAAGCAGGGCCTCCAGTTCCCCGCGCGGAGCGCGCTCGCGCGCATGCCGGACGCGAGCGAGCCGCTGCTCGTCGCGGCGCTTCGTGGGGGCGACCCGGAGCTCGACGCGCTCACCGCCGCGTATCCGAGCCGGGGCGACGTCCCGCGCGTGGCCGATGCCCTCGCGCGAATCTCGCGTCCGGCGGGCCGCGACGCGGTGCTCGTGGCGCTCGAGCGCGCCTCCAGCGACGACAACCGGACCGCGCTTGCGCTCACGCTGCCCTCGTTCCCGCACGACGCGCCGCTCGTGCTCGCGTTCAAGAGCGCGTATGCGAAGCTCGACCCGGCCGCGAGCGTGGCGATGTTGGGCGGAGCGAACGCGCGGGCGCTCCTCCTCGGCGGCGCGGCGGGCTTCTTCGATCCGTCGCTCGTGCCGTGGATCCTCAAGGAGGTCGCGGCGGCAAGAGGCGCTCCGGCGGACGAGATGATGGTGCAAGGCTGGTCCTCCGCGGTGAAGCTGATGACGACGACGTCGGCGTCCTCGGTCGGAGCGGCGATCGGGGCACGGGGCCCTTCGCTCGAGAAGGAGCTGCACAAGAGCGCGGCGGCGGTGCTTGCACAATGCAAGCAGGATCCGGCGTGTTACGTATCGGCGCTCGACACTGCGCCGCCGAAAGGTGGACCGATCAAGGCGGCGTGGATGGCGGCCGTGTACGGCGACGCGGCGACACGCGACGCGCTCGTGAAGAAGCTCGCGACCGTCACCGACGCCTCGCTGCGATTCGCGATGGCGACCGCGGTCCTCCACCTCTCCCCACGTGGCGACGCCGCCGCGGCGAACTCGCTCGACGCGATCGTCGCCGCTGACGTGAAGGCCGGTCGCCAAGGCGGGCTCGACGAGCTGCGAGCGGTCGCAATGCAGCTTCGCGCCCGCGCGATGCTCCGCTCGACGCCTTGACGGCGCGTCAGCGCTTCGGCTTCTCTACGCCGACGATCTCGCCGCCCTTGCCTGCCACGTCGAGCGTGCCGATGAGCCGGCAGCCATCCGCAGAGACCCAGGACGGCGAGAAGCCGTCCGGTAGCTCGTCGAGCCGCTTCACGCTGGTGAACACGGACTGGATCGAGTCGCGTGTCGCGACCATGGCCCGGAGATCGTCGCCCCGATAGTACAGGGTCAGCTCATCCGCCGTCGTGACGGGGTGGAGGCCCGATGCAGACGGCAGGACGTCGATGGGCGCCGCGAACGTCCCTGCCACCCGCACCGAGCGGACGATCCGATGCGCCCCTTCGACCGTGCCGAAGTAGATGCTCTTTCCGTCGTGCGAGAGCCAGGGCGAGAACACCTGCGCCGGGAGCGAGCCAACGGTGGCCCGATCGCCGAAGGACGCGGTCGGGCTCGAGCGGGCTGCGCGCTTGATGACCGCGCCGGTCGGGTCGTCATTGCAGCCGAAGAAGATCTCGAGGCCGTCCGCGGTGACGTTCGGAAAGGCGTCCGCATACCCGCCGGAGGAGTGGTTCACGCCGGGGACGGCGACCGCGTCCTGGAACCCCGCCGCGCGCGTGGCGACGAAGATATCGGCGGTGTTCGCCGCAAAGCTACCGCGCGAGAAGTACGCCGCGCTCTCGTCGGCGGAGAGCCGGAGCGTGGACTCGTCGCTCTCCGTGTTGACGCCGGGGAACGCGGACGGCGCACCGAAGGGAGCCGCGAGATCGCACGAGCCGGCGTCGGTCATCGGCGCGTCGGTCGTCGCGGCGTCGCTCGTCGTGTTCGTCGCGGCGTCGGTCGTCGGGGCATCGGCTCCGGCGTCCTCCGGAGGTCGCGTGGGTCCGTCGCTCCCCTCGTACGAGGAGCACGCTGCAGCGCACACGAGGGCAAGCACGGAGCGGGCACGCATCGTCCGGCGATCGTACCTGGCGGCCGACCTCCTGAACAATCCGCACCTCGTGGAGGTGAAGCCGGTCCCGTGGCAGTCGGAGCCATCGTGGTCACCTCGGCGATGGTTCCCGGTCTTCGCGAGCGTGCCGAAGGTCAATCCCACCACGCCGTTCGCTCGGGCGCTCCGCTTCGAGCAGCGCTGCGACCGAGGGACAGGCGCCGCTCCGCGCGGTGCCTGGCGGCGCGAGACCGAGGTTCTCGGCGAGGTCGCACGACTCCACGACGGTCAGGCGGCCCGTGATCGGGACCCATGCCGGAAGGTCTTCGTCCCGCGGGGTGCGGACCGGTCGATTCGGGGACGGAGGCGGCGCCGGCGCGGGTGCGGGCCTCGGCGGTCGCACCCGCGGCGGCGGCTCGACGTCGGTGTCGAGCGTCTGCTCCCGCAGCGACGCGAGCGCGATGGATGGTCGTGGGGCGACGAGCCCTGGGCGCGGAGGCCGCGACGGCGCCACCGAACCGGACGCGGACGTGATCGCCGCCACCACCGCGCAGGCGGAGAGTCGCGACGGCGCCATCACTTGCGATCCGTCACGACGAGGCGGCGGTTCGTCACCGTGAGGCGGAGACCGCTCTCGTCGGCGAGGACGGCGAGCGCGGTCGAGAGGCGTACGCGCTGGAGCTTCAGCTCGACCACCGGGTGAGCGCTCGCGCGATAGTCGACGCCCTCGAGCCTCGCCTCGCGCGCGAGCGCGGTGAGCGTCTCCTCGAGCGGCGTTCCGCTCGAGGAGAGCGATACGCGCAGCGCCTCGACCGCCCCCGCGTCGTCATCGTTGCAATGAACGCGCAGCACGCCACTGTCGTCCTCGTACGAGAGACGAAGCTTGGCCGCGATGGCGTCGAGGACGAGCGGAACAGGCGTGTTCTTGAGGCGGAGGTCGACCGTGCCGCGGACGCACGCGTCGAGGGAGATCTCGCGACCGGCCACGTCGCTGAGGAGCCGATACACGTCGCGGATGTCGGCCTGCTTCAGGTCGAGATCGAGCAGACGCGTGGAGATGTCCTGCGGCGCCGCGGAGGCGGTATCGAAGGTGAGGAGGCACGCGAGCGCGCCGGCGAGAGCAGCAAGGGTGAGGCGCATGATCAGTGTTCTCCGTTCTGCACGAGGTCGAGCGTGACGGCCTTCTCGGGAGGCTCACCGTCGACGCGAAGATAGAGATGAATCCCCGTCGCCATCGCCACCGGCGGCGGCGGGTCGACGGGACGGCGGCGATGGAGGACGACCACGACCAGCGCCGCGATCACCACCGGCGCGAGCGCGAGGACGATCCTCGCTCGCGAGCGCGCTCGCGACGCGTCGTGCTCCTGGATGACGGCGAGCATCCGGGCCGCCTCCTCGGGAGAGGGCTCGGTGCGCGCCAGGGCTCGTTTCACGTGACTACGGAGCGTCGGCATGTTCGCTCACCTCCTCTTCATCGATGGTCGCGTCGATCCCCTTGGCCTCGAGGGCCGCGCGGAGCTCGCGCAGCGCGCGGTGCAGCGTCACCCGGGCCGTGTTCGGTGTGATGTCGAGCAGCGGCGCGATCTCGGATGGCGTGAGCTCGCTCTCGAGGAAGAGCGAGGCCACCGCGCGCTGTCTCAGCGGGAGCCTCCCCATCGCGTCCTCCACCACGGCCATCGCCTCGTCGAGCACGAGCTCCGCCTCGGGCGTCCGCGGTGAGCGCGGCGCGAGCCATGGCCGCGCCAGCCGGACGAGCCGTTGCCTGAGACCGAGGCAATGGTTCAGGACCACGCGATAGAGCCAGGTGCCCACCGCGGCCTGGGGCTGCCACGTGGCCGCGACGCGATGAAGCCGCAAGAAGGCCTCCTGCACCGCCTCGCGCGCCTCCTCGGGATCGAGGAGGACGCCGTAGGCGAGGCGGTATAGCGGACGGCGATGCATCTCGTAGATGGTCGCGAAGGCGCGCGCGTCTCCCGCCGCGACGCGCGCGAGGAGCACGGCATCCTCTTCCGCTCGCCCTCCCGCCACGCTCGCCAGCATCACACCCCCTTGAACACGGCCACACGCGGAGCATTACAGAGATTCGTGGCGTCCCGCGGTGTCGGCCGATATTCGAGCTGGTATCGCGCGGTTTCGCGCTGCTCGCTGGGGCCAGGCATGAGACGATCCCGGCCGTGCTCGGCGTCGTCGACATCGGGGGCACGAAGATCGCGACCGCGCTCGTGGACGGCTCGGGCACGCTCGTCGAGCGACGCGAGGAGCCGACCTCGCCACGCGACGGCTTCGACCGCGCGATCGCGCGAATCCGCGCGATGCTCGGACCGGTCGATGGCGTGGCCATCGGATCCACGGGCCCGATCGATCGGAGGAGCGGCGTCTACGGCAAGGTCGATCTCTTGCCTGGGTGGGAGGGGCGCGATCTGCGGGCCGCCTTCGATGTGCCCGTCGTGATCGAGAACGACGCCGACTGCGCCGCGCTCGGCGAGGCGAGCGCCGGCGCCGGACGGGGCGTGGCGCGCTTCGTCTACGTGACGGTGAGCACCGGCATCGGTGGAGGGATCGTGCTCGATGGGACCATCTATCGCGGCGCCGGGGGCGCGCATCCGGAGATCGGTCACCACGTGATCGAGGGCGAGCGGCGCGCCGTGCTCGTGCGGCGCGCGCGGATGCTGGGAGGTCCTCGCGAGCGGGCCCGCGCTCGCGGCGGCCGCCGGCCGCGACGGCCTCGACGCCGAGGCGGTGTGCCTCGCGGCGGAGCGCGGGGAGGAGTGGGCGCGCGCCGCGGTCGCGCGCGCCGGGTTCTACCTCGGGGTCGGCCTCGCGAACGTGATGAACGCGTATGCCCCGCAGGCGATCGCGCTCGGCGGCGGCGTGATGAAGAGCCGCCACCTCTTCCTCGATCGCATCCGCGAGGTCGTCGGGCGGTGCGTGACGCTCGTCCCGCCCGCCGAGATCGTGTCCGCGGCGCTCGGCGCGGACGCCGTGCTCCATGGCGCGGCGCGCGCATTCGTGCTGGAACGGGGGGCATCTTGAGCTCCATCGAGGGTGCGGTCGTGCGGGGCGCGTATCTGCGGGATCTGCTCGAGCAGCCGGCGGCGGTCGAGGCCACGATCGCCGCGCTGGCGGTCGACGAACGGCTGCGCGCGATCATCGGTCGATACCGCGGCACCGGCTACCGCCGCGTCGTCCTCACCGGCATGGGGTCGTCGCTCCACGCGCTTCATCCGCTCGCGATCCGCCTCGGCGCGATGATGGTGGACGCGTCCGAGCTCGTTCACGCCCAGGCGGGGCTGCTCGACGAGGACACGCTCGTCGTGGCGGTGTCGCAGTCCGGGCGGAGCGCGGAGATCGTGCGGCTCGTGGAGGGCACCGGAGCGCGCCGGCCGGGCGCGTGCATCGGCGTGACGAACACGGCCGACTCTCCCCTCGCGAAGAAGGCCGACGCCGTCCTCCTCACGCAGGCCGGTGAAGAGGCGACCGTCTCGTGCAAGACGTACGTCGCCGGGCTCGCCGCGCTCGCCTTCCTCGCCGACGCGCTCACGAACGAGGAGACGGCGATCGGTCTCCGCGAGGCGGCGCCTGCGATGCGGACGTACCTCGAGGCGTGGGAGGCGCACGTCGCGGAGCTCGGCGCACTGACGGTCGGGGTCCGCGACGTCTTCGTCGCGGGGCGCGGCACGTCCGTGGCGGCCGCCGGCACCGCGGGCCTCATCCTGAAGGAGTCGACCCGCCTCCACGCGGAGGGGATGACGAGCGCGGCGCTCCGGCACGGCCCGCTCGAGATGGCCGCCGATCACGTGTTCGCGATCGTGTACGAGGGCGACGCCGCCGTCGCGGCGCTCAACGCGGCCCTCGTCACCGACCTGCGCCGCGCGGGCGCGCGCGCGGAGCTGTGTGGACCGTCGGCGACGCGAGCTGCGATGAGGCTGCCCGCGGTCGCCGACGTGGCGCGGCCGCTCCTCGAGATCCTCCCGGCACAGATGCTCTCGCTCGCGCTCGCCGCGGCGCAAGGCATCGAGGCGGGCGTCTTCGTCCACGCCACGAAGGTGACCGCGACGGAATGACGGACGGCGAGCGCACGGAGAGCGTCGCCGAGGACGCCCGCGCGAACGTGGGCGTCGTCGCCCTCGTGCTCGTCGTGTTCTTCGTCGTCTCGCTCTTCACCAACACGCTCGGCGCGCTCCTGCCGGAGGTGATCGCGACCTTCCGGCTCTCGCTCACCGCCGCCGGTCTGCTCCCGTTCTCGTTCTTCGTCGCCTACGGCCTCGCCTCGATCCCGGCCGGGCTCTGGGCGGAGCGCACCTCCGAGAAGCGCGTGATGGTGGCCGCGTTCACGGTCGCCGGCGCCTCGATGCTCGGGTTCGCGCTCGCGCCCCGCTACGACATCGCGATCGGCTCGCTCTTCACGACGGGCATGGCGATGGCGGCGGTGCAGGTCGCGGCCCAGCCGCTCTTGCGCGTGGCGGGTGGAGCGCGGCGCTTCGCGTTCTTCTCGACCCTCGGTCAGCTCGTGTTCGGCGCCGCCTCCGCCGTGAGCCCGCGCATCTACACCTCGCTCGTCGCGCACGGACGCGGCTGGATGAGCCTCTACTGGCTCTTCGCGGCCGTCGCGGCGGTGATGGCGGTCGTCCTCGTGCTCGCGCCGCTCCCGCGCGTTCAACGCAAGGACGACGAGCGCGGTGGCTCGCTCGCGGCGCACCGCGCGCTCCTTCGAGGCGGCGCGCTGCGCTGGTTCGCGAGCATCTTCCTCTACGTGGGCGCGGAGCAAGGCATCGCGAGCTGGCTATCGCAGTTCCTCGCCACCTATCACGACGTCGATCCGCGCACGGACGGCGCCGCCGCCGTCTCGTGGTTCTGGGGGCTCATGACGGTCGGCTGCTTGCTCGGCCTCGCGCTCCTCCGCTTCTTCGATCCGCGGCGAGTCCTCATCGCGCACACCGTCCTCGCGATCGCGCTCTATGCGCTCGGCCTCTTCGGACCGCCGGGCACCAGCGTGATCGCGCTGCCCGCGGTGGGCCTCGTGGCCTCCGTCATGTGGCCGATCATCTTCGCGCTCGCGCTGGGCTCGGTGACGTCCCATCACGGCACGCTCTCCGGCATCCTCTGCACCGCGATCGTCGGCGGCGCGATCGTCCCGCTCGTGATCGGCCGCATCGGCGACCACTTCGGCCTCCGCGCCGGGATGTCCGTTCTCTTCCTGAACCTCGCGTGGATCCTGTCGATCGGCTTTTGGGCCAAGCCGCCCGCGCCGGCGACCTAGGCCGCCAGGACGGGGAAGCGCTGCGTGTGATCGGCGCTCGCGTCGGCGGACGGGCGGCTCGACGCCGGCGCCGGGACGGCCTGGGTCGCCGGCCCCGCCTTGAAGAGCGGTCCGCCGATCGGGAGGAGCACGCGTCCGGCCGAGCTCGAGAGCACGAGCGCGAACGCGATGTAGAGCGCGAGCCCCATGAGGACCACCGTCGCCAGCGCGATCGGGAGGCCGAGCGACGGGGTGTGGGTCACCTCGCGCGCGATCCGTAGGCCGTACATCACGTCGATGTCGAGGAGGAAGAGGAACAGGACCTTCGAGAAGAAGCCGAAGGCGTAGGTCATGACCACGAAGATCATGAGGAAGCAGACGTCGACCGCGAGCACGACCGCGCTCGAGGGCACGCGGCCCTGCGACAGCTCGGAGAGTGACCACCAGTTCATGACCCAGTTGAACGAGAACGTCGTCAGCAGCGTCCCGCCGAGCATGTTCTTGTTCGCGAAGCTCATCATCCCGGCGAGGAACTGGCAGCCCGCGCCGAACAGGAGGCAGAAGAGCGCGCAGGTGCGGAGCGCCTCCGGGGAGAACGCCTCCTTCACGCCGAAGGCGACCGGCAGCAGCGAGGCACACCCGATCGTGAGCCCAAAGAGCCCGAGCGCGGTGGAGTCGGCGAACGGCAACGACGGGGCGGAAGGCGCGGTGTTCGACTGCATGGCGCGCTCCGTAGACCTTTTGTGGCAGTGCAGCAAGAGCTGGCCACCCACAATTCAGAAACGTCGCTATTTCGCGGTTTCCGGATGGTGCACCGCACCAATTCGGCGCCCGTGGGGCGTCCGTCGTCCTCGCTGCTGACGGGCGGCTCGTCGTGCGCGCGAGGAGCCTCGCGCCGCGACGAAGTGACGCTCGTTCACGCCCTCGGCGCGCTCGATTTGCGCGGGCCTCTGCGCGGTTCGGGCGAACGAGATCCGCCGTAATTTCCCTTGAATATCGGCGCCGGCGCTTCAGTCTCAAGCTCATGCTCCGACGCGCGGTCTCGGCCCTGGTGATTGGCACCCTCCTCGTTGCCGCATGCAGCAGCGACGACGATGACCACGTCGATCCGGCGGGGACGCCGGACGCCTCGGCGGTCGACGGCGCGAGCTCGCCGAAGGACGGTAGCGCCTCCGCGACCGACGCGAACACGCCGGGTCGCGATGGCGCTCCGCAGAGCGACTCGAGCGTGTCCGACTCCAGCGTCTCGGACGCGGACGGCGCGCCGGCCGACGCGGGGACGGATGCGCCGAGCACGCCGCCGCCCGACGCCGGCGCCGGCAGCTTCTGCCAGAAGTACCTCGATGCCAGCTACTCGAGCATCACCACGTGCTGCCCGGACGATCTGAGCTCCCCGCTGGTCCTCTTCCTCCAGGGCTTCTCGCAGCTCGGTATCCCTCAGTGCGCCGATCGCATCTCGGCATCAGTGGCCAAGGGCCGGCTGACGTACGACGCGGCGAAGGAAGCGAGCTGCCTCGCCGCGGTCACCACGACGAGCGGGGAGTGTCCGGCGAAGGGGCTGGGCACGCCGAAGAAGAGCGCGGAATGCGAGCTCGTCTATCGCGGGCTCGTGGCCGAGGGCGGCGCCTGCGATGCCGATCTCGAGTGCGCGAACGGCCTGCCGTGTCAGGGCAAGGTCTGCAAGAAGGCGACGACCGCCTCCGGAGGCGACTGCTCGTACCCCGACGGCGACGCGGACCCCGGCATCTTCGATTCGCGTCCACGCTGCATCGCCGGCGAGGACTGCGTCGGCGGCATCTGCACGCCGCCCGCGCAGGAGGGCGACGACTGCTTCTTCGACGACGAGTGCGCGAACGGCCTCTACTGCGCCGGGCCCGGCTTCCCGCGGACGTGCGAGAAGATCGTCCAACAGGACGCGGGCGGGAGCTGCGACAGCGACGACTTCTGCAAGGACGGACTGACCTGCCACCGCGTCAAACCGACGGATGCCCTCGGCACGTGCGTCGCGCGGAAGAACGCAGGCGCGTCGTGCACCGATCAGACCGTCAACGGCACCGAGTGCGCCGGCTACTGCGACGGCGCGACCGACAACGCGCCCGGCACGTGCCACACGTTCTGCGGCTCGAACTGACGCGCTCCGTTCGGCGAGCGACCTCGCCTACGCGCTCGCCGCCTCGACCGCGAGGTTGATCCAGCGCTCCGCGGTCGCATCGTCCACCTTCCACTTCGGCGTGACGTCGGCGAAGTGGTGCGTGAAGTAGGCCTCGGGCGTGACGTCGTCGAGCGCTGCGCGAAGCTCCGCGTACTTCGCGAAGGCCTCGTCCATCACCTTGCGCTCCTTCTTCGCGTCTCCCTTCTGGGCGACGAGGAGCTTCTCGATCCCGGTGAAGATGGCGAGCACCTGCTTCTCGAGCTCTCTCCGGTTCACCTTCGCCGGCGGAGCGGCGCCCTTCTTCACCTCGACCCCGTGAGCGACGAGCCACGCCGCCGCCTGGGCGCCCGCAGAGCGGCTCTCGACGAGCGCGCTCACGAGACGCACGGCGCCCGGCCCCTGCATCGTCCCCATCTCGTCGATGAGGCGGAGCTGCTGCCACTTCGCGAGCTGCTTCAGCTTGCTCGTGTCGACCTTCGTGAGGAGGTCGGCGCCCGCGACGAAGAAGAACTGGGGATCGTGGAACCACGCCTTCGGATTCTCGGCGAAGTACTGCTTCGCTGCCTTCACGTCGCGACGCTGGAGGAGGTACGCGAGCTCGTCGCTCGCGACCTTGTCGTCCGCGAGGGCATTCAAGAGAGCGCAGTAGTTCGGAAGCTTGGCGACCTTCGAGTTGCGGAGCGGGGCGACGAGCTTCTTCCACGCCGCGGGCGACATGCGGAGGCGCAGCCAGCCCACGACGGGCGCGAGGCGCGCCGCGCTCTGGTGATGGTGATCGACGAAGTCTCCCCACCACTTCACGTGGTCGCGAGCCCGGACGAGATGGTCGACGATGGCCGTCGCGACGACCTCCGTCCCGAGGAACGCCTCGAACAGGAAGACGATCTCCGCCAGTCGGAAGTTGTACGTCTCGTCGCCATAGGAGACGCTCGGCGACGGCCCCCAGCGCTTCTCGATGATCTCGTGAAGGAGCGCGAGGTCGACGGGCTGCGTATCCGCCGCGACCTGTTGCTTCAGCTCCGCGGTGAAGCGTTTCCGGGTGTATCCGCGCAGGTAGCGGCGCGCCGTCTCGCGTGGAATCGCGGTCGGGAAGTACGGATCGATCGCGTTGAGGCCCTTCACCGCCTCCGCCGTCGCCTTCGCCGCGGTGACCGCCTCGTCGGTGAGCGTGCGCAGCCACGGCCAGCCCTTCGCGTAGAGGGCGTCGAGCTCGCTCGTGAAGGCGAAGGTGCCGGTCGGCTTCGCCGCGGGCTTCGCCGCAGGCCTCGCGGCGGGCTTCGCCGCAGGCTTCGCGCCGATCTCGACGTAGCCCTTGGCCGTCTTCTCGCGAACGAGCTTGTCCGCCTCCTTCTGGGCCGCGTCGGGCGAGGCGGCCGCCTTCTTCTTCGTCTGACCGTCGGTGCCGATGCGACCGAATCGCACGACGACGTTCCTCCCTTCGACCGCCACCTCCCAGAACTTCGAGGAGGTCCCCTCTCTCATCTCGAACCGGCGCATCTTCGCAGGTTACTTCAGTTGGCCGGCCAGACGTCGAAGGTCTCGCCGGCCCGCGGCACCGCGAAGCGCTCGGCCATCGGCGCGCCGTTCTCGAGCATCGGCGGCCCGCCGCGGGGGAGCGCGAAGCGCGCGCGCATGACCCACGTGTCGAGGTTCATCAGCGGGATCGGCTGGACCGGCTCGCTCGCGGGGCGGAGGAAGTCCTCCCAGTGCCCGCCGATCGCGAACCGCGGGTTGAGACCGAGGAGCGTCTGCGTGGGCGCGTCGTTGACGTGCTCGTACGCGCCCACGCAGAGCAGCGCGACGTCGATCCGCTTCTCGCGCAGCACCGCCGCTGGGACGAGCCCCACCGGCGCGTTGGTGGGCGCGTCCTGGTAGAAGACGCGGTAGACGGGCGCGCCCGAGGCCGGGTCGAGGAAGTCGACGAGGAACGCGAGCGTCTGGCCCTCGAGCCACTCGGCGGCGCGCATGGGCGGGGTGCATTGCTCCGTGTCGACGCTGCCCTTCGCATAGTGGATCGGCCCGACCTGCTCCGGGTGATCGGAGCAGAGCGCGAGGATCCGCATCGCTGCGCCCGGGATCTGGACCCACGTCCCGGCGGCGGGCGCGTTCGGGGGCCGGCGCGCGGGGCAGAGGGAGTAGTCGACGAAGCTCCGGCCCGGATCGTCGAGCGCGACGACCCGATTTCGCGCGATCGTCCCCGGCGGCGCGGGCCTTCCGGCGCAGTACGGCGCACGATCCGGCGCGTACGCGGCGACGACGTTCCGCGTGGAGACGTTCCCGAAGAGCGTCGCGCGCGGAGCTCCGAGCATGACGGTGGGGACATCGAGCAGGTGGTCGTAGTGCGCGTGCCCGACGAGCACCGCCCGCACGTTCGCGATGGCAGGCGCGGGGAGGCTCCGCGCGACCACGTCGGGGTTCGACGCGATCGTCCCCCCGCTCACCTCGAGCCACGTGGGCCGCGTGAACAGCGGCGCGGTGAGCACGGCGTCCGAGCCGCGCTCGACGAGGAACCCGCCGACGCCGAGGTACCGGATATGGAGCGGCCCGCCCGCCCCACGCGCCTCGCCCCCACCGTGACCGCCGCCCGTGCGAAAGGTGCACGCGCCGAGCGCGAGCGCGAGCGCGACGAGGACCACCGCCCCAAGGCGTCCAGACGACATTCGCGTGGGGTACCAATCCCCGTCGCATTTCGCAATTGCCCACGATGAGGGATACGCGACGGGATAAGGCGCCTTCTCGCGCATCGCGTTCGCGGTGAACGCCATCGCGCGGCGCCACGACGCACGTGGCTCGCGCGCTGGGGCTGGCACCGCGGTCGCCAAGCGACGCTCCTTCGCTTCACTGAACGTGCACGGCTCGCGAGGCGCTAGAACGTGCTCGCACGCGACCGGCGCCGAGCGATGAGATACAAGCACAGACTCGCCCGAGGCCGACTCCATCCATGCGGTCGCCCTCGGCCCGCCCGGGCCCGCCCGCCGTCATCTCGGGGAGCGAAATGACGACAGCGACGAAGACGACGATGCCGCGCGCGACGACGCCGCGCGCGACGACGCCCTCGAGACCGAGCCGCGGCAGGGGCGCGACGAAGACGTCACCGGCCGAAGACGTCACCGGCCGAACTTGCGGACGACCTTCACGAGGCCCTCCACGACCTCGGGCTTGCTGTCGAGATCGGGGCTCGCCGGCATGATGGGGCTCTTCCCGACCGCCGCGCCGCCGAGCAGGATCGTCTTCTTGATCTGCTCGTCCGTCACCGACGCTTGCCACGACGCGTCCGTGTAGTTGCGCGGCTTCGGCGTCAGCGCCGCGGCGCCGGGGCCGTCGCCTCGTCCGCGCGCGCCGTGGCACGCGGAGCAGCGCTCCTGGTAGACGGTGTTCGCGGCGGCGAGGTCGACCCCCGCCGCGCTCGTGGTGACCTCGGACCCGGTGGTCCCGGCTCCGGCTTGGCTCCGGGACTCGTTCTTTCCGCAAGCGCTCGCGGCGAGAGCGCCGGTGACGGCAACGACCAGGACCAGATGACGCGTATTCATGACGATGCTTCCTTTCAATCGAGACATGGAACTCAACCGACGAGGTCGGTCTTTCGAAGACGGCGCTCGGCGGCGAGCATGGATGCGGTTCCGGCGATGAGCGGCCACGCGACACCGACGGCGAACGCACGCCCGCTGCCGAGCGTGTTCGCGAGCCAGAAGCCGACGGGGCCGAGGACGGAGAGCTCCGGGTCGACACCGCTCAGGATGGCGATGCGCGCGGCCTCGACCGGATTGGCGGCCGCGAGGGTGAAGACGACCGCCGGCGTGAGGTGAAACCGTAGGAGCGCGCCGACGAGCGCGAAGTCGTGGAGCGCGGCCGCCGCGAGCCACGCCACGAGGGCCAGCACCGTCGCACGCTCGGGCGTCCGCGCGATGGCGGAGAGCCAGAACCCTACGCCGAGGAACGCCCACGCCAGTGAGACCGTGACGAGGAGGCTCCGCGCCACGACCGGCGCGAGATCGCGGTCGCCGCTGCCCACCACGAGCGCGCCGAGGAGCAAGAGGACGAGCGGCCCCGCGACCACCGCGAAGCGAGAGAGGACGACGGAGACGAACCAGTCGCGCCGCCGCACGGGCTGCGATAGGAGCAGCTCGAGGAACCCGCTCTGGCGCGCGCGCACGATCGTCTGCGTGGTCGCGACGAGGGCGACGAGCGGGACCGCGAGCACGATCGCGTTCGCGACGTTGAGGACCACGCGGGAGAGGCCCGTGAACCCGAGCACGCTGCTCTCGCGGAGGCCGAGCCACACGAAGCCCGTGAACACGAGCGCATAGACCGCCGCCGTGAAGAGCATCCATCGCGAGCGCAGCGCCTCTGCGAGCTCGAGCCGAACCAGCGGCCCCATCGCGGACCTCGTCAACGTCGTCATCGCTCGCTCCTTTCGGCCGTCTCGGCCGTCTTGGCTTTCGCGCGTCCGAGCACGCTCGCGCGCATCTCCTCGAAGCCCACCGTCGCGGGTCCCTCGACGCGGCCCTCGAAGCCGAAGTCCATCGGCGTCCGGGCCCCCGACGCGTAGCGCGCGGAGCTCGCCTCGAGCCAGCGCTCGTGCTCGGCGTCTCGCACCCACGCCCGCGCCGGCGGATGCTCCTTCGCCCAGAGGACGAAGCAGCCGATGTCGTCGAAGTAGAGCCGGTCGCCGCTCGCGACCGCCTGCGCCGCGAAGCGCCGATCGCCGACGAGCATCCGGCAGTGGGCGCACGGCTCCTTGCCCCACACGGGGTCGGCGGGCGCGTCGAGCTTCTCGCAGCCGGTCGTGAACGGGATCGACAGGCCGAGCGCGGTCGAGACCGAGCGCGAGACCGAGGACGTGGCGGCGGCTCGTCTTCATGACGCCACCATGAGGCGCGGGACGTCGCTTGCGCGCGCGAGGTCCTCGATCGGCGCGACGCTGAGGTCGGCGAGGTCGGCCCCGTGCTCCGCGAGGAGCCGGGTGACGAGCGCGAGCTTCTCGGTCTGCGCGACGTCGATCGCGAGCCGGCCCGGCCCGGCCGACGCGAAGCCCCGATGACGGAGCGCGCTCGCAGCACGCGTGGCGAACGCGGGCGCCTCCGGACGGAGGAGCACCTCGATGCGATAGGCGCGGCGCTCGGCGAGCATCTCCTCGAGCGGGACATCGCGGCGAACGCGTCCGTCGGAGAGCTCGACCACGCGGTCGACGAGCGCATGCACCTCCTCCACGCGGTGAGCAGAGGACGACGACGCTGCCGCGCGGGCGCTCGGCGAGGAGCTCGAGGAACGCGGCGCGCGCGTCGCCGTCGAGGTTGGCGGTGGGCTCGTCGCAGACGAGGACCGGAGCCGCCGCCGCGAGCGCCATCGCGGCGAGGAGCTTCTGCTTCATGCCGCCCGACAGATCGCGGAAGCGCTTCGGTCGCGCGACGCCGACGTCGAGGCCGAGGCGTCGCGCGCACGCCCACGTGGCCTCGTCGCTCGCGCCTCGCAGCGCCGCGGTGGCGCGGACGACCTCGAAGACGGGCGCCTCGATCGGCGGCGCGATCTGCGGGATGTACGCCACCTGGCGCAGCGCGACCATGGCTTCCTCGCCACGTCGACACCGGCGATCGTGACCTCGCCCTCGACCCGCACGAGCCCGAGGACGGCGCGGAGGAGCGTGGTCTTCCCGGAGCCGTTCGCGCCGACGAACGCGAGCTTCTCGCCCGCGCCGATGGAGAGGGTGACGCCGTCGAGGGCGGTGACGCGCCCGAAGCGCTTCGTGACGTTGCGGATCTCGATCATGGGGTCCTCGGACGAGGCAATGACGGGCGATGGGCGAGCGGCGCGGGATCGACGAAGAGCTTCTGGCTCGAGAGGAGCGGCACGGCGCGCGCGACCGTGTCGACCAGGCCCATTGCGGCCGTGCCGCCAAGAGCTTGAGTGATGGATGGGACTCCACGAGCTCGGAGGAGAGCGCCTTCACCTCGAAGGCCACGTCACCAATGCCGTCGTGGTCGAGGTCGTAGCCCTCGTAGTCGCTGAAGTGATTGCCGCGGGCGTCGAGGCCGAGCGCGTCGCCGCCGCCGTCGACGGCGAGGAACGTCGCGTTCTCGCGGAAGTCGTTCTGGCGCAGCGGACTCCCTTCTCCGAGCTGTGCAGGCGGATCCCGAGGTCGTTGAGCGCGAAGAGGTTGCCCTCGAAGACAACCGGCGCGTCGGGCGTGCGCGGCGTGTTGTCGAGGTAGGTCCCGCTCGTGTTGGCCACGATCCAGTTGCGACGAACCTCGACGCCGTCGCTGTCCTTGAAGCCGAGCCCAACACCCGCGGCGCCGCGCGCCGGCGAGGATGTTGTCCTCCACGCGGAGGCGCATGCTGTACATCACGAAGATGCCGACGACGTCGTGCTCGAAGCGACTGTGCCGCACGACCGAGTCGTGCGCGTACATGGTGCGAGCCGTAGCGTCCGTGCGTGACGACGTTGTCCTCGAGGACGGCGCGCCTCGTGTACCAGACCACGACGTCGCGCGGGTGCTCCACGCGGCAGTTGCGGACGATCGAGTCGTGCGACTCCCAGAGCTTGATGCCGTCGCCGCGCAGCTCGTCGTCGCCGGCCGGCCCGATGACCACGACCGACTCGAGGGTGCAGGCCACGCAAGCCTGGAACGAGGCGCCGAAGAGCGTGTCCTCGATACGTGTATCTCGCACGACGACGCGCGCGCCGGTCGCCTTGATCCCCGCGTCCTCGGCCGTGTGATGGTGGCCGGAGCCACGCACGGTCAGGTGCTCGAGGACTACGTCGCTCGCGTCGACGGTCACGACCGTGCCGCGACCGCTCCCCTCGAGCACGACCTGGCCCTCGCCGCGGATCGCGACCGGACGCCGGATCGTGAGGTCGCCGCCGTAGACGCCCGGACGGAGCTCGATCTCCGCGGGGCCAACCGGATCGGTGACGAGCGCGGAGAGCTCGGCCGCCGTCGAGACGACGACGGCGCCTTCGCGACGAGGGAGCTCGACGGCGCCCGACCCGCTGTCGGCGGCGAACGGCACGGCGAGCGCGAGCAACGCGACCCGCGCGCTCATCGCTTCGCCCCCGGCAGGATCATGAGGCGATGGCAGAGCACGGCGCATCCGTCGTGCCTCGCGCAGCCAGAGCAGACGCGCGCGCGGACGAACGCGGCCGCGATCGCGCAGGTGGCGCCGCCCACCGCGAGCCAGAACCCGAGCGAAGGGGTGGCGAAGGTCTCGAACTGTCCGATCTGCCCGTTGCCGAACATCTGCGGCGTGAACCCGGCGAGCCTGATCGGCGCCTTCGGGTTCAGCTCGTGGCCGAAGCGATGGAGCCAGTAGAAGCTGTCCGCGAGGAAGACGATCGGAAACGCGACCGCGGGCAGCGCGACGAGACGGTTCCACCGGCGCCCCGCGAACGCGAACGCGAGGATGGTCGCGACGCAGATGGCCGCCACCCCCCACCCCGCGAGACGGCGCTCGACGGGCGCCGCCTCCGCGAGATGGCCCATGCCGATGTAGTGATTGAGGAGATCGATCTCCTTCACGTCGCCGCCCATGCCCGTCAGGGAGATGTCGAGCGTGAGCCCTCCTGGGTACTGCGGCGCGTAGAGCTTGAAGCTCCACCACGTCTGCCCCAGGGAAGAGGCGAAGAGGATCACCGCGAGCGCAGCGAGGCCAAGGACGAGTCCGCGCGCACGGTCCCAGACGGGACGCGCGCCCGCGGCCGCCATCGGGAGATGGCGATGCGAGGTCGAGGCCATGACCGCTACTTCTTCGGCTTGACGAGCAGATAGCCCATCATCTCGAGATGCAGCGCCGAGCAGAACTCGGTGCAGTACATCGGATAGGTCCCGGGCATGTCGGCCTTGAACGAGATGTTCTCGTGCTTGCCCGGCTCGAGGCTGACGTTGAGGTTGTACATGTCGATCGTGAAGCCGTGGGTCTGGTCCTCCGCCGTCTCCACGCTCGTGACGTGGATCGTGACGTCGTCGCCCTCGTCGACCTCGATGCGATCGGGCGTGAAGTGGCTGCGGATCGCCGTCATGAAGACGTCGACTTTGTGCCCATGCCGCTCGATCCGCTCCTTGCCGCCTTCGACGCGGTTCGAGTCGATCTCGCCGCTCGCGTTCGTGCCCGGTTTGTACACCTTGATCGGCGACAGCTTGTCCGCCTTGATCATCTGCGAGTAGTGAGGCTCCGCGTTGCCGATCGGCATGTCCGCGATGAGCTTCATCTTCTCGCCGCCGAGCTCGATGAGCTGGAAGTTCTGCGGATAGAGCGGACCGACGGGGAGGAACCGGTCCATCGACATCTTGTTCATCGCGACGACGTACTTGCCGTCGGGGCTGACCGTGTCGCCCTCGGCCGCGAGGATGTGGCCGATGTTGTACTGGACCTTGAGCTTCTCGACCGGCGCCTTGAAGTCGTGCCAGCTCCACTTCGCGACCACGCTCTCGATGAAGACGGACGTGTACGCGTTGCCTTTGTCGTCGAAGACGGTGTGCAGCGGGCCGAGACCGATCTCGACCTGCCCCTGGATCGCCTCCTTGAACGGGAGGATCGGCAGGCCGTAGATGTCCTTGCCCTCGAAGCGCTTCTCCGCGATGAGCGCCTTCATCTTCGCGACGTCGTAGATCGTGGTGTGGGTGTCGAGCTTACCGCCGACGACGACCCCCTTGCCGTCCGGGGTCACGTCGCAGCCGTGCGGGCTCTTCGGCTCGCCCACGAGCGAGAGCACGCCCTCGGGACCGCTCACGTCCATGGTGAGGACGCGCATGCCCGCGATCGTCTTCGCGCGCCCCGCCTTCACGAGCTCCTCGCCCTTCTTCCAGTTGATGACGTGGAGGAAGTCCATGTCGTTCTGTGACGCGCCCGACTCGACCGGCGGCTTGCCCTCGAGCGTGCCGCCGATGGCCATCTCCGTGTTGAACGAGTTGATGAACGCCCAGCCGTCCGAGTCGAGCTTGCCCGCGTCGGCGAGATCCTGCGTGTACGGCGGGAGCTCGAGCGCCCAGCTCCGGTCCTTGTCGATGCGCCCGGTCGCGCGGTCGAACTTCCAGAAGATCGCGACGCCGCGATACTTCTCCTTGTACTGATCGAGCGTCGCGTACTCGCGGCCGAGCGGCGCGGGATACTGGCTCGTCTCGATCACGTAGTCGGTGTCCGGCGTGACGAAGGCGCCGCCGTGATCGCTCGCGGCGAGCGGATTGGCGACGACCTGCTTCGTCTGGAAGTCGGCGAGGTCGACGACC
The DNA here is from genome assembly GCA_046351255.1 of Labilithrix sp. Classification (GTDB taxonomy): domain Bacteria; phylum Myxococcota_A; class Polyangia; order Polyangiales; family Polyangiaceae; genus Labilithrix. The sequence goes on from JAXLYU010000024.1 coordinate 146,158, forward strand.
GCGACGCGCGCGTTCGCCTTGTCGTTCACGAAGAGGTACTTGCCGTCGTAGTCACCCTTCGTCTCGCTGAGGTTCGGATGGTGGACGTCGGCCCACCGGATCTCGTGCACGCCTTGCTTGCCGCCGGCGAGGATCTTGTCGCTATCACCACCGAAGCCCCACCCCTGCCAGGACTCGGGAGTGAAGACGCCGATCACCTTGAGGAGCCGCATCGACGGGACGCCGATCACGTCGACGTTCCCCGACTGACCGCCGGACGCGAAGATGTAGTACTCGTCGCGCTTGCCCGAGGGCACATACGTCTTGAGCGCGGCCTCGACGTCCTTGTCCGAGAGCCCGCGCTGCTTCATGAGCTCGGCGATCGAGGCCGAGGCGCCGAGGTTTCCGCCGCCGTGCTCGGGCTGTGCATCATGATTGTTCTTGCAGCCGACGACCGTGATCATCGCGATTCCGCTCGCGACGATCGCCGACGCCACGATGGTGTGGACGCGCATCTCTCTTCCTTCCGTTCGGGAAACTGGTGCTCGGTGCGAGTGCAATCGACGAACCATTGAGCGTGGTCGCGCGCGCTCTCAATGCTGAGAGTCGAGCGCGTTGCCGAGGTGCTGACGCGAGGTGTGATCGACATCGACACCGTCCAGGTGGTCACGCCGGAGGTCGCCGCTCGGTGACGGCGTGCTCGGATGTTCGGGTCACTCTCGATCTCGAGAGCGCACGTGGCGCAAGGCCTTCACCCCGCTTGCAAGACTTGCGTCGGGGGTGGCCAGCGCGAGCAAGAGCCCACGAAGACCGCGGCGGCACGGCAGCTGCAACAGCGTCGCCGATGTTCGACGCACCGTCCGAGACCCCCGTGTTCCGGCCGGCTCACGCGTCATGGAAGAGGCTCTGGTTCCAGACCGCCCTCCTCGGGCTCGGGATCGTGTTCGCGTACTTCCTCGCCTGGGAAGCGAGCGAGCGTGCGCTCGGCGAGCTCGCGCAGCGCGACCTTCGCCTGCTCCACCTCGTGCGCGGAATGGGCGCCGCGTTCCTCCTCGGGACGTGGTCGTTCGTCTGCATCCGCCGCGCGCGGGTCGAGTCGGAGGAGATGCTGCATGGCTACATGGGCCTCCTCGAGCGGCGCGTCCAGGAGCGCACCCGCGAGCTCGAGGACGCGCGCGCGTTCACCGAGCTCCTGTTCGACTCGCTCCACGAGCGGATCATCGTCCGCGACCAGCGCGGCGAGGTGGTCAAGGCGAACCGCGTGGCGCAGGCCTCGGGCGCCGGACGCATCTGGGAGGTCGAACGGATCTCGATGACGCCGAAGTCGGCCCGCGACCGCTTCGAGATCGAGGTCGGTCGCGACGTCACGGACGCCAAGAACCTCGAGGCGCAGGTACGGCACCAGGAGAAGATGGCGAGCCTCGGCGTCCTCACCGCCGGCTTCGCGCACGATCTCGGCAATCCCCTCGCCTCGCTCTCCACCGAGCTCGAGTTGCTCGAGGGCGAGGACGACGTGGGCGCGTTCCGCGAGGCGCTCGGCGTCCTCCGGCGACACGTCACGCGCATGAGCCGGACCCTCCGCGAGATGGTGGACTTCGCGCGCCGCCGTCGCGACGAGGTCACCAGCGTCTCGATCGCGGCCGCGGTGGAGGACTCGGCGCGGCTCGTGTGCCGCGACGCGCGCTGGAGCCGCGTCGCGCTCGTCGTGGACGTGCCGCCCGACGTCCCACACGTGTGGATGGTGGAGGACCATCTCGTGCTCGTGCTCGTCAATCTCATGCTGAACGCGGCCGATGCGATGCCCGACGGCGGCACGCTGCGCGTGACGGCGCGGGGCGACGGCGACACCGCGCTCCTCTCCGTGTCGGACACCGGCTACGGCATGACCGAGGACGTCCGCGCTCGCGCGAAGGCGCCGCTCTTCACCACGAAGGGCATGCGCGGGACCGGCCTGGGCCTCGCGGTGTGCGATCGTACGGTGCGCGCCATCGGAGGCACGCTCGATGTCGAGAGCGCCCCCGGCAAGGGCACCGACGTCCGCATCCGCTTGCCCGTTCGCGAGGCCGGCGATGGCTGAACGCATCCTCCTCGTCGAAGACGAGTCGACCCTCTGCGTGAACATCGCGCGCTCGCTCACGCGCGCGGGCCACATGGTCACGGCGGTGGAGCGCGGAAGAGACGCGATCGCGGAGCTCTCGCGGCATGCGTTCGATCTCGTGATCACGGACCTGCGCCTCCCCGACATCGACGGGCTGAGCGTCCTCGACCACGTGCGCGAGACCTCACCCGACAGCGTGGTCCTCATCATGACCGCCTACGCGTCGGTCGACTCGGCCGTGGAGGCGCTCCGCCGCGGCGCCCACGACTACATCCTCAAACCGCTCTCGCTCGCCGATCTCCAGAAGAAGGTCGATCACATCGCGCAGGTGCAGCGGCTCGGTCGCGAGAACGCTCGCCTGCGCGGTCTCCTGCGCGGCGAGAGCGCCGCGATCTCCCTGCTCCGCCGCGGCGGTCGATCGATGAACGAGCTGGCCGACCTGATCGAGAAGGCGGCCGCCTCCTCGTCGAACGTGCTCCTCTTCGGCGAGAGCGGGACCGGCAAGGAGCTCGCCGCGCGCGCGGTGCACGAGGGCTCGGCGCACGCGAATGGCCCCTTCGTCACGCTGAACGTCGGGGCGATCCCGGAGCACCAGGTCGAGAGCTACCTCTTCGGCCACGAGCGCGGCGCGCTCCCGGGGGCGGAGCAGCCGCGCGAGGGGCTCTTCCGCGCCGCGAGCGGCGGCACGCTCTTTCTCGACGAGGTGGGCGAGCTGAGCCTCGCGGTCCAGGCGAAGCTCCTACGGGCCGTGGAGCGGAAGGAGATCCAGCCCGTCGGCGCGGACGGGACGATCAAGGTCGACGCCCGCATCATCGCCGCCACCCACCGCGATCTCGCGGCGATGGTGGCGGAGGGCACGTTTCGCCAGGACCTCCTCTACCGGCTCCAGGTCGTGCAGCTCCGGCTGCCGCCGCTTCGCGATCGCCTCGACGATGTGCCGGCGCTGGCGCGCTACTTCGTGCAGGAGCAGGCCAAACAGCAACGAAAGCTCGTCGCCGGCATCTCCGCCGACGCGCTCGCGATCCTCGGCCGCTACCGCTGGCCGGGGAACGTGCGCGAGCTCTCGAACGTCATCGAGCGCGCGGTCATCCTCTGCGACGGCCAGGTGATCGCCGCGGCGGATCTTCCGGGAGAGCTCGAGATCGCGCCGCCGCCCGACGTCACACCGCCGGCGGAGGCGAGCGCAGTCCCTGCGCCGCGCGCCGCGACCCCGCCGGCGGAGGAAGACTGCGAGCTCGCCCGGGCGACGGTCGCCTTCCAGCGCCACCACATCGCGAGCGTGCTCGATCGCGCGGAGGGCAACCGAGAGGCAGCGGCGCGGCTGCTCGGGCTCTCCCCCGCCACCTTCTATCGTTACCTGCAGAAGGTCGGCCTCAAAGGATACGCGACGACGTAGCGCAAAGCCTGCGTCCGCGGGCGGCATGACGCTTGCTCGACTGGCGGCATGCTTTGCGTGCGCGATCGGATGACGACGGCGGTGGTGACGGTGAGCACCGGCGCCTCCGCAGAAGAGATCATGACCGTCCTCCAGACGGCGAAGGTGACGGCCGTACCGGTCCTCGACGAGGGCGGGAGCCTGGTCGGGGTCGTGTCGACCACCGACCTCGTGCGCAAGGTCGTCGATGCGACCAAGCTCACGAAGCTCTTCGCGCGCGACCTCATGTCCGCGCCCGTCGTGGTGGCGCGGCCGGACGAGCCGCTCGACGACGCGGCCTGGCGAATGGTCGCGGCCCGGGCTCATCGCCTCGTCGTCGTCGAGGGTGAGCGCACGGTCGGCATCCTCTCCGTGCGTGACGTGCTCGACGGGCTCGCCGATCGCAAGCTCGCCGAGCCGATCCGGTCCATCATGAACACGGAGGTCATCACGCTCGAGATCGGTGATCCGATCTCGAAGGCCGTCCACGGGCTCGCCTCCGCCGGCGTTCACGGCCTCGTGGTCATGGACGGTTCGCGGGCCGTGGGCGTGTTCACACAGGCCGAGGCGCTCGCGGCGCGGCATCTTCCTCCCGCGCTCCTCAACGATCCGGTCGAGGAGGTCATGAGCTCCGAGACGATCTGCTTCGACGTCGACACACCGATCGATCAGGTCGCGACCGCGGTCCGGAACATGCACGTGCGCCGCATCCTCGTCGTCCACCAGCGGCAGCTCGTCGGCATCCTCAGCGACCTCGATCTCGTCGACGTGCTGGCCCGAGCCGCGGGCTGAACGCGCTAGACTCGGCGGATGAGCGATCCCTATCGCGGGCCATCCCCGCGGGCTGCCGCCGAGACGGCCATCGAAGGAGACGCGACGCCATGGGAGCTTCGCACCTGGCCGTCGGAGCGCTCGTGCCCCGTGTGCGCGATCCCGCTCTTCGCCGCCTCCAAGGACGGGTACCGCCTCGACGCGTGCGGCAAGTGCGGCGGGGCGTGGATCGCGCACCGCGACGTCCGGAGGATGATCGACACGTCGAGCAAGACACCGATCGATCTGGCGCGCATGGCGGACTCCGTCCCGGCGGCCGCAGAGGCCGCACCGGCAGCGCGCGAATGCCCCGAGTGCCGGTCCGCGCTCGTCACCGAGAACCTCGCCGGCGTCGACATCGACGTGTGCGACCAGCACGGCACGTGGTTCGATCGGCACGAGCTCCGTCACGTCGCGGTCGCGCTCGTCTCGGAGTACGGCGTCGCGCGCCGCGTGCTCGATGCGGAGGCCGAGCGAAAGCGGCTGGCGGCGGAGAACGAGAGCACGGTCAGCCTCCAGAACGTCGCATACGGCGTCGCGGCAGTGGGCCTCGCGCTCGTCGGAGCCGCCATCAAGGTGCCGATCCAGCACGACGCCTTCGGCCGCGAGGTCGAGCTCGACGTGCTCGGTCGCGAGGTGGTCAAGTCGCCGAAGTGAGCGGCGCGAGCAGCGTCGCGAGCGCGGGAGGCGCCTTCGGCGGCGAGGTGATCGCGGCGAAGGTGCCGGGCGCGATCCCACGCAGGGCGGGCTCGAGGGTGCCGAGCCGGCTCGGATCGAAGGCCTCGAGGTCGAGCGACCACCTCGAGCGATGGTCCGGACGCGCCAGCCGGAGCTTCCAGTTGAGCTGCACGTTGAACGCGAGCGACGTGAGCCGCTCGAGCCGAGCCGTGGCCGCGAGCCAGGCGGCGAGGTCCGGCCGGGGCTGGTCGAAGACGGTGTACCCGACGAAGCCCGCGACGCCGAGGTGCTCGAGGCGACGAGCGAGGTCCGCCTCGAGCAGCCACGAGAGCTCCTCCGGTCGCACCGCTGGAGGCGCCCGTCTCTCGACCGGCGCGAGGTTCACGGTCACCCGTCGCAGCCCGGGCAGCGACGCGGCACGCGCGATGGCGGTCCGGTCGCTCGCGGTTGCCTCCTCCGCGGTGAGCTCGATCTCCTCGAAGGGGAGCGCGGCTGGATGCTCCGCGAGCCGCGCCGCGGTCGCCGGCGAGATCTGGCGGACGATCCGGAGCGACCGCGCGCTCGGATGAACGCAGAGCTCGAACGGCGGGCGCGTGATCTCGCGGACCGTGCTCCACGAAGGGTGACCGACGAGCGACTCGTACTGTTGCTTCGTCCGGAACGCCGCGGTGCACGACGAGAGGAAGCCTCGCTCGAAGGTCACCCCCTCGCGTCCGACGACCGGCTCGATGGGACCGAGCCACTTGCGGCCGTGCTCGCGAAGGAGCGCGCGCTCGCGCCGCTCCTCCGTCTTCGTCAGGCCCTTTCGCGCGCGCTTGAACTGGAGGGTGAGGAGCTCGCCGCGCGGCTCGCCGCGCTCGAGGAGCCAGTCGTGATAGACGAGCCGTGGCTCGTCGCTCAGCGGGTCCTCGTGGACGAGCGCGAGGAGCTCCTCCTCGTTGCCGCCGCGCTTCGCGGGCGCGGGCTTCGCGCTCGCGACTCGACGGCGGCGCGGCGAGGAGCGCACGGGCACGCTCCGCCAGGCGTCGCACGGTCGCCTCCCCTCTTCCGGGGGCAACGGCTCGGGATCGCGGAGGAGCTCTCCGAGGGTCTTCTGGATGCGCGGATAGAGCATCTCGTAGAAGCTGCCGGTCACGCGCGGCGCGGCGAGCTTCGCCTCGAGCGGCTCACGCATCCGCACGTCGCCGATCGCCTGGAGCTGCTTGAAGAGCCGCGTCCAGAGCGGAAAGTTCGGGGTCGACGTGCACGGGCAGCGCTCGACCATGCCCCAGAGCTCGCGAGCCACGCGCGGGTCGAGCCCGCGTGCCTCGAAGCGCCCGAGGCGCTCGGGGATCTGCGTGCAGGGCTCACGCCCGAACGTCGCGAGGAGACGCCCCACGTCGATCGCGTGGCCCGCCCCGGCGATGTCGAGCCAGGCCTCCTGGAACTTCTGCCGGGTCTTTCCCTCGATGGCGGGGAGCGATCGCGTCACGTCCTCGGAGATGACGTCGATCACGTCGGCCACCGCCGGCGCTCGTGATTCGCGCCACACCTCGAGCAGCACGTCGAGGGCCTCCGCCTTCTCTCCGGCCATCAGGTGATCGAGCGCGCGTCCGACCTTCATGGCGCCGAAGCTATCACCGCGGCGGCGGCCCCGGGTCAGTGGCTCGCCTGTTCGCGCTGTGCCTTCATCCGCTCGAGATGCCGACCGAACGCATGCATCACCCAGGCGTGCACCGGCGCCTGTGAGAAGACATACAGAAGCCAGGGGAGCGCGGGCACGAAGCCGTGGACGGCGGCCAACGTGTAGCGCCGCTGCGCGACCTGCCGGAACTCGAGCCAGCCGGTGGTCGTCGTCTTCGAGAGGAGGCCTCCGACGATGTGGAACTTGTCCCGCGCGCGATCGGCGCCCTGGTCGATGAGCTCGAGCACGAGCAGCGGGCGCTTCAGGAAGGCCAGCGAGAAGTGGACGCGAGGCGGCGTGCCCTCCTCGCGCACGACGCGGATGACCGTACGAAAGAAGTGGGGGAGCCAGTCCATGTACGCCTGCGAGATGAAGGGCGCGTCGTCGTCCGGCATCGGCGGGAGCCGCTGGATGGATCGAACGGTCGAGTGCTCGTCCTGGACCTTCTTCGCCGTGGCGCGGCGCGGCGGGCTCGTGGCGTGCGCGAGCGTCTCCGTGACCATGCTCGCGTAGGTTCGATAGCGAATGAAGGGCGCGATCTCGGGCTGCGGCTGGAGCTGAGGCAGATCGCACTGAAGGCTGTCGATGAGGGGCGAGACGAGCTCGTAAGACGAGCCGCTGAAGAGCTGCACCCACCGCTTCGAGAACCCGGTCGACGCGATCGGCACCGGGAGCATGTAACGCTTCTTGCCGAGCGCGGCCGCTGTCTGCCGGAGGAGGTCCTCGTACGTCAGCGACTCGCCGTTCACGAGGTCGAGGGTGCGACCGGCGAAGGTGTCGTCGGTGATCGCGGCCCGCAGCACCGCGACGACGTCGTCGATGTACACGGCCTGGCCCGCGCTGCGTGTCCACTTCGGCAAGATCATCCAGGGGAGCCGCATCACGAGCGCGCGGAGGATCTCGAACGAGCTGCCGCCCGGTCCGACCACCATGCCGGCGCGAAGACACGTGACCGGTACCCCGGACGACTGCAGCACGCCCTCGACCTCGAGCCGGCTCTGGAGATGGGGGCTCACGTAGCCCGTGTCCGGCACGAGGCCGCCCAGATAGACGATCCGCTTCACGCCGGCCCGCGAGCACGCCTTCGCGAAGTTGTCCGCGAGCAAGAGATCCGTGTCGTGGAAGTCGCCCTGAAAGAGCCTCGACGACGGCATCATCGAGTGGACCAGATAGACCGCGATGTCGACCCCCGCTAGCGCGGCGTGGGTGCTCGTCGACGAGAACAGATCGCACGCGCGGAGCTCGCAGCCGTCGGTCGCGGGCGACGGTCGCGGCGATCGCGCCAGGCCCACGACGCGGAAGTCGCCGCGGAGCGCACGGATGAGGTGTGAGCCGACGAAGCCGCTGGCTCCCGCGATCGCGATGACGGCTTCGGTGGAGCTCTTCACGTGGTCGCCGGATGTGGGGGCGCGGCCGGGCGCGGTCAAGGGGCGGCCCTCGGCGCCGCCCGGATCGCTCGCGTCACCGGCGGATCAGGTAGAAGAAATCGCGGTCGGCGCGCCGGCGGACATACTCGCTCTTCTCGAACACGAAGCCTGGAAAGAGCGAGCTCGCCTCGAGCACACCCGCGCCGTTCGGCCGGAAGACGAGCAGCTTCGGATAGGACCAGTTGACGTCGAGCTCCGCGACGTCGATTGCGCCCGCGTGGTGCATCCCGTCCGCGAGCGCGCGCGCGGTGAGCGTGTTTCCGAGACCGAAGAAGAGGACGGTGCGGTCCTGGCTCAGGCCCAGCGCGGACCGCCGGATGAGCGGATCGCCTTGCTCCGACGCGCCCCAGCTCGTGGTCATCTCCGCCGCGAGCGCGGGGTGACGCGTGCCCCCGGTCGACAGACACGGCGGCGTCTGCCGGAGAAACCGGAGGCGCGGCTCGTCGGCCGCGAGCGCCTTCCACGGGCCGATGCGCAGCGTCTCGTCGTCGTAGCCGGCTACCGTGCAGCTCGCCTCGCTCGGCGGGACGAGGAGCACGCCGTCCACCTTCATGCCGTAGTGACCGTGCTCCGATCTCCATCCGCCGTTGAATGCGGCGAGGAGCGCGGGGCGATCCTCGGCGGGGATCAGCGCCGGGCGTGGCGCGCGCTTGCCCGCCGACGTCGTCGCCACCGGCTCGCTCACGCCGGCGACCGCGCGCAGACCGACGCGCCCGAGATCGACGGCGACGATGTAGAGATCCGCCGCGCGCGTCGCGTCCGGATGGAGGAGCGTGCGATAGAGCACCGCCCCTTCGTCTCCCTCGTTCGGCAGCGACACCGGTGTCCATCGTCCGTCGTCGGCGCGTGCTGCCGCCGAAGGCGTGATGGCCCCGACGTCTTGCGGCGCGAACGGCGGCCGGGCCTCGCGCGGAGCTGGCGGCGTCGCCGCGCCGGCGACCTCGGCCGGCTCGCTCACGATGGAGGCGTCGGGCTCGACGTGCGCCGGCGGAGGCGCGGACGGCTCGGGACGCGCCCCCGCGGCGCGTCGCGCCGGCGCCGCCGAGCACGCGGCGACGAGCGCCACGCCGACGATCAGCGAGGCCGTACGTGCGCGGCACGCGAAGCTCGCCTCTTTCATCGCCCTCCGACTCTAACGACTGAGGGTGGCGACGCCATCCCGGAGCTCGGGATTCGCGTTCTGGCTCCCGCCGCCCTATCTCGACCGACCGCGTCGAGACCGACCTGGCGCGCCGGCGTGGCGCGGAGCGGGATCCCTTGCATACACTCGAGCGTCCATGCGCTCTCTCTCCGTGAAGCTTGCCGCGCTCGCGACCGTCGCCTCTGCCGCCGCGAGCTTGCTCGCCGCGGCCTGCGGGTCGGACGACGGCGCGCGCGCGACCTCGACCGCCGATGGCGGCGGCGCCTCGAGCGGAGACGGAGGCTCGAGCGGCGGCGCCGACTCCGGCACGTCGGGGACCGTCACCGGCGGCGCGTGCACCGACGTGGGGCTGCCCGCAGCCGCCGCGCTCGGCGGGCTCCGCGGGAAGGTGCGCGGGAGCACGGCGCAGCTCCGCTTCGAGCCGGTCGCGGGCGCGAAGGACTACCGCGTGTTCGCGCTCCCGGCGAAGGAGGCCGTCACGCCGGCGGGGGCCGTCACGAACGCGACCTATCGCTGCGCCGGTCCGCGCGAGGCGCCGAAGTCGGTGCTCGAGGACGCAGACATGCCGCAGAGCTACGCCGTGCGCACGCGCGTCGCGAGCACGGTCGAGGGGCAGGCGCGAACGAAGCCCGACGCCACCCTCGGCTGGGTCTTCACCGCGGAAGGGCCCGGGCGCGTGCCGATCTACGCGATGGGCAGCCCCGCGGAAGACGCCGACAACAGCTGCTACTTCCAGCGGTGGAAGGCCTCGCGCGTGAAGCGCTACGTCACGGCCGAGGAGCGCACGACCCTCCTCGCGGGCCACTGGCGAGACGACGGCATCGCGTTCTATGCGCCGGATCCGGCATCGGCCGGGGCGGTGGGGATCGACGAGGTCGCCTCGGGCAAGTCCACGCTCTTCGTCGCGGAGGGCAGCGCGGAGCACACGGCGCGCAAGGGCGACTCGCCGAAGAAGGCCTTCGCCGCGCTCCCCGCGGAGCAGCCCGACACCGTCCCGCTCCTCCGCGTGTTTTACGACAACGGATGCGGAGCGTCGCACGACGAGCTCGTGGCCGGTCAGGCGCGCTTCGATCGCGCATACGAGCAAGGCCCGACGTCGCCGGTGGACGTCCTCCACTGGTCGGGGATCACCGGCCCCGTCACGCTCGTGGTCGAGGCGCTCGACGACCTGTGCCCCTTCCAGGGCATCCTCTCGCCGACCGCTCGCCCCGCCGCGCGCCACGACGACATCGACTACCCCGCGCTCCTCACGCTCGATCAGATGCGGGCCGCCTCGCCGACCGGCGAGGTGTTCATCGGAGGCATGGGTCCGGCCGCGCAGCCGAAGGCGATCGCGCGTGCATGCGTGAGCCTGACGCCCGGCGCCGCGGACGCGCTCGACGTCCGGGTCCCCGAGGAGGCGGAGACGTTCACCGAGGCCAAGAGCACCGAGTTCCAGACGTGGCGCTTCGAGAGCCCGACCGTCGACGTTCAGGTCGCGAGCACGACGACGGACGTGTGGGCGGTCGGCAGCGTGCTCGGCGAGCTCGTCACCCCGCACGCGGACTGGGCGGCAGACACGAACGGCAAGATCCGGATCACGCCGAAGACGAAGGGCGCGATCGAGGCAGGCGCCTACCTCTACGCGAGGATGGAGGTGGACGCGCACTCCACCGATCGACGTTATCCGCAGCTCATCGTCAGCACCGCCGACATCCCCGTGCAGAACAACCTCGCGAGCGGCACCTCGGTCGTCGTGGAGCCGATCGGCATCAGCCCGACCGAGCTCCAGATCCAGTTCTGCGACCACCGGACCTGGGAGGTGAACAACCAGTGCCCGCACTGGGACCTCTACCACCTCGACCTCGGAGGCAAGGCGATGCTCGCGCCGAACCCCGAGGTCATGGACGAGACGGGCGTCGACCGAACCAACTTCTTCGAGGTCTACGTATCGACGAAGCGCGTCTACGTCTGGTTCGACGAGGCGCCGTACGGCTGCGTCGATCTCCCCGCGACGGGGATGCCGGCCGGCCCCGCCACCGTCACCTTCGGAGACGTGCTGTATCACTCGGGCGTCGACCTCGCGGACTGGCAGCCGCTCCACAAGGCCAACTACCAGATCGTCACGTCGCGCCACTTCTCGAACCTCGGCTTCGCGAGCCACCGGCCGCTCCCCGCGTGGGACGAGGCTCGGCTGCCGTGCGTCGCCGCGAACGCGCTCGAGTGACGAGGCTCGTCGCCTTCCTGCTGGCCGCGGCGACGCTCGGCGCCTGCAGCGACGGCGCCGCGCCGAAGGCCGTCGCCGATGCCGGCCCCGAGACTGGCGCTCCGGACGCGGGCGTGATCGACGATCCCGACCCCGTGTTCTCCGACGCGGATCGCGCTGCGCTCGCCGCGCTCCTCCGGGACGACGCGGCGCCGCTCCCCGCCGATCCCACGAACGCGTTCGCCGATCATCCCGCCGCCGCCGAGCTCGGGCGCCGCTTCTTCTTCGATCCCGCGTTCGCCGGTGTCCTCCTCGACGGAGACAACGACGGCTCCCCGAACACGCTCGGACGCCGTGGGGACACCGGCAAGGTGAGCTGCGCCGGCTGCCATCTGCCGGAGTTCTCGTTCGCCGATGGGCGGTCGCTCCACAAGCAGCTCTCGCTCGCGTCGCGGTGGTCGCACCGGCGGACGCCCTCGCTCCTCGACGTCGGCGAGGCGGGGCTCGTCCTGTGGGACGGACGTAAGGACAGCCTGTTCTCCCAGGTCTTCGCGCCCCTCGAGGCGAGCGAGGAGATGAACTCGTCGCGCCTCTTCGTCGCGGAGCGCATCTTCGCGACCTATCGCGCGGACTACGAGGCGATCTTCGGAGCGCTCCCGCCGCTCGACGACACCGGCCGCTTCCCTCCGCTCGGGCCCGCGACCACCGGCTGCCGCCGCCTCGTCACCAGCAGCGGCGGCGACTCGTACTCCGACTGCCACGGCCGCCCGGGAGACGGCGCCGAGTACGATCACATGGCGGCCGCGGATCAGACGGCGGTGACCCGCGTGGTGGTCGACTTCGGAAAGGCGATCGGCGCCTACGAGCGGAAGCTCCGCTGCGGCGCGGGCCCGTTCGATGCCTGGCTACGCGGCGACACCTCCGCGCTCTCTCGCGCGGCGGCACGCGGCGCTCAGCTCTTCGTCTCCCGCGCCGACTGCGTTCGCTGTCACGGCGGGCCGAGCCTCAGCGATCAGGGGTTTCACAACGTCGGCGTGAAGCCCGTCGCGAACGATCCCACCTTCGCGCGTTTCCTCGTCCTCGACGACCGCGGCGTCGCCGGCGGCGTCGCCCAGCTCGCGCTCGATCCGCTGCGGAGCACGGGCGAGTTCAGCGACGGCACCGACGCGCGACATCAGCTGGATCCCAGCCGCGCGCCGCTCGGCGCGATTCGCACGCCGAGCCTTCGCTGCGTCTCGATGCGACCGTCATTCCTCCACTCGGGCCACCTCGCGACGCTCGAGTCGGTGGTGGCGTTCTTCCGCCGCGGCGGAGACACGTACGGCTACCCGGGCGCGAACGAGCTGCATCCGCTCGATCTCACGGCGCGCGAGGAGGCGGATCTCGTCGCGTTCCTCCGCGCGCTCGACGGCCCCGGCCCCCCCGAGGCGCTACGCCACTGACTCCTGCGCGCGCGATCAGGGAATCGCGCTGCGTGTGAACGTGTCGTAACCGTACGACGCGTTGACGTCCGAGGTGAGCGCGACGCTCCCAGGGCTCGTGAGGCGCCCATCGCCCTCGTCCGTCTCGCGGAGCGAGACGAGCTTCTCCCAGTCGTCGCCCGACCTGCGTTCGAACGTCGCCTCGAGCTGGACCGGGCTCGTCCCCTGCGCGCGGAGTCGAAAGCGATACGTCTCGTCCTTCACGACCCCCGGGCGGAGCGCGCCACGCGCGAGCTCGGTCTCGGCCGAGCGAACGACGCGCGTGAGCACGAGCGAGTCGACGTTGTCGACGAACACGCTGTACCCCGTCAGCTCGGCGCCGGTCGTCGCGACGCGCACCGAGAGCGCGGCGTCGCTGTCCTTCGGCGGGACGCTGTCCCAGACCACTTCGACCGAGGACTCGACGTCGAGCAGATCCTCGCTCGAGGGTCGATAGAGGATCCGCTTCGTCCACCGCCCGGGGAATGGAACCGCGCGCCCGCTCCGCAGCACGAAGACGCCGTCGATCGTCTCGAGCCAGCCGTTCCCGACGACGCCGTCGGGACGATCGAAGAGATCGAGGAAGCCGGGAGCGCCCGCCTCGTTGGCGGCGCCATCGCCTGCGGGGCGCGTGCCACCCTCGATGATCGGAAGGGCTCCCGCCTCGGGCGTCGTGACGCCCGAGCCCGTGGGGCTGCCTGCGAGGCCGTCGAGATCGGTGAGCAGCGAGCAGCCCGCACAGATGCCGAGGAGGGACGCCATGATTCGCCGCACTCTCGGAGCTTACCTCTGATCCCGGCGCGCGTTGACCACGCGCGCGAGCAGCGTGTACACCTCAGTCGCAGTCATGCGGATACCTCTCGTCCTCACGAGCGTCGTCCTCGGTGCCGCCGGTCTGGTCATGCTCCTGACCGCGAGCTGCTCCGACTACGGCGAGGAGGACGGGGCCTCCGAGGACGGCAGCGCTCCACCGAGCGGCGACGTCGACAGCAGCGCCACGCAAGCCGGCGGGGATGCCGGCACGGGTTGTGGCGTGCCGGAGAAGTGCGGGAACAACATCGACGACAACTGCAACGGCGAGGTCGACGAGGGCTGTGACTGCGACGGCGGCAAGGAAGGCACGCTCCGTCCATGCGGCCAGGACGGACCTGGCATCTGTACCCTGGGCGGCCAGACGTGCGCCGCTGGTGCGTGGAGCGAGTGCACCGCCGTCGTCGCCCATGCGAAGGAAGACTCCTGCGACGGGAGAGACGAGAACTGCAACGGCGAGGTCGACGAGGGCCTCACCATCACGTGCCTGTACGACGGCGATCACGACGGCTACCCGGATCCGAAAGAGAAGAAGATCGTATGCCCCGACCCGAGCCCGGACGCAGCGGCGCGGCTCGGTTGCCCCGTCGACTACCTTCGTGAGTCTCAGCTGAAGGGGCTCGACTGCAACGACGGCGATCCGGCCATCCAGCCGGGCGCTCCCGAGCAATGCGACGCGATCGACTGGGACTGCGATGGCAAGCCTCGCAACGGCTGCCCGAGCGCCACCGAGACCTACGCCGACCCCGTGGCCTCGAGCGTGATCGGCATCACGGTGACGACCGCCGGATGCGGGACGCAGGTCTACGGGAACTCGACGACGACCTGCGCGGCGGGCGCGGGCAACGGCCTGACCGGCTTCTCCGGCTTTCCGAGCGCCACGTTCTCCAGCCCCACGCAGCTCCGCATCGTCTGCAACGACGGCGTCATCAGCGAGGCGGCAGGCAAGCAGCTCTACTCGTATTCGCTCGTGTCGAATGGCTCGAACACGACGGGCGCTCTCACCGGACCGGGTCGCCCCGACGACACGGCCGGGAGCGCGAGCTGCGACAACGGGCAGTGGCTCGTGGGTCTCAAGCTGACGCGGGCCTGCATGGTCGACCGCGTCTCGATCATCTGCGCGCCGATCACCTACGAGGGCTCGGCCTGGGCGGCCAAGACCGGGACCGTGACCACGAAGGTCGCGCTCGGCAACCCCTCCTCGCTACACCCCGAGAGCGTCCTCCAGTGCCCCTCGGGCTCCGTCGTGACGGAGATCACCGAATGGCACACGACGGGAGGCGCGACCGACTCGAACTACGTCTCGGCGCTCGAGATCGGCTGCCGGGCCCTCGGGTTCACGCCGCAGTAGCCGCCAACGGACGATCTGGACGTCGTCGATGTCGAAGCGCGCATCGGCGTGCTCTATCATCCTATCGCGTGCGGATCCGCTGGCCCCTCCTCGCCCTGACCTGGCTCCTCCCCGCGGCCTGCGACGACGCGACCGATCCCGCCGGCTCGGACACGGACGCCGGAGCCGCCGACGCGCGGCCGGCCGCCGAGGCGGGGAGCGACGCGGCTGGCGCCGTCGTCGACGCCGGCCCCCCTGACGGGGGAGCGGACGCGGGCGTCGTCGATGCGTCGAGCGACTCCGCCGCCGACTCCGGCAGCGACTCCGGCAGCGACTCCGGCGCCGACTCCGGCAGCGACTCCGGCGCCGACTCCGGCAGCGACTCCGGCAGCGATGCGGGATGGAGCTTCACCGAGACCTTCCCCGGCGGCGCCGCGTCCGCGTGGCCGGCGCGCTGGACGATCCTCGGCGGCACCGCATCCGCGAGCGTGACCGCGAGCGGGGGCGGCAGGCTCGTTCCCACCGCGAGCAGCTACTCGCTCGCGCGCGTGGGGACCACGGAAGGCGTGCGCGACGTCGATGTCACGTTCAAGCTTCGATTCGAAGACGCGAATACACAGGGCGTCGGGTTCTATGTCCGGCAGAACGGCGGCTACCTGAAGGTGTCGGCGGTGCACGGCCAGGGCTATGCCGTCTTCGTCGAGCGCTTCCGCGGCTCGCGCATCGGCGTGTGGCGCGAGGTCGACGGCGCCGAGATCGAGATCACGCCGAGCTTCACCGCCTTCGCGAGCGACATCGTCTCGAACGTCACGTACTCCGTGCGCTTCGTGGTGAAGCAGGAGGACCCGACCACGACCCGCCTACGCGCGCGCATGTGGGTCGCGACGGACGCCGAGCCCGCCACGTGGCAGGTCGATCACACGGACACGACCGCGGCCCTGCAGAACATCTCCGGCGGCATGGCGACCGACTCGTGGTCCACCGCCACCGCGGGCACGATCACGGCGGGCACCGTCGTCGACGACATCGTCGCCGTGCCCGCGCCCTGATCGTCTCAGCCCGGCTTGATCTCGCTGAGCGCGTCCTGGATCTGGAGGAGCAGCTCGAGCACGTTCTTCGACTGCGCGGCCTGCGGCGGGACGGTGTGCCACTGCGTGACCGCGCGCGCGAGGGGGCGCAGCTCGGCCTCGAACCGCCGCTTCTCTGCCGGCTCCGTGATCGCGGCGACCTCACGCTGAACGTTCGCGAGGAGGTCGGCGACGATCCGCCACGCCACGCACTCGGTCGTCTCGGTCCGCGCGGCGGCAGCTTCGAGCGGCGGCGGCGGCGCGGTCGGTCGATCGTCATCGGACGACTCGCACTCGCGTGCCATCGAGGTGCGCGGCGCGCCGGAGGGATCAGGGGCGGGCGATCCTGGGGGAACGGTCTCGGGCCGGCGACGTTTGACTGCCATGTGGTGACGGAGGGATTCTCCAGAAGACCCTGCCCGCCCCAGTTTGTCGAAGCGAAAATTCGCGCCGGCCGGGCCTCAGTCGTCGAGCTCGTCGACCGGAGCGTCGCCGCGAGGCGCGAAGTTCAGCCTCGCGCGCTCGACGATGTGCGCGGTTCGGCCCTGATCCTCGATCCGTTTTTCGGGTTCGATGCGTCCTGCGGGTTCGATCGTCCCCTCCACGAGGTCGTAGCCCATGAGCGCAAACATCCGACCCTTGGCAAAGATGGGGCGGGCGTTGCCGTACCAGTCCGCACACGATGCGCGGCAGCCGTCGTGGTTCGTGGTCACGCGCGAGGCGCGGAGCGAGCCGAGCTCCGTGATGTCGAGCGAGCGCGTCTGGAGGAAGAGGACGGAGGCCGAGCCCTCGGTGATGTACTGCGAGCCGGAGGCGCCCTCGCTGCGGATCGGGAGACCGATCAGGCCCTCGCGCGGGTTCTTGCCAGGCTTGTAGAAGAAGCCGTGGCTGCGGAGCTCGCCCTGGCTCGCGTTCTTTCGCACGTAGTCGCGGCGCGCGTGGGCCTCCTTGCTCGCGCCGAGCTCGAGCGGCGTGAACACGAGATCGCTCCCGCGCGAGCCGACGATGACGGCGTCGTCGCCCATCGGCTCGATGCGGTCCACGCCCTGATCGAGATCGAGCGTGGTCGGCGGCTCGTCGGGCGCGGCGACCTTCACCGCGAAGAGCTGGCCATGACCGCCCGTATGGCTCGCTCGATAGCCGCCCGCGCCGGAGCCGTAGAGGAGCCAGCCTCCCACGAACCGGTTCTGGACCGTGCCACCGTCGGGGCGCGGGAGCACGCGGTAGCGCTTCGACGACACGTTCAGCACCGTGTCCCCGAACATGTTCACGGGGACGCGGAGGAGCGCGGCCGCGCCGGCGGTGCGGTCGCTCGCGAACATCTCGTCGCCGTTCGACTGCGCGCGGACGAGCACGTCGAGGTTTCCGGAGTCGTCCTCGTCGAAGGAGAACTGATCGGTCGGCATGCCGCTCACGCGGAGCGCGCTCGGCGCCTCCGTGCCGCGACGACCGATGGGCAGCCGCGCGAGGAGGCCGTTGTGCTTCGGGCTGTCGCCGCTGCGCCGCGACGCGGGGTCCTGCATCCACACGTACACCGCCTGCGGCGACACGTAGAAGACGCGGCCCGCCGGTCCGACGAGCGCGACCGACTGACACGGGAAGCTCGGGTCCCGGAGATCGCACGACGTCACCGAGTGGAGCGCGGCGACCGGCGTGGCCGGGAACTCGCCGTCCATGTGATAGAGCTTCGACGGCACGAGCGTCGTGACGAAGTCGGCGCTCGTCCCGGCGCGATGCCACTTGCGGACGGCGGGGAACTGCGTCGACAGGTCTCGACCGTTCGACTGGGGCGCGATGCGGAGCGGCGCGTAGAAGATCAGGCGGCCGTCGACGATGCGGCTCGCGTAGTTTCGCGCCGAGTAATAGTCGTTCGACTTGAGGTGATACGTGGCGCGGTAGGTGAGCCCGCCCTCGCGATCGATCTTGAAGAGGCCGATCTCGGTGCCCCCGCGCGCATAGCTGAAGCCGACGACGACGATGTTGTCGCCGTCGATGACCATCTCGTCATACCAGCTCCCGCGCGGCTCGATGTCGGGCCCGAAGGCATCGAGCATCTTGCTCTGCTTCGGTCGGTCGCCGTCGAGCGAGATGGTGAAGAGCCGACCGCGACGGAGGACGACCAGGTGCTCGCCATGGAGCTTCACGATGTCGCCTTCGTCGACCTCGGCGTGCTGGTTGTTCGTGATCGACTTCCACCGCCGCTGGCGGCGCCCTGCTTCTCCAGGCTCCCTTGTCCGCGCCGTCGCGCGGCGCCGAGTCCTTCTTGCTCTCGCTCCGGCTCTCGGCCGCGGGACGCTTCGCCGGCGCGGGCGCGGCGCGCGACGAGTCCGCGGCGGCGCCTGCGTTCGGTCGCGGCCCCGCCTGCGCGGGCGGAGGCGGCGGCGCGGCGGCCGGCTCGGCCGCCTTGGGTTTGTTGGGCGAGGACGGCGTGGACGGCTTCGATGCGCCCGCGTCACCATCGCCCGGCATCTTCATGAACGTCGTCGGGCGAGCGCCCCCGTGGACGTCCTCGTACCAGGCGTCGTTGAACGACCTCATCTCCTCCGCGTCCTTGAACGCGACGAGCTTGCCCATCGGCTTCTCGTCGTCGAAGAGGACGGGCTTCGCGGGCGCGACCGCGACGCCGTTGCTCTGCGGAGTGCCCGGCGACGGCCCCGACGCCGCCTTGCACGCCGCGAATGCGACAAGAAAAAGCACTCCGCCCCGAACCGCCCCCGTCACGAGTCGCATACCGAGAAGGTACGCGAATCGCCGGACGGAGGCCCGAGGAAGTGCCCCGGATTCGGCCGGGTCGAGCCTGCTCAGTTACAGACGACGCCGACGTCGGCCCACGACTGCTTGAGCGCGTCGAGCTCGGACGGCGTGTAGCTCATCGCGCGGGCGGCATCCATGACGCCCTGGCAGCCCTTCACGTACGTCGTGCCCGACGTCCAGTACTGGGCGTTCGCGAGGAAGTACGCCTGCGCCGCGCGCTTGACGCCGTCCTTCGTGGCGGTGCCCGTCGGCGAGCCCGACGAGATGCGCTTCGAGGCGAGGCAGAACGACTTGTTCGGGACGCCCGACGAGTAGTGCGGATCGAGCCCCGACGTGAACTGGGACGCGTTGTCGATCGAGCGGCCGTCCCGCTTCGGATCGCACATGTAGCGGAGGGCGGCGTTGGGCGTCTTGAACACGTCCGCGCCGAGGTCCCAGCTGATCGGCGTGGTGCGGTAGTACGCCTCCGCCGTCTTGCCCGCGATGTCCGAGAAGCCCTCGTTGAGGCCGCCCGACTGACCCGAGTAGGTGAGGTTCGAGTGCTTGCTCGTGAAGCCGTGGTCGATCTCGTGCGCGCACACGTCGAGCGCGCCCGACAGCGGATAGAAGCGATTCGCGCCGTCGCCGTAGGTCATCTGCGACCCGTTCCAGAACGCGTTCTCGTAGTTGTTGCCGTAGTGCACACGGCTCTTGATCACGAAGCCGCGGTCGTCGATCGAGTCACGGCCCATCCAGTCCTTGAGGAAGTTGAGCGTGATCTCGGCGAAGCCATGCGCGTCGTTGATGGGGGCGTCGCCGATGTTCTGGAGCGTGCCCGTCACCTCGGAGGCGGTGCTGCCGTGGTTCATGTTGAGCGTGGTGAGGCGCGAGGTCGTGAGGACGGCCTGGCCGGACGCGTTGATCGTCGCGTCGAGCTCGTTGTTCCACGAGTGCGTCCACTTCGGGTTACCGCCCGGGCCGCTCGCCTGAGCGTCCGCGGTGTGGACCTCGTTCCAGCGCGCGAGGAGCGCGCCCGTGTTCGCGTCGTAGATGTGATTCCACATGCCGGGCTGCGTGTCGCCCTGGAGCTCGTTGTAGAAGCGCGTGTGGTACGCGAGGGCGGGCGTGCCGTCGTCGGCGATGTGGATCACCTGCTCGACCGACTCCTCCTCCGTGACGATCGCGAGCGAGCCGAAGCGCTCCTGCTTGGCGCGAGCGAGCGCGGTGGTCTCGTTCATGGTGCGGCTCTTCGACACGGAGTCGATGCCCGTCGCGACCGAGCCGGTGGCGCCGAGGACGCTCTCCGCGTCGAGGTGGACGACGCTGTCCGCGCCCCACACGACGATGCCGTCGATCGTCTGCTGGAGACGCACGTGCGAGAGGCCGTCCTGCGGGTCGACCTCGGTCGAGCTGATGAGCGTGAACTCCGGCCGCTTCGTCCCGGCCCCCTCGGCCGCGTCGGAGAGGTACGCGATGGCCGACGCGACGATGTCCGAGCGCTGCGCCACCGCGCGCCGCGTCTCGCTGCGAAGCGAGGTGAGACCTTCGCGCGAGTCGAAGGCGACGCTGGACGAGCCCGGCTCCGTCACCGCGTTCTCCGCGTTCTCGGTCCCCTCGTCGGAGGAGATCCCGCAGTTGGCGAGGAGGACGGAGACGGCGACCAAAGAAAGCTTCTTCGCGAAACGCATGGCGGGGACAAGACCGCCTTTTGGCCCTCGGGTCGGAGTCTCCAAAACGTCTGAGCGCCGCACCCGGTTTTTCTCGGAACCCCGCGCGAAATGGCCAATGTAGGCCCATGTCGTGAGCGATGAGCATCGCCGGCCTCCTGCGCTTGACAGTCGCACGTCGAGCCCCGAACCTCGCGAACGACGGGGATGATGCTCGAGAACGCGCGTGCGAGCACGACCTCGCTCTACGAGCTCGGCGAACCCCTCGGTCGCGGGAGCATGGGGATCGTGTACCGCGCCCTCGACCGCATGACCGGGGGCGCCGTCGCGTTGAAGCGCGTGCGCAGCCTGCCGAGCCGCGACGCCTCGGACACCGCGACCTCCAACGCGTCCGGCGAGCGGCCGATCGGGCTCGCCGACCTCCGGCTCGCCCTCGCCCGCGAGTTCCGCACCCTCGCGACGCTTCGTCATCCGAACGTCATCAGCGTCTACGACTTCGGCTTCGACACCGACGGAGAGCCCTTCTTCACGATGGAGCTGCTCGATCGTCCCACGTCCATCACGCGGGCGGTCCGTGACCTCGGCTTCGAAGACCGCGTCGCGCTCCTCCTCGAGACGCTCGACGCGCTCGCGTATCTCCACCGCCACGGCCTCGTACATCGCGATCTCAAGCCGTCGAACATCGCGGTCGCGAAGGGGCACGTGAAGCTGCTCGACTTCGGCGTGAGCTCGAAGACGTTCGGCCACGACGTCGTGGTCGGCACGGTGCGCTACATGGCGCCGGAGGTCCTCCGCGGCGAGCCGGCGGAGCGCGCCAGCGACCTCTTCTCGTTCGGGATCGTCGCGTATCAATGCCTCCTCGGACGTCATCCCTTCGAGTCCGCCAACGACGAGGCGGTCTCGTGGAAGATCCAGCACGACGAGCCCGATTTCCGGCTCTCGCACGCGCCGAGCACCGATCCGGTGGAGGCGCCGACCCGCGTGCTGCGAGAAGGCCGGGTCGCGACGACGGCGCCGGCCGAGGACCGAGACGCGGAGCCCGTCGGCGAGGTCTCGCGCGTCGGTCCGATCTTGCGCGCCCTCCTCGCGAAGGACGCGACGGCGCGACCGAGCGCGGAGGAGGTCGCGCGGGAGCTCGCGACCGCGATCGGTCGAACGCATCAGGCGGTCGACGGAACGCACGCCTCGTTCGCCACCGCCGCGCGCTTCGTCGGCCGGCAGGCCGAGCTGCGCGCGCTGACCGAGCGCCTCGACTCGGTCGTGACCCGGAGGCGCGGGAGTGTGTGCCTCATCGGTGGAGAGAGCGGCGTCGGCAAGTCTCGCCTCGTCGACGAGGTGCGAACGCTGGCGCTGGTCCGCGGCGTCACGGTCGTCACGGGGCAGGCCGCGTCCGAGAGCACCACGCCGTTCGACATCTGGGTCAGCATCCTGCGCTGGCTCGCGCTCACGCTGCGTGATCCGTCGCTCACCGCCGTCGTCACGCCTCATGTCCCCGATCTCCAGGCCGCGGCCGGCGGCGCCCTCCCCCAGCTCCCCGCCCTCGCGGGCGCAGCCGCGCTGCGCCGGCTGGTGGCCGCGGTCGAGTCCGGTCTGCGTCGCCTCGACGGGCCGACGCTCTTCATCCTCGAGGATCTGCACTGGGCGGGCAGCGAGAGCATCTCGCTCCTCCGGCAGCTCGTCGGCAAGGCGAGCGAGCTGCCGCTCGTGGTGCTCGGCACGTACCGCGACGACGAGAACCCCGACCTCGCGAAGGAGCTCGGCGCCGATCAGCTGAGGCTCGGTCGCCACACGTTCGCGGAGATCCGCGAGCTGTCGGAGGCGATGCTCGGCCACGCCGGCGCGAGCTTCGCGTTCGCCGAGTTCCTCTTCCACGAGACGGAGGGCAACGCGTTCCTCGCGACGGAGGTGGCGCGGTCGATCCCGCCGCCGTCCGGCGGCCCCGCCTCCGCCCCGCCCGCGTCGAAGGCCACGTCGCGGCTCGACAGCATCCGCCGGGTCCTCGAGCGGCGCCTCGCGAAGCTCGATGACCCGTCGCTCCGCCTTCTCGAGGTGGCCGCCGTCGCCGGCCGCGAGCTCGATCCGCCGCTGCTGCGCGACGTCACGCAGCGGAGCGAGCGTGACATCCAGACGTTCGCGCTCGAGGCGGGCGGCCTCCTCGAGGCGGTCGGCGCCGACTATCGCTTTCGCCACGACAAGTTCCGCGAGGCGATCCTCGACGCGATGACGGAGGCGGATCGCCAGAGCATTCACCTCCGCATCGCCGATGCCCTCGAGCGACGCATCACGAGGCGCCGGACGCAGGCGCGGCGGGGCGGCTCGCGCATCACCTCACCGCGGGCGGCAAGGGCGAGCGCGCCCTCCCTATCTCCAGATCGCGGCGACGGACGCGATCGCGCGTTACGCGAACAAGGAGGCGGTGCGCTATCTCGAGACCGCGATCGCGATCGTCGAGGGCGCGCCCGTGCCCGATGGACGTCGCCTCCTCGTCCTCTACAAGCTCCTCGCCCCGGCCCTCATCGCGACGCGTGGCTACGCCGCGCTCGAGGTAACGAAGGCGTATGCGCGCGCACGTGACCTCGCCGCGGAGCCTGCGCTCGGCGCGGCCGACGTGTTTCCGATCAACTTCGGCCTCTGGCTCTACGAGCTCGTGCGCGGCGACATGCACGCGAGCCTCGTCGCGGCACGGGCGTGCGCGTCCGCGAGCGACGACGCCGACCTCGCGGTCGAGGCGCACCGCGCGCTCGGCGCGACGAGCTACTACCTCGGTAACTTCGCCGAGGCGGACGCGCATCTCCGCCGCGCGATCGCCGCGCACGATCCGGTGCGCCACGCGGATCACGGCTTCCGCTTCGGCGGCGACCCCGGCGTCGTCTGCCATCTCTATCTCTCGCTCACCTGCTGCTTCCGCGGGCGGGCGGACGAGGCGGTGACGCTCGCCGACGAGGCGCTCGCGGCCGCGCAAGACGTTCGTCATCCGTTCAGCGAGGCGTACGCGCTCGGCTTTCGTGCGTGGACGTTCCAGCTCCTCGGCGACGTCGAGCGCGCCGCCGAGAGCGCGCAGCGCGCGACACACCTCTCGGAGGAGCACGGCTTTCCCTTCTGGATCGGCTTCGGGACGATGCTCGATGGATGGATCCGAGCGCGCCTCGGCGCGGAGGAGGCGCGCGAGGGCGATCGGCTCATGCGACGCGCGCTCGAGATCCTGCGCGCGACGGGCGCGGGGCTGTGGGAGTCGTACTGGAACGTGCTCCTCGCGGATGCGGCGCTGGCGCGCGGCGCCACGAGCGAGGCAGCGGCGTTCCTTCGTGGCGGCGTCGCGCACGCGGAGACGATGGGCGAGCGCTTCGCGCTGCCGCTCCTGCTCACGTCGCAGGCCACCGTCCGCTCGCGCGAGGAGGAGCCCGACGAGGCCGCTTCGCTCGCGCTCCTCGATCGGGCCCGAGCCCTCGCGAAGGCGAACGACGATCGCCTCGGCGCGCTCCGTTCGAGCCTCGAGCGCGTGCGCCTCTGCGCGGGCACGGACCGCGAGGCGGAGGCGCAGGCGCTCCTCGCGGAGGATCGCGCGCCCTTCGTGGGGCAAGCGGCCGCGCGCCATCTCCTGATCGTGCCGGCGAGCTTACGGCGGTAGCACGAGCGACCAGCGCTGACCAAGGTAGCGACCACGCGGAGCGTGACCGAGACGACTACGATCGAGGCATGAAGAAGCTGCTCTTCGGTCTCGTGCTCGCGATGCTGGCCGCTCCGATTCACCTCGTGAGCGGATGCGGAAGTGACAGCCATGACGACGCAGACGGCGTCGATGGCGGCACGAGCAGCGGTAGTCCGTTCACGTTCGGCTCGGCCGAGGCGGGCACGAGCTGCACGAACGGCCTCGAGTGCGGCTCGCGCAACTGCGACGAGACCACGAAGCAGTGCGCGCCGCCTGCGTCTGGCTGCAAGGCGCCCGACGACGCATGCGCGGCGAACACCGACTGCTGCAGCGGCGCGTGCGTCGGCGGCAAGTGCGGCGTGAAGCAGTGCATCGCCGACAACGCGGCGTGCGCCACGGACGGCGAGTGCTGCGGTGGCAAGTGCGACGCCGGGAAGTGCACACCGCTCAGCACGAAGTGCAAGACGACAGGCAACCCCTGCACGGGCAACGGCGACTGCTGCTCGCAGCTATGCAAGGACGGCATCTGCTCGGCGCCGTCGTTCTGCGCGCAGGAAGGGGACGCGTGCTCGACGGACCTCGGCTGCTGCGGCGGGAGCTGCGCGAAGGCGGCGGGGGCGGCGCTCGGCCTGTGCGGCGTCGTCTCGGCGCCGGGCGCGGGCAACTGCACCACCGCCGGCACCGTGTGCACCGGCGCGACGACGGGAGGCTCGCTGCCGCCGTGCGGCGGCGACTGCTGCAGCAAGTCGTGCCGTCCCTTCGCGGCGAGCGGCGTGCTCGTCTGTCAGCCCCCGACGGGCTGCCATCCGACGGGCGAGCTGTGCCAGCAGGACAGCGACTGCTGCGGCGCGCCCGGCGCGCCCGGCTCCACCAAGGACTCCGGCGGCCAGACGACGGACGTGCTTTGCAGCAAGGCGGCGGGCGCGGCCGTCGGCCGTTGCGATCAGGGCAAGGCGTGCAGCCCGGCCGGGTCGATCTGCCGGCTCGCGACGAACTCCTGCAGCGCGACGGACCGCTGCTGCTCCGGGACGGTCCAGCAGCACCCGCTGAACTGCAAGCAGGACGCGCTCGGCATCCCGCGATGCACCGTCGCGAGCGACTACGACTGCGCGAAGAGCGGCCCGCCGCCCGCGGGCACCGTTTGCGCGAGCGGCGCAGACTGCTGCGGCCATCCGTGCGTGCCGAACCCGTCGGGTGCGGGCTTCGTGTGCGCGGGCACCGCGTGCATCGACGCGGGCGGCGCGTGCACCACCACGTCGGACTGCTGCGCCGGCTCGCCCTGCATCCTCGCGACCGGCACCACGAAGGGCACGTGCGGAGCGAGCGGCAAACCGGGACCAGGTGGCGGCACGGGATCGAGCGGGGGAACGACGCCGGCGCCGGGCTCGACGACGTGCGCGCAGTACGGCCAGGTCTGCGCGCAGACATCGGAGTGCTGCAACGGTGTGCCCTGCACCGATGGGCACTGCGAGTATCCGGTCGTCGTGAAGTGACGGCGCTGCTCAGGGCCGGCGCTCGATCATGATGCGCGTGACGGTGACGGGCCGCTCGCGCTTCGCCGCGACGCGCGCGATGGTCGCGACCGTCGCGAGGTCCTGGCAGGCTCCGATCACGGTGACCTTGCCCGCGAGGTGGCCGAGACCGCCGATCGCGACGACGAACTGACTGCCGATGACCTGGCCGGGCGGTGGCGGCGAAGGGTCCTCGCGGTTCGGGGGCGGGTGATAGCTCGCGAGGAGGAGCGCGCCGGGCGTCGCCAGACGCGCAGCGTCATCGGGGTGGGGCTCGAGCTCGATGCGATACCCGGGCGTGCCGGTGCCGTCTCCGACCGGACACCCCGACTGGAACATCAGGTCCTCGATCCCGCGGAAGACGGGGAGCCCGTCGTAGTACGGCCGCGTCACGATCGCGTTCGTCGCCGGATCGCGAAAGGCCGCCCGGCCACGCGCGAGCCCCACGAACATCCCCACGCTCCGCGGCGTCCCTGCCTCGTCGAGGATGCAGCGGACGGCGCCCTCGGTCGTCTCGATCCGCGCCTCGAGGACGCCCGGCGCCTCGAGCCCGACGAGGGCGGATGCGAGGGGCATCGGCGACGGGCTCGGTGGAGCCTCGCGCTTGCACGACGCGAGCATCACGAGGACGACCCCTGGCCACCGAGCGAGCCGTCCCACGCGCTCATGATACGCTGCCGGGGAGGCGCGAAGACCATGCAGAGCCTTCATCGATATCTGGTCGTGGCCATCGGGCTCGTCGCGGTCGCGGTCGCCTGCGGCGGCTCGACGGGCTCGACCACGTCGTCCAGCTCGTCGGGCACGACGAGCAGCGGGTCGACGAGCGGGTCGACCAGCGGCACGAGTGGATCGACCAGCGGGTCGACGAGCGGGTCGACCAGCGGCATGGTCGACAGTGGCCCCATCCCGAACGTGACAGCGTGCAAGGTCAAGAGCGACTGCGCCTGGGGGGAGATCGACCGCGAGATCCTGACCGCCGCCGACTGCAAGTGCCTCATGGGCTGCCCGCACATCCCGTTCAACAAGGCGACCATCGAACGGCGCCGCGGTCAGTACGACCGCCTGTGCGATCCGCGGAAGAACGGCAAGGGAGATCCGTGCCCCGTCGATGATTGCGCGCCTCCGGATGAGATTGACTGCGTCGCGGGCACCTGCCGCACGCCCATCCCGGACGCCGGGCACGACTGACCGGTCCGTTCGGCCAAACCTGCATCTCCACGCAGAATCTTCACGTCGATTCGCAGTTGCTAAGGGTGCAGGGTTTGCGTCACGCTTCGGTTGCGGCTCTCTGCATGCGACGGCATCGCGTTCGCATGTAGGCCCCGCGCATCTCGATGTTCCCCCCGTTTCTCGCGCACGACTTCGATGAAGCGTCTCTCGATGCCTCACCGTCGTCGATCGCCGCGCTCGACAAGGACGGGGTGATCCACTGGGTGAACCGCGCTTGGCAGCGGAGGGCGGCGGAGCAGAAGCTCGCCGGGCCGCTCACCAAGAGGTCGTACTTCGACGCCATCGCCGATCCGCTCCGCGCCTTCTACGAGCGAGCGTTCGGGCACGCGAGCGCGACCCAGACCATCTTCGAGTGCGACTACGAGTGCCCGACGCCGGAGGAGCAGCGAACCTTTCGCCTCCGGGTGCTTCCCATCCGGGAAGACGGCCTGCTCGTGGAGCACAGCCTCATCGCGACGGCTCCCGCGGAGCATGGCGAGAAGGCGCTCGAGGAACGTTACGTGGACGGGAGGGGTCTCTTCACGCAATGCGCGAACTGCCGGCGGGTACGTCACCCGCCGACGCAGGCTTGGCACTGGATCCCGGAATGGGTGGAGAGGATGAGCGCTCGGATGAGCCACGGCATCTGTCCGTCCTGCGCCGGCTACTTCTGGGGAACGCGGCGACGCTGATGGATGAAGCTCGGAGGAAACGACCCATGCGAGTGCTCGTGGTGGACGACGATCAGGGGATCCGCGGGGTGATGCAGAAGCTGATCCGCTCCGTCGGATGCGAAGCCGAGGTCTGCGAGAGCGGCGAGGAGGCGCTCGACCTCATGCGTGCGAAGCCGTTCGACATCCTGCTGACGGACTTCGTGATGCCGGGGATCTCCGGGCTCACGCTCGTCGAGGAGGCCAAGCGTTCGTCGCCGAACATGCGGTGCGTGATCGTGAGCGGCCAGCCCCGCGCCGCCGATACACCGCCCAGCGTCACCTGGCTCGCCAAGCCGATCGACGTCGACGAGCTCTTCGACCTCATCGACGACGACGACCCCCACGACGACTGAGCCTACGGCCTCGGATCCGGGCTTCACGAAATGATCGGAATCCTTTCGCCAGCTGCTGGATAGAGAGGGCACACAAGGAGCGACGCCATGTTTGCCAAGGTCTTTCCCAGCAACGAGCACAAGGTCGAGCGCGTGATCCGGATCGCGCTGGGCCTCGCCGTTCTCTCTCTCGCCTTCATCGGGCCCCGCACGCCGTGGGCGTACCTGGGCGTCATCCCGCTCGTGACCGGGCTCCTCGGGAGCTGCCCGCTGTACACCCTGTTCGGGATCTCGACATGCACGCTGCGCCACCGGACGACGAGCTGATCGCGGCGACCGCGCGCGGGGAGCACGCGGCTTTCGCGCTCCTCTTCGAGCGGCACGCGCGTGGGGTCCTTGCCGTCGCGCGCGCGCTCGCGCCGGAGCACGCGGAGGACGTGGTGCAGGAGACCTTCGCGTCCGCGCTCCGCGCGATCGGCACGTATCGCCCCGGTGAAGGCGGCGCGCGATCGTGGCTCTTCGCGATCGCGCGAAACGCGGCGCGGCGAACGCATCGGCGCGCGCGAGAGGTCTCGACGGACCCGTCGGACGAGACCTCGCTCCTCGAGCTCGGACGCGCCGCGGGCTGGGGGCACGACGCCGAAGACGCGCTCGGACGCCTCGAGGACGCGGAGCGCATCGCGCGCGCCATCGCGTCGCTCGCGGCAGAGGAGCGCGAGGTCGTGCTCCTCCGTGACGTGGAGCGGCTCGAGGGAGAGGAGACGGCCGCGCTGCTCGGTCTCTCGCTCGCGGCCATGAAGAGTCGTTTGCATCGCGCCCGCCTCCGTCTGATGGCGGCGCTCCGCGCGGACGAAGGAGGCGTCATGGCGAATCAACGCGAGGTGGGCGGTCTCTCGTGCAGCGCCGTCCTGGCGCGCCTCGGCGACTACGTCGACGGCGATCTCTCGACCGAAGACGTGGCGCAGGTGAACGCGCACCTCGCGGGTTGCACCGTGTGCGAGCGCTTCGGCGGGCGCTACGCGACCGTCGTCCACAACGCGCGCGAGCGCCTCGGAGCGAAGCACGCCGTCGACGAGCCGACGCTCGAGCGTGTGCGCGCGGCGCTCGCGCGCTGAACGACCGGCCGACCGGCACGTCTCGTGCTCGCCCGCGTGGCGCGCGCGTAGGTGCGCGTGATCGCTGGCGGCGCCGCTGCAGAACGTGCAGCGACGCGCAATTGGCGCGCCGCGCCGAGACCGGGAGAGGTCGATGGACGTATTGCTCGTCGGGGCCGAGGTGGAGGAGAACCTGGCGCTGCGTTATCTCGGTGCGTCCCTGCGCGCCGCGGGGCACGTGCCGCGGTACGCGCGCTTCGATCGCGCGGGCGACATCGCGGCCGTGGTGGCCGAGGCGGCGCGCGTTCGGCCCGGGCTCATCGGCCTGTCCGCGACGTTCCAGTTCCGCGCGAAGGAGTTCGGCGCCCTCGCGGAGGCGCTGCGCACGGGCGGCGTGGCCGCGCCGATCGTCGCCGGCGGGCACTTCCCGACGTTCGCCTTCCGCGAGATGCTCGCGGCGTTCCCCGCGATCGATGTCATCGCGCGCCACGAGGGCGAGCAGACGATCGTCGAGCTCGCTGCCGCCGCGACCGCGGGGCCGCTCGACGCGGAGCGCCTCGCGCCCATCGCCGGTATCGCGTTCCGCGACGCGAGCGGCGCGGTCGTGGCGAGCCCCGCGCGACCGCTCGCGCCCGACCTCGACGCCCTGCCGTTCCCCGAGCGCTTCGACGAACCACAACTCCATCTCGGTGTCCCGGCCGCGTTCCTCGTCGGGACGCGCGGCTGCTACGGCCACTGCACCTTCTGCTGCATCCATGCGTACCTCCGATCGGCGGGTGGCCCGAAGTACCGGAGCCGGAGCCCGGCGAACGTGGCGGACGAGATGGCGGAGCTCCGGCGAGGCCGCGGCGTCCGCATGTTCGTGTTCCACGACGACGACTTCTTCACTCGCGATCGCGTGCGTGACCTCGAGCGCGTGACGGCGCTGCGCGACGAGCTCTGGCGACGCGACGTGCGCGACATCGCGGTCGTCGTGAAGGCGCGGCCGGACGACGTGGATCCCGAGGTCTTCGACGTGCTCCAGCAGATCGGGCTCCTCCGCGTGTACCTCGGCATCGAGTCGGGCTCGACGCGCGGGCTCAAGGTGCTCGGCCGCGGCGTCGACATGACCGACAACCGCCGCGCGCTCGGCTTCCTCCGCGAGCGCGACGTCTACACCTGCTTCAACATGCTGGTGTTCGATCCCGAGTCGTCGATCGCCTCGCTCCGCGAGAGCTTCGGCTTCCTGCGGGAGATCCCGGCCGTGCCGATGAACTTCTGTCGCACGGAGATCTACGTCGGCACGCCGCTCATGACGAAGCTCGAACGCGAGGGCCGCCTCATCGGCGACGTGTTCGGCTGGGACTACCGGATCCGGGATCCCCACGCCGAGCGCGCGTTCCGCGTGTTCGCGAAGGCGTTCCTCGATCGCAACTTCCGCTGCGACGGGCTCATGAACTCCACCCTCGGGCTCGGCTATCACGCGCACCTGCTGCGGCAGTTCCATCCGCGCGCCGCGACGCGCGCGCTCCGCGACCTCGCCGATGACACGACCCGCGCCGTGAACGTCGACTCGGTCGACCGCATGATGGAGATCATCGACTTCGCCGCGTCGCCCGCCTCGGACGATCGTGCTGCCCGCGAGGACTTCACGGCGCGCGCCACCGAGCGCGCCAACGACGCGTCGCGAGGGCTCGAGGCGCGCGTCGCGGAGGCGACGGACACGATCGTGCGCGCGGTCTTCTCCCCGCCGCGCGCCGTCCGGCGCATGCCGATGTGGAAGGCGGTCTCCGCGGCCGCCCTCGCGCTCGGCCCGCTCACGGCGTGCGGCAAGACGAACGCGCTGCCGCCGCCGGATCCGCCGCCGCCGCCCACCGAGATCCAGCCGCCGCCGCCGCCCGATCCGCTGCCCGCGCCCTTCGACGCGGGCGCGCCGAAACCCGATCTGCCTCCGCCCTTCGACGCCGGCCCGGCCAGGAAGCCGGAGAAGCGCCCGCCTCCACCGCCGCCGCCCGACCCGCTCCCGCCGCCTCACACGAAGTGAACATCTCCGTCGAGGCGACGTGACTCAGGGCGGGGAGAGGCACAGCCAGTTCCCACCCGGTGCTCCGCCTCCCTGCCACGGCTGGTACGAGCAGGCTTCATTCGGCCCGCACACGACCCCCGCGTCGCCATTGCAGCGCGCGCGATGGCAACGCTGATCCGGATCCTGACACCGGTGCTCGGAGAGGCATTCTCGGCTGAAGTCGTAAGAAGCCGATCCGACGAAACAGACCTCCCCGGGATCGCACAGATGCTCGATGTCACACGGTCGCAACGAGCTCGGCGCCCCGTAAGTGACGGGGGGGGCCGCCGTTCGACGCTCGCCATCGTCGCTGCATGCCGCGATCGCCAGAACGCAGAACGCTACTGGCGCCACACCTTGCATCCGGGCTCTCCTTCGGGGAGCTCGCTCAACCGAGCTCCCGCCTCAACCATGTCTTGACCGGCGAAGGCACGCAACGGCTGGCCCCCGCGAGACTTGATACCACTGTTCGCGAAGACGTGAAGCTCGGCGTTCGAGTCCAGGCCCTTGCACGTCTGCTCGATCCACCAAACCCGGCTCGGGTCAGGCCCGCTCTCCGTCACGGAGCAAGAGGCCCCCGTCTGTCGAAGGCCTATGGCGTCATCGAATTTCACCGACCCGCTGACATTCTCGGAGAAGTAGAACGTCGCCTTCACACTACCATCCGACTTTGGACAAAAGAGTACCTGGCTCAGGGTGGGCGATGTTCCAGTATGAAACCGAACAGAATAGACGCCGGACACGGGCGGACTGCTACTCACCCCTCCAAGCTGTAGACCCGAAGGACGGCGACTGAGCGAGACGACGTGCCACGAGTCCGTCAGCGGCGTGAGCGGTTGCAACTCCACGATTGTCCTGTCGAGCTCGGCCGGCATGGCGTTAGGCAAAGGCTGTCCGTTGAGGGGCCCGTCCTTGTGAACCGCATTTGGCTCCGGGTTCCTCACGATCTCAGCCTTGACGGGTACGACTGCCATCTCGGGAGCGCGGCGAAGCTCGACCGCCGCGACGAGCTCGGCGAGCACCGCCGAATCAACGGGGCGCCCGTTGTTCGCGATAAACGCGCGAATCGGCGTCTGGCCCGTCGATGTCGAGAGGTCGGGCGGCTCGAACGACAACACCGGCCCACTTTCGGGCGGACTCTGAATCGGACTGGCGGAGGGTTCCGTGCGGCGTGCCGAATCGGGTGCCTCGCGGGCCGACAACTTCTCGATGGAAGACCGATCCGGAGCGCGCTCGTCCGCCTTGTCTCGCCCACATCCGCTTCCAAGCAGTGAAGCGGCGAGGGCTCCAATTGGTCTTGCCCCGGTTTTGTGGACACCTGACGAGGCCCGCGATGAGCTGGCCGGGAGGTGTTCATGGCGACGAAGAAGAAGCGAAGGTCGTTCACGCCCGAGTACAAGGCGGAGGTCGTCGCGCTCGTTCGGAAGGGCGGCAAGTCGGTCGGGCAGATCGCGCGGGACCTCGGGCTCACCGAGACCTCCGTGCGCGGCTGGGTCCGGCAGGCTGACGTCGATGCCGGCGGTGGCGGCGGCGCCGGCGCGCTGACGACGTCCGAACGCGAGGAGCTCGCGGCATTGCGACGTGAGAACAAGACGCTTCGGATGGAGCGCGAAGTATTAAAAAAAGCGACGGCCTTCTTCGCGAAGGAGACGACGTGAAGTTTGCGTTCATCTCGGCGGAGAAGGCCAATTTCTCGGTGACTGTAATGTGCAACCTTCTCGACGTCTCTCGCAGCGGCTTCTACGCGTGGGAGGACCGCGGGCCGTCGGCCAGCGAGATCGCCGACGACCAGCTCGCGGTGCGGATCGCCGCCATCCACAAGGCCAGCGGTGGCCGCTACGGCAGTCCGACAATTCGTGCCGAGCTCGCGGAAGAGGGCACCGCCGTGAGCCGGAAACGCGTCGCCCGCATCATGCGAGAGCTTGGCCTCGCGAGCCTCAGGAAGCGCCGTTTCAAGGCGACGACGGACTCGAGGCATAAGCTCCCGGTCGCGGAGAACATCCTCGACCGGAAGTTCGAGGTCGACGCACCCGACGTCGCGTGGGTGACCGACATCACGTACGTCTGGACCTCGGAGGGTTGGCTTTACCTCGCTGCCATCCTGGACCTGTTCTCGCGGCGCGTTGTCGGCCTCGCGATGAGCGAGCGCATCGACCGCGGGCTCGTGCTCGCCGCCCTTCGCGATGCCGTCGGCCGGCGCGTTCCGAACGCCGGGCTAATCCACCACTCCGACCGCGGCTCGCAGTACGCCAGCGCCGACTACCAGGACGCGCTCAAGGACCGCGGCTTCGTCTGCAGCATGAGTCGGAAGGGCGACTGCTGGGACAACGCGGTGGCCGAGAGCTTCTTCGCGACCCTGAAGACGGAGCTGATCTACCCGCGTCGCTTCGCGACCAGGGCAGAGGCGCGAGAGGCGATCTTCGACTACGTCGAGACCTTCTACAACCGGCGTCGTCGTCACTCGACCCTTGGCTACGTCAGTCCAGTCGATTTTGAGATGAAGTTCATTGAAGAGAAGATGGCTGCAGACTACAAGGACGCAGCGTAATTAGACTGTCCACGAAATCGGGGCAGACTCAAATCGTAGACAACGGGATATACTTGGATTTACGGTGGACTAACATTGATGGCTCCTCCGAAGTCGTGGTCCGCGTAGTTGTAGTTGTCGGGAGTGCCGACCGGAACGTCGAATCCGAACAGCGAGTGAAGTGTCGGCCATGCAGCCGGCATCGGTGGCGACACACTCGACGGGTGAGGACTGGTGAAGAGCCGATTGAATCCGTGATCCCACGAGGTGCAGAGATTGTTCGACGGACCGTTGTGGATGCTCATCATGCTGTGGCCGCACAACGTCTGGAGCACTCTAGGCGGCGGGCTCGTGTTTCGGCCGTCATCTGGGCCGAGATACTCATCCCCCAAGCTGAGGTAGCCGTGTCCCAACTCGTGCGCCAGCAACCTGGGGTCACACAGTACCGGAGCGTCGTAGGCTCGAATTCGAACTCTCTCGCGAACTCCTCCTCCGTCTTCCCGCTCGATCGCCACGCCCGCACGCGCTCTGCCCACTTTTCCTGCGTCGTCGCCAGGCGCGCGAGCATGCGACGCCGCCGTCAGCCGAGGAAGAACGCGTCCTCGTGCAGGGGATACATACGTCCGACCTTCCGCACGAGCGCAGAGAACCGCCTCGCACAACTTCAAGGGAGTAAACACACTCAGTAGAGCTCATGCCCGGAGATATCGCCGGAAGGTGTGGATCGTGAGCTGAGAAAGGTGGCGTACCCTCCCGCGTGAAAACAACGCGCACTCGGCCCTGGCAGGCCGGGGAGGGTACGCCGATGAAGAACGGAGTTCAGGACGAAGGTCTGAAGGAAGGGACGCGTGCGACGCTCGACGAGCTCGCGCGCGAAGGGGCGCGGCGGATGATCGAGGCCGCGCTCGAGGTGGAGGTGGAGGACTACCTCGCCCGTCTCCGCGAACACCGTGACGACGACGGCCGAGCGCTCGTCGTGCGGAACGGGCGTGGGAAGGAGCGGAGCTTGACGGTCGGCGGAGGGACCGTGAAGCTCCGCGCGCCGCGCGTGACCGACAAGCGGGTGGTCGACGGCGAGAGGCAGCGGTTCGTGAGCAAGATCCTGCCGCCGTACCTGCGTCGCTCGAAGAATGTCTCGGAGCTGCTTCCGCTGCTGTACCTACGTGGGCTCTCGACGGGCGACTTCCGCGAGGCGCTGCCGGTGCTGCTCGGCGATGACGCCGTGGGCCTGTCGCCGAGCGCGATCACGCGCCTCGTGAGCATCTGGCAGCAGGAATACGAAACGTGGAAGCGCTCGCTCGCCGATCGCGACTACGTCTACGTCTGGGTCGACGGCGTGCACTTCGGCGTTCGTCTCGAGGACGCACGCCTCTGCGCGCTCGTGATGATCGGCGCGCGACCGGACGGCACGAAAGAGCTGATCTCGCTGGAAGACGGCTTCCGCGAGTCGAAGGACAGCTGGGCCGAGCTGCTGCGCGACGTGAGGAAGCGGGGCATGCGCGCTCCGGAGGTTGCTGTCGGCGACGGCGCGCTCGGCTTCTGGGCCGCGGTCCGCAACGTCTGGGAGACGACCCGCGAGCAACGATGCTGGGTGCACAAGATCGCCAACGTCCTCGACAAGCTCCCGAAGGGCGTGCAGCCGAGGGCGAAGGCGAAGCTGCACGAGGCGATGAACGCCCCGGGCTGGCGGACTGCAACAAGGCGATCGACGACTTCGTCGAGACCTACGAGGCTAAGTACCCGAAGGCGGCCGCGTCTCTCGTCGACGCTCGCGAACAACTCGTCACCATCTTCGACTTCCCCGCCGAGCACTGGCTGCACCTCCGGACGACGAACCCGATCGAGTCGACCGTCGCGACGGTGAAGCGGCGACACCGCGTGACCAAGGGCGCAGGCTCGCGTGCCGCCGGGCTCGCAATGGCCTTCAAGCTCCTTCTCGCCGCCGAGCGCACGTGGCGACGCCTGAACGGGCACGAGAAGCTGCCGCTCGTGCGGGCTGGCGTCCGCTTCCAAGATGGCGTACGCGTCGAACGCGACGACGCGCCCGCATCGAGTCCGAGGCCGATCGCGACGACGAGGAGAACGACGAGGACGAACCACGAGAAGAGGACGAGGAAGGTCGCCGCCTGATCAGCCCCTCATCCACAACTCCTGGCGATATCTCTCCCCGATGCCCGCGCGATCGGGTCAACCGGTCTCAGCGGTAGCTCACGCGCGTCACAGTCACGACGTCGCGCCGGGAGACGGTGCACGAACTCCGTGATGAAGCTCCAGTCGGCGTTGCGCCTCCGCGGTGAGACTTTCGCAAAAAGCGCTCCCTTATCGCAGATCGGCCACGGACTCAACCCCTCACGGGTATTGTGATCTACGCCAAAACCAGCATAATTGGTTGTACTCGGCGCATTCGTCGAAACAAGGACTCGAAAGTACGACCACTATGCGACACCTCTATCTAGTGACGAGCGCGACGTTGACCGCGAGTTCGCTTCTCACGGGCTGCACAACTGCTGACGAGGACCGGCGTGCTCCAGCTCTCATCAACGGTGGACTTCGCCCAGCCGACGGACTTCGATCGGTCGACATGGCTAGCGTGCCCTTCCCAGCAGATCTCGATACCGAGCAGGAAGTGACGGACAGAAACGGACATGTATGGGTCGGCCACCGGGTCGTTCCGCTAGACCGCGAAATGAAGGACGATGGTGACCGTATCGACGCGAAGCACGAGACACGAGCCGACATTGATGCTCTGAGTGATGAGCAGTACGCGCGCCGCAACGAACCAGTCAAACTCGTCAGTGACGATGGCGGAAACTATGCAGAGTATCGGCTCAAAACGATTGATTCAAAGTGGGTTCAGGCTGTCCACGAAGCACGCCGGAAAGAGCACATTGAGGGCGGAGCTATGATCGCCTACTCCGCCAACGATATTCGCGAGTTTACCGTCGACAACATCCCTCCACCGCGAGGAATGCAGGCCGAGCCTCCTCCAAACTCCTCATTCTTTAGGCCGGGTGTCACGCCAATGTGGCAGGGATCGGCCTGGACCAGGAAGCGTCGGTCCCAAGATGAGCTCTTCAGTCCAAGTCTCTCCCAGCGAAGGGCGGCAACGCTTGGCTCGGAGTTCGATGCCCCGAATCGACTTCTCAACGACGACGAACCGACGCTACAAGTCCTTATCAATCCACCTGCGGATTCTCGGGTGTGGCGAACTCATGCATTTACTGGCTGGTGGCCAGATTGCACGAGCATGGCCCTCTACAAACAGGAATCAAGCTACTACGCCTCCGCAACGTCGATTGGCGCGTATACCGCAATAAGTGTCGCCCACGGGTTCTACGAGCGTGACGCCAACGACGGTCCGGTCGGCTGGTTGGTAAAACCCAACTTGATGGTGTCACGCGTCTCTCACTACACCGCATCAAACGGCACCATAACGACGACTGGGTCGCCGCAGTACCCCGGCAGCTGCTACACGGTGACCATTCCTGCCAACTTTGTTAACGGCGGAGCGGGCGATGATTTCGCAATTCTCGACTTCTACTCATGCAGCTTTCATCCGGGTGCGTCCTGGTGCTCGATGACCCCAGCGTACAGTAACTCGCCTTCATCGTATTCACTTCCGGTCTACATGACTGCATATGACGGAGAGAGCATTAGCACAGTGGGAAACACTAACAGCCTCCCATCAGGACAGTTCTACAATCTCCCGAGCATGATCTACCGTTCCGCTCCCCAACCGAATAGCGGCTACTCCTACGGAATGAACGTGTTGTTCAGCGCGCCGTGGACGATCACTCATTGGATGGACATAACGAAGGGCTCGAGTGGCGGAGGCATGCTCGCCACCATCTTGGGTCCTTCGTACGGTCTCACATGGGTCGGGAATCATTATGGCCAAAGCACTCCCGGCTCTACCCCTCGCGAGAACTACGGACGTACCTTGACGGCTGGGTCGTGGGGCTTCATTCAACAATGGTCCACCGAGTTCTGAGGTAAGATATGAAGCCGCTCTCAACTCTCGTGTTCTCCCTGGCAACAGTCTCATGCCCATTCGTAATTCTGGCGTGTACTACATCGTTGACACCACCGCCTCCAACGACGAGTGGAGAGTCTGCCGATTCAGGCGGCTCGGCGGACTCCGGCCGCAGTGTTTCATCGAGCGACACTGGCTGCGCTGACGCATCCGCGTCTGAGGCAGACGCTTCGGCCTGTTCGCCACAATCGCCGTCGACTCCACCTTTGGATGAAACGTTGTTCGGGGCACCGTGCTCAAAAGACGATTCCGACTGCGCAGAAAACGAAACGTGCGTTCGATATCAGTATCAGACGGCTTCGGGGCCTCACTGCATGCGCAACGGCGAGATATGCAAACCGCTAACATGTCCTCAGGGAAAGTGCGTTGAGCTCAGCAGCGAAAGCTCGATCAGCCACATATCTTGCCAGTAGTCTTTGGGTGCGGCTCCATCGCGACGTCTGGAGTCCCGAGCGATTTCGGGGCCATGCCGAGCTGATGGGATGAATGAGTGAGGCCTTTCGTGTAGGAGCGGGGTTGCGAAGACCAACCCTTCACCGGGCGACCATCGGCGCAGGTATCGAACACGAAGTCGATCGCCCAAACCTCGTTAGGCCCGCTCGACGAGCCCGGGGTGCGGAGGACCGGCCTTTCTCGAAGTTGATCTTCCAGGCGTGAAGCGAACGCCCGTCGATTCCGTGACCTCGTGCCCACTCGCCCGGTGTCTGAGCCGCGCGTGTCGCCGCGAGCAAGCAGCGCCGCGCCTCCAGCTCGTCATCAATCTTTCGTCCTGCCGCCATCGCCGACCTCCATGGCGGAGACCCTGCCCGCTCGGCCTGCGAATTTCATCCCGCCTTCGCTGATGGGTCACTGCGCGCCATCGCAGAGCGTCCTGTTCGCGCCGAGGGAGCCGACCGCATCGTGCGCTCGTTCCAGCGGCCGAGCCGCCGGACCCTGCTGACAGTGGTAGGTCGCGTTGATGTTGCCCGGGTCGCGTATCAGGCACGTGACGTGGACGGGCTCCACCCGATGGACGCCGCACTGAACTTGCCGCCAGAGCTGTACTCGCACGAGGTCCGCCGCCG
>JAXLYU010000025.1:0-145787 GCA_046351255.1 Labilithrix sp.
GGTCCGCGGGTCGCCGACGTCGCGCCAGAGGGACGCCTGACGCACGAGGCAGAGGAGGTCGAAGCGCGCGGCGGTCATGCCTTTGACCTTGCGCAGCACGAGGTGCCCGAACGCGACGGTGCGTAGGTGCAGGCGCTTCGCCTGGAAGACGATGGAGTGCATGCCCGCCGCACGAGCACTCCACGTGCCACCATCGCCCCGGCGCGGGGGGCACCTCCCCCTCGCGGGAGGCCTAAAAAAATGGTTGGCAAGCCAACCATGAAATGGGCGGTGCGGCGGAGGGGGTGGCACGTGCCGGCCACCTGGCCGGCCCGGGCCAGGGTGTTGAACAGGATTTCGACAGAGTGCGCGCCGCGGTCGCGCCGAAGGTACCGACGGATGGATGGATGAGCGGAGAGCGGACGGACGAGCGAGAACGACGAAACCGGATCGACACGCGTCCATGCGAGTCGCGACGACTCATGCCGACGACGGATTACATCGCGAGGACTGTTCTCGTTGCTGGCACCGGGCTTGCGACGTCCGCTCTTCGGATGGCCCGCGATCTCCGGCAGCGCGTCGACGCCACGACACTCGGTCGTGATATGCGGGGTCCCGCGCAAGGAGGGGCGGGGGGTGCTGTCAGCGATCGCTCCGGAAGTGTCCGCTCGATTGCCTTGGATCCGGATCGCTATTCCATCACGGACCGCCTCGGCGAAGGCGGGATGGGCGAGGTAAGGCGATGTCAGGACTCTCTCCTGGATCGCTCGGTCGCGCTCAAGGTCGTGCGCCGCGACGCGGACATCGACGACTTCGAGACCCGCTTCCTCCGCGAGGCGCGCGTCCAGGCCAGGCTCGCGCACCCCGGCGTGGTCCCCGTCTACGACGTCGGACGCGACGACAACGGGCGCGTGTACTTTACAATGAAGCGCGTCGAGGGCGTGACGATGGAGGATGTCATCCTCTCGTTGCGCAACGGCCAGCCGCTTCGTGCCGGGCACCACTATGACCAACGCCAGCTGTTGACGTCGTTCGCTCGCGCGTGCCTCACCGTCGACTACGCGCACTCGCGCGGCGTGCTCCACCGGGACCTCAAGCCGGCGAACCTCATGCTCGGCGCTTACGGAGAGGTCTACGTCCTCGACTGGGGCCTCGCCAAGATCCAGGACATCGCGGATGACCTCGCGGGCGCGGTCGGCGAGATCACGATCACGCCGGCGCGTCGCGAGCGCGAGACCGAGGTCGGCGTCGCCATGGGCACGCCGGCGTACATGGCGCCGGAGCAGGCCATGGCGCGGCCGCTCGACCCGCGCGCGGACGTCTTCTCGCTCGGCGCGATCCTCTACGAGATCCTCACGCTCGACCCGCTCCTCGACGAGCGGGCGATCCGCGCCATTCGCTCGCGGCAGCGGCTGCAGATTCATCCGCGAACCGGACACGACGAGCTCGACGCGATCGTCTTCCGCGCTACCGCGTTCGACGCGAACGAGCGCTATCCGTCCGCGCGCGCGCTCCACGACGCCATCGAGCATTTTCTCACCGCCGACGAGGAGCTCCGCGTGCGCCAGCGCCGCGCCGCTCAGCACGTCGAGCGCGCGCGTGCGCTCAGCCACGACGACGCGACACGCTCGGCGGCGCTCGAGGAGCTCGGCGCTGCGCTCGCGCTCGTCCCCGAGGACGACGCCGCGCGCGCGCACCTCGTTCACCTTCTCCGGACGCCGCCGAAGACGACGCCCCACGAGGTGAAGCAGAAGCGGCTCGAGCAAGAGGTCGCGCGCCTGCGCAAGGTGCAGACCGCGGTCGCGAGCCTCTACCTCATCGCGTGGGTGCTCGCGTATCCGCTCCTCGTCTACTTCGCCGGGATCCAGAGCACGCTCGGGGCGGTCGCGGCACCGGCAGTGTGGACGCTCGCGGCGCTCGTGGTCGGAGTTCAGTACTGGAAGAACAGCCACCACTCCGTCGTCAGCTGGTCGGGCGTCGCGGGCGCGGCCGCGCTCGCGGCGACGTCGCTGATCTGGGGGCCGCTCTTCATCGTGCCCGGGCTCGCGATCGTCCTCCTCTTCGGGCAGCTGCTCGTCGCGCAGAAGCGGCAGCGCGCGCACATCGTGTTCCTCTTCGGCGCCGCGGTGGCGGTGCCGTCGTACCTCGCGCTCCGCGGCTACTGGAACGTGTACCTGCCGGCGGGCGCGAACATGTTCTCGGTCCACGGAACCATCGGCGTCACGCGCATCGTCTTCTACGGCGGGCTCCTCGTGGCGCACCTCGCGCAGACGCTGTTTGGCGCCCGGTTCGCCGCCCGCTATCGCGACGCCCTCGATCAGCGCGTGATGGAGAACGCCCTCTTCTCCTGGCAGCTGGCGAACCTCGTTCCGCGCAGCGATAGCGGCCTCCACGAGCGGCGCGCGCGGCCGTCGGTCATGTCGTTCGACGAGTCGAGCTCGCTCGTGCGCGCGGCGAAGGACGACGTCATCAGCGAGTCCGCGCGGGTCCAGGTGGACGGCGACGTCCCGGACGCGCAGCGCTACCTGCGCATCGCTCACGTCGGGCAGACGCGGCACACGGACGTGTGGCGTTGCCTCGACCGTCGACTCGGCCGCCCCGTCGACATGCACGTCGCCAAGGCCAAGGCGGACGACGTGGGGACCCTCGCGGAGGCGCGCGCCAGCGGCCGCCTCGAGCACCCCGCCGTCGCCCCCGTCTACGACGTCGGCACGAACGAGCATGGTCGCGTCTACTACACGGTCAAGAACGTGCGCGGGATCCCGCTCGCGAGCGCGCTCGAGGCGGTCACGAACGATCGCGCGTACCGCCGCATGCTCGCCGCCTTCCAGCAGGTGTGCCTCGCCATCGCCTACGCCCACGAGCGCGGCGTGTATCACCGCGCGCTCGATCTCTCCTCCATCGTCCTCGGCGGCTTCGGTGAGGTCTACGTCGTCGGCTGGAGCGCGAAGCCTTTCGAGTCGGTGCGCGAGCGCATGCTCGACGTCCGTGCGCTGAAGGCGATCCTCGCGCACATCGCCGACCTCTACCGCGCCGACATCCCCGGTATCGATCGCGCCGCCACCCCGCGCGAGCTCCACGACGTCATCGAGGCGTTCCTCTCCGGCACGCGTGACGAAGAGGCGCTTGCCGACCTCGCGAATGATCACCTCGACCGCGCGAAGCGCGCCGCCGCGCATGCTTTCGGCGGCCTGACCTTCGGCGCGGAGGCGGAGGCCCGCGTCGTCGCGCTCCGCGAGGTGGGGCGCGCGGTGCGCCTCGACCCGTCGAATCAGGAGGCGATCCGTCTGCTCTTCCGTCTCATCACGGAGCCGCCGTCGAAGGCGCCGCCCGCAGTGCGGCAAGAGGTCGAGCGCCTCCGCGAGCAGCGCTCGCGTGGCCCGGCGCGATCGAGCGCGATCTTCGGCGCGGTGTGGCTGATCGTCTATCCCGTCATCGCGCACGTGGTCGGCATCCGGAGCATGACATCCGTGATCGTGATCTGGTCGGCGTGGGCGCTCGCAGAGGTCGCGCTCCTCTACACCGTGCTCAAGCGGCCGAAGAACGCCGTCCCTTGGCCGATGCTGAGCAGCATGTTCGCGGGCATCGTCACCGCGTCGCTCATGGGTCCCTTCTTCTTCACGCCGGTCATCGCGGCGTTCGCGACGATGAGCTTCGTCCTCGTGGTCCCGCGCGGCTGGCGGACAGCCACCATGTTTCTTGGCTCGCTCGTCGTGCTGATCCCGATGGTCCTCGGTGTCTCGGGCGCGTACTCCGCGGGCGATGTCTCGGGCAACGTGGTGCTCTCGAGCAGCACGCTGAGCGCGACCTCGCACGACACGATGCTGCTCATCCTCACCGCGATGCACCTCGTCGGTCTGCTCTTCGCGGCCGAGTACGCCGCCCGCTTCCGCGATCGCCTCGACACGGTGGAGCAGGCGTACCTGCTCCGCGCGTGGCAGCTGAAGAAGCTCGTGCGCGCGTAGACTCGGAGGTCGCGGCGACGCTCAGGGCAGATCCTCGTACCAGAGGCGCCCGGCAGCCGCGCGCCCCCGTCGCGTCGATCACTCGAGCACGATGACGCCCATGCGAGCGCCGAGGTACGCCATCGGACCGCCGCCGCCGAAGCGGAAGCGGAGATCGAGGTTCGTCGTTCCGGGTGGCAGGTCCACGATCGCGAGGCGGTTCCCGAGGTTCGAGCGGAGGTAGTCGCCCCAGTTGCCGCGACCGGCGAGGATGGTGGGGCCCTGCGCGGAGCCGAGGAACACCGCGACCTCGACCGGCCACTCGTTGCCGTTCGACTCGTCGGACGCTCCGGCACGCGTGACGTCGAGCATCACGAGCGCCTTCGAGGCCTTCGTCGTCGTGACCGAGACGACGGGGCTGATCGACGTGAGGCTCGGCGCGGTGGCAGGGGCGGGGAGCCGCGTGTCCTTCAGCTCGCTCTCCCAGGCGGCGGTCACGGCCGCGGGCTTGAAGAGGAGGGCGGTGAGCGCCGCAGCGCGGCTGTCGCCTCCGCCGGCGTAGGTCGCGCCGCCTCCGAGACCGAGCCACCGAACGCGCGCGTCGACGGAGTGCTTTCCCGCGGCCAGCGAGCGGAGCAGCATCGGCGTCGGGCTGGTGACGGAGGTGAAGCTCGGGTCGTTGTCGCGGTAGCGCTGCGAAGCGACCGCGGAGCCGTCGAGGAGGAGGCTCGTGTCCGTCTCGAGGGAGAGATCGGGCACGCTCCCCATGAGGAGCACGGGCTGCTTCGCGGGGAGATCGAGTCCGAGCGTCGGGATCCCGATGTCCGTGTCGACGCCGACCGACGGGACCGTGAACGCCGTCTTCGTCGATGTCCGGGCGAGTCGATCGAAGGAGGGGAGCGAGTCGAGCACGATCGCGCCGAGCTCGGCGTGGATCGCGGTCCCCCACGGCGTCTTTGCGTTGCGGATGGGCGCCTCCGTGCCGCTGACGCGCTGCCAGCGCGCCTGGATGGTGTGCGGCCCGACCGTGAGGGTCGGCGTGGCGAACGCCGTCACCGGTGTCTGGTTGGCGCCCGCCGCGAAATGGACGCGGGTGAGCGCCTCCGCCACCGGCTGGTTGTCGATGAAGACCGCGATCGCGTACTTCGGCGCCGTGAACGCCGGGTCGATCATGTCGATGCTCGGAA
This sequence comes from Labilithrix sp., assembly GCA_046351255.1. GTDB lineage: Bacteria > Myxococcota_A > Polyangia > Polyangiales > Polyangiaceae > Labilithrix. The sequence continues at coordinate 5,111 of JAXLYU010000025.1, forward strand.
CGGAGACGTAGACCAGCGCCGCCGCGGGGACGTCGGTCTGCAGGGTGATGCCGTCGAGGTCGTCCATCGCCTGATACGAGGCCGCGCTGAACGAGCGGTCGACGGTCGCCGTGTCCACGCTCCGGCGCACGACCGTGCAGCGCACCTCGAGACCAGCCGCGGGCGATGACGCGTTGCCCTTGCCGTTCGTCACCCAGCAGGACTGTCCCGCCGGCTGCGTCGTCACGACGACGTCGTACGCGCCCGTCACCGGCAGCTGGAAGGCACCATTCGCGGTCAGGGTGATCGCGTTCGCACCGCCGCTGCTCAGCGTCACGCTGCCGCCGGACTGGAGGAAGTGGAGCACGCCGCCGACCGACGCGCCCGCGTCGCTCGCGCCCGCGTCGATCGCGCCCGCGTCGCCGGCGCCGGCATCACCATCACCCACGTCGGCGTCGCTCGCGCTGTCGCTCGTGACCGCGCCGTCGCTTGCGGCGCCATCGGCGCGGACCGCTCCGTCGGTCGTCGTCGCTCCATCGGTCGTCGACGCGCCGTCCTTGCTCGCGTCGAGCGCGCCGCCGTCGTCGGGCGAGAGCGAGCCTTCCTCCACGTCGCGAAGACCGACGATGGCGTTGCAGCCAGCCAGGAAGAGCACCGCGAGCTCGACGGCAGCGCGGGAAGCACGGTGAAGCCTCAAGGCCTGACTCCTTCCGGGTTCATCATCGGGGCGCCGTCGAGCAAGCAGCATACCGCCGTATGGCTCCGGATTTTTCTCGCGCTTGCGCCAGGCTCGCGCCCCGCCCGAAGCCAGGCGCGCCCAGATCCGGGCTGGGCGCGCCCAGGCGGGACGGAGCCTGGCGAGGTCCGCACCTCGACAACTCCGCGGCAAACCAGGGGGCAAAGCGCCGGTATGGGCCTTGCTGTCGCCTCGCCCATGGCGTTGCGGGAAGGGGAGCTCCTGGCGGGGAAATACCGCGTCGAGCGGGTGCTGGCCCAGGGCGGGATGGGCATCGTCTGCGCCGCCATTCACACCGAGCTCGATCAGCGCGTGGCCCTGAAGTTCCTCCTCCCCGAAGGTGAGGCAGACGAGCAGGCGCGGCTCCGCTTCATGCGCGAGGCGAAGGCGGCGGTCCGTCTCCGGAGCGAGCACGTCGCGCGTGTCCTCGATGTCGGGTCGGCCGACGGCGCGCCGTACATCGTGATGGAGTACCTCAAGGGGAAGGACCTCGCGGAGGTGCTCGACGAGCGCGGACGTCTGCTGCCGGAAGAGGCGGTCACGTATCTCCTCCAGGCCGCGGAGGCGGTCGCGGAGGCGCATGCCGTCGGCATCATCCATCGCGATCTCAAGCCCGCGAACCTGTTCCTCACGGAGCGCCCCGACGGAAGCCCGTGCGTGAAGGTGCTCGATTTCGGGATCGCGAAGTCGCTCGATCTCCCCGCCGCGGGCCAGGGGCTCACGCAGACGACGTCGATGGTCGGGACGCCTCACTACATGTCGCCCGAGCAGGTGCGCTCCTCGAAGAACGTCGACACGAGGTCCGACATCTGGGCGATGGGGATGATCCTCTACGAGCTCGTCACCGGCTTCGTCGCCTTCTCGCGCGACACGCTGCCCGAGCTTTGCAGCTCCATCATCCTCGATCCCGTCCCGCCGCCGCGGAGCCTCGTGCCCGACCTCAGCGCCGAGCTCGAGCAAGCGATCCTGGTGACGCTCTCGAAGGCGCCCGAGCACCGGCCGCAGGACCTGGCGGAGCTCGCGGCCCTGCTCGCTCCGTTCTGCTCCGAGGGCACGCGCGCCGCCGAGCGGATCGCGCGCGTCCTCCACGGGCGACCGGCGCCGGCCGCCTCCGGACCTCGGCTCGACGTGCGCGCGTCGAGGCCGGAGATCGAGGCGGCGCCTGTCGTCTCGTACGCCGCCGACTCCACGCGGAGCGCGATCGAGTCCGCCGTGACGGTGCGTCCGCCGTCCTTCTCATCCGATGAGCGGCCGGCCATCCCCGAGATCGACACCGGCGCCGATACCCAGGACGCGCCTCCCGCCTCGGGGCCCAGGTCCGCGAGCGCGGAGCGGGCACCCCCATCGTCGATGATCCGTCTGGTGGCCGTGTTCGCGATCGCGCTCGTCGCGTGCGGCGTCGGCCTCGTCGCGTTCCTGAGGCAGTCCTCGCGCCAGGAAGACGCCACGCCCGTCGCGAGCGCGGCGTCGGTCGCCCCCGCGCCGTCGCCGTCGCGCGTGGTGGTCGAGACCGCCGCCGTCGCGCCGCCGCCCATGCCCGCCGCCTCACCGGCGACCAGCGTGTCACCGCTCCCGTCGCCCCCGCCCGTCGCCGGTCACCGCCGTGATCTCCCGAAGCGCCCGGCCGCCGGGTCGAGCGCGCTCGACGACTTCGGCCCCCGCCAGTGAGGCGCGGGCTTGTATCCTCTCCACGCCGCGAGGTTCGATCGATGTCTCTCCGAAGCCTGCGTACTCCACTCGCGCTCGTCATCGCCGCGAGCCTGCTGCTCTCCGCCGGCACCGTCGCGGCGCAGACGGGACCGTCCGACAAGGCCACCGCCGAGGCGCTCTTCGACGAAGCGCGCGCGCTCCTGAAGGATGGTAAGCCCGAGCTCGCCTGTCCGAAGCTCGCGGAGAGCCAGCGGATCGATCCGGGCATCGGCACCTTGCTCTACCTCGCGAGCTGCTACGAGAAGACGGGGAAGCTCGCGAGCGCGTGGGTCACGTTTCGCGAGGCGGCGGTCGCGGCGTCGCGAGCGGGCCAGACCGAGCGCGAGAAGGTGGCCACTACGCGCGCCGAGGCGCTCCTCCCGCAGCTCCCGCGTCTGACGATCCAGCCGGCGCCGGCCGCGGGAGACGTGGAGATCACGCGCGACGGCGTCGCGGTCGGAAGAGCGCTCTGGGGCACCGCGCTGCCCGTCGATCCCGGCAGCCATGTCGTCGAGGTGAAACGCGCGGGTCACAAGCCGAGGACGCTCGAGGTGGCGGTCACGAAGGGACAAACCGTGGTCCTCGCGGTCGAGCCGCTCGACCCCGAAGCCGGTGAGCCAAAGCCCGTCGTCTCGCGCCCGCCGCCCAGCCCCGCGCCGTCGCCGAGCGCCGCGCCGGACGCGGAGCCTCCGCGGCCGGCCGAACCCTCCACGGCGCGTCGTGTCGCGCCGTTCGCCGCGGCGGGCGTCGGCGCGATCGGGCTCGCGGTCGGCACCGTGTTCGGGCTGCGCGCCTTCTCGCTCGCGTCCGACGTGGATCGCGCTTGTCCGAGCGGTCCCTGCAGCGCGTCCACCGTCGCGACGGCCGACGACTCGCGCGCCGCGGGCAACGTCTCCACTGTCGCGTTCGGCGTGGCGGTGGTCGGCATCGCCGCCGCCGCCGTACTCTGGATGACCGCGCCACACAACGAACGCGCGGCGGCGCGTGTCTCGTGGTCGGGCCTCTCCGTCCGAGCCTGGTGACGCTCAGCGCGCCTTGATCCCGCGCTTCTTGAGGAGGCGCTTCAACGCGTCGCGGCTCGACATCCCGAGCGCCTTCCAGGCCGCCGAGACGTTCCCGCCTTCGCGCGCCAGCGCCTCGCGGATCGCGTCGTCGGTCAGCTCTGCGGGCGCGGTCCGCTCGACGATCCGCTCGCGGAGCCGCGGGCTCGTATCGAGGAAGTCCTCCGTGCTGTCGGCCATCGCGACGAGGAGGAGCCCGTGGAGCTCGCGGACGTGCGTGGTGTACGTGTGCATGAGGAGGTCGACGACGAGCTCGGGCGCGATCCGCGGCTCGTCACCCTCGAAGAACCGCGCGCGGAGCGCGCCGGTGGCGAGCTTTCGAACGAGGTGGCGGACGAGGAGCGGGATGTCTTCGATGCGGTCGTCGAGGCCCGGGACCTCGATGCGGAGCGCGAGGCGCGCGAGCAGATCGTGCTTCAGCGTCTCGGGGGAGCGGTTCGTCGCGGTGAGCAGGCGGACGTTCGCTTTGCGCGGCCGATCTTCGCCGAGGCAGTGGTACTCGCCGGCGTCGAGCAGGCGCAGGAGATGCGCCTGGAGCTCGGTCGGCAGCTCGCCGATCTCGTCGAGGAAGAGCGTGCCTCCGTCGGCCTCTCCGATGAGGCCGCGTCGCTCGCGCATCCCGGCGTTCGGGTAGTTCTTCGCGTTGCCGAAGAGCTCGGCGTCGATGAGCCCGGCCGGGATCGTGGCCGCGTTCCGCGCGACGAAGGGGCCTCGCGCCCGCGACGAGCGAACGTGGATGGCCCGCGCGCACACCTCCTTGCCCGCGCCGCTCGGGCCCGAGACGAGGACGTGCTCCTCCCGCGCCGCGACGAAGGCGAGCTGATCGCGGAGCTGGAAGCTCGCGGGGCTCTCGCCGACGAGCCCATGCTCGTCGGGTTGTCCGAACGGAAACGAAGCGGCCGCTCCGCCGCCGAAGAGGCGAAGGTCGCGCGCGGCGACGAGCAGCACGCACTCGCCCTCGATCATGACCACGTCGCCCGCGCGCAGCGAGGCGCGATCCGTCCGGCGTCCGTTGACGTGCATGGGCGCGCGCCCGGCGTGCACCGCCTCCACCGCCGCGCCGTCCGCGTGGAGCACGATCTGCTGTCGCGAGAGGCCTCGGCTCGTGAGCGGGGAGGCCTTGGTGGTCGCGCCCGGGCGTGAGGGCGCGAAGCCGATCCGCGTCTCGCCGGGCTCGCCCGAGCCACGTCCGAAGATCGACTTCCCCCTGGGGATCTTCGCCCATTCGCCGGTCCGCGCAGCCTCGACCGGCGACCACGCGAGGACGAACCCGAGCTGGGCCTGGGCGGCGGCGGCGCCCTGCCTTCGAGCGATCCATCCACCGGGACCCGTGGAGGTGCTCTCGTCGCCCACGGTCGCGGACTACAGCACCGCCTCACGCGGTGTCAAGGCGACCTTCCGGCCGAGCGCCGCGAGCGGATCTGGCGCGCCAGGCGAGTCGCGAGGGATACTCGTCTCGTGAGCGTGCGCATCGGCGAGGGTAGCGTCCTCTTGGGCCGCTATCGGCTCGGTCGCCTCCTCGGAGAGGGCGGGATGGGCCGCGTGTTCCTCGCGCGCCGGGAGGGCCTCGGCGGCCACGTCGCGATCAAGATCCTGCGCGAGGACGTCGAGCTGCCTCCGAACGCGGTCGAGCGGCTTCGACGCGAGGCGCAGTCGGCGTCCCGCATCACGAGCGAGAGCGTGGTCCGCATCCTGGACCTCCAGACGACGGAGAGCGGCAGTCCGTTCATCGTGATGGAGTACGTGGCCGGTACGACCATGTCTGCGTACCTCGCGGAGCACGGACCGATGCCGACCACGCGCGCGGCCGACGTCGTCATCGACATCGCGACCGTCCTCGCAGAGGCCCACGCGCGGGGCATCGTCCATCGCGACATCAAGGCCTCGAACATCGCGCTCACGAAGCGCGCCGACGGCACCGAGCTCGTCAAGGTCCTCGATTTCGGGATCGCGAAGCAGACCGCGGCCTCCGTGAGCTCGCTCACGGAGACGGTGGCGGTCCTTGGCTCACCGAAATACATGTCCCCCGAGCAGATCCGCGACGCGCGCAACGTCGGCCCGTCGGGCGATCTCTGGTCCCTCTCGGTGCTGCTCTACGAGCTCGTGACCGGCGCGGCGCCCTTCGAGGCCCTCACCGTTCCCGGCCTCTTCGCGAAGATCGTCGCGGATCCGCCGCGTCCGCCGCGGGAGGTGCGCGCCGACCTCCCGGTCGCGCTCGAGGAGCTCCTCCTGAAGGCCCTCGCGAAGGAGCCCTCCGATCGCCATCGCGACGCGGCCGAGCTCGCCGAGGCGCTCGCCCCGCTCGCGACCGAGGACGGCGCGCGCCGCGCCGCGCGTGTTCGCGCCATCTACACGCACGCGAGGACCGAGGCGCTGAGCGAGCCTCCGGCCGCTCCGGCCGTGCCAGCCTCGGATGCGTCCCTCACGAGCGCGGCGACCGAGATCGAGCGCCCTCCGCCGCGTCCGCGAGCGTCGTCGGGCCCGCGTCTTCGCAACGCGGCCCTGCTCGTTGGCGCGCTCGGGGTGCTCGGCGTGGGCGCGGCCTGGAAGACGCGCGCCGCTTCGCCCGCGCCCGCTCCGTCGCCGCCCGACGAGCCCGCGCGATCGGCGGTGGCGGCACGCGAGAGCCCGCCACCGCTCGTCGCGCCGCCCGCCGCGTCGAGCGATACCGACGCGTCGGTGTCGGCGGCGACCTCGGCGGTGAGCTCGGCAAGGCCGGCGGCGCCGCGGGTGTCGGCCGCTCCGCCGAAGCCGGTCGTCTCGGCCGCCACCAAGCTCCCGCCGCGATCCGAAGACGAAGACTTCGGCCCGCGGCAGTAGCCGAGCCTCGGAGCGAAGAGCTCCCGTGGCAAGGAGTGTTTCCAGGGATGAAGGTCCGAGTGTGGTGCACGGACTCTGACACCCACCACGACGACCACGGTCTGTCGGTTTGTCGGAACGAAACCGCTTTCGCCGGGCCATTTCCGTTGTCCGGCCTGGCGCGCTCTGAGAGCATCATGCGGGGTGGATCACGCGCTGCTGCAGAGCCTCGAGGCCGTCTGGGGTCGAGGGTTTCTTTCGCCTGGCGGGACCCGCGACGCGATCCGCGAGCTCCTCGGTGACGTCTCCACGGAGCACGCAGAGATCCTCGACTTCGGCTGCGGGCTCGGCGGGTACAGTCGCCTCTTCGTGACGGAGCTCGGAGCCAAGGGCGTCGTGGGCGTCGATGCCGATCGCGAGCTCCTCGCGCGCGCGGAGCGAGACGCCGCGTCGTGCGTCCCGGCGCGCCCGAGGTTCCTCCCGATCGTCGATGGGCGGGTCCCCCTCGACGATGCCTCCGTCGACCTCGCGTTTGCGAAGGAGGTCTTCCTCTACGTCCCCGATCGTGCGCCGGCCTTCGCCGAAATTTTTCGCATGGTTCGTCCCGGCGGATCGTTCGTCCTGATCGATCTCATGCGCCGCGATCAGGAGCCGAGCGATCGGATGCGCGAGTTCATGAGCATGGAGGACAGCTTCATGCCGGTATCGATCGACACCCTGGCGACGTACCGCCGGGCTCTCGCCGGGGTGGGCTTCGTCGAGCGCGCGTGCTGGGACATGACCCAGACCTACCTGCGACACACGCTCCGCGAAGACGCTCTGCTCCGCGCGATGAACGCCGACGAGGTCGAGGCGATGGGCGCCGAGATGCACCGCTTCACGTGTGACAACTGGCGGTCGACCATCGAGGTCCTCGAGTCTGGCGAGCTCTTGATCCACACGCTCGCCCTGACGCGACCGGAGATACCCTGCTCATGACGGACGAAGCGCTCCTCGTCACCCTCGAGGCCGCCGCCGAGCGGCTCGGCACACCGACGCTCGTCTTCGACGAGCCCGCGCTCGAGGCTCGGTTTCGGGCGCTCGCTCTGGCCCTCGGAGTCGACCGCTTGCTCTACGCCGTGAAGTGCAATCCCGACCCAGGGCTCCTCGCGACCCTCGTCCGCCTCGGCGCTCACTTCGAGATCGTCGCCGACAGCGAGCTCGATGCGCTCCTGGGCCTCGGGTGCGATCCGTCGCGCATCATCTTCGCGCATCCGATCCGGCGAGCGTCCGACCTCGTGCGTGCGCGCGCGCGAGGAATCACGACGTTCGTCGTCGACGAGCGCGCGGCCTACGAGATGCTCGCGGCGAACGTCCCCGATCATCGATGTCTCCTGCGGGTCCGCGGCTCGGCTGGCTCGGCTCGCTACGGCCTCACGGCGGAGGAGGCGCGAGCGCTCCTGGAGGCCTTCCCCGCGCTTCGCGCACGTGCGGTCGGCGTCTGCATGCACCACGGTCCGTTCGACGAGGTGAAGCACGTCGAGGCGTTCCGCGCGGGGATCGAGGCGTGCCAGGAGGTGTGCCGCGTTCCGGGCGTCGAGTGGCGGATCCTCGACGTCGGCGGCGGTTTTCCCGACGCCACCTCGAACGACGATCCGATCTTCGCCGCCTGCCACGAGGCGATCGCTTCCGCGAAGCGACAGTGGGCGAGTCGCCTGGAGGTATGGGCCGAGCCCGGGCGCGCGCTCGCGGCCCCGGCATTTCATCTCGTCATGTCGGTGCTCTCACGGCGCATCCGCGATGACGTCGTCCATTACTACGTCGATGACAGCGTCTACGGCTCGTACCTCGATGCGGCGACGTGCGGGCGTCGCTACGACTTCATCACCACGCGCCACCAGCCGACGAAGCCGAGCGTGATCTACGGCGCGACGTGCGACAGCGTCGACGTCATCGCGCGAAGCATCGAGCTGCCACTGCTCGAGGTGGGTGACCGCATCTATTGCCCGAACGCCGGCGCTTACACGACCGCGCTCACGAACGGTTTCAACGGAATCCGGCGACCCGTTGCGACTGCCATTGCGGAGTGGAGGAAGACATGACCCAAGCGACCGAGGCCAGACACACGAACGAAGACGCGGCGCCCGAGGTGTCGCGCGAACCGGCGGCGCTCTCGGCGAGGTTCGCCGGGTATGCCACCGACTACATGCAGAAGTACGTCTTCGCGATCCCCCGAATGGCGGAGCTCCACACCGGGAAGTGGACGCATCCGGGGTTCTACCGGCGGCACATGATCGAGGCCATTCTCCGGATCCGGCTGAACAACGAGGCGGACTCTTACTGCCTCTTCAAGATCAGCAAGACGGATCTGGTCCTCGCCCAGAAGCTGGCGAAGTATCTCGAGGAAGAGTTCGGTCACGAGAACATGTTCGTCACCGACCTGAAGGCCATGGGCCTCACCGAGGAGGACATCAATCGCACCGAGCCGCTCTTCGCGACCCACCTCCTGATCGGCTTCCTGCGTCTCTCGACCGATATCGACGGACCCATGGCGACGATGATCTGGAACTGGTTCGTCGAGTGGTACTCGGTCACGTACAACGCGATCATCACCGAGAAGGCGCAGGAGGTCGTGGGCGAGAAGGCGACCCGCGGGACGAAGGCGCACATCAACCTCGACGGCAACTACGATCACGTGAGCCTGATGTTCTCGACCGTGGAGCGCGTGATCAAGACGCCCGCGGACGAGCTGCGCGCGCGTGAGTATCTGCGTCGCTTCGTCATTCTCGTGGCCCAGTACTACGACGAGCTCGCAACGACGACCCTCGTCGACTGATCCCCTGCGCGTCGGTCTCTCGACCGGTGCGCGATTCGAACCGTCAAACCGTCAACGAGGGAGGTCATCACCATGTTCCGCTGAGCCAATTCGTCGCCGGTCGGCGGGCACCGAGCAGATAGATCCTCGGTGGCCCGTCGCCCGTCGCTCATCCCACGGTCACGTTGGAAGCCCCATTCTGGAGACATCATGGCCCACGAGCCTGCACCTGATCAGACCTTCGGCGACGGTCACTCCGACGGCCTCGAGCCCGTCTACCCGATCGACGTCGTCCATCGCGGCGCGACCGCGAGCGACCTCCTGCGCGAGTACGCACACACCGCGTTCGGAGGGCGAAACCTCGGCGAAGCCGCCGACGTGCTCGAGGGCATGATCCGCGATCCGGAGTGCTTCGTCGTCTGCACGGTGGCCGGCGCGATGACGGTCGCCAAGCAGGGCCTGCTGCTCTGCGACATGATCGATCGCGGCTGGATTCACGCGATCGTCGCGACCGGCGCGCTGATGACGCACGGCTTCGTCGAAGGGAGCGGGCGCACGCACTTCAAGTACGACCCGCGCATGAACGACGTGGACCTCCACAAGAAAGGATACGACCGCGTCTACGACACCCTCGAGCTCGAGCAGAACCTCGACGAGGTCGATCACATCATCCGCGAGGTCGTCGAGACGATCCCGGAGGACGCCACGCTCTATTCGGCCCTCGTCATGCGGGAGCTCGGGCGATGGCTCGATCGCACCATGGCGGCCGATGGTCGCGCGGTGCTTCGCAGCGCGTTCCGCAAGAACGTACCGGTCTACGTCCCCGCGTTCACCGACAGCGAGATGGGGCTCGACGTCGCGGTCCTGAACCAGGTCCGTCTCGCCGCCGGCAAGAAGCGGCGGGCCTATGATCCGTTCTTCGACGTCGAACACTACGCGCGCCATGTCGCCGGTCAGACACGGTGCGGGATCTTCACGATCGGTGGTGGCGTGCCGCGCAACTGGGCCCAGCAGCTCGGGCCGTTCGTCGATCACATGAACAAGACGACGACGCGGACGGGCAAGGGATTCCGGTTCACCTATGGCGTCCGCATCTGTCCCGAGCCGGTCCACTGGGGTGGCCTGTCGGGCTGCACGTACTCCGAGGGCGTGAGCTGGGGAAAGTTCGTCCCGCCAGCGGAAGGAGGGCGATTCTCCGAGGTGCTCTGCGACGCGACGATCGCTTGGCCGCTCCTCGTGCGTGGGCTCTGGGAGCGCGTCGGCGACGCGCCCGCGAAGAAGACACTGAAGAACCCGAACGACGAGGACCGCATCGTCTGGAGAGGCACCGAGCTTCCGTGAGCGGCGAGGCCGACGCGAGGGGGCCGCTTCGCCTCTCGCTTCCACGCTCGCGCGCACCGAGTCGGGAGGCGCTCGCCGAAGCCTTCGCGGCGAAGCGTCCATCCTGGTTCTCGTTCGCGCCCGCGGAGGCGTGCGCGGACGCGTGGTCCATCGATGCGCTCGCGCGACGGTTCGGCGGCGAGAAGGTGCGCATCATCGTCGACGCGCCGAACGGCTCACCATGGGCTGAGGACGCCTCCTCGCACGTTCGTGACGCGACGTTCGCGGAGTACGTGTCGCTCCTTCGCGATCCGGGCCGGACGCAGCCTTGCTACCTGGCGCTGGAGCCGCTCGCGCGTTTCCCCGGCCTGGGCCCTCCCGCCGAGCTCGTTTCCATGCTCGGCGATCGGCAGGCCGATGCGCGGATCTCGGTGGGCTCGGCGAACGTCCAGATCGGTGTTCACTTCGACTACGAGGACAACGTCTTCGTGCAGCTCTCGGGGACGAAGCGCTTCACCCTCATCGCCCCTGAGTACTCGCGCGTGATGAGCGCGAGTCGTTTCAACATGACGCAGAGCGAGATCGACGACGCCTCGCGGCCCGATCTCGCGAGGTTCCCTCGATACGCCGAGGCGACGGTCATCGAGGGTGAGATCGGACCGGGAGAGGCGCTCGTCATCCCGCGCACGTGGTGGCACCACTTCCGCTCGCAGGGCGAGACGATCTCTCTCGGCTTCTTCATGGGACGAGCCTCCCTTCGCCGTGACCTCGCGCCCATCCTCCGCGCCTACGGTGTCCGCTACGCGGTCGGCGTCGCGAGGCAGTTCGTGGTCCACGGGCTCCTCGGGCGCCCCTATCGCGACGGACTCTACAGCCATCCCCCGAACGGTCTGGTCCTCTACAACGACCTCAAGCAGCGACTCGGGGGACGCTCGGTCAAGACGGAGGGATCGTTCTTCGAGCCGTGAGGTCTGGCCCCCGCGCCTGGGCAGTCGTCGACCACCACCGCCCACACCACGGCGTGGTTCGATCACCCGCACCCGGAACGTCCTCCGCGGACGAAGGTGACGGCGGCGGAATCGGAGTCCGCACACGCGCGAATTCGTGCGCACGAGAAGAACCGATTTCCTGAAACAGCGGTGGCATGGAGGGTGCCTCTTTCCCGACCGTGCGCCTCCTCTTCGCGTTCGTCGTCGGGCTCGCCATCACCGCGTTCACGGCCAGTGCCTCGGCGTACGGCAACGGCGCGTCGGGTTACACCGGCAAGCAGGAGGGCCGTAGCTGCAACAGCTGCCACTCCGGCGGGACCGCGCCGCAGGTGACGATCACGGGCCCCGACACGCTCGCCGCGGGCGCGACGGGCGACTTCACGATGGTCGTCTCGACGGGCCAGACGAAGGCCGCGGGCGGCATCGCCGCGAGCGAAGGCGCGACCCTCACCGCGGGCACGAACCTCCACGACGAAGACGGCGAGCTCACGCACAACAGCGCGGTCAACGCCGCGGGCGGCAAGGCCTCGTTCTCGTTCAAGGTCACGGCGCCGGCGAGCGGCACCACGATGCGCCTCTTCGCGGTCGGCCTCGCCTCGAACGGTTCTGGTACTGGCGGCGACAAGGCCACGCAGATCACGAAGGACGTCACGATCACCGGCGGCGGCACCGCGACTCCGACGACGCCCACGACGCCGACCACGCCTGGCGCGGATCCGGGCACGGGGACGGAGGCGCAGAATCAAACCTCCCCCGGCAGCACCTCGACGTCGACCGACGCCACGGAGCCGACGAAGACGACCAAGAAGAAGAAGCCGGCGAAGGACGACGGCGACGACGACGATGACGACGACGACGACGGCTCGCGCCGCCGCGATCCCTTCGCCGGCGACGCCACCACCTCGTGCAGCATGCGGTCGGGCAAGCTCGATCCTGCGGGCTCGGGCGCGGCGGCGGGTGTCCTCCTCGGCCTCGCCCTCGTACGGCGCCGGCGCCGCTAGGTGCCGCTCGAGGCTTGGCGATCCGCTACCATGGCCACATGCTCTGGCGGCGGACCTTGCTTTTCCCGCTTCTGGTCGTCGCCTGCGGAGACGACGATCACTTCACCATCGTCGACGGAGGCGTGATCGATGCGGGGCCGACGGTCGCGGTGCACACGAACGCGCCCGCGAGCTCGCTCGCGGCCCCGGGGCCGACCAACGCGACCTTCGCGATGGCGCAGAAGGCCGACGGCAGCTGGGCCCCGCTCGAGCCGGCGGCGACCGGCCTCTACGCCGTTCCCCTGCGCGGCGATGGCACGCGAGAGACGGGCCGCTGGACCGTCGCCTTCGTGTGCGCCGACGACAAGAGCTCGTACGTCCAGATCTACGATCGCGCCGCGACGGTGACGGATCTCGTGATCGACCTCCCTGCGCCGTGCGCGCTCCCCGACGGCGAGGTCGGCGACCTCGTCGGCCACTTCGCTCACGCGCCGCCCGCGACGAGCTGGTTCGACTTCGGCTACTTCGCGGACGAGCGCGGGTCGGTCCTTCCGCTGACCGGCGATGGCGCGGACTACGAGCTGCTCAATCTCGTGAACGGCAAGTGGGACCTCATGTTCGGCTTCCGCGACGACTCGAGCGGACCGCTCACGAAGCTCTTCATCATGCGCGACGAGACGCTCGCCGGGAACACGGTGCTCGACGCCGATCTCGGGGCGGTGGGTATCGTGCCCGGCTCGAAGGCCCTCACGATCACGGGGCTCACCGCGGACGAGGAGTCGAACGCGCCCGTCGTCTACAGCCTCACCGGCGGCCCTCACGGCGTCGACATGGGCCCCGCGAGCGCGCTCGGGCCGAACCTCACCTACGCGACGGTGCCGCTCGAGCAGCAACGCCCTAGCGACCGGTACCGGCTCGCGTTTCGCGCGAGCGCGCCCGATCGCAGCGCGAGCCGTGGCGCGAACGCGATGTTCCACGACGCCCTCGACATCGCGCTCGATCTTCCGCCCGCGCTCCCCGCGCCCGTCGTCACGAGCCTCGGCGCGGCGCCCTATCTCCGCCTTTCGATGAAGACGGTCGGTCGTGCGAACGCGGCCACGTACGAGCTCGTCGCGATCACGCAGACGACCGACAACACGGGCCGCTACTGGACGTACTCGACGGACGCGGCGGCCGCCGAAGGCGCCGAGGTCGCGTTCGACATGCCCGATTTCTCGGCCGTGCCCGGCTGGAACAACGGCTGGTCGGTCGAGGCGAACCGCCTGACCGTGACCGCGACGGTGCACGAGCGCTCCGCGCCGCTCGGCGACGGAGCCCTCCAGCGCTTCGCGTCGCACGAGACCCCGTTCGCTCCTTGAGGAGCGCCGTGGGCCGGAGGCGTGCTTCAGCTCTCGAGCGACATCGCGATACGGAGGGCTTGCTGGACATTGCGGACCGTCGTGACATCCGCGAGATCGAAGCCGAGCTGGACGAAGGACAGGGCGACGGTCGCGGTCGCGCCCGCGAGGATGGATCGAGCGCCGAGGAGCCGGATGGCGCGCATCAGGGAGACGAGCCGATCGGCCGTGTCGACCGCCACCTCGTGCATGCCGGTGATATCGACGATCGCGACGGAGGCCTTCTCCGTCACGATGGTGGTGAGGAGCCGCTCCGTGATCGCCGTGGCGCGCTCCGCGTCGAGCATGCCGACGATCGGGATCATCACACAGCCCTCCCACACCCGGATGACCGGGCTCGAGAGGTCGGCCGCGAGCGCGGCGAGCTGCTCGCGGCTCGCTTCGAGCTCCTTGTTCTGTGCGGACATCCGTACGAGCGCCTCTTCCATCGCGGTCGCAGCGCGCGCGCGCTCCTGTTCTCGATGAATTAGCTCCTGATGCAGGAAGTAGAGGCCGGCGAGGATCTCACTCCCCTCCCGGTCGCTCTCTGCAAGCGCGGCGATCTGCTCCTGATCGATCGAGCACTCGCCGCCCGCGAGATCGACGAGGTGCTGAATCACGCTCGCGGCGAGCGCTTGTCGCTGTGAGCTCATGCCTTGATCGCCGCGATCGCCTCTTCGCGGGTCTTGTGGATCGTCCAGGACTTGAAGCCGATGCCAGCGACGACGAACTTCGCGGCGATGTTGATGAGCATGTTGCGCTCGGTGAACAGGGCCGCCTTCGTGATCGGCTCCTTCAAGAAGAAGTCGCGGATGCGTGCGCGAAGCGCTGCGGGCGGCGGATCGGACTCGCTGAGGTCGACGAGGAGCCGATACCCCTTGCGATCGCCGAGCTCACGCAGGCGACGCTCGAACACCTCGAACTGGAAGGTGCTCATCACGGGGACCTCACGGTAGAGGACGAGGTCGGGCTCGAGCAGCGAGATGCGCTCTTCGATGAGTCGAAGCTCCTCGGGCGTGCTCTCTAGACCATACGGCCTCTTCTCTAGTCTCTGCGTCATCCGCCCTCCCGTCGTCACCGAATTTCGCGGTTCGCGCGGAGCGCGTCAAGACCTTCGCTTCACGGAATGGACGTTCGCGGCGCCCGATGATGATACGGTCAAGTCTGCCCGACGACGACCTCCTGCCTCCGGGAACGAGCAGGGGGGACTCTGGCTACTTCACGGGTGTCCCGAAGGGGTGCTCGGACATCGAAGCGACGCGCTCCACACGTCCCCGCTCGAGGAACACGACGCGGTCGCCGAGGATCTCTGCGTCCTCCGGCTGATGCGTGACGAGGATCGAGGGCACGTTCTCGCGCGCGAGCTGCTCTCCGACCTCGCGGAGGAGCTCCGTCTTCACGGCGCGGTCGAGCGCGCTGAACGGCTCGTCGAGGAGCACGACGCGTGGCTTCATCGCGAAGGCGCGCGCGAGGGCCACGCGCTGCGCCTCGCCGCCCGAGAACGTGCGCGGCTTGCGATGGGCGAGCTCCCGGACGTGCATCTTCGAGAGCATCTCCTCCGCGCGAGCGATGCGCTCGGCCTTCGAGCCCTTCACGCCGTAGGCCACGTTGTCGAGCGCGCTGAGGTGCGGGAAGAGCGCGAGCGACTGGAAGACGTAGGCCACGCGTCGCTGCTCGATCGGCAAGCGGCTCTCTCCGTCGAACCAGACCTCGTCGCCGAGCGCGATGCGCCCTCGCTCCGGCCGATGGAGACCGGCGATGGCGCCGAGCGTGCGGCTCTTGCCGGCGCCGGACGGCCCGAAGAGGACGGTCACGCCGGGCGGGACGTCGAACGAGAGATCGACCGATCCCAGCACGAGCTCGACGTGAAGGCTCGGGGCGCTCATTCCTTCTCCGTGAGCTTGTTCGCGGCGTAGAGGAGCACACTCACGATGACGGTGAGCACGACGATCATGGAGAGCGCATCACGCTCGCGATGCCCGATGATGGCGTCGTAGATGGCGAGCGCGGCCGTCTTGGTCTCGCCCGGGATGTCGCCCGCGACCATCAGGGTGACGCCGAAGTCTCCGAGCGAGCGCGCGAAGGCGAGCATGAGCGCGGCGACGAGGCCGCGATAGGAGAGGGGGAGCTGGATCGTGAGGAACGCGCGGATACGCGTGGCGCCCAGCGTGCGCGCGGCGAGCACGAGGGTGCGGTCGATCTCCTCCACCGCCGTCCGCACCGTCTTCACCACGAGCGGTAGCGCGCCGATCACCGCCGCCACGACCGCGCCCGCCTTCGTGAAGACGATCTGCGAGCCGGTCACGGCGGTGTACGCCCGGCCGAGCACGCTGTGGGTGCCGAGCGCGACGAGCACGTAGTAGCCGAGCACCGTGGGCGGCATCACCATCGGCGCCGTGAAGAAGACGTCGACGAGGTGGCGCCCCGGAAAGCGGTAGTTCGCGAGCAGCGCGGCGATCGCGACCCCGATCACGCCCGCGACCACCATCGCGATGGTGGCGACCTCGAACGAGAGGATGAGCGGATCGATCTCCACTACTTCGGCGGCGGAGCCGGCAGCTCTTCGCCCGGCAGGAGAAAGCCGTACTTCTTCATGATCGAGCGCCCCTCGGGGGAGCCGATGAACGCGATGAACTGCTTCGACTCGTTCTGCTTCGCGGCGCCGGCTCGTCCCCCCTTGCAGGCGACGAGCGCCTGAT
The DNA here is from genome assembly GCA_046351255.1 of Labilithrix sp. Lineage (GTDB taxonomy): Bacteria > Myxococcota_A > Polyangia > Polyangiales > Polyangiaceae > Labilithrix. Next base: position 21,533 of record JAXLYU010000025.1, read on the forward strand.
CGAGCGGCTCGTGCAGCGCCGGGTCGATCGGGATCCAGTTGCCGGGCGAGCTCACCGCGAGCGAGAGCGCGACGAAGGCGACGTCCGCGTTCTCGGAGCGGGCGAACATGAGCGTCTGCTGCACGTTCTCGCCGTACACGGCGCGGGGCTTCACTCCGTCCCAGATGCCGGCCCTAGCCATCGCTTGCTGCGCCGCGAGGCCGTAGGGCGCGTGCTCGGGGTTCGCGAGGGCGATCTTGGTGTACTTGGCGTCCTTCAGGTCCTCCAGCTTCTGCGGGAGCTTCTGCGGGTCCTTCGACCAGAGGACGATGCGGCCGCGCGCGTAGAGCGCCTTCGTCTCCGCGTTGCACGACCCGTCCTTCACGACCTCGTCGATGAACGTGAGGTTCGCGGCCGCGAAGACGTCGAAGGGCGCGCCCTCCTGGATCTGCTTCGCGAGGAGGCCGGTCGAACCGAACGAGAACTCGACCCGCTTGCCGCTCTCCTTCTCCCACGCCGCGCCCACGTCCTTGAACGCGAGCGCGAGGTCGGCGGCCGCCGCGACGCGCAGGGGATCGCCTTTGCGCGCGCCGGGGTTCGCCGACTTGTCCTTGCAGCCGCTCACGAGGGCTGCGAGGACGAGCGCGCATCGCGCCGGGTCAGCGAGTGATGACCGTGCCGACATCCTCGCCTTCGAGCGCTCGCGTGAGCTGGCCTTTTTCGAGGCCGTTCACGATCTGGATCTCGGTGCAGAAACGTGAACGTTGCATGTATTCGAGGACGACCCGCTCGACGACCATGTCCGGAAGATCGGCCTTCAGGAGGTCCTTCGCCGTGATGCGCGGGATGTGGGTCGCGCTCTTGTTCTTCTTCGGATCGTCCGTGAAGAGCCCGTCTTCGTCCTTCACGAAGATGGCGCGCTTGCAGCCGAGCACCTCGGCCGTGAGGAACACGCCGGCGTCGGTGCGGTGCTCCGGGATGCGTCCGCCCTTCGTCGGCTTCTCCCAGTAGCCGAACGGGGGCATGCCGGTCATGATCGGGATGCAGCCGAGTCGGAAGTAGAGGGGCAGCTTCTCGAAGTCGTCGTTCATGATGTAGAGGCCGCCGTGCTTGGCGAGCAGCATCTGCAGCATGCGCGCGTTCTGGCGCGGGACGTAGCCGCCGAGCGCAGCGAGCACGCCGGTCGGCAGCTCGAGGTCCGACGCGACGGCGTAGATGTGGCGAGCGCGCGTGCCGCCGCCGGTGCAGAGAAGCAGCTTCTGCTTGTCCTTCATGGCGACGACTTCGTCGAGGATCGGGTAGAGCGCGGCGCGTCCGCGGTCCATGATCGACTGGCCGCCGATCTTGAGGACGCGCGTGTCCGGCATCATCGCCATCGGCGAGTATTCGAGGCCCTCCGGCGCGCCGCCCGACGTCATCGGCGAGTCGGTGAGGACGCTGTGGATCTTGCGGCGCGCGCTGTGGCCGCCGCCTGCCTGTTCGCTGCTCATGTGCGCGTGATCACCGTACCGACGGGCTCGCCGGCAAGGGCCTTCGTGAGTTGACCGGGGACGAGCCCGTTGACGATGTGGATCTGCTCGACGTGCCGCGAGCGCGCCCATGTGGTGAAGAGCTGGTGGTCGAGGATGAGCTCCGAGGGCATGTTCGCGAGCAGCTCCGGCAGCGCGATCTTCGGGATGTGCTTGGCGTCCGAGTGCTTCTTCGGATCCTTGTCGTAGAGGCCATCTTCGTCCTTCACGAAGACGAGCCGCTTCATACCGAGGACCTCGGCGTGGATGAAGAGCCCGAAGTCGGAGCCGTGCATGGGAACGGGGCCGTCCTCCGGCGGCGGCTCCCAGAAGTGATAGGGCGGGACCGAGATGACGATCGGGAGCATGTCGCTCTCGAGGTAGAGCGGGAGCTCCCAGAAGTGCTCGCGCTGCATGACGATCGAGCCGCTCTTCGCGAGCAGCGCGTTGAGGAAGACGGCGTTTGCCTCCTCCATCGCGCCGACGAGCTGGGCGACGCCGCCGGTGGGGATCCCCAGGTCGAGCGCGACGGAGACGGTGTGGCGCACGCGCGTGCCGCCGCCGACGCCGATGAAGAGCTTGTGCTTCCGCGTCGCGCGGATCTCGCCGAGCTCCTTGACGAGGGGGAGGATGGCCGACTTGCCGCGATCGAAGATGGACTGCCCGCCGATGCTGACGAGCACGACGTCGGGCATGATCGAGAACTCGTTCTGGGAGTCGGTCGTGGCGATGACGCGCCGGTCGACGAGCGACTCGTGCATCAAGCTCGACTCGATGTGGGTGCGCCCGTCGCCGGTCAGGAGCTTCGTCATGAGGGGTCGTCTTTCGTGTCTTCTTTGGGCAAAACCGCGGAGATGAGCGGTGCGCTCACCAGTCCCGAGAGTACCCCGAACGTCGTGTGCACGACGAGCCCGGGAATGAGAAACGCGAACGCCACCTTCGGTGGCTGGACCGTGAGCGTGACCACGAAGATGGTCGCGAAGCGGCCCACTCCCATCATGCCCCCCACGATCGACCAGGCAAGCGCGCCGGGACGATGTTTCTTCGCTGTAACAAGCGGCACGACGAGGTCGCAGAGGATGCCGGGCACGACGTGCTTCAGGATCTCGAAGATGCCGTAGCGACCATCACCGAGCAGGAAGGCGACCGAGCCCATGACGAGCCCCGTCAACGTCGCGCCGAAGCGCATCTTCGTCTTCAGCGAGGCGACGACATAGAGCGGCGTGAGAAGGACGAGCTTGTGCCCGGGCGCGAACGGAATGCTCGGCAGGACCTTCAGGGCCTTGATGCCGAGCATCGTGAGCGAGAGGCCGACGATGACGCCGGCGTCGCGAGAGACGCCTTCGCCGTGCTCCTCGTAGAGAAAGCCGTCCGCGCGCGCGATCTGCCGCTCCATCCGGTCGACGATGGGCCCGACGTCGCCCTTCGCGATCCGCTTCAGGTTCGCGAGGAAGCCGCCCTCCACCTGGTTCTGCCCGCGCCCGCCGCCGCGCCCTCGTCCGCCGCCACCGCCACCGCCACCGCCGCCGCCGCCGAGCAGCGCCAGGACGGCGTCGATCGAGTGCGCGACGATCGCCGGTACCCAGAGCTTCCGGAGCCCGAGCGCGATCGAGCGCTCATCGCCCGCGCGCGCGATGCGTGAGGCGAGGATGACCGTGACCACGCGGACGATCATGAGGCCGCCGATGGCGAGACCGCCGAGGTTGATCGGCACCTTCCACACGTGAATCCAGCGATCGATCTGCGGCTCCTCGGACGTGATCGCGTACGAGACGAGAATGAACGCGGTGAAGCCCCAGAGCTTGAACACCTGACGAGCGAGCGCGCGAGCCCCGAGGCCGAGCGCGAGCCAGGCGAGGACGTGCGCGCCGGCGAGCGCCGCCGCGACGCGGGCGTCCTTCACGAAGAACACCCCGACCGCGACCGCGGCCAGGTAGAGCACGCGGAGCCGCGGATCGACACGCATCAGCGGCTCGTCAGCTCAAGCGCTCTACTGTCCTTCGAGCTTCGTCGGCGGACAGATGCTGCGTGGGATCTGCTTGCTGACGGGCGGCAGGCTGCGCAGATACATCACGATCGAGTACGCCTCGAAGTCGCTCATGTTCTTGTAGTGCTGCATCTGTGGGCAGAGCGCCTGGCTCTCGTTGTCGATGCCGTAGCGAATCGCGTACACGACCGCGTCGTCGTTCCAGGTTCCGATGCCTGTCGGGTCGTTCGTGAGGTTCGGCGTGAAGAGCTTCACCGGCAGGCCCTGGACGTTCTTCTCGTAGTCCGGCTTGCCGGTGAGCGGCTCGGTCTTACCGGCCATGTCCTCGCCGTGGCAGGCCTTGCAGCCGCGCTTGGTGATCGCTTCGTTGCCCGCGGAGAGCTGCGCCACGGCCCGGCACTCGGACTCGTCGATGTCGGTGGTCGGATCGTCCTTCGGACAGGGATCCTCCGCTGCCTTGTCGTCGTCCCCGCAGGCCCAGACGCTAGCCGCCGCGAAGACGAACGAGGCGACAACAAGCAACTTATTCCACGTCATCGTTCTCAAGCTTAAACGAAAACCGCGCTCCCAAGCGAGTTGCTTGGAGCGCGGCTTCGAGATTCGGCGCGGTGGCGCTTACTGCGGCGTGGTCGTCGTCGCGGGGCAGGCGCCCGCGTTGAACTTCGTGATGGTGTCCTGAACGAAGGCGTCGAGCGCCGCCTTCTGCTGGTTGTTCAGGTTGAACATCGGGTGGGTGTACGCCTTGTCCTTCATCGTGGCGTCCGACTTCTTCTGGATGCCGTTCGACGCGACGGGCTTGCCATCGGGGCCGACGCCGAAGAACTTCGAGATGTAGGCAGGGGCCGTCTTCTTGGTCTCGGTGAAGGTGTAGTCCGCCGGGAAGATCGGGCTACCGACCGCGTTGACGAAGTTCGTCGCCGGGTCCGCCGAGTGACACGTGCTGCAAGGAGCGTTGTTGCAGCCCGTGCAGTTGTTCGCGTTCTCGTTCCAGGGCGTGACGTCGTTCGTGTTGTTGTTGTTCGTTCGGCGCGTGGTCTGCCAGTTCTGCATCTGCATCGCGTCGAACTTCGTGCGATCGAAGCAGCCGCCGAGCGCCGCGAGGACGTTCGGGGTCGCCTTGGCGCCGCCGGCGGCGGTCTCCATGCCGACCCACTGGTTGTAGGTCCCGATCTCGGCCGCCGTGAGCACGTTCGTGGTGACGCCGCCGTGCGCGCCCTTCAGCGTGATGCGCGACTGCGAGATGACGTAGCCCTGCTGGAAGAGCTGCGCGTAGGACTTGTCCGCGTCCGCCGACGTCAGCCAGCTCGGGCCGGGGCCCGTGGCGCCGTGGCAGGTGCCGCACTTGGACGCGAGGGTCGGGTGGACGCTCGCCTTGTAGAAGGTCTTGCCTTCGGGGCTGTTCGGCGTGGCGTTGACCGGAGTGTCGGGGTCCGCCGGATCCGGCGTCGTGCTCCCCGTCTTGCTCGGGGTGCCGGTGCTGGCCGAGTCGTCGTCGTCGTCGCCTTCGCTCTCGTCGTCGTCGCCCGCCGCGAGGCGGTCTTTGCCGCCCGAGAGCTGGCCGGAGGAGCCGTTGTCACACGCCGCCACCATCACACCGGCGGCGAGCCCGATCGCAAGGAGGTGAAGGATCTTCATCGCTCAGGCCTCCTTGCTGGAGCGGCGGCGGCGGATGGCGACGAGGACGCCCGCGATGGCGAGGCCGATGACGCCGAAGTTCGACGACGTGTTGGAGCTCTGGACCGAGCAGCCGTCCGAGGTGGCGCCGCCGAGGTCGCCGCGACCGCGGTTGTTCGACTTGGTGGTCGTCTCGTCCGACTCTTCCGTGGCGCCGACATCACCGTTCTCGGTGGTGCCCGGCGTGGTGGTGTGCGGCGCCGGGCCGGTGCCGTCCGGGTTCGTGCCCGGAGCGTCGGTCACGCCGCCCGGGACGGTCTTGATGCCCTGCTGCCAGGAGGCCGGCACGAGGGAGAGCCAGATGCTGTTCTTGATGCCCTTGCCCATCGCGTCCGCGTCCGAGTAACCGGTGACGGTCGAGAAGGAGAAGGACTTCACCTCGGGCATGAAGTTCTGCGCGGCGAGGGCCGGGTCCGTCGTGAAGCCCGGGTTGGGGACGTTGCCGAGGCCGTTGATGAAGCCGCGGGCCTGGTTGTTCGGGTTGCGCTTGCCGCGCGCCTGGACGTTCGCGACGTCCGAGAACGGCGACACCTGGTAGACCTTCGCCGCGTCCTTCTCGCCGAGGGTGCCGTCGGCCTTCATCGGGAACATCTGGATGAAGCCGCCACCCGTGCCGGTGGAGGAGCCGGAGATGACCGCGAGCGCAGGCTCCGCGTTCGGGCCGTAGCCGGTGATGAAAGAACTACCGTGGCGGCCGTACTGACCGACACCGAGGATGGGCGTACCGATCGCGGTGAGGGTCGCCTTGTCGACGAGGACTGCGCCATCGACCTTGCGGCCGCCCGCGTGACCGTCGTCGTTGTTGCCCTTGTTACGGGCCTTCGACGAGTAACCGAACGTGATGGCGAGCTTGTCGTTGAGGAGGCCCATGACGGGCTCCGAGACGTACTTGTTGTTCTTCGGGTCGCTCTTGACGACGACCTTGCTCTGGATCGCCTTGCCCGTGCTGACGTTGAACTCGGTGACGCGGAAGCCGATGTCGGCCGGCTGGTTGTTCGCCTCGACGGCCGCGATGTAGCCCGTGCTCGCGCCCGGCGCGATCTGGACCTGCGGGCGGCAGTGTTGCGCGTTGTTCGAGTAGCGAACGAGCCAGTTGATCTTGACGTTGTTGTCGTCCTCGACCGTGATCGAGTAGGCCTCTTGCGCCTGGTTGTTGTACTGCATGCCGACGACGAACGTGTTGTCGTTGACGCGCGTGATCGTGTGCGGACCGCGCTGGTTGTTCGGGTCGTTGACCGTGATGCCCTGCTTCAGGGCGAGCTGGACGATGTTCGTCGGCTTCTTCTGGTTGCCGTTGCGGTTGTTGTTCTTGACGTCGAGGAGCTGACCCGTCTTCGCGTCGGCGAGGAAGAGCACCGGCTGCGGGTTGTTGTTGATGCCGTTGTCCTCGGACGCGGCCATGAGGAGGACACGGTTGCCCGGGAGGAAGCCGGCCTCGGGGCGCATCCAGGTGCGCTCGCCGTTGAGGGTCGGGAGGTCGATCTCGGGACCCGGGACGACGCCCTTCGCCGTCAGCGTCGCGAGGGCGAAGCCGCCCTGCATGTAGCTGTTGTTGCCGTTCGCCTGGTTGGCGGAGCGAGTGTAGATCGTGAGGAGGTTGACGTTGTTCTTGTCCGTCTTGTAGGCGACGTCGTCCCACGTGAACGCGGCGTCCATCGTACCCGCGCCCGTGTTCTTGCCGATGTTGTTGGGGCCGCGCGCATTGCCCGAAATCCAGACCTTGGAGTACGTGTTGAGGACAACGGTGTCGCCCGTGCCGGTACCACCAGTCGCCGTCGGCACGTCCGCTGCGAACGCAGCGTCCGCGGCAAACATCGCGAGCGTGACAACCAGAGCAGCGCTGATGCGAGACGTCTTCATTCGATCCTCCAGAAACGATTCGGATTGAGAAAGCTAATTACGGCCGGCGCTCGGCGCCGTTGGCGCGCTACTCCGCGCGATTCATCTGCTTGTTAGCGGCGTTCGGGATGAGGCCAGTGTCGATGGCGGCAACCTGAACGCTAGTGTCCGTGTCCTCGGAGATGGCGGTGAGCTCGCGGAGGTTCTTCGGAGCGGCGCTCTTGTAAACGAGCACCGCGCTGACGAGACCGTCGCGATCCTTGACGTCACTACCTTGGGCCTGGAACTCAACGGGTACGTGAACACGGATCTTGCCGTGGTTATGGGACGGCAGGGAGAAGGTGGTGTCGGTGCCCTTGGCGAGGAAGCGCTCGCCCGTGGCGCGCGCGATGACGTCGTCGCCCGCCATGACCTCGATGGTCTTGACGCTGGTGAGGTCGACGTTCATCGCCGAGAGGAGCTTGGCGACCGCGTACTTGTTGTTGCTCGGGTCCGCGGCCGGTGCGCCGACGATCATCGCGTCGGTGACCTGGCGGCGCTTCACGAAGCCGACCATCTTGCCGTCGACGTAGATGCGCGTGCCCTTGGCGACGACGCCGTCCGAGTAGGGGATCTCGGCGGTGCAGTCGCCGTCCGCAGACGTATGGCACTGCTTCGTCATGTTGATCGAAGCGGGCGCCTTCTTCACGTAGACCGCAATGCGGCGAATCTCGTGAACCATGAACTCGTTCTTGAGGCCTTCGACGGTCCAGCGCGCGACCGGGCTGCCGGTGTCGCCCGACGAGAAGGCGACCTCGAAGCGGCTCTTGTCCTTGCGGATCTCGGAGCCCTCGAGGGAGGCGATGCGATCGCCGTTCCCGTACATGTGGACCGACTTGAGGGCCGCCATGTCGACGCCGATCGAGGCGAGATAGTCGTGGAGATTCCAGCGGATGTCGCCGGACTCGGTCGTGCGGGACGGGACCATGAGCTCGCCCGCGCGGAAGACGCCCGCCTGAGCGCCGTCCACGTAGACGGGGGCGTCGAGGCCCATCAGCTTGCGCGTTCCGTGCTTCGGATCGTTCGGATCGAGCTTGCCGTCGTTCGCCATCGCCTTCTCGGCGGCCTGGGCGGCGGGGAGGACGGGCTTCGTCGCGACCGACTCGGTCTTGGTGGGCTCAGCCGCCTTCTTGGAGCACGCGAACGTACCCGAGAGGACAGTGAGAGCCAGAAGGACCGTCGTGCAGCGCATGCGAGTGAACGCATCTTCTGCATGCCAGATGCCAGCTTTGCGTGAGAATGTCCTACATCGACCCCATGACAGGATTGACCGGTGATCTGGGTCACCCGAGTAGCGTTTACTCCCTGTAACTACGATGTAACTGGGATCCACTACGGGTCCATCGCGGCTCAGCGGAAGTGTGGGTTTCGGTCCATTCCTTGCCCTGTTGGTGGATCACCCCCAGGTCACTTGATGCTCACGGGCCGCAAACTCGGGCCGTAAGTGAGCTGAAACCTTGTGGAATTGTCCAAGGCGCCCGCCTGTAAAAAGCGGGCGTCCATGGAAGTTCTCTCTTTAAGGAGGCGCCTCGGACGCTGGTCGCCGGCCGGGGATCCAGTGAGATCCGACTTTTGCAGCGTCATTGCGCGCTCGCCTGCGCAAGTGCCGCCGCGTGATGGTTTTGACGTTTATGGCGTTTTCGTTACTTGAAGTTGGCGGCGCGGTCCTTCGCCTCTTTCTGAAGCGCGGCGATGTCCTTCTTCGTCGTGACCGTCGCCTCGACGCCGTTCGGGATCTCCTTCAGCTCCACGGCCGTCTCGCCTTCGACGACGATCGGGCAACGGCCCACGCCGCCGCCGCCGGTGCCTTCGCCGCTGTGCTGTACTTTTGCGGCGTCGCCCTTCCTCGCGACGTCAGCGGTGTGCTTCGCGCGCGAGCGGATCTCCGCGACCTTGTCCGCCGGGCCGGTGATGGTGACGACGACGCCGTCCTTCGTGTCCTTCACCGCCGTCTTCGCGCCCTCGACCGCGCTCGCGCAGTGGGCCATGCGATGGGCGCCCGCGCCCTCCGACGCCTTCGACTTGGCCTCGAGATCGCGCTCGCGCGTCTCGCGGCGAACCCAGTCGAGCTCGCTCTTGTCCTTCGCGAGGACGGTCATCTTCACACCGCCCGGGATCTCCGCGCTCGAGAGCTTCGTGCCGCGCTGGATGATCGTGCAACGCCCCGTGGTGCCGCCGCCCGCGCCGGAGTGATTGTGCTGGACCGTCGCGCCGCCGTCGGCCTTCAGGTTCAGATTGTCCGCCTCGAGGCTCTTCTTCGCGCGCTCGCGGATCTCCTTCGTCGCCGCCTCGTCCTTCGCCGTGATCGCGATCTCGACGCCGCCATCGACGTCCTTGATCGCCGTCTCCACGCCGGCCACCGCCGTCGGGCAGTTGCTCATCGCATGCTGGGCCGCGCCCGAGTCGACCTCGGTCGCTGCGCTCGCCGACGGGGCGGCAGACGGGGTCGCGGGCGCCGACGCGGAGGTCGCCGGCTTCGCCGCATCGGGCGCCGTGTTCTCCGCCGGCTTCGAGCAGCTGTCACAGCCGCCGATGACCAGACCCGCGAGACCGAGCAGAACGACGGAGAGAGCGCGCATGATTTACCCCTCGAGAGCAGCGCACTCTACTCCCGCGTCACGTCCGTGTAACCCGCATTGACGCGCCGCCGGGAGATGGCTTAAGTCCGCACCGTGCGCCGCGCGATCGTCGTCCTCATCGTCGCGCTCCTGTTCGTCGTCGTCGGGCCGCTCATCACGTCGCCGCGCGGCAAATCAGCAGGAACCGCCTTCGTTTACGAGCCCCCCGAGGGGTTCAAGCATCCGACCGAGAAGGTGAAGGGGGCGGAGGGCGCGGAGGTCTGGGTCTTCGAGGAGGGCTCGACGACGGGCCCGTTCAACAATCCGGCGCGGAACCCAAACCCGCCCACCATCGTCGTCACGACGACGGCGAAGGAGATGAGCGTCGAGGAGCGCGACCTCGCGAAGCTCGTCGAGGACATGCCGAGCGCATTCGAGGGCTGCACGTGGGTGCATCGCCGCCACGAGCTCCGCACGCGCGCCGACGGCGCTCGCGTCGGCATGATCGAAGGAGATTGCGACAAGGAGGTCGACCTCACCGCCTTCGGTCTGCCCTCCAAGACGATCAAGCAGCGCAAGCTGCAGCTCATGTTCCCCGAGGACGAGGGCACCGCGATCGTCACCGCGTCGTATCTCACGGAGCACGCTTCGCGCTGGGAGCCGCTCCTCGAAGCCACGATCGGCAAGGCGAAGGGCGTCGCCACCCGCACGCCTGCTCCTCCGCAGTGGATGTACGGTGCGTGGGGCCTCGCGGGCGTCGTCATCGCATGGCTCGCGACCGCCCTCGTGAGCCGACAGAAGCCCGCCGCGCCCGCGAGCGTACGAGCGCGGAAGGAAGAAGAGCGGGACGAGAAAGCGGAAGCGTGATCGCCGGACGCGGAATGCATCGGGGGCACGAGGCGACGCTTCGCCTCCGGCCCGCCAGCGGTCCGGTCACGCTGAACGGTGTGCCCATCGGCGAGCTCGTGCTCACGAGCACCGATCGCTCCACGACCGTGAACGGTATCGGCACGGTGGAGCACCTCTTCGCCGCGCTCGAGGCGCGCTCGATCCGCACCGGCCTCGCGATCGAGCTCGAAGGGCCCGAGGTGCCGCTCGCCGACGGCGGCTCGGCCACGTTCTTCGACGCCTTGCCCGAGGTCCCCGCCGGCCCACGCCCCGTCATCGTGCGCGACGCGATCATCGAGGGCTACACGTTCCATCCCGGCCCCGAGGTCCACGTGGAGGTGGCGGTGGACTACGGCGACGCGCGCATCGCGCCCGGCGCCTCGTGGAACGGCGACGCGGCCGACTTTCGCGCACGCATCGCGCCGGCGCGCACGTTCGGCTTCGAGCACGAGCTCGGCGACCTCCTCGTGCGCGGCCTCGCCAGCCACGTTCGGCCGGAGAGCGTGCTCGTCTTCACGGAGACGGACGTGCTCGCGGCGGGACGACCGTACGAGGCCGACGAGCCGGCGCGGCACAAGCTCCTCGATCTGCTCGGCGACCTCTACCTGCACGGTGGCGCGCCGATCGGCGTCCTCCGCGCGGAAAAGCCTGGTCACCGGAGGACGCACGAGGTCATGCGACGCGCCCTCGACGCGGGCGTCGTTCGTGCGATGATCGAACGATGAGGCGCTTCTTCTTGCTCGTCCCGGTCCTCGTGGGGGCGTCGCTGATCGCGCTCGCCGCGTGCAAGGACCAGGAGGTCGTCGTGATCAAGGCCGACGCGAGCGCCAGCGACGGCGGCGAGACGACCACGAGGCCGGACGCGAACAAGGTCGACCAGCCGCCGACGGGGACCGTGACCGACTCGGGTGTCTCCGGCCGGCGCCTCGGCGATCGCGGGTGCAAGGCCAACGAGGACTGCGACAGCAACCTCTGCGTGATCGGCCTCGAAGAAGAGAACAACTATTGCTCGCTCAACTGCACGAAGGAGAACGCGCCCACCGTCTGTATCGAGCCGCTCGCGGGGAGCTGTAGCCGCACGCTCGTCTGCGATCCGCCGCCGTGAGGGGTCACGCGCTTGTAACAACGTCCAAGTTGGCGAAACCGGCCCGGTGCGGCGAAGATGTCGACATGAAGTGGAGTCTTCCTGGCGCGGGGGCGCTCGTCATCTCCGCCGTGCTCTTCGCATGCAGCGGTGACGAAGGCGCGCCGGGGCCCGGAGGCACGAGCACTTCTTCCACGTCGAGCAGCGGCGCCGATGCCGGCGGGACCGGAAAGAAGCCCAACGCGACGGTCGGCTGCAACGACGGCTCGGAGTGCGAGAGCAACGTCTGCTTCCCCGGCAACGCCCAGCACTTCTGCACCCTGAACTGCACGACCGAGAACGCACCGACGGTGTGCGTCGCGCCGCTCACCGGGACCTGCAACAAGCAGGGCTTCTGCAAGCGCGACTGATGCGTCTGCTCCTCGTCCTGCCGGCGAGCGTCATCGTCGCGATCGCGGCGTGCGGCGAGGACTTCGAGGACTGCTACGGCGAAGACCTCATCGCGTGCACGTGCGCCGGCGGCGTGCCCGGCTATGCCACGTGCGCGAACGGCAGCTACCGTGGTTCGCCGTGCGTCTGCGATGGCACCACGCCCGGCATCGATGCGGGCAAGGACTCGGGGACCTCCGAAGCGGGCGCCTGCACGCGCGAAGCCGGCGTGGACGACTCGGGCGCGCTCAAGAAGGACTTCGAGCCTTGCGCGAACGCCGATGAATGCGAGGGCTGTCGCTGCGAGCTCTTTGCCAGCACGCTGCTTTGCACACGCTCCTGCCGGAGCGACGCGGAATGCACCAGCGGCTGCAACCCGCGCGGGATCTGTCGCAACCCATGAAGCGGATCGGTCTGGCGGCGCTCGTTCTCGTGTGGTCCTCGCCAGCGCTGGCGGAGGAGCCGCCGCCCGAGGGGTCGCCGGCGCCAGCGCCTGCTCCCGACGAGAAGAGCGCCGGCGAGGTCCGCATCATCGGCAACAAGGCCGACTCGCTGCAGAAGGTCCCCGGCTCCGGCACCGTCATCACGCCCGAGGCGCTGCGTCGCCAGCAGCCCGTCGATACGGCGGAGGCGCTTCGTCGCGTGCCCGGGGTCCAGGTCCGTCAGGAGTTCAGCGGCGGCTCGCGCATCGACATCAGCATTCGCGGGCTCGAGTCGGGTCGTAGCCGTCGAGTCCTGATGCTCGAGGACGGCATCCCGATGGCGCTCAACCCCTACTCGGAGCCGGACCTCAACCATGCGCCGGTCATCGAGCGATATCGCTCGATCGAGGTCGTCAAGGGCTCGGGCAACATCCTCTTCGGCCCGCAGACGCTCTCGGGCACGATCAATTTCATCACGCTCGCGCCGCCCGACCGGCAGACGATCACGACCGATCTCGACGTCGGCACCTACGGCTACGTCCGCGGCATGGCGCAGTACGGCGACACGATCGGCGATGCGCGCTACGTCACGCAGCTCATCTACCGTCACGGCGAGGGCTTTCGCGATCAGCCCTTCGACCAGTGGAGCGGCCTCGCGAAGATCGTCCTGCCCACGGGGCCGAACGGCGAGGTGACGTTCAAGGCCGACTTTCAGCACGACGATTCGGCCTCGGACGACATCGGCATCACGCGCGACATGTTCAAGGCGAATCCTCGCCGGCCGACCCTGTCGCCGGACGCACACTCGATCCTCGATCGCTACGCCGTGTCGGCGTCGCACGAGCAGAGGCTCGGCGCGAGCACCAAGCTGAAGACGCTCGCGTACGGGTACATCACGGATCGCGACTGGCGCCGCCCCGACTGGACGCGCAATCCGGTGGCCGGCGATCGCTACCTCCGCGTGTACGGCGACACCTCCGTGCCGGGCGGCGCGGTCTACTTCCAGAACGGCAACACCATCCTCAGCCGGGACTACTCCGTCATCGGGCTCGAGCCGAGGTTCGAGCATCGCTGGAAGCTCGGCTTCGTGGAGCAGACCTTCGACTTCGGCGGTCGCCTCCTCCAGGAGCGGGCGCACTACCAGCAGCGCACGGGAGGCTATCCGCAGACGTGGGCGGGCTCGGTCGACTTCGAGCAGAAACGGACGAGCCTGGCCGGGGCGCTCTACCTGCAAGATCGCATCGCGTTCGGCGATGACCTCATCGTCACACCCGGCCTTCGCCTCGAGACCGTGAACAGCAAGACGTACACGCTGCGCGAGGTCGGCGTGGACGTGTACGAGACGGGTAGCAAGCCGACGACGGGCGTGATCCCGGGGGTCGGCATCGTCTACGGGACCAAGCGCGCCAGTGTGTTCGGCAACATGCACTACGGCTTCGCGCCGCCGCGCATCACGTCGAGCGTGAGCGCTCGCGGGCAGACCACCCAGCTCCAGGGCGATCGCGGCATCAGCTACGAGATCGGCACGCGCGGCCAGCAGCTCCGGTTTCTCCGCGCGGAGGCGACCGGCTTCCTCTCGAACTACATGAACCAGGTCGCGGTGAATCCGAATGCCTCGGGCGAAGGCAACCTCGCCGACATCGGCGCGACGAACATCTACGGTGTCGAGAGCGGCCTCGTCCTCGCCATCGACAAGCTGCTCGACGTCCCCACCACCCTCGAGCTGGGGGCGCGGTACACCTACTCGCATGCCACGTTTCGCCACGGTCCGCTCGCGGGCAACCTCCTCTCGTATGCGCCGCTCCATTCGCTGAACGCGAACTTCGACGTCGAGCACCGGAGCGGCCTTGGCGGTCAGGTGGCGTATACCTTCGTGAGCTCGCAATACACGGATGGTGCGAACACGGTGCCGGAGGACGTCTTCGGAGTGGTCGGCCTCATCAAGGAGCGCCACATCTTCGACGCGACCGCGCACTGGCGCTGGAAGGGGACCGGGCTGACCTTCCGGCTCTCGGCGAAGAACGTCTTCGACACGACGTACGTCATCGCGCGGCGTCCGGAGGGCATCTTTCCGGGCCCCTATCGGCAGCTCCTTGCCGGTGTGCGCTGGGAGTTCGAGCCCGCGAATCTCCTGAAGAAGTGAGCTGGCGGTCGTTGGTTCCGGTTTAATCGGTGAATCTGAACTTTCTGTAAGATACCTTCACGGGGATGCGCATTGCCGTCGTCGATGACGACAGCGTCATGGTCTTCCTCGTGACGCGGCTCTTCCCGGGCCACGACATCGCTGCGTTCAGCGGCGCGAGGCCGGTGCTCGAGATCATCGCCGCCGGCGAGCGCTTCGACGTCATCATCACGGACCTGATGATGCCGGGGGTCTCGGGCACCGAGATGCACGAGGAGCTCTGCCTGCTGGCGCCGGATCAGGCGCGCCGCCTGATCTTCATCACGGGCGGGCTCCCGCCGGACGAGAGCGACGTGCCGGTCCTGCAGAAGCCGTTCAATCACACGAAGCTGCAAGAGCTGGTCGAGCGCGTCGGCGCCGGCGAGCACGACCAGGACGATGTCTAGTCAGGACTAGGCGGCGCGCTGGCGCACGGCCCAGCGCATCCCCGTGAAGAGGCTCGTCACGATGCGATGGGCGGTGTCGCCGTCGGAGTCGAGGATCACGCTCGTCGGTGCGGGGGAGCGGAGCGTGATCGTCTCGAGCTCGCCGTTCGGGCCGCGCGCGGTGGTGGTCCACGTGGCGTGCTCGCGGCTCCAGCGCGGCCTCGCTGCGCCGGCCATGCGGCACGCGTAGGTCACCCACTTCAAGCTCACGGACATCGGCAGCGTCACCTCGAGCATGGGCGAAGCGTGGCACTCGCGAGGGGCATCGACCACACGTCGTTCGTTCACGCCGCCTTGCCGTTCGAGCAACGCTGGCGAGTCGAGACGCGTTCGCGACACGGCTGCTAGAGCGCCTCGAGCTTCCAGATCTGCGGTGCGAGATCGTTGCAGTCCCACTCGGCGACCGCCGCGCCAGGGGCGGTGGACCCACCCGAGAGGTCGAGGCACCTGGCCGCGTCCGTCCGCCGGAGCTCGTAGTAGCCGAGCCCGACCGCGCGCGGCTTCCACGTCGTGTCGCGGAGCTTCGCGCCGTTGTCGAGCGTGATCGCGGCGCCTTCGCGGGTCACCTTCCAGCGCTGCGCGGCGGCGCCGCTGCAGGGCTGCTGCCGCTCGCCTTCCAGGCAGAGGCCGCTCTGTGTGCTGATGATGCGGTAGGTATTGCCATCTGCGATCTCCGACGCGTCGCTCGTGTCGATGAGCGGGCCGCGGGCGAAGTACGTCTTGCACTGCTTGCCGTCCCATTTCGAGGCGAGCTCGAGGCCGACCCGACCATCGTCGAGCGGGAGCAGCGACGAGGAGTAGTTCGGGCAGAAGTCGTCGAAGGCCTCGGGTACGGGGACGGGCGCGGGGACCGTGTACCATGCATGTGATCTGTTTTCGGGGCTCGCGAGGACCACGGCGCCGTTCGTGCCGCCGGCGACGGCGCCGTTCGCGGCGTAGGTCATCTGGCCGATCACGAAGAAGCGGCCGTTCGCGCCAGGCGCCGCGCTCCACGCGAGCGTGGGCGCGTGCCGGAAGTGGAGCCCGTCGACGGTGGCGATGCGAAGGCCCTGGCTCTTCGGATCGCCCCAGCTCCAGCCGTCGTTCGACATCCGGATCCACACCGAGCAGCTGTCGCCGCCGAGGCCGCAGATCTCGTAGGTCATCGTGAACGGACCGCTCCCGCCGCGGCGTACGTTGGCCATGCCGGGACGGAGGCCGAATGTGGGCAGCGCGATCGTGTCGTGCTGATCCCTCCAGGTGACGCCGTCGCTCGTGCGCGCGACGACGAGCTTCTGGCTGTGGGCGCCGTCCGTCTCGTCCGACCAGTGCGCTGCGAGCTGCCCGTCGTCGAGCATGGAGAGCTCGGGCTCCCACAGCCCCCCGTTCTTGCGCGGCTTCGCGCCGGTCGCGATCTTCGAGACGAATCGCCACGTCCGGCCGTCGTCCTCGCTCTTCCACATCGGCAACGTCATCGGCGTGTTCGGCGCGTCGCCGCCCGACGACGCGGACCAGAGGAGCGTGCCCTTCGGCATCGCGCCGAGGGCGCGCGGGAGCTCGTAGAGCGTGCCGCAGCAGAGGCCGCCCTGGGTGATCGGATCGTCGACCGCGCCGATCTCCGTGAACGAGAGGCCTTCGTCCGTGGACTCGAAGATCGTCGCGCCCATCCTTCCGCTGGGAAGAGACCGGACGACGGACGCGACGATCGTGCCGTTCTCGCGCCGGATGAGGCGAGGATAGAAGCCGTCGGGGACGGGCAGGGCCTTCGGCGCGGTGCGCACGGGCACGGGCGCCTTCGATGCCTCCGCCGTCTCGCCGGGGAGCTCGCCGGCGGGCGATGACGTCGCCGCGCTCGTGGACGACGGATCGCGGGAGGCGGCGCCCGGTGTGTCGTGGCGGCTCGCGCCGCGGGCCGCCGGCGAGTCGTTACCCGAGCCCGCCGCCGTGCAGCCCACGAGGATGACGACAAGGAAGCAAGGACCGGCCTTCATTCGAACGTCGCCTGCATGAGGGCGACGTTGTACGGATCCCACGTCGACATCAGGAACGTGGTGACGAACGATCCGTTCGCGTTCTTCTGGACCTCGGGGAGGAGATAGGTGCCGTAGAAGCCGGCGCGGTCGCAGTGGAAGAGTTGCTCGCCGTTGCAGGCGTTCCCCGCGCAGCAGTACTTGCCGCGCCAGCCCGCGTCGGCCATGTCCGCGACGACGACGCCCTCGGACCACGGCCCCTCGGGCGCCGCGGAGAAGCGCGCGACGATCTGGTTGCGGGTGGGGGTGCCCTCCTGCGCCATCATCATGTAGCGGCCGATGCTGGGGTAGAAGCGCACGGAGAGCTCTCCGGTCGCGGCCACCGTCACGATGGGCGTGGTCGCTTCGCGCGGCCCCTTCCAGGTCTTGGTCGCGGCGTCGAATCGCTCGAAGCCGCCAGGGGTGTCGAGCGCCGCCAGCTTCTTGCGCGCGAGCTGGATCGGCGATGCGCGGTACTCGCCGGAGCCGTAGACGTAGACGTGGTCGCCGACGACCATCGTGGCGTTGTTGATGAAGTCGCCACGGAGCTCACCGCTGGGGTCGAAGCGCTGATCGACGTGGTAGAGGATGTCGAGGTTGGGCTGACCGTTCGGCGATGGCGCCTTCCACTTCGCGAGGTACGACCCCTTCATCTGAACCTGCGCGTTCACCGTCGTGTAAAATACATAGATCGATCCGTTGGCCGAGAACGCGCCCGACGGCACCTCGAAGTCGCCCGGCAAATTCGGGAACTTCCCGTGGCCGGCCGGGTTCCGAATGAACTCGCCGAGCGTGTGCCCTGGCGGCGGCGCCATCGAGACGGCGGCCCAGTCCGTCTTGATGCGCGCGTCCTCTCTCGGACCGACCGCGTCCCCGGCCACGCGAAGGAAGCTCATCTGCGAGCAAAGCGTGCCGGGATCGCGCGCGACGTCCGCTGCGTTCGCGAAGCCGACCGCGTCGGGCTGCGACTCTCCGAAGTTCCAGATCCCCCGGAAACCGATCGAGTCGCCGAAGAAGAAGTAGACCGTGCCGTCGTGCTGCACCGGGATGCCGAGGTCGGTCCCCTTGAGGTTCGTCTCGAAGTGGAGGTTGTTGGCGGTGGGATCGTCGACGCCCGTACCGTTGATCAGCTTGCACGTCTCGCGGACGCCCATGAGGCGCGGCGTGGGCAGTGGGGCGAGCGGGGCGGCGGACGCCGCGGCCGCCCCAGGCGCCTCTGCTTTCGCGCTGGGCGTCGTCGAGTCGCTCGACCGGCCCAGGCTCGACCCGCGCCCCCGCTCGGTGTCTGCCGCCTCGGTCTCCATGGCGCACGCGAAGGCTCCACCGAGCGCGAGAAGAAGGACGCTTCCGAGGACGACACGCATCGTGACGCGACTTCAGCAAGCAAGATGCCGATGTCGTACCTCCAACAAACCCCGAGAAAACCTGGGCAAAGCTGGCGGCGACGCCTCCTCGACCGACACCACCCGCCGGACACGGTCGTGTCCGTATCGCGCGACCCGGCGCTCGCACCAGGTCGCACATGTCATCGGTGATCTGGCCACTTGTTACTCCCGCGTTCCAGCGCAGTGCACCGGAGGACCAGGGTGATCTGCCGGCCATTTCGAAGGCGTCTCCGACCTGCTTCGAGCCGATTTTTCAGGTTCAGGCTCGGGTTCAGGCCGCCTTGGCACCGGCCCTGCTGCAGGGGCAGCCGATGCTCTGCCTCAAGGGAATTCGGCTCGTGGTCGGCACGGTGGTGATCTCGAGCGCGGCGATCGCCTGCGCCCCGCCGGAGACGACGGGCGGCTCGACGCGCATGAAGGCGCGTGTGACGTCCGCCGTGTCGAGCGCGCAGTCGCAGGACCAGCTCGGCATCACCCGCTGGCACTCGACCGTCCTCTCCGGCGCGAACGGCGCGAAGGCGGGGACCATCGACGGCCAGGACGCGAACGGCAAGGTCCGCTTCCTCACGACGATCCGCGAGGACAGGAGCGCCGTCCACATCGAGTCCATCCTTCCGAAGCGCGGCGAATGGATCTGGGACGCGAAGACGCGCACCGTCACGCGCAACACCATCCCCGCGAAGAGCCTCTCCTTCGCGAGCGCCTTCACCGCGGACTGGCGCACCGCGACCGGCTCATCAACGACGAGCTTCCGCTCCCTCCGCGCCGCGAAGAAGGGCGGTGGCAGCGCGGGCGGGCGCGTGGGGCCCGACGACGAGGTGGCCGACTCGATGAACTACTGGGCCATCCACTTCGGCCACAAGTACGGCTACATCAGCGACTCGAAGTACGACGCGTACAACAACCCGGACACCTACGACGCGAAGAACTACGACACGAAGGGCAAGCGCATCGCGAAGAACGAGTCCAACAAGGACGAGGGCGGGGAGAAGAGCACGGAGTCCGGCGATCCGAAGAGCACGAAGGCGTCCGCGGGCTCGGGGGCCGGGAACAAGGAGAGCGACGCCAAGGACGGCGACCGCGGCGCGAGGGAAGGCGGCGACGAGAGCGGCGCCAGCAGTGGCCCCGCGAAGGCGGGCGTCGACGACAGCGCCTCCAAGTCGGGCGCCGACGAGGCTCCGCCCGCGGGCAAGGGCGCCGACGAGGCTCCCGCGAACGAGAGCGCCGACGAGGCGCCCGCGAACGAAGGTGACAGCGAGCCGGCGGGCGGCGACGACGATGCGCAGGCGACCGATGACCTGCCCGCCGCAGACGAGGGCGGCGATCTCGACGACGTTGGCAACGACGCCTCGGACGAGCAAGGCGACGACGATGATGGCAGCGCGGATGAGGACAGCAGCGCCGACGACGGCAGTGTTGACGAGGACAGCAGCGGCGACGACGAGGACGGCAGCGCCGACGAGGACAGCAGCGCCGACGAGGACATCAGCGGCGACGACGACGGCAGCGCCGACGAGGACAGCAGCGGCGACGACGATAGCGGGGGCGACACGGGCGAGGCGTTCGCCGCGAAGTCCTTCGACGGCCGACGCGCCGCGGCGCCCGCGCCGAAGAACACCTGCCATACCGCCGCGACCAGCAAGAGGACCGGGATCCGCGCCTGCCTGCAGTACTGAGCCCAGGTCCGCGAAAACAAGGTGCTACGTGCGAGCGTCGGGCGGGAGATCCCGTTTCATCATTCGTGCCCGCATGAGGGCCGAGGTGACGACGAAGACGAGGCCGCCCACGACCGCGCCGAGGATCTGGAACCAGCGCTGCTCGGTGAGCGGGGCCCGATCGGCGATCGGCGGCGCGATGACGAAGACGTGGGCGTGGAGGTCGACCTTCGAGAGGTCGGGGCGTGCCTTCTCCGCCGGGAAGAGGTCGACCGCGTTCGGGATGAGGTCGGCGTGGACGGTTGGCGTCTCCGGGATCGCGGGAGCATAGAGCCTGGCGATGAGATCGATCTCCGCGCGGTCTCGCTGCGGGAAGGTCTTCGCGAGATGAACGCTGCTCGCGTCGGGCTTCGTCCGCGCGAGCACCTCCGCCTTCGCGATCGCGCGCACGAGTCCCCGGACCATCGGCTCGTGGAGATCGAGGAACGATCGCCGGACGGTGAGCGCATGGATCTGCCGCTGCGCGAGGCCTGCGACCTCGCCGGCGGACTGGTTCACGAGCATCACCGCGTCGTCGTGGAGGAGCGCGCGCTCGAGGTACGGCGTGTGGGCGTAGAGCGCGTCGACCTCCTTCTCGCGGAAGGCCTCGTTCTGCTCCTTGCCGTGGAGGATGACCTGCGTGATGTCCTTGTCCGCGTCGAGCCCGACCGACGAGTAGAGGAGGCGGAGGCGCGTCGGCGGGTGGGGCGCGACGCCGAGCCTGAGGCCGCGAAGCCCCTCGAGGCGCGTCTTCAGCGGCATGTCCGCCCGGAGGCCGCGCGCCTCCATGACGGAGCGCCGGACGACGAGGTTGATGGGATCGTTCGCGAGGAGATTCGCGACGAGCACGACCGGGACGCCGTGCGAGATGAGGCTCGCGTAGACCGGCGGTGGCAGGACCGCGACGTCTGCCTCGTGCGCCTCGAAGAACGCCTCCGCCTGCGGCGGGCCGGGCGGCGTGACGATCTCGATCTGCATCCCCTCTTCCGCGAAGTAGCCCGCCGCATCGGCGACCCAGAAGCTCGTGAATTGCAGGTTGCCGCGGTCGGGGACGAGCACCTTCACGACCTCGGCCGCACGCGCGAGGCAGGGGGCCAGGAGGACGAGCGCCATCGTCACGATCGCGAGCGCTCGCCGCATCGTTCACCTCTACCACGCCTCACGTGAGGCAGCTCGCGACGGCACGCTGCCGCAGAGACGCCTGAACGGACCGTAACGACTGGTGTTTTGCGCACGACTCGTCGGGCACGCCCGCTGCTCGTTCGTGTCCCATGGCAGCTCGGAATCTCGTTCTGGCGATGACGCTCGTGACCCTCGCTTCGGCCTGCGCCTCGCGTGAAGCGAAGGGCCCGCCTTCGGAGCCGGTGGCCGGCAGAGAGAGAGCGCCGGGCTCGTCGGATCCTCCTCCAACGTCGCCGCCGATCGTGGCGACGAACGAGGTGGCTGGCATCGCCCCGACGAACGCGGAGGTCGCGCCGGCGCCAGGGCCGGCGACCCTCGGCAAGGACGAGGACGAGCTCGCGAAGATCGGTCCGAACCAGGCCGAGATGGAAGAGCAGGCGCGCTTGAACGCACAGGCGGCGGCGAAGGACAAGGCGAAGTGGTCGAAGCAGGCGCACGACGCCGACCGGCGGGGGACGGAGGACTGGTCGCGTGACCACGTCCAGAAGGCGGCGGCGCGTGCGGTGGAGATCCAGAACCAGAGCTCGCGTGTACCGGCCGCGAAGCGCGGACGCTTCAACACGGACATGACGACCTTTCAGACGCGGAGGAGCGAGGTGCTCTCGCGCATCGCCGGCCTCCGCTCTTCGGGCATCGAAGAGTGGAAGATGACGAAGGCCGCGCTCGATCACGCCATCGAGGAGATGGACCAGGCGCTCATGCGCCTCGAGGGCGACCTCTGACCGGAGCGGTTCGGTCGAGTCAGTTCGAGCAGTCGGCCTTGCAGAGGACGGTCGAGCAGTTGTTGTAGCTCTGCCAGTTCGCGAGGCCGCCCGCGTGGTCGGCCTTGCACTTCGCCTGACACTGCACGACCGCCGCGTTGCCGCCGCCCCCGTCCGCGCCGCCGTCACCGCCGCCCGTGCCACCACCGCCACCGCCGCCGCCGCCACCGCCGCCACCGCCACCGGTGCCCGTGCCGCTGCCTGGACCGGTCGCGGGCGGAGCCGCCTCTGCCGTCTGCCAGTCGGTGACGAGGAGCTTCTGGTCCGGGGTGAGGGCGGGGCCGTTGTGGAGACCCTTGGTCACGAGGAGCGAGTTCGGCTGCTGGTAGCTCTTGCCCTTGAAGAGCCCGCGCGTCGTCTCCGCGTCGGTCCCGAAGAAGATCGGCGCGCCGCCGGTGCCGCCGAGGTGGCAGCTACCGCATGCCGGCTGGAGCGAGGTGAAGACCTTCGCGAACGCGGCCTGGGGAGTCTGCGCCGTTCCGCCGGGCGTCGTCGTGGTGCCGCCGCCGCAGGCCGACATGCACTGCTGGAGCGCGCCGCACTCCTTGTCCTCGTTGAAGCACTTGATCGTCGCCTGGCAGCAGTCCGCGCTGTCGCTCATGCACGTCGTGCACGAGCCCTTGTCGAACGCGAGTTGAGCCTTGCCGAGGCAGCTGTTGTCGACCTCCGCCTGGGTCGGCTGCTTCTTCGACTTCGGCTTGGTCTGGTCGCTCTCCTCGGTGTCGTCGTCGTCATCACCCTGGTCCGCGTTCACGGCCGCCTGACGCTGGGTGCACGCCACCGCCATGGCGACGAGGCACGTTCCGATGATGAAGAGATTTCCAAGACGCATCCCCGACACCTCTCATCGCGTCGTTCAAGCACGCTGCGTGCCCACCATTGCGCGACGAAAAATCGGAGGCGCGGGTGCCTTCGATGCGGCCTACATCGTTCCCTGGATCAACCTTCGCCCAAACAGGGATCCAGACGCCCGATCGACCGAGGACTCAAGTGCTCAATTCAAAAGTACATGGATGGTGTTTTCAGAGCATCAGCGCGAGCCCGAGGATGGGCAAGCACACGACGAAGAGCACCAGACAGAAGCCCATGATGTCGCGCGCGCGAAGCCCCATGAGGCCGAGGAGGGGAAGGCTCCAGAACGGCTGGTACATGTTGCCGAGCATGTTGCCGTACGCGACCGCCATCGTGACCTTGCCGTAGCTCACGCCGAGCGCCTGCGCCGCCTTCAGCATCGGGGGGCCCTCGACCGCCCACTCGCCTGCGCCGGAGGGGACGAAGCTCTTCGAGAAGATGGACGCGAGGAACGTGAAGAGCGGCAACGTCGACCTCGACGCCGCGTGCACGAATACGTCGGCGATGGAATCGGAGAGGCCGGTCTGCTTCATGACCTCGAGGATGCCGCCGTAGAACGGGAACTGGAGCACGATGCCGGAGACACCGCGGACGCTCTTCGCGATCGCCTTCGCGTACGCGACCGGCGAACGATGCAGGACCATGCCGAGCATCAGGAACGCGCAGTTGACGACGTTGTGATTGAGGTCGAAGCCCTTGGCGCGGAAGTGCGGGACGAGGAACGACAGGCCGATCGCGCCCGCCAGGAAGGAGAGCCACCGCGTGCGGTCGAGCCACTCGGCGGGCGTCGCGGGCGCCGGCTCGACGTCGTCCGTGTCGAGGGTGGGCGCCTCGAACGCCTCGAAGCCGAGGACCTCGCTCCGTGGCTGCATCGCGACGACGAGGAACGGCACGATGAGCCCGATCGCGAGACACGCGAGCAAGTTGTAGGATGCAAGGATCGTCTCGGTGAGCGGGACCTTCGCTGCGGGGCCGCTCACGCCGAGCACCTCGCTCACGAAGTTCTTCTCCGTGTTCATGAGGAGCGGCGCGCTCGCGGTGAGCCCCGCGTGCCAGAGGAGCATCGACGTGTACGCGCCGGTGCCGAGGAGCGGGTAGTGGATGGACACGCCGCGCGCCGAGAGCGAGCGACCGATCTCGCGGGCGAGGAGCGCGCTCGAGACGAGGCCGAAGCCCCAGTGGATCCAGCCCGTGACGATCGCGAAGCCGGTGACGAGGAAGAGCGCCTGGGTCGCCGTCTTGGGGACGCTCGTGAGCCGCGCGAGGAGGCGGCGGGCGGGCGGGCTCGCTGCGATCGCTTCGCCCGTCACCACGATGAGGATGATCTGGAGCCCGAACTTGAGGATCTCGGGGTTGCCGAAGCCCCCGGTCCAGATGGAGACGAGCGCCGCGGGCTGACCCGTCTTCAGCGCGCCGAGCCCGAGCGCGACGAGCGACAGGAGCAGCACCAGCGCGAACGGATCTGGCAAAAACCGCCGCACGAGGCGATCGGCAAATCCACCTGCCTTCGCGAAGACCGCCACCACGGGCGCGCACCATAGCGCAATCAAGGCTTGCATCCACGGCCGCTTCGCCTCTAGCTGGACACGTGAGACGCGCGCTCGTGAGGGCTGTTCTCGGCGCGGCCGTGATGACGGCCGCCGCGCCCGCGCACGCCGTGCCGCAGACGATCGAGAGCGCGCGCTCGCGCACCGAGGCCGCGTCGCCGCCGCGCGCCCCGGCCCCCTTCGTGCTCCCCGAGCTCGCGCATCACAGCGTGGATTTCTCGCTCGACTGGCATCTGGGTCGCTTCTCCGTCGATCCCGACTACCGGCAGGGCACCCGCAGCCACGCCTATGCCGGGCTCGTGCGCGCGGCGATGGAGGCGAACGTGGTCATCCCGCGCCGCTTCTTCGTGGGCTGGTCCTACCCGATCGGCTTTGCCCTCCCGCCCGACGGCGGCCTCGCGCCCGGCGAGGCCGCGCGTCCCTCCGGCGTGCGCCGCTTCACCGGCAACGCGGAGGCGCACATTCGCACGGTCTTCCCGCTGCCGACGTGGCTCGAGATCGGCTTCGAGCTCGGCGTGATGTTCCCGACCTCCGTCTTCTCGCGCGACTACCGGCCGAACATCTCCGCCGCTCGCGAGGTGGGCGCGCTCGATCCCACGCACTACGTCGACTTCCTCCCAGGCCGTCTCGGCTTCCGCCCCGCGGGCGACCTCCGCATCCGCCGCGGCCCGCTCGTCTTCCAGGCGCGCCACGGCATGGACATCCTCCTCGACAACCAGGGCCTGGCGAAGACGACCGTGACCGGCCGCCTCGCCGGGCACATCGGCTACCTGACGCGTCCGGATCTCGAGGTCGCCATCGAGGGCGCCCAGTTCTACTTCTTCGCGTCGGCGGATCCGCCCACGTCGGGGACCGCCGCCGAGCGCGTCTTCACGGAGACCTATCGCGCCAAGGATGGCAGCCGCTCCGCGATCGCCATCGGCCCCACCCTACGCGCCATGACCGAGTTCTACGACTACGGCTTTGCGGTGGTCACGAACCTCGCCGATCCGCTGTCGCCCGTCTCGGACGGGTTCCTCGGCGTGCGTCTGTCGATCATCGGCCACGTCGAGAAATAGCCGCACCATTTTGCAAGTGTTACGATCCCGAGCATGAGCTTCAAGCTTCTCCTCGCGGCGGGTGTGCTCGGCGCGTTCCCGCTCGCGGTGGGCTGCTCGGACGATCACCACGACGACGACCACAGCCACGACACGCCGAACGGTGAGCACACGAGCCCGTTCCCGTCGTGCCAGGCCATCATCAATGCCTGCCACCCGCTCGACTCGGCCGAAGGTCCGATCCACGACTGCCACGAGATCGCCCACGACACGGGCGCCTCCGAGGAGAAGTGCGCCGCGAAGAAGGACGAGTGCGTCACGAAGACGTGTGTCGCGCCGGTGGACGCCGGCACGGACGGCGCTGCGCAGTCTCCGTGAGCGATGGTCACCTCCCGGGGTAGTACGCGGTGACGTAGAGCATGTTGTCGCGGGTCGTCGTTCCCTGGAAGCCGTTGCCGAAGGAGTAGCTCCAGCCGAAACCAGCGACGGGATCGTCATGGTTCGCGCTGCATCGCTCGTCCGGGCCGCGATGGCACGACCAGTAGAGGTAAGGCTGCAGGTTGCGAAGTGCGCCGAGGACGGTCGGTGAGGAAGCGACGACGCGTTCGCCGGCTCGGAGTCCGAGGTACGTGTAGAAGAGACGGCCGAGCGGGCTGCCCGTGCAGCCATAGCCGAACGTGTCCTTCTTCGACGAGCATCCCTCGTCGGGAGAGATCGTGGGGGGAAGCTGCCAGCGGCTCTGTCCGAGGTAGCTCGCACGATTCATGGCTTCGACCCATCTCATCGCGACGTCGTGGGGCATCGAGCCCTTGCCAGGCGCGATCCCGGTGACGCCAAACGTCTCGGTGGCGGCCAGGTTCGCGTTCGCGAGCCACGTGTTCTCGCCGTCGAAGACGACCTTGCTACGGTCGGCCGGGTTCGACGGATCGAATCGTCCCTTGACCATCGGGAGGGCAAAGAGGTGATTCTTCGAGACGTTGCTCCCCTGAAACCCGTTGTCGAAGGAGACGGTGCTGTAGCCCTCTTCGTTCTTCTCGTGGGTGGGGTTCACCGTCGCTGACCAGTAGAGATACGGCTGAAAATTGCTGAAGCCTTTCGCGTTTGCGCCCGTGAATACGGGGGCCGCCGAGCGCGGAGACTCGAGTCCGAGCGCTGCATAGAGCGACGCGAACGCGCTTTGCCTGCAGCCGAAGCCGAAGGCGTAGCGGTGGTGGCTCTGGCACGCGGGGTCCTCCGCCGGGGTCGTGGGAAGGGTCCAGTCGCGGTGGCCGAGGTAGCTTCGAGCATTGAGCGCCTCGACCCAGGCGAGCGCCGAGCGATAGCTCATCGAGCCGCTCTCGTTGATCTGCGCGACGCCGAAGCGCTGTGTCGCCGGAAGGTTTCCATCTGCGAGCCACGTGCGGTTGCCCGCCACCTCGAAGACGGTGGCTCCTCCGTTGGTCGGTTCTAGCTGCGACTTGCCGGTCGGAGCAGGGGCCTGCGCCTGCGGCGCGGGCGTGCTTCGCTGGGCGCCGCTCGCGACGCCATGGTTCCTGCCGCCATCGTGCCGCCGCCCTCCGCACGCGAGCATCGCGCCGAGCGCGAGCAGGCCGATCCATCGGAGCAGGTGGGTGGAGGAGGGGGTGAGCACGGCTCGACGGTAGCTCGAGGACACGTGGATGGCGCCGCGAAAGCGCGGGTCGAGCGAAGCTTGCACGTGACGAGCAGGAGTTGCGCTTCGCGGCGCGGAGCTGCGCTCAGCGCCAGGGGTTCCACGCTACGCCGAGCGGACCTTCGTGCGTGCACGGAGCGTCGCGCGCCGCGCGTGCGATGCGGGACGCGCTCTTCAGCAGCTGGTCGATCGCTGGGGCCGCGACGTCCTTCGGTCTCTGCGCCGACGCCTCGCGGCCAGCGGCGTTGCGGATGCTCACGATCGCGCACGGCTCGTCGGGCCGAAGTGGACGTGCGGCGTAGAACGCGAGGACGTCGAGCTCGACCAGGCGCGTGAAGAGCCCGATCGCCTGCGCGCTCGAGAGCGAGAGCCGCTGCTCCCGCGCCCAGAGTCCTCCACCCCGGCCCTGATCCGGTGTCGGTAGCGTGGCGCGGAGGACGGCGCCGTCACCATCGCCGCGCAGCGCTACTCCCCAGCCGCCCGAGAGGCCCGAGAGCTCGGTGATGATCAGTCGACACTCCGCCCACGTTGCTCGGTCGCCAAGGTGCTCGGCCGTCCTCGTCATCGGCGGGCTCAGTCGGTCCGCAGCCCGCGGCGGTGGCCCTGCGGGCAGACGCCGTCGAGGCTCGAGGCCGAGCGCTCGTAGATCTTCCACTCGCTCGCGGCGTAGCAGCTATCGCAGCTCGAGCAGTAGAACGGGATCATTTCGGGATCGAAGTCGCAGATCTCGCTCGTGTCCTCATCGGCGAGCGCACCTGCGATCAAGCTCCACTCTTCGTCTTCGATCCGGCGCGTCACGTTACCCGTGGGCGAGAAGCCCGTCAGCGCGAGCGTGCCGTCGGGGCTCAGCGTCAGGACTCCCGCCGCAGCGCTGGTGCGCGCGCACGAGAACGTGCACGTGACCTCGGGGCGCTCGTGAGGCTCGCGCGCCGCGACTGGCCTGCCCGCCACGACCGGCTCGCCCACCACGAGCGGCTGGGGCGGCGAGTGGACGATGGGTCTGGGCTCGGTCGTGACGGCGGAGGTCCGGCGAGGGTGCATGCCCTCCACGTAGCGAAGGCGCTCGTCGAGCTGCTGCGCGTAGAACGCGTCGACGCTCGCCTGCGCTCGGGTCATCGCGTCTGCGGTCGGGCGAGGGACGAGATCGTCCGGCGCGCGCCCCGCCGAAGCGTCCAGCCGATCCCACTCGTGGAGCTCGGGGTTCTCGAGGCGCTCCGTCGGCGGCCCGCCCTTGACCGCCTGGCCGATCCCATCGAGCTCGGTGACGAGCCGGTGCAGCGCGATGTCTCCGACGACCGCCCGATGGAGCGCGCCCATGCTCGCCTCGTCTCCGGTCCGATGCGACACCGTGATGGACGAGAAGAGCTCGTCCGGGACCGGCATCGCGTCGACGCGCCCGATGGGGAACTCGGCTTCGATGAGGCTGGCGATCATCGCGGCGTGTCGCGTGGAGGGGATCCGAACGCGCCACGCTCGCACCACGCGCGTGCGGTAGCTCCAGAGCCGGCCCATGTGGAAGACGGGCCCGCCGCGATCGCGCACGAGCACCTTACCGTCGCTCTCGACGGCGATCACCATCTCCGCGCGATGGACGTAGGTCACCCGCGCGCCCCGCGCGTCGTCCCGGAGGAGGGTGGCCCAGGCGTGCGTGCTCTCGGCGTCGTTCATCGCGAGCGCCGGTGGTACATGAGATCGGGTCGCCTTGGCGAGGCTCTCACCGGCGTTCGGCGGGTCGTCGGCCAACGTCGGCCGGAGCGCCGGCGTCGAAGGTCGTCGCCCGGTTCGGGGCCGCCCCTCGACGACGTCGTCGGCAAGGGCCTCGTCGCCTCGCGGCCGTCGGCGCTCCGGAGGTTCACCACCGCGCACATCGAGAAATCCGGTGGTACAAGAGACCGAGCACGTTGAGGAGGCTCTCACCGGCGGTCTACGTGGTCGTGGCGGTCGTCGCTTGCAGCGATGAAGAGCCGCGTCCGGCCGCGATCTCCGTCGCGTCGGCGGCCGAGGTCGGGCTCGTGCCGCAGTCGTCGAAGATCGTCGGTCACGATGGGGGACGGAGCGCGACCCTCTTCGGTCACTCCGTCTGGATCTACGGCGACACGTTCCTGAGCGTGTCCGATGACGCGGGCAGGAACTTCCACAGTAACTCGTTCGCGTGGATGGACGATCTCGATCCGTTCTCCGGGTCCGATCCGTCGCACGGCCTCTCCGATTTCGCGGAGCGCCTCGACGGGCACGGCGCGCCCACGACGTTCTTCCCGTTCACGGCCGAGGAGGCGGCGTACAACCAGGCCCACGCCGCCGACGGCGCGCGCTGGGCGCTCTGGCCGCTCGCGATGACGTTCGACGCGCCGCGCGCGCGAGCGCTCGTGTTCTTCGAGATCATCGACGCGAAGCCAGGCGCCTGGAACTTTCACGGCACTGGACGCTCGCTCGCGATCTGGAGCGACTTCGACGGGAGCGCCATACGCCCCGTCGACAAGCTGTTCGCCGAGAACGAGCCGACCTACGGGGAGGCGGCCGCGATCGACGGCGAGCGTCTCCACACCTTCGCGTGTGCCGGCGGTGGGATCGACGAGGCGAGCTGCACCCTCGCGCGCGTTCCACTCGCCAGCGTCGAGCAGCGCGCCACGTGGGAGTTCTGGGATGGGGTGGCGTGGAGCTCGAACATCGCGAGCGCACGTCCCGTGCTCCGCGCGGGCTCCGGGCTCTGCGTGTTCCGGCGCGAAGGGGTATGGATCGCGACGTACGCGCGACCGCTCGGCAACGAGGTCGTGGCGCGCACCGCCTCGTCGCTCACGGGGCCGTGGAGCGACGAGGTGCTTCTCTTCGTCGCGGATCGACGCGGTCACGACGGGTGGACGTACGATGCGTACCCGCACCCCGAGCTCGGGCCCGCGGGCGGCAAATCGCTCTTCTTCGGCTACACGCGCCCGACGAACGGTCTCTTCGCCTCCGAGACCGTCCTCGTGCGCGTCGACCTGCGCTAGGTCAGTTCGGCTGGGTCTGGGCCTCGGCCGCCTTGCGCTGCGCCGTGCCCTTCGTTGCCATGCGTTCCGCCGCGGCGCGCACGAAGCGCGCGAAGAGCGGGTGCGCCGCCGTCGGCTTGCTCTTGAACTCGGGGTGGAACTGGCAGCCCACGAAGTACGGGTGGTCCTTCAGCTCGACCATCTCCACGAGCTTCCGGTCCGGGCTCGTGCCGCTGAGGATGAGGCCCGCCTTCTCGAGCTGCTCGCGGTACTCGCTCGAGTACGCGAACTCGTAGCGGTGGCGGTGGCGTTCGCTGATCTCCGTCGCGCCGTAGGCCTCGGCCGCGATGGAGCCCGCCGTGAGCGTGCACGGGAACCCGCCGAGACGCATGCTCGCGCCCTTGCTGCGGACGTTGCGCTGCTCGGGCATGAGGTCGATGACGGGGTAGGGCGTGTCGCGATCGAACTCGGCGCTGTTCGCGCCTTCGAGGCCCGCGACGCTGCGCGCGTACTCGACGACGGCGAGCTGCATGCCGAGGCAGATGCCGAAGAACGGCACCTTGTTCGTGCGGGCCCAGCCGATGGCCTGGATCTTCCCCTCCGTGCCGCGATCGCCGAAGCCGCCCGGGACGAGCACCGCGTCGACGTGGCCGAGGAGCTTCGCCGGACCCTCGCGCTCGATCTCCTCCGAGTCGATGTACTCGAGCTCGACGGAGACCTCGTTCGCGAGGCCGCCGTGCACGAGGGCTTCGTGCAGCGATTTGTACGAGTCCTTCAGGTGGACGTACTTGCCGACGACGCCGATCTTCACGCTGCCCTTTGCGGGCTTCTTGAAACGCTCGACGATCTTCTGCCAGGGCGCCAGCTCCGGCGCGCGGCTCCAGATGTTCAGGCGCTCGCAGATGAGATCGTCGAGGCCCTCCGAGTGGAGATGCAGCGGGAGGTCGTAGATGCAGGCGACGTCGATCGCGCTGATGACGGCGTCCGCCGGGACGTTCGAGAAGAGCGCGATCTTGTCCTTGGTGGACTTCGTCAGCGACGTCTTCGTGCGGCAGAGGAGGACGTCCGGCTGGATGCCGATCTCGCGCATCTCCTTCACGGAGTGCTGGGTCGGCTTGGTCTTCAGCTCGCCCGCCGTCTCGATGTAAGGGACGAGCGTGACATGGAGCGAGAGCGCATTCTGCGGCCCCGCTTCGACCTTGAGCTGGCGGATCGCCTCGAGGAACGGCAAGGACTCGATGTCGCCCACGGTGCCGCCAATCTCGATGATCGCGACGTCGGGGCGGTTCGCCGAGCTGTCGACCGCGTCGCGGACGCGCGCCTTGATCTCGTCGGTGATGTGCGGGATGACCTGCACCGTCGCGCCGAGGTACTCGCCGCGCCGCTCCTTCGAGATGACCGACTCGTAGATCTTGCCGGTCGTGAAGTTGTTGGCTCGCGTCATCCGCGCGCTCGTGAAGCGCTCGTAGTGACCGAGATCGAGGTCCGTCTCCGCGCCGTCGTCGGTCACGAAGACCTCGCCGTGCTGGTACGGGCTCATCGTGCCCGGATCCACGTTGATGTACGGGTCGAGCTTCATGATCGTGACCCGAAGGCCGCGGGCTTCGAGGAGCGCTCCCACCGATGCGCTCGCCAGGCCCTTCCCGATCGACGAAACTACGCCACCCGTAACGAAGACGAACTTGGTGGGCTTCCGGCTCATGAATCCTCCGGGGGCGTCGGGGTGTCCCCGAAGGCACCTCTAGCTCCATCTCCGGCCGGAAGGATCATTCTTTGCCGCATTTCGACGCACACATACGGGATCGCGCGGGATTTTGCGGTCGTGGTTCGCCGTCGCGCGTGCGTTACCTGAGCACAATGGCGCACCCGGCGAAGAGCGCGATGAGCAGCCCAACGATGACGAGCGCGCCGAACGAGACCTTGTTCTGCTCCAGCCGGAAGAGGATCGGAGGCTTCGCCGACTGCCGGTAGCTCTCGGGCGTCGTGGCCTCGAGCACCTCGGGGCGCGCCGGGCCATCGAGGAACCAGAGGGTGGCCGGCGCGGCGTCGTCCGGCTCCGCCGCGCGGATCGAGAGGCCGCTCACCTCGCCGCGGCGTACGGCGCGCACCCACGCCGCGCGCTGCACGACGCCGGTGAAGAGGAGGACGCCCGCCGCGAGGGCGAGCGCGAGGTGGCCGAAGCGGAGGTTCGCGACGAGGAACGCGCCCGCGCCGCAGAGCGCGATCGCGGCCGCGAAGACGGGCGCGTGATGCGCCGACCAGAGCCTCTTCCTCCGTGACCGGAAGAGCCCGAGGCCGAGGAAGGGCGCGGCGAGCATCGCGAAGTCCGGAGGGTCGCCGCGGAGGAACGGCTGCCGCGGGTACTCGCCCCGACAGGCGGCCGGGGTCACCGCCATCGTCTCGCAGCGCTTTCGAGCGAGCGCCGCGTTTGCGGCATCGCTTCTTTCCTTCGCGGCGCGCGCGAACGCGGCGTACGCGTACGCGCTGCCGATGAGGTCCTTCTCCGCGAGCGGTTTGAGGACGTCGTAGGCCGCGCTGGCCTCGCCCGCACGCTCGAGCGCTTCACCGTAGTCCGCGAGGAGATCGGGCGCCGGCGTGAGCGTCGTCGGGACCGTCCCCGGCAGCCGATCCTTCTGCTCCACCCAGTCCCGGAGGTAGAAGACCGCGCGCGAGAGCTCGTCACTCGTCGCGTTGCCGTCGCGCACGTAGGCGAGCGCCTCGATACGCGCGGCGCGGATGACGAGCGGATCCGGGGAGGTCGGCGCGACGATGTCGTAGATGCGATGCACGTCGGCCGCGAGCTCGCGCGCGGTGAGGACGTCGCCCTGGTCGAGCGCCGCCTCCGCCGCCTTCAGCTTCTTGACCGCCTCCGTCTCGCTCATCGTCTCGTTGACGCACGCGAACGCGACGCCTTCGTCCCAGGCGAAGGCTCCGAGCAGCGCGACGAAGAGCACCGCCGCTGCCACGGCCGACGTCACGAGCCGTAGCGCGAGCCGCCCCATCGCTCGAAGCGCAGCGTCAACGGAGCGAGCGGAGATGCGCGAGGATGTCGGCCACCTCCGCGTCCTCGATCTTGGCCGCCGGCATCTTTCCTCGTCCCTGCCGGACCGTTCGCGCAAAGTCATCCGCACGGTAGAGGAACGGTCGATCGACGAGATTTACTCCGATGTGCCCGCGCGCCTCTGGACCGTGGCAGCCGGAGCAGCGGTCCGTGAAGAGCGCCTTGCCCGTTTCTGCTTTGCCGTTCGCGTACTTACCATCGTTGGCCGGCGTGATGGGGGAGAGCGCCCGGCCCGTGACCGGCCACGCGCCCGCGTCCGGGCCGAAGCTCGCGGAGAGCCACGCGATGAGCGGCGGCGCGTCCTTCGGCTCGAGATTCGCGCCCCAGCCCTGCATCTTCGTGACCACCTTGGTCCACTGCGCCTCCGTGAGGCGCTGCTGCTCGAGCATCTCCATCTGGTGGCAGGAGAGGCACGCCTTGTCCGCGATGTCGCGTGCGTCGATCCGGGGCTCGCTCGCGCTGGGGACCGCGCTCGCGTCCGACTCCGCCACCGGCGGCGGCTCTTTTCGGGGGCATCCGACGAGCGTGCAGAGTGCAGCGATCGCGACGGCAGCAGGCGAGCGGAGGGAGCGTTTCACGACGCCTCCCATTCCGCGCTGTCCCACGCGTTCCAGAAGTAGCCGCTCGGGTTCCACGCCGCCTTCTCGGGCTGCGCGTTCTTCTTTGCGTCGGTCGCCCGCGCGACGGCCCGGACCTTGCCCTTCACGCCAGGCTCGAGCTCGTAGCGGAAGACCTGCCATCGGCCGAGCCCCGGCTCGCCCTCGAGCTTCGCCGGCTTCCACGTGGCGCCGCCGTCGAGCGAGATCTCCACCTTCGCGATCGGCGCGTCCCCCGAGAACGCGACGCCGGCGAGCGAGCGACCGGAGCCGTGCGCGATCACGGATTTCACCGGGAACGTCGTCGCGGGGCGCATCTTCTCCGGCGGGACGGCGCTGCCGGGCTCCACCGGCTCGATCGGCATCCGATAGGCCGTCTGCATGTAGAAGCCGGGCGCCTCCTCCTTCT
Organism: Labilithrix sp.; assembly: GCA_046351255.1. Lineage (GTDB taxonomy): Bacteria > Myxococcota_A > Polyangia > Polyangiales > Polyangiaceae > Labilithrix. Next base: position 55,676 of record JAXLYU010000025.1, read on the forward strand.
CGACCGCGACGCGCGTGAGCCACTTCACCCAGTGATCGCCGGCCCAGCCGGGGACGACGAGGCGGAGCGGCGCGCCGTGCGAGAGCGCGAGGTCCTCGTCGTTCATGGCCCATGCGACGAGGGTGGTGGGATCGAGCGCGCGCTCGACGGGGATGCTGCGGAGGAACGCGGGGACGCTCGGCTTCGGGGGCGCGTCGGCGCCGCGGAGATGGACGTGCGCGCCCTTGCGGAGAGACGCCTCGAGACCGGCCTTCTCGAGGAGGTCGCGGAGGCGCACGCCCGTGAACTTCGCCTGGCCCATCGCACCGTGGTTCCACTGGATCCCGGGCACGCGCGGCGCGTGGAGCGAGCGGCCGTTGCCGGAGCACTGGAGGACGGCGGTGACGCTCACCACCGGCAGCGTCTTCAGGTCGGCGACCTTCAGCGACAGCTTGTTCGTGACCAGGCCCTCGACCGCGAGCGGCCGGCCGCGATCGAGCGCCGGCGGCCCGAAGTGGCTGCGGATGAAGAAGCGATCGTTCGGCGTGATGAGCTGCGCGAAGAGGTCCTTCGGGGTGGCGAGGTTCTGCGGGTCGGTCCCGAAGACCTCGAGCCGAGGCCCCGCCGGCTCGCCCGCCCTCACGAGATGGGGAAATGCGAGCGCCAGCGCGCCGCCGCTCAGAATGGCGCGCCGGCCCAGCCTCGCTCGCGTGTCGGGTCCCCGCATCGCGCGCACTCAAAGCCCTTCGCGCGCCGAGGTCAAGCCGCTATGACCCGGACGCGATGAAGCGGCCGCAGTGGATCCCGACCAAGCCGGACGTGCCGGGCCTCGGGCTCGCGCTGCTCGTCGGCATCTCGTCGGTGGCGCTCGTGCACGTCCTGCCGCCGTCGCCGCTCGTGTCGGACGTGCTCATCGCGATGTTCATCGGCATGCTGTTCCTCAACACGCCGCTGTCGCGCGTCATCGACCTCGGGGCGGTCGGAAAAGAGCGCGAGCCCGATCGCTATGCGGCAGGGCTCCGCTTCACCGGCAAGTGGGTCCTCCGCCTGGGCATCGTCTTGATGGGCTTGAAGGTGCAGACGAGCTTCTTCGGTCGCACCGAGATCGCGACCATCTTCATCGTCGCTGCGGCGAGCGTGCCGAGCACGTTCTTCTTCGCGCACGTGCTCGGCACCTTCCTTCGCGTGCGCCGGCCGCTCGTCGATCTCCTCGCGAGCGGCACGATGATCTGCGGCGCGTCCGCCGTCAACGCGACGGCGCCGGCGTGCGGCGCTCACCGCGAGGAGCAGGGGGTCGCGATCGCGGTCGTCTTCCTCTTCAGCGTGACGGCGATGATGTCGTTCCGCACGATCGCGTTCGCGCTCGGCCTCGACCCGTCGTTCGCCGGGCTCTGGAGCGGCCTCGCCGTGAACGATCTCGCGAGCGCGATCGCCGTCGGCGCGCAGATGGGCGGCTCGGGCGGCGTCATGGCGGCCGCCTCGAAGTCGTCGCGCATCCTGCTGCTCGCGCCCGTCCTCGTCGCGATCTCGCTCGCGCGCCGGACGAGCACGGGCGGAAAGAGCGCCTCGCTCCGCAAGAGCATCATCGATGCGCTCCCGGGCTTCATCGTCGGATACATCGCCCTGGCAGTCCTGCGCGCGGCCGCGGATCGCCTGGTGGGCGCGGCGATCGCGCCTGTCCTCTCCGCGAACAAGCTCGTCGTCGACGTGATGATGTCGACCGTGTCGGCCGGCATCGGTCTCCACCTCGACGTCCGTAGCGTGCTCAAATCGAGCGCGCGCGCGGTGGGCGTCGGCGCGGGCGCCTCCGTGTGGATGGCGGGGCTCTCCGTGATGATGATCACGCTGCTCGCCCGCGGTCACACGTTGGCCGCGATCGGCGCCGGCGCCGCCGCCCTCGCGCTCAGCGTCGTCCTGCATCGCACGCTCGCGGGCAAGGCGGCGCGTGTCCGCGGCATCGAGGGGCGGTTCGCGGCGGGCGAGCTCCTCACGCTGGAAGAGGCGACCGTCCTCCTCGACGAGCGCGAGACGGCCGGCCCGCTCGACGACGCGTTCCTCCGCCGCCTCCTCGATCTGCTGAGCCCGTCGATCGGCGAGCTCATTCCTGCGCGCACGTCGCCGCTCGGCCACGGCGAGGGCTGCCGCTGGCTCACGTACTGGGAGGGCCAGTCGGGCTGGGCGCTCGTCGCGGTCGTGCGCGAGCCGGGCTCGATGACGCCGATCCACGCGCACCCGCACCGCATGCTCGGAAAGGCGATCGAAGGCCGTCTCGAGGAGCTCCGCTTCAAGGACGTCGACGGCGGCGTCGTGCTCACCTCGCGGAGCGTGCTCGCGCACGAGGAGCTGGTCGAGGCGGAGGGCCTCGCGTCGCTCCACGTCGTCCGGGCCATCGGCGACGGACCCGCGATCGACATCCAGCTCCGCGGGCCCGAGGTCGGCCAGCCGGGCCGCCTCTTGAAGCCGCGAACGCCCGTCGACGTGCTGGCGCTCGACGTGGGCGCGCGCATCGACGCGATCGAGGAGGTCGACGCGCGACCCGGCCAGAGCGGGGACGGGGCAGCGGCGGGCCGACCGGCGCCGGAGGCGGCCTGACCCGGGAATAACCCGCAGTTTTCGCCAGTTGTGGGCGGCGGCGGAATTTTCGTAACTTCTCGCGCGGAGAGGCCAAGAGGGGAACGTGGCGATCCTTGCTCGACCAGGACTGACGTTCGCCGTGGCGGACACGCCCCGGGAATTCAGCACGTCCGCGGAGCACGCGCAGCTCTCGGCGCTCTACGAGGCCCATGGCGCGCGCATCCATCGGTTCCTACGCGATCTGCTCGGCGACGCGACGCTGGCGAAGGACGCGACACAGGAGACGTTCGTGCGCGCGTATCGCAAGCTGTCGACGCTCGACCCGGCGCTCAGCGTCGCGCCGTGGCTCTTCGGCATCGCGCGCAACGTGTCGCTGGAGCTGCGGAAGGCTCGCACGCGCGCCGGGCGATGCTTCGTGCACGTCGACCACGCCGACGCTCCGAACCACGACTCACCGGAGCGAGACGCGCTTGGTCGCGAGGCGCTTCGCATCGTCGGCGCCGCGCTCGAGCAGCTGCCGGAGGAGCGCCGAGCGATGCTGCTGCTCCGCCTCGATCACGGGCTCTCCTACGACGACATCGCCGTCACGATGGGCTGCTCGCTGGCGAAGGTGAAGGTGGAGATCTTCCGCGCGCGCGAGGTCTTGCGCGACGCGATGAGCCGGTACGAGACACCTGGAGGAGCGAAGTCATGAGCTGCGAGCGCGCGATCGAAGTCGAGGACCTCGTCCTTGGTCTGATCCACGGCGCCGGCGCGGAGGCGCTCGAGGCGCACGTCGAAGCGTGTGTAGATTGCAAGGGTGCGCGCGAGATGTTCCTCGCCGAGCGCGCGCTCTTCACGGCGCGTCCCGTGCCGGCGGCGCCGCCGGCGCTCGTCCTGCCGAGGCCGGCCGCCCTTCGCGTCTACCGCTTCGTCCCCGCCATCGCCGCCGTGGCCGCCGGCCTCGCGCTCTTCATCGGCCGCCCGCACGGGGATGACTGCAACGAGCCCGCCCCCGCGGCGATCACGAGCACGACCGCGTCCTCCGACGAGCTCGGCACCGGCGTGTGCCGCGCGCCCGAGTCGCCCGCACCCGCGGTGTCGCTCGCCTCGCACGACCCGAACGCATGCGTGCCTTCGCCGAACGCGACGTGCGACGTAACTTCTTCGACCGCCACGCCATGAAGAGGCGTGAAAAGCACGCTCTCCCCCAGGCTCTCTCCCTTCGTCTTCGCCCTCCTCACGCTCACCGCGTGTGCTCGCACCGAGTCGCTGCCGCAGCCTCAGCCCGACGACTCGAAGCCGACGCCGCCGGCGGCGGTGAAGCCCGCCCTCGGCGCGGACGACACCGCCGAGCCCGCGGTGAAGGTCCCGCTCGACGGCCTGGCCGCGTTCGGCGACGCGCACGCGCTGGTCACGGTCGTCGCGTTCACCGACTACGAGTGCCCCTACTGCGCGAAGGCGGACGCGAACCTCGATCAGCTCCGCGAGGAGTACGGCGACAAGATTCGCTTCGTCGTCTCGATGCAGCCGCTCCCCATGCACGAGCACGCGCCGGCCGCGGCGCGCGCGTTCCTCGCCGCCGTGCAGCAGAACAAGGGCGAGGCGATGCACAAGAAGCTCTTCGCGATGAACCGCGCGAAGATCGTGTTCACCGACGACGCGCTGCGGGCCGCCGCGCAGGAGCTCGGGCTCGACGTGGTCGCGTTCGACGCCGCGCGGAGGAGCGACGCCATCAGCGAGCAGCTCGCGAAGCAGCAAGCGCTCGCGACGCGCCTCGACGTGAAGGGCACGCCGACGTTCTTCACGAACGGGCGCCGCCTCGTCGGCGCGCGCCCGCTCGAGGCCTTCCGCGCGCTGTTCGACGAGGAGGCGACCAGGGCCGCGAGCCTCGGCCGCGGCGACGTTTACGCGAAGATCATGGCCTCGGCGCCCGAGGCGTCACCGCCGAAGCCCGACGCCCCGGACTCGCTCGAGCGCTTCGACGTCGACGTCGCGAGGTCCCCGATGCGCGGCGAGAAGAACGGCGCGATCACGGTCGTCTTCTTCTCCGACTTCGAGTGCCCGTACTGCGTGAAGGCAGAGAAGACGCTGCGCGAGCTCGAGGCCAAGAAGCCGGGGCAGGTGAAGGTCGTCTACAAGTTCCGCCCGCTGCCGATGCATGCGCACGCGCGCGACGCGGCCAAGGCGGCGATCGCGGCCGAGAAGCAGAACAAGTTCTGGCCGTACCACGACGTCCTCGTGCAGCACCGCGACGCGCTCGAGCGCGAGGACCTCATCCGCTATGCGACCGACCTCGGTCTCGATCCGATGCGCTTCGAGCGCGACATGGACGATCCCGCGGCGGAGGCGCGCATCAAGGCGGACGAGAAGCAGGCGGACGACGTGGGCGCGCGCGGCACGCCGACCGCGCTCGTGAACGGCTACAAGATCGTCGGCGCGCAGCCGCTCCCGAAGTGGATTGGCGTGGCCGAAGCGCCGGTCGCGCGTTGACGCAAAGCGGCACGAGCGACGAGCGAGTGAGGTTCGATCCCGCTCTCTTCCCGTGCTAGTTCGGGCGCATGTCCGCTTCCGCCTCCGCGTCCGCTGAGCACATCGGGATCACGGGTTACGACAGCTATCACTTCGTCGTCGAGAACCTCGACCGGAGCCGCAAGTTCTACGCGGACCGCTTCGACTTCAAGGAGGTCGCGCGGGCAGGTGACGGGCTCGTCGAGCGCGGCGGCCAGCAGTCGGTCGTCTTCGGCGCGGGAGAGGTTCGCGTCTGCGTGTCGACGCCGCTCCGGCAGCCTTCGAAGGCGGCGCGCTTCCTCAAGAAGCACCCCGCCGGCGTGATGAGCCTCAGCTTCCGCGTCGAGAACCTCGATCACACGATGGCGTTCCTCGAGAAGCGCGGCGGCACGTTCCTCGCCGATCCGCTCGAGGACAAGGACGAGGACGGCGGCACGTACCGCTCCGTCGAGATCGCGACGCCCCTCGGCGACGTCGCGTTCCGCTTCGTCGAGCGCAAGAACTACAAGCGCTTCGCGCCCGGCTTCGTGGACAGCGGCGCGGGCCATGCGTCGAACCCCGTCAACATGTACGGCATCCGCAACATCGACCACGTCACGTCGAACGGCCTGACGATGCAGCCGATCATCGCCTGGTACCGCGACGTGCTCGGCATGGTGCCCTTCTGGGACATCAGCTTCCACACGGACGACGTGAAGAAGCAGCAGTCGTCGGGCTCGGGCCTCCGCTCGATCGTCATGTGGGATCCGAAGAGCGGCGTGAAGTTCGCGACGAACGAGCCGCTCCGTCCGCACTTCCGCGAGTCGCAGATCGCGAAGTTCGTCGATGACAACATGGGCCCCGGCGTCCAGCACATCGCGATGGCGGTCGACAACATCGTCTGGTCCATCGAGGAGCTGAAGCGCCGCGGCGTCGAGTTCATGGAGACGCCGAAGTCCTACTACCTCGCGCTGCCCGAGCGCCTGGCTCAGCTCGGCATCACGAACGTGGCGCAGGAGCTCGCCGAGCTCGAGCGCCTCCAGATCCTCGTCGACGGCGGGCACGACAAATACATGCTCCAGATCTTCCTCCGCGAAGCCTCGACCATGTACGACGAGGTTCGCGCCGGGCCGTTCTTCTACGAGGTCATCCAGCGCTGCGGCGACGAGGGCTTCGGCTACGGCAACTTCCGCGCGCTCTTCGAGAGCATCGAGCGCTTCCAGAAGCAGGCCGCCGCCAAAGCGTCCTGATTCCAGCCGATTCGTCGTCCTCTAACTCCAGAACATGGCTGACGAAACGTCCCCGACGAAGTAGCGTCAGGGAGGTTCGATGGGGCGTGCGCTGGTCTTTGTCGCAGTGATGGGGCTCATGCCCGAGCCGTGCGCGAGGATTCTCGGACAGCCGACCGGGCAGGCCCTTCCGGTCGAACCGCCGCCGCCGATCCCTTCCGTCACCGCGACCGCGCCGCCGACGTACCAGCAGCCGGAGCCGCCGCTGCCGCCGTCGAGCGCGAAGCCGGACGCGGTGAGCCCCGAGCTCGCGAAGGCGCGCGAGGCGAACGACAAGAAGGACTACAAGAAGGTGAAGACGATCCTCGAGAAGAAGGTCAAGGCGGGCAAAGGCAACCGCGAGGAGACCCAGCTCTTGATGGATGCCTGCACCATCCTGCAGGACAAGGCCTGCAAGGACATGGTCCGGAAGGCGAACCCCAACGTCGTCGAGTGAGCCGCGCCGCAAGAGGCCAGCGCCGAGCCGACGAGCCTCTCCAACGCGCGCTCAGGGGCGCGCGAAGCCCTGCGCGCCCTCGATCCTGTAGCCCGGGGCGTTGCACTCGCGCGGGCTCCTCGTGGTGAGGTGGTCGGTGCCCGCCTTGTTGCGGCAGCGGACGAGCTGCACCGTCAGGTCGGTGTCGTTGTCGCGGATCCAGCCGAGGCGGCTCTCGACCACGTGGCCCTCGCACTTGCTGTCGTTCGAGAGAAAGTGGCGGCCGCTCCCGTCGATGCGGCAGCGGAAGAGCGGGCGGGCGTGCTCGTCGTTGTACCGGTCGTTCCACACCGAGAAGGCCTGGCCCTCCGACGACCAGCCCGCGCGGGGGCCCTCGTTCGGATCGAGCGAGAAGAGGTGATCGCCGAGCACCGCGTTGTAGCTGCGGTACACGGGGACCCAGCGCGCCGCGGGCGGCGGCGGAGGCGGCGGCGGCTCCGCCGGCTGCGCCGCGCCATAGGCGCAGCGAAAGCCGAGCGAGCCGTAGGAGCGAAGGAGCGGGTAGTTGTCGTAGACGCGCGAGTTCTTGTCGTCGTGGCCCTCCCACGAGCCGCCGCGCACGATTCCGTGGTCGCCCTTCGTGTCGGCCATCCACTCGAGGACGTTGCCGCCCATGTCCTCCTGGCCCCAGCGCGCGACGCCGTTCGGCTTATTTCCCGGCGGGGCGATGTGGTACGCGTTCATGAAGTTGTCGAAGAACGGAAAGTCGTTCGGCCACGTGTGCTGCTGCGTGTCTGGCTTCATGTTCGTCACGAGGCGGTCGGGCGTGCGGCCGCTGCCCCACGGATACGCGCGGCGCTGCTTGCCGCCGAGCGCGGCGTAAGCCCACTCCTTGTTCGTCGGCAGTCGGCCGCCGTCCCACGCGCAGAACGCCTCCGCCATGTAGTAGGTCACGCAGTTCACCGGCTTCTCGTGCAGGCGATCCGGCGTGGCGTCCTTGCGGATGTCGGCCGCGCGCGGGGTGTTGTCGGTCATGTGCTCGGAGACGAGCTCCTCCGTGCTCTGGCTCGGCCATGTCAGCGCGCCGTAGTTCGCGACGTCGTTGCGGAACTGGCAGGACGGCCCGAGCATGTCGTCCACCTCCGCGCGGCTGCTCGGCAAGAACCGGGCGTGCGCCGGGACGACGGAGCGAAGGTCGCCGTTCATCGCGTCGACGAACGCCGCGAAGCGACCCGACGTGACCTCGTAGACGCCGAGGTTGAAGTCGTGGCCGATCCTGGTCTTCGCGTCCGAGTAGCCCTTCGGGACCGTCGTCGCGCGGCAGCAGTTGTCGCGGTGGCTCGCGCCGCACGTGTCGAAGCCGGGCCCCGTCTTGCCGTTGCACGGCCCGCCGTTCGCAGGATCCGCGAGCGGACGCAGCGTCTTGAAGCCGATCGTGTCCGTCGCGGACGTCGTCTCGACCGCAGGGTCGTCCCCGTCGTTGCCGTCCGGCTCGATGTCGGTCGGATCGCCGAGGTCGCGCACGTGGAGCTCCGACTTGAGCGCGCACGTCGCGTCTGCCTGCTCGTCGCCGTTCGGCGCCGCGCCCGGCGCGCACTCGTCACCCGTGTGGCTCTCGACCACCGCCACGTCCGAGCCCTGCCCGAACGGATTGTCCGAGATGTTGTCGCAAGCGACCGCGAGAGAGCCGACCGCGAGACAGACCACCACGCCGATGCTCGAGCGCACCATTCGACGAACCTCCATGTGGCTCGAGGACCGATCCCCCGAGCTTCCGGGGAGGGCTATTGAAAGGAGCGGGCCAGGCCTCGCGTGGAGGCGTTGCGCGAATCGTTCGCGCGCGTTTCTCGACGGTTGAGGTGGAATTTTGCAGTCAGAGGCTGGTTCGGCGGTGATCCGTTCGCCCGAACGCGATGGATCGAACCGCCGAGTTGTCGCGTACTTGGGTTGCGCAACCGCTAGCGCAGCGCCGCGAGGTCGAGCCAGCGCCCTTCCGCGCTGGGGGAAAAGCCGGACGCCCGCGCGCTCGTGACCGCGATCTGGTCCTCGTGCCACAGCGGGAGGAAGAGCGCGCGGTCGCGGAGCACGTGCTCGAGCTCGGCGTAGATCTCCTTCCGCGTCGCCGGATCGCGCTCGGCGGCGGCTCGATCGAGGAGCGTATCGACCTGCGCGTCCCGCAGCCGCCCGCGGTTCGCCCCGGCGGGCGGGACGTTCGAGGAGTGGAGGAAGAAGCGGAGCACGTTCGGCTCCGTGATCTCGGGCATCTGGAGCGTGGCGAGATCGAAGTCGCCCGCGTTGAGGCGCGCGAGCATGGTGCCGAGCTCGAGCGGGATGACCTCGAGCTCGATGCCGACCCTCGCGAGATCCTGGGCGATCTGACGCGCCACCGTCAGCCGGAACCGATCCGTCGACGTGAGGAGGGTGAGGTGCACGGGCGGGTCGATGCGGTCGCGGGCGGCGGGGAGGGGGCCGTCCGGTGCGGAGTGCGCCCAGAGCGTCTCCGGGAGCACCGTGGTCGCCTCGGTGGCGTGGCCGGCGAAGAGGGTGGCCGCGAGGCGCTTGCGATCGATCGCGCGGGAGATCGTCGCACCATGGGGAGCCCCCGCGCGCTCCGACTGCACGAGCATGTACGTCAGGTTGGCGCCCGGCCGCGCGACGACGGAGACGCCGGGCGCCGTCGCCATCGAAGGCAGGAGCGTCGGCGAGAAGCCGTTCACCACGAGATCGGCGCGGCCCGCGTGCATGCGGAGGGCGCGGGCGTTCTCGTCGTGCACGGTGCGGATCGTCACGGCGTGCGCGGGCCTCGGCAGCGCCGCGTGGTCCGCCGGCGCGAGCATGATCGCGCCCGCTTCTCGCGCCGACACCTGGAAGGGGCCGAGCCCGTCGAGCGAGCCGTCGAGGCGCGGAGGTGCGGCCGCCTCGTCGGCGCGGAGGATCGGGATCTCGAGGTCCGTGAGCAAGGTCGCGTGGGCGCGCTTCAGCACGAAGCGAACCGCGTCGCTCCCGGGGACGATGTTCACGGCGCCGATGTCCTCCACGACGCGCGCGTGACGCGAGGCGACCTTCGGCGACTGGAACGCGTCGATGGTGGCCGCGACGTCTCTCGGGCCGAACGGGGCGCCCGAGTGGAACTTCACGTCCGTGCGCAGCTCGACGCGCAGCGTGCGCTCGTCCTCCCAGGTCCACGACTTCGCGAGGTACGGCTCGGGCACGAGCGTCTGGGCGTTCAGGCGCACGAGGCCGGCGTGCACGAGGCGGGTCGTGCGGAGCGCGACCGCGTCCGTCGCGTATCGTGGATCGAGGGTCTCTGCGTCGTTCGCGACCAGCATCTCGATCGGCCGATCGGCGCCGGATTTCCCGCCCGGCGAGCACGCGACGAGACCGAGGGCCAGGAGCGCGCGCCGCACGGCTTTCGGCTCTAGCAGATCTGCGCGCCGCCGAGTAAAAGCTCACGACCATGCGCCGTCTCGTGCTCGCCCTGATGACCGGAGCGCTCGTCCTCGCGAGCGGCACCTCGGCCCAGTCGGAGGGGTCGAAGGGCAAGGCCCCCGAGCTCGATGCCGCGGTGCGCGCGCTCACGACGGACCACACGCTGAAGGACGCGCAGATCGGCGTCGTGATCATGGACGCGGAGACCGGCGAGGTCCTCTCCAAGTCGGGCGAGCACACCGTGCTGAACCCCGCCTCGAACGCGAAGTGCTACACGGCCGCCGCCGCGCTCGCGATCTTGCACGGCACCCATCGCTTCACGACCTCGCTCGCGGGCGTCGTCTCCGAGAGGTCCGTCGCCAACCTCGTGCTGCGCGGGCAGGGCGACCCCTCGCTGAAGACGGAGGACCTCTACGGCCTCGTCGTGGAGATGAAGGCGCACGGCATCCGCAAGGTCGATGGCGACATCCTCGTCGACCAGCGCTACTTCGACGACCAGACGACGCCGCCCGCCTTCGAGCAGCAGCCGAACGAGTGGGCCGCGTTCCGCGCGCCGGTCAGCGCGGTCGCGCTCAACGGCAACACGATCACGCTCTCGATCCGTCCGACGACCGCGGGCCAGCCCGCGACGGCGTGGTTCGATCCGCCGGGCTTCGTCGACAGCGAGGGCTCCGTGAAGACGGGCGAGCCCGGCGCCGACACGGTGGGGCTCGCGCTCGAAGGCACCGCCGCGAAGCGCATGACGGCGAAGCTCTCGGGCACGATCGGCGAGGACGCGAAGCTGGTGCGTTACTCGCGGCGCGTCGAAGATCCCCGCCTCCTCGCGGGCTACGCCCTCAAGGCGATCCTCGACGAGACGGGCGTGAAGGTCGGTGGCGACGTGAAGCTCGGCTACGCCGACAAGGGCGAGAAGCGCGTCACGCTCGCGCGTCACGAGTCGGAGCCGCTGTCGACGCTGCTCTATGCGCTCGGAAAGAACAGCGACAACTTCTACGCAGAGATGGTCTTCAAGACGATCGCGGCGGAGGCGAAGGCGCGTCCGGCGAAGAGCGCGGAGTCCGCGGACACCGTCACGGCGTGGCTGCAGAAGAACGATCTTTCGGACACGGGCGTCGTGATCAAGAACGGCTCCGGGCTCTTCGACTCGAATCGCACCACCGCGTGGAGCATGGCGAAGCTCCTTCGCTACGCGTGGCAGGACTCGGCGCTCAAGAACGAGTTCGTCGCGCAGCTCGCGATCGGCGGCGTCGATGGCACGCTCCACAAGCGCTTTCACGACATCCGCGCCCATCGCGCCATCCGCGCGAAGACGGGCACTCTCGACGACGCGATCGCGCTCTCGGGCTACGTCATGGGCCCGCCCGGAAAGAACACGATCGTGTTCTCCGTCCTCTTCAACAAGGTCGCCGGGCACGCCGCCTCGGCGCGCTCCGCCGCGGACAAGCTCGTCGAGCTCATCTACGAGCGACAGTGGGACAAGGACGCGCCGAAGGAGCCAAAAGAGAAGAAGCGGAGCGACCGTGCCGAGAAGGGCGAAAAGTCGGAGAAGTCCGCCAAGGAGCCGAAGGAGGAGTGAACTCTTTGCGGACCGCGCGCCGGCTCGCGAAAGAAATTTCACGCTCCTTGCGGGCACATGAATTGAGGGGACCCGAAATGTCGCAGTGGACCAGCGCTTGCACGAAGAAGGGGGGGATCGTGCGCCTTACGCTCGCGCTTGCGGCGATCGCGGGCTGCGAGTCCTGCAAGTCGGACGCGAAGACGAAGGGCGCGTCGTCGAGCGGCGCACCCGTGGCGTCGGTCGCACCGTCCAGCGTGGCCGCGCCCGCCGTCGTCGAGAAGGCGTGCGACGAGGCGGTGCTTCAGCCGGGGCAGTGCCTGCCCTCGCTCGCGTACAAGCGGAGCACGTCGGTCGTCGCGTGGTTCCGGCGCGCGGGCGTCACGGACGAGACGGAGCAGAAGGTCATCGTCGACAAAGAGACCGAGGGCTGCTTGCAGTTCTCGCTGGGGCCGGCGGCGGAGCCAGCGATCGCGTGTGTTCGAGAAGAGCGCGTCCCGGTCATGTCGACGCCCTCCACCAGCTCGCCGGTGATGCTGAACCTCGTGCTCGAGGTGCTCGTGGCGCGCGAGAGCAAGGTCGTGGTCGCGATGTCGGCGCCGCTCGGCGTGCGATCGTCCGACGGCCCCGTGCTCTTCCAGGCGTCGTGGAAGACGGACGGCCCCGGCAAGGCCATCGATCTGTCGCCGAGCGCGGAGGACTGCGCGGCGGCGCCGGCGCGGCTCGAGGCCTTCTGGGCCACGCGGGCGATGGACCCCGATCCGGCCGTGAAGCAGGCGATCGCCGCAGAGAAGAAGCTCGGCGCCGCGCGCGTGGCCGCGGTGTGCAGCGCGCCGAAGCACTACGCGATCAAGTAGTCACACGGGCATCATCGCCGTGGTCTGGTGGCGGGCCTTCTCGCTCGCGTCCTCGAAGCGATAGAAGTCGACGCTCGCGCGCCCGAGATCGAGGATGGCGTATCCCGGCGCGCTCTCGCGCGCGAGGGTGCCCGGGTTCACGACCCAGAGCGGGGTCTTGCCGCGGGCGCGCTCGAAGCGGCGCAGCATCGGCTTGTGCGTGTGGCCGCCGACCATGACGTGCACCGTCGGATCGAAGAGCAGCCCGAGGAGATCCTCGTTCGCGGAGATCGCATAGCCGTAGTCATCGGGCGTGAGCTTGCACATGTCGTTCGAGCCGACGCCGTGGCAGAGGAGGAGCCTTCCGCCGGAGCCGAGCTCGAGCGAGAGCGTCTGCGGGAGCTCCTTGAGGAAGGTGATGGTGTCGGCCGCGAGATCGGTCATGCGATGTGCATGCGGGAGCGTGCGGAGCTCGTCGCTCTTGATCCATCGATCGTGGTTGCCGCGCACGACCATCACGTTCCGCTCGCGAAGGAGCGCGCACGCGCGGTCGACGGAGCCGAGACCATCGACGAGATCGCCGGTACAGAGGACGCGGTCGACGCGAGCGTGGCTCAGCTCGTCGAGCGTCCGGGCGAGCAGGTCATCTTCCGCGTGAACGTCGCCAATCAGCCCGAGCCGCACGGTCGCTCCAGAGTAGACGCGCCGGCCGACAAAAGAGCGCACCCGCCAGTGATGCCGGGGACACGGCGCTCACGGCGGGTGAGTAGGAGAGAGGGAGGGCTCGAGACGAGAAGCGAAAATGGAAAAGCTAAGTAGTTTTGCTGAGTAAGCGAGATGTAAGCGACAAGCGCGAAGTGCTGACATGGAGTGATACGTGGTCGGATGTAGGATGCTTCCCAAGTTTTTTCCCCTCGGGTTCTGATAGGTTGGACGGCTCGATGGATCCGAAGCGGAAGCTGAAGGGCATGCTCGCGCGAATCTTCTCCGACGCGGTGGCGGAGGAGAGCGAGCGCAAGGAGCTGGCGGACTATCTCGGTTCGGGGGTCCTCACGGACGCCGAGGTGAAAGAGGTCATCGCCGACTTCGTGGCGACGACGTGGAAGATCACGATCGCCGACGGCGTCGTGTCCGATCGCGAGAAGGACCGCCTCCGCGAGATCGTGAGCGTGCTCGCCCTCTCCGACGACGCCCTGCCGCCGGAGTGGAGAGCCGCGCTCGCCTGACGCGCACGCGCGTCAGTCGCGCATGTGCTTGCGGATCTTGCCCAGCGCCTGCTCCTGGAGCTGGCGGATACGCTCGCGCGACAGGTTGTACTTGTCGCCGATTTCCTTGAGCGTGAGCTCGTCTTCGTCGTCGAGGCCGAACCGCCAGCGGATGATGCGCGACTCGATCGGCGTGAGGTGACCGAGCAGACGCCGCACTTCCTCGTTCCACTTCTGGGATGTGAGGATCTCGTGCGGGCTCTGCATGTTCTCGTCCTGGAGGAAGTCGATGAACTTGCGGCCGTCTTCGTCGCCGACGGGGCGATCGAGCGAGAACGGCGTCTCGGCCCAGGCGCCCTTCACCTTGTCGAGCTTCTCCTGCGGGATGCCCGTCTCCTTCTCGAGCTCGTCGAGCGTCGGGTCGCGGCCCGTGCGCGCGATGACAGCCTGGGTCGCGCGCTGCACGCGGTTGTGCGTGTCGAGCATGTGCACCGGGATACGGACCGCGCGGCCCTTGTCCGCGAGGGCGCGGGAGATCGCGTGACGGATCCACCAGCTCGCGTACGTCGAGAACCGGTAGCCGCGCGTGTGGTCGAAGCGTTCGACCGCCTTCATCAGGCCGATGTTGCCTTCCTGGATGAGGTCGATGAGGGGGAGGCGGCCGCGGTTGTAGCGGCGCGCGATGCTCACCACGAGGCGCAGGTTCGCCTTCACGAACTTGTTCTTCACGCGCTTCGAGTGGCGTGACGCCTGCTCGATCGCCTGGAGGTGCTTCTTGAACGCGGGCGTGTTCGCGAGCGTCGGAGGGGGCTCGACGGGCGGGAGCTCCGGGTTCGACTGCGAGACCGCGACGCCCTCTTCCTCGAGGTCCTCGACGGGACGCGGATCGCCGAGGCGCTTGATCGCCTCCTCCGCGTTCGCGATCCAGAGGCGGTCCGAGTCGGCCAGGCGAATCGCACGCGCCAGGCTCTCGGCGAGGCTCGTGTACTTCTTCTCCTGCTCACGCGTCAGCTTGTTGCGCTGCTTCTTGTAGCCCTTGCACAGCTTCCGAAGCTCCGCGATCTGCGGAACGTCGATCGCTTCCTCGTCCTTCGGGAGGTCCATCTCGAGCTGATCGAGCACGTGCTCCGCCGCCGGGACGTACGCCAGGATCGAGACCCAGTGCTCGACCTCCGCGCGCTCGACGTCCACCGCCGTGCCGAGCTCCTCTTCCTGGCCCATCACCGGATGGCTGGCCATCTCGCGGAAGTAGCGCGCGAGCATCGAGTCGCCGCCGCCCTCGCCCTCCGACTTGGTCTTCGCCGGCGGTCGATCGTCGTCGGAGTCGGCCTCCGGCTCGGGGGCCTCCTCGAAGTCGTACTCGTCCTCGAGGACGACGAGGTCGCCCTCGCCGCCTTCGGCCGGCGCGTCGCCGGCGGGGGCCAGCTCCTCGGTGTCGATCTCGCTCTCGGCGCCGTCGCCCGAGCTGTCGACCACGTCCTCTTCGTCCAGCATCGTCGGCTTGGCGACGGCGGCGCTCTTCTTCTTGCTCATCGCAGTCTCAGACTTGGCCGGACGCGACGAAGGCGCGGCGGCGGGAGTGGTTTTCGGTGTGGACCGTCGAGGCATGACGAGAGCTCGTAGGGCCCCACGGCTCCGTGGGGACAAGGCGACTGGGTCAACCATGGTAGCGACTTCCGTCGAAGGCTGTCCGCTCCAAAACGACTGCAAGGAGCGTTCTCGGACGCGGCAGAGTCGAGACTGCGTCTAGACGACGGGATCGAGGGATTTTCCTTCTCCTTGCGATTTTCCTTCGTTGTTCGCCGAGAGTATGAAGGGCACGTGGAGTCCGTAGGTCAGCCGTGCGAGCCGCGGTCGCTCTGGACCGTGACAGGCACGGTCCTGCGAACGCGGCCGATTCTTGCGGCGGGCGCCGTCACCGGCTCCGTCATGCACGCGGCCGGCCACGGGTTTCTCGCGGGCGCGGCTGGTCTCCTGGCGCGGTCCCTCGCTGGTGCGGCCGGACCACCCCCCATGCTGGGATCCGGCCTGGTCATCGCAGGGGTCGGGGTCCTGGCCGCGATCGTGAAGCTCGGCGGCAGCGCGCTCTCGTCGTGGGCGGAGTCGCGGATCGCGAGCGAGGTCGGAGGCACGGTGCGGCTCGCCGTGCTCGACGAGGTCCTCGGGCTCGAGGCAGGGCATCGCGATCATGGATGTGTCAGCGAGCGTGCCGAGCGGCTCACCGCGCTGACGAGCCACGTCGGCGAGGTCGAGCGCGGCGTGGCGCAGGGCGTGCTCGCCGAGGTGCGGGCGGCGGTGGCGCTCCTACCTCTCGCGGTGCTGCTCGTCGTCCTCGCGCCGAGGCTCGCCGGCAGCGCCGTGGTCGCGCTCGTCGCGTTCGGGCTGCTCGCGCTCTCGCTCCGGCGCGCGTTCAAGCGGGCGCACGCACGCGCCTCCGCCTCCGCGGGCGCGCTCGTCGAGGCGGCCGACGAGGCGGTTCGCCACGCGGAGCTCTGGGCCACGTACGGCGCGTCGCGACGCGTTCGCGCGCACGTCGCCGGGATCGGGCGCGTGATCGCGGACGAGTCGGCCGCCGTGCGCGTGCGGGCGGCCCTCCTCTCGTCGACCAGCGAGGTGCTCGGGGCGATGGCGCTCGCGCTCGTCCTCTTCCTCGCCGCGCGCGGGCTCCTCGGGGTCGACGAGGGCACGGTGGTGCCCTTCGCGATCGTCTTCTTCATGGCCTACAAGCCGCTTCGCGATCTCGTGGAGGCAAGACTCCAGCGCGCGCGAGGCGAGAGCGCGCTGGGGGTTTCAACGTCAGGGGCTCCGCCCCCGACGCCCCCGGCTCGCGGGATACCGACGCTCGGAAGCGTCGTTCGCCCGGCGTGGAGGCCCGCGCCGCTCGTGCTGGAGGGGGTCGCGACCGAGCACGGCGCGCACGCGCCGCTCAGCGCGACGATCCCGGCCGGGTCGATCGTCGCGCTCGTCGGTCCCACGGGCGTCGGGAAGACCTCGCTCCTGCGCTCGCTCCTCGGCCTCGCGCCGCTCCGCGCCGGGAGCGTGCGCTGGGGCGACACGCGGATCGACGAGCACGGCGTCGGGCCGAGCGAGCGACCATTCGCATGGGTCCCGCAGGACGCGCCGATCGTCGGTGATACGCTCGCGATCAACGTCGGCCTCGGGCGCGCGGATGACGACGCGCAGGTCCCGGATCCCGCGCCCTTCCTCGCGCGGCTCGGCGCCGGACACCTCGCGAAGCTCGGCTCGCAGCGCCTCCTCCGCTCGCTCTCGGGCGGCGAGCGCCAGTGGATCGCGGTCGCGCGAGCGCTCGCGTCGGGGCAGCCCGCGCTCCTCCTCGACGAGCCGACGAGCGCGCTCGATCCCGCGTCGGAGACCCAGCTCCTCGCGGCGCTCGCGGCGCTCCGCGGGGAGCTCACGATCGTCATCGTCACGCATCGGCCCGCGCCGCTCGCGATCGCGGACGTCGTGCTACGGCTCGAGCATCTCGAGGACGGGGCCCGCCTGCACGCGGACGTCGTCGCCGCGGAGAAGCTCGCCGTCGACCACGTAGGCGCCGGCGCCCGCGGGGAAGCGTAGCGAGATCGACTCCGCGAGCGCGTCCACGCGCGGCTCTCGCAGCGGGAGGCCCCGCAGCACGCGGGTCATCTGCGGTCCGAGCGCGCGCGGCGCAGCGGGCGTCGCGACGACGTGGAACCGCGAGAACGATTCACGCGCACGATACATGAGTCGCAGGCCGAGCCCGACGTCCTCGACGACGCTCGCGCAGAGGAGCGAGAGTCGATCGAACGGGGCAGGCTCGCCATCGACGAGAAGCGTGCATGATGCAGGCTCGAGCACCCGCCTCGCCATCGCGCCACCGACGAAGCTCCCCGCGAACACGCGCGCCGTGATCTCCGCCGCCGCCCCGAGCCCCGGCGCTCCGCGCTCGTCGTAGAGCTCGAAGAAGCGAGAGACGAGCCCCGCGCCGAAGATGAAGCCCGTGACGCTCATGAGACCGTTCTTTTTGTCGGTCTCGATCCGGAGGGTGGGGCGTCGCGTGCGCGCCGCGGTGCCCGCCTCGACACTGGCCACGAGCCGTCGCGTGTACGCGACGGGATCGCCGCGGAAGCCCCAGCCCCGCGCCACCGTGTTCACGGTCCCGCCCGGAGCGAGCGCGATCGGCGGCAGGGGGCGACCTCCGAACGCGCGTGCCAGCGCGGTAATTCCCGCGCCGTGCGAGCCGTCGCCGCCCCCGAGCACGACCGGCGCCGGCGCGGCCGCGACGCGGCGCGCGGCGGCGTCGAGCTCGTCGAGCGTTCGGGTCTCGAAGATGGTGACCGTCGCGCGAGCGCGACACTGCTCGGCGAGCAGTGGACCTTGCTCCTGGAGGCCTCGCGCGCGACGGTTGGCGATCACATACACGGTTCGGATCCTTGAACGCTCGCGAGCGAGCAGCTACGCCTTACACCATGAAGGCTCGTTCGGCCCTACTCGTCATCGTTCTCACCGCTCCGCTCTTCGCGTGTGGCAACGCCGCGCTGCAGGCCGCGCAGCAGGGGGATGACGCCAAGCTGAAGGCCGAGATCCAGACGCGCCACGCAAAGGGCAAGCTCTCCAACGACGACGCGGCGCGCCTCGCTCGCGCGGTGGCGGAGCGCGAGATCTCCCACGCGAAGGACGAGAAGACGGCGCTCGCGCGGCTGCGCGACTCGCGCGCCTGCGCGCTCGAGCTCGACGACGCGCTCGAGGAGCGCATGAAGACGCGTGACGGCGCCGGCGCCGAGGCCGCGCTCACCCGTCTCGAGGACGGCAAGCTCTCCGAGCGCACGGCGCGCGACTGGCTCGACGACGCGGACGATCGCTGGCGCGCGGTCGGCACGCGCACGCTCCATCGCGACGAGGACCGCGCGAAGCGTCAGGCCGCGATCGTCTCCCCGAACGCGCAGATCCGTCGCTCCGCGATCCGCGCCGCCGGCGACGCGAAGGACGCCGCCGACATCGATCTGCTCTTCGAGACCGCGCGCGTCGATCCCGAGCTCATGCTCCGCAACGAGGCCCTCCGCTCGATCAGCTCGATCCTCCGCAGCAAGGAGGACTGGGCGAAGCCGAAGGCGGCCGATCTCGCGGTGCGGCTCCGCGATCTCTGGACCGCGGGCGACGACGCCATCAAGGAGGACGTCGCGGTCGCGTGGGGCCTCACGCCGGTCTACGAGAACGGCGGGCGCGAGGCCCTCCGTGTCTTCATCGCGGAGGGGAAGGGGCCCGGCGCGATCGCCGCCGCGGGCGTCGTCACGCGCATGTCCCAGCGCGACAAGGACAAGGACAAGGGGCCGGACGCCGATCTGGTCGCGTCCGCGAACGCCCTCCTGGCGCGCACGATCGAGGGCGCGTCGCGCCGCGATCGCCTGCATGCGCTCGCGGTGGCGAAGCTCGACGGTCCCATCCTCGAGGCGACGCGCAAGGCGGCGAAGGACGAGGATCGCGAGGTGAAGATCCCGGCGCTCGCGCGCCTGGCGGAGACGAAGAGCGACGCGACGGCGGCGAGGAACGAGCTCGTCGAGATCGCGTCCGGCGGTGACGTCCGGGCGCGTCACGCCCTCGCGTCCGTCGGTGACCTCCGCGTCCAGGCGTGGATCGAGCAGGACCTCGCGGCCTCCGAGCCGCACCGAAAGACCCAGGCCGCATCGGCACTTGCCGCGCTCGGTCGGCCCGCGCGGGCCGCTCCGCTCCTCGTCGACCCGGATCCGAGCGTGCGCACGCGCGCCGCGTGCACGATGATGATCGCCATACGGACGCGATAACCGTGATTGACAGGCACGCGCGGGCGTTCGTAGATAGCGCCCGCGATGCGTAAAAACTTCCTCGGTCTCGCGTTTGTCGGGCTTCTCGCGGTCTCCAACACGGGCTGCATCAAGTCGATGCTCATGAACGGGCAGATCAAGTCGACGCGCATCGGCGCCGGCGCGGCCGACACGATCGCGGACTACGAGGTGATTCGCTCCGCGGCCGCCGCGGGCGTCCTCCAGTTCGAGGGCATGCACCGCCTCGCGCCCGACAACGAGGACGGCCTCTTCATGCTCACTCGTGGCTGGGCCGGCTGGGGCTACGGCTTCGCGCTCGACGACTACCACGTGGCGCTCCTCTCGGGCGACGACGTGGGCGCCGAGTACCACAAGGCGCGCGCCAAGATGGCGTACGACCGCGCCATCTCGTACGGCCTCGAGCTCGTCGGCAAGCGTGACGACGGCTTTGCGAAGGCGAAGAAGAACGCGGACACGCTGCGGAAGTTCCTCGAGGACAACTTCGACGACCAGGAGGACGCGGAGCCCCTCTTCTGGCTCGGGTCTGCGTGGCTCGCGCGCGTCGACCTCCTGAAGGACGAGCCGGAGTACGTGGCGGAGGCCTTCGTCGGCGTCACCATCCTCGAGCGGAGCAACAAGCTCTGGCCCGAGTTCATGAACTACAACGCCGCATCGACGGTCGCCGCCTACAAGATCGGCGTCGGCGCGCGCGACGAGGCGAAGAAGACGCTCGACGACATCGCCGCCAAGACGAAGCGTCACAACCTCTCGATCCTCAACAACCTCGCTCGTTACTACTGCGCCGTCGCAGATCGCGACAACTACGAGAAGACGCTGAACGAGGTGATCGCCGCGGAGGACACGGAGCCGAACCTCCGCCTGTCGAACGCGATCGCGAAGCGGCAGGCCAAGCGCGGTCTCCACAAGTCGCGCATGGAAGACTGCGGGTTCGCGCCGCCCACCTCGGTGCCGGCGACGCCCGCCACCCCGCAAAAGTAGGCATTGGACGTCACCCGTCGGGGCGCTATCCTCGACTGAATGATCCGACGAATCGTAATCTTACTCGCCATCATGGTGGCGACTCTTGGTGTGACGCGCACCGCGTCGGCCGACGAGGCGAAAGAGATCAAGCTCGGCACGCTGGCTCCGAAGGACTCGGCGTGGGGCAAGGTCTTTGGCGCCTGGGGCAAGGCGGTCGAAGAGGAGAGCAAGGGCTCTCTCAAGCTGACCTGGTTTTACAACGGCAGCCAGGGCGACGAGGTCGCCATGGTCGGCAAGATGCGCTCGAAGCAGCTCGACGGCGCGGCCATCACCGCGACCGGGCTCTCGCAGATCTGGCCGCACATCTCTGCGCTCCAGATGCCGGGCCTGTTCAAGACCTGGGCTCAGCTCGATGCGGCTCGCACCAAGATGGAGGCGACGTTCGCGAACGAGTTCAAGAACCAGGGCTTCGTCATCCTCGGTACGGGCGACGTCGGCATGGCTCATCTCATGTCGCGCGGCGTCGAGGTTCGCGTGCCGGACGATCTGAAGAAGGCGCACCCGTTCTACATCACGGGTGACGAGATCGGTAAGAAGATGCTCGAGACGGTCGGCGTCGCGGCGCCGAAGCCGATCGCGGTCCCGCTCATCCTCCAGTCCGTCTCTTCGCGTGAGGCGGGCGCGGTCGACGTCATCAACGCCCCCGCGATCGCCGCCGAGCAGCTCGGCTGGGCGCCGCACATGGACCACGTCAACGACTTCACGACGGGCATGGGTATCGGCGCGCTCGTCATGTCGAAGGACACGTTCGAGGCCCTCCCGCAGGACGCGAAGGACGTGCTCGCGCGCACCGGCAAGAACACGGGCCAGCTCCTCACGCAGCGCATCCGTGGCATCGATGACGGCGCGTTCCAGCGCTTCAAGGGCAACAAGACGGTCGTGACGCTCAACGCCACCGAGATGGCGGCGTGGGACGCGGCCTTCGCGAAGGTCCGCAGCTCGCTCAAGGCCGAGGGCAAGATCCGCGGCGACATCGTCGACCAGGTGACGGCGGCGGCAGGCGGCGGCTGATCTCGCTCGATGTGTGACGCACGAGGGCTCGGAGCTTCGCGCTTCGGGCCCTCGGTGCTTTGTGGAACCCGTATCATCCGGCGCATGACCGACACACGCGCGCGGCTCCTCTCCAGCATCTTCGCGGTCCTCGGCGTGAGCGCCGCCGCCTGCGGCAAGACGACGGTCGTCGCGCCGGACAAGCCGTCGGACGATGCGAGCGCCTGCCCGCAAGAGAAGGGGCACTATGGCGTTTGGCCGGACGGCAAGCAGCCGGACATGATGAGCGGCATCAACGATGTCTGTCTGCCGAAGCCGGCCAGCGGCGACTGTGCGTCGTATCCGAACAAGTGCGTCCTCTCTCGGTATCGCTGCGGCGTGGCGCAGGGGGGCGAGCAGGTCCTCGACAAGCTGCCGACGAAGGAGCCCGACACGTGCTGCTGGAAGGTGAAGGGCGGCTGCGCGGTCGGACGTCCGTTCGTCGTCGCGGGTGAGGTGCGGCTCGCGCCGCTCGGCCTCGGAGAGGGCTGGTGCGGGGGAGGGGACCTCGCGGCCGCGGCCATCGATGACGCGACGCGCGCGGCGCTCGCCGACGTCTGGGCGCGCGACGGGCTGACGGAGCACGCGTCCGTCGCGTCGTTCGCGCAGCTCGTGCTGGAGCTCCTCGCGCTCGGCGCGCCCGCGGATCTCGTGCGCGGCGCGCAGGAGGCGATGGCCGACGAGATCCGCCACGCGGAGCGCGCGTTCGCGCTCGCGTCACGTTACGCGGGGCATCCCGTGGCGCCCGGGCCGCTCGATACGCGGGGCGCCGGCGGCGTGCCGGCGCTCGCCGATTTCGCGGCGCGCGCCGCCTCCGAAGGCTGCATCGCGGAGACGATCGCGTCGCTGCAGCTCCACGCAGCCGCGGACGCGGCGAGCGACGCGGCGCTCGCCGCCGAGCTCCGCCTCACTGCGGACGAGGAGGCGGTTCACGCCATCCTCGCGTATCGAATCGTCACGTGGGCGATCGCGAAGGGCGGCGAGCCCGTGCGCGTCGCGGTGGCGAGCGTCTTCGAGGCCGCGGCGGATCACGTCGGCTTCGGCCCGTGCCCCGACGACGCGATCGATCTCCACACCCACGGCGTCCTCTCGCGCCGCGCGCGTCACGACCTCGCGGTCCTCGCCCTTCATGAAGTGATCGCGCCGGCCGGGCGCGCGCTCGTGGGCGGCGGAGGACCGCGCCCGCCGCTTTGTGCGTGATTGTGCGCCCGGTCGTGTACCCTCCCGGGTGCTATGTCGGACGAGAAAAAGCCCGAGGAAACCGAGGCGGCGGAGGCCACGGAGCCCGAGTCGGAGAAGCCCGCGGACGAGAAGGCGGAGGAGGCGAAGACGGCGGACGAGCCGAAGAAGGCCGACCCCCCGAAGGCGTCCGACGACGAGATCGTGAAGGCACCGTGGGGCGAGCCGCTCGCGAAGCTCGATCGTGCCTGGACGAAGCTCGAGGCGCGGCTCGCGGCGGGCGTGCTCGTCGCCGAGATCGCCGTCCTCGTCTTCTGGATCTCGATCCGCGCGCTCTCGAGCTCCGGCTCGGCCGGCTCGGGTCAGCTCTATCGCCAGCTCCTCTGCGCGGCCCTCGTCGGCGGCGTGACGTGGCGATTCGTGCGGAAGCACCCGCAGGCTCAGATCATCGGGACCGGCGCCGTCATTGGAGGGGCCGTGCTCGGCAGCTTCTGGGGCGAGGCGGGCACCGTCTACTTCTCGAACCTCTTCGCCTGGCTCCAGAACTCGTCGATCCTCGTCTTCTTCGGCGGCGCCTCCGACCTCGCCAAGCGCTTCACGCTCTGGCTCGCGCTCCTCGGCGCGTCGCTCGCGACGGCGCAAGGCAAGCACATCAACGTCGACGTCGTGATGCGCTTCCTCACCCCGAAGATGCGCGTCCCCGTGGCGGTCGTGGGCTGGGTCGCGGCCGCGATCGTCGCGATCTCCGCGTCGTGGGGCTTCTTCGACTTCGTCGCGGTCGAGGAGATGAAGGCGCCCACGACCATGCCGTGCCCGGGTGACGCGGCGAAGCGCTGCACCACGACGATGGGCTCGAAGGTCGACGCCGTCACGAGCCGCTTCGGCCGTGACGTGTTCCTCACGGGGCGTCAGATCTCGCTCGATCTGAAGTCGTTCCCGAAGGTCATCTCCGGCACGCCGTACAACAAGTACCTCACGCCGAAGGAGTGGAACGAGTGGCTCCGCGACGGCGGTTGGTCGCCGAGATTCAAGCCGGAGGAGGTGAAGCTCCTCGAGCTGCCGGAGGACGGCAGCATCGACTTCCGCAATCCCTCCGTGACCGCGATCCCCGGCTCCGTCGATCAGGTCGCGAAGATGCTCGTACCGATGTTCGACCTCATCTTCGCCTTCGGTCTCTTCGTCGTCGGTATTCGCTTCCTGGTTCGTTCGCTCCTCGCCATCTCGGGCCACATCAAGGTCGACCCGAACGCGGCGCACGGCGATGACGATCTCGCCCACGCGCACGACAGCTCCGCTCAGGCCGCCGCCGTCGACGCCGCCGCGCAGGGGAGCCACACGTGAGCGCCTCCACCACCGACTCCACCGTCAATCCGAAGGCGGCTCGCACCGCGTTCGGCGGCATCGGCGGCATCACCGTCCTCCTCGGCGCGCTCGCCGGGCCGCTCGTCGGCATGATCGCGCTCCTTGCGCTCATCGGCACCCCGCTCTTCGCGATCATGGGCGGCGCGGCCGAGCTCGCCTGGCTCACGCATCACGATCCCGAGCAGCGCGTGCTCCGCCGCCTCGCGTCGGATGTCTTTGGCCCGTATTTCGCGGGCTCGCCCATCCTCACCACCATCCCGCTCTTCACGTTCGTCGGCTACGTCATGGCCGAGTCGAAGACGCCGGAGCGTCTCGTTCGCGCCGCCACCGCGTGGCTCGGCTGGATGCCCGGCGGCCTCGCCATCGTGTGCGTCATCGCGAGCGCGATCTTCACGCTGTTCACTGGCGGCTCCGGCGTCACCATCATCGCCGTCGGCGGTCTGCTCCTGCCTGCGCTTCGAAAGAGCGGCTACTCGGAGAAGTTCTCGCTCGGTCTCGTGACCACGGGCGGCTCGCTCGGCCTGCTGCTCCCGTGGGCGCTCCCGCTGCTCGTCTACGCGATGATCACGGGCCTCGACTTCCAGCTCGTGAACAAGGCGGTGCTCCTCCCGGGCGCGATCGTCCTCGTGCTCTTCGCCCTCTACAGCGTGTACGTCGGCGTGAAGGAGAACATCCCGCGCCAGAAGTTCGAGATCAAGGAGGCGATCTCCTCGCTCTGGGCATTCAAGTGGGAGCTCGGCGTGTTCGGCCTCCTCATCATGAGCGTGAAGAGCCAGCTCGCCGGCATCGACGAAGCCGCGGGCCTGGTCGCCTTGTACACGTTCGCGATCGAGGTCTGGATCTACAAGGACCTCTCGATCAAGAAGGACCTCGTTCGCATCGCCAAGGGCTCGATGGCCCTCTCGGGCGCCGTCATCCTCATCCTCGCGATGGCGAACGCGCTCGTGAACTACGTCGGCGACGAGCACCTGCCGAACAAGGTCCTCGACGCGATGCTCAAGGTCGGCTTCGACAAGACCTGGCAGTTTCTCATCATCATGAACGTCTTCTTGCTCGTGCTCGGCATGATCATGGACGGCTTCAGCGCGATCCTCGTCGCCGTCCCGCTCGTCCTCCCGTTCGCGGCGTACTTCGGCCTCGGGCCCTTCCACGTCTGCATCATGTTCGTGCTGAACCTCGAGCTCGCGTTCTCCTGCCCGCCGCTCGGCCTGAACCTGTTCATCGCGAGCTTCCGCTTCAACCGGCCCGTGATCGGCCTCTATCGCGTGGCGATGCCGTTCGTCGGCGTCCTCGCGCTCGCGCTCCTCATCATCACCTACGTCCCGAAGCTCTCGAGCATGCCCGTCGAGGCGGACATCAAGAAGTGGCGCGATCAGGCGGCGAAGGAGCACCGCGTCCCGAGCGAGGCCTGGTTCCTCGAGTGCGTGCAGCTCGATCGCAACAACCCGCAGCCGTGCTCCGAGGAGGACAAGAAGAAGTTCCCGAAGGGCCAGATGCCTCCGAGCACGGAGCCCGTCGAGGTCAAGGACGCGGGCCCGCCGTCCACAGGAGACGAGGACCTCGACGCGATCATCAAGGGCACGGCGCCCGCCGACAAGCCGGCGCCGACCCCCGGCAACGAGAGCGACGAGGACCTCGAGGCCCTCATCAAGGGCGGTCCCCCGAAGGACGCCGGTCCGCCAAAGCCCGCGTCGAAGCCCGGTCAGGAGACCGACGACGAGCTAGAGCGGATGATCAAGGGTCATTGAGCCGGGCGGACGAGCAGCTCCTTGGCGGTGCGGAACTGCACGTCTGCCTCGGAGCGCTCCTCGGGCTTCGCGTGGTTTGCCTTCGTCAGCGCGTCCTCCGCCATCGCGACGTTCACGTCGGGCGAGAGGCCGACGCCCTCGTAGCTCTTGCCGCTCGGCGTCTTGAAGAGGCCGAGCGTGTACTTGAACGCCCAGCCATTCGGTAGATCGTCGAGCGACTGCACGCTCCACTTGCCGAAGGTCTTCGTGCCGACGATCTTCGCCTTGCGCTGCTCGCGAAGCGCAGCCGCGAGGAGCTCGCCGCCCGACGCGGTGCTCTCGTCGACGAGCACCGCCGCCGGGAGATCGCCGAGGATCGGCTTGCCCTTCGACGCGTGCACTTCCTCCGGCTTGCCCTTCTTCTTCAGGGAGACGATGGGCGACCCTTCTGGCAGGAGGAGCTCCGCCGTCTCGAGCGCGCGATCGAACGAGCCGCCCGGGCTGTGGCGCAGATCGATGACGAGCGCCTTCGCGCCGCCCTTCTTGTCGAGCTCCTCGAGCCCGGCGCGGACCGCGGCCGGCGTCTTCTCCGTGAAGCTCGGGATGCGCACCAATCCGACGCCGTCGATGAGCGTCACGCTCGGTGTGTCGTAGGCGAGCCGATCGCGCGTGAGCGTGAAGGAGAGCAGCTTGTCCGCGCGGAGCACGCTCAGCTTCACGGTGGTGCCAACATTGCCACGAATGTCGGAGACGACGTCACGGAGCTTCATGCCCTTGTAGAGCTTCCCGTCGACGGTGACGATCTTGTCTCCCGGGAGGAGCCCGCCCTTCTCCGCGGGAGAGCCCGGGATGACATTGAGCACGTCGGCGTAGCCGCTCGGCTCGTCGAACTTGATCGCGATGCCCGCACCGACGACCTCGCCCTTGAGATCGTTCTTCATCTCCGCGATCTCCTGCGGCGAGAGGAGCTTGTTGTACTTCTTCATCCGCGGCTCCAGCTGCGCGAGCATGCCAGCGGTGGCGGCGCGGTAGACGTCGTCCTCCGTCATGCCGTCCGCGTAGTAGCCCTTGAGGAGGGCCTCCTTCACCTCGTTGAAGGCGGCGGCGCCGTTCTTGAACGGCTCGCGCGAGACCTCCTCGTCCGCGGGCGGCACGGGCATGGCCTTCGGAGGGGCCTGCTCGGCGACGGCGGCGCTGCTCGGGCCCGGCGCGGGCGGGGGCGTGGAGGTGCCCGGATCGCTGCACGACGAGAGGGCGACGCACGACGAGAGAGAGAGGAGCGCGGCCAGGATGGGAGTGTGAATACGCTTCATGTTCGTTGATCTCAGAAGAGGGTCAGGCTCTCGGCGTGCGTGCGGGACGTGTCGACCATCGGCGCGGGCGGCGCGTTCGAGCGCTGCACGCGTCTCATGACGGAGGGCGCAGCGAGCGTGATGGCGGCCGCGACGGCGGCGAGCGCCACGCTCTGGTAGAGCGGGATGCGACGGCGGAAGAACGCGACTCGCGCGGGCTTCCGCTCGGATCTCGGAGGGAAGGCCGCCCGGACTTCCATGCGGAGGCGATCACGCACCTCCGGCCGCGGTCGCTCGATGACCGCGCGATCCGCGGCGCGCTTGATCGCCATGTACGTCTCGAGGCACGCGCGGCATCCGACGAGATGCGCCTCGATGGCTTCACGGTCCGCGTCTTCGATCGCCCCCACGTGGAAGGCGACGAGGTTTTCGGCTACTGCGGTGCAATCCATGGCTTGAGCTCCTCACGCAGGACGACCACCATCTGGTGGACACGTGACTTGACGGTTCCGAGCGGCGCGTCGACGACGCTCGCGATCTGCTCGTAGCTGAGGCCGCTCGTACGGAGGTGCCACAGCTCGCCGAGGTTCGGCGGCAGCTTCCCGACCGCGACCGAGAGCGCGGCCTCGAGCTGATGCTGCTCGAGCTCCGCGTCGGCATGGGGGGGCGGCTCGGACTCCGGTACGAGCGCGATCTTCTTTTCGTGGCGCGCGTTGCCGCGTCGCTTGTTGAGGGCCATGTTCCGCGCGACGCGATAGAGCCACGCGCGGAACGAGCCCTCCCGCTCGAGGACCGCGCTGCGATCCTTGAGCGCGGAGAGGAACGCGTCGTGAAGGACCTCCTCCGCGTCGCTCCGATCGCCGACGACGGCGCGCAGATACGCGAAGAGTCGCCCCTCGTGGCGCTCGTAGAGGCGATCGAAGGCTTCGATCTCCCCGTCGCGCACGCGCTGGAGGAGGGCTTCGTCCGACTCCACGCCTCATAAACACCACCTCGTCCCGAAAGGTTCGGACAAATCGGACGGGATCGACCCCGCAAGAACTGCTCGATGCGCGTGCTCGAGGACCAGGCGAGCGCGCGAGCTCGGGTTCAGAAGAGCAGCCCTGGTGGATCTCCGGCGGCACGATGGGGGTCGCCTCGACGCGAACGACGGCTACAAGTGGTTGAAATGACTCAATGAGGTGAATGTAGGCGGCTGGGCGCACAACTTGCGAGACGCGTTCTCAACCACCGGAGATACCGACCATGCTCGCTCGCTCGATTGCTGCTGTCGCCTGCATCCTTTCGCTCGTCGCCTGCGCCGGCAGCGAGCCTTCGTCCGACAACAGCGCGTCGAGCGATCAGGCCGCCACGTCCGCCGCCCCTTCGTGCGGCGCGAGCTACGGCACGGCGAACGACCTCTACAAGCAAGCGGTCGCGATCGCGAAGCAGCACAAGGTCAGCGCGTGCGAGGGCGTCAACGGGAGCGACGAGGGCGCGTATCTCTCCACCATCGCGGCGAAGGCCTCGCAGGCGACCTCGACGTGCGGCGCGTTCGCCAACGTCATCAAGTCGAGCCCGTGGGCCGCGCCGATCCGCGAAGAGCTGAAGGGCAACCTTGCGCTCGCGGTGCTCACCGGCGACCTCGAGACCAAGAACGCCAAGGGCGAGTGGACGTACAAGGGCCTCGACACGGCGCTCCCCGGCGTGACGCTCTGGGGGCCGGCGCCCGGCGTCTACGGCAACGCTTCGAAGATCGAGTTCGGCGCGAACGGCAAGGCGACGCTCTCGCACCACGAATGGGAGAACGAGAACGCGAACGGTCCGACGTGGAAGGCAGAAGAGGCGACCTACAAGATCGGCGGCGTCGCGGGCGACACCGTCCTCATCACGGTCACCACCGCCGCCGGCATCTCGACCGACTACGACCTCAAGGCCACGACGAGCTACGAGGGCGGCCCCGACTTCGAGATGACTCCCATCGAGAAGGAAGGCGACACGTTCACCGCCTACATCTCCGAGTGCGAGGCCTGATCAGAGGACGATCTTCTTCCAGGCGCCGCCGCGGAACTTCAGCGTCATCACGACGGCGGCGCTCGTGCAGTACATGGCAGCGGCGGTCCACATGCCGCTGAGGCCTGCGTCCATCTTGATCCCGAAGAGCCACGCCACCGGGACGAGCAGGCCGAACACGAGACAGAGCTGCGCCACGGCCACGAACTTCGTGTTGCCAGCACCGAAGAGCGCCTCGCTCAGGATCATCGCGACCGCGATGATCGGCGTGATGATCCCCATCATGCGCATCGGCAGCATGGCCGCGTTCTGGACCGCGGGCGAGTGCGAGATGAAATGCACGATCTGGGGCGTGAACAGCACGCCTTCGATGAGGCCGACCACGCCAAAGAGCGCGAGCCCGAGGCGCACGCTCGCCCAGCCGAAGCGATCCGCGTCGTCAGGGCGCTTCGCGGCGAGCGACTGCGCGACGAGCGTCGCTGTCGCGGTGCCGAACGCGATGCAGGCCGTGAACGTGAGCTTGAGGATCGCCACGATGTCGGTCGTCGCGGCGCCGTTCACCGCTTCGCCGGCCGCGAGCCCGCCCTCCGCCGCGTCGATCGCGTCGAGCTTGCCAGCGACCTGCGCGAAGAGACCGAAGCCGACCATCATGACGACGGTAGCGAGGCCGGCGGGGATGCTGAGCTTCAGCACGTCCCACGTGAGCGCCTTCGAGAGGTTCGACCAGCGCAGGAAGTCGAAGCGCTTTCGCTCCCGCGCGGCGTAGAAGATCATGATGAGAAGGCCGATCCACGTCGCGACGAACGCGGCGAAGCCGGCGCCGGGTGCGCCCATGCGCGGGATGCCGATCTCGGGACGGCCGAAGATGCAGAGCCAGCACATCACCACGTTGCAGATGTTCATCGCGACGGCAGAGACGAGGTGCACCCACGTCTTGCCGATGCCGTCGAAGAACGCCTTCAGCGCCATCGTGCCCGACATCGAGATGATGCCGAGGAGGCGCCACCGCGAGTAGGCGCTCGCGATGTCGTGCGCCTGCGGGACCTTGAGGATCAGGCCGAGCAGCGAATCGACGGTGCCGAAGCCGACGAGCATGAACACGAAGCCCGCGAGGAGACAGAAGAACGAGGCGTTGAACAGGACGGCGCCTGCGCGCTCGTAGTTGCGCTCCGCGTAGCGCCGCGCGGTGAGCGCCTGCGTACCGACGCTGATCGCCGAGAGCGATCCGCCGAAGAGCCACACGAGGAGCAGCGACGGAAGGAGCGCGGCCTGCGCGTTCGAGTCCTCCGGGTGCGGGAGCTTGGAGAAGAAGAAGACGTCGATCTCGTTCACGACGCTCTGCGAGAGCATCGCCACGACCGTAGGCATGGCGAGCTTCAGGATCGTTCGGTACGGAGGCCCCGAGATGAGCTCGAGATCGACGCTTTCAGCGGTCGCGGTCGCCATGGCTGCGCAGGGTGCGCCTGTCATCCGTAAGCGACCGGAGCCGCGATGTCCAGTTGCCGGAATGTGGATCTCGCGTGAATTCTCCGCATAAAACTGCGCCTATGCGCATCGTCCTCCTCCTCCTCGCCCTGGGTTCCGCCGGCTGCCTCGTCACGAAGCAGGAGAATGACAAGGTCCTTGACCAGGCCGCCGAGGCGCAAAAGCAGGCTGCGGCGGCGCGCGCGGAGGTGCTCGCGTTGAGGGCAGATCTCGATGCGACACGCACGCGCCTCGACAATGCGCTGAGGGCGAACGCGGATTCCTCGACCGATCTCGTCTCCGCCAAGCAACGCCTGAACGATCTTGCCGGTCGCATCGACGAGGCCAACCACGGCGTGGAAGAGCTCAGGCGTGACGTCGCGAATTCCCGCACCGAGATCTACGCCCGCATCGACGATCTCAAGCGTGCGCAGGCGCAGCCGGCTCCGCCAGCCCCACCCCCCGTGACGGTGCCCTCGGAGAAGGCTGCACACTACAAGCAACTCGAGGACGCGTGGAACAAGCGCGACTGGACGACGGTGCGTGCGCTCGCGCCCGAATACGTGAACCGCTACCCGCAGGACGACAAGGCGGACGAGGCGCTCTTCTACGCGGGCGACGCGGATCTCGCGGACGGTCGCCCGAGCTCGGCGCTCGGCAATTTCAACCGGCTGCTGAAGCTCTTTCCGAAGTCGAACCTCCTCGACCGGACGCTCTACGAGATGGGCGAGAGCTACATGCTGATGCATGACTGCGCGAACGCGAAGCTCGCGTACGAGGCCTGCGAGAAGCGGTTCTCGAAGGAGAAGACCGGCGGCGAATGCCGCGCGCGGCTCGCCGTCATCGCAAAGAATGCGCCCGGGACCTGCGCGCCAAACTGACTCCGGCGCCGGACGGCGCCCTCCGCGTCGCTACTTCTTCTCGCCAGGGCACGGCGCGAACTCGCACCTCGGGCCCTCGCGGCCGACGGACGTGACGCCGTCCGGGCAGATCTTCGCGTCTCGCTGACACGCCACCATGGGCGGGCTCGCGCTCGCGCTCGGCGCCGCCGGCGGCTGCGGCTCGCCGGGTTTCGGATCGCACCCGAGAGCCGTAAATCCAGCGGCCGCAGCGATGGAGGCGACGAGCGACATGGTGCGCATAAACGCAGCATAGTTCGAAAGTTGGCCCTCCTTCTCGCGACTTCGTAGGGAAGTCAGCATGAGCGACGCTCTCGCCGCGAACAACGCCAACGATGCTGGTGGCCTCTCCTCGGGCATCGTCAGTATCCCGCTGCCGCGCATCTTCGGACGCCTTCTTCTCCTCAAGCTCCTCGCGCGTGGCGGCATGGGTGACGTCTACCTCGCGGCCACGACCGGCATCGAGGGGGCCGAGCGTCCGATCGTCGTGAAGACGGTCCGCCGCGATCACATCCACGATGGCAGCTTCCTCGCTCGCTTCCTCGACGAGGCTCGCGTCCAGTCGCAGCTCAATCACCCGGGCGTGGCGCAGATCCTCGAAGCGTCGACGGACGAGAACGGCGAGCCGTACACGATCGTCGAGTACGTCGAAGGTCGCTCCCTCGCCGACGTCCGCCACCGCGCGGTGCAGGTCGGCGTTCGCATCGGCTGGCCCGAGGCGGTCGCGGTCACGATCGAGATGGGCCAGGCGCTCGCGCACGTCCACGAGCGTTCGAGCTCCGACGGCACGCCGCTCGGCATCGTGCATCGCGACCTCTCTCCGCAGAACGTGATGGTCGGCTACGCGGGCGAGCTGAAGCTCATCGACTTCGGCACCGCGCGCGGCCACAACCGCCGCTGCCACACCGTCGCGGGCGTCGTGTTCGCGAAGCCCGGCTACGTCGCGCCGGAAGTCGCGCGCCAGCAGGTCGGCGACGGCCGCATCGACGTCTACGCGATGGGCGTCATGCTCTGGGAGCTCTGCGCGGGCAAGCGCCTCCTCAACGGCGACGCGCAGAAGCACCTCGAGGACGTCGCGGCCGGCAAGTTCGACATCCCGCTGCTCGCGGCGACGCGCGGCATCCCCGACGAGCTCGACGCGATCATCCAGAAGCTGTGCAAGAACGATCCCGACGATCGTTACACCTCGGCGGCTCACGCGGCGGTGGACCTGGCGCGCGTGCTCCAGCTCGCCCCCGCCGGTCGGAACGGCGAGCGCGGAGTTCGCCAGCGCATCTCGAACCTGATGCGCCAGCTCTGGCCGCACGAGCCCGCGCGCCTACGCGCCGAGTTCGCGAAGCTCCTCAAGCAGGCGCGTACCCTCCGCAAGGAGCCGGAGACGCCGCCGAGCGAGCGCTCGCTGCAGCTCGCCGTCGCCCTGGAAAAGTCGAGCGATCCGGACACGCTGCCGGGCACGCCCTACCGCCTTGGTCGCAAGATCGGCGAGGGCGCGAGCGGTCAGGTCTTCGAGGCGGAGCACACCGAGCTCGGTCGCAAGTACGCGGTGAAGGTCCTCACGTCGGCGCACACGGCGGCGACGGACGCGGTCGACCGCTTCCGCCGCGAGGCGCGCGCCATCGCCAACCTTTCGCATCCGAACCTGGTGCGGCTCCACGACTTCGGCAAGTCGCTCGACGGTCGCGTGTTCCTCTGCATGGAGCTGCTCGAGGGCAAGACGCTCGACGAGCACACCGACGGCGAGCGCCTGGAGTGGCAGGTGGCGGCGAAGTTCGCGATCCAGGCCGCGACCGCGCTCGAAGCCGCGCACGGCGCAGGGCTCGTGCATCGAGACCTCAAGCCTCACAACCTCTTCTACACGAACGCGGGCGAGCTCAAGCTCCTCGACTTCGGTGTGGCGATGGCGGTCGCGGACACCCTCGACAGCGAGAAGCGCCAGAAGGGCTTCGCCGTCTTCGGCACGCCAGAGTACATGGCGCCGGAGCAGGTCGCGGGCGAGCCGGTCGACGCGCGCTGCGATATCTACGCGCTCGGCTGCGTCCTCTACGAGCTCGTCACCGGCACGCGCCCGTTCGAGGGCTCGCCCGTCGTCGTGATGGGCAAGCAGCAGCGCGAGATCCCGGAGTCGCCGCGCATGCGCTGCCAGGCGGTGCCGGCGCACATCAACGACATCATCATGAAGGCGCTCTCCAAGTCGAAGGACGATCGCTATGCGACGGCCAGGGAGATGCGCGAGGCGCTCGAAGAGGCGCTCGCCAAGCCGGCCAAGGCGAAGTCGCGCGCCAAGGGGATCGCGGCCTTCGCCGGGATCGCGGCCATCAGCGCGTTCGGGATGTTCACCTTCCGGGAGCGCATCCAGAGCACGGCGGAGCACGCGATGCACACGTCGGCGGAGCCCGTCGCCGTCACCACGACGATGGCCGCGCCGCTCGCGGAGCCGGCCCCGCCCGCGCCGAAGGCGGCGGAGATCCCGATGCCCGAGCCGATCGACGCCGAGAAGCGCGCCGAGGCCTCGCCCGCGAAGGTCGAGACGGCGCCCGCGTCCGTCGTCGCGGTCGCCCCCGCGAAGGAGGACATCACGGACATCCCGGTGCCCGAAGCGCAGAAGCCGTCGTCCCTCCTGCAGCGCGCCTCCGCGCATCACCAGGACGCAGAGGTCCGCAGCAAGCTCACCGAGGCGCGCATCCACGCGAAGGAGAACCCGACCGACGCGAAGGCGCTCCGCGCCTGGGCGATGGCCGCGCTCTCTGCAGGCGAGACCCGCGAGGCGCGTCGCGCGGCGGAGGCGTGGTCTGCGCACGACACCGGCGCCGAGCCGCGCCTCGTCCTCGCCGCCGCCTACGAGGCGGCCAACCGCCACCGCGAGGCGCGCGCGGTCCTCGAGGAGTGGCTCTCGACCCACCCCGACACGCCGGAGGCGCGCAAGATGCTGCAGCGCATCGGCGGCGGCGAGCCAGCGATCAAGAAGCGCGACGTCAAGGCCAAGGGAGAGCACTCGGGCTCCACGACGCGCCCGTCCGGCAACGCGACGCTCGAAGCGGATCAGTGACGCGCACGGCTGCACGGACGCGAGCAAATCGGTAGTCTAGCCCCGATGAGAGGGGCCTCCGCCGTGGTTGCCGCTGGAATGCTCGTACTGGCGGCCATCGGTGCGTGCACCGGGTCGGACCCGGAGCCGGTGGGGCCCCCCCCCGCCCGTCGTCAACAACAACTTCTTTGGCCCCGACGGCTCGAGCTCGGGCGCGGTGGCGTCGTCGAGCGGCAGCGGGACCTCCAGCTCCACGTCGTCGAGCAGCGGTGACGCGGGGGCGGACGCGAGCCCGAGCGGTTTGTCCATCCGGTGTGGGCGGGATTCGTGCGTCCAAGGAAACTTCTGCTGCATCGAGCCGGAGAACGCCGAACCGGTCTGTCTCCCCGAGGGGAGGCCGTGCTCCGCCCCGTCCGAGATGCACTGCGACAGCGCCGACGATTGCCCCCCCGGGAAGGTCTGCTGTGCGACGTCGGTGGAGTCCAGCGGTGGCCTCTACTGGCGCTCCTCGTGCGACACGCTCGTGGACGGTTACTGTCCGGGGAGCGGCCGGGTCCTCTGCCGGAGCGCCGCACGAGACTGCGTGGGCTTCGAGATCAAGTGCGAACCGTCCGAGCCGGCCTTCCGCCCGCTCGGCTACGAGCTCTGCAAATAGCGCCGCCCGTTGCAGTGGGCCCCCCGGCCGAGTAGTGAAGCGCCAACCCCGTGCCTCGTCGCGACGACCTCGAGAAGATTCTCGTCATCGGCGCCGGGCCGATCATCATCGGCCAGGCCTGCGAGTTCGATTATTCCGGGACGCAAGGCGCCAAAGCCTTGAAAGAGGAGGGCTACCAGGTCGTCCTCGTCAATTCGAACCCGGCCACCATCATGACCGACCCCGGCATGGCGGATCGGACCTATGTGGAGCCGCTCGAGTGGCGAACGCTCGAGGCGATCATCGAGCGCGAGAAGCCGAACGCCATCCTGCCGACGCTCGGCGGTCAGACGGCGCTGAACCTCGCGCTCAAGCTCGACGAGAAGGGCGTCCTCGCCCGGCACGGTGTGGAGATGCTGGGCGCTCGTCCAGCGTCGATCGCGAAGGCCGAGGATCGCGCGCTCTTCAAGGCGGCGATGGAGAAGATCGGCCTCACGTGCCCGCGCGCCGAGGTGGCCAGCTCCGTCGAGTCGGCGTGGAAGATCGTCGAAAAGACGGGCTTCCCCGCGATCTTGCGGCCGTCCTTCACGATGGGCGGCTCGGGCGGCGGTATCGCGTACACGCGCGAGGAGTTCGAGACGAAGGTCGCCTGGGCGCTCGCGCAGTCGCCCACGCACGAGTGCCTCATCGAGGAGAGCGTCCTCGGCTGGAAAGAGTTCGAGCTCGAGGTCATCCGCGACAAGGCCGACAACTTCATCGTCGTCTGCTCGATCGAGAACATCGATCCGATGGGCGTACACACCGGCGACTCGATCACGGTCGCGCCGGCGATGACGCTGACGGACAAGGAATACCAGCGCCTCCGTGACGCGGCGCGCGCGGTCATGACGGAGATCGGCGTCGAGACGGGCGGCTCGAACGTTCAGTTCTCGGTGAACCCGGCGAACGGCCAGTTCCACGTCATCGAGATGAACCCGCGCGTGTCGCGCTCGTCGGCGCTCGCGTCGAAGGCGACCGGCTACCCGATCGCGAAGGTCGCCGCGAAGCTCGCGGTCGGCTACACGCTCGACGAGCTCAAGAACGACATCACGCGTACCTCCGCGGCCTTCGAGCCCGTCATCGACTACGTGGTCGTGAAGTGGCCGCGGTTCGCGTTCGAGAAGTTCCCCGGCGCGGACCCGACGCTCGGCACGCAGATGAAGTCGGTCGGCGAGGCGATGAGCATCGGCCGCACCTTCTGCGAGGCGCTGCAGAAGGCGGCGCGCTCGCTGGAGGTCGCGCGCGACGGCATCGTGTCGCTGACGAGCCGCGTCGACTACCGCCTCCTCGCCCAGCCGCGAAAAGAGCGTGATCTCGGCATGGAAGCGGCGGAGATCGAGGCGCCGAAGTCGATGCCGCCGCCGTCGCCGGACGAGCTCGTCGCCGCGCTGCGAAAGGTCATCCCGGTCCCCACCGCGGACCGCCTCTTTTACCTGTTCGACGCGATGCGCGCGGGGATCTCCACCAAAGAGATCCACGATCTCACGAAGATCGACCCGTGGTTCCTCGCCCAGTTCGAGCGGATCCTGGCCGCCGAGAAGGCGATCGTGAGCGGCGAGCTCGGCCCGGCACAGATGGCGCGGTACAAGCGCCTCGGCTTCTCCGACGCGCACATCGCGAAGCTCACCGGCAAGACCCAGGACGAGCTCCGCGCGGGACGCAGCAAGGAGAAGATCGCGCCCGTCTACGCGCGCGTCGACACCTGCGCCGCCGAGTTCGTGGCGCACACGCCGTACATGTACTCGACCTACGAGTCGGAGAGCGAAGCCAAGGCGCACGAGGCCACGAAGCAGAAGGTCGTCATCCTCGGCGGCGGTCCGAACCGCATCGGGCAGGGCATCGAGTTCGACTACTGCTGCGTCCACGCGGTGCAGGCGATCTCCGAGCTCGGTTACGAGACGGTGATGGTCAACTGCAACCCGGAGACGGTCTCCACCGACTACGACACG
This sequence comes from Labilithrix sp., assembly GCA_046351255.1. Classification (GTDB taxonomy): domain Bacteria; phylum Myxococcota_A; class Polyangia; order Polyangiales; family Polyangiaceae; genus Labilithrix. The sequence goes on from JAXLYU010000025.1 coordinate 92,839, forward strand.
TCCGACCGCCTCTACTTCGAGCCGCTGACGCTCGAGGACGTCCTCGCCATATGTGAGGAGGAGAAGCCGCTCGGCGTGATCGTGCAGTTCGGCGGTCAGACCCCGCTCAAGCTCGCGGTTCCGCTGGAGAAAGCGGGCGTGAAGCTGCTCGGCACGACGGCCGACGCCATCGATCGCGCCGAGGATCGCGGCCGCTTCGACGACCTCCTGACCAAGCTCGCCCTCAAGCGGCCGCGGAGCGGCATCGCGACGGGCGTGGAAGAGGCCTTCGCGATCGCCGAGAAGATCGGGTACCCGGTCCTCGTCCGTCCGAGCTACGTCCTCGGCGGCCGCGCGATGATGATCGCGTACTCGCGCGCCGAGCTCGAGAACTACATCCACCTCGCGGTCGAGGCGGCGCGGGACGCCGGCACGCAGACCATCCTCGTCGACGAGTTCCTGAAGGACGCGATCGAGGTCGACGTCGACTGCGTCGCGGACGGCAAGCGCGCGGTCATCGGCGGTGTCATGCAGCACATCGAGGAGGCGGGCATCCACTCCGGCGACTCGTCGTCGGTCCTGCCGCCGTACTCGCTCTCTCCGGAGATCGTGCTCAACATCGAGGAGCAGACGCGCATGCTGGCGCTCGAGCTCGGCGTCGTCGGCCTGATGAACGTGCAGTTCGCAGTGAAGGGCGGCGAGATCTACATCCTCGAGGTCAACCCGCGCGCGTCGCGAACCGTCCCGTTCGTCTCGAAGGCGACGGGCCGTCCGCTCGCGAAGATCGCGGCGAAGGTGATGGCAGGGCGCAGCCTCGACGAGCTCGGCGTCGACGACATCGAGGTCCCTCGCCACGTCGCGGTGAAGCAGAGCGTCTTCCCGTTCAACAAATTCCCGGGCGTCGACACGATCCTCGGTCCGGAGATGCGCTCGACGGGCGAGGTCATGGGCGTCAGCGACACGTTCGCTCGCGCGTTCTTCAAGAGCATGCTCGCGGCCGGCCTCGATGTTCGGCCGCCAGCGAGCGAGGACACGAAGAAGCGCCGTGTCTTCATCAGCGTGAAGGACGACGACAAGCCGGTGGCCTGCATCATCGCGCGGCGTCTCCGCGCGGCGGGCTACGAGGTCGTCGCGACGAAGGGCACGGCGGCGGCGCTACAACGTGCGCGTATCCCGTGCACGGCCATCAACAAGGTGGCGGAAGGCTCGCCGCACATCGTCGAGTCCATCCGGAGCGGCACCATCGGCCTCGTCGTGAACACGACGCTCGGCGCGCGCGAGGTGAAGGACAGCTACTCGCTCCGCCGCCAGACCCTCCTCATGAACATCCCGTACTTCACGACGATCGCCGCCGCGCTGGCCGCGTGCGACGCGATCGAAGCGGTACGCGGCGAGCAGCGCGTGAAGGTCCGCTCGCTCCAGGAGTGGGGCGCGAGCTGACGGGGGACGGCCGGCCTCAGCGGAACGGCGGCGGGTAAAACTGCTGGCGCATCGCGGGGTTGGCGTCGATGCGGTCGCTCGCGTCGAGGAACGCGAGCTCCTGGCTGGCGCCGTCGAGATCGTCGCGGACCGCGATGCGGAGGCGCTTGTTCGTCGCCTCGTCGCGGACGGCGGCGACCGCGGCCTCGATGCGGACGCGGGCCTCGGGCACCGTCGAGTGGCGGAGCACGCGCGCAGCGGCAGCGCGGAGCTCGGGCTCGGCCTCGGGATCCTCGAGGATCGCCCAGAGATCCTCGGCGTCGAGCGTGTTGCCACGGTAGCCCGAGCCGGCGGCGAGCATCTGGCCGGCCATGTCGAGGCGGGTCAGCCAGTCACGCGGGGACTCACCATTGCGGCGGAGCTGATCGACGCGGCCGCGGACGTCGTCCTTCTGCGGACCGAGGCCGCGGGCGCGCTGGGCGGCGGACGTGATCTGCGCGATGAGCGTCTGCCGATCCTGGAGGGAGAGGCCACCGATCACGGCCGGAGACTTCTCCACGCCGACCGGCGGATGCGGCGGCGGGAGGTGGAAGATGAGACCTCGCTTGTGGTCCTCGAGGTTCGCGAGCATGCCATAGGGTAGGGCGAACCATCCGCGGACCGACTTCAGCTTGAGGCCATCCCACGCCATGACGACGGTGGGATCCGACGCGCGGCTGAAGAGGCCCACGAGGCCGAGCAGCATGCCGATGCCCGCGAACATGCCGATGAATCCGCAGAGCCCGTTCGCCGCCTGGTGGTCGGACATGAGGAGCTGAAGGAGCGTCATGACACCGAAGCCGATGCTGCCCATGACGCGGCCAGTCGCGGCGGTGCGGGCGTTGCTGTCGACCTGGCTCGTCCAGGCGACGGTCCCGAAGCCGCCGTGCCCGACGCCGAGCGCGTGGCGGAGGCGAATGAGCTCCTCTTCGTTCCTCAGCTCGATGGTCACGGGTTGATCGCGGTTCTTCAGCTGGACCGTGAACGCGAACGTGCCCTGCTTCGTGCGGGCGCTCGTCCCGCCCGTGATGTCCTTGGCGCGGATCTTCTGGTTGCGGCTGCCGGCCTGCTTGACCTCGACGAACCCGGGACCGAGGACGAGCTCGGCGTTGCGCGCCGTCTGCTGGCGAGGCTGGAACAGGCCGACGACGTTGAAGAGCGTGAAGGCGAGCAGGACGAGGGCGGTCGAGAATGGCGCCTCGATGAACGGCACGAACGCGCCAAGAGAGAACACGAAGAGCGCGGCCAGATACGGCAGCATGCGCCATCGCTTCGGTCCCTGCGGATCCGTGAAACCGACCTGCATTCGCAGCCTCCAAGATAGCGGGCCAGGACGCTTCCATCTACGCGTCCCCGCTTCACATCTGGTGGAATCGCTCCCAGCCTCCTGGGCGTTTCGCGGTATAGTCCCGCGCTCGGATGCCCAGCTCGAAGTATCCGCTCCAGCCTCTCCTCGAGCACCGCGAGCGCGCGGTGGATGACCGCACGGCTGAGTTGGGCGGCGCGGTGCGAGCGAGGGAAAATGCCGAGCGCGCAAAGGCGCAGGCGGCGGCGTCGCAGCGGGCCGCGCAAGCGGAGGCGGCCGCCGTGCGCGCCCATGAACAGGATCGCCTCGCGCAAGGCGAGCTCAGCGTCGCGGATCTGGCGCGGGGGCAGGCGTGGGAGATCGGAGCACAAGCGCGGATCGCGGCCCTCGGGCGCGCGACGGCGACGGCGGACGACAAGGCCCGCGCCGCGACGAGCGCCGAGTCCGCCGCCCGCGGTCAGCTGGCGCAGGCGATGGCGGATCGAGACGTGGTGACGAAGGACGAGGCGCGCTTCAAGGAGCGTCTCGTGAAGAAGCAGGTCGCAGCGGAAGAAGAGCAGGCCGAGGAAGCCTGGCGAGGGGACAAGAAGTGAAGCGAATCGGCGGGGTCTCTCTCCTCTTGACGGTGGCGGCGTGCAGGACGGGCTCGAATGCGCCGCCGCCGCCCGCGTCGCCGGCGGCCTCGTCGAGCGAAGCCAAGACGCCCGCACCGCCCGGTGCGATGAAGGTGCCGCAGGCCAAGGTGCTGCTCGAAGACCCACGCCTGGCAGCGGCGCGTGCGCTCGAGCGATCGAAGGACTACGTCGGGGCGGCCAAGGCCGTGCACGACGCCCGGCCAGCCGACGCCGACTGCGCGTGGGACTACCTCGAGGGGCGTCTCTACGTCGCAGGCAACGCGACATCGGACGCGATCGCCGCCTTCGAGCGGGCGATGGTGCCGGCGTGTCCGCTCGCCGGCTACGCCACGCTGCGATCGGCGCAGGCCATCGCGCGGTCGGGCCGCGCCGACGACGCCATCGCACGCGCGAATGCGGTGCCGGCGGATCACACCGTGGTCGCCGATGACGTGAAGATGGTCATCGCGGAGTCGCTCGCCGCAAAGGGCGACAGGGCGGGGGCGCTTCCCCTGTGGAGAGCGTGGCTGGCCGCGAACCCGCATGGCTCGCGCTGGGTCGACACGTCGGTGCGCCTTGCAAATGCGCTCACGGACGGCGTCGACGGCCCGGCGGAGTCGAAGGCGCGCGAGGCGTACGACGCCGCGACGCGCGTCGTCGTCGAGGCCCCGAAGCTGGCGGAGTCGAGCGGCGCCAACGCGGCGCGGCTCCGGGCCGGCGCGCTCCTCAAGCCGCCGATCGGCGCGGAGCTCTCCGAAGCCGAGAAGCAGAAGCAGGCGCAGGCCTATCTCGACACCGGCGAGCCAACGAAGGCGTTCGATCTCGCGAGCACGCTGGTCTCGGCCAAGAAGCCGAACTGCAAGGCGGCGCTCACGCGCGCGAACGCGGGCTCGAAGAAGACGCCGAAGAACGACGTGTGGTCGGACACGATCGCTGCCTGCGACAAGGACTCGGAGCTCGTGACCGCCCTCTACGCCGGCGCCAAGAATCGCCCCAGCAAGGAGTCGGCCAAGGCCATCGAGTGGTACGGCAAGGTCGAGACCCAGTTCCCGTCGCATCGCCTCGCGGACGATGCCAGGTTCCGGGCCGCCATCCTCGTGCAGCAACAGGACGAGGGGCGCGCGGAGCAGATGCTGCGCACGCTGCCGGAGGCCTATCCGTCGGGCGACATGCGAAACGAGGCGCTCTTCCGCGCCGCGCTCTCCCGGATGTCGAAGGGCGACTGGATGACGGCGAAGGGAGATCTCGACAAGCTGCTCGAGATCGCGCCCGGCGACGCCCGCGCCGAGTACTTCCGCGCCAGGACGGCGCAGCAGCTCGGCGACGTGGCCGGTGCGAAGGAGCGCTACGCAAAAGTCGTGGAGAAGCATCCGCTCACGTGGTGGATGCTCATGGCGCACGGCCAGCTGAAAGCCGTCGACGCCGCGGCCGCCGCGAAGCTCCTCGACACCCAGATCACGAAGGACAGATCGGACGCGACGGGCTTTCCGTCGAAGGTGCATCCGGTGCTCGAGTCGCCGGGCTTCCTCCGCGCGGTGCGGCTCCTCGAGGTGGGGGACATCGACGCGGCGCGGGCGGAGATGAAGGCCTCCGGCGCGACGGCGGACGGCGCGGATCCGGAGGTCGTCTGGACGGTCGGGCATCTCTACAACCAGGCGGGGCTGCCGGAGCTCGGTCACGTGTTCTCTCGCGCGCGCCTGACGGACCACCTGGCCCACTGGCCCGAGGGCAAGTGGCGAACGGAGTGGGAGACCGCCTATCCGCGGGCTTTCGAGCCGCTCGTCGTGAACGCCTGTACGAAGTACACGCTGCCGCAGCCGATCGCGTGGGGGATCATGCGGGAGGAGTCGAGCTTCGTGGCGGACGCAAGGAGCCCGGCGCAGGCGTTCGGCCTCATGCAGCTCATCATCCCCACGGCGAAGGGCCTGACGTCGGGCACGGGATACAGCGCGGACGAGGCGAGCTTGAAGCAGCCCGAGGTGTCGATCGAGTTCGGCACCAAGCTCCTCAGCGGCCTCCGCAAGATGCACGGTCACGACGCGCTCGCGGTCGGGGCGTACAACGGAGGCTCGGGCGCCGTCGATCGCTGGGTGCGGAACCGCGCGTCGGACGATCTCGATCTCTGGGTCGAGAACGTCTCCTTCGAGGAGACGCGCAATTACATCAAGCGCGTACTGTCGAGCGTGGCGGCGTACGCGTACCTGTACGATCGGAAGGCCTACGACGACGTCCTGGCCATCCCCATCAAGCTGGCCAAGTGACGTTGTTCGTCGTTCCGGCTGAGCGTCACGTCGAGCGGCTGGCGCGGGGCGGGGAGCGAGCGGAGACGCGGTCGTCGCTGAAGTCACGCCTGGCGGCGGCGCTCTTGCCGGACGTCAGGTTCACCGATCCGCGCGAGGTGAGGCTGACGCTCGGCATCGCCATCGAGGAGTCGCGCGGCAAGCAGCTCGATCTCTTCGGTGGCGGAGCGGTCGCCGATCCGCTCCTGGCGCAATTGCGGGGCCCGTCATGGGTGCGCGCGGTGGCGGCGATCGACGAAGCCATCGGCGCCTTGCGCTCGCGAGGCGTGACGGAGGCTCAGCTCGACAAGGTCGGTCGCGGCACCGGCGTGACCTCGGCCCGCGCGCGGACGCTCGCGGGCGCGATGCGTGCCGTCGACGAGGCCCTCTCCCCGGCACGTGACGCCCGGCTGATGGGGCTGGACCTTGCTGCTGCGATCCGCCAGACACCGCGCCCGAAGCTCGTCGAGGTGATCGGCGCGAACGCCCTCAGGAGCCGCTGGATCCTCGGGTGGGACCCGCAGGATCTCGTCTGGTGGAAGGCCCTCGACGAGGTGCTCGGCGACGCGCGCATCGGGCTGCCTTGGTTCGACAAGCGGCTCGAGGGTGCGCGCGATCGCGATCCGCTCGAGATCATTGCGGACGCCGTGCTCAAGTATCTCGAGGCGGCGCCGGAGACGGAGATGATCCCGGCGGTCCTGGGCGATCTCGCGTCCGTCGGGCCGACGGACGTGGACAACGTGCGCGTTGGCCGAGCGACGGACGGCGCCGAGCAAGCGCGGCTCGTGGCGCACACGATCAAGGAGGAGCTGCTCGCCGGCGCGCGCGTCGAGCGCATCGCGATCGCGTATCCGTCACGTGACGAGCGAACCCACCGACCGCACCGGCGGGCGCTCGGCGAGGAGGGCATCGTGTTTCACGATGCCCTCGGCGCGCCGCCGAAGGACGTTCCGGTCGTCGCGGCCGCCCTGCAAGCGCTGCAGGCGGCGGAGACGAAGGATCGCATCGCGGTCGCGCGGCTCCTCCGCTCCGGCTACGTGGACGCGCCGCGCGCGCTCGGTCAGCCGGAGATGACGTTTCGCGAAGCGGAGCGCGTCCTGGAGCGGCTGGCACGCCGGCTCGAGACTCGCGCGACCGCCGCCGGCGAGACACCGGAGGCGCGCCTCATCGCGACTGCAGCCGAGGGCCAGGTCGCCGAGGCGAGGGAAGGGGAGACGCCGGATGTCGAGCATGCCCGGCGCGTCGCGTCCTTGCTGAAGAGTGAAGCGCGGACGCGCCTCGAGCGCGTCCGAGCGGCGCGTGCGCTGTTCTCGGAGCTGGGGCTTGCCGCCCGCGCCGGACGCGGAGCGCTCGCGACGTTCGCGCGCGACGAGGCGCCGAGCGGCGTCGACCGCGCAGAGCGCCTCGCCGTCGCGCGCGACGTGCGGGCGTGGGAGGTCCTCGAGGACGCGCTCGACGCGTACGAGGCGGCGGCGCTCGGCGCCAGGCAACCCGTGGACGCCGAGGTCTTCCTCCTCGAGCTCGGCGAGCTGCTCGATGCCTCGGCGATGCTGCCGGGCGCCGGGCGGGCGGGGGCGGTGCGGATCGTGCGCCTCGCGGACGTGGCGGGCGACGAGCTCGACCTGCTCGTGGTCGTCGACGCGAACAGCGGGGTCTTGCCGCGCGATCAGCGGCCGGTCTCGCTCGTGACCGAGGCGCTCGAAGAGCGCGTGAAGATGGGGCGCGACGTCGGCGAGCGCGCCGCCAGGGACCTGGCGGCGCTCGCCGTCGGGGCCGCGGAGGCGCGGAAGGTGGTGCTGGTGACGACGGCAGCCGACGACGGCGACGCGCCGGCGCAGCCGGCGCGCGTCGTCGTGGGCGTGGCGCGGGCGGGGGCGGCGACGCTCGCGGCGCCGCTCGCCGCCCGGCGGGGCGAGGGCGCGGACGTGGGACGCCGCGCCGAGCGGGAGCGCGCGCGCGAGGCGTTCTTTCTTGATCCGAGGCGAGCGGAGTCGCCGCTGGCCGGCACGCTGACTCCGAGCGCGGCTATCGCGGCGGTCGTTACCCCCGAGACGGGCGGCGTGCGCGAGCGGCCCCTGGCGGTCACGTCGATCGAGCGGTTCGCGCAGTGCCCATTCAAGGGATATGCACACGCGGTCCTCGCGGCACGGGAAGGCGAGGAGCAGCTCGAGCTGCCGGACGCACGTGAGGAGGGGAATCTCGGTCACGAGGCGCTGGCGGCGGCGTTCGTGGCGACGCGCGTGGAATGGGCCCTCCGTCCTCGCGACGCGGCGCGCATCATGGCAAAAGGGCTGGCCGCCGCCGAGGAGGCGCTGGCCAAGTCGGCGGGGCATGCGCCGCTACGCGCCATCGTCCGGCTGCGCGTGCGTGAGTCGGTACGAGCCGTGCTCCTCCGCGCCCTCGAGGACGAGACGTGGGACTTCGCGCTCGCCGAGCAGGCGTTCGGCCGCGACAAGAAGTGGCCCGAGTTCGCGGCATCGGGCGCGGTGTCGGGCTCTGCGTCGAGCGCTGCATCGAGCGCTGCGTCGAGCGCGTTGAGCGGCGCAGAGCTATGGCTTCGTGGCTCCGTCGACCGCATCGACCGTGCGCACGACGGCTCGTCGGTCCGCGTGATCGACTACAAGCGGAGCAAGAGCACCGTCCAGAGCTCGATGCAGTCGCTCGGCGAGGCTGCGATCCAGGTGCCCGTCTATGCGGCGGTCGCGCGGCGGAACCTCTCGCTCCCGGCGACGGGCATCTATCTCCCGACGCAACCACGCGATCTCGCAGCACCGTCTCCGCGCCCGAAGGAGGACCGGGTCGCGGCGCTGGCTGCGGGCACGCCCTCCGAGATCGAGGCGCGGGTGGTGGCGCTTGCGGTCGGAGCGCGCTCGGGACGATTCGCGCCGCTCCCGGTGCGCGAGTCGGAGTGCACGTTCTGCAGCGTGAGCGGCGGCTGTCGCAAACCGAGGTTCGCGATGGCACCGGTCGAGGACGAAGACCTCGAGAAGGACGGTCTGTGAGCGCGCCCAGCGATCCGACCTCGTCGTCGAGCGATCCGACCTCGTCGTCGCGCGAGCCGTCGTCGCGCGGTTCGGCTCCGTCGAGCGATGTCTCCACCGCGGCGCTCTACGCCATGCCGCGAAACCTCGTCCTTGCGGCGAGCGCCGGAACGGGAAAGACACACGCGCTCGTGGGGGTGGTGCTTCATCTCCTGTTGGGCGGGCGGCCGGGCGGCGCGGTGGACGCGGCGCGTATCGTCGCAACGACGTTCAGCCGCAAGGCGGCGGCCGAGATCCGAGCGCGCGTCACGGCGGAGGTGGAGAAGCTGGTCCTTAGCCCGGCGAGCTCGTTCTACGCGCCAGGTCTTCGCGAGACGATCGGCCGAGCATCGGACGCAGAGCTCACGAAACGCGCACGAAAAGCGCTGGCGCGCCTTCCACACGCCCGATTCGGCACTCTGCACAGCTTCGCGACGGGCGTGGTGCAGCGCTATGCGGTCGAGATCGGGCTCGGCCCGGGATTCGAGCTTGCCGCGGAGGCCGACACGCGGGCGCGGATGGATGATGCGATCGCGCGCGCCCTCGAGCGGCGCCTCGGCACGTCATCGGAGGCCCTGCGTGTCCTCGCCGAGGCGTCAGGCGGCATCGATCGTCTCGTCTACTCGCTCCGGCGAATTCTCGTGCAACTCGAGGAGGATGGACGACCGGCGCGCGATCTGGCCATCGACGAGACGGACGCCGTCGCGGTCGAGCGCGAGATGGACCGGTTCATCCGGCATGCGCGCGCCGTGGCACGGCATCCTCGAGCGGCGGAGGCGGCGAGCGAGCTTCTTCATGGGTGGGACAAGCAGGACGGCACGCGGATCGAGAACGGTGCCGCGGCGCTGACGGGTCTGGCGGCGCGCGGCGCGAAGACGCCGGAGCTGGACGACTTCTTCGCCTTTCGTTCGGAGCTGCCAGGCGCGACGAACGCCGAGAAGGGCCGCCGCTTGGCCCGCAGCTGGCGGGCGCGGGAGGGGTTCGCTTTCCACGCGCGGGTCGTGCGCGACATCCTCGCGGAAGCCGAGGCCGACATCGGCACGGTGGGGAAGACACGCGCGGTCCTTGGCTTCGGCGAGGTGCTCCGTGCCGCACGTGAGCTTCTCCGTGACCGTCCCGACGTCGCCGACGAAGTGGCCTCCGGTATCGACGCTCTCCTCGTCGACGAGTTCCAGGACACTTCGCGCGTGCAGCGGGACCTTCTGCAGCTGCTCTGGGCAAAGCAGCGCCCGCCGCCGGGAGTCGTGCCCGACCTCTCGACGCTGCGCCCGGCGGGCCTATTGGTCGTCGGCGACCGCAAGCAGTCGATCTACGGCTTCCGCGGCGCCGACGTTGGTGTGTTCGCCGAGCTCGCCGTAGGCCTGGCGGGCAGCGCCGCGCGAGAGGCGCTAGGCATCCCTCCCGGGATCACGTGGGAGCCGCCGCATCCGCTCGCCGACTTCCACGCGCTCCGTCACAACCGCCGCAGCGTCGCTCCCATCCTCGCCTTCGCCAACGCGTTCAGCGCCAGGCGTTTCGTGCCTGGCGACCCGCCGCCGGAGCTGTTCGAGATCGACTACGTCCCATCGACCGAAGACCTCCTCGTCCCGCCCGAAGCTTCGGCGTCCGCAGCGCAGTCGAAGTCCGAGCCGCCCCCCGTGACGTGGCTCCGTATCACGCCGAAGTCGGGGAACTCGGTGCGCCTCGATGAAGCGCTCGTCATTGCCGAAGAGATCGCGAAGCTTCACGCGCAAGGGACGCCGTATCGCGACATCGCCGTCCTCGCGACGACGAACGGCATGCTCGACGCGGTCTCGTTCGCCCTCGCCCAGGCGGACGTTCCCTATGTCGTCGCGGGCAAGAGCTTCTTCCGCGCGCGAGAGATCTCGGACCTCGCCGCGATGCTCGCGCTCGTCCTCGATCCCACCGACCGGGTCGCGATGCTGGAAGTGCTTCGGGGGCCGTGGATCGCCGTGCACGACGAGACGCTGCTCGGTCTCGTGGAGCCGGGCAAGGGGCTCGTCCCGCCGAGCCGCTGGGCGGTGCCGCCGACGCCCGAGCTAGTTCGACCGGAGGACCGAGATGCCCTCGCCAAGATCGCGGGCCTCATCGCCTCTCTCGAGCGCACCGCCGGCCGTCTTGGCCCCGGCACCATCTTGCGGGAGGCGATCGCCGCTGCCGAGCTGGAGAGCCTTCTCGCCCTTCTCCCCCGCGGTGAGCAGCGCATCGCGAACGTTCGCAAGCTTCTCGCGCTCGCAGACCGACACCCCGATGCGCGCGTATTTCGCGCCTGGCTGGACGACGCGAAGGAACAGGAAGTCGCCGAGTCCGAGGCGGCCACATTCTCGGACGAGGACGATGCGGTCCGTCTGCTCACCATCCACGCCAGCAAGGGGCTCGATTTCCCCGTCGTCTTCGTGCCGGAGATTGGCGCGGCGCTGCCCCGAACCGAGCGCAACGTCGCTCGCGTCGCGCTTGGCGCCGGCGATCAGCCCAACGTCCTCTCGGTTCGGATCGCGGATGAAGGGGGGCTGGTCGTCGAGCCGCCTTCGTATCTTCGCGCGCACGCGCTTACCCAACGTCGGGAGCGCGCGGAGAGGCAACGGCTTGCGTACGTGGCCGTCACGCGTGCCGCCACCGAGATGTTCTTCGTCGGCGGTCGCGCCAGCGACAAGCCCTTGAATCAAGGGTCGAGCACCCTCGCGGTCCTCGAGGACATGACCACCGACCTCATCGCCGTCCGTGACGTCGTCGTCCCCGCGCCGACGCTCCGCGAGGGCGCGGTCGACGCGGCCGTCCGCTCCAGCGATGTCGAGGCCACCGTCCTCGAGCCCGCCTGGCGTTCCATCCCCATCGCTCCGACGGCGCTCGCTGACTTCGACCATTGCGCGCGTCGCTTCGAGCTCGTTCACTTGCTCGGTCTGCCCGAGCACGCGCGTGGCGCACGCTCCAAGGAAGGTGACGCGGGCGTCCTCGATGCGCGCGCGCAAGGGACGCTCGCGCATGAAGTCCTCGAGCGACTGCCCGTCGAGTCGTTTCACACGCCGGATCCAGGCTCGGTCACGCGCATTCTCGCAAGCCTCGGCGTGCCGGCGGATCATCCGCAGGAGCCCGCGATTGCGGCGCGCGTTCTCCGTTTCGTGGGAACGGCCTACGCGAAGTCGCTCGCCGAAGCGCGCATCGAGCGTGAGGTTGCATTCGTCCTTCCCATCGAAGACCTCGAAGGTCGGGCGGTGACATTGCGGGGCAGCATGGATCTCGTCGCCGTCTGGCCCGACGGCGCAGTCGACGTCGTCGACTACAAGAGCGCGCGGAGCGGCGATCCGGAGAGCTATGCGTTCCAGCTCGACATTTATGCGCTGGCAGCGCGCGAACGATATCCCGAAGCGACGAGTCTTCGGGTGGGCCTTTCGTTCCTTGGGGCGGGGACGGGTGAACCGGTATGGCGTCCGCTCACTCCAGGCAACGTGGTGAGGTCGCGGGTCGGCGAGCTCGGCGCCAAGCTCATCGCGGCACGGTGGCGCGATGCGTTCCCGCGTGTGCCCATTGCCAAGTGTGAGTCGATTCATTGCGGTTTCATCGGCCGCTGCCATCCACACCGCGAGGCATGATGGGCACGCGCGCCGTGCCACGGCGTGCGACGACGAGGTGATCCAGGAGCGGAATGTCCGCGATCTCCGCGACCGCCGCGATGCGCGCCGTGGCGATGATGTCTTCGCGGCTCGGGGTCGGGTCACCGCTCGGATGATTGTGCACGAGAAAGAAGGCGCTCGCGTCGAGTCGCATGGCAGCTCGGATCGGGTCCGCCGCACGCAAGCTGGCTCCTTCGAATCCGCCGCGTCCGATGCACCGCGCTGCACGGAGGTAGTTCCGGCCATCCACCGCGAGGACCCAGATCTCCTCGAAAGGAAGCGTGAGGAGGCGGGGACGAGCCCAGCGCTCGAGAGCCTCGGAGTCGGCGATGCAGGGTTGATCCGTGCGGCTCTTCTCGACACGGCGACCGAGCTCGAAGGCCGCCGCCAGCGCGCGAGCCGACTCGAGCGTCTCGCGACTGGGCGTCTCGATGGGCTCCCCACGATCACGACGATCGATGTCGCGCTCGTCGAGGTGCGCGGCGATCTCGAACGCCTCTGCGAGGGCGAGTCGGTCGAGACCTCCGGCGCGCTCGAGCAACGTTGGCACGTCACGCTGGGTGACGGAGGCGATGAGGTCGCGCACGGAGTCGTGTTCGAGCATCGCGCGACGTCACGCAATCGAGGTGCCATCGCTCGTGGCACGACCTCTCGCGCACTTGCGCTTCGAATCACCTGGCACGTGCCGGCCAGGGCCAGGCCAGGGGCCAGGTTGTTGAACGAGTCATCACCAGGTTATCGCCCTGGCAACGTTGCGGCTCAGAGGCCCAGAAGCATCCGGAGCTGCTCGGCGTCGGTCACCACCCCAGCGCGACACCCGGTCTCGTCCACGACGACGACGCGCGGCGCGACGCTCTTCGCGTCCCAGAGATACGCGTTGCGTCGCGCGTAGACGTCACGCCCGGTGAGGAGCAACCCAACGTCAGCCGCCGCATAGTCGGGCGGACATACCGCGACCGGTAGCCCATCGGCGCCCAAGCCTTCGACGATCGCACGGACCCTCGCCCGGTCATGAATGATCGTCGGTTTCGACGGGGCGCCGAACGCATCGTGGCGAGTGATCTGGATGGTCACGGTCGCATCGGCGACGCTCTCGGCGCGCGGCGCCTGGCGACGTGCAAACCACGTGGCGACGACAACGAGCGCGCAGCCGACCGCGATGGCCCCCGCGCGCCGCGGGTTCACTGGGCGTGCTTACACACGCCGAAGGTCGTATCGAGGAACGCCGAGCTCGTCGTGCAGGCGTAGTCTTCGCCGCACTCCTGGCCACCGCCCGTCGTCTTGCACAGCTTGTAGCACGTGCGATCGCCCGGGCTCCCGAGGCAGGTGTACCCGGCGGCGCAGTGCCGCTTCTCGCACGAGTGATCTTCGACCTGGTCCTTCTCGATCGGCACGCAGCCGGTCGCGCCCTTGTCGTTGACGATCGCGCAGGTCTCGACGCTCGAACAGTCGCCATCCTTGAGAAGCGTGCACTTCTTGATGGGCATGCACACGGGAGCCACCAGCGGGGTCGGTGATGCGACGCTCCTCACGACCTTCTGCACATCGCAAAAGGTCGGGCCGCCGTTGTGCGCCGACACGCCTTCGCAGCTTCCCGAACAGCAATAGCGCCGGCAGACGTTGTTCTTCTCGTTCGGCCCGGCGGCCACGCAATCGAAGCCCGGCGCACAGTCCGTGTCCGCCTGACAGGCGACGCCGTCGATCCCTTGCGTATCTGCGTTCGGGGCATCGGCGGGGCAGGTGGGGCCATCCGTGCTCGCCGTCACGCGGCAGGCACGGTCCGCTGTCGATGCGTCCGCGTTCTTCGCCTGGGTGGCCCCTGCGTCGGTGCCCTTCGGCGTTGCGCAGCGCTGCAGCTCGGGGAGGGAGAGCGTTCCGTCATCGTCGGGGGTGCAGGCGGTCAACACTCCACAGAGCGATGCGGCGGCCCCCGCGTCGGTGCTGCCCTTCTCTGTCGTGGGCGGAGAGTTCTGCACGACGCCCAGAGTGCCGTTGTCACTCGGGTTCTGTCCCTCCGCGCTCGCGGGGACGCTCGACGGAGCATCGCTCACGCTGCACGCGACGGCGAGCGGGATGGCAAGAAGCGCGATCGGAAGGAAGCGGCGAAACACAGCCAAAAGCCTTAGGAACTACGACAAACGTATCACGCGCCGTGCCGGGCTCGAAAATAGGCCCTTCCGCCGAGATCGGTCCCTCGCCCCATGACATCCGTGTCAGGCAGCCAGCCCTGGTGGTGAGTCCGCAGGGCGCGTCAGTCGGAATATCCGGAGCGACTGTGAACCGCTCCGAGCTCAGGAGTCGGTAGGCCGGGGCGTCGCTCGCTCCTGGTGTCCCAAATCCGACGTAATTTCTTGCGTCTACGTCAGCGGGCCTCGACGTCGCGCGTCACCGAGTTGCCGGCTGAGTCGAAGGCACGGACGACGACGACGTGCGACCCGGCCGGCACGAGCGACGAGACATCGGTGTCAACGTGCTCATCGATGGTGTCGAAGACCCCGTCCGCCGGGCCGAGCGGGCGCCACTCGGACTTACCATCGATGGTGAGCTCGACGCGGGCGATGGGTGTAGTCCCGTCGATGACGTGTGCCTTCAGCTTACGACCCGTGAGGGTCAGCGCTTCGATGCGCGGCGGCGTGTTGTCGACCGTCACCGAGTCGGACTCCATCGCGTGCTTCTGCACCTTCTCCGGCGGGTTCGCGAGCTCGTCGCTCGCTTCGACACGCACGCGGTACTTGCCCTCGGGCAGCGACGACGTGTCCCAATCGAGCTCCGTCTTGGTCTGCACGTCGTCCGGCTTGAGTGCGTCACGCCACTCGCTATGGCCTTCCTTCTTGAAGGACACCCGGTAGCGGAGCGCGTCCGAGTCCGGGTTCTCGACCTTCCACGAGACCTTCACCACGGCGTCGTGCTTCCCCGGCTCGCCGCCGCTCGCTGGTACGTCCTTCGCGGGCTCCTTCGCGGGACCGCCCTTCACGACCGCGTTCACCTCGGTGACCACCGGTCGCGCGTTCTCCGTCACGAAGGGAATGGTCACCTCCGAGAGTGAAGCGTTGGGATCCTTGGAGAACCGGGCGCGGACCTGGACGTAGCGCGCCGTCTGGTTGAGCGCCGTCGGGCCATTCAGCGGATTCGACCAGCCGCTCCACGTGGCGTCCGGCACGCCGGTGCCGCCGGTCCGGTACGAGACCTCCACCGGGCCGCTCGACTTCCACGACAACGTTCCGAAATGCGCGCGCAGGGTCGCGTCGAGCACCTTGCTCGTCCACACCGCATCTGCACCGCCCTTGCCCAGGATGCGGTGAAGGACCGGCGGATCGCTCGTGGCGATCACGCCCGACTTGCCGCCCGCACCGATGATGAGAGCACCGACAGAGCGCTCGTCGGTGTCCGCGGCAAGCGTGACGACATGCGCGTCGTTGACGGTATAGACGCGCCCTTCGGCGCCCGTTCCGACGTAGGCGTTGCCCTTGTCGTCGAGCGCGAGCGACATGTAATGCGTGTCGTCGTGCTTCATCATTCGCTCGTCGCGTCCGGTCGCGTCGAAGCGATGCAGCTGGCCCTTGCCCGGCTTTCCCTTCGCGGTGGACGTCGGTCCAGCTGGGAGGCGCGCGGCGCTCGCCGAGCGCTTCGGGGGCTCGGGGAGCTCGCCGTACTCGTTGGCGATGGCCCACAGCGTCCCGTCCGCGGCCACCGCGAGCGCCTTGATCTCCTCGCCAGGAAGGTCGCCGATGACGGTGGCGCGGCCGGGGCCCGTGATCTTGTAGAGCTGACCTTTGCCGCTCGAGCCGGCGTAAACGTCGCCGTTGGGCGCGACGGCCACCGACACGAGATGCGTCTCCACCGTGCGGAAATAAACCGACGACGTGCCGCTCGGCTCGACGTGGAACACCTTCCCCTCGGGGCCCGTCGCCGCATAAAGGCCGTTGCCGGTCTTGTCCGCCGCGAGCGACCACACGTGCGAGACGTCTTGCAGCGTGGCGAACGGATCCGCCTTTCCTTGCGAGAGCTTGAAGATCTTGCCGTCGGGCATCGTCGCCGCGTACACGGCGCCGTTCTTCGCCTGCACGATGGAGGTCACGGCGAGCGCGCCCGTCTCTGCGTAGAGCGAGACCGTCTCTCCAACGGCTCTGTACACCTTACCGTTCGGGCTCGTGCCGATCAGCGTCGACCCGTCGGCGAGCTGCGCGACGGCAAACACCGCCGCCGCATCCGGAACGGGCGTGCTGCCGAGCGTGAACCCCGCTCGTACGTTGCCGTCCGAGCCTACCGACACTCCTTTCATGTCGCCGCCCTGCATCTTGTCGAGCGTGTCGAGCACGAAGGTGCGGGTGCCGACGGCCTCCGCGTCGTCGGTGACGAAGAACGGGACCACCGCGATGGCGGCGGCAAGGACGAGTCTCATGTGGCGCATATTCTCAGATCCTCGAAACCTCAGCGAACGAACGACAAAACCACCCGGTGCGCGCGGCTTTGGCGGCCCAGCGAGTGGAGGGGAGCTGGCGAGAAGACGCCGGCGCTCCGCCATCGCCTGGCGCCAGGCGTCAGCGCATGAGCGGACGAACCTTGATGCGGACGCGGTCGCCGCCCTCGATGTACCGGTCGAGCGGCACGACCACCCGCGTGTAGGACGGGAACGCCTCGGGCGCGACGTCCGTCGTCGATGGTCGGAGCAAGTCGGCCGCGAACGCCGGGAGGCGATCGGCGACGTGGCCCTTGTACGCGACGCCCTGCGCTCGCGCGCGGTACTGAAGGACGAGGCTCTTCGGTGTGAGGCTCTGCTTCGACTCGTTTGCGAGCAAATCCGAGAGGCTCTGCGGAGCAGCGAGATCGGGCTGCACGGCATAGCCGGGCACGATCTCGATCTCGACCTCTTTGCCCGCCATCTCGTCCGGCATCTTCATCTCGACGACCTTGGTCGTCTCCGGCCCGACGAACGGCACCATGTGTACGCGGATGCGGACGTTCTGCCCGACGTCGACCACCGGATCGAGCACATCGACGCCGCGGATGCGCGTCAGCTCACGGGAGTAATCGACCGTGAAGACCGACTCCACCTTGTCGACATGGACGTTCTCCCACGGGTTGTTCAACACCTCTCCCACGGCGCGTGCGATCTTCGAGTGCGCGAGCTCGCTGGCGTCCGGCATGCCCCCCGTCGCCACGCCGAAGTCGTCGAGCGTGATGGTGCCGTGTCCGCGGACCGAGAGCTTCGACGTGAGCTTCCAGGTCACGTCTCGCCGCTCGTTGACCGACGCGTCGAGGATCGAGCCGAGGACCGACGCCGTGATGCCGGAGCTCATGAAGCGCTCCTCCGCGATCTCCACGTTCCAGTTCTTCTTGGGGATTCCCGTCGCGCCCTGGATCTCCGCCGTGAGCGGAAAGACCGGCGCCGTCTTCGACTCGTCGACGACGATCGAGCTCTGACGGTCCTGGATGAGCGCGCCCAGTGAGCGCGCCGACTCACCAATCTTCGATGAGTGCTGCTCGCTCGCGAAGATCCAATGCACTTTGCCGATCGTCGTCGGCAGGGCCGTGACGCCTGCCTCCATCATCGGATGGCCGAAGCCGCACAGCTTGGTGCCTTCCACGTGCGTCACCGTGCCGAGGCCCATCATGGACACATCGCCGCGCGCCATCTCGACGCCCACGCCGCCACCGTCGACGAAGTGCTTCGGCGCGTTCGGGTCGGCCGCGCCACCGCCGCTGCCACCCGCCTGGATCGGATCCATGCCGAGCGGCTCGAAGATCTTGCGGACGAGCGCCATCGACCGATCGCTCATGCCGCCCATCATGAGAGGAGTCGCGCTCGCCACGATCGGCTTCGACGGGTCCTTACCCGCGTTGAGCCGTGTCGCGATCTGCTGGGCGTGCGCGTTCAGGTCGTATGTCCCCGGCGCGCCGTCCCACGCGGTCGTCCCACCAGCATCGTTCGAGGCGTGCTTCTTCGGATTCGCCGCCGGGGTCGGCTTGGCGCCGCCCGGCAAGGGCGCCTGGCCCTCGAGGGGCCAGAATCCCGGCGGAATCGGTCGGTTCATCTCCGTGAGCATCGGGGCGATCGGCGTCACGCCTGCGATCGGCTCTACCTGGAACGACGACCAGCTGTAGGCATAGGCGCCGGCGAGGCGACCGTTATCGAGATAGATGGGGCTGCCGCTCATGCCCCGGACGTTCTTGGTGATGGCGAGGCGCGGGTGCTTCGTGTTGACGAGGATCAGCTCCTGGCCCGGCCGGAAGTTGTGCAGAACGCCGACGACCTCGACCTCGAAGCGCTCGGGCTCCGTCCCCTTGAAGACCGAAAGGCCGTAGCCCTTCATCCCGTCCTTGATCTCGTCGACGCCGATCGTCCGCGGCTTCGCGTCGCCGCGCGCCAGTGGAATCGAGAGACCGAGCCCGGCAAACAGACCGACGGACAGCGCCGCGATCGAGAGGAACTCTTTCCGCACGCGGGAAGCGTATCAGAGCTGGCTGACGCGACGCATGAGCGTTGCAATCAAATCTGACTGCGGATTCTTCGAGCGCTCGATGTCGAGGGCGGCCTGGAATGCGGACGCGGCGGCGGACGTTTCACCGAGCGCGAGCTGTGTCACGCCGAAGAGCTCGAGATCGGCGGGCTCCTTGCCCTGCACTTCCATGAGCTTTTCAATACGCGGAAGCGCGGCCTTGTAAGCCTCCGAGACCGCGTCCTTGTCCGACGGGTGGCTCTTCGCCAGGACCATGAGCTTCAGTGCCTGACGCTGATCTTCGGGCTTGTACTCGCCAAAGGCGTCCGACGCGAAGAGATTCGCGTACTCGTGGTACGCGTCCACGCCGCGGCCGTTCTTCGACAACGTCATGATCTTCTTCAGCGCAGCGACGAGCGCCTCGTTGCGCGGCGTCTCCGGCTTCGTGACGAGGTGCTTTGCCGACTCCGGCAACGCGTCGAAGAGCGCGTCCGTCGACATCTCGATCTCGGGCCCGACCTCGAGCGACGGCGAGTCATCCGAGCCCTCGCCATCCTTTGCAGGCAGGCCGCCGGGGACCCAGGCGTCGGCGGGCGTCGGTGAGGAGGCATGCGGAGGCGCGACCGCACCGGGCGGCTGAAGCGTACGCACGGCGGGCATCGACCCGCTCGGCGCGCTCGCCGGCGGAGCCGATTTGGGGACGGGCGGCGGCGCGGCCGCTGCGGGCGTTGGCGGTGGCGCGGCCGCTGCGGGTGTCGGCGGCGGCGCGGGCGCCGGCACAGGCGAGACCGACTTCGGTGTCACGGACGTGTTCGGAGGCGGCGCAGAACCTGGGGCCTTCGGCGCGGGCGGCGCCGGGATACGGATCGGCGGCGCCGCGGCGCGCATCGGGGGCGGCGGTACGGAGGGCGGGAGCTCCGAGCGCATGGGCGGTGGCTTGTCGCTCGCGGGCTTGTCGGCGATGGCCGCCGGTGCGGCCCCCTCCTTCTTTGCCGGCGCCGCCGGCAGCGCAGGGTCCAGCTGCAGCGAGTGGAAGAGCGAGCGCGACTCGAGCGGAAGGACCGTCAGCTTCTCGCGGAGCGTGGCCTTCGCCACGAAGATCTCCTCGCGGCGGTCGTTGCCGATGGGCCGGCGGAGAATGAGCTCCGTCGGCGTGAGCGAGCGCGCGGCGATTTCCCGCACGATCGGCGTCATCATCGCCACGAGGCGCTCGACGATCTCGATGTACTCCGGAAGCGTCCGGAAGTCGGCGCCCTCGAACGTCGCGACGATGTTCGGGATTCGCTCGAGGCCGCCCAGGCTGTCACGCAGCTTGGTGCCGAGATCGGTGATGAGCGCCGCGTCTTCCGCCGTCAGGTCGAACTTGCCGACCGACGCGTCGTCCGGCGCGCCGACGCGGGTCGCCGTGATCTTGTCGGTCTTGAAGTCGATGTGGAAATCGAAGCCGACCTCCGACGAGGCCTCCGTTCGCAGCTCGAAGGTGACGTAACCCTCGCCCTCGACGATCTCCGTGACGACGTACCGCTCGATGCGGACCGGCTTGACCTTGACCTCTTTGGTGATCCAACCAGCGAGCTGGGGCGCGCGAATCTCGAGGTGGGGTGCGATCCGGTCGACCCGCATCGGAGCCGCCCATGCGTGGCCGTCCGGGATGCCCAGCTCGAGCGTCCACTCGAGGGCCGGGTCGGCCTTGCCGTCGAGCGTGGCGTCGTACTGGCCCGACTCGAGGAGGCCGAGACGGGTGACGTTGCTCGTCTCCGGGGGATCGTGCGGCGCAAGGAGAAGGGCGAGCGCGTTCACGCACGCGTCGCGCATCGCGTTCTCCTCCGCCTCGATCTTCGCGATCGAGTCGGCCAGCATGCGGCGGATGCCCTCGAGGCTCTGCTGGTGCGTCTGCGAGATGAGCTGCGTCAGGCGCTCGCCGCAGCGCGCGGTCGGGGAGGTCGGTTCACCCTTTTGCGCCGTGATCACGGTGCCATGCACTGCGTTCACGAAGCGTTCGAGGCGCTGGCTCTCCTGCTCCGCCTCCTCGCCGAGTTGCCGGATCCGGACCCGGCCTTCCTTCATCTTTGCGTCGGCTTGGAGCACGAATACGCAGAAATCCAGCGCGTCCCGGAGGAACTCGAGGAAGTTGGACTTCAACTGCGACGTGGTCGAATCGCCGTAGAGGTAGTTCATGCCAAAGGATCCGCAGGGGGCATCCTACGCGATCGAGATAGCTATTCGCACGCGCCGTTATTCGTACGGATTTGGCGGCAAGGCGGGGGCGGCAGGCTTCAGAGGCTTCGGAGCGGCAGACGGCCTCGGTGTCGGGGGAAGCTCGAGCTGGTCATCGCCGGAGCCCGCGTGCGTCAGCGTCCTCGGCGCCACCACGGTGGAGCTGATGGGGATCGCACTCGACGCCGGGTCACCGCCGCCAGCCCCGGCGCCGTTCACGAGCCCCGGAGATGACGGCGACATGTGCGATTTTCGTGCAATATACACGGAACGCAGCACGAGGAGCCCGAGGATGAGGCCGGTGAGCATCGCGAGGATGATGGTCGTCCACGACGTTCCCTTCGCGGGCACGTCACGACGCCTCGTGCCGGATGCGACCGGATGGGGCTGCGCGGCCCGGGGCGGTGATGCGCCCATGATCGACGTCGCCTGATGTCCGCCGGGGTGGCCCTGGCCGATCGGGGCCGGTCCGCTCGGCGGCGTGCCGGTGCGCTCGTGGAGAAGCGCCGCGAGATCCGCGGGGGTGACTGGCGGTCCGCTCTGCGCGATGTATCCCTCGAGCGCCTCCTGCATCTGACGCGCGGTCTGCCAGCGCTGCATCGGATCGGAGGCGATGGCGCGCATGATGATCTGTTCGAGAGCCGGTGGAAAACCGTTGACGATCCGCGACGGCGGGAACGGTTCGCCGGTCAGGATCGCGCGCATCACCTCGGGGTCGCTGTCGCCGTCGAACGCGCGCTGCCCGACCGTGAGCTCGTAGAGAAGAGAGCCGAGCGCGAAGACGTCGCTTCGACGATCGATGCCGCCGCCGCTCAGCTGCTCGGGCGACATATAAGCGAGCTTGCCCTTGATCTGCCCGGCGAGCGTCACGTTGATCTTGTTCAACGCCTTGGCCACGCCGAAGTCGGTGACCTTTACCTGCCCGTCGACGGACAGGAGGACGTTCTGTGGAGAGACGTCGCGATGCACGACGCCAAGCGGGCGTCCGCTCTCGTCGCGAAGCTCGTGGGCCGCATGCAGGCCGGCGGAGGCCTCGGCGACGATCCGTGCGGCGAGACGCGGAGGCAGCGGGACGCGCTTGGCGTCGTCACGTTCCGCGCTGCCTGGCCGCACGATCCGAACGAGGGACGGGCCCTCGACGAGCTCCATCACCAGACAGAGGATGCCGTCTAGCTCCAGCAGCTCGTACGTGTGGGCGACGTTCTCGTGTTGCGTCAGCGACGCGATGCGCGCCTCGTCGAAGAACATGTCACGGAAGGTGGCGTCCTCCGCGAGATGCGACCGGAGCATCTTGAGCGCGTAGTAGGCGCCCGACTGTTGCTCGCGCGCAGCCCAGACCCGTGCCATCCCCCCACGCCCGACGAGCGCGATGAGCTCGAACGGCCCGACGACGTGTCCCGGCTTGAGATCACGCTCGTCCGCCCACGAGAGTGCGGAGCTTCCGACCACCGAAACCACGATTATAGAGAGCGGCCCCCCAAAGCACGCAGGGTGTTCTCACGCGAAGCTGCCGGGTCCTCTCCTTATATAGGGAGCGGAAGGTAGAGGTCCGGGGCGACCGGCCCGCTTGCGGACCGTCGGGGCAGCCACGGTCGAGGGTGGCCTTGGTGATCACCTTTTGCGGCCGATGGATAATCGTCGCGGATCATCTGTCTCCCAGCGAACGACATCGTGGGCTTCAGGAGATCCACGTACACCGGGGATGCATCGTCCGGTGAGGTCGGCAAATGTAGGTAAATCTGCGGTCAAATGGCCTCAGGCCGTTGATTCGCAAACACGCGCGAACACGAAATCCGCTGGGAACGGTATGCGGTCATGTCGGATACGTCGGCATATCGATTGCGAGTGCCCCACACATGCTCTCGGAGAGTCGTCTGGTTTCGCGCAGGGGGATGCGCATCTCCCTCGTGGCGATCCTCGCCCCCCTCCTCGCGGCGGGCGCCGCCCTCGTCGGCAAGCGCACGGCACACGCCGAAGACGCGACCGGCGACCAGGCCGAGCAGAACGAGCGTTGCGCCGTGCGCCTCTCGATCGCGCTCACGGGTAAGAGCCCGACGGCCTCCCAGCTCACCGCATCGAACCCGCAGTCGAGCGTCGACGCGATGCTCGGCACCCCCGAGTTCGCCGACCGCTACGCGAGCTTCGTGAACGCCGAGTTCAACGGCGGTCCCATCACCGCCGCCAACGACGACCCCATCTACGCCCTCGCCAAGCACGTCATCACCGAGAAGATGCCGTGGTCGGATCTCTTCCAGGGTCCATACTCGCTGACCGCGGGCGCGACGACGACCGACGAGATGCAGGTCGGCGACGACGCCGACGGCCTCGGCTACTTTCGCTCCGACTCCTGGCGCAAGCGTTACGCGGGCAACGAGGAGAAGGGCATCATGCTCGTCGCCGCGTTCCGCATCGTGCAGAACACGACCGGTCTCGAGCTGACGCCCTCGATCGGCCAGCCCGGCGACGTTCGCAACGAGGAAGGTCGCAAGAACTCCCCCTGCCGGAGCTGCCACTTCGACTCCTGGTACGCCATCGACACCGTCGCCTCGCTCCTCCCGCTCCGCACGGGTACCGGCACCGCCGCCAAGTTCCCCGAGCGCTCCGTCGCGCCGGTTCAGCTCCTCGGCAAGACGCTCTCGAGCGACAAGGATCTCGTCAACGCCCTCGTCGAGTCCGACTCCTTCAAGTTCAACCAGTGCCGCATGGTCTTCAAGTTCCTCTACGGACGCCCGGAGAACCAGTGCGAAGCCAAGACCTTCGACGCGTGCGTCACCGCGCTCGAGACCACCAAGACCATCCAGAGCGCCGTCGCCGCGGTCGCGAAGGATGCCTCCTTCTGCACCAACTGACGGAAGATCGCCATGAACCACGTCAGCCTCAAGATCACGCTCCTCGCCTCGGTCCTCGCGCTCTTCTCGGCCGCGTGTGTCGAAGACGCCGATTCGCTCACCAACGGCAAAGGCAAGAAGAAGGGCGGCACCAAGACGGAAGGCTCGAGCTGCCAGGTGGACAGCGAGTGTGAGTCCGGCTCGTGCGACCCCAACGCTCACGTGTGTACCGCAGCGTCCGTCGACGGCGTCTCGGCGGCGCTCCAGTGCAACATCAAGCCCGAGGGCGTGCGCAGCTACAAGAGCTTCGACGGCGCCAAGCTCGAGGCGGAGCGTCCGAACGAGGGCACCGGCGTCAATCGCGCGCGCGTGAAGCCCTATCAGGTGCTCGCCGCCGAGTACCAGCGCGTCCTCGGGACCACGCCGGAGAGCATCAAGACCGCCGGCGCCTCGTTCAATGCCGCGCCCGCGCGCTGGTACGGCGAGACGAGCTACTCGGGCGTCACGATGAACACCGCCTTCAACATCGCGTTCGAGGGTTGCCTCACGTTCACGGCCGCGAACGCGAACATGAAGTCGGCGCCGACGATGGAGAGCGCCAAGGCGGAGTGCACCTCCTTCATGCGCAAGGCCTGGAGCCGGACGCCCGCGCCCGAAGAGGTCGACGCCTGCACCGACCTCGCCGTCAACAAGCTGAGCACGGAGACCGAGCCCACTCGCCGTTGGGCCTACGTCTGTGCTTCGATTCTCTCGTCCACCCAGTTCCTCACGTTCTGAGCGACGGGCGGGCGGCTTCACCGCACGCGACAGTCGCGAATCAAACCTGACTAGAGAGAACCATGAACTTTTCTCGCCGCGGATTCATCAAGGGTGCTCTCGCCGCCGCCGGCGCGGCCGCCGGGTCGCGCATGGGCGGTCCGCTCATCAAGAACGCGTTCGCGGATCCGGGTGAGCCGTCCCACCTCGTTCACATCTATTTCAACGGCGGCCTGAACGCGTTCTTCGCCGGCCAGGCGAGGCTCTTCGCGAACAAGGCCTTCGGCGTCGTCGACAACAAGGACACGATCAAGGAGATCGGCAACGGCCTGACGACGGACGCCTCGACCTTCGGCACGCTTCCCCAGTACGCGTTCGACCACTGGGGTGCGTTCGGCATCAAGCACGGACAAGCTCTGCACACGACCCCGCAGAACCAGAAGTCCGGCGGTGAGCGCGCGCTCCTCCTCAACGGCGACCACTCCTTCTTGAACGAGCTCGCCGCCGCGATGGGCGGCGACTCGGCGTACAAGGCGGTCTACTTCGGCGATCGCGAGGTCGCTTACAACAAGGACATCAAGGCTTTCCAGGGCGTTCCCCTCCAGCGGATCTCGGACCTCAAGGAAGCGCTCAAGTCGACGGGCGGCGCCGCGAACGATCCGAACGACCCGAGCCGCGCGTCGGCGGCGGCTGCGCTCGAGACCTCCCAGGCAATGTCGCAGCGCGAGATCGGCTCGAACCCTGGCCGGCTCATGCCGATGACCGAGGCGTACAACGCGAGCGTCAACTCGCTGAAGAAGGCGCCGCCGAAACCGGTGACCTTCGAGGAGCTCGACACCGCGTACGGACTCGGCGGCCAGAGCGACATCACCAAGGTCTACGCCGCGATGCTCGCCGGCGCGGAGCTCATGATCCGTTCGGGCGGCTCGAACGTCGTGCACATCGGCGACTACGGGCTCGCGTCTTGGGACTTCCACCAGCTGTCCGGCGGCACGTCACAGAACGTCACGTTCTCGCGTAACAAGTTCAAGGGCAACGTGGGCGGCTTCGGCTCGAGCCGTATCAAGCCGCTGACCACGTTCATCAACCGGATGCTGAACCAGCCCGATCGCAATGTCGTCGTTGCGGTGTCCGGCGAGCTCGTACGACTGCCGAATGGCGACCACGGTGACGGCACGGTGGCGCTCCTCTTCGGCAAGTACGTCAAGCCTGGCATCAGCTATGGCGTCACGTCGTCCGCTGCGCGCTTCGACCCGGACACCCCGGGACCAAAGGGCTTCTGGGCCGCGGCCGCGGCCGCGCTCAAGGTCTCGGGCCAGCCTTTCGGCCCGAATCCGCACTCGAAGCTCATTGCGTGACGCGAAAGCTTGCGTGACCTGAAACCCGCGCTAGTACGCCGCGGGAGGGCCCGTTGGCCCGAAGGACGATCCGTTGAAACGTCTCTCCTCCTTACTCGTGGCGGTTCCGCTCGTCGTCGCGGCGTGCGCGGGCGGCAGCTCGGAGTCGAGCTCCGGCGCAGTCACCACGTCGACAGGAGACGACGACCTCAACATCCTCGAGCTCAAGTGCCGCGACGGGCGGCGCATCGACGGCTCGCGGCTCGACGTCCGCCCGAGCGGCAACGGGACGCTCCAGGCCACGCTCCTCACCGACGAGGGCGAGGCGACGCTCCTCTGCACGCCCACGCACGTGAAGGGTGACGACGGGATCTCTCACCTCCTCGTGCAGTGCGTCGAGTCGGAGCGGAGCGACCAGCAGCGGCGGGATCGGCCCGGCGACTGGACGGTGAAGATCACGTCGGAGGCGGATGGTCGCCAGACGGCCCGCATCGAGCGGCACGAGCTCCTCGGCGGTCCAGGGAGCGGCGGGCCCGAGGTCGGCAGCGAAGGCCCCGACGTCGCCGTGGTCGGTGAGGACCTCGCATGCTCACGGATCACGTCGGAGATCCCCGTCCTGCCGTACTCCGTGGTGGCGGGCTACATCCATCGCACGTGCAACGTCTGCCATGATGGCCGCTTCGATACGCTCGAGAAGGTCCGCGCTCAGCGGGACCTCATGTTCGGCCTGATCTCGGGCGGTATCATGCCGAAGCGCAACCCGACCTGGCGGACGACGGACGAGGGCAAGCTCACGCTCGCGTTCCTCGCGAACAGCCCCGAGCTCGACTAGCCTCGCCGGCGTGCAGATTCCCGGTCGCGCGGTGGTCATGCCGCGCTTCTTCTCCCTGGCCCAGTGCGAGCGCTGGGTGCGCGGCGTCTACGATGGCCGCGACGAGTGGACCGAGGACTTCGGCGGCGAGCAGTACTGCCTCGGTCGCGCGTTCTACACGCACCTCGAAGAAGACCGCGAAGACGAGTACTTCGACGACCCCGAGGCGTCCGATGCGGTCGTCGAGCGCTGGACGCCGGGGTTGCAGGCCGCCATGCGCGAGCTCGTCGCGCGCGTGACGAAGGCACGCGTCGTTCAGCGCCGAGGGTGGTGTGGGCCGGGGGTGCACGTGTTTCCGCCAGGCGAGCCCGTCGCCGACCGCGGCGGCGTCTGCCACTTCGACATGGAAGGCCTGGTCGCCGACCACATCGCGCGGCGCCGGCCGGCCATCACCATCGTCGCCATGTTCCAGCCGCCGGAGCACGGCGGGGGGCTCAAGGTCTGGGACACGACCTACGATGGCCACGATCACCCGACGGACGCCGAGCTCGCGGCGCCGAGCGAGGTGTTCGAGTACGGCGCCGGCGACGTCATCGTCATCGACAGCTACCGCCTCCACCAGATCCAGCCGTTCGGCGGTGAGCGCGAGCGCATCAGCGCGACGGTGCACGCCGCCGAGGTCGACCCCGGCCTCTGGGAGACGTGGTTCTGAAGCCGGCCGCGCTCCGGCCGCCGGCTCGAGAGCGCCGGCGGACCGCGACTGCGCCTAACCGGCGATCGGCCGCAGGTACGCGAACTTCTCCTCGCGCATGTCGTCGACGGTCAGGCCCCAGTCGTCGTCGCGCGGCAGGAGGTACATCACGTCCGACTTCACGCTCGCGAAGTTCACGACGCCCATCCCCTGGAGGATTCGCCCGAAGACGTCCCGCCGCCAGAGGTGCGGCTCGGGGATATCGCAGAGCTGCGAGAACGCGCGGTCGGTCGGCGACGGCCGCATCATCAGGAAGGTCATCGTGAACGTCAGGTAACGCGGCTCGCCTCGATAGATGTCCGGCTTACCGGACGGCTGGCGCCGCGCGCCCTCCTCGGTGGTCATGCCGCCGAGCCACATCTTGAAGTCCTTCTCCGCCTTGTCGTCCGTGTCGAAGTAGTCCCAGCAACCGCGCTCGAGCGTGCCGAGATGCGCGAGGAGCGCGTCGCTCGCGCGCTTGTAGCACTCCCATTTCCGCTGGTAGCTGACCTGCGCGGGCTGATCCTGGATCGCGCTCCGCAACATGTGCAGAAGGTCGGGCGCGCGGTCGAGGCGGGCCGCGACTTCGATCGAGAAGATGGAGGAGCCCATGTCCGCGCCGCCTTAACTAGAGGAGGAGGTCGACGAGGTTCGATTCCACGAACCGCTGCGACTTGCTCGAGCTCCGAGGACCACCCCGGTCCCCACCGCCACCGCGACCGGCACCATGCCGAATCCCGACGGACGCGGATGTGGTGTGCCCGGCGTGGTGGGCGTCGCCGAGGAGAACGGCGTCGCTCGCGGCTTGGGCACGTAGAGCTGCACTTCGTTCGGCGTCCGACCGCCGGGCTGATCCCAGTGCGTCCAGAAGGTCGTCCCGCCGGTCGATCCGTTGCTGTTGTACGAGATGCCGTCGCCGATCCCCTCGAACGCCATCGCCGGGCAGACGTGGAACTGCGCGCCTGCCGTAGCATACGCGACGAAGTCGTCGACGAGGTCGTCGAGCTCGAAGCGGTCGATCGCGTTCGGTCCGACGTAGAGGAGCTTCGCGACGCCCATCGTCTTCAGGTTCGCCGTCGTCGGCATCTTTGCAGCGAAGCGGTTGTCGAACTGCGTCGCGTCGTCGACGTACGTGGAGAGGCGCCCGCGGTCGAGCACGAACACCGGCGGCATCTTCGCCTGGCCCGTCTTCGCCTTCGCGAAGAGCGGCTGGTAGTAGATGGCGGCGGCGAGGGTCCGGTGCGCGGGCACGACGCCGTGCGGGTGCGGCCAGTTGTCGAAGAGGAAGACCGGATCGTACTTGCCGGCCATGCCGGCCGCGAAGGCGACCGCCTCCGGCCCGACCATGTCGACGACGACCGCGAGGTCCTTGGTCTTTCCCGGGTTCGACGCAAGCACGGCGGCGAGCGCCTTGCCCTGACCGAACGCCTGCGTCATCGACGGCGTGCTGATCGGCACGATGACGTCCTTCAGCGGCTGGAAGGGCGCCGCCTCGGGATCGCCCGACGGCTTCGACTTCGGCATCGCGAGTGGCGCCTGGAAGAGCGTCGGGATCCAGTAAGGGGTGTAGACCGGCGACGCCGGCGCGAGGTCCGTCGCGAGCGTGTCGAGCGAGGTGCGGTCGAACGGCTGGGTGGAGAGACCGTCGAACACGAGCTGCTCGCCGGTCGCGCCGAAGTTCCAGCCGTACTCCTTCTGCATGTCGAGGGACGTGCGCGGCTGGAACTCGACCTCCGGCTGGGAGGAGAACAGCCCACCACCCGAGGAGCTCGACCGCCCCTTCGCCACGAGGAGGCCGATCGCGGCCACGCCAGCGAGGGCGCCGCCGAGCGCGATGAACGCCGTGATCGCCTTTCGCCGCGGCACCTCGGTGGCGATGCTCTCCTGCCACCATCGCGCGCCGATGATCCCCGGCTTGTCGATCGTCTCTTTTTGCGTGAACGGGCCACCGGCTTCGGTCATGCGGAGTGCTCTCGGCGAAGCAGGTCGAGGAAGTCGGGGCGGAACACTCCGTCCACGCGAATGGAGTACCGGAAGAACGGATCGGCGTCGACCCCATGGTAGTCGTGGTCGTTGAACCAGTAGGCGCGTCCGGTGACCGGCGTCTTCGTCTTCGTGCCTTCGTCCCAGAGAAACAGGCGCTTGTCGCCCCCGGGGACGATGGTGATGAAGTGGTCGGGGCCGGTCTCCGCCTGGTCCGCCGGCTCGCCGTCGCGATGCACCGTCCCGTGGTCGTTCGCCTCGAGGCCCATGACGTTGCAGCGGCCGATGTGCTCGAACGGGAGCGCCTGAGCGAAGGCGACGGTCTTTTTGAAGAACGTCCGCGCGAGCCGCGTGAAGCTCTTGCCCTCCGCGCTGGCCTTCTCGGTCCAGTAACGGTTCGGCATCAGCTCCACGTAAGCCTTCCACGGGAAGTACACACGATGTCGAAACTTCAGCCACAGCATCTGCCGTCGCGACAGGGGGTGATCCCGCTCCTCGCCGAACTCGGTGTCGTCGTCGCGCTCTTCCGGCACGCTCGACGGATCGTCCGCGAGCGAGCGGAAGGTGGCGTAGTCGGCGTCCGAGAGGGCGCGGATCACCTCGCCGTAGTCCGCGAACGAGCGATCGATCTGCGACTCCGGCTGGATCCCCATCGAGCGATGGCTGCCGCCCGTGTAATCGACCGTCACCTGGGTGAGGGCGAGGCAGACCTCCTCGTGGATCGCATCGAGGGCGGACAGGTCGAGGAACCTCTCGAGCGACACGAAGGGTAGCGGCGCGTCCGCTGGCCGACCCTCCTTGAACAGACCCGTGAGCGCCACCGTCTCGAGACTACGACGCACCCGTGACGTTTCGCCACGCGATTGGTAGGTCGACTATCCGCAATTGCATAGCTGGCCGGCGGCATGATCTCCGTAAAGACGGCGCATCATGCAAGTCGAACGTGGTCGTTTCCTCCTCTTCGCCACGCCTCGCGGGCGGCGCGCACGATCCGAAGCCGGTCGCGACGGCGCAGGTCCCCGAGGGGGCGCCGGTCGGCGCGCCCGCGCCGATCGCTCGGACGGAGCTGATGAAGCCGCGCGTCGTGCAGGCCGCCGTCGATGGCGATGTCGGGCCTCCGGGAGACCGGCCGCGAGGCGATGCTCGACTGCGCGAAAAGGCACTGCAACGACAAGGGCATCCTGGGCTGCGAGGCGGTCAGCCCGAACGCGAAACAGCAGCGCCGGGGCGTGATACCGTCGTCCCTCGATGGACGACGTCGACGTCAAGCCGCTCTATCTGGTGTGCTTCTCCGCCGCCACGACGCTCGTGATGCTGGTCGCGTTCCTGCTCGGACGCCGCTCGCTCGCGAATGACCTCACGAAGGGCAACTCTGCGCAGCGTCTCCTCGGCGTCGGTCAAGTGACCGCGATCTTCCTCGTGGCCTCGAACGCGGTGAAGACGAGCGTGAAGGGCGTCGACATCGTGCACGACGCGATGTGGGTGGGCGCCTTCGGTCTCGCCGGCGTCGCGCTCATCGCGGTGACGGGCAAGCTGGGCGTCGGCCTCTTGCTATCGTCGAAGCTGCCCAAGGAGATCGATCGCGGCAACGTCGCGGCCGGACTCGCTGCCGGCGCGCACTACGTCGCGACGGGCATCATCACGTCGCACGCGATGGCCGGGAACGACCTCCCTACGCTCGGTATCAGCTGCGTGTTCTTCGTCATCGGACAGGCCACGCTCCACATCTTCGTCTCGCTCTTCCGCGCGCTCACGACGTACGACGACTCGGAGCAGATCGCCGGCGAGAACCTGGCCGCAGCGCTCAGCTACGCCGGAGCGGCGATCGCCATCGCGATCATCATCGCGCGCGCGACCGAGGGCGACTTCGACGGCTGGGCCAGCTCGCTGAAGGGCTACGTCGGCGTGCTCCTCGGCGTCATCGCCCTCTACCCCGTGCGCCAGGTCTTCGTGCAGATGATCCTCCTCCGCGCGCCGCTCAAGCTCCGCGGCGGCCCGATCGATCAAGGCATCGCCGTCGAGCGCAGCGCGGGTCTCGGCGCCCTCGAGGCGGTCACCTACGTGGCGACGGCGCTCTCGGTGACCCACCTCGCCTGACGCGATGGCCGAAGCGATGGCGGAGAATGAGTACGACGCGTTCGCGCGTCGCATCGTCGCGTCGAACGTCCTCTCGGATCCGTGGCTCGGCGGACAGCCACGGTTCCGGCAAGCGCCTGTCTGGGTCGCCGAGAAGGAGCAGCGCGCCCTCTACCGTGCGGCGGAAGAGGTGGCCGCCGTCTACCACGAGCTCTGTCTCATCGTGGCGGACGAGGAGCGCTTCCTCGACGACTTCTTCTGTCTCACGCCGTTCCAGAAGGCGATGTGGTCGACGTCGCAGCCGCACTGGCATGGCATCGCAAGGGCGGACGTCTTCGTCACCGACGACGGGCTCGCGTTCACGGAGATCAACTGCGACACGCCCACCGGCGAGGCCGAGGCCACCGTCCTCGGCGCGCTGGCGCTGGAGGACCATCCGGGGAAGGGCAAGGACCCCAACGCGGGGCTCGAGGCCCGCTTCCTGGCGATGCTCGACGCCATCGCCGAGCGCGATCTGGAGAGCGCCGCCCCGAAGGCGGTCGGCCTCGTCTATCCGACCGAGTTCACCGAGGACCTCTCCCTCGTGCGCCTCTACAAGAAGTGGGTCGAGGGCCGTGGGCGCGAGCTCGTGCTCGGCTCTCCCTACAACCTCGCGTCCGAGGGCGAGCGCACCGTGCTGTTCGACGTGCCGGTGGGCCTCGTGCTCCGTCACTACAAGACGGACTGGTGGGGCGAGCGACAGAGCGTCTGGGACGACGACGAGGTCCCCGACACGGAGCCGCTCGCCGAGCCGCTGAAGGCCCTCCTCACGGGCATGGCCTCCGGGCAGTCGACGGTGGTGAACCCGTTCGGCGCGGTCGTCCCGCAGAACAAGCGCGCGATGGCCTTCTTCTGGGAGCACATCCATCGCTTCTCGCCGCACGCGCAGGAGGTGATTCAGCGCCACATCCCCGTGACGCAGCGCCTCGAGACGATGCACGAGGCGCAGCTCGCGGTGCAGCGCGAGGACTGGGTGCTGAAGAGCGACTACGGGGCGGAGGGCGATGAGGTCATCGTCGGCAAGCACGTGACGGACGAGATCTGGCGCGAGTCATTGAAGCACGCGCGCCGCGGGCGCTGGATCGTGCAGCGTTTCTTCGAGGCGAAGCCGATCAGCGAGGCGGGCGAGATCGTGAATCACGGCGTCTACCTGGTGGCGGGCGAAGCCTGCGGCCTCTATGCGCGCGTCCAGGTCGGTCCCACCGACGACCGCGCGCTCTCCGCGCCCGTCCTCATCGCGTCGGAGTGACGTCGAGCCAGGGCAGGAGGACGTCCTTCGGAAACGACGTCACCTCGAGCATCATCGTACCAGGGTGACGTCGCTGCTCGGCTCGCCGTCGATCTCGTATGTGTAGTGCAGCTTTCCGCCGGAGAGCGTCAGCACCTGCGTCGCCTCCGACCAGCCCGTCGGGAAGACGAACGCCTTGTAGGACGTGAGCTTGACCTTGTGGGTCAGCACGTTGCCCGCGAGGCTCGTCTGATGACACACGGTGACGCTCTCGCCGCCGCCCATGTTGACGTTCTCGCAGCTCTTGCCTTCGTCCACGTTGAGGAACGGCGCGCGATCCACCGCTGGCACCGTCGGCGCGTCGACGCGCATCATGCGGAGGCGCGTGCCCTTCGTCTCCTTCGTCGTCGGATCGACCTCGTCATCGACGACCGTGATCGTCACGGCGTCGGGGAAGACCTTCACTTCGCTGTCGTCGCGCTCGACCTTCCACGTTCCGGTGTAGTCCTCGAGCTTCGCGCGCGCTTGCGCCGTCGCGGCGCCTTCGGAGGAGTCGGCCTCTTCGACCGCCGCGTTCGAGCAGCCAACCAGAGCGACGATCGTGACGAGCGAGAGGAGAGCGCGGTTCATGGTCTGGCTCACTGCAACGGCGGGGCCACATGTAAGTCCTCGTGGGTCCCCCTGATCTGGGTTCCCGGCGCACCTACATTGCAACACCCGAGGACATCGGTCCGCGACCCGATTCCAACTGCATGTAAAAATTGCGTGATTCCTGAAAGAGGCATCACCCGCTTGCTTACATTGTGCCACCTGCCTATACAGTGCCGCGTTCCGGTCGAAAGGCGTTCCATGTCGCGGGCTCACACGTCTCTTTGCATCTCGTTCCTGCTCTCGAGCGGCGCTGTCGCCATCGCGTGTGGAGGGGAGTCGGCCTCACTTCCGAGCCAGCCGGTTGCGGAGTCGACTCCTCAGTTCCCCACCGGTGGACCCGAGCCGATCGCGAAGCCGGCTCCACCGCTCTGCGCGGAGGCGACGGGCGAGTACGAGGCGACGCGCGAGCCGTCGAACGTCCTCTTCCTCTACGACCGCTCCGGCTCGATGCACATCCAGCTGCCGAGCAAGGCCACCCGCTGGGACGCGACGAAGAGGGGCTTCTTCGAGCTCCTCGAGAAGCTCCCGCCGTCGGTGTCGGCGGGCCTCATGCTCTTCCCTCAGGGCGACGCTCCGGTGAACGAGTGGTGCGGGATCGACGCGTCCGTCAACGACGTGCGCTGCACGTCGGGCTGGCCGGAGCCGAGCCAGCAGGATCGCTGTGACGCAAGCCTCTACACGCCGAGCGTCGCGAGCGACTACCTCTCCGCGGAGCAGATCGCGGAGCTCGAGGGCAAGGTCTCCGCCTCCGATCGCGAGTTCTACTGGGGCACGCCGCTCTCGACCGCGCTCTCCGCCGCCATCGCCGCCCAGCGCGCGTCGCGGCTCCCCGGCGCGAAGTCCGTCATTCTCCTCACGGACGGCAACCCGACGTCGTGCGGCGACGAAGGCATCTCGAACGACATCTCGCACGTCGTCGATGCGGCGGCGGTCGGCCTCGACGGCAAGGGCGCGCTCGTCCGCACGTTCGTCATCGGCCTCACCGACTCGAGCCGTCAGGCGGCGAAGGCGTCGAACCTCTCCGCCATCGCCGAGGCCGGCGGTACGAGCCGGACGAA
Source organism: Labilithrix sp. (assembly GCA_046351255.1). Lineage (GTDB taxonomy): Bacteria > Myxococcota_A > Polyangia > Polyangiales > Polyangiaceae > Labilithrix. The sequence goes on from JAXLYU010000025.1 coordinate 127,260, forward strand.
GGGCTGCGCGAAGAACGACTCCTGCTTCTACAAGCTCACCGACGACAACTTCGCCGACGATCTGAAGAAGGTCTTCGAGCAGGTCAGCGCGCAGGCGTTCACCTGCACGTTCAATCTGCCGTCGCAGTCGGCGGGCGCGGACCTCTCGCAGCTCAACGTGCAGCTCGAGAGCACGCTCCGCACGAACCCGACCGTCGCGCGCGATCCGGCGCACAAGGAAGGCTGGGATCTCCTGCCGAACGGCACGCAGATCCAGCTCTATGGCGAGGCCTGCCGCGCGATGACCGACGACGCCGCGAAGCTTCGCATCGTGGTCGGCTGCCCGGCCGTCGTCGTCGAGTCGCCGCCGGACGACGGCGTCGACGTGCGCTGACGCGAGACCGACTCAGGCCGGCGAGGACCGGCGCATCTCCTCGACGAAGGCGGGATCGAACACGCCATCGACGCGGATCGAGTAGCGGAAGAACGGGTCGGGCTCGACGCCGTGGTAGTCCGCGTCGTTGAACCAGTAGATGGGTGTGTCGACGATCGTCTTGCTCCCGCCCTTCGGGTCGCACACGTAGAAGCGTTTCCTCCCGCCGGGCGCGAACGACACCGACTGTGCGATCGTGAGCGCCTTGCCCGGCTCCGAGTCCCGGTGCGCGGGCGCGTGATCGTTGGCCTCGATGCCGAAGAGCACGACCCGCCCGATCTCCTCGAACGGCAACGACTCGATGAACGCCACCGTCTTCGGCAGATGCTCGCGCGCCGATGCCGCGAACTCCTTACCCTCGCCCGAGTGCTTGTCGTCCCAGCGATCGTTCTCGAGCAGGTGGTAGCAGACCTTCCACGGGAAATAGACGCCGTAGCGATACTTCAAGTAGAGCATCTGCTCGCGGCTCAGCGGGTGGTCCGTCTCGTCACCGAACTGGTAGTCGCCTGCGCGTGCCGGGTCGAACCCCTCGGGCGCCTCGCCATAGCTCACGAACTTCACGAGCTCCGCGGGCGACATCTCCGAGATGACGCGCATGTAGTCGACGTACGGGTCCTCGTTCACCCACGGCGCCGTCACGCCCATCCACTTGAGGCTGCCCCCCGTGTACGACGTCTCGAGCCGTGGCAGCGCGGAGATGATCTCGTCGTCGAGCTCCGCGAAGCCCGACGTGTCGATGAGCGACGACAGGTCGACGAAGGGCCGGCCGAAGATCCCGCAGAGCCGGCTCATCGCGTCTCGTCCTCGAGCTGGGCCAGATACGCCTGAGCGACGAGCCGGTCGAACGCGTGCATGCCTTCTTCGACCGCCTCATAACACGCCGGCTCGAACGCGCGCGACGCCGCGTTCCGCTGCTGGTCCTCGATGATGGCGCGATCCTCCGCGTTGATCTCGTCCCAGAGCTCGTACACGGCGGGGGCGTCGGGGTTCGCCGCGGGATGGAACCAGACATCGAACACGATGCGCGTGCGATCGGGCGCGAGCGGAGAGAGGCGATACGTGAGCAGGTAGTCCGGCTGCAGGCTCGTGAGGAGCAGGGGAAAGAGCATCGCATCGTGCACGCGTCCCGCGACGCCGACGAGGGGCCTACCTTCGAGCGCGCCCGTGCGCGACACCGTCTCGGCGTCCACGAGCTCCATGGTTCCGCCGAGCCAGCGGCCGGAGCCGTGCCATGTCCTCGCCTCCGCCGTCGGCGTCAGCGCCTCGAGCGCGCGATGCACGCGCGGGAAGTGATGCGACTCCTGGAAGTTCTCGATCGAGAGCTTCCAGTTCGCCTCCGTGATCCACTCCTGGCGACGCCCGAGCTTCAACGGTCCGAGCTGCTCGATCCAGGCCGGCGCCTCGCCGACGCTGGCCGCATCCGGGCCGAGCGCGACGAGGACGAATCCGCGCCAGAGCTCCACGTGCACGCTCTGCAGCGTCTGGCGTCCACGCCCGTCGAGCTCGTACGTCCAGCCGTGATACGGGCACTCGAACTTCGCGGTCCGCCCGCAGGTCCGACGTCCGACGATCGAAGCGCCGCGGTGCCGGCACACGTCGAAGAACGCGCGGAGGCGCAGGTCGGGTCCACGCACGACCAGCACCGGCTCGCCGCCGATCTCGACGCGCAGCCATTGCCCCGGCAGCGCCAGCTCCTCCTGGCGGCCGACGCAGATCCACGACCGATCGAAGATGGCGCGCTGCTCGAACGCGAAGACCTCCGGGGCGGTGAACGCTGCGGCCGGAAGGCCGCGCGCGCGGTCCAGCGGCGCGAGCACCGCATCGATCTCCGAACGCCCGAGCATGCGGTGAACATAGTAAAGTCGGGGCGTGCGAAGGTGGTTCCTTCTTCTGTTCTGTCTTGCCGCCTGCGGAGGCTCGAAGCCTCGTCCGCCGGCCGTGAAGGAGACGAAGGTCGCGCCCCCCGTCGACCAGCCTTCCTCCATCGTCGTGGTGAAGGAGCAGCCGGCGCCCGATCCCTATCAGGCCGCCGCCGAGAAGGGCATGGACTCGCCGGTCCCCTACGTGCGCGACGAGCGAAGCTCGCGCCTCGAGCTGCCGGCGCCGAAGACACGCGGCAAGGAGGCCTGGCGCGCGCCGCTCGCGTTCGGCGACGCTCCGCCGATCCACGCCTCGTTCGTGCTCGCGGCCGGCAACCGCGCGGTCGTGATGGGGACCGAGTCGTGGGTGCTCTTCGACACGAAGGGTGTACGCATCGCGGGGCGCGAGATGGAGGCGCCCGCGATCCGCATCGATCGCGCGAGCGGCGCGGTCGTGTCGGACGACACCCGCTCCGCGGATCTCCCGCCCGACTCGAAGGTCGCCGCGCACGACGGCCTCGTCGTGATGATCAAGAACGGTGAGGTGCACGTCGGCGAGCGCGCGATCGAGGGCAAGTTCGAGGCGTTCGATCTCGCGATCGACGCCCAGGGGTTCGCCAACGTCCTCGTCCGCCAGAAGGACGATCTCGCGCTATGGACGGTGCCCATCGCCAACAACGCGACCATCGGCCGCCACAAGATCGGGCCGAAGCGCCGGTCGATCGGGCCGCCCGTGCTCGGCACCAAGCTGCGCGTGGTCGTCCTCGACACGGGCGTGGCCGCGTTCGCGCTCGATGGGAAGAAGCTCTGGGAGCAGAAGGGCGTGCCGACGGGCGGCGTCACGATCACGAACGACGATCACGTCCTCATCGCGGACGGCAATCACGTCATCACCGTCGATCCGAAGGGCAAGAAGACCGAGATCTGGTCCGCGCCCGACCTCACGCTCGTCACGCCGCCCATCCTCAACGCCAGCGGGCTCCTCCTCGTCGCGAGCGGCACGTTCCTGCATGGCGTCGCGTTCTGAGTGCGCCGACGTCGCATGTGCGCGCGAGTGCGCCTCGCGTTTTTGCGGACGGTGGGGCTGGGGGGACGAGCTTCATGATCCCTGAAAGCGGACGGGCCGAGCTTGGTGACTCGTGGCTATCCCGGCCCGCTGGCCGTAGAATCCAAGCTCACGGTGCTCGGTCCGAGCGACAACCAAAGCGTCGAGCGTTACGAGCTCCTGGGGGAGCTTGCGACGGGTGGCATGGCAACCGTCTACCTCGGTCGCCAGAAGGGCGCGCTCGGCTTTTCTCGGACGGTGGCCATCAAGAGCATGCATCCGCAGCTCGCGAAGGACCCAGCGTTCCGAGCGATGTTCATCGACGAGGCTCACCTCACCGCACGTATCCGACATCCGAACGTCGTGCCCACGCTCGACATCGTCCAGTCGGACTCGAAGCTCCTCATCATCATGGAGTACGTGGAGGGCATCTCACTCTCCTCGCTCATCAAGACGGCGCGGGAGCGCGACCTCCTCATCCCCGTCGGCGTCGTCACCGCCATCATGCACGACGTCCTCGAGGGGCTACACGCCGCGCACGAGCTTCGCGACGATCAGGGGCAGCCCTTCGGCGTCGTCCATCGTGACGTCTCTCCGCAGAACATCCTCGTCGGCGTCGATGGCGTCGCGCGTGTCGTCGACTTCGGCGTCGCGAAGGCCACGGGCCGCAGCTACAAGACGCAGACGGGCGAGATCCGCGGCAAGGTCGGGTACATGTCGCCGGAGCAGATGTTCGGCGAGAACCTCGATCGACGCGTCGACGTGTATGCGGCGGGCGTCGTGCTCTGGGAGTCGCTCGCGGGCGATCGCCTGTTCAACGCTCCCACCGACGCCGCGCTCGTTCTCCTCGTCACCCGCGGCATGGTCTCCCCGCCGAGCGTGGCGCGCGGCGAGCGGCTCGCGCCCGGCTACGACGACCTCGTGGCGCGCGCTCTCTCGCAAGAGCCATCGGCGCGCTTCTCCACCACCGCAGAGATGAGCCGCCGCCTCCTCGAGATCGAGAAGCCTGCGAGCCGGGAGGAGGTGGGGCGCTTCGTGCGCGAGCTCGCGTGGGATCAGATCTCGTCGCGTTCGCAGTTCATGCGTGCCTCGTCGCCCGCGCTCGATGTGGCCGCGCTCGACGCGGAGTCGAAGGCCGTGCTCGACGTGCTGACCCGCGCCACCATGACGAGCGACGTCGGGCCGGCGGGCTCCGCGCCGAAGGTGCCGACGACGCGCCTCTCCATACTCGCCGTCATGGCCGTGCTCTCGACGCTGTTTCTCGGGTTCGCGGTCTACCAGGCGCGCAACCTGCCGAGCCAGAGCTCCACGGCGGGCAATGCCACGCCCGAGCCGAGGACCGCGCCGCCTCCGCCTCCACCGCCGCCGCCCGCGGTCCTCCCCGCGGCGACGCCGAGCGCCTCCGTCGTCGAGCTCCCCATGACCGCCCCCGTCGGCAAGAGCCGTCCAGGTGCACACAAGACGGGCGCTCCTGCCGCCAGGCCCGCCGGTCCCGCGCCGAAGGGCCCGGACTGCACGCCGCCGTATACGACGGACGCGCAGGGCAATCGTCACTACAAGGAAGAATGCTTGAAGTGAGGGCCTCCTTCCTGGCGCTGGCCCTCGCTCTCGTGCCGGCGTCCGCATATGCCGCTCCGTCGACGGCGAGCTCGGAGACCAAGGAGTGCATCGCTGCGTTCGATGAGGGGCAGCGGATGAAGACCGAGCACCACCTCAAGAACGCGCATGCGCGTCTCCTCGCCTGCACGAGGGAGGTGTGTCCGTCGGTGCTCCGCGCCGACTGCGCCGAGGTCCTGCGGAGCGTGCAGACCGCGCTGCCATCGATCGTGCTCGCCGCGGACGACGGCGGCAAGGACGTGACCGACGTGAAGGTCTCGAACGGCGGTGACGTGCTCGCCACCACGCTCGACTCGAAGGCGATCGAGCTCGACCCCGGCACCTACGACTTCAAGTTCGAGCGGGGGAGGAGCCTGCCCATCACCGTGCACTTCGTCCTTCGCGAAGGCGAGAAGGCGCGCGTCGTGAAGGCGTCGTTCAACCCGAAGAAGCCGGAGCAGTTCAAGCTCGTGACGCCGCCGCGGCCCGTGGCCGGCTACGCGGTGCCCGGGATCTTCGCGGTGCTGGGCGTGGCGGGGTTCGTCGTGGGCGGCCTCTCGAAGCTCGCCTTCGACAGCCAGCTCGACGACATGGAAGCGACCTGCCAGCCGAACTGCACGCAGAGCGAGCGCGACGACCTCTCGGGCAAGCTCGTCCGCGCGAACATCGGGCTCGGTGTCGGCATCGGCGGGCTCGTGATCGCCGCCGCCACGTGGTTCATCTTCAGCCCGACGCCGAAGATGGTGTCGCCGACGTCGGCGGCGCTCACATGGTAAATCTTCGATGATGCGTCGACGCGAGAGCTTGCGGTGGATCGGAGGCGCGCTCGTCTGCGCCACCGGCGCCGTGCTCGCGTCGATCGCGTGCGGGCCCGGCAACCTCCACTACCTGATGGAAGGCTCTCCAGCAACGGAGCCGACCGCGGACGACCCCACCGACCCGTGCAAGCACGCGCGTCCGCCGAAGGCGCCGCCGAAGCAAGACGAGCAGAAGGTGGTCAACCTCACGTTTGCCACGAACGACATGCGCCTCGACACGGGGCCCACCACCGCGTCCGGCCTGACCGCGCCGCAAGGGCTCGATCTCGACGGCATCTGCACGTGCGGAGTCGACGCGGGCCCGCCGTCGTGCAAGGCGCCGGCGGGGTTTCAGGTCACCTGTGACAAGGTCGTTCGCCTGGACGGCGGGATCGGCCCCGACGGCAAGCCGCTCGACGGCGGTACGCTCGAGGAAGGGCGCGATAACGTCGGGGGCGGTCTCCTCTCCCTCGCGCTGACGCAGCTACCGCCCGTGCTCGGACCAGACGCGATCCGCAAGCGCATCAACGACGGCTTCTATGCGATCCTCGTCCGGATCGCGAGCTGGAACGGGCTGCCCGACGACGACCAGGTCGCGGTCTCCGTCTACATGTCCCCCGGCGCGGACATGGGGAAGGACGAGAACGCGAACCTCATAAAGCCGAAGTGGGACGGCAACGATCGCTGGACGGTCGAGGTCGGCTCGGTCCTCGACGGCAAGAACAAGATCGGGCTCGAGTGCGAGGGCGGGCTGCCGCTCTGCGACGCCGCCGCGCTCGACCTCAAGGCGTACGTGAGCGGAGGCAAGGTGGTCGCCACCTTCGACAACATTCCGTTCTCGTTCGGCGACAGCGAGGCCCGGCTCTTCATCCCGTTCAACAGCGCGACGCTCATCGCGAAGATCCGCGGCAGCGAGACCGAGCCTTACACCCTCGACGGCGAGATCTCCGGGCGCTGGCCGGCGGAGGCGATCATCAACGCGGTCGGAAACCTGGCCGTCGTCGACAACGACGAGCCCGACGGCGGCGTGGTCGCCTTCTGCACCGATCCCGGCCGCTTCGAGTTCTTCCGGCAGTCCGTGTGCGGCTCGGTCGATCTCGCGGACCTGAAGAAGAACGACAACAAGGACAAAGACTGCACGACGATGAGCCAGTCCGTCCGCTTCACCGCAGGCATCGCCCATCTGGGCAAGGTGCAACAGTCCAACGCAGAGACGAACGCGTCGCTCTGTCCGAAGGACAAGGACCTGAGCTGCGCCCCGATCTGGAAGAAGTAGACGGAACGGCCCGGCTCAGCGCTTCTTCTTCGCCGAAGGCTTCGCGCTCGGAAGGTCGGTCGGCTTCAGCACCGGGATCGGCGCCGCGACCGGCGTGACGATCGGCGCCGCGCTCGGCTCCGCGGTCAACGCGACCGGGGGCGCGATGGGCGCTTGCGCGGGGAGGAGCGCGGGCTCCACGCGCTGCAGCGTCGCGATCTCGTGCTTCGGATGCATGAGGCGCGCGCCTTCGGTGCCGATGAGCACGAGGAGCGCGACGGTGAGCGCGGCGGCGATGATGCCGACGATGCGGAACGCGCGGCGGCGCGGGAAGGGCATCGCGGGGCGGCGCGCGATGATGGTGGGGAGGTCGCGGCCGTAGCTCTTCGCGCGCGCGCGTGGCTTTGCGGCCTCGATGCGCCTTGCGGCGTCGATCGGCTTCTCGGCCGGCTTGGGCAGCGCGGGCTTGAGATCGCGGACCGCGGGGGCGAGCTCCTCGGGGTACGCGCCGTCGGCGATGACGGAGGAGGCGCCCGACGATCGCTGCTTCCGGGTCGCGATGCGGTCGGCCGCGAAGTCGGGATCGAACGCGAAGGGAACGAGGACCTGCGCGAAGTCGAGCACGCGGCAGGGCTTCATCACGACGCGCTCGAGGAGCTGCGCGAGGTCGGTCGGGACCTGCTGGCCGATGGCGGTGCCGATCAGCTTCGCGATGCTGCGGACGTCGTCGCGCGGCTTCGCAGGCGCGGAGCTGCCGATGCCGGCGACCTGCACGTCGACGAGGCCCGACGCGGAGAAGGCGAGGTAGACGCAGCTCGCGTCGAGCGCGCCGTGGAAGAGACCGAGCGCGTTCGCCTCCGCGATGGCGTCGCACACCGCGAGGGCGACCTCGACCGCGTCCTTCACGGGGAGCGGACCGCGACGCGCGAGGTGCTTCGTGAGGCTGACGCTCGAGACGTGCTCGCGCGCGAGCCACGCGGCGCCTTCGGGCGTCTCGCCCACGTCGAGGACGCGAACCACGTGCGCGCCCACGAGCTGCAACGCGCGACGGGCGCCATGGACGGCGGTACGCGGAATGAACGCGATGTGCACGCGCTTCCCGCTCGTCAGGTCGGTCGCTGCGTAGCCGTCCGCATCGGGGCCTTCGACCCGATACCGTCCGTCCAGCAGAGTTCCTTCGAGCGGTCGCGTCATCGGCGGGTAAGGTTAGGTAGCACATGTAGGCAAGAGTGCCACCCAGTTCGAGAGAAAAGTGAGCCGGGGTTCAGCCTGGTCACCCGTTTTATCTACGCGAAAGGTTTGCGCTACCTCTGGTCGAGGTCTGGCATGACTCCACCGTTGTGCCGCATGAACAAGCTCGCGGCGTACACGGTGATCGGGGTTCTCTGGACGCTCCTGCTGGCCTTCGGCGTGGGCTGCGCGCTCGCGCTGCCGCTGAACCTGGTGCTCGTTCCCTGCTGGTTGGCGTGCGCCGGCTCGGTGGGCCGCCTCGCCGAGGAGCTCCTCGACAAACGTCCGAAGGCCGCCCCCGAAGCGACGACCTCCCGAGCTCGTGACCGCGAGCTGGTCCTGACGACGACGTCTTCCTGAGCGCGTCAGCCCATCACTTCACGAGGGCCGAGACCTTCGGGGTGATGCGCGTGAACCACTCGTCGTTGTTCTCCGGGTCGGGCTGGCGCTCGATGCCGATGACGGTGTGCGTGATCTTGCCGTTCTCGACGAGGAAGAGCGGACCGCCGGAGTCGCCGCCGGACGAGTAGTACTCGGAGTGGAGGCCGGTCTCGTAGCCGCTCTCGGTGCCGCTCGTGATCGCCAGAGGCACGGATTTCACGAGGGGAGCGTTGCGATCCTCGTGGCTCCGGCCGACCGCGACGCCGGTGAGCTTCTTCGTGCCGAGCTCGCCGACCTCGCGGACCGTCGCGTAGGTGGTGAGGTGGATGGGGGTCTTCAGGATGAGGACCGCCGCGTCCTCCTTCTGGACCTCCTCGTTGAACGCCGACGAGTGCTCCGCGACCGCGCCACGAGTGGCGGCCGACTGCGGCTTGCCCGGCGCGAAGGGGGCGATGATGGTGTAGCTCTTGCCCGCGCAATGCGCGGCGGTGAGGACCTTCGTGGCCGAGACGAGGACGCCCGTGCAGTAATCCTTCGCCGTGTTGTTCACGAGGACCTGGACGACCTCCGGGTGGTCGGTCGGGGCGCCGTCCTGCTTGTCGTCGATGATGGCCGACGTCGAGCCGCCGGTCTCTTCCTCGCCCGGGGGCGTCGCGCAGCCGACCATCGTCGCGAGCGCCGAGACCACCATCACCGGGAGGAGAGCTTTCGACCACATGCCCGGACATCATCCAAAGGGTGTGCCTGTGTAGGTTCAGGAGTCGATCAGCGTAATTTCAACGGGTTAGTGCATGTGGCTGGTTCCGGCGCTGCTGGATTCGGACAGCTCGGGTGGATCCTGAAACCCAGGAGGGCTGTTCCTCGGTCCGGGCCGGCAGTAAAGACGACCGCCATGAAGCGCATCGTGTTGGCTGCATCCCTCCTTACGTCCATGGCGCTGTCGTGCGCGTCCGATCCCCCGCCGCCCCCGCCGCCCCCACCAGCCCCGCCGCCCACGGTCGCGCCGCCTCCGACCGCGCCGCCAGCCGAGACCGCCAAGGCGCCGGAGCTCACGCCGGAGGAGAAGAAGAAGCAGGAGGCGCTGAAGGAGCTCGAGAAGGATCGCGCCAAGATGAAGGCCGACCACGAGAAAGAGAAGGGACGCTGGACGGCGGACCTCAAGACCGAGGCGCAGAAGCTCGCCGCGAAGGACTTCGCGAGCGGCAAGGACGCGATCAAGGCGACCGCCTCCGCGAAGACGCGCAAGCCCGAGAACGCCGCGCGCGACAAGTACCGCCACCCGGTCGAGACGCTCGACTTCTTCGGCTTCAAGCCGACCATGACCGTCCTCGAGTACTCGCCCGGCGAGGGCTGGTACACCGAGCTCCTCGCGCCCGCGCTCGCGAAGAAGGGCAAGCTGCTCGCGACGAACACGGACCCGAACGGTCCCGCGGACGAGCGCAGCACCTTCTACGGTGAGCGCTTCAAGTCGTTCCTCGAGACCTCGCCCGAGCTCTACGGCAAGGTCGAGACGGTGCTGCTCGCGCCGAAGACGCAGGACGTCGGACACGAGAACGGCGTCGACATGGTCCTCGTCATGCGCGCGCTCCACGGCATGGTGAACAACAAGTCGCTCGACGGCTGGCTCGCCACCTTCCACAAGTCGCTCCGCGGCAACGGCATCCTCGGCATCGAGGAGCACCGCGCGCCCGAAGGCACGAACCCGGAGGAGATGGCGAAGAAGGGCTACCTCCCGGAGAAGTGGGTCATCGAGAAGATCGAGGCCGCGGGCTTCAAGCTCCAGGGCAAGTCCGAGATCAACGCGAACAAGGCCGACACCAAGGACTACCCGGACGGCGTGTGGGATCTCCCGCCGACCCTCCGCAAGGGCGACACGGACAAGGAGAAGTATCTCGCGATCGGCGAGTCTGATCGCATGACGCTCAAGTTCGTGAAGGTCGCGCCCAAGAAGGACGGCGACAAGTCCCCGATGACGAAGGACGCGGCTCCGAAGCCGGCGGACAAGAAGTAGTCATGAGCGAGGCGGGGGAGACGACCGAGGAGCATCAGCCGTACATTCCGGCCGAGAAGATCATCCCCGAATTCACGGTCAAGGCGATCGGGATCGGGGCCGTCTTCGGCGTCATCTTCGGAGCCGCGACGGTCTATCTCGCCCTGAAGGCGGGATTGACCGTCTCCGCCTCGATCCCCATCGCCGTTCTCTCGATATCGCTTTTGCGCCGTCTCGGCGGCTCGACGATCCTCGAGAACAACATCGTGCAGACGATCGGCTCGGCGGGCGAATCCATCGCCGCTGGCGTGGTCTTCACGCTGCCGGGATTTCTCTTCCTCACCCGTGACCTCGATACGGGAAAGAGCGTCGGCGAGCCGTACTTCTCGTACTGGACGATCTTCACGCTGGCCCTCCTCGGCGGCGCGCTCGGCGTCATGATGATGATCCCGCTCCGGCGTTCGCTCATCGTCAAGGAGCACAAGAACCTTCCGTATCCCGAGGGCACGGCCTGCGCGCAGGTGCTCATCGCGGGCGAGAAGGGCGGCAAGCTGGCGGCGGTGGCGTATCGCGGAGTCGCGTTCGCCTTCGTGTATGCGCTCCTCCAGAAGGTGGTGAAGCTCATCGCCGAGGCGCCCGCGCTCGTCACGCAGCAGACGAACAAGTTCTTCCCCTCCGCCACGCTGAACGGCGAGATCACGCCCGAGTACCTCGGCGTCGGCTACATCGTCGGTCCGCGCATCGCCGGCGTCCTCGTCGCGGGCGGCGTGCTCGCCTGGCTCGCGATCATTCCGCTGCTCGCGTCGCTGGTCCCGCCGGACGCGGTCGCCGCGCAGCTCGTGAAGCTCGGCTATCTCGCGAGCGTCACGGCCGAGGGCGGCAAGGGCGGCTGGCACCCGGACACGCACACCTTCTCGAACACGGCGATCGCGATCTACTTCGCCTACGTGCGCCAGATCGGCGCCGGCGCGGTCGCGGCGGGCGGCTTCATCACGCTGCTGAAGACGCTCCCCACCATCGTCTCCTCCTTTCGCGACAGCGTGGCGGCCCTGAAGAAGGGCGCCTCCGCCGCGGTGCAGAAGCGCACGGAGCGGGACCTTCCCATCACCTACGTCCTCGTCGGCTGCGGCGTCCTCATCCTCACGATGGCCGTCTTGCCGTTCCTCCCCGGGACGGGCGTCTTCAGCAAGCTGATCCTCGGCGTCTTCATCGTCGTCTTCGGGTTCTTCTTCGTCACCGTGTCGAGCCGGATCGTCGGCATCATCGGCTCGTCGTCGAACCCCATCTCCGGCATGACGATCGCGACGCTCATGGCGACGAGCCTCGTGTTCGTCGGCGTCGGCTGGACGAAGGACGTCTATCAGCCGATGGCGCTCTGCGTCGGCGGCATGGTGTGCATCGCGGCCGCGAACGCTGGCGCGACCTCCCAGGACCTCAAGACGGGATTCCTCGTCGGCGCGACGCCACGCTACCAGCAGCTCGGTCTCGTCATCGGCTGCGTGACGGCGGCGGCCGTCATCGGCATCACGGTGCAGGTGCTCGACCACCCCACCGCCGAGATGCAGGCCCAGGGGATCCAGCACGCGATCGGTACCGAGAAGTTCCCCGCCCCGCAGGGCACCCTGATGGCGACGCTCATCAAGGGCCTCCTCGCGTTCAACCTCGACTGGCAATTCGTCCTCGTGGGCGTGTTCATCTCCGTCACGATGGAGCTCTGCGGGATCCCGGCGCTCTCGTTCGCGGTCGGGGCCTATTTGCCACTCTCGACGACGGCGCCCATCTTCGCCGGTGGCGTCATCAAGGGCATGGCGGACTGGGCCGCGAAGCGCAAAGGCGAGCACGTGGACGAGGCGGAGGCGGAGCTCGGTCCCGGAAATCTCTTCGCCACCGGCCTCGTCGCGGGCGGCGCGATCGCGGGCGTCGTGGTCGCGATCTTCTCCGCCAAGGACTCGTGGGCCAATGGCCTCAAGTCGCTCAGCATCGAGCACGGAATCGTCGAGGCGCTCGGCGAAAAGGGGTATGAGGCTCTCGGTGCGCTCTTCTTCGCCGGTATGGCGGCGGTTCTTTTCAAAGTTGCGAGGATGAAAATCGAATGAAGGCTCACTGCGTGATCATCGTCACTCTCGTCGGGACCGTCCTCGCCTGCGACGAAAAGAAGGAGACACCGCCGACCAGCCAGAGCGCGGCGGTCTCGGCCGCGCCGCCGGTCGCGAGCGCGCCGCCTGCGGCCACGCCGTCCGTCACCGCGAGCGCGGCGCCGGCGTCGTCGAGCGTCATTCTCACCGGCGCCGACTCGAGCGACGTCACGCTCACGATCAAGGACCCCTCGAGAGATCCGGAGTACACGGTGAAGGCAAAGGCCGGCGGCTCGATCACGCTGTTCCTGCCCGACACCGGCGGCATGTCGTGGGCGGCGGACTCCGTCGGGACGCTGGGCAAGCCGAAGGAAGAGGTGATTCCCGGCTTCGCCCCGCAGACGCTCGGCCATCAGTTCAAGTGGGCCGGCCTCAAGGCGGGAAAGACGACCGTGACCTTCGGCAACCGCAAGGCCGCGCCGAAGGGGGCGCCGCCGGCCGCGCCCACGTCGACGTTCAAGCTCACGATCGACGCTACTTGAACGTCAGCGTCCCGGTCTTCGACGAGCGGGCGGCCGCGCCGGCGAAGAAGGCGAACCGTCGGGGCGTCGTTCATTTTACCCCCGTGCAGAAGACCGCCTTCACGCGCCCCTTGTCGTTGTTCGGGTCGCACTGCGCGAGCGCGCCGTCGTCGTTGGGGATGACGTCGACGTCGACGCCCGGCGTGTTCGACGGCGGCGAGGTCCAGTCGCACGTGACGGACTCGCAGGCGCCCGGCTGGAGGACGCCCTTCGTCTTCGCGCCGCAGGCCTTCGTCGTGCCGGCGTAGAAGCCGACGCTCACGCCGGCGCCGATGGGGGCGGTGCCGCGGTTGCACACCGGCGTGGCGAGGACGGCAGTGGTGCCGTTGCAGGCGAACGCGGAGGACGCCTGGGACGTGAGGTCTCCGATGTCGAAGGCGTTCGCCGTGCCGGGGACGTTCTGGCGGAAGTTGTTGAGCCCGGCCTGCGACCAGTTCTTGAGCCAGGCGCTCGTCTTCGGGATCGTGCCGTCCTCGTTCACGTTGGTGACGGCATAGGCGTGCTGATTCCAGATCGAGCGAGAGCGTACCCACTGGTCATTGGCATCTTCGTAGACGCGAATGCCCTGGATCGCCTTGGGGTGATTCGCGCGGCAGGTGTTGCCGGTCCCGGGTGTCCCCGCGGGCGGCGCGGCGCACCGGGTGCCGAACGTCTCGCACTTCGCGGTGTCCTTGTCCGCGCAGCACTCCGCGCTCGATGTGCATCGGCAAAAGCCACTATCGCAGTTGCCGGAGATGCAGTCGGTGCCCTTCAGGCAGCGGAGCCCCACGAACTGCGAGTCGATATCGGTCCCGGGCTCGAGCTGACCGTGCTGGTGCTTGGGCCCGATGTCCGCGTCGGTCGTCAGGCAAGGCTGGCCGACGCCGATCTCGCCGCACGCCGTGTTGCTGCCGACCACGAGCTCCGCGCGAAAGTCGCCGTCGACGTCGGCCACGACCGGGTTCTCGTTCCACGTGCACGAGGAGCGATAACGCGAAAAGAGCACGGTGCCTTCGCCGCCGGAATAGACGCGCGTGAAGCACTCGTCCGCGTAGACGACCTCCGCCTTGCCGTCCGCCTCGAAGTCGAAGACGGAGCTCCCGGTCACGTTGGACGAGTTGTCCTGCGTGGCGCGCGACCAGAGGATGAGATCGGGACACACGCCACCTGCGACGTGATCGCAATGCATGCGCTCCTGGCATTTTCCGCCCGCACGAGGCGTCGCCTGGCAGTCCGGATCGAACACGGTATAGAAGGCCTGGCCAGCGATGCCGATCTCGGGGAGGCCGTCGCCGTCGAAGTCGGCGATCGTGGGCGGACCGCCGCCGCCGCCGGGGACGCCGAGCGTCATGCCTTTGAAGACGGTGTGGCCCGTGGTGTAGACGGTGAGGCTGCTGTTGTTCGCGACGGCGATCTCGGGGACCTGGAGCGTGTTGGGCACCGGATCGAGGTCGGCGACCGCCACCCAGCCTGCGTTGGAGGTCGTGCTCTGATCGTAATACGTCTCTTCCTTCCAGGTGCTGGTCGCGCCGTCGAACTCCCAGATATGGGCGCCGTTCGTCATCTCGATCTTCGCGTCGTCGTCGAGATTCGCGAGTACGGGATGGATACCGGTGGAATACGTGGTGTAGCCCGCGGGCGGCGTGGCGCGAAGCCTCCCGGTGAGGCCGTCGAAGACCCAGCCCTCGCGGATGATCTCGGGGACGCCGTCGTCGTCGAGATCGTGAATGCTCGGCGACGCCCAGTTGCCTTTACCGAAGTTGTTCCCCACGGTGCCGTTCACCCCGGGCACGTTCGCTTTGAAGATGGTCGTCCCGTCGGTGAGCGTCGCTTTCTTCGTAGCCCAGAGCGGCTCCCAGTTGCCGGTCTTGCGGGTGAACGCCATCAGCGTCTCCGCGGGGCCGGTCGCGCCGCTCGACATGAACGCGACGATGTCGGGGAGGCCGTCGCCGTCGAGGTCGCCGATGGCGGGCGACGCAGACGAGCGGAACCAGTCGATGTCGCCGTCGAGGTCGAGGTCCTTGCCGCCGAGCACCGCCTCCTGCGTGCAGTCGGTGCCTCTCAGGATGCGGAGCACGCCGAGGTGCTCGCTGTAGCTGCCGTTGTCGGGGGCGACCGGCTTCGTGAAGGGCACCACGATGCTCGGGATCGCGTCCTTGCCGAAGCGCACCACGAGCGGCGTCGTCTGCACGTCGACGTGATCCGGGAACTCGGCGCCGGCGTCGCCGTTCAGGGGGAACTCGCACTTCGTCTTCGGCGCGAAGTTGCCGGGGATGGCGACCTGACGGCACTCCGCGTTGTTCTGGCCCGCGCCGTAAGGGACGCACTTGCTCGTCACCGGATCGCAGTACGTGTCGAACTGGCAGCCGCTGCCGCCGTCCGCGCCGCGGGTGCAGCTCCCCTGGTCGGGGGGGCTTCCGTCCGGCTGGTCGACCGGCGGCGCGCCGTCCCCGCCCCCGAGGGGCCCGATCGGGCCCGGTCCGGTGTCGGGGCCCGAGTCGCCCTGGTTCGGGTCGACGAAGCTCGAGCCCTCCGAGCTTCCACAGCCCGCCGCCCAGGCGATGAACAGGGCCACGCCCGAGGCGATCCCGAAGGTCTTTCGTGTCATGCCCGCGATGCTATCAGCGGGGCTTCGGGGAGCCGAGAAGCAGTCGATTTTTCGGCGTGATGGCCTCGGGGACGAGCTGGGTGTGAACGTCATAGCCGCGCTCCACGAGCCGGTGCGCGCGTGTGACGTCGATGGCGAGCGCGACGTCTGTCCAGCCCTCGAGGCCGCCGGCGTCGCACGTGTCCTCGTCGTGGCAGCAGGGCAGGACGGCCACGCGCGCCCCCGCCGCGACGGCGCGATCGAGGACCACGTCCGTCAGCGCGCCGCATGCGTGCGAGGCGACCACCACGTCGGTCGGGTCGAGGGCGACGTCCGTGATGCTCCGCTCCTCGTAGACGATTCGCCCCTCGAGGCGTGGCCAGGCGGTGAGCAGCCCCGAGCGCATGCGCTCCGCGCTCTTCGGGATCCGGCGATCGACGCAGAGCGCGCTCGGCGACGTGTCGTCGAGGAGCAGCATGACGTAGGCGACGAGGCCGTGGCCGCACGCGAGGTCGACGACGCGGCCGCCGCGGAAGCGCCGGCGCGTCCGGCGCGCGACCTCCCAAGACTCGAAGAGCTCCTTCCGTGGCAGGCACTCCGCCTCGCAGACGACGCGCGCGATGCGGTCGAAGAGCGTGTCACCGGTGAAGTGCTTCGCGGTCGTGGGCTTGAGCCGGACGCGGCTCGATGGATCGAACGTCACTTGGGGGGCAATTCGACCTTGTGGGCACGCTCGTTCGCGGGATTCTCGTACCAGCCGGGATCGGCGTAGGTCGTGATGCCGGCGCGGACCTTCAGCACCGTGAACATGCCGCCCATCTCGATGGCGCCGAACGGGCCCGTGCCCGTCATCATGGGCAGGGTGTTCTTCGGCCGCCCCATCTCCATCATGTCGCCCATGCCTTTTTCGCCCATGGCCATGTAGCCCGGCAAGAGGCTCCGCACCTTGTCCTCGAGCGCGGGCGGCTGCGCGACGCCGATCATATTGGGGATATCGTGGCCCATCGCGTTCATCGTGTGATGCGATTTGTGGCAGTGAAATGCCCAGTCGCCCTCGTTCTCTGCGACGATCTCGATGGTGCGCGTGGCCCCGACGGGGACGTCGACCGTGGTCTCCGGACGCTGGGCGCTCTTCGGTACGTCTCCGCCGTCCGTCGCCACCTCCCGGAAGTTGTAGCCGTGGAGGTGGATGGGATGGTTATCCATCGAGAGATTGCCGAACGAGAAGCGCACGCGCTCGCCCTTCTTCACCACCCACGGATCGGTCCCCGGCCACACACGGGAGTTGAACGTGAAGATATTGAAGTCCGTCATCACGTTCGGGTTCGGCGTGGCGGTGCCGGGCTCGATGAACCACTCGTGGAGCATCACCACGAAGTGGCGATCGACCTTCGGTGTCTCCGGCACCTTCGGGTGGATGACGAAGAAGCCCATCATGCCCATCGCCATCTGGACCATCTCGTCCGAGTGCGGGTGGTACATGTGCACGCCGTGCTGCTTGAGCGTGAACTCGTAGACGTAGGTCTCGCCCGGCAGGATATGCGGCTGATTGAGGCCGGCGACGCCGTCCTGGCCGTTCGGGAGCAGGATCCCGTGCCAGTGCACGCTCGTCCGCTCGGGCAGCTTGTTCGTCACGTAGAAGCGCACGCGATCGCCTTCGACCGCCTCGATCGTGGGCCCGGGCGAGGCGCCGTTGTAGCCCCACGCATTCACGATCATGCCGGGCGCGAACTCCTTCTTGAGCTGCTCCGCGACGAGCCGGAACTCCTTCACGCCATCCTTCATCGTGTACGGCAGGGTCGAGCCATTCGGCGTGACGACCGGGACGTAGCTCTCGGCCCGGGCGCGGGCGGAGAGGAGCAAGAGCCCAATCACGGCGAGAATGCGAAGTACGATCTTCATGGCTTCACTCCGGAGAGACGGGAACCGACGGCACGTTCGAGCTCGCTGCGGGCGATCCAGTAGTCGCGGAGCGCGGCGATGGACTCGGCATATGCCGTGAACTCCGCCCGGCGGGCCTGGAGCAGCTGATAGACGCCGAGCAGCATCGCGTCGTATTGCTGCTGGGAGTATTTCACGATGCTCTCGCGGAGCGGGATGATCGTGCGGGCGTAGTCCTGCACCGTCGCGCGCGCGGCGAGGAGCTTGACACGTCCGGCGCGGACGTCGGCGCGAATGTCGATCGCGAGCGCCTGGAGCTCATCCTCGTTCTTGCGCGTCATCGCCTCGAGCCTCGCGATCGCGGCCTGGCGCTGATCGAAGAGGGGAATCTCGATCGCGACCGCAGGGCCGAAGGAATAGTGATGCGTATTGCGGAGACGTCCCGCGTCCACCGAGACATCGACGCGGCCGACCCAGCGCGTGGTCTTCGCGAGCGAGAGCGCGGACTCCATCGCCTGGACGCTGCGCCGGGCGGCCGCGAGGTCGAGGCGACCCTCGATGGCGCGCGCCTCGAGGTGGTCGAGGGAGGCCTCCTCCACGGGCGGCTCGGGGAGCCGGCGCGGCAGCTTCCAGCTCGTGCGGGTGCCCCAGACGCCCATCTCCTTGTCGAGATCGACGCGCGCGGTGGCCGCCTCCGTCATCGCGCGGCGCAGCTCGAGGCTCTGCTCCGCGGCGAGCGCGAGCTCGGAGCTCAGCGCGAGGTCGTTCATGTTCCCCGCCTCGGCCTGATGCCTGGCGAGCTCGGCAGAGGTCTGTGCCGCCTCGTTGAGCAGCGTGCGCATGGCGGCCGTCTGCTCCGC
>JAXLYU010000026.1:0-137651 GCA_046351255.1 Labilithrix sp.
CGTTCGCGCCGCCCCGCACTTGGCCCGTTCAGTTCGTGTTCGCGAACGTCCGCCCCGATGATCAACAGCTCCAGCGCCGTCTCCGCCTCGTAGCTGCTAACCAATGGGGCCGAGCGTTAACCGCCGGGTACCGCTGTTAAACGCTTCTCCGTCTCTCTCTCCCCACGGGACAGGAGAGAGAGCGAGAGAAGCGTCCCACGAGCTCCTCGTCACGCTCGCACGCGAGAGCAGCGCCACCCCGCGCGCATCGTGCGAACCCTCGAACATCCGCGCAAAAAGACGAAGCCCCCGAGGCATGTACCTGGGGGGCTTCGTTAACTGACACTTCCACCGAGTTTGCGTGGAAGGATGATTGGCTCCAGCTGCTGGACTCGAACCAGCGACCCGGCGGTTAACAGCCGCCTGCTCTACCAACTGAGCTAAGCTGGAAAACGGAGAGGGAGAGTTACTCACCCCTCGGGCGCTCGTCAAGCTCGCAAATGCGCGCTCGGGCCACGCACGGCGAGAAGCACGCGAATGGCCGGGAACAAGGGCGATACGGCGGGGGTTCAAGCGCCGATGCCGGTCGCCATGCAGCGGGCCTTTCGACTCTGCGTGCTCGTCGGGCTCGCGCTCGGCCTCTTCGGCTGCGACGAGGCCACGAAGAGCCTCGCCAAGGTGAGCCTCGACCGTGGGGGCAGCGTCGACGTCGTGCACGGCGCGCTCGAGCTCCGGTACGTCGAGAACACCGACATCGCGTTCAACGCGTTCCAGCGTGCCGGGGTCGGGCGGTCGCCGCTCCTCCTCGCCGGGCTCGCCCTCGTCGCCATCATCGCGTGCCTCACGTTCGGGCTGACGGTCCGGGCCTGGACGGGACGGGTCGCGATCGCGCTCATCGTGGGCGGAGCGCTCGGGAACCTCGTCGACCGCCTCGCGCGCGGGTACGTCGTCGACTTCATCCACATCCAGGGCTGGCCCATCTTCAACGTGGCCGACATCGCGGTGTGCGTCGGCATCCCGCTCCTCGCGCTGTCGCTGTGGCGCACGCGTGACCGTACGCCACCGCCGCCGTCGACGCCGACGACGGCCGGGACGGCCTAGCGCGACGACGCGGACGAGGGCAAAGGCGAGGGCGACGGCGACGGCGGGATCACCGGGACTGCCGGGACCGACGGGATGCCGGCGTCGTCGTGCGCCATCTGCATCGCCCGAAGCGTGTCCGAGAGGGCCTTCTCCTTGTCGTCGTAGCGCGTCTTGATGGCGCGCGTCGCCGGCTCGATCACGGTCGAGAGCTTCTTGTCGAGGAGGGCCTTCGTCTCGTCGTCGCTCACGCTCATGCCTTCGCGGAGCGCGTGCTCTGCCTCGCGCCACACCGACACCGCTCCCTCGAGCGCCCGCGGGATGCCGTGACCGAACATGCCGCCCGGCCCATCGCGGCGCTTGAGGTCCTTCTGGACGCACGCAGAGTGGTCGGGCGTGAGCGGGGCGGGCATCTTCTCGAGCGGCGCGCCGTTGCCGACGAGGTAGTACGTGTTGCACGCGCCCGGGATCGCGCTGACGACCGCCTTCATCGCCGCGCGCGATGCGTCGTCGCCCTCGATGGTCTTGCCGATGGTGGGGGCCACCTCCGCCATCCGGCGCGCGACCGCGAGGCGGAGCGCGTCGTGGCCCGTCCCCTTCTTCGTCTTCAGATCGTTCAGCCACGTGTCGAGGTGCGTGAACGCATCGCCGCGGTTGTCGCGGAGGAGGACCAGCGCCGCCGTGGCCGTCGCCGCGTTGTCCGGCGGGGTCACCACGAAACCTTCCTTCGATCCGAGCGCGTTGGCGATCTCGGCCAGGCAGGTGTCCTGATAGATGCTCTTCTGGGCCACGTACGGCTGCTCGGGACAGGACGGAAAGCCCGTGGTGGCGGCGCGAATCTTCTCTGCGTCGTCGCTCAACAGCGCGGCTTTTTCCGCGTCGATCTTCGACATCGGGCCATGGCTCTTGCACGCAGCAAGGCCCGCCACCACGACCAGGAGGATCCGCACGGCTCGCATCGCGACGAACATCCTCGCACGCTCGGGCGCTTCCTTCCCATGCGTCTTTGCTTCCTCGCGCTCCCGCTCGCCCTCGCCGCCCTCGCCGGCGCCGGCGCCCGCGCCCGCGCCTGCGCCCGAGCAGGCGCCCGAGCCCGAGGCTCCTCCGCCCCGGTCGTGAAGGGCGACCTCGAGCTCCGCCGTGACGAGCTCATCCCGGGCTACGCGTGGAGGTGCAGCGTCGTCGACCGGCCGGGATTGATCACCCGGGCGTCCTGCCGTGGACGGGATGCGTCCATTCGCCGGCACACGGGTTGCTCACGAGAATGGGTATGAGCACCTCATCCTGGAAGAACGAGCGCGCCTCGGTGCACCGCAAGGGCACCTCGCGGCCACGCTCCAACAAATATTCGAAGTCGGACTCGCACGAGCGCCCCGCCAGCGGCACTCGCTCTCGCATCTGGGTCGGCGGCTACACACGTAGCGACGGCACCGAAGTGCATGGGCACTACCGCTCGGCCTGACAAAAGCGCGCAGGCGGCACAGAGCTGGTCGCCGTCCTTCTCATCGACGTCACCAACGACCTCGAAGCTGTGGCGTTCGCGCGTGGCGGCGCCCAGCGTCACGTCGTGATCTCGATATCGATGGGCTTGAACGAGTAGTTGTTCGACATCTCCGCCGAACAGGCGGTCACGCCGACGTAGACGTCCATCTCCGCGCGGAGCTCGAGGTAATCGCCTCTCCGGGAGCGCGGCGGCCCGATCGTGAGCTCGCCGTTCGGGGCCACCATCACGTTCATGAACGCGTTGAAGGTGGTGGGGATGCGGTCGGGCGTGATCCCGAAGCGCTCGAGCGCTCCGACGAGGTTACTGAAACAGCTCGGATGAGGCGCGTCGTTCTCGTAGATGATCTCGAACGTCTGCTTGCTGCAGGGCGTGAGCAAGAAGTCGTGGCGGCCGACGGTGTCGTCGACGATGGTGAACATCGGCTCGCTGTCGTTCGAGTAGAGGACGTGACCCTTCGTGAGATAGATCGTATTCGCGTAATCGATACTCCGTCCCGACGAGAGCCACTTTCGCTTATCGGACTTCGCGAAGGCGGTGACGTCCGACACCTGCTCCCCCGTGGGATCGATGACGCGGAGAAGGCCGCCGCGCGGCAGCTCGAAGCCGGTTCCCGTCTGCGGATCGAGGTGAAT
The DNA here is from genome assembly GCA_046351255.1 of Labilithrix sp. Taxonomy (GTDB): domain Bacteria; phylum Myxococcota_A; class Polyangia; order Polyangiales; family Polyangiaceae; genus Labilithrix. Next base: position 3,196 of record JAXLYU010000026.1, read on the forward strand.
GCGCTGAACGAGAATCGCGAGCTCTGCGGCTCGGGGCTCACCGTGGGGTCCCACGGGTGGGTGTCTGCTTCGTGGAGCGCCTGGAGCGTCTGCCAGAGGCGCTGCTCGAACTCGAGCTCGCTCGCGATCGGAGTCTCGAAGACGGCAACGAACGTGTTGAAGCCGGAGATGCTCCGCGGCATCCCGCGGCATCTCCGTGTGTCGCACGATCCGGTCATTGCCGTTCCGCACGGCTGACTTGGCCGCCACACAGGCGAAATTTGGGTCGAGAATGAATTCGCGAAACGCCTCTTCGACCACGGCGATGGGGATCGCGTGCCGCGGCTCGCATGAGCGGCGCGCCGGACGTGAACGGGCGCCACGCTCTCGCTTGCACGGCGTCGACGAGGTGCTCCGCGAGTGCGGTCCCGCAAGAGGCTCGAGCGTCATGGTCTCCCGGCCTTGCCGCGGCCCCGACATCGACGAATTCGGGCGTCGCAGCGTTCGAGATGATCCTCAGTCCTCGCCGCCTTCGACCCAGACGTCGTCGTAAAAGATGGTCTGCTTGCCGTCGTTGGTGGCCTGGCCCAGCTCCAGGTTGCCGAACTGGACGGGCGGGACGTCGACGCGCTGATGGCTCACGCCCGGAGCGGTGATGAAGAAGCGCGACGTCGGGCTGTGCTCCTCGACCACGATCGTCATCTCGTTCCACGTGTTGTCGGGCTGGTCCGGGAGATCGTAGATATTCGCGAAGTCCGGACAGAACGAATAGATGTCCCGCGCGCCGATCGCGACCGCGCAGTTCGGGCCTGACAACATCGCCACCGGATAACTCTCATTCTGGTTCGTTCGGTACCACTTGAAGTGGAGCGCGAAATCCTTGCCCTGCGTCACGACGTGCGAGACGCGCGTGCGAGGGTGATCGACGTCCTGGACGACGCGCGCGGATCGCGTGCCCGACTTGACCGGCTCCCCCGCCAGCGAGAGCTCCGTCGTCTTGTCCGCGGCCCCCTGGAGGACGCTCCAGCCGTTGGTGAGCAGCGTCGTGCGGCCCTCGTCGTCGAAGTCGTCACAGAACTGGAGCTTGAGCGACGGCTTCACCGTCGAGCAGAAGCGCGGGACCGGAGCGTCCGGCGGCGGCGCCAGCGAGTCGGCGGTGCCGGAGTCGGCGCCGCCTTCGCCGCCCACCACGTTGCCGCTACTGCTGCTGCTCGTGCCACCGTTGCCATCGACGCCCGACGTCGGACCATCAGCGCTGCCGCTGCTGCTCCCGCCGCCGTCGATCCTGGGTCCGCCGTTGTCGAGATTGTCCGTGTCGACGATCAGCGAGCACGCCAAGGGCGCCACGGCCACCACGAGCGCAAAAGCCCACCGCAGCTTCATCTACGCTCGAGACTACCTGACGTGCCGTCCCCACTTCCAATCGGAAGTGCTGGAGCTTCCATCGCAAGTCGCAACACACCCACACGGACGACCGGTGTCAGCGACGCTCCCAGGTCGCCTGTGCTCGCCCCGCGATGTGCCCCCGTGCCGATGGGCAGGTCGAGATATCACATCTCCCGCCGACATGGGCCTACGAGAAGCTCGCACGCGCGATCGCCGGGCTCCGCCTGCCCGTCGCCGTGGGAGCGTCAGCGCTCGAGCGCCTGAAGCTGCGCGCACACCTTCGCCGCGCTCTTCATGAACGTCGCGTCGACGACGGGATGCGCGTCGAACACGGGAAAGAGGAGCTTCGCGTAGTTCGATATCCACGGGTCGCCGTACCAGGTCCGGGTCCAGTCGAGCCGCGCGGGGTCCGTCGCGCGCAGATATCGCTTCTGCATGACGACGGCGAGCGGCTCCTCCAGCGCCTGAAGTGGCTTGAGTCGATCCGTCGCGCAGCCCTTGGAGAACACGCTCGAGAGCTCCTCGCGCTCGGCCGCTGGCCGCCGGGACGAGACCACGTGCGCGAGCTCGTGCATGACGACGTCCGTCGCGTGCGCCGCGTCCTCGCCGTGCCGCTTCGGATTGTACTTGAGAAGAAGGATATCGCCACGCGCGTTGGCGGTGACGTGCTCTTCCGGCGGCCACCACACGAAGAGGGCCGTGAAGCGAGGGACCTCCGACTGCCCGTAAGCACGCGCGATGTCGCGCGCGAACGGGCCGGCGCCGGACAGCGCCTCGTTGGTGATGCGGGCGAACGCCGCGAGATCGGCGCTCTCCTGGAGCAGATGAAGCTCGGAGAGGCGCGGCTCGTACTGGGCATAGAAGTCACGAAAGAAGGCGAGGTCGTCCGTGGGGATGGAGCCGTGCATCCGGACGGCCGCGTCGTCGAGCGTCTCGGCCTCGTAAAAGGCTCGCGCGACCACGTCGACGGGCTTCTCGGCCGGGAATACCCCTCTCGGCGCGCCCGCCGCCGGATAGTGCTTTCGCCGGAGCTCGACGTACCTGGCAAAGAGCGCCGTGTCCTTCGGCGTGAGCGGGCTCCGCTCCTCCCACCAGGTTCGATATTCGATCTCGTTCTTGTCCGGCAGCCACTGAACCACGTTGTCCATGATCTCGAACTCGCTCGCGATCCGGCGATACGCCACGGTGATCGGCGACGGCGGCGCGGGCAGCGCGGGCGGCGCGGGCGAAGGCGCGGGGCGCGGCGGGGCAGACGCCGCATGGCACGCGACGAGCGCCACCACCCCGAGACGTGCCCTCACCATGCGCGCTGATACTGCCTTGGCGCGTCGATCTTCGCGCCCAGCGCGGCGGCGGCCCGGCGCGGCCAGTACGGATCACGCAGGAGCTCGCGCGCGAGGAAGACGAGATCCGCCTGCTCCGTCCGGACGATGTGCGCCGCCTGCTCGGGCGACGTGATCAGGCCCACCGCGCCGGTCGCGAGGCCGGTGCGTCGTCGGATCTCCGCCGCGAACGGGACCTGATAGCCCGGCCCGAGTTCGATCTTCTGCTTCGGGCTGAGCGCCCCGCTCGAGACGTCCACGAGATCGACCCCCTCCTTCTTCATCATCTCCGCCAGGGCCACCGACCCCTCGAGGTCCCAGCCCCCCTCGACCCAGTCCGTCGCCGAGATCCGGACGAAGACGGCGACGGAGTCCGGGACCTTCGAGCGTACCTTCGCGATGATCCGCTTCAGGAGACGCGAGCGATTCTCGAAAGAGCCGCCGTACTCGTCCGTGCGCTCGTTGCTGAGCGGCGAGAGGAACTCGTGAATCAGGTATCCGTGCGCGGCGTGGATCTCGAGCACCTCGAAGCCCACCGCGTGCGCGCGCGCGGCGGCGGCGCCGAAGGCCTCGACCGCCTCGTCGATCTGCGCCGCCGTCATCGCGACCGGCATCGGATAGCCGTCGGTGTAGCGCAGCGCGCTCGGCGCCATCACGTTCGCCCACCCGCCGGCCTCGGGCTTCACCTCCTTGCCGCCCTGCCACGGCGGCGCGGTGCTCGCCTTGCGCCCTGCGTGCGCGAGCTGCATGCCCGGCGCTGCGCCCTGCTCGCGAACGAGCTTCGCGATGGGCCGCCAGCTCTCCGCGTGCGCGTCGGACCAGATCCCCGTGTCTCCCGGCGAGATGCGCCCTTCGGGGACCACCGCCGTCGCCTCCGTGAAGACGAGGCCGGCCCCGCCGACCGCGCGGCTCGCGAGATGGACGAGGTGCCAGGACGTCGGATGTCCGTCCTCCGCGGAGTACTGGCACATGGGCGATACGACGACACGATTCCTAAGCGCCACCCCGCGAAACGAGGCAGTCTCGAACAGATGCATGCGTCCATCTTGCCCCAGATCCGGCGGGCCGAGAGCGGCGACGAGCCGGCCCTCTGGGAGATGCTCACGTTCGCCGCCTCCATGACCGAGGTCGACCCCGTCCCGGTCGCGCAGGCGAGCGACTACCTCGCGTCCTACGTGCGCGGCTTCGGCACGCGCGAGGGCGACTGGGGCCTCGTCGCGGAGCGCGACGCCACGGTCATCGCCGCGGCCTGGCTCCGGCTCGGCGACGGCCGTCGCGGCGAGCACGCCGTGGCCACGCCCACCGAGCCCGAGCTGGCCATCGCCGCCCGACCCGAGATGCGGGGCCAGGGCGTCGGCTCTCTCCTCCTGACGCGCCTACTCGCCGAGGCGCCCTTCGACGCGATCGTCCTCTCCGTCCGGAGCACGAATCCCTCGGTGCGGCTCTACGAGCGCCACGGCTTCGAGACGATCCGGTCGGTCGTCAATCGCGTCGGCGGCGAGTCGCTCGTCATGCGCCGGACGCGACGGGCCTGATCGAGGCCCTCGCGGCGTCGCACTCGTCGCACGCCTGCTCCGGCGGGCACAGGAACACGAGCGGGTCCTGCGCGAGGTGCGCCACCGCTGCCTCGACGATGGCGCGCGAGTCGGCGAGACGCGCGGTCGCGCTGCCGACCGCGCCGACGCGCTGCGCTGGGCCGAGCCATTCGTCGAGCTGGCGGAACCCGACGCAGCAGTGATCCGTCTCCTCGATCAGCTCCGTGACGCCGGGCGCGACCACCGTCGGATAGGCGACCACGTAGGGCACCTTCGCGATCGACTCCGCGAGATGGCACGTCGTGTCCTCGCTGTGCGTGACGCCGAGGAGGAGCACCTGACCGCCGAGCGCATGCACCACGCCGACCGGGCTCTCCACGCCGTGCGGCGGCGAAAGCGGCTGCGGCGCGCAGATCTCCGCCGCGCGCGGGCCCGCCGCCGCGAACGAGCCACCGGGATGCGTGCTGCGAAGCACGCCCGGCTGCCTCCAGAACGTCTCCGCCACGATGCCCATGTCGACGGTGGGCGTCGACGTCGGATCGAAGACGCTCTCCCCGTCCGTCATCGTGGGCATGACGAGCGTGCCGCCCGGCCCGAGCGCCTCGCGCAGCGACGCGATCAGCCCGAGGGGGCCGCCCTCCACCGGCCGCACCGCGCGAAACGAGGTGTGGACGAGGAGCACGCCGCCTGCGCGAACGCCCAGCGAACGCAGCTGATCGACGATGCGAAGGTCGCTCGGGACGACGTCGTTCATCAGCGGGTCACCTCCGCCACGATGGAGAATGGCGCCACGTCCGCCTCCTCCAGCGCGAAGCGACGTGAGCCCTCCGGAGACGCATGCACAGCACATCCTTCAGGGCCGAGCTCGAAGACCTGGTTCGCCGTCCCGGTCACCCGGAACGCGCGGCCTGCGGAGCGGACCCACTTCGGCGCCGGCGGCGTGGCGCACGTGGCATCCCCGAGCAGCTCCTCGAACGCGAGCGACGTGCACCCCGGGTCGGAGAACAGGGCCACGGAGACGCTCATGCTCGGGAGGCAGCGGATCTGGCCGTCCTTCGCCGTGTCCGGCGTGCAGAGCTCGCCCGTGACGGAGTCGAAGAGATCCGTCCACATGACCGGGGTTCGACCGTCCGTATAGCCACGGAGCCGCACCCGACCGGTGCCGGCGTCGGTCGGGAACGCGGGCGTGAAGTCGGTGCGCGCGATGGCGGCGCCGCGCGCGTAGGCGAGCACGCCCTTCTCGTCGCTCGGGACGCAGCGGCCGAGCGGCGACTTCTCGAAGAGCGTCGAGGTCTCGAGCGGCGCGCCGAGCGCATGGAACTCGCCGCGACCGCAGATCCCCTCGAAGACGAAGCTCGCCTGGAGCGGACACACCGCGTCACGCGCCACCTTCGCGGGCACCGCCGCCTCGCACGCCGCGTCGCCGTAGAGCTGCACCGTCCCTTGCTCGAACGCGAGACGCGCAGGGAACCAGCGGCGATCGCCGGCGCCGCCAGGGTCGCCGGTCTCGACCGCGAGCTTCCTCGCCTCGTCGAAGCCGCCGATGGTCTGCCGCGAGCCGTCGCTCGCCACGATCTCGAGCTTCGAGATCGGTCCGCCGAGCGCCGAGACGGTCTCCACGCCCGACACGAACGACGCGAGCGGGACCTCCTCCGCGAGCCCTTGCACCGCCACCGACGTGCTCGCACGGACGCACCTCGTGCCGTCGAAGAAGTAGGGCCGGCCCGTCGCCGGCGGTAGCGCGCGGTAGATGCGCGGTTGCTCCGCGCACGAGCTCGCGCCGCGCGTGACGACGTAGGACGCGGCCCCGCCCGCGAGCGGCGCGAGCGCGAGCGGCACGGTGCAGCCGGCATCGGAGTAGATCGCGAGGCTGCCCGTCGCGTCGTGCCTCACGGAGTCGATGGGCAAGCACCAGTGCGTCGGCCCCGGCCCGACGTGGGTGTCGTCGCCCTGGACGAAGTAGCAGTCCTCCTTGCGCTCCGCGTCGCGGAACCAGCGAAAAAGCTCGACGCCGTCGACGCTCCACACCTTCGCACGGAGGCGATTTTTCGGCTCTCGTCCCGTGTTGTCGTTCACGGGCGCGGACGCGGTGCCGGTGCCGCACGCGACGACCAGCAAGAGCGCCCCCGCGCGCCGCATCAATGTCCGAGCTTGGTCGTGGACTGAACCTGCTCGCAGCGCTCGACGCACGCGGGGTCATCGCTGCACTGCATCGAGCAGTCCTGCGTGCGGCCGCGCTTCTTGTCGCACTTCGGATCGCGCTCGCACTTCATCGGATCTTCGTGCGCGGCGCGCTCCGTGGCGGCGCACGCGGCCACGAGACCGAGCGCGACCAAGAGGACCGCGCGACGCATCATCGGATCGTGTCCGAGCCCCGCGGCGGGCTCGTCTCCGAGAGCGGAGGCCGCTTCTTCAGGCAGTTCTCGACGTTCGGCTCGAGCGCCTTCAGCGCCGGATTCATGCCCGGAAACGGACCATGCGACGGCGGACGGCCCATGACGGGCGCGAACATGCGCGACCAGTCGATGGTCTCCGAGACGGAGAGCCAGACGAAGAGCGCGCGGCCCTTGATGTTCTCGTAGGGCACGCCGCCGCCCGAGCCGCCGAACCACATGCGCGAGTCGTGGCTGTTGTTGCGGTTGTCGCCCATGACCCAGACCTCGTTCGGCTTCACGTAGAAGGGGCCCTGGTACTCGTTCTGGAGCGCCTGGCGATCGTAGAGCGTGAGATAGGCCTCGTCCTCGAGGAACTCCACGAAGACCTCGCCCTCGTGCTTCGAGCCGTCCTGCGCCTCTTGGTAGCTGTACGTCCCTGCGTTGCAGCTTGGCACCGTCCACCCGTTGATGATCGGATGGCCGCCGCGCGCCTCGAGCTTGTCGCCCGGGATCGCGATGACGCGCTTGATGAAGTCCTGGTCCGGGTGCTCCGGATACGCGAACACGATGACGTCGCCGCGCTCGGGCGGCATGCGCGACCACAGACGCGAGTGCGTCCACGGAATGGCCGGGCCGTAGGTGAACTTGTTGACGAAGATGTGGTCGCCGACCTGGAGCGTCGGGATCATCGAGCCGCTCGGGATCTTGAACGCTTCGACCACGAACGCGCGGAGCGCCATCGCGACCGCGATCGCGACGAGGATGCTCTCGGCGTACTCGCGGACCTCGCTCTTGCGCCAGCGACCGAGCTTGGCGTCGACCTCGCCGTCCGCCTTGACCGCCGCCTCGAGGAAGGCCTCCTCGTCGAATGGCTCGCGGTCCATCGCCTCCTCGAGCGCGTCGAGGTCGGCCTTGAGCTTCTCGCGCTCCTTCTTGGAGAGCTCCTTCTCGACCGACTCCTTGTTCTTCTCGAGGATGATCGTCGCCTCTTCGAGGAGCGCGCGGGCCTTCTCGAAGGGCCCGCGGAGGCTCTTGGGCAGGCCGTCCCGGAGCGGCGGATGCGCGTGAAACGCGAGCGGAAGGTGATGGCGAACCCACCACAAAGCCATCTCGAAGAGCGTGAAGGTGACGATGCCGAACGGCACCGGCTGATCGCGGACGCGCTCCTCGATCCAGCCGAGGATGCCGCCGCGATCGACGCCGCTCGCGGGCGTGAGCGCCCAGACGAGGATGCACGCGAGGAGGAAGGGCGTGAGGACGAACCAGAGGCCCCAGTACGCGGTGCGTAGGACGCGGATGGGCGTGGGACCATCCTTCTTGACCGTCTCGCGGGCCGGCTTCGGGGCCGCGCGCGCGGAGGCCGGAGCCGCGGACGCGGGCGCCTTGGAGGAGGGCGGCGCTTCCTCGTCGGAGGCCTCCTTCTTCTCGTCCGCCTTGTCGTCCTCGTCGACGCTCTCTTCTTCTTTACTCACGACGCGTCGCCGATCTGGATGAGGTATTGGACGACGGCGGCGCGGTCGTCGAGCGCGTTGACCTGTGGGATCGTCTGCCCGGCGGTCGGAGTGTTGTCGAAGACGACGTAATACGTCCCGGGCGGAACGACAATCGAACGCTTCAGTTGATTCCCTTGCGGGAGAACCTCCTGGCTCATCGGCATGCCCGCGAGCGGCCCCGACTGCGGATACTCGTAATAAAGCTGAAGAGATTGCTCTGCTTCTGCTTTCCGCAGCACGAGCACGTCGATCGCTGGGACGCCGTCGACCTGGGCGCTCACGTAGAGGGCCCGCTTCTCGTCCTCGACCACGATCGGCCCGACGAAGTCGCGCTGGTTCTGGTGAACCTCGACCCGATCGTTCTCGTAGGTGATCTTCCCGTCGCTCGAATCGACCTGGTAGGGATGGAACGGCTTCTTCCCCAGCGGGACGATGCCGAGGTTCATCTCGACGTTGGACTCGCTGCCGTCCTTCGCGATCACGGTGAAGCCTTCCTGCAGCTTCTGCGAGAGCGTCGACTGGCCCATGTTGTTCCCCATCGCCGAGAGGCCGGGGAAGACGGTGATGAGCGTGTTCTCGATGCGGTGCGTCGTGAACTGCGTGTTCTCGATCCGTGAGGGCCGGAAGTACGAGTAGATGTCGCACTCGTCGCCCTGGGTGACCTGGAAGTCGTAACGGAAGGCGGCGGAGGTGCCGGCGTCGAACGTGACCTTCTTCGTCACGTTGGTCCAGACGTAGCCGCGGCCCGAGAAGGTGACGTTGAGGAGATCGCCGTCCGCCGCGGTGCAAGACTGAGGATAGAAGCGACCGACGACCGGCGCGTCCGGACTCAGCTTGAGCGGCGCGTTCCGGTTCTTCATCTGGACGCAGAAGTCGCCCATCGCCTTGCGCAGCATCGACTTGCGCATGGAGAGGTTCTCGGGATTGTTGATCGTGCCCCGGAACTGACACGCCGGGTTGCAGCTACAACCCACGTTGAGGGCGGACGAGGCCGCCAGCGCCATCATGGCAAGCCATGGGAGTGACCTAGGCAAAGCCCACGCAGGCTAACACAACGCTGCTACTCTCGACCGCATGACGAGCACGCAGGTCGATCGGAAAGTCGCGGTGCTGGGGGCGGGCGCATGGGGAACGGCGCTCGCCAAGGTTCTGGCCGACAAGGGCGATCCCGTCCAGATGTACTGTCGCCGGCCGGATCTCGTCGCGCAGATCAACGGCGACCAGGTCAACGGCAAGTACCTCCCGAGCGCGAGGCTCCCGACCACGCTCACCGCCACCGTCGATCCGGAAGAGGCGCTCTCCGGCGCATCGATGGTCGTCTTCGTCGCACCGTCGCACGCCACGCGCGAGGTCGCGCAGCTCGTCGCACGCAAGGTGCCGCACTCGGCGCCCATCGTGAGCGCCACGAAGGGCATCGAGAACGGCTCGCTCACGTTCGTGGACGAGATCCTCGCCGCGGAGCTCCCCGGCGAGACGCACCATCACTTCGCGTTCCTCTCCGGGCCGTCGTTCGCGAAGGAGCTCGCAGCCGGCCTGCCCACGGGCGTCGTCATCGCGGCGCAGAACGAGGGTATCCGCACCGACGTCATGAAGCGGTTCCACACCGCGTACATGCGCACGTACGCGAGCACGGACATCCCAGGCGTGGAGTGTGGCGGCGCCATCAAGAATGTCATCGCCATCGCGGCGGGCTGCGCCGACGGCCTCGGCTTCGGCCACAACACGCGCGCGATGCTCATCACGCGCGGCCTCTCCGAGATGGTGAAGCTCTCCCTCGCGCGCGGCGGTCAGGCGATCACGCTGGCCGGCCTGGCGGGCATGGGCGACCTCGTCCTCACGTGCTGCGGCGAGCTCTCGCGCAACCGCACCGTCGGCTTCGAGCTCGGCAAGGGCCGGAAGCTGAACGACATCGTCACGAGCCTCGGCCACGTCGCGGAGGGCGTGAAGACGACGAAGAGCGCGTACGACCTCTCGCTCAAGCTCGGGCTCGAGCTCCCCATCGTGACCGAGACCTACCGCGTCCTCTACGAGGACAAGCCGGTCATGGAAGCCTTGAAAGACCTGATGTCCCGTGAGCTAACGGCCGAATTCTGAGGAGACTCTGCTTTCTATGAAACGTGCGCTGATCAGCCTCGCGACGCTCGGGGCGCTCACCTTCGTCATGGATAACGCCTCGGCGCAGCCGTATCAGCCGCAGCCACAGCCGTATCCGCAGCCGTATCCGCAGCCCTATCCCCAGCAGCCGGTACAGCCGCAGCCCTATCCGCAGCCTTACCCCCAGCAACCGGTACAGCCGCAGCCCTACCCCCAGCAGCCGGTACAGCCGCAGCCCTACCCGCAGCAGCCGGTACAGCCGCAGCCCTATCCCCAGCAGCCGTACCAGCCCTACCCGCAGCCCTATCCACAGCAGCCGTACCAGCCCTACCCGCAGCCCTATCCGCAGCAGCCGGTGCCCGTCGCGCCACCGGCTCCTCCGGCCACGCGCACGACAGCCGAGATGACGGCGCTCTACGTCACGAGCGCGCTCTACGGCATCGGCACCGGCATCTGGCTCGACTCGCTCTTCAAGATCACGGATCCGGGCCTCGCCGTCATCATGCCGATCGCGTTCGGCGCGGGCGCGCCCATCGGCGCGTGGGCGTTCGATCGCTACGCGGGACCGTTCCATCACGGCGTGCCCGCGGCGACCTCGGCGGGCCTGGTGCTCGGCGGCCTCGAGGGCATGGCGATCGCCGGCACGCAGTGGCAGTACGAGCGCGAAGACAACAAGGACTGGGAGTTCAAGGTCCAGACGAGCGTGACGTGGATCCTCGCCACCGCCGGCGGCGTCGGCGGCTTCGCGTTCGGCGAGTGGCTGCGTCCCGATCCGCGATCGATGCTCTTCATCGGCAGCGGCGCGGGCTGGGGCACGCTCTCCGGCGCCATGTTCGGCATCGCGACGCAGGGTCGACACGACGACTGGAAGGACGGATCGAGCATCGCCGGCCTCATCGGCTTCAACGTCGGCATGGTCGGGACGGGCGCGATCAGCGTCTTCCACACGCCGTCCCTCCAGTCGCAGAAGTACATGTGGCTCGGGTACGTCGCCGGCGCTGCGGTGGGCTGCCTCGTGTTCCCCTTCTACTTGTTCGTCGACGATCCGAACGTGAAGCGTGGCCTCATCGGCCCGTCGATCGGCGGCGTCGCGGGCGCGGCCGTCGCGGGCGCGCTCACGTGGAACATGAAGGACTCCGGCGACGCGCAGGGCAAGACCTGGTCGCCACCGGTCGATCTCGCGATGACGCCCATTCCGCCGCTCACGCCGACCGCGACCAGCTCTACCTCGCAAGCCAGTCGCAGCTTGTCGAACCTCGTCGGCCCCGACCCGCGCTTCTCGACCTCACCGCCAGGCGCGATGCTCTCCGCCGTCGCGACCTTCTGACGACCGAGCTCATTCATCTCGACCGAGATGCCGCCCGACGCCTCATTCGCAGGCGATCGACGCGTGGTATTTCCATACATTACCGTGGACTCTGGTGCCCGTGACGCCTGCATCGCCGCCTTGAGCGCGGAGGTCGCTCTCCTCTGCCGCAAGGACGGGACGATTTCATGGGCCGACGTGCGCGCGCAGGAGCGGCTCGGCGCGAAGGAAGGCACGCGCTTCGACGCCGCTGCCGTTCCGGGCACCGCATCGAAGGTCGCGGAGCTCGTCGCGCGCGCGACGGCGACGCGCGTCGAGCGCGTCGAGCTCTCGCTGCTCGTCCACGGCAAGGCGCTCACGTACGCGTTCTCCGGTCAGCCTTGTGGCGACGCGGCGATGCTCGTCGGTCACCTCCTCACCGAGGACGAGCGTGCCACGTTCGGTCAGGTCGCCGAGACGATGACGGAGCTCGGCGCGCTCCAGCGCGAGGCAGACCGGCAGCGGAAGCAGCTCGAGCAGAGCTACCGCGAGATCCTCGACTCGAACCGCGCGCTCACGACCATGCACGCCGTGCTCGACGACAAGAACGACGAGCTGCGCCGCGCCGCCGACGTGAAGTCACGCGTCGTGTCGAACGTGAGCCACGAGTTCCGCACGCCGATCAACTCGATCCTCGGCCTCACGCAGCTCCTCCTCGATCGCCTCGACGGTGACCTCACGGCCGAGCAAGAGAAGCAGGTGCGGTTCGTTCGTTCGAGCGCCGAGGCGCTCAGCGAGCTCGTGAACGACCTCCTCGACCTCTCGCGCATCGAGGCCGGGCGGCACGAGCTGCGCGCGTCGAAGTTCGACGTCACCGAGCTGTTCTCTTCCCTCCGCGGCATGATGAAGCCGCTCGTCCGCGAGGGCGTCGACCTGATCTTCGACGAGATCCCGCTCGTTCAGCTCGACACCGATCGGGGCAAGGTCTCGCAGATCCTCCGCAACCTCGTCTCGAACGCGATCAAGTTCACGGAGAAGGGCACGATCCGCGTGCATGCAGAGAAGGTCGGCGATGATCGCCTTCGCTTCTCCGTCACCGACACCGGCATCGGCATTGTGGAGAAGGACCTGCCGCGCGTCTTCGAGGAGTTCACGCAGATCGACAGCGAGATCCAGCGTCGCGTGAAGGGCACGGGCCTCGGCCTCACGCTCGCGCGAAAGCTCGCGGAGATGCTCGGCGGCACCCTCACCGCCCAGAGCAAGGTCGGCGAAGGCTCCACCTTCACGCTCGACCTGCCGCGCGTCCACGAGGAGGTCGCGGTCATCGACAACATCGCGGAGCGCGCGCAGAAGATCGACTCGAACAAGCAGCAGGTGCTGGTCGTCGAAGACAATCGCCAGACGATGTTCTTCTACGAGCGCTACCTCGTGAGCGCCGGCTTCCAGGTCGTCCCGGCGCGCACGGTGGAAGAGGCGCGAAAGCAGCTCGCGCGCGTGCGTCCCGCCGCGATCGTGCTCGACGTCGTGCTCGAAGGCGAGGCCACCTGGGGCTTCCTCGCGGAGCTCAAGGAGAGCCCCGAGACGCGCGACATCCCCGTGATGGTCGTCACCATCGTCGACCGCTCCCACAAGGCGCGCGCGCTCGGCGCCGACGAGTTCTGGCTCAAGCCGATCGACGGCGACCGCATGATCCGCAAGCTCGCGGAGCTCTCGAAGCGCGGCCCCGTCGCGCGCATCCTCGTGATCGACGACGACGAGCAGGCCCGCTACCTCATTCGCCGCCTTCTCTCCGGGGCGCCGTACACCGTGTTCGAGGCCGCGGACGGTGCGTCGGGCCTCGAGCTCGCTCGGACGCAGAAGCCCGACGTCATCCTCCTCGACTTCCTCCTGCTGAACGAGACCGCCTTCGACGTCATCGACGACCTCAAAGCAGATCCGGTCACGCGCTCGATCCCGATCATCATCCAGACCGCGAAGACCCTCGACGAGACCGAGCGCGCCAAGCTCGAACGCGAGACGGCCGCGATCCTGAAGAAGCAAAGCCTCTCGCGCGAGATCGCGATCACGCGCATTCGAGAGGCGCTCGAGGCGGCGGGCGTCCGAGGCGAGCTCACGAGGACCTCATGAGGGACGGCCGCATCCTCATCCTCAACGTCAACGATTCGGCGAGCAATCGCTACTATGTCTCACGCGTTCTCCGGGCCGCCGGCTGGGATGTCCTCGAAGCGACCACCGGCGGCGAAGGCATCGAGCTCGCGCGGACCGAGCGGCCGGACCTCATCGTCCTCGACATCAAGCTGCCCGACATCAGCGGTCTCGACGTTTGCCGGCAGCTCAAGCACGACCCCGCCACCGCCGACATCCTCGTGATCCAGACCTCTGCCACGTTCGTCACGAGCGAGGGCAAGGCGCGCGGGCTCGAGTCGGGCGCAGACCAGTATCTGACGCAGCCCTTCGAGTCGATCGAGCTCGTGGCGATGGTTCGAGGGCTCCTGCGCATGCACGAAAAGGAGATCGAGGCGCAGGCCAAGGCCGACGCCCTCTCCGAGGCCGACAAGCGCAAGGACGAGTTCCTCGCCATGCTCGCCCACGAGCTGCGCAATCCGCTCGCCGCGATCATGACGGCGCACACGCTCCTCGAGCAGATCCCCCTCCCCGCGAACGGCGCACGCCTCACCGGCACGATCGGCCGCCAGACGCGCCACCTCGCGCGCCTCGTCGACGATCTCCTCGACGTCTCGCGCATCACCCGCGGCAAGATCCAGCTCCGCAAAGAGCCGTTCGATCTTGGCGCGCTCGTCGAGCGCTTCGTGGGCGGCGAGGCCTCGGCCGCCACGAAGGACCGCAGCGTCACCGTCGACGTCGCCGCCGAGCCGATGTGGATCGAGGGCGACGTGACGCGCATCGAGCAGGTGATCACGAACCTCCTCAGCAACGCCGTGAAGTACAGCTCTGCGGGCGGCAAGATCACGATCGCCCTCGCTCCGGCGAAGACAGGCAAGCAAGACGAGAAGAAATGCGCCGTGCTCACGGTGCGCGACGACGGCGTCGGCATCACGAAAGAGAACATCGGCAACATCTTCGACCTCTTCTTCCAGGTCGATCCGACCCTCGCGCGCTCGCAGGCAGGCCTCGGTATCGGCCTCACGATGGTGAAGCGTCTCGTCGAGATGCACGGCGGCCACGTCTCCGTGTCGTCGGACGGCTCGGGCCTCGGCTCCGAGTTTCGCATCGAGCTGCCGCTCGTCGCGCCACACCGTCATACCCCCGCCGCGGACGTGGCGAAGAAGTCGCCGAGCACGCTGCGGGTCCTCCTCGTCGACGACAATGAGGACTCGTGCGAGCTGCTCGCGCTCGCGTTCGAGAACGACGGCCACCAGGTCCAGACCGCGAACGACGGCGAGCGAGGACTCGAGATCGCGCTGAGCGATCAGTTCGACGTCGCCGTCGTCGACATCGGCCTTCCCATGGTGGACGGCTACGAGGTCGCGCGGCGCATTCGCTCCGCGAACGACGGCCATGCGCCGGTGCTCCTCGCGCTCACCGGTTACGGGCGCAACGAGGACAAGGAGCGCGCCCTCGCGGCTGGCTTCGACGCCCACCTGGTGAAGCCCGTCGACCTGGGCGAGCTCCAGCGCACCGTGGCCAGGCTCGTCGCCAGGCGGACGCCGGTCTCCCGGAGCGCGTGATACGCTCGGCCCTCGACGATCTGCGCAAGCGGTACATCGCCGCTCAGCTTCGAGGCGACCGCCGCGAGGCCCTGCGCATCGTCCTCGAGGAAGGCTTCGAGCAGGGCCTCCGGCCGCACGAGCTGAGCGACGGGATCGTGCGCGAGGCGCAGCGCGAGATCGGCCATCTCTGGCAGAAGAACCTCATTGGCATCGCCGACGAGCACATGGCGACCGCGATCTCCCACCTCGTCCTCGCGCAGCTCTATCAGCGCGCGGAGCATGCCCCGCGCAACGGCAAGCGCGTGATCATCGCGTGTGTCGAGGGTGAGCTCCACGAGCTGCCGGCGCGGCTCGTGGCCGACTCGCTCGACACGGCCGGCTTCGATGTCCGCTTCCTCGGTGCCGACGTGCCGACGGACGACCTCATCCGAATGATCGAGCGGGACCCGCCGGACTTGCTCGCGCTCTCGGCCACCATGAGCTTCCACGGCTCGGCCTTGCGCGACGCGATCAAGCGTGTCCGCGGCGTCAAGCCCGAGCTGCCGATCGCGATCGGAGGCGCCGCCTGCGAGTGGTCCCCCGGCCTCGCCAACGACGTCAACGCCGACATCACGGCGGCGAGCGCGAACGACCTCGTCGACTCGACCAGGCGCCTCCTCGGGGTCACCGCATGAGCGCGAGGTGCCGCGAAGATCTATCTCGATACGCCTGCCGTGCAGGTCACCCGCACGAGTTCGATCGGCTAGCCCGAACGGGCCCTCGCTACTTTGCGGGAGGCGGGCTCGTGGTCGAGCCAGCGTCGATGAGATCCGCCGGCTTGTCACTGTCCGGCGTGAGCGGGGGCTTCTTGTCGCCGTCCCCACAAGCGGTCGAGGCCATGGCCAGCAAGAACGAGACGTAAAGCGCGATCCTCAGCATTCAGGTCCTCCCGATCGAAGCGTTCGTCACCGCTGGGGCTCGCCCCAGACCCCGGTCGCTCACGCCTCGCTTCGGCTTCATTCTATACGGAGCGGGCGGCCCTTTTGGGATATGTTTTGCAGGTTCCCGAATGCCGATCCTCAAGTGGTTTCCGCCTCAAGGTTCGCCGCGCACCTACGTGCTCTACAAGCCGGTCTCGACGATCGGCCGAGCGCTAGGCAACGATGTCGCGGTCGCGACGGCGGGCATCGGTGACACGCACGCGCAGGTCCTCTTCGACGGCCGCGACTTCAACCTCGAGGAGGTCGACAAGGGCGGCGAGATCCTCATCAACGGGAAGAAGAAGCGCCGCGCACGACTGGTGCATGGCGACCGCATCACGCTCGGCGACGCGGAGCTCCAGTTCAGCATCTTCGACGAGCCCTCCCGCGGCCCGGCCCCGACGACGACCTCGTCCCCCTCGGCCAGCGCCGAGACCTCGGCGCAGCTCACCGCTGTTCGCAAGCTGCACGAGTTCAGCGAGAAGCTGATGACGATGAAGGACCTGAACGAGCTGCTCGAAGCGATGCTCGACACGGTCATCGACATCACGGGCGCCGAGAAGGGCCTCGTCCTCCTCCTCGACGACGCCTACGGCTCGGACGGCTCCCCCTCCGGTCAGGCCGGAAAGCCGGTCATTCGCGCCTCGCGCCAGGTGAACCGCGAGGCGATCACCGACACCACCGGCGCCATCTCGGACTCCATCGTGCGTCGCGTGCTCGAGAGCGGGCGCCCGGTCATCGTCTCGGACGCGCTCTCGGACGACATCTTCCGCACGTCGGAGTCCGTCGTCGCGCTCCGCCTCTCGAGCGTCATGTGCGCGCCCCTCGTCTCGCAGGGGCACGTCACCGGCGCGCTCTACGTGGGCAACGATCGCGTGAAGGGCCTCTTCCAGAAGGGCCAGCTCGACCTGCTCAGCATCTTCGCCGGTCAGGCGTCGCTCATTCTCCAGAACGCGATGCTCCTGAGCGCCCTCCGCTCCGACAAGGAGAAGCTCACCGCGGAGCTGAAAGACAAGCGCTTCGGCGACATCATCGGCGTGTGCCCCTCGATGATGGAGGTCTTCCGCAAGTTGCAGAAGGTCGCCACGACCGACATCTCCGTCCTCATCACCGGCGAGACCGGCACCGGCAAGGAGCTCATCGCGCGCGAGCTGCACCGCCGCTCGAATCGCGTCTCGGGCCCTTTCATCGTCATCAACTGCGGCGCCATCCCGGAGAACCTCATCGAGAGCGAGCTCTTCGGTCACGTGAAGGGCGCCTTCACGGGCGCGATCGCGTCGCGGCCTGGCAAGTTCCAGGCGGCGGACAAGGGCACCCTGTTCCTCGACGAGATCGGCGAGCTCCCGCTGAACCTCCAGGTGAAGCTCCTCCGCGCGCTGCAGGAGCGCGTCGTCTTCCGCGTCGGCGACAGCAAGCCCGAGAAGGTCGATATCCGCGTCGTCGCCGCGACGAACCGCATCCTCGAGGAGGAGATCAAGGGCGGTCGCTTCCGCGAGGACCTCTATTACCGCCTCAACGTCGTCAACATCTGGCTCCCGCCGCTGCGCGAGCGCGGAGACGACGTGCTCATCATCGCGAAGGCGCTCCTCTCGAAGTACGCGGAGGAGCTGCACTCTCCGGTGCAGGGCTTCACCCCGCAAGCGCTCGCATCGATCCGCAAGAACAACTGGCCCGGCAACATTCGCCAGCTCGAAAATCGCATCAAGAAGGCGCTCGTCCTTTGCGACAAGACGCTCCTCGGCGTCGAGGACCTCGAGCTCGATCAAGCGGGCGAGAGCAACATCCTCCCGCTCGAGAAAGCCAAGGAGGAGTTCCAGCGCAAGTACGTTCTGGAGATCCTGGAGCGCAACAACGGCAATCGCACGCAGACGGCGCGCGATCTCGGCGTCGATCCGCGCACCATCTTCCGCTACCTCGAGCGCGAGCAGAACCCGATGCCGAGCGGCGCCGGCGGCGGCCCCGGAAGTCCGAGCAGCAGCAAGCCCGAATGACGCCTGCGCGCGCCGTCTCCACCGCTGTCGCGGCGACGGCACGCCTCATGGCGCGCAGCGGTGACGGGCGCGTCGGGAGCTGCAAGCAGACGTCCCGATGAGCGCCTATCGCGACAATCAACGCGAGGCGCTACCGACCGATCAGGCGCTCGCGCGCGACCGGCTCCGGTCGGTGCTCTCGCCAGGTGAGGAGCTGCTCTGGGCGAATCGCCCGAAGCGCGGGCTCGTCTTCGAACGCAATCCGCATGCGTTCACCCAGATCGTGTGGACGCTCTTCTCGCTCACCTGGACCTTTGCCGGGCTCATCACCGATGTGTCCTTCGGAGTGTCCATGCTCGGCATTCCGTTCGTGATGCTCGGGCTCTACGGCCTGCTCGGCCATTCGGTTCATCGAGCCTGGCGGCATCGCGAGCTGGTCTACGGCATCACGAATCGCCGTCTCCTCGTGGCCGCGCCGTCGCGCATCGTCGCCGCCCCTGCGCTGGCCGGTCTGCGAACGCATCTCGTGATGACGAAAGGCGGGCTCGGGAACATCCGCGTGGTGGCGCCGCACCTCGAGCTGCGCGCGATCCCGGACGCCGCGGAGGTCCATCGGATCCTCGTCGAGGCCCAGGCGCTCGCGCCGGAGTCGGAGGTCCCCGCGTCCGCTCCCGTCTCGAGCGCTCCCGTCTCGGGCGCTCCCGTCTCGACTGCGCCCGACTCTGATGCCTCTGGTTCCTCGCCGTTGAACACCTTCATGCGATGATCCCGTATCGCCAGTCCCCATCGATGGCGCCGGTGGATCCCGACGAGGCGCTCGCGCGCGAGGTCGTGAGAGCCGAGCTCTTCGACGGCGAGCGGTTGCTCTGGGCGCAGCGACCGAAGCGCGGGGTCACCTTCCTGTCCGACGACGTGCGCACGACGATCTTCATGCTGATGTGGACGGCGTTCTCCTGCTTCTGGATCTTCCTCGTTGGGAGTGCGCACGAGTGGGGGATGGCGCTCTTCGGGATACCGTTCGTGGGCGTGGGCCTCTACCACCTGATCGCAAGGCCCTTCGTGGAGGCAAGCGAGCGCGAGCGCATCTTCTATGCGATCACGGACCGTCGCGTTCTCGTCGTCACGACGCGCCCGAGAGCCGTGAAGCAGCACGCGATCGACCGGATCCCGACCACCGCCGCGATGGCGACCTCGAGCGGCTACGGGAGCATCTGGCTCGACGTGCCGTCCTACATCGGCGGGAATGGCCAGCGGAAGACGCGACCCCCGGTGCTTCACCTCGTCCCGAACGTCGCCGAGGTCCACCGGGTCCTTCGTCGGGCCATGGACGGCGGCGGGTGGCACGAATGAAGCCCGCATGGTCGCGTTCGCCACGCGCGGACGCGCTTTCTACCCTTGATGAGGACGGCCGGAGTGATCACCATGGCGGCCTTCCTCGGGATTTGCCGTGAGCTCCGTGTCCACCGACCTTCTTCGCGATCCGTGTCCGCCCAAGACGCGGTCTGACCTCGAGTACGGTCGCGTTTTGTCGGCGCTCGCGGAGCGCTGCGCGTCCGAGCTCGGCAAGAAGCTCGCGCTCTCGCTGCCGTTTGCGCCCACGCGCGAGGCCACGCGCCGTCTGCTCGATGAGGCCGAGGAGGCGACGGCGCTGCTCGGCGCGGGCGAGCCGCTGCCGGCGGCGGGGCTCGTCGACGTGTCGGCCGCCGTCGGGCGCGTCGGAGCGTCCGGCGTGCTCGCGCCGCAAGAGATCCGCGAGATCGGCAGGTCGCTCGAGGCGGCCCGGGTCCTACGTCGCTTCCTGCACAATCGGCGCTCGCGGCTGCCTGCGCTCCACGCCGCGTGCGCGACCGATCCCACACTCGACGATCTCGCAGACGAGCTCGCGGCCGCCTTCGACGCCGACGGCACGCTGTCCGATCGCGCGAGCCCGCGTCTCAAGGAGCTCCGCGGCGAGTATCAGCTCTCGCGCCAGCGCCTCCTGGCGCGCCTCGAAGACTTCATGACGAAGTACGAATCGATCATCCAGGATCGGTTCATCACCGATCGTGAGGGTCGCTACGTCGTCCCCGTCCGCTCCGACGCCCACGAGCGCTTCCCGGGGCTCGTTCACGCGACGAGCGCGAGCGGCGCCACGCTCTTCGTCGAGCCGCGCGCCGTCATTCCGATGGGCAATCGTCTCAAGGTGCTCGAGGCGGAGGTCCAGCGCGAGGAGATCGCGATCTACACGAAGCTCTCCGACCGTATCGGCGAGCACATCGCCAGCGTGGGCGCGGCGCTCGAGGCGCTCGCGCGCGCGGACGTCCGCGCCGCCACGGCACGCCTCGCCGAGGAGCTCGATCTCACGTTCCCGAAGATCACGGACGAGGCGCGGCTGGATCTCGTCCACGCGCGGCATCCGCTCCTCCTGCTCGACGAGGAGACGGTCGTTCCCTCGGACCTCGCCATCTCCACTCGCCGTGCGATGGTGGTCTCGGGCCCCAATGCCGGCGGCAAGACGGTGGCGCTGAAGACGATGGGCCTCGTCGCGCTCATGATCCGCGCGGGCCTTCCGGTGCCGTGCTCGGAAGACAGCACGGTGGGCATCTTCGAGGTCGTCCTCACCGACGTCGGTGACGATCAGAGCCTCACGAAGTCGCTCTCCACCTTCAGCGCGCACGTGCGCAATCTCGTGAGCATCCTGGACGACACGCAGCCGGGCGCGATCGTGCTCCTCGACGAGCTCGCGGGCGGAACCGACCCACGCGAGGGCGAGGCACTTGCGGCGGGCATGCTCGACTCGCTGACGGCACGCGGTGGCGCGGTCGTCGTGACGACGCATTACGAGGGATTGAAGGCGCTGGCCCTCGCGGACGAGCGCTTCCAGAACGCGTCGATGGGCTTCGATCTGCCCACGATGAGCCCGACGTTCAAGCTCGCCACCGGGGTGCCGGGGAGCTCCTCCGCGCTCGCGGTGGCGCGCAAGTTCGGCCTTCCGAGCACGGTCATCGAGCGTGCCGAGCGCTTCCTGACCCGCGAGGATCTCAACTTCGAGACGAGTGTGCAGAAGCTCAATGACGAGCGCCGCGCCCTCGAGCTGGCTCGCGCCGATGCCGAGCGCCGTGAGCTCGAAGCGGAGCAGACGCGCCGCGCCCTCGCGGAGGAGCTCCGCCAGGCGAAGGATCGTGAAGCGAAGCACGTGTCGAAGGAGGCGGAGGCGCTTCTCGCCGCCGTCCGTCGTGCGCGCGAGGAGCTCCGTGAAGCGCAGGCCAAGCTCCGGAGCAAGAAGCTCGACGCGCAAGCGGCCAAGGAAGCCCAGGCCGCGATCGATCGTGTGGCGGCGCAGGTGGCGGTGGGTGGAGCGCTCGATCCGGGCCGCTTCACCACGCCGGCCCCGCCGCCCGCGACGACGGCGGTCGTCGCGAAGAAGGGCATGCGTGTCTTCGTGAACCGCGTGCGGGCCGAAGCGGACGTGCTGGAAGTGCTTCCGGACGGCGCGGTGCGAGTGCAGGCGGGCCCGTTGAAGCTCGTGGTCGATCCCTCGGAGCTTCGCGCCATCCAGGCGGAGTCCGAGCCGCGTCGCAAGGCGGCGGCGGCCGTGGCGACGAAGTCCGGCGATGATCCAGTCGGCCTCGAGGTCGCGGTGCAGACGAGCGAGAACACGTGCGACCTCCGCGGTCTCCGCACGGACGATGCGCTCTCGCTGGCGGTGAGCTTCCTCGACCGGTCGATCAACGACAATCGCCGCGTCTGCTTCTTGCTGCATGGCCACGGCACGGGCGCCCTCAAGGACGCGATTCGCAAGGAGCTGAAGCAGAGCCCCTACGTGCGCTATTTCCGGGCCGGCCATAATGGCGAAGGCGGGGACGGCGTGACGGTGGCCTGGCTCTCGTAGGCTCACATCGCGTCGCCCTCGTCGCCCTCGTCGCCCGCGTCGCCCGCGTCCCCTTCGTCGCCCGCGTCCCCTTCGTCGCCGTCATCGGTCTCCATGTAGTCGAGGGCATCGATGGGCTTGAAGCGGGCGCGGTTGCGCGCGTTGTAGCCCCGAATGAGCTCCATCCAGGCGTCGGTTCCGGGCCGGATGATGGGGAACTCGGGCTTCATGCGGATACGGCGGACGCGGCGTTCGCGTTCGTGGACGATGAAGCGGTAGGGCTGGATGGTGCGAGACCCGTAGTCGTAATAGAAGCTCGACGAGTCGTAGAAGGTGTCGGCGATCAGCTCGAGGTGTCGAAGAGGTGGTCGAGCGTCTCGAGGACGTGGCGCGTGGGCTGGAGCTCGCGAGCGATGCGCTCGAAGGGCTCGAGGAGGAGGCGCCCGCGAAACACGCGCCGCATGGCCTCCCAGATCTTCTGGACGCTGAGCTTGGTGAGCTCGACCGCCTTCACGCGGCGGTCGGAGTAGTCGGGGCAGCGAATGATCCAGCCCATCTCCTCGAGTCGCTTGAGGAGCTTGGAGACGGTGGATGGGTGAAGCCCGAGCGCCTTGGTGATGGCGCGCTGGGTGGTGAGCCCGCGCGCGAGCGGCCCGGGGTCGAACTGAATCCATCGCTGCCGCGCGAAGCAGAGGACGTCGAAGCGAGCGGGGGTCATCCCTTTCACGGCCCGCACGGCCTCCTTGGCAAAAGCGGTCACGCGCAGGTGACATCGTTTCAGTAGGAATGAAATCGAGTGCATCCCCAGGCGACAGCACACCGCATGCCGCCCCCTCCCCCCTCGCGCCAGGTCCAAAACAGTTGGCTTACCAATCAATTTTGACCTGGCGCGAAGGCGAAGGTGGCCGGGCCAGGCCAGGTGGCCGGCCCGGGCCAGGTTGTTGAACGGGTTGTGAACGGGCGGCGCTGGCGCGGGGGTGCGGGGGGGCGGGGGGCCGGGGGCGGGGGCGCGGCTAGAGGCGGCGATACGCCAGGACCGTGATGTCGTCGTCGGCGGTGGCTTGATGGTCACGAACGCTGGCGATGACTGCGTCGCAGATGACTGCGACCGGCTCCGAACGAAGCGCGAGGATGCGCGACTTGAGGCGGTCGAGACCGTATTCCTCGCGCGCGGCGTTGCGCGCCTCCAGCACACCGTCCGTGTAAAGGACCATCACGTCACCCGCGTCGAGGCGGAGCGCGGAGTCCGTCGTCGCTGACGCGATGTCATCGACCGGCCCGAGCCACGTGCCAGGAGTATCGACCTCCTCGCACACATCGCCGCGAAGGACGAGGATCGCCTCGTGCGCTCCCGCGAACGTGACCGTCCCGTCGTGCGCGCAGCGGAAGAGCGTCATCGTCACGTGATTGTCGAACCTCATCCGCGAGAAGACGTTCTCGCGGACGCCGCGGTTGAGCGTGACCATCACCTCACGCGGCGCGATCGTCGGGATATGCCGTATGAGGGCCGCGGTCATGCTTTGCACCATCGTCATGATGACCGCGGCGCGGAGCCCATGACCGGCGACGTCGCCGATCCCGATCCAGCAGCCGTCCTCGACGGGGATGACGTCGTAATAGTCGCCGCCGACCTCGGTGGCCGGGATCATTCGAGCCGCGACCTCGAACCTGGCGGTACGAAGATCTCGCGGGAGGATCGAGACCTGGAGATTCTGCGCGACCACGAGCTCGCCCTGGAGACGACGGCGCTCTTCTGCGAGGGCGGCGTTGAGCTCCTGCATTTCGCGCGAGGAGATATCGAGAGAGCGCTCGCGCAGATACCGGTCTTCGTCGTTCTCGACGTACGTGCGACTGATTCGTCGCGCGAGCTCGGCCCAGCGCGGATCGCTCGCAACATCGTCTGCGGAGAGACCGCAACGACGCATCAGCCGGAGGAAAAGAGGATGGGGCTCCGTCACGCTTCCGAAAGCAGCGTCAATGTCATCGTTTGATTGTGAAGGTCGCAGTCGCCGGAGCCGTAGGGCGAGAGCTCGCCGTAAGAGTAGAAGCCGACCTGCGTGGTCAGGTTCGGAAGGGCCGCCAACGTCGCTTCCAGCTCCTCCTCCGCGCGTTCGCCGAGGACGAGGCGCCGGCCGACGCAGCTGATCGCGATCGCGAGGGTCGGGCTGCCCGCGCCGGCGCCGGGGATGGCGGCCGCCAGCGTGGCCGCATCCGAGGCGCCGCTGATGAGGCGCTCGAAATTCGCCTTCATCAGCTGCGCGAGATGACCTTGCGGGACATCGCCCGCGAACGTCATCGATTGCTTCGCCTCATCGACGCCGAGAATGGTACGGACGAGACTCTTCTCGTCCTTTTGGCCCGCGCGGATGGCGAGCGGGAAGAGGAGGCCCGTGGCCGGGAGACCGCCCGCCCGCTCACCGAGATACTCCTTGTAGAGCGCGAGGGCAGGTCTTCCGTCGAGCTCGTAGAGGACATTGCCCTCCGACCTCGTGACCACTCGCTCGGGCCCGAACTTGTCCCAGCCGCCATTGGAGCCGTGCGAGACCTTGAACTGATCGCCATAAATGCCGACCGCCGTGACGAGGCCGCTCTTCGGAGCATCGCCATCGAGGACCCACGTACGCTTGAAACGGTCGCCGTCGCCCGCCAGCCCGCCCGTGACGACGACGCCCGCGGGCAACGCCGAGTTGAGCCCGCGCACGAGCTCCGTGCCGTTGACGGCAAGACCATCGGAGAGAACGAGCACCGAGCGAAGAGGACCGCGATCGCCCCTGTCGCCAAGAGCCCTGGCGAGCGTCGCGCCCGCTTCCCCGTTCGCCGGCGCCATCGCCGTCGCGAGCGACGTGTGCTCGAAGCGCGCGATGGCCACGACGACGGAGTGGTCGTGGACCGCAGCCCCGGCGATCTCGCCGGAGCCGGAGCAGCCCATCATCGTGGCCTGCGGAAAGGCACGGCGCAGCTCCGCGAACGGGGCGGGATCGTCGCACAGCTCGGGCGCGGCGGCGACGAAGACGAGCGTGCGCGCGGAGTCGAGCGTGGTCGGAAGAGGCGCAGACCAAGCTCCAGCCGCAAAGGTGCGTGATTCAACCTGCAATGAAACCTCCGCGACGGTGGAGACTCAGACGACGGTGACGAGCTCGGGCGCAAAGAACTGCACGGCGCGAAGCGAACGCTTCTGCCAGGCGACCTTCGGGTTGGAACGAATGCGGACCTTGTACCGAGCCGCGGCGTCGAGGTCGCGGATGCGCGCGAGCCATGCCACGAGCTTCGAGAGGCATGAGGAGTTCATGAAGCTGACCTCGTGAAGATCGAGGACGACTTCGCGCGGGGGGGTGGCGTCCGTCGCGGTGGCGTGGAGCTGATCGAAGAACGCCTCGAGCTGCTCGACCGCGCTCAGGTCACACTCGCCGGTCCACGTGACCACGACGCTCTGCCCGCTCTCTCCAACGCGACCCTCGGCGCGAAAGGTGCCGACGTCGAACGCGAGGACCCCCATCCCTTTCATCATCGCGCAGATCGGCGGTCGGAGCGATGGCCGACGGGTTGACCATTCGCGGGTGGGTCAGCATTTCGCACGCGTTTCCGGCGGGTCAGCGATAACCCGCGACGGACGCTGCGCATTCTGCGCATCCGTCTCGGCGCCGTCTTTCGCCGGTCGCGGCTTGACGGAGGGCGCCATGAAGGCCAAACCGTCCCCGCCTTGAAGCTCGCACGCGCGATTTCGGTGGGTTTGCTCGTGTCGTCGGCGGCCGCAGTGCCGGCGTGCGCGGCGGACGCAGGCGAAGAGGAGACGGCGAGCTCACAGGCCGCCACCGACCCGTCGGTCGCTCCCTACCCCGTCGTGCTCGCACATGGCTTCTTCGGCTTCCGCGACTTCGCGGGCATCGACTTCATCAACTACTACCAGGGCGTGGTGGAGCATCTCGCGCGGCAAGGCGAGACGCGCGTCTTCACGCCCACCGTCGACCCCTTCAACGACTCCACGTTCCGCGGCGAGCAGCTCCTTGCGCGCGTGGAGGAGATCATCCGGGAGACCGGCGCGAAGAAGGTCAACCTGATCGGCCACTCGCAGGGCGGTCTCGACGCGCGGTACGTCGCGCACCAGCGTCCGGACCTCGTGGCGTCGGTCACCACGTTCGCCACGCCGCACCACGGGACGCCCCTCTCGGACGACTTCGAGCTCATCGACAACCCGTTCACCTCCTGGGCCTTCGACGGAATCGTGAAGCTCCTCGGGCGGCCGCTCTGGGACGAGATCGGTCACGACACGTCGGTCACCGCCTCGTTCCGCCAGTTCTCGCGCGACGCGATCGACGATTTCAATGCACGTTACACCGACGTGCCCGGCATCCCCTACTGGTCCATCGCCGGGCGCACCGCGGGCGTCCTCGCCGCTGACGAATGCCGGAGCGCCAGCTCGCCGTCGTGGATCTCGAAGTGGAACCACACGAAGGACACGACCGAGGTCATCCTCAAGGTGCCCCAGCTCCTGATCTCGGACCTCCACGGGATGCCGAACGACGGCCTCATTCCGATCGAGAGCGCCAGGTGGGGCACCTTCCTCGGCTGCGTCCCGGCGGATCACTTCGACGAGATCGGCCAGCTCTTCGGCGATCCGCCCGGCTTCCAGAACGGCTGGAGCCACCTCGAGTTCTACGCCGACCTCGTGAAGTTCCTCCGCGCGCACGGCCTCTAGAGCACCGCTAGAGCAGCGTCGTCAGCAGGTGGCCCGTCGGGGTCACGATCACGGTGTGCTCCCACTGCGCGGAGAGCTTGCCGTCCGCGGTGACGACCGTCCAGCCGTCATCGAGGAACTTCACCGCCGCCTTGCCCTGGTTCACCATCGGCTCCACCGTCAGCGCCATGCCCGCCTTGAGGCGGATGCCAGTGCCCGCTTTGCCGGTGTGATTCACGTGCGGATCGGCGTGCATGCGACGCCCGATGCCGTGGCCGCCGAGCTCGGTGACGATCGTGACGCCTTCCGCGCGCGCGACCTCCTCGATCGCGGCCCCGATATCACCGAGGCGGGCGCCCTCGCGGATGACCGAGATGCCGGCGTCCCGGCAGCGCCGCGCGACCTCGACGAGGCGCACCGCCTCCGGCTTCGCGGTACCGACGATGAACGTGGCCGACGTGTCGCCGTGATATCCGTCGAGGTTGGTCGTGACGTCCACGTTCACGATGTCGCCGTCGACCAGGAGCTCCTTCTGGTTCGGGATGCCGTGGCAGACGATGTGGTTCCGGCTCGTGCACACGGCCGCGGGGAAGCCCTTGTAGCCGAGCTGGCTAGGCTTGCCGCCGCGACGCGCGGTGTCCTCGCGGACCAGGCGGTCGATCTCACCCGTCGTGATGCCCGGCTCGATGCGCTCTCCGATCCATGCCAGCGTCTCCGCTGCCACGCGCCCCGCGCGCTTCATCTTCTCGATCTCGCCGGCGTTCAGGATCTCGATCGACATACCTCGACGATGAGCGCGGCCGCCGACGGCGTCCAATACCGTTTTGATCTGAGGGGCGGCAACACTACGCTGTCGGGGTGAGCCTCGCGCAGATTCGGTATTTCGTCGCCGTCGCGGAAGAAGGAAACGTCAGCACCGCCGCCGCCAGGCTCCGGATCGCCCAGCCACCGGTCAGCCGGCAGATCCGCGCCCTCGAGGACGAGCTCGGCACGCCGCTCTTCCGTCGCACGCCGCGCGGGATGGCGCTCCTCCCGTCGGGCGAGGCGTTCCTCGACCACGCCCGCAAGATCCTGAGCGCGCTCGACGAGGCGGCCGTGGCCGCTAGGACGGCGGGGCGGAGTTCGGCGGAGGGCTGAGCGCGACGCGTACCTCCTTCGCGACCTCCTCCGCCCGAGTGGCGTCGAGGCCGAGGGCGTGGAAGAGCGCGTCGATGAGATCGTCCTCGTGCGGGCTCGCGTCGCGATCGATGAGGGCGAGCGCGAGCGCCACGCGGAAGGCCGGCTCCTTCAGATCAGCGGGGAGGTTCGGCGCGACGACCTTCACGCGCTCGACACACGTGGAGCCCTCGAGCGCGTTCGTGAAACGCGTGTAGAGCGCGCCGATCTCGTCATCGCTCGCGGTCTTGCCACGAACGCGCGTGACCAGATCGCGAAAGGCGGTCGCCTCCTCCTCGGCGAGCTTGCCGTCGGCGGCGGTGACGAGAAACGCCAGCTCGAGCAGCGTGTCGGCGTGCTCGGTGGAGGTGATCGCGCCGCCGGGTAGGAAGGCATTCATCGTCATCGCTCTAGCCTCGCCATGATAATCAAACGCTGATGGCGCCTTTTCGGAAATCGCTCTTCGCGATTTTCACGTTGATGCACGCGGGTTTTCCGCAAGAGAAGGCCTCGTCGAGCGCTGGACCGAGCGCGTCGATCGTCTCGACCCACCACCCGCGGCCGCCGCAGGCCTCCACGATCTTGTCGTAGCGTGTGTAGTCGAGCGCGGTCGCGACGGCGCGCTCCTGTCCGTAGAGATCGACCTGACCGCGGCGGATCTGCGTCCAGCCCGCGTCGTTGCCGATCAGCGCGATCACGGGGATGTTCTGCCGCGCCATCGCCTCGAACTCGATGCCGTGGAGACCGAAGCTGCCGTCACCGTAGACCAGCACCACGTTCGCGTCGGGTCGCGCGAGCTTCGCCGCCATCGCGTAGCCGGGGCCGACGCCGAGGGTGCCGAGCGGACCGGGATCCATCCAGAGCTGCGGCGACTGCAGCTTGAGCACGTAGGCGGCGGTGGCGACGAAGTCGCCGCCGTCGCCGATCACGATGTCGTTCGGTCCGAGCCGCTTGCCGAGCTCGTGGCACACGCGGAGCGGATTGGGAGGCGAGTCGTTCGACTCGATCTCGACCTGCATCTTCGCGCGGCGCTTGTCCTCGTCCGCACGCACCGCCGCGAGCCAGATCCGGGGCTCCGGCGCCGCTTTCCCGAGCTCGTCCGCGAGCTGCTCGAGGAAGATGCCCGAGTCGGCGTCGATCGCGATGTCCACCTTGCGATTTCGCCCGAGCTCGGCGCCGTCGAGGTCGACCTGGACGATCTTGGCCTCCGGATTCCACGTCGGCGAGCGCCCATAGTCGACGCGAAAATCGAACGGTGTCCCGAGCACGAAGACGACATCGGCCTGCGAGAGCGCGAATCGTCGCGAGCGACTGAAGAGCAGCGGATGCGCGTGCGGTAGCGCCCCACGCGCCATTCCGTTCACGAAGACCGGCGCTCCGACGCGCGAGAGCGCCGCCTCGAGGCGCTCTCGCGCCGGCGACCACCTCACCTGCGAGCCGACGAGGAAGCACGGCCGCTGTGCGTTCTCGAGGAGCTCCGCCGCCTGCGCGACGAGCCGCGGATCCGCCGCGGGCCGTGGCGGCTCGGGGAGCGGGCGCGTCGCGGGGAGGTCCGTGTCGTCGTGCATGTTCATGAGGAGATCGAGCGGCATCTCCAGGAACACGGGCCCCGGCGTGTTCGCCTGGGCCACGCGAAACGCGGCGTCGATGTACTCGGCAATTCGGCGCGTCTCGGGGACCTGCACCGCCCACTTCGTGATGGGCCGCATGAGCGCGACGTGGTCCATGTCCTGGAGCGAGCCCATGTCGCAGAGGAGCTTGGGCCCCGCGCCGCCGATGCACACCAGCGGCACCTGCGCGCGCTGCGCGTTGGCGATCGCGGTCACCACGTCCGTGACGCCCGGCCCCGCGGTGACGGCGCACACCCCGGGACGGCCGGTCACGCGCGCATAGCCGTCGGCGGCGTGCCCCGCCGTCTGCTCGTGCCGGACGTCCACGACGCGAATGCCCTCGTCGAGACACCCATCGTAGATCGCCTGGATGTGCCCGCCGCACAGCGTGAAGAGATGCGTCGTGCCGTGACGCTTGAGCGCCTGCGCGACGAGCCGACCGCCGTGAACGAACCCCATGTTGCGCACGAGGTTAAACGAGCCGCGTCGCGCGTGAAAGCATCGTTCCCACCATGGGTTGACTACGCGCGACGCGCACACATGTTGCTTGGGCCATGGTCGTCACCTGCACCGCCTGTTCGACGCCGAATCGCTTGCCCGCCGCACGCATGAACCAGCGCGCAAAATGTGCGAGCTGCAAGGCGCAGCTTCTGCCGGCGTCGTATCCGATCGCCATCGGCAGCGCGGCGGAGCTCGACGAGCTCGTGAAGAACGCGCCGCTCCCGGTCGTGGTCGACTTCTGGGCGGCGTGGTGCGGCCCCTGCCGCATGGTCGCACCCGAGCTCGAGAAGCTGTCCGCCGAACGAGCGGGCAAGGTGGTCGTCGCGAAGCTCGATACGGACGCGCTCCCCGACGTGGCCGGCCGCTTCGCGATCCGGAGCATTCCGACGCTCATCGCGTTCCGCGGCGGCCGCGAGTCGAAGCGGATCAGCGGCGCGATGTCGGCAAGGGAGATCGCGAAAGAGCTCGCGATCTGATCCTTCGCTTCACCTCGGGACCTTGATCTTGCCGCTGACCACGTCGTCGCGGAGCGCGGCCACCTTCGCCTTCACGTCCGCCGGGATCTCTTGCGCGTGCGGGCCGTCGTGCACGTAGTCGACGCCCTGGTCGGAGAGGCCGAAGACCTGGGAGCCGCCCTTGAAACGATTCTCGATGACGGCTCTCACCGTCTCGAAGACGGCCACGTCGACGCGCTTGATCATGCTCGTCACGACCACGCCGGGCATCTCGTCGTACTGATCCGCGTCCACGCCGATCGCCTTCACGTGCGCGTCCGCGGCCGCCTCGAAGACGCCGTGACCGGTGGAGCCGGACGCGTGGTAGATGATGTCGCTTCCGGCGGCGATCTGCGCGTTCGCGAGCGCCTTGCCCTTCGCCGGGTCGCGGTAGGCGTCGGGCGTCATACCCGCGTACGCGGAGTGGACCTGGCAAGACGGACACGCCGCCTCCACGCCCGCCCAGTATCCCGCCTCGAACTTGGCGATCAGCGGCCCCGTCATGCCGCCGACGAAGCCGACGTGCTTCGTCTTCGTCATGAATCCCGCCACCGCCCCGACGAGGAACGAGCCCTCCTCCTCGCGAAACGCGAGCGCGGCCACGTTGTCGGGGATCCCGTTCGGCCCCGGCGAGTAGTCGATGCCGGCGAACTTGATGTCCGGGTAGGCGCGCGCGACGGCCTCGATGTCGCTCGAGAAGATGAAGCCGACCCCGATGACGAGATCGAGCTTCCGCGCCGCGAAGAGACGAAGCGCGGCCTCGCGGTCCTCCGTCGACGATGGCTCGAGGTAGCTGATCTCCGCGTCGAGCTCCGTCTCCGCGCGCGAGACACCGAGGTATGCCGCGTCGTTGAAGCTCTTGTCGCCGCGACCGCCGACGTCGAAGACGAGGCCGATCCGGGCCTTCGGATTCTCGAGCTTCTTGATCTTCGCGGCGGAGCGCGCCGGGAGCAGCGTCGTGACGATGGCCACGCCCATCAGGCCCAGCACGACGTGCTCGGCCTTCATTCCGCGGCGTCTTTCTTCTCGTCCTTCTTCTCGTCCTCGGGCAGCGGGCCCTCCGCCTTGCGCTTCGCCCAGGCCTTGCGCGCGCGCTCGAGGCCGCGGCCGTCACCGTGCGCGTCGACCTCGATGAAGATCTTCTTCATCGTGGCCATCCTTCCGCGGATCCGGCGCTCGATCTCGTTGATCGTCTCCTCCACCTCGTCGACGACCATTTCCTTCCGGAACGCGATCTTCATCGACAGGATGGCGACGTCGGGGCCGACGTGGAACGTGAGGAGCTGGGTCACCTTCTCGACCCCCGGCGTCCCCTCCGTGATCTCGAGCGCCTCCCCTTCCTCCTCCGGCTCCGCGCTCGCGCCGATGATGAGGCCGTGCGTGATGCGCGCGAGCGCGACCGCGACCGCGGCGAGGAGCAGGCCGATGCAGACGCTGCCGATGGGGTCGAGGATCTCGATGCCGGTGAGCTGGCTCGCGAGCACGGCCACGAAGGCGATCGTGAGGCCGAAGAGCGCGGTCGTGTCCTCCGCGAGGACGAGGGGAATGGTGGGGTCGCGCGTCTCGCGAATGGCGGTCAGCCAGTGGCGGCCCTTGGCGAGCACCTTGAACTCGCCCCACGCGACGCGGAAGCTCATCGCCTCGAAGAAGAGCGAGATGCCGAGGACGCCGTAGCTCCACCAGCGCGAGCCGGTCTCGTGAACGGGATGGAGGATGTGATGCGTGCCGTCGAAGACGGCGAACGCGCCGCCGAGCGAGAACAGCATCAGCGCGACGACGAACGGCCAGAAGTACTTCTCGCCGGAGCGACCGAACGGGTACTTCTCGTCGGGCGGCCGTGCAGCGAGGCGCATGCCGATGAGGAGGAGCCCTTGATTGCCGGTGTCGGCGACGGAGTGCACCGCCTCCGCGAGCGTCGCGGTCGAGCCGGAGAGAAAGGCCGCCGCAAACTTGCAGGTCGCGATCGCGACATTGCCCGCGAGCGCGGCAATGACCACCTTCCGGGTATCGGCGCCCTCGCCTCCTCCATGACTCATCGCGGCACCGTCACGATTCGCACCCGCGTGCGAGCGCTCTGCAAGAACTCGGTCTCGGCGGCACGGAGCCGTTCGACGACGAGCCACCGCCGGAGCTTCACTCGAGCCTCGTCGAATTTTTGATTCCGAAATGGATGGAGCGTGGCGCGGTAGGCCTCGCGAAGCGCGTCCTCCGAGACGACGAGGATCGGCGTGATCGTGCGATCGACGTAGTACGCGGCGCGGGCCTGATCGCGCAAAAACGCGAGCAGCTCCACCTCTTCGAGCCCCTCGCGCTTCATGAGGTCGGCGAGCGCCTTCTCCCCACCGACCCGGGCCTCGAGCTCGGCGCGCCCCTCGACCGCGGCCCTCTGCAGGTCCGGCGGCTCGATGCCCCGCTGGACCTGCAGGCTCGAGAGCATGGTGCGCGCGACGAGGCGGTCGACCGCGCTCCGCACGTAGCGCTCCGGATACTCGTTCTCCGCGAGCGGCGACTGCTCGACCATCGCCTCGACGCGTGTGAAGAAGCCGAGCTCGCGCTCCGTGAAGAAGCGCGGGCGTGCGGCGCCGCCGGTCTCGGGCGCGATGAAGCGCACCGCGATCCGGTCGGCGACGCGGGGCTCGTTCTCGGGTCCCTGGGCGGACGCCGGCCCTGCGAGCGCGAACGCCGCGAGAACTGCCGTGATGGAGAGAACGTGTGCCGGACGCACTCGTCCCTCGGCTAGGAACCGCCGCCTTTGTCGAGAGAGGGCGAGCTGGGGGCCGCGTCGAGCACGCGGCTCGAGCGGGCGGCGCTCGGCGCGCTCTCGCGCTCCGCGATCATGTGCTCGTGATGGTGCGCGAAGCTCCGCGCCGCACGACGAGCCTTGAGGAACTCGGCGAACGAGACGAGGAGGTCGAGCTCGCGCGGCCCGAGGGCCTCGCTGAGATCGCGAAGGAGCTGACGAAGCGACTCGGCGTTTCGCTGGCGGCGACCGCTCTGCGACTTCGGCGCCTCTTCGATCGAGGCGGACCCCGACGGGATGGCGTCCACCGACGTGGATGACGGCGTCGGAGGCGCGCCCAGGTTGCCGAGGGCGCCGGCAGGCGGCGTCACCGGCGGATTCATCAAGCTCGACGGGGCGAGGCTGTCGGGCGCCGCTTCGTCGAGCGAGTTTGGCGGAGCATCGCTCCAGCCCGGACGCGGAACGGCCTGAATCGCGTGCGCGTTCAGCCATGCCTCCATGAACGTGCGTAGGCGCTCGCTCCGGAACGCGAACCAGCGCTCGCGATCGGCGGAGTAGGTCATCAGCACGTCTTTGAAGCGGCGAAACGCGCCCTTCCCGTCGATCGCGTGGGCGAGCTTCCCGCGAAGCTCGGCCTCGTCGACCATCGGGATGAACCGCTCCATCCACCGGTATTGCTCCCGCGACGACACGGGGTCGATGCGGAGGTAGTTCGGGTCGGCGCTGATGCGCGCGTGCATCTGAGGGTCGGCGACACCGTCGACGACACGAAGCACCTCGCCCGTGGTCAGGTGCAAATACGAATGCACCTCGGGCGCGTTGTTCTCGAAAGCATCCTCCAAAGCCTCCCAATCCACGGGAACTTCCCGCAGGGGGGCCGTCGGATGACGGTCATTGCTCATGGCTAGGTTTTCCCTTTCGAAGGCAAGCGGGCGGATTCACGACGCTCGGGGGCTGGCCGAGCTGGAGTCTCCCGTGGGCTGAACGGTCGGCTCCGCAGTTCCAAAAAGAAGAAGAAGAAGTACTTCCAAGGCTCGCACGCCTTCACTCGTCGTGGAAGCGGATCAGCAGAACGAGCCGGGTGTCGGTGTGGGTAGGCGTCGCGCTCGTCAGGCTCGGCTTTGGGCGATCGCCTTCCGCCAGCGCTCGATGTGCGCGTCGCGCTCGGAGGCCGGAATTCCAGGCCTGAACGTGCGATCGAGCTTCACCATTTTCTCGGCCGCCTTCACGTCGGAGAGCCCGGCTCCGATGCCGGCCAGCATCGCGGCGCCGCGCCCGGTCGACTCGATTTCGACGGGGCGAACGACCTCGACGTTGGCGACGTCCGACTGGAACTGAACGAGGAGGTCGTTCCTGGAGGCGCCGCCATCGACCTTGAGCGACGCGAGCTCGCGGCCCGCGTCCTTCGTCATCGCTTCGAGGAGATCCCACACCTCGAACGCGATGCCCTCGAGCGTCGCGCGCGCGAGATGCGCCGCCGTCGAGCCGCGCGTGAGGCCGACGATGGTGCCGCGTGCGTCCTGATCCCAGTACGGCGCGCCCAGGCCCGCCAGCGCAGGGACGAACGCGACGCCTTCGGACGACGCCACCTTCTTCGCCAGCTCCTCGATCTCGGGCGCGGTCTTGATCAAGCCGAGCCCGTCGCGGAGCCACTGGACGGCCGCGCCCGCGATGAACGCGCTGCCCTCGAGCGCATAGACGGGCGCGGCGCTCCCCATCTGCCACCCCACCGTCGTGATGAGGCCGTGCGTCGAGAGCGTCGGCTTGCTGCCGATGTTCATGAGGGCGAAGGCGCCGGTGCCGTAGGTGCACTTCGCGTCGCCCTCGGTGAAACAGGCCTGGCCGAAGAGCGCGGCCTGCTGATCGCCGGCGATGCCCGTGATGGGGATGCCGTCGGGGAGGAAGCCGACGCCCTTGGTCGTGCCGATCGGACCGGCGCTCGGTACGATCTTCGGGAGCACGCTCGCCGGGACGTCGAACAGCTTCAGCATCTCGTCGTCCCACTGGAGCGTGGCGAGATCCATGAGGAGCGTGCGCGAGGCGTTGGTGACGTCGGTGGCGTGGACGTCGCCGCCCGTGAGCCGGTGGACGAGGAACGAGTCGATGGTGCCGAAGGCGAGCTCGCCGCGATCGGCGCGCGCGCGCGCGCCCGAGACCTCGTCGAGGATCCACGCCACCTTCGTACCGGAGAAATAGGCGTCGATGACGAGGCCGGTCTTCTTCCGGACCGCCGGCTCGGCGCCTTCGGCCTTCAGTCGATCGCAGGTCGCCGAGGTACGGCGGCACTGCCAGACGATGGCGCGGTGAACGGGCTTGCCGGACTTCCGGTCCCACACGAGCGTCGTCTCGCGCTGGTTCGTGATGCCGATGGCGCCGATCTCGGTGCCCGCCACGCGGGACGCGGCGAGCGCGCCTTCGACGGCTGCCTCCACGCTCTTCCATATCTGCTCCGCGTCGTGCTCGACCCAGCCCGGCTTCGGGAAATGCTGGTCGAACTCGACGTTCTTCTTGCCGAGGGTCTCGCCCTCGAGCGTGAGGACGATGGCGGTAGAGCCGGTGGTGCCTTGGTCGATCGCGAGCAGCTTCTTGGCCATGGGACCCGCGAGCATACGCTACAATCGCGGGCCATGAGCTCGACCGCCGAGATCCAGGCGAAGCATGCAAAGTACATCCTCACCCCGTGGGCCGCGCAGGGCGGCCTCGCCGCGCCGGTCATCACGCGCGGCGAAGGGAGCTACCTGTACGACGTCGACGGCAAGAAGTACCTCGACCTCGGCAGCGGCCTCATCGCGGTGAACCTGGGGCACGGCCACAAGAAGGTGGTGGCCGCGATCCAGGAGCAGGCGGCGACGCTCTGCTACGCGGCGCCCTCCTTCTTCCACGACAAGCGCGCGGAGCTCGGCGAGGAGCTCTCTGCGATGTCGCCCTGGGCGAAAGACGGCGGCGCGCGCACCTTCTTCACCTGCGCCGGCGCAGACGCGAACGACGACGCGGTGCGCCTCGCGCGCCACATCACGGGTCGCCAGAAGGTGCTCACCGCCTATCGCTCGTTCCACGGCGCGAGCGGCGGCGCGATCGTGCTGACGGGCGAGGATCGGCGCTGGGGCGGTGAGCCGGGCATCCCGTCGGTCATGCGCTTCTGGGCGCCGTATCCGTACCGCTC
This sequence comes from Labilithrix sp., assembly GCA_046351255.1. Lineage (GTDB taxonomy): Bacteria > Myxococcota_A > Polyangia > Polyangiales > Polyangiaceae > Labilithrix. The sequence continues at coordinate 39,453 of JAXLYU010000026.1, forward strand.
GCCCTTCTACGCGACGACGCCGGAGGAGGAGACGGCGCGCTGCATCGAGAACCTCGAGCGCGTGCTCATGCACGAGAACCCGAAGTCGGTCGCCGCGATCCTCATCGAGCCGATCGTCGGCTCGAACGGCGTCATCGTCTATCCGGACAGCTACCTCCCCGCCCTCCGCGCGCTCACGGAGAAGCACGGCATCCTCCTCATCGCGGACGAGGTCATGACGGGCTTCGGCCGGTGCGGCCCGACGTTCGCGATCACGCGGAACAACGTCGTCCCCGACATGCTCACGTTCGCGAAGGGCGTCACGAGCGCGTACGTGCCGCTCGGCGGCGTCATGATCCGCGAGAAGCTCGCGGCCACGTTCGATACGAAGGCGCTCCCGAGTGGCCACACGTACTCGGGTCATCCGCTCGCGATGGCGGCGGGCCTCGCCACGGTGCGCGCGTACAAGGAAGACAAGGTCTTCGAGCGCGTGCCCGAGGTCGAGAAGCAGCTCCGCGCCGGCCTCATGGGCCTCGCCGAGAAGCACAAGGTCATCGGCGAGGTGCGCGGCGCAGGTGGGTTCTTCGCCCTCGAGATGGTGAAGGACCGCGCGACGAAGGAGCCGATGGTCGCGTGGCACGGTGAGGGCGGCCTCGGCGTGATGAAGACGTTCTACGCAGAGCTCCGCAAGCGCGGCGTCTACACGTTCGGGCGCTTCAACGTCACGATGGTAGCGCCGCCGCTGAACGCCTCGAAGGAGGAGATCGACGAGGGCATCAAGGCGCTCGACGAGTCTCTGACGGCGTGGCAAGCATCGCTCTGACCGCCAGCAGATCCTAGACGCCGTCTGACACGTATCCCGGGGGGGACATGGCCATCGATCTCAGCACTGCGCTTCCATACCTGTCACCGGCTCTATCGCCGGAGGACACCGCGCCATTTCACGTGTACGGCTCGGAGGATGGACCGATCGTGCGCCCGTTCTCGAAGACCCTGATCGTGAACTACGTGATTGACGAGCCAGGCGCGCTCGTCTTCGTGCGCGAGCGCGACGTGCGCGAGACGCTGCGCGAGGACCTCCACCTGTGCGCGATCGACAACCTGCGCCGGCGCGTCGCGCGCCGCCCGCCGCGCTTCGAGACGAAGGGCGCCACCTTGCACGCGAAGTGGGACGGCCAGCACGACGCGTCGTTGCTCCTCCTCGACGAGCTCTGGGATCACCGCAGCGCGGATCTCGTCGCGGCGGTGCCGGCGCGAGACAAGCTGCTGTTCTGCGAGCAGCGGTCCGACCACACGCTGGCCGCGCTTCGCTCGCACACGGAGGGCGAGAACACGTCGCTTTCGGCCGAGCTTTTTGCCCGAAAAGACAAGCAGTGGCGGCCACTTTGAGAAATCGTCAGGTGGGGGAAAAACCCCGCGGCCGATCGCGTTGCCGATCGTTTTTTCGGCGCTAGAGCGGGGGTCTCGATGCCGAAGACCACGAGCCAGAAGACGGGCGACGTGGGCGAGATCGCCATCCAGATTTTTCAGTAGGACCCATCGCGCCGTCGGGACACGGCGCGCTGCGGGGCACGTTTCGAGGGATTGGGAGTCGGCTGGGTTGGGGAACCCGGCCGCTTCTTTTTTGTGCGCCCGTCGCGCGACGTTCGGGCGCGCTGCGGGGTGCGGGACCGCGGCCGCGCCCTCGTGGTACCGTGCGCGCCCGATGAGTGAGGACGAGGACAAGCCCAGCGGCGGTGACGCGCCCGACGAGGCGGCCGCGTCCGACGAGCCCACCGCTGATGCGAAGGCCGGCGCCGACGCGCCGACGTCCGTGCCCGAGAAGCGCGGATGGTCGGCGTGGATGACGCCCGAGTCGCGATCGCGACGCATCATCATCGGCCTCGGCATCTACGTCGCTTGCTGCGTCGTGTTCGCGATCATGGCCGGCGACCGGATGCTCGTGCACACGCCCTACAACCACTTCGCGCTGCAAGCGGACGCGTGGCTGCACGGGCGGCACGACCTCGGCGGGTCGCCGCCGTCGTACGCGGGGATGAACGACTTCGCGCTCTTCCGCGACAAGTGGTTCATCAGCTTCCCGCCCTTCCCCGCGATGCTGATGGTGCCCTTCGTGTGGCTCTCCGGCTCGCCCGAGAACTTCCGCGACGGACAGCTCGTGGTTTGGTTCGCCGGGATCGGACCGGCGGTGCTCTTCCTCGTCTTCGAGAAGCTCCGCCGGACGGGGCGCTCCGTGCGCAGCGAGATCGACAACATCCGGCTGGCGCTGCTCTTCGCGTTCGGGACCGTCTACTTCTTCAGCGCGGTTCAGGGGACGGTCTGGTTCGCCGGGCACGTCGTCGGCGTCGGGCTCCTCTCGCTCTTCGTGCTCTTCGCGCTCGACGCGGAGCGGCCCGCGCTCGCCGGCCTCATGCTCGGCTTCATGTTCCTCACGCGCGTCACCACGCTGCTGACCGGCGTGTTCTTCGCGCTCGAGCTCGCGCGCATCGCCTACGGCAAGACACTGCCTGGCGAGGGGCCGCTCGCCGACCGCATCGAGGAGGTCGTGAAGGGGCTCGATCGCGCGAAGTTCACGCGGATCGCCGTCCGCTTCGCGCTGCCGGTGCTCGCCTGCTTCGCCTTCGCGGCGTGGCTCAATCACTCTCGCTTCGGAAACCCCGCGCCCTGGGCGTTCGGCCACGAGTATCTGCAGGTCGGCTGGAAGACGCGCATCGACCGCTGGGGCCTCTTCAGCTTCCACTTCCTGCCGCGCAACCTCTCCGTGGTGCTCGGAAGCCTCCCGTGGAAGCCCTCGCCCAACGACGCGAAGGTGCCCTTCGAGATCTTCGGCCAGAAGCTCCAGGTCTCGCACTGGATGATCAGCGGCCATGGCCTCGCGCTCTGGTGGACGACGCCGCTCTACCTGTGGCTCGTTCGCCCGAAGCAGAAGGACTTCCTCTGGGGCGCGGCCTGGATCGCTGCGCTCGGGCCGCTCGCGATGAACCTGCTCTACCAGAACAGCGGCTGGTTCCAGTTCGGCTACCGGTTCTCGAACGACTACTCCGTCTTCCTCTTCGTGCTCCTCGCCATCTCCACGCCGAAGCTCTCGCGCTGGTTCTGGGCCGCCGCGGCCTGGGCGATCGCCTGGAACGCGTTCGGCGCGGCCAGCTTCGAGCGGCCGAAGTACGACGCGTTCTACTCGCACGAAGCGGCCACGCCGACCCGCAAGTACGGCAACTCCACCCAGGACCTCGTCTACCCACCCGACTGATGCGCGCTCAATCCCTCATCGGCCTCTCCGTCATCGGCCTCGCCCTCGCCTGCGGCAAGCCGCAGATCGTGCCGCGCACCGCGCCCGGCGTCGTCCTCGCGTCCATCACCGTGACGAGCCCGTCCTTCCCCGAGGGCGGCCGCATCCCCGTCGACTGCACCTGCGACGGCACGGAGATCATGCCGGAGATCGTCATCAGCTCCCCGCCCGAGAACACGAAGTCGCTCCTCGTGCTCGTCGAGGATCCGGACGCCGCGAGCGGCGTCTTCACGCACATGGTCGCGTTCAACCTCGCCCCGGAGCTGCGGAAGCTCCCCGCCGGGCAGGAGCTCACCAACGTGGGCGAGGGCGCGCGCTGGGGCCTCAACGACTTCTCCGTCGCCCATTACTCGGGCCCCTGCCCGCCCAAGGGCGAGGCGCACCGCTACCGCTGGCGCGTCATCGCGCTCGACACGATGCTGAAGCTGTCCGAAGGCTCACCGCTGAGCCAGGTCAACGAGGCCATCGACGGCCACATCATCGGCGAGGGCTCGCTGACCGGGCAGTTCGGCCACTAGTTGACGATCTTGTCGCGCGCGGCCTTGTAGCGGTCCGCGTTCACGGGCTTTCCGGCGACCCAGTCCTGGAGCGCGGGAAGCACCGTCTTGTCCCAGGCGGACGAGAGGCGGAGCGCGAGGAAATCGCGGTAGAGCGCCGTGGTCAGGCCCTCCACGTCGCGTGCAAAGTGCATGCGTTCGTAGAAGGCGTCGTGCTCGTCGAGCTGCTTCTCGGCCTTGCTGCTGCGCTTCTTCTTCACCGGTGGTGCGAGCTCGCCTTCCAAGGCCGGCTCCTTCTCCTTGCGGGGCGGTACGAGGCCGGCGAACGCGAGCGTCTCGCCGCGGAGCGTGAGCGTGCACTCGTGATCGCCGAACGAGAGGTGCAAGCCCGCGCGCTCGCAGGTCTTGCCGCGGAGGAGCGACTCCTTGGCCTCGCGATGGCCGCCCGGCGAGGTGCCCTTGATCGTCGTGGACTCCTTGCCCTCGTCGAGGACGAGACGGCCCTCGAGCCAGAGGCCGAAGCTGCCGTGCTCCTTCGTCTCGAGCGTGGCCTCGAAGATCTCGCTCTCGAACCAGAGCCAGAGCAGGAGCTCGCGCCCGACGAATCGGCGGAGCTCGATGCGATCCATCGCGTTGATGGCCTCGTTCACGTTCGACGGTTCGGTGCTCATTCTTCTTCCTCCGCGGCCGCGTCGAAGTCGTCGCTGCGGCGCTGCTCGGCGCCGAAGTACGTCATGTCGAGATCGCCCCACGCCGCCTTCTGTGTCTTGTCGAGACCGACGCGCTCCGCGAGCGTGTACGGCGACTCCGGCACGAGCGTGAGACCGAACGTGGTCTTGAACAGCTCGCACATCGCCGCCGCCGGCTTCTCCGAGTGCGAGAAGAAGCGCACCAGGCGCTCGTTGAGCGACCACACGACGTCGACGACGCGCGTGGCGGGCTCCGTCTGGCGGCGCAGCTTCTTGGCCACCATGAGCTTCAGCTCCGTCTTCTCCTTGCGCGAGAGCTTCTCGCGTCCCTTCTTCTCGAGGTAGGCCGCCTCCGCCTCGCGGAGCTTCACCTTGAGGAGGGACGTCGGCAGCTGCCACTTGTCCGTGCGGAAGCCGAGGTTCAGGTACTCGTTGAAGAACACGTCCTCGTGCGCGAGATCGGTGACGAAGGGCTCGCCGATCTTGCACCAGCCCGAGCGCTCGAGCTCCTCGTCGTCGGGCTCGAGCGGCCGCATCGCGCGATGCCGGATCGTGCGCATGGCCTTTTCGTTGAAGTCGTCGGTCAGCTTCCCCTCGACGAAGAAGCGAGCGTAGGTGAGTGAACCTCGGAGCGCAGGCACAGCGCGCGTCTACCACGCAGGGACGCGATGACGAGCCCCACGCCGCGGGCGAGCTGGGGACGCCTTGTGGAGAACGTGTGCGGCGGAGATCGGCAAATGCGCCGGACCTGCGGCGCAGACTTGTGGAAGAAAAAGTGGCGCCGAGCGCCGCGATTTCGCTAAGCCGGAGGCATGGTTCGAGAAGAGAGCTCGCTCAGGCTCAGCGTCGTCAGCCTGCGGTACTCGTCGTGGTCGATGCGCCCGTGGCTCGCCCTCACCCACGCGGGCGCGAAGTTCGTGACCGACACCGCGCCCATCGACCTCGGAAAGCGAAACCCGAACGATCCGAGCGACGCGGCCGCCGAGCGCGAGGGAGCGATGCTCGCGGAGCGGCGCAAGATGGGCAGCGTGACCGGCCTCTTCCCCGCGCTCCAGGTGGGCGACGCGACGATCCACGAGTCGCTCGCGATCTGCGAGTGGGCGAACGACGCATTTCCCGCGGCCGGCCTCTGGCCCGAGGACGCGCTGGCGCGGGCCCGGGCGCGCGCGATCTCCTGCGAGATGCTCTGCGGCTTCACGAACGTGCGCACGCATCTCTCCTGTCATCTCTTCGGACGTCTCGCGTCCCCGCTGAAGCTCGATCCGGTGACCGAGCGCGAGGTCGCGCGCGTGTTCGAGCTGTGGCGCGAGGCGCTCTCGCGGTCGGGCGGCCCGTTCCTCTTCGGCCGCTTCACCATTGCAGACTGCATGTATTACCCGATGCGCACGCGCTTCCGGAGCTACGGCGTGCTGGTCCCGGCAGACCTCGAGCCCTACACGAAGGCCCTCGACGAGTCGCCGCCCGCGCGCGCGCTCGTCGAGGTCGCGCGCGCCGCCCCGCGGGTGCCGGCCTACGACGACTACCTGCGCGGGCTCGGAGGCGATCCCGACGCTGCGCTTCACTTGTGAGCGGCGTCGAAGTCCCCGATGAACCCGCCCGTCGGCGGGATCGCGCTGCACTGGTTCGGTGCGTCGACGAAGTTCCCGCGACCCGAGACCCAGCCGACCTTCGCCTTGCCGTCCGTCAGGTCGATCGCCTTCACCCAGTACCAGTCGCGCGCCCCACGGAGCGTCCAGCCGATGATGCGGACATACGCGCGCGGCCCGATGGCGCCGATGCGGGTGGCCTCCGTGACCTCGGGCGTGGAGCGAAGGACGAGGCCCTCTGCCTGCGCGTCGCCTTCGATGACGCGCAGGCAGCGCGCGCCGTGGATCTGCGCCGTCGTGATCGGGACCTCGACGCTCGGCGCCGGCGCCTGACGAAGCCTGCCGCAGGCGGCCGGCTCACCGCCGCCTGCCACGGTCGCCTTGACGAGGCTCCCCTTGACCCAGCCGTCACCCACGCGACCGCTCTCGAGCTGGAACCGTACGTGGTACCACCAGCCGTTCTCGGTCGCATCTGCGGCGCCGACCTTCTGGAAGTGGAGCACGGTCATGAAGGACCGCGCCCCCGTCGGCGGGAGCATCGCGCGGATGTTCTCCGCCTCGTCCGGCTCCGGGATGTCCGGGCTCGAGCGGACGTTGAGCGTCGAGTGAACGACCCGCGCGTCCACGCGGAGGCACGTGCTGGCCGCGACCGCGCCTTCGACGAGCGGGGACTCGAGGACGGTCTCCTCGCCGCCGTCGTCGCTCGCGTCGTCCGCGTCCGAGGCACAACCAAAGAGGGCGAGCGCCCCCGCGAGAGAAGCCATTCCCAGTTTCGTGTTCATGGGAAGGCGACGTAGCGAGATGTGGGCCACGGAGGACGCGCCGCAACCGCGCGAGATCACGCGTTCGCCCGTGACCTTGGAGGTCATGGTGGCGGGCGCCCCGGACGCGCGCCGTCGATCGCGCAGACGCCTGCGCAACCCCGACGGCTACTTCTTCTTCTCGTCGCGCGTGATCGTCACGCTCTTGATCTTCACCGGATCGGTCGCCTTGTCGCCGATGACGTCGCCCTTCGCGATGTCGTGAACGACCTCGACCGGGGCGCACTCGCCGAAGATCGTATAGTTGTTGTCGAGGTGCTTCGCGGCGTCGTCCGTGATGAAGAACTGCGCGCCGTTCGTGTTGTGGCCGCGGTTCGCCATGCAGAGGAGGCCGGCGCGGTCGTGCTTCGCGCCCTCCCAGATCTCGTCGGGGATGACGTAGCCCGGCTCGCCCGTGCCGTCGCCGCGGGGGTCGCCGCCCTGGATCATGAAGCCTTTGACGATGCGGTGGAACACCGTGCCGTCGTACGCCGGCTTGTTCACCCAGAGGCGCGAGGTCGGCTCCTTCCACGCGCGCTTGCCCGTCGCGAGCCCGATGAAGTTGGCGACCGTGATGGGCGCCTTGTCCTCGAAGAGCTTGCACTGGAGGGCGCCCTTGCTCGTGTCGATCTTCGCGACGATGGCGCCCGTCCCCTTCAGGTCCTTCGTCGCCTCGGCCAGCGTGAAGCTGCCCTTGTGCGGATCGTTCCCCGGCTTGCCCGGCACGCCGGTGCCGCCGCTGCTCTCCCCGCCAGACATGGCGGCCTGGGGGACCTCGTCCGGCTTGTGCGCCGTCGCGACAACGGAGGTCGGGCTACCGACGTTCGACGCCGAGGTCGCCGATGCGTTCGGCTGGGGCTCGGGCTTCGGCTCCGGCGTCTTGTCGCAAGCTGCAACGTTCAGCGCGCCGATCGCAAAAGCCAACGGAAGGACGGAACGGAACTTCATGCCTCGCGTTCTACCTCAGCGCGCCGAGAAAGGGATCGTGATCCGTTGCCCCGGTTTTACGCCGTTTTTTCGGGACCATCCGCCGTTCACCTCGAGGACGTAGGTGCTCGGGCAGCCGACGCTGCGGACGCTGTCGGTGAGGGGGGCGGCGCCTTCCACGATGCCGACGATGAGGCCGTCGTCCTCCACGAACATCATGTCGAGGGAGATGCATGTATTATGCATCCAGAACGTGTGATCTCTGCGGCTCTCGAGCTTGAAGAGCATGCCCTGGTTGTCGCTCATCGAGCGCCGGAACATGAGCCCCTTCTCGACGTCGTGGGGGGTCTTGGCGAGCTCGGCCTGGATCTTCAGGGAGGGGCTCGCGTCGGGGAACGAGATCTCCCCCGTCGGCATGTTCGCGGGGTCCGGATCCGGCGGGCAGGCCTTCGCCGGCGCGGGCGGCGGGATGGCTGGCGCCGCGTCTGTCATTTTTGCAATGCACCGTCCGGACGCCGATGCCGCAGGCGAGGCCGGCGAGACAGCCTTCGTCACGATCGGGTCGGGGGTCGCCGTCGTCGTCGGAGCCGGTTCCGGAGGAGTTCGACTGCACGCCGCTGCCGAAATTACGGCCCCCAGGCTCATCATCGAGACCGCGAAACGCATGGCGCGCGCACTCTCGCACGCACCGCTCGACGTGCAGACAAAAAAGCGGCACCGCGTCCGGGCTCGGGGGGGGGAAGCCTCAACGCGGTGCCGAGCGCGCGGTATGCGAGCCCCGTGCCGCGAGCTAAGTGCAGCAAATGCGTCCGGCGAGCCGCCGGCGCCTTTCAAATTCGAAATACTCGATAGCAGCGTTGAAAGCGTATCTGCGCCGCGCCCGGCCCGGCGCGGTTCTTCCGAGGTTTGTCGGACCGGCCCGAGCGCATGAGGACCGCCTCAGGCCCGCAGCGACCGGATGCCCGCCCGGTGGACCTTGCCCGGTAGGGGACGGCCGACGATGCTCTCCGCCGCCTTCGCCGCCTCGACCAGGCGCTCGAGGTCGAGGCCCGTCTGCACGCCCATGCCCTCGAGCATGTAGACGAGGTCCTCCGTCGCCACGTTTCCAGCCGCCCCTGGCGCGTAGGGGCATCCGCCGAGCCCACCCACGGACGAGTCGAAGTGACGCACGCCGAGCTCGAGCCCGACGACGATGTTCGCGAGCGCCGTCCCTCGCGTGTCGTGCATGTGCATCGCCACCGCGTCGATGGGGAGCGCGTCCAGGGCTCGCGCGATGATCTCGCGCGTCAGCCTCGGGGTGCCGGAGCCGATCGTGTCGCCGAGCGAGATCTGGTAGCAGCCCATCTCCTTGAGGCGGACCGCGATCTCGATCGCCTTCCTCGGGTCGACCGCGCCCTCGTACGGGCAGCCCCAGACCGTGGAGACATAGCCGCGGACCCTCATCCCGGCCTCCTTGGCGGGGCCAATGGTCTCCTCGAACGCGGTGAACGTCTCCGCGATCGTCTTGTTGATGTTCTTCTTCGAGTGCGTCTCACTCGCGCTCATGAAGACGGCGATCTCCTTCATCCCCGCCGCCTTCGCGCGCTCGAGGCCCTTCGCGTTCGGGCAGAGCGCGGTGAAGCCGACCTCGGGATGCGCGGCAGCACGGGAGTGCTGCACGACCTCCGCGAGCTCGTCGGCGTCGGCGAGCTGCGGGATCCAGCGCGGGCTCACGAAGCTCGTGATCTCGATCTTCCGCAATCCCGATGCGACCAGCGCGTCGATGAGCCGGAGCTTTCCGGAGAGCGGGACGGTCGCTCCCTCGTTCTGGAGACCGTCCCGAGGCGACACCTCGTAGACCGAAACCGCCTCTGGAACCCCGGCAAAAAGGTCGTTTCCTGCGCTCACCCCCCTTTCTTCGTACGGCCTGGCCGGGGACGCAAGCCGCCATGCTGGATCGCCCACCATGTAGTATGCTGAGGCCATGAGCGACGAACGGGGAGCCGCCAGCACGCTGAAAGGGCGGCTGGCTGACGTCTACGTGCCGGCCCTCGTCGAAGGGGCGCTCTCGGCGCTTTCACGGCGCCTCGGGAATCGCGCGACCATCGACGACCCTCTCTTCGGGCGCGCCTCGACGCTCTCCTCGATCGATCCGATGCTCGAGAAGTTCTCCGCGCACTTCAAGGATGCGACGTACCGCCACGTGGCCGCGGCCACGGGTGTCGATCGCGACGTCTCGGAGGGCATCCTCTCGAAGGGCGGGCAGGAGACGCCGATCGCCGTCGTCGCCGAGCGCCGCCGCCTCCGCGAGATCGAGCTCCGCGTCTATTACGCAACCGGTCAGAGCGAGCGCCGCAGCCGCGCGCCCGTGCTCGAGGCGGTCCCCGACGCGACCGTCCCGCAGGTGGTCCTCCACGTGCTCGACGCGCTCCGCAAGGGCGCGGTCGAACGGGTGCTCGCCGCGTTCGAGGAGACCTCGCGCTTCGTCGACCCGACGGGCAAGGCCTTCAACAAACGCGACGGCATGATGGGCAACTGGGTCAGCGACGTCGGCAGCCGCCTTCAGTTCGCGCCCTGCGGCGCCGCCGACGACGGCCGCAACTGCTGCGTCGAGACCGTCATCACGCGGAAACCCGCCGGCGATCCCGAGCCCGCGGCGCTCACGTTCGAGCGCGGCGACAGCGGGCTCCTCCGCGAGCTCCGCCTCTACTACGAGCCCTGAGCGAGCGCCTCCTCGCTCAGACGAGCTTCGAGATCGCCTTCCCGAGCTCCTCGCAGCACGACTCGTACTTCAGGTCGCCGTTGCCGCCCGAGTCGAAGTGAAGCCGCACGTCGGTCGGCCCCTGCCCGTGCGTTGGGCACTTCGCGCCCGCGAGCCGCGTGCCGATGTCCTTCGCCGCCTGCTTGAGCGCCGTCTTCACGCTCGCGTCGCGAACGTCGTCGACCGCCATGACCTTCCGCCCCACCATCACCGTCACGCGAACGGGAATCATGCTCGCCAGGCTATCTCGCTTCGGAATCGGGGCCCAAGAGCATCCGGCGGCGGGCGCCGGCGAATTTCTCCTGCGCCTCCTTTTCCGGTCGCGCGAGCGAGACCGCGATACCGACGACGAACGCGAGCGTCATCGTGACGATGGCCGGGTTCTTCAGCGGGAAGATCGCCTCCGGGCGCTTCATGATGTCGACCATGATCGTGGGCGAGAGCCCGATGAGGACGATCGCGGAGACGGTACCCGTCACCATGCTCGCCACCGCGCCGCTCGTCGTGAAGCGACGCCAGATCATCGCGAGGAGGAGCGCTGGGAAGTTCGAGCTCGCTGCGATCGCGAACGCGAGACCGACCATGAAGGCGACGTTCTGGCCCTTGAAGAGGATGCCGAGCGCGATCGCGATGAGCGCCAGCATCACGGTGGCGATGCGCGCGACCCTGAGCTGCTCCTGCTCCTCCGCCTTGCCTCGCCTCACCACGTGCACCCAGAGATCGTGCGAGAGCGCCGCCGCGCCCGAGAGCGTGAGGCCGGCGACGACGGCGAGGATCGTCGCGAACGCGACCGCGGAGATGAACCCGAGGAACGCGGTCCCGCCGATCGCCTCCGCGAGGAGCGGAGCGGCCATGTTGCCGCCCTTGTCGACCGCCTTGATCGCGTCGCGACCGACGAGGACGGAGGCGCCGAACCCGAGCACGAAGGTGATGAGGTAGAAGAGCCCGATGAAGCCGGTCGCGTAGAGCACGCTCGCCCGCGCCGCGCGCGCGTTCGGCACCGTGTAGAAGCGCATCAGGATGTGCGGGAGGCCCGCGGTGCCGAACATCAGCGCGAGGCCGAGCGACACCGTATCGAGCGGCTTCGCCACGAGCTTGCCTGGCGCCAGCGTGTCCGCGCCGTACTTCTCCGCTGCCGCCGCGAAGAGACGCGTCGGGCTCATGCCGAACTTCGAGAGGACGATGAGCGCCATCACGGAGGCGCCACCGAGCAGCAGGATCGCCTTCACGATCTGCACCCACGTCGTCGCGATCATGCCGCCGAAGAGGACGTACACGAGCATGACCGCGCCCACGATGACGACCGCGTACTCGTAAGGGAGGCCGAAGAGCAAGGTGACGAGGCTGCCCGCCCCGACCATCTGCGCGATGAGATAGAAGGACACCACGGTGAGCCCGCCGACCGCGGAGGCGATGCGCACCGGCGTCTGGCGGAGCCGGTACGCCACGACATCCGCGAACGTGTACTTGCCGAGGTTTCGCAGCGGCTCCGCCACGAGGAACGTGACGACCGGCCAGCCCACGAGCCAGCCCACGGAGTAGATGAGGCCGTCGAAGCCGGAGCTCGCGACGAGGCCGGCGATGCCGAGGAAGCTCGCCGCGCTCATGAAGTCGCCCGCGAGCGCGAGGCCGTTCTGGAAGCCGGTCACGCCGCCGCCGGCGGCGAAGAACTCGCTCGTCGTCTTCGTCTTCCGGGCCGCCCAGCCCGTGATGGCGAGGGTGGCGATGATGAACACGAAGAAGAACGCGATCGCGGTCGCGTTGGGCTTCACGTCTCGCTCCGGAGGCGCGCGAGCTCGGCGTCGTAGACCTTGTTCGCCCAGTACACGTAGATCCCCGTGACCGTCCAGGCGACGACGATGACGAGCGCGCCGAGCAGGATGCCCCACGAGAGGCCCTCGGTGACGAGCGCGCCCGCGGTCGACTTTCCATACGCGACGAGGAGGATGAAGTTGAAGTAGGTGGCCATCATCACCACCGTCAGCGCGATCGCGATCCGCCACCGGCGCGCCGCCAGCGCTCGAAGCTCTTCGTCACGCGCCATGGCGCCGGATGCTACATCATGAGGATGCGCCGCTGGCCCTTCGCGATGCCGTTCCTTCTCGCTGTAGCGTGCGGTGGCACGGAGCCTCCCGCGGCCGCGATGCAGCAGCTCGAGGTCCCACCGATCGACGCGGGCCCCCCGCCCCCGCTCGCCGTCATGGATGCGGCACCGCCTGCCCCGCCGGTGGAGGAGACGAGCACGATCAGCGCGGCGCCCGACGAGGCGACGCTCGCGCGCGATCCGCGCGCCGCCGGGCCCCAGCGCTCGACGGCCGCGATCAAGGCGGACATCAGCGGGCTCGAGACGCAGCTCCAGGGCCTGACGGTGACCTCGCCGGATCGTCCCGGCGTCTTGCACAAGCTCGCAGACGCGGAGGCGGAGCTCGGACGGAACCTCGGCGAGCACGGAGGCGAGCGGCCGCGCCAGCAGGCGGTGAGCTACGCGAAGATGCTCATCAAAGACCACCCGACCTACGCCAACCTCGACGCCGTTCGCTATTACCTCGGGCTCGCGCACGAGCGGCTGAATCAGCTCTCGCAGGCACGGAGCGCGTACTACGAGCTCATCAAGGCTCACCCGAGCTCGAGGTTCATCCCGTGCGCGTACTACGCGTTCGGCGACATGTTCATGACCGACGCCGAGAGCGGAGACCCGACGAAGTACGAGCTCGCGAAGCAGGCCCTCGCCGAGGTCTTGAAGTATCCCGCGAAGAACAACACGTGCTTCAAGGTCGCCCAGAAGCAGCTGAGCGCGATCCCGAAGCAGCGGCCGTGATCAGAGGCCGATGAGTCGCATCTGGCGCTTGTTCGTCGGCGAGAACGAGATCGCGTACTGGCCGCTGAAGCACGCGTGGCAGAAGTGGCTCGGCGGCATGGGGGTCGCGTGCGCGCCGCCCATCTTGCTCACTGCGTCGACCATGCCTTCGAGCGAGAGATAGCCGAGCGAGTCGGCGGTGACGTAGCGCGCGATCTCCTCGATGGAGTGGCTCGACGCGATGAGCTCGCGGCGCGTGGGCGTGTCGATGCCGTAGTAGCAGGGCCACTGCGTGGGTGGGCTCGAGATGCGGAGATGCACCTCCCGCGCGCCGGCGTCGCGGACCATCTTCACGATCTTGCGCGAGGTCGTCCCGCGCACGATCGAGTCGTCGATGACGACGACACGCTTGCCCTTGAGGATCGACTCCACCGGGTTGAGCTTGAGACGAACGCCGAAGTGCCGGATCGACTGCTGCGGCTCGATGAACGTACGCCCGACGTAGTGCGAGCGAATGAGGCCCATCTCGAAGGGTAGACGCCGCTCGCCGGCATAGCCGATGGCGGACGGGACGCCCGAGTCCGGCACGGGGATGACCACGTCCGCGTCGATCGGGGCCTCCCGCGCGAGCGTGCGGCCGAGCTCCTTGCGGACCTCGTAGACGCTTCGTCCCGCGAGCGAGGAGTCTGGACGTGCAAAGTACACATATTCGAAGATGCACTGCTTCGGCGTCTCGTCGGCCGGGAGGCGCACGCTCTTGATGCCCGTGCCGTCGATGACGAGCATCTCCCCCGGCTCGACGTCGCGCACGTACTCCGCGCCGATCAGGTCGAAGGCGATGGGCTCGCTCGCGACGACGTGCGCGTCCTTGCGCGACGGCAGGATGCCGAGACAGAGCGGGCGGATGCCGCGCGGGTCGCGGACGGCGATGATCGTGTCGTCGGAGAGGAAGAGCAGCGAGTAGGCGCCCTGTACGCGCGAGAGCGCGTCGACGACGCGGTCCTCGAAGGCGATCTCCTTGCTGCGCGCGACGAGGTGAACGAGCACCTCCGTGTCGGACGTGGACGAGAAGATGGAGCCCGCCGCCTCGAGCTCGGAGCGAAGCTCATCGGCGTTGGTGAGGTTGCCGTTGTGACAGACCGCGAGCGATCCCTTCGCATAGTCGACCGCGAACGGCTGAGCATTGCGGAGATGCGAGCCGCCGGCGGTGGAGTACCGGACGTGCCCGATCGCCATCCGGCCCGGGAGCTTCGCGAGCTGGTCCGCGCTGAAGGCGTCCTGGACGAGGCCCATCGCGCGGTGCGCGTAGAGCTGCTCGCCATCGCTCGTCACGAGGCCGGCGGACTCCTGGCCGCGGTGCTGCAGCGCGTGCAGGCCGAGGTACGTGATGTTCGCCGCCTCGCCGTGCCCGTAGACCGCGAAGACGCCGCACTGATCGCGGAAGTGGTCGTCCTCGAGCTGGTCGAGCGGGACCGCACCGGGCCGGCACGTGCCCGCGATCACGGCCGGATCGAGCACGGTGAGCCTGCGGCGGTTCATGTCGGAGGGAACCTAGTCGGCCCGCGCGCGGGGCGCCAGGTCTAGAAGTCGCCGCGCGCCGTCACGCGGAAATCGTCGTAGGTCGCGCTCAGGGGCGAGGTCCCGCCGTTCTGGCGCACGAGGCCGAGCGTGAGCGACGGCGGATAGCCCGAGGACGTGGCGAACCTCCTCGGCGGCGTCTGGACGGGCGACCGCAGCTCGAGTCCGCCATTCGGCCCGAACCCCACGTCGAGCTCGAAGTGGATCTTCTGGCCGTACGGCAGCTCGCCGCTCGCGACCTCGTCGAACGAGGGGCGAATGAGCGTCACGGAGAGCCTGAACTCGACCTCGCTCAACCCTGAGTTGGTGACCAGAGGGCCGGCGTAGATCCCGATGTATTGCGTCTCCGCCGCCTGATTCGAGATCGAGATGGAGAAGAGCTGAGCGTTGTGATTGCGGTAGTCGGCCGGCCTCTCGAACGTGACATCGAAGGCGATGCGGACCGGCCTGTCCGCGGGGACGTCGTCGCGGGCGATCCGCGCGCCGTCGGTGAATCCGTCCGGGCTCGCGTCGTCGGGCAGGGTGCTGACGAGCGCGCCGCCGTTCGGCTGGGTCCTCGCCAGGTCGCCTCCGTAGAGCTGCCAGGCCGGGTCGAGGTTGTCCGAAGCGAACTCGTCGCAGGCAATCGCTCCCGCGCACACGCCGCCGTCTTGCGCTGCATCCCGCGCATCCGGCGCGCTGGACGCGTCGACCGCGCTGCGGCCAGCATCGACGGCGTCGGGCTCGGTCACGGGCGCATTCTCGCCGCCGAACCTCGTGCACGCGCCGAGGACGAGCGCCGCCACCCCCAGCCGCTTCACTTCACCGCTCCCGGATACGTGGCGGTGATGGAGACGAAGTAGCGCGCGTGCTCGTGCTTCGCCGAGTCGTACGCGAGCGGAGCGAGCTTTGCCTTGATCGCCTTCTCGCAGCCGCCGATGACCTTCTTGTTCTTCATCGTGCTGCCTTCCTTCGCCGCCATGATGAGCACGGTCTTCTTCTTGAAGGTCACGTCCGCGACCCAGATGACGGAGCCGCCGCCCGCGTCTCTCGGCACGCAGGACGCGCTCTCCTCGATCGCCTTCGCGAACGGCTTCTCGATCTCGGCGACGTGGTCGCACTGCGCCGGCGCCGTCTTCTTCGCGCCGGGGTCGTGACACGACACCAGCTTCGGCTCTCCGAGCACGAGCTTGTCGTCCGAGGCCGAGGGCGATGGTCCCGCGGTCACGGCCGGGAGCGCGCCCGCGTCGGTCGAGCCGATGGTGGCGGATATCGACTCGGTGCGCGGCCGGCGCCAGAGGTAGAGCGGGATCGCGACGAGCACGAGGCCGAGGATGAGCGCGACGATCATCTGGATGCGCGCCGGGCGATCGATGTGCGCATCGAGCGCGTCGAAGCTCGCGCGGGACGACCGCGGCTCGCTCGCGCTCGGCGGTACCGTCGCGCGGCTCGCGGACGGGCCCTGGTGGGGGGACGATGGCGGCGGCGGCTCTGCCACGCTCGGTGCCCCCGGGGCGGATCAGGTCGGGTCGACCAGCGAGCGCACGTTCATTCCGGGCTCGTAGCGCGCGATCGACGCGACGAGATCGAGCCCTTCGGGAAGCATGCCCTGCACCTGACCGACCACCTGCTCCACGAGGTTACGCGCTTCCTGCGGACCGGGACCGGTCATGCAGACGGCGAAGCGAAGCGGGCCCGTGCGCCCCGCGGTGACCGCGATGAGCGACAGAAGCAGCATGTCCGTGAGCTCGATGACGCGAAGCGCGGCGCGGCGAAACGCGAGCATTTCGAGGATCGTCGGGCGATCGGAGACGAGGCGGTTCGGCCCACGGATCTCGTAGCGCGCGATGCTGAGCGGCTGCTCGATCCACTCCGAGTACGACGCTTCCTCGTCGAGGGCCTTGAGGAAGTTGTCGCGGAGGAGGAGGCCGGTGAGGCCATCGCGGCGCGCGAGGTACTGGCGCGCGCGCTTGTGGAGCGCGCTCTCGCGGGGGAAGCTGACGAGCTTCAGGCGCAGCTCGCCGAGCTGGAACTCGCCGCCGTGCATCAGGTTGACGACCTTCTTGCGCTCGTAGGTGTGCTCCACGTACGTGCCGTTGGTCGAGCCGAGGTCCTCGATCTGCCACGAGCCCGCCTGCCACTTGCAGTTCGCGTGGTGGCCGGACACCGTCGCCTCGGGCACGACGACGTCGACGTCGGCGCGGCGGCCGATGCTGAGCGTCGGACGGTCGAGCGCGATGAGCTCACCGACGAACTCGGGTGCGTTGGTCGCGAACGTCGCGAGGAGGCCCTGCGCCGACGGGGTGAACGCAGACTGCGCGTTGCGGCCGGGCGGCGGGCCGGGGTCGAGACGCTCGCGTGCGACCTGCACGGGATTCGTCGTGAGCTGGACCGGATTGAAGAAGCGCAGGTGGCGCGCCGGGAGCCGTTGCGAGGCGTCGTCGGAGAGGCAGCGGAAGATCTGCTTGATCTCGTCGACGCTGAGCCCGGCGGGCACGTCGAACATGATCTGCTGGCGCATCGGCTTCGCGCGCGGCTTGTAGCCGGGCTCGGGCACGCGGCACGTCCACATTTCCCAGAGCGTCAGGCCGAGCGCGTAGAGGTCGTCCTCGATGGACGCGCCGCCGGAGCGGATGCGCTCGGGCGCCATGTAGTTCGGCGTGCCGCCGTCGGGCGGAGCGCCGGGACGGCGCGCGGAGAGACGCGCGCGCTCCTTGGCGAAGCCGAAGTCGAGGACGATGGCCTTTCCGATCGAACCGTCGGGGTTCGACGTGACCATGACGTTGCCGGGCTTGAGGTCGCCGTGGACGAGGCCCGTCGCGTGGATGGCGGCCACGCCCTGACAGATGTCCGAGGCGATGCGCCGGAACTCGTCCGAGGTGTACCCGCCCTGGGCTTTTTTCCGGCGGATATGCGTGTGGAGCGTCTGCCCCGTGATGTGCTCCATGACGAGGATCGGGCCGTACGGCGACGGCGCGAGGTCATGGACGCGACAGACGTTCGGGTTCGAGACCGAGCGGGCGAGGATGAGCTCCTGGCGGAGGGCCTCGTCATCGCCGGGCATGCGCGCTTCCTCGCGAACGATCTTGAGGGCGACCGGTTGCTGGGTCGTCCGGTCGTACGCGAGAAACACCTCACCCATGCCTCCCTTTCCGAGGCTCTGGCGGATCTCGTAGCGGTCGTTGATGACCGTCCCGTGCGAGATCGGGGGCGGCGTGCTGCGCTGCGTCTCAGTCATTACAAAAGGAGGCTCTCGAGAAAGGGTGTCACGACTGGGAGCCCCTCCGCAACCCCGAAAGGAGCGCGAGATTTCCCGAGAATCTCCCTTTTCTCGCGACCAGAACGCTGGATCGCCAGAGTACCCCCCGATTCGCGCCGAACCGGCGGGAGTCAGGCCTCCGCGGCTTCCGCCGTCTCCACGAGCGCGGGGAGCGCGGCTTTCGTCTCGGATGCACGATCGAGCCCCAGCTTGAACAGAATGGGACCGATGACGGCGTTGATCGCGAGCGTCGCCATCACGAGACCGCGCAGAGGCGGGCCAAACGTCGGGAACTCGCGTGCGACCAGACCCGCGAGCCCCTGCGTGAGCCCCGCTTGCGCGATGAGCGACGTCCAACCCCAGCTCCGGAGGACCTGCGGGTCGCGCGCCACGCGGCTCGACGCGTGCGCGCAACCCCACGTGATGATCCCACGCGTGAGCGCAAGCGCCAGCGCCACCGGCCACAGTCTCACGAGCAGTGGGACATCGAGATCCGCGCCCGCGCTGGCGAAGAACACGACATAGACGATCGCCCCCATGTCTTCGATGGCGCGCAAGAACTTCGCGCCCTGGCCGGACAAGTTCTGGACGATGAACCCAGCGACGAGGAAGGTGAGCAACGGGTCGAAGCGCAGGTAATTCAGGACTTCCGTTGCGCCGAACCCGAGCGCGACCAGAACCACCACGAGCTGCGTGCCCATGAGGCGCAGGTAGATGATGAGCAGAAGGCCGAGCGTCGTTCCGATCGCGACGCTTCCCACGATCTCGTGACCGAGCGCGCGGAAGGCATCGAAGGCGAGCGGCGCGGTCGGGTCGAGCAGCGATCGGGCCGCCATCGATACGAAGGCCATGAGCAGGATGACGACGACATCCGAGCTCATGATGAACGCGAGCGCGAACTGAGCTACCGGGCCTTTCGCGCGTGTCTGCGCCAGGATGGCGAGCGTCGCCGATGGGCTCCGACTCACCGCGAGAACACCCCAGAGGAGCGAGACGGCCACGAGGCCCGCCGTCGGCATATCGCGCACGAAGGGAATGAACGGTCGCAGCAGGAAGAAGACCATGGAAAAGAGGAGCGTCCCCGCCACGGTGTGAATGCCGGTCGCGACGAGGAGCGATCGGATCGTCTGTCGAACCTGCGCCGCGTCGAGCTCCGCCCCGCCCGCCAGCGCGATCAGCGCGAGCGCGAGCGTGTTCACGGGCGCCAGTCGCGTCACGGTCGGCGGATCGATCAGCTGGAGGACGTGCGGCCCCGCGAAGATCCCCGCAAGGAGATAGCCCGTGAGATGCGGCAGCGAAAGGACCTCGACCAGCTCTGCGAGGATCGTCCCCGCGAGGAGCAGAAACCCGAGCGTGGCGATGATGGTGACGTCCGACTTCCCGGGCGTGCGCGACACACCATAAAGGACGCCGATCACCGGAACCAGACACAGCGCGTAGATGAAGCGCTGACCCGGTGTTTTGCCGCGAGATGCTTTGGGCTCCAACTTGTCCGGGCCGAGCCTACGCGCCGGGCGCTTCCCGCGGAAGCGCCATCTGACCAGGTCAGGGGCTCAGGTCACGAGCTCGTAGAGCTTCGCCAGCGCCTCGTCGAGCTTGTCGACCTGCGTGCCGCCGGCCTGCGCCATGTCGGGGCGGCCGCCGCCGTTTCCGCCGACGAGCTGCGCGATCGGCTTGATGAGCTCACCCGCCTTGAACTTGTCGGTCAGGCCCTTCGAGACCGTGACCACGAGCATCGCCTTCGGGCCCGCGACCGAGCCGACGACCACGACCGACTCGCCGAGCTTGTCGCGCAGCTTCTCCGCGACCTCGCGGAGCATCGCGCCGTCGGGGACGTCGACCTTCACGCTCAGCGCCTTGCCGAACGGGAGCTCGCGCGCGCCCGCCGCCCAGGCGTCGATGCCGCTGCCTCCGCCGCCGCCGCCGCCCATCGCGGCCTTGCGCTTCGTGTCCGCGAGCTCCTTCTCGAGCTTCTTCGTGTCGGCGAGCAGGCGCTCGATGCGCTCGGGCAGCTCGTTCGGCGACGACTTCACGAGGCTCGCCGCCTGGCGGGCCGTCGTCTCGAGGTCGCGGACGTACTTCAACGCGTTCATGCCCGTCGCCGCCTCGACGCGACGGACGCCCGCCGCCACGCCGTTGTCGGAGAGGATCTTGAACATGCCGATCTCGCCGAGCGCGCGCGCGTGCGTGCCGCCGCAGAGCTCGACCGAGTCCTTGGTCATCGTGAGGACGCGCACGACGTCGCCGTACTTCTCCTCGAAGATGGCCATCGCGCCGCGCTTCTTCGCCTCGGCCTGCGCGAGGACCTCCGTGAGGACGGGCGCGTCGAGGAGGATCTTCTCGTTCACGAGGTCCTCGATCTGCTGGATCTGCTCCGTCGTCAGCGGCTTACCCGACGAGTAGTCGAAGCGCAGGCGATCGGGCCCGACCAACGAGCCCTTCTGCTGCGCGCTCTCGCCCACGACCTTGCGGAGGGCCCAGTGCAGGAGGTGCGTCGCGGAGTGGTTGCGCCGCGTGGCGGTGCGAAGCGCGTGGTCGACCTCGAGCTTGACCGAATCGCCGGTGAGGATCTCGCCTTCGACGACTTCCCCGACGTGCACGATCAGCCCCGCGAGCGGCTTCTGCGTATCCTCGATCCGGATCTTGCCGCCCGAGGCGGTCTGCAGGACGCCGCGATCGCCGACCTGGCCGCCCGACTCGCCGTAGAACGGCGTCTCGTCGACCACGACCGCGACCTTGTCGCCCTGCTTCGCGGCGTTGGTGGCCGTCGTCGCGCGATCCGGACCATGGGCGAGGAAGAGGACGCGCCCCTCCCCTTCTTCGCGTTCATAACCGGTGAATTTCACCGTCGCGGTCTCCGACCCGCCGGCCGCGTCGCGCACCGCCTGGAGCGCATGACGCCAGAGGTCGCCGACCGCCTCCTCGCCGACCTTCGAGCCGGCGGAGAGCTCCTTGTGCTCCTCGAGCGCGTCCTTGTAGCCCGCGTAGTCGATGTGGACCTCGCGCTCGCGCGCGATGACGTCGGTGAGGTCGTTCGGGAAGCCGTGCGTGGCTTCGAGCTCGAAGACGACCTTGCCCGGCAGCGTGGTCTGGCCCGCGCTCTTCAGCTTCGCGACCTCCTCGTCGAGGAGCTTGAGGCCGCGATCGATCGTCTCGCGGAAGCGCACCTCCTCCTGCTCCGCGACGCTCGCCACCATCGCCTGGCGCTCGCGCAGCTCGGGGTACTGGTCGCCCATGTTCTTCACCACCTCCAGCGCGACCTCGTGGAGGAACGGCTGCTTGATGCCGAGACGGTGACCGTGACGGATCGCGCGGCGCATGACGCGACGAAGGACGTACGAGCTGCCGCCGCGATCCGGATGCACGCCTTCCGCGATCAGGAACGCGGTGAGGCGCGCGTGGTCCGCGATGACGCGCATCGAGACGTCGTCCTTCTCCTGCGTGCCGCCGTACGGCTTCTTCGCGATCTCGGCCGCCTTGTCGACGAGCGCTCGGAGGAGGTCCGTCTCGTAGTTGCTCGTCTTGCCCTGGATGACGCTCGTGACGCGCTCGAGGCCCGCGCCCGTGTCGACGCCGGTCTTCGCGAGCGGATGGAGCTGGTAGCCCGCCTCCTCCGAGCCGCTGCGCTCGAACTGCATGAAGACGAGGTTCCAGATCTCCATCCAGCCCTTGCCGTCGGGCGTGGGCTCCTCACCGAAGCCGCCGATGTTCGCCTCGCCGTCGCCGGTGAAGAAGTGGAGCTCGGTGCACGGACCGCATGGGCCGGTCTCGCCCATCTGCCAGAAGTTGTCGCCCGGGATGCCCGGGATGCCGAGCACGCGCTCGTCGCCCCACCCCGTGACCTTCTTCCAGATCTCGCGCGCCTCGTCGTCCGCGGGCACCCCCTGTCCCCCGGGCGCAGCCGCTGCCCCGCCGAACACGGTCGCGACGAGCTTGTCCTTCGGCACGCCCCACACGCCCGTGACGAGCTCCCAGGCGAACGCGATCGCGTCCTCCTTGAAGTAGTCGCCGAAGCTGAAGTTGCCGAGCATCTCGAAGAACGTGTGGTGGCGCGCGGTCACGCCGACGTTCTCGAGGTCGTTGTGCTTGCCGGAGATGCGGATGCACTTCTGGCTCGAGGTCGCGCGCGTGTACGGACGGCGATCCTTGCCCGTGAACACGTCCTTGAACTGGACCATGCCGGCGTTCGGGAACATGAGCGTCGGGTCGTTCCGGAGAACGAGCGACGACGAGGGGCAGACCTCGTGGCCCTTGCTCTTGAAGAAATCGAGAAACGACGCGCGGACTTCCGAACCGGTCTTGCTCATGGCGGGGGCCACGTATTTAGCACCAGTGCTCGCCGCGTGCTCTCCAGAGCTCGAGCTCGGCGGCGTAGAATGGTGGGCGGCGCTACTTCGCGAGGTTCGCGAGCTCGCCGCCCATCGAACCGACCGCGCTCTCGACCGCGCCGCCGACCACACGATTCTGCAGCTCGCGGATGCCCTGATCGCTCGTGCCGCGGCTCGAGCCGGCGCTGCCGCTCGCGTTGCCGCTGACCGTGCCCTTGAGCGTCTGCTGGGGCAGCTTGCGAACGGACATGTCGACCTTCGCGCTGATCACGGTCGCACCGTCGGTGCCGACGACCTGCGTGAGCTTCGTGAGGTTGCCGTCGATCTGGAGGACGGGGATGTTCGCCGCCGTCGCCTTCTTCACCATCGCCGCGTCGCTGCCGTCGATGATGACGGCGCCCTTGATCGTGCCGGCCTTGGCGCGCGCCGCGCTCCGCATGATGCTGTCGAGGTCGTCGCCGCGCGAGCCGCTCATGTTCTTCATCGCGCCGAGCTGCACGACGTACTTCGCGCCCGTGAGGGAAGCGTTCGAGCCCGCCGCCTGAACGTTGCCGCCCGACTTCAGCGCCTTGATGGCGTCCTCCATCGTCGACTTCGCGGCCGCGAAGCTCTCGCTGCGAAGCGCGCGCTCGAGCGCCGGCACCGCCGCCGCGTCACCGATCTCCTTCAAGCCACCGGCGGCCGCGATGCGCACCGCAGGATGGGAGTCCTTGAGGCCCTCCTCGAGGTCGGTGCGCTGCTTCGCCTTGGCGAGGCGGAGCGCGGCGCCCACGCGAACACGGAAGTCCCCCGACTCCGTGAGCTCACGGTCCGACGCGACAGAGTTACCCGTCGTCGTCGTCAGCGCAGCGATGACCATCGCCGCGCGAACCGCTCTCACGAACGAACTCCGCATTACGCCTGCCGAACCTCCCGAGCCGCCAACGGACTCGTTAGACGACGAACCTCAAATTTCGTAGCTGAGATCCGGACGCAAAACGATCGAAAATTCGGCCTGACCGCAACATCGCGCGCCGCTTCTCCTACAGATCGCGAGAGCCGGCGGCGGGTCACCCGCTCGTGCACACACCGCGGCCGGTGTTGCACTTCTGCCCGCGGGGACAATCCTTGTCCACCTTGCAAGCCGGTCGGCACATCCCGTTGTCTAGCTTCCGGTTGCTCGGGCATTGGTTGTTCGGCCCCGGCGCACACGCCACGGGGCACGGATCCGATGCCGGCTGGCCCGCGTCCTGAACCGCAGGTGGCGTCGGCGTGTTGCCTCCTCCTGCGTCCTGTACGGCCGGCGCGCCCGAGTCTTTAGGGATCGTGACGGGCTTGATGTTCGACGGCGCCACGCCGCTCTGGAAGGCGGTGTTCGGCACCCAGCCCATCATCGGCAGGCCGTCGGCCGGGTCGTTCCACATCACCAGCGTCCCGGCGTTGCCGTACTGAGCGATCTTCCCGCATGGTGTCGCCTTCGGGAGGATGGCCACCTGCACCCCCGCGCCCGGGAACGTGCGCGCCACGGTGCCGTTGTTCGCGATCAGCGCCGGCGCGCCGCCGAGACTAGTCTCGTTGGGATATCGGGTGATCTGCGCTTCGTTCTTCGCGCCGGTCCCGCTGACGCTGCTGGTCCCTGCATCGACCGGCCCATCGTCGGACTTCGAGCGGAGCGGACATCCGAGGAGCGTGGCCAGCGCGGCGCCCGTGAGAAGGACGCCCAGCGAGCGCGCCACCTTCACTTGCAGACTCCGCGGCTGTTCGTGCACACCTGGTTGCCGTCGCAGCTCGAGCAGAAGTGGTCGGCGGCGCACACGACCTTCCCAGCTGCGTCCTTGCACGGTCGGTGGCAATGGCCCGTCTTCGTCGCGAATTTGAAGGATCCGGGGCACGTCTTTCCGGGGAGCGCGTTCACCTCGTCGGTGCCCACCGGGGGATCGGCTCCGTTGTTCTTGTTGCCACCCGCGTCGACGGCGCCCGACCCGGCGTCGGGCTTGGGCGCAGGGCCTGCGTCTGGTGTGGCCGGCGGCGTGGGCGGTGTGGGCGGGCCGGCGTCCGGCTTCGCCACCGTTTGCGCACACACCTTCACCGGCTCGCCGGCCTTGTTGCCGGCAGCCAGCTTGTTGCTGGTGCCCGTGCAGCCGAAGCCCGCCGTGCAGTCGCCGTCCTTCGTGCAGACCCTGCCACACACTGGCACGTCGCTGAAGAGCGGCGTCTCGCCGGCGGCACACGTCAGCGTACCTGCGTCCGTCACGACGAGGCTGAAGGCGTCCTGGTGGACCCAGCCCATCATCGTCATGCCCGGCCCGCTCGGGTTGTCGAACGTGATGAGCACGTACGGCGGGCGCTTCGCGAGCTGCGTCGCGACGGCGCCCTTGCCGAGCCCCGCCACCACCTTGCCGTTGGGGATCGACTCGCGGATGTTGAAGCCGCGCTGGAACGCGAGCTTCGTCGGCGTCGCGAGCGGCGTCTCGTCCGGGTAGCGTGCGATGTCACCCTGGTTCAGCGCGAGCGGCGGGGTGCCGGGCACCGGGGTGGCGTTCACCGGATCCGTCGGCGTCGTCGTCGCGCCCGCGTCCTCTCCCTTCTTCTTGAAGAGATCGCCGCAGCTCACCACCGCCATCGTCACGACGGCGAGTGTCAAAAGTCCGCGAGCTCCGCTCGCGACGGCGCTGGGCGCCGCCCCCCGATTCAAGATTCGCATGCTCGGCCCGAGGCTACTCGACTTCGGGAACGTCTAGCTAGCCGGAGGTCATTCCCATGAGCCATGCGACCATGATGCGATAGCCCTGGAAGAGCAGCTTCGAGTCGGTCGACTCGTTCTTCTGGTGCGCCTGGGCGTTCTCGCCGGGACCGAAGTTGACGGCCGGGATGCCGAGCGCGGAGAAGCGCCCGACGTCCGTCCACGCCTGCTTCGGCTCGACGCCGTGCACGCCAGCGGCGATCAGCTTCTGCACCAGCGGGTGGCTCGCGCTCGGCGGCGCGGCCGGGGACACGTCCGTGATCTCCACCGTCGCGCCTTCGCCGACGAGGGCCTTCACGTCCTCGATCGCCTGCTCGGACGTCGTGTTCGGCGCGAAGCGATGATTGAGGTTCAGCACGAACTTGTCGGGCACGATGTTGCGACCGCGACCGCCGTTGGCGAGCGTGACGGTGGTGACCGTCCGGTAGACGTGCCCGTCGATCTCGTGCGGGATGGGCTCGAGCTTGGCGAGGCGATCGAGGAGACCGGCCGCCTTCACGACCGCGTTCTCGCCTTCCCACGGCCGCGCCGAGTGCGCGGTGCGCCCCTCGTACGTCACGGTGGCGTGGAGGGCGCCGCAGCACCCGAGGTGAATCTTGTTGTCGGAGGGCTCGAGGCACACCGCGAGGTCGATCGTCTTGAGGTCCTCGTCTCGTTCGAGCACCGGACCGAGCTCGTTCTCCGCGTAGGGACCTTCTTCCCGCGCATAGAAGACGAGCGTGAGGTCGCACGCGACGAGCTGCGCCACCGTCTCCGCGACCACGATCATGACCGCCAGGCCGGCCTTCATGTCCGCCGCCCCCGCGCCGTAGATGCGCCCGTTCTCCTCGCGCGCGGGTCCGTTCTCCGTACGCACCGTGTCGAGATGACCGACGAGCGCGACGTGCGGGCGGCCGGAGACGCGCTTTCGCACCACGGGGACGACGATCGAGCTCTGGTACCGACGGATCGGACCGGCGAGCTTCTGCCGCCCGAGCCGCTCCGCGACCGCGTCGCAGAGCTGGGCCTCCTCGCCGATCGGGGATGGGATGGCGCAGAGCCAGAGCAGGGTCTCGTCGAGCGCGACCGCCATCGGAAGTCGCGCGCCGGCGGTCGTCTTCGAGAGATCGGTCACGAGACCAAGCTACCGGAAGTCATACCGGAACGGCGAAGTCGCGGAGCGCGTCGTTGAGGCTCGTCTTCTTGTCCGTGCTCTCCTTGCGCTGCCCGATGACGAGCGCGCACGGGATCATGAACTCGCCCGCGGGGAACTTCTTCGGCCGCATCCCGGGGATGACGACGGAGCGCGGCGGGATGTGCCCGCGGTACTCCTTCACCTCGCTGCCGGTCACGTCGTAGACGGGGGTAGACGCGGTGAGCGAGACGCCAGTGCCGATGACGGCTTCCTTACCGACGTGGAAGCCTTCCACGATGACCACGCGCGAGCCGACGAAGGCGCCGTCCTCGACGATGACGGGGCGCGCGCCGGGCGGCTCGAGGACGCCCCCGATGCCGACGCCGCCCGAGAGGTGGACGTTCGCTCCGATCTGCGCGCAGCTACCGACGGTGGCCCACGTGTCGACCATGGTGCCCGAGCCGACCCGTGCGCCGATGTTCACGTAGCCCGGCATCACGATGACGCCCGGCTCGCAGAACGCGCCGTAGCGGATGACGCCTGGCGGCACCACGCGGACGTTCTGGCTCGCGAGGTCCTTCTTCAGCGGGATCTTGTCGTGGAACTCGAAGGGTCCCACGCTCATCGTCTCCATCCCGCGCACGCCGAAATAGAGGAGGATCGCCTGCTTGATCCACGCGTGCGTCGTCCACTCCTCGCCCTCCTTGGCGGGCGGTGTGGCGACGCGGAGCTCTCCCTTGTCGAGGAGAGCGATCACGCGCTCGACGGCGGCGGCATGCGCCGGATCCTTCAGCTTCGAACGATCGGCAAACGCAGCCTCGACGAGCGCGCGATCTTCCATCGTCTCAGCCCGCCGCCGGAGCGACCTTGCTGGCCGCGAAGAAGTAAGCGATCTCGATCTTCGCGTTCTCGAGCGAGTCCGAGCCGTGGCACGCGTTCTCGCCGACGTTGGCGCCGTAGAGCGCGCGGATGGTGCCCGCGTCCGCCTTCTTCGGATCCGTCGCGCCCATGACCTTGCGGTAGTCGGCGACGGCGTTCTCCTTCTCGAGGACGGAGATGAAGACGGGGCCGCGCGTCATGAACTGAACGAGCTCACCGAAGAACGGGCGCTCCTTGTGGACGGCGTAGAAGCCCTCCGCGACCGCCTTCGACATGTGGATGCGCTTGCAAGCCACGATGTTGAAGCCCGCCTCTTCGAGGAGAGCGAGGATCGCGCCTGCCTTCTTCTTTTCGACGGCGTCCGGCTTGATGATCGAGAAGGTACGTTCGACGGCCATGATGGGCTCCAAAGTGGGGGAATGAGATCGCGGAACCTCTTAGGATCCGTGCCCGAAAAGCGCAAGAGCGTGATATCGCTCGAGTGTGGAGCAGCCCGATGTGCTCATCGTCGGCGGGGGGCTGAACGGCCTCGCTTGCGCGCTCTTTCTCGGGAGGAGCGGTCTCTCCGTTCAGGTGCTCGATGACCGCACCATCGTGGGCGGCATTCACCGCACCGAGTTTCCCTTCGCGAAGGCCCCGCGCCTGCCCACCTTCACGGGCGCGCATCGCGTCGGCTTCATCCCGCCCGCGCTCTCGGCGCAGCTCGGTGTCGCGCCCCCGCTCACGTTGCGTGATCCCTCCGTCTTCGTCCCCACCAGGAACGCAGGGGAGTTCTTCCTCGCCGGTGGGGGCCACGCCGGCCTCCGCGCCGCCGCCGACGCGCGTGACGCGGCGGGGCTCTCGTCGATGCACGCCGAGCTCGATGCGATCGCGTCCGACCTCGCGACCGCGTGGATCGCGGCGCCGATGGCGGTCGAGGAGATCCGCGAGCGCTACGTCCGGAGCGATCTGCGCGACGCGTTCACCACGCTCGTGCGCGGCAGCTTCGCGGAGTACGTCGCTCGCTTCGACATCCACAGCGGCACGATCAAGGCGGTCCTCGCCGCGGACGCGCTCGGCGGGTCCTTCTCGTCGTGGGACGCGCCTGGCTCCGCCGCGCCGCTCCTCGTCCGCCACTGCGCGGGGGACGACGCGATCCCGAGCGGCGGCATGGCCGTCATCGCGCGCACGTTCGCGGACGCGGCCAAGGCGAGCGGCGTGACCTTCTCGACCGGCACCGCCGTGACGCAGATCCTCGTCGAAGGCAACGCGGTGGGCGGCGTGGTCATGGCCGACGGTCGGATCCTGCGCGCGAGCGCGGTCGTGACGAGCGCGGATCCGTGGCGCCTGCGCGCGCTCATCAGCCCCGTGCAATTGCCTGCAGACTACATGCGCCGCATGGACGCCTGGGTGCGCCCGGGCGGCATCGCGAAGCTCCTCCTCGCGCTCGGCGAGCTCCCCACGTTCACGAGCCTGCCCGAGGATCGCGGGCAGTTCCGCGCCACCACGTTCCTCCTCCCCGACGACGGCGTCCGCGGCCTCGGTCGCGCGTTCGCCGACGCGAGCGCTGGACGCATTCCGGTCGAGACGCCGATCGAGCTCGTCTTCCCCAACACCACCGACCCCCAGCTTCGCGATCCCGACGAGCGCGAGAGCGTGTCGATGCTGATCCCGTGGGTGCCCTACGACGTCGCCGGGAGCACGTGGAGCTCGGAGGAGGAGCGCTTCACGAACGCCCTCCTCGACACCTTCGAGGAGTTCGCCCCCGGCGCGCGCGCGAGCGTCGTCGACGCGCTGCTGCTCCACCCGAAGAAGCTCGAGACCCACTTCGGCGTCACGCGCGGTCACCTGAACCACGTCGACGACACGCTGCTCTTCGGCGACCGCCTCCCGCCGACGACGCCCATCAGCGGGCTCTACACCTGCGGTCGCAGCTGCGGGCCCGCCGCAGGCGTCATCGGAGTGGCGGGGCTCAACGCCGCCCGACGCGTGCTCGCCGATCTCGAGCTCGCACTGGAGCGCACCGAAGTCGGGCTCCATCGATGAGGGGCCGCTGGGGGGCAGCGGCCGCTGCCGCGATCGCGGCGCTGATGCTCGCGCACTGCACGGACTACGGCGAAGACTCACCCGCCGTGACGTCCGACGGCGGAGCGGACGGCGCCACCGCGACCACCACTGACGCGACGAGCAGCGCCGACGGAGGCACCCCGATCGACACGGACGCGGGCGCGAAGGACGGCGCTGCGGACGCCGGCGCGTTCTCGATCGCGGTCACGGCGACGCCGGTCGTGATCGAGACGAACGGGAGGGCCGACGTCGCGGTCCAGATCACACGCAGCCCTGCGTTCACCAAGCCGGTCTCCTTCACCGTCTCGGGCTTGCCGTCGGGGGTCGCCTTCGAGTCCAAGCCGGCGACTGGAGAGACGGGCCTCATCACCTTGGCCGCGACGAACGCCACGGTGGGTGACTTCACGCTCACCATCACCGCGTTCGCGGACAACGAGGCCACTACCTCGACGACCATGACCCTGACCGTCCATGCCTCCGGTCAGGTCGACTCGTCGTTCGCCTCGGGCAAGGAGGCGATCGTCACCTCCGGCACCTTCTTCCGGCCGTCTGCGATGCTCGTCGAGCCGGACGGCAAGATCGTGATCGGGGGGACGCAGAAGACCTCGACGCCGCACCTCGTCCTGGCACGGCTGCGCGCGGACGGCGCGCTCGACTCCACGTTCGGGACGGGCGGCATCACGGTCACCTCCGACACGATCGCCGGCGTCCTCGCCGCGATCGTGCGGCAGAGCGACGGCTCGCTCGTGGCCGCCGGCACCACCAGCGGAGCCACCACCAGCGCCATGCTCGTTCGCTTCACCAGCACCGGACAGCTCGACAAGTCGTTCGGAGCCGCGGGGCGCGTCGTGCTGAGCAACGGAGACACCGCTGGCCCCGGGATCACGGCGACGAGCCTGACCGTCGCGCCCGCGACGCAGAGCCTCGTCCTCGGCGGATACGAGCTCTCGGCGGGCAAGGCGGACCTCGGCATCGTCGCCCGCTTCACCGCCGGCGGCGTGCTCGACACGACCTTCGGCGATCCCACGACCCATTACTTCGCCCATGCCTTCCAGCCGGCGGAGGGCGTGCCGCCCGTGCCGACACGCTTCGACTCGCTCGTCGTGGAGGACAACGGCACGACCATCGCCGGCGGGAGCCTGGCGGCCGGCACCCCGACCACGTTCTTCGCCGTCATCACCGCGACGGGCGTGCTCAGCCCCAACAACGTCACCACGACGACGCAGCGCTTCGCGTCTCAGCTCGGCGTGCGCGACATGATCCTGAGGTCGGGAAAGCCCCTCGCCGTCGCGGCGTCGAGCGACGGGACCTCGGACACGCTCACGCTCGTCGAGCTCGGGAGCGACGGCGCCGACGGCACCGTCTTCCCGTCGACGACCTCCTCCAGCGATCACGTGACGTCCCTTGCCGCTCAGAAGGACGGCAAGATCCTGGTCCTCGGCCACACGTCCGTCATCGGCGGCGCGCTCGCGCAGCCGGAGATCGTGCGCTTCACGAGCCCCACCGCGCGCGACACCGCCTTCGGCTTCGGAGGCGTGCTGAAGGTCTTCGACAACACCACGGATCCGGTCGCGATCGCCGTCGCGCCCGACGGTCGGATCGTCGTCCTGGGCGCCACGCTGAACGGCTCGCTCGAGTCGGTGGGCGCGGTGGTTCGGCGCTACTACCCGTAGCCGCCGAGCTCGAGCCCCTTCGATCGACTACTGATCCGAGGCGTCCGCCGCCGCGTCCGCCAGGTGCTCTTGCTCGTCTTCGCCGCTGCGAACGGCCGGGCCGAGCGGATCGAGGCCGAGGATGTCGGCGCAGCCGGCGGCGGCGAAGGCGAGGACCGCGACGACGAACGTGACCGCAACGAGGCGACGCATCAGAACGTGCCCACCGCGCTCAGGCCGCCCAGGCTCGGCGCGAGGCCGACCTGCACGTCGCTCTTCTTCTCGCTCGCGCCCGCCTTCGGCGCCGTGAACCAGAGCGCGAAGCCGCCGCCGAGGATGGCGACGCCCGAGACGAGCACGATGCCGCCGACGTTGGCGCGAGAGCGCGCCTTGTCGCCGTCGTCCACGTCGCTCGTGCTGCAGCCGCGCGATTTGCAGCGGTCTTTCGCCTCCTGGTAGAGGTTCAGCGACGAGATCACGAGGAAGCCGCCGACCGCGGTCGTGAGGAAGCCAAGCGCGCCCGCGACCGCGCCGAGGAGCTTCTGCGTGCCGATGTGGCCCTCGGGCACCTTGCCCGTCTGCACGTCCATCTTCGGCGCCTCGACGGGGACCGGGGCGTTGACCTCGGGCTTTGGCTCCGCCGTCTGGTTCGGCGGCTCGTCGGCCGCAGCGGGTGCGGCGATCGTCCATACGCAGACGATCGCCGCGAGGGGAAGGAGGCGACGCAACTCAGCCCATCATCGACTTGAGGGTCGACGCCATGTCGCTCGGCGTCGGCGCGACCTTCGCGCCGGCGGCCGTGAGGGCGTCGATCTTCGCCTTCGCCGTGCCCTTGCCGCCCGAGATGATCGCGCCAGCATGGCCCATGCGCTTGCCCGGCGGAGCGGTCGTGCCCGCGATGAACGCTGCCACCGGCTTCGTCATCTTGGCCTTGATGTACTCCGCGCCGCGCTCCTCCGCGCCGCCGCCGATCTCACCGATCATGATGACGCCGTGCGTGTCCGGGTCCTCCTGGAAGAGGGTGAGCACGTCCACGAAGTCCATGCCGTTCACCGGATCGCCGCCGATGCCGACGCACGTCGACTGACCGATGCCGAGCGCGGTGAGCTGACCGACCGCTTCGTAGGTGAGCGTGCCGGAGCGCGACACGACGCCGATGTGGCCGACCTTGTGGATGTGCCCCGGCATGATTCCGATCTTGCACGCGCCCGGCGTGATGACGCCCGGACAGTTCGGACCGACGAGGTAGGGGACCTTCTTGCCGGCGAGGCGCGCCTTGTTCTGGCGATCCTCGAGCACGCGACGCACGCCGAGCATGTCGACGACGGGGATGCCTTCCGTGATGCAGATGACGAGGTCGAGATCCGCGTCGAAGGCCTCGAGGATGGCGTCCGCGGCGCCCGGCGGCGGGACGAAGATGACGGTCGCGTTCGCGCCGGTCGCCTTCACCGCCTGGTCCACGGTGTCGAACACGGGGACCTTGCCCTCGAACTTCTCGCCGCCGCGCGTCGGCGTGACGCCGCCCACGACGTTCGTGCCGTACTCGATCATCTGCTTCGCGTGGAACGAGCCCGCGCCGCCGGTGATGCCCTGGACGATCAGCTTGGTGTCTTTACCGACGAGGATGCTCACTTGCTTGCTCCCTTGGTCACCGCGTCGACGATCTTCTGTGCGCCGTCCGCCATCGTGGTGGCGGCCTGAATCGCGAGACCGCTGTCATTGAGGATCTTGCGGCCGAGCTCGACGTTCGTGCCCTCGAGCCGGACGACGAGCGGCACCTTGAGGCCCAGCTCCTTCGCCGCGGCGACGACGCCGTTCGCGATCACGTCGCATTTCATGATGCCGCCGAAGATGTTGACGAAGATCGCCTTCACCTTGGGGCTCTTCAGGATCATGCTGAAGGCCTTCGTCACCTGCTCCTGCGTGGCGCCGCCGCCGACGTCGAGGAAGTTCGCGGGCGCGACGCCGACCTTCTCGCCGGCGTGCTTGATGATGTCCATCGTCGCCATGGCGAGACCGGCGCCGTTGACGAGGCAGCCGACGTTGCCGTCGAGCGACACGTAGTTGAGGCCCGCTTCCTTCGCCTCGAGCTCGACGGGGTCTTCCTCGTCCCGGTCCTGCAGCTCGGTCCAGCTCTTGTGGCGGAACTCCGCGTTGTCGTCGAAGTTGATCTTCGAGTCGAGCGCGATGACGTCGCCGTTCTTCATGATGCAGAGCGGGTTGACCTCGACGAGCGAGCAGTCTTCCTCGATGAAGCACGTGTAGAGCGCGCTCATGAGGCGGACGAACTTCGCGACCGTCTCCTTGCCGTGCTGCATGAGGCCGAGGCCGAACGCGAGCTCGCGCGCCTGGTAGGGCATCAGGCCGTTCACGGGGTCGACGTACACGGTGAGGATCTTCTCCGGCGTGTCGTGCGCGACCTTCTCGATGTCCATGCCGCCTTCGGTCGACGCCATGAACACGACGCGACGGCGATCGCGGTCGACGAGCGCGCTCAGATAGAGCTCGCGCGCGATGTCGGCGCCCTGCTCGATGTAGAGCCGGCGGACCTTCTGGCCTTCCGGCCCGGTCTGGATCGTCTTCAGCTGCATGCCGAGGATCTTCTCGGCGAGCTCGCGCGCCTCCGACGCACCGCCCTTCGCAACCTTGACGCCGCCGCCTTTGCCGCGACCGCCCGCGTGGATCTGAGCCTTCACGACCGTGACGTTGCTCCCCGTCTCTGCGATGAGCTTCTTCGCCGCCGCCTCGGCCTCGTCGACCGTGAACGCCGGGTAGCCCTTCGGGACCGGAACGCCGTACTTCGCGAAGACCTGCTTGCCCTGGTACTCGTGAATCTTCACGCGCCGGACGCTACACGCTTTTTTATTCGACCGTAAGGGCGGTCGAGCCCTTGATGAGCTCCGCAGGTCCGGCGGCCGTGATCGTGACGGCGCCCTGCGAAACGGCGGTGACGATGCCATTTGCATCGACCGTCGCTTTCGACGGGTCGGAGGAGAACCAGGTCGCGGTGTGCGAGATGTCCTCCGTCTGACCATTCGTGTAGACGCCGATGGCGGTCAGCGGGAGCGGCACGTTGAGGGTGGCGACGGCGGGGTTCGGCGACAGGTTGATCGCGGCGAGCTGCGGAGGATCGCCCTCGACGAGCACCACGTTGCGTGCTTGCACGTTGGTCCCCGCGACCGTCGCCGTGATCGTCGTCTCGCCGGAGCGAATGCCCGTCACGTTGCCGACGTCGCCCTGGGTCCGGCCGACCGTGGCGGCCGACGCGTTCGACGACTCCCAGAGCACGCTCGTCGTGACGTTCGACTCGGTGCCGTCGCTCAGGGTCGCGACCGCGCCGAACTGACGCGCTTCGCCGGGCTTGAGCCGGGTCAGCGAGGCCGGCTCCATGCGAAGCGAGACGATCTTCGCCGCGATCACCGTGAAGCGGATCGACGTCGCGGCGGAGTCTTTCAGATCGGTGATGCGGACGTCCGCGCTCCCCGTCTCGAAGCCCGGCGTGACCAGCCCCGTGTCCGAGACGTCGATGATGTCTCGCGGGAACACGGAGTAGCGCACCTCGTTCGTGACCGTGTCGAGGGGCCCGCCGCCGGGGAACTGGCGCGTCACCGTGAGCTGAGCGGTGCGGCCCGGCGAGAGCTCCGTCGTCGTCGCGGTCACGGACAGGACCGGCTGCCGGATCTCCGAGCAGCTCAGCGCGAGCCCGGTCAGCACCACGAGGAAGAGGAGGAAGACCCGGCGAACCATCGCGACCGAACCTATCATCCCAACCCAACCCATGGTCGCTTGCCGGCCAGGCGCGCCGGACGGATCGGATCGATCACGCTGGGCCGAACGATTCGGCTGCTGGTGAAACCGAGAGCCACGGGAGTCGCTGCAAACTATTGAAATAACAGCAAGCACACATCGGCACCTGATGTGCACCTGGACCCGGCATCATGGCGCTCAAGGCTCGCTCCCTTGCTTGGTTCTCGATGGCCGGACTCCTCGTCGCATGCAGCGACGACGTCATCTACAAGACGGCCGACAGCAACGCCTCCAGCGCGGGTGACGTCGCATTCTCCCAGGAGGTGCAGCCGCTCTCCTCCTTCTCCTACGACACGGGGCTCATCCCGGCCGGCTCGCCCGCGCAGGTGCAGCTGAAGCTCGGCGCCGGTGGCGGCATCAAGGTCGAGGCGAGCGGAACGCCGAGCGCGAACGGCCTCGACGGCAAGCCCGGCTCCGGCAAGGTCGCGATCGACCTCCACATCACCCTCGACGGCCACCTCAAGGTGGACTCGATGTTCAAGAAGATCGACGACGATCTTCCCGGCCTGAAGGACATCGACATCAAGATCGCGGGCGAGCAGGCCTTCGATCCCTTCCTCGTCAACGACGGCGAGAGCGCCAAGGTCGAAGCGAAGATCCCCGCCACCGACCTCCCCGAGATCCCGCTCGGCTCCACGCCGGGCAAGCTGAAGCTCTCGGTCGCGGAGGGCAGCGTCGTTCGCTCGTGGTTCCGCGGCTCGTGTGTCTCCGTCAGCGGCGGCAACGCCAGCTACAACGGGACGCTGACGACCGAAGGCAACATCGTCCTCCACGGGAAGCTCGCGCTCGATCTCCCCGCTCCGCTCAACAAGGAGGTCGATCTCGGCGACATCACGATCCCCGTCTCGGCCGGCGCCACCCCCCTCGATTTCGGACAGAAACCCGCGCCCGGCGCGACCGACAACCAGCTCGGCGCGAAGTGCGGCGGCGGTAACGCGGCGGACCCGAAGGGCACCGGCAAGCCGAAGCAGCCGAAGACGAAGGACGACGACGGCAAGCAGACGACGAACCCGGACACGGGTGAAGCGTGCCTCGCCTGGACGTGCGAGGACTACGGCGGCGAGTGCGGCGACCACGACGACATGTGCGGCGGCCGCATCAACTGCGGCACCTGCCAGACGCCTACCGCCTGCAAGCCGCTCACGTGCGCGCAGCTCGGCGCGAGCTGCGGGACGCATGGCGACGGCTGCGGTGGCACCGTGAGCTGCGGCACCTGCCAGACCTCGTGTGCGAAGGACGCGCTCGAGCCGAACAACACGAAGGACCAGGCCGTCTACCTCGGCTCCAGCGCCGACACCGACTCGAAGACGCTCTCGAAGACGCAGCTCGAAGCCTCCGACGGCGACGAGGACTGGTTCAAGATCCTCGTGAGCGATCGCGGCTTCGGCGGAAACCCGACGATCCACGCGTCGACCACCGACCAGAAGCTCGAGGTCTCGGCCTTCCACGAGTGCGACTCGCTCCCGAACTACTCGTACTGCGAAGGCAGCGGGACGCAGGACAACACGGTCGGCCACGGCTGCCGTGCGTCGGGCGGCTCGGTCACGCTCAACACGGACTGCAGCGGCGTCAACGAGGACGGCTTCACGTACATCCGCGTCCGCAAGATGGTCTCCGACGGCACCTGCCACTCCTACGATCTCCGCGTGAAGGTCGACTGAGGGATGGACGAAGGGGGCGGATCAATCGT
Source organism: Labilithrix sp. (assembly GCA_046351255.1). Classification (GTDB taxonomy): domain Bacteria; phylum Myxococcota_A; class Polyangia; order Polyangiales; family Polyangiaceae; genus Labilithrix. The sequence goes on from JAXLYU010000026.1 coordinate 75,811, forward strand.
GCCGCCCCCGACCTCCCCTATCGAGCCAAGTGCCTGGAATCATTGCTTGCACACATCGGCACCCGATGTGCAGAAAGCTTCTCATCATGCGCTCGCTCCTCCTCGCCGCTTCCGCCGCCATCGCCCTCTTCGCCGTTGCCTGCGCCGAAGCCCCGACGGACGAGAACCCGGCGCTGCCGAAGGCGGCGACCCCGGACTGCGCGCAGACCCCCTACGCGACCGGCTGCCAGACGAAGAAGGCTGACGGCGACAAGAGCGTCCCGGTCACGCCGGCGGTGGAAGACGGCAAGGAGTCGGCCGACCGCGCTTGCGCGGCGAAGACCTGCGAGGACTTCGGCGGCGCCTGCGGCGAGCACGACGACGGCTGCGGCTCGAAGTTCTCTTGCGGTGACTGCGCGCCGAAGAACCCGGACTGCAAGAAGAAGACGTGTGACGACCTGGGCGCCGCGTGCGGAACGCACGACGACGGCTGCGGCGGTACGGTGAGCTGCGGGACCTGCGCGACGGCGTGTGCGACCGACGCGAAGGAGCCGAACGACGTTCAGGGCAAGGCCACCGACCTCGGCAAGTTCGCGGACACGGAAGACAAGACGATCGAGCTCAAGAACCTCGCGAGCGCCGACGGCGACGAGGACTGGTTCAAGATGGACGTGACGGACGAGGGCTTCGGCTCGAACCCGACCATCGAGATCACCTCGACGGACGCGAAGCTCGAGGTCTCCGTCTTCCACCAGTGCAAGGCGCTCCCGAACTACTCGTACTGCTACGGCCCCGGCAAGACCGAGAAGAACGGCGCCACGAACGACGAGAACGGTCTCGGCTGCATCAACATGGGCAAGACGACGGTGAAGACGGACTGCAAGGGCACGAACGAAGCAGGCACCACCTACATCCGCGTCCGCAAGAACGTGAGCGACATGAGCTGCCACTCGTACGACCTCAAGGCGACCGTCTACTGATCGCTGCCCGTCTCTCCCTCGAAGCGCGCGGGCCCGGCGGTCGCCCGCCAGGCCCTTGCATCATGCATCAATCGCGTGGGCCCGGAGGCCGCGCGGATCAGCTCTTCTTGACGACGTCGACGACCGACTGCACCGACTGAGCGCTCTTCGCGAGCATGCCCTTCTCTTCTTCGGTGAGGCTGATGTCGACGATCTTCTCGACACCCTTACCGCCGATGATGACGGGGACGCCCATGAAGAGGTCCTTGTAGCCGTACTCGCCATCGAGGTACGCGGCGGCCGCGAGGACGCGCTTCTGGTCGAGGAGGTAGGCCTCGGCCATCGCCACGGCGGAGGTCGCCGGCGCGTAGTACGCGCTCGTGCCCATGAGGTTGACGATCTCGCCGCCGCCCTTGCGCGTGCGCTCGATGATCGACTGGAGCTTGTCCTTCGCGATGAAGGTCGAGGCCGGGATGCCGTTGATGGTCGTCATCGAGAGGACCGGCACCATGTCGTCGCCGTGGCCGCCGAGGACCATCGCGCGGACATCCTTGATGCTCACCCCTGCCTCGCGGGCGAGGAAGAGCTGGAAGCGGGCCGAGTCGAGCACGCCCGCCATGCCGGCGATCTTGCTCTTGTCGCAGCCGGTGACGCGCTTGTACTCGTAGACCATCGCGTCGAGCGGGTTCGAGATGACGATGACGAACGCGTCGGGGCAGTGCTTCTTCGCGTTGTTCGCGACGTCGCGGATGATCGGGAGGTTGGTCGCGACGAGGTCGTCACGCGACTGGCCCGGCTTGCGCGGGATGCCGGCCGTGACGATGAGGACGTCGGAGCCCGCGAGGTCTTCCCACTTGCTCGAGCCGGTGATCTTGGAGTCGTAGCCGAGGACCGAGCTGTTCTGCTCGAGGTCGAGGGCCTTGCCCTTCGCGAAGTTCTCCTTCGCCGGGATGTCGAAGAGAACGACGTCGCCGAGCTCCTTGTTCGCGCAGAGCCGAGCGAGCTCGCCGCCAATGTTGCCAGCGCCAATGAGACCAATCTTCTTGCGAGTGGGCATGGCGGCCTCTCTAGGGCGCCCGGCGCCGCGCGTCTAGAGTCCACCAGGCGAACCTCGATGAGCCGCACCGCCCGGCACGGCGATCGCGGCTATTCCTGAACCGGCTTCACGGACGCCCACGACGCGGAGTCGCTCACCATGTCATTGAGCCACGTGGCGAGCGCCGGCGTGGCGGACACGGCCGCGAGGTCACGCAGCATCGTGTGCGTGGTGCCCGCGACCTCGTAGTACTTCGTGTTCGCGTTCGGATCGAACGTGGCCGCATTCATCAACCCGAGCTGATACTGGAAGTCGTTCTGCTGCAGGTTGAAGAAGAAGCTGATGGTCCCGTCCTGGTCGTACGAGAGGAGCGCGAACCTCGAATTCGGATAGGTCTTCGCGTAGTACGGCATGATCTTCGGGATGTTGCCGCCCGCGCACTCGGCGCAGTCCGGCGGCAGCGCGCCCTCGAGGTCCCACGCCGGCACCCACTGCGGGTAGTACGCCATCTGGTCGGTCGGGAACGGCGGGCCCGAGTCGTCGACGAGGTCGACGCGCACCGAGCCGAAGGCCTTCGCGACACGCCAGTAGTTGATCGCCGATCCGAAGCCGCCCGCGCTCGAGCCGGTGAGGACGACGCGGCTCGCGTCACCGAACTGCGTGGTGAGCTTCGCGAGGTAGGCGTCCATGTTCTTGCGGCCCACGAAGCTCATCGTGTGTTCGGGGTACGTCTGGACCTTGTTGCCCGCGTGGACGTCGCCCGTGCAGTACGGGACGTAGACGAACGTGTCGTCCTTGAACGGGTTGTTCGCCGACGTGCGGCTGATGTGGCTCTCGTTCATGGTCGCGATGCGCGCCGTGAACTTCGCCTCGTCCCAGCCGTCGAGGTTCTGCGCGTAGGACTGCCCGCCGACCGAGGTCTTGAAGCACGTCGCTTCGTCCCAGCACGCGCCGCCGCCCTCCATGTAGATGACGAGGCGCTTCGACGTACCGACGTTGATCCCGATGCCCGTCGGCGAGCCGTTCGCGCATACCGCGCCGTCGATGGGGACGTAGCTCCACGTCCCGCTCGTCGCGCCGGCATCGGAGCCGGTGTCCGCGCCGGCGTCCGTCGTCTGGCTCGAGCCGGTGTCGGCCACCGACGCGTCGGGGGTCGTCGTCACCGCGGGGGTGTCGTCGTCCGAGCTGCACGCGAGGAAGGTACCGAAGAACCCGAGGCCGAGGAGCAGGCCAAGTCGAAGCGTCATTCTCTTTCGATACACCTAGGCCGCGTTCGATGCGAGCCCACGCACGAGTGTCTGCATGGGCTCGGGCTTGCCGTCCTTCCACGCGCGGAGCTCGGCCTCGTGGCGATCCGCCTGCGCGTGAATGACGAGATGCGTACGTGCGGCGCGGTAGGGCGTCTTCTCGTGGTCCTCCGGCTTGCCCTCCGCCCACGAGCCCAGGTTCACGTACGTCGCACCGTCGAGCTCGCGGGTGTCGGGCACGTGCGTGTGCCCCATGACGACGAAGGACGCAGGGAAGATCCGGATGAGCTCGCTCGCCCGCTCCGCCATGAGCTGCGCGGGATCGATGCTCGGGCGGCCGTTCGCGAGCTCGACGTGCAGGAGCGCGAAGAGGACGAGGAGCACGAACAACGCGACCCACTGCTGGAGCGCGAGAAACACGACGAGCAGGACCGCCGCGAGGACAGTCGCGCCGAGCCGATCGAGCATGACGCTCGCGAGGACGAGCCGCGGCGAGCTGCCGAGCGGCGGGACGTGCAGCGAGAGCGCCTCTTCGAGCCGGGCGAGCTCGATGCCGCTCCTCTGCGCGCGGTCCGCGAGCCTCGCCTCGTGCTCCCGCTTCACGATCGCGCCCTCGGGCGTCTCGTAGCCGGCCGCGACGTGACGGAGCATCGAGATGCACTCGTAGAAGCGACGCCCGAGGCCGACCGCGCCGCGCGCGCCGAGCATGAGCCCCCAGCTGAGGTAGCTCATCAGCCCGCGGTCCTCGTGCCCGTACTCCTTCATGCCCGGCGTGCGGCGCACGATGTACCGGAGCAGCGCGTCCGAGAGCGAGGGGAACACGCGCTTCGGATCGCGCGGCGAGAGCGGCGCGAGGACGTAAGGAATGGCGCAGAACGGATCGTACTGATGACCGTGCTCCACGTAGACGAAGCCATGGCGATGAACGAACCACGGCTCGAAGTCGATGCGCGCGCGGGCCGCTTCCGGATCGGGCGCGGCCCAGCACACGCGATCGCGAAACGCCTCCTGCACCGCCTCCCAGTGCATCTCGAGATCGTGATTGCCCTGGAGGAAGGTGATGGCGTGGCCGGCCGCGACGAGCTCGCGGAGCGCGTCGAACACCTCCGGGTGACGCTCCTCGGCACGCGCGAGCTTGAGGAGGACGCGATCCTCCTGACCGCCCATGCCGTAGATGCGCTCGCTCTCCGTGAGCTCCGTCGCGAGCTGGTCGCCCGGGCGCGGATCGACGGACATGCCGACGAAGTCGACGAAGTCTCCGACGACGATGAGCCGCCAGCGCTGCGCCCCTGGCCCCGGCGGGGTCCGGGCGTAGTGCGCGATGCAGCTCGCGAGGTCGCGATCGATCTCTTCCGACCGAGGGTGCGTCTCGCCGCTGTCGTTGAGATCACTCCCGAGGTGAACGTCCGACAGAAGCAGCAGGCTCTCGCGGGCTCCGTCCACGCGCCGTATCTACCCCTACGCGACCGCGAAATCATTGGCGGTCTCGAGTGCGTAGGGGGCTACACGCCAGAGGCCCACTCCGGACGAGTCGCGGCGTCGCCAACTCCGTGTTACGTGGGCGTTTCTCCGATTTTGCGGCCTCTTCGACGGCGAAGAGATCGCCCCGGTGCGCGGTTTGCATCGTCGTTCGGTCAGCAGGTGAGCAAATGGTTCAACCACTCGTGAAGAAGTCGACGGCCCTCAAGAACATGCTCCGTGGCCCGGGCCTTTCCTTCCTGATGGAGGCCCACAACGGCCTCTCCGCGAAGATCGCGGAAGAGGCCGGATTCAAAGGCATCTGGGGCAGCGGCCTCTCGATCTCGGCCGCGCTCGGCGTCCGCGACAACAACGAGGCGAGCTGGACCCAGGTGATGGAAGTGGTCGAGTTCATGGCGGACGCCACGACCGTCCCCATCCTCCTCGACGGCGACACCGGCTACGGCAACTTCAACTCGGCGCGCCGCCTCGTCACGAAGCTCGAGCAGCGCGGCATCGCCGGCGTGTGCATCGAAGACAAGCTCTTCCCGAAGACGAACAGCTTCATCCGCGGCACGGCTCAGCCGCTCGCCGACATGCACGAGTTCGCCGGCAAGATCCGCGCGATGAAGGAGGCCCAGCGCGACGAGGACTTCGTCGTCGTCGCGCGCGTCGAGGCGCTCATCGCGGGTCACGGCATGGAGGAGGCGATCAAGCGCGGCGAGGAGTATCGCAAGGCCGGCGCGGACGCCGTCCTCATCCACTCGTCGAAGAAGAACGCGGCCGAGATCCTCCAGTTCAAGAAGGAGTGGGGCGATCGCCTCCCGCTCGTGATCGTCCCGACCAAGTACTACACGACGCCGACGGAGGCGTTCCGCGAGGCCGGCTTCAAGATCGTCATCTGGGCGAATCACCTGATGCGCACGGCGATCACGACGATGCAGGCGACCGCGAAGCAGATCTTCCAGGATCAGTCGCTCATCAACGTCGAGGAGAAGGTCGCGCCGCTCGCGGAGGTCTTCCGGCTCCAGGGCGAGGCGGAGCTCGAGAAGGCGGAGAAGTCCTATCTCCCCACCGGCGGCCTCGTGACGCGCGGCATCGTCCTCGCGGCCGGTCGCGGCCTCGACGAGCTCGGCGATCTCGTGAAGGACAAGCCGAAGACGATGCTCCCGATCGGTGGCAAGCCCATCCTCGGCCACATCCTCGACGCGTATCGCTCCGCCAACGTGCGCGACCTGGTGGTCGTCCGCGGCTTCGCGAAGGAGACCGTGAACCTCCCCGGCGCCACCTACGTCGACAACGACGCGTGGTCGACGACCGGCGAGGCGGCCTCGCTCGCGGCGGCGAAGGCCTCGCTCGAAGGCGCGGCGTGCCTCGTCAGCTACGGCGACGTCATCTTCAAGAAGAACGTCCTCGACGAGCTCCTCGAGGCGGAGGGCGACTTCGTCATCGCGGTCGACTCTCTCCCCGTCGCCGACGACAACAAGTCGCGCGTCGCGGACTGGGTCATCGCGTCCGAGCCGCACTCGCGCAAGACGCTCCTCGGCAACGTCACGCTGAAGGAGATGGCCCGCACGCCCGACGCCGCCGGCATCACCGGCGAGTGGACCGGCATCCTCAAGACGAGCGCGAACGGCGGCAAGATCCTGAGCGACCTCCTCGGCAAGGTCGAGGCCTCCGAGCTCGCGAAGCTCTCGATGCAGGACGTCCTCCGCCGCCTCGTGAAGGACGGCCACACGGTCAAGGTCGTCTACTCGCGCGGCGGGTGGCTCGACGTGAACACCCTCAACGACGTCGTGAAAGGCTCTGCGTTCAAATGATCGAAGCGAAGTCGTTCGTCGAGACCGCGCGCCAGGCCGGGTTCGGCCTCTACACCGGCGTGCCGTGCTCGTACGTGAAGCCGTTCATCAACTACGTCATCGACGCGCAGGCGACGGGCCCGACGGACGCGCGCGGTCGCTCCGCGCTCTCGTACATCGGCGCGGCGAACGAAGGTGATGCGGTCGCGATCGCCACGGGCGCCGAGCTCGGCGGCAAGCGCGCGATCACGATGATGCAGAACTCGGGGCTCGGAAACGCGGTCTCGCCGCTCACCTCGCTGAACGCGATCTTCCGCATCCCCACGCTGCTCATCGTCACGCTCCGCGGCGAGCCGGGCGGCCCGAAGGACGAGCCGCAGCACGAGCTGATGGGTCAGATCACGATCAAGATGCTCGAGACGATGAACGTCGCGTGGGAGTACTTCCCCACGGAAGAGAGCGAAGTCGCGGGCGCCATCGAGCGCGCGGTCGGCACGATGAACAAGACGGAGCTCCCGTTCTGCTTCGTCATGAAGAAGGACTCCGTCGCGCCGTACAAGCTCACGTCGAAGCCGACGATGCGCCAGATGCCGCCGATCGATCCGAAGGCGGACGTCGCCTTCCCGGTCGTCCGCCCCTCACGCACGGAGGTGCTCCGCGCGGTGCAGAAGGCGTCCGGCCCGAACGACCTCATCGTCGCCACCACGGGTTACACCGGCCGCGAGCTCTACGCGTGCGACGACCGCGCGAACCAGCTCTACATGGTCGGCTCGATGGGCTGCGCCGCGCCGTTCGGCCTCGGCCTCGCGCGCGCGCGTCCGGACAAGCGCGTCATCGTCCTCGACGGCGACGGCGCTCTCCTCATGCGCATGGGCGCGCTCGCCACGCTCGGCTACGAGCGCCCGAACAACCTCGTGCACGTCCTCCTCGACAACGAGGCCCACGACTCGACCGGCACGCAGGCGACCGTCACGCACTCCGTCGACCTCGGCGGCTGCGCCCGCGCCTGCGGCTACCTCGACGTCTCGCGCGTCTCCGGCGCGGACGCGGTGCAGGCCGCGCTCGAGGATCGCAAGCCCGGCCTGCGCTTCCTCCACGTGAAGACGCGGCCCGGCGCTCCGGACGATCTCCCGCGCCCGAAGATCACGCCGCGCGAGGTCGCCACGCGCCTCAAGGCGCATCTCGCGGGCGGAGCGGCGTCGTGAAGGCGATCCTCCTCAACCCGGGCCCCGTCTCGATGACGGAGAAGGTCCACGCCGCGCTGACCGCGCACGACGTCTGTCATCGCGAGCCCGAGTTCAAGGCGCTGGTCGGCCAGGTCCGCGCCAAGATCACCGCCATCTACGGGACCACCGGTTACACGCCGGTGCTCCTCGGCGGCTCCGGTACGGCCGCCGTCGAGACCATGCTGTCGGTGATCCCGCGCGAAGGCACGACGAGCCTCGTGGTCGCCAACGGCGTCTACGGCGAGCGCATGGCCGCCATGCTGAAGGCCCAGGGCAAGAAGCACGAGGTCGTGAACGCGGCCTCGTGGACCTCGCCGATGGACCTCGCCGCCGCCGAGAAGGCGATCGCGAGCGGACGGTACGCGCACGTCCTCGCGGTCCACCACGAGACGACGACGGGTCGCCTGAACGACCTCGCCGCCCTGGGCGCGCTCTGCAAGAAGCACGGCGTCCCGCTCCTCGTGGACGCGGTCTCGAGCTTCGCCGGCGAGGCCATCGACTTCGATGGCTGGAACATCGAGGCGGCCGCCGCCACCGCGAACAAGTGCGTGCACGGCGCGCCGGGCGTGTCGTTCGTCGTCGTCCGCGACGTGGCGCTGTCCAAGCCGAGCGGCGCCACGAGCGTCTACCTCGACCTCATGAAGCACGCGGCGGATCAGGCGAAGGGCTCGACCCCCTTCACGCTGCCGACGCACGTCACGTTCGCCTTCGACGCCGCGCTCGACGAGCTCGCCGCGAGCGGAGGCTGGAAGCAGCGCCACGCGACGTACGCGTCGCGGTCGCTCAGGGTACGGAATCAACTCAAGGAGCTCGGCGTGAAGTTGCTCCTCGAGAACGAGGGGGTTTACGGATCGACACTGACGTCCTGGACGCTCCCGGCGGGCAAGACGTACGAGGCGCTGCATGCGCGCCTGAAGGCCGACGGGTTCGTGATCTACGCAGGACAAGGGAAGTTCGATGGAGCCATCTTCCGCATCGCCGTCATGGGAGACATCGGGGAGCGAGACCTCGACCGCCTCTGCCAGAGCCTCCGCGAAGCGCTCGGCTGATCCGGACGACCTCGACCGCGACGTCGTCGACGCCCTGATGGACGCGTCGACCGATCCTCCGAACCGGCTCTACCGCTACCCCGCCGCCCGCGCCCTCCTCCCGATCCTCGGGCGCATCTCGTGGTTGACCCCGAACCACGTCACCTACGTCCACATCGTGATCGGCATGATCGCGGCGGGCATGGTCGCCTTCACCCACGACCGCGTGTGGCTCCTCGTCGGCGTCGCGCTCTCCGAGACGCGCATGGTCCTCGACTGCTTCGACGGCGTCCTCGCACGAGCGCGTGGCACCTCGTCGCCGTTCGGGCGCGCGCTCGACGAGATCGGCGACACGGTCGCGACGATCACGATGACGATGGCGGTCTGCCATCGCGCGGAGCGCGGCGGTACGGGCATCTTCGTCGCCTGCGCGCTGCTCGCGTTCGGCGGTCTCTGCGCGAACGCGTGGGACTTCTACAAGCGCAAGCTCTCCACCGCCCTCAAGGACAACAAGGACGGCCCGTTCGACGAGCTCCGCTCGAAGAAGGCGCTCATCGAGAGCGGCAAGGGCACGTTCCTCGGCTACTGGGGCGTCTACTTCGACTGCTTCCAGGTCCTGCTCTACGAGGTGCGTCCGGAGAGCGGCGACGCGGTGGGCGTCATCCGCCAGCGCGCGACCTCGCCGGGGATGCGGCGCTTCGCGAGCCTCCTCGGCTGGCTCTCGTTCGACAACGGCCTCAGCCTGATCCACCTCGGGCTCCTGGCGGGCCTCTTCTGGGAGACCGAGCTCTTCGTGGTCGCATACACGATCGCGATCTGGCTCACGACGATGATCAGCGCGCGCGTGGTGCTGCGCGACGTGGAGACGGCGGTGACGGCATGAGCAACAAGACCAGCGGCGCGAACAAGATCGACAAGGCCATCATCCTCGCGGCAGGGATGGGCAAGCGCATCTCCAAGACGCCGGAGACGCAGAACACGCCGAAGCCTCTCCTCCCCATCCACGAGAGCGGCCTCACGTTCGTGGACTGGCACCTCCGCGCGCTCGCCGCCGCTGGCGCGACGGAGATCTACCTCGTCGGCTCGCAGGCCACGTTCGGCAAGCAGACGCAGGCGATGGCGAAGATCCCCGTCACGTGGATCATGAACGATTTCCCGGGCGACACGACGGGCAGCGGCCACTCCACGCACATCGCGTTCACGAGCAAGCACGACATCCTCGACGGCAAGTCGCGCGTCGTCCTGATGGACGCGGACGTCGTCTACGATCCGACGCTCTTCACCGACCTCGCGCGCGCGCCCGGCAAGAAGTCCAAGTCCCTCGTGTGCGGCAAGTACCGCGAGACGGACGAAGAGGTCATGGTCTTCGCGCGCGAGGACGGCGTCCCCGTCGTCCACGGCAAGGGCCTCCTCGGCACGCCCACCGTGAAGGGCATGAAGTGCCTCGGCGAGGCGACGGGCCTCCTCCTCCTCGAGCCCGAAGATCACGACCACTGGCTCAGGGCGGCGGCGTGGTGCATGCAGTTCTCGACCGCGAAGACGCGGAGCGAGCACGAGGACATCACCCAGCGCCTGATGCTCGCCCGCGCGCTCGACGTCGTCAGCTTCGACGACGACGAGCGCTGCATGGAGTGCGACACCCCGGACGAATACGCCGTCGTACGCGCCGAGATGGTGCCGAGATGGCTGCCCGCCCTGCCCTGACCACGCTTTTTTCGTGGAGCGATGGCGAGCGTGCTTCAATCGGCTCGATGCGCCGGTTGCTCCTCGGCTCCGTGATCGCCTGCGGGATCGCGTATGCGGTCGCGTGCGGAGATCCGATCGACACGACCGTCTTGCCGGGCGACGGTGACGGCGCTGCGACGACGCTCCCGGACGGCGCGACCACGCTCGTGGACGGCAACGCCCGTCCACCGGATCCGCGCGACTCCAACACCGGCTGCGAGACGTCTTCGTTCAGCGATGCGTTTCTCCTCGATGACGCGGGCGCGTGGGACGCAGAGACGAACGGCTGGGGCCGAGGTGGCGACTTCACGAACCGCCAGACGGACTCCGGCTCCCGCTCGCTCTACTTCGTCGGCACGAGCAGCCCGGACAGCAAGTACGTCTCACGTCCGGTGCAGGGGTTCTGCGAGCAGCTCTCGATCGTGTTCGCGTTCCAGTACGACATCGACACGCCGCTCACGATGCTCGAGGTCGCCTCCGTCGGCGGTAAGTTTTCGCTCGGCTACGCGATCGATGGACACTTCGAGGGCCGGCGCACGACGACCGGTGGCGAGTCGACGCCGGTCGCCCGCAACACCGGACAAGGCACGGGGCCTTCGGCCAGAAACCGGCACCTCGTGCGCATCGATCTCGCGCGCGATGGCGCCGTCCGCCTCGAGATCGATCAGGAGGGCGAAGCCACGCTCGCGGGATCGAGCGCCATCGATCTGAGCTTCAACTCGTTCCGGATCGGCTTGATCGATGGTCCGGGCCGCGACACGGTGCTGGAGATCTCGGACCTCCAGATCGACGCGCGCTGAGCGATCGAGTGATGCACATTCGCCCCGCGCATTGGCGGCGGGTGTCTCTTCACGGATAATCGAAGGATGCGCGCCCTCCTCGCTGGTTCTCTCCTGCTGGTCGCGACCGGCTGCTCGGTCGAGTCGAAGTTTGCGAGCCCCAAGCCCGCGGTGCACGTCGCGATCGCTCACGACGGCACGACGTCGATCGACGGCAAGACCGTCTCGGCCGCCGAGCTGACGGATCGCGCGCGCGCGCAGTCCGATGCCCACTTCGTCGTGGACGCCGAGCGCGAGGTCTCCTTCCAGGTGCTCGTGAGCGCGCTCGAACGCCTCCGCGCTGGCGGCGCGAACGACATCGCGCTCGGCGTCATCCTCGCGAGCTCGGATCCCACCGCGAAGGTCGCCGGCGCCGCCGCCGCACCGTCCGGGCCCACCACCGGCCCGACCCCGCCGCCGCGCGCGACGCTCACGCCCGGCACGAAGTGGGACTGCCCCTTCCCCGCGAGCGCGACCAAGGCGGACGCGAACGTCCTCGTCGTCGTCCACGTCGAGCCCGACGGCAAGCCCGTCAGCGCGGACGTCCTCGAGGATCCGGGCAATGGCTTCGGCGATGCGGCGAAGAAGTGCGCGCTCGAGAAGGCGTACGTCGCCGCTCACGACGTGAACGGCCAGCCCGTGCGCGCGGCGACGTTCCCGTTCTACATCCACTTCGTGGCGCGCTGAGCTAACGTCGAAGCATGCGTGCGCACGCTTCGGTCCGGTGCCTGATCGCGGGTCTCCCGGTCCTGGTCGCGCTCGCGGCGTGCGGCGAGGCGATCGATACGACCGTCACCGACGAGACGGACGCAGGAGCGGACGCATCGTCGTCGGACAGCGGCGGCGCCGGGGACGCGTCGAGCACCGATGCAAAGGACGCGGACGTGGACGCGGACGCGGGTGTCGACGCAGACGTAGACGCAGACGCCGGCGCCGAACCGGACGACGACGCCGCCGTTCCGTGCACGCAGCCGACGCAGCTCACGGAGACCTTCCCGAGTCCCTGGTCGAAGGACACGAACGGCTGGCTGGAACGGCCGGCGCCCCCGAGCTTCGACGTACCGGCCGGAGCCGACTCGTACGCGTACTTCCAGAGCACGACCGTCGGAGCGATCCCCAGGCCGCACCTCACCCATGCGATCAAGCCGGGCTGCGCGTTTCACCTCTCGACGAGGATGCAGATCGGCGGTCCCGCCGCGTCCCTCGTCGACGTGACCCTCTTCCGGATCGGCATGGGCAGCGCCGCGATCGAGCTCGTGCGGATCACGACGGGGCTCGTGATGTCCCGGGTCGTGATCGGTACGGTCGCGGGCCCGTCGAAGATCGTCGGGCTCTTCCTCGCCGACGTCGGCTTCGTCTCGCTGGACGTCAAGGTGCCGGCGAAGGGCGGGGTCGTCAGCATCGTGCTCAACGGCGCGACCGCCACAGAGCCGCTCGTCGTCGACGGCCCGACGAACATCACCGAGCTGAAGGCGGGCCTCATCGAGGTGACCGTGAAGAATCCTCCGCAGAACGCGAACTTCACGGCCGGCCTCGATGACCTCACCGTCGACGCGAACTGATCACATGTGCGCGATCAGGTTGTCGCCGAACTCCGAGCACTTGATCTCGGTCGCGCCTTCCATGAGGCGAGCGAAGTCGTAGGTGACCTTCTTGCTCGCGATGGCGCCGTCCATGCCCTTGATGATGAGGTCGGCCGCTTCGATCCAGCCGAGGTGACGGAGCATCATCTCGCCCGAGAGGACGACCGAGCCCGGGTTGACCTTGTCGAGGTCGGCGTACTTCGGCGCGGTGCCGTGGGTCGCCTCGAAGATCGCGTGGCCCGTGACGTAGTTGATGTTGCCGCCCGGCGCGATGCCGATGCCGCCGACCTGCGCCGCGAGCGCGTCGGAGAGGTAGTCGCCGTTGAGGTTCAAGGTCGCGATGACGTCGAACTCCTTGGCGCGCGTGAGGACCTGCTGGAGCGTGATGTCGGCGATGGCGTCCTTGATGAGGATCTTGCCCTTGCCGAGCTGCTCCTTCTGCTCCGCGTTCGCGGCGTCTTCGCCCTTCGCTTCCTTGGTCTTCTCCCACTGGCCCCAGGTGTAGACCTGATCGCCGAACTCCTTCTCGGCGAGCGCGTAGCCCCACTTCATGAAGGCACCTTCGGTGTACTTCATGATGTTGCCCTTGTGGACGATGGTGACGCTCTTGCGCTTGAGGTCGATCGCGTACTTGATCGCGGCGCGCACGAGGCGCTCGGTGCCCTCCTGCGAGACCGGCTTGATGCCGACGCCGCAGCTGCCCGGGAAGCGGATCTTCTTGTAGTCCTTCGGGAACTCCTTCTCGAGGAAGGCGAGGATCTTCTTCGCGTCGGCCGAGCCGGCCTCCCAGTCGAGGCCCGCGTAGATGTCCTCGGTGTTCTCGCGGAAGATGACCATGTCGACGTCGCCCGGCTTCTTCACCGGCGACGGCACGCCCTGGAACCAGCGCACGGGGCGGAGGCAGACGTAGAGGTCGAGGAGCTGGCGCAGCGCGACGTTCAGCGAGCGGATGCCGCCGCCGATCGGCGTGGTGAGCGGCCCCTTGATGCCGACGAGGTACTTCTTGAAGTCCTCGATCGTCTGATCCGGGAGCCAGTTGTTCGTCTGCTTGAACGCCTTCTCGCCCGCGAGCACCTCGTGCCACGCGATCTTCTTCTTGCCGCCGTAGGCCTTCTCGACCGCCGCGTCGAAGACGCGCACGGACGCGCGCCAGATGTCGCGGCCGGTACCATCGCCCTCGATGAAGGGGATGATCGGATTGTCGGGAACATTCAGCTTGTTCCCCGCACCCATCGTGATCGGCTGGCCAGAAGGCTGAGACATTTCGAATACCTCGCTCGGAGTGATTGGTGCCCTGCTGCTACCACGCCTGAGGCGAGGAGAAAACGCCTGAGGACATCAGGCATCTAGCGGAATCTCCACTCGAAACCCGGCAATTCAGGGTGGCGCCCGCCGGCGGCGGTGCTACTTGCCGGGGCGATGAACGCGATCCGCGCGAAGCTCGATTCCGTCGACCTCTACCACGACGTGTCTCGCGAGGAGCGGACGTGGAAGGTCCGCATGCCGACGGGCGCGACGCGCTCGATGACGGTCGACGAGCTCGACGCCGCCTTCGACCGCAGCGAGATCGGCCTCACGACCCTCGTGCAGCGCCCGAGCGGCGGCGAGTGGCGCACGCTCGGCGAAGCGGCCGGCGTCGACGACAGCATCCGCCCCGTCTCGAGCGACTTCGAGCTCGTCGACATCCCGCGCCCGCCCCCGCTCCCGAAGCGCCTCACCGCGACGAGCGCGACGGGCGACGCCCTCACCGAGGACGAGCTCTCCTCCGTTCACCGCCCGCGGAAGTCGGGCCGCCGCCTCGCCGCGGTCGCGATGATCGGTCTCCTCGTCGGCGGCGTGGTCGCGTGGCGCTACATGCCGGCCAAGCCCATCGGCACGCTCGCGACGACCACCATCCTCGCCCCTCACACGCCAGCCGCCGCCGCCCAGCCCCCCGCCGCCGCGCAGCCGCTCCCGCCGTCCCCGGAGACGACCCCCGCCCCCGAGGGCAACGCGCTGGCGGAGCAGACCATCGTCGGTGCGCTTCCGAACGCGAGCGCCGCGAATGCGCTGAAGGGCGTGAAGCCGGTGAAGGCCACGGGCGGCGCGAAGTCGAAGACGAAGACGACCTGGAAGCAGCGCATCAAGCTCCACGCGAAGACGAAGAAGAACGCCTGATCGGCCCACGCCGCAGACGCAGACGCCGACGACGCCGGCGCTGACGCGGACGCCGCTGGCGCCGCTCACCGGCATCCGGCCAGACTCTCTCGGGCCTCGCACCAGCGTCGTTCCTTTCTGCGCCCGTCCTGCATTGGGGCGCGGTCGGCTCCTGGCGCGCTGTGAGCTCCTCCCCGCGCCCGCGCCCTCCCCCTCACTGACGCGCGCTCCGACACGATGCCGCGAGCCCATCGCGGTTCACAACCTGTCGATGACCTGGCGGTGAGGGCACGACCGAGCGCCATCGCCGAACGGCGGAAGGAACGAGTGACCTGGTCGATGTCGCGATAGAGTAAACCATATGCCTATTTTTATGCTTTGCCGACGCTTGTGCGCCGCGTTCGTGCTACGGTTTCGACGTGCGAAAGCGGCACGAGCAGCTCGGTCTTCCGTTTCGCGGGCGGCGTGCGTCAAAGCCGCGGCTGCCGGACAGCGAGGTCGCCGGCAGGGCCGGGCATTTGCCGCATATCGCACGCAATGCGCACGACGGCGCGCATCCGGTCCACGTCACGATGCGACGCGTAGCGACCGGCCCGAGCTTTCGCACGCAGCGCGTCTGCGCCGCCATTCGTCTGGTGATCGCCGGCGCAAGGCGCAATGGCGTGCGCGTGCTCCACTACTCCGTGCGGGACAATCACCTCCACCTGATGGTCGAGGGGCAGAGCAGCGCGGACCTCTCGAACCAGATGCGCACGCTCTTCTCGCGCATCGCCTTCGCCGTGAACACGGTCGCGCGCCGCCACGGAAAGCTCTTTCGCGACCGCCACCACCGCCACGAGCTGAAGAAGCCGAGCGAGGTCCGCAACGCGCTCGTTTACATCCTGTTCAACGATCGGAAGCACCAGGCGGCGCCGCGAGCGGGCGCGTCGCGGACGGCAGCGGCGGCGGCACCAGCGGCCGCGCCGGCGCTCGATCCGTGCAGCTCGGCGTGGTGGTTTCACGCGTGGCCCCCGGAGGACCACCCGCCGGAGGAGCTCCTCCTCGATCCCGCCACGGCGCCGACGTCGAGGCCGCGCACCTGGCTCGCGTCCTTCGGCTGGCACCGCGGTGACGAGACGCGGCTCCTCCGCTTCAGCGAGCGCCCCAGACTGGCGCCCACTCGCGCGAGCTAGCACCGTCCGCCGAGATTCTGGCCGAAGGATTCGCAGCCTGCAGCTGGTTGCGAAGGCCGGCAAGAGGCACGCGGAGCGATGGGAGGATGGGTGTCGTGAACGGCGTTCACGACAAGGAGAGGACGGTGCGAACTTCGCTGACCCCCAAAGTCGATCCACCGCGAGCACGATCGCGAGCACCACGTTGCTTCTCACCCCCTAACAAAGCGGCGGCAGCCCCCGCCGAAGGCGGCACCTTGCTGCGAACCAGGTCGCCGAAGACCTTGGGCGTCCGGTAGTCGAGCGAGCTGTGCGGGCGTTCGCAGTTGTAGTCGACGCGCCACTCCTCGATCCCCACGCGAGCGCGCGCGAGCGTTGGGAAGCGCGCCGGAGAGAGGCACTCACTCGAGGTGGGTCACGCCACGGCACGGGAGCTCGAGCACCTGCTCCTTGCCCGCGCTGGTGACCTGGACCTTGTGCTTGCCGCACGCGGTCATGACCCAGGGCTTGCTCGACTCGTCGAGCGTCTTGCCGTCGACGAAGACGCGGTGGCCCTTCGCGGAGTCCGGGAGGTAGAGCGCGGTCTCCTTCTCGCCGGGCTGCGGGGCTTCGTCGTTGACGAGCACCGGCGGGACCGCGAGCGGGGCCGACGTGCTCGCGACGGGATCGACCGGCGCGGCGGCCGGCTTGGCGGTGGCCGCGGCGGCGGCCGGCGGCGGCGCGTGCTTCTGGTTGCCTTTCATCGCGCCCACGAGGCCGATACGCGCGCGCTCGATGAGGCTCGGCTTGAAGGCGCCGATGCCCATGACGGCCACGCTGCCGAGGGTGAAGATCATCGTGAAGACGATCGCGAACATCGAGCTCACGCTGAGCTTCTTCGCGCCTGCGGGAGGCGGCGCGCTCGGGAAGGCCGACATCGCCATCGGCGCGAGGCTCTCGAACGCGCTGATGCGCAGGTCGCGGCGCGAGGTCGGGGCGAGGATGGGCTGCACGGGCGTCGCCTGGCTGTCGGCGGCGGGCGGGACCACGCGCTTGGCGGCCGGGATCGCGGGCACGGTGTGGAACGGCTGCGAGACGCGCGGCGCGGAGAACGTCGGCGCGGGGAACGCGACGCTCTTCGCAGAGGGCGTCTTCACCGAGGGCAGGCTCGAGCGGGCGGAGTGGCGACCCGTCCCCGAGGTGCGATCGAACACGCGGGTCGCCGCGTCGTCCTCGTCGTCTTCGTCGCGGCGGCGCGGAGGCAGGAGCGTGTGGATCGGCGGGCGCGGGATCGCCGAGCGCGAGGACGGAAAGCGCGACGATGAGGGGACGCGCGCCGAGGCGGGCATGCCGGCCGACATTCGCGTGGAGGCGCGCGGGGCGGCGCGCATCGCGCGAATGGTCGCGATCGACTCCTTCGCCGGGCGCCCAGCCGCCGGACGCGGCGTCGGGATCCGTGCGCGAGAAGCCTTCTTCTCGGCGATCGAGGCGTCGAGCTCCATGTGAAGCATCGCCTCCACATCCACGGGCACAAGCTCGGTCGCGTCGGGATCTGCGGGCAGATCCTTATCGGTGGCGTCGTTGTGTTCCAAGGTGGGACCTCACCTTCAGTGTGGCCTAATATGCAACACGCGCAAGCTGCCGGCGCGCAAAACGTGCAAAGACCTGGGAAATTCGGGGGTTCCTGGGCGTCGAAAGGTCCTAAAGTGTCGCCCCGATGCGCCTCGCTCCTCCTCTTCGTGTTCGCTTTGCGGTGGTCGCCATGCTCGCCACCGCTTCCATGGTGGCGAGCTCGGTGCCACTTGCGGAGGCCCAGACGAAAGGCGCGCGCTTCACGGGCGAGACGCCCGACCAGACCATCGACGCGCAAAAGGCGCGCGCCATCGCGGGGCCCACGGACGCCGATCGCATCGCGGCGCTCGCCGTCATCGCCCAGCTGAACGATCGCGGAAGTCAGGGCTATGCGCTCAAGGCGATCAAGGACGCCATGGCGGGCATGCCCGACAAGTCCGAGGCTCGCGCGGAGGCGGCGGTGGTCGCGCGATCGCTCGAGCCCGACGAGGGCACCGCCGCCGGCGCCGAGAAGGCGAAGGCCGAGGCCGGCATCCTCACCGACGTCGCCGTGCTCGGTCCCTTCCGCGACACCGGCGGCGGCCTCGAGGCCCACGACGGACCCGAGGGAAAGAAGAGCGCGGCCGCGTTCGGCGATCCCAACAGCGTCTACTCGTGGGGCACGGTCGAGGTCCGCTGGCGCACCGTCCCCAGCACCTTCGCGCAGGCGCGTGGCATCCCGCTCGATCTCTTCGTGCATCCGCGCAAGGAGAGCTGCGCGTGGATCGCGTCGAAGATCACGCTCGACGCGAAGAGGTCGATCATCGTCCGCCTCGGCGCGGCCGGCACGGCGCGACTCCTCTTCGACGGCATGGACCTCGACAAGAGCGACGACGTGCACGCGACCATGCGCTTCGATCGCCTCGCGGCCAAGGTGGAGGCGGCCGCGGGTCCGCACATCGTCGCGGCGAAGATCTGCACCGGCGCCCTCGAGGACTCCGGCCGCGTGCGCCTTCGCGTCACCGACGACAAGGGCGCGCCGCTCAAGCTCACCGCGAGCGCCGACCTCACCGCGAAGGACACCATCCCCTGGACCCCGCAGACCGGCAAGGCGGCGCCGAAGGGCGTGGCCAAGGTCACGACCCCGCTCATCGCCACCGCCAACGGCAAGGGCTCGCCCGACGCGCTGATCAACGCCGCCATCGCGCGCTCGATCGCGGGCGCCGACGACGAGAAGTCCCCGCGCGCGCCGGGCCAGCTCGACGCGTTGCTCCAGGATCCGAACCTCGACGCCGACCGCGTCGCCATCGCGGCGTGGGCCACGGAGTCGGCCGCAAACCGCAGCACCCGGTACTACCGCGCGCGCAACGCGGCGGTGAAGGCGAACGATCAGGCGACGATCGCGTTCGTCGATCGCCGTCTCGTCGAGACGCACCTCGAGTCCGACACGCCCGACTGGGCCATGGCCTCGTTCCGCGGCGCGAAGCTCGATCAGAAGACGGATCCGGAGGCGCTCTTCATCTCTTCGCACATCGCGAAGGGCCTCCGCGTCGAGGCGCTCGGGCTCCGCGCCGCGCGTGACCTCGCCGCGGCGTTCCGCGCCGGCAAGGACAAGGTCCCGAACATCATCGTCTACGAGCTCGCGCAGTCCGCGAAGAGCACCGACCCCAAGGTCTGGCTCGAGGCGAGCGAGGAGCTGAAGCGTCGCGGGATCCGCGGCGAGGTGCTCGTCGATGCGATGGGCACGAAGGGCAAGGGCGACGTCGAGACGGCGGCGAAGGACGCCTTCCAGGGCGGCATGGATGACGCGGACGAGGCGCTCAGCGTCGCGCATCACGTCGTCGAGGCCGGCGGCCACGAGCTCGCGGCGCAGCTCTATCGTACGATCGCGCTCTGGGCCCCGAACCGCGCCGAGGCGTGGGCCGGGCTCGCGCGCGAGGTCGCGGCGGTGGGCGGCAGCGATCCGAAGGCGAGCCAGACGGTGCTCGTTGCGCTTCGCCGCGCGCGCGAGCTCGCGCCCGGCGACGCGCGCTACCGCTCCGAGCTCGCGATGCGGACCTCGCAGCCGGGCCGCGAGAAGACCCCCGCGGAGGGCTTCCACGACGACGAGCGCTACATGGTGAAGAGCGAGGCGATCCTCGCGCGCCGCAAGGGCGTCCCGCAGGGCGCGCCCGACGTCGCGGATCGCGAGCTGCACTGGCTCCGCGTCGTGCGCATGCACCCCGACAACCGCGTCTCGCAGCTCATCCAGTACGCGCGCGAGATCGTGATCCCGCCGCGCACGCAGGCCGAGCTCTTCGAGCAGATCCCGCCCGAGGGCGATCTCATCGAGATCCTGAAGGCGCGCGTGCACCGCAAGAACGGGACGATCGCTTTCCCCGCGGAGGAGCACAACGACGGCAACCGCCCGCGCATTCGCTGGCCGGAGCTCGAGGCCGGCGACACGGTCGAGGTCGCGGTGCGCGAGTGGACGTCGACCGCCGTCGGCGGTCGCGGCGACGCGCCCTTCTACTTCATGGACTACGCGGGCGCGCCGTCGAGCCACCCGCTCGTCTACAACGAGGTCGTCGTCGAGACGCTCCTGCCCGGCCCGGCGGGCAAGGCAGGTCCGCCGCTCTACGTCGACGTCCTCAACGACAAGCTCACGCCGTACAGGCGCGAGGAGCGCGACGAGAAAGATCGCGGCGTGCACGTCCTTCGCCTGGTCTGGGACAAGCCGCTCATCGTCCCGGAGGAGCCGCTCGCGCCGCACACGTCCGAGGTCTCGCCCGTCATCGTCGGATCGACCTTCCAGAACTGGAGCGACTTCCGCAAGTGGTACGGCGAGGCGGTGCGTGGCTTCACGGAGCCCGACGAAGAGGTGCGCCGCATGGCGGCCGAGCTCACGAAGGGCAAGAAGACGCGCGAGGAGAAGCTGCGCGCCCTCTTCGAGTTCGTCGCCGACGACATCCGCTACGTGAACTACGTCTCCGGTGAGTGGTGGCTCCCGAACCGCCCGCAGCAGCTCCTCGCGCGTCGCGAAGGCGACTGCGACGACAAAGCGATGCTCCTCATCACCCTCCTCCGCTCCGTCGGCATCGAGGCGCAGGAGGTCATGGTGCAGACACGCATGACCGGGCAGCCCGGGCTCCTCATGGGGAAGAACGCGGCCGTCCCGCTCTTCGATCACGGCATCGCGTATCTGCCGGGACAGAACGGCCAGCCGGGCCAGTACCTCGACGCGACGTCACCGCAGTCGCGCCTCGGCCCGATCCCGTCGATGGACGCGCGCGCCGTCGCGCTCCGCATGGACTCCGGTCCCGCCGAGATCGTCCAGCTCCCCGCGAGCTCGCCCGACGATCACGGCTCCGACGTCACCTGGACCGTCAACGTCGGCGCGGACGGCTCCGGCGATCTCACGGGCGAGGAGCGCCACTTCGGCGACGCCGCGTTCTGGCTCCGCTCGAACCTCAAGGAGGCAGAGGCCCGGGCGCAGTACGTGGAGGACTCGCTCGTGTCGCCGTGGTTCCCCACCATCGACGTCGACAAGAACATCGACTTCAAGGGCGAGCTCCAGAACGGCCAGGCGCTGGTGAAGTACAAGGCGAAGTCGCGCGGCATGGCGCGCCGCGAGGGCAAGGACCTGGTCCTCCCGCTCTCGCCCGCGCAGACCTACGGCTCGCAGATCGCGCCGCTCCCGACGCGCACGCTGCCGGTGACGCTCCCGTCGTACTTCGCGCCGAGCCACCAGAACCGCACCCTCCGCGCGATCGCGCCGGCGGGCATGGCCTGGGGCGATCTCCCGCCGGGCGGCGACGCCAACGGCGGTGACTTCGGCAAGGCGCACATCGAGATCGCGAAGGATCCGAAGGACCAGCGCGCGCTCATCGTGAAGCGCTCGATCGTCTTCAATCAGCACATCATCCCCGTCGACAAGTACGTCGCCTGGCGCACGTGGGTGCAGCAGGTCGACTCGCTCATGCACAAGGAAGTCCGCCTCGTCGAGGCGAAGTAGAGGTCGAGTCTGGCCCCGCCGCGGCGCTTCAGTCGCGGCAGCCGAGCGTCTTGTCGTGCGCGATGGTCCGGTAGACCACGCACGACGCGCGCTCGACCATCGACGCTTCCTTGCCGTAGTCGCGGCCGTGGTGCGCGAGGAGCGCGATCGCGTAGCGGTCACCGCCCGGCACCTGCACGAGGCCGACCTCGTTCAGCGTGCTGTACTCGGAGTAGTCCGGCGGCGGCAGCCAGCCCGCCTTGTGCATCATCTGCTCGCGCGCGGCCGGCGGCAGGAGCGTCCCGAGCCAGCCGCCGTAGCCGGAGCGTGGCGACATCGTCATGTAGTTCTCGAGCGTCGCGGTCGCGCTCTTCGAGAGGATCTCTCTCCGGTCGAGCTTCGAGAGGAAGCCGATCACGTCGTGCGGCGTGAAGTAGTTGTCGCCGCCCATCTGGCCCTGGTTCGAGGCGTGGCGTGGCTTGCCGATGCTCCAGTTCGCCGTGATGCTGTGGTCCATGTCGGCTACGTGCCAGTAGAAGTCGTTCACCTCGTCGATGCCTCCGGCGCGATCGATGGCGACGCCCGCGAGCGCGTTGTCGGAGCTCTCGAAGATGCCCGGCGCGATGTCGCTCACCGTGCCACCCGCGTGCATCGCCGCGGCCACCCAGATCACCTTGGCCGAGCTCGCCGACACATGACGGACCTCGTCGCCCGCGCCGGCGTACTCGCCGGTCGTGAGGTTCATGACCGCGATCCCGAGCTCCGTCCCCGGCGAGCGCTTCGGCGCCTCCGCCGCGAGCGCGGCCACCGCCTTCGGCAGCGACGTCACGTCGACGGCCGGCGGCTTGCCCGCGATGGAGAGGTACTCCTCGAAAGCCCAGCCCTTCTTTCCGTCGAAGGTCACCGGCACGAACCCAGCCTTGGCGCCGCCCGTCACGTGGACCCGCGAGCCCTCCGGCATCACGGTGACGACGTCGTCGTCGGTGCTGGGTCCGGCGCGAAGGTTGAGCCCGTCGACGGAGACGATCGCGTCGTCGCCCGCGCTCAGGTCGGCCGCGGACTCGTCCACGTCTTCGCCCTCGATCCCGGCACAGCCGACCGCAAAGAGGGCAAGAGGAAGAAGAGCGGCCGCGAGACGAAAGCGCTTCATGCCCTCCCTCGTGCAGCCAATATGCCACCTTTACCTACCCTACAAAACCGCGCCCAATCGGCCCCATTTGCGGTCACCGGCGAAGGCCTGGGGGATCGCGTCGGATCGCGCGCGGCGGCGGCCACGGCGGATTGCGCAAAATGCGCGGCCTTCTCCACGGGGGCCGCGAGGGCCCACGAAAAAGCCTAAAGTGCTCGGCGCATGCGCGCGCTTTTCCCGGGCCTCGTCATCACTGCTCTTCTCGCCGCCGCGTGCGGCGGCCCCGGCGAGGCCAAGCACCCGCAAGGTCAGGTCGACGTCGTGACCCCGCTCGCGGCCGCGTTCCGCGAGGAGGCGGGCGGCGATCAGGCGAAGGCGGTCGATCTCTATCTCCGCGCGCTCGAAGGCGCGGCGAAGTCGCCGGACAACGTGGACAGCGTCTCCGTCGCGCAGGCCGCGCTCGACGCGCTCATCCATCACGACGTCGCGGCCCTCGCCGAGTCGTCGACGTCGAGCGCGCTCGTCGATCGCCTTCCGCCCGCCGCGGTCGCCAACATCGACGCGCGGCTCGCGCAGATCCAGAACGGCTCCGAAGGTCCGTTCGTGCGCTCGCTCATCGCGTATGCGCGGCTCGCGTACGCGGAGCGCCGCGGGGACGCCTCGCTCGCGGGCACGCTCCGCGACATGACGGGTTGCGCGCGCGAGGCCGCAATCGTCGGTCCGGTGGCCTGGATGAACACGAGCGGCGTGAAGGAGCCCGGCCTCCTCGACAAGACGGCGCAGTTCCCCGCCGAGGTGAATGGCCCGGGGCCGTTCCTGCCGAAGGTGAAGCCCATGCGTGTCGCCTCGTTCGGCTGCCACGTGCCGCTCTACGCGGAGACGAGCGTGGTCGGCGTGCGCGAGGTCGCGGTCGACGTGGAGGTCCCGAGCGCGGGCCCGATCGGCGTCGGGCTCCGCTCGCCCGGCTCGGCGGTGCTACGCGTCGCCGGCGCGGTCGCGATCGAGCGCCCGCACTCGCTCGGCACACGCTCGACGCCGCGCTTCGCGCGCGTCGACGCGACGAAGGGCACGCTGCGCCTCGTCGCGCGCGTGGCGATGGCGGCCGACTTCCAGGGCATCGAGATCGGCGCCTGGGACGCGACTGGCAAGCCGCTGAAGACGCACGCGCCGAAGCCGGGCGCCGCCGCGACCGCGAGCGCGCGCAGCGTCCAGCAGCTCGTGATGCCCGAGGCGAAGACCGACGCGGAGAAGCTCGCCGTCGCGCTCGGCGCGCTCGCGGGCGGTGACACGCTCGGCGCGGAGAGCCTCCTCGCGGGCGCGGTCGCGCAGCCCACCACCTCACCGGAGCTGCTCCTCACCTACGCCCGCGCGGTGCGAAGCGCGCGCGATCTCCCGAGCGTGAAGGCGCAGGAGCGCGCACGCTCCGCGTACGATCGCGTGCTCGAGACCTTCCCGCAGAGCTGGGAGGCGGCCATCGAGCATGCGGTGCTCGCCGGCGCGCGTCGCGGCCGGGCGGAGGCGAACCTCGAGGCGCTCTCCGATCTCGACACCATCCGCGCGAAGACGAAGACGAGCTCGCCCGCGCTCCTCGACGTGTTCGAGGCGCAGACCGCCGGACGCGACGCGCTCTACGATCGCGCGAGGGCCGCGTTCGATCGGGCGAAGGGCCCCCTCGCCGGATCGCCCATCATCTTCGACTCCGAACGCGCCATCGCGGATCGGACGGGCCAGGATCTCGTGAGCTTCGAGTGCAGCGCGAGCCGGCCCGACAAGACGAGCCTCTCGTGTCATCACGCGCTGAACGCGGCCGGCGATCGGGCGGGCGCGGAGAAGGAGCTCGAGCGCCTGCGCCAGCTCGGCGGCACGCCGCAGCTCTATCTCTCGCTCTCGACGCGCCACGCGCTCGAGGCGGGCGATCTCCAGCGCGCGCAGCGGCTCATCGACATGATGAACCCGGGAGATCGCTCGCTCTCCAGCGTCTACGCGGCGAAGGGCAAGTCCGCCGCGAGCGAGCTCATGGCGCTCGCCCCCACCGCGCGTGACGCTCCCGCCTCGATCCCCTCGCTCCTTCGCGACGCCGGCGACGATCCGCTGCAGCAGTTCGAGGGCGTCGCGGAGAAGGTGGTCAACGATCAGAGCGTCGGCCCGAACGGCGGCAACGCGGCGACGTCCATCCTCGCGCATCGCGAGCGCTTCGACGTGCAGGCGAGCGGCCTCGTGCACTACGTCATGCTCGACGTCCGGCGCGTGATGGGCACCACCGACGTCGAGACGAACGCGCAGGCGACGCCGCCGACGCTCTACGGCCGCGACGCGGCCCGCATCCTCCGCCGTCGCATCTTCAAGAAGGACGGTCGCGTCGTGCTGCCCGATCCCACGCCGCGCGCGTCGCAGTCGCACGCCGATCTCTCGCAGCTCGAGGCGGGGGACGCGGTCGAGGCGATCTACGAGGGCTGGGGCCTGCCGAACGAGACGGGCAACATCACGATCGACACGCCGGACATGCTGCCGGAGCGCACCGCGGTTCGTGACGCCACGATCGAGCTTCGCTACCCGTCGGCGCTGAAGTCGACGCTCTGGGCGCATCCGCTCCTCGGCAAGGCCGAAGAGCGCAGCGAAGGGGCGAACAAGGTCCTCGTCTGGAAGATGAAGGATCGCTCGGTGCGCCGCCTCGAGGCGGGCGTGGCGAAGATGGACCGCAACGTCGGCATCAGCTTCTCCACCGCGACGTGGGACGACGTGGCTCGCGGCCTCCGCGAGACGGTGGCCGCGCTCGAGTCCGACGCGCCCGAGGTCACCACGTGGGCGCGCGAGCAAGCGGCGGGCCTCCAGCCGTCGCGCGCGCTCGTCGAGAAGATCGTCTCCGCGAGCGGCCAGGCGGTGAAGGAGGCGAACGGCATGGTGCTGTCCGATCTCGATCTCGGCCGCGGCGGCAACCACGGCACGACGGCGCGCGGCATCCTCGTCACGCACGAGGGCAGCCGCACGTGGCTCATCGTGCATGCGCTCCGCCAGCTCGGCGTCCACACGGACATCGCGGTGGCCGAGAACGAGCCCTTCTCCGACAGCGCGAGCTTCCCGCCACACTACGGCCGCTTCATGCACGCCCTCGCGGTCGCGCACGTCCCGGACGAGAAGGCGCCGGGCGGCACGGCCGACATCTGGATCGACGCCGACGTCTCGGGCCCGCCGCTCCCCGCGGGCCGTGTGAGCCCCGAGCTCCGTGGCCGCAACGCGCTCTGGCCGGACGGCCGCATCGGCGTTCTCCCCGGCACGGGCGGCGGCGAGCAGGAGCGCGACGAGATCGACATCCGCCTCACGGTCGACGAGAAGGGCGACGCGAAGGGCACGATCACGGTCCTCCTCCGCGGCCAGACGGCGCAAGACCTCAGCGAAGCGCTCGTGCGTCTCGTCGGCGTCGAGCGCCAGCGCGCGCTTCGCGGCATCGCGCTCGGCTGGGTCCCGTTCGCCACGGTGGAGAAGGTGGAGCTCTCCTCGAGCGAGGGCAGCTGGCAGGTCGCGATGCGCGCGGACCTCACGGCCCCCGCCTACGCGCAGGTCGAGGGCACGAAGCCCGAGACGCGCGCGTGGATCCTCCCCGGCATGGATCCGGTGCACTACGTCTTCCCGCGCCCGTTCGTGACCTCGCTCAGCGCCACGTACGCCTCGCAAGCCGCGCGCGAGAGCGCCCTCGCGATCAACCGCGCGACGCAGTACCACGTGCGCCGTCGCGTCGACCTCCCGGCCAAGGCGAGCCTCACGCGCCTCCCGGGTCCGTTCGACGAGAAGGGCCCGCTCTTCAGCGCGACCCGCAAGATCACGGTCAACGGCGCCGTGATCGAAGAGGACTTCACGCTCGACGTCACGACGGGCACCGTCCCGCAGGCGAAGTACGAGCAGTTCGTCGCCGCCGCCCACCACGCCGACGACGCCTTCCGCGCGAGCACGCGCGTGAAGCCGCCCGCGCCCTGACCGCCGCTCACGACCCACGACCACGACCCACGACCCACGACCACGACAACGACCCACGACAACGACCCACGACCACGACCCACGACCACGACCACGACCACGACCCACGACGACGACCACGACGCACGACGAGGCGCATGGCGGTGTCCGGAGCCCCCGACGACCTCCATGCGGAGCTGCTGAAGCGTGCGCAGAGCCTGAGCCGCTAGCTCACGGTGCTCGTGGTCACCGTCGCGCTCCTCTCGCGCATCCGCGCCTGGGGCCGAGGAAGCGACGAAGCAGCACGACCTGCCCAAAGGCGAGCTCGACTACCTCGTCGCGATGTACGAAGCCCCCGAGGTCCCTCCTCACGACGAGGATCCCTGACCGCCGGTCGCGGCGGGCCGAAGCCGCTGCGTTCAACCTGGGGAGGACGAAGACGCGACGCGCCCCAGCGAAGGCGAAGACGCTTCCACACGCGTGCGGCGCGCAAGTCGGCGCGAGACGTCATGACATGTCCCGTCAGCCATGCCATCTGTCGCTCGCATGGGAGATGCGCGCAGAATCCGCCACCGCATCGTCGGCATCGTCGTGGGCGAGGAATTGTCGCCCGGATTCAAGTCGCGCGGGGCCGAGCTCCGACCACCCAGGACGCGAGCCCCGCCGGCGCTCGCACCGCCCCAGAGGTGACACACGCCAGTGGCCAGATCGCGTCCGCGCGATGAGACGTGTCCGCGCGGGGCGCACGCCCGAGCGCGACATCCCATGAACGCTCGGGGGGGTGGAGACGAGGGAAACCTCCACCGGCCACGCAGCCTCGCGACGACGGAGGAGCTCGAACCGGCCCGAATGGTTGTCGCCCGCATTCAAGTCGCAAGCGGAGCTCCCTCCGACAAGAGCCGCGGGCACGACCGCGGGGTCGTCTTCACGTGCGACCGCTCGAGGCGGGGTTATGCGAGCGCGTGAGCGCGAGCTCGTCTGGCGGGCGCTCGCATCGCCACGCGCCGAGACCGTCGCAGCAAGGAACGACGCCCGTGACCCATTCGGGCTTCACGAGCTCGGGGTGGAACTTCTTCGCCACCTCGACGTCGAAGCGGTGCCCATGACTGCGCGACGCGAACGGCGTCGCGTTCTCGACCGGCCATCCCGCGCTCCCCGACCTGCGAGGCCCGCGAGGTCGGGCTGGCCCGAAGGGTTGTCGCCCGCATTCAAGTCGCAAGCGGAGCTCTCCGACAAGAGCGCCGCGGGCGGGCCCGCGGGGTCGTCTTCACGTGCGACCGCTCGAGGCGGGGTTCATGCGAGCGCGTGAGCGCGAGCTCGTCTGGCGGGCCACGGACGGGAACGCGAGGAGGACCTCCGCAGCGCGCCCGGACGCCCGCATCGCCCCACGCCGAGACCGTCGCAGCAAGGAACGACGCCCGTGCGAGGCCCGCAAGGTCGGGCTGGACCGAAGGGTTGTCGCCCGCATTCAAGTCGCAAGCGGAGCTCCCTCCGACAAGAGCCGCGGGCACGACCGCGGGGTCGTCTTCACGTGCGACCGCTCGAGGCGGGGTTATGCGAGCGCGTGAGCGCGAGCTCGTCGGGCGGGCGCTCGCATCGCCACGCGCCGAGACCGTCGCAGCAAGGAACGACGCCCGTGCGAGGCCCGCGAGGCAGCGCACAGACGCCGGCGTGACCTTCTCCGCAGACCTCGTCATCCTCCTGGCGCGTGCTCACGAACCCCGCCGAGGCCTTGACAAGATTGTTGCCCGAATTCATATTGAAGAGATGCCAGCCAGGCGCAAGCCCCCGGTAGCGTCGTTGACGCGGCAGCTCCCGCTCGACCTCGCGCCGCGGACCCACGGCGGGCCTCGGGCCGGCGCTGGGCGCCCGCAGAAGCCAGACGAGAAGCGCGGGTTCGTCCCGCATCGCGTGCGTCCGTCGCATCGCAAGGGCGATCCCGTTCATGTGACGTTGCGCGTCGTGCGGGGCATCCCGTCGATGCGCGAGGAGGCGGTGGAGCGGGTCGTCAAGCAGGCACTCTCGGCGCAGCGGAAGATGCTCGACCCGAAAAAGGAGGCGAAGCCGTTCCAGGTCGTTCACTTCTCGATCCAGACCGACCACCTCCATCTCATCGTCGAGGCGACCGACAAGCGCGCCCTCTCGCGCGGTATCGCAGGGCTCGAGATCCGCGTGGCGCGCCGTCTCAATGCGCTCTTCGGGCGGAGAGGCAAGCTGTGGTCGGGCCGCTACCACCGCCACGACCTCCGCACGCCAACCGAGACGCGTAACGCGCTCCGCTATGTGCTCATGAACGCGCAGAAACACCATCGCATCATCGGTGACCGTGCCTTCGCGGACCCCTGCTCGTCCGCCGCCAGCTTCGATGGCTTCGCGCGCCCTCCCGCCACCTTCGAGGACCTCCACCCGTGGTCGCGCGTCGCCCCTCGAACATGGCTGCTCGGCGTGGGGTGGCGGGAGCGAGGCTTGCTGGACCCAGCGGACGCACCGCCGTCACGCAGCGCTCGCGCGTCGCGCTAGCCCGTCCCCGCGTCTTGCGCTCGCGGCTCGCGGGTCGCGGCGCGCGTTCGCGTTCGCGTTCTCGTCTTGCGTTCCCGTGTCACATCGCGGGCCTCGCACGGGCGTCGTTCCTTGCTGCGACCGTCTCGGCGTGGGGCGGCGCGAGCGTCCCGGGCTTGCTGCGGGCGTCCTCCCCTCGCCCCCTCGAGGTGAGCGCCAGACGAGCTCGCGCTCCGCGCTCGCATGACGCCTCGTCGAAGAGCCCCCCATCTCGTTCGTGGCTTCGCATCACCCGACGATTTCTGCACCACGGAGTCCTGCCGAGCCTGCAGGAACCGAGCGCTCTCGCCGAGCACGAACGGGCCGTGCCCGTCCAGGTCCTCCCGCTCGAGCACGCCGTGTCCACAACATGTTCGGGTCCGATTCGATTGCCCCCGTGAAGGTCGACGCAGAGCATCCCGAGAAGCCTCGCGCTCGCGCTCGACGGCCTCGGTGAAGGCGCCTCGACCATCGATGCCCCTCTCGGCTCGGGGACGCGAACGCCTTGCGTCAGAGCGTCGATCCGCGGCTCGTGCGTGGTGGAGCCGCGGCGTCGACACGTGGGGGCGCCAGCGGCTGGTGCATGCGATTCCACGCTTCTCCACCGATGTGCACGCGTCGCGGCTTGCAGGCCCGACGACTCCCGAGACTCATGCCTTGCCGAGCCCGAGGAGTCGGCAGGGACAGGGCCTCCGCGTTCTTCGCGTCGAAGCGTGTCGGCGTCGGCTTGGGCGGCGGTGTCGGCTTGGGCGGCGGCGTCGGCTTGGGCGGCGGCGTCCGGCGCCTCCGCGAGGGCGCGATGATCGAGAGCGCGAGGTCACTCGCCACCGATTGCTTCGCGACCTCGGTGAGCTGGAGCGGACCGCCCGGCATCACGATCGTGAGGCCGTGCCCTTCGGCCCGCGACGATCGCGGTGAGGCCGCCGTCCTGGACGCGCGTCGTCGGAGGCGCTTCGAAGAGCGCGCTCGTCATCCGCGCGAGGTTCGCAGCGGCGGCGGGACCACGATCGCAGCCAGGAGCACGGTGACCACGACTCGACTTGACTCGACTTGATCCGATCCGAACCGGTCCGATCTTGCCTACGGGCGCGACCGCCTGGGTGGGAAGAAGAGACGCGAGCAGCCCGCGAAGCCGAAGAGGAGGAAGATCGCCATCACCGCGAGCGCGATCCACAGGTAGTGGAGGTTCGAGCCTTTGTCGGGCTTCCGCATGCTCGTCGTCATCGGTGAGGCGCCGGCCCGGACCTCCGTGCTGCGACAACGCGGACAGGCGCTGGTCGGCCCCGGCTCCCACTCGTGGAAGCACGTGGCGCAGTGACACTTGAACACCACCATTTTCGCGGAAGGTATGCGGTCGCCACGAGCGCTGCCAGACCGCGTTGCCCCAGCCTGCACCCCCCGACCCTGTCGTACGTCCTCCTCCCGATCTCGGGCTCATTCGAACGGGCGAATGGCCAGGGCCCCACAGTCTGACGGTAATATTCCTGCATGCGCAGGGTCCGCTCCGCCTTTCTTCTTTCATCACTTTCCCTAGCCGTCGCGGCTGCTTGCGGTTCGAGCGAAGGCTCGGGCTTCAACGATCCGAACGGAACCTCCGGTGGGCTCGAAGGAGGCGCAAGCTCGAGCTCCGGCGGCCTCTTCGATCCCGGCGACGGTGGCGGCGGTGAGGGTGGCAACCCCATCGGCCAGCCGATCACGATCGAGCCGACGGATCAGATCCTCACGATCAACGTCGGCGATCCCGCGCCCACGATTCAGTTCAAGGCGAAGATCAAGGCCACGGGTCAGGAGGTCCCCGCGTCGTGGACCATCGATCGCGGTGAGCTCGGCTCGATCAGCCTGACGACCGGCCTCTTCACTGCGTCCACGAACGTCGGCGGCAAGGCCATCATCCAGGCCGTCTACGAAGGACAGGCCGCGCAGACCTCCGTCACGATCAAGCTGAAGTCGTTCCAGAACGGAAGCACCGAGCCGCCGCCCGATCCCGACGCGGGCACCGGCGCGGGTGGCCTCGGCGGCGTCGGCGGCGACGGTCCTGGCGGCAAGGTCGATCAGGCGACGATCGATCGTCTCCACGGCGCGACCGAGACGGACAACAAGCTCGCCGCGCTCTACCCCTACGACGGCACGGTGTGGCCGCGCGGAATTCTCCCGCCGCTCCTCATGTGGCAGCCGGGCGACATCGGTCACTACAAGGCCGTGATGATCAAGCTCTCGGAGACGAACTTCGAATACGAAGGCGTGTTCGCGAGCAACTCGCCGACGGACAATTTCAAGAACTACCAGATCCCGCAGGCGGCCTGGAAACAGCTCCTGCAGTCGAACGGCGGCGAAGAGGTCAGCGTCTCCATCACGCTCGCGACGGCGGACAAGGCGTTCGGCCCGCTGACGATGAAGTGGAAGGTGGCCTCCGCGCCGCTGAAGGGCATCGTCTATTACAACTCGTACGGCACGAAGCTCGCGAAGAACTACGACGGCGCGCTCCCCGACGTCCCCGGTCAGGGCAAGGGCCGCTTCGGCGGCGCGACGCTCGGCGTGCGCGGCGGCTCCACCGAGCCCGTCCTCGTCGCGGGCAGCACGGGTGACAGCTCGAAGTGCCGCGTGTGTCACTCGGTGGCCGCGAACGGCAGCCTCCTCATCACGCAGCAGAAGGAGGCTGGCGACCGCAAGTTCTCCACCTACGATCTTAAGCAGGCCTACCCGAACGGCGAGACGCCGATGCTGCCCGAAGGCGCGAGCGCGTCGTACGCGTGGTCGGCCATCTATCCCGACGGCTCGATGTTCCTCAACGACTCGAGCTCCGCCGCCGGCTCGACCGACTCCGGCAGCTTCCTCTGGAAGACGGTCAGCGGCACGGCGCCCGCGACGCCCGAGAAGGTCACGACCACCGGCTGGCCGAGCGGTCTCCGCGCCGCGTATCCCGCGTTCTCGCCCGACGGAAAGGCGCTCGCCTTCACGATGTTCACCGGCGCGCCGGCGGGCAAGCACAACGAAAAGACGCTCGGCTACCTCCCGTTCGACAAGACGACGAGCACGTGGGGCCCCATGAAGACGCTCTTCGATTCGGACACCATGGCCGCGCTCTATCCCGCGTTCCTCCCCACCAACGACGCGGTCGTCTTCGAGCTCGAGGTGGAGGCCAACGGACGCGACTACGGCGGCACGCGCGGCAAGGGCGATAGCGGCGGCAACGCCGACATCGGCGCGCGCGGGCAGCTCTACTGGACGCAGACCACCGTCGACGGCACGCCCATCGCGACGGAGCTCGCGCGCCTCAACGGCACGGGCTACCTCCCCGAAGGCCCGAACGGCCACACGAAGGCGGTCGAGCCCACGCTGAACTACGAGCCCACCGTGAACCCCGTCCCGTCGGGCGGCTACGCCTGGGTCGTCTTCACGAGCCGCCGCATGTACGGCAACGTCGCGACGATCAATCCGTGGCACAGCGATCCGCGCTACCACGACATCTCGGTCGACCCGACGCCGAAGAAGCTCTGGGTCGCCGCGATCGATCTGAACGCCGCGCCCGGCACCGATCCGTCCCATCCCGCGTTCTATCTCCCGGCGCAGGAGCTCCTCGCGGGCAACTCGCGTGGCTACTGGGTCGTCGATCCGTGCAAGTCCGACGGCAACAGCTGCGAGTCGGGCGACGAGTGCTGCGGCGGTTATTGCCGCCCGAACGGGGAGAACAAGCTCGTCTGCAGCAACGTCGTTCCGAAGTGCGCGCAGGAGTTCGAGTCGTGCAAGACGTCTTCGGACTGTTGCAACAACCCGAACTACCTCTGCATCAACAACCGCTGCGCGCTCCCCGGCCCGGTGAAGTAGGTTCGCGCGACGGGTGAACGATCAGCGCCAGAAGGCGGCGAGGTTCCGTCTCCACCGTCGCGCGGCCGAGGCTACTTGCAGCAGAGCGTGGCGGGCCCGGTGAGCGACGGCACACCGGGCGCGGGGGCCGCCGCGCACGTCACGACGACCGGATCCGGCGCCCAGCGATACGAACGAACCGTGCTCGTCTTCGTCGGCAGACAGGCATCGGCGGCGATCGCATCCTGGACGGACGCGCAATTCGAGTCCGTGTAGAGGCTCCACGTGCCCGTGCACTTCGCGGGCGGCGTGGCGGTACAGCCGCATGAGGGACAGCTGACGTCCGTGCCCTCGCCGAGGCGGCGCTTGGTCAGAGTGCCCGGACACTCGCGCTCCCCCGCGGCCACGATGCAGACCTGCGTGCCAACACCGGTGCATGCGCCATCGCAGCTCGGAGGCACGCACAATCGCACGGGCGTCGTCGTCACGTTGGTCGGACGTGGGGTCGTGGTCGCCTTGCAGGTCGCCGGCCCGCTCGGGGGCGGAGAAGGAAACAGCTCGTGATCGCCGGGAGCGAGCGACGTGCCACGGCAGGTCCCGTCGGGGTAGGCCTGGAGGGCGCTCGCCGTCGAGGAGCACGTCGGCCCGTCGTAGCGCGTCGGGACGCGCTGGGTCGAGGTGCACGACGGGGTGGCGGTGACGGAGCAGCCACACTCGCACGCCTCCGGCGGCGCCACGGGATCCGCGAGGAGGTCCTTCGTCGTGAAGCTCGCCGGGCATGCGGCGCCGGTCGCGGCGACCGTCACCAGCGTCCATCCTTCCGGCGCGTCGATCCCGCAGCTCGTCGGACGGCATCCTCCGTCGAAGCTCGGCGGACTCACCGACGACGCGTCCGGGCCGCCGCCATCCACGCCGGCCTCGACCACGCCTGGAGCACCGGCCTCGACGGCGTCGACGTTCGACGGCGCCGTGCCCACCACGTCGACTCCGCACGCCACGAGCGTTGCGACCGTCGCCAGGCCGACGACAAACGCACGGCAGGTCATGATCCGAGATTGTCATCGAT
The DNA here is from genome assembly GCA_046351255.1 of Labilithrix sp. Classification (GTDB taxonomy): domain Bacteria; phylum Myxococcota_A; class Polyangia; order Polyangiales; family Polyangiaceae; genus Labilithrix. The sequence continues at coordinate 109,947 of JAXLYU010000026.1, forward strand.
GGAGAGCAGCGTCGAGAGATCTGCTCGCCGTTCGCTCACCGCTCGCACGCCAGAGCCGGTCGGTCGACTGACCAACTCAGCGCGCTGCTCGCGCCACACGAGCCCGCGGCGCGAGCTCCCGCACGAGCCGATCCGCGACCACACGCACGCGTGCGATCGTGAGGGAGCTTCGTGCGCAGACGAGATGAAGGCCGGCCTTCATCGGGCCGAGATCGATCCCGAGGTTCACGAGCGGCGCCGCGCCGGCGAGCGCGCTCGTCTTCGTCGACAGCACGATCGCGCCGACGCCGCGCTCGGCCGCGCGGAGCTGGACGAGGAAGTCGTCGGAGGCGAACACGGGCGCGAAGCTCGGGATCCGGGCGGCGAGCTGCGGGTTGGGCGGAATGTCGGCGTGGGTCGACGGCCATGCGATCCACGCGAGGTCCGTGAGCTTCGGCCGGGCCGGCAGCGAGCGCGCGTACTCCGGCCCACGAGATCGACGTAGCGAACGGTGGAGCTGACCTCGAGCTCGATCTCCGGCAACGCGACGCGGAGGGTCGCCGCGAACGGCGCGAGGATCTCGTACGCGACACCGGGCGGCGCCGTGATCCGCACGACACCGGCGGGTACGGCCGATCGCCCCGCCGCGAGCCGCTCGAGCTCGCCATGGCTCTCCGCCATTCGACGCGCCGGCTCGCCCTCTCCTCGCTCACGGTCGCCTGCGGCCCGAGCCTCTCCACCCTGCACGCGGAGGCCGGCCGGGGGCAGGTCCAGTCCGATGCGCCGCTCCATGCGCGGCAGGCGGTGGTCATCGCCGCCCCGCGCGAGAAGGTGTGGGCGCTCCTGACCGGATTCTCCGCGTGGCCGTCGTGGCAGCCCGAGATCTCCCGGATGAACGCGCCGCGCGCGGTGCGCGAGGGCGAGACCTTCGTGTGGAAGACCGGCGACACCGAGATCACCTCGCAGATCGCGCTCGTCCGCCCGAACGAGGAGCTGGCGTGGACCGGCACGGCGTCGGTCGCGAAGGCGATCCACGTCTGGCGCCTCTCGTCGCCCACGCTCGACACGACGCGCATCGAGACGGAGGAGACGATGGACGGCCCGCTCCTCACCTGGTTCTACGGCCAGAAGGAGCTCGACCGCGACATGGCTCGATCGCTCGCGAACCTCACGGCGGCGGCGACGGCACCAAGCCGGGCATCGACGTGACGACGTGATCCCGAGCGTCAGGGCCCGCGCACGAGCATCGCGTCCGCGAGCGGGCCCGACTCCAGCTCGGAGTCGATCCCGAGCAGCTGTCGAACCGCGCCCGCCACGTGCGCGAGCCTCATCGGCTCCGGCGCACAGGTTACGCCCTGGTGCGTGATGCCCGCGCCGAAAGCGGCAATCCATACGCGGGCGGACTCGGGCGCGACGGCGCCGTGATTGAACAGGTTCTTCGCGCGGCCGTGATCGGTCGTGACGATGACCGCGGTCTCGGCGCCGTCGTCGCCCATGCGCCCGAGCGTGCGGTCGAGCTCGCCGAGCATGTCGTCGGCGCGGGTGATCGCCCTGCGGTAGCCCGCGATGTCCCCGCGGTGCGCTTGCTCGTCGGCGTCGCCGAGACCGATCACGAGGAGTCGCGGCGTCTTCGTCTCGAGGTAGCGGAGCGCCACCTTCGCCGTATGCTCGTCCTTGCGGTAGTCCCCCCAGCCCGGGTACCCCGCGCTGGCGGCGCCTTCGACGAGGAAGGACCGGAGCTTGTCATCCTCCTTCGCCGCCGCGAGCTTGATCGTGCGCGCGCCCGCGGAGAGGACGATCGCCTTGCGATCCTTCGCGACGGCGGCCGAGTAACGGTTCCACGACGAGAAGACCGCGACGTCGGCTTCGCGATGCGAGGTCGCGCGCGCCTCGTCGACGATGGTCTCCGAGTCGATGTTGGGGCAGTTGTTGTGCTGGCAGACCGGCGCCTTGCCGGTGAAGATCTCGACGTACCCCGGGAGCGACACGAAGTTCGGGCCGCTCGCGCGGACGTCGTTCTCGCAGCCCGCGCCGCCGTACGCGACGCCGCGATCCTTCACGAGGCGGTGCAGGTTCGGCATCGCGCTCGTGCTCGTCTCGGGAGTCGCCCCGAGCACGTCCTCCCAGCGCACGCCGTCGAGCGTGACCAGCACCACGCGCGTGGGGTTGGGTACGGCGGCCGGGACCTCTTTCGGCTCGGGGGCGGCCACCCGTTTCTGGGGGTCGAGCGCCGTTTCGACGGGCTCTTCCTCCGCCTCGACCGTCGGGGACGGCTCGTTCGAGCGGGTCCCGCAGGCGAAGAGCGCGGCTAGAAAGAGTGCGCACCCGCCAACGACTCGGGGTTCCACACCCTTCAATCTGCACTCCCGAAGCCGTATCGGCAAAGTAATTGAAGCCCGAAAGACCTTTCATTACGGTCCTTGGGCATGAGCGGCCATTCCAAATGGGCGACCATCAAACACACGAAGGGCGTCGTCGATGCAAAACGCGGCAAGCTCTTCACGAAGCTCATCAAGGAGCTGACGGTCGCGGCGCGCCTGGGCGGCGGCATCCCCGAGAACAACCCCCGCCTTCGCAAGGCGATCGCGGACGCCAAGGCCAAGTCGATGCCAGGCGACACGATCAAGAACGCGGTCAAGCGCGGCACCGGTGAGATCGAGGGGCCGGCCGTCGAGGAGGTCATCTACGAGGGCACCGGCACCGGCGGCGTCCTCTTCCTGATCGAGGGCACCACCGACAACCGCAACCGCACGGTGGCGGAGCTCCGGAAGATCTTCGAGAAGGCGGGCGGCGTCCTCGGGAGCGCGGGAACGGCGGCGTGGGCCTTCGACCGCAAGGGGATCATCCACCTCGAGAAGAGCGCGGCCACGGAAGACCAGCTCATGGATACGGCGGTGGGCGCGGGCGCGGACGACTACTCGGACGATGGGGACCACTGGACGGTGACGACGCCTCCGGACGCGCTGATGACCATCGTCGACGCGCTCGAGAAGGCCAGCATCGCGGTCAAGGACTCGCAGCTCGCCTTCCTTCCCAAGTCGCTGAAGTCGGTCTCCGGCGACGACGCGCTGAAGCTCCTGAAGCTCGTCGACGTGCTCGACGACCACGACGACGTCGCGAACGTGTACGCCGACTTCGACGTCTCCGAAGAAGACATGGCGAAGGCGCAGTCGTGAGGGGACTCCGCGCGTGACGATCGTCCTCGGCCTCGACCCCGGCACGCGTCACTTCGGCTGGGGCGTGGTCTCGAAGACGGGCACGCGCCTCATGCACATCGCCCACGGCGTCTGCGACGTCGACAAGCTGGGCGAGCTCGGCGACCGCCTCGTCGCGATCGAGCAGCACCTCCTCGACGTGATCGCGAAGTACAAGCCGGTCGCGGCGAGCATCGAGACGATGTTCTTCGCCAAGGACGCGCAGGCCGCGTCGAAGCTCGCGCACGCGCGCGGCGTCGCGCTCCTCGTCTGCGCCCGCGCGGGGCTGCCCCCGTTCGAATACCAGCCGGCGCGGGTGAAGCGTACGGTCGCAGGCGCGGGCCGGGCGGAGAAGTCGCAGGTCGCGCAGATGATCCGCGTGGTGCTCGGGCTCGCGGAGGTGCCCCGTCCTGACGCCGCGGACGCCCTCGCGATCGCTGTAACCCACCTGCAGGGCACGGCGTTTGGTCTTGCGGGAACGAACGCTCCCGCTCGAGGGTTCCCTGGAAAACGAAGTGTAAAGGCAGATTTACGCGCAATATTGCGCGCGGGTCGCCCGTCCAATAGATAGACCCCTCGGAGTACCGGATGTCCCGCTTCGCCTCGTTCTCTTCCGCCCTTTTGCTGGCTGCTTTCGCGGCTCTATCGGCCCCCGCCCTCGCCCAGGGCACCCCGGCCCCGAGCGGCTCCGCGGCCCCCGCGCCGGTCGCCGCCTCCCCGGAGGCGACGGCCACGGTCGTGAACAAGGTCCAGGCGTTCTACGACTCGACCGGTTCGTTCTCGAGCCCGTTCACGCAGGAGTTCTTCGTCAAGTCGCACAACGTGAAGAAGAACTCGAGCGGCAAGGTGCTGTTCTCGAAGCCGGGCAAGATGGCGTGGGACTACGACAACCCCGCCGGCAACCGCGTGGTGTCGGACGGCGCGACGCTGAAGGTCTACGAGGCGGCGAACAAGCAGATGTTCGAGCAGTCGATCGACAAGTCGCAGTACCCGGCTGCCCTCTCCTTCCTCACCGGCACTGGCAAGCTGAGCGATGCGTTCACGTTCGTCATGTACGACGGCAACGCGATGGGCTTCCCGGGCGGCCAGGTCCTCGTGGGCTCGCCGAAGAAGGAGACGCAGGCGTACACGAAGGTCCTCTTCTACGTCGACAGCGCCACGAGCCACGTGCGCCGCGCCCTCATCGTCGACGGCCAGGGCAATCGCAACCGCTTCGACTTCACCGACCCCAAGGTGAACGTCCCCGTCCCGGCCGACGCGTTCGTGCTGAACCCGCCCCCCGGCACGACGATCCTCAAGCCGTAAGGCGGCCGCCTGACCCCGAACCTCACCGTCTGTCCGCACTGCGGGGCGTCCTCGGTGATCGAGAACGGCGCGTGCGGCGTCTGCGGAGGCCCGCGCATCGAGGGCAACCTCGGCGGAGAGGCCGCGATCGAGGCGCTCAAGGAGCAGAAGAAGCATCTCGGCCTCGCGCGCATGGCGTCGATCGCGACCGTGCTGCAAGGCATGTTCGCGACGGCCGCGGCGTTCGCGATGCTCGTCGTGCATCCCGAGTCCATCATGGCGAAGGCCATCTTCTTCTTCCTCGCCGCGATGCCGCTCGTGCTCTCGTTCCGCAGCCGCCTCAAGGCCAAGAAGGAGCGTGGCCTGGCCCAGGAAGCCGGCGATCGCGCGCTCCAGGCGGCGGCCGAGGAGGCGGCGGGCAGCGGCAAGACGGCCAAGGAGATCGCGAAGACGCTCGACATCGAGCCCGCGCACGCGGAGAAGCTCCTCAGCGCAGGCATGGTCGATAGCCGCGTCCGTATCGATGTGCACGACGAGAGCGCGGAGGTCGTGTACAGAAGCAACGAGCCCGAAACCAGGGACGAGCCCGAAACCCGGGATGAGGAGTTCGCGAGCCATGGCGACGACGACGAGACGGCGAGCGCTCACGAACGTCGGCGGTGAGATCGAGACGAGCGGCGACGCCGAGGCGGCCGCGATCCTTGCCCACGCGATCGACGTCACGCCCTCACCCGACGAGGACGCGGAGGACCGGGCGCACGTCCACGGCTTCCACTCCTACCCCGCGCGCGCGCACCCGGTCACGGTGCGACGCCTCGTCGAGGAGCTCGTCGCGGAGCAAGGCACCGTCCTCGATCCCTTCTGTGGCTCGGGGACCGTGCTCATCGAGTCGATGCTCGCGGGCCGCGACGCCATCGGGTCCGACCTGAATCCGCTCGCGGTGATGCTCTCGCGCGCGAAGACGTTCCCCCACCCGCCGGCGAAGACGGAGGCGCTCGTGAAGGCGGCCGAAGGCGTGGCGGAGTTCGCAGACGCGAAGCGCAAGGCGAAGTCGGGCGCGTCGAAGCGCCTCCCGCAGGAAGACGTCTCCTCGTTCGCGCCGCACGTCCTCCTCGAGCTCGCCAGCCTTCGCGACGGCATCGCGAAGGCGCCGCCGGAGACGCGGCCGGAGCTGATGCTCGTGCTCTCGTCGATCCTCGTGAAGCTCTCCGCGAGGCGCGGCGACACGACGGACGAGCAGGTCGAGAAGCGCGTCGCGGCGGGCTATCCCGCGCGGCTCTTCGTGAAGAAGGCGGTCGATCTCGCGCGCCGCTTCGACGAGCTCTTCGAGCTCATGCCGAAGCCCGCGCCGCGCGCGCGCGTCTTCGAGGACGACGCAGCCGTCCTCGGAAAGGTGGAAGACGCATCCATCGACGCGGTCATCACGTCGCCGCCCTACGTCGCGACCTACGACTACCTCCAGCATCACGAGCTCCGCCTGCGCTGGCTCGGCCTCGACTCGCGCAAGCTCGCGCGCGGCGAGATGGGCGCGCGCCGCAACTATCTGAAGCTCGGCGGCCGCGAGGCGACGGCCAGCTGGGAGCACGAGCTCGAGAAGCTGTTCAAGACGCTCGCGCGGGTGATGCGACGGGACGCGACGCTCGTCCTCCTCATCGCGGACTCCGCCCAGATGACCCCGCGCGGCCCCATCGCGATCCGCGCGGACGACGTGGTGGCGAGGGTCGCGGAGCATGGCGGCGAGCTCGAGCCGGTGGCGGCCGCGTCGCAAGCCCGCCCCCATTTTCACGCCCCCACGCAGGCCGCCTTCCGCGAACGGCCGCGCTATGAACATGCGCTCCTGCTGACGAGACGCTGATACGCAACGGCCGGTGCTGTGGTAAGAACGCCGCCGAAATGCCGGAGATCACGTTCGAGTCGCATGACGGGGCGCAGAAGAAGACGGTCAACGCGCCCGATGGTGGTGCCCTCGCGGACCTCTGCGACGATCACGCGGCGCCGATCCCCTTCTCCTGTCGGAGCGCGAGCTGCGCGACGTGCCATATCGAGGTGGTCGAAGGCGCGGACGCCCTCCTCCCGCCGGAGGACGACGAGAAGGACGTCCTGGACGCCATACTGTCCGCCCCTCCGCGGTTCCGCCTCGCGTGCTGCGCAAAGCTGCGACCCGGCCCGGGAAAAGTGACCGTCCGGGCGCAAAACGAATACTGAACGGCCGAAATCGCGAACAAAACGCGTAACTTTTCGTGCTCGTCACCTGCCGCGCTCCGAGGTGTGTGCTACGCCTCAGCCATGCAGCACACCCGGCTTGCCCTCCTTTTCGCGGCTTCCGTCGCCGCGGGGTTCATCTCTCTCGTCGCGTGCGACACCGACAACGGCACGGTGCCCGTTCCAGGCGGGGGCAGCTCTGGAGCCCAGTCGTCCTCGGGCGGCAAGTCCAGCTCCGGCGCGACCGGTGACGACGACACCACGGGCGACGACGACACCACGGGTGACGACGACGACACGACGGGCGACGCCGGCGGCGACGCGAACTGCTCGAACGCGCCCCAGCTGCGCAAGACCGAGCTCGGCTTCTTCTGTGATTTCTACGACGCCGGCCCCGACTCGGGCACGGGCGGCCGCCAGAACTGCGCGCCCGAAACCGTGTGCTGCAACACGGGCAAGAAGGACGGCACGAACTTCTTCCCCTCGTACTGCGCGCCGAACACGGACCCCGGCAACGCTGTCGACGTCTGCGCGAACGCGGCGGGCGACTTCGCATCGGAGTGGGCGCCGGGCACGGCCTGGGAGTGCGGATCGGACAAGAACTGCCCGAACGATCTGAAGTGCTGCGCGATCTCGAACGAGGGCGCCGACGCCGGCAACTTCGCGAACGTCGGCCTCTGGACCGGCGACAAGGCGCCCCCGAAGGCCTGCAACCCGCAGCTCCTCTACAAATCCCCGGGCACGCGCTGCCTCTCGTCGTGCAATGCAGCGAAGGGCCAGCTCCAGACGTGCTCGCAGACCGAGCCCTGCGCAGACACCGCGATGGAGTGCGTCCCGGCCCGCTCCGGTCCGTCCAAGCGCGACCTCGGCTTCTGCAAGAAGAAGAAGTAGCCGTCCAAATCGTCGGGCGCCGGCGCACGCGCCGACGAGCGCGCTTACTTGGCGCGCTCGAGGACCCACTTCGAGATCGACTCGACGAGCTCTTTCCACGAGGGCTCGTTGACGATCTCGTGGAACTGGCCCTCGCGAGGCTCGAACGTCTTGTCCTTGCTCCCTGCGAGGTCGAAGAAGCGCCGGCCTTGCTTGAAGCTCGCGACGGGGTCCGCCGTCCCGAATGCCATGTAGAGCGGCATCGAGAGCCTCGGCGCGTTCTGGAACACGCGGTCCTGCGCCTTCACCGTCTCGGTGAACCAGCGCGCCGTCGCGTTCGGGAAGACGAGCGGGTCCTCGTCGTAAGCCTTCGCGCGCTCGGCGTCGTGCGTCATGTCCTTGCCGTGGAGGCCGGACGGCAGACCGAGCTTCGGGTAGAGCCGCGAGGCGAGGCGCCCGGCGAGCAGCTTGATCTTGGGCACCTCGAGCGCGAGCCCGAAGAAGGGGGCGGAGAGGACGAGCCCCTTGAACGCCCCCGCACCCTCCAGCACCGACGACGCAGCGGTGAGGCCACCGAAGCTGTGACCGAACAGGAACGTGGGCGCCTTCGTCTTCTTGGCGCGCTCGTCGATCAGCGTGCGGAGCTCGCGGGCGTCGTCGAGGAACTCGTCGAAGCGCTCGCAGAACCCGCGGGTGCCGAGCGCGCGCCCGTGCCCGCGAAGGTCGATGGCGACGGAGCCGATGCCGTGCTCGGCCAGCGCGCCCATCACGTGGCGATACCGCGCGCCATGGTCGGCGTAGCCGGGAATGATGCCGAGGATCGCCTTGGTGGCGTCCGGCGCCGGCATCGCCGACGCGTAGTAGAGGTCGGGGCCGCGCGTGGCGCGCTGCGAGAGGACGGCTTCGTGGAGCTCGATGCTCATGGGGCAAGGCCTTCGGTCATGGGGCTTCGATGAGTCCTTCCTCGATGAGCGCCTCGCGAAGCGCGGCGAGCGCGCGGGCGGCGCGTGACTTGATGGTCCCGAGGGGCACGCCTTCGCGCGCCGCGATCTCGGGGTAGCTGAGGCCCTCGAAGAACGCGACCTCGAGCGTCTGCCGCTGGGCGTCTGGCAGCTTCGAGAGCGCGCGCCTGATCTTGTCACGCTCGGCGGCGTCCGCGGTGAGGGCCTCGGGGTTGGGGACGGGCGGTGGTGGCTCGTGCGCGATGACCTCGCGCGCGAGGGCCCCGCGCCGCTCGCGGCGGCGGGTCCGGTCGATCGACAGGTTCCGCACGAGCGTCACGAGCCACGCGATGACGCTCCCCCGCTCGGGGACGTACTGGCTCGCCCGTTCGTTCACCGCGACGAACGAATCGTGAATGACGTCCTCCGCTTCCGCGCGTTCCCGCACGATGCGGAGGGCGATGGGAAAGAGGGTCGAGACGTGTCGATCGTAGAGCTCACCAATCGCGGCCGGATCGCCCCCGGCGATCCGTGCGAGGAGCTCCATGTCGGTCGACGTGTCAGACATTTCGCCCGAGGCAGGGTACCAGATTAGATTCGAGGGCATGCATCGACTCGGAGCGGCGGTGGGCGCGGTCCTGGTAGCGGGCTGCATGGCGACGCCGGCGGCGCTGGACGCGCGGGTGTCCCATTCGAACGCGCTCGCCTCGAAGAAAGCGGCCCCGATCACGGTGGTCGAGGGTGGCTCGACCGCCGCTGCCGCGCCGCGGGAGCCCTCCCCCCTCCTCGCGACGCTGATCCAGACCCACACCGACGAGCGCGTCCCACTGGACGACACCTCCCCGACGCAGGAGCGCTTCGCGTCCCTCCTGGCCGACCGGGTCACCGGCGAGCGCCACGAGTTCGACCCCCGCCTCCTCACCCTCCTCCGCTCCCTGGCCAAGAAGCATGCGGGCGCACGTTTCGAGCTGGTGAGCGGCTACCGGAGCCCGAAGCTGAACGAGATGATGCGGAAGAAGGGCCATCACGTGGCCTCGCACAGCCAGCACTCGCTCGGCCACGCGGTCGACTTCCGGATCGTCCTTCCGGACGGCGACCCGAAGGGCATGTCCCCGCTGTCGGTCGAGAAGGAGATCCGCGACCTCGGCTGGGACGGCGGCGTGGGCGTGTACCCGACGAAGCACGACTGGTTCGTCCACGCCGACGTCGGCAAGAACCGCCGCTGGGTCGGCAACTAGAAAAGCGCTTCCACAGGTTTTGAACGCCCACCAAGGCACGCGTCCATGCGGTGCACGGCGGTCGCGTCCTGCGGTGCACTCGAGGCGAGTGTCCCGCGCGGAGCCTGCCGTCACACACTCTCTCGTTCTCCGCGGGGCGAGGGCCGAGTCGAGTCACGGAGCGCGTCGCGGGGCGAGCCGCGGAGCGCAGACCGGCTTCTCCCTCACGTCGCGCGCGAGCCGCACAAGGCGTGTCATCCCGTGCACGTCACGATGCGGCGGGTGGCGCTCGGCCCGAGCTTCCGCGTGCAGCGTATCTGCGCGGCGATTCGCGGGGTCATCGAGGGCGCCAAGCGCAACGGCCTGCGTGTCCTGCACTATTCCGTGCAGGACAATCACCTGCATCTCATCGTCGAAGGCCGCAGCAGCGCCGACCTCTCGAACCAGATGCGCACGCTCTTCTCGCGCGTCGCGTTCACCGTGAACGCCCTCGCGCGGCGTCATGGGCCTCGCGCGAGCGCGCATGCGAGCGCCGAACGGCGCGAGCCATCGGGGCGGGGGCGCGGGGGACACGCTGGGGGACGCGGCAGGTGGCCATCACGCTGCAGCGCCCAAATCGACGACGCCCCAGGTGGGAACGACGCCGTGCGGGTCAGGATCGAACCGAGGATCGACACGCGCCACATGACGCCATCGCCATCGGGGTCGCCGTCGCGGTCGCCGTCGCTACGGGATCGTCATCGTCGCTTGCACGTACGAGTACTGCGCGATGCTCGCGGGGCTGAGGGCGCCGTTCGCGAGGCGATCGCCGCGGCTCTGCGCGGACATGATCGTCTTTGCGCCGTCGCCGAGGAGGAGGCCGGACCAGCCGACGCGGAGCTCGAGCGGGATCCAGGGGCGCCACGAGAAGCCGACGTCGAGCTCGTGGCCGAGGTCCTTCGACTTCGCGCCCGTGCCCTGACGGCCCGAGGACGTGAAGTAGCTGCCCACCCAGTCGCCGCTCGCCTCCGCGAGCTGCGCGTAGCGATACTCGATGCCGAACATCGTGTCCGTCCACGGGACGACCGTGATCTTGCCGCCCAGGTCGAGCTGGTTCGACCACGCGAAGAGATCCATCTGTCCGTGGAAGCGCTGCGGGTCCGCGAGGAGCGGATCGAATTGCTTGTACTTGCCCTTCTTGCCGTCGTCGCCCGAGGCATAGGAGCCGTTGAGGCGGAACGTGGGCATCAGGAGGAGCTGATCGACCGTCTTCTGGACGTGCGCCTCGGCCGCCCAGGCGGAGATGTCGGCGCCGGTGAAGCTGACCGCGTCCGCGGAGCCGAGCTGATAGGCGCCTTCGACTCCGTAGCTCCAGCCGCTGCCGTCGCCCGAGATGCGCGCCGCGCCCGTGTAGCGTTCGCCGACCGCGCGCGCGAGCTGGAAGGTCGAGCCGTCGAGCTCGTCGCCGCTGCTCCGCGCCACGCGCGCGAGAGCGAAGAGCTCCACGCGGAGGAGCGGGTGAATCGTCCACTTGCCGGTGAGGCCGTAGAGCTGAACGCCCGACGTGTTCGAGCCCGAGCGGTCACCGAACCCGGCGCCGAGCGGACGCGGGACCTCGAGGATGGCGGCGAGGGCCTCGAAGTCGAAGTTGCCGACCGCGAGGTGCGCGCGCGCCGCGTCGAGCCAGCGCCCCGACGGCGAGAAGTCGGCGTTGCCGATGAGCCGGCCCTCGCCCCACACGACCGCCTGACGGCCGAGGCGGAGGTACGTCGGGCGCGCGCCGCTCGAGCGCACCTCGCCGAAGGCCTCGTACGGCTGGAACTCCGCGATGCCGCGCGCGCCGGCGAACGCGGCGCTCGGCGAGCCGAGGGCGCGGGCGTCTTGTAGGGTGAGCTGCGCTCGGAGGGCGCCACGCTCTGCGCCGAGGCCGAGGCGCGCGCGCTCCATGACGTCCCACTGGTCGCGGACGCGCGGGCTCGGCTGACCGAGGAGATTGGTGCCGCCGAGGTCCGGCGCGTCACGGCGGTACTCGCCGCGGACCCGGATCTCCATGGTCGGCGACAGCGTCCAGTCGCCGAGCGCGATCGTGTTCGGCGCGGTCGGCGGCTGCTGCGCGAGCGCGTCGGGCGCCGCGAGCAATCCCGCGAGGATGACCGAGGCCCCAAGCTTCCGCATTGGCCCGGCAACCTACCACGAATCCGCGCGGGGAGGCGCGCGTTGGGAGGCGCGCGAAGCGGCGCGCTAGGCCTGTCTTGCGGCCACGAACGCTCGGGTCTTCGCCAGCAGCGTATCTTTCGTGTTGACCGCCGGATCCGCGATGACCTCCTCGAGGAGGAACTCCAGGATCTCGCCGATGATGCGGCCCGGCTTGATGCCCAGCTCCTTGATGAGGACGTTGCCATCGATGGCGAGATCGCTGGTCGAGAGCGCGGCGCCCTCCGCGAGGATGCGCTCGACGTGGAGCTTGAGGGCCGCGAGCGGCGCAAGGATGGTGGGGTCGATCTCGGGCGCCTTGCCGCGGAGGTCGGCCTCACTGAGCCGCATCAGATCGTCGATGCGCTCCTTGGTGACGCGGCGGATCCAGCGGCGCACCGCGGCGTCCGACCAGTTGTCGTAGTGAAACAGGTGGTGACGCACGAGGTGCACGATGCGCGTGCGCTCGTCGTTCGAGAAGCGGAGCCGCTCGCAGATCGGATCGGCGATCTCCGCGCCGACCTTGTCGTGATCGTAGAACGTGTAGTCCTGCGTCTTGTCGCTGAACGCCCGCGTGCGCGGCTTGCCGACGTCGTGGAGGAGCGCCGCGATGCGCAAGATCGGATCGCCGGTGCAGGCGTCCATGCAGGCCATGCCGTGGCGCCAGACGTCGAACGTGTGCCACTTGTTCTGCACCATCCCGACGCCCTCCATGAGCTCGGGACAGGTGACGGCCATGATGCCGGAGTCGCGCATCACGTCGAACGCGCGCGACGGCTTCTTCGCCTTCATGGCCTTGACCCACTCGTCGCGGACGCGCTCGGCGCTCACCTTCCGGAAGGTGTCGAGCGTGGGCGAGATCGCGGCGAACGTGTCGGGGTCGAGATCGAACTCGAGGGTCGCGCAGAAACGCGCCGCGCGCAGCACGCGGAGCCCGTCTTCGGAGAACCGCTCGACCGCCTTTCCGACCGCGCGGATCGACTTACGGTCGATGTCCTTCCGCCCGTCGAAGGGGTCGACGAGCGCTCCGGTGGTGGGGTCGGCGGCGATGGCGTTGATGGTGAAGTCGCGACGCGCGAGGTCGGCCGTGATGTCGTCGACGAAGTTGACCGCGTCGGGGCGACGGCCATCGGAGTACGTGCTGTCGCCACGGAGCGTCGTCACCTCGTAGTGATGACCGCCCATCACGACGGTGACGGTGCCGTGCTGCAGGCCCGTGGGCACCGCGCGCGGGAAGATCTTCATGAGCGAGTCGGGACGCGCATCCGTGCAGAGGTCCCAGTCCGCGACGGGTTTGCCGAGAATGGAGTCGCGCACGCAGCCGCCGACGATCCACGAGCGGTGCCCTTTCTCTTGAAGCTTCCTCGCGATGGCGAAGACGTGCTCGGGGACGAGGGAGAGATCGAGATCGGCCATGATCTGCACTCTGCAGTGTACCGCTCCGCTCTATCCGGGTGAGGACTAATAGCCTTCGGTCTTGGCGATGATCTCGTTCATGATCTCGCGGGTGCCGCCGCCGATCGGATAGAGTCGCGCGTCGCGATAGAGGCGCTCCACCACCGTCTCACGCATGTAGCCGGCGCCGCCGTGGAGCTGCACCGCCTGGTCGACGACCCAGCTGCACATGTCGGTCGCCGCGTTCTTCGTCATCGCGCAGAGCGCCGGCACCTGCTCGCCGCGGATCACGCGCGTGGCGCACTCGCCCACGAGCGCGCGCGCCGCCGCGATCCTCGTCGCCATGTCGGCGAGCTTGTGGCGCGTGACCTGGTGACCCATCAGCGTCTTGCCGAAGGCCACGCGAGTCTTTGCGTACTGCACGGACTCCCGGTACGCGAGCTCCGCGATCGCCACGCACTGGCCCGCGAGATAGAGGCGCTCGCTCGCGAAGTTGATCATGATCGCGAGGAAGCCGAGGTTCTCCTCGCCGATCAGGTTCGACGCCGGGACGCGGCAGTCCTCGAACGCGAGCTCCGCCGTGTCGCTCGCCCACCAGCCCGTCTTCGCGAGCTTCTTCGAGACGGTGAAGCCAGGCGTGCCGCGCTCGATGACGAGGAGCGAGATCCCGCCGTGTCCCTCGCCGCCGGTACGCACCGCGGTCGTGACGATGTCCGCGCGGCAGCCGCTCGTGATGAAGGTCTTCGCGCCGTTGACCACGTAGTGATCCCCGTCCCGCTGCGCGCGCGTCGTGATGTGCGCGACGTCGCTGCCCGCGTTCGGCTCCGTGATCGCCAGCGCGCTCACCTTCTCTCCGCGCAGGACCGGCGCGGCGAAGCGCTGCTTCTGCTCCGCGGTGCCGTGGCGCAAGATCGGCGGCAGCGCGATGCCGTGGCTCCCGAGGCCCACGCAGGTGCCGACCGATTTCCCGGCCAGGACGACCTCCTCCGACGCAGCGAGCGCATGGCCGATGTCGCCGCCGGAGCCGCCGTCCTCGATCGGATACGAGATCCCGATGATGCCCGCCTCGGCCGCGACCCGGTAGAGCTCGCGCGGGAACTCGTTCGCCTCCTCCCATGCGTGCGCGTGAGGCGCGATGTGCGTGGCTGCGAACCGCCGCGCGTTCGTCCGGAGCGCGGCGTGCTCCTCGCCTTCGAAGAGGTAGGTCATGGGCTCATCGTACCGCACGCCGAGCGCGGGGCTTCTCCTCGGACTCCTCGTCCTCGAGCAGCCGCTCGCGGAGCTCCGGCGAGACGACGCTCTCCGCGATCCGCACGAGACGCTGCTGTTCGTCCTCGCTCGCCGCGACTCGCAGGAGGATCGCGGCGCCCCGGCGCGCCGACTCGTCCGCGCCCGGATTCTCGTAGACCTCCCACAAGCGATCGCGCTCCACCGCCACGCTGCGATAGCCGGTCGACGTGAGCCGCCGCAAGCCGTCGCGCCAGGCGTCCTCCGTCCGGTCGCCGCGCGCCAGCATGCGCTCGACCAGCGACGTGTCGAGCAAGGCCGCCCGCGCCTGCTCGATGCGATCCATCAGGGCGTCGACCGCGTCCTCGCTCAGTCGCTCGCGCAAGCGCAAGGTCCCGCCGTCGGTTCGATGGAGCACGATCCCGTAGTCCCGCTCCACCCGCACCACATCGCTGAACGGGACGAACGTCTCGATGCCCAGGAACGAGACCACGATGCCGTCGGCTCCGATGGTCGCGCTCCCCGGCATCCGTAGGAGCAGGAGCCCGAGCAGCGTCAGGAAGAACCACGTCACCTGGCCCAGCATCACGCCGAGGATTCCGCCCGCGCCGACGGCGACGAGCGCGAGCCCGAAGAAGAGCCGACCCGGCCAAGAGCTGATCCCCGCCACACGAAACGTCGTGATGGGCTCCTCCGTGTCGAGCGCATCCCGGAGGCGAGCCGCCTCGTCCTCCGAGTAGGCGGCGACGGAGATCGCCGGGTGCCGGCCGTTGCCCTCGAAGACCTTCACCCAGAGGATCTCCCTCGCGCTCGACCTCGGTGCGCGTCGCGCTCGTCACCTTCGGGAGGCCGTCGATCCGGAGGACGCCGTCCGTCACGGCGACGCGTCCGCGGCGCTCCTCCACGTGGGGTGAGCGCCAGGTGAGCGACGCCGCGAGCGCGCCCGCCACGAGCACGACCGCCCCGACCGTGATCCCGACACCCGCCGCCGCAAACCCCTGGAGCGCGATCAGGAGGCCCACGCCGACCGCGACGAGGGAGCCGTGAAAGCGGGACCACGAGCTCGCCCGGTAACGATGCTGCACGGGCCCGAAGGTCGCCACTGCGCTAGCTTAGCGAGCCATGAGCACGGTGTTGCTGTTCGATCTCGACGGGACCCTCGTGAATACCGGCGGCGCGGGACGACGCGCGATGACCGCCGCCTACCACGAGCTCTTCGGCCGCGACGACGGCTTCAGCTTCGAGTTCGACGGCATGACCGACTTCGCGATCGCGCGCGCCGGACTCCGCAAGCACCACGGCGAGGACGCCGCCATCGACCAGGCCGCCATCGACGAGTTCCTCGACAAGTACCTCGGCTACCTCGAGGTCGAGCTTCCCAGATCGGAGCAGTACCGCGTCCTCCCGGGCGTGTCCGCTCTGATCGAGTCGCTGGCCAACCTGCCCGACGTCGCGGTCGGCCTCGGCACGGGCAACATCAAGCGCGGCGCGTACGCGAAGCTGGTTCGCGGTGCGCTCCACGACGCCTTCGCCTTCGGTGGCTTCGGCTGCGATGCCGAGGAACGCACGGAGCTGATTTTCGCCGGCGCGCGGCGCGGCGCCGAGCGCCTCGGGCGGCCGCTGGAGGAGTGCCGCGTGATCGTCATCGGCGACACGCCGAAGGACATCGCGGCCGCGAAGGGCATCGGCGCCGCGTGCCTCGCGGTCGCCACGGGTGGATTCACGAAGGCAGAGCTCGCGGAGCATGCCCCCGCCCACGTCGCGGGCACGCTCGCCGAGGACGGTATCCGCGATCTCCTACTCTCACGGCTGTGACCAGCAAACGGGCCCGGCTGCCCCCATCCGGCTGATCGTCACGGGCGCCAAGCGTCGAAGATCGCTGCAGCTCCGTTGTCCCACACTTCGGCACACGACTTGCGGAGAGCGGTGTCATGCGCCGATTTTGCCTTATCGCCATTCTCACGCTGTCCTCCGCCTCCGCCGCATGCTCGCGCGGGAGCGATCACTCCTTCTCTGCCGATCAAGCGGTCGAGACCACGTTGCCTGCGCCGACCAAGGTGCTGCAGGTCAAGAAGGTGGCCTCGCTGCCGAAGCTTCCAGAAAAGAGCGCGTTCACCGACGACGACGCGAAGCCGATCTTCGCTCCTCCGAGCGACTCCGACATCATTCTGCACGGCGGGAACGAGGAGCCCTCGCTCCTCCGCCTCGACGGCGAGACGTCGTCGATCGACGACTACACCCCGCTGAACGTCTCCACGATCGGCAACACCCCCAACTGGGCCTTCTCGAAATCGAAGAAGAGCCTCGCTTACGTCGACAACACCCCGACGCCCGAGGGCGACGACTCGCCCGGCCAGACGCTCTGGCTGAAGGACCTCACGGACAAGACGGCGCCGCCGGTCGCGTTCGAGAAGGTCCAGGGCTACCGCTGGACGGCCGACGACAAGCTCCTCCTCCAGAGGCCGGGGACGATCAGCAAGATCGATCCCGCGCACCTCGAGACGCCGGTGTGGAGCTTCACGATCGCGACGCCGGTGGGCGAGTCGCAGCTCGCGCCGCAGATCGAGGCGCTCGACAACGGCTACTGGATCCTCGCGTACACGAAGGTGGCGGCGAAGGTCATTCGTCTGAGCGATGGCTGGGCCAAGGATGTCACGCTCTGGACGGGCGCGGATGCCTTCTTCGGAATGCCGGCCACCGTGACGAGCCCCGCCTCGACGGGCAAGGACTTCATGAGCCTCTTCACGACGGAAGAAGGCCAGCCGGGGACCCTCGTGCAAGTCAGCCTGCAGGGCGCGTTCAAGGTCCTCACGGACAAGGCCACGACCGTCTACGGCTCGACCGCCGATCGTTTCCTCTGGGGTACCCCGACGGGCTTCACGGTGCACGAGGTGGTCGGGAACAAGGCCGATATCGACTTCGAAGTCCCTCATGTGGATTTCGCGCAGCTCGTCGGCGACGGCTTCATCTATTACGAGACGACCGAGAACGACATCCCCATGATGTGGCGCCGTCCGGATGACGGCAAAGGCGAGCCGACGAAGCTGATCCCGAGCGAGCTCGCGGGCGACGTGCGCGGGCTCGGATTCATCCCGGGCCCGAAGGGGTTCTTCATCGTCGCCAACAACGCGCTCTGGGAGACGGACTTCAAGACTGGCGGATACAAGGAGCGCTACCCGGGAGTGACCTATTCGCAATTCCAGCCGGCGATGAATCAGGAGCCGGGCGTCGCCGAGCCGGCGGTGGTGGTCACGGTGAAGGACGAGGGCCTCGCCATCGTGCCGGTGAAGAAGAAGGCGGTCGTCCTGGACCATGGCGCGACGCGCACGTGGGCGGGCGGCTGGACGAACAGCATGTTCCTCTATGCGACGGACACGCTCGACGCGCAGGGCAAGTCGCACTACCAGCTCCGCGCCGTCACGAACGAGGGCCAGAAGGACTCGCCGATCGGCCCCGAGGCGGACGAGCTGGTGTTTCACCGCAGCGGCGCGGCGCTCTCGCGCGTGCTGATCCGTCAGGGGAAGGACCTCCTCTCGGTCACGGTCGACCCGAGCGCATTGCCGCCGCCGTCGGCGGAGGTGCCGGCGGGCGGTGAGGACGGCAACGGCACGGTCGCGCCGGCCGAGCCGCCGACGAACCATCACTCGCCGGGCGGAGGCGTGGTGCCGGGCATCACGACCCCGACCGCGCCCGCGCCCTCTCCCGCCCCGGCGAGGGCGGAGTCCGGCTGCACGGTGTCCCGTTCGCGCGGGACCCGCTCCGCTCCGGGGTTCGCGCTCCTTGGCCTCGCGGCCCTCGGCGCAGCGCGCCGCGTGCGCCGAGGACGACGCGCATAGCCTCGCTCTCCTTCGTCGTGACGTCATCCGAGCCGAGCCGTACGATGACGTCATGGTGGGTCGCCTGACACTGTGGTCGCTCGCGCTCACCGCGTGCTCGCTGACGGCGCTCGATGGGCTGAGCGGCGGCTCTCCGTCCTCGCTGACCGATGCGGGGGCCGCAGATGGGGCGGCCCCCGACGGCGCACCTACGCTGGCGTTGACGGACGCGGCCGCCTCTCCGAACGACGCGGGGCCCGCCACCGCGTGTCCGGCCGACGCCGTTTGCAGCTCGTTCGACGAGGGGACGATCGAGCGCGGCTTCCAGCTCGTGGCCGGCGAGGGCTCGATCGGGACGGGGACGGGGCGATCGCCGCCGTCCGCCGCCCTCTTCGTCCTTCCCAACGCGGGCGCCACGTCCTCGACGGGCCACTGGCTGCAGCGCTCGTTCACCGGCACGTTCTCGACGGTGACATGCACCTTCGCCGCCGCGCTCGACGAGATCCCCGCGAACGGGGCCGTCGACATCGCGGGCCTCGGGGTCGAGACGCCTTTCGCCGATGACTTCGGCTTACGCGTCTATTCCGATCAGTTCGCGCTCATTTCTTGCCGCGAGAGCAGCGATTGCCGCCCCGAGGTCAACGCCGGGGGTCTCCCGCCGACCGGCGAGTATCACGTCTATTCCCTCGAGCTCGCCGCCGGTGGGACGGTGGCGTTCTCGCTCGACGGAGCGGCGCGCGCCACCATCGCGACGAAGACGCCGCTCACCTCGGCCGCAAACGCGTACGCGGCGCTCGGTGCCATCTATCGCCCGTATGGCAAGGGCGGCTCGTATCGATTCCGGATCGACGACGTCGTCTGCGTGCAGGCGCCGTAGGGTCCGACCCGCTCAGTGCGTCGCGTCGTCGTTCTTCGCGGGCGGGGTGTTCGTCGCTGGCGGGGGCGGCTGCGGCGGGGTCGTGCCCGGCGCCGCGACCGTGATCGGCCTCTCCGCCGGCGTGTACGTGTTGTCGAGCTCGCCGTCGACGACGCGGAGCGCGTCCATGCCCCACTCGTAACCGTAATACGTGAACTGGCTCTTCACGAGGAGGTCCGGATAGCTGCTCCACTGGCCATCGATGAGGCCGCCGACGAAGCGACCCATCGCCTGGCCGCTCTCCGTGACCCAGCTCTCGAGGCCATTCGTGATGATGTCGAGGCCCTTCGTGCCGCCGAGCTTCAGGGGCCAGTAATCCTTCTCGTAATAATTGTACGAGACGCAGCCGTTCATGTTGAGGATCTGGTAGCTGCCCGGGAAATCGTCGGCCGTGAGGCGGCTCGGATCGAGCGGGCCATAACCGATATACGAGTGGCCGTTGTAGACGAACACGTCGCTCGTCTTGAGGCCCTTCTTGTGCGGCGCGGGATCGAGGTCGGTGCCGAAGATGGTCTGGAGCTTGATGGTGAGCGGGCGCGTCTCGCCGTTCACCGTGACCTCGACGGGCGCTTCGAACGTGACCCAGCGCAGCGCGAGCTGCTTGGCAATCGCCTTGCGGACCTCGTTGCGCGCGAGCCCGCCCATCCCGGCCGGGTTCTTGCCGTCGAGCTCGAAGGCGATCACGTCTTCGAACTTGTTGAAGTGGATCAGCTCGCCGAACACGTCGAAGTCGAGCGGGTTGTCGAGGCCCTCGATGCTCACGAGCTCGAAGCCCGGACGCGCGTTGAAGATCTCGCGCATGCCGCCGAACCACATCGGATAGCCGGGGTCCTGATACGTATCGAACACCTGGCCGACGGCCCAGTCGCCCATGAGGCCGTTCACCATGCCGATGACGAGCTTGCCGCTCTCCACGCCGAATCCCGAATAGAGCATGTCGTATTCGGGATACTTGATGGTGTTGTCCTGGTGAACGGGCGTGAGCTTGACCGTCATCGGGATGTAGAGGCGATTCAATTCCGAGTACGGGATCTGGTTCTCCGCGAGCGGCACGGGCATGCCCGACGTCGCGTCGGTGGCGCCGGTCGCGCGATCGGTGTCGATGCGCTGCTGCTCCGCCGCCATCGCGGGGGCGCAGGTCTTTGCCTGCGGGTTGAACACGTACCAGATCGAGTTCTGGAACTCGGCCGCGAGCGCGTCGTTGTTCGTGCACTCGGGGAGGATCTTCGCCGACTGCGACTGGTAGTTCGTACCGAGGAGCGCGAGCGGCAGCGTCGAGCGGTCGGCGAGCGTGTTCGGGACGATCGCGTCGTCGGTGTACGTGTACGCGACCTTCCACATCTTGCGGGGCGCGGTCTCGGGGTTGTTCACGTCGACGACGTCGACCGGGATCTTCTGGAAGGTGGTCGGGTCGACGTTCGACAGCTCGCGCGTGTTGACGCCGACGCTCGCCGCCTGGAGCGCGCCGAACGCGGACTGGGTCTGCTGCTTGACCGTGAGCGTGATGACGGTGTCGCTCGAGCCTTCGTCGACGTAGACGTAACCGGCGAACTCGAGCTTGCGCGCGCGGGCGGTGAGGCTCGTCAGATCGTCGTTCTGCTTCGCAGCAGGCTCGTCCGGCGACGCGCTGCAGGCCGCCGTGGCCCCGACAAGGAGGAGGGCCGCGACCCGAGCCAAGCTGAAGACACGCTTCATGACGGGGTCGGCATAGCACCCGGGTGGGTTGGCGCCCCCCACCCCCCATGTTGAGACGCCGATGTTCGATCGCGCTAACACTCCGGAATCGTTGGATTCGACCTCACGAAGACGGCTCGCGAGGCCGAGACGTCGCGTGAAATCCGCTCGAGATGGGCGCTACGCTCGGCCGATGGCGTGGGGCATTCGCTCGAGGAGCACGGACCTCGGCCTCCTGGCCGCGCTCCTCCTCGCCTGCTCGTCGTTCACTGCGAGCACACCGTCGCCGGAGGACGGGCACCTGGCGCAAGACGCCGCGCCGCCCGACGGCGGTGGCGGACTGACGCTCGATGCGACGTCGCCTCCGAGCGAGACCTTCTGCGCTCCCCGGAGCGCCGCCCGATGGTGCTTCGACTTCGAGAGCGGCGAGCTCGGGACCTGGCGGGGCGCGCGATGGCGCGACAACCTCCAGCTGCCTGGCACCCTCCAGCTCGACAGGGGCGCGGTGCTGTCCACGGTCCCAGGCTGGACGACCGACGCGCAGGCCGGTCGCGCGAATGTGTTCCTCGACGCGAGCTTCACCTCGACGCTCGGGTTCGAGTGGAGCTTCTCGGCGGAGGAGATGGGTGACGGGGGTTACGCTCTGATCGCCGAGATCCTCGAGAGCCCCGCGCTCTCCGGACGCGTGACCGTCTACGCGATCGGCGATCGGATTCGGTTCGAGACCACGAACGACGTGGAGATCGCGACGGTCGCGAAGCCAGCGCGCTACCCGGTGCGATTTCGGCTCGACCTCCGACGCTCGAACGACGACGTGCTGCTGGACATCACGATGGGCACCGAGCACCCGAAGTCGGGCTACGCGATCTCCCCCTGGAGCAGCAGCGAGACGCGTGTCGGTTTCGGAATCGGTCAGGTCGACGGGACGAGGAACGACCCCAAGGGACGTCGCTTTCGATACGACGACGTCCTGGTCGATTCGAACTGACCCGGCCGCGTCAGCCCTCGCTGGCCGTCACTGCCGCCGCGGCTCTGATGGCCGCGACCTTCTCGCGGAGCCCCAAGCGCTCTGCGTAACCGGCGTCGACACCTCCCAGCTCGTCGTCGCCCGTCGCCGTCGTCGTCATCTGGTGGGCCACGTAGACGGCACCTCCGACCCCGTAGGTGCCCGACGTGAGCCGCGGCTCTTCCTCGAAATTGGCGACCGCCTCGACGACGGTCCACGGGAATCCCCACACGGAGAGGAGCGAGGCGCCGAGTCGCGCGGGCGGGCAACCGAGACCGTCGGGCCAGTCACTCGCCAGGGGCGGCGGTGATCGGCGACTGGAGGTCGCGCCCGTCCGAGTCGCCGCGACGCAGACGAGCTTGCCGACGTCATGGAGCAGCCCGGCGACGAAGCAGTCGTCCGCGAGCTCTTTTCGCGGCGCAGCGATGCGCGCGACCGTCCCTACCTGAAGCGCGTGTCGTTGGAGCTCCTCGACCTCGCGCGCGTTGGTCGCGGACCGCCCGATCGCCTCGAGCAGTCCGAAAGAGTGGACCAATCTTCGGAGGAGCTCGACGCCGAGCCGGGTGATGCCCTCCATCACGCTCGAGGTCCTGCGTCTTAGCCCGAAGAAAGAGGCGTTCGCCAGGTGCAACACCTTCGCCGCGATCGCAGGGTCACGCTCGATCAGGACCGTGAGCTCGGCGAAGGAGACGTCCTCGGACCGAAGCGCGTCGATGACATCGCCGCAGACCTTCGACATCGATGGCAGCGTGCTCAGCCCGCCCACGGCCTCGCGAGCGCGCGGATCTTCGAGCGCCGCCGCGACCATTCCGGCCCGCTTGATGACGTCGATGAGCAGCTCCGGAGCACATGGCTTGTTGAGGAACTGATGCGCGACCGGGGTGGCACGCGTGGCGGCGTCCACGTCGGTCTCGCCGGAGAGGACGATCCTCAGCGTCGAGGGAGAGCGGGCCTTCACCGCCGCGAGGAGGCTGGCGCCATCCATCTCCGGCATTCGCATGTCGCTCACGATGATGTCGAACGCGCCCTCCGCCTCGAACATGGAGAGGGCTGCACTGCCGGACGTCGCCGTGGCGACCTCCCACTCCTTGCGGAGGGGACGGAGCATTCGAGTGAGGCCTTGGAGGACGTTCGGCTCGTCGTCTACGAGCAGGACCCTCCTCGGCGCAGGGCTCATTGGCCCCTCGATGAATGTCGGGACGCGGGCGCCCGACCGTCGATGGGGAGGCGTAGGTAGAAGGTGGTCCCTTGACCGAGCTCGGACTCGAACCAGATCTCTCCGCCGTGCTTCTCCACGATCAAAGCCCGCGCGAGGGCGAGCCCCTGGCCGGTCCCACGCCCGATCGGCTTGGTCGTGAAGAACGGCTCGAAGATGCGCGCCTGCGCCGCCTCGGGGATGCCCCCGCCCGTATCCGAGATGGCGATGACGACGAAGTCGCCATCGAGCCTGGTGTGGACCGTGATCGTGCCGAGCTGCCCCGTCCCTTCGACGACGTCGGCGATCGCTTGTGCTGCGTTGACGAGGATGTTCAAGAAGACTTGGTTGAGATCGCTCGGGTAACAGCGGATGTTCGGGATGTCACCGAGCTCCAGACTCACGCGAGCGACGGTCTTGATCTCGTGGGTCGCCACCGTGATGGTGCTCTCGAGGCCGGCGTTGACGTCGATGTACGACTGCTCTCCACGCACGGGATGGGCAAAGTCCTTCATCGCCTGAACGATCTTGGCGACCCGCTTCAATCCCTCGATCGTCTGCCCGAAGGCTCGCGGCGCCTCGCTCTTCAGGTAAGGCAGATCAGCCCCGTCCGCGATCTCCCCCAGCTTCGGCTCGAGCGCAGGGGCGCTCTCCCTCACCAGCGCGGTCTGTTCGAGGAGGAGCGCCAGGACGTCGTCGAAGGCGCTCCTCAAGAAGTGCACGTTGTCGTTCACGAACTGGATGGGGGTGTTGATCTCGTGCGCGATGCCAGACGCGAGGAGGCCGACCGACTCGAGCTTTTGTGCGTGTCGCAGCGAGACCTCGAGGTGCTTGGTGGCGGTCACGTTCTGCACGACCACGGTCGCGAAGCTCGGCTCACCGCCCTTGTCGTAGACCCAGGAGCACGTGGTACGAACCCAGACCGCGCTGCCACCGGCGTGCCTCAGCTCGCGCTCGCGAGGTGGCGCCTGGACCGACGCCGAGGAAGAGCCTTCGACGAGCCAGGGGGCGCCGTCGAGGGTGAGCGTGGACAGCTCCTGGTCCTCGAGCGCGCCGGGCGAGACGCCCACCATCGCGTTCATCGCCTCGTTCGCTTCGAGGATGTGCCCGAGGGGATCGATGCGCAGGATGCCAACGTCTGCTGAGTCGAAGATCGCTCGCAGCGTGTCGCGCTCGCAGGCCAACCGGGTGTGCAGCTCCGTCATCTCGGCCGAGGAGAGCTCGATCGATCGCTCCAAGGTGTAGCGGTCTTCGTCGGCGCCTTGGTACGCACGGTCGACGCCCCGGAGGAGCTCGCCCCACGCCTGCGCGCCGGGCGGCGTGCTCTCGGTCAGGCCGAGCTTTCGCAACTGGCGCTGGAGTACGGTGTGCATGGCGTCAGCGCGCGCCACGCGTGATGGTCATCGTCCGGCTGTGGAGCACGCGGTGCTCACCGCACCTCGACCACCGCCCCACCTCACGCCACCTAGAACACGCCTCTAGCTCCAACTGACCCCCCAGAAGAACCTCTGATGGAGAACGGCCGGGGCGCGTAAAAATTGATGCTCGTCGTCGACGATTCGTCCGTTGGAAGCGTCGCCCGCTCAGTTGGCGGGGGCCAAGAGCGACTTGAGCTGGTCCGTCGTGAACTTGTAGTTCTTGCGGCAATAGTCGCACTCGATATCGAGGGTCTTGCCACCAGCAAGGAGCGATTCGATATCAGAGCGCGGGAGCGAGGCGAGGCTGCCCATGAGGCGCTCGGGCGAGCAATAGCAACCGAACGAGACCGGTCGATCGCCGACCTTCGTGTACGGCATTCCGTAGAGCGTCTCGGCGAGGAGGGCGGACGGGCTCGCCGCGCCGCGCGCGAGATAGGGGACGATGTCCTCGAAGTCGCGGAGGCGCTCGGTCATCACCATGAGCGGCCCCTCCTCCACCTCCGGGAGGAGCTGCACCATGTAGCCGCCTGCAGCGACGACCTCGCCCGCCGCGAAGTGACACCCGACCGCGATGACGGTCGCCACCTGCTCCGACGTCTGCATGTACGCCATCAGCGCGCCGGAGATGGTCGCGTTGTTGGACGGGACCTCCACCATGCCCTGGTGGAGCGAGCCGTTGTGGAGCGTGCGCGCGACCTGGAGGACGCCCTTGTCGTAGGCGAGGGTCTTCGCGTCGCTCGGGAGCTGGATGAGCCCGCGCGTCGAGCCGTCCGGATGGGTGTCCGCCACGAGACGGGACCGCTTGTCGTTGCCCTGCAGGATGGCCTGGAGCCGGTAGTCGGGCGCCATGCTCTCGCGCACGAGGACCGCGCCCGTCAGGAGGTCAGCGAACGCTCGCGTCAGCTCGATGCCTTCCGGCTTCTGCGCCTCGATCGCACCGCGCACCGTCGCCGTCGTGTCGGCGGCGATCACGCGGAAAGCGCCGTCATCCGTGAGGGCGCGCAGCACGTTGTCTTCGTGAACCACTGCTACCGATCTTGGCACAGGTCGCGTCAGGGCGTAAGCACAGGCGCACGAACCAGCGGGACCCTCGGGTCGCCCGTGAAAAAGAGCGACCAGATCTCGTCATAGAGCCGGTCGTAGGCGCGTGCCACCATTGCATTGTACACGCGCTGGTCGTGCCCGTTCGGATTGAGCTCGACCACGAAGAGGCTCTTCGGACGGAGGCCCATGGGAGGATCGCGCGGCGGCGGCACCGTGAGGTCGAACGTCTCGAGCGTCTCTTCGCCCTCGATGAAGGCGGCATGGAACTCGACCGACAGCTGGCGGGCCTCGAAGGGCTTGCCGTCGAGGTCCGTCAGCCGCCAGGTCGCCGGGAGCCAGTGCGGCGTCGCCGTGACCCAGAGACGCGGCGATTGACGCGTGCCCCAGGTCGGACGCACGAGCGAGAGCACCGAGCTCGGGCAGATATCCGAGAACACCTTCGTGAACGCGCTCTGCACGATCGTCTGATCGTTCTGCATCTCCGCGCTCAGATTGAAGCTCGCGTCGCCGCGCTCGCTCGCGGGCGGATTGCGGAAATCGAGCGTCAGATAGAGCGTGCGCTCTCGCGAGCGGATCGCCCGGACGAGGGCAGGCACGGGCCGAGGATGCACCTCGGACGCGTGCGCCTCGAGCGAATCGATGCAGCGCTGATCGACGGCCGCCTCTTCCACCGTGTCGAACGACTGCCCGCCCGAGCGGGTCTGCTCGAGCTCGTGCTGCCGCCGGGCCTTCTCCGACTCGAGGAGACGCGTCTTCAGGTCCTGCGCCGCCAGACGCTTCTGTCCGCCGCGCGCGAGATAGCGATCGATCGCGTCGACGGAGCCGTAGGCGACGGCGTGGTTGTAGAGGGCGGTGTCCCCCGCCTCGCGACGAACGACGAAGGTCCCCGCGCCGAGGCCCAGGGTCACGACCGCCAGGAGCGCGGGCGCGAACCGACCGAGCGCCAGCGACAGCACGTTCGGCGCACGGGCGGGCGAGGCGGCCGCGCCCGGCGCGAAGCGCTCCCATGCGTTGTCGACGCGGAGATCGAAGAAGAGGTCGTTCGCGAAGGCGTCCTCGAGGCGGTGCTTGTACGTGAGGTCCTCGAGCAGCTTCTGCGCGTGCTCGAGGCGGCGGAGCGCGACCGTGCCCTTGTGATCGCCGCGGAGGGTGAAGCGCATCACCTCACCGCCTTCGAAGCCGAGCACGAGGTCCACGCGCTTGCCGTCGAGCTCGACGTCCGCGTGACGCGCGTCGCCGAGCGGACGCACCGTCACGAGCTGCTGGCCCGAAGCATCGGGCAGCGCGATCTCGACGGCATCGAGCGGAAACAGATAGCGGCCCGGCCGGAGGGCGCCTCGCGCTCCGCCGCCGAAGAGGGCGCGACGACGGAGGAGCGGCAGGAGCGACGATGCGCATACGTAGGCGAGCCCGAGAAAGATCACGAGCGACCACCACGGCGGCAACGCCCAGTCGCTGTCGAGGTTCCCGAAGCCGATCGCAAAGGCGATCGAGAGGCCCATCGTCGCGCCGATGATGCCCCACAAGGGACGGGAGCTCGCATGCGACGCCGGCCGCTCGTATGCGATCGGAGCGGGGCTCCCGCGCATCGACAGCGACCGATCGAGCCGCTCGCGCGTGGCTCGCTCGAGGAGTGCGCCATCGATGACCCGCTCGCCGCCGGTGTAGGTACCCGACGGGACACCGCTGAGGACGCTCGTCGAGCTCGCCTTGCGGTACATCCGTCAAAGCATAGCGAGCTTTTCGGCGCGCGCTTACTCGATGCCGATCTCGAACGAGCCGCGGAGGCCGACGTTGATGTTCACGCCGATGCCAAATCCCGAGTCTTTGTAGAGCGGAAGCGTCTCCACCTCGGGCGTCGGCCCGAAGGTCGACTGCGGGAGTGGCGCCTTCTCGCGCGAGAGGAACATGAAGTCGAGACCGATGAAGGCGCCGACGCGGAACCACGTCGTCAGCCAGTAATTGGCGGAGCCCTCGCCCCCGAGGATCATGCCCTTCACGTCGACGTCGGGCGGGAGGATGGTGCCCTCCGGGAGGGACGACTCGAAGACCTTCCGATCGATGCTCTGATCGAAGACGTAGCCGAGGTGGCCCTCGATGATCGGCGTCACGGGGCGCGGCTTCAACGCGTACGACACGGACGCGGAGAACGTCCA
>JAXLYU010000027.1:0-133059 GCA_046351255.1 Labilithrix sp.
GTGAGCCTCCGCCTTCACGACGTCCTTCGTCTTCGGATCGATCTCGAGATCGATCGTCGTGATGACGCGCCCGAAGCTCGACGCGCTCGTCACGGGACGCCCCGCGACCTTGCAGTTGTAGAGCTGGTGCGTGTGCCCGCTCACCACCGCGTCGTATGCGGGGTCGAGCTTCTCGACGATGCCGACGATCGAGCCCTTCAGCTCGTAGCAGTCGTCGAGGCCCGGGCTCTTGGTCTCGCCGCCCTCGTGAATGAGGAGGATCATCGTCTCGATGCCCTTCTTCTTCAGATCGGGGACGAGCGCATTGGCCACCTTGTCCTCGTTGCCGAACTCGAGGCCGGCCACGCCCTCGGGCACGACGGAGTGCGGAGTGTCCTCGAGGGGCATCCCGACGATCGCGATCGGGATCCCTGCCACCTCCCGCACGACGTAGGGCGGGAAGAGCGTGCTGCTCGACGCCTTCACCGAGACGTTGGCGGCGAGGTAATCGAACTTCGCGCCGGGGAAGTCCTTCTCGAACTTGCAGCCGTCCTTCGGATGGCAGCCGCCCTTCTTCATGCGGAGGAGCTCGTCCGGCCCCTCGTCGAGCTCGTGGTTGCCGATCGTCGACGCGGTGAGGCCGATCGCGTTCATCACCTCGATCGTCGGCTCGTCGTGGAAGAGGCCCGAGGTGAGGGGGCTCGCGCCGATGAGGTCGCCCGCCGCCACGACGAGCGTATTCGGATGTCCCTCCGCGAGCTTCTTCAGGTGGGCCGCGAAGTAGGACGCGCCGCCCACCGGCTGATCCATCTTGGGGAGCTTGTTCGTGGGCGGCTTGAGGTTCCCGTGAAAGTCGTTGAACGCGAGGATGCGCACCTTCACGTTCGCGGCGGAGGGCGGGGGACCGGCGTCGACGACCGCCTTCGGCACGGGCGGCGAGACGGGCGGCTGCGGCTCTGGCTCGTTGCCACCACAGGCCAGGGAGAACGCCGCGATCAGCGGGAGACCAAGCTTGGAGATGCGCATGTGATTTCTAGAATTCGTAGCGGAGGCCCATCGTGAACGATCGGAAGCCGGTGCGCGAGGAGGCCAGGCCAAACTGGTTGTTCGCGGGGGCGCCCTCGTTCGTCGTGATACCCGTCGCCGTGTTGAGGCCGAGCACGTTGTTGATCTGCAGATTCAGGACGACGTGCTGCTTGATGAGCGAAGAGAAGTCGTACGAGAACATCATGTTCGTCGTGAACAGGTCGGGCGTGCGGAACTCGGTCCAGGAGCGAATGTCGCTGAACGTGCCGAGCTGATACGGATTCGACGTGCCCGTATTGTAATACGCGCCGGGCTCGAAGCCGGCGGGGGTGCGACGGATGGTGTAGCCCTGCTCGTTCGACGTGTAGCCCTTCGAGAGCGCGCTGCCCGATCGGTAGTTGAGGATGAGGCCGATCGTGAACCCGGTGAAGGGCGTGATCGTCGTCGACGTCTTGATCTGATGGCGCGTGTCGACGGTCTGGTAGCTCTCGTAGAAGGGCGCGAAGCGGGGATTGTCGAACGCGCCCGAGCCGGTATTCCCGAGCGACTGCGAGACCGTGTAGGAGGCCTGAGTCTCGACGAACTTGAGCTTGGCCTCGAAGATGAGGTCGACGCCGTTGTAACGAGCGGTGGAGGCGGGGTTGTAACCGAAGAGCGTGGTGCGCTGCGGGACGCCGTTGACCCATCCGATCGTGCGCGTGCCCGTCGGATCCATGATCGCGTTGATCTCGGTCTGCTCGTACTGATTGCGAATGTAGCGGTACGTGTAGTCGACGCGCGCGAGCAGGCCCTTCGTCAGCTCGCGGCGGAACGAGAGCATGATCTCGTCGGCGCTGGCCGGGGTGTGACCGAAGTTGAGGCGCGTGCCGCTGAGGCCGCCCGTGGTGGACTGGAACTCGAAGCGGCGCGTCAACGGGTTGTAGTTCTCGACCACGCCGAGCTGGCGGCGCGCCTGGTCGTAGAAGGTCACGCCAGAGAGCGTCGGCATCTCCGTGGTGCGTCCATAGGAGACCTGGGCGATCGTCTTCTGGTCGTTCGTCAGGTCGGCGATGACCGAGAAGCGCGGGCCGAAGCCGCCGGCGGTGACGGCCACGTTGCTGTCGTCCGCGCGGACGGTGCCCGTGTCGTAGCGGAGACCGGGGAGCACCGTGAGCCACGGGCGCGGCTTGTAGCGATCCTGGAGGTAGACGCCGAGCTGCTGGCCGCCGGTATGCCCGGCGAAGCTGCGGCTGTACGTGCGGCGGAAGCAGCCCCGGCCCGTGTAGTTGCCGGAGAGCGCGCCCGGATTGATGCGTGGATCGAGGTCGCAGAGGCCGGTGTCGAGCGGGCCGCCCTGCCGATCGGTGTAGAATACACCGTAGCCGGTGATGTCGTTCGGACCGCTCGTACCGCCCGGATAGCTGAGCTGGCTGCGCTGCTCGGAGAAGGAGCTCTGGAGCCCGAACTCGGCCTCGTGGTGTCCGCCCGCCTCGCCCGTGGCGGTGACGGAGGCGTCGAGCTGCGCGCGGCGGCGCGTGATGATGTTGTGGCTTCCGGCGTTGAACCAGCTCGTGTTGTCGTCCTGGTTCTGGTGATTCGGACGGTGGAAGTCGTAGGCGACGCCGTTCGTGAGATCGCCCGGAGCGATGCCGCGGAGGCCCTGCGGCCCGGTCTCGATCACGCTCTCGTTGCCGCCGAGCATGATCTTCGTGGAGACGTGCTTCGACGCCTGCCAGGCCCACTCGAGCGTGCCGCGTTTTCCGCCCGCGGAGCGTCCCGTCTGCGAGTACGGAGTGGTGTTGTTCGCCGACGACGTGGCGTTCTGGTCGTAGTCGGCGCTCGTCGGGTCCGCGAAGACCTCGAGGTGAATGCGGTGCTGCTGGACGGGGACGTACGTGACGCCGGCGAGGAGGTAGATGGACTCGAAGACGCTGCTCGGAGCCTGCACGAAGCGGGGAGGACCGGCCGGCTGCACGGAGCTCGAGCGCTCGTAGCGAATACCCGCATTGAAGAAGAGGTGATCTTTGATGATCGGCCCCTGGGCATTCAAGTTGAACTCGTAGCGGCCCTGCTTCGGACGCTCGGCGCTGTAGTCGAGGGGCTTGCTGCCGTCGTAGAGGGTGGAGCCGAAGGTGTCGTAGTCGACGAGCTCCGTCGGCGCCCAGTAGATGGCGGCCGACCCGCGGAAGTTGTTGGTGCCGCGGCGCGTCTGCACGGAGGTGATCGCGCCGAGCGCGTTGTACTTCGCTTCGAAGCCGCCGGTGGTGAGCGACACGCTCTCGAGCGCGTCCATCTGGAACGACGCGGTCGCCTGGTTCGTCACCGGATCGGTGATGTCGAGGCCGTTCACGAGGAGGCGGTTGTTGTTGGCGCGTCCGCCCTTCACGGTCGGATTTCCGCCGGACGACGTGGCGCCGGGCACCTGCGCGGAGAGCGCCTGGTAGGCGCGGGCGAGCGGGAGCTGATCGGTATGCTCGCGCGAGTAGAGCTGACCCGTCTGCGGCGAGTCGGGGTTCGTGAGGTGGCGCTCCTCTTCGACGACGGTCTGCTCTTCCTGCGCCGCCTCGGCCGTCCACACGACGTTGACGGGCGTGGCCGCGTCCGGATTGACGACGACGCGCCGCTTGAACGGCTTCAAGCCCTCGTAGGTGAGGACGAGGTCGTAGGTGCCGGGCGGCACGTCGCCGATCTCGAAGTTGCCGTTCTCGTCGGTCTGTACCGTCTTCTTCACGCCGGCGCCGCCGGAGACGAGGACGCCCGCGCCGGGGACGGGCGCCTGCGACGTGCCCTCGATGACGTGCCCGGTCACGCGCCCGGTGGCCTGACCGATCGCGTGTGCGTCTGGCGAGGCCAGGAGGAGGCTCGCGGCCACGCTCGTAGCCGCAAAAAAGCCAATCTTGCCGCGCAGACGCATTCGAGCGGGCGCACCGTGGCGAGGTGCCGCTTAGGCGTCAAGCCCCGTGGGCCCAAGCCCGCGGAATTTCGCGCATTCGTCACGCGTCAGGCAGCGAGGAGGTAGGCGCGGAGGTGCTTCGCGAGGTGATCGAAGAGGAGGCGGACGCGGCGGCTCGACTTGAGCGCCTGGTGCATGGCGAGCCACATCTCCATCTCGAACCCGAGGCCCTCGCGGGCGCCGTCGCGCCCCCCCTCGCGGGCACCGTCGCGCGCTCCCTCGCTGGCACCGTCGCGCGCTCCCTCGCGCGCTCCGCGGGGGCCAACGGGGACCAGCCCTTCGCGTTTGCCGAGCGGCACCTGGCAGAAGCCGATGCCGAATCCGGCCTTCAGCGCAGCGAACTGACCGAGGTCGCTGTCGCAGCGGAAGGCGAAGAGGTCGCGCGAGACGGTGCCGGCGAGCCCGGGCAGCGGCCGCTGCACCGATGGCGCGGAGTCGAAGCCGATCATGGCATGCTCGCGGAGGGCGTCGAGCGTGCGTGGTGTGCCGTGCGTCTGGAGGTAGCGCGGATGCGCGTGGAGCATGACGCGGACCACGCCGAGCTTCCTCGTGAGCAACGCCTGCTGGGTCGGCTTCACCATGCGCACCGCGATGTCGGCCTCGCGCTTCAGCAGGTCGGCGGTGCGGTTCGAGAGCACCAGCTCGACATCGATGCGCGCGTGTTCCTCGCGAAAGGCGGCGAGGATGGGCGGCAGGACCTCGACGCCGATCATCTCGCTCGCGGTGATCCGCACCGCGCCGCGCTCCTCGGCCTCCTCTCCGGAGACGGCGCGCTGCAGCGCCCCCGCCGCGCTCGCCATCGCCTCCACGTGCGGGACGAGCGACGCCGCGCTCGCGGTAGGCCGGAGGCCGGTCTGCGAGCGCGTGAAGAGCGGTACGTCGAGCGCCTCCTCGAGCGCGTCCAGGTGGCGGCCGATCGTCGGCTGCGTGAGGCCGAGGGCTCGTGCTGCCCCGGAGAGGCTCCCCTCGCGAAACACCGCGAGAAACGATCGGTAGAGCTCCCAGCTCGGGTCTTTGGCCATTCAACGTAAACGTATAACCATTGTACGCGTTTGCTCAATTTCGTTCATCGCGCCCCGGCCTCATGCTTCGACTCATGAAACGAACGGCATTGGTGATCGGGGCGACGGGCGGCGTGGGCGGCGAGACGGCGGCGGCGCTCCTCCGGCATGGCTGGGATGTGCGCGCCTTGCATCGAAATCCGGATCATGCCCGGAAGCAGAGTCCGGAGCTCGGGGTCACATGGGTGAAGGGGGACGCGATGGACGCGGCGTCGGTCCTCGCGGCGGCGCTCGGCGCGGACTGGATCGCGGACGTGATCGTCCATGGCGCGAATCCGCCGGGCTATCGGAACTGGAAGGGCACTGCGGTGCCGATGCTCGAGAGCACGATCGCAGCGGCGGAGCGGGTGGGGGCGCGCATCGTGTTCCCTGGCACCGTCTACAACTACGCGCCGGACACGTTCTCGCGGGTGGCCGAAGACGCGCCGCAGGCGCCGGTGACGCGGAAGGGCAAGATCCGCGTGGAGATGGAGCGGCGGCTCGAGGCGTCGAAGGCGCGCGTCCTCATCGTGCGTGCGGGTGACTTCTTCGGGCCGCGGGTCGCGAATAGCTGGTTCGGCCAGGGGCTCGTGAAGCCGCATCGCCCCTTCGCATCCGTCATGTATCCGGGCACGCGTGAGGTCGGGCACGCCTGGGCCTACCTCCCCGACCTCGCGGAGACGTTTGCTCGTCTCCTCGATCGCGAAGACGACCTGCCGCGCTTCGCGCGCTTTCACTTCCGCGGGCACCACTTCGCGCGCGGCGTCGAGATCGCGGAGGCCGCGCGCCACGCCGCGGGCGTGCCAGACGCGCCCATTCGTGCGTTCCCCTGGTTCGCGGTGTATCTCCTGTCGCCGTTCGTCGAGACGTTCCGCGAGCTCATCGAGATGCGCTACCTGTGGAAGCAGGACCTCGAGCTCGTGAACGACGAGCTCGTCGCCTTCCTCGGCGCCGAGCCGCACACGCGCCTCGAGACCGCGCTCCGCGAGACGCTCCGCGGAATGGGCGTGCTCCCAGGCGCGTCTCCTTCGATCTCGGATCACCCGAAGGCCACGCGCCTCGCGAGCTGACAGGCGCCGCTCAGCCGCGCTCAGTCGCGCTCAGTCGCGCTCAGCGCTCCTCAGCGCTCCTCAGCGGGCGGGGATCCATGGCCGCGCGGGCCATCGCTCGGGCGGCGGCGGTGGCTTCACCCATCGCTGCGAGCGCTCCTCGAGGAACCACGTCGGGTCGGGGGTCTCGGGCCACTCGCAGCCGGCGGGCTCGTCGATCCCCATGTGGTAATGCACCATGGACTGATCGGCGAACGCGCCCGCGAGGAAGTCGAGCTCGCCCCAGATGTCCTGCAGGGCGCGGACGACCTCTTTCTTGTAGGGCCAGCGCTTCCTCGCGATGAGCTCGAAGCGAGCGAGGAACTTGCGCTGGCGAAAGACGATGCGCATCGCGTGCGCCGTCTGGCGGAGCCCGAGCGCGGTGAAGAACACGCGCTTCTTCCGCTTGTCTTTCCCGTCCCGCACGCGGCGCACCCAACCCATCTGCTCGAGGCGCGTGAGCATCTTGGACACCGTCGTCCGGCAAAGGTCGAGGCGGCGCGTGATCTCGAGCTGGGACATCCCGGCGAGGAGCCCGTTGGTTCGCGGGTCTCCGAGATCCCGCCAGAGCGCCGCCTGCCGGACGAGGCAGAGCAGATCGAAGCGCGCGGCGGTCATGCCTTCCACCTTTCGGAGCACGCGATGCCCGAACGCGACGGTGCGGAGGTGGAGCCGCTTCGCCTGGAACACGATGGGGTGCATGGCCCCACGCACGAGCACCCGCCGTGCCACGCGCCGCCCCCCGCAGGGGGGAGCCCCCCTCCCGCGGCGGGCCTATTTTAATGGTTGGCTAGCCAACCATTAAAATGGCGGTCCGGCGGAGGGGGTGGCGGGGGCCGGCCACCTGGCCGGCATGGGCCAGGGGGTTGAACAGGATACCGACAGGACCGCGGACGAGGGCGAAGCGAGGCCCCAACGTGCACATGCTGTGGAAGCGCTTGCGCTGGAAAGGCGCTTCCACAACTTGTGAACGCTTGCACGGCACACGCGCGTGCAGCGAGCCGGGCCACGCGAACAACGCACCGCGCGCTGCGAACCGCGAGTCGCGCGCCGCGCGCCGCGCGCAGCGAAACCGCGAGATCGAGAGCACGACCGCGGCGGCGGAGCGGGTGGGGGCGCGCATCGTGTTCCCCGGCACCGTCTACAACTACGCGCCGGACACGTTCCCGCGGGTGGCCGAAGACGCGCCGCAGGCGCCGGTGACGCGGAAGGGCAAGATCCACGTGGAGATGGAGCGGCGGCTCGAGGCGTCGAAGGTGCGCGTCCTCATCGTGCGTGCGAGCGACTTCTTCGGGCCGCGAGTCGCGAATTGCTGGTTCGGTCAGCGAGTTAGACCTGTCGGCGCGACCTGGACCGGTCGCGGACAGCTCCACCGAAGCTCGCGCTGCCAGGGAGCGAGCCGGCCGACCTACGTCTGCGCGCCCGCGTAAAGACGCTGCGGGCTCGTCCCGCCGACGGACACGCGGCGAGAGCGCTGGGAGCACGGGACGAACGGTGGATCCACGCCGGGTCGGGTATTCTCCGCGCCCCGTGTCGGTCCGTCGTCGGCGTCGTCGTTGTCTCGTGGCTGGGCTGCTGGCCATCGCGCTCGCGTCGGGCGTCGCACGGCCCGCGCACGCGGACGCGCGTACCGAGGCTCGCGCTCACTTCAAGAAGGGCATGGAGGCGATCGGGCAGCAGAAATACGCCGAGGGCATCGCCGAGCTCGAGGCGGCCTACGCGATCCTGCCGAACGCGAACGTCCTCTACAACATCGCGCGCGCGCACGAGGCGGCGGGCGAGA
The DNA here is from genome assembly GCA_046351255.1 of Labilithrix sp. GTDB lineage: Bacteria > Myxococcota_A > Polyangia > Polyangiales > Polyangiaceae > Labilithrix. The sequence continues at coordinate 7,849 of JAXLYU010000027.1, forward strand.
ACGACAAGGCGATCGACTACTACAAGCGCTACGCCGCCGAGAACCCGCCAGACGCGGAGGCGGTGCGCGCGAAGATCGCGGAGCTCGAGGCCAGACCGAGGAAGCCCGAGCCCCCGCCACCCGTGACCCCGGGGACACCCGCGACGCCGGGGACGCCCGGGACGCCCGGGACACCGGGGACGCCCGGGACGCCCGGGACGCCGGGGACGCCCGGGACGCCGGGGACGTCGGGGACGCCCGGGACACCCGGGACACCGGCCGAGCCCGCGAAGAACGAGGACGTATTCGCGGAGAGCGTCGTCACCGCATCGAAGACGGCGCAGTCGCCGCTCGAGGCCTCCGCGTCGACGTCCGTGATCACGGAGCAGGATATTCGCCTCTCCGGGATCACCAAGATCCCCGAGCTGCTCCGGCGGCTCGCCGGCGTCGACCTGATGGAAGTGACCGGTGCGCAGACCGAGGTCAGCATTCGCGGATTCAATCAGCGACTGTCCAACAAGACGCTCGTGCTCGTCGACGGGCGCAGCGTTTACGCCGATATCCTCGGCGCCACGATCTGGCAGACGCTCTCCGTCGGCGTCGAGGATATCGAGCGCATCGAGATCGTCCGCGGGCCCGGCTCGTCGCTCTACGGTGCGGACGCGTTCAACGGCGTCATCAACATCATCACGAAGAAGCCCGGTGAGGGGAAGAACGGGATCGCCGGCGGCTACGGCTCCCAGGCCACCACGCACGGCTCGCTCTGGGCCTCCGGCCACGTCGGAGAGCTCGGCTGGCGCATGGCCGCGGGCTACGACTACCTCCCGCGCTGGTCCCGCGAGGTGCCCAACGGACGCGCCGACGTGCGGACCGGCGTTGGCGATCAGGTCGAGAGCTCGCGGACGATTCGCCTCGATGCTCGCGGTAGCCGCTCGTTCGGCAAGGTCGGGACCCTCACGTTCGGCGGTGGGCTCGCGCAGGGATCGCTCGAGATCCTCGGCATCGGGACGCTCCAGGACCTCGTGTTGCCGTCCTTCGCGTCGACGGACCTCACCACCAGCTGGGCCTCCGAGCACCTCGACGCGCGCGTGTTCTGGAATCGCCTCCGCGCCGACTCGACCCTCAACGTCAATTACGTCGGGCAGTCGCTCTTGCCCTCGCGCATCCAGCAGAACGTCCTCGACGGGGAGGCGGTCTACAAGACCAAGCTCGCGATCTCCGGAGAGGTCGCCGACGACCTCCGCATCGGAGTCGAGTATCGCTACAAGAACGTCGAGTGGAGCTACCTCGATCACGACCGCTTCGAGCACCACTACGGTCTGTTTCTCCACGACGAGCTCAATTTCGGAAAACGCTTCGCGGTGATCGCCGATTATCGCGTCGACTGGGTGCCCTATCTCGAGAGCTTCCAGCAGTCGCCGCGCGGCGCGGTGCTCTTTCACCCGAGCCGGCAGTCGACGATACGCGCCTCCTTCGGGCTCGCTTACCGGAAGCCCACGTTCCTCGAGTCGTACCTGCGATTGCCCATTCAATTGCCGGTCACGGGCACCGCGTCCAATGCGGATGGCGTCCGTCGCGACGACCCGAGCTTCATCGTCCAGCCGGAGCACATCTTCAGCGCCGAGCTCGGATATCTGAATCAGGAGAGCGAATATTTCACGGCCGAGGCCGCCGTCTACTTCAATCGGGTCTCGAACCTGATCCAGCTCGGCAGCAATCGACCGATCACCGTGGCCGACTTTCCGGTCGCCGGCGTCCAGGATCAGGCGACCGGATTCTACCCGGCCGGGTTCGGAGGCTGGGAGAATCAGTGCCAGGCTTATCGCGTCTTCGGCGGCGAGGCCGGCGTGCGTACGTTTCCGGTCGAGGGGCTCGACGTGTACGGAAACTACACGCTCAACCTCACGGGCCAGGACAACTCCAATTGCTCCGCCGAGCAGCTCTCGCGCATCGTGCCCGATCAGCGCACGAGCCAGCACAAGGTCAACGGCGGCGTGCAGCTCCGCACGAAGCCCGGCTTCGATGCCTCGATCGACATGCACTTCGTCGGTGTCCAGTCGTGGGCGGAGCAGGTGACGAACTTCCTCCAGCAGCAGATCGAGCAGGCTCGCTTTCGCGTCTCCGGGTATTTCCTCCTCAACGCTCGTGTCGGGTATCGCTTCCTCGACAATCAGGCCGACGTCGGGGTCGTGGCGTTCAACCTCCTCGGCGTCGAGCATCGTGAGCACCCGTTCGGGCAGTTGCTCGACCGCCGCATCATGCTCCAATTGGGGTATCGGTTCTGATGGCGCGCCGGCTCCTCCTCTTCCTGCTCGTCCTCATCGCTTGCGGTGACGTGCCGATCGACGATCGCCGCAACGACCGGCGTCTGTTCCCGCCGCGCGGCCTCATCCGCGGCACCGTCACGTACGTCGGGCCACATCCGTGCTCGCGGGCGGGGAACATCGTGGGCAACGCGGTGATCCTCGTCTTCGATCGAAGGAATCCGCCGCCGCCGACCGGTCTGGCCACGAGCGCGGTCAATTTCGTCGCCGTGCCCGGCAATGTCCTCTTCGCGAACGAGCCTCGCTCGACCACGAACGAGCTGTTCTGTCCGCCGGGCGACACGACCATCGAGGCGTCCGCGCCCTTCACCGTCGCGCCCCTCGAGGGCGGCAGCTACGTCATCGCCGCGTTCTACGATCGGCGCGGGCGCTTCTGGCCCACCTTCAAGTTCCGCAATCTCCCGGAGGCGGGCGATATCGCGGGCGGCTTCATCGACGTCGAGGACGCACGCAAGAACGCGGGCAATCTCGCCTATACCCCGATTTATCGCTCCATCGACGTGGGCAATCCGCAGCCCGCGAGCGACGGCGAGATACCCAATTATCTCATTCCCGCGCAGGGCTTCGTGGCAGACAACGTGCCGGTCTCCATCGGCACCATGGTCCCCTTCACCCGGCCGTATTTTCATCCGAGCCGCGTCGACGCGGACGGGGGGACGGACAGCGCGGAGGCGATCGGTCCGCCGCTTCGCTCGCCCGGCAACGAGAGAGGAGATCCGCTCGCCGTCCCGATCCTCGCCATGACCCAGGACGTGCACGTCCTCGCGCCGCCATCGAGGCCGACCACCTCGACGCTGCAGGCGTTCCAGAACGGATTCCAGAGCCTCCGCTTGAACTGGGGGGTGCCCGAGCGGGAGCTCGCCGACGCGCGCGATCCGAGCCAGCCGTTCGGATTCCAGCTCCCCGACCTGCCCCCCGGCGGCAAGGGCGGGCTCCTCGTCTTCGCGGAGGGCCGGCCCATCCCCGAGGACCGGACCATCCCCGCGCTCTGGCCACGCGTCGCGCTCGTGAAGCTCGCGAACGATCCCGAGCGCAAGACGGACCTTCAGTCGCTCGTCGTGCAGGGCTCGCTCGAGGAGACGCTCGTGACGGGCAAGCCGCCGGGCCCGCTCGTCGTCATCCAGGGCATCACGCTCGATCGAGACTCGCTCGCGAAGACGATCGCGGGGCCGATCAGCGCGTCGCCATCGACCGCTGCGCTCCGCGATCATCTGACCGCGCTCATCCGCCCCGCCGCGCTCTGCTTCAACGCGAGCCGCGTCGACCTCGGCGCCGTGCTCGTCGCGCCTCACCTCTCGAGTCAGAGCGCCGACGCCACCGAAGGCACGCGTCCCATCTTCGACGAGCAGGCGGTCTCGAAGGAGCCCTTCGTACGCGAGGTCCGCCGCGGATGCCTGCCCCAGGGACGCTACGCGATCATGCTCGTCTATCCGGGGGGGCAGGTGTGGACGGTGCCCAACGAGGCCGGCGGCTGCGCGGCCCTCGAAGGCACCACGATCGTGGGGGAGCGGCCGAGCTGCACCGCCAAGGCCCGGAGCGTCCTTCTTTCCCAAGGATCCCGCGGAGTCGTCGAGATTATCGGCCCTAGCCAAGAAGGGCTCGACAGCGGCGTCTGCACAGACAACCCTGTGCCCCAAGAGTGTCTGCCGCCCTGAAATCCGTCGTCGTGATCGGCAACCTCGACGGCGTCCATCGAGGCCACCAAGCCGTCTTGCGGCAAGCGCGCGCGCTCGCCGATCGGAGCGGCCGTGATCTCGCGCGGAGCCGCGTCCTCGTCCTCACGTTCGACCCTCATCCCGCGGAGGTCCTCCACGGCAAGGTGAAGCCGCGGCTCTGCACCGTCGCGCGCCGCGTGGAGCTGCTGCGCGTGAACGGCGCGGACGACGTGGTGGTCGAGCCTTTCACGAAGGAGCTCGCCGCGCTCACCCCGGAAGAGTTCGCGAAGGAGCTGCTCTCCGCGCGCCTTCATTGCACCGCCGTCGTGGTCGGCCAGAACTTCCGCTTCGGCGCCCAGCGCGCCGGTGACATGAACACGCTCCGCGAGCTCGGGGCCACGCTCGGCTTCGAGGTCGTCGCCTCCGAGATCGCGAGCGACGAGAAGGGGCCGTTCTCGAGCACACGCGTCCGCGACGCGATCGCGGCCGCCGACCTCGGCGAGGCCGCCCACGTGCTCGGGCGCCCGCACTCCATCTCCGGGGTCGTCGAGCACGGCGACAAGCGCGGCCGTACCATCGGCTTCCCCACCGCCAATCTCGGTCAGGTCACCGAGCTCCTCCCTCCGCACGGGGTCTATGCCGTCCGGGCGGACGATCGGCCGGGCGTCATGAACCTGGGGGTCCGGCCCACCGTCGACGGCACGCAGCTACGCATCGAGGTGCACCTTTTCGACTTCGCCGGCGATCTCTACGATCAGCCCATGCGTGTTCACCTCGTCGAGCGCGTCCGGGAGGAGCGCAAGTTCGCCGGCCTCGACGAGCTGAAGGCGCAGATCGCCAAGGACGCCGCCCTCGCACGCGCGATCCTCGAGTGATCATCGACGAACGCTTCGTCGTCGAGCGTCTGGCCGGCGAAGGCGGGATGGGGGCCGTCTACAAGGCGCTCGATCGGCAGACCGGCCGGCCCGTGGCAGTGAAGATCGTGAGCATCGAGCTCGCGCGTTTCGAGCGCGAAGCGCAGCTCCTGGCGACCTTCGAGAACGACGCCATCGTCCGCTACATCGCGCACGGCCGGCTCGAAGGCGGGCGCATGTACATGGCGATGGACTGGCTGGAGGGCGAGTCCCTCGAGACGCGCCTCCTCCGCGGTCCGCTCTCCATCGAGGAGACCCTCGCGCTCGCGCGGCGGATCGGTCGCGCGCTGGCGAGCGGACATGCCCTCGGGATCGTTCATCGCGACGTGAAGCCGAGCAACGTCATCCTCCGCGGCGGAAGGCCGGAGGAGGCCGTGCTCGTCGATTTCGGCATCGCCCGCGCGGAGCGGCCGGACACGCGGGCGCTCACCAGGACAGGCATCGCGATCGGTACGCCCGCGTACATGGCGCCGGAGCAGGCGCGTGGCGAGCGCACCCTCGACGGACGCGCCGACGTCTTCTCGCTCGGCGCCGTGCTCTACGAGTGCCTGACGTGTCGCAACGCGTTCGTGGGGGAGCATGTCGTGGCGGTCCTCGCGAAGGTGCTCCTCGAGCCCGCGCCACGCGTGCGCGCGAGCCGCCTCGACGTGCCAAACGCGCTCGACGAGCTCGTGGCGGCCATGCTCGAGAAGGAGCCCGCGAAGCGTCCTGCGGACTTCGTGCGCGCGATCGAGGAGCTCGATCTCGACGAGCTCCAGGCCAGCTCGCCGCGGCTCTCGCTCGGTCCGTCGGAGCAGCGCTACGCGACGGTGCTGCTCGCGCGACCGGTTCAGGCGCGCACCGAAGACCTCGACCAGACGCAGGGCGCGGAGATCGTGCGCGCCGCTTCGATCCACGGCGTCATGATGTACGGGCTCGCGAACGGCTCGTTCGTCGCGACGATGCCAGCAGAGAGCGCCGCGAAATACGCGCACGCGATGCTCGAGAGCGCGCCGCAGACCGTGATCGCGATCGCGACCGGTCGCGCGATCGTGGCGGGGCAAGTGCCGGTCGGAGAAGCGATCGACCGCGCCGCGAAGCTCCTCCTCGCGCACGAGCACGCGCCTGGCGTGTGGCTCGACGACGCGACCGCCTCCATCGCCGACGCGCGCGAGCAGCGTGTCCTCGGACGGGTCGCGCCGTTCGTCGGTCGCGATCGCGAGATGGCGCTCCTCGAGGCCACGTACCGCGAGTGCGTCGACGACTCGATCGCGGCCTCGACGCTCTTCATCGCCCCGCCCGGCATCGGCAAGAGTCGCCTTCGCCGCGAGCTCGTCGAGCGCCTCCTCGCGTCGGACCGCGCGCCTGTGGTGTGGCTCGGGCTCGCGAATCCGCTCATGAGCGCGTCGCCGCTCGCGTTCCTCGCAGACATCGTCGGGCGCGCGCTCGGCGTCTCGCGGGGCATGCCGGAGGCCCGCGCGCGCATCCGCGATCCGTTCCTCGGTGAGCTCCTGGGCGTGCCCTTCGACGACACCGACGCGCCCGCGCTCCGCGCCTCGCGCTCGAACCCGAAGCTCCTCGCCGACCAGGTCACGGAGGCGTTCGTCGCGCTCGCGCTCGAGCAGCTCGCGACGCAGCCGCTCCTCGTCACGCTCGAGGACGTGCACTGGGCAGACTCGGTGAGCGTGCGCGCGATCGAGACGCTGCTCGGGCGAGCGAAGGACCTGCCGCTCTTCGTCGTCGCGCTCGCGCGACCGATGATCGACGAGACCCACCCACGCCTCTGGAGCGACCATCACGTGCAGCGCGTGACGCTCGAGCCGCTGCACCGGAAGCCGGCGGAGCGGCTCGCGCGCGCGCTCGTGGGGGACGGCGTCGAAGTCGAGGCGATCGTGCGCCGGGCGGAAGGCAACGCGCTCTTCGTGGAGGAGCTGGCCCGCGTGTCCGCCGCGGGCGGCGTGCTCGACGAGCTCCCGCCGACGCTCGCGGCGGTGGCGGAGGCGCGCCTCATGTCGCTCGAGGGCGACACGCGCCAGGCGCTCCGCGCGGGCGCCGTGTTCGGCGAGCGCTTCTGGCGCGGCGCCGTGGCCTCGATGGTCGACGTTCCGATCGACGCGCATCTCGCCATCCTCGAGCAGCGCGAGATCGTGACCACGGCCGCGAGCTCGAGGTTCGCCGGCGAACGCGAGATGGTGTTCCGGCACGCGATCGTGCGCGACGCCGCGTATGCGATGCTCACGGACGACGACCGCCGGCTCGGCCATTCGCTCGCCGCGGACTGGCTCGCGGAGCGCGTGGACGATCCAGCGCTCCTCGCGCATCACTACGAGCGCGGCGGACGCCTCGCGCAGGCCGCCGAGGCGCACGCGAGCGCGGCCGAGAATGCGGTGTACGCCGACGACCGACCCGCGATGCACGTGCATATTGCACATGCGCGGCGCTGCGGAGTGAGCGGCCACCTCGAGGGGCGCGTCCTCCTCGCGCTCCTCGATTCGGCGGCCTGGCACAACGAGAACGCGGAGGCGGTCGCGCTCGGACCTTCGGCGCTCGCGCTCCTCGATCGCGGCTCGCCGCCGTGGTTCGTGGCGGCCGCGGACCTGTTCGTCGCCCTCGGCAAGCTCGGGCGCGCGGACGAGATGCTCGCCCTCGTGAAGGAGCTCGAAGACACGCCGAGCGACTCTCGCCAGCGAGCGATCGCGTGCGCGCGTGCCGCGATCCAGGTGCTTTACACGGGCGATCCCGAGCTCGCCCTGCGTCTTCTCGACGCCGCATCGAGGGGGAAGGGAGATCCGACGGTCGACGGCGCGCTCGCGGACGCGGCCTTCGACTTCAAGTTCCTCGCCGGTCGCATCCTCCACCCGGACGTCTCGCTGAGGGCCTGCGCGCGCTATCTGGAGCTCGGCGATCGACGCGGGGCCTCCGTGCAGGCGGGCAACGCCGCGATGTCCTATGCGCTCATCGGGGCGTCCGCCGAAGGCCTTCGCGTGGCCGAGCGGTTCGGCGCCAGCGGCTATCAGGTCGCGTTGAACCGCGCCCTCGAGGCGGCCTACGGGGGAGACCTCGGGCCCATGATCGCGCTTCCGGACTCGCTTCCGGTCGAGCGGGCGCGCAACGGGCAGCGCCTCTGGACGACGGCGCTCCTCCTTCCGAGCGATCGTGCGTCCGCGGTCGCGGAGCTCGATCGCGTGCCCATCGCCACCCTGCAGCCGGCGATTCGCTGCGTGGCGCTCGCGCTGAAGTCGCGCCTCTCCCGGGGTGAAGAGGCGATCGCCCTCGCGGAGCAGGCGCTCGACGTCGCGTCACGCGGAATCGTCGCGATCGGTCCGTGCGTCCTCGCCCTCGCGCAGGTCGAGGCGCTGGAGGGGGTCGGGCGTCACGCCGAGGTGCCGCAGGTCCTCCGCGAGGCCATCCTCGACCTCGAGAGCCGGGCAGGTGAGCTGGGGGACTGGGGCCCCGTCTATCTCGAAAGGGGGCTCTGCGTGGCGGAGCTCCGTGAGATGGCGCGTGCACGTGGCGTCTCGCACTGATATTTCCGTGAGCATGGATCGTGCGGAGCTCGAAAAGCTCGATCGCGAATCCCTGGTGCAGCGAGCGCAGGCCCTCGGCCTGAAGCGTGCACGCGTGCTCACGCGCCCGGAGCTCATCGACGAGCTGCTTCGCCGGAACCCGCAGGTCGAGCCCTCGCAGATGAAGCGCACCCGCGGGTTCTTCGGGCTCGCCCGCGATCTCCTCTCGCGTGTCGTCGAGCGCGGGCTCCACTTGCCGGACGCGGCGGAGCGCTTCCGTCAGGCGCTCAGCGAGCCCGTTCCGCAGGTGCCGCGGCCCGAGCCGCAGGCCATCCCCACCGTGACCCTCGCCGAGATCTACGCGTCGCAAGGCCACAAGCAGCGCGCCATCGAGACGCTGAGGCGCGTGCTCGAGGAGGAGCCCGATCACGGCGCGGCGCGCGCCCTCCTCGAGAAGCTCGAAGGGGATGACTACGTCCCGCCCCGCGAGCCGCTTCCGCCGGAGCCCGAATACGAGCCGCCCGTCGAAGAAGAGGAAGAGGAAGAGGAAGAGGAAGAGCTCGCAGAGGACGCACCGGAAGAAGAAGACGAAGAGGCAGAAGAGATCGACGAGGAGCAGGCGATCGAGACGCCGCGGATCGAGACGCCGCGCGTCGTTCCGGAGCCGAGGGTCGTCGAGGTCCGGGTCCCGCTCCGTCGGGTCGCGATCCCGCGCGAGGAGCCCGCGGAGGAGGCCGTCCTCTCCGTCCCCGAGCCGCTGACGGTGGCGCTTCCCGCCGCGGCGATCGCGGACCCGATGGACGATCGAGAAACGGATCGCTGCATCGCGCTCGGCTCCTACGTGTGGTGGCAGCTGTCCGCCGCGTCCCAGAAGCTGGCCGACGAGTCGTTCTTCTTTCTGCGGGTGGTGACGATCGAGCCGACGTGGGACGGTCCCCGGATCTCCTCGCGCGACATCGCCGCCGATCCCAGCGCGGGCGAGCTCCTGCTCGGGCAGCTGCCGGCGCGCGCGGTCGTGCGGATCGCGATCGGTTTCATGCCGGAGGGCGAGTTCGTCCCGGTCGCCCATTCCCCGGCGCTCGAGCTTGGTCCGGGAAGCACGGTCACGCAGTGGACGGCGGACGCCGCGACCCCAAACGTGGTCGGCGATCCGCTCGTCGTGGCGGCCGCCCAGCGCGCGGCCGACCTCTGAGGGCGCATGTCCGAGGATCTCCTCCTCTACGCCCAGCTCGGACGCGCGGATCGCATCGCGAAGCTGGTCGCGGAGGGCGCGGACCCCGATTGGCGCCGGGAAGACGGCGTCACGACGCTGATGATGGCGGCCATGACGGGTCGCCTCGAGGTCATGTCGTCGCTCCTCGACTGCGGCGCGACCATCGATCTCCAGGCTCCGGACGGCACGACCGCGCTGCTCGCGGCCTGCGCCTACGCCCGGACGACGCGGGACATCGCCGGCGTCGAGCTCCTCCTGGCGCGAGGCGCGAGCCCGAATTTGGCCAATACCGAGGGAAATGATGCGCTCATGCTCTGCGCGCGTCATGGCCTCGTGGAAGGGGTGGTCGCCCTCATCAAGGCCGGCGCCAAGCCGACGCAGAAGAATCGCCATGGAACGACGGCCTTGATGCAGGCGGCGCGCGGTCACCTGGTCGAGACGGTGCGCGTCCTCATCAAGGCGGGCGCCGATCGCGGCGAGGTCGATGAGAGCGGGCTCAACGCGAGCCGCTATGCCTACGAGGTCGGACCTCCGCCGCCGGAGCTGGCGAGCATGCTGGCGCCGTCGGATCTGGGGTCGCTCGAGCTGTCTCACAGCGTGTCGCGATTCAGCCGGCCGGAGTTCAAGATCAAGCTGCTCGGGTCCTGGAACGAGACGGAGGGGGACGGGGAGTACGAGTACCTCGAGGTCACGGGGGAGCGGCAGATCGTCGTCACCATCGTGAACCTCCCGGAGGAGCTCGATCCGGACGAGCGCCAGGACGCGATCGGCCGAAAGGTGCGGGAGCTGAACGCGGCCATTCGCGAGGAGTCGTCGAGTGAATGCCGCTTCAGTGAGGTGCGCTTCCTGGAAGCGGACTCGACGCTGCAAGCGCGCTGGAGCGCGACGGCCTCCGACATGTTCGTGGCGGCCTGCATTTACGCCGCTCCCATGCGCTTCGTGACGCTGGCCTACCGTGATTTCCGGCCGAACCTGAGCGACGAGACACGTGGTCGTCAGGCGGGAGAGAGCGTCGCGTCGTTCCGCGTGAAGTGAAACGCGAGCTCAGAAAAATAAGCGCAGATCAGCTCGACCAAACATGGATGCCGATCCACTGTTAAACGAGCAAGCACGTGAAGACGATCGTGAGCGTTGCGGTACTGGCGCTCCTCGGGCTCTCCGCCTGTGCGGAGCCGGCACGCCCGCCGTCGGCACGCCACTTCGTCCCGAGCACGATCGCGCCAGTCGCGCTCCTCGACTTCGACATCGTGTCGTTCGTCGACGTCGATCTGCACACCGCGGTGCAGACGCGCGAGGCGGTGGAGAGCGAGTTCGGCAAGGCCTACGGGTTCGCCGGCCATCCGCGCTGGTTCTTCCACTCGTTCGATCGCGAGAACCTCGACTTCGTGGTCGCGCGGTACGAGCCGACCGACTCGCGCGCGAGCCGCTATGTTGCGCAGCGCCGGCTGCGCGTGAAGCGGAGCCCGGAGGCGGAGCGCGCGCTCGGCGTCAGCCAGGTCATTCGCGAGTACGAGGTCGGTGGCGCCGCCGGGGTGAAGGCGGGGATGCCGCGGCGCGAGGCGACGCGCCGGCTCGGTCGTCCGGAGGCGGAGCGTCCGCTGACGAGCCCGAACACGACCGAGGTCCGCTACAACGCGGCGTGCGTCGTCTACGTCGACGACAAGGTCGCGCACGTCTGGCCGCGCGACATCTGCACGCGATAGCTACGCTTCTTCCGCGACGTCGCGGAGGCCGTCGAGATCGAGCAGCTCGATCTGCCCGTACGACGCGCGGAGGAGGCCCTTCGCCGCCAGCTCCTTCAGGATCGTGTTCACCGTCTGGCGCGAGGTGCCGAGCATGGTCGCGAGCTGCTCCTGGCCGACGGAGAGGACGCGACGGCTCTTGTCGTCCCATTCGCCGTGCACGCGGGCGAGGCCGAGGAGTCGCCGCGCGAGCTGGATGCGGAGCGGGAGCGCGAGCGTGTCTTCGACGGTGGAGAAGAGGAGCCGCATCTTCGTGGCGAGGAGGAGCCCGAGGTCGCGCCACCGCTCGGGCTTCGCGTCGAGCAGCGCGAGGAGCGCGAGCTGCGGGACGCGGACGACGGTGGACGCGACCTGAGCGATCGCGTCGTGTGTGCGCGCCGACCCATCGAAGACGGCGATCTCGCCGAACCACGCCGGCGGATCGAGCACGGTGAGGAGCACCTCCTTGCCGGAGTCGGAGCGCCCCGCGATCCGGATGCTGCCGTCGACGACGGCGTAGAGGCCGTCCGGCTCGGCGCCGCGGAGGAAGAGCGCCTCCTCCGGCGCGAGCGTCCGGACGATGGCGATCGCGAGCAGCTCGTCCCGAGACGTCTCCGCGAGCCCTCCGAACCATCGCCCCGACCGGAGCAAGGCCGCGTAATCCCGGGCTTTCTTCGAATTCTTGGTCATTCTCTCCGAAGTGTCGCCCCGCCGACAATCTCGGGGCGCGGCATCGCGCATAGTCGAGGCTACCGCATGAAGACGATCACCGAGCACCTCACGACGTACGCGACCTACCACCGTGACCGTCGCAACATCGCGACCCACTTCTTCGGGATCCCGACCATCTTCGTGGCGTCGGTGTCGCTCCTCTCGCGTCCGGTGCTCGGGGAGGTCTTCGGTGTCACCGTCTCGCCCGCCACCGTCGTCGGCTCGGCCGTGATCGCCTTCTACCTCGCGCTCGAGAGGCGCCTCGGCGGGCTGATGGGCGTCCTCACGATCGTCGCGATGTGGGGGGGCTCCAGGCTCGCGACGCTCGGCCTCGGCGCCTGGCTCGCGACGAGCCTCGGCCTCTTCGTCTTCGGCTGGATCGTTCAGTTCATCGGTCACGCCTTCGAGGGCAAGAAGCCGGCGTTCGCCGACGACCTCATCGGTCTCCTCATCGGCCCGCTCTTCGTCGTCAGCGAGGTCGTCTTCGCCCTCGGCCTCCGTCACGACCTCCGCGACGCGATCGAGAAGGTGGCCGGCCCGACGCGTAGCGGCCGCGTGGTCAGTCCCACGTCGCCTCGATCGTGGTCGTGAAGCGGCACACGACCTCTTGGTAGTCGCATATCAGAGAATATCGAGCGGATAGCTGCCGTCGGCACAGGTCTTTGCGGCGATCGCCTTGCGCAATTCGTCGTCGTTCTCGTCGAAGGCGGCCACGTTCTCCGCGAGGCGCAGGCGCGCCGCGCGGGCGAACATCGTGAGGAGATCGATCTCGCGGCGACTGCCTTCTTCGCCGCGTTTCTCGATGGCGCGCGTCGTCCGCGAGATGCAGGCGGTGAGCGCATAGAGGTCTATCGCGATATCCGCTACTCGCTTTTGCGTATATTGCATCTCCGCGATGTTCTTGCCGTGGCGGCGGAGGACCTTGTCCACGCTCTTCGCCAGATGGCCCGAATATTCGATGACGATCTGACCCTGCGCCGCCAGCGCGGGATGCGCGCGGAGGAGGCGGTCTCGCGCGAGGACGCTCCGCGCCTTCTTGATCGCGAACTCGCTGAGGAGGCCGAATCCCTTGATCGGCTCGCGCATGGCGCGGGACACGTCCTCGAGCTGCAGCCCCGGGCCCTGCATGCCCGATAGTGCGATGAAGCAGCGCAGGATCTCGTTCGTGCCCTCGAAGACCATCATCGCGCGCGCGTCGCGCACCATGCGCTCCCAGGGCTCGTTTCCCGAATAGCCGAGCGCGCCGGCGATCTGCGCCGACTCGTTGGCCACGCGCCAGAGCGTCTCCGAGCCGAAGACCTTGCAGATCGCGCTCTCGATGGAGAAGTCGGTGCGACCGGCGTCGACGAGGCCGGTCGTGAGGTAGGTCATGCTCTCGAGCGCGAAGATGGCCGAAGCCATCTCGGCGATCTTGTCCTTCACGAGGGGGAACTCGGAGATGTGGCGGCCGTAGGTCTTTCGCTCCGTCGCGCGATCGACGGCCATCTTGAGGAGGCGCTTCGACGAGCCGATGCAGCTCGAAGCGAGCGTGAGGCGCGCGCTCGTCAGCACCTCCATCGCCACCTTGAAGCCGCGTCCGACCTCGCCGAGCACCTGCTCCGCCGGAACGCGTACGTCGTCGAAGGTGAGCGTCGTCGTCGAGGCGCCGCGCACGCCGAGCTTCGCGTCGTTCGGGCCGCTCGTCACGCCCTGGCCGCGCTCCACCACGAACGCGGTGAGCCGCGGCTTCGCGCCGTCCTCCGCCGGGGAGGTGCGCGCGAACACGGTGAGCACGTCCGCGCTGCCGCCGTTCGTCACCCAGGTCTTCTCCCCGTTCAGCACGAAGACGTCGCCGTCGCGATCCGCGCGCGTCTGGATGCCGCCGGCGTCGCTGCCGGCGCCGACCTCGACGAGCGCGAAGGCGGAGAGCGCCTCGCCCCGGGCGCAGCGCGGCAGGTACCGCGCCTGGATCTCGGGGCTGCCGAAGTACATGAGAGACGCGAGCCCGAGCGACTGGTGCGCGCTCACGGTGAGCGCCATCGACGCGTCGATCGCGGCGAGCTCCTGCATCACGCGCGCGTACGCCGTGAGGCCGAGGCCCCGGCCGCCGTGGGCCTTCGGCACGAGCAGACCGAAGAGGCCGAGCTCGCGGAGCTGCGCGAGTGTCTCGAGCGGGATGGCCGCCTCGCGATCGATCCGCGCGGCGTCGACCTTGGTCGCCAGCTTGCGAACTCCGTCGAGCACCTCGTGCACGGCATCGACCTCGGAGCGCGTCGGATCGGGGAACGGAAACACGAGGCCTTCCGCGGGCGAACCGACGAAGAGGCTCTTTGCGAACGACTCGTCTCCCGTCGTGGAAGACGCGGGGAGGGGCATCGTGCCGGAGGGCGGCGACGAGGGCAGGGGCGCCATCTCGATAGGATCGCACGTTTTGCGGTTCGTCGCGCGCGTAGGGAGATAAGATGCATATACACATGGCCAAGGAGACCGTCCCGACCGTCACCGAATGCGCTCAGATGAGCGTGAGCTGCGCGTGCCATAACCTGCGCCGCGCCTCCCGGGCGATGACCCAGCTCTTCGACGCGCACTTCGAGGAGATCGGGCTGAAGGCGACGCAGTTCACGGTGCTCTCGGCGCTCGCGTGGTCGGAGAACAAACCCCTCCCCATCGGCGAGCTCGCCGAGATGCTCGTCCTCGATCAGTCCTCGCTCTCGCGAAACCTCGCGGTCCTCGAGCGCCTCTCTCTCATCAAGCTCGAGCCGAGCCCGACGGACCGTCGCGAGCGCATCGTCATCCTCACGCGGTCGGGGAAGAGCACGCTCGCCCGCGGCTACCCGATCTGGAAGAAGGCGCAGGGCGCGATCGCGGAGGCCCTCAAGGAAGACCTCGAGGAGCAGCTCAAGGCGCTCCGCCGATTGACCCGGACCGCTCAGGAGCTCCGCCCCCAAAAACCCCGGCGATCTGCCCCCGCGGCCTGACGCCCACAGAATCTTTTTCCCGAGGCGGCTTCGAGGGTTGTCCGTCGGCGTGCATCTTGCTACGCCTTTTTGTGTATGGCGGCACGTAGCGAGACATTCTCGAACGTGATCCGGGGGGCCGCAGCACGTCGCGGCACAGCCCTGATGGGCATCTGCAACGTCACGCCGGACTCGTTCAGCGACGGCGGGCGTTACCTCGACCCCATGGCCGCCTGCGCTCACGTCGATCGGCTCCTCGCGGAAGGGGCTGACCTCGTCGACATCGGCGGCGAGTCGACGCGGCCCGGCAGCAAGCCCGTCGACGCGAAGGAGCAGCTCCGCCGCGTGCTGCCCGTCATCGAGCACGCGCGCGGAAGAGGCGCCTGCATTTCGATCGACACGATCGATCCGCACGTCGCGGCGGCCGCGCTCGACGCCGGCGCTCACGCCATCAACGACGTCTCGCTGCTACGCCACACGGAGCTCGCGTCGGTCGCCGCGGCGAACCGCGCCACGCTCATCCTCTCCCACGCCCGCGAGCACCTCGGCATGCGGCCGCCGCCGCACGCGTACGGCGACATTCTCACCGACGTCGTCGATGATTGGGAACGCGCCGCGGCCCGCGCCATCCAAGCGGGAGTGCCCCGCAATTCCCTCGTCATGGACCCGGGCCTCGGGTTCCACAAGACGGCGCGTCACAGCTTCGAGCTGCTCCGTCGCGTGCGCGTCCTCGTCGAGAAGATGGGCGCGGGCCCGGAGGCGGTCCCTGTCCTCATCGGCGCCTCGCGCAAGTCGTTCCTCACCCTGATCGACAAGGACGCGGAGGCGGCCGACCGCGACGGCGCCTCGATCGTGGCCGCGATCCACGCGGTGCACGCAGGCGTCCAGATCCTGCGCGTCCACGCCCTTCGCGCCACCCGCCAGGCCATCGACCTCGACAACGTCCTCGCGACGCCGAGGAGGAAGATCTGATGTGGGAGGGCCTTCGCCACCTCTTCGTCTTCCGCTCATTCTCGCAGGCGGCGATCGACCTCGCCGACCTCCTGATCGTCGCGTACGTCGTCTACCGTGCGCTCCTCGTCCTCCGCGGTACACGCGCGATGCAGATGGGCACCGGCCTCGGCGTCATCTTCCTCGTCTATGTCGTCGCGAAGTGGGCGGGCTTCATCACGCTCTTCAACCTGCTCTCGTCGCTCCTCTCGAGCGTCATCCTCATCGTCGTCGTCGTCTTCCAGAACGACATCCGCCGCGGCCTCATGCGCGTCGGCTCGCGCGCATTCTTCACGGGCATGTCGCGCCAGCAGGAGACGCGCGTCATCGACGAGGTGGTCGCCTCCGCGACCGAGCTCGCGCGTCACCGGATCGGTGCGCTCATCTGCTTCGAGCAGGACGCGAACCTCGAGGAGTTCGTCGTCGGCCAGGGCACCACTGTCGACGCGCAGGTCCAGCGCGAGCTGCTCGTCAGCATGTTCATCCCCGAGGGACTGAACAAGCTGCACGACGGCGCGGTCGTCATCCGGAACCTGCGCATCGCGAAGGCGGGCGTCTTCTTCCCGATGCCCGACATCAAGATGATCGACAAGTCGCTCGGCTCCCGCCACCGCGCGGCGCTCGGCATCACCGAGGAGACGGACGCGGTCGTCGTCGTCGTCTCCGAGGAGCGCGGCACGATCAGCTTCTGCTTCAACGGCAACATCGTCCCCAACCTCGACGGCGCTTCGCTGAAGCAGGCGCTCCTCGGCCTCTTCGGCCAGCGCGCCCGCGCGAAGAAGAAGGCGGGCACGCCCGTGGTCACGAAGGGTCGCACGTCGATCGTGTCCTCGCCGCCGGTGCGCGTGACGGGGCCGCCGCCCGAGCCCATCGCGCAGGCGCCCATCGTGCGTCGCTCCTCGATCATCCCGGAAGACTCGGTGCCGGCGCAGCGCGTGAGCCTCGACCCCGCGGTCGCGCGTCCGATGCAGCCGTCGCCGAACATCTCGACGCCGATGCCCACGCCGCTGCCGATCACGCTCCGGCCCTCCACCGTACCGCCGCCCCCCAAGGACGACGGGGAGTAGCGAGCGATGTGGGACCGGATCAAGGCCGCGTTCACCGAGAACCTGAACCTGAAGCTCCTCAGCTTCGCGTTCGCGCTGGTGCTCTATTCGCTCGTCCACGGCGGCCAGGACGCCCGGGGCTCGATCTCGGTCGACCTCGAGGTGAACCTCCCGCCCGAGAGCGGCGACAAGGTCTTCATCGGCTCGATCCCGCGTGATGTACGCATCTTCGTGCGCGGCTCGTCGCAGACCATCGACAACCTGCGCGGCGGCGCGGTGCACATGCTCGTCGACCTCACGGACGCGCCGGAGCACGTCGTCTTCAACCCGAAGATGGTGCGCCTGCCGGACAACGTGCGCGTCGAGGTCGAGCAGTTCGAGCCTCCGTACATCGATCTGAAGTGGGAGCAGCGCGTGACGCGCGACGTCCCGGTGCAGGTCTCGGTGGTGGGCTCGCCCGCGGATGGCTTCGTCGTCAAAGGCGCGCTCACGTCCGAGCCGAAGACGGTCAAGGTGCGCGGTCCGCAGAGCGACGTCATGGTGCTCCAGTACGTGCGTGCCGAAGCGTTCGACGTTCGCACCATCACCTCGGAGGGCCTCTACCCGCGACCGCTCGCGATCGAGAAGCCGAGCCCGCGCCTTCGCATCGATCCGACGAGCGTGATCGTGAGCGCCGAGATCGCGCGCGAGGTCTCCACCGCCAAGTTCCAGAAGGTGCCCGTGGTCGTGGTCGGGCCGTCGAAGGGGACGACGCTCCCGCCCACGGTCGACGTCACGCTGACGTGCCCGCCCGACGTCGTCCGCTCGCTTCGTCAGGAGCAGATCGTCCCCGAGGTCGACGTCGACTCGAAGGAGACCACGGGCAGCGCGAATCGCCCCGTCACCCTGAAGATCGAGCGCTGCGAGGCTTCGTTCCAGCCCCCTCACGTGGTGGCGCGCTGGTGAGCAGGGCGGATGGCTGAAGAGCTTCCCGTCCTCATCGCCTCGCTCTCCCAGGAGCAGGCGCGTCTCGTGGAAGCCGCCGCGGTGCGCGGAGGTGACGTTCGCATTCCGCTGAAGTGGTCGCCGATCGAGGGCGGGCCACACATGCTCGAGGTGTATCTGCCGGAGGCGCAGATGCCGCTCGCGTTCCTCGCGGAGCCGCTCGAGATCTCGGCCGAGGGCGCGGAGGACCAGGAGGTCGCGCTCCGCGTCTACCCGTGGGAAGAGGAGACGGCGCAGCAAGAGCAGATGGCGCCGATGCCCATGGTCGAGGTGCCGGAGGTCCCGCAGGACCGCTTCGTCGGCCGCCAGTTCGCGCGCGGTCGATTCGAGATCATCTCGCCGCTCGGCGAAGGCTCGATCGGCGCCGTCTACAAGGCCCGTCACACCGGCCTCGGCATCCTCGTGGCGCTGAAGGTGCTGCACGAGGCCTTCCAGCACGATCAGGAGTTCGGCGGTCGCTTCCACGACGAAGCGCTCGCGATGTCGAAGCTCGACCACCCGAACCTGATCCACATCCAGGACTTCGGCCAGGATCCGGACGAGTACCTCCTCTACATCTCGATGGCCTTCATCGAGGGCGAGACGCTCCGCGCGATCCAGAAGAAGCAGCCAAACAAGATCTTCCCGCTGCCACGCATCGTGAGTCTCATGTCGCAGACGTGCGCGGGGCTCGGTCACGCGCACGAGAAGGGCCTCATCCACCGCGACGTGAAGCCCGACAACATGATGATCGTCACGCGCGAGGACGACGACGGCAACAAGACCGAGCTCGTGAAGGTCCTCGACTTCGGCTTCGCCGTGCCGCCGAAGGTCTCGGGTGAGGTCCGCCAGCGCCTCGCCGGCACGCCCGTGTACATGTCGCCGGAGCAGTGTCTCGGGCAGGAGCTCGACGGGCGGAGCGACCTCTACGCGGTCGGCATCATGCTCTTCGAAATGGCGACCGGCACGGTGCCGTTCCTCGCGCGCGACGCGGAGACGATCCGCAAGATGCACGTGCGCCAGGCCGCGCCGCGCATCTCGCAGTACCGGCCCGACGTGGACCCGCGCCTCGACGCGATCGTCGCGAAGGCCCTCTCGAAGCGCCGCGACGATCGCTTCGCCAACATGACCGAGCTCCGCACGGAGTTGCGTGCATTGCTCACGAAGCCGCAGCCGGCCGCCGTCCCGCCCCCGCCGCCGTCGGTGCGTCAGCCCATTCCGCCGCCGGTGCCGCCGCCCATGATGCGGAAGGTGGCGCCCAGACCGGCCGCGCCGCAGGAGCTGCCGTCGTGGGCGCTCGCGATCCTGAACGAGAAGGACCTCGACAAGCTCGCGCACAAGCTCGTCGAGCTCGGCGGCAACATTCGCCCCCTCGCCGCGGACGGCGACGTGCTGGCGCTGCGCGCGATCGCGACCGTGCTCGACCGCGCCTCGAGCGGGTGCAGCTCGACGACGGCGCGACGGAGGCACATCGCGCCGTCTCGGCGCTCCTCCAGGACCCGACCGTGCTGGCGCCCATCGCTGCGCGCTTGCTCGCGTACGACGAGGACGGTCGCGAGGCGTCCGCCGAGCTGATGACTCGCGCAGGCGGCCCAGGCGTGTACGCGCTCTACGGCGCACGCGTGAAGGTGGCGGCGGACCAGAACGCTCGCATCGCGTTCGTGACGACGATGAAGTCCTTCGGCCCCACCGCGCTCCCCGTCGTGCGCGCGGCGCTCGAGAAGGTCATGGAGCGCGCGCTCCAGGGCACGCATCCGGCGGCGATCGATCTCGCGGAGGACCTTCTCCTCAGCGTCCCGGCGGCGCTCGACGACGCCACCGGCCGCCTCGTCGAGCAATACGCGGCCTCGACCATTCCGAACCTCTGTCGCGCTGCCGCCCGTGCCCTGCCTCGAGCGTGGGCCGATCGCGCGGCGCCCACGCTGGCGCGGCTCCTCGATCACGAGGATGACGCCGTCCTCACGGCGGCGCTCATCGGCTTCCGCGACACGAAGATGGTCGACGCGCGCGTGGTCCGGAAGATCGGCGCGCTCGTCGACAACAAGCGCCTGCGCACGCCGCAGCTGAAGCAGGCCGCCGTGGCCGCGCTCGGCGCCGCGATGCCGAGCGCCAAGCCCGAGGCCGACGCCGTCATCGAGGGGATCCGCTGACCGCGCCTCGAGGACGGATCGCGTTCATCGATCTCGACGGCACCCTCTTCGGTCCGTTCGGTGCGCACGAAGGGGTGAGCGCGGAGAACGCGCGGGCGCTCGTGCGGCTGCGCGAGGCCGGGTACGAGATCGTCTACGCCTCCGGCCGGCATCACCTGAACATCGCGCGCCTCGGCCTCGGGGAGCTCGGGTGGCTCGTCTCCTCGCAGGGCACGGTCGCGCGGCACTTCCCGACCGGAGAGGTCGTGTTCGAGAGCACCCTCGATCAGGCCGACGTCCTCGAGCTCGAGGCGATGGCGCGCGAGCGCGGGCTCGGGGCGATCGCGTATCACCGCGATGCGGTGCACGTCGAACGCGTGACGGAGTGGACCGAGGTCTACGCGAAGAGCGCGGGCTGGTCGCCGGTCGTCGGTCCGTTCCGCGATCTGCCTGCGATCGGATTCCAGAAGGTCCTGCTGACGACCGAGCCGGAGCGCGTGACGGCGATGCATCGCGAGCCCTACTTCGCGCGCTATCACGCGGTCATCACCGAGCCCTCGCTCCTCGAGCTCTTGCCGCCGAGCACGAACAAGGCGACGGCGGCGGAGGCGGTGGCGCGGAGGCTCGGTCTCACGGCCGAGGACGCGGTGGCGTTCGGCGATGGGAACAACGACGTCGAGATGCTCGCGTGGGCCGGAAATTCCTATGCGATGCCGCATGGCCGCGAGGCCGCCCGGCGCGCCGCGAGACACGTTTGTCCACCTGGCCCGCCGGAGACCGCGTTTGCGCGTGCGGTCGACCACGCCCTGTTACCATCGAGGGCATGAGCTCGACGAAGGCGGCGCTTATCTCGGTCGGATTCATCTCCCTCGCGCTCGTGGCGAACGCCTGCGGCGATGACGACTCCGCGGCTCCCGGCTCGTCGAGCGGAACGACGCCCGGCAGCTCCACGAGCGGCAACGGCGGAAGCAGCGGCAACGCGACGAGCAGCGGCGCGACGAGCGGCGGCGCGTCCTCGGGCACCGCGCCGATCACCCCGCCGGAGAAGGTGCAGTCCGGGCCGCCCGCGGGGAATCCGGACGGTCACGCCGAGGTGCCGGCCGAAGGCAAGGCAGAGGACGTCTCGGCGCCGGCGAAGGTCATCGGCACCGGCACGGCGGACAGCTGCAAGGCGGCGGACTTCGTCGCGGCGGTGAAGGCGGGCGGCGTCATCACGTTCAACTGCGGCGCGGACCCGGTGACGATCACGCTCACGGAGACGGCCAAGGTCTACAACAACGTGAAGAAGGTCGTCATCGACGGCGGCAACAAGATCACCCTGAGCGGTGGCGGGAAGATCCGCATCCTGCACCAGGACAGCTGCGACAAGACGCTCGGCGGCTACCCCCAAGGGCCCGGCGACTGCAACTGGACCGCGGGGACGACGCTCGTGGTCCAGAACATCACCTTCGTCGACGGAAACACGAAGGGCGTCAGCGACAAGGACAACGGCGCCGGCGGCGGCGCGATCTGGGTGCACGGCGGCAGCACCCTGAAGGTCATCAACGCTCGCTTCTTCAACAACGTCTGCGAAGACAAGGGCTCGGACCTCGGCGGCGCGGCGATCCGCAAGCTCGATTACTGGGACGGCGCCAGCACGCCGCCTCACATGGGACCCTCGCGTCCGGCCTGGGTCGTCAACAGCACCTTCGGCGGCGCGGACGGTTACGGCAACACCTGCGCGAACGGCGGCGCGCTCTCGAGCATTCACACGTCGTGGAACATCTACAACAGCGTGTTCTCCCACAACTCCGCGATCGGCACGGGCGCGAACAAGGGCGACGGCGGCAACGGCGGCGCGATCTACAACGACGGCAACGAGATCGTGATGCAGGTCTTCGGCAGCTACTTCCACGACAACCACGCAAACGAAGGCGGCAGCGCCATCTTCTTCGTGAGCAACAACAGCACGGGCACGATCACCGTCACCGACTCGAAGTTCGAGAAGAACCCGAAGGGGCAGAACGGCTTCCAGACCGGCCCCGGCTTCTACGTGAAGGCGAAGGAGCCGCTGAAGAACGTCAACTCGACGATCCTGCCGTGAGCGTCCGGAAGTCGAGATCTCGGTCGAGGTCGATCGAGATCTCGACGTCCGAGTCGGGCTTCGGCGGTCCCGCTCGGGGTTGCCGCCGACCGGCACGGCTTTCGCACCGAGCAGAAAAAGCACGTGCTCGACCAATCTGACCTGATCCGGCCCACCCGGAGTGATCGTAATGCCCGAGAGCTTCACACTGGGATGGGTAGCCGCGATCCGACGTCTCCATGTCGAAGTGAACGAGCACTGGGCGCACGATTGGCTAAGGTGAAGAGAGCAGATCGGATGAGACGAGGTTGGCCTGGATTGACGCTGCTCCTGGCGTGCTCCTGCTCCCTGTCCGGGGGAGAGGCGAGCGACGGCGCCGGCAACGAGCCCACCACCACGAGCACGGCGAGCGCGATCGTCAACGGCTCGGTCGACACGACGCACAGCGCCGTCGTCACCGTGGTCTCCGACGCGGCGGGCAACGAGATCTCGATCTGCACGGGCACGATCGTGAAGACCGATCCCGCACGCGGGATCGGCTGGGTCGCCACCGCCGCCCACTGCATCGCCGATGGCGCGCCGCGCGCGGTATGGGAAGGGAGCGACTACCTCGCCAGGGATCGCGTCCGTCACAACGTCGTCGCATACGCCGCCGACACACGCTTCGACATCACGAAGCCGGAGAGCGGCTACGACTTCGCCGTCATCCGCATCTCGGGCGTGACCGCCTCGACCCCCGTCATCCCCCTCGCGAGCGCGCCCGATCAGCTGAGCACCGGCACCGCGATGGACAACGTCGGCTTCGGGCGCACGACGAAGCCGCCCGCCACCTCCGACACGAACAGCAAGCGGCACATCGTCTCGACCTCGCTCGGTCACGTGACGGAGCTGCTGCTCGCCTACGACGCCGCCGAGAAGGGCGCGTGCCAGGGCGACAGCGGCGGTCCGTGGCTCGTGGGGAGCGGCGCCGACGTGCGTGTCGTCGGCATCGACTCGTACGGCAACACGACCTGCGACGGGCTCGCGGTCGCGGGGCGTGTGCAGGCGGGCCTCGACTTCTTCAGCGCGGAGCTTGGAGACACGGTGCCGGACCGGTGCGAGCTCTGCAAGACGCTCGCGCAGTCGTCGGGCGGAAAATGCGCGAAGGCCACGAGCGCCGGCCTGTCGACGTGTGTCTGCTCCACCGCGTGCGTCGACCAGTGCAAGGACAGCACGGAGTGCGCGTCTGGGCCCGCGTGCACGGGCGACGGGTGCACCCCGACGACGCCCGACCCGGGCGCGAGCGCCGCGCCGGAGTCCGACGCGGGCCCGACCGTCGTCGTCGTCCACAAGAAGGGCGATGGCTGCAACGCGGCGCCGGGCACCTCGTCGCCCGCGTCCGGTCTCGTGGCGCTGGCGGGCATCGCGCTCGCGTGCCGCGTCCGTCGCCGTCGTCGTTAGACTTCGACCTTGCCGGTCTGGACGCCGGTGAGCATCGGACCCGCTTCGCGACGCTCGTCGCGTTCGACGCGTCCGTCGCGGAGCGTGATGACGCGCGGCATGCCGGCCGCGAGCGCGCCGTTGTGCGTGACGATCACGATGGTCGTCTTGCGGCTCTGGTTCACGCTGTAGAAGAGCTGGTGGATCTGGTCGCTCGTGCGGGAGTCGAGGTTGCCGGTCGGCTCGTCGGCGAGGAGGAGCTTCGGCTCGAGGATGAGCGCACGCGCGAGCGCGACGCGCTGCTGCTCGCCGCCGGAGAGCTCGCCGGGGCGGTGGAGGACGCGCTCCTTCAGACCGACCTCTTCGAGGAGCGCGCGGGCCTTCGGCTCCATGTCGCGCTTCGAGCGGCCCTGGATGAGGCCGGGCATGACCACGTTCTCGAGCGCGCTGAACTCGGGCAGGAGGTGGTGGAACTGGAACACGAAGCCGATGGTGCGGTTCCGGAGCGCGGCGAGCTTGTTGCCCGACAGCTCGGTGAGCTCGGCGTCGTCGATCTTGAGGGAGCCCGACGTGATGATGTCGAGCGTGCCGATGCAGTGGAGGAGCGTCGACTTGCCGGCGCCGGACTGGCCGACGATGCCGACCATCTCGCCCTCCTCGATCGTGAGGTCGATGCCGCGCAAGACATCCAGCGTCCGTCCCATGTGTTGGAACGACTTTTTGACGTCCTTTGCGACGACCACGGAGCGCGGCATGAGCGGCCACCTCATAGCACGACTGGCCCCGGAATCTGATGCAGCCTGCCCCACCTGGGTCATAAAGCGAGATACACGCATCCCGCGGCGGTTGTTCCCAGCGAAAATCACTCGAAAAACGACCTGCGGACGCCGGCCGGGTCCATGCAATAGGATGGACCATTCGAGGTCCTATGTCCGAAGGCTCGCCCAAGTCCGAAGTGAGCACGCCCCACTACGTGAGTGTGGCGGCCGTCACGCACGTCGGGAAGGTCCGGGAGAAGAACGAGGACGCGTTCGTCGTGGCTGACCTCACCGGCGGCAACGTGCTGGCGGACAAGACGCACGCGCGTTTCGACGTCGGCGAGCGCGGCGTGCTGCTCGCCGTCTCCGACGGGATGGGCGGCGCGCAAGCGGGCGAGGTCGCGAGCGCGATCGTCGTCGAGACCCTGACGAAGGAGATGGGCAACGCGCCCGTCGAGACGCCGCGCGACGCGACGCTCACGGAGGCGGTGAAGGCGGCGCACGAGGCGGTGCGCACGCGTGGCCAGCAAGATCAGGCGAAGATGGGCGCCACGCTCACCGCCATCTTCGTGCGCGCCGGACGCGCGTACATCGCGGAGGTCGGCGATTCGCGCGCGTACCTCATTCGGTCGGGCCAGATCGCGCAGGTCACGAAGGACCAGAGCATGGTGCAGCTCCTCGTCGACAGCGGCGTGATGAGCCCCGCGGACGCGAACAACTCGCCCATGCGCAACGTGATCCTCCAGGCGATGGGGCACCAGCGCGACATCAAGATCGCCGTCAACAAGCTCGAGCTCCGCGATCGCGACTGCCTCATTCTCTGCTCCGACGGCCTCACCGTTCACGTGAGCGACGAGGAGATCAAGACCACGGTCCTCGGCGCGCGTCCCGAGGCGGCGGTCGATACGCTCCTCGAGATGGCGCTCGAGCGAGGCGGCAAGGACAACATCACGATCGTCGTCGCGGGCATCGGCGGCGAGCTCCAGAAGCCCGCCGACGACGAGTCGCCCGAGAACGCGGTCGAGGTGATCAAGGCGTTCGAGGCGAAGCCGCCGTCGAGCAGCTTCGGCTGATCCACCCGAACGACGTTCGATCCGCGCGCTTTCGCGCAACCGCGCCGCGCCTCGTCTGGATCCCGCCCCGGGCACGGCTCGCACGCGATCCGCCGCTTCGTAACGGGAATCATTGCTGAAAACGTCCGCGACACCGTGGTTCGAGCGCTGCACCTCGTGGGCGCGTGATCCATCTTCGCGCCGCCGTCCTCGCCGCCCTCGCACTGCTGACCGGCTGCGCCGCCGAGTCCGCCGGGATCTCCACCGACACGGATCCGGTCGAGTCGACGTCGACGAAGGCGCCGATCTTCGCCGAGAAGGCGATCAACGTGGATCAGAGCTTCTCGGACGCGGTGCAGGTGAACGACGGCTCGCTCGTCGTTCCGACGTCGATGCTCGGCAAGATCGAGATCGGCTCCATCCTCGCGGGCGATCGCTCGACCAAGGGAAACGCGAACCCGTACGGCTTCCTCCGCAAGGTGGTCGGCATCGAGAAGAAGGGCAAGGAGACGACCCTCGTCACGACGAAGGCGGAGCTGGCGGACTGGATCCATGTCGGCAAGATCGACTTCTCGTCGAAGCGCTCGCTCCTCACGGGCAAGACGCAGAAGGACACCGGCGTCACGACGAGGTCGCTCCACTTCCTCGCCGACGACAAGCAGGCGGGGGGCGGCGCCTCCGAGGCCTCCGCGAAGATGGATGCGAAGATCGGCGACAGCATCTCGATCACGAACGCGTCGATCACGATGAAGGCGTCGTTCGACGGCTACTTCGAGATCCGCCGCAAGGACATCCGCTTCCTGCCCGACCCCCCAGACGGCGCCGCCTTCAAGGCCGTCCTCACGCTCGATCCGTCGGTGGCGGCCGATCTCACCTGGACGATCAAGAACGAGGCGAGCATCACCCAGGAGTGGAAGGGCGCCGACGTGCTGATCCCGATCGCGGCGCCGATCCCGCTCACCGTCCGCTATGCGCCGGCCGTGAAGTGCAACATCTCCGCGAGCGGCGAGGCAGGCTTCACCGTCGGCGCGAACGTCGGCGCGCACGCCGTCGTCGGCTTCCAGGGCGACGCGGGCTTCGACCACTTCGACACGACGAACCTCTCGGAGGCCCCGAGCTTCACGGGCGCGCTGGCGCTGAAGAGCGTCCAGGGCAAGGCGACCGTGTCGACCGAGTGCGAGCTCGTCGGCGTGCCGGAGCTCCTCGCGTTCGACGCGGTGGGCATGTCCGGCCGCCTCGGGCCTTACGCGAGCCTCACCGCCACCGCGTGCGCGAACGTGAACGCAGGCGGCGCCAGCGCCGGCTTCACGCTCGCGGAGGAGCATGGCATCACGGAGACCTTCTCGGGTCGCGTGCAGATCCCGCTGCTCGGCGCCGGCAAGGACTTCGAGCTCTGGAGCGGCAAACAGGCCTTCGGCGGTGGACCGACGTATCTCGCCGGCGACGAGAAGACCTGCGAGGCCCCGCTCTACGACAGCTGCTCCGGCAAGAGCGACGGCTTCCACTGCAGCGAGGTCGACGCCTTCTCGGGCATCGTCTGCAAGAACGGCCAGATCCTGAAGGGCATCCAGTGCGCCGACCCGAGCCTCACGTGCACGGGCGGGAGCGAGAGCGCCATCCAGTGCCAGTGAGCCGCGCGCTCGTGGTCGTGGTCGTGGTCGCGCGGTCCGCTCGCTAGCGAGGCTTCTCGTTGCGACGGTCCTTGATGTTCTGGAAGTCGGGCACATCCTCGTCGATCGTGCCGTCTCCCTTGAGGTTCACGTCGAAGTTGAGCGTCGCCACTCCGCCGGCTGGCGGAGGATCGAAGTAGACGCCGTACATCGACTCCCGCATGCAGGTCTCGAGCTTGTCGTCGTGGATCTGGGATCCGTCCGCGTCGATGTGCGCTTCGTCGACGACGCCGCCGATCTTGGTGTCGCCGAGGAGCGTGAAGGCGACGCGCACGTTCCCGCCGGCATCGGGCGAGCGTGAAGCGAGCTCCTGCGCGCAGGCTCGCGCCATCGGGAGGAAGTCCTCCTTGATCGCCTGGGACACGAACCTCCCGAGCTCCTTCAGGTCGTTGGGCTCGCGGTTTCCGCGGGCGGCGCCGGCGCTCTCGACCGTGGCCGGGTGAGCCTTCTCTTCCTCGGCCGCGCGCTTCGCCTCCGCCGACGCGGCGAGGAGCCGACGGCGGATCTCGTCGCGCTTCGCCGGATCGTGAATCGCGCGTGGCAAGGCGCGGCCCGCGTCCGCCGCCCCGAGATCGTGGCGCTCGGCGTTCGCGTTCGCGTTCCCGCTCGTGTGCTCGAGCTCCGGCGCTGGCCCGTGGCGAGCGCCCGGGGGATCGAGGAGGCGCCACGTCAGGCCCGCGAGCGCGAGCAGCGCGAGACCGCCGCCAGCAGCGAGGCCGAGTCTAGCTCGCGTTGGGATCGGGCTCCATGATGCCGAGGATGTTGCCCTCGGTGTCCTTGATGTAGGCGAGCCAGCCGACGCCGGGCGTCGCCATCTTCGGCACCGCGAGCGTGGCGCCGTGCTCGATGGCGCGTGTCAGGTAGGTCTCGAGCGACGTGACGCCGATGGTGCACACGTAGCCGTTGACCGGCGCGCCTTCGGCCGGCGCGTCGCCTTTGCGTTCGATCATCCCGCCGTCGATGCCGGGCGTGTCACGGCCGGTGCGGATGAGCCAGTAGCTGGTGGGGCCATCCCACTTCGCGAACTCCCAACCAAAGACGTCCTTGTAGAAGGCTTCGGCACGCGCGGGATCCTTGGCGTGGATCTCGAAGTGAACCGGACGCGGCATGTGGTGCTCTCCCGTGAAATCGGTTGCAGGCGCAACCAAAGCACTTGCCCTATCGAACTTCAACCCTCTGGTCGCACACTTTCGCCGCGCGGTCCTCGATGAGGGCCCGTTTTCGCTCGATTCCCCAGCGGTAACCTGCGAGCTTCCCGGATTTTGTCACGACGCGATGACACGGGATGATGACCGCGAGCGGGTTCGCGGCACAGGCGCTGGCCACACCGCGCACCGCCGCTGGCGCCCCGATGGCGCGGGCGATCTCGCTGTAAGTGCTGGTTCGTCCAGCTGGAACATCTAGAAGCGCCTTCCATACGCGCTGCTGGAACGCGGTGCCGCGCACGTCGAGCGGGAGGTCGAAGCCCTTCCGTGGCGCATCGACGAACGCGATGACGGTCGCGACGACCCGCTCGAACTTCCGATCTCCCGGGGTGAGCTCCGCGCGCGGGAAGCGATCCTGCAGGTCGCGAGCCAGCGCGTCCGGATCGTCGCCGAGGGTCACGGCGCAGATGCCCCGGTCGCTCGCGGCGACGAGGATGGAGCCGAGGGAGCACTCGCCGACCGCGAACTGGATCGCGGTGTCCCGTCCGCCGCTCCGCCATCGCCTCGGCGTCATCCCGAGGATGGCGTTCGACGTCTCGTAGAAGCGGCTCGACGAGCCATAGCCCGCTTCGTACACCGCCTCGGTCACGCTCGCGGAGCGGTCGAGGCTCGCGCGCATCTTCTTCGCGCGCGCGGCGGCCGCGTACGCGCGGGGGGTGAGGCCGGTCACCTCCTTGAACACGCGATGGAGATGGAACGGGCTGAGGCCCGCGCGTGTGGCGAGCGCGTCGAGCGTGGGCGTGGGCGTGGCCTCGGCGCTCTCGAGGAAGCGACACAGCTTGGCGACGACGGCCGCGTGCTCCTGCGCGAGCGACGGCGCGGTCGGCTTGCACCGCTTGCACGGGCGAAACCCCGCGCGCTCGGCCTCGGCCGTCGTCCGATGGAAGGCGACGTTCTTCGGCAGCGGCGTGCGCGCGCCGCACGAAGGTCGACAGTAAACGCCGGTGGTGGCCACGGAGTAGAAGAAGGTGCCGTCGGCGGCTCGGTCGCGGCGCAGGAGCTGCTCCCACCGCGGGTCGGTCGTGATGTCCGTTTGCATGGCCTTCACTCTGCGTCGCCTGGCCATCGCTCACACTCCGCGCCTTGCTCTCGAATTCGGATTCGATCATATCCCGCCTGGCGCCGTAGCCTGCGCCGGACTTGGCAGAACTGCCGGGCACGGCGACCATTCGCCGTCGACCGTTGCCCGCCGAACAAGGGATCTGGTTGGTCCTCGGGATGGCGCGCTATCGGCAGAGGCCGATGGACGCTCGACACACCACGCAGGATGGCGCTCGAGCGGTCGTCGGCGGTCACGACGGCGCGGCGGCGTCAGCGTTCGTCGATGTCTTTCGCGATCTGCTTCATGAATGCGGCGACGGCGGCGACGCGGGGGTCGCGGCGGACGTCGGGATGCGTGACGAGCCAGATCTTGTGCATGGAGAGGCTCGTCGGTATGACCTCGACCAGCGACGGGGAGCGACGCGTCGCGATGCGGGGGAGCGGGACCACCGCGTGGCCGTCCTCCGCGAGCGAGACGAGCGGAAGGCTGTTCGATGCGACGAG
Organism: Labilithrix sp.; assembly: GCA_046351255.1. Taxonomy (GTDB): domain Bacteria; phylum Myxococcota_A; class Polyangia; order Polyangiales; family Polyangiaceae; genus Labilithrix. The sequence continues at coordinate 37,626 of JAXLYU010000027.1, forward strand.
CATCACGTTCGCCTCCGCGACGAACGCGTCCCACCACGGCGCTCGCTGCGCCTGGAGGAACGCGTAGTCGTGCGTGAACATGCCGAGCGGGACGCCCTTGCCGCGTGGAGGGAGCGACGCGAAGCTGCCCTTCAGCCTGGCCGCGAGATCCTTTCGCGCGAAGAGGCCGACGCCGCCCTCGGCGATGAGGACGGCCGAGAGCTCGCGTTGCTTGGGCCTTGGTGTGCGCAGCGCGAGGTCGGCTTCGCCGCGTGTGAGGTCGCGCTGGCGGCTGTCGGTCAGGATCTCGATCTCGACGCCGGGATGGCGCGCGTGGAACTCGGGCAGCCGCGGCGAGAGCCACGCCCACGCCCACGACTCGACCGTCGCGATCCGCACGCGGCCGCGCATCTCGACCGTGTCCCTCTGCGCTCGCGCCGTCGCCTCGCGGGCCGCGCCCTCCATTTGCTCGGCGTGGGGGATGAGGCCCGCGCCCAGCTTCGTGAGCCGCCACCCGCGCGACGTGCGATGAAACACGGGCGCCCCGAGATCGCGCTCGAGGGCCTCGATGCGCCGCGCCACGGTCGTGTGCTGCACGCCGAGCGCGCGGCTCGCGGCGAGGAGGCGCCCCTCCCGCGCGAGCGCGAGGAAGAAGCGGAAATCCGACCACTCCGGAAGCGTCGGGCGCATTGTGCAAAAACTATCACCCGGATGTGCAGAATCGCCACCTGCCACGAGGGATGCCCTGGCGTCATAACGAGCGCATGCGATACCTCGTCAGCGTCGAACCCGAGTTTCATGCCGGCAACAAGCTGGATCAGTCCCCCGGAGGCCCCGGGCCGCTCTTCGGCTACATCGCGGAGCGCTTCAAGCCGGAGGGCTTCTGGATCTGCGCGGACCGGCGCAAGGCGATCTGGGTCATCGACTTCGCCAGCGCCAGCGAGATGCACGAGCTCGTGCACCTCGCGCTCGCGCGCTGCGGCACCTGCCCCGAGATGCAGCCGCTCGTCTCCGCCGAAGAGGCCCGCGAGTCGATCCCGAAGGCGATCGCGGCCGCGAAGGCGGCGCCCTGACTACTCCCGGACGATGAGCGCCGTGCCCTGGCACGTCGTGCGGGTGACGCTGACGGCCACGTTCGACGTGAGCAGCGCACCGAAGACGTAGCTCTTACCGGCCTGGAGCGGGATGTCCTTGGTCGCGCTTCCGACCGCCGAGGAGTCGGACCACGAGTCCAGCGTGAAGACGGGGGCGCCGGGGATGGCCGCGCTGTCCACGGTTCCGCCGACGGCCACGCCGCCGCCGCCGGAGGCGTTCGCGCCGAGGCCCATGCTCGCCGTGACCGTGACGACCGCGTGCTCGTTCGGGCCTGCGACGTACGCCGGCGTCTTGCAGAGGTCCGGGATCGTCTCCTGGTCCGCGGTGAACGTCACGGACGGCTTCCCCTCGAAGGAGAGGACCTCGATGACGCCCGGCGCTCCGGCCTCGCCGTTCGCGCCGGGGGTCCCGGGGGCGCCGGCCTCGCCCACGTCGCCCGGATCGCCCTTCGCTCCCGGCTCGCCCTTCGCGCCGGGCGCGCCGCTCGGTCCGGGCGCGCCGGGGTCGCCCTGGTCGCCGTAGCAGGCCACCAGCGCCGGCGCGAAGGCCGTAGCGGCAAGCGCGAGCGCCGCGGCGAGGATCGGATGTCCGAGCGTCTTCACTCGTACCTGAGGCCGTCGACCGGGCGGAGGCGCGAGGCAGCGTACGCCGGGTACACGGTCGAGAGCGTGCAGATGGTGAGCGCGGCGGCCGCGACGGTGAGGAAGTCCCAGCCGTTCACGCTGATCGGCAGGCGGTCGATGTAATAGACCTCGGGGTCGAGGCGTAGGCCGAACCACGAGAGTCCCGTGCACGTGGCGAGGCCGGTGACGACGCCGAACGCGGTGCCGATGCCGCCGATGATCATGCCCTCGATCATGAACGTGCGCAGGATGGAGCCGTCACTCGCTCCGATCGCCTTCAATATGGCGATCTCCTTCCCCTTCTCCGTGACCATCAGGAGAAGCGTGCACACGATGCAGAAGCTCGCGACCATGATCGCGATCGACAGGATGATGAACGTGGCGAAGCGCTCGAGCTTCAGCGCGGAGAAGAGGTTCTTGTTGATCTCGCGCCAGTCGCGGATGCGAAGGTCGGGTCTCGCCACGGCGGCGATGACGAGCGGCTGCACCTTGTGCGCCTCCTCGGCCTCCTCGACCTTCACGTCGATGGCGGACACCTTGTCCCCCGTGGCGAAGTACTCCTGCGCCATGTCCATCATCATGTAGACGCTCATCGCGTCGTACTCGTACATGCCCGAGTAGAAGATGGCGGCGACGCGGAAGCGCTTCGTCTTCGGCATGATGCCCATCGGCCCGAGATCGCCGAGCGGGGAGACGAGCGTGATCTCGTCGCCGACGTACACGTGGAGCGTCTTCGCGAGCTCTCGACCGAGGATGATGCCGGGTCTCTCCGGCTTCGTCGTCACGATGACGGCGCGCACGTCGGGATCGATGTCGTCCGTGAGCGACGGCAGCTCCGTGCCCTTGAAGTATTGCTCGCCACCGGGGCCGATGCCGATGACCTCGTTCGCAGGTAGGCGTACGAGCTTCTCGGGGTGCTCGAGGTAATCGAGCTTGCCGACCTCGATGTTGTGCTGGAGCTCGATGACGGCGTTGATGCTCTTCGGATCGATGCCGCTGACGACGACGCCGGCGAGGTTCGAGGCGCTCGAGGCCATGACCTCGCCGTGCACGACGGGCGTGGCGCCGATGACGCCGGGCACCTTGCGAATGCGCTCGAGCGTCTCGTTGTAGTCCTCCCAGGGGGTGGCGGACGTCGTGTCGACGACGATGTGCGCGTTGTTGCCGAGGATCTTGCGCTTCAGGTCCTGGCTGAAGCCGCCCATGACGCTGACGACGCTCGAGAGCGCGCAGCTCGAGAGGGCGACGCCGCAGATCGAGAGGACGCTGATGACGGTGAGGAAGCCGCTCTTCTGAGAGCGCACGTGGCGCGCGGCCACGAACGACGTGAAGCGGCGGCCCTCGAGCCGGTCGAGCATGTACGGCAGGAGCAGCGCGAGCAGGACCACGATGACGGCGACCGACGAGAGGATCGCCGCCGCGCGCATGGCCGTGTCCTGGATGGACCACTGCGTCCCGCGCATGGTGGGGAGGGCCTTGACCCAGAAGATGAGGATGCCGGCGATGGTGCCGAGCGACGCGAGCAGGATGCGGAGGAACGTGCGGATCGACTTGCTCGCGAACTCGGGCGTGTACCAGGGCAGGTCGTTGCGACCGGTGGCGCGCACGTAGCCATAGCCGACGCCGAGCCAGACGAACGCGTATGCGAAGAGCCCGAGGATGGGGACCAGCGTGAGCAACGCGATCGGCGCGAGCGCGACAAGGTAGAGGAAGATGGTGCCGGAGTACTGGCGCGACACCTTCCAGCTCTTTCGCATCGCGGCGATGAGTCCGATCTTGTCGTCCGAGAGCAGGAACGGCGTCCACGCGAAGCCGAGCGTGTAGACGAGGAACGCGGAGACCGCGATCAACACGGCGGCGAGGTGGACCCACCACGGCGCCTGATCGGTGCTCTCGCGTTGCATCGCGATGAGGACCGGAATGCCCTCGATGATCACGAGCGGGACCGCGACCACGACGAGCTGGAGGAAGTGCCACGCGAGCACCTTGGGCCAGCGGCGAAGCGCGCGTCCGAGGCGGCCGCGCGGGACGGCGTCGTCGCGCACGGCGGCGAGGGTCGCCTCCGCGAGCAACGAGTTCACGAGCCCCGCCACGAGGATCGCGATGAGGGCGGTGGCGACGATGATCGCGACCGGCACCCACGGCGGGATCGGCGCGAACACCGGATCGCCGAACGTGCGGATCGCAGGCGGCGGCTTGAAGAGACGATCGAGCCCGAACTTGACCTGACCCCACGCGAGCGGCGCGGCGCAGGCGAGGATGCCGAGGAGCTGGACTCCGAAGAGCGGCAGGATGAGCGAGACGAGGTGCCCGCGCAGGGCGCGCATCGACACACCGATCGCCTCGCCGATGCTCCACGGCTGGTCGACGTCCTCGCTACCCCAGCGCTTGGTGGGCTTGTCGCTCACTCAGATCTCTTTCCGGAGGAGCGGGAACAGGATCACGTCGCGGATCGACGGGGCGTTCGTCAGCATCATCACGAGGCGATCGATGCCCATGCCGAAGCCCGCCGCGGGCGGCATGCCCTGCTCGAGCGCACGGATGTAGTCCTCGTCGTAGTCCATGGTCTCTTCGGCTCCCGCCGCCTTCTTGCGCACCTGCTCGCGGAAGCGCTCGGCCTGATCGTCCGGGTCGTTCAGCTCGCTGAAGGCGTTGCACAGCTCGCGGCCGTGTACGAACAGCTCGAAACGGTCAACCAGGTCCGGGCGCTGGTCATTCCTGCGCGCGAGCGGAGAGATCTCGAAGGGGTGCTCGGTGATGAACACGGGGAGGGAGCGCTTGCCGTCGGCCGCCTTGTAGTCCTCGGTGAGGAAGGGCTCCGCGAGGTACTCGTAGAGCGCGAAGAGACGCTCGCCCGCGTTCTCGCACTTCATCCAGCCCTTGCGGAAATTGCCCCAGTCGACCGCCTTCGCGCGTGGCGACGACTTCGACCAGTCCTTCATCGAGCCGCCGAAGTCCCCGAGCTCCACGAGCGCTTTGACCAGCGCGAAGCCGTCGAGGTTGGCCCAGGCGGCGACCTGCGTCGCCTTCGCCGCGTTGGCCACGGCCGTGCTCATCGGCACGCGGGCGAACGGCTCGTCGAACGTGAACGGGCGCTCCGCCTTCCACTTCGGCTGCGCGTCGGGCATGGACCGCGCGAGCTCGGTGTCGATCGCGCGGAGCATGACCTCCGTGAAGTCGAGCAGCGTGTCGCACGTGGCGTACGACCAGTAGTACTCGAGCATCGTGAACTCGGGGTTGTGCCGCGTCGAGATGCCTTCGTTGCGGTAGCAGCGACCGATCTCGTACACGCGCTCGAGGCCGCCCACGAGGAGGCGCTTCAGGTAGAGCTCCGGCGCGATCCGCATGAAGAGATTCATGTCGAGCGCGTTGTGGTGCGTGTGGAACGGGCGCGCGACGGCGCCGCCGATGATCGTGTGCAGCGTGGGCGTCTCGACCTCGAGGAAGCCCATCTCGTCGAACACCTTGCGCGTCGCGCGCACGATGTGGCTACGCGCGCGGAACACGTCCGCGACGTGCGGGTTGGCGACGAGGTCGACGTAGCGCTGGCGATAGCGCGTCTCGACGTCCTGCAGGCCGTGCCACTTCTCGGGTGGCGGGCGCAGCGCCTTCGTGAGGATGCGCACGCGCGAAGGCTCGATCGAGAGCTCGCCGCGCTTGCTCGACGTGAGGGCGCCTTCGGCCTCGATGATGTCGCCGAGGTCCATCTCCTCGAGACGTGTGTATTCTGCACCCATGGCGGACTCGCTCATGAGGAGCTGAACCTCGCCCGTGCGATCGCGGAGGCGAATGAACGAGAGACCGCCCGCGGAGCGGAGCGCGATGATGCGACCGCGGATGTGGAAGAGGGCGCCCTTGGTCGCCTCCTTGACCTTGTCTTCGGCGTACTTGCCGTCGTCGCCCTTCGCCGCCGCGGCCTTGTCGCGGAGCTCGCCGATGTCGATCGTCGTGCCGCCCTTCGTGGGGAGCACGTCGTTCGCGAACGGGTTCTCGCCGCGCCCGCGGAGCTTCTCGGCCTTCGCGCGGCGTGCAGCGATGATGTGATCCTCGGCGGAGGCGCCGCCTTCGGTTTTCGGATCGGACATGGCGGGGAGGGTCTAGCCCGCCCCCGCTACGACGTAAAGCGACGGAATTTCCGGGGTCTTACCGCTCGGAGGGGGCTCGGGATCAGCTCCCGCCGCAGGTCGTCGTCTGGGGGCCGCCGGGGAAGCCCGTGATCGCGCACCCGTACGACCAGGCCGACGCGGGGGCGCCGTGCGGGGTGAGCCGGAACCGGGTCGTGTCGCTGCCGTCGCGGACGATGTGGAGGTCCATGTGCTCGTACTCGACGACCTGATCGGGCGAGTCCCACTGGCCCTTCACCCTGATGAAGCGGCCGACGGCGTCGGCGTCGTACGAGAAGCGGTTCGTCTCGTGCGCCTTCAGGCGAGCGTACTGGTAGACGGTGAGGAGGCCGGCGCCGCCGACCTCGCCGTTCGAGCCGGGGAACATCGCGCCGGCGAGGCAGCTGCGAGAGATCTCGCCCTCCGACGTCGGGTCGAACGTGAAGGTCGAGCCTTCGCCGTAGCACGTGGCGTTGATGTAGTGGACGGCGCCGCCCTCGAACGTGTTGTAGATGCTGCCCGCCGCCCCATCGCTGCCCTTCGGGGTGCCGAGGCGATAGCGAATCACCGAGTCGATCTCGAAGTCGTTGAGCGCCATCGTCTCGCGGTAGGACTTGCTGCCTTCCCAGCGCTCGATGTCGATGTCGACGCAGAGGACGGGCCGCTCGTCGCCGCTCTCGGCGCCCGCGTCGAGCTTCTTGAAGAAGGAGGCGCCGGTCGAATAGCGGCGGAACTGGTAGCTCGCGCCGTCCGGACCCGCGATGAGCTTCTTGTAGCAAGCACCGGCCTCGAGCTTGTCGTTCCCGCGGTACCAGGTGCCGTCTGCCTGTTGCCAGTCCTTCTGGAGGCCGAGCCCGGCCTCCATGTCCGTGAGATCGGTCACGCCGGTGAGGTCGCTGTCGTTCGCGGCGGGCTCGCTCGTCGACGAGGCCGCGGCGCAGGCCATGGTCGACGCCGTCAGGCCGAGGGAGGCAAGAAGAAGAGGAAGGCGAAGCGTGTGAGAAGACATGCGCGCACAGTGACACACACGTGCCGTCGCGCTACCCGATCTGCGTACGTAACATCCGGAAAGTGCTGCGCATATTGCGCAACTCGTTTCTCAGTAGGCGGGCCGCAGAGCGCCCAACGAGAGGATCAGTAGTCCGCGATCTTCGCGACGAAATCGGGGCGATCGACGAACGGGTTGCGGTTGTTCTGGAGCGCCTGGATCGCGGCGTTGCGACGGAGCTCGATGGCGTCGACGGGATCTTCGTCGTTCCACTGGCGGAGGACCGCCTCCTCCGTGTTCGGGATGTGGAGGTTGTACCGAACGGCGAAGTAGAAGTGCGCGCGCGCGATGTCGCCGCGCTTCTCCTCGCGGACCTGGAACACGTTGCGGTTGTTCGAGTCCTTGCCCATGTACGAGCCGCCCTCGCCGAAGGAGCAGTGACCGCTCGTGCCCGTCGTGTCCGCAGCGCAGCCCGGCTCGCCGAACGGCCAGTTGCCGCGCACCGAGTTCGCGCGGTTGTCGACCGGGAAGAGGTGGTGGAGGTCGCTCTTCGCCGGCTCGTTCTTCGCGCCCATGCTCTGCGGCCACGAGTGCTCGGTGTTGAAGCCACCCGCAGCGGTGGAGCCGGTCGGGTCGACCTCTCGTCCGGTGTAGACGCACTCGAGCTTGCCGTGCTCGTTCTGGAAGCCTTCGGCGGTGCGCGCGAACATCTGCTTGCGCGCCGTGTTGTAGCCAAGGCCGCGGTGGTTCTTGATGCGGTCGAAGATGGCGCTCTTGAACGCATCGCCCGTCAGCCGCTCGATGTCGGCGTACGAGGGCGGCGTCGCGTCCGCCTGGAAGGCCGGCGCCGAGAGGTTGCTCTCGCTGTCGACGACGACCTCGTCGTCCGTCCCGTCGGACTCGTCGTTGCCGACGCACCCCACGGCGGCGGTCGTCAGGGTTAGGGCCAGCACGGCGAGCGAGCGGAGCGTGCAGAACATGTGCGCACCGCTTTAGCGGGTCACGGCCGATCCACCCGTCTCGATTGAGAAACAATTTCGGGTAGGTAGCTGATGGTAGCGCATGTAGGACAACAGGCTCTGCACCCGTCCTACAGCACTTTTCCAGCGGTTTTCGACACGGACAGGGATAGTCGTCACTCAGACGTGAGTGACGCTCTCGTGACCCGCGGCGGACGAGACACCCCTAGGCGCGGAAGCGGTCCGTCGCGCCGACGAGCTCGTGGACGATGCCCGGCTCGGCGGCGGAGTGGCCGGCGTCGCGGACGATCTTGAGCGTCGCCTCGGGCCACGCCTGGTGGAGGTCCCAGGCGCTCCGCGCGGGGCACACCACGTCGTAGCGACCCTGGACGATGACGCCCGGGATCGAACGGAGCTTGTCGACGTTCGGCTTTGCGAGGAGCTCCTTGCCATCGAGCAGCCAGCCGTGGTGCGTGAAGTAGTGGCACTCGATGCGCGCGAAGGCGAGGGAGAAGTCGTCGCCGCCGGTGCGGGCGATGAGCTCCTCGTTCGGGAGGAGGCAGCTCGTGCGGCCCTCCCACTGGCTCCAGATGCGCGCCGCCTCCGCGCGGACCTTCGCGTCCGGGCTCGTCAAACGCTTGTAGTATGCACTGAGCATGTCGTCGCGCTCGGCTTCCGGGATGTGATTCCAGTACTCCTCCCAGGCGTCGGGAAAGAGCTCGCTCGCGCCGTGCTGGTAGAACCAGTCGATCTCCGACTTGCGGAGGAGGAAGATGCCCCGGAGGACGAGCTCCGTGACGCGCGAGGGATGCGTCTGCGCGTAGGCCAGCGCGAGGGTCGAGCCCCACGAGCCACCGAACACCTGCCAGCGCTCGATCTCGAGCAGCTTGCGTAGCTCCTCGATGTCCGCCACGAGATCCCACGTCGTGTTCTGCTCGAGTGACGCGAACGGCGTCGACTTTCCGCAGCCGCGCTGGTCGAGGAGGATGATGCGATACGCCTTCGGATCGAAGTAGCGGCGATGCTTCGGCTCCGTGCCGCCGCCCGGGCCGCCGTGGAGGAAGATGGCCGGCTTGCCCTTCGGATTGCCGCTCTCCTCGAAGTACAGGTCATGCCCACCCGATACGGACAGGCGGCCCGTCCGATACGGCTCGATCTCCGGATACAACGTGCGAAGCGGCTCGCTGGTCATGCGCGAAGGCTTAGCAGACTCTCTCGCCGCGCGGACGGGGATGACGCCGCGTATCGGACGGGTGATAAGGTGCGCAGCGATGCGAGTGGGCAGGCGCACATTCCTCGGCGGCTCCGCCGTCGTCACGCTGGGCTCGGGGTGCCTCAAGCACGCGCCGCCGCCGCCGCCACCGCCGCGGCCGCCGCCCGGCAACGGCCCGAACGACGTGCTCGCCCGCGCCCTCGAGGCGGCGAAGAAGGCCGGCGCCTCCTACGCGGACGCGCGCATCGTTCGCCGGAAGAACGAGAACATCTGGACGCGCGAGGACCACGTCGTCGGCGTCGGCGCCGGTGAGACCTACGGCCTCGGCATCCGCGTCATCGCCGACGGGGCGTGGGGCTTCGCCTCGTCGGCGCTCGTGACGGTCGCCGCCGCCGAGGAGACGGCGAAGAAGGCGGTCGCGATCGCGAAGGCGGCGCGGCCGGCGCTGAAGAAGCCGGTCGCCCTCGCGCCCGTCCCCCCCGCGAAGGGCGCGTGGCGCACGGAGGCGGAGATCGACCCGTTCAACGTCCCGCTGCGGGACAAGGCGGAGTGGCTCCTCGCGCTGTGGCCGCTCGTCAAGGACGTGCCCTCCGTGAAGTTCGCGTCCGGCGGCATCAGCTCGATGAGCGAGAACAAGATCTTCGCGTCGAGCGAGGGCTCGTACCTCGAGCAGTCGCAGATGCGCATCTGGCCGTCGTTCTCCGTCACGGCGGTCGACGCGGGCCAGTTCGAGTCCCGCGCCGCCGAGGTGCCTCCGATGCAGGCGGGCTGGGAGTACGTGACCCGCTGCTCGATTCCGAAGGACGCGAAGCGCATCGCCGACGACGCGGTGAAGAAGCTGAAGGGCACCTCCGTCACGCCCGGCAAGAAGGACCTCATCCTCGCCCCCTCGAACCTGTGGCTCACGATTCACGAGTCCGTCGGGCACCCCACCGAGCTCGATCGCATCATGGGCCTCGAGGCCAATTTCGCGGGCACCTCGTTCATCACGCCCGACAAGATCGGCAAGCTCAAATACGCCTCCGACATCGTCACGCTGTACGCGGACAAGACGGTCCCGGGCGGCCTCGCGAGCTGCCAGTGGGACGACGACGGCGTGCAGACGCAGCGCTGGGATCTCGTGAAAGACGGCGTCCTCGTCGGCGTCCAGACCACGCGCGATCAGGCCGGCTGGATCGGAGAGAAGGAGTCGCGCGGCACGTCGTACGCGCAGAACCACGCCGCCGTGCCGTTCCAGCGCATGCCGAACGTCTCGCTCGCGCCCTCGCCCGAGAAGGACGGAAAGCAGACCACGCTCGACGACATCATCGCCGCCACCGAGGACGGCATCCTCATCAGCGGCAACGGCTCCTGGTCGATCGACCATCAGCGGTACAACTTCCAGTTCTCCGGACAGACCTTCCACGAGGTGAAGAAGGGCAAGATCGTCCGGCCGCTCCGCGACGTGGCGTATCAGTCCAACTCGCTCGAGTTCTGGAACAGCTGCGACATGATCGGCGGCGAGAAGTCGTGGGAGCTCTTCGGCGCCCTCGACGACGGCAAGGGCGAGCCGATGCAGTCGAACGCGGTGAGCCACGGCTGCCCGCCGGCGCGCTTCAAGAAGGTCGACATCCTCAACGTGAACGCGCGCGCGCGCGTGGCGGGGAAGTGAGGGATCTCGCATGAGTGAAGACATCGCGGCGCTCTGCACGCGCGCGCTCGGGCTCGCGCTCGACGTGATGGCCCACGAGGGCGCGGGCGCGGCCGACGTGCGCGTCGACGTCTACCGCAACGCCTCCGCCAACGTGCGCTTCGCGCGCAACGAGCCGACCACGTCGGGCGAGTCGGACGAGATCAGCGTGTCGTGCTGGGTCGGGTTCGGCATGCGTCACGCGTCGTCGTCGATCAACCAGATCGACGAGGCGAGCATCCGCGGCGTGGCCCAGCGCGCCCTCGCGATGGCGAAGCTCTCCCCCGAGGACCCCGAGAAGATGCCGGTCCTCGGACCGCAGGACTACATCACCGTGCCGACCTCGTGGGACGACTCGCTCGCCGCGATGTCGCCCGGCGATCGCGCCGCGATCCCGGCTCGCGCGATCGCCCGCGCCGACGCGGCGGGCGTGAAGATCGCCGGCTTCTTCCAGCGCGACGCGTCCGAGCACGCGATGCAGAACAGCGAAGGCCTCATCGCGCGGAGCCGGTCGACCAGCGCGAGCTACACCGTCACGGCGCGCACCGCCGACGACTCCGGCTCGGGCTGGGCGGGACGCGAGGCCTGGCGCATCGCCGAGCTCGAGGACGATCTCCTCGCCGCGACCGCGATCGACAAGGCCACGCGCTCCGCGAATCCGAAGCCGATCGCGCCCGGGAAATACACCGTCATCCTCGAGCCACAGGCGGTGGCGGAGATGCTCTCGTTCATGGTGAACGAGATGGACCAGCGCAGCGTCGACGAGGGCCGCTCCTTCTTCGCGGGCAAGCTCGGACAGAGGATCTTCGCCGACTTCGTGTCCCTGCGCAGCGATCCCGCCGACTCCCTCACGCCTTCCGCGCCGTACGACGACGAGGGCTTCCCGCTCACGACCTTCCCGTGGATCGTCGAGGGGCGCGTGAACAAGCTCCGCGTCTCGCGCTACTGGGCCAAGAAGAAGGGCCTCGAGCCCACCGGCCATCCGCGCATGTTCCACCTCACGGGCGGAAAAGCGGACAGCGTGGAGGACCTCTGCAAAGGCGTGAGGCGTGGGCTGCTCGTGACCCGCTTCTGGTATAACCGTATGCTCGAGCCGCAGAGCCTCACCATCACGGGGCTCACACGCGACGGCGTGTTCCTCGTCGAGGACGGCAAGATCACCGGGCCGGTGTCGAACTTCCGCTACAACGAGAGCCCGATCACGGTGCTCAAGAACGTGGACGCGATGACGCTCGGTACCGTCCGCGTCCCCGGCGTCGACGGCATCTGGCACGTCCCCGCGCTGCGCACGAACGACTTCACGATGGCGAGCACCTCCGCCGCGGTGTAGCTCGAGCTTGCCTCAGGTGCCGGCGCGCTTCGGCTGCGGCGGGAAGCCAAAGCGCGCGCGCACCGCGTCCATCGCCGGCGTGTGATCGCCGCTGGCGTGGCGGACGACGAACGGGGCCTCGATCATTCCCTCCTTGCGCGTCACCGCCGGCACCAGCTTGCACGCGAAGAGCGTGAAGAGCGGCGGTAAGCCCTCCCGGGGGACGACGTCGCGTTCGCTCGCGATCGCGAAGCCCTCACCGTGCACCGCCTCGACGGCGCGCTTCTTCTGCGGCCACGGAAAACAGAGGACGAAGAGGCCATTCGGCTCGAGCCGCTCGCGTGCGACGCGCGCGTAATCGCGGACGTCACCGCGCAGCTCGAAGCGTGCGTGCGCCTTCTGGGAGTCGGCCGGTACGATGCCGGCGCTGGTGGGGAAGTACGGAGGGCTCCCCGTGACGAGCGGGAATTTCTCCTCCAGGAAGACATCGCGGATGTCGCCCTTGAGCGCGGTCACCCGCTCTTCGAGGCCGTTCGCGCGGATGTTCTCGACGAGAAAACGGAAGCTGACGTCCTGAGCCTCGATCGACATGAGCCTCGCGTCGGGCTCGAGCCCGGAGAGCACGAGCAGCCCGACCGTGCCGATGCCCGCGCCGAGATCGAGGACGCGGTTGCCGGGTGGCGCGAGGGCCCGCTTCTCGAGCGCGTACCAGCCCGTCATCAGGTCGTCGGTCGAGTGCCGGTGCCCGTTCTTCCGCTGGAAGATGCTCCAGGAGGCGGTCAGTCCGTCGACGGTGATCGGCTCTCCGAGCTCGGCCTCGAGCTCCTTTCGTCGCGTCTCGAAGCTCATTCAGAAGAGGCTCACCATCTGGGCGGGAAACGAGACGCTCTCGCCGACCGGCGGGAGGTCGAAGGGAACCAGAGCACGACCCTGCCACGCGCGGAATACATATCCGTCGAGGGGGCGCGTCATTTCGAACCTCGCCTCGTCCGGGGTTCCGTCCGGCAGGACGTGGACCACCGTGATCCGCGTGTCGCTCTGCTCGACGACCTCGCCCACGTGCATCGGGGTCCGGTCGCGGAAGAGCATCTCCGTGGAGTCGCGATAGAAGCCGCCCTCTTCGTGGATGACGAGCGCGTTCTCGGCGGCGCGCGTCACCCTCAGGTCGCGCCGGTTGCCGCTCATGGTGAGCATCCGCCGGGGAGGGGAGAGGCCGTCCTCGAGCGCATCGACGAGCAGGTAGTACGCGAAGGCGGTGTCCGGCGCGTTCACGAGCATGAGCCGCTTGTCCGCCGCCGACCCGTCGCTCGGAACGCCGGCCGCGTAGCGACGAAGGACGCCGTCGATGAGGACCATGTTCTGCGCGTTGCCGATGAAGAGCACGGGGGCGAGGACGACATGGGTGAGCCAGGCCCAGATCGCGTAGGGCCGCGAGATCTTCTCCGTGCAGATCGTCGCGACGAGCCCGATGAGGCCGAAGCCCGCGATCACGAGGAGACGGCCGGACGGCATCGTCGCCGCGCTCGGGAACGCGGCGAGCAGGGCGCCGACGGCGAAGAACTTCGTCGTGCTCGTGCGCGGGACGAGGCGCGCCGTCCACGCGACGAACGCGAGCCCGAGCAACACGAGCACGATGCGCGCCCCGGCGCCTGCGAAGACGTAGGCGTCCGCGGGAGGCGCGCCGAGCTCCCCGCCGAGCAGCAGCGGGAGATGCGCGAGCACGCCGCTCGCATAGCCCACCGGCGCGTGCACGGGATCGGCGTAGGCGCCGGAGCCGACCACGCCATGATGACCGAGGCGATAGACGGCCGCCCAGAGCGCGACCGTGAGGGCGATCGGCGCGGCCGCGCGCAGCGGACGGCGGTCGATGAACAGCCAGTGCGCGACGAAGAAGCCGAGGATCGCGGTCGCGCTCTCGCCAGACGCCAGCGCGATGGCGAGCAGGAGCGATGACCGCCAGATCTTTCCGCGATCCCAGAGCCAGAGGGCCCCGAACGCGAAGGTCGCGGCGATGAGCGCGTTGCGATTCGCGACCCAGCCCACGGGGAGGCCGTGGGCGGGATCGATGGCGTAGAAGAGGATCGCGACATTCGCGGCGCGGGGGCCGAGGAAGCGGCGGAAGAGCGTGACGACGACGCAGAGCAGCGCGACGTACCAGAGGATGGAATGCGCGTGCATCAGCGCCGGATGTTGGGGCCACAGCGCGTAGTCGAGGACGTGGGTGAGGCACGAGACCGGGCGAAAGAAGGACATCCGCAGATGGGGCGCGATCCACCACGGGCCCAGCCCCACCTCGACGTAGCGCGCGTGCTCCTCCGGCGTGCCGCGCACGAACTCGAACATGGTCGACCAGCCGACGGACTCCGGATTCCAGGCCGCGCCGCCGGTGAGCTTCGCGCGGTGCACGAGGTCGTCGAGGCGAAGGCCTCCCCAGAGCGTGGGGAGCGACAAGACGCATGCGACCGCGATCGCCACGGCCGGCAGTCGCTTCGATTCGAGCCACCCCTTCTCGCTCGGCATTCTCAACATCGGCCGCGACAGCGGGCGCGGTCCAAGGCAGAGTACTCCGGATGACTCGCCCGAGCCCGCTCGCTTTCTGGGGCGGAGCTGCGTTCGCCGCCGTCCTGGCCGCGAGCCACGCGAAGGCGGACGAGCCGCTGCCGAGCCTGCCCGGCGCGAGCGCGCCTGCGCCGGCGCCCGCGCCGTCGGGCTCCTTCGCGCCGCCGCCTGGCTGGGACGCCCCGCCGCCCCCCGCGTCGTCGAGCGCGCCTGCGCCTGCGCCGGCGCCCGCGCCGTCACCGCCCCCGCCACCTCCACCTCCGAAGCCTGCTCCGCGCCTCGATCCTCCTCCGCAAGGGCTCACCGCGGGAGGCGCCGTCGCTCGTCCGCCGCCGAAGGCCGGGCGTGGCCCGTGGAAGGCGTTCCGCGCGGGCTCGGACCTCGTCGGCAGCGTCCCGATGGCCGCCATCCTCGACGGCGCGTGGTCGCTCGCGACGCAGATCAACACGTCGCTCGTCGATCGAACGTGGACCACGCCGCGTCCGTACGGGACGCTCGGGCATTACACGCGTCGCCTCACGTATGGCCTCTCGTGGTCGATCATGCTCGGCGTCGAGAGCATGATCGCGATCGCCTCTCACGGCGGCATCGACTGGATCGGCGCGGCGTCGTTCCGCACGGACTGGATGCTGCCGTTCGATCTGCCGGCGTGCTCGTACGTCGGCGCGAACGGCGGCTGCGGCTTCGGCGTTGGCAACATGGCCTTCATCTCCATCGCGCCCCGCCACTCGAAGTGGTGGTACGAGGCGGGCGGCGGCTGGTACGAGCAGCGCGTCCTCTACGATCCGATCCGCACGCTCGGCGAGTCCACGTGGGTGCTGACGCCGATGCAGGTGCTCCGCGAGTTCGCGACCGACCCGGATCTCCCGATCGCGCTGCGCGTGCTCGTCGGGCCGGGGGTCTACGGCGGAATGCACTCGGGGAACATGCATCCTTCCGTGCGTGGGCAGGACGTCTACTCGAACTTCCGCGCGAGCGAGCTCTACGTCTTCGAGGGCGGCGTCGGGCCCGGCGGGCGCGCGGAGGCGGCCATCGTCATCCTGCGCCACCTCACGTTCGACGCGGATCTCACGGTCGCCCCGCTCCTCATCAACGGCACGAGCCGCGACATCTCGCGCGCGGTGGAGCCGCTGAACTACCCGCGCTCGGGCCTGCCGACGTGGCGCAAGCTCGACTTCGGCGTCGGCTTCCAGCACTACGCGTTTCTCCCGTTCAAGCCGTCGATCCAGTTCTTCGCGGCGGAGCTGTCCACGCGTCGCATCGACGAGATGGGCTATCGTGGCGCCATGCTTCGCTTCGATGTGCCGCTCCGCGTGCCGGGGGACTGAGGAACATGTCACCCACGCTCGCCGTTCACAGCGTCAGCGCCCCCGGCGCATCACCGACGAAGTGGCTCGTCTTCCTGCACGGCATCCTCGGCTCGGGCTCGAACTGGCGCACGTTCGCTCGTCAGATCACGACCGCGAAGCCGGAGTGGGGCGCCCTCCTCGTCGATCTGCGCCTCCATGGTGAGTCGGTCGGCTTCGAGCCGCCGCACACGGTCGCCGCGGCGGCGGAGGACGTGGTCGAGGCCTGCACCGACAAGCGCATCGCGGGCATCCTCGGTCATAGCTTCGGCGGGAAGGTGGCGGTCGCGGCGGCGGCTCGTTTTCCCCACCTCGAGCACCTCTTCGTCGTCGACTCCACGCCCGGCGCGCGGCCCGACTACCGGGGCTCCTCCGGCGTTCGCTCCGTCGTCGAGCTGCTGCGCGAGCTCCCCGATCACTTTCCCGATCGCAACGCGTTCACGCAGTGGGCGGTCGATCGAGGCGTCGGTCGCCCCACCGCGATGTGGCTCGCGATGAACGTGCGGCAAGACTCCGAGGGTCGCTTCGTCTTCCGCATCGACGTGCCGAGCATTCGCATCATGATGGAGGACTACTTCAAGGCGGACCTCTGGCCCGTCATCGACAATCCAGAGAACCTCTTCCACACGCACCTCATCGCGGGCGGAAAGTCCGAGGTCGTGGACGAGGCCGACCGAGAGCGCGCGGAGAAGGCGGCGCACTGCACGATCGACGTCATCCCCTCCGCCGGGCACTGGGTCCACGTGGACGCGCCGGACGAGCTCAAGGCGATGGTGCTTGGCTATCTCGCCACCTCCTGACCCGGAGTAGAATGGCGGCGAACGCATGCCCACCTTCCAGTTCGAAGAGCTCCTCCCGCTCGGCCACGACGAGACCCCGTTTCGTCTCCTGACCTCCGATCACGTCTCGACCTTCGAGGCCCAAGGAAAGACGTTCCTGAAGGTCGAGCCGGAGGCGCTGACGAAGCTGACCACGGAGGCGATGCGAGACATCGCGCACTACCTGCGTCCGGGCCATCTCGCGCAGCTCCGGAAGATCATCGACGACCCCGAGGCGTCGGCGAACGACAAGTACGTCGCGCTCGATCTCCTGAAGAACGCGAACATCGCGGCCGCGGGCGTGCTCCCGATGTGTCAGGACACGGGCACCGCGATCGTGATGGGCAAGAAGGGCCAGTACGTCTTCACGGGCGGCGGCGACGAGGCGGCGATCGCGAAGGGCGTCTTCGACACGTACCAGACGTCGAACCTGCGCTACTCGCAGATGGCGCCGCTCGACATGTACCGGGAGAAGAACACCGGCAACAACCTCCCAGCGCAGATCGAGATCTTCGCGACGGACGGCGACGCCTACAAGTTCCTCTTCATGGCGAAGGGCGGCGGCTCCGCCAACAAGAGCTACCTCTATCAGGAGACGAAGGCGCTCCTGAATCCGGACAGCCTGATGGCGTTCGTCGAGAGCAAGCTGAAGGGCCTCGGCACGGCGGCGTGCCCGCCGTACCACCTCGGCATCGTGATCGGCGGCACGTCCGCGGAGCACGCACTGAAGACGGCGAAGCTCGCGACCGCGCGCTACCTCGACACGCTGCCGACCAGCGGGAGCGACCTCGGCCGCGGCTTCCGCGATCTCGAGGTGGAGCAGAAGGTCCTCGAGCTCTCGCAAAAAACAGGCATCGGCGCGCAGTTCGGCGGCAAGTATTTCTGCCACGACGTCCGCGTCGTCCGCCTCCCGCGCCACGGCGCCTCGTGCCCCGTCGCGATCGCGGTGAGCTGCTCGGCGGATCGCCAGGCGGTCGGCAAGATCACGAAGGAGGGCGTGTTCCTCGAGGCGCTCGAGCGCGACCCCGCGAAGTACCTCCCGGAGGTGACGGACGACGACCTCGGCGATCTCGCAAGCGGGGTCGTGAAGATCGACCTCTCGAAGCCGATGAGCGAGATCCGCGCGCTCCTCTCGAAGTATCCGATCAAGACGCGCCTCTCGCTGACGGGCCCGATGATCGTCGCGCGCGACATCGCGCACGCGAAGATCAAGGAGCGGCTCGATGCGGGGCAAGGGCTCCCGAGCTACATGAAGGAGTTCGCCGTCTACTACGCCGGCCCCGCGAAGACGCCGGAGGGCTACGCGTCGGGCTCCTTCGGTCCCACGACCGCGGGCCGCATGGACGCCTACGTCGATCAGCTCCAGGAGGCGGGCGGCTCGATGGTCATGCTCGCGAAGGGCAACCGCTCGCCTCAGGTGACGGCTGCGTGCAAGAAGCACGGCGGATTCTACCTCGGCTCCATCGGCGGTCCGGCGGCGCGTCTCGCGAAGGACTGCATCAAGAAGGTGGAGGTCCTCGAGTACCCGGAGCTCGGCATGGAGGCGGTGTGGAAGATCGACGTCGTCGACTTCCCGGCCTTCATCGTCGTCGACGACAAGGGGAACGATTTCTTCGCCGCGCTCACCGGAAGCGCCGCCGAAAAGCGCGCGCTACCCGTGAAATGACGGCCCGTCGCGCGTGCGACGGGATGTAACACCCGTGTAACGACGTGCAGCGGGAGCCTTCGATACGGTCTCTGTTGGAGGTTCCTTCGCATGTCGCTCGGCACTCGCAGCTTGGTCGCGTTCTCGGTGGGTCTCATCTGTCTGGCAGGCCTCGCCGCCGCATGCGGTGACGATGACACGACGGGGAGCGGCAGCAGCAGCAGCTCGGGCGGCGGCTCGTCGAGCGGCAACTCGTCGAGCGGCAAGACGTCGTCGGGCTCGACCGGCAGCACGTCGGGGAGCACCTCGGGCTCGACGTCGTCGGGCAGCACCTCGTCGTCGGGCGACGCGGGCGGATCGACCACGTCGTCGAGCGGCGGCACGGGCACGAAGGAGATCGGCGCGACGTGCACGTCGGCCGACGCGACCGGCGACAAGGAGTGCAAGAGCGGTCACTGCTTCCAGCAGGGAGGCAACGGCGGCAATCCTCCGATCATCGTCTGCTCGGTCCCGTGCACGAAGGCGACGCAGGCGGAGGACTGCAAGGCGAGCATCAGCCCGAAGCTCAACGGCAACTGCACGGGCAAGGGATTCTGCCAGATCGAGAACTGATCGCCTGCCACCAGGACGACGGCGAACGACGGCCGCGGGGCTTGCCTCGCGGCCGTTTCGTTTGGGCGGCCAGCGCCGCAGTAGGAGTGTGCACGTCGATCGGGGCTGGTCGGAGGAATGTCCAGAAGGCGTAAGCTTCTCGCGCATCTGCATACGCGAGGCCGGCGCGCGTGACGTGACGGAACCCTGTGGCGATCGTGCGCGGGGGTGCGGGGAGGGTCCAGCAACGGACCCTCGTCGTCTGGCCTACTTGGCCGACGAGTCGCGCTCGAATGTCGCGCTCGAGGATCGGAACGCCACTTGAATAGGGGATGGTCGTGGCCGTACCCGCGTTGCAGCAAGAAGAGGAGAAGCTCCCTCGGTTCACCGACAAGTATGACGTCGAGCGCGTCATCGGTCGCGGCGGGATGGGGACCGTCTTCGAGGCGCGGCACAATCGCCTGGGGCAGCGCGTCGCGATCAAGGTGCTCGGCGAAGACCTCCGCATGCACCCCGAGCTCGTGCGCCGCTTCGAGCGCGAGGCCCGCGCCGCGAGCGCCCTCTCGAGCCCGCACGCGGTGCGCGTGTTCGACATCGACACGACGGACGACGGCACGCCGTTCTTCGTCATGGAGTTCCTCTCCGGTCGCGACCTCAACGACATCGTGACCAACGACGGCCCGCAGCCGGTCGGCCTCGCCGTGCGCTGGCTCATCGAAGCATGCGACGCGATCGCGGAGGCGCATCGCCTCGGCATCGTTCATCGTGACATCAAGCCGTCGAACCTCCTCCTCTGCGAGACTGGCTCGATCAAGGTGCTCGACTTCGGCATCGCGAAGCGCAACACGCCGAACGAGCGCGCGATCACGCTCGGCGTTCAGCCGCTCGGTACGCCGCAGTACATGTCGCCGGAGCAGGTGCGCTGCGCGAAGGACGTCGACGCGCGTACGGACATCTGGTCGCTCGGCGTGACGCTCTACGAGCTCGTCACCGGCCGCCCCCCGTACAACCACGACCTCTCGGCGGCGTGCATCGCCTCCATCGCCGCGGACCCCGTGCCGGACCCGCGCGAGTTCAAGGCGGACCTCTCCGAGGACCTCGTCAAGGTCATCATGCGCGCGCTGGACAAGGATCCGGCGGGTCGTTACCAGACCGTCGACGAGCTCGTGCTCGCCCTCGCCCCGTTCGGCGAAGCGATCACGCCGGAGACGCCGAGCTGGCGCGTGATCTCGACGATGCGCAAGGCGTTCGTCGTGAAGCAGGAAGCGACGCTCGACGGCGTCGTCGAGAGCGTGAGCGCGAAGGACGCGAAGAGCGCAGACGACTCGGCGGAGCACGCCGCGGCCGACCCCGTCCTCGAGCTCTCCGCGGTGCGCCCGCGTCCGAAGACGCTCGGGGCCGAAGCGGACGACACGGTCCCGCCGACGATCGCGCAGATCGCCATCCCGATGCACGGCAAGCGCATTCGCAGCGCCCTCGCGCTCGCGGCGGCGGCGGCGGCCGGCCTCGGCGCTCTCGTGCTCACCCCGCACTGGATGTCGACGACGATCGAGGCGCAGCACGCGAACGCGACCGCCGCGGCGCTCGTCTCGCCGCCCTCTGCGCCGGTCGTCGCGCCGGCGCAGGGGAAGCAAGAGGCTCCTGCCGCCGCCGATGTCGCGCCCTCGGCGCCGTCGATGCCGGCCGCGCAGCCCGCGGCCTCGGCGACCGCGCTCGGCGACTCGTACGGGCTCGCGATGCGCGAGTATCCGAAGGATCCGGCGCCGAGCGCGAGCGCGAAGTCGGTCGCGCGGCCCCGCGGCACGGTCCGCGTCGTCGGCTCCGATCGCCCCGTCCACGGTGGCATCTCGAACCCGGGCTTCTGAGCCGGGACGGCCACGAGCCGCCCGCGCGGTGTCCGGGACGGCGCACGCGCTCTCGCGTTCGTGCCCGTCGCTTCGCCCAGGGGAATCACCGCGTTCGTCACGTACGTCTGCGCGGGATCAGAACGAGAGCGTCGCGCCGGCGTAGCCGCCGCCCGGGAGCGGGGTGACGCTCGGACGGACGATCGCCTGGGCGCTCGCCGTGCTGTTGGCGTCGCGCTGCTTGATGAAGAAGTACGCGCCCACGCTCGCGGCCACGATGCCGGCGCCGCCGAGGACGAGCCCGGCGATCTGCTTCGTGTTGCCGGCGTCGGCCGCGTCCTGCGCCTCGCGGCGGTAGGTGGCGGCCTCGGCCGTCTCGGGCCGCGTCGCGCGCGTGCCCTGACACGAGGTGGCGAGGCACCAGCGTGACTGCGCCTCGTCGCGGTCGCTCGCGTCGGAGCTCGACGCGGCAAGCAGCACGACGCCGCCCACGATCGCAGCGGTGCCGCCGCCCATGAGGAGGATGGGGAGCAACGTGTCGCCGCTGCTCTTGTCGTTCGACGTCGCTTCCGTCATGCGCATCGGGGGGGCAGCGTGGCGTTCTTGCGTGGTGTCCTTCGTTGCCACGACGTCGCCCGTATCCACATCGACGGTGCGCACCGTCCCGCGGCCGACGTAGGCCATCTGCTCGATCGACTCCTCGGTGCCCGTTCGCTCGACGCGGATCACGTGCGAGCCTGGATTCACCGCGGTCGTCGCGATGTCCTCGTCGCGCTTGATCTCCTTGCCGTCGATGACGACGCGGGCCGCGGCGCGGGCGCCGCCGGTCACGCGCACCTTGATGATCGGCATCTTCTTTTCGAGCTCGGCGAGGCGCTCCTTCGCGAGGCGCGTCGCCTCCTCGCTCCCGGAGCGGTTCTGGCCCTGCCTCACGGTGCTCTCGTATTCGGCGCGCGCGTCGAGGAGCTTGTCCTCGTTCTCGAGCGCCCACCCGAGAGCGTAGTGAAGCTGCGGGGTTTCTCGCAGCCGGAGGGCCTGCCGGAGCTTCTCCTGAGCGCTGCCCCACTGGCCGTGCCGCTCGAGCTCGCCAGCCTCCTCGAAGAGCGCACGCGCGCGCTCGAGATCGGGATCGCCTGCCTCGGCCGGGGAGACGCGGAGCAATGCCGCGCCCACGACGAAGCCGGCTGCGATCGCGCGACGTGCTACGTGCCTCACACTGGTTAGCGCAAGCACGCGTCGCGCCAGAGGCATCGAACATGCAATTCCGGACACCGTGCGTGCAGCTCTCGTCGTCCTCGTCGCGGCCGGTGTCGGCTGCCTCTCCGATCCGAAGTTCGATCCGACGACTGACCTCGCGACCACGAGCGATCCCGCGCTCGCGTCGACCGACGACATGGTGTTCGTTCCCGCGACGACGTTCAGCGGCCTCTCGACGATGGCGAACGCGAAGGAGTCCGAGGACGACAAGAAGGGGAAGAAGCCGAAGCCCGCGCCCGCGCCCGCGCCGGCGACGACCGCGACGCCTGCCCCCACCGCCAGCGGCGCGCTCGTCGTCCCCGCGTTCTGGATCGACGCCGCTGCCGTGCACGCCACCGACTACGCCGCGTGTCGTGCCGACGGGCCATGCACCCCGCCTTCGTGCCCGATCTTCACCCAGTCGGCGACGTGCGTGACCCGCGCGCAGGCCGCCGTCTATTGCGCGTGGAAGAGGAAGCGGCTCGTCCGGAACGACGAGTGGAACGCGGCCGTCGAGCAGAGCCCGCCCGGTCTCACGGGCCTCTCCGATGGCATCGCGGAATGGGTCGACGGCGATCCGGGCACCGCGAGAGGCGGAGCAACATCGAGCGCTTCCGTCTCCCTGGGGCTCGATTCATCCATCCCCACCCTCGGTTTTCGCTGCGCCCGAGATCGCTGATCGCCGAGTTTCAGATATATTTGTATTCATGCGAGCCGTCCGAACGGGGACGTTGATCGGTGTCGCGGTCGTTGCTGCCGCCGCCGCGGTCAACGTCATCAACTGCGCTTCGGCGACCACGATCACGCTCGAGGTCCGTGGTGACTCGGACGTCTGCGAGACGATCACCGAGACCGGCATCGTCGTCACGGCCGCGAAGAAGGTCACCGAGACCGAAGCCTATCCGCTGCAGGAGTTCCAGAAGGGCTGCAAGGACGGGAAGATCGGCACGCTCGTCGTCACGCCTCACTCGAACGACTCGACCGATCGCAACGCGCGCGTCGGCATCCGCGTCGTCAGTGGTCTGAACGGCAAGAACGCGAGCGAGTGCGACGATCCCAACGGTCTCGTCGGCGAGAACTGCATCATCGCGAAGCGTGAGGTCACCTTCGTCGAAGGCGCGAACGTGCCGGTGACGGTCACGCTGAATGGCCGCTGCGTCCACATCTCGTGTCCCGAGCCGTTCGAGTGCGACCCGAACTGGACCGATCCCGACAAGAAGTGCATCGACCGCAACGCCCTCAATCCGAACTCCTCGTCGTCGGGCGGAACGGATCGCGACCAGTACGCGCCGCAGCTCGACTCCGGTCCGGGCAAGAACGACGCGGAGGCGGGGCCGCTCCCGCTGACGCCGGCCGAGCTGTGCGAGCGCGGTAAGTCCGAACAGGGCCGCAACTACCTCAACGACCGCTGCAACGTGAACTGCGCGAAGTCGAAGGACTGCGACAACGTCGAGCCCTGTCCCCCGGGACAGAAGTGCCGGATCCTCTGCGCCGGCGAGAACGCCTGCACGAAGACGCGGTGCTCGGGGCCGGAGTGCGATTTCGACTGCACCGGCTCCGACGCCGGCGTGAATCACTGCACGGACATCTCCTGCGACGCCGGCACGTGCGGCGTGAAGTGCGCGAGCGTGACCGGCTCCTGCAAGGGCGTCGTCGTCGCCGGCAAGACGAACACCATCTCGTGCACGAAGATCGAAGGCCAGCCCACCTGCGACGACGTGAGCTGCATCCCGGGCCAGGTGCAAGGCACGTCGTGCGAGCGCACCTGCGACGGCCCCGCGCCGAACGCGTGCGGCACGACCTCGGCCTGCGACGCGGGAGATTGCTCGAAGTTCCAGGACGGCGGCTGACAGGCCGCGACCTCGCGGTCACTTCGCAGCGGGGAGCTTGCCGCTGCCGAAGTTGCCGCCGTCCGGCGTGCGCTCCGTCGTCAGCGCGAAGTAGCCGCCGATCGCCGCGCCCGTCACCACCACGCCCGCGATCGCCGTCCAGAACCACCACCGCGACGTGATGCTCGGCGACTTGTGGAGCTCGATGTCGAGCTCGCGCCGATCGCCGAGCGCGAGCGTCATCGGCACCGACTCCGTGTCGTAGCCCGAGGCCTCTGCCACGAGGTTGTGAGAGCCGGCGGCGATGTGGAACTCGAGGGGCACCCGACCGATCGCCTTGCCGTCGACGCTGATGTCCGCGATGGGCTTCGAGCGAATGACGAGGACGGCGTCGGACTTCTTGAGCGTGAGCTGCGCGTCGACGCGGAGCGTGGCGTTGGCGCTCAGCACCACGTCGCGCTTGAACGTGTTGTAGCCCTCCGCGGAGACCTCGATCGTGGCCGGTCCGGCGCGCGTCCGCACCTTCATCTCACCGTCGATGGTGCCCTGCGCCTTGTCGCGGAGGAGGAGGCGCGCACCGGCAGCGTTGGTGCTCACGACGACGGTGGCGATACGACTCTTCAGGTCGTTGATCAGCTCGCGCAGCGCCGGCACCTTGTTGTGCAGCTCCTTCGACGCGTCCTTGTCGAACTTCTCGAGCTTGTCGATGGCGTCGGGATACTCGCCCATCGCCTCGAGGGCGCGGCCCTGGTTGTAGAGCAGCGCCGGGTCGGCCGAGATCTCGTACGCCTTCTGGTACAGCGCGAGCGCGTCCGCATAGCGGTCCTGACCCATGAGGCCGTCCGCCTCCTTCTTGAGCTTCGCGGCCTCGATCTTCTTCGGATCCTTCTCCGCTCGCTCGGCCTTCTCGCCCTTGTCCTTCGGCGCGGCAAACGCCGGCGACGAAACGCTCGGTGATGCGAGCGAGGCGACGAGGAGGGGCAGAAGGAAGAAGCGAGACCGCATGGGTTCGCGAAGGCGATTCAGAGGAGCTTCGGGTTCCCGCCAGGTTTTTCGACGGGGGCAGGGGCGGGGGCAGGGGCCGGCGCGGGAGCCGGCTCCTTGTGAGGCGCGGATGAATGCTTTGGCTTCTTCGGCGTGGTGGCGGGCGCCGGCGCCGGCGGAGGGTCGCTCGTCGTTCGCGTCGGCGTGGTGGGCGCGAGCGCGAGCGTCGGATCCGCCGTCGGCGCGACCATCGGGAGCGGCGGCGGGAGGTAGGTCGTCGCGGCGGGCGGCGCGATGACGACGGGCATCGGCGGCGGCGGCACGGTGGGCGCCTCGACGGCGACGACGGTCGTGGGCTGCCGGGCCTGTCGGTTCGACGCGCGCACGACCTTGATGAGCACGCCCATCGCGAGGAGCATCGCGACGCCGACCGCGGGCACCGTGACGTTCTTCGTCCAGCCTTTGGCGAGCGACCCGGACTCGAACGAGAGGTTCGTCCCGCGCGGATCGCGCGTGCTGTCGGGCGACGGCCGGACGGCGGAGACGTCGCCGAACTGCGGGGCTTTTCGGCGTGGAATGCTCGTCGGCGGGATGCGGGCGAGGAGCGAGGTGATCGACTCGGTGCCCTCCATGAAGGGCGTGAGCGCGTGACGAAGCTCCTGCGCGGACTGGTAGCGCTGGTCGGGATCCTTCGCGAGCGCCTTCATCACGACCGCGACGAGCTCCGGCGGGAGCGTCGGCACGTAGCGCGACGGCGGAACGATGGGGTCGCTGACGATCTGCGCGATGACGGAGCGTGCGTCGCCGACGTAGGGCGTGCGGCCCGTCAGGAGCTCGAAGAGAATGACGCCGAGCGACCAGATATCGGTGCGGTGGTCGACGGTGGAGGCGGAGCGGATCTGCTCCGGGCTCATGTAGTCGACGGTTCCGAACACGGCGTCCGGCGCGGTGAGCTTGCGCGAGGTCTCGGTGACGTTCTTCGCGATACCGAAGTCGAGGATCTTGAGCAGACGCCGCTCGGTCATCTCGCCGAGCTCGGTCAAGTAGAGGTTCTCCGGCTTCAGATCGCGATGGACGATGCCCATCGCGTGCGCCTCCGCGATGCCTTGCGCGGCCTGTCGGACGTAGTCGACCGCGAGCTCCATCGGGAGCGAGTAGCGGCGCTGGAGCTCGGTCCCGAGGTCGTTGCCGACGAGGAGCTCCATCGTGATGAACGGCTGTCCGTCCGCGAGCTTGTCGACGTCGTAGACGCGCGCGACGTTCGGGCTCCGCAGGCCAGCGGCGGCCTGCGCCTCCTGGGCGAAGCGCGCGACGGCGGTCGGATCCCTCGCGAAGTCCGGCTTGAGGACCTTCAGCGCGAGAGCCTGCTTCAGATTGAGGTGCTCCGCCTCGTAGACGAAGCACATGCCGCCTGCTCCAAGCAGTCGCTCGACGCGGTACTTTCCGTTGAGGGTCGTGCCCTCGACGAGACCGCCGTTCAGCTGCGGAGACGAAGTCACGCTCTTGAAAGGGTACGGGGTGCCTTGGGGTGAAACAAGCTAGCGGAGTGCTTTGCTTTTCAGGCTTGTCCTACATCGGAGATGGACGAGCGCGACCCCAGCGCATCCGAGCAGCGTCGGGCACCCAGCTCGCATCCCTCTATGGGCGTGCGGCCTTCCCGCGCATCGTGACAAAAATCGCCACGTGGGGTGGCGCGTGGAGCTGTTCGACCGTGCCGTTTCTCCCTGCCTTTTCCGAGAGCGCGGCGGAAATTCCCGCTCCAGCTCACTCGGGCATGCGTCCTGCAGTGCCAGCCCAACCATGAGCGATCGCCGAGTCCTCGCGGTAGACGACGAGCAGGAGACCTGCGACCTCCTGAAGATGAGCCTCGAGCGCGAGGGCTTCTCCGTCACGACGTGTACGTCCGCGGAGGCGGCGCTGGAGCTGGTGGGGGCGGTCGACTTCGACCTCGTCATCACCGACCTGTCCATGCCGGAGATGGGCGGCCTCGAGCTGTGCGAGCGCGTGCTGGGAACGCGCCCGAACGTGCCCGTCGTCGTCATCACGGGGCAGGGAAGCCTCGAGACCGCGATCGGAGCGATGCGCGTCGGCGCGTACGACTTCATCGTGAAGCCCGTCGATCCGAAGCTCCTCGCGGTGGCGGCGAATCGCGCGCTGAAGCACAAGGGCCTCTCCGACGAGGTGAAGCGGCTCCGCACGGAGGTGGAGATCGACGACGCGCGGATCCCGAACGTCGTCGGCACGAGCGTGTCGATGCGACGCGTGTTCACGCTCGTGCAGCGTGTCGCGGACAGCGAAGCCGGCGTCCTCATTCACGGCGAGACCGGCACGGGCAAGGAGCTCGTCGCGCGCGCCATTCACGATCAGGGCAGACGGAAGGATGGCCCCTTCGTCGCGATCAACTGCGCCGCGGTCCCGGCCTCCCTGATCGAGAGCGAGCTCTTCGGGCACGAGAAGGGCGCGTTCACGGACGCGAAGCTCCAGCGCACCGGCCTCTTCTTGCAGGCAGATGGCGGCACGCTCTTCCTCGACGAGATCGGCGAGCTGCCGCTCGAGATCCAGCCGAAGCTCCTTCGCTCGCTGCAAGAGCGGAAGGTCCGTCCCGTCGGATCGAACCGCGAGATCCCGTTCGACGCGCGCCTCATCGCGGCCACGAACCGCGTGCTCGAGGACGAGGTCTACGAGAAGCGTTTCCGCGAGGACCTCTTCTACCGCATCAACGTCGTGAAGATCGACGTGCCTCCGCTGCGCGAGCGCGGCGGTGACGTGCTGCACCTCGCCCGACACTTCCTCGAGATCTACGGCGATCGCCACGGCAAGCCGGACGTGGAGCTCACGCCCCCCGCGGCGGAGAAGCTGATCAGCTACTCGTGGCCGGGCAACGTCCGCGAGCTCGAGAATTGCCTCGACGGTGCGGTGGCGCTCGCGCGCGGCACGAAGATCGAGATCGACGACCTCCCGGAGAAGGTGAAGAGCTTCCGCCCGGAGCGCTTCGTCGTCTCGGCGAACCAGCCCGAGGAGATCGTCACGATCGACGAGCTCGAGCGCCGCTACATCCTTCGCGTGCTGTCGCTCGTCGGTGGAAACAAGTCGCGCGCCGCGCAGGTCCTCGGCTTCGATCGGCGCACGCTCTATCGCAAGCTGGAGCGCTATCAGAACGGCACCGGCGCCGCCGTGCAGGATTCTGCGCGCCTCTAAATTCTAGTTCGCCATGCTCGTGGCCGGCGGCGCGTGGCTGTCGCCGTTGCCGATGACCTCGAAGTGACCGGAGCCCGTCGCGTCGACGACGTTCGCGTGGCGGTAGCCGAGCTTCATGTGCATGGTGCCGACGCTCTTGCCCGGGGTGCTCACCTGGAAGCCGAGCTTGCCCCAGCGCGCCGCCTTCAGCGGGTCGGTGTAGCCGACGACCGCGAGCTGGCAGCCGCTGCCGATGGTGTCGCAGAGGCGACGGACGAGCGCGAGGTCGAGGTTCTTGCCCTGATGCTCGGCATCGATCGTGATGTGCTCGATGAAGAGCAGGTCGATGCCCGCGCCGTCGGCGTAGTCATCGTTGTACCAGCCCTGGGAGAAGTACGTGTCGTGAAGGGGCTCGAGCTTCGTGCCCTGGAGCGCCGGCCAGATCTCGCCCGCTGCGTCGGCGATCTCGCCGACATGGACCAGCGCGATGCGCGCCGTGCCGAAGGACTTCGCGCCGTCGCCCACCCGGACATCGAGCCACGTGACGTACCCACCCTTGTCGCCATCCAGCTCGATGTCGCTGCTGATCGAAAGCTTCATGTTCCTCACCATGACGAACGGACGTCGAGGCCGTCAACGAAAGGGCGAGCCACCCGCTCACTTTTGCCACAACCGCCGCACCTCCGAGGCAAGGTGCCACCATTTCATGCGGCGGCGTGCCGCGACTGCGAAATCGTGCCTCGGAGATACGCCCAGAATGACAACGGAAATTCTTTGTATAGTGCATGTGTCGATCGGTGCGTGGCAGTTCGCCCCGCGCCCCTCGGACCGAGCGGTTACGCCACACGGATCACGAATGCCACGCGTACACGATGACGGCATACGACAGGATCAACTTGGGTATGCGCATCACGAGGAGCACCCAGAGCGCGCGCTTCGGGAGGCGCATCGCGCCGATCGTCAGGCAGAGGATGCACCACGAGATCGGGAGCAGCGTCGCCACCGCGAGGCCGAGATACCCCTGACGCGCGAGCACGCCCTCGAGCATGGCGCGAGGCCTCGCGACGACGCGCTCCGCGAGCTTCGTCGTCGAAGCCGCGATGCCGATGGAATAGGCCAAGAGCGAGCCCAGCTCGGACCCGAGCAGCACCGCGAAGAAGGTCACGAGGCCGCCGTAGCCGCCTGCGATTCCCGTGAGCAGATAGAACTGCGGAGGGAGCGGGAAGTGAATGCCGTCCGCGAGCGCCGTGCCGACGATGATCCCGCCGACGCCGAAGCGATCGACGAACCATGCACCGAATTGCGTGAGTGGCTCGCGAAAGCGATAGCCGAGCAGCGAGATGATTCCGACGAGCAGCGCGAGACCGACGACGAGCCGTAGGACTCCGAGCGCCGTCTCCCATCTGAGCTCCCTCCGAGCGACGACTTCCACGGTTTGGCGGAGTGCAAACCATCGGCCGCTCGCGTTCGTTCCCGGAGCCGTCTGCGTTCCATAGTCCCACGCGAAACTCCCTGGATTTCCTGGGCGAATTCGTCAAGGCTGAAGCCTCGAAGCGATGCGGCAAGACCTTCCATGGGGAGCACGAAGGTCGACCGCTGCACGGCGTTCGGCGCGTGCATAGAAGGAGATCGTTTGGGGTCGCTGCCCAAGACGCGCTCCGAGCACCGGCTCACCACGGGCCGCGCGACGCCGACCGAAGCGGGCGAGCTCTCGTTTCTCGGGGCGCTCGTCGCCTACGGCTTCGACGGTCATGGCGCCGAGCTCTCTGGCGACATTCGCCTCGCGAGCAAGGAGAATGAGGGTTCGACGTTCACGCTTGTCCCGCCAAACCGCGGGGCATGGCCAGGCCGGGGGGCTTCGAAATGAGCGCGAAGAGAGCTGCTGTGAGCACGAGAGGGAAGAAGGCGGAGGCGCCCGCGAAAGAACCGCCGCTCGTCCTCGTCGTCGACGACTTCGAGGACAATCGCGTGATGTATGCAGAGTACCTGCAATTCAACGGGCTCCGCGTCGCCGAGGCGGTGAACGGGGAAGAGGCGGTGCGACGCACGAAGGAGCTCCAACCCTCCGTCGTCGTGATGGACCTCTCCTTGCCCGTGATGGACGGCTGGGAGGCGACCCGGCGCATCAAGGCGGATCCCGCGACCGCGAACATCCGCGTCATCGCCTTGACCGGTCACGCGGAGCCGGCGCACGCGAAGAAGGCGCTCGACGCGGGCTGCGACGACTTCGTCCCGAAGCCGTGCTTGCCGGCGGATCTGCTCGCCAAGGTGAGGGCGCACTTGCCGAAAGGGGCGCCGTAGTCACGCGCGAATCGGTGAAGCGCATCGGAAGCCTGGCAAAAGGCCGCTTCTCAGGCAGGGACCGGCCCAACGAACGCGGAAAATTCGCGATCGAGAGCGTTTCGGCCGATTTTTCACATCGGGAAGAACCCGAAGACTGATGCGGTTCGTTTTCTTTGGCGGCAAGGGCGGCGTGGGAAAGACCACGTGCGCGGCGGCCGCGGCGTTGCGAGCGGCGGCCGAGGGCCAGCGTGTGCTCGTCGTGTCGACGGATCCCGCGCACTCGCTCGGCGACGCGCTGGATCTCGAGCTCGCCCCCGAGCCGCGCCGCGTGAAGGACGCGCCCGGCGAGGTGTGGGCGGCGGAGCTCGACGCGGACAAGGCGCTCGGTCGGTGGCTCCGGGCGAAGGAAGAGGCGATCCGCACCATCGCGGACCGCGGGACCTACCTCGACGAGGAGGACGTGGACCGACTCATGTCGCTGTCGTTCCCGGGCGTCGACGAGCTCGTCGGGCTCCTGGAGCTCGTGCGGCTCTCGAAGCAGCGCGAGTACGATCAGGTCGTCGTCGACACCGCGCCGACCGGGCACACCCTCCGGCTGCTCGAGACGCCCGACACGCTCGTGCGTCTCGGCGAGGTGCTCGATCAGATGCACGAGAAGCACCGGTTTCTTGCGGCGAGCCTGGGCGGCGCCTGGCGCGGAGACTTCGCGGACGAGGCGATCTCGGAGATCCAGCAAGAAGGGACGGACCTGCGGGCGCTGCTCCTCGATCCGAAGCGCGTGTCGTTCACGTGGGTGATGCTCGCGGAGGAGCTGCCGGTGATCGAGGCGGAGCGCGGCGTCGACGAGCTCGAGTCACGCGGGCTCTACGTCGACGTCGTCGTCGTCAATCGCGTGTGGCCGGCGCCGGATCGTGCGTGCCCGCTGTGCAGCCCGCGCGTGGAGTACGAGCGCGAGTGGCGCGCTCGGATCGCGAAGAGCTTCGTCGGAAAGACCATCCTCGAGGCGCCGGCGCGCATCGCGGAGCCGCGGGAGGTGAGCGAGCTCGTGGCGCTCGCGCAGGCGGTGCATCCGCTCGTCCTCGAGGACGAGGCCTCGCCGAAGGGAGGGCGCAAGGCTCCCCGGCTCGACCTCGAGGAGATGGCGACCATCGCCACGGGGACGGCCGCGCTCTCGCCGATCGCGGACACGGTGCGCCTCGCGCTCTTCGGCGGCAAGGGCGGGGTTGGAAAGACCACGATCGCGGCGTCGTCGGCGCTGGAGCTCGCGTCGGCGCGGCCGAAGGAGCGCGTCCTCCTCCTCTCCACGGATCCGGCCCACTCGCTCGGCGATGCGTTCGGCATGGAGATCGGCGACACGGCGCGGAAGATGCCGAAGGCGCCGCCCAACCTGCGCGCCCGCGAGCTCGACGCGGAGAAGGCCTGGAACCTGGAGCGCGAGCGCTACCGGCACGGGATCCAGGAGCTCTTCTCGTCGCTCCTCACCAGCAACCTCGACGCGACCTACGACCGTGCCGTGCTCGAGGACCTGCTCGATCTCGCGCCGCCGGGGATCGACGAGCTCCTCGCGATCGTCACCATCCTCGACGGGCTCGTCGGAGAGAAGCCGACCTACAATCTCGTCGTCGTCGACACCGCGCCCACGGGGCACACGCTCCGCCTCCTCGCGTTGCCGGAGAGGGCCCTGGAGTGGGTGCACGCGCTGATGAGCGTGCTCCTCAAGTACCGGAGCGTGGTCGGGCTCGGGGAGCTCGCGGAGGACCTGACCGTGCTCGCGCGGCGGCTCCGGGGGCTCATCGCGCTCCTCGCGGATCCCGTGCAGTGCGCATTCATCGTCGTGACCCGCGCCGCGGCGTTGCCACGCCTCGAGACGGAGCGGCTCGCGCGCGATCTCCGGCAGCTCAAGGTCCCGCTCACCGCGATCGTCGCGAACGCCGTGACCAACCCGACGTGCTCGCGCTGCGTGGTGGCGGCGAACGAGGAGCGGGGCGAGCTCGAGAAGCTCGAGCGCCTCGCGTCGCGCGCGGCACGCTCGCCGCGTCTGATCGTGACCCCTGCGATCTATCCAGGACCGCACGGCGTGCGCGAGCTTCGGCTGTTCCGCGACGAGTGGACGGAACGCGGTATGCTTCGCGGGGTGTGACCGAGGGATGGCGCCTCGTCGAGCGCCGGCGTCAGTTCGGGAACGCGATGTCGATCGACCAGTCGAAGACGAGGTTGTTCGCCAGGTCCTCGCCCGAGAGCGGGTGGCCCGCCCAGTCGTAGTCGATCTGCACGTTGTACTCGCCCGGGTTGTTCGGGATGTCGTCGAGGCCGTGCTCCCGACCGTTCTCGTCGAAGATGCGGATCTTCACCACGCCCGTGTAGTGGATCTCCATCTTCGTGCCCTTCGGGCGCGTGTAGCGGAGGAAGTCGCTGTCGTCGCGCGGCGGATGGAGCTGGCCCTTCGCGCACGTCACGAGCTCCATCTTCCGCTTCTCGGTCGAGTCGCCCTCTTCCTGCAAGCAGTTCGTCGCGGTCCCGCTGCTCGTGCCCGGGTTGCCGCTCGTCTGCCCGCTGGTGTTGCCGCTCGTCTGCCCGCTGGTGTTGCCGCTGGTGTTGCCGCTCGTCTGTCCGCTCGTGCCGCCCGAGGCGGTGGAGTCGCCGACTTGTTTCGAGAGGACGTCCTGCTCCTGCGCGCCTGAACAGGCTGCGGCAATGCCCAGCAGTACGAACGCCGAAGCGCAGGTCAGGACCCGAAGTAGATAAGCGGTCACGGCAGCTCCATCGACCGCGTTGCGCGGCCCCTTCTCATTGTACGCTGCACTCGATGGTTCGAGCCACCGAAGGCGCATCCGAAAATCCCGATGGCGTTGTCGAGCTCGATGCCGACGACCTCATCGAGGTCGACGAAGACCGCGCAGGACTCCTCACCGCCGCTCACGGGGCACGTGATGTCTCGATGCTCACCGGCACCCACGGCGTGGTTGCCCCACCGCTCCAGCGGCCACGCGCTCGGCTCCCCGAGCCGGACGAGATTCATCCCGGTGCGGTCGCGAGCTCGGAGGCGGAGGAGGTCGGTCGCCTCCGGGCCCTCGTCTCCACGCGCGCGGGCGATTCCGTAGGGGAATTACGGGCTCGCCTCGAGCTGGCGCGCGCCGAGGTCGAGCGCGGCTATGACGAGGGCGCCCGCAAGGAAGCGACCATCGCCGCCCAGGTCAATGACGCGTCTCCTGCCGCCCATGCCATGCTCCGGGCGCTCCTCGTTGGACGCTCCGAGGTCAACGAGCAGCTCCACCACGTCGACCGGCTGGTGTCGGCGGCAACTCGACCGTCCACCCGCGCCGACTGGCTCTGCGAGCGGGCGCGGCTCCTCGAGGCGCGCGACGGCGTGACCGCGGAGTCGATCGGGGTCTGGAAGGAGGCCCTCGCCCTCGCTCCGGAGCACGTCGGCGCGCTCTACGGGATCGAGGTCGCCCTCGACAAGGGAAAGCGCCACGCCGAGCTCGCCGACATGCTCGGCGAGCTCGCCAATCTCGCGCGCGATCGCGAGCACTCCGCGTGGCTCCTCGTCGAGCGCGCGATCTTGCTCGATCGTCACTCCGGCGATCACGCGGCGGCGCGCGGCGCGCTCACCCGTGCGCTCGAGCTCTCGCCCGGCCTCGGGCCCGTCCGCTCCGCCTGCGTGGACTACGCCGTTCGCCATCGCGACGACGCCGCGCTCGCCGAGCTGCTCGAGGCGGAGGCGCGCCTCGAGCCCGATCGCCTGCGCGCGGCGCGGCTCGAGCTCGACGCCGCGCTCGCCGGTCTTCGGTCCGGCGCGCCGCGCGAGGCCGTGCTCGGCGTGCTCGAGCGCGCCTTCGCGCGCGAGCCCACCACGCCGTTCCTCGACAGCCGCGTCGCGGACGAGCTGGCGCGTCTCTACGACGAAGCGAATCGTCAGGCCGACGCGCTGAACGCGCGCAAGGCGGCGCTTCGCTCGATCACCGAGCCGCGCGAGCAGGTCGTGGCGCTCCGCATGATCGCCATGTCTGCCGAGCGCGCAGGGGTGACGGACGACGCCGTCCTCGCGCTCGAGCGCGCCATGATGCTCGACGGTGACGACGAGACCCATCTCGAGGAGCTCGATCGCGTGCTCCTCGAGGCGGCGCGCCACGAGGCGCGCGCCGTGCTCTGGCTCCGCGAGGCCGCGCGCCTCGAGGATCCCACGAAGAAGGCGCGCGCGCTGCTCATCTCCGCCGACGCGTCGCGCGCGGCGGGGAACGAGGAAGACGCGAAGGCACAGCGCGAGGCGGCGTGGCTCACTGCGCCCACCGCGCCCGGCGTCTTCGATGCCCTCGTCGCCGAGATTCGCCCCGTCGCGCCGAACGCCGAGCTCCTCGAGCGCATCGCGCTCTACGAGCGATCGGTCCGCTCCACGAGCGATCCCGATCGCAAGATTCACCTCCTCGAGAAGCTCGCGTGGCTCAAGGACGACGTCGCCGGCGACACCGCCGCCGCGATCGCCGACTACGAGGCCATCCTCGCGATCGAGCCCGGTCGCCTCAGCGCCATCCTCGGCCTCGGCTCCGTCGCCACGCGCGCCGGCGACGCGCGCGCGCTCGCCAAGGCGCTCGCCGCGCAGGCAGACGTGACGATCGATCTCTCCACGCGCGCCGCGCTCCGCCTGCAGTCCGCGGAGGCGCTCGCGACGGTCGATCCCGAGCGCGCCCTCGCCCTCGCGGAGGAGCTGCGCGGCGACGCGACCATTCGCCAGCGCGCAGATCAGGTCGTCACGCGTCTCCACATCCTCGCCGAGCGCTGGGAGCCCGCGGCGAGGGTCCTCGCGGAGCGCGCGCAGCGTGCGAGCGAGCGGCAACAGAAGATCGGCTTCGTCCTCGCGGAGACCACGGTGCTCCTCGGTCGCCTGCACGCGCCCGCTCGGGCCCTCGAGGCGCTCGCCCGGCTGCCGAAGGACGCGGTCGACGATCCCGGCGTTCGTGCCGCGATGATCGACGCGCTCGAGGCGCTCGGCGACGACAACCGCCTCCGCGAGGAGCTCCTCGCAATGGCCGAACGCGCGACCGTGCCGCATGCGCGCGCGCGCCTGTTCCTGCGCGCCGCCGAGCTCGAGGAGCTCCGTGGCGCCGACGACGCGGCGGTCCGCGCGTACGAGTCGGCCCACGCCGCGATGCCCGTCGAGCCGCTCATCGACGAGCGCATTCGGCGCATCGGCGCCCGTGTCGCACTTCCGCCAGCATCGGCGGCCATGGTCTCGCAGCTCCAGACCGCGATGCGCGCCATCGATTTGATCGATACGGGCTCGGCCGAGCCACTGATGGCCACGGGTGCCCGTGACATCGCCACGCTACGCCTCGCCGAACGCATCGCGCGCCGCGCCGGCTCCGCGCCGCAGCTCGCGAATGCGCTCGTGCTCACCGCGGCCGCGCATCCGCACGGCCTCCTCGCGGTGCGCGCGTACGAAGGGCTGGCCTCTCTCGTGACGTGGACCCTGCCCGTCAGCGACGACGACGAGGCGTGGCTCCGCCTCCTCACGCTCGGCTCCACGGACGTGGTGGTGCTCGACACGCTCGTGCGTCGCGCCCGCCATCGCGTGCAGGCGCACGACGAGTCCGCGCTCGGCGCGTGCATCGCGGCGCTCATGCGCCGGTGCGACAGCGCCGCCGACGACACCGAGCACCTCATGCTGCGCCTCGATCTCACGCGTCTTCGCCGCCGCGCGGGGCAGGTGCCCGAGGCCGGCGGCGAGGCGAAGCGCGCCCTCGCCCTCGATCCGACGAGCCTCTCCGCTGCGTGCTTGCTGAGCGAGATCGCGGCCGAGCTCGACGACGACGAGGCGGCCATCGTCGCGTCGCGCGCGCTCGCCGCGATCGTCTCGAAGCCGGAGACGAAGGCCGAGCTCCTGCGCGACGCGGGCGACCTCGCGACGGCGCGGGGCGAACGCGACCTCGCCGCGCAGCTCTTCGGCGAAGCGCTGCGCGCGGATCCGGAGAACGTCCAGATCGCGGCGCGCCTCGCCGCGCACCAGCGCTCGCGGCGCGCCTTCGGCGAGCTCGCCCGCGCCCTCAGCGACGCGCTCGATCGCGCGAAGAACCCGGAGGCGATCGTGCCCATGGCCTCCGAGCTCGCGGATGTGGCGCGGAACGAGCTGAAGGATCCGCTCCTCGCGATCTCGGCCCTCGAGCGCCTCCGCGTGGCCGTGCCCACGCACGTGCCCACGCTGTTCCTCCTCTCCGAGCTCTTCATCGGGCAGCGCGCGTGGGACAAGGCGCTCGTCGCGCTCGCCGGCGCGTGCGACGCGTCGCACGAGAAGAACAACAAGCTCGTCGCGCTCTCCGGACGCGCGAGCATCTACCGGCGCGTGCTCGGTCAGCCCAAGGCGGCGGAGGCGGAGCTGCGCAAGGCGCTCGCGCTCGACGACTTCGACACGCGCACGATCCGCAACCTGCTCGACCTTGGCTCCGGTATCAACCCGGAGGAGCGGGCGATGCTGCTCACGCGCTTCGTCGGCGGCGAGATCCCGCCGCTCGATCGCATGCGCGCGCTCCTCGAGCTCGCGGAGGCTCGCCGCGCCATCTCCGACGACGAAGGCGCGGAGTCGGCGCTGGTCGAGGCGGCCTCGTTCTCGCCCGAGCCGTGGATGTTCGAGCACGTGCGCACCGCCGTCTCGAACAACAACGAGGCGTTCGCGCGCGTGCTCTCGAAGGCGGTCATGCGCGCGCACGAGCAAGGCCGATCCATCGATCCGTCGTGGCTCGTCGGTCTCGGTGTCGTCGAGCTCGATCTCGATCGCCTCGAAGACGCGATCGATCGCTTCGAGGAGGCGCTCCGAGCCGACCCGACGCGCGACGACGCACGCGTGTATCTTGCACGCGCCTTGTCGGCGCTCGGGCGCCACGCGCCGGCCGCGATCGCTCTCACCACCGTGCTCGCATCGCCCACGCGTCGCGTGGCGGCGGACGTCGATCTCCTGCGCGGCCTCGAAGGCGCGCTCGCCGGCTCCACGCGCACGAACGAGCAGTGGGTGGTGCGCGAGATCCGCGGCATCGCGGGCGACCTCTCCACGGAGGAGCAGTCGGACCTCGACCACTACCTCGCCGCGGCGGGACGGCACGAGTACGAGGGCGTCTCCTCCGCGTTCCTGCGCTCCTCGCTCATGCCACACGGCTTCGGCCGTCAGCCGCTCTGGGACGTCGCCACGATCACGGCGGGCTTCGCGAACAAGATGACTCGCCTCGGCCTGAGCGAGCAGGGGTCCTCGACGCGCGAGCGCGTGAAGCCGCGCACGCCCCATCCGATGCGGCCCCTGTTCGATCGCATGCTGCGCGCGTTCGGGCTCGAGGAGGTCGAGCTCGCCGTCTCCGAGAACCTCGTGGTGCCCGCGGTCGCGTGCGAGGACGTCCCGTGGGTCATCGTTCCGGCCGGTCTCGCCAACGCGCCGGACGCCTACGCCATCGCTTCGCTCGCCCGGCCGCTCACGCGCATCGCGCTCGGCGTCCCGTGGTTCGGGGCGCTGCCGTCGACGGAGGTCGCGGCGATGCTCGTCGGCACGGCGCGTCTCGTCGCGCCGGGCTTCGCCGCGCGTCCGCCCGAGCGCATCGAGCCGAACGTGGAGGACTACCTGACGCGAGCCCGGAAGGCGATCGACCGGAAGCGCCGGCGCGCGCTCGAGGAGCTCGAGCCGATCCTCTCGTCGACGCCGCCGTTCGACGAGCCCGCGTTCGCGGAGTCCGTCATCGCGGCCGAGACACGCGCCGCGTTCCTCCTCTCGGGGAGCTTCCGCGCCGCGCTCGACGCGTACGCCGTCTCCGATCCGCCGCTCCTGGACGCACTTCGTGTGCAGAGCGCCGACACGCTCGAAATCGTCTTTGGTCGAAACGGCTCGCGTGATCTCGCGGCATTCGCCCTGTCGAGCGACGCGACCTCGCTCCGCCGGGGCATCTCGAGGATGTGATCCATGTGGTACGCTTCTCCGATGCTTCGCTTCCTGGCCGCGACCGCGATCGCGGGCGCGATCGTCCTGGCATCGGCCGAACCCGCGCACGCGTTCTGTCGCACGACGACGATCGGCATCCCCGCGAACTACAACCCCGTCGATCGCGGCTGCTTCGACGAGGGCCTCTACCTGTTCTGGCGCAACCAGTGCGTCAGCTACAGCGTCAGCGAGCAGGCGAGTCGCGTCGCCAACTTCAATACCGCGACCACGATCATCAACCGCGCCTTCGCGCGCTGGCCGTCGATCTCCTGCAACGGCGCTCAGGTGGGCATCAGCGTCACGAACATCGGCAGCACGAGCTGCACCGAGGTCCGCTACAACCCCAACTCGGCGAACCAGAACATGGTCGTCTTCCGCGACGACGGCTGGCCCTACAGCGACTCGTTCAGCACGCTCGGCCTCACCACCGTCACGTTCAACGCGGACACGGGCGAGATCTTCGACGCGGACATGGAGATCAACTCCTCGCAGCGGAACCTCATCGCGGGCGAAGACATCCCGAAGACGGGCTTCGATCTCGAGAGCGTCGTGACGCACGAGGCGGGGCACTTCTTCGGCCTCGCGCACTCGCAGGACAAGACCGCGACGATGTACGCGAGCTACGCGCCCGGCACGACCGCGCTCCGCACGCTCTCGGCGGACGATGGGAAGGGCCTCTGCGAGATCTACCCGGACACCGCGACGCGCACCGTGAGCCCCAAGGCGAGCCAGACGGGCGCGATCGCCTCCGAGGCTTGCAACCCGGAGCCGCGCCACGGCTACACGCGCCTCTGCGAGGAGACTCCGGAGGACAGCTCGTGCGCCGTGACGCCGTCCACGAAGTCGCCCGCGCCGCTCGGCTCGTTCGCGATCGCGGGGGTGTTCGGGGTCGGCCTCTTCGCTGCTCGCCGCCGCCGTCGTTGACCCGCCGGATCTTCCTGATCTCCCCCGCGCGCCTCGACGGCGTGCGCGCGAAGTCCATCTTCGAGCCGGCGGGGAAGGGCGGGAAGATCGCGCAAGGCGTGCGCACGCGCGAGGGCCTGCCCATCGGCGAGGTCTTCCAGATGCTCTCGGGGCTCTACTTCCGGGGCAAGCTGGCTTACGCGAAGAGGTTCGCGCGACCGTGCGCGCCGTGGGTCGGGAGCGGCGCGCTCGTGATCACGGCCAACCGCGGGCTCGTCCCGGCAGAGACGCGCGTGACGCTCGAGCATCTCGAGGCGTTCGCGGAGACGGACATCCATCATGCCGAGCGAAACTTCCGCGCCCCGCTCGAGCGCGACGCGAAGATGCTGCTCGAGGCGCTGGGAGACGAGGGGGAGGTCGTGCTCCTCGGCAGCGTGGCGAACGCGAAGTACACCGCGCCGCTCCTCGGCGTGTTCGACGATCGCCTCCTCTTCCCGAGCGACTTCGTCGGGCGCGGCGACATGAGCCGCGGCGGGCTCCTGCTCCGCGCGGTCGAGGCCGGCACCGAGCTGGCCTACGCGAAGGTGAAGGGCGCGAGCCTCCACGGCGCGCGCCCCGCGAAGCTCACGCCTCGGCGGCCTCGTGGCGGAGATAGATGAGCTCGGCGCACTCGCGCCACTCGGGCTCGTCGCCCGCGTAACACGAGAAGCCGTACACGAGCGGCATCGCAGGCAGCGGGATGTCGTCGATGACGGAGAGGATCCCGTCGGGCGTCATCGGGATGCCGCCCTTGTCCATGAGATCGCCGAGCGAGTCGCGCTTCGTCGCGCGGAGCTGATCGGGGAGCCGCGAAGGGTCGACGCGAAACCCGGTGACCGAGCCGAGCAGGCGCAGCCTCGCCTTGGTGTCCTCCGGCAGCTTGCCCGCGCGGTACGCGAAGCCGGCGCCGACGAGCATGATGATGCTCGTGATGACGGTGACGATCGGCACCGAGTGCGCGACCACGACGATGAGGGCGATCTGCACGAGCGCGAAGATCGGGAGCCACACCCGCGCCCAGCCGAGGCCGACGCTGCGCCAGTCGAGCTTCAGCTTCAGCGGACCGGCCGCGGTCACGCTGCTGCGAGCGCCCGAGCTAGGTGTAATGTACACAGATTCGGTCGGGATCAACCCGGCGACGAACCTCGTCGCGACGCAATGCCCGTCGATCTCGTCGACGCGGCCGAAGATCATGACGTCCGGCTCATCCCGCCGCGGCTCCGCGGACGCGGATGCGGGTCTCGCGCGCTTGCCACCGCTTCTTCGCGCGCTCCTTCTCGCCCTCGCGCGTGCGTGGCTCGCTCTTCGGCTCCGGGAGCTTCTCGAGGAGGCGGGTCGTCGCGGCCATGACGGCGTCGACGGCGCGGTCGATCTCCTTCGCTCCTTCCTTCGGCATCTTGGTGATGCCCGCCACTTTACGGACGTATTGGAGCGCCGCGGCGCG
Source organism: Labilithrix sp. (assembly GCA_046351255.1). Classification (GTDB taxonomy): domain Bacteria; phylum Myxococcota_A; class Polyangia; order Polyangiales; family Polyangiaceae; genus Labilithrix. The sequence goes on from JAXLYU010000027.1 coordinate 78,213, forward strand.
AATTTCTTCCGGCGTCGTCGGGGGCTCGAAGTGGTGGAGAACGCGGATGTTACGGCACACGCCGATCGTGGTTACGAGCGGCGGCGCCTGCTGTCAAATACGAGCTATCAGCGCTTGCCGTGCGTGCGCGGCGCCTTCCGCTTGGGGAGCGGCCGGGCGGGCTCGGGCATGGCGGGCGCGACCGCCTCGGCCTTCACCGGGGTCGGCGTGGCCACGGCTGGGGTCGCCGCCGCCACCTTCGCCGGCGTGGGCGTCGTCACGGGCGTGTGGATCGCGGGCGCCGCCGCGACGGGCGCCTCGGGCTCCTCGGAGGCCGTCTTGATCGCGCCGATGCCGACCCGGAACGTGACCGCGATCGCGAGCACGGCGCCGATGAAGAGAACGGGGGTTTCACTCAGGAAATGCGAGAGCCGAGCTTTCATGCGAATCAAACGCGATCCCCAGAACAGGTGGACGCCGGCAGGAAGGATCCGCACGGCTGGGTGAGAAAGCTCGTCTTCGAGAAAGTTCCCAATATCTGCTGAGCCCGATCTATGTTTCCGGCCCGATGAAGCGAAAGCCGCAGTTGACCAAGCGCGAGAAGAAAGCCCTCGCGGGCGGTCCTCGTCCGGCGGGCGCCCCCAAGGCGCACGACCACGGGCACCAGCACATTCACTGCATTGCGTGCGGTCGTCACCTCGACCCGCAGGAGTTCGAGGCGCCCGCCACGGCGACCATCCTCACCTGCGACCACGGCTCGAACTTCCCGAGCTGCGTGAAGTGCACCATCTCTGCGCAGGCGCTCATTGCCGAGCACGACCGGACGAACACGCCGGTAAAGACGGCGCCCGCCTTCCACTGATTCAAACGAACGTCGCTCGCTGAACGCCACGGTCCATCGTCGGCGCTCGGCGCGGATGTGTGACGGCATTCGCCAAATCGCGTGGCCCGGTCCGCCCGTTGCGCTCGGTGACCTAGAGGGCTTCGACCTCGTGCGAGAGCATGGCGTCGCCGTCGAACACGTAGCGACCGCGGAATTTACGGCCCGCGATGAGGTGCGGGAGCCACGTCGCGTCGTCGGCCCACATGCGTGAGTAGGGGATCTCGGCGAGCGGCACCCAGAACGGGTTCGCCTCGTCGGTCTCGATCGGGGTCCCGACACACGTATCTCCGCGAAACACGTGGCAGTGGAGGTCGTAGCCGTCGAGAAAATGAAAGCTGACCTCGCCGAGCTCCCGCACGTTGGTCGCGGCGACACCGATCTCCTCTTCGAGCTCGCGAACCGCGGCCGCGAACGGCGTCTCCCCCGGCTCGAGGCGCCCGCCCGGGGCGTTGACCTTGCCGGCGCCGAGCCCCCGCTTCTTCTCGATCAAGAGGATGCGATCTCCCTCGATGATGAAGAGGAGCGTCGCCACGTCGGCGGGCTTCCACGCGTTCCAGTCGACTCTCTCCGGCCCGGCCATGGCGTAAATTTCCAGCAGTTTCGTGGATAATGCACGGGTCTCGAGAGCGCCTCGAGATCCATGGATGACCATGTGTGCTTAGGCCAAGTGCGCGAAGTAACTCCATGAAATGATGGAACGACCGTCGTTCCGCCCTGAGCGGAACGAGGCTTGCTGACCTCAGGGCCATGAGCGCCAGCGTCCGTCCTGCCATCCCGCGTCCGACCATCGCCAAGGCCTCCGCGCCGCCGCCTCCGGTCCGGGAGCGCGCCGCGACGCTCGATCTCGAGGACGACGACATCGTCGGCATCGCGGTCGCCCCCATCGTGCAGACGAAGTCGTCCGCGCCGCCGCCTCCTCCCTCGTCCAAGGCGCGCAGCGTTCCGCCGCCGCCGCCGAGCCACGTCGCCGTGAAGCCGTCGTTCGTGCCTCCGCCGCCGGTCTCGATCGCGCCGCCGTCGTACGTTCCGCCGTCGTACGTTCCGCCGTCGATCGCGCCGCGATCGATCCCGGCCCCGATCGGCGCCGCGCCCATGGCGATGCCCTCCTTGCCTCCGCCCGCGCCCATGCCGCAAGAGCTCCGTCTCTCGATCACGGACCCGACGGACATCGTGTTCGACGGCATGTACGGGCTCACGTTCGCGAGGTCCGCGGGCGAGGCGGCGGAGATGTGCGCCGAGACCCTGGCGAAGGCGCTTGGCGCGCGCGCTGTCGTCATCCATCGTCACGACCTGCGCAGCCACGAGCTTCGCGCGATCGGCGCGCACGGCGATGGCGACTTCGACATCATCGGCTCGGCCGAGACGAGCGAGGACGACCTCGTCGCCTCCGCCGTCATCTGCAATCAGCGGTCGGTCACGATGAAGTTCGACGGCGAGCTCCCGTCGCTCGCGCCGAAGCGCCTCCATCACGTCGGCTCCCCCCGCACCGTCGTCGCCGCGCCGGCGATGTCGTGGGGTCGCTGCCTCGCCATCGTCGAGGTGATCGACGCCGACGAGCGCTATGCGGCCCGTGTCGCGGACTCCGCCACGTACGTCGCCGAGCAGCTCGCGCAGTTCCTCCTCGCGCACGCCGCCTGAGCGTTCTACCCGCGTTACACCCACTGTTCTCGCGTCGTTACAGCTCGATCGGCCTCCCTGGAAAACCCCGCGATATCCCACTTTTAGCGACCTGATCGGGAAGCGTGCGGTGGATCATGGACCCACCACGATCGGACGTAAGCGCTGCGCCTACAGCGGATTCCTTCGAGAAAGAACAATCTCCATCGGCCTGAAACACGGGCATGCCAGGTGCAGCTTCTGCGCGTCATGCGTGGAGCTCTCGGTATCCTTCTTGTCGGTGCGATGACGGTGACGATGGTGGGCTGCGCGGACGATGAGTCCACGGACACCCTCTCGCGACGCAATAGCAAGACGAACAACGGGAGCAGCGGTGGCACGAACACCGGCGGCACCGATCCCGGCAACAAGCCGGGTCCCACGACGAGCGCGGCGGTCACCGCATGCTCGGCCGTCACGGCGCCCACCTCGCTGGCCGACGTGAAGGACGCGACGGACCTCCACCTCGCCGGCACCGCGATCTTCTTCCAGAGCGGCGCCTCCGTGAACCGCGTCCTCAAGAACGGCGGCAACAAGAAGACGGTCTTCACCTCGCCGAACCTCACGCACTCGTGGGCCGACGCGAAGGGCCTCCTCCTCGTCGAGACGACGGGCCCCGACAACCCCAACGCCACGCTCCGTACGTTCAACGCGAACCAGCCGACGGAAGAGAACCCGACGCCCCCGGCGTTCCCGGAGTTCCCCGTCGTCGAGGGCGAGGGCGCCCCCGGCGGCGCGACCGCGAACACGAACTTCAACGCGGCGAGCGCGATGATCTTCGGCGCCGACGACAACAACTACTACCTCACGGCCGAGGACGGGGCCGGCAACTCGCTCATCGTCGCGGTGAACCGCGGCAACCCGGGCGCGCAGACGAACCTCGTGACCACGGACAAGGTCATCTCGAACCCGCAGATCGCGAGCGCCGCGATCTGGTGGGTCCAGGAAGGCAACCGCGTGTTCAAGGCCGCGCTCGCCACCGGCGAGCAGGCACAGGGCGAGCCGAAGGAAGTCTTCGGCATGGGCCAACCGTGCAACCTCGCCGTGAACGAGAGCGCCGCGTTCTGCAGCATCGGCGCCTCGATCGAGCAGCGCGACCTCACGGGAGCGGGCGTGAAGACGCTCATCGCCGTCACGGCGAGCAAGGCCCCCGCCGCTCCGTACGGCCTCCCGGTCTACTTCGACAGCCACCTCTTCCTCCGCAACCTCAACCCTGACGCGGAGATCAAGAACGTGATCCGCGCCGTCGCGACGGGCGCGGCGCCCGACGAGAAGCTCGTCGCGTGCAACCGCGAAGGCATCATCACCGATCTCGCGGTCGACAAGGACAGCATCGTGTGGAGCGAGAAGGACAAGGGCGTCTTCCTCACCGCGCGCTGAGGTAGACTCGGCGGTGCATGAGCACCGCGATCGAGGTTCAAAAGCACGAAGGCGTCGCCGAAGTCACCCTCGCCGGGCCCGGGAAGGGCAACGCGATGGGCCCGGACTTTTTCCGCGAGCTGCCGAAGATCTTCGACGACCTCGATCGCGACGACGACGTCCGCGCCGTCCTCGTCCGCGGCAAGGGGGGCGTCTTCTCCTACGGCCTCGACCTGAAGGCGATGGCGCCGCTGCTCATGCCCGTGTTCTCGGCGGAGAGCCCGGCGAAAGAGCGGACGAAGTTCCTGCGCCTCATCGACGAGCTCCGCGCGGGCTTCGACGCGGTCGAGCGATGCAGCAAGCCGGTGATCGCGGCCGTCGCCGGCGCGTGCATTGGCGGCGGCGTTGATCTCATCTCCGCCTGCGACGTTCGCTTCTGCGCCAAGGACGCGAAGTTCAGCGTGCGGGAGGTGAAGCTCGCCATCGTCGCGGACATGGGCAGCCTGCAGCGTCTGCCGCGCATCATCGGCCACGGCGCCACGCGCGAGCTCGCCTTCACCGGCAAGGACATCGACGCGACGGAGGCGCATCGCCTCCACCTCGTGAACGACGTCCTCGACGACGAGGCTGCGCTCCTCGACCGCGCTCGCGCCACGGCGCGCGAGATCGCCGCGAACCCGCCGCTCACGGTTCAGGGCGTGAAGGCGGTCCTCAACTACGCCGAGGAGAGCCGCATCCGCGAGAGCGAGAAGTTCGTTGCGGTGTGGAATGCGGCGTTCCTCGCTTCGAAGGACCTCATGGAAGCGATGAGCGCCTTCATGGAGAAGCGCCCCGCGAAGTTCAAAGGCGAGTGACGCGCGTGGCGCGTCAGGTCGTCGCCATGAACTGCACGTAGCGCCCGATCTGCCGCAGGGTCTCGACGCTCGGCGAGACGAGCTCGATGCCGATCGCGCGCACCGCGCCGACGTCGTCTTCGTTCGGCGCGCGGCTCCACCTCACGATCGCCATCTCCGACACGACCTTGCCGTCGATCGGGAGCGCGAACCGGATGCTCACCTGCACCTTGTCGGCGATGTGACCTCGCGTGACGACGAAGAGCCCGCCCGAGGAGATGTCTTCGCTGCGGCCGTCGACGGCGCCGATGCCCGGCACCTCCACGCGCACCGGCGTACGATAAGGCGCGCGCGGATGCTTGCGCATCTCCTTCGGCGTCTCGGCCGCCATCGCCGCGAGCGCGCTCGGACCGGGCGCGGGCGGCGGGCGGATCGACGCGCCGCGCTTCTCCGGGTTCGCGGCGAGGAGCATGGACGAGGAGGTGCGGCGGATGGGGCCCGCCGCGGGCGCCGCGATGAGCGCCTCCGCGAAGGACTTCATCGTGCCCTCCTTCGCGAGCGCCTTCTTCACGACCTCGGCGATCTTCGGGTCCTTGATCGCGGCGGCGTCCTCGCCGTCGGTCCAGGCGCGACCGGTGAGCGCGAGGAACGCGCATGCGCCGATGCCGGCGAGATCGAGCGCGGCCGGCGCGGGCGCCTCGCCGACGCTTGCCGACTCCCAGTACACGAGCTTCACGCGCTCCGTGCCCCAGGGATCGCGCCAGACGATGACGTGCTCCGGGCGCACCGCCTCGTGCGTGACGCCCACCTCGTGCGCGGCGGCGAGCACCTCGGCGAGCTGACGAATCAGGCTCAGCGCTTCCATCGACTCGAGCGCTCCGCGCGCCGCGACGAGGCCTTCGAGCGTCTTGCCCTCGACGCTCTCGACGACGATGAACGGATCGCCGAGCTCCGTCATGCCTGCGTCGCGCATCTCGAGCGCGCCCGGGTGATGCACCTTCGCGAGCGCGGCCTGCTCGCGGCGCACCGCGGCGTCGCTCGAGCGGATGCCGATGCGCACGATCGAGCGGCGCTTCGTGGCGGTGTGCTTCACCTCCCACGACGCGGGGCGGCGCTGATGCTTGCGTCCAGAGAGATCGCGGAGGAGCTCGTAGCGGCCCTCGAGCACGGCGCCCTGATCGTAGGCCGCGCGGCGCCAGCGCTCGACCGCGCCGAGGAGCTGGCCCTCGTACTGCTGGCCCTCGAAGGTCGCGTTCGAGACGATGAGGAGCGCGTTCGCGTCGAGCGCGATGCGCTCGATGGCGGCCTTCTCCTTCGTGTAGAACGACTCCGCCACGACGATCGCGCCGGGCGCCGTGTTCTGCGCCGCCTGTGTCGCCTCCGCGAGCGTCAGCTTGATCGCCGCGGCCGCCGTCTTCTTCGCGATGACCTGCACGTTGAGGAGCAGGTCATCGTCGGGCTCGATGACGATGATCGTGGGCGAGAGCGTCTGTGAGACGGGCGCGTCCTCGATGACGGAGAGGTCCGACATCTCGAGGATCGACGGCTCCTCGGACTTGGTCTTGATCGTCGGCGCCGGCACCAGGCTCGGCTTGTTGATCGGGAGCGGGGGCGGGGGCTTCGAGACCGCGGGCCGATTCGGCACCGTCGACATCGACGGGTTCGTCTTCGGCGGCGGCGGGAAGCCGATCGGCAAGACGCCGGGCGGCGCCGGGGACACCGGCTTCGGGAAGTCGGGACGCGACGGCTCGGGGGCTCGCGGATAGAGCTCCGCGAGCTGCTCCTTGATCTCGCTCGCCAGCGCGACCATCGGCTTGACCGGCATCTTCGCCGCCGTCGTCGCCTCGCTGAGCGCGATGTCGTCCGTCGGATCGTCCATCGCGACGTAGAGCGCGGTCGAGCCGCCGCGCGACGTGCGCAGATGCACCGGCACCATGTGATGGCGGCGCGCGACGTCGCCCGGGAGCTTCTCCACCGCCTCGGGCGCGATCTCCACGCGCTGGAGCGACACCCACGGACACGCGAGCTGATGCGAGAGGAACTGCGCGAGCTGGTGAGGACGGACGAGACCCTTCTCCGCGAGGAGCTCCGTCACGCGACGGCCATCCGTCTTCTGCAACGTCAGGATCTCGTCGAGCGCTTCCTGCGTGAGGAGGCCTGACGTGACCAGAAGTCGTCCGAGGGGTGCTGCCGTCTCCATGGATTGATGCTGCTTACTTCGTGAGCTTGAGCTCGACGACCTTCGGAGAGGCTTCGGCGACGTCGACCTCGGCGGTCGCCTCCTTGTACCCCGCGGCCCACGCCGTGACCTTGTATTTCCCGGGGTTGGTCGGACGCGCGATGCCGAGGAGCTCGTTCGGATACGGATTGCCGTTCGACTTCACGATGAGCTGCGAGAGCGTCTTCGCGTCCGGCGAGACGGTCACGCGGAGCGTCGGGATGCGCGGGCGAAGCGCCGTGAGCTCTTTCTGACCGTCGTCCTGCGCCTGCTTGAACGCATCAGGGGCGCCCTTCTCGAGCGTGGCGTGGACGAGCGACTCGTAGGTCTCCTGCGCCTCGACGAGCTTGCCCGTCGAAGCCTGGCACTGCGCCATGTGGAGCTGGTGCGTCGGCGCGGGGAAGTACTTCTGCGCCGTCTCGAAGCGGCTCAGCGCCTCGGCGCAGTTGTTCTTCTCCTGCATCGCGACGCCGTCGAGATACGCAGCGCGCGCGGTCGCCTTCTTCTCCGACTCGCTCATCCCGGGCGGCGGGCCGCCCACCGGGGCCGCCGAGCCGCTGCCGGCGGGCTTCACCGTCGGGGTGGGCAGGCCGGACGCCTCCGCGAGCGTCTTCGAGGTGCCCGTCTTCATCGTCGCCGAGTAGCGCTCGGGCACGTCGTACCAGGCGCCCGAGATGGCATCGATGAGGATGGGGATGCAGAGACAGACGGGGATGATGCACGTGAGCACGTCGATCGTGACCCACGCCGGGTTGATGCCCTTGTTCATCGTCCCGAAGCTGTCTTCGTACCCCTGCTTGACGAGGGTGACCTGCGTCGTGCCGCTGCGCTCGACGTCGACCTCCACCGGCGTCGCTCCGAGCTTGCGCGGGCCGAAGCTGGCCTCTGCGCCCGCGGGCGTCGACTCGATGCGGACGTGCTCTTTCGAGCCTCGGAAGACGGCGGCGCAACTGCAAAGCGAGAGCGAAAGAACGATAAGGAGCCCGGTCCGCATGCGAGCCGCGAGGCTACCTTCAGGTGGGCGGGCCGACAATCCTCACGGCCGCAGCATCCGCCGGAACCGGTCGTTCGTTCGCGGCGAGCCAATCGAACGATTGCCCGAAGATGTTCTCCGCGTCGGCCACCTGACCGTGCGTGCAGTCCGGCATCTGGAAGTACGTGGCGGGCGTTCCGAGCTTGTTTGTCGCCGTCGCCGCCGTCTTCATCCGGACGGTGACGTCGCGCGAGCACGCCATCGTCACGACGGCGCGGGTCCTGGCGAAGTCGCGGGGGACCGGATCCGTCGGCGCGGCGATGATGACGACGCGGGCGTATCGGCCGGGATACTTCGCGGCGAGCTGCTCCGCGAGCGCGGCGCCCTGTGAATACCCGACGAGCGTGAGGCCCTCCTTCGGGATCTCGCGCAGGCCGGCCGCCGCGAGCGCCGCCTCGATGCGGGCGTGCTGGCGGTTCGCGTCCCACGAATACGTGCGGAAGCGCGCGTCCACGCCGGGACCGCACGGCTGATCGCCTTCGATCCCCACGACGCCGCCCTGTCTCTGTGCGGCCTGTGGAAAACTCTGGAGGTAGGCGTTCGCGTTCGAGCAGACGCCGCCCATGAAGATGGTGAGGGGCGGCTCGCTCGTCGGGCCTCGAACGACGGAGGCCATCTGATCGCCCGGAACGAGGAGATGCTCGACGGTCGCGGGCGGGGGCGGCTCGGGCGTCGGCGCGACCACGACCGGCTCGCTCGCCTTCGGCGGCTCGGCGACGGCCGGCCTCGGCGCCTCCGTCGGAGCTCGATGACACGCCGCGAGGAGCAATCCGAACCCCAACCCACGCTTCATGATGCTTCTTCGGCCGATCGCGCTGGACTGTGACGAGCGAGGCTCCGCTCAATGATTCCCGTTACTTGAACCACTCTTTGGGCGGCGGGATGTAGATGCCGCCGCCGCTCCTGCGCGGCTGCCGCTTCGGTTGCGCGGCCGGGCGCTGGGCGGTGGGCTTGAGGGACGGCGCCGGTGCGACCGAGGCGGCGGGCTCGGGCTCCGGCTCGGGCTCCGCGGAGGCCGACGGCTCGGGTGCGGGCGGGGGCGGCGCGGCGCTGGGGGCGGGGGCATGCTTGGCGACCACGGAGGACGCGCCGTGCTTCGCGCCCTTGTCCTTGCTCGTCTTGTCATCGCCGCCGGACGCGCTGAACGCGATGATGACGAGCACGAGGCCGACCGCCGACGCGATGGCCGCGGGCACCATCCACCGCGGGCGCGCCGCCGGCGCCGAGGGCACCGCGCTCGCGGCGGGCGGCGGCGTGACGCTCGCCTCGGCGATCAGGGTGTTCGCGGTCGCGACGGCGGGGCTCGTGCTCGCGCCGAGGCCGCTGAAGCTCGGACGCGAGATGCGGCCGATCGGCTGGCCCTCGAGCGCGTCGATGGCCTGGAGCAGCTCGCCCGCGCTCTGCAGGCGATCGTCCGGATGGCGCTGCATCATCTTCGTGATGAGCGCGCGCACCTCTTCGCTCTCGATCGCGCTCATGTCCGGCATCTGCGTCATGAGGATGCGCTCGCGGAGCACGTTGAGGACCTCGCCCTTGAAGGGGCACTGGCCCGTGAGCATCTCGAGCCACAGCACGCCGAGCGCGAAGATGTCGGCGCGCGCGTCGACCTTGTCGCCGACCGCCTGCTCCGGCGCCATGTACTCGGGCGTGCCGAAGATGGTGCCCACGCGCGTGACGATCTGCTGCCCGCCGCCGCCCGGCCCCTGCGCGGCCTCGGCGGCATGCGTGTCCATCTTCGCGATGCCGAAGTCGAGCACCTTCACGAAGTCGGCGAGGCCGTCGCGCTCGACGAGCATCACGTTCTCGGGCTTGAGATCGCGATGGACGATGGACTTCGCGTGCGCCGCCGCGACGCCGTTCGCGATGCCGCGCATGATCACGAGCGAGCGCTCGAGCGACATCGGGCCCTTCTTGATCTCGTCTCTTAGGCTCTCGCCCTTCAGGAGCTCGAGGACGAGGTAGCATGCGCCGTCCGGCAAGCGTCCGAAGTCGGTCGCGCCCGCCACGTTCGGGTGATCGATGGCGGCAGCGGCGATCGCTTCGCGCTCGAAGCGCGCGACGATCTCGGGCATCGTGCACATGTCGCCGTGGAGGACCTTGAGGGCGACCTCCTTGCGCATGAGCATGTGCTCGGCGGCGTAGACCACGCCCATCCCGCCCTCGCCGAGGACGCGGTTGATCCGATAGCGGTCTGCGACCGTCTCGCCAGGGGCGATCTGCTGGTCGGCGCTCATTGGACCTTGGGGATGATTCTAGCGACTTAACGGCCGTTCCGCCGAGGTGTGTTGCCGCGTTCGCCACCTGCATCGAAAGGCAACGGCGATGGAGTGGTCGCGGGTCTTACCGCGGCGTCGAACGGACCGAACACGGCTGGGCTCGAGCCAGCGTCCGCGGCGCGGGGAATGGTGCGCGGCTTGTCCTGGTTGGTGAGCTGCGTCCACATCCAGCCGAGAGCGAGGGCCAGAAGCATCAACGCGCCGACGAGCGTGAGCTTCTCGCGCGTGGCCTCGTTCTCGGTGCGCGTGTTCCGTCGCGCGCGGCTCGTGGCCTGCATCGTCGGCGCGTTCCTCGTCGTCTGGACCTGCGTGGGCAGATCTCCCGAGGGCGGCGGCGCCGGCGGTCGCGAGACGGGCGGCGTCGACACGCGGTTCGGTGGAACGGAGACACGCGCGACGGTGGTCTGGGCGTCTTGCTGCTGGAGGAGCTGGCGCCGCTCGCGGAGCTCCGGCGCCGCGATGAGCTCGATGAGCCCGGCGACGTCGTGGTGCGAGGCGACGAGATCGTAGTTCCGCGCGATGCTCTCGAGCTCGTACGCGAACTCCTCCACGGAGGCGTGACGGTCCTCGGGCATCTTCGAGAGGGCGCGCGTGAACGCGTGATCGAAGCCGGCGAGCTCGCGCACCTCCTTCGAGATGGGCCGGATGTCGGCCTCCGCGATCTTCGCGAGCGTCTCGAGATCGCTGTCGCCCTTGAAGAGCCGGCGTCCCGTGAGCGACTCCCACGCGACGACGGCGAAGGAGAAGAGGTCGCTCGACGCGTCTACGCGCTGGTACATGAGGTACTCGGGCGCCATGTACGCGAGCTTTCCCTTGAGGATGCCCGTGGCGGTGCGCTCGCCCTCCGAGCCCTCGAACTGGGCCTTCGCGATGCCGAAGTCGGCGAGGCGCGAGATGCCGTCGGAGCCCACGAGGATGTTGCTCGGTGAGATGTCGCGATGGATGAGCCCGACCTGGTGTGCGGCATGGAGCCCGGCCGCGATGTCGAGCAAGATGCGGATCATCTCGCGGGGACGAAGGACGCGCTGCTCCTCGAGGCGATTCGAGAGGAGACGGAGCGTGCAGCCTTCGACGTAGTCGAGGACGATGACGAGGTCGCCGTCGACCTGATCCACGTCGAGCACGCCGACCACGTTCGGATGTCGCACCCGCGCCGCGAGGTTCGCCTCTCGGATCATCGCCTCGTACGCCTTCGCGTCCGCCTTCACGTGCGGATGCGCGCGCTTCAGCGCGACGAGATGGTCGCCGCCGCCGCGGACGCGACCGACCCAGACCGTGGCCATCCCGCCGCTGCCGATCTCAGCGATCGTCTCGTAGCGGGAGCTCCAGTTCACCTGGCCATGGTACAGAGAGGCGTGGCGGCTGACTCGAATCCCGAGGTGGCGAGGGCGCGGGACATCGCATCGATGGCTCTTGGCCTCGCTATCGGCTCGAGCCTGACCCCGTGGGTGCCCGTTCCCTTCGTGGATGACTGGATCCTCGAGCGTCTCCTGCGTCGAGTTGCCCGCAAGGTGATGGAACGAGGCGGCATTTCCGGCGACGCGAAGCGCATCGCGGGCTCCTTCCTCAAGACGGGCGACCCGAGCTTCGGCGTGAAGGCGGCCACGACCCTGGCCCGGTTCGTCGTCCGAAAAGTGGCGGTCGTCCTCGACGTGAAGAAGACGCACGACGTGTTCGGCGAGGCGATCGCGTTCGCGATGGCGCTCGACTCGGCGGTCGTGCGCAAGGTCGTCCATCCAAACAACGGCGAGGCGGTGGGCGCGGCGATTTACCGCTCGATGCAGATGGTCGGCGGCACGGGCCTCCTTGACGCAATGACGCGGGCCGGCAGAGAGGCCTTCGCCGGCGGAAAACTTCAAGAGCGCGTCGTCGAGTCGATCGGAAAGCACCTCGACGAGGTCTACGCGCATCTCGACCGCGCGATGCAGACGGAGCTGCGCTAGAGAGACGGGTCATGCACGCCGCCTGGTGGATGCTCGGCGCCCTCGCGGTCCTGGCCATTGCGTATCGCTACTACTCGGCGTTCATCGCGGCGAAGGTGCTCGCGCTCGACGACGCGCGGAAGACCGCGGCCCACACGCTCGAGGACGGCGAGAACTTCCATCCCACGAACCGCGTGGTCCTCTTCGGCCATCACTTCGCGGCCATCACGGGCGCGGGACCGCTCATCGGGCCGGTGCTCGCGGCGCAGTTCGGCTTCTATCCGGGCTTCTTCTGGATCCTCTTCGGCGTGTGTCTCGGCGGCGCCGTCCACGACTTCGTGATCCTCGTCGCGAGCGTGCGTCGCAACGGCCGCTCGCTCGCCGAGATCGCGCGCGAGGAGCTCGGTCCCACCCTCGGCGTGGTCACCGCGGTCGCGATCCTCTTCATCGTCGTGATCGCCCTCGCGGGGCTCGGCAACGTGGTCGTCGGCGCGCTCGCGGAGAGCGCGTGGGGCGTGTTCACGGTCGGCGCCTCGATCCCGATCGCGCTCGTCATGGGCCTCTACATCCAGCGATTCCGCGGCGGCTCCGCGCGCGGGATCCGCGAGGCGACGATCGCGGGCGTCATCGTGCTCCTCGTCGCGCTCATCGCGGGCAAGCACGTCGGCGACTCATCCCTCGCGGTGCACCTGAAGCTCTCGAAGACGACGCTCACGCTCGCGATGGCGGCGTACGGCTTCATCGCGAGCATCCTCCCGGTGTGGATGCTGCTCTGCCCGCGCGACTACCTCTCGAGCTACATGAAGATCGGCACCATCGGTCTGCTCGTGATCGGCGTCGTCGTCGTGAACCCGACCATCCAGATGCCGGGCGTCACCGAGTACATCCACGGCGGCGGCCCGATCGTGAAGGGGCCGCTCTTCCCGTTCGTCTTCATCACGATCGCGTGCGGCGCGATCAGCGGCTTTCACGCGCTCGTGTCGACCGGCACCACGCCGAAGATGGTCGACAAGGAGCGAGACTGCCGGCCCATCGGCTACGGCGCGATGCTGATGGAGGGCCTCGTCGGCATCACCGCGCTCGTGGCCGCGTGCGCGATGCCGCAGGAGGACTACGTCGCGATCAACACGAACCCACAGATCGCGGTCGTGGGACAGCTCGCGCACGACGACGCGGAGCTGAGGAAGCTCGACGGCGTCATGAACGCCCACGACCGCGAGCTCCTCGGCCTGAAGGAAGGCGAGACCGTCGCCGCGGTCTCCGGGAAGAAGATCGCGCTCGCGAACGCGCTCGCGCTGTCGAACAAGTCCCTCGCCGCGCTCGAGTACCACGTCGACCCCGAGGCGCCGCGCGCGACGATGCTCGAGGACGCGGACTTCGCGCGCCTCGGCGTGAAGGTGAAGGAGCTGCCGGAGCTCCAGCGCGCGTCCGACGAGGTGGTCGCGGCGCGAACCGGAGGCGGCGTCTCGCTCGCGGTGGGCATGGCGCGTGTCTTCAGCGGCCTCCCGGGCATGAGCACGCTGCTCGCGTACTGGTACCACTTCGCGATCATGTTCGAGGCGCTGTTCATCCTCACCACGATCGACACGGGCACGCGCATCGGGCGCTTCCTGATGCAGGAGTTCATGGGGCGCATCAACCCCGAGCTCGGCAAGTCGACGTCGCGCACGGGGGCGTTCGTGGCGACGGGCCTCATCGTCGGCGGCTGGAGCTACTTCATCCTCACGGGGAGCATCTCGACGATCTGGCCCATGTTCGGCATCGCGAACCAGCTCCTCGCTTGCACCGCGCTCGCCATCGCCACCACGATCTTGCTCCGCGAGGCGAAGAAGAAGGTCCACGCGCTCATCACGCTCGGGCCCCTCGCGTTCGTCGGCACGACCACCATCGCGGCGGGCGTCGAGAGCGTCCGCAAGCTGTTCTTGCCCATGATGGACAAGCCCGCGACCTACACGACGGGCCTCGTGAACGTGCTCGTGACCTTGCTCCTCCTCGCCTGCGTCGTCCTCATCATCGGCGGCAGCGCGGTGCGCTGGCTCAAGCTCGCCCGCGCGCCCCGCGCCGAGGCGGCGCCCGCGGCGTGACCTTCAGCGATACGCGCTGGCCACGTAGCGGTAGTCCACGCGCGCATCGAGGTCGTCGCCGTTCTCCTGCTTCGTGGGCACGCGGCCTTCGAGGCGAACGAGCCGGTCGGCCTCGAAGGTGAAGTAGATCGGATCCATCACGAGCCGGACGAAAGGGCTCGTTGGCTTCATGCGAATGCGCGTCTGCCCCGGCGATGCGGCGACGGAGTCGAGCTCGAAGCCGATCGTCTCCAGACGATCGAGGACGGCCATGCGCGTGCGCCTTCTCCGGCGCGGAGGCGCTCAATCGTTCGAGAATGTGACCGACGAGGGTGGGCCCGACGACTCGCCTCGTCGCTTCTCGACCGCCATCCGGGTTCACCACGCCTCGTCGAGGCCGAGAAGATCTCGTCCGCGCCGACGCGGACGCGGCCATCGATCTTCTGGTTCGCGTGCAGCGTGTACTCGAGGACGCGGCGGGCGTGTGAACCGCCGACTCGGAAGGACGGCCTGCCGACGGCTTGCGCGTCACGTGGCTGGACGTCCGGCCGCGGAAGTCGGCGCGCCGCTCGTAGATGTGGATCGGCTTCGCCCCGGGGCTCTTCAGCAGGGGCATGCTCGCACCGAAGGCGATCGTCTCTCCCGCGGCGCGACGGCTCGACGGGATGGGTGGCAGGCGCGCTCAGGCGGCGACGGCGAACAGGGCGCAGAGCGGAATCGAGATTCTCATGAGGTTCCTCCTGTCCGCACTCCTGAGCGTTCGGCGATTGACCAGGAAGCCGGGGCGCGTGCGCTGGTGCTATCGTTCGTGGTGAACAATCGACCTGCCTCTCCGGAGCTCGCCGTGTTCGCGGCCATCGCGGGGCCGAGGCTTCTCCGCGGCCGCGCAGCGCCTCGGCGGCTCTCAAGGCGATGGTGAGCGTCACGGTGGTGGCGCCTCGAGGGCAATGCGCCTTGGCGTGCGGCTCTTGCGAAGGACCGCGGCGCCTCTCGCTCACCGAGGCAGGCGCGGCGCCGCACATGCAGCGGGCCCTTGCGGCGGTGAAGGACGCCGAGGCGGCGGCCGTCACGCTCTGCGCGCGGGCTGCGCTGAACGCCGTTCTCGTTCGGCCTTCTCCACGTGGTGCCGGCGCTGGGCCTCTTCGCCGGCGATGTCCCGACGTCCGCGTCGATCTCGCGACAAGGCGATCGCGTCCTCGATCGATCGAGGGAGGCTTCGACGTGGCCATCCGGGTGGGAACGCTCCCGGACTCGGGCACCAGCAAGCCAGCGCATCGGCCGGAGCCGCAACGTGATCGTCGCTCACCCCGACTACCTCGCGCGCGCGGGCGAGCCGCCAGAGCGCGATCTCGCCGAGCATTTGCCGCGCTCATCTACTCATCTCTCCGACCGGCGCGGAAGCTGAACTCCGCGGAGAACGGTGCGCGTGAGCGGCGGCCGCTCAAGGTGAACAGCAGCCTGGCCCTCCACAGCGCCCTCCACCAGGGCCTCGGTCTCGCGCGTGTCCCCTGGTTCATCGTGGGGGAGGACCTCGCGAAGGAGAGGCTCGTTCGCGTCCTGCCCGAGTGGAGCCTCGCGGAGCAGGGCATCCATGCGCTCACGATTGGCAGCGCGCCGCGCAAGGTGCGTGTCTTCATCGACTTCCTGCGCGCCCAAATCGGCGATCCGCCGTACTGGGAGCGAGGCGCGGCCGCGACGGGGCGGCGCGCGGCCGTACAAAAAGCAAAGCTCGACGCACGCGCGTGAGCGCGGCATCGAGCTCGATCGTTCTCGGGGCGATCGCTCGGAGAGCGGCGCGACTACTTCGCGGGCTTCTTCGAGTCGGCGGCCGTCGTCGAGTACCCCTCGGGGTGAATCGCGAAGGCGGGCGTGCCAAGAGCGCGGCGCTCGCGCTTGTTGCGCTTGCCGGAGGTCGTCTTCTTGCGCTTGCGAATGCGCTCGAACTGCTGGGTCGAGGAAACCATGGTGGGCCGCGCAAAATGGCGAAAGACCCGGATGGAGTCAAGCCGCCCGTCCGCGCTTCACACACAAAAACGCCGAAGGTCCCGACCTGCGCCGAGACCTTCGAAGGGGGGCCCCGCCGTCGCTCCAAGCGGCCCGTCTTCGGGCCGCCGATGGCGGGGTGGGGTTCGGGGCAAAGCCCCGAGACAAGACTCAGTTGTGGCGGATCGTGATGTTCGCCGTGTAGGTCGGCTCCGCGAACGGCTGGAGCTTCGCCTTGCGGAGCTCCTTCTCGATGCACGTCGCCGCCGGCTTGCCGGCCGCGCTGCCCGAGACGGTGACGCTCGCGACCGAGCCGTCCGAGTTGAAGACGACGCTCGCCTTCGAGATGGGATCGTCGGGACCGAGGCACTCGCGCGCCGCCGGAAGGACCGCGCCGAGCGCGCCCGTGACCGCGCCCTGCGAGGGCTTCTGCGGGACGTTGCCGCCGCCGCCGCTGCTACCGGCGGCGGGCTTCTGCTCCTGCATCTTGCCGCCACCCGACGCCTGGCTCATCGCCGCGCCGAGATCGCCCGGCGGACCCGCCGGCGGAGGCGCCGCGGCCGGCGTGTCGTTGCCGGCGAGCGCCTTGTCGAGCTTCGCCTTCTCGGCCTTCGCCTTCGCGGGATCTTCCGCCGGCTCCGCCTTCTCGGCCGGCTCCGCCTTCGCGCCCGGCTTCGCCGAGCGGACCGCGACCTTGCCGCTCGTCTTGGCGTTCGACGGCGCGCTCGGCAGCGCGTTGAGATCCATCGCGCCGTCGGACGGCTTGTCGTTCTGCGCGACGACCGGCTGCTCGGCCGGCTTGTTCTCGGCCGGCTTCTCCGCGACGACCGGGGCCGCGACTTCGGGCCCCTTCGTGCTCACCGCGACGGGCTCCGGGGCCTTGTGCGAGCGAATGTAGAGGAAGCCACCCGCGGCGGCGGCGCCGATCGCGAGGATGCTGCCGAAGGCGAACACGAGCGCGCCCGCGCCGCTCTTCTTCTTCTGGAGCGAGGGGGCGATCGGATGAACGCTCGCGTAGTGCGCGGGCGGCGGCGGGACCGAGCCGACCGAGGGCGGCGGGACCGAGGGCGCCGGCTGCTGGTACGCATGCACCGCATGATGACCGCTCGGCGGCGGCGCGTAGGACGCGGGCGGCGCGTTGACCGGCGGCGGGGGCGGCGGGGCGTCGTCGAAGAGCGACTGGTTCGCGAGCGGCGTCGTCTGCGCGCGCATCGCGGCCTGCGGATCCGCAGCCGAGGCGGCCGCGAGATCGACGATGCCCGAGTCATCGGCCTTCTTGTTCGCGTCGAGGTTGGTGACGGAGCGTGAGCTGGGAACGGGGTTCGTGAACGCGACCGACGAGGGCGCCGGCGGCGTCATCCCCTGGGCCATCTTGGCGAGATCTTGGAGGCTCTTACGGTCACGGTCGCGGTCGATCGTCTGCATCTTTGCTTCCCTAGTCCTGGGCGTCACCGGTGGCTGGATAACCGGCGCACCAGGGCCGGAGGCGTTATGACCGTCCTCTTCTGAATGTCCAAGCGGATCCGAAAGAAGATCGTCATTGGAGACGTAGGCGGCCGAGGCCCCACGCTCCCCACGCCGCAACCGGCCCATCACGGACTCGGCGCGCTCGTCCCAGTCGGACTCGGATTTTGCGCTTCCCAGGGCGGGGTTCTCCTCCTTGGGCCAGTCACGGAGCACTGCGTCAATCGACGGCATGCGCTTCCCTCTGTTCCGCGTCTCACTCACGTCCCATCTCCCTCGGGGTCGAAGCCCCGGGCCTGCATGAACTCCTTGAGCTTGCGCCGAGCTTCGTGAACGCGCCATGCGATCGTTCCTTCCGGCGCACCGAGAATGCTGGCGACCTCCTCGTGGGAGCGTCCGTCGATACACACGAGGATCAGAGTGGTGCGGAGCGTGTCGGACAGACCATCGATGCCGGCGGTGAGCGCCTGGTACATCTCGGTGCGCTGCGCCTGGGCTCCCGGGTCCGCCGTCGCCGGCTTCTGATCGATGAGCACGCCGTCGAGGCGCGGATCATCGGTGTCGTGCGTCGTCTTCCGCGACTTCCGCGAGCGGATGCGGTTCAGCGAGAGGTTGATCGTGATGCGGTAAAACCAGGTGTACGGCTCGCTGCGGCCGTCGAAGCGCGCGAGCGCCTGGTAGGCGCGGATGAACGTCTCCTGCGTCACGTCCTCCGCTTCGGCGCGATCGCGCAGCATGTGGATCGCGAGGCGATGGATGCGCTGCTGGTGCTTCTTCACCAGCTCGCCGAAGGCGGCCGTGTTTCCATCCCGGGCCTTGTCGACGAGCTCGCGATCCGATGGTCGAGGGCGCTCGGTCGGCTTCGTCATGCGGGGCGGGCCCTTCGATTCGCGACGCCTCGGCTTGGGCGCCGAGCGCGTCTCGGAGGATGAGAAGAGGCCAAAGAAGGGCTCGGGCTCACCATCGGAGACGACGCCGAGGAAGGGCAGCGACGATACCGTGTCCACGGCATCTATGACAAAAGAGGTCGCCAAACCCTTGGGAGCTTTCGCCTTCTCCAGGGAATAACTATGGTCCTGGCGACCTTGTAGGGCCGCCGGGGGCTTCAGCCACAAAATGACGGAACGTACCGCAATTACTCAGGATGTTCGGCGAGCTCTGGCCGCCGAAGAGGGCGGTCGCCGCTGGCTACGCCGGGCTGCTGCGCTGGGCGTGGTGGCCGTTCTCGTCGGAGGAGGCCTCGTCTACCGCGCGAAAAACAAGCCGGTTCCGCCGGCACGGTACGTGACGGCCGCCCCGACCACGGGCGACGTGGCCGAGAAAGTGCAGGCCACGGGCGCCATCCAGCCGGTCCTCCAGGTCAACGTCGGCTCGCAGGTGAACGGCCGCGTGGCGAAGGTCTACGTCGACTTCAACTCGGTCGTGAAGAAGGGCGACATCCTCGCGGAGCTCGACCCGATCCAGTACGGCCAGCAGGTCACGCAGGTGTCGTCGCAGGTCTCGGCGCAGAGGGCGGCGGTCGAGACCGCGAAGGCCAACATGGAAGCGTCGCGCGTCGCGTACGAGCGCACGAAGCGTCTCTACGAGCAGGGCCTCGCCGCGAAGGGCGAGCTCGACACCGCGCTCGGTCAGTACGAAGTGAACAAGGCGCAGGCGGCGGCCTCGGAGGCGCAGATCGGTGCGATCCAGGCGCAGCTCTCGCAGTCGCAGACCAACGTCGGTTGGACGAAGATCTATTCGCCGGTCGATGGCGTCGTCGTCACGCGATCGATCGATCCCGGCGCCACCGTCGTCGCGAGCTTCCAGGCGCCGGTGCTCTTCGTCATCGCGCAGGACCTCCGCCGCATGCGCGTGATGGCGGACGTCGACGAAGCGGATGTCGGAAAGCTGAAGGAAGGCATGGAGGCGGAGGCGGTCGTCGACGCGTTCCCCGGCGAGAGCTTCAAGGGCTCCGTGCAGCAGGTTCGCTACAGTCCGACCACCACGCAGGGCGTCGTCACATACTCCGCCGTCGTCGAGGTCGAGAACCCGGACGAGAAGCTACGGCCCGGCATGACCGCGACCGTCACCATCAAGACGAAGGAAGCGAAGGGCGCGCTCCGCATCCCGAACGCCGCTCTTCGCTACAAGCCGACGCCGCCGATGGGGCCGAACGGCAAGCCCGTGCCGCAGCCCCCGGAGCCGCCGCTCCAGAAGGGCAGCGGCCGCGTGTGGTTCCTCACGAACGACAAGCCCGGCGAAGAGAAGACGGAGCAGAAGACGGTCGCGATCGGCATCACCGACGGCATCAACACCGAGGTGGTGAGCGGCGTCCCCGCGAACGCGAAGCTCATCACCGACGAGACGGACGACCCGCAGGCGAAGAAAAAGGGCAAGCCGTTCTGAGGAGGACGCCGTGACCAACGCTGCAGTTTCCGCGTCTCCGAATCACGACGTGCTCATCTCCTGCAAGTCGCTCTCGAAGGACTACGAGGGCGGCGGCGGCCTCGTGCGCGCGCTCCGCGAGATCGACCTCGACATCCAGCAGGGCGAGTTCGTGGCCATCGTCGGGACGAGCGGCTCCGGCAAGAGCACGCTCATGAACATCCTCGGCTGCCTCGACCGCCCCACCCGCGGCGCGTACGAGCTCGCCGGCTTCGACATCGGCGCGCGCTCGAGCGACGCGCGCGCGATCCTACGCAATCGTCTGATCGGGTTCATCTTCCAGGGCTTCAATCTGCTCGCGCGCACCACCGCGCTCGAGAACGTGGAGCTCCCGCTCGTCTATCGTGGCGTGTCGGCGCGGGAGCGTCGCAAGCGCGCGCTCGAGTCGCTGGCGGCGGTGGGGCTCGCGGATCGTGTGCATCACACACCGAACCAGCTCTCCGGCGGCCAGCAGCAGCGCGTCGCGATCGCGCGCGCGCTCGTGACGAGCCCGCCGATGCTCCTCGCCGACGAGCCGACGGGCAACCTCGACACGCGCACCTCCCTCGAGGTGCTCGCGCTACTGCAGAAGCTCAATCGCGACCTCGGCATCACGATCGTCCTCGTCACGCACGAGCACGACATCGCGGCGTGCGCGTCGCGCGTCGTCACCTTCCGCGACGGAAAGATCGTCAGCGACACGCGCGACAAGCCGCTCGACGCGCTCGCCGAGCTCGACAAGCTCCCGCCCGCGGACACGTCGAAGGCGGGCGCCGACGAGGCGGAGAGCCCGGCCGCCGCCGAGCGCCGCCGGCTCGGCGGGCCCGTGCCGAAGCTCCTCTACGTGGCGATGGTGGCGGGCGCGATCCTCGGCATGATCCTCGGCAACCTGTACGCCTCGTCCATCCTCGACGTGCAGGCGCCGTGGATCTCGTGGGTGTTCGCGTTCTTCTTCGAGGCGCTCGCGGCGGCCTGGTACGCGGCGAAGAGCCTCGGCAAGCCGCTCACGAACGATCAGCGCGTGCGCGTCGCGATCACGTACACGCTCTCTGCGGCGGTCGTCCTCGCGCCGCTCACCGCGTTCGGCCTCGTGCCGTGGAGCAAGGCGGTGCTCGATCGCCTCGAGGGCCTCTCTTCGAGCGGCGTGGTGCTCGCGCTCGGCGTCTCGCTCCTCGGCCTCACCACCGTGGCGCTCGCGCGGTACCTCGTGCTCGCGCTCTTCGCCCCGCTGATCGTCCCGAAGAAGAGCCACGCATGACGCTCTTCCTCGGCGCGCTGCGGCTCGCGCTCACCGCGATCGTGCGCAACAAGATGCGCGCCGCGCTGACGGTGCTCGGCATCCTCATCGGCGTGACCGCGGTCGTCATGGTGACCGCGCTCGCGGGCGGCGCGTCGGCGAGCGTCGGCGATCAGATCGACTCGTTCGGGTCGAACATGCTCTTCATCAACCCGCAGAACGTCCAGTCCTCGGGCGCGCGTTCGAAGGCGACGGGCCGGCTCACGGAGGCGGACGGCAAGGCCATCGCCCGCGAGGCGGTGAGCATCGCCAACGTCGCGCCGTGGCTGTCGACGGTGGGCCAGGTCGTCTACGGCGACAAGAACGTCTCGACCACGCTCGTCGGCACGACCACCACGTACTTCCCCATCCGCCGCTTCAAGATCGGCAAGGGCGAGCTCTGGAACGAGAGCGACGAGCTCGTGAAGACGAAGGTCTGCGTGATCGGCATGACCGTCGCGGAGAAGCTCTTCGGCAATCAGGACCCGGTCGGTCGCACGATCCGCATCGGTCGCTATCCGTTCCGCATCATCGGCACGCTCGAGCCGAAGGGCACGTCCCCGTTCGGCGAGGACCAGGACGATCGGCTGCTCATGCCCATCGGCAGCTTCCGCGGCCGCGTCATGCGTACGTCGCCGGGGCGCGTCGACATGCTGCTCGCGAGCGCCACCACGGTGGAGACGACGAGCCGCGCACAGGCGCAGGCGACGTCGATCCTGCGCCAGCGTCATCGCATCGCGGACGGGCGCGAGGCCGATTTCCAGATCAACACGCAGAGCGAGTTCCGCGAGAAGCAGGAGGCGATCGCGGCCGTCCTCTCCGCGCTCTTGCTCTCCGTCGCCGCGGTGTCGCTCGTCGTCGGTGGCATCGGCGTGATGAACATCATGCTCGTGTCGGTCGCGGAGCGAACACGCGAGATAGGGATCCGTCTATCCATCGGCGCGCGAGGTCGCGACATCCTCGTGCAGTTCCTGGTGGAGGCGATCGTGCTGTCGCTCGCGGGCGGCGTGCTGGGCATCGTGATCGGCTCCGCCTCCACGATGGCGCTCGGGCGCGCGCTCGGCTGGAACGCGACGCCCACCCTCGGCGCGATCGGGATCGCCGCCGCCACGAGCGCCTTCATCGGTGTCGTCTTCGGCTTCCTGCCGGCGCGGCGCGCGGCGTCCCTCGATCCGATCGAAGCCCTGAGGACCGAGTAGATGCTCGCCGCCTTCGTCACTGGCGCCCGGCTCGCGATCCTCTCGATCGCGCGGAGCACGCTGCGCGCGGGCCTCACCATCCTCGGCATCCTGATCGGCGTGATGGCGGTCGTGACCGTCACCGCGCTCGGCGCGGGCGCGCGCGATCAGGTCTCGGCGCAGATCGAGGGCATGGGCTCGAACGTGATCATGGTCGCCCCGCAGAGCGCTCAGGCGTCGGGTGCCCGCGGCGCGCTCGGCTCCACGATGCGGCTCACCGAGGACGACGGCCGCGCGATCCTGCGCGAAGCGGTGAGCGTCACCGCCTACACGCCCGCGCTTCGCTCCGGCGGTCAGGTCATGGCCAACGAGAAGAACTGGCTCACGCAGTTCATCGGCGGCAATCGCTCGTTCTTCAAGGTCCGGAGCTGGAAGGTGGCGCGTGGCGCGGAGTGGGACGAGCACGACGAGGCCACGAAGGCGAAGGTCTGCATCCTCGGCTCGACCGTCGCGGAGAAGCTGTTCGGGCTGGAGGATCCGGTCGGGCGCTCCGTGCGCATCGGCAAGCACCAGTGGAAGGTGCTCGGTGTCCTCGAGTCGAAGGGCGAGGCGCCGTTCGGTGGCGATCAGGACAACATGGTGCTGATGCCGATCAGCTCCATGCGAGGCCGCGTCACGAAGACAGCGCCCGGCTTCGCGGGGGTGCTCCTCATCTCGGCGAGCAGCGCGGAGACCACGCAGCGAGCGGTCTCCCAGATCGACAGCATCCTCCGCCAGCGCCACCGCATCGAGCCCGGGCGCGAGCCCGACTTCTGGATCCGCACCCAGCAGGAGTTCCAGGCGATGCAGGGGGCGATCTACGGCCTCCTCACCGTCCTCCTCATCTGCATCGCGGCCGTCTCCCTCGTGGTCGGCGGCATCGGCGTCATGAACATCATGCTCGTGAGCGTGACGGAGCGGACGCGTGAGATCGGCATCCGCATGGCGATCGGCGCCCGCGCGAACGACATCATGTTGCAGTTCCTGGTGGAAGCCGTGGTGCTCGCACTCATCGGTGGGCTGTCGGGCGCGCTCGCAGGTGTAGGCCTGATCCACTTCCTGGGGACGACGCTCGAGTGGCCGATGAAGCTCGACCCCACGGCCCTCGGAGTGGCCATTTTCACGAGCGCCATGACGGGGATCGCGTTCGGCTTTTTCCCGGCGCGCCGTGCGGCGGGCCTCGATCCCATCGTCGCGCTTCGGCACGAGTAGCTCGACCGACGCTTGTCGCGGAGATGGCATCGGGCGAATATGGTCTCGTGGCGATGAGCGCTCCCGAAGGCCCGGTCGAGGGAACCATCACGAGCTGGCAGCCGGACGATTCGATTGGACGGATCACGCTGGCGACGGGGGAAGAGGTCCGCTTCGGCCATTCGGCCTGCGTGGGCATCGCGCGCCCGGCGGTAGGCGCGAAGGTGTGGGTGCTGGAGTTCGCACCACATCCGCTCGGCGGCCGTCGCGCCAAGCTCGTGAACGGGACGGGCACGCTTTCGACGGACCGCGCCACCTCTGCGCGTCATGCCGAGGAGCAGCGCAAGCAGATGCGCGCCGCGATCGAGGAGGAGGTCGCGAAGCTGAAGGTCGCGCGCGACCACGCGCTCGCGAAGCTCACGCCGCCGTGGACGGTGGCGGAGGGACTGGGCATCGAGGCGATCCGCGCCCTCCGAGAGCGCATGCCGCGCGACGAGGTCGCCGCGTTCGCGTCCACCATCGCCGCCATTCACGAGGGGACGCGCGAGCGGAAGTCGACGCTTGATCTCCGCCTCTTCGATCTCGAGTGGGCCGACACGTGGGCGCAGGTCTCGCTCTGGACAGACCCGGCCTTCGTCCCGTTCGCGGAGGAGGGGGGCAATCACCTCGGCCTCTACGTGCATCCGGGGGCCCTCTCGACGGGCATCGCCGCGGCGGTCGTCTTCCGGTTCCACGAGCACGATCCCGTCTTCGCCTGGGTGGCCGAGAGCGCGGAGCACTTCGTCCGCATGATCGACGCGGCGGCGAAGGGCGACGACGTCGAGGCGCTTCGTGGGCAGAAGCACGAGGCCGTGCTCTCCCTGATGGATCAGGTGCAGAAGGACGAGAACTTCGAGGACGTGGAGCGGAAGGACGTGCACACTCTCTTCTGGAACCCGGATCGCAAGGCGGTCGCGTCCGCCGCGCAGCGCCTCGAGGCGCGCTACCGTGATCGCCTCTGGACGTTCCCGTTCGCGAGCATCGAAGCGCAGATGGTCATGGCCTCGTACCAGGACCAGATCGACCACGCGTGGTCGAAGCTGAAGTGAGGGCCTGCGCGCTCGTCTCGATCCGTTTTTCTCTGAGGTCCTGGTCAAAGAAGAAGGCGACCCTATCGAGGAGGCGTGCTGCTCGCGGCGACGGCGCTCGTGATCCTCGCGCTCTTCGCGCGCGCGGATCGGCGCATGGGGATCGGAATCTCGGCGTGGCTCGCGTTCACGGCGACGCTCGGCGCGAGCGGTGTCCTCTCGAATTTCGACGCGCGGCCGCCTCGTCTCATGCTCGTCGTGCTCCCCGCGCTGGTGGGCGCCGTCGTGCTCGGCCGGCGCATGCGGGTGCCGTCGGCGGCGTGGCCGATCGCGATCCAGACGATGCGCGTGCCGATCGAGCTCGCGCTCTTCTCGCTCTGGAAGGCCGGCGACATCCCGGTGCAGATGACGTTCGAGGGGCGGAACTTCGACATCCTCGTGGGTCTCACCGCGCCGTTCTTGGCGTGGGCGGTGGCGCGGGGGAAGGCGAGCCGCGCGGTCGTCGTCGCGTGGAACGTGCTCGGGCTCGGCCTGCTCGCCAACATCGTGATCATCGCCGTCACGTCCGTGCCCGGCCCGCTGCACCTCGACTGGCCTGGCCCGCCGAACACGATCGTCGCGACGTTCCCGTCGGTGTGGTTGCCGGCGTTCCTCGTGCCCGTCGCGCTCTTCGGCCATGTGGCCTCGCTTCGCGCGGGACGGCGAGCGGCTCGCCCGCGTGTTTCGATCACCCCTGGATCATGAAATCGCGCACAAACCTGCGCAATTAGCGATTGCGTACCATGTAGGCGCTGCTACCACCTAGGTATCATGAAGCGCTCGTCACTCCTCCTCGCGATTGGTTTCGGTCTCCTCACCGTGGTCGCGACGGGTTGTTCATCCACGGCCGACGACTCCGCTTCGTCGGAGGCGGCGGTCTCCGCGGCCGGCCTTCACGAGCCGCAGGGCGACGAGCGCAAGGCGATCCTCGATGCGTTCCGCGCGGTCGTGACCCCGGACGTCCAGGGCCAGGCGGTCGTCTTCAACAACACGAACCCGGTCGGACGCTTCCAGGCGCACGGGGACTGGGCCTCGTACGAAGGCGTGATCGACGGCGCGAACGGCCCGATCAACTACACGAAGAGCGTCTACCGCGACGCGGCCGAGGGCGGCTACCTCGACGGCGTCCAGGTCAACGGTCACTTCGCGGCGAAGTTCTTCGCGATGGCGCAGCGTGGCGCCGACGGCAAGTGGCGCGTCGCCGAGCTCAAGGGCGGCCAGAAGGCTTACGCGGTGGGCCCCGGCTATGAAGCGTGGGCCTCGTGGGCCTCGCTCCCGCCGATCGCGCAGCGCGACGTGTCCAAGGCCTTCCCGAAGGACGACCTCCACGAGCCGCAGGGCGCGGAGCGCGCGGCCATCGTGAAGGCGCTGCACACCGCCATCGACCCACAACTGAACGGCCAGGCCTGCGTCTTCAACTCGAACGAGCCGGTTGGACGCTTCCGCGCGCACGACGGCTGGGCGTACTATGAGGGCATCATCGAAGGCCCCAACGGTAACGCGACCGCGATCGACTACTCGCGCTCGTCATTCAAGGATCGCGCGGCGGCGCCTGGATTCGAAGGCGTGCTCAAGAGCAACAACTTCGCGGCGAAGTTCTCCGCGTTCCTTCAGCAGTCGCCTGACGGCAGCTGGAAGATCGCGAAGCAGAGCGTCGAGGGCCCCGGCTCCGAAGGCTTCGCGGTCGGCGTGAAGGCCCCGTACTTCGGCGATCCCACTTCGCTCTTCGCGTCGGATATCTTCGGCTACGGCTGCGGCGACGGCGACGGCGACGGCGACGGCGACGGCGATGGCGATGGCGATGGGAACGGCAATGGCAATGGCAATGGCAATGGCAACGGCAACGGCAACGGCAACGGCAACGGACGCTGCGGCGACGGCGACGGCGACGGCGACGGCGGCGGAAACGGCGATGGCGGCTGATGCGTAGCGCCTGGGTCGTCCTCGCCACGGCTCTCGTTGCGCTGGCCGCGGCCTGCACGACGGAGGACGGCTCACCCGTCACGTCCGACAACGACGTGGCGGAGGAGATGGCGGACGACCGCGCGCCCGTGCTCGTGAAAGATCCCCGCACCCTCGTTCAGCTCGAGGAGGCGGGGTTCTCGTTTTCCCAGGTCGTGACGCCGGCGCAGATGAAGCCGATCACGGACACGCTGACGCAAGACCTCGACCTCATGAAGCGTCAGGACCCGAAGGCGGGCGTCGGCGTCGAGAACCCGCATCGCCTCTTCGACAAGCGATGGTTCGCTTCGAAGCAGACGCGCTTCGAGCTCGTCGGGGTCGTGAACCGGCTCGATCGCAAGACGGCGGGCAATTGCGGTGAATTTCGCCTGATCTACCGCCTCGCGTACACCGCCCAGCGCACCGCCTCGCGCCTGCCGATGACGGTCAACGTCGTGTTTCCGCAGGCCGATGACGGCAAGTCCTGCCAGACCGTCGCGCAGAAGTGGCTCGACGCGAAGTCGGGCACCGCGGACGCGCTCTCGAAGGGCCCGCTCGCGAGCCTGCCGAAGGTCGGCTCGATCGAGGTGAACCTCCAGTCCGCCCGCTGGCCCTCGAACGAGCGCCCCGAGTTCGGCGGACATGCAGAGTACATTCTTCGCGTGTTCAAGGCAGAAGGCGAGACCGTCGCGCCGATCGCCCTCGAGAACACCCCGCGCAGCAACCTCGACGCGACCGAGGTCGAGGAGCTCAAGAAGTGGGTCGCGGACAACGTCGCCGCGATCGACGATGGCAGCGCGGTCGTCCCCGAGAAGTTCCTCGCCTCGAAGGCGATCTCGATCGGCCCCGCCGGTGGCGCTCGCGATGCGAACCGCCCGTGGACGCGCCTCTTCCCCGACGCGAAGGCGGCCTTCGGCTCCATCCCACTCGCCGGCACGCAGCAGGTGCAGAGTCCGGCCGCGCTCCTTCGCCGCCTCGACACGATGTCGTGCAACGGCTGCCACCAGACGCGCTCGATCGCCGGCTTCCACCTCCTCGGCGAAGAGCGCGATCCGAACGCGCGCGCCAACGCGCTCGCGATCGGCCGCTCCACGCACTTCGAAGGCGAGCTCGCGTGGCGCAGCGACCTCCTCCAGGCCACGGCGACGGGCGCAGCGTTCACCGCGCCGCGTCCCTTCGCGGAGCGCACGGTCCAGGCCGGGAACTACGGCGCGCACTGCGGCCTCGGCGATCCTGGCTTCTCGACGTGGACGTGCGACGAGGGGCTCGAGTGCCTCGACATGCACGGCGACGTGGTCGGCTACTGCTCCCCGTCGAACGCGCCGGTGGGCGACGCGTGCGAGACGGGGAAGGTCACCAAGAACGCGAACCCGCGTCTCGATGGCGTGACGGATCTCAAGCAGCTCGGATGCAACGACGGTCGTGGCGCTCGCTGCAACCCGACGTCGATGGGCTTCCCCGACGGCATGTGCCGCCTCGATTGCGCGCCGGACAAGGTGGGGAGCATCGTGGAGGACACGATCTGCGGTGAGATCCCCTCCGCCGCGGGTCTCACGCAATGCCTGGCCGCGAACAAGCCGTTCACGGAGTGCCTCGCGACGACGAGCGCGCCCGCGTTCCTCCACACCTGCGATCGCACGAATCCTTGCCGCGACGACTACGCCTGCGCCCGCGTGCGCAACGGCCCGCCGGGCATCGGCGCGTGCATGCCGCCGTACTTCGCGTTCCAGGCCCGCGTCGACGGCCACCTGCTCGACCTCTGAGTACGTTCTCCGCAAGCCGGTCCACGCCGTCACCCGCAGGCGGGGGTGGGTCCGCTGGGTCAGTTGCCCCAGACCTGGGCTGCCCACGCGCCCTTGCCGGCGCCGATACCGAGGGAGAGCGTGATGTCGTCGGCGGTCGTGAAGCAGAAGGCGCCGTTCTGGGGGGCGGCGGGCCCCGGCGATGACGTGATGACGTCGCCTGCGCCGTCGCGGAGCGTGATGACCGCGTCCTTCACGCTGTCGTCGGTCGCGAAGTAGACGCGGTAGCAGCGGTTCGCCTCGACGTGGAACTTGCTGTCCTGGTGCGGGTCGCGGTCGGCCTGCGTGCCCTTGAGCGCGGCGCCCACCGGCTTCATCTTCGAGGAGGCGGCGCAGGCCTCGCCGATCTTCTTCACGAGCGCGGCCGGGTCCTTCGCGTGCGGGGGCTCCTTGCCTCCGCACTCCGCGAGGGCCGCGTCCTCCTTCAGCTTGCCCTTCTTCGAACCGGCTACGCCTGGCGGCGGGACCGACGACATCGGCGGCAGACCGCTCGGCGGCGGGGTGGTGGCGAAGACGTTCGGCGTGCTCGTGTCCGCGCCGCCGTCGGCGGGCGGGACGCTCACCGGCGCGTTCGCTTGCCCGCCGCCTTTGCAGGCGGCCATCGCCGTGAGACCCGCGATCACCGCGAAGGAGATAGCCCGCACATTCACGACGCCACGGTACCACGAGCGCGCTAGGTTCATGGGCGTGACGCGCGTTCTTCGGGTCGATGCGGCCCATCCGGATCCCGTGGCCATCGCCGAGGCGGTGGGGGTGCTCGAGCGGGGCGGCCTCGTCGCGTTCCCCACCGAGACCGTGTACGGCCTCGGCGCGCGCGGGCTCCGGGCGGAAGAGGTCCGGAAGATCTTCGCCGCCAAGGGCCGGCCGCCGGGGCATCCCATCATCCTGCACGTCGATGGCGACGCGCGGGCGCGCTCGCTGGCGGCGGAGTGGAGCGATACCGCCGCGCTCCTCGCGCGCGATTTCTGGCCGGGGCCGCTCACGATCGTCGTGCCGCGCGCGCCGAACGTGCCGCCGGAGGTGAGCGGCGGGCTCGACACGGTCGGCATTCGCGCCCCGAATCACCCGGTCGCGCTCGCGCTCATTCGCGCCATCGGCGAGCCGCTCGCGGCGCCGAGCGCCAACGCGCACACGCACGTCTCGCCGACCACCGCCGAGCACGTGGTTCGCTCCCTCGGAGACAAGGTCGATCTCGTGCTCGACGCGGGGCCTTGCACGCACGGGATCGAGTCGACGGTCGTGGCGATCGGGCCGCCGCTCCGCGTCCTTCGACCGGGCGCGATCACGCTCGAGCAGCTCCGCGCCATCGATCCCGGCACCGTCGACGGCACCACGACGATCGAGGACGACGCGCCGCGCGCCGCGCCCGGGATGGCCGCGAAGCACTACGCGCCGCGCGCACGCGTGCTCCTGATGCAGCGAGGTCACTTCGCGAAGCCCGTCGGCGGGCGCGTCGCCGCGATCGTCGTGACCGACGACGCGAGGGCGGCCGCCTCGAGCTGCGCGCCGCTGCTCGTCCTTCCCGACGACCCTGCGGGCTATGCGCGCGGCCTCTACGCCGCGCTCCACGAGGCCGACGCGTCGAGCGCCGAGCTCATCGTCATCGAGGCCCCGCCGGGCGACGCCGCCTGGCGCGCCGTGCACGATCGCCTGAGCCGCGCCGCGCGAAGCTGAGCTCAGGTGGTGGGCTTGCAGCGCGTGCCGTAGACCGTCCCCGCGAGCGAGCGTACGTCCTGGGAGACCGCCGCGCCGTGGTGGAGTCGCGGCAATTGCCTGCAGGTTGCACCGAGCTGCTCGGCGTGCGTCGTCTCCACGTCGAGCGAGCGCAGGATCATGGCGCGCACGCGCGGCGTGGAGGGGAGGGTGCGGGAGAGGAGCGGATCGAGCGTCTCCGGGCAGCGCGTCGTCGATGCGGTGAGGGCGGGCTGGAGCTCCGTGAGGCCCTCGCGCGTCGACGAGAACACGCTCTCCCAGAGCTGGCTCACCTGCGGGCACTCGAGGCCGGTCGAGGCGGAGGCGACGAGCTCGGTCTCGCCCGAGGCGCCCACCCAGGCGAGGACCTTGGGATCGAGGGCGGCGTGGGCGAGCAGGGTTCGCTTGCACGACGGGCTCACGCGAGCCTCCGGCTTCGTCGTCGTGAGGAC
Source organism: Labilithrix sp. (assembly GCA_046351255.1). Classification (GTDB taxonomy): domain Bacteria; phylum Myxococcota_A; class Polyangia; order Polyangiales; family Polyangiaceae; genus Labilithrix. The sequence continues at coordinate 108,962 of JAXLYU010000027.1, forward strand.
GAGCCGCGAGTCCTCCGAGGTCGTCTCCGCGCGGAGGCCCTGGCAAGCCGCGTCGCGGGTGGCGGGATTGTCGACGAGGCGGAGGAGCTGCACATGAGCGTCCGCGCCGATGCTCGCGAGGAGCGCGGCGGCCGCGACCGCGTCGTCGCCTTTCGCGAGACCGACGCTCCGCTCGAGATCGAGCGCGAACGGATCGAGGTGCGGATTGCCGGGCGGGAGCTCCGCGATCGCGAGCGGGATCTCGGTCGTCGCGGAGAGCCCCGTCCGCAGCACGTTGTCGCCCCAGGCCGCGCCGCGGAGATGGCCCTGCCAGGCCGCGTGGTAGATGTCGCGCTTGCCCGTTCGCTGTGAGAGGATCGAGGCCGCGCGCGAGTCGTGATCGGCCAGGCGACCGAGCGCCTCGTACGACTCGCGGCTCTCGTGCGCGGAGAGCCACGAGACGTCACGACGGGCCTCGGCCTCCGCCACGCTCGCGGGCGAGCATGCGGCGAGGAGCAGGGTGAGCGTGAGTGCGGCAATGAATGAGTTGGGCATGTTCAGCGTCCACCAATGACCGCGGTGTAGAGGGAGAGCGCCTTTTGATGCTCCAGCAACGTATCGAGCTCGCGCGTGGCAGCCTCGAACGTCGTCTGCTCTCGGAGGTTCACGAAGAGCAGCGTGCTGTCGCCCATGTCGAAGCGGGTTCGCTCCGCCTGCTCGAGCTGCCGGGCGAGGGCCAGCTCCCGGCGGGCGAGCTCGAGGCGCTGCGCGGCGGCGTCGGCGCCCGCAGCGGCGTCGCGTACCTCGACGGAGATCTTGTCCTTCACGTACTGGAGCTGGAGCTCGTACTCGATGAAGCGCGCGTTCGCGACGCGGGCGCGGCCGTCCGCCTTTCGCGTGCGCAGCGGGATGTCGAGGAGGAGGCCAGCCTCGAGCGCCGCGGGCTGGCGCTCGGGGTAGCCCTCACCGAACTGCTTCGAGCCCGCCACCACCACGTTCAGCGTGGGCCACGCGTCGTTCCGCGCGAGATCGCGCTCGATCTCGTACTGCTTTCGCTTCGCCTCGTACTGCTTCATCTCGGGGCGCTGCGTGAAGGCGCGCGAGAGGTCGTTCTCGAGGGCGCTCGGGCCGATCGGCGTCGGCTCCGGGAACTGCTCCGGCACTCGCTCGGTGGCGGGGATGATCGGATTGCCCTTCTCGTCCCGGAGGTAGAGCGACAGCGCGAGGCGCGCCGCCGTGAGCGCGCGCTCCGCGGAGACGACCTGCTGCTCGCGCTGCACGATCGCACGCGCGTTGTCGGTCGACTCGACGGCGGGCGCGTCACCGCGTAGCACGCGCGTGTTGATGGCCGTGTTGCGCTCGAGCGCGCGATTGAGCAGCGTCCTGGCGACCTCGAGCTTCTTCGCGGCCGCGATCCACTCCCAGTACTTGTAGGCCGCGTTGCGCTGGAACTCGAGGGTGCTCGCGACGAGGCCTTGCCGCGCCGCGATGATGCCCTGCTCCGCCTTCCAGAGCTTCGCACGGTCCTCGTCGGTCGAGCCGCCGCGGAGGAGCGGGACCATGATCCCGGCACGCGCTTCGCCGCGATCGTTCGTGCGATAGCCGTCGTAGTAGATCGGGAACTTGCCCTGCCCGATGCGATAGCCGCCGAAGACGGAGAGGCCGCGATAATAGAGCGGCTGCTCGATGGTCGTGTCGACCATGCCGTACCGGTAGTAGCCGGACTCGAAGATGTTCGCCTTCGTCTTCCACTTCGGGTCGAAGGAGCCCGAGGCGGAGAGCTCCTCACCCTCCGCGGCGGCCACGCTCTGCACCTCCGCGCGGAGCAGCGGATACCGCGTGGCGACGTTCTCCAGCACCTCGGTCAACGTCAGCGGCGTCATCGCCTGGGGCGGCGGCACGAGCGTGACGAGCGGCTTCGGCGTGGCGGGGACGTCGGGCGGATCGTCCGGGGACGCCTGCGCGTGCGCGAGCGACGTGACGAGCGACAGAGCGAGCGCGATGGCCCACGTGCGCGGCATCTACTTCTTGCCTTCCTTCTTGTCGGGGGCGGCCACCGCCGGCGGGAACCCGTTCATCTGACGCCACAGCTCGAAGCCGAGGCGCACGCGGTTGAGGAGCACCCAGCCGTTCACGCGGGTGCCCTGACGGAGGTACGCGCCGGTCGGCCACGGCTCGTCGCCGTCGGGCACGACCACGATGCGGAACTTGCCCTGACCGTTGTCCGCGGCGTCGACCCAGGCCACGCGCCCGCCGAACGAGCCCACCGCGACGGAGGGCCAGCCCGTGAACTGCAGCGCGGGCCACCCTTCGAACTGCATGCGGACGTGACGGCCCTCGGTGATGAGCGGAATGTCGTTGCCCGACATCCAGAGCTCCACCGCGCGCGTGTCCGTGTCGGGCACGAAGGTGAGGAGCGGCTCGCCCGCCTTGAAGAGCTCGCCGCCTTGCCGCGCGATCACGCTCAGGATGACGCCGTCGCGAGGGGCAGTGATGTGCTGCGTCTTCTGGCGCGCGAGGCGGCCCTCGGTGCGCGCGAGCTCCGCGCCCGCGCTCGCCTCGTCCGAGAGCGCGGAGGCGCGTCCCGCGTGCGCGTCGTTGATGGTCGCGCCGACGTCGGCCATGATCTTGAGCTGATCGGACTGCAGCGCGGCCTCCTCGCTTCGTGCGGCGAGGAGCGCGGCGCGCGCGCGCTCCGTGTCCGTGCGCATCTTGACGAGGTCGAGCTCCGCGAGCTCCACCTGCCGCTTGGAGGAGAGGCCCTCCTCGAAGAGCCCGCGCTGGCGCGAGTAGTTGAGCTCGCTCGTCTTCTGCGCCGTCTCCGCCGCCTCGAGCGCCTGCTGCGCCTGCGCGATACGCGTCCGCGCCATCTTCACGCGCGAGCCGGCCGCGTCGAGGGAGTTCTTCCTCGCCGTCTCGAGCTCCTGGATGCGGCTGTCGATGCTCTCCGCACGCGCGCGTGCCGCCGCGATGCGCTGCTTCAGCATGTCGATCTCGGTCTGGATGCGCGAGAGGACGAGCGGGTCGTTGTCCGTCATCTCGAGGAGGACGTCGCCCTTCTTCACGCGCATGCCCTCTTGCACGTTCCACGACACGACGCGGCCCTCGAGCGGGGCCTCGATGAACTGCTGGCGCTCCTGCGGGGCGTAGGCGATCACGCGGCCGGTGCCGTCCACCGACTGCTGCCACGGCACGAAGACGAGCAGCAGCACGAAGACCGCGATCGCGCCGATGAGGAGGCGCGAGAGGACAGTGGAGGCGCGCGCGCGAGGCTCGAGGCCGAGGGTCGTGAGGTCCTGATCGACGGTGAGCTCGCTCATCGGAACTGTCCCTGCTCGAGCACGACGGAGCGCGTGCACTGCTGCAGCGTGTATGCGTCGTGCGTCGTGAGGATGAGCGTCCACGGCCGCTCCGGCGCGAAGAGGAAGCTCCCGACGCGACGGCGCGTGTTCGGGTCCAGATCGTCGAGCGACTCGTCGAGGAGGAGGAGGCGCGGACGGGCCGCCACCGCGCGCGCGAGCACGAGCTTCCGCGCCTGGCCCATCGAGAGGCCCGTGCCGTACGACGTGAGCCGCGTGTCGACGCCGTTCGGGAGCTGCTTCACGTCCTCCCAGAGGTCGACCGCCTCCAGCGCGGCGCGCGCGTCGTCGTGGCTGACGTCCTGGCGGCCCGCGATGACGTTGTCGAGGACGGTGCCTTCGAAGATCTCGATCCCGCGCACCATCGCCACGTGCTGTCGCAGCGTGCGCACCGCGAGGGTGGGGATGGGCTCACCGTCGATGTCGATGCGGCCGCCGGTCGGCGTGACGAGCCCGTAGATCGAGTCGAGCAGCGTGCTCTTGCCGGAGCCGTTCGGACCGAGGATCGCGACGCGTTCGCCGGGACGGACGACGAGCGAGGCGCTGTCGATGATGCGCCGGCCCCCGATCACGTAGTCGACCTCCTTCACCTCGAGCTGCGCGGGGCCCTCGACGCCGGCGGGGAAGCCGCGCCCGTCGGCGCGCTCTTGCGGGAGCTCGAGGAGGTGCCCGAGCTTGTCGAAGCCGGCGAGCATGTCGTAGAGGCTCTCGAGCTGCTTGCCGACCTTGGAGAAGCTCGCGAGGACGCCCGAGACGATGAGCTCCGATGCGACGAGCTGACCGAGCGTGAGCTGCTTGCCGAGGACGAGGAAGCCACCGGTGGCGATGAGCAGCGACGCGAAGACGACCTGGAAGCCGAGCGCGCCGACGATCTGGCGGAAGAGCACGCGAAAGTGCTCGCGGCGTGCCCCGAGATACTTCTTCGTGAGCGCGTAGGCGCGGTCGGTCGCGAATTTCTCGCCGCCGGTGCCCTTGAACAGCAGCGGATGGCGCATCAGCTCCTCGAGCCACGCCGCCATCTCGTACTTGGCCTTCGACTCGACGATGGCGGTGCGCTCGGCGCCGCGTCCGAGGCCGAAGAACACGAAGGCCATCGCGAGGACGAGCAGCACGTCGAACGCGAGGAGGTACGGATGGTAGAAGGCGAGGACGACCATCCCCACGAGCGCCTGCAGCGCGAGCGCGGTGCCGTCGACGAGGAGCGTCGAGCCCGCCTTCTGGATCGTGAGTACGTCGAAGAACCGGTTCACGAGCTCGGGGCCGTGTGCCTCCTCGTGCACCGACGTCGCGACGGCGGGGAGGCGATGACTGAGCTGCAGCGCGGTGCGCGCGAAGACGCGCTCCTGGATCGTCTCGACGACGCGCGCCTGAAGGGCACGCAAGAGCGCCGCGAGCGCGAGGCCGGCGAAGACGAGCAGCGCGAGCACGACGACCGGCTGGATGACGGCGCCGAAGGCGACGGTGTTGACCATCGCCTGCACCGTGATCGGGATCGTCAGCGCCACGATGCTCGACGCCACCGCGTAGAGCAGGACGAGGAGCATGTCGTTCCGGTCGGAACGCATCCACTGGAAGAGGCGGTCGGAGGGGGCGGGATGAGCGGCAGCGGTCGCCATCGGGATCGAAAACATTCCCTTTACGATGCATTTCGTCAAGGTGCGCGGGGCAAAAATGATCAATTAAATCATGATCATAGGTGTGCTCGAGGTGTCGGATTTTCCCGACGTTGTGATTCGCCATACCCCTGGTGGAGCTCGGGACCCGGGAAGCCCTAGTGATTCCCGTCGGGGCCCCGCGACACCGCTGCAAATTGAGCCGTCGGCTCCGGCCGACAGTGGCAAGTCGCGGCGATCCTTTACACCTGAAGGGATCGAGCCTATCCACCGAACGGAGGAGCGCCCATGGCACATCAGGTCATCATGCCGTCGCACTTTCCGAAGCCGCGCGGCTACTCGAACGGCATCGTGGCGACCGGGCGGCTTTTGTACGTGGCCGGACAGATCGCGTGGGACAAGGACGCGCGCATCGTGTCGCCGGACTTCGCCACGCAGTTCCTGCAAGCGCTCGACAACGTCATCGCCGTCGTTCGCGAAGCCGGCGGAGCGACGGAGCACGTCGTGAAGCTCCTCGCCTTCGTCACCGACCTCGACGCGTATCGCGCGGCCACCCCCGCGATCGGCGAGGGCTGGCGCAGCCGCATGGGGAAGTACTACCCCGCGATGTCGCTCGTGAAGGTGGCAGGACTGCTCGAGCCGGGCGCTCTCGTCGAGATCGAAGGCGTCGCGATGCTGCCGGCCTGAGCGCCGTGGCCACTCGATCGACGGCGGCGAAGACAGCGGGAATCAAGACGAGCGAGAACGAGGCGGAGAGCCTCTGGTATCGCTTGCTCCGCTGTCACGCGCTCATGCTCGGTGAGCTTCGCGGGAGGCTCGAGGACAGCGATGAGGCGCACAAGATGACGCTCGCGCGCTTCGACCTGCTCGCGAGCCTCAATCGCAACGACGGTCAGACGCTCGCGTCGATCAGTCGCGACCTGCTCGTCACGGCCGGCAACGTGACCGGTCTCGTCGACCGCGCCGAGCGCGACGGCCAGGTGATCCGTCGCGCCGAGCCCTCCGATCGCCGCGTGTCGCGGGTCTGGCTCACGCCGGAAGGTCGGACGACGATCCGCGAGGTCCTCCCGCATCACTCCAAAGCCGTGAATGCGCTGCTCGAGGGGCTCCCCGCCGCCGAGCGCCGCGAGCTCCGCCGCCTCCTCGGCGGCCTGCGCGACCATCTGGAGAAGATCACGTCATGAACGACCGCAAAGCGAACGAGATCCACCCGAAGACGTTTGCCTACGAGCTCTCTCCGAACGGGGTCGCGACGATCACGCTCACGCGGCCGGATCGGCTGAACTCGCTCACCTTCGAGGTCTACGAGGAGCTCCGCGATCTCTTCGCAGAGCTCGAGCACCATGCCGAGGTGCGCAGCGTCCTCATCACGGGCCAGGGACGCGCGTTCTGCTCCGGCGGCGACGTCGAGAGCATCATCGGCGAGCTCTTCGCGCGCGACATGCAAGGCCTCGTCGCCTTCACGCGCGTCACCGGCGCGCTCATTCGCAACATCCGCGCGCTGCGCCGGCCGGTCGTCGCGGCCGTGAACGGCACCGCCGTCGGCGCCGGCGCCGTCATCGCGCTCGCCTGCGACTTCCGCATCGCCTCTTCCTCCGCGAAGATCGGCTTCATCTTCCCGAAGGTCGGCCTCTGCGGCGCAGACATGGGCGCGACGTATCTCTTGCCGCGCGTGGTCGGTCTCGGCCACGCGACGGAGTTGCTCTTCACGGGCGACATCATCCTCGCCGACCGCGCGAAGGAGATTGGCCTCTTCAACAAGGTGGTGCCCGCCGAGGAATGCGTCGCCGTCGCGCGCGAGCTCGCGGAACGCCTCGCGGCTGGCCCCGCCTTCGCGCACGCCATGACCAAGCAGATGCTCGAGACCGAGCACACGATGCCGCTCGACGCGGCGATCGAGGCCGAGGCTCAGGTCCAGGCGATCTGCATGCAGCACCCGGATTTTCGCGCCGCCTACGACGCCTGGGTCGCCAAGAGGCCGATCCTGTTCGCCGGCTCCACGGTGCCGTTCAAATGAAGCCGGAAGAGGCGGGAGCCGCGCGCGGCGCGGGGCGCGGCACCGGCGGAACGCGCGCGTCGGTCGAGATGCTGCCGATGTTCTTCGACGACGTGCACCGCGACGTCGGGCGATCGTGCGCCACCCTCTCCGAGGAAGACACGTCGCTCCACGATCCGAAGCGCGTGGTCCCGCGCCTCGCGGAGCTCGGCTTCTGCCGGCTGCTCGTCCCGCAGGGGGGCAAGCCGGTGTCGGTGCGGTCGCTCTGCGTCGCGCGCGAGGCGATCGCATACGTCTCGCCGCTCGCGGACTCCATCTTCGCGGTGCAGGGCCTCGGGTCGCATCCGATCATTCTCGCCGGCGAGTCCGAGAGGCGCGCGAGCGTTCTGGACGAGGCGGTGGTGGGCAAGCGGGTCTGCGCGTTCGCGCTCACCGAGCCCGAGGCCGGGAGCGACGTCGCGGCGATGAGATCGACGGCACGTCGCGAAGGCGACGGCTGGATCCTCGATGGAGAGAAGGTGTTCATCTCCAACGTCGGGATCGCGCATCACTACGTCGTGTTCGCGAACGCGGACCCGGCGGCCGGGAAAAAAGGCATCAGCGCGTTCCTCGTCGAGGTGGGCGCAGAAGGTCTCACCACCGAGCCCATCGCGATGAGCGTGCCTCATCCACTCGGCCGTATCACGCTGAGGGGCTGCAAGGTCCCTGCGAGCGCGCTCATCGGCGAGGTCGGCCACGGCCTGCGTCTCGCGCTCGGCACACTCGATATTTTTCGCACCTCCGTCGGCGCGGCGTCCGTCGGGATGGCGCGTCGTGCGCTCGACGAGGCCATCGGCCGCGTGATGCGTCGCGTGCAGTTCGGCAAGCCGCTCTCGGAGCAGCAGCTCACGCAGGCGGCGATCGCCGACATGGCAACGGAGCTCGACGCGGCGCGCCTCCTCGTCGCCCGTGCGGCCTGGGAAAAGGACCACGAGGACAAATCGGCGCGCAGCGACGGTGTGTCGGTGGCGATGGCGAAGATGTATGCGACGGAGGCTGCACAGCGGATCATCGATCGCGCGGTGCAGCTCTTCGGTGGCCTTGGGGTCACCGAAAACTCGGTCGTGGACCAGCTCTATCGAGAGATTCGCCCGCTCCGCATTTACGAGGGCACCACCGAGATCCAGAAGCTGATCATCGGCGGCGCGCTCACGCGTCCGGTGAAATAGATCCGCCGCCCGAGCGGCGCGCGAGGAAGCCGAACGCCACCCGCACCTCGTCCGGAATGCGGACGATGCGCAGCGTGGCGAGCTCGGCGAACACCCACGTCGTCACGGCCTTGGCCACCACATGGCCACCCTCGACCGAGGTGATCTCGGTGCTTCGGGTGCATGAGACGCCCTTCGCCGCGTCGACCCACGTCCGCAGCCGAACACGTTCACCGTGCATCGCTGGGCGGAGATAGTCGACTTCGTGGCGACGGACGACGAAGGCGGCCCCCATGCGCTCGTAGGCTTCCATCGGAAAACCTACGGACGCAGAGTGCGCCTCCGCCACGTCCTGGATCCATTTCAGGATCGCGACGTTGTTGGCGTGACCGAGTCGGTCGATGTCCGCGTCGCTGACGACGAGGTCATGACTGAAGGTGTTTGGAGCTACCGGTTGGGAGCTTGTGCCCGCATTGGACGCGGGTTTGCTCACCAACCTTTGTGTCCACCGCTCCGGCCGCCGCCGCCGCCACCGCCACCGCCGCCGCCACCACGCGGCGAGCGCTCTTCGGCGACGTTCACGCGGAGGGCGCGGCCCTCGAACATGGCGCCGTTGAGCTGCGCGACGGCGTTGGTCGCCTCGGCATCGGTCGCCATGGTCACGAACGCGAAGCCGCGGGCGTTACCCGTCTCGCGGTCCTTGACGACGTGCGTGTCGGTGACTCCGCCCACTTCCGCGAACAGAGCGCGGAGCGAGTCGGTCGTCACACCATAGGAAAGATTGCCCACATAAAGTCGATTGTTCATTCGGTTTCTCTCGTTTCCTTCGTCGGCCTGATGGCTTCGAAGACCTGGCGTCCAATGTGCCGGCGGGGATCGGACGAGGCACACGGACAATGTGTCCGTGTCCTCACAGCGACGAAGCTTCGCAGCGCGAGTGAGCGATCCCGGGATTCGAGAGAGCGTCGAGTAGCGTCGGAACGTGAAGTGAGCAGGGGCCACCGTAGTGCACGGTTCGAGGTGGCGCAACCTCGACGCGTTCTTTCTCTACCGAGCCGGAGCCTCGATGGGTCGAAGCGTGCGTGCGGCGGCGCGCTGAACGAGCTGCGCGCACTGATCGGCGATGCGCTTCGCGAGCTGGAGATCGAGCTCCGCCGGTCGCGCGGACACGTAATCGAAGAAGAGGACGCCGAGCACGCGCCCATCGACGGACATCGGCGCGCAGATCGCGGCTTTGATCCCGCGCTGCTCGAACCAGACCTCTTCCGAGCCCTGCGCTGTCTTCTTCGTGATGTAGCTCACGGTGTCGGAGGAGATCGCGTGCCCGACGTTGGGCCAGTTCGCGACCTCGGCGACGAAGCTCGTGCGCGTCCAGTCCCACCCGACCAGCGCCCCGTGGAGATGCCTTCCGTCGGGGGTGAGGAGGAAGATCGACGCCGCGTCCGCGGAGAGGGACTCCGAAGCGTGCGAGACGCTCGAGCGGACGCTCGCGGCCTCGTCGCGGTCGATCGACATGTCGGTGGCGAGCGCGACGAAGAGCTCTCCGATGCGCCGCTCGTGGACCTGCTGCGAGACGTCGTATGCGAGGACCAGCACGCCGTCCGCGCCGGCCGTCACCTGCGGCACGTGCAGGAAGGTGAACGAGAGGTGAAGGGAGACCGGCGCGCCGTCGATCACGACGGTCCGCTCGAAGACGCGGGGCGAGCGCGCCGCCTTTCCGGTCGCGACGACGCCCTCGAGCAACGACGGCGGCGCGATCGAGGGAGGGAGCGCGGCGGAGAGGGCTTTCCCAGGATCGCCGGCGCGCCCACGAAGCGCTCGTACGCTTCGCTCGTCATCACGTGCGTCCAGTCGGTGGATCGGATGAGCGCGATGCCCACCGCCTCGGCATCGAGCAGCGATTGCAACACCGCTCGCCCGAGCGCGTCGGAGACCCGCGGGTGCGCCGGGACGCCTGGATTGGTCGTGGAGCTCAAAGCGACCGCCTTCGGTTCCGGCGGTGCAAGACGCGCGCCTCGTTCGTTACGGCGCGAAAACCGCGTCTTCGATCTGTGTGCAGAGCATCATTGTCGTCCTCTTCCGCCGCCGCGCCACACTCGAGGGGCCACGCTGACCGAAACGTGACCGCTCAGCTGGCGGCCGGCCTCGCGACCGGCGCGCCGACCGCGATCGTCCCGTCGGAGAGGACGGCGCGGACTTGATCCGGCTTTGCCTGGATCGCGAGCACGGCGGGATCGCCGGGGAATGGCTTGTTCATGCGCCGCCAGTGCTTCTCTCGTCGTCGCATGAGCCGCCCGCGCTCGCCGCCGATCCACGCGTTCCCGATCGAGTCCACCGCCATGCAGGTGAGGTTCGAGGTCGTATCGACCGGCTCGAGCTCCGCCGAGAGCGGCGCCGTGGTCAGCCGGAAGGCCCAGGCGCCTGCGCCCGCCACCACGATGTCGCCCTCGGTGGCGCCGATGACGTGGAGATCGCTCTCGCACGGATGCGCGCTCTCGATGAGCGCTCCGCCCCGCAGTCGCGCGACGCTGCCGCGCGCCCCGACCGCGATGAGCGAGCCATCGCCCATGATCGCAGCCGCGTAGAGCGTCTTCACCTCGAGGTCCTCGGCCACGATCGTGATGCGCTCACCGTCGATGCGCGCGACGATGCCGCGGCCCCAGTCGGTGCTGCCGCCGACGATGTACGCGCTGTCTTTCCCTTCGATCGGCGCGATGCCGTAGAACGCGTAGCGCGCGAGCGGCGCGCCCCACGGCTCGAACGCGCCCGACTCGTGGAGCCGGAGGAGGCGGCGATCGCTGCTGATCGCGAGGTAGTCGCGCTCGCCCACGGCAACGAGCCTCCGCACCGCGGCGCGGCCGAGATCGCGGATCGGATCGATCGACCAGCGCCCCGCGCGAAGGCGCCCGACCGCCTCCGCGTTGGCGACCACGACCTCGTCCTCGCGAAACGCGGCCGCGGTGAGGTTCATGATCGGCGCCCGCTTCGGATGCGCTTCGATTCGCCAGTCGATCGGCGGAGGCGGTGGCAAGTTCGCGCGCATCGGCTTCACGTGGTGCGTGGTCGCGACCGCCTCGCGCTTGGGCTCCGGCTTCACCTCCGGGCTGCTTTGCTCGGAGACCTTCGTCGAGACGAGGTCCGGCGCTCGCTTCTTCTTCTTCGACGGAAGGCGGAGGCGGGCGAGCTGCTCCTTCAGCGCGACGCGGCTCATCGTGATCTCGCCCGAGATGAGCTCGTTCACCAGCTTCGAGATCTCTTCCGGTACGTCGCGACGGCGCGCGGCGAGCGGCATCGGCAGGCCCATCCACGCCTTCGCGAGCGAGTGACGCGAGATGGGGAAGGGGAGTCGGCCCGTGAGCAGCTCGTAGAGCGCGACCGCCGCGGACCACGGATCCATCCCCGCCCGATCGATGCGCCCGCCAGCGTAGAACTTGAAGCGCCCCTCGCCGAGCGTCGACGCGTGCGTGAGCTTGACGCGCCACGGGTTCTCCGTCGCGAAGCAATGCTCGAGCGAGAAGTCGGCCGGGCCGCCGCCGGAGAGCGCGATGTCCTCTGCGCCGCTCAGCATCTGCTCGACGACGAAGAGGGCGTCCGGGATCGGGAACGGGCCGCCCGTGCGCAGTCGAACGTCGAGCGTGAGGCCCTCGAGCAGCTCCATCACGTAGTAAGGAGAGCGGTCGTGCGAGCCGAACGAGAGCACCTTCACGAGGTGCGGGCTCTTCACCATCGTGAGGAGCTGGAGCTCGCGCTCGAAGCGGTCCCGATCCGCGATCGGTCCGGCGATTTTCAGCACGCCGGGCTCGTTGTTGTCACCGATGACGTCGTACACGGTGGCGGCGAGGGACTCCGAGATCGACTTGATGACGCGCCAGGGCCCGATCTTCGCGCCAGGCTTGCTCGAGGGCGGCATGGGCGGCGCCCAGCCCTTCGACATCGCCTTTGCGCGGCCCTTCTCCAGCATCCGACGCAGGTCCATCAGCGCCGCTTGATCGATCTCCGGATCGGGCATCTTCGCGCCGGGCCGCAGCGCCCGAACGAGGCCGAGCTGCGAGCCCGTGCCCTTCTCGAACATGAGGTTGTCGATCGACAGATCGAGCGGACCGACGCCGTTCTGATGCGCCTCGAAGACGGCGGCCGCGAGACCGACCATGAGCTCGCTCGCCCGGTCGTCGTCGAAGGCGGCCTTCGTCATGGCCTCCCTCAGGGAGGGGCCTTCGAAGCGGCGCACGATGCGGAAGGGGCGGCCGTCGGGCAGCGCTCCGCGGTCGACGATGGCCGCGAACGCGGGGGAGGTGAGGCTCGCGAGCGCCTGCGAGTCGCGCTCGAAGTCGCTCGTGCGCTCCACCGGCACGATCTTGAGCACGAGCGGCATGTCGAGGAAACGCGTGTGCTGTACGGCGTAGACGTGCGCACGAACGCTCTCGGAAAGGAGAGCCTCGATCCGATACGTCCCATCGACGAGCGATCCGACCTCGAGCCGGTCCACGGGGTCGATGCTACCGGCTTCTAGCGATCGAGAGGAACGACGACGAGCGGCTTCACCTGCTCTTTTGCCCGACGCGGATCGTTCGGGTGAAGAGGCGCGATGGCGGTGCCGAGGGCCGTGAATTCCACGATTGGTGAGTTGGAGCCCTGCGTGACCTGACCGGCGCTCGATTGCGCGCGTCCGGTCCACATCTGGCCCATGAGCTGCGGGCGGTGCGCCTCCTCGGTGACGGTCATGCCGACGATGCCGACGGGACAGTCGGGATGCCCGACGGGCCACCACGTGAAGAGGTCGTACTGGAGGCGGCCCATCGCGGTCTCGCGCGCGTCGAAGAACGCGCGCGTGTACTCGGCGATCTCGGCGTTGTAGCCGCGGTAGCGGGCCATGTCGTTCAGGTTGAGCTGGTAGACGCACGTGCCCGTCGCGACCGTGACGGGGCGATAGCCCGCTTGCAGGATGGCGACGAAGTCCTGTCCCGACAGGTCGCTCGTGAAGGGCATGCGGTTCGCGAGGCGAATCGACGGAGCTCCACGCAGCTCCTCGGGGCCGTTGGGATCGATGCCCACCGCCGTGCCGATGGCGATGAACTTCACGACCTGATGGCCGCCGCGCCAGAGGTGGTGCTCCACCTCGAGGTGCACGCCGACGACGCCCTCCGCGTGGAGCTGCGCCGCCTGCTGCCGCATGCGCTCGATGGCGAGGCTGCGCGCGGCGCGGACCGCTTCACTCAGGATCACGATCTCGCCCGTGGGCATCGTGTTGATGAAGGGCTTGTTGTTGAAGAGCGCGCCCCAGAGGTCGACGGTGGGTCCGGCGGCGCGCGTATCGGCCTCCCAGATCGCGGCGCCGACCACGAGGCCATGCGGGATGAACCCGAGACGTCCGAGGGTGAGGAACTCGGTGATCGAGAGATCGCTGAGCGCGGCGAAGCGCGGTTGCTGCTGATTCATTCCTCGCGCACTCCGATCTTCTGATCCGCCCGGCGGTCCATCACGACGTGAACGAGCCTGGTCTTGCCGGCGCCCTCCGGCGAGACCTCCGCGCCTGGCATCGGAATGACGGCCGTGCCGATGACGAAGAGCTCGAGCATCTCGCCGGTCCGCAATGCGGCATTGCCGGGGTCGAAATAGCTGCGCATCCACGCGTGCGAGTGCTCGGAGACGGTGACGTCGACGATGCCGGTCGCGCCGAGCGACTCCGCCTCCCACTGGAGCCGCTCGATGGCGAGCTCACGCGCGTCGTAGAGGGCGTGCGTGTACGGCGAGAGCTCGCCGCTCACCGTGTCGGGCGCGCGGAGAAGCCACGGTGGGATGTAATAGACGCAATTGCCCATCACGAAGCCGACCGGGCGATATCCCGCTTTGACGAGCATCCAGAACTCCTGCCCCGAGAGCGCGGACTGGAACGGCTTGCCCTTCTTGTTCTTGAAATTCTCGGGCCCGCGATGCTTGACCGCGGTGCCGATGGCCATGAACTCGACGACGTTCTGGCCGAGCGCATACGTGGCCTGTTTTTGCGGCAAAAACCACGGCGCGGGCTGGGGCGGCCAGCCCATCTGCTGACAGAACATGTTCCATTGCTGATAGGAGATCGCCTCCCAGGTCTGGAACCAGGCCGAGCCGAGGTTGGTGACGCGGCGCGGATAACCCTGTTCGTGGGCCCAGTCCTGCCACTGTCGATAACGGCGAAATGCGATGCGCTGCGGGTCGCCGTCCAGATTGACGACGAGGCGGACCCCGATGATGCCGTCTGCGCCGAGCTCGTCGGCCTCCTGCTCCATGCGCGACATGGCGAGCTCGCGTGCGTGGTAGAGCGCCTTCGTCATGTCCCAGTGCTCGCAGCCGGGCTGGTTCTGCGGGATCTGCGGGACGGTGGGGACGACGTGATAGATCGAAGTCCCCATCACGAGGCCGAGCGGATCGAAGCCGGCCTCCTTGACGAGCAAGAACTCGTTGATCGAGAGATCGCAGGTGAAGAGGTGCTTCGCCTTCATCTCCGCGATACGCGAGTGCGCGTGCTGCGGGATATTGGGGTTTCCGCCGCCGTGGCGGCCGCCGGCCTGTCCCTGGCTCATCAGCGGCCCTCCGACTGCTCGAGCGCGGCTTCCTGAGCGTCCTCGGCGGCGCGCTCGACCTCTTCCGAGTCGTCTCCGGCCTCGATGATCTCGTCTTGACGTTTTCCGAGCGGGGTGAGGGTGAGCGTGAGCGGGGGCACGTCGACGCGCGTGCGACGGCGCGCGCCCGGGATGCGGCGAATACCGGTGCAGATCCAGGAGAGGTCGACGTCGAGGTCGTTGCGCTCGCACTCGTTCGCGCCGCAGGGCACCTCCTTGACCTTGAGCTGGATGTCGCTGCCGACGACGACCTCCGTCCCGAAGGCGGCCGCCTGCGTCTGGATGCGCGTGGAGGCAGTGACCCGCGCGATGTCGATCGCCTGCGTCGCCTCGGTGATCTCGCCGGTGAAGATCGATTGCGGAGTGACGTGCCACACGTGGTAGCGCATGAACTCGAAGAGGAAGCACGTCGGCTCCCAGCCGTCCTGCGCGAGCGCCCAGAGCTCCTGGCCGGAGAGGTCGGTGATGACCGGCTGGCCGGGCGGATGCGTGATCCACGGCGCGCGCACGGCCGTGCCGACGACGGTGAACTCGAGGATCTCGCCGCCGTCGTCGCCGCCCTTGCCGCGCTTGCCCATCGTGATCATGCGCTCGCGAAGGTGCACGCCGATGACGGCGTCCGCGCCGACGAACTGGGCCTCCTCGAAGAGGCGCGCGATGGCCCGGCGGCGTGACTCGCGATGCGCGTCGCTGATGACGGTCATCTCGCCGGTGGTGCCCTTGTAATCCGGAATCTGGGCGACATGGAAAATGCTCGAGCCCATGACCTGCGAGATGGGCTTGCAGTTGGCGTCCTTGGCGAGCAGGTACTCGGCGACGCCGAGGTCGCTCGTGAAGAGCTTCTTGTGCGGGCCCGCTTCCTCCGCGAGGCGCTCCTGCGCGCGCAGCGGGATGCTCCCGCGTGCGACGTTCTGCAGACTGGCCATCAGGTCGATGGGCCGGCGCTGATACTGGCTCATCAGCCATTCACCGAGAGGACCAGCTGCGGCTTGGCGATCTGGTGGTCCTCGCTGATCGGCTTCACGGCGGTGCCGATCGAGCTGAACTCGAGCACGTTGACGCCCCAGGTGTGATTGCTCTCGTCCACCGTGACGCCCACGATGCCCTCCGCGCCGAGCGCCTCCGCCTCCGCCTGCATCCGCTCCATCGCGAGCTCGCGCGCGTCGTAGAAGGCCTGCGTCGGGCCGACGAGCTCCATGTTCTGATTGAACTGCTGCGCCTGCTGGTTCCAGCCCTGCATGCCCCAGCCCGACTGCACCATCTGCGGCGCGACGTAATAAACGCAATTGCCCATGACCATGCCGACGGGGCGATATCCGGCGTGGAGCAGCGTCCAGAAATCCTGACCGGACAGATCGGACTGGAACGGCTTGCCGTTCTCGGCCTTCCACGTGCCCTTGCCCTCGATGTTCTTCACCGCCGTCCCGATGGCGAGGAACTCGATGACGTTCTGGCCCCACGTGTGGATGGTGAGCGTGAGGCGCACGGCGACGATGCCGTCCGCGCCGAGCTCGTCCGCCTCTTCCTCCATGCGCACCATGGCGAGCTCGCGTGCGTGGTAGAGCGCCTGCGTGAGCGTCGTCAGCTCCTCGCTCACGCCCGGCCGTACGGGGTGATAGCCGACGGAGAAGATGCTCGAGCCCATCACGAGGCCGAGGGGCTGGAAGCCGACCTCCTTCACGAGGAGGAACTCGTTGACGGAGAGGTCGCTCGTGAAGAAGTGATGCTGCTTCATGCTCGCGAGGCGTTCGCGAGCGTGCTGGGGAAGATCCCCTCCCTTGAAGTGCGGTTGGTGCGCTGGCTGCTGCTGGGGCGGCTGGTAGGGAGGGCGATTCATCGCCGCCCAAGGTATCAGCTCATCAGCGCACGTTCGTGTGCTGATTTCCCGTCAGCTGGGCCAGCACCCAGGCCGCCTTGGCGTTGGAGCGCGCCTGACGGGAGAGCGCATCGCACAGCCTCTTCACCCACTGATCGAGCGGCATCACCGTGTTCTTCAGCGCGACGCCGCGAACGAGCTTCTTGTAGGTGGCGACCACGCCGGAGCCTTCACGGCGGACCATGAACCCGTCGGGATCGAGGGTGACCTCGATCGTGTGGACCCAGCTCCCGTTCGCGCCGATCCTCGTCGACTCCGCATACCCGCGGTAAAGGGTATTCGCGAGCTGGCTCATGAACGAGTCGATGTTCGACAGGTCGAGCTGCATGCCCGCGGCGATCTGCTCACCGGACGCCGCCACCACCACGTCGGCCCGGCAGAAGTCGCAGTGGTAGGTGCGCCCATCGCCCATCGGTCGAGCGGGCGCTCCACAGTTCGAGCAGTGCACCGAAGCGGTCATGCCTTGACCGTACCTCTTCAGATCTGGTGGCGCCAGATGAAGGCAAAGGCGGCGCCGCCGAGCACGATGAGCGAGATGACGAAGACGATCAACCCGACGAGCCACGGGCTACCGCGCTTCGCCGGCTCGCCGATGCGCACGGGCTCGGACTTCACCGTCTCGGGCTTCGCGGGCTCCGGCCTCGCGGGCTCCGGCCTCGCGGGCTCCGTTCTCGCCTCGGGTGGCGAGCCCGAGAGGATGTTGTCGAGCTCGCCGGCGTCCACGCCGAGGTTCTTCATCAGGAAGTTGCGCGGGAGCAGCGCGGTGCCTTCGGTCACCGGGACCGCGTCCTCGTCCACGAGCGATGGGCTCAGCGGCGCGGCGAGCGCGGGGCTCGGATTCTCGAGGACGACCGTTCGTTGAACGGTGGGCCCTTCGATGTCGGCCGGCAGGAGCTCCGCCACCTCTTCGCCGCGTGGAAGCGTGTTGCCGTCGTCGTCGTCGTCTTCGTCGTCGTGGGGGCCGAGCTCGGGCGCCTGGATCGCACGGGTGACGTCGAGGCTCTCCTCCGAAGGCTCGCCGATGGCGACCACGTCGCTCGACTCCGACCGGGCGAGGAGCGCCTTCGCCTCCGCGAGGGTCATGCCCGCGGTCGTGGGCGGATCGCTCTTCCTCGTCATTAGCCCCTGTCAAGGATGGCCGGTTTTCCGGTGGATGGGCAAACTCTGCGAGCCTGGTGAGCGACGAGCGCACTGGTCAGCCCGGTTGCCCACACCGTCGGCCACCTCCCAAGAAGAGGCAAGGCAGGCCCGGCCTGGTCTAGCTAGTGTCTGGCTCGCGATGACGCTCTTCATACCGTTTCGTATCAACCAGCTGGAGCTGCCGAATCGGCTCGTCTTGCCGGCGATGGTCACGCGGCTCTCGGGGGAAGACGGCCTCGTCAACGACGATATCCGGGCGCGGTACACCCGCTTCTCGCGCGGCGAGGTCGGGCTCATCGTCGTCGAGGCGATGGCGGTGCACGGAGCGAAGAGCGGCCCTCTCCTCCGCATCTCGTCGGACGAGTACAAGCCTGGCCTCACCGACCTCGCGCGGCGCGTTCACGACAGCGGGCCATCGAAGGTCGTCCCGCAGATCATTCACTTCCTGAAGATCTCTCGCTCCGGCTGGCGGCAGACCGTCGACATGCTCTCGCGCGAGGAGATCGACGGCATCGTGGATGCCTATGGCGCGGCGGCGCGGCGAGCGCGTGAGTGCGGCTACGACGGCGTCGAGCTCCACATGGCGCACGCATACACGCTCTCCTCCTTTCTCTCGCGGCTCAATCCGCGCAAGGACGAATACGGCGGCTCGCTCGCGAATCGATTGCGACTGCCGCTGCGCGTCGTCGAGCGCGTGCGCGCCAGCGTCGGCGCCGATTTCGTGGTCGGCGTGCGCTTCCTCGGCGAGGAGTGCATCCGCAATGGCTACACGGTGGTGGACGCAGGACCGATCGCGGCCGCGCTCGCCGCCGCGGGGGTCGATTACATCTCCCTCTCCGCGGGCGGGAAGTTCGAGGACGCGCGCGTCATCGAGGGCGAGCCGCTCTATCCGTACACCGGCTATTCGGGCGATCGCTGCATGCCCGGAAATGCCTATCCCGACGGCGCGAACCTCTATATCCCCGAGGCGGTTCGCAGCTATTTGCGTAACGCTGGGTTCGAGACGCCGGTGGTGGCGGTCGGCAAGATCGGCTCGCACGAGCTCGCGCAGCGCGTGGTCGCGCATGAGCAAGGCGACCTCGTCGGCATGGCGCGCGCGCTGCTCGCCGATCCGGACCTGCCGCGGAAGTGGCGCACCGGTCGCGAAGAGACGGTGGTCCGTTGCATCTACGGGAACGTCTGCAAACAGCTCGACGAGAACTTCCGTCGCGTCGACTGCACGCTCTGGCCGAAGAAGTCGGGACAGGCGCCGCTGAGCGACGACACGACGCCGCCCGAGTGGCCGGCGACGGGTCCCGGACTGCGTGTAGACTACAAAGATGGTCGTGTCCTCCTCCAGTGGAAGGCGGCGACCGACAACGAGGCGATGTACGGCTACCAGGTCTTCCGCGCCGACGTCGCGACCCGCGGCATCCTCGTGCATCACGCGAGCGTGCGCGCCCTCTCGAATCGCTACGAGGACGCCCGCGTGGTCGCCGGGGGCTCGTATAAATATTCGCTCAGGCCGTACGACCTTGCGGGCAATCGCGGACCGATGACCGACTCCATCGAGATCCAGGTGCCGATGTAGGTGATCGCACGGCGCCCCGGGGTTTCCGAGGGTGACCCCCGAGGCTGGTCTCGGCTCGCATGTTGCTTCATCCGGCGGCGTGAGCTGGCGGGCCGTTCCTTCTGTCCTCTTCATGGTGTTTGGAGGCCTCGTCGCGTGCACCACGTTCAACGGGCTGACCGCCGACCCTGGCGCGGAGGTCCCGAACCCGAACGGCAAGAACGCGGGTGCCGTGTGCGAGGGCGACGACGACTGCAAATCGCTGCAGTGCAAGTCGGGGAAGTGCACCGCGGTCGCGGGCGCGAAGCCCGACAACGTGACGAAGGACGGCGACGAGACGGACGTCGACTGCGGCGGCTCGAGCGCGCCGGCCTGCGAAGACGGCAAGGCCTGCAAGGCGAACGAGGACTGCAAGAGCGTCTCGTGCATCAGCGGCACGTGCAAGGCGCCCTCGCCGGACGACGGCATCAAGAACGCGGACGAGACGGACGTCGACTGTGGCGGCGCGGCGGCTCCGAAGTGCGCCTCCGGCAAGACGTGCAGCGTCGACGCGGACTGCTCCGTCGGCGGCTGCAACTACGCCAAGACGTGCGTGGACGCTCCGAGCTGCGTCGGTCACGAGGGCGGCGACACGTGCGGCGCCGACGGCAAGACCGAGAGCTGCTGCCTCACCGTCAAGGACGGCGGGACGCAGATTGCCAAGTACTACGTGACCGCGGGCCGTATGCGCGCCTTCGTGACGAAGTTCGATGGCGACCTGAAGAAGTGGGCCGCCACCGCGAAGGACTGGGACCCGAGCTGGACCGACCAGCTCCCGAGCTCGATGGACGATGCGCTCCAGACGCTCGGCCCTGGCAACAAGCGGGGCTGCAGCGTCTCCACGGCGGGCAACGGCGCGCGCACGTACTGGCAGCCGCCGATTCCCGACTTCCGGCCGGACGAGAAGAACGATTTCCCGCAGAAGGTCCTCGACGAGAAGATCCTCAATTGCGTGCCGTGGGTGATGGCACAGGCGATTTGCCATTACGACGGCGGCCGCCTCGCGACGGCGCAGGAGCTCCAGGACCAGATCACGAATCACGGGACGACGCGCTACCCGTGGGGCGACTCGCCCGCGTTCCAGACGAAGGGGCAGATCGCCCAGATCGCTCACTTCTACAGCTACAACACGCCGAACCCGCCGGCGGACATGCGGACGAACGGCGACAACCCCGTCGACCACTCCTTCTTCATCCCGCCCCCCGGCCGCTTCCCGCTCGGCGCGAACAAGATCGGCGTGCAAGACGCGGTCGGCGCGATGCTCGCGTGGACGGGCGACCGCGAGAACACGTTCGCCTGGACCGCTTCGTGGGAAGAGCATCCGTTCATGGGGGTCGACAACGCCAAGACAGGCCCGCAGAACTGGCCTGGCAACTCGCCGGACGCCAACGAGGTCCGCGACGGCTACTACGGCATCGGCGTCCGCTGCGCCTTCGACAAGTGACGCCGGCCCGCCGGTGAGCTAACGCCGGAGGCGTGAACGCCTCCCGTAGCCCCACGTTCGCCGACGATCTCAACCTCGCGAACTATTTCCTCTTCGATCGTCTGAAGGAAGGCTTCGGATCGAAGAAGGCCGTGCTCTTCGGCGAGCGTAGCTGGACCTACGACGAGGTCGCGGACAAGACGCGCCGCATGGTCGACGTGCTCGCAGGCGCCGGGGTGAGGCGCGGCGAGCGCGTGCTCGTGATCCTGCCCGACGTCCCGCCGTTCGCCTGGACGTTCTTCGGGGCCCTCGGGCGCGGAGCCGTCATCGCGATGGGCAACCCGCAGGCGGTGCCGGAGACGCTGGAGTACCTCGTCGGCTACACGCGCGCGACCGCGATCGTGACCGTGCCCGCGGTGGCGAAGCTCCTCCGGCCGCTCGTCGAGGGCGCCGGCAGCGAGGTGCAGGTGATGCTCGTCGTGCCCGACGCCGCGACGGGCAGCGATCCGGAGGCCGCCGTCACCGACGTCGAGCTCGGCGGACGCGTGCGCGAGCTCGCGCCGGCGCTCGCCGCCGCCAGGCCCGCGGAGCTCACGAAGGTGCATCGCGACGAGCCCGCGATCTGGCTCTTCACGAGCGGCTCCACCGGCGAGCCGAAGGCGAACGTCCACACGCATCGCGACTTCGCGTTCAACACGGAGGTGTACGCGAAGAACACGGTCGGGTACCGCAAGGACGACGTCACCGTGAGCGTGCCGCGCCTCTTCTTCGGATACGCGACCGGCACCAACCTGATGTTCCCGTTCGCGGTCGGCGCGACGACCGGGCTCTTCAGCGAGCGGCCCACGCCCGAGAGCGTGGCGCGCGCGATCACGATGTACAAGGCCACCATCACGACGAACGTGCCGACGATGCTCGGCAAGCTCCTCGAGCACGACGACGAGCTGAAGAAGGCGGGGAAGGGCGGCCTCGATCTCACGAGCGTGCGCTTCTCGCTGTCCGCGGGCGAAGCGCTGCCGGAGCCGCTCCTCCGTCGCTGGCTCGAGCGCACGTCGAGCGACGTCTACGACGGCATCGGCTCGGCCGAGATGTTCCACATCTACGCGTCGAATCGCCCTGGCGACATCAAGCCGGGCTCGCTCGGCAAGGTCGTCGAGGGCTACGAGCTCCGCGTCTTGCCGGAGGACGCCGAGGGCCCCGGCGCGGCGCCCTGCGCGCCCGGCGAGATCGGCGTCCTCTGGGTCCGTGGCGACAGCGTCTCGCAGCAATACTGGCTCGACCGCGACAAGAGCTGGAAGGTGTTCCACGGCCACTGGTGCCGTACCGGCGACCTCTTCAAGGTCGACGAGAGCGGATACCTGTACTTTGCAGGTAGGTCCGACGATCTCCTCAAGGTGGGCGGCCAGTGGGTCGCCCCGCTCGAGGTGGAGGAGTGCCTCCTCGAGCATCCGGGCGTCGCGGCCTGCGCCGTCATCGGCGTGGAAGAAGAGGGCCTCGTGAAGACGAAGGCCTTCATCGTGAAGCGCGCGGGGCACTCGCCTACCGAGAAGGAGATCCAGGACTTCGTGCGCGGCAAGCTCACGACCTACAAGTACCCGCGGCTCGTCGAGTTCGTCGACGACCTGCCGAAGAACGATCGCGGCAAGGTCGACAAGAAGGCGCTGAAGGCGCGCGCCTGAAGCGGCGTGTTACGCTCCCGTGGTGATCCTGCGACGGGCGCTCACCGCAGTCGTCTTCCTCCCCGCGGTCGCGTGCGGGCTTGGCGTCATCGGTGTGCAGCCCGAGGACTCGGCGGACGCGGGGCCCGTCCTCGATGGCGCGGCCGGTCAGGACGCGAGCCGCGACGAGCTCGACGCCGAGGACGATCGCGACCCGCCGCGCGTGCAGGATCCGGACGCGGACCCGCCGACCAGCGACGCCGGCGAGGTGTTCTCGGCCGACGCGGGACCCGACGCCGGGCCGCCTCCCTCGTGCGTGAAGCGAGCGCTGCTCCTCGTCGACAAGGAGCCGACGACGGAGTCGGCGATGGCGGCGGCCCTCGGCGCCGCGGGCTTCACCGTCTCCGCCATCGCGGACTACAGCAGGTCGAACGGGGAGGGCGTCGCCGCGTTCGATCCGCGCGTGGTCGTGATCCTCGCCGGCGTGAACTACCGGCTCGACATGACGACGCCCCTCCAGGCGGCGGTGAAGACGGCGCTCATGGGCGGGGCCGGCCTCGTCACCGAGGAGTGGGCGGGCTACGAGATCGTGCACAGCCACTTCCAGACCATCGCTCCGTACATCCTCTTCTCCTATTCGACGTACACGAATGCGGTGACGATCGAGCTGGCGAGGACGGTCGATCACCCGATCTGGGTCGGCCTCCCGGCGTCCTTCAAGTCGGCGAAGAAGCTGGCGCTCGGCGTCGGCAAGCCGCGAGGGAGCGCGAGCCAGACGATCGCGAGCGCCAGCTCGGGCTCCGGTGGCACGCAGCCCGGGGTCATCGTTCAGGACAATGGCAAGACGCGCGTCGCGGAGACGACCATCGCGGTCGACTACTACCGGGACGACTCCCTGAACCAGGATCCGAACCTCGAGCGCCTCTTCGTCAACATGGCCCTCTGGGCCGCACATTGCGAGGTGACACCATGAAGCTCGCGGAGCTGACCTACGAGCAGGTGGAGTCCATCTGTCGCGGACGTGCGGTCGCGATCGTGCCCGTCGGCAGCGTGGAGCCCCACGGCCCGCACCTGCCGCTCGACACCGACACGACCATCAGCGAGACATGCGCCGCACGCGCGGTACAGGTGCTCGCCGCGGATGGCATCACCGCCGTCGTCGCACCGAGCGTCCCGTACGGGGTGACCGACTACGCGTCGGGCTTCGCGGGCGCGATCGGTGTGCCGGCCGAAGCGCTCACCGCCATGCTTCGCGGCATCGCGGAGAAGCTCCTCGCGTGCGGCTTCCAGCACGTCTGCTTCGTGAACAATCACCTCGAGCCCGCGCACGACGCGGCGGTGCGGGCGAGCATCGCGGAGCTCGCGAAGGGAGAGGCGTCGGTCGCGTGTCCGCTCACGCGTCGCTGGGGTCGGACCCTCTCCGACGAGTTCAAGCGCGGCGACTGCCACGCGGGCCGGTACGAGACCTCGCTCGTCCTCGCCGCGGGCCGCGCCGTGCACGGGACCATCGGCGATCTCCCCACCGTCGGCCTCTCCCTCGCGGACGCGATCAAGGCCGGCAAGAAGACGTTCGCCGAGATCGGCATGGACCGCGCGTACACGGGCGCGCCGAGCGAAGCGACCGCGATCGAGGGCGACGATCTCTATGGCCGCCTCGTCACGATGGTGGTCACGGAGATC
>JAXLYU010000028.1:0-130849 GCA_046351255.1 Labilithrix sp.
CGGGACGCAGTCGGGGAGCTCGAACGGCGTCTTCCTCGGAGGCGAGGACGCAAAGACGGTGCGCACCGGCCTCGTCGATCAGCCGGCCCCCGAGCTCACCGCCATGCCGCTCGTGAAGCCGGGGGACCCGCGCAACAGCTACCTGATGCGAAAGATGGACGGGAGTCACTGCCTACTAGATGCACAATGCACGGATGGCAGCTGCGGCGATTCGATGCCGCACAACGAGGACACCCTCGATGTGGCCACGCGGGACATCGTCCGGCGCTGGATCGCGCAGGGCGCTCCAGACAACTGAGATACGCGCCACCGACGTCGAAAGGGAATGAAGCGATGAAGCACGTCCAGGCAGGGTTTGCGGTCCTCGTGTCGCTCGCCGCGCTCGCGCTCGCCGAACGTGATGCTCGCGCGTGCGGAGGATGCTTCGCGCCGCCCGAGTATCCGACCGTCGTGACCGACCATCGGATGATCTTCACCGTCGCGCAGGATCAGTCGACGCTCTACGACCAGATCACGTACAGCGGCAATCCGGCCAGCTTCGCGTGGGTGCTGCCCTTCGCCGGCGAGATCCAGGTCGGGGTCTCTTCCGACGCGGTGTTCGGCGCGCTCGACGCTCAGACGCAGACCATAATCCTACCGCCGCCGACGAACTGCCCGCGCCGGCCGTCGGAGTGCCTGAGTGCGCCGAGCGCCTCTCGCGGCGGCTCGGACAGCGCGGAGGACCCGAGCGGGGTGGAGGTCTTGAAGCACGAGGTGGTCGGCCCATACGAGACGGTGCAGCTGAAGGCGACCGACTCGGACGCGCTTCAGAAGTGGCTCGCCGATCACGGCTACAACCTCCCGGACGACGTCCGCCCGACCGTCACCGCCTACCAGAACGAGCACTTCAACTTCCTCGCGCTCAAGCTCGTGCCCGGTCAGGGCGTGCAAGACATGCGGCCCGTGCGCGTCACCACGAAGGGCGCGAACGTCGCGTTGCCGCTCCGCATGGTCGCGGCTGGCACCGGCGCCACCGTCGGCATCACGCTCTGGGTGATCGCAGAGGGGCGCTATCACCCGAGCAACTTCGGCGTGTTCGACATCAAGGCGGACGAGCTCGTGTGGGACTGGCCGACCCAGAAGAGCAACTTCGCCGACCTCCGCGCGCAACGCACCGCGGCTTCGGGCGGACGCGCCTGGGAGGTCGAGAGCTCCACCAACCTCCTCCGAGCCACGGTCCAGCAGTACCTGGGCTACACGAGTAGCGGCACGGATGACTCGACCTCCGCGTACCTGCCGGAGAAAGACGCGCAGGGAAACGTGGTCAAGACCGCGGCGGAGGTGGCGCAGGAGGACTTCGAGGCGCTCTTTCACGGCATCCCGGCGAGCGCCGAGCGTGTCACGCGTCTCCGCGCCGATCTCTCGCACGCCGCGCTCGATCAGGACCTCGTCGTCGCCGCATCCGCCGACCAGTCGGTCCTGTCGCGCCAGCGCCAGCTCACGCGGGAGTCCGGCGAGCCGCAGTGCCCGGTCTTCGACGGCTGCGAGCAGAAGGGCACCGCCCCGCGCTCCCAGGTGCTCGCCGACAACGACGACGGCTGCTCCGCCACCCGCACGCGCGAAGGCTCGGGATGGATGGCGGCGATGCTCGGCTTCTTCGGCTTCGCGGTCTCGCGAAAGCTCCGCCGCCGCCGCGGGTGATCCCTGTCGCGGGCCGGCCGTGATCGAGTATGGTCGCGCCGACATGATCGGCCGGCTCACGGGCAAGGTGATCGAGGAAGACGATGGCACCACCGTCGTCGACGTGAACGGCGTCGGCTACGAGGTCATCGCGCCGATCGGGACGCTCGGACGCGCCGGGAAGGACGCGGAGGGACGCGTCACGCTCTTCATCCACACGCACGTCCGCGAGGACGTGTTCTCTCTCTTCGGCTTCGCGTCGGAGGGCGATCGCCTCGCCTTCCGCACCCTCATTGGCGTCAGCAGCGTCGGACCAAAGACGGCCATCTCCGTCCTCTCCGCGCTCCCCGCGCACGAGCTCGGGCAAGCGATCGCGCGGAAGGAGCTCGGAAAGCTCACGTCGATCAGCGGCATCGGCAAGAAGACGGCGGAGCGCTTGCTCCTCGAGCTGAAGGACAAGCTCACGATCCTGCATGCCGCGCCGCCCGCGAAGCCGGCGGCGAATGGCCAACCCGCCGCAGCGGCGCCCACGGGTGACAGCGCCGGGCTGCTCGCCCGCGCCCTCGTGAACATGGGCTACAAACCGGGCGAAGCGGATCGCGCCGTCGAGCAGCTCGCGGGGCGCCTCGCGGACGGCGCGCCCATGGCGGATCTGGTGAAGGAAGCCCTGGCTTTCTTGTCGAAGTAGCCACTTGACGGCAGTCCGGCTAAGAAGGCCGGTAGATGGAAAAGGTCCTTCGTTTCATCGACGACGAGCGCGCGCGCTTCGTCGCGGAGCTGTCGGCTTGGGTGAAGATCCCTGCGATTTCTTCGGACCCGAAGCACAAAGAGGACATGCAGAAGAACGCGGAGCATCTGGCCGCGGAGCTGAAGCGGCTGAAGGCGGATCGCGTCGAGATCTGGCCGACGGGCGGTGGTAAGGGTCATCCCGCCGTCTTCGCCGAGTTCCTTCATGCGCCGGGCAAGCCGACGCTCCTCGTCTACGGCCACCACGACGTGCAGCCGGTCGACCCGCTGCCGGAGTGGAAGAGCCCGCCGTTCGAGGCGACGATCCGGGACGGCCGCCTCTGGGGCCGCGGCGTCGTCGACGACAAGGGCCAGGTCTGGATCCACGTGAAGGCGATCGAGGCCTTCCTCGCGGGCAACGGCGGCAAGCTGCCGATCAACCTGAAGCTCATCGTCGAAGGCGAGGAGGAGATCGGCTCCGACAACCTCGACGCGCTCATGCGCGACAAGGCGAAGGAGCTCGTCGCGGACTACGTCTGCGTGAGCGACACGGCGATGTTCGGCCGCGGCATTCCCTCCTTGTGCGTGGGCCTCCGGGGCCTCGCGCACGTCGAGGTCTATGTCGACGGTCCCTTCCAGGACCTCCACTCCGGCTCGTTCGGCGGCGGCGTCGCGAACCCGGTGAACATGCTCTGCCGGATGATCGCGTCGCTCCACGACGACGACGGCAACGTGGCGATCCCCGGCTTCTACGACGCCGTCCTTCCGCTCTCCAAGGAAGAGAAGGCGGACATCGACAGCCTTCCCTTCGACGAGAAGGAGTGGCTCGCGTCGACCGGCGCGCCGAAGACGTACGGGGCGAAGGGCTACTCGACGCTCGAGCGGATCTGGGCGCGCCCCACGCTCGACGTGAACGGCATCACCGGCGGCTTCCAGGGCGAGGGCTCGAAGACGATCATCCCCGCGCGCGCGTCGGCGAAGATCACGTGCCGTCTCGTACCGGATCAGAACCCGGACGTGATCTCGAAGCTCGTCATCGACTTCCTCGAGAAGCAGGGAGAGCGCCTCGGGGTACGTGTGAAGTGCACGACCTCCACGGGCGGGCATCCGTACCTCGCTCCCACCACGCACCCCGTGTTCGAGGTCGCCAAGCGCGCCTTCGCGAAGGCGTTCGGTCGTCCCACGGTGTTCATCCGCGAGGGCGGATCCATCCCGTTCGTCCGCACCATCGCGGACGCGACGGGCAAGCCGTGTCTGCTCATGGGCTTCGGGCAGCCGGACGAGAACGCCCACGCGCCGAACGAATGGCTCGACCTCGAGAACTTCCATCTCGGCATCAAGAGCGCGGCCTACCTTTACGACGAGCTCTCCCGGCTCGAGGCGCGCTGACGCGCTGAAAGACGACCATGGCGAAGAAGACACCGACGAAGACGAAGAAGGAAAAGCGGCGCGCGGGAAAGCGGCAGGAGCGAAGGTTCGTCTCGCAAGCCTCGACGAACCCGACCATCGTGCGAGGACTCGGTGCCGTCGCCGCGCTCCTCCTCGGCGCGGGCATCTGGGCGTACGTCTACTCGCAGAGCTTCACCTCGGACGCCGAGCGCCCGATCCCGAGCTACCTCATCGCGGCCGGCGCGGTCGCGATGGGCATCACGATCTGGATCGGAACGAGCGCGGAGAACCCGGTACGCGTGGGCGATCCGGGCATCGCGGTCGAGAAGGGCGATCTTCGTCGCATGCCCTGGTGGGGGGTCGAGAAGATCACCTTCGAGGCGGGCTCGCTCGCCCTCGCCATCACGGGCACCGACGAGTCGAACGCGTCGTGGAGCTTCAAGGTGAGCGTGAAGGCGCATCCGGAGGCGGTGGGCTGGATCGTCCGCGAAGCGCTCGACCGCATCCCGAAGCGCGTCGACATTCCGGAGGAGACGATCGAGAAGCTCCCCGCCGCGGGTGAGCACGCCGGTCAGAAGCTCAATCTCGAGCCGCTCCAGGTCGTCGGCAAGCGCTGCGCGGCGACCGGCAAGACCATCAGCTACGAGCCGGACGGCCGCGTCTGCCCGCGCTGCGAGCGCGTGTACGCGAAGCGCTCGGTGCCGAAGAAGTGCAAGTGCGGCAACTCGCTCGAGCATCTCCGCTCGGGCCTCCTCGACGACGACGCCGACACGAGTGTGGACGCGGACTCGGACTCCGACCTGGACGACGACTCGCGCACGAGCTCTCAGCGCATGAAATCGGCGAAGGCCAAAGCGGCGGCCGAGGAAGAGGCGGAGACCTGAGATGCCGAAGGAGCTCGTAGCGAGGGGGATGGGCGCGAGCCCCGGCACGGCCACGGGCCAGATCGTCTTTCACGCATCGGACGCGGTCGCGCTCGCCGGCGAGGGAAAGACCGTCATCTTCGTCCGCATCGAGACGACGCCGGAGGACGTCCCCGGCATGAAGGCGGCGACTGGCATCCTGACGACGCGCGGCGGCATCACCGGCGACGCGGCGATCGTGGCGCGCAGCCTGGGCAAGCCGTGCATCGCCTCGTGCTCCCAGCTCCGCGTCAACTACGCCGGCGGCGGCTCGCTCACCGTCCTCCGCGACTCTGCGAAGGGCGATGACCTGGAGCTCGCGAAGGGCAGCCTGGTCACGATCGACGGCGCGACGGGCGAGATCTGGACGGAGTAGCGCGGCGAGCCATGCTGACCGAGCTCGCCTCAGACGTGTTCATCGACACGAGGGACGCGAAGTTCTTCGGGGTCGAGTGCAACTCTCGGATGACGATCGTGCGCCTGGCTGGCGGCGGGCTCTTCGTGCACTCACCCGTGGCGATCGACGAGGCGACGCGGCGGGCCGTCGACGCGCTCGGCGAGGTTCGCGCCGTCGTGGCGCCGAGCATCTTCCACCACCTCCACGTGCGCGCCTGGATGGACGCCTACCCGAAGGCGCACTTCGCGGCGTGCCCGGGGCTCGAATGGAAGCGGCCCGATCTGCCGTTTCACTCCATCCTCGGCGACGTCCCGCACGAGGCGTGGGCTGGTGAGCTCGACCAGGTCTACTTCTCGGCCCGCCGCGAGAACGAGGTCGTGTTCTACCTCGCCCGGCGAAAGCTCTTCATCTGCGCGGACGCGCTCTTGAACATCTCGACGCTGCCTCGCCGCTCGAGCCGCCTCGTCGCTCGCCTCATGGGCAACACCGCGCCGGGCGTCGGCTGGCTCGAGCCCTTCATGATCCGCGACCGCCGGCTCGCGCGGCGTCAGGCCGACCGCATCCTCGCCTGGGACTTCGATCGAGCCGTGCTCTCCCATGGCTCACCGCTCGACCACGACGCGCACGAGGCCTTCCGCCACGCCTACGCGTGGCTCTGAGCCGATAACGCGCGCTCGCGAACGCCTAACGACGCTCGCTCGGCACCGGCCAGCGCCGACGCCTACCGCTTCTTCCCCACGAACGCGCGCACCGCCTCGCGTACCTCCTTGCCCGTCTTCGGATCGTCGACGGCGCGAGAGATGACGAGCGCCCCCACGAGAGCGCTCACCGCCACGAGCGCCTCCTCGTCGTCGAGGCCGAGCGCAGCGAGCTTCTTCTCGAAGGCGGCGAGGTTCTTCGTCGCGATCTTGCGCACCGGGTTGGGCTGGCGCCGCGTCTCCGAGCCGAGCGCCGCGAGCGCACAGCCGAGCTCGGGCTTCTTCACGTGCGCATCGGAGAGGTAGCGCTCGGCGAGCGTGGCGAGGTCCTCCGCGTCTCCCAGGCTCGCCACCGACTGCTTCGTGGCCTGCTCGAGCGCCTCCACCACGAGCGCGTCGCGCGACGGGAAGTGAGCGTAGAAGCCGCCGTGCGTCAGCCCCGCCTCCTTCATGATGTCCGCCACGCTCACTCCGTCGTATCCCGACGCGCGCAGCGCCCGGGCCGCGTGCTCGACGATCCGAGCGTGGGTGTCCTCTTTCTTGCCCATATGACATCCATCATATTCCGCACGTGTGCGCGCGCAAGGCCGGGACCGGCAGAAAAAGGCGACGGTCGGCCTTGCTCTCGATAATATGATGATCATCATATGATGTATGAACATCGACGGCTCAGTTGCATTGGTCACCGGCGCTAACCGCGGGCTCGGGCTCGCCTTCGCGAAGGAGCTCCTCGCGCGAGGCGCGAAGAAGGTCTACGCGGCGGCGCGCGATCCGAAGACCATCACCCTCCCCGGCGTCGTGCCGATCCAGCTCGACGTCACCGACGAGGCGTCGGTCGCGAAGCTGCGCGAGCTGACGGACGTGAACCTCCTCATCAACAACGCGGGAGTCTCGCGCGGCGCAGGCGCGCTCAAGTCGGACGCCGTCGTGCGGGCGCGCGAGGAGATCGACGCGAACTACTTCGGTCCGCTCGCCACGTCGAATGCGCTGGCCCCGACGCTCGCGCGGAACGGCGGCGGCGCGATCGTGAACGTCCTCTCCGCGCTCTCGTGGGTCTCGTTCGCGAGCACCACCACGTACTCCGCCTCGAAGGCGGCGGCGTGGGCCCTGTCCAACGGCCTGCGTCACGAGCTCGCGTCGCAGGGCACGAACGTGGTCGCGGTCCATGTCGGCTACATCGACACGGACATGGCGGCCAGCGCCAGCGGCCCGAAGGCGAAGCCCGAGGACGTGGTCAAGGCGTCGCTCGACGCGGTAGAAGCCGGCGCAAAGGAGGCCTTCGGCGACGATCTCTCGAAGGTCGTGAAGGCGAACCTCTCGAACGGCGTCTACCTCACCGACCCGTCCGCTGGGCGCGCCTCCTGATCCGGCGCTGGAGCGGACGGCGGCGGATCGGGTGACGGCCACCCGTCGTGGTGAAGCAGAACGTCTATCGCTCCGGCGAGCTCGACCCGGACGTCGACGATGCGGTCCTCGCGCGGCTCGTGCGCGTCGGCGGGGATCAGCGCGCGGCGGGGATCCTGTTCGATCGTCACGCGCCGGTCGTCCGGCGCTGCGACGGCTCTTCGCGATCCTCGACGATCTCGACACGTCGTCGCGGCTCGCCTTCACGCTTCGCCATCTCGAGGACATGGAGCTGATGGAGGTCGCGGTCGCGGTCGGAGAGTCGCTCGCCACCGTGAAGCGCCGCCTCGCGCGCGTCACGCAGATCGTCACGGTTCGCGCGAGCGTCGATCCCGCGCTCTCGATGTACGTCAAGGAGTCGTCCGATGTCTGATGCCGTTTCCTCCGCGCCGATCTCGCAGGAGCTCATCGACCTCGCTCGTCGTCACACGCGTGGCGAAGCGTCCCCGCGACGCCATCAGGCCAGCCGCGCGCGCGTGCTGGAACAGCTGGTTCAGCGTCGCGGCCCGAGCGGCGCCGCGTTCGCGTTGGCCGCGCTCGTCGTCGTCGGCGGCGGCGGCGCCGCGTTCGCGGGGGTGAAGGCGTTCAAGGACGCCGAGCTCCCGTCGGTCACGATCGGCAAGGGGGCGCTGCCGACCGCGAACGGAAACGCGAACGCGAATCGTCGATGCCGACACCATCGTCGAGACGCTCCGGCACTCGTTCCAGAGCTGCTACGTGGAGGCGCTCGTCGCGGTGCCTGGGCTGGCGGGCAAGGTGACGCTCGTCACGCACATCGAGGCGAACGGCGACGTCGCGAACGTCGAGATCGCCGAGAAGGAGGGGCTCTCGGCGAAGGTGACGTCGTGCCTCGCGTCCGCCGCGTCGGAGCTCGTTCACTACCGCACGACGGGGCTGGCTGGCACGGTGCGCATCCCGCTCGTCTTCCGCACGAAGTGACGGTCGTCAGCCCGTCTCGACGCGATTGCGGCCACGGTGCTTCGCGGCGTACATCGCCTTGTCGGCGCGGCCGAGGAGCTCGTCGATCGCCCACTCCGACGACTCCGCGCTCGCGAGGCCGACGCTCGCCGTCGCGCGGTGCTCGTTGCCGCTCGGAAGCATGTACTTCGCCTCCGCGATCGCGCGGCGGACGCGCTCCGCCGCCACGCGGGCGCCCGCCTCCGCCGTCTGCGACAGGGCGAGCACGAACTCCTCGCCGCCCCAGCGCGCGACGAAGTCGCTCTTGCGCGCGATGGCCTGGAGCACCCGCGCGACGCCCTGTAGCACGGCGTCGCCAGCGTCGTGACCGAGCGTGTCGTTCACCTTCTTGAAGTGATCGACGTCGAGGAGGAGCATGCTCATCGGGAAGAGCTGGTTCGGAGAGTCCTTGCGCGCCTTCTCGATCCGCTCCACGAACGCGCGGCGATTGAGGAGGCCGGTGAGCGTGTCGGTCGAGGCGAGGCGCTGCGCCTCGGCGACGAGCGTGGCCATGCGCAGCGGCCCGCCGAGCTCGTTCGCGATGAGCGCGACGAAGCGGCGATCATCGAGCGACGCGCCGCGACGCGTGGCGGGCGACATCGCGATCTTGCCGATCTGCGACGTGCCGAACCGGACGGGCAGCAGGATGGGCGCCGTCGACCACTCCGCCTCGACGGGCCGGTTGTCCGCGATGAGATGCGCGTCGCCTTCCGCCGGCTTGCGGCGCTCCTGCGGGAGCTGCACGTCGAGGGCGTCACGCGCCTCGCGCTCGGCGATCTCCTTCAGATCCGGATGCGTGTGGATGAAGAGCCGCGACGGATACTTCACCTGCAGCGGAGCCGCGCGATCCGTGACGAGCGCGAGCCATCGATACGCCGAGACATCCGACGCGAGCGCGGCGAGCCCCTCGAAGAGCGCCTCGAGCTCCTCGGCCTTCTGCGCGAGCGCCCGGACCTCGCCCGCGATCGTCGAGTCGAAGAGCGACTGATCGAGCAGCTGCGAGAGGCGCTCCTGGACGTTGCCGCGCGTCACGACGGGCGGCGCAACGGCGGGCGGCGGTCGCGTCTTCGGCGACGACGTCAGATCGCCGAGCACGTCGATGAGGCGATCGATCTCCGTCTTCGTCACGTACGCGGTCGCGCCGGCGTGGCGCGCCCAGAAGCGCGAACGGCGATCGTCGGAGGCGGTGAGGAGGATGACGGGCACGAGCGTCGTCGCCGGCTCGGCCTTAAGCAGGCGACAGAGCTGGAGCCCCGAGATGTCCGGCATCCACAGGTCCGTCACCACCGCGTCCGGCGCCTTGACGAGCGCGAGCTCCACGGCCTCCGCGGCCTGGCCTACGTCCACGACCTCATGGCCGTTTTCCGTCAGGCGTCCCCGCAACAAGGCGCGCGCACTCGCACTGTCGTCGACCAGCAGGACTCGCGCCACGTTCCTACGCTATCGTCGCGCGCTCTACGCCAGAAAGCTACTTCGGCGACAGGAAACACAAAGCCATGATCAGCCTCACCGTCACCGTCCTCGGCTCCGGAACGATGGGCCAAGGTATCGCCCAGGTCGCCGCCCAAAGCGGCCATACAACCCGCGTTTTCGACGCCGCCGACGGTCGTGCGAAGGCGGCGGTCGCCGCGATCGCAGGGCAATTCGAGAAGCTGGTCGCAAAAAACAAGATCACGAACGACGTCCGCGCAGGTGCCCTGAACCGCCTCTCGGCCGCCACGAGCGCGCCCCTTGCCTGCGCCGGCGCCGACGTCGTCATCGAGGCCGTCCCCGAGGACATGGCCCTCAAGATCAAGGTCCTCTCGGAGGTCCTGCCGAGCGCCGACAAGAACGCGATCGTCGCCTCGAACACCTCCTCGCTCTCCCTCACGGAGCTCGGCCAGAAGCTCGGCATCCCCGATCGCACCATCGGCCTCCACTTCTTCAACCCGCCGCCGGTGATGGAGCTCGTCGAGGTCGTGCGCGGCCTCGGCACGAGCGAAGACACGCTCGCCCGCGCCCTCGGCTTCGTGAAGGGCCTCGGCAAGACGCCCATCATCGTGCGCGACGTCCCCGGCTTCGCCACCTCGCGCCTCGGCGTCATCCTCGGCTGCGAGGCGATGCGCATGCTCGAGTCGGGCGTCGCCTCCGCGGTCGACATCGACCGTGGCATGGAGCTCGGCTACCGCCACCCGATGGGCCCGCTGAAGCTGACGGACCTCGTCGGCCTCGACGTGCGCCTCGCCATCCTCGATCACCTCACGAAGGAGATCGGCGAGCAGTTCCGTCCCCCGCCCATCCTCCGCACGATGGTGCGCGCCGGCAAGCTCGGCAAGAAGTCGGGCGAAGGCTTCTACAAGTGGGTCGACGGCCAGCCCGTCATCCCCTGACGAGCGAGCGGGCGCGCGTGCGTGCGTGCGTGCCAGCGGGTACGCGCGGGCCGAGGTCCGCGTCAGCCGATGTGCCGACGTGCGACCTGTCCTGAACGTGGCCGGAAGCTCGAGCGCGTCATGAACGGGCTCTGCACGGCTTGTCTACATTCGCTGGAGACAGTGCCCGGCGAGCGCACCGAGCACACCGGCGCTCGACGGCCTTCCGGACCGACGCGAAGGGCGCGAGCCCCGCGAGCCCTCGCGGACTTCGCTCTGTCTCGCAGCTCACGCGAGTCGCCGCTGTCCCGACGCGAACACTGGAGCGCTCTCGCGGACTTCGAGCCCAGACTCGCCGTGGGAGGAGTCCTTGTCTGACGCGAAGCGAGCTGCGAGCCAGCGTGACTCTGCCACACGTCGTCGGCCTCGCACATCGCGCATCGCGCCCCGAGCGGCGCGCCGAAGAGCACCGGCCTCGAGGCTACGCTCCAGCCGTTCGAGGTCCTGCGCTTCGCGGACCTGTACCTCGCATATCGCGCATCACGCATCACGCATCACGCCCCGCACATCGCGCACCTCGTGCCCTGCGCATCACGCATCACGCCCCGCACGTCACGCATCACGCATCACGCATCGCGCATCGTGCTCCGCGCCCCGTGCATCGCGCCCCTCACATCGCGCATCGCGCATCGCGCATCGCGCTCGCGCGAGCTCGTCGGTGTGCGAGCGTGCCTCGAGAGCGAGCCGCCTCGCCTCTGCGGCAGAGCAGCGTTTCGACGCCGACGCCGACGCAGAAGACGTCACCCGTCTTGAACGGGCTGTGCACGGCTTGTCGACATTCGCCGGAAAAAGTGGCCGGGGAACGCACGTAGCGCTTGACGGGTTTCTGGACCGACGCGACCGCGATCACGCGAAGGGCCTCGCGGTCGCCGTCGTGCGCGCGCGAGGTCGAGCGATGTGCGGTCCGCACGATCGGGGGCCCTTCGAACACGATCCGACCCTCGAAAGACGCGACACGAGGCGAATCCGGGCCCTGAAAAATCGAATGGTAGAGAGACTCATGATCCAGCAACGACTCTCGAACGAGGAGCTCCTCTCCACCTTGTCCGCGACGTGGTGCGAGGAGGGCGTGCTCGTCGCGCGCACCATCGTGATGCTCATGGAGGTCGAGGACCGACGGCTGCATCTGGAGCTCGCCTGCTCGTCCATGTTCGACCTCTGCACCCGACGGCTGGGCATGAGCGAGGGCGAGGCGTTCCGTCGGATCACCGCGGCGCGCCTGGCGAAGCGCTTCCCGCCAGTCCTCGACGCGATGCGGAAGCAGTACGTTCATCGCTCGAGCCTGGTCTTGCTCCGTGAGCTCTTCACGCGCGAGAACGTCGACGAGCTGCTCGCCGCCGCCGCGGGAAAGACGAAGCGCGCGGTTCAGGAGCTCGTCGCGAAGCTCGCGCCCCGACCGGACGTGCCGGCGTCCATTCGAAAGCTTCCGCCGGCGCGAGCTATCCCGACCGCGACGACGACGCCGACCACCACCCCGACCGCGACGACGACGCCGACCACCACCGCGACCACGAGCGCGACGACGACGACGACCACGAACGCGACGCCGATCACCACCGCGACCGCGACCGGATTACCGTGGCCACTTCCGGACGCCTTGCCGATCGCGGAGGCGCGCGTCGTTGCGACGCCGACTTCGACGCCGTCCGCGCCGCCGCGCGACATCGCCGGACAGCTCGTCCCGCTCGCCGAGGCGCGGCACAAGGTGCAGTTCACCGCGTCGAGCACGCGGCGGGAGAAGCTCGAACGCGCGCCCGCCGCCCGGACCGGACCGCCGCGAATGCAGACCGCAGGGCCGCCATCGCGATGGCAGCTTGCAGCCTCGCCATCGCGCGTGACCCCTCCCCCACGCGACGCCCGTCGCCGATGCGCCCGCAGCCCGATCACGGAGGTGCTCCAGCGCAAGCGCTTCCACCGGTTTTGCACCACGCCACGCGGCGAGAGCGGCCGCCTGCCCTCCCTCGCCCACGGACGGGCAAAGGTGGAAATGACGCCCGCAGGGCCAGTGCAGGACGGTCGCAGGTGGAGACGAGGCCCGTGCCAGGCCCAGAAGATCCGCTTGCTGCGCAACGTGGGGGTGGGCGCCGAGCGGGACACGGCGCGAGCGGTCCCGCGTCGGTGTCCTCGGTGGAGGCTCGGTCACGCTCGTCTTCCTGCCGCGCGCCCCGTGAACTAGGGTCTCCCGCGATGCGTCCCGCCTACCTCGTCGCCGGCGTCCGAACCCCGATTGGCAAACACCGTGGTGCGCTCTCGGGCGTGCGTGCGGATGACCTCGCCGCCCACGTGATCCTGTCGCTGTTCGAGAAGAAAGCGCCCTCGCTGCTCGCGCGGGTCGACCACGTCGTGTTCGGGGCCACGAACCAGGCCGGCGAGGACAACCGCAACGTCGCGCGCATGGCGCTGCTGCTGGCGGGGCTGCCCTACGAGGTGCCCGGCGTCACCGTGAATCGCCTCTGCGGATCGGGGCTCGAGGCGGTCGCGGACGCGGTGCGCCGCGTGACGACGGGCGACGCCGAGTGCGTCATCGCGGGCGGCGTCGAGAGCATGACGCGCGCGCCGTTCGTGTTCGGCAAGGCGGACGAGCCGTTCCCGCGCACGCCGCCGAAGGTCTTCGACACGTCGCTCGGCTGGCGCTTCGAGAACCCCAGGATGGCCGAGCGCTTCCGCCTCGACTCCATGGGCGAGACGGCCGAGAACGTGGCCGAGAAGTGGAAGATCACCCGCGAGGAGCAGGACGCGTTCGCGCTCGCGTCGCACGAGAAGGCCACCGCCGCGCAGAAGGCAGGCGACTTCGTGGGCGAGATCGCGCCCGTGAAGATCCCTCAGAAGAAGGGCGAGCCCGTCGTCGTGTCGGTCGACGAGTCGCCGCGCGCGGACGCCTCGCTCCCGTCCCTCGCGAAGCTCCAGCCGGTGTTCCGCAAGGGCGGTTCGGTGACGGCCGGCAACAGCTCGCCCCTCAACGACGGCGCGTCCGGTGTGCTGGTCGTGTCCGAGGAGGTGATGAAGGCGGAGGGCCTCGAGCCGCTCGCGCGCGTCGTGGCGTCCGCGACCGCGGGCGTCGAGCCCGGCTTCATGGGAGAGGGGCCGATCCCGGCAGGGAAGAAGGCGCTCGCGCGCGCCGGGTGGAGCATCGGAGACCTCGATCTCGTCGAGCTCAACGAGGCCTTCGCCGCGCAGTCCATCGCCTGCATCCGCGGGCTCGAGCTCGACGCCGCGAAGGTGAACGTCCGCGGCGGCGCGATCGCCCTTGGTCACCCGATCGGGTCGAGCGGATGCCGCATCCTCGTCACGCTCCTGCACGCGATGAAGGCCCGCCAGGCGAAGAAGGGCATGGCCGCGCTCTGCATCGGCGTCGGCCAGGGCATCGCCATGTGCGTCGAGCGAGTCTGAAGGCGCTTTGAGC
This sequence comes from Labilithrix sp., assembly GCA_046351255.1. Lineage (GTDB taxonomy): Bacteria > Myxococcota_A > Polyangia > Polyangiales > Polyangiaceae > Labilithrix. The sequence continues at coordinate 13,944 of JAXLYU010000028.1, forward strand.
CATCCGCCGCCGCCGGCGGGGCCGCCGTGGGATCTCCCGCTGGCCGAAGCCCCGCTCGCGTTCATCGACCTCGAGATGACGGGGCTCGATCCGAAGAAGGATCGGGTGGTGGAGATCTGTATCGAGCGCGTCGTCGGCGCGGAGGTCGTCGATCGGCTGCACTCGCTCGTCCGCCCCGACGGCGGCGAGTGGGGAAACGTGCATATTCACGGCATCGAGAGCGTGGAGAATGCACCCACCTGGGCCGAGCTCGACCCGCGCATCACGGAGCTCCTCACGGGCGCGGTGCTCGTCGCGCACGGCGCGTGGTGGGACGTCGCATTCGTCCGCGCCGAGAGCGAGCGGTGCCAGTCGAAGCTCGTCCTTGCGCACTATCTCGACACGCTGAACCTCTCGCGACGGTCCTTCGGCCTCGAGCGGCACTCGCTCGACGCTCTCCGCGCGCACTTCAAGCTCGACACCTCGCGGGCCCACCGCGCGGATGCGGACGTGCTCGCGCTTCGCGAGGTCTTCGCCCGCTGCATCGCCGAGCTCGAGCCGACGACCCCCCGCGATCTGTGGGAAGTCCGGGTCGCGGAGCGACGCGTCCGCGAGCACGTACTTGCACAATGCAAGGAAGCCCTCGAGGCGGAGCGGGAAATCACGCTGATTTACCGGGCCCGGGGGGGGGGGGGCGCGGCCCCGCCGCCGCGACGGCGCGAACGGCCACGACGTGCGCGATGGCCCCCTCGATGAAGGCGCGATTCCAGCCGCCGCGCCGCGCCGCCGCGATGAGATAGCCGAGCGTGGCGCCGAGCACGTGTGTGTCCTCGATGGTGCGAAAGGGCTTCAGGTAATTCGTATAGGCGTCGCCCGCGAGCGCGGTCCACGAGGCGACGTCCTGGAAGGTCACGCGCGCGTGCGGGATCTCGGGCGCGAACGGCGTCGGGCGGCGCGGCGTGATGGTCACGCCCGGCGCGCCGGCCGGCACCTTCACGAGCAGGAGCTGGTTCCGCCCGTCCTCGGCGAGGCCGATCGTGGCGACCACGAGGAGCTCGTCCGCGTGCGTCGCCAGCGTGGCGAACGTCTTCTCTCCATTGAGGACGTTGTCCTTCAGCGAGGTCTGGATCGCCTTCGGGTGCGCGCCGCCCGCCTCCGTCGCGGCGAGGCAGCGGCGGACGCTGCTCCGCTCGCCGAGGAGACGCTCGAGCGCCGCGAGGTAGCCGCCCACGAACGCATAGCCCAGGCGATCGGCCTCGAAGCCGGCCCCGAGCGCGCGATCGATCGACGCCTCGTACGTCGCGTCTCTCACGCGCGCGAGCCAGGCGTCGAAGCTCGGAATGGGCCCCGCCAGCGCGGACTTCAGGAGGTGGTCGACGACGTCCAAGGGTCGTTCGATGGTAGATAGATGCGATGTCGTCGTCGCTCGATTTCTGGTTCGACTACACGTGTCCCTACGCGTACCTGGGCTCGACGCAGATCCGCGCGTTTGCCGCACGCCTCGGCCGCGAGCTCGTCTATCAGCCGATCCTGCTCGGCGGCATCTTCAAGGCGAACGAGCAGCCGCAGAAGCTCTTCGAGTCGCGCTCGCCTGCGCGCCTCGCCTACGACGCGAAGGACATGCAGCGCTGGGCCAAGATCCGCGGCGTGCCGCTCGTGATGCCGCCCGGGCACCCGCTGCGCTCCGTCGAGGCGCTCCGCGCGACCATCGTGACGAAGATGGATCCCGCCGTCATCGACGGCTTCTACCGCGCGTACTGGGTGGATGGTCGCGAGATCTCGTCGCGCGAGGTGATCGCCGAGGTCGTCACTCGCGCGGGGCACGATGCGGCGAAGGTGCTCGCCGCGATCGAGACCCAGGAGATCAAGGACGACCTGCGCGCGCGCACCGAGCGCGGAATCGCCCTCGGCATCTTCGGCGTACCGACCATCATCGTGGATGGCGAGCTCTACTGGGGTCAGGATCGCTTCCAGCAGATCGAGGGCACGCGCCTCGGCGGCACGCCGCCCGCGTCCGCGTCGGTCAAGGAGCTCGAGGTGTTCTGGGATTTCTCGTCCCCGTTCGCCTATCTCGGCGCGTCGCAGGTCGAGGCGCTCGCCCGGCGCACGGGCGCAAAGGTGAAGTGGACGCCGATCCTCCTCGGCGGTCTCTTCAAGTCGCTCGGCGCGCCCGAGGTGCCGCTCTCCACGTTCCCCGTCTCGAAGCAGATGTGGATTGCCAAGGATCTCGAGCGCTGGGCGAAATACTGGGGAGTGCCCTACCGATTCCCCGCTCGATTCCCCACCCTCTCCCTGAAGGCCCTTCGCCTCTATCTGGCATTGCCGGATTCGCACAAAGCGAGATATCGCGAGAACGTATTCCGCGTGAACTGGTTCGAGGACAAGGACATCACCGACGAGGCCGTACTCGCCGAGTGCGTCGGCGATCCCGAGGTGGCCCGCGCCGCGGCCGCGAAGACGGGCAGTGACGAGGTGAAAGCGGAGCTCCGCGCGCAGACGCAGCGCGCCGCCGAGCTCGGCGTCTTCGGCGTGCCCACGTTCATGGTCGATGGCGAGCTCTACTGGGGCCAGGATCGCCTCGAGCTCGTCGAGGATGCGCTCCGGAGCTGACCTCTACACGTGGCTCGCCTCGCTCCCGCCGAGCGAGCGTGATCCCGCGGTCGAGGCGATGCTCGGCGTCGAGGCGACGTCGAGCGCCTCGCCCGGGCCCCATCTCGTCGGTCATCACATGACCGGCCTTGGCGCGATCGTTCGCGCCATCCACGAGGTGCCGGTGCGTGCGGACGATGTCGTGCTCGACCTGGGCGCGGGGGTCGGGAAGCTCCTCGCGCTCGTGCATCTCCTGACCGGCGCGCGCGTCCGAGGCGTCGAGCTCCAGCGCGAGCTCGTCGATCGATCGATCGACGTCGCGAACGTTCGCCCCGGCGACGCGCGTGACTGCGACCTCGACGCGACGGTGATCTTCCTCTACTGCCCCTTCGACGGACCGGTGCTCGACGAGGTCTCCCGCCGTCTCGACGCGACGAAGGCCGTCGTCTGCACGCTCGGCGTCGACCTCCGGTGCGCCCGCCTCCGGCCCCGCGCGCGCTCCGATTTCTGGATGACGATCTGGGACGCGGGCGAGGCCCGTATCCCTCTCGAGATGGACCCGCTTGCGCAAGCGCTCGCGCACGAGCGAATCGATCACTAGGGCGCATTCGATCCAGAAAACGCGCGGTTTCGTCCATGTTCGAGCCATCCTCGGCCAGTGATTCCGCACATGTAGGCAAGGGTGCGCATCTTGCTTCCGGACCCGCATGTCCTCTCTTGGTCGCGCCGCAGGTCATGTCCTGCCCCTCCTCCTCCTCGCCGTCGCTGCGGGCTGCTCCGCCCGGCCGGCCGACGAGGTGTCCTCCGCGACCGAGTCGAATCTCGACGAAGGCGATACCGCTCCGGGCGACGGACCGCTCGCGCCGGACGCGACGTTCGGCACCAACGGCTCGCTCACGCTGCCTGGCAGCGTCGCCATCTCCGCCGCCCGTCGCACGGACGGATCGATCGGCGTGCTTGGCAGCAAGGGCCCGGCCGCTGCGCTCACGATCATCAGCGCCGACGGCTCTGCGCAGGCGGAGGTCATGCTCGCCCCCGTCGCGCTCGACGGCGTCGTCCTCTCTCACGAGGACGGCCTCCTCGTCGCCGGCGTCGCGAAGACCGACGCGCGCGGTCGCTACTTCGTCTCACGCATCGGCGCGGACGGCGCGGTCGACGCGACCTTCACGCCCGACCCGCTCGACCTCGAGCCGAGCGCGGGCGCCGCCGCCGTGACCAAGGACGGCAAGGTGCTCGTCGCCGGTCGCTTCAGCGATCATGCCGCCATCGTTCGCTTGAACGCGAACGGCTCGCTCGACGCGTCGTTCGGCGACCAGGGCCTCTGGCTCGCGAGCGACGACCGCGCCACGGTCACGCGCCTCACGCTCGGCGCCGATGACTCGATCTATGCCGTTACCACGGGCGCCGACAAGACGCTCCTGGCGCATTTCTCGGCCGCCGGAAAGCCGGACGCGAAGTTCGGCACGAAGGGCCTCGCCACGCTCCCGAACGACGCCGGACCGAGCGCGCTCGCATTCACGAAGAGCGGACTTCGATTCGTCTCCGCCAGCGGCGTGAGCGCCATCGACGCGCAGGGCGCGGTCACGGCAGGCGAGTCCGTCTCCGGCCAGGTCATTGGATTCGGGACATCGACCGGATTCGTCACCGCGATCACCGAGGGCGATCAATGCACAGTACACGTGACGGAGAAGGCCACCACCAATCTCACCGCCGGCGAATGTGCCTCGAATGTCAGCTACGTCGCGCTCGGCGGCGGAAAGCGCGCCCTCGTGTCGAATACCGCCGAAGGCGTCTCGGTCCGCGTCTTCGGAAACTGACCCTCGCGATCAGCCGAGTCGTTCTACCTCGCGCTCCAAGATCCGGCGCATGATGGCGATGGCGCAGGCGTACGTCGCGTCGACACCGAAGAAGCTGAGGCTCTTCGACAGGAGCGACTGGCGCCGCGAATACGGCGTATCCGATGCGTAGTGCACGATGCCCACGTCGAAGCTCGTATGGGCGGAGAGGTGGACGATCTCGTCGCTCGGGTAGCGGCGCGGGTTCACGAGCTCGTAGACGGACGCGAGGAATGGGCCCGCCTCCATCTCGAGGACGGTGTAGCCGGAGCGATAGAAGCCATCCATGTACTCCTTGCTCTGGAGGAACGCGCTCCGCACCGTCACCGCTTTTTGGTTGTCGAAGACGCTTCCGTGCCGGAGCCACGGGGCGATGTCCTTCGCGGTGAACGCGTTCCGGAGGAGGAAGCTGTTCTTCGAGTGCTCGTCGTAGACGGCGCCGCTCAGCATGACGTCGCCGACGCGACCGTTCAGCGTCGCCGCCTTGCCCATGACGTACACGCCGCGCAGATCTCCGACGCCCTGCCCGACGCGCGAGAGCAGGTGATACGCGGCCATTCCGAGCGGATAATCGATATTCACGAGGACCGCGTCGCTCGCCTTCAGCTTCTCGATGCCGGGAATGCGGAGGCGCGGATCGATGAGGGCCGGGTCGAGCTCGCAGAGCTTGGCGATCTGCGCGTCGACGTCGATGTGGCCGGGCTCCGAGAGATGGACGAGGCCGTGCGTTTGCTCGAACGCGCGTACCTCGTTCATCTTCTTCGTGTCGGGAGACGCGTGGATGTATCCGCGGAGGAGATAATAGAGAAACGGCGCCAGGGTGGCCGGGTCGCCGGTGTCGGCGGCGCGCGTGATGTCGTCGGCGAGGTCCTCCGGATTGGCCTCCTTCGCCCATCTCACGATCTCGCCCGCGTGGCGCTGCGCATATCCGCCGACGAGATTGGCGATCGCGTGGGTATTCGAGGATACGAAATACACCGGCGGGCGGCGCGGCTCCGTCTTTCGCAGATACGAAGGCTCGATCCCGCTCCACCACCGCTGCGCGGCGCGCTGATACTGCGAATGGGACGCCGCGAGCATGCGCATGCGCAGGTCGAGGCGCCGCTCGTAGAGCGTCTTCCATCCACGCTCGAGGCGCGTGGGCCCGAGGGCGTCGAACAGCTTCTGCGCCTCGTGGACCTCGACGCCGAGCGCCTGCGCGATCACGGTCGAGTCCTTGGCCGACTCCGCCATCGTCTCGGGGGTGAGCGACGCGCGGCGGAGACGCTCGTGCATCTTGTTCCATTCGATCTGGTACGCGGTGACGATCGGGACGAGGTCGTCGATGTCGCTCGCGCTGGCGATGAAGACGGCGAGGGTCTTCTGTCCGTCGAACCGGAGCGGTCGGCGCCGACCGCGCGTCTTCACGATGTCCCATTGCCGGACGTCGTAGCCGGACGCCTCGAAGAGCTCGTGCGACTGCCCGAGGACGACGAGGTCGACGTCGATCATGCAGTCCGGGAGGCGCGCCGCGGCGTAGGCGAACGCGGAGAGGTCCGGCACGTCGGAAAGGGCGCCGAGATGGAGGCTCGACCCGCTGAACGCGTGCGCTTCTTCGAAGGCGCGGACCCTGACCTCGCCCGTGGAGCGCAGGAGCGAGTAGTACGTCGTGATGTAGAGGCTGATTTCCTCCGATTCGGGCTCGGGCGGGCGGCGGTCCATCTGGGCGCGGCAGCATACTCGATCGGAGCGAGGGCTGTCCTAGCGGGCGAGCCCGTCGAGCGCGGCGTCCACGATGCGCGCGTCAGGCTCACCGTGGCCGTTCGCGGCGTGCTCGAGGAGCACGTGGAGGGCGGGGTGAAGTGTCTCCGCATCGATCCGGCGAAAGCGCTCGCGAGCCGTGTCGTCGAGCAGCGACGAGAGCGCGACGATCGCGGCCCCGCGGAGCTCGAGATCGAGCCCGGGGTTCTCGGCGATCGTCCAGAGGCGATCGCGCGAGACCGTCGCCTGGCGATAGGTCGCCGGCCGGGCGAGCTCGCGGAGGCTCTGGCGCCACTCGGACGTGGAGCGTCTGGAGCGCGCGAGGGCCTGTCGCTCGACGCCGCGCGCGCCGTCCTCGGCCCCGGCCGCGATCGCCTTCCAGAACCGATCGAGCACGTCGTGGGGGAGCCTGGTGAAGAGGCCGGCATGGAGCGTCAGCGCCTCGTTCCGCATGGTGCGAACGACGAGCCGCTTCGGGCCGTCGGGCGCGGCGAGGCGAATCGCGGTGTACGGGATGGTTCGGCCGCCGATGCCCAGGAACGGGCGCACGCGGATCCCTTCGAGGCCGACGTCGACCTTGCGCGGCCACGCCACCAGCACGCACGTGACCCCCGCGAGACACGCGGGCACCCCGAGCGCCGGCTCGTCGGCGAGGGCGAGGACGATGAAGCCAATGGCGAACGGCACCCACGCCGGGAGCGGCGAAGGCGTTCGCAGGACGGGATGGGTCACGACTCGGAGAGTGCCTCGTCGACGAGCGCCTTGGCCTCGGCGATGCGGCGTCGCTCGTCTTCGGAGAGCGTGCGCGTCTTCGGCTTCACGGTCGAGAGGTCGTCCTCTTTCTTCGCGAAGAGACGGGAGAGGAAGCCCTTCGGGGCCTCGAACGAGAAGACGCCGTCGCTCAGGGTCTCTGGCCGTTCCGTGAGCGCCTTGACGAGCGTGGGCTGTCCGTCGACCCAGCCGAGCGCGGCGTCGAAGGCCTCCTTCTGCGTGACCTCGAGGTGCTTCTTCACCGTGCCGGGCTTCTTGCCCGTGGCGCGGACGAAGAGCGCGGTGGCGAGCGCGACCTCCTCCACGTCGAGGTGTGTGGCCTGGTGGCGCTTCATGCCCCCGCAGCCCTTCTTGTAGACACAGGCGCCGTTGAGGAGGAGCACGCCAAAGCCGGAGGCGATGGCGGTGAGCTCGCTGAGCGGGCCCTCGTTGCGGGGATCGAGCTCGGCGTCGACCTCGAAGAGCGTGATGCGACCGATGGCGCGGGCGAGCGCGGTCGTGAGGATGGCGGGATCGCCGACGTCGGAGACGTGGACGAGGGCGGCGTAGCCGTCCTCGGTCTCGACCGCGCCGCCGCGCGCGATGGCCTTGAGGCCGCCGGTGCCGCACGCGCCCGACCCGCAGCCGCCGCCCTGGACCTCGCCGTCGGGCTGGATGAACCCCAGGCCGATGTCGAGATCGTCGGAGAGGGGCGCATAGCCCACCATGCGATGGAGAAGGCGCTCGATGCTCTCGGGCTCGAGCTTGAACTCGTCGGGGAAGTACTCGCCGTTGGGCTCGATGAGGTCGGGCTCGGCGAACGCATCGCCATATTCGGCACGGAGGGTCGCGAGGTGCGCGACGACGGCGCGGATCTTCTCTTCGCTGAGCTCGAACTCCATGAAAGAAGGATAGCATCGCGAGCCGATGGCGCTCCGGATCGCGACGTTCAACCTGAAGGATTTCTTCTCACCACGAGGCCCGGAAGAGCAGGGGCTCGTGGAGCAAAAAGTGGACGCGGCGGCTGCGTCGCTCCGGCGAGCGCGGGCGGACGTGGTCGCGCTGCAGGAAATGGGGGGTGAGGCGATGGCGAGGATGCTCGTCGAGCGGGTCCCCGAGCTCGGCTATGGCCCGCCGGTGGTGGGGACGCAGGACAAGCGCGGCATCGGGAACTGCATCCTCTCGCGCCTGCCCATCCTCTGGTCGCAGGTGCACCAGGCGAAGTCGCTGCCGTTTCCGCGCCTCGTCGAGGGAGACCCGGATCCGTTCGCGGGCCGTATCCCGCTCCGCCGCGGCGTCGTTCACGTGCGCGTCGACGGCGGCTCGCTCGGAGAGGTCGACGTCCTCACGGCCCACTTCAAGTCGAACCTGCCCTCGCCGCTCAAGACGGCACAGGGCGTGGAGCTCCCCGACGCGAACCTTCACGCGGCAGGCGAGTCGGCGATTCGCAGCCTCGTCCAGCGCGCAGCGGAGGCCTTGTTCGTCCGCAGCCTCGTCGATGGGATCTTCGCGACGTCGCCGGACCACGCGATCTGCGTGCTCGGCGATCTCAACGACGTGCCCGAGTCGCTCCCCGTGCGGCTCGTGCGCGGCATCGACCCGACCGCGAAGCATCACCTTCGTGCGAGCGCACCCGCGGGCGCCTTCTCCTGCTTCCACGGCGGCGGGCCAACGCTCATCGATCACATCCTCCTCAGCGAGCGTCTCCACCAGGCGCTCGCGAGCTTCGAGGCCCACAACGAGGCGCTCCGCGACCATGGCCCGCACGTGGAGGGTGCAGCGGCCATCACCGTCGACAGTGATCATGCCCTCTGCGTGGCGGAGCTCGCCTCGTCGTAGACGCGCGCCGGAAGCTACGGCCGGTCGAGGAGCGCCACCGACAGGCCGAACACGTACGCGCGGATGTCGGAGGTGCCCACGAGGAACGGGTGATACTCGGACGCCGCGAACGCATGCACGTAGAGCGGACGCGTCTGGACGCCGGCCGCGACGCCGACGCGCGGCGCGAGACCTCCGAACGCGAGCTCGGCGTGAGAGATGCCGACCGTGAGCCACGACATCCCGACGAACGCGTACGCCTCGAAGAAGGCGGCGCGGATCCCGCCCGTGAGATCGGCGTAGGGGAGGGAGAGCAGGAACGTCTTGTCGTCGACGGCGCGGAACATCGCGCCCGACGCGCCACCAATGCGCCACCGCTCGAGCTGCGGAGACGCGCCGAAAAGGAGCGAGACCTGGAGCCCGTTGACGTAGTCGGCGCGCGCGTCGTTGCGACGCGATCGCGACCACGCCGCGTCGAGCCGCGTCTCGCGCGCCTGATTCGCGAAGCGGAGCGGAGCGGCCGGCTCGTCCCCGCCGGCGCGCGCGGGAGGGCCGAGCGTGACGGCGGCGAGCGCGAACATCGCGGAGAGAAGTCGGCGCGGCGGACGCGGTTGCGGCACGGCCGAGAAGTAGCAGTCCTCGCCGGGAAGGTGGTTGCCGCGATGCACCGGCGCGTCGTAGTCTGTCGACCCATGTGGGGACGAGCACTCGTTGGGGCGGCGCTTCTTCTTCTGACCGGGTGTGCCTATCCGTGGGCGTCGCCGCTCATCGGAGGCGTTTACACCGGCGTCGAGGCGCATCAATCCGCCACCGCCAACCCGGTCGGCAACAAGCGCGGTGAGGCGTGTGCCTTCTCGATCCTCGGGCTCGTCGCCATCGGCGACGCGAGCGCGACGACCGCCGCGAAGAACGGCGGCGTCACGAAGATCGGCCTCGTCGACAACGACATGATGGGCGTCCTCGGCCTCTTCGCCCGTCACTGCACCGTCGTGCACGGCGAATGAAGCCCGCGAGCGCCTCGGCGCGGCTCGGGATCCTGGCTTGCGCGCTGGCGGCGGCCGGCTGCGGCGCGGGAACGGGCGCGGTGTTCCCTCGCCACGCGATCCTCACCGGCGTGATCGTGAACGTCTCGCGGCAGCCGCAGTCGGTCACCGAGAACCCGATCGAGACGACGAAAGAGGGCGACTCGTGCGCCCACTCGTTCGCGATCCCATTTCCCTTCGTCTGGCTCGGCTTCGCGTTCATGAACGCGTCGGCGAAGAAGGCCACGCCGACCGATCGCATCGCCGTGGTCGACCGCTCGTCGATCGGCATCCTCGGCGTTTATGCCAATAGCTGCACGCTCGTGACGCCGGGTGGCAAGTCGGCGACCGCCGAGGCGGCGCCCGCGCCCGCGGACACGCCGCCGCCGGCGGCCGTCATGCCCGCGACTCCGGATCAAAAAGGAGTGAGCGGCGGGGACTCCGGCCCATGGCCGAAGACCGTGCCGATCGCGAGCCGCGCGACCTGCTCCTTCGTCTGCATTCCGAAGGAAGGCGCGTCGCCGAAGGAGTCCGACAAAGCCGCGCTCGCGAAGGCGCTCGACAAGCACCTCGGCGCGCTCCGCGCGTGTGTCGGCGGTACCGGCAAGACCGCGGCTGGAGTCAACGTGTCGTTCGACTCTCGCGGCAGCGGTATCGTCAATTACAGCTTTGGTCCGCGTGCCACGCCGCGCGCCGACTGCCCAGGCAGCTTCCCACCGGTGAAGAACATCACCGGTCCCGCGAACGCTACCTGGCAGTGCACCGACTACTGCGAATAACGATTACCAGTCGAACAGCTTCTCGACCGGATTCTGCGGGTCGTGCGGCTTGATGCCTCTGGTGCGGTCGATGTCGATCTCACCGACGACCGTGAACGAGGCGTGCCCCGTGTTGGCGTAGAACTTCGCGCGATTCACCTGCGGCTGCGTCACGCCGCGCGGATCATCCTTCACCGTGAGGCCGAGCACGGCGAAGCCCATCGCGCTCTTGCCGCCGGAATACGTCGCGTTCGCGAGGTCCGATGCCGAGACGAGGCGGAGGACGACGAGCTCGCGGGGGCCCTGGGTCGCGGCGAGCGTGCGGCTCCAGCCGCTGACGGATTTGTCGTACTGCTTCGTGAACGCGTTGAAGCTCTGCTCGAGGGGAGCCAGCGGTACGTTGTGGTTGTCGTAGTCGTCGGACGAGCCGTTCGCCGTCTGCTCCGACGCATAACCGCGAATCGGATTCACGACCTCGAGCGTCGCGAACTTCACGCTCGCGTTGCCGTCGACGGGGAACTGGCCCGGCACGAGCTCTTCGCCCTGCTGGATCACTTCCATCGCGTTGTAGTGCGTGTGCCCGAGGAGCATCGTTCGCACCTGCGTGCTCGCCGCGACCCGCTTCAGGAGCTCGACGCCGCTCGCGAACGGCTCGCCCTTCGATGCGTCGCACGTGAAGTCGGATTTCCGCTGGTCCCAGGGGCAATCGAACTCCGCGTCGGGGCGCATCCATTCCTGGAGGCCGTCGTGGGCGCACGACTCCGTCTGCTCCGTCGTGAGGGCCCAGTCCGGGAGCTTGCACACGGCCGGATTCCAGACCTTGCCGACGAGGTAGTCGATCGCGCTCGACTGCACCGAGCGATAGTCCATTTGCTCGAAGTAGTAGCCGAGGTCCTTGCCCTTGTGGCCGCCGCGCGGGTCGTGGTGAGCGAGGATGATGACGTCGCTCGCGTCCTGCTTTCCGCGCAGGAGCTCGCGGTCGAGCCACTGCATCTGGACGTCGCTCATGCCGCCGCCGTAGTTCACGGTGTACATGCCCCAGCCGCTGCGCCGGTGCTGGCGGAGCTCGTAGCTGTTGAGCGAGACGTAGAAGTTCTTTCCGAACTTGTGGGAGTAGTAGAGGGGGCCGTACGTCTTCTGCCACTGGTAGAAGCCGTCGTAGAGGATGAAGTTGCGCTCGCGCTTCGGGATTTCCTTCCAGCTCGCGAAGCCATCCGCGCTCGCGGTGCGCGCGAAGCTGCCCGTGATGATGTCCTTGTGCTCGCCGCCGAGGTGATCGGTCGCCTTCGTGCGCGCGAGGAAGTCGTTGAAGTCGTCGTGGTTGAAGCCCGCCCAAGGATGCGTCGTCTGGTCGTCGATGACCTTCTTCAGATTGTCGAGGACGAGGGTGTCCACGACCTTCACCGCCGACGGCACCTGACCCGTCGCGACGTAGCCGTCGTGATTGCCGGTCGTCAGGAAGATCGGCATTGGCAGATACTTGAGGAGATTGACGATCGACTTCGACTCCTCCGCGTACGTCGTGGCGACGGGGCGCTGGCGGAGGGAGCCGGGTGAGCCTCCGTTGTGGAGGTCGCCGTTGAACGTGATGAACGACGCATTCTTGATGGCGGCGTCGTTCGTCGTATTGAGGAATTGCACGAGCTCGTCGAGCTTGTCGCGCGTCTTGTCGCCGTAGAGGTCACCGACCGATACCTGGGTATCGGTGATGTTGACGACCGAGTGCTCGTCGGGCTCCGTGTCGAACACGCGCACGGCGTTGAACTGCCACTCGACGACGGGCTTGTTCTCCACCTTGACGATGGAGTTGTCCTTCTTCATCTCGAAGCGAAGGTCGTAGAGGCCCGCGCCCGCGCGCTGCATCGCGCCTTGCTTGAAGAGGAAGCGGACGGTGTGGCGCTTCTTGAGCTGTGCGGGCTCGTCGTTCGGCTCCGGGTTCACGAACACGGAGTTCGGGTAGATGCGGACCACGTTCGTGCTGCCGCCGAAAGAGATGGCGCTGGTCGACTCGGTGGCGGAGTTGCGTGCGCTGCGCGGGACGAGGAAGAACGCGAAGCCGGTCTCTGGATCGTTCGGCACGACGAGCCGCTTCAGGCTAGAGCCCGCCACGTCTTCGAGGTGCGGGTTCAGGTGCGCCATCGCCGCGTCCTCGATGCGGAGGACCACCGCGAGCTCGTCGTTGATGTCGTTCTTCGTATAGAGGTTCGGGTTGCCGAGCGTCGGGTAGATGAGCCGATCGATCATGACGTGCCCGTCGGCCGCGTACGGCATGATCTGCTCGTTCTCGGAGGCGTCCGCGTAGAACACGTTGGGCAGGTACGTCTCGCCCTTGTTGGAGACGACCTCCCACGGCTTCTCTTCGAGCTTCTTGGCGATGACGGCGGGATCGTCGGTGGCTGGCCGGGTGCTGTCCGTCACGCTCGACTCGGCCCCCACGCCGTCGTCGTTCGTTTCAGGTTTCCCGTCATCCGAGCCACAAGCCGCAAGGCCAAGGGCCGTTGCGCAAAGAACTACCCAACGTCCAACCATCGTATTGCCTACATACGCACACCTCGTTCCACCTCGTCTTCCGGGCGACGGGCGGCTTTTGCGTCGTTGTGGCCACCATGATCCACCCAGGGGATCATGAGTGGATACCCACGGATCCATCTTTCGGGATCCAGTACGCTGCGAAGCCGTCATGTCGACCGATCCTGAGGGCACCAAGTACCGCTCCGCGGATGGCGCTCAGCGCCATTCGGAGCCGCCGCCGTCGCTCGTTCCACCGAAAGACAGCCTTCCGCCACCAACCGACGATTCGGCTGAGGGCGAAGAGCACGGCCTCTCCGTACCCCCTCCTCCTCTCTCTGCGATCGCGACGGACGCCGACCGCCCCGCCGTCTCGATGCGGGCTCCGTCGATGCTGCCGCCGATGCCGGAGGTCGGGCCCATCCTCGAGGAGGCGGCCAAGTTCCGCCTGGCCAAGGACTGGGAGAACGAGCTCGACGCCTACAAGCGGGCGCTCTTCGTCCTCCCGGCCGATGCGACACAGGTGCAGGCCTCGATCTACGCGTGCGTCGCCGAGGTGAAGCGCGTGCAGGGCAAGCCGCGCGAGGCCGAGACGAACTACGAGAAGGCGCTCACCGTCAATCCGAAGCACATGCGGTCGATCGAGGGTCTCATTCGCCTCGCGTCGAAGGCGAAGGAATGGGAGCGGGTCGCGCTCGCACGGCGGAAGAAGGCCGACGCGGTCGACGATCCGGACGAGAAGGCGACCGAGCTCTGCATCATCGCGGATCTCGAGGAGCGCCGGCTCAAGAGCGTCGAGAAGGCGCTCGCGACCCTCGAGGAGGCGGCGAGGCTTCGTCCCGACGACGTCGGCATCCTCCTCAAGCTGCGCGACTACTACACGCTGACCAAGCAGTGGGCGAAGCTCGTCGACGGCCTCGACGCGCTCGTGCGCATCTCCACTCAGGCGCGTCACCGCGGCTCCTTCCGTTTCGCCCAGGCCGACGTCGTGCTCGGGCGCTTGCGCGAGGAGCCCCGCGGCCTCGCGTTTCTCGAGATGGCGCTCGACGAAGATCCGCAGTGCGACCGCGCGCTCTCGGCGCTCGTCGCGGTGCGCACGCGTCGCGAGGAGTGGCCGGAGCTCGCCGCCATCTACGAGCGGCTCATCGATCGCTATGCCGGCCTCGGCGATCGCGATCGTGCGTGGGAGGTCTGCCGCAAGCTCGGCATCCTCCGTCGCGATCGCCTGCTCGACGGCCCCGGCGCGCTCGAGGCGATGGCGGGCGCGGTGCAGCTTCGCCCCGACGACTCGGAGACTCGCGCAGCGCTCGCCGAGCTCTACGCGGCGAAGGGGGAGCGCGGAAAAGCGGCGCGCGAGCTCGAGATCGCGGCCGCGCATGCGCCCCTCCGCGCGCAGACGTATCGGCGGCTCTACGAGCTTCATCAACGCGCGCAGCGTCCGGATCGCGCCTGGCTCGCGGCCACCTGCCTCGAGGAGCTCGGCGCGAGTGACGTCGCGCAGGAGCTCGTGATCGAGCAATTCCGCCCCGAGGGCCCGATCCGCCCGACGACCGGCGTCTCGCCGAAGTGGTGGGACGAGCTCCTCGCGGCCGACGGCGCCGACGCGCTCGTCGACGAGATCATGGCGACGATCGGCGAGCCCGCCGTCGCGCTGCGCATCGAGGAGCTCGAGTCGAAGAAGAAGCTGCCGTCGCTCGATGCGGCGAAGAAGCTCGACAAGGGCTCGACCGCGTCCGTCGTTCGCACGTTCGTGTGGGCCGCGCGCGCTCTCGGCATTCCGCTGCCAGAGCTCTATGCCCTCGGCGAGGTGCCCGCGGGCGTGGCCGCGATCCCCTATTCGACGCGCGCGACCGCCCTCGGCCCGAACGTCACCTCGGGTCGAACGGTGCAGGAGCTCGCGTTCCTCGCCGGCCGCCACCTCACGTACTACCGCCCCGAGCACTACCCGCTCATCTTCTTCCCCACGCTCGCCGACCTCTCGTCGCTCGTGCTGAATGCCCTCCGCCTCGTCATCCCGGGGATCTCGGTCCCCCCGCCGAGCGAAGGCGGCAGCAAGGTGAACGCGGAGCTGGGCGGGAAGCTCTCCCCCGAGCAAAAGAAGAAGCTCGCGGAGATCGTCGCTCGTCTCGACGCGCGCGGCGGCAAGCTCGACCTGTTCGCCTGGATCCGCGGCGTCGAGCTGACGGCCCAGCGCGCGGGCCTCCTCCTGGCTGGCGATCTGCGCGTGGCGATGCGCCTGCTCAAGGACGAGAAACGCACCATCGCGGAGCTGACGACGGACGACAAGCGCGGCGATCTCCTCGCCTACTGCGCGTCGGAGCGCTACGCCCAGGCTCGCGAGCGGATGGGGGTCTCCATTCACCCGGCGGCGCTGTCATCGAGCTCGATGCCCGTGTCGAAGCAGAGCGCCGAGCTCGATCAGGACGAAGCATGAGCGCAGCGGTCATCAAGGCGTTCTACGAGGCGTTCTCGAAGCGCGACGCCGAAGGAATGGTGAAGCACTACGCCGACGACGTGCGCTTCTCCGATCCCGTCTTCACCGACCTGAAGGGCGAGGACGCGAAGAACATGTGGCGGATGCTGTGCGAGCGCGGAAAAGACCTCGAGGTCGAGCCGAGCAACATCACGGACACGAGCGCGCACTGGGACGCGAGCTACACGTTCAGCGCCACGGGGAAGAAGGTCCTGAACCGCATCGACGCGACCTTCACGTTCGAGGGGGACAAGATCAAGACGCACACCGACGTCTTCGATCTCTGGAAATGGACGCGGATGGCGCTCGGGGTCCCGGGCGTGCTCCTCGGCTGGACGCCCTTCTTCCAAAGCGCCCTCCGCAAGAAGGCCAGGGCCGGCCTCCACGAATACGCGGCAAAACGCGCGAAATAGCCGCCCTTAAGCTCTCCCGCGCGGGGCCGTTCCTACTTCCATGACGAAGATGGGAGCGGTGGTGGTCCTCACGGCGATGGCGATGTTGACGGGCTGTTTCGGTCATCCGAGCGGCGCGCCGGCCGCGAATGACAGCGCGGCGATGTCGACGGGACAGTTCGCCGTCGACACCGCGAGCCAGCTCCCCGAGTGCGACGAGACGACCGAGGCCTACATCGCCTACGTGAAGGACGAGTCGCACGTCGTGAAGTGCAGCGCCGGCTCCTGGTCGGCGACGTCGGAGCCCAACTGATGCGCCTCGATCTCACCGCCTTCGCGGTCGCGTCGGCGGTCGCGCTCGCAGCCTGCGCCGATCCCGCGCCCCCGACATCGAGCACGTTCGGCGACGCGCCGGCCTCCACGACGACCTCCACCACGAGCGAGACGAACAGCACCCCCGTGACGACGACGGAGTCGACCGTCCCGGCGCCGGTGACCTCGTCCGAGCCGCAGGCCGAGCCGGCGGATGCGGGCGCTCCTCCCGCGCCACCCACCGACGAGCCCGAGTGGATGAAGAACTGTCTCCCGTTCATCCCATGCTTCCCGCCGGATGAGCCGGAGCCGAGCCCGGCCGAGGCCTGCCCTCCGTTCGATCCCGTCTGCCAGACGAACGCGGCGATGAATCAGGACTGAACCGCGCTGCGCGGTCTCCGCGTGGGTCTAGGCGCGGTGCTCGACCGGAAGGGTCATCAGCTCGTGCAGGATCGCGTCCGCGGACCGACCCTGCACGACGCCATTGGCGAGCGCGTGGAAGATGGGGACACGGACACCGGCGTGCTCCGACCAGCGGACGACGCGCGGAATGAGGTCGAGCGCCTCGACGCGCAGCTCGGCTGCCTTGGCCGCCTCCGCGGGGGAGAGGCCGCGCGCCAGCGCCTGACCCACGAGGACCTCGGGGCGCTCGGCCTGCGCGATCGACGCGAGGAGATCACCGTAGCCCGCGAGGCCGAGGAGCGTCTTCTCTTCACCGCCCGCGGCCGCCGCGATGCGCGACGCTTCACCGACGGCGCGCGAGATGAGCGCCGCGACGAGGCCCGCGCTCGTGTTCATGGCCTGCGCGTACCCGACGGCGATAGTGAGGCACCCGACGAGCGCGCTCGCCCACTCGAGGCCCTTCACGTCGTTCGTCGGATACACGCGAAGCGAAGGGGAGCCGAACGCGGCGACGGCCGCCTCCGAGACCTCCGGATATCGGGAGCCCACGACGAGGACCGAGGGCTTGCCCGCGAGGATGTCCTGCGCGAGGGCAGGCCCGCCGAGCGCGCCCGTGCGGCGCACCGGCGTCTCTTCCTTGATGATGTCCGAGATGGTGTGGAGCTCGTCGTCGTCCTCGTCATGGACGAGCCCGCGAACCCCGTGGATGACGTAGTGGCTACCGTCGAGGTGATCGCCGAGGTCCCGTGCCACAGCGCGGACGACGCTGGAGGGCGTGGCAAGGATGACGAGGCGCGCGTGCTGGGCGGCCTCCTTCATCCCCTGGATGACCTTCACTCCACGCGGAATTCCCGCAGGATCGCGGCGCGAGACGAGGACGACTTCCCCCTCGGCCCGGGCGGCCGCCGCCGCGAGCGCGAGACCCCAAGCTCCACCGCCGATGACGGCGATCTTCCGCTTACCGGCTTCCATGCTGCGGCCAAGGTATCATCCATCGCCCATGACCGGTCTCCTTCGAATCGGGAAGAAACCACGGTTTCTCCCAACGACGCGCGACGAGATGGAGGCGCGCGGCTGGAAGGAGCTCGACATCCTCATCGTCACTGGTGATGCCTACGTCGACCATCCGGCGTTCGGGCCCATTCTCATCGCGCGCTTCCTCGAGGGCCGCGGGTACAAGGTCGGCGTCATCGCTCAGCCGAAGTGGGACTCGCCGGCCGACATCTCGAGGATGGGGCGGCCGCGCCTCTTCGTCGGCGTGTCTGCGGGCAACCTCGACTCGATGCTGAACAAGCTGACGGCGCAGAAGAAGACGCGCTCCGAGGATCAGTACTCGCCCGGCGGCCGGCCGAACATGCGTCCGAACCGCGCGACGCTCGTGTACTCGAACCTCTGCCGGCAGGCGTTCCCCGGTCTCCCCATCGTGCTCGGCGGCATCGAGGCCTCGCTCCGCCGCATCGCGCATTACGACTACTGGTCGGATCAGGTCCGGCGCTCGATCCTGCTCGACGCGAAGGCGGACCTCCTCGTCTTCGGTATGGGCGAACGTCCAGCGTGGGAGATCGCCAAGCGACTCGACGCGGGCGAGAAGATCACGGACCTCACCGACGTGCGCGGCACGGCGCACGTGAAGAAGAACCGGCGCGCGTGGGAGCCGCTCCTCGACGACCAGAGCAAGTTCACCACCGACGGCAAGGTGGTCGTATTGCCGTCCTACGAGGAGGTCTCCACGAACAAGGAGGCCTTTGCGCGGATGAGCCGCGCGTTTCAGTACGAGACCAATCCGTTCAACGGCCGGCCGATCCTGCAGCCGCACGGCGACGAGGCCGTCTATTTCAACTCGCCGGCCCTCCCGCTGGAGGAGTCGGAGATGGACGGCCTCTACGATTTACCCTTCGTGCGCGCGCCCCATCCCTCGTATGCCAACGAGGGAATTCCCGCTTTCGAGACGGTGAAGCACTCCATCGTGACGATGCGTGGCTGTTTCGGAGGCTGCACCTTCTGCAGCATTACGGAGCACGAGGGCCGCGTCATTCAGAGTCGGAGCGAGGCCTCGGTCTTGCGGGAGGTGCGCGAGCTCTCCCGGACCGCCGGCTTCTCGGGCGTCCTCACCGACCTCGGTGGCCCCACCGCGAACATGTACAAGATGAAGTGCCGGGACTCGAAGATCGAGAGCTCCTGTCGCCGGCTCTCGTGCGTGCATCCTGGCATCTGCGAGAATCTCGTCACCGACCACGGCCCGCTCATCCAGCTCATGAAGGCGGTGCGCGAAGAAAAAGGGATCAAGCGCGTCTTCATCGCCTCCGGCGTCCGTTATGACCTCGCGGACCGTAGTCCCGAGTTCGTCGCGGAGCTCGCGCGGCACCACACCGGCGGTCAGCTCTCCGTCGCGCCGGAGCACTCGAATCCCAACGTCCTCGACAAGATGAAGAAGCCGGGAATCGAGACCTACGAGCGCTTCGCTCAGGCGTTTTGCCAGGCCAGCGAGAAGGCCGGGAAAGAGCAATATCTCGTCCCTTATTTCATCACGGGGCATCCCGGCTCGACCCTCCAGGACACCGTCGAGCTCGCCCTCTATTTGAAGAGAAACGGCATGCGCCCGCGCCAGGTGCAGGACTTCATTCCCACGCCCATGGCGGTGGCCACGACGATGTTCTACACGGGTATCGACCCGCTGACGGGCGAGCCGGTCTACACGGCTCGCGAGCTCCGCGAAAAGCGCATGATGAAGGCGCTCGTCTTCTACTGGGACACGCAGCACTGGCCGCTCGCGCGTGAGGCGCTGATCGAAGCGGGCCGTCGCGACCTCATCGGCCGTCAGCCCCATCATCTCGTCCCGCCGGAGGGCGCGATGGAGCGCGCCCATGCGGCGGCAAAACGTACGAGCGGCCCGCGCCCGAACACCGGCCGCTCCGGCGCTGGCCCTGGCGCCGGCCGCCCTGGCACCGGCCGCCCTGGCGCTGGCCGCCCCGGCCCTGGCGGTCGCGGGAAGGGACGTTGAGCGAGGACGTGTAGGCGCCCTGGTCGATGCGTGCGACGCTGATCTTCCCATGAAGACCAGCCATCTCGCCATGCCCGTCGTGCTGTCGTTCGTCGCCATCGCGCTGTCGGCGGGCGCGTGTGGCGACGAGGAGTCGAGCGGCGCTGGCGCGAGCAGCAGCAGTAGCGGCAGCAGCAGCAGCAGCAGCAGCAGCAGCGGCAGCGGCAGCGGCGGTGTCGACTCCGGCGCAAGCTCCGGCGCTGACGCGAGCGGCGACGCCAGCGGGGACGCCAGTGCGGACGCGAGCGCGGACGCCAGCGGTGACGCGGGCAGTGGTGCCGGCGGTGGCGCCGCGTTTCCTGGCCACAAGGTGGGGAAGGTCTATCTCGGCTATGGCGTCGACGAGGCGTCGTGTCCGGCTGGCGCGACGCTGGCGGAGGAGGAAGCGCTCACTGGCCCGACGACGCTTCTCCGGTGGTACGAGGGCCGGATCGACGCGACCACGGCGGAGGTGAAGCACTTCGATGAGGCCTTCACGAGCGGGCGTCTGGCGTGGTCGTCGTTCAAGGAGCAGCCCTACACGTGGAAGCAGATCGCGGACGGCGCCGCGGATGACACGTTGAAGGCCAAGGCGGTCGCCTTTCAAGCCGCCAAGGGACCAGGTCTCGTCACCTTCCATCACGAGCCCTCGGGTGATGGCACGCCGGCGGAGTATGTCGCGGCCTGGAATCGTATCCTCGACGTCTGGCGCGATGCGGGCGGGACCGGGCCGATCACGCCAGCACCGATCTTGAACGGCTTCTTCCAGAGCTTCCCCAATGGCGGCAGCGGTTACACCGACCTGCAGATGGCGGAGTGGATCCCGGACACGCTGCTCGCGCGCTTCCGCGTGATCGGCTTCGACGGTTACGACGGTGGTGACTACACCTCACCGGGCATTCCGGTCGCGCGCACCGTCCGCAAGTGGCACGAGTGGCTGCTCCGCCGGCAGGCGGTCATTGCGGACGGGAAGCGCCGCTACCTTGCGCTCGGCGAAGTGGGCGTCTTCTTCGCGAAGTCGCGCGCGAGCGTGACGAGCTGGCCCACCTCAGCGGACGGCGAGTTCGTGGGCGGTTACCCTGGTTGGGACGCGGTGTGGACCGCCCTCACGAAATACGGCGACGGCGATGGCGCCTATATCGCGGTGAACTACTTCGATTCGATCAAGAACACGTCTGCGAGCAACGACTGGAGCCTGCGCGCCCGCCGCCCGACCACGGGCGCCGCCGATCTCGCGTGCGACTCCGGCAACGCGCAGCCGCCCCCGGGCTCCGGCGTCGCCGACGCGACCCGCATCGATGCGTTCAAGGTTTCTCTCTCGTCATCCCTCGTCGCGCATCCCTGACGCCCACCGCCGTTGTCGCTCTCGCCCCCGTCGAAATCCTGTTCAACACCCTGGCCCGTGCCGGCCAGGTGGCCGGCCCCCGCCACCCCTCCGCCGGACCGCCATTTTAATGGTTGGCTTGCCAACCATTAAAATAGGCCCGCCGCGGGAGGGGGGCTCCCCCCTGCGGGGGGGCGGCGCGTGGCACGGCGCGTGCTCGTGCGCGGGGCCATGCACCCCATCGTGTTCCAGGCGAAGCGACTCCACCTGCGTACCGTCGCGTTCGGGCATCGCGTGCTCCGCAAGGTGGAAGGCATGACCGCGGCGCGCTTCGATCTCCTCTGCCTCGTCCGGCAGGCGGCGCTCTGGCGGGATCTCGGGGACCCGCGAACCAACGGGCTCCTCGCCGGGATGTCCCAGCTCGAGATCACGCGGCGCCTCGACCTTTGCCGGACGACGGTGTCCAAGATGCTCACGCGCCTCGAGCAGATGGGATGGGTGCGCCGCGTGCGGGACGGGAAAGACAAGCGGAAGAAGCGCGTGTTCTTCACCGCGCTCGGGCTCCGCCAGACGGCGCGCGCGATGCGCATCGTCTTTCGCCAGCGCAAGTTCCTCGCTCGCTTCGAGCTCATCGCGAGGAAGCGCTGGCCCTACAAGAAAGAGGTCGTCCGCGCCTTGCAGGACATCTGGGGCGAGCTCGACTTCCTCGCGGGCGCGTTCGCCGATCAGTCCATGGTGCATTACCACATGGGGATCGACGAGCCCGCCGGCTGCGAGTGGCCCGAGACCCCCGACCCGACATGGTTCCTCGAGGAGCGCTCGCAGCGATGGGTGAAGCCGCCGCCGCCGCCCGAGCGATGGCCCGCGCGACCGTGGATCCCCGCGCGTTGACGGGCGTGCGTGCGCGCCCCGAGGCTGCGATCTCCGGGATCGCACCGGCAGAGGCGCCGGACGATGACGTAAGCGCGCGTCATCTCGTGACGGCGGTCGCGGCCGGTCGCGGCATATCGCTTGCGGTGGGCATCCCCGAGCGGCGCCGGTCTGCCGCTCCAGGAGCACGACCATGAACGAACATCACCGCCTCGGGATCGCCTTCCGCCCCAGCCAGGCCCTCACGCTCGCCCTCGCCCTCGCATGCGCCTCCGTCACCCTCGCTTGCGAAGCCCCAACCCCCGAAGAGGCGCGCGGCAGCACGACGAGCCGCGAACGCGCCCCTTCGGACGAGCTCCTCGAGAACGCGCGGCTCTCGCGTCCGACGCCCAATCAGATTCGGATCGAGAGCACGGTCCGCGACGCGTGCAAGGGCCGGACGACCATCTTCGATATCAAGGTTGGCAATAACTCCGAATCGAGCCGCGTACCATTCAGCGCTGTCGCTCACGGCTACAGAAACGCGGAGACGATTCCCGCGCAGATCACCCAAATTGGATACTTCGATGTCGCGCCGGTCACCGTCGGAGAGGTGAGCTTCGACGGCGAATACCCGGGCCGGAAGGGGGCCGCCATCGAGGTCGTCAGCGTCACCCTCGACGCGACCGGTGACGTCTCCCTCGAGGACGTCGGGATCAGCGCGAAGTTCTATTGCGGGGAGGTGGAGGACACGAACGCGGGCTACGACCCGACCACGAGCGAGGTGCAGAATCCGTCCGCGGTCTCCTGTGCGACGCTCGGCCAGCTGCGCGGCGCAGAGCTCCCCATGTGCGAGTTCAACGGCAACGGAGCGTGCAACGGCCAGGGCGCGCCGACGAACGATTGCAGCCATTGCTGTCAGGCGACGGGGCCCGGTACGACCGCGCCGCTCTACTGAGCGCTCCCGTGAACGTCATCACGTGGCGAGCGCGCGCAGGACGCCGAGGACGCTGTCGCGCGGTCGGGGACGGGTGAACGCGAAGTAGGTCACACGCGGGAGCTCTCGCAGCGGCTTGCCGACGAGCGTGCGTGGCAATAGACACGTCGCATTGACGATGCCGACGCCCACTCCCACCTCGACGAGGCGAAGCACGACGTCCCAGCCTCGCGCGACGGCGGCGATGTGGACGTCGGGCATGCCCGCGGAAGCGAGCGCGGTGGCGAGCGCGGCGCGCTGAGGGCCGCCCTCGGGAGGGGCGATGAGGTCGCGCGTCGCGAGATCTCCGAGGGTCACGTGTCTCTTCCGTGCGAGCGGATCGCCACGACGAACGACGAGGATCTGCTCTGCGTCGGCGAGCTTCGTCACATCGAGGTCGCTCGGGGGCGACGGGAACACGCCGACGCCGATGTGCGCTCGCCCGCTTCGCACGAGGTCGAGCGCTTGCGAGGCGTCGGCGGTGATGACCTCGATGGGCCTTTTCGCGCGGCGGAGCGCAGGCGCGAGGAGGTGAACGATGGCGCCAGCGCCGGCCGCGACAATGACCGGCGAGGCGTCGGTCCCACCGACGAGCCTCGAGCGGAGCTCCTTGAGCCGCATCGCTTCCTCGCGGGCGAAGGCGGCGACCTCGACGCCCTCGGGCGTCAGGACGAGCCCACGGCCGGAGCGGCGATAGAGCGTCACGCCGAGATCCTCGCCGAGGCCGCGCAGCTGCGCATGCACCGCGGGCTGCGACAGATGCAGGCGCTTCGCGGTCCGCGACAGGTTGGGATCGTCGGCAAACGCGGCAAAGGTGACGAGGCGATTATCCAAAATTTGGATACATCATAGAAACAAATGAATTCCGGGTGAAGTCAGCCGTGGCCACCCTCTCGGCATCATGAAACGTAACGACAGACATCCCTCGGCGCCGGTCCTCGGCGTCGACATCGGCCGCGTCATCATCGAAGGCGACGGCCCTGACACCAGCTTCATCGGTGGCAGCGACGAGCAGGCCATGCGAGCGCCCGCCATGCACGGCGCGTTCGAGAGCCTGCGCCGCCTCACCACGCTCTTCGAGCGCCGCGTCTGGCTCGTCTCGAAGTGCGGTCCCCGGATCCAGGAGCGCTCGCGCAGGTGGCTCGATCGCCACCGCTTCTTCCAGACCACCGGCATCCCATACGGTCAGCTCCGGTTCTGCCGCGAGCGGAAGGAGAAGGCGCCGATCTGTCTCGATCTCGGCGTCACGCTCTTCATCGACGATCGCCTCGACGTCCTTCACGCCATGGCCGGCATCGTCCCGTACCGCTTCCAGTTCGGGGCGAGCTCGGCGCCGGAGGGGGTCGTCCCGGTTCGCAACTGGGACGAAGCGGAGCGTGTGATCGCCGCGGTGCTCGACGTGCGAGCGGCGTGAGCCGACTCGTCAGCCGCCCTGGGGATCCGAGACGCGGCCCATGAAGAGCACCAGCGAGGTCGACTTCTCCACGATCAAGAAGAGGAAGGGGCGGTCGACCTTGAAGTCGACCGGCTTCTGCGGCATTCCGCCGGCGCGCGCCATCTCCACCGCCGTCGCGCCGGCGGCCTCCGTTCCGTTCTCGTCCGTCTTCACGAAGGCTTTGTGGAAGACATTGGCGATGAAGAGCCGCTCGCGAGGGTCGGACGGGTTCGCGATGCCGGTGAAATTGGCCTTCTCGCGCTCGAACGCGTCGGTCATGCCGAGCTCCTTCAGCTTGCCGGCCAGAGAGAGAGACTCCTTCGGGTTCACCTCGAACCGCGGGAGCTCGACCCGCACGTTCTCGACGGAGAGCTTGCTCCGCCAGGAATCGAGGGTCGCGCCGGTGAAGCCCTTCTCCACCTCGGCGAGGCCGTCGACCGCGTCCGGAAGGACGATCCACATCGCAGTCTGGTTGCCCTTGTAGGCGAGCTCCACGACCCGCGCGCCGTTCGTCTTCGCGAGCGGCACGTGCTCCGTGCGCTTCATCGTCGGGACGTTCTTCTGTGTCGTCGCGGTCGTGTGGAAGGGCTCGTCCTTCGTCCACGTCTTGTCGAACGGCTCTTCCCAGTCGGCCAGGTAGTAGATGGCGTTGACCAGGACCAGGCGCGTCTCGCCATTGATGGACGTGGCGGGCAGGAGGTCCTTGATGCGCTTCTCGGTGCGCTCCTCGACCCACCCATTGATGTGCGCGCGCGCAGCGTCCGGACCGTGCTTGAAGTCGAGCGACTCGATCGGAGCACCGAACGCGGTCTGCGCGGCTTCGAGGTAGGGCGCCTCGAACGAGTAGGATTTCTCGCCGAAGAGGCGATTCGCCATGCGGATCTTCATCGGCCGCGCGGGGGCGACGAGGGCGCGCGTCGTGTTTCCCCACGAGGTCATCGTGGCCGCAGGCTCGCCAGGAAAGTGCATCGTCTTCTTCATCTGCGCGGCCGTCTCGCCCCGGGCGCCGCCATAGGTCATGGCGAGCGCAGAGGAGATGCTCGCCGGCGAGATGGCGAGATTGCCCGCGCTCCCGCGAATGCGCCCGTAGAGCTCGAAGGCCAAGTCGTTCGAGCCCTTGGCGAGATCCGCGGCGTCCTTGGGCATGGCAGTCTCCGCCGCCGGCGGCGGGGTCAGGGCAGCAGTGTTCGAGGGGGCCGAGAGGCTCGTCGTCGGGGTGCTCGGCGACGGAGTGCTCGCTGCGGGCGGCGGGGTGCTCGCGCTCTTGTCGCAGGCGGCGACGAGCGGAATGAGCGCGAGGAGCGTCCGGCGTGCGAGCGAGAACATGTGGCGACTCTAGCCGCTCCATCCTGTTCGGATCCCGTCGAGATCATGTTCAACAACCTGGCCCGGGCCGGCCAGGTGGCATGGCCCGGCCACCCCTCGCCGGCCGTAGATACGCGAAACCACGTCTGCCGAACGTTGGCGCGCGACGTGCTCGGGGCCGCGCATGAGCACGAACACGGCGTGGGGCAAGGCGACGGTCAAGGAGAGCGTGGCGATCGCACAGCACGCGGATGGAAAGGAGTTCGCGTCCGTCATCGAGCTCCTCGTGGGCCCGGCGGGAGAGAGCATGGTTCGGTTCGCGTACTCGACCGGCGGCAAGGCGCGCCGCGGCCCGGTCACCCTGCGCGCGGCGGATCTCGCGCGCCTGAAGAAGGCGCTCGCGAAGACGCCGGAGCTCAGGGCGGCGCTGACGGCGGCGCTGCCTCCTCGATGAAGCGCGGCGGCACGTGGTCGACGAGCCACACGCCGTTCTCGCTGACGTAGAAGACGTGTCCCGCGCGGTGCATCTCCTCGGCCCGGACGCGTAAGAGCACGATCTCGCCCGAGCGGCGGCGCGCGACGGTGCTGGCCGTCACCTCGTCGGCCGAGAGGTGCACGTGCGTGCGGCCGCGCCGCGCGAGGCCTTCTTTTCTTATCGGCTCGAGGAATCGGGCCACTGTTCCATGAAAAAGTAGCTGTGGCGGCGCGCGCGCCGGGAGCTCCAGGTCCACCGCGATCGAGGGGCCCTGGTTCGCCCGGATGCGCGCGCCGTCGGGGGACAGGGCGAAGCGCTGCTTGTCGCTCGCGCGGACGATCTCCTCGAGGTCGTCCTGCGTCACCGCGAGGCCGCGCTTCGCGAGGCCCGCGAGGAGCGCGTCGACGTCCGCCCATCCGCGCCGGTCGAGCACGATGCCGAGCGCCGCCGGCTCGTGCCGCAGCCCGAGCGAGAGGAGCTTCGAGATGCGGACGGCGTCGTCGCGTTCCATCGCCTCGGACGACAGAGTACGTTCACCCCATGCAAACCGCGACCGTCGACGAGATCCTCCGCGACATCGACTCCGCGTCGCGCACCCAGGGCGGCGGTGCGATCGCCTTCGATGGTGACGGGACGCTCTGGTCGGGCGATATCGGCGAGGATTTCTTCGAGGCGGCGATGAAGCACGGGCTGCACCCCAGCACGCGCGAGCCCCTCGCGCGGGAAGCGATGGAAGGCGGCCTCGTCGTCACCCCCACCGCCACCGCCCACGACCTCGCGCACGCGATCCATGCCGCGTACCTCGGCGGGGCGTTCTCCGAGGAGCGCATCTGCGAGGTCATCGCGTGGATCGCCGGCGGGTGGACCCACGACGAGCTGCGTGCGTTCTGCAAGGAGACCGTCGCCGCGATCGGCCTCCGCGATCGGCTCCACGGCGAAGCCATCCGCGTCCTCCGGCACGCCCAGAGCGTAGGCATCGCGGCCTACCTCGTCAGCGCCTCGCCGCTCGGCATCGTCGAGGCGGCGGCGGCGGTCGTCGGGATCCCGCTCGAGCACGTCACGGCGGTCCGCGAGCGCGTCTCCGCGGACGGCGTCGTCGAGTGTGGTGTCGTCCGGCCCATCACCTACGGGGAGGGGAAGGTGACCAATCTCCGGGCGCTGCTCGGGGAGGGGCGGCCGCTTTACGCCGCATTCGGGGACAACGCTTTCGACGTCCCGCTGCTACGATCTGCCCAGAATCCAGTGGCGATTCGGCCCAAACAGCGCCTCCTCGACCGTGCGCATGAGGTACCGGGGCTCCGGATTCTCGAACGGATTTGAACGCCCCGCTACAATGGTCCCGTGAGCGCCGGTCCGGAGCGCGAGCGCGAGCTCGCCGCACTACGTACGCAAGTCGCGAATCAGGCGGCTTCGCTCGCCGAGACCGTGAATGACGGCTTCGACGGCTATCAGATCGGCGCCGCGAATTACGCCGTCGAGCTGCTCGCGCCCGAGGGGCAGTCGACCGGGGGCGGGAAGCAGGCGCGGCAGAACATCCGGCTGGTGCCGCGGCGCCGCGGCTACAACGTCGTCGTCGCCGGCACGGTCGATCCCGTCACCTCGACGGCCGAGGTGCGTACGTTCGAGCACGTCGCGATGCTTCACGAAGTGCGATTCGGCAAGCCTCTCGAGATCAACCACGAGGAGTATGCGGACTTCCTCTACAAGCTCGACGTCGTCCTGAACCTGGCCCGCATCCGGCCGATCCGCTTTCCGCCACCGCCAGATCTCCTCACGGCCGCCGCGCAGAGGACGCGGAAGACGCCGGCCTGGGCCTACGCCCTTTTCGTGGTCGTGCTGCTTGCTGCCGCGATCGTGGCGTACTTCGTGATGCACCGACTCTAGGCCCTCGCTTCCGCAGAAAACCGAGCACTTCTCGAGGCGAATGATACGCTTTGGGACAGCCATGTCCGGCACCCGGAAGATGGAGAAGTTCGAGGTCGATGCGTTCGTGAAGGAGCGCTCCGACGACCCCGAAGCGGATCTCCCTGCGCGCCCCTTCGAGCCGCGCACGCCCGATCCGCCGGCCCCGCCCCCGCCGGCGACCGGCGACACGCGGGCGCTGGAGCAGGTGCTGGCGTCCGCCGCCGCCGAGGCGCGTGCGGCACGCGAGGCGATCGTCAGCTCTGCGGTCGCGCTCGATCGCTCCGCTCAGGCCGCCGCGCCCATCCCCGAGGCCCCGCCGACGCCGCGCAATCATGGCAACACGCCAGGCACGCCAGGCACGCCGGGCGAGGCCTGGGTCCCAGCCGAGGCTGCGCTCCCTCAGACCCCATCCGTCGCTCCCCCGGGGACCCCCACGGAGCAGACGCCCGACGCGCTTCGCACGCGTCTCGCCCGCAAGTTCGTGTCACTCGCGGACACGATGAACGAGGCCTTCAACGGCTTCGTCATCGGTGCTGGCGCCTGGAGCATCGAGCTGACCGTCCCGCCAGGCATGTCGACGGGCGGCGGAAAGCAGGCCCTCCAGCACATCCGTCTCGTACCGCGCCGCGACGGCTTCAACGTCTTCGTCGCCGGCACCGTGAACCAGGTCGAGCGCCGCGCGGACCTCCGCGATTTCGATCACGTCGCCATCATGCACGAGGTCCGCCACCGCAGCGCCCTCGACATCAGCCCGCAGGAATGGGAGCAGTTTCTCCGCAAGGCCGAGGTCGTGCTCAACGGCGCCGGCATCCAGTCGATGCGCACGCCGCCGCCCCGCGAGCTCCTCGAGCAGCGGCGCAGCGCGCAACGCGTCTCCAGGAGCGCCGTCATCGCCCTCGTGGTGGTGGTGATCCTCGCCGCGGTCGTGGTCTGGCGCGTGATCGTCGCCCTTCGCGCCGGCTAAAAGCGCCAGGATTCCGCGCGCTCTTCGCGGCTGTGTCTTGAGGCCCCGCCCCGGTCCGATTAGGACTTCCGCCGATGGATTTCGACCTGACCGAAGAGCAGCGGCTCGTCCGCGATACGGCTCGTGACTTTGCGCTCCGCGAGGTGGCCCCGAAGGCCGCGGAGATCGACAAGAGCGGCCGCTGGCCCGCGGAGATCGTCGCGAAGATGGCGGAGCTCGGCTTCCTCGGGGTCGCCATCCCGCAGGAATACGGCGGCGCCGGGCTCGACGCGCTGACCTACGCGCTCGTGATGGAGGAGATCAGCGCCGCCTGCGCTTCCTGCGGCGTCATCATGAGCGTCAACAACTCGCTCTTCTGCGATCCGCTCTACAAGTTCGGGACTGACGCCCAGAAGAAAGACATCCTCACGCCGGTGGCCTCGGGCAAGAAGCTCGGCTGCTTCGGCCTGACCGAGCCGATGAGCGGGTCAGACGCGCAGACGATGGTCACCAGCGCAGAGAAGACTGCGGACGGCTGGGTCCTCAACGGCGCGAAGAACTGGATCACGAACGGGCCCCACGCCGACTTCATCCTCGTGTTCGCGGTGACCCACCGGGAGGAGACGGCCACGCCGAAGGGCCCTCAGATGCGCGTGAAGCACACCGCGTTCGTGATCCCGAAGGGCACGCCGGGCTACACGCAGGCGCAGCCGGACCACAAGCTCGGCATCCACGGCGCGCACTCGTGCACCGTGTTCTTCGAGAACTGCAAGGTGCCGGACACGGCCGTCGTCGGTCCCGTCGGCGAAGGCTTCAAGGTCGCGATGGCCACGCTCGACGGCGGCCGCATCGGCATCGCCTCCCAGGCCCTCGGCATCGCGAAGGCTGCGCTCGAGACGAGCGTTCGCTACTCGAAGGAGCGCAAGAGCTTCGGCGTAACGATCTCGAACCACCAGGCGATCCAGTTCATGCTCGCCGACATGGCCACCGAGCTCGACGCCGCGAGGCTCCTCACCTGGCGCGCGGCCTCGATGAAGGACGCGGGCATCCGCCACACCATGCAGAGCTCGGAAGCGAAGCTCTACGCGAGTGAGCTCGCGTCGCGCGTCGCCCACAAGGCGATCCAGATCCACGGCGGCTACGGGTATTCGACGGAGTTCCCCGTCGAGCGCCACTACCGCGACGCGCGCATCACCGAGATCTACGAAGGCACGAGCGAGATCCAGCGCATCGTCATTGCGGCGAGTGTGCTCAAGGCGTGATGGGGGAAATGATGATTCGTTCTTCGATGTTTGCGGCGCTCCTTCTCTCCCTCGTTGCGTGTGGCGGCGATCCGCCAGCCAAGAACCCGAACGACGCGAACGACGCGCCGCCGACCGTCGAGCAAGGAGGCGGTGGTGGCGGAAAGAAGAGCGGCGCCGGCGGTCCCGTGATGCAGCAAGAGCTCGGCTCGATGGACCTCCGCGCCGTCGAGAAGATGTTCAACAACCTGCTGAACGGTCCGCTCGAGAAGTGTCACCAGGCAGGCCGCGGTCGCATCGAGTACCTCTCCGGCGAGGTGAAGCTCTTCACTCGGGTCGCCGCCGATGGCTCCGTGCGATACGGCTTCTTCGAGGACACGTCGATCGGCGACCGCGAGACCGAGAAGTGCGTTCTCGACACGCTGAGGAGCGCGCCCTGGCCGAAGCCGGTCGGCGGCGAGGGCGAGGTCCGCAACGCGATGAGCTGGACGCCCGGCAGCGAGCGCCAGCCTTCGGCGTGGACGGGAGAGAAGGTGACGACCGCGCTGGAACACGCCGCGAACAAGGCCGTCAAGGAGAAGGTCGAGGCGTGCAAGGCGGGCACGTCGGGCTTCAAGATCACCGCGTACGTCGAGCCGGGCGAGCTCGAGAGCGCCCCGGCGGAGGCGGATCCAAAAGACAAAAAGAAGCCCGCGGGCAAGGGCGGCAAGCCGGGTCCGGGGAAGGGGAAGCCCGCGGAGCCCGAGGCGGACCACGGCGGGAAGTTCAAGGCGATCGGCATGTCGGCGCCAAACAAGGACGCGGCGGAGAAGGTCGACTGCCTCGTCGACGCGCTGAAACAGCTCCCGCTGCCGAGCCCCGGCAGCTACGCCGCCAAGGTCACCTTCACGCTCTGATCCGCCATGCAGCTCGAACCCAACGAGACTCAAAAGGCCGTCCAGCAGGTCGCGCGCGACTACGCGACGCGCGTGATCATGCCGGAGGCGGCCGCGATCGACAAGGAAGAGCGCTTTCCGAAGGCGATCTTGAAGGGCCTCGCCGAGCTCGGGCTCATGGCCGTCAACGTGCCCGAGTCGCTCGGCGGCGCGGAGGCTGGGCCGATCGCGTATGCGCTCGCGATGCAGGAGGTCGCGCGTGCGTGCGCCTCGACCGCCGTCACGATGGCGGTCACCAATATGGTGGGTGAGGTCATCGCTGCGTTCGGCACCGACGCGCAGAAGAACCACTGCAACCCGAAGCTCGCGAGCGGCGAGTACGCTGCGGGTGCCTTCGCGCTCTCCGAGCCAGAGGCGGGCAGCGATCCTGCCGGCATGCGGACGACCGCCGTCCGCGACGGCGACCACTGGATCATCGAGGGCCAGAAGCAGTGGATCACGAGCGGCGCGCACGCCGGCGTCATGGTCGTGTGGGCCCGCACCGGCGACAAAGAGAAGCTCCCCGGCACGCGTGGCATCTCCTGCTTCCTCGTCGAAGGCGGCGCGCCGGGCCTCAAGGTCGGGAAGGCCGAAGACAAGATGGGGCTCCGCGGCTCCAACACCGTCGGCCTGACCTTCGAGGGTTGCCGTGTCCCGGCCTCCGCCCTCCTCGGCGAGGAGAACGGCGGCTTCAAGATCGCGATGATGGCGCTCGACGGCGGGCGCATCGGCATCAGCTCTCAGGCGATCGGCATCGCGCGCGCCGCGCTCGAGGAGAGCGTCGCCTACGCGAAGGATCGAAAGCAGTTCGACAAGGCGATCGCCGAGTTCCAGGCCACGCAGTGGAAGCTCGCGGACATGCAGACCGAGATCGATGCGGCGCATCTCCTCGCGATGCGCGCCGCATGGCTCAAGGAGCAGCGCCGCGTCTTCTCTCGCGAGGCCTCGATGGCGAAGGTCTTCTCGACCGAGATGGCGAACCGCGTCGCCAATCGCGCCGTCCAGATCCACGGCGGCTACGGGTACATCCGCGAGTTCGCGGCCGAGCGCCACCTCCGCGACGTGCGTGTCACGACGATCTACGAGGGGACGAGCGAGGTGCAGCGCATCGTCATCGCCCGTAGCGTGCTGGCTTGACGATCGCGCGGCCATCCCCGCCCTCACCATGCCCGCGAACGTCCAGGCCATCGGGTGCTGGAGCGCATCGTCGGCGACTCGATCGACCCCACAACGACGACGTCACTGGGCTCATCTGCGCGCTGCCATGACGTGGCGCCGGCGCCTCGGCCGCGTCCTGAAATGGCTCGGGCTCGCGTTGCTCGTCCTCGTCCTCGTCGCGCTCGTCGACGGATGGCGCGCGTTCGGCAAGGGCGCCTCTGGAGCGCGGCGCGCGCGCATGGAGGCCTCGAGGCAGTGGAGAGATGGCCACTTCGAGAATCCCGAGCCGCTCGTCAACGACACCTGGGGCTCGATCGGCGCGCTCAAGGACGCGAGCGACGACGCTTCTCCGCGAACGCCGCTGTCGTTTCCGGAGGTCGACCCCGCGCGCTTCGCGACGCCCCCTCCGAGCGGGCTCCGGGTCACCTGGCTCGGTCACTCGACGACGCTCATCGAGGTCGACGGTCACCGCATCCTCACCGATCCGGTGTGGAGTCAGCGCGTCGGGCCGCTCGATGGCCTGGGTCCGACGCGCTGGTACCCGACGCAGATCGGCCTCGACCGGCTGCCCCCGCTCGACGCGGTCACGATCTCGCACGATCACTACGACCACCTCGATCGTCCGACCGTGGTCGCGCTCGCATCGATCACGCCTCGCTTCATCGTCCCGCTCGGCGTCGGTGCTCACCTCGAGTACTGGGGCGTCCCCGGCGAGAAGATCGTCGAGGTCGACTGGTGGGACCCCGTCGATATCGGTGACCTTCGCATCGTATGCACGCCGGCGCGCCACGCGTCGGGCCGCGCGCTCTGGGACAAGGACGCGACGCTCTGGGCTGGCTACGCGCTCATCGGCAAGCAGCACCGCGTCTGGTTCTCCGGCGATACCGGGCTCTTCAACGACATGACTCGCATCGGCGCCGAGCTCGGGCCGTTCGATCTGACGATGATCGAGGTCGGCCAGTACCACAAGGCCTGGCCCGACTGGCACATCGGCCCCGAGCAAGCCGTACGCGCGCACGGCATGGTGCGCGGCAAGGTCCTCCTGCCGATCCACTGGGGCCTCTTTCGCCTCGCCTCCCACGGCTGGACGGAGCCCGTCGAGCGTGCGCGCGCGGAGTCAGGTCGACGCCGGGCGCGCGCGATCTTTCCGAAGCCGGGGGAGAGCGGCGAGCCCGAGACTCCTCGCGAATGGGAGCCTTGGTGGCCGAAGCTGCCCTGGAAGACGGCGGCCGAAGATCCGATCCGCTCGACGAGGGTGGCCGCGGAGCCACCGTAGTCGAGGACGCTCGCGGATCAGTTGAGGGAGAAATCGTAGTGCGCGAGATACGACTTCGTCGGCGCCGCGCCTGGCGTCGGGCTCCAGTCGAGGATGAACCATACGTGCTTGAGCGACCTGCTCCAGGTACGCGCCAGGCCGCCCGGCAGGTAGATGGTCTCGTTGTCCGGGGTTCGGTAGAGGAGCTTCTCGTCCGGCGTTCCGGGCTGCCGCACGACGATCTCGCTGCCATGCCCCTCGATCCTGCGCGCGAGGTAGATGCCGTCCCGTCCGATCACGACCGCCGGGCACTCCACGGCGTGGAGGCCCCCCTGCTTGTCGCAGGCGACCATGAGCTCGGGCTTCTTCGCGGTGAAGGGAAGGCGCTCGAGCCCACGATCGTCGAAGAAGTAGATCGCGTCGATGCCGACCTGGAATCCTTGCGGATGATCGATGTCTTCGAACGTGATCGGGGCACCGCCGCCGGAGGAGAGGACGAGTCGGCCATCGACCGCCGCGTAGACGCCCGGAACCGCAGAGGCGACCTCGGTGCACTGGAAGCCCTGGATCAGCCTCGTCTTCCCCAGGCTGATGTAGCCGTCGTCCGTGAAGCACATCGCTCGCCCGTCCGCCGAGATGGTCAGGTTGGGCACGAGGAGATCCGCGCGCTGCACGAAGCTCTTCTCCGAGGGGTTCTCCAGCGACACGCTCCAGCCACCGCAGCGGTGATTGAAGAAGAAGGCGTGACCATCGACCGTGGAGAGGAGCCGCGTGCCCGTCGTGGGATCCTCGGCGCCCGCGCACTCCCACTTCGTGCGGTCGAGCACCGGACGGAGCACGTTGTCGTTCGAGTTGATCGAGCTCAGCGAGTCGGGGCCGACGAGGAACGCGTCGAACCGGACGTCGGGATACTCCAATGGCCGGCGGTCGCTCTCGACCCGCACGTCCGTCTTCGATGGGAGCTCGACCGCGGGGACGCTCGGGCCGGTGGGGGCAGGGGCGGGAGGCGTGGGGGCGGTCTCCGTCGCGCATGCGACGAGACTGGCCCCCGCGAGGGCGAAAGTAAGGAAGCGCATGCGCCTTTTCTGGCGCGCGCCGGCGATCGCGCAAGCGCAAGTTCCATCCACGAGGAGACTTTCTCACGGTTTGCGCCATCCGTGTCCCAGCCGCCCCAGTCCTTTCCATGAGTTGCGCGACACGATGCGCAGATCCGCGCTCAACGTGGCTCGCTCGCCTGGCGTGGCGATGACCATCTGCGGGGCTGGCCCCCCGTCCTATTTGCGGGCGATCGTCGCCCGCGCCGGCGGCACACGCGGTGCTGGAGGAGGGCCATGCGCGCTCCTCTCCTCGCCTTCGTGGTCGCACTGGTCGGCTGTGTCTCGAACGAAGCATCGCCCGAGCCTGACGGCGATCAGTCCTCGGCGGCCACGCGCGTGGCGAGCGACCTCCAGCCTGCGTTTCGACGCGTCGTGATGGGACGCATCTACCAGCACGACAAGTGGACGCTGCCCGCGGCCGACACGTACCGAGCGGACCGCTACGCGACCGTGTTCGAGCGTCGCGTCGCGTACGTCTGCGATACCTACGCCGCGCTCGACCCGACGTTCGTGAGCGGCCTCGTGCGCCTCGACGACGACGAGACGGTCGACGGCGAGCGGGTCGAGACGTTCAAGGCGATCCGGCAGTGCATTCGCGAGCGCGTGACGGGGCACGTCGTCCGCTTCGACGTGGTGCTGAACGCCCTGCAATACAGCGATCCCGACACGATCCCGACCGCGGTCAAGGGGGCGGAGCTCCTCCAGCAGCGCCTCGAAGAGGTTCGGACGAAGCTCGATCCGGACTTCTACTTCTTCGACTTCTTCACCGTGCCGTTCAATCGTCACGACAAGGACTGGCACGCCGACGCGATCTCGCACGGCATGGACTGGATCCACGCACACGATCGCTTTGTCGGCGGCAACTTCTGGGGCAAGAACGTCCCGAAGGGGACCGACTTCGCGGCCGTCGACGACAGCGGCGGCATCGACGACACACGCGCGCAGTCGGCCGCGATTCTCGCCAACGGTGGCGGCAAGCTTCCGCTCGTCATCCACGTTCGCAACGATCCGCAGGTCCCCGGCAGCGAAGGCCTCAAGTTCATCTCGGGCGACCTCGCATACCGGCGCTCCGTGGTGACCTCGGAGGCTGCGCTCTCGAGCGACCTCGGCTGCAGCTATGGTCTTCCCGTGTTCTTTCCGCTCCGGATCGACGGCGCGGAGCGCTTCGCGTACGACGCGCGCCAGGACGGCGCGATGCTCGACGTCCTGCAGAAGCTCGGGAGCCGCTGACGCTACTCGAGCGCGTACCACTCCTGCAGCGAGCTGACGCGCTCGGCGCCGTCGTCCTCCTCGAGCGCGGAGCACCCGGCACGCGCGAGCGCCGTCGTCGTGAAGCAGGGGACGCCGCCGGCCAGGGCCGCGGTGCGGAGGGGGCGCGTCTTCGCGATCTCGTCGTCGCCTTCGGCGGTGACGAGGGCGAAGGAATAGGCGCCCTGCCGGAGCGTGGTCTCCGCCTGGTCCGCGTCGATCGTCGTCGAAGGGATGCGCGAAGGCGCGAGGGCGGCCGCGGTCGGGGCGTCGGTCGTGAGCACGAAGCCGACGGCGCGGAGCCGGCGGGCGATCTCGACCACGTTGCGGCGATCGGAGGGCGAGACCGAGAGGAACGCCTTGTTCGCGTTCTTCGCCATGTCCGGACCTTCGAGCGCGCGCGGAGCCTTGAGGTGGATGCCGATGGCGCGGAGCGCTCGACCGTAGGCGCGCGCCGCGGTGTCACCGATGCCCATGACCTCGCCCGTCGAGCGCATCTCGGGGCCGAGGATCGTGTCGGCGCGGAGCTTCTTGAACGGGAAGACGCACTCCTTGGCCGCGGAGTGGCGCGTGAGCGGGGCGTCGTCGATGCCGAGCTCGTCGAGCGTCTCTCCGAGCATGATCTTCGTCGCGATGCGCGCCAGCGGTACGCCCGTCGCCTTCGACACGAACGGCACCGTACGCGAGGCGCGCGGGTTGACCTCGAGGACGAAGACCTCCTTGCCCTTCACCGCGAGCTGCGTGTTCATCAGGCCGACCACGCCGAGCTCGAGGGCGATGGCGCGGACCACGCGCTCGATCTCGAAGACGACGTCCGCGCCGAGCGTGAACGGAGGCAGGATCGTCGCGGAGTCACCCGAGTGGATGCCGGCGCGCTCGAGATGCTCCATCACCGCACCGATGACGACGCGCTCGCCGTCGGCGACACAGTCGACGTCGACTTCGATCGCGTCGTCGAGGAAGCGGTCGACGAGAATGACGGCGTCGTCGTTCTCGAAGCGCGCCGCGTCGAACATGCGGTCGAAGTGCTCGTCGAGCTCCTTCGGATCGTGCGCGATCTTCATGGCGCGCCCGCCGAGCACGTAGCTGGGACGGACGAGCACCGGGAAGCCGAGCTTGGCGGCGGCGGCGTGCACCTCGGCGCGGTTGCGACCCGTGGCGGAGGCCGGGCGCTGGATGCCGAGCTTCCCGAGGAGCTCGTCGAAGCGACCGCGATCCTCGGCGCGATCGATGGCATCGGCGCTCGTGCCGAGGAGCTTCACGCCGTTCGCGGCGAGCGCCTTGGAGAGCTTCAGCGGCGTCTGCCCGCCGAGCTGCACGAGGACGCCGTCCGGCTTCTCCGTCTGGCAGATCGCGAGCACGCTCTCGAGCGTGAGCGGCTCGAAGTACAGGCGGTCGGCGATGTCGTAGTCGGTCGACACCGTCTCCGGGTTCGAGTTGATCATGATCGCCTCGAACCCGAGCTCGCGCGCCGCTGCGATGCCGTGCACGCAGCAGTAGTCGAACTCGATACCCTGACCGATACGGTTCGGGCCGGCGCCGAGGACGATGACCTTCTTCTTGCCGGTGGTGGGCTTCGCCGCGTCGTCCGTCTCGGACTCCCACGTCGCGTAGATGTACGGCGTCTGGCCGGGGAACTCGGCGGCGCAGGTGTCGACGCACGCGAACGTCGGACGGACCCCGGCCGCTTCGCGCTTCTTCCGGACGTCGGTCTCGGTCGTCTTCGTGAGCTGCGCGAGGCGAGCGTCCGAGAGGCCAAGGCGCTTCAGGGCCGCGATGTTCTCGAGGCCGTTCTTCTTCGCGTCTTCCTCGCCAGCGATGATCCGGCGGAACTGGGCGATGAACCAGGGGTCGAACGCGGTCGCCTCCACGATCTGCTGATCCGTCGCGCCGAGCCGCAGCGCGTCGACCACGTGGAGCAGGCGTCGATCGCTCGGACGCGCGGAGAGACGGAGCGCTTCCTTCAGGTCCGTGAAGTCGGCGGTGAGGCCGGTGAGGCCCGTCTCCAGGCCGCGGGCCGCCTTCTGCACCGCCTCCGTGAACGTACGGCCGATGGCCATCGTCTCGCCCACGCTCTTCATCTGCGTGCCGAGGACGTCGTCGGCGTCGGGGAACTTCTCGAACGCGAAGCGCGGCCACTTCACGACCACGTAGTCGAGCGTCGGCTCGAACGCGGCGCTCGTGCCCGTGAGGTCGTTCTTGAGCTCGTCGAGCGAGTAGCCGATGGCGAGCTTCGTCGCGATCTTCGCGATCGGGTAGCCCGTCGCCTTCGAGGCGAGCGCGCTCGATCGCGAGACGCGCGGGTTCATCTCGATGACACGGACCTCGCCGTCTTGCGGGCGCACCGCGAACTGCACGTTCGCGCCGCCGGTCTCGACGCCGATCTCGCTCATGACCGCGCGCGCCGCGTCGCGGAGGCGCTGAAACTCCTTGTCCGTCAGCGTCATCGCGGGGGCGACCGTGATCGAGTCTCCGGTGTGCACGCCGAGCGGATCGAGGTTCTCGATCGTGCAGACGACGATGAAGTTGTCCGCCTTGTCGCGGATGACCTCGAGCTCGAACTCCTTCCACCCGAGGAGCGACTCCTCTACGAGCACGTCATGCGAGGGCGACTCGCGGAGCGCGTAGCTGATCTTGGCCTCGAGCTCGCTCTCGCTCCGGACGATGCCGCCGCCGGTTCCGCCGAGCGTGAACGAAGGACGCAGGATGAGCGGGTACCCGAGCTCCTCCACGATCTTGCGCGCGTCATCGACCGAACGCGCCACGTAGGCCTTCGGGCACGCGAGGCCGATCTTCTCCATCGCCGCCTTGAAGAGCGCGCGATCCTCCGCCTTTCGGATCGACTCGCCGCGGGCGCCGAGGAGCTCCACGCGAAGGCGTTTCAGCGTACCTTCGTCGTCGAGGGCGAGCGCCAGGTTCAGCGCCGTCTGTCCGCCGAGGGTCGGCAGGATCGCGTCCGGTCGCTCCTTCTCGACGATGGCGCGCACGGCGCGGACGTCGAGCGGCTCCACGTAGGTCCGATCCGCGAGCTCGGGATCGGTCATGATCGTGGCGGGGTTCGAGTTCACGAGGAGGACCTCGTAGCCCTCCGCCTTCAGCGCACGGACGCCCTGCGTGCCGGAATAGTCGAACTCGCAGCCCTGTCCGATGACGATGGGACCGGCGCCGAGAACCAGGATCCGCTTCAGGTCACTTCGACGGGGCATCTATCGCCCCTGCGTGGTGCTGATGGCTGCCAGCTCGGGCAAGCCGAACGCGAGGTTCAAGTTCCGCACCGCCTGGGTGGCGGCGCCGCCCAGGAGATTGTCGATCGTCGAGACGACGACCGCGCGCTTGTTGTCGGGCGACATGGTGATGCCGCCGATCTCGACGTGATGCTGACCCATGATGTCGCGCACCCACGGCGCGTCCTTCTTCAGTTTGACGAGCGGCTCGCCGCCGTACGCTTTCTCGAACGCGGCCGTCACTTCCTCGAGCGTGTGCGGCTCGCTGAACATGACGTTCGTGGTGCACACGATCCCGCGGAAGAACGGGGCGACGTGCGGCATGAAGCACAGCTGGATGTCGAGCTGCCGCGCGACCTCCCGCTCGTGCATGTGATTCGTGAGCGAGTAGGGGAGGAGGTTGTCCTTGAGGACCTCGGGATCGTTCTTCGGCGACGGGGTGGTCCCGGCGCCGGAGTAGCCGCTCACGCCGAAGACGTTCACGGGCCCCGTGAGCCACGCGCGGAGCGGGGCGATCGCGAGCTGCATCGCGGTCGCGTAGCAACCGGGGTTCGAGATGTGCTTCGCGCCCTTGATCTTCGCGCGGAGGCGCTCGGGCTGCCCGTAGACCCAGTTGTCGTCGAAGCGCTTGTCGGCGGAGATGTCGACGATGACCGCGTCGGGGCGCGTCTGGAGGATGGCGTCGACGTAGCTCTGGCACGCGCCGTTCGGCAGCGCGAGCACGTAGGCGTCGAGCTTCGGCTTCGCGATGTCCTCCGCCGTGAGGTTGTCACGCGCGGAGACGGCCATCTCGATCTTGAAACCCTCGTGCTTGGAGAGGAGCTCGACGAGCTCCTTGCCCGTGTAGCCGCGAGCTCCGACGATGCCGACGCTCGCCATCAGACGACCTTCGCGAGCGGAGGCGACGCCACGTCCGGCGGCGTCTCGGTGATCGACGAGCCCGCCTCCTCCGCCGCCGCGAGCGACGGGACGGACGGCGAATCGTAGAAGGTCGCCTTCATCGCGAGCGCGCTCTCGACCGCGGGCTGGATCTCCGCGAAGTCGTTCATGCCGCACCAGAAGACCCACCACTTGCTCTGCTTCACGAGCCCGTCCGCCTTCTGGGCGTACCAGGTGTTGATGGGGTTGTTCGAGCGCGAGCGCCAGAAGAGCTTCGGGTTCTCGCGGCGGAAGCGGTTCCAGATGGAGCCACCGATGCCTTCGCCCTGCGCCTCGTTCGTGACCGCGAACTTGTCGAGGTACGGGATGCCGTTCTCCATCGTGAGAATGGCGCAAGCCCGGTACGACTCGGCGAGGTAGATGCGGTACGGCTGCTTCTTCGTGAAGTACTCCGGATCGAGGCGGCGCCCGAACGACTCCTCGAGGAGGTTCTTCAGCCGGTCGCGATCCACGCCTTCCCAGTTCTCGAGGACGACGACGCGCTCGCCGTTGCGGACGAGCGTGCCATGACCGCCGTGGGTGAAGAGCTCCTTCGCGAGGTGATCCGGCGAGGTGATCGACACGGAGGACGTCGACGGGAGCTCCTTGAGGAGCGTGTTGATCTCGATGAGCTTTCGGCGCGACTCCGGATCGAGGACGCCGTCCTGCGTGAGATCGAAGAAGTCTTCCGTGAGGTTCACGGCGGAGCGGACGGTGCCGGTCTGATCGACGAGGCCGCCGGTCTCGTTGAGGAAGATGACCTTGTGCGGCTTCACCGCGAGCGCGATGGCGCGCGTGACGGCGTCCGCATGGCAGACGAGGATCTGGCCACGCGAGGTCTCGCCGAGCGGCGCGACGATGGGGAGCGTGCCGAGGCGCGCTGTCTGCGCGATGGCGGTCTCACGGATGGCGACGATCTCGCCGATGAGGCCGAGGTCCGGCGTCTCGAGCTTCTTCGCGTCGATGACGCCCGAGGTGAACGGACGCGCGCGTGTGTCGAGCTTCTCGAGGCCCTCGACGAGCTTCAGGTTGGTGTCGTGGAGGACGCGGCGCGCGATCTCGAGCGCGCTCGGCGTCATCTTGCGGAGGCCCTTCACGGTCGGGACGTCGACGCCCGCCTGTGCGAGCGCGCGGTCGAGCTGGACCGAGCCGCCGTGGACCACGATGGGGACGAGGCCGACCTTCGTGAGGAAGGAGAGCGCGCCCGCCAGCGAGTCCATCTGGTTGTCGATGATCGAGCCCGACACCTTCACGACCGCGAACTTCGGCGCGTCGACGGAGGCGTAGTGCTTGAGGTACTGCTCGACCTCCTTGCGACTACCGATGTTCGCGAGGAGCCGGACGATGACGTCCTGAGTCTCTTTGTCCTTGTTCGTCATCCGAAACTCCTTTCCAACTCCGGCCTTCCCGGACTCAGACCGGAACTCCGGCGAGGCGTTTCATGACGGCTTTTTGAACGTGGAGACGGTTGCCGGCCTCTTCGATGACGAGCGAGCGCGGACCGCTGACGACCTCGTCCGTCGCCTTCACGTTGCGACGGAGCGGGAGACAATGGGAGAAGACCCCATTGTTGGTAAGACTCATCTTCTTCTCGTCAATGATGAAGTGCTTGTGTGCGTCGCGGATGGGCTTCTCCTGATCCCACTTGCCGAAGAACGGGAGCGCGCCCCAGCTCTTCGCGTAGACGACGTCCGCGCCCTCGTACGCCGACTCGATGTCGTGCGTGACGGTGACGTTCGCCATCGACTTCGCGGCGTCCATGTAGCGGCTGTCGAGCACGTAGTCGGGCGTGGGGCAGAGCAGGGTGACGTCGAAGCCGAACTTCGCCGCGATGATGAGGCCGGAGTTGGCGACGGCGGTGTTGAGCGGCTTCGGGTGGTAGGTCCACGTGAGGACGAACTTCTTCTTGTCCGTCGTGCCGAGCCGCTCCTTCAGCGCGAGCATGAGCGCGAGCTCCTGCATCGGGTGCGTGATCGTCTCCATGTTGATCACGGGGACCGTCGCGAAGCGCGCGAACTGCTTGATGACGTGGTCCTCGCGATCCTCTTCCCACTTCTGGAACTTCGGGAAGGCGCGGACGCAGATGATGTCGACGAACTTCGAGAGGACGCGAGCGACCTCCTCGACGTGCTCCTCGGCCTCCGCGTCCATGACGACGCCGTCCTTGAACTCGATCGGCCACGCGCCCTTGCCAGGCTCGAGGACGACGGCATGGCCGCCCATCTCGAAGACGCCGATCTCGAACGACGAGCGCGTGCGCAGCGAAGGATTGAAGAAGACGAGCGCGACGCTCTTCCCCTTCAGGTGGGCCGGGCGCGCCGTCGCGCG
Organism: Labilithrix sp.; assembly: GCA_046351255.1. Classification (GTDB taxonomy): domain Bacteria; phylum Myxococcota_A; class Polyangia; order Polyangiales; family Polyangiaceae; genus Labilithrix. The sequence continues at coordinate 56,136 of JAXLYU010000028.1, forward strand.
CGTGGCTTTGAGCTGCGCAGCGTCAGCGAGGATTTCCTCGAGCTCGGCCCGAGACCAGTCCAGCGTGGAGAGAAAGTGGCGAACGCCCATTTGAGAGGTCCCAAATAGCCCGTGGGCCACGCGAATCAAGGCGAATCACCCCAGGATCGACGCGGCGATGCGCGGGCGTCGGGGGACCGCGACCCCGATCCGTTCGAGGTGAGCTGCCGCGGCGAAGATGGTCGCTTCGTCCCACGCGTCACCCATGAGCTGGAGCCCGACCGGGAGCCCATAGTTATCGCAGCCGACCGGCGCACTGAGGGCGGGCAATCCGCTCAAATTACCGAGGAACATGAAGCGGCAGAGGCTGTCGATCACCTTGGTGTCGAGGAAGCCGGTCTTCATGTCGGTCTCGGACACCTTCGCCGCTGGTGCTGCCGAGGGAAGCGCGAGCACGTCGATGGAGCCGAACACTTGCGCAAGCTCCTGGCGGAGCCCGGAGCGCAGGCGACACGCGTCCAGGTACTCGAGGGCCCCGAAGGCGTCGAGCGACGAGAACGTGACCTGGAGGTCGTCGCTCATCTCGTCGCCGTGGTCGCGCCAGTCGGCGCGCAGCGCGGCGCGCGCCTCTCCGGCGATGACGACGTAGCCGATCGCGGCCGCGTACTTCGCGAGCTCGAGGCGCACGTCGATGACCTTGGCGCCCTCTTTTTCGAGGGCCTGGATGGCGGCGCGGCCGGCGCGCTGCACGGGCTCGGGCGCGTCGCGCCACTCGGACTCGACGACGCCGATGGTCATCCCGCGAACGCCACGTGACAACGCGGTGACGAACGAGCCGGCCTCGCGGCGCGGGTTGGCGAAGGTCTGCGGGTCCTTCGGATCGGCGCCGCCCATGATCTCGAGGGCGTGGGCGAGATCGGTGGTCGAGCCGGCGAGCGGACCGGTGTGAGCGACCGAGCCGCCGCCCGCGTCGCCATAGCGGCTGACCCGGCCCCACGTGGGCTTGATGCCGAAGACGCCATTGACGCAGGCGGGGATGCGGATCGATCCGCCACCGTCGGAGCCGAGGCCGACCGGGACGAGTCCGGTGGCGACGGCGACGCCAGTGCCGGTCGACGAGCCACCGGCGAGGTGACCTGGATCGTGCGGGTTTCGCGGCATCGTGCGCTTTCCGTTCGCACCGCTCGGGGTCATGCCGAACTCGGTCGAATGCGTGGTGCCGATGACGATCGCCCCAGCCGCGCGCATGCGCGCGACGGGCGTCGCGTCCTCGGGCATCGGTGTGGCGGGGAGGTACGCGGTGCCGAACTTTCGCGTGCAGCCCTTCACAGCGGTCTGCTCCTTCACCACCCACGGCACTCCATCGAAGAAGGAGAGGGGCTTGCCCGCCTTCCAGCGGGCGGCGGCTGCGGCCGCCTCGGCCCGTGCCGACTCCTCGCAGAGCTCGTAGATCGGGCCGACGCTCGGCTCGAGGCCGGCGAGACGCCTGGCCTCCGCAATGGCGCGGTCGACCACCTCCACGGGCGAGGTGCGGCCCTCGCGGTACTGCGCGGCGAGCGTGGCGGCGGACGGAGCCCAGCCCTGGCCCTTGGGGGCGGGCAGGTTCTGCGACGGCGCCTCGCGCGGGGCCCGGCCGGGATGGGGGTTGGTGTCGAGCGGGACGTCGCCGCGGAGCGAGTCGGGGAGGGTCTCCAGGCGCTCGATCTTCAGGTCGGCCCGAAAGATCTTGCGAAGCGCGGCGTGGCCGAGGCTGGTGCGGGCGAAGCGGGCGAGCTGCTTGAGCGGCATGCCGCTGATGCGGGGAGAGCGGGGAGATTCGGCCATGAGGCGCCGCATATTGCCAGCGGGCTGGGTAAATGGCACTTGGAACGGGTGAGCCTCGCCACCACCGAAGGCATCAAGGTCACCGTGCAGGCGGTGTACGTTCCGGAGCAGAGCTCTCCGCGTTCGCATCGCTACGTCTTCGCGTACACGGTGAAGATCGCGAACGAGGGCGAGGCACCGGCCCAGCTACGGAGCCGGCACTGGATCATCACGGACGGCGAGGGTCGTATCGAAGAGGTGAAAGGCCCCGGCGTCGTCGGGCAACAGCCCTTCCTGAACCCGGGCGAGCAGTTCGAGTACACGAGCGGCTGCGTCCTCACCACGCCGCGCGGCGAGATGCGTGGCACCTATCAAATGCACCGGCCCGACGGTCGCGCTTTCGACGCCGCGATCGCACCGTTCTCTCTGTCGCTGCCGTATTCGTTGAACTAATCACCCGGCATGGACGACAAGTCGTACGCACACCTGGCCGACGATGCGCTGAAGCACATCGAGACGATGCTCGAGGACGTCGACGCGGACGATGTCGACCTCGAGCGCGCGGGCGACGTCATCACGCTGACGTTCCGCGACAAGAAGAAGTGCGTGATCAACACGCAGCGTCCGACGCGCCAGCTCTGGCTCGCCGCGAACGCGCGCGCGTGGCACTTCGACTACGACGCGGCCTCGAAGACCTGGCGCGACGACAAGGGCACGGGTGTCGAGCTGTTCCAGCAGGTCGCCGCCATCGTGAAGGCCTCGGCCGGTATCGACCTCCGCGCCTGACGCTCCGGCGTCTCGCGGCTCGGGGCCTGCTTCGACTACGCCGTCGATTGCTCCGTCGGGCCTGAAGGTGCAGGCGAGTCGTCCGGGGTCGACGAGCTCTTCGACGCGCTCGGGAAGATCCGCTCCACGAAATAGCGATAGGCGGCGATGGTCGCGACCATCGTCACGAGAAAGAGGCAGGTCGACGGCGCGAGGCTCGCCGCGCCCGCGATGGCCGGGCCCGGACAGTAACCCGACGCGCCCCACCCGAGACCGAACAAGGCTGCGCCCGCGAGGAGCCGGCGATCGATCCCCTCCGAGCTCGGAAGCACGAAGTCGCCGCCGAGCAGGGGAGCCTCGGCCGTCTTCGACCAGCGGGCCACGAGGAAGTGAGCGCCGATCGCTCCGGCCATCACGAACGCGAGGCTCGGGTCCCACGCGCCGGCGACGTCGAGGAAGCCGATCACCTTCGCCGGATTCGTCATGCCCGAGAGCCCGAGGCCGAACGCGAAGATTGCCCCGGCCGCGCCCGCCGCGAACAGGCGCGTGGCGTCGGCCTTCACGATGCCCCTCGCAGGAGCACGTGCTCGACGACGAAGGTGGAAATCATCGCGACCGCCATGAAGGTCGCGGTGGCGACGATCGAGCGCTTCGAGAGGCGACTGATCCCGCACACGCCGTGACCGCTCGTGCAGCCGTTACCGAGCTGCGTCCCGACTCCGACCAGGACGCCGGACGCGATGATGAGCAGCGCCGGGCGCGACCCGAGCGTCGGGGTGAGCGCCGGACGCGCCACGAAGGCGAGCGCGTACGACGCTGCGATGAAGCCCACGAGAAAGGCGCCGCGCCAGCCACTCTCCTTCGTTCCGCGTTCGAAGAGACCGCCGACGATGCCGCTGATGCCCGCGATGCGTCCGTGGAGCGCGAGCAGCACGGACGCGGAGAGGCCGATGAGGATGCCGCCGGCCAGCGCGGGGAGAGGGGTGAAGGCCATTGCTCGATACCATAGCGCTATGGGACGTGAATGGCTCCCATCGCGCCGCCGTGGCAGGATCCGCCCTGGTTGCAGCTCGCGGGCGCGCCCAGCGGCGTGGCCATCACCTTGGTGTCCGTCATCGTTCGCACGCCGACGCGGTTCGTCGCGCCGAGCTCATAGCTCGTCCAGAAGTTGCCGTTGGGATCGGTGGCGATGAAGATCTGCGTGGCGCCGGTCTGGATGCCGATCTGAGCCTTCGCCCCTTTCCCGTTCGCGTCGACGACGGTGCCGGCGGCGGTGAAGGGCTTCTTGTCCGCCGCGCCATGGCAGCCGCTGACGATGCAGCTCTGCCCCGTCACCTTCGAGCCAGCGTGACCCGGCACCGCGTCCGCGTCCGGCAGCGAGCAGCAGAAGAAGCCGTTGGCGCCGAAGATGTCGATGTCGCCGCTGCTCGAGCTACTGCTCGCGCCGCTCGAGGACGAGGAGCTGGAGGATGAGGAGCCCGAAGTGGAGGACGCGGTGCCGGACGTGCCCGACGTGGAGGACGAGCTGCTCGTCGCGCCGCTCGAGCCGTCCGTCTCGACGACCTCGGCGTCGCCGATGCCGATGAGCGCGCCGCAGCCCGCGAGGGTGCACACCACGATCATCGCGACGAGCCCCTTCACCATCTCTCCATCGTCTATCACCATTCGATTTCCCACTCGAGCTCCCAGCTCTCGCCCGTGTCGTCGTCGTCGTCACCCTGCGCGCCTCCGTCGCCGTCGATGGCCGAGTCGATGAAGTCGAGCTCCGCATCGAGGCTCGTGAAGATCATCCGGTTCCCGACCTCGCACGAGAAGACGCGGTCGAAGTCCGCGAGGACACCGACCACCGTGTCGCCGACGAGGAGCGGCCCGCCGCTGTCGCCCCAGCAAAGGCCGCCGTCGAGGCCGGTCGTGAACACGTTGCGCCCGTCGTCGCGATCGATGCGAAGCCGCGCGGACTTGCGCTCGTCCGTGTAGCCCGTCTGCACGGTGGAGCCACCTCGCGTGGTGCGGCCGTAGCCGACGTACGTGGCCTGGGCGCGGACGGGCGCGGGCGCGATCTCCACCGGCGTGACCGGGGGCGCGCTCTCCAGGATGAGCACCGCGACGTCGTGACGGTACCGCTGCGCTCCGTCGGGATCGTAGCCGGGGTGCACGAGCACGCGCGCGGCGCGGAAGACCTCTCCGCCCGTGGCGCCGAGGCCATAGCCGTACGTGTCGATGCCATCCCTGCGCGTGAGCACGATGCAGTGCGCGGCCGTGATCGCGACCTGCGGCGCGATGAGGGTGGCGCCGCAGCTCGACTGCGGGGTGAGCCGCCCGCCGCTCCCGACCGCGAGGTATCCGACCGCCTCGTGTCCGTTCTCGTGCCGGCCGCCGACGACATGGGCGCTGCTCGCGCCCTTCGCCTCTTCGTCCAGCTCCGGCGGGCCGCAGGCGACGAGGAGCGAGGCGAGGGTCAGGGCGGGGAGGGCGAGCTTGGTCATCGAGCCCTCGTAGTGCAGCGCTCGTGCCGGCCAGGAGACGGCGAATCGCCCAGTATTTCAGGGGTCTACACGGGTCACCGGAGTGACCCAGCGCATGACTCACCCGACCTCGATGCCGTGCTTCCGGAAGACCTCGCGGAGGTAGTGGCGCTGAACGCCCGCGATGAGCGCGGCGCGCCGGAGGCTGCCCTCCGCGCGATCGCGCAGGCGCAGGAGATACGTGCGCTCGAAGTCGTCGATCGCGGTCTGTTTCGCGGCCTTGAACTCGAGGAGCGGGGAGTCGTCGCCCGCCGCCACACCGCGGCCGCGATCGAGCAGGCGGTCGAAGACGAGGTCGGAGGGCGTGATGGACGCACCTTCCGCCATCTGCGCTGCGCGCTCGACGACGTTGCGCAGCTCGCGCACGTTGCCCGGATATTCGCGCGACTGCAGCTCGTGCATCGCGGAGCGCGTGATGGCGCGTGCGCCGGCGATCGTCTTCGGCATCGTGCGGAGGAAGTGGAGGACGAGGGGCGCGATGTCCTCGCGTCGATCCGCGAGGGCCGGCAGCTCCACGCGCATCTGCGCGATGCGGTGATAGAGGTCGTCGCGAAAACGGCCCTCATTCACGCGCTGGCGGAGGCTCCGCCACGACGCGCAGACGAGGCGGAAATCGAGCGCGATCGGTCGTGTCGCACCGACGCGTACGACCTGCCGCGCCTCGAGCAAGCGAAGGAGCTTCGGCTGGATCTCCATCGGAAGCTCGCCGATCTCGTCGAGAAAGACGGTCCCGCCGTCGGCCGCCTCGAACACGCCCGCGCGCTGCGTCTGCGCTCCCGTGAAGGCGCCGCGCTCGTGGCCGAAGAGGACCGCCTCCGCGAGGGTGGGTGGAATGGCGGTGCAGTCGAGGATCTGGAAAGGTCTGCGGGCACGCGGGCTCTGCTCGTGAATCGCCCGCGCCGCGAGCTCCTTCCCGGTCCCGGTCGGGCCCTCGAGGAGGACGGCGAGCTCCGTCGGCGCGACCCGTGCAAGTACGCCGAACAATGCCTGTGACGCCGACGACTTCCCTCCTGCGAGCGCCCCGAAGCGGTCCCGCTGCGGCTCGGCCCGAGCGCCGCTCGTGGTCCCGGAGATGCGAATGACCGATTGCCCGATCTCGAGGTCCGTCGGCGCCGTCAGCACGACGATCTGGATCCTCACATCCCCCAGGAATGTACCGTTATGACTCCCGAGATCCTCGACGAGAACGCCTCCGGCGTGCGGCCTTACCTCGAGATGAAATTCGGAGACAGTGGGGTCTTCCAGCACCAGGTTCGCGCTCTGGGCCCGTCCCACGACCACACGGGGCCCCGTCGCGCGAGCGCCTCGGCCGCGTCCGTCGACGAGCGTGACGACGACGCTGCTCGGCGCCTCGGCGGCGCGGCGAACGGTGCGCGTGCTATCGGGGCCGCTCACGAGTTACTCTTCCTCGCTCGAAAGGGCGTCATCAGGGTGGATCGGCGCACGAGCCTGTCGAGCTCCGGTAACTATGTCGTCCTCGGCATCCTCGGCCAGGGCGGAATGGGTCGAGTCTATCTCGGTCGTATGACGACCGGGGCAGGCTTCTCGCGCCTCGTCGCCATCAAGCAGATCCATCCTCACCTCGCCGACGACAGCGAGGTCGTGGGGCGCTTCCTCGACGAAGCGCGCCTCTCCTCGCAGGTCCGCCACGCGAACGTGGTCTCGACGCTCGACGTCATCGCGAAGAACCAGCGCGGCGCCGGCACGAAGACCCTGAGCCTCATCCAGGAGTACATCGAAGGCGCGGCGCTCTCGACCCTCCTCACGAACGCGATCGCGCGGAAGGAGCCGGTCCCCATCCCGATCGCGCTCTCCATCGCCGTCGGCATCCTGCGCGGGCTCGCCGCGACGCACGACGCGACGAACGAGCAAGGAGAGCCGCTCCAGATCGTCCATCGCGATGTCTCTCCACAGAACGTGCTCGTCGGGGTCGACGGCGTCGCGCGCATCACCGACTTCGGCGTCGCGCGAGGCGCGGGGCGGCTCGTCGTCACGGAGGATGGTGGCATCCGCGGCAAGCTCCGGTACATGGCGCCCGAGCAGCTGAAGAGCGGAACGCAGACGCGTCAGGTCGACATCTATGCGGCCGGCGCGGTGCTGTGGGAGATGCTCGCCGGGGCACGACTCGTCTCGGCGAAGGACGAGGCGACCGTCATCGCGACCGTGCTCCACGGCGACCTGCCCCGGGTCAGCACGCGCCGCCCCGAGGTCTCGCGCGAGCTCGATGCGATCATCGCCCGCTCGCTCTCGAGCGACGTGACGGAGCGCTACGCCACCGCGAGCGAGATGGCGGCGGCGCTCTCGGCGCTCGCGCCCGCGTCGCTCGACGACGTGGCGGCGTTCGTGCGTGATCTCGCGCGCGAGGAGCTCCTCGAACGTCAGGGACTCGTTCGCTCCGAGGCGGAGACGGACGACTTTCGTCCGCTCGATGAGGTCCTCGCCAACCTCGAGCGAGAGACGCAGAGCGTGATGCCGGTCCGCGTCGTCGTGCCCGACCTCACCACGGCGAGGCCGGTGGAGCGATCTCGTGCCATCGAGCCGGCACGAAAGACCCCGCTCGAGAGCATCGCCCTCGTCGTGGTGATCGCGCTCGGCATCGTCATGCTCTGGCGCGCGCTCTCTCCGAGCGAGCCCGAGAAGGTCGCGCCGGCGGCGGCGGCGCCCGTCGCGAGCGCGAGCCTCGTGCCGCAGCTCTCGGCCGCACCGGTCGCCGCGCCGGCCGCGACGCCGGTCGCGACGTCGGTCACCGCTGCCCCCGTCGTGGCGCCGGCGCCCGAGCGTCGCGTGCCGCATGCGCGCCCGCGGCCGGCGACGAAAGAGAAGCCCGGCGACGACCCGCGGGATCGTCCATGAGGGCACGCTTCCTCCTCGTGCTCGTCGGCGCGCTCCTCGCGCCTCGCGTCGCGGCCGCCGCGCCGGAGAGCAATGGCGTCACGCTCTTCAAGGAGGCGAAGGCGCTCCTCGCGCAGGGACGCTTCGAGCTCGCGTGTCAGCGGTTCGCGGAGAGCAATCGCGCGGAGCCATCCGTCGGCGCGCTCCTCAACATCGCCGATTGCCAGGAGCGGCAGGGCAAGCTCGTCGCGGCCCATGCCTCGTGCCTTGCGGCGCACGATCTGGCGGTGAGGAAGTCCGACCCCGATCGCGCCACCTTCGCCGAGAACCGCGCGAAGGAGCTCGACGCTCGCACGGCGCGTCTCTACCTCGAGCTCCCGGAGCCGAACGCGAAGGACCTGCTCGTCACGCTCGACGACGCGCCCATCCGGGACAACGGGCGGAGCGGTCCCGTCCCGATCGATCCGGGCGTGCATCATCTGCAGGCGACCGCGGCCGGGCGCTCGATCGTCGCGCGCGAGGTCTCCGTCTCCGCATCGGAGCGCGAGGTGCGCGTGAAGATGCCTCCGTTCGCGGAGCCGGCCCCGTCCGCAGGTCGACCGGCGCTGTCCGACGTGAGCGAGCCGCGGCCTGCGCCCGAGGCGGAGCCGCGCGCGAACCTCGCGCTCCCATCGTTCCTCATCGCGGGCGGTCTCGTCGCGGGCGGTCTCGTCACGGGCGCGTTCGCGATCACGCGGTGGGACGGCTTCCTCGAGCAGTGTCCCGACCGGAAGTGCGCGACCCAGGCGGTGAAGGACGCGGCGAGCTCGGACCACGACGCGGCGTCGTTCTTCGCGACGACGAGCACGGTGCTCTGTGCGGGAGGAATCGCCTTCGCCGCGCTTGGCGCCTATTTTCATTACTTTCACGACGACCGGCACGCGCGGATCGTCCCCGCCGTGGGGCCGCGAACCGCGGGCGCGCAGCTCGACTACTCGTTCTGACGCGCTCACTTCGTGAGGCACTTACCGCCGGTCTCACAGGTGTCGAAGACCTGGACGGCGTGTGCTCGACGTCGAAGAACGTGCACGTGATGACCGTGCGCGTCTCCGCCGTGTCCGGGATCGTCTCCCCTCGCAGACGATCGACCACTCGCATGATCGATACGCGACGGTAAAATCTCGAATTGACGGTCGGGCGTCAGCCCTCGAGCGCGCGTCGCGCCTCGTCGCGGAACGCGGGAGGCGTCGTCTCGGCGGCGAGGTCGATCGCTGTCTGGCGCGCGGCGCCCTCGTATGGCGCGGCGATCTTCACGACCGCTTCGCGTTCGCCGTCCTTCACCCAGAACCAGCCCTTGAAATAGACGTATCCCGCGCTGTCGAACCAGAGCAGACGATCGAGGACCTGCGCCGGTGTCAGCCAGGTGCCCCTGGCGATCTCGGCGAGGACCGGCTCTGCCTTCACCACCTGCGCCGAGAACCAGTCCATCATCGGCGCGAACGCGTCCGCGCCTTTTGTCTGCGCGTCCGCCTCCTTCACACGCGTGGCGGCACCGATCGCGAACGAGAGCGCGGCGTCCGGCATGAGCGGGACGGCGTCGGGCGCGAGGGCGGCGAGCGCCTTGCTCACCGGTCCGACGCCCTGCCCCTCGATCATGAGCGCGCCGAGCCCAGCGCCGATTGTCGTGCGGTCCTCCGGCGCGAGATCGCTCCAGCGCTCGGTCGCGAGCGTCTCCGCGATCTCCGTCCAGACCTCGACGAGCGGCGGCGTCAGCCAGCGGCGGAAGATCGGCGAGGGCGTGTTCCCGTTCACGAGCCACGTCGCCGCGAATGCATTGGCGAGGAGGTCGCGTGTCTCGATCCCCGCGGCGCGCGCCTTCGCGATCCCGCGCACGGCGTGGTCATAGCTGAAGGCTCCGGGGAGCCCGCCCCGCAACCCGAGCTTCTCGACTTCACTTCCACAACGCCACGTCGCCCCGTGCCGCGTCCCCTCGATCATTTAAGCTCGAGGTTACCGCGGTTTAGCCTGGGGTGGGGGAATTCAACCCAGAAAGGGGTTGCATGTCAGCGAATGTGAGCAAGAGTAAGGCCATCCTTCCGGAGCTCATCCGATGCAATTCGTTCCTTGTCCCTCCTGTGCGCGTCACGTCAAGTCGTCCGAGGCCGCTTGCCCCTTCTGCAGCGCGACCCTCTCGGGCCTGACCATCTCTCGCGCCCCTGCGGTTCGCCGCCGCCTCGAGCGGCTCGCCGCGTTCACCTTCGCCGCGACGATCGCGGTCACCGGCTGCGCCGTCTCCGGCGAGGAGGACTCCGAGAGCTCGGAGCAGGACATCGGCGCGGTCCACCCCATGTACGGGATGCCGCCCGCTCCGCACGATGCCGGTCCGGCGCACACGGACGCGGCGCCTCCCGTCACCGACGCGGGACCGCCCTGCACGCCCGTCGACGATGAGCTCGATCCGGCTGGCTTCCACGCCATGTACGGCGCGCCGCCGTTCCACCCGAACCCGTGCCCCGTCGATCCGCCGGCGACCGACGCCGGCCCGCCGCATCCGGCCGTCGACGCGGGCCCCGCGACCTTCGATGCAGGTGGCTTCCACGCGATGTACGGGATGCCGCCGGGCCACTGAGCCGGGCGTCGATCCGAATCTCTGCTTCCGCTCGCGCGTCCGTCGCGCGAGCACGTAGCATCTCCGGATGTCCGAGATCGGGCCGCGTCCGCGGTTTCTTCCCATCGCTCCGACGGCGAACCCCGCGCGGCGGAACCTGCCGCTGGCCGGGGACGCGCGCGACGTCGATCGCAAGTGGCGGCCGATCTACGCGGTCTGGGAGATCACGCTCGCGTGCGATCTGGCGTGTCGCCATTGCGGCTCGCGGGCGGGACGGGAGCGGCCCGACGAGCTGACGACCGAGCAGGCCTTCGACCTCGTCGATCAGATGGCGGCGCTCGGCGTTCGCGAGGTCACGCTCATCGGCGGCGAGGCGTACCTCCGCGACGACTGGACCGAGATCGCGAGGCGCATCGTGGGCCACGGCATGCAGTGCGGGGTCACGACGGGCGGTCGTGGCTTCACCGCCGAGCGCGCCAAGGCGGCGTACGACGCGGGAATTCGCGCGATCTCCGTCTCGGTGGACGGCCTCCGCGAGACCCACGACAAGCTCCGCGGCCTCCAGGGGAGCTGGGAGTCGGCGATGAACGCGATCACGAACCTGCGTGAAGCGGGGATCGCCGTCAGCTCGAACACGCAGTTCAACAAGGCGAGCCTCAAGGAGATCCCTGAGCTCTTCGATCTCCTCATCGAGAAGAAGATCCGCGCGTGGCAGGTGCAGCTCACGGTCGCCATGGGCCGCGCCGTCGACGAGCCTGCGCTCCTCCTCGAGCCGTACCAGGTCATCGAGGTGATGGCGGTCCTCGCGCGCTTGAAGCCCAAGGCGGACGCCAACAAGATCCTCCTCTGGCCCGGCAACAACATCGGTTACTTCGGCCCGTACGAGACGCTGCTCAAGGGCAGCATGCCGCGCGGCCACATGAGCTCGTGCGGCGCGGGTCGCTCGACGCTCGGCATCGAGGCGAACGGGGACATCAAGGGTTGCCCGTCGCTTCCGACGGCGGACTACGTCGGCGGCAACATCCGCGATCACTCGCTCCAGCAGATCTGGGAGCAGTCGAAGCCGCTTCGTTTCACGCGCGATCGCACGGTCGAGGACCTCTTCGGCTACTGCCGCGACTGCTACTACAACGACGTCTGCCGCGCGGGCTGCTCGTGGACGACGCACGTGCTCTTCGGCAAGCCGGGCAACAACCCCTACTGCCACCACCGCGCCCTCGAGCTCCTGCGCGAAGGAAAACGAGAGCGCATCGTGAAGGTGAGCGAGGCTTCGGGGCAGCCCTTCGATCACGGCAAGTTCGACATCGTCCTCGAGGAGTGGCCCGCCGACGCGAAGGTCCGAGCCGAGGAGATCGTGAAGAGCGGCGACGGCTGGCTCGAGTGACGTCGGGATCGCGGCACCTGCGTGATCCACGCGAGGACGCGAGGAAGCACCAGAATCGCGTCGAAACGCGGCCAGTAGCACCTTCCTCCACGTACTTATCCCACATTTGACTACGGCATCTCGATTGCAGGTGTGAGGGCATCATGCGCACCTCGCTCCTCCTCTCCCTCCTCGCTCTCATGGCCACAGCCCCGGCCGCACTGATCGCGTGCTCGCATCAGGAAGAAGCGTCGGGTGCCGATGAGAGCCATCTCACGGCGGGCGAGGACAAGAAGGAGGAGGGATCGAACCCGAAAGACGGATCGCAGGGCGCCGAGGAAGGCTCGGCCTGCTGGCAGTCGCAGGACTGCGCCGAAGGCCTCGTCTGCAAGAAGCGCCCGCACGGTCCGCCGCCGGGCGCGGTCGGGATGCCGGTCCCCGCGGGCTCGAGCTCGTCGGGCGGGCACATGCCGCCCGGCGCGGTCGGCATGCCGCTGCCGTCGAACACGTGTCAGGTCCCCGCGCCGGGCGAGGAAGGCAGCACGTGCCTCGCCACCGCCGAATGCAACGACGGCCTCGTCTGCTCCTTCGACGACGCCAAGGGCTCGAGCTCGGGCGGCATGCCGCCAGGCGCGGTCGGGATGCCGGTCCCGTCTCACTCGCCCACGTCGTCCTCCGGCCACGCCATGCCGCCGGGCGCGGTGGGCATGCCCATCCTCCAGCACGGCAAGTGCGCGAAGGACGTTGGCTCGGGCTCGAGCTCGAGCTCGGGCGGTATGCCGCCGGGCGCGGTCGGTATGCCGATTCACCCCTGATAGACTCGCGCGGCGGTGCCGCGATGGATGAACAGGACGACCGCGCTCGCGTTCGCGGTGCTCGCCGGCGTGGCCGTTCTCGCGTGGTCCCGTAGCCGGCGACCGGATCTCTCCCGCATCGAGCCGCGTGCGCTCTTCGTCGGCGATCCGGCCACGCTGACGGCGCTCGAGAAGCGCGGCCTCGCGTTTGCGGACGTCGTCGGCGAGCGCGCCCGGGGCGATCTTCTGCGGGCGGTCGAGAAGGACGTCGCGGAGCTGCTCGCGGCGTTGCCCGCGAACCATCCGCGCCGGGCGTTCGATCCCGCGTGGATCACGCGAGGCTCCTTCGAGCTCACGGGGATCGTCAACCGGATCGATCGGCGCCGCTTCGACCCCGCGGGCTGCGGTGAGGCGCGGCTCGTCTATCGCCTCGCGCTGACGAATCCGGGGCGCGCGACGACACGCCTGCCGATGACGGTGAACGTACGCATCCCGCAGCCGCGCGATCGGGGCGAGCCAGACTGCGCCTCCGTCGCCAACCGATGGCTCCGCGCCACGAACGACGACCTGCCCGCCCTGTTCGCGGAGCGGCCGCTGCCGTCCGAGGTCGAGATCAACTACCAGTCCACGCACGTGCCCGCGTTTCGCCAGGACATGGACGACAGCGCCGACTACGTCATGCGTGCGTTTGCGGTCGTTCCCGGAGAGGCGCGCAACGACTTCGGCCTCGCGCCCGAGGGCCTCTTCGACACGCCGCGCGCGGACGCGGATCCGGACGTGCTCTTCGCGTGGATGAGCGCGCATCTCTCCGAGATCGACGCGAGCTCGTTCACGCTGCCGAAGGAGCTCCTCGCGGAGCGCGTCGTCTCCGTCTCGCCGCGCGGTCTCGAGCAGAAGCAGAATCGACCATGGGCGCGCTTCGCGGAGGCGTGGAAGGATCGTCTACCGTCGCTTCCGCTCGGCGCGCTTCGCTTCGCGAAGACGCCCGAGCTCCTGATGCGCCGCCTCGACGAGGCCACCTGCGTCGGCTGCCACCAGACGCGCGGCGTCGCGGGGTTTCATCTCCTCGGCGAAGACCGCGGCCGCGCGTCGTTCAATGCGCTCGCCTTCGGACCGTCGCCCCACTTCGCGAAGGATCTCCGGTGGCGCGTCCAGGACCTCGCGCGCGCCGCTCGCGGTGAGGCGCCCGAGGCGCGCCCGTTCGCGTCGTTCCCGGACGGCAAGCTCGACTCCGACTGCGGGATCGCCGCGGGCTTTGCCTCCTGGACGTGCGAGGCGGGCCTCGCGTGCCGCGACGTGCATCACGGAGAGCTCGGGCTCTGCGCGCGCGCGGGGAGCACGATGCCCGGCGCCACGTGCGAGGACGTCTCGTTCGTTCCGGACCCGCGGCCCGAAGGCCCCGTGGTGACGGCGAAGGCCCCGGACTCGGTGTGCCCGGCGCCGAGCGGCGCGCAGGACACAGGCGTGTTCTGTGCCCCGAACTGGCTCGGCTTCACGGGCGGTCTCTGCAGCGAGCGATGTCAGAAGGTCGGCGAGCGCCGCGACGACGCGATCTGCGCCGAGCTCCCATCCGCAGGGTACGAGGCGGACTGCTTCGTCTCGAAGGAGCCGATCGAGCGCTGTCTCTCCCGCCATGTCGTCACGGCGTGGGTCGCGACCTGCGATGCCGACCGCGTGTGCCGCCCCGACTACGGCTGCGCCCGCGTGCGCAATGCCCCCGCGGGCATCGGCGCATGCGTGCCGCCGTACTTCATCTTCCAGGCCCGCGTCGACGGCCCGAAGCTCGATCGCTGACGTGCTTCACGCAGCCGCTCGCTCGGCTGCAGCGGGAACGGCCGGCGCGAACCCGGGTGGACGCCGTCCAGAGTTGCCGAGTGAGGCGCGCTCATCGACGGCCCGCCACGCGAAACCTGTGCAGTTCCCTTCGTGTTTTCGCGTCCGCGTTCGAACGTGATGCGCGTCGTTGCCGCATTTCGTATAACGGCAGCTCATGAAAGCCATTCGTCTCTACGGTCTCCTCGCTCTTCTCTTCGCGTGCGGCAACAAGGGGGGCGGCGCAGCCGAAGGGGGCGCTCCCGCCGCGAAGGCCGGCGGCTCGCTCGGCCCCGCCAACGCGACCGTCGTGGGGCATGCGAAGGCGATCGCCGAGGGGTGCACCATCAACGTCGAGTACGGACAGGCGACGTCGTGCAAGAACGGCGTCGATGCGGCCGCGAAGAAGTACGTCTCGGAGAGCAAGCCTGCCGACTTCGTCTCGACCCTCGTTCCCCTGATGACTCAGAAGGACGATCCGAAGCTGTCCGCGGCGGCGGTCGGCCTCTTCTACGACGAGATCGACGGCCTGACGGAGGCTGGCAAGCGCGCGAATGCGAGGCCCGAGGTGGTCGAGGCGCTCCTCGCGTACTTCAAGGAGCAGCCCGGCGTGCGTGGCAACCGCCTCGCGCGCGGCGTCGCGCACCTCGCGACGATGGCGAAGATGAGCGACAAGCTCTTCGAGGCTGCCGCCGCGAGCCCGAGCAAGACTGCTCGCGAGTCGGTCTACCGCAACGCGATGGCCTTCGGGCGACTCGACGTCTTCCCGAAGGTCAAGGAGGCGAAGCCCGACGTCCTCGCGGGCGCGCTCGCCGCTCCGCGCCAGATGGCGAAGCCGACGGATGCGGAGAAGGCGGCCGTCTGTCCGTGGGCGAAGGAGAGCCTCGGGAGCACGGACGGCGAGACCGCGTCCGCCGCCGGCAACACGATGGTCTGGTGTCGGGGTGCGTACATCGACGCGCTCCTGGCGGAGGCGGAGAAGCGCCTCGCCGCCAAGCAGTACAAGGACCCGTTCGCGGCCGTCATGCGCGAGCCGTGCTTCGATTTCATCGGCAAATCGCCGACGGACGACGCGACCTGCGAGAAGGTGTACACGTTCCTCGAGAAGGCCTCGAACGACCCGGGCGTCGACGATGCCACCCGCGGCCTCGCGCTCTGGAACATCTACTACCAGCGGCGCGATGCGAAGACGCTCGCCATCATGCGCAAGTACGAGAAGAGCCCGAACAAAGAGGTCGCCAAGCGCGCGGGTGAGGCGATCAAGTCGCTGACCGAGACCTACAAGATCAAGGGGTAGGCGACGACGCGCGCGAGAGCGTGCCGTGCGGTCCTCAGGACTGCACGGCGACGCCGATGGCGCCGCGGAGGTCCGTGTAGAGATCGCTCACCGCGAACTTGAGGAGCTCACCCAGCTTCTCGCGCGGTGCGAGATCGGACGGCGCCGTCACCTCGCAGCCAATGGCCTGGCGCGCGGGCTCGATGTCGCCCGCGATGAGGAGGCCGGCTCGCATGCTCGAGAGGTCGGCGAGCTGGAGCCACCGCTTCACGTCGAAGGCGGTGTTGTCGGCGAGCGCCTGCATCATCGCGTTTCGAAGCTGCGCCGTTTCCTGGGGCGAGAGGGCGGCCGCGAGCGCGGCGTCGAGCGCAGAGCCCGTCGGCTCCTTCGTTCCTTCGTTCCGGGCGACGCGCATGCTCGACGCGAGGAGCGTGGCGAGCTCCTTCTCCGCCGGGAAGAACGCGCGCCCAGCGAGCTCCGGGCGCTGCTCCGCGAGCTTCTTGCCGACGAGGAAAAGGAGCGACACCGACTGCGCCTCGATCGCGGGGCCGCACACGAGCACGCCACCGAACGGCGCGAGCGCAGGCGCGAACGGATGGATCGAGTTGAGGTCGGCGACGAGCAGCTCCGGCGAATTCACGGCGAGGATCTCCGACGAGTTGTCGAAGGCATCGCGGATCTGCTGGTGCATGCGCGAGTGGTTCGGCGTGAACGGACGGCCCACGCGCTGCTCGGGGCGGAGCTGACCGAAGCGCATGCGCGCCACCGCGGGCGTGAGGATGGCGAGGATGTTCGTGAGCGCGATGTCGAGCTCGCTGTGGAGGATGTGCGAGCGCCAGGCCTGCTCCACGATCTGTCCGGGCACGCGGTCGAGCGGCATCGGCGCGTAGTCCTCGTGGAAGCGACGCTGGTCCGCATTCGGCAGCTGCAGGCGCGCGAGCACGTTCACGCAGCACCAAGCCTTGTCGAAGTAGTGCTGGCGAAGGAACAGCTCGTAGAGCTCGGCGTAGAGCTCGGGCTGGTGCGGGTCGCGATCGATCTCCTCGCGGACGCGCGCGACCGCGTTGTCGAGCTGGTCGGTGACGATCAGGAGCTCGATGACGATCTTGCGGACCTCCGCGTTCGCGGGCTCGAGCTGCGAGGCGGCGTCGAGGGCGTCGAAGGCGCGCGTCGCATCCCCGATGCGGTCTCGATAGATGAGGCCGAGCTGGTGGAAGAGGAGGAACATCAGCTGCGCGTCGTCGTCGTCCTTCACGCGCGCGATCATCTTGCGGTATGCGCGCTCGAGCCGCTCCCAGTCCTTCTCCTCCGTGAGCGTGCGTACGATGCCCTCGAAGATGTCGAGGCGCTTGCGATCCATGTCGAGCGCGCGGTCGAGCGAGTCGACGGCGCGGACGGAGTCGCCGAGCTTGTCGCGCACGATCTCCGCGATCTGCATCACGATCTCGAGCTTCTTCTCCGGCTTCTCCTCGAGCTGGATGTGGTCCTCGAGCACGCCGGCCACGAGCTCCCATTCGCCGAGCTCCGTGTAGAGCCACTTCAGCGTGTCGAGGAGCTTCCGGTCGAGCGGCTTGATCTGCCGCGCCTCCTCGAAGACGCTCGCCGCCTTTTCGAGCTCGTCGGCGCGCTTCGCCCAGATCTCGCCCGCCTCGCAGAAGAGCTCGAAGCGGAGGTCTCCGTTCGGCGCGTTGCGCGCGATGTCGACCTTCAGCTTGCAGGCGCGCGGGAAGTCGCCCTGCTCGAGATAGATCTCGGAGAGCTGCTTCGTGAGCCCGTGATTCTCGGGCTCGCGACGACGCGCGGCCTCGAAGCACGCGGCTGCGGAGTCGAGGTCCTTCAGCTCGCGCTGGAGCACGGCGAGCTTGATGAGCTGCTCGTTCGTCAGGTCGTCGGGCGTCTCCGCGACGCGGAGCAGATGGTCCTTCGCGCGCGTGAGGGAAGGGGAGCCGCTGCACTGGCTCGCCACCGCGAGGAGGTCGGCCTGTGCGCCCGGATCCATCGGCTGCGTGTCGAGCGCGGCCATCGACGCCGTGAGCGCGCGGTCCGCGTCGCCGAGCGCGGCCGCGATACGCGTCTGCAGGCGGAGGCGAATGAAGAGCGCGTCTTGATCGCGATCGCGCACCGCCGCGTTGACGAGCAGCTCGCAGAGCGGCGCCGCCTCGGACCAGCGCTCGTCGGCGGTGTACGCGTCGAGCATGAAGACGGCGGCCGCCTCGTTCGAGGAGTCGGCGCGGATCGCCGCCTCGTACGACTTGCGCGCCGCGTCCTCGTCGCCCTGCTCCATCTGGACGCGCGCCAGCTCGACGAGCACTCCCGCGCGCTGGCGCGGGATCTCCGTGTGCTTCTTCCGCTGCTCGAGGCACTCGATGACGCGCGTGATGTCGCCCGCGTCGGCCGCCATGCGCTGGATCGCCTCCCAGCCCGCGGCGTTCGTGGGATCGATCGCGACCGCCTTCTCGTACGTCAGCTTGGCGGTGAGCGGATCGCGGTCCGAGGTGTTGAGGAAGTCGCCGAGCTTCACGAGCTCCTGCGACGACGCGCGCTTCGTCGGCGCGAGCTCCGCGAGCCGTGACTTGTACGTCGCGACGTTCTCCCAGTCGCCGATCTTCTCGTAGAGGCGGCCGAGATCGGTGAGCGCGCGCCGGTGCTTCGGCTCGACGACGAGGAGGTTGCGATAGACCTCGATCGCGCCCGCGGGATCGCCGAGCTTCGACTCGTGCACCTCGGCTGCGAGCTCGAAGAGCTCCACCTTCGCCTTCTTCTCGAACGCATGCTCCGCGCGCGCGGCGAGCACGCGGGCGAGCGCGGGCCAGTCGCGGAGGGCGTGGTAGCAGCGCTCGAGGCCCTTCAGCGCCTGCGGGTGCGACGGCTCGAGGGTGAGCACCTGCTCGAGGAGCTGCGCCGCGAGCTCGCGCTTCAGGAACTTCGTCTCCTCGAGCTCCGCGAGCTCCAGCATCGCGTCGATCCGCTCGGCCTCGGTCTGCGCGACCTCCGCCTGCCGCTCGAGCGCCCACTTCACCTGCGGGTAGAGCTCCTTCTCCTTGCCGAGGCGCTTCACGCCCTGGAGGGCGACGATGGACGTCGGCTCGAGCGTGAGGGCGGCCTCGTAGTGCTTGATCGCCTCCGGCGTGGTCGCCCACGCGCTCGCCAGCTGGAGATGAAGCGCCGCCTTCTCCGCGACGCGCACCGTGCGTTCCATCGCGCGCGCGAGGTGCTCGCGCTGCACCTTCACGTCGCCGTTCATGGCTGCGATCTGCGCCGCGCGCTTCAGGACGAGGGGATGCACCTTGTCGTGGCGCTCGATGTCCGAGATGAGGCTCGAGACCTCGTTCCCCTTGGAGAGCTTCTTCTCGTACCAGTAGACGACGTGCGCGAGGTACGCGACGCGCTTCTCGTCGGAGGCGCCCGGCACGAGGCGCTTCCGCACCTTGTCCGCGAGCTCGCCGAGGCGCTGCGCGGCCTCCGCCACGCGATCGAGCTGGTTCACGACCTCCTCGTTCTCGGGCGCGATCTCGAGCGCGTCCACCAGCGTGTTGAACGCCTCGTTCAGGTCCTCCTGGTGCTTCTCGTAGACGTTCGCGATCTTGAGGAGGATGGCCGCCTTCTTGTTCGGTCCGTCCGTGTTCGCCAGCTTCTGGCGGTAGTACGCCACGAGGAGCGACCACTTCTGCTCGTTGATGAGCTCCTTCTCTTCGGCGTCTGGATCGGGCGGGGGCGGCGGGACCGAGCGCTGCTCCGGCGGCCGGTACGTCGATCGATCGGGCGGCGGAGGCTCGACGACGGCGGGCTGATCCGCGCTCGTCATGCCGAGGTCTTCCTCGACGATCTCCTCGGGCGCGAGCTCCTCGATGATCTCCGCCTCTTCGGCCTCCGCCTCCTCGATGAGCGCCGCGACCAGCCCCGCGGGCGCCGCCGGGGTGGCGTCGACGAAGGAGTGCGGATCGATGTCGACGGCGGCCATCGCGCCGGCGGTGAGCTCGTCCTCACCCAGCGGCTCGCGCTCCGGCTCTGGCTCCGGCTCGATCGGAGGCGGCGGCTCGGGGTCCGCGCGGAAGTCTTCGGGCGCGAACTGCGGGGGATCGTAGACCGTGCGCGCGGGCGCGGTGCCCGGCTCGGGCGGCGGCGAGAGCGCGGTGAGCGGCGCGGGCTCGTGCGAGGAGAGATCGGCGAACGAGGCGAGGCTGAAGCGCGGGAGCTCGTCGTCGGGCGGCCCGTCGCTGCTCATCGTGTCCATCGGAGGCCGGATGGACGGATGCGGGAGCTCGTCAGGCTCGGGGAAGTCCTGGATCATCCCGCGATCGGTGGCGCGCGTCTCCTCGAGGTGCCGCTCGACGTCGTCGTGCGGCTCGTTGACGAACGGGTGGGGATCGGGCCCGGACGCGGCGCGCGTGATGGAGGTGTTCTCGTGCTCGCGCGGCGATCCGACGGGACGCGTCGAGGGGAGCTGCGAGAGGAGCTGCCCCGCGCTCGTGCTCGTGTGCGTCACCGTCATCGAGTTGATCGACGGTAGCGGCCCGCGATGCGAGGGACCTCGCGTCTCCGGCAAGGCCTCGTCGACGCCGTCACGGAGGTGCTCGCTGCGCGGCGCTTCTTCCGGCTCTTCGTACGTCTCGTCGAGCGAGAACGCCGGCAGCGCGTCGTCCTCGCTGGTCGAGTTGAGGAGCGCCTCGATTTGATCGGGCTCCGGGAGGCGCGTCATCGTCACGCCCTCGTCGAGCGACGAGGAGGTCGGCGAGATCTTGCGCGGCTCCCACGTGGGCTTCGAGACGGGCGCCTCTTCCTCGTCCGGAAGCGGCGTGTCCGGGACGTCACCCATCATCGCGCGGAGCGCCTGCGCCACGTCATGGCCGGGCATCGTGCCGATGAGGGAGTGGGCCTCGCGCTCGTCCGGCTGGCGATACTCGATGTCGTTCGGATCGTCGAAGCGCGCGAGCGGCGCGTGAAGATCGGAGTCGCCGTAGGGATCGTCCGGTTGCGAAGGGGCGCGGTCGTACTGCGTGGCCTGGCTGTACGGCGCCGGGTCGTAGCCGTTCTCGAGGCCGTAGCGCTCGGGATGGCGCACGCGATCGAGGTACTCGGCGTCGACGTTCTGCCGGGAGTCGTTCGTGACGAGCGCGACGTCGTCGTCGTCGCTCACGTCCTCGACGTCGTCGTCGCCGTCGATGACGGAGCTGTCTTCGGGGGCGAGCCCCATGTCGATCTCGATGGAGATCGACTGCTCGCTCTGGGGTCTGCGCCCGAGCCGAGGATTCGTCGGGGACGAGGCCATGACCGTGCGGTCCTCGTTACCGCGAGGCTGGCCGCGCGCCGTCTCCCGCTCGAACGGCGAGGGGCTTGCGGACGAGGACTCGATGGACGACTCCATCGAGTCCTCCAGGTCGGAGACGGACGATCGCGCCCGCTCTCGGAGCGCCTCGATGTCGATCTCCTGCGTCGACTCTTCCTCGCTCACGGCTCCTGAGAAGAGTAGGTCCTTCCGCGGGTTTTCGCCTATTTACGGCGGCCAAGTCTCACGCTAACGTAAGGGTCGTAGTTAGGGCTTGTTTCGGCAGACAGCTTCCGCCAAAACACTTCCAACCCTGACGCATACGTGAGAGTAAGCCCCGCCGTGAACGTCCGTCTCCCGATCCTGAATGAAGTCGCGCGCGAAGCCGCCGTGCGCGAGGACGCCGAGGATGACCTCATGCAGGTCGGCGACCTCGCGCGCGAGACGGGAAAGACGGTCCGCGCCATCCATCTCTACGAGGAGATGGAGCTTCTCAAGCCTGCCGCCCGCTCGAAGGGGCGCTACCGACTCTACGGTCCGGAGGCCCTCGTCCGCATCCGCTGGATCGGCAAGCTCCAGGACCTCGGCTTCAGCCTCACCGACATCAAGGCCATCGTCAAAGACGTCGAGAGCGAAGGAAAGAAGAGCTCGGCCCCGGTCGCGATGACGAAGGTGCGCGAGGTCTACAAAGCCAAGCTCGACGCCACACGCGCCCAGATCGAACGCCTCCGCTGTCTCGAGCGTGAGATCGAAGCCAGCCTCGAATACCTCGACACGTGCGAGTCGACCTGCGAGCAGGACCGTCTCCTCGCCGCATGTCCCTCCTGCAATCACCACGACCGCGAAGCCGAGGTTCCCGACCTCGTCGCGGGATTCCGGACCTGAACCCGGACCGAGAAGAGAAGCATCATGGCCCTCAAGCTCCCCATCTTCATGGACTACCACTCGACGACGCCGGTGGACCCGCGCGTCATCGAGGAGATGCTGCCGTACTTCAACGAGAAGTTCGGCAACGCGGCGAGCCGCAGTCACAGCTTCGGCTGGACCGCGGAAGAAGCGGTCGACTACGCCCGCGAGCGCATCGCGAAGCTCATCAACGCGCAGAGCGAGAAGGAGATTGTCTTCACCTCCGGCGCGACCGAGTCCGACAACATCGCGCTGAAGGGCGTGGCCGAGTTCTACAAGGACAAGGGCAACCACATCATCACGAGCGTGATCGAGCACAAGGCGATCCTCGACACGTGCAAGCGCCTCGAGAAGGAAGGCTGCACCGTCACCTACCTCACGCCGAACAAGGAAGGCCTGATCGAGCCGGAGCAGGTCGCGAACGCGATCACGGACAAGACGATCCTCGTCTCGATCATGCTCGCCAACAACGAGATCGGCACCGTGCAGCCGCTCGAAGCGATCGGCAAGATCACCCGAGAAAAAGGCGTTCTCCTCCACTCGGACGCGGTGCAGGGAATCGGCAAGGTCCCGTTCGACGTCCAGAAGATGAACGTCGACCTCGCGAGCATCACCGCCCACAAGATGTACGGGCCGAAGGGCATCGGCGCGCTCTACGTGCGTCGCAGCAAGCCTCGCGTGCGCCTCGTGGCGCAGATGGATGGCGGCGGTCACGAGCGCGGCATGCGCTCGGGCACGCTCAACGTCCCGGGCATCGTCGGCTTCGGCAAGGCGGCTCAGCTGATGATGGAAGATGGCGCGAAGGACAACGCGCGCATCCTCGCGCTCCGCGAGCGCCTCCGCACGAAGCTTCAGAGCGCGATCGAAGAGGCGAACGTCAACGGCTCACTCGAGCACCGCCTCCCCGGCAACCTCAACATCTCGTTCGCCTTCGTCGAAGGCGAGGCGATGATGATGGCGATCAAGGACGTCGCGGTGAGCTCGGGCTCCGCCTGCACGTCCGCGAGCCTCGAGCCGTCCTACGTGCTCCGCGCCCTCGGCGTCGGCGACGAGATGGCTCACTCGAGCATCCGCTTCGGCCTCGGTCGCTGGACCACCGAAGAAGAAGTCGATTACGTGGCGAACCTCGTCATCGACAAGGTGAAGCACCTCCGCAACATGTCGCCCCTGTACGAGATGTACAAGGACGGCATCGATCTGAAGAGCGTCCAATGGGTGGCGCACTGACCGAACCACGAACCATTCGCGCTGCAGGGGCAGAGCCCCTGCGTTGAGGAAGTCATGGCATACAGCGACAAGGTTGTTGAGCACGCGGAGAACCCGCGGAACGTTGGGACCCTCGACAAGGACGATCCCAGCGTCGGTACCGGTCTCGTCGGCGCCCCGGCGTGTGGCGACGTCATGCGTCTCCAGATCAAGGTGAACGACGACGGCGTCATCGAAGACGCGAAGTTCAAGACCTTCGGCTGCGGCTCGGCGATCGCGTCGTCGTCGCTCGCGACCGAATGGATCAAAGGCAAGAAGGTCGAAGAGGCCGAGGCGATCAAGAACAGCGACATCGTGAACGAGCTGAACTTGCCGCCGGTGAAGATTCACTGCTCCGTCCTCGCGGAGGACGCGATCAAGAGCGCGATCGCCGACTACCGCGCCAAGCAAGCGGCCAAGCGCGCCTGAGAGCGAGTCATGAACGAGAGCAGCACCAGCACCAACCAGACCGAGTCGAAGCCCCCGACGTCGAAGACGCTCGGGATCGAGATCACGCAGGCCGCGGTCGATGCCGTGGCGCAGCAGATCGCGAAGCGCAACGTGCCGGGCACCGCGCTCCGCGTCGGCATTCGCGGCGGCGGCTGCTCGGGCTTCTCGTACGTGATCGAGTTCCACGACGGCGAGCCGAAGGCCCGTGATGTCGTCTACGACCGGAAGTCGACCAGCGGAGAAGACGTTCGCATCCTCGTCGACAAGAAGAGCCTGCTCTATCTGAACGGCGCGACGTTCGACTGGGAGAAGACCCTCATGCGGCAAGGCTTCAAGTTCATCAATCCGAACGAGAAGTCGTCCTGCGGCTGCGGTACGTCGTTCACCGTTTGAAAGCACGTCATGGAAGATCCGTTCGAGCTCCTCGGAGCGCCGCGTAAGTACGACCTCGACCTCGCCGCGGTGGAGAAGACCCACCGCGACCTGTCGCGCGAGCTCCACCCGGACAAGTTCGCGTCGGCCGGCGCGAGCGAACGGAAGGCCGCGCTCGACAAGGCCGCGAGCGTCAACGAGGCGTGGCGCATCGTGCGCGACCCCATTCGCCGCGCGGAGGCGCTCTTCGCGCTCGCCGGCATCGCGGTCGCAGAGACGAACGAGACGAGCACCATCTCGGTGCCGCCGAAGTTCCTCATGGAGATGATGGAAGCCCGAGAGGCGCTCGCGGAGGCGCGCGCGAAGAAGGACCTCGAGAAGGTGCGCTCGCTCGGCGAGGGCATCCGCGCGCGCTACGAGGTCACGCAGGCGAAGCTCGCCGAGGGCCTGCAGACCGCGCCGCGATCGGCGGTCTCTCGGCTCGGTGAAATGCGGTTCTACAAGCGCTTCCTCGATGAGGTCGACGCCATCGAAGACGAAGCCGCGGGGTGATGTCGTGAATGTCCGTGAATCGGGGTTGATGGAGATCTTCGACCCGAAGGCGCCGGCGAAGGCGATCGGGATCGACCTCGGAACGACGAACTCGCTCGTCGCGTACGTGAAGAACGAGCGTCCGGTCACCGTGCGCGACTGCGATCTCGTCTCGCTCGTCCCGAGCGTCGTGCACTACGGCTCCGGCGGCGACGTCGTGGTCGGTCGCAATGCGCAGCTGCGTGCGCCCGAGCATCCGCGCGAGACGATCGTCAGCGTGAAGCGGTTCATGGGCCGCGGCGGCGATGATCCGGAGACGCGCCGCCTGGGACCCTACGCGTTCGTGCCGCCGAAGACGGGAGAGCCGAACGTGGTGCGCTTCGAGGTCGGGGCGAACGGGAAGAAGCGGATCGTCACGCCGGTCGAGGTCTCCGCCGAGATCCTGAAGTCCCTGAAGCGCATCGCGGAGGACGAGCTGCGGAGCGTCGGCGGGGCCGTCATCACCGTGCCCGCGTACTTCGACGACGCGCAGCGCCAGGCCACGAAGGACGCGGGGCGCCTCGCGGGGCTCGACGTCCTGCGCCTCCTCAACGAGCCCACCGCAGCAGCGCTCGCGTACGGGCTCGAGAAGAAACAGAACGGCAAGTTCGCCGTGTACGACCTCGGCGGCGGCACGTTCGACATCACGATCCTCGTCCTCGACGACGGGGTCTTCCAGGTGAAGTCCACGGGCGGAGACTCCGCGCTCGGCGGGGACGACATGGACCGCGCGCTCGCGGAGGAGATCTTCGCGAAGACCGGCAAGTCGTCGAGCGACGCGAGCCCGAGCGACATCCGTGTCGTCCTCGATCTCGCGCGCAAGGTGAAGCACGGCCTCACCGAGGCCCAGGAGGTCGAGGTCGAGTCGCCCTTCGCCGCCGGTGGTGCGCGCGCCTCGTTCGTGATCACGCGTGCTCGCTTCGACGAGCTGATCCAGCCCCTCCTCGATCGCACGGGCGCCGCCGTCCGGCGCGCCCTGAAGGATGCGCAGTACAAGGCGAGCGAGCTCGACGGCGTCATCCTCGTCGGTGGCTCCACGCGCGTGCCGGCGGTCCGTGACTACGTCGGCAAGATCTTCGGTAAACCGCCCCTCGCGGACATCGATCCCGACGAGGTCGTCGCGCTCGGCGCCGCCATCCAGGCGAACCTGCTCTCCGGCCACGGCAACACGGACGAGGTCCTCCTCCTCGACGTGATCCCGCTCTCGCTCGGCATCGAGGTGGGCGGCGGCGTGGTCGATCGCATCCTCCCGCGCAACACGACGACCCCCGCTGCGGCGCGCGCGTCCTACACCACCCAGGAAGACAAACAGACGGGCTTCGAGATCCATGTCGTGCAGGGCGAGCGCGAGATGGCGGCCGACTGCCGCTCGCTCGCGAAGTTCACGCTGAAGGGCATCCCGCCGATGGCGGCGGGGATGGCGCGCCTCGAGGTCACGTTCCGCGTCGACGCAGACGGGCTCCTCTCCGTGAACGCCAGGGAAGAGCGCACGGGCCTCGAGCAGACCGTTACCGTGAAACCCTCGTACGGCCTCGACGACGAGACGGTGGAAGAGATGCTCCTCGCCGCGATCGATCACGGGGAGGAAGACCTCGCGGCGCGAAAGCTGGCGGAGGTCCGCGTCGAAGCGCATCGCGTCGTCTCCTCGACGAAGAAGTCCCTCGAAGCGGATGCGGACCTCCTCGAGGGCGACGAGAAGGCGAAGATCTCGGCCGCGATAGACGCGCTCCTCGCAGCCGTCGAAGGCACCGACGCGCCGCGCATCGATCTCCGGATCTCCGATCTCGACGCCGCGACCAAGGATTTCGCCGGTCGCCGTATGAACCGCGCCATCGCGCGCGCGATCGAAGGGCAGTCCCTGCAGAGCATCGAGAAGACGGTCGAGCACGCCAAGGGTATCGAGGCGGCCCACGCAGACAGGCCGGTGCGCTGATGCCGCTCGTCAAATTTCGCGGTTACACCGAGGTCGAGGTCCCGATCGGGACGACCATCCTCCAGGCGGCGCAGAAGGTCGACGCCCCCGAAGGCTTTGCCTGCGGCGGCGTCTGCGCGTGCTCGACGTGCCACGTCTACGTGAAGTCGGGTCGCGAGCTCCTCAGCGAGCAAGAAGAGGAAGAGGAAGACATCCTCGACAAGGCGTTCGACGTCCGCGCCGACTCGCGCCTCGGCTGCCAGTGCACGATCGAGAGGGACGGCGTGGTCGAGGTCGAGATCACGCGCGAGAGCCTCGAGGCGTTCGAGAACGAGCACCCCGAGCACCGGGGCAAGTACACGAAACGCTGAGCCCGCTCGAAGTTGACGCGCGGCGTCGTGCTGGGACGAAACGCTCGGGCCGACTACTGAGGCGGGGGCTGGTCCTGGTTTTCCATCTGCTGGTGGGTGGGCTTTCCGGCCGACAGCGCCGGGTAAACGAAGACGAGCCCAAGCCAGTAAAGAACGCAGAACACGCTCGTGGCGATCGCGCTCCGGCGCACGGCGCTTTTTACCGATCCGCCACGGGCCGCGACCAGGGGGATGAGCACAGTCGCGAAGAGGATGCTGATAAGAAGCGCCTTCTGCATCGCGTTCGCTCATTCTTGCACCTTCCGCGCCCGCGCGGGAGCGCTAGGATGACTAGCTGTGGCCAAGGTCCGCTCTGGGGGCGTCGTCATCCTAGGAGCCGCATGCCTTGCGATGGCATGCAACGCCATCACGGGCGCGGGCGATCTCGAGGTCACCGGCCTCGACGATGGAGGCGCCTCCTCGAACGGCACCTCCAGCGGCGGCCCCTCGAAACTCGACGGTCAGGTCGGGCCGTTTCCCGGGACCTCTTCGTCGGGCCTGACCTCTTCCTCTTCGGGAACGAGCGGAGCACTCACGTGCGAGGGGGCCGGCGGTGCCTGCGTGGCGAAGGCGCCGCTCGGGTGGAGCGGCCCGTACCGTGTCGTCGAGACGGCGACCACCTCCACCTCGAAGAGCTGCTCCCCGGAGCTCTCGTCGGACACGTTCGAGCTCGGCGTCGGGACCCCGTCGGGCAGCTTCACATGTCCAGCGTGCAAGTGTCAGTCGCCGAGCGGGGGCTCGTGCTCGTCGACGATCTCCCTCTGGGCGGACACGACCTGCCCAGCCGGGGCGGGCCCCGTCGCGAGCGGTGATGCGAGCTCGTGCGCGCCGAACAGCACCGGGGCCGCGGTCGGCGCCAAGTTCACGCACTCGGTCACGAGCGCCGGCAGGTGCGATGCCGCGCTGAATGGGGCTCCCCAGCGCGGCGCGATCTCGTGGACCGCGACCTACCTCTATTGCGGCTCGAACGCCCTCAGCGCGATCGGCTGCAGCTCGCAGGACGATCGGTGCCTCCCCCCGCTCCCGGGCGCGAAGGTCTGCATCGTGAAGGAGGGCAAGGACACGTGCCCTGCGCCGTACACCGCGCCGACGACGATCTACGGCGACGTCGACGATCAGCGCCAGTGCACCGCAGCCGGTTGCACGTGCGCGACGCCGGCAGGCGTGAGCTGCAAGGGCTCATACCAGAGCTACTCCAGCTCCACGTGCAGCGCAGCCATCCCGACCATCCCGTTCGTCACGCAGCGTTCGGTCGACACGTGCTTCACGCTCGAGAAGGAGTACAGCGCGAAGGCGGGGTCTCCGGTCACCACGCAGGGTGGAAGCTGCGCCGCTGGCGGCGCCGCCACCGCCACCGGTGCGCTGCTGCCCGCCAATGAAGGGACGACATGCTGTCTCCCATAGCTCGACGCTTGCGCGCGGTCGCCGGCGCAGCAATGGCGGGCACGCTCGTCCTCGCGTGCAACCTCCTCACCGGCGCTGGCGATCTCGAGATCCCCACGGACGACACGAGCAATGGCATGCCGACCGGAAAGGACTCTGGACCAGCGGCGGAGGGCGGCGCGGCGGCCGACGGGTCTAGCGTCGCGGACGCAAAGCCGCCCGTCGACACCGGCCCTCCACCGACGTGTCCGAGCTCGGGCCATAGCTGCGTGAAAGGCCCGCCTGCTGGATGGGAGGGGCCCTGGCTCGTCTACGTGGGCCCCGAGTCCGGCGCCCCGAGCTGCCCGATCGAGCTGCCCGACAACCTCGACGTCCCCACGGGCGATCCGGACTCCGCGTTCGACTGCGAGTGCAAATGCGGAGGCGTGAATGGCGCCACCTGCGGCGCCTTCCTCCAGGGCTACAACGACGGCGCCTGCACGCCGCCCGTGGGCTCGGCGGACCTCCCGCTCGACACGTGTCAGTCGCCGGACGGTGACGTCGGCTTCAAGGCGAACCTCGCGTTGACGGCGGACGGCTCGTGTGGCGCGTTCGCCGCCTTCAAGGACAAGGCCGCCCCTGCGTTCGGCACCATGCTTCGCGCGTGCGGGCGTCCGACCGCGTTCGCGACCGATGGCTGCGCGTCCGACGAGCTGTGCGTCCCGGACGGCAAGCCGCCGTTCCTCGCACATACGTGCATCTTCTCCGAAGATCCGGACGCGGTCTGCCCTGCGCCATGGACGGAGAGCCACCGCACGTACGAGGACGTCGACGACACGCGCGACTGCGGGAAGGGCACGTGCGACTGTGGCACGCCGACCGGCATCACGTGCCAGGGCAGCATCCGTAACTACACGACGACGAAGACCTGCAACGGCACCTCGGACGTCATCGCGCTGCCCGCGAACGGCAATCCGACCGCGTGCGTCGCCGTCGCCGCGACCACGAGTCAGAAGGTGATCGCCGGCTCCCTTCGCGCGAATGGCGGATCGTGCGCCGCGAGCGGCGTGCCCGTCGCGTCTGGCGGCGTGGCGGGCGTGGGCGGCGCGAAGATCTGCTGCATGCCGTAGCCGGCGGGCTCGCTCACCACTTCTTCGCGAGGCGCGCCTTCACCATCCGGCCCCAGGGCGTCGGCTCGAGCGGCGCTCCGGCCACGCACCCCTTTCGCTCCGTGACGAGGTTCGGGGGACAGCCATTGTGGAACGTCCACGCGATCCACGGCACGTCGATCTTCTCCGCCAGATCGAGCAGCTTCGTGCAGTCCTCGGGGAACATGTGCACGTGGTCGTCGTTCTGCGGCCCGAGCTCGCCGATGAGCACGGGCAGCTTGTGCGAGGGTCGGGTCACGAGCTCGTCGAAGCGGGCCGGCCGGTTGTACACGTGCGTCTCGTAGGCGATGTTCTTGCCGTCACCGGCCGTGATCGGGTGCTCCACGTAGTAATCGAGCGAGCGACCCCATTCGCGCGTGCCTTGCACCGTGATGATGTGCGGGTGCTCGGGGCGCTCGACGCTCCGGATCGCGGCGACCGTGTCGTTCATCGCCTTCCACACCTCGGGATCCCGCTGGCCGTTCTCGTTCGCCTGCGGCTCGTTCACGAGCCCGAACATGACGAACGGCATGTCGCGGAGCGCGCTCGCGATCTTCTTCCAGACGAAGTGCGTCTTCTCGGTCGGCCAGCCGAGCGCGCTGAACGTCGGATCCTGCCAGAGCGAGACGAGCACGTAGACGCCCTTGTGCTTACCGACCTCACCGACCATGCGCATGACGTCGCGGAAGTAGTCCTCGTCGTCGAGGACGTTGCGGTAGTGCGCGCGCTTGGTGCCGCCTCCGAACTTGGCGTGGCCGTCGTCCGGGTAACTCTCGAGGAGCAGTCGGATGAGCGTCGCGTGCCAGTCGTCGGTGGCGGTGTTGATCCGGCGGAGCACCTCGTCGACGTGCGGCGGCTCGAACGTGCACGAGTCGCAGGAGCGCGTGTCATGAATGTTCACGCCGCGGCCGTGGAAGGCGTGGCCATTCGGCAGCCGGATGCGCTTGTCCTTCACCTCGAGCCAGGGCGTGATGAGCCCTTCACCGGAAGGCTTCGAGGAGGAAGACGTCGCGGTCGGCGGCTGCGCGGAGGTCTCGGGTGGTGGCGGCGGCGGCCACGTGTACGCGGGCGGGCGGTCGGCGCACGCTGCGAGGATCGCAACGACGCCGAGCGCGCGCTTCACTTGGCCAGAGAGGCGTTGAGCACGACCGACCCGAGGAACTTCGCGCGGCCGACCTCGTCGACGGTGCGTCCCGCGGAGACGGTGGAGGTCTCGCCGATGAACACGCCGAGCAGGGCGGCATCGACGTTCTGGGCCATGGGTACCGTCGTCGCGTTCACGGTCACGAGGTTCAGGACCACGATGCAGCGCTTGCCGCGGCTCGTGATGCTCTGGATCTGCGCGAGCATGCGGTTCATGTCCTTGAGCCCGAGCTGGCGGGCATCGAAGACGGTCAGCTCCTGGCCGAGCTCGCTCGCGAGGCGCGCCATCCCGTGGGCGATCTCGAGGATCCCGTCCGGGTCCTTCTTGCTCGAGCCGATGAACGCGAGCGACTGCCAGTCGTGCTGCTGGCATCGCAGCCAGAGACGCTGCCAGACGGGGTCCATCGTGTTGGACCCAGGGGCGCCCATCTGCGGGATGCCCGCGTCGAAGCCCATCGGCGGATTCGGATACTGAGACATGGAGGGAGGCGGAGGTGGCGAGTCGCTATGCGGCTTTGTACCTCGGCGGGTGTCGCTACGGTCGAGTATATCCAAAACTTCCTCGGGCAGGTGTGCCGACCGACCATGGCGTGCGGTGAGGCCGCCCGCCCGTCACTCGGGGGTTTTCTGTTGCAAAGCGGCACGCTGAGGCGTTCGGGACCCGGCCGCGATCCGCGGAACACCGCGAATTGTCCCGTCTGGCGAGCAGAAGCGTCAGCATGCGTGTTGCCTCCAGACAAGTCGCGTGCCCGCCTGCTAGAACTTTGTTGGAGAGAGCCGTGCCCTCGCTTGTCCGTCCCCGACCTTTCGTTCGCGCGATCCTCACCGCCGGTGCGCTGGCGATCCCGCTCTCGTCCTGCGTCATCAAGCTCACCGACAAGAACTCGCCCGAAGTGAACGGCGCGGTGACCGGGGCGCCTGCGAACTGCAAGGCGATCCAGGTCGTTCCCAAGTCGTCTCTCGACGGACCGGAAGGCCCGCGCCTCGTCGGACGCTTCAAGCTCCCCGACGCACCGAACCCCGAGAACCCGGACGCGCCGGCCGACCCGAACACGATCTTCGACTGGTCGGGCAACTCCATCCAGTTCCGGTTCACGGGCACGACGTCGGTGACCGTGCACCTGAAGCTCGCGGACCAGGTCCCGCAGGATCAGGTCTTCCAGTTCGTCGTCGACGGTAAGCCGACCAAGCGCGAGATCACGGTCAAGAAGGACGCGAAGGGCGCGTACACGAACGAGGCCGAGACCAACTACGTCATCGACCACCTCTCGACGGGCGATCACGAGGTCGTCATCTGGAAGAACACGGAGGCCCAGAAGGGGGCCGTCATCTTCCAGGGGGTCGATCTCGGGCCCGGAGGGCGCTTCATCGCGGGGCGCCGCCGCCAGCGCAAGATGGAGGTGATCGGCGACTCGATCATCTGCGGTTACGGAAACGAAGGTCAGAACGCGACCTGTCCCTTCGAGGTCGTGGTCCGCAAGGCGGTCACCGCCGACAACAAGCAGATCGACATCACCATCCCCCGCACCGAGAACCAGTACCTCTCCTTCACCTCGCAGGCGGCCCGCGAGCTCGACGCCGACGTCACGACCATCTGCTGGTCCGGCAAGGGCGTGATGTTGAACTACAAGGAGGCGTACCGCCGAGATCCGACCGGCGCGCTCGTCCCCGACGCCGACGCGACGAAGGTCATCCCCGATCTGTGGCGTACGCGCACGCTCGCCGGCGATCCCAACAGCTACCCTTACGATTTCTCGAAGGAGAAGCCGGAAGACAAACCGCAGGTCGTCCTCATCAGCCTGGGAACGAACGACTTCTCGCGGGACGAGGAGCCGAGGCCGGCCGATCCGTCGAAGCTCCCCGGCGACAACGTGCCGGACGGCAACCTGTTGAAGCCGGACGTCTACGCGCAGTTCAAGCAGGCGTATCTGAGCTTCGTGAACGAGGTCCGCGAGAAGCGGCCGGACGCGCACATCTTCCTCGCGACGCCGCCGATGCTCACGGATCAGTTCCCGCTCGAGAATGCCCGCTCGCGTCTGCGCGCGGTGCTCGACTACATCGTCGAGGAGCGCACGAGGGCCGGCGACAAGAAGGTCTACGCGATGAACCTCGTCGAGATGGGCTTCCGCTACGGTCTCGGGTGCGACTACCACCCGAACCTCGAGGTTCATCAGATCATGGCGAACCAGCTCGCCGGTGCGATCCGCTCC
Source organism: Labilithrix sp. (assembly GCA_046351255.1). Taxonomy (GTDB): domain Bacteria; phylum Myxococcota_A; class Polyangia; order Polyangiales; family Polyangiaceae; genus Labilithrix. The sequence continues at coordinate 88,866 of JAXLYU010000028.1, forward strand.
AAGACCTGCTGGTAAGCACGAGTATTGCTCGGTCCTCGAGCATGCTCGAGGATGCGGCCGGCCCCCTTCCGAAAATTCTGCCCAAAGGCGTCGAGGATGACGGCCCGACGCGGACGCTCGAGCCGAGCAGGGGCAAGCCGGTCGCAGACGAACGCGAGGCGGAATTCGACGCGATCAAGGAGCGGGTACACAAATACTACGGTGCGTTCGGAGAGCGCGCGCAGGTCGAAGAGATCGACGATCGCGTCGTCTTCGCCGACAACGGCTGGAAGACGACCCTCGCCGTCATCGCGGTCGTCCTCTTCGCCACCACCTTTCTCTGGTTCGCTTCACACCCCTCATTTGCGGGGCCCGCGACGTGGGGGAACAACTTCCGTCTCGACTCGGCGTTCGTCGTCGTGTGGGGCCCGCTCCTCTTCGTCGCGATGGCGAGCTGGAAGCTCCAGAAGAGCCTCCGTATCTACCTCGCGCTCGCGCTCTTCATCGAGCCGTTCAGCGAGGTCATGTTTCGCGAGATGGGCGAGGGGGGGTACTGGGACTCCATCATGTGGCCGTCGGCGGTCGCGTTCTTTGGAACCCTGAAGGAGTTTGCGGGAGTCCCAGGCGCGTCGTTCTCGACGTTCTTGCTCGTGACCCTCGGCCTCCTCGGTCGCTCGATCTACCAGCGACGCGCGGGCTACGTGAAGCCGCCCTCCTTCGCGACGGGGGCGCTCTTCATCTTCCTCAGCACCATCGTCTCTCTCTCGATTTACGGCATCCTCCGCGGCGGACAGATCGACTTCACGTTCCGCCAGACGATCCACCTCGTGCAGCTGCCGCTCGTCGGCCTGCTCTTCCTCTACGCGCTGCGCGTGCCCGAGGACCTCGCGGCGGTAGGCACGGCGTTCGTGATCACGGCCGTCATCCGCAGCTTCCTCGTCATGTTCGTCTACTTCGCGGTGTGCGTGCCGCAGGGCGTCACGGCGCTGCCGGGCAAGCCGGAGTGGTGCACGAATCACTCGGACAGCGTGCTCTTCGTCAGCGCGCTCGTGATCCTCTTCGCGCATGCGCTCGAGCAGCGGCAGAAGCGCATCACGCTCCGCTCGCTCGGCATCGGCGCGATCATTCTCTTCGCGGTCGTCCTCAACAACCGTCGCCTCGCGTTCGTGAGCCTGGCGATCGCACCGTTCGCCATGTACCTCGCGCTCGCCCCGAGCAAGCGCAAGCGTCGCATCACGGCCGCGCTCCTCGTCTGCGCGCCGCTGCTCGCGGGCTACGTGCTCGTGGGCGCCGAAGCCGAGTCGAGCTCGCCCGTCTTCAAGCCCGCGAAGGCGATCACCTCGGTCCTCGATCAGAAGGACGCGTCCTCGCAGTCCCGCAACGTCGAGAACGAGAACCTCGTCTATACGCTCGGCCAGAGCCCGGTCCTGTTCCGCGGCTTCGGCCACGAGTACGACTACTCGCCGAACAATCCGCCGGTCGATCTCTCGGACACGTTCAAGAACTTCCGGCTCATCGCGCACAACGGCGTGCTTTGGCTGTGGTCAATCGCGGGTGTGCTGGGCTTCACGCTCATCTGGCTCGTCTATCCGCTGGCGGGGACGATGGCGATGCGAGGCTATCGCGCGGCGCAGACGCCTCTCGAGCGCTCGGCCGCGCTCGCTGCGCTCGGCATGGTCGCGGTGGTGGTCATCCAGATCTGGGGTGACCAGGGCTTCAACAGCTACATGACGCTCATCACGTTCGGCGTCGCGTTCGCCGTGGCGTCTCGTCTCGCTGTGCGCGCCCACGCGAGCTCGGGCATGGAGGAGCTGTGAAGATCGTCGAGGATCTCGTCGCCGGCGTCAGCGCGAGCGTTGGCATCCGACGTGCTGATTAGGTCCGCGTCATGGCTCAGAAGGAAGACCGCCGACTCGGCAGCATCATCGGCGGCAAATGGCGTGTAGACATGGTGCTCGGAACTGGGTCGATGGCGACTGTCTACGCGGTCACCCACCGCAATGGCGTCCATGCCGCGCTGAAGATCCTCCACCCCGCGCTCTGCACCGACGCCAAGGTCTGCGAGCGCTTCCTCGGGGAGGGCTACCTGACCAACTCCGTGAAGCACCGCAGCATCGTGCGCGTCCTCGACGACGGCATGACCGACGACGGCTGCGTCTTCCTCGTCATGGACCTCCTCGAGGGTAAGACGCTCGAGGCGCTGCGCCAGGAACGCGGGGGCCGCATCGACGTCGAAGAGACGCTCGATATCGCAGACCAGCTCATGGACGCCCTGCACGCGGTTCACTCCGCCGGCATCATTCATCGGGACCTCAAGCCGCAGAACGTCTTCGTCTGCGACAACGGCGAGGTGAAGCTCCTCGACTTCGGCGTGGCGCGCGTCCTCGAGAACAGCAGCGCGAGGAACAAGATGTCGCTCTTCGGCATGGTCCTCGGCACGCCGTCCTTCATGTCGCCGGAGCAGGCGATCGGCGCGCGCGATCAGGTCGACCAGCGCGCGGACGTCTACTCGCTCGGCGCCACCATCTTCACCGCGCTCACGGGCGAGACGGTCCACCTCGGCCCGCACGTCCAGGCGAAGCTCCTCGCGGCGGGCACGGTTCAGGCGCGCTCGATCGGCATCGTGAAGCAGGATCTGCCGGCGCCGATCGTGAACGTCATCGACACCTCTCTTCGCTTCGACAAGGCGGATCGCTGGCCGAGCGTCGAAGCGTTCCGTCGCGCCCTTCGCGAAGCTCGCAACGTGGTGGCGAAGCGCGCGCCCGAGCTCGCGCCCACGCCCGCGAAGAAGCCGGCGAAGAAGAAGCCGCTCGACATCATCGACAAGGGCCCGCGCAGCACGTTGATCGGCGTCGGGGGCTCCGACTCGGGGAAGCATGTCCCGGCCGTCGCGCCCGCGAAGACCACGCTGCCGTATGGCGATCCGCATGCGGGCGGCTCCGGCGCGGCGAAGACCTTGCCGCTCGGCATCATCAAGACGCCGAGCGCGGTCGAGGAAGAGACCACGCTCGACGAAGCTCTCGCCGGTCAGAACGACGAGAGCATCCCCGCGGTGCACACGCCGGTGCCGGCATACGACGAGACGGAGGCGCTCATGTCCCAGCTCCAGGGCAAGCGCAGCAAAGCCGGCTTCGTCATCGCGAGCATCGCATCGATCGCGGCCGCGCTCGGCGGCGTCGCGTTCTTCGCGATGGGCGGTCATGCGACCGCCGCCGCGCACGCGGACGAAGCCGCCGCCCCCGCGGCGCAGCCTCCGACGTTGACCTCTGCCGCCGCTCCGACGGCTCCGGCCCCCGAGCCCTCGTTCATCGTCATCGGTGGGGACCCCAAAGAGACCGACGCTGGCTCCCCTGGATCATCGGCGCACCCGTCTGCGCCGCACGCCGCCATCACACCTCCGCCGGCCTGGCATCCGCGCCCGCGTACCCCGACGTTCACCCCGGTTCCTCAGCCCAATTCCACACCTAACCCCAATCCTCCGCCCTCCTTCCCGCGGCCTTCCGTCTCCCCGGAGCCGCCGCCGGCCACCACGCCGACGCCCCAAGCCACGCCTTCGGCCTCTTTCGATCCGTTCGCGACGCCCGAGTGATCTCGAATCTCGCGCGCGAACTGCACGGACGTAAAATCGAAGCTAAGCTGTACTTCAACTAGAGATCACAGATGGGACGCATCGAAGAAGCGACTCTTTTCCGGCCGGATCACAACCTCAAGCTCGGCGGTGGCAACAGCGGCCGCACGCAGCAAGGCGGCGGTGGCGGCGGTGGTGGCCGCGGCGGCGACGAGGATGACGGGCCGAACATCGCGATCAAGGAGCGCGTGGCCGAAGCCGCGCGCTCGGCGAAGCGGCGCAAGGGGCTCTCCTTCGTCGTCGTCATGATCTGCGGCGCGCTCACCGTGCTCGGCGCCATCTTCGCCCCGCGCAACTACGAGTCGGAAGCCCGCGTCCTCGTGCAGCGCACGAACGTGCTCACCGGCAACCAGGCGCAGCAGATGTCGCCGGAAGAGATGCGCAACCTCTCCCGTGAGTACGAGGAGCAGGTGATGGCGAAGGACAACATCGTCGCCATCGTTCGCCAGAAGAACCTCGTCGCGCGCTGGGACGACATGCGCCAGCCGCATCGTCGTCTGCTCGACAAGATCAACCGCAAGATGGGCAAGCCGCCCTACTCGGACGACGAGAAGTACGACGCGCTCGTGAACAAGATTCACTCGAGCCTCAAGGTTTGGGTCGACGGCGCGACGGTCACGCTCCGCATCGAGTGGTCGGATCCCGAGGCCTCGCGCGACATCATCGACACCGCGGTGAAGAACTTCCTCGAGTCGCGCTTCCAGGCGGAGGTCGGCGTCATTCCAGAGCGCGAGAAGATCCTCGCGAGCACGCTCGCCCAGACGCACAAGGATCTCGAGGTCGCGGCGCTGGAGCTCCAGCGCCAGCAGAAGCTCGCGAACCCGAAAGAGCGCGTGAACAGCATCATCATCCCGAACCTCCCGAACGGCGTTCGCGCGGACGTGGAGACGACGGACCCCGCGCTGCGCCAGAAGCTCGAAGGTCTCCGTACGCAGATCGCCGCGCTCAGTGAGGGCAAGATGCGCCGCGCGGCCGAGCTGCAGCAGGAGTACAACGAGAAGCGCGGCACCCTCGCCGAGGGGCACCCGGACATGATCGCGCTGAAGCAGCGGCTCGACGCTGCGAAGACGGACGATCCGCAGGTCGCGGCGCTGAAGGCGCAGGAACGTGACGTCATCGCGGAGATCCAGGCCCAGAAGCGCGCGAAGGCCGAGGAGCGCGAGAACGCGCCGAAGCCGCGCGTCGCGGTCCCCGTCCCGGCGCCAGCGGAGCCCGCGCCCGCCGCCGGCACGACGAAGAGCCTGCAGGATGCGACCGTCCAGTTCGACGCGATCTCCAAGAAGTACTCCGAGGTCGCCAACCAGCTCGACGCGGCCCGCCTCGAGATGAAGACGGCGGAAGCGGCCTTCAAGACGCGCTACCGCATCGTTCACCCGGCCGAGGTCCCGGCGGCGCCCAAGCGGCCCGTCGGCTTCATCGCCATCGCCATCGGCGTGATGTCGACGATCGCCGCGGTGCTCGCGGTGGCTGCACTCGCGGATCGCTTCTCGGGTATCTTCTTCGAGCCGCGCGACGTCCGTGACCGCCTCGGTCTCCCGGTCTTCGCGACCTTCAGCTGATCCCGCTGAAGAGATCACCTTCCATCCCGACCCGACGCACGTCCGGCGACAACCAGCCGCGGCGTGCGTTGCCTCAACTGTAGTAGGGTAGGTACCCGCCGATGCTGCCGTTCTCTGCCGTCATACCGATGGACGTGGAGAATCAGGCCTATGTGGCCATCCGCGCGGAGGAGCGCATTCGTCCGATCGGCACCGACATCAAGTCGGCGGAGGAGGAGATCGATCCGTCTCTCCGCTATGACTATGTCTGGAAGGGCGGCTCCGATCACTTCGTCACGCTTTACCGGCCGCGACTGATCTACCAGTCGTCGTGGGATCGCCGCTTCCCGGACCCCACGCTCGTCAACCCGAACACGTACAACACCGACGACCCGAACAAGACGCCGTTCTCGGCGCTCCACTTCCTCGGGCTCGGCTACGAGCACAACCGCCCGCGCTATCGCGTCACGCTCTACGGTAACGGCGCATATGGTCAGATCTCGACGACGGCGCTCCTCGTGCCGGATCCGTGGGTCGGCGAGGGGCCGCCGCTCGATCCGAACCCCGTCGTTCCCTCGACCATCGGTGCGCGCTTCACGCTGATCTTCGCGCAGGTCACGCTGAACGTACCGATCCGCTTGAGCCCCCGGACGGCGCTCATCCCGGGCGTGAACTTCAACGCCTTCGGCGGCGCGGACCAGAAGTCTCGCGGTGTCATCGCGCTCTCCGAGGGGCCGGGCGCGAGCCTTCAGCTCGATCACCTCGCCACGAAGCAGGACCGCCTGATCTCGACCATCGGCGCCGGCCGCGTCGAGAACATCTTCCAGGACGAGCGAGACGGCATCACGATCTACCGCGCCGAGGCGACGCAGGCATGGCGTCACTACTTCAGCAGTCACTGGACGAGCGAGCTCTCCGGAGGCACGTCGATCGGCGGCGACGGCATCAACGGCTACACCATCTTCACCGAAGGCATGTCCTGGGTGACGTGGGACTCGTGGCCCGTACAGCGGCAGCCGCCGGGCGCAGCGCCGGCGGGCGGCGAGCCAGGCCACGGCGGCCACCTTCAGGTTGGCGCCGTCGCGAAGGTGCAGCCGTGGATCGACCTCTTCTCCGGCGATCTCGAGCAGCGCCTCGTCACCGGCGTGGCCATGAATTACGGCATGGGCCGCGCCGCCACGCGGCTGTCGCTCTCGCAGGCGCGCGTCGTGAACACGCCGCGCTCCGTCGCGCAGTACCAGGTCGTGTTCGGTGAAGGCGCCGTGAAGTACCAGATCGTGCCGACGTTCAGCGTCGATACGGGCGTGCGCGTCGCCTACCAGGACTTCAACAACGCCATCCGCTTCAACGAGCTCACGCAGGTCACCGCGTTCGTCGGGCTCACCTACAGCCCGCTCGCCTACCGCTGGAATCCGTGAGGCGCGTCGCGCTGGCATTCGTGCTGGCGACCGCCGGCTGCGCTGCGGTGTTCGGCATTCCCTCGGACGTCGAGCCACAGACGCTCGTGGATGCCTCGACCGACGCATCCGTCGAGGCCGCGCCGAGCCCACCGCACGACGATGTCTTCGTTCCGGCCGAAGGCGGGAGCACCGGCGATTGCAGCACGAGCATGGTGTTCGAGGCTCCGGAGCCACTGACGGAGCTCGGCGGCGACGCCGACGCGACCCTCGATGCGCGCCTCAGCGACGACGAGCTCACCATCTACTTTGCCGCGAAGCGCGTGGGCGACACGAGCTTTCACCTGAACGTGGCCACGCGCACGGCCCGGGATCAGGCGTTCCGGACGGCGACGAAGGTCCCCGGCATCGCCGACATCGGAAACGACACCTCGCCGAGCATCTCCGCGGATGGGATGACGCTGTGGTGGCTCCATGACGGCGCCCTCCAGCAAGCGCAGCGTGCCAAGACGGCCGAGCCATTCGGGAAGCCCGTCGCGTTCAAAATACTCGACGACAAAGAGCAGGAGGTCAGCATCTCGACGCCGTTCGTCCGTGCGGAGCGTCCGGAGGAGGTGTGGTTCGCGTCCGGCAAGACCGGTGTCACCGAGCCGTTCGATGTGTTCGTCGGCAAGGTGACCCAGCCGGTTCTCGTTCGGGGCGCGAAGGTCGGGGCGGTGAACGACGAGGGCAAGAACGATCAGAACCCCGTGATCTCCGCGGATGGTCTCACGCTCTACTTCGCGAAGGTCCGCGAGCCCGACGCGACCAATCGTCGCTTCTTCGACATCTACATGGCGGAGCGAGCGAACCCGACGGGCGCCTTTGGCGCTCCGAAGAAGCTCGACGCCCTCGCCGGCGCCGGCCCCATCGACACGCTGCCCACGTGGATCTCGAAGGACAGCTGCCGCCTCTACATGTGGCGTTTCTTCGACGAGACGCCGGGCACCCAGACGGTCCTCGTCGCGAAGCGGCGTCCCTGACGCTACTCGGCGGCCGCGTCGGCCTGGAGCTGCTTCCGGTTCTTGATCATCTTGAGGATGTCCTTCACGTCGCTCGGGCGAACGACGCCCGTGGCGAGGAGGAGCACACCATAGACGGCCATGTCGACGAGGAGCCGCAGATGGCCGAGGCTCGTGAGCGACGTGTGCGCGGCGATGGTGGCGCAGCAGATGCCGAGGCTCTTCGTCACGGAGAGCAGGCTGCGCTGATCGATGGCGCGCTTGCCGATGAAGATCGCGAAGACGATGGCGATGATGAGCTCGCGCGTCGAGAGCGCCATCGCGACGCCCATGCCGATCGCGCCCGGGCCCAGCGACTTCACGAACGGATGGATCGCGAGGATGAGGATCGGCAGGAGCGCGAGGCCGACGAACGAGATGACCGTGATCGTCCACGATCGATCGAGGATCATGAGCGCGATCCAGAGGAGGACGTTCGCGTAGGCGAGCACGAACGTCGGCGCGAGCCACTGCAGCGAGCGCGCGGCAGGCAGGAACGCCGCCTTCAGTGGTAGTGTGACCACGAACTCGGCGCCGAGCGCGAGGAGCAGCGTCAGCGGGATCGCGACAACGAGCACCGCCTCGAGGCCGCGGCGGAAGATGCGGAAGAAGTCCTCCTCGCTACGATGCTTCGCGCGGCTCATCATCGGGACGAGCACGCCGGAGAGCACGGGACTCATGAGCGCGGAGAGCTTCGCGATCATCGACGCCGCGCCGTACCACCCGACCTCGTCCGAGCCCTCCGGCACGAGCTCTCGTAGCACCACGATGTCGAGCGTGGCGCCGAACGACACGGCCGCGTTCGCGATGAAGAAGGGGAAGGCGATCCGTAGGACCTTTCTCGTCTCCGTGAAATCGAGCTTCAGCTCGAGGTCGATCGCGCTGCGCGTGGCGAGCCAGAGAAAGCCGGCCTTCATCGCCTCGGAGGCGAGCATCGGCAGCGGGAGCACCCAGAACGGAGCGCCGAACATCACCGCCGCGAGCGTGCCACCGCCCCAGAGGATCTTTGCGACCACGTTCGCCACCGCGAGGCCGCCGACCTGGGATGCCGCCTGCAACATCTGCTGGAAGGTCGCGTTCAGGATGACGAACACCTGCGTCACGCCGAAGAGCACCGCCGCGAGCCGCTCTTCCGGCGCCTTGTGCTGGAGGAAGAACCAGCCGAAGACGAAGAGTGGCGCGAGGGCGAGAGAGCGGAGCAGCACGACGCCGCCGAAGAAATCGGACGCGTGCTTGGGTCGGATCGCGACCTCGCGCGAGACGTACGTGTCGATGCCGAAGCCGAGGAAAACGGCGAGCATCGTCGCGAAGTCGAGGCCGTACTTGTAGAAGCCGAGATGAAGCGGCCCGAGGTAGCGCGGGAGCTTGAACGTGATGACGAGCGCGACGCCCCACGTGAGGACGAGCGAGGTCGCGAGCTTCACGCCGTTCTTGAGAGCAGTCGCGCCCTCGTGGCGGGCGTCACTTACGGCGGGCATCGAAGGCTTGCACGCTAGACGCTGGGAAGGCGCGGGGCCAGTGGTCGTCCGAGAAACCAAGGCGGCGAGCCTCATCCCAGGTGGGATAGCGCCAAATCGGCGCGCCCTGCCACGGTCGAGGCCCGATGCCCCTCGAATCTCTTCGCGTTTTCTCGGCCGGCGCCGCAGCCAGACCGGGTACGATACCGCTGTGCAGCTCGCGCCCGGAGCGCAAATCGGAGCCTACGTGCTCGAGGAGCTTTTGGGGTCGGGAGCCTTCGGCGTCGTCTGGCTCGGCCACCATGTGCAGTCCGGGGAGCGCGTCGCGATCAAGATCCTGCACCCGGAGGCGGCGGCCAACCCGGAGACGGTCGAGCGCTTCAAGCGCGAGGCGTGGGCGCTCTCGAACCTCCAGAGCGCGCATATCGCGAGGATGTACGAGATGTTGACGATCCCCATCTACGAGATGGCGCTCGTCATGGAGTACATCGAGGGCGAGCTCCTCTCGGACGTCCTCAAGCGCGCGCGCTTCAGCGTGGAGGACGCCCTCGGGCTCGGCGTCGGCATCCTCTCGGGCGTGGCGGAAATGCAGTCGTTGGGCATCATTCACCGGGACATCAAGCCGGAGAACATCATCCTCCGTCCGAATCCGGATGGATGGCATGCGGTGATCTTCGACTTCAACCTCTCCCGCGTGAAGGGGAAAGGGAAGACGTCGAGCCTCACCTCGATGCACGCGGCGATCGGCACCGTCCCGTATATGTCGCCCGAACAGCTGCTCGATGCGCGGCGCGTGACCGAGGCGTCGGACGTCTATTCCGTGGGCGCGATTCTCTATCGCGCGACGTCGGGCCAGCTCGTATTCGACATGAAACAGAGCCTCAAAGAGAAGCTCCAACAAGAAGCAGCACCGCTGCAAACCGGGCGGGCGGACCGGTTGGCCCGAGGATTCGAACAGATCGTCATGAAGTCGCTGCGGCGGAGGCCCGCCGAGCGATACCCGACGGCGCAGATCATGCTGGACGAGCTAGCGAAGCTTGCTTCGGAGGGCATGTGATGGCCGCGGACGGTACGATAGGAATCGCGAAGAACAACGTGGTGGCTGACAGCTCCGTGGAAGACAAAGACGTGGGACCGTCGTCCCAGCGCACCCTCGCATCACGCACGCCGGCTTCCTCGCTGAAGCTGCGTCTCGGCGTCGCGTTGGCGGCCCTGACGTTCTACGCCATTTTCATCTTCCGCACGTCCTTCTCGATCAACGGCACGCGCTACTTCGTGCTGTTCGAGGACGCGATGATCTCGATGCGCTACGCGCGTCACCTCGCGGACGGCCACGGCCTCGTGTGGAACATCGGCGAGGAGCCGATCGAGGGCTTCACGAACCTCTTGTGGGTCATCTGGATGGCCTTCGCGCACAAGCTCGGTCTTTCGGAGTCGAAGATCTCGCTCTTCATCATGCTCACCGGCGTCGCCATCTTGATGACGACGGGCCTCTGCGCCTCGCGCATCGCGAAGAAGGTCTCGTCGGCGCCGTGGGTGCCGGTCGTCGCGCTCGCCGGCACGCTCTTCTGCTACCCGCTCGTCTTCTGGACCCTGCGCGGCATGGAAGTGGGCGCCATGACGGTGAGCGTCTACGCGCTCCTCTGGCTCTGCTTCGAGAACGAGGACGAGTTCTCGATCGGCAAGACGATCGCGATGGGTGCGCTCACCTCCGCCGCCCTGCTCCTGCGCTCGGACTCCGTCGTCCCCGTCGGCCTCATCTGCGCCTACGGCTTCTTCACGATCTCCAGGCGCTGGCTCTTCGCGGGGATCATCGGCGCCTTCGCCGGCGGCGCGGTCGGCGGGCAGATGGTGTTCCGCAGGTCGTACTTCCACGACTCGATGCCGAACACGTACTACCTGAAGCTCTACAAGATCCACACGGCGGAGCGTGTGAAGCGCGGCGCGTTCGTGGCGCTCGACGTGCTCGCGTTCCATCTCGCGGTGCCGCTGTCGATCGTGGCCGCGAGCATCGATCTCGAGAGGCCATCACTCGCGTGGGCGAAGCGGATCTGGGCGGACAAGACGCAGCGCCGCCTCGTGCTGCTCGGCACACTGTTCGTCGCGCAGATCGCCTACGCCACGTACGTCGGCGGCGACGCGTGGGAGTGGATGTTCTACGCGAACCGCTACATGACGGCGGGCATGCCCGCGCTCGTGGTGCTCGTCGCGGTGCTCGTCGAGCGCGCGATCGCGAAGAAGGACCACGCCGACTTCGCGAAGCGCTTCGCGTACGGTCTCATCGTGTGCGGCGGCGTGCTCGTCGCGCTCAATCTCTTCGCGAAGAAGTTCTCCGAGGAGGGCATCGCGGCGACGATCACCTTCTCGAAGACGCTCTTCGTGGCCGGCGGCGCTCTGCTCCTCGCGGGCGTTCTCCTACGCCTGAAGGACACCCGCCACGGCCTCGTGGAGGGCCTCGCGTGGCTGAAGCGCCGGCTCGCGTCGCGCCAGACGGTGGCGTTCGCGGCGCTCCTCGTGACGGCGCTCGTCTGGCTGCCGTGTCATCTCGTCCCGTTCGGTCGCTGGGCGGCCTCGAACGCGGCGCAGTACGTCGACGAGGCTCGCTACACGCGCACCGGCCTCCTCATCCAGGCGGAGACGAAGCCGGACTTCCGCATCGCGGTGGCGGCGGCGGGCGCCACACCCTACTTCGCGCAGCGTCCGACGGAGGACCTCCTCGGCAAGAACGACAAGTACATCGCGCACCTCGCGCCGCGCGGCGTGTTCTCGCCGGGCCACGACAAGTGGGACTACAGCTACAGCCTCGGCCAGCATCAGGCGCAGCTCGTCGTCGAGACGGTGGACGTGAACGACGCCGACGAGGCGTACATGAAGACGCTCGGCTTCGAAGAGCTGAAGAACGGCATGCGCCTTCGCCGCGGCGCGGACGTGAAGGATCGCGAGCTCTTCGGCCTCGACCAGACGAACAACGACAACATCGGGAGCACGCTCGACGCTCTCGGCTACACCCTCCCGCGGGCCTTCGGCGCGATGGACCTCATCATGGTCGTCGTCTTCGGGTTCGTCGCGGCGGGCGTCGCGCGGCGCATCGTCAAGGACGAAGACCCGTACACGAACCTCACCATCGGCGCGCCCGCGGACCCGGGCGAGCTCGACGAAGGCCAGAAGCGTGCGCTCGCCGGCGCCGATACGCACTCGATCCCCACGCTCGACGGCATGCGCGGCATCGCGGTGCTCACCGTCCTCATGTTCCACTTCGCGTGGACGTTCCCGGGCGACGACCCGGAGCAGGCCCACGGCCTCCTCGAGAAGATCGCGGTCCAGCTCCACGCGTTCATGTGGTCAGGCTGGGCGGGCGTCGACCTCTTCTTCGTGCTCTCGGGCTACCTCATCACGCGCGGCCTCGTCACGCACTCGAAGAAGCCTCTCGGCACGCGCCTCAAGATGTTCTGGATGCGCCGCGTGCTCCGCATCTTCCCGCTCTACTACGCCGTCCTCATCGTCGGCACGATCGTCACCGTCGCCATCCTCGGCCAGAAGTGGATCCCGGACTTTACCTACTGGGTCTACTTCCAGAACTACTCGCTCGCGTTCGACCATGTCGTGATGCGCTGGACCGCGCACTTCTGGTCGCTCGCGATCGAGGAGCAGTTCTACTTCGTGTGGCCGCTCGTGGCGCTCATGGTGCCGCGCCGGAAGCTCATTCCGGCCATCCTCGCCCTCGTCGTCATCACGGTCGGCCTGCGCGCAGGCCTCACGTTCGGCGGCCATCACATCGCCTGGTTCCACAAGTACTACGGCGTCGAGGAAGAGGGGCTGAAGCACGGCATCGCGCAGTTCGTCTATCGCTGTACGTTCACGCGCGCCGACGGTCTCCTCCTCGGCGCGTTCGTGGCCGTCACGCAGCGCGAGGTCCGTCATCCGATCTCGCAGGTGTGGCGTCGCATCCGTCTGCCGATCTTCATCGGCACGGCGCTGGCGCTGTCGGGCCTCTACGTGTGGGCCACCGGCCTCAACGACTACGATCGTCGCGTCATCGCGATCGGCTACGTGGCCCTCGCGCTCCTCTTCGCGAGCACGGTCTCCATGTGCGCCGACCACATCATCGGCCCTCGCGCGAAGAGCTTCCTCGAGTGGAGGCCGCTCGTGGCGTGCGGGAAGGTGAGCTACGGCATGTACATCTTCCACTGGCCGCTGGTCGTGGTCGGCGTCCCCTACCTCGTGAAGTGGCAAGCCGGGCAGTCGATCGCCACGCAAATGGCCATCTCGGGCGGCTTTGTCGTCGCGGGCATCGCTTTCATCTACGTTATGGCCACCATCAGCTTCCGCTTCTTCGAGTCGCCGTTCCTGAAGCTGAAGGGGAAGTTCCACGGTTGAGAGCGACCGCTCTCCTTCGCGACGAGCAGCTTCGATGAACGTTCTCTTACTTGGCGCGGATTACTACGGCACGCTGGCGGCCGCGCGCGCGTACGGTCGGGCGGGCGTGCGCGTCGTGATGGCGGACGACAACCCGCGAGCGCGTGGCCTCTATTCGCGCTTCGTCGCCGAGAAGCTCACGCACCCGCCGCTCTCCGACCCCAACGCGCTCATCGACTGGCTCGTCGACTACGGCAAGGCCCACCCCGACACGCTGCTCTATCCGCCAAATGACCATCTCGCGTGGCTCTACGCGGCGCACCGCACGCGTCTCGACCAGCACTTCGCGATGTTCTCGCCGCCCGAAGACGCGGTCTTCAAGCTGCTCGACAAGAAGCGCCTCCACGACGCCTGCGCTCGCGTCGGCATCGATGTACCGACGACGCTCGCCCTCGCGGACCTCGCGATCGAGTCGACGCAGGTGAAGTCGGTCCCGTTCCCGGTGCTCCTCAAGCCGCGCACGCAGGTCTATCTGACGAGCGGAATCAAGGGCTTCATCGCCCACGACCACCACGAGCTTGCGGACGAGCTGAAGCGCTTCGAGGAGCTCGTCGCTTTCGATCGCGTGCTCACCGAGCGCCACCCGGACGTGAGCGAGCCGATGCTGCAGGAGTATCTGACCGCGGCGGAGACGAGCATCTTCTCCGTCTCGGGCTTCGTCACGCTCGACGGCGACATCGTCGCCCGCGGCGCGATGAAGGTGCTCCAGCGTCCTCGCAAGGTCGGCATCGGCCTCTGCTTCGAGGGCCGTCCCGTGGAGGAGCCGCTCGTCGAGAAGCTCGGCGCGCTCTGCAAATCGATCGGCTATCACGGCGCGTTCGAGTCCGAGTTCATCGTCTACGGAAAGAAGCGCCTCCTCATCGACTTCAATCCGCGCTTCTACAGCCAGATGGGCTTCGACATCGCACGCGGCCTCTCGCTGCCGATGCTCGTCCTCCACGCCGCCCACGGCGACGCCGCCAAGGTCGACGCGGAGCTCACGAAGGCTCGCGCCTGGCGAGCCACGGGCGACGAGGTCTACTGCCACAAGACGATGCTCGACCTCGTGCTGAGCTTGCAGGGCCTGTCAGGTCAGATGACGGCGGAAGAGGTGAAGCGCTGGCGCACCTGGTACGCGAGGCATCGCAAGAGCGCAACGGACGCCGTCCGCGACACGGACGACCGCATGCCGTCCGTCATCGACGCCGCGCAGTGGGTCAGCCATTTCGCCCGCCACCCGCGCAGCTTCGTGAAGAGCTTCGTCCTCAACCGCTAACCCCACTGCGGCACCGCGCGCAACCCCGGTCCCGCGCGCAACCCCGGCACCGCGCGCAACCCCGGTCCCGCGCGCAACCCGGATCCTGCGCAACCCCGGTACGTCCCTTTGTGCGCAGGATTGTCATCGTCCACGGCAGGTAAGGGCGACGAGCCTGGGCGCATCGAAGGAGTCGTCCGGTAGCGCCGCCCAGTTGTCCAAATTCGCAACGTCGGTAGAACGCGCAACGTCGGTATGGTCTTGCCCGGTTGTGGACACCGACGAGCCGCGATGAGCTGGCCGGAGGTGTTCATGGCGACGAAGAAGAAGCGAAGGTCTTCACGCCGAGTACAAGGCGAGGCGCGCCTCGAAGGGCGGCAAGTCGTCGGCGACGGGACCTCGCTACCGAGACCGTGCGCGCTGGTCCGGCGGTGACGTCGATGCCGGGCGGCGCGCCGCGCGGTCGAACGCGAGGAGCTCGCGGCATTGCGACGTGAGAACAAGACGCTCGATGGGGCGGCGACGGCCTTCGCGAAGGAACGCGTGAAGTTGCGTTCATCTCGGCGGAGAAGGCCTCGGTGACGAATGTCACCTTCTCGACGTCCTGCGCTACGCGTGAGGACGCGGCCTCGGCCAGCGAGATCGCCGACGACAGCTCGGTGCGGATCGCCGCCACCACAAGCAGCGTGGCCGCACGGCGTCGCATTCGTGCCGAGCTCGCGGAAGCACCGCCGGCGTCGCCGAAGCTGGCCTCGCGAGCCTCGGAAGCCGTTTCAAGGCGACGACGGACTCGAAAGCTCCCGGTCGAGAACATCCTCGACCGGAAGTTCAGGTCGACGCACCCGACGTCGCGGGTGCCGACATCACGTACGTCTGGACCTCGGAGGTTGGCTACCCGCGCCATCTGCTGCTCGCGGCGCGTTGTCGCCTCGCGATGAGCGAGCGCATCGACCGCGGGCTCGTGCTCGCCGCCTTCGCGATGCGTCCCGGCGCGTTCCGAACGCCGGGCTAATCCACCACCGACCGCGCTCGATACGCGCGCCGACTACCAGGACGCGCTCAAGGACGCGCTTCGTCTGCAGCATGAGTGGAAGGGCGACTGCTGGGACAACGCGGTGGCCGAAGCTTCTTCGCGACCCTGAAGACGGAGCTGATCTACCGCCGCTTCGCGACCAGGGCAAGGCGAGAGGCGATCTCGCCGTCGAGACCCCCGGCGTCGTCTCCGACCCTGGCTCGTCGTCAGTCGATTTGAGATGAAGTTCAGAAGAAAGATGGCGCGACACGGACGCAGCGTAATTAGACTGTCCACGAAATCGGGGCAGACTCAGTAGAACGCGCAACGTCGGTAGAACGCGCAACGTCGGTAGAACGCGCAACGTTGGTAGAACGCGCAACGTCGGTAGAACGCGCAACGTCGGTAGGCGCGCCGACATCGGCGCCGCTGCCGTTCTCGCTGTCACCGCCGAAGCGGCCACCAAGCCAACTCCCAGCCGAGCGTGCTGGATGCGATGGCTGACACGAGCCCGCAGCTTGGCATGGATCGAGCGTATGATCGGGTCGTGTCCGTCCCCGAGATCAGTGTCGTCATCGCGACCTACAACCGGCAGGACTTGCTGCGGCGGCTCCTCCAGCAACTCGACGAGCAGACGATCGACGCCTCTCGCTACGAAGCCGTGGCAGTCGACGATGGCTCGAGGGAGGACACGCGTGCAGCGCTGGCGGGGCTCCGCACCCATTACGTCTATCGCATCGAGCGTCAGGAAAATGCGGGTGCGGCGGCGGCGCGCCAGCGAGGGGTCGAGCTGGCGACTGGCCGTCTCATTGTCTTCCTCGACGATGACATGCAGGTGAAGTCCGATTTTCTCGAGCAGCATCTAAAGCTTCACGAGGCTGGACCGCCAGGCAATACGGTCGTCCTCGGACGTCTTCGGCCCGATGCGAAGCTAGCCGAGATGCCCTTGTTCGAGCGCTTCTACGCGCGCGTCATGAAGGCGCAAAATGACGAGCTCGCGTGCGGCAAGCCCGTGCGCGGTCACAACATTTACACGGGCAACGTGAGCATGCCGAAGGCGCTCTTCCTCCGCGCAGGCGGCTTCGACCCGCAATTCCGCGCCCTCGAGGACGAGGAGCTCGGGGTGCGACTCGAGAAGGCGGGCGCCACCTTCGCATTCGCGAACGAAGCCGAGAGCGTCCACGGCTCCGACTGGACGTCGATGAAGAAGTGGATGGAGCGCGCCTATCGCGACGGTGTCTATCAGACGAAGCTCTCGAAGAAGCATCCCGACATGCCCGAGTCCTCGCCCTGGCGATTCCTTCCCAGGTTGAATCGCATGTCGCGACCGTTCATGAAGCTCGCGCTCAACGCCCCAGGTGCCGCCAGCGTCGTGGCGAATGCCGCCATTCGCACCGCTGAGACATTCGACAAGGTCGGCCTCGAGCCCGTCGCCATCGCTGGCATGACGTTCGTCTACGGCATGCAGTACTACCGCGGCGTCCGTACCGAGGTTGGTTCCAGCGCCGCTGCGCGACGGGAGTACGCAGAGTTCCAGAGGGGGATCGCGCTCATTCGCGGACGTGATGCTGGCGGCGCGTTTGCGGCCATGCGGGCCGCGATCGCGGAGGACCACAACGTCCTTCGAATGTACGGAGAGAAGTACGACGACCGAGTCGAGCTCACCGCAAGCCAGCCGAGCAACGTCGCTAGGCCTGGATTCGCCGGTGATGCGGTGCGGAAGATCGGCTTTCAGCTGATGATCGCCTATCGCGTGATGCGGGCGTTTCGAGCCGCCGGGCTCGAGCTCGGCGCCCAGTTCATGTCACGCACGATTCGCCATGCGTTCTCATCGGACATTCACTGGGATGCCGATCTCGAGCCGGGCATCATGGTGGTTCACGGGTTCGGGCTCGCGATCTCCTATGCCGCCCGCGCAAAACATGGGTGCATTCTGTTTCAAAACGTGACGCTCGGATATGGACCGGATCCCAGGACGAAGGAGGCAGGAGCGCCTCTCCTCGAGAGAAACGTGCACGTTGGGATTGGTGCGACCCTGTTCGGCCCGATTGTGGTCGGTGAAGCGTCCAAGATCATGGCTGGCTGCGTCCTGTCGCAGAGCGTCCCGCCGCGATCCATTGTCGAGGCGCCAGTTCCTCACGTGGCAGCGCGCACGCCTCGTGTATGATGAAGATGAGCATGAACCCTTGGTTGCGCTGTTTTGTCCTCGCTGTCTGCGTGGGGTGTTCGTCGACGGGGCCATATGTGTGGGCGGATAGCTTGCCGCCCACGACGTCGACAGAAGGCGTGATCATTCAGGATGGCGACACGGTAAACATTCGAGTGTTCAATCAGGAGCCTCTCTCGACACACGAGAAGGTCCGTCCGGACGGGAAGATCTCGATTCCGGTCATCGGTGAGGTGACTGCGCGGGGGAAGCGTCCGGCTCAGCTCGCGAGCGAGATCCAGGACCGCCTCAAGTCGGTCGTGGTCGCGCCGAGCGTGACCGTCACGATGGACGCGGGCGCAGAGCTTAAGGTGAGCGTGGTGGGCGAGGTGAAGAACTCGGGCGTCTACCAGCTCGATCACGGCGCGAACGTGCTCCACGCCCTTGCGGCGGCGGGTGGTTTGTCGGAGTTTGCCGATTCCGACAAGGTGTTCGTGGTTCGGAAGTCACTGCCTCAGCGCGTTCGCTTCCGCTACCAGGATCTGCGTTCCGCGGATCCGAAGAGCATCGCGTTCCAGCTCCAGGCAGGCGATGTCGTCGTCGTCGAATAGCCGCCTCCCCTCGCTTCTCCTTCTCTCCGCATTCGCGGTCCTCGCGTCGGCCGTGGCTTGCGACGATCCGGTAAAGCCACCGGAGGACGATGGGAAAGTGAAGGCCGTCCTCTCGCCGGGCTGCCGTGCCTCGGCTGCACCGACGTTGAAAGGATTTCAGTCTCAGACGCCTGCGGTCGTGAAGGGGGTCGATCGCACCTACGACTGGTTCGTTCCAGACGCTCATGATGGCCGTCATCCCATTCCGGTCGTCTTCGTGTACCACGGCGGTGGTGGCACTGGCGCCTCCATCCGCGCCAGCTTCAAGCTCGAAGAAGCGACGGGTGGGAAGGCGCTCATGGTCTATCCGGATGCTGTGGGCACCGCGAAAGAGTGGGACCTCGAGCGGGGAGGCGAGTCCAACGCCGACATGATTTTCTTCGACACGATCCTGAGCACTATTTCTGATTCGTATTGCGTCGATTCCAACCGTGTCTTCGTCGCTGGCGTCTCGAACGGTGCGTTCTTCGCCAACCAGCTCGGATGCATCCGCGGCGGCTCGATCCGTGCGATCGCTTCGCATGGCGGTGGCGGCCCGGCGAGCGCAGAGTACAGCGAGACCGGGCAGCTTCAGTGCCCACAGAAGCCCGTGGCGGCCTTGATCGTCCACGGCGCCGCGGACACCGTGGTCAAGCTGTCCGACGGCCAAGCCAGCCGAGACCACTGGACCCAGGTCAACGGCTGTCGCTCGGGCGGACTCGAGATCTTCGATCCGGCACCGTGCCGGAGGCAGCTCAACTGCGCACAGGACCGGCCCGTCGTGTACTGCGAAATCCCTGACCTCGCCCACACGATCTGGTCGGAAGGCCCGCGCGCAACCTGGAACTTCTTCAGCGAGCTGTGACACTCCCAGGTCGCATCAGCCCGCTCGCTCTGACGCTCCCAGGTTGCATCAGCTCGCTCCCACGTTGCGTAAGCAGCTGAGGCTCCCACGTTGCATTCGCAAACTTGAGCGAGGTCTGGGCGTTCCCAGGTTGCGGCTCCGCACAGGTTGCGGCTCCAGGTTGCGGCTCCGCACAGGTTGCGGCTCCCAGGTTGCGGCTCCGCACAGGTTGCGGCTCCGCATTTGAATTGACCGGCTCCCAGTTTGCCGCTTCCGGCTTCCGCGTTTGCTAGCAACCGTTCGTCCGGGGCGGCCGACGGGCGTGTCGCATGACCGCACCGCGCGAGATCCTACCGGGAAGGACTTATCACCTCTCTCGTCGTACGACGCAGAGGCAGTTCCTCCTGCGACCGGACGAGGACACGACGGCGATCATCGCGTACTGCCTCGCGGAGGCAGCTGCCAGGCATCAACTGGAGCTGATCGCATGGTGCGCGATGTCGAATCACTACCATGCGATCGTGCATGACCCGTTTGGACGGTTGCCGAGCTTCATCGAGCATCTGCACAAGATGCTCGCTCGATCGCTGAACGCGCGCTGGCAGAGGTGGGAGAACCTCTGGTCCGCCGAGCAGACTTGCGTGACGTTGCTGCCGACACCCGAGGCCGTCTTCGACAAGGTCTGCTACGTGCTCGCAAATCCGACGACGGATCATCTCGTGGACCGGCTGTCGGATTGGCCAGGATGCACGTCGCTCGCTCACCTGGACGGTCGAAGGACGACTCACAAGCGACCGCGAGCGTTCTTCAGTCGCGAAAGCACGATGCCAGAGCAGGCCGAGCTCTTCGTCTCCCAGCCGCCTTGCAGCAAGGCGGTGGAGTCGGCCGACGCGTGGGCGACTCGGGTGCGGGCCGCGGTGGAAGACGCAGAGCGGGGGGCGCGTGAGAAACGGATTCGCGAAGGCCGTCGCATCTTCGGCCGAAAGGCCGTGCTCAACGTTTCGCATCTCGAGACACCATCTACCGTCGCTCCACGGCAGAGCCTCCGACCTGCCGTCGCGTGCAAGGATCCCAGTCGGCGCAAAGAAGAGCTGAAGAAGTTGATCGACTTCCGGCGTCGATACGATGAAGCGCGTCGTCGTTACGTGAACGGTGAGCATGATGTGGAGTTCCCCGCGGGGACGTATCAGCTTCGCGCCTGGGGCGTCCGTTGCGCGCCGTATCCGTCTCCTGTGATGGCGGCCTGACGCCAGCCCGTCGGCGTAGCGAAGACCTGCCTGCGATCCCGGCGCGCGTCCTCGCGAGCGCGAGCGGCAGACCGCGTGCATGAACGGCGCGCATGAAGGCTTCTTGTGGGTGGAGTGTGGCCGTCGTGACGGTCGCGCTTGCGGCTTGCCATTCCAGCGCGAACGCGACGCCCGAGAGGTCATGCAGTGAGGGACAGGCGTTGCAGAGTGCAAAAATGCGCGGGTCGGGGCTGCCGGCGAAGACCATTGCGCTCACGTTCGACGACGGACCCGGCGCACGCACGGTCGAATTGTCTCACTACTTGAAGGATCAGGGGGTTCGCGCCGGCTTCTTCGTGATGGGGAAGAACGTACAGTCGCGGCCGGACTGTACATGCGCCGGCTGGATGATGGCGTTGACCGCCGAAAGGCTGATGGCCATCAGGCCGGCACCTCCAGGTCGCACGGCGTGATGGCCATCGTGATGCGCCGGTCGTGGCGCCAACGCGATGCTGTCGAGGGTCAGTCGAAGCGGGCGAGGGTCTCGGCGACGCGGGCGATGACGTCGCGGTCGACGAGCTTCTTCTTTCGCCGAGCGGCGTCGCGGAGTGCTGCAGTGGCGAGGCGGTCGATCTCCCGGAGGGCGCTTGGGAGAGCTCGTGCAGCGCGGCGAGAGCATCGTCTGGGAAGATCGCGCGGTCGGTGCCCGCTGCGGAGAGGCGGTACTCACATACTCCGCGGTGTCATCGACCGTCGCCGGCTCGAGGAGGAAGCGGTGGTGCAGCCTGGTCAGCAGCGATCGATGTGCGCGGCACGCGAGAGCGAGGCTTCGAGCTCTGGCAAGCCCACCATGACGAGGGAGAGGAGCGCTCTGGCGTCCCACTCGTAGTTCATGAGGATGTGCAGGTGCCCGAGCATGTCGGGGTGGAGCAGGTGGGCCTCGTCGAGCAAGAAGACGGGATGGACCTTGTCGCGGCGGAGATCGTGGACGTGGGTCTCGACGGCGAGGAAGAGATTCGCCGCCGTCGAGGTGGGGTGAAGGCCAAGCGTGTGACACAGGTATCGATAGAAGTCGCGTCGGCCGAGCGTGGCGTTTCGGCAATACGTCAGTCGGAATCCGGCCTGTGGAAGCCGCCGTCGAAGCGCCCGGAGCACGTCTTCCCGACGCCGGGCTCACCGAGAAGCATCACGCTCTGGCGATCGCCGAGGGCTTCCTCGATTTCGGCGACGAGCGCCGCCTTGCTCTCGGGGGAGCCAGAGGTCGGCGTCGTCGATCTCCCGAGAATGGAGACGAGCGGAGCGAGAAGGCCGCGAGCACATCAGAAGATGTCGTCATCGCCGTCCTCCTCCTGCAGCGTGCGGCCCGGGTTGAAGTTCACCGGGCCTTTGGCTCGCTCCGGTGCGGGACGGCGCGGAGGGCGCGGCCGTTTCGCGTTGCCGACGGGATCCACGAGATGAAGCGCGATCTGCTTGTCGTCGAGCTCGATGACCGGACTGGCGATCGAAGAGACTCGTCGCGATCGTGACGATCTGGCCGGCGAGATATCCGAGCGGCACCTCATAGACGACGCCGCCGACGGAGACGGTGCTGTCGCGGCGGACGCGCCGCCGCGCGCGCACGGTGAGGGCGGTGCGGAGCTGCTCCTCGGTGACGGGCACTTTCTGCCTTCGGCGAAGCGGGCCGCGGGCGTACGTCCGAGGAGCCCGGCATGCGGGGCTACTTGATAATAGCGAGCGAGCCAGGTCCGGAGCTTCTGCTCGACATCATCGAGCGAGGCGACGTGCCCGATGTGCGAGAGGGCCTCTTCACGCATCCGACGCCAGAAGCGCTCCATTTTCCCGCGAGCCGGGCATCGTAGGGCCGCGCGTGCATAGGAGCGTGATCCCGAGACGAGAGCAGGCCAATTGCAGAATTGCGCCGCGGTACGTCGCGCCGTTGTCGAGATAGAGCGCGTCGCACTTGCCATATTCCATGAGCGCCTGAGCGAAGAGCGAGAGCATCGTCTCCTCGCGCTCGTCCGACGCCACGCGGAGGGCGACGACGTATCGCGAGGCGTCGTCGAGGAGGGCATGCACCCGGACAGGCGTGCGCTTGCCGTCGAGCGTGAGCGTGGGGCCGTGGCAGACATCGCCGTGCCAGAGCGCGCCTGGCCGTTCGGCCTCCCAGCGGAGACGCGCCTTGCCGCCCTCCGCCTCTACCTCGACAGTGAGCGCGGCTGCGCTCGGCGAGCATGCGGCGGACGGTGCATTCGGTCACTTCGTCGCCGATGCGCCCGTCGGCGCGCAGCGTCCGGAGGACCAGCGTCCATGCTGACGCTCGGGTGCTCGCGGCGGATGTCGCAGAGGAGCTCGCGTAGCTCGGGATCGAGGTTGCGACCGCGACCGCGATCACCACGCCCCTGAGGCACGAGCGCCTCGAGGCCGCCCTTCTTGAAAGCGTAGAGCCATCGCTCGAGCGTCGCGATCGAGTAGCAGCGCGTCGTATCGCTGCCGCGGCCGCACGCGCTGCGCGCTGCCGGCGAAGCCCGCTCGCTCGCCGTGGTCGAGGGCGCCCGCGCGGATCGCGAGCTCGCCGATGAGGCCGTGACGGAAGACCGCCACCCTCGCCGTGATTCTTCGAGTCAGTTGATCCATTCGTCCCTTCGCGGGCTCGTTGGTGCCCGTGAAGCAGTCGTGCTGGCGCGAAGGACGGCGTGCCCGATCCTCCTCGGTGGATCTGGAACGCTCGCGCCGGCCGGCGGCGCGGTCCTTCGACGGCGCGCGTGTCGAGCGGCGCCTCCGCGAGGCTAATCGCCGCGATCTGCGCTCCGGCGAACGCGCTCTCGGCGAGATCACCTCCAATCGGCGTCCGCCGCGGGCGGCGAGCGCGAGGACGACGAGCTCGGCGACTCGACGGCGCGGAGCGGCCTCCAGGCCACTGACCCCGAAGAGCTCGCCGCGCCTCACTGCCTCGATCCAACGAGAGCAGCGATATCCACCGATCGATGGCGGACGAGCCCAGCGCGCGCGCCGGGCTCGTCCGGCCCTGCGCGGCGGCGCTGGTCTCGCCGGACGCGTACATCGCGAGGGCGATGGCGATCGCGCCGGCGCTGTACCACCGACGACGGAGAAGCCCGCGGGGCCCGACAACGAGGACGGCGCGGCACGCACGGCATCGGAAGCGGCGCATGACAACGACGCCCTGCTCGGCCACGCCCGACGGCGACATCGGGCCCCGAACCTGCCGCTCGACGAGCCCGTGCCCGACGATCGCCATTCGCCCGCCGATCGGCTGCGCGGGCGCCCGGCAGCAAGGACACGATCCCGGCCGCGCCGCGGCGCACGACGGCATCGACGCCGCCAGGACTTGATTCCGAGCGAGCTCACGACGAACCTTTCTTGGCTGCGCGTCTTTTCTACGGGGCGCGAAGCACGGCGGAGAGGGCGGTTCCGTCCAAAGAAGACGCCCTCTCCGTCACCTATTTCGGGCCTGTGCTCTCCTTCGGGGCGACGCCCTACTCGGGCTGCCGGGCGATGCCCATCCCGCCGGCGCACGATGGGCGGGGGGCGATCCCCTGTCGGGTGCGGTGTCGCCTCGTTGCCCATCGCGACGCGGCTCCCGGCGTGGGCGCGGTCATGATGGCCCTCGCTGAGGCGGCTACGCGATCGCCCTTCGGCGATCATCCAGCGGGCGCGTTAACACCGGACGGTGAGGCGATCTTGCAGACGCTCGTCGATGACGGGCACGTGATCGGGAATCACACCTGGACACATCCCGATCTCACGACGCTATCGCCCGAGACGATCATCAGCGAGATCGCCAAGACCGACGCTCTCATCGCGCCATTCGTGTCCGACCGACGTTTCATGTTCCGCCCGCCATACGGCGCCTGGAACGAGCAAGTTTTCGCGGCCCTCGAGGGGTCGCCGATGAGCAAGTACGTCGGCCCGATCGACTGGGATCTCGGATTTCAGTGGGGACCAGGGATGGCGGCTGACTGGGACTGCTGGAGCAAGACAGGCGTGTCGGATCCCCCGGTCGTCGATGTCGTCACGTGCGGGAATCTCTATCTCGAGGACATCCGCAAGGTCGCGAGTGGCGTCGTACTCATGCACGACCCCTACTTCATCAACGACGACCCCAAGCAGGGCGGCACCGTCGACATGGTCAAGAGCATCCTTCCGACGTTGAAGAGCGAGGGTTTCTCTTTCGTGCGGATCGATGAGGTCCCTGCGGTATCTGCCGCGCTGCCGCCCCTGACCGTCCCCGTCGTCGACGCTGGCGTGGTGGATAGCTCCGACGTTGCCCCTGGCGAAACGTCGGCGGGCTCGGTGTCGGCGGACTCGGGGGTGGCGCCGGGGGCCAGCACCGCGACAACCGATCTGCCCTCCAAGCCACCGAGCGGTGGCAGCTCTGATCCTTGTACGGCTTCGCCACAGGCGGCGAGCGCGAAACGCTGAGAAACGTGGGCAATCACTCATGCCCGAGCTGGGCACGGCGACTGCTTGAGCCCTCGTCACAACGACACTGCCGGTCGAAACCCCAACCCGACACGAATCTCTTTGGAGCGAACGATGAAACGCATTCTGCCAGTCCTTGCCCTCACCCTCTTCGCTGTCGCCTGCGGAAGCAGCAGCGAGAAGAAGACCGCGGCCACGAACCCGGACGGCACGCCGGCGAATCCGGATGGCACGCCGACGGATCCCAACACTACTCCGGGCGCTCCGACGGATCAGACGGGCGGCGGCGACGCAGCTCTCGCCGGTATCAACCCGATCGAAGGGATTGGCGATGTCACTGCCACCATGGAGCCGGGTCAGTGGTCTGACGGCCCGACCTGGTCGGTGCAGGGTAAAGCGCTCTACTTCACCACGCCGCTCGCGGGTGATGGCGGCGGCCTCTACCGCATGCTCCCCGACGGACGCACCATCAAGATTCGCGGCGGTACCCAGGCTGACGGCACCACGCCGATCGGCACGACCGTCAACCCGACGACGGGCGAGATCATCTCGGCCGATTACAAGCGCATCACCAAGACGACGTTCGAAGCCGTCCTCAACGCCGAGAGCGCTGTCATCACCTCGAACTACGACCCCGCATCGAGCCCGCAGCAGACGGACCCGTACGCCCCGCCCCCGCCCCCGGCCGGTGATGGCACGTTCGACACGCTGAACGATGTTGTCGCGCGCAAAGACGGAACGATCTACGCGACCGACCCGGGTTACCAGGTCGCAGGCGGTCCCGCGGTCAACCGCATCTTCCGCGTCGACACTACGGGCCACACGACCATCGTGGACGCCTTCGAAGACATTCCACACCCGAACGGCATCGCGCTCTCGCCCGACGAGAAAATCCTGTACGTCGGCTTCACCAGCCCGACCCAGGGCACCGTCCCCTACGTTCGCAAGTATGCGGTGAACGATGACGGCACCATCGGCGGCTACACCAAGTTCATCGACCTCGGTGCGGACTCCGCTCCGGACGGCCTCGCTGTCGACGCCGCCGGCAACGTCTACGTTGCAAGCGTCGCTGGTGTGGAGGTCTACAAACCCAGCGGCGAGAAGTGGGGCGTCATCCCCGTTCCGGAGCTCGCGACCGGCATGACCTTTGGCGGCGACGATGGCAAGACGCTCTACATCACCACGCAGGGCACCCACATCTTCCAGATCACCACCAAGGTCCAGGGCATCGCGCAGTAACGCGCAAGTCGACCGACTACCAATCACTACCTGCAGCGTCGCGGCCCTCCCACCGCGGCGCCGCTTCCTTTTGTGTGCCAGCTGGGGCTTCGACGTCGCGGGCTGGGCGCGATGGCTCCGACGTTGCAAGCGGCGAGCGTTGCGGGCGGGAGCGAGGGCTCCGACGTTGCGGGCGGGAGCGAGGGCTCCGACGTTGCGGGCGGGAGCGAGGGCTCCGATGGACGTTGCGGGCGGGAGCGAGGGCTCCGATGTTGTGGGTGGGAGCGAGGGCTCGGAGGTTGCGGACGTTGCGCTGGCAGAGGCGGAGGGTCAGCGCTCGCGGCGGATTTCGATCTCCGTGCCCGTGCTGGGCGCGGAAGGAGTCGCACGTGGACCGCGAGCGGGTACCACGACAGCAGGCTGCGACTGCGGCTGCACCGGTTGCGGCTGCACCGGTTGCGGTTGCACCGGCTGCGGCTGCTGCGGCTGCTGCGGCTGCTGCGGCTGCTGCGGCGGCTTGGCGAGCGCCTGCGGTTTCGACGCGTCGCCCAAGAGCACGGCGGTCGCCGGGGTCATTCCTCCCGGCGTCTGCCCGCTGCCGCTGCCGCTTACGCTCGGGTTCGCCGCTCCTGGGACGATGCCCTTTGCCAGCGCCGCGGGGTCTCTCGCCGACGGCGTCTCTCCAGGCATGGCGCCGGGCGTGTCCCCAAGCGAGTCTCCTTCTCTCGGGGGGCCTCCCGACCCGTCTCTCACCGTGGGGGCGGCAGTCGCGGTGGCGATCGGCTCGGGCTGAGGCGCCGGGCTTGGCGGGCCGAGCCGCGAGAAGAGCGCGAACGCGCCGCCGCCGAGGCCGAGCACGATCGCGATGAGCGCGGCCCATGGCGCGATGCCTCGCCCTTGCGGTGCGGGAGGTGCGCGCGAGGGGACGGGCTGCTGCGGGACGAACGCGGGGAGGCCCGAGCTCGTCGAACGCGTCATGCTGATCGGGGGAGCGCCACCGGAGGAAGGCGGGGGCGGCGGCAGCGAGTCGAAGACGACGTGCTGGCCCGTCGCGCGCTGCATCATCGTCATCGCGCGCTCGGCCACCGCACGCGAGCGCTTCGGTGCGAAGGCGAGGAGCGCGACCGCCAGCTCGGCGGTCGACTGATAACGCTTCGCCGGGTCCTTCTGGAGGCAGTGGTCGATCACTTCCTCGAGGCCCGTCGCAATGTCCGGAACGACCGTCCGCAGGGGGCGATGCGGCTCGTGGAGGACCTGCGCGATGAGGCTCGTGACATCGCTGCCGTCGAAGGGCGGCTCCTTCGCGATGAGCTCGTAGAGCACGATGCCGAGCGACCAGATGTCGGCACGCGAGTCGACGTCTCGCGTGGAGCGGATCTGCTCGGGCGACATGTAATGGGGCGAGCCCATGATCTGCGTCGTGTCGCCGGTGAGGATGTCGACGTCCTCGAGCGTGCCCTTCTTCACGCCCGCCTTCGAGATTCCGAAGTCGAGCACCTTGATGTCGCGAATGCCGCCGCGTTCGGTGAGGAACAGGTTCCCGGGCTTGATGTCGCGATGGACGATGCCCTGCACGTGCGCGGCAGTGAGCCCTTCGCACGCTTGGATGACGTACTCGACCGCGGTCGTCGGATCGAGCGGGCCAGCATGTTCGAGGATCTGCTCGAGGTCTTGCCCCTCGAGGAACTCCATCACGATGAACGGCGCACCCTCGTGCGTTCCGACGTCGTACACGCGCGCGACGTGGTCGTTCTTGATCTTGGACGACGCGCGCGCCTCACGAGCAAAGCGCGAAACGATGTCGGGGCGGGCGCGCGCTTCCTCGCGGAGGAACTTCAGCGCGACGCGCTCCTCGAGCTCGAGGTGGGTCGCCTCGACGACCATTCCCATCGCGCCTTCACCAACGATGCACTCGACGCGGAATTTCCCCTCGAGGATCTGCCCACGCTGCACGGGGGAACGCGACGGGTCGAGCGTCGAGTCGTGCGCGACAGTGCTTGCAGTGGTGGCCACGTGGATCCCGCAACCTGACGAACGCTCGAAAACGTTCGACCTTTAGCTTAGGGGAATCGATTAACGATTGCGCCTTATCTCCGCCTCGCTCGATGAGCCGGACTGTGAACCGTTAGCGCTGCCGTTAGCGCTGCCGTTAGCGCTGCCGTTACCGCTACCGTTGCCGTTGCCGACCGGCTTTCCGGTCGCATCGACCGGGCTTGGACGTGGGCGAAAAGGAAGCGGTCTCATGTTCGTAGGGACCGTCACTTGCGGCGGATCGATAGGGGTCGTGTCTGCTCCGATAGGGATAGGCGGCGGGAGGACGGGAGGGCGGACGGAGTCCGACGTGGTCGGGGGTGTGACGACGGCTTCGGAGGTCTTCTCCACCACCAGCGGCGGCCGATTGGCCGTGTTTTTCGGGTCTTCCGGCGAAAGCGATCGCGTCAGCGCGAACACGCCGCCGCCGAGCGCGACGGCCACGAAGACCACCGCGGCCACGAGCGCGAGTCGGCTCTTCGGCGGCGGAGGTGTCGGCGCGGCGGACGACGCCTTCTCGACAGGCGCCGTCGAGAACGACGGAACGCTCGGCGCGCGAAGGTTCGGGACCGACGCGACATCGATCGGACCGCTGTCCGGACCGCTCGGTGGTGGCGGCATCGACGACGGCATCTCGAGATGCGGATCGAGCCCGCCCGTCTTCACGTGCGCGACCGCCTTCGCGACGGAGGAGTGCGCGCGACGCCGCGCGAAGGGAAGGAGCGCCAGGGCGAGCTCGCCCGTGCTGTTGTAGCGACCGGCTGGATCCTTTTGCAGGCAGCGATCGATGATCATCGCGATGGGCAACGGCAGATCGAGGTCGACCGGCAACGTGTCCGGCGGCGCCTCGAGGATCTTCGTCACGAGCTCCGTGAAGCGCTGCGAGCGGAAGGCCTTCTCTCCCGCCACGAGCTCGTAGAGCACGCAGCCGAGCGCCCAGACGTCGGTCCGATGATCGACCGGAGGATGCCCGCGGAGCTGCTCCGGCGAGAGATAGGCGGGCGTGCCTTGCGAACGCGGCGCGCTCGACTTGGAGTCCTTCGACGCGTCCTCCGTCGTCCGCATCGTCGCGATACCGAAGTCGAGAACCTTCACGCTGGGCCGGCCGTCGCCGCCCGTCACGAGGAAGAGGTTCCCCGGCTTGATGTCCTGGTGGATGATGCCACGCGCGTGGGCTTCCGCGAGGCCCTCGCACGCGTCGATGACGTGCTCGACGGCGCGATGGACCGCGATGCGTCCGGTCTCCGCCACCACCTCGGCGAGCGTCTTGCCGTCGAGGTACTCCATGACGATGAAGGGGCCGTACGTCGGGTCCTTGCCGACGTCGAACACGCGCGCGACGTGCTCGCTCTTGAGGCGCGCGGCGGCTCTCGCCTCGTGCATGAAGCGCTCGACGACGTTCGGGTCGTCGGCGTTGCGCGCGAGGAGCTTGATCGCGACCTTCTGGTCGAGCTGGACGTTGGTCGCCTCCATGACGACACCCATGCCGCCACGTCCAATCATGCGCTCGATGCGGAACTTCCCGCCGAGCACGTCACCTCGTTTCAGCTCAGTCGACACCGTTCGTCTTCTTCACTTCGCGGTCGCTTTCGTTCGATCGTTTCTCGTGGATCTTGGCCGGAATGCCGGTCGCGATGGCGCCCGGGGGGACGTCCGTGAGCACGACCGCATTGGCGCCGATGAAAGCGCCCTTGCCGATGCGAACGGGGCCGAGCACACGCGCGCCGCAACCGATCACGACGTCGTCCTCGATGACGGGACAGCCGTTGTCCTTCGCAGTGCCGATGGTGTTGTTGCCCATGAACTTCACACGGTTTCCCACCTTCGACGTGCCGCCAATCACGGTGCCCAGGGTGTGAGTGAAGTTGATGCCGTCGCCGAGCTCGATGTCGTTACCGATCTCGATGCTGTAGAGCACCGTCGTGACGAGCCGGAGGGTGTGATTGACCCCAGGGACATGCCACCTTCGCGCGGATTCACGGACCCGGCTCATGAAGAGCACCTTGTACCCGTCCTGCGTGAGCGCAGCGCGGATCGCGTCTTTCACCGTCGGTCGAGCCTCGTCTCCCTTGCCCGTCAGTGCACGAGCGAGCTCGAACGCGTCGGCGGCCATCCTTCGGAAGAGCCCCATCTTCGAGCATATTAGCAGTCGTACCCATCGATCTGGCACACTCTAGTCGTGCGGATCTTTGCGCCAACGAGGGGAGTCTTCCTGGTGCTTCTCCTCGTGGTCGTGGTCCTCGCGTCGGGGACGCTGGGCGCCTGCACGATCCTCTACGGCCCACCGGCCGAGGAATTCAGCCGCGGGGACGGCGGTTCCTCGCGCTCTGCCGGAGCGAGCGGAGGTGGGACATCGGGCACGCTGCCCGACGGCGGCCCCATCGGCGAAGGCGGAGCGTCGTCGGGCACCGCGTCGTCGTCGGGCACCGCGTCGTCGGGCGGCATGGGCGCGCCGTTCGTATGTCCGAACGCGCCGCTTTCCTGCGACGACTTCGAAGGACCGCCCACCGTCCTCAAGCCGACCGGCAACGCCGACGGGCTCGCCGTCGTCGAAGGTGGCCACGGCTCCGGAAAGGCGCTCGCCGTGACCTTCAAGAACGGCAAGGTCGCGATGTACGAGGCCGTGTTCACCGATCGGCCGCACGTCGAGCTGTCGCTTTGGATCCGCGTCGATGGTCCGCCGCCCTCGGGCCCCGAGATCCATTTCCGCGTCGCCTCGCTGCTCTTCGGCGACGCGTGCGACTGGGAGCTCTCGTGGCAGATCTGGATCGACACGAATGGATTGCATCAGGGCGCCGACGTCTACGACGCCGGCAAGAACCCGTCGTGCGGTCCTGTGAAGTTCACCTCGAAGCCGATCTTCACGGCCTCGGAGCTCTTCGACAAGAAGTGGCATCACATCCTTGTCGACGCCGACGCCTCCCAGCGCATCCGGAGGACCTCCGTCGTGGCGGACGCGCTGCCGGCGGTGACCGAGGAGCTCGACAGCGAGCGCGGCAAGGTCCCGAGCTCCCTGCAGGTCGACGTCGGCGTGCCGTGCGTGCAGGAGACGAGCGGCTGTTACGACTGGCAAGGCCCTCCCTATACGGTGTACTTCGATCAGGTCACGGTGCAGGCCAGGTGACGATGAAGGTCGTTCCCTTGTTGGGTACGGTCTTGATCGACACCAGCCCTCCCGTGCGCTGCGTGAGGAGCTCGACGATGAAGAGGCCGAGGCCGCCCCGGCCGTCGCGCTTCGTCGAGTAATACGGATCGAAGACGCGCTCCGCGAGCGCCGGATCGAGGCCTGGTCCTTCGTCGCGGACCGCGAGGGTCACGACCTGATCGCTCGCGGTGACGGTGATGCCGATCGTGCCGTCTCGGTCGGTCACGTCGCGCGCGTTCGTGACGAGGTTGAGAAGGATGCGCTCTACGTCGGTGCGGGTCGCATTGACCCATCCCGCACGGTCGATGTCGAGGAGGAGACGCCGTTCCGTGCCGACGAGCGCGTCGAGCGTGGGACGCAGCGCATCGATCACGTCGCCGATGCAGATGGACTCCGCGCTCCGCACGGGCATGTGCTCGAGCTCGCGGAGCTCGTCGAGGAGGCGCGCGCTGCGGCGGCAGTCCTCGAGGATGGTGCCCGCGCTCGATGTGATCGCCTGCAGCACCGTGTTCACGTCGTGCGCGATGCTCGCGGCCGTACGCGCGGCGAGCGCGAGCTCTCGTGCGCGGGCCGCGCTGGCGTCGGCGGCACGGAGGCGGCGCTCGGCGCTGAGGCGCATCGATTGCTCGAGGAGCGCGCCCAGCATGTCGGCGACCGAGACCGCGAAGTCGATCTCGCGCTGCGTCCACGTTCTCGCCGGCCCGATGTGCTCGTGACAGACGATGCCGCGGACCTCGCCCGTGAGGAAGAGCGGCGCGTCGAGCATCGACGTGATGCCGAGCGGCGCACAATAGGTCGCCACCAGCTCCTGCGTTCGCGCGTCGGTCGACACATCGTTGGCGGCGACGACGCGGCGCGAGGCGATCGCCTCGGCGTAGCTCGGCCAGTTCGCCAGCGGCAAAAGCGTGTCGTCGGCGGTCCGCTCGTCGCCACCGTAGACCCGCGCGCGGTAGAGGGAGCGCTGGTCACCGGTCATGAACCAGACGCCGACGCGCGCCACGGACAGCGTGCCAGCGCTGATCCGGAGCGCGGAGTCCACCGCACGCCAGAGGTCCTCGTGCTCGTCGAGCTTGAGATGAACGATGTCGAGGCGCGCACGTTCGAGCTCGCTGATCGGCTCGGGAGGCGAGCTGTCCATCGATCTCAAGCTAGAGCGGTTTGTCAGGGCGCAACAGACCCCTTTCGGATGAGGCAGAAGGCGTCGTAGAGCCGGCCGAGCGAATCCGCGTCGTCTCGCCACGACGCCGCGGCCATCTGGCAGGCGCCGGGACCGGCGCCTTGGCAGTCGTAGCGGGCGCACCCGGCGAAGCCCTCCTCGCGCAACGTGGCGTGGATGCGGCAGCGGTTCTTCCGGTCGAGGTTGGGACAGGGGACACCCGCCGGCTTGTCGAAGGCGAAGAGCTCGGAGCGGTCGAAGGCGAGGACGACACAGCAGAGGGCCTGGCACTGGGAGCAGTCGGTCATGCTCTCCGTGCCACCCGCGCGCGCGAATGTTGCGCGGGAGAAAATGTGCAACATTCATGGAGGAGGAGCGCCTTCTAGACATGGAGATCGATCCTGCTTGGCTCGGGCGCTGGGACCAAGCGCTCGCGCGAATGCAGCGGAAGCACCCCGCACGATGGTCGGTGCGAGGCTGGTCGCCCGAGGAGGTCCGCGACGAGCTCACGCTCCGTCTGCTCGAGGTCATGACGCGCGAGGGGGCGTGCGACGAGCTCGTGGTCGCGCGCGCGCGGCTCTCGGAGCTCCGGAAGGCGAATCGCCTCGACCAGCGCGTCGCCGACATCCCCGACGCTCCCGTCCGTCTCCCGCCGCCAGCAACGGGCGAGGCCCGGATGATCGAGACGGAGGCCGATGCGCTCCGCGCCAGCGCGCGGCAGCGGGCGGAGGCCTCGCTCACGCAGCCTCAGCGCCGCTGGTACGCCGCGATGCGGATGGCCGCGAACGCGGGCGAGTTCTTCGAGGCGAGCGACGAGCTCAACCTCAGCGCCGCGGCGCGTCTGCTCGACCGGAATCGCTCGTCGGCCGCGCGTGCGTACGAGGAGCTCCGGGCGACGTTCACACGCGAGCTCGAGCGCGAGGAGTGAGAGACGTCGTCACGTGCGACCGATCGTGAAGGAGGCGATCAGACGCCCGAGCCCTTGATGACGACGCCGAACGTCTTCGCGAGGATGTGGATGTCGAGCCACGGGCTCCAGTTGCGGACGTAGTACACGTCGATCTGGACGCGTTGCGCAAAGGACGTCGCGTTGCGATCGGAGACCTGCCACATGCCCGTCATGCCCGGCGGCGCGCGGAGGATGATCTTCTCCTGGCCGTTCATCTCCGTGAGCTCACGCTCGATGTACGGACGAGGGCCGACGAGGCTCATGTCGCCGTTGATGACGTTGAGGAGCTGCGGGAACTCGTCGAGGCTGAACTTGCGGAGGATGCGTCCAATCCGGGTGACGCGCGGGTCCTTCCGGAGCTTGTGATAGATGTCGTACTCGGCCTTGAGGGCGGGATCCGACTCGAGGATCGCCTTGAGGCGCGCCTCTCCGTCGCCGTGCATCGTGCGGAATTTGTAGGCCTTGAAGTAGGTGCCGTCCTTGCCGAGGCGGTTCTGCCAGTAGAAGACCGGTCCCTTCGAGTCGAGCTTGATGAGGAGCGCGATGAGGAGGAGGAACGGCGCGACGAAGAGGCTGCCCGCGAGGGTGAGCGCGGTGTCCATCACGCGCTTCGCGAGACGAGGGCCGGGGAGGAGGAGCTGCTGCCGGATCTCGAGGCCGAGGATGCCGCCCAGGCTCTTGGCCGGGACGCCCATGCTCGCGAAGCCGAAGAGGTCGGGGATGATGAGGAGGTGGGTGAAGTGACCGCCGACGCGCTCGATGATCTGGAGCAGCTTGGGCGAGTCGACGCCGGGCATCGCCACGACCGCGTAAGGGATCTTGAGCCGCTGCGCGAGGATCGGCGCGAGGGAGAGATCGCCGACGAGCGGGACGCCGTCGACCTCCGCGAACTTGCCGCGCGGGAACTGCGAGGCGTCCTGCGTGAGCGAGGCCTTCGACTGCCGCGTGCTCTCCGGATTGAAGAACTCGCGCGAGGGGCGCGGGCGCTCGGACGGCGCCTTCGGCGGCGCGGGCATGGCTGCGCGCATCGACGCGGACGCGGGATCGTTCGTCACCTCCAGCGGCGGGTCCATGATCGGGGCCGCGGCGGGGATGTGATCGGAGGAGATCGGCGCGGCGTCACCGAAGATGTCGTTCGTGAACGCGGCGCGCTGCTCCTCCGTGAGGAAGTGCGCGGACTGGACGTTGACGGAGTAGACGTCCATCACCTCGTTCGTGAAGCTCGCGCGGAGGGTGCCGAACTTGCTCTTGTCGTCGTCGAGCATCATCACGGGCTTGAGGCCCGAGCGCGGCTGCGCGCGGAGCGTGCGGACGACGAGACGACCCGTCTTTGCCGCGCCGAGCACGCAGACGGGGATGCCCCACCACGGCGAGGTCGAGAAGTAGTTGCGCACGAGCGCGCGGACGACGGGCACGAGGAAGAGCGTCGCCATCCACCAGACGGTGCGGACGAGGATGCCCCACTTCACGATCGGGAGGTCGCCCAGCGTGGAGAGGACCGACGCGCCGAGGTGGACGAGCGACGTGGCGAAGGTGATGTCGCGGATCTCGTCCGGCGTGCTCTTCGCCATCGGCGAGTAGAGCTCGAGGCCGAGGAACGTGAGCATGCAGAGCGCGATCGACGGTCCGACGACGAGCCACGACGTGAAGTCGATGCCCTCCTCGGAGTAGACACGGAAGAGGTGCACGCTCGACGCGAGGAGGGCGGCGACGAGGAGCGAGAAGAGGTCCGTGAGGAGGAGGACCGCGACGGTTCGACCGGGGCGCGTGAGCACCTTGAGGCCGACGACGTCCTTCTTCTCGCGCGCCGCGTGCGAGATGTCGCTGAGGAGGACGCTGCCGCCGTCCTTGCGGATCTTCAGCTGCTCGATGAGCGCGCGAGCGATGGCGTCCTCGGTGCACGCGCCGAGCTGCACGAGGATGCGTCCGATCTGACCGCCGCGCTCTTCTTGCAGCGCGATCGCTTCGTCGACCTTCTCCTGCGAGACGGAGCCGTTGCGGACGAGGATCTCGCAGATGAGCGTGCCGTCTTGGCGCTGCGCGACCGCGCCCGCGCCGGGGATGCGGATGATCGGCGGCGCCATCGACGGCTTTGCGGGGACGACGGAGCCCGTGACATGCGCAGGTGGCGGCGGGACCGGCGGCGGCGCACCGGCGGCGGGCGTGATCTTCGGGCTCTCTTCCTTCGACGGAACGGCCGCCACCGCGGGCATGCCGCCTGCGGGCGTGCGACGGCGCGGGACGATCTTCGATGGACCGAAGAGCGGCGCGGGCGGCGCGGTGCCGATGAGCGTGCTCGAAAACTTCGCCTCCGGCTTCCCCGGCGGCGTGGATCCGCCGGGGGCCGCGGACGGCGCCGTCTTCGGCTCCGGCGCGGCGGGGCTCTTCACCGTGTCGCTCGTCTTCGGCTTGAGGTCCTCGGCCTTGACCGCCTCCATCGCCAGCACGGTGTCGGCATGAGGCGAGGGCGGGACGCTCAGCGGTCGTGGCGGCTTCGAGGCTGGCGGCGAGTCGTCGAAATCGGGCGCCCTGGGGGCGACGGGGATCTTCGGGATGCTCGGCGCGATCGGCGGCTTCACCGATGCGGGCGGCACCGACGGCGTCCGGCCGACCGACTGTGGCTTCACCGAGATGGGCGGCACGGACGGCGTCCGGCCGACCGACTGCGGCTTCACGGAGGCGGGGGCGACGGCGGGCGGCACCGACGGCGTCTTGCCGAGCGACGGCGGCTTCGCCGACGGCGGCGGGACGCTCTTCGTCGTGACCGGCGGCGGCGGAACGCTCTTGCCGCCGGAGGGAAGCCCGGGCGGCGGGCGGCTCCCGCCGAGGGGCCCCGTCCCACCACCGCGAACGGACATCGGCGTCGGACGTCCGGCGGCTTCGCCTGCGCTGACTGGCGTCTTGTTGCCGGCCGCAGGCGGCGCGACACCCATCATCGTCGAGCCGAGCTTCTTCTTCGCGAGGCGGGCGGCGACCGCGGCGGGATCCTGAAGCGGGCTGATCAACGACGGCTGGGTCGTCGCTATCCCGGTCGGATCTTTCGGCGGATCTTTCGGCGGATCCGCGTTGCCTTTCGGCGGATCCTGCTCAGCGTCGCTCACTCACCGCACTATACCAGCCTGGGACGATCCACGATCGAAGCGCTTCACCGATGAGATGAAGATGATCGAAGTGGTCGTGAGGACCGATGCCGCGGAACCCGCGCACGTGCAGGTTCCCCGCATCGGCGACGACGCTCGGCACCATGCTCGGAAGCCCGAACGAGGCTGCGGTGGTCGATGCCGGTGCCACGTCGACCTCGCGGAGAAGCGCGGCCGTAGCCTCCGCCGTGCTGGCGTAATCGGGCGGGACGATCGACGAGTGCGTGATCACCATCCGCTTCTTTCCCGCTGCCGCATCGGTCGCGAAGCGAATGAAGCGACGGAGCATGTTCGCATCGACGTGATCGGCGCCGCGCGCCGCGAGCGGCTTGGTCTTCAGCTTCGCGTCCTCGGGGAGATCGATGTATTGCGCATGCAAGCTGTCGAAGAGCAGCACCGCGTCGGTCTTTTCGTACCACTCGCTGCTGGCGAGTACGCGGTTCACCGCGGCAAAACCCGCGCTCCACGACGCGAGCGCGAGATGCTGGAGGTGCACGTCGCGCTTGGCCTTGAACGAGATGGTGCGCGTGAGCGACCTCATCATCGCGCCGAAGCGGTTCGGATCCTCGAAGTTGCTCGAATACCCGCCGGTCCCGATCCCATAGCCGCAGGAGACGAAGACCGCGCGCATGCCGCTCGCCTTCATGTCCGAGGTCGCCATCTGGCCTGCGTGGAAGTGCCAGACGACGTCCACACCGCCATCCTCGCCGATGAAGTCGGACGCGGGCGCGAGGTACGAGCAATGCGCGACGCCGAATCCCGCCCACGAGGCACCGTCGAACGACGCGGTCGGGATCGGCGCGGCGACCGCCTCGACCACCGCCGCCGCGACCTGCACCGCCGGCTTCTCCTTCGAAGACGCCGGCTCCGCCGTGACCGTCTGCGCCGTCGCTCCCGAACAACCAGCGAGGAGGGCGGCGGCGAGTACGGCGAACTTCATGGGTTCGACCGCGTAAACGAGTTCTC
The DNA here is from genome assembly GCA_046351255.1 of Labilithrix sp. Taxonomy (GTDB): domain Bacteria; phylum Myxococcota_A; class Polyangia; order Polyangiales; family Polyangiaceae; genus Labilithrix. The sequence continues at coordinate 126,457 of JAXLYU010000028.1, forward strand.
ACCGGACGAGAACCCCAAAACGACCAGCTGCGACTCATTGTCGCACACCGCTCCTTAAATGGCTACTGAATGGGGAGGATGAGGCAGGCTCGCCTGCGGTGACGATGACTCGGCCGCCGCGGACTCCGTCAGATGCGAAGGCCGGGGGCCGGGAACTTCGCGCAGAGATCGCGGACCTCGCCCGCGACCTTCTCGATGACGGACTCGTCCGTGGCCTTCGCGACCACGCGATCGATCCACTCGGCGAGCTTCTTCATCTCGCCCGTGCCCATGCCGCGACTCGTGACGGCGGGCGTGCCGATACGGAGGCCCGACGGATCGAAGGGCTTCCGCGGATCGAACGGGACCGCATTGTAGTTGGCGACGATGCCCGCCCGGTCGAGCGCCTGCGCCGCCGGCTTGCCGGGGATGTTCTTGCTCGTGAGATCGACGAGCATGAGGTGGTTGTCCGTGCCGCCCGTCGTCACGCCGAAGCCGCGCGCGACGAGCTCCTCCGCGAGGACCTTCGCGTTCGCGACCACGCTCTTCGCGTAGTCGACGAACGACGCCTCCGAGGCCTCCTTCGCCGCGACCGCGATGCCCGCCGTCGTGTGATTGTGCGGGCCGCCCTGGAGACCGGGGAACACGGCCTTGTCGATCGCCGCCGCATGCTGCTTCTTGCAGAAGATCATGCCGCCGCGCGGGCCGCGGAAGGTCTTGTGCGTGGTCGACGTGACCACGTCCGCGATGCCGATGGGCGAGGGGTGGACGCCCGTCGCGACGAGGCCCGCGATGTGCGCGATGTCCGCCGCGAGGATCGCGCCTACCTCGTCCGCGATGGAGCGGAACGCGGGGAAGTCGAGCGTGCGGGGATAGGCGGTGGTGCCGGCCCAGATGAGCTTCGGCTTGTGCTCCTTCGCGAGCTTCCGCACCTCGTCCATGTCGATGCGGTGGTCTTCACGGCGCACGCCGTAGGGGACGCTCTTGAAGTACTTGCCCGTGATCGAGACGGTGTGGCCGTGCGTGAGGTGGCCGCCGGCGGGAAGGCCGAGGCCCATCACCGTGTCGCCGGCCTGGAGGAACGCGAGGTAGACCGCGAGGTTCGCGGGCGAGCCCGAGTAGGGCTGCACGTTCACGTGGAGATCGTCGGCACCGCCCGCTGCTGCCGTCTTGCCGAAGAGCGACTTGAGGCGCGCGATGGCGAGCTCCTCGACCTGATCGACGACGGCCTGGCCCTCGTAATAGCGCTTGTGGGCGTACCCCTCGGAGTACTTGTTCGTGAGGACCGAGCCAGTCGCCTCCTGCACCGCGCGCGACGCGTAATTCTCGCTCGCGATGAGGCGCATCGATTCGTGCTCGCGACGATTCTCGTCGGCGATGAGCCTCTCGATTTCCGGGTCGACCTGCGCAAGATCTTTTTCGGCCATGGCGGAGGGAGCTAGCAGACGCGGCGGGCGACGTCTTCAGTCGGCCGCTTCGGGCGCCCACGTCCGCCGCTCTTGGGGTAAGGTACGGCCCGTGAAGACGCTTGCCGCGCTCGCGCTCGGGGCCGGGATGTCGCTCGTCTCGAGCGTCGCCGCCGCCGACGCCATCACCACCACGGGTGAAGCGGGCGATCCCACGGCTCAGCCCATCGTGCACGAGCGCCGCGGCGGGCTCGTCATCGGCGCCGCGGGCGGCATCGGCTTTGCGGGCGCGAGCGGCTATCCCAACAACGCACGCTTCCTGAACAACCCCGACTACTACTCGGAGAGCCCGCTCCTCGTCGGCTATCACCTCTCCGGGTTCCTGATGGGAGCCCTCACCGACTGGCTCAACATCGGCCCCACCCTCTCCGTGGCCGAGTTCTCGAGCGACCGCTGGAAATCGACCGGGTTCGGCGTCGGCTTCCGTGCCGAGGTCTTCCCGCTCCTCCGGATCGTTCCGAGCCTCGCCGACCTCTCCGTGTATGGCCAGCTCGGCGTCGGCGTCACCGAGCTCCGCGCGAAGGGGCCGTATCCGACCGCCGACGGCTCGCAGTCGTTCTTTGGCGCCGGTCTGCACTACGAGAAGCGATTCGTGGATTTTCTCGGTGCGCACGCCTCCGCTGGCCCGTTCGTGGAGTACGACGCGATCAGCTCCCAGCCGGCCGAGCGTCACTGGCTCGCCATGGGGCTTCGGGTCGCCTTCTACAGCAGCGGCCGGCGCCCGTAGGAAGCTCGATCGCTGTGAAATTCCGTGCTCCCATGGGCATGTGCTGAACCAAGCGGCCGACCCGTTCGGGATCATCGGCCAGGTCCTCGACTCGCAGTTCCGGGTCGATCGCCTGGTGGGTGAGGGCGGCTTCAGCGCCGTGTATCGAGGCCATCATCTCGGCCTCGACGAGCCGATCGCGATCAAGTGCCTGAAGCTTCCGCCGTCGCTCGCGCGTCCGCTCGTCGACCAGTTCGTCAAACGATTCCGCGACGAGAGCCGCATCCTCTACCGCCTGTCGCAGGGCAACCTGAACATCGTCCGCAGCATCGCGGGCGGGACGTGGCAGTCACCGGTCGGCATCCTCGTTCCCTTCATGATCCTCGAGTGGATGGAGGGGCGGTCGCTTGCCAACGAGTTCACGATCCGCCGCACCGTCGGCAAGCAAGGTCGCAGCCTCGACGAGGTGCTGAAGGTCTTCGAGTCCGCGGCCGACGGGATCTCGTACGCCCACTCGCAGGGCGTCATCCATCGCGACCTCAACCCAGGCAACTTCTTCTTCACGAACTCGCCCCAGGGGCAGCGGCTGAAGGTGCTCGACTTCGGCGTCGCGAAGATCCTCGACGACTCGACGCTCGACATCGAGCGAACGCAGACCGTCGGACAGATCCGCATCTTCGCGCCGGCCTACGGCTCGCCCGAGCAGTTCGACGACTCGCTCGGCAAGGTCGGCGCGCCCTCCGACGTCTATGCCTTCGCCCTCATCCTGCTCGAGGCGCTGCGGGATCGCGCGGTCAACGACGGCACCCACCTCGGCGAGTTCGCCCAGCGCGCCATCGACCCCGCGAACCGTCCCACCCCGCGCTCGCTCGGGATCGACGTCCCCGACGAGGTGGAGTCGATCTTCGCCCGCGCCACGCGCCTCCGCCCGCACGAGCGCTGGCAGACCGCGAGCGAGTTCTGGAACGCGCTGACCCACGCCGCGAGCGCGGCCGTGCAGGAGCGTTACGCACAAGCCGCCACCGAGACTCCTTCGCTTGGGATGCCGCAATCCGCAAGCCGCAGCACCAAGACGGGCATGGCCCCGCCCGCACAGCACCAAGGAAAAGCACCGATGAAACGCATGGACAAGACCGTGCCGGTGGGGGCGGTTTTGCCGCCCGTGCCTGGCCAGGCGCCACGCCCTCCGATCCCTCCCTCGGCCCCCCGGGTGGAGTCGGCGCCCGTGGCCCCCATTTCTCCTCCCGACGACGACGGCGGGCTCGTTCACGAGGAGGAGACGCGGATCGGGCAGGCGGTCGCGGGGGTCCCTGACCTCAGCGAGCACGACGGGGAAGAGGTGACGAGGGTAGGCGCGCCCGCCGCCGACGTCCTCGCCGGGCTGGCCGACGCGGAGCTACGTCCCGGTCAACGTCCTGTTACGATGACCAAAGTGTCTCAGGGTAACCAGAACCAACCGCCGCCCCGTCCCGCCGCTGGACAGGGGCCCGACCAGCATCCATCCAATCCGGGATTCCCGGCGGCCCCATCGCCGCCGCAAGGCCGCCCGCCGAACAACATGGCCGGCACCCTGATGATGAACCCCGGCGCCGGCGGCTTCGGCCCGCTTCCGCCGCCGCCCCAGCAGCAGCCGCAGCCGCCGCAGCAGCGTCCGATGCAGGTTCAACCGCAGATGCCCACGACGCCGGGCATCGGGCCGGGTGGTCCGCCCCCGCAACAGGGCTATCCGCAAGCGCCTCAGATCCAGATGCCGCCGCAGCAGCAGCAGCAAATGCCGCCGCAGATGATGCAGCAGCCGCCGCCGCAGCAGCAGATGCCGCCGCAAGGCTATCCGCAGCAGCAGCACCAGCAGCAACAGCAACCGCAACCGCAGATGCCCCCGCCGCAGTACGGCGGGCCCGTCGATGCGTCGCTCGCGCCGGACGGCGTCCCGAAGAAGAGCTCCGCGATGCTCTTCATTGGCATCGGCGTCGGCATCGTGGTGCTGATCGGCGTCGCGATCCTCGTCGTCGTCGTGGCCTCCGGTCCGAAGACGCCGCAGGTCGCGTCGGCCTCGGTGTCGGCGCTTGCGCCGCCGCCGCCCGCGCCCGCGCCCGCGCCGGAGCCGGAGACCACCGTCGCGACGCCCACCCCCACGCCGGAGCCCGAGGCCGACGCGGGGACCGCTGCCGCCGCGGAGACCGACGCCGGTGGGGCGGTCGCCGCCAACACGAACCCGCCCGACAACGGCAACGGTCAGCCC
>JAXLYU010000029.1:0-93610 GCA_046351255.1 Labilithrix sp.
TTCGCCGGAGAGTCGAGCGACTCGCCGCCGGCAGGCTCGAGCTCGAGCGGGAGCGTCCCCGGCCAGGACGCCTCGATCCCGGAGGCTTCCTCCGAGGCGTCGCGCCCGGACGGCGCCGCGCTCGAGCCATGCGTGAAGGTCTCTCCGTTCGCCAGCGACTTCGCGGACGGGAAGTCGCCAGACTGGCAGGAGTCGATCGACGACGGCTCGGTCAATCTCATGCGCAGCGCCATGGGCGGGGAGACGAAGGATGGATCTCTGCACTTCACGTACGCGAAGTCGGCGGCCCCGCACCACCACATCCTCGCGCATGGCCTCTCGCCACTGAACGCGCGGTGCTTCGAGCTCGCCGTCGACATCGCGCTCCGCTCGTTGAAGGAACGCGTGCTCGTCTTTGCCGAGCTGAGGTTCAAGAATCGAAACCTCCTCGGCCTCGCCATCGACCCCGACCATCGGGTCATCATCGGGCAGCAGGACCTCGACCTCGAGATGTTCGACGAGCTCGCCGGCACGGATCCGGTCCCGAACGACGCGTGGTCGCACCTGCTGCTCCGTCTCGAGCAGACGGCCGAGGGGATGGTCGTGAGCGGAGCGATCAACGGGACGGCGATGACGAGGAACACGCGCCCTCTCCTTCCCTTCGACGTCGTCGACACGCTCGAGATCGGCGTCTCGTACGCCGCCCCGGACGGCGAAGGCGATTTCCAGCTCGACCGCGTCGGGCTCCTCGAGTGAGCTCGCGCCGTATGGTTTGACGGCGCATGGGCAATCGTTGCGCGGTATCCTCGGACGCCTGAGACCTCCGCGATTTTCGAAGCCGCCTCTTCGCGTTCAGCCGACCACGCTGTGGGAGTATCCCTCGCAGCACTACGGCGAGACCATGCAGGGGGACGCGCGCTTCGTCGGCGCCACGCCGTCGTACGTGATCTGGAACCTCGTCGAGCGGTACACCAAGGAAGGCGACGTGGTCGTCGACCCGTTCTGCGGCTCGGGCACCACGCTCGACGTCGCGAAGGACACGAATCGCCGGGGGCGCGGCTTCGACCTGTCGCCGCAGCGTCCCGACATCGAGCGGGCCGACGCGCGGAGGCTGCCGCTCGAGAACGCGTCCGTCGATCTCGTCTTCATGGATCCGCCGTACGGCGATCACATCAAGTACTCCGATGACAAGGACTGCATCGGCAAGCTCTCCGCGTACGACCCTGCGTACTACCGCGCGATGCACAAGGTGGTGCGCGAGGCGGCGCGCGTGCTCCGGCCGGGCGGCGTGCTCGGCGTCTACGTCTGCGACTTCTTCGAGAAGAAGCGCGGCTTCGCGCCCGTGGGCTTTCAGCTCTTCATGAGCATCGCCGAGTCGTTCGAGATCCTCGACACGGTCTGCGTCGTTCGGCACAACAAGTCGCTCGAGATGGGCAACTACCGAAAGGCCGCCGAGGAAGGGAACTTCTTCCTCCGCGGGTTCAACTACCTCTTCATCGGACGCAAGCCCGAGCCCCAACCGTCGCAGAAGCGGCGCCGCTGAGTGCGCTGAGGTAACCTCGGATCATGCGTGCTCGCCGGCGCTGGACTGGCCTCGGGGTCGCCCTCGTGGTCGCGCTCGCGGCCTGCAACGCCATCACCGGATCGCACGATCGCTTCCTCGAGGAGGCGCAGCCGGAGGACGCGGGCAAGGTCCCGAAGGACCGGAACGTGGCCGACGGTGACGACGACGACGTTCAGCCCGGCGTCGACGCGGGAGGAGACGCGACGATCGTCACCACCGTGCCGATCAACGCCCAGGCGCAGTGGTCCTCACCCAACAAGGCGACCGCCGCCTACGACGGGGGCACCGTCATCGCGAGCTTCAACCCGCCCCACGACAACCATCCGATGCTCGTGCCCTTCCCGCTCCCGGACGCCGCGGGCGATCGGTACTCGGTTCGCGGTCGCATCTACGCCGGCGAGCGCTCGGAGTACGGCCTCTTCGTGCGCGGCCACAACGTCGCGAACGGGTTCGGCGTGTTCGTGCTGTCCTCGCGCTACGGCAAGGCCGAGCCCGTGAACGAGCCGTTCCTCGCGCCACTCGTCACCGCGAGAAAGGACCAGACGAACGACGATCCGCCCAACGCCGGCGCATCGAACGGCGATGCGTACGCCTTCGAGCCAGGCCGGGTCTGGATCTTCCAGCTCGACGTCGACGGCGAGACCATCCGCGGAAAGATCGCCCGTGAGGACCTGCCGAGCATCAAGTCGGAGATGAGCATCATCGACTCGACGCCCGCGGCCGACCGCGGCCGCTCCTTCGGCTTCTATGGCTTCGCCACGCCGAACGCCGCGCTGCTCGAGCTCTCGCTCACCACCTACGCGAAGTAGAGCGCGCCCTTCGCGAAGAGACGCTGCAGGAGCTCGCGCGCGGCGGCGCTCTTCACCGCCTTCGCGATCTCGGAGGCCTCGTGCCGGCGCGATCGACACAGGAGCTTCACGAGCGGCGCCGCGGAGCGGTCGACCTCGATCTCCTCGCCGGCGACGTACAGGCGAAGCCCGCGCGTGGCCGGGAGAAACGCCCAGCGTCCCTCCTCGGAGCGCGCGACGGTCGCCCCCGCCTTCAGCTTCGCGGCCACGTTGGGCGGCTTGCGCGGCGCCTCGAGCACATGCCCCGGCTTGAGTCGCGTCGTGTGCATGGCGAACCAGCGATCGATCTGCTCGTCGCTCGTGTCGATCGATCGAACGAAGGCCCGCGCGCGCGCGAGCAAGGCGCGAGGGATCTCGCCGGGCTCCGTGGTGGGCGCGAGGGGCGGATCGTCGAGGAGCGCGGCCGCGGCCGGGGTGCGCGCCGCGTGCTCCGCGAAGGACATCCACGCCTCCCCTGCGCTCGGCGCGCGAAAGCCCACCGAGAAGGTGAGGCACGGCGTGACCGCGACCCCGTGATGCGCGAAGTTGGGCGGGATGTAGAGCAGATCCCCCGCCGAGACCACCTCGTCGCGATCGAGCACGGGCCTCTGCAGGATGCGCAGCGCGAGGTTCGGGACGAAGGCGCGATCCTTCGCCGGCTTCGAGCCCCACTGCCAGCGCCGCTCGCCGCGGCCCTGCAGGAGAAAGACGTCGTAGCTGTCGAGATGAGGACCGACGCTGCCGCCGCGCTCGGCGTAGCTGACCATCACGTCGTCGACGCGCACGTTCGGGATCCAGGAGAAGTGGTCGAGGAGGAGCGCCGCCTCCGGCACCCATCGATTCACCTCCTGGACGAGGAGCGTCCAGTCGCGATCGGGCAACTCGCCGAAGCGCGCCTCCTCGTGTGGCCCCCACGTCACGTCCCAGCGCTTGCCCTTGCCGCGCACGATGCGTGACTCGACCCCGTCCTCGCAGGCCAGCCCGGCCAGCTCATCCGGGGAAATGGGGTCCTTCCACGCGGGAAACGCTCCGCGAACGAGGAGCGGCTTCTTCTGCCAGTATTCGCGCATGAACTCTGCGCGTGAGACTCCACCAAGCACGAGCCAAGGGACTACCATGCGGGACCCCGGATGAAGGCAGGAATTGCGGCGGCGCTCCTCGTGCGCCAGGTGAAGAACACGGCTTCGTTCCTCTGGACGGATCAGCCAGACGCGATGCAGCCGCTCGAGCGCGTGGCCGAGAGCAGCGGGCCCGCACCGTTCGATGCGCTCCTCACCGCGCACTGGGCCACCGTCGCCACGTTCGTACCGACCGACGTCGACGCCCGCATTCGCCATCACGCGTGGCAGGCGATGACGAAGCCCGAAGAGGTGGCGGCCGCGCTCGACACGCTCGACACGATCACGAAGCTCGACGTCCACGCCGTGTCGGCGCGCGTCTACGACTCCGACAAGCACGGGCCGATCTCGGGCCACAACGGCGAGTGGTTCTCCGTGCGCGCCGGCGCCGCGCTCCGCGCCGGGCAGCTCGGCGATCAGGCCCTGCTCGATCGCATCGCGAACGACGTGGACGCGGAGCTCGAGCGCGAAGAGGCGATCTACGCGGAGACGAAGGGCAACGCGCGCGCGATGCTCACCGTGGCAACCATCATCGCGCACAACCTCGGCGATCTCTCGCGCGTGGTCATGGAGTGGTCGAAGAACGAGCTCCTCACCCCGCTCCGCGAGCGCTGGCTGCGCCTCGGTCATCCGGACGCGCCCGTGCCGCGCCCCGCGTTCGTGCAGGCGGGCATCCTCAACAAGGCGATCATGGCGCACGAGAACCATCGCTTCCTCCCGCTGCGAAAGTCGCGCGGGTTGCGTGTACATCGCAGCCTTCTCCTCCCCATCGGCCCGTGGCTCGAGGACTGGGGCGCCATGATCGCGACCTCGCCTCACCTCGAGGATCGCGATCGCGCGGAGGTCCTCGAGGCGCTCCTCGACGTGCACGCGCGGGACGCGAACCAGGAGGGGTGCCTGCGCGCCATCGCCGGGCTCCATCGCGCCACGCGCGGCGGCATCGAGCTCTACGTCCCGGACCTGCCCGCGCGCATGCGCAAGGACGCGCTGCGCGGCAAGGTGCGCGACGCGCTCGACATCACGGCCGAGCACTTCGCCGCGCGCATCGAGCGCCGCGTCGCGAGCGCCACGAAGTAGCGGGTGCGACGCGTCCAGAAGGCGCCAGCGTCGGGGAGACGCATGTATGGTCCCCGTTTCCGACGAGGCTACCGCGCGAGCAGCGCGCGACGGCTCGGAGCGTTCGTCTTTCGCAGGATCGACGCCACTTGATTCGCCACGGTCCGGAGCGAGCGAGATCGAGCCGCGGCAATGGCCCGGTTCGAGAGTCCATCTCGCAGGAGCTCGTAGACATCCTGCTCCGCCTTCGAGAGCAGTCCGTCCTCGAGGCTCGCCGGCCGATCTCGAAGCAAGAGCGCCGCGAGACGTACGAGCTCCATCCGAGAGAGCGCGCCCATGCGAGCACCGGCCGACGCGAGGCTTCGCGAGACGTTTGGGGCGGAGACGCCGAGCCCGTACGCGATGAGCTTCATCGAATGCCCGCGCGCGGCGAGCTCGAGCACCTTCAGCTCCATCGGCGTGAGCGCGTGGCGCTCGTGGCTCGGCGGCGGATTCTCCAGGACGACGTAGCGCGTCTGCGAGCCTTGTCTGCGGCGCACGATGCTCGCGCGACCCGCGACGAGCGCGGACCACAACGCGAACCGGTCGGTCGCCGCTGCGCCGCGGACACGCGCGATTTGGCGCTCGAGCGACGTCGTGGCCGGCGCGTCGGGCTCGCGATGCAGCAAGCGTCCCGTGGGCGACAGCTCCGCGATCACCCGTGCCGGCGCGTGGCGGAGCCGCGCCGCGGCGTCGAGGTGGAGACCGACGCGCGCCAGCGCCAGGCGCTCGTGCGGCGCGAGCTGCACGAGATGCTCGAACACGGCATGGAGGACCACGACGCGTCCCGGCGCGGGGTGCGCGATGACCGCGACTCCGTCCTCTACCGACCACCGCCCGCGGATGTCCATCATCGAGGCCTCGACCGACCGATCGACGAGGCGCTTCGCCTCCGCTTGTGTGACCACCGGGGCTCCGAGATGGAACGGAGCCCAGGCTGCAGCGCCGAATCTCCGGGCCACGTTCGCGAGCAAGAGCATCGCGTCGTCCATGGCGGCGGGCCGTGAGTGGGCGATGGCGACCTCCGCGAGGTCGGGCGCGTAGTGAAGCTGATAGACACCCACGTGCCCATGGGGAAATGCCGGCTGCGCCGCGTCGATCACGCCGTCCGCCCATCGCACCTCGTCGCGCTCCGGCGCGGTCATGGCGTCGAGGACGGCGAGCCAGTCGGCGCGAGGCGCGATGATGCGCGGCGGTTTCAAGACGACGTGCGTCGTATCTCGGCGCGGACGGCGATGCCACCCTTCGGACGGAGCGTGACGAGCGGCTCGAGCTCCACGGGGGCCTTGCTCTCGAGCGAGAAGCGAAGGCGCCTCGCGATCGTCGCGAGGAGCACGTGGCCCTCCATCAGCGCGAAGTGAGTGCCGATGCACACGCGCGCGCCCGCGCCGAACGGAAGGTACGCGCAGCGTGGGAGCTGCTTCTCGCGATCGCCCAGGAAGCGCTCGGGGTCGAAGCGATAGGGATCCGGCCACAGGTCCTCGCGGTGGTGGATGCCGATCGTGTTGACCATCACGATCGACCTCGACGGGACGCGGTGCTCGCCGATCAGCGTGTCGTGCGCGGGGCGCCGGCCGAGCACGTAGGCCGGTGGGTAGAGGCGCATCGCCTCCTTGAACACCGCGAGCGTGTACGGGAGCGCTTTGAGGTCGTCGTAGTCGGGCGCGCGCCCGAGAGCGTCGAGCTCGCGCTCCATCTTCTCGCGCGCGTCGGGGTTCTGCGCGAGCAGATAGAACGTCCACGAGAGCGCATTCGCGGTGGTCTCGTGGCCGGCGAGGAAGAGGCCCATCGCCTCGTCGCGCACCTGCTGATCGCTCATCGGCTGGCCCTGCTCGTCCTTCGCCTCGATGAGCATGGAGAGGACATCGCCGCGATCGCGGCCGCCGCGACGATGCTCGTCGATGATGCGAAACACGACCTGGTCGAGGCGCTTCACCGCCGCGCGGTAGCGCAGGTTCGCGGGCGTCGGGATCATTGGCGGGATCGGGATGAGCGACGAGAGCTGCTGCATCGAGATCTCCATCGCGGTGGAGACGGCGTCGCCGACCGTGGTCGCGTCCTCGCCGGTGACCTCGGTATCGAAGAGCGCCTTGCCGACGATGGCAAACGTGAGCCGCATCATCGCGTCCGCGATGTCGAGGCATTCGCCGTCGGCGATGCGCTCGACGAAGGCCTGCGTCTGCGTCGCCATCGTGCTCGCGTACGACGCCACGCGCTTGTGCGCGAACGCCGGCGCGAGCAGCCTCCGCTGGCGTTCGTGGAGCGGCGTCTCCGAGGAGAGGAGGCCATTGCCGAGGACGGGCTTGAGGAAGAGGCCGAGCCCCGGCGACTTCACGAACGAGAGCTGCTTCGTCGCGAGGATCTCGTTCGCGAGCACCGGAGAGGTCACGGTGACGAGGTGCCGGATGACGCCCATCGGCATGTCCACGATGTCGGGATGCTCCTTCGCGATGCGGAGGAGAAGGCCGATGCGATCGTGCTTGAAGTCGTCGAGGTAGCCGAACAGCGGGGTCCCGCGGTCCCGCGGGATCGCCTTTATCGTCCGCTTCGCCTCCACGCTCGCGACGTTCGCCATGGTAGTGTCACTATGTGAGCGATCGCTCGCATTTACTACTCGCGTTCCTCGCATGCCCAAGAAGCCCATCACGAAAGCCCGGAAAAGCGCGTCACAGGAGCGGTCGAAGGCGACCGTCGACGCGCTCCTCGCGGCCACCACTCGCGTTCTCGTCAAGGAGGGCTACGACCACACGAGCACGAACAAGATCGCCGAGGCCGCGGGCGTGAGCATCGGCTCGCTCTACCAGTACTTCCCGAGCAAGGAGGCTCTGGTCTCCGCCGTCATCGAGCGTCACCTCGACGGCATGCTCGACGTCGTGCGCTCGTCCGCCGCGCGCGTCGCGTCGCTGCCGATGTACGAGGCGACGCGTGAGCTCGTGCGGGCCATGATCGACGCGCATCGCGTGGACCCGAAGCTTCATCGCGTGCTCGTCGAGCAGATCCCGCGCATCGGCAACATGGAGCACATCGAGCGCGTCGACGAGGAGGGGCTCCAGATGGTGCGCATGCTGCTCGAGGTCCGGAAGGACGAGCTCGGCGTCGAGGACCTCGATATGGCCGCATTTCTGGCCGTCGGCGCGGTCGAGGCGATGACGCACATGGCCGTCCTGCGTCGGCCCGAGATGCTGTCCCATCCCCGATTCGTCGACGAGGTCGCGAATCTCGTCGTGCGCTACCTGAGGGGAGATAAGCTTCCATCCGAGAGATGAGCGGAATCAAGAAGACGCTGATGAAGCAGGGCATGAAGCTCATGACCGACCCGCGCGTGATGAAGATCATGTCGGATGAGCGCGTCATGAAGGCGGTCATGGACGTGATGAGCGTCCCGGGCAAGGTCCAGACGTTCACCTCGGAGTCGGCCGAGAAGATCGCGAAGGCGATGAGCCTCGCGACGGAAGACGAAGTGAACGACCTGAAGCGCCAGATCCGCCGCCTCGAAGAGGAAGTCGCGCGCCTCGAAAAAGACAAGAAGGCGTAATCCGCCGCTGCGACGCCGTCGTGCCGGCGGTGCCCCTCGCGGGCGTTCCCCTGGAGGGGACCGGTGGTCCGCTGTTCGCGCGTCGGGCGCGCATGCCCTCCTGACGCGATACGCCGCTGTCGTTGCGATCGCGCTCGCTGCGCTTCATTGCGGTGCGAGCGAAGACCCTCCCCACGACCCGCCGAGAACCTCGGGGTCGTGAGGCAGAAGACGATCACCATCCCTGCCAACGCCCCGCCGTGCCGCGGCCTTCGAACTTCATCGCGGACGAAGCGGCCGCCATTCGCCTCGGCAAGGCGCTCTTCTGGGAGATGCAGGTCGGCAGCGACGGCGTCACCGCGTGCGCCACGTGTCACTTCCACGCGGGCGCGCGATCCTTCACAGCGATTCCGAAACGTCGACGAGCTGAAGGACGCCTTCTTCGCTCTACGTGAAGGACCGGTGACGGCGACGCCTGCACCGTCCGTGCTTGCCTCGACGATGGGCGATCCGGCTGCATTGGCGGCGACGGCACCGGCGACCGAAGCCAGCTCTGGCTCCCCCTGATCGCGCTCGCCTCGCTCGCCAGCGTCGTCGGCTCCGCAATGTACGTCGGTGCTCGGCGCCGCACGACGAGCGCTTCGATGGAGGCCCAGATCTCGAGGCGACTCCAGCACGCAGATCTCGTCCTGCCCCCCGACAGCTCGCGCGCCGGAGATCTGCTCTCGCTCTCGCGCACGGATCCCGTGTGGGGAGCCGAGCTGCCGCTCGTCGTCGTCCATTGCTCGCTCACCGACGGAGTCTGCACCAGGAACGTCCAGGAGCTCGACGATCTGGCGCGACGCAGTCAAGCGCACCGCCAGGTCCGCTGACGACACGCCGTTCGTCACGGTGAATGCCGCCGCGGCCGTGCCGGGCGCGTTCGAGAGCGGCGGATCGCGTGCTCTTCTGGAGCTCCGTGACCTGGCCTTCGCCCACCATGGGCCGATCGGAGAGGCCGAGATCGGAAGATGGGCAAGGGCGAGTGGCGGCGTCGAGAGAGACTCCGCGGCCTATGCGGCTGCTCGCATCAGCACGCCCGGCTTCATGTGGGCGAACTGCAACGCGTGGGGATTGAAGGTCGGCGAGATCGGCGAGCTCCTCGGGAAAGCCCCTCGCGTGGGCGACGCAGATCTCGAGAACGTGTGGCGTCGCTGCCGTCGCGATTGAGCCGCTGGGCGACTCAGGCGGCGGTCCGCTTCTGGATCCAGCTCGTGACCGCGGGCCACGTCGAGAGGGGCGCGTCGCGGCCGACGAGGAGGTCGATGTGGCCGAGGGGGAACGTGCGGTACGTCTTGTCCTTCGAGCGGCTGCGCTCGAAGGCAGGGCGGACGCTCGCGGTGGGCGCGAGGTCGTCGTTGCTGCCGCCGATGACGAGGAGCGGGAGGTCCATCGACTCGAAGCGCTCGACGTAGTCGTGGGCGGGGCCGCCGAAGCGCTTCTGGGTCGCCCACTCGAACATCTGGCGCATCTCGGAGACGGCGGCGCGATCGAAGGCGAGGCTGAGGTGCTGATCGAGGACGTGGGGCTCGACCGCGCCGACGTGCCAGCCGCGCAGAGGGATCGGATAGAACGGGCTCTCGGCCACGCGGCGAATCGTGCGGAGGACCGCGCCGACGGGGCTGAGCGGCACGGGCAGGTGCGTGTGTGGGACGCCCGCGCGGCGCATGCCTTCGACGAGCAACGCGATGGCAGTGAGGGAGAAGGAGCCGCGCGTGAAGTGGTAGGGGCTGCCGATGGAGGCGATGCCGGCGATGGCGCCCGCCAGCTTGGGGGCGGCCGCATAACTGACCAGGCCCCCCAGTGAATGCCCAACGAGATAGAGGGAGCGCTGGTTGGTGTGGGACAGGACCTCGTCGACGGCGATCGGGAGGTCCTCACTTACGTATTCGTCGACGTGGCGGGGGCTCTTGGCCCCGAAGTGGCGCGAGCGGCCGTGACCACGCAAATCCAGGTTGAATACGTCGAATCCCGAGCAGGCAAGATGATTGGCCAGGGACCGGGAGGGCAGGTGCCAGGCGTACCGGTTCTGGCCGAAGCCGTGGATGAGGAGGACGGTCGCGGTGGTCCCGCCCGAGTTGGAGGCGAGCCGCTTTCGCACCATGGCGAGCGGAACCTTGCCTCCGCTGAGGACCAGCTCCTTGACGAAGGTCGCCTTCTCACGGCGATCGATCGTCTGCTCGAGGGTACGGCCGTAGAGGATCAAGGGTTTACGATCCCCCATTCAGTGTAGCATCGAGTCGCAATGCGATCGTCGACGATGTTCTTCATCGGTGCCGTTGCCGTCCTAGCTTCCACGGTCGCGCTTCCGCGAACCGCCCATGCGCTCACGCTCGCCGACGTCGACAAGGACGAGTGGGGGAACGAGAAAGGCGGTAGCGGCGACGACGATGATGACGACGGCAAGAAGAAGCCGCCGAAGAAGAAGAAGGCTGAGCCTGTCGAGCCGCCGGCCGAGCAGTGGGACATCTACGATGTCGATGAGAAGCCGGGGAAGGCGTACTTCTTCGTCGGCCTACATTACCGCGGCAACCTCGTGCCCGCGTTCCTGCTCCACATGTTCATCGACGAGGGTAAGAGCGTCTACACGAACATGTTCGGGGCGGAGTTCGAGTACCGCAAGGACGGCTTCTCGCTCATCCCGGCGCTCTCGTATCACGAGCTCGGAACCGGCGACATTCTGTTCAAGCAGAAGGACACGCCAGACATCGCGGGCAACTACGGCCTCGTGAACAGCGGCATGAAGATCGTGTACGCCAAGCTCGACATTCTCTGGTCGACGAAGGTGCACAAGAACCTCGAGTTCGAGTACGGACTCGGCGTCGGTGTCGGTGGCGTGTTCGGCGACCTCGAGAACAGCTGGGTTCGTGAGCAGGCCAACGGCGAGCTCGCGAACGACCAGGGCCGCCGCTTCACGCGTTGCGACGCGGTCGACATCAAGGGGACGGGCTGCAATCCCGCCGACCACCAGGACGCGAAGATCAACAAGGTGAACGGCTACAAGGAGCCGAGCTGGTTCAGCGGCGGCTCGAAGCCGGCGCTCTGGCCGTGGCTCTCGGTCCCGCAGGTCGGCCTGAGAATCAAGCCGATGAAGAACCTCGTCGGCCGCATTGGACTCGGCTTCGCCCTCACCGGCTTCTGGTTCGGGCTCTCCGCGCAGTACGGTTTGGAGCAGAAGCCGAAGCCTTAGGCGCGGGCGCGCTCCCGCTCCCGCTCCCGCTCGTGGTCGTGGTCGCGCTCGCGCTCGCGGTGGCGGCGACGGCCTCGCGGAGCCATTGGTGCGCGGGGTCGGCGTCGGAGCGTGCGTGCCAGACGCTCACGACCTCGATCGGCTCGAGCTCGATGGGCGGCTCGAAGACGTGGAGCGGGAGGTAGCGGGTGAGCATGTGCAGGAGGCGGGAGGGCGCGGTGAGGATCGCGTCGGACTCGGCCGTCATCCAGCCGGCGACCATGAAGCCGCTGGTGCCAGCGACGACGGAGCGGGTCTTCTTGTGTTTGGCGAGGGCGCGGTCGACGGCGCCGGAGAGCTCGCCGCTCGGTGCGACGAGGAGGTGACGTTCGGCGGCGAACGCGTCGATGGTCGGAGCTCCGCGGAGGCGCGGGTGGTCTTTCCGGACGGCGGACGCGAAGGTATCGCAGAAGAGGAGCTGGCGGTGGAAGGTGGGCGGGAGCTTGCCGAAGCCGGCGATGGCGAGGTCGCAGTGGCCGAGCTCGAGCTCGCGGACCGGGAGGTTCGCGCCGACGGGCATCATCGCGACGCGAACGCCGGGCGAGCGGGCGGCAAAGTGAGCGGCGAGCCCCGGCGCGAGGATGCTCTCGACGAAGTCGGTCGCGGCGATCCGAAACGTGTGCTGGAGCGTCTCCGGCGCGAAGGGCTTCCGATCGAGCACGTCGCGCTCGAGGACGGAGAGCATGGCGGCCACCGCGGGCGCCACCTCGGCGGTGAGCGTCGTCGGCAACATCTCCCCGCCGAGCCGTAGAAAGAGCTCGTCGTCGAACGCCGCCCTCAGCCGCTTCAGCGCATGCGACACGGCGGGCTGACTGATACCGAGCATCTCGGCGGCGCGCGTCACGTGCCGAGTCTCGTAGACCGCCCGAAGGACGGTGAGGAGGTTGAGGTCGATCTCGTCGAGTCGCATGGAATGAGCACCATTCATAACGCACTCCACGCATCATGCCCCCCACGAATGACCGCAACCTGGGAGCGGTCATTCGGGTTTCGCATAGTTGGGAGGGGATTTATGAGCTTGATGAATCGCTGGCGGTGAGGTGATGCTTGGCGCGGTGGCACAAAAGACGCCTGGCACAGCGGTGGCACGATAGGATGCCAAGCGGTGGGAGCACCTCGCGTTCCGAGCGTTTCTGGTGTGCCGAGCCACGAGCCGAGCACCGTTCGCTTGCCTCCGCGCTACGAGCCAGTGGCACTGCTTGGCAAGGGTGGCGGTGGCGAGGTGTGGGCGGTGAGGGATCGCGTCACCGGCAAGGACCTCGCCCTCAAGGTCCTCGCCGAGGACGCCGGCGAGGCCGAGGTCATGGCCCTCGTCCGGGAAGCGGTCACGCTCTCCGGCCTCGAAGGGCTCGGCGTTCCCCAGGTCCTCGCCTTCGGCCGGCTGCCACGGTCGGCACGGCGATGGCTCGTCCGCGAGCTCGTCGAAGGTCGCAGCCTCGAACAGGTCTTCGCCGCGCTGCCAACCGGCAACGGCGGACTCGACTGGCTCGTCCCCCTCGCCGGCGCCGCCGACCAGCTCACCGTCCTTCACCGCGCCGGCCTCCTCCACGGCGACATCAAGCCTGCCAACGTCATCGTCGGCCCCGCCGGCGAAGGCACCCTCGTCGACCTCGGGCTCGCGACGCCCTGGAAGGAAGGCGGCGCACGGGCACGCGGGCTCACGCCGAAGTACGCCGCCCCCGAGCTCCTCATGGGCGAGCCGCTCACGGTACGAGCCGAGGTGTACGCGCTCGGCGCGACGCTCCGGGACGGCCTCGTCGAGCGACGCACCGACCTCGACGACGCGACCTTCGAGGCGCTCCAGAAAATCGCCGACCGCGCCACCGCCGACAACCCGCAGGACCGCTTCCCCAGCGTCGACGAGCTCGGAAGCGCGCTGAAGACGGCGGCGAGGCTCGAGTCCCGCGAGCTGAACGGCGCGGACGCCTGGCCCGTCGTCGGCGCCGAGGCCGCCGCGCAGTCGCTCGCAAACGACGTCTCCAAGCTCGGTCCCGGCAACGGCCTCGCGATCGTCGGCCCGCGCCGCTCCGGCCGCTCGACGCTCGCGCATCGCCTGTCGTGGACGCTCGGCGTCAGCGGCGCGCCCGTCGCGAGCATCGAGGCCTCCGACGACGAGGAGCTCGACGTCGTCGAGCTCGAGCTCGAAGGCAAGAACCCCGACGGCCTCGTCATCGTCATCGACGACCTCACGCACCTCTCGCCGGAAGCGCGCGTGAAGATCCGCAACGCCGCGAACGGCGGCGCGCGCATCGTCGCCGTCGGCACCGAGGACGAGCTCGCGCAGATCGCGCCGCGTGGCGTGCGCACCTTCGTGGTGCCGCCGCTCGACGAGGCGAGCGCCGGCGACCTCGTCAAGCGCGCCATCCCTTCCCTGCCCGACCGCCTGATGAAGCACCTGCTCGACCGCACGGGCCGGCGGCCGGGCACCCTTCGCTCCTTCGTCCGGAAGCTCGAAGGACGCGCCGTCACCTCCGTGGAGGAGATCGACGAGATCCTCGACGCGACCTCGAGCCGGAGCATCCCTCCGCTCTCGCAGTCGCGCGACGACTACCTCCGCGAGCTCACCCGCTCCCTCGAGACCGGACGTTTCGACGCGGCCGCGACCGCGCTCGAGCGCCTGCACGATCCCGTCGACGACGAGGAGACCCTCCACTTCTCGGTCGCCCGCTCCCCCATCCTCCTCGCCCGCGGCGGCACCAGCGGCTCGGCCTCCGCGCTGGAGTCGGTCGAGGCCCGACCTCCGCAAGGATCGCACGTGGAAGATCGGCGCGCGCGCGCACCTTCACGCGCGCGGGCGACTACGCGGCCTCCGCCAAGCTCGCCGCCGAGGCCGCCGTCGGCGACGACGCCGTCACCGCCGACGCGCTCTCGGTCCAGGGCGTCGCGCTCGCGTACACGGGTGACGAGGCGAAGGCGCGCGAGGTGCTCGAGCGCTCCGTGGTCGTCGCGAAGAAGGTGCAAGATCCACGCATCGAAGCGGTGTGCCTCGTCTCGCTCGGCATCGCGCACCAGCGCGTCGGCCGCACGAAGGAGGCGCGCACGGCGTACGAGAACGCGCTCGCGGCGGCCGAGAAAGCGCGCGACGCCTGGACCCTCGCCACCACCCGGCTCAACCTCGCCGGCATCGCGAAGGGCGACGGCGATCTCGCTCAGGCGCTCGTGCACTACGAGGCCGCGGTCGACATGGGACGGCGCGCCGGGGCGCTCCTCGCGGTACAGCAGGCGCTCTTCAATCTCGCGAACGTCGACCTCTACGTGGGTCGCTTCGCGCGCGCTGGCGCCTCGATCGAGAAGCTCACCGAGCAGCGCGACAAGCTCTCCCCGGGCTCGCGCGCCCAGCTCCTCGGCCTGCAGGCCGAGCTCGCCACGCGCATGGGTGAGGTCGAGCGCGGCGCGCGCCTCTACGATCTGTGCGCCGACGCTTACGATGCCGTCGGCCGGCCGCTCGACGCCGCCGAGGCGCGGCTCGAGGGCATCCTCACGCGTCTCGGCGCGACGACGAACGATCCCGGTGACGTGATCAACGCGACCACGCTCGGGCGCGAGCTCGACTCGCTCGCCGAGCGCCTCGGCGAAGGCGGCTTCCGCGAGCACGAGGCCCTCGCGAACATCGTGCGTGGATCGCTCGCGCTCGCGCGTGGCGACGAGACGGTGGCCCGCCAGGCCCTCGACGCGGCATACGAGAGCGCGCAGGCCGCAGGGCAGCGCGAGTGGGCCTGGCGTGCGCTCGACGCTCGCGCGCGCCTCGCCGCCGCGCAAGGCGCGCAGGCCCTCGCGCGCCGCGACACCGACGCCTCCCTCGCGATGCTCGAGGAGACGGCGGCCAAGCTCCCCCGCGATCTCCGCGAGGTATTCTGGAACGATCCGCGCCGTCGCTCCATCCGTCAGGCCCACACCGCGACGATGCCGACGTCGGTGCAGAACCTGGGCACGCCGACGTTCGCGCGCCAGGCGATGACGACGCGTGGCGCCGGGCTCACGACCATCACCACGATGGGCACGCCGATGCCGGGCGAGGATCGCCTCACGCGCATCTTCGAGATCACGCGCGACCTGGCGCGAGAGCGTGATCTCGGACGTCTCCTCCAAGTGGTGACCGATCACGCCGTCGGCCTCATCGGCGCGGAGCGCGGGCTCATCGTCCTCGTCAACGAGGCCGGCGAGGTGGTGGCTCACACCGCGCGCGACAACCACCAGGATCAGGCGCAGCACGCGAACTTCTCGCGTAGCGTCGCCGAGCGTGTCATCCGCGACGGCGAGCCCGTCATCGCCACGAGCGCGCGTGATGACGAGCGTCTCGCGCAGGCCGTCTCCGTCCATCAGCTCTCCATCCAGTCCATCGCGTGCGTCCCGATCAAGGGCGCTGGCCCCGCCACCCCGACCATCGGCGCGCTCTACCTCGAGACGCGCCTCCGTCCCGGCGTGCGATTCCGCGAGGAGCTGCCGACGCTCGCGGCCTTCGCGGATCAGGCGGCGATCGCCATCGAGAGCGCACGCGTGCTCGACGAGCTGAAGAAGGCGAACGCGGAGCTCGAGACGGCGCGCGCGAAGCTCGCGGAGCGCCTCGACGCACGCACCGAGCAGCTCACGAGCGTCCGCCGCGAGCTGAAGCAAGTGAAGACCGAGCTCCGCGGCCATTTCGGCTACGGCGGCCTCATCGGCACCAGCGCCGCGATGCGCAAGGTCTATGCCCTCATCGACCGCATCAAGGACACCGACGTCCCCGTCTTGATCACGGGCGAGAGCGGCACTGGCAAGGAGGTCATCGCCAAGGCGATCCACAACGCCGGCCCCCGCAGCAAGTCCCCGTTCCTCGGCGTGAACTGCGGCGCGATCCCCGCCAACCTGCTCGAGAGCGAGCTCTTCGGGCACGTGCGCGGCGCGTTCACCGGCGCCGATCGAGATCGCAAGGGCCTGTTCCGCGAGGCCGAGAATGGCACGATCCTCCTCGACGAGATCGGCGAGATGCCGCTCAAGATGCAGGCGGGCATGCTCCGCGTGCTCCAGGAGAAGACGGTGCGTCCCGTCGGCGGCGCAAAGGAAGACTCCGTCAACTCGCGCGTCATCGCGGCCACGAACCGCGATCTCGCGACGATGGTGAGCGAGGGCACGTTCCGCGAGGACCTCTACTACCGCCTTCACGTCATCGAGCTGAAGCTGCCGCCGCTCCGGGACCGCACCGACGACATCCCGGCGCTCATCGATCACTTCCTCAAGCTCTTCGCCGCACGTCACAAGCGCGAACGCAAGGCGATGGACCGCGCCGCCGTACGCCGCCTGCAGAGCTACGACTGGCCGGGCAACGTACGCCAGCTCGAGCACGTGCTCCTCAATGCGTGGCTGCTCTCCGAGGATGACGAGATCATGGACGAGGATCTCGATCTCCCGAGCAGCAACTCGCGGCCGATCGCCCCGGAGACGGCGGCGGGCGCGCTCGCACACGGCGGCCGCGCCCCCGCCGCCCCACGTCCGCGGACGGAGGAGGAGCACAAGGGCGGCGAGAAGGAGAAGATCCTCGCCGCGCTCGGCAAGTGCAACTGGAACCGCGTCCAGGCGGCCAAGATGATCGGTATCCCGCGCCGCACGTTCTACCGCCGCCTCAAGGAGTACGGCATCGTCTGATAAGCTCCTCCGCGTGGAGGAGCTCCGCAGCGACGCTCTGGTGTTGCGCAGCCGGCGCTATATCGGCGGCGGCGCGGCCACCATCGTCGTCAGCGCCATCGCCGTCGCCACCGGCAGCCCGATCGGTATCGGCATCGCCGTGCTCGGCGGTCTCCTCGGCGCGCTCTTCATCCATTCCGGCGTCGAGCTCCGGCGCACCGGCGTGGCGATCCACGTGTATCGCCGGCTCATGGCCGCGCTCGGTCAGGGCCGGCTCGAAGAGGCCGGGGCGATCGTCGAGGACGTCAGCCGCTCGCCAGCGAGCAAGGAGGTCCTCGTCGCCCGCGTGCTCGCGACCGTCCGTGCGATGATCGCGAGCGCGCGCGGTGACTTCGCCGCCGCGGTCGCCGCCGCGAACGACGCCGTCCTGCTGCCGCGCCGGGCCGGACGCATCTGGGACGACGCCCTCCACCTCGAGGCGCGCGCGCATCGCGCGTTCGGTGGTGCCGTGCTGGGAGCGTCCATCGCGGAGGACGTCGACGTCGTCACGAGGTCGCCCCACGCCGTCCCGTCCCAGTTCGCGCGCGTGGAGCTCGCGTGCGCGGTGGCGCTCGCGAGGGCGGAGCGCAAGGCGGAGCTCGCCGAGCACCTCGCCCGTCACGCGGGCCTCCTCCTCGAACACTCCACGCCGCGCGAACGCGCGCTCTTTCGCGCGCTGCGCGGCTACACGCGAACCGCGCATGGCGTCTATCGCGAGACACCGCGCGCGAGCAGCGAGGTGAAGCTCCGCCGCTGGATCGAGACGGTCGTGCCCGCCGCCGCGTCGTTCGCCCCTGGCGAGCCTGCGACCGACGGGCCCGAGCGCGCGCCGGAGCGCCCCCCCGTCGATCCCGCGCGGTCGGTCGCCGTCATCGAGGGTCGCCTGCGCGATCTCCCGCCGCGCCCGCGCCCGCGCTGGTCGAGCTACGCGCTCGGCATCGGCGGCGCGTTCGTCTGGCTCTACGTCGGCGGGATGAACGCGGTCGGGCTCATTCTCATCGGGCTGCTCGTCGTCACGCTCGTGGCGTACGCGCTCGCGTATGGCAGTCGCGGACAGAGCGCGATCCTCGAGGCCGAGCGCAACATGGCCTGCGGGCGCATTCCGCTCGCGCGCAAGGAGCTACGCCGCGTCGCGCGCTCCGGCTCGTCGCTCGGCGCTAGCGCGGGACATCACCTCGCGATCCTCGCCAATCGTGAGGGCGACTTCGGTCTCGCGATGGTGGAGGTCGAGCGAGCGCTCGCGCTGTGCAAGGCGCCCGCGACGTTCGAGGTGACCCGCTTCTTCGTGGTCCCCGGCCTCCTCACCGAGAGCGCGGTCGCGCTCGCTGGGCTCGATCGCTTCGAGGAAGCGACGCGCGAGCTCGCCACGCTGCAAGAGGGCTTCCCCGAGTACGCGCACCTCGGCGTGGCGGCGTTCCGCGTTCGTCTCCTCTGCGCGACGCGTCGCGGTAACGCGGAGGAGGCCTCCGCGATCGCGGCCTCGCGCACGCCCGACCTCGCGCTCGACTTCGCGACGGAGCTGCTCGCGGACCTCGCGCTCGGCGACCGCTCGTTCGAGGCGGACCTCGCGTCGAGTCCGATGACGGCAGCCTGGCTGCGAAAGGTGACGCCCACGGCTCAGTCGGCCGAGACGAGCACGTTGTCGAACGAGAACGCGCCCACGTAGTCACGACCGATGTAGCCGACGTCCATGATCGCGCCCGTCGGCAAGTCGGCGGCCGGCGTGACGTCGACGCTCCTGGTCGGCAGCACGATCGCGGAGGTGTCTTCGCCGATCTTCATCGCCACGTCGCAGCCGTTCGAGCGAATCTTGAGCGTGACCGACACGAGCGTCCACTTCTCGAACGGGATCGAGAACGCGCCGATCGCCTCCACCTGCTCCTGCCAGCTCATCTGGGCGTCGATGAAGCTCGCGACGACGAGGCAGCTTCGATAGCTCGCGGCAAACCACTGGGTGTCGCTCCTGACGCTGAGCTCGGGCCGAACGCGGAGCGACACCGTGACCGATGGCACGCTGGCGGGGACCCCGACGACGCGCGAGGTGCCCGAGCGACTCGCGACCCCGGGCGTCTTCCAGTCGAAGAGGGTGCGTGCGCTGCGAGGGGACGAGTAGAACTCCCCCGTGAACGGCGTCGCGATCGGGTAGTTGTTCGACGTCGGCGCCCACGCCTCTGTCCGAAGATCCGTTCGATCCGGCTGATCGAAGTCGTCGCAGAAGAGCGCGCCCGGATGCGAGGCGCAGAAGGCAGGGCCCGATGCCGCGTCGCCGTCGCTCGCGCCGGCGTCGCTCGAGACGTCGCCGCCCTTCCCGGGCGCGACGGTCGCGTCGGCCGGAACGATCGACGCCGCGTCCGGCCCCGCATCGGGCGCGGTGGCGGCAGGCGTGTCGAGGTCGCCGGTGTCGACGAGCAGCGAGCACGCCGCGCATGCGCCGAGAGCGACGATGGCGAGCTTACGCACCTGCGTAGCGTATCAGTCGAGCGCCGTCACGCGCACCAGGTCCACATCCATGAAGCCGTCGCCGGCCGCCTGATCCGAGGGCCGGAAGAGCCCGACCGCGATGTGGAGCTGTTCGTTGAAGTTGGCGGTCACGGTCGTCGTCTCGGGTCGTCCGAAAGAACCACCGAGCTCGGTCGCGAACGCGTCGAACGTCGCCGACTGGAGACCGCTGGCGGGCATGACGTCGATGCGCGCATGGATCCAGGGCGAAGGCGTGTCCGTCCAGGAGAACAGGCTCCCCACGAGGTCGATCGATGCCGGGTTCTCCGGATCGGTGTACTTCGCGAAGGTGAGCGACGTGGGGGCCGGGCCGCCGACGTTGCCGAGCACCGCACCGCGATCGTTCCCCTTGTTCGCGAGGCCGGCGAAGAGGAAGCGCGTCGTGATGCTGACGCGGAAGACGACCTCCACCCGCACTGACCCGATGGGCACGGGAAAACCGTAGACCGCGAACCGTGTGCCGTTCCTTGATCGTGAAGCGCTCGACGCCGCTTCCGGTCGCGCCCTCGCCCGGACGATGGCTCACCGCGCCATCGAAGTCGATATCGGGCAAGAGCCGATCGATGCCCGTTGGCTGGTCGAACGTCTCGCAGAAGACCTCCGTCCCCGTGCACGCCGCGCCCCGCCGTCGCGCGGCTCCACCGGCGCCGTCGCTCGTCGCCGCGTCGCCGCTCGACGAGGAGGTTGGGGATGAGCCGTCGGGCTGGCTCGGCGTCACCGTCTTCGCGTCGTCGGCGCCGAAGGAGCCGCAGGCCCCCACCAGCATGACCGCGCATGCGAAGACAGCGGCCCTCACCTTCGCGATGCTAACCTTTCTCCCATGCTCGCGGTGCTCGTCGACGGGGTGGCGCTTCCCGAAGAAGAAGCGCGCGCGATGTGGGAGCGCTTCAGCGCCTGGATGGAAGAGCACCGCGGCGACCTCGCCGGCTTCGCCAAGCAGGAGGGGTTCGCGAGCGTTCATCCCGGTGTGGATAGTGGCCGGCCCGTCCTCCTCTTGAGTAGAGAGGCCGCGCAGCGACCTTATGCACCGGTTGCGCAGGACGAATCGTCACGCCCTCGTGGCAGTGCTGGATCGAATGGACGTCATGAGCCCCCGAGGCGTCCCCAGGGTGCGCGCCGGAAATCGCGGAAATAGCGGGCTACAAGGTAGTACCAAGGCCTACATGCGGCAGGTCCGGCGCTTGCTTCACCTCCTATCCGTATCGTGGAGAGCCCTTCCCCCATCCAGTACGCCGCCCACACGGCCACCTGCACATTTCTCCTCGATTCCGAGGGGATGTGCCGGAAGATCGTGATGGCGCCCAACGCCAGCGCGAGCCCCCGCGCCCGCGAGACCGCCCGTGCGGCAGCACGCTGCATCGGCGCTCAATACGTGGCCTCCCTCGACGGCTCGGCCCCTGGGCTCCTCACGGACACGCCGAAGGTTGGGACCGCGATGCTCTTCGCGCGCACCGATGACAACGGCCGGATTTCCCTCGTCCGCACGGGACACGTGACCCGCTTCGAGCGCCACGTGGAGGAAGATCCCTTCGTCGAGCACGAGCGCCCGAGCGTCGTCGCGACGTCGGCTCCGCCGCTCTCGCCCTCGGTCGCGCCGACGCCGCGCCGCCCGTCGATGCTCCCACCGCCGGATCCCTACAACGACGACGAACGTGTGGACGATCGGACGAAGCCGGTCCACGCCCTCCGCCATAGTGACATTCGAGAGCTCCGCCGCAACGGCTCCTCGGCGATCCCGCCCTCGAGCGAGCCCGCGACCATGCGAAACCCGACGATCGGGCCTCCCCCACGACGAAGCGACGTGGCCCCGCGTCCTGGCGTGAGCGTGCAAAAGCCGATGATTCGCCGTCGCGGCTAAGCCCGCAGATTCTGCGGGCATGGATGCCGTAGACGTCGGCCTCAGAGGATGGTACTTCGCGGCCGTTTCCACGCCGGTTTCACCGGTTGTCGAAAGGCCCCCGAGGACCCATGTCGCTGCTCGCAGTGAGCATCTTCGAAGCATCCGTCAGTGAAGGCGGAGGCGTGAATGTGGATATGGACGCGTCGCTCGTCGTCCAGATCGGCATCTTCGTCCTTCTGCTCGTCATCCTGAAGCCGCTCCTCTTCGATCCCATGCTCAAGCTCTTCGAAGAGCGAGAGAAGAAGATCGAAGGCACCCGCCGTGAGGCGACGAAGGAGGACGAGCGCTCCGCCAAGGCTCTCGCCAAGTACGAGGGCATCCTCTCGAAGGCCCGCGAAGCCGGCAACCTCGAGCGTGACGCGCTCCGGGCGGAAGGCCAGAAGAAGGAGAACGAGATCCTCGCGCACGTCCGCAGCGAGACGACGTCCACCGTCGAGAACGGACGCAAGGGCATCGCCGACGAGGCGAAGACCGCGCGCGCGGCCCTCGAGACGGAGGCCGCGGTCCTCGGCTCCGCGATCGCGTCCCGCGTTCTCGGCCGTGAGGTGTCGCCGTGAAGATCAAACGCATTCTCGCCCTCCTCGCCGCGGCCGCGCTGGCGGCGTGCGCGTTCACGTTCCCGATGGAGCTCGCGTTCGCGCAGCACGACCCGCCTCCGCACGAAGGCGACCCGAAGGGCGCGCCGCACGGGACGGAGCACGGCGCCGCGCCCGAGGGCGACCACGGGACGAACCACGAGAGCGGCGCCCACGAAGGCGCGCACGGCGGTCATCACGGCCCCGAGGCGATCAACTGGACGGACATCTCCGACAAGACGAAGCCCGCGTTCATCGCGCTGGCCGTCAACTTCGGCATCCTCGTCGCCATCTACTACTCGCTCGGCAAGAAGGGCGTCACCGAAGGCCTCAAGAAGCGCCGCGTCGACATCGGCAAGGACATCGATGACGCGCGCAAGATGCTCGAAGAGGCGAAGGAGCGCGCGAAGAAGTACCAGGCCGACCTGAAGAACGCCGACGCCGACGCGGCGACGGCGAAGGCCTCGCTCGTCAGCGCCGGCAAGGGTGAGGTCGAGCACCTGCTGAACGAGGCGAACGAGAAGGCCGAGCGCATGAAGCGCGATGCCGAGCGCCTCGTCGAGCAGGAGAAGAAGCAGCTCCGTCAGGACCTGCTCGTCGAGACCATCGACCGCGCGGTCGTCTCCGCGCAGAAGATCCTCGAGAAGCAGGCGACGAGCGAGGACCACGCGCGGCTCGCGCAGGAGCTCCTCGCCG
This sequence comes from Labilithrix sp., assembly GCA_046351255.1. GTDB lineage: Bacteria > Myxococcota_A > Polyangia > Polyangiales > Polyangiaceae > Labilithrix. The sequence goes on from JAXLYU010000029.1 coordinate 22,676, forward strand.
AGCTCGGTCGCATGCCTGCCGCCAAGCGCAGCCCCGCGCCCCAGAGCGTTCGTCCCCCCACCAGCACCGGAGGTGCCGCGTGATCCCCGGCGTCATTGCTCGTCGCTACGCGACCGCGCTCCTCGAAATCGGCGTCGAATCCGGCAAGCTCGACTCCCTCGTCGAGGAGATCGAGCGCGTCGCGCAGGCGTACGAAGGCAGCTCCGAGCTCCGCAGCGCGCTGTCGGACCCGATGGTTCCGATCGCCGCCAAGCAGGGAATCCTGAGCGACATCGCCGCGCGGCTGAACGTCAGCCCCACGGCGAAGAACACGCTCGCGATGCTCCTCGACCGGCGCCGCGTCCAGGCGATCGTGCCGATCGCGGCGAAGCTCAAGGAGATGGCGGACGAGAAGCGCGGCATCATCCGCGCCGAGGTCCTCACCGCGATGCCGCTCCCGGAGGAGTACTTCACGCAGCTCCAGCACCAGCTCGAGCGCGTGACCGGCCGGCGCATCGCGCTCGACCGCAAGCTCGACCCGACGCTCATCTGTGGCGTCGTCGCCCGCGTGGGCGACACCATCTACGACGGCTCGCTCCTCTCGCGCCTCCGTCAAATCAAAGACTCGATGCTCCCTAACTGAGTGAACGGGTTTCACTCAGGCGAATAGAAGGAACCGAAAGAAAAGCCATGCAGCTCCGCGCCGAAGAGATCTCCTCGATCATCAAGAAGCAGATCCAGTCCTACGAGCGTCAGTCGCTCACGACGGAGACGGGCACCGTTCTCAGCATCGGTGACGGTATCGCGCGTATCTACGGCCTCGAAGGCGTCCAGTCCGGCGAGCTCCTCGAATTCCCCGGTGGCCTCATGGGCCTCGCGCTGAACCTCGAGGCCGACAACGTCGGCGCCGCGCTCTTCGGCGACGTCGCCGGCATCAAGGAAGGCGCCATCGTCAAGCGCACGAGCCGCATCATGGAAGTGCCCGTCGGCGAGGCCCTCACCGGCCGCGTCGTCAACGCTCTCGGTCTCCCGATCGACGGCAAGGGCCCGATCGAGACGCCGCACAAGCGCCGCGTCGAGATCAAGGCGCCGGGCATCCTCGCGCGCCAGCCCGTCAAGGAGCCGCTCCAGACGGGCATCAAGGCGATCGACTCCATGGTTCCGATCGGCCGCGGCCAGCGTGAGCTCATCATCGGCGACCGCCAGACCGGCAAGACCGCGGTCGCGATCGACACGATCATCAACCAGAAGGGCCTCGGCGTTTACTGCTTCTACATCGCCGTCGGTCAGAAGCAGTCGACCATCGCGAGCGTCGTCGACAAGCTGACCCAGGCGGGCGCGATGGAGTTCACCACCATCGTCGTCGCCGGCGCCTCCGAGTCCGCGCCGCTCCAGTACATCGCGCCGTACACCGGCGTCACGATGGCGGAGTACTTCCGCGACACCGGCCGCCACGCTCTCTGCATCTACGACGACCTCTCCAAGCAGGCCGTCGCGTACCGCCAGCTCTCCCTCCTCCTCCGCCGCCCGCCGGGCCGCGAGGCGTACCCGGGCGACGTCTTCTACATCCACTCGCGCCTCCTCGAGCGCGCGGCCCGCATGGCCGACCGCCTCCGCGTGGTGCCGAAGGGCAAGAAGTACGACGAGGTTCCGGACGCGAAGATCCACATCGGCGAGCAGGGCCACGAGACCTCGGAAGAGGAGCTCAACGAGAAGGTCGACGCCGCGCTCTTCGCGAAGACGAAGACGGGCGACAAGGAAGCCAAGGCCGCGGCCAAGAAGGAGCTCGCGGCAAAGGTGAAGGAGTCCGGCTGGGAGATCGCGAAGGACCCGCTCTCGGGCGGCTCGCTCACCGCGCTCCCGATCATCGAGACCCAGGCCGGTGACGTCTCGGCGTACATCCCGACCAACGTCATCTCGATCACCGACGGTCAGATCTTCCTCGAGTCCGACCTCTTCTTCTCCGGCGTCCGCCCGGCCATCAACGTCGGAATCTCGGTGTCCCGCGTCGGTGGTAACGCGCAGACGAAGGCGATGAAGTCGGTCGCCGGCTCGCTCAAGCTCGACCTCGCGCAGTACCGCGAGAAGGCGGCGTTCTCGCAGTTCGCGTCCGACCTCGACCAGGTCACGCGCAACATGCTCGAGCGTGGCGCGCGCCTCGTCGAGATCCTCAAGCAGGGTCAGTACGTCCCGCTTCCGTTCGAGAAGCAGGTCGTCATCATCTACGCCGGCACGAAGGGCTTCCTCGATCAGCTCGAGGTGAGCAAGCTCGCCGAGTACGAGAAGCAGCTCATGAGCTTCATCGAGTCGAAGCACCCGACCATCCTCGAGTCGATCCGCACGAAGCGGCAGGTCGACGACGAGACGACCAAGGCGCTCGAGAAGGCGCTCAAGGAGTTCGGGACGGCGTTCGGCGGCAAGGGCTCCGAAAAGAGCGAAGAGAAGCCGAAGAAGAAGAAGGCCGAGTGAGCTGACCGATGGCGAACCTAAAGCAGATTCGCAAGCGAATCGCCTCCGTCAAGGCGACGCAGAAGATCACCAAGGCCATGAAGATGGTCGCCGGTGCTCGTCTGAATCGCGCGCAGATGCGCATCACCGCGCTTCGCCCGTACGCGATCAAGGTGTCGGAGGTCCTCGAGACCGTGTCCGCCGCCATGCTCGAGAAGCAGGCGGACTCGGAGTACGGCGGCGGAGAAGAAGATCGTCTCCATCCCCTCCTCACGCGCCGTCCGGAGAAGAAGGTCCTCATCCTCGTCATGTCCGGTGACCGCGGCCTCTCCGGCGCGTTCAACGGCAACGTGAGCAAGGCGGCGGACCGCGCGTGGAAGGCGAAGCAGGCGGAGGGCATCGAGGTGTCCTTCGCCACCGTCGGCAAGAAGGGCCGCGAGTACCTCGCGCGCCGCCGCGGCACGATCGCGAAGGACTTCCCGCGCTTCCTCGACGGGCTCGACATGAGCAAGGCGAAGACGATCGCGGAGTACCTCGTTCGTGGCTTCACGAAGGGCGAGTTCGACGCCGTCTACATCGTCTACAACGAGTTCAAGAGCGCGATGACGCAGAAGACGACGATGGAGCAACTGCTCCCGCCGCCTCCGCCGCGCGAGAACACGCGCAAGGCCGACTTCATCGGCCCGACCGGCATCGGCTTCGAGCCGAACGAGCGCGCCGTGCTCGAACGTCTCGTCCCGATGTACCTCGAGATCTCGATCTTCCGCGCCCTGCTGGAGACCCAGGCGGGGTTCTTCGGCGCGCAGATGACGGCGATGGACTCCGCGACCCGCAACGCGAAGGACATGATCGGCCGCCTCTCCCTCGTGTACAACCGCGCCCGCCAGGCCGCGATCACGAAGGAGCTCATGGAGATCATCGGCGGCGCCGAAGCGCTCAAGGACTGAGCGCCCGCGCCCCGGCGACCGACGACGGCCAGGCCCCCGCAGCCTGGCCGTCGCGTTTTGTCCGTCTCGTGCGTTCGAAGACGGTGGCCGGGGATGCCCCTCCGCCCCATCATCGCCTCGCTCTGCGCCTGGGGGCGCCGGCACGCGGAGGAGCTGAAAGGCGTCACGGAAACGAGCGCGCAGACGCGGAGAGCGCCAGGTAGAAGCCAAAGCTCCCGTCCGGCGCCTCCGTCGATCGACCTGCGCTGAAGCCCGCGTCCATCCAGAAGTCGTTCGACTGCGCCCACGAGATGCCCGCGATCGGGTTCGCGGTGCGGAGCGTGACGAGCGGAGCCTGGAACTCCCAGCGATAGCGGCCGCCGTCGCGGAAATACAGGTTGAACGCCGCGTCACGCAGCGCCGAGACCTGGAAGTTCCACGAGCCCGTGATGTGGTGCGACTGCCACACGAACGGCACGAGACCACCGCTGCCGGCCTTGGAGCCGAGGCCGATGAGCCAGGGTGCGCGGGCCCCGGCGCCGAGGAGCGCGAGCACGAGCGCGCCATCGACGAACGTGACGAGGCCGGGCGCGCGCATGCGGAACGTGATGCCCGCGTCCGCGCGCCCCCTCGAGCCGACGTTCGTGCCGAGCGCGACGACACCGACCTCCGCGAAGGCGATGCTGTTCATCGGGTCGATCGTGAGACCGTTGAGCCCCACCCCGCCGCGGAAGCCGGCGCGCGCGCGGCCGACCGCGCCTTCCACGGTCGCGCCACCACCGTCGAGCGCGGCCGAGCCGCCGAAGAAGAGGCCGGCCTCGGCGCGGAAGCGTGGCGGCTCGGGCACGAGCGGGCTCGGGACGGGCTCGAGGGAGAGGACCTCGTTCAGGGGACCATCCTCGATGGCGAGCGCCAGGAGGCCCGGGAATGGATGCTCCTCGGTGCACGAGTCGTATGCGCTGCTCAGCGACGCCGGGACCTGCGTGAAGCGCTCGGGGCGTGCCTTCGCGGGATCGCGCAGGACGACGAGCACCTCGCGGAGGCTCGCCTTCGCGGCGATGGACGCGTACCCGAGATCGGTGGGCTTCATCATCCCGTCGCCGTGTGCGACGTAGGGGGACCCGAGGTCGCACCAGCGGACGACCTCGAGGCCTTCGTCCGAATAGTGATCGTGCGTCCCCATACGGACGCCCTCGCTCTTCAGGAGCAGCCAGGTGTCCACGGCGCGATGGCCGACGAGGTGGCCCGCGGCGAACGAGTCCTGGAGGAAGTGCTGCGCGAAGAGCTCCGCCATCAGCGCACGCTCGCGATCCCGGGCATCCGGCGACGCCGCGAGGCGCATCGCGAGGACGTGATACGTCGCGTAGAGCGCGGTCGCGTTCGTCTCCGCGGCCGGCGCGAACGCCTGACGCAGGTACGTGACGAGGTCGATGCGGCCAAACTCGCGAGACAGCTGGAAGTGTCCGCCATCGACGACGGCGCGCGACTGGTAATTTGCGTCCACGTCCTGGAAGTGCAGGTTCACGCGGCGGCGATAGAACGCGCGGTCCTCCGCCTGATCCACGCTCCGGCGGTCGTTGCGATAGACACGCGCGCCGGCGAAGGCGGGGCCGCCCGTCTCGATGTCGATCACCTTGAGGCGTCGCCGCGCCTCGGCGTTGTCGCCGTTCAGGAGCGCATCACCTTCCCAGCCGACTCGGCGCACGTGCCAGAGCCAGTGGTCACGGTGATGCTCGTGCGCCCGATTCGAGTCGCGGACGAGCCCGGCGAGCTCGTCCGGGCTGCAGCTGTGATCGGCCGCGAGCGCGACGAGATCCGCGACGAGGCGAAGGCAGTCCCACTCGTTCATGTCCCCGTCGCGCGGGCAGAGCTCCGGACGGGTGACGAGATCGCGGACGAACGGCCCGAGCTCCGCATCGACCGCGAGCTCCTCGAGCACGAGCTGCGTGATCCGCGAGTGCTCTGGAAAAAGAAACGCCTCTGCCGGACGCGCGCTCGAGAAGGTCGCGAGGAACGTTACGGCGAGAAGCTTCTTTCGAAGTCCCACGCCTGATGCCTACGCGACCGATGTCGCGGTGACAACCAGGGGCTCGGATACTTTGTCTTTACCTCATCGATACAGGCACGGTCCCCGAGCGCCTTGCATGCCGCCCTGAGCATGGCGGCCTCCTCGGGCGTCGCCCGGCCCGATCGGACCTTCGGCTCCAGCATGCGCTTCACCGTCGCGCCGCGCTCTTCGTGACGAACGCGATGACGACGAGCGCCAGCAGGAGCCCCGCGACGGCCGCACCCACGACGATCCACGCGGAGGACCGAGGCTTCGACGGTACCGGCGCCGGCGCCGCCGCAGGTGGCACGTAGGCGTACGAGCCACCGCTCGCGACCCCGGCATTGGTCCCGACCCCCGTGCGCGACTGCAGGTCTGACCCTTCGATGGGCGCGAGCGAGGCGACCACCACGCCCGAACGCGACTGCAGATCCAGGCCCTCGATGGGCGTCGGGATCTGCAGGTTCGGGGACGACGGCGGCCGCGTGAGCGACGGGTCCATCCTCGCGGTGATGTCCGGCACGGACTTGCGCGGGACCGGCACGATGATCTGCGGCGCCGACACGACGGGCGCCTGCCCCATCTGGACCGTGTGCACCGGCCCGGGGCGAGGCTTGCGGCGCGTCACCGCGTTGTCGTCCGACGCAGGCGCCCGCGCGTTCGGCGTCGTCGGCAAGAGGTCATCGTCCACCGACGCGTACGGCGGATGCGACCGCATCTCCGCGGCCGCCCGCGCCGCGTTGATCGCGCGCCGGCGCTCCTCCGTCTGCGGGCCGAGCACCTGCAGGAGGAAGGTCCCGACCTCGCGATGCGATGCCATGTGCCCGCTCTCCTCGAGCGCCACGCGCATCTCCTCCGCGGTTTGAAAGCGCTGATCCGGATCGTGCGACAGCGCGCGATCGATGATGGCCGCGACCGGCAGCGGCGTCGACGCGGGGAGCGGCGGCGGCGCCTCTTGCCGCTGGAGCCGAGAGAGCAGGGCGAGATGGTTCTCGGAGTCGAACGGGTACTTGCCGCTGATCAGCGTATAGAGCACGGCGCCGACGCCCCAGATGTCGGCGCGGTGATCGACGTCCTTTGCGAGCGCCTGCTCCGGCGACATGTACTGGATCTTCCCCTTCACGTAGCCGGTGCTCGTGCGCGAGGCGAGGCGGTTGACGGCCTTCGCGACTCCGAAGTCGATGAGCTTCGAGATGCCCACCGTGCTGATGAGCACGTTCTGCGGCGAGACGTCTCGATGGACGACCCCGAGCGGACTGCCGTCGTGGTTTCGCAGCTCGTGCGCGGCGTAGAGCCCCGCGCACGCATCGGCCATGATCCGCGTCGCGATGCCGATGGGGAACGGCCGGCCGGCCTTGCGCAGCGTCTTGCGAAGCAAGGTCAGCGCATGACCGTCGATGTATTCCATCACGAGAAACACGAGGCCGCGCTCCTCGCCCAGATCGTGGATGTGCGCGACGTTCGGGTGCTCGATCCGTGAGGCGATGCGCGCCTCGTCGAAGAACATCTCCTGAAACGACTCGTCCTCGGCGTGCTGCGCGAGGATGGTCTTGATCGCGACGAGCTTCTCGAAGCCACGCTTGCGCGTGAGGCGCGCGATCCACACCGTCGCCATCCCGCCTTCGCCGACGGGGCAAAGGAGCTCGTAGTCGTTGAGCCGATCCCCGGCGACGAGCGGCGAATCGCTGGTCCCCACGGAGCTAGGAGAAGCGATCCGTGACGAAAAGGCAAAGGCTCAGGCGGCCGCGGAGGCGTCGATCACTCGAGGTCTCTCGCGTCTCTCCGGCCGATCGAGCGCATCGATCCGCGCGGGCGCTCCGGCGTTCGACCGCGTACGCTCGCTCAGACGTCGCAGGACGAGATCGAACATGACGAGGAGCGCGGCCGCGACGAGCGCGAACGGCCAGGTCGCCACGAGCGTGTTCGCGGGCTTCGACGTGCGGAGGAGGGTCTGCACGGGCTCCGGGCTCACGCGTCCGTCGCCGACCCGAGCGAGCGTGTTCGCGAGGTACATGTCGGCGCCGTTGCCGGTGATCTCCGGCGCGCGATCTTCGCGCCCGACGGACTCGGCCATCAGGGCGCCGCGACCGTCGCGCGCACGTGCGATGACGAGCGGCTCGCCGTTGGAGCGCCCGCGCGCCACCCAGTGCCCGGGCCCGCGCTGTTCGATCTTCATGGGGATCTTGTGCGAGGTGCCGCTCTTCTCGACCGCGTAGACGTCCATCATCGCCGGCGCGGCCGTGGGCGACGCGTCCGGCGGGAGCTCGATGTCGACCTCCACCGCGCGATCCTTGATCGACACGACCGCGTCCGCGCGGCGCGCGTCGCTCTGGCGGAGCAGGAAGCGCAGCGTCTGGCGGAGGAGCTGCTGCGAGACGCGGGAGCTCGCCCACTCGTTGCCCCAGCCCTCGGTGAGATCGGTCGTGATCGCGCCCGACTTGCCGAGGCCGTAGCGCCACGTCGCGAACATCGGACGGCCGTCTGGCAGGGCGAGCGCGGTGTCGGCGCCGGAGCGGCGCGCCGTCTCGACGTACGCGCCGAGGTGCGGGAGCTCCTCCACGTCCACGCCCTCGAGCGCCGCGTGCGAGCCGGCCCGCACGACCTTGACCTTCTTCTCGCGGAGGTTCGACTGCGCGAGGACGCGCGTCTCGGAGAGAAAGATGCGGCGGAGGTCGGTCCCCTCCTCCGTGATGTAGAAGCGGCCGCCGCTCGAGGAGGCGAGCCGGCGAAGGAACGGCGTGTCCTGCGCGCCCTCGTCGCCGATGCCGACGACGGTGGTGGTGATGCCCTTCCTCCGCGCCTCCTTCGCGAGCGTCTCCGCCGTCTTGCCGGTGCCGCAGTGCTCGCCGTAGTCGTAGGTGCAACCGTCGGTCTGCTGCTCGCTGTCGGCCGTGTCGCTGAAGAGGATGACGTGACGGATGGGCGTCTTCTGACTCTCGAGCGCGGCGTATGCGTCCTTGAGCGCGGTATACACGTAGATACCGCCGCCCCCCGGCGGGACGCGGCGGACCGCCTCCCGATACTCGGGCAGCCGCGACTGCGGGCCGAGCGGGATGTCCCAGTGGGTCTCGGTGTCGACGCTCGCGAGCGCGACGAAGTCCGTGGGGCGGAGCACCTCCGCCGCGCCGAGCGACGCCTCGAGCGCGAGCTCGAGCTTCGTGTGGCCGCCGACCTGCGCCATCATCGAGCCCGAGCGATCGAGCATGATGGCGAGGGAGACGGGCGGATCTTCGACGTGGCCGCGGTCCTCGATCTCGACCGGGATCGCGCGCGCGATCGGCGTCCCCGCGTACTCGGGCGCGAGGCCGAAGACGCCGCCCGTGGTGAGGAGACCGCCGCCCTGCTGCACGTACTCGACGAGCGCCTGCTGACCGGCGCGCGTGAGGCCCGAGTCGTCCTTCTCCGCCGCCGTGACGCGCACGTCCGAGAGGACCACGAGGTCCGCGCCCGAGTACGTCGCGGGATCGGACGCGCGCTCGATCGGGAGCCGGCGCGCCTCGAGGCCCGCTTCCTTCAACGCTGCAGCGAGCACGGGCGGCACGTCGTTGCCGGCGGAGAAGACCGCGGCGTAGGCCTTCCCCTCCACGCTCACCGCCGTCATCGCGGCCGCGGACCGGCTTGCGTCGCCGTCCTTCGAAGGCGCGTCGCTGCTGGGGTGACGGCCGTAGAAGCCGCTGAACTCTTCCGCGTGGGCCTCGTACACGTGGACGCCGGGCGGCGCGTCACGATCGACGAGCTCCACCGTCTTTGCTTGCTGGTCGGGCTTCTCTCCGTCGTCGGCGGCGCCCCAGGCGCGATGCCGGTATGTGTACGAGCGCACGGGCGGCATCGGGACCCCGTCGCGCGTCCACGCGATCTGGAAGGCCCCCGTCGCAGACACGTCGACGTCGAACGCGATCGGCTGGTGCTCCGCGACGTGCGTGGCGCGCGGCTTGATCGCGGTGACCATGGGCGCGGTCGGCTTCGGGCCGTCGAGCGGCACGACATCGACGCGGATGCCCGCCTCCGCCGCCTTGCGAACCTCGGACTCGGCGTCGCCGCGCGTCGGACGCAGGTCGCTGAGGATGACGATGCTGCGATGTCCCTCCGCGGGGAGCGCCGCCGCCGCGAGGCGAATGCCGGCCGCGAGGTCGCTCGAGCCGCCGTCCGCCGCCGGCCTGATCTCGGGCGCGGCGGACGCGCCGAGCTGGGCGACCACCTCCGCGTGATTCGCGAAGGTGACGACGCCGAGCTTCTCCTTCTTGTGATTGCCCCACGCGCCGATGAGGAAGTAGTTCGCGTCGCGAAGCGCGTCGTCGTCGCCGATGCTGGCCGAGTTGTCGACCACGTACATGACCGACTGCTGGGTGTTGGGCCGGCTCATCGGCCGGAGCCATGGCGAGAACGCGACGAGCCCGATCGCGCCGACGCGCATGCCGAGGCTGATTCTTCGAAGGGCGCTCATGCCGGATTCTTCCGCGTGGAGGTGGTGTCGCGACGGCGACGGAAGGACCACCAGGCCTCGAACGCGAGGAGGAGGGCGCCCATCACCGCCATGAACGCCGGCGGGCTCAGCGGCATTCGCCACTTCGGCGTGGCGGCGGTCTCGAGGGGCTTGGTGATCTCGGAGGTGGCCAGCATGACCTCGTCGCGCGGGGAGGTGCGAGCGCTCACCACGGTCGAAGCGCCGCCGAGGTGCGAGAGCACGTTGCCGACGAGCACGGGAAACGCCACACGGAGCACGAGGTCGCTCGCTTCGGGGTCGATGCCGAGCCACACCCACTGGCTCTTGCCCGAGCCGCCCGCGACCATGGCCGGGCCGCCGTCGAGGTCGACGAGGGAGCGCGAGCCATGCGGCGGCGTGATCGTGAGCGCGCGCAGGGTCGTCATCTCGTCGAGCGAGACGCCGCGCATGATCGGGTCCTCCGTCGCGATGGAGCGGAGGTGCGCCTGGTCCTTCGGCATGGCGCGCGCGGGATCCGCGAGCTGCATGTCGCGCGGCGTCGTGAGGATGAAGAAGCTCGGGACGTCCTTCGGACGCGCGGGGCCGTCGGCGAGCACGACCGAGACCTCGGCCTTCTTCGGGGCCTCCTCGCCGATGTCGACGTCGTCGATCTCGGTCACTCCGGCCGCGGCGAGCGCGCGAGAGACGAAGAAGTACGCCGCCGAGTCATCGCCCTTCTTGCGCACGAGGGCGACGTGCGGCGGCTTGCGCGCGGCCTCCTCGAGCGAGGCCTCGTCGTCGATCGCGAGCGCGTCCGTCTTGCGGTCGTCGCTCGCGACGCGAGCCACGAGCTTGCCCGCGCCGCGGAGGGTGACGCTCTCCGTCGCCTCGCCCCGGGCGGGGACCTCGAGGGTACGGTCGGACAGCGTCTTGCCGCCGAAGGTCACCTTCACGCGCGCCTTGCGGGTGACGTTCGAGGACGTGGCGACCACGATCGTCGCCTCACGCTCCTCGTCATCACGCGCGTCGGGCGCCGTCTTCGTGTAGAGGCTCGTGATGCCGAGGTTGTCCGGCACGTCCTTACCGGATCGCGCGAAGAGCTTCTGCTCGGTGAAGCCCCCGCGGCTCGCTTCCTTGTCGACCGCATGATCGGAGAGGACGACGACGTGCGCGTGGAGGCCCTCTGCGAGCGTCATCGCCTCGTCGATCGACGCGCTCTCCTGGGTCGCGTCGAGCGCGGCGATCGTACGATCGACGAGCGGGCCCGGCGGCGACGGCGGAAGTACGATCTTCGGCTCGGTGCCGGCGGTGATGATCGCGACGCGGCCGTTGGGCCCGAGGGCGGTCACCTCGCCGACGAGAAAACGCTTCGCGTCGGCCATCGGACCGCCGGCCATCGAGGCGGAGACGTCGACGACGTAGACCGTGGTCGTGCTGCGCTTGCCGCCCGGCCGCGCGGCCGCGAGCGCGAGCAGCGCGACCGCCGCGAGGCACGCAAGGAGCGCGACGAGGCGTCGCACGTCGCGGATGCGCTTGCTCTTCTGGATCGACTTGGCGCCGAGACGCCAGAGCATCGTGGACGGCACGCGCATGACGCGCCTCTGCTTCCGCACGAGGAACGTGATGAGGACGGGGACGAGGATCGCGAGCGCGGCGAGGAAGTACGGCGCGGCGAGCGTCACGACGACGACCCCGCGAGCATGCCCACGGCGAGGGCGCGCGTCACGATCGTCTCGAAGGCCTCGTCGGTCGTGGTGCGCACGACCGCGGCGTCGACGAAGCGCGCCGCCTCGTCGACGGCGGCGCGGTGCTGCGCGAGCGACGCGAGGTAGCGCTCGCGCACGCCGGTCTCCGGCAGCTCGACGAGCTCGCCGGTCTCCTCGCACTCGAGGTCCATGCCATCCAGCTCGGGCGGATCCGCCTCGAACGGCGCGAGCACCTCGACGAGCGCGACGTCGTAGCCGTGCTTGCGAGCCTCGCGCGCGCCCGCGAGCACGCCTTGCGGTTCGTGGAAGTCGCTCATGATGACGCAGAGGCCGCGGCCCGGAGACTGTCCCACGACCTCGCGAACGCTCGCGGGCAGGTCCGTCTTACCCTTGGGCTCGAGCTTGTCGAGCTGGGCGAGCACACGCGGCAGGCCCGCACGACCGTTCACGGGGCGAACGCCGGCGACCGCGACGCGATCTTCGCCGCCGAGCGCCACCGCCGCGAAGCCCGCCGCGATACGCGCCGCGTGACGCAGCTTCGTCGGGCCGCCGTAGCCCATCGAGGCGGACGGATCGACGACGAGCGTGAGCCGCAGCGGAGCCTCGTCCGCGACGAGACGGATGAGGAGGCGCTCGAGACGCGCATACGCGTGCCATGCGATGCGGCGCGTGTCGTCGCCGGGCGAGTAGGCGCGGAGATCGATGGTCTCGATGCCGGAGCCGACCCGACGCGTGCGACGGCGTCCGGCTCGTCGCGTGCTCGCGAGCTTGCGCGCCATGATCGAGAGGCGCGCGAGCCGGGCGATCATCTCGGGAGAAAGGAGCGACGCGTCGTTCATGTCCGGGTCCCTCAGGCCACCGCGGTCGCCTGGAGGATCTGCGCGACGAGGGCGTCGGCGGTGAGGCCCTCCGCCTCCGCTTCGAAGCGAAGACCGATACGATGGCGAAGGACGGTGGGCGCGGCGAGCGCGATGTCGTCGATGGCGACCGCGGCGCGGCCGGTGGCGAGCGCACGCGCACGACCGCACGCCATGAGCCCCTGCATCGCGCGGGGCCCGGCGCCGTAGCGCAGCGCGCGGTGATGGTGCGTCGCGAGGACGAGCTTCGCCGCGTACTGCTCGACGTGCGGCGCGGCGGGGATGGTGCGCGCCACGGACTGGAGGAACACGAGCTGCTCCGGCGTGGAGATCGGGTTCGGCGGGGCTGGCTCCTCCGCGCGCGCGCCGATCCTCGCGAGCGTCTCGAGGTTCGGCATCTTCACGATCAGCTTCACGAGGAAGCGATCGAGCTGCGCCTCCGGCAGCGGATACACGCCTTCCATCTCGATCGGGTTCTCCGTCGCGAGGACGAAGAACGGGGTCGGTAGCTGGAGCGGCCGGCCCTCGACGGAGACGGTGCGCTCCGCCATCGCCTCGAGGAGCGCGCTCTGCGTCTTCGGGGTGGCGCGGTTGATCTCGTCGGCGAGGACGAGGTTCGCGAAGATGGGCCCCTTGCGATACTGGAGGTCCTTGCCGCCGTCGGCGGTGGCGACGACGAGCGAGGTCCCGAGCACGTCGCTCGGCATCAGGTCGGGCGTGAACTGGATGCGCGCGAACGAGCCGCCGACGAGGCGCGCGAGCGTGCGCACGAGATGCGTCTTGCCGAGGCCGGGCGCGCCTTCGAGCAGCACGTGGCCGCCCGCGACGAGCGCCTGCACGACACCGCCGACGATCTCTTCCTGACCGATGATGACCTCGGCGAGCGAGCGCTCGACGCGCAGGATGATCTGTCGCGCCTCCTCGAGGCGATGCTCCACGCTCGGCGCCGGAGGCGCGGAGTGCTGGCGGACCGTCTGCGGCGGCGGCGGCGCGGAGCGATGGGCGTGAGCGTGGCCGTTCGTGTAGTGCGGAAGGCCGTTGGTGTTCGTGGGCTGCGTGGTCATTTGCTTTCCTCGGTCTTCCGTTCCTCGGGTTCGCCGGGCCGGATCGATTTGAAATACCGGCGCACGGTCGTACGACGCGCGGCAGGGACGTTGTCTTCGCGAAGGCCGTCTTCGACGACCGTGTCGTACGCGGGGAAGATCTCCTGGTAGGCCTTGGGGTCCCCGCCCTTCCCCATGCCCTCGATCGCGCTGACCGCCTTCTCGCCCTCGCGAACGTCGGTGCGTGCCTGCAGATCGCCGTTGAGCTTGAGGCGCTTCGGATCCTTCAGCGGATCGCGGTCGCCGGGGCCGCCGCCGCCGGGACCGGGGTTCTGTCCCTTGTCCTGGTCCTGACCGTCCTTCGACAGGCCGCCGCCCTTGCCCTTGTCGCCCTCGCCCTTGCTGCCCTTGCCCTTGCCGTCGCTCGGGTCCTTGCCGTCGCCCGCCGGGTCCTTGCCCTGAGCGCCCGCGCGGAGGGAGCGATCGAGGTCGGCCGCCTGCTGGCTCATCTTCGAGGCAGCGCTGCTCTTGCCGGAGGTGCGCTTCGATTTGTCCTCGAGGGAAGACATCTCCTTCTGTGCCTTCTCGAGCGCCTTCTTCGCGGCCGCCGCGTCGCCTCGCTGCGCGGCTTCCTTCGCCTCCTTCAGGGCCTCCGCGGCGCGGCTCCAGGCCGCCTTCTCCGCCTCGGAGCCCGCGCTCTTCGCCGCGTCGCGCGCCGCCTGCTCCGCCTTGTCGAGGCGCTCGGCGAGCCTCGCGAGATCTTCCTTCGAGGGATTCTCCGAGAGCTGCTGCTGCAGGTCCTGGAGCGCCTCCGAGGCGGTCGCCGCATGGGCACCGTTCTTCTTCGCGGTCAGCTCGTCGCGAAGCGCGCGGAGCGACTTCGAGCGATCCCTCTCCTCCGCTTGCAGCGCGCGCTCCGCCTTGCGCAGGTCCTCGAGCGCTTCCATCGCGCCCTGGCGATCGCCGCGCTCCGCCGCCTCCGCCGCCTTCTTCGCGGCCTCCGCCATCGCCTGCTCGTTCGGCGACGGCTGCGCGAGCGGGTCCTTCGGCGCGTCCTTGGCGGCCTCGGCGGCCGCGTTCTTCAGTCCCTCCGCCGCGGAGCGTTCGCTCGTGGTGACGGGATGAATCGCGCGCTCGACGACGAGGCGGTCGATCGCGCCGAAGAGGATCCCGGCGGCGGCGGCGGCGATCATGAGCCGGAACCACTTCGGCTGCTCGACCCGCTCCGCGCCGAACAGCTTCTTCGGATTCGCGCCCGACGCCGCCTCGTACGCGCGCGAGATCGCGAACGCGGCCATCTCGTCGTCGCGCTTCGCTTGCTCGAAGGCGACGCCGCTCGCGATGACCTCGGAGAGCCCGAGCGCGCCATCGATGCGACGCGTCGCGGCGAGGAGCGAAGGTCGCGAGCGCCACGCACGCACGACGATGACGGTGGTGACGAGGAGGGAGCTCGCGGCCGCGAAGGCGAGCGCGCGCTCGGCCGAGATCACAGGTGACTGATGATGCAGCGGCCAGACGAAGGGACGCAGCACGGCGCCGGCCGCCGCTGCGCCCGTGATCAGGGTGACCCGCTGTCGGATCGCCGCCCACACGTGAAGTCGCCCGAGGCGTCGCTCGGCGGCGCGCGCGAGCGGCAACAGCGACTTTTGTTCCGTCATTCTCATCGATGAACGCCCGCGAAGGCCGAGGTCTTCCGTGGGCGTGCCGTGGTGGACACCCCCGAGCTGCCTTGGTTCCTCGTTCGACGCGGGCGGACTGTGACGGATCTAGGTCGCGATCGATTCAGGCCGTCATTTCATGGCGACCTGGTCGGGCCCTGGCGGGCTGACCGCGTTCGACAGGTCGCGCACCGTTCCCGTCGTGACGGTGACGACGGGCGCAGGCCAAATACCGAGAATCACGAGGCCAAGGACGAGCGGGCCGATGCTCACCCACTCGCGGCGCGACAGATCGGTGAGGCTCGCGGCAGGGATCTGCGCCGCCTTGGTCGCACCGAACGCGACCCGGCTCAACGCCGTGAGATGCGCGGCCGCGACGACGACCAGCGCGATGGCGGCCACGATCGCGAGCGGCGCGTAGCTCGAGAGGACCCCGAGCAGAGCAAGGAGCGGGCCCCACGCGCCGCCGAGCCCGAGGACGCCGGCCTGTGCGAGCGCCGATGCGGCGAGGGCGATCGTCCACGCCGGCATGAGCCGTCCGACCCCGCCGAGCTTGTTCGTGTCCGTCGTCTTCGCGCGGTCGAACGCGGTCGACGCGAGAAGGAGGAAGAGGCTGCACGCGAGCGCGCGCGTGGAGCTGAGCACGATCGCGCCGGACAGGCCTTGCGGCGTGAGCGAGCCCGCGCCGAGGAACACGAAGCCCGCCTGGGTCGTGGTCGCGGAGGCGGCGATGCGGCGGAGGTCGGTCTGGCCCAGCGCGCCGAGCGCACCGTAGGCGGCGGTCACCGCGCCGATCGCGACGATGATGCCGGCCGACCATCGCATCCCGTCGGGGAGGACGAGGCAGCCGAGGCGAAGGAACGCGCAGAGCCCGATCGACGGTAGCGCAGTGGCGATGAGGATGCCCGCCGCCGGGGGCGCCTCCGCGAGCACGTCGCCGAGCCAGCGATGCGCCGGGAACGCGGCGACGAGGAGCACGACCGCCGCGAGGACCATCGCGAACATGATCTTCACGAACGGCAGCCCGAGGAACGTCGCCTCCTTCGCGGAGAGCGCCACGCGCGAGAGCTCGGGCAAGCTGAACGTCTTCTCCACCGACGTGCCGTCGACGAGGAAGGTGGAGTCCGCCTTGCGCGAGATCGCGAGGACGGCGACGAGGAGGAGCGAGGCCGCGATCAGGCCCGGCAGCGCAAGGCGAAGCGCCGCCGTCTTGCGGCGGCCTCCGCCCCAGAGCCCGACGAGCAAGGTCGCGGAGATGATCGCGACGAAGGTGAAGACGACGAAGAGAAGGCCGTCCTGCGCGGTCAGCGCGCCGACGAACGCGGCATCGAGCAAGAGCAGCGCCGAGTGATGACCGCCGGGGCCCGCCTCCGGCCCGCGATCGAAGATGACCGCGAAGAGCGCCACGAGGCTCCCGACGAGCAGCGCGGTCGCGGCGATCCCGTCGACGGCGAGAAAGAGCTCGAGCCCGATCGGACGCACCCAGACGATGTGCTGGATGAACTGGAGCCCGTCGTTTCCGTCGATGCGCGAGAGCTGCGGGATGAAGCCGCGATAGATGTATGCCGCAAGCAATCCCTGCACCGAGAGCGCGACGATGGCGAGCACGCGGGCGGTGGCGAAGTCCCGTCCCAGGAAGATGGCCGCGATCGCGCCGAGCAGAGGCAAGAGCAAGACGAGCGAGAGCAGGCGCGACTCGAGCGGGCCGAAGAGGCTCGGCATCTGCGCGCGGACGCCCATCGCGACCTCGCCGGAGCGCTCGTCGGAGCTCGTGACCACGATGTGTCCGAAGAGCTGCTTCGCGCGGATTCCCTTCTCGGGCGTCCACACCACCTGGGCGCGGCGCGTGGCGCCAGGCGCAATCGTGATCGGCAGGCTGCCTTCGGTGAGGTGGGCGACGAGCTTGGGCGGTACGCGCGGATCGGACGGGTCGGCGCGCGGCGCGATGCGCGAGATGATGAGCGGCTCCTTGCCGTCGTTGACGATGGCGAGCTCCGCCGCGAACGTGTCTTCCTTCGCCGCCGGATCCGCGCGCAGCTCGATCGGGCCCTTCCCGCCGCCCGGCGCCTCGAGACGGACCGTGCCGCCGCGCCGGACATCCTCTGCCCCCGCGGGGCGCGCGAAGAGCGCGAGCGCTGCGAGGACGAAGAGGACGTGACCGAGGAGCTTCCACATGGTCAGCCGAGCACCAGCGAGGAGAGAACGATCGCGGCGAGGACCACGAGGAGACCGACGAGGACCCCGGTGTAGAGCGGGCCACCCTTCGCGGGCTCCTGCTCGCCGGTGTCGATCGCCTTGCCCGTGATCCGGCGGTAGATGTCGGCGAACGCGGCGGGGACATCGTCGATGATGCCGCGGTCCATCGCGCCGACGCCGCGCTCGAGGAAGCGCGCGCCGAGGCCGATGCCGCGCGCAGCGAGCGCGAGCAGATCGTAGGGGCGCCCGAGCGCGAGGAGCCACGCCGGCGCCGCCATGGCCGTGCTGGCGCGACGCGCCAGGAGGGCTCCGCCGCCGGAGGCGACGATGGAGAGGACGACCGACGCGTAGGCCATCGCGTGAGGCGGGATGGATCCGCTGCCGGAGAGCCGGCGCGCGAACGGGACGGAGCTGCCGCCGAAGAGCGTCGTGCCGATGCCGAGCGCCGCGCCGCCGATCACGGCCGCGATCGCGAGGACGATGACGACGGTGCCCTGGCCGCGCGCGCGATTCGCGTCGTCCGTGTTCGCGCTCACGACCGCGTCGTACACGCGGAACGCCGCGAGCGCGGACACGGACGAGGCGACGACGAGCGCAGACGCGATGAGCGCCATGGCGATCGCCCACGTCACGCTTCCGGTGGCGGCGGAGCCAAGTGACGAGGCGATGGCCGGGATGTAGCCCGTCGACGCGCCGGCGCCGGGGAAGAGGCCGACCGCGCCCGCGCACGCCACGCCGAGCCAACGCGCGTCGCGCTTTGCCTCGAGGGCCGCGAGCGCGGAGGCGATCGCGACGAGCGACGTCGTGGAGAGGATGAGCGCGGCGGACGCGTCGCCCATCGCGGCGGACGCGAGCGCGATGGCGCTGGTCGCAGCGACGACGCCGCGGAGGGCCTTGTGCTCGTCATCGACGACGGCGGAGCGTGCCGCGAGCACGACCGCGGTCCCGACGCCCAGCGCCGCGATGAGCGCCGTGTCGAGGCTTCCCGGCTCGCCGATGGTGGGCGCGAAGCGCAGCGCGAGGTATGCGGGCGGGAGCGCCTCGAGCACGGACGCGAGCGCGGAGGGCCCGCTCCGGCTCGCGAGCGCGTACGCATGCGCGAGGCTGCCCGCGAGGACGAGGAGCAGCACGACGATCGACGCGCGGATCCCGCCGATCGTGCGCGCGCCGAGCGTGGCGCGGACCGTCTCGAACGCGCCGTTCGAGCCGACGCGCGGCACCGCGACCTGATCGTCGAGCACGCGCAGGCTCGCGGTCGGACCATAAGGCGCGAGCACGTACGCGCGGCCGGCGTTGAGCGCGACGCGCGGCACCACGACGTCCGCCGAGGCGGCGCCGCCTTGCACGCGGAACGTGTACACGCCGGGCTGCACGAGCACCGCGAACGGCGCCGCGATCGGCTCGCCGGGGAAGTCGGTATCGTCGGCGGAGACGAGCGCGCCGGCCTCGGTCGTCATCGAGAGCAGGGCCTTGTCCGCCTGCTCCGAGGGCTGTCCCGTCGCGACGAGGACGAACCGCGGCGAGCCGTCTGGATCGTAGCCCTCGGGGCCAAACGCGCCGCCGAGCGACCAGAAGAGAAAGACCATGCCCACGAGGACGCTGACGTTGCCCGCGAGCGAGCTCACGTTCGCGCCGAGCGTGCCACCGCGCGCGAGGCCCCATGCGCCGAGCGAGAGGAGGCCGAGGCCGACGAGGATCGGGCCGAAGCCGTCGCCGATGGCGAGGAGCATCGCGCCCGTGGTGAGGAGGCCGGTCCAGCCGAGGCGCGGGCCAGTGCCGGGGCGTGACGACCAGGACGTCTGCAGCGAGGACGCGCACGCGATGAGCGCGATGACGCAAGCGAAGGTGGCGCTGCGCGGATCGACGGCGAGGTCGAGCGCGAGATCGAGCTGGCCGAGGCGCGCGAGCTCCGCGACGTGCTGGACGAAGACGTAGCCACGGGGCAGGAACGCGAGCTTCACCGCGACGACGATGGCGAGGCCGAGCGTGCTCGCGGCGCCGGTGATGGCGATGATCGGGGCGATGACGCCCTCGCGGAGATCGCTATCCGCGGTGAGGTTCTTCGGGCGCGCGAAGACGGAGGTCACCAGCGTCCACAGCAGTGGAAGCGCGATGAGCCCGATCAGCATGAAGACGGGCTGAACGAGCGCGAGTGACCCGGTGGTCTCGAACAATGGAAAACCCGCCGAATCTTCGCCCGTTTAGACCCGCGAAGAAACTAGATAAACGGGCTCGCGTGCGGCTCCGGGCGGCCGATGGCGCTCCGGACGCGGACCGCGACGCGGAGCAGGAAAAGCCCGATCAACGCGACCAGCGTGGCCCCGATCGCCGTCTCGACGGCGAGGTTGGGGACGATACGCCGCGAGATAGCCACCAGAGCGGCCGCGACGATGAGCCCGGGCACGAGCCGGCGAAAGACCAGCCGCCGCGTGAGGGCGCGGTCCAGGCTGACCGTGACCTTCCGGGCACCGAGGCAGATCGCGGTGAAAAGCCACGTCTTCAGGGCGAACCCTGCCGCCCCGCCGAGCTGCCAGCCGCCCAGGAAGACGGCCACGCCCAGCGCGCAGGCGAAGAGGACCGCGGCGTGCTCGAGCCGGCGCTCCGTCTCCGCGCGCGAGCGGAGGAGCGTGACGATGGATGCAAAGTACACGATGGCGAGGACGGCGCACGCCGGGTGGCGCGTGGCCTCGAGCTGCCAGGGCAGCTTGCCCTGGAGGCGGACGATCTCGGAGAGCTCGATCGCGCCGACCTGCGCGACCGCGAGCGCGATGGCGGCGCCGATGACGAGGATCACGAGGAGGACGGAGAGCACGGTCTTCAGCGTCTCGACGAACCCCGTTCCCCGGGCGACGCGCGCGCCGATGAAGAGCACGGAGGCGAGCGCATAGAGGGCGACGCCGTCGACCTCCTTGCCGATGATCCATGGAGTGAGCGCGAACGCGACGATGAGCGCGGTGGCGAGGACCGAAACGGCGGGGTTGCCGACGAGCGCGCGCAGCATGTCGCGCCACGTCGCCTTTCGCATCTGCGAGGCGATGCGGAGCTCGAGGCCGGCGAGCGCGGACGGCCCCGGGAGCACGAGGAGGATGAGCACGGCGAGCGCGAGGCCGACGACGAGCAGCGCGGGCGCGAACTCGCTCGGGACGCGCTCGCCGGAGTAGTCGAGCAAGGACACCGTCTTCGTGTCCTCGATGCCCGACTCGCCGTGCCGGACGGTGAGCTCCGCGGAGCGCGCCGAGGTGGGCGCGATGTCGGCGAGCGAGAGCGCGTGGACGCCGTCGACTGCGCTGATGATGTCGCCCGTCTGGATCTGCGCGCGCTCCGCGAGCGAGCCGGCCTCCACCTTCTCGACCGGGATGCCGCGCGGGCTCGCGGGAGCGGGGGTGATGCCGAGGAACGTGAGGAGGCGCGTGCCTTCGGCGGTGCGCGCATCGAGCACGGAGGCGCGAACGGACGAGGGCTGCACGTCGATGGTGGCGCCCTTGAGCCGGCCGACGAGGGGCGGCGCGGTCGGATCGTTCGACGCGAAGGAGATGAGGACGTCGCCGTGGAACGTCGCGTGCGCCGCGCGATCCCCGTGACCGCAGAAGCGCTCCGCGAAGGACTCGCGGACGACGATCTCCATGCGATCGGGCGCGGCAACGACGCCGTCGGCCTCCGCAACGATGCGCGTCTGCGGCGTCTCGCCCGGGCGGTACGCGGTGCCCTCGAGGATGAGGTGGCCGGCGCGGCCCTGCGGGAATCCCGCGCCGTGCACCTCGAGGCGGTCGCCGGGTTCGATCTCTTTCGGCGCGAGCTCGGTGACCTCGACCAGCGGCGGCGCGACGGTGCGCTCGCAACCGGTAAGGAAGGCGACCAAGCAGAGGAGGACGAACGCGTAGAGGCGCACGGTCCTTTGCTCATACCGAGACGCGTCTAATCGAGCGACTTTTCGGCGAAAAAGACTAGGATTCGCGCCGTGGCATCCAAGGTTTACGCGGTGATCATGGCGGGCGGGGCTGGGACGCGGTTCTGGCCGGCGTCCCGGAATTTGCGACCGAAGCAGCTGCTTCCCCTCGCCGGCTCGAGCCAGGAGACGCTCCTCGCGGCGACCGTCCGGCGGCTCCATCCGCTCGTCCCGGTCGAGAACGTGATCGTGGTCACGGGCGAGCACCTCGCGGAGTCGACCCAGAAGGCGGTCCCGGGCGTGCCCGCCGCCCAGATCTTGAAGGAGCCGGCGGCCCGTAACACGGCGCCGTGCATCGCCTGGGCGAACGCGACCGTCGCCGCGCTCGATCCCGAGGCGGTGGTGATGGTGCTGCCGAGCGACCATTTCATCACGGACGAGAAGGCTTTTCAGACGGTGCTGAGCGACGCGGTGAAGGCCGCGGAGGCCGGCCACGTCACGACGGTGGGCATCGTGCCCACGCGCCCGGAGACGGGCTACGGCTACATCGAGGTCGGCGACGCGCTCCCGTCCGGCGCGCGCAAGGTCACGAGCTTCGTCGAGAAGCCCAGCCTCGATCGCGCGAAGGAGCTCGTCGCCGCGGGTCCGCAGAAATACTTGTGGAATGCAGGCATGTTCTTCTTCCGCGTGAAGGACATGGCGGAGCTCCTCGAGCATCACCTGCCAGGCGTAGCTGCGGGCGTCGCGAAGATGGGCACCGACGCGGCGAAGGTGAAGGAGATCTTCCCCACCCTCGAGAGCATCTCCATCGACCACGGCGTGATGGAGAAGGCGGCGAACCTCGCCGTCATCCCCGGCGATTTCGGATGGAACGACGTCGGGAGCTGGCAGTCGGCGTGGGAGCTCGCGTCGAAGGACGAGGCGGGCAACGCCGTCGGCAAGAACGACCTCGCCATCGACGCGAAGAACAACCTCGTACGCGGCACGTCCGGCAAGACGATCGCGCTCGTGGGCGTGGACGATCTCGTGGTCGTGGAGACGGACGACGCCATCCTCGTCATCCCGCGCGAGCGCGCGCAGGACGTGCGGCTCGTGGTCGACGCGCTGAAGAAGTCGAGCCGGACCTCACTCGTGTAAGCGCGTGCCGAACGCGCGTGCATGCCGCGAGCGCGAGCCCGAGGATCGCCGCCTTCAAAGCAGCGACTCGATCTGGCCGGCGATCATGGTCGCGTCGCCGTCGTGGTACCCGCGATCGTAGAAGCGCACCACGCCCGAGCGATCCACGACGAAGAGGCAGGGGTCCGTCTCTGGCTGGTAGCGGTCGGCGATGGCGTGGCGTTCGTCCCAGCCGATGGGAAAGGTCGTGTGCTGTTCGCGCGCGACCTGGAAGACGCTCTTCTCTCCCTCGTCGACAGAGAGGGCGGAGATGACGAGACCGCGGCTCTCGTACCTCTTCCATACGGGCTCGAGGTCGCGAAGCAGCCGGAGGTCGGGCGAGGACCACGTCGCCCAGAACACGATCACGTTGACCTTGCCTGGCACGAGGGTCAGTGGCGCGCCGCCCGCCTCGTTCTTCGCACGGAAGGGAGGGGCCTTCGCGCCGATGGGCTTCCCGGTCGGCCACGAGCGTTCCGGCGGATCTTCGGCAGGCTTCGGAGGCGCACTCGTGGCCGCGCCTCCGCATGCGACGAGAAGCGGAATCGCGAGCCAGCGCATCCAGTCAGAGACGAGCACGGGCGCCGCTCGCCCCGCTTCAGCCGGCGAGGAGGTTCTTCGCGATGACGATGCGCTGCACCTCGCTGGTGCCCTCGCCGATCTCGCAGATCTTCGCGTCGCGGAGGTGGCGCTCGACGTGGAACTCGCGCGTGTAGCCGTAGCCGCCGTGGATCTGGAGGGCCTTGTTGCACGCACGGCTCGACGCCTCGCTCGCAAAGAGCTTCGCCATCGACGCCTCCTTCGTGAAAGGCCGCCCCTGATCCGCGAGCCACGCCGCGCGGTACGTGAGGAGGGAGGCCGCGTCGAGCTCGGTCTTCATGTCCGCGAGCATCCACTGTACGGCCTGGAAGTCGGCGATCGGCTTGTTGAACTGCTTGCGGTCCTTCGCGTAAGCGACGGCCATGTCGAGTACGCCGTAGCCGAGGCCCAGCGCCATCGCGGCGATGGAGATGCGGCCGCGGTCGAGGATCTTCATCGTGTCGGTGAAGCCATGATCGACCTCGCCGACGCGCTGCTCGTCGCCGATGACGACCTCGTCGAACGTGAGCTCCACGGTGTCGCTCGAGCGGCAGCCGAGCTTCTCGAGGTGCTTCGACGCGGTGAAGCCCTTGGTGCCATGCTCGACGACGAAGGCGGTGATGCCCTTCTGCTTCGCGACGTCCGGGTTGGTGCGCGCAAGGACGACGCAGAAGCCGCCGACGCTGCCCTGCGTGATGAACATCTTCGTGCCGCTCAGGACCCACTGGTCGCCCTCGCGGCGCGCGGTGGTGCGGAGCCCCGCGGAGTCGCTGCCGCTGCCGGGCTCGGTGAGCGCCCACGCCGCCAGCCACTCGCCGGTGGTCGCCTTCGAGAGGTACTTCTTCTTCTGCGCGTCGCTGCCGAACGCGAGGATGTGGCCGGTGCCGAGGCCGTTGTGCGACGCGACCGTGAGCGCGAGCGAGCCGTCGCAGCGCGCGATCTCCTCGACGCAGATCGCGTAGCTGGTCATGTCCATGCCGGAGCCGCCGTACTCCTCGGGGATGCGGATACCGAGCAGGCCGAGCTCCGCGAGGCGCGGGACGATCTCCTTCGGGAACCGCTCTTCCTCGTCCCATTTGCGGGCGTTCGGAAGCACCTCCTTCTGCGCGAAGTCGCGCACGGTCTTGCGAAGGAGGTCGTGGTCCTCGGAGTGCGAAAAGTCCATCTCGTCGGGGTTTTAGGCTCCGTCTGCGCCGGGGTCAACGCACGTTGATGCAGGCCGTGTCCGGGCCGGCCGGGGCGGCCACGGGGAGGCAGTGGTAGCGCGTCGGGCAGCGGTCGCCGGGACCGCACGGCCGCGTGCAGTAGCTCTTCTCTTCGTCCGTGACACAGACCCCCGCCGCGCAGTCGTCACCGGAGGCGCAGGGGCCGCCGGTGTCGCTCGCGGGCCTCGACTTGGTGCCGCGCTTGGCGGGCTTGAGCGCCGTGTTCTTCGCCCCCGCGTCGATGCGGTCGTCCTGCTCGGCCTCCGCCACGCGCGCGAAGGCCTCCTCCAGGAGCCAGGCATAGGCATCCACGCGGGTGTAGACGTTGTGGACGTCGTCGCCCTCGCACGACGGGCCTCCGCGAGCGACGACGCCGATGACCTCGCCGGTGTCCTCGTCGATGGCGGGGCCACCGGTGTCGCCGGAGCACGAGGCCTCGGCGACCGTGAACTCGGCGGTCGTCACGTCGAGCACGCGGACATGCTCACGGAGGAGCTTCGTTCGGCCGAAGCCCACCGCGCGGACGCGCTCGCCTGCCGCAGGCCCCCGCGTCCGCACGGGCAGCGGCCTGGCGATGACGACCTCCTCGTCGAGCACGATGGCGGCGATGTCCGAGTCGCAGAGGGTGACGCCGGCGGGCGCGACGAGCGCGAGCCCGCGCGCGACGCTCCGCGCCGTCGCCACGTCTTCCCCCACGAGGATCGCGAGATCGTGAGGATCGCGATCGCGAATCACCTGCACGCCGTCGGCGGGACAGGCGACCTCCGTCACCGTCTTGCTCACGCAGTGCCGCGCCGTGAGGACGAGCCGCGGAGAGATGAGCGTGCCGGTGCAGAGCGCAGCGCTGGAGCCCGCGACCTTGATCGCGACGACGGCCGGATCACGCCCGCGGTCGGGCACGCCGCGCACGAGCTCGACGCGGTCCGCGAGGAGCGCGGCTCCCGCGTCGGGCGCGGGCGCGTTCGCGATCGTGCGATCGATCTCCTGCCGGTGCTCGCTCCCCGGCGCGGCGCACGCACCATGAACGAAGAACCCCGCGACGACCACGACCGAACCCCAGCGCATCATGCCGGCGCGCATCGCATCCGCCGTGCCGGAGAGGCGACGACGAAACTCCTACGCTTTTCGACGGGAGGGGGTGGCCGGGCCAGGCCAGGGCCAGGCCAGGGGCCAGGTGGTTGAAGAGGTTATCGACAGCTCGTGCGGCCTCGACGGATCAGAACCCGCGGTCCGGGCCGCCCTTCTCGAGATCGACGCGCAGCTCCTTCTGCTGGCCGGGCGCGATCGTGACGCTCATCGTTCGCTTCACCGCGCCCGACGTGACCACGACCTTGTGCGGACCCGCCGCGACCGGGAGGGCCACCACGTTGCCGGGCGTGAGCGGCGTGCCGTTGTCGAAGATGGAGTCGCAGCGCGGCGTGCACACGATCGAGAGCTGGCCCATCTCCGGCTTCGGCGCCTCCGCGCTCGCGGGCGCGGCCACGGGCGGCGTGGTCTCGACCGGCGGTGGTGGCGGGATGGGATCGCGCGGGGCCAACACCATCACGCTCGTCACCGGAGGCGCGGCGACGACCGACTCGGCGCGCTTCGCCTGCTGAAGGTTCATCGCGAGCAGCACGACGATCGCTACCCCGAGGAGCAAGCCCGCGCCCACGGCCGCCGGCACCCACACCGGCCCCGCCGGCTTCGGAGGCGGGACCGAGGACGAGACGGACGAGGAGGACGAGGGACGCTTCTTCCGGCGCGAAGGGAGGCCCGCCACCGTCGGCAGATCGACCATCGTGATCGACTCGTCGAGGCCGAGCGTTCGGAGCTTCTCGCTAAGCACGCTCTCCGCCTCCGCAAGGGCCTCCAGCTCGCTTTTTACGCGGGCGATCTGGCCTCGCAGCGCTTGCAGCTCGGGCTCGATGTCTGCCACGCGCGCAACTGTAGCTGTGACCGCCCGTTCTCGGTACCGCGAGAATGTGTGGTCTCACGGCAACACGTTTCCGCGAAGAACTGCGGGGATCGAACTGCGTACACGCCTTGCAGCAGTCCGCCCCAGTCGATGCGGTGGGTGGTCGTCACGTCTCTCGTCTCTGGCCTCCTCCTCTCGTCACTCCCCGTGGCGGCCGCCCCGCATCGACTCGACTCCGGGGGCCCGGACTACCCGTCGGCCGCCTGGCAGGAGGATGACCTCGCGATCCGGGGTGCGATCGACGATGCGGGCGCCGACCCGGATCCCGATGCGGGCGTCCCCGTCGACGCCGCGGCGCGCCCGGTCGAGCCCTCCTCTTCATCATCGTCCTCGTCGTCCTCGGGCTCGACGCCCCGCCCCGAGAAGCCCGTCGAGCTGCCCTCGAACTACGGCTACCAGGGCTCGTCGACGAGCACGCCCGTCTACTACTACGAGGGCGACAGCTGCTCCGGTGCGAGCGGCGGCTACTACGAGGAAGACGACTCCGACAGCTGCTCGGGGGACACGTACGAGTCGAGCGGCGGTGGGGACAGCGTCGTCATCTTCACCGGCGACGACGACGACGACGACGACACCCCGATCGTCACGGGCGACGACGACGACGACGACGACGATGACGACACCCCGATCGAGTGGGGCGACGATGACGACGACGATGACGATGACGACACCACGACCACGCAGTCGGTGAAGGTCACGAGCGCCAGCATCCGCGCGAAGGGCGTGAGGGCCGCGCCCGCGCCTGGGCGCTCGTCGAGCCCCGTCTCGCGCCTCGCGCTCCTCGGCGCGCTCCTCGTCTTCCCGCTGCGACGCCGCGGTCGCAAGCCGAGCGGCTCGGCCTGAGCGATCCGCGATCCGACCGGCCGATCCGATAGACTGTGGCGATGCACGTCGTCGTCACCGGAGCCAGCAGCGGAATAGGCGAAGCGATCGCGCGCGAGTACCTGGCGCGCGGCGCGAAGGTCACGCTCGTGGCGAGGCGCAAAGGTCACCTCGAGAAGATCGCGGCCGCCGGCGCGGAGCGGACGCACGTCGTGGCGGCGGACCTCGCGGCGACGGACGTGTCGTGGGCGTGGATCGACGAGGCAGAGACCGCGCTCGGCCCCATCGACGTGCTCGTGAACAACGCGGGCGTCCAGATCGTGAAGCGCGTCACCGAGACCGACTGGGCGGAAGCGGAGCGGATGATGCGGCTCGATCTGATGGTGCCGCTCCACCTCACGACGCTCCTCCTTCGCCGCATGATCCCTCGGCGGCACGGCGTCATCGTCGACGTCGCCTCGATGGCCGCCATCGCTCCCACCCCCGGCATGTTCTTCTACAACGCGGCGAAGGCCGGGCTCGCGGCCGCCTCCGAAGGGCTCCGCGCGGAGGTGAAGCCGCACGGCATCCACGTCGTGACCGTGTATCCCGGACCCGTCACGAGCGACCTCGAGGCGGCGGGGCGGGCCGCGTACGAGGACCACGCCGCGACCCGCAACGTGCCGACCGGCACCCCCGAGGTGCTCGCGCGAATGATCGCAGACGCGGTGGCGAAGCGAAGGCCGCGCGTCGTCTACCCACGCCTCTACGGCGTGTCGCGCCACTTCCCCAACGCCACGCGGTGGGCCCTCGACAAGCTCACTCCTCCTCTGAAGAGCTGACGTCGGGCGCCGACTTCTGCGCGGGAAGGGACGCGATGCGGCCCTCGGAGACTTCACGGCGCGCGAGGAGGAGGTACGTCGCCATCTCGCCTTTGCCCTTCACCGTGATCGTCCCGCGCGACTCGTAGTCGTAGAGGTGCTTCGTCACGTCGTAGATCGCTTGGCTCACCTGGATCTGCCCCGGCACGCCGTGAGACTCCATGCGGCTCGCCGCGTTCACGGTGTCGCCCCAGACGTCGTAGATGAACTTCTTCTTTCCGATGACACCGGCCACCACTGGGCCCGTGTGCACGCCGATGCGGATGCGGAGCGGCTCGGGAGACCTCTCGCTCAGCTCGGCGAGCTTGTCGCGCATACGGAGCGCCATCTCGCACACCGCCTCGACGTGATCCTTCTTGGGCGACGGAATGCCGCCGCAGACCATGTAGGCGTCGCCGATCGTCTTGATCTTCTCGAGGCCGAGGGAGTCGGCGATCTCGTCGAAGCTCGAGAACACCTCGTCGAGCCGCTTGACGATCGCCTCCGCGTCGAGTCGCGCCGACATCTCGGTGAAGCCGACGATGTCGCTGAAGAGCACGGTCACGTGATCGAAGCGGTCCGCGATGATCGTCTCCGGCTGCTCCTTCAGGCGCTCCGCGATCTTGCGCGGGAGCACGTTCAGAAGCAGCGACTCGCTCCGGTGCCGCTCCACCTCGAGCGCCGCGAGCTGCTCGCGGATCACGCGGCGCTGGAGGAACGCGAGGCGATCGCGGAACTCGAGCTGCCGCGCGGAGAGCGCGCCGATGAGGCCGAGCGTCACGAACGACGCGACGAAGGACAGGCGATGCGTGAGGTCGGCGTGCGCGACGAGCGCGTCGAGGACGAGGAAGACGGCGATCGTGGCGCCGGTGTAGACGGCCTGCGTCTTCACGTTCATGCGCGCGAGGAACGGGCCGAGCGTTACGAAGATGATCGCGTAGCCGTTGTAGATGTAATAGCCCGCGTCGTGATGAGCGACGGCGCCGATCGCCATCACGTCCGCGTTCACGACCATACCGAAGGCGAGCATCAGGGGCTGATGGCGCAGGTAGCGCCGGTTCCGCTGGACGAAGTAGATGATCAGGAGCGCGAGCGGCGCGAAGAACGCGTAGCGGATGAAGAGCGCGGTGCGATAGACGCCCGGCAGCACGAAGTAGTCGTGCACGCCGTACGAGAGGTACGCGATGGTCGCGAGGGGGATGCTGTAGCGCACGTAGCGGCGGACCGTGTTCTCGAACGTCTCCCGCTGGTAGCCGCGCTCGATGGTCGGATCCGCGAACGTCGCGAAGACGCGGTCGAACCTCGGCACCTCCGCCAGCATCCCCGGCGGAAAGGAGCCCCGGAGCGCGTCCTCGTCCACGCGCCCAGGATAGTCGCGTCAGGCGTCGGTACGCGAGAAGCTCGGCAGAGCGACACGTAGCGCGAGGATCGCAGAGGCGGCCACGATCGCGAGGTCGAGCCAGATCGGCACGACGAAATCGCCCCACGTCACCATCGGCGCGAGCGCGCCCTGCCCCGAGGCCTCGAGGACGGCGACGCGGAGCGGCGTGACGGCATAGGTGAGCGGGTCGAAGCGCGTGAGCACCTCGAGCCACGCCGGGAGCCCGCGCAGCGGGTAGAGCGCGCCCGACGCAAAAAACAACGGAAAGAGCACGACCTGCATGATGGCCATGAAGGCTTGAATGCTCTTCATCCGTGACGCGATGGCGACCCCCAGCGCGGTCACCGCGAACGCGATGAGGAGCGTCTCGAGCATCATCGTGACGACGAGCGTCGGCGTGATGGGGACGCCCGCGACCGCGCCGATGACGAGCATCATGAGCGCCTGGAACGTGCCCGCGGTCATGCCGCCGAGACATTTTCCGAGCAGGATGGCGCTCCGGCGCACGGGTGCGACCATCATCTCGCGCATGAAGCCGAGCTCGCGATCCCACACGAGCGAGCCGGCGGAGAAGAAGCACGTGAAGAGCACGGTCATGCACGTCACGCCGGGGAAGAGGAAGGTGCGAAACGGCACGCCCGACGTGATCGGGACCATCGCGGAGATGCCGGTGCCCATGACGAAGAGGTAGAGGACGGGCTGCACCAGCCCAGCGATGAGGCGCGGCCGATCCTTCCAGAACCGCAGCATCTCGCGCTGCCAGACGACCTTGATGACGCGCGTCGACGGGGTCATCGTCGCCCTCGCATCTCCCGCGGGACGGCGCTGGGCGCGGGCGCCTCGGCGTCGCGCATCGCGCGGCCGGTGAAGTGGAGGAAGACGTCGTCGAGCGAGGGACGCGCGACGCTGACGGAGAGCACCGGGACGCCGAGCTCGGTGATGAGGCGCGGCAGGAACTCCTCGCCGGCGTCGACGCCGAAGAGGACGTGACCGTCGCCGACGCGCGCGTCGATACCGAACTTCGCCTTCAGCGACGCAAGCGCGGCCTCGTCGTCGCGGGTCGCCAGTCGGACCTGGTCCTTGCCGACGGAGGCCTTCAGCTTCACGGGCGTGTCGACGCACGCGATCTTCCCCGCGTCCATGATCGCGATGCGGTCGCAGTTCTCCGCCTCGTCCATGTAATGGGTCGTGAGGAAGATCGTGATGTCGTGGTCTTTCCGGAGATCGCGGATGTAGCCCCAGATCGAGGCGCGGGTCTGCGGATCGAGGCCGATCGTGGGCTCGTCGAGGAAGAGGATCTTCGGTGCATGCACGAGCCCGCGCGCGATCTCGAGGCGGCGCTTCATGCCGCCGGAGAAGGTGGCGACGGGGCTGTCCTTGCGCTCCCAGAGCCCGACCATGCGCATCGTCTCCTCGATGCGTCTCGGCAGCTCCCTCGCGGGCACGTCGTAGAGCTCCCCGTGGAAGAGGAGGTTCCGGTACGCGGAGAGGTAGTCGTCGAGCGTCGTCTCCTGGAAGACGAGGCCGATCTGACCGCGCACCTCGTCGCGTGCGGTGACGACGTCGTGGCCGGCGACGGCGGCGGTACCGGCGGTGGGCGACGAGAGCGTGCAGAGGATCTTGATCGTCGTCGACTTGCCGGCGCCGTTCGGGCCGAGGAAGCCGAAGACCTCGCCGCGCTCGACGTCGAGGTCGATGCCGCGCACGGCATGAACGTCCCCGTATTTCTTCTCGAGACCGCGGACGCGGATCAAGAGGCGCGAGGCACGATGTTCGTCTTCACCCAGTCGATGATCGACTCGAGCGTGGTGCCCGGCGTGAACACGCCTTTGACGCCAGCCGACTTGAGGCGCTCGAGATCGCCCTCGGGGATGATGCCGCCACCGAAGACGGTGACGTCGTTCGCGCCCTTGGCCTTCAACGCGTCGATCACGGCGGGGAAGAGCGTGTTGTGCGCGCCCGACATGATGGAGAGACCGACGCCGTCGACGTCTTCCTGCACGGCGGCGTTCGCGATCATCTCCGGCGTCTGGTGGAGGCCGGTGTAGATGACCTCGAAGCCTGCGTCGCGGAGCGCGCGGGCGACGACCTTCGCCCCGCGGTCGTGGCCGTCGAGGCCGGGCTTGGCGACGAGGATGCGGACCTTGCGAGCGTCGTTCATGGCTAGCGCCTTATCGTCCGTGCTTGGCGGCGTGTCAAATCCCCCGAACAGCGAGGGTTTTCGGCGCTGCCGCGCTCGCTCCAGCAGGGATCCGAGAAGAGGCCGACCGGGCCGTCCGCGTCCTGGGAGAGCTGCTCGAGGATCTGGGTGTCCGCCTTGGGATCGACGAGGCGAGCGGTGATCTTCGCCTCGTGCGCGCGATCGTCGGCGTGGGTGTTCTCGTTCCAGACGAGGTGGAAGCCCCAGGTGAGCCGGGAGGCGGTGAAATCGAAGGCGAGGTCCGCGAGCACGCCGAGCCGGGTCCAGCCGTTCACGCAGACGAGGCGGCGGTTCTCGCGGAGGACGGGGAACATGGGCGGCTTCCACGACTCGCCCTGGTTCGAGACGAGGTTGCCCACGGACGCGAAGATGGGGACCGCGCGGCCGTCCTTCGTGGTGTGGACGGTGACGGGAGACGCGATGTGCGGATGGTGCACGACGACCGCGTCGGCGCCCGAGTCGGCGGCCTGGCGCGCGAGCGCGTGCATGCTCGGGATCTGCGGCTGATACTCGATGCCGCCGTGGATGATGGCGACGACGGCGTCGCATTCGCGGCGCGCGCGCTGGAGGGCGGTGACGGCGCGCAGGCGACCGGCGGGCGTCTCGGGCGCGATCGCGAGGCGCGTCGTGCGGGAGCAGCCGCCCTCGGCATTGATGAGCGTGGTCCACGCGACGCCGCAGACCTTCTTGCCGCCCTGCTCGGCGAGCACGCGCGGCTGCCAGGGATCCTTCGCGTCACCGCCGAGGGTGATGAGCTTGGCGTCGCGGGTGGCCTCGAGCGTGCCGTCGATGCCGTCGAAGTTGAGATCGCACGCGTGGTTGTTGGCGACGGAGACGGCGCCGATGCCCGCCTCGGGCAGCGCTGCCACCCACGACTTCGGCGCGGCGTACGCGAGGCGGAACGCGCGCTTCTCGAGGTCGCCCGTCGCCGCCTCGTAGTTGGCGACGACGACGTCCGCGCCCTTGAACAGGTCGTGCAGCGGCGCGAGCGCGGCCGTGATCGCGGCCGGTGACGCGAGCGACGGGCGATGAGGGATGAGGTCGCCCCCGACGAGGACGCGGAGCGGCGCCGGTGCCGGAGGCGACGGCGGCGGAGGCGCAGGCGTCGGGGGCACAGCGGCGGTCACGGGCGTTGCCACCACCGCTGGCGCCCCAGTGATCGACGCATTCCCGACTGGTTCCGCAGGGCTTCTGCACGCGCCCAGGACCAGGAGAAAAATGGTTGGCAAGCCAACCATTTTTGGGGTCCGGAAGGGCATGTGGGGCAATGTCCCACCCCTGCCCGCATGGGGGCAATTTCTCGTCGGATCCGTCTTTCGAGTGCGCTCGGCGGCGGCAGGCCGCGTCTATACTCCTCGCCCGGGAGGCTTCCTGCATGCACCGTCTTGGAATCGTCGGTCTCTTCGTCGCTCTGACCGCGCTCGTCGCTTGTTCGAACGACGACAGCTCCACCGGTGGCCCCGCTCCCGTGGGTCCGGCGCCCGCCTCGAAGCAGGCGGCTGCGGAGGACCTCAACGAGGCCACGGCCGCGCTCTCCGGCGCCCTCAGCGAGTCGAAGGGCAGCACCAAGACGAAGGCCGCGGGCCTCGCTCCTCAGACGACGGTCAGCGTGTCCGGTTCGTGCGCCGGCGGCGGCACCCTCGACGCGACCGCGTCCGCCGACGCGAACGTGAACGGCGGCTCGAGCGGCCAGTCGTCCTCGGCCGTCGTCGACTACACGATCACCGCGCACGGCTGCAAGACGGCCAAGGGCTACCTCCTCGAAGGCGGCCCGCTCACCATGCACGTGGACGCGTCGTCCACCGTCACCGCGACCGACGCCGGCGTGTCGAGCTCGTCGCACTCGTTCGTGAAGTACAACGGCAGCATGACCATCACGGGCCCGCTCAACGCGTCGTTCTCGTACAGCGACCTCTCGATCGACTCGTCGGTCGACGTCTCGAGCGGTTCGAGCAAGGTGAAGGTCGTCATCAACGGCGCGGTCACCGTCAACGGTGGGACGTACAGCTTCG
Organism: Labilithrix sp.; assembly: GCA_046351255.1. GTDB lineage: Bacteria > Myxococcota_A > Polyangia > Polyangiales > Polyangiaceae > Labilithrix. The sequence continues at coordinate 55,995 of JAXLYU010000029.1, forward strand.
CGAACGAGGCCGTCGAGATCAGCGCCTCGCGCTGATGCCGGCGCCAGCCGTACCCGACCATGAGCTCGCACGATTCCGAGCGAGTCCGCGCGCGCCTGTCGAGCATCGCGGATCCGACGGCGTTCCTGGTCGGTCTCTTCGCGAGCGCTCCGCTCGGGATCGCGGTGTGGGACGCGTCGGGCAACGTCGTGCTCACGAACCGCGCGTTCTTCGACATCTTCCAGAGCGAGCCGCCCCCCGGCTACAACGTGCTCACGGACGAGCAGCTCGCGAAGAACGGGACGCGCCCGCTCTTCGAGCGCGCCTTCCGCGGCGAGACGGTCCAGGTTCCCGTGTTCTGGTACGACCCGCGCGACCACGCGGAGCTCCAGATCAAGGAAGGCCGCCGCGTCGCGATCTCGATGACGCTCTTCCCGGTGAAGGGCGTGACGGGCGAGCTCGAGTACGTCGCGGCGACCTACAAGGACGACACGGAGAACATGCTCGCCGCCGAGCGCCTCCGCCGGAACGACGAGCGCTTCCGCCTCGCGGAGCAGGCCGGTCGGTTCGGGACATTCGAGTGGGACGCCGCCTCCGGGATGAGCATATGGAGCCCGCAGCTCGCCGCGCTCTACGGGCTCAAGGGGGACGAGTCCGAGCTCACCAAGCAGAACTGGCCCTCTCTGGTGCACCCCGACGATCGCGCGAACGCGGTGGCCACCATCGAGCGCGCGTTCGAGACCAACAAGCCCGTCGAAGGCGAATGGCGCATCGTCGCACGAGACGGGACCACGCGCTGGGTCGTCGGACGCTTTCTCTCCCCGCCAGGTCCGAGGCGCCTCATCGGCGTCAATGTCGACATCACCGAGCGAAAGCATGCAGAGCTCGTCGCGCAGGCGGCCAGCGACGCCCTCGAGCGGAGCGAGGTCCGCTTTCGAAGGCTGGCCGAGGCCGGCATCATCGGTGTCACCATCACCGACAGCACGGGCCGCTTCCACTACGCCAACGACGCGTTCCTCGCGGTCGTCGGCTACTCGCGCGAGGACTTCGCGAAGGGCCTCGTCACCAGCCAGGTCGTGAACCTCGAGAACCGATCGGCGGTGGACCTGCTCGCGTCCCGCGAGCTCCGGGAGCGCGGGCTCGCGGGGCCGTGGGAGAAGGAGCTCGTCCGCAAGGACGGCGCGCGCGTCCCCGTCGTCGTGGGCGCCGTTCGCAGCGGTGACGACTCGGACGAGATCATCGCCTTCGTGCTCGACCTGACGGAGAGGCAGCGCTCGGAGGCCCAGCGGGCCGCGGTGGTCGAGACGGCGATCGACGCCATCGTGATGATGGATCAGGACGGCAAGGTCCTCGAGTTCAACCCCGCCGCCGAGCGCACCTTCGGTCACGCGCGCGCCAACGTGATCGGAAAGCTGCTCGCCGACGTGGTGATCCCCGAGCGCCTGCGCGAGCGCCATCGTGTGGGCCTTCGACGCTTCCTCGAGACCGGCGTGGGCCCGTCCGTCGGCAAGCGCGTCGAGACGGTCGCGCTGCGGAGCGATGGCACCGAGTTCCCCGCCGAGGTCGCCATCGTCTGCATTCGCTCCCCCGACGCCTCGACGTTCACGGGCTACATCCGCGACATCACCGACCGCCGGCGCGCCGCCGAGAGCGAGCTCCTGCGACGCGAGAAGGAAGCGGCGCAGGCGGCGAATCGCGAGCTCGAGGCGTTCAGCTACTCGGTCGCGCACGATCTGCGCGCGCCCCTGCGTGGCATCAGCGGCTTCGCTGGTGTGGTCCTCGAGGACTACGGAGCCGTCCTCGACGAGGCCGGGCGCGGCTACCTCGACCGGATCGTCGCGGGCGCGACGCGCATGGGGCACATCATCGATTCGCTCCTGGCGCTCGCCCGCGTCACGCGCACCGAGCTCCAGCTCGAGGCCACCGATCTCGCCGCGATCGGGCGCTCCGTCATCGAGCAGCTCCAGTCGCGTGACCAGGGCCGCGCCGTCACCTTCGTGACCGGCGACTCGCTCCTCGTGCGCGGAGATCCCTCCCTCTTGCGCACCGTCCTCGAGAACCTCCTCGGCAATGCGTGGAAGTTCACCCGCGACGAGCGGAACGCACGAATCGAGCTCGGCCACCGCGTCGTCGACGGCGAGCCGCAGTACTTCGTCTCGGACAACGGCGCCGGCTTCGACATGCGATACATCCATCAGCTCTTCAAGGCTTTTCAACGCCTCCACTCGAGCGAAAAGTTCGAGGGCACCGGGGTCGGGCTAGCGACGGTTCAGCGCGTCGTGAACCGTCACGGTGGTAGGGTCTGGGCCGAAGCAAAAGAGAACCACGGAGCCACCTTCTTCTTCACGTTGCCCACAGGCGCCGCATGATCACGAGCCATACGATCCTCCTCATCGAAGACAACCGCGACGACGAGGACCTCACCGTCCGCGCCCTGCGCAAGAACAAGATCGCGAACGACATCCAGGTCGCGCGCGAGATGGGGCGGAGGCGCTCGACATCCTCTTCGCCGATGGCGCAGAGTTGCCCCAGCTCATCGTCCTCGACCTCAACCTTCCGAAGATCTCGGGGCTCGAGGTGCTTCGCCGGATCCGCAGCGACGAGCGAACGAGGCTGCTCCCCGTCGTCGTGATGACCTCGTCGCAAGAAGACGAGGACATCATCCAGAGCTACTCGCTCGGCGCCAACGGATACGTCCGTAAGCCCGTCGACTTCACGCAGTTCTCCGAGGCGGTGCGTCTCCTCGGACTCTACTGGCTGGTACTGAATCAGAGCCCCGTGCGCCGGTGATCCGCTCGGCGCACGAAGGCGCCTGAGTCAGGCCGGGACGATCCGATCGAGGACGCGCGCGGAGGAGAGGACGCCCGGCACGCCCGCGCCGGGATGGGTGCCGGCGCCGACGAGGTAGAGGCCCTCGACGTCCTCGCTCTGGTTGTGCGGGCGAAAGTACGCGCTCTGCGTGAGGACGGGCTCCATGCCGAACGCGGCGCCGCGAAACGACGCGAGGTCGTCGTGGAATCCTTGCGGCGTGAGGAGCTCGGAGACGGCGATCGACGAGGACAGCTCGGGCAGGATCGTCCGCTCGAGGTAGCTCGCGATCTTCGCGCGGTATGGCTCCGCCTGCGCCTTCCAGTCCGTGCCGCTCTCGAGATGGGGGACCGGGCTCAGCACGTAGAAGGCGTCGCAGCCGTCGGGCGCCATTCCGGGATCCGTGGCCGTCGGGCGATGGAGGTAGAGGCTGAAGTCCGCCGCGAGCCGGTGGCGATCGAAGATGTCGGTGAGGAGGCCCTTGTACCGGGGCCCGAGCAGGATGGTGTGGTGCGCGACGTCGGGGTAGCGACGCTTCGTGCCGAAGTACCAGACGAAGAGGCCCATCGAGTAGCGCCGCGACTCGACGCGGCGGTTGGTCCACTTCTTCCGGTGCTCGGGCGCCAGGAGATGACGGTACGTCCACGCCGAGTCCGCGTTCGAGACGACGACGTCGGCGAGGATCGTCTCACCGCTCTCCAGACGCACGCCGGTCGCGCGGCCACGCTCCACGAGGATGCGCTCGACCGGCGCTCCGCAGCGCACGACGCTCCCCTGCCCCTCGATGAGTCGCACGAGCCCGCGCACGAGCGCGCCGGTGCCGCCGATGGGGAAATGCACGCCCCACTTGCGCTCGAGGAAGGCAATGAGGGTGTAGATGGACGTCGTCGTGAAGGGATTGCCTCCGACGAGCAGCGGATGGAACGAGAAGACCTGCCGTAGCCGCTCGTCCTTCACGTAGCGACTGACCATCTGGTAGACGGACTCGAAGCTTCGCAGCCGGACCATGGCCGGAACGATCTTCGCCATGTCGCGCTTCCGCCCGAAGGGGACGTGCGCGAGCTGCTCGAAGCCCACGCGAAAGATCTCCTGGCTCTGCGCGAGGAAGCGCTCGTAGCCCTCGACGTCGCCCGGAGAGAGCTTCGCGATCTCCGCGCGCATCGTGTCCGCGTCGCCCGTGTAATCGAAGAGCGTCCCGTCATCGAAGCGGATCCGATAGAACGGCGTGACGGGTCGGAGGTCGACGTCGTCCGCGAGGCGCTTGCCGCAGAGCGTCCACAGCTCCTCGAAGAGCCAGGGCGCGGTGATGACGGTCGGTCCAGAGTCGAAGACGAAGCCCTCGCGCTCACGAACGATGGCGCGCCCGCCGGGCGACGCGAGCTTCTCGAGGACGGTGACGCGGTAGCCGCGGGCACCGAGGCGCACCGCCGCGGCGAGGCCGCCGAAGCCGGAGCCGATAACGACCGCGTGCTTCGCGCTCGGGCTTGCACTTTGTACAGATTGCATAATGTTATTTGAAACATTAGACAAACCATGTGCAAGAGCAAAGGGTGAGGCAGAGAAATGCGTAACGAACGATCGGTCCTTCACTTCGTCAGGGGTGCGGCGGCAGCGGCGGTGATGCTCACCTCCTTTGCGGTGCACGCGGTGCCTAGCCCGGGCGCGCCGCTCCCAGCGGCGCACGTCGTCGACAGCGAGGACAATCGCTTCGAGCTCGCGTCGGTGCGCGGGCGCCCGATCCTGGTCGTCTACGAGGACAAGGACTCGGCGCACGTGAACGACGCGTTCAAGGCCGAGCTCGGTCGCCTCGCGCGGACGGGCAACTATCGCAACACCATCGCCCTCGTGCCCGTGGCCGACGTTCGCAGCTATGACTACTGGCCCGTCCGTGGCTTCGTGAAGGACGCCATCCGCGACGAGACGAAGAAGCAGGGGACGCGCATCTACTGCGACTGGAATGGGCAGTTCTCTCGGGCGCTGTCGCTCCAGCCCGGCACGAGCAGCATCGTGTTCTTCGGTCGCAGCGGGCGCGTGCTCTTCTCCAAGGCCGGGCGCCTCTCCACGGCCGAGATCCAGCGCCTCATCGAGCTGCTCCGCGCGGAGGCGCAGACGACGGCGTCGTGAGCGCCCGCCGCGTCACGGGAGCGCGCGCGCGGCGAGCCGCGTCGCGAGCTCCTCGATGAAGCGGCGAAGGTCGGACTCGCCGGGGCAGCGGGGGATCGCCGCGACCGTCTCGAGCGCGCCCGCGCCGAGCAACGCGAGGCCCTTCGAGCGCGCGAGGGACGCGACCGCATTCGGACGGCGACGGGCGCGGTCCTGCCCCGTCGGCTTGCCCAGCATGCGGGCGTCGCCGTACTCGTCGGCCAGATCGTCCGCGAGCTGGTAGAGCGCGCCGAGCGCGCGGCCGAGCTTCGCGAAAGGCTCGACCGGCGCGTCGACGGCGGTCGCCGCGAGCCGGGGCGCCGCCTCGAAGAGCGCCCCGGTCTTCGCCGCGTGGTACGCCGCCACGTCGACCCGCTCGTCGAGCTCGAGCGCCTGGCCGGAGATGAGCCCGCCTTCTGCGCTCGCGGAGCGCGCGAGCTCCGCGAAGAACACCGGCGGCGCCGAGGCGCGCGCCAGATGGGCGAAGCCTGCGACGATGAGCGCGTCGCCGGCGAGGAGCGCCGTCGCCTCGCCGTAGGTCCGGTGCACGGTCGGGCGGCCGCGTCGCTCGGCGGCGTCGTCGAAGCACGGCAGGTCATCGTGCACGAGGGAGGCGCAGTGAATCATCTCGACCGCGACCGCCGCCGACCACGCCAGCGGAGGCGGCTCGCGACCGCTCGCGGCACGGGCCACCGCCAGGCAGAACAGAGGCCGAACGCGCGCCGCGTTGCCCAAGACCGCCGTGAGGAGGGCGGACCGCATCCGTGGCGGCCACACGCCGTTCAGGGCTTCCTGGAGCGACTGCTCGATGACGACGGCGTCGTCATCGGGCGCCTGGATCCGGTTCGACATCATGTTCAAGGTTTGTATAAACTAAGTACCAACACTAGACACGGTCAAGGCCAGGGCTTATGAGAAAACACGTGGCTCCTCCCATCGTGGTCGTCGGCGCGGGAATGGGCGGCCTCGCTGCCGCGGTCGAGCTCGCTCGCTCGGGCGAGGAGGTGCTCCTCGTCGAGGCGCGCTCCGAGGTCGGCGGCAAGGCGCGCGCGGTCGAGGTGGCAGGCCACCGCATCGACGTCGGACCGACGGTGCTGACCATGCGCTGGGTCTTCGACGAGCTCTTCCGGCGCTCGATCGAGACGACGCTCCGGCTCGCGCCGCTCGATCGCATCGCGCGGCACTCGTTCACGGACGGCACCACGCTCGACCTCTTCGCCGACGTGGCCCGGAGCGCGGACGCGATCGGGGCGTGGGCGGGCCCGAAGGCGGCCACCGGCTACGTGCGCTTCGCCGCCTACAGCCAGCGCATCGCGGAGACGGTGGAGCGGCCCTTCCTTCGCTCCCAGCGGCCCTCGATGACCTCGCTCCTCCTCGGCGCAGGCCGGCTCGGCCTGGGCGCGCTCCGTCACATCGACTCGCACCGCACGATGTGGAGCGCGCTCGGCTCGTTCTTCGACGACCCTCGCCTCCGCGCCCTCTTCGCGCGCTACGCGACCTACGTCGGCTCGTCGCCGCTCGAGGTGGCCGCCACGTTCAACCTCATCGCTCATGTCGAGCGCTCGGGCGTGGTGGCGATCGAAGGCGGGATCTCTCGTCTTGCGGAGGCGGTGGCGGAGCTCGCGCGTTCGCTCGGGGTCACGATCCGACTGGGGACTCGGACGTCCGCGGTCCACGCCGAAGGCGGCCGCGTGACCGGCGTGGAGCTCGTGCAGGAGGACGGCACGCGCGAGGTGATCCCCGCGCGCGCCGTCGTGCTCAACGCCGATGTCGCGACGATCGCGGCGGGCACCTTCGGTCCGGCCGCGTCGCGGGCGGTCGATGCGCCATCGCCCTCGCGTCGCTCGCTCTCCGCGGTCACGTGGGCCATCGCCGGCTCGGCGGAGGGCTTCGAGCTCGATCACCACAACGTCTTCTTCGGGGCCGACTACGAGCGCGAGACGCGGATGCTCTGGGATCGGCGGGCCATCCCCGACGATCCGACGGTCTACCTCTGCGCGCCCGATCGCGAGCGCTTCTTCCTCATCGCAAATGCCCCCGCGCGGGACGTCGCGAACAGGCCCGACGAGATGGAGATTACCGAATGCGAACGGAGAGTGTTTTCTCGATTGGCGAGGGCGGGATTGACGCTGAAGATGTCGGCTTGCGTTCGGATGACGCCGCAGGACTTCGCGCGAATGGCGCCTGGGACGGGCGGAGCGATCTACGGGGAGGCGGCGCACGGGACCTTTGCCTCCCTGGCCCGGCCGGCTTCACGGACCCGGCTCCGTGGTCTCTACCTGGCGGGCGGGAGCGTTCATCCCGGTCCGGGCGTACCGATGGCCGCGCTCAGCGGCCGGCTGGCGGCGGAGTCGGTGCGGCAAGACCTGGCTTCGACGAGCCGGTCGCCGCGCGAGGCTATCGCTGGTTCTATCTCGATGCCCTGAGTGACGACGGCCAGAGCTCGCTCGTGGTCATCGCGCTTCTCGGCAGTCCCTTCTCTCCCGCCTATGCGGAGGCGCGCGAGCAGGAGCGCGACGTCGATCCGCTCGACTTCTCCGCGTTCAACGTGTGCCTCCAGCGCGGGCGCACGACCGACTGGGCCCTGACGGAGCGTCCCGCGCACGCGGTCACGCGCACGCGCTCGAGCCTCGCGATCGGCTCGACCTCGATGCGCTGGGAGCGAGACGCGCTCGTCCTCGAGATCGACGAGCGCACCGCGCCCTGGCGGAGCCGCCTCCGCGGGCGCGTGGTGTTCCGTCCGACCCTGCCCGGGCTCGCGGATCCGATCGCGCTCGACGGCGCGGGCGTGCACCACTGGCGGCCGGTCGCGCCGCTCGGTCACGTCGAGGCGCGCTTCTCGACGCCGGGCTGCTCGTTCCAGGGCACGGGATACCTCGACACCAACGACGGCGGCGAGCCGCTCGAGGAGGGGTTCTCGTCGTGGTCGTGGGCACGGACCTCGGACGGCAAGCGCGTCCGGATCACCTATGACGTGCACACGCGCGATCGGCGCGAGCTCGAGCATGGCTTCGTCCTCGACGAGAGCGGCGCACGGCCGTTCGCGGGCCGCGTCGGGCGAGCGCTCCGGCGAACGGCGTTCGGTCTCCGCCGCCCGCTTCGCGTCGCGGCCGGCGAGACGCCACGGCTCCTCCGCACGCTCGAGGACGGCCCCTTCTACGCGCGCTCTGCGGTCGAGATCGCGCGGCCCCACCAGTCGACGCTCGTGGGCGTGCACGAGACGATGTCGCTGGATCGCCTGGCCTCGCGTCTCGTGCGCTTCCTCATCCCGTTTCGGGCGCGGCGGGAGGCATGAACTTCGCCGCGCTGTGGGCCGGCTTCTACATCGGCGCCGTCGGGACGGCGCTGGCGACGGCCCTCGTGCGCGAGCGTCGCTTCGTGGCACGCGCAAAGCCCTCGGTGCTGGAGGACATGCTCCTCGTTCGTCCATGCGCGGGGGACGAGCCCGGGCTCGCGGATCGATTGGCGACGACGGGCGGCGCGCGTAACGTCGTGATCGCCATTCGCGATCCGAGCGACAAGGCGTTCTCCGCCGCCTGCGTCGCGGCGCATCGCCTGCGCCGGAAGCACGTGCATGTCGAGATCGTCCTCACGCGTGCCCGCGGCGCCAACCAGAAGGCGGCGCAGCTCGCCCGTGTCCTCGCGCGACGGAGCGCCAAGATCGTCGCCGTCGCCGACAGCGACGTCGAGCTGCCCGAGGGACTCTTCGGAGAGATGGTCGGCGAGCTCTCGACGCGCGGGCTCGGCGCGATCTGGGCCCCGTTCGTCCTGGCGCATCCGGAGGGGATCGGCGGCGCGGTGCTGAACGGCTCGCTCCATGCGCTGCCGCTGCTCGCGGGGCTCGATCCGGGCGGGTTCGTGGGCAAGGTGTTCGTCGTGCGCGGCGAGGCGCTCGCCGCCGCGGGCGGCTTCGACGCCGTGCGCGATCGTCTGGGGGAAGACGTCGCGCTCGCGCGGCGAATGCGCGCGGCCGGCCATCCGACCGGTGCGTCGCGCGCGCGGGTGGAGGCCCATGGCCGAGCCGACGCGGATCGCTTCACGCGCTGGGCGCTCGTCGTCCGCTCGGAGCGACCGCTCATGCTCGCGGGCTACCCGCTGTTCCTCGCGGCCACTCCCCTCGCCGTTCTGCTCGCGATCCTCGGGCGCGAGCCGCTCACGATCGCGGCCGCCGGTGTCGTGCTCTTCGCGAGGCTCGTCGTCTGGTTCGCGGTCACGCCGCGTGCGAGCTTGCTCGCGGCGCTCGGGGCCGACTTCCTACTCCTCTACGCGGCCGTCCGCGCGCTGGTGTGGCCGCGAACGACCTGGCGCGGGCGAGCGCTCCGCCTCGGACGCGGCGGCCGGCTCGTGTCAGAAGAAGCGCGAGAAGAACGCGAGGAGGCGCTCCGCGAGTCGAGCGACGGTCCCCGGAGCCGATCGGTGCGCGAGGACGAAGCCGGCGGGGTCCTCCTTGCCCCAGACGGCGTCGATCCGCGCGAGCTGGCGCCCGATGGCGTCGGCGAGGTCGCTTCCCTCGAGGACCGGTGGACCGATGGCGATCCACAGCTCGGGCTTCTCCTCGGCGGCGAAGACGAAGCGGCTCGCGAGCGGAACGATCGGCGCGCGCGAGAGTCGCGCGACGGCGGCCGCCCCGGGACGGAGCTCGAGCGGGCCGAACGGAGAGCGCTCTCGACCCTCGGGATAGATCCACACGATGCGCCGCGGACGGTCGAGGAGCTTCGCGGCGTAGCGGATGGCGCGCGCGCCGTCGCGTCGATCGGCGAGGTCGACCCCGAACGCGCCGACCTTGCCGAAGAAGGGAAGTCTTCGGAGATTCGACGCATCCATCATCGCGAAGGCCTCCGCGCGAAGCTCTCCGTGAGCGAGCCAGAGCGCGACGAGCGGATCCCACCAGGTCGTGTGGTTCGCGACGACGAGGACGGGACCGGCGGCGACGGTGTCCGCGAGCGCATCGAGCCCCGCGATCCGGATGCGTCCGAACGTGCCGAAGAGGCGCGACCGCGCGTGCCACGTGAACAGGCGGATGAACCAGCGGACGGGCGTCGCGGGGATCAAGCGGTCGCCTCGAACGACAACGCGTCGGGGTCGCCGTGAGGGAGCTCGCGTTCGGGGCGGTGATCGCGCTCGTGACGGCGGCGGCGATGGAGCCATGGGCGCGGCTCCTTCATCGCGAGGCCTGGCATGCGAGGCTCTGGTGGATCCATCGCACCCATCATGAGCCGCAGCCCGGCCGATTCGAGAAGAACGACTGGCTCTCCTTCCTGCACGCTCCCTTCGCCGTAGCGCTCATCGTCGGTGGCTGCCAGCTGCATGGCTTCCTGCGCGCAGGCCTCGTCGGCGTCGGGAGCGGGATGACCCTCTTCGGGCTCGCCTACGTGCTGGTCCACGATGGCCTCGTTCACGGTCGACTCGGAGTCGGAGGGCTCCTGCGCTGGCGATTCTTTCGACGCGTGCGGGGCGCGCATCTCGTTCACCATGAGGGCGGCGGCGCACCGTACGGCCTGTTCCTGGGCCCGCAGGAGCTCATGGCGGTCCGGCGAACGCGGAGCGGCCGACCTGCAGGCTCCAGCGCGCGACCGCTTTCGGGCCGACCACGCGAAGCACCTCTCGGTAGACCATCGGATGTCGCTGAGCGGTCCGGTGCAAGAAGCGCAAGAAGTCGCGCGCCGGCATCCGATCCTGCAGCAGGGCAGCGTACGCCTCGTTTCCGAGCTCGGCGAGGGTCGAGAAAGCAGCGCCGAGGAGAGTGTTGAGCGCCGGCCCTTCGAGCTTCTGCGACGCCATGAGCCGGGCGAGGGCGCCCGTCCACGCGTGAATGCGCTCCTCCGGCGGCGGAGACGAGTCACACGCCGCGATGCGCCGCGCCAGCGGCTGGAACGTCCGTAGCATCGCGCCGAAGCCGCAGAACGTGAGCGGCGAGTGCCGTGCCGCGGCGTCGCCGGCGAGGATCACGCGCGGATGCGGGCCGCGGGGCGCGGGCGTGAGCCTCGACCAGCCGGGGATGAAGCCGAAGGTCGGACGCACGAGCTCCGGGACGCCTCGCCGGTACTCGTGAAGGGTGCGAAAGAACCGCGCGTAGAGCTCGATGAGCGAGCCCGCGCGTTCGCGCTGTGCGTAGTGGAAGAGGTAGACGGTGAGCTCGCCCGCGCGCCCCGGGAAGCCTTCCCAGACGTGCTGGCGGCCGTGGTCCGCGTCCTCGGTCGTGACGAGGATGTCGCCGCAACGCGGATCGAAGTCGATCCCGCGGACGACACCGCCGACGGTCGGGCAGACGAGGTCGGCCGACGCGTAAGGGCTCGACGCGCCGCGAGCATCGACCGCGACACGCGCGACGAGCTCGCCGCCGCTCCAGCCCACGCGCACGCCGGAGGAGCCCGCGCCGAGCGCGTCGACGCTCGCGCCGTCGATGAACCGCACCCCGCGCGCGAGCGCGACCTCGCGGACGCGCGCGAGGAGCGGGGCCGCGTCCACCGCGCGATCGAGGACACCACGGACGACGCTCGGGGGCGAGCCGTGAAAACGGCAGACCCCCTCGTCGTAGCGCGCCACCACGAGCTCGCGGAGCTCGGCCTCCGTGACGATGCCGCTCTCGACGAGCGGAAGGAGCTCACGGTCGCTCGCGTTCCATTCGCGGTGCACGGCGCCGGCGCGCGCCCGCTCGAGCACGACGACCCGGCGGCCGAGGCGCGCGACCTCCGCCGCGAGGAGGAGGCAGAGGCCTCCGCCCATGAACACGACATCGGTATCGAGCGACGCGTGGCGATCGGGCGGGCGGAGCGCACGATCGCGTGGAGGGGACCTGCGCGTCGCGTCGAGGTGCTCGAGCCGCTCGATGAGCTCGACGCTCGCGCGCTCGCGGAGGATCGCCCGTGCGTCCATCAGGCCGCTCCGAGGGGCTCCGGCTGCCACGACAGCGCCCCGACGGAGCGCGCGAGGAGCCAGGCCTTGCGACGGCCGGAGACCACGGCGCGCGTGGAGACCGAGTCGTAGTCGCGGCGTCGAATGACGCGTCCGATGTCGGCGTAGATGAGCCGCGCGGCACGGACGGCGACGCGGCAGTCGCGCGGCAGGTGACCGATCCCCTCATCCGCGCGCGCGTAGTGCTCGTCGGCGGCGCGCAGGAGGCGGGCGACGGTGGCGCGGATGGCGCCGAACGGCGTGGGACCGCGGAGGAAGGCGTCGGGGTCCACGCCGACCTCGGCGAGCCAGTCGAGCGGGAGGTAGAGCCGCCCGATCCGCGCGTCCGCGCCGACGTCGCGGGCGATGTTGGTGAGCTGCATCCCGATGCCGAGGTCGCGCGCGCGCTCGAGGACGGGCGGCGCGGTCGGCCCCATGAGGTGGGTCATCAGGACGCCGACCGTCCCCGCCACGCGCAGCGCATATTCGCGGAGATCGGGCAGCGTGGCGTACCGCCGCCCCGCGGCGTCCCAGGCCATGCCCTCCGCGAGCAGATCGAGCTCGACGCGCGGGAGCGCGTACTCCTCGACGACGCGGCCGAAGGAGCGCTCGACGAGGTCGTCGAGCGCGTGGCCCGAGTAGACGCGCTCGATCCGCGCCCGCAGCCGATCCACGGCGCGACGCGAATGCTCGGCGGAGCTGGCGTCGTCGACCGCGTCGTCGGCGGCGCGGCAGAACGCATAGAGCGCGAGCGTCGGCGCGCGCATGCGCCGCGGCAGGGCGTGCGAGGCGAAGTAGAACGTGCGCGAGCCGGCACGCAGGATCGCTTCGAGCGCGGCGTCATCGCCGGCAGAGCGGTTCGGGACCATTCGAGAGTTGGCCTAAACCTTATACAAAAATTGGACAGGCGCAACTCAACGCAGGCGCGCGAGCTCGCGCAGCTGCTGGGTCCACGGGGAGCCCGGCTCCGCGGCGAGGTGGCCGCCCGCGGCGCGCACCGCATCCGCGACCGCGCCGGCGCCCGGCCCGCCCACGACCCACGGGGTCTCGCCGATGACGCGCGCGTACTGCTTGAAGAGCCGCTTCGCCTCCGCGGGTGGACGGGTGACGGAGAGGCCCACGAGTCGCGGCGAAAGGCGCCGGACCGCGTCTCCGAGCGCCTCCGCGGGGGTGGCGGCGCCGAGCACCGTCACGCGCCAGCCGCTCGCGGCGAGGCGGAGCGCCCCACCGAGCAGCCCGATGACGTGCTCCTCGCGATCGATGCACGCGACGAGCGCGAGCGGTCCGTCGCGGCGGTCGATCGAGCGGAGCTGCGCGCGAAGGAAGAGCTCGAGCTTCTCGGAGAGGAGGTGCTCCTGAGCGATCGACAGCTCGCCGCGCTCCCAGCGCTCACCGACCTCCACGAGGAGTGGCGACAGGACGTTCGCGAAGAGCGACTGCACGTCGAAGAGGTACGAGATGCGCGCGAGCTCCGCGTCGATCGCGTCGCCGTCCCACCGCTCCACCGCCGAGAGGATGCGGCTGCTCGCGAGCTCCCGTGGATCCGTCGTCATGTCCACGGGCGACGCATCGACTTGCGGGTTGATGCTGGCGAGGACGGTGCGCGCGGCGTCGGACGGCGCCATCCCGCCCGCGACGAGCTCGGACATCCGCCGGATGAGCGCGACGTCCTCCGCGGTGTAGAGGCGATACGCCGACGTCGTCCGACGTGGGACGGGCACGCCATACCGGCGCTCCCAGGCGCGGAGCGTCGCGGCTGGGGTCCCCGAGAGCTCCGCGGCGACCTGGATGCGGTAGGGACCGGGCCCCACCGATGGTTCACCGTCCCGAGACGCCTTTGGAAGCATCATTGAACTCTTTGTCTAACGTTTGGCGTGACATTCTGCAACGTCGCGTGCAGACGATCGCACCTCCGGACGCACGAGAGGCGCGGGCGCCCGGGCCGTTCAGCGGGGCGCGATCAGCGCTCGCTCATCAGCTTTCCAAACGCGGGCCGCTGCGTGGAGCGTTGTGTCCAGGCCTGGACGGCGGGGAACTTCGAGAGATCGAAGCCCATCATCTGGAGGTAGCCGGTCCAGCCGGCGACGTGGAGGTCAGCGAGCGTGAACGTGTCGCCGAGGAGGTAGGGGCGCTTCGACTTCACGAGCTCCGCCTCGAGGATGCCGAGGAGGTGCTCGACGTCCGCCTTCGCCTTCTCGCGCGACGGCTCGTGGTGGCACTCCTTCGGAAAGCGCTCGTGACCGGCGTGGGCGTAGCGCGACAGCGCCTCGCCGACCGTCACCTGCGTCCACGCCATCCACTTCATGGCCTCTGCGCGCTTCACGCCGGTCGCTGGCCACATCCCCTTGTCGACGCCGAACGTCTCGCCGAGGTAGCTCATGATGGCGAGCGTCTCGAAGATCGGCGTGCCTTCGACCACGAGCAGCGGCACCTTGCCGTTCGGGTTGAGGGCCAGGAACTCCGGCTTCTTCTGGTCCTGCTTCGACAGATCGAGCTTCACCTTCTCGACGGGGACCCCGAGCTCGTCGATCGCCCAGTGCGCGATCACGGCAGAAGACATCGGCGAGTAATAGAACGTCGTGCTCATCGTTATTTCCCCTTCATGGATGCTGCACAGACCAAGCTAAGCCATGGCGATGACAGGATACTGTCAGGTTTGTCACTTCTTCGGCGACGCGGGCGTGGTGGGCGCGACTGGAGCCGGAGCGCTCTTCGGCGCGGTGGCGGCGGCCCCGTCCTTGCGGATGCCGACGACGGCGTTCGTGGCGCCCTGGCGGTCGAACGCCCACGTGTGACCGTCGAGCGTGAAGGAGCCGGCGGCGTCGCCCGGACCCTTCTTGAGGTTCGTGACCGGCGCGAAGGCGCCCGCCTTGCCGACCTCGATCTTGCCGTCGGGCGCGACGAGGGCGAGCGCCGCCATCGCGTCGGAGAGGAGGGCCGCCGTCTGAGGCTGGCTCCCGCTGAAGCGAGACAGGCTGAGATCGATCGCGCGCTGCGCGTCGGTCATCACGGCGTCGATCGCGCTGCCGAGCACGTACTCCGCGCTCGGGGCGCGCGGGCGTCCGAGCACGCGGCCCGGATCGCTCGAGGCCGCGGCCGCGTCCTTGTCGACCTGCGCCTTCAGCGTCGCGGAAGACTTGAGCGCGCGCGACGCGGCCACCACCGAGAGGTCGTGCACGATGGTGCCGATGGCCGGATCCCAGGCGCCGGGCACGTCGCCGTCGAACGGGTACTTGTCGTTGCCGCCGACCACGTGCGCGACGTCGCCACGGGCGCGGAGGCCCTGGCGATGATCCGTGGGGCCGTAGAACACGAGCGACAGATCGAGCCGCGCGCCGCCCATGCGCTGGAGCGTCTGACGGACCTTTTCCACCTTCGTGTCATCGAGCTTGCCCGCGTCGACGAAGAGGACGCCCCAGTCCGTGAGCATCTGCTTCCTCGGGCCGTTGAGGCCGAGGCGCGACGCGGCCTCCACGCGACGGGTCAGGCCGTCGGGCATCATGTCGACGAGGAGCGACTGCGCCTGCGCGCGGACGCGCGCCGTGGGGTCGGGGATGCCCTGATCACCCTTGAGCCACTTCGGGTTCTTCTCGACGTGCTCCTTGAGGAGCTTCGAGCACTCTTCGTACGTCGCGGGGGTGAGGCCCGAATTCGTGTCGTGGGCGGTCATCGTCGGCGTGCCCGCGTTCGCGACGTTCGTGTCGAGCCAGGCGTAGAGGGCCACGAGCTCGCCGATCGCGGGCCGGTCCTTCTCGAGCTTGTCGCCCTCGTGCTGGAAGATGTTGTCGGCGCGCGCGAGGATCGCCTTCGTGGCCGCGACCGCCAGAGGCGCGCGCGTCGACGCGGGACCGCCCATCACGAGCTCCTTCAGGAACGCGCCCTTCGCATCGCTCCACGCGAGCGGGGCGATCGCATCGACGAGGACGCCGCTCGACTCCTCGGGCGTGAGGTCGGTGCGTGCGACGAGCGAGCGAACCTGGCCCGCGGTCTCGAGCTTCGCCGCCGTGATGAAGTCCTTGACCTGTCCCTTCTCGCTCGAGGTCAGGGCTGCGTTGGCGGGGGTGCCGAAGACGGTGAGCGCGAGGACGACGGCGGCGGACAGAAACAGCCCAGATTTCATGGGCGCCACCCTAATCGAACCGCGGCCGAGGGACACCCGGTGAGGGGATCGCGAGGGGACGAGGTGGATCGACTTTCCCCCAGCTCCGTTGCCTGGCGGGCAACCACAAACCTGAAATGCGCGGGTTTTCGTGTAAGAGACGTGCGCACATCCACCGGACAATTACCTACATGCTGTAACTTTTCTTCGGCCGCCTCTTTGCACAAGGAGCTCGCATGGTTGGTCACGTTCGATGGGCCTCCGCCCTCGCCTGCCTCTCTCTCGCTGCCGTCGCGTGCTCGAACGCCACCGCCGGGTCCGACGTGGACACGGTCCATCCCCGTAGTGATGAGGTGATGATCGCGCCGACCGAACCCGCGAACGGCGACGAGACCCATGGCGAGGGGAACCGCGAGGCCGGGGCACTGCCCGTCGCGCCGTGGGAGCCACGCGACGTCCACGCGCTCGCCAACCTCGGCGACAGCATCTCGCAGGCGTTCGACGCAGACGACACGCGCCCGATCGACATCGGCACGCTGAAGGCGAACCCCGAGAAGATCTTCCACGACAACCCGGCGCTCTCGTGGATCCAGGGCACGGACGCGCGCATCGGCTCCGTCCGCTCGCACTTCACCTCGCTCGACGCGAACCTCGTCATGACCCCCTTCTCGCGCTCCGGCAGCGAGCTCGTGCGCGACCTCGAGGACCAGGCGAAGCAGATCGGTAAGCGCGGCGCGACCCCCGACCTCGTCTACGTTCTCCTCGGCGGCAACGACATCTGCAATCGCGACAAGTCGACGACGGCGGACCCCACGGCGACGCTCTACCCCGTCTCCCAGTGGCGCGAGGCGGCGGTGAAGGGCCTGACCGCGCTCGTCGAGAGCCTCCCCGACGGCGCGACGGTTCGCTTCCTCAGCATGCCGCGTGTCGATCTCCTCTTCGAGACGCTCGCCTCGACGCGCGTGCCGGTCCACATGGACACGCCCATCGGTCCCGTCACCGTCAACACGACCTGCAAGGATCTCTGGTCGATCACGGCGCAGGAGGCGAACGGCATCTGCAAGATCGTCACGACCGAGCTCGACGCGAACAAGCGCAAGCAGATCGGCGCGCGCGTCGACGAGTACAACGCCGCGCTCGCCGAGGAGGTGCGCCGCTTCGACACCGACGCGACGCTCAACCCGAAGCACATCCACTTCCAGTCGGAGTGGCACGGCTCGATCGACGAGGGCAACCAGATCAACAGCTCGATCGGCACCTACAAGTTCAGCCCCGCCGAGGTCAGCAAGCTCGATTGCTTCCACCCGAGCCTCGTCGGTCAGCAGCACATCGCCGACCACGCCCTCACGAAGGCGAAGTGGAACCCCTGAGGCGGATTCAGTTCTTCTGCGGCAGCTCGAGGACGACGTCGTAGGTCGTCTCTCCGCGCAGGATCTTGCCCGTCAGCTTCGTGCCACCGGCCGCTTGCTTGAGCGCTTGCTCCGTCATCTCGCTCGTCGAGTGGACGCGCACGCCGCCGACCTCGATCACGATATCGCCGTCCTGAAGGCCCGCGCGATAGCGACCGACGCCGCGCAGCTTCGCGCCGAAGGGCTTGCCGTCCGCGTCGACCACGTCACGCGCGTTCGCCTTCTTGTCCTCGATCGCCTTCGCGATCACCGACGCGCTCACGACGATCGTGCCGCCATGAGCCGCCGGTCCGGCGTCGGGCGACGGACGCTTCGCGCTCCCCGCAGGCGCGCTCCAGCGCGCGACGCGACGCGGAGCGCCGGTCGCGCCCTCGGACGAGCCACGGCGCTCGGCGAAGAGCGGGACCTCCTCGCCCTCGTCCTCGACCTCGACGCGCGCTTCGGCCGGCGCCGCCTTCGCGACCGCCACGGCAAGGGCATCGCCGATCGGCCCGACCATGAGCCGGGCCGCCAGCGGCAGGATCACGAACGGGGCGACGAGCCCGACCACTGCTCGTCGCCGGTTCATCGATCCTCAGCCCTCGTCGCCGTCCTCGTCATCATCATCGTCGTCGTCGTCATCCTCGATCTCGGGGAGCGACTCTTCGGACGGGAGCGCACGGCCTTCCTTCTCGGCAAGCTGGCGATCCTTCTCGCGCTGCGCCTTCATCTGCGCGACCTTCTGCATGACGGCCGGCTTCGGGGCGACGAGCACGCTCATCGCGCGCGCTTCCATCATCGCGCGCGTCTCGACGTTCGCGATGTCTTCCAGCTGCGGGATGATGATCTGGAGCTGCTCCTGCGCCTTCTCCGGGTGGGTGATCTCGCGGCCGCGGAAGCGAACCGTGAACTTCACCTTGTGACCGGCCTCGAGGAACTTCCGCGCCGCCTTCGTCTTGAAGGCGATGTCGTGGTCGTCCGTCTTCGGGCGGAGCTTGATCTCCTTGATCTCGACGATCGTCTGCTTGCGCTTGGCCTCGCCAGCCTTCTTCTTCTCCTCGTACTTGTACTTGCCGAAGTCGAGGATCTTGCAGACGGGCGGCTCGGCCTTCGGGTTCACCTCGACGAGGTCGAGCCCTTGTTCCTGCGCGCGACGCAGCGCTTCGTGAGTCTGGAGCACACCAAGCATCTCGCCGTTCGCGTCGATGACGCGGACCTCCGGCACACGGATGCGATGATTTACTCGGATCTGGAACTGGCGCTGCGGTTGGCGCGGATCGAATCTGGGGCGACCCATCGACATGAGTTGACCGTAACCTCCTGAATTGGCTTCTTGGCCGTTGTTAACGAAGCAAACGTTAGGAATAGCGAGAGAAGACGCAGTCTCATCCCGCGCTGGGAGCGGGTCAAGCGCCCCGGAGCCCGAAAATGCGGAAAAACGGCGGCTTGTTCCCCACACGCCCGTGGCGGAGGGTACGCTCCCAAGTCCATCCGTGCTGACTCTGGTCATGAATCCAGGGCTTCCCGAGGAGCAGATCTTCCCCATCCCGAGGGGCCAAGGTCCGGTCACCATTGGGCGCACGAAGGACAACGCCGTCTTCTGCCTGCACAAAAGCCTGTCGCGGAAGCACGCGCAGCTCGAGATCGACGCCGGCGGACGCGTCAAGGTCACGGATCTCCAGAGCAAGAACGGCGTGTTTCACAACGGCAAGCGCGTCGCCGCCTGTCACGTGGCCGAGGGCGACACGTTCCGCTGCGGTGACATCACGTTCCTCGTGGAGGGCTCCACCATCCGGAGCCCGGCCGTGACGAAGGCGACCCCGATCTCGCCCACGATGCAGTCGAGCCACGACGACCGGCAGGTCCAGACCCTCCAGTCGCCGCTCAACATGAACACCGCCGTAAGTCCTCGTCATTTTGCGCCTTCGGCTGCCACCAAGCTCTCGCGCGACGAGGAGGAGCGTTACAAGGAGCGCCTCTTCCTCCTCATTCGTGCGAGCGAGCTCTGCGTGAGCGAGATGTCCGTCGACCGCATGCTCGACGAGCTCGTCACGCTCGCGGTGCAGGTGCTCCAGGTCGATCGCATCGCGCTCCTCGCGCTCGACGAGCACACGCTCATCATGGCCCCGCGCGTGGTGAAGTCGTTCGGCGGCGTCGGCACCCACTATCCGTACAGCCATCGCGTCGTCGACTGGGTCGTCGATCACGGCAGCCCCGCCACGTTCCCGGACGTCTCGCGCGATCGCCACCTCCCCGGCGACGCCTCGAAGGATGCCGGCATCCGCGGCGCGATGTGCGTCCCGATCAACCCGGGCGGCGGCACGATCGGCGTCATCTACGTCGACTCGCTCATGAAGGCGGACTGCTTCCGCCCCGACGATCTCGCGCTCCTCCGCGCCATCGCCAACATGGCCGCGGTCGCGATCGAAGGCGCGGCCCTCCGCGGCGGCGAGCCCAAGGGACGGAGCCTCGTCCCCTCCATGCCGCGTCGCTGAGCGGCGTCCTGTAGCGCGGGGCGCATCGGTCGATGCTCGCGGCGCATCGATCACGGCGGTGAAGGCCGTGAAATGACGCGAAATCGCCCTGGTTCGACGGTTGCGAGACGGGGGGCATGAGCTTCCCTCCCCGTCTCGGTCTCGCCGCGCTCGCTGCCCTCTCCCTCCTGATCAGCCACGAGGCCCTCGCCGACAGCGACCGGAGCTACGGCCCTGCCTGGCAGGGGCACTGGAGCGACTGGTCGGGCGCGCAGGAGCTGAAGAGCGGGCGCACCGCCGCGAGCGCGCAGTCCGTCCTCCTCTGGCCGGATCCCGGCGGCCGCGGCGGCTACGAGGTGACCGCGCGAGGCTTCAACGCCATCACGTTCACGGAGTACTCGGTCACGGGAAACAAGCCGGTGGCGGTGGCGGCCGAGGCGATCTCGATGCCGCTCGCGTTCCAGTCGAACCCGAAGGTCACCCTCGTCGAGCGGTGGGTCGATACGAAGAAGGACACCGGCATCGACACCAAGCGCGTCGCGCTCCCGCCCGGCATGCTCATCCAGGCGGTGCAGGTCTGCCAGAACGACGCGTCCCCCGACGAACGCGAGCTGAAGGGCCTTCGCATCTGGGGAAATCCCATCGATCCCTCGACCGGGATCATCGGTCAGACGCTCGCGTCGACGGACACCGCAGGCATGTTGATCGGATACGCCGCCGAGGCGAAGCGATCGAACTGCAAGAACTGGGAGCCG
Source organism: Labilithrix sp. (assembly GCA_046351255.1). GTDB lineage: Bacteria > Myxococcota_A > Polyangia > Polyangiales > Polyangiaceae > Labilithrix. The sequence continues at coordinate 76,534 of JAXLYU010000029.1, forward strand.
CCGGCCACCTGCCCGGCGGGGCAGATCGTCGCCGCGATCCGTCCCTACTCCACATCGAAAGGGATGCAGTCGCTCGGCGTGCTGTGCCGGAGGGTCTACAACGAGAAGAACACGGCCGCCCGCGGCGGTCCGTTCGTCATCTCGTCCAACTCCGGCGTCGTCAACGGCACGTACAACGCGATGACGACGAGCATGACCTTCAAGTTCGACGCGACGCTCACGAACGAGGTGACGTTTCCATCGACGAGCACGGGGAAGATCTCCTTCAACGTCTCCACCATCCTGCACCCGAACGACAACACGCACGCGTCGTTCCCGGAGGCGACGATCACCGGCCTCGCGCCCGGAAAGAACACGCAGGTGACGGTGACCTCGACCGGCACTGCGCGCTGGGTGGAGGACCTAGGCTGCGGGGCCACGGCGCTCTCTTGCGACGTCCAGGTGCGGGTCTCGACCTCGGTCTCCCCGTGGTCGCCGGACGGCACGGCCGGCGGATACGTCCTCATCCGGGGCCATCTCACCAAGCCCTCCGCAAAATAAAGCGGGTACGCTGTGCTCGATCGTGGCGCCGGGGGACATTCTTGGCGGGAAATACCGGCTCCTCCGGAAGCTCGGCTCCGGCGGGATGGGCGTCGTCTACGAGGCGCAGCACCTGAAGACCGAGGCGTTCGTGGCGGTGAAGCTCCTTCGCCCCGATCGCGCGCTCGATCCGAAGCTGACCGAGCGACTGCTGCGCGAGGCGCGCGCCGCCGCCCGGCTCAAGAGTCAGTTCGTGGTGCGCGTCTTCGATCTCGATACCTCCGACGAGGCACAGCCCGTGCTCGTGATGGAGCTGCTGAACGGGCTCGACCTCGGCGCGGAGCTACGTCGCGCGGGCCGCCTCGAGGTGGCGGACGCAGTGTCGTATCTCGTACAGGCGTGCGCCGCGGTCTGGGAAGCGCACGCGTGCGGCATCATCCATCGCGACCTCAAGCCCGCGAACCTGTTCATCGAGGAGAGCATCGGCGTCTCGCCGCGGCTGCGCGTGCTCGACTTCGGGCTCGCCAAGTCCTTGCTCGGCAAGGCGCTCGCGCCGCTGACCGCGCCAAGGTCCGCGATCGGGACCATCGCGTACATGGCGCCCGAGCAGCTGCGCGGCGATCCCGTCATCGACGCGCGCAGCGACGTCTGGTCGCTCGGCGTCGTCCTCTATCGCATGCTCCGCGGACGCCTCCCCTTCGACGAGCAGGGCGCCGCTTACGCGGAGCGCGTGCTCGGCCCCGAAGAGATGCCGCGCCTCGGGAGCGACCTCGCGCCCGAAGGCCTCGTCGCCGTGATCGCGAGGGCGCTCTCGAAGAGCCGAGAGCGCCGCTTCGACGATGCCCGCGAGCTCGCCCGCGCGCTCGTGCCGTTCCTCGAGCATCCGTCGGCGATGACCGTCGTCGCGCTCGAGGAGCTCGACGTGAAGCGCTCTTCTGGCGACGACCCGACGACGATCCCGAACGTGACCGACGAGCCGCCCACCGTCCCGAACGACACGCGCGAGGTCGCGCTGACGCTCCCCGAGACGAGAGCGCCGGCCGAGACGCTGCCCGAGACGCGGCCGGTGGAGGTGGTCGCGGTGCCCGCCGAGACGCGCTCGGTCGAGCTCCCGCCTCTTCCAATCACCGCACGCACCCGGCGCCGCGAGCGTCCCACCACCAGCCACGCCGTCCCCATCGTCGGCGCGCTGTTCTTCGTCGTCCTCATCCTCGCCTGGCTGGCGTGGGATCGCTGATACGCTCCAGACGTGCGCCGTACCATCGCCGTACCCGTCTTCGCCGCCACGATCGCGATCGCGTGCAGCGACTACGAGGGGAACGAGATCCCGCCGGCCGATGCCGGCGTCGGGACGGCCGACGCTGGAGATGCGACGCCCGACGCCGCGCCGGCCATCGACGCCGGCGGCCGCATCGACGCCGCTCCCTCGGGTCCTTGCACGATGACCGGGCTGCGCATCCGCCCGACCGTGGCGTACAACGCATCGCCGGCCGGCGGGCTCGGGCAAGTCTGCAATCCGAGCGCGGTCCTCGAGCCGGGCAACGGCGTGGCCGGCCTCGATCGCGCCGCGGGGACCGACGTCGACGGCACCGACCTCACGATGATCGACGGGCAGAAGGTGACCGGCTGCGTGGGCGCCGACTTCCCGAGCCCGGTGAGGTTCGCGTCGATCGCGATCACGGCCGGCCCCGCGGGCGACGCGTGCGGGGCCCGCCCTTGCGACAAGAACAACGCCGATGGCTGCGGCACTGGCCACACGATAGCGGTCTTCGCCGGCGCGACGCGCGAGACGGTGAAGCTGAAGGCCGCGCCGGAGCTCGCGGCTGGCCTCTCCGAGAAGATCATCCCCCTCGATGGCACCATCAAGAGCGTCATCGTGTGTCGCATCGCGTGGAGCCCTCGTCGCGACGACGTCGCCGTCGACGCGATCGAGGGGATCTGTCCGTAAGGTCGATCAGACCGAGAGCGGCGGCGCGTTCTCCGCGAGGACCTTCTCGATGAAGGCCGCCCGTGGCATCGCGCCGAGGTCCGTGTTGCCCGCGCGGACGGAGACGCTGCCGGCCTCCGCGTCCTTCGGTCCCACGACGACCATGTACGGGTAGCGCATCGTGCGCGCGTTCTTGATCTTCGCGCCGAGCTTGTCGCCGCTGAAGTCCGCGTCCACGCGCAGGCCCTTCTGCTTCATCTCCTCCATCACGGAGCGACCATAGGCCTCGCTCTTGTCGCTGACGGTGAGGATCATCGCCTGCGTCGGCGCGAGCCAGGTCGGGAAGTTGCCGGCGATGTGCTCGAGATAGACGGAGAGGAAGCGCTCGAACGTGCCGAAGATCGCACGGTGAAGCATGACCGGGCGGTGGTTCTTGCCGTCCTGGCCCGTGTAATCGAGCTCGAAGCGCTCGGGCAGGTTCGGGTCGTACTGCATCGTGCCGAGCTGCCAGCTGCGCTTCAGCGCGTCCTGCACGTGGAACTCGAGCTTCGGTCCGTAGAACGCGCCTTCGCCGGGCGAGAACGTGAACGGCAGCCCCGCGCGGTTCAGGCCCTCCTCGAGCGCCTTCTCGCTCATGTCCCATTCCTCGTCGGCGCCGATGCGCTTGTCGGGGCGCGTGGCAAGGCGGATGTCGATCTTGGTGAGGTCGAACGCCTTGTAGATGGCGTAGAACATCTTGAGGAACTTCTCGATCTCCTCCGGCACCTGCTCGCGCGTGCAGAAGATGTGCGCATCGTCCTGGCAGAACGTGCGGACGCGCGAGAGGCCATGCACGACGCCGCCGCGCTCGTAGCGGTGGAGCCGGCCGAAGTCGGCCACGCGCCACGGGAGCTCGCGGTAGCTGCGCTTGCGCGAGCCGAAGATCACGCAGTGCGAGGGGCAGTTCATCGGCTTCAGCGCGAAGCTCTGCTCCTGGAGCGACTTCGCGAGCGACTGCGCCGTCGCGTCCTTGGCGGCGAGCGCTTCCTCGACCACGTCCTCCGTCCAGAGGCGGTACATGTTCTCGTTGTAGTTGCCGAGGTGACCGCTCGTGCGGAACAGCTTCGGATCGAACGCCTGCGGCGTGATCACCTCCTCGTAGCCGTAGTGCACGTAGAGGTCGCGCAGGTACTGGTTCAGGCGGTTGTAGACGAACGCCCCGCGCGGCAAGAGGAACGGCATCGCAGGCGAGACCTGGTCGAAGAAGAAGAGGTCGAGCTCCTTGCCGAGCTTGCGGTGGTCGCGCGCCTTCGCCTCCTCGATGAGCTTGAGGTGCTCGTCGAGCGCCGCCTGGGTCGCGAACGCGGTGCCGTAGATGCGCTGGAGCATCGGGTTGCGCTCGTCGCCGCGCCAGTACGCGCCGGCGACGCTCGTGAGCTTCACCGCGCCGAGCTTGTCCGTCGACGGGACGTGCGGGCCCTCGCAGACGTCCACCCACTCCTCCTTCGTGCCCGCCGGGCCGTGCTTGTAGAGGCTGATCTCCTCGCCCTCGGGGATCGCCTTGATGAGCTCGACCTTGAACGTCTCGCCCATCCGCTCGAAGAGCGAGAGCGCGTCGTTTCGCGAGACGACCTCGCGACGGAAGGGCGTCTTCTTCGAGACGATCTCCTTGATGGTGGCCTCGATCTTCGCGAGGTCCTCCTCGGAGAACGAGCCGCCGCCCGCCTTGTCGAAGTCGTAGTAGAAGCCGTCCTCGATCGCGGGGCCGATCGTGACCTTCGTTCCGGGGAAGAGGCGCTGGACGGCGTCCGCCATGACGTGCGCCGTCGAGTGGCGGATGACCTCGAGCCCTTCCGCGTCCGTCTCCTTGATGACCGAGAACTCCGCGTTCTCCGGGACGGGCGTGAACAGATCGACGACGCCCTTCTTGCCGAGCGTCTTGTCCGTCGTCTTGATCGCGATGACGTCAGCTGCCGAAAGACCCTTCGCTTTGACCAAATCCCCCGCGGGGACACGCTTTTCCATGGCGAATCTCGAATATCATTAAAGATGGGTAGTCTGACGGTCCTCGAGGACCGCCGCTCACGCGCCTTCTCTTCACCCGCGCCGGCTGCGCTATTTCTTGATGCCGACGCGGTAGAGCGTGCCGTTGTTGTCGCTCGCGATGTAGAGCGAGCCGTCGATCGGCGAGATCGCGACGCCCGACGGCCGCGGGGAGTCGCTGCTGCCCTTGCCGTCGTTCCACGTCCACGCGCCGTCCTGCGGGCGGCGAGCGCCGTCCGCAGGCCCGAGGATCGTCTCGTACTTGAACGTGGTGACGAGGCTGTCGCCCTCTTTCTTCGTGGTCGGCATCGGAGACGTGCCGTCCGCGTCGAACGGGACCCAGACGACCATGCGCCCGACGTGCTTGCCCGAGTCGCGATTCCACGAGCCGTGCATCGCGACGAACGCGCCGCCGCGGTACTTCTCGGGGAGGTTGCCCTTGGGCTGCTGATCGAAGAACACGAGATCGAGCGGGGCCGAGTGCGCCGTCAGGAACGTCGTCGGCTTCATCGAGTTCGTCGCGCACCACGAGTCGTCGTGGGGGTTGCCGGGGAAGTTCGCGTGGAACAGCTGCGTGCCCGGCTCGACGATGCTCCCGGCGCTCTCGATCGCCTGCGCGGTGAAGCAGAACGGATAGCCGTACTTGTTGCCCTTCGCGATCTCGACGATCTGCTCGCCTGGGTTGTCGTTGTGGACGTCGACGCCCTTGTAGTCGATGTCGTCGAGGCCGTTCACGACGGCGTAGATCTTCTTCGTCGTCTCGTTGCGCTTGAAGCCGTTCGCGTTGCGGAGGCCCTGCGTGAAGACCTCGCCCGTCAGCCACTCGAACGGCTTCGCGGCGTCGAGCTTCGACAGATCGAAGCGCCGGATGAGCGAGCGGTTCGTGTCGTACTCGCCGATGGGGCTCTCGTTCTCGTGCGTCTGATTGCCGGACGAGCCCGAGTGTACGTAGAGGAAGCCGTCATAGACGTGCGTCGTGTGCTTCGAGTGACCGCCCGTCGGCTGCTTGACGACGACCTTCTCGAGCGGACCGCCCTTCAGCGCCGCGGCGTCGTACTTGAAGCGGTGAACGCCGTCGCTCGACCCCGCGTAGACGTAGCCGCCCTTCTCGTCGAGGTGCGCGTTGTTGCCGTTGCCGTCCGTCTGCGCCCAGACGTGCACTTCATCCTTCGCGTAACTGCCGTCGTTGTTCTCGTCGCGGAGGAGCAGGATCTGGCCGCCGCCGGTCTGGGCGAAGAGATCGCCGTTCGACGCGAACATGAGCTGGCGTACGCCGGACACGGACGTGCCCTTCGCGATGAGCCGCGCGCACAGGCCGTCGGCCGTGACCGCCTCCGCCGAGAGCTCCACGCCCCGGCACGGATCGCCCATCGCGTCCGGGAACGTCTGGCCTCCGGGGTTCGTGCCGCCGCTCGAGCTCGTGCCGCCGCTCGAGCTCGAGCTCGTCCCGCCGTCCGGTGTGCTGCCCGGCGGCGCCGTGCCCGGCGCCGGGTCATCGCTGCCGCAAGCCACGAGGACGAAGGGGAGAAGGGCGAGACCGCGAGAGCGCACCATCGTCTTCAGCCTAACCAATCTGCAGGTTTTCGCGACCTCAGTCCCCGCCCGCGTCGGCCACCGGCTCCGCCCCCGCGTCGTCCTCGGGGTACGCGCCCGCGGGCGTGATGCGGTCGATCGTGCAGCGCGGGCCGCAGCCGCTCTTCGCGCCGCAGGTGTAGACGCCGACCGCGAGGCACTGCGCGATCCGGTTCTCCTCGGGCAGCCCGGCCTCCGGGGTCGCGAACTCGGCGAGACAGCGGTCGAGGCACGGACCGGGATCGAAGGCGCCCGACTGCGGCTGCGTTCCGGGAGCCGGCGTGGTGGTGCAGGCCGCCTTCTCGAACGCGTCGAGCGCCTCCGCCGGGAACTGCGCGATGTTCGAGAGCGACGCGCCCGTCGTCTTCGGGCATCGATTCGTGATGCACTCGAGGAAGAGCTGGCACTGCCGGTTCTTGTAACATGCATTGATCTGGCTGCAGCACGCACCCGTGATGCACCGGTCGCAGGTCGGCGAGACGAAGAGCGTCACCGCAGGATCGAGATCGCAGCTCGGGATCCCGCAGCTGTCGCCGCAGAGCGGGCGCACGCAGTTGAAGAGCGCCTTGCTCGCGCCGCCGTCGAGGTTCTGCTTGCACTCGGCCTGCCGCGAGGCGCCGTTCTCGACGAGGCAGCGGTGCGTCGCCTTGAACTCGGCGGAGCACTGGCCGTCGTCGCTGCACGCGCCGAGGACGTCGCAGCACTTGGCCTGCTGCATGCACTTGATGCAGCCCTCCGCGCGCGGGTCGGCGCCGCCGTCGAGCTCGTGCAGCGCGTCGACCTTGTCCCCGAAGCACGTGGCGTTCGGGATGTCGTCGCAGGCGGGCTGCGTGACGACGAGGGTCGTCGACGCGAGGACGACGGCGAAGAGGAAGAGGAGCGCCGCGGGGCGACTCGTGCTCGCTCGCGCCATCGTCAGAACGTTCCCTGGAGCCCGGCGCCGCCCGGACCGAACGTCGGCTTCACCGTCGCCGTCACGCGCTCCTTGATGGGCCGCATGGCGAACACCGCGCCGACGGTGCCGAAGACCACCGCTGTCACGCCGCCGACCGCCATCGCGATCGCGGAGACCTTCCAGCGCGAGTCGGCGCTGTCGTAGTCGCGGTCGAAGTAGGGGTTCGTCTGCTGCTCGCCGAGCGTCCTCGCGGGCGGGCAGTAGCGCTGCCCGCAGCGCTCCTTGGCGTCGGCGCGCGCATCGACGAAGACGACGGCGGAGACGCTCGTGATGATGATGCCCGCCGCCGCGATGCCGAAGCCGATGAAGGTGAGCGGATTCGTCTGGCGGACGTAGAGGACCTGCCCCGTCGGGCCGAGCACGGGCTTCGGCGCGGGCGGGATCCATTGCGGCGAGAGCGGGACGTCCCTCGTCTCCGACTCGGCGACCTCGAGGTGCACCTTCTGCTCGGGACCGTCGCCGGCCTTCGCCACGATGTCGTGCGGGCCGACCTCGACGGAGCGCGTCGTCTCGGTGCCGCTCATCTGGACCTTCTCGTCGTCGATCTTCACCTCCGCCGTCGCGTTCGGCGGGAGGGTGAGCTTCAGGCGGAGCTGCGGGATGCGCGGATAGATCTCCTTCATCAGCCGCGCCGACTCGTCGCGCGCGCTCTCCGAGCGGGCGGACTCCTCCATCGATGCGGGGAGGCGTCCGACCTTCGCGAACAGCTCGTGCGCCTGGAGCACGTGGCCGAGGAGGAGGTGCGTCTTGCCGAGCTCGAAGCCGGTGATGGGCGTCGGGACGAAATCCCAAGCGCTCTGCAGCCGGGCGAGCGCGCCGTTGGTGTCGCCCTTCTCGCGGAGCGCGAGGCCTTCGCGGAGGGCATTGCGCGCGCTGGCGAGATCGCCCGCGGTGGGCTCGCGCAGCTTCGGCCCTTCCTTCGCGGGAGCGGGCGGTCTGGGAGGCTCGTCCGCGAACGCCGGGCTCGCGACGAGCATCGCCGCACCGAATAGAGCAATGACCCCGGCCCGCATGAGCCCGGTCAGTATATGTCGGGCTCCGACGACGGGGGGCGCGGGTTTGGCGCCGGCTTTGGCGCGGGCTCCGGCTTCGCGACGGGCGACGGCGCGGGCGCGGGCGTCGGTGCCGGCGGGCGCACGGCCGGCCCGACGCCGGGCGGCTTGCTCCCCGCATCGGCCGCGGCGGACGCCGGGACGGGCACCTCGACCGTGACCGGCGGCGTGGGCACGGACACGGTGACGGTCACGGTCACCGGCGCGGTGGGCTCGGGGCGCGCGCTGTTCGTGGTGGCGGGCGGCTCCTTGCCGCGCGTGAGCGTGACGCCGATGAAGATGACGGCGACGAAGACGAGGCCACCGAGGAGGAGCAGCGAGGATCGCTGACTGTTCGCGGCGGAGTGGACGGACACGCCCGCCTCGCTGCGGGCGAGCGGGCTCTCCTTGGTGGGCGCGGACGGATCGAGCGCGGTCTTGGCGAACGGGAGGTTGGTGCCCGAGGCGCGCGGGGCCTCCGCGGGGACGCTGCGCGCGCCGGAGTCGCCGCTCGTCGGCGGGTTCGGCATCGAGACGATGCCTTCGAACGCGGCGCGGAGCGCGTCTGCGAGCTCCTTCGCGGACCCGAAGCGATCGGCGGCGTTCTGCGCGCAGGCCCTGGCGAACCAGAGGTCGACGGAGGGCGGAAGCGCGGGATTCGACTCGGTGGGCTTCGGCGGGTTGCCGGTCGCGATCTTCACCGCGAGCGCGCCGAAGGACGGGCCGTCGAACGGGCGGCGCCCGGTCAGGGCCTCGTAAGCGACGACGCCGAGGGCCCAGAGGTCGCTGCGAAGATCGATCGTCTTCTGCGCCGTGACCTGCTCGGGCGACATGTAGAACGGGGTGCCGACGATCTGGCCGGTCTTCGTCTCGCTGTCGAGCGGCGTGGGCTCGCCCTCGTGCACTGCGTTCTTGGCGATGCCGAAGTCGAGGAGCTTCACGAACACCTCCTCCTCGCCGTCGACGAGGAAGATGTTGTCCGGCTTGATGTCGCGGTGGAGCAGACCGGCGGCGTGCACCTTCGAGAGGGCCTTCGCGACCTGCGTGATGATGGCGACCACCTTCGCCGGGTCCATCGCCCCGCTCTTCGAGATCTCGTCCCCGAGGTCGTGCCCCTCGAGGTGCTCCATGACGATGAAGGGGACGCCGTCCTCGCTGACGCCGTGGTCGAGCATCTGCACGACGTGAGGGCTCCTCACCTGCGCCGCCGCGGCCGCCTCGCGCGAGAAGCGGCTCCGGGCACCTTCGCTCGCGCCGAGGTCCTCGAGCATGAACTTCACGACGACCCGGGTCTTCAGGCCCTGATGGTCCGCGAGCCACACCGCGCCCATGCCGCCGGACGAGAGCGGGCTCACGAGGACGACGCCCTTCGTGATCTGTTTCCCCGCCGTGAGGTTCGCGCGTGCGGCGTTCGTCACGTTCGCCATGCTAACAGGTATGCTCGTCCGGCATGCATCCCGTCCGTCTCGTTACCTATAACGTGCGGTACTTCGGCCATGGGACGAGGGGCCTCGCCAGTACGGGCGGAGCCATGCAGCGCATCGCGAATGCGCTGGCGCAGCTCTCCCCGCTGGCGGACGTGATCTGTTTGCAAGAAGTGGAGACCAGGAGCTTCCGCTCGAACGTGGTCCACCCGACCGAGAACGGCGAGACCCAGCTCGAACGTCTCATGACGATGCTCCACGCGACGCTCCATGCGGCGGGAAAGCGCGACTCGTACGAGGCCTACTACTTCCCCGCCCATCAGTACCGCATCACCGAGAACGCGAGCTACTACACGACCGGCCTCGCCGTGATCGCGAAGCGCGAGTTCCAGGTCGCGCATCACAACGCGGGCAACCCTCACGACATCACGTTCCGCAAGAGCCGCACCCACGCCGTGAAGCGGATGAAGCAGACGCGCATCTGCGCGCACCTCCGCATCGTCCACCGATCGGGCGTCGACCTCGACGTCTTCAACACGCACCTGTCGCTCCCGACCACGTTCTCGCGCGAGTTCTGGTTCGAGCCGCGCCGCATGGGCTGGGGCCCGAACCAGCTCGAGGAGGCGAAGAAGCTCTGCGACTTCATCCACACGGAGAAGAAGAGCGATCGCTGGGTGCTCGTCGGCGACTTCAACGCGCTGCCGGGCTCGCCGGTCTACCAGCACCTCCGCGCGTGCGGCTATCGCGACGCCTTCGGCGAGTATCACGAGTGGGACGAGGAGACGCTCGTGAAGTGGCCGACCGCGGGCTTCATGAACCTGCGCATGCACCTCGATCACGTGTTCTGCGGCAGCGGCCTCCGCTGGCTCCACTTCGACGGGACCCACAAGTTCGGGCAGAAGAACGGCCAGTGGCGCGGCCTCTCGGACCACGTCCCGATCGTCGGCACGTTCATGATGCCCTGACCGGTCCGGGCTTCTTCCTGCAGACCGTCGGGCCAGGCTGCGCTATGCGATGGACATGCGACCGAGGCGGTGGTGGCCAAGAGGAGCGGGGCTGTCCCTTCCGGCCACGCTCGTCGCCGCGTGCGCGTTCGAGCTCCCCGAGCCACGGGCAGAGTCGCCGGACACCAGCCGCGACGGCGCTGTCATCGGTACGGACTCCAGCAGCACGATCGTCGATGCGCGCGCGGACACCGGCGCCGACGCCGCCGTGATCGACGCGACCACCGACGCCGCGCGGGTGCCCGGCTCGGTGGTGTGGCCCACGAACGGCCACGCCTATCTCGTCGTGACGGTCGCGAGCGGAATCACGTGGACGGAGGCGGACGTGCGAGCGCGCAACCTCGGCGGGCATCTCGTCACGATCAACTCCGCGGCGGAGAACGAGTTCGTGTGGGGGCTCCTCGGCGACAAAGGGCCGGGGAGCTGGCTCGGAGGCTTCCAGACCGCAGGCTCCGCGGAGCCCGCGGCCGGCTGGCGGTGGGTGACGGACGAACCCTTCGACTACACGAACTGGGCGGCGGGCCAGCCGAACGACTCGGGCGGCGGCGAGGACGCGCTCCACTACATCTCCGACGGTTCGAAGGCGTGGAGCGACGACTCGAAGGGATCGTCCTGGGAGACGTTCACCGTCGAGCTCGAGTGATAGCCTGCGCGCCATGGCAATCGTGGCGATCACCGGCGGAGCAGGGGCACTCGGTTCGGCATTGGCGCGCGTCCTCGCGCAGCGCGGCGACAAGGTCGCCCTCTTCGACACGGAGCGCTCGCGCGAGCGCGCGACGGCGCTCGCCAAGGAGCTCGGCGGCTACGCGCACGTCTCCGCGTTCCAGACCGGCGCCGACTTCGCCGACGCGGTGAAGGCGACGGCGAAGGAGCTCGGCGGCATACCGACGGGCGCCGCGCTCATCGCCGGCGGCTGGGCGGGCGGCGCGCCCGTCCACGAGGCGAAGGACGACTCCGAGTGGGCCTCGATGATGAAGTCGAACGCCGACACCGCGTTCCACGCGATGCACGCGCTCCTGCCGGGCATGGTCGAGGCGAAGGGCGGGAGCATCGTCGTGATCGGCTCGCGCGCGGTCGAGCGACCGTGGACGAGCGCGGGCTCCGCCGCGTATGCCGCGTCGAAGGCGGCCGTCGTCTCGCTCGCGCAGACCACCGCCGCGGAGGTCCTCGAGCACCACGTGCGCGTCAACGCCGTCCTCCCGAGCACGATGGACACACCCGCGAATCGAAAGGCGATGCCCGACGCGGATCCGGCGAAGTGGGTGTCGCTGCCGTCCGCGGCCGGCGTCATCGCGTTCTTGCTGAGCGACGACGCGCGCGACGTGAGCGGCGCCGTCATCCCCGTCTACGGCCGCGCCTGAGCGCGCGCCCACTGGATCGCCTCCGCGATCGCGCCGTATGCGCGCTCTCCGCTGCCATCCGTCCGCACGATGTGCGTCGGTCCGAGCGCGAGGCGCGCGAGCGGCAGGTCGAGGCGGCCGAGGACCTGCGCCACGGGGAGCTTCACGGTCGTCGTCAGCGTCGCCTTGAGCCCGCGCCACACGCGTCCGCCGAGGAAGACGAGCGCGTCCGCGCGGGCCCCGATGACGAGCTCGGACGGTCCGAGCGCGATCACCGGGTGCTTGCCGGCGCGGTCGCGGACGCACTCGAGCACGAGGTCGAGGTGCGAGGGCGGGCGTCCCGCGCACGTGACCGCGCGATAGCCGCGACGGGCGAGGTCCGTCGCGAGCGCGCGGACGATGGGGACGACGACGATCGATGCGATCGCCTCCCCCTCCGGCTCCACGACGTGGGCACGCACGCTCGTGCCGTCGAGGGCGCGGATCTCGAGCTCCTCGTAGTCGCCGGCAGGCAGCATCGGACGCGGACGACTATAGAGGATGCGACTCGCCGGCGGAGCGGATCGTGCCACGAACGGGAGCCGGCGTAACACGAAGAGGGACGTGAAATCGCTGAGAAATGATCCGATCCAAGACGGCCGCCTGCGCGTAGTATCGGGTCTCTCCCTGTCAGGAGGCTTCCTCAAGTGAAACGTATTACGAAGGGTGCCGCGCTCGTCGCAGGCACGTGTCTCGCGCTCGCGCTCTTGCCGCGACTCGCCAAGTCAGCCGACCACCTCGACGCTCCGGCGACGAAGGCGGACCACACGGCGGATATCAACGACCTCTACAGCTGGATGGACGGCACCAACGCGGTGTTCGCGATCACCGTCTTCCCGGCGGCGCCTGCGGGCACCTTGTTCTCGGACAAGGTCCAGTACGTCATCCACACGACGAGCTCCGCCACCTTCGGTGGTGCAGAGACCAACAAGGACATCATCTGCACGTTCTCCGGAACGGCGGCTCCGCAGAAGACGAGCTGCTGGCTCGGGGCGACGGACGCATTCGTCGAGGGCAACGCGGACTCGGCGACCGGCATCACGTCGACGGACGGCAAGATGAAGGTGTTCGCGGGTCTCCGGAAGGATCCCTTCTTCTTCAACCTCGACGGCTTCAACGCGACGGTGGCGACCGTCAAGGGCGCTGCGCCCTCGCTCAACTTCGACGCGGGCTGCCCGCTCCTCGACGACGCGACCGGCAAGCTTCTCCGTGACACTCTCCAGCAGGACGGCGGCGGCGGAACGGGTACCGACTTCTTCAAGGACCTGAACACGCTCGCCATCGTCGTGTCGGTCGACAAGACGCTCGTGACGGGCGGCGGACCGATCGTCTCGGCCTGGGCCTCCACCCACAAGGCGCCGTGAGGAGAACCACCATGAAACGCAACCACACTCTCCTCGCCTTCTGCGGCTCCATCATCCTCGGCACCGTCCTCATCTACGGCTGCGGCGACGACGACACCTCCAACCCCGGCACGAGCACGTCGAGCAGCGGATCGACCGGAGACGGCGGCAAGACCTCGAGCTCGTCGAGCTCGTCGGGCTCCTCCGGCACGGACGCGTCCTCGTCGTCCTCCTCCGGCGACACGGGCACTCCGGACTCCGGCACCAAGCCCCCGACGCTCGGCGCGCAGATCGATCGCATCGGTCGCCCGGCCGTCAACACCGCCGCGAACAACACCTTCGAACCCGACGCGAGCACCGCCGGCAGCGAGAAGGACAAGTACAACGCGGACGGCAACAAGGCCGGCTGGGTCGCCGCCTACCGTGACCGCATCGCGGCGAACCTCGCCATCTACGACAGCCTCGACCAGCAGTGCGGCAACCAGCCGTTCGCTGATGCGAGCGCTGCCAACACGACCGCAACCTCCCGCTACGGCACCCTCGCGGGCGTCCTCGCCGACGACCGTCTGTGGATGAACACGGGCGGAACGTCCGCGGGGCTCGGTGCGAACGAGTACCTCGCGGTCGAGCTCAACGCCACGGGCGCGCTGACGAACAACCTGGTCGGCGGTCGCCGGCTCACGTTCGACGTCATCGACCGCACGTACGGCGTCGTCGCCGGCTTCGACGCGCTCGGCAACGGCTTCCCCGACAACATCGCGAAGGTGCCGGCGAAGACCGACGGCACCACGTTCCCGTACCTCGCCGCGCCCTGATCGCGCACTAGGTCACGTATCGTGAAAAGGGACGAGCGACGATCGCGCTTCTGCGCTTTCTCGCTCGTCCTTTCTCTTTCCATCTTCACGAGCGCATGCTCGCCGAGCTGCGGAGACCAGACCGTGAAGGGGGACGCTGCGCCCTCCTCCGACGCCGCGCCGCCGCCGGCTCCCGCCGCGAAGGCGCTCGACAAGCGGCCGGGCACCACGTCGGCGGGGATCGCCCTCAACAACCTCAACGCCGACATCAACGCGCGGCTCGCGCACCTCGACAAGCCGCGGCGCGGCGAGAAGCTCGGGCTCGTCGAGCTCCTCCTCGATCGCAGCCACTACCTCGGCACGATCGCCGACCTCGAGCAGGCGGAGAAGCTCACGCGAGCGAGCGACGCCGACGCTGGCCCCCGGGACGCGGGCGAGGCGGACGCGGAGGAGCACTTCGCTCGCGCGGTCGTCGCCAACGCCCTTCATCGCTTCGACGAGGCGCTTCGCGAGCTCGACGCGGCGACGCAGGCCGGAATGCCCGTGGCGCGTATCCACGGCACGCGCGCGTCGGTCTTCATGGCGCGCGGCCAGTACGACGACGCGCTCGCGCTGCAGCTCCCCAGCATCGAGAGCCAGGGCTCGATGCCCATCACGACGGCGGCGGTGCTCGCGAACCGGATGCAGAAGCCGATGGCGGAGTCCGAGCGTCTCTTCGACCTCGCGCGCGATCGCTTCAACGACGTGTCCGCCTTCGCGCTCGCCTGGATGGACTTTCAGCGCGGCTCCGTCCTCGAGCTCGACGGAGACGACAAGCGCGCGCGTCTCTGGTTCGCGGAGGCGGTCGACGTGCTCCCGCAATACGCGCATGCCGCGGTCCACCTCGCGCCGAGCGAGCCGCCCGCGGATGCGATCAAGCTCCTCGAGACGGTGAAGGCGACGAGCGACGACCCCGAGGTCCTCGCCGCGCTCGCCGCGGCCCACAAGCGCGCCGGGCACACCGCGGAGGAGGGGCCGCTCCTCGAGCAGGCCCGGAAGCGGTACGACGAGATCGTCGCGAAGTACCCCGAGGCCTTCGCGGATCATGCAGCGCGGTTCTGGCTGAACGCCGGCAACGACCCGAAGAAGGCGCTCGTCCTCGCGAGGCTCAACGCGAAGAACCGCAACACCGAGGAGGCCCTCGACCTCTGGATGGCGACGGCGGCCGGCGCGAAGGACAACGCCGAGGTCTGCCTCGCCGTGCGCGCCATGGCCGCGCTCAAGTATCTCTCCGCGCGGCGAAGAGCGCTCGTCACCGCGTCGCTCGCAAAGTGTCCCGATTGATCGGATCGGGTATCTTGCGGGGCGATGCGCTGGCTCGTTCCGGTCCTCGTCTTCGTTGCAGGATGCAATAACTGCAACGGCTCCTCGTCCAACGCGCCCGACACGGGCGGCGGTCCGGCCACGGACGCAGCACCCGTCGTCGCCGCGGACGCCGCGCCGAAGCCGCGAAGAGCGCCCACCGGCGGCGCGGAGGCGCTCGCGCAGATCTCCACGGAGATCGACGCGCAGAAGGCGACCACCGGCCTTCCGCCCGCGCAGCGGGATCGCTTCATCGACCTCCTCCTCCAGCGCGCCGAGCTCATGGGCAAGGCCTCGGACCTCGTGCGGGCCGACGAGCTGACGAAGGCGTGGCCGGAGCAGCACCTCGCGCGCGCCAAGGTGCTCGCCGCGACGATGCGCTTCGTGGACGCGATCGCCGAGCTCGATCGCGCGACGACCGCCCCGAAGAACGAGGTCAACAACCTGCGCTTCGCCATCCTCGTCGGACACGGCGAGTACGACGAGGCGCTCGCGATGCAGCCCGCGCCCATCGAGCGGCTCGACGCGCTCGGCATCGCCAACGCGGGCCTCCTCGCCTTCAAGATGCAGAAGAAGGACGAGGGCCGGCGGCTCATCACGCTCGCGATGCAGAAGGCCGAAGACGACGGCGCGCCCCTCCCCTACGCGTGGATCTGCTTCCAGCAGGGCATGATCTACGCGCTCGCCGGCGACGACGTCTCCGCCGAGTCGTGGTTCGGGTCGGCGGTGAACATCGTCCCGCAGTACGCGCACGCCGCCGTTCATCTCGCGCCGGCGCAGGCGCCGGAGGCCGCGCTCGCGAAGCTGGCGGAGATCGCGAAGACGAGCGACGCCCCCGAGGTGCCACACGCCCGCGCCGAGATCCTCGACCGGATGAACAAGAAGGACGAGGCGAAGGCGGCCGCCGCGATCGCGGCGAAGGGCTACGAGACGTTCCTCGCGAAGCTCCCCGAGGCCTTCTCCGATCACGCGGCGCGCTTCTATCTCGGCGTCGGCAACGACCCGAAGAAGGCCCTCCACCTCGCGCGCGACAACGCGAAGGCGCGTCCGACGGAGGACGCGATGGACCTCTGGATGGCCACCGCCGCTGGCGCGAAGGAGACGACCGAGGCCTGCACCGCGAGCCGCGGCATGAAGGAGCTCCACTACACGTCCGACCGCGGTCGCGCGCTCGCCAACGCGAGCTGCCCGGACGCGGGCGTGCACTGAGCCCGTCAGTCGAGCGGGAGCACCCAGACCGGATCGCCCGGATGCACGCCGAGCATCCGCGCCTCGTCCTCGCCGATCTTCACCTCTTCCTCACCGACGTCGATCGGCGAGAGGACGGCGCGGAACCACGGCGCCTCCGTGTTCTCGACCGCGACGAGGCCGCGCTTCCCCGTCCTTCGATCGGAGTCGAGCAGCGCGCGCACGTGAAGGTGCATCGTGTCCTGAACGAGCGTGATCTCGTCCGTGAGCGCTGTGAAGTGGGGGCCGCCATCGAACGGATCGACGCGCTCCGCGTAGCGGAAGCCGATGCGTCGCAGGAGCTTCTCGACGCCGCGCGTCTGGGCGCCGACCTTGCCGATGACGTCCTGGGCCTGCTTCGGGAGCAGCGACGCGTAGATGGTGCCCTCGGGGAAGAGGCCGCGAATGAACTCCTTGTTCCGGCGCGAGAGCTTGTCCGCCTCCTCGTAGCTCATGTCCATGAAGTGGCGACCGAGCGCGTCCCAGAGGTGGCTCGTGCCGTCCTTCTCGAGCGGGGGCAGCAGCTCGGCGAGGATCTC
>JAXLYU010000030.1:0-90446 GCA_046351255.1 Labilithrix sp.
CGTGTCCAAGGGCGAGGTCACCGGCGTCCGCGTCTTCAACAACAAGACCAAGGAGAAGATGGTCGTCGACGTGACCGGCTTCTTCGTCGCCATCGGTCACACGCCGAACACCGACCTCTTCAAGGGCATCCTCGACCTGCACGACAACGGCTACCTGAAGACCAAGCCCGGCACCGCTCAGACGAGCATGCCCGGCATCTTCGCCGCCGGCGACGTTCAGGACTTCGTGTACCGCCAGGCGGTCACCGCTGCGGGCTCCGGCTGCATGGCTGCGCTCGAGGCCGAGCGTTGGCTCGCCGCGAACTCGGCGCACTGATCCTTGCGCTCGTCGTCGCCGCGGCGTGCGGTGACGACGATGACGCGCGGGGAACGAAGCCGGGCGCGAACGGCGACGCCGGGCCCATCGTCAAGAAGGCCTTCCCGCTCGCCACGCCGTCCGTCGGCGGGTACACGCTCGTCGACGCGTTCCCCGGCGCCGTCTTCGACATTCCGGCCGCGATCGCGTGGCCGAAGAAGCCCGGCTCGATGCCGATCGTGCTCGAGCGCACGGGCCAGCTGCGGACCGTCGAGGCGAAGGGGGCGACCTTCGAGCGTGTCGACCTCCTCGACTTCGGCGACAAGGTCCACGTCGGCGGCGAAGGTGGCGCGGTCGGCTTCGCGCTGCATCCCGCGTTCGGTGAGGGGACCGAGAACCAGTACGTGTACGTCTGGTACAACGCCTGCGACGTCCCCAACTGCGCGGACCCGTACTCGCAGCGCCTCGAGCGTTACACGTGGGATGCCGAGGCCGGCGAGTTCGATCCCGGATCCGCCACGCTGCTCATCGAGCAGAGCGAATACGATAACGTGCACAATGCAGGCAAGATGCTGTTCGGTCCGAACGACGGCTTCCTGTACTTCGGCAACGGTGACGACGCGACGAAGGCGAATCACCAGACGATCCAGCGCGGGCTCTTCGCGGGCATCTTCCGCATCGACGTGAATCAGGACCCGGCGAAGAGCCACGCGCCGCCGGACCACACGCCGCCGAACGACGACCCGGAGCGGCCGATCACCATCTTCACGCGTCAGGGCTACTCGATCCCGAACGACAACCCGTTCGTCGGTCAGGGCCTCGAGGAGTTCTACGCGCTCGGCTTCCGCAACCCGTTCAGCTTCTCGTTCGATCGGCAGACGGGCGATCTGTGGATGGGCGACGTCGGCGACACCTTCCGCGAGGAGGTGAACGTCGTCGTGAAGGGCGGCAACTACGAGTGGCCCGTCAAGGAAGGCGACCTCGACTGGCCCGGCACGTCGCTGAAGACGCTCACCGTCGGCACGCGCACGCCGCCGAAGTACTCGTATCCGCACAACGAGATGGGCGACCTCACCGCCGTCTTCGGCGGCTACGTCTATCGCGGCTCGGGGTTGCCGGAGCTGGCTGGAAAGTACATCTATTCGGACTGGCTCTCGAACCGCGTGTGGGCGCTCGACACGAGCGTGTCACCGCCCGCGCGGACCACGCTCGTCGACAATCAGTACGCATTTCAGCCGATGGGGCTGGGCGAGGACCACGACGGCGAGGTCTATGTCCTCCAGTACGGATCGGGCGCTGGCGGCTATGTGAAGAAGCTGGTGAAGGCGAAGAGCGAGCCGTTCCCGACGCGCCTCCTCGAGACGGACCTGTTCACCGATCTCGTGAAGCTGACCCCCGCGCCGGATCTCGTTCCGTACGACGTGAGCTCGCCGCTCTGGTCGGACGGCGCAGTGAAGCAGCGATGGATCCGCGTCCCCGCCGGCCAGAAGGTCACCGCGAATGGCGACGGCGCGCTCGTGTTCCCGCCGGGTACCGTGTTCGTGAAGCAGTTCGACGTGTTCGAGCGTCACGTGGAGACGCGCATCATGGTCGTCGGCAGCGAGACCACCTACGGGTACACCTTCCGCTGGAACAAGGAGGGCACCGACGCGACGCTCGTGACGGACGGCGCGGACGAGGTGCTCACCGACCCGAAGACCGGCACGTCGCAGACCTGGCACTATCCGAGCTTCGGCCAGTGCTGGGAGTGTCATCGCAACGGCTACGACGACGACGCGAACGAGAAGCGCAACGACCGCTATCGCATCCTCGGCTTCACAGGCGCTCAGGCCACGCCGCGGGACCGGCTCACGTCGCTCTTCGATCCGGCGGTGAAGATGCCCGACGCGATGCCCTCACCGAAGGACACGACGCGCTCCGTCGAGGACCGCGCCCATGCGTACCTCGCCGCGAACTGCTCGCCCTGTCACCACGAGCACGGCTCGTTCGAGGGCGGCGGCGAGACCTGGCTCGCGACCTTCGGCGCGGGCGATCTCGCCGCGCGCCACCTCGATCAGGAGGCGGCCAACGTGCCGATGACGCTCCGCCTCGGGTTGCCGAACGGGAGGCTCGTCGAGCCGGGCGATCCCGCGAAGAGCGTCCTCCTCCAGCGCATCAAGACGAACGATCCGGATCTCCGCATGCCGCCGCTCGCGCGCAGCGTCGTCGACACCGAAGGCGCCGCGCTCATCGAGCAGTGGATCTTCGAGATGAAGTGACCGCCTCACCGGGTCGGCATTGCCGGAGAAGGCGTGCCGGCAAGCGTGTTAAGATCTAACGATGGTCCTTGCAGCTCGGCCGCCACGCGAGGTGCCGGCGTTGCACGCGAGGCTCTTCGTCGTCGCATCCGCCCTCGTCGGCTGCGGCGCGTTCGGCGCGTTCGGCGCGGCGCCCGCGCCCAGCGAGTCCGACGCCGGAGAGACGGACGCGAGCACGGGGGACAGCGCCATCGTTCAGGTCTTCGACGAGAGCGGCGCGGAGGCCGAGTCGAGCACGCCATCGTGCGTCCTCGGGTGCGGCGACACGCAGGTCACCTGCCGGAGCTACGACTTCGTGAAGAAGTGTCCGGCGCCGCGAGGAGCGAGTCACGACGCGGACGAGTGGTACATCGATGGCGACCCGCCGCCGAACGCGGTGACGACCTGCGCCGCCGGATCGGTCCGCGTCGCCGCGAGGTACACCGCCGACGCCGTCCTTCAGCTCGATCGCGACACGGGGAGCACCCCGACTGCGGTCGTCGTTCGAGCGCGGATCGACGTGAAGGAGTGGGACGGCGGCATGATGCTGGAGCTCGCCGTCTCCGGCGTCACGCAGGCGATCATCCTCGCCACGGTGAAGGGAACGAGCCACAGCTACCAGCTCTGCGGCAAAGCCTCGGCCCCCTGCGTACCATTCACCGCGTCGCCCGGGGAGCACGCGTTCGAGCTGAGCTGGACGTCGACCCGACTCGCGGTCCGTGTGGACTGCGAGCCCGCGCAGGAGCTCATCGTCCAGAACGTCATCCCCAAGAACGAGGGCGTCCACATCACGTTCGGGCGCTACGACGGAGACCCGATCGACGGCACCATCCGCGACGTCTCCGTCGACGTTCGCTGATCGCGTTCAGCCTCGGCGCGCGGAAGGCGGGGCCTTTTCCCAGCGCTTGAACGCGCGGCGGAAGTTCGCGAGGTCGGTGTAGCCGAGCTGGTGCGCGATCTCCGCGACGCGTAGCTGGCCGGCACGGAGATGCTCCAGGGCGAGCGTACGCCGGACGTCCTCGAGGATCTCGCGGTAGCTCGTCCCCTCGGCGACGAGCCGGCGATGCAGCGTGCGAGGACCGAGATGAAGGATGCGAGCGGTGACGGCGAGGGGAGGGAAGCCGCGCTGGGGTTCGAGGAGGAGACGGCGCACGCGTCCGGCGAGGCTCGGATCCGCGGGCAGGCGCGCGAGCTCGCGCTCGCAGACGGCGATCGCCTCGCGAAACGCGTCGGGATCGCCGGGGCGGAGCGGCTCGTCGACGACGTGCCTGGGGAGCGAGAAGCCGGACCACGACGCGCCGAAGCGGACCTCGGCGTGGAACAGCGAGCGCGCGAGCTCGGCGTAGGTCGGCTTCGGAAACGCGAACGCGACGTACGCGATGCTCGACGTGAACGCGTCGAGGATGTTCTTCGTCGCCATGATGACCGCCTCGAGGACGGGCCGCGCGATCGCTCCGAGCGGCCGCGTCTCGCGGTAGCGGACGCGTAGCTCGCCCGCGCGCTCCTCCACCGAGAGCGCGAGGAGCGGGAAACGAAGCCCGATGAAGCCTTCGAAGAGCTCGATCGCTTGCCGGATCGACGCGCAGCTCTGCACTGCATAGCCCAGCACGCCATGCGCGGTGACGGGCAGGCGCTCGCCGACGAAGAGCCCGAGCGCCGGCTCACGTGTGCGCTCGAGCGCAGCGACGATGAGCCTCTCGAAGTCGACGAGGCGAAGGTCGATCGCCTCCTCTTCGAGCGCGCCGATCCCGACCTCCAAGAGCCAGGCGGCCGCGTCCTCGCCGCGGCTCGCGACCTGGTCCGCCATCGCGCGCAGGTACGGCGCGGGGATCGAGAGACGCTCGTCGATCCGGCTCGCCATTGGAGCATTGTCAATAAATGACCCATCAATGTCAATAAATGACCCGTGCGCGACGCCCCTGAAATCGTAGGGTGAAGTAACGATGCTGACGGGACACTTCAACGGAAGGCCGGTGGCTCTTCGGAGGAAAGAGACACTGCTCGATGCTGCTCTTCGGAGCGGG
This sequence comes from Labilithrix sp., assembly GCA_046351255.1. Taxonomy (GTDB): domain Bacteria; phylum Myxococcota_A; class Polyangia; order Polyangiales; family Polyangiaceae; genus Labilithrix. Next base: position 4,596 of record JAXLYU010000030.1, read on the forward strand.
GTCGAGCTGCCTAGCAGCTGCCGCGTCGGGGGATGCGGCACCTGCAAGTGTCGCGTCGCATCGGGGGAGGTCCGCGAGCTGACGGAGACTGGGTATCTCCTCAGCGCCGCGGAGATCGCGCAGGGCTACGTGCTCGCTTGTCAGTCGGTCGCCAAGACCGACGTGACGATCGAGTACGAGCCCAGGCGCGAGGGGATCCGCGGTCATGTCGTCGGCCAGGAGAAGGTCACGCGCGACATCACGCATCTCACGATCCAGCTCGAAGCGGCGCTCGACTACCGCGCCGGGCAGTTCGGCGACCTGACGCTCGATCGCCTGCCGGGCGTGACGCGCAGTTATTCGTTCGCGACGCCGCCGCGCCCCGACGGCATCGTGGAGCTCTACGTGCGCCACGTCGAGGGCGGGGAGCTCTCGACGCTCGTGCAGCTGACGAACCTCGTGGGCGAGCCGCTCCGCATCGACGGCCCGCACGGGGACTTCTGGCTGCGGCCGGGCGAGCGGCCGATCGTGTGCGTCGCGGGAGGCAGCGGGCTGCCGCCGATCCTGGCGATGCTCGAGGAGTGCCGGGATCGCGACGTCACGCTGATCTTCGGCGTCCGCACGGAGGCCGATCTCTACGCGCTCGAAGCGATCCGCACGCTCGAGGCGCGCGGGCGCTTCACGTTCGTGCCGGTGGTGGGGCCGGTGACGGAGAAGGTCGCGGCCCTCGCGACGGCGGAGCACGACGCCTATCTCTGCGGGCCGCCCGCGATGATCGACGCCGCCGTCGACGTGCTCTCGCAGGCCGGCGTGCCGCGTGAGCGCATTCGCTTCGACCGCTTCACCACGCGCGCGGACGCGGCGGCGCAGGCGAGCGCTCGCCCCACGGCGGGGCTCTTCGCGTACCTCCGCTACTTCCTGTTCCACGCCATCGGTCTCCTCGCGACCGCATCACTACTCGGCGGCGGGCGCGTCACCACCGCGGGCCTCCTCGGCGTGCTCACCCTCTACATCCTCGGCGACGCGCTCGCGGGCGACGACACCTCGACGCCGGAGTTCCGGCGCCCGTGGATCATGACCGCGCAGCTCTGGCTCGCGCTGCCGCTGCTCGCGCTGATCGTCTTCTCCTCGGTGTGGACGATGGCGTCCGGCGATCCGCTCGGCTTCGGCGCCCTCGTGACGCGGCTCACCGGCTACGACGTGCTCGCCGCGCGCGCCGCGACGGCCGGGATTCACCACTTCTCCGGCTTCGTGCTGACCGGCCTCATGATCGGCATGGTCGGGACGATCCCCGCTCACGAGCTCACGCATCGAACGTGGGATCGCGTCTCGATGGCGCTCGGGCGCTGGCTGCTCGCGTTCAGCTTCGACGTGAGCTTCGCCATCGAACACGTCTACGGCCATCACCGCTACGTCGCGACGATCGCCGACCCCGCGACCGCGCCGCGCGGGCGGAGCGTCTACGCCCACGTCCTCGTCTCGACGATCCGCGGGAACGTGAGCGCGTGGAAGATCGAAGCGGATCGCCTCGCGAAGAAGGGGCGCTCCGTCTGGTCTGTGCATAATGCACTCATCCGTGGATACGCGATGAGCGCGGCGCTCGTGGCGGCGGCCTGGGCGATGGGCGGCGCGCGGGCGGCGGGCTTCTTCGTGGCCTCCGCGCTCTGGGGCAAGGCGCTCCTCGAGATCGTGAACTACATGGAGCACTACGGGATCGTCCGTGATCCACGGCGGCCCGTCGAACCACGCCACTCCTGGAACACGAACCGGCGCGTGAGCTCCTGGGCGATGTTCAATCTCACGAGACATTCACACCATCACGCGCAAGGCGAGGTCCCGTACCACGAGCTTCGCCCGTACCCCGAAGCGCCGATGATGATCGCTGGCTACCTCACGACCATCGTGATCGCCCTGATTCCGCCGGTTTGGCATCGCCTCATGGCCCCGAAGCTCGCGGCCTGGGATCGGGAGTTCGCGACCGCAGACGAGCTCCGACTCCTCCCCCAGCACCGTGATCCCCGAGCGCATGGCGCGAAAGGTCTGGACCAGCGTCCACCGGCGTTACAGCGGCAGCCCTAGCCAAGTACTGGAATGGATTGGCGGGCGATCCACGCAGGGGCCCGGCATTCCGGTTGCACACACTGGCGGAAGATGTCGGCCCTTCACCTCCGCGGCGTCGCCGCCCTTCTCCTTCTGAGCAGCGCGGTCGTCGCCTGCCAGACCACGACGGACAGCGAGCCGGTCGGCTCGAGCGAGTCGCGGGCGATCGTCACGCAGGCCCAGGCCGACCGCGCGTTCGAGATCGCCCGCAGCATCGACTACCTCCCGTGGGGCTACACCTCGGACGGCTGCTACGCGCGTGCGCTCTACATGTCGATGGAGCTCGCGATCGAGCGCATTCCGTCGAGCTCGCAGTACATCTACGCGACCAACGGCGGCTCGCTGCAGCCGCAGAACGGACCCGTGTGGTCGTGGCACGTCGCGCCGATGGTGAAGGTGACCGCGACCGGCACCCCGATGATCATCGATCCGTCGCTCTTCTCGGCGCCGACCGTCGCGCGCTCCCTCGACTCGTGGATCGAGCGCAACAACCCGACCCCCGCCGCCGATCGCGGCCTCGCGCTCATCCAGGGCTCGCACTACTGGCAGATCAACCAGCTTGTCGACTCCGAGCCGATCGCGACCTTCGCGGAGCTCGATCCGTTCCAGGGACAGGACATCGAGAGCGCGTGCGACGTCGCCTGGCGCTACCTCGCGCTCGAGCAGCCGGCGCCCAGCGCGGGTGCGATCACGAACAAGCGGACGCAGCTGATCGACCGGACGCGCAAGTTGATCAACGGCCTCATCGCGGTCGACAAGCTGTCGGACCTCACCGCCGACAAACTGAGCTGCGGTGGTCACGCGGACGGCACGGCGCCCGCGACGACGGACGAGACGACCCAGAACAACGCCATCCCGGCGACCGAGCAGGTCCCAGCCGAAGAAGAGAAGCCGCTGCCGGAGGGCGACGACGGCACGGGCGGAGAAGACCCGAACGCTCCCTGAGCATCGGAACGAGGAAAAGGCCTCATCCAAAGCTGGTCAGCCCCTGACCGCTCGCGATACGCTGCGCCCGTGGCCAACGATGCGAGCGTGATCGCGGAGCCGACGGACCAGCGTCCGGAGACGGGCTCCGAGCGCGAAGAGCAGCTGGCAAAGGTGCCGTTCTTCGACGGACTGACGCCGGAAGCGCTCGCGATGATCGCGCACGTGACCACGGAGGAGACGCACGCGTACGGGCAGCGTCTCTTCCAGTACGGCGATCCGGGCGACAAGCTCTACATCATCCTCGAGGGCAAGGTCCGCATCTCGCGCGAGGTCGGGGGCATGGGCGAGGAAGCGCTCGCGGTGCTCGGTCCGGGCGAGGTCTTCGGCGAGATGGCGCTCCTCGACGAGAGCCCGCGCTCCGCCGGCGCCCTCGCGCACGAGCGCTGTCGTCTGCTCGTCATCACGAAGGACGCCTTCGACGACCTCCTCTTCCTCCACAAGGACCTCGCGTACGAGGTCCTCTGGAGCTGCGTCCGCATGCTCGCGACGCGCCTGCGCGAGACGAACGACAAGCTGACCTTCCTCTCGACGAGCGGGCGCTTCTAGACCCGCGGCGGGCGGTCAGCGCGGCGCGCCGACCTCGTAGAAGGAGCGGTTGAACTCCTTCGCCATGAACGCGAGGAAGTCGGGACCGAACGCGGCGGGCTCGTCCGACGTCACCTTGATCGCGAAGCGATAGGCGGCGCCGCCGGGGACCTCCTCCGTCTGCTTCGTGACGGGGTCCGTGAGCTTCGCCGTGCCTTTGGCCGGATCGAACGTGCGCGAGCAGTCCTCGCACTCCGTGTAGATGCCCTGGCTCTTCTCGAAGGTGGGCGTGAGCTCGTCCTCGTCCCACTCGAAGGAGAGGTCCTCCTTGCACTTGCACTCGGTGGGGAGCGGACCGATGCCCTTCCGGAGCGGGTAGACGAAGTCCGGCGCGCGCTGGATCTCGATGGTGGACGCGGGGCCGGTGAGCGGGCTTTTGTCCGCGGCCACCTTCCACACCATGCGGAGCTCCTCGCGGCTCTCGTCGTCGAGCCAGGGGCGCTCGATCGTGTCTGGCACCGCCTCCGTGTTGGTCTCGCCCTTCTCCACGGTCGTGTAGGCGGTCCCCTGGCCGACCAGCCACTTCTCCTCCTTCAGCTTCTCCACCAGCTTGATGAGGGTCTCCCAGTTGGGGGCGAAGACATTCCCTTTTGCGATGAGCCACCGTTCGAACACGCCCGAAAGCTACCGAGAAAGGAGAGGAGAGGGAGCCGAGAATCGGCAGGAAACCCCGACATAGAAGGGAGTTGTGGAAGACATGTGGACAAATCGGAGCGCGTTGCTTGACTCGGGTACGCCCGTTCAGTAGCCTGAACAGTGTGCAAGGTCTGACCGAACGCCAGCAGATGGTCCTCGACTTCATTCGCCAGTCGATCGCCGACCGCGGCTATCCGCCGACGTTGCGCGAGATCGGCGCGAAGATGGGCATCCGTTCGACGAACGGCGTGAACGATCACCTTCGAGCGCTCGAGCGTAAGGGGTACCTCACGCGCGAAGACATGAAGTCGCGCGCGCTCCGGCCTACCGCACACGCGAACAGTAATGCGGAGGTCGACGCGGACGAGAGCGGCGAGCACGCCTCGCTGAACGGCCTCGGGCGCGACATTCCGCTGACCGATCTCACGGGCGCCAGTGCGAACGACGACGAGGATCTGGTCGAGATCAAGGTCCTCGGCCGCGTCGCCGCCGGCCTTCCGCTCTTCGCGGAGGAGCAGGTCCTCGACACGGTCCGCGTCGATCGGAGCCTCGTGAAGGGCGGGCGTGAGGTCTTCGGCCTCCGCATCCACGGCGACTCGATGATCGAGGCCGGCATCCTCAACGGCGACTACATCTTCGTTCGGAAAGCCCTCGAGGCGAAGCGCGGGGACATCGTCGTGGCGCTCATCGGCGACGAGGCGACCTGCAAGTACTACTACCCGGAGAAGGACTACGTGCGCTTTCAGCCGGCAAATAAAGCCATGGCGCCTATCCTCGTCCGCGCGGTCGACTTCAAGCCGACCATGCTGCTCGGCGTCGTCGTAGGCGTCTTCCGCAAGCTGTAAAAGCGTAGTACCTCTCGTAGCGCGTCATGACGCGTATCCGGGGCCTACTAGCGGTCGTTGCGGTCGTCACGCTCTCCGGATGCGGGAGCGTCTACTACGCCATCAACATCAATGCGGCCGAGGCTCGCCTCGAGCAGGCGCGCGAGATGGGCGCCGAGAAGCAGGCGCCGTACGAGTACTACTACGCTCGAGAGCATCTCCGCGAAGCGCGCCTCCACGCGTCGGAGGCGAGCTACGGCGACGCCGCGAACATGGCCGAGACGGCCGAGAGCTACGCGCAGAAGGCGATCGACAAGATCGGCAACGCGAAGCGCGGCGACGACACCGACAAGGACAAGGCCGACAAGGAAAAGGACGACGGCTGGGAGAAATGATCCCCCGTTCGAACCACCTCGGCATCGTACGGCGCAGCCGCATGGGGCGGTCGCTCGCGCTCGGCCTCGTCGTGCTCGTCGGCCTCAACGCGTGCGCCGCGGGGCCCGTCACGCGCGGAAAGCTCGCGGGCATCGACTCCGTCGTGAAGAAGGCGGAGGCGAACGGCGCGATGCGCTGCGCTCCGCGCGAGCTCGCGCTGGCCAAGTCGCACAGCGATTTCGCGAAGATTCGCCTCGATCAGGGCCGCCTCTCGGACGCGCAGAACCACGTCGAGATCGCGGAGAAGAACGCACACGCCGCGCTCGACATGTCCCCCGGCGACCGCTGCAACACGGACGAGCCGAGCTACGCGCGCGAAGGCGATCGCGACGGCGACGGCATCGGTGACGGCTTCGACTCGTGCCCCGATCAGCGTGAGACGTACAACGGTTACGAGGACATCGACGGCTGCCCCGACGATCCGGACACGGACAAGGACGGCATCCCCGACTCGAAGGATCAGTGCCCGCTCGAGCCCGAGGACAAGGACAACTACCTCGACGAGGACGGCTGCCCCGAGCTCGACAACGACGCCGACGGCGTCCCGGACGACAAGGACAAGTGCCCGCTCGAGCCGGAAGATCCGGACGGCTACCAGGACGAGGACGGCTGTCCCGACCCCGACAACGACAGCGACACGGTCCCGGACACCGAGGACCAGTGCCCGAACACGCCGGGCCAGCCCAACGCGGCCAAGCCGGGCTGCCCCGCGCTCGTCGTCGTCACGGCCAAGGAAATCCGCATCACGCAGCAGATCCAGTTCGATACGGCGAAGGCGACCATCAAGCCGGTCAGCTTCCCCATCCTCGACGCGGTCAAGGACGTCCTCGTGGCCAACCCGAAGGTCACGCTCGAAGTACAGGGCCACACCGACAACGTCGGCGCGGCGGCCCTGAACCTGAAGCTCTCGCAGGATCGCGCGGCCTCCGTGAAGGCCTACCTCGTGAAGGGCGGCATCGCCGAGGATCGCCTCGTTGCGAAGGGCTACGGCATGAACCAGCCCCTCGTCCCGAACGACACCGCCGATCACAAAGCCCTGAACAGGCGTGTTCAGTTCATTCGCACGGAAGCCAGCACCCCCGCGAAGCCCTAGCCAGTTTTCTCGGCCTTTCGGGCGCGATCTTGTGTAATGGTCGCACCCGCAATGAAACGTTCCGCGCTCTTCTGGATGCTCGGTCTCGCGCTGTTCCTCCTCGCTCCGGGAGCGCTCGCAGACGCAAAGACCGAGGCCGCCGCGACCGGTCTTCAGAAGAAGGCGATGGACGATTACATCGCGACCGACTTCTCGAAGGCGCAGGAGAAGCTCGACAAGGCGATCGCTCAGTGCGGCGAGAGCAAGTGCGGCCCGGGCCTCCGCGCGAAGCTGAAGCGCGATCTCGGCGTCATCCAGATCGGCGGCGCGATCGACAAGGAGAAGGGCATCAACAACTTCGTCGAGGCGCTCAAGCTCGATCCGGGTATCAGCCTCGATCCGGACATCAAGACGAAGGACCTCGACGCGGCGTTCGCGGAGGCGAAGAAGCGTGTCTCGGGCGGCGGCGGCGACGAGCCCAGGCCCAAGAAGAAGCCCGTGGCGGACAGCGGCGGCCCCGAAGGCGACTTCGCGCACATGCCGACCCAGCAGCAGCAGATCCGCACCGCGATCCCGGTCTACACGGAGTACAACGGCGACCAGCAGCTCGCGCGCGTCGTCGCTCGCTACAAGAGCTTCGGCATGGCGGACTGGAAGAACGCCGATCTGAAGAAGATGGGCGAGAAGGGCTGGGGCGGCCTCATCCCGTGCGCCGACGTCCAGCAGGGCGTCGTCCAGTACTTCCTCACCGGCTTCGACTCGAACAACGATCCCGTCGCGAACGGCGGCGATCGCAACAACTCCTACAAGGTCCAGGTCACGCAGGATCGTCCCGACGATCCGCCGCATCTCCCGCAGCAGGCGCCCCCGGTCCAGTGCCAGGACACCGGCGACTGCCCGCCCGACTTCCCCGGGTGCAAGAAGGCCGGCGGCAAGATCAAGGACGACTCGCAGAAGAGCGAGCCCACCGGCAAGGAGGGCGGCGAGGTCTGCGAGGAAGACGCCGAGTGCAAGAGCAACGAGTGCAAGAGCAGCAAGTGCACCGACTTCGAGGAGAAGGGCGCGAAGAAGCCGCGCTTCTGGGTCGGCTTGAACGCCTCGCTCGACTGGAACTTCATCCCGAGCGTCGAGGACGCCTGCAAGCTGAAGAACGACGCGTATCCCGTCAACGGTGACAACTACTACTGCGTCACCAAGAGCGGCGACGACTACCCGACGCGCGATCCGAAGACGGGCAAGGACGCCAACGACCGCATCGTCGAGTCGAAGAACCGTGGCTCGGACAAGGTCGCGGGCGGCGGGGCGCTCGGCAACATCCGCATCATGGCGGCGGCGGACTACGCGCTGAGCGGCAACATGCTGATCGGCGCGCGCATCGGCCTCGTGATCAACACGTATCCGGGTGAGGCCGCGGCCCAGGACGGCAAGCGCTTCGGCGCGCCGATCCACCTCGAGCTTCGCCTCACGTACGTCTTCGGCAAGGACCCGATCTGGAAGAAGGGCCTCGCGCCCTACGCGATGGTCGGCGCGGGCGTCGCGCCTTACGAGACGAAGGTCGAGGTGCAGACGATCGAGGCCGACACCACCACCGGCACCGCGCAGAAGCGCCAGGTCGACGCCTGGCACATCGCCGGCCCCGGCTTCCTCGGCGTGGGCGGCGGCCTCCGCTTCGCTCCCGTCCCGAACTTCGCGATCATGGCGGGCGCCCGCGCGAACTTCGCGTTCCTGAACGCGTTCGTGCCGAGCGTCGGTCCCGAGCTCGGCGGCATGTTCGGCTTCTGAGCGACGCGCGGAGGCGGGCGGGGATGAAGCTCTCTCGGACCGCCTCGCGCATCCAGCCGCCCGTCTTCGCGGCGCTGCAGACCCGCATCGACGAGCTCACCGCGAAGGGCGCGGAGCTCATCCCGCTCCAGATCGGCGACACGCACGTCGCGCCGCCCGCCGCGGCGACGGACGCGCTCGCCGCGCTCGAGCGCACGGACGCGTCGCTCCATCGCTACGGTGCCACCGCCGGCACCGCCGAGCTCCGCGGCGCGATCGCCGCGCGCCTCGGTCGCGAGGTCGACCCCGTGACCGAGATCCTCGTCGGCAACGGCGGGACGCACGCGCTCTACTGCGCGGCGCGCGCCGTGCTCGACGAGGGCGACGAGGTGATCCTCGCCTCTCCATACTGGCCGCTCGCGCCCGGGATCTTCACGTCGTGCGGGGCGTTTCCGGTCGAGGCGCCGCTCACGCAGCGGCTCTACGATGATCCCTCGCTCGATCCGTACGCCATCTTCGAGGCGGCGCGGACGCCCAAGACGCGCGCGATCTACCTCATCTCGCCGAACAATCCGGACGGCAAGGTGCTGAGCGCGGCCCATCTCGAGCGCATCGCGGACTTCGCGCGCGCGCACGACCTGTGGGTCTTCGCGGACGAGGTCTACGACGAGGTCGTGTTCGGCGAGCGCCCGCCGAGCATCGCCACCTGGCCCGGCATGCGCGAGCGCACGATCGAGCTCCATTCGCTCTCGAAGAGCCACGCGCTCGCGGGCATTCGCGTCGGCTACGTGGCGGCGCCGGCGCCGGTCGTCGCGCTCGGTCGTCGCGTGTCGACGCACTCCGCGTTCAACGTCTCCGTCGCGATGCAACGCGCCGCGCTCGCCGCCATCGCGGACGCCGCGTTTCCTTCGTCCGCGTGCGCGACCTACCGTGACGTGCGCGACCAGTGTTCGAAGGCGCTGCGAGAGGCCGGCCTTCGCTTCCACGAGCCCGAGGGCGCGACGTACTTCTTCGTCGACTTCGGCGCGCCCGCGCTGCCGATCCTCGAGCGCGCCGTCGAGCGCGGCGTGCTGCTCGCGCCCGGCCACGCGTTCGGCGCAGACTACGCGAACTTCGCGCGCCTCTGCTTCACGAGCGTCCCGCCCGCGAAGGTGCTCGACGGCATCGCGCGCCTGGCCGCGGCCGTGAGGTCCTGATCCGCCGCTAGGGCGCCGCGTCCGGCGGGCCGCCGTCGGAGGCGCCGGGGAAGTCGAAGCCACACGCCTGCCAGAGCGTGCCGATGGAGGGGCACGGGCCGGTCACCGTCTTCTGCACGACGCCGTTCTTGATGCAGTCGCACTGGCTGAGGCCGTTGGAGGCGTCGAAGGGCGAGCACGCGATGTTCTCGCCGTTCGGGCAAACCCCGCCGCCGGGATTGAGCGCGCCGCCGATGGTGCATGGGCCGCTCTGACCGGCCGGCATCTGCGGCGGCTGCGGCGAGCAGAGGTACTGGATGGTGCCGCTGTCATTCACGGGCGGTCCGCCGCTCGAGCTCGGCGTGCCCGCGTCGTGCGTGCTCGGATCGGGAAAGCCGCACTGCTTCGCGAGCGCGTCCGCGGTGGTGGTGGCGCACGACGTGATCGAGAAGGTCTTCGTGATGCCTGCGTTCATGCGGCACTCGCACTTCGGGGGCCCGTTCGGGTTCGGGCCCTCCGGGAGGCAGGAGGCGCTGTAGCCGTCGCCGCTGCAGAACGCGTTGACCTCGCACTCCACGTGACCAGGGATGTACTTGAGCACGGGGACGCACGTGTTGCCGCTGGGCGGGCCGCCGCTCGTGCTCGGCCCGCCGCTCGAGCCAGGGATGCCGCCCGAGCTCCCGACGGGCGGGATGCAGTTGCCACCGCACGCGTCCGTCCAGATGAGGAGGAGGTCGTTGTCGTTCGGCGGCGAGATGCCGTTCAGGGTGATGATCTCGTTGGGGCGCTTCGATTGCGCGTCGCACTTGCACGTCGCGATCGGCTGGCCGGGGACGTGCGCGCAGCGGAGCGGGTAGGGGGCCGACGTCGTCTTGCACGTCCAGCCCGGGGTGGTGCCCGGGACGCTCGGCAGATCTCCCTCCGCTGGCTCGTAGGCGCCGCAGACGGGTGTGATGGTGCACGGGATCTGCACTTGCGGCGGACACGCGCCTCCGCACTGCGCGGCGAGGGCCGACATCTGCGAGTCGGACGGCGGATGGTCGAACGTCTGGAGCACGGTGTCCGTGTCCTTGCATCCGCACTCGTAGGGCGCGGAGTTGTTCTCGCCCTTGCCGATGCAGTGAACGGACGGACCGGTCGTCGGAATGAAGCAGTTCAGGCCCGGGAACTCGGGCATCCCGCGCGCGGTGCCCGCGTCGAGGCGGCACTGGTTGTGGAAGCACGAGCTGTCGCCCGCGACCGCCGGCGCCCACCACGAGAAGTGTGTCGTCTTCGCGACGACCTCGTTGCCCTCGACGCTGTTCGCGCCGCGCACCGTCCACTCGTTCGTGTTCGCGGGCGCGCGGAAGATGACCAGCGAGCCGAGACCGTCGGCGGGCTTCTTCGACGGATCGATCGCGAGGCGCACCGTGACCGGCTTCTTGAACTCGACGTTGTCGGGAAGGAGCGAGTAGACCGCGCCCGCGAGCACGCTCGACTTCGGGAGGTTCGCGGCGGTGGCCTCGAGCTGAGTGATGACGATGACGGTCCCGTCGTCGACCGCGCCTTCGGGGATGTCGATCGTCGCGCCGCCGCCGCTGACCTGACCGCCCGCGGCGCCGACCTCCTTTCGCGCGACCTCTTTCACGACGGGGCCCGACGGCTTGCCGTCGTCGGACGACGCGCACGCCGCGATCACGCCGCCCACCACCACCACCGACGCGAGGATCCAACGCCAGGTCGAGCTCATCAGTTCTCGACGTTATCGCTCTTCACCGGATCGAGTAATCGAGATTGAGCGGTTTGCCCGCGCGGTTCACGTGGATGACGAGGTGGCTCAGTGTGCCGGTGGAGAGCCGTGCGTAGGCCTGCATCATCCCCTCGGGACTCGTGACGGAGACGCCGTCGATCGACTCGAGTCGATCCCCCGACTCGAGTCCGAGCGACGAGAGGACGCTCCCGGGCTTCACGCGCACGAGGCGATAGCCCACCACCTGGTCGCCCTGTTTCTCGGGGGTTAGCGGCGTCTTCATCAGCTCCGCCTGCGCCTCGAGGATGCGGGAGACGGCGCCGCGATCGATGGCGTACTCGCTCGGCCCCGTCTTCTGGATCTGCTTGGCGAGCTCTTTCTCGAGCGGTGACGAATGGTTTGTCGCACTAGACGCGGGCGCAGGCTTCGACGGCGCCTCGGGCGCGCGCACGAAGAGCGGCGCCTGACACAGCGTGTCGCCCCGCTGGAGCCAGACGCGGTCGTCTCCGACGTAGACGAGCCGGAGATCCGCGACCTCACCGCCGCGCTTTCGCAGGTGACGCTTCCCGCCCACATCGAGCGCCGCGAACGAGGCGTCCGGCCTGTCGGCGCGCACCGTCACGACGGCGCGCACGCCCTCGCAGATCGGGACCCGTGACGGATCGCCGTCCACGACATCCGTGGCCTCGAGCGCCTTCGGCTTCGCGGTCGAGTCGAAGATGTTCCGCTCGACGATGCTCTGGCCCGAGGTCGTGCGCGCGGGACGCGGCGATGACGCGGCGCGCGCCTCCGCGAAGGGCGCGATCGCGGCCGGCGTGATGGACGCGTCCACGAGGGACCCCACCGCGTGAGCCTGGAAGAAGGCGGCCACGGCGATCATGGCGGGGACAGCGGCGGACACGACCTTCTTCAGCGGCATGCCCCCGGAATTGCGAGGCGCGTGCCCGGACGAACGCGTCGCTCATTCCGCGGGGTTACGGCGCGGTGGGCCCACGTTCACGACAAGTTGGCGGGCCTCGAGATTCCCGTCCGGTCGTCCTTTGCCAACGTGTCAGCGCTGGTTTAGAAGCGCGAGCGGTATGCGCTTTTCGACCATTGCCCTCGCCTTGTCGACCCTCGTGCTCGCCGCTGCATGCGGCGGTGAGACGCCGCCGCCGGCCGCGCCTTGCCCGACGTGTCCGCCGCCGGCGGCCGCGCCGCCCACGACCGCGCCGCCCGCGACCGCGGCCACGCCGGAAGAGGCGAAGAAGTTCATGGAGCAGGTCGACAAGGATCTGCGGAGGCTCTGGGTCGCCCGCGACCGCGCCTCGTGGGTGAACCTGAACTTCATCACCGACGACACCGAGGCGCTCTCCGCGTCCGGCGAGGAGGCGACCGCCGCCTACGTGACCGACGCGATCCAGAAGGCGCATCGCTTCGACGGCGTGCGAGGGATCGACCCCGTCACCGCGCGCCAGCTCACGCTGCTCAAGCTCGCGCAGGTCGTGCCCACGCCGTCGAACGCCACGGAGCGCGAGGAGCTCACGAAGCTCGAGACCGAGATGACCGGCCTCTACGGCAAGGGCGAGTACTGCCCGAAGAAGGACTCCGCGCTCGGCAAGACCTGGAAGCCGGCGAAGCCGCCTGCGCCTGGCGAGAAGCCCGCGTGCATGAAGCTCGACGATCTGTCGCGCGTGCTCAAGAAGAGCCGCAACTACGACGAGCAGCTCGAGGCCTGGCAGGGCTGGCACTCCATCGCGCCCGTGATGCGCTCCAAGTACGTCCGCTACACCGAGCTCGGCAACAAGGGCTCGAAGGAGATCGGCTTCGCGGACATGGGCGCGCTCTGGCGCTCGAACTACGACATGGCGCCGGAGGCCTTCGAGGCCGACGTCGAGCGTCTCTGGAACGACGTGAAGCCGCTCTACGACGACCTCCACTGTTACACGCGCAAGAAGCTCCGCGCGAAGTACGGCGCGGACAAGGTGAAGGCCAAGGCGCCGATCCCGGCGCACCTCCTCGGCAACATGTGGGCGCAGGAGTGGCAGAACGTCTACGACCTCGTCGAGCCGTTCCCGGGGCAGGGCTCGCTCGACGTCGACAAGAAGCTCAAGGAGAAGAAGTACGACCCGAAGAAGATGGTGCAGCTCGGCGAGGCGTTCTTCACCTCGCTCGGCATGGACAGGCTGCCGGACAGCTTCTGGGAGCGCTCGCTGCTGAAGCGCCCGCAGGATCGCGAGGTCGTGTGTCACGCGAGCGCGTGGGACGTGACCTGGAACAACGATCTCCGCATCAAGATGTGCATCGAGCCGACGGAGGAGGATCTCATCACGATCCACCACGAGCTCGGTCACAACTACTACTTCCACTACTACTACAAGCTCCCGATGCTCTTTCAGCAGGGAGCCAACGACGGCTTCCACGAGGGCATCGGCGACACGCTCGCGCTCAGCGTCACGCCCGAGTATTTGAAGGGTCTCGGCCTCATCGATCAGCTCCCGCAGGGTGACAAGGGGCGCCTCAACTTCCAGATGAAGATGGCCCTCGACAAGGTCGCCTTCCTTCCGTTCGGGCTCCTCATCGACAAGTGGCGCTGGGACGTCTTCAGCGGCAAGACGCCGAAGGACAAGTACAACGAGGCGTGGTGGGCGCTTCGCAAGAAGTACCAGGGCGTCGACGCGCCAATCGCGCGCAGCGAGTCGGACTTCGATCCGGGCGCGAAGTTCCACGTGCCGGCATCGACGCCGTACGTCCGCTACTTCCTCGCGCGCATCTACCAGTTCCAGTTCCACCGCGCGCTCTGCAAGGCGGCGGGCTTCAGCGGCGATCTCGACAAGTGCAGCATCTACAACAACAAGGCGGCGGGCGAGAAGCTGAAGGCGATGCTCTCGCTCGGCATGAGCAAGCCGTGGCCGGAGGCGCTCGCCGTCCTCAGCGGCGAGTCGAAGGCGGACGCGTCGGCGCTCGTCGAGTACTTCAAGCCGCTCCGCGCGTATCTTCAAGAGCAGAACAAGGGTGAACAATGCGGTTGGTGAACGCTTCGCTTCTTCTTGCCGGCGTCGTCGCCGTCGGCTGTGACCTCGGCTACGGGAAGCAGCAGGCCGCGCAGCAGCCGCAACAGCCGCAGCCGCAGCCGCAGCCGCAGCCTCCGCCCGGCTACTACTACCCGCCGCAGCCGCAGCCGCAGCCGTATCCGAGCCAGCAGCCAGCGCCGGCTCCGTCGCAGTCGCCGGCGCCCGCGCCGAGCCAGCCGCCGGCGCCCGCGCCGTCGCAGCAGCCCGCGCAGCCGTACAACCCGTGGGTCACGATGCTCGGCGATCTCCTCAAGGGAGGCGCGCCGCCGATCCCGTGGCCGAACCTCCCGCAGCCGACGCCCACGCCGCCGCAGCCGACCCCCAGCACGGTGGACACGCGCGGCCTCGAGCTCGCGAACGCGATCAACCAGTACCGGCAGCAGAACGGCCTTCCGCCGATCCCGATCTCGAAGTCGCTCTCGAAGGTCGCGGACGCGCACGTGAAGGACCTCTCCACGGCCACGCCGATGGCTGCACAGTGCAACGATCACAGCTGGACGAATCGCGGCACGTGGACGCCGTGCTGCTACACGCCCGACCACGCGCAGGCGAAATGCATGTGGTACAAGCCGAGCGAGATCACGCCGTTCAAGGGCACGGGCTTCGAGATCAGCATCGGTCAGCCCGGTGAGAAGAAGGCTGGCCTCGTGCTCGATGCGAAGCAGGCGATCTCCTTCTGGTCGTCGAGCGCGGTCCACAACGACGTCATGCTGAACAAGGGCCAGTGGGCCTCGATGTCATGGAAGGCCATGGGCGCCGGCATCGTCGATAGCCACGCGAGCGCATGGTTCTCGGATCAGGCCGACACCGTCACGGAGCTCAAGCCGGGGAAATGAACCGCTGCAAGTAAGACGGGTGCACGTGCCCACACGAGCGCAGATGGCCGAATGATCCAGCCGTCTCGCGGGCTTCCATCGTGAAAATCGGTTGTTATTCTCGATGGCTGATTGGCCCAGCACGGACCCGCGTCGTACGGCCAGCCGTACACCTCACCGATCAACGTCGGTGACATCGTCGACAAATACCGCGTCGAGCGGTTGCTCGGCGTGGGCGCGATGGGCGTGGTCGCGGCGGCTCGTCATACGACCCTCGATCAGGTCGTCGCGATCAAGTTCCTGATCGAGCACAAGTTCGGCACGCCCGAGGAGTCGATCGCGCGCGTCCTCGGCGTGGCGCGCGCGGCGGCGAAGATTCAGTCCGACTACGTGTGCCGCGTCTCCGTCGTCGGCATGCTCACGTCCGGCATCCCGTACATGGTGATGGAGTACCTCGAGGGAAACGACCTCGAGGAGGAGCTCATGAACCGCGGGCAGCTCGAGCTCGGCGAGGCGGTCGACTACATCCTGCAGGCGCTCGACGCGATCGCGGCGGCGCACTCGCTCGGGATCGTGCATCGCGATCTCAAGCCCGCGAACCTGTTCCTCGCGCGACGCCCCGACGGCTCGCGTCGCGTGAAGGTCCTCGACTTCGGCATCTCGAAGGGCGCGGGGCCGACGAAGCAGCGCATCACGCGCGACACGCGCGCGCTCGGCACGCCGGCCTACATGCCGCCCGAGCAGATCCGCGAGCCCATGGGCGTCGATCACCGCGCCGACATCTGGGCGCTCGGCGCGATCCTCTACGAGTCCATCACGGGGCAGATGGCCTTCGTCGGCAACAACGTGAAGGAGGTCCTCGATCGCGTGCTCGCCGAGGACCCGTGTCCGATCCCGCAGCTTCGTCCCGAGACGCCCGCCGCGCTCGTCGGCTCCGTGCAGCGCGCGCTCGTCCGCGATCGCGATCAACGCTGGGCGACGGCGGCCATGTTCGCGCGCTCGCTCTCTCCCTTCGGATCATTCGCCGTCCTCGGCTCGCTCGCGAACGTGCAGCGCGAGGTCGGCTCGCTCTCGCAGATCTCCGCCGTCTCCTCCGTGCGCATGATCACGCCGGGCGCGATCGCGCCGCAGAGCGTCCCGGGCATGCCGGCGCTGCACGCACCGAACCCCTACGACACGAACCGCCGGCACGCGGCGGCGAGCGCTGGACGGACGGTGAACCACTGGACCGCGCAGCAGTCTCGGAAGCGTCAGGAGCGCTCCGTCATGCTGGGTGTGGTTGCGGCGCTCTTCCTCGCTGCGTCGGCCGCCGTCATCCTTTACTACTTCGTGCCGATCCGGGGCGTACGCCCGGTCAGGGCCTTAAAACCAGGGCCAAGCTCCGTGCATTCTGCAGCCAGCCCGGCCGTGGCTCCGGTCGTGCCCGTATCCGCGCCTCGGTAAAATAGGTCCGAAATCGTTCGATATTCTCGTTCGAACAAAACGTGATCTGGCACGCGGACCCAGCGTAAGATGTCCGCCATGAACCAACCCCCCGGCGGCAACTATCCCCCCGGCTATCCGCCCGGCGGCGGCGGCTACCCCGGCCAGCAGCCCCAGCAAGGTGGCTACGGCCAGCCGCAGCAGCCCGGCTACGGTCAACCCGGCCAGCAGCAGCCCCAGCAGGGTGGCTATGGCCAACCCGGTCAGCCCCCGCAGCAGCCTGGTTACGGTCAGCCGCCCGGTGGAGCCCCTCCTGGTTACGGTCAGCCCCCGGGTGGTCAGCCGGGCTATGGTCAGCCCGGCGCGCCTCCCGGCCAGCCCGGCTACGGACAGCCGCCCGGCGGTCAGCCCGGTTACGGTCAGCCCGGCGGTGCGCCTCCGGGTCAGCCTGGCTACGGTCAGCCGCCCGGCGGTCAGCCCGGCTACGGTCAGCCGCCCGGCGGTCAGCCTGGCTTCGGCGGTCCCCCCGGCGGTCAGCCTGGTTACGGTCAGCCCGGCGGTGCGCCTCCGGGTCAGCCCGGCTACGGTCAGCCTGGCGGTCAGCCCGGCTATGGCCAGCCCCCCGGCGGTGGCTTCGGCGCCCAGATGGGCGGCGCGTTCGGCCAGATGCAGCAGGGCATGGGCCAGATGGGCCCCGGCTTTGGCGGCGCGCCTGGCGCGAAGCCCACGATGCGCAACGCGTTCATGTTCGGTCTCCTCCCGGAGATCCTCGCGTTCGTCGTCCCGCAGATCCTGAGCGGCGTCGCGCAGGCGACCGAGCTCTACTTCATCGCGTACATCGGATCGCTCATCAACCTCGCGTGCGGTATCTGGCTCCTCCTGAACGCCCTCAAGGCGCTCAACGAGATGCGTAACGCCGCCGGCAACCCGGGCTTCCCGCGCTGGCCGATCATCATCCCGATCTACAACTGGATCTACTGGCTGACGATGGTCCCGAAGGAAGTGCAGAAGGCGAAGCAGATGCGCGGCATGCAGCCGACGTCTCGCAACCTCGCCCTCTACTTCTTCTTCCCGGTCTTCGCCCTCCAGGCGGACCTCAACGACATGGCCGGCCCGTGATCTAAGGGCTCCAAGCGTGCGCCACGCGGCTCTGCCGCGTGGGCGCGTGTACATGAGCGGCGCACCACCCACCTCGGGTCGTGCGTCGCTTCGTTTTGTCAGGTTTGTTCGACTTTCGCGGTCGTCTGATACGCTGACGAAGTCTTGTCAGCTGCTGCGGCGCCGGCCGATGGGCCGCTCATCATCGGGCGGTACGCGCTGTTCGACGTCCTCGCGTCGGGCGGAATGGCGACCGTCCATCTTGGCCGCCTGCTCGGAAGAGAGGGCTTCGGCCGAACGGTCGCGGTCAAGCGTCTGCACTCGCACTTCACGAACGACCCCGAGTTCGTGACGATGTTCATGGACGAGGCGCGCATCGTCGCGCGCATCCGTCATCCGAACGTCGTCCCCATGGTCGACGTGATCGAGTCGCCGCAAGGCCTCTTCCTCGTCATGGAGTACATCCACGGCGAGACGTTCTCACGCCTGCTCCGTGCTTCGCGGAACGCCGGCACGTCGAGCACGATCCCGATCAAGGTCATCGCCACCATCATGCACGGCGTGCTCCTCGGGCTGCACAGCGCGCACGAGACGCGCGACCAGTCGGGTCAGCTCATCGACGTCGTGCATCGCGATGTCTCTCCGCAGAACATCATCGTCGGGTCGGACGGCATCGCGCGCGTGCTCGACTTCGGCGTCGCGAAGGCGGCGGGCCGCGCGCAGGTCACGCGCGAGGGACAGATCAAGGGCAAGCTCGCGTACATGTCGCCGGAGCAGATCCGCGGCAAGGTCGATCGGCGCGCCGACATCTTCGCGTGCGCGGTGTGCCTCTGGGAGTCGCTCACGAGCAAGCGCCTGCACGAAGGCGCGCGTGACGTCGAGATCGTCACCCGCATCATGCAGGGCTCCTTCCAGAAGCCGAGCGAGATCCGCCCCGACGTGCCGCCCGATCTCGACGCCATCGTCATGAAGGGCCTCGCCGCGGATCCCGAGAAGCGTTACCTGAACGCACGCGACATGGCGCTCGATCTGGAGCGCAAGGTCGGCCTCGCCCCGGCGAGCGAGGTCGGACCGTGGGTGGAGAAGCTCGCGGCCGACGCCTTGCGCGTCCGCTCGGAGCGCATCGAGGCGATGGAGAAGGCGGCCTCGACGATCGAAGTCAACAGCGTGCCGCCGCCGCCACCCGCGCCGCCGCCCGCGCCGGGCACCGCGCTCGGCTCGGCGCCGTCGGATCCCCGTCTGCAGACCGGGCCGTACCAGATGCCGCCGATGCGCACGTCGGATCTGTCCGCCACGGGCGGCACGCCGATGGGCACGGAGGTCCCGGTCGAGCTGGAGCGGAAGCGGCGGGACCACGCGCCGCTCATCGCTGCGATCTCGTTCTTCGCCGCGCTCGCGCTGATCGGCGGCATCCTCATGGTCATCGCGCTCTCGCGCGGCGGTTCGTCGTCGTCGACCACCGCCGGCTCGTCCAGCGCGATGCCGCTCGCGGTGCCCTCGCTCACGCCGACCACCGCGCCGACCGAGACGCCCGTCGTCGCCCCGTCCGCGAGCGCCGCGCCGTCTGCGTCCGCGAGCGCGGCGCCCGTCGCGCCGCCGCGGCCGACCTACTGGGGCAACGGCGGCGGCGCCATCCCGACCGCCTCGCAGAAGAAGAAGTGCGATCCGTACACGATCGATGCGCAGGGGCATCGCAAGTACAACCTCGAGTGCATCGACACGCAGTGAGCCGAGCTCAGCGCGTCGCGAAGAGGACGTTCGGCTCCGCGACCGCCCGTGCCATCTGGCGATCGAGGTCTTCCTGTAGCGTCTGATCGAGGCGGACGCCGCGCGTGTCGTACGTCTCGTTGTACGTGTACTCGAGCGACTTCGAGCTCGACGCGTGCACCTCGCCCGCGCACGCGATCTTGCGCGTGGCGTAGTCGAAGACGTACGCCACGCCGTCGACCTCGCCCGGCTCGAAGGCGGTGACCGACGCGCGCGATGGCGGCTTCCAGCGCGAGACGACGACGATCACGTCACGGGTGAGGCGCTGATCGATCGGGTTCGCCTCCAGCGCGTCGGTGTAGACCACGGCCGACATCGGATTCACGCCGTCGAGGAGCGACTCGGCCGTCGTCACGTCCTGGCGCGCGTGCTCGAGCGAGGGGCTCCAGTAGTGCGCGTGCTCGGGCCCTTCGCCGCGAATGACGAGGAGTGGGATCATCGCGCGGCCGCGCACGAGGCGCTCCGGATCGCCGAGAGAGATGGGGCACGCGGCGAGCGGCACCGCCGGCGCGAGCTTGTTCCGCAGCGCCGCGTGGACCTCCTCGTCGAAGCTCGCCTGCGCGCGCTCGAGCTCCTCGCGCGCGGTGCGTACCGTGGTGCGTGCATCTTGCACGCGAATCGTCTCCTGGCGCCGCGCCCGCTCCGCGCCCGTCGGACGGAGCCGGGAGAGCTTCAGCGCCATCCCGCTCAGCGCGATGCCGCCCGCCACGAGCAGAGCCATCTGCGCCCAGTAGCGCTTCCGGCCCGCGAGGAGCCTGGCCTCGTAGGAGTCGGCCTCCTCCGTGCGCAGGGGCTGGGGCGGCGTGGCGATGCGATACGGCGCGAGCAAGACGACCTGGACGTTAAGGATGCCGTCATGAGCCGACAATGCAAGCCGCGCATGTGCGCCGTCTGCCCCGAGGTGGGCCGGCGGTCGCGCATGACCGCGACCGCCAGGGCATGACCCCAGCCGCCACGCGTGATCAGGCGTGGCAGAGCTCCGTCACTCGAGCGCGCACGCGGGACGGGTCCCGCGCTCACGAGGAGGCGATCGAATGGGCGACCGGATCACGGCCAGGACGAGAATTTGCGCGCAAGCCATGGCGCTTTTCCTTACTGCGATCGTCGGCGGCTGTGGGGACGGGGACGGCTCGGAGGCGACAGGCTCGTCGGGGACGACGACCGGCAGCTCGGGCACGTCGGGAGTGGCGTCGTCGTCGAGCAGCAGCTCGGGCGCGTCGAGCGGCGCGGGCCTGGACGCCGGACCGAGCGACGCCGGCCCGGACGCGGGCGAAGTCACGTGCGCTCTGATCGAACCCCAGAGACGGATCGAAGGGTGCGCCGTGGGGCTCGAGTGCACGACGGAGGCGGGCCCGCGGTGCGAGACGTGCGTGGCAGGTCGCTACCGGGTGCGCGGCGCGGCAAGCGACACGTGCGTGGCCTGCGCTCCGGCGTGCGCCGAGCTGACGTACGAGTCGACCGCCTGCACGACCGACCACGACCGGGCGTGCTCCGCGTGTACGACGTGTGCGCCGGGCACCTTCGAGGCGACGGCTTGCGGATCCGATCACGATCGCACCTGCGACTCCTGTCCCGCAGGGAAGTTCTTCTCCGGCGCGAGCTGCGTCGACTGCGCCACGTGCGCCGCGAACGAGCACGAGACCACGTCCTGCACGACCGAGCACGACCGGGCCTGCACCACCTGCACCGTGATCCCGGGTTGCATCGAGGAGACGTGCCCGAACCCGGCCGCTCCGATCTGCAGCGCCTGCGCCAACGGCAGCTACCTGAGCAGGAACGCGTGCCTCGCGTGCAGCACGTGCGCCGCGGGCACCTACGAGACACGCGGGTGCTCGACGTCCGGCGACCGTGTCTGCGCCGCCTGCGCCCCGATCGCGAACTGCGCCGCGCTCGCGTGCACGAGCTCGACGAACCAGGTCTGCAGCGCGTGCGCGAGCGGCTACTACCTCTCCGGGAACACGTGCCTCCCGCTCGCGACGCTCACCGTGGCGCCGTCGCCCTTCGTGATCTACGTCGGCGGACAGACCGCGAGCCTCTCGATCACGAACACGTCAGCCTCCCTCACCCTGGAGAATCTTCAGGTCAACCTCCCGCCGAGCTTCACCGAGGTGACCCAGGACGCGACCGGCTGCGCGTCCCTCACGCCCGGCGCGACGTGCACGCTTCGCTTCACGGCCTGGCGAGCCTACGACCCGGTCACGGTCACGGTGACGGGCACGAACGCGGCCTCCGCCACGCTGGCGCTGGCCGTCGCGGCTCCGATCGTCACGAATGGCACCGTGTTCGCGCTCGCGGACGATCCGTCCACGACACGCATGTACCTCGGCGGTGACTTCACGCTGGCCGGCCCCTTGTCCGGCAGCGCGGTGCCCATCGATACCGGGACCGGCCTCACCGTGGCCGGGAGCCCGATCGTGCGGGGCGACGTCAGCGCCGTCGTCGCCGACGGCAGCGGCGGCGTCTACCTGGGCGGATCGTTCACGCAGGTCGGCTCCTTCGTGGTGAGCCGCCTCGCGCACATCAACGCGGACGGCACCGTCGATCGCGCGTTTCATCCGGGCCCCAACGGCGACGTGCGGGCGCTCGTGCGCGACGGCACGACGCTCTACGCCGGCGGATCGTTCTCGAGCGTCGGCGCCGACGCCCGCGAGAGCCTCGCCGCGATCGATACGACGACGGGGACGGTGACCTCGTTCCACGTCGCCACGAACGGCAATGTCCGCTCGCTCGCGGTGAAGGACTCGACGCTCTACGTGGGCGGGTTCTTCACTTCGGTCGGCGGCCAGGCGCGCAGCGCCCTCGCGGCCGTGGACAAGACGTCTGGCGCCGTCGTGGCCGGCTTTCAGCCCGATCCCGACGGCTCCGTTCGCGGCATCGTCGTGACGGACACGACGCTCTACGTCGCCGGTCTGTTCTTCAACATCGGCGGCCAGCCTCGCCAGTTCGTCGCCGAGATCGACCGCGCGACCGGCGTCGCGACTGCCTTCAATCCCCCGGGCCCAGGCGCGTCGCTCGAGTCGATCGCGCTCGACGGGACCACCCTCTACGTCGGCGGGTTCTTCCAGAGCGTCGGCGGGGCGGGCCGGAAGTACCTCGCCGCCTACGACACGACGCAGGTGACCAACAACCTCCTCCCCATCGACTTCGGCGTCGACTCGGTCGTCTATGCGATCCAGGTCGGAGCGACGAGCCTCTACCTCGGCGGCGAGTTCTCGTCCGCGGGCGGGGCCACACGCTATCGCATCGCCGAGGTCTCGAAGGCGACGGGCGCGGCGACCTCCTTCGCGCCGGACACGGACGCGCGGATCAACTCGCTCGCCCTGGACGGCACGCGTCTCCACGCCGGCGGCGCGTTCCGGAGCATCCACGTGAAGCCTCGCAAGAACCTGGCCGCGATCGACACCTCGAACGGCTCGCTCACCTCGTTCTCCGCGACCTTCAACGGCGCCGTCCGCGCGATCGCGGCGGAGGGGCCGACCGTCTACGCGGGCGGCTCGTTCTCGGTCGTGAACGGGGATCCGCGTCCGCGCCTCGTGGCCCTCGACGACACGGGCGCGCTCGGGTCCGTGCGTCTCGACTGCACGGGCGACGTCAACGCGCTCGTCATCGACGGGTCCACGCTCTACGCGGGCGGCAGCTTCCTCGTCGCGAACCTCGTGGGCCGGCAGAACCTCGCCGGCTTCGAGCGCGCGACGGGCGCTCTCACCAGCTTCGACCCCGGCGTGGGCGGGACGGTGAACGCGCTCGCGATCGCGAACGGCGTGCTCTTCGCGGGCGGGAGCTTCTCGACCGCCGGCGGCGCGACGCGCGACAACCTCGCGGGCTTCGCGCTGCCCTCGGGGGCGCTCACGTCGTTCGCGCCCAATCCGACGAACGTCGTGCGAGCGCTCTCCGCCGACGGCACGATCGTGTATGCGGGCGGCGACTTCACGCAGTGGGGCGGGATCGCGCGAAGCCGCGTCGCCGCATTCGACGCGGCGGCGCTCGGCGGCGCGGTCTCGCCCGTGACGTCGTTCGCGCCCGCCGTCACCGGCAACGTGTTCGCGGTACGCGCGGCCGGCGGGGTCATCGCGCTCGGCGGTGACATCTCCGCGGTCGACGGCTCACCGCGCTCGCGCGTCGTGGTGGTCGACGCCTCCGGGGCGCTCTTGCCGTTCGCCCCGCTCCTCGACTCGACGGTGCGATCCGTCGCGTGGAAGAACGGTCGACTCTTTGCCGGCGGCACCTTCACCAGCGTCGACGGAGCTCCGTATCCACGCCTCGCGTCCTTCTGACGACCGCCATCGGCTATGATCGCGTCGTGAACGGCCCTGCCGGCTGGCGCCCTCAGGACGAGGCGCTCCTCCAACGCCTGGAGGACGAGATGCTCGTGGAGCGTCTCTTTGCGCTGATCGTCGCAGATCGCGGCGACCCGTCGGCGCGGCTCCCGTCGCGCGCCGGCGGGATCGTGGCCGAGGTGCGCAAGCTCGCGGGGGGCGGGGAGGCGGTCAAGGCCGCGCTCGACGGCGACACGGTGGGGCTCGCGAAGTTCATCGATCGCGTTCCGCCGCGGCAGATGAGCCCCGAGCTCCTGCACCATCTCGCGCTGTTTCATGGTCGCGCCGCGGCGGCGCTCGAGCGGTCCGCGCCCGAGCTCGCCGCGAATTCGTGGGTGTGGTCGCTCGCGTCGTGGCTCGCGCTCGCGGAGGAGCGCGCGTACCTGTCGCGGCTCGAGGAGGCGGTGCTCGGCAAGGGGGCTTCCTCGAAGAGCGATCTCGCCTCGGCCATCCCACCGGAGCGCGTACCGCTCGAGCTCGT
This sequence comes from Labilithrix sp., assembly GCA_046351255.1. GTDB lineage: Bacteria > Myxococcota_A > Polyangia > Polyangiales > Polyangiaceae > Labilithrix. The sequence continues at coordinate 28,831 of JAXLYU010000030.1, forward strand.
GGCCGAGCTCGGTCGCCGCGCGGAGGCGGCGGCGCGCGACCTCGCGCCGTCGGGGACGGCTGCGCTCGTGGCGCTGTCGAAGGCGGGCGACGCGGCGCGCATCGCGGGGATCGCGCCGGACGCCGAGCGCGCGCTCCGGATCGAGGCAAGCCGGCGGCGCAACGGCGCGATCGAGGCGGCGCTCTCCTCGATCGCCGACGCCCTCGACGAGGCCAACGTGCAGGGCGCGCTCACGACCACCGGCCGCACCATCATCGTGCGCGCGGTCGCGGTGTGGACGTGGACGGGACACGACGAGGCGGTGGAGCACTTCGTGGTGGGGCAGCTCGATCGCATCGGGTGGGAGCTCTATCGCGCGCGCGACTGGACCTCGCTTCGCTACACGCTCGATCCGTTCAAGCCGATGATCGAGAACCTCGCCGGCCGCGTGGAGAAGGACCCGTCGCAGCTCGCCTATGCCGCCGGCTGCGCGCAGATGTACGTCTTCATGGTCGACACGGAGCCGAACCCGGCCACGAAGCTCGCCCTCGCCGAGCGCGCGGTCAGGGTATGTCCGACCCACCGCAACGGCCGCGTCGTCCTTGCGTCCATGCTGTGCGACCGTGCGATCGACCTGCTGCGGCAGATGATGATCGTGAAGCGCAGTGTGCAGGTCGACGAGGCGCAGGCGATGATCGAGCGCGCCGAGAAGCTCTATCCACAGACACGCGAGCTCGACGAAGCGAAGAAGAAGCTCGACGAGGTGAAGACGAAGGTCCTCGTCTCCTGGTAGATTCATGTAGTTGCATGGGGTGGCGCACATGAAGAAGACGTTGCTGGCCGTGACGCTCTGCATGCTCGGGTGCGGCGCTCGTACCGCGCAGAGCGAGGTCGGGACGCCGTCGCATCGGTATGCCGGGCGCGCGCTCGTCGTGCTCCCGCGCGCGTGCGTGACGGTGCGCTCCGTCCCCGAGCGTCACTTCGAGCATCGCTCGCTCGAGGTCCCGGCGAAGACGGAGCGGCTCCAGGCGATGCTCGACACGCTCACGGAGGGCGCGCCGCAGCCGATCGGCCCGCGGCCGGACGCGGAGTGTGGGCCGCGCCCCGATCTCGAGCACGATGCGGCCTACCTCACCGAGATCCGTGCCACCGACGAGACACTCCGCGCGATGAGGGAGAGCGGCGCGAGCCATGTGGTCGTCCTCGAGCTCCACACGGAGCTTGCGTGCGCGCAGAGCCATCCGTGGAACCCGAACGACGTGTGCCTCGAGGACGAGGTCACGCTCACGGCGTGGGTCTTCGACGAGGCGGGCACCGCGGTCTGGGGACTGACGCGCGCGGTGGCTGCGACGGACGAGCCCGGCTGGGTGCTCGATCGCGTGCTCGATCGCGTCCCCGTGGCGGAGCCGCTCCGGCGAACCAGGGGCGAGTTCCAGGTCGCGAAGCGTTCTCGTCCCACCGCGCTTTAGCTACGCTCGGAGACGTTGTCCGTCTCCGAGCCACGGCCCGCGCCGCCGAAGCGCAGCGTCTTCTTCTGGATCCGGGTCTCGGTCCTTCTCTTCATCTTGTTCGTCGTGGTGCTCTATGCGCTGAAGGACCTGCGCAGCCGGCGCGGTCGAAACGCGTGGGATCACACGCTCGACGTCGCGCTCGTCGTGGTGCACGTCGACGGCACGCCTGCCGTCGACCCCGACGCGGTGCGCGTGCTCGAAGAGCGGCTACCAGCGCTGGAGGAGCGGCTTCGCGTCGAGGCGGAGCGGCACCATCCCGGGATCGTGAGGCCCTTCCGCATTCGACTGAAAGGGCCGGTCGTGGCGAAGAGCGCGCCGCCGTCGCCCGCCTCGGAGGCGACGGTCGAGCTCGCGAAGCAGGCCGCGCGCATGAACGCGTGGCTCCGCGAGGTCGATCCCCAGGCGGGCGTCGAGGCCGATCAGTGGGACAGCCGCATCTACGTCATCGTGCGTCGCCCCGCGAGCAAGCAGCGCTCGTTCGTGGAGGGCGAGAGCGAGCAGGAGGGGCGCGTCGGGAACGTGGCGGTGGAGCTCGACGCCTCGATGGCGGACCTCACGCTCTTCGTCGTGACGCACGAGCTGATGCACACGCTCGGTGCGTCCGACAAGTACGACGCCAACGGGCGCACGATCATTCCCGACGGCCTCGCCGATCCTTCGCAGGCGCCGCTCTATCCGCAGCGCGCCGCCGACGTGATGGCGCGGAACCGCCCGCTCTCGGCGACGGCGGAGGCGATCCCGGTCACGCTCGACGAGCTCGGCGTCGGTCCGAAGACGGCAAAGGAGATCGGCTGGGCCCGGTGATAGGATTTACCCATGGATAATCCCTTCGAGCGCTACGAGCTCGACCCGCGCGAAGGGATCAGCGCCATCACGCAGAAGCTGAAGGAGCTCGCGGAGGACGCGAAGGACGACGCCGAGCGCGAGGCGATCCGCGCCGCGTGGGAGGAGCTGACGCTTCACCCTGCGCGGCGGCTCCGCGCGGCCCTCTTCGCGCACCCGGAGACGCGTCCCGAGCTCGGAAATCCTCCCGCGCTGGGGCGCCGGCGCGCGGCGGAGCCGATCGCCTTCCACCTCCACGACATCGCGCCGCGGAGCACGGTGGAGATCTCGCTGGGCGGCTTCGACGATCGTGAGGTCGAGCGCGTGCCGTCGCTCGACGAGGACCCGATCCTCGACCTACCCTGACGGGCGATGCCCATCCTCGACCGCGCCGTCGGTATCGACCTCGGAACGACCAACTCGGAGATCGCGTGGCTCCCGCCGTCGGAGCGCGACATCACGATCTACGCGGATCGCTTCGGCCGGAAGACGGTGCCGTCCGCGGTGTCGTGGGACGCGAAGGCGAACGCGTACGTGGTCGGGCATCCCGCCCGCAGCAAGCGCGGCTCCGCGGAGGCGCCGATCGAGTCGATCAAGCGCAAGATGGGCCAGAAGACGACGGTGAAGGTCGGCCCGCACGATCTCTCGCCGGAGGAGGTCTCGTCGAAGGTGCTCCTCGAGCTCCGCGATCGCATGCGCGAGACGCTGAAGCCCGTGAAGGGCGTGGACCTCGCGGTCACGCGGGCCGTCATCACGGTGCCGGCGTACTTCGATGCGCCGCAGGTCGAGGCCACGCGCCGCGCGGGCGAGCTCGCCGGCCTCGACGTCATCGGCATCCTGCAGGAGCCGACGGCGGCCGCGATCTACCACACGTGGAAGCGCCGCCTCGATGACGGCAACTTCCTCGTCTACGACCTCGGCGGCGGCACCTTCGACGTCTCGATCTTGCGCTGTGTCGGCGGCGAGTACCAGGTGCTCGCGATCGACGGTGACAACTTCCTCGGCGGCGACGACTTCGACCGACGCTACGCGGAGCACCTCCGCAAGCAGCTCGTCGAGAAGGGCTACCGCCTCGACCTCGACGTGAAAGGCAACGAGGACGACCGGAGGATCTTCGGCCGCCTCGTGCATCTCGCGCAGGAGATCAAGGAGTCGCTCTCCACGACCGAGGTCGCGCACGTCTCGAAGAACGACATCGTCAAGGACAAGGCCGGGGAGAGCGTCTCGTTCGAGGGCGACATCGGCCGCGCGGAGTACGAAGAGATCGTCGCCGATCTCGTCGAGACCACGATCGCCTGCTGCGAGCGCGCGCTCGCGCGGGCACGCGAGGTCGCGAACGTCGGGCCGGAGCAGATCGATCACGTCATCCTCGTCGGCGGCTCCACGCGCGTCCCGCTCGTGGTGAAGCGGGTCACGGCGGCCTACTGCAAGCGCTCGCCGGAGCCGCTCCGCGACGAGGTCGACACGTGCGTCGCGCTCGGAGCCGCGGTGCACGCCGCGAACATCGGCGGCACGCGGCTCATCGACGAGGCGAGCAAGACGCGGATCCGCGTCACCTCGCCGCTCGTCGCCCAGGGCGGGAAATTGCGGCTCGCGCTCGCGGTCGAGGAGGCGCCGAAGACGGCGGCGCACCTCGCGGTGTGGGAAGGCGAGAACCCGCTCGCGGAGGCGGCGCTGCCGAAGCCCGGCGAGACGGTGAAGCTCGAGATCCCGCTGAACGAGGCGGAGGAGACCGCGGCCACGCTCGCGATCCAGACGTCCGTCGGCGCGCCGCTCGCGGAGCTGCCGCTCACGCTGCATCGAGGTGACCTCCGACCACGGCCGACCGCGCTCTCGAGGGCGTCGGTCATCGCGAAGGACATCGCGCTCGAGGTGGTGCGCGGTGGCAAGCGCGATCGCAAGATCCTGCTCGCGCGCGGCACCGGCCTGCCGGCGCAGGTCACGCACATGTTCTTCACCGCCGATCAGAGCGGCGCGGTCGTGCTGCGCATCCTGCAGAATCGCCTTCCCATCAAGACACTGGCGATCGACGTGCCGAAGGAGCTTCCGGTCGGGAGCCCCGTCGAGATCGTGCTCCGCTGCGACGAGTCGATGCGGCTCGAGGCGAAGGCGACCGTCGGCGCGACGCAGATCCAGGCGCAGATCGAGCCGCCGCCGAACGAGACGGCGGCCGACGCGGGCGATATCGAGTCGCTCCTCGATCGCGCGGAGAAGGCGAAGCGCTCGCTCTGGGGCGGCCTCGGCGATCACTTCGCGGCGGAGGCGGATCGGCTCGTGGTCGGCATCCGCGAGGTCATTCACACGGATCCGGACAAGCTCGTCGCGCTGAGCGAGCGGCTCCGTCACCTCATCGAGGAGTTCCACGGCGGCGTCGGCGAGGCGCTCGTCCCGCCGATGGCGCGCATGGAGGCGGCGTTCCACTCGCTCCGTCTCGTGGCCTATCGCGCGGAAGGCGCGCTCATGGGCATGACGAAGGAGGAGTGGGACAAGCGCATCAACTCGCTCTACGACAAGGCGCTCGAGGCGCACGCCGCGGCGGACGGACCGACGTGGCGTCGCATCTACAACGAGGTGCAAGCCCTCAGCGAGACGGCGTACCAGGAGGAGTTCTCCGCGCTGCGCATGGACGATCCGGCGTACATCCAGCGTCGCACGATGGGCCTCACGTGGCGCACGCAGGAGCTCGATCGCCAGCTCGCGGAGCTCGTGCCCTCGAACACCGAGGAGATCCGCGCGATGCAGACGGCGGAGCAGAAGCGCCTGGAGAAGTGGCTCGCCGAGAGCGTGAAGAAGCCGCTCGAGAAGGTGAAGGAAGGCCAGGAGGGCGAGAAGAAGGCGGACGCGACCGAGCTCCGTCGTGCGATCGAGAAGATCGACGCCGAGATCGAGCGCATCGAGGCGGCGGTGGAGCGCCTGCCGTCGATCGGCCTCGTGACGGATCGCGGCGGAGGCTCGTGAGCGTCGCCGGCGCGATCGCGCTGCGGGCCTGCGAGCAGGCGTCGCAAAGCGTCGGCTCACGCGCCGGGCTCGTGGCGTACAAGGCGCTGGCGCAGAGCTCGGCCGACGTCGACACGCGCGCGAAGGCGCTGATCGGCGCCCTTCGCTGCGCGATCGCGCTGCGCGACGGAGCCGCGGTGGAGGATCTGCTCCCGTTCTGGGTCGGGATCGATCGCGGCGACTGGCCCGTCACCACGCTCGTCCGGGAGCTTGTGCGCGCGAGGATGAGCGTACAGGCGATCAGCCTCGCGGAGGCGGAGGCGGGGCGTCATCGCACGGCGCACTCGCTCTACACGTGCGCCCGCGCGCACGACGTGGCGCGCGACGGACGCGCCGTCGAGTGGTTTCGCAAGACGATCCGGCGCGCGCAGAAGGAAGGCAACACGCGGATCGAGACCGCGGCGCGGGCGCGTCTCGTGGCGCTCCTCGCCCGCTCGTGGGAGACGCTCGACGCCGCGCTCGCGGAGGCAGCGATGCTCGATCCGAAGACGGTCGCGGATCCGATCGAGCTCGCGCGCGTGCTGCTCTTCTCGGGCAGTCGCTTCACGCGCGCGGGCGCGATCGGGATCCTCGCCGACGCGGCGAAGAGCGACGACATCGAGATCCGCCTGCGCGCGCGCCGCCTCGCCGCTCGCTACGTCGACGAGGCGGCAGACTCCGTCACGCCGCTCGAGCAGGATCGCCTGAGCGCGTTCCTCAAGGACGCGCTCGGCGAGAAGCTCGCGCCGGACATCGAGGCTCGCGCAGAGGACATCCTGCGCGGTCGCTACGAGGTGCCACGCGAGGACGTGCTCGGGGCGCCGTCGGATCCGCGCGCGCGCCGGCTCTTCCGGCACGACGAGCTCCTCGACGTCGTCGTCGCGATGCGCGATCGGGCGCCCGCGCGCGCGGCGCGGTCGCTCCGCCCCCTCGCGCTCGCCATCGAGTCGGGCGAGCGCCTTCCGCGGGAGGCCCTCGCGGTCACGCACGCCGCGCTCCTCGACGGCGATCGCGAGCTCGCCGATGTCGCGATTCGCATCGCGAAGCGCTGGCTCGCCAGGCCGTCGTACGCCGCGCCGCCGCGGGGCTATCTCGCGCTGGCGGAGGCGCTGGCGGACGCGAACGAGCCCGATCTCGCGCTCCTCGCGCGCCGCGCGGCGGCCACGCGGAAGGAGGCGAACGCGGTCGCGTCCCTCGCGACGATCCTCACGCGTGTGGGATGGGAGGCGGCTCGCAGCCACGATCGCGCACATGCCATTCGTCTTCTCCGGGAGGCAAAGGGGCTTATTCTGAAGGGGTAATGCGGCTTTCCATCTTCTCGTGGGCCGCGCCGGTCTTCGGCGTCGTCCTCGCTTGCGGCAGCGACACGCACTCGGGCGAACAGAACGTCCCCATCGCTTACGAATGTCCGCGCACGGCGATCCACATACGCGCGCTCGAAGCGGAGGACATGACGGGCAAGAAGATCACCGACAAGACGATCTTGCTCACCTTCGACAGCGGTCCCTCCGAGGCGACGAAGGACATCGAGACGTACCTCACGTCGAAGCAGATCCGCGCCACGTTCTTCATCATGGGCGCGAACGCGGTCGGCAACGAGTCGACGCTCGATCAGCTCAAGACCGACGGTCATCTCCTCGGCAATCGCACGAACACGGACGACGACGTCACGACGCTGAACGCGACGGATCTCGTCAAGAGCGTCACCGACACGGATGCGTTCATCAGGGATCGCCTCCCGGCCGGGGCGAAGCTCCTCTTCCGTCCGCCCTACGGCGGCTGGAACGCGGCCGCACAGACCGCGCTCGCGGCGAGCGACATGAAGAAGTACACGGGACCGGTCGGCTGGGAGATCGGCGACAACCTCGCTGACGGCATCGGCTCCGATCTCGAGTGCTGGGACAAGGGCAAGACCGGCGCGGAGTGTGCGGACCTCGTCCTCAAGCAGATCCGCGAGAAGAAGGCCGTGATCGTGCTCCTGCACGACGGTCCGCCGGGCGTCGGCGCGAAGCCCGTCGACATGGTGAAGGCCATGATCGACCCGCTGAAGACGGAGGGCTTCAAGTTCGCCCGCCTCGACGAGCTCAACCTGGTGCCACGGAGCCAGACGTTTCAGGGCGAGGATCCGGGCGGGACGGAGCCGGGGGGTGGTCCGACGGGAGGGGGGACGACGGGCGGGGGAGAGGCGGGAGAGAACCCGTGCCAGCGCTGAGCGCGGGCGCCTCGTCCACCGCGCGCGGAGCTCCCTGAGACGGCTTCCACCCCGTCGACGTGATGAGGCGCGCGCCGCGCTTGTAAGAGAGATACGACCAGAGCCACGTCCACAGGACGACCACGCGGCTGCGGAAGCCGATGAGGTACCAGATGTGGATGAAGAGCCACGCGAGCCACGCGATGAAGCCGTGCATCTTGATGCCGCGTGCCCACGCGATGGCGCGCGAGCGGCCGATGGTCGCCATCGAGCCCTTGTCGAGGTACCAGAACGCGCTCCGCGGGGGCCGACCGTCGCTGTCCGACTCCCAGCGAATGATGCGCGCGACGTAGCGTCCCTGCTGCATGGCGACGGGGCTCACCCCGGGGAGCACCTGTCCCTTCTCCTCGAAGTGGGCGAGGTCGCCGATGGCGAAGACGTCGGGGTGGCCGGGCAACGCGCAGTCCTGACCGACGATGACGCGGCCCTGGCGATCGAGCGGGACGCCGAGGCCCTTCGCGAGGTCGCTCGCGCGGACGCCGGCGCCCCAGAGCACCGTCTCCGCGTCGAGGCGGTGCTCCTCGTGCCCTTCACCGAGCCCGGGCAGATCGGAGTCGTCGCGATCGTCGAAGACGACGCCACGGCGATCGATGGCGACGACCTTCGTGCCGGTCTTCACCTCGACGCCGAGCTCGGCGAGCTGCTCGACCGCGCTCTGCGCGAGGTCCTCCGGGAACGACGGAAGGATGCGCGGTCCGGCCTCGATGAGCACGACCTTCGCGCCGCGCACGTCGGCGGTGCGAAAGTCCTTCGAGAGCACGTAGCGTGAGAGCTCCGCGATCGCGCCGCACATTTCGACGCCGGTGGGGCCGCCGCCGATGACGGCAAACGTGAGCAGCTTTCGCCGCTCGCGCTCGTCGGTCGTCCGCTCCGCCCGCTCGAACGCGAGCAGGACGCGACGCCGGATCTCGAGCGCGTCCTCGATCGACTTGAGGCCAGGCGCGTAGGTCTCCCACTCGTTGTGCCCGAAGTACGAGCTCTGCGCGCCCGCGGCGAGGACGAGCCAGTCGTAAGCCTCACCGCGCTCTTCCTTGCCGATGAAGACCTTCTTCTCCGCGAGGTCGATGCGCGTCACCTCGCCGAGGACGACGTGAACGTTCTGCTGCTCGGCCAGGATCCCGCGGATCGGCGACGCGATCTCGGCGGGCGAGAGGCCGGCCATCGCGACCTGGTAGAGGAGCGGCTGGAACAGGTGGTAGTTCATGCGGTCGACGAGCAGGATCTCCACGTCCACGCCGTCGAGCGCCTTGGCCGTCTCGAGCCCGGCGAAGCCTCCGCCGATGATGATGACCCGCTTTTTCCGCGTCTTCGCTGCCATGTCCGCAACGAGGAGATAGGGTCGTACCCGGCTGAGGTCAACGCGGCGTGCGAGCGCTGTACGAACAGAGTTTGCCTGGAAGATACATTGACCCCGCGGCGGCGAAACATGGGCCTGAGACAGTGGCCACATGGGAACGTTCGAAACGATCGCGGTAGTGGCCGTCGTCTACGTCCTCGCCTTCGTCGCACACCGGGCGACGACCGCATAATATCGCCGGATGGCGAAACCCAAGCGTGCGCGCACCGAGCGGCGCAATGCCGAGCGCGCCGCAGTCAAGCAAGCGAAGGTCGGCCTTCAACTGTCCGCGCTGGCCGCGGGCGGGGCCGCCGACCGACCGATCGCGGTCGTCAGTGCGTCGGTGATCGAGCCGCACGCAGCGAGCATTCCGTGCGCTGCGTGCGGCGGGGGCGTGCGGGTCGAGGAGCATCGCGCCGAGAATTCGCTCCGCGTCGTGCGCGTCCGCTGCACCCAGTGCGGCGTCGTGCGCGACCTCTACTTCCGCATCGCACAGCTCAATTAGCCTTCGAGCGATGCAACGGCGTTCGAGCGACTCAAGGTGCGCTCGAGCGACTAAACTGCGGCGAATGGTGCGTCGCCCTCCGACCTCTCTCGTGCTCGCGGCCGTGTGCGGTGGGTTCTCCCTCGCGGTGGCGTGTGCGGACGACGGCGACGATCCCGGCGTGGTGCCGGTGGTGGGGTCCGACGCGGAGGCGGGCGGCGCGCCCGTCGACGCGCCCATCGTGAACATCGAGGCGTCGCCTGCGGAGCCCGACGCGGAGCCGCCCGCGGGCGACACGTGCGGCGACCGCGCGGGCCTCCAGGCGAACGCGCCGTGGCCGGTGGGCGGCGGCTGCCCCACACGCTCGGGCGTCTCCTCCCTCACGGGCCCGCGCTCCGCGACCGCGAGCCTGGTGGCCGAGCTCGCGGGCGGCGAGAGCGCGCCGGTCATCGGGACGGACGGCCTCGTGTGGCTCGCGTCGAAGGACGGCGTGATGTGGGCCATCTCGGGCAACGGCGCGCCTCCGCGGGCCCGCAAGGTCGGCAGCGGCGAGATCACGTCGACGGCCGCCATCGCCGCGAACGGCAACGTGATCCTCGGCACGCCCGAGGGCACGCTCTACGCCTTCAACGCGGGCACGCCGTCGGACCCGGACGCGGGCGGCGGCATCGTCGGCGGCGTGGCGGTCCTCCCGATCGCGTGGTCGCTCAGCCTCGGCGCGCCCATCAAGTCTTCTCCGGTCATCGGCCCGGACAGCACGATCTACGTCGGCACCACGGACGGCAAGCTGGTCGCGGTGAAGCAGACCCCGTCGGTCGTCTGGCGCGCCGACACGGGCGACACGTTCGGCTCCTCGCCCGCGCTCTCGCGTGACGGCACGATCTACGTCGGAAGCACGGACCACAAGCTCCACGCGATCGCGGCGACGGACGGCAGCCCCAGGTGGGCGACGGACGTGGGGGCAGAGATCAGGTCCTCGCCCGCGGTCGGCGGCGACGGCACGGTGTACATCGGCACGACGGACGGCAAGCTCCACGCCGTGACGCCCGCGGGCGCGCTCAAGTGGACGTACGTCGCGGGCGCCCCCATCGTCGGAACGCCGGCGGTCTACGCGGGCGGCGTCTACGTCGCGTGCGAGGACAAGCGCCTGCACGCCGTGAACGTCGTGGACGGCTCCTCGCGCTGGACCTTCGCGACGCTCGGCATCCCGCGCACGCCTCTGATCACCGAGTCGGGCTACCTCTACTTCGGCTCGACGGACGGCCGCGCGTACGTGCTCACGCCCAAGGGCGGCCTCTTCTTCGCGGTCGTCGCGAAGGGCCTCGTCTCGAGCGCGCCGGCCATCTCCGCGCAGAACTTCGCGTACTGGTCGACGGACAAGGGCCTCAGCGTGATGGGCCGCTGAGCCCCGCGCCGCCCCGCTCCGCGCGAACGACCGGCGCCCGCTCTGCCGAGCCACGACCCGACGGGGCACGCAGACATGACGATGCGCCTCGACGAAGCGAAGGCTCGTGCCGATGAGCGCCAAGAGCATGCGCTTGCGGCCGATCGGCGCCGACCTCGCGATCGATCGTCGAGATGCCGTCGCGCCGCAGCGCCGTCGCGCCCGTATCAGCTCGGTCGTGGGGTCTCGGAGAATCGGAGGAGATTGGCTTTGCGTCCGCGATGCCATCCCCAGCGTGCGAGCCACGTGGAGGGCTCGACGGTCGGAGCGTCGTCGCGGGAGCGAAGGAGCTCCGTCGGCGGATGATCCCAGGGTGCCCATCCGTGAAACCACCACGCGGAGCTGCACGGGTCGAGCGCGGGAGCGGGCACCAACGATGTCACGGACGCAGATGCGGATGCTGGCGCGCGGTGCTTCCGGTCATTGAAGAGGATGTACACGAGGGCGTGGCGGACCTCGCGCGGGGTCTTGAGCGGGCGGCGGTGATGGCGATCGCGAAAGAGCTTGCCGTGACGCCGCGCGACGGCATTCACGGCGAAGGCGATGCGGGAGAAGAGGGTGCGCATCTGGTTGGAGAGGTCGGCGGCGTCGCCCGCCTCGACCATCAGATGGAGGTGATTGTCCTGGACCGAGTAATGGAGGACGCGAACCCCGTTGCGCCTGGAGCCGGCGATGACGGCACGAATGGCGGCGCAGACGCGCTGAACGCGAAAGCTCGGACCGATCGCGACGCGGCGCATGGTGACGTGGACGGGATGCGCGTCGTCGTGGGGCTCGCGCGCGACGTGAGGCAGGTATGTGTCCTTCGCGCGGACGCGCGCGTCTCGCACGAGCTTGCGAGCCGCCGCGCGGGCGGTGCTGGCCGAGATCGTCGTGCTTGCCGGCGCCGGACGCCCTCGCCGGGCGCGCCGCGTCAGCGGCAGCTCGAGCTGGCCTTGGCTTGCACGTCCCATCCTCGTGATTGTAGCTCACGAATGAATCACGGCAAAGCTTTTTTGTAGGGCTCTACGGCTGATCGATCCCCTCGAACATCACGGCGGTCAGCCGTAAGGCTCGCCCTGCCAGCCGTGATCGGCGCAGAACAAATCGTGCGAGAGCGGTAACCGCACGAGGCGGCGTTCAGGCCTGCCGCACGATGGATGCGGTAGACACGCTTGCGATTCACCTCGAAGCCTTCGCGGCGAAGGATGGCGTGCACGCGGCGACAACCGAAGCGAGGTCGCTCTTCGGCGCTTTGACGTAGCCGCTTCACGAGCTTCGGATCGTCGTTCCTCTTCGAGGCGTAGCGCACGTGGAGCGCTGCAGGCTCGCGAGCTCGCAGGGCACGCCGGCGCCCAGCAAGCTCGGTCGACGTTCCGCCCCTCCTCGGGTCAGTTCAGGCGTGCACGATCGGCTCGCGACTCGCCACCGCGGCTACTTGCCGAGCAGCTGCTTCAGGATCCAGTCGATGCGCTCCGCGTAGGGCGGGCGGAGCATCTGCGTGCCGCTGATGCGGCTCTGGTAGAAGACGGGCTTCTTCTTCGTGAAGGCGTCGAAGCCTTCCTTGCCGTGGTACGAGCCGATGCCGCTCGGGCCCGCGCCGCCGAAGGGGAGGTCGGCCTGGGCCACGTGGAGCATCACGTCGTTGATGGTGACGCCGCCGCTCACCGTCTCGCGCAGCACCTTGTCGATGCGGCGCTGGTTGTTGTCGAAGTAGTAGAGCGCGAGCGGGCGCGGGTGATCGTTGACGTAGTTGATCGCCTCCTCGAGCTTCTCGTAAGAGAAGACGGGGAGGATCGGGCCGAAGATCTCCTCCTGCATCACGTCCATCTCGTCCTTCACGTGGAGGAGGATGACGGGCGCCATCTTGCGCGAGTTCGGGTCGAGCTCCTCCTTCATCGGATTGATCTCGAGGATCTTCGCGCCGCGGTCGCGGGCGTTGTCGATGTAGCGGCGGAGGCGCTCGTAGTGCGCGTCGTTGATGATGGTCGTGTAGTCGGAGTTCTGGCCGAGGCGCGGGAACATCTGCGTGACCGCGAGGCGGCACTCCTCGACGAACGCGTCGACGCGGCCCTTCGGCAGGATCGCGTAGTCCGGCGCGACGCAGGTCTGGCCCGCGTTGAAGCACTTGCCGAACATGATCTTCTGCGCCGCCTGCTGGAGCGAGTAGCCCTCGCCGACGATGGCCGGGCTCTTGCCGCCGAGCTCGAGCGTGACGGGGACGAGGTTCTCCGCCGCCGCGCGCATGACGATCTTGCCGAGGCGCGGGGAGCCGGTGAACACCAGGTGATCGAAGGGGAGGTGCGTGAACGCCTCCGCGACCTCGGGGCCGCCCGTGATGACCGTGACGTGATCGGGGGCGAAGGTGTCCGCGATGAGCGCCTTGATGGCCGACGCCGCGTCGCCCGCGAGCTCCGACGGCTTGATCATGGCGCGATTCCCCGCCGCGAGGGCGCCGACGAGCGGCGAGAGCGAGAGCTGCAGCGGGTAGTTCCACGGGCTCACGATGCCGACCACGCCGACCGGCTGCATGATCACCTCCGCCCGGGCGGGGAGGAACATCCAGCTCACCTCGCGCGGCTCCGTCTCCATCCACTCGTGCAGGTGAGTGCGCGCGTGTTTGATCTCGTTGAGGACGAGGAGGAGCTCCGCGGCGAGCGTCTCGTGGCGGGAGCGGTTGCCGTAGTCCATGGACACGGCCTTCGCGAGGTCGTTCTTCCGCGTCAGGATGGCCTGCTCGAGCTTGTCCAGGTGCTCGATGCGCGTGTCGTAGTCGGGGGCTCCGGCTTTTCGCGCCGCCGCGCGCATCCGCATCAAGGTCGCGCCCAGCTCCGCGACGGGTCCGAGGATGACCGGCTGACTGATCGGCTGCGTGTTGTCTTGTGCGGCGGTGGCCATGGTATCCGCGAGCCTATCAACTCGAACCGAGGTCGAGTAGCGTTCTAACCCATCGAAATGTGGCAAGCGGGCTATCGCGACGAGATCTGGAGTCGCCTTGGAGGGCCGTGGGATCTCATCATCGTCGGCGGCGGGATCACCGGCGCCGGCATCCTCGGTGAGGCTGTCCGGCACGGCTACAAAGCGCTCCTCGTCGAAGCACAGGACTTCTCTTCCGGTACGTCGAGTCGATCGACCAAGCTCGTCCACGGCGGGCTTCGTTACCTGCGGCAAGGGCAGTTCCTCGTCACGCGCAAATCGGTCCGCGAGCGCGAGCGCCTGATGAGCGAGGGCGTCGGCCTCATCAACCCGCTCGCGTTCTCGCTCGCCGCGTTCCCCGGCGATCAGATGCCGAAGTGGATGTATGGCGTCGGCCTCGCGATGTACGACGCGCTCGCGTGGAAGTGGGCGCACGAGCGGAAGTCGAAGCCGCAGATCGTCGACCTCATTCCGCCGCTCGCCGGCTCGGCCGTGACCGGCGGCTATCGCTACTTCGACGCGCAGACGGACGACTCACGCCTCACGCTCCGCGTCATCCGCGAGGCGGTGAAGCAGGGCGGCACCGCCATCAACTACGCGAAGGCGGATGGCCTTCTCCGCACGGAGGACGGCAAGGTCCGCGGCATCGTCGTCCGTGACATGGCCGGCAGCGACCGCACGTTCGAGGTCAAGGCGAAGGTCGTCATCAACGCGACGGGCGCGTGGGCCGACGATCTCCGCGTTCAGCTCGGCGAGGAGAAGCGCCTCCGCAAGATCCGCGGCAGTCACCTCACGTTCAAGGCCGATCGCTTCCCGCTGCCGGAGGCGGTGAGCCTCCTTCACCCGCGCGATCAGCGCGCCGTCTTCGCCATCCCGTGGGAAGGCGTGACGATCCTCGGCACCACCGACGTCGATCACGGCGAGCTCACCGACGAGCCCGCCATCAGCTCGGCGGAGACCGAGTACCTCCTCGAAGCGGCGCAGAAGGCCTTCCCCGGCCTCGAGCTCGCGCACAAGGACGTCATCTCCACGTGGTCCGGCGTCCGTCCTGTCATCGGCACGGGCAAGGCGGATCCGTCGAAGGAGTCGCGCGAGCACGCGGTGTGGAACGAGAACGGCCTCCTCACCATCACGGGCGGCAAGCTCACGACCTTCGCGATCATGGCGCGCGAGGCGCTCGAGGCGGCGTCCGCCGACCTCGGACCCGTGAAGGAGCGCACGCGCGTGCTGTCGGAGAACCCCGACGAGATCGCGTGGCCGAGCAGCATCGGCGACGACGACCGCGTACGGCTCCTCGGGCGCTTCGGCGCGGAGATCACCGAGGTCGTCGAGGACAAGGCCGGCGCGCAGCACATCCCCGGCTCGATCGCGTTCTGGAGCGAGCTACGTCACGCAGCGCGCGACGAGGCGGTCGTGAACCTCGGCGACCTGCTCCTTCGACGTGTCCGTCTCGGCCTCCTCCTCCCGAACGGCGGCCTCGATCTCGAGGCGCAGATCCGCGCCGTCGCGCAGCCCGAGCTGAAGTGGGACGACGCGAAGTGGGACCACGAGGTCGCCGAGTACCGCAAGACCTGGAAGAAGGCCTACTCGCCCTGAGACGACTCGAGCGCCGTCGCCCTCGTCGAGGACGCGACGCTCGAGGGTCGGCTCACGCGCGGGCTAGTGGCGACGCGTCTTGCGCGCGTGGTCTTCGAGGACGCGCTCGGCGTCCGTGAAGGCATCGTCGATCGCGGCGTGGAGGTCTTCCTTCGCCGCGTCGGGGTTCTTCGAGATGACGAGCTCCTTGCCCGGCACGTGCAGATTGATGCGGACGTGGAATTTCTTGCCCTTGGCGTGGTGACGATGCGGCTCTTCGAGGACAACGTGGCAATCCACCACACGGTCGAAGAGCAGCTCGAGCTTCTGCGCGCGGCGCTCCACATGGGACGTGACGGCTTCCGACGACTCCATGTCGCGGAACGTGATCTGCGGGGTGATCATCCTCGGCTCCCTCCGTTGCGCCCACCGCGCTTCGGTGTCTTGGGGAGAACATCATTCACGACGGCCTTGGTCGAAGGTCGATGCCTCCGCGCGCCCGTCACGTTGGCGGGGCGCATCGTCTCATCGAACTGAGCGCTCTCGGGCGCCTTCGGGTTCTGTACGGCCATATGGTGGACCTCCGTTGCCAAGGTGGGTGCAATCCACGAGCCCGGACCAGCCCCGCGGCGATTTTTTCCCCGTTTCCGTTCCTAGCGGCCGAGCTCGCGACGCATCTGCTCCACGAAGACGCGGATGAATGCGGCCCGATCCTCGGCCATTCGCCTCGAGGTCTCGAGGTGAAGCCTCGACGGGATGACCAGCAGCTTCTTGTAGACGTGGTCGAGCCCCCACGTCTTGTCGTCGGGATCGCGACGCTCTGCGAAGGGATCCGACGGATCGTAGAAGGGCCGCTTCATGTCCGCGCACGTGGCCCACATGCGCGCGAGCCCGATCGCGCCGAGCGCGTCGAGCCGGTCGGCGTCCTGGAGCACGCGCGCCTCGAGCGCCTCGGGGACCACGCCCTTCGAGAACGCGTGATCCCGGATGGCGGCGCAGACCGGCTCGAGGATCTCCGGCGCGGCTTTTTCGCGAACCAGCAAATCGTGCGCGTGCTCCGCGCAGATGTCGCCCGCCCGCGACGAGTCCAGGTGGGACTTGGGGAGGTTGAACAGCTCGTGCAGCAGGGCCGCGATGCCCGAGATCGCCTCGCTGGCTTGCTCCGCGCGGGCAATGGCGATCGCGTTCGTCACGACCCGCTCCACGTGCGAGAAGTCGTGGGCGGGCTCGGCCCGCTCCGACCGACGACGCGCCTCGGCGGTGAGTCGATCCCAGAGCGCCGGATCGATCAGCGCCGGTCGGTCCACTTCGGGCCCATGGGCGGCGGGGTCCACTTCGCGAGCGCATCGAGGAGCGCCTCCGGCTCGTCCTCCGCCACGAGGAGGCCGCGATGGACCTCCGCCGCGAAGCCGGTCGCGATCGTGTGCTCGAAGAGCTGGAGGAACGGCGTGAAGTAGCCCTTCGTGTTGAGGACCGCGTTCGGTTTGTCGTGCTGGCCGATCTGCGCGAGCGTGATCGTCTCGAAGAGCTCGTCGTAGGTGCCGAAGCCGCCGGGCAAACCGACGAACGCGTCCGACAGCTCCACCATCCGCGTCTTCCGGTCCGCCATGGACTCGGTCAGATACAGCTCGGATAGCTCGTCGTGCGCGATCTCCTTCGAGACGAGCGATTTGGGGATGACGCCGACGACCCGCCCGCCCGCGGCGAGGGCGGCGTTGGCGACCTCGCCCATCAGGCCGACCTTCGCGCCCCCGTAAACCAGGGAAATTCCGCGGCGGGCGACGAGGCGGCCCAAGGTGGCCGCCGCCGTGGCCAGATCCGGGTCATTTCCGGGCCGGGACCCGCAGAAAACGCAGATGCTCTTCAGCTCCGCCATCGGCTCGAAGCGTATAGGATGAACCGTCCGATGTCCGAAACCGATCCGCTTGGCCTTGTCGGTCAGACGATCGACGAGCTTCGGTTCGACCTGTGTGTCGACACCGAGGGTGAGGGGCTCGTGTATCGCGGCAAGCTCCAGGGCCGCGAGGATCCCGTGGCGATCAAGTGCCTCTCCCTCTCGCGCCTCGGCGGCGCGGACATCTCGGTGCGCGCGACCATCGCGGCGCGCTTCAACGAGGAGACGAAGATCCTCCGCCGCCTCGCCGACGGCACGCACGACATCGTGCACTGCATCACCGACGGCCGTCTGGCCGCGCCGACGACCGGCGAGACGGTGCAGTACCAGGTGCTCGAGTGGCTCGACGGCCGTACGCTCGAGGCGGACCTCGAGGAGCGCCGCTCCCGCAAGATGCCGGGCCGCTCGCTCCGCGAGACCCTCGACCTCGTCGAGAGCGCGGCCCTCGCGATCGGCCACGCGCACTCGCAGGGCATCGTGCATCGGGATCTCCAGCCCGCGAACATGATGCTCGTCCGCCAGCGCGGCGGCATGCGCCTCAAGGTTTTGAACTTCGGCCTGGCGAAGAACCTGAACCGCGAGGCCGCGATCGGCACCGACATGGCGACGTTCGATCCGGAGTACGCCGCGCCCGAGGTCGTCGCGGGCAACCCGGGCGACGTCGGTCCCCCGGCGGACGTCTGGTCCCTCGCCATCATCATGCTCGAGGTGCTGAGCGGGCAGAAGGTGCCGACGCCCCAGGCCGGCTCGATCCGCGCCTCCGCGCTGAACCTGCAGATCCCTGCGCCCATCGAGGATCTCCTCGCGGCCGCCACCTCTCTCGATCTGCACGCCCGCCCCGCGGACGCGAGGGCCTTCTGGACGACGCTCCGCGAGCTCTACCAGCAGAACGCGAAGCCCGTCGCGAACGCCGAGGCCCTCGCCGCCACGGCGATCGACTCGGACGCCGCGGCCGCGATCCAGCGCGTGCGCGCGATGACCGCTGGCAACCCTCCGCAGTCGGACAAGGGCACGATGCTGATGGCCCAGGCCCCTCCGCAGCCGCACGCAGCGGCGGCGGCCGCGGCGCCGCCGATCCAGGAAGGTCCGCTCGCGGGGACGAAGCCGATGGCGATCCCGTCGCCGCTCGCCTCGTCGCTCGGCGGCAACCTGAAGAGCCCCGTCGGTACGCCGCAGCGCAAGGGCACGGCCCCCATGCCGGTCACGCCTTCGCCGCCCGGCCCGATCGCGGGTCCGCCCCCGGCGCAGCCCGCGCCCACGCCAGCGCCGCAGCAGGTGGTCGATCTCGTCCCCGCGGGCGCTCAGAAGAGCAACGCGCTCCTGATCGGGATCATCGCCGCGGTGCTGGTCTCGATCGCGGTTGCGTCGCTCGTCGTGATCATGATGCGCGGCCGCTGAGCCCAAGCCCAAGCACGCCAAGCGCGTCCGCGTCCCCCGGCGCTCGAGGTCGGGTGGCTCGGCGCGGCTCCGGCACGTCGCGCTCAGTCGGTCGGCTTCGTGCACGTGGCGCGCGCGTCGCTCTGCGCGATGACGAGCGTGCACGTGCGGAGGCGGTCGATGCCGATGCGGCCCTCGTAGCCGCAGGCGCCGCTGCGCTTGCCCGGCATCGTCATGAGCGGGCCGCTCACGTCGAATTCGCCGATGGTACCCGGCACGCTCGCGAAGCGGGACGTCTCGAGCTCGCCTGCGGCGCTCACCGACTGCTTGCGCTCGCCGTCGGTGCGGGCGGCGAGCTTTCGCCCGATCGCGCTGTCCGCCACGACGAACGTGGTGCTCGCGCCCGTGTCGAGCTCCACCGGCGTCGGGACGCCGTCGACCACCGCCTGCACGATCAGCGACGCGGCGCCGAAGCCCTTCTCGTCGTAGCGGCATACCTGGATGGGGCCGAGATCGAAGACGCTCGACGAGACCTTCGCCGCCGCGGACGGGTCGTCGAGGCGGAGCTCGCGGCTCCGCAGGTCGAGGACCACCTGGTGCCCGCCCTGCGCCAGCATCTGCGGGCTCAAGATCGCGCCGATGCCCAGCTTCGTGATGAGCTCCGGCATCGCGATCACCGCCGTCAGACGATCCGGCACCGCGCCGAGCCCCTCGACCACGAAGCCGGGCGCCTCCGTCTTGTCCATCGCCACGGCCGCGCCGCTCGGATCTTGCGCCGAGCCGCCCTGCGTCACGACCAGGCCTGCGTCCTTCGCGAGCTTCGTGTCGACGACCGAGACCTGCGCTCCCGTGTCGACGATGAAGACCGTCTCCTTGCCGTTGACCGTCCCGCGCACGAGCGGCGAGGGGAACGTGCGGCCCGGCACGATCTCGACGTTGCTGAAGAAGAGCGTCGCGGTGGAGGGCTTCGACGGCGACCTCGCGTCCGGCGCGCAGGACACCAGCGACGCCAGCGACATCGTCAGGATCCACGTTCTGCGAACACGCGCGCCATGAGCTGCGTCCGACTCGTGCATGCGTATGCGCGTAGCAGCGTTTTCACGTATTGGCGAACGGTGTGCGTGCTCAGGTCGAGTCGGCTCGCGATTTCCTTGTCCGTCGCCCCCGTGACGAGCTCGCCGAGGGTCTGGCGTACACGTGGGGCGAGCATCGGCGGAGCCGTCGTGTCGAAGAGGCGGCCGCTCTCGAGATGCACGAGATGCAACAGGTCGCGGTCCTCCTCCGAGAACGGGCGATCGCCCTTGGCGCGCATGAAGGCGATGCCTTCGACCACACTCGGGCCTTCGACGAGGCACGCCGTCCCGACGAAGTGATCGAAGCGCGCACGCCGCGCGTGCTCGGACACCCACGGCGACGCGTACCACACGCGCTTCGGCATCAAGTCCGCCACGCGGGCCGCGAGGACCTCGCCTCGGCTCGAGAGGACGCGCTCGAACTGGTGCTGATGGAACGGATTGATACCCGTCCCCATCGTCCGATGCTCGTCGAAGAGCCGCCGGCTCGCGTCATCGAAGCCGGCCAGCGTCGCGCGCGTGACGCTGTTCGTCGTCCCCGGTCGGTAGTCGCGATCGAAGACGATCACACCGATCGCTGCGCCCACGATCGGAAGGAGACCATCGGCGACGTGCTGGCGCGCCGCCTCCGTCCTCACCCCCAGCTCTCGCCGCTCGTTGAGCAGCTTCATCACGGCTCGTACCCGTTCCCAACCCAGCGTCTTCCCCGGCATCTCCCCCATGAATGGCGCGGATGGGCGCGGGTTATCCCAAGTCCCTCGTTTAAGGGAGCCGATCGTAGGGAATGTCCCGACGCCGCACCCCCTGCCACGCTCCCATCATGGCCAAGAAGTCCTCCGTCGTGCTCCCACCCGAAGAACGCTGCGATGCCTCCGGGTACGAGGTGCCGAAGCCGCCTTCCGTCGACAAGCTCCGGAAGCAGCTCGACAAGATGTTCACGCAGGCAAAGCTGAAGAGCGAGCAGGAGCGGCTGGTGGACCCCGCCCTCTACCTCGTCCCGCGGCGCGTGACGCCGGGAGGCGAAGACACGATGAAGATCGGCGCGACCAAGCTCGGCGGGTTGCCCGATCTCGCGCCGGGGTCGACCTGGCCCGAGCACGAGGGCGTCCCGCTCACGTTCGTGGCGCAGCTCCGCCTCGAGGAGATCGCGAAGCAAGGTGAGTCACGCCTGCCGAAGACGGGCCTGCTCTCGTTCTTCGTCGACAACGAGGGCGAGGAGTACTGCCAGAAGGCGCTCGTCATTCACACGAAGGACGTCTCTACGCTGGAGCGCCTCGAGGTGCCCGCGGGCTTCCAGGTTCGCCGCGCTGGGCGCCCGGCTCGCGTCCCGCTCGCTGCCTGCGAGGTCCGCTTCATCAAGACGCTCACGGTCCCGTCGTCGTCGAACCCCAATGTCACCAAGCATCTCGCCGCCGCTGCCCGGGAACGATACGAGGAGCACGTGAACCTCGAGCCGGACGACGTGCTCTGCCAGCTACTTGGATATCGATATCACGGATACGATGCCGAGAACTCCGAGGCAAATCGGCTCCTCCTGCGCGTGACGAGCGACGCGCAGCTCGACTCCTCATTTGGCGACGAGGACCCGCTCGACTTCTATATTCCGGTGAAGGATCTCGCGGCCGGCAAGTTCGGCGGCGTCTATCCCTATATCGGCGATTGACGATCCACGCATCGTCCCACCCTCAGATCTCGCTCGGCTTGCAGGTGCGGCCCTTCTTGTCGTCGCACGCATACTTCTTCGCGCAGAAGTCGTTGGGGAGGCGGCCGCCCGTCTTCGCCGCGACCTGCGCGAGCTCGCCGAGCGCGGACGGCGCGAACGAGCAGACCCAGCCGCGCACCGCGTGCTCCTGGAAGTCGTAGAGCTGACCGTTCACGCCGCCTTCCCACTTCATGTCGGGCGGGAGGTCGGCGCCGTTCGGGAGCGTCTTGCCGACCCACGAGCCGAACATGACCACGTTCTCGGCGCCCTTCGCGACGCCCGGTCGCGTGACGCCCGCGTCGGTCGGGTAGTCGACGTCGATGTACTTGCCTTCGTACTGGTCGTACTCGTCGGCGAGGACCTTCACCGTGGCCGTGGTGGTCGGCTTGTAGCTCGAGCCGGGCTTGTAGAGCTTGTGCATGTCGATGCCGATGATGTTCGCGAGCTCGACGACGTGCTCGCCCATCATGCGGTTGCAGCCGGAAGAGACGCGACCGCGCTTGAGCGCCCACACGTTCATGCCGCCGCCTTCGGCCGCCTGATCCGTGATCGGGCCGTGGAACGCGATGCCCTCGTTGTATGCGAGGAACGGGAAGCCGCCCCACGTGACGAAGTGATTGCCGAGCGATGGCGTGTACGCGTTGCCGTCGGGGCGGTACGGCTTCGCCTCGTAGAACGAGTACGTGCGCGAGCTCGAGTTGTCCTTGCCCGGCATCGCGGTCGCGATCGGATAGACGACGTCGACCTGCGTGCGGGCCCCGACCTGCTTCGTCTTCACGTGCGGGAGGGCGGGGATCGTCGCGCCGCGCGGCAGGAGACCCGTCACGTGCGTGGTGTGACCGAGAATGGAGGCAGTGATGCTCGGGTTCTCGAGCTGCGGGAGCGGGCCGCCGTAGAACCATTCGTCCGAGCCATGGCCCGTCGAGGAGAGGGCGCCTTCGTCGGTCGCGTTCTCATCGCCGTGTTCGCCCTCCTGCTCCGAGGCGCAGGCGACAGCGGCAAACCCGAGGGCGAGGGCGAGGGCAGCGAGGCGGCGGCTCATGGTCTTGCGCAGGCGCTTGCGCAAGGTGTGCCAATCCTACCCTGGCGGCAGATGTAGGATGTGGGCGTCGATTTCAGGGAAATTCGAGGGGTCGGTATTCCCGGGCCACGAGCCCTGGATCTGGAAACGTCCGTTCCTCCTGGATCTAAGCTGAGGGCTCGAACCCGATCGGAGCGGCGGATGAAGATTCACCAGGAGGTCCTCGACATCTCCACGAGAGGCCGTGGATTCACGGACCTCTCTGACCGCGTTCAGGCGGTGGTCACGGCCTCGGAGGTGAAGACGGGCCTCTGCAACGTCTTCCTCCAGCACACGAGCGCCTCCCTCGTCATTCAGGAGAACGCCGCGCCTTCCGTGCGGCGCGATCTCGAGACATGGATCGGACGCATCGCTCCGGAAGACGAGCGCGCGTACGAGCACGACGACGAAGGACCGGACGACATGCCCGGGCACCTCCGCTCGGCCATCACGAAGACGAGCGAGACGATCCCCATCACGAAGGGGCGTCTCGCGCTCGGCACGTGGCAGGCGCTCTACCTCTGGGAGCACCGGCGCTCGGCCCACGTGCGTCACGTGGTCGTGCACGTGCAAGGCGTCTGACAAAATGCAAGAGCCCCGCCCATGAAGGCGAGGCTCTCGTGCACCCGACGTGGTGACGCCGGTCGCTCGTCAGTCGCGGAGGGGACGGCCCTGCGCGTCGGGGACCTTGCCCATCATGATGAGAATGCCGTCGATGATCGGCCAGATGAAGCAGGTCATCGGTCCGAGGAGGAGCTGCGCGACGCCGAGACCGATGTGACCCGTGTAGAAGCGGCCGATGCCGCAGATGCCGACGAACGGTAGGAGGATGTTCAAGAGGCCCGCGACCATCTTGGACTTGTCCGAGAAGGGCATACCCGTCATCGGATCGACACCGTACGGGGCGCCGCCCATCATCATCGGGCCACCCATCATCGGCTGCATCCCCATCATCCCCGGAGGCGGCGGGGGAGGGCCGTAACCACCGGGCGGAGGACCATAGCCGCCGGGGGGCGGGCCACCATAACCACCGGGCGGAGGGGCGTTCGGGGGGTAGTTCATGCTCGTCGTACTCCTGTGACGCCCGGCGCAAACCCAGGCGGCGACGACGAGGGTAGGGATTCTGCGGCGCAGCGCAAGGCGCTACGGCATGACGGAGAAGGGACGACGTGACGGTGCGGGTGGGAGTGGGAGCGGCTCGCGGTACTCCGCGATGCGCCTCGTGAGCCACGCTCCGACGAGGGCGACGACACCGACATCGTCGAGCCAGCCCACGAACGGAACGTCCGGGATCAGGTCGAACGGCATCACGACGTAGGCGACGGCGAACGCCGCGAGAAGCTTGCCGAAGATCGATGCCTCGCGGTCCCGCATGTAGCGCCAGAACGCAGGAACGTACCCGAGCTTCTTCACCATGAAGAAGAATGTAAGTCCCCGAAGCGTCAGGGGAAGGGGCGCTTTCCGCGCGCGAAATCCTGCAGAGCTCCGGCGTCGCTCACTCCACGACGAAGAACGTGGCGCGCCCGACGAGCTGCCCGTCCTGCGTCTCGACGTCGACCGACCAGTCGCCCACGAGGTTCTGCGGCAGATCGCGGCCCGTGAGCCCCGATCGGAGGCGCACCGTGCCCGCAGGCGCGTCGACCTTCGAGGTCGTCTCCGTCGCGCGATGGACCTCGTGGCCGTTGTGGCGCCACACGTGAAGCAGGCGATCGCCCTTGCCGCCGGGCGCGACGACATCGGTGATCGCGATGAGCTTGTCGATGACGGAGGGATGAAGCTGGCGCACCTCCATCGCGAGCCGCCCGTCCTTGAGGACCATCGGACCGACGGCGCCCTTCGAGACGTACATCGGCACGGGCGGGATGGCGCTGCGCGCGTAGTACGCGCCGGCGAGCGCGAGGCCGAGCGTCGCGACGATGGCGGCGAGCCAGCGCCGGTCCTTCAGCATCGTGAGGCTGAAGTGGATGGTCCAGAAGCCGACGACGCTGATGCCGACCGCGATGAGCAGCGACGTGAGCGTGCGCGTGTCCGGGAAGAGCGCCGGCACCACGAGGTTGAGGCAGCCGAAGATCGCGACCGCGTGGAACACGGAGGCGAGCGCGCGGAACTTGAAGACGACGCGATCGAAGACGATGTCCATCGTCGAGAGGAACGCGCAGACGCCGAGCAGGACGACGAACCACGAGTTCTCCGTCCAGAACGTGGTCGACTTCCAGTAAAAGGGGAGGAGGAAGAAGAGCATCCCCTGGTAGAGGTTCTTCAGCGCGTACGTCATCGCGAAGAAGCCGACCTTTTGCTTCGTCGACGTGTTCGCGGACTCGCGCTGCTGCTGCGTCTTGCCCGAGCCGTTGACGCGGAAGAAGAGGATGACCAGCATCCACGCGGCGCCGATCGAGACCGCGAGCCAGCGCGCGTGGTCGAAGCCCTTCTGCGCGAAGACGACGACGCTGATGCCGAGCCCGAGCGCGTACACGGAGTGTAGCCACCAGAGCTTTCGGCCGTGTTTCTTCAAGAACGCCCGGATTTGCTCCTTGGGCGTGGGCGCAAACGGCACGGGGGCGGCCACGTGGACACGCGGAGGCGCGTTCTGGCGCACGTTGCCGCTCTCACCGCCGATCACGTTCGAAGTATAGCCTCGTCGAGTGCTCACCGTTCACCATCTCGAGAAGTCCCGATCACAGCGCGTCCTTTGGATGCTCGAGGAGCTCGGTGTGCCGTACGCGCTCGAGCTCTACAAACGCGATCCAGAGACGATGCTCGCGGATCCGGCCCTGAGACGGGTCCACCCGCTCGGAAAATCCCCGGTCGTGACCGATGACGGCAACGTCCTCGCCGAGTCGGGTGCGATCCTCGAGTACCTCGTCGAGAAATACGGTGAGGGCCGCTTCATTCCCGCGAGCGGCACGCCGGAGCGGCTTCGCTATCGCTTCTGGATGCACTACGCGGAGGGCTCCGCGATGCCGCCGCTCCTGATGCGGCTCGTCTTCGAGCAGGTGAAGACGAAGGCGCCGTTCCTCGTTCGTCCCATCGCGAAGGGGATCGCGGCGTCCGTGACGAAGATGTTCATCGGCCCGCAACTGAAGACCCACTACGGCTTCGTCGAGGAGGAGCTCGGCAAGAGCACCTGGTTCGCGGGCGAGGAGCTCACCGCGGCGGACATGCAGATGAGCTACGCGATCGAAGCGAGCCTGGCGCGTGGTGGCATTCGCGGCCTCGGCGAGCGCCCGAACACCCAGCGCTGGCTCGAACGCGTGCGTGCGCGTCCCGCGTACCAGCGCGCGCTCGAGAAGGGCGGCCCGGTCATCCCGGGGTGAGGGCCCAGGGGCAGTCGACGTAGATCGACGCGGACGATCCCTCGTTGATCTCGACGCGCAAGGTCGAGCAGCGGCCGCTCGTCGTGATGCGAAGCGCGTCGTCGGACTCGCCGGCCGGCTCGCCGTTGAGGAAGTAGCGCGCATGTCCCGCAGCGCGCGCTTCGATGACGTGATTCGCGCTCGTGACGGCGCCGCCCACGGTCACCCATTCGCCGGCGCCGCGCGCCTCGAGGGTGCACGGCTCGGGCGCGCGCACGCACGTCCGCGCGTGCACGATGCCGTCGCGGATGGCCGCCGCCGTCTTCTCCTTCGCGAGGACCCACGTCGTCGGCCGGAGCCAGCCGCCGTGGCTGTCGGAGCCGCCGACGGCCGCGATCGGGCGAGACTGCTCGCGCGCGAGGCGATCGACGAGGTGCGACGCCTGGCGCATCTCCCAGCCGGGATCGTCCAGAAACCAGCGATCGCGGACGTGACCGATGCTCTCGTTCCACGTCTCGATCGCGTCGGCGTGTTGCGTGAGCCAGCGGATCTCGGTCATGCCCGGATGCACGGGCCGGCGGAACGCGCGCCACGACAGATCGTAGTGGAGCTCCGCGATGGGCGCGCTCGGGAGCGGAGTGAGGAACGGATGATTGATGATCGCGAGCCCGCCCTCCTCGCGCCAGACCTCGAAGAAGCGCTCCGGTCGCGCCTCTGCGTCGTCGAGGGAGACGCGCTCGAGCACGCGCTCGACGTCGGCGAAGCCGAGGCCCACGTGGCCGTGGAGATAGTCGGTGTACTCCATGCCTGGGATCACGACGAGGTTTGGCGCCGGTCGCGCCGCGAGCCGCGCGCGGAGCTCGCGCTGCGTGCGGAGGACCCACTCGCGCCGATCCGCCTCGAGGAAGAAACGCGCGTTCACGTGCGGCGTGAGCATGACGAAATCGAGGCCTTCGCGCTCCGCGAGCTCGAGCGTCTCCGGGAGCTCGCGGGACACGTGATACGGCGCGTCGGGTGGAAGGACGTGGCAGTGCAGATCGCCGGCGAGGATCTGGTAGGGGCCCACCGTCCGCCGCGGCGGCGTCTGATGACGTGCGCTCGACATCGTGAAGTCGACGAGCTGCGACTTCGTGCAGCCTGCCGGCAGGAGAGCGAGCGCCAGCGCGAGCCCGAGCCGTCTCATCGGATGAAGCCGATGATCCGCCGGAGCCCGGCCGCGAAGTCCCGCTCGGGCGTGAGCAGGCTGAGGACGAGGTGCGCGCCGCGGGTCATGTCGAAGAAGTAGCCGGGATGCACGTAGACGGACTCCTCGCGGACGAGCGCGAGGGCCCATTCCTCGTCACTCGTCGTCTCGGGGACCCGCCATGTGACATACCAACCTCCTTCCACGTCGAGCTGGGTGACGAGGGGGTTCTCCCGCGCCACCGCCGACGCCGTGGCGAGGTTCGTCCGGATGCGCGCGCGGATCGCGTCTGCGGTGAGCTCGCCGACACGGAGGAGCTCGGGGAGCGCATGCTGCACGGGCGCGCCGACGGACAGATAGGCGTCGAGCACGAGCTCGAGGCGATCCATCGCCGCGTCGACGCGCGCCGGCTCACCCGCGGCCACGATCCAGCCGAGCTTCATCTGCGGCAGCGCGACGAGCTTCGAGAGGCCCGAGAGCGAAAAGGCGAGCCCGCGCGTGACGCCGGCGACGGTACGCGCGCGGTCGCCGAGCTCGCGGAGCGGGTACGTGGCGAAGACCTCGTCGCTGACGAGGGGAAGGTCGAGGTCGAGCAGGGTCTCGAGCTCCTCGCGGCCGAGATACGAGCCGGTCGGGTTGTTCGGCGCCACGACGACGATCGCCTTCGTTTTCGGGGTGATCGCGGCGCGGAGCGCGTCGAGGTCGATGTGCCAGCCGCCTGCGTAGACGAGCGGGTAAGGCACGAGCTTCACGCTCTCGAACGACGCGAGCCAGTCGAGAAGCGGATAGCTCGGGGAGGGGATGAGCACCTCGTCGCCGGGGTCGCAGAACAGCTTGAAGAGGACGGCGTACGCCTCGCTCGTGCTCGCGGTGATCGCGACGTGCTCTGCGGAGACTCCGAGACGCGCCGCGACCGCCTCCCGAGCGCGCGCGAGCCCGAGCGGATGCGGCTCGTAGACGAGCGCGCCCGGCGCGGCGAGCGCGGCGAGGATCGCGCTCTCGTCGTAGACGAGCCCGGCCGTGGTGGGGTTGCTCACCGTGAGGTCGAGGAACGCCTGGTCGCCGGTCCGCGTCTCCGCAAGCGCACGCGTGAGCGCGTTTTCTTCGGTGGTCGAGCCGACCTGAGAGCGGCGAGAGAAGGTCACTTGCGGCGGCGCGAAGCTTAGCGGTAAACGAGGGCCAGCATGACTCGCCTCGGCATCGCACTGGTCCTCCTCGCTTCGTCGCTCGTGGGCTGCTCGAAGACGCCCGAGCCGCAGGTGGAGGAGAAGAAGCCGGCGACGAGCGCGGCGCCCGCGCCTGCGCCGGCGCCTGCGCCGGCGGCATCGGCGGCGCCGGCCTCCGCGAGCGCGCCGTCCGACATCGCGTACGACGTGCCGAAGTCGTGGGAGGTCCTTCCGAACACGAACAAGATGCGGAAGGCGACGATCAAGGTGCCGAAGCAGGCGGGCGACACGGAGGACGCGGAGCTGACCGTGACGCAGGCGGGCGGCTCCAAGGACGCGAACATCGCGCGCTGGGCCAACCAGTTCGGCCTTCCGGAGGCGACGAAGAAGGAGGAGCGCACCGTCAATGGCCTCTCCGTCACGATCGTCGAGCTGAAAGGCAGCTACGCGGGCATGGGCGGTCCCAAGAAGGACAACCAGATGCTGCTGGGCGCCGTCATTCCAGGCGCCGATGCGCAGCTCCACTTCTTCAAGCTGACCGGCCCGGAGAAGACGGTCACCGCGGCGCGGAAGGACTTCGACGCGTTCGTGTCGAGCTTCCGCGCGAAGTAGCCGGCGCGCGCAGCTTCACGAGCTGATCGATCGGCGCGGGGCACTCGCGGCGCATCTTGCAGGCCTTGCACTCCGCGCCCCGCCAGATGCGGTCGAAGCGCGCCTGTGACGTGTCGAGCATCGTCTCGTCGTCGGTGACGATGCCCATCTCGAAGTTGCGACGGCCGTCGCCCTTCGCGCCGAGGCCGGCGCCGGTCAGGTTGGCGCTGCCGAGGTAGAGGAGCCGCCCGTCGATGGCGATCATCTTGAGGTGCACGCGCGGGCATTGCCGGAGCTTGATGCCGTCGCCGATCCCCATCTTGCGGAGCGGGCCGGATGGTGGAGATGCGTGTAAAATGCAAACGTCTACGCCACGCCTCGCGAGGTCGCCGAGGTTCTCGAAGAAGGAGATGTAACGCCCCCGGGCGCGGGCGCGCGTCCCGACGGGCGCCTCGATCATCGTCGTCTTCAGGTTCGCGGTGGCGATCCAGACGCTGACCTTCGCCGTGCCGATCTCGCACGCGATGAGCTGCTCGTAGTGCTCGGCGTCGAGCAGGAGCCTGGCGCGGATCGACCTCACGCCGCCGCGGTGGCGTGGGTGGACCAGCCGTCGAGGATGTCGAGGCAGCCCTGCAGCGAGTCGCAGAGGTTGAGCGCGCGGCGGAGCGCGGAGGCGCCGCGGAGGCCGGTGAGGTAGCCCGAGAGGTGGCGGCGCGTGCAGCGAACGCCGAAGGGCTCGCCGCGCATCTCCACGTTCGCGACGAGGTGGTGCTTGCAGAGCGCGATGCGCTCCTCGTCCGTCGGCGCGGCGACGTGCTGGCCGGTGCGGAGGAAGCTGAACGCCTCGCGGAAGATCCACGGATGCTCGATCGCGCGGCGGCCGATCATGACGCCCTGGCAGCCGGTCGACTCGATCGCGCGATGCGCGTCGTCCGCGGAGCGAACGTCGCCGTTGACGATGACGGGGATCGAGACGCTCTCCTTGGCCTTCTGCGCCCAGGTCCAGTCGGCGTTGCCGCTGTGGCCCATCTGGGCCGTGCGGCAGTGGATGGTGAGCGCGGCGACGCCGGCGTCCTCGAGGCGCCTCGCGAGGTCGACGATCGGCATGTGCGACTCGGGCCCGAGGCCGATGCGCGTCTTCACCGTCACCGGGAGCGCGACGCTCTCGACGACCATCTTCGCCATCGCGACCATCGCCGCCGGATCCCGGAGCCAGCCTGCGCCCGCGCCGCGCCCGGCGATCTTGGGCACCCAGCACCCGCAGTTGATGTCGATGAAGAACGGCTCTGCCGACTCCGCGTACCGCGCCGCCTCCGTGAGGCGCTCCGGGTCGGAGCCGTAGATCTGGATGGCGGTGAGGACGTCGTCGTCCGCGAGCTGGATCTTGCGACGCGCGTTGCGGCAGCCGCGGAGGAGGCCCTCGACGTTCACGAACTCGGTGAGGGTGATCTCCGCGCCGAGGGAACGGCAGACGCGCCGGAACACGACGTCCGAGACATCCTCGAGCGGAGCGAGGATCACGGGCTTTTCCGCATACATCGCGCGGAGCTTTTGCAGATTCGGGTGCGACACGACGCGCGGGAGATAGCTCACTCCTCGGAGGAGCGCCAATCCGCTCCGGAGTGGGGTTCGGCGCGCGGGCCCTCTTCATCATCCATCCAGGCGGAGCGAGCAGCACGGTGCGGCCTCGGGGCGGCTGGGGGTTTTCCCCCAGGATTTTTCCAGCGTGGCCGTGGGTCTCGCTTTCGTCGCGAAACTCTTCGCTCTTTTTGTGCCCTGAGACCCTTCTGAGAGACGTGCATGTAAGAAAATGAGTGCTACGCCAAGCGCGCAAGATGGCTGCTGGATCACCCGACCCCCTGAGCACGTCCTGGGCGGAGCTGCTTCGTGAGAAGCGCTCGCTCGCGGCGATCGTGCGCGACGCGGGCCGGCTCTGCATCCAGGACAGCGTCGACATCGTCCTCGACGTCTGCGACGAGCTCGCGAACGCGCACGCGAACGGCATCGTGCATGGTGACCTCGGTCTCCACCGCGTGCGCACCATGTGGCCGCGCAAGGGCGGCGACTTCGTGGACATCTGGGCGCTCGACGCCGATGACACGGGCGCCATCGACTTCCGCGCCGCTTTCCAGGCGCCGGCCCTCGCTCCGGAGCAGCGCTCGGGCCGCGTCGGCGATGTTCGCTCGGACATCTGGGCGGTCGGCGCCATCCTTCACGCCCTCATCGGCGGCGCGCCGCCGATGGGCAAGCGCCCCGTGCGCGAGATGCTCCCCGGCGCCCCGCGCGCGCTCGTCTCGATCGTCGAGCAGTGCCTCGCGGACGATCCCGAGGCGCGCCCCCGCTCCGTCGACGACGTCGCCGGCGCCCTCGCCTCGTTCGCGTCGAACTCGCCCGAGCGCTTCCAGCAGCTCGCGCGCCGCCGCATCGCTTCGCTCAAGGCCAAGCACGTCCCGGCGAAGGTGACGGCACTGAGCCGCCTCGACGACGCCGCGCTCCAGCGCGAGTCGGCGGGCCGCATGGCCGCCGCCCCTGCCGTCGATCCGCGGATGGTCACCGCTGACGCCCAGCCGTTCCTCGCGGCGGCTCCGGTGATCCCGCCCGCGCCGCAGACGCAGCCCACGGTCGGCGCTCTCCGCGCACCCACGCGCCCGTCGTACTCCGACGCGCAGCTCCCGAACGATGCGGCTCCGGTCCGCAAGCCCTCGCGCCCGTCGTACTCGGAGGCGTCAGCCGCCAGCGAGTGGCCGCAGATCCACGGCGTCCCGTCGATGTCGATCGCAGTGCCGACCAACTCCGACGCGCCGACGAAGGCGCAGCGCGGCGGCACGCTTCCCGTCGCGGACCCGCTCCCGCCGACCGTCACCGCCGCCGCGATGATGAACCCGCGCGCGACCGCGCCGCTCTTCAACCCGTCGATGTATCCGCCGTCGGCGGCGTTCCCGTCCGCGATGCCCGCGACGTCCTCACCGTCGATCACGCCGCCGCCGGTCGAGGTCTCGCCCGCGATGACCCCCGCGCCGTTCATCCCGCCCGCGCCGAACGCGTACCGCCAGCGCAGCTATCACCCGCCGTCCTTCGGTCCGATGTCGATCGACACCGGCGCGGACGACATCCACATCCCGCTCGCGGGCCGCGTCCCGTCGTTCGCCGACCTCGCGGAGTACCGCGAGGCGAAGCGCGCGAGCCGCCGGAGCGCGACCGTCGCCGTCATCATGGCCGCCGCCGTCCTCATCATCGGGCTCGGCTTCGGCGCGCGCGTCCTCAAGGAAGACCGCGAGAACATGCGCGCCGCGGAGGCCGCGGCCGCGCACGCGCCCGCGCCGCCGCCGCCGGCGGTGACGCCGCTCGCCCCCGCCGCTACCCCCGCGGCCGCGCCGGCCCCCGCGACGTCCGCGAGCGCGAAGCCCGAGACCACGGAGAAGGCGGCGAAGGTCGCGCCGGCGCCAAGAAAGACCGCGCCGGCGGCGAAGAAGACCGCGCCGGCGGCGAAGAAAGTCGCGGAGCCCAAGTCGGACGCGATCCCCAAGGAGTCGGAGTTCTCGCCGAACAACGCCTTCAGCGACGCGATCGGCAAGAAGGATCCCGCTCCCGCCAACGCGCTGAGCGACGGCCTCAAGTGATTCGGCGTATCCTTCCGCGATGCGGAGGGGGCTGCTCGCGCTCGCGCTCGTTGGCTGTGGCTCGCCGCCGCCCACACCCGTCCCGCGAGCCGGCGGCGCATCGGTCGCCGTCGCGCCGCGCTCGGCGAACCCCGCGAAGTGGGTGCCCGGCCGCGACTTCCACGAGCTCGGCGACGGGCGTCGAGGCGCCGTCTTCCGCCACCGGCGCGTCATCCTCGAGGGGCTGAAGACGACCACGCTCGACGACGGCCCCATCGACGTCGGGGAGCCGCACCAAATGCCCGAGGCCCTCGGCGGTGGTTGGGTGTTCGTCGATTCGGGCACCGTCGCGTGGTCGAAGACGTTCGACGGAGAGCTCGTGACGATGCCGGCGGGCGCTCGCTCTCGCCATTTCGGCTTCGGCGTCGGCATCGTCAACATCGAGGGCAAGCAGTACGAGCTGTCGACTGGCGAGAGGGTCGCGCCGCCGATCCCCGGGACGAGCGAGCTCTTCGGGCTCCGCTCGGGTCATGTCGCCCTCGGAACGTCGAGCGGCGACGCTTATCTCTCCGTCGCGAAGGGGCGGCCGTTCGAGAAGGTCGCGAGCGACGTGTTCGACATCGGATACGACGGCAGGACCTTCGTGCTGCTCTCCCGCACTGTCGCGCCGCGGCGCCTGTCGCTCGACGGCAGAGTGGGACCGCCCTCGCCCGATTTGCGCGCGGGGCAGACCGTGAACCTCCTCGAGCTCGACCGACGACCGCCCCCCGTCATCGAGGAGATCTTCGGTCTCGGGACGATCGCGCTCGGCGATACGCACATCCTCGCGATCCATGATCGCGATCTCGCCGTCTACGACGCGGTGCGCGGCGTCCGCGCGCCGGCACAGAGAGACGTATTCCGGCAGACGAACTGCCATCCGATCCGCGGCGGGAGGCCCGCGTTCGTCGGATGCGACCGGGCGACGGAGATGGATCTCTACCGGATCGAGGCCGCGGACGAGGCCCCCGTCCTCGAGCGGACGATCCCGTTCGTCTCGGCGTCGTTCGACTTCCGCATCGCGACCTCGGCGACGGCGCTCGCGTTCGCGCGCGGCTGCGACGGCTCGCCGGCGGCGCTTGGGACCTACTGCGTCCGGCACGACGCCCGGACGTGGAACGTCTTCGTGACCTCGCCGCCAGCGCTCACGGACACGATCGCGCGCACCGTGAGCGTCGTGCCGACGAGCGACGCGGCTCCTTACGGATTCGCATGGCGGGACGAGCACGAGGCCCTCGTGGTCGCCGATAGCCGGACGCGCGCCATCCGCACCATCCCCTTCGCCACCCTCCCGGATTTCGCACGAGCACCAATGAGCTTCCGCGCGACCACGGTGAGCGGCGGCCGGATGCGCATCCTCGTCGAAGGCGACCACCCCGGCCTCCTCACGATCGACGCGAGCGGTCGCGTCGAAGGCCAGGCGCTCGAGGGGCACCTGGGCGCGGTCGGCCCGCGCGCATTGCTCCTCGCGCCGGACGGAAAGCCCAGGGAGACCCTCGACGCCGGTGAGACCTGGGAGGTGGTCGAGTCCCCCGATCTCGATCCGCGGACCCAGGTGCGCTGCATCAATGACGCAGGCTGTGAGCTACGCCCCTGGTTTCGCCTAGGATGGGGACGCTGAATGACGACCCGCATCGGAGTGGACCTCGGCGGAACCAAGATCGAAGCCGTCGTCGTGGACGTGGGCGGCGACGCGCCGAGCGTGCGCGCCAAGAAGCGCGTCGCGACCGAGCGCGATCGTGGGTACGAGCACGTGCTCGACACCACGCGCCAGCTCGTGCTCGGCCTCGCGGAGGACGCGGGCGTCGACGTCTCGAAGACGCCGATCGGTATCGGCATGCCGGGCTCGACGACGACGCTCCTGCCGGACGGCTCGCGGTCGAGCGTGCCGCTCATCAAGAACTCCAACACGACGTGCCTCAACGGGCGTCCCTTCCGCGCCGAGCTCGAGGAGGCGATCGGCCGCTCGATCGCGTTCGCGAACGACGCGAACTGCTTCGCGCTCGCGGAGGCGACGTGGGGCGCGGCGCGAGGCGCGCGCGTCGCGTTCGGCGTCATCCTCGGCAGCGGTGTCGGCGGCGGCCTCGTCTTCGACGGCAAGGCGTGGGACGGCGCGCAGGGTATCGCGGGCGAGTGGGGACACATCCCGCTCCTCGTCGACTCGCCGGACGCGGTGACCTGCTACTGCGGGAAGCGCGGCTGCATCGAGACGATCCTCGGCGGTCCGTTCATCGAAGCGGCGTACGCACGGCGAACCGGCACGCAGAAGAAGCTCGTCGAGATCCCGCCGGACGACCCGCTGATCGGTGAGCGCGTCGAGCTCTTCGGCCGCGCGCTCGCCATCATCGTCAACGTCGTCGACCCGGACGTCATCGTCCTCGGCGGCGGCGTGTCGAATATGAGTGCATTGTACACGGATGGCGTCGCCGCCGTCGCGCGCTGGACGTTCAACGACGAGCTCCGGACGAAGATCGTGAAGCACGCCCTCGGCGACAGCGCCGGCGTCCTCGGCGCGGCGCTGCTGCCAGAGAGCTAACTAAACGGCCCGAGGCTCAGGCGTCGGCGTCGTCGACGGCGCCGCCCTTGCCGAGCGTGCCGCCCGCCGCCGCGAGGAGGTAGGCCTCGACGAACGGATCGAGGTCGCCGTCGAGCACGGCGTCGACGTTGCCCGTCTCGTGCGAGGTGCGGAGGTCCTTCACCATGCGGTAGGGCGCGAGGACGTAGCTGCGGATCTGAGCGCCGAAGCCGATCGCGGTCTTGCTGGCCTGGTACTGCGCGGCCTGCTCGTCGCGCTTCTGCATCTCGAGCTCGTACAGCTTGGCCTTGATCATCTTCAAGGCGGTGCGCCGGTTCTGGAGCTGCGAGCGCTCCGCGCGGCACACGACGACGATCCCGCTGGGGATGTGCTTCATACGCACCGCGGTCTCGACCTTGTTGACGTTCTGACCGCCCTTGCCGCCGGCGCGCATCGTGGTCGTGTCGAGGTCCTCGTCCTTCACGACGATGTCGATCTCGTCCTCGATGTCGGGCGTCACCTCGACGGCGGCGAACGCCGTCTGGCGGCGCGCGTTCGCATCGAACGGCGAGATGCGGACGAGGCGATGCACGCCGATCTCGCTGCGGAGGTAGCCGAACGCGTGGTCACCCTGCACGCTGATCGTGACGCCGTCGATGCCCGCTTCCTCGCCCTCCTGGAAGTCGAGCACCTCGGTCTTGTAGCCGCGGCGCTCCGCCCAGCGGAGGAACATGCGCATGAGCATCTGGCCCCAGTCCTTCGCGTCGACGCCACCGGCGCCGGGATGGATGCTCAGGATCGCGTTCGCGTGATCGACAGGCCCGGAGAGCATGCGGCCGAGCTCGGCGGTACGGAGCCGCGCCTCCAGGCCAGCGACCGAGGCCTCGACCTCCGCCACCACGGCGTCGTCCTTCTCGGAGACGCCGAGCTCGAAGAGCTCCTTGGCGTCGGTGATGTCGCGCGTGAGCTTCTCCGCCATCTCGAGCTTCTGCTCGATGCCGGAGCGCTTTCGCGTCACGGTCTGCGCCTTCTTCGAGTCGTCCCAGAATCCGGGGGCGAGCGTCTCTTCGTTGAGGCGCTCGATCTCGCGCTTCAGTTTCGGGACGTCAAAGATGCCCCCTTAGCGTCATGAGACGCCTTTGGAGGTCATCGAGCTTGTCGCGGGTCTCGGCCTGCATGGTGAGCCCAGACTACCACGCTCTACGACGGACGTCGCAGCCGGCCGAGGGCCTCCTCGTAGGCGTGGCCGTGCTTCGCCTTCACCGCGTCGAGCCACTCGGACGCGGTGCTCTCCTGCCACCCCCACTTCTCCTCCGCGACGCGGAGCATGGGCTCGATGAGGCTCGGATCGTCGGGCAGCGCGTTCACGTAACGCAGCACCGGATCCTTCACGTCGCGGCTGGGATGCACGAGCGCCTCGGCGAGCAGCGCCAGGACGTCCGCGTTGGCCCCGATCTCGAGCAATGCCTTCAACGACCAGCGCAGGGGATACTCCCGATCGCGCCCGAGCTTGGCGCCCACCTCGCGCGGCGTGCTGGTCAAGATCGCGCGCGCGAAGCGGATCAGCGGCTCCCGCGCCGCCTCGGCCTTCAGCTCGCCGAGACGCCCTGCGGCGACGTGCCGATAGATGGCGGTCTCGTCGCTGAACGCCGCGATGAGCGCGCTCACGCCGCCCTCCTTCTCGAGCCTCGCGATCTCTGCGCGGTGGAGATACCGCACCGCCGGGACCCGCTCTCCGCGCCGCTCGAGCGTCTCCCTTGCCACCTCGCGGAGCACCGGATCGTCCCGCCGCAAGAAGGGCTTCACCGGCGCCGTGCTCGCCCCGGTCACCCCGACGATGCGTATGGCCCAGGCCTCTTGCAGAGCGGTGGTCTCGGCGTCCCAGCCCGGCTTCGTGAACGCCTGGTCGAGCGTCGCCGAGAAGCCGTCCGGCGGCGCGCCGAGCCGCGCGAGCACGCCGTCACGCACGAGATCCAGATAGGAGACGCTCCACTTCGGCTTGAACCCCTGCAGCTCCTTCACGATCGCCTGCTTCGTCGCATCGTCCGCCTGAGCGCCGAGCATGCCCGCGGACCAGAGGAGCCACGCCGCCGGCTTCCGATCGGAGTCCGCCGCGTGACGCATGATCTCGCGCCAGGCGCCGACTGCGCCGAGCGCGCCGAGGGCCTCCGCCACCCAGCTGCGCGCGTCTTTCGCCGTCCGGTCGGAGGACTCGAGCATCTTCGACAGCGGCGCGACCGCGCGACCATCGCCGATGCGCGCGAGCGCCGGCGGCAGCGCGACGGCGAGGTCCTTGCGCTTGATCGCCTCGCCGTAGTCGTCGGTGGGCAACCACTCCACGAGGGTGAGGAGCGCGGGCACCGACTCCACGTCGCGCAGCATCCCGAGCAGCGCCACCGCGCGCGCCCGCCGCCACTCGTACTTCTCCTGCTGCCCGAGGATGGCGCGGAGCGCTGGCAGGGCCCGCGCGTCGAGGCGCCCGCGCTGGGCGAAGGCCTCGAGGAGCTCGCCTGCGCCGTTCGGATGTGCGCGCCAGATCGCGAGCGGCGCGTCGGCTTCGTCCTCCTTCCGCTCGACCCGCGGTCGCAGCAGCGCCCCGACCAGCAGCGGGACCACCGCCGGATCGCCGTGCGTCCCGAGCCATTCGAGCTCTTCCTTCTTCTCGTGATCGAGCACGAGGTTTTCGCGCACGAACTTCTGTCCGATCACGAAGTCGATCGCGGTGAAGGTGGCCGCGAGGCCTGGCTCGTCGCGCAGCCGGAGCTCGATCGCCTCCTGCAGCGGCAGGTCCTCGAGGGCGGCCCACGCCGCGACGACGGGGTCGGGCGCCGACATCGCCCGCTCCTTTGCCTCCGCGCGCGCGCGAGCGACGGCGCGTGCCCGCTCCTCCGCCTCCGCCTTGCGCGCCTCTTCTCGCGCGGGGTCGAGATCGAGCTTCTGGAACGCAGCCTTCAGCGCGCCGAGGTCGTCGATCTTGCCGATGCCCTTGCGCTTGCCGGCCACGACCTCGTCGAGGAACCTCGCGCAGTCACGCACGAGCCTCGACGGGTGCCGCCGGCCGATCGCGAGGTAGGTCTCGAGCTCGCGATCGTCGAAGAAGTAGCAGCGGAGCATGCAGTAGAGCGCGGTCGGAACGAGCCGCGCGGAGCTCCTCGTCCAGCGCTCGTGCACCTCGCCCTGGAGCGGCGGGTTGTGGCCGGGGAAGAACATGTCCTTGATGTTGTCGAGGTCGATGATGCCATCCGCGCGGAGCAGGTAGACGAGCCAGAGCCCGCGCGCATACCAGACGCGGGCGTAGGGGCGCTCGTCCTCGAAGCCCTCGAACGTCGCCGCTCCCGTCTCCTGGATGGAGCTCCGGTAGTGCCAGCTCGGCGTGATCGAGTCGCGGACGCGCTCGAGCGCCGCCTTCGCGGCGGGCATCGTGATGCGCTCGCTCCGGATCGCCCCGCACACGGCCGCGAAGTACGCGAAGCGCGAGATGCTCTTGCCGGTCTCGAACGCGAGGCTGTGCTCCTCGTGATCGAAGATGTGCATCGTACGCGGGCCGCCGGGCGCGGGGTCCTGGCCCTGGCGGAGGGCGTCGTCGCCGTAGATGCTCGCGAGGTGGGAGTCGCCGTTGCCGTAGGTGCCGAGATAGAGCTGACCGGTCATCGCCTCGACGAAGCTCGTGCCGAGGTAGTTCTCCTGGTCGCGCAGGACGAGCTGCTCGAAGAGGTTCTCGCCGTCTGCCGGATTCGCGAGGACGCCGTTCTCGGGGCGCCACTCGTGGAGCACCTTGCCCGCGCCTTTCTCGATGGCCCTGAGGACGGCGGCGAGCTCGTCGGGGAGCTTCGTGCCCCAGACCGCCTCGAAGTCCTGCTCCCACGCGCGAGGCCCGGGATCGATCCCGCCGAGCAGCTCCGGGAGCCCGTTCCCGAGGAACGTGTCGATGGGCGTCTCGCGGAAGAACGCGTCGAGCTCGCCCGCCTTCTCCATGATGGTGTCCTTGCGGTCCGCCCACGTCGCGTCGTCGCGTGTCTTCACGTGGAGGACGGCGCCGCCCTCGCCGCCGACGAAGAGCCCGCTCCCGCTCGCGCGCGCGGCGAAGAGGTGATCGCGCACCGTCGAGTCGACGCTCGAGAACTTCTTCCCGTCGTCCGAGCGAAGCACGGTGCCGCGCGCGCCGACGACGAAGAGGCCGCCGTCACCGAAGGTCATCGCCTCGAGATCGACGTCGGGCCCCACCACCTCGAGCCGATCGAACGTCTCTCCGTCCGCGGAGCGATAGAGCTGCCCGCCGTCACCGCTGACGAAGAGGCCGTATGGCGTGCAGAGGACGTCCGTGAGCGGGCCTTTCCCCTTCAGGACGGTGCGAAGCGTCTCCTCTCTCCGCGCGATGAGCTCCCCGTTCGCGCAGAGGAAATAGAGCGTCTCGCCGTCCGCCACGACGTTGGCGATGCGTTCCTTCGTGCCCGCATCGAACGAGCTCCACGCGACGCCCTGATCGGTCGAGCGAAGGACGAGGCCGTCGTCTCCGGTGACCCAGAGGTCACCGTTCGCGTCGCGCTCGATCGCGAAGAGGCAGCCCTGCGTGCTCGTCTCGAGCTTCTCCCACGAGTCGCCGAGGTCCTTCGACCCGTAGAGGGCGCCGTACTCGCCGCAGACGATGAGGCGATCGTCCGGGAGGGCGATGATGCTCCGGAGGCCCGGCGTGTCCGGGGTCTTCTTCGCGTGAAAATGCGCCGCGTCCGAGGTCGCGAGGATCGTCGGCTCGTGGTACGTGCCCCCGACGAGATAGATCACATCGCGATGGATCGTGATGTCGGCGATGAACGCCTTGCTCCGCGGATCGCGAGGACGAAGGACGAGGCTCTCGAGGGGCGTGGCGCTCATATCGAGGAAGATACGCCGCGCCTCGGCTTGTGAGCGCTGAACCAGCCGTTCGTGATGACATCGAGTGAGGCTTCCGCCTCCATGATGCGCAGGACGACGTCTGCCTCGTCACGTGTGCCGACCTGAGAGGGCGGGAGGGTACGGAGGTCGAGCGACGCGCGCTGCCAGTGAAAGAGCAGCTCGAGGGCCTTCGCTGCGATTCGCGAGCGAGCGTCGCGCTGGTCGAGACGAATGCGTTCGATCGCGGGCTCGTCGTCTGCGTAGACGAGGCGATCGAGTCGCCAGGTGAGGCGCGCCTCGAGCCCGAGGTTGCCGCCGGTGGTGTCGCGGAAGTAGGTCGGTGTGCCGAGCGGATCGAGGGAGGAGTACAGCGATGCGCTGTCGTACTTGATGGCGCGGAGGCGGGTCTCGGGGAGGAGCGCGGACCAGCGCGCGCGGGAGACGATTGCGTCGAGCCGGCTGTCGTCCGCGCCGAGGCCCGACGCGCTCCACGCCGCGCTCACGCATGCGCGTGCGAGGCGAGGGGAGAGCGCGATGTCGAACGGAGGCGCGGACTCCGGCGCGGTCCCGTTGCCGGCGGATGCCTGCATCGACGTGCGTACGACGCTCGTGGTGCGGGTGCCTCCGCGCATGAAGCGATCGAACGGCAGCGCGAGCACGACGAGCCCGCCCACCTCGTTCTCGCGCGCAAAGCCGACGAGCGACAGCGCCGCCGATCCTTGCCCGCGCGGTGAGACGCGCTGCCCTGCGTGGAGGGCCAGATCCTCCGCATCGATGTCGCCATCGAGGAGCGCGTCTTCCGGCGACGCCCGGGCTACGGCTGGCGTCAAGAGCAGGGCCGCCGGCGCGAAGACGAGGAGGGCCACGAGGAGGAGTCGGGTCATGCTCCCGCTCCAGCGATCCTCGTGCCTGCACGGGCCGCCAGCAGTTCCGCATACTTCCATGTGTCACAGGGTGGCCGGGCCATGCCACCTGGCCGGCCCGGGCCAGGTGGTTGAACGGGTTCTGCACACGCCAGCGTAACAAAGCGCGGTCGCAGCCTCGTCCCACACACTCCCCCATTTGTTGATTTGGCCGGGCGGGACGCGCACACTTCCTGCGAGGCGGTTCGTGTCCAGCAGCGGAAGCGTTCGAGCGGGCGAAGTCATCGCCGGCAAGTTCCAGATCGAGCGCATCCTCGGCGAAGGAGGCATGGGCTACGTCGTGGCCGCTCGTCATCTGCAGCTCGGGCAGATGGTGGCGCTGAAGTTCATCAAGGAGGACGTCTCCAGCCCCGAGTTCAAGGCGCGCTTCCTCCGCGAGGCGCGCAACACCGTGAAACTGAAGAGCAAGCACGTCTCCCGCGTGCTCGACGTCGGCACCATCGACGACGGCGCTCCTTACATGGTGATGGAGTACCTGGAGGGCACCGATCTCTCGGAGCTCCTCCAGCAGCGGGGTCCCTTCCCGGTCGCCGAGACCGCGGAGTACGTCATCCAGGCGTGCGAGGCGATCGCGGAGGCCCACGGCTACGGGATCGTTCACCGCGACCTCAAGCCGGCGAACCTCTTCCTCACCCGCGGTACGGGTGGCGAGGCGGTCGTGAAGGTCCTCGACTTCGGCGTCAGCAAGGTCATGGACCTCG
The DNA here is from genome assembly GCA_046351255.1 of Labilithrix sp. Classification (GTDB taxonomy): domain Bacteria; phylum Myxococcota_A; class Polyangia; order Polyangiales; family Polyangiaceae; genus Labilithrix. The sequence goes on from JAXLYU010000030.1 coordinate 70,092, forward strand.
ACGAGGACACGAGCGCACGCGAACACGACAGCGTGATGACGAAGGCGACCGACCTCCTCGGTTCGCCCAGCTACATGGCACCAGAGCAGGTCGTCTCCGCGCGTGACGCCGACTCGAAGAGCGATGTGTGGTCGCTCGGCGTGATCATCTTCCGCCTCATCAGCGGCAAGGCCCCGTTCGCAGGCAACTCGCTCGGCGACCTCATCCAGAAGATCGTCCACGGCCCGCTGCCGAACCTGCGCGACCTTCGTCCCGACATTCCGGAGGGCCTCGAGCACGTCATCTGGCGCTGCTTCGAGCGCGATCGCACGAAGCGCCCGGACGCGGTGGAGCTCGCGCGGATGCTCGCGCCCTACGCGGGCCCCAACGCGACGCCGTCGCTCGAGCGCATCGCGATCCTCGGGCCCGCCCTCGTTCGCCCGCAGTACGCGTCGATCCCTCCGCAGTCGATCCCGCCGCATCCTTCGAGCAAGCCGTCGTTCAGCGGTCCGAAGCAGAACTGGTCCTCGCCCGGCGCGTCGCAATCGCAGGCGGCGCACGCGAAGAAGGACATGTCCGGCACGAGCTTCTTCGTGTGGGCGCTCCTCCTCGCGGTCGTCGTCGGAAGCCTGATGGTCATCGCGTTCAAGCTCGCGAAGATGCCGAGCCTCGGCGGCAAGCCGGCGCCCACGTTCTCCTCGCTGCCGCCCGCGCCCGCGCCGACGCCCGAGCCCACGGTCGTCGCTACGCCCTCGACCCAGATCCAGGCCCCGGCGCCCGTCCCGCTCCCTGCGCCCGCGCCGCCGCCTGCGGCGACGCCGAGCACGAAGCCTTCCGCCCACACGCTCGGCCCGGGCAAGAAGCCGCCCGGGCCGAGCGTGCGCCCGCCATCACCGCAGCCCGGACCTTCGCCGTCGCCCTCTCCGGCGCCCGCGCCCGCTCCCGCCGACACGATCCCGAGCTCGCGCGAGAACTGAGTGCGCGAGATCCTTCGCACGCTCACCGAAGGGGACAAGTCCCTCCTCTTGCGTCGCGTCGACGGGCGGCTCGAGCTCGTGCTCGGCAACGTCGTGATCCTCTCGAGCGGCGCGCTCCAGACCGAGCTCGACTTCGGCCGGCTGGCCAACGAGGCCCCGCCAGGGCGCGTGCTCGTGGGCGGTCTCGGCTTCGGCGCCACACTCCGCGGTGTGCTCGACACGCATGCGACGGAGATCGTCGTGAGCGAGAAGCTCGAGGCCGTGATCGACGTCGCGAAGAAGGAGGCGCGCGACCTCGTGGGCGATGCGCTCGAAGATCCACGCGTGCGGCTCGAGCGAAGCGATGTCGGCGATCTCGTCCAGAGCGCGGCGCCTGGCTCGCTGAGCGCGATCCTGCTCGATGTCGACAACGGCCCGGAGTGGGCGAGCTTCCGGACGAACGCGCGCCTCTACGCGGACGCGGCGCTGGCGGGGGCTCGGAACGCCCTCGTGCCCGGCGGCATCTTTGCGGTGTGGAGCGGCTACGCGGCCGATCCCTTCGTGAAGAACCTCCGCCGGGCGGGGTTCGTGCCGAGGATCCAGCCGCTCACCGAACGCGGCGTGGTCCGCGCGCGCGCGTACATCGGCCGCGCATGATCGCGCCGACCGAACAATCTCATTGAATACGCGCACATTGCGTGGTTGACGCACCGACGTCACACGATCGACGCATTGGCGGAGGCCGAAATCCCTAGATTCTCGGCGGAAGAATGAGGGAAAAGAACGGCTAATGGGCATCCAGGACGTCATCCGGTGGTTTTTGCCGCGCGAAGATCACTTCTACGACTTCCTCGAGCGTCAGGCGAATGCCGCACACGAGGGCGCGAAGGCGCTCTCGAAGTTCGCGACGAACGGCAGGAGCGCCGTCGAGGCACGCGACGACGTTCAGAAGATCGAGCACATGGGCGACGGCTTCGTCCGTGACATGGAGGAGGCCCTCGCGAAGACCTTCGTGACGCCCATCGATCGCGAGGACCTGCAGAAGCTCTCCTCGGAGCTCGACACCGTGCTCGACCTCACCAACGGCGCCATCCGTGCGTGCGTGCTCCTCGGCGTCGAGAAGCCCACCGAGCCCATGGCCAAGCTCATCGAGATCATCGTCCGCTGCACGGCGAAGATCGACGAGGTGATGCCGAAGCTGCGCAAGCACCAGTACACGCAGATCCTCGAGACGGCGCGCGAGCTGCGAAAGATCGAGAAGGAAGCGGACGCCGTTTATCGCGAGGCGGTCTCCGTGCTCTTCAAGGCCGGCGGGACGAATCCGGGCATCGACGCACGCGTGCTCATTCGCGAGAAGACGGTCCTCGAGGATCTCGAGAACGCCATCGATCAGTGTGACTCGATCGCGGACACGCTGACCAACCTCGCCGTGAAGCATGGTTAGCCTTCTCCTCTGCGTCATCGTCACGGCGATCGTCTTCGACTACATCAACGGCTTTCACGACGCGGCGAACGCGATCGCGACGGTGGTGTCCACCGGCGTCTTGCCCGTGCGGACCGCGGTCGTTCTGGCCGGCATCCTTAACTTCGTCGGCGCCGTCACGGGCACCGCGGTCGCGAAGACGATCGCGTCTGGCTTCGCAGATCCTGCCATCGTCACGCAGACGGTCGTCCTCGCCGCGCTCATCGGCGCGTGCATCTGGAACCTGATCACATGGTGGTACGGCATTCCGTCGAGCTCGTCGCACGCGCTGATCGGCGCGCTGGCGGGCGCGGTCGTCGCCAAGGCGGGCGTGTCCGCGTTCAAGTGGGGCGCGCTCAAGGAGAAGGTCCTCGTCCCGCTCGTCGCCTCGCCGACGCTGGGGTTCCTCGTCGCGTTCGTCTTGATGATCGTGCTGGTCTGGACGATCCGGGGCATCAAGCCCGCCGTCGTGCATCGTGGCTCGCGCATCATGACGCTCGTCTCGGCGATGGCGCTCGCTTTCGCGCACGGCTCGAACGACGCGCAGAAGTCGATGGGTATCATCACCCTCGCGCTCCTCGCGTTCGTCGCGAACGGCCACGGCGACTCGGTCCCCGCGTGGGTGCTGCCGCACGACGGCGCGGTCCCGATGTGGACGATCGTGGCCTGCGCCGGCGCGATCGCCTTCGGCACGATGGCCGGCGGTACGAAGATCATCAAGACGATGGGCACGAAGATCATCCGTCTGAACACGGTGCAGGGGTTCGCGGCGCAGACGGCGGGCGCAATCACCATCCTCGGCGCGTCGCACCTCGGCGTCCCGGTCTCGACCACTCACTGCATCAACGCCTGCATCATGGGCGTCGGCGCGAGCAAGCGCGTGAGCGCGGTTCGTTGGGGCGTCGCGGGCAACATCCTCATGGCGTGGGTGCTCACGATCCCGCTCTCGGCGGCGCTCGCCTATGTCGTGATGCTCGGCCTCGGCCGCATCTTTCCGTAGCGCCCGGGGGTCGTCCCGACGATGCGCCGGAAGTGGCGCGTGAGCTGGGCCTGGTCGTAAAGGCCGACGAGCGGCGCGACCTCGGAGGCGCGGACGCCGCTCTGCAGGAGCTCCTTCGCGCGCAGGATGCGGAGCTGCGTCAGGTACGCGTGTGGCGGCAGCCCGATCTGCGCCCGGAACGCGCGGCAGAGATGGTACTTGTCGAGGCCCGCGTGCTCGGCGAGGTCCTCGAGCGTCAACGACTCCGTGATGCGTGCACGGAGGTAGTCCATCGCACGGCGGACGGGGCGCGTGTGATCCGGCTTGCGGCGCAGCACGACGAAGGCGTTGATGGCCTCGGTCAGCGCGACCTCGAGCGAGAGGCGGTCCGCGCGGGCGCACACCGCGTCCTGCAAGCGATGAAACGGCGCCGCGCGCTCGTCGGTGGACTCCAGCAGCGCTTGCGCCTCGACCCGCACGCCGTCGTCGCGCACCCGTGCGATCTCGTCCGCGGGTAGCGTGACGACGGTCCACGTCATCGGGCCGTCACGAGCGATGTCCCGATGAACGTCGCCGGGCTGCTTCACCGTGATGCAGCCCGGACCGATCTGCCATGCGCGTCCACCGCCCCAGAAGGAGCTGAGGCCGCGCTCGACGCGCCCGAACGCGAAGTGACTCTTCACCCCGGAGTAGAGCTGGTCGCTCGTCCATCGCACGGCGCGGAGACGCGGCGACGCCACGGGCAGCTCGACAGAGGTCTCCATCGCCGAAGCTTACGATGCCGGACATGGTCGAACTTGTGCATTCTTGGCGAAGAAATCGCCCGCACGATCGCGCCAAGAACCGCCAAGTGCGGGCGCACGACCCGTCGCACGACAGGGGCATGCACAAGAACGAAGTCGCCCTCGTGACCGGGGCGAACAAGGGAATCGGTCTCCAGATCGCAAAGGATCTCGCCGCCCGTGGCCTCACGGTGCTGGTCGGCTCACGGGATCTCGATCGGGGCGAGGTCGCCGCGAAGGCGGCCGGCCCCAACGCTCGCGCCATCCAGCTCGACGTGACGGATCAGGCCTCGATCACCGCGGCCGCGGAGCGCATCCGGGTCGAGCTCGGCCGTCTCGATGTCCTCGTGAACAACGCCGGCATCTCGCACTCGGGCGCCCTGCAAGGGCTGAGCTTCCAGGAGATGCTCGCCCGTGCGCTCCCGAGCAACGTGCCGCTGGTGGAGGTGCGGGCCTGCTTCGAGACGAACGTGTTCGGCGTCATCGCCGTCACGCAAGCGCTGCTCCCGCTGCTTCGCGAGGCGCCGGTAGGACGCATCGTGAACGTGTCGAGCTCGGTCGGCTCGCTGGCGATCCAGAGCGATCCCGCGCGGCTCCCCATCCGCAGCGTGTCGTACCTCCCGTCGAAGACGGCGCTCAACTCGATCACGATCCAGTTCGCGAACGAGCTCGCGGGGACGCGCATCAAGGTCAACGCGATGTGCCCCGGCTTCACTGCGACCGACCTCAACGCCTTCCAGGGGACGCGCTCCGTCCAGGAAGGCGCGCGCGAAGCGGTGCGCCTCGCCCTCATCGGTGCGGACGGTCCTACGGGTACGTTCTCGAACGACGACGGGCCGATCCCCTGGTGAGGTCCTCGAGCTTGCGCTCAGCCAAGGGCGAGCGGCCCCACGTCGACTCCCGAGAGAGCGCGACGCGTGGCCGTGAGCTCGCGCTCCACGTCATCGAGGGTGATCGCCACGCTCGCGCCCGCCTTGCTCGTCCACGACGCGTCCGCATCACGTAGCGCCATGCCAGCGAGCAGAAAGCGACCTTGCCAGCTTGGGTCGATCAGCTCGCGGAGCTGCGCGACCAGCGCGTCGGCCTCGGGGAGGGAGCTCGGAAGGGCGCACGAGAGGCCGACGATCGCCGGGCGGAGACGCTCGACCTCCTTCACCGCGTCGGTGGTGGGGATCCCGGGCACGATCACCTGCGTGGAGATCCCTCGCGCCTCGAGGAGCTCGGCCGCGAAGCGCGCCCCGAGCGTGTGGGCATTGCTCGGGAGCACGAGGATGAGGACGTCGACCTGGCTCGTCGCCGATCGGCGCGCCGGGAGCTGGGCGAGGAAGGTCTCGCACCACGCCGTGAATCGGTGCTCCTCTGCGACCGTGACGGAGCCGGCATGCCATGCCTGCCCGATGCGGTAGAGGGCGGGCTGAAGGAATCCGATGAGCAAGCTCGCGGGCGTCACCCCTCGGACCCGAGCCTCCTCGATGAGCGCGGGGATCGCGGTCATCTCCGCCCGCCGCGCACAGTCGAAGATGCGCGTCATGAGATCGCGAAGCTCCTCCGTTCGATCCACGAGCCCGTCGTCGTCCTGGAAGCGTTGGGCGCACGTCGCGCAGATCCCATGGCTGATGAGGGGGTCGTCGTACGGCGGCTCCTCGCGCAAGAACGTCTGGCAGTACGCGCACCACAAGATCACGGTGGGGCCTCGGCGAGCGCGCGCGCGTCGACGCAGGCCGCTCTCCAGCCTTCGCCCTCGCCGTGGGTGAGCAGCCAGTCGAGGGTGGCGTCGGTGGCGACGTATCCGAGGCGCTGGTCGGCGACCTCGGCCGCGATGAGAACGCCGAGCCGGTGACGACGAGGCGACGAGGTGCGCGCGCGGAAGAGCGCGTCGCAGGCGGAGAGGCGATCGTCGGAGAGGACGCGCCGCCGCTCACGACGGAGGCGCGCCGCCGCCTCGAGCATCGCCGGCGCACCGCTCCAGCCCGATCGGCGGCCGAGCCGCGCCAGCACCTCGAGGTGCAGCTCGAGGAGGAGGCTCGGCACGCCGCGTTTGGCGAGGAGGCGGGCGAGCCAGAGCACCTGCGCGTCGCGCATGCCGGCCGGCAGCGCTTCGAGCGTGGTGAGGAAGCCTCCGTCGCTCCGTCCGAACGCGCGGCCGCGAGCGGCGAACCGCCAGTCGAGGTAGGGAAACGCTCGCCAGATCCACGCCGCCGAACGCTCCGCGATGCGGATGACCGCGGGATCGGTCGGCGCCGGGGTGGCCCCGGCCTCGGGATTCCAGATGGTGGTGGGCGCGGCGTCGCGTGCCTCAGCCATGGGCCTCGTCGAGGACATCGCGGACCCGACGGAGCAGCTCCCTGGGGGCGACGGGCTTGTGGAGCATCGCCGGCCCGGTGTCCATGATGCCCTGGGCGGTGAGGACGTTGCCCGCGTACCCGGACATGTAAAGTACACGCAACTTCGGCCGCTCCACCATGAGGCGGGTGGCGAGCTTCGGTCCGTTCATCTCCGGCATGACCACGTCGGTCAGGAGGAGGTGCACCTCGCCGTCGTGTTGCGAGGCGAGGCGGCGCGCTTCGCTCGGAGTGCTCGCGACGAGGGTCTCGTACCCTTGCTTTCGCAGGACCTGATCGAGCAGGCGCCGGAGGAGCGGGTCGTCCTCGACGACCAGCACCGTCTCGGTCCCGGTGCGGGCGGGCGCCGCCTCGCGCGGTGCCGCGAGGGGGGGCGCAGCGTGGGGCGTGGCGCACTGCGGGAGGTAGACGTCGAACCGCGAGCCCTCGCCCACTCGGCTCTCCACGTGTAGCGAGCCGCCGCAATCGTTCACGATGGCCCGTACGGTCGCGAGGCCGAGGCCGGTGCCCTTGCCCACCTCCTTCGTCGTGAAGAACGGCTCGAAGATGTGGCTCAGGATCTCCGGGGTCATGCCGCCGCCGGTGTCGGTCACCGAGATCCGGACGCAAGGCCCGAGAGGCGGCGGCCGCGCTCCCTGCGCCGTGGCCTCCTCGCGCGTCACGTTGGTGGTCTCGATGGTCAGCGTTCCGCCGCTCGGCATGGCGTCGCGCGCGTTGACCGCGAGGTTCATGAGCACCTGATCGATCTGTCCGGGATCGACGCACACGGGCCACAACGACGATCCCGGGATCACGCGGAGGTCGATGTCCTCGCCGAGGAGCCGTACGAGCATCTTGCTCAGGGCCCCGATCGACTCGTCGAGCGCTACCGTCCGCGGCTCGAGCACCTGGCGCCGGCTGAACGCGAGGAGCTGACCGGTCAGAGCGGCGGCGCGCTGCGACGCCTTCTCGATCTCCTCGATGTCTTCGCGGAGCCCGCTTCCGGGAGCGATCCTCTCCTTCACGAGCGCGGCGTAGCCGACGATGACGGAGAGGAGGTTGTTGAAGTCGTGCGCGACGCTGCCGGCGAGCCGGCCCACGGCCTCGAGCTTCTGCGCCTCGATGAACTGCGCCTCGAGCCGCTTCTGCTCGGTCAGGTCGTGGACGTGGACGACCGCGCACTTCCGTCCCCGCATCTCGAAGTGCTGCGAGGTGATGCCGACCTGCAGCTCGGTCCCGTCCTTCGTTCGGTGGCGCCACAGCTCGTCCACGGCGCGTGCGGGGCTCGCCACCCGCTCCTTCAGCCGGGGGACGTCGTCCGGCGGGCGGATGTCGGCCACCGTCATCTGGAGGAACTCCTCCCGGGAGTACCCGTAGCGGGAGACGGCGGCGTCGTTGACCACGAGGAACCGCAGGCTCTCGATGTCGACGACCCACGTCGGGATCGGGCTGTGCTCGAAGATCCCGCGATAGGCGACCTCGGAGCTGCCGCTCGTGGTCGCCGTGCTGGGGCTCCGGGCCTTGGGCTCACGGTGAATGGCGATGAAGCCGATGACGTGGCCACGCTCGTCGAGGACGGGGTTGGCGGTCCCCTCCACCCGCACGGGCGGGCTCGAAGGTCCGCTGACCTCCAGCGCGACGATCTGCGGTGTCATCAGCTTCGACCAGTATTCCTGGTCGAGGCGGCGGCCATGGTCGCTGACGCCCACGACGTGCGCCGTGCGCCCGAGGAGCTCGGCGCTGGGGATCCCGTAGAGCCGCTCGAAGGCAGGATTCACGTAGGTGATCGCGCCGTCGGGATCCGTGAGGAAGATGGCGTCGGAGGAGTCCTCCACGCCAAATCGGAACGGCCGGTTGCCATCCTTCCCCCTCATTTGCAATTTGCGAAAGCAATGCGGAGGCCATTCGCCGCACCCAGATCCACGGGGTTTTCGGCGGCGAGAGGTGCAGAGAATGCGTTGCGTGACGCCTTTGCACGGAGGCGCACGGCGTGGCGCCACCCGAGGCGCCACGTGTGGAACCCGGGCGCGCGGTTCCGAATCTGCGTGATTTCATCAGCTTACGGTGCGCGGCGGCTGGCCGGACGGTTGCTCTCGTGATCCTCACGATGAAACGCTACCTCGCAGCGCTCGCCCTTCCGCTCCTCGCCATCGCCTGCAGCTCCACGGGCGAACCCACCGACACGTCCAGCGACGCGGTCACCACCTGCGCCACCGCCTACGACGCGGTGCAGGCGGACAGGTCCGGCCAGACCCTCGCGCGTGCCCGCGAGATCCACACGCCGTCGGACGCGGAGATCAAGGCGACCGCCTTCTTCTTCGCCGTCGCGGTCGATGCGTACGGCAAGGGCGCGATCGACGAGGACCTCGCGCATCGCATCATCGAGGCGTCGGGCGATCCGGCACAGGCTCCGCTCTTCGGCGCCACCGTCACGCAGAGCTACGCCGAGCTCGCACCCCCGTGCAGCATCGGCACCACGTCGAGCCCGCTCATCAGCTCACCATACGAGTGCACCGATGACTGCCGGCTCGGCGTCGCCGACCTCGCGAAGTACTTCGGTCTCACCGACGCGATCCTGCAAGGCCTCGCCAAGAAGATCGGCGGCGACCTCGGCGAGATCCTCGCGAGCGCGCATCTGAACGCTCGTCAGGGACAGACACCGAACACGTTGTCCGATGCGATCGGCGCGAACGTGAACGGCGGCCGGGCGCTCAACGTCGCGGTGGCGGCCGGGGAGGCGCTCGCCAACGGCGTCGCGACGACCGGCACCGTCAGCGCGATGACCGGAGCCGAGCCGGTGGCGGCAGGTGCCGACGCGACGGTCGCCGTGATCTACCTCCCCGTCATCTCGGCGAAGATCCTCTCGCTCGCGAACCTCGTCAACGGCTGCCGCAAGTTCCTCGCGACGCAGTGCGGGAAGGTCCAAGGCAAGAGCACCTACTCGGTCGCGCAGCACTACACGGCCGACGACGAGAGCGGTCACGTCTCCTTGTCGATCACGACGGACTTCCAGATCACGCCCCAGCCCACGCCGGGAGAGCCCGGGGTCGGCCTCATCACGGGGACGGGCAAGCTCACGCTCGAGCACTCCGGCGAGAACCACGACCACAAGTGTTCGCGCTCCATGCACACCCCGACGCAGCACTTCGACGTGCCGCTGAAGGGGACGTACCACCGCAATCCCGACGGCTCGATCGAGATCGAGGTCTCGCAGGCCAAGGCGACGGCCACGCTCTACCCGGCGAGCATGACCGCGTGGTCGATCACGGAGACGTGCAGCGGCCGGGCAGGGATGAACCTCACCTTTCCAGCCGCCTACGTCATGATCCCGTGCAAGGGCACGCTGAAGAACGGCGTCTTCAAGGGAAAGACGGTCGATCTCTTCAAGCCCCAGCCCGTGAATGCCCCGGGCTGGACGACGGACTCGTTCGTCGACACGTGCGACCTCACGGCGTCCGACACCGTGTTCCCGTGATCCGTTTTTCGGGTTCGATCGCTACTTCTTCTTCGGGGCCGGCTTCACGCTAGGGGCGGGGGGCGGCGCGGGCTTCTCGGGGGGAAGGGCGTCGGCGCCGAGCATCTTGCCCGTGTTCGTCTCGAGCACGCCGACGCGCCAGATCTCCTCGGCCTCGCGCTTGCCGTGGTCGCAGACCTCGCCCGTGCGCTCGCCGTCGAACCAGACGTGGACGCAGGGGCTCGCGCCCTTCTCGCCGCGCTCGTCGAGGTACTGAACGGAGATGGGGAGCTGGCGCGCGCCGGCGGGGATCGTCATGTACGTGTAAGATCCACGGGTCTTGACGGTGCAGAGGCCGGGGACCTCGATGTCGGCGGAGCAGCGCTGGCCGCGGGCGCCCGGCTCCGACACGCGGAGGTTCACGCGAGGGAACGTGTCGGCGTTGTCCTTGATGTCGAAGCCGGTCCACACGAGCTGCACGAGGACGTCCTTGGTCTTCGGCGGCTTCACGTCGACGGTGGCGGTGCCGGTCGCGTGGCGGCCGCCTTCGTCGGCGGTCTCCGCCTTGATGACGTACTTGCCGTAGACGTCGACCTCGTAGACTCCGCGCTCGGAGCCCCTGTTGAACTTGAACTTCGCCGAGGAGCCTGCGGGGAGCTCACCGATCGAGAGGTGGCGCTCGATGAGCTCGAACTTGCCGCGCGACGTCGCGTTCATCGCGCACTCGATCGCGTCGCCTGGCTGGGCCTGCATCATCGGGTACCACTTCTCCTGGCCCGAGATCCGGCACTCCGCGCTCGCCACCGGCGGCGGACCGCAGGACTCGCCCGGCTCCGCCTGCACGTAGAAGCGCACCGGCTTGTCGAGGCGCGGCGCGGTGACGAGCTCGAACGCGCGCCCGCCCTGCTTCTTCACGCAGTTCTCCCCGAGCTTCTGCTCGGAGATCCAGACGAAGATCATCTCCGCCGTCTCGACCGCGCGCTTGATCTTCAAGGAGAGCGTGCTCTTCGACTCGCTCGTCGCGAAGATGCCCATCGTCCGCTTCTGGTCCTGGAGCGCCTCGGGCACGTCCGGCACATTTCCGGTCGGCCAGGCCGAGCTCCAGTCCTCGCGGTTGCGAATGACCCGGTAGCCGGGCTTGCCGCCGGAGAAGACCTCCTGGTCCGGCCGCTTGAACTTGATGGGATCGCCTTTGACGTCTTCGACCGTCTCTCCCGCGGAGAGCTTCACCACGGTGATGGCCGGCGTCGTCCCGCAACCCGCGGTCGACGCTACGAAAAGGACGAGAAGAATGAAGAGAAGCCGCACGGACCGGTCGCGCATCCTGGGCGCGGATGATACACGAAGCCGATGCTGACCGATCGCTTCACGGCACGCGTTCTCGGCGGAATCACGCTGGCGATGACGGCGGTGATCGACCTGTCGATGTTCGTGTTCACCAAGCCGGAAATTAGCCACCGGCCCACGTTCCCGCTGCTGATCCTCGGCCTGTCCCTCCCCATGTTTGGCGCGGCGATCTACTTCTTTCGCCGCGCCAAACAGCTCAAAGACTGAGCGGTCGTCCAGGAGGTCGGCCTACACCCGCGGCTGCGACGCCGGGACGCCACGGGCCTTGCCTCGACCGAGATGCGGGCCCTCCGCGATCTCCTCGACGAGCTTCGCGCCGAACGCCGGGATGTCGTCCGGCTTCCGGCTCGTCACGATGCCCTGGTCGACCACGACCTCCTCGTCGACCCACCGGGCGCCGGCATTGACGAGGTCGGTCTGGATCGAAGGCACGACGTGACGGTCCTGCCCTTCACGATGCCCGCGTCGATGAGCCTTCACGAGCGCCTGGACCTCGCGCCCGGCAAGACGAGCGCGTCGTAGTCGTCCGCTTTCGCGCCGGCGAGCGGGCGATCGACCGGGCGCAAAGCTCTTCTGGATCCTATGCGTACTGTGATAAACGGCCGCGCCCATGAACGCACTCCGGCACCCGATCGCGGCGACGCGCCGTGCTCTCGTCACTTCTCTTCTCGTCCTCCCGTGTCTCGTGGCCGCGGTCGTCGCCGGCTGCGGCGACGACGAGGGCCCCGCTCCCGTCACCACCACCCTCGACAGCGGTGTCGACAGCAGCAGCGTCGGCAAGGACGCGAACACCGCCGACAACTTCGTCCCCCCCAGCGACAGCGGCTCGGACGCCTCGGACTCGGGGCCCCAGGACGCCGGTGACGATGGCGCGGCCCTCGCGGCGCTCCAGGCGCGTGGCAAGTACCTCGTGGAAGGCGTCATCGGCTGCAGCGACTGCCACACCCCACGCGACAAGGATGGCCCGATCGCGGCGAAGTTCCTCTCCGGCGTCGACTGCTTCATCGACGTCGACGGCCCGACCGACGGGGGCTGCCTCAGCAGCTCGAACCTCACGAACGATCCGACTGGCCTCAAGAACCGCACGGACGAAGAGATCAAGACGATGTTCATGGAGGGCAAGCGCCCGAACGGTCAGTTCCTGAACAACGTCATGCCGTACTACACGCTCCACAACCTCCGCGCGGAGGACGCGGACGCGATCGTCGCCTACCTCCGCACGGTGCCGGCCGTGAGCCACACCGCGCGTCCGAACGATCCGCCGTTCGCGAACGTCCCGGCCGCGTCGCCGAGCTTCGACCAGGCCAAGCTCCCGACCGTCACGGACGCAGGCACGGGCGCCGATCTCGCCAACGGCCGCTACCTCGCCCAGCTCGCGTGCCTCGAGTGCCACACACGGCACCTGCCGCCCGGCTCGCCGACGGTGCTCGACGAGAACAAGCTCTTCGCCGGCAACGAGTCCTTCCCGGCGGCGGCGCTCGGCCTTCCCACCGGCCCAGGCGGCTTCCCGGACACGATCTACAGCGCGAACATCACCCCGCACGCGAACGGCCTCGCCGGCTGGAGCGTCGACGACGTGAAGAAGGCCATGCAGAAGGGCCTCGATCGTCAGGATGGCGGCGTCTGCCCGCCGATGCCCGCGGGCCCGCTCGGCGTCCTCGGCAAGATGACGGACAAGGACGCGCTCGACGTCGCGTCGTTCATCCACGGCATCCCGGCGGTCGACAACACGATCGACGGCGGCAGCGGCAGCTGCGTCGTCCCGAAGGGCCCCTGATCGATTGCGACCGCGCGCTCCGCGTCTGACCATCGCCGCCGCGCTCCTCGTGGGCCCGGCGGCGGTCGTCGTTGCCTGTTCCGAGGACGACGCCGCTCCGGCGGTGTCCGTCGACGCGGTGCCGGATGCGTCCGTGCTGGGCTTGGACGTCACGTCCGGCGTGGACGCGGGGGCCGACGTCGTCGATGCGCGGCCCGCGTGCGCGCCGCTCGCCGCGACGGGGCACACGAAGCTCTCCGAGACCGGCCTCTACGAGGACATCGGCGCGAAGCAGGTCGCATGCGATGTCATCCCGTTCGAGCCCGAGTTCAAGCTCTGGTCCGACGCGGCGGAGAAGAAGCGCTGGGTGCGCCTCCCTCCGGGCACGACCATCGACACGACGGATCCCGATCACTGGGTGCTCCCGGTCGGCGCGCAGCTCTTCAAGGAGTTCTCGCTGAACGGCAAGCGCCTCGAGACGCGCCTCGTCGAGCGCGTCGGAGGTACTGGGCAGCCCTCGAAGGACTACTTCCTCGGCGCGTTCGTTTGGAACGACGACGAGAGCGACGCCGACTTCGTGCCCGCCGGCGCAGAGAACGTCCGCGGCACGCCGCACGACGTGCCGGCCGCCGGGCAGTGCCTCACGTGTCACCTCGGTGAGCCCGGACGCGCGCTCGGGTTCAGCGCGCTGCAGCTCTCGCACGACGGTGTGCTCGAGGATCTCCACGCGCGCGGCCTCCTCGCGGCGCTCGAGCCGAAGCGCGTGCCGGGCAGCGATCGCGAGCGGAGCGCCCTCGGCTACCTGCACGCGAACTGCGGTCACTGCCACAACGTCAACGGCTCCGCGTGGCCCGACACGCAGATGGTGCTCCGCGTGGGCTACGGCGAGGCGAGCGTGACGGACACGCTGCTCTTCGAGTCGACGGTGGGAGTCGCGCTCCAGAGCTTCTCGCAGCCCGGCGTCACGAAGCGCATCGCCCCCGGCGATCCCGACGCGAGCTGCGTCGCGTACCGCCCGGCGGTGCGCGGCGACGCGGGCGCGATGCCGCCGATCGCGACCGAGCTCACCGACGACGCCGGCGTGGCCGTGATCCGGGCGTGGATCGCGTCACTGGACGCCGGCGCGCCGTAGATCGACCAGCTTCGCGCCGCTCTGCGCGACGGCGTCGAGGCAGAGCAGCAGGAGCTCCTCGCGGATCTTGCCGAACTCCGCCGCGTCGAGCGTGTCGATCGGCGCCGAGGCGTCGACGTCGAAGGACGCCTCGCCGATCGCGGAGAAGCGGACGAAGACGTCCTCGGTGCGGACCTTCGCGTGCCCGACGAGCGCGAGGCGCACCGCCTCCACCACCGCCTTCACCTGCTCCGTCGAGGTCCCGCGCGAGAGCGGGAGCTTGGTCGCGAAGCGGATGCGCTCGCGAGGGCCGAGCGACTCGATGCGCATGTCGGCGAGCTTGCCGTTCGGGAACACGACGAGCGTGCGGTCCGCGGTGCGAATGCGCGTCGAGCGGAGGCCGATCGTCTCGACCGCGCCTTCGATGGTGTCCACCTTCACCGTGTCGCCGACGCGGAACGGCTGGTCGGCGAGGATGGAGAGCGATCCGAACAGGTTCTCCACCGTCTTCTGCGCGGCGAGGGCGAGGGCGACGCCGCCGATGCCGAGACCGGCGATGACGCTCGTGACGGGGTAACCGAGCTCCGAGAGGGCGACCATCAAGGCGAAGGCCGCGACGATGACCTTGCCGAGGCTGACCGCGACCGCCGAGAGCGATCGCGCGGTGGGTCGCGTGCGCGCCCAGTCCGCGATGAGGAGCTCGTCCCCGAGGACGGCCACGCCGCGAAGGAGCGCCCAGAAGAACGTGAGGTACGCGAGCGCGCGGAGGAGGCGCTGCACGATCTCTTCGGCCGCGAGGCTGAGCGCGAGCCAGGGGATCACGAGCGCGAGGAGCGCGAGACCGAAGCCGAGCGTCACCGGTCCCTTGAGGCCGCGGAGGAGCCGCTCGCTCCACGGATACGCCGGCAGGAGCTTCTTCGCGACGATCGCGCTCCCATGCATGAGCACGCGGCCGATGGCGATCGCAGCGATCGCGAGCAGCGGGAGCGCGAGCCACTGCCAGTAGTAGAGACTCAGCGGACCGACGAGGAGGAGCGACGGGGGGAGGTGCTCGCGGACCCAGCGATCGCGGAGCGCCGCGTACAGCATGTCGACGTGCGACACGGTCGACTGCGCGAAGACCCAGCGCGGCTCGTCGTCCGGCGCTCTTGCCTCGTGGCGAACGATCCGGATCGCGACGGGGTGACCCTTCGAGTCCGTGATCTTGCCGAGCTCTTCGGTCCCGGCCGGGAGCCCATCGGTCTCGCGTCCCTTCGCGAGCGGCGAGAGCTGTTCCGGGTGGATGAGAAGCCGCTGCGAGATGACGGCGTAGAGCTTCGACGCGAGCTCGGGGCCGCGCTTCTCGGTCCCGCGCGGCAGGTCGAGGTAGACCGCGGCCTCCTCCCAGCGCCCGCGCTCCGACAGCTCGAAGAAGCTCCTCATGCTGACGCGCGGCGAGTCGCTGACCTCCTCATCGGCCGCGGTCGTCGTCGGTCCGGTCGAAGGTGCCTTCGCAGGTTCTGCGGCACGCGCAGCCCTTGCGTCGAGCACGCAAAACGAGAGCGTGAGGAAGACGAAAATGACGCGGAGCCAACGCACGACTCCTCACTAACTCAATGCTGGCCGAACCCACAGACGCGAACGCATGTTCACAGCGCGAAGTGAACTTGCGCGCCGGTCTGCCCGAACTAGAGTGCGCGCGGGGGCCAAACCACGGCAGAACGGTGGTTGAACCACTTCTTGCTTGAGAATCGAGGGAGCCGGGGCGCAACCCCGAGCGTACTTCAGCCATCGGAGAGCTCATCGTGTCGGTCATTGCGGGAATCGGAGCCGCCGCCGCCTTCTTCCTCGGTGCGGACCTCGTCTACACACTCGATCACTACCTCGTGCACCACGACCGCGAGCGGTACCGGAAGGGGCACGGGCGGCATCACGCGCGGTACGTGGGCGCAAAGGATGCGCCGCAGCTCGACGAGTACGAGCTCTCGACGTACTCGAGTGCGGCAGCGCTCTCCATCGCGGGGATGCTCACGCTGTCGCTGCTCACGGGGAACTGGGGCTTCGCGATCGGCGCGGTGCTGAAGTACGCCCACTCGCTCATCTTCCACTGCTACCAGCACAAGTGGTGGTCCGAGACGCCGCTGAAGAAGCAGAACCTCCCGCCACCGAAGCGCCACTGGGGTCTCTCGAGCGCGTTTTACCACGCGCATCATCACGCGCACCCGAACGACGGCGTCTTCACCTACTCCGAGTCCTGGGCCGGCTTCGATCGCATCCTCGAGTGGGCGCATCCCTGGCTCGTGAAGTACACGGTCGACGGTCGAGCGCGTGCGGCGAAGCAAGCCTCGCAGGGCCTCGTCGAGAGCGACGCGGAGTGACGCGGTGAACTGGCTCGGCGCAGGTCTCCCTTCGTTCCTCGCCTCGCTCCTCGGTGCGGCGCTCGGAGGCTGGCTTCACAGCCTCCTGCTCCGTCACGGCATCGACCTCCCGCCCGTCATCGCGCTCGCGGCGAGCCTCGGCGCGATGTTCGCTTCGAAGGAGGCGAGCGGGCTCCGCGGCATCCTGGTCGCGTCCTTCTCGTGCTGGACGGGCGCGATCGTCGAGGTGCTCCGCGCCCCGCGCGAGGGCCTCTTCTGGGACCTCGTGCACTTCAGCGATCGCCTGACGCTCGGCCGCTTTGCGCTGTATGTCGGGTGCGCCCTCGTGGGCATTTTCGTCGCGTCGCGCGCGCGGCCCGGGAAGCCGCGTATGCTAGCCGCCTAGTGGCGGGTCCGAAGAAACAGCTGGCGACGGAGCTCCTCCCGACGCTTGCGGCCGACGAGATCGCGCGAACGCTGGAGATGACGCCGGTCCGGTTCGCCGAGATCGAGGACACCGTCGCGCAGAGCCCGCGCTCCACGATCGAGCCCGCGCAGGTCCACCTCGACTCGGTCGGTCGTCGGGCCGTGGAGGGGCTCGGCGAGGCGCGCGCGCAGAAGATCGCGGAGGGCCTCGCGCTCGGGCAGACGCTCGGCGAGGGCGGGATGGGCCTCGTGCGGGTCGCCACGCAGCGATCGCTCGGCCGTCAGGTCGCCGTGAAGACGCTCAAGGCCGACGTGAAGAGCGAGCGCGCGACGCTGCGCTTGCTCCGCGAGGCGTGGGTCACGGGCTCGCTCGAGCATCCGAACATCGTTCCGGTCTACGACCTGGGGCTCGGGGAGGACGGCTCGCCGATCATCGTCCTCAAGCTGATCGAGGGCCTCCCGTGGTCGGAGGTGGCGCGCCAGGCTCCAAAGAACGGCGAGGACCTGCTCGAGAAGAACCTGCGGATCTTCGTACAGGTCTGTAACGCGGTGTCGCTCGCGCACTCGCGCGGCGTGATCCATCGCGATCTCAAGCTCGAGAACGTCATGATCGGGCGCTTCGGCGAGGTCTACCTCGTCGACTGGGGGATCGCGGTCAGCCTCAGGCCCGATCCGAGCGGTCGCCTTCCGCTCGCGTCGGAGGCGACGGAGATGGCCGGCACGCCCGCGTACATGGCGCCCGAGATGCTCGGCAACGCGCCCCTCACGGAGCGCACCGACGTGTACCTCCTCGGCTCGATCTTGCACGAGCTCCTCGTGGGGAAGCCGCCGCACGCGGGCGACAACCTCCGCGCGATCCTCGCGTCGATCGTGGTGTCGAAGATCAACCTCCCCGACTCCGTGCCGCGCGACCTCGTCGCGATCGTCGAGCGCGCGTGCGCGCGCGAGCCGAAGGAGCGCTACGCGTCGGCGGAGGATCTCAGGTCGAAGGTGGAGTGGTACCTCCGCCACCGCGGCTCGCTCGCGCTGTCGGACGCGGCGCTCGTGCGCGCGCGCGAGATGTACAGCGTCCTCGAGACGAAGGGCGGGGACCCCGACGAGATCCGCGAGCGCGTCCACCATCTGTTCGCCGAGATTCGCTTCGGCTTCCGCCAGGCGCTGCTCGCGTCGAACGACAACGAGGTCGCGCGCGCCGGGCTGGGTCAGGCGACCCGCCTCGTCGTGGAGTACGAGCTCGCGGAGGGCACGGCCGAGGCCGCCGCGAGCGCGCTCGCCGAGCTCGACGACCCCCCGCCGGACCTCGCGTCGCAGGTCGCGGCGGCGCTGAAGGCGCGCGAAGCGGAGAAGAAGCGCGTCGCCGATCTCGAGAGGATGCGCGCGCAGCTCGACCCGACCGTCGGGCAGCGCACGCGCATGGCGGCCGGGCTCATGAGCGCGGGGAGCTGGGTCCTCGCGCCGGAGGTCGTCGGCTGGTATCTGCGGACTCACCCCGACACGACCTACAACGCCTTCTTCTCGTTCACGGCGGCGCAGATCGTCGGGGGCTGGGCGATCGAGCGCTGGGGGCGCGAGTCCCTCAGCAAGTCGGCCATCAATCGTCGCACGTCCGCCGTCGTGCTCATGATGTTCGCGAGTCAGCTCCTGCTGCAGCTCGCGGGCAAGCTCATGGCGCTGCCGTTCGACGTGATCCTCCCGCTCCACATGTTCAACTGGTGCCTCTACACCGCGGCCTACACGGTGCTGCTCGATCGCCGCTTCTGGGTCGCGACCGCCGTCTTCGGCGCGGCGTTCCTGTGGGCGTGCATGCATCCGGCACAGGTCTTCCACATGATGGCGATCGGCGCCGCCAGCGTGCTGGTCACGGTGGCCGTCGCGTGGATGAATCCGAAGGAGGACGCGGTCTACTTCGTGGAGAAGGTGAAGGAGCGGCGCCAGCAGATCAAGGGGCGGGTCAGCCGATTCCCGCGCCAGCCCTGATCAGTGCAGACTGCAGCTGACCTTCGCGACGAACTGCGACGCGGGGGACGCCATGATGGTCGTGACCTCGACCGTCTTGGCGACATCGACCTCCACCGTCTGCACCTGCGGGTTCACGTCCGTCGAGACCTTGCAGGTGGCGGCCTTCGAGCATCCGTTCTCGAGGATGACGACGTGGTTGTAGCCGTAGGGCACCCATCGCGACTCGGTGGCCACGCGGACGCACGCCGGGACCGGCGGGGGCGCAGGCGCCGGAGCCCCGGCGTCGGCGGCGTAGGCCGCGGGCATCGAGCCTCCGAACGGGATCGCGAGCAGGAGCACCGCGAGAGAGAAGACCGCCTGGCGACGCATGCTCTTAACCTCGTTCCTCGAGCTTCACAATGCAAGGCTCCGCGACGCTCCACGGCAGAGCCTGACGCACGGCGGTCGCGGTCTTGTCGTGCGCCCAGCGCATCGCGAGCTCGAAGCCGCAGTCGATCGACGCCATCATGATCGACTCGACCGCGGCGGCGGGCGCGCTCGGAAGGACCCGGCGATCCGCGACGCCCATCCCGACCGCGACCGCGGCGCGCATGCTCGCCTCGGATGCCGGATCGGGCGCGGTGGAGAGCGCCGTGTCGAGGGCGTGCGTGTCGCGTGCGATGTCTTCGGCGGTCGCCGTCCCGGCGAGCCACGCGTCGACCCGGTCGAGGAGGTGGATCGCCTTCTCGTTGGGATCGGCCACACGCGCACAGAGCGCGGCCGCCTTCACGAGATGCGTGTGCTCTACACCGATGCGCTCGGCGATGCCGAGGAGCCAGTCGCCGCGCGGGCACTCGGTCCAGAGCGCCTCCCACGTCGCGAAGCGCGCGAGCCCGTCGAGCACGTCTCGCTGCGCTTCATGCGCGGAGAGCCACGCGATCGGGGCGGACGCTGGGGTTGAAGTGCCCATGCGCAGCCATCCTACACCCACTACAGGAGACCACTGAAATGCACGCGATCGAGGCCGAGACGGGGCCTAGACGCGGCATAGGAACGAGTCCGTTTCTAAAACCTCCACCCCATGAAGCTGCACCTCGTCATGGGTCTCGCGCTCGGTGTCTCGTTGCTCGGCTGCGCGGCGGAGCCCGCCGAAGAGACGACGACATCGACGTCGAACGTGGTCGCCGATCCGAGCGGCGCGCCGTACCCGGTGGTGTTGCTCCACGGGATGGCGGGCTTCGGGAAGCTCGAGGTCGGTCCGGTGCAGGTCACGTACTTCAAGGGCGTGGTCGAGGAGCTGACGAAGCACGGCGAGTCCGTGTACGTCACGCTCGCGCCGCCGTACGACACGAGCGAGGTCCGCGCACAGGCGATCGCGAAGCAGATCGACGACATCCTCGCGCGCACGGGCAAGCGAAAGGTGAACCTCGTCGGCCACTCGCAGGGCGGCCTCGACGCGCGCGTCCTCGCCTCGCCGCACGGCCTCGGCTACGGCGATCGCATCGCGT
>JAXLYU010000031.1:0-56738 GCA_046351255.1 Labilithrix sp.
TGAAGCCCGAAAGGCGGATAGCTGAAGTAGTCGCCATCTGCGTCTCTCCGCTGATCCCGATCAGCGGCTCCGTTGAAGCGGCGCGGAGCTCGCGCGGCTCGTGCTCGGTGACGCCTCTCCGCTGATCCCGATCAGCGGCTCCGTTGAAGCTGCCCGAGAGACGCACTCGTCGTGCGGACACGGCACCTCTCCGCTGATCCCGATCAGCGGCTCCGTTGAAGCGTCTGGTCGGCGGTGAGCACGTACCCGTCATCGCGCCTCTCCGCTGATCCCGATCAGCGGCTCCGTTGAAGCGAGGATATCGCGGTGGGCGCGGGCACGACGCACACGCTCTCCGCTGATCCCGATCAGCGGCTCCGTTGAAGCGGCGAGGAAGGGAAGGAGCCGTATGCGGAATTCACCCTCTCCGCTGATCCCGATCAGCGGCTCCGTTGAAGCTCCCAGCGCTCGCGCGGGACGACTTGGCCGTCGGCACCTCTCCGCTGATCCCGATCAGCGGCTCCGTTGAAGGCGCGAGAAGGACATCACCGACATGACCGCGTTCGCCCTCTCCGCTGATCCCGATCAGCGGCTCCGTTGAAGTGAGCCGACGACGGGCTCGTTGTAGTTGAGCTGGACGTCCTCTCCGCTGATCCCGATCAGCGGCTCCGTTGAAGCATGCGGAAGTCGCGGACTTCCTTCGACTGCGCGAAGGACTCGTTGCGTGCGCGTGCACAGGGCGCTTGCTCGTCCGCAAACTTTTCGTAGTCATTTGTTTCATCCGGCGGCGTCCCGCGTCGGGTCGCGCCGTCGCGGATATCGTTCGAACGGTGGCTACCATCCTCTCGTCCCACACGCCGTGGCGTGAAGCGCTCGAGGCCATGCACGCGCCAGAGCTCGACGAGGGCGCGTGGCTTCGTGGCGTGGTCGACGCGCTCCGGCCCGCCTTCCCGCGAGCGGCGGCGCTCCTCGCGAATGTCGTCGAGTTCTCCGACTCGGGCCAGCTACGACGCGCGCGATCCGCCGAACCATTCTCCACGCTTCGCGATGTCGAGGCCATGATCGCGGGCGGCGCGCCGTGCTGCCCGGCCGGCGTCGATCCGCTTCCGCTCTCGGCCGACGCCCGCGCCAGGCTCGGCATCGTGGATGACGTCGCGCTCGTGGTGCATCCGCTGCCGGGCCTCGTCACCGGGATCGACATCGTGTTCAACGAGCGCACCGCCCTCTCGCCAGCGGACCGGCGCATCCTCTTCCAGTTCGCGGCGCACCTCGACAGCGCCCATCGACTGCGCGAGCGGGCCGAGTCGGTCGTCGCCGTGCTCGACGAGCAGGGCCGGCTCGTTCATCGCGAGGACACGGCGCCGCCGGAGCTCGACGCGCCCGCGAGGCGCGTCGCGCAGGCCCGGGCGACGCGCGAGCTCTCGGGCCTGGCGCTCTGGCCCGCGCTCCTCGAGGGGCGTCTCAGCATCGTGCCTCGACGCACCGGGACGCGGACCGAGCTCTACGTCCTCGAGAATCCTCAGGACACGCATCACTTCCGCGCGCTCTCCGAGCGCGAGGCCGCGATCTTGCGGCTCGCTTGTCAGGGCATGACCAACGTGTCGATCGCGTACTGGGAGGGGATCTCCGAGCCGACCGTCTCGCGCGCCCTCGCCTCCGCGGCGTGGAAGATGGGCGCCGCGTCGCGCGTGGAGCTCGTGCGCATCGCCGCGGTCCTGCTCCGCGACGAGCGAAGCGAGATGAGCGACGTCGTCCTCACGGCGGCCGAGCGCGACATCCTCGAGCTCCTCCAGCGAGGGCTCTCGAACCCGGAAATCGCAGCCGCACGCTCCCGCTCCGTCCGTACGATCGCGAACCAGGTGGCGGCGATCCTCCACAAGACCTCGAGCGATTCGCGGCGAAGCCTCGTCACGCTCGCCGACCCGAACCTGCCCCGTCGAGCAAAGAGTTGAGCCGCGCCGCGCCATAGAGGACGACGCCCCGCGCGTCTGCGTCGTTCGCGACCAGAACGGGGAGCCCGCCGCAGCTGGGAGATCTCACAGGTGCGTCAGAATGGGCGCGGTCGCAACATGCGCGATGCGATGGCTCTGGCGATCGCGTGCTGCCGGTTCGAAGCCCCTAGCTTCGCGACCGCGTTGTCGAGATGGAAATTGACCGTACGCTCCGAAATCTCGAGGAGGAGAGAGATCTCCCACGAGGTCTTGCCCTCGGCAGCCCACGCGAGGCACTCCTCTTCCCGCTTGCGGAGCTGGACCGTGGGAGCGGAGAGCCCGAACACGCGCCGCACCGCCTCGTGAACGTGTGGCGCGAGGAGCTGTGTCGCGCGGAGGGTGTGGCGTTGCTCGACGAGCGAGCTTCGGCCACGGTCGCGCGCAAAGCTCAGGATGCCGAGCTCGCCCGAAGGGCCGTGAACGCCCGTGCTCGCGCCGTGAGCGAGACCAAACTCGCCCGCCTCGAGCATCATGCGGTGGCCGGCAGCCGACATGCCTGGGGTGAGTCGCTCCCACGCCACAGGCAAGACACTTCGCGTGCAGTGCGCGATGACGGGGTCGATGGCGTGGTAGTCGCGCTCCCAATATCGCCCGAGCCAGCTCTCCGGGTAGCCCTTCACTTGCAGCACACGCGCATCGGACAGCGACTCCGGAACGCGCAGCGCATAGATGAACGAGCCAAAGCCGAGCTCGGCCGCCGAGCGCTCGAGCGCCCGGGTCACCGCCGTCGGATCGTCGGCGGTGGCGAACCGCTCGAGCCCATCGAAGATCTTCTCGAGGTTCACACGCGTCTCTCGTCTGGAAGAGAGAGACCTTAGCAGCGCGTTTCAGACATTCCATTGTCATTGCGGAGCCGAACACCGTGCGTCTATTCCCGATCCTCACTCTTTCCATCGCTTCTCTGATCGTTGCGTGCAGCGACGACGACACCGCCCCCACGCCCGCCGCAGCCTCGACCGCCGGCGGCGGCGGCGGCGGCGGCACCACCACGCCCGGCACGACCGCCGGCGCGCTCGAGACCGCCGTCGCTGCATGCCCCGCGCAGACGTCTCTCATCCAGACCACCGACTGGACGAGCTGTCTCTCCGGCAAGACGCTGCGCGGCACCGAGGTATTCGGCAATCAACCCTGCGCCCTGCGCTTCGAGGCAGATGGCGCGCTCAGCTATCTCCGCGCGGACGCGGTGGCGATCGCGACTCCACCGCGTGCCCAGTGGAAGTCCGCGTCGGGCTCCTACCAGAACGACGGCTCGGGCGCGCGACGAATCTTCCTCGCCGGCATCTCACCGAGCCTCGAGGTCGTCGCGGGCCAGCCTCGAGTCACGGACATCAACGTCAAGGTCGCTGGGGCCCAGAGCGGCATCGACAGTACGGTCGAGGTTGCCTATCTCGACGCGGCGCTCGCGCGACAGACCTACAACTGCAAGCTGACGCCCTGAACGACCGCGCGAGGAGCCGTGCCGACGAATAGCGTACGATCCGCGGATGCGGCGCGCGCTTTGGATTTGCCTCGTCGCCTCCGTGTCCTTCGGGGCGTGCGGCGGTGGAGACGTGAACGAGCCGGCACGGGCGCCGGCCGACACGCCGCCAAAGCTCGACGCATCAGCCGCGCCCGATCCCGCTGGCAGAGACAGCGGGATCCCGACGAAGGAGCCCCTCGAGCTCCAGCTCGTGTTCGTGCATGGCGTCCTCTCGGAGGACGATCAGCGACAGCGCGCGGACGGAGCGCTCGCCGATCTGGAGAGAAGCGTGAGCGCAGCGGTCGAAGCGCGGCGCCCTTCGTTCGAGGCGACCGCGGCTCGTTCGCTGCGCGTCACGACAGCCCGGGTCAATCTCTACACGGACGAGAACGGCGCGCTGCTCGACCCGCGGATCGACGACCGCGCCGACGGGACCGGCCTGCCGACCGCGAACGCGTGGCGCGCGCAGCTCGCGAAGAAGACCAACCTCGCGCTGGGGACCGATGCGCGCAACATCGTCTTCATCGGACACTCGACCGGCGCGCGGGCATCGGCCGAGGTGGCGGCAGGGGTGGGCGACGACGCGCTGCCTGGGACCCACGATTGGGGCCTCGATGGGCGCGTGGCAGGCGTCGTCACGATCCACGGAATGATCGACGCTCTCGACTCTACCGCCTACGACTTCGTCGGTCCGACGAGCTTCGTCGTTGGATGCCGTGCGGGACAGGGGAGCGGCTGGTGCGACTACGCGGGAAAGATCTCCGGCGTCGCCGCGCTCGACTGGGTGGCGCAACAGCGCCATGTACTCTCGCTCATCGGCGCGGGATCGTGCTCGCCGAGCCTCTGGACGGGCGTCAACGACAAGTCCCTCCCCCTCGCCGCACAGTCGAGCCCATGGTCCCCAGGCATGACCATGACCCCGGCGAGCGGCCAGACCTTCGTCGCCGCGCACGGCACCTTCTATGGCGAGTACTGCCACTCCGACATCACCGATGGAGGCTCGCCGCGCCACCAACTATCGGTGAACCACGCCTCGGAGCGCATCGTCGCGTGGCTCTTCGACGCCGCTCCGCGCGTCGAGGGCGCCCGTGATCCCGGTACGCCATTCACCTTTGCCCCCGTCGCCGCGGGCGAGCTCACGCCGAGCGCGGACGTCACCGGACCGTGCGGGTCGAATCGGAGAGAGAGCGGGGAGCCGGAGGTCGTCGGGGTCTGCGTCCACCCGGGCTCCTTCGATGGTGACGATCATGCCTTCGATGCCACGACGGACCTCGAAACGACCCGCGACGGCGCTTGCGGTGGGAGCACGCGCTTCACGCATCGCCACGCTGGAGAGGAGCACGCCTCGCGACTCTGGATGAAGGTCTACTCCGTCCCCGTCTCCGGAGGGATCCTCACGACGCTTCGTTGAGCGCTCGCGCGCTCCCCGAGGCGTCGGAGTCGTCCCCCACGAGCTACTTCGAGACCTTCATCGTGCAAGAAGCATCGTGATCGGCGCTTCCGGAGCCAAAGCCATCGTTGCGCTCCTGGCAAGTGACGTTCACGACGGTGGACTTGCGACCGCCCCCGGAGGCGCGCGCGACGCCCCCGATCGCGGCGAGCGCATCGGCGAGCGCGTCGGCCCGCTTGCCTTCGATGGTGTACGCGGCCGGCACGCCGCCCGTCCATGGGTCGGGCGCCGGTGTGATGCGACACGACGAGTCTCCGTCGCTCGTCGTGCAAGCAAGCTTCTTGGCGACGACGTAGAGCGAGCCGGCGCCCCCGTCGACGAAAAGCCCGGCGTGGTCCATGGCAGCGAAGAGGCGATGCGCGTGCATCCCGCGGACGTGCTTCGCCGCCGCCGTGAGCGCCTCCTCGGACGTCGAAGCGGTCTCCGGCGCGCCGTCAGGCATGCCCTCCGCTTCCGGCTCCACGGCGCAGCCCGCCATGGCGCACGCCGAGAGCAACAAGGTCATGAGGATAAGAGTGTGTTTCATAGGATGGATGGTCCCTGTTGGGCTCACTTCGTGAGCGTGATGGGTCGTACTGGGTAGCCACGGAATCGTCGGTCTGAAGCAACCGCGATGCCGAGCCCCGCTCGCGTCAAATCAGCCACTTGCGCTCGTGAACGATCCGTCGACGGCTCGTTCACGAGGTCGCGACGTCCCACGCCGAGGCTCACCCTCGGTGCGCAGCTTGCGAAGCGTCCTCTCTCCCGCTCGACCTACGGCGCCGGTCGAGCAGCGTCGGCGGGCGAACCGTCGTGATGGCATGTGGACCGCCCGATCACGAGCGTCTCACGCAGCGGCGAGACCCCCGGAGGCATCGTGTACTCCTCTTCGAACACGAGCGTGATCTGCTCGATGCCCGGCGTCCGCGCGCAGAGCCATGCGAGCAACCCGGACGTGAGGGGACCGTGCGGGTCGCGGGCGACGAGGGCGAGGTAGCTTCGCCAGCGCAGATCGCGCTTCTCCCTGGGGCGCGCGCGGATGGGAAGCCCGCCGTCGAGGACGTCGACCTCCTCCCCGCCGGCCAGGCGAGCCCGCGCGACGAGCCAGCCGTCATCTCGGGCCGGATCGGGAGAGAACATCGACCATCGCTGCGTGAGGCCGAAGGGGCGGAGGGCCGTGCCCAGCCATGGAGGCGGGCTGCTGGATAGCTCGGTCACGTTCCATGCGATGATCGCCGCGAGCACGCCAAGGAGCACGGGGGCCCAACGCCGGTCGTGTGCGTCCACGCGAGCGCCCGGCGCTGTCGTGAACGAGCGAAGCCCTGCACGTCGTGCGACGGCGTCCCAGAACGGCGGCGGAAGAAAGAGGCCCCAGCACGCGAACATGACCCACGGAAAGAGGTCGAGCCTCATCGTGAGCAGCATCCCGATGTGGAGCGCGAACGCCAGCGCGACGGCGATCACGCGGAGCTTGTCCCGCTGCCACGGCACGAAGAGAAGGAGCGGCGCGGCGAGCTCGATCCCGAGCGTGCCCCACGTGAGCGCGGGGGACCACGCGGGCCGCGCGCCGACCCATCGACCGAGCTCCGTCACGTACCCGTCCAGCTGCAGCGCGTAGTACACCGCCGACCCGTCGCGCCATGTGACCCCGCTCTTGTACGCGACGCCGACCACGTAGACGATCGCGAGCTGTGCGGCCGCGATGAAGCAGGCCGCACCGCCGACCTCCGAGGCAGAGGCGGAGGGCGCGCTGCGTCTCCGAGCGTCGAGGCTGAGGTGCGCTCCGAGCGGGAGCCACATCGCGACGAAGAGCATGAGCCGCAAGACGGCGTCGCCGCGATAGAGGACGAGCGGCATCCGGGCATGAAGCGACGTCAGCAGCGCCCAGGTCGCGATCGTCATCGCCCGCGTCCGCCACCCGAGCGCGAGGCCGCATGCGCACGCCGCCGCGACGGCGAAGAGCGCGGCTTGCCATCCGGCACCACCAGCGATCGCGTGCAGAGAGAGGGAGGGCGCGTTCCGAACGAGCGGCGCGCTCAGCTCCGCGCACGCGCGGGACGGTAAGATCCCGTTCTCAGTGTAGAATACACTCAGATCCCGCGCGCGGCCGGCGAGGTCTACGAGGACGATCGCCGCGACCGAGACGCGGAAGGTCGCGAGGGCGCGGACGTCGAGGGCGAACGTCCGCGCGAAGAGCTCAGGCCCCGCCGCCGTCAGGTCGGACCGTGTAGACGAACGCACCGCCCAGCTGCTTCTTGGTGGCGCCGGATGTCTTCGCCGGGGGCATCGTGGGGCTCTGCGGGTTGAAGGGCGTGAACTGGGACTGGACGTGGGTCACGGTCACGAGCACCGACTTCGGACTGCTCGCCGTGTTGAGGACGAGCGTGATCTCACAAGTGGGACCGCCCGTGAGGGGCAGGACGACGGTCTCCGCGCCGGTCTGCATCAGCTTCCTCGTCGAGAACGGGGTGAACCCGCCGGGATACTGCTTGCTCACCTCCTCCCAGGGGCCGTCCCCATTCTTCCGCTGGAGGGTGGTGTACGTGTGTGCGGGGACGTAGACCTCGCCCGTCGACGTCACCTCCGTGGTGGTCGCACTGACTTTGCTGAAGGCGAGACGGAAGCCCGGGGAGGTTGTTCCCTGTGGGATGCGTGTGTTCAGCGGGCTGCCCACCACGTACTTGATCGGGCCCGCCGCGAACGCGGCGTAGTCGGTCTCGGTGAGGGGGTCGGCGGAGGCGTCCGACGAGACGGCGAGCAACGCACCGACGGCGAGGCAGGCGATGACCGTCCGACGGGTGCAGAATTGTTCCGTATTCGAGCTCATGTCGTTTCTTCCCTTCTGGTCCAGTCCTTCGACGGCCGGGAGGCGTCCCTAGTCATCGCGCAAGGAAAGGCGCCATCGGTCGGCTGGCGTGACGCGTGAGGACACACACTGCAGCTCGCGTGTCGCGGACGTCGATAGCCAGTTTCCTTGCGCGGTGATGTCGGTGGCCGATAACCCCTGGTGGCGGCCTCACGTATGCTGAGGAGGTCGTGCCCCATCGTCGACCAGGACTCATCGACGTCGTCGAGCGGATCTACGCTGGGGTCGAGAGCGCTCCACCACACGTGTGGCTCGGCGACGTCGTCGACACGCTGCAGGGACTCGACCTCGAGAGCCGGGGCGGCTTCGCGTACGCGTACGACATCGCCGGGCCGACGTCTGCCTGGCGGATCTCGCGGCCGATCGTGAGAGGAATGCCGGACGCGGTCGGGGACGCGATCCTGGCGAGCTTCGCCGCCGCGTCGCCAGCGCATCGTTCGACGCTCATGCGGCTCGGGCCGTCCGGAACGCTCAGTGCGTCGGTCGGGGTCCGGCTGCTGGACCTGCCCGGCGACGCTCCTCGCGCCGCGAAGGGCATCAATGCCGCGGACGCGTTCTACGTGAACGCGGCCGATCCGGATCACCACGGCGTCTTCATCGGGTTTGCGGTGCAGGGCGAAGGTCGCCTCCACGTCGCCATGAGGCGCCGCCTCGCGATGATCGCCGCGCACGTCGCGAGCGCGAGGCGGCTCCTCGTATCCGGACGGGGCGAACCGGTCGCCGTGTTCGAGCGCTCCGGTGCGGTGGCGCACGTGGCCCGTGAGCATGCGAGCGCGCTCGACAAACTGAAGGCGCGAATGCACGAGATGAAGGAGCTCGAACGCAAGACGGCGGACCCCGATGACCTCCTCGAGCGCTGGAAGGCGCTGGTCTGCGGACGCTATTCACTCGTCCGTCGCTTCGACTCCGACGGCCGGCGCTACCTACTCGCCTACGAGAACCCGCCGAACGTCTCCGACCCTCGCGGACTGACCCCGCAGGAGGCGGCGATCGCGAATCTCGTCGTGCACGGACACCCGCAGAAGCTCATCGCCTACGAGCTCGGCCTTTCCATCGGAACCGTCGGCGGTCTCCTCGCGCGAGTCTTCCAGAAGCTCCGTGTACGGTCGACCGCAGCGCTGATCGAGCGGCTCAGCGTGCCGTCGGACGTCGCTCGGTCCACCGAGGCAGGGCGCGAGCTGCTCCTCTTCTCCTCTCCCGCCGGTGCCGCCGCAACGAGCCGGCGTCTGCCGCTCTCCGCGGCTGAGCTCGAGGTCGCCCTCGCCGTGGCGAAGGGCGCTTCGAACGCAGAGATTGCGCGAGCTCGCTCGACGAGCGCAAGCACCGTGCAACATCAGCTCACGAGCGTGTACCGGAAGCTCGGCGTCGGCTCCCGGAGCGCCCTCGTGGCGCGCATCCTCGCCTCCCGAGCCGACGAGTAGCACTAGACTGGGCGCACCATGAGCCCCTTTCAGTGGAGAGACCGCGCGTCGAGCGCGGAAGACGTCGTTTCTCGCATCCCCAGCGGGTCGAAGATCTTCATCCATGGCGCCGCGGCCACGCCGACGCCGCTCCTCGATGCGATGGTGGCGCGGCCCGACCTCACCGACGTGGAGCTCTATCACCTCCACCTCGCAGGCCCGCTCGCGTTCGTCGAGCCCGAGCACTCGCCGCGCTTTCGCTCGAACTCGCTCTTCACCGGCCCCGGGATGAGGCGCGCCATCGAAGAGGGCCGCGCCGAGTTCATCCCCGTCTTCCTGTCGGACATCCCCGTCCTCTTCGAGAACCGTCGCATCCCTCTCGACGTGGCGGTCCTCCAGGTGTCGCCTCCGAACGCGCACGGGCAGTGCACGCTCGGAACCTCGTGCGATGCGGCCAAGGCCGCCGCCGACTCCGCGCGGATCGTCGTCGCCGAGATCAACGAGAAGATGCCGTGCACGCACGGCAACACGGTCGTGCCATTCGAGCGCATCTCCGCGTTCATTCGCACGGATCGCGACCTCCACGAGGCCGCGCCATCGACGGCATCGGAGGTCGAGGCCCACATCGGCGAGCTCATCGCGGAGCTCGTCGAGGACGGCGCGACGCTCCAGATGGGGATCGGTGCGATCCCGGACGCGGTGCTCAGCCGGCTCGGCAACAAGCACGACCTCGGCGTTCACACCGAGATGTTCTCGGACGGCCTCCTGCCTCTCGTCACGGGCGGCGTCGTCACCAACCGTCGCAAGAAGGTCCATCCCGGGCGCATCGTCACGAGCTTCATCAGCGGTTCGAAGCACCTCTTCGAGTGGGTCCACGAGAACATGCTCGTCGAGTTCCACCCGTGCGATCGCACCAACGACACCGCCCTCATCCGGAAGAACCCGAAGGTGACGGCCATCAACGCCGCGCTCGAGGTCGACCTCTCGGGGCAGGTCTGCGCCGACTCTCTGGGCGCGAAGATCTTCTCCGGGATCGGCGGGCAGATGGACTTCATTCGCGGCGCGGCGCTCTCCGACGGAGGCAAGCCGATCCTCGCGCTCCCCTCGACCGCCGCGAAGGGCACGCTCTCGCGAATCGTCCCGACCCTGAAGTCCGGCGCCGGCGTTGTCACGACGCGCGGGCACGTCCACTACATCGTGACGGAGTACGGAGTGGCGAACCTACACGGCCTCAACCTGCGTCAGCGAGCAGAGGCGCTCATCGCCATCGCTCACCCCGACTTCCGCGCGGAGCTGCGGCGCGACATCGCCGCGATACGCCACTTCGTCTTCTGACGTCCGTCCCCGAGCTTGTCCCCGCGGTCCGCGCTTGCCGGGTCGCGCGCCGTTCCGATACGACTCGGCGATGGGTGACGAGTACACGCCGGATCGCGCGTTCACGGGCGGCATCTTCGGGATGGGCGGCGAGCCAACCTACGCTGGCGCGCTCAGCTACATGAGGCGCAAGTACACGCGCGACCTCGAAGGCGTCGACATCGCCGTCTGGGGCATCCCGCTCGACACCGCCACCACCAACCGACCAGGTGCGCGCTTCGGCCCGGCGGCGATTCGCGCTGCCTCGGCCCAGATGGCGTGGCACAAGCCCTGGCCATGGCGACTCGATCCGTTCGAGAAGCTGGCCGTCGTCGACCATGGTGACTGCCTGTTCGATCACGGTCGACCGGAGGCGATACCGGAGGCGATCGCGAGCCAGGCGAAGGCCATCCTCGAGAAGGGCGTGTCGCTGCTGACGCTGGGAGGCGATCACTTCCTGACCCTCCCTCTGCTTCGAGCACACCATGCGTTGATGGGTCCGCTCGCGCTGGTCCACTTCGACGCTCATTCGGACACCTGGCGCGACGAGCTTCCACCCCGTTTCTGCCACGGCTCGTGGCTCTTCCACGCGGCGCGAGAAGGTTTGATCGATCCGGCGGCGTCGATCCAGATCGGAATTCGGACGCACAACGACGAGGACCACGGCTTCAACATCCGGGACGCAGATTGGGTTCACGAGCACGGCATCGCGGCCACGATCGCCGAGGTCGAGCGGATCGTCGGCGGAAGGCGGGCCTACCTCACCTTCGACATCGACTGCCTCGACCCTGCCTACGCGCCAGGCACGGGCACGCCCGTCTGTGGAGGGCTCACCACGCACCAAGCCCGATCCATCGTGCGCGGGCTCCACCGGATCGACTTCGTGGGGATGGACCTCGCCGAGGTCGCGCCCCCCTACGACGTGAGTCAGATCACCGCGCTCGCTGGTGCTCACCTGACGCTCGAGTACCTCTGCCTGCGGGCGTTCCGCAAAGGCTAGCGCGCCCCGCGACGCCTCAGAGCGCGAAGGCCTTCCGCACCGCCTCGAGGAAGCTCGCCGTCTGCCAGCGTACGAGTCGCTCCACGAGGCTCGACTCGCACACACGGACGAACACCCGATCTCCTTCGAAGTGACTGAAGCGCAGGAGCCCATCGTGCGCGACGGTCATCTCGATATCCATCAGGTAGTGGTAGCGGGTGGTGAAGATCCGCTCGCCGTACGGACGCCGGAGCCAGGGGTAGGTCGCGTACATGAGATGGCCGCGGGCGTGCTCGTTCACCGCGCCGAGCAGCAACGGGACCGAGCCCGTCGCGCCGCTCTCGATGAAGACGTGCGGTCGCTCGCCCAAGACCGCGGTCGTATACGAGCGGGCGGCTCTCACGAGACCATCCACCTCCTCATCGATCTGGCAGAGCCCGTCGAGCCCTCGGCGAAACGCCCCCCGCAGGGCTTCGAACGACGCGGGAGCCTCTTCGTCGAGGGCGCGATAGATGACGTCGCTGATCGCGTGATAGAGCGCTTCGCTGCCAGGCTGCGCGGTGAACTGCTCCATGAACGTTCGGCCCACCAGGAGCGCCGTCGCGTCGAGATCAGCCCGCGTTCGCTGCAACAGGCGAAAGCCGAGATAGGGGAGCAGCATGTCGCGCAACAAGAAGACGAGCCTCAGCCCGCCTCGAAGTGTCGTCTGACCGACAATCCACTGCATGAACCGCACGATCTCGTCGTGGAGGAGCCTCGCCTGCGCCTCCCAGGCCTCGTGACCGGCAACGCGGAGGCTGTCCGACGACGGCAGCCGGAGACACTCGTCTTCGAAGGTGCCGAGCCAAGCGACCAGCTCCTTTGGTTCGCTCCACTCGTCCGCTCCACCGGCTGGGATGTCGATCGCGTGCGGGGTGAGACAATAGAGCTCACGCTCGCTCTTCCCGTCACCGATTCGCTCGAAGACCTGGTGCAGGATCCGGTCGAGCCGCGGCGAGGCATCGGTCTTTCGCTCGATCGCGGAGACGAAGTCCTCGTAGCCCTCGAGGAGAGAGTCTGCGAGGACCTTCTTGAGCACCGACGCGAGGCGCCCTCCTTCTCGGACGTCGGTGAGATCGGCGCCGCGAAAGTCGAGGGCCTCGAGCTCGTCGAGCAGCTCGGCGTACTTCGAAGAGACGAACCTGGTCGAGGGATCGGGTCGAGCTTCGCTCATGACGATCCCCACACCGTGAGATCGCATCACGCTCTCGAGACCACCGTCAAGCGACGCGATGTTCGGGGGACCTTCGTTGACGGCGCGGAACCCGCGAAGTATTTCTCGCGCATGACGCCGACACCATCGAGAACAGGAGAATCTTGATGGGGGTGCACGACGGTCGAGGGGTGTTCATATCGGGTGGGACCACCGGCATCGGCCTCGCCGCCGCTCATCGATTCATCGCCGATGGGGCGAAGGTGTTCGTGGTTGGTCGCTCTGCGGAGAAGCTCGAGCGAGCGCTGCAGGAGCTCGGGCCGATGGCGTCGGGGTGTACGTGTGACGTCGCCGTCGAGGCGCAAGTCGAGGCCGCCCTCGACGAGTCACTCGCCTTCCTCTCACGACTCGATGCCGCCTTCGTCAATGCCGGGATCGACGGGCAAGGCCGAGATTGCCTCGAGATCGACGCCGCGTTCTTCCTCCTCGTCATGAACGTCAACTGCGTCGGCTCGTTCCTCGTCGCGCGCGGGGCGGCCCGACGAATGCCGGCCGGCGGTGCCATCATCTTCAATGCCTCGATCGCGGGGCTCACCGCCGAGGCGCACTGCGCGGACTACTGCGCCTCGAAGGCGGCCCAGGTCCTCCTCGCCCGGACGATGGCAAAGGATCTCGGCGGGCGCGGATTCTGGGTGCCGGTCGTGTGCCCTGGTTACGTTCGGACCCCGCAGGTCGAGAAGTACCTCGACGATCCCGAGATCGCGGCGGCGATCGTGGAACAGATCCCGATCGGGCGTGTCGGCAAGGTGGAGGAGATCGCCGATCTCGTCTCCTTCCTCGCCCGGCCCGAGGCCGCGTACATGAACGGCGCCATCGTCAACATCGACGGCGGACAGCTCGCCTGAAGCGTCTTCAGCGCGGGCGAGCCTGCGGCCGCGCCTTGAGCTTCTTCGCGAGTCGTTCGTCGAAGGCGATCGTTTTGAGGAGCTTCTTCCGCCGCTTGATGACCTCGCGCCGCAGCACGTCGACCGCTTCGGCGCGCGCCTTGAACAGGCGACGTGGCTTCTTGCGTAGCTTCGGGTCGGACAGCAGCGCGTGGGTGAGGAAGGGGAAGACGGCGGTCACGTCGCAGTGGACATAGACGGATCCGGATTCGACGCCCGCCGCCGAGACCTTGCCCCACGTGTGGCCCTCCCCCGCCGGACACGAGCTGAGCGCGCCGTTGTCGACCGGATCGACGCAGAACTGAACGTCGAAGTCCCAACCGGTCGTTGGGATCCCCATGACCTGATCGAGCAAAGGAAGCCCCTGGAGCGTGTAGTTCTTCGGCACGCCGCCACCGAGGATCCACACCGCCATCTTGTCCTTCCGGGTCACGAAGCAGTGATGCTGGACCGCCCCCATCTCGAAGACGTCCCCGTTGATGTCGAGCTCGAGCTTGAACTCATCCCCGAAGAGAGCGCGCAGCTTCACGAGGGTGAGGAAAATCGATCCATCCTGGACCGCGCCGACGAAGATCGGCACGTCGTAACGCCAACATGTCGACAGCAGCGAGGGCGTCTTCACGCCGAGCGTCTCTTCGACCTTGGCGATGTCCCGGCCGAGCATCCAGTGGAACTCGGTCGTCGTCATCTTGCGCTGGTACTCGGGCTTCATCAGGATCGAGAAGAGCAGCTTGTCCGTGTCGAAGAGCGCCTGCTGATCGAAGCCGAGGTCGTAGATGCGGATGATCTTTGCGAGTCGGTACTTCAGATCCCCCGCGTTCGGATCGAGCTCGCGGATACGGTGACCGATGAGTCGATGCGCGTCGTGGTAGAGGTTCGCTCCTGTCGTCGTGATGCTGTCGATCAAGCCTCGCTCGATGAGCGGGATGATGCACGACTGGTGGAGACCGGCAGGCGTCATCGCGCCCGACAGCGTCATGAACGTGCACGTGTCCGTCTGCGACGCTCGACGCATCAACTCGAACGCGGTGCGGACCTGCCGGCCGACGAAGGCTGGGAACATCCGCTCGAGAATTTCTCGCGGCGACTCTCGCCCGGTGATGGCCGCCGGGTCGACGCTTTGTGCTCGCGCAAAGACCTTCCGATACGAGTTCATTACCCCTCCTCACGGAGTAGAGGCGCCCAGCCGGGGCACCGGTCGGGAGCGACGACGTTCAACAACTCACCAGGCGACTCGATCGTACATCGAACATCCTCGAAGTCGTTCCAGGCGAAGAAGGGAATTCGACGGCTGGTGCAGTAGCTCGCGAGAACACCCTTTGCGAACGTGAGATCGGCGTAGTGGGCGGCGTAGATGTCCGACTGTCCGTCGCCGATGAAGGCCACCGGCCCGCGCTCTTGGTAGCGCATGACAGCTTGTATTTTACAGTTACCGCACCCCACGCACGCTGGATGCGCGTTGATGAAACGCAGCCCGTCGGGGCGACCGTCACGCCACACCTGCTCGTTGGTGATGACCCGGACGTGCCCGAGACCAGCCGCCGCGAGGATCGGTTCGATGTAGAAGCCGAACCCATCCGAGACGATCGCCACCTCCAATCCTTTCGCTTCGCACCATCGGAGAAACGGCGGAAAGGTCGGCTCGAGGCAGCCCTTCTCCAAGGCGAAGCTCATGAGCGTCTCGCGATCGGCCTCCAGCATTCGATTCTGGGACTGGATCGCCTCGCGCAGACGAATCTCGTCGAGCTCGAAGGCCCGGTCACAAGCCGCCCACGCGTCTGCGTCGACGAACTCGGTCAAGAGCTCCAGGGTAACGTCCACGCACACCGTACCATCGAAGTCGATCAAGACGGATCGGACCGGCAGCATCCGTTCTCCTCATCATCAGCCTCCGCCGCATCGACGAAGGGCGGGGTCATGCCGAGAACGACGGCGTCGCGCGAACGTCACCACGCGCCATCGCGACCCAGGCTAACCGCTGGTGGTCGGCTTTGCCAGAGCCCGAGGACCTCGCGCCACGATGCTATTGTCGGAGGCCGAATGTGGAACACGCAGGTAAACTACACTCGAGTGAAGCTGTGCGAGTTCGAGTCGCTCGACGCGGCGTACGAAGCGAGCCTGCTCGGCGCCGACGCGCTCGGCTTTCACATCTTCAACGAGCACACCGACAAGGGCGCGCGCCCGCGACGATTCGCCGAGATCGTTCGCTTCCTTCCTCGGGAGGTGAGCAAGACTCTCCTCACGGACGTTCCCTTCGACGAGCTCGTCGATGTGCTCGCGACCGTGCCGTTCGACAGCATTCAGCTCTATCCGGACTGGCCAGCGGAAGAGGTCCTTCGCCTTCGCGCGAGCGTCGGCCGCCCGCTGCGAATCCTGAAGGTGATGTCGGCCCAGTCGGCCGAGAACGAGCCGTCGGATGACGAAGCATTCCTCGAGCGCTACGCGAACGTGGTCGACGCGATTCTGCTCGATAGCTATCGAATCGGTGGAACGGGAAAGGTCGCGGACTGGGACCATTGCCGGAAGATCGTCGAGTCCTCCGACATGCCCGTGTTCCTCGCCGGCGGATTGAACAAGGACAATGTCGAGCGAGCGATCGCCACGGTGAACCCTTTCGGGGTGGACGTGGAGAATGGCGTCGGAGACTGGATCCCGAACGGCCCTCTCGTGAAGAACCTGCGCAAGTGTCGCGAGTTCCTCGACGCGGTCGCTCACGCAGATCGCAAGCACCTCCAGACGCGCGCACGGGACGTCCCGAACGCTCGAGATCCCTGACGGCTCGGGCGAGCGCCCGCCGAGCGTGCAGCCAGGGATGGTCGGGCGACGCTCGCGCGCCGGCGGGTTCAGGGATGCCGACGTTCAGCGCAAGACCGTCAAGGTCACGCCTGGGCCGCCACCGGTCGCGCCGTGCGCCGCGCCGCCAGTCGCTCCGACGTCGTTCTGCACGCCCGCGGCCCCACCGAGGGCCTCGAGCTTGCACGTCGGGGCCGCCACTTGCGCGCGAAGGACCACGCGCCCGCCGCCGCCGCCGCCCGTCGTGCCAAGCGCGCTCCCGTCGATCGTGGAGCCGGCGCCGCCGCTCGCACGCAGCAGGCCCGTGCATGACGCCGCGCCGGTCACGTCGACACTGACGAGACCACCAGCTCCGCCGCCACCGCCGCCGTTGCCGGCGAGGCTCGCGGCGGAGCGACCGTTCGCCGTGATCGTCCCCGCACCGTCGAAGGACGCGGCGCGGACGAACACGACGCCGCCTCCGCTGCCCCCCTCGACCGCGGGGTCGCCCGTGGTGCTGTCCGCATCGCCCGAGCCGCCACCTCCGCCGAACGCGAGGCGCGTCGAAGGCTCATACATAAGGGGCGCGCCGCCGAGGCCGCCGACCTCGCTCTCGCTCGTGAAGGTGCCCGACCGACCGCCGTGACCACCGGCACCGGCGTGCCCACCACCACCGCCGCCTGCGTTGTGGCACTGTCCGCCACCGCCCCCGTTTGCGACGTTGCCTCGCCCGCCGATCGCGTCGGGGCCGCCCAAAGGACTGAAGGCCGCTGTCGCCACCCCTTCGCCCTTGACGCCATAACCGCCGCTCGGAGCCCCGTCGATCCCGGGACAGCTCGTGAGTGATCCGCCCGCGCGTGTGAACGCGCGGGCGCCGCGCGATCCAGCACCGTCGGCGTCGATGAGGCCCTCGTTGCGGAGACGCCCAGCCACGAGAAACGCGACGATTCCGCCGCTTCGCCCGTTCCATGGCAGCGCATGGATATCAGCGGACGCTTCGATCGTGAGCTCTTGGTAGTTCGGGACGAGGACGACCTGGGTCGAGCTGGACGTGTACGACTGGGTGAGCGGCCTCGCGAGCGTCAGCATCGTGCCCTGCTTCGCCGTGACGATCGCGAGCTCGAAGGCGCCGACGGGACCGCTGGCGAGGTCGACAGGTGACGCGTCGCCCGACGGTGGGGGCGGCAGCCCAGCCGACTGCCAGACGAGCACCGTGCTCGTCGCGTCGAACGCGTCGGCCGTGTCGAGTGTGATCGTCGCCGACCCCGCCTTCACGTCGGCCGCGAGCGCGGCGTATGCGTTCACGACCGTGGGTGACTTCAGATCTACGACTCCGAGTCCGCCATTGCCGTTCTGCAAAGGATCACCGCCGTCGCCGCGACTCCCAGAGCTGCTGCTGCTGCTCCCCGAACTACTCGCGCCGGACGAGGTCGCGTTCGAGTCGTCACCCGCGCCGGCGTCCGGGAGCCCGGGGCCATCGTCGGCAACGACGCGCAAATCGCCCACGCCCGTGATCAGACCGCACCCCGCCAGCGCGGCGACAACGACGGCCGTGGTTGCCGAGCGAGGCAGCACACCCCGAGCGTATCGGATCGACGGACCCGAGGATCGCCGATGAACGCCCAGCAGCGCTAGCCAGGCGGCTACTCGGTCACGGAGCTCCCTCTCGTCGCCCGCAACGTGAAGAAGAGCGTCGTGCCTTCATTGACGGCGCTCTCCGCCCAGACGCGCCCTGCATGGCGATCGATGATGCGCTGCACGGTGGCGAGGCCGATGCCCGTGCCGGCATATTCCTTCGAGCTGTGCAGGCGCTGGAACGGGACGAACAGCTTCGTGGCCTTCGACATGTCGAAGCCGACGCCGTCGTCGCGCACGAAGTAGACCGGGACGCCGTCGATCTCCTCATGACCGAAGCGGATGTGGGCGCGGGGGCGGCTACCGGTGAACTTCCACGCATTCCGGAGGAGGTTGTCGAGGACGGCGCGCACGAGGTCCGCGTCGGCCTCGGCGATGATGTCCGGATCGCTCTCGAACGTGACGTCCCGCTCGGGCTGCGCCGCCCGGAGCTCCTTCATGATGGAGTCGGCCTGATCCGAGAGGTTCACGGTGTCGCGACGGATCTGCACGCGCGTCACCCGCGCCAGCTCGAGCAGGGCCTCGACGAGCTTGGCCATCGTATCCGCGCCGCCCGCGATGCGCTCGAGGTGGCGCTTCCCGTCGGCGTCGAGCACGTCGGCGTAGTCCTCGAGCACGATGCGGCTGAAGCTGCCGATGGAGCGAATCGGTGCGCGGAGGTCATGGGCCACCGAGTAGCTGAACGCCTCGAGATCGCGGTTCGCGCGCAAGAGCGCTGCCTCCGCTTCCTTTCTCGCGGTCACGTCGCGAAAGGCGAGCTGATGCTGCTTGCCCATCACCTCCACCATCACGCGCGAGCCGTCTTCGCGCGCGAGGTCGGCTTCGAAGGAGGTCTCGCGCCCGCGCTTCACCATGTCCTCCGCGAGCGGCCGCACGTCCGGCGGAAAGAGCGAGGTCACGTCGCGCCCGATGAGATCGTCCTTCGAGCGCCCGAGGAGCGGCCCGAGGACGCCGTTCACCTCACGAATGACGCCCGCTTCGTGCACCGCGATCCCGTCGAAGCCGGCCTCGAAGAGCTCGCGAAGCTGATGTGAGAGCCGCAGTCGGCTCTGGAGCCCGACGTTCGCGAACACGAGCGTGGTCAGCATGCCGGGGACGAAGACGACGTACGTGGTGCCGGACGGTCGAAAGACGAGGACGGTCGACAGCGCCGCGACGGCGACCGAATAGAGGACGAGCGAGCGCGACGTCTGCATGAGGGCGCAGACGGCGGTGACCGTGATGTAGCTCCCGACCACCCAGTCGAGATCGCCGTCGTTCCGATCGAAGAGGTAGAAGTAGTGCACGGTCGCCACGCTGCACGCGAGCGCGAACCAGACATCGATCCGCGCCGCGACGGATCTCCAGACCCGACTCGCGAGCCACAGCGCGAAGAAGATCGCCACCACCGCCGCGCGACTCGCGAATGGATTGAATGCCTTGGGCAACGCCAGATGCACGAAGCCCCACCACCCGAGGTAGGCGCCACCTGCGGAGAGGAGGAGCGTGCGATGAAGACGGAGCTGGCCCTGATCGGACGTCACGCGCCCTTCGACTCTCCGTCATGCGTCCCGTGTCGTAAAGAGTCGACCGTTCCGTTCCCGGGAGGACAACCCCGCGGCAGTCGTCAAAGGTGACAAATTTGTCTACCCCGACGAATTCCACCCTCGGGTAGGCGGCGCCCATTCATCAGGGCGCGACGCAGACCTGGTCGAAGTCGATGGCGAGCGCGGGCGTGGAGCCGTCCTTCGCGATCAGACCGACCTTCAGCAGCCACCGATCGCGCGGCTGCCCCTTCGTGTTCTTCCGGTCGACCGTGAAGGCGGGGACGCCATCGACGAGGACATGGATGTAGCCCTCGGTCTCGTGGAAGCGCTCCTCGAAGGCAAGGGTGGTGACCACCCCGTATTTCACGGTCGGGCCCGTATCGACGTGCGTGGACGCGGTCGGATCCTCCGCGTCGAAGTCGCGGTAGAGGAGATGCCAGCCGCTCCCGTCGATCTCCAGGGCGGAGAACTCCGCGGGATCGGTCGTGTCGACGCTCGCGTCGAGGTCGAAGATGCGCGTCGAGCCCGTATGGCCACCCCACTCCGACGAGGGCGGAGCGATCGTGAACGAGGCCTTGAACTTCACGATGTCTTGGCGCGCGCGGCTCTTGCTCCTGAGACTCTTCGAGCCCGAGCTCTCCGCGCTCAGGTGGAGCATTCCGTTGCTCACGCTCGGTGCGGTGGGTGAGGCGCCGTCGACGAGGTCCCAGAACGTCTGATCACCGAGCACGGAGCTCCGCTCGAACTCGTCGCACGTCACGGCGTCTGCGCCGGCCTCCGCGCGAGCGTCGCCAGCGTCCGCCCCGATGGGCGTCGAACCTTCGCTCGACGCGGCGTCCTTCGGTCCCGCGTCCGCGCCGGACGCGGGACCTCCTCCGCCATCCGCGCCGAAGGAGCTGCACGCGAGCGGCAGGACGACCGCGAACCCGAGCGCGAGCCC
Organism: Labilithrix sp.; assembly: GCA_046351255.1. Lineage (GTDB taxonomy): Bacteria > Myxococcota_A > Polyangia > Polyangiales > Polyangiaceae > Labilithrix. The sequence goes on from JAXLYU010000031.1 coordinate 20,466, forward strand.
ATGCGCGGGCCTAGCGGAAGTACGCAAAGGCCTGCTGCAGGTACATGGCGTTGCCGACGGTCGGATAGTGATTCTCGTAGACGAACGCGCCGCCGAGCGGAGGGACCCACTGCATCGGATGACCCACCATGGCGCCGATGCCGCAACTCGAGCAGCGCACCTGATAGCACTCGCCATAGATGGGGAACGAGTAGGGTGTCGCGGGGTCCATGCCCGTGCCCTTGGTGCGCCAGATGCGAAAGGTGAGCTGCCAGCAATCGCGGTGGCAGGTCTGACAGCGGGCGCCCCAGTACCCGATGCGCTGCTCCCAGACGCGCAGCTCCTCGTGCAGCAGCATGTACCAGAGCATCGGCAGAAGGATGATAGCGCGGTCTGCGAGGGAACGAATCGGGATAGAGCAAGCTGCCGTGGTGCCGGCTCGAGCCCCGCTGCTACGTTGTCGGATCCATGCTCTCGAAACATGTACGAATCTTCATCCTTGGTTTTGGCTCCATCGCTGGCCTCGTCCTCGCCACCGCCTCGTGCAGTGACGACGGTGACTCCACCAGCGCGTCGTCTTCCACCTCGTCCTCCGGGTCCTCGGGCACGAGCGGCTCTTCCTCTTCTTCGGGCTCGAGCAGCGGCTCGACCTCCTCGAGCGGCGCGGTCGTGATCGACGGAGTCCCGGCGGGTGATCCCGCTGCCCTCAACGCGTGGCTCCAGAAGAAGGAGTATCAGGCGTGGGCGAAGGACTCGGCGCCGCGCCCCTTCACGACGAACGCGGGCGGACATTCCGGCACCGTGCGGGTCTACCTCAATCCGAAGCTCGACGCGTCGATGAAGGCAGGCGACGCGGAGCACCCGAAGGGCTCCGTTGCCGTGAAGGAGTTCCTCGACGGAGACACGTTGAAGGGTTGGGCCGCGTCCATCAAGACGGAGGACCAAAGCGGTGGGAGCGGCGCCGGCTGGTACTGGTACGAGGTGCTCGAGACGACACCAGGCGCGAGCAGTCTGGGCGGTCAGGGCAGCACGACGTGCACGAGCTGCCATGCCGATGGGAAAGACTTCGTGCGCACCCCCTACCCGCTCAAGTGAACGCGAGCGTCCTCGCGACCGATCAATAGCACTGCCCCTGATGGCACTCGGGCGGGAGGCTCCGCTCGCACGGCGGCGCCTCACCGACCTTGCAGCCGCGCGCCTTGAACTCGGCACACTGGTTCTCCTCGACGCGCAGGCGAGCGGCGTCGAGGTCCGGCACCGCGGCTCGGCTCACGGATGCGACGCACCCGTGATGGCAGCTCAGGTTCGAGTCCACGTACTGGCAGTCGGAGTCCTTCGCGCACGCGCGCTTGCCCTCGCGCGATTTGCCGAGCTCCTGGAGCGCGGAGCGGACGAGGTCGTGGCAGTCGCCGCTCGAGGTGGGCGCCGGCCCGGGCGGCGGTGCGGGCGGCGTGGGCAGCGGCGCGGGCGGCGGGCTCGCGTTGCATCCGAGCAGCACGACCGCGACGGCGGCGAGCTCACGCATGGCCGACGATGACCTCGTCGACCTCGTCGAGGAAGAGGCCGTGCTCGAGGACACCTGGGATCTTCGCGAGCTCGCTCGCGAGCGCCTCCGGATCGTCGATCGCGCCGAACGGCAGATCGAGGATGTAGTTGCCCTGATCCGTCTTGAAGCGAGAACGCCAGGCCGGCGTGATCGCGGAGAAGCGCTTCGTGATCGTCTCGAGCACGAAGGCGGCCGCGAAGGGCACGACCTCGATCGGAAGCGGAAATCGCCCGAGCTTCTCCACGGACTTCGAGCCGTCGACGACGGCGATCATGCGCTTCGCGGACGCGGCGACGACCTTCTCGCGAAAGAGGGCACCGCCGCCGCCCTTGATCGCGCGGCGCGCGGGGTCGATCTCGTCCGCGCCGTCGATCGCGAGGTCGACCGCGCTCACGTTCTCGAACGGAAGGACCTCGATCCCGTTCGCGCTCGCGAGCGCGGCCGTGCGCTCGGAGGTGGCGACGGTCCGAACATGGAGGCCTTCGGCGCGGATCCGATCCGCGAGCGCGGTCACCACGAAGGCGGCCGTCGTACCGGTCCCGAGGCCGAGGAGCATGCCGTCGCGGACCTCGGCGACGGCGCGGATGGCCGCATCCTTCTTCTCCGCATCGCGCATTCTGCGAGCGTAGCCCTTCGAGATCGCTGCGGTTTCCAAAATCGACGAGGGGCGCGGAACCTCGAGGGCGGTTCGTCGTGAGAGAGGGCGATGATGGCCGCGTCGATGAGCGTCAGCTTCCCGCGCGGCCGCGGACCGTCGGGCCCCTCGGCGGGCAGCGGGACTTCGGTCCCGCCGCTCGACGCGGCCGTCCTCGAGCGGTGCCGGCAGCAGGATCCGATGGCCTTTCGCGTGTTCGTGGTCCGCCACGAGCGCATGGTCTTCGCCCTACTCTCGCGGATGCTGGGTCACGGGCCCGAGGTGGAAGACCTCGCGCAAGAGACGTTCGTGCGCGCGTTTCGCGCGTTCCCCTCCTTCGATCCGAACGGGCCGGCGAAGGTGTCGACATGGCTGCTCACGATCTCCGTTCGCCTCGCGCTCGACTCGCGCAAGCGGCGAAGGCTCACGGTCGTCGAGCTCGACGAGGAAGTGGCGACTCCAGGCGCGACGGGCAGCATCCCGACCCCCGAGGGCGCGCTCGAGCAGCGGCAGCTCGGTGACGCGATCGCCGCCGCTGCCGCCACCCTGCCCGACGATCAACGCGCGGTCCTGATCCTCTCCGAGCTCCACGGCCTCTCGCACGTCGAGATCGCCGGCGTGCTCGAGATCCCGGAGAACACGGTGAAGACGCGTCTCTTCCGCGCCCGCGAGAAGATGCGCGCAGCGCTGTGCGCATGGAGGCTCTCATGAGCGAAGAAGACGACAAGCCGCTCGGCGGAGAGATCGATCTCTCCGCCTGGGAGCCGCAGCTCCCGCCCTCGGATTTCGCCGAGCGCGTGATGACGGCGGTGCATCCGCCGAAGCGCCGCCGCCGCTGGCCGTTCGTCGTGGCGCCGATCGCGGTCGCCGCCGCGGTGCTCCTCGGCATCGCGGCGCAGCCGGCGCCGAAGGGTGAAGCGATCGCCAAGGATCGCATCGAGATTCCGCTCGGCCGCCGCGCGCTCGCGGTGCTCGAGCCTGGCGCGAGCGTCCGCTGGAGCGGCGACGACGTCGTGCAATCGCAGGGCGATGTCTTTTATCGCGTCGAGCCCGGCGCGCGCTTCACCGTGCATACCCCCGCCGGTGACGTCGAAGTGAAGGGGACCTGCTTTTCCGTGAAGGTGCGTGAGATGAACAAGCGAGATGTGAAGGTTGGTCTGACGTCGGCGGCGCTCTCCGCGCTCGCGTTCGTGGCGGTGTACGAAGGCAAGGTCGCGGTCTCGCATGCGAGCGAGCGCGTGGAGCTCACGGCGGGCCAGTCGGCGCAAGCCGGCCACGACGGCGTGAAGCGCACGAACGGCGACAGCGCGCGTGAGATCGACCTCGCGGTCGCGACCGCGGAGAGCGGCGGCGACGACGACCCGCAGGTCGCCGCGAACAAGAACCTCGTCCGCCAGATCAGCGACTACCGTCATCGCCTCGACGCGGTCTCGAACGAGAAGTCGGACCTCGAGGCGAAGCTCAAGAAGAGCGAGGAGGCCCTCTCCGCGGCGAAGGACGGCGCGCCGGTGAAGCTCAAGAACGACTTCGACCTCGACGAGTCCGACTGGAAGGACCTCGCGAAGGACGGCACGATCAAGTACCGCGTGCCCTGCATCGATGGGAAGGGCAAGGGCTGGACTCCTTCTCCGGAGAAGCTCGACAAGCTCGGCCTTGCCCCTCAGGACGGCGCCGTGCTGAACGGCGCGTACAAGCGCTCGAGCGAGCGGCTCTGGGGCATCATCAAGCCGCTCTGCGCGGCGGAGGTGGGGAGCGCGGAGGTGGCGAGCCGGATCGGCCCGGACACCTGCATTCACCTCGTGCTCGACACGGAGATGGAGAAAGATCAGGAGGCCGCCGACAAGGCGCGAAAGCTCGTCGGTCAGATGCGCGCTGGCGAGGTGGCGATCCCGGCCCCGAGCTCGCCGGAGTACGAGAAGCTCCACCCGGTCACGAAGCTCTTCCTCGCGCTCACGGGCTCGTCGAAGGCGTTCGAGGACGACCTGGCGCAGTCCGTCGGCCCCGAGGAGGCGCATCGCCTGACGTACACACCCGGAATGTGCGCCGGCGAGAGCATCTTCGGCGGCTCCCCGAGGAAGTAGGAGCGCGAGCGCGCTCTCCCGTCAGTCCGTCCACCGGGTGATCTGACCCGGCTGCGCTTGTTGCTGCTGCTGCGGTTGCGGCTGCGTCTGGTGCATCGGAAACGGCGGAGCGGAGTAGTGGTGCATCATCGGCGCGGGCGGCGGCGCCACCTCGTGACTGCGCCGCGCGAGCGTGTTGCCGCGCAAGAGCGCGCCGATGCCGCCGCCGCCGAAGAGGATCGAGCGAAGGACGATGCGTCCGGCCGTGATGTGATGGCCGCTCTTCCAGTTCACGAAGACCATGAAGAGCGCGATCGCGATCCCGATCCCGCCCGCGACGCGCCAGATCGTGATGACGAGCTGATCGTTCGCCTGCCTCCGCTCGCGCGCCTCACGCGCGAGCCGCTCCGCCTCCATCGCTTCGCGCGACGGCACGTACGGCTGCGGCGCTCGTGATGATGGAGGACGCGATCGCGGCGAGCCGGGCGGCGGCAACCAGGGCGGCTGATTCACTCAGTCCGTCCACTTGGTGATCGGAGGCGTAGGTCGGGCTGCTGGCCGGGCGGTGGCGCCGATTGGGAGAGCGCGCCGAGGCCGCCCATCATGAGTGACGCGAACAGCGCCTTCGCGCGCTTGCTCAGCTCCATGACGAGAGGGTTGCAGAAGACGACGCCGAGAAGAAGCCCCTCGTCGTGCGGCTCGTTCAGCGCGTGATTCCGGCGACTTGGCGAGATCAGTACCCGCCGCAGGTGACCGCGGTGCCCGCGCCGCGATCGTAGGCGCTCTTCAATCGAATGGTGGCGTCGCGGCGGCAAGTGCAGCCGTCGTTCTTGTAGCCCGCGGGGCACTTCGAGCAGCCCTTCGCAAAGGTGAGGCCGCACTTGTCGTACCAGGGGCACCGGTTCGTGCCGGCAGAGACGACGCTCGCCGGCAACCGGCAGAGGAGCCCGTCGTTGACTTCGCCCGCGCGGCAGGCCTCGTAGCAGAGGGGTCCGACGCCGTAGAAACCAGATGCGCAGAGCGGATAGCAGACCGCGCCGTCGAGCTGCTGGCCCGAGCTGCACGAGCACGAGTACTGCGTCGCCTGGGTCGAGAGGTGGCCCGTCTCCACCGTGGGCGTGTCGCTGGGCTCCTCGCTCGACTCCGCGTTCGTCTCCTCGCTCGTCTCGTCCACGGCCGGTTGCTGCTCGATCTCGTCGGGGGAGGCCGTGGCGCAGCCAGCGACGAGGAACAGCGATCCGACGAAGGCGAGAGAGAGGGAGACGAATGAACGCATATGCAATCGATCCTTTCGGGTGGGACGCAGCGCGGCGTCGTTGACGAGGACGATTGCAGCGGCGATGCCAGCGCGAACGCACCGCAAACCTGCGAAACCCGGTCGCGGCGGCGTGTCTGTCTCGGGGTGTCTCGCGATACGCCAGTGATACAGGCGCGAGACGTCCACGAACGGACGACGCACCAAAGCAAGAGCCCCCGATGCCGAAGCATCAGGGGCTCGATTTCGACTGCACTCAGCGGAGCCGTTCAGCCCCGCGCGAGCTCAGAAGCCGTGGCCGTGGCCGGCGTGGTCGTGACCACCGCCGCCGCCCGCCTTCTCCTCCTTCGGGCGCTCGGCGACGAGGCACTCCGTGGTGAGCATGAGGCTGGCGACCGAGGCCGCGTTCTGGAGGGCCGTGCGAACGACCTTCACCGGGTCGATGACGCCCTGGCTGAGGAGCGGGCCGTACTGGTCGGTGGCCGCGTTGTAGCCGAAGTCGTCCTTGCCCTCCTTGACCTTGTTCACGACGATCGAGCCTTCGAGGCCCGCGTTCTGAACGATCTGGCGGAGGGGCTCCTCGATGGAGCGGCGGATGATCTTCACGCCGAACATCTGCTCGTCCGAGAGCTTGAGGCTGTCGAGCGCCGACTGCGCGCGGATGAGCGCGACGCCGCCGCCGGGGACGATGCCCTCTTCGACCGCCGCACGCGTCGCGTGAAGCGCGTCCTCGACGCGGGCCTTCTTCTCCTTCATCTCGGTCTCGGTGGCCGCGCCGACCTTGACGACCGCGACGCCGCCGACGAGCTTCGCGAGGCGCTCCTGGAGCTTCTCACGGTCGTAGTCGGACGTGGTGTTCTCGATCTGGCCGCGGATCTCCGCGATGCGGCCCTGGATCTTGGTCTTGTCGCCCGCGCCGTCGACGATCGTGGTGTTGTCCTTGTCGAGCGCGACGCGCTTGGCGCGGCCGAGGTCGGAGATCGTGACGTTCTCGAGCTTGAGGCCGAGCTCCTCCGCGATGACCTGACCGCCGGTGAGGGTCGCGATGTCCTTCAGCATCTCCTTGCGGCGATCGCCGAAGCCCGGCGCCTTGACGGCGGCGCAGTGCAGCGTGCCACGGAGCTTGTTGACGACGAGCGTGGCGAGCGCCTCGCCCTCGATGTCTTCCGCGATGATGAGGAGCGGCTTCTGGCTACGGGCGATCGCCTCGAGCACCGGAAGGAGATCCTTCATGTTGGAGATCTTCTTCTCGGAGATGAGGAGGTAGGCGTCCTCGAGGACGGCTTCCATGCGCTCCGGATCCGTGACGAAGTACGGCGAGAGGTAGCCGCGGTCGAACTGCATACCCTCGACGACGTCGAGGACGGTCTCGGCCGTCTTGCTCTCTTCGACGGTGATGACGCCTTCCTTGCCGACCTTCTCCATGGCCTGCGCAAGCTTGTCGCCGATCTCCTTGTCGCCGTTCGCCGAGATGGTGCCGACCTGAGCGATCTCCTTCGGATCCTTGGTCTGCTTCGCCATCTTCTTGAGCTGGTCGGTGAGGCAGGTCACGGCCGCGTCGACGCCGCGCTTGATCTCCATCGGGTTGTGACCCGCGGCGACGAGCTTCGAGCCCTCGCGGTAGATCGCCTGCGCGAGGACCGTCGCCGTCGTGGTGCCGTCGCCCGCGACGTCCGACGTCTTCGAGGCGACTTCGCGCACCATCTGGGCGCCCATGTTCTCGAAGCGGTTCTCGAGCTCGATCTCCTTCGCGACCGTGACGCCGTCCTTGGTCACCGTCGGGGAGCCGAAGCTCTTCTCGATGACGACGTTGCGGCCTTTCGGTCCGAGGGTCACCTTGACCGCGTCGGCGAGCGCGTTGACGCCCGAGAGGATCAGGTTGCGAGCGGATTCGGTGTAGACGATTTCTTTAGCTGCCATGTGAGTCTCCTAAATCTTTTGGGGCGCGGCCTGAGGCAACGCGCTCTTCACTTCTCGAGGACGGCGAGGATGTCTTCCTCGCGGACGATGAGGCGCTCCTCACCATCCAGCTTCACCTCGGTGCCGCTGTACTTGCCGAAGAGCACGCGGTCGCCGACCTTCACGTCGAGCGCCTTCACCGTGCCGTCGTCGAGCAGCTTGCCGTTGCCCACCGCGACGACCTCACCCTCGATCGGCTTCTCCTTGGCCGTGTCGGGGATGATGATCCCGCCCTTGGTCTTCTCTTCTTCCTTAACGCGCTTGAGGATGACGCGGTCCTGCAGGGGACGGATGTTCATTCGGTTCGCTCCTTCGAGAGTCTTGCCCACACTGTGGGCGGGCGATTGCTAGCACTCGATCTGGGTGAGTGCTAACGGGCGAGCCGCAATCTAATCGCCGGCTTCGGTACGTCAAGGCAGGAGGGCACGGATCTTTGCGGGCGAAAGCGCCTGGCACTCGAAAGGTTCGAGTGCTGCTTCGAGTGTCATCCGTAACAGCCAGGAAATACACGCGAAATTGCCTGACGCGGATTCGTCTCGTAGAACGAAGGAGAGGGCTTAATCGACAGGTCAGGACGGTCGTTCCGGTAGAGGTCTGAGGAGCATCAAGATGTCGATTGTTGCAGCAGTTTCGGTCTCGGATTTCTTTGCGGAGGCGGTCAACGAGGCGATGCAGTCCCGAGGAGTGAAGGCCTCCGAGGGCGCGCGATCGTACGTCGTCGGCCTACTCTCCGACCTCGCGAAGCCCGGAAGCCCGATCGAGCGCACCCTCGAGCGTCCGCTCACGCTCCTGCTCGACGAGGCGCTCCACACGCCCGACGTCGGTGAGCGCTTCGAGCGCCTTCGCGTCCTCGGTGACGGCGTCCTCTACTCGTCCGGCTTCTTCGCCGATCACTTCGAGGCGCGCGGCGTCGACACCGGCTACGTCATCGGTATCGGCCGGACCGCCTACGACTCCGCGAGCTCTCTCATCATGAGCCGCATCCCCGAGCCGGAGCACGGCCCCGTCAGCGGCCTCAGCGGTCGCACGCTCGACATCTTCAAGGAGCTCTCGGAGAGCTTCGCGCGCTTCGTCGAGGTCATCGGCGAGGTCGCCAACGCCACCATCGCGCGCGGCGTCGCGTCGTCCCGCGGACTCATCAAGCTCTACGAGCGCTGGCTCAAGACGCGCAGCGACAAGCTCGGCGAGGCGCTCGCGTCGCACGGCTTCGTCACCGCAGGTGCAGGGCGAGGCGGCATCCTCTCCTGAGCATGAGTCGCAGTACCCGCCTTCTCGACGGCCAGGGCGCAGGGCTCGTGCGCGAGATCGCGCTCGCGAGCAGGATCCAGCGCGGCCTCGAGAATCTCTACCGCCTCGACCGCGCGGCGAACATCGACGACTTCGTGTTCGCCGCGGAAGAAGGCGAGCGCGAAGGCCTCTTCGTCCGCGAGACCCACGATGGCCTCGAGCTACGGCTGCATCTGCCTCGCCTCGAAGCGACCAAGCTCGATCCCATCTGTCAGATCATCGAAGGCGTGAGTCACTTCGTGTACGTCGCCGAGCGCGCGCAGCAGAATCGCGTGACGACGCAGCTCGAGCTGGAGCTCCAAGCGGAGGTCGACAAGTACGTCGTGCTCGCGGCCTCGATCGAGGGCTTCGACGAGGCCGCGAGTCAGCGCCTGCGCGACCGCCTCTACCAACGTGTCGAATACACACATGCGCCGCACACCGTCGAAGGCGAGCGCTATCGCGTCGCCAACGAGCGCGCCCACCGCTTCACGGGTCGCCTCGAGCGCGAGCTCGTCGCCTCGCGCCGCTTCACGCAGCTTCGCGCCGAGCTCCGGCGCTTCTTTCACATGAGCCAGACCGACAAGCTTCGCGCGGCGTAGCGGTCACTGCACGTCGATCTTCACGTCGTCGATGCGGACGCCGTAGAACCCGGGCGGGGGCTCGTTCCAGGCGAGGAAGCCGAACGACACCTTCACGCCCTTCTTGCACTCCTCGGGCGGCGCGAGGTCGAGCAGACCGGCCGGTCCGCCGTCGAGGCGAACCGTGTGGGTGGCGAAGTCCCACGACAGGTCGATCGCGCTCCAGCTTCCGAACACCAGCGCGGAGCTCGTCATGCCCCTGATCGCCTCGGTCTTCGTCTGGAGCTGCAGATGGAGTTGCGTGGGCTTCACCTTGAGGAGCACCGCGCCCCCGTCCACACACTCGATCCCAGCGACGATCGCGTCCGGAGGACCGGCGACTCCGTCCGGCCTCCCGAACACGTTCAGCTGAAAGCGCAGACGAACGAGGTGGATCGTGTCCGCGGCCGTCTCCCACCGAAGGAACCTGGGAGTGCCATCCTCCTTGTCAGTGGTGACCTCGAAGGACCTCTTCGACGCGAAGCCCTCGCCGAAGGTGGGCTCGAACTTCTCCGGACGCGTCAGGCCGGCGGCCGGCGGCTCCTCTTCGAAGCTCTCGCAGAACGTCGCATCGCAGTCCACGCTCGATCTCGCGCGGCCGTCCTCGATCGCTCCACCCTCGGTGCTGCTCTCGGGTCTCGCGGAGCTCCCGGCGTCTTTCGGGTCGCCGTTGGCCGAGTCTCCGCCAAACGAGCCGCAGGCGACGGAGGCCAGGAGTGGCACGGCCGCGAGTGCACGCATTGGCGTTCAGAGTACCATCGGTCCCTGAACGGCTGCGGGTTCAGGGGTCAAACCCACGTCCCCGGTTTCGCGGCCCCGAGCCGGCCTAAGTACCTGGAATCACGTCCTTCGCACGTTGGTACGCCGCCTGCTGTAGGGCCTATCCATGAAGCTCACGAACATCGCCCTCCTCTCCGCCGCTCTCTTCTCCCTCACCGTCGTCGCGAACGGCTGTGCGAACAAGTCGGACGACAACGACGACGGCGACACCAGCACGGACCTCGGCACGAGCGAGGCGCAGCTCGTCGCCGACGACAGCGAAGCGGCGGAAGCGGACGAGGACCTCGAGGAAGGCGTCGACCAGCCCCTCAGCGGCGCGTCGGAGACGGATCCGGAGAACCCGGCCGACGGCGCGAGCGACGACGAGGTGCTCGAGAAGGTGCGCGTGAACGCGGGGCGCTTCTTCAGGCCGGCGGGCTGCCTCGTCTCGACGCGCGACGGCAACAAGATCCAGCACGAGTTCAAGGGCTGCGCCGGCTTCTGGGGGCTCGGGAAGAAGTTCGAGGGCACCGTCACGTCGACCTACGTTCGCGAGGGCAACACGCTGACCGTCACGCACACGGCGAGCGGCTTCAAGGCGAACGGCGCCTCCATCAACGGCTCGCGCGTCGTCGTCTACACCCGCGAGGGCAAGATCATCACCAAGCACCGCACCGGCAACTGGCAGGGCACGACGAAGAACGGCAAGGACATCTCGCACACCGCCGACTTCACCGCGAGCTACAACGACGAGACGAAGTGCATCACGCGTGAGGGCCACGCGGAGACGACCATCGGTGGCCGCTCCTTCACGCGCACGGTCACGGGCTACGAGCGCTGCGGCATCGGCCAGGGCGGCTGCCCGAACGCAGGCGGCAAGATCGTCCTCACGAAGACGAAGAGCGACGAGACGGTCACCGTCACGCTCGACTTCCTCGGCGAGAACAAGTTCCAGATCACGAAGCCGAACGGCAAGGTCGTGAACCGCACGCTCGTCTGCAACAAGAACGCGAGCTGATCGCGCGCGATTCGCGCCCCGCTCCGAGCCGAACGCCGTCGCTCTCACCGAGCGGCGGCGTTTTGCATGGAGCGCGTGTTTGATTGGAATCAGAGGCCGAGCCAGGACCGCGGCACGCCATACTCCGTGTCCCAGTGGAAGAAGGCTACGTCCGTCGGACCGACGACATAAGCCTCGCGGTTGCCCTTCTTCGCCGTGGACCACTTGCCGTCCGTCTTCTCGAGAACAGCGAAGACCTCGGGACCGTCGAAGACGCCCTCCTTGATGCGGAGCTCGAACTCCGAGCCCTTGTAGTCTGCGCTCGTCAGCTCGGCGTCCTGGCCCGTCTTGATGTCTCGCTTCATGATGTGCGCGAACAGGACCGCCTTCGAGGCGTCGGACTTGTACCGGCGCACGAGGAAGACGAGCTTCTTGCCGTTCAGCGACGCGGGATGCCCGAAGTCCTTCGTGACGCGCGCGCGAAGCGCGTCGAGCTGCGCCTGACGCGTCGGCGTGATCGAGAGGTCCGCCTCCGCCGTGTCCCCGACCACCTCTTCGGTGCCGTCCTCGTCCATATCGTCCGATTCACCAGCGCAGCCGATCCACGAGACCGAGAGACAGACAACCGTGAGCGCAGCGAGAAGCTTCTTCATGATGCCCTCGAGAGAGCACATGCGGTGCCAGTGTGGGGGCCGGCGATTTCTCGGTAGTTAGCGCCGAGGCCGGTGCAGCGTCTCGTCGAGAGAGGGGATCACGCTCACCCGCGATCGGCGACCGGCGATGCGCAAGATCGCGTGATTGAGCGGATCGTCGCGCAGGTCAGGGGTTCGCGGCGATGAGCTGCTGGATCTTCGCGTAGGCGAGGTCGATGCGCGCGAGGACCTGCGTGCTCCCGCCGGCGCCCGAGTTCACGCCGACGACGGTGCGGCTCGCGCCGGTACCCGCGTAGACGGGGCCGCCGGAGTCGCCGGACTGGATCAGCACCGGCGACCGGTACGCCATCGGGAAGCTCGGAGCGCCGTCCGTCACGGCGACGGGCGCGCCGTAGTAGAGCGTGGTCGTGGAGAGCGAGCCGTCCTTGATGCGGCCGACGTTCACGACCTCGGTGCCATTCGCCAGCTTGTTCGGATTGAGCGTCGGATACGACGCGAGCTGGATTGGCGAGTCGAGGATGATGACCGCCACGTCGAGCGTGTTCGGATTCACGGTCTCGCCCGTCGCGACGTAGTCCGTCCAGAAGCGCGTCCCTGTCGCCGACTTGTTCGCGAACGGCGCCTTCACCGTGAAGCGCGAGCCATGCGCGCAGTGACCGGCCGTGAGCACGACGCGCGGCGCGATGACAGCGCCGGAGCAGTAGAAGCCCTGTCCGTTGATGAGCGCGGCCTCCGGATAGTCGGTCGCCTTCTGGCCACCGATGATCGACTCGGTCGTCGAGCCCTCTGCTTCGTCGCTGTCGCCGGCATCCGCCGCGCAACCGACGGCGAGCGCAGCGAGAAGAAGCGCCGAGAGACCCAGGCCGAAGACCGCGGACGAATTGACGAGCATCGTGTCCTCCGTTTCGGGAGGGGATACTGAGGTGTCGGTGAATGGCAGGGGATGAGCAAACGAAGCCTACCCCCAAGTTCGGTGTGTTGAACGCAGGTGATGTCAGCCAGCTGTATCCATTCCGATCACCGACAGCGGAATGAGACCGCAGACAACGGAATTTGGCAGGATGAAGTGGGACTCCTTCCGACTATTCTGCTGAATGTCGTCTGAGCCATCCGCCCCGCATGACGACAGTGTGCGATGAGGCGCGCCGGAATCGGACCGCCTCTCCGACTCGTCTCGAAGAAAACACCGGCGTCTCTGCCCCTCTCCGTCAGGTCGGCCGCGTAGCTTCGTCCTGGGGACACGGATGGACGTCGAGACGATCACGCAAGGAACGCTACGCACCCAGGACGGGCAGACGCTGCCGCTGCTCGAGACGAAGGTCACGGCGCGCATCGATGGACCGCTCGCGAACGTGGTCGTCACGCAGACCTTCCGCAACACGCGGACGGTGCCCATCGAGGCGATCTACTCGTTCCCGCTGCCGCACGACGCCTCCGTCTGGCGCATGGAGTTCCGCATCGCGGATCGCGTGGTGAAGGGGGTCATCAAGGAGCGCGCCGCCGCGAGACGCGCCTACCAGGCGGCGAAGGCCGAGGGCCGCGCCGTCACGTTGCTCGAAGAGGACTCGCCGGCGGTGTTCACGCTCTCGGTCGCGAACGTCGCCGAGGGCGCCGAGATCGTCGTTCACCTCGAGTACCAGGAGATCGTCCGCTACGACGACGGCCGCTTCGTCTTCGTGTTCCCGATGGTGGCGCCCGATCTCTACCGCGACGGTCCGGCGCCTGCGGTCGGCGATGCGATGCCGCCGCCACGCATACTCTCCCCCGAGCGCAAGGCCGACGTCGCCCTCGAGATCCACATCGCGCCCTCGACCGTGCCCGGCTCCGTCTTCGTTCATCCGGTGACGGAGGTGCAAGGCCGATCGCACACCGTGCACCCGGAGGTCGCGCCGAACGGCACGACCATCGTGCGCCTCGGCGGTCCGAGCAGCGGGCCTATCTCGAATCGGGACTTCGTCCTCGAGTGGCAAGCCTCGAGGGAGGGCGTGCAGCCCGTGCTTCGCCTCGAGCCGCCGGCGACCGACAAGGACAAGGGCACGTTCCTCCTCACGCTCGCGCCGGCGCGAGCGGACGCGAAGACGGAGATCGCCAACACGCCGAACGAAGCGCGGCCCCTACGGTGCGGCAACTGCGGCGCGGGGCTCGAGGACACGCGCGCGATCGTCGAGATCGCCGGCTTCGGCGCGCTCGTGAAGTGCAAGCACTGCGGCGCGATGCTCGCGCCCGCGACCTCGCCCGTCATCCGGGCGACGCGATCGCGGGACGTGGCCATCGTCTTCGATCGCTCGGCGTCCATGCGCGCGGCGATGCCTCAGGCGCGCGAGATGGTGATGGCGGTCGTCGACGCGCTCCTCCCCGGCGACACGGTCATGGCCATGACCTTCGATCACGATCGCGCCCTCTTCGACGGCGAGCCGCGCTGGCTCGCGACGGGGCCCGAGGTCGGGCGGCGGATCGCCTCGTTCCTCGACGTCCCCGCGCGCGGCGGCAGCGACGTCGGGAAGGCGCTCGAGGAGATCGCGAAGCTCCCCGTTCGTGAGGGACGCACGCGCGCCATCGTGCTCGTGACGGACGGCGCGGTCGGCAACACGGGCAAGCTCCTCAAGCGTGTGCCCGAGATCCTCGGTCCGGCGACTCGCCTGCACGTGCTCGGCGTCGGCGCGGCGGTGAACCGGCATTTCCTCGAGGGCCTCGCGCGCGAGGGTCGCGGCGCGTGCACGATCGTGGCGCCGAAGGACAACCCTCGCCTCGTTCGCGATCGCTTCGCGCGCAAGGTCATCGACGGCGGCCCGGTCCTCGGCGACATCACGCTGAGCTGGGAGGGCGCGAGCCCGGTCTCTCTGCATCCGAGCCCCCTCCCCGAGCTCTACGGCAACGAGCCGCTCCACATCGTCGGCCGCTACAGCGGAAGTGGCCCGTCGAAGCTCGTCATCACCGCGACGACCCCCACCGGCACGCCCTTCCGGCAGGAGATCGACGTCGTGCGTCCCGAGCCTGCCCCGCCGAGCGCGGACCAGCCGCGGCTCGCGCGTATCTGGGCGCGCCGCGAGGTGACGAAGCTCATCGGCTGGGGCGGACGTCAGGCGGAGGCGCTCGCGCTGGCGCTCGAGCACTCGCTCGCGACACCACTCACGTCGTTGATCGCGGAGGACACGGAGATCTCGGTGCGGAAGGTCCAGATCCGCAAGGCGCGCCTCCGCGTGACGCGGGGCAAGGAGATCGGCCAATCGTTCACGATCGGCGCCGGAGTCACGCGCATCGGCCGCGCGGTGCAGGCCGAGATCCGGCTCGCCGACGACAACGTCAGCCGGATGCACCTCGAGCTCATCGCCGACGCGAAGGGCTACCGCGTACGCGATCTCTCCTCCACGAACGGGACGCGCGTCGACGGCGTCCAGGTGCGAGAGAGCGCGCTCGGTCCGGACTCCATCCTCGAGGTCGGCGGCCGGGTCGAGATGGTGTTCGAGCACGTGCTCGACGAGACGCTCGAGCTCTTGCCGACGGAGACGGTCCACGTGGCGGTGGAGCTCGAGGACGGCCCCGGATCGGACAGACCGCGAGCCGTGTCGCTCGACAGCGCGTTCGAGCGTCCGCCGCCGCGAGCCGCTGCCGCTGCGCCGATGCCGGCGGGACGGTCCTCGCCCGGCGTCCGCCCGCTGTCGATGCCCGCGAGCGTGATGTCGCCGCCCGTCCTGTCGCGGCCGTCGGCGGGGATGCCCATGCCGCCCGCCGTCTCGCTCAAGGCGCCGACCCACCCAGCGGGCGCGCCCCTGCCGCGAGCGTACGGCACGAACGCGCCGCCGCCGATCGCGCCACCCGTTCGCGCGTCGAGCATGGAGGACTCCTCGCCGCCGCCGCCGATGATCGGGATGCGCGACATCGTCGCCGACACGCCTCCGCCGGGGTCGATGCGCGCCGCCGCCCCTGCGGCCGGCGCTCCCCACTACGAGGAGGTCCGCGCGGCACGTCGAACCACTGAGGCGCGCAGCATGGGAGGAAGCCTCGAGGAGGTCCCGCTCGTCGATCTCCTGCAGCTCTTCTCGACCGCGAGGAAGTCGGGCGTCCTCAGCGTGTCGTCGACCCTCGGCGATCGAGGCGAGATCGACCTTCGCGCCGGGAGCATCGTCGCCGCCGAGATCTTCGGCCGTGGGGTCGGCCCGCTGGAGGCGGTCCTCGCGATGGCCCGCTGGACGGGCTCGTTCGACCTCGGGCCTCCACGCGAGCGTCTGTTCGACGTTCGCGAGCCGCTCCGGATCGACGAGGTGATCGCGATGATCCACGCCGACGAGCACCGGCACGCCGGTCCCGGCCAGCACGCGCCGGCCGCGATCCCGCAGGCCCCCGCGCTCCTGAAGGACGGCCCAGCCTATCCGGAGGCGGAGCTCACCTTCGTGAAGCATCGTGTGAAGGGCGAGCTCGACCTCGCGCTCCTCGTCGATGCGACGTCGAGCATGGGCCCGTACATCCACGACGTGAAGGCGCGCATGAACGAGCTCCTCACCGCGGTCGCGGCCTCGCCGCTCTGCAAGAGCCTTCGCGTCGCCGTCGTCAGCTACCGCGACCATCCTCCGCAAGACCCGACCTACGCGAGCCGGGTCGATCTGCAGTTCACCTCGACCATGGAAGCGGCGAACCGCGCCGTCTCGACGCTGACCGCGATGGGCGGCGGAGATGGCCCCGAGGCGGTGACGGACGGCCTCCACGACGTGGTGCGCCTCGATTGGCGCCCCGATGCGGCGAAGGCGATCGTGTGGTTCGGCGACGCGCCCCCGCATGGCGTCGCCGAGCGCGGTGACGGTTTTCCGAGAGGCTGCCCCTGTGGCAACGACTGGTTCGCGCAGGCGGAGGCGTGCCGCGAGATGGGCATCGCGATTTACGCGATGGGCTGCCTCCCGGGGCTTCGTCAGTACGAGACGGCGGAGCACGTCTACCGCACCGTCGCGCGCGCCACGAACGGCATGTACCTCGCGCTCCACGAGGCCCAGCTCCTCGTGCCGCTCATCGCGGGCGCGGCGGAGTCGACGCTCGACGATCAGCGCATCGATGCGCACGTGCTGGACCTCGTGGACGCCTACCCGCGCGAGCTCGCAGAGACGGACGAGCGCGAGCGCGCGCGCTGGCTCTTGCAGGGGCTCCACCGCAAGCAGATCGAGCGCCGATCCCTCGGCGACGACGGCCGGCGGTCCTTCCGCGGTGTCGTCCTCGCCGATGTCGACGCGTCGCTGAGCCGCCTGCGCGCGCAGGCTCGGATCTCGTGGTGACTAGAGGCCCATCAGCTTCGCGACGTAGTAACGCATGACCTCGGTGGTGCCACCGCCGATGCGCACGAGGCGCTGGTCTCGCCACGCGCGGCCGATCTTGAACTCCTCCATGTAGCCACAACCACCGTGGAACTGGAGGCACTGGTCCATGATCTCCGTGCCGATCTCGGCGCAGAAGATCTTGGCGAAGCTGATCATCTTCACCGTCTCGAAGCTGATCGGGATCTTCTGGACGTAGCGCTCGTCGTTGTAGATCTCGCACGCACGGTACGCGAGCGCCTTGGCCGCCTCGAGCTTGGCCTGGAGGTCGACGAACTTGTGCTGCCAGTACTCGCGCTTGATGATCGGCTTGCCGAACGCCTTGCGATCGCGTCCGAAGTTGATCGTGTCGTCCATCACGAGCTGCGCGCCCGCGTTGCTGCTGATGCAGGCGATGAGGCGCTCCGTCTGGAAGTTCTGCATCAGGTACATGAAGCCCTGATTCTCGCCACCGAGGAGGTAGCGCTTCGGGATACGCATGTCCTCGAACGAGAGCTCCGCGGTGTCGCTCGCGTGGTTGCCGATCTTCTTCAGCTTCTTCGCGACGCTGAAGCCCTTCGTCTTCGTCGGCACGAGGAAGAACGAGCAGCCGTGCGCGCCGGACTCCGGGTTCGTCTTCGCGAGGAGCGTCACGAAGTCGGCGCGGCAGCCGTTCGTGATGTACGTCTTCGAGCCGTTGATGATGTAGTCGTCGCCGTCCTTCTTCGCCGTCGTCTGGATGCCCGCGACGTCGCTGCCCGCGTTCGGCTCCGTGACGCCGAGCGCGGCGATCTTCTCGCCGTGGATGGCCGGGGTCAGGAACTCCTCGATCTGCTCCTTCGTCCCAAGGTCGCTGATGACCGGCGTGGCCATGTCGCCCTGGACGAGGAGGCCCATCGAGACGCCCGCCGACTGGCAGCGCACGAGTTCCTCCGCCTTCGCGACCGAGAACCAGTAGTCGCCGCCTGCGCCGCCCTGATCCTCCGGATAGTGCGCGCTGAAGACGCCGAGCTCGCCCGCCCGCTTGAACACCTCGTTCGGGAAGATCTCCGCCGCCTCCCACTGATCGGCGTAGGGGGCCAGCTCCTTCTCGGCGAACTGGCGAACGGTCTTCCGGAACTGATCGTGTTCTTCGCGGAACGGGGTAGGCATACAATCTTTCGTACACGAAATATCCGTGTACGGAAAGTCGTCCGGACGTCTCCGTTCGCGGGACTATTTCGGTTGAGATGCCGGGACGATGTTCGCGATCGGGGGCTCTTCCTTGAGCGCGGCCACCAGGGCGTCGAGATCCTCGCCGGTCATGCCCTTGTAGTAGCTCCAGGGCATGACGTAGAGCGTGCGGCCGCTCTTGCCCTTGCCCTCCTTGAGCACGCGAAGGATGTCGTCGGTCGAGTACGACCCGATGCCCGACGCCTTGTCGCTCGAGATGTTCGACGCGTAGAAGGTCCCCTTCCCGGTCGTGAACTTCATGCCGCCGCCGAAGGGCTTGCCGGGGATCTTCTGCATGCGCTCGTCGACGGAGTCGTGGCAGTCGTGGCACGACGCGGTCTTCAGGAGCCACTTGCCTCGCGCCATGCGGTCCGACGGCGACGGCGCCGGCGGCGCGACCTGCTCGAGCGGCTGCGGCACCCCTCGGATGAACATCGAGACGGGGAAGCTCACGCTCGTCTTGCCCGGATCGTCCGCGACGGGCTTCAGCGTGCGGAGGTATGCGATGATGTCGAGGACCTCACCGTCGCTCAGCGTCTCGCGGTAGGTCAGGTACGGCATCTGCGGGAAGAGGTTGCGCCCGTCCTTGCCGACGCCCTCGCGGATCGCGCGCGCGATCTCGCCGTCGGTCCAGCCGCCGAGGCCGTGGTCCTTGTCGGGCGTGATGTTCGACGCGCGGATGTGCACGGGGCCGCCGAAGTCGCCGAAGTCGCGGCCGGCGCCGAGCTTCGCCTCGACGGGCGGCTCGCCGGAGACGTCTTCCTGCACCGTGGAGTGGCAGCCGACGCACGCGGCGACGTTGTGCACGAGGTACTTGCCGCGCGCGATCGCCTCCGCCGACGTGGGCGCGCTCATCACCGGCGCGGGGCGCGACTTGGGGCGGCAGCCGTAAAAGAACGTCATGACGCCGAGGATCCCGAGCACCGGCAGGGCGATGACTCCGCCGCCGATCATCTTGAGCTTCTTCTTCAGCGCTGCGTTCATTTCTTGGTCTCCCCGTCGAAGCTGCGGATCTGGATGACGAGCTGCGCGATCTGGTCGTCGTTCAAGAGCGGGCCGAAGGCGGGCATGCCGGCCCCCTTTCCGTTCTTGATGATCTGCGTCAGCTGCTCGTCCGTGCGGGACATCTGAAAGGCGTGATCGTGGAAGTTCTGCGGCGACGGCCCCGCTTCCCAGAGCGGAAGCCCGCCTGCGCCGTCTGCGCCGTGGCAACGCGCGCAGGTGTTCGTGAAGAGCTCGCGCGTCTGGAGCGTGGCGCCCTCCGCCTTCTTGCAACCCACGCTCGGCGGGATCGCGACGAGCAGCACGAGCCCCATTCCCACGAGTGAGCACGCCCTACGCACGGAGTCATGAAGCCCGAGCGTGAACGGCGCGTCAATCCAGTCGCGCGCGAGTAAACCGAATCGCGACGCGCTTACTTCTTCTTCTTCTTCGCCGGCGCGGCTTTCTTCGCCTTCGACGGCGCCGCTTTCGCAGCGGTCTTCTTCGCCTTCGTGGGAGCCTTCGCGGCCGCCTTCTTCTTCGACGGCGCCGGCGCCTTCGCCGGAGCCTTCGCGGCCGCCTTCTTCTTCGACGGCGCCGGCGCCGCCTTCTTCGCCTTCGCGGGCGCCGCCTTCGCGGGCGCCGCCTTCGCCTTCGCGGCCGGCGCCGCCTTCGCGGGAGGCGCCGCCTTCTTCGACGCCGGAGCCGGCTTCGCCGCGCCCGAGGTGCCATTGATGGAGGGACGCACGACGCCGAGGCGCTGGCTCTCGCGCGCCTTCAGGGTGTCGCGGACCTTGTCGTCGAAGTCCTCGAACTCGAACGGCTTGTCGATGTACGCGTCCGCGCCGTAGAGCGGGCTCGTCATCTGGTTCAGGTTCTCACCGATGCCGGTCAGCATGACGACGCCGGTATGCGCGAGGCCGATGTCCTCGCGGATCTTGCGGCACACTTCCCAGCCGCTCATCCCCGGCATCATGACGTCGAGCACGACGAGATCGGGGAGGTGCTCCCGCGCGAGTCGCCATGCTTCCTCACCGTCCGACGCCTGGATGACCTCGAGCTTCGGGTCGCTCATCGTCCGGAGGTGACGTGCGACGAGCTCGAGCATCGAGGGTTCGTCGTCAGCAACGAGTACGAGCGGGGCAGAGGTCGCCATGCCCGTACTGTCTCGTGCTCACGGTTCCATCGTCAAGGACGAACCGGCATTCGCGCTTTTCAGTCGCGCGACACGATCATTCGCCGCGGAACTTCGTGGGGATCTTCGTGGTCGACTCCACGAGCTGCTTTGACGCGTTTACGTACTTGACCATCGTCGGCATGTGGCCCTTGGCGAGCTTCAGCTTGCCCTGCATCAGCGCCTTGGTCGGGTCGATTTCCTTCTTGATGACCTGTTTCCACTGCGCATAGCTTGCGCTGACGACGAACGGGGCCTTCTCTTCCGCTTCCTTCGCGGGCAAGAGCTTGCAGTCCCGGCACTTGCCTTCGTGCACGTCGAGCCACATGGCGAGGTCCTCGGGGATGCCGAGAGAAGGCTCAGCCTTCACCACCATCGCGACGACGCCGTGCGTCCAATCTTTGCCCGCCTTCGCGTAGTCGGCGTTCGCGTTGATCGCATCCTTGTAGGCGGCGACCCAGGCCTCGGAGGGGAAGTCGAGCTCTGACATGACAGCGCCGTTCCTATAGTATCGATCGAGGCTGATGGCAGCAGGGAAGAAGCCGCAAGCGCGTGCGACGGTGCACGATCGCGGAAATAAACGGCTCGACGCCGTCCTCGACTTCATCGCGTTCTCGGTGAAGCCGATGCCGCTCGTCTCCCTGCTGGACGAGGCGCCCCAGCGCATCGCGCAGATCTTCGACGCCGACGTGTGCTCGCTCTACCTCCTCGAGGGCGACGGCAAAGAGCTCGTCATGCGCGGAAACGTGGGCTTCGCGCCCGAGGCCCTCGGGCAGGTGCGCCTGGCCATCGGCGAGGGCATGACGGGTGAGGCGGTCGAGTACCTCCGCCCCGTCACGAGCAACAACGCCGGGGAGCATGCATCCTACAAGCACTTCGACGACCTCGGCGAGGACCGCTTCCCCGTCTTCCTCGTCGTCCCGATCCGCGGCAAGGCCGGCCCGCTCGGCGCGCTCGTCGTTCAGCGCGAAGACAAACGACGCGAGTTCAACGCGCACGACATCGAGCTCCTCGTCACGCTCGGCGCCATCATCGCGGCCGGCATCCGCCACGCGGAGCTCATCGACGCCCAGCGCGACAAGCACATGAACGCCGCCCCGCGACGAGCGGGCGGCGGCACGCGCAAGGTCACGCTGACCGGACGTCCGTTCCTCACCGGCCGCGCCATCGGCGCGCTCGCCGCGCTGCGCCGCCCGTCGATGTCGCGCATCCCGGAGCCGCCGCAGGGGCGCGACTTCAAGGAGGAGCAGAAGCTGCTCCGGGGCGCGTTCGACGTCTGCGACAAGGCGATGCGCGGCATCTCCGATCGCGCGCGCATGATGCAGCTCGGCGGCGAGGCTGGGTTCCTCAACACCTACGTCGACATCCTCGGCGACGCGCGCTTCCAGGAGCGCGCCGACGAGCTCGTCGCGGAGGGGATGGGCATCGGCCCCGCGCTCGGTCGTGTGGCGCGCGAGGTCACGCGCACCGCCGCGTCGATCA
The DNA here is from genome assembly GCA_046351255.1 of Labilithrix sp. Classification (GTDB taxonomy): domain Bacteria; phylum Myxococcota_A; class Polyangia; order Polyangiales; family Polyangiaceae; genus Labilithrix. Next base: position 42,322 of record JAXLYU010000031.1, read on the forward strand.
CGCGTGACGCGTTCCTCGAGGAGCGCGCCCGCGACATCGAGGATCTCTGCGACGCGCTCGTGATGCTCGCCAAGGCGGACAAGCGCGCCGAGCTGCCCACGAAGGCGATCCTCGTCGGCGACGCGCTCAGCGTCTTCGACCTGCTCATCTCGGCGCGGGCGCATCCGGTGGGCATGGCGCTCACCGATCGCGCGACCGGGCCGCGCACGCGTGCGCTCCTCCGCCTCCTCGAGGTGCCCGCCATCGTCGGGGTCGAGGGCATCTTCAAGTGGGCCTCCGACGGCGACATCGCGCTCCTCGACGCGGACCACGGCCTGCTCGTGATCAATCCGTCGCGCAGCGAGGTGGCGGCGCTCCGCGAGTACAAGAAGGCACGCTCGGTGCCGGCCGTGGAGAACATCCACGGCGAAGAGAACGACTCCGGCTGACGCCCCGTCGGGCGCGGCCGATCAGCGCTTTCGATCGAGCCGCGTGACCTGACGGCCGCGCGCGTGCGCCACGCGCTCCAGGAGATCGACGAGCTCCTCCCCCTTCTGCACCTTCGGCAGGCGCTCGTACTCGCCGTTCCAGAGCTCGAAGAGCACGGAGTCCTTGTCGAGGATGATTCGGTCGATCTGCGCCCAGCGATAGCGACGTACGCGCGGGAAGCCCATCGAGAGCGCGCGCGTCTCCACGCTGTCGCTCGTGACGATGACGCCGCGGAGGCCCGATCGCACGAAGGTGGCGACCGCCGCGAGGCAGATGATGATGACGAGCGGCATTCGCCCCTCCGTCACGATGAACTTGTGGAGCGACGGGTTCAGCGTCGCGTTCTGGGCGATGCCGGCCGCCACCGCCAGCGTCGCCGCGAAGCCCACGAAGAGGAGCGACGGGAGCCGCTGCAAGATGGGGGGGCCGAACGCGAACCGGTCGTTCGGGTTCGGGTTGTACGCCATCTCGAAGCGCGCCACCGTCCCGTTGACCTCGGTGATCGAGGGACGATCCCCGTCGTCGGAAGTCTCGATCATGCCGGGGAGGTTCGGGCCCTGCGTTTCCGACACCGTCATCATCTTGTAGCTGAAACCCGCCGCCAAGGCAGGGCTTGGGTCCGATTTCGCTCAGTAGCTGCGCACGAAGACGACGTCGTCGACGAAGAGGCAGTTGTCAGCGGCCGCGTTCGCGGAGCCAATCGACACCGTGAGGTCGTCGCTATCTTCGTCGAGCTGGATGTTCGTCTGGAGCCGGACCCACTCCTCGCGCACGGCTACGGGCTCGCTCGTCACGATCGACTTGCCCTCGATGCGCGCGATGGCCTGTCCCGGCGCCGCGGTCTGCGCGCGCTTTCGCACGTATGCGCTGAGGGAGTAGTTGCCCTTCGCGACCTTGCCGATCTTCCGGCTGACGGAGATCTCCGACGCGCCGTTCGAGCACACCTTGCAGGAGTACGAGCCGGTCTTCGCGGGGATCGCGCGGATGGCGGCGTCGGAGCCGCTCACGGGCCAGCCGTTGCAGTCGGGGCTGGCCGACTCGAAGCTCCAGTCGAGGAGCGGAACGAACGTGGTGGCCGGCCAGTCGGAGGCGACGGACGGCGCCTCGTCGGTGGCGTCCGTCGTGTCACCGGCGTTCGCGGCCTGCGAGGTCGTGGGCGGTTTTGTCTCGCTCAGGTCGTCCGTGGCCGGCACCGGGACATTTATCGTCACCGAGCCTTCCTCGGCAGAACACGCAAGGAGTGCGAGGGCGCCCAGCGAGATGATGCTTTTTGTCACCACGTCGAGAGCTAACGACGTTCAAGCATGAAACGCGAGGACGCTCTCTGCTCGCGCTAACGTTTTGGTGCGGACATTTCCCACTCGGTGCGCACCGCATGGCGGAGATCCGCGTCGACGAGCAGCTCGACCGCCGTCTTCGCGAGGGCCTTGGCGGCTGCGATCGCCGTGTCGACCCCGCGCTCGCTCGCTGCGGCATGCGCGAACTGGTGCTGGTGGCATAGCGCTTCGCCCTCGCCCACGATCGCGAGGTACGGATGGATGGAGGGCACGACGTGCGAGACGTTGCCCATGTCGGTGCTGCCCGCGCCCACGCGATCGTCGGTCTCGCGGGCGTCGCGTCCCATGGCGCCGAGATGCGCGCCGAACGCGCGTGCCATCGTCAGGTTGTTGCGCATGTCGACGTAGCCCAGGCGCGACGTGACCTCGACCTCGACCTCGCTCGCGAGCGCGGCCGCCTTCGCGCAGCGCTCGACGATCGCCTGCACGCGTTTCAGCTCCTCGAGGTCGCGCGCGCGAACGCTGAACTCCGCCGCCGCGAGCTCCGGGATGATGTTGATCGCCTTCCCGCCGTCCGTGATGATCCCGTGAACGCGGACGCCGTCCTTGAAGCGAATGCGCTGCCCGTCGATGAGGCGGAACGTGTCCATGCACGCCTGCACCGCATTGCGCCCGTCGTGAGGCGCCGCCGCCGCGTGCGCGGGCGCGCCCTTGAAGCGCAGCGACGTCCAGCTCGAGGCGAGCGCGGGGTGCGCGAGGATGTCCCGATCGAACGGGTGGAACATCATGGCCGCGTCGAGCTCCTCGAAGACGCCGCTCTCGATCATCTTCACCTTGCCGCCGCCGCCCTCCTCCGCGGGCGTACCGAGGAAGACGACCTCGCCGTTCGTCTGCGCCGCGACCGCCGCCGCTGCGAGGTACGCCCCGACCGCGCTCGCCGCGATCAGGTTGTGTCCGCACGCGTGGCCGATCTCCGGAAGCGCGTCGTACTCGCCGAGGATCGCGACCTTCGGCCCGCCGTTGCCCTTGCGGGAGCGGAGCGCGGTGGGCATGCCGGCGAGGCCGTGCTCGACCTCGAGCCCACGCGCACGGAGGAGCTCTGCGATCCAGCCCGCCGCCTTGTGCTCCTGGAAGCGGAGCTCGGGATTGGCGTGGATGTCGAACGCCAGCTTCGTGAGCGCGGAACGCTCGCGCTCGATGGTTTCGTCGATGACCTTGGAGAGCTCGGAGGACAGCATGAACGGGGCAGGCCCGGTACCAGCGCCTCGGAGAGAGCGCAAATGCTATGAAGGAGCGGTGAAATTCACCGGTCTCCTGCGAGCGCTGGGGCTGATGTTCATGCTCCCGTCCTGCAACGAGCAGGCGACGACGGGCCCCGTCGCGCCGCCCATGCCGACCGCGCCCTCCGCCGCACCGCCGCCGGAGGATCCCGCGAAGTCGGTGCTGAAGAGCGCGAACGAGCCCCCGCCCGACGCGGGCAAGAGCTTCTGGCCCGACAAGGTGAGCGCCGACACGAAGGTCATGGGCACGCACGTGCAGTTCGTCGCCTTCACGACCCCGAAGGTCGGCCCGGCGGAGGCACGCGCCGCGTTCGAGGCGGCGGCGGCGGAGATCAAGCGCGTCGAGGACCTCATGACGACCTGGCGCGATAGCGAGGTCTCTCGCATCAACGCGCAGGCGGGCAAGTCCGCGGTGAAGGTCAGTGACGAGACGTTCGCCGTGATCAAGGAGTCGGTGCACGCGAGCGAGATCTCGGGCGGCACCTTCGACATCACGTTCCAGTCGCTCCACGGCCTCTGGAAGTTCGACGAAGACCTCGAGCGCAAGGTCCCCGCGGACAAGGACATCAAGGCTCGCCTGCCCTTCGTGAACTACAAGAACATCGTCCTCGACGAGGCCGCGAAGACGGTCAAGCTCACGAAGGCCGAGACGCAGATCAGCCTCGGCGGCATCGCGAAGGGCTACGGCGTCGACATGGCGGTGAAGGTCCTCGAGAAGGCGGGCCTCGAGTCGTTCTTCGTGCAGGCCGGCGGCGACCTCTACGCGAGGGGCAAGAAGCCCGACGGCTCCGAGTGGCAAGCTGGCGTCCGTGATCCGCGTGGCAAGGCGGGCGAATACTTCGCGATGCTGCCCCTCAGCGATCACGCGTTCAGCACCGCCGGTGACTACGAGCGCACCTTCATCCTCGACGGCGTCCGCTACCACCACATCATCGACCCGCGCACGGGCTACCCCGCGACCGCGTGCCGGAGCGTGACGATCTACGCCCCGACCGCGTTCCTCGCCGACGAGATCGACGACGCCGTCTTCATCCTCGGCCCGCAGAAGGGCCTCCAGCTGGTCGAGTCGATCGAGGGCGTCGGCGCCGTCATCGTCGACGCGAAGAACAACCTCTACATCAGCAAGCGACTGCAGGGGAAAGTCGCCATCACGAAGGTCCTGAGCGACGGGATCTAACGCTCGGGGCGAGGCGCGGTGGGCGGCGGGACCGCGGGCGGTCCGTTCTCCGCGAGGAGCTTCTTCAGCATCTTCTCGAGCTCCGCTTCCCCGTTGGGATCGAAGCCGATGAAGACATCGCGAACGACGCCGCTCTTGTCGACGAGCACCATCGTCGGCAGCGCGCTCACGCCGTAGGTGCGACTCGTGTCGCCCGAGGTGTCGAGCACGACGGGATAGCGCATGCCGAACTTGTCGGCCCACGCCGTCGCGCCGGCGGCGTCGTCGGACGCGGTGATGCCGACGACGGAGAGGCCCTGCGCGCCGAGCCGATCCTTCATCGCGGTGAGGCGCGGCGCGATCGCCTTGCAGGGCCCACACCACGTGGCCCAGAAGTCGACGAGGACGACGCGTCCCTTGAGGGCAGCGATCGACGTGGGCGCGCTGCCGACGGGCGTGACCCTCGACCACGCCGGCGCGGGCGCACCGACGAGGTCCATCTTCATCATCTGATCCGTCGAGGGGCGGCTCGCGAGCACGACGTTCGCCGAGAACGCGTTGCCCGTGCGCTCGACGTCGACCTTCACCGTCTCGCCGATCTTGTGCGTCGCGACGGTCCGCGACACGTGCGCAGGCGCCGTCACGCGATTGCCATCGATGCCGACGATGCGATCGCCGTCCTTGATGCCGCCCTTGTCCGCGGGCGAGCCGCGGACGACGTGCTCGACCCGGACGCCGGTGTCACCGCCGTTGTCCATCTGCACGCCGAGCCACGGCGGTCCGCTGAACGCAGGCGGCGGAGGCGCCGCCGGCGGCGCGGGTACATCGGCCCCGGCGGAGCTCGCGGTCGCCAGCATCACGGCGGTACCGAGCAGGTAGGGGAACAACCGCCATGACTTGCGCGTCATCACAGAGAGTCTACGCACCAAGAACACAAAAGCGACGTGGCGCTCACTCCCGAAGGAGAAGCGCCACGGAAAGGCTCGGAACTAGCCGACAGTAAAGTGAACGAAGGATAAGGAGCGTTACCGCTCGAGAAGCAAGCTCGACAAGAACGGCGCGAAGGAAGAAAGGCGGGCCACGAACGAAGTCTTCGAACTGGCCTCTTCTCGGACGGCGAAGCTCACGAAAAGGGAAGATCGTGAGCTTTGCAGCAGCGCAGCGAGCAGCCCACTCTCCGCGCCGTTTGTCTGGAAGTGCTGGGCAGAGCCCCAAGCCAAGAAGAAGAGTCGGTGTCCCTGGACGAAGTAAGGAGAAGAAGAAGCGAAAGCCGCGGGACAGCGACGGAGATCGATTGAGCACGGGTCGTGCCACTTTCCGATTTGCTGGAATTTCCCGCACTTTGCTCGCCTCGCCCCGAGCCTTGTGCCGCCGGGTCCTGTCAGCGCAGTCAGCGTGGCCAGTGTGGATCGCACTCTTTGCGTAGTTGGCATGGGTCTTCCGCCACTCAGCGAGTTTTCCACAGGAACGATGTGATGTCGGAGAGCACACGCGGCCGTTGACATCGCGCGCAGCGGAAGTATGGTGCCGCCCTCTTCGCTGGCTCCGGTCACGAAGCTCGCGCCCATAGCTCAGCTGGATAGAGCACTGGTCTACGGAACCAGGTGTCGGAAGTTCGAATCTTCCTGGGCGCGCTACTCCGACGTCACTTCTTGCCGAGCGCACGCAGCGCGGCGAAGAATTTCCGGAGGCGGTCCGCGCACTCCTCCGCGAGGACGCCCGGGACCATCTCGAAGCGATGATTGAGCCGCGGGTCGGCGCCGATCGTGAAGAGCGTCCGGCATGCGCCGCCCTTCGGATCGTCGCACCCCCACACCACGCGAGCGACGCGCGCGTGGACGAGCGCGCCCGCGCACATCGGACAAGGCTCGAGCGTCACGTAGAGCGTGCACTTCTCGAGTCGCCACGAGCCGAGCGCCTTCGCGGCGGCGCGGACGGCGATCATCTCCGCGTGCGCGGTCGGATCCTGATCCGCCTCGCGCAGGTTGAAGCCTTCGCCGATGTTGCGGCCGTCGTTCGACACGATGACGGCGCCGACCGGCACCTCGCCTCGAGCCGCCGCGCTGTCGGCGAGGGCGAGCGCGTCGCGCATCCATTCTTCGTCGGTGCGCATGGCGTTCCCGCTCAGTCCAGCGGACGCCATGCGGCGTCGTTGTCTTCGAACGGATCGCGACGCGTGCTCGACACGGCCTTGCGTGGCTCGGGGCGCGGATCGCCCGGCTTCACGAACACGAGGGTCTGCTTGAGCCCCTCGTCGAGCTCCGAGCGCGAGATCTTCCCATTCTTCGCGCCGATCGCCATGAGGGCCTGGAGGTGCTTCATCCAGCCTTCGGTCGCCTCGCCCTTCTCCCACATCTTGCCGTAGCGAAGCGGCGACGGCAGGAGCGACGCGAGGAAGTAGCACTCGAGGACGTTGAGCTCCTCGGGCTTGCGGCCGAAGTAGTGCTCCGCTGCCTGCGTGACGCCGTAGATGTCGGGCCCGAACTCGACGACGTTCAGGTACAGCTCCATGAGGTCGTCCTTGCGGAAGGCCTGCTCGAGGTAGTCGGTGAGGATGACCTCCTCGATCTTTCGCGAGAGCGCCTTGTCGCGCGCGAGGAAGAGGTTCTTCGCGAGCTGCATCGAGATCGTCGACGCGCCCCGCACGAACCGCCGCGCCTTGAGGTTCGCGAGGACGCTCGAACGGATCGCGGAGTGGTTGAAGCCCTTGTGCTTGTAGAACGCGCCGTCCTCCGTCGTGAGCACGGCGGACACCATGAACGGGCTGATGTCGTCGAGGGCGGTCCAGTTCGGCGTGCCGGGCCCGGTCACGGTGTCGCCCGTCGTCCCGTCCGGGTGGTACGTCCGATACGAGAACGAGCCCTCGAAGTGCTCGCGCGAGAGCTCGCGCGGTACGTCCGTCATCTTGCACTGGTCATCGATGCGGTAGTCGAGGGTGAGCTTGTCGATCTGGCGCGTGTCGAAGGCGAGGCCCACGTTGGCGCCGAAGACGCCCGCGATGCGCGTCGCGCGCACGGTGGGAAGGAGGCCTTGCGGCGCGCTCTCGAGGAGCGCCTGGCATGCGGCGGGCGCGATATCGAGGCTGAGGGAGATCGCGAAGTGCTGCGGCGACTCCTCCATCGTGCCGTGGGCCTTCGCGTGGAGCGCGCCCATGTCGATGGCGGCGTCGTCGAGACGGAGCTTGCCCTGATCGTCGAGGAGGCCGCGTGCGGCGACCGTGAGATCGATCCCGCGCATCGGCTCGGGCGCGATCCGCGGCTGCTTCAGCGCGATGCCGCGGAGCGAGACGCTCCCGTCGAACGTGAGCGAATCGCCCGCGGAGGCGAGGACGACGCGTCCTTTTCCGCTGACGAGGCCGTGATTCACGTCCGTGAGGCCCTTCGTGCCTTCCTTCACGCCGAGCAGCGCGAGCGACACGGGCCCGCCGGCGAGGTGTGCGTCGACATCGCCGGCGCCGATGGGAAGGTCGGCGTCGATCGAGAGCGGCGTCGCCTTCGCGGCGCTCTCGATCGTGCCTTCCGTGCCGGAGGAGAAGCCAAGGTGCACGCGCTCGCCCGTGCGCGAGAGCGTGAACGGCGCCGGACCGAACGCGACGGGCTCGCCGCCGATGTCGAGCTTCGCGGAGAGGCCTTCCACCTCGACCTTCCCGCCGTCGGGCAGGCGCGGCGCGATCATCGCCGCGAAGCGGCCGATCCGACCGCGGAGGGCATGGAGATCCGGGAGCGGCAGCACGGGCTCGTCGGAGACGGGCGTCGCCGGCGGCGCCGGCTTTGTGCCCTTCTTCGGCGCGACGGTGGGGAGCGGCGGCGGCTCGAGCGTCGTCGGCGCGGGCGCTGGTGCGGGCGCGGCGTGAGGCGGGTCGTAGGTGATCGAGAGCGCCTGCGCCTTCGCCACACGAAACGCGCCGTCCGTGCCGAGCTCGAGCTCGCCAGCGGTGGCCTCGAGGGCAAGGTGCTGGTGATTTCCACCGCATTTCGCGCAGGAGACGCTGACGATCCCGGAGCGGTCGCGGGAGGCCTTCAGCCCCGAGCCGGTGACGCCACCACCGGAGGGAAGCTTCCAGTCGAGCGAGAGGTTCTCGGCATGAATGACGCGCTTGCTCCGGGGCTCGGTTGTGTTTTCGCCCTGGGGCCCGCTCTTCGCGCGCCATTCCTTGAGATGCTCCGAGAGCTCCTCGGGCTCGCCCTGCACCGTGATCGTGCCTCCGTCGACATCGATGTCGCCGCCGGAGATGTCGACCTTGGTCTTCTCGAGGTGGACGTCGATGCCGGGCACGCCTTCGGGCTTCAGGTGGACGTCGCCGAGGGTGACGGTGAAGAAGCCGGGACGCACCGAGCCGACGGTGACCTCGAGGTGCCGCCGGGTCGCCTCTTTGGCCACTCGCGACCGGACGATGGGCCCGACCGCGAAGTACGCACCGATGAGGAGCGCGAGCGCGATGCCGCCAGAAATGAGGAGCGCCCGTGGCGGCCGGCGCCGCCTGGTCCGCGCGCGCGTCGCCGTGGCCGCCGCGGCGACGCGGTGCTCGGGCGGTCGGGACGGCGCATCCATCATCGGGCGCCATGGTAACGCGCAGCCGGGGCCGACCGATCATTCCGAGGCGCATTTTGGCCGATCCCGCGGCCACGACCGTGCTCGTCGGCGGTCCGCCGCGAGCCGCGAAGGATCTGACGCGAGCCGCGCCCCCCTCGGTCATGTCACAATTTCGGGGAAATGAGCGTCCGGGACGAGAGCAGAGCTCGCGCAGCGAGCGCCCGCGAGCGGCCGGCGTGGCTCGACGCCGTCCTCCTCACGCTCGCGGCCGCGGTGGAGCACGGCGTGTGGCGCGTGTCACTCATCGCCGCCGCAGGCTCCGATCCGCCGATCTCACCGCTGCCATGGCCCGGGCTCGTCGCCACCGTCGTCGGGGCGCTCGCCGCTCGTCTCGGGACGCGCCCCGCCGCACTCGTCACGCTCGGGCTGGTCGCGCTCGGCTCGCTCGTACGGATCGATGGACGCTACGACCCGTCCGGCGTGACGTTGATCGACACAGCTCACCACGCGTTCGTGCCGTGCATGCTCGCCCTCTTCGCGGAGCGGCTCGAAGCGGAGGGGCCGAGCCCCGGCCGCCTCGCACGGATGGCGTCGTTCGTCCTCTGGCTCCAGGTCGCGGTGGGCGTCGCGCCGATCCTCCTCGAGTGGATCGCGCCGATCCCGACCAATCCCGACGAGGCGCGTCAGCTCGGCCCCATCCCGATCCTCGGCCCCTTCCTGCTGGTGGGCGCTGCGACGGTGATGGGAAAGGTGCCGCGCGCCAGGCTGGTGGTCGCCGCGCTCCCGCCGCCCTCCGCCTACCGCGGTCCGCTCCCGATGGGTCCGCCGAGGCGGTTGCCCACGGTCGCCGATCGCCTTCGCGTGCTGGCGACGCTCGTGATGCCGGCCGCCGTCTTCACGCTGATGGCGGCCGCGCGCCCGCCGGCGGAGCCGAACGCCGGCCCCGACCTCGTCGCGCTCGCTCTTGCGCCGCTCGCGTCCATGACGGGCGCGATCGGGATCGGGCTCCTCGCGCGCCGACGCTCGACGCTCTCGCCGCTCGTGATCTTCGGCGGCGCCCTCGCGCTCGCCGGCCTCGCGTGGACGGTGACGAGCCTGCCTACGACGTCGCTTCACGGCGCCGGATTCATGGCCGCGGTGAGCGCGGCCGCTCCGATCGCGACGGCCTACGCCGCCGTGACGGTCCGTGGCAATCAGCGCTCCTGGGTGATCGGGGCGTGGAGCGTCATGATCATGATCGCGTCCCACGCTGGCGAGACGCTGCCGCGTCGCGCGAACGCCAGCGCCTTCATCACGATCCTGGCGGCGGCCCTCGCGATCGTGTGCGGCGCGTGGCTCGTGCGCCGGGCGCCGGAGGTGCAGGCGCGCTTCGACGGAGCGACCGGCGTGCCGTGACGATCCATGCGAAGCTCGAGGTGGTGACGACGCTGAGCGAACGCGATCGCATTCGTGCGCTGCTCGTCCTCGCCGCCTCGTGTGGCGCGAACCGGGTGGCGATGGTGGTCGAGTCGCGCCTGCGTTATCTCGATCTCCGGGGCTCGTTGTACCCGATCGACCTGAGCCACTGGCTGCCGGTCGTGGGGGCTTGCCTCGGCGCGATCCTGGTTCACTGGCGCGGCCCTCGCGCGACCGCGATCGCGGCGGCGGCCGTCTCGGCGGTCGGCGCCGTCACGGGGGCGCTTCATCTCGCCGCGCTCGACACCTTCCTGACCGTCCTCGGCAGCGGCATGCTCACCGTCGGCGCGTTCGCGTTCGCGGCTCGGCTCCTCGTCCCGGAGGGCGAGCCGCCGTCGCCGAGCCGCTTCGCGGCGATGGCGGGCTTCGTCCTCGCGCGCGCGGCGGCGATGGAGCTCGGCTCGTACGCGTGGTGGTCCTGGTCGGCCGACACCCCGCCCGCGATCGCGCATGAAATCGCGGCGGCGTTCCACATCGCGGCGCTCGTGGGCATCGTGCGCGCGCTGCCACGACCGCAGGCGAGGAGCGACGCCGCGCCGGCGCAGCCGCCCTATCGCGCGCCCTCCCCGCTCGACGGCCCCCCGGTCGCCCCCGCGGCCACGCCGTCGTCGGTGGTGGCGTGGCGCGCGCTCCGTCCGTTCGTGGTCCCTTCCGTGACGTTCACGCTCGGCGCCGTCGGCGCGGCCCGCCACATGTCGCGCAGCGCGAGCGGCCTCCTCGGCGGCCTCGTGGCGGCCGGGGCCGCGCTCTACTTCTTCCTCGCGTGGCGCCGGCGCAGCGCCGCCTCCCCGTTCACGCTCTATGCCCGCAGCCTGATGCTCGCCGCAGTCGGTTGGCTCCTGCTGGCGGTGGGCGCCTTCGCGGGAGGCGCCACCCTCCATGCGAGCACGATCCCGATCGCGCTCGGCAGCTCCGTCGCGAGCCTGGCGCTCGGCTTCGCCGCGCTCGCGGGGCGCGGCCGGAGCGCGGGCGTTCCGATCGTGGCCTGGATGGCGCTCACGACATTCGTGAGCGTGGTCGGTAACTCGCTCATGACGCCGGGGGCCATGGTGAGCGTCGCGCTCTTCGCCCTCTTCACGGCGCGGGGCATCCAGCGACGCGAGGGCGAGAGCCGCTCCTACTTCGACTCCCCGTAGAGCTCAGCTCACTCGAAGGCGACGTCGACGTTGTCGCTGGCTTCGCCCTCGAGGCGGGCCGGGATGGCCTTGAAGAGCGTGACGATCTCCGAGGCCCAGGACGCCTTGTCCTTGCGGAGGGGCTCGAGATCGCGAGCGATCTGCTCGAGCTCGACACGGCGCGCGTCGTTGATCCCGAGGAGGTCAGCCGACTTCGCGAGGAGCTGCTTCTCCTTCTCGTCGACGTCGTCGTCCACGCCGCTCAGCCAGGCGGCCGCGACGTACATGAAGGCCTTGTCCTTCGCGCTCAGGGTGTCGATGAGGAGCTCTTCCACCGGGAGCGGCTTCTGGAGGAGCGAGTCGACGCGGTCGCGGAGCTCCTTCGTGAGGTTGAAGACGCCGGCAGCCGCGCGCACGCCTTCCTTCTCGTGGTCCTCGAGGCGTCCGTCCGCCCACGCCATCGTGATGAGGAGCGAGAGAGCTTCGATGCACGCATCACTGCTGATCGTCAGGCGTTTCATGGCGCGGGAGCATACCCGGCGGGGCTCTGACCTCAAGCGTCGCCGGACGAACCGCCCGCGCTCGCCTCCGCTCGAGCTATTTCGGGAGGCTCGGTTGGTCGGTCAACACCTTCGGCGGGTCGCCCTCGAGCGTTCCGAGGAACTTCACGATCGCACCCGCCTGCTCGTCCGTGATCTCCTTGCCGACCTGGTGCCTGGCCATGAGCTTCGTGACCTCGGCAAGCGATGCGATCGACCCGTCATGGAGGTAGGGCCCGGTCCGCGTGACGTTGCGGAGCGAGGGGACCTTCCACATTCCGCGATCCATCTCCTGCTTGCTGACGGCGAACCGTCCGGGGTCCGCGCCTGCGGGTGACGGCCAGGGCTTGGCCATCCCCAGCTTCTGGAGCTGCGAAGCGCCGATGTACTTCCCCTGATGGCAGGACGTGCACCCTGCCTCGACGAACATGGCGAAGCCCGACCGCTCCTCGTCGTTCAGCGCGCTCTGGTCGCCCTCGAGGAATCTGTCCCAGCGGGCACGCGCGAAGAGCTTCTTGGTGAATCCGCCGACCGCCTTCCCGTAGGTCTCGCCTGAAATCGAGGGCGAATCGTCGGGAAACGCCTTCTTGAACGCCGCGACGTAGGCCGGGATGCCCTGAAGGACCGCGACGAGCTTTTTCTCGTCCGTGATCCCCATCACGGCAGGGTCGAGGGTGTGGGCCGTCGCAAGCTCTTCCGTGGTGGACTTCGCGGCGTCCCAGCCCTGCGCAAAGGATCCCCCGCCGTTGAAGACGGTCGGGGTGTTTCGCACGGAGCTCCCGATGGCCCCCGCCTTGGCCGCCGAGGTGGTGGCCCCGTCTGCGCCCGCCTTGGAGAAATCGTGGCACGTGACGCAAGCCACCTTGCCGGAGCCCGAGACCCGGGGGTCCCAGAAGAGCATCTGGCCGAGCCGGGTCGCCTCGTCGAGCTCGGGCTTCTCGACGCCGGGCGGAATCGGCTGGAAGAGCCTCGTCTGTTCGGGGTCGAATTTCGGAATCTTCCCGGCCGGCTTGGAGGCGGCGCTGGTCGTCGCCCCGGTCGTATCGGCGGCCGGAACGGATCCGGTGCCGGTGGCCGCCCCGGGCGCGGGCGCGGGGGCCGGCTTCTTGTCATCGCATGCGCCGAGCGTGGCGACCGCGACCATTCCAAACGCAAACGCCGACGCAATCCGCATTCACGGCCGATTATACGTCGGACGTCATCGAATGGTGATGACGCCCTCCTGCATGGGCATAGGCTCGTCACCGAACGGCAGCGGCACGAGGCCCTCCTCGCTCACCCGCCAGTAATCGCGATCACTGGTGAACTCGCCGCGCGTCGCGATCCAGGCGCGGACGATGCGCCCGTCGCGAATCTCGACCGCCCCCCCGCCGAGCTCCGCGCCGCAGGAGGTGCATCGCTCGTGGAGCCACTGCTGGCCCGAGTCGCGAACGACGAGATCCCGGAGGTCGGGCGTCCCGAGATTTCCTCCGCCTCGGCGGAAGTATGTCCACGGCGAGACCGATCCGTCCGGACCGACGCCCCATCGAATCGCCTCCCCGAGCTCGTAGGTCGACGCCGGTCGCGCCACGCGACCCGCGCAGAATCCCCACTGCAGCCAGAGCTCGTCGCTCGCCTCGACGCCACACGCGGGGCACGGCACCGAGCCGCGAAGAAAGGCGTAGTGGGGCATCGAAGTCTGGACGAAAGGCCGCCGATGCGCGGGCGCGATGCATCGCGGCGTGAAGACAAAATGCAAAAAGCTCGAGAGTCGCGCATGCGCGGTCTCTCGAGCTTCTTAGGGAAAAATCCCGGCGGCGTCCTACTCTCCCACACGGCTACCCGTGCAGTACCATCGGCTCCGAAGAGCTTAACTTCCGAGTTCGGGATGGGATCGGGTGTGGCCTCTTCGAAATCACCACCGGAAACTGTGGCTCCGTTGCCTCGCGCAAGCGCAGAGGCTGATATTCGCTTCCGATGATCGAATATCCGGGCGGGCCTGAATCTGTATCTTCCTAGAGCTGCTAGCAGCTTGTCAGTCCATGCAGATTCGGCTCGCAAGCCGAATCCTGCACATGATCTACACTTCCTTCGATTCGAACGAGTCACACATTGCTGAGCGCTCGCCGATATAACGAAGGCAACTCGATGTTTGCCTTAGAGATATGGCCAAGCCTCACGACCTATTAGTACCGGTTAGCTCCATGCCTTACAGCATTTCCACACCCGGCCTATCAACCTCGTGGTCTACAAGGGGTCTTTAGGGTCTTGCGACCGGGATACCTCGTCTTGTGGCCGGCTTCCCGCTTAGATGCTTTCAGCGGTTATCCGTTCCGCACATAGCTACCCGGCTGTGCCACTGGCGTGACAACCGGCTCACTAGGGGTGCGTCCAACCAGGTCCTCTCGTACTATGGTCAGCTCCACTCAAGTATCCTGCGCCCACGGCAGATAGGGACCAAACTGTCTCACGACGTTTTAAACCCAGCTCGCGTACCGCTTTAATCGGCGAACAGCCGAACCCTTGGGACCTGCTCCAGCCCCAGGATGCGATGGGCCGACATCGAGGTGCCAAACCGCGCCGCCGATGTGAACTCTCAGGCGCGATCAGCCTGT
>JAXLYU010000032.1:0-54098 GCA_046351255.1 Labilithrix sp.
GCGAAGCGACCGCGCTGGAGGGCGACGATCTCTATGGCCGCCTCGTCACGATGGTGGTCACGGAGATCAAAGAGGGCCTCGCCGAGCGAGGGCAGGATTAACATCGAGGTGTGACGAGTCGCCTTCCGACGAGCGCGCTTCGCGGACTGGCGAGCATCTCCGAGCCGGCGCCTCGAGCCATCGCGGTCAAGGAACGGCTCGCCCGCCTCGGACCGGAACGATTCACGATCGCGCTCGACCGGTTGGCGCGCGGCGCCGCGCGAGGAGCCGCCCTAGACCTCACCTCCTTGCTCGCGTGCGCGCGCTTCTTCGTGTGCCACCAGGGCGACGACGACGGCGAGCTCGACCCGATGCGGGCGACGGCGCGACGAGAAGGCCTCGTCTTCGCGGCCGCGATCCTCGCCGCGCCCGCTCCTCACAGGGCGCTCACCATGCGTGGACGGCTGAGGGACGCGGGCGGCCCTTCCTGGATCGTCCGCGACGCGTTCCTCTCGACTCCTCCGACGGACGACGACGAGTGGCGTACCCGTGCGAGGTACGAGGCCCTCGAGGCCTTCGTGCGCGGCCTCTTCGGACCCAGCTCGACCCCGATCGTTCGAGCGAGGATCGCGTCGCTCTTCGATCTCGAGGAGGACGATCTGCTCACCCCCGCCGAGGAGGAGTCTAGGGCGGCGCGTCTGGCCGAGCTCGGACCGACCCGTACGCGGATCCGCCTTCCGCGCGACGAGCTTCGCCGCCAGCGCCGTCGCCTGATGCGTCGCGCCATGGTCCCGGAGGTGCTCCGGCGCCTCCTGCTCGACCCCAGCGTCACGCCGGGCGAGGTGCTCGCGCTCGCGGCCGCGCGTCCGACGAGCGCCGCGATCGTGAGCGAGATCTGCGGCGCCGCCGGGTGGCTCGAGCGGCTCGACGTCCGCTCGGCCCTCGTGCAGAACCCGTTCACTCCGACCGCGACCGCGCTCTGGCTCACCCCGGCGTGCCGGCCGAGGTTTGCCGCCATTCTACGTGCGAACGTGCACCCGGCCATCCACGCGCTCACGCGCCTGTGCCTCGGCAGCTGAAATATCGTGTAATCGACGATCGTTCACGCCCATTGCAGAGTCTCTCCGGCATGGTCTTCGACAGCGCCCCACGTTCGAGGCGGACGGATCCGGTCGAGGAAACGGGCACTTCGGGTCGAGAGCGGGACCCCTCGTGGTTCCACGACCTCGACGCCGTGCTCCGCGGGAACATCGTCAGCGTGCTCGTGAAAGCCGCACCCGGGCCGCTCGTCGTCACGGAGGGGGACGAGGTCCTGACCGCGAACCGAGCCGGCGAGACGCTCCTCGCCTCGCTGGGAGCAGGCGGCGTGCGTGCGCTCCTCACGGGCTGTCCGCTCGCGCACATGGAACCTGCGTCCTATTTCATCGCCTCTCCGATCGGCGCGCTCCGCGTCAAGCGCTGGCCGGTGACGGCGGGGCGTTCCGCTCGACTTCACGTCCTGGTGGTCGAGCCCATGAGCATCGATCTCGACCGGCTCTACCAGCTCGCGGTCGAGGCATGGAAGCCGACGGCGCGTCAGAGCGAGGTGCTCTGGGCCATTCTCCACGGGCTCTCCAACAAGGAGATCGCTCAGAGACTCGGGACCTCGCATCGCACGATCGAGGTGCACGTCAGCGCGCTCCTCGGGCGCGCCGGGGTCGACGGGCGGAGCCGATTGTTGACGGCGGCCCGGGAGCTCGCGGCCGGCGCTCAGGTCTCGGCGCCACGCACGGCGCTGACGGACCGGTAGGCGAGATGGCCGCTCGCGCAGAGCTCGTCGACCCCGATGCAGGCGGCGAAGTGGGCGCGTAGACGAGGCGTGAGCGAGGGGCCGGCGAGCGCGTGGCGCGCCTTGGCCGCCGATCGAGACGTACCGGGACGCATCTGCGCGGTGAGGTCGCGCTCCTCCACCGATCCAAAGCCAGCGTCTGCGAGCAGCCCGCCGAGGTCACGGTCGTAGTAGTCCGTGATCGCGAAGCCGTGCTTCACCGCGTCGTAGGTATGCGCGGCGGCCGGATCGAGCGGGAGGCGCGTGCGGAAGAGATCCGCGACGACGAACCGAGCCCCCGGCCGCAGGAGCCCGTGCACGCGAACGATCAGGCGTGCGCGATCCACCGCGTGACACGTCGCCTCGATGCTGTACGCGCCATCGAAGCGGAGCGGCAGCTCGATCTCTTCGAAGTTCGCGTTGACGAGCTCGATGCGCTCGTCGACGCCCGCATCACGAGCGAGCTCTCGAGCGAGCTCGAGGCTCGCGGCCGTCAGGTCCACGCCGTGGAAGGTCCAGCTCGGGTGCCGGCGCGCGAGGTGAATCGCCGTTCCCCCGACACCACAGCCGATGTCGACGACGCGCGCCGGGAGACTGGCGTCGAGGCCGAGGCGCTGCGCGACGTGATCGTTGGTGAGCAGCTTCGCGCGCTCGAAATCGCCCTCGCCGTTCTCGTACATCCCGTAGTGAATCGCGTGCGATCGCTCGTTGTGGCCGCTCCGGAAGCGTCCGACCCAGCACTCCGAGTAGTAGGCGATGGCCTCTCTGCGAGCGGCCTCTGGGCTCATTCGCCGCCCCCGCCACGGCGCACTTGCACGTCCGAGGTTCCGAGGCGAAGCTGGCCAGTCCCGCGGCGTCGCTGAACGATGGCGGGCGCGCCGGGAATGCCCTGCCGCGCGAGGTCGACGCGGGCGCGATGGATCTCGACGTTCAATCGATTCACGCTCTCGTAATCGGCGAGGGAACAGAGCTCGTCTCCGTAGAGCCACCCGCGATCGTGGGCCGCCAGTCTGGCGGCGGCGTCATCGCGCAGGCGTGCCTCGGCCAGCGCGAGGAGAGCCCGGTTGTAGGCGCGCTCCGACGACCACTCGCCACCGTCCCACGTGACCGAGAGCCGGATCGTCTCCAGGTCCGAGCTCACGAGAAACGTGAGCGAGGTCCGATGGAGAGGCGCGGCCACGCGGGTCGGGATCAGGCGCACCTCTTCGGTCTCGGGCGCCGGCAGGGGGAGTCCTAGGCGATAGGGGCGTCCATCGACGGTGATGATCTGATCGTGCGCGACGTCGGTGACGACCCCATCGAGCTCGAGCTGCCATTGGCCCGGTCCGTCCTCCAAGACGTCGGCCGTCGTCCCGCCGGGACCTTCGATCGTCACGAGGTGCTTCGTCCCGCTGATGCGCGCGCCGGAGACGAGATCGCGTACCTCGGGAAAGGGGCGTCCGTCGTCCTCGAGCGCCCATTCGTCCTCGTTTCCGAACCTGAGGACGGCTCCCTGTTCGAGCTCGCGGCGCTCACCCGATGCGAGGCGCTCTCCATCGAGGAACGTGCCATTGCGACTTCCGAGGTCGCACAACTCCCACTTACCCGGGACGACCCACCGCAGCACGGCGTGAAATTGCGACACGCTCGCGTCGCTCAAGGCGAGCTCGTTCTCGCTGGACCGACCTACTCGCACGGTGGTGCCAAGCATGAATCGGACCCCGTCGGGGCCGCAGAGTCTGCCCATGGATGACCCTTCAGACTATACGGGGCGCGGCGTGATTGCAGGTACGCCTTCGCGAAGATCGCGTCGTCGAAGCCGATCTTCACGGAGAGCTCGTACGACGGATCTCCCTCGACGCGGGCGACCCAGGCATCGATCGCGTCCAGCTTGGCCTGCGGGACGCGGCACCATCGCGCGAGCGTCTCCATCGTGGCCTGGTAGCGCGAGCTCACGCGCCGCGGAGCGACCATCCCGACGTACGTGGCCGTCTTCGTGCCGGCCTCGACGAGACCGAGATCGACGTCGAGGTCGATCTGACCTTCGAACGGAACGACCTCGTCGAGGAGCTCCATCACGGAGGCGATGGGGGCCAGGGAGCCAATCTCACCGAGGTAGCGCGCCACGTCGTGGCGGGGCAGCGAGACAATCAGGCGCGCGCCGGCGGCGCCCCTGGCTCGGCTATCGAAGGCGGCGAAATGATGGATCGAGCCGCTCACCGGCAGCGCCTGGAAGACGCGGTCGAGGCGCCGTCGCCACGGCTCCGTCGCGAGACCGGACTCGGCTCCGACCGCCATCGCGATCCGATAGGACGGCCACTCCACGCGGGACAGACCGGCGCGGTCCCCGACGAGCTGCGACAGGTTTCCCTTCCGGCGCGGCTCGATGGTGGGGCCGATCCACGTCGACGGGGGCGTCCGGCGCGACGGATCCAGATCGATCTCGAGCTCGACATAGGGGACCAGCGCGAGGGTGTCGTTCGGCTCGGCCCAGCGACCGAAGAAGTGGCGTACGGCCGGAGGCAGCCTCGCGTCGCTCGCCATGAGCAGATCACGGTCCGCGGGCGTGAAGCCGAGCACGAGATCGACCCGACCCGAGGTCGACCCGAGATGACACTCGAGCGTGAGCTCTGCGTTCGTCCCTGCCGCCAGCGCGGCCGTCGCGCTGAGATCGGGCAGCGCCGCGTCGGGGACGAGCGCGCTCCCCGCCTCGCGGGCGAGGAGCGCAAGACGATCGAGGAGCGTACGGCTCATTTGCGGTCGCGCTGATCCTCCTGTTTCGCGTCTGGCGAAGGGCTCACGCTGATGGCGTACTCGAGGACGGCGGTCTGATTGACCGCGTCCACCGGCCGGTTGCACGCCACGAGGTGGTACGGGCCGCGCCCGCGCTCGTAGAGCGAGGCCGTGAACGTGATCTTCTGATCGTTGCCGACGTCATCCACCTTCGTGATCTGGCAAGGGATGACCTGCCACGGCTCGAGCGCTCCCGCGGTGGGCTGTACGAAGAAGAGCTGTGTCTCCGACGAGTCGAAGCCAGTGCCCGTCGCCGTGAAGGTGTGCGGCTCGAGCTTTCGCCGATCCTTCCCGGCTTTGATCGTCGCCACCTGCACCGTCGGTCGGTCCGCGTGCACCGAAGTAATCGTCAGATTCGGTCCTTGCCATCCCATTCGGATATCCCTCCATTCACTTTGTCGAGCATTGATTCAAGATGACGACCGAGCCGTCATTGGTCGCGTCTTCCGTTCGAGTTCCGAAGACGACCTCTCGGCGTCGTGGACCGGGCGCGGAGGCGGGGTCGACGTCGGCGATCGTCGTCGCGCGAATGATCCCGGCGTCGTATGCGAACGATCGGGGCGAGTCCGCGTCGCCGCTTCGAGAGACAACGAGATAACCCGGCGCCATTCGCTGATTCCTGGGGCCGCAAGCGAAGCCCGCCGCGACATCGAAGGTCCGGTCATCGTCGAGATCCGACACGCCCGCAGGGAGCCAGTCTCCGGGCGGGAGACCCTCGAATCGAGGTGTCGGCCGCATCTCTCCGTGCCTCCATGCGTAGACGCGAAGCCGGGAGAGGGCGCCGCACCATTCGCTAGTGCAGTGATGGTGGCTCGACACGACGAGCAGCGCGGAGGGCGTCTCCGAGCCGATCTCTCGAATATCGACGACCGCCGGTGCCCGCACGTCTTGCGGTGGAGCGTCGTACGAGAAAACGACCGGCGTTCGTTCGAGCTGCTGGCCGCCGAGGTTCGCGTGCATGGCGCCCCAACCACGCACCCTTCGTTCCGGGGCATCGCCGGGCCGAAGGTGACTCATTCCGAAAACGACATCGCGCCGGGACGGGGTTCGCCGGACCGCGCGGACGGTGAACGAATTCGCGACGGTCTCGGGCGTCTCCCAGGGAGGGGCCGTGAACGTCCCCCGAGTGTTCCAGTAGACCTGCTGCACCGCGCCCTCGTCGAGATTCGCGGGGTTGAGGCGCGCGAGCGCGAGATCGAGGTCTCCGTCTTCGTCGAGGTCGGCGAGCTCCACCGCCGCCACACCGACGACGGACTTTCCGTCCTTGCGAGGATCGCGCGAGGACTCGAGCGGAAGATGCGTCGCCGTTCGTCCGAGAGCGCATTGCCCACCGTTCGTCTTCACCCCGTGAAACAGCTCGATCCCGCCATCGAAGTTTCCGACGACGACGTCCTCGCAGCCGTCTCCGTCGACGTCGCCGACGCTCATCCGGCCGAGTCGACCGTGGGTGGACGAGTCGACGAAGCGCGGCCGCGCGTCGTGGAGCCCTGGCGCGCAGCTCGATGTCGCCTGGTCGAACGGGCCATAGAGGATGGTCAGGACGCCGTCATCGTCCTCCGTGGCCTCGCCGCCCGCCTGGCGGTCGAATCCGCCTCGCGCGACCACGATATCGGGGTTTCCGTCGTGGTCCATGTCGCGGACATCGAGGTCGATCACCGAGCCATGGTGAGGACTGAGACGGATCTCCGTGGCGTGATGGCCAAGAGGGGGCGGCGCGGCCTGGCGACAGGCATCGAACGACAGCGGCTGCGTGGCCCGCGCCGTCCGCGGCGGTGGAGGCTCGGGCGTCCTGGGGGCTCCGCACGAGCACACGACCCCCAGGACGCTTGCCAGGCCGCCGACGAGCCATCTCTTGTTGGAGCTTCGACTCATTTCTGCCCTCCCGCGGGGCTCGAGGCGAAGTGCTCGAGGAGCAGGCCGTGCATGAACATGAATCCGCTGCCGACACGGCGCATGAGCCCGAGCCGCACCGCCACATCGAAGGTCTCCGTCGCGCGGAAGCGCAGGACATCCCGGGAATGAAGGAACAGGCGGAGCACGTAGTGATTGATGACGTCGATGCCGCCCAGCCAAAGCGACATGACGGTGGCGAGCGTGAGCGCCACGCATGCGCCGTAGCCGAACCCGTACGAAATGCCGAACAGGCCAGTCATCGCGATGAAGGTCGCAGCGAAGGCGAATATGGCATTACGGGCGGTGAGGCGAATTCCGATATTGGGTATGAGCTTTCGTTGCACCGCCTCCGCGCGGAAGCCGAGCAGACCGAGACCGAGCACGAGGACCGTGAGCGCGTCGTAGGTCGCCGCGCGGAGGCCGTCGTCCTGGCGCTTCGCGAAGAACATGGCGGCCGCCGACAGCGCGAGCAGACCGAGCCGGCGGATCGTGAAGTGCCGCGGGCTCCAGCGCACTTGCTCGATCGTCGACACGTCGTGGGTGATGTCGCCGCCGGTGCGCCGGCTGAGCCCGAGGACCAGGGCCCCAAGGACGCCGCACTGCACGCCGATCACGAAGACGACGTGATGCCGTTCCTGCAGATAGACGGCGCCGCCGATCATCGCTCCCGCGATCGCGCCGCTGGCGAGGGCGCGCGCGACTCGCCAGGCGATGTGCGCCGGTGGTCGCGCGGGCTGGCGGAAGCGGCGGAGCGCGTCCAGCGAGTACATGGTCGCGAGCACCACCGCCGTCAGGGCGGCCAGGCGCGCGGAGAACGCGACGCTGGTCTGGAAGCCTCCATTGTCGATGGGAGACAGCCCCATCGCGAGGATGATGCTGCCGGCAAAGAGCGCGGACGCGATGGCGCGCGTGATGAGCACGTAGAGGAGCCGATCACGCCCCTCCGCGAGCCACGACGGCTGGGCGTCCTCGATGAGGAGGAGCGTGCTGCCGCTCCGGCGGAGCAGCTCCGCGGCGCGGCGCAGAGGTTCACGCAGCTCCCGCTCGTCTGCGGCGTGGGACTGGCAGACCACGGCCGTGAAGCGCTCGAAGAGCGTCCGCACCACGTTGGCGGGATCGGAGAGGACCTCGCGAAACGTCGACGAGTCGCGGAGCGCGACCCTCATGACATGGAGCAGGATGGGGGTCTGCGCGAGCTCGTCGAGGACGCCGTGCTTGTCGATCGCGTCGAGGAGGTCCGTCTGCGCGGCCGCCCGGAGCTGCCGTCCGATCTCCTTCCGTCCGAGCTTCTGGAGCACGACCGCTCCACGCAGCTGGATCGGGGTCGTCGACTGCTGGTAGTCGCCCAGGCGGCAGCTCACGACGATCCCGCTCGTCGGATATTGCCGATGAAAATGGTTGATCGCCTCGATGCAGCGCTCGCGCACCGTCAACGGGACCTCGTCGAGACCGTCGAGCAACGGGAGGATCTCTCCACTGGCGCAGAGCGCAGCGGCGGCGCGGCGTGGAACGAGGTACTTCGCGGAGAGCTCCGCCACGATCCACTCGACGAGATCGTCGGCTCGGCTCCACGAGGAGAGGGCGAGCACGACGGGGACGGGGCGACGCTCCTGACCTTCGGTCGCGGCCTCGTCGAGGAGGCGGCGCGCGAGACGCAGGAGGTTCGTGGTCTTGCCGTGACCCACATCGCCGAGGAGGAGGAGGGCGCGCTTCGACTCCTCGAAGGCGGTGGTGATCCCGGTCGCGCTCTCTTCGCCGATCTCGCCACGGCAGTCGCGGACGAGGTCGTCTGCACGCCGGACGCTCTGATGGACGAGAATGACGCCGTCGGTCGATCGGCTGAGGAGGCCTTCGATCCAGTGCTCGCGCACGCGCGCCGCCAGCGTCTTGTTGATCGACGACGGCTCCTCGATGGCGCTCGCGACGGCGACAGCACTCGAGTCGTCGGCGGCGCCTGCCAGCGCGGAGGCGAGCTCGGCGGCAGACGCGAAGCGCCGATCGGGAGACTTCTCGAGCGCGCGCAGGATCGCGCGATCGACGCGAAGGGAAGGGGGATGCTCGTGGAGGTGCTGCCAGAGGACCTCGGTCGAGGTCGAGGCGCGAAACGGCGGGACGCCCGCTTGAAGCTCGTAGGCGATGACGGCGGCGGAGTAGAGATCGCTTGCGAGGGTGAGCGCCTCGCCGCGCGCCTGCTCGGGAGAGGCGTACATCGGCGTGATCGCGCGGACCGCGAGCTCGTCCTTCTCCCTCCAGCGCGAGGCGCCGAGATCGAGGAGCAGGAGCTTTGGCAGCTCGTCGAAGGACTGAAAGTCGGCGCAGAAGCAGTTGGCGGGCGTGACGTCTCCGTGCACGCCTCCTGCCGCGTGGATCGTCCCGAGCGCGTCGAGCAGCTGTCTCATGAACGCGCGCCACCACCGCTCCGGCGTGCGCGGGTGGCGACCGATGATCTCGGCGAGGCTGAGGCCGCTCGTGAGCGGAGTGGCGACGAAATAGCCGAGGTCCGGCGTCGTCCCGGAGTCGACGAGGGAGACGATGTTCGGATGAGAGAGGCGAGCGAGGCTCTCGGCCTCGCGGCGAAGCTGCGCCTGCACGCCTTCGTCGCTTCGGTCCCGAGCCACCTTCAGCGCGACTCGACGCGGGTGCTCGAGGTCTTGGGCCTCGAAGACGAACCGATGCCTCCCCTCGTGAAGACGACGTCCGACGCGGAACCGCGGCGCGGCAGAAATCCCCGTCACTCTCTTGAGATACATCAGCTTCGTTCGAGGTGTTCGCTGAAGTCGCAGTAAGAAATTTCTTACTCGCGCGCGGAGATCCACCACGCGAGGCCGCTCGAGGCGCGTAGCTATTCGTTAGCTCTGGAAAAAGGAATTGCGCGCCGGCCGTCGAAACCGGCGGATCTACGTGTTCCTGCGTATAGGCCGGCTGGACGCGTACCTCTACCGTCGACGAGCGTGCCGAACGTCGATCAGCTGGTCAGCGAGCTCGAGCTCTCGCTCGTCGCGCTCGAAGAGCACGGGCGAGCCGAGCCGGCGATCGCCAAGTGGCTCATCGCGCAGCGTGCCCGGCTGATGGCGCTGAGGAGCGCAGTGGCGTCGGCCAGCCTCGACTCCAAGATGCTGAGCGCGCTCGCGGAGGTCACCGGCGCGGAGGACGACTCGGTCGGGGTCGCGCTCGGGCATCTGACGGAGATGACCAACGCCGAGCGTGGATTCATCGTGCTCCGCGCCCGCGACGGATCACTCTCTTTCCCCGCCTATCGAACCGCGGGCGCGGACGACCATGAGCCGCAGTCCTATATCTCGAGATCGATCTTGCGCGCGACGCTGCTCGGCAAGACGTCCGTCACGGTCGCCGATGCGCTCGCCGACGAGCGCTTCGCTCGCCACGAGAGCGTGCAGGCGCTCGCGCTACGCGCCGTGCTCGCGGTGCCCATCGCCACGCATGGAGAGGCGTGGGGCGCCGTCTATCTCGACAACCCGCTGCGCTCCGGCGCGTTCAGCGCGCCGGCGGTGCGGGCGGCCGAGCAGTTCGCGCGGATCATCGGGCCGATCTTCGCGCGCGACCTCGCGCTCGGCGAGGTGGATCGCGAGCACGCCGAGCGCTTGCGTACGCTGAGGACGGAGCACGACTTCGCGGACATCGTCGGCGAGAGCGACGCTCTGATCGAGGTGCTCTCCGTCGTCGCTCGCATCGCCCCGACGGACGCGGCCGTTCTCATCCGCGGCGAGACCGGGACCGGCAAGGAGCTGATCGCCCAGAAGATTCACCAGCTCTCGCGCCGCTCCGGGAAGCCATTCGTCGCGCTCGATTGCGGCGCGGTACCGTCCGAGCTCATCGAGTCCGAGCTCTTCGGTCACGAGCGCGGTCCGTCCACGAAAGCGCCGGCGGTCGGTCGCTTCGAGGCGGCCGACGGCGGCACCGTCTTTCTCGACGAGGTCGGCGAGCTGACGCCCGGCGCGCAGGCCAGGCTGCTTCGCGTCCTCGCCGACGGGACCTCTCAGCGCGTCGGGGCGACGGAGACACGGCGGGTCGACGTCCGCATCGTCGCCGCGACCGGTCGGGACCTGCACGAGGAGGTGGCGGCGGGGCGCTTTCGACAGGAGCTCCTGTATCGCCTCGACGTGATCCGACTGCGTCTGCCCTCTCTCCGCGAGCGCGAGGGAGACGCCGAGCTGATCGCTCAGCATCTCCTGGAGCGCATCGGCGCCGAGCATAACCACCCGGAGAAGCGGTTTCACCCGAGCGCTCTGGCGGCGATCCGGGAGTACTCGTGGCCGGGCAACGTGCGCGAGCTCGCGAACCTCATCGAGCGCGGCGTCATCCTGTCGCCGACCCATTTCGTGATGGCCACACACCTGGGGCTGAGCGGCAGCGGCGAGCGCATCGCCGTCTCCGAGGACCCGGGCTCCTCCGACATGAAGGCGGCGCTCAGGGCCTACAAGCGCGATCTCGTGGAGCGCGCGCTCGCCGCGAGCGCGGGTGACAACGCCGCCGCCGCGCGCCGTCTCGGGGTGCACCCGAAATATCTGTATCAGCTGATCCGCGAGCTCTCGCCCGCTCCGTCCCCTGGCCCGGTCAGCACGACCACGAAGAAGCTGACCGCGTCCAGCAGCGTCTCGTCGAAGAAGGCCTGATACGCGACCGCTGGCTTGCGGGGCGCCTACTTGAGGAGCTCGGTCTGGCAGTCGACCGCCTTCGAGCAGAGGCCGCTCGTTCCTCCCTCGCACGCGATGAAGTCGTCGCGCTTCACGACCGTCGTGGACGCGCACTTTCTCCGGCAGCTCGTGAGCCCGGCGGCGTCGACGCAGCCGCCACCGCCTCCGTGGATCGCGTTGCAGCTCTTCTGACACTCGGCCACTCTCGTCGTGTCGGGCGCCACATCGGGCGACGGCGGCGGCTTCAGGAGCTCCGCCACGCAGTCCGACACCTTCGTGCAGAGGCGCGCGGTGTTGGGGATGCACACCGCGAACGTCGCTCGCATCTCGTCGGGGACCGTCGTGCAGGCGGCTCGACAGCTCGAGAGGGTGGCCGCGTCCACGCACGTGCCGGCTTGTGCGTCGTTGCAGAGGGACTGGCACTCGGTCACGGCCTTCGCAGAGCCCGCCGTTCCAGACGACGATCCGCCCGACGACGATCCGCCCGATGACGAAGACCCGCTCGAGGAGCCCGAGGACCCTCCGCTCGAGGAGCCTTCTTCCGTCGTGTAGTCGCCGCTGCCGCAAGCGCAGAGAGTGATCGCCAAAGCGCCGAGGACGGAGCCCTTCATCCAGCGACCATCGTACGAGACCAGCGCGGCTCCGTCGAGATGCTCCGCGCTCAGCGTGACCACGCGCCGCGACGCGGCGATGCTCGGTGAGCTCAGCGCCGGCGGTTCAGCAGCTCTTCTTCCGTGGGCTGCGCCGCGGGCGGCGGGGCGGGGGCGGGCGCTTGCGGCGCCGACGCGCTCGCCTTGGCCGGCACCACCACGTTCACGCGCGGACGCGGCGCTCCGAAGCCGGCGATGGGCACCGGGCCTGCGACCGGCGCCGCGGACGACGCCGCGGGCGTCGCGGCCACGGGCTCCGCCGTCGTCGCGACGGGGACGGGCGCGGGCGCGGGGTCCGCCGTGACCACCGCGGTCGTCGTCGCCGGCGTCGTCGCGGTCGTCGTCGTCGCGGTCGGGTCGTGCTTTCGGGTCACGACGATGAAGGCAGCAACGGCGAGACCGAGGACGAGCACGGCGGCGATCGCGAGCGGCGCCTTGCTTCGCTCCGGGCCCGCCTTCGCGGTCGAGATCGCGAGCGCGCTCGCGTTCGGATCCGTCAGCGGGCCGGCGTTGATGCGAGGGGCGTCGCTCGTCGTCGCCATCGGGCTCGGCACCGACTTGCGCGGGCCATCCGGGGAAGAAGAGGGGACCCCGCTCGGGCGGCCGCTGTTCGGATCCGCGAGCGGCAGCGTGCGCTCGTGGGGCTTCGGCGTGCTTGGCGAGAGCTTCGTCGCGTTGTAGCTGCCCGGCGGCGTCTTGTTGGGGACGTGACCGAGGATCTTCGAGATCTTCTTCGCGATGAGCTGCGACTCGAGCGGCGCGAACGGCGCCAGCGCCTGCGCGAGCTCGGCCACGTTCTGGAAGCGGTCGTCGGCCTTGCGCTCGAGACACTTCAAGATGAGCGCCTCGAGCTCCACCGGCGCCGTGGGCAGCACGGAGCGCAGCGGCGTCGGGGGCTCCGAGATGATCATCGAGCAGAGCGCGGTGAACGTGTCTGCGTCGTAAGGCGGCGTCCCGGAGAGCAGCTCCTGCAGCACGACGCCCATCGCCCAGATGTCGGCGCGATGATCGACGCTGCTCGCGTTGCGAAGCTGCTCGGGAGACATGTAGCGCGGCGAGCCGAGCATCATGCCCGGACGTGTGAGCGTGGCGGTGGGGGAGGGGCCCGTGTCGGTGACCTTCGAGATGCCGAAGTCGAGCACCTTCACGAGCGGTGAGCCGTCCGAGCGCTGCGTGACGAAGAGGTTCGACGGCTTGAGGTCGCGATGGACGACGCCGGCCGAGTGCGCGACCGCGAGCGCGTCGAGCGCCTGGAGCACGAAGTCGACCGCCTCTTCGATCGGGAGCGACTTGCGATCGAGGAGGTAGTCGCTGAGGTCCGCCCCCTCGAGGTACTCCATCATCAAGTACGGCGTGCCGTTCTCGAGGACGCCGACGTCCTGCACCGACGCGATGTGCTCGCTCTTGATCCGCACCGCCGCCTGGCCTTCGCGGATGAAGCGATCGACGAGCTCCGGCGAGCGCATCTGCGCCGCGAGGAACTTGATCGCCGTGCGCTGCTTGAGCGTTTTGTGCATCGCCGCGCAGACGACGCCCATGCCGCCGATGCCGATGATGTGCTCGACGACGTACTTGCCGCCGAGGATCTCGTCCCCGACGCGCGGCACGCCTTGCAGCGCGGGATCGTTCTCGGGATCGACCTCCGTGTTCGGAGGCGGGAAGGCGCTCGCGCGCTTGGACTCGACCCAGTCCTTGAGCTTGCCCCCGTGCGCGGTCATCGGCGAATCCCCAGATTACTCGCTGTATCCGCGGTTGTCAGGCCATTCCAAGGCCGACTAGGATGGCGCCGATGAGGCGTTTCTGGGGGGCGGTCGCACCGCTGTTCGTGCTCGGCGCGGGCACACTGCTGCCCCGCGCCGCGGCCGCTCAGGCCACGGATCGCGTGCTGGCGGAGGCGATGTTCCGCGAAGGCCGCGAGCTCATGGAGCAAAACAAGGTGTCGGAGGCCTGCGCGAAGTTCGCGGAGAGCTACCGGCTCGACCGCGCCCTGGGCACCCTGGTCAACCTCGCCCTCTGCCACGAGAAGGACGGCAAGATCGGGACCGCGTGGGCCGAGTTCACCGACGCCGCCGCCGAGGCCGCCGCCCAGAAGGACGATCGCGAGGCGTTCGCGCGGAAGCACGTCGCCGCCCTCGAGGCCGAGCTCCCGCGTCTCCGCCTCGTCGTCGCGCCCGCCACCGCGTCGCTCGCCGGCATCGAGATCCAGCTCGACGGGCACTCGCTCGGCAAGGCGGCGTGGGCGTTCCCGCTGCCCATCGATCCCGGCGAGCACACCCTCTCCGCGAGCGCGGAGGGCAAGCAGCCCTTCTCGATGAGGGTCAACGTGCCGAAGGGCCTCGGCCTCACCGACGCGAACGTGCCCGCGCTCGAGGACGCGCCCAAGCCGGTCGTGGTGGAGTCGCCGCCGATCGACGCCCCGCCGCCGAGCAGCACGCAGCGAACGCTCGGGTTCATCGTGGGCGGCGTTGGCGCGGCCGGCCTCCTCGTCGGCGCCGGCTTCGGCTTCAGCGCGATCTCCCTGAAGGGTGAGCGCAACGATCGCTGCAACGCACAGGGCACGCTCTGCGATGCGGAGGGGATCGACAAGGACAAGCAGGCCCGCGACGCCGCCACCATCTCGACGATCGGGTTCATCGCGGGTGGCGCGCTCCTCGCGGGCGGCGCCGTCCTCGTCTTCACGGCGCCCAAGCACAAGAAGGTCAGCGTCGGCTTCTCGCCCACCTCGATCGTCCTCGGAGGTGCGTTTTGAAGCGGTCTTCGGCGGTCTTCCTCTGCGGGGTGTCGCTCACCGTGGCGGGCTGCGCGCTCATCATCGACCTCGGCGACGAGCCGAAGCTGGCGCCTGCGGCCGACGGCTCGACGCCACCGTCCGATGGCAACGTCGGCCCCGTGAACGAGGGCGGAACGACGGACAGCGGGCCGAAGGACGCCGGACCGCCGGGCGACTCCGGGCCCGACGCCGCGAAGCCCGCGTGCGGTCTCGACGACTCGCCGCGAGAGGCCTGCTGGCAGTGCGTTCACGCGACGAAGACGTGTGACGTCTCGAAGGAGTGCGCGGCCGAGCCCGGCTGCGCCGCCGGCCTCGACTGCATCAAGCACTGCCTCTCGCAGAGCGACTGCGTCAATGACTGCACCGACAAGGAGCCGACGGGAAAGCTCTTCGCGCTCACGACGCAGATCTCCACCGACTGCGGCGGCCAGTGCGTGCCGGCGATCGAGTGTCAGCGTCTCGGTAGCTGCGCGTTCCCGCTGCCGAGCAACGCCATCTTCCGCGTCAACGCCGAGCAGGCGATCCTTCGCCTCGACGAGTCGGGCTGCAAGGACATCCGCACCCAGATCCGCGAGCAGGGCGTCGCGGACGCGGCCGCCTGCTTCGTGCCGTAGGCGTCACGCGGCGACGCGCAGACGCTCGAGGCGAGCCTTCCGCGCGGGACCGAACGGCGCCATGAGGCGCATCGTGCCGAGCGCCACCATCTCCGCCTCCGGGCACGAGCCCGCCTGCGTGTCGGCCGGCACCTCCACCGCGAAGCCGCGCTGTAGCGCGTCCGTCGCCGTCGCCATGAGCTGCATCTCGGTGAGGCAGCCCGTGAGGACGAGCGTGTCGATCCCGAGCCGATCGAGGAGCGGCTCCAGCCTCGACTCGAAGAACGCGCTGTAGCTCGGCTTCGTCACGAGATGATCCGTCGCGAGCGGCGCGAGGTCGGGCCACACCGAGGCGCCCTCCGTTCCCCGAACCGCATGCGTGCCCCACTCATCGAGGTCCGCGTCGTCGGGCTCGTGCTCGTCGAGGACGTAGATGACCGGCAACCCCGCCGTGCGCGCCGATTCGAGACGCCGCACGAGGGCGGGCACTACCTCTCTCGCGCGCGGGACCTCGAGGGCGGCGCCTGGCTGCAGGTGATCGACGAGCATGTCGACGACCAGGACGGCCCGCCGGGCGCTCGCCGTCGTGATGGTCTCGAGGAGGCGGCGCCGGAGCTCGGCGCTAGGCGCCTCCGGGCCCAGGGTTCTCCCCAGGTACGACATCGTCACTCGCGTTCCTCGGATCGCCGCGCGCGCCTCCTCGGGCGCGAGCGCGAGGATCCCCTCGTCGACGCGCTCGGGCCGCGGAACGAGCGCGGCCGCAAGGATTTCGGCGAGATCGAGCATGCTGCAAAGGAACTTACGCATGGAAGGCCGTCGCGGATCCCTCGTCCCTTTACGAAAGTCGTGCCGAGGGTTCTCATGGCGTCGTGACTGCCCCCATTTTCGGGTTCAACGCGGCTCGTCCGGCGATCGTGGAAGAGGTGATCGAGCGCATCGCGAGCCAGACCCGCGATCCGCTCCACACCCTGAACGAGGCGGCCTACCTCGAGACCAAGCGCCTCCAGAGCAGCGGTCACCCGGACCTCGCGGAGTGGCGTTCGCTCGCGGCGCAGCTCGGTCGCATGACGGACGGCGAGCTCCGGGAGCGCCTCCGCGCCTACGCCGAGCGGTACGCCTGGGACGTGGCCGGCAACTTCGACGGCCGGGTCTACAAGTTCGCGTCCCGCGTGACGGCGCCGCTTCTCGGGGCGCTCCTCTCTCCGCGCGAGACGATCAAGAACTTCCCCGGCTCGTTCGACCTCCGCGCCCTCGACAGCCGAATCCTCGTGCAGGGCCCGCGGGAGCACATTCGCCGCCTCTCCGAGATCGGCACCATCGTCTTCGTCCCGACGCACCTCTCGAACCTCGACTCCGTCGTGTTCGGCTTCGCGATCGAGCGTGCCGGGTTCCCGCCTGCCGTCTACGGCGCCGGCAAGAACCTCTTCACGAACCCCGTCCTCAGCTACTTCATGCACAACCTCGGCGCGTACCGCGTCGATCGCCGCCTCCGCCACACCCTCTACAAGGACGTGCTGAAGACCTACTCCACGGTCCTCATCGAGCGCGGCTACCACTCCCTCTTCTTCCCCGGCGGCACCCGCTCGCGGTCGGGCGGCGTGGAGCGGAAGCTGAAGCTCGGTCTCGCTGGTACCGGCCTCGAGGCGTTCGTGCGCTCGAGCATGCGCGGGAAGACCCAGCCTGTCTTCTTCATCCCCGCCACCATCAACTACCTGCTCACGCTCGAGGCGGAGACGCTCATCGATGACTTCCTCTCCGAGGAGGGCAAGGCGCGGTACATCATCGAGGACGACGAATCGACGCGCATCGGTCGCGTGGCCTCCTTCTCGAACAAGCTGCTCGGCCTCGACGGCGCATGCGTGATTCGCTATTCGCGTCCGCTCGATTGCTTCGGCAACTACGTCGACGACGAGGGCCGGAGCCACGACGCGCGGGGCCGGAGCGTCGACGCGACGAGCTACGTCATCGGGCGCAACGGCAAGCCGGGTCTGGATACGGTCCGCGACGCCGAGTACACCCGCGAGCTCGGCGAGCGCATCGTCGACGCCTACAAGCGGGACACGGTCGTCCTGGCGACGCACGCGGTCGCCGCCTGCGCGTTCGAGCGGCTACGCCGGGCGGTCGGAAAGGCGGATCTGTTCGCGGTCCTACGGCATCGTGACGATGTCACGGTGCCGCGAGCGGAGCTGGCGGAGGACGTCGATGTCCTGGTCGAGCGCCTGAATCGCCTGGAGGCGAAAGGGGAAATCGTCGTCTCCCCTACCATGAAGGGGAAGCGTGGCGATGCAATTGTCGACGACGCACTTCGTGCGTTTGCCGGCTATCACACGAACGAAGTTCTTGCGCCGCGCGGGGAAGAGCTCGTTCTCCGCGATACTCGGCTGCTTTTTTACTATCAGAATCGCCTTGCGGCACACGGTCTCGCCTTCGACGCCATCGCCCCGGCGGGCATGCGTCCCGCACATATTTCGAAGAAACTCGGCCCTGGCGCCGCCGCCATTCCGTGAGTAAGGTTCGCCTCCCCTTTCGAAGGGGAAGGCTCTTGGGGATCCGCTCTTTGAAGGGATCGCCGTTACCGCGCACCTATCCACCGTTGAGCAACTAGCTCCGTCATGACCGACCCCAACACCCCCGACACCACCACTCCGGTCGCTACGCCTGGCGATGCCACGCCTGCGGCGACTCCCGAACCCACGGCCCCCACCACGGAGGCAGCAGCGCCCGCCGCCGCTCCGTCCGAGACCTCGCATGGCGAGGATGATGAGGAGGGAGGCGACGAGGGCGCGCCGGGCGAGAGCGGGGCCGTGGCCACGGCCGAAGGGCAGGGCGAGGGTGGTGAGAAGAAGAAGCGCCGCCGCCGTCGTCGCAAGAAGAAGGGGCCGAACGCGGCCGCGGGCGCCGAAGGTGCGGCTCCCGCCGAAGGCGGAGAACCGGGCGCCGAGGGCGCCGCGGCCACGGGCGAGGGGCATGGTGGCGAAGGCCAGCGGCAGCGTCCGCCGAAGCCGAAGCGCGAGCCGCGCCCCGAGCGCGAGCGTCCGGCGTTCAACGTCGGAGACGTCGTCTTCGGCAAGGTCCTCGAGGTGACGGAAGACGCGCTGTTCGCGGATCTGGCCGGCAAGGCCAAGGCGATCTTCGATCTTCGCGAGCTCCTCATCACCGACGAGGACATCGAGGAGTACGAGAAGGCGGCGAAGAAGGAAGCGGACGAGATCGCGGCCGCGCGCGCCGCGTCTGCCGCCGGCCAGAACAAGAACGCCGAGGGCGGCGAGGCCCCGAGCGGCGAGTCGACCGAGGTCGCGGCCGTGACGGGCGAGACGCCGGTCGCGCCCGCGGTCGCGGAAGAGACCCCCGCCGCGCCGGCCGTGGCGGTCGCGGAAGAGACTCCCGCCGCTCCGGCGGTCGCGGAGGCGGCGCCTCCGGCCGCCGAAGGTGAAGCGGCGCCGGCCGCCGAGGGCGAAGCGGCCCCCGCCGATGACGGGAAGCAGCAGCTCCCCACCGTCGTGCTCGAGCCGGGCGCGCCGTTCGTCGGCCTCGTTCACAACGATGGCGGTCGCGGCGGACTCGTCGTGCTCACGCACCATCCGAAGCGCGTCCAGAAGGCGAAGCCGATCGTCGCGGAAGCGTCGAAGAACGGCGGCATGGTGTTCGGCCTCGTGACCGGCACGATCAAGGGCGGCGTCGAGGTCGACGTCGACGGTCTCCGCGCGTTCGCGCCGGCCTCCCACGTCGAGCTCCGTCCGGGCGCGGACCTCTCGCATCTCGTCGGCAAGCGCCTCCCGTTCGCGGTCACGCAGTACGCGAAGCGCGGCCGTGACGTCGTGCTCTCGCGTCGCGCCGTCCTCGAGGACGAGGCGAAGTCGAAGCGCGAAGAGGCGCTCAAGAACCTCGAGATGGGCTCGGTCGTGGTCGGGGTGGTCCGTACGGTCGTACCGTTCGGCGCCTTCATCGACGTGGGCGGCATCGAGGGCCTCGTCCCGCTCAGCGAGATGAGCCACAACCGCGCCGATCAGCCGAAGGACGTCTTCAAGGTCGGCGATACGTGCAAGGTGAAGGTGCTCCGCCTCGACGAGCGCGGGAAGCTCTGGCTCTCGCGCAAGGCGGCCATCGACGACCCCTGGAACGAGGTCGCGACGAAGTACGCGCAGGGCACGAAGCACAAGGGCAAGGTCGCGCGCCTCCAGCCGTTCGGCGCATTCATCGAGCTCGAGCCCGGCATCGACGGCCTCATCCACACCGCCGATCTGTCGGTGAAGCGGATCGAGCACCCCGAAGAGGTGGTGAAGGTCGGCGACGAGATCGACGTCGTCGTGGCGAGCGTCGATCCGCGGCAGCACCGCATCGCGCTCCACCCGGCGCCGACCGGCGAGGCGGCCAACGAGACGCCGCAGCGCATCCAGGTTCACAAGACGGTCAAGGTCGTCGTCGTGAGCGTCGAGCAGGGCGGCCTCACGGTTCGTGTCCTCGGCGCGACCGGTCGCAACGCGCGCGGCTTCATCCCCGCCGGCGCGACGGGCACCCCGCGCGGGACGGAGCTGAAGAAGCTCTTCCCGATCGGCAAGGAGCTCGACGTGAAGATCATCGAGCAGGATCCGCGTCGTGGAGAGCTCAAGCTCTCCATCAAGGCGCTCAACGAAGAGACCGAGCGCAACGCGTACCAGCAGTACCGCGCGCAGGTGAAGCGCGAGGCGAAGTTCGGCACGTTCGCCGACCTCCTCGCCAAGCGCAACGAACCGACGAAGTAGCTCCGGACCGCCAGCCGCGCGATCAATTCGCGCGCTGGCCGTTCCACGTCGCGTTGTCGCCCCACGTGCCGGTGAACGAGCTGCCGTCCGACGAGAAGGTGAAGGTCAGCGAGCCGGAGCCGTACTTGTCGCTCCACTTTCCCTTCATCACGTTGCCGCTGAGCGTGCCCGAGATCGAGCCGGTGCTCGTCGAGAGCTCGTAGCTGCCGCTGACGCTGCTGCCCGACTGCGAGAGCGTCATCGCTGCCGCCGTCGAGCCCCACTGCGTGTCCCAATCGCCGGAGACCTGGACGCTGGGCGCGGTCGAGCCGCTCGACGAGGAGCTCCCGCTGCCCACCGAGCCGCTGCCGCTGCTGCTACTGCTGCTGCTCGAGGGATCGCTGCCGCCGTCGTCGCTGCCTTCACAGCCAGTGACGAGCGAGAAGGTGACGAGCGCGAGGGCGGGGACGAGATGACGAGCGAGACCGAGCTTCATGGGTGAATCCTCCGGTCGCCCCCTCAACAACTGCCGTGCCATCCCGTGCGAAGCGACACCGTCGCGGATTTGCCGGCGGATCGCGCCGGACGGCGAGCCTCGTGCGCTCTCGAGCGCCGACGACTCGTCGTCGGCGACGAACCTTCG
Source organism: Labilithrix sp. (assembly GCA_046351255.1). GTDB lineage: Bacteria > Myxococcota_A > Polyangia > Polyangiales > Polyangiaceae > Labilithrix. Next base: position 20,484 of record JAXLYU010000032.1, read on the forward strand.
TCGCCGCTCCGCCCCGCTTTCCTCGTGTTCTTCGCGTCGTCCGGCCGGCACGACGCCTGCTGTTGCCCCGGTCATGATCCGCAAGCTCTCGCTCCTCGCCCTCGTCGTCTCCACCTTCGCCGCTGCGTGCTCCAGCGAGGAGGCCGCCGCTCCTGGCGCCTCCGGCTCCTCGGGGGCGCCGCGCGCCGAGGCGTCCTCGCCGCCGGAGGGGACGACCTCCGGGGATCCGCCGGTGAGCAAGGACGGCGGCGCGCTCCCCGTCGACGGCGGAAAGGAGCCCGGCGCGAACACGACGGGCAGCGGCTCGTACGAGAGCAACCTGACCGACTTCAGCATCGAGGTCGTCGACGTGATGGCCCGGTACAGCGCGCCGAAGCTGAAGTCGGCCGGGTACGAGTCGGAGCTGAAGCTCGATTTCATCGACGTCGCCGGTCGCTGCGCGGACGAGGCGGCGAACGTGCGGCACCCCAGCTCGAAGCGCATCGAGATCGAGCTGACGACGCGCGGGGCGACGGCGGCGGAGGCCGAGCTGAAGCCGGGCACGCGCGCGTTCAGCAAGCTCGACGACGACCTCTACCTCGGGCGCGGCGGCTACGACGCGACGTGCAAGTCGGTCTACGCGTCGCTGCCCTTCGACTACAGCGCCGCGACCGTCAACCAGCTCGTCATCACGTCGTTCACCGGCACCCATGTCGCCGGCACGTACGAGCTCCGCGCCGCTGACGGCCGCTTCGTGAAGGGCGCGTTCGACGCGGAGATCTGCACCTCGAAGTCGAGCGCGGCCTCCACCTGCGAGTGAGGTCGAGGAACGCTCGGCGCTGGGCGGTCGCCGGTCGCTTCGTGGCCGCGGGCCCATCCGCGTGATGCCTCCGCGCGAGGCTGAAGGTCAGAGGCTCTTGATCTCGTCGAGCAGGGACTTCGCCGTGACCGCCTTCGGCTTCTTGAACTCGCGCGGCGGATAGGCGGGCGCGAAGGAGAGCGTGATCTCGCCGGACTCGTCGCCTTCGTCCTCGACCATGCTCATCAGCTCTTCCAGAGGGAGCAGCACGACGACCTGGCCCTCGGGGAGCTCGCTCGGGGTATCGAGCGTGAGGCGACCATTCTTCACGACGGCATGGAGCGGCTGCATGACGATCGCGGGTGTAGTCGAGGTTCGTCTGTCGGTCAAAGCCGACGGACGTCGTCGCGTGCCGACGCGGATCCACGGATGTGCTGGAAATGACCCACGAATGTCCGCCAGATCCAGCGCTGTGGCGGTCCGGTCGCTGGCCGGGGGCTTGCGGATGATCACCGCGTCATGGCCCCCACGCTTCACGAGAACAATATCTTCGGTCCCCGCTTCATCGCCGGCTGGGTCTTCTTCACCGCGGCCGCGGGCTTCGTGAATGCGGCGGCCTTGATGGCCGGCAACAACGTCGTCTCGCACGTCACCGGGAGCGTCACGGCGTTCGCGACGGACCCGTCGATCGCGCTCCGCATCGGGCTCGTCGTCGGCGCGTTCGTCCTCGGCGGCGTCCTCTCGGTGCTCGCGAAGGAGACGCTGTCGTCGTGGATGGCGTACGTCATCCCGCCCGCCGCCGCCAGCCTCGTGCTCGTCGCCATCGGCGCGCTCGGTCGCGCGGGCTTCTTCGGCGAGTTCGGCGGCGACAACGACGTGAAGGGTCACGCGTTCCCGATGCTCGCGCTCCTCGCGATCGCGATGGGGATGCTCAACGCGGCCGTCGGCGCGGCCACCGCGAACCGCATCCGTGTCACGCACCTCACGGGCCCGCTCACCGACCTCGCGGGTCACATCGTGCGCGGCGAGACGAGCTGGGCCGCGCTCCGGCTCGCGAAGCTCGCCGCGTTCGTCGGCGGCGCCGCGCTCGCAGCGAAGCTCTCGCGCAGCCTCGAGTTCGAGATGTTCGGTGTGGGCGCGGCGCTCCTCGTGATCGCGGTCGCGCTCACCGGAGTCCCCGCCCGGAGCGACGAGCTGGCGGACGCTTCCGCACATGCGCAATGACTGGACGAACCGCCGGCGCGCCGTGCCGCGAGCGCGCGTGACGGATCCCGCGAGGCGGAGCCGAGACGCCCGTCAGAGCAGGCGGCGCGCCTTCACCTCGAGGTAGCGCTTCACGAGGAGCGGCGTCACGTCCTCCGGCGCGCGTCGAGGACGAGGGCGCCCGCGTTCCGGAGGGCGCGCACGATGCCGTCGCGCCATGCGATCGACTCCGCCGCCGCCGCGCGGACGAGCACGTCCGCGTCCGCGCCGGCGCGCGGAGGGGCGAGCGCGAGGTTCTCCACCTCCACGTCGCGCATGAGCACGCAGAGCGGGAGGTGGCGCGGCAGGAGCGAGCGCACCGCCGCCGCGAGGTCCTTCGCGGCCCGCGGGTCGAGGAGGTTCGTGAAGATCACGAAGAGCGAGCGCGCCTTCACCTGCGTCTTCAAGAAGACCATCGCCGCGCGGTAGTCCGTCGCCGCGAAGCCCGCGTCGAGCGCGTAGACGGCGCGCGTCAGCTTGCGTCCGCCCGAGCGGCCGCCCGTGGGGCGCAGGAACGAGCGCGGCTTGTCGTCGAACGTGAGGAGGCCCGCGCGATCGCCGCCGCGGAGCGCGACGTCGGCGGTGAGGAGAGCGGCCGCGAGCGCGCGATCGATGCTCGTGATGCCCGACTGATCTTCGCCACGCATGCCGCGACCGATGTCGAGCGCGAACACCACGTTCTGGTTCGACTCGGCCTGGAACTGCCGGGCCACGAGCTCCTCGCGCCGCGCGGAGGCGCGCCAGTCGACGTGCTTCATCTCGTCGCCGCGCTGGTACGGCCGGAGGCGCTCGAACTCGGTGTCGCCGCCGCGCACGCGCAAGGAGCCGAGGCGCGCGTCCTCGCGGCCCTGACGGCGGAGCATCTCGAGCGTGCGCGCGCCATGGACGTCCGGATACACGTCCACGTCCTCCGGCAGCTCGACGCGCTCCTGCCGCGAGAGCAGCCCGAGCGGCAGGCCGTAGCGCACCGTCACCCCGCGGAGCTGGCGCTCTCCGCGGCGGAGCGGCGTGATCTCGTACCGGAGCTGCGCCGTTCCGTGCGGGGGCAGCTCGAACGTGCCGGGCAGACCCGTGACCGTGGCATCGTCGATCGGGTCGTCCATCACCGTGCCGGCGAGCGGGCGATCGCTCTCGTTCGTCAGCACGATCGTCACCGGGTTCGGACGGCCGACGGAGAAGATGTCGGCCGCGCGCCGCTCCACGCGCATGACGCGCTTGCGTCCGGCGAGGGCATCGGCGCCGGCGGAGGCGACCAGGAGCGCGTCGATCGCGATCCACGCCGCGTCGACGCCCGACACGTACCCGGCGACCACCGCCGCCGCGGTGGCGACGAAGGCGAGCGCGACGAGGCGTCTCGTCGGGATCACGCTTGCCCGCGTGGGACCGGCGCCGCCTTCAGGATCTCGTCGATCCGCTCGTCGGCCGAGATCCCCTGCAGCTCCGCGTCCGGATGGAGCATGACGCGATGACGGAGCACGGGCTTCGCGGTCGCCTTCACGTCGTCCGGAGTGACGAAGTCCCGGCCCTCGCTCGCCGCCACGACCTGCGACGCCTTCATCATCGCGATGGAAGCGCGCGGCGAGGCGCCGAGCTCGATCGCGCGGTCGTCTCGCGTGCGGCGCACGAGATCGACCACGTAGCCGACCACCGCGTCGTCGACGCGGATCGCACGGGCGACCTGGCTCATCGCCACGATCTCCTCCGGCGTGGTGACGGCCGCGAGCTGGGAGAGGTCCGTCGGGTCGAAGCCCGTGGCGTGGTTCCTCACGATCTGCTGCTCCACCTCGCGCGGCGGATCGGCGACCGTGAGCTTCATCAGGAAGCGATCGAGCTGCGCCTCGGGGAGGGGATAGGTGCCCTGGGACTCCACCGGGTTCTGGGTCGCCACCACGATGAAGGGCGCCGGCAGCGGATGCGACGTGCCGTCGACCGTGACCTGATGGTCCTGCATCGCCTCGAGGAGCGAGGACTGGGTCTTGGCCGGCGCGCGGTTGATCTCGTCCGCGAGGAGGAGCTGGCAGAAGATCGGACCTGCCACGAACGTGAAGGTGCCGCCCTGGCGGTCGAAGATGCTCGAGCCGGTGACGTCGCTCGGCATCAGGTCGGGTGTGAACTGCACGCGCTTGAACGCGGCGCCGGACACCCGCGCGAACGAGCGCGCCACGAGCGTCTTGCCGAGCCCCGGGGCCCCCTCGATGAGGACATGGCCCCCTGCGATCGCCGTGACGATGAGCCCGAAGACGAGGTCTTCCTGGCCGACCACGACCTTGGCCATCTGGGACCGGATGCGGTCGAACGTCTCCGAAAAGGCCTCCGGTGTCATCGCGCCACGACTTTACTCCATCGCCGCCCCGAATACGGCGCCGACGACATCTGCTAGGTTTGCGCGCGATGGAGAGCGTGAAGACTCTGATCGTCGGCGCAGGCATCACCGGCCTCGCCACCGCTGCCGCGCTCGAGGACCGTGGCGACCGCGACTACCTCGTCCTGGAGGCGGACAAGGAGATCGGCGGCTACTGCAAGACGATCAAGAAGGAGGGCTTCGTCTGGGACTACTCGGGCCATTTCTTCCACTTCAAGAACAAGGGGATCGAGGAATGGCTGAAGGCCCGCATGCCGGCGCAGCGCATCCTCGAGGTCGAGAAGAAGTCCTTCATTCAATACAAGGATCGGCAGATCGACTTCCCGTTCCAGAAGAACATCCATCAGCTGCCGCAAGACGAGTTCATCGACTGCCTCTACGACCTCTACTTCGCGTCACAGGACGCGAAGGGGCCTCCGAAGTCCGACCCCTCGCTCGGCGAGAGAGACAGCTTCCAGTCGATGCTGTACTCGCGCCTCGGCCGCGCCATCTCCGAGAAGTTCCTCATCCCGTACAACGAGAAGCTCTACGCGTGTGATCTCGGCTCGCTCGACAAAGACGCGATGGGCCGCTTCTTCCCCCACGCCGACCTCACCGACATCATTCGCAACATGAAGGTCGCCAACAATGCGACCTACAACGCGCACTTCACTTACCCCGAGGGCGGCGCCATCGAATACGTGAAGGCGATCGCGAGCGCGGTGAGGCCCGGCGGCCTCTCTCTCGGAGAGCGCCTCATGGGGATCGACCTCGCCGGGAAGGTGGTGAAGACGGACAAGCGCGAGATCCACTTCGAGCGTCTCGTCTCCTCCGCGCCGTTCAACAAGCTCCTCGCGCTCGCGCACATCGAGCACGACTCGAGCGTGTACTCGTGGAACAAGGTCCTCGTCTTCAACCTCGGCTTCGATCGCAAGGGGCAGAAGGACGTCCACTGGATCTACTACCCCGACCGCGAGACCGTGTTCTATCGCGTCGGTTTCTACGACAACATCTTCGACACCGATCGCCTCAGCCTGTACGTCGAGATCGGCTTCGCGCGTGACGCCAGCGTCGACGTCGAGGCCACGCGCGCCCGTGTCCTCGCGGACCTCGCGAAGAACGGCGTCACGAAGGGCCATCAGCTCGTCGCCGAGCACAGTGTCGTGATGGATCCCGCGTACGTCCACATCACCGGCAAGTCGGTCGCGGAGCACAAGCGCCTGGCCGAGGAGCTCCGGCGATCCGGCGTGTACAGCGCGGGACGCTACGGCGGGTGGACCTACTGCAGCATCGAGGACAACATCGTCGAGGCGCGCGCGCTCGTGGAATCGTTCGCGTAGCTCGGACGGGGCTCGTATGACTTCCATGACGATGTCTCGTGCGCTCGCCGGCGCGGCTCTGCTCCTCACGGGGTGCTCGCTGCTCGTCTCGGTCGACGGGCTGAGCGGTGGCGCGCCGTCGCGAGACGAGCCGGGCGCGCCGGATGGCGGCGTCGTCGAGGCGAAGACGGACGGGCGAGCGCCGGGCAGCGACGCGGGCGATGGAGGGAGCGTGGGCGCGACCAAGAGCGCGTACGCCCGAGAGGTGCTCGCGGACACGCCATCGATCTATCTTCGCTTCGGCGACGCGCCGGGAGCGACGGCGGTGAAGAACGAGACGGGCCCCCTCGCCGCGACCTACCCGGACCAGATCGCGCTCGGGACCCCGGGCGCGCTCGCCGGTGATCCCGACACCGCGATCACGTTCGAGGGCGGCATCATCGAGCTCCCGGTCGGGCAGGAGTGCGACGGCGCGAGCGAGTGCGTCCTCGAGCTCTGGATGCGGATCGAGGCCATCCAGGACGGATACGGGTGGCTCGTCGACCACGAGGTCTTCGATCCACGTCAGGGCTGGCTCCTGCAGACCCTCGACGGATCGCTCACCTTCGAGCGGTGGTCCGCGGATCACGCGGCCGGCGCGGTCTACAACCAGGTGACGATCGCGTTCCACGAATGGCATCATGTCGCGGGTGTCGCGGACTCGAACGGCATGCGCCTCTACTACGACGGCGAGCTACGCGAGCATCACGACGGGGTGGTGAACCCGATCCCGGCCACGAAGACGAAGTGGACGGTGGGCGGGACCGCCTGCTTCGATTGCTCGGGCCGGTCCTGGTACAAGGGCGCGATCGACGAGCTCGCGGTCTACGAGCACTCGCTCACGGAAGAGCGCATCAAGACGCACTACGCGGTAGGTCGGGGGAAGTAAGGGCCTTCGAGAGCAACGTCCGGAGCTCGGCGATCACGTCGAGCTCATCACCTCGCGGGAGCTCGTCCGTCCTCGCCTCCGCCGCGCGCTCGAGGAGCTGCGTCACGTGCGCTGGGTCGGCGCCCGTGCGCGACGCGAGGAACGTCGCCGGATCGGTGCCGCGCGGCGCGTGCTCGCGGAGGCGGAGCTCGACGAAGCGACCGTACGACGCGAGCGCGTGCGACCGCGCGGGCGAACGCGAATAGAACGCGCCGGTGGCCTCGACGTGCTCGACGAAGGCGCGCCGCGGAGCGCCCGGCGCCGCCCGCGGACGCGCGTGGCGGATGCCGTAGCAGAGGAAGAGGAGGAGCGCGGCTGCGAGCGCGTGCCAAGCGCCCTTGCCGAGGCCGGCGGCGACGAGCGCGGCGAACGGATTCGACGGCGGCGGGATCCCGTCCTCCGCGCGCGCCACGCGTAGATCGCCGAGCGCGCCGTCGACGGCAAGGTGCCGTCGGCGCATGTCGTGCGAGACGGCGCGGATCAGCGTCACGAGCGCGGCCGCGTTGTGCTTCGGCATCACCCCCACGTTGGTCCAGAGCTCGTCGTTCGCGACGCCGAGGATGAAGCCACGCCCGAAGCGGCGCTTGGCCGCGTACGTGGATCGTCCGAGCCGGGCGAGCACCTGGTGGTCCGCGCTCGTCCACGAGAACGCGTCGCGGCGTCCGACGCGCGCCGTGAACCGGACCGGACGACCGGCGTTGTCCGCTGGCTCGTCCGACTCCGGATCGACGAGGCCGTCGTTCGGATCCGGAACGTCGACCTCGAGATCGCGGACGTCGGCGACGTCCTCCTTCGCGCTGACCTCGGACGGCCAGCCGCTCGCGCGCCCGAACAGCACGAGGACGCCGCCCGCCTCGACCCACCGGAGGACGTGCGCCTGCGTCTCGCTCTCGAGCGGGACGCGCTCCGTGTCGATGACGACGACGGGCGCCCCCTGGTCCTCGCGCTCCGGCACCGGCAGCGTCGCGAGCGAGCTGCCGAGCGGGTGCACTGTGTATCCGTTACGTACGAGCACCGCGATGGGCAGCTCGTCGCCCGCGGGATCGCTGCCGCGCTTCGGCGGATCGCAGCCGAGCAGCGTCAGCGCGGCGACGACCGCAGCCGCCCGCACGATCGCGCGGGCGCGTGCCGTGACCTGCGCCGCTTGCTCGGAGGTGGCCTCCGCCCCGCCGAACTCGACCGCGTCCACGATGCGAACGATCTCGCGGAGCGGCGGGCGCGCCGCCTCGTCCACGCAGCTCCGGACGTACTCGCCGTTCGTGCGGTGCTTACCGAGGCGAATCGCGCCGCGGCGACCGAGCGCGCCGAGCGAGGCGACGAGGGAGAACGAGAGCGCTCGCCGGAGCTCGCCGCGTGCGAGGAAGTCCTCGGCTCGACGCAGCGCCTCCTCGGGCTCGGTCTCCTCGGGCGGCGGCGCATCGTTCGGCTCCATCAGCCGCGCCGCGTTCGGCTTCGCGCTCTCCTCCTGTCGCCGGCGCTGGCGCTTGCGGAGCTGGAGGAGCCCGCCGACCACGGGGATCGCGACCGCCACGACGATCACGAGGATCATCGCGTAGAGAAGCACGTGCGCGATCGGCGCGAGCACCTCCAGGAGCTTCGCGAGCCAGTCGGAGTTGCCGGTCGGCAGGTCCGCGTTGCACGCGTCCACGAGGCCCTGGCAGCCCTCGAGCTCGCGCGCGGTCGCGCACGTCGCGCGCTGGTGGGGACCGAACGGCTTGGCGGGATCGGCGCAAAAGGCGAGCTTCTCCTCGCGCACCGCGGCCGTCTTCGTGGCGTCGATGGCCTCGACGTCGTGTGCCGGCGGAGCGGCGAGCGCGGCCACGAGCGCGAGGTGAATCACGCGCGCTCCTCCCGAACCGCGAGCCGCGCGAACCGGGTCTGGATGTCCCAGCCCTCGGTGCGTGTTCGCACGTTCAGGTAGAGGAAGAAGCGCGCGGTGGCGAGGAACGGCACCTGGAGGAAGAGCCCGATCGTACCGAGCGCGCTCCCACCCTCGGTCCACACCGGGGGCGGCGGTCGGAACTGGAAGATCTCGCCGATGAGCGTGCGTCCTCCGAAGTCGGTGAGGAGCACGGCCGCGACCGGGACGAGCGAGATGACGAGGATCGCGAGCACCACGTCGCCGATCGCGTTCGAGGCCACGCGCTGCGCACGGCCGAACGCGGTCATCATGCCGGCGCGCTCGAGGAGCATCGCCTCGCTGACGAAGAGCGTGAGCGCGGCGAGCCCGACGCCGGGAACGAAGAAGCAGCTCGTGCCGGCGCCGATCATCACGAGCGCGATGACACGCGTCAGGAGGACGCGCGGCGCGGCGGTGAGCGACGCTCGTAGCACGTCGCGCGCGCGCACGTCGTCCTCGAAGACGAGGCGCGAGGCGAGGATCGTGAACGGCGCCTCGACGAACACCGCGAGCGGGATCGCGACCGCCCAGGCGAGCGTCCAGCCGAAGACGCGCCCGAAGAGAAGCGCCAGCAGCCCGAACGGCAGGAGCGTGAACAGCGCCACGCGGCCGTACACGCGCGCGTGCACGGCGAGGAAGCGCACCGCCAGATCGAGCACGTCCGCGACCGACCGATCGCGAAACGCCACCCGCGCCTCGCGGAGGTTCATCGGCGCTCCGCGTCGGGCGCGCGACCCGCGAACAGGATGTAGGCCATCACGAGGACGAACAGCGTCGCCCCGACGCCGAGCTTCACGGACAGCGGCGCGCTCGACGCGGACCAGAAGCCCTCGATCGCGGCCGCCATCACGAGCATGACCGAGGCGCCTGCCACGATCACGAGGATCTCGCGCGCGCGGCGCTGCAGCGACGTGATGCGCGGGAGATCTCCGGGCGCCACGATCGACCAGCCGATGGAGAGCCCCGCTCCGCCCGCGAGCACGATCGCCCCGAGCTCGAGCGAGCCGTGCCCGACGATGAAGATCCCGATGTTGGCGCCCGCGCCTTGCGACGCCACGTAGCCGAGGATCGCGCCGATCGAGAGGCCGTTCTGCACGAGGTAGAACGCGGAGCCGAGGCCCGCGAAGATGCCGAGCGCGAAGCAGCGGAGCGCGATGCCGACGTTGTTGTAGACGTAGAACCCCGCCATCATCGCGCCGTCGCCGGCCTCGCGCCCGTCGCCGAAGCCTCTCGCGTAGGCCTCCGTGAGCGGACGAAGCATCGCCTCCGGGACGACGCGGAACGCGAAGGTCGGATCGCGCAGGGTGAGGAGCGCGCCGAGCACGAACGGCACGAAGAAGAGCGCCGTCGCGAGCAGCATCTCGCGCTTCTTGGCCCGCACCGCGCGCGGGAAGGCGACGAGCCACGCGCGGCGCAGGCTGCCGTGCCGCTCGTCCTCGCGACCCCGCGCGTGCGGTCCGTACACGAGCGAGTGCGTGGCGGCGGTGAGCCCGAGCAGGTACTCGACGAGCGGGGCGCTGTAGCGAGCGGCCTGCGCGGCGGCGAGGTCGTTGCACACGCTGCGGTAGAGCGGCGAGACGAGGACCACCTCCGTGGGGTCGAGCTTCTTGAGCCCGCGCGACGCCTTCACTCCGAGCGCCTCGAGCGTCTCCCAGTCCGCGCGCCGCCGATCGGCGAAGGCCTTCTCCGTGAGCGCGGATGCGACGCTCATGCGCGCCTCGGAAAGATCGATGACGGCGGCGCCTCCGTGCGTCCCGCGTTGACGGCGCGGTCGTACACGAGCGCGAGGAGGCGCGCCGGGCTCGGATGCGTGTATCCGATCCGTTCTCCGATCTGCCCTGCGATCATGGACGCGAGCTCGTTCTCGCGGGCGACGCCGAGCGCGTGGCGGCGGCGGAGGAACATCTCGATCGCGACACGCTCGTCGGCGTCGAGGGTGACGTGGTCGGGGAGGGTGGCGAGCTCGCGCGGCTCGGCTGGCGGCTCGAGCTCCAGCGCTCGCGCGCGGCGCGTCTGCTCGGGCGCGACCACCATGGTCCCTGCCACGAGATCGCCGAGGCGCTGGAATTTCGAGGAGACGCTCATGGCAAACACGCCGACCAGGTACCCCACGGGCAGGAGGTCGGCGGCGCGCAGCAGGTTCCGGAGCGCGGCCGCCCGCCACCCGATCGGGCGCCCGCTCGTGGTGACGACTCGCACTCCGACCGCCATTTTCCCGGGCGATCGGCCCCAGATCGCCTCGCAGACGACGAAGTAGATCCACTGCGCCGCGAAGAGCGCGAGCAGGATCAGGCCGACGCCGGCCTTGGCCGCGGCGGTGACCTCGCCGGTCCGGATCGCGCCTCCCATCGCGGCGAGGAGGATGGCCAGCCCGAACGCTGCGACGAGGAGGTAGCAGAGGAGCAGGTCGAGGACGTGCGCGAGGGCCCGGCGCGCAGGGCCCGCGATTCGATAGTGAAAGACGATGTGCTCCGGCGTCTCGATCGCCACGTCGGTGTCGAGCGCGGCGTGGGAGCCATGGTCGTTCACCATCGTCCGGAAGCGTAGCAAGAGCTACTCTCGGTACGTGGTGCGTCGTGACGCGAACGAAGGCTTGTCCTCGCAGGAGGCTGCCCCCTCGTTCGCACGCCGCGCTTTTCCATCCGGTGAGAATCCGGTCCCGGTAGGCGCCGAAGCGCCGGGTAGCAGGTCCCAGGCGGCGGGAGAGATCCCACTGTCCCAAGCGGGACGTCGAAAGCCTCTACGGAGGGAGCAACAACGCGGGCCGCAACATGAAGTGAAGCTTGCAGCCTCGAAAGAGAAACAATCCGGGAGCCGAGCCGCTCACGTCACGGCGAAGGCAACATCATCCGCGCCAGATTCGGAGCGCGCGGACGATCTCGGCGGGGTAGAGAGAGCAGCACGCGTTGAAGGAAGAGTTCGGAACACGGGAGACCCGTCTCCGTTGCCGTCGTCGCGGCAAGGTGGCTCGTATAAGCCGAAGGCGAAGTCGAGCGCTGCGGAGCGGGAGTCCGAGGGGGCCGTAGTACTGTCGATGATCGCGCAGAACAACGCGATCGGAGGGAGAGGCCCCTGCGGTGATCATGTCGGAGGAGCAGGTAAGCGCGAGGGAATGGCCGCTTCGAGCGGACCTACCGACCCCGATGGGCGTACGCCCGTCGACAAAGTGCGACGACTGCAACGTCGACTGTGTGGAGCGGCCAAGCGGTCGCCGGAGCGGCGCTTCCACGCGCTGTATGACCATCTCTCGCGGAGTGACGTCCTCGAGGAAGCGTGGAAGCGTGTAAGGTGCAACAAGGGGGCGGCGGGCGTCGACAAGTTGACGATCGCCGACATCGAGCAGGGTGGCGTCGAGATCTTCCTCGAAGAGATCGCCGTCTCGCTGCGCGAAGGGACGTACTGGCCGGCGATGGTCCGTCGCCAGGACATTCCGAAGGCCGATGGGAAGACAAGGCCGCTCGGGATCCCGACGATCCGAGACCGAGTCGTTCAGACGGCGGCGAAGCTGGTGCTGGAGCCGATCTACGAAGCCGACTTCAAGTCGACCTCGTACGGCTTCCGTCCGAAGCGGAGCGCGACGATGGCCCTTGAGACGCTGCGGAAACGCGGCGCGAAAGGCGGCAATCACGTGCTCGACGCCGACATCTCGAACTACTTTGGAAGCATCGATCACGAGAAGCTTCTGAGGCTCGTGGCGAAGCGCATCTCGGACCGGCGGATCCTGAAGCTGCTGAGGAAGTGGCTCGAAGCAGGCGTGATGGAAGAAGGTCGCGTCCGTCATCCGACGGCGGGGACACCTCAGGGCGGGGTGATCTCACCTCTGCTCGCCAACATCTACCTGCACGTGCTCGATGTCGCGTGGGAACGCGAGGGGGCCAAATACGGCACGCTCGTGCGCTACGCGGACGACTTCGTCGTCATGTGCGACGCGAAGTGGCAAGTCGAGCGCGCTGAGGTACGCGTGCGAAGAGTGCTCGCGTTTCTCGGTCTCGAGCTGCATCCGGAGAAGACGAGGACTGTTGACCTGAGCTGGGGACAGCAAAGCTTCGACTTCCTCGGCTGCACGTTGCGGAAGCGCCTGAGCGGGGCGATCTGGGAGAGAACGCGGAAGCGCGTCTACTTTCTTCAGCGCGAACCATCGAAGGCGAGCATGAAGCGCGTGCGGCAGAAGGTGAAGGAAGAGACCTCGCGAGCGAGGAACGGCGTGAAGGACGTGCGAGTACTCCTCGACCGTCTGAACCCAGTTCTTCGTGGATGGGGCAACTACTTCCGAACCGGCAATGCGGCGATGCGCTTCAATCAGCTCGACTCGTACGTGTGGCGTCGTCTCAAGAGCTTCATGATGAAGCGCAAGGGACGTAACCTCATACCGGGTGATGCGGAAGCGTGGACCCGCGACTTCTTCGTGGCCCATGGGCTTTACCGCCTGCGTGGCACTGTCCGCTATCCGGAGGCTGCGTAATGCTCTTCCACGAGAGATCATCGGTAAGCCGTGTGCGGGAAATCCGCATGCACGGTTTGAAAGGGGGCCCTACCGAAACGAGCGCAGTGATGCGATCGGGAAGGTAGGGTCTACCAATGCGGCGTTTCGCGTATCTCCTCACCAGCGCGCTCCTCGTCGCCGCTGCCTGCAACGCCCTGAACGGCGCCGGCGATCTCGCGATCTGTCAGGGCAACGAGTGCAACGGCGCGGGGCCCGGCGCGCCGATCGAAGCGGGGAGCCCCGCGGACGGCGGCGGTACGATCAAGGACGGCACCGTCACGAGCGAGACCGGCGCGTACGATGCGACGACGTGCTCCGAGTGCCCCGAGGCATGCGTGAGCGGCACGTGCACGTCGTGGCCGAGCTGCGCCGGCGGGCTGAAGTGCGGAGCCTCCGCCACGAGCTGCTGCGAGTCGAAGCCCGTACCCGGCGGCACGTTCGAACGCGCGAATCGATCCGACGAGTCGGCGACGCTGAGCCCATACCGGCTCGACGTCTACGACGTCACCGTCGCGCGCTTTCGCGCGTTCGTCGCCGCGGGCGGGGGCGTCGCCTCGGCGGCGCCTCCCGAGGGCGCCGGCGCTCATCCCAGGATCCCGGGGAGCGGCTGGAAGCAGGAGTGGAACGTGCAGCTCTCGAACACGACCGAGCTCTTCGAGGACGCGTTGCGAGGCGGTACGTACACGAAGGCGCCGGGGCCCAACGACAGCAAGCCCATGACGCACATGACCTGGTTCGAAGCGTTCGCGTTCTGCGCGTGGGACGGAGGTCGCCTCCCGACGTTCGCGGAGTGGAACTTCGCCGCGGCGGGCGGCGACGAGCAGCGCGTCTATCCCTGGTCGCAGCCGCCGGGCAGCACCGCGATCGACAAGACGCGCGCGTCGTACGAGTGTCGCTACGCGGAGCCAGCCGAGACGTGCCCGCCGCCGAAGTGCGTCGGCGCCACGCCCGCGCAGCTTGGGACGTGCAACGCCGCGACCTGCGTCGACGCGGGCGGGACCTGCCAGGATCAGGGATGCTTCGGCTGCGACGAGGGCGCCGACCTCGCGCCCGTCGGCATGCTCCCGGCCGGGGCGGGCAAGTACGGTCAGCTCGATCTCGCGGGCAACGTCGGGCAGTTCGTCCTCGACGCGAAGCCGGGGTCCTCCGACACGGATCTGCCCAACCCGTGCAACGACTGCGCGCTCCTCATGGGGCCGCAGCCGCAGGGGACGGGAGGGAGCGGCGCGTATCAGGTCTACGCCGTCACCGGTGACTGGGCGGATGGCGCGGGCGATCTCCGGAGCTGGATCTTCTACCCGATCTCGTACGACGAGCGCCTCGACTGGATGGGCTTCCGCTGCGCGCGCTGACCGGTCAGCGCTTGAGGCCGGGCTTGTCGCGCGGGAGCTCCGCGTCTTCCGTCGTACGCGGGGCGTCGAGGGTGATCGTCTTGACCATCTTCTCTTTCGCGACCGCGAGGCGCGTGGCGAGGGCCTCGTCCTCCTTCGCGCTCGGCACGGTCGTCGTGAGGTGGATGAAGAGGCAGCGGCGAATGAACGAGCCGAACAGGAAGACGTGTCCGGCGACGCCGCCGCCCGGGCGACCGGGCTCGATCGCGACCCACACGCGCGAGTCGTAGGCCTCGGGGCCGATCCACACCTCGTCTTCCACGGTCATGAACGCCTTGTCCGCGCTGGCGGGCAAGACGCCGATCGCCCGGCCGCGCTCCTCGCAGCGCTTGCGATTCATGAGGCCTTCCTCGTTCGTCGCACGAACCGTGAGACGCGTGGAGGTGCCCTCGTGCACCGCGACCGTGTCGGGCTCGGAGTGGTCGTCGATCTTCCACGCCTTTCCGTCCGGCAGGTTCACCGTGACGTTGAAGCGCTTCGAGTGGAACTTGCCCCACTTCTCGGAGTCGGTCGTGTACGCAGGCGGCTTGCCGCCTTTGACCTCGACGGGTACTGCGACCGGCGGTGACGTCGCCGGGTCGCTGCTGCACGCGAGGAGAACGAGCGCGAACGCTACGAGACGAGGGTGAGCCACTCGGGGTGACTGCTGTCGGTGCCGCGCGCGATGTCGAAGAACCTGGTCTGGATCTTCTTCGTGATCGGGCCGACGCTGCCTTCGCCGATCGGCCGGTTGTCGATCTCGCGCACGGGCGTGATCTCCGCGGCCGTGCCGGTGAAGAAGACCTCGTCCGCCAGCCAGAGTTGATCGCGCGTGATGCGGCACTCGTGGACGGTGAGGCCGAGGTCCTTGGCGAGCGTGATGACGGTGTCGCGCGTGATGCCTTCCAGGATCGACGACGAGAGGTCCGGCGTGTGGAGCACGCCCTTCTTCACGAGGAAGATGTTCTCGCCCGTGCCCTCGGACACGTAGCCGTTCGCGTCGAGCATGATCGCTTCGTCGTAGCCGCCGAACTTCGCCTCGCGCTTCGCGAGCACGCTGTTCGTGTACTGCCCCGTCATCTTCGCCTTGGCGAGGCTGATGTTGACGTGGTGACGCGCGAACGAGCTGATCTTCGCGCGGATGCCGCTCTTCAGCGCTTCCTCGCCGAGGTACGCGCCCCACTTCCACGCGAGGACGGACGTCTTCGTCGGGTTGTTCGGCGCGTAGATGCCCATCGCCCCTTCGCCCATGTAGAAGATCGGGCGGATGTAGCCCTCCTCGAGCGAGTTGACCTTGAGGATGTCGGCGCACGCCTTCGAGATCTGCTCCTTCGAGAACTCGGGCTTGAGAAGCGTGAGCTTCGCCGTGTCGAAGAGGCGATCGATGTGCTCGCGGAGGCGGAAGATGTAGCTCTTGCCATCGGCGCGCTTGTACGCGCGGATGCCTTCGAACGCCGCGATGCCGTAGTGGAACGAGTGCGTCAGCAGATGGATCTTGGCGTCGTCCCACGCCACCATCTCGCCATCGACCCAAATCTTCTGAAGCTTGTCGACCATCCGCGGCTCCTATGGCGAACACTAGTCGCGCCTGTGCGCTGGGGCTAGGCCTTACGTCGTGACGCGGGGCGGCATCGGACGATCTGTACCGGCTGTACTGCTCGTTCTCGTCGTTCAACGGCGGAGAGCGACGTAGACCGCGCCTTCGCCGCCGTCTTCTTCGCGTGCTGTGGAAAAGGCGGCGACGTGCTCCCGGGCGCGCCCTTGCGAGAGCCACGCGGAGATCTCGCCGCGAAGGACGCCGTTCCCGCGCTCGGAATGCTCGCCCTTGCCGTGGATGACGAGCACGCATCGCTCGCCGCGGGCTCGCTGCGTCTTCAGGAAGTCGAGCAGCTTCGTGCGCGCATCCTCCGCGCCGAAGCCATGCAAATCCAACCGACCGTCGATGGGCAAAACGCCACGGCGGAGCTCGCGGACGAGGTTCGGCGGCACGTCGAGGCGGCGGCCCTCGCAGCGCCGGCCGTCGTCGGTGACCTCGAAGCGCACGCCGTCATCGACGAGATGATGCAGGTGATCGAGGACCGACTTCGCCTCTTCCTTCGCGCGCTCGCGGAGG
Source organism: Labilithrix sp. (assembly GCA_046351255.1). Lineage (GTDB taxonomy): Bacteria > Myxococcota_A > Polyangia > Polyangiales > Polyangiaceae > Labilithrix. The sequence goes on from JAXLYU010000032.1 coordinate 36,997, forward strand.
TCGACCTGCTTCGTCACCTTGGGCTCGACGCGCGCCGTGCCTGCCACCGTCACGCGACTGCCACGATCCTCGAGGGGAGTGACGCCGCTCATCATGCGATGAAACGTGAGCTCGTCCTCGCGCGACTCCGCGGCGGTGAGCTTCTTCGGAGGCGGAACGCGCGGCGCGGGCGGCGGCGCCGGCTTCTTGCCGGCCTCCTTCGCCGCCGCTTCCTTCGCCTTCTGATCCGCCTCGATGCGTGCCTTCAGATCGCCGAGGCCGGCCGCGATGGCGTTGAAGCCGCCGAACCTGGGAAGGTTGACCTTGTCCTCTTTTTCCGAGCGCTCCTTCTTCTTCGCCATCACGAGTCTCTCTTCTTCAGCGCCGCGAGGGCCGTCTTCACGGATGCGATGCCGGCGAGGACGCCGTCGGCGTAATGCCAGTCGGGGTCGTCGAGCTCCGGGAAGTCGTGCGGATTCTGAACGTCCTCGAGGGTAAGTCCGGGTTTCAACCGGCGCGCGAGATCGAGGACCTTTTTTCGCTGGAGCTCTTCCAGCGCGGCGAGCTCGCGCTCGATCGCGTGGGGCTCGACCGCGGGAGGCGGATCGGACAGCAGCGCCAGCGCGTCGGTGGGGACGACATCCGTGACGATCGTCTGCTGCGGATAGCGGGCGACCGTGCAGCCGCTCTTCGGGCAGATGCCGAGGCAGTGCGTCTTCGTGATCCAGACGCTCGCCACGTTGGTGACCGCTCTCTTCAGCGCCTCGTACACGGCTTCTCCATGGTCGCCGCAGCCGGGGCCGAGCGGCGATCCGGTCCGCCGGTTGGCGCAGACGAAGAGATGTAGACGAGGCCGTATCGCCTCTCGCATGACTGTACTTTTACTCCCGTCCTCGAAAAAGCCCTCACCTCTGCTCACAAATGCCCTCTAAGTGCCCGAGATAGTTCCGGATCCGGTGACGGCTAAGCGACGATCCAGGGCGCTCGAGCGTGCCTGGGGATTTAGCGGCCCGCTCGTCCGCGGATCCACCGGCTTGGTCGTTGCAGTGCGCCTATTCGTAGCCATGGCCCTCAACAGCCAGATCCATCCACTCCGCCAGGAGGTCATCGACCTCGGCGCGGGTCGTTCCGTGCGCCTGGGGGCGGTGCTCGGAAAAGGCTCGGCCTGCACCGTGTATCGAGGCGAGCTCGTCACCGCCAACGGCGTTCGCCGGAAGGTGGCGGCGAAGGTCTTCTCCACGGTCTCGAGCGACGAGGCGGAGCAGGTCTTCGAGAGCCTGCTCAAGACCTCGCAGCGCGCGGCGTGTGTCGATCACCCGAACGTGGTGCAGGTCCACGAGTGTGTGGACTGGCGTGGCCAGCCGACCATCATCACGGAGCTCGTCGACGGGATCTCGCTCGCCGACCTCCAGTACGAGTACGCCTCGTCGAGCCGACGCATGCCGCTCGACCTCGCGCTCTTCATCGCGGCCGAGGTCGCGGAGGCGCTCGCCGGGGCTCGCGTCGCGCGTGGCAGCGATGGCTACCAGCTCGGGCTCGTGCACCACTCGATCTGCGCGCGGGAGATCCTGCTCTCGTGGCGTGGCGAGGTGAAGGTCTCCGACTTCGAGATGTCGAACGCGCGAGCCGCCACGTCGAGCATCCGCTCGCTGCGCCAGCTCGCGGCGCGCGCGGCGGCGATGGCCCCCGAGGTCGCGAAGGGGATCGAGGCGGACGCTCGTTCGGACGTGTTCGCGTTCGGCGTGCTCCTCTACGAGCTCCTCATCGGCCCTCGTTTCCCCGCGAGCCTGAACAACGGGGAAGCGATGAAGCTCGCGCGCGAGGGCTACGTCCAGCCGCAGACGTTCAAGCCGAACCTCCCGCAAGGCGCGCTCGCGATCATCCAGCGCTGCCTCGAGGTGAACCCCGAGCTCCGTTACCCGAACGCGGTCGCGCTCGCCTACGATCTCCGCCGCGTGATCCTCGCGCTCGGCGTCGGTGACGGCCGTTACTTCCTCCGCCGCACCCTCGAGCACGAGTTCGCGGAGCGCGCGGAGGCGGGCACGAGCGAGGTGCCCATCGCGAACGCGAGGAGCGAGGAGATCGAGCTCTACGACGGCGACGTCGTCGAGCTCTGCCCCGAGACCAAGCGCCGTCCGGCCTCCGCTTCGCGCCGCAAGTAGGTCTCGAGCGGTCCGAGCACCAGCGCGTGCGTGACCTGCCCGCTGTCGAGCAGCGCCGGCAGGTCCGCTTTCTTCACGAGCACGGTCTCGAGGTCCTCCTCGTCGTCGAACTGCGTCTCCGCCACGAGGCGGCAGCCGCGCGCGACGAACGTGTGGCAGTGATTGCCCTGGAACGCGGGGTTCGGCTCCACCGACGTGAGGTGCTCGATCGACGCGCACTCGTAGCCGGTCTCCTCGAGGAGCTCGCGCGCGGCGGCGACGATGGGCTCCTCGCCGGGGTCGACGACGCCGCCGGGGATCTCGAGCGAGAGCGCGTCGGTCCCGAAGCGGTACTGCCAGAGGAAGACGAGGTCGCCGTCCACCGTCTCGGCGATCACGTTGCACCAGTCGGGGCACTCGTAGACGACGATCTCGCGCGGCAGCTCCTCGTAGCGCTGGCGGAACACCTTGAAGATGCCGTAGTCGCGGTCCGGCTCGTGGGCCTGGCGCACGAGCTTCTTGATGTTCTTCGGCGGCGGAATCATCGCGCGTTTACGCTAAGCTACGCGCCTTCCGATGGCACTCCAACCACGTACGGCCGCGCGCGCCGAGAAGCCCGACGTCATCGAGAAGGTCATCGTCCACAACCGGAAGGTGACCTTCAACTACGCCGTCGAGGAGAAGTTCGAGGGCGGCCTCGAGCTCGTCGGCAGCGAAGTGAAGAGCATGCGCGCGGGCAAGGTGGAGCTCGTCGACGCGTACGCGACGGTGGAGAATGGGCAGCTCTGGCTGAAGCAGATGTACATTGCACCCTTCGAGCAAGCGAAGTCGTTCCCGCACGAGGAGCGCCGCGCGCGGAAGGTGCTCGTTCACAAATCCGAGATCGCGAAGATCGAGCGCGCCATCATGCGCGAGGGCATGACGCTCGTGCCGATTCGCCTGTACTGGAAGCGTGGCGTCGTGAAGGTGGAGCTCGGGCTCGCGAAGGGCAAGAAGACGCAGGACAAGCGCGCCGACATCGCGGCGAAGACCGCGAAGCGCGAAGCCGAAGCCGCGATGGGGCGCGGCCGCAAAGAGCGCGGATGAGCGACGTGATCTCTCCTCATCTCACGTGGGTCAAAGGCGGCACGGCCGACATCCAGTCGCTCGACGACGACGCCATCGTCCTGCGGTCGTCCATCTCGGCTCCGCCTGGCGCGCGCCTCGAGGCGAAGTTCGGCGAGCGCACGGTGAAGGTGAAGTCTCATGGCTCGCACAAGGAGGCGGACGGCTCCTTCACGCTGAAGGGACGCCTCATCGACGCGAATCGCGAGCTCCGCGACGCGCTGGCGGCGCTCGTCACGGGCTGAACGCAGCGGTGACGCCGTTGTAGACGGGGCCGATTTGCCCGGACCACTTCGCGGCGCGGCTGCCGGGCGTGGTCACGAGCGCCCAGGCCGTGGCGGCGGTCGGCGTGGTGGGGACGGGGGGGATCGGGAGCGCGACCTCGTGGAACTCGCTGCTCGGCGCGATCCCGGTCAGCTGGCCGCCGTGAACGGTGGAGACGACCAGCGTGGGTGGGGTCGCGAGCGGGACGATGGGGGCGCTGACGATGGCTCCCGAGTCGGCCGACAGCGTCTCACCACGAGCGCCACCGACGCGGGTCGCGAGCCCGGTGGCGTGGATGAGCCAGACGTAGAAGGAGATGTTGGCGGTGACGGCGATGGTGACGACATCGGTGGTGCCCTTCGTCGTCCCGGACCAGAGCTCGGTCCTGATCGCGCCGGTCCTGGCCCTCTCGACCGGGGTGTAGACGGCGCCCTGGCCATCACGCACCTCGAGGATGTCCACGCCGCCGTTGAGGGAGGAGATGCCAACCACCAAGAGATCGTTCGCGGGCGCCGGCTGATCGAGCATCACGTTCAGCTCGTGACTGGTCCCCACCGTGCTCGCGATCTCCGTGAAGCCCTTTGCCTGGACCACGCGCGGCCCGTCATCGGTCCCGCCCTCCGCGCCGGCCTCGCTCGTCCCGCCGTCGGGGCCTGGACCGCCGCTGCCGCTGCTGGCGTCATCCCTCGGCGTGATCGACCCGGCGTCGCCGGTCGACGCCGGATCGGGGGCGTCTCCGCCAAAACCGCCGCACCCCAAGAGGCTAAGGGCCACGAGCGCGGCCATGGCGAAGGAACGCACGCGCCCCAGGATAGCGGCTAAAGTGACCGCGATGGCGAAGAAGCCCGCCGCTGAGGCCCCGCCGCGCGAGCTCGACGCGGATCAGACGAACGAGGACGCTTCGTTCGAGCGCTCCCTGCGGCCGAAGACGCTCGACGACTACGTCGGCCAGACGAAGCACAAGGAGAACCTCCGCGTCTTCGTCGAGGCCTCTCGCCGGCGCGGCGAGCCGCTCGATCACCTGCTCCTCTCGGGGCCGCCGGGCCTTGGAAAGACCACGCTCGCGCAGATCCTCGCTCACGAGATGGGCGTCGAGCTCCACATGACGAACGGCCCGGTCGTCGAGCACAAGGGCGCGCTCGCGGGGTTGCTGACGAAGCTGAACCGGAACGACATCCTCTTCATCGACGAGATCCATCGGCTCAACGCCGTCGTCGAGGAGAGCCTCTATCCCGCGATGGAGGACTTCCGCATCGACGTCATGACCGGCGACGGCGCCTTCGCGTCGTCGATCCAGATCCCGGTGCAGCCGTTCACGCTGATCGGCGCGACCACGCGCACGGGGCTCCTCACCGCGCCGCTCTTCTCGCGCTTCGGTCACATCATTCGCCTCGATTTCTATCCGGTGGAGGATCTGGCCAAGATCGTCGAGCGGAGCGCGCACCTCCTCGAGGTGAAGATCGCGAAGAGCGCCGCGCTCGGGATCGCGAAGCGCTCGCGCGGAACGCCGCGCATCGCCAACCGCCTCCTCCGGCGCGTGCGCGACTTCGCCGAGGTGCGCGGCACCGGCGCCATCGACGACGCCATCGTGTTGAGGGCGGCCGAGGCGCTCGACGTGGATTCCGCTGGATTCGACGAAATGGATCGGCGCCTCCTCCGCGTCATCATCGACGACTACGACGGCGGTCCGGTCGGGGTGGAGACGCTCGCGGCAGCCCTCGGCGAGCCGCGGGACACGATCGAGGACGTCTACGAGCCCTATCTGCTCCAGCAGGGATTTCTGGGCCGAACGCCGCGCGGGCGGGTCGCCACCCGGAGGGCCTACGAGCACCTGAAGGTGCCCTTTACTGGTCCCGCTAGCGGCCCGGGCGCCCCGAAGCAGAAGCAGCTTTTCGAAGAGTAATCGGGCCGATAGGCTCCATGTGTGAGCGGTGGCGGGCCCGTCTTGGTCGTCGACGACGACATGGTTTCACGCCATGTCCTCGGCCAGGCGTTGGCCAAGGCGGATCTCGAGTTCGTCTCCGTCGGCTCGGGCGCCGAGGCGCTCGCCCAGCTCGACAAGGTCCGCCCGTCGATCGTCCTGCTCGACCTCGTGATGCCGCAGCCGGACGGCTACCAGATCCTGCGCATCCTACGCGCCCGACCGGAGACGCGCGACCTCCCGGTCGTGGTGCTCACCGCGCTCGACGCGGAAGACGAGATCGCGAAGGCCTTCGAGGCGGGCGCGGACGACTTCGTGAAGAAGCCGTTCAAGCCGGTCGAGCTCGTCGCGCGCGTGCGGGGGCAGCTCCGCCTGCGCGAGGCGAAGGACCAGCTCGGCAAGAAGGAGAAGGACGCGCAGGTCGTCCTCGAGCTGACGCAGGCGCTCGCGTCGAACCTCGACTTCCGCTCCATCCTCTTCACCGTGGTGCAGCGCCTCGCCGAGGTGGCGAAGGTCGATCGCGTCTCGATCGTCCTCGTGCACGATCACCACTCGACGGGGTATGTCGTCGCCGCGTCGGACGACGAGCAGCTCCGCGACCTCCCGATCGATCTCACGAAGTACCCCGAGATCCAGGAGGTGCTCACGAGCGGCGCCGCCCTCGTCGTCGAGGACGCGGCCACGCATCCGCTCATGGAGATCGGCCGCTCGAAGGGCAGCACGTTCGCGTCGCTGTCGATCTTGCCGATCCTCTACGAGGGCAAGCCGATGGGCGTGCTCTTCCTGCGCTCGAAGAAGCCGGGCGCGTTCCGCGATCGCGAGCTCGCGCTCTGCCGGACGATCGCCAGCGCCATGGCGATCGCGCTGCGCAACGCGCGCGTGCTCCAGTCGCTCCGCGATCAGACGCAGGAGGTCACCGTCGCGCGCTTCGAGGCGGAGCGGCGCATGAAGTCGCTCCAGCGCTACGCCGACTTCTTCGAGAGCTCGGCCGACGGCATCGTCGTGCTCGACGCGGAAGGGAAGCTCCTCTTCTCGAACCCGCGCGCGCGGGAGATCACCGGCTACGCGGAGAACGAGATGCGCGGCCGGCCGCTCCGCGACGTCTTCCACGAGGAGGACGCGGCGCGCGCGACCGAGCTCCACGCGTCCTTCATGCAGGGCAACTTCCCGCGCGACGTCGACGTCCGCATCAAGACGCGCGACGGCCGGACGCTCATCATCAACGTCAACACGGCGAGCGTCCTTCGCGAGGAAGGCGCGGTCCTGGCGTCGTTCCGCGACGTCACGCAGCAGCGCGCGGTCGAGGAGGAGCTCAAGAGCACGAAGGAGTTCCTCCAGCGCGTCATCGACTCCTCGTTCGACGCGATCATCTCCTCCGACATGAAGGGGAAGATCCTGCTCTTCAATCGCGCGGCGGAGCGCATGTTCGGACGAGCGGCGAGCCAGATCGTGGGCGGAGACGTCCGGAGCCTCTATCCGCACGGGATCGCAAAACACATCATGAAGCGCATCCGCGAAGGCGGCGGGCGCATCGAAGATCTCAAGGTGGAGATCGTCGACGGCAATGGCGCCACGATCCCGGTGAGCTTCGCCGGGGCGCTCATGATGGAGGGCGAGACGCCCGTCGGCAGCGTCGGCATCTTCACGGATCTCCGCGAGAAGATGCGCATGGAGCAGCGCCTCCAGCAGGCGCAGGACCAGATCATCGCGCAGGAGCGGCAGGCCATCGTCGCGGAGCTCGCGGGCGCGGCGGCGCACGAGCTGAATCAGCCGCTCACGAGCGTGCGCAACTACGCGACCTTGCTGCGTCGCCTGCTCGACGCGGGCACCAACGCGTCCTCCGCCGCGGAGGTCATCGAGAGCGAGGCCGAGCGCATGGCGGAGATCGTCCGCAAGATCGGCAAGATCACGAAGTACGAGACGAAGAGCTACGTCGGGAAGCAGAAGATTCTCGACCTGGATCGCGCGAGCGAAGAAGCCGTGCCGGTCGCGAAGCCCGTGCCCCCCGACGGCGAAGAAGAAGCGCCGAAGAGCGAGCCGCGGCGAACCTCGGGGGAGGATTGGTCGAAGCAGTCCACGATCCGGACGCAGGGCAACGGCCCGCAGCTAGGTCGGGACGGAAAGGGAGAGGGCGAATAGGCATGCCCCATTCTCAATCCGGAAAGCATCAACGACATCCGGGGATGGGTTCCACGACGTCACCAGCGTCCGAGGAGATGGCGCCGACCAGCGCTGCCTCGCCTCAGAGCAAGGCCGATCGTGACGGGCGCGTGAAGGTGTCGTCGATCCCGAACAGCCGCGAGTCGCGGGTGGGGGTGGCATCGCTGGCGGTGGAAGCCTCGTGGCTCGACCGCCTCCTCGTCGCTGCCTGCGAGATGCCCGCCTCGTCGGGCCCGGCCGAGGTCGTCGAGTTCCTCGTCCACAAGCTCTCGGAGATCTTCCCGGAGTGCGGGGTCGGCGCCTGCTACGTGCCCGCGCCGGCGTCGACGTCGGCGCCCGATCTCCTTCCCGCGGAGCAGCGCCTCTTCAAGTACGTGCCGGAGGGCGAGGAAGGTCGCGCGGTGGGCATGGATCCGACGCGTCTCTTCCCCGGCTTCCGCTACGAGCGCGTGCTCGACGTGGAGGCGGGCTCGACGACGCTGCACATCGCGTCCGACGACGCCGCGATCGAGGACGACGGCTCGCCTCTGATGCACGTCATCCGCCGTGCCGTGCTCGCGATGAGCCGCGGCCTGAAGAACGCGCGCGTTCACACGCGCGCCACGCAAGACGCGAGCGAGCTCCGCGCGCTCTCGAGCCACATGATGCAGGCGGAGAAGCTGGCGAGCCTCGGTCAGCTCGCGGCGGGCGTCGTGCACGAGCTGAACAACCCGCTCACCTCGATCGTCGCCTACACGGACTGGCTCATTCGCAAGCAGGGCCCGCAGGGCGATCCGGACTCGCTCGAGCGCCTGCGGCGCATCAGCGAGAGCTCGTCGCGCATCCTCCGCTTCACGCGCGATCTCGTGGCCTACGCGCGGCCCTCGAGCGAGGTGCCCACGCTCGTCTCGGTGCAGAACGTCATCGAGCAGGCGCTCGCGTTCTGCGAGCACGTCATCGCGCAGCACGGCGCGAGCGTCGATCGCGTCTTCGCAGAGCAGGTGCCTCCCGTGAAGGGGATGCCGGAGCAGCTCGCGCAGGTCTTCGTGAACCTCTTCACCAACGCGTGCCACGCGCTCCCGGAGCGCGGCGGCCACCTCACGGTCTCCACGTCGCTCGCTCCGGACGGCCGCATCCAGGTCGCCGTCGAGGACAACGGCCACGGCATTGCGCCCGAGCACATCGGCTCCATCTTCACGCCGTTCTTCACGACGAAGGTCGACGGGCGAGGCACCGGCCTCGGCCTCTCCATCGTGCGGAACATCATGGACAACCACTCCGCCGACATCCGCGTCGAGAAGAGCGACGAAGGCGGCGCCAAGTTCATCCTGACCTTCCCGCCCGGCGGCTGATGCTCATCAAGCTACGACGGAGTGGTTCGCTCGCCAGGACTCGTAACTCGTGGAAATGACTGAGAAGGTGAGGGGCTCGGTTCTCGTGCCTCGACCGGGATGCGACAGGTTGGTACGGTCGACGCCATGCACCTCCTCTTAACGGCCAGCGTGCCGTATGCCGGCTGAGCCGAAGGCAGGGGGAAAGCCGACGGTCTCGGTTCCGGTCGCGGTGACGGCCGACGACGTTCGCGCGATCTTGCGCACGCCGTCGCTGCTTGCGCTCGTGGCGCAGCCCATCGTCGATCTCGTGCGGGGTGAGATCATCGGCTACGAGGTGCTCTCGCGGTTCACGCTGCCGAGCGGACGCAGCGCCTTTCCGGACAAGGTCTTCGCGTCTGCCACGCTCTCGGGGCTCGGCCCGGAGCTCGAGGCGCTCGTCGTGCGACAGGCGTTCGAGCTCGCCAACACGCGACCCGAGAACACGTTCCTCACCGTCAACATCGACCCGCACCACATCGAGGAGCCGCTCGTCCGCGAGGCGATCGAGGAGCGCGGCGATCTCAACGGCATCGTCTTCGAGCTCACGGAGCACACGCCGATCGCCGACCTTCGCGCGATCCGGCGATCGGTGGACGCCCTCCGCCGCCGCGGCGCGCGCGTCGCGCTCGACGACGCGGGCGCCGGCTACTCCGGTCTCAAGCAGCTGCTCGAGCTTCAACCGCAGGTGCTGAAGATCGATCGCGATCTCGTGAGCGACCTGCACAAGAACGAGGCGAAGCGCGCGATGATCCAGATGCTCGGCGAGCTCGCCGGCCGGCTCGACGCGTGGGTGCTCGCGGAGGGCATCGAGAACGAGAGCGAGCTCGCGGCGCTCCTCCAGCTCGGGATCACGATCGGTCAGGGCTACTTCCTCGGACGCCCCGCGCCGCCGTACGCCGCGCTCGCCGACGATCCGAGCTCCGCGCTCGTGCGCAGCGGTCGCCATCGCAAGGTGCCCGGCTCCGCGCTTCGCGTCGCGGACGCGCTCGAGCCCGCGATGGTGTGCCAGCGCGACGACGAGTGGCCCGCGCACGCGCGCGTCGCGATCCGCGTGGACGTCACGAATCGTCCCGTCGAGATGCGCCTCTCGGGCGAGGACGGCCCGCGCATTCGCCTCGAGTACGACCTCATGCGCGTGAAGGCGGAGGCCTCGATCGCCGCCACCGCCACTCGCGCGCTCACGCGCCCCGAGCGCGTACGCTGGGATCCCCTCGTCTGCATCGACGACGAGGGCCGCCTCGAAGGCGTCGTCCTCATGCAGCGCCTCGTCTCCGCGCTCGCGAACCACGTCGCTTCGCAGGGCTGAGCCGCTACCATCACGAGCCGTGCGCCGGCTCGCCCTCTCGCTGATCGTCTCGTGCGCGGCGCGCGCACCGGAGCCCGCGGCGATCATGCCGTCGCCGTACCGCGCGCGCGAGGCGGCGGCGGTGACGCTCAACGCGACGTGCGCCGGCTGCCACGCGGAGCAGGCGGAGGCGTGGCGCGGATCGATGCACCGGCGTGCCTACGACAACGCCGCGTTCCAGGCCGCGGTCGCGGTCGAGCCGACGCCCTTCTGCCGCGGCTGCCACGCGCCGGAGGCGAACGCGTCGGCGCCGGCGATCGCGACCGAGCTCGGCGTGGCGTGTGTGACGTGTCACGTCACCCGGGAGGGCACCGTGCTGGCGGCGCCCTCCAGCGGCGCGCGCTCCGGGGCGCCCCATTCCGTGACCCGCTCCGCTGCGTTCGCGAGCGTCGCGAGCTGTCGGAGCTGCCACGAGTTTCCTTTTCCCGGCGCGCCGTCGCTCGGCGAGCCTCATTTGATGCAGACGACGATGCTCGAGCACGCGCGCTCTCCCGCCGCCGAGCGGAGCTGCACCACGTGTCACCGCTCGCATTCCTTCTCGGAGGTGCGAGACCCGGCGTGGCTCGCTTCGCAGCTCCGGGTGCGCGCGGAGGTGGTGCGCACACCCTCCGCGAACGTCGCGCGCATCACGCTCGAGCAGACCGCGCCGGGGCACGCGTTTCCGACGGGCGATCTCTTTCGCAGGCTCGCGGTGCGCGTGGGACCCGAGACGCGCTACCTCGCGCGTCACTTCGTGGGCGCGCGGGAGCTGGTGCGCGACGACCGCGTGTTCGACGCCCCGAGCGTCGTGACCGTGTCCATCCCCGCCGGGGTGAACGAGGTGGCGTGGTCCGTGACGCTCGAGCGCGTGGCGGGGATCGGCAGCGGGTTCGAGCCGGAGCGCGCGACGATCGAGTCGGTGGTGGGCCTCCACGCCGGCGTGCTCGCGGTGGAGAAGGACTGAGGGCGCGCCTTCAGTCCTTCTTCGCGGTGCACGCGTCGAGCGCCTGCTCCACCGCGAGGAGCCGCGGGTCGTCGGCCGGCATGCTGTTCTGCCAGTCCGCGTTGTAGAGACCGAAGTACCCGCCGTCCTTGACGGTGGCGCATAGCTTCGCCGTCTCCGCGCCGATCTTCTTCTCCAGCTTCGCGCTCGCGGGCGGGCCGAAGTTGATCATCGGGTAGACATCGGTGCGCTTCGAGAGCGTGGAGTTGTTCACGTACACGCCCTTCTGGGCGTAGTGGCTGTCGATGTCCGTCATCGCGCTCGTGTAGAGCTCCGCGAAGTAGGCCTTGACGGTGACGCCCGGCGCGCTCGTGAGGCGCCAGCCGCCGTTGTACGCCATGAACACGTAGCCGTCGCCGGTCGCGCCCTTCGAGCACGCGTCGAAGAAGGCCTGCTCCTTCTGCGCGTTGTGCGTCGGGTTCGTGTCGTCGTACGCCCAGTTCGGGGCGGTCGGGTTGTTCGTCACCTTGAACGCGGTGGTGCTGCACTTGCGGAACGACGTCGTCGCCGCGCCGTCCGTGATCACCGGCTTCCAGCAGCCGTTCGTCTTCACCTTCGAGAGGCCCGGGACGCCGACGGTGAGGATGACCGTGAGCTGCTTGCCGCACTCGAGCGCCGGCTTCATCGGGGGCGCGTCGTCCGGATCTTCCGGGAACGTCGGCAGCGCCTCACCGCTGGTCGTGTCGTCGTCCGGGTCGGCGGGCGTCTTCGCGGTCGACGAGCTCGCCGTCGGCTTCGCGTCGTCGGCGGGCACCGACGGTCCGGGATCGACGACCTGGTCCGTGCAGGCGGCGAGCGCGCAGAACGAGAAGAAGAGGCAACCGGGGAGGAGTGTCTTGAGCACGAGGAGAGAGGTAGCGAAGTGTGTGCCGGCGCCCGGCAGCGCATTTTTCCGGCTCGAAACCACGCCCGCGCGTAGGTGGCGGCGCCATCCGCGCATACGCTTGCGCAAGCTCCAGCTCCCGATGGATCCGCAACCACCGGATGGGGGAAGTCATCCCAGATGTCCATGAGTGGCCTTCGCCTGGAACGAATGACCGCGTCGCCCAGCTATCGCGACGGGGTCTTTCACAACAACGACCCTCGGCTCGAGCTCGCGAAGTCGAGCCGCTCGATGCTGTCGGCGACGGGCGAGTTCCTCTTCGGTGGCAAGAGCCGCCGACCCTCCGGCGAGCTGCCCATCGAGTCTCCGCTCGAGGCGTGGACGCGCCCCGTCGAGACCGGCCTCCGTGCGACGTGGCTCGGCCACTCGACGACGCTGCTCGAGATCGACGGCGTGCGTGTTCTCACGGACCCGGTCGTGTGGTCGGAGCGCATCTCGCCGTTCTCGTTCCTCGGGCCGAGGCGCTTCCACCGGGCGCCGGCCGCGATCGGGCAGCTCCCCGCGGTCGACGCGATCATCGTCTCGCACGATCACTTCGACCACCTCGATCTCCCGTCGGTTCGCGAGCTCGCGCGCACGGTCGGTCACCACGTCCCATTCGTCACCGCGCTCGGTGTCGGCGAGCGGCTCGAAGACCTCGGGCTCGAGCCGTCACGGATCATCGAGCTCGACTGGTGGGAGAGCACGAACGTGCGCGGACTCGAGCTCCGCGCGACGCCCTCGCGCCACTTCTCGGGCCGCAGCCCGTGGGATCGCAACCGCACGCTCTGGTCGTCATGGGTCATGCAGAGCGATCGCCACCGCGTCTTCTTCAGCGGCGACACGGGCCTCACGCGCGACTTCGAGACGATCCGCGAGCGCGCCATCGGCGGCGGCGAGTTCGATCTCGTGATGCTCGAGATCGGCGCCTGGGACGCGGCCTGGGGCGACATCCACCTCGGACCCGAGAACGCGCTCGAGGCCCATCGCATGCTCGGCGGCAAGACGCTCCTCCCGGTGCACTGGGGCACGTTCGACCTCGCGCTGCATCCGTGGAGCGAGCCCGCCGAGACCCTCGCCTCGCTCGCGAGGGACACGCACGTCATCACGCCGCGCCTTGGCCGCTCGATCGAGCCTTCGCGGATCGAGCGCATCGATCCGTGGTGGCGCGAGGTCGGGGCGCCGGAGCTAGGGCGCGCGGGATTCGCCCGACGTATCGCTGCCCCAGCAGATCGCTAGGCCGTCGCCGCGGCGAAGCCCACACGCGTGGGTCGTTCCGATCGATACGCGGAGGAGCGGCTCCGCCGGCGGCCGGAGCCAGTCGGTCGAGCCCGACAGGCCCCAGCACTCGAGCTCGTCGTCCGACGCGCGGACGCCGCAAGCCTTGCCCATCGTCACGGAGAGGCGCTCGAGGTCGCCGCCGAAGGCGCCGGCGAGCAGGCCCCAGCAGTAGGCCTCGCGAGAGCCCGTGACGAGCGCGCACGTCGTGGCCGGACCCGCGGCGAGCCCGTAGAAGTGCATCGCTCTGGGCGGCTGCGCGGCGGCGCCCGTCCCCCAGCACACCGCCGTGCCGTCCGCATGTAGACCGCACGCATGATCCGTCCCGACCGCGAGCTCCTCGAGCGTCTCCTCGGCGGGCGCCGCGATCGCTTTCGGGCCCCAGCAGTGTGGATGCCGCTTCGGATCGAGCGCGCACGCGAAGCCATCGCCCACGCCGACCTTCGTGAGCTCCTCGCCGATCGGCGCCTCGAACCCCTCGGCCGCGCCCCAGCAGTGGAGCACGCCGTTCGGATCCACGCCGCACGCCGTCTTCGGACCGATGGAGATCTCCTTCAGGAAGGATGGCGCGTTCGCGGGCGCATCGCCCCAGCAGTCGACCTGCTGATTGGAGCGGATGCCACACGTGTAATGATCGCTCGCGGCGATCTCGACGTACGCGACCTTCCCCGTGGCGCCTGCGTAGGGATCGAACGTGTACGAAGGGCCCGGCGCCGGACGCTTCGGCTGCACGTTGGTCGTCGCCCCGGGGGCGGGCGCGGAGTACGCGGACGGGGGAAAGTCGTACTCGTGATCGGAGGTCTCGAACGCGTGCTCGCAGCCGGCGAGGCCAAGGAGCCCAAGGAACAGAGCCGAACGCATCGAGGCGCGCCCGAGCAATCGGCGTGCCTCCGCCGATCCCCGCGAAAACCCGCGATCGAGGGCGCGTTACGCCCTGATCCGCGCGTCAGGCCCCGATCCGGAAAATCCGCTCGAAATCCGCGTCGAGGTTCTTGATGCGCACGGCGACGATGCCGTGCTCGTCGAGCGTGTACTCCTCCTCGATGCGCGGGCCCTCGCCGGTCATGCGTGTGACCTGGATGCCGCCGAGCTCTCCGGCCTTCGGGACGAGGCGCGGCTCGAAGGGGAAGAGCACATCGCCGGAGTACACCATGTGTCCGCGCGGCCGGCCGGTGTCGTCCATCGCGCTGCACTCGAGGAAGCGGTAGTGCCCGACGTTGTGCGCCGCGCGGTAGCGACGGCGGAAGGCGATGGGCGCTGCGCCCGCCGCGGGGAGCACCGTCTCGCGCGTGAAGATGGGGTCGAACGTGATCGCGTTTCCGCCTTCGCCTTCGCGGAAGACGCCGAACGTGCGCGTGTAGCGATCGATGAGCTCGAAGCCCGCCGCCTCGTCGCATGCGATGGCGAGGCCGATCGCGATCGCCCCCGACGCGTACGGAGATCGATGCACGCGGCGGCCGAACCGCGCCTTGAGCGCGCGGCCGACGATGGGCAGCTCGCTCGCGCCGCCGACGACGTAAATGCCGGCGATGTCGTCGCGCTCGACGCCTTCGCTCTCGGAGCCGTCGAGCCGCTGCATCACGGGCAGCATCGCCTCGATCGACCGCTCCACGAGCGGCGTGCATGCATCGTAGATCTCCTGCACCGGCACCGACACGGGCGTGTCGTTCACCTCCACCGTGAGCTTCTTCGAGCTCGGGTTGAGCCGCTCCTTCGCCTCGCGGCACTGCTCGCGCAGCGCGACGAGGTCGACGTCCTTCGGCGAGCCAGCCGCCTTCAGCACGAGATCGAGGATGACCTGATCGAAGTCGTCGCCGCCGAGCCGGTTGTCGCCCGCGGTGGTGAGCACCTCGTGCTGCAGGCCGCGCATCCGCACGAGCGAGGCGTCGAAGGTGCCGCCGCCGAGGTCGTAGACGACGACGTGATCGCGCTTGCTCGTGAGCGTGCTGCGATGGCGATGCGTGTACTCGAAGCCGGCCGCGGATGGCTCGTTGAGCATGGCCACGGGCGCGAGGCCCGCGCGGCGGAACGCGTCGAGCGTGAGGAGCCGCTGTGCGCCGGAGGCGTTGGCGGGCACCGCCACGACCGAGCGCATCGGCTCGTTCTTCAGCTCCTCCTTCAGCGTCGAGCGCTCGAGGATGGCCTCCTTCACGTGCTCGAGGAAGCGCGCGATGAGGTCGGCGAGCGGGATCGAGATGCGCCCGATCTGGATGCGACGATCGGGCCGCGCCTCGCTCTCGGCGAGCAGACGTTTGAACGAGCGAACCACCGGCTTCTGCTCGTGGGCGGTCTGGGCGAGGGCATCGAACCCGAAGGCGAGGTCGCCGTCGCGGTCCGCGACGACGGAGGGGATCCAGTCGTGCGAGTCCCCGTTGTCATCGACGAACGCGAGAACCGGGTAATTCCCGCGGTCTGCGCACGCCACGACGGTGCGCGTGGTTCCGAAATCGATGCCGAGCCTCACGCGGCGATACTGCACAAAAGCCCAGCGGAATGCACGCCCAGAAGCAGGTCAGCGAACGTCGAGGGCGGCGACGAGCCGATCGTACGACCGGCGTCGCTCCGCCTGATCGTGCACGCCGGTGAGCGCCATGATCTCGTCGGCGCCGGAGCGCTCCACCAGCGCGCGGAGCGTGTCGGCGACGCGCGCCGGCTCGCCGACGAGGAGCCGTCCCTGGCCCGCCTTGCGGAGCACCTCTTCGTCGGCGTCGAACGCGTAGGCGCGCGCCTCCTCGACGCTCGGCGCGGGCAGATCGCGGAGGCCCTGGCCGAAGCGGAGCCATCCGAGCGCAGAGGCGCGCTCGAGGTCCTCGGCTTGCGCCTCGCTCTCGCAGCAGGCGGTGGCGACGGCGAGGATCGCGTAGGGCGCCGCGAGCGACGCCGACGGGACGAACGACGCGCGATAGAGCCGAACCGCCTCCGCGTACTCGTGGGGGCCAATGTGATGCGCATACGCGTAGCCGAGCCCGCGCGACGCGGCGAGCCGAGCGCTGTCGGGCCCGGACCCCAGGACGAAGATCGGCGGCGGCGCGACGCCGATCGGGATCGCCTTGAGCGGTCCGAAGCGCTCGTGGGGATCGGGCTCGTGGGTGAGGTAGTGGAGGAGCTCTTCGAGCTGCTCGGGGAATCGCTCCGCGCCGACGAGCTCCTTCGCCTGGCGCAGCGCGAGCGCGGTCTTCGGATCGGTGCCGGCGGCGCGCCCGACGCCGAGGTCGATCCGTCCAGGATGCAGCGCGCCGAGCACCCGGAAGGTCTCGGCCACCTTGAGCGGCGAGTGGTTCGGGAGCATGACGCCGCCGGACCCGACGCGGATCGTCTTCGTGACCGCCGCGACGGCCGCGATCATGATCTCCGGCGCAGGACACGCGAGCGCGCCGGCGTTGTGATGCTCCGCGAGCCAGTAACGAACGAGCCCGAGCGACTCGGCATGCCGCGCGAGGTCGAGCGTGTTCGCGACCGCCTGCGCCGCGGTCGCTCCGGAAGGCACGGGCGTCGTGTCGAGAACGGAGATGCGCATGCGCGATGAAGGCCCTAGGCCTTCGGGTCCCAGGCGAAGTGGTCGATGAGGAGCGGAGGGCCATCGGCGAGGACGTCGTCCTTGCCGATGGTCCAGGCCTCGATCTTGCCGTCGGGGTGCACGCAGAGGCGCACGAAGTGCTTGTAGCCCGGGTGGCCCAGCACCGTGAACGCCTGCTGATGCTCCATGCCCGTCAG
>JAXLYU010000033.1:0-43585 GCA_046351255.1 Labilithrix sp.
CGGCGCAGGGCATCGAAGACGCGCTCGACGAGGCAGAGTTCTTCTGTTCGCGCGGCCTCTACGACGACGCACGCGCGATCCTCACCGAGCAGCTCGCCAAGCACCCGAACCACGTCCTCCTCAACGAGCGCCTCGCCGAGATCGACGCGCAGGACGGCCAGCGCGGCAGCGGCGCGCGGGAGAAGCCGCAGCAGGACGAAGGCGCGTTCGATCTCGAGCACGGACTCGATGCGCTCGAGGACTACGCGAACATCGAGCCGGCGGAAGGCCACGCCAACGAAGAGCAGCAGGTCGATGTCGAGGAGGTCTTCGCGAAGTTCAAGGAAGGCGTCGCGAAGCAGATCAGCGTCGACGACTACGGCGCGCACTACGATCTCGGCATCGCCTACAAGGAGATGATGCTCCTCGACGACGCCATCCGCGAGTTCGACGTCGCGGCGGGCGATCCCGAGCGCGAGTGCGTTTGCCGCTCGATGATCGGCATGATCGAGATCGAGCGCGGTCGCGTGAACGAGGCGATCGACTCGTTCCTTCAGGGCCTCAACGCGCGCAACAAGGAGCCGCAGCAGGAGACCGTCCTCTGCTACGAGATCGGCGCCGCGTACGAAGTGAAGAAGATGAACAAGGACGCGCTCTCCTACTTCCAGAAGGCGATGCGCCGCGATCCGAACTATCGCGACGTCCAGGAGCGTGTCCGCCGTCTCGCGAAGGCGGAGCCGCCGAAGCAGCCGAGTCGTCAGGCGGCGGTCGGCGCCGACGACGAGTTCGATCGCGCCTTCGACGACCTGCTCAGCAAGGCATGAGCGTCGCCACCTCGGACGACGTCCTCCAGTTCTGGTTCGGGCCGCCCGGGTCGCCGCCGCTCGAAGGGTCCACGAAGTGGTGGACCAAGAGTGACGCGTTCGACGCGGAGATCCGCGAGCGTTTCGAGGACACCATCGCCGCGGCGGCGGCCGGAGAGCTCGAGGCATGGAAGGCGACGCCGCGCGGCCGGCTCGCGCTCGTCGTCCTCCTCGATCAGTTTTCGCGGAACGCGTTTCGTGGGACCCCGCGCTCGTTCGCGCAGGACGACCGCGCGCGCGACCTCGCGCTGGAGGCGCTCGACTCGGGCGAGGACCGACGGCTCGAGCCCATCGAGCGGTCCTTCCTCTACATGCCCCTGATGCACTCCGAGAACGCGGACCTGCAACGCAAGTGCATCGCCGCCTTCGAGAGGCTGTGCGACGTCACCACGGCGCCGGACCTGCAGAAGTACACGGCGAACAACCTCGACTACGCGAAGAAGCACGCCGAGATCATCGAGCGCTTCGGCCGCTTCCCTCACCGAAACGACATCCTCGAGCGTGAGTCCACGCCCGAGGAGGTCGAGTTCCTGAAGCAGCCCGGCTCGTCGTTCTGACGCGCGCTCAGAACGGCAGCGACTGGGACGACGGCGGCTGCGTCGCGAACGCCCCGTTCATGCTGCTGCCGCCGAAGCGGACCTGGTTCGCGATGATGTCCGTGCTCCAGTGCTTCTGCCCCTCCTTCTCGTAGGAGGAGGTCTGCAAGCTGCCCTCGATCAAGACGCGCTGCCCCTTCTTCAGCGATGGCGCGAGCTTCTCCGCGCGCGAGCCGAAGAGGGTGACGCGATGCCACTCGGTCTTCTCGTGCTTCTGGCCGTCCTTGTCCTTCCACCTCTCGGTGGTAGCCAGGCGCATCTTGCAGACTGCACCTTTTGCGGTGGAGAGGATCTCCGCGTCCGCGCCGAGGTTTCCGAACAGAATGACCTTGTTGATTCCTTCGCTCATGCGCCGCGCTACAGCACGTCACGCGCCATCGCCCCGCCCCTGAGCTTTCGCGACGTTGCACGAACGAAGGGGTGGCCGGGCCAGGCCAGGGCCAGGCCAGGGGCCAGGTTGTTGAACAGGATGTCGACCGCCCGAACCCCACGTCCGATCCCCGACGAGAGCCAACGATTGCGGTCCCCCATGATCCAATCCTGGATCGTGGATCCCGCAAACACCGCTCTTCCTTCACGTGATCTCAAGCACTTAGATCCATGTCGGGGCTGGGCCTACATTTGCTTACGTGTAGAATTCCAATGGCACGAGCACTCCAGGTCCTCGCCTTCCTCCTCGGCCCGACCGTGGCGCTCGGCTGCTCCGCCACGACGGACGGAGCGGACGAGACGACGCAGGATGTCTCCAGCACGGACTGGGATCGTGCCGTCGCCCGGCCCGCGAGCGAGGTGGACGCTGCCGCCTCTCGCGCTCGCTGCGCCTTCACGCGCGGTGCGATGCCGGCCGAGACGCTCGGCGCGGAGCTGCCCGTCGACGGCGAGATCCCGATCAAGAACATCGTCGTCCTGATGCAGGAGAACCGCTCGTTCGACTCGTACTTCGGTCACCTGAACCAGTACGCGCACCGGACGGACATCGAGTCGCCGCCGGAGGACGCGACCAACCCCGAGAAGGCGAACACGCCGGGGAGCCCGCTCCACACCTGGCACCACGCGCCGATGCTCTGCATGGCCGACACGAACCACGAGTGGGGCGCGAGCCACCGCCAGTTCAACGGCGGTAAGATGGATGGCTTCTTCGAGTCGAACGAGGGCTACACCGAGAGCACGCGTCCGGTCGACGGCGTCACGATCACGGTGAACGGCAAGAACGTCGACCCGCTCACCGGCGACCGCGCCCTGTGGTGGTACGACCAGCGCGACATCCCTTTCTACTACGAGCTCGCCAGCACGTTCGCGATCGCGGACCACTACCACAGCTCCCTGATGGGCCCGACGTACCCGAACCGCGACTTCCTCTACGCCGCGTCGAGCTATGGCGTGACGTCGAACGAGTACCCGAGCATCCGCAAGGCGGGACCGGAGCAGAACATCCTGATCTTCGACGAGCTCCAGAAGCGCGGCATCTCGTGGGCGATCTACGTCGACGGCTGGCCGCACATCCCGCGCGTCGCGGCGTTCCTCGGCCCCGACCTCTTCGGGGGCTACAACAAGCGCTGGCCGGGCCACCACATCAAGGACACGGGCGACTTCAAGAAGGACGCGCGAGACGGCACGCTCCCGCAGGTCGTCTTCATCGACGGCGACATCAACGAGGGCGTCAGCGGCAACGACGAGCACCCGCCCGGCAACATCCAGACGGGCGAGAAGTTCGTGAGCGATCGCGTTCACGAGCTCATGGCCAGCCCGCAGTGGAAAGACCTCGCCATCTTCATCACGTGGGACGAGCACGGCGGCACGTACGATCACGTGGTCCCGCCGGCGGCCTGCGCGCCGGACGGCATCGCTCCCGACATCACGGAGGACGAAGACCGGGTCCCCGGCGGCTTCGATCAGCTCGGGATGCGCGTCCCGTTCATCGCGGTGTCACCCTACGTGAAGAAGGGCTACGTCTCCCACCACGTCTACGACCACACGAGCATCACGCGCTTCATCGAGACGCGCTTCAAGCTGCCCGCGCTCTCGGCGCGCGACGCCAACGCGGACCCTCTCCTCGACCTCTTCGACTTCGCGAACCCGTCGTTCGTGCAGCCTCCGAACATCGTCCGGCCGACGATCGACGCTCACCGCATGGACCAGTGTCAGACGCTGTTCAATCCGCAGCACCAGGACCGCGGCGGCGGCGGCTGAGCCCCGGCTACGGAGCCTCAGCCACGTGGGGGAAGCGAGAACGCGGGCGGCGCGACCGTGAACGGCTCCGGCTCGCGCGGGACCAGGCTGCGGTACATGCCCGCGCCAGGCGTCCCGTTGCGGAGCATCGCCATCGCCGGGAGGGGCGGCATCGCGGACGGCAACGGCGGGAGCAGCCACGAGTCGTGCACGCTGATGAAGGAGTCGTTCTTGGACGTCACGGCCACGCTCGGCATGGTCGTGCTGGCCGTGTTCGCGAACGGGAACGGGAACGGGATGGGCAGCGGCGGAGGGGCCGCCGCCACGCGCGCGCCCGGGGGCGGGCACGTCGGCACCATCGACTGTCGCGGGTCCTCGCGGCGGGCGAGGGCGAGCAGCTCCGCGTCGATCTTGGCCATCTTCCGCGTCACGCGCGGGGACATCGGTCCTTCGCGGCGGCGCACCCGGATGAGGCGCTCGCGGACGCGGTCCTCGTCGAGTTGCCAATCCATACTGTCGTCGTCACGCCTCTTCGCGTATCGCATCGCGCTGCCTCCATCGAAGAAGAACGGCGGCGCGGCGGGCGAGTTTAGCCCGATCGCGGAAGACCTACGCGTACCCGCGCGCCTGTAGCTCGTACAGGCGCGCATAGGTCTTGCCCAGCGCGACGAGCTCCGCGTGGGTTCCGTCCTCCGCGATGCGCGAGTCCTCGATGAGGAGGATACGGTCGGCCATGCGGACGGTGGGGAAACGGTGGGAAATGATGATGGTCGTGCGGTCCTGCGTGAGCTCCTGGAACCGCTCGAAGACGGCGTGCTCCGCCTCCGCGTCGAGCGCGGCCGTGGGCTCGTCGAGGACGAGGATGTCGGCGTCTTCCCTCATGAAGCCACGGCTGAGCGCGATCTTCTGCCACTGGCCGCCGGACAGGTCGACGCCGTCGTCGAACCAGCGCCCGAGATGGGTGTCGAGCCCACCTTCGTAGCTCTCGAGGAGCGGGCCCGCCCCGCCCTGCTGCGTCGCCTTCGTGATGCGCGCGTCGTCCGCGATGTGCTCCACGCTGCCGACCCCGACGTTCTCGCGGAACGTCAGCTGGTACTGATTGAAGTCCTGGAACACGACGCCGTAGCGCCGGAGCAGCTCGTCGCGGTCCCAGTCCACGAGGTCCTTTCCGTCGAGGAAGATGTGGCCCTCGGTCGGATCGTAGAGGCGTGTCAGCAGCTTGATGAGCGTCGTCTTCCCCGCCCCGTTGTGACCGACGATGGCCACGCTCTGCCCCTCCGGGATGAACAGGCTCACGTCCCGGAGGACCCACTTCTCGACCCCGGGGTAACGGAAGCTGACGTTCACCAGTCGAATGCCGCGCTCGGTGGCTTCGGGACGCGCCGCGGGCGGAGCCACCTTCACGATGGCCGCCGGCGCCGGTCCGATGTCCGCGTCGAGGTACGCGAACAGGTTCGACATGTAGAGGTTGTGCTCGTAGATCGAGCCGATGCCGCTCAGGATCGACTGGAACGCGGTCTGTCCGTTGCGGAGCGCGAGGACGTACATCGTCATGCTGCCGAGCGTGATCGCCTTCGCCGCCGCCGACACGGCCATCATCGCGTACGCGCCGTAGAACGAGAGCGTGGCGAGCAGCGAGAGCGCGTAGGTCACCCCCGTCCTCCGCACCATCAGCCGCGTGTCCTCGCGGTGGAACTTCTCCGCGAGGCTCTTGTAGCGACCGAGGAAGAGACCGCCGAGCCCGAAGAGGCGCACCTCCTTGACGTGCTCGTTGTTGGAGAGCGCGTACTCGAGGTAGTTCAGCTTGCGCGCGTCCGGAGAGCGCCAGTTGCGCATGCGGAAGCCCTGACGCGAGTACAGCATCTCGGCGATCGTCGACGGCACCGCCGCCACGAGGAACACGAGCACGACCCAGGCGTTGAACTTCGAGAGGATGATGGAGTAGCCGGACAGCGTGAGCACCGACTGCACGAGCGAGAACGTCTCGCTCACGAGCTGGAGCGGCCGCGACGAGGCCTCGCGGCGCGCGCGAACGAGGCGATCGTAGAAGTCCGGATCCTCGAAGTGCTTCAGCTCGAGCTGCTGCGCGCGCTCGAGGATCTTCACGTTGATGTCGGTGCCGAGCCTCGAGCCGAGGGTCGCCCGGACCGCGCCAGTCACACGGGTCACCGTCCCCTGCAGCACCACGAGGCCGAGCTCGACGCCGACCCACCGCAGCGTCTCGTCGTGGGCGCCCGTTACGACTGCATCGATGAGCTTCTTGCCCGCGAGCGCGATCGCCGGGCCGACGAACGACGCGAAGAGGACGAGGATGCCGAACGCGACCGTCAGCGACGGCGACGACTCCCACACGAGCCCCATCGCGCGCCGCGCATAGCGAGCGCTATCGATGAGCTTCCGGTGCATCGGAAGCTTCGGCGACTCTTGTGGTTTTGGTCGTCGGCGATGGGCAGCCATGGGGTCAGCGCGTGCGCGCTAGACCATTCGATGAATGGTCACCCTTCGCCGTAGCGGAGAAGCCCCTCGGGGCCAAACACATCCGGCTTCATGACCGAACGACCGAGCAGCATGCGGGCGCACTCCTGCACGCCTTCCGGGATGGCCGGGTGAGGGTGCACGCAGTGGTCGATGTCCTCGAGGTGCGCGCCCATGTGAATGAGGAAAGCGATGCCCTGGATGGTGCTCGAGGCCTGCGGCCCGACGACACGCAGGCCGAGGATCTTCGACGAGTCCTTGGCCGCGAGCAGCTTCACGAAGCCGGCCGTGGAGCGCATGGCCGTGTTGCGACTGACGAGGCGGTTCTCGATGACGCCGGCGCGATACGGGATCTTCTGCGCCTTCGCCTGCATCTCGTTGAGGCCGACGCTCGCGACCTCGGGGGCGAGGAACATGATCGTGGAGAGCGCCTCGTAGACGATCGGGCGCGGATCGAGGCCGAACATCTTCTCCGCGGCGTACCGGCCTTCGAGCTCGGCCACGTTCACCAGCGCGATGTCCATCGTCACGTCGCCGGCGGCCCAGATGTGCGAGGCGGACGTGGACTGGCAGCACTTGACGACGCAGCCACCGCCCTTGTCGAGCTCGACGCCCGCCTTGTCGAGGCCGAGCGTGGCCGTGTTCGGGACGCGACCGATCGAGACGAGCGCCTTGTCGACGCGGATCGTCTCGCTCTTCCCTTCGGCATTGGTGATGACGTACTCGACCTGCCCATCGACGACCTTCAGGCTCTCGAGCTTGGACGCGCGGTGAATCGTGATGCCGAGGTGCTCGAAGCTACGAGCGACGACCTCCGCCACGTCCTCGTCCTCGAAGGGGAGGATGCGCGGCTGCCGATCGATGATGTTGATCTTCGTCTTGCCGAACCGCGCGAACATGGTCGCGTACTCGCAGCCGACGACGCCGGCGCCGACGATCACCATGCTCTTCGGGAACTCCTTCCAGCTCTCGATGTGATCGCTCGTGACGATGGTCTCGCCGTCGACGGGGTACTCCTTCGGGACGCGTGGATGCGAGCCGGTGGCGATGAGGAAGTTCGTCGCCTCGTAGGTCGTCGTCGTGCCGTCCGCCTTCACGACCTCGATGTGGTGCGGGTCCACGAACCTCGCCTCGCCACGAACGAGCACCACGCAGGCGCCCTTCTCGTTCGGCTTCTCGAGCGTCTCGAGCTGACGCGTGAGGATGGCGCGCCGC
This sequence comes from Labilithrix sp., assembly GCA_046351255.1. Classification (GTDB taxonomy): domain Bacteria; phylum Myxococcota_A; class Polyangia; order Polyangiales; family Polyangiaceae; genus Labilithrix. Next base: position 7,298 of record JAXLYU010000033.1, read on the forward strand.
TCGGAGACGGCGCTGCTCACGCTCTCCATCACGGAGGGATACGTGACGTCGATCCCGCCGGGCGCCCGGTAGCCGCGATCGGTGAGCTTCGCGGTCGCGAAGTCCGCGGAGAGGTGCCACATCGTCTTGGAAGAGAGAGCGCCCTCGTGGATGCCGGTGCCGCCGACGCGGTCCTTCTCGATCAACAGCACCCGCTTGCCGAGGTCGTGCGCACGCATCGCCGCCGCATATCCGCCCGGGCCAGCACCGATCACGCAGAGGTCCCAAACGGGGTTCGTGCTCATGCGGGCGAGGATAGACCGCGTGCGCGCGGCGTTGAGCAGCCGATTGCGCTTGGGCGCACCCATGCGTGATGGGGCTCGTTCTCGGGGGGAGACCACCCGAAGACGCGCCTATCCACGTCCGAATTGCGCAATGTCGCGGACTTAGCCGCGGCACCGGCCTTGCTCGTAGGGAGATGTGCGCCTCGCGACCCTTCCCGCCGCTCTTCTTCTCGGGACCCTGACCCTCTCCGTCGCCGCCATCGCGGGCTGCGCCGACGACGCGGACCCGACGACCCACGTCGACCCGATCGAGGCGGTCGACGACGCGAAGGACCGGGAGGACATCGCGAACATGATCGAGAAGGACCTCGATCCCGACACCGCCGCCGACGCGAACGGCGCCGTCCCGGGCGATCCCGGCGCAGACTTCGATCAGGACGGCATCCCCGACGCGCTCGAGGAGCAGCTCCTTCGCAAGTACCGCCCGTACTACAAGTTCTCGAAGGAGGGCGACAAGGAGGAGGACAACCGCCCGTCCGACCCCGTCGCCGAGATCGAGAACGCGCAGCTCAAGATGATCAGCGGCGACAACGACGTCTCCGATCCGATCGCGGGCTGCGGTCGCGCGAGCGACAAACATCTCGTCCCGGCCGCTTCGCTCTACGAGTGCAAGCCCGAGGCGAGCTTCCTGAAGGCGAAGGCGGTCAGCAAGTACTGCCTCAACATCGCAGACGCACGGTACGCCGGCGTCAGCGCGGCGGAGGCGAAGGAGAAGTCGACCGGCTTTTATGGTCACGTCACGAAGGACAAGGTGAACGGACACGACGCGTATCGCCTCGAGTACTGGCAGTTCTACGCGTTCAACAACCAGGACATCACCGTGCTCGGCATGGGCTCCTTCGGCGATCACGAAGGCGACTGGACCGGCATGGAGCTCTGGTACGACCTGACCACGAAGTCGATCGTGAAGCTCGACTACATGATTCACGGCAAGGAGGTGTTCTTCAACATCCCGGCCGGCACCAAGGCGACGTGCACGTCGTGCTTCCAGACCGTGAAGGGCGCGAAGTACGACCCGAACGTCGGCTCGTTCCACGACGACAAGGAGCGCCCCAAGTACAACGACAACGCGGCCGAGTTCTGGAACGACGAGACGGGCACCATGCACACCGTGCTCTACGTCGAGCGCGGTGGCCACGAGGGCTGGCCGGGCAAGTGGGGCAAAGCGGAGATCGACCTGGGCCCCGTCACCATCCGCAACAACGCGCACAACGGCGAGGGCGCGAGCTACCTCGTCAACGTGCCGAAGGATCGGCCGCTGAACCTGGGCGAGCTCGATCACCCGCTCACGAAGAGCGCACGCATGATCCTCGAGTTCAACGGCCACTGGGGCTGCACGAACACGAAGGACCTCTTCGGCCAGGCCCCGCAGCGCCGCTCCCCCGTCGGTCCCGGCATGCACTGCGAGTGGCACATGGCCGACGGCTCGAAGGCGGTGCCGGGCTGCGAGCACTGACGCTCGCGAGCGAGCTCAGAAGCCGGCGCGGCGGATGGCGTGGTAGCTCGAGTTGAAGTTGCGTGAATCATGCACGCAGCCGTACGAGCAGCCGCGGCACTCGTAGACGGTCGGCGAGCCCCAGACGTCGCCCTTCTCGTAGATGACGATGTGGCCGCGGCCGCCCGAGTTGTAGACGAGCGCGTCGCCGGCCTTCATCGAGGCGCGAGAGACCGTCTTCCACTTGCCGGAGACGTCGTTCACGAAGTGGGTGGTGCCGTACGGGTGGGCGTTCGTGGAGAGGCTCTTCGGACCGAACTGCCATGCCTTCGCGACGAGGCCGGAGCAGTCGGCGCCGTACGAGCCGCGGTGCGTGCACGACGGGCAGCTGCCGGTGCATGAGCCCTTCGTCGAGGAGGTCGGACCCGCCGCGAGCCACGCGCCGCCGCCCCAGTAGTACGAGAAGCCCATCGCGGCCTTGGCGCGAGCGATGGTGTTCGCGGGAGACGGGTCGCCGTCGAGATCGATTTCAGCTTCCAGCCCGTCCGCGTCCGACAGCGTGGAGAGCGATCCTTCGGGCGTCAGGTACCTCGCCGAGACGTAACCGCTGACACCGTTCCAGTCGACGTTGTAGAAGCCATCCGTGGCCTTCGAGGAGACGATGCTCAGGATCATGCCCTCGGGAACGATCGAGACGACGGATGCGTCCGCGCTCGCATCGAGCCGGAGGTTGACCGCCTTCGTCGTCTTCGCCTCCCCCACGCCCGCGAGGACCGCGATGTCGCCGGCGGAGGGCGTCTTCGAGTCATCCGCGGCGACGAGCGCCGTGTCCTCGAGATCGCCGTCGTCTCCCACATCACCCGCGGTGTCGTCGCTGGGCGTGATGTTCGACGTCGACGAGCGCAGCTGCTCGGGCGAGTCCGGCTGCGCCGCGCAACCGACGGCCACCGACATCGACACGAGAGACACGACTGCCAGCGCCGCGCGAACGGAGAAGAAAGAACGCATGCCCTCCCTTCATCAAGGCCTGTACCAAGCTGCAGCCATGGACCGTGATCTACTTTTCACCCCGAAAAAATGGGGCGAACGTCGATCGACATCTCCCGACGCAGCACACATTTCGACAGCATGCCGGCGCGGAGTCTCGCGAAGGTCTCCGCGCTCTGCCGCGTGTAGGTCGCGAGGGCCGACGTCATGAACGAGCGCAGCAGGATCGGTCTGATCGTTGTAGCCGCTGGCGTGCTCCTCGCGGGTTACGTCGTCGCGACGCGCAAGGAGACGCCGAAGACCCCCGACCCGCCCACGAGCACGCCCGCGCCAACCACGTCGTCGTCCAGTGTCGTACCCAGGCCCGGCGCCTCCACCGCCTCCTCTCTGGTGGTGGATGCCTCGATGGACGGCGTCATTCGCGCCGCCTGGGGAAGCGCGCTCGGTCAGCTCGGGCACTCGCTGCAATCGGAGGGCAACCCCGAGGGCCCGATGTCGTTCGTTCGCTCGGGTGACGACCTCCTGGTCCTCGATCAGGTCAACAGCCGCGTCGTTCGCTATGACAAGAGCGGGCGGCCCGCCGGCACCTTCGCCGCGACCCACACCACGCAGGACATCAACGTGGCGAAGGACGGCAGCGTGGTCCTGCTCGATCGCCTCGTCGACAAGCGTGTTCGCATCGTCGATCGAAGCGGCAAGGCGATCGGGGAGCTCCCGCTCCCGGCCGATCTGAAGGAGACGGGCCTCATCACCGGCGTCTTCACGGACGACAAGAACGTCTACGTGGAGAAGTCCCACGGCGCCCTGATCGGCCTTGGTACCCTCGGTGGCGAGCCGCTCGCCGACAAGACGATCCTCACCGGCCGCCCGAGCAAGAGCGGCAACCTCCTCGTGAGCGCGGCCCTGGTCGCCAACAGACTCACGGTAAATGCCTTCGATCGCTCTGCCAACAAGCTGCGTTATACACGCGTTATCCCGTTCCAGACGGTGCGGGAGGTGCTCCTCGTAGACACGGACGCGAAGGACGTCGTCTATGTCGGTGCGAGCGAAGAGGAGAAGATCAACATCGCCTGCCTCGACCCCGGCGATGGACACGTGATCGGGCGGATCACCCTCGAGATGAGCATGGTGCCGGAGGAGACGTTCCGGCAGTACTCGGTGTCGGATGACGGAACCATCACGTCCTCGTTCATGACCGAGGATGGAGCCGAGTATCACACCGAGAAGTGCCCGTAGCGAACGCGGCAAAGCTGTGGTGAATTTTCGTTATGCGGAAATTCGTCGCGAGCTTGTGCGTCGTCACTTCGGTCTTCGTGTTGGCGTGCAGCGAAGAGACGCCGACGAAGGCCACGAGCCCCACCGTCCCGCGCGCGGCCGCGAAGATGACGTCATCGCCGCTCACGAAGAAGATCTCGGGTGCGACGCAGTGGCGCCTCTACAAGGGCCGCACGCACATGATGGTGATGGGCTACGGGAAGGACAAGAAGCCCCTCGATGGTCTGCGCGTTCGCTTCCCGAGCCGCCCGAGCTCACCCTGGGCGATGTCGTTCGAGACGGTCAAGGGCAAGGGAGTGCTCCAGATCGACAAGAACGGCAAGGTCATCAAGGACACGTTCCAGTCGCGCGACGTGAAGACGTTCTTCGGCGCGACGCGCTTCCTCGACAAGTACGCCGCGCTCACGGTGGAGAAGCCCTACGCGCTCGATGCCGAGTGCGGAAAGCAGGTCTACGACGCGGCCAAGGATTGCTGGCCCCTCGTCAAGAAGTGTGGAACGCGCGCGGCCGTCGGCGGCATTCGCGGCTCGCGCGTCGGCGGTGTATGGGGTGCGGTCGTCAACGGCGGCTACCAGCTCGGGAAATGCCTCTATCAAAACGGCCAGAAGACGGTCAGCTGTGCGAAGTCGGCGTACGACGCCGTCTCGGAGTGCGCCTCGAACAAGGACGAGAAGAAGCCCGAGGAGGACGCGGGCGCACCCGAGGACGCGGGGACGCCGGAGGACGCGGGGACCCCCGAGCCGGAGGACGCGGGTGCGGGGCCCGAGGATCCCGAGAAGGACGCGGGGGTCTCGAGCGAGCCGTGCGTCGCGTCGATTCACCCGCTCGCCGATCCCGTGAACGGCGACTCGAACTGCTCCGACACCTCACAGCAGCAGACGGAAGAGGAGAAGGCGGCGGAGAAAGAAGAGAACGCGAACCCGGAGCCGACCGACGAAGCGCAGCAGAAAGCGCAGGAAGCCGCTCCGGACGAGCCCAAGGAAGAGCCGGCGGTCGAGAACCCGGAGGACGCTCAGACGATCGAGCAAGACGCGGCCAAGGACGACGAGGCGGCGGTCGCGCAAGAAGAAGAGGCGGACGCGGCCGAGGAGCAGGACGCGACGGAGCAGGCGAACGAGGAAGAGGCGGCGGATCCCGACAGCGAGACCGCGCCGGACGACAGCGTCGAGGACACGGAGACGGACGACTCCTCCGCCGATGACTCATCGGCAGACGACTCCGGTGGTGACGACGACGCGTCGAGCGACGACGTCGAGGCCGATCCGGAGCCCGAGGAGCAGACGAGCGACGAGGACGTCGAGACCGCGTCTTACAAGCCGACGAACCTCGCGACGGCGACGGTCCACACGCAGGCGACGACGTCGCGCAGCCGCTATGCGTGCCGGACGGGGTACACGCTCCAGTGCGGAACGAAGAAGTATCAGTCGTTTTGCCGCTGCGCGAAGTGAGCTAGGCCAGCGCCACCCAGAGCTCGTTCCGGCGCAAGAGAGGCAGGGTCGTCGGCGGATCGTAGCCGGCGAACACCGCCTCGCCGATCGGCTCGAGGTGGTGCTCGGCGAGCGAGCGGGCGAGATCCCGTTTGTGGAGCGCGAGGTTGTACGCGTTGTAGCGGCCGCGGAAGCGCACGACGCCTACGCGGCGCGCCGGGATCCAGCCGACGTGAATGCGGTCGTCGGTCGGATGCGGGAGGTCGATGCCGCTCTCGAGCACGAACGCGAGACGATAGCCGAAGCGGTCGCCGGTGCCGAGCACGGGCGCCGTCATGCGCACCTTCCGGTGCTCCATGTTCTCGCCGAAGATGAAGCGCGCGAGGCGCCGGAAGCCCTCGTCGAGCGCCGCGTCCCAGCTCGCGTCCACCTCCGTCTCGACGGTGCAGAGCGACGGGTAGCGACGGATCTCGAAGCCGCCGTCGCGGAGCTCGGTCACGTAGCTCGGCTGCGGCGCAAAGAGGCGCTGGAGCTGCCATACCGTAGCGCCGACGAGCGCCAGCCCTGCCGCACCGGCGAGGAGGAGCTCCCCCGTGCGCGATCGCCTCGACGTCGCACCCGCGCGCCAGGCGAGCACACCCATGGCAGCGAGGACGCCGAGGCCGACGGCCGCGATCGGCTTGATTCGAGACGACCTCCGGACCACCCTCGCCCTGGAAGCATCGGGCGTCGCATCGGTGGGCGCGAAGGCAGCAAGGTTCCTGAAGTCGACCGGCGGCGTCGCGGGGAGGTTCATGCCCGTCACGGAGGCACACGCCGGGCCGAGACGGCCCAGGTCGCGGCGCGCGCGATGGCACGTGCGGCAGAGACGCGCCGGCTGGGCACGGCGGTCGCTGCGTCCGTGGGCGCGGTGAAGGCGTCGAGCCACGCCTCGGCCGGGCCACGCGCGAGGATGCCGCCGAGATCGAAGAGCGTGAGCTTCGACACGCCCGACGCGCGCGCCACGGCGACGTCGTCGGCGAGCTCGCCCGGATCGCGGTAGGTCGGCTCGTCGGCGAACGCGCCCGTACCGACGCAGCCGAGCGAGATGCCCGCGCGATCGCCGAATCGCTTCGCCGTCCGCACCGTCGCGGCGGCGAGAAGGGCGCGCGCGTCGCGCCGGCGAACCGTGCCGCGCGACCAGCCCTCGAAGATCGACGTGTACATCATCACGCTGACGTGGCCGGCCTCGAGCGCGTCCGTGGGCGTGCCGAGCAGCGCCTGCCATCCCTGCCCGGCCCGCGGATCGAGCGCCACGAGCGGCCAGACGGCGGCGGAGGTCATGATGCCGCGCGCGCGCACGTCGGCGCCGGTGCGGGCGAGCTCGGCGGCGGCGGCGTCGAAGGGCGCCGCGGACGGCTTCTTCAGCTCGGCCGCGAACCGCGAGATGCCTTCGAGCGTGTGGGAGCGCATGGCGAGCGCGATGAGCGCGCGCGCGCGATCGAACGGCGGCTCGAGGTCGAAGAGCACGTCCCGCGGCGCCGCGTCCCGCAGCAGATCGCAGAGGTTCAGCACGAAGCCGCGAAACTCATGTGCATTATGCACATTGATCCAGCGACCCTTCTCGTCGTCGAGCATCGGCCAGATCGAGAGCGGGACGCCGGCGTCGCGGAGCGCGGAGGCGACCCCGGGCAACGCCTCGAGGTCCCAGGGCCGTACCGCGAGCACGAGCTCGATCCCGTAGCGACGCAAGAGCTGCAGGACCCGTGCGGTGACGAGCTCGGGCCACGGCAACGTTTCGCTGTAGATGCGATCTTGCCACACGCGTTCCATGGGCCTTTTGCGAGTGTATGCTGCGTGACGATGAAGATCCTCTACGGCGTCGTGGGTGAGGGCATGGGGCATGCGATGCGCTCGCGCGTGATCCTCGAGCATCTCGTGGGGCAGAACCACGACGTCGAGGTCATGGCTTCCGGCCGCGCCGTCGACTTCCTCGCGAAGCGATTCGACGGCGTGAACCGGATCCACGGCTTTCACATGATCTACGAGGAGAACCGCGTCCGGCCGATGAAGACGCTCTGGTCGAACGTGACCACGGGCGCGACCGGCGTCCCGAAGAACATCGCCGCGTACTTCGAGCTCATCAGGAGCTTCAAGCCGGACGCCGTCATCAGCGACTTCGAGTCGTGGACGTACCTCTATGGCCTGACGCACCGGCTGCCGATCCTCTCGATCGACAACATGCAGATCATCAACCGCACCACGCTGCCGGCGGCCATCGTCGAGGGCCACCAGGCGGAGTTCCAGCTCACGAAGGCCTTCATCAAGACGAAGCTGCCGTGGTGCGACCAGTACTTCATCACCACGTTCTTCCATCCGGAGATCCGGAAGGAGAAGACGAGGCTCTTCCCGCCCATCCTGCGGCCCGAGATCATCGAGGCCAAGAAGACGGCGAGCCGCGGCGAGCACCTCCTCATCTACACGACGGGCGAAGGCAACGAGAAGATGGCGGAGACGCTGAAGGCGACCGGCATCGAGTGCCGGATCTACGGCATGCGCCGCGGCCTCGAGAAGGAGGTCGTGGAAGGCAACATGCGGTACCAGCCGTTCAGCGAGGACAAGTTCATCGACGACCTCGCCACGTCGCGCGCCGTCATCGCGGGCGGCGGGTTCACGCTCATGGGCGAGGCGGTCTATCTCCACAAGCCGATGCTCGCGGTGCCGCTCGGCCGGCAGTTCGAGCAGACGCTCAATGCGCGCTATCTCGAGCTCGAGGGCTTCGGTCGCCAGGCCGAATCGCTCGACGATCCGAAGGTCATTCACGACTTCCTCGCCGCGATCCCCAGCTGCGAGGAGAAGCTCGCGAAGTACGAGCAAGACGGCAACACCAAGATCATGCGCGCGATCGACGAGTGGCTCGACCGGGCCGCGGCCGGCGTCGCCTGATGTTCGTACCCCCGCCGGACACGATGCCGGCGACCCCGTTCGAGGACATCGACGCCGCCCTCGCGCGGCTCGACGCGAAGAAGGAAGCGTGGCGCGCGGTGTCGGTCCCGGACCGCATCGCGCTGCTCGAGGGCTGCATCCGCTCGACGCTCGCGGTGGCGGAGGAGTGGGCGGAGATCGGCGCGCGCATCAAGGGCGCGGCGGCGAGCAGCAACGTCGCGGGCGAGGAGTGGCTCGCGGGCATCATGCCGACGATCCGGAACGCGCGCCTCCTCGTGAACGCGCTGCGGGAGAAGGGCCAGCCCAAGCCCGCCGCGACGCGTGTGGCGCCGGACGGCCGGACCGTCGCGCGCGTCTTCCCGTCCACGCTCTTCGAGAAGCTGATGTTCGCGGGCGCCACCGTGGACGTCTGGCTCGAGCGTGATCGCCCCGCGACGCAAGGCGCGATCTACCGGGGCGAAGGCCCGACCACCGGCCGCGTGTGCTGCATCCTCGGCGGTGGCAACGTCTCGAGCATCCCCGCCATGGATGCGCTCTACAAGCTCTTCGTGGAGGACGAGGTCGTCCTCCTGAAGATGAACCCCGTGAACGAGACGCTCGGGCCCGTGCTGGCCAGGGCGTTCGAGCCGCTCCGTGCCGCCGGATACCTCGAGGTCATCTACGGCGGCGGCGACGTCGGCGCCTACGCGGTGAAGCACGCGCTGGTCGGCGCGTGTCACATCACGGGCTCCGATCGCACCTACAACGCGATCGTCTGGGGCGACAACGCGCGCGGCACGACCCGCACGGTGGACAAGCCGTTCAGCGCGGAGCTCGGCTGCGTCACGCCGGTGATCGTGGTGCCGGGTCCGTGGTCGGCGAGCGACATCGAGTTCCAGGCGCGCCACGTCGCGTCGATGGTCACACAGAACGCGAGCTTCAACTGCAACGCGGCGAAGGTCATCATCGTCGCGCGCGAGTGGCTGCAGAAGGACGCCTTCTTCGAGGCGGTGAAGCAGGCACTCTCGCGCACGCCGCCGCGGAGGGCCTATTACCCGGGCGCGACCGAGCGCTGGGCGGCGTTCAAGAAGCGCTATCCGAGCGCGCAGGTCGTCGGCACGGAGACCGAGGGCGCCGTCCCCTGGACGGTGATCCCTCGCCTCGACGGCGATGACTACGCGCTCACGAACGAGGCCTTCTGCGGCATCGTCGCGGAGGTGCAGCTCGACGCGCCCGACTACGTGGGCTCGCACCCCGGCCGCTTCCTGAAGGCGGCCGTCGAGTACGCGAACGAGAGGTGCTGGGGCACGCTCTCGTGCTGCGTCCTCGTTCATCCGGACACGGAGGAGGCGCACCAGGAGGATTTCGCGAACGCGATCCGCGACCTTCGCTACGGCGGCATCGGCATCAACGCGTGGCCGGGCGCCCTCTACGGCCTCGTCTCGCCGACGTGGGGCGCGTTCCCGGGCCACAATCCGGAGAACATCGGCTCGGGGATGGGCGTGGTGCACAACGCGTGGCTCTTCGACCACCCCGAGAAGAGCGTCCTACGAATGCCTTTCCGCATTCGCCCGAAGCCCGCCTGGTTCGCCGACCACAAGAACCTCCTCGCGCTCGGCCGGCGCCTCGTCGAGCACGAAGCGAACCCGACCTGGCGCACGTTCCTGCGCGTCGCCCTGGCCGGGCTCAAGGGCTGAGTCAGCCCGCCATCGTGATGCCGGTCTGACCCGAGCGGACGTCGTGCTTCTGCACGTTGTCGAGGAGCTGCTTGCGCTCCGCTGGGCTCCCCTTGAAGAACGCCTCGAAGCCCACGCGGAACGCGGCGTCCTCGTTGCAGATCTCCTTCAGCTGCGGGCGAGACTCGAGGAACTTCTCGAGCGTCATCCCCTCGGGCATCGGCATCGGGACTGCGGCGTAGGCCGAGAGCACGCCTCGATCGCAGTGCGCCTGGAGGACGGCGAGCCCCGCCTCGTCCTTCATGATGCGCTCGGTCATCTTGAACGCCTGCGAGCTTTCGCCACGCGGGGTCTCGGAGCGGTCGCCGAACGCCTGCTCCTTGCAGCCGGCGGGGAGGTCGAGCGCGCCCACGAGCGCGACGTGCGCCTGATCCTTCGCGATGGCCGCGTTCTGCTCCTTCCCGTGCTCCAGCGCCTCGTGAACCCCGTAGAGACTCAGCCCCGCGGTGGCGAACGGGAGGATGATCCCGCCCGCCGCCTCCGCCGCCGCCGGCATCCCGGCCTCCGCGATCTCGAGCCCCTTGAAGCCCACCACGCCCAGCTCGGCGGCGCCGTAGCCGTCCACGTGATCGCGGTGCTCGGCCTTCGTACGGTGGAGCGTCTTGTCGTTGCCGTGAACGTCCACCCCCGTGTCACGCTTCAGGATCGCGTTCGTCGACTCCTCGTTCTCCCACCGCTTGTTCCGCCACTCACCCACGCTGCTCACCGTCATCACGACCTCCAGTGGCGTGGGTATCGGCCCGCCTCTACAGAGGTTGCGCACAATCGTTCGGGTCAGGACCCAACGCGCGGCGCGTGGAATTCCGGTGTCTTACGCCCCCACGAGGACGCGTTCGTCCTCGATCGGCCGGTCGAGGGCGCGCTTCGTCGCCTCCCGGGCGGCGCGGTAGGCGGCGCGGCCCTGATCGAGCTTGAACGGGCCCGAGCGAGGGAGGTTCTCGATCGCGAGCGTGATCATGCCCGCGCGCGTGGGCATCGGCTCGGACTTCGAGCGCCAGGGCGAGCGCGAGGCGATGTGGTGGAAGAGGAGGCGCTCCTCGGAGGACGGCATGCCCTCGAGGCCGGGGCGATCGAGGATCCCGCCGTCGTAGTAGCGACGCCACTCGATCGATACGGGATGAAACAGGAGCGGCACCGCGCACGAGGCCTGGATGGCCGGTGCCAGGAGGCCAGCGTCGATGACCTTCGTGGTGCGGCCACGGATCTCGAAGACGCTCATCGCCACCGGGACGCGCGTCTGGTCGAAGCGCGCGACCGGGAGCAGCCGATCGAGTCGCTCGCGGAAGAGGCGGCCGCGGAGGAGCCCCGCCCCGACCCCCGGATCCCAGAAGTCCTTCCGCTCCAGGCGCTCGAGCTCGCCCGCCAGATCGGCCGCCGGGAGCCCCGCCGCCCACGCCCCGCCGACCAGCGCGCCGGCGCTCGAGCCCGAGATCCGCGCGGGAAGAAGGCCGTTCTCCTCCAGGACCGAGACGAAGCCCGTGTGCGCGTAGAACGAGAAAAACCCCGACGACATCGTCAGCGCGAAGGGCTCCTTCCGAAGCCAGTCCCCAAGCGTCGTTCCTCGCGATCCCGGCATACGCCGCCATGTTACCCTCGCGGAGCATGGCGAACCGCACCTTCGCGGTCGGCGATATCCACGGCGACCTGGCCGCGTTCGAGCGCACGCTCGCGAAGCTGCCGAAGATCGACACGAAGGACACCCTCATCCTCATGGGGGACTACCTCGATCGCGGGCCGGACAGCGCGCGCGTCATCGACTTCATTCGCAAGGAGCTGCCCCGGCGGTTCCCGGGCAAGCTCATCTGCCTCCGCGGCAACCACGAGGACGGCTGGCTCCGCGTCGCGTCCGGCGGCTGGCCCGAGTTCGTCATCCCGCTCGCCAACGGCTGCCTCGCGACCCTGCGCTCGTTCCGCCAGCAGCCGCACCGCGAGCTCGATCTCCCCACCCGCGAGGAGATCCTCGCGATGCAGTCCGCGGACTTCATCCCCGACGAGATCGTCGACTGGATGAACGAGCTGCCGTTCTGGTACGAGGACGAGCACGCGATCTACGTCCACGCCGGGCTCGTCGAGAAAGACGGCAAGTGGGTGCACCCATCGGACATGGAGAACCCCTCCCAGCTCCTGTGGGTCCGCACGATGCGCTTCTTCCAGGGCTACCGCGGCAAGCGGGTCGTATGCGGCCACACCGCGACGGAGAACCTCCCGCCGGAGCTCTCGAGCTTCACGCCGGAGGACCCGCTCGACATGTGGGTCGGCGAGAACGTCATCGTCATCGACACCGGCTGCGGCAAGGGCGGCTTCCTCACCATCCTCGAGCTCCCCGCGCTCCGCACCTACGAATCGCGATGACCCCGCGCGTCGTCTCCCGGACGCCGCTGCTCTACGCCGACGGCGCGGACCCGACCCTCGACCGCCCGGGCCACGTGCGCGCCGGCTCGGCGCTCGTCATCTGGCGCGAGCAGCTCGCCGTCATCCAGGACGACGCGAGCTTCATCGCCCTCATCGATCGCAAGAGCGGCCGCGTCCGCGACGTCCCCTTCCCCGGCACGAACGTCCGCCAGTTCGACGACGCGCGCGGCAACAAGAAGAGCAAGCTCGATCTCGAGGCCGCGTTCGTCTTCGAGGGCCGACTCGTCGCCATCGGCTCCGGCTCGTCGCCGCTCCGCGAGCGCTTCGTCATCGTCGACGACGCGGTCACGCTCCGCGAGATGCATGCATTCTACAAAGGTCTGCGCGCCGTCTTCGCGGGCGAGCTCAACCTCGAAGGCGCGGTGGTGGACGGCGCCGACCTCCTCCTCTTCCAGCGCGGCAACGGCGTCGGCGCGAAGAACCAGACCGCGCGCGTCGGCGCGAGCGGCCTGCTCCACGGTCCGGCCGAGACCGTGCCCGACGTGCGCGACGTCACGACCTGGGCGCTCCCCGACGCGCTCACGTTCACGGACGCCACGCGCCGGGGCGATGGCTCGATCTGGTTCCTCGCCTGCGCGGAGGACTCGCCGGACGCCACGCGCGACGGTCCCGTGAGCGCGGTGTCCCTCGGTCGCATGACCGAGGGCGCCGCCGAGACGTGGCCCATCCTCGACGAGCACGGCGCGCCGCTCCTCGAGAAGACGGAGGGCCTCGCCTTCGACCCCGACGACGCGTCGCGGCTCTTCGTCGTCACGGATCGCGACGACGCCACGCTGCCGAGCCATCTCCTCGTCGTCAGCGTCTCTTGACGCACCCGAGAGGTCATTTCCCGTACCCTGGGTGGGCCCCATGAGCGGACAGAGTCGTGACCCCGGCTACCGCGAGAACGCGAAGCCCCCCGCGGAGGGCGGCAAGTTCCCGCGGACCTTCTACTACGCGAATGCGATCGAGCTCTTCGAGCGCATGGCGCACTACGGCTTCTACATCGGCCTCGCGCTCTATCTGCGCAAGGTCGTGCAGATGAGCGACATCGAGGTCGGCGCGACGCTCGGCAACTTCCGCTTCGTCGGCTCGCTCGCGCCCATCCCTTGCGGCGCCATCGCGGACAAGATCTCGTTCAAGAAGTCGCTCATGGTCGCGTTCACGGGCTACGCGACGGCCTACGGCACCATCCTCTTCTTCCCGCAGAAGGCGCTCGTCGTCGCGGCGCTGATCCTCGCCGCGATCTCGGGCGGCTTCATGAAGCCCGTCATCACCGGCACCGTCGTGCGTACGTCGCCGCCGGGTCGCCAGCAGGAAGGCTTCGCCATCTTCTACCGCATGGTCAATGCGGGCAGTGTCGTCGGAAAGCTCCTCGCGTACGGCGTTCGCGTCATCGTCGCGATCCGCTGGGTCGCCGCCACGTCGGTGCTCGCGAGCCTCGCGTCCCTCGGCATCGCCACGTTCCTCTACCGCGAGCCCGGGCCCGAGCAGAGCGACGACGTGGCGGTGGCGGCTCAGCCGAAGAAGCCGAGCTTCGGCGAGCTGATGCGCGGCTACTGGACCGCGCTCAGCGATCTCCGCTTCCTCGCCTTCCTGCTCATGATCAGCGGCTACTACTTCATGATCGAGCAGTTTTACATGACGTTCCCGCAGTACATCACGCGCCACATCGACGCGAAGGCGCCGCTCGAGATCATCACGCTCATCAACCCGTGCATGATCGCGGTCGCGGGCGGCGTCATCACGACCGTCTCGGGGAAGCTCCTCAAGCCTTACGCGCCGATCTGGACGAACGTCGCGGGCTGCTGCATCGCCTCGCTCTCGATGTTCGTCATGGGCGCGGTGCCGGGCTACCTCGGCACCTGCCTCTCGGCCGCCATCTTCGCGGTCGCGGAGATGACCTTCACGCCGAAGTACTACGACCAGCTCGGCCGCATGGCGCCGAAGGGCAAGGAGGGCCTCTACATGGGCCTCGCCTTCGTCCCGAGCGCGGTCGGCGCGTGGATCGGCGGCCAGGTCTCGGGCCCGCTCATCAAGACGTACCTCCCGGAGCACGGCGAGCGGAACCCGTTCATGATCTGGTCGATCTACGCGAGCCTCGGCCTCGCCTGCGCCGCGATGATGGCGATCTTCGGCAAGGCGCTCACGCGCCCGAAGTCGATGGACGAAGAAAAGGCGGCCTCCTCGTAGGAGACCGCCTCTCGGGTCGAAGCCTGGGAGGCCTCGGGCTCTCTGGCTAGGTGTTCAGATCAGGTCGCGCCCTTGCAAGCGGCGATGACGTCGACCTTGCCAGAGACGGTGCCGTTCGAGGCCGAGCACGCGTTGCCGTGCAGGATGACCTTGGTGGGCGCCTTCTCGTCGTCGAACGTCCAGCCGTTGTTCGGGTCCTTCTTGATCTTGCGAACCTTGCCGTCCGCCGTCGTCATCGTGACGGTGATGTTGTGCGGGTCGGCGCCGTTCGAGATCTTGAAGGTGAACTCGCAGGAGGCGGTGAGGGCGCGGATCTTGTTGATCGCGGCGATGAACGCGTCCTTGGTCGCGACGACGTCGCCGCCCGGCGTGATCTGGAAGTGGCAGGTGCTCGCCTCGTCCGCGGAGGCCGGGTCGCAGCCCGCGGGGGCGGTGCCGCCAGCGACGGAGATGCGGCCCATGAAGGCCGGATCGTAGGTGTTGGGGTCGCTCGACGGGAAGACGCCGACACCGATCGAGAACGTGTTGACGGGTCCGGCGGGCGGCGCCTGCGCGAACTCCTCCGCGACGAGGTCCTCGACGCGCTGCTTCTCCGTGTCGCCGCCCGAGGGCGCGCCGTCGCTCATGAAGATGACGATGCGCTTCATCGTCGTCGTGTCGAGACCCGCGCTTGCCGGCGGCTTGAACGTGTCGACGACCTTGTAGCCCGCGGTGAGGGCCTTCTCGGAGCCGGTGCCGCCGCCGTGCGGGGCGTCCTTGTCGATGAGCTGGACGAGGTCGTCGTAGTGGTCCGGATCGGTGAGCGGCTTCGGCTTCACCTTCGTCGTCGGATCGCTGTCGAAGAGCTGGACGCCGATGAACGTCGCGGGATCCGCGGTGTTCTTCATGTCCTCGAACGCGGCGAGGAGCGCGTCGCGCTGCGCCTGCCACTTCTCGCCGCTCATCGAGCCCGACTCGTCGATGACGAACTCGAGGACGACCGGCGTACGCGTGATCTGCGTCGAGGACGACGAGCAGCCACCATCGTCGCTGCCCTTGATGTTGTCGTCTTCGCCCGGCTGGAAGCCCGAGGCGCCTTGGTTCCCGCCTTCGGCGCCGGCGTCGGCGGGAAGGTTGGTCTCCTTGTCGGTATCGAATCCGCTACGACGCTCCCCAGCTCCACCACAAGCAAAGATGAAGCCAGCAGCGAGCAACGGGAGGGCGAACAACGACTTGCGCATGTATTCTCCGAGGCGGCCTGGGCTACCGATTGCCCAGCGCGGTGCCTGTACTGGCGCCGCCCCAGCCTTGCGGCAATATTATTTCACGTCTCCGAATTCGAAATCTGTCGGCAAGTGGGCGGATTCCCCCCGCTTGTCGCGTCGAGTCCTGCTCCAGGGGGCAGCCTTGCTCGGCTTTTCTGCGGCTTCCATGAGGTCGGCTGCGGACCCCGAATCGAGGGCAACGAGCGACTACGATCCCGACCTCGACCTTCGAAACCTGAGGCTCTCGGACCTCACCGAGGGGGGCCGGCGCTTCCTGCTCATCGCCCCGCGCTACCAGAACGCGGATGAGCCCGTCCCCCTCGTCGTCTTCCTGCACGGCCTCGGTGAGACCACGAACGAGCGGCTCGGGGCCTACGCCTGGCTCGAGAAGTACGGGCTCGGGAGCGCCTGGCAGCGGCTGAAGCGAGCGCCCATCGAGGTGACGAGCAAGCGCGGCGAGTGGACGCCGGAGCGCCTCGCCGAGGTGAACGAGGAGCTGAAGGCCCGCCCGTTCCGCGGCTTTGCGATGGTCACGCCCTTCATGCCGAACCCGCACGGCGCCGCGGACCACGACGCGTATGCGAAGTGGCTCGAGGACAGCGTCCTCCCGCGCGCCCGCAAGGAGGCGCACGTCCACGGCGACCCGGAGCACACGCATCTCTGCGGCGTGTCGCTCGGCGGCTATGTCGGGCTCGAGATGCTCGTGCGGCTGCCGAGGGTCTTCGGCTCGTTCGCCGGCGTGCAGACCGCGATCGGCGAGTGGGCGGCGGAGGGGTACGCGGAGAAGATCTCGAAGATGACGGCGAAGTCCCTCTTCTTCCTCACCAGCGCCCAGGACCACTGGAAGAAGTCGAGCGAGGCGCTCGCGGCGGCGCTCTCCGCGCGGAAGGTCGCGCGCGAGACCCGCAGCATCCCGGGCCCGCACGATCAGCCGTGGCTGCGCGAGGCGGGCACCATCGAGGCCTTGCACTGGATCGACCGCCTCGACCGTGCTGCGTCGCCGTAAAGATCCGTCAAGGTCGTCACCGAATTTTCTCGGAACTTCGGGCAGAAGGCGCGGTCAGCTTCGGCATGGCAGGCGTAGACGTTGGTGGTGGTGGCAAGGGCGGTCGTCGGAAGCTCGACTCGGAAGTGAACATGATCCCGTTCGTCGACCTCTTGATGGTCACGGTGTCGTTCCTTCTCATCACGGCGGTGTGGGTCCACTCGTCGCGCATGGACGCCGACGCGCAGGTCCCCGGTCCGCCGCAGCCGACCCCGCCGTGCGAGGGCGCCGAGTGCAAGCCCGAGGCGCGCCTCCACATCGACACGAAGGATCAGACGAAGTTCGTCCTCACCTGGAAGCAGGAAGGCACGGTCGTGAAGTCGACGGAGATCCCGCGCGAGACGCGGCAGAAGGGCGCTCTCGGTTACCCGCGACTCGCGTCGAAGATCAGCGAGGAGTGGAAGACGACGGGCGTCCATCAGGCCCCGACCGACCGCAAGTTCGACCACGCGGTCGTGCACGCCTCGAACGACATGCCCTACTCCGAGCTCATCGCGGTGATGGACGCGGTCTCGCAGCCGAAGCGCGACCTTCAGCTCGGCGACAAGCGCGTCCCCCAAAACGCGCTCGAGGTCACTTTCGCGGCGGACTGATCTCCGCGGTCATCTCGAGCATCGTCGTGCGGAAGCCGCAGCGCTCGAAGAGGCGCTGCGCGCTCTCGTTCTGCGAGGCGGTGAGCAAGACGACGCGCGGCGCGCCCTTCTCCGCCCCGCGCCTGAACACCTCCTGGAGGAGCGCCTCGCCGATGCCGCGCTTGCGTCCTCGCTCGGCGACGAGGATGTCGTGGAGCTTGAGGCACGCGTCGAGCAGATCGTTGTAGTTGCGCGGCTCGAACAGCGCGTAGGCGTAGCCGACGACGCCCTCGGCATCGGCCGCGACGAGGAGGATCGCGTCTTCTTTTGCGAGCTGCGATCCGAACCACCGCTGGTATCCCTGCTCGGGGTTCACGGGCTTCATGAACCGCAGCGGATCGAAGTCGTGGTGCATGCGCACGAGCTGACCCGCGAGGATCCCCACCTCGGGGAGGTCCTCCTCCTTCATCGAGCGCACAACGAAATCAGCCACGACCGCGATTGTAATACGCTGGAAGACGAGATGCCGGAGCTTCCCGACGTCGATGTCTACGTCGAGCACATCACGACCCGAACGAAGGGGCATGCGATCGAAGGGATACGGCTCGCGTCGCCGTTCGTGCTCCGCACCGCCGACCCGCCGCTCGCCACGATCTACGGCCGCAAAGTCGCGTCCGTCGCGCGCGTCGGCAAGCGCATCGTGCTCGGCTTCCCGGGCGCGAAGAAGAGCGACGGGAAGCTCAACCTCGTCATTCACCTCATGGTCGCCGGGCGCTTCCGCTGGAACGACGAGAAGGGCGCGAAGATCCCGGGCCGCCTCGGGCTCGCCGCGTTCGACTTCGACTCCGGCACCCTCATCCTCACCGAGGCGAGCACGAAGAAGCGCGCGAGCATCCACCTCGTGAGCGACGCCGGCCTCGACGCCTTGAACCCCGGCGGCATGGAGGTGCTCGGCTCGAAGGTGAGCGACTTCGCGGCGAAGCTCCGCAGCGAGAACCACACGCTGAAGCGCTCGCTCACCGATCCGCATCTCTTCAGCGGCATCGGCAACGCCTACTCGGACGAGATCCTTCATCACGCGCAGATGTCGCCGGTGAAGCTCACGTCCCGCCTCACCGACGCCGAGATCGCCAGGCTCCATCACTCCATCGACGTCGTGATGAACGAGTGGCGCGACCGCCTCCGGAAGGAGTCGGGCGAGAAGTTCCCCGAGAAGGTCACCGCCTTCCGCCCAGAGATGGCGGTCCACGGCAAGTACGGCAAGCCCTGCCCTCGCTGCGGCGGCCCCGTACAGCGCATCCGCTACGCCGACAACGAGATGAACTACTGCCCCAGCTGCCAGACGGACGGAAAGCTCCTCGCGGATCGCTCCCTCTCGCGCCTCATGCGCGGCGACTGGCCCAAGACGCTCGAGGAGCTCGAGGCCAAGAAGGAAGCGAACCGCGCCGTCGTCGCGCCCCCCAGGAAGGGCAGCATCGCCGAGCGCGCCGCGAGCTTCATCCCCAAGCGCGGTTGATCAGAAGCCCTGCGCGCGGATATCGCTGATCGTCCGCGCCTTGTCGTCGATCTTGAAGTGGCAGCGGGCCAGCGAGGACCAGTGGCTCTCGCTCGCGCACACGTCCTCGCGGAGGATCGGCTCCTCGCAGTGGCACGGCGTGCTCGACTCGTGCTGGGCGCACTCCGGGGAGGCGACCTGCTTGATCGTGTAGCGGCGGCGGGCGTTGATGAGGAGGAACTGCGACGGCACGCGCTGCTTGCCGAGGAGGTAGTAGTAGGCCCAGAGCGCGGGGCGGTCGTCCGGGCGCTCCTTCTCGATGAAGACGTCGGCGGGGGCCTCCGCGATCTCCGCCTTCACCGTCGCGTCGAGCTGCGTCCGCGTGCAGAGCGGCTCGTCGCCCGCGGGGGCGGTCGTCAGCGCGCCGCTCTCGCCGCAGCGGAGGTAGGGCTGGCAGGCGTTCTCGAGCTGCCCCTCGATCTTCGGATTGTTGCAGTCTACACCCGACGCGGCGAGGGCCAGGATGAAGGTCTCCCACAGCGTGACGACGTCGTTCTGCGGCGCGTTCTCGTGCTTCGTATCGAGCGAGGCGCAGGCGAGCTGGCCGGCGGCCGCGGGCTCGCGCTGGATCACCGCGCGCATCAGGGCGGCCGCTGCGCGCGGCTGCTTCACGGTGTCCTTGAGGAGGAACTGGAGCTTGTCCTTCACGAGGGGCAGGCGCGCGGGGGACGTGATGTCGCCCTCCTTCGCCGCGCGCGCGATCGTCCACGGGTCGGTCGACTCGAGCTTCGCCGCCATGCCGTCGCGGAACGCCTTCTCGCTCTCGGCCGGCAGCGTCTTGCGCGCCGCCTCCCAGTCGCGATCGGGGAGGTCGGTCGAGCCGAGGAGCATCTTCATCGTCGCCTCGCCGCCGCCCGTCTTCTGGATGGCGGTCGCGAGCTCGGTGCGCCGGGTGCCGGCGGAGTTGCGAAAGAGGATGCCCGCCGCGTCGGCGAGCGACGGGAGCGTCTTCAGCGGCGGCGGATCGTCCGTGAGCGGCCCCACGAAGAAGCCCGCGTCCCCGACCGTGTAGAGGACGCGCACCTTGAGGTTCGTCGTCCGGTAGAAGAAATGGCCGGCGTCGTCCTTCGTCACCTTGGTCGCGTCGGTGGGTCCGTCGTCGAGCGGGAGCTGCACCTCCTTGTCGCCGACCGTGAGCCACGGGTAGCCGCCGTACTTGAAGACGATCTTCGCGTCGCTCGATCGCTCCCGCGGCCCGCAGCCTGCGGACAGCAGGACGAGCACGAAGAGCACGACCGTGACGGTGGCTCGGAGGTCGGGCATGCACCAGCGCATACGGGCCGGGAGCATGCCCAGCCTCTCGCCAAGCCGCAACGTCATGGTTATCGGTGTCTCTGTGCCCCAGCGTCCCCCGCTCCCCGACTGGCCGCGGCCGCTGGGGTTCCTCGACGGTCTGAGGGCTTTCTTCGGCGGGATCGGCTTCATCGTCGGCCGCCCGTCGACCTGGGGCTGGGCGTCGATCCCGATCTTCGTGGCGAGCCTCCTCTTCGGCGGATGCGCCGCGCTCGCCATCTGGGGCGGCACGGCCGCCGCAGACCACTTCATGGGAGACGCGGGGTCCTCGGGATGGACCACGGCTGGGCTCTGGACGCTGCGCATCGTCTTCGGGATCGTCGGCGTCCTCCTCGCGTTCCTCGTCGCCATCTCCCTGGCCCAGCCGCTCTCGGGCTTCGCGCTCGACGCGATCGCGCGCCGTCAGGAGGTCGCGCTCGGAGGCCGCTCGTGGCCCGACCAGCCCTTTTTTCCCGCGCTCTTGCGATCGCTGCGCGTCACGCTGACCTCTCTCCTCATCAGCCTGCCCATCCTGGCCGTCCTCGGGCTCATCACGCTCCTCGTCCCGCCCGCGGCGGTGGTCACCGTCCCGCTGAAGGTCATCGTGGCCGGCTGCGCCGTCACCTACGATTTCATCGACTACCCCCTGAGCCTCCGCGGCCACGGCGTCCGCTCGCGCGCCCGCTTCCTCAGGGCACATTTCGGCGCCACTCTGGGCTTCGGGCTGGCCGCATCGGCCGTTCTGCTCGTCCCCGGGGTCGGCCTGCTGCTCCTCCCGTTCGGTGTCGCGGGGGCGACGCGGATGGTTGTCCTTGCCGATCGCGCATGAGCATGTGACTCTGGGCCCGATCCATGAGCACGCCGCTGACGATCAACGACAAGATCACGCTACCCGGTAGCGACCTCGAGTGGACGGCCGTGAAGTCCAGCGGACCTGGGGGCCAAAACGTCAACAAGGTCGCGTCGAAGGTGGAGCTGACCTTCGACTTCGAGAGCACCGTCGCCATCGACGAGGACTCGCGCGATCGCCTTCGCAAGCTCGCGAAGAACTCGCTCGACGCGGAAGGCCGCATCCTCATCAAGAGCGAGAAGACGCGCGACCAGGGGAAGAACCTCGCCGACGCGCGCGAGAAGCTGAAGGCGCTCGTGCTTCAGGCCCTCGAGAAGCCGAAGGTCCGCAAGCCGACCAAGGTGACGAAGGCGGCCAAGAAGAAGCGCGTCGCCGACAAGAAGAAGGTCGCCAAGAAGAAGGCGACCCGCAAGAAGCCGTCGCGAGACGACTGAGCGCGCGCGGCGCCGCCGCACGCAACTGACTGGTGACGCCCCAGCGCTTCCTTCGCCTCACGGCCCTGGTGAGCCTCGCGCTCATCGCGATCGTCGCGCCACGCACGGCGACCATGCCGTCGCTCATCCTGATGGTCGCGTCCGGCATCGCGGTGCCGCTCGGCCTCGGCATCGCGCTCGCGCCCACGCCCGGGAAACCGGCGCCCATCGCGCATCACCTGATCCGCGTCGTCGCGCCGGTCGGCGCGGCGGGCGGCATCCTCGGATGGCTCGACGTGCCGGGCTCGCCGCGCGCGATCGCGGGCGCCGCCGCGCATGCCCTGCCCTGCCTCGTCGCCGGCCTGCTCGCGCTCGAGCGGATCTGGCCGATGGTGCGCGCGAGGAAGCTCGATCCCCTGCCCGAGCTCGCGATCGATGCCGGCCTCCTGTTCTTGCCTGCGGCCGCGGTGTGGCTCCTCGCGTCGCGCGCGGGGATGCCGCTCGCGGGCTTCCAGGAGCCCGTGGTGACGTTCACCGCCGCGCACTTCCACTTCGCCGGCTTCGCCGCGCCGATCGTCCTGGGCGGCGTCGGGCGGCTGCTCGGGCCAGCGTCGGACGCACGCATCTATCGTGTGGCGACGGTCGCGGTCTGCGCGGGGGTCCCGCTGACCGCGATCGGCATCGCGACGAATCACACGATCGAGCAGCTGTCCGCCGTCACCGTGGCGAGCGGGATGCTCTGCGCGTCGATCGTGCTCGTGCTCCGTGCGTCACGAAGCGCGTCGACGCGCCTCGGCGCCGCGCTCTTCGTGCTCTCCGGCGCCTCGCTCCTGCTCACGATGGCGCTCGCCGCGACGTTCGCGCTCACGTCGAGCGCCGGCCGCGGCTCAACGCTCCAGGGAGCGGTGAGCGTGCAGACGATGATCGATTTTCACGGCGCGATGAACGCGATCGCGTTCGCGTGCAGCGCGCTCGTCGCGCTTACTCTGCAGCAGCTTCCACGGTCGGCTCGACCGTGACCGGCGCCGGCGACGGCGACAGCGTGCGGACCGCGCTGGGGCGCCCCGCCTCGAGCTTGCCATCGAGCACCTTCTGCGGCGGCAGCTGGAGGTCCCAGACGAGACCGACCGCCTGCATCGCGCGGAGGATGTAGAAGGTCATGTCGACCTCCCACCAGAAGAAGCCCTGGCGAACCGACCGCTGGTAATAGTGGTGGTTGTTGTGCCAGCCCTCGCCCATCGTGATGAGCGCGAGCGCGAGGCTGTTCTTGCTGTCGTCCGACGTGTCGTAACGGCGGCGGCCCCACCAGTGAGCGAGCGAGTTGATCGCGAAGGTGCCGTGCCAGAGGAGCGTCGTCGAGACGAAGAAGCCCCAGATGAGCGCGTGCCAGCCGCCGATGAAGTACATCGCCACCGCGAGCGAGACGCCCGGGACGAGGTGGTACTTGTTCAGCCAGTGAAGCTCGGGGTACCGGGAGAGGTCCTGGATGTTCTTGTACTTGGTCTCTTCGGTCTCGGTCGCGAGGATCCAGCCGACGTGCGAGTACCAGAAGCCGAACTCACGCCACGAGTGGGGGTCCTCCTTCGTGTCCGAGTGCTTGTGGTGATCCCGGTGATGGGCCGCCCACCAGAGGGCGCCCTTCTGCAGGCTCGTCTGCGCGAGCCACGCGAGACAGAACTGGAACCAGCGGCTCGTCCGGTACGTGCGATGCGAGAAGTAGCGGTGGTACCCGCCCGTCACGCCGAACATACGCAGGAAGTAGAAGCCAGCCGCGAGCGCCGCACCTTTCCAGGACCAGCCGAGCCACGCCACGCCGGCCACCGCCGCCAGGTGCACACCGAAAAACGGCGCGCTCACCAGCCAGCCGTAGTCACGCTTGTTCATCGTTTTACCTTACGGGCACGTTCGTCAGGAATCGGTCATAGGACCGCCACAAGTGGCTCATTTCATGGGCATAGTGCGCCGCGGCGATGACCTCGGAGGGGCCACCGAGTCGGTGCTCGCCGCGCTCGGCACCGAGGTCGATCTCTGAGCTACAATCTCGACTGGATGAAAAAGCCGCCGTCTTCGGGGCGCTCGCGCTCGCCGGCTGCTCGCTCCTCACGGATCTGGACGGCTTCACGCCGCCGTCCGGCGCGCCGGACGGCGGCGGGCGCGAAGGCGGGACCACGCCCCCGCCCCTCGGAGGTGCGGAGGCCGGCGCCGACGCGCTCGCCCCGGGCGATGGGAGCGCCATGGATGCCGGTCCGCAGGCGCTCTGCGCCGGCAAGCATGTATTCTGCACCAACTTCGACGACGCCGAGCTCCTCGCTCGCTGGGACACCGTGTCTCCCGGCAAGGGCGGCATCGTCCGCGACGGCGAGGCCTCGACCTCCGCGCCCTACTCGCTCCTCGTGACGCATCCGAAGACGAACCTCGGCGACGTGCCCTGGGTGACGAAGACGGTGCCGCTTGCCGCGCCGAAGGGCCTCCGCTGCCGGTTCAAGTATCGCCGCGCCGAGGTCGACCACGATGGCGTGCTCGTCCTCTTCATGATCGACTTCAACACCGACACGCAGGAGCACTTCTTCGCCGAGGTGAAGGATGGCTTCACCGAGGGCCGCGTCTATCTCAACGCGAAGACGGCGGACGGCACGGAGCACGACGACTTCCCCGTGATCCCGACCGTGTCGACCGCGCTCCACGACTGGGCAGACGTCGACTGGACGCTCGACTTCGCGCCCGGCGCTCCGAAGTCGACGCTGAAGCGCGACGGTGACCTCGTCGACGAGCGCCGGATGCCCGATTTCGATCCGGCGCGCGTGACGAGCGTGAAGCTCTGGCTCGGCCTGGGCGCCTTCACCGAGCCCACCTCGACGTGGATCGTGCGGTACGACGACCTCGTCTGCGACGCGCTGTAGCGGGCGCGGGTCAGTCGGGGGTCTCCTCGTTCAGCCGATCGATGTCGCGGAGCTCGGGGAAGAGCGCCGCCCAGACGAGCACGACCACGCACGTGCCGATGCCGCCGACGAGGACCGCGAGGCGCGCTCCCCACCACTGCGCGGTGACGCCGGACTCGAACTCGCCGAGGTCGTTCGACGCGCCGATGAAGACCATGTTCACGGCGCTCACGCGGCCGCGCATCTCGTCGGGAGTGCGGAGCTGGATGAGCGTGGAGCGAACGACGACGCTGATCATGTCCGCCGCCCCGAGCGTCACGAGCGCAACGAGCGAGAGCATGAAGTCGTTCGATTGCCCGAACGCGATCGTCGCGAGGCCGAAGAGAAGCACGCACGCGAACATCGTGATACCCGCGTAGCGGCGCAGCGGGAACCACGCGAGGATGAACGCCGTCGTCGCCGCGCCGACCGCGGGCGCGCTGCGCAGCATGCCGAGGCCCCACGGTCCGGTGTGGAGGAAGTCACGCGCGAAGATCGGCAGGAGCGCGACCGCGCCGCCGAGGAGCACGGCGAAGAGATCGAGCGAGATGGCGCCGAGGATCGGCTTGTTCGACCAAACATAGCGAATGCCCGCGAAGAGGACCGCGAGCGTCGCACGCCCGGTCGGCTTCGCGGCGCGGTCCGTCGGCGCATGGCCGATCGCCACCACCGCAAGCACGGCCACCGCCGCGACGGACGCGCAGACGGCGTAGACGATGGCGGGCTTGCCCGTGGCGGCGTAGATCGCGCCGCCGAGCGACGGGCCCGCGATCATCGAGAGCTGCCACGTCGACGAGCCGAGCGCGACGGCGCGCTCGAGCATCGTCTTCTCGACGAGGCTCGGCATCAGCGCTTGCCCCGCGGGTCCGCTGAACGCGCGGATGGCGCCGATGACGGCGAGCACGCCATAGATCGCGAGCAGGTTGCGCGAGCCGGCGTACGCGAGCGCGGCGAGCGCGGTCGCGCAGGCCGTGAGCCCGAGGTTGCAGAGGACGAGCACGCGCCGGCGGTCGAAGCGATCCGCGACCTGTCCGCCCGCGAGCGCGAGGAAGAAGTTCGGCAGGAAGATGGCGAGCCCGGAGAGCCCGAGCGCGAGGGGCTTGCCGGTGATCTCGAGCACCTGCCAGCCGACCGCGACGCTCAGCATCTGCGCCGCGATGATCAACGACAGACGCGAGACGAGATAGGCGGTGTAGCGGCGATTCGCGAGGAGCGCGCCGACGGAGGACTCAGCCAATGCGTTGGGACTTTCGAGGAGCCTTTTCGAGGGCCCGACACCTTTAGGGGCATGCCGGGACGGCATCAATGCCGCCGAAATACTCATCGCGCATCGCGCTCCAGGCGCGGCCATTTTCCGACGGCCCGCACTTGAAAGGCTTCACGCGCGGTAGGCCGCGGAAGATCGCGCGCTGTTCCCGGTAGTACCGCGTCGCAAGCTCGGCCGCGTACTCCACCCCGGCCGGACCGTTGCCCGGTTGAAACGCGTAGAACGTCCCGCCGCGCACGACCGTGTCCGTCGGCGTGTAGGGCGTGAGGCACGGGATCGACGTGTTGCACTTCTTCCAGATCGGATCGAAGGATGGCTGGAGGGCGCTGTTGGACCACGGCTTCTCCCCGGCCGAAGGGCGCGCGTAGTCGTTGAGGTGAAAGAGCTCGTGGAAGAACGTCTCGCGCACGCTGTCCGCGGACTTGTTGAGCGAGCCGACGAGGTTGTACGCGACGGTCCAGCTGTCGGCATAGGCGCTCGGCGTGCGGGCCGCGACGGAGCGGAAGAACCGCAGCGTGATCGGGCGCCAGCGATAGAGCTTGCTCGTCGCCGCCACCCCCGCGTCGCGCCCGTACCGCGCGAGGTCATCGAAGAACTGCTCGAAGTCGCGGAGGGCCCCGACGATCCATTCGAGGTGTTGCCGGTCCCCGTTGAGCGGTGTCGCGGGCTCGATCTTGATCATGCCGCGGTAGCCGCCGTCCATCGTGTACGCGCGCTCGACGCCCGCCACGATCTTCCACTTCACCCAGAGCTCGTACGCGAAGCCCGCCGCCTTGGCATCACCGCGATACCGCTGGTCGTAGAGGCAGCGGATCCGCGCCTCGGACGGCAGCGAGGACGAGCACGCGGACCCATCGATCGCGAGCACCGCGGCGATCTCGTCGTACGTCGGCTCGGGCTCGCTCGGCGGCGCGGGCGGCGTCGACGCGGAGGCCGACGACGTGACCGATGCCGACGGCGACGTTCGATCGCCGGCGTCCACCGCGCTCGCGACGTTGTTCCCGTTGCTGCCTGCGTCCGGCGAGGGCGACGGCGTGCACGCGCCCGCCGCGACCACGCACAGGACGGCACGCCAGCTCACGGCGGTGATGTTACCCGTTCGGGATCAGCGTGACACGCTGCGTAGCTGCCCGTTGGCGTACCAGTACACGCCGTCTCCATCGGCGGCGAGGAGCGCGGTGCCCTCGCTGGCGAGCGTCTCGGCCGCGCCGCCCGCCTTGCTCACGCGGGCGATCCGCGCCGATTCGGCCCAGTAGACCGCGTCCGAGCCGAGCGCGATCGCGGCCGGTGCCCCGAGGGCCGAGGCGAGCGTGGCGGAGCTCCCGGAGCCGAGATCGGTCCGCCGGACGCCCTGGGTCGCCGCGGTCCAGTAGACCGCCCCGTCCGCGATGCGGAACGAGGTCGGGACGTCGGTGAGGTTCACGAACGAGATGGGGCTGCCGATCTTGGCGCTCGTCGGGAGCGACGCGAGCCCCGTGTTCGTGAGCCAGTAGACGCGGTCCGCCTCCACCTGGAGAGATGCCAGGCGGAAGGACGCGCCTTCGTTCATCGTCGTGGCGGCAGCGACGAAGTCCGCCTTCGGGCGCTTTCGGACCAACCCGCTCGCGTCGATCCAGTACATGTATTCCACATCGATGCCGAAGATCCCGACGTTCCGGGTGTCCTCGAAGCTCAACGACGCGAGTCCCGGGGTCTTCGCGACTCTCACGATCGTCGACGGCGCCTGCGCCGACACGACCCACACATCGCGCTCGTCGACGAACATCCCGGCCCCGCAACCGCCGATGACGTCTCCGAGCCGCTGCGCCGTCCCTCCCGTCTTCTTCACGCGCCAGACGCCGGCGTCGACACAGTAGAAGAGGTCATCCCCGTTCACGGCCAGGGAGCTCGGGATCCCCGTCACCGCCGCCACCGAGACGGTGTCGCAGCCAGCGTCGCAGCCGGTCGGCGGTGGTGTGGAGCCGTCGGACGACCGGCTCTGCGGAAGCGTGCTCGCTTGCGTGCAGAGGAAGGCGCCCGCCTTCTGCCACGACTCCTCGCAGACCGAGGCGTTGTCGCAGATCTCGTAGACCATCTGTCCGCCGAGACAGAACGCGATGATGCCGTCGTGGCACGCGTTCGCGGCGCCGCCGTCGAGGGTCTCGCAGGTCTCGTGGGGCCCTTCGCGATTGAAGACCGAGCAGCTGACCGCCCCGGCGAGGGCGACGACGACCGCGAGAACGAACGCGCGGCGCTTCACTTTCCGCACCGACCTTCGATGCAGCCTTTGAAGCAATCATCGAAGTGCGCGACCGACGCCGTGGCGCAGTGAGCCCGGCAGGTACCGACGCACTTGTCCTTCTCGTTCTTCCCCGCCGCGGCGCGCAGCGCGCTCGCACGCGCTCTTCCGGCCGCGACCGCCGACTCGGCTTCACGCGCGCGTTCACCGCGCGGGAAATCGCGGAGGTAGCCGCCGAGGACGCCACACGCGACCTCGATCGCCGCGGCCTCCGCCCCGTCCCGCCCGGAGCACGTGACCAGCGATCCCTGCACGCGATGCCACGCCGCCTGATCGCGCAGCCTGGCCAGCTGCGGCTCCGCTCGGGAGAGCGCTCGGCGCGCGTCGTCGGCGTGAGGGCCATCCGGATAGATGCGCAGGTGCGCCTCGACCGGGGCGCACGCGTCGAGGCCGAGGGCCTCCGCGCATTGCTGCAGGTTCACGCGTCGCCAGGCCTCGTCTTCGCGCCTCGCCGCGAACGAGCGGAGGTCGACCTCACCTTCCACGCGGCCGGCGACGACCACCTTCGCGGCCGACTCGCGCAGGGGCAAGACCAGCTCGCGACCGAAGACAGCGTCCAGAGTGGTCGCGAGGTGGCCATTCGCGTCGGTCGAGCCAGCGCCGTAGGCGACGCGGCCGATGCGGAGCTCGACGTAGGCGTCATCGACGACGCCGGTACGACAGGCGACCTTCGCGCCCTCGCGATGCCTCTCCCGAGAGACCGTCTCGGTTCGCCGGGTCACGCGCCCCATGCGGAAGAAGTCGATGGCCGCGATCGTGCCCAGCGCGACTCCGCCGATGACGAGGCCGCTACCGATCGCGACCGCAGCGCCCCTTCCCACGGGATTGTAGTCGGGTCCGCTGGTGTGGCCGGGAGCGACCTTGCCGGAGTCGACCAGCGTGATGATACCGGCGGACGTGAGCGCCAGGCCGCTGCTCACGAGCGCGACGTCGATCCACCGGGTCTTCGTATCGTAGCGGACCTCGAGATCCCGCTCGATGGTCTGACGCTCGCGAGTCTCGCAGGCGCGTCGCGCCTCCACGACGAGCTCTCCCTCCGCCGGCGTCGCGATGGCCGCCGCCACGCCTTCGACAGGCGCTTCGACCGGCTCTGTCCGCACCACACTGCGACGACGGTCGCGGGTCTCGCTTCCACGGGCGCGCAGCCCGAGAGCACGAACAAGCCTGCGCCGAGCGCAAGACGCCACGCCAGAGCCAAAGAAGGTTTCTCCTGAAAACGTTGATTCAGCGTTAAACGCTCGAACGTTATACGAGGAGCACGCGACCTTCAACGTCGCACGAGGACGTCGCGCCGTTTTGGTGCGCGGGTCAGCGAGCTTTTTGCTGCGCGGCTTGCTCGGCTTCCGCTTCCATCGCGGCAAACTCCTCTTCGAGGGTCGCCTTCGCGTCCTTCGCGCCCTTGCCGTCGACGCGGACGTTCGCCTTCGGCTCCTCGACGCGGGCCTTCATCGGTGGCGGCGGGGCGAGGCGGACGTTGGGAGAGACCGCGTTCGGCGCCATCGTCGGGGCGACGGCGCGGGCCTGGCGGACGGCCCAGTCGACGGCCGTGAAGCGGTAGAGGATGTTGCCGTCGTTGTCGACGTCGATGGTGACGTTGTCCGGATGCTCTTTCGCGAGCTTCGTCAGGATGTCGTCCGCTTCCTTCGGCGAGACTTGCAGCGCCTGCGCCACGTCCCACGCGCGAAGCACGCCGTTCCGCGTGTTCGCGAGCGCGAAGATCGCCTGGTTCTTCATCGCGAGCGCTTCGTCGTCGCCCGACTTCTTCAGTGCCTTGCCGCCTCGCAGGATCGCCCAGGCGGTAAGGAGCGTGATGGCCGCGATGGTCCCATTGACGCCGGCGATCCAGCCGCCCGGCGCGCTGACGATCGCCATGATGCCCGCGAGCATGGCCGCGAAGAGCAGGCCGCCCGCGAGGACGAGCCAGCCGAACACGCGCGCGACCGTGCCGCCGACCTTCGACGTCTGGCCCGCCATGTTGACCGAGACGTTGGCCAGCGGCATGCGCGGCGCCCCGCACGCGGTACAGAACGCGGAGACTCCCCGGTAGACGAGCGGCGCATTCTGTCGGCAATGAGGGCACACGGCGCCTCACAACGTTTCGCCGACCGGCCGTCCCGTCAAGGGTCGGCCGTGAGCTGGGCCTGAACCCCTGAAATGCCCGCGCTAAAGGGTCACGCCTTCGGAGGACGCCGTCGGCCGCTTCGGGCCACGCCAGGGACCGCCGTCCCGGCCACCCGTGCCGATGCGGATGAGCTGGTTCGCGCGCTCGCGGAGGTTTCGCGCGTCCGCGCGGAGCTCCGAGGCCCGCGTGCGCTCGGCCGAGGCGCGGGAGCGATCGATCTGGGCGCGCTCGACGAGCTCGTCGGCGATCTCGAGGATGTTCTCGCGGTCCGTCGTGAAGCTCACGAGCTGGGCTTGATTTCGCAGGCTCCGCGCCCGGGCCGACAGGGTGTCCGCCTCCGTATCGAAGGCGATCGCGTTCCGCTCGCGCGTCGACGCGGCAGAGTCCAGCTCCGACGCCCGGGCGAACAAGGTGTTCGCTTCCTGCTGGAAGGAGACCTGCTGCACCTGCACCGGTCGCGGCTTCGGCGGGGGCACGAACTCACCCGTCCCGCAAGCCCGCGCCTCCCCCGTAAACGTGAGGGACGTGACGCATGCCAGCGTAATCGCTGCGAAAACCCAGCAACTCTTCCTCATTTCGTCCACCTCTGAAGGAGCCCATACGGCCCGGGAAGCCAAACGATCTGAGCGGGACGGCGATGACACCTCGAACGACGAAAAAAAGCGGGCGGCGCGTCGTGTCGCGTCGATGGGGGACGAGCGGGCGCGTCGCCCTGCTAGTCTGACCCCGTGGATGTCTGGGGCTTTGGCATCGTCCAGACCCAAGAGCTCGAACGCGCCGGGCCGAGGGTTTTTGACGAGCTCTGTGCCCTCCTCTCCGAGGCGGCCGGGGTCCGCTTCCGTCCAGTCGTCTCCAGCGGCCACCGCGACCTCGCCGAGGCGGTCGAGGAAGGAGAGGTCGGCCTCGCGTGGCTGCCGCCGATCATGTCGATCGAGCTGGAAGCCCGCCAGATCACGAGCGTCCTCGCGATCCCGGCCCGCAACGGCACGACCACGTATCACACCGCCCTCGTCGTCCGCCCGGGCGGACCCCGCTCCATCGCGGAGCTGAGAGGACGCCGCGCGGTCTGGGTCCAGCGTGACTCCGCCGCCGGCTACATCGTGCCGCGCATGAACCTCGCGTCGCAGGGCATCGACGTCCTCCGCTATTTTGCCCGGGAAATCTTCGTGCATTCGCACCCAGGCGTCATCGAGGCCATCGTCGCGGGCGAGGCCGACGTCGGCGCCACCTACTGCCACGTCGACGCCGCCACCAACAAAGTCATCCGCGGCGCCTGGCTCGACGACTCCGGCCGCGCGCTCCGGCCGATCGACGTCCTCGCCACGTACGGACCCATCCCCAACGACGCGCTCGTGGGATCGAACGATCTGTCCGCCTCGACCCGCGCCGCCCTCACCCGCTCGCTGCTCGACCCCACGCCCCGTATCAAGGAGCTCTTCGGGAAGCTCCTCGGGTCCGGCGATTTCAGGGTCCCGTCCGCCGCCCACTACGACTCGCTGAAGCACACGCTCCGCGCCGCTCGCGCCCGCGGTCACGACGCGGCCCCCGCGTCGTCCCGGATGGGCCTCCGCGCCGCCCGCCGCAGCTAGCTTGTCCGTCCTGGACTTCCTCCGAAAAAATGGCATCGCCTTCGCACTACCTTGTCGCGGAAGCCTGCCATGACGAAAAACCTCGGGATTCTCGCGCTGGCGTTTGCGGCTCTTTGCACCACTGCGTGCAACAAGGACAAACCGGAGGTCTCGACCACGACCACCACGTCGTCCGAGATCGAGCCGAGCGCGCAGCCCCAGGCCGCACCCAAGGACGACTACCTCGCCACCGTCCGCCGCGAGCAGCTCGTGCTTCGTAGCCGCATCGACGACGAGCTCCGCGCGCTCGATCGCCAGCTCCTCACGACCACGCTCGATGCGAAGAGCCGGGAGGCGCTCCTCGAGAAGCGCGAGACCCTCCGCGCGGATGCCAGCGTGATCGATCACGCGGACGAGCGCGGCTGGGATGAGCTCAAGGCCGTCGTCGAGCACGATCTCGAAGGCCAGCCCCAGATGTAGAGCGGCGATGAGCGAGGGTTCTCGCTCGCCCGCGCATGGACTATGGTGCAGTGCGCCATGGCCGCCGCCCCGCCCGTCTCTGCTCGCTTTCCGCGTCCCGTCATCAAGGTCCTCCTCCTCGAGAACGTGCACGCCTCTGCGCACGAGATCTTCGCGGGTGAGGGCTTCCAGGTCGAGGCCGTCCCCCGCGCGCTGAAAGAAGAGGAGCTCGTCGAGCGCCTCGCCGGCGGCGTGAACCTCCTCGGCATCCGCAGCAAGACGCGTGTCACCGCGAAGGCGCTCGAGGCCGGCAAGGACCTCCTCTCCGTCGGCTGCTTCTGCATCGGCACCAACCAGGTCGATCTCGAGGCCGCGAAGCGCTGCGGCGTCCCGGTCTTCAACGCACCGTTCAGCAACACGCGGTCCGTCGCCGAGCTCGTCATCTGCGAGGTGGTGATGCTCTCGCGCCACCTCGGCGATCGCTCGCGCGAGGTGCACGAGGGCCGCTGGCGCAAGGTCGCGACCGGCTCCCGTGAGGTCCGCGGCAAGACGCTCGGCATCATCGGCTACGGCCACATCGGATCGCAGGTCGGCGTCCTCGCCGAGGCGATGGGCATGCGCGTCATCTCCTACGACATTCGCGCGACGCTCCCGATGGGTAACAACCGTCCGGTGGAGTCGCTCGAGACGCTCCTGAAGGAGAGCGACTTCGTCACCCTCCACGTGCCCGAGACCCCGCAGACGAAGGGGATGATCGGCAAGCACGAGATCGAGATGATGAAGAACGACGCGTCTCTGCTGAACCTGAGCCGCGGCTCCGTCGTCGACCTCGACGCCCTGGCCGACGCGATCAAGGGCCGCCGCCTCGCCGGCGCGGCGCTCGACGTCTATCCGGAGGAGCCCGAGGGCAACGAGGACAAGTTCTCGAGCGTCGTGTGCGGGCTCCCGAACGTCGTCCTCACCCCGCACATCGGCGGCTCGACGGCGGAGGCACAGGAGTCGATCGGCCGCGAGGTCGCGAGCACCCTCGTGCGGTACACGAACGCGGGCGCGACGACGGGGACCGTCAACTTCCCGATCGTGGAGCAGCCGAAGCTCGCGGGCGCCCACCGCGTCCTCAACGTCCACCGGAACGTCCCCGGCGTGCTTCGCGACATCAACAAGATCGTGTCCGATCGCAACGCAAACGTCCTCGGCCAGGTCCTCGCGACCGACCCCGACGTCGGCTACCTCGTCATGGACCTCGACAAGGAGCTGGCCAACGACGTGCGAACCGCGATCGAGGCCCTCCCGACCTCGATCAAGACTCGCATCCTCTACTGAAGAATTTCGACGAGCCGTGTGATCGGGTTTGCGGGTGCCGCGCCACCTAGGCACCGATGGCCACTTCCGCGAACCCTGAGGAGCTCTCGGTAATCTGGGTCGAAGAAGACGAATCTCTCGCGAAATCCGTGGGAAGCTACCTCGGCGAGCACCGGGTGACGGTCCGCGTACAGCCGGACCTGTCCCAGGCGATCGCAGCCATCCTGCGCGATCCGCCGGATGTGGTGCTTCTCGACGTTGCATCTGGCTCCAGCACCATCGACGCCTGTCGCGTCGTGCGACGGCGGAGCGATGCGCCGATCATCGTGACCACGGCGGAGGATGGCGAGAGCGACCGCGTGCTCGGCCTCGAGGCCGGCGCGGACGACTGGCTCTCGAAGCCGTTCTCGCCCCGCGAGCTGCTCGCCCGCATCCGAGCGCGCGCCCGGCGCGTCCGCGGGCAGCTCGGTCCTCGCGCGATCCGCGTGGGCTCGATCACGATCGATCGCGCGGCGATGACCGCCACGCTCGACGGCGTACCGCTCACACTGACGACCTACGAGTTCATGCTGCTCCACACGCTCGCCGAGCGCGCGGGCGTGGTGGTGTCGCGTGAGGACGTGGTCGGTCGCGTCCGTGGTGACGTGACGGAGGCGTTCGAGCGCTCCGTCGACATCCACATCTCGCATCTCCGCGCCAAGCTCGGCGACAATCCCCGCCGGCCGCGGTTCATCCGGACGGTGCGCGGCGTCGGCTACATGCTGTCGCCGGTGGACCCGGCGTTGCCCTGACTACTTGCAGTCGCGGAGCGGGTTGCAGGTCTTGACGCCCTTCATGTCGAGGCCGCCGCACGAGTAGACCTGGCAGCTGCCGCTCGCGCACTCCTCGTCCGCGACGCACACCTGCACGCGCGGCAGATTCGTGATGCAGGACGGGCGGCAGTACGTGCTGAAGCGCATCGGGGTCTGCGTCGACTCCTCTGCACAGCATCTGCCCTGGGCACAGTCCGCGAGCTCGTCGCAGGCGATGACCTCCTTGGGGCAGTCGTCGCTGCTGCCCTTGCACTCCGCGGTCGCGCCGTCCGTACAGCAGACGCTCGGCGAAGCACAGGACGACGCGCCGCACGTGACGCTACCGGGCGTCGCGGTGGGACCGACCGCGCGCGACCCCGAGTCGGGCTTGCTGGTGGTGACGGCGCCGGAGGACGATGAGGGAGGGCCGCCGTCGAGCCCCGGCGTGGGATTCGGATCCGTCGCGCCGCTGCATGCGACGAGCACGACGCCCATCGCTACGACCTTCGTCTTCAATACGCTTCTCCGGCCAGGCCCCGACGATACCCGAGGGCCCACAGGGAGTGGAACGCGCAACCGGGACACTGCTCCGGTTTGAACTCCGCTCCGCGCAGGTCGACGATCGCGTCGAACGCCTGATCCGCGCGGTTGATGTAGCGATCATCGCCCGTGATCTCGAAGAGGAGCGAGGTGGCGTACGCGAGCTCTGCGTGGTCGCCCGCGGAGGCGGGGTTGTACGACGCCAGCGCGGCGTAGATCGCGCGTCCCTCGAGGCGGTAGGTCTCGTCCTGGGTGAGGCGGAAGAGGCGCGCCTTCAGGATGAGCATCGCGACGTTCGCGGCGCCGTCGATGACGGGCGTGTCGGGGGTGGCGGCGTACGCGCGGACCTGCCGATTCGTGACGGGGTCGGCGAAGTCGCCGAACGCCCTGGCGCGAATCGCGTCGTCGTGAGCGATGGCCCGCGCCCGCCGGTCCTCGCCGAGGAGACGCGCGGCCTCGACCTCGAGGAGCGCGACCCGCGCCGTCGCGACGGTGTCGTTCGCGTAGTCCGGCTCGTCGACGCGTGCGATCAGCGCGTTGATACCAGCGACCACGCTTCGATCGCCGGTCGTGGCGGCGTATTCCACGGCGCCGAGCCCGACCTCGACCGTCTCGATCGTCTCCGGCGGCCTCGGGTTCGGGCCGTGTGCGAGATAGGCGATGGCGGGGCCCGTCCTCGGGTCGGTGTTGGCAGAGTCGGCGAGCAAGCCATCGCGCAGCGCGTCGTGGCGCGACGGCGGCGCGGGCTTGATCGGCAGGTTCAGGTCGAGGTCGTTCTGGCACGCACACGCGAGCGCGAGCGCGAGCAGCAGCAGCGCGCGCTTCACGGGTCGAAGATCTTTCCGGGGTTGAGGATGTGGTTCGGATCGAGCGCGCGCTTCACGGAGCGCATGACGGCGAGCTCGGCCTCGCTGCGCGTGAAGCCGAGGTACGGCTTCTTGAGCAGGCCGATCCCGTGCTCCGCCGAGATGCTGCCACCGTGCTTCTGCACGAGCGCGAAGAGCTCGCGGTCGACGGCCCTCGTCTTCTCGAGGAACTCGGCCACTTCCATCGCCTCGGGCTTCATCACGTTGATGTGGAGGTTGCCGTCTCCGACGTGCCCGTAGAGGCAGATCTCCCAGCCCGGATATCGCGCTTCGAACAGCTTCTCCAGATCCGTGCGGAATGCATCGAGTCCGGCGATCGGCAGCGACACGTCGTTCTTGTGCGGGAGTCCCGTCGTGGAGAGCGACTCGCTGATCCCTTCGCGCAGGGTCCAGAGGTCGCGCGCCTCGCCGGCGTGCTGCGCGAGGGTGCCGTCGGTGGCGAGCTCGTCTGCGAAGACCTTCTCGACCCAGCCCTCCATGCCCGTCGCGTCTTCGACCTCGAGGAGCACGTAGTACGGCGACGGCGACGAGAACGGCGGGCGCGCCTTGCGATGC
>JAXLYU010000034.1:0-22011 GCA_046351255.1 Labilithrix sp.
CGGCGCCGCCCGGAAGGTCGAACGCTGGGCTCCTGATCGCAGGCGTCGTGGTCGGCGCGATGTTCCTGCTCGGGATCGGCGGCGCGGCCTACTTCATGACGCGGCGGCCGGCGGTGGTGGAGACCGTGCCCTCCGTGACGGTGCAGGTCGGCTCGCCGAGCGCGACCCCGACGCCCGAGCCTGCGGTCTCCGTGAGCGTGAGCGCCGCACCGGTGCCCACGACCCCGGCGCCCCGACCGTCGACGCCGCCCGCCGTCGTGAAGGACGCGGGCCCGCCCGCCCCGTCGCAAGACGAGAAGGAGCGGGCGCTCGCGAAGACGATGCAGCCGAGCTGCGACCACTTCCGTATGAGGATGACGCTGGCGAAGACGCCCGAGGACAGGAAGCGGGAAGCGGAGATGGCGAGGGGCCACAACTGCATCATGCAGCCGGCGATCCGTTGTCAGCGGCAGATCTGCCGGGACGCGTGCTTCACCCTCAACGACGAAAACTGCAAGCGGAACGTCGACGACCTGGATCGCTCGTTTCCCGCGAAATATTGAGGACTCCTGGGGCCGGGTCGCCGGCGGCCGTCAGGTGGGCTCATCGAATGGCGGCATCCGTGGTAATAGAACCGACCCCGGAATGTCGGACGAGTCGACCGTTTTCGATCGCTTCGTGACCCTGGCCAAGCGCGAGCTGGCCGCCGATGACGTGCGGGTCCTGGCCTCGAACGAGATGGTGCCGGAGGCGACCAACGTGCTCGTCGCGCGACTGAACGACGGTCGCCACGTGGTGGCGAGCTTCGCGAACGAGCCGAAGGACAAGGACGCGCTGACCCGCCGCCTCGCGATGCTCGCGGACACCTTCGCCGACGCGCTCGCGGCGCCCCCGTCGGAGCGCATTCGCGCACGTCCGCGGCCGGCCTCCTCGCTCCACGAGGAGCTGAAGGCGCTCACCCAGCGCGCGCGTGCCATCGACGCGGTCGTGATCGACACGGACTCGCCGGTCGTGTGGGCGTGTGCGTCCGTTCCGGCTCGCCCGCGGGCGCGCAACGAGCTGCTCCTGCGCGAGGTGTCGGACCGCGAGCTGGCTTCGACCCACCTCGACGACGAGAGCGGTCCCCTCCAGGACCTCGACGTCCCGCCGGTCTCGAAGAGCACGCGCCACGAAGGCTCGCAGCTCATCCCCGCCGAGTCGGCGGCGATGCTGAGCGAGGACGACGATGATCCGGTGGAGGAGAGCGAGACCACGCGCCGCGCGATCGCCTCGATCCGACGCCTCCCGCTCGACGGCCTGCACAAGGGCCGTCACCTCCGTCACGTGGAGCGCGAGCGCGACTTCTTCCTCGCGCTGTCCTTCTCGGGCATCTACATCCTCTGCCTCGTCTTCGACGCCGAGTTCGACGAGCTCCGCGCCGAGCGCGCCGCGTCGGACGCCCTCCCGCGCATCGAGCGGCTGGTGCAGGCGCTGCCCCCGCTCGATCCGGACCCGCCCAAGCCGATGGGCGGTGTCGTCGCCCTCCGCGCTCGCCGCCCCCGCCGCTAGAGGAGCGACCTTCCGTAGGGCTTCACGCAGAGGTGGCTGGTGCGGCACTCCGCGAGCCGCTGCACCGTGGACATCGGGTTCGTGCAGCTCTCGGCGCGGATCGCGTCGAGGCACTCGTCGACCTCGATGCCGTCGATGCCGTCGGGGCACTCGTTCGGGCCGAGCTCGCGGTCGAGTCGCTCCTTCACCTCGGACACGCACTTGTCGTTCGCGGGGTAGTGGCGGTCCGGGCCGATGTTCGAACAGGTGACCTCGCGCGCGCATCGGGCGGCGGTGATCTTGTCGACCGCGATGTCCCGCGTCGTCAGCGTGGAGCTGGTCAGCGTGGCCGAGCCCGCGCGGTCCTGGGCGTTCGGGTCTTTCCCCGGCGTGCCGCTCTGGTCGCGGTTGCACGCGACGGCGGCGCCGGCGGCGAGGAGAAGGACAGGAGCAACGCGCAGCATGCCGATCGAGGATGCATCGGCGATGCCGCGCGTGCGGATGGGTCGGGCGGGCGCGTTTCTGCGGCTCAGCTCACCACGGGAACCACTCGCGCGGCACCTTTTGCCACGCGGTGGGACGCTTCGAATCACCCTCGGGCAGCACGAGCGAGCCCACCGCGTCCGCGTGCTCGTAC
This sequence comes from Labilithrix sp., assembly GCA_046351255.1. Classification (GTDB taxonomy): domain Bacteria; phylum Myxococcota_A; class Polyangia; order Polyangiales; family Polyangiaceae; genus Labilithrix. The sequence goes on from JAXLYU010000034.1 coordinate 2,144, forward strand.
ACGCTGCCGATGTTCTTCGCGATGCTGTCGAGGTCCTGGTCGCTCGCGACGCCGTTGCTGGTCGCCTTGTAGAACTGCACGGTGATGCGGATCGGGAACTTCGGATCACGCTCGAGGCGGAGCGAGTGACCCTCGTTGAAGGGGCCGAGGTTCGGGCCGTGCCCGACCACCGCCTGCTCGACGTCGCTCCTGTCCTCCTTCGCCGAGAGCGCCTCGTCGCTCACCGCCGCCTTGGGGGACATCTTCTTCATCGGAGCGCCGCCGGCGGTGGCCGGAGCCGCGCTCGGAGGCGCCGGGATGGGGCCGCCGAGGCGACCGAGCTGGTGATGCTTCAGCGGGATCTGGATCAGGAAGATGTTGTCCGCGCCCTTCTGGAGCGCGCTCTTGTCGTCCTCCGTCTTCGGTCCGCCCTGCGAGGCGATGCGCGCCTCGACGTCGCTCTTGCGCTCGGCCGAGAACGCGGTGCGGTTGCCGCCGTTGTTGAAGTAGAGCTCCTGGCCCCAGCCCGCGGCCGTGACGTCCTCGCCTTTGTTCTCGATCACCTGCATGCTCGCGCCCTGGCGGGTCACGAGGATCGCGAGCACCGCCGGCGAGCCGGGCGCCGACTGGTAGTTGAAGAGCACCGGGTTGAACTCCGCCTTCCCCGACTTCGGGATGGGGAGGAAGACGGCCTGCGCGCTGACGAGGAAGTGCGAGTCGCGTGACGCGAACATGTTGCCGTCGCCGAGGATCGTCTCGGGCTTCGACGCGAACGCCTTGATGTTCTTCAGCACGTCGGTGAGCGGGACGCTGTTCAGCACGCTGTTGACGTTGTTGCCGCGCTTCTCGTTGCCGGTGCGGATGAAGAAGCGATCGGAGGGAATGTCGCCCGTGCGATCGCTGAAGTTCGGAAAGCGAATGACCGGCATGACGGTCGACTCGAAGCCGCCGCTCTCGCCGCGACGACGCACCTGCAGCGAGAGGTCGGAGATGTTCGGCCCGAGCGACGAGCCCTCCGCGCGGCCGGTGTCCTCCCACGCGACGTTCACGACCGAGAGGCCGCGGCGCTGAACGCGGCTCACGAGGCCGCCGTCCGACGGCATGCCGGCCACCTTCCGGATCGTCTCCGCGAAGGCGCGCGAGTCGGTCGGGTTCTTGATGCCCCAGTCCGAGTCGTTCGGGTCCTGGGTCCCGCCGTTCGGGTCGTTCGCGGCGATGGGGGTGTCAGGGCCGGCGCCGGCGTCGCCGCCGCCGTTCGCGGGCACCTCCCGGATGACGATCACCTTCTCGCGCGTGCAGCCGGCAGCGAGGGAAAGAGCGATGAGAGAGGTGAGGGCAAGACGACGCATTCGGGGGAGACCTTTCGCTGGCGCAGTGACGAGTGAGCTGCTGCCTCTTCGTCTCTACGAACGAAGCACGCCCGAGTTCTCTTACGCCCAGCGTCTCCCGAAAAAGGGCGCACGGCCTAGCACCCGTTTTCGACCGTGCACGCGATTTCGAAACGTGGCGCAACGTTTTCGCGCAAGAAGGGTGCCTGGGGTTTCCCCCCCACCGGATGGGGGAAAAAATCGTGTGTCTCCATGCACTTTCATGGGTGGACGAAGTTGCACGACCCCCATTCCGGTCGTATGGGGGTCGCGTTCGATCCATGGCCACGTCCCCCGAAACCTCCCTCGCTGGGAAGACGCTCTTCATTACGGGCGCCAGCCGAGGCATTGGTAAGGCGATCGCCCTCCGGGCGGCTCGTGACGGCGCCAACGTGGTCATCGCAGCCAAGACCGCTGAGCCTCACCCGAAGCTCAAGGGGACGATCTACACCGCGAAGGACGAGATCGAGGCTGCCGGCGGGAAGGCTCTGGCGTGCATCGTCGACGTGCGCATGGAAGAGCAGATCAAGACCGCGGTCGACCAGGCCGTCGCCACGTTCGGTGGCATCGACATCCTCGTCAACAACGCGAGCGCCATCCACCTCACCGGCACACTCGACACGCCGATGAAGCGCTTCGATCTGATGCACGGCATCAACACGCGCGGCACCTTCGCGTGCTCGCAGGCGTGCATCCCGCACCTCGCGAAGGCGGCGAACCCGCACATCCTCAACATCGCGCCGCCCCTCAACATGGAAGCGCGCTGGTTCGCGCCGCACGTCGCGTACACGATGGCGAAGTACGGCATGAGCTTGTGCGTGCTCGGCATGCACGAGGAGCTCAAGGGCATGAAGATCGCGGTCAACGCGCTCTGGCCGAAGACGGTCATCGCAACGGCAGCGATCGAGATGCTCGCGGGCGACATGCTCGTGAACGGCAGCCGCAAGCCCGACATCATGGCCGACGCGGCGCACTGGATCCTGACGCGCAAGAGCACGGAATACACGGGGCACTTCGCGATTGACGAGGATGTGCTCCGAGGTGCGGGCGTCGCTGACTTTTCTACTTATGCAACGACTCCTGGGACAAAGGACTCGGAGCTCATCGGTGACTACTTCCTCTGACTTATTTGCGAGAAATGCCGGTCGCGAAATGGCGCGATCGACCAATGTTGCTAACTTTTTGGTCCTGCCACGGCGCAGGAGATATTGGGAATTCGGGAGGCTGTGAGTTTCATGAAATCGACGAAAGAGATGGGGGCTACGGAGCGACGTCAGTCGGATCGCCGGACGCCGCCGGCCGAGCGTCGCACCGAGGTGAAGCGTTCCCTGGACGGTGATCGCCGTCTGGTCGAGAACCGCGGCGAGGCGAAGGCCATGGTCGACGCGCTGGAGGACATCCTCCGCTGGGAGAAGACCAGCGAGCGGAGCCTCAAGGTCGCGACGAAGGTCGTCGGTCAGAACAAGCCGGCGAACTAGAGCCGTGTCGCGACGGTGGGCGCTCGGCGTGCCCATCAGGTTGGGGAGCCTGATCACCGCCGGCATCGCCATCATCGCTGCATGCTCGGACGACGACGCCCCGCAGGCGGGCGTCGTCCTCGACGGAGGAGCTGACGCGCGAGGAACGCCTCGCGCGGACGGTGGCCCAAAGGTCGAGAAGCCCGACTCGACGGTGTCCGGGGACGACGACACCAGCGAGGAGTGCGATGGCAACATCGTGATCAACGAGCTCGAGCCGGCTGGGGATGGTGGCGCCGAGTTCGTCGAGCTGTTCAACTCGTCGACGAACTGCGACCTCTCGCTCGCGAACTTCAAGCTGATGTACCGCTCCGGTGCGAACGTGCCGAGCGTGGGCGCGCTTCACACGTTCGGCGGCGACAACGCGATCCGGAAGCAGACGTTCCTCCTGTTCACGAACGGGAACTTCGTCGGCAAAAAGGACGGTCTCTTCAACGGGAACGGCGGCATGGGCAACGAGGGCGGGCAGCTCGCCCTCGTCGATTCCGAGGGCACCATCATCGACGCTGTCGGCTACGGCAACGTGACGGACGCGGGGCCGATCAAGGACGCCGGCCCGTTCACGGAGGGAAAGCCCGTGAAGATCACCGCCGACAGCGTCTCGATCGGGCGCAAGAAAGACGGCGTCGATACCGACGACAACGCCGCTGATTTCAAGGCGTTCACGCAGCACACCGCCGGCGTGTCCAACGAGTAAGCCTGCTACCATCCCGGCAGGAATGGCAGGGGAGGACTCACGCGTCGGCACCATCATCGCGTCGAAGTATCGACTCGACGAGGAGCTCGGGCGTGGTGGCATGGGCGCGGTCTATCGCGTCTTCCACCTGCGCGTGCACAAGGTCTTCGCGCTGAAGATGCTGCTCGGTGAGGTGGCCAAGCATCGGTCGATCGCGTCGCGCTTCCTCCTCGAAGCGCAGGCCGCGGGCCGCATCGGGCACCCGGGCATCCTCGACGTGTACGACGTCGGCGAGGACGCGGACGGCACCCCGTTCCTCGTGATGGAGCTTTTGCGCGGAGAGGCGCTCTCCACGCTGATCCGTCGGGAGCGCATCGAGGTGGACGCCGCGCTGTGGATCGCGATGGAGGTGCTCGACATCCTCTCCGCCGCGCACAGGGCCGGGATCATCCATCGTGACGTGAAGCCACAGAACGTCTTCGTGACGGAGCATGGCGAGACGCGCGGCGTGAAGCTCCTCGACTTCGGCATCGCGAAGTTCAGCGGCGTCGCGGCGGATGGCAGCGCGCTCACGCGGTCCGGCGAGATCATCGGCTCCCCGCTCTACATGGCGCCCGAGCAGGCGAAGGGGGAGCCCGATCTCGACGACCGCGCGGACGTCTGGTCCGTGGGCGCGATGCTCTTCGAGATGCTCACCGGCACGTGCGCCCATGCCGCCACCACGCCGGTGGCCGTGCTCGCGAAGATCCTCACGGAGACGGCGCCGCCGGCGTCCTCGAAGAACCCGAGCGTGCCCGTGGAGGCCGACGCGATCGTGGCGAAGGCGCTCCGGATCGATCGCTCGGAGCGCTGGCCGGACGCGAAGACGATGCGCGACGCGCTCGCGGAGGCGCGCGCGTCGCTGGGCCATTCGGGCCCGCCGTCGCTCCCGAAGCCGCAGAGGCCCTCGGTGGCGCCGCTCTCGACGGATCGCACGCCGGGCGCGATCACGTCGACGCTCATGCAGTCGGACCCGCCGCCCGCGCCGTCGCATCCGCCCGAGTCCGTGGCGGCCACGGAGCAGCAGCACGCAGCGCAGGGGACCACGGTCCCGACGCGAAATCAGCGCTCGCCGCTCGTCACGGTGGCGGCCGTCGCCCTCGCGACCGGCGCGCTCTTCGTGATCGGCAAGCAGCTCCAGACGCCGCCGCCAGCACCGCCGTCCGTGCCGGCCGCCGTGCAGGCGCCCAGCGCGCCGCCCGCGCCGTTGCCTCCTGTCAGCGCAGAGCCCGTCGTCAGCGCGTCCCCCGCGCCGGTCGTCGCCGACGCTGGCAAGCCCGCGCCGGTCGCGGCGCCGGCGCCCCCGAAATGCGCGCCTGGCGAGGTCGTCTCGAATGGTCATTGCTGCGCGCGCGGCCTGGAATGGCAGAATGGCCGCTGTGAACGCCCGATCGCGACGACGTTCTAGCCTCGCGCTGCTCGGGGTCCTCTTCGTCGTGCGCACCGCCGCGGCGGATGACGTCGCGAAGGCGCGGAAGCTCTTCGCGGACGGGGTGCACCAGTATCAGGTCGGCGATTACGTCGGCGCGCTTCGCCTCTTCCGCGAAGCCAACGAGGAGCATCACGCGCCGGCCATCGTCTACAACATCGGTCTCGCGGAAGAGAAGCTCGGTCATCGCCAGGCGGCCATCGACGCGTATGACTCGTACATCGCCGAGGCGGGCGACAAGGGCGAGCTCACGAGCGCGGCGGTGGCGGCGGTGGCGCAGATCCGCGCTACGTCGACGAAGCTGACCATCACCTCGAGGCCGTCGGGCGCGCACGTCTTCGTCGACGGCAACCCGCTGCCGGATCCCTCGCCGACCACGACGCTCGTCGGCCCGGGCGCGCACGTGATCGTGGTGCAGGGCGACGGCTGGCGCTTCGAGCACGGTATCGAGGCGGCTGGCGGCGGAACGATGAGCGTCGAGGCGGAGGCGCCACCTCCGAGCGCGCCGCCCGCCCCGCCGCCCGTGCCGCTGCCGGTGCCGTCGCTCGTCGAAGACGCGGCGCCGCCTCCGCCGAAGACGCCCGAGGCGCCGCCCGGGCCGGACGCGCTCGTCTGGGGCGCCGCGTTCTCGATCGCGCCCGCGCTGATGCTCGGCGTCGCTCCCGTCGACGACCAGGGCGCGCTCCATCGCAACACGAAGGACATCGCGACCGTGCTCGCGGGGCCGCTCCTCGAGATCGGCTACGCGCTCACCGATCGTATCGAGTTCCTCGCGCGCGGCCTCGTGGGTATCGGGCCTGATGGCAAGCCGAGCTCGATGTACATGGGCGGCCCCGGCCTCTCGTTCGGCATCGGCCCCGTCTGGACGGGCGCTACCTTCGTCGGTGGCCGCATCGACAGCGCACGTCACGACGTGAAATACTCGACCGATCTCGTCTTCGGCGTCATCGGCGAGGTCGGCATCACCGTCCTCGAGAAGCCGCAGGGCGCGTGGATCGTGAGCGCCGCCCCCTCGTTCCTCCTCACCGAGATGAGGAACGACAACACGACCCTCTTCCTGCCTCTGTCGTTCGGCTACCGCGCCTACTGAGCTCGCGCCTACGGGGCCTTCTTCGAGGCGCACAGGGGCGACTGATTCGCCTCTGGCGACCTCTCCCACTCCGCCGGCGTGCGCGACGTGATGGCGAGCGCGTGGATCCCCGGCTTCGATTTCATCTCGTCCGCGAGGACACCGTAGACGAGCTGATGGCGCTTCACGGGGGAGAGCCCGTCGAAGCGATCCGCCACGATCACGACCTTGAAGTGCGTCTCGGAGCCCTTCGGCACCGAGTGCATGTGGCTCTCGTTGATGACCTCGAGGTGCGACGGAGCGAGCTCCGCCTGGAGCTTCGCTTCGATCTTCTGCTGCAGAACCACGACGTGGTTCTAGCTCACTCGCCGCGGAACGTCAGCCGCCGCCGCCGATATAGGTCTTCAGCTTGCGGTGCTGGCTCGGGAGCCGGAGCTTGCGGAGCGCCTTGGTCTCGATCTGGCGGATGCGCTCGCGGGTGAGCGAGAAGCTCTCGCCGACCTCCTCGAGCGTGTGGTCGCGCGGCTCGTCGATGCCGAAGCGCATGCGGAGGATCTTCTCCTCGCGTGGCGTGAGCGTCTTGAGGAGCTGGCGCGTCTGGTCGTTGAAGCGCATTTGCGCATAGGCCTCGTCGGGCGGCATCGCGGCGTCGTCGGGGATGAACTCGCCGACGTGCGACTCGCCGTCGTTGCCGACGGGCGTCTCGAGGCTGATCGGCTCGCGCGCGATCTTCATCACGGCGCGGACCTTCTCGACGGGGATGCCCGTCGACTCGCTGAGCTCCTCGGGCGTGGGCTCGCGGCCGTACTCCTGGAGGAGCGAGCGGCTCATGCGGGTGAGCTTCTGGAGCGACTCGTACATGTGGACCGGCACGCGGATGGTGCGGCCCTGGTCGGCGATGGCGCGCGAGATCGACTGGCGAACCCACCATGTCGCGTACGTGCTGAACTTGTAGCCGCGCTTGTAGTCGAACTTGTCGACCGCGCGCATGAGGCCGATGTTGCCCTCCTGGATCAGGTCGAGGAGCTGAAGGCCACGGTTGACGTGCTTCTTCGCGAGCGAGACGACGAGGCGCAGGTTCGCCTCGACCAGCTCCGCTTTCGCGCGATCGGCGATGCGGCGACCACGGGCGATCGTCTCGAGGGAGGCGGACGTCTGGCGCTTCGCGGCCGGCATCTCGCGCTGGATGATGCGGAGCTTCTTCTCGACGCGCTCGATGACCTGGCGATCGAGGCGGAGCTCCTCGAGCTGCTGGATGATCTCGTCGCGCGCGATCTCGTACTTCGTCTTCTTGCCGGTCGACTTCTTGCCGGCCGGCTTCGGCTCCGGCTTCTTCACCTTGGGACCATGGAGATCCTTCAGCGGGCGCTCGAGCAGGCGGGCGATCTTGAGCATCGTCGCCTCGTCGAACGCGTCCTCGTCGTCGACGTTGCGGACGACGTCACGGACCTTGAGCTTTCCCTTGTAGAGGTGCTGAGAGATGTGTTCGAGCTCGGCGGCGGCGAACGGCGAGTCGACGATCGCACCGATGATGTTGCGCTCGCCTTCCTCGATTCTCTGGGCGAGCCCGACCTCGCCCTCTCGCGTGAGGAGCGCGACCTGAGCCATCTTGCGGAAATACATGTCGACCGCTTCTTCGGCTTCGGCCGGCGGCGTCATGTTCGCGATGGGCGCTTTGGAGAGGGTGGACTCGGACTTCTTCAAGTTTAGGTACTCCGCGCAGCCGTTCGGTTTTGCATCCTGTCCGAGGGCCGCGCTCCCGTGGACAGACCGTTACTGACTTCCTTAAGCACGTTTGACGGACCCATCCGGTCTTCGATGCCTTGTCGTTTAACGCGAGGAGCCGAAGCCGAATTTTGGGCCCGTATCAAAGTCTGGCACGTGATTCGTGATCCGGCCAAAGTCGGAGCTTTTCCTACATCTTCCAAAGAGCACGACCGTCGCAGCGGAAGGGAATACACCTCGAAAACCTCGGGTATTCCCGACCCTACGTAGGAGGCATGGACGTCGATCGACGGGGACGGTCCAGCGAGCGCGGCCACGGACGCTGTCGTCCGCTCCATCGTTCGTTCGGGGTCCGCCCCTCCTCTCGATCTCCGATCGGGTCTCGACAGACTCAGACGAGGCGGCGCGGCTTCACGCGGAGCGCGTCGCCGAGGCGCGCGAGATACTCGCGGCGCTTGACCTCGACGCACCCGAGGCTCTTCAAGTGCGGGTTCTGAACCTGGACGTCGAACGTGGTGTAGCCCGCGTCCCGGAGCTTCCCGACGAGCGTCGCGAACGCGATCTTCGAGCAGTCGGTGCGGGTGTGGAACATGCTCTCGCCCGCGAACACGCCACCGATGGCCACGCCGTAGATCCCGCCCACGAGCTCGCGCTCGGCGCCGTTCCGCTCCCACACCTCGACGCTGTGCGCCCAGCCGAGGCGATGCAGCTCGCCATATCCTGCAATGAGCTCGGGAATGATCCACGTGCCCTCGGGCCGCGTCAGTCCGCACATGCGCATCACGCCGTTGAAGTCCTCGTCGACCGTCACCTCGTACGGGTGAATCCGCAGCGTGCGGCGGAGCGAGCGTGACCAGTGCGGCTCCTCCTCGATGGGGAAGATGCATCGCGGGTCGGGGCTGAACCAGAGGACGAGCGGCGTATCGGGCGCCTCCTCGTCCTCGCCGTGCGGCCACGGAAAGATGCCGCTCCGATACGCGAGCAAGAGCGTCCCCGGAGTGAAGTCGACGCCCACCGCGACGACGCCGTGCTTCGGCGTCGTCAGCGGATCGGGGAAGGTCACCCGCGAAGGCGCGGGCTCGATGGGCGGAAACGGCGTCAATCCAGCTTCACCGAATACACGAACGTCTGCTTCGCGGAGCGCGTCATGCGCTCCGTGATGACCTCGTGCACCTTCTTCTTGTCGCCCGAGACGTCGACCCAGTCCTTGATGAGGACCTCGGCGCGCGCCTTGTCGCCCTTGCCCTTGATCTGCGCGACCTCGGTCATGAGCGAGGTCACCGCCGCCGGCACCTTCGCGAGGTCGATGGCGAAGCAGCCCTTGTCCTTGCCGTTCGCCGCCGTATCGGCGTCCTTCCACGCCATCGCGCCGTTCTTCATCAGCCAGCCGACCTGGATCGCCGCGAGCTGGCTGTAGTTCTTCGGATGGTGATTGTCCTCGTACATGCCGCGCGAGACGTGGCCGAAGGCCCAGAACATGTCGCGGACGAAGGACTTGTCGGCCGAGTCCTTGTCGAGCTGCTTCTTACCGACGAGCCAGTCCGTGTAATAGAGCGCCGCCGTCTGGGCCTTGAGCTCCTCGAGCGTGGCCGCGAGCGGGCCGCCGAAGGCCTCGCGATCGATCTTCCCGTTCGCCTTGTACTGGTGCGCGGGGCCGAGGTTGTGCGCCGCCTCGTGGAGCACCGTGCTCATGAGGAGCGCCTCGGGATCGTCCGTCCACTTCGACATCGTGTCTTTGCAGAAGAGCGACTCCGCCTGGCCATGCGCGTTCGCGACGCTGTCGGGGTCGGTATAGAAGTTCGTCATCGCGACGGTGCGGCCGCGGCCCTGGTTTGCGACCGGGCCGTAGTTCGGGAGGGACTGACCGATCGTGGCCCCGCTCGGCATGCGCGCGTCGCCCGCGTTGAGGACGACGTCGATGAAGTCGGGGATCTTGAAGGCCACCTTGCGTGCCGCGTACGGCGGACCGGCGAGCTTGGCGAGCGCGCCCTCCATCTCCGTCTTCAGCGGGTCGAGCTTTGCCTGCCACTTCCCCGCGCCCTGATTCACGAGCGCGAAGCTCACGTGATAGAGGCCACGCGTGCTGCACGGCTCGCGGTAGTTCTCGTCCGGTCCGACGCGGAGATAGAACTTCGAGTTCTTCGTATCCATCTTCGCCCACGCCTCGTCGGCGGGCCACCAGTTGTCGTCGAGGAAGGCCTTGGCGGCCGCGTCGAGGTACGCGCGGAGCGCCGGCTCCGTCTGACCGAGCGCAGCAGAGGCCTCCTTCAGATCGTCCGAGATGGCCTTCACGTCCGTCGGCCACGTCTCGTGGAACGACCTCGCCTTGAGCGCGCCCTTCTCGTCCTTCACGACCGTCGTGAACGGAAGATCGATCTTGGGGTCCTTCACCTTCGAGGCCTTCTCGCAGAGCTTCTCGTCCGTCGCGAGGAGGTCGGCCGGATACATGCCGCTGACCTTTCCCTTCGGCATGTCGGCGAGGGGGAGCGCGCCGCAGCTCGGGTCGTTCTCCGTGGCCGGCGCCCGGCAGCGCGGCTCCTGATTGCGAATGAAGAGCGCGCGGCTCGCGGGATCGTTGGCGGGGATCTTCGCCATCAGATCGAGCGTGCCTTCCTGCTTCGCGTAGAGCGTCTCGACCTTCTCCGCCGCCTTCATGATGGCGGCGACGAACTTCTTCTCCTCGGGCGTCGCCTTCGAGAAGTCGGAGGCGACGAGCGTGACGCGGCCCTGCGAGAGCTCCTTCTTCACCGAGGCGTCGCGCGCGTCGCGTACGTGCGCGTCCTTCTGCGCCACCATCGCCGCGTACACCTCGAGCATGCGATTGGTGAACTTGCCGTCGCGGATGTACTCGTCGAGCTTGGCGCCCTTGTCGAGGCCCCAGTAGACGGCGAGCTCGGCGGGCTCGAGGATGTTGTTCTTGTCGTTGTCGCTGATCCAGAAGAGCGGCGACGCGAGCTCCGGCGCGATGCGGTTGAACTCGGCGCGGGTCAGCTTGTCGAGGCGCTGCGGATCGGCGGGCGGCGCGGGAGGCGCGGTCGGAGCGGGGGTCGCGACGGGCGGCGGCGGGGGCGCCGGAACGGCGGGCGGCGGCTCCTCGCCTCCGCAGGCGAGGGCCAGGACGGGGAGCGCGCAGAATGCCGCCAGGGAGCCAGAACGAAGCTTCATGCGCGGTGTTCTCTCGCGCTCGCGAGGCCCCGTCAACGTGTACGCTGGCGGCCCGTGCGAATCCCGACCAATTCCGAGGTGCGCGCCCGCGTCGACCGCCTCGAGCTCCCCTGGAACGACTACGGTATCGACCCGTATGGCGTGTCGAAAGATGCGCTCGCGATCTGGTTCTCGGCCATGCGGCCGCTCTATCGCCACTACTTCTCCGTCGAGTCTCACGGCCTCGAGCACGTGCCCAGCCACGGCCGCGTGATGCTCGTCGGGAATCACTCGGGCGGCTTCGCGCTCGACGGGATGATGACCGTCTGCTCGCAGTTCTTCGACCAGGAGCCGCCGCGGCTCGCACAGGCGATGGTCGAGAAGTTCATGAACACGGTGCCGTTCGGGTCGCAGATCTCCTCGCGCCTCGGCCATCTCACGGGGCTCCCGGAGCACGCGGAGCGTCTCCTCTCCGACGAGCGCATGCTGATGGTCTTCCCCGAAGGCGTGAAGGGGACGGCGAAGCTCTTCAAGGAGCGATACTCGCTCGTCCAGTTCGGCACGGGCTTCATGCGTCTCGCGACCAAGATGAAGACGCCGATCGTGCCCTTCGCGTTCATGGGCGGCGGAGAGGCGGTGCCGACGATCTCGAACGCGCGGACGCTCGGGAAGCTCCTCGGCGTCCCCTACATTCCCATCACGCCGTGGGGGCTCGCGGTCCCGATCCCGGCGAAGCTCGAGGTCTACTACTCGCCCCCGATGATGTTCGAAGGCACGGGGTCGGAGGAGGACGAGGTGGTGGCGGCGAACGTGCAGCTCGTGAAGGATCGGATCGCATCGCTCATCGATGTGGGGAAGAAGCGTCGCCGCGGCGAGATCCCGGCGCTGCCGCGGGGGACGCGATGAAGGTCCTGGTCCCCGGTATCTCCGGCCGCCTCGGCAGGATGCTCGCCGAGAAGCTCCTCGAGAGAGGGCACGATGTCATCGGCATCGATCGCCGTCCGTTCCGCGACGCACCGGAGGAGCTCCTGAAGCGCATCGAGATGCACGAGTGCGACATCCGCAAGCGCGCGGCGGAGGAGGTCTTCCGTCGCGTGCGACCGGAGGCGGTCATCCACATGGCGACCGTCACCCATCTCGTGCAGCAGAGCGAGGATCGCTATCGCATCAACCTCGGGGGCACGCGCTCGGTCTTCGAGCACTCCGCGGCGTATGGGGTCGAGCACGTCGTCTTCGTCGGCCGCCACACCTACTACGGCGCGCAGGCGGACTCGCCGCTCTTCCACGTCGAAGACGAGCCCCCGATGGGCCTCTCGTCGTTCCCCGAGCTCGCCGATCTCGTGGCCGCCGATCTCTATGCGGGCTCCGCCCTCTGGCGCTACCCGAGCTTCACGACGAGCGTGCTCCGCATGGTCTACACGCTCGGTCCCACGGGTCACGGCACGCTCGCCACGTTCCTCCGCGGCGCACGCGTACCGACGATCATGGGCTACGATCCGCTATTTCATTTCATGCACGAGGAGGACGTCGTGGGCGCGCTGATGGCGACGCTCGACTCCCGCGTACGTGGCGTCTTCAACGTGTGTGGCCCGCAGCCCGTCCCGCTCTCTGTCATCATCAAGGAGACGGGGCGCACGAACATCCCCGTGCCCTCTCCGCTGCTCGTGGCGGCGCTCGGGCGCTTCGGTCTGCCGAAGCTTCCCGCCGGCGCGCTCGACCACATTCGCTATCCGATCACCGTCGACGCGAGCGCCTTCAAACGCGCGACGAAGTTTCAGAGCACGATGGACGAGCGCGCAGCGATGCGCGCCTACCGTGACGCCTTCCCCCGGCCGAGCACCTCCTAGCGCGCGCGGCTGAAAGCGCCCGTCGCATTCGTGTAACGACAGCCGAGTTTTTCAACCGCGCTGCGTGTCCATCGCCTGGATCGATGGACCCCCAGTAGCGAGGGCAACCGGCCTCGATCGACCGGTTAAAAGGCCCTCACGTGCCCTGCCGGGGCTGGCAAGGGTTTCGCATCGTGAGAGGCGTCGATGCCCTCCTTCTCGAACCGCCCCCAGTATGGAGAGCCGCTGCCGTTGAGCAGTGACTACCAGGCGGTCTCGATCCCGAGGTCCCCGCGCTCGCCGCACTTCCCGGAGCCCTCGACGCGCGGGCATCAGTACAACCCCACGGGGCCGTTCCAGCCCCACCAGTACGCGCAGACGGGCCCGTTCCCCGCCCAGTCGAGCCGCGTGCCGGCCGCCCCGAACTCGCTCTCGCCGGTCGCGATGGCGTCGGCGCGCTCCGCGGTGGCGACGGGCCCGCAGCAGACGATGGATGCGGGTCCTTCGCGTCCGAGCGCGAAGGCGGGCATGTCGATCCTCTTCGCGGGCGCCATCATCGGCGGCCTCATCGGCGCCGTGATGCACGCGCGTCAGAACGCGGCGGACGCCTTCGCGGCAGCGCAGCAGACGCATGAAGTGGCGCCCCCGACCTCGGCGTCGATCACGCCGCCGATCTCCCCGGTGGGCACGCAGATCACGACCATTCTTCCCCCGTCCGATCCGAAGCTCCTCGCCGACAACAAGAAGGTGGACGACAAGGACAAGGACAAGAAGGACGACGCCAGCAAGAAGAAGGGCGCTGGCTTCAAGAAGTGGGGCGGCCCGGTGAGGGGCGCCGGCGGCGGCGTGAAGGAAACCACGGCGACCGCGGGCGACGACTCCGAGACGACCACCACCGCGGCGTCGGGCAAGGGCAAGGGCAAGGGCAAGGGCGCCGACAAGGACGACGACGGCTATACGATCGCGTCGGCGGATGGCTCGGGCGGCGGCGGTGGCAGCAGCTCGAAGGCCGACAAGGGCGGCGACAAGAGCGACAAGTCCGCCGAGAAAGACACGACGAAGTCGTCCTCCAAGAAGGGCGGCGGCGAGAAGGAGACGTCCAAGGGCGACAAGCCCGAGGGCGGCAAGAAGAGCGGCGGCGGCAAGGGCGGCGACGACGCCGTCAACGTGCTCAAGGCCGCGATGGGCGCGACCGAGAACACGCTCTGAGCGCCGGCGCCTCGACGCGCCTGGCCCGAGCGGGCCACCGCATCCTTGCGCGCACCGGCAAGCGATGCGCGTCTCCCGCGCGCCATCTCGCATTTCGAGCCGCGTGGTGTCGGTACACCCGGTGCCTCGAGCGCGGGCGAATGCGCCTCTTGCTCCTCACCGCTTGCCTCGCGCTCCTCGTGGGATGCATCCCCGTTCGCCGGACGAAGCTTAGTCAGCCCGTCGATGCGACGGCCGGGAACGTCGCCGCGCGCGCGAGCTTCGTGTCGTGAGCACGGCCTTCCTTTCCCAGCGCGGGAACGGGGCCTCCGTCGTCGCGGTGACCCTCGCGGCGCGAAACGACGGGACCGAGACCACCTTCCTCGACCTCGATCGCGCCTCGCTCGCGCTCTCCGATCCGGCCTCGCAGCTCCCCGAGATCACGCTCGCGTCGCGCGCGAGCGGGAGCGGTCCGGCCCCGGACGCCCTCGACCTGCGCACGCCGCCGGCACCGATCGCGCTTGCGCCGGGCGAGCTGGTCGCGCTCTGGATCGCGTTCCGCGACGACCAGGCCTTCGCGGAGCCGGACGTCCCGCGCCGGATCCGTCTGAGGGTCCCCGTGCGAGGCGCGTCCCAGCCGATCGAGCTCGTGATCGCCGAGCCTGCGACGGGGCGTCCGCGCTGGGTGCACCCGCCGCTGCGCGAAGGATCCTATGCGGGTGTGACCGCGCTCGGCCGGCCCTTCCAGGAGGGCTCGCTCGGCGTGCTGAGGGCCTCCGGCAAGAACGTCGTCGGCCCCGTCGTGATCGGCCCCGGCGTCGACCTCGGGTTCCGCAGCGGCAAGGTCCGCGGTGAACGCGAGCGCGTGGTCCTGTGCTGCGATCTCGGGCTCGCGCTCGACGCGAGCATCACGCTCTGGCAGACGCGCGTGGGCTCGTTCGGTCCCTACCTGACCTACCAGAGCGTCTTCGCGCTCGGCGGCGGCCGGACCGATCGGGCCACGTGGCACGGCCCCGGCCTCGGCTTCCAGTTCTTCACGAACGCGCTCGAGCCGACCATCGCGGGCGCGCTACCGGTTCGTTCATCGCTCACACCGCTCGGTTACTCGTCGTTCACCGTCGCCTACGTGCATCTCTTCCGCCGGGGCGACTCGGGCGGATCGCCAGGCCTGCTCCTGCAGTTCGAGCACACCCTGCCAGAGCTCTGACGCGCTGGCGTCAGTTGCGGTCGCCGAGCTCGACGCTGTAGCTGACCTGGGCGATCGTGTCGTTGCCGACGACGCCGAGGATCGGGGCGGGGACGGGGTTCTCGAGCACGATGTAGTAGACGCCGCTCAGGACGGGGAAGGCGAGGCGCGCTTCACCGACGGAGAGCTGGCCTCGCGCGACCGGATTGCCCGGCGGCGGCGCGAGGGGCTGCGCTTGCTCGTAGCTCCGGCGCCACGCCTCACCCACCGTGCGATCGACGACGTAGTAGGTGAGCGGCGTCGACTGGACGTTCGCGCGGAAGAAGAGCGAGACGTCGTTCTCTTCGACGGTGAACGGGCCGAGGTACTCGCGTCCGCTCGAGGAGACGTTCGTGAGGTCGCTCGCGAGGAGGAAGTGATCCTTGCCCGGCTTGAACTGACGCGCGGGCTTGGCCGGCGGATCGAGGTGCCCGAGCGTGAAGTCGTCGCCGTCTTCCTGGCGGACGACGGTGAAGCCCTTGCCGATCTCGCTCGCGACGAGGCCGTTGCCGATGATGCCCGCCACGCTGCCGAACGGCGTCTGCGAGGCGAGGTTGATGACCGGATTCTCGACGCCGAGGATCTGGAGGTTCGGCTGCACCACGAAGCGCGAGAACTTGCCCCACACGTACGTCGCGTCGTCCTCGATGTGGAATTCCGGCAGGTACTCGACGCTCATCGAGACGGAGAACCCGACGCGCCGCGTGTACGGGAGCAGGACGTAGCCGGTGCCGGCCGCGGTCATCACGATCGCCTTGCGTGCGTCGTCGACCTGGACCTGGCAGTTCGATGGGAAGAACCGGCCCACCGACGCCTGGCCCGTCTGCGGGAGCTTGAGCGGGACGCCCCGCTTCATCATCTCGGGACAGATCTTGGACGCGCCGAAGTTCGAGAAGAGCCACCAGCGGAGCTCCGGGCTCGAGTTGACGACGCCACTGCACGGACAGCCGACACCAGCAACGGCGAGGACCAGGACGATGAAGGCCAGCGTGGCGCGCGATCGGGTCATTTCGGCGGTTCGACCGGTGCACAGGTGGACACGCCTGCGCCCACGATGCGGAAGCCGCCAACGTCGGCCGATACCACCGTGAGCGCGTCGTCCTTGCTCCGCGCGAGGCGTGTCACCTTCGAGGGCGTCGTCTTTCCCGGGCTCGTGTAGAACCAGAAGTCGCCGCCCCAGAACGAGAACGCCCACGACTCACCCGTGTCGACGCTCGGCAGAGCGGTCGTGTTCGTGGTGGCGCCGTTCGCGCCGTTGATCTGCGCGAGGGAGGCGTCCGGCTTCGTCGTGAAGAAGCCAAACAGCTTGCCGTCGCCCGTGCCGGTGAGCTCCGCGCCGCGGCCGGAGAGCGGGGCGGTGAAGTCGCCGAGCATCGTCAGCTTCATCGTGTCGAGATCGATGATGCCGAGGCCCCGGCCGATCGTCGAGTCGGTCGTGTCGAGGCCGACGATGTAGAGCGTCTCCTTGTTCGACTTCGCGCCCTTCGTCGAGAAGGCCATTCCCATCTTCAAGAAGGGGCCCTGGCCCGGGACGAAGTCCGTCGCCTTGCAGCTCGCGTTCGCCGTCGACACCTTGAAGAGGGAGCCATCCGTGTAGTTGACCCACGCCGTGCCCTGCCGATCGATCGCCATCGAGTTCGGCGTGACGTCGGGAGACGAGACCGGACACGTCAGCCGCCCGATCTTCGTGAACGTCCCCTTGTTGGGAAGGAACGAATAGAGATCGTCCTGCGCCGACACCACGTACACGAGGCCGGCCGCCTCCGCGCAGTCGCTCGTGTCGAGCTTGCCGCCGTCGGTGACGAAGCCGCCGATGCTGCCGCCGCTGGAGCTCGAGCTGTCCTGGGCAGGGGTCTCGGATCCGCACCCGAGCGCGAACAGAACGACGGCCAGCCACGAAGACGAACGCACGCTCGAAGGATACACCGCTCGGCACCTCCGATCGCCAGCGAAGGCCACGAGAAAACTGCGCGGCGGCGCAAAGGTCGCGCGCGTGAGCCTGAAAAAATGCCGGTTCGTCGGCTTTTCATCGGGCACGGGGCCTGCTTCCTGCGGCCTACGTGGAGTCCATCATGAGCTCGTCGATCGCGCGCGTCGTGTTCTTCATTGGAGTAGGTGCTCTCTCGCTCGCGTGTTCCGCCGCCAGAGACGCGTCGTCCGACGCCGGCGTGAGCCACCCCACGCCCACGGACTCTGGCGCCGACGGTGGCGCGCTCCCGGGAGAGTGGGAGAAGGGCTACGAGCCACACGACGTCGTGCCCGGCACGACGACGACCGAGACCTCCGCCGCGACACCCGTCGAGAGCGGACGGGCGACGAAGGTCACGCTCTCCGACGGCACCTCCGTCTCGCTCCCGAGCCTCGCTGCGACAGGCACCGGAGCCCTGACCTCGCTCACCCTGTCGCGCGAGAGCAACGACGTCGATCTCGCCTCCCTCGGACAGGTGACGACCGGAAGCATGCGCGTCCTCCGCTTCGACTCCTTCGACCCCGTCGCGCGCGGGCTGATCGCCGCGAACGTGGCGCCCGTGATCACGATCCCGGCGAAGGAGGTCGGGAGCATCGACCACGACACCATCGGCGTCGCCCGCGTGGCGGACATGATGGACAGCGGACAGGTCACGAAGACGGTCACCATGCTGCCCGCGAGCTGGGACGCGCAGGGCAACCTCCTCGTGCGCGACTACCTGTTCCCCGACTCGATCGCCGCCGATCTCGAGCTCGCCGACACGGGCATCATCACCACCACCGCGCACACGCCGGCGCCGGCCGGCTACGTCCCGCGTCCTCGCCACATCACGTACGTCGCGGGCACCTTCCAGTCCGCCGCGAACTGGTCACGCTCGCCAAAGCTCGTTCGCATGATCCCGCAAGCGGACGTGCCCGAGAAGCGGCGCCCGTTCGACCGGGTCGACTCCACGGTGCGCGCGAAGGTCGAGAAGCGCTGCTTCCACACCGCGGTCGTCCTCGTGCACGGGCACAACGAAGAGGAGGGACTCGGCACCGCGCCCGCGACCGTCGACGAGCCGTGGCTCGCCTCGTACAAGCGCGACGTATGGACGAACCTCTACGCGCGCTTCACCGAGCACTCGGCCCTCGAGTGCACGCGCTACTACGAGCTCATCTACCCGACCTATCGCGCGATCTTCACGCCGCAGAGCGGGCGGGAGCGGCTCGACGAGGCATTCGCGAGGCTCCTCGGCGCCGAGCTCAAACCGCAGCTCGACGCGCAGATGCCGATCCAGGTCGTGATCATCGCCCACTCGATGGGCGGCCTCGTCGCACGCGCCGGCGTGCAGCTCTTCGATCAGCGCCTCCAGGCGAACCTCCGCGACGTGATCACGTGGGGCACGCCGCATACCGGCTCGCCGCTCGTCACGCTCCGCTACGCGTTCGCCGCGGTGCCGGGGTACGAGGCACGCAGCGGCCTCGTCTCCGTCGGGCTCGATAGCGTCGATCACACGCTCTACGCGTTCCGCCGCGCGGTCGAGAACCTCCAGGTCGACAGCCCGGGCGCGCGCGACCTGCGCTGGGCACCGAGCGCGACCACCACGCCTCATGATCTCGCGCTCGATGCGTTCTTCGAGCTGTCCCCGGATCAAGTCGAGCGCGATCAGCACTTCGACCTCGTGAACGGCCCGTGGCTCTACAACGAGAACCTGAAGCGCCTGAACGGCGAGGACATCTACCGGGTTGGTGAGAAGTATTACGGCTTCTACGGTCTGACCACGAAGCGCGCGAAGCTGACCTGGAAGCTCGGAAAATGGTTCCGCCCGACGATCGAGACGGGCGGCGACATCGCCATCGGCGCGACCGCCACCGAGTGGCTGATGAAGGATCCGACGGCGACCTACGCCGCCGGAACGCAGGGCGGCTCGGACGGCGCCGTCCCGCTCACGTCCGCCGCGGGCGCGGGCGTCATCGCCCTCGGGCGGCTCGCGGGCGGCACCGACATCGACCACGAGGAGCTCTTCGGCGCGCCGTCCGCGCCGGGCGTCTTCACGAAGAGCGAGCTCGCCCTCGGCGTCGCGGGCGATACTCTCTCGCGCCGCTCGTGGGGCCAGTGCCCGCTCCTCTACTTCCTCTTCGAGGACGCGATCGTCTCGGAGCCGTATCGCTGGCAGTTTCACGCCGACCTGAACTGGCCGGAGACGAGCGACGTGGGGCGCCTCGTCCGGCCCACGGACGTCAGCCTCCAGCTCCTGCCCGCGGGCCCGGCCATCCCGCTCCACGAGGTGACCGTCACGACGGGGCCGTACGCGACCATCAGCGCCTGGGCGAAGCCGGAGGACGTCCCGAACACGATCTGGAGCGCGACCATTCGCGGATCGGTCGGGCTGATCGACGGGACCTTCGCGACGCTGGACCGCGAGGCGTCGAGCGGATGCGTGACTCCACGCACGCTGGTCTCGCTTCCGGACGGCGGCCAGCGGCCGATCAGTCAGATGAAGCGAGGCGACACCGTGCTCGCCTACGAGCCAGGCCCCTCGGGCCGACCCACGGACGCGGTCGTCGAGCGGGTGCTCCGTCACGTCGGTCGGTACAAGATCGATCGCCTCGTCGTGGATGACGGGAGCGAGCTCGCGGTCACGGGCAATCACCCCGTACTCACGCTCGAGGGAGGCTACCAGCCCGTGGCGAGCATCGCCCCCGGCGATCACGTGTTCGTGCGCGACGTCGTGAC
>JAXLYU010000035.1:0-14659 GCA_046351255.1 Labilithrix sp.
GCTCGGAGATCGGCTCGAGCGACGGCCTGGCCGGCGTCCCGTCGATCCTGTGGCAGAAGTCGCTCCCGTACACGCACTCGATCACCGATTTCTCGGCGCAGACCAAGGGCCGCACTGGCACGTTCCCGTTCGGGACGATCCCGGCCGGGGTCTGTGCGGGCGCGATCTTCGACGCGAACGGCGACGTGGTGCGCGATCCGCAGTGCCCCACGACGACGTACTTCCAGGGCGGTCCCGACTACATCGACGACGCGCAGCTCGACCGCTACCACGGCAAGCTCATCCTGACGAAGCTGTTCCAGGGTCTCGGCCACCACGTGGTCAAGGCCGGCCTCGACTTCGAGCAGATGAGCTACGACCACAAGAAGGCGTACTCGGGCCACGTCCGTTACTCCGAGAACGGCAGCGGCTCCGCCTTCAATGAGTCGCGTCAGTACGGCTTCCTCACGGGGCCGGACACGGCGGTCATCCAGGACTTCCAGCGCGCGAACTCGTCGTCGTCCTCGCTCGGCGCCTTCGTGCAGGACTCCTGGAGCTTGCTCGACAAGGTCACGCTGAACCTCGGCGTGCGCTACGACAGCCAGTACGTCTTCGGCAACGACGGTAAGGTGGCGATCGCGCTCCCGACCGAGTTCTCGCCGCGCGTCGGCGTCATCTACGACATCACGCAGCAGGGCCGATCGAAGATCTATGCGAGCTTCGCGCGGTACTACGAGAGCATCCCGCTCGACATCTCCGACCGCGGCTTCCCCGGTGAGTCGCAGGTCGGCTCGCGCCACGCCGCGTACCGTGGCCCTCAGAGCAACCCCGACACGACCTGTGATCCCCGCACGCTCGCGGGCGCCACGGGCCTCTGCACGCAGGACGTCACGCGTCGCGCGCGCAGCCGCGTGTTCGGCACGCCCTACGATCCGAACCAGTACTGGTTCGCGACCGGCAACGCCAAGGTCCCGGTCGATCCGAACCTGCAGCCGCAGGCCTCGGACGAGATCACGGTCGGCGGCGAGTACGAGATCTTCCCGGACGGGCGTCTCGGCGTCAGCTACGTGCACCGCTACATGGTCGAGGTCATCGAGGACATGAGCCGCGATGAGGCGACCACGTACTTCATCGGCAACCCCGGCAGCGGCATCGCGAAGGACTTCCCGCACGGGCAGCGCGACTACGACGGCGTGTCGCTGTTCTTCACGAAGAACTTCTCCGACAAGTGGCTCGCCCAGGTCAGCTACACGCTCTCTTACCTGCGCGGCAACATCGGCGGTCTGTACCGCTCCGAGACCGGCCAGCTCGACCCGAACGCGAACTCCGACTTCGACCTCAAGTCGCTGACGGTGAACCGCTACGGCCCGCTCCCCGGCGACTCGACGCACGAGATCAAGGTGTACGCGGCCCGCGATTTCCCGTTCAACGAGTTCTTCAACGGGCCGAACTACATGCAGCTCAACCTCGGGCTCGGCTACTCCGGTCGCACCGGCGGTCCGACGAGCTTCCTCGGCGCGCACCCGATCTACGGTAACAGCGAGGTGCAGATCCTCCCCCGTGGCGCCGGTGAGCGTCTCCCGTACGTGCACCGCTTCGACGGTCACTTGCAGTACGACCTGAAGCTGTCCAAGGCTTCGGCGCTCAGCGTCTACATGGACATCTTCAACATCTTCAACTTCCAGGAAGTGACGGCGGTTGATGAGGACTACACCTTCTCGGAGGTCACTCCCCTCGTCGACGCGAAGCCCGTGAAGGGCGCGGACGGCAAGATGGGCCCGAAGGTCTGCACGGCCGGGGTCTCGCCGGACTGCCTCCAGCACCCCGACGGCACGCCGTTCCTCGCGTCCGAGAAGAACCCGAACTACGGCAAACCGGCGGCGTACCAGTCGCCTCGCACGTTCCGCTTCGGCGCGAAGGTCACTTTCTGAGCAAGGAGCGACGAACCATGAACTTCAGAAAGACCCTCCTCATCCTCGGGTTCGCCGCCTCGGCGGCGGGCCTCGCCTCTTGCAGCATCTCGAAGCCCGAGTGCACGGTCGGCCAGACCTCGGTCCCGCAGATCGGCCTCAACTTCTCGGGTCTGTCGGCCTTCGCTGTTCGCTACGTCCCCGTCGGTGGGGAGTGCGCGGACTTCAGCATGAAGGGCGAGATCGTCGGCTTCCAGAGCTACCACCCGGACACCGGCGACAAGACGCGCGACTTCACCCAGACCAACGTCGCGGTGCGGACGCAGAGCCTCGGTGAGCTCGCGTGGCTCACGGAGGACTACGGCGCTGCCGGTGACGTCGTGCAACCCAACGCGATCGGCAAGTTCCAGGATGTGTCGCCGGACGCGGACGACATGTGCGTCGCGCAGGGCTTCACGCCGGCGCAGGTCATCTTCCCGGGCGGCGTGTTCCCGTCGGATCCGTCCAACTATCCGCTCGCCGACGAGATGTTGCCGGCGGAGTGCATGGCGGACGCCGACTGCGATACGGGCAAGGGATTGAACTACGTGTGCGCGGGCGCCGACCCCGCCACGATGACGGCGGGCGCCTGCGCTCTGCCGCCCTCGTGCGCAGCGGACGCCGACTGCAACGGCGTCGCGAACGGCATCTGCGTGGACGAAGCCTGCTACGTCGCCGTCGACATCCCCGCGGCCGATCTCAAGTACGAGTGGAGCAACGTCAACTTCTACGTGACGGCGGCCGCCACCGGTACGCAGTTCACGGCGGACGTGGCGATCACGCTCAACGGCTGCACCGCTAAGTACAAAGCGGTCGGCATGTGGCCGGCCATCCCGTGCGACGAGTTCCCGTTCGCGGATCCGGAGTTCGCTCCGGCCTTCTGCGGCGCGGACGCGGACTGCACCGACAAGAACTACCCCACGTGCAGCCCGGACGCCGGCATCTGCATCCACGCTTGCACTTCGGACGCGGACTGCTCCGGCACGAAGGGCAACCCCAAGTGCGACACGGGAGCCGGCTTCTGCGTGAACTGCCTCGCGGACACCGACTGCTCGAAGAAGGACTTCAACGTCTGCGCGGGTGAGGCCTGCTCGCACGTCGTGACGGGCGCTGAGCTCTGCGACTCCGCTCCGAACGCGGCGCTCGGCCGCGCGGTCGGCTCCGGCATCAACCCGGACTTCGGCCCGCTCGAGTGCAAGACTGACATGACGTCGCTCCCCGTGATCGACGCCTTCTACAACCTGCCCGACATCGGCGGCATCAACGGCCCCACGATCGAGGCGCGCTGCGTCCTCAAGAAGGACACGATCCCGGCGCTGGAAGGCTACTCTTCCGGCACCGTGTCGACGCAGTGACCCGCCTCCGCGGCGGCTGCCTGTTCGGGTAGCCGCCGCGTCTCCTCCCTCTCAAAAGCCCCCTCCCAGCGTCGCGATCCTCTGCTCAGATCGAGCACGAGCTGGGCTCTCGTCAGCGCTCGCCGGTCAGCAGATCGTAGAACTTGGTCGCGAGGGCTGCGGCCACGCAGTGCTCGACCTCGTCGGCGGTGGTGCACGCGAGCGCCTCCTCGGCGATCGCTTCAGCCTCGCTGATCTTGATGCGCCGGAAGGCCTCCTTGATCTCGGGGATCGCCGCCGACTCCATCGAGAAATCGCGCAGGCCGAGGCCCATCAGCAGCGTCGCGCAGAGCGGATCGCTCGCGGCCGCGCCGCAGATGGAGACCGGACAGTTGTAAAGCACGCCCGCGCGCACCACGTTCGAGATGAGCCGCAGGATCGAAGGATCGAACGGCGACGCGAGGTACGCGAGGTTGCGCGCGGTGCGGTCGACCGCGAGCGCGTACTGGATGAGATCGTTGGTGCCGAGGCTGAGGAACGCCGCCTCCTGCGCGAACTTGTCGACCATGAGCGCGGCGGAGGGCACCTCGATCATCACGCCGAGCGGGATGTGCTCGGCCATCGCTTGTCCGCGCGCCTTCACCTGCGCGCGCGCCTCCTCGAGCAGCGTCTTCGTCTCGCGCAGCTCGGACAAGCTCGCGACCATCGGGATCATGATGCGGACGTCGCCGTAAGCGGACGCGCGCACCATGGCGCGGAGCTGCTCCAAGAACACGTCAGGGCGCGACAGCGCGAGGCGGATCGCGCGCAGGCCGAGCATCGGGTTCATCTCGGGCGGGAGCTGGAAGGTCGACACGAACTTGTCGCCGCCGATGTCGAACGTGCGCAGGACGACGGGGCGCGGACGGATCGCCTCGACCACCGCGCGGAACACCTCGAACTGCTCGTCCTCCGTCGGAGGCGAGAGGCGATCGATGTAGAGGAACTCAGTGCGATAGAGGCCGATGCCCTCGGCGCCGTAGTCGCGCGCGAGGATCGCCTCGGCGGGGAGCTCGACGTTCGCTCGCAGCGTGATGCGCGTGCCGTCGAGGCTCGCGGGCGCACGATCACGCGACTCTTGCAGCTCGCGCGAGAACGCCGTGTAGCGCTCCGCTCGAGTGCGCGCCTCATCGAGCTGCTCTTCGGTGGGGTCGACGATGACGACGCCGCGCAGGCCGTCGACGATCACCATGTCGCCGGTGGCGATGCGAGCGAGCGCCTCGGTCACGCCGACGACCGCGGGGATCTCGAGCGCGCGTGCCATGATCGACGTGTGGCTCGTGCGCGTGCCCATCTCGGTGACGAAGCCGACGACGGGCTCGGTGACGAGGCCCGCGGTGTCGGCCGGAGAGAGATCGTGGCCGACGAGCACGGAGCGGCCCGCGAGCTTGGGGATCGTGCCCTCTACGCCGCCCGCGCCCATCAGCGCTCGGAGAAGGCGCTCGCCGACGAATTCGACGTCGTGGCTGCGCTCGCGGAGGTACGGATCGTCGATCGCGGCGATGCGACGCGCGATCTCCGCGCACGCCGCGACCACCGCCCACTCGGCGCAGCGCTTCTCCATGTGGAGCTGCTTCTTCACCGCGTCGTGCAGCACCTCGTCGCCGACCATCGCAACGTACGCCTCGAGGATCGCGGCCTCCGCCGGCTTGTCGCCGAGCCGCGCCGACATCTCGCGCAGGTTCGATTTGACGCGATCCACCGCCTCGTTGAAGCGGACGAGCTCGTGCGGGGCGTCCTCGTCGTGGATGTGGCGGCGCGGGTACGTGTTGCGCGCCGAGCCCATCACCACGGCCGCGCCGATCGCGACGCCTGGCGCGCCGGCGATGCCGCGGAGCATCTCGGCTCGGGTCCGCGCGCCGTCTTCCATCACTCAGGCTCTCCGAATTTGTCGGCGATCAGGCGGCCGATCGCGGCGACCGCTTCGCTCGCTTGAGCGCCGCGGGCCTCGACCTCGATCTGCGTGCCGCGAGAGCCGCAGAGGAGCAGCACGCCCATCACGCTCTTCGCGTTGGCGCTCTCTCCGTCAGGGCCCGTGACCGTCACCTCGCAAGGAAACTTCCCCGCGGTCTGGACGAGCTTGGTGGCCGCGCGCGCGTGGAGGCCGCGCGCGTTGACGATGGTGAATTTCTCCGAACCTTCTCGCTCACGCTATGCCCGCTAAAATCGGCTTTCGGTCCTGATGGGCCGATTAGGTCCCCGCTGTCGTCCGTCCGACAGGCTTCATCATATCCGTTCGGGCCACGTCGCGGTGAACCACCGTGATCGGTAACCCGGTCTTCTTCTCGACGCGCTCTGCGATCTCGATGGCGAGAGCGACGGAGCGGTGTCTCCCGCCGGTGCAGCCGACGGCGATCGTGAGGTAGCTCTTCCCCTCAGCCTCGTACCGAGGGAGCAAAAAGACTAGCAAATCCTCGATTTTGTCGACGAACATGCGAGCGTCCGGGTTCTCGGCGATGAACCGCTGGACGGCCGCGTCGGTCCCCGCGAGCGCGCGCAGCGCAGGGACGAAATAAGGATTGTCGAGGAACCGCACGTCGAGCACGAGGCTCGCGTCGACGGGGAGCCCGTATTTGTAGCCGAACGTGACGATGCGCGTCTCCATGCGCGGCTGCTCGGCGCGGCCGGGGCCGAGGTGCGCGATGACCCGACGACGCAGCTCGTGGACGCTCATCTGCGACGTGTCGAGCTCGATCGCCGCGGCCGCGCGGAGAGGAGCGAGGTGGTCGCGCTCGAGGTGGATCCCCTCGAGCACGTCCATCGCCCCAGGGCTCCCGCCCGAGGTGCGCGTTGAGAGAGGGTGCGGTCGCCGCGTCTCGCCGAAGCGGCGCAGCAGCACCTCGTCGGAGGCGTCGAGGAAGAGGACGATCACCTCGCGATCGCCGTTCGCGATCTGACGGAGCGCGCTCGTCGCGCCGTCGAGGAAGGAGCCCACGCGGACGTCGATGCCGAGGCCCACGCGCCGGATGCCGCCGCGCTCGCACACCTCCACCGTCTCCTTCGCGACCGGCGTGGGGAGGTTGTCGACGCAGTAGTAGCCGAGGTCTTCCAGCGCGTGCAGCGCGGTGCTCTTGCCGGCGCCGGAGAGGCCGGTCACGACGACCACGCATCCTCGCGGAGAGCCCTGCGACGGCGACGGGCGCGGGATCTCGCGCGCGGGGCCGGGCGGCGGGGGCGCGCTCTCCAGCGGTTCTCGCAGCGGAGGCGACATCGCTATCCCTTCGGCGAGACGCGCGGCAAGCTCGCCGAGGACTCCGGCGCCCGCGCTCGGTGGGGGGCGCGCACGGGGGGCGGCGCCGCGGATTCGTTCGTCGTGCGCTCGTTGAGGAGGGCGCCCTCGATGCTGTTGAAGAACTCGCGCGCGGCGTGGTGGCCGGCGTTCTTGAGCAGCTCGTTGCGCGCGGCCACCTCGAGGATCGAGGCCATGTCGCGGCCGGGCTGGACCGGGATCACGAGCTCGCGCACGTTGACGCCGAGGATCGTGTGGTACCGCTCGTCGATGCCGAGACGATCGTACTCGGTCTCGCTCGACCACTCGACGAGCTTCACCACGACGTCGATGCGCTTTCGCTCGCGGATCGCGGTGACGCCGTAGAGGTCCTTGATGTTGAGGATCCCGAGGCCGCGCACCTCCAGGTGGTGCCGCAGCAGATCCACCGGCGCGCCGAACACCATGCCGGGGGGCCGGTAGTCGCACTGCACGATGTCATCCGCGACGAGACGGTGGCCGCGCAAGATCAGATCGAGCGCGCACTCGCTCTTGCCGACGGCGCTCGGCCCCATGAGCAAGAGGCCCACGCCGAACACGTCGACGAGCACGCCATGAAGCCGCACGCGCGGCGCGAGCCTGTCATCCAGCGTCGCGTGGATCGCGTTGATCGTGACGCTCGAACGATCCGGAGAGAGCACGAGCGGCGTGCCCGTCTCTTGAGCGATCTGCGCGAGCTCGGGCACGGGCAGCACGCCGTAGCCGGACGCCTCGGAGTCGAACGGCGCGGCGCCGGTGGTGAGGATCACGCAGCAGAGATCGAGCCCCAGGAACCCGCGCAGCGATCGCACGCGGCCGTCGGTGCTGAGTCGCTGCAAGAACGACAGCTCGGTCTGCCCCAGGATCTGCACGCGGGAGGGCACGATGCCGTGGTAGTGGCCCGCGAGCGCGAGACCGGATTTCTGAATTCGCGTGTGCAGGATCTGACGATCGAGCCCGGCCTCTCCGGCGATCACCTGCATCTCCAGCCCCAGGCTCGAGTCGGCGATGAGCTCTCGCACCGTGATCGCAGGCCGCGCCTGCTGACCGCCCGGAGTGTTCATGCGGGCGACACCCTTCCCTCCTCGGCCGCGAGCATGTCGAACGCGGCGGGACCGCTCGGCGCGCGGAGGAGCCGGGCGCGGAAATGATCATCACGCAACAACCTGGAGACACGAGCGAGCGTCTTCAAATGCTCACCGGTGGCGCGCTTCGGGCCGATCACCGCGAACAGGATCGACACGGGCGCCGAGTCGATCGCGTCGAACTCGATCGCCGAGGGGCAGAGCAAGACCGCGCCTATCAGCCGGTCGAGCCCCTCGACGGAGCCGTGTGGGATCGCGACGCCGCCGCCGACGCCGGTCGACTGCAAGCGCTCGCGCTCCGTCAGCACGCGCTCGATCTCCTCCATCGAGACGACGCTCTGCCCGTTCGACAAGAGGGCGCTCAGGCGCTTCAGAGCGTCGTTCTTGGAGCGCACGGGCCCGCCTTCGACGCTGGCGACCGACACGCGGTCACGGCTCAAAATGTCGCAGACACCCATGGGTTCACCTGCGCCGCGAGAGGGCCCTCGACCTTCGAAGGGCGCGTAGTCTACCAATTCTTTTCGGAGCGTCCCTCTTTCCTCGATGTCGTCCATCGAGGCGGAGATCGGTCGAGGCGCCGGCGAGCGAGCTACGTCGTGCGGCGCCTCCCGATCGGGACGCGGGCTGCGTGGCCGCCGACCGAAGCGCGGAGCGCCCCACGTCAAGCGGCGGTCGGATCACTTCGCCTTCGCGCCGTTGCGTTCGGCGAACTCTCCCGCGCTCTCTCCGCCGCGCTTCTTCGCCTGTTCTTTCGCGGCTCGGATCTGACGCTCGAGCTTGTCGATGACCATGTCGATCGACGCGTACATGTCCTGACTGCGCTCGCTCGCGTGAAAGTGAGCGCTCCCCGATTGAATCGCGACCTCAGCAACGTGCTCCAGCCCCTCCACCGAGAGCGTCACTTGCGCGGTCATCGCTTGACGCAGGAACTTTTGGAGCTTGGAGACCTTCTCGTCTGCGAAGCGCTTTGCGGCATCTGTCCCTTCCATATGCCGAAAAGTGATTGTGATGTTCATCAGGGGGCCTGGCCTTTCTCTTCCCTGCGCCGACGGTCGGCGGGGCGAGGTACGCCGTTGATGGTAACACCCCAGACCGACGCGTGTCGCCTCTCGGTGGTATCCTGCCGCCGCGGGAAGCCTGGCCTTCCCTCATGGAGCTGACGTATGCGATCGCTTGACATCCTTTGCCGCAACGCTTTTCGCGTCGCGAGGGGCCTCCTCTTGCCGGCATCGATCGCCACCTCTGCGCTCGCGATCGGGTGCGCGAACGGCGGCGGATCCGGCACGCCCGGCGGCGGATCGGGCGGCGACGGAGGGACGCCGACCACGACGACGACCACCACCACGACAGCGACCGGCGGCACGGGCGGCGACACCATGCCCACCGGCGGCGTCGGCGGAATGGGCGGCACCGGCGGAGCGGGGGGAACCACCACGACAACGACGACGACCACGACCACCACGACAACGACCACCACCACGACGGTCGCGTGCCCGGAGCCCGCGCAAGTGGCGGGATACTCCGTCGAGGTCGAGTCGAACAACCTCGCATCGAACGCGACGCCGCTCGGCGACGGGATGATGGGCTTCTCGGCCTCGATTTGCCCCGCGGGTGACGTGGACGTGCTCGGCGTGCCGGTCACGATCGGCGGCTCCGCGCTCCACGTGACGCTCAAGGGGAACGGCGTCGCATGTCCGCCCGGCTTTCAGAGCTATGTCCGCGTCTTCGATCCGAGCGGCGCCCTCGTCGCGCAAGACTCGGGTGGCTTCGGGAGCAACTGCGTCACGCTCGATCCCGCCTCCAACGACGGCCTCGCGTCGCTGCAGGTCGGCACGTACCACGTGCAGGTCGAGAACATCTTGTTCGGCAAGGTCGACTCGTACCTCGTGGACGTCCAGCTCACGACGCCCGCCTGCGGTGACGGCCTCCTCCAAGTCGACGCGGGCGAGCAGTGCGACGACGGCAACACCGTCTCCAACGACGGCTGCACCGCGGACTGCCTCGTCGAGGCGGTGTGCGGCGACAGCATCGTGCACGTGGTGGCCGGCGAACAATGCGACGACGGCAACACGATCGCGGGTGACGGCTGCTCCCCCACCTGCCAGTTCGAGGCCGTGCTGCTCACCGAGACCGAGCCCAACGGACAGAACACGCCGAACTGCCTCGCCGGGTACGACGGCGCGGTCGGCGCGATCAAGCCCATCGGCGATCAAGACTGGTTCTGCTTCGACGTGACGGTGCCCGGATCGACCGTGACGATCTCCACGTCCGACGGCCTCAACGACTGCCCTCTCGGCGCGGACACCGTCTACCTCTACAACGCGGCCAACACCGAGCTCGCCTCCGACGACGATGACGGCGCGGGCTCGTGCTCGCTCATCTCCGCTGCGAACGACGCCGTCGCGGCGAACCTCGCGGTCGGCACGTATCGCGTCAAGGTCGAGGACTACGGCAACAACGACGAGATCGCCTCGTACGTGCTGAAGGTGCACGTGTCCGAGCCGGGCTGCGGCGACGGGTTATTCCAGCAAGGCGAGCAGTGCGACGACGGCAACGTGACGGCGGGCGACGGCTGCTCCCCCACGTGCACGTTCGAAGCGGACCTCATGACGGAGACGGAGCCGAACCCGATCGGGAGCCCCAACGCGGTCGACGGCTTCGACGGCGCGATCGCGGCGATGATGCCTGCGGGCGACATCGACGTGTTCAGCTTCAACGTCACGGTGCCCAACTCTGCCGTGAAGATCGAGGTCTCGGACGGCCTCGCGGGTTGCCCGTTCGACTCGTTCGTCACGTTGTACGCGCCCGGCAACGTGCCGATCCGACGACGATGACGGCGCGGGCTCGTGCTCGCTCATCTCCGCTGCGAACGACGCCGTCGCGGCGAACCTCGCGGTCGGCACGTATCGCGTCAAGGTCGAGGACTACGGCAACAACGACGAGATCGCCTCGTACGTGCTGAAGGTGCACGTGTCCGAGCCGGGCTGCGGCGACGGGTTCCTCCAGCAAGGCGAGCAGTGCGACGACGGCAACGTGGCGGCGGGCGACGGCTGCTCGCCGACGTGCCAGGCCGAGGCGCCGTGGGAGATCGAGCCCAACGACACGCTCAACGACGCGACGGGCGCGTGGGCCGGCTTCTCGCAGTGGAACGGCTCGATCTCGAAGGCCGGCGATCACGACTGGTACAAGTTCCTCGTGACCGCTGGCCAGAGCGTCACGCTCAACCTGCACCAGCTCGGCAACGCGAACCTCTGCCCGTTCGACTCGAAGATCCACCTCGCCAACGCGGCCGGCGCGGACGTGGCGGTGGACGACGACGGCGGCGTGGGCACGTGCTCGCTCATCAGCCCGGCCCTCTACCCCGCGGCGTCGAACCTCCCCGCCGGCGCCTACTACGTCTGGGTCCAGCACTTCAACGACGCGACCGCAGCCGGCCCGTACCAGATCGATCTCACGATCCAGTAACCGCGCGCGCCCCACCCCATCCTCGACCTCACTCATCAGAATTTTTATTTCGCGTGGAGCGCCCCGTCGTCCTGCGCCCGCACGTGCGCTGTCCATCGCGCCCCGTTCCAACCTGAAGCGGCAGCAGTGAACGAAGAACGTTTCCTTTCCTCCGCGAACGTCGGCGGGGGAGTGAAACGAGGGGGCGGAGCCCCCTTGTAAATCCGACAAAGAAGCGAGCGATGCTCGGGGGGGCGCGTGCTCGTTGGAGGTGCTTTGAGGGCGCTGCGATCGGCCTGGATCGGCGCGTGAATGATCCGCGGGAACCTTCGTCGCGGCGCGTGGTCAAGCCTTCCATCGCCGCGGCGAGAGAGCGTCCGGGTGGCGCCTTGTGCCCGGCCCTTGGAGGCTCTCGTGCAACCGCCTGCGCGCGCTCGTCGTGTTTTGTCCATCGCCGGTCTCGCGGCGCTCTCGGCCGCTTGTAGCCGCCCTGCGCCGCCGCCTGCGCCTTCGATCCCCTGGCTCGTCGAGGTCGCTTCGATCGACGGAGAGGGCGGTGTCTCGCGCTGCTTGGGCGACGTCTGCGAGGCGATCTCGGCGCGCTCGTTGATCGCCGCGGGCGCCACGCTGCGCGTCGATCGTGGCGCGCGGGCGACGCTCACCGCGGGCGAGGGGCTGCTCGTCAGCATGGGCCCGGGAAGCGAAGCGAGCCTCGACAGCCGAGGCCCCGAGCACGTCGTGATCGCGCGGCGCGGAGAGATCCGGATCCTTCGTCAGGAGGCCGCTCCGTCCACGACGCCGCCTGTCGCTGTCGAGGCCGGCGGTCGCGCGATCGTGGTGAAGCGGCTCGCCACCGTCGACGTGCGCACCGAAGGCGCCGGCGGTGAGAGCGTCGTGCTCGTGGAGCGCGGCGAGGCCACGATGCGCGACGACGTCGCGACCTCCACGCTGACCACCGGACAGGGCGCGCGCTGGATCGATGGGAAATCGTCGACGGCTTTCGCGAGGTGGGCCGATGACGATGAAGAAGAGAGCGCGACGGAGGCTCGATCGGTCGGCGCTGCGCGCGGGCTCGGCACGATGAGCGCGCGCGTCCCCGGAACCGAGGAGGTCGTGTCCGGCGTGCGGCTCGCGTCGCACCACGTGACGGCCGAGGTGCGCGACGGCTTCGCGCGGACGACCGTCGAGGAGGAGTTCGAGAACGAGACGAGCCGCACGCTCGAGGGGCGCTTCGTGTTCCCGCTCCCGCCGGACGCCTCCGTGTCGCGCCTCGCGCTGTGGGTGAACGACGAGCTGGTCGAGGGCGAGGTGGTCGAGAAGCCGCTCGCGAGCCGTATTTTCAAGGCGATCGTGGATGACACCGTTCGCCCGCGCGATCCGGCGATCCTCGAGATGAAGGAGGGCTCCACCGTGTCGCTGAAGGTGTTCCCCATCCCGCCGAAGGGGAGGCGCCGCGTGCTGCTCGCGTACGATCAGTCGCTCGCCGAGCGCGGCGAGCGCGTGCGTTACGTGTACCCGCTGTCGCTCGGCCCGGATCGAGCGACGACGATCGACGACTTCACGCTGGCCGTCGCCGTCAAGGACAGCGCCGCGACGCTCGGCGCCGCGACGACCGCCGGATACGACGCGTCGCTGCACGTCGATGAGCAGGGGCTCGTCGCGTCGTACGCCGCGAAGAAGGCCGCGCCGACATCGGATTTCGTGCTGCGTTACGCGCGCACCGAGGGCGACGCCGCGAGCCTCTCGTGGAGCATGGGGCCGAAGGAGGTCGCGTCGCGCGAGTCGAAATCAGCGGCGCCCGCAGGGTATTTCGCGCTCCGCATGCGCGCCGACGCGCCCGAGGGGCAGGCGCTCCGAGCTCGGTCCGCCCGGCGCGCGTGCTCGCGATCGACACGAGCCACAGCCGATGCCGACACGATCGACGCGGAGGTGCGCGTGGTGCAGGCGGCGCTCGCGGGGCTCGATCCCGAAGATCGCTTCGCGGTGCTCGCGTGCGACAGCGCGTGCGAGTCGTACCCGGAGGACGGCCTCGCGCGCGCCGGCGACGAGGCGATCGCGGCCGCGTCGAAGTGGCTCCAGCGCCGCGACTCCGCGGGCTCCTCCGATGTCGCGGGGGCGCTCCTCGCGGCGTCCGCGCGTCTCTCGGCCGAGGGCGGCGGCCAGATCGTCTACATCGGCGACGGCGTCGCGACGTCCGGCGAGCTCGACACCGCCGCGATCACCGCGCGCGTCGCGCCTGCTCTCCGCGGCGTCGACTCGCATTTCGTCGGCGTGGGTCACCGCCTCGACGAGGGCGCGCTCAGCGCGATCGCGGGCGCCGTCGGCGGCACGTACGAGCGCTTCGCGACGGGCGACACGGTGGCGGAGCGCGCCTCCGCGATCGCGCGGACGATCGACGCGCCCGTGCTCAGCGACGCGCGCCTCCTCTTGCCGGACGGCGCGTTCGACGTGATGCCCGAGCGCCTCCCGCGCGTGCGGCTCGGCCAGGAGATCTTGGCGTTCGGTCGCTTCCGGCTCCCCGCGGAGCCGAAGGGCGACACCGTGCCGGCCTCGCTCCCCGCGGCCGACGCGGAGCGCCCTTCGAGCGGTCGCCTCCGCGAGGCGCGCCTCGTCGGTCAAGTGGACGGAGCGCGCTACGAGATCAAGCGATCGCTCGACTGGGGCCGCGCGATCGCCGCGCCGTCGCCTTCGGTGCACGCGATGTGGGCGCGCGCGCGGATCGCCGCGCTGGAGCTGCAAGGGACGCCCGAGGCCAAGAAGGAGATCGTGCGCCTCTCGACGGTGCACCACGTGCTCTCGCGCGCGACGGCGATGCTCGTGCTCGAGAACGAGCGCATGTTCGTCGAGACCGGCGTGCGCGCGGCGATCGATCGCGTGCTCGCGTCCGATCCGGCGAGCGAAGAGGCATCCACGCGCCCCGGCGCCGCTCCTTCGAAGCCTCTCTCGCGCGCGCAAAGCGGTTCGTCTGCGCGCTCCGAGGAGGCGTTCGGTTTGCTCGGGAAGCTCCAGGGCGGTGACGCTCCGAGCGCTCCGTGGGGCCAATCTGCGCTCGATCCCATGTCCGCGCGCGGCAACATGTGGGGCAACGACGTCGGGCCTTCGTTCGGCGCGGGCGGGCTCGGTTTGTCCGGCATCGGAGAGGGCGGCGGCGGTCGCGGCGAAGGGATCGGCCTCGGATCGATCGGGACGATCGGACATGGCAGCGGGACAGGATCGGCGACAGGGTTTGGATCCGGCCACGGTCGCCTCGCGGGGGAGCACTCCGTGTCCGCGCCCAAGGTGCGCATGGGCGGCGCCACGGTGAGCGGACGCCTTCCTCCCGAGGTGATCCAGCGCATCGTGCGCCAGTCGTTCGGCCGGTTCCGCCTCTGCTACGAGAACGGTCTCCGCAACAACCCCGGCCTGCAAGGGCGCGTCTCTGTGCGGTTCGTGATCGCCGCGGACGGCAGCGTCACCACCAGCGGAAACGGCGGATCGGATCTGCCGGACGCGTCGGTCGTGTCGTGCGTCGTGAGCGCCGTGAGGGGCCTCACGTTCCCGCAGCCCGAAGGCGGCGTCGTCACGGTCGTGTACCCGATCTCC
>JAXLYU010000036.1:0-10990 GCA_046351255.1 Labilithrix sp.
CGATCATGAGGAAGCCGTCTTCGCGCTGGATTCTCTCGACGCTCGCTCTGGTGGGGGTCGCGGCCTGCACCGTCGTGGCGTGTGGCGATGACGACACGACCGACGGAAGCGCGTCGAGCAGCGGCTCGTCCGGGACGGACGGCGGCGGCAAGGACGGCTCGAGCAGCGGCGCCGCGGACGGCTCGAGCAGCGGCAGCAGCGGCAACGTGAGCGACACGGGCGCGCCGACGGACGGCAACACGACGGACACCGGCGCGTCCGGCGACTCCGGCGACGACGACTCCGGCGGCAACGACTCCGGCGGCAACGACTCCGGCGGCACCGACTCCGGCTCGGACGCCGACGCGTCCAAGGACGCCGGCCCGGACGCGGACGCCTCCAAGGCAGACGCAGACGCGGCCACGTGCAACGCGAGCGGCGGCAACGGCGGGGCCTGCGATATCCAGGACGGCACGTACACGCTGCACTTCACGAGTGGGGTCGGTAGCCCCGCGTGCCCGCTCCCGGCGGATCAGCAGACGCCCATCAATCACTGCCAGGGCAGCAACGAGGACGCGGGCGCGAACTGCCAGGTCACTTACGACTTCGTCGCGTGCAAGCAGACGCTCCACTGCGTGCAGACGGCATCGGGCGGCGGCTTCACCCTCACGACCACGATCGACAACGTGACGACGTGGACCTCGACCAAGATCACGGGCACGAGCCACTCCGTCACGACGGGCGGGCCGGTCGGCGTGGACTGCACCTACCAGTACACGCTGACGAAGAACCCCTGAGGCTCGCTCGAGGTCAGTCCTCGAGCCAGTCCGAGAGCTTCGCGATGCGGAGGTTCCGGTCCTTCGCGCCCGCGAGGATCTCGGGGAGCGCCTTCACGCACGCCGGCACGTGGTCGTCGCGCTCCGCCGCGTCGTGGAGGAGCACGATGTCGCCGTCGTCGATCGCCGCCTTCACGCGCTCCGCGACGAAGGACGGCTTCGCGCGCGCGAGGCCGTCGTAGCCGGCGACGGACCAGCCCACGATGGTGAGGTCGAGCTCGTCCGCTATGCGCACGATGGTCGGATTCGTATGGCCGATCGGCGGCCGGAAGAGGCGCGGGCGCTTCTGCGTGGCCTTCTCGATGACCGCCACCGCGCGCGTGAGGTCCTCGCGGACGCGCCTCGCGCCGCGCAGCGAGAAGAGCCGGTCGTGTGCGAAGCCGTGCACGCCGAGCTCGTGGCCGCGCTCGAGGATCTCACGCGCGACCTCCGGATGCTGCTCCACCTTGCGGCCGACGACGAAGAAGGTCGCCTTCGCGTCGTGCTCGTCGAGGATATCGAGGATCTTCCGCGTGTGCTCCGGATCCGGGCCATCGTCGAACGTGAGCACCACGCCGTCGGCCCCCTTCGGCCCGCGCACGATCGCGTCCGCGAACATGCGGAGACGAATGACGAGCACGCCCGCGAGAATGAGCGCGGCGTAGACGTGAATGCAGAGGAGCGCGACCCAGAGGTCCGGCGCGCCGCGGAGGACCGAGCGAACCGAGAGAAGGACGCCGCCGAGCGTGGCCGCATAGAGGAGCGCGCGCGCCGGCGGCATTAGCGCCGCTTCTTCGCGGGCGCCGGCTCCTCTTCTTCTTCCTCTTCTTCCGCTTCGTCCTTGGCCACGCGAACCTGCTTGCCGGAGGCCTTCGCGTCGCCGCCCTTCTTCTCGTCCTTCTTGTCGCCTTCCTTGTCGCCCGAGTTGTCGAGCTCGAAGAAGGCGGCGAGGACGCCCGCGATGAGCGGGAGCGACACCGCGGGGAGCGAGCCGACCTCTCCCGCGCCTGCCTTGATGGAGGCGAGATCGAGCTCGGTGTGCACCCACTGGCGAAGCGCGAACATCCCGCCGAGCGCGAGGAGACCGCCGAAGAACGCCTTGAGGCCAGCCTCGATCTTGCCGTCCCCCGACCAGATCGGCTTGCCCGCGACGAGGCCCGTCACCACGCCGGTCACGATCGCGCTGAGGTACGCCATCACGGGCCCGAAGGTCCGAAGGCTCATCACCTGGATGAGGATCGCGGCGGCGACGGCGCCGATCACGGCTCCAAGGAAGAGCCCGACGAAAAGCCTTTTCACCATCGGGAGGATCGGAGTCTATCCCGCCGCCGCGCGAATTCGAAGCGCGAGCTTCGTCTGTCTTTCCTCGCGCCCCATCCGAGACTGCTCCCCGAGCGCCAGCTTCACGGCCCGCGGATCGGCCACGAGGACGACGAGACGCTTGCCACGTGTGACGGCCGTGTAGAGCAGGTTCTTCGAGAGCATCACGAAGTGTGCCGTCAGCAGCGGGATGACGACGGCGGGATATTCGCTGCCCTGCGATTTGTGGACCGTGCACGCGTAGGCGAGCGCGAGCTCGTCGAGCGACTTGCCGTCGTAGGGAACATCACGGGTGTCGTCGTAGCGGACGACCATGGAGTCTTCTTCCGTGTCCACCGCCGAGACGATGCCGACGTCGCCGTTGTAGACGTTCTTGTCGTAGTCGTTTCGGAGCTGCATCACCTTGTCGCCGACGCGAAACGTGACGCGTCCGCGCTGGAGCCCGGACCCGTTCGGGTTCAGGACCCTCTGCAGCTCTTCGTTCAACGCCACCGTGCCGACACCGCCGCGGTTCATCGGCGTGAGCACCTGGATGTCCTTCACCGGATCGAAGCCGAAGCGCGCCGGGATGCGCTTGGTGACCATCTCGACGACCGTCTTCATCGCCTCGTCTGGCTCGCGACGGTTCACGATGAAGAAGTCCGCCTCCTCGCCCTTCTCGGGGAGGTACGGCAGCTCGCCCGCGTTGATGCGGTGCGCGTTCTGCACGATGAGGCTCTGCTCCGCCTGGCGGAAGATCTTCACGAGGCGCACGCACGGCACCGCGCCCGAGTTGATCGCGTCGCGGAGCACGGAGCCAGGCCCCACGCTCGGCAGCTGATCGACGTCGCCGACGAGCACGAGGCGCGCCCCGTCGGGCACCGCCTGCGTCAGCGCGTCCGCCATCCACACGTCGACCATCGAGCTCTCGTCGACGACGATCGCGCCGGCCTCGATCGGCTTGTTCTTGTCCCGCTTGAACGTCGACGTCTTGGGATCGAACTCGAGGAGACGATGGAGCGTCGCCGCGTCCATGCCCGTGGCCTCGCTCATGCGCTTCGCGGCGCGGCCCGTCGGCGCCGCGAGCCGCGCGATCACGCCCGCGCGCTCGAACACGCCGAGGATCGCCTTCACGATCGTCGTCTTGCCGACGCCCGGACCGCCCGTGATCACGAGCAGGTTCGAGTGAGCCGCCTTCTCGACCGCGAGGCGCTGCTCCTCCGCGAGGACCGTACCGGTCTCCTTCTCGAACCGCTCGACCGCGGCCTCGAAGCCCTTCAGCCTGCGCGCCTCCATGCGCGCGAGCTCCGCGAAGCGCTCCGCGAGACGCGTCTCGGTCTCGTGCATCTTCGCCTCGTAAACAGCGTCGTCTTCGCGGACGACGTGCTTCGATGCGATGACGGACCGAAGCGCCTCCTCGAGGAGCAGGATCTCGGGCGGCTCATGCTCCGAGAGCAGCCGCCCCGCGCGCTGCATCAGGTCCTCCGCCGTGAGATAGCAATGTCCCGACTCCGTGCCGTCGCGGATCGCCTGCAGCAGCGCCGCCTGCATGCGCTGAGGCGAGTCCTTCGCGATGCCGAGCTCCCCCGCGATCTTGTCGGCCGTGCGAAAGCCGACGCCCCACACGTCGATCGCGAGGCGGTAGGGGTCGCTCGAGACGATCGCGACCGCCTTCGGCCCGTATCGCTTGAAGATGCGCGCCGCGAGGTGGACGCTCGCGCCGTGGGCCTGGAGAAAGACCATCACGTCGCGGATCGCGCGCTGCTCCTGCCACGCCGTCGCGAGCTGGTCCGCGCGCGCCTTGCCGAGGCCGTAGACCTCGCGGAGCCGATGGGGCTCCTCGTCGAGAATGCGCAGCGTGTCGAGCTTGAACTGGTGCACGATGCGCGACGCGTACGCCTGACCGATGCCCTTGATCATGCCCGACGCGAGGTACTTCTCGATGCCGGCGAGCGTGGTCGGCGCGAGCTCGGTCACGCTCGTCGCGCGGAGCTGCTCGCCGTGCGTGCGATCGTTCTCGTAGACGCCTCGGACGCGGATGCGCGAGCCCGCGTTCACGCGCGGAAACAGGCCGATGACCGTGAGCCGGTCGCGACGTCCGGGGACGTCGACCTTCACGATCCGGAAGCCCGTCTCGTTGTTCTCGAAGGTGACGACGGCGACGTCGCCTTCGATCGCGACTTCCTTCGCCGGAGTCGTCAGACGCGAGCCTTACTTGGTCTTCACGTTCAGCACGAACTTGCCGACCGTGCTGGCGGTCCAGCCCAGGTTCATGATCCAGATCGTGCTGTTCGCAGGGACCTTCACGTTGTCGACGCCGCCGAAGCCGCTGCCGCCGTCCGCCGCGCAGATGTCCTGGAGCTGGTTGCACGAGTCTTGCGGCTCGGTGTAGCAGGCCTTGTAGTCCGAGTCGGTGCTCGGCTTGTTCGTGTAGGTGGCGACGACGGTGTCGAGGCCCTGGCTGTTCACGGCCGAGTGCCAGATCTGCACCGTGACGTCCGTGCTGCCCGGGTTCGTGAGCGGGATCGCGAGGCCGGTGGCGGGGCTGAGGCTCGTCGTCTTCTTGCACTGCGACGGGCGCTGCGCCTTCATCGCCGACGTGAGCTCCCACTGCGTCATCGAGACCTGGCCCTGGGCCGGGACCGTGATCGCGGGCTCCTTGCACTGGCTGAAGCTGCCGAAGTTGCAAGTGTCGTCACAGGCCTTCTCGCGATAGGTGCCGACGGTCGCACAGCCCGCCGTCTCGTGCGTGATGACGCCCGGCTTGCAGACGCCCTCGTTCTTGCACTGGCCCCAGCCGCAGGTGCCGCTGCAGGTCTTGGTTCCGCACTTGCCGCACGCCTGGGTCTCGCCGGTCGAGCAGACGCCGGTCTCGCCGCCGCACGGACCGTACTCGCTCACCTTGAGGTCGCCGACGCGGTTGGTCGTGCAGATCGCCTGCTGCTTGCCGCAGTGGCCGCACACGCGCGTGAAGAGCGTGTCCTGCGTCGTGCACGAGGCGCCCTCGTCGGGCGCGGGGCCGCTGTCCACGCCTGCGTCGACGGGGCCCGAGCCGCCGGACGAGGACGAGGACGAGCTCGTGCCGCCGTCCTCGGTGCCGCCGATCCAGTCGTCGTCGTCGTCGCCATCGACCGAGCCACCGGAGGACGAGGAGCTCGAGACGCCAGCTTCCTTGCTCGGCGCGCCGACCTTCTTCGTGGGAGCGCCGGCGTCCTGCTTCGCGGGATCGGTGTGCGCCGGCGGATCGGTCGTGAGGTCGCCGTCGTCCGCCCCGCTCGCGCTGCAGCCGACCGCGATCGCGATGGCGCCAAAGATGCCGAGGGAGATGGGCAGGCCAGGCTTGACGGACAACATGCGAGCGCCGGCTCTAGCGCGCACACAAAGCCCGGGCAACGCATCCCGCCGCCGGAGACGCTGGATGCATGTGGTCTTACGTAGGGAAGAGCGGTGTCTTTGCCCTTAATCAGCCGCGTTTCCCGGGGGTTCCTTCGTTGCTGAAACTCTCCACCCTCACGGTCTCTCGAACGTCTCACGACAGGGCCTCGGGCCAGATCTGGCACCCGAGATCCTCAATCATTCCGGTCGGGAGGACGTAGGCCCCGGGCATCACGTCGAGGAGGGGGCGGAGCGCGAAGGCACGCTCCAGCAAGCGTGGATGCGGCACGACGAGGCGCGGCTCGTCGATGAAGAGGACGCGACCGTCGCGCGCCATCCAGAGGATGTCGAGATCGATGGTTCGCGGAGCGTTCGGGATGGAGCGCACGCGGCCGAGCTCGGCCTCGATCGCCTGGAGTCGATCCAGGAGGTCGAGGGGCGTTCCCGTCCACTCCACGAGGACCGCCGCGTTCAGGTAGTCGGGCGGCGGACCGCCGACGGGCTTCGTCTGGTAGACCCGTGACCGAGCGAGGACGCTCGCGAACGCCGAGATGCGTTCGAGCGCGCTTCGTATCGTCGCCAGTCGATCGCCGAGGTTCGCCCCCAGCGCGATGACGACCCTCAGGGCACGTTGCCCTGGAGGCGGAGCGGGTTGGTGAGCTTGCCCGCGAAGCCGCCGTTGACCTTGCCGTCCTGCACGAAGAAGAGGAACGAGCCGTCCTTGATGTCACCAAGCGCCGCTTCGAGCGTGATCACGGCGCCGGCGTCGGTGTCGAAGTAGAAGCCCTTCACGTCGGTGCTGGTCGTGGAGCGCGCCTCGATGCGAGAGGGCGTGGGCGACGAGTAGAGTCCGCCCGCGAGCTCGGTCGCGTCGACGTTGGTGATGTTGCCCGTCGTCGCGGCGATGCTCACGGAGAAATCGCAGCTCTGCTGGGTCTGGTTCGTGTCGCACGTCCACCAGACGTGCCAGTGACCGCCTTTGTTGTACTCGACGAAGACACCGACGCCCTCGCCGGGTTGAGCGTTCATGGTCTGGTTGCTGTCGACCTCGACGAGCATCGCGGCCGTGCTCGTGGGGAGCGGATCCTCGGTGACGGGCGCCGCGCCGCTCGATGACGAGGACGACGACGGCACGACGACGACCGTCGTGTCGTCCGGCTCGTGGCGGTAGCGGCGCGGCCCGTCGTTCTCGATCACGCACGCGGCCACCGAACCGGTGAGCGCGGCCAACGTGACAACCGACAGCAAGGACTTCAAAGCGGACATCTACCAACTACCTCCGACGAACCGAGGAACCAGAAGACCGACTGCCACCGCCCGAGGGGCGAGAGACGCTCGGCGAAGCAGGGCGGACGCTCGAGCTGTGCGTGGACGGCGACGACGGCCGGAAGCTCGGCGTCGCGGCGCGCGACGGCGCAGACGGGCGCGAGACGCTCGGCGACGACGGCGTGAACGACGGGCGAACCGCGGCGCTCGGCGCGCTCGGACGCGACGGCGCGAACGAGGGACGAACCGCCTGACCGCCGCTGGGCGACGGCGTGCTCGGACGGAAGCTGGGCTGGGCGGACGGCGCGCTCGGCCGGACGATCGGCTGCGAGGGCGCGCTCGGACGCGGGGCAGCGGAGACGCGACCGGAGGGGTTGCTCGGGCCGCCACCGGCGAAGCTCGGACGGGACGCGCTCGCGCTCGAGCCGCCGACGCTCGGCGACGCACGGAAAGAGGGCTGGCCGCCGTGCGAGGGGATCGACGCCGCGGAGGCAGGCGCGCGATTTCCGCCGTTGACCGACGCGGGGCGGATGGGCGCACGTGCGCCGCTCGCGACCGCGGTCGACGGGACCGCCATCGTGCGAGCGCGATCGAGGCCACCGTGGTTCGAAGGCGGGGCGACGATGGTGTCCTTGCCCATGCCGAGCGAGTCCGGCCTCGGGCCGGGGCGTGCGACGGTGGGACGAGCCGCGACCCGACCCTGACCGTTCACGGTCGGCGACGCGGCGACGCGCTGCGGCGGAGGCGGCTGGTATTCCACCGTGCGCTCGTAGTGCACGCGCGCGGCCGGACCGGTCACGACGTACGAGCGAACGCCGCCGCCGTAGAAGAAGTGGTCGTGGTGGCAGTAATAGTAGTGGTCGTAGTGGTGGTAGAAGCCGAACGACCACCCGACGGCGTAGCCGTTGTACCAGTAGTAGTCCGGAGGCGCGGGGGCCCAGCCGACGTAGCCGTAGCCCGGCGCGGTGCGCCACGTGACCCACGCGCCCGCGTAGCGACGGCCCGGGATCCACACCCAGCCGTGCGCAGGAAGGACGACCCAGCGGCCATAGTGGTACGGCGCCCAGCCCCACGAGTAGTCGGAGACCCAGACGTAGTCGGTGTCGTCCGCGTAGGTCCAGTGACCCGCCGTGACGTACGGCTCGAAGTCGGCGCCGACCTCGGTCGCGTTGGGTTTCCACACGGTGCCGTAGGTCGAGTCGTCGACCCACTCGCCGTGACCTTCGAGCGCAGGCTTGAACTCGGTGAGCGCGCTCGGATCCGTGTCCTGGTACTCGTCGGCCTGCGCGTCGTCTTCGCCGATCGCGACCTCTTCCCCCTGCTGCTCCTCGGGATGCGCGGCCTGGTATGCCGCGAGCTCCTCCGCCGTCATCGGCCGGGGGGCCGGCTCGGCGTACTGATACTGAGGGACCTCGGGCTCGGGCTCGTACGCACCGCAGCCGACGGCCCCAAGCGCAAGGAGCGCCCCCAGTCCCGCCGTCGTCCACGTCTTGAGTGAAAACATTCGACTCTCCAATCAATAGCAACCAACGCGCCGCGAGGAACCCCTGCCGTACCTTTCCGAAGCGACGTCAATCCGACGTGCAGGCACGGTTTTCGGCCTGGATCTGCGACGCATTTCTCGACGAAATGTCACCGGCGGTGGGAATGAACGCCAACTCGACAGTTTCGCCCGACCGCGTGACCCGGACGTCACGAATGGAGTGTGAAGCGCCGACTACACCCCTACCGGTCGCGCTACGCCGGCTCGGCCGGTCGAGCGCGAGTGTTGCGCCCGATCGTGACGCGTGAATCCACGCGAATCTGCAGCGAAAGCGCTGCGGGTATCTCTTCTCTCACGCGCCGAAAAAGAGGATACGCTCTCCGACTCGCAGGAGGAGC
This sequence comes from Labilithrix sp., assembly GCA_046351255.1. Classification (GTDB taxonomy): domain Bacteria; phylum Myxococcota_A; class Polyangia; order Polyangiales; family Polyangiaceae; genus Labilithrix. The sequence goes on from JAXLYU010000036.1 coordinate 8,616, forward strand.
GGATGGCGGAATCTGGCCAGATGATCGATCGCATTGGCGCGATGCAGGACTTCAAGCTGTATCGCGAGCTGCACTGGGAGGGCTCGTTCGAGGAGTACCTCGCGCTCGTTCGCGAGCGGCCGCAGGTGACGCGCAACGCGTACCAGCGGCTCTATGACATGATCATCAGCTTCGGTACCGAGGAGTACATCGACAACAAGAAGAAGCTGACTCGCTACAACTTCTTCAAGGACGAGATGAACAATGGCGCCAACGCCATCTTCGGTCTCGACATCCCGCTCATGCGGCTCGTCCACGTCCTCAAGGCGGCGAGCGAGGGCTACGGCCCCGAGAAGCGCGTCATCCTCCTCCATGGCCCCGTCGGCTCGTCGAAGAGCACCATCGCACGCCTCCTGAAGCAGGGCATCGAGTACTACTCGCGCACCCCGGACGGGGCGCTGTACTCGTTCGACTGGGTGAACCTGGCGGGCACCGACCTCGCCGGCAACGGCACGGACCGCTTCGCGAGCCCGATGAACGACGAGCCGCTTCGCCTCATCCCGCAGGAGTGGCGCACGAAGGCGGTCGCGGAGCTGGGGCTCTCGAACGACCAGTACAAGGTCCGCGTCGACGGCGATCTCGATCCCGCGAGCCGGTTCATCTTCAAGAACCTGATGACCAAGTACGAGGGCGACTGGGGCAAGGTGATGCGGAATCACATCCGCTGCCGCCGCCTCATCCTCTCCGAAAAGGATCGCGTCGGCATCGGCACGTTCCAGCCGAAGGACGAGAAGAACCAGGACTCGACCGAGCTCACCGGCGACATCAACTACCGCAAGATCGCGGAGTACGGCTCGGACTCGGACCCGCGCGCGTTCAACTTCGACGGCGAGTTCAACATCGCGAACCGCGGCATCGTCGAGTTCGTCGAGATGCTGAAGCTCGACGTCGCGTTCCTCTACGACCTCCTCGGCGCCTCTCAGGAGAAGAAGATCAAGCCGAAGAAGTTCGCGCAGACCGACATCGACGAGGTCATCATCGGTCACACGAACGAGGCGGAGTACAAGAAGCTCCTGAACAACGAGTTCATGGAGGCGCTCCGCGACCGCACGATCAAGATCGACATCCCGTACATCACGAAGCTGCACGAGGAGATCAAGATCTACGAGAAGGACTTCGCCGGCGCGAAGGTGAAGGGCAAGCACATCGCTCCTCACACGCTCGAAGTCGCGGCGATGTGGGCCGTGCTCACGCGCCTCGAAGATCCGAAGAAGCACAACCTCTCGCTCCTTCAGAAGCTGAAGCTCTACGACGGCAAGGTCCTGCCCGGTTACACGCAGGACACGGTCAAGGAGCTCCGCAAGGAGTCGAAGCGCGAAGGCATGGAGGGCATCTCTCCGCGCTACGTGCAGGACAAGATCTCGAACGCGCTCGTGAACGAGTCCGGTGAAGGCACCATCAACCCGTTCATGGTCATGAACGAGCTCGACAAGGGCCTCCGCCACCACTCGCTCATCACGAGCGACGAGCAGCGCAAGCGCTTCACGGAGATCATCGGCCTCGTCAAACGCGAGTACGAAGAGATCGTGAAGAACGAGGTCCAGCGCGCGATCAGCGCGGACGAAGAGGCGATCGCCAAGCTCGCCGGCAACTACATCGACAACATCAAGGCCTACACGCTCAAAGAGCGCGTGAAGAACAAGTACACGGGCCAGGACGAGGATCCGGACGAGCGCCTGATGCGTTCGATCGAAGAGAAGATCGACATCGCCGAGAACCGCAAGGAAGACTTCCGGCGCGAGATCATGAACTTCATCGGCGCGCTCGCGGTCGAGGGCAAGAAGTTCGCGTGGTCGACGAACGATCGCCTCCGCCGCGCGCTCGAGCTGAAGCTCTTCGAAGATCAGAAGGACAGCATCAAGCTGAAGACGCTCGTCTCCGCCGTCGTCGACAAGGACACGCAGGAGAAGATCGACATCATCAAGGCGCGTCTGATGAAGAACTTCGGTTACAACGAGGTGAGCGCGACGGACGTGCTGAACTACGTCGCCTCGATCTTCGCTCGCGGCGACGCGAAGGAATAGTCGGCGCGATGGGAATGGCGGGCAGTCGATCGCTTCGGCTGCCCGCGAGGCGTCGCGGCGCTCGAGCCATGCGTGAAGGTCTCTCCGTTCGCCAGCGACTTCGCGGAGGGGAAGTCGATCCTCGAGTGACCTCGCGCCGTATGGTTTGACGGCGCATGGGCATTCGTTGCGCGGTATCCTCGGACGCCTGAAACCTCCGCGATTTTCGAAGCCGCCTCTTCGTGTTCAGCCGACCACGCTGTGGGAATATCCCTCGCAGCACTACGGCGAGACCATGCAGGGGGATGCGCGCTTCGTCGGCGCCACGCCGTC
>JAXLYU010000037.1:0-9235 GCA_046351255.1 Labilithrix sp.
CTCGAGAAAGCGCTCATCGATCTGCGCGCGACGCAGGCGCGCCTCCTCCAGGCGCAGAAGCTCGAGGCCATCGGTCAGCTCGCGGCCGGCATCGCCCACGAGATCAACACTCCGACGCAGTACGTCACCGACAACGTCGAGTTCCTCTCCCGCGCGTTCGAGCGGCTCAAGGACCTGCTCGAGGCGTCGAAGAGCGTCGTCGAGGCGGCGCGCAACGGCGCGCTCACGCCCGACGCGGTCGCCGCCGCCGACACCGCGTTCGCGAACGCGCGCGTCGACTACATCCTGCAGGAGGTGCCCAAGGCCCTCGCGCAGTCGATGGAAGGGCTGCACCGCGTCGGTCACATCGTCTCGGCGATGAAGGACTTCTCGCACCCCTCCGGCGGCGAGAAGACGCCCGTCGACCTCAACGAGTCGATCGCGACCACCATCACCGTCGCGACGAACGAGTGGAAGTACGTGGCCGACGTCGTCACGTCGTTCGACCCCGAGCTCCCTGCGGTCAAGTGCATGCGCGACGAGATCAATCAGGTGGTCCTGAACCTCGTCGTCAACGCGGCGCACGCCATCGACGAGGTCACGGTGGGCGGCTCGAAGGGCAAAGGGACGATCACGGTCGAGACTCGCTGCTCCGACGGCTGGGCCGAGATCCGGGTCTCGGATACGGGCAGCGGCATTCCCGATTATGCGCGCAATCGCGTCTTCGATCCTTTCTTCACGACGAAGCCGGTCGGGAAGGGGACGGGCCAGGGGCTCGCCATCGCCTATTCCGTCATCGTCGACAAGCACCACGGTGAAATTGGGTTCGACACCGTGGAAGGTAAAGGCACCACATTCATCGTCCGCTTGCCGGTCGACGTTCACGAGGAGCGTCCCTCGACACTCTGGGCACCACTGAGGCAGTTCGCATGAAGGTCCTTTTCGTAGATGACGAGCCACGAGTCCTGGAGGCGATCCAGAGGATGCTCTTCGACGCGGCCGGCAACTGGCAGGTCGAGACCGCGGTGAGCGGCAGCGAGGCGCTCGAGAAGCTGGCGAAGGCCCCGTTCGACGTCATCGTCACCGACATGCGCATGCCCGGCATGGACGGCGCCGCGCTCCTGTCCGAGGTGCACGCGCTCTATCCGTCGATGACGCGCATCGTGCTCTCGGGGCAGACGGAGCAGGAGCATGCGTTCCGCGCGCTCGGCACCGCCCATCAATTCCTGAGCAAGCCGTGCTCGCCGAAGATGCTCACGGAGGTCGTGGAGAACGCGTTCTACCTCCGCGCGCTCACGCCCAACCGTCGCGTCGCCGAGCTCGCGTCCGCCGTCCAGCGGCTGCCGCCGATGCCGCGCATCCACAACAAGATCCTCGAGCTCATCGGCTCGCCGACCGGCTCTCTACGCGACGCGGCCGATCTCGTCGCCCAGGACCCTGGCCTCACCGCGAAGGTGCTTCGCATCGTGAACTCCGCGTTCTTCGCCCGCGGTCAGGTCGTGCGCGACGTCCGCACGGCGGTCTCGCGCCTCGGCCTCGATCTCCTCCACGCGCTCGTCCTCACGGAGCGCGCCGCGAGCGGCGTCCCGGTCGCGAAGCTCGAGAAGATGCAGCGCGCGGCGCTCGCGTCGGCGACCCTGGCCTGCCGCATGGTCACGCCGGACGAGCAGCGCACCGCGTACACCGCCGCGCTCCTCTGCGACATCGGCACCCTCGTCCTCGAGCAGGGCGCGCCCGACGAGCTCGCGGCCGTGAGGGAGCACGCCGAGGAGTTCATGGTCCCGCTCCATATCGCGGAGAAGGAGCTCCTCGGCTCCAGCCACGCCGACGTCGGCGGCTACGTCCTCGGCCTCTGGGGCGTCCCTCCGGTCATCGTCGACGCCGTGCTCGGTCATCACGAGCTGCCAAAGAGCGCGACGCCGATCACGGCTGCGGTGTACATCGCGCACCAGATCGTCAGCGGCGACGTCGTCGACCAGCACGCGTTGACGCGCGTGAGCCAGGTCGTGAATCTCGACGCGCTCCGCGAGGCGTTCCTCAAGGACGCAGCGTAGTCGTATCCAGCCGACGTACTGAACAGAGCCACGGCCTCGGCCGTTGGCTCTGTTTGCATTTGGGCGCTCGAGAGGGGCGTGGGACGAGCGGAAGAGCTCGGGAAAATATCCAGAAACGATTCAAGGCAATTCCGAACGAGCCGTTCCCCCCAATGTAGCGAGAAGCTACCAACCCTCAAAAAGAACACAGGAAGACAAGACCATGGCCCTCAGCGTCAATACCAACGTTACTTCGATGAACGCGCAGAACCAGATGGCGAAGTCGCAGGAAGCTCTCAAGACGAGCTTCGCGCGCCTCGCGAGCGGTATGCGAATCAACAACGCGTCGGACGACGCTGCAGGCCTCGGTATCGCGAAGTCGATGAACGCTCAGGTCCGCAGCTACGCGGTCGCCGAGCGCAACACGAACGACGGCATCTCGATGCTCCAGACCGCGGACGGCGGCGCGGAGCAGGTCCACGGCCTCCTCACTCGTATGCGCGAGCTGGCGGTGCAGGCGTCCAACGGTTCGATGAGCTCCAACGACCTCACGAACATCGACGCGGAGTATCAGCAGAACCTCCAGGAAATCGACCGCGTCGCCGGGTCGGTGCAGTTCAACGGCATCAACCTCCTCGCCGGCGCCACCGCCTCGAAGACGTTCCAGGTCGGTATCGGCACCGCCTCCACGGACCGCATCGACGTGACCTTCGGCGGTGTCGACGCGACGCGCCTCGCGGTCAACGGCTCGAGCCTCACCAGCTTCTCGAACGCGCAGACGTCGATCACGAAGCTCGACACCGCGATTCAGTCGCTCTCGAGCACCCGCGCTCAGTTCGGCGCCGGCATGAACCGCTTCAGCGCCGCGGTCTCCAACCTCCAGTCGATGCAGACGAACACCTCGGCCGCTCTCTCCCGCGTCCAGGACACGGACATCGCTCGCGAGACGGCGGATCTCTCCAAGAACCAGGTCCTCTCGCAGGCGGGCGCGGCGATCCTGTCCCAGGCGAACCAGACCCCGCAGGTCGCGCTCTCGCTGCTCCGCGGCTGATTCTTAGCCCCTAATCGAGGGCCTCCCGGCGCCGAGGGTCGCCGGGAGACCCCTCGCATCTTCACGATGTAAACGCTTGCAGTCTCACCCTCCGGAGCAGTGGCGATGCCGATTCAATTGTCAGGTCTGGGTGGTTTCGATTCCGCGAGTCTGGTCTCCCAGCTCGTCGCGGTCGCCCAGAAGCCCGTCGCGGCCCTGACCAGCAAGAAGGGCCAGGTCGACTCCGCCTCCGTCACGCTGAATACCTTCTCTTCGAAGCTCGGGACGCTCAAGAACGCGGCCAACGCTCTCTCGACCACCTCCGGCTTCGTCTCGATGGCGGCGACCTCCACCGACACCTCTCTCGTCGGCTCCGTCACGGGAAACGCGACTCCAGGCTCTTACTCCGTCAACGTCACGCAGCTCGCCAAGGCGCAGAAGATGCGCAGCGACGCCCAGGCCTCCTCCACCACCGCGCTCGGACAGGCCGGCGACCTTACGTTGCAGATCGGCACGGGGGACCCCCTCACGATCGCCGTCACCGCGACCGACACGCTGACCGACATCGCCTCGAAGATCAATCGATCGGGCGGCCGCATCAGCGCCGGTATCATCAACGCGGGTGGCTCCTTTCGCCTCTCCTTGCAGGGCCTCGACTCCGGCGCCGCGAACGCGGTCACGGTGACCGAAGGCGGCTCGATCAACCTCGGGCTCACGAAGCCGGCCAACATCGTGGACACCGCGCAGGACGCGAAGCTCACCGTCGACGGCCTCGACATCACGCGACCCACGAACTCGGTCGCGGACGCCATCCCGGGCGTCACCATGGCGCTCACGAAGGTCACGACCTCGCCGGCGACGCTCACCATCGCGGGTGACTCCTCGGCGCTCAAGGCCAAGCTCAGCTCCTTCGTCTCGGCCTACAACGACATCGTGAACTCGGTTCACACGTCGACCGGCTACGGCAGCGCGAAGGCCAGTAACTCCGTCCTCGCCGGCGAGCCGGCCCTGCGCCGTACGCTCGATCAGATCTCCGCCCTCGCGACGGGACCCGTCACCGGCGCCAGCAGCAATTATCGGTCTCTCGGCTCCGTCGGCTTCAGCCTCAACAAGGACGGCACGATGACCCTCGACGGGACCAAGCTCGATGCCGCGCTCGCGAAGGACTCCGCCGCCGTCAGCCGCCTCTTCGTGACCGACACCGCGAGCGGCGCCACCGGACTGATGAAGACGATCGCCGACACGGTGACGTCGCTCACGGCCACGAACGGCCTCATCTCGACCCGTCAGACCGCGCTCTCCGCGCAGAGCAAGCAGATCTCCAAGTCGATCGACGACAAGCAGAAACGAATCGACGACTACGAAGCCGGCCTCAAGAAGCAGTTCGCCGATCTCGACCAGGCGATGTCCAAGTACAGCTCCATGTCGAGCGCGCTCGGAGCCATCACCACCATCAGCGGCGGATATTGAACCCCCTCGATCCACGAAAAAGTCCCGAAAGTAGTTCCCCCATCATGAGCCCGTTGATCTCCGTTACCGCCGCTGCCTCGAAGTATCGCGGCGTTCAGCTCCAGACGTCTTCGCCGGTGCAGCTCGTCGTGATGCTCTATGACGGGATCCTCCGCTTCGTCACCGAGGCGCACGTCGCCCTCGAGGCGGATGACCGGCCGCGGGTGGGGGAGCGCATCGGTCGGGCCATCGCCATCGTCGACGAGCTCACGGCGACCCTCGACCACAAGTTCGCCCCCGAGCTCGCGGAGAACCTCACCGCCCTCTACGGCTTCGCCAAGCGGCGCCTCCACGAGGCACACATGAACCTCGATCCGGAGGCGCTCGCGTCGGTGAAGGTCGCCATCATCCCCCTCCGGGACGCCTTCGCGAGCCTCGCCAAGAGCCGCTGAAATGATCATCGCCGGGTAAAAATCGACCTCACTCACATGTCTCACCCCTGAAGGACGCCCGCGGATGGGCCGTTCTGAAGGGGTGAACATGGTTAAGCCCCTCCTCATCCACAGCCTCTCGGAGTTCGACGACATCATCCTCGGGCTCGCCGACCAGTGCCACCCGAGCTCCATCCTGGAGATCGGCTCCGAGCATGGAGGCTTCTCGCAGCAGCTCTATCAGCGCTGCCAGGCGAGCGGAGCGGCGCTTCACACCATCGAGCCCTTCCCGGCGCCGGCCGTGGTCGAGCTCGCGAAGGAGGCCCCGGACTTCCACCTCTTCGTGGACAAGAGCCTCCCGCATCTGATGGCGCACGGCTGTGCGTCTCCGTTCGTGGTCATCGACGGCGACCACAACTGGTTCACCGTCTACAACGAGCTCTCGCTCATCGCGAAGTCGTGGACGGAGCGCGAGCAGAGCGGCGTCATCCTCCTTCACGACGTCTCGTGGCCCTGCGCGCGACGCGACTCGTACTACGATCCGACCTCGATCCCGAAGGAGGCGCTCCAGCCCTTCACCTACCAGCATGGCGTCACGCCCGGGCACGATGGCGTCATCGACGGCGGCTTCCGCGGCGAGGGCTCGTTCGCCTGGGCCGTCGATGCCGGCGGGCCGTGCAACGGGGTCCTCACGGCGGTCGAGGACTTCATGGCCGACAACCCAGGCTGGACCTATCGCTCGATCGACGCCGTCTTCGGGCTCGGCTGCCTGACGAGGACGGGCTCGCCCGAGGACGCGCACGCGGAGGCCGCGTTCGCGCCCCATCAGGGCTCGCTCGTCGGACGGCTCGAGGCCAATCGATTGGCCCTCTATCTGAAGGTCATCGAGCTCCAGGACCAGCTCGCCGCGCAGAGCGATAAGGCGGTGGCCGCGTGAACACCGCCGCCGTCGCCCAGTCGAGCGCCTCGCCGGTTCGTTCTCGCGTGCGCGCGAAGGAGCTGACCTCGCTCTTGGCCGAGCACCCGGACGTGACGGTGCTCTCGCTGGACTGCTTCGACACCATTCTCTGGCGCACCACCGCGGCGCCGGTGGACGTGTTCTACGACCTCGCGCATAGCGAGGCGTTCTCCAAGGTGGGAATGAACGCGCGCCTCCGCGTGACGTCGGAGAACAAGGCGCGCGACCTCAAGATCGCGCGCACGGGCCTGCCCGAGGTGACGCTCGCCGAGATCTATTCGGCCGCGTTCCCCGACCTCGGCGAGTTCGGCATCTCGGCGATGGCGAAGGCGGAGGTCCAGGCCGAGATCGCGGCGTGCGCGCCGCATCCGGAGACGATCGCGCTGATCCGCGCGGCGAAGGCGAAGGGGCTCCGCGTCGTCGTCGTCAGCGACACGTACTTCACGACCCTCGAGCTCCGCCGCTTGCTCGAGGCGACGATCCCGGCCGACGCGTATGCCGCCCTCGACGATGTCTTCGTCTCCTCCGCCATCGGGAAGCCGAAGGCCGGCGGCATGTTCAAGCCGGTGCTCGACCGCCTCGGCGTGCGCGGCCGGGACGTCCTCCACGTCGGCGACAACCTGCAGGCGGACTACTTCGCGGCGAAGGCGCTCGGCATGAACGCGGTGCATCTCGCGCATCACGGTCACGAGGTGGAGGAGGTCCTGCGCATGCAGACGACCGCGGCGAGCCTGCTGATGCCTTCGCTGCGCGAGAAGAGCTCGCTTCCGTCCCCGTATCGCGGCCTGCTCGCGGCGGAGCTCGCGGAGGCGGATCCGGTCAAGACGCTCGGTTATGCGTCGCTCGGTCCGATCCTCTACGCGTTCGCCTCGTGGCTCGAGGCGGAGCTCGCCGAGCTCCGCGCCGCCGGAAAGAAGCCCAAGCCGGTATTTCTCCTGCGTGACGGATATCTCCCTTCGCGGATCGCGGAGGCGATCACGGGCGCCGCCATGGGGCCGCTCGTCTCGTTGAGCCGCTTCGCGTCCTTCGCCGCGTCGTTTCGCTCCGCGGAGGACGTCGAGCGCTACGTCGCGCAGTGGTGCGGCGGCGGCCGCTTTCTCGATGTCGCGCGGCAGCTGCTCCTCAACGAGGACGAGGCCCGCGCGATCGTCACGCGGATTCGCAAATCCGATAAGCCGGCGGAGGCGTTCTGCCGCGAGGTGATGAAGCCGAAGACGGTGCAGACCGTCCTCGCGCGCTCCGCGGACTACCGAAAACGCCTGTTCACGCACCTGACGAGCTCGACGCCCATCGAGCGAGGCGACACGCTCGTCCTCGTGGACCTCGGCTACGAGGGCACCGCCCAGCGTCAGCTCTCGCCTGCGCTCGAGTCGGAGCTCGGGGTCGAGGTGCAAGGTCGATATCTCATCGCGGCGCGCGTCCCCAACTGGGAATCGACCCGCCGCGGGCTCCTCGATCCGAGCTGGTGCGAGGACCGCTTGATCTCGACCGTCGTCACCTACGTCGCGCTGCTGGAGAACCTGTGCGCGTCGGACGAGGGCAGCACCATCGACTACACGGTCGACGGGACGCCCATCCGGGCCCGATCGCTCGTCTCCCCCGATCAGACGGAGCGCGTGCGACCCATCCAGGACGCGTGCGAGACCTTCGCGCGCGACGCGAAGGAATATTTCGCCGCGGCGGGAAAGCGACCCTCGCTGAAGGACCTCCGCACCACCGCCGCGGGCGCGCTCGCGCGCATGCTCCTCCTGCCTACGCGACCGGAGCTGCAATATCTGTCCGGTTTCTGCCTCGATATGAACCTCGGCGCGGACGACAACCTGAAGCTTTTCGATCCGGAGCGCGGCCTCGAGGGCCTCCGCCGTCACGGGCTCTTCTTCCTCGGCACCGAGTCCGCCAACTCCAAGACGGCACGAATCGCCGGCCCGGTGGAGCTCCGCGCGGCGAGCCTCGAGCTCTCGCTGACGATGGTGGCCCAGCAGCGCTTCGGCCTGGAAATGACGCCGAACGACATGACGCACCGCCGAGAGCCGCTCGGCATCCTCGCCCTCCGCGGCGAGGTCCCGATCCGCGCCCAGGTGGAGGCCCGCGCGACCCACGACGGGTGGTTCTCCGCCGTCGTGCCGTACAACGCCACCGACAGCGCGCTCGGCTTCCTCCTCGGCGAGCGGAACGCGTGGGTGCAGGTCGAGTCCGTGACCCGCATCGAAGCGCATGCGCTCTACACGGTGAAGGAGACGGAGCGCTCGGAGGACGTGAGCGCGCACATCCACGCGGAGGGCCTGACCCGCAAGGGCCCGGGGCTCTTCGAGTGCGACTCTCCCGAGGGGTTCTTGCTCGTGGCCGCGCCGCCGCCCCCCGACCCGACGAAGCCCTACGTCTGCCGCATCGTCTTCCGGCCGATCGCGCCACGCGTGGTCGCGTGAGGATCGTTACTTGTTCGCGTCGCGGTGGGTCTGGAGCCGCGAGGTCTTGGGCGGGCTGACGACCTTCTTCGCGGCGAAATACGCCTCGAGGGCGTCGAGATCGACCGGGCCGGGCGTGCGGTCCGTGATCTTCGCGAGGCCCGGATCGCGGTCGGCGACGAAGTTGTTCGTGGTGAGGCGGATCTTCTGCGCGGGCGCGACCGGCTTGCCGTTGAGCGTGAGCTTCGGTGGCTCCTTCGAGTCGCGGTCCCACTTCACGACGAGGCCCTCGCTCACGTAGAGCCCCGCGCCGCGGAGCTCGCGCTCGATCGTCTTCGCGAGCTCCTCGCCGGTGACGGTCATCGTGTAGAGCTTGTTGCCGAACGGCTGCGCCGCGAACGCCTCGCCGTACGTGACGAGGCCGTCCTCCTTCTCGTCGCCGCTCCTGGCGAAGACGATGTCGGAGCGGATGCCCGCGGCGTTCACGATCGCGACCTGGGCCTTGGCCGTCTTCTTCGTCGCCTCGAGCTGAGCGTCCGCGACGACGCGGCCGAGCGTCGACTCCTGGCCGTTGCGCGAGCCGCCGGAGAGGGTGTCCGTGATCTTGCCGATGACTCGGTTCTCGATCGGGGCGGCGGCTGCGATCGCCTTGTCGACGATGCCTTGCACCGTGGGATCGGGCGCGACGTCCTGCGTGACGGCGTGGTTGTGTGCCTCCGCCTTCACGACGTCCTTCGTCTTCGGATCGATCTCGAGATCGATCGTCGTGATGACGCGCCCGAAGCTCGACGCGCTCGTCACCGGGCGTCCCGCCACCTTGCAGTTGTAGAGCTGGTGCGTGTGCCCGCTCACCACCGCGTCGTACGCGGGGTCGAGCTTCTCGACGATGCCGACGATCGAGCCCTTCAGCTCGTAGCAGTCGTCGAGGCCCGGACTCTTCGTCTCACCGC
>JAXLYU010000038.1:0-5669 GCA_046351255.1 Labilithrix sp.
ATCCTCCCGTCGCTCATCGAGATCGCCGAGGCCGACGACCGCGCGGCACGGCTCGCCGCTCGCTCGATCGCGCGCTGCGGCGCGACGGCGGGTCCGAACGAGGCAAACGCCGCGGCGAGCTTCCTCTTCGAGCAGCTCGACGACGAGAGCGTCCTCTTCGCCGCCGCCGACGCCATCGTTCGTCATGGAAGTCGCTTCACCGGCGTGGTCGAGAAAGGCCGCGCCCTCGCGGCGGACGCCCCCAGCGGGCCCACCACCTCGAACCGGCGGGTGGCTGGGCTTTGCATCATGGCGAGCGCGGGGATCCCGCTCGACATGATGATACCCCGGGAAATCGAGGACTCGGCGCGGGCGTTCCTGCAATCCTTGCGCGACGATCCCGACCCGAACGTTCGCGGTGCGGCGGCCCGAACCTCCCTGGCGCTCGGTCTGCCCTGATTTGGCCCGGGCCGCGGAGCGAGGGATATACTCGTTCCATGCGTCGTTCTCTTTTCTTCTTCGGGTTGTTCTCGGTCGCTCTTCTGATGGCGTGCGGGAAGAAGGAGGAAGCCAAAGACCCCTCCGGCGAAGACAAGCCGCCCGCTGGAAACGACGACACGCCGAAGTGGGAAGGCGCCACGGACGAAGACAAGGCGGCGCGGCCCGCGTCGAAGCCGAGCGGCGGTAGCAGCAGCGGCGGAAGCACCGCGACCAGCAGCGGCGGCGGCGCGGTCGTGAACGAGGGCGGGAGCCGTCGACACGATCAGTACGACAAGGAAGGTACGCAGGTCGCCCTGAAGCGCGCCGCGCGCCAGGTGAAAGACAACTGCGGCCAGGCGAAGGACGAGAACGGCAAGGCGATCGGCCCGTGGGGCAAGGTCACGATCCAGGTCGCGCTCGGCGCGAACGGCCACACCAAGGGCACCACCGTCCCGCCGCCGTACCAGGGCAAGCCCGTCGGCACGTGCATCGAGCGCTCCTTCATGAACCTCTCCTTCCCTCCGTGGACCGGCGGTGACACGTCGATCGACTGGGAAGTCGAGCTCGTGGAACCCGGAAAAGAAGGAAAGAAATAGCCTTCGTCATTCGTGGCGACGCGCGCTCGCCTCGCGCACGGACTGAGCCGCCGCGTCGAGGATGTGGCGCGCGCCCGTACGGAGCTCCGCCCTGGACAGCGCGGGGAGATGCACGAAGGTCGCGCGGACGCCATTCGCGAGCAGCCGGTAGAGGGTGAGGTTGCAGACGTAGCTCCCGGCGTCGTCGGAGAGCGCATACGCGTGCGGAAAGCGCAGCGTGCTCTCGTACGTGTCGGGCCCATCGGCGTCGATGCGCGACGCGGCCGGCAGCGCGCCTCGCGCGTCGGGCCGCGCGGGATCGAGGACGTTGCGCGCCGTCGTCTCGATCGTGAAGCCGGTGGCTCCCGCGCTCAGGCCGAAGGCGACGACGGCGTCGGGGCGCTGCTCCTCGACGAGCTTCGCGAGCGAGCGCTCCCAGACGTCGTACGTGACCTCGAGCACGTGCGTGACGAGCTCGAACGTCGGGCGCCACGCGCGGAGGTCCTCCATGAGCCACGCCGTCGGGTTGACGGGCGCGCCGGGGAAAGGGCCGAAGCCCGTCGCGAGCAGGCGGGGCTCAGCCAATGGCTTCGACGAGGTCGACGGCGCGGCGCATACCCTCGGTGACGTGCTCGAGGTGCGCGTCGCGGGCGATGCGGGGGTTCTCCCAGAGGAGGATCGACGACGGCGCGGCCTCGGTGGGCAGCGCGGGCGGGAAGCCTCGCGAGCGAGGAGCCAGTCCGTCATGAGGCGCGTGGTGCGGCCGTTCGCGTCCATGTACGGATGAATCGAGATCATGCGCTGGTCGAACATCGCAGCGACGAGGGGGGCCGCCTCGCCGTTCGCGCGGCGCTCGCGCACGGCGGCGAACACCTCTTCCGTTGCCCGCGCGACGGCGGCGCCGGGGAGATACTGGCGACCGCGCCCACGACCGTGAAACGCCTCCTGACCGGCGACGCGGATGCGTCCCTGATCCTTCGTCGCGACCGCGGCGTGAACGAGGTTCATCGCGCCGGCGTCGAAGCCGATGTGACCGCGGACGAACGCGTCGATCATGCGACCGCCCTCGTCGAAGCGGCGCTGCGCGTAGCCGTCGCGCGCGAGCGTGGCGGAGCCCGAGCGCCGCGCGGCCTGGATCGTCTCGCGCGCCGCCTGGCTCAGGCCTGCGCGGTAGCGATCGCGGAGCACGTTCCACTCGCCCTGCATCGCGTGCGAGGGGCGGACCGTGTCGAGCTCGCGGAAGAGCGATGCGAGCTTGCTCTCCGCCGCTCGTTCCCGATCCTGCTCGAGGAGGTTGGGCACGTCGTTGAACGCACAGCTCGTCGTCGTGCAGTCGTTGCGGTTGTTCGTGGTGCCGCCGCAGACCGGAGCGTTGAAGAGGCGCGAGCCGCAGGCGTCTCCGGTGCGATCCGCGCAGCTCAGATCGTCGAGCGTCTGGTCGATGTTCGTGACCGTCGCCTTCGAGAGGCGAACGCGCATCTCGTCGAGGTACTTCGCCTGATGCTCGTCGACCTCTGCGCGGTCTTCGCGGGCGCCGCGCGGCGCGGCGTTCGTCTTCGCCCAGTCGGCGATGAGGATGACCGCGTCCGCTCCCGCCGGCGTGCAGTCGCTCTCGTTGGCCGCCTTCGCGAGCGCGATCATCTTCGGCGCGGCGAAGAGCTGAATCAGCGCGTGCTCGCTCTTCGGTCCGGGCGCGGAGGCGAGGGCCTCGCGAACAGAGGTCGCCACGCGCGGCGGCAGCTTCGCGAGCGCCTGGCTCATGAGGAACTGGTCGGCCGCGGAGAGATCGGATGCCGCATTTGCCGCGTCGTCGTTGCGGTCTCCGTCCTCGCAGCCGACAACGAAGATACCGAAACCAGACAGGAAAAGGGCGAGTTGCCGGCGGTCCATGGTCGTTGCGCACCATGTAGCACCTCCACACAGGGTGTCGGTGACGACTCGGCTACAAATTTCCTGAAAAGAGACGCGGGGTCAGATTCCCTCATCCATGCGCCGCATGCCCTCGAGGAGGAGCGCTTCCGCGGACTCCTGTACGAGGCGCTTGGGCGGGATGAAGCTCGGGTCGAGCGCGAACTCGCCCTCCGTGAATCGGACCATCGCGTAGAAGGCATCCGCTCCGGAGAGCGAGCCGAGGACCGCGTTCGCGATCGCGCCTTCGAGGAAGTGGATCTCGCCCGCCTTGCCGTTGCTCTTCACGCGGAGGTTGCCGGTCTTGCGACCATGGAAGAGCACCTGCACGATGTCGGGGAGCCCCATCTCGCTGAGCTGGCCGCTCACGCCCTTCGCGCCCGCGGCCGCGCCCTTCTCCTGGCTCTTCTTCTCGAGCATCGCCTTGATCTTGGCGACGAGCACGTCCGCCTGCGCGGGCTTGGCCACGAAGTCCATGACGCCGAGCTCGAACGCGCGCTGCGCGTCGGCGCGGTTCTGGCGGCCCGTGTGAATGACCCACGGGAGCTTCTCGCCCCACTTGCTCTTGCGCGCTT
Source organism: Labilithrix sp. (assembly GCA_046351255.1). GTDB lineage: Bacteria > Myxococcota_A > Polyangia > Polyangiales > Polyangiaceae > Labilithrix. The sequence goes on from JAXLYU010000038.1 coordinate 3,518, forward strand.
CGGCGAGGAAGCCGAGGCCGTCCATGTCGGGCAGCTCGAGCTCACTGATGACGAGATCGAACTCGACGCCCTCGATGCCGAACAGCTTCCGCGCCGCCTCGCAGCTGCGGGCGATCTTCACGTCGAAGCCCTGCTCGACGAGGCGAAGCTCGAGGACGGTCGACTCCTCGGGATCGGAGTCCACGATGAGCGCGCGGTGGCGGTTCGCGAGGAGCTTCGCCTTCATGTCCTCGCCGAGGACGAGGGCCTTGAAGAGGTCGAGGATGGCGGGGTCGAAGATGGTGCCGCGGTGCTTCGTCAGCACGTCCATCGCCTCCGCCGGCGAGAGCACCTTGCGGAAGGGATTGCGCGTGTTCTGCGTGAGGTCCGCGTAGGTGTCGGCCACCGCGAGGAGGCGCGCGCCGAGCGGGATCTCCTTGCCGACCAGCTTGTCGGGGAAGCCCTTCCCGTCGAAGCGCTCGTACATGTGGAAGACCGCGTTCTTGATCGCGGTGGGCAGGCGCACGGCTTCGAGGAGGCGGAGCGGCGTGTCGTAGGCCTTGAGCGCCGCCTGGCGATGCCCCTCGTACTCGCTGCAGTTGTACGACGTGAGATGGAACTGCCCCATCTTGCCGATGTCGTGGATGTGACCGGCGACGACGACGGAGTACGTGTCGCTCTTGTCGAGGTTCATACGCTCGGCGACGCGCTTGAGGAGGCGCGCGACCTGCGACGAGTGTCCGCGGAGCTCCTGCCGCGCGTTCTCGAGGAGGCTCACCATCACGGCGAGCAGCTCCACCATCGTGTCGTTGTGGAAGGGCTGATCGGCGGTGGCGCGCTCCGCCTTCGCCGTGGCCTGCGCGGCGGCGCGGCCGACGTGGAGCGACGAAGGCTCCTGCGGGGGCGGCAGCGAGTCGAACTGATCGAGCGGCTGCGACGGCATCCGCGAGCGGACGGGCAGCGGCGAGGCGCGATCGAAGCCCTCGAGGAGGTCGTCGTTGCGCGGGTCGCGTGGGATCGAACGGCGGAGGGGCTCCGGCGCCGGGAAGTCTTCTCGCGCCTGATGCTGGATCGTCGAGCGGCGACCCGTCTGCGCCTGCGGCGGCGGAAGATCGAAGTCCGCCACGCTCGGCTGCCGCGGGCGCGGCTGGGGCGCGGGCGGGCTCATGAACTCGGCCGCGTCCGCGTCGAGGTCGGGGCTCGACGCGCGCCGCGCCGCGACGACGTTCTGCGCCGAACCGTAGCCACCGCCGCCGCCGCCGAGGTCGCGGTCGTTGCGGATCTCCTCGTCGTGCGTGGCGCGCTTGACGCCCGTGATGCGACCGTCGGCGTGGACGGTCTGGCCAAACTCGTAGGCGGCGGTGCGCTCGAAGCGCTCGAACGCCCGAACGTTGCCGCCGTGATGCTTCTGGATGGCGGCCGAGATCGCCGCCGGACGCGCCACGAAGGCCTTCACTTCCTTCGCGCCCGAGACGAGCTTCACCTCGCGGAGCATGTCCGCGTTGTCCGGGTCGGGGGTCACCACGCTGAGCGCGTTCGCGGCACGGTCGAAGACGACCGGGAAGACGCCCAGCGTCTCGGCGACGCGCCGCGGGATCATCTGGACGGTGGCGCGGGGGATGTCGGCCTTCGCGAGCTTCTCCGCGGAGACGAAGTTCGTGCGGTAGATCGACGCGAGGCCCTTCAGGAGGTCCGCCTCGGTGATCACCTCGTTGTCGATGAGGACGTCCTCACCGCGCTCACCCGTTGCGTGAAGCAACGACATGGCGCGCTCGTACTGCTGCCGCGAGAGGATCTGCGCCTTGAACAGCAGATCGACGGCCTTGGTTTTGGACGCCTTATCGCTCACGTCGGACTCAGCCGGTTAGTCTACCCGGGTTTTCGGCGCCGTGCGGGCTCGATCAACCAGCGATATTCGCTCGTTCCTGGACGAAGCTGAGGAGGAAATCCAAGGCCACCTGGTTCTGGCCGCCCTCCGGGATGACGATGTCGGCGAAGCGCTTCGAGGGCTCCACGAAGGCCAGGTGCATGGGCCGGACGCTCTCGTAGTACTGCTTCCGCACCTGGGCGAATGTGCGACCACGATGCTCGAGATCGCGTCGAATACGGCGCATCACGCGGATATCCGGGTCCGTATCGACGAACAGCTTCACATGAAAACGTGAGCGCAGCC
>JAXLYU010000039.1:0-4545 GCA_046351255.1 Labilithrix sp.
GGCCTGACGAGCGAGATCGAACAGGTGCACGAGGATGCCGTAGTTGGCGCCGTCCTCCGCGAGCATGAAGACGATGCGCTTGCGCGGGTTCGGCTCTTTCTTGAGCACGCCCTCGAGGCGAGCGACGAAGGCGTCCATCTCGACCTTGTCGCCGTTCACGAGGACGTCGCCGTTCGTCATGAGCTTCACCACGAGCTGATCGGGCGGGACCTCTTCCACCTGCTCGACCTTCTCGGTGTTGGGGACGCTCACCGCGATGTCCTTCTCGAGCAGCGGCGTGACGACCATGAAGATGATGAGGAGCACCAGCACGACGTCGACCAGCGGGGTGACGTTGATGTCGGTGCTGGGGGGCGTCGCGGGCGCGACGGAGATCTTCTTTCCCTTCTTCCCGCTCATCACTTCTTCTTTTCTTCGACGCCGATCGACACGTTCTTCGCGCCCGCGTCGCGCATCTTGTTCATGATGCGCCGCACGTCGCCGAACGAGAGCCGCTGGTCGCCCTTGAGGAGGATCTTCTTGTTCTGGTCCTTCAGCGCGGCCTTGAGCTGATCGGCGAAGTGCTCTTCGTCCGCCGCGTCGGACTCGATGAAGACCTTCTTGTCCGACGTGACGCTGACGATGAGAGGATCGCTCTCTTTGTTCTCTTTCTCGATGTTCTCGGCCTGCGGCAGCTTCACGTCCTTGCCGCGCTGGAGCATCGGCGTGACGACCATGAAGATGATCAGCAGCACGAGCACGACGTCGATCAGCGGCGTGACGTTGATGTTGTTGTTCGGGCCCTTCCCAGAGCCGCCACCCATTGCCATGGCCGGCCTCGCTTACGCTTTTTGGTGGCGCTTCTTGAAGGAGATGTGGAGCTGGCGCGCCACCACATCGAGCATCTCGTTCGACGACTCCGAGATGTCGACCGCGCGTCCGTCGACCCACGCCGAGAGGAAGTTGAAGCTCATGACGGCGGGGATCGCGACGAGCAGACCGAACGCCGTCGTGATGAGCGCTTCGGCGATACCGGCCGACACGGTGCCGAGGCCGCCGGAGCCGGACGCCGCCATCTGCTGGAAGGCGGTCACGATGCCCATGACGGTGCCGAGCAGACCGATGAAGGGCACGGTCGCGCCGACGGTGCCGAGCCAACCGTTGCCGCGCTTGAGGAGCGCGACCTCACGCTGGCTCTGCCGATCGAGCGCGCGCGCGACCGACTCGAACACCATCTCGCGCGCCTCGTCGGTGTCCTCGATCTCCTCCGCGGCGCCCTTCGCGGTCTTGTACGCGGAGAGCCCGGCGTAGAGCACGCGACCGAGGTGGCCCTGGTTGGTCTTCGGCGCCTTCGACACGGCCTCGTCGAGATCACCCTTGGAGAGAAGGGGGGCGAGCTTCTCCGCGAACGACAGCGAGTCCTGCTTGGACTTGTTGTAGAAGAGCAACCGCTCGGCCACGACGATCAACGAGATCACGGACATGATCGCCATTGCGATGACGACCAGCCGCGCGAAAAGGCCCATGTGGCCCCAGAGCTCAGTCAACGTGAATTGCATGTCATTCGACCTCTACCGCGCCCTCGGCGCGCTATCTCAAAGCAGCAGTTGTCCCTGACCCGGCCGGCTCCGTTGCAGCGAGCCCCCGGATGAATGCCTACTCGAGCTTGAATCGGAAGGGGTAGTTGCACGCGACGCGGACCGGGACGCCGTGCGCCGTGAACGGCTTCACGTGTGCGGCCGCGAGGAACGCCTTCGTCGACGACTCGAGGAACGGGTGGCTCTTGATCAAGTTGCAGGTGAGCGAGCCTGACGTCTCGACGATGCAGCGAGCGATCACCGTCGTCTCGACCTTCGCCGCGCGCGCCTCTTGCGGATAAGGCGGGAAGCCCACCGGCGGGCAGCTCGTCTGGTCGAGGTTCGGATCGCCGATGCTCAACGTGGAGAACGTGGGAGGAGGAGCGCTCGGGACAGGTGCGGTGCCCGTGCCGCCGAGCACGCCGCCGAGGACACCACCCACGACGCCGCCGACGACGCCGCCGACAACACCTCCTGCGACACCGCCGTCGACACCACCCTCTTGACCGCCTTCTTGAGGTGTGTCTTCGGGCTTGTCCTCAGGCTTCTTCTCCTCGGGCTTCTTCTCTTCCTTCGAGTCCCGGTAGAGATCCGGATCGACCTCGAGCTTTTTCTGCACGGGCTGCGGCGTCTTCGGCTTCGTCGCGCCGCCGCCGGGGGGAGGAGGCGGAGGCGGAGGCGGCGGCGGAGGGAGCGCGGCGACGAACGTGACGTCGACGGCCTCCTTCTTGTCGTGATGATCGCCCTTCCAGAGCCAGATCATCGCGATGACCAGCCAGAGATGAAATGCAACCGCGAAAGCTGCGCCTGTGCCGATCTGCCTCTTCGGAACTTGCGCACGGTTCAGAACGGAGTCGAACATCGAAAGGAACGCCTCTCTCTTGCCCCCTGTATAGACGACCTCGTCGCGATTCGCGACGGCCTCGGGCCAGCGCGCTTGACGTTCCTTCTTCGGCGGAAGTTTTCAGCACAAGCCGCGGATTCGTGCGGCGCGCGGTCGAAGAGGGGATCAGCCCGCGTCGTCGTCACGCTCTACTGAGGATCGCGAGCGCGGTGCCCGGACCTCTCAGATCCGGCTCAATCAATCGACGCTCTCCTACTAAATGATGCGCGCGGGGCCGCGGCTTCGGTCCGCACGAGGTGATCGCTCTTCGCTCGAGCGCGCTCTGTCTACTTTGAAATAGGCTCGGCCAGGCTCAGCGCTTCGGCCTCCCGTTTCGTCGCGGGCCCCTCCATCGACAGAACGATCCACGACCCATCGACGCTGGCTGTTCACAAGAGGTCGAAAGGTTGTATGGTGCGCGCTGCTGTCCGAGGTTTCTTAGGCCGAGGAGGTTTTTGTGCGACGTTCGACATTGTTGGGGCTTCCGCTTGGACGTAGCGGAGCCATCGCGCGCACCTTGCTTGCGCGTTCTCTTTGGGCCCTCGTGCCGGCAGCCGTTGTGCTGTCTCCGGCCGTGGCTTTGGCCGACGCCACTACTACTGGCGTCATCACCGGTACTGTCACGGATACCGTTACGAAGAAGCCTCTCGCCGACGTGGTCGTCGAGGTGGCAGGTGCGACCGGCGAACAGGTGGTCGTCACTGATAGCTCGGGTAGCTACCGCATCCCGAACCTTGCACCGGGCTCGTTCTCGCTCCGTGTGACGAACGACGGCTACAAGCCGTCGGGCAGCAACGTCACGCTGAACGCGAACCAGACGATCCGCGTGAACATCACGCTGGCGCCGCTCGCGTTGCAAGCGACCGTCGTTGACGTCGTCGGCAAAGCGCCGACCGTCGACGTCGGATCGAGCCAGCAAGGCACCACGCTGACGAAGGACTTCACGAGCCGCGTCGCGCTGTCGCGTCCCGGCGCGAAGGGCGGCGCCGCTCGCTCCTTCGAGTCCGTCGCAGAGGTCGCTCCCGGCGCGAAGAACGACGACTACGGCGTCTCCATCAACGGCACCACTTCGCCGGAGAACCAGTACATCGTCGACGGTCTCTCCGTGAACAACCCGGCGTACGGCATCGTCGGCACCCCGCTGTCGGTTGACTTCGTGAAAGAGGTCAGCGTCATCAGCGGCGGTTACATGCCGGAGTACGGTCGCTCCACCGGCGGCGTGCTCAACGTCGTCACGAAGAGCGGCGGCAACGAGTTCCACGGATCCGCGTTCTTGAACTTCTCGCCCGGCGCCCTCGAAGGCGATCGGACGGTGGTGCTCTCGGCCGGTCAGACGATCTCGACGCAGCGCAAGGTCGATCTCATCCACGACTTCGGCGCTGAAATCGGCGGCCCGATCTTGAAGGATCGCCTCTTCTTCTACGGCGGTCTCTCTTACAACTCCACGCGCTACACGGTCACGCAGACGCTGAACCGTCGCATGGAGGGCAAGAACCAGATCATGGGTCCGCTGTTCGACGCGGACGGCAACGAGATCACGACGCCGGTCTACGCGTACGACACCGACGCGAACGGCGACTACAAGGTCGAGAAGATCCCCGGCCTCAACCCCACGGTGCGCCCGGCGATCGAGCGCGGCCTGCAGTACATCGGCAAGCTGACGTACGCGATCAACCAGGACAACCAGATCGAGCTCTCCGTCTACGGCGCTCCTCAGGACTCCGGCGGCGCCGGCATCTGGGGCATCGATCCGCAGAGCGGCGGCATCGAGGGCGGCGCGAACGACTTCTCCGCGGCCGCGCACAAGTACGTGTCCGAGGCGAACGATCTCACCCTCAAGTGGAACGGCGCCTTCGACAACAAGTCCTTCCTCATCGACGCGTCGGTCGGCTGGCACCACCAGCGCGCCGCGCGCCTCCCGTCCGACGGCTCCGAGATCGGCAGCAGCACGGGCCTCGCGGGCGTGCCGTCGATCCAGTGGCAGCGATCCGTCCCGTACGTGCACTCGATCACGGACTTCTCGGCGAGCAACAAGGGCCGCACCGGCTTCTTCCAGTACGGGACAGTCCCGGCCGGCGCGTGCGCCGACGCCGTCTTCGCCGCGGA
>JAXLYU010000040.1:0-10400 GCA_046351255.1 Labilithrix sp.
CGGGCCTGCCCGAGAGCTTCAACGTCCTCATCAAGGAGCTCCAGTCGCTCTGCCTCAACGTCGAGCTGGTCGAGACCCCGACCGGTCTCGACGCCGCCGCGGAGGAAGAGGAGTGACGAGAGGCCCCGTGGGCGCCGGCCTTTTGCGAGCGGATCGCGCGCGTCGCGTCACGCAGCGGAGGCCGGCGGCTCACGGAGCTGATTCGAACGACGCAGAGGCGCTGCGGTCAGGCCCGGAGCCCGCGTCATCGCGTGAAGAGATTTTGTTGTTCGTAGGTAAGCCCGTTTTGCGGAGGCCGCTCCATGCGTGACATTTTCAGCTTCTTCGAGAAGCCCAAAGACCCGCTCTCGTTCAGCGCGATCCGGATCTCGCTCGCCAGCCCCGAGAAGATCCGGGAGTGGTCCCACGGCGAGGTGAAGAAGCCCGAGACCATCAACTACCGCACGTTCAAGCCGGAGCGTGACGGTCTGTTCTGCGCGAAGATCTTCGGGCCGGTGAAGGACTACGAGTGCAACTGCGGCAAGTACAAGCGCATGAAGCACCGTGGCATCGTCTGCGAGAAATGCGGCGTCGAGGTCATCCAGTCGAAGGTCCGACGTGAGCGCCTCGGCCACATCTCGCTGGCCACCCCGGTCGCGCACATCTGGTTCTTGAAGAGCCTGCCGTCGCGCATCGGCAACATCCTCGACATCACGCTGAAGGATCTCGAGAAGGTCCTCTACTGCGAGGCGTACATCGTCATCGACCCGAAGGACACGAACCTTCAGCGCGGCGATCTGCTCGGCGAAGAGCGCTACATGCAGATCCTCGAGGAGTACGGCGACGACAAGTTCCACGCGGCGATGGGCGGCGAGGCGATCCTCGAGATGCTCAAGCAGGTGGACGTGCACGCGCTCGCCGAGCTGCTCCGCAAGGAGATGCGCGAGGCGACCAGCGAGGCGAAGCGCAAGAAGCTGGCGAAGCGCCTCAAGGTCGTCGAGGCCTTCCGTGAGAGCGGCAACCGCCCCGAGTGGATGATGCTGACGGTGATCCCGGTGCTCCCGCCGGATCTGCGCCCCCTCGTCCCGCTCGACGGCGGCCGCTTCGCGACGAGCGATCTCAACGATCTCTACCGCCGCGTCATCAACCGCAACAACCGCCTGAAGCGCTTGCCCGAGCTGGCGCGCCCGAGATCATCATCCGCAACGAGCGCCGCATGTTGCAGGAGGCGGTCGACGCCCTCTTCGACAACGGCCGCCGCGGCAGCGCGACGATCACCGGCCCGAACAAGCGCCCGCTCAAGTCGCTGAGCGACATGCTCAAGGGCAAGCAGGGGCCGCTTCCGTCAGAACCTCGCTCGGCAAGCGCGTCGACTACTCCGGCCGCTCCGCCATCGTCGTCGGCCTGGTCGCCGCGCCTGCACCAGTGCGGTTTGCCGAAGATGGCGCTCGAGCTGTTCAAGCCGTTCATCTACAACAAGCTCGAAGAGCGCGGGTACGTCAACACCATCAAGTCCGCGAAGAAGATGGTGGAGAAGGAGCGCCCCGAGGTCTGGGACATCCTCGAGGAGGTCATCAGCGAGCACCCGGTCCTCTTGAACCGCGCGCCGACGCTGCACCGCCTCGGCATCCAGGCGTTCGAGCCGGTCCTCATCGAGGGCAAGGCCATCCAGCTGCACCCGCTCGTCTGCGCGGCCTTCAACGCCGACTTCGACGGCGACCAGATGGCCGTCCATGTGCCGCTCGTCGAGGCGCAGATGGAGGCGCGCGTGCTCATGATGAGCACGAACAACATCCTCTCGCCCGCGAACGGCCGCCCGATCATCAACCCGACGCAGGACATCGTGCTCGGGCTCTACTACGCGACGCGCGAGCGCAAATTCTCGAAGGGCAGCTACCGCGCCGACTCGCTCTCGGTCGACGGCAAGACGCTCAAGGGCTACCTCCGCGGCGTGTACGCGTCGCCGGAGGAGGTCCGCATGGCCTTCGACAACGGCGAGGTGCTCCTCCACCGGGCAGTGCGTCCGCGTGCCGCAGCTCGACGACGACGGCAACGTCGTCAAGGACGAGAAGGGCCACGCGAAGCGCCGCATCGTCGACACGACGGTCGGCCGCGTCCTCATCTCCGAGGTGCTGCCCAAGGGCGTGCCGTTCGGAGTACGCGAACAAGACGCTCGACAAGAAGGCTCGCCCTCATCGACGTCTGCTACCGCATCCACCGCAACAAGGAGACGGTCCTCCCTTCGCGGACCTGCGCACGCCTGGCTTCGAGCACGCGACGCGCGCCGGCATCTCCTCTGCATGGATCACATGGTGATCCCGCCGAAGAAGAAGATCCTCCTCGGCGACGCGCAGAAGGAGGTCGAGCAGGTGATCGAGCAGTACCAGGAGGGGCTCATCACCGACGGCGAGCGCTACAACAAGATCGTCGACATCTGGGCCGGCGTCGCCGACGCCGTCACCGACGAGAGGATGAAGGGCATCGGCTTCGAGACGATGACCGATCACGAGACCGGGAGCAGTCCATCGAGCCGAGCTTCAACCTGATCTACATCAGCGATGGCCGGACTCCGGAGCCCGCGGCTCCAAGCAGCAGATCCGCCAGCTCGCCGCCATGCGCGGCCTCATGGCCAAGCCCTCCGGCGAGATCATCGAGACGCCCATCACCGCGAACTTCCGCGAGGGCCTCACGGTGCTCCAGTACTTCATCTCGACGCACGGCGCGCGTAAGGGCCTCGCCGACACCGCGCTCAAGACGGCGAACCCGGTTGCCTCACGCGCCGCCTCGTCGACGTCGCGCAGGACGCCGTCATCAGCGAGTTCGACTGCGGCACGCTCGACGGCATCCGCGTCACCAAGCTCGAGGAGGGCGGCGAGGTCATCGCCCCGCTCGGCGAGCGCATCCTCGGCCGCGTCGCGCTCGAGGACGTCATCGATCCGCTCACCGGCGAGGTGCTCATCGGCGCCAACACCGAGCTCGACGAGGCCGCCGTGGCCAAGGTCGAGGAGGCCGGCATCGAAGAGGTCCTCATCCGCTCGGTGCTCACCTGCCAGACGCGACGCGGCGTGTGCGCGCTCTGCTACGGCCGCGACCTCGCTCGCGGCTACCGCGTCAACATCGGCGAGGCCGTCGGCATCATCGCGGCCCAGTCCATCGGCGAGCCCGGCACGCAGCTCACGATGCGCACCTTCCACGTCGGCGGCGCAGCCGCCCGCGGCAAGATCGAGGCGAACGCCCTCGAGTCGCGCACCGAGGGCACCATCCGGCTCCGCCGCTCGGTGGTCCACACAAAGCGAGACGGCACCATGGTGGTGATGAACCGCCACGGCGAGCTCGTCATCGTCGACGAGACCGGCCGCGAGCGCGAGCACAACCGCCTCGTGTACGGCGCCACCCTCAAGGTGAAGGACGGCGATCACGTCAAGCCCGGCACGCTCCTCGCCGAGTGGGATCAGTTCATGACGCCGATCCTCGCGGAGGTCACCGGCACCGTGAAGTTCGGCGATCTCGTCGAAGGCGTGACAGTGCAAGAGCGCGTCGACGAGGTGACCGGCCTCTCCCGCAAGGTCGTCATCGAGTCGAAGGCGGCGGATCTCCGCCCGCGCATCACCCTCAAGGATCCGCACGGCGGCCGCACGCTCAAGCTCCCGAACAGCGAGCTCGACGCGCGCTACCTGCTGCCGGTCGGCATCCACATCGTCGCGACCGAAGGCGACCTCATCGAGGCCGGCGAGGTCATCGCGAAGATGCCGCGCGAGACCACGAAGGTGCAGGACATCACCGGCGGTCTCCCCCGCGTCGCCGAGCTGTTCGAGGCCCGCAAGCCGAAGGATCACGCCATCATCAGCGAGATCGACGGCGAGGTCTCCTTCGGCAAGGACACGAAGGGCAAGCGCAAGGTCATCGTCACGCCGTTCGGCGGCGCGGGCGAGCTCGTGGCGGATCAGGCGCGCGAGTACCTGATCCCCAAGGGCAAGCACATCCAGGTGCAGCCGGGCGACCGCGTGCGCGCCGGCGAGCCGCTCATGGACGGCCCGCCCAACCCGCACGACATCCTCCGCGTGAAGGGCGAGAAGGAGCTCGCCGCGTGGCTGGTGAACGAGATCCAGCAGGTTTACCGCCTGCAGGGCGTCGGCATCAACGACAAGCACATCGAGGCGATCGTCCGTCAGATGCTCCGTCGCGTCCGCGTGAAGGACGTCGGCGAGACGAACTTCCTCGTCGACGAGCAGGTGGAGAAGCACGTGTTCGAGACCGAGAACGAGCGCGTCCTCTCGCGCGGCGGTCGCCCCGCCGTCGCGGAGCCGCTCCTCCTCGGCATCACGAAGGCGAGCCTCTCGACCGACTCCTTCATCAGCGCCTCCTCCTTCCAGGAGACGACGAAGGTGCTCACCGAGGCCGCGATCTGCGGCAAGACCGACGATCTCCGCGGCCTCAAGGAGAACGTCATCATGGGCCGCCTCATCCCGGCCGGCACCGGCCTCCCCGCGTACCGCCGCCTGCAGGTCGTGGTCGAGGGCGAAGGCCACCCCGGCAACGTGACGCCGATGCGCCGTCACGAGCGCGAAGAGGCCCTCGCCGTCAACGAGGAGTGATCCTCCGCCCGCTCGCGTAAAGAGCGCGAAGGCCCTGCGATCAACGCTCCCTCAAGAGCGAGATCGTGGGGCCTCTCCGTTTTGTGGCGCTGCCTTTCGTGGTGCCCCCGCCACGCCGCGCTGCGCGCGGCTTCCCCCCCAAACATGCTCGCGCGCGCCGCGCGCTGCGCGTGGGGGACCCCGTCCCATCGAACCGCCTCAAATCCGGCCTCCGTCGACGTCCGCCTGCTCCGCGTCTTCGTAAGACCGAAGCCGCCCGCAAGAGGTCCGGGTCCCGAGCGTCGCCGCGCGGTAGCTTGTGGCGCGTGAGCACCGGAGCCGCGTCCACGCCCTCTCGATCGCCGTCCCACGCCGAGCGCTGCCGCACCCTCTTCGCGCGAGCGGGCCACGGCGTGCTGTCCACGATCGCCCGCGATCCAAAGGGTTTCCCGTTTGGCTCTCTCGTCGCGATCGCGTGCGATGAGGGCGGCTGCCCGCTGCTCTTGTTGTCGGATCTCGCGGAGCACACGCAGAACCTCCGCGCGTCCGCCGACGCCTCCATCCTCATCGTCGGCGAGCCGGTCCCGCTCTCGCTCGGCAGCGATCCTCCCGCGCGCATCGCGCCGTCTTCGACCGTCTCCACCACGCGCAGCGCGTCCGCGTCCCCTCTTCGTCCGCGCTCATCACCGCCGCCTCCACGCCGACGGGCCACCGCGATCCGCTCGCGTTGCCCCGCGCCACGCTCCTCGGATCTTGCGCGCGCGTCGACGACGAGGCCGCTCGCGCCGCGCGCGCCACGTTCCTCGCCGCGCACCCCGAGGCCACCGCGTACGCCACGTTCAAGGACTTCGCGATGTACCGCCTCGCGCCGGCGAGCGTTCGTTACGTCGGCGGGTTCGGCCGCATGTCGTGGGTCTCGCGCGAGGACTACGCGCGCGCCGAGCCGGATCCGCTCGCGGCGTCCGAGGCCTCCATGATCGCGCACATGAACGACGACCACCCCGACTCGGTCCTCGCGTACGCGCGGGCCATCGCGCACATCGCGTCCGCCACGCGCGCGCTCTTGACCGCCATTGATCGCTACGGCTTCGATCTGCTGGCGATCACGCCGGAGGGTGAGCAGCGCGCTCGCGTCCCCTTCGCGGCCACCGTGCACACGTCCGACGAAGCGCGGCGCGCCTTCATCGATCTCGTGCGCGCCGCGCGCGTGAAGCTCGGATCCGCTCCGGCGTGATCTCCGCTCACGACGCTCATGTGGGCTGCGGCATCTGATCGAGCCGTTCGCTCTTCGTGATCTCAGGCGCGGCGCTCGAACTCGAGCAGCTCGCCCAGCGCGTCGCCCTCGCGCACGCCGACCTCGCGGAAGCCGCACTTCGTGAGCACGCGCTTCGACGGGACGTGCCATGGTGGCGTCGTCGCGCGCACCACGCGCACGGACGGATGCGCGAGCGCCCACTCCACGCTCACGCTCACCGCCTCGGTCGCGTAGCCGCGGCCCTGCGACTCCTCCTCCACGCCGTACGCGATCTCCACGACGCCCTCTTCATCCGGGCCGCCGTGGAACACCACGCTGCCGACCACCTTGTTCGCGTCGTCGCGCGTGATCATCACGCGATCGCCCCACAGACGGATCTCGGGGTTCGCGCGGATGCGATCGAGGCACGCCCAGAAGGCTCGCTCCACCAGCGCGCGGCCGGGCCACTGCTTCGGCATCTTCGCGCCGAGCCGCTCCTCCAGCGACGCTCGGCGCTCGGCCAGGACGTCCTCCACGATCGGCACGGTGATCGGGATCAGCGACAGTCGGGGCGTCTCGAGAGGCGAGTGAGGCACCCTCTCTTTTTACACCCGGCGAGCCCCGCGCGCGGCCGCCAGGGGAGGCGAAAATATGCACAAAACCCTTGCGCAGCGCGGCGTAGCACACCAATGACTCATCGTGCTACGGTGCCGCCGATGTTGACGATCCTCCCCGCCGCGGCGCTCGGTTTCGTCGTCGGGTTGCGTCACGCGACGGAGGCCGATCACGTCGCCGCTGTGAGCGCGATCGTCGCCCGCGAGCGCACCGTGCGAGGCGCCGCGCTCATCGGCGCCGCGTGGGGCGCGGGCCACACCTTCACGCTCTGCGCGCTCGGCGGAGCGATCGTCGTGTTCGGCCTCGCGGTGCCCAGGTCGGTCGCGCTCTCGCTCGAGCTCGCGGTCGGCGCGATGTTGATCGGCCTCGGCGCATGGAACGTCGCGTCACGCCGCCACGCCCATCACCACGTCGCGCGACACGACGCAGCAGCGATCCCGGCGCCCGCCGAGCGCGCCGCGCGCCTGCTCCTTCGTCGTCGGCAGTACGCACGGCCTCGCTGGATCCGCGGCCGCCGCGCTGCTCGTCGTCGCGGCCGTCCCCAGCGCGGCGTGGGCCTCGCGTACCTCTTCGTCTTCGGCCTCGGGACCACGCTCGGGATGACGCTGATCACGGCGCTCTTGTCGTTGCCCCTCGGCGGCGCGCTCCGTCGATTCCGCAACGCCGTGACGTGCTGCGCGTCGGATCCGGCCGTGAGCTGCGCGATCGGCGCGCTGCTCGTGTACCAGATCGCCTTCCACGACGGCCTGTTCCTCGCTGACGCGCGCACCCTGACGCGTCGCAGATCAGTGTCGCACGCGCGTGCCGATCTCCGCGCGCGCGCTATTCTTCGAGTGGGGAGGGGTTGCCATGAAGAGAGTTTTCGGCGTCCTCGTGACGGGGACCTTGCTGATGATCCGCGCGTCGTCCGCTCGCGCAGATGACTTCGTTCACACGGAAGACACCGCTCATCCGGAGGAGCCCACGCCTGCGCTCGCGGCCTCGCGGGCGGGCGCGTTCGTGAACCTCTGGCCGGCGAGAGATCACATGGCGGCCGTGTTCGGGAGCGAGCTACAGCTCCAGATCGCGTCGCGGGCGTTCCTCGACATGAGCTACGTCACGGCGATCGCCACGCGCGGCGACGCGGCGTCGGATCGGGGCGTGTCGCTCGCCTTCGGCAACCCCACGATCGGCGCGCACTTCGCCGGCGCGATCCTGCCGAACCTGCACTTCGCGCTGGGCGGCTCGCTCACCGCGCCGCTGCTCCGCGATCCGAGCGCGGCCGAGTCCGACGCGGGGTACTTCGGCGCGCGCGTCGACGGCTACTACAACGCGGACCGCTTCTCGCGCGATCACCTCGCGATCCGAGCCGCCGGCGCGCTCGAGTGGCACGCTGCGCCGCCCCTCTTCGTGCGGGCCGAGCTGCGCCCCGTCGCGCTCCTCGCGATGAACGACAGCGGCGTCGCGATCACCCCCACGCGCGACTCCCGCGTCTCCGCGCGGCGAGGCACCACCTTCGTCCTCGAGCACGCGATCGAGATCGAGGCCCGCTCTTCGATGGGGTTCGGCGTCGGCGCGCGCCTGCAGGGCGTCACGATGCCGATGGCCGACGACATGGAGCAGGAGACCGTCGAGCCGTTCGTCGCGTATTCGCCCATGCGAAAGGGCGCCTTCGCTCGCGTCGGGATGCCCGTCGCGCTCGATCGGGATCTCGGTCCGGGCTTCGATCGCGACAAGCTCGCCGGCGTGAAGGTCTGCTTCGGCGGCCAGTGGTGACGCCGCGGATCCTGGGGCGAAACCACCCACCGAACGCCGCGGATCATGCGCGGCCCCACGGTCACCGACCAATGTCATCGCCGGGCGCCGCGGTCCGTTGATATGCTCACGACCTCAGCGTCGCGTCGCGCGTCGCTGACCTGCCGACATGACCCGCACCTCCGGGATCAACCAACGCATCGCGGACCGCCTGCTCAACGAGGGTCGCATCTCGGGCGATCAGCACAGGCTCGCGATCGCGCACGCCACGAGGCACCGCGTCCGCATCGAGGACGCGCTCGTCGAGCTCGACATCCTCAAGGAAGGCGACCTCCTCAAGTACATCGCCACCGTGTACGGCACGCGCTTCGTCTCCACCGAGAAGCTGTCGAAGGCCGTGATCGATCCGCGCGTCCTCGCGAAGGTCGCGAAGCGCACGGCCGATCTCTACGGCGTCTTCCCCGTCCTGCACGACGACGCCGCCAACGTGCTGTCGATCGTCACGGCCGATCCCGACAACGACGCCGCGATGCACGAGATCAAGCTCGCCGCGCGCGTGCGTGAGGTGCGCGCCCTCGTCGCGCGTCCGGCCGCTGTGCGCGCCGCGATCCAGCAATATTACTACGGCGACATGGCGGCGTTTCAGCCGCTCCTCCGGCCGGCGTTGCCGATGGACTACTACGGCACCGGCTTCGAGCGGCAGCTCCCCGTCGACAACCTCCAGGCCGCGCCTCGCAACCAGTACGCGCAGCCGCAGCCCGCGCCACCTCCGCCGCAGCAACAAGCCCCAGTGTACGCGCAGCCGCAGATGCCGATGGGCGCGCCGCAGCAGCCGTATCCAGGCGCGCCGATGCCGATGCAGGGCGCTCCGATGCAGCCGGGCATGCCGATGCAGCCGCAGGGACAGTTCCCGCAGCAGGTCGGGTTCGCGGTGCCTGGCGCGCCGCAACAGCAGTTCGTCCCGCAGCCTGGCTATCCCGGCGCGCCGATGCCGCAGCAGATGGGCTTTCCGTCCGCGATGGGCGCGCAGCCCGGCGCGATGCAGCAGCCGATGCAGCAGCCCATGCAGGCGCCGATGCAGCAGCCCATGCAGGGCATTCAGCCGGCGATGCAGGTGCCTCCCACGCCGCAGCCGCCGCCTCCTCCGGCCGCGCAGCCTGTCACGATCGCCTCCGCGGCGGACACTCCGGCGCGCGGCGCGACTCGCGGCAGCATGGTGCCCGAGAGCTCGCAGGAGCGCCCTCACACGTCGCCGAGCGTCGTCGTCGCGCCCACGTCCACGCACGAGTTCACCGAGACGCTCAACGTCCTCGTGAGCCTGCTCGAGAACGCGCGCGCCGAGCTGCGCGGCCACTCCGCCACCGTCGCGCGCCTCATGCGCAAGACGTGCGAGCGCATCGGCCTCCCCGCCTCCAGCGTCAGCTCGTTCGTGCTCGCGGCGTACCTGCACGACCTCGGCAAGATGGGCACGTACCACCTCACGCCGTTCAACGTGGCGGAGTACGAAGGCCACCGCATCGCGGCGCTGAAGGTCGTCGACCTGCCGGGCCAGCTCCTCGCGTCGGTCGGCCTCCCGCACGAGACGCTCGCGGCGATCGGCGCGATGTACGAGCGCTACGACGGACAGGGCTTCCCGAACGGACAGGCCGGCAAGGAGATCCCGCTCGGCGCGCGCATCCTCGCGGTCGCGGACACGTACGCGGACCTCACGCAGAACCCGCGCAACCCGTTCCGCAAGATCCTCCGCCCGATCGAGGCGTGCGAGGCGCTCGATCAGTTCCGCGGCAAGATCTTCGATCCGAACATCGTCGACCTCTTCCGCCAGGCGATGACCGGCGACGACATGCGCGCGCGCCTCCTCGCGGATCGGCACCAGGTGCTCATCGTCGATCCGGATCCGGAGGAGACGACCGTGCTGGAGCTGCGCCTCATCGAGCAGGGCTTCGAGGTCCGCATCGCGCGCACGACCTCGCAGGCCAAGCACGAGATGAAGGAGCGCGAGGTCACCGCCGTCGTCAGCGAGATCGATCTCGAAGAGGCCGGCAGCGGCCTGGATCTGCGCACGGAGGCGCTCCGCGAGCCGTGGGGCAAGGAGGCCGTGTGGGTCATCCTCACGGCGAAGACGGACCGTCAGACCGCGCAGTCGGCCTTCGATCTCAAGGTGGACGACTTCGTCTCGAAGCCCGCGTCCGGCGACATCCTCGCGGCGAAGCTGCGCCAGCTCATCGAGCGCCGCGCGGCGAAGGAGGGCGGCCGCGGCGTTT
>JAXLYU010000041.1:0-5876 GCA_046351255.1 Labilithrix sp.
TCCGATCTCGAGCAGCGCCTCGCGGGCATCACCAACGAGGACAAGAAGCGCGAGGAGTTTCAGTCCTGGCTCCGCGAGAAGCTCGCGTCGGATCCGGCGCTCACGATCGTGCGGGCCGAGTACATCGCGCGCGGCGGCGCGGTGCCGGCGTCGCTGGCCCTCGGCATGATCAAGCTCCAGCGGGCGGCGGCCGCTGGCGGCGACGAGCGCAAGAACCTCCTCGCGCAGGCCGAGCAGTCGTTCCTCGCGATCCGCGACGAGGCCGCGGGCGATCCGCGGTTCCACCTCGGCCTCGGTCAGGTGTACCACCGGCTCGGAAAGACCGAGGAGGGCGAGCGCGAGATGGCGAGCGTCATCGAGCGCAAAGATCCCGAGCAGACGCTCAACGTCGCCGAGACGTACCGATCGCTCGGCCTCTACTCGCGCGCGCGTCAGGTGGCGCGATCCGTCTACGATCAGAAGGGGATCGAGGACGGGTATCGCTACGCGGCGGCCTACAGCTTGTCGCTCCTCGCGCTGGACCTCGACGAGCAGGAGGAGTGGCTCAAGAAGGGCGATCCGGTGTCGCCCGTGATCCGCGTCGGCCTCGATCACGTGCAGGGCGAGCGCCTCCTCCGCGACGGCAAGCCCGCCGAGGCCGATCAGAAATTCAAGAAGTGCGTCGACTTCTATGCGCTCACCGCCAAGGTCAGCTCGACGGCCGCCAACAACGCCGCGACCGAGACGCTGAACCGCTACGTCGCGACGGGCGATCCCGCGCACATCAAGACCGCGGTGAGCTTCTTCGACGACGCCGTGCGCATGGAGCCGGACGAGGCTTTGATCCTCGGCAATTTGATCTCCGGCCTCGTGCAGCTCGCGCAGGTGCAGGTGGTCGGCAAATGGATCGACACGCGCGCGCTCCAGATGGAGCCGTCCGATCTGCGCGAGATCCTGATCTCGCTCCTCGAGGGCCCGCTCGCGTCCGAGGCGATCGAGGCGCTCCGCAACGACCCCTCGTACCAGCGCGCGCTCACGCTCAGCAAGAAGCACCAGGTGCTCGCTCCGCAGGCGCGCGGGGCCTACACGACGACGCTCTGGTGGCTCGGCGTGACGCACGACGAGAAGGGCCTCCAGGAGCTGGATCGCCGCCTCCAGATGTTGCCCGGCAGCAACGACAGCGACGCGGACGTGCGCGAGCGGTGGCTCTCCGGCGAGCAGGACGAGCGCGCCCTCCGCGAGACGAAGGACGACGTGGCGCGCGCTCGGCGCTCGGTCGACCGCGCGAAGGGCGCATCGAAGGCGACGCAGGCCGCGGCGTGGACGATCCTCGCGGAGGCGATCGAGTCGCAGCTCTACTTCCAGCAGGACGCGGCGCTGATGGACGAGATGGTCGACGCGATCCACAAGGCGCGCGCGGCCTGGCCCGAGGGCATCACGCGCGGCGAGGTGTCGTCGAAGCTGTTCACCGCCGCGTTCTTCCGCGCGACCTCGAGCTCGCCCTCGTTGAAGAAGGCGCTGGACGACGATCGCCGCATCTACGGCCGCTACGACATCGCCTACCGCGCGATGAGCGGCCCCTCCGCGGTCGAGGTGACGGACGCCCTGCGCAAGGAGCCGCTGCTCGCCGAGAGCGCCCTCATCCGCAAGCAGAACATGCTCACGGAGCCCACGCTCTCCGACTTCCTCGTCGCGCACATCGCGGGCGACGCCGAGCTCGAGCAGGCCGCGTCGAAGGTGTTCGATCGCCGCGACACCGAGCTGGTCTTCTCGATCCAGTCGCGCCTCGCCCCCAACGACAAGGAGGCCGCGTACGCTCGCGCTCTTCCGCGGCCACGGGAAGCTCCCCCAGTAAGGCGGGTCCGGACCCATCATTTTCGCGTCGCTGCGGGCGCGATTTGCTACGAGGGCGCATGCGCTCCTCTCGCTGGATCGTCTCGTTCGTCGCGGCGCTCGCCGTCTCGTTCGCCCTCGGGTGCGGCGGGGGCGGATCTGGATCTGCGTCGACGACGTCCACCGCGACGGCGCCTCACAAGCCGACGTTCTCGGTGGTGCTGCTCGACGACAAACCGGATCCGTTCGACAAGCCTCCGCCCCCTGTTCCGAAGGGGATCTCGCAGTTCCAGGGTCGTCGTCCTCAGCCCCGAGGACATCCAGCAGCGCACCTTTGTGCGCCTCGTGGTGCAGCCGGGCGAGACGCTCGATCAGGCCCGCGCGCGCGCCAAACCCTGGTTCGACGCGATCCCGCTGCCGCCCGGCGATCGGCTCCTTTACTCGACGATCGAAGAGGAGAACGAGATCACCAAGAAGCGCGAGGGCGTCGGCGTGCGCACGTTCATCGGCACGTCCACGGTGGTGCTCACGCACGACGACGTCGGCGACGCGGGGATGGACGCGGCGCCCGATCCCGAGGGCAAGCCGCAGGTGTTCGCGACGATCCAGCTCAACCCGAACGCGACCGAGCGCTTCCGCCAGTTCACGAAGAACAACCCGCTGCGCCGCATCGCGATCATGTTCGACGACAACGTGATCATGTCGGCGCGCATCGAGGGCGAGATCACCGGCGGTCAGCTCCGCATCTCGCTCGATCCCGAGACGCCGTTCGACGCGCGCAAAGCCGAGATCCAGGAGATCGTGAGCGCCCTCAAGCCCGCGAAACCCGCCGCTGTGCCCTCGGGCACGGGGGGACGCTGAGTCTCGCAGGCCGGCACCCCCGCGGAGGCGCCGCTCCACCCCCCAAACAAAACCACCCTACAATCAACGCCATGATCCAGCGGGAAGATGCGGCCGGCAGCGCGATCTTGGAGAAGGCCCGCGACGTCGCTTCGAGGGTGATCGCTCCGCGCGCCAACGCCGTCGATGAGTCGGACAGGCTGCCTCACGAGAACCTGCGCGCGCTCGCGGAAGAGGGGCTCCTGGGGCTGATGGTGCCGGCCGCGTACGGCGGTCTCGAGGCCTCCGTCAACGTGGTGCGGCGGTTTCACGCGGCGCTCGCGGAGGCGTGCGGCACCACCGCTTTCGTCGCGATCCAGCACGCTTCGGCTTGCGGGCTCGTCGGCAAGTGCGCGTCCGAGGACGTGCGCTCGCAGCTCTTGCCTCGAATGGCGCGCGGCGAATTGCTGGGCGCGCCGGCCTTCTCGCACCTGCGACGCCCGGGACCGCCCGCGGTGCACGCGACCGAAGAGGGCGACCACATCGTGTTCGACGGCGTCGCGCCCTGGATCACAGGCTGGGGCGCGATCGGCGTCGTCGCGCTGGGCGGCACGCTCGCGGACAAACGTTACGTGTACGCGGCGGCCGTGCTCGACGAGACGACCGGCATCTCCGCGTGGCCTCCCATGCGCCTCGCGACGATGACGGCGTCGAGCACCGTGTCGCTCACGCTGTCGCGCGCGCGGGTGCCTCGCGAGCGCATGCTCCTCTTGCAGACGCCCGAACAGGCGCGCGACGCGGACGCTGCGGCCACGCTGAATCAAGCGCCGTGCTCGCTCGGCGTCGCAGCGGCGGCCGCGAAGCTCCTCGATCAACGCGCGCGCGAAGAGACGCCGATCGAGCCGTTCGCGAAGGCGCTCCACGACGAGATCGATCACTTGTGGCGCGAGGTCGAGAGCTGGACCGCGCGATCAAGCGACCCGTCGTTCGCGGAGAACGCCCTCGAGGTCCGCGCGCGCTGCATCGATCTCGGGGTGCGCGCCGCGTTCGCCGCGATCGTCGCGACCGGAGGCAGCGCCCTCAAGCGCGATCGCGACGCGCAGCGCCTCTACCGCGAGGCCAC
Organism: Labilithrix sp.; assembly: GCA_046351255.1. Lineage (GTDB taxonomy): Bacteria > Myxococcota_A > Polyangia > Polyangiales > Polyangiaceae > Labilithrix. The sequence continues at coordinate 3,755 of JAXLYU010000041.1, forward strand.
GCTGTACGGCGTGGCGCCGCAGACAACCGCTCTGCGCCGCGCGACGTTGGGCCGCTTGCTCGGGAAACGCTGACGATCTTGATTGGAGGGCGGCAGTCTATACGAGGAGGGAGACTGCCAGTTTGACCGCGCGCAAACTGGCAGTTTGAAGAGGCCGTTTCAGTCGACGAACTCGACGCCCGTCGCCTCGATCTGCACCTGCGTGACCTCCTGGTTGCCGCAGTGATCGCTGTCCGAGCACGTGTTGGGGGCGTTCGACGCGAGCACCTTGCCCTGCACCACCGCGCGGTGCCCCGACGACGCTTTCGGCACGAAGAAGGCGTGACCGGCCATCTTCACGTGGGCCTTTCCGGACGTGTCGGCGATCTGCATCCAGCAGCCGGCGGCCTGACACACCGCGGAGACCATGCCCTCGGTGCGGATCGTCTTGCTCGCGAATTGACCTGGATCCTTCACGATCGCGGGCAGCGGCGTGGTCGACGTCTCGGTGATCGGCGCGCCGAACTTCGTCTTCTCGAGCGCCTGGATCCCCGCGGCGGTGGCTTGATTCACGCTGCCTTTTCCTCCGCTCGCGCCCTGCCTTCCGCCCGGGGTCGGCGCGTCACCGCGATCCGACGCGGCGGACGCGGGCGGCGGCTCGGACTGCGTGCCTGCGGGAGGCGACGCGACGCACGCGGTGAGGGCCGAAGAGAAAAGGACCGTGGTGAAGAAGAGGACAGCTCGCATCGCCGGCGATTTTGCCTTAAGGCGAGGTCGTCCGCCATGCCGTCGCGTTCCTTTCCATCACGCTCTCGAAGCGGGACATTTTTCGCGACGGCGATCGTCGTCGGCCTGTGCTCCGCGAGCGCGCGCGCCGAAGAGCCGACCGCAAGATCGACGATGACGCCTGCGCCGACGGCGACCGCGACGAGCGCCGCGACCACGACAACCACCGCGCCGCTCGCGCCGGAAGCGCCGCCCGACCCCGCGTCCGCGCGACCGAAGCCGCTCGAAGATCCGGCGCCGCGCCCGCTCCCGTGGGATCGCATGATCGACGTCGGAGGCGATTTCCTCATCGCCGCGCGCCCCGCGATGAACGACGTGAAGGGCAACCCTTCCGAAGTCCGCTACCAGCCCGCGACCGGGTTCGGATTGCACCTGCGCTTTGCGCTCCTCGAGCACCTCTTGATCGAGGGCTATTACGTCGACGTGCACCACACGATCACGATCCCGAGCGGCGCGCTCGGCGTGACGGATCCGATCGCGTCGCCGCCGGTCGAGACGTACTCCTTCGGCGCGCGCCTCTCGCCGTCGATGACGTGGGGCCGCGTGACGGCGTGGCTCACCGCGGGCGTCGGCTGGGGCCGCTTCGAATTCCAGCGCGCCACCGCGACGAATTCGAAGGGCGAGACGTACGTGATCCGCGAGCGCGGGGCGTCCTTCGTCGAGCTCCCGGTGGGCGCCGGCGCGCGCATCGAGCTCGTGAAGCGCTGGCTCTCGCTCGATCTCACGACCACGTACGCATTCATCGCGGGCCAGCACGGCGACGCCTTCGAGCCGAGCCAGACGATCGCCCCCGACGGCCACCCGCGCGCGCTCGACGCCTTCCCGGTGATCGAGTCCTCCTTCGTGCAGTCCATCGGCCTCTCCCTCTTGCTCTGACCGCATCGGAGGCGCGAGCGACGATGTCGAAATTCCCCGCGTCGCGAGCGCCCTCGACCCTCCCTCAGATAGCCCTCCTCCTCGTCGCGACAGCCCCTCTCTCAACCACGTTCGCCGCCTGCGCGAGCCCCCCGGTGCCGGAAGGCCCCCGCCCCGACGTCGCGTCTCTGTTCCCCGCGAAGGTGGATATCGGAGATCTGGATTCCGGCCTCGCTGCGCCCTCCAGCGTGGAGATCCCCGCTGCACCTGGCGGCTCCGCGAGCCCCAAGGAACACTCCGTATGCCGGACCGACGCCGACTGCGGATACGACCCCACGACGGGCCGTTGCGGCGCGGATCCGAGGCTCAACAAGCAGCCCCCGCTCGAAGATCAGGGCTTGATTTGCTATTGCGACGACAGCGCCCGGACATGCGCCTTGCTCCGCGTGGAGCCGGTCCCGTGCGAGGGAGAGCCCGCGTGCGCGATCCGCCACGATCCCCG
>JAXLYU010000042.1:0-2750 GCA_046351255.1 Labilithrix sp.
CGGAGCAAGTGGACGAAGCTGGTGGCGGACTTCGAGGTGGCGGATCTGAGTCAGCGCGAGTTCTCGAAGGAGCGCGGCGTTCCGCTGAGCAATCTGCGCTACTGGCTGTACAAGCTGCGCAAGGAGTCTCGGCCGCTCGTGACCACCGAGGCTGAGCAGGCCGGCAGCGTCGCTGAGCAGCCGGCGCCAAATGGGGGCTCGCGTCTGCTACCGGTTCGCGTGGTAGCCTCCGCCGCGCCGAAGGCGCGGCCAGGAGAGGTGGCGCTGCTGGAGCTGGCGCTGCCCTCGGGCGCGGTGCTGCGGTTCCCGGTCGGTGCCGACCTCGATTACCTGCGCCAGGTCGTCGCCGCGCTCCCGTGATCACGCTGCCGACGGCGGTGCGGATCTTTCTCGGGTCCGCGCCCATGGACATGAGGAAGTCCATCGACGGGCTCATGGCCATCGTCGAGCACGAGCTCCGCCAGGACGCGTACACCGGCCATCTCTTCGTCTTCGTGAGCCGCGCGGGCGACCGGGTGAAGATCCTCACCTGGGACAAGGGCGGGTTCGTCCTCTACTACAAGCGGCTCGAGCGCGGCCGGTTCCGCCTGCCGCACATGGACCCGAACGCCTCGGCGGTCGAGCTCGACGCGACCCAGCTCTCGATGCTGCTCGACGGGATCGAGTACAGCCGCGTGCGCCGCCCGCCGGCGTGGGCTCCTGGCGGGCGTCCCATGGACAAGTCCAGCCAGACGTGATCGAACATGGTCAATGGGAGCAGGCGATCACGACTGCGAGTGGCGCCAGCAGGCCGAGAAGCTGGCCAGCGAGCTCGCCGATGAGCGCGCCGGTCGCGCGGCGCTGAACGACGAGGTCTCCCGGCTCGCGGCCATCGTCGAGAAGCTGCAGCGCCACGCGTTCGGGACGCGGTCCGAGAAGATCCCGCCCGTGGACGAGGAGCTCCGCCGCTCCGGAGTCACCGCCGATCCCGCAGTCACACAGGAGAAGCGCCGCGCCAACGCCGAGAAGAAGCGTGCGGTCGTCACCCGCGAAGTCCGCCACGAGATCACCGAGGACCAGAAGACCTGTCCTAAGTGCGGTGGGCACGAGTTCACGCCGCTCGGCAGCGGCAAGATCACCGAGCTCTACGAGCTGCTCCCCTCGATCATCGAGCGCCAGCTCCACGTCCAGGCCAAGGCGCGGTGCAGGTGCGGCGAGACCGTCGTCACCGCGCCGGGGGCGACGCGCGTGTTCGACAAAGCGCGCTACGGCCCGACCTTCATGGCGAACGTCGTCGTGTCGAAGGTCGCAGACGCGATCCCACTGCACAGGCTCGCGAAGCAGTTCCAGCGGAGCGGCGTCCCGATGCACCGGTCGACTCTGGTCGACCTCTTCCATCGCTCCGCCGAGATCCTGGACCCGCTCTCGAAGCGACTCCTCGAGCTCATCCCCAAGAACGAGATCGTACAGGCGGACGAGACGACGATGCGCGTGCTGGCGAAGGGCAAGACGCGCACCTCGTGGCTCTGGACGTTCCTCGCGAACCAGGAAGGCGAGACGGACGCGGACGACAAACCGCTCATCGGCTACGTCTACAGCCCGAGCCGCTCGGGCGAGACGCCTGTGAAGGTCCTCGGCGACACGGTCGGCTTGCTCGTCTCGGACAAGTACTCCGGATACAACCGCGTCACTGTCCCTGGCCGTCGCGAGCGCGCCGGCTGCCTCGCGCACGTCCGCAGGAAGTTCTTCGACGCCCGACCGACCTCGCCCGAGGCCCAGGCCGCGATGGACTTCATCGTCGAGGTCTACAAGGTCGAGCGCGGGGCGCTGGACGACGACCTGCTTGGCACCGAGGCACATCTCGCGATGCGCCAGTCGCGCAGCCGCCAGGTCATGAGCGACTTCAAGGCGTGGCTCGAAGCCGAGCAGCCGAAGCACCTCCCCCGCGGCCCGATGGGCGAGGCGATCAGCTACGCCCTCGGGCAGTGGCCTGCGCTGACGAAGTTCCTCGAGGACGCTCGGGTCCCGGTGGACAACAACGCCTCGGAGAACGCGCTAAGGGCGGCCGCGCTCGGTCGTAAGAACTGGCTCTTCGTCGGCCACGACGAGGCCGGCGAGAACGTCGCTGGCCTCTTCTCTCTCGTCATGACCTGCGAGGCGAACGGCGTGAACCCCGTCGCCTACCTCGCCGACGTGCTGCTCCGCGTCCAGACGCACCCGGCCGCCCGCATCGACGAGCTGCTGCCGCACAACTGGAAGCCACCGACGCTCAAGCCGCCGACCTGAGCGGGCCGGCGGCGAGCTCGAACACCAACGAGGAGGACCTGCACCGGCACGACCCCGCGGCCCGCGACCACTACGTCAACACGTCCGCCCTCGGACGGTTACCCCCGGCGACGAGGAACAAGCGCGGGGCCGGGGCGGGCAGACCGCGCAGTGCTGGCGCAGTGCGCACGCTGCTGGCCGGGCCGAGCCATGCGACGGGATGCGAAGCGGCCTCCGCCAGGACCCCAGTGCGTACGCAGGGATGCGTCGCGATGCTGCCCGGTGCGACCACGTGCGAAGTGCTCGGCCGCGGTTGGGGTGCAAGTGGTCGCTGGTTCAAATCCAGTCGCCCCGACATTCGAAGCCCCCGTCGCTCCCCCGGGAAACCGGTCGTGACGGGGGCTTCGTCTTGACCGGGCTCCGCGCGATGGACCGACGCTCGGCTCCCTGGTCCCCGATGCGTCGGCTGCGTCAACCTGTCCACCCGCGGGTACCCCTGCACCCGC
>JAXLYU010000043.1:0-22997 GCA_046351255.1 Labilithrix sp.
GGCAACGCGCTGAACCCGTTCTTCCTTTGCGACGTGGAGACGCTCATGCGCGCCCGCGCCCCGCGCGTCTGGATCCACGGCCACACGCACGACTCGATCGACCTCACGATCGGCGCCACGCACGTGCTCGCGAACCCCTTCGGCTACGTGAGCTACGAGCTCAATCGGAGCTTCCAGCCGCGGGCCCTCATCGAGCTCTAGACGATCGCCCACCGCGACCGCCTCTGTGTGTACGACGGAGCTCGCGAAGAGGCGAGGACGGAGCGGGGGCGGCGGCGTCCCGGCGCGGGCGGTCGGCCATGCGCATTCGCCCACGCACGAGCGGCGGCGCGCGGCTTGGCGGCGGCCGCGGCGCTCGGCTTGGCGGCGGCCGCCGTCCGTTCACCAGAACCGGGGTAGCTCGTGGAGCTCCATCGGACCGCCGCCCATCTCGGCCCAGCCCGAGCGCGCGAGCCAGGTGCGCGGCGCGCTCACGGGCGTCTCATGGACCTCGTCATCGAGGTTGCGGGCGCGGAGGCGCGCGAGCATCTCGGGTGGCGGGCGCGCGCACGCGCGCTCGGACCAGAGCGTGATCCAGCCGATGGAGGTGCGGTCGTCGAGGGAGTGCATCGTCTCCTCGGAGATGGGCCCGCCGCCCTCGAAGTCGTGCTTGCGCTCGTTGAAGAGGACGTAGACGAGCGCGTTGCGCGTCTGCGTCGGCGTGCGGAGCTCGCGGCGATGGTGGCGGTCGCGGAAGAGGCTTCCGCGACGCATCGCGATCGCGTTCACGGCGAGGGCGATGCGCGAGAACAGCTTGCGCATCTGATCCGACAGATCGCCACGGTCCTCCCCCTCGACGATGAAATGCAGATGGTCGTGCTGCACCGAATGATGCACGACGCGCACGCCCTGGCTCTTGGCACGCGCGAGCTGCCCGACGATCGCGCGATAGATGCGCTCGCTGCGCAGGCTGGGCGCGCCCCTCACGCGCCGAATGGAGACGTGCACCGGATGCCGCCGGTCATGGACCTCGCGCGCCACGTGCGACACGAACCCGACCCGCTCCGGACGCGGCCTCCGCCCGAGCTCCACGCCACGGCGACGCTTTCGCGGCTCCTTCGGCAACGACAGTCCCCCGCGCGCGCTCGCGAACGAGAGCTGCTCGCCCTTCCGGAGTCTTCGGGCCCCCGCCATGCGTCCAATCTAGCCACTCGTCCGAAGAATGCAATTCGGCATAGCGAAAAAGTAGCCACGTGGAGCATTTCGAGCGTTCGAGCATTTGGGGCGGGCTCGAGCATCGGCCGGCTCGACCGCGCGTGTCACGTTCGCAAACGGTCGCGGCCCACGCGCCCCAGGCGGGGGGCGTGAGGGGGGCATTCGTGCGGAATGGGAGAAGGGGCTTTGTCCTCGCGAGCGCCGCGCTCCGCGCCTGGGCGAATGCGCGTGGGCGGCCACCTGCGCTGGGGACCGCGCGGCGAGCGCCGACTCCGCGACTCGGCCGCCGTCATTCGGCATGTGGGGCGGGCTCGAGCATCGGCCAGGTGTGTGCTGAACCTCGGGCCCCCTGCTGCTGGTTCCGGAGACTCTGACCGCATCCGTTCCGGAGAATCTTGCCGGTCCCCGGTGAAGCCCCCGACTCCGCCGAAGGACCATCCGCGCCCGGGCGACCGGGTGGGATGCACGAGATGTTGAAGCGGCATGCGATCCAGGTTCTCCGCGAGGCGGGGCACACGCAGACGGAAGTCGCCAAGCAACTCGGAGTGAGCGAGCGGTCGGTTCGGACGATCGAGTCCGAGCCGGCCGTCGCCACCGTCGACGATGCGGGCGAGCGCCGCCGCCGGCCCATCAGTCGGCCGTCGTCGACGTGGCCGAAGTCGTGCTGCGTGAGCTCGCCCGGCAGTCCTTCGAACCGCACGACAGGTTGGTCACTTGCGGGCGCAGCGACGCGACCACGTCCGAACGTCAGCGGCGCGAGCCGGCGTGTCCACTTCTTCGCCACGCGGCGGAAGTACTCGACGCCACGTCGACGTGACGCTCGTGGAGAACGAGCAGACCGAGACGATCGTGCGCACGCTCGTCGTGCACTTCGAGCGCCTCGGCGGCGTTCCGCTCGTCGCTGTCTTTGAGCAGCCGAAGACGATCGTGAAGACGTGGCGACACGGAGTCGTCGTCGAATACAACCCGACCTTCGCGCAGGCGATGCTCGCGATGGGCGTCGGCGTCGAAGTCTGTTGGCCCGCGCGCGGTCAGGAGAAGGGCGCCGTCGAAGATCTCGTGAAGTGGGTCAATGGCTCCTTCTTCAAGCAGCGGCGCTTCCTTGACGATCACGACCTCGCGCAGCAGCTCGCCGAGTGGCACGTTGACGTCAATACCGTGCGCCCGTCGCGAGCGACCGGCGTTATTCCGAGCGTCCGCCTCGCAGGAGAGCGCGCTCGCTTTCGTCCGCTCCGCGTCTCCGTTCGTATCGTCGCCGGCCGCTTCGAAGCGATTCATGAGCGCCTCTTCGAGCGCGGAGCAAGGTCGACATTGCCAGGTCATCGCGGCGCGCACGTCGCGGCAGTGAGCCGGAGTGGCAAACGAGGCAAGCTGTATTTGAAGCGCCAGCAGCTCCTCGAGCTCGGTCCCGTCCTCTTCGAATACCTCACCGAGATCGTCCATTGTCGACCTCTCGCGTGGAACCCGGAGTCGAGCGGATGCACGCGCTCCTCGGGACGTATCGCGAGAGCGCGCTCACCGGTGCGACTCACGTGCGCTTCGCGAGCGCTGCTTCGGTGCCGAATGCGTCGCCCACTATCTCGACCTCGGCGTGCATGCGCTCGCCGAAGCCGTTCAACAGGAGACCCTCACGTGGACATTCCCATCGACGATTTGTTGAAGCGTCTTCACCTCGCTAGCGCGCGCCGCATCTTGCGCGATCTCGTCTCTCGCGCAGAGAAAGACAGTTGGGGCTTCGGAGATCTTCTCGCGACGCTCGTCGCCGAGGAGGTCGCGCATCGGTAGCAGACGCGACTCGGCCGGCTGACTTCTCTCGCCCGACTTCGTCACGCGATGGTCGCGGGCTGATCCTCTCCGGCAAGACCAGACGCGGGAAGACACACCTCGCGATCGCCATCGCGTATCGCGCGATCCAGAACGGCTTCGATGCGCTCTTCACGACAGCGGCCGCGCTCATCGACGACCTCTCGCGCGCGAGTCGCGGCGGACACATGCGAGAGTCACTTGCGTTATGCACGCATCCTCACGTGCTGGTCATCGCCGAGGTTGGCTACCTCACGTACGGCAGCGAGGCAGCCAACGTCCTCTTCCACGTCGTCGACGAACGACGCCTCGAGAGGCGACCGATGATCTTCACGACAGAACAAGTCGCTCCGCTCCTTGGGGCCGCGTCCTTCACGACGAGGACCTCGCTCAAGCCATCATCGACCGCATCCTCGAGCGCGGACGCAAGGGCCTTGTCCTCGCGAGCGCCCCGCTCCGCGCCTGGGCGAGCTCCATGACTCGGCCGACGCCGTTCGGGGAGTGCGGCCACCGTGGGCGTCCGGGCACGTCGTCGTCGTGTCGCAGACGGGTCCCAGCCGGCTCGTGTCGACGACGTCGGCCGAACGGGGGACGAGCCGTTGCTGCACGCAAGAAGAAGGAAGAGGCACGTCCGTGTCCGGAGCGCTCGTGGCATGGCAGCTGGCCTCCGTCGCTATCCACATGGACACTACGACGGCCGCCCCGGCAACGGAGGTCCTCGGTCTGGCGGCGACTGGGATGGGGCGGGCCAGGTCGCGGAGACGATCCAGGGGCCCCAGATGGAGGCCGGCATTTCGCGGCAGCTGGGCCGATTTCGGCCGCAATGGGCAGGATAATTACACCTGCCTACATTGGCACCCTCGTTGCTCGAGGGATGGGCATGCGCGTTCTCGCTGCCGCTGGCGCCATCGGGCTCATGCTGTTCGCGGTCGGTTGCTCGACCACGGCGGGTGACGATCCGGACACGTCGGCGGGCGAGCTCACGACCGCGCCCTGCCTGCCCACGCTCGAGTGCGCGGCGCCTCCGCCACCGAACACGCACCGGCACTTCTGGCGTCACTGGATCGAGACGCCCGCCATCGTCACCACCGACGCCATCACCGGCTTCCCCGCCGTGCCGAATCATCGCGGGCGCGACCTCTTCGTGAACCCTGGCGCGCCGCAGACGATCATCGCGCAGTTCGCGTATGGCCTCAGCGACGTCGACCTCGAAGACGAGGACGTCGAGATCTTCGTCCAGCGCGACTGCGCGAGCGGCTGGGAGTCGCTCGGCATCGCCACGACCACGAGCGGCAGTCAGCCTCACGCCGACGTCGAAGGCATCAGCGATCACGGCGGACGCATCATCTTCGAGATCCCGAAGGCGAAGGAGCTCGGGCCCGGTCGACACCGCGTCCGGCTCGTCGTGCGCGGCGACGAGTCGTTCACCGACCTCTTCATCGACGTCGTCCCGCCGCAGACCCCCATCTTCGTCAGCGACGTCGACGGCACGCTCACCTCGTCCGAGAACATCGAATACGCCGCTCTCCTCGTCGGCACGATCCCCGCCACGCATCCCGCGGCGCCCGAGGCTCTGCGTGCGCTCGCCGACAAGGGCTACCGGCCGCTCTATCTCACCGCGCGCCCCGAGTGGCTCGTCGGTCGCACGCGCGAGTTCCTCGATCAGCACGGCTTCCCGCCCGGCATCATTCACACGACCGCCTCGCTCATCGGACCGTCCGCGTATGGCGGCGCGGCCCAATTCAAGAGCGGCGACCTCGCGCAGATCGCGACGAAGGGCCTCGTCCCCGCGTTCGGCTTCGGCAACAAGCCCACCGACTCCGAGGCCTACGCCGTCATCCCCGACGTCTCGCACCGCTTCTTCTATCAGATCGACGGTGAGTTCACGGGCCGCCGCATCGAGTCGTACGAGGACGTCCTGCCCCAGCTCACGCGGCTGCCCGCCGTCTGCCAGAAGTAGCGGCCACGCCTACGTCAGATCGGGATCCGCGTCGTCGACGATCGCTCGGCACAGCGGGCACTGCTCGACGCCGTGCGGAACGTCGCGCCGGTGAAGGTCGAGCACCTTCCGCGAGACCTCCGCCAGCGCGCGGCGGACGGCGCGGCGCTCGCCCTTGATGCGTGCGATCTGCAACGAGTCGTACGCCGTCGTCTGGTGGCGCATCCACGCGATGACGGCCGCCTCCGCGCGCTCCTCGACGGGGATGCGCTTCGTGCGCGCGACGGTGCCGCTGCCGACGGGCGTGGCGTGGGCCGCGATGCGCTTCGCCACCTCCGTCGCGAGCGGCTGCCACTCCTTCGAGAAGCGGAGGAAGGCGGCGACCGCCTCCGCGAACTCGACGACGTAGTCCGCCTGATCGCGATCGCGGCGCGCGGCGACCTGGGCGCGCGTCTTCGCGTACTCGGGCGTCTCGCGCGTGGCGGCGACCTCCGCGCGCGCGCGCTCGATGTTCTCGCGCGGCGCCCAGAGGCCCTTCGAGAAGAGCTTCCGGCCCTTCTTCTCGATCACCGCCCACGAGGGGCCGGCCGCCTTCACCTTGCGCGTGATCGCCGCGTCGCCGGGGGGCAGGCACGCCCAGCCGTCGGGCGGCGAGAGGCGCCGGCCGTCGGGCGCGAGGAACACGCGCGGATCGGGGGTGGGGGCGAGGACGAGCGACTCAGCCACGGAGCGAGAGGCGCGTGAGCACGATTCCACCGATCCCGAGCGCCGCGATGAGCCCCGCGGGCATGAGCTTCTTCGTCTGGCGATACGCGTTGCCGAAGCGGCCCGTCAGCGCGAGCGACACCGCGAAGCCGAGGGCCAGCGCGACGGTCGTGTTCGGGCCGCCCGCGAGGGCAGCGGCCGCGATGAGCGCCGCCCCCGAGATGCCGCCCGCGATGATCGACGCGCGGCTCTTTGCCTTCACGAAGCCGATGACGCCGCCGGCGATCGTGATCGCGCCGAAGACGAAGAGATAGATGCGAACGAGGTCGAGCACCTTCAGCGCCCGAGCCAGGCGCCGAAGTCGAAGTCGGGCGCGCTCGGCGTCGTGACCGTCTTCTCTCTCAGCCAGTCCTTCAGCGCCGGTCTGCCCGTCGAGGCCTCGCCGTCGTCGAGATCGCTCACGCCCGTGTCCGCGTCGGCGAGCTTGTGGAGGAAGCCCTCGAGGCTCGTCGCGATCGTGCGCGCCTCGCCCTCCGATTCGAGGAGGACGACCGCCGGCGGCGAGCCGCTCACGCCCGTGTCGAGGAGCGCGACGAGCGAGCCGTCCGGCAGATGCAGGAAGGACCACGCCGCCTTCTGCAGCCGCGCCGCATTGTCCTCGTCCCAGTGATGCGTGATCTCCTCGGCGAGCAGCGCGTCGAAGTAGCCGACGCTCGCGTGGCTCTGCGTCGCGAGCCAGTCCGCGAACGACGCGAGGAGCGGCGGGCACGTGTGACCGGCGGGGACCTTGGAGAGATCGATGTGGTAGCGGCCCATGCGGCGATGGTACGGCCATACGCATGCGGATGCACTCCTCGACGAGCCTGGAACTTCCGCGACCTCGGGCTGTCTCGACCGGAGAATGCCGTATCGATCTCCCGCCGACCCCCGCACGCGGCTGCCGCTCCTCGACCGCGTCACGGTGCCCACCCAGTGCGTGGCGAAGTGGGAAGAGATGGTCGGCGACGACGCGGCGCGCTTCTGCTGCACGTGCAGCAAGACGGTCTACGATCTCTCCGCGATGGACCGCGTCGACGCCGAGGCGTTCGTCGCGCGGTACCTCGACGCGGAGGCGAGCGAGATGCCTTGCGTCCGCTTCTATCGCCGGCCCGACGGCCGGATGCTCACTTCCGAGTGCGGCCCCGCGGCGCGCCGGCGTCACGCGAAGCGCGCGTCGAAGACGATCGCGGCCGCGCTCGCGACGACCGTGGTCGCGGCGGCGGCGTTCGACGTCGCGACCCGGCCGACGCTCGCCGCGGACGAGCCGTGGCCCGAGACGGTCGCCACGGAGAACGTGCGCGTGCTCCACCTCGGCGGCATGGTGCTCCACGACCATAGCGACTCCGACGAGGACCTGCCCGTCCGGATCGACGAGGTCGCGATCGCGGAGCAACTCGAGCCCGAGAGCGAGGTCCTCGGGACGTCCGCGCGGACCGTCCGCGCCATCGAGGAGCGCGGACCGAAGCCCGATCGGATCATCGAGGGTCACATCTCGCTCGTCACGGGGGACTCCCCGCGTCCGGCGTATCGCCTCCGTTGACCGCCGAGACCTCGCGCTTCACCGTGATCCGATCGATGACGACGGCGGTGTTCGGACGATCGTGCAGGTCCTTGGGGCTCTGCGCGATCGCGTGGACGATGCTCGTCGGCGAGCACACGCCGAAGATGGTGTAGTTGCCGTCGAGGCGCGGCACGGCGGAGTCCGTGATGAAGAACTGCGCGCCGTTGGTGTTGGGGCCGCGGTTCGCCATGCAGAGCAGGCCCGCGCGATCGTGCTTCGCGCCCGGCCAGATCTCGTCTGGGATGACGTAGCCCGGCTCGCCCGTGCCGTTGCCCTTCGGGTCGCCGCCCTGGATCATGAAGCCCTTGATGACGCGATGAAACGTCGTCCCGTCGTAATAAGGGTGCTTCACCCAGCGGCCATCGAGATGGGACTTGAACGGGCGCAGCCCGTTGGCGAGCCCGACGAAGTTCGCGACCGTGATCGGCGCCTTGTCGTCGTAGAGCTCGCACTCGATCACGCCCTGGCTCGTCTCGATCTTCGCGAGGAGGCGCCCGGAGCCCGGCATCTTCGCGGTCGCGTCGGCGAGGGTGAAGTTGCCGTGCAGCGGATCCTTTCCGTCGGCGGGCTGCTCGACCTCGATCGCGCCGCCGCGTCGCTGCTCGGCCTCGGCCCTCGTGCGCGCCCGGTCGTCGCGGGAAGGCGGCGCGACCGACCCGGCGTCCGGCTCGGGCGGCGGGGGCGGCGTCCCCGGCGGGACCGGGACACAGGAGAAAACGAGGAGGGCAAGCGCGCTCGCTCCGCACAACCCGATCGACACGGCCTTCATGCCGGCGCATCCTAGCCCGGTGCAAAACGTCGTGCTCGTCGACCTGAGCGACAACACGCGCTGGGCACTGAGATTCGAGGCCGACGCCGCGTTTCTACGTGGCCCGGACGGCAGCGAGCTCGGGTTCTCCCGCGCCAGGATCGGCGCGTCCTGCGATTTCACGACACGCGACGAGCGGTGCACCGTCATCATGCCCACGCCCGGCCGCGTGCGCTCCTTCGGCTGCTCCGTGACCGAGCTGCAGCCGTTCCTCGAGTGGATCCGTCAGGACCTCGCGCCGTTCGAGCACGCGCGCCTGGGCCGGGAGCTCGTCTACGCGGTACCGCTCGGTCTCCTGTGGATCCTCGCGGGCTCGCCGGTCATCAGCCACGGCTACTCGTACATGCTGCTCGGCTACGGCGCGGCGCTCATCATGGTCGGCATCGTGGGGCGCCTCCGCCCGCACCGGTACCTCTTGCTCGTCGATGCCGCGCTCTGGTTCGCCATCGCGGTGCAGAATGCACGCGTCGCTTATGCGGGGAGCGGCGTCCTCGCGGTCGTGATGACGCTCTTCTCGGCGTCGTTCGGGTTCCGCATCCTGCGGTTATTCGCGTTTCATCGCGCGCTGGCGCAAGACGCGCCCGCTCGGAAGTGACCGCTCAGAAGTAGCAGGCCGTCGCGCGGTTCGAGCTCGGGCTCTTGAACTCTTCGCTGTTGGCGAAGGCCTGCGCCACCGACGAGCGCGACTGTCCGCCCGCGAGCGCGTTGAGCCAGCCCTGACGGCCGCCGGGGTCCGGATCGCGGTTGAAGAACGAGTGATAGAGGTAGCTCAGGAACTCGTCGTCGGTGAGGTTCGCGTGCACGGACACGAACTCCTGCGACGTGAGGATCTTGTTCAAAACGCCGAGGCGCGTGTCGCCGTTCTGGATGGCGCCGACCCAGTTCTGGAGTCCGCCCGGGTCCGGGTCACGCTGGAGCGCCACGCGGTACGACTGCGTGACGGAGTCCTCGTCCGTGTTGCACGCGATCGGCTGCGCCTGGATCACGGGCTTGGTCGTCGTCGCCGCGCCCGGGTTGTCGGCGGGGACGGGGCCGTCGGCCGGTGTGACGGGCTTCGCGATGCCGCTCTCTCCGGTCGTGCCGGCGGGGGCCGTCGTGCTGTCGCTGTCGTCGTCGCCGCTGTCTTCGTGAACGCCGATCGACGGACGCTTCGTCTTCGTGCCGGACGTGTCTTCCGTCGCACAGCCCACCGCCAAGACCGAAAGAGCCCCAAAAAGCGCCAGCGCCACGAGTCGCATACCTCTACCGACTGCAGCCCTCGTGCCGCGTGACCGGTCCGGCGATCCCCCATGATCGTCGGGCTTTTTGTTGCGCAACGAACAACGGGTACCCAGGATCGCCCGCAGATCCCGGGTCATCGCCTATCCGCGCGCTCCTCTCGCGGTTGCGCAAATCGCTGCGCTACACGCTACGCGCCGTCTTCCTCGAACCACTTTCGCGGGAACGAATTCGTCATGAAATGGATCGTGCGCGGTGCGAGCAACCGAGACGTGTACGCACGCTTCGGCTCTGCGGGCGAGCCCTCGCAGAGGCCCTCCGTCGCGCTCCAGCGCGGTCGCTTCCCGGGCTCGAGCACACGGAGACCGCTCTGCAGGGCCCCGATGATGTAGGTGTGCCCCGCGACCTTCGCGCGCATGCGGTGCGCGAGCCGGTAGGCGAAGTCGATCCCCACGTCGGCGCCGAACGCCTCGCAGGTGCGGAGCCACACGAGCGACTCGCCGCTCGGCAAGAGCCGATCGCGAATGCGATCGATCGCCGGCGCGTGCGTGTGGTCGGGCGCGAGCGCGCCGGTGCCGAGGCCATCGGCGCCCACGTACACGCAGCCCCATTTTCCGTGGCCCCAGTACTGAAGCTCCGCGATCGGGCGATCCGGCTCGTACGACGCGATCCATGCGAGCGCCTCTGCCCAGCTCGTCGCGCCGAAGGAGCCGTTTTGCCGGCGCAGGATCGAGTAGACGCCGGAGCCTGCTCCCCACACCGTCGAGAGGCCGAAGCCGTACGTCTCGGTGCACGTCCGGTCGTAGACGAGGAGGTGAAGCGGTCCGGTGTCCCGGCTCAACGCGACGTGCCGCCGAGGACCTCGCGCGCCTTCGCGGCCGCTTCCGGCGCGTACAGGATGCCCGGGTGATCGACGTCCTCGAGCACTTCGTAGCTCACGCAGCGATCATAGCGGGCCGAGTCGTCGAAGATGAAGCGGTCCTTCGAGCCCTTCATGCAGTGAATGACCGGGCCCTCCGGCGTCGCGAGCTCGGCCTCGGTGAGCGCGTCCGGGAAGGTACGCGAGGAGCCGCCCTCGCCGCACTGGCGGAAGTCGGCCTTCGACGTGAGCTTGAAGCGATCGAGCTCCGTGAGCTCGTGCTCTGCCATCCAGTCCGGGTTGTCGCTGAAGAGCGTCTCGAGCGAGGCGGCAGGCACACCCTTGTGCGGCGTGGAGAGGAAGAGCGCGTTCTTGATCTTCTCGCGGCCGCCGCCGAACGTGATCACGGAGCGCGTGATGAGGCCGCCCATCGAGTGCGCGAGCACGTCGACCTGCTTCGATCCGGTCGCACGGAGCACGTCGTCGATGAGCTCGGCCAGGTCTTGCGAGAACTCGTGCTCGAAGCCCTTGGTGTAGCCCTCGTGATCGGGGCACAGCTTGTCGAACGAGCCGACGCGGCCCGGGCCCGCGGTGTACGAGTGCGCCTTGTCGTTGCCGCTCTTCAGGTAGTAGTCGAACGAGAAGAGCCACTCGCGGCGCGGAATGCTGCGCGCGGCCCAGCCCTGGTGATCTTCGGTGCCGACCTGGCGCACGACGTCGAAGCGCTCGCCTGGCGCGGTGAACGCCGCGAGGAGCTTGTCGCCGTCGTGCAGAGTGCCGGCGTGGCCATGGACCCAGATGACCGGGCGCTCCGTGCAGGTGCCCGCCGTGCACGGTAACGGGGCCTGCTCCGAGAGCTCCGCCGAGTCGCTGGTCGCGCCGTCATCGACGCGGTTCGAGCAGGCAACGGCACCCAGGGCGAAGAGACCGAAAAGAGCGGTAGGGAAAGCTCGCACATTTCAGGAGTAGCAGGCGGTTTCAGAAAACGCCCGCGATGTCGGCATCTTCCATGGTCACCGTAGAATTGCACCCGCTCGCACCAGGAGAGAGGGGCGTGCTACCAACGTCGGGTGATCCAGCGGTGGGACACTCTTCCCGAGCTCGAAGCGGTGCGCGTGTTCGTGGCGGTGGCCGAGAGCGCGAGCTTCCGGAGCGCGGCGCTCGCCCTTCGCGTGCCGCGCTCCACCGTGAGTCGTCGCATCTCGTCGCTCGAGAGCGCGCTGAAGACGCGCCTCCTCCAGCGCACCACGCGACGCGTGACGCTGACCGAAGCCGGCGACGCGTTCCTGAAGCAGGTGACGCCGGCGCTCGCCGCCATCGGCGAGGCGGGACGCACCGTGATGGCAGCGCAGGTGGAGCCACGCGGTCTCGTTCGCATCACGGCCACGCAGGCGATGGACGAGCTCGTCGGAGGCATCTTGCTCGGGCTCGTGCGCCGTCATCCGGAGCTGCGTCTCGAGCTGGAATTCACGGATCGCCGCGTCGATCTCATCGCCGAAGGCTTCGACCTCGCGGTCCGTTCCGGCTCGCTGCCCGACTCGTCGTTCGTCGCGCGTCCCATCGGCGTCGGACAGGCCGGCTACTACGCGAGCCCCGAGTACCTGAAGCAGCGCAAGCGCCCGAAGACGCCGCGCGATCTCCGGGGCCACGAGTGCATCGTCTTCAGCGGCAGCTCCCACGGCACGCGCTGGCGCTTTCGCGGCCGGGGCAAGCGCGACGAGCGCGTCGACATCTCGTCGCGGCTCGTCTGCAACAGCCTCGTCCTCGCGCGGCGCGCCGCGCTCGACGGCTTCGGGATCGCGTGGATGCCCGAGTACATGGCCCGTGGCGCGGTCGCGGAGGGCCGGCTCGTCCCGGTCCTCGTGGACCACTGGCCCGCGCCCACGCCGGTCCAGGTGCTCTACCCGTCGTCCCAGCACCTCGCCCCGCAAGTCCGCGCCGCGCTGGAGCTTTTGACGGCGCACCTGCGGAAAGTCCACGCCACCGAGGGCTGAACGATTGTCCCACGGATGGATCAGTGTCTCTCCCCTCCGAGGATTGTGCCCGGTCCGCCCATGACGACAATGCGGGCATGGCGAACATCCTGATCACGGGCGCGAACGGCAACATCTCCAGCAAGGCGATCCAGGCGCTGCAGGGCTCCGGTCACAAGCTGATCGGCCTCGTGCGCGACAAGGGCAAGGCGAAGGACCTCGAGGCGATGGGCGTCGAGCTTCGCGTCGGCGATCTCACGCACCTCCGCACGGTGGAGAAGGCGTTCTCAGGCGTCGACACCGCCTTCCTCCTCGCCCCGCCTGGTGAGCTCGCGCCGGCGCAGATCTCGAACGGCCTCTGGGGCGCGCGTCAGGGCGGCGTGAAGCACGTCGTGCGCATGTCGGCCGTGGGCGCGGCGCACGACGCGCCGACGATCAACAGCCGCTTCCATGCGCTCTCCGACTCGGAGCTCGAGCGCTCGGGCCTCACCTACACGATCCTGAAGCCACATTTCTTCACCCAGAACTTCATGGGCATGGCGAAGATGATCGTCGACCAGGGCATGATCTTCTTCGCTCTCGGCGACGCGAAGCTCCCGATGATCGACGTGCACGACATCGCCGAGACGGTGGCGAAGGTCCTCGCCAACCCCGCGCCGCATGCGGGCAAGACGTACACGCTGACGGGCGCCAGCGCGGTCGGCGTCGCCGACGTCGCGGCCGCCCTGAGCAAGGCGCTCGGCAAGGAGGTGAAGTACCAGCCCGTCCCCGTCGAGGCGGCGGTCGAGAACATGGCGAAGATGGGCGCCGGGGACTACACGCAGACCGCGCTCCGCGACTACTTCACCGCTTACAGCCGAGGCTGGGAGAGCCAGGTCACGCCGTGGGTGAAGGAGATCACGGGCAAGGATCCGCGCGGGCTCGACGCGTTCGCCGCCGAGTTTGCAGCCGCGACGAAGCGCTGACCGACGCGCTCGCGCACCGCTGATACGTTCGAGGGCATGACGCCCGTCACCGTCGTCACCGGGTTTCTGGGAGCGGGGAAGACCACGCTCGTCAATCGGTGGTTGACCGAGCTCGGTGAGGACGCAGCCGTCATCGTCAACGAGCTCGGCGAGGTCGGCATCGACGGCCAGCTCCTCCGGGCGCGGACGCTCGTCGAGATCGCCGGCGGCTGCATCTGTTGCTCGACGCAAGCCGAGCTCGTTCGCGCGCTCGACGAGCTCGCGGGCGCGAAGCGCATCATCATCGAGACCTCGGGCGCGGCCTCACCGAGCGGCGTCCTCCACGCCATCGCTGGCGGTGAGCGTCGAGGCACGCACGTCCTCGACGGCATCGTCACCGTCGTGGACGCGAGCCGCTTCGACGCGCTCCTGGAGCACGATCTCGCCATCGAGCAGATCGGCTACGCGGACGTCATCGTGCTCAGCCGTACCGAGGTCGCGCCGCCTCGTCGCACCGAGCTCATGGCGCGGCCGTCGTCTCTCCCGCCGGGCCGCTCGAGGGTTCTCTGAGCGCACGCACGAGCGACCGTCTCTCCGCCTCGAGCGCCGGCCACCCCGCACGTGTACGAGTCGATCTCGCTCTGCGCAGAGGAGGCGACGTCGACGGCGACCGCTTCGCGGACTTCATGGGCGGGCTCGGCTCGTTTGCGGGCCGCATTTTCCGCACGAAGGGGAGGTCCTCGCGGTCCGGGGCATGAGCAGGCGCGTCGTCCAGGGCGTGACGGACCTCGTCGAGATCACCTTCGGCGAGCCCTGTGACCTCGACGCCGCGCACGAGCCGTCTGGTCGTCGTCGGCCCCGGGCTCGATCGCGCTGCGCTCGGGCGCGCGTTCGAGGCTACTCTGACGTGATGTCCGGGGTCGGCCGCCTCCTCGCCACGCTCACCCGCTCTCTCGCTCGCGGCATGCGCGGCCGCGCCGCCCACGGAGGGGACGGGGGGACGCTCCGCCCGCGGGCGACGACGACGACTCGACGTCCGGCGGCGGCCCCGAGAAGGACGGCGCGTCCACGGGGACGACGACGTCGCTCCGGCCCCGCCGAGCGACCGGCATGAGTGAGGGCACCGTGAAGAGCTACGCGTACGCGTTCGACATCGCGTCCGCGAAGGCGACCTCGGGCTCACGGTCGACGTCGCTGCGCCGGGCGGCGATTGCTACGCAGTCAGCTGCCGCGTCGATGGCCGAGAGGAACACGTGCTCCTCGGCGGCGCGCCGCCGAAGAGCGCGACGTTCGACGCTGGAGCGCTGGCCGTGTGTAGCCCGCCGATGGCCGCGGGCACGGCCGAGATCTCCGCCGTCATTCCCAGCGTCCCGCTCCGAAAGCCATTCGGAGGGCTCGACGTGGGCTTTTCACGCAAAGCGGATCTCGCCGGTGGCGAGTTCACGTATCTCCTGAGCTGGGTGGGCGGGTGCGATCTCTTCGGGCCCTGCGATCCCGATCCGTCCCGCCTCTCCGAGCTGCACTTCGACGTCACGCATCCGGAGGGCACGATCGTGCTCTGTCCGGGAAAGCTCACGCCCGGCGCGACGACCACGAAATGCGATGTCACAGGCACGCTCGCGCCGACCTATTCGGGATTCGGCATCGCCGCGGATCCGAAATGGGTGAGGAGCCCGTACACGTCGGCCGCCGGCGTCGACGTCGTCATGTACGAGGTCCCCGGCGGGAAGATCGCAGCGAATACGGACAAGGCGAGCTTCGGCGAGTTTCTCACGTGGCTCACCAAACTGCTCGGGCCGATGCCTTACGGGAGCGAGCTTCGCTTCGCGGGCGCGCCGTCGGCGTGGCTCGGCTTCGAGCATCCCGCGAACATCATCCTCAACGAGGACCTGGGTGACATCGGCACGGGCGCCGCGCACAGCGCGCAGCACGTGATGATGCACGAGACGATTCACCAGTACTCCGGTGACCGCACGACGCTCGCGTCCACGAGCGACTTCGTGTGGAAGGAGGCGATCGCGGAGTACCTCGCGTACGTCTTCGAGGACGAGCATCGTCCGGCGGAGGAGGCGATCGCCACGCGCACGTACTGGGACTCCATCGCCACCAGCGCGGAGCATCGCCCGCGCCCGACCGACGGGCCCGCGGTCCAGGATTTCTACGTCGATGTCTACGGGCCCGGACCGATGGTGCTGTTCCTCCAGCTCGAGCCGCTCATCGGTCGGCCCGCGGTGCTGAAAGGCATCCAGGGATTTCTCTCCCAGGCCGGTGCGAGGAGCGTCGACGATCTCCGCGTCGAGCTGGAGAAGGCGGCCTCGAAGGATCTCGTGAGATACTTCGAGGCCTGGGTGGTGGGGCCCGGCGCGCCGGAGTGGCCGAAGTTCGATGTGACGACGCAGGGGCCGAGCGGCGGCCTGCTCGAGGTCACCGTCACGCAGAACAACCCGTCCGGCCGCATCTACGGCTGCAAGGTCGATATCGACATCAACGGCAAGCGCGCCAGCGTCGATTTCGGTCTGGCGCCGACGAGCAAGGTGGCCACGACGTCGATCGCCTTCACGGGCGCCGCGTCGCCGATCACCGTCGATCCCGATCACAAGATCGTCAATCGACTCATCAATGCGGGTTTCTCGCCGCCGTCGAAGCCTAAGATATTCGTCTATTAGAAGTAGCAGCTCGCCTGATTGTTGCTGGGGCCCGCGAACTCGTCGCTGTTCACGAATCCGACCGCGACGTCCGTGCGCGACACGCCGGCCTGGAGCTGGCCGAGCCAGAACGCCTTGCCGTCGTCGTCCGGCTGGCGCGCGAGGAAGCCGGTGTACAGGCTGGTGACGAACTGTTCGTCCGAGAGCACGGCGCGGTCCTTCGTGAACTCCTCCGAGCGGACCATGTTGCGGAGCACCTCGATGCGCTCCTGTCCGCCCTGGATCTGGAGGAGCCAGTACTTGAAGCCCGCCTCGTCGGGCGCGCGCAGGAGCGCGATCTTGTAGGACGCGGTGACCGAGTCCTCGTCCGTCTTGCACTCGAACGCCGGGAGCTGCGGCGGCTCGGGCTTCTGCGGATCGATCGGCTTCACGACGACCTTGGCGGGCGAGACGGGCTCGTCCTTCGACTCGGTGGTGGTGGTGGTGGTCGGCGTCACCGGCGTGCCTGTCGTGGTCGTCGGCGCGTTCGTGTTCCCGCTCGTCGTCGTCGTGTCGTCGCTCTTCTTCGCGGAGGGAGCATCACCGCGCGCGGGCTCGTACGTGGGCATCGACGGCTCTTCTGCACAGCCAGCAAAGAACGCGGAGCCAACGAGCACGAACGCAGCGAGGAGGGCTTTGGTCATGCCTCGCCCTGGTGCAGCGAGCGTACCCGCGCACGTCGATCCTCCGACGAGCGCGAAGCCACCGGAAATTCAGCCACGGCATAGTTTTCCAGTCGCGGCAAAACCTACATTTGCTCCGGATCAGACGTGCGCGAGGGCCCGATGTGCTGCACCAGATGCGCGAATCTATTGCGCAAATCGGCGCGCAACGACGTCTCGAAGGCGTCCACTGCCGACGTCGACCCCGGTCGCTGGCACCTCAGTCGACGTGAAGGGCGGCGTCGGAGGCGACGAGCGTCTCCTTGTTCGTGTTGCCGTCGCGGACGAGGAAGTAGAGCCAGCCGTCCGCGCGCCAGTGTGGGTAGAGCGCGTGCTGTCCGGCCTTCATCTTCGTGAGCTGTGTCGTCTTCCCGGTCCTCAGATCGACGAGGAAGATGTTCGACGAACGCTCGGGCAGGTGACCGGGGTTCGCGTTCGAGTCGACGTACTGATGCACGGCAAGGAAGCGCTCGTCGAACGAGAGCTGCGGCTTGCCTCCGGCGATGCACGCGGTGCCCACGACCTTCGCCTCGACGGTCACGTTCGGCGTCGTGCCCGTGCCGCTGACGTGCGGAGTGAGCATGCGGAAGCGATAGCCGGCCTTGCCGTCCTCCGAGCCGAAGCGCGTGATGAGGAGGAGGTTCGACGGCGAGAGCTGCTGGTCGCCTTCGTTGGGGATCGACACCTCGAGCTCGCGACCGGGCACGTACTTCGTGCCGTCGTTGAACATGGGCGTGAGGGTCGTCGCCGCGCCGACGCCGAACTCGGCGTCGAGCGGGCCGTCGTTGTCGCCCGAGTCGTCGGTGTGCGTGCCCGTGGCCATGAAGTAGAGCGAGCCGTCGAGCGACGCGCCGACGCTCTGGTAGACGGTGTCGATCACCTCGGTGCACCCCGCCTCGTTCATGCGAATACGGCTGTGGCTCCGGAAGGCCTCGAGCAGGACGCTTTGCCGGCAAACGCGGAGTCCGCCCGCATTCGTGCCCGCAAACGAGAATCCGTCGTTGTTCGGGAAATATCCCGGATCGTAAGGCGCATCGACCTCGACCGGCCGACCGCTCGGCGCCGTGTTGTCGATGATGCGCGAGGGCGATCCGCCAAACGAGGTAAAGCGGCCGTCGGGCGAGCTGCGAACCCAGAAGTCCGTCGTGAATCCCAGCTTGCGGAGCTGGCGGAGCGTCTGGCGCGTGCCCTCGACGCCCCACGTCGACGTGATGTCGGGGAACGACTTCAAGCATTTCGCGGCGTCGGTCTCGGCGCCACAGCCAGCCATCGGCGTGCTCGCGTCGGCGAGGCGCGCGCCCCAGCCGGACGTCTTCATCCGATCGATATGGGCCGAGAGCTCGGGCGACACGTCGAAATGGCAATCGACCTGGCCCGGGAGATCTGCGAGCACGTCATCGAGCTTCGGGAGACCGCGCTGCGCCCACTTCTTCACCGTCGCGAACTCGGCCGCGGTGAGGCCCGGGCGGTTGAAGGCAGGCATCGCCGCCTTCGTCTTGAAGTCCTTGAACCTCTGCGACCACTGGTCGGCGGGATACGCGGCCTTGAAGAGCGCCTCGAAGTCGGCGCCCGAGGCGCCCGCGGCGTAGAGCCCGAGCTTGCTCGCGGAGAACGGCGACGCGGGGTTCGTGGGATCCTTTCGGAGGCAGTCGATGCGCTGTGCTGCGGTGAGCGACGAGCTCGGGTCGAGGCAGGCATGGTCGATGGCGGCGAAGGCGGTTCCCCAGCGCTTGATGTCGTTCTTGCCCGCGGTGTGGCAGCCGTTGCACTTGCCGTTCTCGAGGCTCGGGTCGTCGCCCTGGAGGAGCGCGACCGACTTCTTCGCGAGCTCCAGGTCGGACTGGGCGCCGTCCACGTTCGAGCTCGCGCTCCCCGGCGCCTCGTCGTTGCCAGTGGCGCAGGCGGCGAGGGCGATCGCACCGAGGGAGGAGAGAAGGAGGAGGCCGGAAGCGTGGAAGCGCATGTCGCGCCTCCCACTAGCGCCAGAATCCTCGGGCGCAATGGGCAGCGTTGCACTTTGCACATCTTGAGATCTGAATTGATTTCGGGACGATCCGCGCGCTCCCTCGCGCGACCCGTGCGCGCGCTCGCACGACCCGCGCGCCCCTCGCGCGACCCGCGCGCCCCCGGTCTGCAGCGGAGACACGCCGTGTGTTCGGCTGCCCACGCCCGTGTCCGTGCTTTCGATCGTCATTTCAGCCACTTGGCCTCACGGGAGCCGCGGCACGGAGGTTGAAGTGCCTCCTCCTCGAAATGAAGCGGTTCGCGTTCTCGATCGTTCTCCTCGTGTCGGCGTTTGCGTGCAGTGGCTCTCCGGAGGCGGAGGTCCCGACGAAGAAGCTCCAGCGCTCCGAGACGATCGCGACGGGGACCGGGACCACGACCGCGACCTCGACGGGCGAGGTCATCGAGCTCTCCGAGGACGAGTCGGACGCAGCGGACGACCTCGTGCACACCGTCCCGACGGGCGCCTTCGCCGACGTCAGCTCCTTCTGCGCCGCACAGACGAAGCTCGTCGCGGCGAAGATCGTGGAAGCGAACGCGGCCTACAAGGTCGATGGCTACGGGGACATGAACCTCGAGCCGAAGTGCGAGGAGACGGAGGCGGTCCTCGAAGGCGCGAAGGTCGCGCTCGCCGCCCCGTTCACGGACGTGAAGGCGGTCACCTTCGAGACTGGCTACAGCACGGAGAGCTACCTCCTCGTGCAGAAGAGCGATGGCTGGACCGCGGTCCGCGCGGCGCTCCTCTACGTCAACCACAACGATCCGGGCTGCGGCTCGATCGAGCGTCCGAGCGAGATCCTCGAGGTGCACGTCGAGCAGGGCGCGCTCGTCGTGAAGACCAGCGCGGGCCGCACGTGGCTGAGCAAGAAGGACGAGGCGGGCGATCTCTCGCTGACCTACGTTCGCGCGTGCCGCAGCACGGCGGCCGGAGTGTCGTGCGGCACTCCGGAGGTCGTCGACGCGAAGGTCGTGCTCGGCGACGAAGACCAGCCGGACGAGCCCGTCCAGACGCGCTTCTTCAGCACGACCTACACCGTCGGCCACGGCGTCGCGATCGAGCCCGCCACGCGCTTCGACGAGAGCGAGCTCTGATCGTCCCAAACGAGCGATACTGCGAGCGTGCGAATCCTCACCCTCACGCTCGTCCTCTCCGCTTCGCTCCTTGGTTGTCCGCCGAAGCAGGAGGAAAAGCTCGGCCCCTGCCAGAAGATGGGCGAGCGATGCGAGGTGTCGCCCGGCAAGCTGGGCACGTGCGTGGTGGTCGACGGCTGCAAGAGTCCGCCTTGCGGCTTCGACTGCCAGTCGCAGCACTGAGCCAGCGCCTCGGAATCTCAGAGCGCGGAGGCCATTCGTCGGATCGCCTCCTCGAGGATGCCCTTCGACGTCGCGAGGTTGAGGCGCGCGAAGCCCTCGCCGTTGGTGCCGAAGGGCGGACCCGCGGAGAGCGCGACCTTCGCCCGGGTGAGAAAGAACTTCTGCGGATCCTCTCCGAGCTCGAGCGCGCGGCAGTCGAGCCACGCGAGATAGCCGGCCTCCGGCGGCGTGTACTTCACGCCTGGCAGGTTCGCCGCGAGGAGGTCGGCGAGGAGCTCGCGATTCCGGTCGAGCGTGCGCATGACCTCCGCGAGCCACGCGTCGCCCTCCTCGAAGGCGGCGCGCGAGCCGAGGATGCCGAGGTGCCCGGCGTGATACGGCAGCGTCTCCGGCAAACGCGCCACCACCGCGCGCGTCTTCTCGCTCTGCGCCACGATGACGGAGGCCTTGAGCCCCGCGAGGTTGAACGTCTTCGACGCGGAGCTCAGGACGATCACGTTGTGGGGATCGACGAGCGGGAAGGGGACGTGCGCCGCGCCCGCATAGGTGAGCGGCGCGTGGATCTCGTCGCTGACGACGAGCACGTCGTGCTGTGTGGCGAGCTCCGCGACGCGCGCGAGCTCCTCACGGGTATGCACGGTGCCCGTTGGATTGTGCGGCGAGCAGAGCAGATGCACACGCGCCTTCGGGTACGCGCGCTCGAGGGCGGCGTGATCGAGCCGCCGGTCGACCACGGGCGCCTCGACCACGGTGCGGCCGAGCCGGCGAATCGTCCACGCGAAGGGCATGTAGACGGGCGGATCGATGACGACCCCTTCGCCCGGCTTCGTCGACGCCAGGAGCAGCTCGGCGATCGCGGTCACGACGTCCGGCGCGACCTTCACGTCGGCGGGCGCCACGTCCCATCCCCAGCGGCGCTTCGCCCAGGGCGCGAACGAGGCGCCGAGCCCGCGCGGATCCGCATATCCGGCGTCGTCGGCCTGAATCGCCGCTTTCAATACTTGCTTGATCGGCTCCGCCAGCGGGTAATCCATCTCGGCGACCCACAGCGGCAACACGTCATCGGAGTAGACCTTCCATTTCGCGCTCTGGCGCGCACGAAGCGAGGATTCGGTGATGGCGTCGAACGGATAATCAGTCATCGTCTTCTTCCGGCTCCGCATCGGTGCTGGCGTCGCGTGCCGCCGCGCTCGCTCTTCGGCAGAGGACGTGAAATGCCTCCGCATCGAATTTTCGGTCCGTGAGTCGCTGGGTGAGGAGGAATCCCTCCCAGGGCTCGCAGAAGACCGTATCCGCCTTCACGTCGGTCTGTTCGTCCTCGAGCTCGCGGATCGAATAGGTGTCATCGCACCAGCGCGGCGTCCTCGCCTTCGCGGCCGGGCAGCTCAGCCGCGCGTGAGCGATCGCGGCGAACGCGGCGTCCTCGAAATGGTCCTTCGGTATTCGGGGAAGCGCCTGGCACGCGAAGGCCGCCGCTGGCTTCGGATCCGTCTGGCTCCACGCCTGGAGGACCATCGCGGCCGCGATCGAGCTCGCAGATCCCGGCTGTGCGAGGCGGGCCTCGAGGAACGCCTCGGGCACTCCCACGTGCTCGATCACCTCTTTCGCCTGGAGCACGCGCGCCGCCGGCTTCGCGCTCCGGCCCGCGTTCTCGTCGAGGGGGCCCTGGAGCGTGGACGCGAGCTTGGCTTTGACCTCGGCGCGGACCGCGGACGGCTGCTTTTCGTAGCTGTCGCCCCAGGACGACCCGCGGCGCGCGCAGGGGTCCAGCGCGCGGTCGTGTGGCGCGAGCGTCGCGAGATCTTCGCCGAGATGCTCGCGCGCGACGCGTGCGAGGTTCGAGAAGCGCGCCGCCATGACCACGCGCTCTTGGATGTCGTCGTAGCGCGCGCTCTCGAGCTCCCGTGCGAGCGCCGAGCGCACGATCTCTCGCGCGCTCGGCAACGCGCTCCAGTCGAGCCTCTCCGTCGCGCGGGGCATGCCCTCGCGCTCGTCGATGGCCAGCGCGCCCTCCCAGCCGCCGGCGTACAGGCGCCAGACATGCTCATCGGCGGTCGCCATGCGCTCGCCGGTGGGGTCCACCTCGAGCTTCACGGCGCCGTCCTTCGCGCACGCAGTCGGCCCTCTCGCCGTGACGCCATCTCGCTCGACGGCGAGCTCGCACTTGAAGACCGCCTCGGTCGACGACGTGCAATGACGCAGCTCGCACGAGGGCGTGCTCGGCCCCGTGGACCTGCAGCCCGCCGTCTCGGTGATCTCGACCTTGGCGCGGTCGACGCGCGCCTTCACGGGCGCATCGACGTGCGCGGCGACGTCGCGGCCGACCTCCTTCTCCGAGGTCTCGCTGCACGAGACGAGCAGCAGCGCCGCGACGACGAGGTCGTGCCCGAGTGGCCGTTTCTTCGTGTGCCGTCGCACGTGCCTACGATACTCGACGACAGCTCACTTCGACGACGATGCCGTCGTCCAAGCGACAGTCGCTCCGTAGTCCGGCCGCTCGTTCCGCCGAACCCGGGAATCAGCCAGGCGTCTTCGCGCAACGGAAGCCGCCCTCGGCGAACCGGTACCAGGGGTCGAAGGCGATGCGGTGGTCGGTGCGGAGGGCGCTCGCCCCGTACATGAAGGAGCCACCGCGCATCACGTGGCCGCCCTTGCTCCGCGTGGACGCGACGAGCTTCGGGTTCATGCTCGGGCCGTTCTCGTAGAAGTCGTCGTCGAAGATGTCCTCGCACCACTCCCAGACATTGCCTGCGAGATCGAGGATCCCGTACGGCGAGGCGCCCTCCGGATAGGCGCCTACGGTCGTCGTGCCCTCGCGGCCGCGGCCGAAATTCGCGTGGGTCGGGCGCGGGTCGGTGCGGCCCCACGGATAGCGGCGGCCATCGGTGCCGCGCGCCGCCTTCTCCCACTCCGCCTCCGTGGGCAGACGCTGGCCGGCCCACTTCGCATAGGCGCGCGCGTCGTACCAGGAGATGAAGACCACGGGATGCCGCTCGTCGCCGCGCGCCGGCTTGCCGTTGCGCCAGTGGGCGAGGAACCGCTTCGCGCCCGCGTCCGTCGGCTTGTACTGGGTCGCGTCGAGGAACACCGCGAACTGCGCGTTCGTGACGGGGACGCGATCCATGTAGAATGCATCTAGGTGGACCTCGCGCCGGGATGGGCCCATCGCGAAGGAGCCCGCGCCGACGAGGACCATCTCGCGCCCGCCCGTCTCGCGGAGCGTCGCGGGGAGGGGGACGTTGGAGGAGATGGCGGCCGCCGTCATGCGCTCGGAGGCGGGCGGCGGCAGC
>JAXLYU010000044.1:0-12148 GCA_046351255.1 Labilithrix sp.
CGGCCCCTGCACGACCGGGGCGCTCGGCATGCGCGGCTCCTCGTTTCCGGTGATGTTCACGAGGCTCTCGACCACCTCCACCGCTCTCCCGCGTCGACGACGATGTCTCCGAGCACGCCCAGCAGCCCAACAAGCGATGACTGCTCGATATTCACGACGCTCTTTGCCACCACTTCGCCACCAGGATCGTGTCCTGCGCTCGCGGTCGAATTCGACCCCTCATCGCGAGGCACCGTCCTCGTGCCGGAGGCCACGCGCGACGTCTCGACCATGCGGCGCGCGAGGACATCGGGGTCCTCGCCGCGGAGGTTTGCGGCTCGCGCCATGAGCGCGGCGTGGGGCCCGTCGTCGAGCAGCTTCGCCACGAGCTCCTCCAGGTCGCGTCCGATTCCTCCGGAAACCCCTGGCCGTCTACTGCGGGCCGTCCGGTCACTGCGAACCAGGTGAGGCGTCGCGACGAGAACCTCTACATGGCCGGACGCCGGCGGTTCGGCACCTGGCAAGCCGCGCTCGTGGCGGCTGGTGTACGCCCTCGTCGCGCTGCGGCCGGACGGCGGCGATGATTCGGTTCGAAGCTCGTCATTGCTCGAGCCGGTATTGTCGCTCGACGATCGCCGCCATGCTTGGACCGCGCCAGTAGGGCTCGATCCACCGCGACCGGTCCTCCTTCCAGCGCCAGTGACCACGCACGAGGCAGCGGCGAATCTGCGCGCGATCGGATGGAAACGAAAAAGCCCCGTGAAACACGAGGCTTTGAGAGTGCCCGGGGGCGGAATCGAACCACCGACACGGGGATTTTCAACGGGGTACGCCCCTCTCATCGAAAAGCTGACGAGGCCACGAAACCCAACGAAACAGGGCCGTTGAGGCATGACACGGAGCGACGCCGGGCGACACGGAAGGACACCCGGCGACGCTCTTTGCCACCACTTCTGCCACCAGATCGGAGCGCGTCATCCGAGCCGCTCGAGGAGCTGCCGGACGAAGCCGACGACGTCCGCCTGGACCTCGTCGTCTGGTCCTCCGCGCACGAAGTCCGCGACCCGGCGCGGGCCCACGCCGTCGACATCCAGGAAGTCGCGGCGAAGGATCGCGAGCGCCTTCTTCGCGTCGGGTGACGATGCGATGGGCCGGAGCTTCGCCGCCACGTCCTCGACTCCCGCACCGTAGGCGCGGATGACGTAGTGGAGGTCATATGCGTCCTTGTTCTCGCCACGGATGTCGAACGCCAGCGCCTTCAAGACGACGTACGCCCCGGCCCCGCAGACCCAGATCTCCCGCGACGCCTTCTCGCCGAAGAGCGTCGTGCCCTGGAGCGCCACGCGCTCGCGGTCCTCGAAGGCGAGCGCGAGCCCCGGCGCGATGATGGCCGCGAAGTCGCGTTCGAGGTGGCGAAGGCGGCCGCCCTTGTCGCCCGGCAACGAAGGCGGGATGAGGAAGTCGACGCCCACCGTGCCGCTCTTCGAGATCGTCCACCGCTGCCGCGTGACGTTCCCGGTCTTCTCGTTGACGTCCATCTCGAAGTCCGCATCGCGGAGTCGCTCCGAGAGCGTCTTGTAGCGGCCCGCATCCAGGAGCCCCAGCGCGAGACCGACATCGAGGTCCATCGTTCCGACGTGTGGGTCGACGCCGTCGCTGAGCTTCTCCTGGTCGATGAGCAACGATGGGACGAGGCCGCCAATGACCACGAGGTCGTCCATGAGATCGCCGAGCTTCGTCGCGACGTAGAGGCAGGTTGCGCGGACGAGGGCGAACTGCTCGCTCTCGTACTCGGACGCGTGCTTGGGCTTCTTCTCAGCCACGCGTCTTCCACCGCATGAACTCGGACCGCAGCCGCTCGGCCGCTTCGGCGGCGCGCTCGGGGTGCTCCGCGAGATCGAGGTATGCCTGCACGGGGTGCACGCACCGAACGCCATCGTGATCGTCGGCGCCGAGGAAGACGCCCGCGTCGTTCGGGACGACGATCCACAGGTTGGCGCCGCGCGGCTCTTCTCGGAATCCGATCTCCTTCAGCAATGCCGCGGATGGCTCGGTCGCGACGAAGAACGTCGCGATCCGGAACGCTGCGAAGCGGGAGAGCTGCCACGCTGCCGAGAGGCCCGTGGCGGCGTGCTCGACCTTCCGCGCGGTGAGCCGCTCACCGACCAAGCGCGTGAGCGCGTCCCCCGAACGTGCAGCCACGTGGCCTCGGAGGATCGTGTGCTTCGCGAACTCGTACTCGTCCCGCCACGCGTCGAGCAGAACCGCTGCGTCGCGCACCCGGACGGGCGCTCTGCCGCGGCGGGTGCCGTCGCCGCGTCCGCTGCCATCGACGTCGCCGGCACCGTGCCCATCGGCGACCCGATCGACGAACCCGTCCGCTTCGAGGCGCGTCACGATCCGACTCACGAAGCCATCGCTCATCCCGGTGCTGCGTGCGATCTCCCGCTGCGTGAACGCTTGCTGCGGGCGCAGGAGGAGCCATCGAACGACCCGCGCGCTCTTGGGTGCGAAGACACTCGAGGGCCTGCCGCGCGGACGGTACTGGTTCGGGCGGCCATCCACGATGACGCGCAGGCCCGGCGCGACGATGTGTGCGTTCCCGCTGAGGTCGAACCACGAGACACCCGCTGCCTGGCAGGCCTTGCGGCCCGCGTCGGTCATGAACGGGACGGCGACGACAGGAACGACGCTCGCTCCGAGCTTCCTCGCGGCGCGAGCGACGCGCTCAGCGTGCGCCGCCACCCGCCCGGCCGGTGCGCCCCCGAGGAGCTCGATGGCGAACGTCTTGCCCGCCGCCGACACGACGAGGTCCGCCACGCCACCCGCCCCGCGACGCTCGCGTACCTGACCGACCGGTACGTCGAGCGCCCCAGCAAGCGAAGCCGGAACACGAGCGCGGAGCATCGCGGACGGGGAACGAGCCACAGGCTTCATCAAATAGCACGGTATGACCCGTCTGTTAACTCAAGTATTTTAGTATAGCTTGGGTGACGGCGGGGTGCCGAAGCCTGTGCTCCAGGCGGGGCCCGAGCGGGCCGCTCCAAACTTCACGAAATGGTCATCGTTCACTGACCGATGACATCGACGATTCCATCGAAGAGTCGGCCGCGCAGCGTGATGCCTCAGACGAGCGAGCTCGCGCGCGTGCTCTGGTCGAATGGTCAACGTCACGCGAAGCCCTCGGCCAGGTAGGTCTCGTAGATCTCCGCCGCTGCCTCGCGCGCGCGGTCGTGACCCTCGGCCAAGAGGTCCGCGTAGACGAGGAGCGGATGGACGACCTCCACGTTCGGTCCCTCGAACGCCCGCGGGCCCGGCGCTTGGACCAGCGTCACCTCTCCCGTCGGGTCCGGGATCAGCGGGAGCTTGCGGAGCGCCGCGACGTCGGGCTTGCGCACGTAGATGACCGTGCGGTCGCCGCGGTAGTAGCCCGTCAGCCGGTGTGCTCCAGCGCCGCCGCCCCATCGCCACTCGCCGAGCGCCGCGAGCCGTGGCGTGAGCTCGGCCTCGAGCGCTTCGGGGGTGCGCTGACGCGCTCGGAACCGACCGAGAGCCAGGCTCGGCGTGAGCATCGAGAAACCAAGCAGGAAGATCTCGAGCGCTTGCTTGCGACGACCGGGCGCCCACTGCATGCGACCGCGCGACTTCACGATCACACCACCACCGAGCAGCCGTGCGCGCACGTCGTTCGCGGTCTGCGGGCTCACACCCCCCGCGGCCTCGGCGAGGGCCCGCGCCGTGGCGTGAACGAGCGCGGGGTCCGCGAGCAACGCGAAGACGACGCGGTAGGCGGGCGCTCGCAACGCCTTCTCGGCGGGGGCCCGCAGCTCGGCACGCCGCCCTTCGATCTGCGCGAGGTACTGCTCACCGAGCCGCACGAAGCAGTTGCCCGCGAGGTCGACGAAGTTGATCCGGTGCTGTGCGAAGAAGTCGGCGAGCTCCCGGCCCACCGATGGCGCCATCACGATCAGGTCCTCGGCGCCCGCAGCGCGCTGGACCACGTGCTCGGCCATCGCGCGGGTCAGGTGCGTCCGCTTCACCTCGACCCCGAGCTTCACTTTGCCCGTGGGCGTCGTCAGCTGGACGACGCCGTCGAGCGACGAGTCGGCAGCCCCTCGACCGACTGGTCGCGCCTCCGCCCGACGAACGAACGGGAGCCGTTCGAGCTGAGCGAGGTAGGGTCGGAGCGGCTCGTCAGCGCGCATCTTGTCTACTCCTCTATCACGTCCATTACTAATGGACAATCGCGATGAGTGGACAGGCGCGCCCGCTTGAACCGGCTCGACGAGGCAAGCGTTTCACAACCCTCGACGGCATCTCGACCTGGACTTGTCCATGCGGACAGGTCGTTCGCGTGAGCGCGTTGGGTGATTCGAGCAACGGTGCCGCTCGCGGCATCGGGCCAGAGACGCGCCGACCGACGACAGCTGTGGCCTCACGTGTACACTCGAGTCCGTGCGGGCGATACACCAGTGGCGGGTGACGCTTCGGGACGTGATCGCGCTGTTCGTCGATCTCCATCACGACGCGGGCGCTCGATGATGAGCGTCGACGAAGCCATCGCCGAGTTCCTTCGCACCGGGCACACCGACCCGATGTACCGGGCGTGGCCCGGCTCGGGGTTCATGGCGCGCGCCGAGCGCGCGGAGGACGAGCTGACGGACGCGCTCGTGGCCGAGCTCTGGAAGCGCGCCGTGGGCAAGAGCTGGCGCGACCGCGTCCAGGTCCCCGAGGACATGAGGGAGTACACCCGCTCGAAGGTGGAGCCCATGGTTCGCGGGCTGTTCGCGCGGGTGGAGCACGAGCCGATCTTGCAGCTCCTCGAGCGCTCCGCCGTCATCGTGACCGACGACACCGTCGAGCCGATCGTACGGGCGTCGGGCTTCCTCTCGACCCGGTGGAACGTCGTGAACCTCTACCTCCTCAGCCTCGATGCCGACGTCCTCGGCGATCGGACGCGCGCCGCGGTCGGCTTCTCGGAGAACTTCAGGAGCTACATCACGCCGCAGTACTTCGAGCAGCTCGAGCCCTTCGTCGACTTCCTCGTCCATGAGTGCGCACACGTCCTCCACGATGCGCGGCTCGAGACAGTCGGCCTCCGAGCGACCCGCTCACGCGAGCGCTTGGTCGAGCTGGAGTTCCGCGAGCGCGAGACCTTCGCCTACGCGTGCGAGGCGTACGCGACCATCGCTGCGGGCCGGTCGGCTGCCGAGCGCCAAGATCTCGCGACGCAGCTCCGAGTGCGACGTCCGTACCCGACGTGGGCCGTCGACGTCGCGAAGGTCGAGACGATCGTCAGCGAGGCGGCACCGATGCGGAACGGCTGGAAGCACGTGCTCGAGCGGTGCGCGCCAGCAGAGCGGCCGCTTGCACGAAACTAAACCGCTGGTCACGTTTCGTGCGTGCCTGAGCCCACGCAGCGTCCGAGCTGGGACCGCCTCTTCGAGACTGCGGCGGGACAGGCGGGGTACTTCACCACGAAGCAGGCGGCGGAGGTCGGGTACTCCTCGCAGCTCCTCCTCAAGCACATCCGAGCGGGTCGTGTCGCTCGCGCGCTGCGAGGGATCTATCGCCTGGTCCACTTCCCAGCGGGCGAGCACGAGGAGCTCGTCACGGCGTGGCTCTGGTCGGAGCGCGTGGGGATCGTGTCGCACCAGACCGCGCTCGCGCTGCACGGTCTGTCCGACGCGCTGCCGGCGCAGATCCATCTGACGCTCCCGGCGGCGTGGCGAGGGCGCCGCTTCCGCGTGCCTCGAGGCGTCGTGCTTCATCACGCCGACGTCGCGCCCGCGCAGCGCTCGTGGTTCGGCGCCGTGCCAGTCACGACCGCCGGGCGCACGCTCGACGACTGCGCCACCGCGGGCCTGTCGCCCGAGCTGCTCCGGCAGGCAGCGCGACAGGCGCTGCGGCGCGGCATCGTCACCCGGCGCGAGCTCCGCGCCGTCGAGCGGGCTCTGCGGCCCTTCGGTGGGCTCGCCGCATGACGCCGCGCGCGTACTCGTCGCCTGAAGCGTTCAAGCAGGCGCTCGAGCAGCGCCTCCGAACGGCGAGCCACGGCGGTCCGGAGCTGACGCGCCGCCGGCAGCTCCTCGTCTTCGATCGCTTCCTCGCGCGCATCGCCCTCGTGCTCGGCGACGCGGTCACGCTGAAGGGCGGTCTCGTCCTCGAGCTGCGCCTCTCACGCGCCCGCACGACGAAGGACGTCGACCTCCGCGTGCTCGGCGACTCGAAGGAGATCCTCGACAAGCTCCGCGAGGCGGGCCGCTCGAATCTCGGCGACTTCATGGCGTTCGAGGTCGCGCCCGACGCCGAGCATCCGGAGATCCAGAACGACGGAATGCAGTACGAAGGCCTCCGCTTCCGCGCGGAGT
The DNA here is from genome assembly GCA_046351255.1 of Labilithrix sp. GTDB lineage: Bacteria > Myxococcota_A > Polyangia > Polyangiales > Polyangiaceae > Labilithrix. Next base: position 6,351 of record JAXLYU010000044.1, read on the forward strand.
GCAAGCTCGCGGGCAGGCTCTACGGCCAGCCGTTCGGTGTCGATGCGGCGTTCGGCGACCCGATGCTCGGCGAGCCCGACGTCGTCACCGCCGAGGACGTGCTCGCGTTCGCGGGCGTCGCGCCGCCGACGCTGCGGCTCTACCCGGTCGAGACTCACATCGCCGAGAAGCTCCACGCCTATACGATGCCGCGCGCGAGACCGAACACCCGTGTGAAGGACCTGCCCGACCTCGCGCTCCTCGCGACCACGAGGGCCATCGACGGCAAGCGCCTGCGCGCGGCGCTCGAGCAGACCTTCGCGTTCCGCAAGACCCACTCGCTGCCCGCCGTGTTGCCGGTGCCGCCCGAGGCGTGGCGCGCGCCCTACGCGGCGATGGCGCGCGAGGACTCGCTCGCGTGGCCGACGCTCGACGACGTGACGAGCGCCGCGAAGACGTTCCTCGATCCGGTGCTCGCCAGTGACCTCGACGCTGCGTGGGACGCGGCCGACCGGGTCTGGCGCCCGCGGTGAGGCCCGAGGCCCAACCCGGCATCGTCGAAGGGACGCGGCGCGTCGGCGCGTGAAGCGCAGAGACACCGCGTACACTGGCGGCGTGTCGTACTTCGGCTTCACACCCGGTTTCTCCGACAAGCTCCTCGGCGACTACATCGAGGGGAAGGACCTCGCCCTCGCGATTCCTGGGACGAGCGCGATCGACGCGGAGCACTTCGCCGTGCAGATGGTGGGAGTCGCCGCGGTGATGACAGTGCCCGTCGAGGAGATCGGTGAGCTGGAAGGCGAAGGGGCGTCCGGGACGACCTCGTCCTCGATGATCGCCGAGCGCTCTGCAGAGCGCGCGCGCGGAAGCACCCACCACTCCGAGAGGCGCTGAACGAGCAGGCCGGATCGGATCCACCTTCGGGTCGCCGAGTCCCCGGTCGCCACGGCGGCGATCTGGTACGCGGACCTCTACTCGGACCTCGCGTGGTCGTTCAGCAAGCGGGGCGAGCACGAGCGAGCCCTCGGCCTGGCTCGCCGCGCGGTCGCGCACGCGCACGCCCTCGACGGCGGGCAGAACCTCTTCAGTCATCTGCGTGACCTCGCGCGACACACCTTCGTCGCCCAACCTCGACGAGGGGGCGCGCCTCTGGGTCAAGGTCCTCGAGCACGACCTGGACGAACGTGTGGACCTACGTCCAGCTCGGCCACCTCGGCGCTGATGTGGGGCTGCCCGAGCTCGCTCATCACGCGCGCCTCCGTGGCCTCCACGTGATCCGTGAGCGCAAGGACGAAGACTCGCGCTCCGTGCGCGAGCAGCTCGAGCGCGAGGCCGGTGAGAAGATCGAAGCGCGCCCCGTCGCCATCTCCGCCAGCGCGCTCGCCGATCTACACCGCGCGCTCGATGGAACCAGCACGCCCAGCGGAAGTACTGACGTCGAGCTGATGCACGAGCTCGTGCCGGATCTCGCGTCGGTGCCACTCAAGCGGCGGCCGACTGCGGCCGACATCCCCGACCGAGCGAGCGTGCTCCGCGCCTCGGCAAGGCGAGCCACCAGCCGCGGTCTCCGGACGAGCTCGTGACCTCCATTCGTTCGGCTGTCCGTCACCGCAGCCGCAGGTGCGAAGCGGGCCCAAGGTCGGCCGCAACGATCCCTGCCCGTGCGGCAGCGGCCGCAAGTGGAAGAAGTGCTGTGGCGCGGCGGCCGGCACGCGGCCCCCGCACCGCTCCCCGCGCGGTGCCGAGCTCCACGGACCGCGATCGCGACGCCCTGCATCTCGCCGATGAGCCGACCAGGTGTGCTGCGCATCCAGCCACCCCTGGGTGGGATCGCGGAGCGGCGCGCGATTCCTGTACGATGAGGCCGCGCGGCTACGTCGCAACCACCGACTACGACTGGTTCACGTTCCTCCGCGCGCCAGCCGCTCGACGAAGTGAACTTCTGGCAGCCCTCCGCGCACGGCTTCAACGCCCGGGCTGGCACGCTGCTCTTCAAGCTCAAGGCCCTGCACAACGCCATCGGCGGCTTCGGGATTCGCGCGTTACGAGGCGGCCACGACGCCGCCTCGCATGGGACGCGTTCGGGGAGAAGAACGGGGCCGCGAGCCATGAAGGGATGGCTGGTCGTGTGGCACGGTACGCCGAGGGGCCGCGCGCTCGCAGCACCGTGTGGCCGTATCATGGTCGCGGCGCCAGTCTTCTTTCGCGACGGCGACTTCGTCGCGCAGCCACGAGACTGGCATCGCAACGTCGTGTCGGGCGCGGGCTACGACCTCACCGAGGACGAAGGCCTGCGGATCTGGAGCGAGTGTCTCGAGCGCGCCACGCCGGTCGGTGTGCACACCACTGCCGCGGGCGTCGCGGAGGCCCAGGCACCTCGCTATGGACCGCCTCAGCTCGTGCGACCTCGCCTCGGGCAGGGAACGTTCCGAGTCGCCGTCACGGGCGCCTACGGTGGCGCGTGTGCGGTGAGCGGCGAGCACTCGCCGCCCGTGCTCGAGGCGGCTCACATCCGGCCCTACGCCGCGGCCGGTTCGCACGCCGACGTGGTGAACGGGCTCCTCCTCCGCGCCGACATCCACCGTCTCTTCGATGCCGGCTACGTGACCATCACCGCCAGAGCGCCGCTTCGTCGTCAGCCGGCGTCTCGCGGAGAGTTCGAGAACGGGCGCGCGTACTACGCGATGGAAGGCCGCGAAATCCACTTCCGAGACGGGTCGCTGATCGACCCGACCCAGTGCTGCTCCGTTGCACAACGACAACGTGCTCCGAGCGAACGGCGGCGTGAGCGATTCGTCCGAGGCGGCGGCGACACGCAGCGCGTCCGCCACGCGCGGTCCGGCCTCCCGGCCAGCTCGCCAGCCACACCTCACGCCGACGGTCAGGCACCCTTCGGCGCCGGCTCGGGTCGTAGCGGACGACGCGCGACCAGCTGCTTGAGCAGCGTCTTGTACTGCTGTGCCCCGTCGACGACGAAGACCTGCGGGTCGGCCAGGAGCTCATCCACCTTGTCGGACCGCCGCGCGAGGGTGCCGATCGACGCGACGACCACGTGATCGCCCGGATCGATCTGCCTCGCGCCGCAGTGCGCACTGGACACGATGCGAACACGGACATCCCCTGCCCTTCGGCGAGGCCCACGAGCTTGTGGAACGTTGAGGAGCTCCGTCCGATGAGCGAGCCAGCGCGGCCGCCGCGCGCGACGACGTTCTGCATCCAGGAGCTTCGGACGGGGCACGACGTGCTTCGGGTCGGCTGCGAGGAAGATGTTCTCGCACGATCCCAGCTTCGTGCGCGTCCGCTAGCTAGGGCATCATGGTCGCGGCCGGCGGAGGAATGACGATGGCACATCCGGATCTGGAGTCGCTCGAGCGGGCTGCGCGCGAGGCGTTCGCTGCGTGGTCTGCCGCCGGAGCCCCCACTCGGCGCACGTGGGAGCGTCTTCTCCGGGTCGACCCCCGCGCTGGATTCCCGCAGCAATCGACCGAACTGACAGAGTTCGCCACCGCGCTGTTCGCCGAGGTGGTCGCGTTGGTGGGGGAACCCCACGACGACCTCTGCCGCGTGACCTACCGGGGGGTGCGGGCGGACGAGCAGCCGCCGCTGGACGCCCGGATAACGTCGCGTCTCGAACAAGTGCGCGTCGAGAAGCGTGAGCATGGGACGCTCGACTTCAGCCTGCTGGCCCACCGCTCGAGCAACACTACTCCCCACGCGATTCGTCTAGCGGTGGAGTCCGAGATGAAGCCTGTCTCGGGCGAAGGTCACGACCCAGACGAGCTCGTCCCGGACTTGGTCAAGCTCGCGCTCATCGACGCGGAGTTCAAGGTCTACATCTGTCGCGTGAACGGCGGGAACGAGAAGGTCGATGGTAGGTCGGTACCCAAGTGGACTCGCTTGCGGCCCGTCATTGAGTCAGTGATGACGTTCGCGGGGAACAGGGCGGCGACGACCTCCGCCGTGGTCCTCATGACCTCACCGACCGCCCCTTGGGCTATACGGCTGCTGCATCGCGTCGGTACCGAAGCGCCGACGGAACGGATGTTCTCGCCATGACGGCGCCCGCCCGACCTCACGATCGGAAGCGGGAGGGCTCGAACCGATCGCCCGCACGCAACACCACCACCCTCCACCCACCTGCCTCGAGCTTCTGCCGGATGAACCGGTCGCGCCGCAGGCGCTGGCCGCGGTGGAACGCTGCGCCATCGACGTAGATGGCGACGCGCTGGCCCTTGAGGACGAAGTCGGCGGTGCTGATCGATGCCCTCCGTTGCCGAGACCGGAACCTGCTTGTCGACGTCGATGCCGTGCTGCTCGAGGGCGGAGGAACTTCAGCTCAGGGGGCTGCCGACGCCGACGTCGGGAAGCAGGCCGCGGGTCGGTGTTGTCGCCGCGCTCGGCGGGGGCGGGTGTGGGCGGGCCGGCGGCGATGGCCTCGAGCTCACCGATGATCTCGGGCCAGAAGAGGTGCCCGTGGTGGCGCTGGTTGTTGTAGCTCTTGAGGCAGCGGTAGCAGGCGCTCTCGCAGTTCGGGTGGTCGAGGTGGTCAATCGCGCGCTGCGCGACTAGGTGCAACTCGCGGCCGGCGCGGTCGAGCCGCTACCGCCGATGGCGCCATCGACGAACGTGAGCGCGCCGACGCTCCGCGCGCCGTGCGCGTCTTTCACCTGGTGATACCCAGAGGGACTCGAGGACGAAGTCGACCTCGCCGCCGTCCAGCGTGTAGAGGTGCCTCATCCCGATGCGGAGGGAGTAGCCGAGCGAGTAGCCCCATCGCTGGTACGCGGTGGGCTCGGCGTCGTACGGGAGGTGGACGACCATCCGGAGCGTCGTGCCCGTGGTCTGTGCGGCGATGGCGAGCGGCTCCGGCGCGCGCCCGACGCGGTCGCAGCCGCTCGCGTGGCCGTAGTCGTCCTGGTCGCCGGGGCCCTTCTTCTTCTTGTTGCCCTTCTTCTTCCCGGTCTCGGCGTCGGGCACGGTGAGGAGCCGGCCGCAGCTCGGGCACAGGTAGAAGCCCTGCGCGTCCTGGTGCAAGGCCGGCCGACCGGCGGCGCGTGCGTGAGCGGACTGCGGCTTGGACTCGTTGATCCAGCGGACCGTCTCCCCGTAGCGGAGCTGGAGCTTGAGGCCGGTCGGAAGGTCGTAGCGGAAGACCGGATGACCGTTCCACTGGGCGTGCGCCTGGACGAGCGACGCCATCGAGAAGCGATCCTCTTCCTCGAGCACCGGCGTGTCGTCGCGCAGGGCGAGGAAGCCGCCGAACTCGTGGGCGGGAAGGCCGTGAAGAGGCGCGTCCTCGTTGCCGCAACGCGGGCACTTGGTGTGCTCCTGCGTGCCGTAGCGGAGCTTGCAGGTCTGGCAGACCGAGTAGAGCCAGCTCGGCTCCGGCGTGCGGGGGTTCCACGGCGACGCCATGTCGAGGCCGGCCACGCGCCACCGGTGCCCGCGGGCGTGCGCGACCGCGTCGGGCTGGTACTGCGCGATGCCGAACCGGCGGGCGACCGAGACAGGCTCCTCTTCCGCCTTGTCACCCAGCAGCCTCAGCGTCGCGGGCTCGGTCGGGAACTCGTAGCCGGGCAGGATGCCGAACTCGGCGAAGCGCCGCATGGGATGGCCCGACGTACGATCGTCGGCCTCGACGCCCTCCTGGTCCTTGTCGCTGCGGATGCCGAGGATGCGGCGGACGAGGTCCATCGCGTTGATGGCGCTCCGGTCCCCACGCCCGAGCTCGCTCCACTGCTTGATGCGCTCGCGGAGCTGGACGACCTGGAGCCGCACTCGGTCGATGACGTCGCGGATGCGCGGCTCGAGCGCCTCGA
>JAXLYU010000045.1:0-4014 GCA_046351255.1 Labilithrix sp.
AGTTGCTGTCGCCGATCACCGCGGATCGCGGCAGAATGACGAGCCAGCGTGATCACGAGGTTCCGCGGCGACCCGCGACGAGTGGACGGCGATCATCAGGTGCGCGGATGCCGCCGACGCCGCGTAGCGATCGTCGGCGGCTGCCGTGGTCTCAGGTGGACGATGGCGCGTCCTTCCGCTTCTTGCGGGTGGCTGCGCGCTCGCGCTGCCGCTCCTCGGCCTCGCGGAGACGGTAGCTGTCGCCGTCGATGGTCACGATCTCCGACTTGTGCATGAGCCGGTCGACGAGCGTCACGACGCACGCGGCGTTCGGGAAGGTGGTGGGCCACTCGGCGAAGGGCTTGTTGGTCGTGAGCAAGATCGAGCGGTTCTTCTCGTAGCGTCGCGTCACGACCTCGAAGAGGAGGTCGGCGTGCCTCGCGTCGTAGGAGAGGTAGCCGACCTCGTCGATGCAGAGCAGGTGCGCGCGGACGTACGCCGCGAGCCGACGGGCTCGAGCGACGGACGACTCCTGCTTGATGAGGTCGGAGAGGAGATCGCTCGCCGTGCGGACGACGACGTGGTGGCCCGCGTTGAGCGCGCGGTCGGCGATGTTCCGGAGGAGCATCGTCTTGCCGACGCCGTTCGGGCCGAAGAAGACGACGTTCGCGCCCTCGGCGATGAAGCCGAGCGTGAAGAGCTCCTCGATGAGCGGGCGGTCGATCTTGCGCGGCCACTTCCAGTCGAAGCCGCTCACGGACTTGAAGGGACCGATGCCAGCGAGGTGCTGGCGGTGAGCGAGGCTCCGCCGGGTCTTCTCCTCGAGCTCGATCGCGAGCACCTCCTCGAGCCAGGGCTTGTTCCTGACTTCGTCGATGCGGGCGAGCAACCCGAAGAGCCGGAGGCGCTTGAGCGTGTCCGGGAGCTTGTCAGCGGTCGCCATCGGCCCCTCCGTCGTCCTCGGCGTGGAGGCGGTCGTAGGTCGACAGCGCGTGCGGACGCACGTGCGTGTTCGCGCGCACGTCGTCGGTGACGAGCACCGTCAGCGGCGGCGCGAGGCCCGCCTCGTACCGCAGCCGGTCGAGCGCGAAGTGCACCGCCCGGAGCTGGAGTTGGTCGCGAGCGACGACATCAGCGACGGCGCGCTCGAGCATCTCGGCGCCGACGCGATCGAGCAGCTGCAGGAGCCCGGACGTCGCAGCACCGAGGTTCGCGCCGCGCTCGGCGAGCTTCTCGATCATCGCGCGCGTCGACGGAGCGGCCGAGAAGAGACGATCGAAGCCTCGACTCTGGTGCGCGCGACGCTTCTCATCGACCAAGGCGCGCACGTGTCCCTCGTCCTCGATGCGCTGGTCGCGGTCGAAGCTGCGCCGGTGGTCGGCGAGGATCTCCGTCGGAGCCTCGGGATCGACGACGCGCACTCGCTCGTCGGTCGCGAGCACGATCAGCGAGCGGCAGACGTGCGTATGCGGCACGCTGTAGTCGTTCCGATCGAAGCGGACGTACGGCGTCTTGCCCGACGTCACCGTGACGCGCTCCTCGACAGGAAAGTGGTCGCCGGGCAGCTCGACGAGGCGTGGGCGCTCCTCGTCGAAGGCCTGAGCGACGGTCTTGTCCTTCGCGTCGGGGACACGCCGCTCGCCCGCGATCTCGAGGCACCATGCGCGTGCCTGGGCGTTCAAGTCGTCGATCGACGCGAATGAGCGTGCGGCGAAGAAGCCCTCGCGCACGTCGCGGATCGCACGCTCGACGCGGCCCTTCTCGTTCGGGCGGTACGGCGCGCAGGCTCGGGGCTCGAAGCGGTAGTGCCCCGCGAGCGCGAGCAGCGTCGGGTGAAAGCGCACGGCGTCGCCTTCGCGTTCGAGCACGGCGCTCTTCAGGTTGTCGTACAGGATGACGCGTGGCGCGGCGCCGAAGAAGCGGAAGGCTTCGACGTGTCCGCGGAGGAAGCTCGGCATCGCCGCACGCATCGCGAAGGACACGAAGCGCATCCGGCTGAAGGCGAGCACCATGACGAAGGCGAAGAGCGGACGCTCGGCGCGACCGATGGTGATCTTGCCGAAGTGTGCCCAGTCAACCTGCGCCTCTTCGCCCGGCAGGACGGCGCGACGGACGTAGGCCTCCGCGGCGCGACGCGGCCGGAGACGGCTGACGATCGCGCGGAAGCCACTCTTCGAGCCCGTGTAGCCGCGCGCGACCAACATCGCCCAGAGCCGGCTCGCACGAAGCCTCGGGTATTTCGCGAGCGTCGCTTCGATAAAGGGCACGTACGGGTCGACGAGGCGCCCTCGCTGCGCGTGCTTCGTGATCGGGATGCCGCCGTGCGCGAGCACGCGCTCGACGGTGTCGTGATGGCGATGGATCTGGCTGGCGATCGTGCCTACCGGCCAGCCCTCGACGTGATGCAGCCGAAGGATCGCCGCGCCCTCCTCGGCCGTGACCGGCTGATGCGGGACGCTCATGTCGTCACCTCACGGCCCACCGCCTGGTGGCCGCGGGCGGCGTGAAGATAGCGGGCGCGGCGCGCTCCGCTCGCTCGGCTGCACGCGGCCGGACAGCTTGCGGCCGCAGCACGCGCACTGCAGCACCGGGATCGGACGACGGATCGAACGAAGAATCGAGACATGGGGACCCTCCTCGGGTCGCGCCGGCTCCACCGCGGAGCTCGGGGCGGAGGGAGGCGTCGGCGCGGGCCCGTCTTCCGTCGAGATCGGGTCCGTTACGCGACGCCGTCGCGCGCGAAAATTGGCCTGCCGCTGACGCCCCGACGCGCGCCCCGCTGGAGAGCTTGCCCAGCGGCGGTTGGCGGCTCGGTGCGTCTCGCGCCGTCGGCTCCACGCGCACTCGGCGCATCGAGCGTGAACGGACGAACAGACCTCACAGAACACGACGACCAAGCCACAGCCCGCGCACCGCCCGAATCGGCCATCCACGTCGCTCCTCCCGGAGCGGCTGGACACCCGGGCCCACTGACGACACGCTGACCATCGGCGACCGCGTTGCTGCGCGTTCGCCGCGAGGGCTCGGGTGCTTCAACACCCGGGCCTTCACCTTCTCCAGCGCGCGATCTACCTCGTCGGCGGCGGTCACGTCATCGACGACGAGAATCGATCAGATCAGACGGACTTCGTCAGACCGCCGCGATCTCTCGCTGGCACCGACAGAGGAACCCAGGACCGGTCAGCACGCAGGACAGGTCCAGGACAGGTCTCCAAAAGGAACCCAGGACAGGTCCAGGGCAGGTCTCAGGAAAGGTCTCTAGGACAGGTCTCCAAAAGGAACCCAGGACAGGTCCAGGACGCAGGACAGGTCCAGGACGCGTCCCGCGTCGCAAAAGGAACCCAGGACAGGTCCAGGACGGTCCTCGTCCCGCAGGACAGGTCCAGGACGCGCAGGGCAGGTCTGGCACGGAGCCCGTCCCACGTTCCGTCCCGCGTCGCGCCCCCGCGAAAGCGCACCACGACGAGCGCAAGGTTCACGACGGCGAGAAGCGCGCGCCAGAGGGTCAGCCTCGCACGAAAAGAGCCAGGCCTCGGACCGGATGCCCTCTCGTCCCGTCGCGTACCAATTTGCTGTAAAGGCTAGCCATGCGGACACCCAGGTGGGCTCTTTGGGCCGTGGCTGCTTCGTTGCCTGCGCTGACGCCCGGATGTTTCGTGGACCGCGCGCCGGAAGGCCTGCGCCGCACGCCCGACGGTCCAGGCGCGCGCGTCGTGTTCGACGTGTCGCGTCGGCCCCTTCCGGAGGTGCCGCTCCCGAGCGATCTGGCAACCTTCTCCGATCCGACGAGCCGCACCGGTCGACGCGTGAACGTCAGCCTCGTGGCTCCGACGTTCATGGAAGCGAGCGCGCGCGCCGGCCTGAACGAGCTCGAGGGCTGGGGCACGTTCATGCCGATTTGGGTCTCGTTCGCGAAGAGCGAGCTCGGCGATCCTCATTCGCCGGCCATCGATCTGACGGCGCTCCGCGGCCGCATGCCGCGCGGCGATTTTTCGTTCGAGGACGATCCGATCTACGTCATCGATCTGTCGACCG
>JAXLYU010000046.1:0-3258 GCA_046351255.1 Labilithrix sp.
GGTCGTGGACGTCGTGCTCACACGGCGCGGGTCGCGTGATGACCCGCCGCGAAGCGCGCGACCGCGTCGATGCGCGCGCGCTCGACCACCGCATGCGCGCGGTGGTCTACGACCGTCGCCGCGTTCGAGACCTCGTCGAGGAGGCCCCCGAGGTCTACCGCGACATCCGCGCGGTGCTCGACGACCAGCGCGAGCTCATCACGCCGACGCTCCGCATGGAGCCGATCATGGTGCTGAAGGGCTGATCGCCCCCTCTCCTGCGCTTCCGCGCGCGGATCAATCCAACCAGATGCGGTTCTGGATCTTGTGCGGGATGTACTCCTCCGTGATGAAGCGGGTGCCGAGCGTCGAGAGGGCCTCGATCTCGTACTTCTTCCCGGTCTTCTTCATCCGGTTGACCTCGTCCTGCCAGCGCTTGTCCTGGAACCACTCGTACTTCAGGAGCTGGTCGGCGCGCTTCTCGTCCTCGTCGGTGAGGGCGATGGAGGCCACGTTGGGGTTGATCTTGAAGCGCTCGACGTCGAAGCTCGAGATGCCCAGGAAGCGCGCCTTCGGCACGGCCATGCGCATCGACTCGTACGCGAGGTTGATGCTCCCCTGCTTGATCACCGAGTAGATGTAGAAGCCCCACGGGTCGTTGTCGGTGATGACGTAGACCGGGAGGTTGAGCTCCTCGTGCATGCGCCGCAGGAGCCGCCGCGTGCCGCGCGCCGCCATGCCGCCGCCGTGGATGAGCATGCACTTGTGCGTCTTCCAGTAGCGGTCTTCGTTGAGGCGCGCCCACACGGCGCCCTTCTCGACGAAGAGCACGTACTCGGCCTCGTGCTTGCGAAACTGGATGCGGTTGTCCTCGACGATCGAGGGCACGCTCCAGCCGCCCGAGCCCATGCGCCGCAGGTCGATCTCGTCGCCCGTGTCACGGATGGTCATGGGGCCGACCATCGCGCCCTTGTTTTCAGCTCGCAGGTGAAGCTCCTCGCGCAGCGCGTCGATGGTGACCTCGAGGTCCTCGATGATCGGATCGCTCTCAGCCTGCTCGTCGAAGGTGTTCTCCTTCGTGCCCGCGATGGAGTGCTTCGCGTCGTAGTAGATGTCACGGATCGAGGTGGTGGCACCCTCCTCGATGAGCTTCTTGCAGCGCTCCGCGATGAGGAACGTCTGCATGTACGCCTTGGCCTGCTTGTAGTGGAAGAACACCCGCGACTGCTTCGAGTCGCCCATGCGGATGACCTTCTCGTCCTTGTCGAAGTTCACGTTCGACAGGGCGCGCACGGGGATCTCGAGGGCCGGGTTCTTCCCCGTCCGCGCCGACGCGAGGGCCGTGTAGGCGAGCTCGGAGATCTTCTTCAGCGTCTTCTTGTCGCGCTCGTCCATGTCACTTCCTGCCCTTCACGGTCTTCGCGGGAGACTTCTTCGCAGCGGTCTTCGCGCCCTCGTCGTCGCGCACCGTCGCCCGCTTGGGGGCCGCGGCGCTGCGCGCCGGCGTCGCGTACTTGCGCGTCTTGTTGGGCGTCACGTCCTCGAACGCGGAGCCCGTCCCGAAGCCGAACGACATCTGCTCCTCGCCGTCGTCCATCGACCGCGGCGCCTTCGGCGCCTTCGCGATGGGGGTCACCGTGGCCTCCGCGGGCGCGTCCTCCGCGGGCGGCCTGTCGCTCGGGCTGCGCTCCTCTTCGACCGCTGCGCTCTCGGCGCCTTCTGCCGTCACCGCCGCGCCGCCCTCGCCCGTCGTGCCGTCGCCCACGGGCGCCTTCGGCGTGATGTGAACGTGCTTCGCCATCGCGGTCTGAAAGTCCTCTGCGACCTTCTGCTCGGCCACGCCGGTGATCCGGTTGATCGAGATGGCGAGCTCCTTGATGTACTTCTCGAACAGGCTCTTTCGCTCCTGCTCCCAGCGCTCGGCGTCCTTGGCGCGCACCCACACGCCGAGCTTGCGGCCGCACTCCATCAGCGCGAGGCGGATCTCCTTCACGATCTCGTCGTAGTGCGCGACGGCCTCCTTCGCCTCGCTCGTGAAGGGCACCCACACGCTCGCGAGGTGGACGAAGATCGCCAGCGGACCGATGGGCAGCTCGCCCCTGCGCTGCTGGAGCCCGTAGCTCTTCCAGTCGACCTTCACCACGGCCTCGGTGACGCCGCACGCGCGGGGCTGATAGAGCAGCGGGACGCGGTTGGCGAAGCGCAAGAGGTCCGCGGCCTCGTCCTTCGCGAGCTCGCCGCCGAACGCGATGCCCGCCTCGACCACGAAGGGGTTGCCGCGATACACCGCCGGAGGCCGCGTGTGCGCCGCGTAGAACTCGGCCTTGAAGCGCCGCTTGAGGCCGCCCACGATGAGCTCCTCGCCGACGGGCACCACGCAGGTCGCGGGAGGCGGCTGGATCTTCACCTGCGCGCCCATGAGCGACTCGTAGAGCTTCTCGAGCTGCGAGGGCGTGATGAGCCTGGCCTTCACCGTCGCGTCGATCGACGCGCGGCGCGCGACGGCCTCGGCGAGCCCCTGCGAGAAGCCGCTGCCCTCTTCAAGCATCTCGTCGCGCAGCGACCCGTCGCTCTTGGCGAGGCGCGTGGCGAAGCGCTTGATCGGCGGGAGCATCGCCTGCGAGCTCACCATCACCGCGTGGATGGCCTCGATGTGCGGGCCGTCGAGCTTGGGCGCGAGGCCCTGCGGGTCGACCCCGGCGCGCGCGCAGATCTCGTCGGCGACGGCGTCGGTCACGCGCGAGAACTCGTGCACGAGCGTGTCGTGGACGGTGCGCCCGGTGGCCTCCTGCATGATCTTGATGAGCATGCCGAGCTCGACGCCGTGCGGGTGCGGCTTGATCTCCTGCGCCTCGGGCGGGAGCTGCTCGGCCACGCGGGGGTAGTGCACCGCGGGGCCGCGCGGGGGCTTGTACGTGAGCTCGAGGTGCGGGTTCGCGACGACGGTCTGCTCGAGGTACGCGTCGACGCTCGTGCGGCCGCCGCGGTAGAGGCCCGTGAGCTCGATCTCGACGGCGGTGCCGTGGTCCTTGTCCCAGGGCACGGTCTTGTCGCGGTCTTTGTTGAGCACCTCGGGGTTGTTGGTGCGCGCGTCGATGCGAACTTCGAGGCGCCACGCGGGGCGGCCCTCGCCGATCTTGCTCACGATCACGACGGGGCGGCCCGTGGTGAGCTGGCCGTACATGCCCGCGGCGGAGATGCCGATGCCCTGCTGCCCGCGCGACTGCCGCAGCCGGTGGAACTTCGAACCGTAGAGGAGCTTCGCGAAGATCTTGGGGA